>NZ_CP025085.1 GCF_002847015.1 Prodigiosinella confusarubida
AGGATGCAGATTAATTACCCGCGTTTGTCGGGGCTGGTCATCCTGATGAAAATAATTACCCAATCATGATTTGCTGAAAAATCGTGATGGCTGAGTATCACCCTATGAATCAGCGAGCCGTATCTCCAAATGTGACTGATTAACGACTCGCGATTTTAATACTATCCAATGTAATCAAGTAAGTTAAAGGAATAATGGTTATGTCAAATAACATCCGTATAGAAGAAGATCTGCTAGGTACTCGTGAAGTTCCTGCTAATGCGTATTATGGGATCCACACACTTCGGGCTATTGAAAACTTTTATATTAGCGACAACACAATCAGCGATATTCCAGAATTTGTGCGCGCCATGGTGATGGTGAAAAAAGCGGCAGCATTGGCAAACCAGGAATTGAAAACTATTCCACGAAAAATTGCCGACACAATTATTCAAGCCTGTGATGAAGTACTGAATAATGGCAAATGCCTGGATCAGTTTCCTGTCGATGTCTATCAAGGCGGTGCGGGAACATCAGTAAATATGAACACCAATGAAGTGCTGGCGAACATTGGTCTGGAGTTGATGGGGCATAAAAAAGGCGAATATCAGTACCTCAATCCGAACGACCATCTGAACAAATGCCAGTCCACCAACGATGCCTACCCGACCGGCTTTCGCATCGCGGTGTACAGCTCCATCCTGAAACTGGTGGAAGCGATCACTCAACTGGGTCAAGGGTTTGAGCGTAAAGCCAAAGAATTTGAAACTATCCTGAAAATGGGCCGTACCCAGTTACAGGATGCGGTTCCGATGACACTGGGCCAGGAATTCCATGCTTTCAACATCCTGCTGAAAGAAGAAAACAAAAACTTGCTGCGTACCGCAGAACTGCTGCTGGAAGTAAATCTGGGCGCAACGGCCATCGGTACACGTTTGAACACCCCTGATGAGTACCAGCACCTGGCGGTACAACATCTGGCGAAAGTCAGCGGATTACCCTGTGTCCCTGCCGAAGATCTGATCGAAGCAACGTCCGACTGCGGTGCCTATGTGATGGTTCACAGCGCACTCAAACGTCTCGCCGTAAAACTGTCGAAAATCTGTAATGACTTGCGTCTACTCTCTTCCGGTCCACGCGCCGGTCTGAACGAAATCAATCTGCCAGAGTTGCAGGCCGGTTCTTCCATTATGCCCGCCAAGGTTAACCCGGTAGTGCCGGAAGTCGTGAATCAGGTGTGCTTCAAAGTTATTGGTAATGACACTTGCGTGACGATGGCGGCAGAAGCGGGTCAGCTACAGTTAAACGTCATGGAGCCGGTTATTGGCCAAGCCATGTTTGAATCCATCAAGATTCTGTCGAATGCGTGCTGTAACTTGCTGGAAAAATGCGTCAACGGCATTACTGCCAATAAGAGCGTGTGCGAAGCATATGTCTTCAACTCTATCGGTATCGTGACGTACCTGAACCCGTTCATCGGCCATCATAACGGCGATATCGTCGGGAAAATCTGCGCCGAAACCGGTAAGAGCGTACGCGAAGTGGTACTAGAACGCGGCTTGTTAACCGAAAGCGAACTGGATGATATCTTCTCTATCCAAAACTTGATGCATCCGGCCTATAAGGCGAAACGCTGCACCGACGAAAAAGAATCCGTTTAACTGCCTTTTCTTAATCACCACGGCTGGCACAGGGGTATTCCATTCCTGTGCCTTTACTAAAAAATAAAAAACCATAAAAATCAAAATAATATCTATATACCCAATAAATTTCGAGTTGCAGGAAGGTGGCAAGTAAAGAAATCCCGATGCATTTACCAAGGTAAGTAATTCGAGTGACAAATCTGCCAAGAACAGAGTTAAACACTGCTTCCAGCGGCCTCGAAGAGGCAAAACCCAGGGATAGGCCAAGTAATTGAGTGATACCAACGCACCTGCAACTTGAAAGATCACGGGTATATTAAATTGTTTTAAGGAGCATTGTATGCTGGTCTTGGAACTCATTGTCGTGCTGCTTGCCATCTACCTGGGCGCACGCCTTGGTGGTATTGGCATCGGTTTTGCCGGAGGACTGGGAGTCTTGATTCTTACTCTTGGCTTTCACATAAAACCGGGCGCGATCCCTTTTGATGTCATCGAAATTATCATGTCCGTTATCGCCGCTATCGCCGCCATGCAAGTGGCAGGCGGCATGGATTATCTTGTCAGTCTGGCTGAAAAACTGCTGCGTCGTCAGCCTAAGTACGTTACCTTTCTGGCCCCGCTGGTAACCTATTTCATGACACTGCTGGCCGGTACGGGGCATACCGCGTTCTCTACGCTGCCAGTGATTGCAGAAGTGGCGAAAGAACAAGGAATAAGGCCTTCGCGTCCACTGTCGATTGCCGTTGTCGCTTCTCAGGTGGCGATTACCGCCTCACCTATTTCAGCGGCTGTCGTGTTTGTCGCCGGGATCCTGGAGCCGCACGGTGTCAGTTATCTGATGCTGTTGGGCATTTGTATTCCCACCACACTGGCCGCCGTCTTGCTGACCGCCATCGTCACCAACTTTTTGGGTAAAGAGCTGAAAGATGATGAGGTTTATCTGGAACGGTTGAAAAAGCACGAAGTGACGCTACGCAGCACAAGCAAACTGGAGATACAACCCGGTGCAAAACTGTCTGTACTGTTATTCCTGCTCGGCATTATCGCCGTTGTGTTTTATGCCACGGCGATCAGCGATACCGTCAAGCTGATTGCTCATCCTGTATTACCACGGAATGAAGCAATCGTAGTGTTCATGCTGACGATCGCCACGCTTATCTGCATCACCTGTAAAATTGATACCAGCAGAGTGCTGTCAGCCAGTACATTCAAATCAGGGATGAGTGCGTGTGTCTGCGTGATGGGTGTCGCCTGGCTGGGTGATACCTTCGTCAAAGCGCATATCACCGATATTCAGGAAACAGCGGGAACACTCTTGCAAAGCTACCCGTGGATGCTGGCTATCGTATTGTTTTTTGCCTCCATGCTGCTCTATTCGCAGGCTGCAACAGCCAAAGCATTGATGCCTGCCGCATTGCTGCTTGGCGTCTCTCCTGTAACAGCGGTCGCGTCGTTCGCTGCGGTATCCGCTCTGTTCGTCTTACCAACCTACCCGACCTTGCTGGCCGCCGTAGAAATGGATGACACAGGATCAACCCGCATCGGGAAATATGTGTTTAATCATTCGTTCATTATTCCGGGCGTGCTGACAATTACGCTCTCGGTCATCTTTGGGTTTATTCTCGGCAATATCCTGCTGTAGCCCGTGGAGGAGTGATCATTCGATACCTGTTGCATTGATTAAGTTCGCTTTCAACGCGCTAAAGACGTCACATGAAAAGCCAGAAAATAAACTGGCTTTTCATGCCGACAGAAGACATTAAAACAAGCTTTCTGTGCCGCTCAGTTGCCAATTACCCCCCCCCCCCGAAAACCAAGACAACCACAGCTTTAGTAAATAAATTTAATCACAGTAAAATAGATTCAAAATAATCCGCCAAATGACATCAGGCCGGATAACTAATGGCCAATATCGTGCATAAAGCGCTACACATTAGTAATAAAAAATAGTACATCTGGCAAAGTATCCTGACCATCCATTTCCCAAGTATCAAGCGCTATTGAATAATTACGTTTCTCATTATATTCATAATAAGACACCGGCATTGCTTAATTATTACATTGCTTACTATATTCATAGTAATACATCTGAAATTATTATATTTGTTATTATGTCACTCTGAAAGAACCCACCATTATTTAAGCCATTATCTTGATAACATTATGATTATTTACAGAATTCATTCTAATTGTGATTATACAGACTGAACAGGATCTCATATGCCACATATTTTATTAACCTAACCAATACAAATAATGCATTAAACGGTATTTATTAAAAAAAAAGAACAATATTCCATAATATTAAAAAACAAGTTCAAGTTAAAAAAACAAACATTTGTATATAAACAAAACTAGAATCCAAAGCAAACATACACTATAAATAAACTTACCATTAAAGAAGTACTCAATAGACTACGTGAATTTACTTCAGCGTTTATACGACAGAGTATGTAGAGAGACAGATAATTTATCGATGTCACAAACAATCCATTAAATTAAGGAATAAACACTATGAAAGAAAATATAGGGCGATGGAATCGCCGCTTGTGTTATACCGCGACCTTATTTCTAGCCATGGCTGGGGCTGCTCATGCAAGTACCGTAAATATTAATACCGATGTCGGGTATCAAGTTGTTCGAGGCTTTGGCGGTATGAATGGACCGGGTTGGATTAATGACCTAACAACAGCGCAAGTTAACACCGCATTCGGTAATGATTCCGGCCAAATGGGATTATCCATTATGCGGATGCGAATTGATCCAGACTCCAGCCACTGGAACTTACAGGTTGCTAGTGCAAGTAAAGCTTATGCTCTTGGCGCAACGCTGATGGCAACGCCCTGGAGCCCGCCAGCCTATATGAAAAGTAATAACAGTCTGATCAATGGAGGAACGTTACTTCCTTCCTATTATTATAGTTACACCACTCATCTGCTCAATTTTGCCAGTTATATGAAAACCAATGGTGCGCCACTCTATGCCATTTCAATACAGAATGAGCCTGACTGGCAACCAGCTTATGAATCCTGTGAATGGAGCGGTGATGATTTTAAAAATTATATCAAATCACAAGGCTCAAGATTTGGCTCTCTCAACGTCATTATTGCGGAGTCGCTAAATTTTAATCATTCACTAACCGATCCAGTATTAAACGACAGTACGGCGTCTCAGTATGTGTCGATCATAGGGGGACATCTCTATGGTACGACGCCAACAGCCTATCCCTTAGCTCGCAACGCCGGTAAACAAGTGTGGATGACTGAGCATTTGATTGACGAAAAGCAATCTGGCAATGACTGGACATCTGCGCTAAATGTCGCAAACGAACTGCATAACAGTATGGTTGCCAACTTTAATGCTTATGTTTGGTGGTACATTCGCCGTTCTTATGGCCTGATGACTGAAGATGGCAATATAAGTAAACGTGGTTATGTCATGTCACAATATGCCAAGTTTGTTCGTCCTGGATTTCAGCGTATTCAGGCAACTGAAAATCCACAATCCAACGTTCATTTGACCGCTTATAAGGGAGCATCTAACGATAAATTGGTTATCGTTGCTGTCAACACCAACGACTCAAACCAAAGCCTCACGCTGAATATTACAAACTCAAATGTAAGTGCACTCAAGAAATATAGCACTTCAGCAACGCTTAATGTCGGCTATGGCGGTAATACCCCGTTAAGTAGTGGTAAAGCCACATTATGGTTGAACCCCAAAAGCGTCACAACGTTTGTCAGTGATTAACATGTTGGCGTTAACGTGAAGACGTGAAAGTGGGCTATTGATAGGCGTTCACCAACATGGTCAACACTGAGCAAGTGTTTCAGGTAACACAACGCTTTTGCAAATTACCGACATTTCAAACATTGCCGCCGATATGATGATTGACTGGCGGCACATAAATTAAGAATTCAATAGCGAACGGCTCATGCGGGAAATGCGCGGGCCACTAACTACAGCTGCCAGCGCGGCAAAGGTACCTGCGGCAATCAGCGAAACGTGAGTGCCTTGCCCGCCAAACTGGTTGAACATTAACGCCACCAGAGCCGCCCCCATCGTTTGTCCGACCAGACGTGCGGTGCCCAACATGCCGCTGGCACCGCCGCTACGATGGCGGGGAGCAGCGCTGATAATGGTGTGGTTATTCGGCGACTGAAACAGCCCGAAGCCAACACCGCACAATATCATACGCAAACAGATATCCAGATAACCCGGCGCGGCAGGCAACCAAGCCAGCGAAAAGAGCCCCAGCGAGAACAACGTCAGGCCGATGGTACACAATATTCCCGCATTGACACGCTCCAGCAACCTGCCCGCCAACGGCGCCGTCACCATAATCGCCAGTGGCCAGGGCGTCAGCAATAAACCGGTTTCAATTTCACTCAGTCCCAGCGTATTCTGAAAATAGAATGGAATCGACACCATCGCCAGCATCTGCGCACAAAAAGAGCTGATTGAGGTACCCATCGACAGCGCAAACACCGGGATCCGTAGCAGGTCCACCGGCAACAGCGGGTACGTCTGGCTCAACTGACGTCGGAAGAAATAAAGCCCGACCAACAGTGTCAGTATCAGTTCTCCCAGCACCAGCCACAGATTCTGATTATGAGCAAAGCCACCCAACGCGATAAAGAATAGACCAAAAGTCAAGGCGTTAAGCAGGGCGCTCGGTGTGTCGAAACGCGACGAGCGCCGCCCTTCATTGCACGGCAGAAAACGCCACCCTAATATCAGAGCTACGATGCCGAACGGCACGTTAATAGCAAACAGCCACTGCCACGACGCTATGCCCAAAATGCCTGCCGCAATGGTCGGCCCAGCAGCACTGGCCACCGCCACCACCAGAGAATTGATCGCAATGCCTCGCCCTAAGCGGTCCTTGGGGTAAATCAGCCGGACCAGCGCGATATTGACACTCATCAGTGCCGCCGCCGCCAGCCCTTGCAGGATTCGCGCCAGCGTCAGCGTCGTCAGTGAATCCGACAGTGAACACACCAGCGACATCAGGGTAAACAACACCAGCCCCACCATATAGATACGGCGATAACCAATGATATCGCCGAGCGATGAAAACGGTAGCAACGTCATGGTGATTGCCAGTTGATAGGCATTAATCACCCAGATCGAAGACGCTGGGCTGGCATTAAAATCAGCGGCGATAGTGGGCAACGCCACGTTGACGATCGCCCCGTCCAGCACCGCCATGGTGATACCGAAAGCAATAGTGAGAATGGCGCCAATCCGCATTGGCATCGGTAATCCGTCGCCTATGGACACCGCCACCTGACTGGAAAAAACAGATTTCAAGATAAGATCCGAATACGAAAGGAGTGAAGTACGAGCCCGGTTATTCGCCGCACGTTTTTTATCTTTGTTACCCTACTGTGTTTAACTGGGAAGCGCAATCATCCGCATGTGGAGGATAATCAATAAGCACGCAGGGCTAATCATACGGTTGGTGTCGTTAACTATCCACCAGTGCCGTACTGTGACTTCATCAGTGATCAATCCGCACGACATCCTACTGGCTAGCCCGACGCGAGATCTTCCTGCATAGTGACAAAAAACAACACGAGGTTTAGCGTTTCTCTGAATCTTAGCCTCGATTATGCGTCGCCCCGTTAAAACTGCCTATATTCTATTTTCTACTTAAAACTCATTGAAATATTCTTATCGCTTTCTTTATGCCCCGCTGAATAACAATTACTGGCCGCTGAGTAGAATGGAATAAGCGTTACCGCCTTGATCTTTTTTTTGCGGGAACAGCCCCAGGAATTGCTGATGTTGTATTCACACATATAGCGCTTATGTGCCAACACAGTTTCTTGACCTGATCATGCACACTACATCAGTCTGGGCGATCTGTCTGAAATGTGGTGGATTAAGGGCTTATTGCTTGTTTAAGTAACGTGTTGTGGAGGGAAATATGAGGAAAAATACCGGACTTGCTATTTTCGCTGCCGGAGCGCTGTTTGCAGCAGGATTCAGTGCATCAGCTTTCGCCGGACCACCTGGTCCTGGTCCTGGTCCGTGGCTAGGGCCTGGTTGGTGGGGACCGAGGTGGTATCCGGGACCTGTCGTCGTCGTCAGGCCGGACCCAGGGCCAAGAGTGATTTATGCTCCGCCACCGCAGCCTCAGGTATGGGTTGAAAAAACACCGACGTACCATTATTACTGTCGCCATCCGACCGGGTATTACCCAAAAATCGCTCGTTGCCCCAGTGGGTGGATGAAAGTGGTGTCTGATAAACCGTAATACCAATGAAGTCTCATCAGGAAGGGGAAAGGACTAGCGAATGAAAAAGAATTGTGCAGTAGTCGGCATCGTACTACTTACGAGCGCCGAACTGACGGGGTGCGTATCCACACCTACAGCACCAACGGTGATGTCCTTGCCCGGTAATGGCAAAAGTTACGAGCAATTCCAGGCTGACGACGCCGTCTGTAAGAATACGGCCTATCGTTCGCTCAATGGTGAGGCAAACACCGCCAACAATCAAAGTATAGGCACTGCCGCCGCTGGCGCAGCTATTGGTACTGCAGCAGGAGCGCTATTGGGAGCAGCAAGCGGAGCACCGAGAGGTACAGCCAATGGTGTGGCAGTAGGCGCAGCCAGTGGCTTGCTGATAGGATCAGCGATCGCCGGTGGCAACGGTGAGCGTACCCAGAGCACCTTGCAGGATCAGTTTGATACTATCTATATGCAATGCATGTACGCGAAGGGAGAAAAAATTCCGCAAGCGTATTCCTGGGATCAGCCTTCCAACACATCAGACGTGCCACCAGACTATAACAGTAGTGAGTATGACAATAGCGCATCAGCGGTACCACCAGATTATCATCCACAGTAGTTTCACGTATGAACGCAGCTAAGAACATGGGCGCATTCATTCAGGGGTATGACGCGATTAAAGCAGCAACACAGGCCACAGTGCTGATTATTCATCATTCCGGTAAAGATCAGGACAAAGGGGCGCGGGGCTCCAGCGCCTTCCGTGCCTCGCTGGACGTGGAATTTAACGTCAGCCGTGAAGGTGATGACGGCGCGTTGATCCTCAGTCGCACCAAGATGAAGGAAGCGGAATAACTGCCGCGTCGCGCCTATGACCTGAATGCTATCGATCTGTACGTGGATGATGATGGCGATCAGATCACCTCGCTGGCGCTGAACGATGAAGGCCGTAGGATGCTGCTGCCAGCAACCCCGATTTAGCGGGCATTTCGCAGCTGACGGAAAATCGCTTTCCCCCACTTCCCACGCATATATAGGCGAGAAGTGGGGGAAACTTTATGATCGCTTGCCTTGGTCACTCACCGTTTTATGGTTGCCTTCTGCCTGGAGGACGAATTGTTTCAAGACATTCCTCAATGTCCTATTTACGATGCAGTTCTTGTAACCGACCACACTGCTGCCGCATACCATCAAACACACATTCCGCAAGCTCTGGTGGAAACGACTCCGGCAACAACGCAGATACACGTTCAATAACCTCAGGTGTTCTGGATATAATTTCATCCATCATGGATTCAACCTGTACTCTGCCCAGACCGGTTAATTCACCCTGCTTGATCCAATGCCGCCGTTGAATTCTGTGCAGGTGGTAATAATTACTGCTACCGCGAACTGCCATTGCCAGTTTGCACTTCTGCCAGGAAATATGGTTATTATCAGGACCAATGACTGGCCATACCGATAAAACATCATAAAGAGGCGTAAGGTGATAATGACCTTGTGGCTCAATAGCGATACTGAAATTTTTGGCATGTCCATCAGTGGCCGCTATCAGCCAGAAAATAATTTGCGCCATGAAGAACAACGCTTTGTCCCGTTCAGCCTGGTCTGAATGACTCAGTATGGCCATAATATCGGAAATACTCGGCCCACCATCAGACTGGTATTTTCGTAGTGGAGAAACACCCAGAGCTTGACACATATCCTCTTGTGGCAAGCGAACGATCCATTGCCGATCGCCCGACCATCTCCTGTCAAAACGCTCAACAACCAGTGCCTTCTGCTCTTCAAACTGCGCAATCCGCGTTTTTGCAACCGGGACCCCATACGCCTCAAGAATCAAAGAACATAGCCATTCATTTTCAACCGACGTGCTCATATTCGCTTGCATATTACCAACCAGCCCGAGTGGTAACTTGAAAATATGCGTCGTTGGGGTACTGCCTTCTGGCAAACACCATTGTTCTTCATGCCACAGTAAAGCCGTTTTTTCCTGCGCACCGGCAATTGATAAGCGCAAATCATCAGTATCGCCCTGCCGACCAGGCAATAAAGCTGCCGTGATATTACGCAATCTTGCGGCTATCTCTGCTTCAGAAAGCGGGCGATGGTTTATGGAGAATAAATCCGTGGGCTCTTCATCAACATTCAGTAACTGTATTGCGCCAACACAGTCTTTTCCCAACTCAGCCAGCAGATCAAAAGGCTCAAGACTTGCTGCTTGGTAACGCATTGCCAAACGCCTGCGAATGCCTTCGCTGTCAGGCAATAAATTATCAAAATAGTCACGTACTACGTTGCCGCGCCAAAGCTGATTACCGGGGGTGAAAAGCAAAGAGAGCGATAAAGGTCTTCCCTGTTCATCAGCAATCCATTCCGGAAGATATTGCAACCTATCTTCACCTCTGGCCTTTCCCCAGAATCCAACCTGGATCCCGTTCATCCATATCGCTAAACGCTGTTGTGTACGACGCATATCATCACCATTTTTCCCGTCGGGTAGGGGAATCTATTGGCTTTTCTCCCCCTTCCATGGTTGAAGATGACGCAGAGAAGAGCTCCCTTGGTTCAGAAGAGAGCACCACTTCAACCCCCAGTACAGTAAACACCTTAAACAAGCGCTCAATGCTGGCACTTCCAGGGTTTGCTTCCAGACGGGCATAGGTTTGCTGTGTTACACCTAGCCTTTCAGACACGTCTTTTTGCGTCAGTCCATTAGCTTTGCGAAAGCCAATCAGCAATGGACGCAGCTGATTCAAGGTTTTCAATGGATAAACAGTATTCATAAGGCACTTACCATTGTTTTAGATGCTTATACATACTATAAGCTGTTTTTTAAAAAACACACCCTATAAGCTGTAAACACAAAATACATCAAATAAGCTGTAAAATGATAAAACAGCTTATATGCTGTAAAAAGGTAAGATTCTAATGATGGAAAACGATCTGGCGGAAATGATACTTGGGTATAATGAGCAGCAGGAAAATCATCTACATACGAAAAATGAGCGTCAGCCCCTCCCAAAAAGGGGCTGGCGCGGCGCTTAATACATATGCTTTTGATACAGGATACGCCCCTGTATTTCTATCGATTATGCTTGCTTCAGTCTGACGATAAACGCCTGCATATCAGCGGGATTTACAACACGCCCAGCATCAACATCGGCAAGTCCCTGTAAGACTCTCTGATGACGCTGTTCTGCCTTTTCAATCAGAGAAGTAAGCGCTACAGTTGATTTTTTCGTTTTTTTCATCGCTAAGTCCCTAATGAATCAAGTATTTTTAAACTCATACGGCACCACACACTCTTCCTGATTAGCATCCAGATAATCCGCCCACCATTGCAGCATTACAGGCCATGCGCGTCCGCGAGTTTATAGGCTTTCTCGCGGAGCTTGGCGGTGCGGGCAACAATGTCAGTCAGCACCATAATTTGGAGGGACAACTTATAATCGAAATGAATTGCTCCTCACCTTGCTCCCCAAATCATCTGGATGTCAATGGACGAAGAAAGACCACTGTGGATAAAACAGACAAAATAACAGAGAGGGAAATGAAATTAAAATCTTTATTTTACAGATAGATATTGACGTTACTGGACGATTACGGACATAAAAAAAGCCACCCGAAGGTGACTTAATTTTCATACAATGGTGCGAAGGCTGTACTCGTTCATTGGTGCGTGACGACATGCGGGCAATGGGCTTTGATGTGAACAAGAAGTTCACACGCTGGCTGGACAAGCTGGAAAAAGATGGCCTGATCGCCTTTGAGGGGGAACGGATTACGCCGTTATCACAACGGAATAAGGTGGGGGAAGCCGTGATCCCTGAGTAAGTGGGGGGGATGGTTTGCTAATGTTTTACTCTGCCGACACACTCTAAATATAACATTTGAGTTATTATAACCTATGAGTTATATTCCCCATTAAGAAGGGGACTGACATGTATGAATTGATTTTTCACCCCGAAGCTGCAAACGAAATTTATGGCCTCGAACCTGTTATGCAGGCAAAAGCGCTTAAAGGGCTTGAAAAACTTGAAGCTAAAGGGCCCGAGCTAAGATATCCAGACACGGATATCATTGAAGCTGGATTATTTGAGCTACGGGTTGGTAGAAAAGACATAAGCAGAACGTTTTTTGCTTACGCAAAAGGACGTAAGATCTATATTTTAAGGACGTTCGTAAAGAAAACCCCTAAGACCCCGAAAGCTGAAATAGCGCTGGCAAAGTCAAGATGGGAGGAACTGAAAGATGGCAGTTAAAGGTATCAACTTCTCTGAAGTTAAAGAGAAAGCGCTTTCTAATCATGAAGTTAAAAAAGCGTATGAGGACGAAACTCAAGAAGAAGCGCTTCGCGCTGTTCTGATCGAAATGAAGTCCAAATCAGGTCTGACAAGTACAGAGATCGCAGCTCGCATGGGTGTAAGCCAACCTGCGGTGAGCCGCCTTGAGAGAAATGTTTCCAGTGCCAGTATCTCAACCTTACAACGATATGCCGCTGCTTGCGGGATGCAACTTAAGCTGTCACTGGGTTAAGATTAGCGCGGTATCCACACGCCGGATTTTGAGCAGGCCTGCCGGTTAGCATCGGTGCTACACGTTCCGGCTTGCTACTTCTTCTATACATTGGAAAACGATCTGGCAAAAATGATACTTGGGTATGATGAGCAGCAGGAAAATCATCTACATACGAAAAATGAGCGTCAGCCCCTCCCAAAAAGGGGCTGGCGCGGCGCTTAATACATATGCTTTTGGTACAGGATACGCCCCTGTATTTCTATCGATTATGCTTGCTTCAGTCTGGCGATAAACGCCTGTATATCAGCGTAATTTACAACACGCCCAGCATCAGCATCGTCAAGTCCCTGTAAGACCCTCTGATGACGCTGTTCTTCTTTAATCAGAGAAGTGAGCGCTACCGTTGGTTTTTCCGTTTTTTCATCGCTAACCCCCTAATGAATCAGATATTTTTAAACTCATACGGCACCACATACTCATCCCGATTGGCATCCAGATAATCCGCCCACCATTGCAGCATTAGCCTACGCTCATCCAGATGTTCCGCTTTGTGGATATAGGCAGCACGGACGCCGTTGCGTTCCTGATGGCTCATCTGGCGCTCTACCGCATCCCGTGACCACTGCCCAGACTCAATTAATGCGCTACAGGCCATGGTGCGGAAGCCATGTCCGCAAACTTCAGTGGTGGTGTCATAGCCCATTGCCCGCAATGCATTGTTGATGGTGTTTTCACTCATAGCATTACTTGGGCAGTGTGCTCCGGGGAAGACAAATTCATAGTTACCGCTGATCGCTTTAACTTCTTTCAACAATGCTAAAGCCTGTTTAGATAGAGGCACCAGATGTTCAGTACCCATTTTCGATCCCCGATGAGAATGCTTCACACCAGGAACTGGCTCACGTTTTGGGGGTATCGTCCACATAGCACGTTTAAAATCAAATTCCGGCCAGCGGGCATAGCGTACTCGCTGGAGCGGATAAAAACGCACAGCGTGAGTTTTAAGGCCAGTCTGGTTAACGCCCGCCCTTTGTGGCGTTCTATCCTTGCCAGAAAATCCGGCAGTTTATTCAGCTTCAGGGCTGGCCGATGAGTGGCCTTGGGCGCGGCTATCGCGCCGGAGAGGTCTTGCGCGGGGTTGCGCTCTATCAGATCATTTTGCACCGCGTAGCGCATAATATCGGTGACGCGCTGGCGCAACCGTGACGCCAAATCAAGATGGCCGTTTTGTTCCACGATTTTAAGCGGTTCAAGCAGGTCTTTAGTTTTCAGTTCGGCAATGTGGCGATGCCCGATAGCAGGCAGAATATTACGTTCCATATCACGCCATACCCGTCCGTCGTGCGTTTCTGACCACTTATTCTGGCTAACATACCAGTGCCAGTCTTTTGCTACCTTCTCAAAGGTATTCAGCGCAATCTGCGCCTGCGCTTTTTCTTCTTCGCGCTTTTCCGTTGGGTGGATGCCCTCCAACAGCAGCAATCGTATCTCATCACGCTTCTCTCGAGCCTTCGCCAGCGAGACCAGCGGATAGGCACCGAACGCAATCCGGCTTTCCTTACCTTCAAAGCGATATTTGAGATACCAGCGCTTAGAGCCGTTAGGACTCACCAAAAGATACAGGCCATGCACGTCCGCGAGTTTATAGGCTTTCTCGCGGAGCTTGGCGGTGCGGGCAACAATGTCAGTCAGCACCATAATTTGGAGGGACAACTTATAATCGAAATGAATTGCCCCTCACCTTGCTCCCCGAATCATCTGGATGTCAATGGACGAAGAAAGACCACTGTGGATAAAACAGACAATCCGCCCAGACAATAAAATCAGATTAAATCGTTATTTAACAATGATATATGGAAGCCAGTGGACGATAGCGGACATGAAAAAAGCCCCCCTAAGGTGACTTGACTTTCATACAATGGTGCGAAGGCCGGACCGAATTTTATGACGTAATTAACTGATAAATATAATTTTAAAAACCAGTTATATCATGTTGTATACTCACATATATACTCAGCTTTATTAATTTTAAAATACTATAAAAATCAATTAATTAAACTTCTTCATCGTCATCTTCAACAGGCTCCAGCACATCAAGAGCGACCTTCACCATGGCGATGGAACCTATACGGATAAAAGCATCTTCGCCGTCAGCATCGGCTATCACATAGCGTGCTGTTTTTTCCGGCCCAGATTCCAACATATCAAAGAACCCACCTAACTGGCCGAGAGCCCCTGTGTTTTCATCCTCAGGTTCATCCGATTCAACACTCAGTCCGATAACTGGGCCGCCATTTTCCAGCGTAATGCAGACATTATAATAGAAATCCTCATCCCCATGCTCATCTCCATCACCGTAAATAGGAGTAAGTGCTTCAAACAGGAACTGGTGAAATGCCACTTCGCGGGTATTTAACGCATAGCAATACTGGTCTGAATAGAACACAAAAAAGCGCTCTATCTCTGGATCTGTTTTCTCTTGAAAATAGGAAAAGAATCGACGCTTATCAGCCGCAGATATTGGTAGCCAGAGCGGGTCTTGATGCCCTCGCAGATAGAGCTTCACAGACCAGATCCCGTTATCTATTTCAATGCCATTGGCTGCAAAACGATCCAATGCTTCATCAGTTTGAGTACGATAGGTTCGGAATTCTTTCAACACTTCGTCGCCGTCAGGAAACACTGCACTTAACGGCTTATTCAATACAGCACATATCGCCTGCGCCAAGCCTAGCTTTGCGGCAACTTTACCTGTCTCTATGCGTTGAATTTGCTGCTGACTGGTTCCCACCATGTCCGCCAGCCCACGCTGAGTGATGGATAGTTGGGTACGAAGCTGTTTGATCTTATTTTGCGACATAGTGCAATACCCTACATGAGATCGGCAAATACCATTAAAACACGTAATGGTGTTATAAACACAAAATAAGGTTAAGCCGTGATCGTATTGCTGTTTCTACTGTGACAGCAAAAAGTAAGGCAGGGCTACACATTGTCGATAGCAGTAAGTGCAGTGAAGTAGAACGTCAACATACTCAAATCATCCATTGAGGTTGCTGCTCCCTACGATAAGCACCCTTTTAAAACGCGATGAGGTTTCTATTTCCAGAGAGACTGGGATCTGCGTGGACTTGCCGCTGTTATATGCTGCTGTTGCGCCAACGAAACGATAAGGTACATTTAAGCGATCCAGAACTTCAATAATCACGGCAGAAGACCCCCCTGGCGCAGCAGGCATAATGTTGCCGGTAATGCTGTTTCGACGAGCTTTGGTATATATCCCATAGCCTACCTTCAGCAACAACCCATCCTTAACCAGGCTACGTAACACTTTGCCAACTTGGCCATAGCTCCCAATATCTTTGAAGTCATCACGAGTAAAAACATAACGCTTTGAACGCTTCAGTCTGGACTGAATACAATCTTTCGTCGTCATGTACGTCTCCATGAAGATAATGGAAGAAAACCGAAATCAGCGATCTTCCCTCGTATGCCAAAGATCGACAATATAAACAGCATCATGCTGAATTTCATAGTGAACTTCATAATCATCAAACAGAATTTTTCTCACCTCGCGTGGTTCATACCTTGTCTGAGATACGCCGACTCGTGGATGGTCGGCAAGCCCTGTTGTTCCAATGATCAAGCGATCTAACACATCGTCAGCATGTTGCCGACTGTACTGACTGGCAAACCCATAGATACGTTCCAGGTCATCCTGTGCCTTTTGCGTCCAAAGTATTTCCATTGATTATGACTTTTTCAGTTTGTTGGCAAAGTCGATCACATCAGCATGGCTCACCACCTTCCCGGTATCGACATCGGCAAGACCTTTCAAAATCCGCTGATGCCGCCGTTCTCTCTCTTCAATCATTGCGGTCAACGCTTCTTTAATCACCCAACTTTTGGATCTATCCAGTTCAATAGCCAGGCTTTCAACCGCAGCAGCAAGCTCGGCGGGTATCTGAGCACTGATCGTCTGTTTAGCTGGTTGTCCCATTAGCATCACCTTTTAATAAAAGTTAATAACACTTATTAAAATAGCACGATTTTGTTAGCGTCACTACCTGTGACAAGCACAACATCAGCATCCCTGCTACGTCATGAGATCACCTCGCCGCCAACATCCCTGGATAATGCTTGGCAATAATATCGTTCATCTGATCGATCAGATCGGGGCGTTTAAAGGTGAGATGTCCGGTGCCTTTCTGAAAATAACGAATAGTGAAAAATTCATCTTCGTAAACCTGCTTGTGAGGATTATCGCGGATATGGTCCATCAGCCGAATGGTGAGATCGCCCCGATTGTCGGGAATAGGTTTGCCGTCCAACAGATACAGCATACGCTCCAAGTCGGCCAATTGATCTCGTCGCCAGCCCCAGTTCAGGCCAAAGCCCCAACGATTGTATGTGACCAAGTTGCTGATGATGATTTTCTTGCCAAAGTAACAAGGGTGATTGGTTTTGTAATCCCATGATAATCCTTTGAAGACATTGATCACTCCACGTTCAAACACCGCCTGCTTGCTCTGGTGAAGCTGCTCAAAGGTGCTAAGGATGTTGGCTTCACTGATAGTCGGCAGTTCGCCCTCATCCAGATTCTTGTGCCACTGGGTACGGGCTTCGACGTCCATCAGTGACAGCATGCCGGACTTCAACATCAGGTCACGCCAGATATTGCGATCCAGTGTGCGGGTAATAGCCTGCATCGCCTTATTCAGGGGTTCCGTCAGCCAGCAGTCATAGCGATGACCTTGTTTCAATGACCAGTCTTCAGCGCTGCCGCCACCAATGGCGGTTGTAAGCTGGGAAATCGCCTGCAACTGATAGATAAGCTGTTCTATCTTTTGCAGCGCGGTATCACGTCCGGTGACGATGCGCTCGATATTGGTCGAGCAAATGAGCTGGGTGTGTTCGGTTAAAACCTCGGGTTCAGTTTGCATAGTTTGTGTTCCGTACATAAAAGCAAACGCGCCTGCCGGGAGTGGCAGACGCAGTATGCAACGGGGAAAGGGAGAAGAAAGTCAACGAGAGTAATTCAGGAAAGCGGCTCGCAATCTTTAGGCTTTCAGCAAGCCGGTGGCGCGTCTGGCGCGCAGAATATCGACGGCAGGGGTTATACTCCGTTTACACGGACAGTTGTGAAAAGTCTAAAAACTTCTGATTTCGTCGTGGCTAACCGTAAATACCATTGACAGCCGCCAAGGGCAATCCGGTTGCGACTGGTTGTCTCGCCTTCAACGCTCAAATCCTCGTGCATACGCAGCATGCCGATAATGCCCTGACTGTCGTCATGGATCGCCCGAATACGATTGAGCAAACGAGCATTGTCTAATGACCGGGGGCTTGGCTTGTGCTCCTGCCTGGATAGTAGCCACTGGCTGACACTTCAAGGCAACGGCACATGAGACGAGGCAACGCCACGGCCTCATGTTTGAATTCCGGGCTAAACTTTCTTCTATTGGTCATAACACGCCTTGACCCCATGATGGGGCTTCTTTGACGTGCCCGTAATATCAGGGCAGAACCCCACTGAGTTACCCCCAGTTAAGAGCAACTTTGGTGATTATATTAATTTCAAGTTAGATGATTTAACTTACTTGTATTATCTGCCATAGGGTCAGAAATAAATTGATTAGTTCCCGAACTAAAATAAATAGAGAAAATGCCTTTCCCTGCTTTCAGTAACTTGCCACGGAAGGGATGGGCTGTTTATAGTCAAGAAAGGGGCACCCGCAAGCGCGCATTTTTCAAGTTAAGGCAGTAAAGTAGCTAAATTTCACCATTTCAGCACACTATTCTCTTGCATTGAGTACTCGCTGTGCAATGGGGTATTTTGTTGATATTTATACAGTATGTTAAATAAGGATTAGGTCGTTTTATGGAAGATAACAACACCTCAGCTACTCTCCAGGCCATCAGAATTCTTGAGTACTGGCACAAAGTTGAGTTCTTTGAGTCTACTGACATTAAAGATCTGGAAGATAACGCCGAAGGTGTTCTGAAGATTGATCTGGATGCTCTGCAGACCCCATCTTCACTCCCCTGGATCGATCAAAAGCAGATAAGACGAGCGGGCAAAGACTTCTCACCCTATAAGAAATATAAATACGAACTCTTTTTCGGTATTTTTGATAGAAAGGAAATATTCTCTCGAGCGAAACGCGTCTTACCTGACACTAACGACATAAACGATGAAAACCTTCGGGATGAAGGTAGAACATGTTCGATTAAATGCCTCGTCGATCAGGACGGTATTATCAATAGTGACAGTTTTGAATTCTCGACTGTGACATGGGCGCTGGGACAACTGGAAACTGGTGGGCTGGATAATCTTCGGTTCGACGCCTACGAAGAAGCGACAAAAAATCTACATAAGCGCTTCATCGACATCATTACCGTAGCAAACAATTTTAAAAAACAGCATAAATATCCTGCCGAACTGACGATATATGAAGTCATTGGCTTTTTAAAAGCGATGGCAGAATGGACCTGCTTTAGCCCCGAAAACCCCGCCCCTGCGCTTTTCATCAAATTAAAGGAAACTAGAAACAAGAAAAAAACTGACGAATCACCACGGCAGTTCAATCGAGAAGGACTGCCTAATCTCACTCAACTTACCCAGCTATTACCGTCAGCATCTGAACAATCAGCGATATCATCCCAGTCTCCGATCGGTGATATCAGCATTCTTAATAGCTTCTATATCCGTGATATTGAAATCGCCCTGCATCAGATCAAATGCAATGGGCTAGACCTTGACTCACCGTTGGGTCGTTACCTCACGGGTAGCAGAAATAAAAAGCCAGATTTATTGCAGCCTGATGGCCGTTCTATTCTGTTAGAGAAGCTCAGACTAAGTCAGTTGCCTGCCGGACGCTGGCCTTCAGACGTCAAACACAATATGAGCCTAATGCAGCAGTTTGCTATTAATACGTTAGAGCAAGAGCTGGAACTGTCAGGTCTCTATTCTGTTAATGGGCCTCCAGGCACGGGTAAAACCACCATGCTGAGGGATCTCATTGCCAACAATTTGGTGAAGCGCGCGACAGTGCTGGCTGGTCTGAAGCATGCCTCTGAAGCATTTGACGGAACCATCACAGCGGAAATAGCGGGTAAACACCACGTCATTCCCTGCCTATCATCTGAGCTCTGTGGATATGAAATGGTGGTGACATCCAGTAATAACGCGGCAGTCGAAAACATTTCCCGTGAATTACCCCAAACTAAAAGCTTAGGCAAAGCATGGCAACATATCGACTACCTAAAGCCCGTAGCTCAAAAGCTAGCCGCTACCACATGTACTATTGAACACCCTGCTCAGCATGGGGGGAAAACCTTCGAGATCACTCCCTTAACGGAGAAAACAGATTGCTGGGGTCTTATCGCAGCAGCACTGGGCAAGCAGGAAAACCGGGATATATTCGGAAATCGCGTTTTCTACCAAAATCATGAAAAGGCTATTGCTCCATCACCAGCAGACGGCTACCGCAATTTATTTACTGCAATAAAGCTTCCTGCAAACGCTTTCATAGATGCGAAGAAAGCATTCAATCAGGCGCATAAACAATATGAGCACATTATTCAGGAATTGAAGATTCTCGAGGCCCTAAGCGACCAGCAAAATGCCTGTCAGCAGTTGCAATTAAAGATTGAAAAATTACACATCCGCCAGTTACAACTCAGTGCATTTTTGGCTAAACGCTATGCTCGTACTCCGGTATGGTGGACACTGCGAATAAAAAAAATCTGCCGTGAAAAAACAATTTCCAAAGGTCTGAGTCGCAGACTGGCGGCCACACAGGCGAGTTACCGGCTCGAAGAGAAGCGCTTTCAGCAAGCTTCAACCGCACTACATGCCGAGCAAAAACGGTGTGCCCCACTTAAACAGAAGTACAACGATGTACTGTTCGCTTCGCTGGAAACAGATGTGGAAGCTCAGAATATTCAGCGAACCGCCTTTGGTCACGGTCAGGCTCTGAATGAGGCTCGTAGTCTTCTGACCATTAGGGCGCTGGATCTGCATCAGGCCTGGCTGGCGACCGCTTATAGAGAGTGCAATCTGAAGAACACGTTATTCAGTTTAATGCCTGCTATCAATGGCTCGTTAAAAAACAAACAGGCAAGTCTGACACTATGGCGACTGCTGTTTATGATAGTTCCAGTCATCTCATCGACATTTGCATCTGTGGCTCGCCAATTCAGTGCTTATGGTGCTGGTGATATTGGCTGGTTGTTTATTGATGAAGCTGGACAGGCTACACCACAGCAAGCTGCTGGAGCACTCTGGCGCGCTAAACGTGCGGTTGTCGTGGGTGATCCTTTACAAATCGAACCTGTTTTCACTATCCCCCCAGCGTTTGTAGAAGCTATTGCTAAACGAGAGTTTGGTGAAACATGGCGGGACTGGTCCCCAACCGTTCAGTCGGTTCAGAATCTGGCGGACAGGGTTAATCCTTACGGCACCATGCAGATTTCGAAAGATATCTGGCTTGGCAGTCCGCTTCGCGTCCATCGACGCTGTGATGAACCGATGTTCAGCATCGCTAATGCTATTGCCTATAACAACAAGATGCTGCATGGCCGGGATCATCTCTGGCCTCAAGATGAGTTTCTGTGGGGAAGCAGCTGCTGGTTTGACGTTTATGGTGAGACAGAAGGGAAGCATTATGTTCCAGCGCAAGGACGTCACGTGTTGACAATGCTGAGAACTTGGCTACAGCACAATAATCAAACGTTACCCGATGCCTATATCATTTCACCTTTTAAACAGGTCAAAAACCAACTGAAGGATTTTCTGCGAAAAGAGCTTCGCGGCGTAGAAGGTCTAAATCAGTGGATCAACAAGCGTATCGGCACAGTACACACCTTCCAAGGCAAGGAAGAGAAAAACGTCATTCTTGTTCTTGGTCTCTCAGAAAATAACCGAGGTGCTACAAAATGGGCCGCTAAGAAACCTAATTTGCTAAATGTCGCGATTACTCGCGCACAAAACCGTGTCTACGTCGTTGGCAGTAAAAGCATCTGGTCAGGATGCCAATATTTTGACATTGCAGATGAAAAGCTGGGAGAAGTGGCGCTACATTCTGCTTCGGCAAAACCTGCCATTGCGCTTGCCAGGGACAACATAGAACAGAAACAAGAAGATCTCTCAATTATCCAATATTGATGAGACGAAGTAACATTTAATTGCAGCATGATTTGGGTAAGGAGAGTGTCCATCGAGCAGTCCCAACCACCCCGTCTGATTGTTGAAATGAAAAATGGGCAACCTGTTAAGTTGTTCCGGCCATCCTAACGACAAACAGGCGTAGGTTTTATATCTACGCCTATTACAGCATCCCATCCCTTATTTCTTTGTCCCAAATCGTTTGTGATTGCATCATCAGCAGGTATGATTTTGCGATATCCATTCCAAACCAAATCTGTGACAGCGCGTAACGCATTGCCAATAATTGATCTTTTTCAAGGATGTTCATGAACAACAACGAACAGCTATTTCTGAACGAGCTGGATAACAAATTTTGGAAAGCCGCTGATAAACTGCGCTCTAATATGGATGCCGCCAACTACAAGCATGTCGTCCTGGGGCTCATCTTTCTGAAATATGTATCCGATGCATTTGAAGCACGTCAGCAGGAGTTGCTCACGTTGTTTCGCGATATCGGCAATCCGGACAATATTTACGCCATGTCTCGTGATGATTTCGCAACCGATGAAGAATATGCGCGGGCGATTCAAGCAGAGCTGGAAGTTGAAGACTACTACATCGAAAAAAACGTGTTCTGGGTTCCCAAAGCCGCCCGCTGGGACATGCTGAAAAGTAAAGCAACATTACCCGTCGGTACGGTACTTTGGGTGGATAAAACCGGACAGGAAGTGGTCCTTCGTTCTGTTTCCTGGCTGATTGATAATGCGCTGGATAAAATCGAAGAATCCAACGAAAAACTCAAAGGGATCCTTAACCGCATCAGTCAGTATCAGCTGAGCAACGACGTATTAATCGGCCTGATTAATACCTTCTCAGATGCCAACTTCAGCAATCCAGAATATAACGGCCAGAAATTACAGCTTAAAAGCAAAGATATTCTCGGTCACGTTTACGAATATTTCCTCGGGCAATTTGCGCTAGCCGAAGGTAAACAAGGCGGTCAATACTACACGCCAAAAAGTATCGTTACGCTGATTGTTGAAATGCTGCAGCCGTATAAAGGCCGAGTGTATGACCCGGCGATGGGTTCCGGTGGGTTCTTTGTTTCCAGCGACCGTTTTATTGAAGAGCACGCAGGCGAGAAGCATTACAACGCCGCCGAGCAGAAACGCAATATCTCCGTTTACGGTCAGGAATCCAACCCGACCACCTGGAAGCTGGCGGCAATGAACATGGCGATCCGCGGCATCGACTTCAACTTCGGCAAGAAAAACGCCGATACCTTGCTGGATGACCAGCACCCAGATTTACGTGCCGACTTTGTAATGGCCAACCCGCCGTTCAACATGAAGGAATGGTGGAGCGCAAAGCTTGAAAATGACGCTCGCTGGAAATACGGCACTCCGCCGCAGGGCAACGCCAACTTTGCGTGGATGCAGCATATGATCCACCACCTCGCGCCGAAAGGCTCGATGGCGCTGCTGCTGGCGAACGGCTCGATGAGTTCCAACACCAATAACGAAGGTGATATACGCCGTAACCTGATTGAAGCGGATCTGGTGGAATGTATGGTGGCGCTGCCGGGTCAGTTGTTTACTAACACCCAAATTCCCGCCTGTATCTGGTTGCTGACCAAAGACAAAACCGGCGGTAACGGCAAAGCGCATCGCAAAGGCGAAGTGCTGTTTATAGATGCTCGCCAGATTGGCTTTATGAGAGACCGCGTACTACGTGATTTTACTGATAAAGATATTGAGAAAATTGCTGATACTTTCCATGCATGGCAGGAAGATAAAGATTATCACGACGATGCAGGTTTTTGTTTTGCTGCAACTCTGGAAGATATTAAGAAAAACGACTTTGTTCTGACGCCAGGGCGCTATGTTGGCGCTACTGAGCAGGAGGAAGATGCTGAACCTTTTGCTGAGAAAATGGCGCGTTTGACCCAGCAACTAAAAGTACAACTGGAAGAAAGTGCTGAACTGGAGAAGCAGATTAAGGCGAATTTGGGGGGGCTGGGTTATGGGTTTTGATTGGGGAGTAAAAAAGCTAGGTGACATTTTAACATTACAGAGAGGCCATGACCTTCCTTCTCAGGATCGAAAATTTGGTAAAGTACCAATAATGGGATCCTCTGGGGTTACTGGTTATCACGATCAATATAAAGCTAAAGGACCAGGTGTAATCATAGGGCGTAGCGGTAACTCTATGGGACAAGTTTCTTATGTCTCAGAAAACTATTGGCCTTTGAATACATCTCTTTATGTTACAGATTTCAAAGGCAATTGCCCCGAGTTTATTTATTACTTCTTGAAGCAAATAAATTTTGATCAGTTTAATTCTGGCAGCGCCCAAAAGTCTCTGAATAGAAATGCAGTGTACCCTTTTGAAGTTAAATTCCCATCGTCCTATAAAACACAGTCAGCAATTGCATCAATCCTATTTGCTTTAGAAGATAAAATAGGCGTTAACCAGGAAATCAACCAAACTTTCGAACAAATGGCACAAGCCTTGTTCAAAAGCTGGTTTGTTGATTTTGAACCAGTAAAATCTAAAATGATGGCGTTGGAGGCTGGTGGCTCACATAAAGAGGCAACCCTTGCGGCAATGACTGCAATCTCGGGAAAAGATTCTGATTCATTGGCATTTTTTGAGCGTGAACTACCTGAGAAATATGCTCAGTTAAAAAGTACGGCGGAGCTGTTTCCGGCTGCGATGCAGCACAGTGAGTTAGGGGAGATTCCGGAAGGGTGGAACATTGGTCCATTGAGTGACATTGCTATTTTTACTAAAGGAAAGATCGAAGTTTCAAAACTAACTACTGATACATACATTTCTACAGAAAATATGCTTGAGAATAAAATGGGTATTTCTCAAGCATCATCTTTACCTTCTGCAAGTACAGTTCCTAACTTCAGTGCAGGGCATATATTAATTTCCAATATACGGCCCTACTTCAAGAAGATCTGGCTTGCTAGGTTTTCTGGTGGCAGATCTGCTGATGTTTTAGCATTTGAGAGCAAAAAAAACATTACAGTTGAGTTTTTATACAATCTTCTTTATCAAGATGTCTTTTTTGATTTCATGATGTTGACATCAAAAGGTGTGAAAATGCCTCGTGGAGATAAAACAGCTATTATGGGATGGTCCTGCATACAACCAGAAGAAAAGCTTTTGAAAGCTTTTTCAAAAAGCGTTAGGCAATTTTATTCGTATATAGAAAGCCATAATTCAGAAAATAAATACCTTACCGAACTCCGAGATACCCTTCTCCCCAAACTCCTCTCTGGCGAAATCACCCTGCCGGAAGCCGAGCAAGCGGTAAGCGAGGCAGAAAATGTATAAAGTTGACCGGCCTTCAAACAGCCTGCAATCCCTTCAGGAAGTCTCGTTCAGCAGTCTAGGTTTTACAGAACGTTATCACCTGCAAGAGTGGCTTGCGAAAAACCCGCAGGCGCTGACACGTGAAAATGAAGATGAACTGCTGATTATTCAGAAAGAGTTCGCCGGGTTTGACGACACCAAGGAACGACTCGATCTGTTTGCTATTGATAAGAAAGGCAATCTGGTCATTATCGAGAACAAACTCGATGACTCCGGGCGAGACGTAGTGTGGCAGGCGCTGAAATACGCCGGTTACTGCGCCAATCTGCGCAAAGAACAGATCCTCGAGATCTTCCAGCTTTATCTCGATAAAGAAGAACCTGAAGAAACCCGTCCGGCGGCTGAGGTGATGGCAGAGTTTCTGGAATATGAAAGTTTAGATGAAGTGCTGATCAACCAGATTCGCACTCAGCGCGTGATGATGGTGGCCGCCAATTTCCGCAAAGAAGTCACTAATACTGCACTTTGGCTGATGCAGTTTGGTATCCGCGCCCAGTGCTTCAAGGTCACGCCGTACCGCTTTAATGACGATGTATTCGTGGATATCCGCCAGGTGATCCCAACGCCGGAAGCGGAATCCTACATGATCGGCATGGCGCAAAAAGAAGCAGAAGAACAATCTACCAACGGTGAGATGAAATCCCGCCACCACATGCGCAAGGCCTTCTGGACACAGATGCTGGAAAGATTAAGGCACAGCGCCTGTACACTCTATAACAACATCAGCCCCTCCACTGACCACTGGCTAAGTGCCGGTTCGGGCATCAGCGGCGTTTCGTACAATCTGATATTCAGCAAAAAAGAAATTCGCGTAGAGCTTTGGATTGCCAAATTCTCCGCTGAGAGTAATACCTTTGCGTTCGACTGGTTGTATGAGCATCGCCAGACTATTGAGAATACTTTCGGTCATTCCCTTTTCTGGCAGCCACTACCGGGGAAAAAATCTTGCCGGATTAGTTTTGCAAAAACCATAGCCAGTTTTGATCAGACTAACTGGCCGGAAATGACAGACTGGCTGCTGAAAAATATGAGCGCGTTTGAAAAAGCGTTCGATCTCTTTATCGCGCCGTTAAATATAGCGCTCAAAGAAGTATCAAACGCGCCGGAAGAAATTGAAGCGCCAGAGACAGAGGAAGTGTAAATGCTGAGCGAAGACGATTTGGAGCAAATGAGTCTCGGGTGGTTTGCCGGACAAGGATGGGAAATACTGCATGGGCCTGATATCGCGCCGGATAGCGACAATCCGCTGCGTATTTCATTCCACGATGTATTTCTGCGCCCGGTGTTACGGGAGCAACTGGCGAAACTGAATCCACACCTTCCCGCCAGTGTGTTAGACGAAGTACTCGCCCGCATCACCCGTGCTGAAAGCCCGGATATCGTCGTCAGCAATAAAGCGTTCCATCATCTGCTTCTCGCTGGTGTTCCGGTCGAATATAAACGTGACGATAAAGTCATCCACGATACCGCCCTGCTGATGGATTTTAATCATCCGGGAAATAACCATTTCACGGTAGTTAATCAGGTGGCCATCAGCGGAACTAAACAACTGCGTCGCCCTGATGTAATTTGTTATATCAACGGATTGCCGGTCGCGGTTATTGAGCTGAAAAGCCCAATTGATGCTAACGCCGATATCTGGACCGCATTCAATCAGCTTCAGACTTATAAAAACGAAATCAGCGACTTGTTTATCTGTAATGAAGCACTGGTGATCAGTGATGGCTATAACGCACGGATTGGTTCTCTGACCGCCGATGAAGAACGTTATCTGCCGTGGAAAACCATCAGCAATGAAGACGATAAACCGCTGTTGGAATGGCAATTAGAAACCGTTGTTAAAGGCTTCTTTAACCGCGAGTTGCTGCTCGATTACATCCGTTATTTCATTCTGTTTGAGAATGATGGTAAACACCTGATCAAGAAAATCGCGGCTTATCATCAGTTTCATGCCGTGCGTGAGGCAGTGAGTGCAACCATCGTCGCTTCCACCGGTAAATTTTTGCCGCTGCGCTGTGATATCAAACCCGGCAGTAAAAAAGCCGGTGTTGTCTGGCATACACAAGGTTCGGGTAAGAGCATTTCCATGTGCTGCTATGCCGGGAAATTATTGCAGCAGGAAGAGATGAACAACCCGACCATCGTGGTGGTTACTGATCGCAACGATCTGGATGGTCAACTTTACGCCACTTTCTGTCAGGCCAAAGATCTTCTGAAGCAAGAGCCTCAGCAAGCCAGTGATCGTGACCAGTTACGCGAAATGCTGGCTGCCCGTGAATCTGGCGGCATCATCTTTACGACGGTGCAGAAGTTTGCTCCGCTGGATGGGGAAAAAGTACATCCGGCACTGAGCGTACGTGACAACATCGTGGTGATTTCCGATGAAGCACACCGCAGCCAGTATGGATTGAGTGCCACACTGGACAGAGAAACGGGTGTCTATAAATACGGCTACGCCAAGCACATGCGCGATGCATTACCCAATGCCTCGTTTATGGGCTTTACCGGCACGCCGGTCTCTTCTGAAGATAAAGATACCCGCGCCGTATTTGGTGATTACGTTTCAATTTACGACATTCAGGACGCAGTAGAAGACGGCGCAACAGTACAGATTTTCTATGAATCTCGTCTGGCAAAACTCGACCTTAATCATGCAGAACTGGAAGAACTTTCAAACCAGGTCGATGAGCTGGTTGAAGATGAAGAAACCGACCAGAAAGAAAAAACCAAAGGTGACTGGAGCCGTCTGGAGAAGCTGGTGGGTTCAGAGCCCCGCATTCATCAGGTCGCTGCTGATCTGGTTAAACATTTTGAAGCCCGTAACGCTACGATGGATGGCAAAGCAATGGTTGTTGCCATGAGCCGTGACATCTGCGTGCGGCTTTATAATGCGCTGGTAGCACTGCGGCCGGAATGGCACAGCGAAGATGTCGAAAAAGGCAGCCTCAAAGTTATCATGACCGGTTCAGCCTCCGATAAAGAACACCTACAGTCGCACATCTACAATAAGCAGACTAAAAAACGTCTCGAAACGAGATTTAAGGACCTGGACGATCCATTAAAAATCGTGATTGTGCGCGATATGTGGCTGACGGGGTTTGATGCGCCTTGTTGCCACACCATGTATATCGACAAGCCCATGCGCGGGCATAACCTGATGCAGGCCATAGCACGCGTGAATCGGGTGTTCAAAGATAAACCTAGCGGTCTGGTGGTTGATTACATCGGCATCGCTAATGAACTGAAGGATGCTCTGAAGACCTACACAGACTCGAAAGGTAAAGGCCAAACGACTGTTGATACTAAAGAAGCCTTTTCTGTACTGTTGGAAAAACTCGATATTATTCATGGCATGTTTGCCAAAACTGCAACAGATCCAGGCTTCGATTATTCAGCGTTTGAACATAATCCACAGAGGGTCCTTCTCGATGCAGCAAACTACATTCTCGGACTTGATGACGGTAAAAAGCGTTATTTCGATGTCGTGCTGGCTCTAAATAAATCCTGGTCACTGTGTAGTACGCTGGATGAAGCTAAACCATTGCAGAAGGAACTCGCCTTTTTGTCAGCGGTGAAGGTTGCCATCATAAAACTGACCACCACGGATAAAAAATTCAGCCAATCCGAGAAAAACTCACTGCTAAGCCGCATTCTGGATAACGCCATAATCGCGACCGGTGTTGACGATGTATTCGCCCTGGCAGGTCTAGATAAGCCCAACATCGGCTTACTTTCTGATGAGTTTTTACAGGAAGTGCACGATATGCCGCAGCGCAATTTGGCTGTTGAATTACTTCAAAAACTTCTGAATGATGGTATTCATGCCCGAGCAAATAACAACGTTGTTCAGGAGAAAAAATACTCTGATCGTCTGAGAACGGTGCTTCTCAAATATAATAACCGCGCAATTGAAACCGCACAGGTTATTGAAGAACTGATCCAGATGGCCAAAGAGTTTCAGGCTGCCATGGCGCGTGACGATGCACTCGGTCTGAATCCTGACGAAATTGCCTTCTATGATGCGTTGGCGGAAAACGAAAGTGCTGTTCGGGAGCTCGGGGATGATATTCTCAAGAAACTGGCGATTGAAGTCACTTTAAAACTGCGTCAATCCACCACCGTTGACTGGCAGGTGCGCGAAAGCGTGCGCGCGCGGTTGCGGATCCTGGTACGTCAGACATTACGTAAATATAAATATCCGCCAGATAAAACCGCTGGTGCAGTTGAGCTGATACTAAAGCAGGCTGAAGTGGTTTCTAATAGCTGGACGGTGTGATAACCAACATACGGAAGATGAGTAAAAGGATGTAATAACATGGCAAAAATGATTCCCGCATTTGGTCCTCAGGATACCAACAGCTATGGCGAAAAGACGGTTTATGCCTTGTTAAAGGCTGGGCTATCCAATGATTTCATTATTATTCATAGCCTTCCATGGCTAAGCGCCGCAGTAAAAGAATTCGGCATCAAGTTACAACCGAGCGGTGAAATTGATTTTTTGATACTGCATCCTTCCCTTGGGGTTTTAGTGCTTGAAGTAAAAAGCGGGGCTTATCGTGTGGATAGACTTGTTTTTATTCACATCAAATCAAATACTCCCGTAGATGTTATTCGTCAGGCCCGCAATAATACTCACGGACTAGCCCGCTGGTTAGGTGGTGCAACAAAATTACGACTACGCATTGGATACGGTTTTGTTTTTCCTGATAGCTGCTTCGATAAAAAGCTCATTAGCACAGCGATGATCGACACTACTGTCAAACCATTTAATCGTATATTCATTGACAAAAAACAGTTGCCTGCGATCGCTAAACGCATCATCGATATGATGCAGTACTGGAAATTAGCGTTAAATAATGGAGAACTAGGAGGGAACAGACTTAAGTTAATTATTAAGTCTATTTGCCCTCAGTTTGATGGAACACCTAGCTGGGGTTCCAGAATTGTTTACGATAACCAACTCTGGCTAAGACTCACACACGAACAAATTAAGGTCATTGAGCTCCTGTCTCAAAATAAACGGTTTATAGCGACTGGATGGCCAGGCACAGGAAAAACACTGATAGGAATTGAGTTCGCGAGGAGACTCGTTAGAGAACAAAAAAACGTTTTGTTTATTACATTCAATAACCGTCTATCTGACTATATTCGCCAACAAACGCCTGATTCATTATGCGATGTTTTCACCTGGCATAAACTGTGTCATCAGGCTCGTAGTAGATTAGCATTGTCACCCAATGTGCCAACAGACTGGTTTGAAACAGGGTGTTACGAAGATTTACTTGAGGCACTAAATAACAACAAGCTAAAAAATTATGACGTATTAATTATCGATGAAGCTCAGGCATTACAACATTCATGGCTCGAAACTTTATATACTTGGTTTCAAAATAAAAACATTCTCGCATTTTGTGATGAATCCCAAATTTTCTCGTTTGAGAAAGGTACTAATCATGATGAACTTCGCCAGTTAATCAACGCTCAGATCACTTTTAACTTAACTATCGTTTTAAGGAGCCCTAAAGCTGTCACTGATTATTTAATGACAATAAGGCCTACTTCGTATCAACTCATTTCCCCTCGTAATGCTGAACCCGATACATTAAAAGAACTTGTCGTCAGCGATCCGCTCGCTGCTATGATTAATGAAATATTACGCTTGAAAGAAAGCTTCGTACCATCTAATAACATTACAGTTCTTGTGCCTACAGACTTAGTTAAAAACACTCTTCAGGAAGAAATAAATGTTATCGGTATAAATATTGAAACTGTTTCTCGTTTTCGAGGTATGGAATCACCTATTGTTATAGCTCTCTATTCATCAGATATGGAAGATGCACAATTATTTTGTGCTTATTCAAGGGCCACTACTGCCTTCATCGCAATCTATGATTCAGAGAAATTGGCGTGGAAAGATCATCATAGTTTCTTACAGCAGCTTATCAGTCGAAAAGAAACGCAGAAAGCAATTGATGAAGCAAAATATAATTCAATGACTCAGTCGCTCATGGCTGGATATTTTGAAGAAGGATTAAAACTTAATACAATAAAGTTGTCATGGTCAGAAGGATTATCTTCATGGTTGATCAGTTTTGGACAAGAAAACTCGCCAGCAGAAACATGGTTGGATTATCTTTACACTGAATTTCCTTGGCCTATTTTATATTGGTTTGATAGTTCTCACAGAACAGTACATTATATAAATAGAAATAATTTTGAACCGGGTACCTTAGAAAATGGAGCATTATTATCGATAAAACATTGCTCTACATGCAAAAAAATGACCCCATTCATTTCAAAAAGACAGTGTTTACATTGCAACAATAAAGAAATAGAAAAAAAAACCTCACCGACCGTAGAAAATTTCGACACGCTTAGGAACCTTGATTCAATAATTTCCTGCAATAATTTTACTACATCAGAGAATATACAAAAAAGGAGTTCACTGCCGATACCGTTAGCCGCAGTTGGAGCACGAAGGGTTGCATTCGAGAGAGGGAAAAGAAATAAAGTATTAAGTGAACCATTACCAGGAGGTAATCTCCTGTATCGTAGCGCATTAGCATTCGTTCAGGCCAGGATAGCATTACTACCACCTGGAAAAATGTTAGTTCTGGATGAAATCACGGATACTTTACGTAAGCGTTATATCCATATTGAGACATTAGACCGCTCGGCATTACGAAATGCCTTGGCCTGTGCTTTAGCCACTTGCTTTACTAAAAAACTGCTTATTAAAATTGAGAAAGGTAAGTATTGCATTGTGGATGAGTGATTTACAGCCACTTTCCTTGGGCTGATCCAGGTCTTAAAAGTATCCTTTAATCAAATAGTTAAACTGTCGTTCTGCAATCATAGTGTTAGACATAAGGAAATTAACAATGCCTTTAGATTTAAGTAACACTGTCGTTATTGGCATTAGTGCAACTGCACTTTTTGATATGAGCGAATCCGATCGCATGTTTCGGGAAACCTATGCCACCGATCGTGATAGCGCTATTGAAAAATATCGAGCCTATATGCTGGAGCACGAAAACCAACCTTTAAAACCCGGTACCGGTTACCCTTTGGTAAAGGCGCTTCTAGGGTTAAATCAGTATCGCGAGCCAGACGATAAATCACCACTTGTTGAGGTAGTTGTAATGTCACGTAACAGCCCAGATACTGGTATCCGGGTTCTGAATACTATTCGTCATGATAAGCTTGATATCACCCGCTCAGCCTTCACTGCGGGAGAAACTGTCGCTGATTATCTTGATGCGTTTGATGTTGATCTTTTTCTAACGACTAACGTTGAAGATGCTCAAAAAGTCATCGACTCCCGCTTTTGCGCCGCCGCCGTCTTGAGAGATCCACCCTCTGATGCTTCCGATATCCCAGAAGGGCAGGTACGCATTGCTTTTGATGGCGATGCAGTCCTTTTCTCCGATAAAAGTGAACTGGTCTATAAAACTCAGGGAATAGCGGCATTTCATGCTCAGGAAGACGCACAGCAAGATATCCCCATGGCTGAAGGCCCATACGCCACATTGCTTAAAAAACTAGCAAAGCTCCAAGATCGATTACCGACACGTATTGAATACTCTCCTGTCCGCATCGCCCTGGTCACGGCTCGAAACAGTCCGTCTGAAATGCGTGTAATCAAAACGCTGAGGAGCTGGGGGGTTTATGTTGATGAAGCTTTTTTTCTGGGCGGTGTAGAAAAAACGAAAGTTCTTAAGGCTTTTAAACCACATATTTTCTTCGACGATCAGGATGTACATTTAAACGCTGCCGCGAAACTTGTTCCTTCAGGAAAAGTTCCTTATACCAGTAATTCTGAACTTAATGTAGCCTTCTGACCGTTACTCAATATCATGCCGTGATACCAAGTAATTTACTTCTGAAGTACGAAAATAACTCTGCTGAGGGTTTACCCCGGTTTTATCATTTCCCGGTTGGCTTCCCAAAGTCAAACGGACTAACCCCCTTCTCCCGATTAGCATCCAGAAAATCCGCCCACCACTGCAGCATCAGTCTGCGCTCATCAAGATGCTCGGCCTTATGAATATAAGCCGCACGCACAGAGTTACGTTCCATATGGCTCATCTGCCGCTCTACCGCATCCCTAGACCACAATCCTGATTCAATCAAAGAGCTACAAGCCATAGTACGAAAACCGTGGCCGCAGACTTCAACCTTAGTGTCATACCCCATTACCCGCAGCGCGTTATTCACCGTGTTTTCGCTCATGGGCTTACGCGGATTGTGATCGCCAATAAAGATCAGTTCATGGTCACCGCTAACTTGCTGTATTTGCTTGAGGATAACCAACGCCTGCCGGGAAAGTGGCACCAAGTGCGGAGTACGCATTTTAGAACCGCGATGGGAATGTTTCACACCTTCGATGGGTTCACGCTCAGGGGGAATGGTCCACATTGAAGTTTCAAAATCGATCTCCGACCAACGGGCAAAACGCAGTTCGCTGGAGCGGATAAAGATCAATAGCGTCAATTCTACCGACAAGCGGGTTAACGGTCTGCCGGTGTAGCTATCAATGCGCTGAAGCAGTTCAGGAGTACGCTTTAGCTCCAGTGCCGGGCGATGTTGCCGATTGCTCGATGCAACTGCACCTGCCATTTCCTGTGCTGGGTTGTAGTCGATTAATCCACTCTGTACGGCGTAGCGCATTATCGCTGTCGTGCGTTGCTGAAGCCGTGACGCGACTTCGAGGCGGCCCGACTGTTCCACCGTCTTGATAGGCGCTAACAGGTCACGCGTTTTAAGCTCGGCAACGTTACGTTTGCCAATAGCAGAGAAAAGATTATCTTCCAGACTTTTCAGTACTCGCCTGCTGTGCTCTTCCGACCACTTTTTATTGGTGGCGTGCCACTCTCGGGCTACGAACTCAAAGGTGAATACCGCTTTCGCTTGTTCTTCTTGCACCGCACGTTTTTGCTCACGCGGATCAATGCCCGCAGCAACCAACTTTCTGGCGGCTTCTCGCTTTTGCCTTGCATCAGCCAGTGAAACTTCGGGATAGACGCCAAACGCCATCAGGTGTTGTTTGCCACCGAAGCGAAAACGAAAGCGCCAGTATTTTGAGCCGTTGGGATGAACCAGCAAAAACATGCCATCGCCATCAACCAACGAATACTCTTTTTCTTCAGGTTTAGCAGAACGTACCTTGGTATCTGTCAGGGCCATAGTGGTTGTCCTTCCATAATCCTGCTGTGAGTATATAAGCAATATCGAACCAGCATATATACTCGGTTCTATACTCACAAGCAGATTGATGTGGGTGGAGTCAGGTTGACTTCCGTTGACAGAAAATTCGGGCAAAGCCTTGTGTAGCGCGGATTTCAGGCATAAAAAAAGACCTCAGTTGAGGTCTATTTACATACTGTTGGTGCCGAAGGCCGGACTCGAACCGGCACACCTTGCGGCGGTTGATTTTGAATCAACTGCGTCTACCGATTTCGCCACTTCGGCACTGAAGTAGTATGCGGAAAACGTCGTGGATTATACCGTGGCATTACGCTTGCGCAACCCTAATCCATAAATATCTGACTTGAATGCTGAAAAAATCGTCTCTTTGTACATTATCTCGCAATTATGATGTGTCGCATCAGGTGGTTGCTGATGCATCAGCAGCTTTATCGACGCTTGAGCAACAACAAAATGCTGATAACCAGGAATAGCGTACTTGGCAGTAATGCCCCCAGGATCGGCGGAATGTGATACACCAGACTCAACGGTCCGAAGATCTGATCCAGCACATAAAACAGGAAACCGAAGCTGATACCAATCACTATCCTCATACCTGCCGATACACTGCGCAATGGACCGAAAATAAAGGATAGTGCCATTAGCATCATCACCGCTACAGAAAAGGGTGAAAACAGCTTGCTCCACATGTTGAGCTGATAGCGATTAGATTCCTGCCCACTCTGTTTAAGATATTTAATATAGTTGTACAAACCATGAATAGAGAGCGCACTGGGGTCAAGGGCTACCGCACTCAATTTGTCTGGCGTCAGATTGGTTTTCCACACGCCACTGAGCATCTGGCTACCACCAATCTGTTTGCTGTTTTGGAGATCAGACTCTTCAACCTGAGACAGCTTCCAGACACCATCATCGAAATTGGCGGAAGCGGCATAACGGACAAAAAGCAATTTATCATTTTTGTCGAAATGGTAAATATTCACCCCGGCAAGCTCAGTGTCACTCACGACCCGCTGAATATACACAAAATCGTTGCCGTCTTTGGCCCATAATCCATTTTGGGAGGAAAGCATGGAACCACCGTACATCATCTGGGAACGATAATCACGCGCTAACTGCTCGCCTTGTGGCGCGCCCCACTCACCTATCATCATCGTCAGCAGTACCAGCGGAATGGCGGTTTTCATTACCGAACCAGCAATTTGTAGACGGGTAAAACCAGAGGCCTGCATCACCACTAATTCACTACGGGTAGCCAGTGTTCCCAACCCTAACAACGCACCCAATAAAGCCGCCATCGGGAAAAATATTTCAATGTCTTTCGGCACACTGAGCAGTGTGTATATACCGGCACCCATCACCGAATAACCGCCCTCTCCTACCTTACGTAACTGATCAACAAACTTAATGATGCCAGACAACGAAACCAACATGAACAAAGTCATCATGATGGTATTAAAAATGGTTTTACCGATATAACGATCTAATACACCAAACATCAGGCCGCCCCTCTCAGATTCAGACGGGCCCGTACTTTACGCGCAGGAACGCTATCCCACAGGTTGAGTCCCACTGCAATAGCGAAATAGACCAGGTTGGTAAACCACATCCATATCATCGGGTCGAGCTTACCTTTGCCAGCATTGGAACGTAACGAGCTCTGTAACAAAAAGAAAATCAGGTAGAGCAACATTGCCGGGAGCATACTCAACACACGCCCCTGACGCGGGTTAACCACACTGAGTGGCACCACCATTATAGCCATCACTAAAACAGAAACGATCAGCGTCAAACGCCAATGAAACTCAGCTCTGGCATTAATATCTTTGGAGTGCCACAGCGTTTTCATGCTCATCTGTTCTACATTACTGGGATCAACTGCCACTGCCTGATGACCCACGACAGCCTTATAGTCTTTAAAATCCGTGATGCGAAAATCGCGCAGCATAGCCGTACCTTCATAGCGGGTACCCTTATTCAGCGTGACAATCTGGGAACCATCACTATTCTGTGAAACATGACCACGGTCTGCCACCACCACAGATGGACGGCTATTATCGCGGGGGTGCAACTGTGCCAAAAATACATGTTCGAACTCCTGGCCGTTGACATTGCTGACAAACAGCACAGAGTTGCCATCCTGAGTCGATTGAAACTGCCCTTCCGCCAACGTTGCCATTCCGGGGTTGGCTTTCGCCTCCGCCAACACTTCATCCTGATGACGCGAGGACCAGGGGCTCAGCCATAAGACATTCACCGTCGCCAGTACGACAGTGAATATAGACAACAATAACGCCGCCTTCAGCAGGACATTCTTCCCCATCCCGCAGGCATGCATGACTGTGATTTCACTTTCAGAGTATAAACGGCCATAGGCCATCAATAATCCGAGGAACAGGCTCAACGGCAGAATAAGCTGCGCCATCTCCGGGATACCCAGCCCCAACAGGGATAAAACCAAATTTGTCGGAATATCGCCATCAACCGCAGCGCCTAATATTCGTACTAATTTTTGACAGAAAAAAATCAGCAGCAGAATAAAAAGAATGGCTACTTGGCTCTTGAAAGTTTCCCGTACCAGATATCGAATGATGATCACGTTCAATTACGCCTGTGAAAACTTGTCTTTTTGCAGGAAAGTCGATAGTTTTTTCGCTAACTCGCCATTTATACTCATTTGTGGCAACCTTCATAGCGACAATAATATTACGACATCCTGCATTCGGGGTGTTCTATCAGAACCTGCTTATAATCACCAAAACAGATTCGCTACGTCGTTTAGATTAACACAGGTTATGTTAACGCAACGACGGGAAGTATTACGGAGTATCATATTCTAGCCGTAGTTCCCGTTTTTGTCTTTAAGATTCAGGAGAGTACATGGAGTTCAGCGTAAAAAGCGGTAGCCCGGAAAAACAACGCAGTGCTTGCATTGTCGTCGGCGTGTTTGAACCGCGTCGTCTGTCCCCTATCGCTGAACAACTCGATAAAATCAGTGACGGCTACATCAGCGCGTTACTTCGCCGCGGCGAGCTTGAGGGCAAGGTAGGACAATCATTGCTCCTGCACCATGTACCGAATATTCTTTCCGAACGCATCTTGCTGATCGGTTGCGGAAAAGAACGCGAGCTTGACGAACGCCAATACAAACAGGTAATTCAGAAAACCATCAATGCACTCAACGATACCGGCTCAATGGAAGCCGTATGTTTTCTGACCGAGTTACATGTAAAAAGCCGCAACACTTACTGGAAAGTACGTCAGGCCATCGAAACCGCCAAAGAAACGCTTTATACCTTCGATCAGTTAAAAACCAACAAAGTCGAACCTCGCCGTCCACTGCGTAAAATGGTGTTTAACGTTCCCACTCGCCGTGAACTGACTTCCGGCGAACGCGCCATTCAGCACGGTTTGGCAATTGCTGCTGGTATCAAAGCCGCAAAAGATCTAGGCAACATGCCGCCTAATATCTGTAATGCCGCTTATCTGGCGTCTCAGGCGCGTCAGTTGGCCGATACCTACGACCATATCACCACCCGCGTGATTGGCGAACAGCAGATGAAAGAACTGGGAATGAACGCCTATCTGGCTGTTGGCCAGGGCTCACAGCACGAATCACTGATGTCTGTCGTCGAATATAAGGGCGATCCGTCAGTTGATACTAAGCCTATCGTGCTAGTGGGAAAAGGATTGACATTCGACTCCGGTGGCATTTCCATCAAACCCGCCGATAGCATGGACGAAATGAAATACGATATGTGCGGCGCTGCTGCGGTCTATGGCGTAATGCGCATGGCCGCTGAACTGTCTTTGCCACTGAATATCATTGGTGTGCTGGCCGGCTGTGAAAACATGGTGGACGGTCGTGCTTACCGTCCTGGCGACGTACTAACCACGATGTCTGGGCAAACGGTGGAAGTGCTCAACACCGACGCCGAAGGCCGTTTGGTATTATGTGATGCTCTTACCTATGTAGAACGCTTCGATCCTGACGTCGTCATTGATGTCGCCACGCTGACCGGCGCGTGCGTGATAGCACTTGGCCACCATATCACCGGACTGATGTCGAACCACAATCCGCTGGCACATGAATTGCTGGGTGCATCGGAACAGGCAGGCGATCGCGCCTGGCGGTTACCATTAGCAGATGAGTATCAGGAACAACTGGAATCCAACTTTGCCGATATGGCCAATATCGGTGGACGTCCAGGCGGTGCTATTACGGCAGGCTGCTTTCTGTCGCGCTTTACCCGCAAATACAGTTGGGCACATCTGGATGTTGCCGGAACAGCCTGGCGCTCCGGCAAAGCCAAAGGAGCGACTGGTCGGCCGGTGGCGCTACTGTCGCAGTTTCTGCTTAGTCGTGCGGGTTTCAACGACGCAGAATAAACTGACGGGCGGTATCAGCTAAGGCAGTACGTTACAATGGTTATGTGTCCCTATGAATGTCTGACCATTTACGGCAATCCCCGCGCAAGCGGGGATTCATCATTACTATTAATGTATTTATTTTAAATGGATTGATTCCTGCGTAAGACATCGTCACCGCCCGGAGAAAATAGAAGCGCACGAAGTCTTCGATGGAAACACACAGGAAACTATGAAAAACACAACGTTCTATCTTCTTGAACACGACAGTAAAAGCGGCGAACTGAGCGCCTGCGAGGCACTGGCCTGTGAACTGGCAGCGGAACGTTGGCGTGCGGGAAAGCGCATACTGATTGCCTGTGAAGATGAACAGCAGGCCATACGACTGGACGAAGCATTGTGGCAACGAGATCCTCACGCCTTTGTACCGCATAACCTGGCGGGAGAAGGCCCACGACAAGGCGCACCAGTAGAACTTTCCTGGCCTCAGCGCCGTGGTAATGCACCACGTGATCTGCTCATTAATTTGCAAGGGCAATTCGCAGATTTTGCCACCGCTTTCCATGAAGTGATAGACTTCGTCCCTTATGAAGAATCTCTGAAACAGTTGGCGCGCGATCGCTACAAAGCCTATCGCAGCGTCGGCTTCCAATTGACCACGGCAACACCGCCAACCCACTGAATTTTGAGCATAATGGAAACGAAATACAACCCGCAAGATATCGAGCAGCCACTCTACGAACACTGGGAAAAACAAGGGTACTTCAAGCCTAACGGCGATACTGGCACAGAAAGCTTCAGCATTATGATTCCGCCGCCCAATGTCACCGGCAGCCTGCATATGGGTCATGCTTTCCAGCAAACCATCATGGACACCATGATCCGCTATCAGCGGATGCAGGGTAAAAACACCTTGTGGCAGGCAGGAACAGATCATGCTGGTATCGCAACTCAGATGGTGGTCGAGCGTAAAATCGCCGCAGAAGAGGGCAAAACCCGTCATGATTATGGTCGTGAAGCTTTTATCGACAAAATCTGGCAGTGGAAATCCGAATCCGGCGGTACCATCACTCGCCAGATGCGTCGCCTGGGTAACTCTGTAGATTGGGAGCGTGAACGTTTCACAATGGATGACGGTCTTTCCAATGCGGTGAAAGAGGTGTTCGTCCGCTTATATAAAGAAGACCTGATTTACCGGGGAAAACGCCTGGTGAACTGGGACCCGAAACTGCGTACCGCCATTTCTGATCTGGAAGTGGAAAACCGCGATGTGAAAGGTTCCATGTGGCATTTGCGCTATCCGCTGGCCGACGGTGTGAAAACCGCTGATGGCAAAGATTACCTGGTCGTAGCCACAACCCGGCCGGAAACTGTGCTCGGCGATACCGGCGTGGCGGTTAATCCAGAGGATCCACGCTATAACGATCTGATTGGCAAAGAAGTAATCTTACCGTTGGTTGGTCGCCGTATTCCAATTCTTGGTGATGAACACGCCGACATGGAAAAAGGAACCGGCTGTGTGAAAATCACCCCGGCGCATGATTTCAACGACTACGACGTCGGCAAACGTCATGCACTGCCGATGATCAACGTCCTGACATTTGATGGCGATATCCGTCAGGAAGCTGAAATTTTTGATACCAACGGTGAAACCAGCACGGTTTACAGTGATGAAATTCCGTCTCAGTTGCGAGGGTTAGAGCGTTTTGCCGCCCGCAAAGCCGTCGTCGCGGCCTTTGATGAACTCGGATTGTTAGAAGAGATTAAAATACACGACTACACCGTCCCTTATGGCGATCGCGGCGGTGTGGTGATTGAACCCATGCTGACTGACCAATGGTATGTGCGTACAGCACCACTGGCAAAAGTCGCCGTAGAAGCAGTTGAAGACGGCCAGATTCAGTTTGTACCGAAGCAATACGAAAATATGTACTTCGGTTGGATGCGCGATATCCAGGACTGGTGTATTTCCCGCCAACTGTGGTGGGGTCACCGTATTCCCGCCTGGTACGATGCCGAAGGCAAAATTTATGTAGGCCGTGATGAAGCGGAAGTGCGCCGTGAAAACCACATCGCCGACGACATCGTGTTGAGGCAGGATGAAGACGTACTGGACACCTGGTTCTCCTCCGGATTGTGGACATTCTCCACCCTCGGTTGGCCGGAACAGACGCCAGAACTGAAAGCCTTCCATCCCAGTAGTGTGATGGTGAGCGGCTTTGATATTATTTTCTTCTGGATTGCCCGCATGATCATGCTGACCATGCACTTCATCAAAGATGAGAATGGCAAACCACAGGTTCCGTTCCATACTGTCTATATGACCGGTCTGATTCGTGATGAAGAAGGCCAGAAAATGTCCAAATCCAAAGGGAACGTCATTGACCCGCTGGATATGGTGGATGGTATTTCACTGGCGGCGTTGCTGGAAAAACGTACCGGTAACATGATGCAGCCACAGTTGGCAGAGAAAATCCGGAAACGTACCGAGAAACAGTTCCCGAATGGTATTGAACCGCATGGTACTGATGCCTTGCGGTTCACGCTGGCGGCGCTGGCGTCCACCGGCCGCGATATCAACTGGGACATGAAGCGTCTGGAAGGGTATCGAAACTTCTGTAACAAACTGTGGAACGCCAGCCGTTTTGTACTGATGAACACAGAAGGTCAGGATTGTGGTGCGCAGGGCGGCGATAAAGTGTTGTCGCTGGCAGATCGCTGGATTCTGGCGGAATTCAACCGCACGGTGAAAGCCTACCGTGAAGCACTGGATAGCTATCGCTTTGATCTGGCTGCCAATGTGTTGTACGAATTTACCTGGAACCAGTTCTGTGACTGGTATCTGGAACTGACCAAACCGGTGATGAATGGTGGCAGTGATGCTGAACTGCGCGGCACCCGTCATACGTTGGTACAGGTACTGGAAGCATTGTTGCGTCTGGCGCATCCGATTATTCCGTTCATCACAGAAACCATCTGGCAGAGAGTGAAAGTGTTGAAGGGCATTACGGCCGACACAATTATGCTACAACCGTTCCCGACATTTGATGCCGCACAGGAAGATACTCAGGCACTGAACGATCTGGAATGGATCAAGCAGGCCATCATAGCGATACGTAACATTCGCGCTGAAATGAACATCGCACCCGGCAAGCCATTGGATGTGCTATTGCGTGATACCAGTGCTGAAGCCCAGCGTCGTGTAGAACAGAACCGTAGCTTCCTGCAAACGCTGGCTCGTCTGGAGAGCATCACGATTCTGCCAGCCGGGGATAAAGGTCCGGTGTCTGTCACCAAACTGGTGGACGGTACTGAACTGCTGATACCAATGGCGGGTCTGATCGATAAAACTGCAGAACTGGATCGTCTGGTGAAAGAAGTTGCCAGAATCGACGCTGAAATCAGCCGTATCGAAAACAAGCTGTCCAATGAAGGCTTTGTGGCTCGAGCGCCGGAGGCTGTCGTCGCTAAAGAACGTGAAAAACTGGATAGTTATGCCACAGACAAGGCTAAACTACAGGAACAACAGGCGATCATTGCTGCGCTGTAAATGCTATAAGCCCCGCGATGCGGGGCTTATTACACCGGCCGGATAAGCACCTCTTCCATCATCGCCTCAGATACCCGATTTTCTTGACTGAACGGCAGAACACCATAATGACGGACATGTTGCCGGTTCAGTATCAATAACGTCGTTTAAGCGCAGATAACTGCGATTAAACCATCGGAAAAGGAGAGTGACATGACGATGCACCCGATGATCAAGCTGGCCGACGGAAACCTTATGCCGCAATTGGGGCTAGGTGTCTGGCGGGCCAGTAATGAAGAGACCATGACTGCGGTTACTGAAGCCCTGAAAACCGGTTATCGGGCGATTGATACCGCCGCCATTTACAAGAATGAAGAGGGTGTCGGTCAGGCCTTAAAGGCGGCAAATCTCCCCCGGGAACAGGTGTTTATTACCACCAAACTGTGGAATGCTGATCAGAAACATACGCAAAAAGCGTTGGAAGAGAGTCTGCGCAAACTACAGCTGGATTACGTCGATCTTTATCTGATTCACTGGCCGTTACCTCAGCAGGATAGCTACGCTGACGCCTGGCGAGGGCTCATCAAGCTACAAGAACAGGGACTGGCCAAAAGCATTGGCGTCAGTAACTTCCATCCCCACCACTTGCAACGACTGAAAGATGAAACAGGCATTTTACCGGTTATCAACCAGATAGAGTTGCACCCGCTGATGCAGCAACGTCCCCTCAATACCTGGAATGCCACTCACCATATCCAGACCGAATCCTGGAGTCCGCTGGCTCAAGGTGGTGAAGGGGTTTTTGATCAGCCGATTATTCGCACGCTGGCCATAAAATATGGCAAAACACCAGCGCAGATTGTTATCCGCTGGCATCTGGATAATGGCTTTGTCGTTATTCCAAAATCAGTCACACCTACCCGTATCCAGGAAAATTTCGATGTATTCGATTTTCGTCTGGATAAAGAAGAGCTGAGTGAAATTGCCAAGCTGGACTGCGGTAAACGATTAGGCCCTGATCCTGATGCACCACGTCAATAACATCTGCTATCAAAACCAAACATCCACCAGCCATGTCGCTGGTGGATGGAGTTTATTCTGACACCTGAAACTCGTAGATATCACTACGGCAATAAATTTCGCAGTATTCCAACAGATCACCATGAGCGTTATAAGTATGCTGACGGCTTAACAGCAGTGGCGTGCCTGCCAAAACGCCCAGGTGTTCGGCAATCTCGGGCATGCAGCTCACTGCTCGCAGCCGATAACGTTTGTTTTGTGGGAAAATATTGCGATCCGCCCAATATTGATACAGTGAAAGTTCCACTTCTTCGGGGTGCGATAACCACTTTTGCGGGATCCATACCGTCTCCAACGATATGGGTTCGTCATTGAGCAGACGCACCCGGCGTAGCTTGGTTACCATTGCACCAGCCGACAGTTTCATTTCTGCTATCAACGCTGAAGGAATGGGCAATTGGGTACGTTCCAGCCAGATATTACCGGCGATACCACCGCGTTGCTGTACCTGCGCAGTAAATCCCACGTCCTCTTTATTCAGTGAATAATCTAATTGCTGAGTAATACGAGTGCCCACTCCCTGCTGCCGCACAATCAGCCCTTTTTCTTCCAGTAATGCCAGTGAACGGGAAACCGTTACACGTGAAAGCCCCAGTGACTGGACAATCTGTCGCTCCGGCGGCAAAAACTGCCCGGAAAGATTATTGTATTGGCCAATGCACAGCTCCAGAGCAGCAGCCAACTGCATATAACGGGGAGCCGACGATGGCTGCTCCAATATTCCCCGTACTTTGGTCAAAAGCGCTTGCATAGTTGCCTTATGGTTATCGCAGTAAATCCGACATCATTATTTATTGTGAATCACAACCCATTGAATGTGCCAGTAGACAATAACAAAGTCTTTAGGCTTTATATTGGCATTATAAAGGCATTAAATTGGACTTGCTATTGTCGAGTGCTTTTTGTACATTTAAAAACAGGAATCAGGTATCAGAGCCAACACCAGGTGTCATTTCATGACCGTAAAGAGAAATCCTCACGACGCCATCCTCGGCTGCTTGTATGGGCAAGCTGTGGGTGACGCGATGGGGATGCCATCAGAACTATGGCCGCAGGAAAAGGTCCGCCACCATTTTGGCTGGATTAGCGATTTCCTGCCCGGTCCTGATGAAAACATCGCCGCGAAGGGATTTGTTGCCGGCGAATATACAGACGATACACAGCAAGCCATTGCGTTATTAAATGCTGTTATTGAAGCCAATGGTGAGGTCGAGCCCGAGCGCATTGCCAGACATATTTTGTCTTGGGCCGACCACATCAACGCGTTTGAAAAAAATGTGCTGGGTCCCAGCTCCAAGGCCGCATTAAACGCTATCCGAACGGGTATTTCCGTTCATGACATCGTTGCCAATGGTGTAACCAATGGTGCGGCCATGCGTATCGCGCCAGTAGGCTGCCTGATGGCAACCACCGATAAAATGGCATTTATTGACGCGGTACGACAGGCATCCAGCCCTACCCACAAATCGGATATCGCTGTTGCAGGTGCTTTTGCCATTGCCTGGGCAATCAGCCGTGCCATTGAAGGTGCCAGTTGGGAAGAAATAAAGGCTGAATTACCTGTACTCACGGAAGAAGTTCAGCAGCAACACATCACCACTTTTTGCCCGCAATTGGGCCGCCGAATTATGCAGGCACTCACGTTTGTAGAGAACCTTCGAGACTTACCCGATCCCCTGGCACTATCAGAGCTTTATGATACGCTGGGTGCAGGTATGGATACTCTGGAATCAGTGCCAATGGCACTGGCCATTGTCGAACTCGCCGCAACCATCCCCCAGCGCTGTGCCATATTAGCCGCCAATCTTGGTGGTGATACGGATACGATAGGTGCCATGGCAACCGCTATTTGTGGCGCGTTGCACGGTATCAGTGCTTTTCCTGCGGCATGGATCTCTACAATCAATCAGGCCAACTCGGTTGATTTCATCCCCCTTGCCGCTATTCTCTCTGAGCTCAGGCTGAAAAGGAGTACGCCAACATGGGTGAAATCCAGCAACAAGATACATACCAGCAAAACAAAACATGGAAAGTAGAAAATACCGGTATTGACCTGGTGCCGGAGGTAGAACGCACCGGTAGCCCAATGCAACTTTTCTGGATCTGGTGCGCAGCTAACATCGGCATCCTCGGTATTGTTTATGGTGCTATCATCGTCTCGTTTGGCTTGTCCTTTATTCAATCAGTGTTGGCGGCAGTGGTCGGCGTTGCCAGCTTTTCCCTGGTCGGTTATACCTCTTTTGCCGGCCAAACCGGTCGTACTTCTACCCTGACCCTCTCTCGTACCATTTTTGGTCTGCAAGGCAACATCGCTCCCACCGCCTTTAGCTGGTTTAACCTTATCGGTTGGGAAGCGGTGAATGTCATTACCGGTACCATGACACTGGCGGCACTCTTTGAAGCGTTGGGATTTAGCGCCAGTACGACGCTAACTACCGTATGCCTGCTGCTGTTTGCCGGTCTGACGATTATCGTCAGTCTGCTAGGCCAGAATACGCTGTTCATGATGCAAAGCTGGTTTAGCAAGATCTTTGGCACCATGACCTTGATTGTGGCGGTTTATATTTTATTCGACACCCCCTGGGCTCAGGTGTTAAGTATGCCTTCCGGCAATTGGCTGACCGGTTTTTTACCGGCAGTTTCGGTGATTGCCGCCGGCACAGGTATAGGCTGGACCATCGCTGGTGCCGACTACAGCCGCTATCAAAGTCCCACTACCTCACGCAACCACCTCTTTTATGCCGTGGTAGGTGGGGCTTGTCTGCCACTGGTACTTCTGATGCTGGCCGGTATTCTTCTGTCCTCACAGTTGCCGGATCTGGCCAGTTCTGCAAATCCCATCGCGTTGATTGGTACCGTGCTGCCACCCTGGATGTCCGTTCCCTATCTGCTGGCCGCCACTGCCGGGATTGTGACCATTGCAGTACTGAGCCTTTACTCCGCCAGTCTCAACCTGCTGACAATTGGTATCAAAGTGCCTCAATCTGTCGCCGTAGCAATAGACGCCATCCTGATGTTGGGTGTGTCTATTTACGTCCTGTTTGTTTCCGGCGACTTTCTGACACCATTCATCTCGTTTCTGATTTTTTGCGGCGTCTTTCTGGCAGCCTGGGCGGCGATGTTCATTCTGGATTACCTCTGGTTGCGTCAGCACCACGGCTATAACACTGCGGCACTGTTCGGTTTGGACGGTAAAAATCAGGGCGTCCGCTGGGTACCGCTGTTCTGCTGGGCGTTAGGTGCTCTGAGCGGATTAATGGTCACCAAAACCGGATTCATTGATGGCCCACTGGCAAAAGGCATTTTTGCCAGCTCCAGTCTCGGCATTTTTATCTCTTTTGGTATCAGCCTGGTGACTTACGCGTTATTTCTGATGATTAAGCCACAGGAAAAACAACTATGAGTATTTTTCAGGCAAAAGTGCCCGTAGTGGCTATCGGTGGTGCCGTATGCGACATGGTGTTATCGGTGGAACGTCTGCCGTTCAGTGGTGAGGATATTGAAGCTGAAGATGGTGGACGACAAGTCGGTGGCTGTGCGTTTAACGTCACCAGAGCTCTCTGTCAGTTACAGGTTCCCGTGATTAACGGCATGCCTGTCGGCAACGGCCACTGGGGGCAGATGGTCGAGCAGGCCATGACTAAACTCGGCCTCCCCGTTTTATTACGCAATCAGGAAAAAGACAACGGCTGGTGCCTGGCACTGGCGGAGCGAGATGGTAATGACCGCGCGTTTGTGTCCATTACCGGTTGCGAGTCCATCTGGACACCAGAATTACTGCAACTGCTCTCACCGCCAGAAAATGCGCTGATCTATGCCAGCGGCTATGAACTTGCCGGAGAAACCGGTGCCGCCCTGCGTGAATGGCTGCTGAACCAACCGCAACGCAAAGTGATCGATCCTGGCCCGCGGATCGCGGATATTCCTGCCACATTCTTTCAGGCATTACCCGGCACAAATACGCTGTTGACGTTAAACCGGGATGAAACTCGCTACCTGTGTGGCGAGGGTGATACCGTCGCACAGGCATCCCATTACGCGAAACAAAACAGACTGTGGCTGATTTGCCGTCTGGATAAGGCCGGAGCCTGGATTTGTCCTCCCGACGCTGCCGCTCAGGAAGTGCCAGCCTATAAAGTTGATGTAGTCGATACCATTGGTGCAGGCGATGCCCACTGTGGCGGCCTGCTCGCTGGTCTGGCAGCCGACTGGTCATTACATGATGCGGTTGATTTGGCAAATCGTGTCGCGGCCTGTGTGGTTGCCAGCCAGGGGGCCGCAGGAGCGCCAGATTGGAAAGAATTACAGCAGCGTTTCCCTGACGTTCACACTAACCCTGGCAGATAACAACGGACCGCGATGACTCTCCCCGTGAAAACGAGGAGAGTCATCCCCCACTTATGCAGGGATGACGTCAGCCTGCCTCTCGGGTACGGCGGCAATAAACGCTGGTAGCGCGGTGCAGTGCTGATAAATCCGCTGGCAGTATGGATAAGCAGACAGGTCGCATCCCATGCGTTTGGCATTGGCCCACTGTGGAATCAGGCAACAGTCAGCCAGTGTAACGCGCCCACCGACGCAGTAGTCGCCAGCATCTCCCCGTTCCAACAAGCGTTCCACCGCTCCGAGACCTTGTTTGACCCAGTGAGCATACCACCGTTTTTTTTCCGTTTCAGACACATCCAGCTCGTCGCCCAGATAGTGCAGGATGCGCATGTTGTTGACCGGATGGATATCGCAAGCAATGGCGAAGGCAATCTCCAACACCTGCGCCCGTTGCTGTTCATCATCCGGTATCAAACGAGGCTCCGGATAACGACGATCAAGATAGTCAATAATAGCCAGTGACTGGCCTATCTGCTGCCCGCTGTCGGTAATCAAGGCCGGCACGACGCCCATTGGATTTAGCGCCAGATAATCATCGTGATACTGCTCGCCGTTACGGATGTTAACGCCCACAGCATCGTAGCGAATGCCTTTTAACGCCAGCGCAATGCGGACGCGGTAAGATGCCGAACTGTTGAAAAAGGTGAATAACTTCATGATTTCATCCTTTTATGTGCCTTTAGCGAATAGCCACAGTCAGTTCGGTCAACCCTTCAACGCCACAAGTGATTGTGTCGCCTTTGACCACCGGCCCTACACCTTCCGGCGTGCCGGTGTAAATCAAGTCGCCGGGTTGCAGTTCAAAAAAGGCGGACAGATAGCTGATGGTTTCCGCGACCGACCAGATCAGGAAGTTCACACCGCTGCGTTGCCGATCTTCACCATTGACTTGCAACCAGATCGCCGCCTGCTCAATGTTTGGGCAACCCGCCACCGGATGCACCGGCCCGATGGGGGCGGAACGGTCAAATGCTTTGCCAATTTCCCAAGGGCGGCCCATCTTGCGCATATCTATCTGACGATCGCGACGGGTCATGTCCAGCCCAGTGGCGTAGCCGTAAACATAGCTCAGCGCTTCTGTTACCGGGATGTCTTTTCCACCTTTACCAATGGCTACCACCAGCTCGATTTCGTAGTGGTAATTGTCGGTCTGCGCCGGGTAATCCAGCATCAGCGTTTCGCCCTCCAAGACCGGGACGACCGCATCGGACGGTTTGCAGAAAAAGAACGGCGGTTCACGATCAGGATCGAACCCCATCTCCCGGGCATGTGCGGCGTAGTTACGCCCGACGCAGTAGACCCTGCGCACTGGAAACAGGGTGTCGCTGCCGACAATGGGGATAGCAACCTGTGGAGCAGGCGAAAAAACATACTGACTCATAACGAACTCCTTAAAAAACATCAATCATTCAAGTAAATGCACGTAAATAGCGCATCAGCCACGTTTTTCACGAAATAGCCCCAGGGCTTCCTGTACCGGGCGGTCGGAAAAACTGAACAGCACGGTATCCGCCAGACTTTCAATACTGAGGGGTATCCAGGAAGGCACCACGAAGATATCTTTCGGCGCGAAAATGAATTGCTCCTGGCCGATGGTGATCCGGCCTTCCCCCTCCACCACGTGATAAATGGTGCTATCGGTGGCGCGGATAGGTTGTGTCGTCAGCCCGTGCGGCAGCAGTTGCATGAAAGTCGCCATGGTCGGCATCGGATGGCCGCCGTTGGCGGGGTTGATATAACGTAGCTTGAAACCTTCGCATTCGTCCGGGTCTCCATTGCGGCTGAGTTGCTCCAGCGCATCGCGGCTGCGGTCATAGCGATAGTTGAAAATGGGTGATGAATTTCCTGACTGATAGCGTACCGGCAACATGTTGGCGGCATAGCGCGGTAGGTAGTCCCCCATCGGGCGGATTACCGGCTGCTGGTCTTCCGGATAATTTTCGGCGAAACCGCAGCCCAGGAAATTGACCAGCGGCAGATCGAGACCATCGAGCCATACCACCGGTTCGTTGCCGGGATTACCATGGTCGTGCCAGCACCACTGCGGGGTCAGGATAAAATCACCTGGATGCATCATGGTGCGCTCACCGTCCACGGCGGTGAAAGCCCCCTGGCCTTCCACGATGAAACGCAGTGCAGACTGGGTATGGCGGTGACTCGGCGCGACTTCGCCCGGCATAATCAACTGCAACCCGGCGTACAAGGATGAGGTGATCGATGACTTGCCTCGCAGCGCCGGGTTTTCCAGAACCAGCACTCGGCGAACCGCTTCTTTCGCGCCAATGAGTTCGCCGCTTTTCATCAGGAAAGGACGTACCTGCTGATAGTTCCACAAGGCAGGCACCGTGGGTGTATGTGGCGTTTGCGGTACCAGTCGATGCAGCGATTCCCAGAGCGGTGACAGGTTCAGCCCGGAGATTCCCTGATAAAAATGTTCCCGACGATCAGTGGCTGTAGTATTAATTTCGTACATGTCAGACTCCTTATGATTTACTGAGCGCGGAGACTTGCGCGGTGTTAACAGCGAACGCTGTGCGTCGTCCGTACATCCACAACATGATCAGGGCGATAGCGGCCGTTAGGGCTGGTAGGGCCATCACCAAGAGCATCACGTGGAAAGAAATCTGCCAGGCCAGCAACATTCCACCGCTGAGCGATCCAATGATGGCACCACAACGTCCCATAGCGTTCGACCAACTCACACCAGTAGCGCGGCAGTGAGTGGGGTACAGCGACGCGGATAACGCGTTCAGCCCAACCTGCGATCCACTGATGCCGATACCGGTGCCCAGTACCGCCAGAGACATTGCCCACAGCGATCCTTCACTGGTGCTGATCAGGACAATGAATCCCGCTCCCAGGGCGTAACTGATCGCCAGTGTCCAGTAAGGATTGAAGCGATCCATTAGCTGGCCGATCAACAAAGCGCCTGCGGTGCCGCCAATCTGAAATGCAGTGGTCACCCAGGCTGCATGCTGGAGATCAATACCGCCGCTATTCAGCATGGTCGGTAGCCAGCTCGACAGGGAGTAAATGATCAGCATGCTCATAAAAAACACACACCACAGCAAGAGCGTGACTGGGAGAATGCCCAGCGCGAACAGCGCGGTGACGGCGTTTTTTCCGCTGTGTGTTACGGCCTTGTTTTCGTCCAGCCGAAATGTCACGTCGTGGTAGTCTTTTCCCGTGATGTTATGTAGCACCTCAGCCACTTTCTCCGGCTGTTTGCCGCGTAACACGCGATAACGCGGCGACTCCGGAAGGAGCCACAGCAACACCAGGCTCAGCGCCAGCGGTAAGGCGCCGCCGAGAATCAAAATACCCTGCCAGCCAAGCACCGGGATCCACTGGGCGCTAACCACGCCGCCGAGTGCCGAACCAAGCGTAAAACCGCAGAACATGAGTGTAACCAACCCGGCACGACGGCGGGCAGGCACGAATTCCGAGGTCAACGTAATGGCGTTGGGCATGGCGCCCCCCAGGCCAAGCCCGGTGAGAAAGCGCAGCAACGTTAATGTGGTCATGTCAGGTGCAAAGGCGGAAAACACGCCCATCAGACCAAAAAACGCCACACTCAGCCACATGACGTTCTTGCGGCCAAAGCGATCTGCCAATGGCCCGAACAGCAGAGCGCCCAACATCAGGCCGAACAGCCCTGCACCGAAGAGTGGCGCCAGGCGCGCCGCATCAAGCTGCCATTCCTGCCGAATGGCTGGTGCGATAAAACCGATGGCTGCGGTGTCGAATCCGTCCAGAGTGACGACCAGAAAGCAACAGACCAGTACCCGCCACTGAAAGGCGGACACAGGTGCCGCATCAATGACTTCCTGAATTGTCATGCTACGCGGTTTATTCATCTTTTAGCCTCGCGATTGTAGGGTTGAGGATGTGGTTATTGTTGTTTTTGTGAGTTATGTTGCGGAATTGTGAATACTATGCTGCGCGATGATGTGAAAAGATAATGGTATTTCCGCCCGACCTATAACCTGGAGGTTATACCCGTGAGTGACTGGACCCAAAAACTGAAGGTGCATCATCTGCGGCTGCTGGTGTGTATCGGCGATCAAGGCAACCTCTCGCAGGTCGCCACGATGATGAATATCACTCAGCCGGCCTTATCAAAATGGCTCAGCGCATTAGAGGAGGAGATCGGCCTGACATTGTTCGAACGCCACAGTAAAGGGCTGCGTCCCTCCGCAGGCGGGCGGCTGATGCTGGAACACGCACGGCGTATCCTCAATGATCTGGAACGCTCTCGTGTCGATATTGAGCAGTTTAAACAGGGGTCTCAGGGCAGCCTGATCGTCGGTTGCTCCCCGGTGGCGACAGATTGCGTCGCCATGGCGCTTTTGCCACTAACGGCAGACTACCCGACGTTACGGCTACATGTAGTGGAAAACGTGATGACACCGCTGCTGCAAAGTCTGCTCTCCGGCAAGATCGATGTTGCAGTGGGACGTGTTGGCGGCCGGGCACTGGAGTTGCCACTGAATTATCGGGTGCTGTATACCGAACCCATCTGCTTCGTCAGTGGGCGGAATCATCCGTTGGTGCAGCGAAACAGCATCAGTTGGCATGAATTACTTAGCTATCGATGGGTTGTCTGGCCGACGGGTACGCCTATCCGGGTGAGTATCGACAATGCGTTGGTGGAGCATGGCGCCATGTTGCCGGATGATTACCTGGAGTGTTCATCCATGAGCGTCACCCTCAACATGGTACAGGCCAGTGAAATGGTATCGATCCTCTCCTGGCGGCTGGCACGACGTTACGAGGCACAAGGGCAACTGGCGATTTTACCCCTGCCACGCATTGAGCAGAAAGGCAGCGTCGGTGTGTTCTGGCGCAAACGCGAAACGCCTTCCGGCGTGCTGCAACGGTTTCTGACACACCTGCTCGCCACCGCTGGTGATGACCGTAATTAGGGCAGTTAACTTCAGCACTAATGTCTCCGGTGCTCATGACGATACGATGAGGAAACCATGTTGAAACCAGAACCACCATATTCACGAACAAACCGGAATCCTGGCGATTAGACTGTTGATTTAAAAACCGGCCTCATTTCCCAAACGAGGCCAGCCGGATATGTCAGTTATCCCGTACCACCAGTTGTCCGGTGGAACCACGATCAGCCATTTCAAGTATCTGGCTGTAATAGAGAAATGGGAATTGCGCTGATGAATCCTGGTTGAAATAGACCAGCAGTTCGACATCCGTATCCACCCACACTGTATCTTTCCAGCCACTGTCTTCCGGCGGAACTCTGCCGCCATTAACACTGCGGACCTGAAACATAACGCCTTGAATATGAAACGGCTGCGGTTTGTCGGCATGGACCAGCCAGCGTTCACATAGCCCTACTTGAGTCTGAACATCCACACGAGTCATATCCCACATGGCACCATTGATACCCGGTAGGGTGTCACCTAAACTGAACTCACGGGTACGACTGATATTCCCTTCAACCACATTATCAGCTATCAGATGCAATGGCAGGCTATCTGCCACCAACGACAGTAGCCCCGTCGGTTTCAATGTTAAAATCTGATTGGAAATCAAAATATTGGATGGTTCAAACAATCCATGCAGGCGATCCATAATCCCGGCGGATTCTCCGGTAATCAGTGTCACTTCCTCACCCTGAGACAGATCAATCAGGATTTCCCGCCGTTCGCCAGGAGACAATGAGATCTGGTTTAACGTGACAGGTGTGGGTAAAAAACCCTGATCATTAGCGACAAGGTGCATTGGACGACCATCACTCATACGCATCACATAGCGACGAGCATTCGACGCATTCAGCAGTCGCAAACGCACCCAACCACGGGAAACCTCAATAAACGGATTCTGAACCCCATTGACGAGCAAAATGTCACCGAGAAATCCGCCATGACGGGGTGAGTCATAAATCGGCGCACCAAAGTTATCCAGCCGCTTATCCTGAATAATCAGCGGGAAATCATCCAGGCCGTAATGATTGGGAATCGGCAACGCCTTGCTGTAGCGGTCTTCCACCAGCCAGAGTCCCGCCAGACCGTTATAAACATGCGGAGCCATCCGATTCGGTGTGTTGGCGTGATACCAGCAGCTTGACGCTGCCTGACGAATGGGCATCACTGGATACCAATTCATACCAGGCGGAATGATACGCCCTGCTCCGCCCATCAGTGAACCGGGTACCTGTAAACCACTGACGGTCATGGCTACCGGTTCTGGCAGATGGTTAGTGTATATCAGCTTCACATCGTCATTACTGAATACCCGGACTGTTGGCCCCAGATATCTGCCATTGATTCCCCAGACCAAGGCTTTCCTGCCGCCGCTAAATGACCAGTGCGCCTGCTGCAGCGTCAAAAATACCGGTTGTCCTCGCCGGGATTCAATCAATGGCGGAATAGGTAATGCGTTTTGTGTACTATTGGCCCTGGCCGCTAATGACACGGTCCCAGCGCAGAATGCGATACCTGAAGCCTGCAAAAATCGACGCCGGCTCAATGACATAGTGACTCCGAAAACCTATTAACCGTATGCAAATGCATCACTTCCCTAAGGAAGAAAATAGTGACAACACTACCTCCATGACATAACAACTGTCATGGTTAAAAAAGTGACAATATTATTCAGATTTAACGTTTCTCTGCTGCTTCGCGTTCTGCCACTTCGGCATCCAGTTGTACCAGTTTCGCTGCCATCAAATCATGGCAATAGGCTGCCAGTTTGCGCGCTTGATCTTTAGTATAAGTGCTGGTATCAACCGGTGGCAGTATTTCAACGATCACATGGCCATTGTTCCAGCGATTGAGTTTGATCTTATTGCTGGTAGTGGAAATACAAATCGGCACCACTGGCACCCCGGCGGCAATTGCCGCATGAAAAGCGCCGGTTTTAAACGGCAGCAAACCACGACCTCGACTGCGAGTACCTTCCGGAAACATCCAGATAGAAATATTGTGCTCTTTGATATGTTTGACCACCTGGGTGATCGTGCCGTGGGCTTTAGTCCGGTTTTCCCGCTCAATTAGCAGGTTACCGGTCAGCCAGTAAAGCGGCCCAAAAAAAGGTATCCACAGTATACTTTTCTTACCGACGGTTACAGTACGTGGCTGCACCACACTCGCCGCCGTGACCATATCGTAATTATTCTGATGATTGGCAATGTAAATGCATTTACCGTAATGCGATGCCGCTTCTGGCACCCTCAGTTCCACTTTCAGGCCTAAAACCACAGACAATCGCCCGAAAAGACGGCCGAATGTTGATACATGACGAGGATTTCTAGGGCTGAACAGGCAGTAAACAGAACCAAAAACACTGACCAATATGGAAAAAACCATCACCACCAGGAACCGGAGAATGAATAACATAACAACCTCATTAGCCAACTGCCACCGCTAATACAGCGGTTTCACGATAAAAACACGGTGATCCTTCGACCTAAAACACCTTATCTTCCAGCCGGAAAATAAGGAGAAAGACACCAAAAGAAGAAACAGAAGAGGTGATAAAACACGACTTTATTTCCCCCGCCTGACTCCACGTTGCCGGTACAATCACTCTTCACTGTTGCCGTCACTGGGCGTTTCAGGCGTATCCACGTCTATCCGATCCACCCGCTGCAATCCACGTGGTAACAGCGTTCCCTTGCAACCCCGGCTGGCGTGATATTTCTGCAAATCTTCCGGATGCAGGTTGAGCTTACGTTTACCGACATACATTGTAACGGATGACTGCGGTGTGAGGATAAACAACCAGTTGATTTTATCCACACCACTGGCCGCCTGCGCGGCCGGGATAGCAATGATCTTGTTACCCTTTCCTTTCGACAATTGCGGCAAATCAGATACCGGGAACAATAACATCCGCCCTGCTTCAGTAATGGTCAGCAGCAGATCATCATCACGATGAGTTTCCAACGGTGACAATACCTTCGCGTTTTCCGGTAGCGCCAACACCGCTTTACCCACACGGTTACGCGCGACCAGATCATTAAAGGTACAAACAAAACCATAGCCGGCATCCGAAGCCAATAACATCCGCTGATCATCAGCCGCCATCAATACCTGTTCGATGGAGGCACCCGGTGGCAACATCAGCTTGCCAGTCAGCGGTTCGCCTTGTCCACGTGCCGATGGCATCGTCAGTGGGTCGAGAGCATAACTGCGTCCGGTGGAATCAATAAAGACCACCGGCTGGTTGCTCTTGCCGCGTGCGGCGGCACGGAAACTGTCTCCAGCCTTGTAGCTCAGCCCGGAAGGATCGATATCATGTCCTTTGGCGCTGCGTACCCACCCCATTTCGGAAAGCACAATCGTTACCGGCTCTGAAGGGGTCAGGTCATGCTCGCTCATCGCCTTGGCTTCACCGCGCTTACACAGTGGTGAACGGCGTTCGTCGCCATAAGCCAGAGCATCAGACTGAATCTCTTTTTTCAGCAGGTTATTCAATTTCCGTTCAGACGCCAGTAGCGCCTGTAGATGATCGCGTTCCTTGGCCAGATCGCTTTGTTCACCACGGATTTTCATCTCTTCCAGCTTGGCCAGGTGACGCAATTTCAATTCCAGTATCGCTTCAGCCTGTATTTCACTCAGACTGAACTGGCGCATCAATACCGGCTTCGGTTCATCTTCGGTACGGACGATATGAATAACATCATCAATATTTAGGAACGCAATCAGCAAACCTTCCAGAATATGCAGGCGCTTCAGCACCTTTTCCAGCCGGTAATCAAGACGACGGCGCACAGTTTCACGACGGAAAGTCAACCACTCGGTCAGGATTTCCAGCAGCCCTTTCACACTGGGCCGGCTATCCAGACCAATCATATTCATATTGATACGGTAGCTTTTTTCCAAATCGGTGGTAGCGAACAGATGATTCATCACCTGTTCCAGGTCGACACGGTTGGAACGCGGCACCAGCACCAGACGCGTCGGGTTTTCATGGTCAGATTCATCGCGCAAATCGTCGACCATCGGCAACTTTTTAGCCCGCATCTGACTGGCGATCTGCTCTAGCACCTTGGCCCCGGACACCTGATGCGGTAAGGCGGTAATGACTACACTGTTGTCCTCTTGTTTCCAGACCGCACGCATCCGTACCGAACCACGCCCGGTTTCATACATTTTGCACAGTTCGTCACGTGGCGTAATGATTTCCGCCTCAGTCGGGAAATCCGGCCCCTGGACATGCTGCAACAGTACATCCAGCGTGGCGTGCGGATTATCAATCAACGCTACGGCGGCGGCGGCAATCTCACGGATGTTATGCGGGGGAATATCCGTTGCCATACCCACCGCAATACCCGTCGTGCCATTCAACAGAATATTCGGCAGACGAGCCGGTAACATTCTGGGCTCCTGCAGGGTGCCGTCAAAGTTCGGGGAATAATCGACGGTGCCTTGTCCCAGCTCGCCCAGTAGCACTTCGGCATATTTGGACAACCGGGATTCGGTATAACGCATGGCGGCAAAAGACTTCGGATCGTCCGGCGCCCCCCAGTTTCCCTGTCCATCCACTAACGGATAACGGTAAGAGAACGGTTGAGCCATTAATACCATCGCCTCATAACAGGCGCTGTCGCCATGCGGATGGTATTTCCCCAATACATCCCCCACCGTACGAGCGGACTTCTTGAATTTGGCACTGGCATTCAGGCCCAGCTCCGACATAGCGTAGACGATACGGCGCTGTACGGGTTTCAAACCATCGCCGATAAAGGGTAATGCCCGATCCATGATGACGTACATGGAGTAGTTCAGATACGCATTTTCAGTAAACGTATGCAGCGCAAGGCTTTCTACGCCGTCATGAGTTATCTCACTCATTTATCTTATTTTCCTCACATCGCGGCGTGATTATTGAACTTTCCGACACGCCACACAGCGGTATGTTTGGAGAGGATAGTACCTTATCTGGTGATGTTGTGTCACAGGGAACAGGACACTGGCGGTGGAAAACAAGTCTGTCATTCGCTAAATAGCAACAACATGCTTATTTACTCGTCATTATGTAAGTAATAATTAATATGTGGATAAGGTCACAATTATTTATTTTGGCGAATAATGTGATCACGTTCTCAATTAACGGATACTGAAAGCAATGTTTTAATTTTGTCTCATCTTATGGACAGAATTTAGTATTGTCGTGATTTACTATCGCAACTAGATTAATCATTACAGAATTACCTGAAATAATACCGACTAAAAATAACCGTAAAGGAAATAAGTTAAAGAAACTAATCGACTATAAGCATCAGAAAATCTGAAACTCAACATAAGGGTAATATGATGCAGCCACTTACCTCGCGCCAGAACCGATTATTGAAATATCTGTTACAGCATCAAGAGTATGTAACAGTTAAAAATATTGCACATTACCTGGATGTGTCAGAAAAGACCGTCTATCGCGATATGCAATTTGTTGAAACCTTCCTTTCTGTCTGGAATATTCATCCAGACAAAAAGGTCGGTGCAGGAATCATGCTGACTTCCGATGATGATCGGGGTTTAACATTGCTGGAACAGCAGATTGTTGTAGATGACGGCGATACCGACGCGTTGATTAACAACGCCAGACGGATAAAAATCGCATCACAACTGTTGAGCGACACCCCCCATGAGACGTCGATCAATAAACTGTCAGAACGTTATTTTATCAGTAGTGCGTCGATCGTTAACGATCTCAAAATCATCGAAAGCTGGTTACAACCGTTGGGATTAACACTGGTTCGCAGCCAGAGCGGCACGCATATTGAAGGCAGTGAAAGCAGTGTGCGACAAGCGATGGTCTCGTTAATCAACGATGTCATGCAGCACAAAGAGCCCGGTCACCTTAACCATTCTCGCCTCGATCCCGGCAGCTATAAAGCGCTGACAAACCATTTCGGTGAAGACGATGTCGGTTTTGTGCAAACACTGTTGCAGGAAATGGAACAACAGCTTTCCTATACGCTTGGTGAACCTTATTACATCAATATCTTCACCCATACTTTGATTATGATGCACCGTATCGCGCAGGGAAAAGCGTTAATGATGGATGAAGATCATATTCATCAGCAGGTTGACAATCGTATATTTTCTATTGCGAAAAAAATGGTAAGCAGGATAGAACAGCGCGTCAATAACCGTTTACCTTCCGATGAAGTCTGGTTTATTTATCAATATATCATTTCTTCCGGCATTGTTATGGAAGAGCGGGAGGATAATCAGCTTCTTCGTTACCAATTCTCCAACGAAGAATCACGTCAGATAACTGGCACACTTATTCATGAATTTTCTAACCTGGTCCACTTTGATTTACGTGACGACAATATATTGCATGAAGGACTGCTTATTCACATTAAACCGCTGCTTAACCGATTAAAATATCACATTCATATCCGAAATCCTTTATTAGAAGATATCAAAAATGAGTTTCAGGATATTTACCAAATTACTCATCAAGCAATGAATGAGGTTTGTAATAAATTCCAGCTGGCACCCATTACCGAAGATGAAATTGGTTATCTGACAATCCACTTTCAGGCAACGTTAGAACAGAAGATTGCCCATAAGCGTATCCTGGTGGTCTGTTCCAGCGGAGTCGGCACATCGCATCTGCTGAAGAGCCGTATTCTAAGAGCATTTCCTGACTGGATTATTGTCGGTGTTGTTTCAGCCAGTAATATGGTGACCTTTTGCCAGCAGGAAAATGTTGAACTGATTATTTCCACCATTCACCTGGAAGAACAGCAGATACCCATTGTCTATGTATCCGCCTTTTTTAATGACGATGATATTAAGCGCGTAACAAAAAAAGTCATCGCCAATAAATTGCATCAGGCCGTTCATCAATCTCCCACGGCCGATCATTCATTTTCTTAATTTTATTTATGAGGTGTGATTAATGGATATCAACAAAATACTCAATGCCAATCGTGTAAAGTTGGCCATGACCGCAACGAATAAAGATGAAGTTATTAATGAATTAACTGATCTGTTATATGCCGATGGCGCCATAAGCAGTAAACAGGATTTTATTCATGATGTCTGGTTACGCGAGGCTGAAGGTTCCACTGGTTTTGAAAATCATATTGCTATTCCGCATGGAAAATCAGCGGCGGTGAAACAAACTACGTTAGCCATTGGTCGCACACTTCGGGATATTCCCTGGGAAACACTGGATGGTAGCCACGTCCGCTGCATTATCCTCTTCGCCGTGCGTCTGGAAGATCAGAACACGACACACATTCGCCTGCTGTCTCAGGTTGCCAGTGCGCTGGCCGACGATGAGGTGATTGCTCAACTGTTAGACGAGTCCGATCCCCATAAAATTATCCAACTGTTCAGTCAGTATGCAGAAACAGACCTTGTAAACCCTACATAAGACGAGGCTCAAAATGAATATTGTTTGTGTTGCCGCTTGTACGGCAGGTATCGCGCATACCTATATCGCGCGTGAGAAACTTATTAAAGGCGCCAAAGCCTTGAATTACGCTATCAGAGTAGAAACACAAGGCACTATTGGTACAGAAAATGAATTAACGCCGGATGAAATAGCCACAGCCGATGTCGTTATTCTGGCTGTCGATATCAAAATAAAAGGGGAAGAAAGATTTAAAGGGAAACCTATCGTCCGGGTAAAAACGGAAATTGTCATTAAATCTCCAGTCAAGTTTCTGGAAAAAGTCGCCGGCTCTTTAGCACGTGCCTGAATAACCATTCTTCGGGGAAAATATTATGAACGGCAAAAATAATACACTTGGCCAGGAAATAAAACGGCATCTCCTTACGGGTATTTCCTGGATGATTCCACTGATTGTCGCCGCCGGGATCTGTATCGCCCTCGGGCAGGTGATTGGCGGCCCCAGTGTCGCAGAGAAAACAGGCACCATTGCCTGGATGTTAAACCAGATTGGCGGCTGGGGTATGGGTTTGATCGTTCCGCTGATAAGCGCTGCGATTGCCTATTCGATCGCTGACCGCCCAGGCTTCGCTCCCGGCCTGATTGTGGGTTTCATCTGCGGTCAGATTCAAACTGGCTTTATTGGCGGTATTCTCGGCGGTTTTTTGGTCGGTTACGTGGTGCTTCTGCTGCGTCGCTATATCAAACTTCCGGCCTCTATGCAGGGGCTGATGCCCATCATGATCCTGCCGCTGCTCAGTACCATTATCGCCGGCTTACTGATGATGACATTTATCGGCCAACCTATCGTCTGGCTACAGAAAGCGCTGATTCATTTGCTTGAATCCATGCAAGGCGGCTCGAAGTTCCTGATGGGGGCTATTCTGGGAGCCATGGCGACTTTCGACTTCGGTGGGCCGGTGAACAAAACCATGTCACTGTTCGCCGACGGCATGTTGGTGGATGGTGTTTATGGCCCGGAAGCCGTCAAGTTTGTCGGTTCCATTATCCCGCCATTTGGCATCACACTCTCCTTCCTGCTGACCCGTTATAAATACACCCGAGCAGAGAAAGAGGCGCTAAAAGCCGCGTTCCCCATGGGTATCTGCATGATCACTGAAGGCGTGATCCCGATTGCTGCCCGCGATTTATTCCGGGTCGTTGCCAGTTGCGTGGTTGCTTCGGCGATTGCTGGTGGGCTGATCATGGTCTGGGGCGTAGAAGCGCCGGTGCCGCACGGCGGTATGTTCGTCGTCCCGCTATTTACCAAACCGCTGATGTTTTGCCTGGCATTAGGCATCGGTACGGTCATTTGCGGCGTGATGCTATCGCTGCTCAAGAAACGCGTCACTCAGGAAGATGAAGAGTTCGACGATGTTGAAGATACCAGCGTCCGTGATGAAGACATTAAATTCACCCTCGAGTAAACAGGAGCCACCATGTATGCCTCAATGAAAGCCATCATTGATGACGCGTATCAACAGCAGTATGCCGTGCTCGCCATCAACTGTTTCAACCTTGAGACCGCCCGGGCCGCTATTGCTGCCGCCGAACAGCAACAGGCTCCGCTGATTCTCAATGTCTACCAAGGACACTGCCAGCATTTCCCACCGCATCTTGCCGTGCCGCTGGTTCGTGCACTGGCGCAGCAAGCTGCCGTTCCGATCGCGCTGAGCCTGGATCACGGTACAGCGTTCGATCTGATCGGCCAGTCATTTCGAGCCGGGTTTACTGGCCTGATGATCGATGCATCCAGCCTTCCGCTGGCGGAAAATATTCGTCAGACGCATCAGGTAGTGCAAATGGCGATTACCGCCGGGGTCTGCGTAGAAGGGGAACTCGGACATATCGCCGACGCACCAGTGTATGACCGGGATGATGCCGCCGTGAAGATGACGCAGGTGGAAGATGTCATCCCCTTTATCCGTCAGACCGGCATTGATCTGCTCGCCGTGTCGGTAGGCACCGCCCATGGAATTTATCCCCCCGGCGTGATACCACAAATTGACTTTGAACGCCTTGAAGCCCTGCATCAGGCATCGACAGTGCCACTGGCGTTGCACGGCGGCAGCGGCACCAAGGCGGATGATATCCGCCGGGTGAGTCGCCATGGCGTTGCCAAAATCAATGTTGGTGCGGCGGTCTTTGAAGCAGGGAAAACGATGCTACAGCAGACATTACAACAGCATCCTGAAACCGAACTGGTTGATGTGCTGACCAGGATGGAATCCGCCTGCCGAGACGTGGTTTGTGAGTATCTCAGTTGGTCCGGCGCGTCGAATAAAGCATAACGCCTGACCATACCCGTTTTATGTAAGACACATCAGTGATGCCTCACTGATGCGGAAAAGCTTTACCTATCATCCAACACAGGGAGACAAAACATGTTGATTTCCATGCACGAAATATTGAAACCCACCCGCGAACATCGCTTTGCCATCGGCGCATTCAACGTCGCCGATAGCTGCTTTATCCGTGCCGTGGTGGAAGAAGCTGAATCAACCAATACACCCGCCATTATTTCCATTCATCCCAGTGAACTGGAATTTGTTACCGATACGTTCTTCGCCTATGTACGGGAAAGAACCTTGCGCAGCCCAGTGCCCTTTGTGATTCACCTCGACCACGGCGCGTCTATTGCGCATGTACAGCGGGCCATTCAGTGTGGGTTTACCTCCGTCATGATCGACGGTTCGCTGCTGCCTTATGAAGAGAACGTGGCGCTGACCACCGAAGTGGTCAAACTGGCGCATGCCGTCGGCGTTTCCGTTGAGGGAGAGTTGGGGACGATTGGCGATACCGGCACCACAATAGAAGGCGGCGTCAGTAAAGTCATCTATACCGAACCTGAACAGGCGGAGGATTTCGTCAACCGAACAGGTGTTGATACGCTGGCAGTGGCGATCGGTACGGCGCACGGCATTTACCCGAAAGACCTGAAGCCAGAGCTACAAATGCACATCCTGCGGGATATTTCGCAACGCGTGTCAATCCCGCTGGTATTACATGGCGGCTCCGCCAATCCGGATGAGGAGATCGCCGAAGCCGTGACACTCGGCGTGGGTAAGATAAACATCTCCAGCGATATGAAGTATGCCTATTTTAAAAAAGCACGTGAAATCCTCAGCCGTGAAACCTGGTGGGATCCCAATGCCATTTACCCGGAACCCATCAAGGCGGCCAAAGAAGTCATTCGCTATAAAATGGCGCTATTCGGTTCTACCGGTAAAGCCAGTTTATATTGATACGACAAACAGATAGTCACAATACAGACAGGGAGTGACGACACTCCCTGTCACTATGATCCAACTGATATACATCGATGCTAAATGCTTACTATTTGATGAGTCAGCAGTTTGTATGACTGGCGTGTTTATCCATTTTCGCATTATTGTTATTTAGTCAACAGTGTTGTGCGCAATCGCACATTTTTCTCACCTGTCATGCTGAGTAGACTACACCCATCTTCAATATCATCATGATTACCGGCGAGATAATCTGTCATGCATAACATTCTATTGATTAACGCGGGCAAAGCGTTTGCCCACTCCAAAGGCGCACTCAATAATACCCTGACCGATACTGCGGCGACGTTCCTGCGCGACAGTGGTCATAACGTTCGGATCACAACCGTCGATAACGGCTACGATATTCAACAGGAAGTTCAGAATTACCTGTGGGCTAATGCGGTGATTTATCAGATGCCAGCCTGGTGGATGGGCGAGCCCTGGATCCTGAAAAAATATATTGATGAAGTCTTCACGGCAGGCCACGGTTCACTCTACGCCAGCGATGGACGAACCCGCTCCGACGATGGCAAAAAGTACGGTTCTGGCGGTTTGTTACAGGGGAAACACTATATGCTTTCCCTGACCTGGAATGCCCCGTTGGAAGCGTTTACCGACCCAGATCAGTTCTTTCACGGTGTAGGGGTTGACGGCGTTTACTTACCGTTCCATAAAGCCAATCAGTTCATCGGCATGTCACCACTGCCCACCTTTATCTGTAATGATGTGATGAAACAGCCTGATGTTGCTGGCGATATCATCCGTTACCGTCAACACCTCGGACAGATTCTGGCCTAACGCCCAGCGCGCAACCCTGCCCTGTGTCTATAGTGGGTGTTGCGCGATTTTTTCACTGAGAAAATCCAGAAAGCAGGCGATCCGCACCGCCAGCTGGGTATTACGGTAATACACGGCATTCACCGGCAAACGCATATCCACCGTTTCATCCTCAAGGATCTGGACCAGATGTCCCGCAGCGATATCCTCCTGCGTCATAAAATCCGAGAGTCGCACGATACCTTCGCCACGCAGCGCCAGCAGGCGCAGCATCTCACCACTGGACGCAGCCAGTGCAGGTCTGATCGGGTAAACATCACCAGAAGCGCTACGTAACGGCCAGTGATTGAGCGATTCGATTTGTGTAAATCCCAACAGAGTATGGCTAGCCAACGCATCCACACTCATTGGCACGCCACAGCGACGCAGATATTCAGGGCTTGCCAGCACTCGCAACCGACTGGCTCCCAACGCGCGCGCATGAATGCTGGAGCCTCGCAGCGTACCAATGCGAATAGCGATATCGGTGTGCTGTTCCAGCAGATCGATAATCACATCATCGGTATTCAGCTCCAGCACAATTTGGGGGTAACGGCGACGAAACTCAGGGATCAACGGCACAATGACATGCTGCATAAACGAGGCGGCCGCATTAATTCGCAGCCGCCCACTGGGTTGTTCACGACGCAGTGCCATTTGTTCTTCGGCATATTCTACCGCCTGGATAACATCACGGGCCTGCTGTAAAAACAATTGCCCCTCTTCAGACAGAGAAAGCCGCCGGGTGGTACGGTGGATCAATGTGATATCCAGTTTGTGTTCCAGACGGCTCAAGGCACGGCTGATGCCGGACGTCGTTTGCCCTAACTGTTCAGCCGCCGCCGTGATGGAACCACTATCCACCACCACGACAAAAGCCTGCATCTCTTCCAGCGTGATTTTCATCGTAGGGTTACACTTCGATGTCGACCTTATCGCCTTTCTCCTGCAACCAGTTACGGCGATCTTCAGAGCGTTTTTTCGCCAGCAACATATCCATCATCGCCAGGGTTTGTTCTATATCACCTGCGTTAATCGTGAGCTGCACCAGACGCCGGGTATTAGGAGCGAGTGTCGTTTCACGCAACTGTAGAGGATTCATTTCCCCCAACCCTTTGAACCGCTGTACGTTTGGTTTGCCTTTTTTACGCTTCAGTTGTTCCAGAATGCCCGCTTTTTCTTCTTCATCCAGCGCGTAATAAACTTCTTTACCCAGATCAATACGATACAACGGCGGCATCGCCACATAGACATGGCCACCCTGAACCAAAGCGCGGAAATGGCGGACAAACAGTGCGCACAACAACGTGGCGATGTGCAGCCCATCAGAGTCCGCATCTGCCAGAATACAAATCTTGCCGTAACGGAGCTGACTCAGGTCGTCACTGTCTGGATCGATACCTATTGCTACCGAAATATCATGTACTTCCTGTGATGCCAGCACTTCATCCGAGGACACTTCCCAGGTATTGAGGATTTTTCCCTTCAACGGCATGATAGCCTGAAACTCACGCTCACGTGCCTGTTTAGCGGAACCGCCAGCAGAATCCCCTTCCACCAGAAACAATTCAGTGCGATTCAGATCCTGTGAGGTGCAATCCGCCAACTTACCGGGTAATGCCGGACCACTGGTGAGTTTCTTGCGCACCACTTTCTTGGCGGCACGCATACGCCGCTGAGCACTGGAGATCGCCAGTTCAGCCAGTTGTTCCGCTTCCTGGACGTTCTGGTTCAGCCACAAACTGAAGGCATCTTTCACCACGCCGGATACAAATGCGGCGCATTGACGGGAAGAGAGGCGTTCTTTGGTCTGTCCGGCAAACTGGGGGTCCTGCATTTTTACCGACAGCACATAGGCACAGCGATCCCATAGGTCTTCTGCGCTGAGTTTTACCCCGCGTGGCAGAATATTGCGGAATTCACAAAACTCCCGCATCGCATCCAGCAGCCCTTGACGCAGACCGTTAACATGCGTACCACCTTGCATGGTCGGAATCAGGTTGACATAACTTTCAGTCAACAGCTCGCCACCTTCCGGTAGCCAGAGCAGCGCCCATTCCACCGCTTCGGTATCACCGAGAATGGAACCAGTGAACGGTTTTTCCGGTAGCGTGGGCAGGCCGTTAACCGCTTCGCACAGGTAGTCGTTCAAGCCATCCTGATAACACCAGCGTTGCTCGGTATTGTTAATCAGATCCTTGAAGACCATTTCCACACCGGGGCACAACACGGCTTTGGCTTTCAGCAGATGCGTCAGACGTGATATTGAAAAGCGCGGGCTATCAAAGAATTTTTCATCCGGCCAGAAACGCAGCCGAGTACCCGTGTTGCGACGACCGCAAGTACCCGACACTGTCAGGTCCTGTACTTTGTCGCCGTTTTCAAATGCAATGTCATAGACTTGTCCATTCCGGCGTACTGAGACTTCAACCCGGAGAGACAATGCATTGACGACTGAAATCCCGACCCCATGCAGGCCACCGGAAAACTGATAGTTTTTATTGGAGAATTTGCCGCCGGCATGCAGACGACACATGATAAGTTCAATAGCCGGAACACCCTCTTCAGGGTGGATATCCACCGGCATGCCGCGACCGTCATCAATCACCTCCAGTGATTGATCGGGGTGCAGAATGACATCAATACGATGGGCATATCCTGCCAATGCTTCATCGACACTATTATCAATAACCTCTTGTCCCATATGGTTGGGACGCGTGGTATCCGTGTACATTCCCGGGCGACGGCGAACCGGCTCCAGTCCACTGAGTACTTCAATCGCATCAGCGTTATAACTTGATTGAGTCATGATTTGAATGAGTTAAGTCGTTGTTTGAAATGTAATGACGGCGTGTAACTTACACATGGATGACAGGCAAATTTTCGTTTTTACTCTGACACTATCACCGCAGTCTACGCCATGATGGTCAATTAGTCGTTAGCCCCAGAAAATCGATAATGGGTGCAAAAAAATGCTCAAACCCCATAAAGGCGTGGTTGCCCCCCGATTCTACTGTCTGACGACATGCGGTGTAATAGGCCACTGCCTGCCGGTAATCTAACACCTCATCGCCACTCTGTAGCAGACACCACAATAAATCCGGAGACTCCAGCGGTTCCACTTGCATGACCTTGAGATCATAAATGTGCCGAGACTCTAGCACATATTGCTCTCCGGTGTAGGGGTTCCGCTGTTCACCCAGATGACCGAGCAGTAGTTCAAACGGTCTCACCGCCGGATTAACCACCACCGCCGGTAACATAAAACACTGGGAAAGCCAGGTAGCATAATACCCACCCAACGAGGAACCAACAATGCCAAGCGGACGACCGGCCCGCTCCATCACCAGGTTCTCCATCATTTCGGCAGCATCTGCTGAATACGGCGGTAATTGAGGTACCAGCATCTCGATTTCAGGATGCTGCTGCGCAAGCCACGCCTTGAATGCTGTGGCTTTAGCCGAGAGGGGAGAACTGTTAAAACCGTGCAGATAAAGCAAGGTAGGCATCAGTAACCATCCGAATCCATATCAGGCCGGAATTCATCACCTTCCAGGCGGAACACCTGGGTTTCCATCCGTCCATCCGGGAATAACTCAAGATAACGCCAGCCAGGGGACACATTGTCAATGGTAAAGCTGGTGCAATGCGGTTTGAACTGCACACAGGTAGACGGCGTTGCCAGCAGACGTCGACCATTCCAGTCGAGATCCAGCTCTTGATGGATATGTCCACATAATACGGTATTAACCCGTGGATAGCGCACTAGCACAGCATTCAAACTATGAGCATTACGCAGGCTGTGCTGATCCAACCATGAGCAACCAGAAGGTAGCGGATGATGATGTAACATCAGCAGAGTAAAACGATGTGGGGCGGCAGCAAGACAACGCTCCAGCCATTCGATCTGATAGTCGCTCAATTCACCATAAGGTACGCCAAACACCTGGCTATCCAGCAGAATCACCTGCCAGTCATCGCCAAGTAAGACGTGTTTGGACGGTGCAATACCCGCGTCAGCCAGCGCATCCACCATGGCAGGCTGAAAATCGTGATTGCCCGGTAACCACACACAGGGAACAGCAAAACGGCGTATACCACAGGCAAAATGCTGATACGCTTCCAGTGAATGATCCTGCGCCAAATCGCCAGTCGCCGTAATCAGATCAAATTCATATCCCTGTGCCTCAATAGCATCCAGCACCGCGCGGTAGCTGCGGTAAGTATTAACGCCAAGCAATGTTTCTTGCTCGCGGAGAAACAAGTGGGTATCTGTTATTTGTAAAATCCTGACTTTGGCCCCACGCGCCACAGGAAGTGTTAACAGGCTTTCCAAATAATGTCCTTTGTCTCTGAAATCTGTCTAACAAACCGGAACCGACATCGAACCATACGCCAAACAATATTTTAGCCAATCAGCAAGGAACTGATTAATTTGATGCTTTTCGTCACGTTGATGTAACTTCTTGTTCGGATAATCATAACGTGCTTTAAAGCGGAAGATCTGCTGACTGGCACACACTTCCGCAACCATCGCATCATGGTATAGCCGAACCACGAGTGTTGGCAGGCTCCAGTAACTTACCGCCGGGGCAATTTGCTGAATTTTCACCAGCGAAGTGTAGCGTGTAGACTCAAGAATAGTTAAACGATAGCTGGCATTATGGATGTGATAAACCACCCTTTCGCCGACCTCATCATTACGGGGCAACAAACGGCGTAATTGTGCAAAATTGGTATCACACAGCCGCATCATTTCCGGGAAATCCGGGGTATAACGCCTCATAAATTCAGTCCACCCACTCGTTTCTCAGTGTTTCATGGTGCAACGCCAACCATTGCAAGGCAATGACAGAAGCTGCGTTATCAATAATCCCTTCTTCTACCCATTGGTAACTCTGCTCACGGCTCACCACATGGACGCGAATGTCCTCATGTTCTTCCGCCAGCCCATGGATCCCGTCCGCAGTACGGCTATCCACTTCCCCCACCATAATATCCAGACGTTCGCTGGTACCGCCAGGGCTGGATAAATAACTTAACACTGGGTTACATCGCCCCACCACCAAACCGGCTTCTTCCCGTGTTTCACGTCGTGCCACATCCTCCATGCTTTCGCCAGGTTCAATCATGCCAGCAACCAGTTCAAACAACCACGGGGAAGGGCTGGTATCGTAGGCGGCTATACGGATCTGTTCAATCAGAACGACCTCATCACGCACCGGATCATAAGGCAGTAAAACAACAGCGTTGCCACGCTCGAAAATTTCACGACTCACTTCACCACTCATTTCCCCATTGAACATGCGATGGCGGAAACGATAGTGTTCTAACGAGAAAAACCCCTTATAGAGCGTTTCACGCGCGATAATTTCTACATCGTCTTTGTTAAAAGTCGCCAGATTCCTGTCTGAGGACGCCATAATTCAACTCCCGTTAACAAATAGCTGTGAAGCCAGTCTTGAGTGATAAGAAATGATGGATGATACTCACTGTGTCTGTATGATATTGACGTGAACTTAGTCGTCCATTTTGCAGGCATAATGATTATAGGCAGTCTGCATGTGAATAACGTGTAAACCCCGGAACGTACACGGATGATATACGGCACGGAAGTGCGCCCAACATGTCATGAGCTGTCAGAATGGCAAAATACCATCGCCATTCTGAAATAGCACTGGAATACGATGGCACATTCGGCTACCTAATCCTATTGGTTGTTTCTGATAGAATTCGCCACTAATCGTCTCTAGATGGCGCTACCATAGCAACTTTGCGGCACAACAAGGAATGCAAATGAAGAAATTGCTCTCTCTTCTTATCGGTCTGAGCCTAAGCGGCTTTAGCGTTGTAAGCCAGGCGGAAGATCTATTACAAGTTTACCAGCAAGCTAGAGAAACCAACCCTGACTTGCGCAGTTCAGCGGCGACCCGTGATTCCGCCTTTGAGAAAATCAATGAAGCGCGTTCTTCATTGCTACCTCAGTTGGGCTTAGGTGCGGATTATACTTACACCAACGGTTTCCGTGATCGTAATGACGTTAACAGTAATGTTAAGAGTGCTTCATTGCAGTTAACTCAAACACTGTTTGATATGTCAAAATGGCGGGCATTAACCCTACAGGAAAAGCAGGCTGGTATCTCAGATGTAACTTATCAAACTGCCCAGCAGACTCTGCTTCTCAATACCGCGACGGCCTATTTTAACGTGCTGAGCGCCATTGACTCGCTGTCTTACTATAATGCGCAAAAACAGTCCATTTATCGTGAACTGGATCAGACCACGCAACGTTTCAATGTGGGATTGGTTGCCATTACCGACGTTCAGAATGCTCGGGCGCAATATGACAGCGTGCTGGCAAGCGAAGTTTCCGCACGTAATACATTGGATAATGCGCTTGAAAGTCTGCGTCAGATTACTGGCCAATTCTATCCGCAACTATCTGGTCTGAATATCAGCCATTTTAATACTCAGAAACCTGAACCGGTTAATGTTCTGTTGAAAAAAGCCGAAAATCACAACCTTACCTTGCTCTCTGCCCGTCTCAATCAGGATCTTTCCCGCGAACAGATTCGCTACGCGGAAAGTGGCCATTTACCAACACTTGATCTGACTGCATCTACCGGATTGAGCAATACTAAATATTCTGGTTCCAGGGCCACAGGCAGCAGTTATGTCGACAACAATATAGGTCAGAACCAAATAGGCCTGAGCTTCAATCTGCCGTTATACAGCGGTGGATCGACGAGTTCTCAAGTTAAGCAGGCCCAGGATAACTATGTAGCCAGCAGTGAAAATCTGGAAAGTTCTCATCGCACTGTTATTCAGACAGTACGTTCTTCCTATAACAACGTTTCTGCGTCCATCAGCAGTATCAATGCCTACAAGCAGTCTGTGATTTCTGCTCAAAGTTCACTAGATGCGATGGAAGCTGGTTATCAGGTAGGGACGCGTACCATTGTCGATGTATTGGATGCCACGACCACGTTGTATAATGCCAAACAGCAGTTATCCAGCGCGCGTTATAATTATTTGATTAACCAACTGAATATTAAAGACGCGTTAGGGACCCTGAACGAAAACGACCTGCGAATACTAAACGCGACACTGGGGAAACCGGTGTCCACAACGCCAGTATTCGTTGATAACAAGCCCATTGTTGCCATTTCACCGACAGCAGCCAGTAAATCCCGCCCGTAATATTTAGTAGTGGGGAGTACACTGACTCCCCACCATTTCTTCACAATTCTGTTTCCCGATCTTGTCCTCAACTAATTGTATAGCTGCGTAAAGAGCCTTTCGGGACAGTGCACATTACTTTAAATCCTTTTGGTGTTCCCTTATTCTTACAACTGCTTACAATCATTAGATTAATGTTGGGCAAGGAGCCCTTTCTCTGGGACAACATAATGAAAAGAACACAAAATATCAGTCACGACCACTTTCGCAAAGAGTGGCGGAACTATCATATAGCACCAATCGCCCTGGCGGTGAGTTCGGTTTTTCTGCTGGCCGGATGTGAAAAAGCTGACGAAACCGTCTCGCTATACCAAAATGCCGACGACTGTACGCGTGCTAATCCATCGATGAAAGAACAGTGTTTGGCGTCTTATAACAACGCGCTGAAAGAAGCAGAAAAAACCGCGCCCAAATATGCTACAAGAGAAGATTGTGTCGCTGAATTTGGCGAAGCGCAGTGTACCCAGGTTCCTGCCCAGGCCGGAATGGCAGCACAGCCGCAGCAAAGCGGTAGTTTCTGGATGCCGCTAATGGCAGGTTATATGATGGGTCGATTAATGGGCGGAGGGAGTTACGCGCAACAACCTTTGTTTACATCCAGGGCACCGAACAGCCCCGCCAATGGCAAATTTTTTGACGCTTCCGGTAAAGATTACGGTAAAGCAACAACCGGCAGAACAATAACGGTACCTAAAACCGCACTAGCCCCTAAACCCCCTACCACCACAACCATCACCCGTGGCGGATTCGGCGAACGGATTACCAAACAAAACACGCTGCGACGCACTAGCAGCAGCACTAAAATGTACCGCTCTATGGGTGGCTGAGGTTCATAAACATGAAACGGATTGCCATCACAGAACGGCCTGACTGGCGCGAAAAAGCAGCGGAATTCGGCTTCCAGTTTCACACCATGTACGGTGAACCTTACTGGTGTGAAGATGCCTATTACCAGTTTACACTGCCCCAGATCGAAGAGTTGGAGGATACCACGGCCGAACTGCACCAAATGTGCCTTCAACTGGTCGATAAAGTGGTGAACAGTGAGGAACTGCTGACCAAATTCCACATTCCCAAACATACTTGGGAGTTTGTACGACACTCATGGTTGACTCATCAACCGTCGCTCTACTCGCGTCTTGATCTGGCTTACGACGGGAAAAGCCCGGCAAAATTATTGGAAAATAATGCCGACACGCCAACGTCGTTATATGAATCTGCATTCTTCCAATGGATTTGGCTTGAGGATCAGATTAATGCGGGGAAACTGCCGAAGAGTGCCGATCAGTACAACAGTATTCAGGAAAAACTGATTGCGCGGTTTGAACATTTGCATATCAATCATGGTTTTAACCTATTGCATTTTACTTGTTGTCAAGACTCGCAAGAGGATCGGGGAACGGTACAATATCTACAGGACTGTACATTAGAAGCCGGACTGGCTAATGACTTCCTGTTTGTTGAAGAGATAGGTCTGGGTGAAAAAGGGCAATTTACTGACCTACAGGATCACGTCATCAGCAATCTCTTCAAGCTATACCCATGGGAGTTTATGTTGCGTGAAACCTTTTCCACCAAGCTGGCAGATGCCGGAGTACGCTGGCTGGAGCCCGGTTGGAAAAGCATCATATCCAACAAAGCGCTATTACCACTACTATGGGAAATGTTCCCCAATCATCCTAATCTGCTGCCTGCCTACTTTGCACAGGACAATCACCCGGCAATGGAAAACTATGTCATTAAACCGTTGTTTTCCCGTGAAGGAGCAAATATACAGATCATCCAGAATGGTCAACAGATTGCGTCAGTGGATGGCCCTTACGGTGAAGAGGGCAAGATTGTGCAACAATATCATCCACTGCCCAAATTCAATGACAGCTATACACTCATCGGCAGTTGGCTGGTGGATGATATCCCTTGCGGCATCGGTTTACGTGAAGATCGTGAACTGATCACTCAGGACCTGTCACGGTTTTACCCACATATCATTCTGGACTGAACAAAAGACACCGATTCAGGTGTCTTTTGTTTGTATAGCTAGCCGATCTGCGCCGATAACATGCTTAGCGATCCCATCTCAATACCATCCACCAGCACTGAAATCGGCTCTTCACCATCCCAGCTTCCCAGCACATATAGCAATGGCAGGAAATGTTCCGGCGTCGGGTTGGAAAACGCCGCATCCTCATGCTGTGTAAAATTCACCAATGGATGCTGTTTGCCTCGATAAGTCAGGTTTTCACGCACAAAATCATTAAATGCCACCGCCCAAGAATAAGGAGCCATATCTCCCTGCCACTTCACCATTCGCAAATTATGTACAACATTGCCACTGGCAACGATCATAACGCCTTGATCTCGTAGCGTAGCCAGCTTGCGGCCCAATTCATAATGATACTCTGCCGTCTGCGATCCATCCACACTCAGTTGTACAACCGGGATATTCGCGTCGGGGTACATTTTTATCAATACGCCCCAGGCCCCGTGATCCAACCCCCAGTCACCGTGATCGGCGGATACCGCAATCGGTGCCAACAATTGTTGGATTTTATAAGCCAATTCTGGTGCACCAGGAGCAGGATATTGAGTATCGAATAGCGCCTGTGGAAAACCGCCAAAATCATGGATAGTACGTGGTTTTTCCATCACGGTGACAGCTGTACCACGGGTATACCAGTGTGCGGATATTGCCAGAATCGCCTTTGGCCGTGGTAGTGTTTCTCCCAGCCGGCTCCAGACACGGGTATAGTCATTGTCTTCCAGCACGTTCATCGGACTACCATGTCCGAGGAACAGTGCGGGCATCCGGGAAGTGCTCATAAGCGTATCCTTAATTAACATTGGTAACGATATGGACACTACTTTACGCACATGTTTTTCAAAATGCTGTCAGATAAACGTGATAAAGACAGTCAATAAATTTGACAGTAACTTGTTATCAATTATGAAAAATGAAGGTTGGCACTTTAAGAGGTGGCAGTCATTGCATTGTTTCCACATAAAAAAAAGCGGCACATAGTCTATTACTATGTGCCGCTTTAAAAGATGGTGGAGTTGACCGGTAAGCCGGGTTCTGTCGTGGACAGCCATTCATCTAGGCCAGCACTCGCGTACTGGCTCAAGCAGCCTACCCGGGTTCAGTACGGGCCGTACCATGTGAACCCCTATTTGGCCTTGCTCCGGGTGGAGTTTACCGTGCCACGAACTGTTACCAGTCGCGCGGTGCGCTCTTACCGCACCCTTTCACCCTTACCTGATCCCGCTTGCACGGGCCATCGGCGGTTTACTCTCTGTTGCACTGGTCGTAGACTTTCGTCTCCCAGGCGTTACCTGGCACCCTGCCCTATGGAGCCCGGACTTTCCTCCCCTCCATCTGTCTCCCCCGAAAGGGACGGCAATGAAGCGGCGACTGTCTGGTCAACTCCGGCGCGGATGATAGGGCATATTGACGCTATTGTCATCCTTGTTTATTCGTTTTTTCCATCTTGTTCCAAAGCATACCGGTACAAGGCATTTTTCTTCACACTGTGAATTTCCGCCGCCAACGCCGCCGCCTTTTTCAAAGGTAGCGCTTCCCGCAGCAACGCCATCGTCCTTAACGCTTCAGCTGGCAACGCATCTTCATCCGGCTGATGGCCCTCAACAATCAGCACCATCTCACCTTTACGCCGGTTTTCATCTTCCAGTACCCAGTGCAACAACTCACCTACCGGCGCACCATGAATTGACTCCCAGGTTTTGGTCAGTTCACGCGCCAACACGATATAACGCTGTGGCCCCAATACCTCACAGATATCCTGCAAACTCTCCAGCAAACGATGTGTCGATTCGTAAAAAATCAGCGTTCTCGGTTCTTCCTGCAACTCACGTAATATGTCTTTACGCGCTTTGGTTTTGGCAGGCAAAAAACCTTCATAACAGAAACGATTAGATGCGATACCAGCCGCAGAAAGCGCAGTGATAGCCGCGCAGGGGCCAGGCAAGGGCACGATACGGATCCCGGCTTCACGGCAACGTCTGACCAGGTGATAACCAGGATCGTTAATCAGAGGCGTTCCGGCATCCGATACCAACGCGATGCTCATCCCACCCTGTAAGCGGGTTAGCAATTGTTCTGTTTTCTGCTGTTCATTATGGTCATGCAGTGCGAACAGTCGCGCATTAATTGCGAAATGTTGTAACAATAAACCAGTATGCCGGGTATCCTCTGCCGCAATAAGATCGACATGTTTCAATACGGCCAGTGCCCGTTGGGTAATATCGCCAAGATTACCAATGGGTGTCGGCACAATGTACAGGGTGGAGACAGAAATCTCTGCTTGTTGGTCTTGATTCATTGTTTCATCCGGGTTGCCGATTTAATATTGAGCATCTCTAAAACATTACTGGATACAGTATGCTTTCCTTAAATTATTTTCATACCCATACAGGCCGTTTAATACCTGTCATGTTAGCGGTACTGTTTCTCGCAGGTTGCCCAAGCCAGGTGCCACAGGGTCCGTCTACCCAACAGGTAGAGGGTAAAGCCGGGGCGACATCTGATTATTATCTGCAACAAATGCAGCAAAGCAGTGATAATAACAAGGCTGCCTGGCAATTACTTGCTATTCGTTCCCTGTTCCAGGAAGGCAAGCTGCCTCAGGCCAGTGCCCAGTTAAACGCACTGCCAACCCAATTAAGTGATAGCCAGCGCCAAGAACAACACCTGTTAACCGCAGAAATCGCCGCAGCTCAGAACGATGCGGCAGTGGCCAACACCGCACTGGGGCAACTAAATGTAGCGTCACTCTCCAAGTCGCAATTAGCGCGTTATTATCAAGTACAAATCAGCATCAATCAGGGGCATCCATCCCTGACGCTGATTCGTGCCTATATCGCTCAAGAGCCGCTTCTGCAAGGAGATGCCCATCAGAAAAATATCGATCTCACCTGGAGCGCATTGACAAAACTAAGTGCTCAGGACCTGATGTCGATAGCCATTAAAGCTGACGAAAACACCTTGCAAGGCTGGCTTGATTTACTGACTGCCTACCAAGGCGCGATAAAATCACCGGCAGATTTAAAAACGGCGATTGAGTATTGGCAGAAACGCTATCCACACCACCCAGCGGCCAAGACCCTGCCAACCGCACTAATCCAGGCACAGAGTCTACAGCCATCCGCGGTTAACAACATTGCTTTACTGCTACCGTTAAACGGACAGGCACAGGTATTTGCCGATGCCATCCAACAGGGCTTTAATGCAGCCAGAAGCGGCCAGGTCAGCATCAACACTCCAGCAGTACCTACGCCGTCGGCACCAGCATTGACCACACCAGATCAGACCACAACCACACCACAGACGCAGACGCAGACGCAGACGCAGACGCAGAATGATACTCTGTCGACGCCACCGTCATCTGCCGAATACAGCGCCGCCTCAGCGCCCACTCCATCACCAACGGCTTTGCCGGCCAATACGGTGAAAGTTTATGATACGTCTACCCAACCGCTGGCCAACATCATCGCTCAGGCCCAGCAGGATGGCGCTTCACTTATTGTTGGTCCACTGCTGAAAAACGAAGTGGACCAGTTGCCAGGCATGAACTCAACACTGAATATCCTCGCGCTTAACCAACCCGAGCATATTCAAAACCGTCCGAACATCTGTTATTTCGCGCTGTCGCCAGAAGATGAAGCACGCGATGCAGCGCAGTTCATTCACAGTCAGGGTAAACAGCATCCGTTAATCCTGGCACCTCGCGGCAATCTGGGTGATCGCGTCGTGATGGCATTTGCCAATACCTGGCAGCAGTTGGGAGGCACAACAGCGCTGCAACAACGTATTGGTGGTGTTGATGAGTTAAAGCAGGCGATGAACAGGGGAGCCGGTTTGACACTCACCGGTCAACCAGTTATGACATCTACCGCTCAGAGCTTACCGTCAACCACCGGGGCGGGGTTGACTATTCCAGCGCAAGTGCAACCAGTAGCCAGCGTGTCAACGAACGGAAATGTAGATGCGGTTTACATTATTGCCACACCAGACGAATTGTCATTGATTAAACCGATGATCGACATGCGAACTCAGTCGCAGAACCGCCCAGCACTGTATGCCAGTTCACGCAGCTACCAGGCAGACCTGGGACCAGACTTCCGCTTAGAGATGGAGGGATTGCAATTCAGTGAAATTCCTCTATTGGCTGGTAGTAATCCGACGCTGATGCAGCAGGTTAGTCATCAGTTTAAAAATGACTATTCTCTGGTACGCCTTTATGCCATGGGAATGGACGCCTGGTCGTTAGCCAGCCATTTCACACAGATGCGACAACTGCCCGGCTATCAGATTGCAGGTGCAACAGGTACACTTAGTGCGACACCAGACTGCGTAATTAACCGCAAATTGACCTGGCTACAATTCCGTCAGGGACAGCTGGTACCTGCATCCTGAACCATCGTGCCACCGGAACTCAATTTGAGCAACAGGCCCGGCGTTATCTGGAACATGCCGGGTTGGTTTTCGTGGCAGCCAATGTGACATTGCGTGGTGGCGAGCTGGATTTAATCATGCAAGACCGTCAGACTCTGGTCTTTGTCGAGGTTCGTTACCGGCGTAATGCCGACTTTGGTGATGCTGCTGCCAGCGTTACCTGGCGGAAACAGCGACGGTTACTTCATGCGGCAGCGGTCTGGTTATCTCGCCAGGGGGGCAGTCTGGATACTATTGACTGCCGCTTTGATGTGCTGGCAATTACCGGTAATCAGATAGACTGGATTCCCAATGCGTTTGCCGCACACACATAATTTTTCTGATTCCTAACCCTGAAAAGTAGGTTAACCAAACGTGCTGGATAGAATTAAAGTCTGTTTTACCGAGAGTATTCAAACTCAGATTGCTGCTGCAGAAGCACTGCCTGACGCCATTTCTCGAGCAGCGGTCGCCATGGTTCAATCATTACTTAATGGTAACAAAATTCTGTGCTGTGGTAATGGTACGTCAGCTGCCAACGCACAGCATTTCGCCGCCAGTATGATTAATCGTTTTGAGACAGAACGGCCCAGCTTACCGGCTATTGCACTTAGTGCAGATAATGTGGTCTTAACAGCGATTGCCAATGATCGATTACACGAGGAAGTCTATGCCAAACAGGTTCGCGCATTAGGACAGACCGGGGACGTGTTGCTGGCAATCTCAACCCGCGGAAACAGCCGTGATATTGTGAAAGCGGTCGAAGCAGCAGTGACAAGGGATATGACCATTGTGGCATTAACCGGTTATGATGGCGGCGAGTTGGCGGGTCTGCTTGGTCAACAAGACGTGGAAATCCGCATCCCTTCCCACCGTAGTGCCCGTATACAAGAGATGCACATGCTGACAGTCAACTGTCTGTGCGATTTAATTGATAACACGCTTTTTCCACACCAAAACGACTAAGGAGCACCCATGAGGATATATTCTTGCATTGCCGTGCTATCTGCAGCCCTGCTGCTACAAGGCTGTCTCGGGGTTGTGGCTGTCGGCAGCGCCGTTGCAACAAAATCCGCGACTGATCCGCGAACAATAGGAACCCAGGTGGATGACGGAACGCTGGAATTGCGCGTATCCAATGCATTAAGCAAAGATGCTCAAATAAGTAAAGAAGCACGCGTGGTGGCTACTGCCTATCAAGGCAAAGTGCTGCTGACCGGCCAGTCTCCAAATACGGAACTGTCTAATCGGGCGAAACAGATCGCTATGGGCGTGGAAGGGGCTACGGAAGTTTATAACGAAATCCGTAAAGGCAAACCGATATCATTAGGCACTGCCTCCATGGATACCTGGCTCACAACCAAGATACGCTCTCAGTTATTGGCTAGTGACACAGTGAAATCATCCGATGTCAAAGTTACCACGGAAAACAGCGAAGTATTCCTGCTCGGAATAGTAACCCGTCGTGAAGGTGCGGCGGCGGCAGAAATCGCCAGTAAAGTCAGTGGTGTAAAACATGTAACTACCGCTTTCACCTATCTGGATTAGACCCACTGTTATGGCAAAACCGTCAGACTGCTGACAAACTTGCATGAGCACAAATGGCCCATTCTTGAACAAGCAAGACTGGGCCATTTTGAATCAAACCGTTAAATATCATCGTAGCGTTTCATTACCAAGAATGCCGATGTCAGCAAGCTGTTTTCTGGTCGGCGGTGATAACAACCAAATATTCCGCCTGGTTTCAACACTGACGTTTCTGGCACTTTTCCCTGTGTCAGAGTCCTCTGCTCCCGTTAGTAATGAGGCATATCCTGCACGAATAATCTGCTGTTGGTAACGGGGTTGGGCAAGGGCCGCATCTGCCTGCAGCATTAATGGAATCAACCGACTGCTTTGGCGGTCCAGCGTTTTATGCGGCCATAGCTTGTTTTCGTCCAGATAAGGGGCCATAAAATCCAGCATCGCTATCAGTCCGCTCCCCTTTGCTGTTCGATATTTCCAGAGATTTTCACCGACTTTATCTGCCAGAATAGCCATGGATGTCACCGCTTGCAGATTAAAATAGCTATAGTGAAAAGAGCGAGTGCGAGCCAGCTCTTCTGGCTGTGAGCCATCTGCCGCAAGCTGGTGATCAAGCTTCTGGCGCTGGAGTTCTACCATCGCTTTTACCAATGCAGGTTGCTTCAGATACCAGGCAATACCTGCAACCTGAACCGCATACCAACTGCCATGATTATTCTTCGCCGTAGCCTCTTTCTTACCATTCCTGCTAGTTTGCAGCCAGGTGAGATACTCATTCATCCACTGGTGCATCTTTTGCTCATCCTGTGCGGTCCATTTCGGAGACTGACGCAGCATAACCAATGAATCAACGATACGAGTCGAAAAGTAACGGCCATCAAGAACGCCAGCACCACGTCCAGCATTAATACCCGGAATCCCTTGCGCGTAATTGAGATTTGGATTCATACGGGTAGCTGGTTCAATAAACCAGGTACGGATCATTGAAATAGCTTTATTGGCGTATTCAGGCTTGTCCGAAAAATACCAGGCCAATGTCAGCGCCTGAACATGTTCTGTGAAAGCCGCCAGTCGAACACCATCACTTTGCTCATTTTTACTGGCAGGATTGACCTGTCCATCTCGCCGAATCCAGGGGAGTCCATCCTCCTTTTCCGGGTCAGGCCACCAATAGGCACTCAGACTCATATAATCGTGACGGGAACCGCTGGGAGGTATTGAAAGTTTTTGAGTAACCGAGGGGTTAGGAGCCTGAAGTACTTTGTTCGCTTCCGATAAAAGTTGACGATAGGCCAATCGGGTCTGAGGTGTTGCTACCTGTTGCTTAAGCTGCTGTTTAACCGTTTGTAGCTGGGTTGGATCCAAAAATACATAAGCATGCCTGTTGTTTTCAGCACTTGCGCTTCCTATTACACTAAAGCCGCCCCATAACGAGAGCGCCAACAGCAGCAAATAACTCGGGTACATATTCGCCCTTTAGAATAAATCATCTATCACAACTTACTTATATTAATACTCTTTTTACTATAATCCATTCGTTTTCAGAAATGCCTCTCCGCCAATCTGGTGCATCTGTCTCAAAATCCATTGCTGTCTACGTATGACATAGACTGATGGGGCATTGGCATGATAGTGAATAGGGTTAGGTAATACAGCAGCCAACATTGCCGCCTCGCTGGCAGTCAGACGGCTGGCTGGCTTCTTGAAATAATATCTGGCCGCACGCTCGACGCCAAACACGCCTGGTCCAAATTCAGCGATATTAAGATATACCGTCAGAATACGGCGTTTGGTCCAGACTAGCTCGATGGCGACCGTTAACCCGGCCTCCAGACCTTTGCGAAACCAACTACGGCTATCCCACAACATCAGATTTTTCACTGTTTGTTGTGACAAGGTCGATGCGCCTCGAATACGTCCTTCGTAGCGTTCATTGTGTCTGAGAGCCGCATTGATCGCTGCAAAATCAAATCCCCAATGATACGGGAACTTCTGATCCTCTGCCGCAATGACAGCTAATGGCATCGCCGGTGCGATCTCATCCATCGAGACCCAATCGGAGTGGGCCACATAAGAAAAATTTCCATTAAACCAAGCCGTTAGTTGTCTATCAACCATCACAGTCGAAAAAGGTACTGGCAAGAAAGCAAACAATAATATTTCCAGCAGCCAGAACCCCAACACCACCAGTATCGCCCGGGAAATCCAACGTTTTGTCGTCACGAAAAGACGAGTGCGGTAACGCTCCGGCCTCATTCAGTCAAAGCCAGTACACGAGAAACCAACTTCTCAATACCTGTAGCAGCTTCACTAATGGAATTCGCTAACATATAGGCTGGCGTAGTCACAATCTTGTTATCAATGTCGACCACAATATCATTCACTGGACAAACGACATGGGTACCGCCCATCTCCTCAATGGTTTCTGCTGTTTCAATATCATTGCCAATGGTAAGGCGAACAGGAGTTTTAAGCAGTTTTGGTAAAATGGCTGGAGCGATGCAAATAAAACCAATTGGTTTGTTTTGCTTATAAATTTCATTTGTTAGTAATTTCAGGTCTTCATCAACTTGGCACGCTGCACCACGGATGGCAAAATCACTCAAATTTTTTGCAGCACCAAACCCACCAGGAACAATGAGTGCGTCAATCTGCCGTGCGTCCGCCGCAGACAAAGGCTGGATTTTCCCTCTGGCGATACGTGCGGACTCCGCTAAAACATTGCGTTTCTCGCTGGTTACTTCCCCGGTCAGATGATTCACTACATGCAGTTGCTCCTTATCTGGAGCGAAGCAAACAGCTTCAGCACCAGCCCGATCAATTGCAAGCAGAGTCAAGACAGCTTCGTGAATCTCTGAACCATCAAAAACTCCACACCCACTAAGTACGACGCCGACTTTTTTCATCATATAAACCTCATTTCATTACATCAACTAATTGATTTTTTGATTGACAAACACTAATCTACATAACACATTTTAATGATTCTTGTAACAAACGGCGCTATATTTGCTATGGTGTTTGTTGCCAGAAGATGTAATTCCACACACACCTGCGAACTAACAACTTTGAGAGCAGATTGCAGGTGTACAAGTTTCCCTGGTGTTGGCGCATAATTCGCGCACCCCGGCTTCGGTCGGGGTCATTTTTTTTCAGCTTCTGAAACCCAATCCTTCAGCATTTGAACATCATGACGCCAATCATGCTTTAGTTCGTCAATCCACTCCTGAACGTTATCCCACCAAGCCGGCAATGTTGTGGTCTGAATCTGCTGGGCTACCTGCTGCAAATGCCGTAACCCTACCGTTCCGGCCGCACCTTTGATTTTGTGTCCTTCTTCCGCGATACCTTTCTGATCACGTGCCGTCATATTGGAATCCAGTATTGCCAGATAGCCCGGCATCATTTGCTCGAACATCGCCAGACTTTGATGAATCAGTTTCGGACCAATCAAATCGAGATATTGTTCCAGCATGGCGATATCCAACGTGTTTTCCTGAACCGACTCAGGAATATCTTCCGACACGACAGGGGCGTCGCCTTCATGATGATCCCAATACTGTTTGATGACGGCAGTCAGTGCCGGCACGGAAAGTGGTTTGCTCAGCACATCGTCCATACCTGCATCCAGATATTCTTTTTTGTCCTTGAGTACATTGGCCGTCAACGCAACCAGCGGCGGCAGATCCCGATGGGCATAACGCTCACGCAGCTTACGAGCCACATCCAGACCCGTCATATCCGGCAACTGGATATCCAGCAGCACCAGGTCAAACTCGTCAGGATCAAACATATCCAGCGCCGCCTGACCGGTCATTGCCACATCGACGCTATTGCCCAGTTTTTCCAGTACCGAGCGGGCCACCACCACATTCAACTCAATATCTTCCACCAGTAAGACATTCAGTGCCGGCAATGGTATGTCTTCCTCACCTTCGGCATCTGCGCTCTCTCCTTCCACCGCTGGCGCCACGACTGTCAAAGTGAAACAAGAACCTTTGCCCAGTTCACTGGTAACAAGAATGTCGCCGCCCATGTTCTGCGCCAAACGCTTCGATACTGCCAGACCGATGCCGGTTCCGGTGGCCGGTTTGCCGCCATTCTGATCCTTTACCTGATAGTACATGGAGAAGATTTTTTCTAACTCATCGACGGGAATGCCCATACCGGAGTCTTCAACCTCAAAGCACAGCTGATCACCTGGTCCATACTCCACTCGCACCACAATGTTTCCCTGCTGGGTAAACTTCACAGCATTACTCAGCAGGTTCCACAGGATTTGACGTAACCGGGTACCATCCGTAATGACGCTCTTCGGCAAGGGTTGATGCAGTTCCATTTTTAATCGCAGCCCTTTCGGTTGCGCCAGCAACCCACCCAGATTCTCCAGGTCGACGACAAAGCCTTCAAAATCTATCGGCTGATTATCCAGTTGAACCTTACGGCGTTCCTGCTTATCCATTTCAATGACATCGTTGAAAATATTGCCCAGCGTGATAGCGCTGACATGGATGGTCTTCAGGTATTTCTGCTGTTCCGTATCCAGATGTGTATCGAGCAGAATACGGCTTAAACCGACAATGCCATTAAGCGGCGTACGAAGCTCGTGGCTGATTGTTGAGATGAAAGTGGTCTTCTCCCTGCTCGCATTCTCTAACGCGTCCTGGTAACGCTTACGCTCCGTTATATCGCGTCCAAACCCCATCAACCCATGTCGTTTTCCCATTCGGTCATAAAATGGTACTTTTCGTAGTTCAAAACAGGCCTTGCGCCCATCGGGGTATACCAGCCACTGCTCATAGGTCAGGGAAACATTATGACGGAAAACTTTTTCATCGGTTTCCATCACTTTTTCCGCAATTTCTGGCGTGTAAACATCGATTGGTGTCAGACCAATCAGCTGCTTCTGGCTTTTGCCAAGCAACAATTCCATCGCACGGTTGCAACCAGAGAACTCTTTATTTTCATTACGATAATAAACCAGGTCTGGTGAAGCATCGAGAAAGGAACGCAGCAAGGCTGATTGTTGCTCTAGCTCAACCTGCGCCTGTTCCCGACGAGACATCTCCTCGCGCAATTTACTCACCATCAGCAGACGAGCGTCTTCGGCTTTGATACGATCCGCAATTTCCTGATTAAGCTGAACAATATTATCTTGTAATTGTTCATTCAGTTGCTGGTCGCGATGACGCATTTCCTCCAACTTGGCTACCAGCTTGGCAAGCCGCTGACGCGACTCTTCCAGTTGTTCCACCACGACAGAAAGGAAATAAACCGCCCAGGGAGTGATCACCAGGCCAAAAAAGATGGATCGCACAACATCAATACTGGTGACTTCACCACTGAGCAATAGTGTTACCGCCATCTGCACCACCAGTGCCAACAACACCAGCACCGAAGCCAGTAGCAGAGAAAAACGGACAAGACCCAGTTTTACCATTAAATCAACGTAGTACTGAGCCAATAGCCGGATTTGCTTCATAGTGTTTTTCCTTAGTCGTGGACCCGCAAATCATACCGTAAAATAATAATGAGCGCGGTAAATGAGCAGTTAATTTGCGAACCGCCACGAATATCGGTCTTCAGGCAGGATGATACTGATAGGGGTGGCCTAATGCAGAGCCTTGCACACCATGTTCCAGCAAATAGTTGTTGAGTCCAACCATGCCGGTCCAGCGATTTTCACACCACAGTGGGGCCAGCAATGTGGGTCGGCGGGCACTGGCAGAAATCCGGTGAAAAACAATTTCCGGTGGCGTATACCGAATCATTTCCCCGGCGATTGCCACATAATTTTCCAGTGTCAGTTCCGATAACCGCCCGGCTCGCCATGCTTTAGCCATAATACTGCCATCCACAATGTGTAGCGGGTGCAGCTTTATCCCCTCAACACCTGTATCAACAACCTGTTGCAGCGTTGACAGACAACATTTGGCATCTTCTCCAGGCAGACCGACAATAAGATGACAGCAAACCTTTAGGCCACGAATATGGGCACGATAAACCGTTTCCTGGTAGCAGGAAAAATCATGTCCACGGTTAATACGATGCAACGTTTTATCACTCGCGCTTTGCAATCCCAGTTCCAACCATACCTCATAACCTTGCTCCCGATATCCGGCCAGTAAATCCAACACAGCGTCCGGGACGCAATCAGGCCGGGTTCCCACACATAATCCAACCATCTCCGCCTGTTCCAGTGCCTGGCAATACATGGACTCCAATACCTGAACTTCAGCGTAAGTACTAGTATAGGCTTGAAAGTAAGCCAGATAACGTTTAGCACGATTTACCTTTCCTGCCTGCGTCTCCAGCTGCTGGGTGATACTAATTTGTTGCATGTGTTCATCCGCAAATGACGCCACATTACAAAATGTACAGCCTCCACGCCCCAGAGTGCCGTCCCGGTTTGGGCAATTAAACCCACCGTGCAGCGTAAGCTTATGGATCTTTTCCCCATAACGACGCTGAAGGTCACCACCAAACATATTGATTATTTTTTGTAATTGCATATTCTGTTCTTCCCCCGCAGGAACAGCAGCCTACTCTTTCATCTGTTTTACCGCGATGACTATGATCAATCCCGCTCCGGCGCGTTAAAGTGCATGGTTATTCATTTTTATTGAAAATAAAATCATATCCCAGCCGATTAATTTTTCTTATCCTCCCAGCCGATTTCATTAAAAGATGACGTGAAGATAAAAAACAGTGACATAAAGTAAAAAATTAGATTCAAACAGAATAAGATGCCGATAAGAGAAGATATAGCAGCATGTCGCGGTCATAATTCATCATTAGCATAGTGATACAGCTCACATTTAAATGACTCCTCGTATCTTGCCAACACCTTCTTTTAATTGTAAAAATGCTTATCTTTCATATGAATAAGTAAATATTATCCCTGAAAGTCAGGTTTGATATTGATATTTGACCTGAACAGGGTTTCTCGCTAATTTGGGAATCCGCTGGAAGCTTTCCTGACGAGATGATGTCTCGTCATATTTATGCAGTAAGAAGAAGACTCCCTCATCAAGCAAGTTATTACCACTTGTGAGATCGTCACGATAGGCCGGAAAAGAGAGCGGCAAAACCCACTGACGCTATATTTACGTCAGTTGGATATCGCTCGCACAAAGGTGCCCGCTGACTGGTGGGAGAGAGTCATATAGAGCCTGGGGAGGTTCACTGAATATGTTGTACGATGCATCCCAAGAGAGAGACAACTGTGGTTTCGGATTAATCGCCCATATAGAAGGTGAACCGAGCCATAAAGTAGTGCGTACTGCCATTCACGCGCTTGCCCGTATGCAGCACCGTGGCGCGATTCTTGCTGACGGCAAGACCGGTGACGGCTGTGGTCTATTGCTTCAGAAACCTGACCGCTTCTTCCGCTTGGTCGCCGAAGAGCATGGTTGGAGGCTGGCGAAAAATTATGCCGTCGGCATGATGTTCCTTAATAAGGATGAAGAGAAGGCCCGTGCCGCCCGCAAGATTGTAGAAGAAGAGTTGCAGAATGAAACCCTTTCTGTGGTTGGCTGGCGCGAAGTGCCCACCAATCCGGATGTCCTGGGTGAAATCGCGTTGTCCTCACTGCCGCGTATTGAACAGATCTTTGTGAATGCTCCGGCAGGTTGGCGTCAACGTGATATGGAACGCCGCTTATTCATGGCGCGCCGCCGTATTGAAAAGCGCGTACAAGATAACGATTTCTACGTGTGCAGCTTCTCCAATGTAGTGAACATCTACAAAGGCCTGTGTATGCCGACGGATCTGCCGCGTTTTTATCTGGATCTGGCAGACCTGCGTATGGAATCAGCCATTTGCCTGTTCCATCAACGCTTTTCCACCAATACCGTACCACGCTGGCGTCTGGCTCAACCGTTCCGTTATCTGGCGCACAACGGTGAGATCAACACCATTACGGGGAACCGTCAGTGGGCCCGCGCTCGTGCCTACAAATTCAAAACGCCGCTGATCCCGGATCTGCAAGATGCGGCCCCATTTGTGGACGAAACTGGCTCGGACTCCACCTCGCTGGATAATATGCTGGAACTGTTTCTGGCTGGCGGGATGGATATCGTGCGCGCCATGCGCCTGCTAGTGCCACCGGCATGGCAGAACAACCCGGATATGGATCCGGAACTACGTGCTTTCTTCGACTTTAACTCTATGCACATGGAGCCATGGGATGGTCCGGCAGGTCTGGTACTGTCTGATGGGCGTTATGCTGCCTGTAACCTGGACCGTAACGGTCTGCGTCCAGCACGTTATGTCATCACTAAAGACAAACTGATTACTTGTGCGTCTGAAATTGGTATCTGGGATTATCAACCGGACGAAGTGATCGAAAAAGGGCGTGTCGGGCCAGGTGAACTGATGGTTATCGATACCCGTAATGGCCGCATCCTGCACTCAGCAGAAACCGATGATGATCTGAAAAGCCGCCATCCCTACAAAGAGTGGATGGAAAAGAACGTTAAGCGCCTCGTGCCGTTTGAAGAGTTACCTGATGAACAAGTGGGTAGCCGCGAGCTGGACGATACCATGCTGGAAACCTATCAGAAGCAATTTGGTTATAGCAAAGAAGAGCTGGATCAAATCCTGCGCGTGCTGGGTGAGAACGGTCAGGAAGCCACCGGTTCCATGGGTGATGACACCCCGTTTGCCGTGCTCTCCAGCCGTCCGCGTATTATTTATGACTATTTTCGCCAACAGTTTGCCCAGGTGACGAATCCGCCTATCGACCCACTGCGCGAAGCACATGTTATGTCGCTATCAACCTGTATCGGTCGGGAAATGAACGTATTCTGTGAAGCGGAGGGTCAGGCCCATCGCCTGAGCTTTAAATCACCGATTTTGCTCTACTCCGATTTCAACCAGTTGATCAATCAGGATCAGCAGCATTACCGTGCGGACAGGATCGATCTGACGTTCGACCCAAAACAGCAGACGCTACAGGAAACGGTTGAAAAACTGTGCGACGAAGCGGAAAACAAAGTCCGTGACGGCGCAGTATTGCTGGTACTTTCCGACCGGAGCATCACGCAGGATCACCTGCCAGTACCGGCACCAATGGCGGTAGGCGCCATTCAGAGCCGTCTGGTGGAGAAGAGCCTGCGTTGCGATGCCAACATCATCGTTGAAACCGCCAGCGCCCGTGATCCACACCATTTTGCGGTACTGCTCGGCTTTGGTGCTACTGCCATTTACCCTTATCTGGCCTATGAAACACTGGCCCGGATGGTAGATAATCGCACCATCGAGAAACCATACCGTACCGTGATGCTGAACTACCGTAACGGCATCAACAAAGGTCTGTACAAGATCATGTCAAAGATGGGCATTTCAACGGTGGCGTCCTACCGCTGTTCCAAACTGTTTGAAGCCGTCGGTTTGCACCAGGATATTTCATCCCTCTGTTTTCAGGGTGTAGTCAGTCGGATCAGCGGGGCCAACTTCAGTGATTTTGAGCAAGACCTGCTTAATTTGTCAAAACGCGCCTGGTTGAAACGTCATACATTGGACCAGGGCGGTTTGCTGAAATTCGTTTACGATGGTGAATACCACACCTACAACCCGGATGTGGTAAAAACGCTACAGGCAGCAGTTCACAGTGGTAAATACAGTGACTATTTGCAATATGCCAACCTGGTAAACCACCGTCCGGTGGCGACGCTGCGCGATCTCCTGGCGCTACAACCACAGGAAGGAGCGGCCATCGCGCTGGACCAGGTGGAACCGGCGACAGAGCTGTTCAAACGTTTTGATACGGCTGCCATGTCTATCGGTGCGCTCAGCCCAGAAGCCCATGAATCACTGGCTGAAGCCATGAATAGCCTGGGTGGTTTTTCCAATTCCGGTGAAGGTGGCGAAGACCCAGCGCGTTATGGCACCAATAAAGTATCCCGCATCAAGCAGGTTGCCTCCGGTCGATTTGGCGTTACACCCGCTTATCTGGTCAATGCTGATGTTATCCAGATCAAGGTCGCGCAAGGGGCCAAACCAGGTGAAGGCGGCCAGTTACCGGGAGATAAAGTAACCCCATATATTGCCAGACTGCGCTATTCAGTGCCCGGCGTTACTCTGATTTCACCACCGCCACATCATGATATTTACTCTATCGAAGATTTGGCTCAGTTGATTTTCGACCTGAAACAGATCAACCCAAAAGCCATGATTTCAGTCAAACTGGTTTCTGAGCCGGGAGTAGGTACTATCGCCACTGGTGTGGCTAAAGCCTATGCCGATCTGATTACTATTGCCGGCTATGATGGCGGCACCGGCGCCAGCCCGTTAACATCAGTGAAATATGCTGGCTGTCCGTGGGAGCTTGGTCTGGCAGAAACCCAGCAAGCATTGGTGTCTAACGGTTTACGTCACAAAATCCGTCTGCAGGTGGATGGTGGACTGAAAACCGGTCTGGATATTATCAAAGCGACCATTCTGGGTGCGGAAAGCTTCGGCTTTGGTACTGGCCCAATGGTAGCTCTCGGCTGTAAATACCTGCGTATCTGTCACCTGAATAACTGTGCTACAGGTGTTGCCACCCAGGATGAAAAACTGCGTCGCGATCACTATCACGGTCTGCCAGAACGCGTAGTTAACTACTTCAATTTTATCGCGCAGGAAACCCGTCTGCTGATGGCCGAGCTAGGTGTAAGTCGTCTGGTCGATTTGATAGGCCGCACTGACCTGCTACTTGAACTGGATGGTTTCACTGCCAAACAAAACAAGCTGGATCTGTCACCGTTACTGCATACTGCACAACCTCATCCAGGTAAGGCGCTGTACTGTACCGAGAATAATCCGTCATTCGACAAAGGATTACTCAACAAAGCGCTGGTGGAGCAGGCTCAGTCACATGTCGAATCCAGGCAAGGCAAAGCACTCTATTTCGATATTCGTAATACCGACCGCTCTGTAGGCGCCACCTTGTCCGGTGTGATTGCTGCACGGCATGGCGACCAGGGACTGGCGAGTGACCCGATCAAGGCTTACTTTAACGGTACAGCCGGGCAAAGCTTTGGTGTCTGGAACGCTGGTGGCGTTGAGCTGGCTCTGACCGGTGACGCCAACGACTACGTAGGTAAAGGCATGGCGGGCGGTATTATCTCTGTGCGCCCTCCCGTCGGCTCCGCGTTTCGCAGTCATGAAGCCAGCATTGTCGGCAATACCTGTCTGTATGGTGCCACTGGCGGTAAGCTGTTTGCCGCAGGTCGTGCCGGAGAACGCTTTGCCGTACGTAACTCCGGTGCGATTACCGTAGTGGAAGGTATCGGCGATAACGGCTGTGAATACATGACTGGAGGTATTGTCTGTATTCTGGGCCGCACCGGCGTCAACTTCGGTGCAGGTATGACTGGCGGTTTCTCGTATGTTCTGGACGAAGACGGTGAGTTTCGTAAACGCGTCAACCCAGAACTTGTGGAAGTGCTGGACGTAGAGAATCTGGCGATTCATGAAGAGCACCTGCGTGGACTAATTACCGAGCATGTTCATCATACCGGCTCCCAGTATGGCGAAGAGATTCTGGCCAACTGGCCGGCATGGGTATCAAAATTTGCTCTGGTTAAGCCAAAGTCAAGTGATGTGAAAGCGTTGTTGGGTCATCGTAGTCGTTCCGCAGCTGAGCTGCGGGTACAGGCGCAGTAAGAGGTCATCATGAGTCAGAATGTTTATCAATTTATCGACTTACAGCGCGTTGATCCGCCCAAAAAACCGCTGAAAATTCGTAAAATTGAATTTGTTGAGATTTACGAGCCGTTCTCGGAAGGCCAGTCAAAAGCCCAGGCAGATCGCTGCCTGGCATGCGGTAACCCTTATTGTGAATGGAAATGCCCGGTGCATAACTACATTCCAAACTGGCTGAAACTGGCTAACGAAGGGCGCATTATTGAAGCGGCAGAGCTGTCACATCAAACCAATAGCCTGCCAGAAGTTTGTGGCCGCGTCTGCCCTCAGGATCGGTTATGTGAAGGTTCCTGTACACTGAATGATGAATTCGGTGCGGTTACCATCGGAAACATAGAACGATATATCAATGATAAAGCCATAGAAATGGGCTGGAAGCCGAGCGTAGCCGACGTTCAACCTACCGGCAAGCGTGTGGCGATTATTGGTGCCGGGCCCGCAGGACTGGGCTGTGCCGATGTGCTAACCCGCAGCGGTGTGAAAGCCGTAGTGTATGATCGCCATCCTGAAATTGGTGGACTGCTGACTTTTGGTATTCCATCGTTCAAGCTGGGAAAAGAAGTGATGATTAAGCGCCGCGAAATCTTCACCGAAATGGGTATCGAATTCCAGTTAAATACCGAAGTGGGTAAAGACATCCAGTTAAGCGACCTGCTGGAAGAATATGATTCCGTATTCCTGGGTGTCGGGACTTATCAATCCATGCGTGGTGGGTTGGAAAATGAGGATGCGCTGGGCGTTTATGATGCACTGCCATACCTGATTGCCAATACCAAGCAACTGATGGGGTTTGCCACCACAGAGGATGAGCCTTATGTTTCCATGCAAGGTAAACGTGTGGTCGTTCTAGGTGGTGGTGATACCGCAATGGACTGCGTGCGGACGTCAATCCGCCAAGGCGCTACGCATGTCACTTGCGCCTACCGCCGTGATGAAGAAAACATGCCTGGATCCAAGCGAGAAGTGAAAAATGCACGAGAAGAAGGTGTGGAATTCAAATTCAACCTGCAACCGATGAGTGTGGAAATCAACGACTCGGGTAAAGTGTGTGGGGTGCGTATGGTGCGCACTGAGCTCGGTGCGCCGGATGACAATGGACGCCGCCGTCCAGAGATTGTCGAAGGCTCAGAGCATGTGCTGGAAGCAGATACCATTATCATGGCATTCGGCTTTCGCCCGCATAAAATGGACTGGCTGGCCAAACATGATGTGAAACTGGATAGTCAGGGGCGTATTATTGCGCCAGAAAACAGTGACAGCGCATTCCAGACCAGTAATCCAAAAATCTTTGCCGGTGGTGATGCTGTCCGAGGTTCGGACCTGGTTGTTACTGCCATTGCGGAAGGTCGTAAAGCCGCAGAGGGCATCCTCAACTTCCTTGAAGTGTAACCACGACAAACCAGACAAAAGGCAGCTCAAGCAGTTGCCTTTTGCTTTTTTGGTACACCCGAAACATGCCCTTCATTCAGATTTTCACGATACGGACTGATCAATGACATCCTGCTCTGTCAGCATCGGTGTTTGCTGCACAAAATCGTAATAATCAGGTTTGTTATCAATGTAGATTTGAGAAATCATCTGCTTTTCCCCGTCAGGGAACAGGCCAGCAGAGAACTCATAAGTTTCTGGTTCAAACAGCTTATAAAACAAATGCGTTCCACACTTACTGCAGAAGGCGCGCTCAGCCCAGTCAGAAGAACGATACGATGTAATATTCTCTTCTCCCTCAATCGTCACGCCATCTGGACACTCAATCGCCATCAGTGGCCCGCTGCCCCACTTTCGGCATACGCCACAATGACAAACACTAACCTCGTGAGTGTATTGCTCAGGAATAGTTATCGTTACTGCGCCACATAAACAGCTACCTTTGCTGGTTTGCATCACATGTACCTCTAGCAATGTTAGTAATGGATAAAATTTTACTAACCAGGGTATTTCTTTTATTTTTCAATTCACTGGATAATAAAAAAGAGCACTATCGTGTGCCCTTTTTTATCATTAGAGACTGTTATTTGACAACCCGCAATGCCGGCCTTCCGCCCCGGGGGGGCTGTGGTGGGTCATCATTGGGATTACCATCGTCATCTGTTGCTGACGGTTCGTTATCCACCACAGATATCAAAGCCGTTTTATTCTCATCCTGATCTTCAAGCTCATCAGTAATAGCTTCATAGGCAGGTTCCGGTTCAAACATGGTACCCGCCCCATTTTCGCGGGCATAAACCGCCATGACCGCCGCCATCGGGACAAAAACTTGACGTGGCACACCACCAAAACGTGCGTTGAAGTGAACGCTATCATCAGCCAGTTCGAGATTACCTACAGCACGAGGGGCGATATTCAAAACAATCTGCCCATCGCGGGCAAACTCCATCGGCACCTCTACACCCGGGATGCTGACATCTACGACCAGATGTGGTGTCAGTTGGTTATCCAGCAGCCAGTCATAAAAAGCCCGCAGTAAATACGGACGACGTGGAGATAACTGAGACAACGCCATGTAGTTTAACCTCTGGTTTGTAAACGGATTTCACGTTCAGCTTCTGTGAGGGAAGCCAGAAACGCATCACGTTCAAAAACACGCGTCATGTAGCCTTTCAGCTCTTTCGCACCAGACCCTACCAGTTCAATGCCCAACAGCGGCAAACGCCATAACAGTGGAGCCAGATAACAGTCAACCAGACTGAACTCTTCGCTCATAAAATAAGGTGTTTCGTTAAATACCGGAGCAATGGCCAGTAGCTCTTCACGAAGCTGTTTACGCGCTACATCCGCTTCCTGTGCATTACCCTTCATAACCGTGTTCATCAGGGAATACCAGTCAAGCTCAATGCGGTGCATCATTAGACGACTGTGACCACGTGCTACCGGATATACCGGCATTAAAGGTGGGTGCGGGAAACGCTCATCAAGATATTCCATGATAATGCGCGATTCATATAATGTGAGCTCACGGTCAACCAGTGTTGGCACTGAGCCGTAAGGATTGAGGTCAATAAGATCCTGCGGCAGATTGTCCATGTCTACCTGCTCAATTTCGACACTAACCCCTTTTTCTGCCAGCACAATGCGAACCTGATGGCTAAAAATGTCGGATGGACCGGAAAACAGCGTCATTACCGAACGTTTGTTGGCAGCGACAGCCATGAAAACCTCCAAGTTTATCGAAAAAATACGGCGAAGAACCGATCGAATATTATCCTGCAGGCCTTGCCGCGTTTAAATTTCCTACGGACTGCGGGAAACCGCTGACGACATCTGTCATTTTCTCAAAAATCACCAGCTGGCAAACAGGCACAAAATCGGCAAATAGTGTATCAGATTTTGTTCGTTTTGTGGGGATATAAGCACGCTTTCATAGTTAACCCCTAATAAATAAAGGTTATTTTTTAGACATTACGTATATCAGGTGAAAAAAACCCGGTGACCAGCACCGGGTTCTTGGCATTAATTCCGCTGCAAAGCAGCCAAAAATTAACGCTTGGAGAACTGAGGACGACGGCGTGCTTTACGCAGACCGACTTTCTTACGTTCAACCTTACGAGCATCACGAGTGACAAAGCCAGCTTTACGCAGCTCAGCACGCAGAGACTCATCATATACCATCAACGCACGGGTAATACCGTGGCGAATTGCACCTGCTTGACCAGAGATACCACCACCTTTAACGGTGATGAACAGGTCAAATTTTCCAACCATGTCGACCAGTTCCAGCGGTTGGCGAACTACCATACGTGCAGTTTCGCGACCGAAGTACTGTTCCAGACTACGCTGGTTGATAACGATGTTGCCACTGCCCGGTTTGATGAATACACGAGCGGCAGAACTTTTGCGGCGACCAGTGCCGTAATATTGATTTTCAGCCATTGCCATTAATCCCGATTAAATGTCCAGAACTTGCGGTTGCTGTGCCGCGTGATTGTGCTCATTACCCGCGTAAACTTTCAGTTTACGGTACATAGCACGACCCAGCGGACCCTTCGGCAGCATGCCTTTAACCGCGATTTCAATCACACGCTCAGGATGGCGGGCAATCATCTCTTCAAAGGTCGCTTCTTTAATACCACCGATGTAACCGGTGTGATGATAATACATCTTGTCAGAACGTTTGTTGCCAGTTACAGCAACTTTTTCAGCGTTCAGAACAATAATGTAATCTCCAGTATCAACGTGCGGAGTGTATTCCGCTTTATGCTTGCCGCGCAGACGACGAGCCAGTTCAGTAGCGAGGCGACCTAAAGTCTTACCGCTCGCATCAACAACATACCAGTCGCGTTTTACGGTTTCTGGTTTAGCTGTAAAAGTTTTCATTAAAAGCTTACCCAATTTAAGTTACACGTTGGCGAACACCCAAACGCTTCAATAAATAGTGTTGAGGTTCACACGGCTATCTAGTCCAGCAAACCTACCCCTTCGAATAGCTATTGCCAGCACGATAAAGTTTCGGGAAAAAAACTTTGTTGTAACGTGGGGTCGCAAGATTATAGAGAAGTCGGTATCAAAGGTCGACCCTTTTTCTATCGTTTCCCGTAGAAAAAGGGATCTATTTCTATGCAAGGTGGAGCTGGCTCTATGCAAGGTGGGGCTGGCGCAAATACTCCTCGCTTTGCATCTCCTGTAGACGGGACAAACAGCGTTGATATTCAAACTTCAGATGTTCGCCCTGATAGAGGTCAAACATCGGTACCTGGGCAGAAATGATGAGCTTCACCCGTCGCTCATAAAACTCATCCACCAGCGCCAGAAAACGTCTGGCAGCATTTTCTTCTTTTGTTCCCATCACCGTGACGTTATGCAACAACACACTATGATATAAGCGGGAAAGCGCAATATAGTCATTCTGGCTACGAGCCTCGATACACAGTGTAGAGAAATCCACCGCCACTACACCGTCTCCGGCGCTCAGCGTTGCCAACGGGCGATGATTGATTTCCAGTACCGGTCCGGCAGTTGTAATTTTCTGCCCGGACAGTCGGCTGAATATCTGGCGCATCGTCGTTTCCGTCGAGGCATTCAATGGTGTCAAATACAGATGCGCCTGGGTTAACGTGCGTAGACGATAATCAATCCCCGCATCCACATTTAATATGTCACAGTGTTGCTTAATCAGGTCAATTGCAGGTAAAAAACGTGAGCGCTGTAATCCGTTACGATAAAGCTCATCCGGCGGGATGTTGGATGTTGCCACCAGTGTAATCCCCCGCGAAAACAAGGCTCTAAGTAATTCTGCCAACAGCATTGCGTCAGTAATATCCGATACAAAAAATTCGTCAAAACAGAGCACATCCGTTTCGGACTTAAAGCCATCAGCAACTTTTTCCAGCGGATTCTCCTGCCCTTGCAATTGGTTCAGTTCCTCATGCACGCGCAGCATAAAACGATGAAAATGCAGACGTAATTTTCGTTTTGACGGCAAACCATGGAAAAACAGATCCATCAACCAGGTTTTCCCTCGGCCTACACCACCCCACATGTAAAGCCCTTGTACCGGTGTCGTTGTTTCTTCCCGTCCCCCCAACCATGAACGCCACTTCCCCAGCAGCCCTGTGGGTGGAGTCTGAATGTCCTGCACATGTTTAACCAATTCCTGATGAATATTATTCAGCCGAATCACCGTCTGGTATTGTACTTCATCCGGCTGATACTCCTGCGCTGACAAAGCCTGCTGATAAAGCGTCAAAGGGGTTACTCTCTGCATAGCTCCAAAATCCCTGAGAAAAAAGTTAGTTATATTTTATCGCGTGTTAACGTCGATTTGGCCCGTAATCGTAGCAGTTAACCACCTTGCAGCCGTAAGCAATACCATAATACCTTATGACATCTCGCTTCGGGGCTCCACTCAGGCAAGGTTAGCGGTTATAGTGGCTATTATTAAGTGGAAAAACCCTACGGGACAACTAAGTCAAAATAGGAGTCATTATGACCTGGGAGTACGCGCTGATTGGACTAGTTATCGGTGTCATAATTGGTGCTGTCGCTATGCGTTTTGGCAATCGTAAACTGCGTCAGCAACAGGTATTGCAAAATGAACTGGAGAAAAGCAAAACGGAATTGGAACAATATCGCCAGGAGTTGGTTGGGCATTTTGCCCGTAGCGCAGAGCTACTGGACAACATGGCAAATGATTATCGTCAGTTGTACCAGCATATGGCGAAAAGCTCCAACAACCTATTACCCAATTTACCCACGCAGGATAATCCGTTCAGATATAGCCTGACGGAAGCCGAAGCGGATAACGATCAGGCACCAGTAGGCATGCCACCCCGTGATTATTCTGACGGCGCTTCAGGTTTGCTGCGCGGCGAACGCCCTGCCAGCAAGTAAACACAAGATACCACTCTCTACCTGTGAGGCCTCTTCGGCCTCATCATGTTCTTTTGTCTTCAACTGTAAATTTACATGAATTATGGTTACATTCTACTGAAGAAAGGTCAGTGAACTTTACATCATAATCCCCGGTCTGACTCTTCATCATGGGTTTGGGTTTATATATCATCGTTTTATTCATACGCAGGTCGTGAGAGAGTTAACAATCAATGAAAAAAACATCGTTGTTATGTAGCGCATTGGCAATAAGCATAGCTTTATCCTTATCATCTCTACCTGCGGCATACGCTGCATTACCGGCAGTGGTACAGGGTCAGCAACTCCCCAGCCTGGCGCCTATGCTGGAAAAAGTCTTACCTGCTGTGGTCAGCGTACATGTTGAGGGTACGCGAATTCAGCGTCAGCAGATTCCTGAAGAGTTTAAATTTTTCTTCGGGCCTAACACGCCATCTGAAGAACAGAGCTCTCGGCCATTTGAAGGCTTGGGATCCGGCGTAATCATTAATGCAGCCAAAGGATATGTGTTAACCAACAACCATGTCATCAACAATGCTGACAAAATCCGTGTACAACTTAATGATGGCCGTGAATATGACGCAAAATTGATTGGTCGCGATGAGCAGACCGATATTGCGCTGTTGCAGTTAAACGATGCCAAAAACCTGACTGAAATTAAAATAGCAGACTCAGACCAGCTTCGTGTCGGTGATTTTGCCGTAGCAGTGGGCAACCCTTTTGGCCTGGGACAAACTGCCACATCCGGGATTATTTCCGCTCTGGGCCGTAGTGGCCTGAATCTGGAAGGGCTGGAAAACTTCATTCAGACTGACGCGTCAATCAACCGCGGTAACTCTGGTGGCGCACTGGTCAATCTTAACGGCGAACTTATTGGGATTAATACCGCCATTCTGGCTCCAGGGGGCGGAAATATCGGCATCGGCTTTGCCATCCCCAGCAATATGGCTCAGACCTTGTCTCAACAATTGATAGAGTTTGGTGAGGTAAAACGCGGGTTGCTGGGTATCAGAGGCAGTGAAATGACCTCTGAAATGGCTAAAGCTTTCAAGGTAGATGTACAACGCGGTGCATTTGTTAGTGAAGTATTACCAAAATCAGCTGCTGCAAAAGCAGGGATTAAAGCAGGTGATGTACTAACCTCGCTGAATGGTAAAACCATCAGTAGCTTTGCCGAACTGAGAGCGAAAATTGGCACTACCGCGCCAGGTAAAACCGTTCGAGTCGGTCTGTGGCGTGATGGAAAACAGCTGGAAGTTTCTGTCATCCTGGGCAATAGCGCCACCACTGCCACCAGAGCTGAGTCTCTCTCACCGGCTCTGCAGGGAGCGTCACTAAGCGATGGTCAGTTGAAGGATGGCAGCAAAGGTGTAATTATCGATAACGTGACCAAGGATACACCGGCCGCCAAGATTGGATTACAAAAAGGCGATATTATTGTCGGTATCAACCGGGAGCGGGTGGAAAACATCGCCCAACTGGGTAAAATTATAAAAAGTAAACCTTCGGTTATGGCGCTGAACATAATGCGTGGTGACCAAAGCATTTATTTGTTGTTACGCTAAGCCGGTAAAAATTAGACACCACGCGGTGTGGTGTCTAACTATCTCATGATATTCTGCAGTTAATCTTCTACTTATACCCAGATGCTTATGCTAACCAAACTTATACGTTCGGCGCTGATGGGTGTCATCGTTGCAGGTATTCTGCTACTGGCACTTCCCATGCTGCGTTCAAACAACGGGCTATTCAAACCAGACGATAGTGCCGAAAGCGAAACACCTGTCAGCTATTATCAAGGGGTACGACGCGCCGCGCCCGCAGTCGTCAACGTATATAACCGGGCATCCAATCCAAATGAGAAGGATCAACTCAATATTCGCACCCTGGGTTCCGGCGTTATCATGAACAGCAAGGGTTACATCCTCACTAATAAGCACGTTATCAATAATGCTGACCAGATCATAGTAACCCTACAGGACGGACGTGTGTTCGAGGCTCTGCTGGTCGGTTCCGACAGCCTTACCGATCTGGCAGTGTTGAAAATTGAGGGAACCAATTTGCCGGAAATACCCATCAATACCAAACGAGTAGCTCATGTGGGTGACGTGGTGATGGCTATCGGGAATCCTTACAATCTGGGGCAAACCATTACTCAAGGTATTATCAGCGCCACGGGACGGGTTGGTTTAAGTCCATCAGGGCGCCAGAACTTCCTGCAGACCGATGCGTCTATCAATCGTGGCAATTCAGGCGGAGCATTGGTTAACACGTTGGGAGAACTGGTTGGCATCAATACGTTATCTTTTGACAAAAGCAATGATGGCGCTACCCCAGAAGGTTTAAGCTTTGCCATTCCTGTGGCACTGGCTATCAAAGTGATGGGCAAACTGATTCGCGATGGTCGGGTTATCCGCGGTTACATCGGCATCAATGGGGCACAAATTGAAAATCAGGACCAGAATGTATCGATAGATAACAGATTACGGGGCGTATTTGTCAAAAAGGTGGAACCAGGCGGACCTGCGGATAAAGCCGGTATCAAAGAAGGGGATCGGTTGTTAAAAGTGAATAATAAACCCGTTCGATCTGTAATTGAAACCATGGATCAGGTAGCTGAAATCCGTCCTGGCTCAGTCATCCCAGTTGTGATTTCCCGGAACAATAAAGAAATAACGCTGAATGTAACCATTCAGGAATTTCCAGCTAGCTGACTGCTTTATTTATAAAAAAGATTTATAAACAGACGGAAAATCGGGTGGTTAACCCACCCGGTTCAGAGCGGGACGTTATTCGCCTTCCTTGACTCTTTCAATATTTGCACCAAGTGCCCGTAACTTATGCTCAATACGCTCATAACCGCGATCAATATGATAGATACGATCCACCATAGTGACACCTTCTGCAATACAACCAGCCAGTACCAGACTTGCTGAAGCGCGTAAGTCCGTTGCCATCACCTGAGCGCCAGATAATGTCTCTACGCCATGGCAGATAACAGTATTACTCTCAATCTCTGCCTGCGCGCCCATGCGGATCAATTCCGGAATATGCATAAAGCGGTTTTCAAAAATGGTCTCAGTAATGACCCCTGCACCTTCAGCGACCAGATTTAGCAAACTAAACTGAGCCTGCATATCAGTAGGGAATCCGGGATGTGGAGCAGTACGCAGGTTAACCGCTTTAGGACGACAGCCATGCATATCCAGGCTGACCCAATCTTCACCGATCGCAATATCCGCACCCGCTTCACGCAGTTTGGCCAACACGGCATCCAATGTATCTGGACGTGTATTACGACACATCACTTTACCGCCAGACACAGCGGCAGCCACAAGAAAAGTCCCCGTTTCAATGCGATCTGGCAGAACGCGGTAAACCCCGCCACCCAGCCGGGCTACACCTTCAATAACAATCTTATCGCTACCAGCACCACTGATCCTGGCACCTAGCGTGTTGAGGAAATTGGCCGTATCCACAATTTCCGGCTCACGCGCCGCATTTTCTATAATGGTTTTACCTTCAGCCAATGTCGCCGCGCTCATGATAGTCACCGTGGCACCTACGCTAACTTTATCCATCACGATATGAGCGCCTTTTAGGCGACCATCGACCGTTGCCTTCACATACCCCTCTTCCAGGGTAATTTCTGCGCCTAATTGCTCCAATCCATTGATATGTAAATCAACCGGACGAGCACCAATGGCACAACCGCCAGGCAAAGAAACCTGGCCTTGACCAAAACGGGCTACCAGCGGCCCCAGTGCCCAAATAGAGGCACGCATGGTTTTTACCAGCTCGTACGGTGCGCAAAAGACATTTACCGAGCTGGCATCAACATGTACGGAACCATTTCGCTCGACACGCGCCCCTAACTGACTCAGCAGTTTCATGGTTGTGTCGATATCCCGAAGTTTGGGAACATTCTGGATCTCTACTGGCTCTTCAGCGAGTAAAGCGGCAAACAGGATAGGCAGGGCCGCATTTTTAGCCCCGGAGATAGTAACTTCACCAGTGAGCCGAGTAGGCCCCTGCACACGAAATTTATCCATAGTAACGATTTCTCAATATTCAAATTCAATAGTGCGGCATCAAGTCCGATCGCTCAAAAACCGTTGAGTTTACGATCGCGCTGCCACTCATCTGGCGTATAAGCCTTAATGGATAACGCATGAATACGGTTATCGGCAATATACTCCATCAACGGGGCATACACCGTCTGCTGTTGTTTTACGCGGCTCATACCACTAAACAACTCACCCACAGCAATCACCTGAAAGTGACTGCCATCGCCGGATACATGGACGTCCTGTAGTGCCAATGCATTCATCAGCACATCTTTAATTTCGTTATTTTCCATCGCTCTCGATTCTGCGTCAGGGGGATGATAAACAGCTTGGTATCTTAGATGAATCTACCTTCATCTTAAACAAAAGAAATCCCCCTTTGCACAAAAGCAAAAGGGGATTTAGAGATAGCTTGAAGGTTTTTTCAGCTAATGAGCTGGATGGGTATAATTTTGTCCAGGCTATAGAGCTCAATCAATGTTTTGAGTCGGTCACTGACACCCGTAATTTGCAACGCTACACCGTTCTGCTGTTGCTGATGATAAAAATGAACCAGCAATGCCAGTCCAGAAGAATCCACCCGATTTACCTGACTCATATCCAGCACAGTCTTTCCTTGCAGCAGAGTTTCACGCTGCTGCCACAGCGGCAATAGTGTTTCACGATCTAAATCGCCGTCCAACACCAGCGTGGATGCATCGGACTTCCAGTTAAGCGTTGTGCTAACCATTTCGTTGCTGATCCAACGTGATTGGCTGTTGTGCGGCAATACGAAGTTGCTGAGTCAAACCATCAATCCCTTTTTGACGCAACGTTGCAGCCCATTCATTCTGTTTGGTCGTGATCATGCTCACTCCCTCCGCGATCATGTCATACGCTTGCCAGTGGCCCGTTATACTGTTCTTACGCCATTGGAAATCCAGACGAACTGGCGGGCGTCCGCCGTTACCAATGATAGTCACGCGGATTGAAACAATAGTGGCATCACCGAGTGGTCGTTCAGGCGCGATTTGGTAAGTCTGGTCATGATACAGCGCCAGAGCCTGACCATATGCCTGCTCCAGATAGGCGGTAAATGCTTTGAAATAGGTTTCACGTTGTGCTGGTGTGGCACTTTTGTAGTACGGCCCCAACACTAATGCTCCAGCGTATTTCACCTGAATATAAGGTAATAGTTCTTCCCGCACCACAACACGCAGATAGTTGGGGTCTTTCATGATTTGGGGCTGATCATCTTTAAGACGGGTAAAAACTTTCTTCGCCGCATCATTCATCAGACTATACGGATTAGTCTGATCCGCTGCACTGGCAAACGACGACACTGCCAGTAACGCTACCACTAATAAACGTTTTAACATGCAAGAGCCCTCTTATGGATGCGGCGTAACAGAATTGGACTGAGGCTCTGGAGCCGCTACCGAATCAGTGCTGTTTTGGCTGGTATTCTGAGTGTTGCCACTACCACCCTTATATAGGAATTGACCGATAAGATCCTCCAATATCATAGCTGATTTAGTGTCTTGAATAACGCCGCCATTTTTCAGAATTGAGGTTCCCATGGATGGATCTTCAAACCCTATATTCAACGCCAGATATTGCTCTCCCAGCAGACCAGAAGTTCGCACCGACAATGAACTGGTATCTGGAATATGGTTATAACGCTGTTCGATATCCATCGCGACACGCGGCAGGTAGGTTTTTTGATCCAACGAAATATCTTCCACCCGTCCAATCACGACTCCCCCTACTTTTACTGGTGAACGTACCTTCAGACCGCCAATATTGTCGAAAGTCGCATACAAACGGTAAGTCTGTTGATGACCAATTGATTTCAAGTCCGCCACTTTCAGACATAGAAAGATAATGGCGCCCAGCGCAATCAGCATAAATATGCCAACCCAGATTTCATATTTCTTAGTTTGCATCGACTCATTTCCCAAACATCAGTGCTGTCAGCACAAAATCCAATCCCAACACCGCCAGCGATGAATGCACTACGGTACGGGTCGTCGCACGGCTTATCCCTTCTGACGTCGGAATCGCGTCATAGCCATTAAATAACGCAATCCAGGTGATGGTAATGGAAAACACTACGCTTTTTATTACACAGTTAAGCAAATCGTGCCGCCATTCCACCGCGCCTTGCATGGCCGACCAGAAAAAACCGGAATCGATTCCTTTCCAGTCGACACCCACTAACGCCCCCCCCCAGATGCCCACCGCCACAAAAATGACAGTCAGCAATGGCATACTGACCAAGCCAGCCCAGAAACGGGGAGCCACAACACGCCGTAACGGATCAACCGCCATCATCTCCATGCTGGAAAGTTGTTCAGTGGCTTTCATCAGGCCAATCTCTGCCGTCAGTGCCGAACCGGCACGTCCGGCAAACAACAGCGCCGTCACCACAGGCCCTAGTTCACGCAGTAACGACAAAGCAACCATCATACCCAGACTGGCTTCCGCACCGTAAGTTGTCAGGACAAGATAACCCTGCAACCCCAGTACCATGCCGATGAATATGCCGGATACAATGATAATCAGCAATGACTGAACCCCTACACTGTAGAGTTGTTTGCAGAACAACGGCCACTGTTTCGCCAGCTCGGGTTTCCCCACTAGCGCATTGAAAAGCACCAGCCCCGCGCGACCAAAAGAAGCGCATACGCTGATACCGAGGCGTCCTAACGACGCGACTGCCTGAAGTAGCATGAATTATTTAACTCCCAGAGCCTAGTAACTCAAGTTGGTAATCACCAGCCGGGTAACGGAACGGTACCGGCCCGTCAGCAATGCCATCCAAGAACTGGCGCACACGAGGATCTTCATTTACTTGCAACTCCTCCGGTGTGCCTTTAGCGATTACGCGCTGGTCGGCGATAATATAAGCGTAATCAGCAATACTCAGTACCTCATGGACATCGTGAGATACCACGATAAAGGTCGCTCCCAGCGCATGATTCAACTCACTAATGAGCTTGACTAAAACCCCCATGGTTATGGGGTCCTGACCACCGAAAGGCTCATCAAACATGATCAGTTGAGGATCCAGGGCAATTGAGCGTGCTAACGCAGCACGTCGCGCCATCCCCCCGGAAAGCTCCGAAGGCATAAGTTGTGCTGCACCACGCAATCCCACCGCTTCCAACTTCATCATTACCGTACTGTGAAGCAATGGTTCCGGTAACCGGCTGTGCTCACGCAACGGCCAGGCAACATTATCAAACACGTTCAGATCGGTAAACAATGCCCCAGACTGAAATAACATGCTCATTTTCTTACGGGATTCATATAATCCGGAACGAGAAAGCGTCGGAATATTTTTCCCATCAAACCAGATGTCCCCGCTGTCTGGCTGAAGTTGACCACCAATCAACCGCAGCAACGTCGTTTTCCCAATCCCCGACGGCCCCATAATGGCCGTCACTTTTCTTTTCGGTACATCCAGCGAGATGTCAGTAAATATCGAACGCTCTCCACGTCGGAAATTGAGCCCGCGAATTTCAACCAGGTTAATCGCCTCATGGTTCATTATTTATTTCCTTCCCGACCGCCAGTAAGGGCGTTGTCATTAATATTAACGTGTACTTATGCCATTTTGTTCGCACTTAAGGTAAGCACAAATGACAATCACGGTACTGTGACAAAAACACGTCGTCAATTCGTGACCAAAGTTGCCATTGGTTTTACTTTTTCGCCCTACACAGTCAGAATTAGCACCAATGGTAAAAACACGATTTTCTGTTCACTATTCGTCCAAAAATACTGGTTTGTCTACCAATGAACCAGTGATTATACCTGAATAAAGGACGCTGCATGCTTTTTGCAACAGTACTCTTGATCATTGGTTTGATTTTACTGGTTTATGGTGCCGACCGCCTGGTATACGGAGCTGCTGTTCTGGCCCGCTCTTTTGGCATCCCCCCCATGATAATCGGGATAGTCATTGTCGGTATGGGGACATCGCTACCGGAACTCACCGTTTCGGTGACTGCGGCTTTGAATAATCAAATAGATATGGCAGTGGGGAATGTGCTGGGCTCCAATATCACCAATATCTTGCTAATTCTGGGCAGCGCGGCACTTATCCGGCCGCTGACGTTTCAATCTGTTCTATCGCGTCGTGAGATCCCTCTAATGCTGTTGGTCACGCTGCTTTGTGGTTTTCTGTTGCATGATAGCTTTCTGAGTCGGATGGATGGAATAATTCTGCTGTTGATTGCTGGTCTGTGCATTCTGCTGATGCTGAAAATGGCCCATAACAATCAGCGACAAGAAATGGATAGCTTCACTCGTGAACAGATAGCCGAATTACCCCAAGAGAGTAATTACACTGTGGCGCTGCTATGGTTGATACTGGGGTTGATTATCCTGCCGATGGCGGCCCGGATGGTGATTGATAATGCAACAGTCATCGCCCGCTATTATAACATCAGTGAACTTACCATCGGCCTGACGGTATTGGCTATCGGTACCAGCCTGCCAGAACTGGCGACGGCTATCGTCGGAACATTAAAAAAAGAAGATGACATCGCATTGGGTAACCTGATCGGCTCCAATATCTTTAATATTGTGATTGTCCTGGGGGTACCCGCGTTACTTTCACCTGGTGCACTTAACCCGCTCGCGTTTGAGCGCGACTACTGGATCATGTTAGGGGTCAGTGTATTACTGGCGGCGCTCTGTCTCCGCCGGAAACAGTGCATCGGTCAAGGCGCGGGGGCACTCTTGCTGTGTGCCTTCATCGCTTATATCTCGGTGCTGTTCTTTCTTCCATAATCAGAGTATCAGCAACGCAGGATTTTTACCGCATGTTACATTATGAGCTACAACCTGGTTTCGATTTCCAACAAGCAGGCAAGCAGGTTCTGAACATTGAACGCGAAAGTCTGGCCCAGTTAGGTCAATACATTGATGACAACTTTTCCCGTGCCTGTGAGAGAATTTTTCATTGCCAAGGCAAAGTTGTGGTAATGGGCATGGGCAAGTCCGGACATATCGGTTGTAAAATGGCAGCGACCTTTGCCAGCACCGGTACGCCCGCATTCTTTGTCCATCCCGGTGAAGCCAGCCACGGTGATTTGGGGATGATTACCACGCAGGATGTAATAGTCGCCATCTCCAACTCCGGTGAATCCCATGAAATTCTGTCACTGATTCCAGTGCTGAAACGCCTACAAATCTGCCTTATATGTATGACTGGCAACCCGGAAAGCACGATGGGCAAAGCCGCCGACATTCATCTGTGTGTACACGTTCCACAAGAGGCCTGTCCGCTTGGCCTGGCACCGACATCCAGCACGACTGCGACACTGGTTATGGGGGATGCGATAGCCGTAGCGTTATTACAGGCCCGTGGTTTCACCGCCGAAGATTTTGCCTTGTCACACCCGGGAGGAGCTCTGGGCCGCAAACTTTTGCTGCGTGTTAACGATATTATGCATTCTGGTGATGAAGTGCCGTGTGTGAACTGTGATGCTTCCCTACGAGATGCGCTATTGGAAATTACCCGTAAAAATCTTGGCATGACAGTAATTTGCAGCGATGGCTGGAAAATTGAAGGGATCTTTACTGATGGTGACCTGCGCCGTATTTTTGATATGAACATTGATTTGAACAGTGCTCGTATCGCGGATGTCATGACTCGTGGCGGAATACGGGTCACGCCCCAAATGCTGGCCGTGGATGCCCTTAACCTGATGCAATCACGCCATATAACTTCACTACTGGTGGCAGATGATGACCGTCTGCTCGGAATCGTTCATATGCACGACATGCTGCGGGCTGGTGTGGTTTAATCTGTCGACACTGCGGTCATGATATTGCATAACCATAAGCCTCTGCTAAAACCAAGGATAAGCGTGAATGAGTGAAACCGGGACGCAAACCGACACTTGCTACGGGCCTGTCGACTCGCGGGTACTGGCCAAGGCCCGAGATATTCGTTTGTTAATCTGCGATGTCGACGGTGTACTCTCCGATGGCCTGATCTACATGGGGAACCAGGGAGAAGAACTTAAGGCATTTCATGTGCGAGATGGCTATGGCATCCGCTGTCTGCTGACTTCCGGCATAGATATCGCGATTATTACAGGTCGTTCAGCACAACTACTGGTAGATCGCTGTATAACATTAGGGATTACTCACCTTTATCAGGGCCAGTCTGATAAGCTTTTAGCCTTCCAAAAGCTGTTGGGTGAGCTGTCTTTGACAGCGGACCAGGTTGCTTATATCGGCGATGATTTAATCGACTGGCCGGTGATGGCCCAAGTAGGGCTGAGTGTAGCCGTTGCAGACGCTCATCCATTATTGCTGCCAATGGCGGATTACATTACACGTATTTCTGGAGGCCATGGTGCTGTGCGTGAAATTTGCGATCTTATTCTGTTGGCTCAAGATAAGCTGGAGCATGCCAAAGGGCTGTCGATATGAGTAAAACGAAAGGTTGGCTGACTATTCTGCTGGCATTGATCGCACTGATCCTGCTCGGTTTGAATTTAACCAATAACAAGACAACATCGAACCCAGTGGTCACAACAAGTAACGCCCCCGATTATACGACCAAAGAAACAGTGACCGTAGTTTATGACCCAGCAGGGAAATTAAATTACAAACTGGTAGCAAGTGAAGCCGAATTTTTCAATACCGATCAGGTGAGTTGGTTTACCCTGCCCGTTGCCACCTTGTTTAATGAGCAGGGCGTGGCCACCTGGTCAGTGCGCTCTGATCGCGCCAAACTGACAAAAGATAAAATGCTCTATTTGTATGGTCATGTTGAAGTAAACAGCCTTACCGCAGAGTCGCAACTGAAGCGCATTAAAACGGACAATGCCCAGGTAAACCTGATAACTCAAGATGTCTCATCAGATGATGAAGTCACACTGTACGGTACCGGCTTTACTTCCAACGGATTAAGAATGCGCGGCAATCTGCGCGACAAAACTGCCGAGTTGATCGAAAAGGTAAAAACCTCCTATGAAATCCCACAAAACAAATAATCTGATACGTAGTACCTTGCTCGCCAGCTCTCTGTTTGCCGTTAGCATTCCGGCACTGGCATTAACCAGCGATACCGAGCAACCAATACATATCGATTCAGACCAGCAATCCCTTGATATGCAGAGTAATGTTGCCACTTTTACTGGCAACGTTATCGTCACCCAAGGCTCCATCATAGTTCATGCAGATAAAGTCGTGGTTACCCGCCCTCAAGGGAAACAAGGCCATGAAATTATTGAAGGCTATGGTAATCCCGCCACATTTTATCAGATGCAGGACAATGGCAAACCTGTAAAAGGTCATGCGCAAAAATTGCGCTATGAGCTGGATAAGGATTTTGTCATCCTGACGGGCAACGCCTATCTGGAACAGTTGGACAGCAACATAAAAGGCGACCGTATTACCTATCTGGTAAAACAACAACAGATGGAAGCGTTCAGTGACAAAGGAAAACGAGTAACTACGGTATTGGTGCCCTCTCAACTTCAGGATAAAGGCGACCAAAGTAAATCGCAGAGCAAGTCACCCAAAACGCAACAGCGAGTGGCACAGTAACCTATGGCTACATTAATTGCAGAAAATCTGGCCAAAGCATACAAAGGCCGCAAAGTAGTGGAAGATGTCAGTCTCACCGTCAACTCCGGTGAAATTGTTGGTCTGCTCGGTCCCAATGGCGCAGGTAAAACTACGACGTTTTATATGGTGGTAGGAATAGTGCAGTGCGACGAAGGCCGTATCATTATTGATGATAATGACATCACTTTACTGCCTTTGCATGACCGTGCGCACCGCGGTATTGGTTACCTGCCTCAGGAAGCATCCATTTTTCGTCGTTTGAGTGTCTATGACAACCTGATGGCTGTGCTGCAAATCCGCAAGGATCTGACGACAGAACAGCAGGAAGATCGCGCAAATGAGCTAATGGAGGAGTTTCATATTGTTCACTTGCGCGATAGTCTGGGACAATCGCTCTCGGGTGGTGAACGTCGACGGGTAGAGATAGCCCGGGCGCTGGCTGCCAACCCGAAGTTCATCCTGCTGGATGAACCTTTCGCCGGGGTAGATCCTATTTCGGTGATTGATATTAAAAAGATCATTGAACACCTGCGCGACAGTGGCTTAGGCGTACTGATCACCGATCATAACGTTCGTGAAACGTTAGACGTTTGTGAACGCGCTTACATCGTTAGCCAGGGTCACCTTATTGCCCACGGCTCACCGATGGATATACTGGCCAACGAGCAAGTAAAACGAGTCTATTTGGGTGAAGGATTTCGACTCTAATAACGTCGTTTTTTAATTATATAAGGAAGTTAGCGCTATTTATGAAGCAAGGTTTGCAACTCAGGCTTAGCCAACAATTGGCCATGACACCACAACTGCAACAGGCAATTCGTCTGCTGCAGTTGTCCACGCTTGAACTCCAGCAAGAGATCCAACAGGCGCTGGAAAGCAATCCATTGTTAGAACAGGCTGATACGCATGAAGAAGTAGACACCGTAGAAAACACCGACAGCGAAGCATTAGATACACGGGAAGCGCTGGAACAGAAAGATATGCCAGATGAACTGCCGCTGGATGCCGCCTGGGATGAAATTTATACTGCCGGAACCCCTTCAGGTACCAGCACTGACTACCGCGATGACGAACTGCCAGTCTACCAGGGAGAAACCACCCAAACCTTGCAGGACTACCTGATGTGGCAGGTGGAACTGACACCGTTTTCTGATACTGATGCGGCTATTGCCACATCAATAGTGGATGCGGTTGACAACACTGGCTATCTGACCGTATCGCTGGATGAAATCCGTGAGAGCATCGGTGACGATAATGTCACGATGGAAGAAGTGGAAGCAGTACTCAAGCGGGTACAGCATTTTGACCCGATAGGTGTTGCCGCTCGCGATCTGCGAGACTGCCTGCTAGTACAACTTTCGCAATTTGCGCCGGATACGCCCTGGCTGTCAGAGGCTAAACTGATTGTCAGTGAGTTTCTGGATCTGCTGGCAAACCATGATTTTCGTGCCTTGATCCGTTCCAGTCGTCTGAAAGAAGATGTACTGAAAGAAGCTCTGGCATTAATTCAATCCCTTGACCCGCGCCCTGGTCAATCAATTAACACTGGTGAATCAGAATATGTGATTCCCGATGTTCTGACTCATAAGGTACAAGATCGCTGGATAGTCGAACTGAACACAGACAGTGTTCCCAGGTTACAGATCAACCAGCAATATGCGGCGATGGGCAACAGTGTGCGTAGTGACAGTGACGGCCAGTTTATCCGTAGTCACCTGCAGGAAGCCCGCTGGCTAATCAAAAGTCTGGAGAGTCGCAACGAAACCTTGTTAAAGGTCACTCGCTGTATCGTCGAGCAGCAACTGGCATTTTTTGAACAGGGCGAAGAGTTTATGAAACCCATGGTGCTGGCGGATATCGCCCAGGCTGTGGATATGCATGAGTCCACTATTTCCCGCGTGACTACGCAGAAATTTCTGCATAGCCCACGAGGTATTTTCGAACTGAAATATTTCTTCTCCAGCCACGTGAATACAGACAGTGGTGGCGAAGCGTCATCCACCGCTATTCGGGCGCTGGTCAAGAAACTGATCGCTGCGGAAAACCCCGCGAAGCCATTGAGTGACAGTAAACTAACCACTTTGCTCTCTGAACAGGGAATCATTGTGGCTCGGAGAACTGTTGCAAAGTACCGAGAGTCTCTATCTATCCCGCCGTCAAATCAGCGTAAGCAGCTGGTCTGACCCTAATTGAGAAGGAAGATGATATGCAGCTCAACATTACCGGACACCACGTCGAAATAACTGATGCCTTGCGCGATTTTGTCAATACAAAATTCGCAAAACTTGAACAATACTTTGATCGTATAAATCAGGTGTACGTGGTACTTAAAGTGGAAAAGATCCAGCAGATTGCGGATGCTACAATCCACGTTAACGGCGGTGAGCTGCACGCTACATCAGAAGCGGATGATATGTATGCTGCCATCGATCTTTTGATCGATAAACTGGCGCGACAGTTAAACAAACATAAGGATAAACTGAAACAACACTGATTTTTTCATCGCCTTCAGGCGCAGGGACAGCAATCAGCCTACTGTTAAACAGTAGGCTGATTATCTGAGGCACAAAAGTGTCGTTAAGTGAAAACGAAATGAACAACGATCCCGTTATGCAACTCAGCGCAGTGCTCCGTAAAGAGTGCACCCGTAGTGCTGTCCACTGCCAGAGTAAGAAACGTGCCCTGGAAATCATCAGTGAACTGGCGGCTCAACAGCTCAATCTACCCTCGCAGATTATCTTCGAAGCGATCCTGACACGGGAGCGCATGGGCAGTACAGGTATCGGCAACGGCATTGCGATTCCCCACGGGAAACTGGAAGATGAAAATACACTGGGTGCAGTTGGTGTGTTTATCCAGCTAGAGCAGCCCATTGCCTTTGATGCCATCGATAACCAACCCGTAGATTTACTTTTTGCCTTGCTGGTTCCCGCGGAACAATGTAAAACCCATTTACATACGTTATCCCTCATTGCCAAACGGCTCGCCGATAAAACAATATGTCGGCGTCTGCGTGCGGCACAAAGTGATGATGAGCTGTACCAGATTATGACCGAGGCCGAATAATGTGGCACAGTTACTGGCAACACCGTGGCGCAAATCGATAGACATACCATAAAAATTCAACGGTGTCAGACCTTTGCCTGACAACAGCCCGGGGTTGCGAAATTAACCATAGATTCCGGCGTCGCCGGGCTACTAACGGAAACTAACTGTGGCGGTGGATCTTCATCATCTGCTGCCAGGGGGGAATCTTCAGATGGTGCTGATGATTGTCAGTGGTCGGTCAGGTTCGGGAAAATCCGTAGCCCTGCGCGCACTGGAAGACATGGGCTTCTACTGCGTAGATAACCTACCGGTGGTTCTACTACCGGACCTCGCCAACACGCTAGCAGAGCGTAACATCTCTGCAGCCGTCAGCATTGACGTGCGCAACATGCCTGAATCGCCGGAAATACTGGAACAAGCCATCACGCAGTTGCCAAAAAGTTTTTCGCCTCAATTACTGTTTCTGGATGCTGATCGCAACACGCTGATCCGCCGTTACAGTGATACTCGTCGTCTTCATCCACTCTCCAGCAAGAATCTGTCCCTGGAAAGCGCCATTGATGAGGAAAACGATTTGCTCGAACCTCTGCGTTCCCGTGCCGACCTTATCATTGACACGTCAGAAATGTCGGTACATGAACTGGCCGAGATGTTACGTACCCGTTTGCTGGGTAAACGGGAACGTGAGCTGACAATGGTATTTGAATCATTCGGTTATAAACACGGTATTCCTATTGATGCCGACTATGTTTTTGACGTTCGTTTTTTGCCTAATCCCCACTGGGACCCAAAACTACGCCCAATGACCGGGTTGGATAAACCGGTAGCCGCATTTTTGGATCGTCATACTGAAGTTCATAACTTCATCTATCAAACCCGTAGCTACCTGGAGTTATGGTTGCCGATGCTGGAAACCAATAATCGTAGCTATCTAACGGTGGCGATTGGTTGTACAGGTGGTAAGCATCGCTCTGTCTACATTGCGGAACAATTGGCAGACTATTTTCGTTCCCGTGGTAAAAATGTACAGTCACGTCATCGTACGTTGGAAAAGCGAAAATCATGACCGTAAAACAAACCGTTGAAGTCAAAAACCGCCTTGGAATGCATGCTCGACCAGCCATGAAATTATTTGAACTGGTACAAAGCTTTGAGGCTGAAGTTCTTTTACGTAATGATAGTGGTGTAGAGGCTGAAGCCAGCAGCGTCATTGCCATGCTAATGTTGGATTCAGCCAAAGGGCGCTATATTGAGATTGAAGTCAGCGGTTCGGATGAAGAACAGGCTTTGGCGTCGGTTATTGAACTGTTTGAAGCCGGATTTGACGAGGATTAATTTATCCTTCATCAGGATCACCGTCCATCACCATCTTCGTGATCCCGATCTCTTCCTTTCACTCCCATAAGAACCTACTATCATTTAAAGCATGTCCTTTTTTATACACCCCCGCCCCTCTTGGCGCGGGGGTGTTGCTTTTATGTTGTAATCATATAAAAACCGGAGAGGAGTATGACAAAACCAAACCTGACAATCAGCGAACTGGATGCCGAACGCCTCGACACATTGCTGGAGAACCCCGCTTTCGCGAACACAGCTACGGCTCTGGCACTGAACGAAGAGTTAGATCGTGCGGAAATCCTGCCGCAAACAGAGATACCCGCAGATGTGGTAACCATGAATAGCCGGATCCGATTTCGCGATCTGAAGACACAAGAAGAACATATACGGACATTGGTTTATCCGTCAGCAGTAAAAGATAGTCAAGAGCAGCTTTCCGTTATGGCACCACTAGGCGCAGCCTTACTCGGCATGCATGTGGGCAGCACCATAGACTGGAAATTGCCAAATGGAGAAGAGGCGCACATTACCGTGCTGGAATTATTGTATCAACCAGAAGCGGCTAGCGAATATCATCGCTGATAATTCAAGTTAGTATTATTGGATGGACGATCCCCGCACTATGGGGATCGTCAGGCGTCGTCGTTTATGCTCCGGCAATTTTCATGGCGGGTAACAACACTGAGCCACATTGGATATTACTGCGGTTTTCTATATCATCACCCGTGGTAACGATGTTACGCAGCATATCTTTCAGGTTCCCGGCAATGGTAATTTCACTCACCGGATACTGGATTTCCCCATTTTCGATCCAGAAACCTGCCGCGCCACGGGAATAGTCGCCGGTGACCGCACTGACGCCATGTCCCATCAACTCAGTCACCAACAGACCTTTACCCATTTGTTTGAGCATACCGTTGAAATCCAGCCCTTGTCCGGCAATATGCCAGTTATGAATACCACCAGCGTGTCCGGTACTCTTCATACCCAGTTTACGAGCGGAATAACTGGTTAACAGCCAGGTCTGCAGGACACCATCCTTCACAATTTCCCGTTGCTGGGTACGAACACCTTCACCATCAAACGGTGAAGACGCCAGCCCTTTACGCAGGTGTGGGAACTCTTCGATAGTCAGCCACTCAGGCAGAATTTGCTGCCCAAGTTTATCCAGCAGGAAGGTTGACTTACGGTATACACTGCCACCACTGATAGCCCCCACCAAATGACCAAATAGTCCGGTAGCCACCTCAGCGGCAAACATCACTGGTGCTTCCATGGTTGGTAATTTATGCGGATCCAACCGCGCCAATGTGCGTCTGGCACACTCTTCACCCACCCACTCAGGTGTCTTTAAATCATCCAGAGAACGCCCAATGGTATAAGCGTAATCACGCTCCATATCACCATTATGCTCAGCAATGACACAGCTGGACATCGAATGCCGGCTTGAGCAGTAACTTTGCAACATACCGTGGCTGTTGCCGAACACCTTGATGCCATAATGGCTGTTGAAGCTACCGCCTTCCGTATTCGTGATACGTTTGTCGGCTTTCAGTGCCACCTGCTCAGCACGAGCTGCCAGCTCAATACCACGCTCAGCATCCAGTTCTGCCGGGTGAAACAAATCCAGATCCGGAGCATCAAACGCCAACAAATCTTTATCCGCCGGGCCAGTGCAGGGATCGACCGAGGTATAACGGGCAATATCCAACGCCGCTTTTACTGTGCGGGCGATAGCATCCGGACTAAGATCCGTGGATGAGGCACTGCCTTTACGCTGCTGGTAATACACGGTAATACCCAGTGCTCCATCGCTGTTGAATTCGACATTTTCAACTTCACCATAACGGGTACTAACACCGATTCCTGTTGTTTTTGTCACTGCGACTTCTGCCGCATCAGAGCCAACGCACGCCAACTCCAACGCCTGTGCCACCGCTTGTTCCAACGTTTTCCGTTGTTCTGCAACCTGAGTGATTATTGTCATCGATCTGCCATAATGAGTGAGAAAATATTCAGATAAATGATGCTACGAATTCCGTGTGAACGCTATTCGTCACCACACATCCGCATAAAAAGATGTAGCATAATGCTTTTGAGTCTAACAGGATCTGCAGACAATTTCGCAGAAAGCCCATAACCTGATAGGATCAGCCTCTTTTTTAGGGAGTCAACCATGAACAAACATCCCGAAGACTGGCTGGATGACGTTCCAGACAACAGCCAAGACGACGACGATGATGATGAAATTATCTGGGTCAGTAAAAGCGAAATAAAGCGTGATGCCGAAGCCTTGAAAGATCTGGGTGCCGAATTGGTAGAACTGGGTAAAAACGCGCTGGACCGCATTCCGCTGGATGAAGATCTGCGAGCAGCGATTGAACTCGCGCAACGGATAAAAAAAGAAGGCCGCCGTCGCCAGCTCCAGTTGATCGGTAAAATGCTTCGTGCCCGTGATCCAGAGCCGATCAAAGCCGCCCTGGATAAACTGAAAAACCGTCATAATCAGCAGATTGTGCTATTTCATAAGCTGGAACAACTGCGTGATAGACTAATAGAGAATGGAGACGATGCTATTCCAGATATTCTGACACGCTATCCACAAGCCGACCGTCAGCAATTACGTTCTCTGGCAAGGAACGCGCAAAAAGAAAAAACTGATAACAAGCCGCCAAAATCAGCCCGCCAGATTTTTCAGTACCTGCGTGAACTGGCTGAATCAAACGAATAACAATGCCAGTAATGAGAAAATTATTCCTGATATAGCCGACTCAGCCCCGAAACCGGGGCTGTTGTCCGATATCAATCTGGCTAACCGGCATTACGGACGAGCAACGAACCCAACAGCTTCGTATACCTTCGTCAGCGTTTCCTGCGCACGGATACTCGCTTTTTGCGCACCGTCACGCATTACCTGTTGCAGAAAAACCTCATCATTACGGAAATGGTAATAGCGTTCCTGTAATTCACTTAACATTCCTGAGACAGCATCAGCTACAGCACCTTTCAGGTGACCATACATCTGGCCTTCAAATTCCGTCTCCAGTTCAGGGATCGCTTTACCCGTTACCGCAGACAGAATATCCAGCAGATTGGAAACCCCAGGTTTGTTCTCCAGATCGTAGCGCACCACTGGCGGCTCGTCGGAATCAGTCACCGCTCGTTTGATTTTCTTCACCACTGATTTTGGATCTTCCAGCAATCCAATCACATTATTGCGGTTCTCATCCGACTTAGACATCTTCCTGGTCGGCTCCAGCAGTGACATCACGCGGGCACCAGATTTAGGGATGAACGGCTCCGGTACGCAAAAGATATCGCCATACAGCGTATTAAACCGCTGGGCGATATCGCGACTCAGTTCCAGATGCTGTTTCTGGTCTTCCCCAACGGGTACCTGATTGGTTTGATACAAGAGAATATCCGCCGCCATTAGTACCGGATAGTCAAACAGGCCGGCATTAATGTTTTCAGCATAACGGGTAGATTTATCCTTAAACTGCGTCATCCGGCTCAACTCACCAAAATAGGTATAACAGTTGAGCACCCAGCTTAACTGAGTATGTTCCGGTACATGAGACTGAACAAAAATGGTGCTCTTCTGTGGGTCAATACCGCAGGCCAGATAAAGTGCCAGTGTATCCAGCGTTGCTTTCCTCAGTTGCTGTGTATCCTGTCGTACCGTAATGGCGTGCAGATCCACAATGCAGTAAACGCAGTCAAAATCATCTTGCATGTTGACCCACTGGCGTAACGCACCCATGTAGTTACCAATGGTCAACTCACCAGACGGCTGTGCGCCGCTAAATACAATGGGCTTACTCATGCTAATGCTTCCTGATTTTTTAAAGATGACGGCCCGACAAGGGGCAATAAATCAGCAAAACGATCCAGAACCACATCAGGGTGGCTAAGTGCTATCGCTTCACCATAGTTATATCCATAGGTCATACCGACACACGGGCAGCCGGCAGCTTGGGATGCTTGTATATCATTGCGTGAATCACCGACAAACAACAGCTCATTTACCCGCAACCCCAATTTCCCCAATACCAGATATAACGGTGCAGGATGCGGTTTCTTCTGCACCACATCATCACCACCGATAATCAATGGGAAATAGTCACCGATACCGAGAGAATCCAACAGCGGGGCCACAAAAGGCGTAGGTTTATTCGTGACTACCGCCATCGGGAAACCACGCGCCACCAACTGGGCCAATGTCTCTTTGACCTGTGGGAATAGCGTGCTGCCGCTGTCTATCGTTTGGGCATAATACTTATCGAATAACATCCGTGTATCACGAATCTGTTGCGGTAACGGTGCGACACCAGCCCAACGTAGTGCACGTTCAACAAGGACATCCGCACCATTGCCAATCCAGGTGGACACGCGTGTTTCACCCGCCACAGGTAATGATTGTTCCTGCAATGCCAGATCAATGGCCTGAGCCAGTCCCGGAGCACTGTTTACCAACGTACCATCAAGATCAAACGCCAGCCCGCGGATAGAGGTAAACTCAATCATGTGCGACCTTTGCCAGTTCCTTACGCATCTGATCAATAACCACACGGTAGTCTGGCTGATTGAATATTGCCGAACCAGCAACAAACATATCTGCGCCCGCTGCTGCAATTTCACCAATCTTGTCCGCTTTGACGCCGCCATCGACCTCCAGGCGGATATCATAACCACTGTCATCGATCAGTTTGCGTACCTGACGCAATTTATCCAGTGTCGCAGGGATAAACGACTGGCCGCCAAAACCGGGGTTGACGGACATCAGCAGGATGACATCCAGCTTATCCATCACATAATCCAGGTAACTCAGTGACGTAGCAGGATTAAAAACCAGACCGGCTTTACAGCCATGTTCCTTAATCAATTGCAGGGTACGATCGATATGTTCAGAAGCTTCAGGATGGAAAGTGATAAAACTGGCCCCCGCTTCGGCAAAGTCCGGAATCAGCCGATCAACGGGCTTTACCATTAGATGAACATCAATCGGTGCGGTAATCCCGTAACTACGCAGCGATTTAAGCACCATCGGGCCAATCGTCAGATTGGGAACATAGTGGTTATCCATCACGTCAAAGTGAACCACATCTGCTCCTGCCGACAGTACCTTCGCAGTATCTTCACCTAGCCTGGCAAAGTCAGCCGATAATATAGACGGGGCGATTAAAAACGGTTTCATTCGCTTCTCCAAACCATCAAGTCTGTATTCTACTGCCGGGACTAATCACGTAACGATCTTTCCGGTCAGCTACTGTGCGGAAACAATACTCTTTTCCAGTCAATCACATCTTTAATACTACTACGACCGACTCAGCGATATAAAGCCAGTAACTCGTTAACCTTGCTGCGTCCTGAAATATTGCGGCTGATAGTACGACGAGCCATAACCACATACAACGATGATGCCCCTTGATACCATTCTCGTGTAAGTAATGTGTCATGGTTGGATATCAGCACTGGTATATTGTTTTCCACAGATAGTTGATAAGCCAACTGCGCCAGATTCTGCTGATCATTATTATTAAAATTACTGGTGTGGTAGGCCGTGAAATTTGCCGTTGCCGACAAAGGTGCATAAGGTGGATCACAATAGACAACCGAACCACGCTCAGCTTGAGTCAAGGTCTGATGATAATGTTCACAAACAAAGATGGCATTTTTTGCCTTTTGTGCAAACCAGTGTAATTCTTCTTCCGGGAAATAAGGCTTTTTATAACGGCCAAACGGCACGTTAAATTCACCACGCATGTTGTAACGGCATAACCCGTTGTAACAATGACGATTAAGATAGAGAAACAATAATGCTCGTCGATAGGCATCCGTACAGAGATTGAACTCACTTCGCAGTACGTAAAATACTTCGGAAGTATTCATTTCATCAGTAAATAATTTGCGAGAATCTCGGATAAAATCATCAGTATTGGTTTTAACGATATTATAGAGATTAATGAGATCACTATTAATATCTGCCAGTATATAATTATCGTACTCCGTATTGAGAAATACCGAACCTGCACCAACAAAAGGCTCAATTAAGCGATCTCCCGCTGGTAGATATCGGCGAATTTCCTCTACCAGCGGATATTTCCCACCAGCCCATTTTAAGAAAGCGCGGTTTTTCTTCATGCCGTCGTTAGCTACTCATACGTTACAGAGCCACGGATTGTACTCTGTTTCAGACCGCACATCAGGGCTTAATTAGTATTACTTACTCAAGTCTTGCTTCACCTGACGGATCGGCTTAACCCATGGTTTTTTTGCCTGGACATCTGCAGGCAAAGACACAACAGCACGCCTGGCATCGCCAGAAGATGCATAAACACCATTGACCAACACATACCAAGGCTGTCCATCACGCTTGGTTTTATACACCCAATAGTTAGTCAACTTCTGCGCTCTGGCGTAGGCTTTCAACGAATTCTCGTGGGAAGCGCCACTCAATTGCAGTGTAAAATAACTAGCTGGTGCGTTTTTGATGGCGACGCCCAGATTGCCGACAGTCGAAGCGGAACCTCTGGAACTTGTTGCCACTTTACTGGAAGGAGCCGGCGCCACTGCCGTAGTCGGTGTTTTTGGCCTACTGTACGTACTTTTTACCGGTACCTGATGCTCCGGTGAAACCCTCTTCGACGAAGAGTTCGACATTTTTTCACTCGGAGAACGAGTTCCGGGCGGCGGCATCACGGTCGCTGGCGTAGTAGGTAACGTCGATAAGCCTGCATGATTACCCATGTCCTCCTGAGTAAATGCATTAATTCGATCCTGTTGCTGTGGTTGAGAAAGCGTATCAGCAATATTACCCGGCAACTCAATTCGTTGTTGATTTGCATTCTGCGGTTGCAACGGCGCCTGCGTTGGTGTGTCGGAAATCGGAGGAGCACTCAACGTCTGTGGCGTAATAGCATTGACATTATTCCCAACGACAGGTGCCGGAGTACCTTGTGCTGTAGAAGATGACGACGACAGATCAATATTCTTCTCTATGGCTGCTGGCTGCTGGGAGGCCTGTTGAGGCGGTGGTGCCTGTAGTGCGGAACCAATACCTATGATCAATAGCAGCAATACCAGAATACCAATACCAATCATCACGTATTGTCTGGACAACGCCACGCTGGAAATGGCAAAACCATTACGTTTTTTTTGCTGGCGTGGTGGCCGATGATCGCTGGCATCCGGCTTAAGGTCATCTTCCGGATTGAACTCACCCATTTAAACCCCTCCCCCTACTGAAAGGCTAATGTCTGCGGATATCGGCTACCCGCGCGTCACTAAATTATAATGCCTTGTATTTTAACAAAGTATCGGGAACTCGCCAGTTCTGGTTAACCAGACAAATGCCTTTCCTCAGGGAAGACAATCTGCAATTGACGCCAGAACAAGCTCATGGGGAACACCGCTGCGCACTTCAGATTGACCAATAGCGGTTGGCAACACCAAACGCAGTTCCCCCGCCAGTACTTTTTTATCCCGCATCATATGTGGCAAATAAGATTCAGGTGCCATTTGCTGAGGGCCATGAACCGGCAACCCGGCACGTGACAATAACAATTTGACGCGCTCTACGTCAGAGGAAGAAAACTGCCCAAGACGCCTGGCGGTATGAGCTGCCATCATGATTCCTGCCGCGACTGCCTCACCATGCAGCCAGTTGCCATAACCCATTTCCGCCTCAATGGCATGCCCATAAGTATGGCCTAAATTCAATAAGGCACGCAGACCTGTTTCACGTTCATCTGCAGCTACCACTTCTGCCTTCAGCTCACAGCAGCGACGAATACAATAAGCCAGTGATGCATCCTGAAGCTTGCACACTGTCTCAATATTCAGCTCCAGCCACTCAAAGAACGCATAATCAAGGATAATGCCATATTTGATCACTTCGGCCAGACCGGAAGAAAGCTCCCGCGCAGGTAGCGTTTTCAGACAGTTGAGGTCTATCACCACCGAGGCTGGCTGATAAAAGGCCCCGATCATATTTTTCCCCAGCGGGTGATTAACAGCTGTTTTACCGCCCACCGAGGAGTCAACCTGAGATAGTAATGTGGTAGGGACCTGGATAAAGCGTACGCCACGTTGATAGCTGGCAGCGGCAAAACCGGTAAGGTCACCGATTACGCCGCCACCCAGTGCGATCAACGTAGTATCCCGGCCATGAGGTTTAGCCAGTAGCGCTGAGAAAACCTGGTCCAGTACCGCCAGTGATTTGTACTGCTCACCGTCTGGCAAAATAACCTGGTCAACCCGTATACCATTCTTTACCAACACATCACGCACAGTATCAAGGTATAACGGTGCCAACGTTTCATTGGTCACCAACATTACTTGATCGCCCGCTTTCAGCGGCAGAAAAGAAGCAGGGTCATTAAACAACCCAGCGGCTATCGTAATCGGGTAGCTGCGCTCCCCCAGCGTTACGGTAATTCTTTCCATGCGCGTACCATTGACCTGTCAGAAACCTGCGTTATGCAGGCAATGTTCAAACTCAGTTGTTTTCCAGCATACTAATAATCTGGTTAGCAACTACCTTAGCGCTTTGTTCATCGGTGCGAATAGTGACATCAGCGATTTCTTCATACAAAGGATTACGTTCTTTCGCCAACATTTCCAGCACTTCTCGCGGTTGTGTCTCGACATGAAGCAACGGCCGTTTTTTATCGCGCTGTGTGCGAGCCAGTTGCTTCTCAATGGTTGTTTCTAGATAAACGACGACGCCCCGCGCAGAAAGACGATTGCGAGTCTCGCGCGACTTTATTGAGCCCCCGCCTGTCGCCAGGACGATCCCTTGCTTTTCCGTCAATTCATTAATGACTTTCTCTTCACGATCACGGAAGCCTTCTTCGCCTTCCAAGTCGAATACCCAACCCACATCAGCCCCAGTGCGTCGCTCAATTTCTTGATCGGAGTCGAAGAACTCCATATTGAGTTGCTGAGCTAACTGACGGCCAATAGTGCTTTTGCCGGCACCCATAGGCCCAACCAGAAAGATATTGCGTTTCTCTGCCATGTTTTTTGGTATTACTAAGACAATTCGTTAATGATAACCCGCCCCGCCAATGGAACCTGCGGCGGAACCTAAACTGAAACCTCATGAGCGATAGTGCGAGAATCAGACAAAAAATTATCTCAATACTCAGGGTAGTTTGGCAACCGAATAAACGCGAGACTTACCGCATAAGGGTAAATAGTACGTTTTATCGACATCTCCGGTGGAACAACACTTTAGTGCTCAATTCGCTAATCCTTGTATGCTAAAACCGTCGCAGCGTCAAACTGAGAACACAATAATTGACGAAAATAGTGACTCATTGTTAAAAATTCATCTTATTTTTATTATTAATCGCAACCTTCGCTACTTGTTGCATCGACTGAATGAGGGTCGGTGTGATAAAAATAACCAATTCCCGTCTGGTCTTCTGCAGATTACTACTTTTAAACAGATTACCTACCCAAGGCAACCCCCCCAGACCCGGTATCTGGTTACTATCCTTATTTTTTTGTTGTTGAAAAATCCCCCCCAGAACAATGGTTTCGCCATCCGCTACTGTTACCTGTGTTTGAATCTCCTGTTTATCAATAGCTAATGCCTCACCTTCCCCCTGCTTGATTGTCCTTCCCGGCATGTTTTGGCTGATTAGTAAATTGAGTGTAATTAACCCGCCATGCAGAATTTTCGGCGTAACCTGCATACCCAGTACTGCTTCCTTGAATTCGATAGAGGTGGAACCACTAGCTCCGCTGGAAACCTGATAAGGAATTTCAGTCCCCTGCTTGATGCTTGCAGTCTGTTGATGAGCGGTAATCAGACGAGGACTGGCAATGATTTCCACTTCATTTTCCTGTTCCAGCGCCATTAACTCCAAATCCAGCAACCTTCCATTAAGACGTGCCAAATGGAATCCTGCATTGATTGTCGGTGTTTCCACCGGTAGGTTGATGTTAAAATTATTCAGACGCAGAGCCTGACTGGTCGCGCCCGCCTCCCCCAACCCCCAATTGACACCCAGTGCCTGTAAATTCTCACTACTGATAGTAACAATGTGCGCAGCCAGTTGGACCTGTGCCAATGGCTTATCCAGCGCCTTAATCCAGGGTTCCATCTGGGCCAGAGCATGAGCAGTATCTCTCACTAATAGTGTATTGGTCCTTTTGTCCACGGTTACTCTGCCTCGTTCAGTAAGTAATGTACCTCGCTGTCCCTGGAGACTGGATACCACCTCCGTGGCATCAGCATACTGCAATGCTACTGACAGGCTGTGCAATGGCTGTTGCTGCTGTTGCTGTGCTTCTCGCTCTTTCTGTTGTTGTTGTACCTCTTTAAGATGATCCGCCGGGTAAACCATCAGCACATTTCCCTCCCGTTCCAAGGTCAGCTTTCCCAAACGTAGAATGATGTCTAGCGCCTGTTGCCAAGGGACGCCATTCAGATTCACGCTGATCGATCCCTCGACCCCTGGAGCGACCACCAGATTCAACTGCCGATGTTCAGCCAATACCTGCAGAACCTTTTGTACCGGTGAATCATCAAATGCCAGTGAAACTGGACTGTCTTTCGTTCCAGCTACAGCAAACAAGCTGAAAAACAGTAGCGCTAACATCATTACTATCTGGTATCCCATCGCTTTTCGGTGGGTACTCACCCTCATGTTACCCATGCTTCGATTCCTTGTTAGCAAAGGGTGAAGCCAGCATGATTTCAGTCTCTCCACAATGCGCTTGCGCTTCGCTGACACGGAATACCACACCTGTTTTATCTAACCTTACAACCTGGAGACCTTCTGGCTGGATAAGGTCTCCATACCTGATACGCAACCACGGTTTTTCTGGACGCTCCAGCCATCCCACCCATTGTGTCGCATCACCAACAAGCCCTCTCAACGTCCATAACGACGATGGACTTACCTCATTACAGCTGACTTTGACTGCTGGCAAGAAAGGATCTCGCCCACTGATATCTGACGCATTGCCATTCCCCATGCCAAACCATGCGACCATCACTACCCACCGCGTATATACGTTCATGACGAGCTCCCTTGTTGAAAGGGCCGAGACAGAGAAAGTTCTACCCGTAACCCGTTAATCTCTTTTTTGATCACGAGTTGACTGATACGCGGCACAGCAGGTAACGCATTGAAACTTTTTAAAAAAGACATCAGACCTGAATAATCGGTATTAAGCATCAATCGCCAGTTAGGGGAAAACGGTTCCGCAGCCTCAGTTGACGAAGGCTGCCAGGAGATCAGCCTGGCATCAGACTGATTTAACGGTATTGCCAGTAATGTGGCGATACTGTCAGAAGATAAGGTGGTATCAGGCAACCGGCGAGCTGCCAGTTGTTGTTGCAGTTGGGAAAGCGTAGGTAGCCTGGCTAACTGCTGTATGAGTTGCTCAGTATATTGGCGACTTTCAATTAGCTGTTGTCGCGTCTGATCCAGATGCTGACGTTTATTGATGATAACACTCCCGCCAACCAGCGCGGTAAGACTCACCACCACACCAAATTGTGCAGCAAGCAACACCCGGAAAGGCGTATTCATCCATATTGCCGCATACTTCACTGGCGCTCTCCTTCCTGCTTATCGTGGCTACGCCATTCAAGCCGCAATACAAAACTGAGCAGCGTATCGTCCTGTGCTGAACGCTGAGTCTGATGTAACACAACCTGCTGGATAAACGGCTCACGAGCCAGCGCATCCGTAAAATCGATAATAGCGTCATACTGACTGCTGACGCCTGAAAGATGTAACGCATTACCGGTATCACTCAATGCGGTCAACCATAGGGAATCCGGCATGAAAGTAGGCAGACGCATCAATAATTCCTCATAACGCTGATTGCTACGGCGCCCCTGTTCCTCGTTGGCCAACCGAGCCTGATATTTCTCCATCTCACGCCACGCCTGTCGTGTTTGTCGGTATAGCGTTTCATACGCTGCCTGCTTTACTTGCACTTCTCTGAGTGTGGTGCCTATTGCATCCTGCTGTCGTTGTTGGATAAGGACAACGACTGTCATTACCAGAAGCGCGATGGCAATCTGCAGTAAAAGTAATATCAGCCATTGCCATATCCGCCGTTTGATATGTCGTTTACGCCAAGGTAAAAGATTAACCTGCAACATCAGTAAGTATCTCCAGGGCGTAATGCCAGCCCGCCTGCGATGACAAATGCTGAAGGCATTGGGGGTAACGGAGGATGCTGCTGGTGAAATGCGACCAGCGGCGACCAGGAGATCAGCATTTCTGACATCCCGGATAAATCATCAGCAATAGATGAACTGCAATAAACGGGCTCTTCAGTGGCCATTTGATAGCAGGTACTCAGATGTGAAATTAACGCTTGTTTATCAGTTATATCTTCAGGTTGAAATGTGCCGAAATGCAGGGGGTGATTCAGCGGCGAGGTCCAGAGCCAGTGATCGTCGAAACGATGCAACAGCAGGCGTTCAGATAACAGCCCAGCTTGCTGCGCCATACAACGTAACGCACAGGGTGTAATATCCATCACTTCAGGCTCCAGACCAGACTGGCTGAAACAGTCCTGCCAGGCGACCAGCTCTGCGTTTCTAGCTGCGGTCACCAGTAGCGTATCCGCTATTTGTGGATCGGTACGATAGTCAAGTGCCAGCATGTCACGGCTGACCGGAAGTTTCCGTAGCGCCATTTTTTCAATATATTCGCCACGCGCCGGCTCACGCAGACGTTTGTCTGGTTGGGGTAGACGTTGTTGCAATATCTGTGATGCAGGAAACCCGACCCGCAGCGAAATGAAACGAGGCAGTTCCCTGCGCCACTGACGCAAAATTTCACAAAGCCCGTCAGCATGGTATAGGCTCCCTAAGCGTAACGTATCGCCCGGCAAAGGAAATTGCCACCAGTGGCGGAGCTGCCAGCCATGACGGCAGCGCTGAACGGCCAAAGCGCGCATGCAGCCATTTTGTATATCTACGCCAACCTGCCAGATGTGGTAAGCCATATTCAATTGATCTCCCTATCGTCCGTTAAAAGAACGTATCCACCGTGCTGGCTTACCTTTATACTAGCGTGCGATTGTTTATCGACTCTTAAACCGCTACCGAATGGAAAATCCCAGGTGAAGTTCGTAAAGTATTTTTTCATCCTTGCAGTGACTTGCATCCTGTTGGGAGCTGCCTCGCTATATGGTCTTTATCGCTATATCGAGCCACAATTACCCGATGTCACCACACTGAAAGATATCCGGTTGCAGACACCAATGCAGGTTTACAGTGCTGACGGAGAACTGATTGCCCAGTTCGGTGAAAAACGCCGTCTTCCCCTGAAGCTGGATCAGATACCGCCTATGCTGATCCACGCATTTATTGCCACTGAAGACAGTCGGTTCTACGAGCACCATGGTGTAGACCCTCAAGGTATTCTCCGGGCCGCATCGGTTGCCCTGATATCTGGCCATGCTTCGCAAGGGGCCAGTACCATTACCCAACAATTGGCCCGTAACTTCTTCCTGAGCCCGGAACGCACACTGCTGCGTAAAATCAAAGAAGCGTTTCTGGCTATCCGTATCGAGCAATTGTTGAGCAAGGATGAAATCCTTGAGCTATATCTCAACAAAATTTATCTCGGTTATCGCGCCTATGGTGTCGGGGCTGCGGCACAGGTTTATTTCGGCCGCCCCGTAGATCAACTGACGCTGGGGGAAATGGCGATGATTGCCGGTCTACCTAAAGCGCCTTCTACTTTCAATCCGCTTTACTCTTATGACCGTGCCGTCGCCCGTCGAAATGTGGTTCTGTCTCGTATGCTGGAGGAAAACTACATCACTCAGGCACAGTATGATCAGGCTCGTAACGAAAAACTGATTGCGGATTACCACGCACCGAAGATTTCGTTTTCTGCTTCTTACATAGCGGAGATGGTGCGTCAGGAAATGGTCAAACGTTATGGTGAAGATGCATACAGCGATGGCTATAAGGTCTACACCACCATTACAAAAAAACTCCAGCTGGCTGCGGAAGAGTCATTACGTAACAACGTGCTAGCCTATGATATGCGTCACGGTTACCGTGGTGCGAGCCAGAGGTTATGGTCAGCAGGAATGCCTGCCTGGCCGCAAGAAAAAATCGTCGATGCACTAAAAAAACTGCCGGTTTACGGCCCATTATTTCCTGCCGTCGTGATCGAAGCCCAGGCAGACAAGGCTCAGGCCCTGATGGCCGACGGGAACCAGATCGAGTTACCAATGGCCGGTATACGCTGGGCTCGGGCCTATAAATCTGATCTCTCTCAAGGTGCGACGCCGAAGCAGGTCACCGATGTGATCCAGGCAGGTCAGCAGATTTGGGTAAGAAAAGTGGATAACGACTGGTGGCTGGCACAGATACCGGAAGTAAACTCAGCACTGGTTTCACTCAATCCGAATAATGGCGCTATTCTGGCATTGGTGGGTGGTTTTGACTTTAACCTGAGCAAATTCAACCGCGCCACTCAGGCACTGCGCCAAGTTGGCTCAAACATCAAACCATTCCTATACACGGCCGCGATGGATAAAGGGTTGACGCTGGCTACCATTCTGAACGACGCGCCTGTCACCCGTTGGGATCCTGGCGCAGGTTCAGACTGGAGCCCCAAAAACTCGCCACCGGTTTATCAAGGCCCTATTCGATTACGTCAGGGACTCGGTCAATCTAAAAACGTTGTCATGGTGCGAGCCATGCGTGCCATGGGTGTCGATTATGCAGCGAAGTACCTGCAACGTTTCGGCTTCCCAGCACAGAACATCATTCATACCGAATCGCTGGCGTTGGGCGCCGCGTCCTTCACACCATTGCAAGTTGTCAGAGGTTACGCCGTGATGGACAACGGTGGCTATCTGGTTGACCCTCACTTTATCAGTAAGATAGAAAATGAAACCGGAAATACATTATACAAAGCCACACCGAAGATAGTGTGTACTAGCTGCGACCTACCGGTGATTTATGGTGATACTCCGCGTTCAGCCATATTGTCTGATGACAATATGGAGAATATAGCAACATCGAAGGAACCCCCCGTTCCCGGGAGTTCACCCGTTTTGCAGCCGGATCCCATTACACCACCGGAAGCTGCCATGCAGGAAGCCAATGATTATGCGCCCCATGTTATCAGTACACCGCTGGCATTTTTGATTAAAGACGCATTGAACAGTAACATCTTTGGCGGACCAGGCTGGATGGGAACGGGGTGGCGTGCCGGCAAGGTTCTGAAGCGCCATGATATTGGAGGCAAAACGGGTACGACCAATAGCTCGAAAGATGCCTGGTTCTCCGGCTATGGCCCGAATATTGTTGCGTCAGTCTGGATAGGGTTTGACGACCATCGTCGCGACCTCGGCCGAAGTACCTTTTCCGGCGTTATTCACGATCAAATTTCCGGTTATGAAGGTGGTGCCAAGAGCGCACAACCTGCGTGGGATGATTTTATGAAAGCCGCACTGGCAGGCGTCCCTGAACAGAAGACACCCGTACCACCAGGGATTGTCAGCGTGCTCATTGATCGCAGCAGCGGCAAGTTGTCAAACGGTGGCAGTAACAGTCGACTGGAATACTTCATTGATGGTACCCAACCATTGGATTATGGCGTTCATGAAGCAGGGACGACATTAATGGACAATGGCCAATCAAAAGAACTGTTTTAGGTGCCATAGCCGTTTCAACAGTCGACAAAAAGGCGCGATTTCCGCGCCTTTTCTCTATTCTGTACAACTGTTATTGCTGATTTAACCAATTCTGAGCAAGAAACAGAGCACTAACGTTACGTGCCTCACGGAAATCCGGTTCGTTAAGCAATGCCATCATATTTTGCAATGGCCAGCGAACTTGCGGCATCGGTTCAGGTTCATCACCTGGAAGACTTTTTAGATAAAGGCCATGGGCAATCACAATGCTCATTTGACTGGAAAAATAAGACGGCGCCATCGTCAATGTTGCCAGCAAATCGATACGCTCTGCACCAAACCCCACTTCTTCCATCAACTCTCTATTTGCCGCTTCAAAGACAGTTTCGCCAGGATCAATCAATCCTTTTGGGAAGCCCAGTTCATACTGTTCAATACCGACAGCGTATTCATGAATCAGCAGCAAATTATCGTCAATGACGGGCACAATCATGACCGCTTCCCGACCGGAGGGGCGCATACGTTCATAAACACGACGTGCGCCATTGCTGAACTCCAAATCCACCGATTCCACATCAAACAGACGTGAGCGGGCAACGGTCTCAACCTTAAGGATTTTGGGTTTTTGCAGGTTACTATTCATCATGGCCCCATAAGGAACGGACTGCCGAAACGACGCCTTGATCTACAATCAGAAAAGGCAACCGATGCCCTAGCCAAAAGAGATGTGTCGTCGAACGAAAAACATTCATTCAAAATAAGTTCGGTGTATCACGTTTTGCCTTAACAGTGACACTGCTCGCAATTTTACCATAGTGTTTTTACGTTTTCACAACATGCGACACACATTACTTTTGTTAAAGTAAAAAATAAAAGTCAATAGGTTAGATAAAATTCAGATTATCCTCATTTTAGCTACTTATCTTAATTGTTAACATAATCTATTACATAAGTAATATTGGGTGATTTCAATTAATAAAGGCAGCTAACGGAATAACATGGGTTAACATTATCGCTGTAATTTTGTTAGTATCCGAAAAAACAAAGAGAACCCTGGGCTGTTAGATGGAGATAATATGAGCGCAATACTCATCATATTGGCTGTATTGTTTACCAGTCTGATCACCGTCGGGGGTTTCATTGGCTATCACATGTATCGTCGTTTTCTTTTTGTCAAACACTTGCCGGTCGTGCCTTCAGGACATCGTCATCTGACGTCGTCAGAGCGTGTCGCTGTGGAACACTATCTGACGCTGAACGCCCTTGATAAAACGATACTACTGCCGCTGACGATGTCCTTACCTTTGTTTCCACAACTGCTGCCCGGTAGCCGGGTTTACCCCATTACACATAGTATTACCCGCTACGGCATCAGTACCGATGCACCCAATAAATGGCGTTACTACATTGATACCCAGGAAATTCATCTCCCCGCGATTTGGGAACAATATATAACGCAGAATAATGAAATTGAGCTGATCAAAACCCGTTCCATTCCACTGGTTATCTCCCTCAACGGCCACTCCCTGACGGAGTTTGTTAACAACCCGGAGACCCTGTCAGGAACAGAAATCCCCATCGAAAAAGCTTTTATACGGAAAGAAGAAAACGAACCCACCGAACTGGTGACAATTCGCAAGGAAACCCGTGAAGAGCATGCCATTCATCGCTCCCGTGGGATCAAAGAAGCCGGGCTGCTCAGTCTGGCTTTTTTCATGCTGGCATTCAGTCTGAACAGCCCACTGGCGCTACTACCTTGGCTAGCGGGTATTGCGTGTCTGATAGCATTATGGTGCTGTTGGGAATGGTTCCGTCCCGCAAGCGAGAAAGAGCGGCTGGAAGTCCATTGTCTGAATGGAACACCACAGTGTCTGGGATTGTTTGGTGAGTCCAATCAAGGTCAGTTCGGTAATATTTCACTCGGTAATATCGACCTCATCTATCCTTCCCACTGGCAACCTTACATCAATTATGATCTGGGTAGAAAAACCGATATTGATATCTATTTAAATCGGCAGGTTATCCGGCAAGGGCAGTACCTATCATTACACAATGAGGTGAAATACTTTCCGCTACAGCGCTGGGGGAGAAATCTGTTACTGGCCTGTGGTTCGTTAGTCAGTCTGGTGCTATTAGTCAGTTCCGTTCCACTGGATTTGCCACTCAAACTCAGCATGGCCTGGATGCAAGGGGTGGAAAATATCAAAGTGACTCAAGTCGGTGAGCTTGAAAACAAGTCGCTGCACATCGGTGATACCCTAGAAGTTAAAGGTACGGGTATGTGCTACGTCCCACCTATCAATTCAAATGATACTGCACCCAAAAAGAACCCTTTCACACCATTTGACTGCTCAGCTATCTACTGGAATAAGGCAGAACCACTACCGGCCCCCGAATCAGACATTGTTGAGAAAGCCTCAGCACTGTTAAAAACCGTGAATGAACAGTTGCATCCGCAAGACACCAATGACGGTAGGCTCAGTTCGCCGTTAGCCAGCACTATTCAAAAGTCAGGCATGATTTTACTGAGCAATTTTTCCGACATCATACTGAAAACCGAAGATCTGTGTGAAAAAGATGACAACTGCATCCGACTGAAAAACGCCTTGACCAACCTGGGTAATGCAAAAAGTTGGAACCTGCTGGTCAAACGTGCCCGCTCCGGCGCATTGAACGGGATGAACGTTATATTACGGCCTGTCAGTGCCGAAACGCTGGAATCGCTGGTGAACAACGCCGCTGACTACTTCTATTATCAGGAAATCACCAACGCCGCCAACTCGTTGAATAGCCCACCGCCCGGCGGTTTTCTGATTCGCAGCGACGAAGGTCAGCAGTTTGTCTCATATCCGTTGCCCGCCACACCGATACAGAATTATCCTCCGGCAGAGCAATGGCTGGAGCTTCAGCGCCTATCGTCCATGCTGCTACATACACCGTTTAAGGCCAGCGGCGTCATTACCCAAATCAGCATTGATGCCAACGGTACCCGCCATATCTCACTACACAGCGAACCCGATGCCGTCACGTTGTGGCGTTATCTTGGTTCCTGCCTGCTATTCTTGCTGTTCTCCGTCATTCTGGTGGTGAATATCGTGTTATTTACTGTCAAACACCGCCACAGTCGACAGAGGATTGCCAATATCCAGCAATACTATGACCGTCATCTGGTGCCATCAACACCCACATTTCCTCTCATTCACTAATGTTTTCCATCGGTAAACAGAGCTGGATCCGTCGGTAGGTATGCTACGCTGATAGCATCTTTTGACGCGATATCCACCACCAGATATCACGGTGTTTCATCTGGAGCGTTTATGAGTCCCACATTTAACTGGAATGAGATTGATACCGTCTTGCTGGATATGGACGGCACCCTGCTTGATCTGGCCTTTGACAGTTACTTTTGGCTGCAACTGGTGCCGCAGTCCCTAAGTGCCCAACGCGGGATAAGCCTTGAACAGGCAAAACAGCTCATCACCACGGAATACCGGGCTGTACAACATACGCTTGACTGGTACTGTTTCGACTACTGGAGTGAACGGCTGAGGTTGGATATTCGCCAAATGACCAGTGATATTGGCCCACGGGCTCGTTTGCGTGACGATACCGCGCCATTCCTGGCAGCACTGAGAGAAAGCGGCCGGAGAACTATCCTGCTGACCAATGCGCATCCCCACAGTCTGGCAATAAAAGTCACCCATACCGGCCTTGATCAACACCTTGATTTATTACTTTCTACCCATACTTATGGGTATCCAAAGGAAGATCAGCGTTTATGGCATGCGGTGCAGGCGCATACGGGATTCAACCCGACCAGGACCCTGTTTGTGGACGACAGCGAACCCATTCTGGATGCGGCCAAAGCATTTGGTATCCGCTACTGTCTGGGGGTCAGTAATCCTGACTCCGGCCAGCAGGAAAAAAGTTTCACGCAGCACCCTGCCATGAACAATTATCTGTCGCTATTACCGGCTATCTATCAATCGGATTCCAACTACCATCAGGAGCACTCATGAGCAAAGAAACCCAACGTGATGATGATGATAGCGTTCGGCTGGATAAATGGCTTTGGGCTGCCCGGTTTTATAAAACCCGAGCCATCGCGCGGGAAATGGTGGAAGGCGGCAAGATTCATTATAACGGCCAGCGTAGTAAACCGAGCAAGTTGGTGGAGCTTAATGCCGAAATCAAACTGCGCCAGGGAAATGACGAGCGCGTCGTTGTTGTTTGTGCGCTTAGCGCTCAACGACGCTCTGCAACACAAGCACAGGCCATGTATCAGGAAACGCCGGAAAGCATCGAAAAACGTGAAAAACTGGCGCAAGCCAGAAAAATGAACACCCTGTCCATGCCACACCCGGATCGGCGCCCGGATAAAAAAGAGCGACGGGATTTAATTAAATTTAAATACAGTGACACAGAATAATCCGCAGTCACCAAGAGAGACAATTATGGCCCATCATGACCAACTACATCGCTATCTGTTTGAAAATCACGCCGTTCGTGGCGAGTTGGCAACGGTAAGCGACACATTTCAGCACATGCTGGCAAATTATGACTATCCAACGCCGGTCCAGAGACTGCTGGGTGAAATGCTGGTTGCTACCAGTTTGCTAACCGCCACACTAAAATTCAGCGGCGATATTACCGTGCAGTTGCAAGGTGATGGCCCACTGAAACTGGCGGTGATTAATGGCAATCATCAGCAAAAAATGCGTGGTGTCGCCCGTCTGCAGGGAGAGATTGCCGAAGGCAGCACGCTGCGGGAAATGGTCGGCAACGGTTACCTGGTGATTACCATTACACCAACCGAAGGTGAACGTTATCAGGGTGTCGTGGGGCTTGATGGAGAAGATGTCGCCGCCTGCCTGGAAAACTACTTCCTGCAGTCCGAACAGTTGCCGACCCGTTTGTTTATCCGCACCGGAAAACATGAAAACAAAATGTCTGCCGCCGGTATGTTACTGCAAGTATTACCCGCGCAAAGCGGCAACCGTGATGATTTCGAACATCTGTCTCAGTTGACCGACACCGTAAAAAGTGAAGAATTGTTCTCTCTGCCAGCCAACGATGTACTTTACCGCTTGTATCATCAGGAAAACGTCACGCTGTATGAACCACAACCCATCACTTTTAGTTGCCAATGCTCCCGCGAGCGTTGTGCTGATGCACTAATGGCGCTGCCAGAAACCGAAGTCGACGACATGCTGGCACAGGATGGTGAAATTGACATGCACTGTGACTACTGTGGTAGCCATTACATTTTCAGCGCTGCCGATATACAAAACATTCGGCACGCCTCTGCTGGTAATACGCTACACTAATCCTTGCATTCTCATGATGGGCACGCTAGTGCCCTTTTCTCTGCTTTTTCACTAAAAAATACCTCATCTGCCTGATTTTCCTCCAAATGTATAAGCAAAGTTATTAATAAATTTATTTAATTTTATGATTGTTATCGCTGTTAAAATACGCTTTTTCTCTACAATTCATTAATAGTATGACTATAACAATTGAGGAGTAGCAAGATGCAGATAAAAGGTATTACACCAGAAGCTCTAGCGGCATATGGTATCCGTGATGTCAGCGAAATTGTCTACAATCCGAGCTATGATTTACTGTTCCAAGAAGAGATATCTCCTACCCTGCAAGGCTATGAACGTGGCATCGAAACCCAACTGGGTGCTGTTTCAGTTGACACGGGCATTTTTACCGGGCGCTCTCCCAAGGATAAATACATCGTTCGCGATGATGTAACTCGAGATACCGTCTGGTGGTCCGATCAAGGAAAGGGCAAAAACGATAACCATCCGCTTAGTCAGGAACTCTGGCAGCATCTGAAACAGTTGGTTGCCCAGCAGTTATCCGACAAACGCTTGTTCATTGTAGATTCCTTCTGTGGTGCCAATGCTGATAGCCGGCTGAAAGTCCGATTCATCACCGAAGTGGCCTGGCAGGCGCACTTTGTGAAGAACATGTTTATCCGTCCCAGTGATGAAGATCTACAGGATTTCGAACCTGACTTTGTGGTAATGAATGGCGCAAAATGCACCAATCCACAATGGAAGGAGCAGGGATTAAACTCTGAAAACTTCGTTGCCTTCAACCTCACTGAACGTATCCAGTTGATTGGCGGTACCTGGTATGGTGGCGAAATGAAGAAAGGCATCTTCTCCATCATGAACTACCTGTTGCCACTGAAAGGTATTGCCGCCATGCACTGCTCGGCCAACGTGGGCGAAAAAGGTGATGTCGCGATATTTTTCGGCCTCTCCGGTACTGGGAAAACCACCTTGTCCACTGATCCCAAACGTCAGTTGATTGGTGATGACGAACATGGCTGGGATGATGACGGCGTTTTCAACTTTGAAGGTGGCTGCTACGCGAAAACCATCAAGCTGTCCAAAGAAGCTGAGCCAGATATCTATGGTGCCATCAAACGCGATGCGCTGTTGGAAAACGTCACAGTATTGGCGGACGGTAAGGTCGATTTCAATGATAATTCAAAGACCGAAAATACCCGCGTCTCCTACCCTATCTACCACATCCACAACATTGTGAAGCCGGTGTCCAAAGCCGGACACGCCACCAAAGTGATCTTTCTAACGGCAGATGCATTTGGTGTATTACCGCCGGTATCAGTGCTGACATCCGATCAGACGCAGTATCACTTCTTATCTGGCTTCACCGCCAAACTGGCTGGCACCGAGCGTGGCGTAACTGAACCGATCCCTACCTTCTCGGCCTGTTTTGGCGCTGCGTTCCTGACACTGCACCCGACACAATACGCCGAAGTGCTGGTAAAACGTATGAAAGCGGCAGGAGCACGGGCTTACCTGGTTAATACCGGTTGGAACGGATCGGGTAAACGCATTTCTATCAAAGATACCCGTGGCATTATTGATGCCATTCTGAGCGGCAGTATTGATGATGCAGATATGCAGACATTGCCTATCTTCGATCTGGCCATCCCGAAAACCTTGCCAGGCGTGGATCCATCTATTCTCGATCCGCGGGATACCTATGCAAACAAGGCTCAATGGCAGGAGAAAGCCGAAGATCTGGCGCGGCGCTTTATGGCCAACTTTGATAAGTACACCGATACACCCGCCGGTGCTGCATTGGTCAAAGCCGGACCGAAGCTGTAATCAGGTAATGTAAAAAAAACGAGATACTTAAGACGATCACCACGTTTGGCGTCCCTACAGGAACCAAACGTGGTGATTTCCCCGAAAACTTGCAGACACGGGAATCAGGAAACCAGGTGTTTTAATCTGAATCCCGAGTCAACGCCAATGGATGATCCGTCTTCGGGGGCTCAAAGGTCAATGGCAAATAGGCTCGTACACTCAATCCACCACGTTCACTGGTACCGACATCCAGTCCTCCGTTATGAGCGTCTATAATCCGCTGAACAATCGCCAATCCCAGTCCCGTACCACTCGTACTACGGGCGCTGTCACCACGGACAAACGGCTGAAACAGATGTTTTAGCTGAGCGGGTTCAATACCAGGGCCATCATCTTCTACCTGGAACCATGCACGCTGTAATTCACGCCCGCTGCTGACCCGAATCCAACCATTGCCATAACGGGCGGCATTCACCACCAGATTCAGCGCGGCACGCTTAATGGATAAAGGACTGGCTCTGACCAACAATTCCCCTTCTGAGAAATGGCTGTCAATTTCACGCTCGTAACCACTTTCGGAAGCAACTACTTCACCCAGAATAGTGTTTAGATCGGCGACCTCCATCTGCATTTCCTGGCCAGTACGCAGATAGTCGATAAACTGCTCAATAATGGCATTACACTCTTCAATGTCTTTATTAATCGACTCCGCCAGATAATCGTCATCCTTGCTCATCATTTCCGTCGCCAGACGAATACGCGTCAGCGGCGTGCGTAAATCATGACTCACCCCGGCCATCAGCAAGGTGCGATCATCAGCCAACAATTTCACCCCAGAAGCCATCTGATTGAAAGCACGGGTAACCGAACGCACCTCGGACGCGCCATATTCTCGCAAAGGGGGGGGAATAATGCCTTTACCTACCTGGATGGCGGCGTGCTCCAGTTCCACCAGCGGACGGTTCTGCACCCGGATAAACAGCCAGGCGCCACCTATCACCAACAACATAATGGCCAACGTATAACGGAACAGAGGGGAGAAATCGCCTTGATGAATTTCCGTGAGTGGCACCCGCACCCAGATATCCGGTGAAAGCCAGGTTTTCAGCCATACTACCGGCGTATTTTTACTGACCTCTACCCGCACATCGGTTGGCCCGCCCAACTGTTGTGCCATCTGTTCACTCAAGAATTTGTAGTGCTGAGCCCAGCGCAGGCCGCTGTCCTCCGCCGCTGCGTTGGTATACAGAGAAATGCCCAGTTCCCGATAAATCTCACGTCGGAACGCCGGAGGCACTTCCAGCGACGTCCCATCTTCCAACTGCAATTTATCGGTCATCAACATTCTGACTTCATAAGCCAACACTTTATTAAACTGCTGAAGGCTGGGAAGAATCGCAAAGTTGAGCACCACCAAATAGGTGGTGACCAGACTGACAAACAATAGGGTAACTATTAGCAACAGCGTTCGTGCAAAGGAGCTACGTGGAGAAAAATACCATCGCCTCATGCTTTACTGCCATCCGGAACAAAGACGTAACCTAACCCCCATACTGTCTGGATGTAGCGCGGATGTGCCGGATCTTCCTCCACCATACGGCGCAGGCGTGAAATCTGAACGTCGATTGAACGCTCCATCGCACTGTATTCACGACCACGGGCCAGATTCATCAGTTTGTCACGCGACAGCGGTTCCCGAGGATGACTGACCAATGCTTTCAACACAGCGAATTCCCCACTGGTCAACGGCATAGGCTCATCATCACGGAACATTTCACGCGTTCCCAGATTCAGCTTGAACTTGCCGAATGCGATGACCGCCTCTTCCTGAGACGGCGCGCCCGGCAGTTCGTTAGCCTGACGGCGCAGTACCGCCCGGATACGAGCCAGCAGTTCACGCGGGTTGAAAGGTTTAGGAATATAATCATCCGCGCCGATTTCCAACCCGACGATGCGATCCACTTCTTCCCCCTTTGCCGTCACCATGATGATAGGCATAGGATTACTTTGGCTACGTAGACGACGGCAGATAGACAAACCATCTTCACCCGGTAGCATCAGGTCCAGCACCATCAAGTGAAAGGACTCGCGCGTCAACAAACGATCCATCTGTTCAGCATTGGCTACACTACGTACCTGAAAACCCTGTTCGGTCAGATAACGCTCTAACAGCGCTCGCAAGCGCATGTCGTCATCCACTACCAGAATTTTATAATTTTCTTGCATTCTAATTCTCCAAAGACGTAATAACCGCCGGGCTCAATATTGTTCAAAAACGTACACCATACTGACAATTGTTTCTGGTATACATTCTAAGCGAAATTGTTACAAGGAATATAAAAATACGTTGTAATCAAACGTTTCCTTTGTCTGCGTGCGCTAACCATGCCATAAATAACAACTTATTCGCGATTAACGTCATCGCAAGCGTCCATACACCACAGATTTCAACATGCAGACAACAACCGAATGAATCCCAGACACTGACGCAAGCCAAAAACTGGAGGTTGAAAACAGACAGCGCATCTGCAACTTGAAAGATGATGGGTATATAACACTATAGTAATAATTTTTACATTCCAGCGAAGCATATGAAAACCGATCTTATCACCCGAGAAGGCCATGAAGCTCTACAGCAGGAGCTGAACTATCTGTGGAAAGAACGTCGCCCGGAAATTACGGAAAAAGTAGCCTGGGCGGCCAGCCTGGGTGATCGCAGTGAAAATGCAGACTACCAATACAATAAACGCTTGTTGCGTGAGATAGATCGACGTGTACGTTATTTACGTAAACGCCTACAGGTAGTGCGGGTGGTAGATTACTCTCCCCAGCAAGATGGCAAAGTCTTTTTCGGTGCCTGGGTAGAGGTGGAGAATGAAACCGGTGAAGTCAAGCGCTTTCGTATTGTCGGTCCAGATGAAATCTATGGCCGCAAAGATTATATTTCCATCGATTCACCGATGGCCCGAGCCTTGTTGAAAAAATCGGTAGATGAAGAAGCATCAGTTACCACGCCAACCGGTAATAAAATCTGGTATATCAATAAAATCGAATATAAAAATCCAACTTGTTGAGCCCAAAAGCGAACAACTGTCATATTTTTCTGAATTCGAGATGTTTTACCCGGACTTTCCCTGCCGAAGTAGCGTAACATCTCTCCCCTTGTCTACATTTCACACAATGGGAAATACATGTATCAACAGCGTTCACGTGTTCTGCTCAAGACACTTTGGCTGCAACTTGTTCTGCTTACTCTGCTCTTGCTCGCTGCCCGTTTTATCATGTTCCACACTTTTGCGGATCAACAGCAGTTGGCAGGGCACGGTAATGCCATTAGCCGAATGTGGCTGACCGGGTTACGCTATGATTTACGCGCCGTCTCTATTTTACTGTCACCTTTACTAGTATTCGGTCTGCTGATGAGTTTACACGCCACCAGTTGGCGTTGGCTGTGCCGTCTGGCCCCGATTTATCTTGGGCTGGTCACCGTCATCACCATCACTATCGCCATCGGCAACTATTTCTATTACCAGACCTATCATACCTACATTGATATTTTCGCTTTCGGGCTGGTTGACGATGATACCGGTGCCGTATTAATGAACATCTGGCAGGACTATCCCGTCGCCATCGCACTCCTGACCGTTGTGCTGTTTTGTCTGCTGTCGGTACGGCTGGGCAAGAGAGCATTTGCCCCGAGGACAACCCCGCTACAGCCTTTTTCCCGCCCCGTATTTACCGGCTATCTACTGATTAGCCTGATGCTGTTTTTTGCCATGATCCGGGGCAGCATGAATACTTTCCCACTGCGCCGTAATGACTCACAGATATCCTCCATTACTATTCTCAATAAACTGGTTCCCAATGGGTTAATGGCATCAGCGTGGGCGATGAGCGACCGTGATGAAGATGTCAGCTTCAATGCTGTCTCGCATCAGGACGGCGCAGCGTTGCTGCAACAGACTGGGCTGGCGTCGCTGGACGCACGTACCCCAGCCAATCCCTGGCTGGTGCAACACAAGCCTAATGTGGTTGTCGCTCTGATGGAAAGCATGGGAAGCAACATGCTGGCTTTCGACCATTTACCGGATAACGACATGCTGGGAGCCTTGCGCCCACACTTCACCAACGATTTTGTTTTCCGCCGTTTCGTTTCCGAAGGGAACGGTACCGCGCCATCCTTCGCGGGACTGTTTTTCCACAGTCCGGTGCAAAATATCAGTCACTCGTCCGCCCAGTATGTAGCGTTGAATGACACACCGTACGCCACATACAAAAAAGCGGGCTACAAGATTATTTTCATCACGTCCGGCAGCCGGATGTGGCGCAATTTTGGTAACTATCTGCCGCGCCTGGGTGTTGATCAGATCTACGATCAAAGCTCACTGATGGAAACTTATCCTGAATCCGCTAAATCTTTAACCGACTGGGGCGTACCAGACGAATATGCCTTCCGCATGGCGGAGAAATTGCTATCTGAGGCCAAACAGCCGCTGTTTATCAGTATTCTGACTATCACCAACCATCCCCCGTACAAAGTGCCGACGACATATCGCCCGAATCCAGTACATGCCGGGCCGGACATGATGGCCCATGCCGAAGTCAGCCAGGAGGAACAGGAGGAAATCAGCCGAACTTACCAGTATGCGACTAATGCGCTGGGTGAATTTGTTTCGACGGTAAAAGCCTCGGGTAGCGGTGAGAAAACGCTAATTGCCGCCAGCGGCGATCATCAGATGCGTCGGTTAAAAGCACTCTCTCCGCACGAACTCTTTCTGGATCGCGCGGTTCCTTTTTATCTTTATATTCCCAAGACAATACTGGAGCACAGTGCCTGGCGTTTTGATCCCACCCGTCCCGGATCACATAAGGACATTATGCCGACACTGTATGCCTACAGTTTGTCCGATACGCCTTATCAGGCACTGGGTGGCCGGAATATGCTCGCTCCGCAAGACGACCCTAGCCGGGCGTTTGGTTACAACCAGGTACTGTGGATCGATGCGCAGGGCGCGATGCCTATTGGCAGTACAGTTCGTTACCCCTGGAGTGCAACCAACCCGATGATGGTAGAAAGTGAAAGTCGGACCACGCCCCCGGAAATTCAACAAAAAAGCACAGCTTACCCTGCACTACTACGCTGGCAAATCAACGCTCAGGAGAAAGGCTTTACGGATTGAATGCCCGGTCTGTGTAGTTTCTCCTAGCCAGACATGCTGTTGATATTATTTCCGCGCAACAGCGTTCCATGCTGAGCTTACTCCCTGATTAACAAGGCTTCTCTTTCCTGTCTGGAAGAGCGGCGTTGTTAATTGCTTACTATCGGTAAAAATTATTTGTACTTTGACATAAAGATGTCATTTCCATCACTTAGCGTGTCGTCAGTCGGTTATGGAGAGCTATTTATGTTTAGTCTAGATGCCATACTGCAAGACGTCGCACCTCATCGCCACACGCCACCCTGGCAACGCTCGGTTTTACGCACACTGTTATTCGAAAATGAAATGCAAGAGTTTGCCCAACGTTATCCACATCTGAAAGGATTGGATCTGGTTGAGCAGATACTGGATCACTTACATCTTGATTGCGAGATGATCGATGGTGATCTGGAAAACATCCCCAGTCAGGGCCCGGTGGTAATGGTCGCCAACCATCCAATCGGATCACTCGACGGTCTGGCGCTACTGCGTACCGTCGCCAGTGTCCGGCCGGATGTGCGTATTGTTGCCAGCCAACTATTATCTTACGTAGAACCACTGAAACAGTTGTTTTTCTCGGTGGATAACTTTAGCAACCGCACTAAACGCCATCAAATTGCCGCAATTCAGGAGCACCTGGGCAACGACGGTGCCGTCATTTTGTTCCCGGCTGGCGAAGTTTCCCGTATCAGTCTGAAAGGGATCCGTGACGGTCACTGGCACAGCGGCTTTATTCGCATGGCCGCCAAAGCACGGGCGCCAATAGTGCCGGTTCATATTAGCGGTCGCAACAGTGGCCTGTTCTATCTCTCCTCGCTGATATATCGACCACTGTCCACGCTGCTGTTAGTGCGGGAAATGTTTCTCCAGCAGGGTAATAAACTGCGGATTAAGATTGGTGCCCGTATTCCTTACGCCATCTGGAGTCAGGGCGACTTTCAACCTAACGATCTGGCCGCCCGTTTTCGACGTCATGTTTACCGTCTGGGGCAGGGAAAGCCAGGTTGTTTTTCTGGTGAGAAGCCCATCGCGCTGGCAGAAGATCGCATATTGCTCAAGCGAGCGCTGGCGAATTGCGAAACATTGGGTACCACACCGGATGGCAAAACGGTTTATCTGTACCGGCGTGGTAATGAAGATTATGTCCCACTCCTGAGAGAACTGGGCCGACTGCGCGAAATCGCCTTTCGGGCCGTGGGTGAAGGCTCCGGTAAACGACGAGATCTGGATAGTTTTGACGATGACTATCTGCACCTGATTTTGTGGGATGAAAGTGATCTGGAAATTGTTGGCGCTTATCGTTTTACACCGACGGCACAGTTAATTGCCGAAAAAGGCGAGAGCGGTCTCTATAGCCATAGTTTGTTCCATTATGGCGAAGAGATGAATCCGGTACTTGCTAGTGGTATAGAGCTCGGTCGCAGCTTCATCCAACCCCAATACTGGGGCAAACGCGGCCTGGAGTACCTATGGCTGGGTATTGGCGCTTATTTGGCCCGTTATCCACAGTATCGTTACCTGTTTGGCCCGGTTTCGCTGTCTAGCGCACTACCGCCGCCCGCACGGGATTTGCTAATCGCCTTTTACCGGCTACATTTTGCACCTGACCAATTGCTGGCCCGGTCACGGCGACCCTATCCAGCATCATTACCCGATGTGCTGAAACAATTTGAAGGTATTGATTATCAACAGGATCTGGCCCGTCTGAAAAGTATTCTCGGTAATATGGGTTGTTCTATCCCTACGCTCTATAAGCAATATTCTGAATTGTGTGAACCCGGTGGCGTTCGATTTATCGATTTTGGTGTTGATCCCGACTTCAACAACTGCATTGATGGGCTGGTACTGGTGGATCTTCAGAAACTCAAAGAGTCTCGCTATCAACGTTATATCGCGCCATTTTGTACGCCATAATCCATACCTGATAATCATTCCAGCCCTGCAATAACGCAGGGCGCTTCTTTGATCGTTCACGAAAAACCACCTCGCCATACAACTGGCAATTTGTGTCATCAATACGTATAACTGTCCCCCAGCGTTTTATCCTTAAATCAACGACTCACTACCCGACAACATTATGAATAACGTATTAAACAAGATTATTGCTGGCGAATTACAGGCACGTACCGAACAGGTCAGCGCGGCCATTCAGTTGCTAGATGAAGGCAACACGGTTCCCTTTATCGCCCGCTACCGTAAAGAAGTTACCGGTGGGCTGGACGATACTCAACTACGTCAGTTGGAAACTCGTCTCGTCTATCTGCGCGAGCTGGAAGAACGCCGGCAGACCATCCTGAAGTCGATTGATGAACAAGGCAAATTAACCGAACCACTGGCTGCCGCCATCAATACGACGCTTAACAAAACGGAACTGGAAGATCTCTATCTCCCATATAAACCCAAACGCCGCACCCGGGGGCAGATTGCCCTTGAAGCCGGCCTGGAACCACTGGCTGACAGCCTGTGGAATGACCCGAGCCAGACACCGGAACAGATCGCCGAAACCTACATCAATGTCGACAACGGTGTGGCGGATGTCAAAGCAGCGCTGGACGGCGCACGCTACATCCTGATGGAGCGCTTTGCCGAAGATGCGGCCTTGCTGGCCAAAGTGCGTAACTACCTATGGAAAAACGCGCATCTGGTTTCCGGTGTGGTGGCAGGCAAAGAGGAAGCCGGTGCCAAATTCCGCGACTATTTCTCACACCACGAACCGATTGCCCAGGTTCCTTCTCACCGAGCGCTGGCCATGTTCCGTGGTCGTAATGAAGGCGTGTTGCAATTATCACTGAATGCCGATCCGCAATTTGATGAACCGCCCCGTGAAAGCCATTGCGAACAGATAATCATCGACCACCTGGGTTTGCGTCTCAATAACGCCCCGGCAGATGATTGGCGGCGTGCGGTAGTGAACTGGACCTGGCGTATTAAAGTGCTACTGCATCTGGAAACTGAACTGATGAGCAGCGTGCGTGAAAAAGCGGAAGATGAAGCCATTAACGTTTTCGCCCGTAATATGCACGATTTGCTGATGGCGGCACCAGCCGGGATGCGAGCCACTATGGGACTGGATCCCGGTCTGCGTACTGGTGTAAAAGTGGCGGTGGTGGATGCCACTGGCAAATTGGTCGCCACCGACACCATTTATCCGCACACCGGTCAGACTGCCAAAGCCGCATCCTCCGTCGCCGCATTGTGCATCAAGCATCAGGTTGAGTTGGTAGCGATTGGTAACGGCACCGCCTCGCGTGAAACCGAGCGTTTCTTTCTGGATACCCAAAAACAGTTCCCGGATATCAAGGCACAGAAAGTGATCGTCAGTGAAGCTGGTGCGTCAGTGTATTCGGCTTCTGAGCTGGCGGCGCTGGAATTCCCCGATTTGGATGTTTCCTTGCGTGGGGCGGTATCTATTGCCCGTCGCCTGCAAGACCCGCTCTCCGAACTGGTCAAAATCGATCCGAAATCCATCGGTGTCGGCCAGTATCAACATGATGTCAGCCAAAGCCTGCTAGCGAAAAAACTGGATGCCGTGGTAGAGGACTGCGTAAATGCCGTCGGCGTCGATCTGAATACCGCGTCAGTACCACTGCTGACCCGTGTAGCCGGTCTCACCCGCATGATGGCACAAAATGTGGTGGCCTGGCGTGATGAAAATGGACGCTTCCGCAACCGTGATCAACTGTTAAAGGTCAGCCGTTTGGGCCCGAAAGCCTTTGAACAGTGTGCAGGGTTCCTGCGCATCAACCACGGCGACAACCCACTGGACGCCTCTACCGTTCATCCGGAAGCCTATCCGCTGGTAGAGCGTATTCTGGCGGCAACCGAGCAGAAATTGCAGGATATCATGGGCAATGCCAATGCGTTGCGCAGCCTTAAACCGACGAATTTCACTGACGAACGTTTCGGTCTGCCAACCGTCACCGATATTCTGAAAGAACTGGAAAAACCAGGGCGCGACCCACGTCCAGAGTTCAAGACCGCCAGCTTCGCCGAAGGTGTGGAAACGATGAATGATCTAATGCCGGGTATGATTCTGGAGGGCGCAGTCACCAACGTGACCAATTTCGGCGCTTTCGTAGATATTGGGGTGCATCAGGACGGTTTGGTACATATTTCGTCGCTAGCCGACCGTTATGTAGACGACCCGCACAAAGTCGTGAAGGCCGGTGACATCGTGAAAGTAAAAGTGCTGGAAGTGGATCTGCAACGTAAACGCATCGCGCTCACCATGCGCCTGGATGAGCAGCCGGGAGAAGCCACCAGCCGTCGGAGCAGTGAGGCTCGGGACAATACACCACCGCGACAGCCTGGCGGTAAAAACCGGCCCCGCAGTGGGAACAACGCACCGGCAGGTAACAGCGTCATGGGTGACGCGCTAGCGGCTGCATTTAAAAAACGCTGATGACCAAACGGGAATGGCGCCACCATTCCCGCTGTTTCAATTGCGAGCCAGATATAGCCACATCCGGAGGATCAGTGAAAACTGCCCCCACTAGTGTCTAGCGTAACGAGTGGGTAAACGACAACAACTGCTCAATAAAGATGTCTGGGTGCGAAATAAATGGCGCATGGGCGGCTTTAGGTATCACAACTGATGTCGATTGCGGTAACTGTGCATCCAGCAAACCCGCTACTTTCCGCGGCACTAATCCATCCAACCCGCCATAAACACGTAAAAAAGGCCGTTGCAGCGCGGCCAGCGGCTGACGTAAATCCACATGGCGTAGCATTTCCAGTCCGCCAATCAACACCTCAGCACTGGGGGCCGGTTGTCCGGTTACCACTGATTTCAACAACCGGGCATCTTGTTTCGCGCTATCAGTACCTAGCGTTTGCAACGCCAGAAAACGTTCTACCGTGCGCTGGAAATCGTCGCTGAGCTGCTGCTGAAAACCCGCCAACACTTCCGGTTTGATACCCGGCCAGTCCGTCCCGGCACTGAAGCAAGGAGATGATGCCAGCGTAATCAACGCGCTAACCCGCTCCGGTGCCATCAAAGCGATTTGACTGGCGACCAATCCTCCCAGTGACCACCCCAACCACACTGCTCGCTGCGGTGCCTGCGCCAAGACATGCACGGCCATCTCCGCTAACGGCATCGGGCCATATCCCTGACTTTGTCCATATCCCGGCAGATCCACCTGATGCAGGCGAAAATGCGGCGACAATCGCGTTACTATGCCATTCCATACCTGGGCATTCAGTCCCCATCCGTGCAGCAGCACAAGTTCGCAATCTCCCGAACCTTCCGTATTCCAATACAATGTCTCCATGCGTTATTGTCCACTCCGAAAATGTTGTGCGATGTTATCTTCATCAAGGAAGAGGTTATGTTCACTTTCATGGCGCGATGCTGGTTGTGTCAGCAACCGATCTATCATAGCCATCATGGTATTTGCAGTCACTGTCTGCGTCACTTACCAACACCACCGACCTGTTGCCCACGCTGCGGTCTGCCGGCCAGTTCTTCATCTCTTGCTTGTGGTCGTTGTCTGCAAAAACCCCCCCCATGGCATGCCCTGCTGTTCGTCAGCGACTATCAGCCCCCCGTGAATACGCTGCTCAAACAGTTCAAGTTCCAGCGACGTATCGAGCTGGCACCTGTGCTGGCCAGGCTGATCCTGCTACAGTGGCAGAAGCGTTACCGGCACGACTTTCTGAGTATGCCAGACACTTTTTTCAGGCCAGACATGTTGTTTACCGTACCGCTACACAAGCAACGCCACTGGTGGCGAGGATTTAATCAGACAGAACTGCTCGCGACGACGTTAGCCCACTGGCTAGGCTGTGATTATGCTCCCCATGCCTTGACGCGCACCCGCAAAACGCAACCACAGCAAGGGCTGGATGCCACCACCCGGCGCAGGAATTTACGCAATGCGTTTGACTGTAACGTATCACTGGTGGGGAAACGGGTTGTGTTGCTGGATGATGTGGTTACGACCGGCAGTACCGTCGCCGAAATCAGCCGAGTCTTGCTGGCTCAAGGTGCGTCCTGCGTGCAGATTTGGTGTTTATGCCGCACCTTGTAGTTCCGGGCAGGATGGGCGTATTATAACCCACTAGCATAGTCAACTATTGAGTTAATATTATGATCCATATTACTGACGCAGCTCAGGAGCATTTTGTCAAACTGTTGGCAAAACAAGAAGAAGGCTCGCAGATTCGTGTCTTCGTTATCAATCCCGGCACACCCAATGCGGAATGCGGTGTGTCCTACTGCCCACCCGATGCCGTTGAAGCTAGTGATACCGAGCTGAAATTCGAAAAACTGTCCGCCTATGTGGATGAACTCAGCGCACCTTATCTGGAAGATGCCGAGATCGATTTTGTTACCGACCAACTGGGTTCCCAGCTGACGCTAAAGGCACCTAACGCCAAAATGCGTAAAGTGGACGATGATGCCCCGCTGATGGAGCGCGTAGAATACGTGCTGCAATCTCAGATTAACCCGCAATTGGCCGGTCATGGTGGTCGCGTTACACTAATGGAAATTACCGATGACAATTTGGCCATCCTGCAATTCGGCGGCGGCTGTAACGGTTGTTCCATGGTGGATTACACGCTGAAAGAAGGTATTGAGAAAGAGTTACTACAGAAATTCCCAGAGCTGAAAGGCGTCCGGGATCTCACTGAACACCAGCGCGGCGAACACTCCTACTACTGATTTTTCTGTATAAATGTCCCCGCTCAGCAATCTGTCCTTTAACCTGGGACAGATTGCTGTTGGTAGTATCGGGATTATTATCCTGGCGAAAAAGGTATCTTTCTAAGCTACAACATATTGATTAACATTATTTTTTAGTTCATCGGCCGTAGTGGCAATGCAATATTCGCAGGATTGACGCTAGCCAATTACCGATTCACTGGCTTTCTGATTTCTTTTTACGTTTATTCGCTGGTCGGGGCATAGATTCACCGCGACGCAGATCAATATCGCGGATCAAACGTTCCAGATAGCGGTCATCAAACACAGAATCCAGCGTCCTGCTCAGCTTACGCCGCCAGTTCGGATATTCCCCTCGCCCGGTTCCCGGTACGTTCACCGGGGTTGCCATATCCAGCCAGTCTTCAATTTGCAGACCCAATAACGCACTATTGCTGTCAGCCAGATAACGCTGTACACCACGATTAAGCTGAGCGCTCATGGTTGTTAGCGAGGCATTGCGCCCTACCCGTTGCGGCAACAATCCATGTGCGTGCAAGGCATCCAATAGCCCTTGTTTCGCTTTTTCACGCGCCTTTATCTGTTCCTGCAAGATCTCGGGGCTCGGGTACAAACCGAGATCTTTGCCAAGTGTCAAATCCACACCCTGCCAGTAACCACGCAGTGTCGCCAGATCGTGAGTAGTAATGGTGGCCATCGACCGGCGGGGATAGTCCTCCGGCGCACGAAAACGATTCTGCTTATCTTTTTCAAAAAATAGCACTTTATAGGAGTAGATCTTGCTGTCATGCAGCTTGCCAACAATCTCGTCTGGAACCGTACCCAGATCCTCACCAATCACCAGACAGCGTTGCCGCTGACTCTCCAGTGCCAATACGGCCAGCAAATCATCAACCGGATAAAAGACATAAGCACCATTCACAGCCGGTTCTGAATGCGGAATCCACCATAAACGCAGCAGCGCCATGACGTGATCGATACGCAATGCGCCACTATGGGCCATGTTGCTGCGAATCACATCAATAAAGGGCTGGTAACCATATCGCTGTAACTGCTGTGGACTCATCGGCGTAAGTTGCCAATTCTGACCCATCGGGCCCAGCGCATCCGGTGGTGCACCGATACTGGCCTCCAGACAGTAAGTTTGCCGGTCATGCCAGGTATCGACTCCGCCCCGCGCGACACCGACAGCCAGGTCTCGATACAGACCGATAGGCATCCCCAGTTGCTTGCTATGAGCAAAACATTCCGCCAGTTGTTCATGCGCCAACCACTGTAGCCAACTATAAAAGGCAATATCGTCAGCATGCTTTAGCCGAAACGCGCTAACCGCCGCCCCTTGTACATCCCGATAACCTTCAGGCCAGTGCAACCAGTCAATAAAGTTTTCACCCTGATGATTCAGATAAGCTTGCAGTACATCATAGGTCGCTTGCTGCTCCAGGCTTTTACCACCATCTTTCACAAACTGCTGGAATGCAATAATGTGCGGATCCAGCTGGCTACGATGATTAAAATGCTGAAATGACAGACGCAGTGCGGTGAGTTTCAATGTGGTCACAACATCATAATCGACCCAGCGGTTGGCACGAGCAGCAGACAGCGTGCGTTGTGTTTCTTCTTCCTGCCACCACTGTTGAGCACTCACGCTCTGATGGAAATCATCAACCTGATTCACATCGATATAGACGATATTCAGCCAGTTACGGGATGAAGGGCTATAAGGACTGGCCGCCTCTGGATCTGCCGGATAGAGTGAATGCAGAGGATTAAGTCCCACAAAGGCCCCGCCCCGCCTGGCGATCTGTTCTACCAAAACTTTCAGATCGCCAAAATCACCAATACCCCAGTTATTCTGGGAGCGCAGGGTGTAAAGCTGGATGGTTACCCCCCACCAGCGTTTCCCCTGCTCCAGGGGTTCGGGCTCATAACAACATAGCGGAGCGATAATCAAGCGGCATGACCATTGCTGATTATTCTGCATCAATGTCAGTTGGTGATATCCCAGAGGAAGATTGTCAGGCAGTACCAACTTTGTACCACCAGTGATCTGGCCTTCGATCATGCCGCCTTTTTCATAACTGAACGCCCAATGGTATTCGCCTTGACCTGCCAGCGGCACCACTGTCTGCTCCCCCTGCCGAAACACTTTCACTGGCGGCACCGGTGCCTGCTTATCGTTACTATCACCCAGTATTTGCAGTAGTTTTTCTTTAATCTCTCTGGCTATCACCTGTTCATTGCCGTAAGCATCGGTATAAGTCTCCGCAATTCCCACTTGCTGGGATACGGCCTTTTTCGCCTTCAGTACCATTTTATTTATTCCTTAACAACGCATTTGCCAAATGCGTTTCTGGTAATCATGAATCGCCCGATCAGCACTGAATATCCCCATTCTGGCGGTATTCAGTACACAACGATGCGTCCATTCATCCGGTTCACGATAGAGCGTATCCACACGCTGCTGTATTTGACAGTAAGGAGCGAAATCAGCCAGGACAAGGTAGGGATCGCCATTCTCCAGCAAGCTATTCAGCAAAGGCGCAAAGGCGTCTTTATTGCCCTGGCTGAAAGCACCACTGGCAAGCTCATCTAGTATGTCTTTTAACAATGCATTATCGGCGATGTAACGTGACGGTTCATACCCCTGATTTACCAATGCTTTAACCTGATCAACGGTATGGCCGAAAATAAATAGATTTTCTTCTCCTATCTGCTGTGACATTTCCACATTGGCCCCATCAAGAGTACCAACCGTCAGTGCTCCATTGAGCGCCAACTTCATATTCCCAGTACCTGAGGCTTCTTTGCCTGCCGTCGAAATCTGTTCAGATACATCAGCGGCAGGAATAATACGTTCTGCCATCGATACTCGATAATCTGGTAGAAATACGACTTTCAGACGGTCATTACACCGTGTGTCACGATTGATTTTATCTGCCACACAATTGATGGCATAGATGATATTTTTCGCCAATACATAGCCCGGTGCCGCCTTGGCGCCGAACAGAAAAAGGCGCGGCACGATATCCAGTTGTGGATTATCTCTTAATTGTCGGTACAGACCGAGAATGTGCAATAAATTCAAATGCTGACGTTTATATTCATGTAAACGTTTAATCTGCACATCGAACAGCGCATTCGGATCAATAATCAGCCCCTGTTCCCGGGTCAGCAACGTCGCCAGTCGCAACTTGTTATCCTGTTTTATCTGCCGGTAACGCTGACGAAACCCTGCATCATCCGCAAAGGGAACCAAGCCCTCCAGTGCTGGCAAATGATTCACCCATTCGGCGCCCAGCGTTTCATCAATCAGCGCCGACAACGACGGGTTACACTGTTTAAGCCAGCGGCGCGGCGTGATCCCGTTAGTCACATTATGGAATTTCCCCGGCCAGAGCTGATGGTATTCGGGAAAGAGGTCTTTTATCACCAGTTCGGAATGCAGTTCCGCCACGCCATTAACCGCAAAACAAGCCACAACACACAGATTAGCCATGCGGATCTGACGGTGATGCAGCACCGCCAAGCGCGCCCAGACGTTTCGATCTCCCGGCCACCGCTGATCAACCAGGATCTTAAAGCGCACGTTGATTTCCCTGATGATAGCGAAATGACGTGGCAGCAGCCGACGAAACAGCCTTTCGTCCCAGTGCTCCAGCGCTTCCGGCATCAACGTGTGGTTAGTATAAGCGAACAAACGACAGGTAATCTGCCAGGCGTCATCCCAGCACATCTGGTGGTCATCCATCAACAGACGCATGGTTTCCGGGATCGCCAGTGTCGGATGGGTATCGTTTAGTTGCACGACTTCATAGTCAGGCAGCGACGTCAATTCCCGACCGGCTTGCACATGTCGGCGCAGGATATCCGCCATTGCACAAGCACACTGAAAATATTGCTGCATAAGACGCAAACGTTTACCTGCCTGATGATTGTCATTCGGGTATAACACCTTGGTCAGACTGGCGGCTGCGATCCCTTTTTGCTCGGCTTTCAAATAATGACCAGCATTGAACAAGGAGAGATCAAACGGATCCGGATCAGTCGCCTGCCATAGCCGCAACGGCTGTACGATACCATTACGATACCCAATAACCGGAATATCCCAGGCTTCTCCTGTTAGCCTCAGCGCTGGCAACCAACATTCACTGCCATCGGGCTGCCGTTCCACATGGCCGCCGAAACCGACTGCCGTGGACAGTTCCGGACGCGGGTGTGCCCACGGATAATCGTTTCGCTGCCAGTCATCCGGTGTTTCACACTGAAATCCATCTTCAAAGTGCTGGCGAAACAGGCCATATTGATAATTCAAGCCATAACCGATGGCGGGTTGCCCAACCGTCGCCATCGCATCCAGATAACAGGACGCCAAACGCCCCAACCCGCCATTACCCAACGCCGGATCGATTTCTTGTTCCAGAACATCGCTTAATACCAATTGATGCTCCGTCAGTGCATTAGCGACATCGTCATACCAGCCAAGGCTTAACAGATTATTCCCGGTCAGACGCCCAGGCAAAAACTCCATTGACAGATAATTGACATGACGCAGCACCGGTTTATCGATAGAGGATACCGTCTTGCCAGAAGCTGATGGCAGCGGTTTAGGAGAAAACGTCAACGCCATCAGTTGCTCTGAAAGTGCAGCACTTATCACCCGCCAGCACAGGCGAGGAGATAACTCGCCAAGGGCTGAAACACCGTAAGCCTGCTGCTGGCGCAACAGGGTGGACGCGAACTGTAACGGATTAAATGAAGACGAAGACATCGCGCCTCTCTCCTCTGTCTGTGTGATGGGAAAAGGCACGTCGGGATTAGCACAACTCCAACTGTACCTTATGCTGCTCGATAATTTTCAGCACACTGGATGGCGGTAATTGATCGGTAAAAAGGTAGTCGATCAAGTCCATATTACCCAAATTGACCATAGCATTTCGGCCAAACTTAGAGTGGTCGGTCACCAGCATCACACAACGGGAGTTTTCGATAATCGCCCGTTTGGTGCGGACTTCGTGGTAATCAAACTCTAGCAATGACCCATCCATGTCAATGCCGCTAATTCCCAAAATGCCGAAATCCAGCCGAAACTGGGAAATAAAATCCAGCGTGGCTTCCCCCATAATTCCGCCATCACGACTACGGACTTCCCCGCCAGCCAGGATAAGACGAAAATCCTCTTTGGCCGTCAGCAACGTTGCCACATTCAAGTTGTTGGTAACCACACGCAAGTCATTATGATTCATGAGCGCATGGGCAACCGCTTCCGGCGTGGTACCGATATCAATAAAAAGTGTGGCGCCATCGGGAATCTGACTGGCAACCTTCCTGGCAATACGGTTTTTTTCATCCGACCACATCATTTTACGATCATGATAAGCGGTATTTACTGAACTGGAAGGCAACGCCGCGCCACCGTGATGGCGATGAATTTTATTCTGTTCAGCCAAATCATTAAGATCACGGCGAATAGTTTGCGGACTGACAGCGAAATGTTCCACCAACTCTTCGGTACTGACGTACCCTTGCCGACGCACCAGTTCAATAATCTCATCATGCCGTTGTGTTTGCTTCACATTCATCCCTCTCAAACATTTGGTTTTACCGCTGCCTGTTACGTGTATCCCAAAAAGCCATCAGTAGCCCGATGACCAGACCCGCTACGTGTGCCCCATTGGCAATGGACATGCCTAAGATATTGAAATACCCAGCAACCAACCACAATAGCGCAAATACCATCAAACCACGCTGCAAATGCAAGTGGCCATGTGGTTCCCGCTCGCCCCTCAGCCAGACATACCCCATCAGGGCATAAACCACTCCAGACAAACCGCCAAAATAAATACCGCTGAACCATGATTGTACCCAGCCGCTGGCGAGCGACGACAGTAACAGGATGACAAACAATTTACGGGTACCCAGCGTTTTCTCTACTGGGCCGCCCAGATACCACCACCACAACAGATTAAACAGAATGTGCAGCGGTGAGAAATGCAACAGAATATGGCTAAACCAACGCCAAAGCTGGAATCCTTGACCAGGGCCAGGGAAAGCCAACAGAGGCATAATGCGGTTCACACCATAGATCTGCATCAACAGATAAACGGCGATGGTCACCACCATCACTGACAATGTAAGCAAACCGGCGCCTTGACACACAATTTGCAGATAAGAAAATGACTGATAACGAAGTCCTGATTTGGTAGAGCCGGTTTCCCAACTGGCCGCCTGATAACGCTGGTGGTGAGGTTCACGTAAAAATTGTTCCAATTCCTGTTGTACCCGCACCAGTTGCTTTTCATCAGGCAATAACAACTCGGCCTCGTTCCCGTTCATATGCATCACAAGTTTGACTTTCTGCGTATGCATATAATCAACAAACGCCTGAGCCAAACGGGGATTCGATAACGCAATAATTCGGATCATAGCTGCTGCAACATCCTCGTTTATCGACCTCAATAAAACTGACATTAAAACACGTATACCCACTAAATTTCAGATGCAGGAAAGCAGCAACCGAATGAATCCCCAGGAGCTTACGCAAGTCTGGAACCGGGTGGCAAGCCTGCCGGGAATATATTTGAACGTGGCTTGTCGTGGCCCTAAAAGTGCGAGATTCAGGGATGGACCGGGCAACTGAGGGCAGGCGACGCACCAACAACGTGAAAGATGGCGGGTATATCACTATCAATTCAGCATAATGGTCAACTATACCTATTACACTTTACCCTGTATGCGTGATGTTCGTCACATCTCTCCATCCTTCCATTTTATTTCCCATAACAACCTGTTCACGCATTGACATATTTTGTGCTGATTTTTGTTTACTTCCGTTTAGTCCGGCAACCTATGATCACAGTCACTTTTTAGCCAATAGCGCTCACTTAATCTCAATAGGGAGGCGTGAATATTATGTTTCTTGAAGAACGGCGAAATAAGATTCTGGAATATCTGGATAAATATGATCGTGCCAGTATGAAATATCTAGCACACCTTTTTGACGTTACTAAAGAAACCATACGCAGTGATTTAAATGTGTTAGCTAGCCGGAATTTAATTCAACGTTGCCATGGCGGCGCTATGGTTATACGACGGCACTTGCAATCAGAACTAATTACTGAAACCGGGAAAGATTTTGAAGTTTTATTAAAAAGCATAAAAAAACCGGAAAGAAATATTGCCATAAAAAATAAAGGAAATACGATGAATGGTAAAGTTTGTATTCTTGGTTCTTTTAATGTGGATATCATTGCCAGAGTCGAACGATTCCCAAAAGGAGGGGAATCGCTATTGGCTCAGGGAAGCGCATTAGGACCGGGAGGTAAAGGCGCTAATCAAGCGATGGCCGCCAGTCGTGCTGGTGCAAAAGTGCATTTCGTCTCAAAAGTAGGAAAAGATCAATTCAGTCATTTTGCTTATGAACATCTTTCCAAATCGGAAATACATTCCTTTAAACTTTATCAGTCTGATACCGAGCCCACAGGAAACGCCATTATTTATGTTTCCCAACAGAATGGCGAAAATATGATTACCATCTATCCCGGCGCAAATAAAACCATTACCGACGAAGAAATTGCAGAGATCATGCCTGAACTTGAAAACTCAGACGTATTGCTACTGCAACTGGAAAATAATTTTTCATCCCTATTAAGGGTCATGAAATTAGCCAAAGCGCTAAATACAAAAATCATTCTCAATCCGGCACCTTATTCAAGTGATGTACTTTCCTGTCTGGATTATGTTGATGTCATCACGCCTAATGAAACAGAAGCGTCGTTACTCTCCAACATTGAAGTCAACGATTTAAGCAGTGCCATAAGTGCCATTACTTCTCGCAAAATCCCCATCGTGCTGGGAGCGGCCCTGGCTGCCTGTTTTGTCGCACCAATCCCGTTTGTGCACAACAACACGTTCACCATTTTACTGCTCTCTCTAGGGTATTTTTGCTCTCAACTGCCCTCTGGCGTAATTTGGACACTGGCAACCGATATCGCGCCCAAAGACCAGGAGGCATCGTTAGGAGCGATTCAGAATTTTGGTGGTTTCCTGGGGGCGGCCAGTGCGCCGATCATCACCGGTATCATTCTTGATACCACCGGTATGTTTACCGACGTCTTTTTCCTCGGCGCGGGACTACTCATGCTGGGGGCATTAAACTACGGTTTGTTTGTCAGAAAACCGATTCAGGAATAAGTACGTGACGGACGGGTATGGCGTGGCTGACACGCCATACCCGAGTGATTATCAGGCGCCTACCACGTCCTGTGGAAAGCGGCGCTGCCAGGCATCAAACCCACCGTCAATGCTATACACAGATTCAAACCCCAGGCTCAGCAGATACTGCGCGGTGTTACGACTGCTGATACCGTGATAGCACATCACCATGACGGGTTGCTCAATATCGGCCTGACGAACAAAATCGGCCAACGTTTCATTGGTCAGGTGAGTCGCACCGGGCACATGGGCAACACCAAAACTTTGCGCATCACGGATATCCAACAAGGCTTCTCCTTGCTGCCAACGCTGATAGGCTCGTTCTATATCGATCGCTTCAAATTGTTCCATCACCCAACCTCATTGTTACCAGACTGTGACCATTCTAACTCACCTACCGTGGCAGGAAACCCAGTTGAATGCGGGGTTATACCAAAATGACGTCAACTTTCTGGTCACGCAGTTGCTGCACGATGTTCGGATTCGCCTGTTTGCCCGTGATAACCACGTCAATCTGGTCGGCACGACTGAACAGCATACCCGCTCGTTCGCCGACCTTGCTGCTGTCCACCACCACTACCAATTTGCCGACAAAATTCAACATCTTTTGCTCAGCCATTGCCGTCAGCATATCGGTTTTATACAACCCTTCGGCCGTCAGCCCTTTACCACTGGTAAACATCCAGTGTCCGGCATAAAGGCTGGCGTCTCCGTCCTGCGGGGCAAGGGTGATGGACTGACTTTTATTGTACTGCCCGCCCATGATCACCACACTGTCGTGTTCCTGGTCAATCAGGTAATTTGCCAGGGGCAGATAATTCGTGATGACCTGAATATCCTTGCCACAAATCTCCTGCCCCAACAGAAAAGCGGTGGAGCCACAGTTAATCACCACGCTTTGCCCTGGGCGGCAAAGTTCGGCCGCCGCTCTGGCGATACGCATTTTTTCATCTACATTCTGCGCCTGATAAATATTCAGTGGCGTCCATGTCGGACGCGGCAGGCTTACGGCTTCCGCACCATTACGTACCTTGCGCAATTTACCTAATTCGTTGAGCTTGTTGATATCCCGTCTCGCCGTGGCCGGAGAAATAGCGAACTGTTCAATAATATCGGCAACGGTGAACTGCCCTTGCCGCTGCAGAAAATCAATAATGGCATTATGACGCTGTGATTCAGTCATGCTGGCTCCGCCCAAATTATGCTTATCTGCCAATTATAATGAGCACTTGCGATAATTTGAATCATAACTTGTCAAAACATACGCATTGGGTTGTCGTAAAATGAAAAAGCCGTCTTATGGATTAATGCCCACCCGTTAAAAAACCGGGATACCGGGGCGACCACCACGTTCGGCTTTTCCGCCGGGAACCCAACGTGATGATGCCCCTAAAACAGGCCTAAGTGGACAGCCTCAAGCCTTATGTCTACACCCATTACAGGAATGACGTGAAGGGAAGATCCGGCTCTATAGTAAAACAATCATCAAACCCTCGTGGGTAGTGATACTCCAGCTTGTCCTTGTCCAGTGGCCAGGTAAATTTACCGCCAACCTGCCAGATGAAAGGTTTAAAACCGTATTGCAGACGATCTTTTTTCATCTCCCACAGCACGCGAATCTCCCGTGGATCGGCCTGAAAATTCGACCAGATATCATGGTGAAACGGTATCACGACTTGGGTATGTAACGCTTCGGCCATCCGCAGAATATCGGCGCTGGTCATCTTGTCCGTAATGCCACGGGGGTTTTCACCATAGGAACCCAGCGCAACATCGACCTGATACTCATTACCATGTTTGGCGTAGTAGTTGGAGTAATGTGAATCACCGCTGTGATACAGATTTCCGCCGGGGGTTTTGAAGAGGTAGTTGATGGCACGCTTGTTCATGCCATCCGGCAATACACCCTGTGCTTTCTGCTCGGCGGGCAACGTGATCAGTGCCGTCCGGTCGAAAGCATCTAGCGCATGTATTTCAATATCTTTGATTTTTATCACGTCCAAAGGTTTCATCACAATACAGCGATCCCGTGGAACACCCCATTCGACCCACAGATTGACGCAGGTTTCCGGCCCGATAAACGGCACGCTGCTGTCACAGTTTTTCATCACCGCTGCCGCTACGTTCACATCAATATGGTCATTGTGATCATGGGTAGAAACCACCGCATCAATCTGCCGGATAGCGAAGGGATCGAGCACGAAAGGCGTGGTGCGCAAGTTCGGCTGAAGCTTCTTCACGCCAGCCATGCGCTGCATCTGGTGGCCATTTTTCATCAATGGGTTACCGTGACTCTGCTTACCGGTACCACACCATAAATCCACACAGATATGGGTATCCCCTTCAGATTTAAGCCAGATGCCGGTACACCCCAGCCACCACATAGCAAAGGTGCCTGGCGCAACTTGTTCCTGTTCAATTTCCTCGTTCAGCCAGGTTCCCCATTCAGGAAACGTATTCAAAATCCATGAATCACGGGTGATGCTTTCAATCTTACTCATAGTCTGAACCTCATCGTTACTCGGCTTGATGTGCTTGCACAGTGATTATTAATCACAATAAATCATTGAAAGATTATTTATGAATGGATAATTAAAATCTATCACTGTTTAATCATGCTGACAATTCACAGACCACACACAAAAAATGCAATATCTGCTCTTTCAAATTTGTGATCCGAGCAACAAACAAAGTTTAACTATATGATATTAATTAAAATAAAAATAAAGCAACACAATAAACAAGAATCAATTTTATCTTGAATAATAATTTGCGATGTTTCTCACAAATAATCACCAATAGCCTTTTTGTGATTATTTGTGATTGCTACAGTACATCTGTCCCAACAAAAAAATGCCTGACCGCGCCAGAGTGAAGCAGGTGTGCCCAATGAATTTCAAGATGACGGGTATATGACGCGTAACAGGATTACCAAAAGCCGAACGGAGTGCTTATGGAAACCCTCTACAATATCTTTACTGTTTTTTTCAATCAGGTCATGACCAATGCCCCGCTGCTGTTGGGGATCGTCACACTTATTGGTTATCTGCTGTTGCGCAAAAGCGCCACGGTTATCATTAAAGGCACCATCAAAACCATTATCGGTTTTATGCTGCTACAGGCAGGTTCCGGCATTCTGACCAGCACCTTTAAACCTGTCGTCGCGAAAATGTCGACTGTTTTTGGTATCAATGGTGCGATTTCAGATACATACGCCGCCATGATGGCAACGGTTGAACGCATGGGGAATGCCTACAGTTGGGTCGGCTATGCCGTATTGCTGGCACTGGCGCTGAATATTCTCTATGTCTTGATGCGCCGGGTAACCGGAATTCGCACCATCATGTTGACCGGGCACATCATGTTCCAGCAAGCAGGGTTGCTGGCCGTATTCTTCTATATTCTAGGCTACCCAATGTGGACCACTATTCTCTGCACGGCAGTGCTGGTGTCGCTCTATTGGGGTATCACCTCCAACATGATGTATAAACCCACGCAGGAAGTGACAGATGGCTGTGGATTCTCCATTGGCCACCAGCAACAGTTCGCCTCTTGGCTCGCTTACAAACTGGCCCCTTACCTGGGTAACAAAGAAGAAAGTGTTGAAGACCTGAAATTACCGGGTTGGCTGAATATTTTTCACGATAACATCGTCTCGACCGCGCTTGTGATGACGGTATTTTTTGGCGCTATTCTACTTTCTTTCGGTTTAGACACTCTGCAAAAGATGGCAGGCAAAACCCACTGGACCATCTATATCCTGCAAACCGGCTTCCAGTTTGCCGTAGCGATTTTCATCATCGTACAGGGTGTACGCATGTTCGTGGCCGAGTTGTCCGAAGCATTCAATGGTATCTCCCAACGCTTGATTCCAGGCGCGGTGCTGGCCATTGACTGCGCTGCCATCTACAGCTTTGCCCCCAACGCTGTGGTGTGGGGTTTTATGTGGGGAACCGTCGGCCAGTTAATTGCCGTCGCCACTCTGATTGGCATTGGTTCTCCCATCCTGATCATCCCCGGCTTCATTCCCATGTTCTTCTCCAATGCCACCATCGGTGTATTTGCCAACCATTTTGGCGGTTGGCGCGCTGCGCTGAAGATCTGCCTGGTGATGGGAATGATTGAAATCTTCGGCTGTGTCTGGGCCGTCAAACTTACTTCTCTCAGTGCCTGGATGGGTATGGCCGACTGGTCGATTCTGGCCCCACCGCTTATGCAGGGCTTAACACTCGGCCTATGGTTTATGTCCGTCGTGATTGTCATCGCACTGATCTATATGTTCTTCGCCAGCCGCTCACTGCGTGCTGAAGAAGACGCTGAAAAGAAACTCGCTGAATCAACAGCGAACTAATTCTGGAGACATCATCATGACAGTTCGAATTCTGGCGGTATGTGGCTGTGGTCAAGGCAGCTCCATGATTATGAAAATGAAAGTCGGACAGTTTCTGACCCAGCAAGGCGTCAACCACACGATGAACAGTTGCGCAGTGGGGGAATACAAAGCTGAACTCAGCGGCGCAGATATCATCATCGCCTCTACACAGATGGCGGACGACATTACGGTCAGTGGGAACAAATATGTGGTCGGTGTACGCAACATGCTTTCCGCTACAGAATTTGGCCCCAAGCTGATGGACGTGATAAGCGCCCATTTTCCAGCCGATCTCAAACAGCAGGAGACGCCATGAAATTACGAGACTCACTGGCTGAGAACCGCTCAATACGTCTGCAAGTAGACGCGGCAACCTGGCAGGAAGCCGTGAAGGTCGGCGTAGATCTGCTGGTGGATGCCAATGTGGTGGAACCGCGCTATTACCAGGCCATTCTGGACGGCGTGAAGCGTTTCGGCCCCTATTTCGTTATTGCTCCCGGTCTGGCCATGCCGCATGGCCGCCCGGAAGAGGGAGTAAAAAAAACCGGTTTTGCTCTGGTAACGCTGAAAACACCGCTGATTTTCAATCATGAAGACAATGACCCGGTCGACATCCTGATTACGCTGGCGGCGGTTGATGCCAACACCCATCAAGAAGTGGGCATTATGCAAATCGTCAATCTATTTGAAGATGAAGCCAATTTTGACCGCCTGCGTGCCTGCCGCACCGAGCAGGACGTGCTGGATTTAATTGATCAAACCGCTGCGGCGGCAACCTGTTAAGGATAAAACCATGACTCAGTTACCGATGTTACAGGTGGCGCTGGATAACCAGACGCTGGCTCACGCTTACCAGACTACCCGGCTGATTGCCGAAGAAGTGGATATTATCGAAGTCGGCACCATCCTGTGTGTTGGCGAAGGCGTCCGTGCCGTACGGGATCTGAAAGCACTTTATCCGCACAAGATTGTGCTGGCAGACGCCAAAATCGCCGATGCCGGCAAAATACTCGCCCGGATGTGTTTTGAATCCAATGCGGATTGGGTCACGGTGATCTGCTGTGCAGACATCAATACAGCAACCGGCGCACTGGAAGTGGCCCGCGAATTCAAAGGAGATGTACAGATTGAACTGACCGGTTTCTGGACCTGGGAACAGGCACAAGCCTGGCGTTCAGCCGGTATCCAGCAAGTGGTTTATCACCGTAGCCGAGACGCGCAAGCGGCGGGTATCGCCTGGAGCGATACCGACATCACAGCCATCCGGCGGCTGGCGGATATGGGCTTCAAAGTGACCGTTACCGGTGGGCTGGCGCTGGCAGACTTACCATTATTCCGCGGTATCCCGATTCATGTATTTATTGCCGGACGCAGTATCCGCGATGCCGCCGATCCAGTACAGGCTGCGCGCGAATTCAAACGCAGTATTGCCCAGCTATGGGGTTAAGGGAAAACCATGCTCACGAAAACCGTACCGCTCGGAATCTACGAAAAGGCATTGCCACCCGGTGAAGACTGGTTGGCCCGGTTACAGTTGGCCGGCGAACTGGGTTTCGATTTTGTTGAAATGTCGGTGGATGAAAGTGATAGTCGATTGGCACGACTTGACTGGAATCGTGAGCAGCGCCTGCAATTGGTCAACGCTATCGCAGCGACCGGCATACGGGTGCCGTCCATGTGTCTGAGCGCACACCGCCGTTTTCCTTTGGGGTCCGAAGATAACGCCACTCGCAATCAGGGGCTGGAGATTATGAGCAAGGCTATTGCTCTTGCACAGGATGTGGGTATCCGCGTCATTCAACTGGCAGGATATGATGTGTATTACCATCAAGCCAACAACATCACCCGTGAACGTTTCCGCGACGGACTGCAACAGGCGGTGGAAATGGCCAGCCGGGCTCAGGTTACTCTGGCCATGGAAATTATGGACTATCCGCTGATGAACTCCATCAGTAAGGCTTTGGGATACGCCAACTATCTGAATAATCCGTGGTTTCAGCTCTACCCGGATATCGGCAATCTGTCTGCCTGGGATAACGATGTGCAAATGGAGTTGCAGGCGGGTAAAGGTCATATTGTTGCGGTACATGTCAAAGACACCCGTCCCGGTATATTTAAAAATGTCCCATTCGGTAGTGGTGTGGTGGATTTCGAACGTTGCTTCAGAACGCTAAAGGAATCCGGTTACTGTGGTCCTTACCTGATTGAAATGTGGAGCGAAACAGCCTCGGATCCCATCAAAGAGATAAAAGCGGCCCGTGATTGGGTAAGACAACAGATGAGCCAGGCTGGCCTGTTAGTAGAGGAGACCGCCTGATGGAGAAACATGTTAGCTTCAAGCATGGTCCCTAGGCATAAGGCCGCTGACCTCCCCCTGCCTCAGATAACTCGCCGCTATCACACACATTGAGTGACTGCGGCTTTTCATATCGTAACCCGCTGAAATATCCCTGAGATTTATAAAGGAATAGCTAACAAATTGTTATTCCCATCACGCTTAAATGTTTTTATCTGGTTAACACTTGGCTATCATGTTTGTTTTCGATTACTATCATGAGCGAAAACGAACATTTATTATTACGGCGGAGGAAACAACGTGGAAACCAAAGATCTGATCGTGATCGGCGGAGGAATTAACGGTGCAGGCATCGCAGCAGACGCCGCCGGACGCGGACTGTCTGTTCTGCTGCTGGAAGCACAAGATCTAGCCAGCGCTACCTCATCCGCCAGTTCCAAACTGATTCATGGTGGCTTGCGCTATCTGGAACATTACGAGTTCCGTCTGGTGGGAGAAGCCCTCTCTGAACGTGAAGTGTTACTGAAAATGGCACCACACATCATCTTTCCGATGCGTTTTCGCCTGCCTCATCAACCACATCTGCGTCCGGCCTGGATGATTCGTGCCGGCTTGTTTATGTATGACCATTTAGGTAAACGTGTCAGTTTGCCTTCCAGTAATGGCCTGCGTTTTGGCCCGGAGTCAGTTCTGAAACCCGAACTGACACGCGGTTTCGAATATTCAGATTGCTGGGTGGATGATGCCCGACTGGTCGTGCTGAACGCTCAGGAAACAGTACGTCACGGTGGCGAAGTCCGTAATCACATGAAAGTCACTCGCGCCCGCCGTGAGCAAGGGCTATGGATAGTCGAGGCCATCGATACCCTTAATGGCGAAACTCATCACTGGCAAACAAAAGGGCTGGTTAACGCCACCGGTCCCTGGGTCAGACAATTCTTTGACGAAGGGCTGGAGTTGCCTTCCCCGTATGGTATCCGTCTGATTAAAGGCAGCCATATTGTCGTGCCCCGGGTTCATGATGGGGAACAGGCTTACATTCTGCAAAATAAAGATCACCGTATCGTTTTCGTGATCCCGTGGCAGGATGAATTCTCAATTATTGGTACTACCGATGTGGAATACCACGGTGATCCCCGGCAGGTCCATATTGATGACCATGAAATCAACTACTTGTTGGATGTTTATAATGATCACTTCAAGAAACCGCTGACACGTGAAGACATAGTATGGAGCTACTCCGGTGTGCGTCCTCTGTGTGACGATGAATCCGACTCACCGCAAGCCATAACCCGTGACTATACATTGTCCGTGTCGGACGAACATGGGCAGGCACCGCTGCTGTCGGTCTTCGGTGGTAAACTCACCACCTACCGCAAGCTGGCAGAACATGCGATGGACAAACTGGCAAAATATTATCCGCACGCCAGCAACGCCTGGACGAAAAATGCCATACTGCCGGGCGGTGATATCAACGGTAGCCGTGATGAATATGCGGCTAAACTGCGCCGTCGTCACAATCTGCCGGAAAGTCTGGCGCGCCGCTACAGCCGAACTTACGGCAGCAATAGCGAAAAAATTCTGGGCAATGCCAGTAGCCTTGGTGAATTAGGTGAACATTTCGGTCATAACCTGTATGAAGCCGAACTGCGCTATCTGGTGGATAATGAATGGGTTATTACGATGGAGGATGCGTTATGGCGGCGTACCAAACTGGGCATGTGGCTCGATGAATCCCAGCGACAACGCGTTAGTGCCTGGCTGGAGTCCTATCGAAGCCAGATCGCACAAGCTAGTTAACTAGCCCAACAATGACGGTCTGCCATCACACGATGGTGGACCGTTATCCACACCGGATTCAACCGCTCAGAGCATGTTTATAACGATGTAGCATAGCGGTAAGACGCCCTACCGATAATGTCACATTTTCGTCCACCTGATGTTCACGCAACATTTGCTGGTAGTCGGCCATTTCGTCCAGTAACTGCGCGAAATAGCGACTGCGCAAAGTGTCGCGGGAAGAACCCATCACCCGTTCCGCCGTGGCCCGCATCTGGCGATGACTGGCAGATAGCCTTTCACTGACCGGGATGTCCAGTTTCCGAAATCGCTGGTGCATAATGATCAATGACAACGCCAGACGATATTTGGCAATATCGCCAGGAAACATATTCAGCAACAAAAGCAGATATTGGTACAACGCTGGCAGATAGTTTTCTTTGCGTCGGGTTTTGTTGGTTGTCAGCGCCAGAACCGCACCATAAACAAAACGGTTAAGCAGCATTCGTCCGGTGCGTATCTGGGTATTATCACGGATCAGCAGAATCACCATCCATGCTAGAAAACAGCCAATGATTTGGCCGATGGCATTATCCAGAAACTGAGAAAGATTAAAGGTCATCGGATTGTCGAGCACCAGAATATTGATCGTGCTGGCCAGTGCCCCCAATGATCCCAATCGCCGTTTCTGTACTTCAATGCCAATGATAAATGCCATACCGCCAAGGCTGAGACACAGCAGGAACAGGCTCTGCTGGGTGGATGGCAGCACCAACATAAACATTAGCGCCCCCAGAGGGAGCGCAAACAACGTGCCAAACATAAAGTCTTTCGCCACCATCCGGGGATTCGGCAATCGCATCGCCAATGACGTCACCACAGCAATCATCACCATACAAACACTACCAGACGTCCAACCGGTGCTCAGCCAGAACAGGCACCCCAGGGCCGTTGCCACACTGGTACGCAAACCATTAATCATTGCGTGGTGGGTCTCTGCCGAGGTCACCTTAATCGCCGCATCCTCTTCCAGCAACTCGGCTTCCACCCGACTGATACGCGTATTAGCCTGTACTCCTTTTGCCAGTAATTGATAACGGGTCGCCGCCCCCACCCACCCCGCCAGCGTTGACGGTAAGCTTTCACTATGACTGGCAACCACCAGATGATGGAGCTGCTTGAGATATTTATGAACGTCAGCCGGAGACGACGCAGGTTGCTCCAGTATTATGGTAAGGCCACCTTTCACTGGCATTGTACTATCTTGCAAAACCACATAGGTTTCACAGGCATGGGTGATCATCATCCAGGATTGGGTCAGCATCGTTTTAAGACGGCGGTTACTGCTTTGCCAGCGAGAGGACTCCAGCATCAGATGGCTGCGCATCCCGTTCAGGGTATGGGTTTTACGCACCAGCGCGCTCCAGTCGGCATCCAGATCTTCTTTAGACACACCATTAACGCAGCGCTGCATCAATCGATATTGGTCCACCAACAAATCACCCACCACACGATCAAGATCTTGCTTGATGGATCGCGGGGAAAACAGCAGATCCGCCAGAATTGCACAGACAATCCCCAGCACGATCTCACTACAACGTTCCACGGCAAACTGCGGTGTTTCCAACGGGACATTTTGTGTCGAGACAATGATAATCAGCGCGGTATAACCCGCCAGTCCATACACATAGGCGTTTTCCACCTTGACCAACGAAGAGATCCAAACACAGACACCGGTCCACAAACAACAGAGTATCAGCATCACCAGCGGGGCACGAACAGTAGCAATAATGATGACAACTGCGGCAATACAACCGAGAAATGTGCCGAAAATACGCAATATTCCACGATGACGAATCGAACCGGAGAAAGGCTCTCCCCCGGCGGCAAATGCCGGGCCAGCCGCCACGATAGCCGCAGTAAGCACTGCCCAGCGTGGCGTTTCCAACTGCAAATAAAAACCGAGCAGCAGCGATAGCACAATGGAAAAGCTAAGTTTAAAGGCGAAGCGAAATCGGGGAAAAGCGGAACTTTTCATTATCATATCGCTTAACCGAATTCACGTAGTCGATGCATCAGCTTCAGCAAAGGTGACATTGATTTAGTATTTCGCGTTTGGTCACCGGTCACCACCACCGTGGCAGTCGTTCCCGCCGGATAAAGATTGCCCATTTGTTGGTCAAGTTTGATTCTTACCGGTACGCGCTGTGCCAGACGAACCCATTCCAGATTGGAATCCACCGTCGCCAGACCTTTTGTATCGATATCACTGCTACTGTTGTTAACCCCCGCCGCCACACTGTCTACCGTACCGTAGAGAATACGGTTACTTCCCAGCGGGGTAATTTCTACCCGAAAACCGGGACGAACCCCTTCCAGCTTGGTTTCTTCCAGATAGGCCAGCAAATAGAAAGAATCCTTTTTCACCAACGCTACCGCAGTCGACCCACGGGTAATATATTCTCCCTCCTGCACATTGAGATTGGTTACCCAACCATCTGCCGGGGCGCGCACGACAGCCCGGTCCAGATCGAGCTTTGCCAGCGCCAGCTCCGCTTCTGACTTCGCCAACTGATGCGTGACGGTTTCCAATTCATTAGAAGACTGGTCGATCGCTTCCTGTGACATCGCTTGCACGCCAAGATGCAGACGCCGGTTTGCCTCCCGCTTTTTCTCTGCCACCAATGCCTGATAGTAAGCGACATCAGCGTCAGCCTCTGCCACCGCGTCTTGATAACGGAGCGGGTCGATGACAAACAGTACATCACCCCGCTTCACTAGCTGATTATCGTGAACCTTCACTTCTTTCAGTAAACCGCTGACATCGGGCGCAATTGCCACAACATCGGCAGTGAATTTTGCATCACGCGTCCAGGGCGATTCCGTATAGAACGCCCACAGACGAACCAACGCGACTACCGCAAACAGCACGAAAGACAGCGTTATCGCCACACGACCGAATTTTTTGATGATGATGGTTATAGCGGGTGTTTTCACAGCGACCTCAAAGACCGAAACGGCATAACAGATAGAACAGACAGCAAAACAGGGCGGTATTGAACAGTGCGGGATGCCAGACAACGTCATAGATACCGGTAGGCTGCAACAGGCGGATGCTGGCAAAAAACAATGCCAGTGATACCAGAAGTACAAAAAAAACCGGTGGAAAAGACAAACCAAACAGCACCATGACCGGGAGTGAACCCATCCTCTTTTTCCTTATTTATTCTGCTGATCAATGCACTTTGTCGACTAAAACAAAAAACGATCCTCCGCGAGCATGACGACTCACAGACCCGGTGCGGAGTAAACCGACAATAAGGGTGATTACAGGTACTGACTTAATGAATATTCCCATCATTCTTCAAGTTGCAGTTGCGCGGAATTACTCGCCCCATCCCTGAGCCTCGCCCCTTTGAGGCCGCGGCAGGCCGCGTTCCTGCAACGCGAAATATATTGGGTATAATTAATGCGATGTTAAATCAGCGTTTAGTCTATCGAGATAACAACAGTCGGGAGGAAGTCTGTTAATACCGGCCCATCATTGTTAGACAAGCCATATTATGGAGACTTACTATTGTCTTATCTACATAGTGTGATCTAAATCACTTTTAAGCCAGGGTTAACAATGGAACGACTAAAAAGCATGTCGGTGTTCGCCAAGGTAGTAGAGTTCGGCTCCTTTACCGCCGCCGCCCGCCAGTTGGAAATGAGTGTTTCAGCCGTGAGCCAGGCGGTTACCAAACTGGAAGATGAGCTACAGATCAAACTATTGAATCGCAGCACGCGGAGTATCGGGCTAACGGAAGGAGGAAAGATTTACTACCATGGATGCCGCAGGATGCTGCACGAAGCGCGTGAAGTGCACGAACAACTTTATGCCTTTAACAACACCCCCATCGGTACACTGCGCATTGGCAGCTCTTCCACCATGGCACAAAATGTCTTGGCCACGATGACGGCGGAAATGTTGAAAGAATATCCAGGGCTCTCCGTTAATTTGGTCACCGGTATTCCAGCTCCCGATCTGATTGCCGATGGTCTGGATATCGTCATTCGTGTCGGTGCCCTACAGGACTCTAGCCTGTTTTCCACCCGGCTGGGTACCATGCCGATGGTGGTTTGTGCCGCCAGAAGCTATCTGGCGCAACATGGTACACCGGAAAAACCTGCCGACATCGCTAACTTTTCCTGGTTGGAATACAGTGTGCGACCAGACAGCGAATTTGAGCTGATTGCGCCGGAAGGCATTACTACCCGGTTGGCGCCGCAGGGGCGTTTCGTCACCAATGACTCCCAAACCTTAATCCGCTGGCTGAAAACCGGCGCAGGTATCGCCTATACGCCATTGATGTGGGTCCTTGACGATATTAAACGGGGGGACGTGGAAATTCTGTTTACCCGTTATCATTCCGATCCGCGTCCGGTATATGCACTGTATACACGCAAAGACAATCTGCCACTTAAGGTGCAGGTATGTATTAACTATCTGACGGAATACTTCAAGAAAGTCGCCCTGGTATATCAGGGCTATCGGCAGGAGAACCCGCTATCTGATCAACCAGTGAAATAACTGTTGGCATGCTCTGCCCAGTAAAAAAGCCGCGTTAAGCGGCTTTTAACATCTTTCAGTCATGGCGGTTAACGCCAATCAGGCCGTGCCGCCGACGGTCAGGCTATCCAGTTTCAGCGTCGGTTGTCCAACCCCGACTGGCAGGCTCTGCCCCTCTTTACCACACACGCCGACACCGTTATCCAGCGCCAAATCGTTACCGACCATAGAAACCTGCTGCATGGCCTCAATACCAGAGCCAATCAGCGTCGCACCTTTTACCGGTTTGGTAATACGGCCTTTTTCTATCAGATAAGCTTCTGAGGTAGAGAACACAAATTTGCCGGATGTGATATCCACCTGGCCACCGCCGAAGTTCGGTGCATACAGGCCATATTCCACACTGGAGATAATATCTTCCGCTGTAGATTTGCCCGCCAGCATGTACGTATTAGTCATCCGCGGCATTGGTAGATGAGCATAAGACTCACGACGCCCGTTACCGGTTGGCGCTACGCCCATCAACCGGGCATTCAGCTTGTCCTGCATATAACCTTTCAGTACACCGTTCTCAATCAGTACATTGTACTGGCCGGGAACACCTTCATCATCCATCGCTAATGAACCACGACGCCCATCCATCGTGCCATCATCCACGATCGTACAGAGTTCCGAAGCCACCAGATTCCCCATCTGACCACTAAATACCGAAGTACCCCGGCGGTTAAAGTCACCTTCCAGACCATGACCGACGGCTTCATGCAACAGCACACCCGGCCAGCCGGCACCCAGTACCACCGGCATTGACCCCGCAGGTGCCGCCACGGCAGAAAGATTAACCAGCGCCATGCGCACCGCCTCTTTCGCCCAGGCTTCCACCCGGATCTCGCCATCCGTCTGTTGCCAGAAATAATCATACCCGGTACGGGCACCACCACCACTGGCACCGCGTTCACGCTTGCCATCTTCCTCGACCAATACACTGACTGACAAACGCACCAGCGGGCGGACATCCGCCGCCAGCGTACCGTCCGTCGCCGCCACCAGCACTAACTCATACACACCGGTTAAACTGGCACTGACTTCCTGTACGCGTGGGTCCGCCGCACGAGCCGTTGCATCTGCCCGGTGCAACAAGGCAATCTTCTCTTCCCGTGTCAGACTGTCCAGCGGGTTCATGTCGGAATAAAGCCCGCGATGCGGCACATCGCCCAAGGTACGGACAGTGCCGGTACCCTGCTCTCGAACAATACTGCGAGCCGCCTGTGCGCTCTGTTGCAACGCATTAAGCGTGATCTGGTCGGCATAGGCAAACCCGGTTTTCTCCCCGCTTACCGCGCGAATACCGACCCCTTGATCGATATGGTAAGACCCTTCTTTAATAATACGGTCCTCTAATACCCAGGATTCATGGTAACTCGACTGGAAATAGAGATCGGCATAATCCAGACGACGTTCATTTAACGATGCCAGAATCGTGCTTAAATCGTGATAACTCAGCTTGTTGGTTGTGAGTAATTGCTCACTGACAAACGTCAGACTCATAGGATGTCACTCTTATTGTCGATGTAATCGGATGAACATACCGCAGTTAGCGGACCGCTGCTTCAGCAGGCTTTGTTTTTTGCGGCTCGCGCAGTACTTCCTGAATCTTCGGCTGATCAAGGCTACCGGAAATCTGGTAACGAATCAGAGAAATTTTATTCCATAGTGGCGCCAACGCTTTACTGGCAGCAAAAACAGCGGCACCGATTAGCGGATTAACCGCAAAGGCGGTTGCAACGCCGACAGTTGCAGAAATTTCTGGCGCGACCACCGCCTCCATGGCAATTTGGTGTTTTACCAGATCGACATCGCCCTTCATGGCGATATCCGCTGCCAGACCATCCACCAGCAGATTGTCCGTATGCAGTACACCCTCTTTTATCCATGCAGTGCTATTAATGGAATCAAAGTAGAAACCTTCGCTGAACGTATCGCGGAAATCAAACTGTAGCTTACGCAGCAACGCGTCAAAACTGACCAAACGTAATAACTGCCCCGCCTGACCGGTGCTCACATTGGTAATTTCCCCTTTGCCAATATGCGTTTTCAGGATCCCGCTCAAGCTGGGAATATCCGGTTCCCAGGGTGTGCCACGCCAGTACAGATCATAATCCACGCTGAATTCGCCAGCACGCAAAGGCGTTTTCACACCGAACCAAGCGATATTTTTTGTAAGACTATCACCAGATAAACGACCTTTCACCGCCGTCCGCACGCCTTTACTGCTTTCCTGCCAGCTACCATTAATCGTCAAACGGGATTTACCCGTATCAATCACACCATCACTAAGCAACAGTTTATTCCGTTCCGGCTGTAGTGCTCCCTGGATTCGGCCCATGTTCTGCCCAAGTATCCAACATTCCCGGCAGTTCACCTGGATGGCTGGCCAGTCTTCAAGTTTGATGGCTGGATCATTCAACGGGGATTTTTTCTCCGCCAGCGCTATCGGGTTGGTAGCGTCGTCGCTTTTCCATTGAGGATTATAATAAAGATAACGAATATCGCTCTGCCACGCGCCGCGATTGGGAATATCTATTTTGCCGTCAATTTCCTGCCCTTTTATCCCGACTTCCTCACTACTAATTCGGTTTTCTTTGGTAAGTACCAGATCGTGCCACCTCTGACCAAGGATGTTCAATTCCGGGGTTTTCAGAATCACTAATGCCGGCCAATGGAAATTGCTGCTATTACTGGTGCCACTGAGCGATGCATGAATGCCAGGCAACAATCCCAACCAACCCTCACCATCCAGTGCCGGTACATCCAGCATCAGTGAAGCCGCTTTCGGTAACCGTGGAACGACTTTAGCGTTATTCTGCCAGGCTCCCCGCATCAGTGTCAGCGCACTGTCATGCAACTGCCACTGACTGATAAAGCGTTGCGCCTTGCCTAGGCTACCGTTGAACATAAACCCGCTGACATCACCTTTGACCGTGACATGAAGCGGTAGAGCCGTTCCAGCAGTCTTATTCAGAGGTGGTGGTAAGTGACTACTCACTCCCTTGAAATTCGTCTGTAAATCAACATCATAACTGGCATCACCCTTGTAAGGCAGGCTAACGGCTACCGTACTTTTCCAATTGGCGCTACCTGACAACGCTGACACCAACGGCGTGGGCATCCCCGATAAACGGGAAGCCTGCCAGTCACCTTGCAAACCCACGTTAATCTGAAAAGCCTTTGCCTGCTCCTCAGTAGTGAAATTCACTGATATAGGCTGTCCCAGCCAGTTGGCCTGCAAATTATTACTGACAAGAGCACCGTTGTTATAGTGGAACTGTCCGGTCAAATTCTCCAACGTGGTATCTAATGGCTTAATCAATAACGTATTGTCATTCAATACCACATCACCACTAGCCTGAACATCTCCAACATCTAACGGAATATCCAGATGTAGAGAACCATTAACCATACCGCCAATCTGTAGCGCATCCAGTGCCGAACCCAATGAGGACTTCATCGGCGTCTGGTTGAAGTAATGCCTCACTTCTTCCCCTGGCCCATGAAGATCGCCATTAACCAGTAATTGCTCTTTAGCGTAATCGGGAATAATAGCGCTGATATTCGTCCCTTCTACCTTGCCCAACCAGGCATGCGGCGCGGACATCCATAGGCCATTATTGAGAAAGTTCAGCGTAATATCCTGTTCGGTAAGCGCAGGCCAGCCCGGTTGAAATTCGAAGATGGCGTTTTTTACCGGAACCCAGACCTGGAACTGTCCTTCATGATGTTCAAATGGGAAATCCTGGGGATTACCAGCAAAAATCAGCGTGCCGTTATCCACCCGCCCAGCTTTCAGAGCACTGCTCAAATAATCTACCAGCGGTTTCCCCATAAAGGGTTCGGGATAATAACGCCAGGCGTCGGCAGCGTCGGTCAAGCGCAACCCGGACAGAATATCCAGACGAGGTTTACCCTTTGCTGGCTGACGATAGTGAAAATCGCCGTTAGCCCATAGTGATTTAGCCCGCACATCCAGCCCTTGGGCCCATAGCTCCCAGCCCTGATCATCATCGCGCCAGTTGATGGTGCCACTAGCCTGACCAATTTCCAGCGGAGCACGGAACATATTGGGATAAGGGAGTACACTTTGTTTCAGTGACAGCCCCACTTGCCCACGCGCAATGCTACCGCTAGCTGAACCAGAGAAATGATTCACGCCGGGGATCAGTTGCCAGTTCTGCCAGCTAACATCCTGCCATTTCACCTGAAAACGGGTTTTTTCCGGTTGCAGCAGCGGAATATCCAACGCCAACGCGGTCAACCGTCCCTTTGGCTGTAATGCCAGCCAACGTTGTTCCAGCGTTGGTGTGGCGGTTGCGAGCAGTGGCAATAGAGGAGAAAACCGTTCCAAATCAAGATTACTGGCCCTGATACGCAGTTCCGACTGATGATCAGGCCCCAACATAGCATCGCTCTTCGGTAACCACAGCGCGGAAAGTCGCCCCTTTGACCAAAGTACCCCGTCAGTGGACATCGTCAAGGCAGGGACTTCAACCTGCCAACCGTTTTTACGGCGACTGACATGTACCGTCATATTATCGATACTCAGGCGATGAGCATTTTCCCCCTCTCTCCAACTGGCTGTCCCTTTATTCAGAAGCAGATCTCCAGAATAAATACTCCCTTCCCGCACATTCAACCAGGCTGCCAGGCTGAAGTCCGCGCTTTCCAGACCAGTATTACTGCGTATCCAGCGACCAAGCCAAGGTTTCATATCAATATTGTCGGCTTGCAGATAAACCGTACCGTTATCCAACCACCCTTGATTGTCACGCAGATCCATACGCATCTGCACCACGCCATGCTGCCCATTAAAGCTCGAGAGGCTGATTAACCCCTCTGCGCGGTGGCGGTTGTTACGATTGAGCCAGGTCAATTGAGGAATGCTCAGTTCAGCATGTGTACCGGAAGGCGTCAGGAACGTGATATGGCTGTCGCGCAAATCGAAGTGGTCGAACTGACGGAGGAAAAGATCGCTTAGTCTGCCTGGCTCCAACAGATTGCCCTGATGCTGAGCATTCAGCGGTGTTTTCACATCAAGATGCATGTGATAAAAGGTGAGATCACGAAACTGCCAGCGCAAATGCAACAAGGACTGCCAGACATCCAGTGCCAATGTGATGCGCTCCGACTGCCAGTCAGCATCCGGGCCGTTGGCACTGAAATTCTGAATTTCAAGCGTCGGCCCGAAGGTCTCCCAACTGCCCCGCAACGCCCCCACTTCCAATGGAATACCCGTGACGGACTGCGCCCATGCCACCACCTGTGGTCGGAAATAATCTAACTGTGGCAGTACTACTCTCAGGCCGCTGACGACCAGTGCACACAACACAATTAAAGTAGCACCCGTGGCTAATAATATTCCGGGCAGTCGCCTCACGCATCTCTCCTTGTTTTTCGTCGTGGACAACGAACGAAAACCATATAGTCCAGGCTCCGGCCGTCGTGATGATGACCGCACAGAAGCCATTTCCTCCCACGGACTGACATCCACAGGATAATTCAGTCAGTGTCACATCATGACAACATCAAACTGTTCCTGACTATACAAGGGTTCAATCTGCACTTTGACCTGTTTGCCCACGAAAATTTCCACTTCTGCCAGGGCATGAGATTCTTCGCTTTTCAGTGCATCACAAACCAAGGGTGAGGCATACACCAGGAAGCGGTCAGAGTCATAGGCATGATGGACACGAACAATTTCACGCATGATTTCATAGCAGACGGTTTCCACCGTTTTCACTCTGCCCCGACCATGGCAGGTGGGACATTCATTGCACAATACATGCTCTATACTTTCACGGGTACGTTTGCGTGTCATCTCTACTAATCCTAGTTGAGAGAAACCACTAATACTGGTTTTCACCCGATCTTTACTCAATGCCAGCTCTAATGAATTTAGCACGCGCCGGCGGTGATCCTCATTATTCATGTCAATGAAATCAATAATGATAATCCCACCAAGGTTACGCAACCGTAGCTGGCGGGCAATGGCCTGGGTTGCCTCTATATTGGTATTGAAAATGGTTTCATCCAGATTGCGATGGCCCACAAACGCGCCGGTATTGATATCAATAGTGGTCATTGCTTCCGTTTGGTCAATGATCAGATAACCACCTGACTTCAACTCTACTTTCCGATCCAGCGCTCGCTGAATTTCGTTCTCCACATCGTAGAGGTCAAAGATAGGTTGTTTACCGACATAATGCTCCAGCTTGCTGGTCATTTCCGGAATATACTCTGCGGTGAACACCAGTAGAGAATCATAGGTCAACCTGGAATCGACGCGAATACGATCCAGCGCAGCGCCGGCAAAATCACGCAGAATACGCTGTGCCAGAGCCAGTTCACCATAGAGTCTGTACTTGGTCTGGTTGCGTTTTTTACGCTCCATCACCTTGCTCCACAAACGCTTAAGGAACGCGGCATCCTGCATCAATTCCTCTTCACCAACGCCTTCCGCTGCGGTGCGAATAATAAACCCGCCCTGCTCATCACAATATTCTGCTACTGTTTTTTTCAGACGCTCACGCTCTGTTTCACTTTCAATTCGCTGTGAAACGCCCACATGGGAGGCTCCCGGCATAAAAACCAGATAGCGTGAAGGTAGCGTAATATCCGTCGTTAAGCGGGCTCCTTTGGTACCCAGCGGATCCTTGACCACCTGCACCATCAGATCCTGTCCCTGACGTACCAACTCAGCGATATCCCGGACATGGAAATTTTTCTGTTCATCCCCGGCGACACACTCAGTGTGGGGCATAATATCGGAAGCATGGAGAAACGCCGCTTTATCCAGGCCAATATCCACAAAAGCAGCCTGCATGCCTGGCAATACACGGCTCACGCGCCCTTTATAAATATTGCCGACAATATCGCGCTTGGCTTCTCGTTCAATATGAATTTCCTGCAGAATGCCGCCGTCAATGTAAGCCACTCGCATTTCTGAAGGTGTAATGTTTACCAACAACTCAGCGGTCATGGGTTCCTCTTACTTTACGCAATGCAGAAAAATGATTAAATAATTCAATAGTTTCTACCAATGGCAATCCTACCACGGCGTGGTAGCTCCCGACGATCGATCTGACAAAGCACCCACCTTTCCCCTGGATGCCATAAGCGCCCGCTTTATCCATAGGTTCACCACTGGCAACATAGTGTGCAATATCTTGATCGGATAGCTCACGGAACACAACATCGATGATAACGCACTGGCTTACGATTGCTTGCCGGTCGGCCAGCGCCAGCGCTGTCATCACCTGATGGTGCCGACCAGAGAGTGCCGCCAGCATGTCTGACGCCTGCGCTTCATCACGCGGTTTTTCCAGTATCTGACCATCCAGCACCACAATGGTATCGGCACCCAGCACCGGCAAATCCAGCGGTGCTACAGCAACGCCTGCAATGGCTTTTTCCTGCGCCAGGCGGTTAACATAACTTTCTGCTGTTTCGTTGGGCTGCCGCTGCTCAACAACATCAATGGAGAGTGTTGCAAATGGGATATCCAACATCCCAAGCAGTTCTCGGCGGCGGGGTGACGATGAAGCCAAATACAGTTCGACCATTAAGTTGCCTCACTGCACCGCAAAGTGACGGCGGATTTTCCGCATCAGCAAGAACAACCACGGCCAGAGCACACCGTCCACCACACTATTCCAGAAAATTTCTGGACGAAAAGAGACATTGATCACCAGAAATTCGGCCCAGAACACCAGCAGATCTAGCACAAATGACAACAGCATGACGATTAACGCCTGCTGCCACAGAGCCATATTGCGAAACAGTTGGAATTTAAACGCCACCAGATAAGCGATAATGCTCATCCCCAACGCCCGAACACCCAGCGTGGACCCTAAAATCAGATCCATAATTATCCCTAAAACAAATCCCGTCCCCACATTTACCCGGTGCGGCAACGCCATGACCCAGTAAATAAGGATCAACATCAACCAGGAAGGGCGATAAATATAGATTTCATTCGGCCAAGGCATAATCTGCAACACCATCGCTACTAGAAACGAGGTCCAGATAATCCAGTATCCATGCCGGCGATAGAGATTCATGGATGTTCTCCTGATGAATTCCCTTTCGCTGGGGTATTGTTAGTGGGTGGCGCAGGTGGCCCCATTTCACTGGGTGGGGACAAAACATGTGGCATCATCTGCATTAGACGCTCGTTCGCGATACGGTGCACTTCCTGTGGAGTCATCACGGTCTTGGTACTATTCCTGCCGCCCCACAACAACAACAGATAGCGTAAACGCTGTAATTCTGCAGTAGGGTGCGCCTGAATAATGGTATAAGCACGCTGCGTATCCACCTTGACCGAAGAGACCACCGCAACTGGGTAACCTTCGGGGAAACGCCCCCCCAACCCAGACGTTACCAGCACATCACCAACACGAATATCAGTATTATTGGGCAGATGTTCCAGTTGTAAATCATCGGTGCAGCCATTACCCGCCGCAATCACACGGATGTCATTACGCAACACCTGAATCGGCAAAGCATGGGAAGCATCACAGATTAACAGCACACGACTGGTTAACTGACCAACCGCAACGACCTGTCCCACTACACCTTTATCACTGATTACCGGTTGACCTTCATAAACCCCATTAACCGCGCCTTTATCGATAACCACCTGATCGCTGTATGGGTCTGTACCGGAAGAAATAACCTGCGTCACCATTTTCTGCTCATCCTGACGCAACGGCGACCCCAGCAGTTCACGCAGACGGGCGTTCTCCTGCTTGAGTTGACCCAATAAAAGCAGATCGCTGTTTTTCAGCAATAATTCCTGACGTAACGCAGTGTTTTCCAGTTGATACTGTTTCCGGGTAGTTAAGGTTGCAGACACGTTATCCAGCACTTCGCGTGGCCCATTCGCCAGAAAATAGAAAGGACTAACGGCCGTATCCATGTACGTTCTGATTTTTACAAACATCCCCAACTGACTGTCAGCAATAATGATCGCAATGGCAGTAACGACAGCAAGAAAAAGTCGCAGTTGCAGGGAAGGGCCCCGGCTAAAAATCGGCTTCATAAAATTGCATATTCCTCGACAATAAAAAGGGGGCTACCACGTGGGATGAAAAAAAGACTTCATCCATACGGTCCCCCCCTCTTTTTTCTGGCCGGATTATTCTTCGCTAAACAAATCGCCGCCATGCATGTCGATCATTTCCAACGCTTTACCACCACCACGCGCCACGCAGGTCAGAGGATCTTCAGCCACTACCACCGGAATGCCGGTTTCTTCCATCAGTAACCGATCCAGATTACGCAGCAGCGCACCACCACCGGTCAGCACCATACCGCGCTCTGAAATGTCAGATGCCAGTTCCGGCGGGCATTGCTCCAACGCCACCATCACGGCACTCACGATCCCTGTCAACGGCTCCTGCAAGGCTTCCAGAATCTCATTGGAATTCAGAGTGAACCCTCGAGGTACACCTTCGGCCAGGTTACGACCACGAACTTCAATTTCAAGGACTTCATCACCTGGATAGGCAGAACCGATTTCATGTTTGATACGTTCGGCAGTGGCTTCACCAATCAATGAACCATAATTACGACGGACATAATTAATGATAGCTTCATCGAAACGGTCACCACCAATACGGACTGACGAGGAGTAGACCACACCGTTGAGCGAAATAACGGCGACTTCTGTTGTACCACCACCGATATCCACCACCATAGAACCGGTGGCTTCAGAAACCGGTAAACCCGCACCAATAGCGGCCGCCATCGGCTCTTCAATCAGAAAAACCTCACGGGCGCCAGCGCCTTGAGCGGACTCGCGGATAGCACGACGCTCCACCTGTGTCGCACCCACTGGCACACACACCAGAACGCGGGGACTCGGGCGCATAAAGCTATTGCTATGCACCTGTTTAATAAAGTGTTGAAGCATCTTTTCGGTCACAAAAAAGTCGGCAATGACGCCGTCTTTCATCGGCCGGATAGCAGCGATATTGCCTGGAGTACGGCCTAACATCTGTTTAGCCTCATGCCCAACGGCGGCCACACTTTTTGGAGAGCCGGCACGATCCTGACGAATAGCCACTACAGAAGGCTCATTCAGTACAATGCCCTGTCCTTTTACATAAATAAGGGTATTGGCGGTACCCAAGTCGATGGACAAGTCGTTAGAAAACATGCCACGAAATTTCTTAAACATAACTAAGGGATAATCCTGCAAGCTGGGGGCGGAAATGAAATCCGCCTACTTTACCAACCACACGCAGCAGCGACAAGGCTCGAACACGCTCTGCTACGGTGAAAAAGTGTATATTGCACAAACTGCCATGATCCGGGAAACCCACAGTATGGCATTTCTTCAAATGGCGGAAGGCATTATTACGCACTTCCCCTAAAAACTGCGCTAACAACAGACATAAAACCTAACATTTTAGTGATTCACTACTCACATAAAGCAGATACCACTCACATTAAGGCAGAAGTTATTCTACGCCAATTCGCACAGGACTTTTACATTAAACATAAGCACGAGATGAATATTTTTTCAGCGCGTTACCGACCGGCTCAGATGAAGCAAAAAAATCTCCCTGCCCACCACAAACACCTTTATCCAGCAACGTTTGCCACTCCGATTTGGTTCGAACGCCAACGGCAAAAACTTTGACGTGAGTACCTTTACAAGCCTCGGTCAAGCTCTGAACAAACAGCTGGTTCTCCAGTCTTTTTTCCAGACTGCGCACCAATCCCGGGTGCAATTTGATAATTTCAATCTGTAGCGATTTAATGTATGTCGTGCTAACCAGCGTCAAACCGGCCTGCGTTACCGCCAACCGACACCCCAATCCGGAAATCAGACTGAGTATCGGACGTAAACGGCCGATATATTGACACACATCTGCCTCTGCAAGTTCAAAGAAAATACGTTGGCGTTGCTTTTTCGGACATTGTAGCAACGTTTCCCGCAGCCAATGTAAAAATGGACGCTGTAAAAGTGAGTCCACTGTGATGGGAAGTGCCAGCACAGCCTCCGGCCAGCTTACGGTCAGTGCAATGCTGCGGGTTATCAGTTGACGATCATAACTGGCGGTTAAGCCCAGTTGTCGTACCAACGGCATGTATTCCGCCGCCAACAGCTCTTGCGAACCATCATAAATACGGCTGATTAATTCTCGATGATGCACTTCGCCTTCCCGCGTGATAGCCGGTTTTTGATATAATCGCGGCCCGCCACGCGACAGTGTGTGCTCCAGTAGCGTGCGCCACTTGACGCTCCCACGGCCTTTATCCGGAACCTGGCGGTCATACACACACCAGCCATTCCCTCCTTGTAATACCGCATTACGGGTAGCATCTTCTGCACTCTCCATGACCTGTTCGGCACTCTGGCCGCTATGATAGGCACAGATGCCGATATGCAGAATGTCTTCTCTCTCAATCAACGGCGTCACCGGCAGGATATCAATCGCTTTCACCAGTTGAGCAGCAATCGTATCCGCTTCTTTTAACGTCCGATGTGGTAGCAGTACGGCAAAATCGCTGTGATAATAGCGCGCTAGTAAGGCCGAAGGATAACGTAGTACAAATGTTGAAAGCAGGTTAATCAATGTATAGCGATATTCTTCAATGACACCACCGTAACCATGCGTCTCCTCCAGAGTTTCGAAATCTGGCAGACGAATCATCATCACCACGCCATGTGTGCCCACATCTTCTGCATCTTCCAGTTGAGTAGTGAGCTGACTGTCAAAAAAGAGCCGATTATTGAGCCCGGTTTCCGCATCCTGCGCCGCGAAAGCGCGAATCAATGTATCCACCCGTCCACGCTCCTCCCGCGCTTCCACCAAATCCGCCAGGAGTTGATCCAACGCCCCGCTAGCATTTACTGGCCATTCATGCACAGAACCATGCATGACGGTTTCACGCTCACCATACAGGATAAGTTTGGCCCGTGTTTCCAACTGTTCCTGACCTGCCGTTTGCCTGCGAAGCCAGCGAATAGAGAAAAATACCGCCGTCGCCATGATGGCGATAGCCAATAGAACAGAAAGCATCGACATCAAATAACGAGGTATACCAATCAGTGGATCGATATACGTGACGCTCACCGACATATCAATATGATGCAACAACGGCAGTTGAACATAGCGATAAATAAATGCCGGTCCGCCACTATCATTAACCTGTGTTTCCGGCAATCGCTGAAAATAAATACGCTTATGCCCGTCACGTATTTCCAGCTCAACAACCCCAGCAGTTTTCATTACCGCCGGGAGCCAAAGCTGGATGTTATCAGGAGAGTGCACGAGTAAAGCCTGGTCAATACTGGCCGCGAGAGTACGTAATTGGTACTCCATTCGCTGGTGGCTGTAATTGATAAAACTAAAAACACCACTCGACAACATTAAGAAAATAGCCAATGTTGTTAGCAATGTTATCAGCATGGAAATTTTTGCAGTAAATCCCATCCCTGCGTTTTAACCCCCGCTTTTCGAATATTTCAATAATGCTTAATTGTGTACTCTATCTGTATTCTTTGCGGCTTATCAGTTCTCATATTACCTGTTACAAATATAGTCATTAAATTATTTCGCTCTAATTTTTGTCTCTCTGAAGGAGGATTTTCATGCAGGCCTTGGTTCTCGAACAACAAAATGGGCGTCTCCTGTCCAATATTCAGGATGTCAGCCAGGAACAACTTCCTGACGGTAACGTAACGGTAGATGTGGAATGGTCTGGGATTAACTATAAGGACGCGCTGGCCATTACCGGCAAAGGGAAAATCATTCGCCAATTTCCAATGGTACCCGGCATCGATTTCGCCGGGACAGTGCGCCAGAGCGAAACGCCGGATATTATAGTAGGCCAGTCCGTCATTCTGACGGGCTGGGGGGTGGGTGAAAACCATTGGGGCGGTCTGGCAGAACAAGCCCGGGTGAAAGGAGAGTGGTTGGTCACGCTGCCAGAAGGATTAACATCCCGTCAGGCAATGATTATCGGTACCGCTGGCTTGACGGCAATGTTGTGCGTCATGGCATTGGAAGATGGCGGTATTACGCCAGAATGTGGAGAGGTCGTGGTAACCGGCGCCAGCGGTGGTGTAGGCAGTACGGCGGTGGCGTTACTGGCCGCTCTGGGTTACCGGGTTACAGCGATCAGCGGCCGCGCCGGTAATACCGACTATCTGCACCGATTAGGCGCGAAACAGGTGCTGGTTCGCAACGAATTTACTGGTGATACCCGCCCGCTGGAAAAACAGCGCTGGGCGGGGGCGATTGATACGGTTGGGAATAAAGTTCTGGCCACTCTTCTGGCACAAATGGATTATAACGCTACCATTGCCGCCTGCGGTCTGGCTGGCGGTATAGCCTTACCCACCACGGTGATGCCTTTTATTTTGCGTAACGTCCGTCTACAAGGCGTGGATTCTGTCATGGCTCCTCTACCTCGTCGTCAGCAAGCCTGGCAACGATTGGCCACGCTGTTACCAGCCTCATTCTATGAACAGGTTACGCAGGAAATCACATTAGAACAGGTATCAGAAACCGCATCCGCCTTGTTGGAGAACCGGGTTACAGGCCGAACGGTGGTCCGGATAGGGAAACCGTGATCACTCATGATGACCGTTGACTGCTTTTAGCTAGATCTTTGCTAATATCAGGCTGGTTATTCCGGCCTGATATGTTATTCACAATAGGTAATAACAACGCCAAACCCAGCGCAATATCCAGTAAAAAAGATGATTTTCCCTGCCGCACTTTTTCCCGCATACTCGAAGGGATAATAAGCTGAATTACCCTGCATTAAATGAAAAAATCGGGAGTTCGCCATGCATAAACATCGCAAATTAACAGAAGCCGACGTTACCCCAGAGTCACTTTTTCTTCAGCGTCGTACCGTACTGAAAGCCCTTGGTATTACTGCCGCGACACTGAGTCTTCCACTCAGTGCCAAAGCCGATCTGTTGTCCTGGTTTAAAGGTAAAGATCAACCACCAGCACCGCCCAGGAAACCATTGTCATTCAGCCAACCAGCAAAATGGCATCCTCAATTGACACTTACGCCAGAAGATAAGGTCACCGGCTATAATAACTTTTATGAATTTGGCATGGATAAAGCAGACCCGGCCGCCAAGGCTGGCGGATTAAAAACCGAAGGCTGGAAAGTACAGATTGATGGTGAAGTCGCAAAACCGGTAACACTAGATGTTGACGACATCCTTCGGCGTTTTGCTTTGGAAGAGCGGATTTACCGCTTCCGCTGCGTTGAAGCCTGGTCGATGGTCATCCCCTGGGTCGGTTTTGAACTGTCAAAGTTGATCAAGCTTGCAGAACCGACCAGCAGCGCCCGCTATGTCGCCTTCCAGACACTATATGATCCCGATCAAATGCCCGGACAGAAAGATCGTTTCGTCGGTGGTGGACTGGATTATCCGTATGTGGAAGGGTTACGGCTGGATGAAGCTATGCATCCACTGACGCTACTGTCCGTCGGTGTTTATGGCAAAACACTCCCGCCACAAAACGGAGCACCAATACGATTAGTTACCCCATGGAAATACGGCTTTAAAAACATTAAATCCATTGTGCATATCCGGTTAACGAAGGAACAGCCACCCAATACCTGGAATATGGCTGCACCGAACGAATATGGTTTTTACGCCAATGTGAACCCGAATGTCGACCATCCACGCTGGTCACAGGCAACCGAGCGGGTTATTGGATCAGGCGGACTACTGGATGTACAGCGGCAACCTACACTGTTATTTAACGGCTACGCTGACCAGGTGGCATCTTTATATCAGGGACTAGATCTTCGGAGAAACTTTTAAATGCGCTTAACCGCAAAGCAGATCCGCTTATTAAAAGTTGCACTTCATCTGGCAGCGTTCTTGCCGCTCATATGGCTGATTATCGCTGTCAATCAAGGTGCGTTCAGCGCTGATCCGGCAAAAGATATCCAGCATTTTACGGGCAGGATGGCGCTGAAACTATTGCTGGCTACGTTGGTGGTGACCCCACTGGCCCGTTACGCCAAACAACCGTTACTGATACGCTGCCGTCGCTTACTAGGATTATGGTGTTTTGCCTGGGCAACATTCCATTTACTCAGTTACGCTTTATTCGAATTGGGAATAACTCATCTGAATTTACTGGGAAATGAGATTATTTCGCGACCTTATCTTACCTTGGGCATGGTGAGTTGGCTGGTGCTGTTTGCACTAACGTTGACCTCCACTCAATCATCACAGAGAAAACTGGGTTCGCGCTGGCAAAAATTACACAACTTCATTTATTTGGTCGCCATCCTGGCGCCAATTCACTATCTTTGGTCAGTAAAATCTCTGTCACCGCAGCCAATAATTTATGCCTTCATTGCGGTCATTTTATTGCTTTTTCGCTACAAAAAGCTCCAGAAATGGGGGCGTTAATCATGCATAATGCACCGATTTCCAAACTGATATCCCCGCTTCCTGCTGAGCCGTTGTGTGGTAACAGGTCTGATATCTCCGCAGATAAGACCAGTATTTAGCTGCCAATTGCTACGATATGGCTATAATGTCCACCTTTACTTCGTTAAACCTAACCTTTTACTTCACCAAAAGGTGACAAACGGATAGCTTCGCGTTATTTTGTGCGACACTAAGCTAATCGCGGGAGATAGCAGCACAATGGCAGACAAGTTCCACATTTTGCTTTTGAACGGTCCAAACCTGAACCTGCTGGGCACCCGCGAGCCAGATAAGTACGGGCATACAACGTTAGCGGAAATCGTTAACCAACTAGGAAAGGAAGCACTGGCACTGGACGCTCAGCTTTCTCATCTGCAATCCAATGCAGAACATGAGTTGATTGACCGTATTCATCAGGCCAGAGGGAAAACGGATTTCATTCTGATCAACCCGGCAGCCTTTACTCACACCAGTGTAGCGCTGCGGGATGCATTGTTAGCGGTAGCTATCCCGTTTATTGAAATTCATCTGACCAACGTGCATGCATGTGAATCTTTCCGCCATCACTCCTACCTTTCTGATATTGCTGTAGGCGTGATATGTGGTCTTGGGGCAGATGGTTATAGCTATGCTTTACAGACAGCGGTAAAACGCTTGTCAACTTCCAATTAACAAGAGTACGGAACCACATTCATGGATATTCGTAAAATCAAAAAACTGATCGAACTGGTTGAAGAATCTGGCATCTCCGAGCTGGAAATTTCCGAAGGTGAAGAGTCAGTGCGCATCAGCCGTATCCCAGCAACATCCAGCTTCCCGGTAATGCAACAGGCATATGCTCCCATGCTGCAACAGCAGCCAGCCGCCATTGCAGCACCTGCGCTCGAAGCGGCCGCCGCGGCTCCCGCTACGATTGCCGGACACATCGTACGCTCACCGATGGTAGGCACCTTCTACCGTACACCAAGCCCGGATGCCAAACCGTTTGTAGAAATTGGCCAGCAAGTGAATGTCGGTGACACACTGTGCATCGTTGAAGCCATGAAAATGATGAATCCCATCGAAGCTGATAAAGCAGGTGTGGTGAAAGCCATCCTGATCGATAACGGCCAACCGGTTGAATTTGACGAGCCACTGGTTGTCATCGAATAACGAGGCTTACCATGCTAGATAAAATCGTTATCGCTAACCGCGGAGAGATCGCGTTGCGCATCTTACGCGCCTGTAAAGAGTTGGGCATCAAAACTGTTGCCGTTCACTCCACCGCGGATCGCGACTTGAAACATGTATTACTGGCGGACGAAAGCGTATGTATCGGCCCCGCCCCGTCCAATAAAAGTTACCTGAATATCCCGGCGATCATTTCTGCTGCCGAGATTACCGGCGCGGTGGCAATCCACCCCGGTTACGGATTTTTGTCGGAAAATGCCAATTTTGCCGAACAAGTTGAACGTTCTGGTTTTATTTTCATCGGCCCACGTGCTGATACCATCCGTCTGATGGGGGATAAGGTTTCAGCGATCAGTGCCATGAAGAAAGCAGGCGTACCTTGTGTGCCCGGTTCTGACGGCCCGCTGGGTGACGATATGGACAAAAACCGTGCGGTGGCAAAACGCATTGGCTATCCAGTCATCATCAAAGCCTCTGGCGGCGGTGGCGGCCGTGGGATGCGCGTGGTTCGCAGCGATAAGGACCTGGCTCAGTCCATATCCATGACTCGTGCCGAAGCGAAAGCGGCGTTCAACAACGATATAGTTTATATGGAGAAATATCTGGAAAACCCACGACACGTGGAAATTCAGGTATTGGCTGATGGTCAGGGTAGCGCCATCTATCTGGCAGAGCGCGATTGCTCCATGCAGCGCCGTCACCAGAAAGTGGTGGAAGAAGCACCGGCGCCAGGCATCACCAATGACTTGCGCCGTTACATTGGCGAACGCTGCTCCAAAGCCTGTGTCGATATCAACTACCGTGGTGCAGGTACATTTGAGTTCCTGTATGAAAACGGTGAATTCTACTTTATCGAAATGAACACCCGTATTCAGGTAGAACATCCGGTAACTGAAATGATTACCGGCGTAGACCTGATCAAAGAGCAGTTACGTATCGCCGCAGGTCAGCCCCTCTCTATCAAGCAAGAAGAAGTAACCGTGCGCGGTCATGCGATAGAATGCCGTATCAACGCCGAAGACCCGATAACGTTCCTGCCAAGTCCTGGGCAAATCACTCGTTTCCATGCTCCGGGTGGCTTTGGGGTACGTTGGGAATCGCACATTTATGCCGGTTATACCGTACCGCCGTATTACGATTCCATGATTGGCAAACTGATCACCTACGGTGAGAATCGCGATGTGGCGCTGGCTCGTATGCGTAACGCGCTGGCTGAATTGATCATCGATGGCATTAAAACCAACATCGACCTACAGATGAAAATCATGAGTGACGAAAACTTCCAGCATGGTGGTACCAACATTCACTATCTGGAGAAAAAACTCGGCCTGCAATGATTTTCTGTCTCGAGTCATCAAAACGGCCTTTAACATCGGGGTAATAATCGTCCATGCCGGCGAAAGCCAGGATCCCCAGACAATTAATACCTTAATTCAAAATGGGTTCTCGTATCTGCGAGAGCCCATTTTAATATCGATAACATCTTGTCGATCATCAAAAAACGATGAAATGAACACTCCCTGAAATCAGCCTTTTTATTTTTAGTGCTATTTCTTGCTAGGCAATTGGCCCACATACCGTAAAATCCTCTGTTTTGTGACATCTATACTGCCTACTGGCTTTGGGGAAAAAATGGATAAACGTTTTCTTCAGGCACACCGGGAAGCCCGCTGGGCGCTGGGCCTAACGCTGGCGTATTTGCTCGCCTGGATTTTAACTGCCTACCTGCCTGATAACGCCCCTGGGATCACCGGATTACCCCACTGGTTTGAGCTGGCTTGTCTGTGGTTACCTCTACTTTTTATCGTATTGTGCTGGTTAATGGTTCACTTTGTCTTTCGTGATATAGCATTGGAGGATCATGATGCAGAGTGAAGTCATCCTGCCGCTGATCACTTATTTACTGTTGGTTTTTGGTTTGTCGGTTTACGCCTACCGCCGTCGCCAGCAAGGCAGTTTCCTGACCGAATATTTTCTCGGCAACCGATCCATGGGCGGTTTCGTGCTGGCCATGACACTGACGGCCACTTATGTCAGTGCCAGTTCTTTTATAGGTGGTCCCGGCGCTGCCTATAAATACGGGCTGGGTTGGGTGCTGCTGGCGATGATCCAATTGCCTGCGGTATGGCTGTCATTAGGCATTCTGGGAAAGAAATTCGCTATTCTGGCCCGGCGCTATAATGCGGTTACTCTCAACGACATGTTGTATGCCCGCTATCAGAGCCGATGGCTGGTGTGGATAGCCAGCTTAAGTCTGCTGGTGGCGTTCATCGGTGCCATGACGGTACAGTTTATCGGTGGAGCACGGTTGCTGGAAACGGCTGCCGGGATCCCTTACGACACCGGGTTGTTGATTTTCGGCATCACGATTGCCCTCTACACTGCCTTTGGCGGATTTCGCGCCAGTGTACTAAATGATGCGATGCAAGGGCTGGTAATGCTTGTGGGTACTTTCCTGCTGCTCGCTGCGGTGATTAAAGCTTCCGGAGGACTTGGCCAGGCAGTTGAAACACTCCGGCATATCGATCCAGAACTGGTTACACCTCAAGGGGTGAATCATATTCTGACGCCGACATTCATGACGTCCTTCTGGGTACTGGTCTGCTTTGGTATTATTGGCCTTCCTCATACTGCCGTGCGTTGTATTTCCTATAAGGATAGTAAAGCGGTACACCGTGGTATTGTGCTAGGCACGATTATTGTCGCCATACTGATGCTGGGCATGCATCTGGCAGGCGTGTTGGGCCGGGCAATTCTGCCGGACCTGAAAATTCCGGATCAAGTCATCCCAACACTGATGATTACCGTATTACCCCCGTTTGCAGCCGGGATTTTTCTGGCCGCACCAATGGCGGCAATCATGTCCACCATCAACGCACAGCTTTTGCAATCCTCCGCGACAATCATCAAAGATCTTTATCTGGGCCTGTACCCGCATCAACTCAGCAACGAACGGTTACTCAAGCGGATATCCAGTCTGGTGACGGCAATTCTTGGCCTGCTGCTGCTACTGGCGGCCTGGCATCCACCAGAGATGATTATCTGGCTGAACCTGCTGGCTTTCGGTGGGCTGGAAGCCGTATTCCTGTGGCCGCTGGTACTGGGTTTATACTGGGAGCGCGCCAACTCAGCTGGCGCACTGAGCTCCATGATATGCGGTGCAAGCTGCTACACCTTGCTTGCCAGCCTTGGCATTCAGTTGGCCGGATTCCACCCTATCGTGCCTGCGCTACTGCTAAGCCTGGTGGCATTTCTTATTGGTAACCGGTTTGGGCATGACCATACAGCGCCGGTTATTGCTTCATCATCACTTTAAGGTTATAGAGGCTGCTATGCCGTGGATTCAACTGAAAATTAATACCTCCGGTGCACATGCGGAGCAACTTGGCGATGCATTGGTAGAAAGCGGTGCCGTCTCCGTTACATTCCAGGATACACACGATACCCCCGTGTTCGAACCACTACCGGGCGAAACCCGCCTGTGGGGCGATACTGACGTTACCGGTTTGTATGATGCCGAAACCGATATGAGTGAAGTTATCTCTATCCTGGAACAGGAACCGTTGTTGGGTACGGGATTTCAACATAAAATCGAGCAACTGGAAGACAAGGATTGGGAACGCGAGTGGATGGACAATTTCCACCCGATGCAGTTCGGCAAACGGCTGTGGATTTGCCCCAGCTGGCGGGAAATTCCCGATCCTACCGCCGTTAACGTGATGCTCGATCCCGGGTTGGCATTTGGTACGGGTACGCATCCCACCACGTCACTATGTCTGCAATGGCTCGATGGGTTAGATTTGCAGGGCAAAACCGTTATCGATTTCGGCTGTGGTTCCGGCATTCTGGCTATCGCTGCGCTAAAACTGGGCGCCGCGCGTGCCATCGGCATTGATATCGATCCGCAGGCCATTCAGGCCAGCAGGGATAATGCACAACGTAATGGCGTCTCCGAACGTCTGGAGTTGTACTTACCACAAAATCAACCCACAGATTTATCTGCTGACGTAGTCGTTGCCAACATTCTGGCAGGCCCATTGCGCGAACTGGCCCCGCTGATTAGTGAGTTGCCAAAGACCGGAGGATACCTTGGTCTTTCGGGCATATTGGCCACACAGGCCGTTAATGTCGCAGCGGCCTATCAGGATAAATTTCAACTCGACCCAGTGACAGAAAAAGAAGAATGGTGCCGAATTACCGGGGTTAAAAAAACCGCATAAATCGGGCAACCTGACTGAATTGATAGCTATTCGTGATAGCCTTGCCGATGAATGATTAGCGGCCAAATCGCCTCATGATCGAGTCTCTATCAGGCCTAGGCGCGGATTCATGGCAGATGTTTTATTTACTTTAGTTGTTCAATAAAACAACGATGTATGTATAACTAATTGTAATGGAAAGGGAAATAAAAAATAGCGGAACAAAAAGATTCGTTTCATTGATCTATTCCGCTTAATTGCTCAAAGTTTGGCCTTTCATATCGCGTAAAAAATGCGTAATATACGCGCCCTTGCAGGCACAGTATGGTCACTCTTTTGTCTATGCACATTGGACAATTTCAGCTTCCCAATCGGTTGATAGCCGCCCCAATGGCCGGTATTAGCGATCGCCCATTCAGAGCACTTTGTCACGCGATGGGCGCTGGAATGACAGTCTCCGAAATGCTCTCTTCCAATCCGGAAGTCTGGCGTTCGGACAAGTCACGTTTACGCATGGTACATAGTGATGAACCCGGTATACGGGCTGTGCAGATTGCTGGCTGCGATCCGCAGGAAATGGCATCAGCAGCCAGAATCAATGCAGAAAATGGTGCACAGATTATTGACATCAATATGGGATGTCCGGCCAAGAAGGTAAACCGCAAGATGGCAGGATCTGCATTATTGCAGTATCCGAGTCTGGTTAAACAGATCCTGAATGCGGTAGTGAAAGCGGTAGACGTACCGGTAACACTAAAAATCCGTACCGGCTGGGCGCCAGAGCACCGCAATTGTGTAGAGATTGCCGAATTGGCTGAAGATTGTGGTATCCAGGCCCTCACCATTCATGGACGCACACGAGTATGTCTATTTAATGGCGAGGCGGAATACGACAGTATTCGGACAGTTAAGCAGGCCGTTTCCATTCCCATTATTGCGAATGGCGACATTACTGACCCGCATAAAGCCAGAGCGGTTCTTGATTACACCGGGGCTGACGCCCTGATGATAGGACGGGCTGCTCAGGGAAGACCTTGGATCTTTCGGGAAATCCAGCATTATCTGGACACAGGGGAGCTGCTGCCACCCATGCCATTGGCAGAGGTCAAGCACTTGTTGATCGAGCATATACGGGAATTGCACGACTTTTATGGTCCAGGCAAGGGATTCCGTATAGCACGTAAACACGTATCCTGGTATATCCAGGAGCATGCCCCAAACGACCAGTTTAGGCGCACATTCAACGCCATTGAGGATGCCAGCAAGCAGCTGGAGGCGTTGGAGGCATATTTTGAAAATCTTGCGTAAACAGAAAAAGAGCTGACAGAACTATGTTCGAACAACGCGTGAATTCTGACGTACTGACTGTTTCCACCGTAAACTCTCAGGCTCAGGTAACCCAAAAACCCCTGCGCGACTCGGTTAAACAGGCACTGAAGAACTATTTTGCTCAATTAAACGGTCAGGATGTCAATGACCTGTATGAGCTGGTACTGGCTGAAGTTGAACAGCCACTGTTGGACATGGTGATGCAATACACCCGCGGCAACCAGACCCGCGCGGCCCTGATGATGGGCATCAACCGTGGAACATTGCGTAAGAAATTGAAAAAATACGGCATGAACTGATACTAATCAGTTGAACCAATTTATTAAAAGCGCTTTACCAGAAATGGGAAGCGCTTTTTAATAAGCATTATTCACATCCAAATGTTGAGGATTAAGCCAGCTGAACAAGGCCATTTTCTTGTCAGTCAATATCCACATCCACCCATAACGCAGCATGGTCCGAAGCACCTGTATCCCAGGATGTCACCTCAGGAAACGGTTCAACGGGTTCTGCTCCCTCTTGTGCTGCAATCTTGTCGATGTCATAAATACCACGACGCTCTACGCCCCAGGTAGTCATGGCCTGATACAATGGCGTGGACAAAAAAATGTAATCAAGCTGATTGAGTCTCTCCCCTTTTTTGCCCCCGGCATAATAATAGGTATAACGTTCTGACTCTGGCCATGCAGGATCAATGACCGGATGTAAATCTGGCAGACTAAATAATGCTTCCAGGCTTTTCCAGGAGTTGGAAGAATCTTCATTAAGATCCCCCATGACAGCAACGTAGTCTTGTTTCAAGTCATAGGTCTGTGTGAGTATTTCAACAACTTTTGCCGCCTGATCACGGCGTTTCTCTGCTGATCTCTTCCGTTCTTCTTCCGTTCGCCCATTCTGGCTTTTAAAATGATTACACAGCACCGATATCGGCTGTTTAAGCCCGATGTCAATCATGACTTCCAGACAGTCGCGGCTGAACACCGGATCAAACTGCTTTCCGGCATCAAAGACATGAGTACGCAATTGAATAATATGATGGCGAGTCAGACAGGCGACATCAATACCGCGAGGATCATTCGGGCTATCAATCATCACAAACTGGTTAAACTTTTGTTTGCCAAGAATCTGACTATTGAAATTCTTCAGCACTCCCATATTTTCCACTTCAACGGCACAAAGGATATCAGCATTGAGTGTCGCAATGACTTTCCCGGTATTTTTCCGCTGTTGATCACTAAAATTTTGTGATTTAAAGGTTATTTCGCCGATCCAATCACCACGCCCACGACAGCTTTTGTTAATCCTGAATCCGGTTTTACCCGCGTTTTTCTTCCAGCCCCCTAGTGAGCCAGCATCCTTACGGATATCAATATAAGGTTGAAGAACAACCGTCAGGTTAAAAACACTATCTTTCAGGGTATCGTCATAGGTGGCATTGTCCAACAGCATCTGGAGCTGGCGAACTTTATCCAGTAATTCATTAATTTTTTGTGAATCAGGCAAATTCAGGATGAGAGTACGGTGGAACAGGTTCTCAACGTTATAACTGGCAATTCTAAGCTTCATCGTTTCCCTCTCCTGTTAATTAGCAACCAAGGCAATGACGAGATGCTGTTATAAAAGCAGAGTTGTTACCACGAGGTGGCGTGTTACCGACATCATGATGTACTAATGTTACAAGTGTAGTTCGCCTTATTGATAAGCCAACTTGATACCATGGTAAAAAAGGGGTGAACACTATATTCATTGTTGATATAAACCATTGCTTTATATGATTGGTAAAACCACACCACATCACATAGATTCGTAGTCTTTCCAGCTAACAACGGCAGATGCCATTTTTGTAGGAATTAACATGAAAAAAATAAGCTTTGCGTTACTGACCAGTGCGTTATTTGCCACTAGTTTTCTGGCTCAAGCTCAGGATGATCTCAGTGCCATCAAGGCGGCTGGCGTAATCAAATTTGGCACCGAAGGTACTTACGCACCTTATACCTATCATGATCAGTCAGGAAAACTGGTTGGATTTGATGTAGACATTGGTCGCGCGGTAGCTAAAAAACTGGGTGTCAAAGCAGAATTTATTGAAGGACGTTGGGATGGCTTGATTGCTGGGGTGAATGCCAAACGCTACGATGCGGTCATCAATGAGGTCGGGATCACGAAAGAACGCCAGGCAAAATTTGATTTCTCCAAACCTTATATTGACGCCAAATCCGTATTGATTGTCCGTGGTGACAATACCAGTATCAAGACCTTCTCTGATCTGAAAGGCCACAAATCAGCCCAAAGCCTGACCAGTAACTACTCCAAGCTGGCCAGCAGTTACGGCGCAAACATTGTCCCGACCGATGGTTTTAACCAGTCACTGGAGCTGGTACTCACTGGCCGTGCAGACGCAACTCTGAATGATAATCTGTCATTCCTGGACTTCAAAAAACATAAACCGGATGCCAATGTCAAAGTGGTTGCCACCGCAGAAACGGGCGATCCATCGGCAATTTTGGTACGTAAAAACCAGCCGCAATTAGTAAAAGCGCTGAACAAGGCACTAGATGAAATTAAAGCTGACGGCACTTATAAGATGATTTCTGTGCGATACTTCGGGCAAGACATTTCCAGGTAATTGCATTGATATTGGAGCTATTTTAGATGCCATCATGGCTACAACTCATGGCAAACTCCTTTTGGAGTTTGCTGTCTGCCGGACTTAAATTTACTGTCCCTCTTGCTATTTTCTCTTTCATTTTCGGATTAGCGCTGGGAATTACTCTCGCCCTAGTCCGTTTGTATGGCCCTAAGCCACTGAAGTTAATAGGCGATTTCTACGTATGGGTGATCCGTGGTACACCATTGTTAGTACAGCTATTCCTGATCTTCTATGGATTACCGAGTGCCGGTATCACGCTGGATGCTTTTCCGGCAGCGTTGATTGGATTTAGCCTTAGTGTAGGTGCCTATAGTTCAGAAATTGTGCGCGGGGCAATCTTGTCAGTACCAAAAGGCCAGTGGAATGCAGCGTATTCATTAGGGATGAGTGGTTCACAGGCGGTTCGTTGGGTGATATTTCCACAATCGGTGTTTGTCTCGCTACCGCCGCTGTCCAATACCTTTATCTCCTTGATTAAGGACACGTCCCTCGCGGCTGTCATCACCGTGCCCGAAATGTTTCTGTCCGCACAACGGATTGTCTCAGTTACCTATGAGCCACTGATTCTGTATATCGAAGCGGCGCTGATTTATCTGATGTTCAGTACCGTTTTAAGCCAGTTACAGGTGCGGCTTGAAAAACATTATCAACGTCATATCGTCCACTGAGTTGTTTGGTGATAACCGGCGTCTCTGACATCCCCATTCATGGGGATGTTATTACCATTATCTTCAACCATTCTGTTCAACACATCTCATCGCGACAAACCGATTTTCTTGCTGTAGCATTCTTTTTTACCAGCCGGAGATTGTTATGAAACTCACGATTAAAATCGCGCTGATAGGTGACTATAATGTGGCTGTCACCGCCCATCGAGCTATCCCATCAGCACTCGAACTGGCCGCACGCCATCTCAACCTCACGGTCAAATACCAATGGCTAAGCAGTGAAACCCTTTCATCTACTACGCTGTTAAAGCGATTTGATGCGGTATGGTGTATTCCTGCCAGCCCATATCGTAACGATGACAATATCCTCGCCGCGATCCGCTTTGCTCGGGAATCGCAGATGCCCTTCCTTGGCACCTGTGGCGGCTGCCAATATGCCCTGCTGGAATATGCACGTAATGTGCTCCAATGGCAGGATGCCAATAATGCTGAGGTAACACAGGAAGGCCGCCTGGTGATCACACCATTACAATGCGAACTGGTTGAAAAACAGGGTGATATCCATCTCGATCCCGAGTCACTCATCGGCAGAGCTTATGGGGTAGTTGATATTACAGAAGGCTACCGTTGTCGTTATGGTATTAACGAAGACTTTCGTGCCGAATTTCAGATGGCTACCCTGAACGTTTCCGGCATAGATAACGAAGGCGATATCCGCGCCATTGAGTTATCCGATCATCCATTCTTTGTGGGTACCTTGTTCCAGCCGGAACGTGCCGCACTAAAAGGGATAGCACCGCCTGTAGCAATCGCCCTCGTTGAGGCAGCATTGGTACACTAAAAATCAACATTTATCGTTATAGCACCAGAGCGGGGCATTTATATAACAATGTTCTGTTTTGGTGCATTCCATACCTTTGATTTATCCCTCCATACCTATTATTTATGTCTTCCGAGTGCTGATACGATTTAATTCCCCCGCCCATGAAATAATAATAACGACTTGGCATTATTTTTGCTTTTCTAGTGATGACGGCACAATGTCTATAGAACATAGAGCCGACAGACAGGGTAGGCGAAGTAAAACTGCGCCAAAAAACACAACAACACATAACTATTAACTAGGCTCATACGATGATTATGAAAAAAGTGATTATGTCTACACTGGTTGCCAGTGCTTCACTGTTTGCCTTCATCAATCAGGCACATGCTGGCGCAACGCTGGATGCGATTCATAAAAAGGGGTTCGTACAGTGTGGCATAAGTGATGGACTTCCCGGTTTTTCGTATGCCGATGCCAAAGGCAAATATACCGGTATTGATGTTGATATCTGCCGGGGTGTTGCTGCCGCTATTTTCGGTGATGCCACCAAGGTCAAATACACACCTCTGACAGCAAAAGAACGCTTCACTGCGCTACAATCCGGTGAAGTAGATATCCTTTCCCGTAATACCACCTGGACCTCATCCCGTGACGGTGGAATGGGTTTCCTGTTTGCTGGTGTTAACTACTATGACGGTATCGGCTTCCTTACCCATAGCAAAGCCGACCTGAAAAGCGCTACGGAGCTGGATGGTGCCACTGTTTGTATTCAGGCGGGCACTGACACCGAGTTAAACGTGGCGGATTACTTCAAAGAGCACCACATGAAGTATACGCCAGTTACGTTTGATCGTTCTGACGAGAGTGCTAAAGCGCTGGAGTCCGGCCGTTGCGACACACTTGCTTCCGACCAGTCACAGTTGTATGCCTTGCGTATCAAGCTGAGCAAACCAGCAGAATATGTTGTACTGCCAGAGGTTATCTCCAAAGAGCCTCTGGGACCGGTCGTTCGCCGTGGCGATGATGACTGGTTCTCCATCGTACGCTGGACACTATTTGCCATGCTCGACGCAGAAGAAATGGGCGTAACGTCCAAGAATGTCGACCAATTGGCCGCTAAGCCGACTACCCCAGACATGGCGCACCTGCTGGGTGCAGAAGGTGACTTCGGTAAAGATCTGAAACTCCCGAAAAACTGGGCGTATAACATCGTTAAACAAGTGGGCAACTACGGTGAAGTATTCGAACGTAACGTAGGCCAGGGCAGTCCTCTGAAAATCAAACGTGGCCTGAACAGATTGTGGAACCAAGGTGGCATTCAGTATGCTCCGCCAGTTCGTTAATCCTTCCTGCTAAAAAAACCAGGTACGGCTGCATAGCCAGCCGTACCTCTGTTTTATCGTTACTGAGGCTCCGACATGCTGCAACGCCCAACTGTGAAAGGTGATATTTCACTAACTAATCCAGCGGTGCGCGCCTGGTTGTACCAAATCATTATTGTTATTGCCATTTTGTTTATAGTGATCTACTTGCTGCATAATGCCGTTACCAATCTGGACCGGAGTGGTATTAGATCAGGTTTTGCTTTTCTGCATGACAACGCCGGTTTTGGCATTATTCAGCATCTGATTGACTATCAGGAAGGCGATACCTATGGCCGCGTATTTTTTATCGGCCTGCTCAACACCTTATTGGTATCTGTCATCTGTATCATTTTCGCATCGCTACTGGGATTCGTAGTAGGGTTATCCCGTCTTTCTGACAACTGGCTGCTGCGTAAACTCTCCACTATCTACATCGAGACGTTCCGTAATATTCCACCGCTGTTGCAGATTTTCTTTTGGTATTTTGCGGTACTACGCAATCTGCCAGGGCCGCGTCAGGCATTCAGTGCTATGGACGCATTTTTTCTGAGCAACCGTGGTCTGTATATTCCAGCCCCCGGCCCTGGTCCCGGCGCATTACCGGCAGCCTTGGCGCTTATTATCGTGTTGGTACTGACTATTGTCATAAGCCGCTATAACAACCGCTATCACGCGCTAACAGGGCAACATCGCAGAACCTGGCCAATCCCACTGGTTGTATTGTTCATCCTGCTGGGTTTGTCTCATCTGGCTTTTGGTCATGCGATCCACTGGGATTTCCCGGCATTAAAAGGCTTTAACTATCGGGGAGGAATAGTACTGATTCCAGAACTGGCCGCACTGGCACTGGCGCTTTCGGTATATACCTCATCATTTATTGCCGAGATTATTCGTTCCGGTATTCAGTCTGTCTCTCATGGGCAGCATGAAGCCGCGCTGTCACTGGGTATTCCCAAACCAGTTACATTGCGTAAAGTCATTCTTCCCCAGGCATTACGCGTCATCATTCCACCACTAACCAGCCAATATCTGAATGTGGTGAAAAACTCCTCATTAGCCGCAGCAATTGGCTATCCAGACATGGTGTCTCTGTTTGCTGGTACCGTACTTAACCAGACTGGACAAGCAATTGAAACCATTGCCATGACGATGTCGGTATACCTGATTATCAGCCTGCTGATTTCGTTACTGATGAATATCTACAACCAGAAAATCGCCTTAATTGAGCGCTAGGAATAGGGTGATTATGATTACGAACACACCATCCAATCCAACACCTATCCACAGTGCTATCGCCTGGAGCCGGCGCAATCTGTTTTCCAACGTGACCAACAGCCTGCTGACACTGTTTTGTCTGTGGCTGCTATGGCAACTGATTCCACCGCTGCTGAACTGGACGATCTTCAATGCCAACTGGGTTGGGACATCACGTTCCGACTGTACCCGAGACGGGGCCTGCTGGGTGTTTATTCATGCCCGGTTTGGTCACTTCATGTATGGGTTGTATCCGACAAAAGAGATCTGGCGCATCAATTTCGCACTAACACTCGCACTGATCAGTATTCTGCCAATGTTCTGGAGTAATCTGCCCCGTCGTGGACGCTATATCGTTTGCTGGTGCGTCATTTATCCCGTGCTGGCATGGTGGCTGTTACACGGTGGAGTCGGTGGCCTGCCTCTCGTTGAAACCCGTCAGTGGGGTGGGCTTACACTGACAATAATTATCGCTGCCATAGGGATTGCTGGTGCTTTACCACTGGGAATACTTCTGGCATTGGGACGCCGTTCCCAAATGCCAGTGATACGGATACTCTGTGTTGTCTTCATCGAGTTCTGGCGCGGTGTGCCGTTAATTACCGTGCTGTTCATGTCATCAGTCATGCTGCCATTGTTCTTAACAGAAGGCACCAACATAGACAAACTATTACGTGCGCTGGTTGGTGTCATTCTGTTCCAGTCAGCCTATGTAGCAGAAGTGGTTCGCGGTGGCTTGCAGGCACTCCCCAAAGGCCAATACGAAGCGGCACAATCTTTGGCTCTGGGCTACTGGCGTATGCAGGGGCTGGTTATTCTGCCACAAGCACTGAAAATGGTTATTCCCAGTCTGGTGAATACCATTATTTCATTGTTCAAAGATACCAGTCTGGTCATCATCATCGGGCTGTTTGATTTGTTCAGCAGTATCCAACAGGCGACGGTCGATCCAGCCTGGCTAGGGATGTCAACGGAGGGCTATGTCTTTGCTGCCATGATCTATTGGATCTTCTGTTTCAGTATGTCGCGTTATAGCCAATATTTAGAAAAACGTTTTAATACCGAACACACGTCTCATTGAGGTCATCCATGAACCAGGATTCTTTAACATCGTTTTCCGATTGCATGATCGCACTGGAAAATGTGAATAAGTGGTATGGGCAATTCCACGTACTGAAAGATATTAGCCTGCGGGTAAAACAGGGCGAGCGTATCGTTCTGTGTGGGCCATCCGGCTCTGGAAAATCAACGACAATACGCTGCATCAACCATCTGGAAGATCATCAACAGGGTCGCATCGTTGTTGATGGCATTGAGTTGAACGGCGACAGCCGTAATGTCGAAAAAATCAGAACAGAAGTCGGCATGGTGTTCCAGCATTTCAACCTGTTCCCCCACCTGAGCGTATTACAAAACTGTACATTAGCCCCATGCTGGGTACGCCATATGCCAAAAAAGGAGGCGGAAGAACTGGCAATGCATTATCTGGAACGAGTTCACATTGCAGCACATGCCCATAAATTTCCAGGACAGCTTTCGGGTGGCCAACAGCAGCGCGTGGCGATCGCCCGTTCATTGTGTATGAAACCTAAAATTATGCTATTTGATGAACCCACTTCTGCACTGGATCCAGAAATGGTGAAAGAAGTATTGGATACCATGCTCGGTCTGGCAGAAGATGGCATGACCATGTTGTGTGTAACTCATGAAATGGGCTTTGCTCGCACAGTTGCCAATCGCGTTATCTTTATGGATCAAGGTGAGATTGTCGAACAGGCGCCGCCGGATATTTTCTTCTCTAACCCACGCTCAGAACGGACCCAAATGTTCCTGTCACAGATACTTCATTAAACTACCCGAACCGGCCGGCTATGTCATCACTCATGTCTGCCGGTTCGATTGTCGAACATTATTTCAGCAGAACCTCATATTGAGGATTGAATTCATCGAATATCGGCAGGGCCGCCGCGCCCAACGCTACAGTACCGGTACCGGTCATCCCGATCCTGAGCCGCTGGTCGTCGCGATATTTACTACGCACCGAGCACAATAACGGATGTAACCGGTCGACAATTTTTTTCACCAGCGATTGCGGCATCTGGCCACCGATAATCACCGCTTCCGCGTCAAAGATACATTCAATGATATTGATTCCCTGACGGGCGGCAGGCAATGCCGACTCAACCCAGCGGTCGAAACGGCTCTCGTCCACCCCAGCAGATCCCCAGGCATGGCGGTCATCGGATCGAGTCCACAGGCTTCGCAGGCCGACTGCAACGAAAGATAGCGCTCCAGGCAACCATGATTACCACAGGCGCAGGCGCGACCAGACGGCTGCACCACCATATGGCCGATCTCACCAGCATTGTGGGCATGACCAGTATAAATATGGCCGTCGGTAAAAATGCCGGCACCCAGCCCGGTTCCGATATAAAGATAAATAAAGGAATCCAACTTTTTGGCCACACTGTGAAAACGCTCGCCGATAGCCACCACTGTGGCGTCATTCTCCAGAGTGATCGGTAAACCAGTAGCCGCCGACAATTCCGCTACCTGGTCCCCCGATAAGGTGTGATCATTGAATGACAAATTGCAACAGGCTATCACCCGCAATGCAAAAAACCACCTCCTGGGAGATGGTTTAAGCCGATAATGAAAAAGCCCTCTGCTTTCACAGAGGGCTTCGTCTTGTTGAATGCCTGGCAGTTCCCTACTCTCACATGGGGAGACCCCACACTACCATCGGCGCTACGGCGTTTCACTGCTGAGTTCGGCATGGGGTCAGGTGGGACCACCGCGCTATCGCCGCCAGGCAAATTCTGTTTCATCCCGACCGTCACACTCCCGCGCAACCATCAGAACCAATCTCGGAACATCGCTGAAAATATCTTTGCGTCTCTCTTCCAAAACACCTTCGGTGTTGTAAGGTTAAGCCTCTCGGGTCATTAGTACTGGTCAGCTCAACGCATCGCTGCGCTTACACACCCAGCCTATCAACGTCTTCGTCTTAAACGTCCCTTCAGGGGCCTTTAAGGCCCAGGGAAGACTCATCTCGGGGCAAGTTTCCCGCTTAGATGCTTTCAGCGGTTATCTCTTCCGCACGTAGCTACCGGGCAATGCAATTGGCATCACAACCCGTACACCAGTGGTGCGTTCACTCCGGTCCTCTCGTACTAGGAGCAACCCCCCTCAATCTTCCAACGCCCACGGCAGATAGGGACCGAACTGTCTCACGACGTTCTAAACCCAGCTCGCGTACCACTTTAAATGGCGAACAGCCATACCCTTGGGACCTACTTCAGCCCCAGGATGTGATGAGCCGACATCGAGGTGCCAAACACCGCCGTCGATATGAACTCTTGGGCGGTATCAGCCTGTTATCCCCGGAGTACCTTTTATCCGTTGAGCGATGGCCCTTCCATTCAGAACCACCGGATCACTAAGACCTGCTTTCGCACCTGCTCGAGCCGTCACTCTCGCAGTCAAGCTAGCTTATGCCTTTGCACTAACCTCCTGATGTCCGACCAGGATTAGCTAACCTTCGTACTCCTCCGTTACTCTTTGGGAGGAGACCGCCCCAGTCAAACTACCCACCAGACACTGTCCGCAACCCGGTTCACGGGCCCACGTTAGAACATCAAACATCAAAGGGTGGTATTTCAAGGTTGGCTCCACGCAGACTGGCGTCCACGCTTCAAAGCCTCCCACCTATCCTACACATCAAGGCTCAAGGTTCAGTGTCAAGCTATAGTAAAGGTTCACGGGGTCTTTCCGTCTTGCCGCGGGTACACTGCATCTTCACAGCGAGTTCAATTTCACTGAGTCTCGGGTGGAGACAGCCTGGCCATCATTACGCCATTCGTGCAGGTCGGAACTTACCCGACAAGGAATTTCGCTACCTTAGGACCGTTATAGTTACGGCCGCCGTTTACCGGGGCTTCGATCAAGAGCTTCGCCTTGCGGCTTACCCCATCAATTAACCTTCCGGCACCGGGCAGGCGTCACACCGTATACGTCCACTTTCGTGTTTGCACAGTGCTGTGTTTTTAGTAAACAGTTGCAGCCAGCTGGTATCTGCGACTGCGCAACGCTCCGTCCGCCAGGGACTTCACCTCGCACAGCGTGCCTTCTCCCGAAGTTACGGCACCATTTTGCCTAGTTCCTTCACCCGAGTTCTCTCAAGCGCCTGAGTATTCTCTACCTGACCACCTGTGTCGGTTTGGGGTACGATTCGATGTTACCTGATGCTTAGGGGCTTTTCCTGGAAGCGTGGCATTTGTCACTTCGACACCGTAGTGCCTCGTCATCACGCCTCGGCGTTAATAGCGCTCCGGATTTGCCTGGAGCACCCACCTACACGCTTAAACCGGGACAACCGTCGCCCGGCCAACATAGCCTTCTCCGTCCCCCCTTCGCAGTAACACCCAGTACAGGAATATTAACCTGTTTCCCATCGACTACGCCTTTCGGCCTCGCCTTAGGGGTCGACTCACCCTGCCCCGATTAACGTTGGACAGGAACCCTTGGTCTTCCGGCGTGCGGGTTTTTCACCCGCATTATCGTTACTTATGTCAGCATTCGCACTTCTGATACCTCCAGCAATCCTCACAGACCACCTTCAACGGCTTACAGAACGCTCCCCTACCCAACGGACATATCCTTAAGTCAACTCGACGTAATCAACGCATTGACGTCGCGGCGCTCCGTCAATCGGTTTTCGCATAATTGTCTTAAGTGATATGTCCGCTGCCGCAGCTTCGGTGCATGGTTTAGCCCCGTTACATCTTCCGCGCAGGCCGACTCGACCAGTGAGCTATTACGCTTTCTTTAAATGATGGCTGCTTCTAAGCCAACATCCTGGCTGTCTGGGCCTTCCCACATCGTTTCCCACTTAACCATGACTTTGGGACCTTAGCTGGCGGTCTGGGTTGTTTCCCTCTTCACGACGGACGTTAGCACCCGCCGTGTGTCTCCCGTGATAACATTCTTCGGTATTCGCAGTTTGCATCGAGTTGGTAAGCCGGGATGGCCCCCTAGTCGAAACAGTGCTCTACCCCCGAAGATGACTTCACGAGGCGCTACCTAAATAGCTTTCGGGGAGAACCAGCTATCTCCCGGTTTGATTGGCCTTTCACCCCCAGCCACAAGTCATCCGCTAATTTTTCAACATTAGTCGGTTCGGTCCTCCAGTTAGTGTTACCCAACCTTCAACCTGCCCATGGCTAGATCACCGGGTTTCGGGTCTATACCTTGCAACTTGACGCCCAGTTAAGACTCGGTTTCCCTGCGGCTCCCCTATTCGGTTAACCTTGCTACAAAATATAAGTCGCTGACCCATTATACAAAAGGTACGCAGTCACCCCACCCCAAAGCACTCACCGCTTGTCTTGTGTGTTGGGCGTCGCAAAAGACGCGCCGCCACCGCGATGCTGCTGTTGCGCTGCCTTCATCACCAGAGAATGCTTTGGTGGTGGGGCTCCCACTGCTTGTACGTACACGGTTTCAGGTTCTGTTTCACTCCCCTCGCCGGGGTTCTTTTCGCCTTTCCCTCACGGTACTGGTTCACTATCGGTCAGTCAGGAGTATTTAGCCTTGGAGGATGGTCCCCCCATCTTCAGACAGGATATCTCGTGTCCCGCCCTACTCGTCGAACTCACAGCAAGCGCATCTTTGTGTACGGGACTATCACCCTGTACCGTGCGACTTTCCAGACGCTTCCACTGATGCACAAACTGATTCTGGTTCTGGGCTCTTCCCCGTTCGCTCGCCGCTACTGGGGGAATCTCGGTTGATTTCTTTTCCTCGGGGTACTGAGATGTTTCAGTTCCCCCGGTTCGCCTCATGTCACTATGGATTCATGACATGATAGTGTGTCGAAACACACTGGGTTTCCCCATTCGGGTATCGTCGGGTATAACGGTTCATATCACCTTGCCGACGCTTTTCGCAGATTAGCACGCCCTTCATCGCCTCTGACTGCCTAGGCATCCACCGTGTACGCTTAGTCGCTTAACCTCACAACCCGAAGGTGTCTTTTTCATAAAGAGCAAGACCACCTCGCGCTGCGATTATTTGAGAGACTCTGATACAGCCAACTCCCGCCATCAAGGGCAGGTTTCGCTGTATCGTTTCAATTTTCAGCTTGTTCCAGATTGTTAAAGAGCAAAATACTTCACAGCATACTGTTGCCAATATACTCTGAAGTCTTTTTTTGTATGGTGGAGCTATGCGGGATCGAACCGCAGACCTCCTGCGTGCAAAGCAGGCGCTCTCCCAGCTGAGCTATAGCCCCATCGCATGAAAACCTTTACACAAATTTCCGTCAGGCAAGGCCTCATTCTCGACACAGACTCTCGCCCGTGACAAAAACACAACACAGCATGGAAAGAAATTGGTAGGCCTGAGTGGACTTGAACCACCGACCTCACCCTTATCAGGGGTGCGCTCTAACCACCTGAGCTACAAGCCTATAAAGGTATTTCTGCTCGTACTTCATCAGACAATCTGTGTGAGCACTTCACACAACGGCTATCTTTGGTAAGGAGGTGATCCAACCGCAGGTTCCCCTACGGTTACCTTGTTACGACTTCACCCCAGTCATGAATCACAAAGTGGTAAGCGCCCTCCCGAAGGTTAAGCTACCTACTTCTTTTGCAACCCACTCCCATGGTGTGACGGGCGGTGTGTACAAGGCCCGGGAACGTATTCACCGTAGCATTCTGATCTACGATTACTAGCGATTCCGACTTCATGGAGTCGAGTTGCAGACTCCAATCCGGACTACGACGCACTTTATGAGGTCCGCTTGCCCTCGCGAGTTCGCTTCTCTTTGTATGCGCCATTGTAGCACGTGTGTAGCCCTACTCGTAAGGGCCATGATGACTTGACGTCATCCCCACCTTCCTCCGGTTTATCACCGGCAGTCTCCCTTGAGTTCCCGCCATTACGCGCTGGCAACAAAGGATAAGGGTTGCGCTCGTTGCGGGACTTAACCCAACATTTCACAACACGAGCTGACGACAGCCATGCAGCACCTGTCTCTCAGTTCCCGAAGGCACAAAACTGTCTCCAGTCTCTTCTGAGGATGTCAAGAGTAGGTAAGGTTCTTCGCGTTGCATCGAATTAAACCACATGCTCCACCGCTTGTGCGGGCCCCCGTCAATTCATTTGAGTTTTAACCTTGCGGCCGTACTCCCCAGGCGGTCGACTTAACGCGTTAGCTCCGAAAGCCACGGCTCAAGGCCACAACCTTCAAGTCGACATCGTTTACAGCGTGGACTACCAGGGTATCTAATCCTGTTTGCTCCCCACGCTTTCGCACCTGAGCGTCAGTCTTCGTCCAGGGGGCCGCCTTCGCCACCGGTATTCCTCCAGATCTCTACGCATTTCACCGCTACACCTGGAATTCTACCCCCCTCTACGAGACTCTAGTCTGTCAGTTTTGAATGCAGTTCCCAGGTTAAGCCCGGGGATTTCACATCCAACTTAACAGACCGCCTGCGTGCGCTTTACGCCCAGTCATTCCGATTAACGCTTGCACCCTCCGTATTACCGCGGCTGCTGGCACGGAGTTAGCCGGTGCTTCTTCTGCGGGTAACGTCAATGAAACACTCTGTTAAAGTGCTCCCCTTCCTCCCCGCTGAAAGTACTTTACAACCCGAAGGCCTTCTTCATACACGCGGCATGGCTGCATCAGGGTTTCCCCCATTGTGCAATATTCCCCACTGCTGCCTCCCGTAGGAGTCTGGACCGTGTCTCAGTTCCAGTGTGGCTGGTCATCCTCTCAGACCAGCTAGAGATCGTCGCCTAGGTGAGCCATTACCTCACCTACCAGCTAATCCCATCTGGGTTCATCCAATGGCGTGAGGCCCTAAGGTCCCCCACTTTGGTCTTGCGACGTCATGCGGTATTAGCTACCGTTTCCAGTAGTTATCCCCCTCCATCAGGCAGATCCCCAGACATTACTCACCCGTCCGCCGCTCGCCGGCGGGGAAGCAAGCTTCCCCCCGCTGCCGCTCGACTTGCATGTGTTAGGCCTGCCGCCAGCGTTCAATCTGAGCCATGATCAAACTCTTCAATTTAAGATTTGTTTGATGTGCTTCCGAAGAAGCGATGCTCAAAGAATTTATAACTGTCTATTCGTAATGAATTTACTGTCAGTCACTCTTCAAGTCTTTTCGTATTGATTACGATAGGGTCCTGTGAGTGCCCACACAGATTGTCTGATTATATTGTTAAAGAGCGTTCGTCGCGGCGCTGCCGCCGACGTGAGGTCGCGTATACTACGCCATCCTCTTGCAGAGTCAACGAATAATTCGTTTTTCCCGGCCTGACTCTGCGTTGTGTTGTTCACCAGCGCCGGGTCAGTGGAGGCGCATTATAGGCACTTCTCCTGGCCTGACAAGGGGTAATTGCAAAAAAAATCACAAGTGCGTTTTTTTTCACCGATGCGCGGGAATAAACCACGTTATGCTGATCTTTTCAGTGCTATTTGTCCAAACTCTTGAGCAAATCGCGCGACCTGTTCCCAATCAGTATATTCGATTTCTTTTGTACTATCCGTTTCTCCCCCCGTCATGTGCATGATCAGTTGGATCATCACGCGGTCAAACCAACGGTAGTTCGGATAACGTAATGCACCAGCGAAGACAGCTCCCAAGTCAGGTTGCCAAGGCGAACGTAGCAGAAACTTACGTGTATAAGCATTAGTTTGTAGTGATCTTTTTTCAGGTTTGCGGGCAGTTAAATTTACTGAAAAAAAAGCACTCGGTTTTTGCTGCAATAAGGAGAGATGCTGGTGAATAAACTTTTTCAGTGAAGGATGAAAATGGCCGTACCGTATCGAAGCACCAATCATGATTTGATCATATTTCCCGATATCGACTTCATGGGTATTGAGGATATTAACGACATCGCACTCCAACGTACCTTTTAATATGGTAGCAATATAAGAGGCTATCGATCTCGTTTGCCCATCTCTACTAGAAAACAATATTAACGCTTTCATTGCACCGAGTCCTCTTCCGTTATTCCCGCCAAAAAGTAGGAGTAAATAGTACCAGCAGTGTGAATACTTCCAGACGGCCAAACAACATTGTTACGATCAAAATCCACTTTGCACCGTCATTCATGGAAGTAAAATTATCAGCTACCGCACCCAGCCCAGGCCCGAGGTTATTCAATGTCGCCGCTACAGCAGCAAAAGCGGAAAAATCATCGACGCCAGTCGCAATAATAGCCAGCATACTGACAATAAATACCAGTGCATAAGCTGAAAAAAAGCCCCATACGGCTTCGAGTATACGCTCCGGTAACGCTCGATAACCAAGCTTAATAGTATAAACCGCATTCGGGTGCACTAAGCGCTTCAGCTCTCGGGAGCCTTGCAAAAACAGCAGCAAAATACGAATAACTTTCAAACCACCACCAGTGGAACCGGCACAGCCACCGATGAACGCCGAGCATAGTAACAGAACAGGCAAAAACAGTGGCCAGTTTGAAAAGCTTCCAGTAGTGAAGCCCGCCGTCGTTGCCATCGACACTACCTGGAAAAAAGCCTGATTTAGTGTTTCGATACCGCTTTTATACACATCATGGAACCACAGTATTACAGTACAGATAACCACCAGTGATATCTGTACGCTAATAAACATACGGAACTCGGAATCACGCCAATAGACTTTCAGGCTTCGACCACTGAGTACAGCAAAATGCAAACTGAAATTACAGCCTGAAATCAAAAGGAATATGGCAATGATCGTGTTAATGGTCGGACTATTGAAATACCCGATACTGGCATCATGAGTAGAAAATCCACCAATAGAGATGGTTGAAAAGCTATGGCTGATAGCATCAAACACCGACATTCCGGCCAGCCAGAGTGATATCGCACAGATGATGGTCAACAGGACGTAAATCAGCCACAGTGTTTTAGCCGTTTCAGCAATGCGCGGACGTATCTTGTTGTCTTTCAATGGTCCTGGCATTTCGGCACGATAAAGCTGCATCCCTCCGACACCGAGGATTGGCAGAATAGCCACTGCCAGCACAATGATTCCCATCCCCCCCATCCATTGCAGCATTTGCCGATAAAACAGGATGGCTTTCGGCATCGAATCCAGCCCCACCAATGTGGTTGCACCTGTCGTTGTCAGACCAGAAAAAGACTCAAAGAAAGCATCCGTTACCGTCATACTGGGATGTTCGGCGAAGAGAAAAGGCAATGCGCCTACGCTACCCAACACCGTCCAGATAAGCACCACTATCAAAAATCCCTCGCGGGTTTTGAGTTCATGCTTTTGCTTGCGATTGGGCAACCACAGGATAAGACCGATGATCAGAGCGACGATAAATGTCTGAGTAAAAGCCCGACCGGCACCATCACGATAAATCAGGGCGACCAACCCGGGAATAAACATCGTTCCGGAAAAAAGCATGACCAGCAGGCCAACAATGCGGGTTATGGCACGCAAGTGCATTACAGATGCCTTCCTTATGGTTCAATAAACAACGCTGGGACTATTGTGAAATTGGCAGTAAATGTAACACCCCACGGCTAATATCACGCAACCTCATCTCAGCTTCATCTACAGTATGGACGGGGAGAGCCAGCCGGATCCTAACGTCCGCGCCATACTCGTTTGATACTATTTTTCCCCCCAGATAATGCACTATTGACTCAACCTGGGGTAGTAGTGAATATTTGCACTGCAGGTGATACTCTTGCAGCAATATCTTCTGCTTTAGTACCAGCAGCTTTAATGCCTGCTGGACGCCACCGCCATAAGCCTTTACCAAGCCTCCGGTTCCCAGCTTCACCCCACCATAATAGCGCACGACAACAGCGGTAATTTCACCGACACCGCTGCCCATCAGTTGCGCCAATATAGGTTTACCGGCTGTACCGGCAGGCTCACCATCATCAGAAAATCCAAGCTGCTGGGAATCATTAGGCGCACCCGCGATAAATGCCCAGCAGTGATGAGTGGCTGCCGGATGATGCTTCCTGATGCCTTGAATAAAGGCCTTGGCCGCATCAATACCGTCAGTAGCGCTTAATTCTGTGATAAAACGGCTTTTTTTAACTTCTTCGCTGTAGCTGACCGCAGAGACAGGAACTGGATAAACAAGCATCAGTTCAGATTCAGCGCCCGAGTTATATTCTCAACGCGATTCTCATGCATCACGATATTATCTTCAATGCGAATACCGCCAAATGGCTGCAATGCATCAATTTTCTGCCAATTAAAATACTGGCGGAAATTACCGTGACGCCATGGTTCCAACAGCGAATTGATAAAATAAAGCCCTGGCTCAATTGTCAGAACCATACGGGGTTCAAGAATACGGGTGCAACGCAGGTACGGATGCTGGGTGGGTGCCGCCAGCGATGTACCGGTATCGTCCTGCATAAAACCGGCGACATCATGCACCTGTAATCCTAGCGGATGCCCCAACCCATGTGGCAGGAACGGGCTGGTTATCCCTGCATCAACTATGGCTTCTTCGCTCATATCACTCACCAATTGATGTTTTTTCAACAAACTGGCGATACGGTGATGCATCTGAAGATGGTAATCAGTGTAACGGACACCCACCTTCATGGTTTCAATCAATGCTTGCTGTTCATGGTTTAAATCCTTCACCAAAGCAGCAAACTCATTGTCACTCTGAGCAGAATAAGTGCGGGTGATATCCGCCGCATAACCGTTGTACTCTGCGCCGGCATCAATCAGGAAACCACGGGTTTTCGCAGGTGCCCGATGTTCCAGTTGAGTGTAATGCAATACAGCGGCATGTTCATTTAACGCCACTATATTACTGTAAGGCACATCGGTGTCACGGTGGCCGGTGGCCGCCAGATAGGCCAGATTAATATCGAACTCACTCATACCAGACTGAAAAGCATCATATGCAGCACGATGGCCTGCAACCGCCGTTTTCTGCGCTTCACGCATGCAGGCAAGTTCATAATCGGTTTTATAGGCACGATAGTAATGCAGATAATCCAGCACACCTTGCGGATTAATATTTTCCGGATTAAAACCAAGCGTCAGTGCACGTTGTGGAACATAGCCGATATAGGCGACTCGCTGGAGTGGTGTCGGCAACAATTGACCAATATCATCGACACGATGCAATGCAGTCATATCAATGTCATTAGTCCAGAAACTTTCCGGCATCGGGGCAACGTTATGCCAGTAATCAACCGGAGAGTAAAACCACAGTTTTGGTGGGTTAACACCGTCCACCCATAACCAGCAATTAGGCACTTGTGTCACCGGCAACCAGGCTTTGAACTGTGGGTTAACCTTGAACGGGTACTCATGATCATCCAGAAACACCGTCAACAATTCTCCGGAATGAATCAGTAAAGCATCAAGATTATGACGCGCCAAAACGGCCTGCGTACGTTGCTGCAAGGTCACCAAATGTTGCTGATACAGAGAAGTCATCGTTTCCATCAGAATCTCCATTGATAACAGTGAATTCTTCATTTTAACACAGTGGCACAATGACGGCATTGCCCTGCGCTTTGTGATCTTTTCGGCAAAAAATTAATCACTTATTTGCATTTTATTAACATCAAATCCACAATTTTAGTGTTTGGTCATACCAGCCAACTTGCTTAATCTGGAGACAGAGATGCTTTATCAAGGCGAAAACCTCTACGTTAACTGGCTTGAAGATAGCATTGCTGAGCTGGTGTTTTCTGCGACAGGGTCAGTTAATAAACTGGATATACAGACAGTCAGTAGCCTCGGTGCTGCTCTGGATATACTGGCACTACAGCATGATCTAAAAGGTTTGGTACTGCGTTCGGATAAACCCACATTTATTGTCGGGGCAGATATTACCGAATTCCTCTCTTTATTTGCGGCCCCTAAAGAAAAACTGCATCAATGGCTGACGGATGCAAATGACATTTTCAGCCGTCTGGAAGATTTGCCAGTACCGACGATTTCTGCCATCAAAGGTTATGCTCTGGGTGGCGGCTGCGAATGCGTGCTGGCAACCGATTTCCGCATTGCCACTGCGGATATACGAATCGGCTTACCGGAAGTGAAGTTGGGGATCATGCCCGGCTTTGGCGGTACGGTTCGACTGCCTCGTTTGCTGGGTGCGGATAGCGCACTGGACATTATCGCCGCAGGTAAAGATATCGGTGCTGAAGCGGCACTGAAAGTTGGCCTGGTTGATGCCGTCGTCGCAGACGATAAACTGGTTGCGGCGGCGTTATTCATGTTGCATCAGGCAATTGAAGGAAAGTTGAACTGGCGTGCTTATCGCGCGCCCAAACTGGTACCGCTAAAACTCGGTAAAGTTGAGGCCGCCATGAGTTTTGCTACGACCAAAGCCATGGTGATGCAAACCGCTGGGAAACATTATCCCGCCCCGATCACTGCGGTAAAAACCATTGAAGCGGCAGCGGGTTTGTCCCGTGATGCCGCCCTGCGCATTGAAACAGAGAATTTTGTCGCCCTCACACAAACTGATGCAGCCCGTACTCTGGTGGGAGTATTTCTGAATGATCAGTATGTTAAGGGAAAAGCGAAAAAACAGGTGGGGAGTACTTCCGCCCCCAAAGAGGCCGCCGTCGTAGGTGCAGGGATCATGGGTGGCGGTATCGCCTACCAGTCGGCATTAAAAGGCGTTCCCATCCTGATGAAAGATATTAATGAAACCGCGCTGACACTCGGTATGAACGAGGCGGCCAAACTACTGAATAAGCAACTGGAACGCGGAAAGCTCAATGGCGTAAAAATGGCGGGTATTTTTTCCAGCATTCATCCCACATTAAATTACATCGGTTTTGAACATGCTGATGTGGTCGTCGAAGCCGTGGTAGAAAATCCCAAAGTGAAAGCCAGCGTATTGGCTGAAACTGAATCCCACGTCCATGAAGATACAGTTATCGTGTCCAACACTTCGACCATTCCGATTGTGAAACTGGCCCAGGCACTGAAGCGACCACAGAACTTCTGCGGTATGCATTTTTTTAATCCGGTTCACCGGATGCCGTTGGTAGAAATCATTCGTGGTCCGCAAACTGACGAAAAAACCATTTCCCGTGTTATCGCCTATGCGCTCCACATGGGGAAAACCCCTATCGTGGTAAATGATTGCCCGGGATTTTTCGTTAACCGTGTCCTGTTTCCTTACCTTGCTGCTTTCAGTTTGCTGATGCGTGATGGCGCGGATTTTCGTGAAATTGACAACGTGATGGAACGACAGTTTGGCTGGCCAATGGGGCCGGCATACCTGCTGGATGTCGTGGGAATCGATACGGCCCATCATGCTCAATCTGTTATGGCAGAAGGCTTTCCCTCACGTATGGACAAAAATTACCGCGACGTTATTGACGTGTTATTTGAACATCAGCGGTTTGGTCAAAAAAATGGGGTGGGTTTTTATCGTTATCAGACCGACAACAAGGGTAAACCACATAAAGAATCCGATGAGAACATTGATGAGCTGCTGGCCACAGTTTGTCAGGCACGTCGTCGGTTCAGTGCCGAAGAGATCGTCTCCCGCCTGATGATCCCGATGATTAACGAAGTGGCGCTCTGCCTGGAAGAAAACGTGATCGCCAGTCCGGCTGAAGCGGATATGGCGCTGATCTACGGCCTGGGATTTCCTGCGTTCCACGGTGGAGCCTGCCGCTATTTCGACACCCTGGGCAGCGCGCGTTATCTGGAGATGGCTCAGCCACTGTCACACATGGGGCCGCTCTATCAAATTCCTGAAAGTGTGCGGCAAAAAGCCAGAAATAAAGAAGGTTATTATCCGACTGTCGTGCCTCACGCCGACATCTCCCATCGTCAACCAGCATAAGGTTTATATTTATGGAAAAAGTAGTGATTGTTGACGCTGTGAGAACCCCAATGGGGCGATCCAAAGCGGGAGCATTCCGTCAGGTACGATCTGAGGATCTATCTGCACATCTGATGCGCAGTCTGTTAAGCCGAAATCCTGCGCTGAAAGCGGACAGTATCGACGACATTTACTGGGGCTGCGTGCAACAAACACTGGAGCAGGGATTTAATATCGCCCGTAATGCGGCTCTGCTGGCAGAAATTCCTCATACCGTACCCGCCGTGACGGTTAACCGTTTATGTGGTTCTTCCATGCAGGCGCTACACGACGCAGCGCGGGCCATTATGGTAGGCGATGCCCAGGTTTGCCTGATTGGTGGTGTTGAACATATGGGCCATGTGCCTATGAGCCACGGTGTGGATTTTCATCCTGGTCTGAGCAAAACGGTGGCAAAAGCCGCTGCCATGATGGGGCTGACAGCAGAGATGCTGGCACGAGTGCACCATATCAGCCGTGAAATGCAGGATGCATTTTCCGCCCGCTCCCATCAGCGTGCCTATGCTGCCACACAGTCCGGTGCGTTCCACAAAGAAATCATTCCCACTACCGGTCACAATGCCGATGGGGTTTTACTGTATTTTGAAGATGATGAAGTCATCCGTCCTGATACCGACATTGCCACTCTGGCAGCACTTAAACCCGTATTTGACCCGATAAACGGTACCGTAACTGCAGGTAGTTCATCCGCGCTTTCCGATGGCGCAGCAGCCATATTGATGATGAGTGAATCCCGCGCCAGCGCCCTGGAATTAGCGCCAAGAGCATACATTCGTGCGATGGCCGTTGTGGGTTGCGAACCCTCTATTATGGGATATGGACCCGTGCCAGCCACACAGTTGGCACTGAAACGCGCCGGGCTGAGCATTAGTGATATTGGACTGTTTGAGCTGAATGAAGCCTTTGCTGCACAAACGTTACCGTGCATAAAAGATCTGGGTTTACTGGATGTGATGGACGAAAAGGTAAACCTCAACGGTGGGGCCATCGCGCTTGGTCATCCACTAGGATGCTCTGGAGCGCGTATCTCTACTACACTAATTAATCTGATGGAACGGCATGATGTCCAATTTGGCATAGCCACCATGTGTATTGGTTTCGGCCAAGGTATCGCCACTGTTTTTGAACGTATCTGATGGTGTAAACGCTACACGTTGTAGCCCATTATAAGAAACATGGGGATGAGGTTCACGAAGGACACCTCCCCCGGCGCCAGATATCTCGGTTGAATAACCGACCCACATTACATCAAGATATGTTCCCGCCAGAAAACGGGGATTCAGATAAAAGCAAAGGCATCACTGAACATATGCGCCACCAGCGCTCCGCGCTCATTGCAGAAACGTTCACGAGCAATCTTTGCCATCTCAAATCGACCGGCAATATAGATATCATACTCGGCCAATGAGCCAAAATCCTGTAGTACAGCGCTTAAAACCGTACCCGCTCGGCCATGCCAATGCTCGTCCGGTTGCTCAACAACCGGAATCACCTTCAAATTGGTATGCTGAGATGCCAGCGATTCCAACTCAGCCAAATCATACAGGTACTTGCGTTCACGACCGCCCCAATAAAAAGAGATTGAACGCTCCGGCTGCTGCGCCAGCGCCGTTAACAAAATGGAACGCGTATAAGAAAATCCAGTCCCACCGGCAATCAGTATCAATGGGCGATCGCTCTCCTCACGGAACCAGGCATCCCCATAAGGAATATCAACTATCAGGGATTCCTCTTTCAGGATGCGCTCCATTACCGCCATCGCATACAGATTCAGTTCAGAGGCCCCGATGTGTAGTTCAATAAAATTCTTTTCCATTGGTATGGAAGCCATTGAGAATGGGCGTTTATCCCGTTCATCCATCACTACCATTAAATACTGACCGGCACGGAAGGAAAAAGGGGCTGAAGGCAATAAACGCACCCGGAAAACCGTATCAGTTATTGCTTCGACCGAAGTCACTTTACAGCTCAATGTTGTCATGCGTTCCCTCTATCGGGTCATCAAAGCAAAATGGGGAACAGGGCAATGGCGAATTAACGTCGTTTACCGCTGTCACTAAAAATGGACAAATCATCCCAGATAGCATCAACACGGGCACATACCTGGGGATCTTTTGTAATTGGATGTCCCCATTCACGTTGTGTTTCGCCTGGCCATTTGTTGGTAGCATCCAGCCCCATTTTGGAGCCTAATCCAGAAACCGGTGAAGCAAAATCCAGATAATCAATAGGTGTGTTTTCAACCAGAAGCGTATCACGAGCGGGATCCATACGCGTAGTTATCGCCCAGATAACATCTTTCCAGTCGCGGGCATTAATATCATCGTCACAAACAATAACAAACTTGGTATACATAAATTGCCGCAGGAAAGACCAAACACCCATCATCACCCGTTTAGCATGTCCGGCATACTGCTTCTTCATAGTAACCACCGCCAGACGGTAAGAACAACCCTCTGGAGGAAGATAGAAATCAACAATTTCCGGAAACTGCTTTTGCAGAATCGGGACAAAAACTTCGTTCAATGCCACACCCATCACAGCCGGTTCATCCGGTGGACGCCCAGTATAGGTTGAATGGTAAATCGCGTCCCGCCGTTGGGTGATATGTGTGACGGTAAACACCGGGAAGTTATCCACCTCGTTATAGTAACCGGTATGATCGCCATACGGACCTTCAAGCGCCAACTCTCCGGGTTCAATATAACCTTCAAGCACAATTTCAGCATTGGCGGGAACATCCAAATCATTGGACAGACATTTCACGACTTCAGTTTTGTAGCCACGCAGTAAACCCGCGAAAGCATACTCTGAAAGAGTATCCGGTACAGGTGTCACCGCCGCCAAGATCATCGCCGGGTCAGCACCTAACGCCACGGCAACCGGGAAACGTTTCCCCGGATGTTCCTGACACCACTCCTGATAATCCAGCGCACCGCCACGGTGGGATAACCAGCGCATAATAAGCTTGTTTTTCCCTAATACTTGTTGACGGTAAATAGCCAGATTCAGCCGATCCTTAAACGGACCGCGGGTGACCGTCAATCCCCAGGTGATCAGCGGAGCAGCATCCCCCGGCCAGCAGTGCATCACCGGAATACGGCTCAAGTCCACGTCATCCCCTTGCCATACAATCTCCTGACAAGGTGCTTCAGATAAACGTTTTGTCGGCATATTAAGCACTTGACGAAACGTAGGCAGTTTATCCACCAAATCTCGAAAACCGTGTGGTGGCTCCGGTTCTTTCAAAAAAGCCAGTAACTTGCCAACATCACGTAATGCGCTGACATCTTCCTTCCCCATTCCCATTGCAACACGTTTAGGTGTACCAAACAGGTTGCAAAGCACCGGCATATTATAACCTTTGGGTTTTTCAAACAGCAGCGCAGGGCCTTCAGCCCGCAGGGTACGATCAGCAATTTCAGTCATTTCCAAATAAGGATCAATAGGCTGATTAATGCGTTTTAATTCGCCTTTCTCTTCAAGCAGGGAGAGAAACTCACGTAAGTCACGGTATTTCATGCTGATCATCTGAGTAGTCGAAGGTGCCTCTATTATAAAGTCTCTTCGACATGCTGTCGCTCCTGGTGCCGCTATTTATCCCGGCTTTCTTTTGCTATCCTCCTCAGAATAACGCAACAGAATAGTGAAATTATGGAAGTCTGGTATCTACTTTATTGTAAACGCGGTCAATTGTTACGCGCGAGATCGCACCTGGAGCGCCAGGAAGTAACGTGCCTGAGCCCAATGATTACGCTGGAAAAAATGGTGCGAGGGAAGCGTATTGAAGTCAGCGAACCGCTATTCCCCAACTATCTGTTTGTGGAGTTCGATCCCGAACGGATTCACACCACAACCATCAGCGCGACACGTGGTGTAAGCCATTTTGTTCGTTTTGGTGCATTGCCGGCCACTATTCCGCAGAATGTGATCGACGAACTGTCTCAATATCAAATCCAGATTTTGACTGACCCGAAAACACCGCAACCCGGCGATCAGGTAATGATTATGGAGGGCATATTCAGTGGGCTGCAGGCTATCTATACCGAACCTGATGGAGAAGCACGTTCTATGCTACTGCTTAATCTGCTGAACAAACAGGTCAAGCAGAGCATTGATAACCGGCAATTCAAAAAGATTTAGGCCGCCAGAGGCACGTTGACTCTGACGGTACATCAAACAATTAGCGTTCCAGATGCTGATCACGTAACCACTGTGCCACTCGCTTGGCAAAGTAAGTCAATACACCGTCAGCGCCTGCCCGTTTAAAACACAACAGTGATTCCATTACCAACGGCTGCTCCTGCAGCCACCCATTCTGGATCGCTGCCATCTGCATGGCATATTCCCCTGAAACCTGATAAGCAAATGTGGGAACACCAAACGTATCTTTCACACGGCGGACCACATCCAGATAAGGCATACCCGGTTTTACCATTACCATATCGGCCCCTTCCTGCAGATCCTGGGCGATCTCCTGCAATGCTTCATCACTGTTAGCCGGATCCATCTGGTAGGTTTTTTTATTGCTACCTTTCAGATTACCTGAGGAACCCAATGCATCACGAAAAGGCCCGTAGTAACAGGAAGCATATTTAGCGGAATACGCCATAATCTGGGTGTTAAACAACCCTCGTGTTTCCAGGGTTTCACGAATAGCACCGATACGCCCATCCATCATATCGCTGGGTGCCACAATTTCAGCACCCGCTTCAGCATGGGATAATGCCTGACGAACCAGTATCTCTTTGGTGATGTCATTGACCACATAACCCTGTTCGTCAATGACGCCATCCTGACCGTGAGTGGTGTAAGGATCGAGTGCCACATCAGTCAGTAGACCTAATTCAGGAACCGCATCTTTGAGGGCGCGTACCGTGCGTTGAACCAACCCATCAGGGTTATATGATTCCTCTGCGTGAAGTGATTTTTTATCCGCCTCAATCACTGGAAATAATGACAGGACAGGTATACCCAGTTTGGCGATGATCTCTGCTTCTTTCACTACTTCATCTATTGTCAGCCGATAGACTCCCGGCATGGAAGGGACTTCCTGTCGGTCATGATTTCCCTCCATGACAAACACGGGATAGATCAGATCATTCACGGTTACCTGATGTTCAGCCACCAGGCGACGACTGAAATCATGACGACGAATACGGCGCATCCGCCGTCCGGGAAACGTACCGGGAAAAGCATTGCTCATATATTATTCTCCTGAATCAGGCCAGCCGGAAAACCCGGCGGGCGTTTTCATCTACTCTCTCCCCCAGCAGGCTGGCATCCTGATCGCGCCAGGTCGCCACCTGACGGACAATATGTGGGAGAAAGCAGGGTTCGTTACGGCGGGATGCAGGTTTAGGATGTAAATCCCGGGGTAACAAATACGGTGCATCGGTTTCAAGTAATAGCCGATCATCGGGGATATATTCCAGCAAAGCACGCAATTCCAGGCCACGACGCTCATCACAGACCCAACCCGTGATCCCCACCATCAATCCAGCATTCAGACAATCGTCCAGTTCATGACGAGTACCCGTAAAGCAATGCACAACGGCCGCAGGAAGCTTATCCAACCAGGGAGTCAACAGACTGATAAAGCGTGAATGGGCATCGCGGCAATGTAAAAACACTGGCAATGATCGTTCCGCCGCGATTGCCAGTTGAGCGGTAAAAGCACGCTCCTGCTGTGATGGAGTAGAGAAGTTACGATTAAAGTCCAAACCACTTTCTCCTACTGCCACAACCTTGTCACGCAGTGTCAAACTGTAAATCTGTTCTGCCACCACGTCTGTCCAGGTGCTCGCCTCATGGGGATGAACGCCCGACGTAGACCAGCAATAATCAGGAAAAATAGTCGTCAGCGCGGCGGCATGTTCACTGTCTGATGCATTACTCCCAGTCACTAACAACCCGGTAACTCCAGCCTGCCGAGCCCGAATAATGACCTGTTCTCGGTCCTTGGCAAACTGAGAACTGGTAAGGTTGACACCAATATCAAACATCCTCTCCACCTCGTTTCTGTTCCCAGAACATCAGGGATGATGAAAAAAACGAAACCTCTCATCGAGAGGTATGCTGACGAGAACGATGTTTGCGGTCTTAAAATAGGGCAACATGATTAATCAGTCAGACAAGGCCCGGTAAGATAAATTACCGGGCTGGTAAAATTACTGTGAAGAGTCTTCGGTGGTGGCGTTATCCTGACGGCGTCCCTTACCAACATAAAACCGGGAGCAAAATATACCGACTTCAAACAACAGATACATGGGGATCGCCAATAGTGTCTGGGATAAAACATCTGGTGGAGTCAGCAACATACCGACGACAAAAACCCCTACCAGCACATAAGGACGTTTCTTCTTCAGGTCCTGAGGCGTAATCACACCACTCCAGCACAACAGAACTATCGCCACCGGAACTTCAAATGACACACCAAATGCCATGAACAATGCCATGACAAAATCAAGGTAGTTATTAATGTCGGTTGCGATCATGACCCCTTTCGGTGCCGTATGGGCGAAAAAACTGAACGCCAGCGGGAATACCACAAAGTACGCAAATGCCATACCCAGATAAAACAACAAACTGCTGGAAATCAACAGTGGAACCATCAGACGGCGTTCATGCTTATACAACGCCGGTGCGACAAATGCCCACACTTGATACAACACTAACGGAGCCGCCACGAATACCGAAATAATCATGGTAAGTTTTATCGGCGTAAAGAAAGGCGATGCCACATCAGTAGCAATCATGCTCGCGCCAGCAGGAAGCTGTTTGATCAATGGAGCAGAGACAATCTGATAAATGTCATTAGCAAAATAGATCAACGCCAAGAACACGACCAGCACACAGATAATGCTATTTATTAACCGCTTTCTCAGCTCGATCAGATGGCTAATCAGCGGTTGTGTTTCATCAACGGCCATACACTAATGATCATCACCTAGTTGAGAAGTGGGAACCGCAGCAATTTGCTCAGGTTTTATTTTTTTATCGGACTCAGGTACTACTGTATCTGGCATGTTTTCCAATGGCGGAGTTATCACAGGAGTAACCGGTGTCTCTTCCTGTTCTACAACCCCGTCATAGATGACTTCAGGATCGTTCGGCGACTCCACAGGAACCGTATGCTCAGGTTTGGCAACATAGCTGCGTTTCATGGCTTCGGCGGCTTCTTTCAGTTCATCCATGGAAGCTTTAAGCTCTGGAGATAAATTACTCAGGCTACTGGCCTGCTCTACTTTTTTCAGGCTGTCCTGCAATTCCTGCAACTTCAATTCCTGTGATAACTCATTTTGTACGGTAGAAGCCAATGAGCGCAGTGTTCTGATCCAACCGGCAACCGTTCTTACTGCGATAGGCAATCTCTCCGGCCCCAAGACTACCAGGCCGATTATCATCACCAGCAGCAGTTCACTAAACCCGATATCAAACACAGATTACACCTGTTCTTTATTCTTGCTCTTCTCTTCCTGCTTGGCTTCCGGCTTTTGATCCGCAATGGATTTAGTCGCAAAGTCAGCATCTTGCTGTGTTTTTTCGTCGTCGGCAGATGACGGCTCTTCACTGATAGCTTTTTTAAAGCCCTTAATGGAAGCACCGAGATCTGATCCCAACGTTCTCAGCTTATTGGTGCCAAACAACAACACCACGATGACCGCGATGATCAACAAACTAGGAATACTAATACCGCCCATAACGCTTTACCTCTTTATACAAGGGATAACTATCAAGATCACCACTATTATAAACGGTAATCATGCTACTGATTATGATCTTATTCAACGAGTACAACGCCAACCAATCAACCAGGCAACAACACCTGCGGCTATCAAACCTGCAGGTACAATATCCGCTTCAACATGACTGGCTAACAGCAATGTCCCACTGATTAACAGTGCTGCCCCCACACCTAGCAAATAACGGGATTGACCATGACGAACCCGTTGGACATGTAGTTCATTGGCAAGTTGCTCCATACTCTGCCGCAACATCTTATGTTGCCTTAATCCGTCATAAAACAATTCCGGAATTTCAGGCAATTTTTCCGCCCAAAATGGTGCTTTTTCTTTAAATGCACGCAACATCGCAGGTAATCCGACCTGATCTTTCAGCCAGGTTTCCAGAAAAGGCTTGGCGGTTTTCCATAAATCTAACTGAGGATAAAGCTGGCGTCCTATCCCTTCAATATAAAGTAATGTTTTCTGGAGTAATACCAGTTGCGGCTGCACTTCCATATTGAAGCGACGCGCCGTATTAAAGAGGTTCAATAATACATGGCCGAATGAAATTTCCGCCAACGGCTTTTCAAAAATGGGTTCACAAACAGTACGAATAGCGAACTCAAACTCTTCCACATTGGTATCCGCAGGAACCCAGCCAGAGTCCACATGCAGTTCAGCAACCCGACGGTAGTCTCGGTTGAAAAAGGCAATGAAGTTTTCCGCCAGATACCGCTTATCTTCCTTGTTAAGAGAACCGACGATGCCGCAATCAATACCAATATATTGCGGATCTTCAGGATGTTCATAGCTGATAAAGATATTGCCCGGATGCATATCCGCATGGAAGAAACTGTCCCGAAAAACCTGAGTGAAAAATACTTGCACACCACGTTCAGCCAGCAAAGGCATGTTAACACCGTGCTTCTTGAGCGCATCCACATCAGAAACCGGAATACCGTAAATACGCTCCATAACCAACACGCGTTCGGTGCAGTAATCCGAATAGATCTCCGGTATGTAAAGCATAGGACTATTGATAAAGTTGCGTCGCAGTTGGATGGCGTTTGCTGCTTCACGCAGCAGGTTCAGTTCATCCAAAAGCGTTTTTTCATATTCACGTATGACTTCACGTGGTCGCAGACGACGGCCATCCGATAACAAAATTGGCAACCAGCTAGCCAGCCGATTCATTAGGCGCATATCGGCTTTAATCACTGGCAGGATGTCCGGGCGAATCACTTTAATCACAATATCTTTGCCCGATGTTTTCAGTTTAGCCGTATGCACCTGAGCAATGGATGCCGAAGCCAGTGGGATCGAGTCAAAATCATCAAACCAGGTTTCCAGCGATCCGCCCATTGACGCTTCAATCTGCTTACGAGCCAGAGCACCATCAAAAGGCGCTACCCGATCCTGCAACATTGCCAGTTGATCAGCGATAGCAGGTGGAAACAAATCCCGTCGAGTAGACATCATCTGCCCGAACTTAATCCACACTGGCCCGAGATCCTGTAATGCCAGACGCATACGCTCCCCTAACGGCATATCTTTATGACGGTTAGGCAACCAGAACAGGAAATAACGACCCAAACGAAGAGGGAACGTCAGGCGTATCCGCGGAATCAATTCATCCAGTCCATAACTCAATAGTACACGGATAATTCGGTAAAGGCGGACCAACTCTCCTGGCGTCATTGAGATCTCTCCAGCTTTGCCAACCTTTCGGTTAATGCACTCACAGATTGCTCCAATGCAGTCACTTCATCCTGGAACCAGAGACCTTCCAGCTTGCCTGGTACCAGGCGCCACTCTTCTGTGAGCGTTTCAGATAAATAATGCTGCTGACGGCACAGCGTACGAGTCAATGTCCCTACCGTTTTGTGTGCAGCCTGGCTCAATCCTTCTGCCACAACGTCACCAAGATAAGGCGCTAGCCATTCAGCAGGATCGAACTCTGCCAGATCCAGCAACCCGATAAATTGTTGGATGACCTGAATATCACCTTCTACTATCAGTTCACCACTGCGCATCAACGCGGAAAGGTGTTGGCGATCACGCAATTTCATCAAAGCGGATAGCCGGGTTTGCAAATGGCAATCAGGCACATCATCCCATTGACTCACGATATCCAGGTGATGCTCAGTAAAAACCAGCACCAGCGGTGTGCTTAGCTCGGCGACGTCAATACACAGCGTTTTCCCATGCAAACGTTGACGTGCGGCCTTCATACTCCGGTCACGAAACAATAGCTGATTAAACGCCGTTTCCAGCGCAGCGATCAGTACAGGCATTAACAGCATTGGTATTCCCAAACTCAGAATTTAAAACCGCGATGTAATGCAACAACTCCACCGGTCAGATTAAAATAATTGACGTTGTCAAATCCCGCGTCACTCATCATGTTTTTCAGCGTTTCCTGATCCGGGTGCATCCTGATAGATTCTGCCAGATAACGATAGCTATCGGCATCACTTGCCACCATTTCGCCAATACGAGGCAGTATGTGAAAAGAGTAGGCGTCATAGACCTTACTGAGCATTTTCACTGTCGGCTTGGAAAATTCCAGCACCAGTAAACGGCCACCAGGTTTCAGCACGCGATACATGGAGCGCAACGCCTTCTCTTTGTCAGTGACATTGCGCAGGCCGAAAGCAATGGTAATACAGTCAAAAAAATCATCTGGGAAAGGCAAGGCCTCTGCATTGGCCTGGACATAATCAACATTGCCAATCACGCCGTTGTTACGCAGCTTTTCACGACCAACCTTCAACATTGAAGCATTGATATCCGCCAGTACAACCCCACCGTCATCACCGACCAGACGTGAGAATTTGGCAGTCAAGTCTCCAGTACCGCCGGCAAGATCCAGCACATGCTGACCGCGCCGCACGCCACTGCACTCAATGGTGAATCTTTTCCAGACACGATGAATACCAAAAGACATCAGGTCATTCATCAAATCATACTTTGTAGCCACAGAATGAAAAACGTCGGCGACCATGCCTTCTTTTTCTTCTTTCGCTACAGTGCGAAAACCAAAATGTGTAGTTTTCTCTGAATTGTCTACCATGTTATCCGCCTACCATTCAGTCAAAATTTGGATCTACCTACTAATGGGGAGAGTGTAACAGACCCAAGTTAAAAGCTACCGTCCTTATTTACCGATATACCGAGAGAAGTGAAAGCGCCGTATACCTACCACATAAAGGATGCTGGAACAGTTTATACCAGTACAGCAGCGACTTACGCTGGTTTTTCATCAACGGGCTCGTCGTCCTCGACAATCGGGTGATACTCCACATTGACTGACTCGGCATCGTCAATCAACGATGCGTTAATAGGCCGTTTTATTTCTACGCCCAATGCCCGGAAACCTTCCGCCTGATTAATCAGATTTCCGCGGCCTGAAGAGAGTTTTTTCATGGCCTGACGATAACTTCCCTGTGCTTTTTCCAGGCTTTGCCCCAGTGATGACATATCGTCAACGAACAGGCGTAGCTTGTCGTACAACCGGGAAGCTCGCTCGGCGATCTGTTGTGCATTGCGGCTTTGTTGCTCGTAACGCCATAAATTATTAATCGTCCGCAACGCTACCAGTAAGGTAGTAGGACTGACCAGCATAATATTATGTTTAAGCGCTTCGGTGATAACATCTGGCTGGCGATTAATAGCGACCAGGAATGCGGGTTCCACCGGAATGAACATCAATACATAATCCAGCGAGCGCAATCCCGGTAATTGTTGATAATCTTTGTTACCCAAAAGACGGATATGACTGCGGATTGACACCAAATGCTCATTGAGTGCGGCGGACCGTTCGATCTCATCATCGCTGTTAAAGTAACGTTCATAGGCCACCAACGACATTTTGGCGTCAATGACCACATCTTTACCATGTGGCAGGCGCACGATGACATCCGGCTGTAAACGTGAGTGAGTGTCGGTCTGCACACTGACTTGAATTTGATATTCATGCCCTTCGCGCAGCCCGGAACTTTCCAGCACCCGGCTCAACACCACCTCACCCCAATTTCCCTGTGTTTTGTTGTCACCTTTCAGTGCGTTGGTCAGGTTAACCGCTTCCTGTGTCATTCGGGCATTAAGTTGTTGCAGATTACGGATCTCATGCGCCAGCGTATGGCGTTCCCGGGCTTCGGAACCGAAGCTTTCCTGCACCTGACGACGAAATCCATCCAGTTGTTCCCGCAATGGTGTCAGCAAACGATCCAGACTCTGTTGATTCTGCTGATCGACCTTACGGCCACTGTGCTCAAAAATTCGGTTGGCGAGGTTTTCAAATTGAGTGGAGAGACGCTGCTCACTGTTGGTCAGCAAGCGCTGCTTTTCTTCAGCCGCCAGACGCGTCTCTTCCAGGCGGATAGTCACTTCCCGTAATTCAGCTTCTTGTGCGCCATTGGCCTCCCGAAGCGCCCGCAGTTCCTGATTAAGCTGCTCACATTCCTGGCGCAGTTCCACCAGTTGCTGCAACTTCTCCTGGCTGGCTGCCAGTTGCCCATGCAGTGTTCGCAATTCCATTTCCTGCTGACCAAGTCGCTGCTGATCCTGTTGCCTGGCCTGCTGGCTCTCATTTAAAGACTGACGGGCCTGTTCCAACGCTTGTGCCAACAAACGCTGCTCTGTTTCAGATCGCGCCTGCCGCTGTTGCTGAAGCAAACCCGCAATGAGCCAACCTAGTAGCAAGCCTGCTGCTACGCCACCAATACCATAAAATAGAGAGATATCCACACGGCCTCCGCTTTACCTCGCTGCTGCCCGTCAAGGTAAATTGATACTGTATGGATGTCCAGAAGGAATTGGACAGATACGTCAAGCGGTGGGAGGCGGCTTCAGAAATCCACTGCATTAAAGACGTTCGCGTTGCAGTCAGTCCCCGGTTATTGCACAACACATTATCAGACCACGCTATGCACGGTTAATCATCAGCGCTCGTATCTCACGACTCGACTGCGATTAAGCAGCAACTGTAGTTGATCACCATCCAGATAGAGGCCAAACCGCTTCTCCCACGGGCCATCCTGCGCGATGGCACGTCCCCGGCCTTGACCGAGGGATTTGAGTGTGGCGGTAATCACTGCCGGGCCAATACCCATGACCAATTGGTCGCCATCAATCACCAGTTCACTGCGGGTGTCTGCCAGCCGCCAGCATCCCTGAATGTGAGATAAGCTGTCATCAGCCGTCGCCGGGACAAAACGGCGTGGTGCATGACCAATTTCACCCTCAATCGCCATACCATTTTGTCGAAGACGCATCGGTAAATGGCTGGAAAGGGATATTGCCACTTCGGGCTGCCCACTGTGATACAGCGTTTCTGCGGCCCCCAGCCAACAGGCACTTTTCTCGTTGATCTCCAGCCAATCGCCGCCCTGTTCCGCCACGTAAAGACCGGGAGTCAGCGAATGGCCTTGCTGCGGCAACGGCTGATCCAGCAGCGCCGCCATAACACGCATCGCACTATCGTAGGTCGTGACATCCTCGCGGTTGGCAACCAGTGTGACACCGACTTGTCGCACCGGGTCGAGCAGGAAATAACTTTTGTAACCCGCATGAGAACCACCGTGCCCGACCAGCAATGCATCGCCGACCCGGCTGTGGGTAATGCCCAGCCCATAACCGGTAATCCGGCCATCATTCATCCGGCGTGGTTGCGTCAAGCGGGACAATACGCCGTCGCCGGGACCCGAGTTCATCAGCAGCGATTGCAGCCAGACCGTCAAATCCTGCACGCTGCCAGCGACACAACCGGACGACGACAGATGCAAACCTGCGCTGGCAAGCTGCCAGCCCGTTGCGCCTTGCCAATACCCCGGCATCAGGCCAGGGACAATATCAAACCAGGTTTCTGGCGCATGAAGTTGAATACCCAAGGGTTCACACACTTGCTGGCGTAATAGATCAGCGAAGTAAATACCTTTGGCTTTTAGCGCTTCCTCTACCAATCGATAACCCGTGTTGGAGTAGGAAATCTCGCTGCCCGCTGGGTAGTTGAGTGAGCCCCATTGTGTCAAAAAATCCAGCAGATCTGCCGCCGAGGTCGTGTTGTAAACGGAAAGTCCCAGCAATGACAAGGTTTCCCGCACATCCGGTAGACCGGAGGTCATATCCAGCGCCTGACCTACCGTGACGTTACCGTTATCACCACGCAGTTGTGGCAAATGCTGGTTCAAGGTATCGGTGAGGGAAATAGCATGGCTGGCGGGGCCGGTGACCATGGCGGCAAACAGATGCTTGGTCACGGATGCGAAACGCACCACACTGTGGGGGGTAAACGGCGCCTGCTGCGCCAAATCCGTCAGGCCGCCACAACATACGGACTGAATCTGTTTGCCATCAAACAGAGCGATAGCACCGCCTGGCTGTGCGCCTTGATTCCAGGCGTGGGTCAGCGACTGGGCCACATCGATGGCGCGCTGCCAATGCAGTGTCATACTGGCTCCTCCAGTGTCATACTTAAATCATACAGCTCAGCCGTGTGAGGATGCCGAATACGTCGCGCACGTAAGTCATCGGCACTGAGCTGTTCCACCATTTCGCCGTTCTGCATCACCCCGATACGCTGGCAAAGATGCGAGACTACCGCCAGATTATGACTGACCATAATGTAGGTCAGTTTTCGCTCCGCTCGCAGGTCGGTAAGCAGATTGAGAATTTCCGCCTGCACCGACACATCCAGCGCGGACGTCGGCTCATCCAGCAGTAATACTTCAGGTTCGGCGATTAACGCCCGGGCAATGGCGACACGTTGGCGTTGCCCACCGGACAGCTGATGTGGAAAACGAAAACGTACCGCAGACGGTAATCCTACTTCGTCCAGTGCCTGCGTAATGCGTTGTTCAGCACGATCAACACGATGTATCAACAACGGTTCATGCAAAATACGGTCAATCGTCTGGCGTGGATGCAGAGAACCATACGGGTCCTGAAATACCATCTGCACCTGACGAAAGAACGTCCGGCCGCGATGCGCGGATAACGCCATGCCACCAAAGGTAATGGTGCCGCTCCAGTGGTTATTCAGCCCCGACAACGCCCGCAAAATAGTGGATTTACCGGACCCACTTTCACCAACGATGCCAAAGCTGGCCCCGCTCGCCACCTCAAATGAGACGCCTTTTACCACCGCTATAGACCCAAATGAGATGCGCAAATTCTCTAACTTAATCATGCATCCCTCCAGGCAATATCACGTTTCATCACCGGCAACCGTTCCCGTGGATGCGAGAGCGAGGGCAAGCACTCCAGCAATCCGCGCGTATACGGATGTTGTGCCTGTTGCAGTTGATTGGCGGCCAACATTTCCACGATCCGCCCGGCATACATCACTGCCACCCGATCACAAAAATGCGACACCAATGGCAGATCGTGACTGATCAGGATCAGCCCCATCCCTCGCTGCGACACCAGATCGTCGATCAGCCGCAGGATCTCCGCCTGCACCGTGGCATCCAACGCACTGGTAGGTTCGTCAGCAATCAACAGCTCCGGGTCAGGCGCCAACATCATGGCGATCATCACCCGTTGGCCCATCCCACCGGATACTTCATGCGGGTAACTGCTGGCCACTCGCTCCGGATCACGGATACGCACTTGCGCCAACAGATCCACCGCCGCGTCCATCGCTGCACGCTTGCTGCCGCCTTTGTGTTGCCGCCACGACTCTGCCACCTGCTGGCCAATAGTCATCACCGGATTCAGCGAATATTTCGGGTCCTGCAAAATAAAACCTACACGCCTGCCACGAATCTGGCACAGCGTTTTTTCACTGGCGCCACGCAGATCGATGCCATCAAAGCTGAGCTTATCGGCCTGTATCCGCGCATTACCCGGCAGCAATTGCATCAGACTACGTGCCGTCAGCGATTTACCGGAGCCACTTTCTCCAACGATGGCAAACTTTTCTTTGCCGACATTCAGCGATACGCCGCGTACCGCTTCAAAGGTTTCTGCCCGATGGGTAAAGGCGATACGCAGATTTTCAATTTCCACCAGCATTTAGCGCTCCTTGGGATCCAGCACATCGCGCAGACCGTCGCCCAGAAAATTAAACGCCAGCGAGGTCAGAAAAATAGCGATACAAGGCATCAGCGGCACCCACCATTCGGTGAACAGAAAACGACGGGCGGTAGCAATCATCGTGCCCCATTCCGGCGAGGGCGGCTGCGCGCCCATGCCGAGAAAACCAAGACTGGCGGCGGTGATAATAATGGAACTCATATCCAGCGTGATGCGCACAATCAGGCTCGGCAAACACAACGGCATGATATGGCGCAGAATAATGCGCATCGGTGTTGCCCCAGTCAGGCGGTTGGCAGCGATAAAATCGCTGTAGCGGTACTGCATCGTTTCGGCGCGCGCCAGTCGGGCATAGGGTGGCCAGGCCGTGAGCGCTATCGCCAGAATCGCACTTTCCACACCGGGTTTAAGCGCCGCGACAAATGCCAGCGCCAGCACCAGCCGGGGAAATGACAAAAAGATATCCGTCAAACGCATCAGAATCTTATCCAGCCAACCCCCGATGTAACCAGCGATACACCCCACCAGCAATCCAATAGGCGCGGTGATGGTCACAACGGCGATCACCATCCCCAGAGTGGTGCGACCACCATACAAAATACGGCTGTACACATCGCGTCCCAGTTCGTCCGTACCCAACCAATGTTGGACAGAAGGCGCCGCTAACCTGTTGGACAGGTCCTGAAAGCCGGGGGAATACGGTGTCAGTAACGGCGCAGCCAGCGACAGCAACAACACCGACACGATAATCATCAAACCTACCATCGCCAATGGGTTGGTGCGCAATCCCAGCCATAGCCGATAGCGTTGTCCCCACACCGCCTGACGGCGTGTGGTTGGCGTTTCGTCGAGCAACCAGGCTCGTGAGACAAAAGAAGTCATGTTACGCGGGGATCCAAAAGTCGATAGAGAATATCAGCCAGCAAATTGAGCAGTACGTAGACTGCTCCCACCAACAGCGTGGCACCGACTACCGGATTCATGTCAGCATTCAACAATGCGGTCGTAAGATACTGGCCCAGACCCGGCCAGGAAAAGACGTTCTCGGTCACCACCGCACCTTCCAGCAGACTGGCATAGGTCAACGCCAGCACCGTTACCAATTGCACCGCCACGGTGGGAAACGCGTGTCGCCAAATCACCCGGCGCGACGACAGCCCTTTTGCGCGCGCCGTAGTGATGAACTCACCGCTGAGCGCATTCAACATAAAAGTACGTGTCATACGCGTGATGTACGCCATGCTGAAGTACGCCAGAATCAATACCGGTTGCACCATATGTGCCAGCGCATCTTTAAAGGCGTCGATATCCCCGGCCAGCAGGGAATCCACGGTCAGCAACCCGGTGACCTGCGGTACCATATCTTGAAAAATAATGTCCTGACGACCCGGTCCCGGCGCAATACCCAGTACGGCATAGAAGATAAGCAGACTGAGCAGCGCCAGTATGAAGACAGGTAATGAATGTCCGGCCAGACAGATGACCCGGATAGTCTGATCCAGCCAACTGCCCTGCCGTACTGCCGCCCATACGCCCAGCGGAATGCCCACCAGGGCCGCGATGATAATGGCGGCGGTCGCCAGCTCAAGCGTGGCGGGAAAGTAACGGAAAATGTCATCCGTAACAGAGTTGGACGTAAGAATGGAACGCCCCAGATCGCCGTGCAATAGTTGGTTGATATAGTGGCCGTATTGCATCCAGATTGGTTGATCCAGCCCCAGCTCCTGACGCGCCCGCTCTACCACGGGTTGCGGGGCGTTATCTCCCAGCATTGCCAGTACCGGATCGGTCGGCATCACCCGACCAATACAGAACGTCAGGATGGAAAGCCCCAACAACGTCAGGGCCAGACTACCGAGCGTACTGAAAAAACGCGTCAGTATCCGCATCAGGCTTTCTTCACCAATTGATAAGGGCTTTTACGTAATACAGACATCTGTATACCACTGACGTTTTTACCGCTGGCGATATTCATCTGTTCCTGCATCATCATCACGAACGGGCTGTGCTCACGGTGTTCACGCTGGATGGTTTCATACAGGGCAATACGCTTGGCCGGATCGGTTTCGTGCAATGCCTGTTCCGTCATCTCATTGAATTTTGCATCAGACCAGCCACAACGCCATGCCAACGTACGATTGCGGGCACCATCGCTGTTATCCGTGTTGACACAAAATGCTTCGGTATTGGAATTAGGATCGAAGTAATCCGCTCCCCATACGGTCATCGCCAACTGATGCTGACGGGCGCGCATTTTGGTGAGCACCTGACGGTTTTCCGCCGCAATCAGTTTCACTTTGATGCCAATCGCACCCAGTTGAGTCTGCACCGCCTGCGCAATATCCGGATACGGCTGTGGTGAGTAGTGATCCAGCGTGATTTCAAAACCATCCGGATAACCTGCTTCCGCCAGCAATGCTTTGGCTTTGGTCACATCCAGATGGAATGGCGTATCAGCCAGTGCCGACGGAAAACCGCGTGGCAGGAAGCTTTGATGTACTTTGTGCGTCATCGGCACAATGTTCTGCTGGATACTGTCATAATCCAGCGCCCATTTGATCGCCTGCCACACCTGCGGTTTTTTCAGCAATTCGTTAGTGGTATTGCAGGAAAGAAACATCACGCTGGATACAAGTTGCTGCACCAAATGGTAATGGCTGTCATTGAGGAGCGGGCGGATCTGCTCAGTAGTAAGATTACGGGCGATATCCACATCCCCTTTCTGCAACATCAACAACTGCGCCGAAGGGTCGACGATGTGTTTCATGATGATGCGTTTGATTGGGTTCTTGGACGGGAAATGCGGATTCTTCTTCAAAATCACGCTCTCGCTGGCTTTCCAGCTCACCAGTTCAAAGGGACCGGAACCGGCGCTATTAAGCTTCAGCCACTGGTTACCCAAATCGTTGCCCTGCTGGTTAGCCAGCGCGGCCTTTTTCTGCACAATACTGCCAACTGGCGCGGACAGGCAGTACAGCAGGAAGGATTCCGACGCCGGTTGATCCAGATTAATCACCAGCGTATGTGTGTCAGGAGCCGTAACATGCTGCTCAACGTTGTCTTTGGTGAAACCGAACTGATTGATGATAAATGCCGGGCTTTTATCCAGTTTTACTGCACGTTGCAGTGAAAAGGCAGCATCTTCCGCTGTCACCGGGCTACCATCGGAGAACATCGCTTTGGGATCGATATGAAAGGTAAACGTCTTGCTGTCGTTACTGACTTCCCAATCGGTGGCCAGCTCACCTTGCACCTCCTGCGGATTGCCCGGATTTGGCATCACCAATCGCTGATAGAGATTGCCGCTGATTTCAGAACCCGTCGCTTCAAAGCCCTCTTGTGGGTCGAGGCTGGTCATATTATCAAGCTGCATCGCCATCACCAGAATAGAAGGTGGTGTGGCGGCAAAAGCGGAATTGAGGCTAAGGTAAGAGAGAAAAGGCACAGCGGTACATCCGGCAAGAAAACGTCTTCTGGTAACCATGAATCCCCCAAGTGATTGATATATAAATAAAATTAATATATTTAGTATCAAGCTTCGTCTTGACAGCGGCAAACGGCACTGGCTTAAATGAGCACAGCAAAGAGTGATTTTTTCTTTGCCAGGATTGCCCCATGATGGTGCAAAACAGGCTTCATCAGAGCAAAGAGCGTTTTATTTCAAACAAGTACCGGGACTTTCGCCCATGACCGACAAGCTGATTTGTAATACCGAGCGCATCCCCGTTTTTGACGGTCACAACGACGTGCTGTCACAGTTGTGGCGTCAACACCGAGAGCACCCGGTTGAAGCCTTCATCACCGGTCCGGCACAGGGTCAGATCGACCTGCCTCGTATCCGGCAAGGCGGACTAGCTGGCGGATTGTTTGCCACCTATATCCCCTCCCCACAACCGAAAGCAATAACCGTACCAGACGGTGATCCTCTGTTTACCCCGCATGCCACACCGTCAATGCAAGACGCACGTGATATCGCTTTTTTCATGCTCTCCACACTGTTGCGTATTGAGGCCGACTCCGCCGGTCGAGCAAAAATCTGCCGCAGCGTGGCGGACATCCGCCGCTGTATGGCGGAAGGCGTACTGGCGATGGTGATGCATATTGAAGGTGCGGAAATGCTGGATGCGGACCTGAATCTTCTGGATATTCTTTACGCCGCCGGATTACGCAGCCTGGGGCCGCTGTGGAGTCGCCCGAATATTTTCGGTTCCGGCGTCCCGTTTCGCTTTCCATCTTCGCCAGATACCGGAGATGGCCTGACTAAAGCGGGTATCCGGCTGGTACGTGCCTGTAATGCCAAACGCATCATGGTGGATGTCTCGCATATGGATGAGAAAGGTTTCTGGCAGACCGCCGACATTTCCGACGCTCCGTTGGTCGCCAGCCACTCCAATGCCCATGCATTGTGCGCGCAATCCCGCAATCTGACTGACCGTCAACTCGCCGCGATCCGTGATAGTCAGGGATTTGTCGGGGTAAATTTTGGCACCGCGTTCCTGCGCGAAGATGGCAGAAAAGACCCGAACGCCACCGTGCAGGAAATTGTTCGCCATGTGGAATATCTACTGGAGAAAGTCGGTGAAAATGGCGTGGGATTTGGCTCCGATTTCGATGGCACCACTACGCCACCAGACCTGAAAGATATTGCCGGTCTCCCCATTTTGGTGCAAGCGCTGGCCGCACAGGGTTATGAACGCTCGTTGCTGGAAAAGATCTGTTACGGTAATTGGCTGCGTGTACTCGATTCTACCTGGGGTGAGTAGCATTCCGTCGAAATAATAAGCAAAAAAGGCAGGAATGGCGTAAATATTGCATAAACCTATGGCATGGATAGCTTGGAATGTGAACGCGATCGGTTCATTTGGAGTATCTGTTCATCGGAATAAATAATAGCTATTCGGGGCAAGATAAATGCGGTTACGTCATATCGAGGTATTTCAGGCAATTGTGCAAGCCGGCACCATCAGTGGTGCTGCACGGTTACTTAACGTCTCCCAGCCTAATGTCAGTCGGGTACTGAGCCACGCCGAACAACAACTCGGTTTTGCTCTGTTTGAACGCCGGGCCCAAGGATTGATTGCCACGGTAGAAGGACAGCGTTTGATCCCCGAAGTCCAGGCGCTCTACAATCATTTGCAGGCCATCAATTCCCTGACCGAACAGATTCGCAAAGGTAAGGGACAAACGGTACGACTGGGTGCCGCCCATGCTTTCGGGCAGATGATCGTCGCTCCGGCGATGGTGGAATATCACCAACAGGCGTTACTGGTAAATGTCGAGTTGGTTACCGAGCATTTCAGTACGTTATGTCAGAATATTCTGCAACATCAGCTTGATTTCGCGCTGGTATTTGGTCAACAGGTGCCTTCAGACTTACTGGCGGAACCGTTGTTCCAGTCCACAATGATGGCATTGTTACCCAAAGACAGCCCACAACAAGGCCCGGTAACGCTGGAATGGTTATGTGATAACAACCTGTTGATGATGCAGCAGCAGGATCCCCTCGGTCAGGTGGTTCACCGCGCCCTGCGTGACAAGGGGCTGAAACCGGCCGCGTCGCTGTTTATCAAAACCTATTCGGTGATTGCCGACATGGTGTTGGCAGGCGGTGGTACCGGCATCGTCGATCTCTTTACCGCACGCCGCTATGCCGACCAGTTGAAAATTGTGCCTATCGCCCAGCCATTGCCGTTTGAGGTTATGCTGATCAGTCGCCGGGATACGCCACAGTCACGCGCAGCGTTACAACTCAAACATGTGCTGAAAAACAAATGCTGGGAACTGGCCAGCCAATGCAGTTCCATACTCAACGCCGCGTGATATAGCGCTCATATATCCACCATTTTTCACGTTGCCGACTGTGTTGGCTACGTTCAGTTACTCAGCCCTGCCCCTTTTGGGGCTGCTGCAAACCGCGTTCAAAGCTGCTTCCGAAGATTTGTTACCCGAATCACTCACTTATGTAAGCTCATCGTCATTCATTCGCTTGTCGCCCTCTGCACCTGGAAATCTATTGGATATAGCCACTTGCTCGGGCAATCATCCTCACCGATGGCAAAATTCCCGTTACTGCCGCCGGTCACAACGCTATACTCACGTCATCACTTCTTTAAGGTATGCACCGATGATTCGTAGCATGACTGCTTACGCCCGGCGAGAAATCAAGGGTGACTGGGGCAGTGCAGCCTGGGAGCTGCGCTCCGTAAACCAACGTTATCTGGAAACCTATATTCGTTTACCGGAACAGTTTCGCGGCCTGGAACCGATAATCCGCGAGCGCATCCGTAACCGCCTGACTCGCGGCAAAATTGAATGCAACCTACGTTTTGAACTCGACCCACGCGCACAAGGCTCGTTGATCCTTAATGAAAAATTGGCCAAACAACTGGTGGAAGCCGCCAATTGGGTCAAAATGCAAAGCGATGAAGGTGAGGTCAACCCATTGGAAGTTCTACGCTGGCCCGGCGTGATGGTCGCCCAGGAACAGGATCTGGACGCCATCAGCGTTGAACTATTGCAAACGCTGGAAAGTACCATGGATGATTTTATCGCCGCCCGAGAAAGCGAAGGCAATGCACTGAAAGCATTGATCGAACAACGTTTGGCGGGTGTCAGCGAAGAAGTTGCCAAAGTACGCGCACATATGCCGAATATTCTGCAATGGCAACGTGAGCGGCTGGTGAGCAAGCTGGAAGACGCGAATGTACAGTTGGAAAACAACCGTCTGGAACAGGAACTGGTATTGCTGGCCCAACGCGCCGACGTTGCCGAAGAGCTGGACCGACTGGAAGCGCACGTTAAGGAAACCTACAAAATCCTCGATAAACAGGAAGCCGTCGGTCGCCGTCTGGATTTCATGATGCAGGAATTCAACCGCGAATCCAACACGCTGGCGTCTAAATCCATCAACGCCGACGTAACGACCTCCGCCATCGAACTGAAAGTGCTGATTGAGCAAATGCGGGAACAGATCCAAAACATCGAATAGTTTTTTTACCCGTCCAAGAATGTCTTAAAAGCCCTGTTATTTGCTTGTAAATACAGGGCTTTTTTATTTCTCCCGTCCAAATCGGTTTGCAGAAGTCCGTTACCAACTACCTGTTTAGTGGTGGGCAGCCCCCTCATTTTGGCTCAATAAGCGTTTTGCGGTGAGCAAATTGGTGAGCAGTAAGTTGCCCAATTTTCGCATTTAACTCGCCACCACAACAGGTTAGCTGCTGATTCAATAAGCAAATCGGTGGTGGGCAGCCATTATTGCCCCCTCCATTATTTCAGCAACTATGGAGTAAACATGGGAAAACTCACAGCAAAACAGGTTATTGCATACAGCAAAGCCGACCCCAAAAAATATTCAGACGGTGAAGGGCTATACTTTTGCGTCCGCAAACAGGGCTCACCTTATTGGATGATCCGCTACACCACAGCCAAAGGAAGACGAGAAGCAACCTTGGGACAATTTCCTTTAATGTCGTTGGCAGACGCAAGAATTGCCGCTGCTTATTTTCGAAAAGAAGTGCGCGACGGTATAGATCCTCTTCTGGAAAAACAGAAAATCGAGTTACCTGACATTGAAACCGTGGATCAACTGTTCCATGACTGGTATCGAACCGATCTGAGCCGACGACTTAAGCATCCCAAGATTCCGTATCGGGTTTACACCAAAGACATAAGCCCAGTCATTGGCATTAGGTGTATTGCTGAGGTGACCGCACGCGACGTGCGCGAAGTATTAGAGCGCATTCGAGAAAGTAACCGCCCTACCATTGCCAATGACTCTTTGATGAACATGAAACAGCTGTTTCGACATGCGATTAAGCTGGATTTAACCCTGAACAACCCAGCCGCAGCATTCACAGTGGACGATGCCGGTGGCGTGGAGTCCAGTAAAGACAGGATGCTTAGCAAAGAGGAAATTCATTACGCCTTTAGTGTGTTTCATACCCATATCAATAGCTTCGGCCGCGATAACTACCTCGCTTGCTGTCTGTTTTTGGTGTTGGGTGTGCGCAAAAGCGAACTGTGTGAAGCCATGTGGCGAGAAATGGATTTAACCACAGGCGTGTGGGACCTACCCAAAGAGCGCAGCAAAACCGGAGTACCAATTAGCATCCCCTTACCGCGCCAAGCCATTACCTGGTTTAACGAGCTGCAAATCCGCGTTTGTGGCTCGCCTTATGTTTTCCCTGCCAGACGAGCAAGCCATCGTCCACATATGGGGCCAGATACACTTAACCGTGCCATTTCAAAGTTGTTTGGTCGAGAGCCGGGCCGTAAAAAGCAGCCACCCAATAAAATGGGCAAACTTGAACACTTCACCGTACACGATTTGCGCCGCACCTTTCGCAGTCTTGCCGCCTCATTGGGCATTGCAGGCAACGTGGCCGAACGCTGTCTTAACCATAAGCTAAAGGGCGTTGAGGGTATCTACGACCGACACGATTACTTTGAAGAGCGCCGTATTGCCCATCAAACCGTGGCTGATGTTATCGAACCGCTGGTGAGTTTTGAGCACCCTTCACAACACCACACAGGAGGGCGCTATAGCCAAACTACTGGGAGTTGCAGCTAGGCGGCAAGTGAGTGAATCCCCATGAGCATAGACATACTATGTGATTGGGGTGAGCGAACGCAGCCAACACCGCTGTGGCTTCAAGTAGGAAGGATATAACATGCAATTTATGATGCGACTCGCCCCCATTACCTTTCCAATAGCCATGCTGGCAGGCCTTGGTTGGTGTATTGGCATTGCCTTACTCGAACAGCCTCACGGCGTAGGCTACGCACTTACCCGGTATTGTCTGATGGTATTCGTGGTACTCGCTCCTTGGCTGACGCTAAAGCTTACGTTCTACGTGATTGTCAGCCTTGGACGCAAACTGGGGCTCATCCCGCCTGCACGCCTAACGTATAGCCTGGGTTATGAAGAATCACTCTATTGGTTCAGAGTATTAGCCTTTTTCGATGGCAAACGCAGCCGCATGCCGAAAAAGCCAATCAGGAGAAACTAGCTAGCCACCCATTTGCTCACTTGCTGTGGGCAGTTGGGACATGGGGCAACACTTGATATAGCAAGCTTTAGAGGATGAATAAGAGGAATTTGAGCCGCCCCAAGGATTGGGGCAATAGGGGCTTAGCAAAGTTTATAATTGGGATAAACGCTGTCTTGCAAGCGCCCAAGGTAAGCGACGACCTGCTTTTGCCATTTTATCGTAGGCAGCTTGGGCTTCTTCAACTGACAATACACCATGGGTAACGAGCTGCTCGACAACCCATAGCGTACCTTGAACCAATATCGCTTCTTTTTCAGCTGCTTTTCTAAGCGCCATATCCCCAGTTAGCAGTGGACACTGTTCTTGTTTCGCCAGCGCAAGTGCAAAGCAATCGTTCATGCTGGGGCCAGTATACTTTTGCCTCAGTTCAAATGAGTACATCATAGACTCAGGACTTAACTCACCCAACAACAAGCCTAACTCGATTAAATAGCCATGTTGATCGCTTAGCTCCTCATGGAATAACACATCTGGAACTTTGAACTGGTAAGGCAAATTGAAAAAGACTTTTAATAATTGGCCTTCTTCGAGATCAATGAGAATATTGGCATCACTGATCAACAAATACATTTACACCGCCTCAGCCAACATTTGACGCTGCTTATGCAATGCCATCACTGACATCTGTAACAGCTCAGCGGCTTTCGATTCACTAACAATTCCCTCTGCCAATGCACGATAAACCAACTGCTCAAACAATAATGTCTGTTCTTGTGGATAAGGATTCCCAGGCTCTTGCTTTCGCCAACCGTTTTTTGAGAACTGTATAAAGATTTGCCGTTTTTTCTCTTCGGTGATCACACCAAGGTCGGCACTACGATACAAACAAGCCGCCATGCTTAGGCCATACTCATGCTTCAAAAAATACAGCTCTTTGGGATCTATGTTCGAACGTCGCTCTCCTAGATGCTGAAAAAGCCCTATTTCAGGCAATAAAAATGCAGAAGCAAAGCGGTTGCAGGCCATCTCTTCGTCAATGGATTCATCTATTAAGCCATGTAAAACAAGGTGGCCAAGTTCATGCGCCAAGGTAAACCGCTGGCGGCAACCAGGCCAGTGAGAAGACACTACAACAATTGGCTGCCCTGATATTTTAGCTTGTAACCCATCAAATTTATCGGTTTGGGGTACGTTACTGACAATCACCAAAATACCTTTAGACTCAAGCAAGTCGATTAAGTCTGGTAATGGATTCATACCCAGTTGCCAATCAGTACGGACTTTAGCGGCAACCTGTTCTACCGCGTCTAAAGTGCTTACAACAGGAACGTCGGGGTGGTAGTTAAAACTCGCTATTGGGAAGTTTGGCCACACATTTTTAAGTGCTAACCAGCGCTCAGCTTGGTCAACCACATCGGACTCAATCTTCTTTAGCAACTTAGCTGAAGCTGAGGCTTTCTTACGATACTCCACCTCACCCAAAGTCACCTGTGCTGGGCGAAAGAAGTATTCAGTACGAACCGACAAAGCCGTCGCCAATTTAAGTAAAACCCCCGACGAAGGCATACTCTGGTCATGCTCGTATTTTTTAACCATGTTGGCACTAATACCAACTTGCTCACCCAAGGCCTGCATCGACAGGCCAGCGGCAGCACGGGCTCGTTTTATGCGCTCTCCAATCATACTGACCTCTGGTTTATAAAATATAAAATAATTTTAAAAATATAAACCAAATTGGCGTTTTTGTCGATTGGTTTCACACGGCAATTATTTGTATGTTCGCACACACACTTCCCCATGCCTTTACCCCCATACGCCAAAACCACTATCCGTTTGGCTTTTGGATCGAAACGCCAAACAGGGAAATCAGCCTATTTACTGTTTGGCGTCTCGATTGAAGTCCAAAGCAGGTAGGCCTTGTAGATACTGGCTCAAAATAAGGTTTGGCACTTTTTGCACCCTAAACCAACCTCGAATCCAAACGGCAAACCGTTTGTTTTTTCAAACCCAGAATGCAAACAATCGTTTGGCGTCTCGATTTTTTTGCACTAGTCGAATGCCGCCGAACAGCGCTGTATTTAACTATGAATTTCAAATAGTTAGCCGCGCACAGTCCATAACAAAAATCCGATTTGACTGGTTAGTTTGATGGCCATTTCTTTCATCTAATTCACCAAGGCATAAATGGTACTGCGGCCAAAGCCGGTTTTGGCTTTTACCTCGGGCAAACGCAAAATCCGCTGCTGACGAGCTGGATGTGTTGATGTTACGGGTGTTTGTGTGGTTGGGGTCATCGTTTGTTTCCTCACTGATCTGTTAAGTTCAGTTAGGAGTTTGCCAGTACTAAACGGACGCAGTAGGCAGATAAATGCCCAGATCGTGCAGCTTTCTGAGTGTACAGGCAGCTACCTGCCCCAGAATTTACATAATGCCCCAAAAGCCCAAGGGATGGCGTACTGCTTTGAAGTTTCCTACTCAATACCCTGTTTTGGTGAGTCGTATTGATTGAGTCTTGATATGTCGATTAGATCGACATATCAAAATTTTATGTCGAAAAAATAGCAAAATATCGACACATAAAATTGATATGTCGATCTAATCGACATAAACTGACTCAATAGTTCATTTATGTCGATTTAGACTGGAAATTTAAACATGACCTGGCAAGCAGAGCAGCCTCACAACCAATTACCCACATTGCCGCCAAATCTAGATTCCATAGAAACGAAGGCCGTTCTGAAAGCCTGTATTTCTGCACGCGCCGCTGTAGCAGAGTTAAAAAAGGCTGGGGAACTCATACCTAACCAAAGCATGCTAATTAACTTACTGCCTTTGCTGGAAGCAAAAGACAGTTCAGAAATTGAAAATATTGTCACCACTACCGATAAGCTTTTTCAGTATGCGCTAGAAGATAAAGGCGCTGATCATGCAACAAAGGAAGCTTTACGCTACAGAACAGCGTTATATCAAGGCTATATACAGCTTGAAAGAAAACCGCTTTGCACAGCGACTGCCATTGAAGTATGCAGTACGTTAAAGCACTCCGAAATGGATATTCGTAAAGTGCCGGGGACTTTTATAGGCAACCAGAGGACTGGAGAAATTATCTATACTCCGCCTGCTGGAGAAAACGTTATCCGCGACTTGCTAACTAACTGGGAGCGATTTCTTCATGATGACGATGATCTAGATCCATTGATAAAGATGGCAGTTAGCCATTATCAATTTGAAGCCATACACCCTTTTTATGACGGAAATGGTCGAACAGGACGTATTTTAAACGTTTTGTACCTTATTGAATGTGGTCTTTTAACGCTACCTATTTTGTACTTAAGCCGTTTCATCGTTCATAACAAACAAGACTATTATCGCCTGTTGAACCAAGTGACCAAAGATCAGAATTGGGAAGATTGGCTGTTATTTATGCTAAAAGGTGTCGAGCAAACTGCCATATGGACTAGTGATAAAATCACAGCGATTAGGGCGCTTATGGAAAGTACAACCGATTACATAAAAGCACAGCTACCTAAAATATATAGCTATGAGCTTGTTCAGCTTATTTTTGAACAACCCTACTGCCGTATCAATAATCTAGTTGAACGTGATATTGCAAAACGCCAAACTGCTTCAACGTATTTAAAGCAGTTAGCAGATATTGGTGTGCTGCAAGAAATAGATTCCGGAAAGGAAAAATTATTTGTACACCCGCGATTGATGACGTTGATGACAAAAGACAGCAATAGCATCAACGCTTTTTGAGGTGCAAAATATTCCCCCAGTCCTCCGCTAGGTGGAACAAATGACGCAAGGAATAAAGGTGAAAAGTGAAACTATAACTTCTTTATCCATTGGAAAATGAAAAGATAGTTTCACTTGCTCATTAAACGTTAAACGCTGATGCTTTCATGGCTTGCTCGGCTCGGCTGATCCCCAGGCGCTTAGCAACGGCTTGCCATTGCTTAACTGCAATGAGTACTTCATCGTAAATTTGCGTGGCTTGGGTTTGAGAAAGTCGGAAGAAGTCTTTTACGTCAAAGGCTAATTGGTAGTCTAAAGCGTTGTCTGCATCCGTAATATTCAGATGCAGGCCGTGCTTACCAACTATCGGGTTTAAATCATAAGCTGGTGATAACTTCCAACCATTCTTTGTTAATAAAAACCCATGGTTACGCAGGTGATCATCTGTGTTGGACACCGCAATATTAAACACGATACGACGCCATAGCTGTGCTAAATCAGCTTCTGTTTGTGCACCAGAATTGGAAATAAATTCAGCAATCTCTAAGTAGCTGGCACCTTGAGATTGTTCACCATCATAGTATTGGAGCTGTGTCATGGCCGATGAAAAATGCAGCCGTTGCTCGCCGTCGCGGTCAAACCGTTTTGTTAAAAAGGTATGATGCTGAGAGGAAAGCTGCCTAATCTCACTTGGAAACATGTCAACACCTGCCGCCAAAGCCAATTCATAACAGACCATCTCCCACGCCCCCACGTCAAAGGTATCATTTAGATTGGGAAACTTGGCAATCCACAAGTGGCCTTGTTCATCTGTCACACAAGCCTTGGGCCTTGCACCACCTAATGATGAGCCTGGAGAAATCAGCATCTTCAACCAGCGGTAATACTCGTCACTGTCGATGTTATCGTCTTTTTCAATCTGCATTGCAGCGTGCTCTAACTCTCGCAGAGAAGCCATTGGCGGCGCAGCAAATTCAGCATTGTCATCTAAGAAAGCATCCGAGCCTGCTCGCTTAAATCGAATACCACCCATTCGGTAAGAGTCATGTACACCCAGCAGGTAATCCAACTCGTTTAATCGACTTGTTGCTCGAATGCCCTTGCGAGCTTCAATGGCCGCACGTCGTTGCATTAAAATACGTCCCCATCTATCAGGCGATGAATCGAGAAATGCACGGAAGTTTTTATCGGCTTCATCGTTGTAGAGTTCACCGGAGTGAAGCGTCAGGATTGGATCGATTTGCAAGCGATAGGCTGAGGTTAAAAACGCTTTATCGTAGGCAAAACTAAACACGCCACCTCGGCTTGAGTCGCTATAAGTAAGCCGCCCTATTAGCAGTGGCGCTTCGATTGGCTGCCAGTCGGCATAGACTTCGACGATTTCACGGCTCATCTTGAACGTTCCAGCAATTTTATGTTTTGCAGTTTGATACCGACTTCATCATGAGCGGCCATTTCCGCAAAGTTGCTTTCCATGCCAAGTACGGCCATTACTTTTAAGTAAGTGCCTATGGCAACGCCCGGATCACCTGCAAAGACTTTGTTCACGGTTTTATGATCAAAGCCAGTGCGCTCACACAGCAGCTTTTTTGTAAAACCACGTCGTTTCATCGCCAACAACAAGTCCTCACCAAAATGAGTCAGGATTTTACGCTGCTTTGGAAACAGTACATTGTGTAAATCACGCTTAGCCATATCACCAACCATAGGGACTGTATTCCCATTATTCAATCATTAATGGGAATATAGTCCAACTCTGAAATTCAAACAACTCTAAAGCGCAACAAATAGGACTATATTCCCATTTTAATGACCATAATTGGATTAATATCCTACTTTTAGGTTTTCCTTGCGCGTTGGCCAAGGCGATGATACGAGTCCCTGAACACCACAAGCTGCCAAATCACACTTTTACGCGCATAAAAATGCAAAATAACGCACTTTTATGCGCGTAAAAGTGTGAAATGCAAGTTGAGCAACTTGTCCACTCGTTTTACTGAACGGGGAAATGCAGCAGTCATGGGTCTACAAAAAGTTACTCTATAGGTAACAATCTGTAGACCTTTGTAATCATTTTGTCCATCTAGTTAAACAGGCTTAGTTTATGAAGTTCGAATATTCAGAACTAGCCCATATCAAATGGATTTTTTGGTGTGCAATCATGAAGTAGCTCAAACGCGATGGCTTTTACCTCACCCTGAACGTATGCCCAATACTCTGGGTTATCTAAGGTTCTCTCTTTAATTTGCTTAGGGATAAAACGGCTCATTTCCATATTGAAGTCATTGTGTACTTCCTCTTCCGACATTAGCTTGGCTAACGAAGTAGACAGCGCCTGTCGAAAGTCATCTGTTTGCTTGTGTCGGGCGTTTAGTTTCTTTTCAACCAATATCTTGGATAAATCAATCCCGCGCTGCTTAATCCAAACAATATCCCAGATATCACGAGGCTTGATACGCCTTGCTCGATACGCTAACGCAATAAGCTTATCGGCCAGTGTTTCTTGTAGTGATTGAACAGGAACCAAGATGCCTTCAGTCGGCACAACAATGTCGTAATGATTGATTAACGGACGCTTTTCGATATCGAATGAGGGTATTGCACAGACGTCAATATGCATTTTTTGTCTTGGTAAATCAGGACGATTAGGCTCTTTCACTATACTAATCTTCCACGAAACGGTATCCCCTTGCTGCTCGCCAGAGGGCTTGTTTACCCAAACTTCAGTTTCATACTTATTTTGAATATAAGTCTGTATCTCGGACTCCAGCCCCTCAAACTCGGATGGTTTGAAGTCATGGCCACCGTTGAAATCAAGATCTTCTGACAACCTACTGCTGTTGTAACACATGCGTAATGAGGTGCCGCCAATAAAGGTTAATCGCTGCATAACGCCTTGCTTGATCAGCACGTCCATAATGTCATGATGCAAGATCTCTTTTTCTATCACGGGCGTGACTGCTGCATAGTCAGGGTTTGACTGTACGATTTGGCGAATTTGTTGCTTCAGCATACTTTATCTCCTACACGCTCCCCCATACTTAGCTCTCCAGCATATGTAGATTGCGGCGGCAGTGCTTTAGATCTGCAATCGCTTGCTCTTTGAATGCGCGATACATTTTGATGTCGGGGTCATAATACAAATTAGGGGCGATTTGTTCGACTGGCCTTTTAGTGTGAGTAAATTCGATCACGCCATAAGGCGTATCAAAACAACCACTTCGACCTTTAGTCACCACCGTGATCCTGCCCATCACAATTTGCGAAATATCGCCGGTATAACTGAGCTGGCTTTCTAAGCTGATGTAATTCAATACCCCACTACGTAACTTTTTGATGATTTTATAAATAGCCGTCTCAGGCTCAGGGGGTGTAATCATACTTTCATAGAACCCTTTCACCACCCGTCTTAGCAAGCCCTTCTTTACGCTATCTGCTAGGAGTTTTCTAAAAGCAGGGCCACAGGGCACACCCAACATAAAAGCAAGCTCAGTTGCACTGTGAACGCCTCCACCAGCGCGAACCGCTTTCGCGAATACGTTTAGTAGCTCATCAGATTTTGCCATAGGTCTACACTAAATTACCAAATAAGTCACTTAGTGTAGACCTACCATTAGACTTGTGCAAGGTACTGGTCTACACAACATTACCTCATTGGTAACAATCTGTAGACCTAAGGGTGAGCATACAACCTTTCAGCCAATCAAAACTGAGCGATATTTTTTTGCTAACAGTATTTGACCTGTCTATAACTTCATAGTTTATCGTCATTAGCGTTCTGGCCTGTTCGAACCAGCCGCCCCATTGTAAAAAATCAACGGAAAGGACGTTTTATCTGTGTATCGCATTTCTGAGTTAGCTGAAAAAGTCGGGCTGTCACGTTCAACCTTGCTCTACTACGAGAAGCAAGGTTTGTTGCATGGTGCTCGCCAAACCAACGGCTATCGGCTTTATTTCGATAAAAATGTTCAGCAGTTGTATTTGTTACAACAACTGCAAGCGGGCGGCTTAACACTTAAGGAATGCAAATCCTTTTTAGACAGCAAGGTGCAGCGCGCGGTACTTGAAAAGCGCTTGCAGCAGTTGGACGCAGAAATAGCTCAAAAGCAGCAAGCTCGCGCGTTACTTGCTGCCTTGCTGGGGCAAGGTTCACTGCGCCTTTGGCACCAACAGACCGACAAATTAGCGCCAGACGCTCATCTGGATTGGTTAAAACAGCAAGGTTTTAATGAACAACAAGCCCTGCATTTAAAATGGTTATCGAAAGATATGAACGAACACGATCAATACATGGCCGACTTTATGATGGTATTCCAAACTCTAGAGCGATGGGGGCCGGGCTGTGATGCCGATTCGCTAAAGGCGCTATTAACGCTGCCAACAACACCCACCAAGATTATTGATATTGGCTGTGGCAAAGGCTTTTCAACCCGTTTATTGGCAAAGCACACCCAAGCACAGATTGTGGCGGTGGATAACGAGCAAAGTGCGCTTGATGAACTCGGTGAACGCCTTACTGAGCAGGGGTTAGATACCCGCGTTACCTTAAGCTGTGCCAGCATGACGGATCTGCCTTTTACACCTGAAAGCTTTGATTGCATCTGGTCAGAAGGCTCAGCTTACATAATGGGTGTCGAGCAAGCGTTAACCCAGTGGCGGAAATTGCTGACTGATAGCGGCTTCATGGTAGTCAGTGACTTGGTATGGTTAACCGACACCCCAAACCAAGAAGCTATAGCGTTTTGGGCAGGTGAATACCCAGATATGCAAACCATCGAAAAACGCTTAGCGCAAATGCGCCAAGCTGGCTTTGAAGTAATTGATCATTTCACCCTGAGTGAACAAGCATGGCACGATTACTATCAACCACTCAAAGTACGAGTTGCTAAAGTAAGAGCAAGCATGCCAACGTCAACCGCCCTTGCGGATATTGAGCAAGAAATTGCGATTTATGAACGCTACCTAGGCGAGTTTGGGTATCAGATGTTTGTGCTACAGAAAGGGGCGTAACGGAACGCCCTATTAAAGTAGATCTTTGAGCCGGTTTAACAGCGCTTTACGGCTATTATTCGCCACAACGAAGCACTTAAAACGCTGTTCAAAAGCAGGGCGATCCCCTTTGAACTGATAGGCTTCATTCAGCTGATGCAAATAGCGTGATGCCGCATCGTAACCACTGGCGCAAGTTCGATCCGCTTGCTCTTGTGCTTGCTGCCAGCAGCGCTCGCGCTGATTATAGATATCCATCAACGCTTTTTCTTTTTCCGCTTTTTCGAGCGCCATTTTCTTTGCGAGCGCTGCGGCTTGCTCTTGCTGTAATTGGCTTTGCGCTTGCTCGATGAAAGGAGAAATCACGTCAGGGGTTAACCAATACTGATAGACTTCATCTTTGTTGGCAGCTTCTTTTCTCGTCATCGCTAAGGCTTGGTGACGGGTTAACTGGCCTTGTTCAAAGAGTGTGCGTAACAGAGCATTTTTCTCTGCTTCAGTGATATTTTTGAGCCATGCATCAAATTGAAACTGGGCTTGTTTGGCTTGGTGACTTGGTTGTTCGTTCAGCACCATGGCGAGTGCCTTAACCAATGCTAAGGGAATATCATACAGCGCCGCAAACGCCTGCACCTCTTCACTGAGGTGCTCAAAATCGAATTGAATTAAAGGTATTTCCTCAAGTTCGTCATTACAATCAAACGCTTTGAGCCACATAAAGTACACAAGACGCCAATTCCCTTGCATTAACTCGCTGCGTAAACTGGCTAAATGTTGGAAAAAGTCGTCAGCATTTTCATCGTCAAAATATTCGTCATACTCCTCGAGGGAAAAGATCAGCAACTGCCACTCATCACTTTGACGAACATGAAGCCCATCGCTTGAAAAGCCAAGTAACGCATCAGGGAGCGTTCCGGCAGGTAGCTTGATGTAAGCATCGATTGAGCCCCAATCGGCATAGTAAAAACCGATGTCGAAGTACTTTAACATCAACTCAGATGGTTCCGCCTTTAAGTCACTGTAGGTGTAATACACCTGAAAAGACGTAGCGCTGATCTCAGCGCGGCTTGAAACGGTTCTGAGTGCCTGGCGCGCTTTAGCATCTAAATACCCATCCAAACGCTCGAATTTATAGTATTGATATTCGCTCACGATGACCTTGCTATGCGCTAATGGTGAATTGAAAAGTTTGTTTTAACAAAGGCTGTACCTGAACCACTCTGGCGACGGGTTCAGCATTTATATAACGCCTTGGGTCAATGGTCACAAATCCCCAAAACTGCAAAAATCGCTCCATAAATCGTGATTCGATGAGCATGCTTAAGTTTCTTTCTGGCGAGAAGTAATCATCCGTAGGGAATGCCAGCAGTAAATCGGGGAAAGCTGTTATAACCTCTTCAATCAGCTGATCCACACGTTTGTGGCTCTGAATGCGCCACAGCATAAACAGCCAAAAGGTTCGCAAGTCGACATCGTAATCAAAACCGTCCAAATAGCCCCAGTTATATTTGCTGATGGCGGCCTCTAACATAGGTTTGAAAAATGCCTGTATACCTAACACCTGATACTGTTTTTGCGCTGATTTTTTCACATGGTAGCGGCCGCTACGTCGATAGATAATGCCACTAATTTCGGCTAGCACTCTGGTGTAGTGCAAGGCATTAAATTTATCTTCATTATTGCCCGCAAACTCACTGATACTTCTGTCACGTTCGAATTGAGCAATGGCAAACTCAGGCAATAAATCACTGGCCTGTTTGACTAACTTAGCGGGTAAGTTACCTTTACTTGTGGCTTTGAATGAGCCTTCTTGGGCCATGGCCTCATCAAGAATAAGCGCTAAATAGCGCATCACCGGGCTGGAAGAAAGATCGTCTGGTGTGCTGATTGTCACCCACTGTAATTCATCAAAAGGCGCATAAAGCCAATTGGCCATTTGCGTTGGCGTAACGCCACAAAAATCGGGATGAGGTTGATTATTGCGGTCCTGCACTTTGTGCTGTAAAGCAGCGTTGAGTTCATCAAGGCTCAAATTTGGGTTCATTGCCAGCATGGCTTCAACATCATCGAAGACTTGGGCATGTTGCTTGGAAACGCTGCTCATACAACAACGTTTAAATTTTTTACCACTACCACAATGGCAAGGATCGTTTCGGCCGAGCTTCATTGTTGTCCCTTCTTATTGTTATAGAAAAAGCGCTGCATTTTCCTGTTTGCGCTGATCTAATGTCTTAGCAATCGCAGACACTGTTGTTTTACTGATCCCTTGTTGCTGGGCAAGATAAGTAAATTGGCTGATGGCTTCTGCGACGTCTTCAATGACTAGCCTTGCATCATGCCAACTCCCATAGCCAGCACTTGCTGCAAGTTTTTGCATTACCTTAATCGGTGGCGCTTTACCATAACCGCCAAATGCGGTGGCGTGTTCGTTAAACGGATGCGGACTATAAGTAACATCGTAAAAAGGCGCGGGCTGCCATTGGCCGTCATCCGACTGTAAAAAAGCCCAGTTTTTACTGTGGTCGTCCTGGTTAGACGACAGCAGGTTAAAAATGGCACGGCGAAATTGCAGCTGCCCAGCAGCTGGAGATTTACACAACTGTCGGCTGGCTTTGATCAAGTCAATGTAATCTAAACTTGGCATTCGAAAGTCTGCATCCAGCAACCCGCAGCCGCTGTGCATATGCAAGCGACCTGAACTGCGCGTACTGACTAAATCGGTATGTTCAGCGACATAATCAAAACGCTTGAGCGCCAACCATGCACACGCACCGCTTGTATGCGGCGCTTCAATGAGTTGCCAAATTGGCGGTTGGCACTTTGATTGCTCGGCCATTTGCAAATAGACCGCCTCACACAAGCCTTCTTCATGACCGAGCGCTAGATTTTTCGAGGTAAACTTAATCAGCCACGCTTCATCACCTGGCTGTGCAAAGGTTCGGCATTGCTTAGTTTCTCCGGCAGGCATATAAATCTGCGCCTTTGGTCTTGCCCCACCCGAACTACCACCAGCGACTAATGCGGCCAACACCTGTTGAGTATGCCCGTCTAAATCATCGTGGTTGTTATCCAAATAATCTGACATTGAAGCATCGAACAGCGTTTGCGCTTCTAAACCCAAAGTTCCTAAATCAATGGCAGCGTTCGTCGTGGCTGAAAACTCAGACATCGGAGAAAAAGACAGTGCTCCCATGCCTTTATCACCGACAAAAGCCAGCCGATCCATCGCTGTTAATTGATTAGGCAGAATGCCCTTTTGCCGGAAAATACGATCTTGCAACAGCATACCCCAACCATCGGGCAAACAATCCCCAAATACGCCATGCACACCTTGGTGCGGCTCTTTAGGTGCAGCTTGAACTTGCGTATTCGCTTGCAAAGTAAAAGGCGATAAATTGCCAAACTGCTGCAAATAGCTGTCTGCATACTGAAAAAAAACACCTTGCCGATTCTGCGCCAAGACCCCTACAGCGACCTGATCACCTGAACTTAACGTGCGGGTTACGGTGAGTTTCTGAATCGGTTTAAAACTCATCTTTTAGCACCTCATCAATGCTAGTGGGTGTAGCAACACGCTCTTTGCAAGGTTGTGTAAGTTGATAGAGCCTATCTAACGAGTCAAGTGTCTGCCAAAGCAACAGCAATTGGCGAAATGAAATTTGTCCAGTCAGCTCAAACTTTTTAATGGTGGCCGCAGGTACACAGCTTCGCTCTGCCAATGCCGTTCGTGACAGTTTTGCGCGCTTACGTAACTCACGCAAATAAGCAGCATAGGCTTGGCTCACATCGGTATCATCAAGTAAGGTAAAATTCATCCGTAACGACCAAGTGGATACAGTTATATCCATTATAGCGAAAAAAACAAAAAAATGGATATTATTGTATCCATCAATAGAGAGGGTATTGAAAATTTACTCGATAAAGCCTTTCAAAACTGCTATTTTTTACCTCTAACAGTAGCGTAAAAACGGCACTGTTTTTCCATTGCTCTCCACTAAGATTTAGTAAAAGCCATAGGCAAGTGGTGGGCAGTTTGGTGGGCAAACAGGCATTTTTGAACGGTTTATTTTCGATAACCTATTGAGTTTGTTATGGTCTAGGCCGCTACTCAATGAGCAATCCCCCGAATATCAAGTAATTCCGCCCGCCGCCACCGAATGTCATAATGCCCTGTTTTCAGGGCATTTTTATTTGTATCCGAATAACATGACTACGTTATTCGTAGTATCTAGCTCAAGCAAAAACTACGATTATCGTAGTTATGAAACCAAAACCTAATTATCATGACATTTTCTGTCAACGGCTTAAGCAGGCGCGTAATACCAAAGGACTCTCGCAAAAACAGCTTGGTATTGACGCCGGGATAGATGAGTTTGTCGCCAGTACGCGCATCAATCGCTATGAGAGAGGTATACATCAGGCCAATATTGAGACGATTCAACTGCTGGCAGAGGTGCTGCAAGTGCCATTAGCTTATTTTTATACCGCCGATGATGAACTGGCCGAACTGATACTGGCATTTCAGGCCTTATCGCCAGAGGAAAAACCCGAGATTCTGGCGCTGATAAAAAGCCGGGTTGAACAGCGTCGCTAAGGATGGTTTCCCTGGTAATCCCTCCGAAAAAGCAGCGTATTCATCAGTAGAATTTTCTCGTGCTCCAAACACTGGAGATTCTCTATGGCCCGAAGGGTTGCGAAGCTCATAAATCACGCGTTACCGGCAACCAGATCACAATAAACGGTTATAAAACAACGTCTATCAACCTTCTTCAATATACCGCGATAAAAAGTCATACACCTCGGGGCGATGGCAATAGGAGACGTTGAAGCGCAACCAGGGTTCCTGACAGGGCTCAACGTGAAACAAGTGACCCGGCGCCAGCAGAATGCCATGCTCGGCGGCGGTGCGGGTCATCGCCAGCAGATCAACCTCTCGCGGCAAACGGGCCCAGAGAAAAGGGCCGCCAGTGGGACGATGGAACAGATGAAGGCCAATGGCCTCAAACCGGTCGCATACCGCCTGCTGCGCGTCTGCCAGGCGGGCCGCGAGTCTTCCGAGGTGCGAGCTCAGGCCTTTTTCCGTCAACATTGACCACAGCAGCATCTCGGTGAGTTCCGAGGTGGTGAGCCCGTGTATCATCTTGTAGAGCATCAGTTTTTCATTGAGCGTTTCGTCGCAGGCGATAAACCCAGCGCGCAGTTCCGGCGACAGGGTTTTCGAGAAACTGCCGATATAGCACACCCGCCGCAACTGATCCTGACTGGCCAGCGTGGTTGTACCTAATGGCGCCAACCCGGCCATAATGTCATTTTCCACCAGAGTGAAATCGTAGGTCTGCGCCAGGTGTAGCAGCCGGCTGACCATGGTCGAATTGAGCGAAGTGCCGGTGGGGTTATGGAGCTGACTGGTAGTGAAAAACAGTTTAGGACGATGCCGGCGTAACTGCCGCTCCAGTTCTGACAGATCGTAACCATCAGGCCGTCGTTGTATACCGACCAGGTTCAGGCCAAAAGCGCGCAATTGAATAAAAAAGGTGCTGTTGCCTGGGGAATCCACGAACACGGTATCCCCGGCGCGTGTCAGGCAGTGGACCAGCAGAACCTGTGCCTGAGTGGCACCAGAGGTGGTCATGATTTGACGAGCCGGTACATGGATGTCCCGCCGGGCCAGCACCTGCTCTAACTGTTGACGTAGCGGCAACAGCCCCTGCGGTGAGGCGTACTGCGTCAAACCGTGGGTTTTGTTGCGCGCCAGCCGGGTTAACGCCTGACGCACTCCGTCACCGTACAGCCATTGCGGATGGATCCAGCCGCAACCCGCTTTCAGTAACGCATTATCTTCTTCATATGCACGCTGGATCAGCCAGAGTCGATCCACCTTGACGCCGCTGCCCGGTTCAGCTTCGCCCACCCCGCGCGGTAGCGACGCGCTGACAAAGTATCCCCGCCCCGCCTGCGCCGTAAGAAACCCTTCCGCCACCAACCGACTGTATGCATTGGTCACAGTCATCACACTGACATTGAAAAACCGCGCCTGCTGGCGGATGGAAGGTAGCTTGCTGCCGGGCACCAGCTGTCTTTTGGCAATCTGCCCCGCGATACGGTCAACGATCTGTCTGACCAGTGGCTGTGTCGATGTGGTGTCCAGAAGCCCCATTAACGCCGCCCTCACTTGATTGTTTTTTGTTCTCTATTGGTGCAATAAATGCACTGCGATGATGAGTTTTTAATTAATTGCATATTGAGAGTGCAAGGCTAACACACTGTTATTAAATATTTTATTTCCACTGTATATATGTGCCTAGTGCGTCGACTCTTATACTGGCTCCGAATAAGCATCAATGCAAATAGTGTATTCGTTTACTAGACAACATGAGGACATGGCAATGAAGCATGACAGTGTATTCCCTGCGATTTTCCCTCTCCGTGTCCGGCGCCATTTGCCGTTGATTGGCGCATTTTCTCTCGCCGTCATGCACTGGTTTTCCGCTGCACCCGCCATTGCCAACACCCTGCGCATTGTACCCGCGTCCAATATCACTGTACTGGATCCGATATGGACCACCGCCTACTCCAGTCGCAACTTCGGTTATATGGTGTTTGATACGTTGTTTGGTACCGACGCCAAAGGCAAGATTCAGCCGCAGATGGTGCAAAGCTGGCAAGTGAGCGATGACAAAAAAACCTGGACCTTCACGCTGCGCGATGGGCTGGCGTTTAGCGATGGCGCGCCGGTGACCAGCGCCGATGTTATCGCTTCGCTGAAGCGTTGGATGGCGCGAGATACATTAGGCGGCCTGATGGCTGGGGCGCTGGACCATGCAGAAGCGGTAGATGATAAGACCTTCAAGCTGGTGTTCCGCACTCCGTTTGGGCCGGTGCTGGAAGCACTGGGGAAACCATCATCGAACGTGCCGTTCATCATGCCGAAACGCATTGCTGATACCCCGGCAGATACGCCGATCAAGGAGATTGTCGGCTCTGGCCCCTATGTGTTCGAAGCGGATCGTTTTCGACCGGGCGAAAGCCTGTGGTTCCGCAAGAATACGGCTTACCATCCACGCAGTGAGCCGCCATCCGGTACCGCCGGGGGCAAACGGGTATTTGTCGATGAAGTGGAATGGAAAATCATCCGCGATCCACAAACGCAAATGAATGCGCTGTTGGCCAATGAGGTGGACATACTGGAGCAACCTGCTTTCGAACAACTCTCTACACTCGCCAAAACACCTCATGTGCGGCTGATCAATACGCAGCCTAACGGTTTTCAGTTTATGTTCCGTTTCAACTTCATTCAGCCGCCGTTCAATGACGTAAAGGTGCGTCAGGCAGCGATGTGGGCGCTCGGGCAGGAGCCGATGCTGCGCACCCAGGTGGGGCAGCCTAAATACTATCGCACCTGTGCCAGCCTGTTCCCTTGTGGCACGCCATATGCCTCCGATCCCGGTCCGGTTTTCACGGGTAAAGCTGACCTGGCGAAGGCCAGAGCGCTGCTGAAACAGTCTAGCTACAAAGGCGAACCCATCGTGCTGCTGCGCCCAACCGACAATACAACCATCGGCAAACTGCCGCTGGTCGCCCAGCAAATGCTGCAACAGGCCGGATTCAAAGTGCAGGTGATGAATATGGACTGGCCGAGCCTGGTGTCGCGGCGGGCGAAGAAAGACGCGCCCAACGCCGGTGGATGGAATGCCTTTATCAGTGCCTGGGGCGCGGAAGATGTACAGAACCCACTGAATAACGCCATGCTGAACGCCACTGGCGATAAAGGATGGTTCGGCTGGCAAAACGACCCACATCTGGAGGAACTGAAAGCCCGTTTCGCGGCGGCTACTGACAATGCACAGAAGCAGCAACTCGCCCATGAGATCCAGAGTTACGCCTATCAGATCGTTACTCATGTGCCGTTGGGACAGTACATGATTCCGGCTGCGGTGCGTGATTCCGTCAGCGGCATCGTACCTGCCGGGGCACAGGTGTACTGGAATATCCGCAAGAGCGCCAAATAAGCCGGACGGGAGGTGGCTATGCTAGTGTTTATCGCAAAACGGCTGTTAGGCATGATCCCAGTGCTGATGATAGTAGCAGTGATCGTGTTCATGATCGTGCGACTAACCCCTGGCGACCCGGCGGCCATCATCGGCGGCAACGGCGCCAGCAGTGATGATTTGGCACGCATTCGTACCCAGCTGGGGTTGACCTTGCCGCTCTGGCAGCAGTTTGGCATCTGGTGCCAACATATGCTGAGCGGTGACCTGGGTTACTCCTTTTTCCTCAACACGCCGGTAAGCGAGCTGATCGAACAGCGGTTGGGACCAACGCTATCCCTGACGTTGTTGACGCTGGTGTTGACCGTGGTGATTGCCGTGCCGCTGGGCACACTGGCGGCCAGCCACATGGGAGGCTGGCTGGATCGGGCGGTAATGGCGTTTTCCGTGGCCGGTTTTTCCATTCCGGTGTTCGTTATCGGTTACGTGCTGATCTATTTCCTGTCCGTAAAAACCACTTTGCTACCCGTACAGGGTTACCAACCGCTGTCGGCAGGTTTCTGGGACTGGCTACGTCATCTGATCCTGCCATGTCTGTCTCTGTCCATCACCTACGTGGCGCTGCTCGCGCGGATGACGCGCGCTGCGGTTAGCGAGGCACTCACTGAAGATTATATCCGTACTGCTCGCGCCAAAGGCATCGACGAGTGGCAGGTGGTCACTGCTCATGCCTTGCGCAATGCGGCTGTACCAGTGGCGACGGTTATCGGCATCAGTGCGGCGCTATTGCTGGGTGGCGTGGTGGTCACCGAAACGGTGTTCGCCGTGCCTGGCTTGGGGCAGTTGACCGTGGACGCGGTGCTCAACCGCGATTTTCCGGTGCTGCAAGGGGTAGTGCTGTTTTTTGCGCTGGCCTATATGGTGGTGAATATGGTGGTGGATATCAGTTATCTGGTGCTCGATCCGCGCATTCGCTATTGACGCGTTGATTGATATAGGAGGCTAAGCAATGAATATACTGACAACGCTGTGGCGTAACCTGTCGGTCCGCTGGGGAGGGCTGGTACTGATATTGTTGTTATGCTTTGGCGGATTGGCACCGATGCTTGGCACCTTCGATCCCTCCCTCATGGATTATAACTTTATTTCCGTGGCGGCCGGTACGCGTGGAGACGTGACGTTGGCGGATGGCAGCACTATCCCCCATCTTTTTCTGATGGGCAGCGATAGCATGGGGCGCGATATCTGGAGCCGGGTACTGTTTGGTACGCGCATCTCTCTGCTGGTGGGGGTTTCTACAGCCTTGCTGGCGGTGGTGGGCGGTAGCCTGATAGGGATGCTGGCCGGCTATTACCGTCGGCTGGATATGGTGCTGATGCGCATTGTCGATGGGCTGATGGCGATTCCCTCCGTACTGCTGGCGATTACTCTGGTAGCGATGTTAGGTGCCAGCCTGTCCACCGTGGTGCTGGCAATCGCCGTCCCGGAAGTGCCGCGAGTGGCCCGACTGGTACGTTCACTGGTAGTTAGCCTACGTGACGAACCTTTTGTGGAAGCCGCCAGAATTATGGCTACCCCATCCATCACCATTCTCTGGCGCGACATCCTGCCCAACTCGCTGGCGCCGCTCCTGGTACAGGGCACCTTTATCGCCGCCTCGGCCATTATGACCGAAGCGATCCTGAGTTTCCTCGGGCTGGGGCTACCGGCGAACATTCCTACCTGGGGCAACATCATGTCGGAAGGACGTATCCAATTCGCTCAGGATCCCGGCAATGTACTATTTCCGGCGCTGTTTCTGGTACCAGCGGTACTGGCATTTAATCTATTGGGCGATGGCCTGCGTGACGTATTTGATCCTAAATTCGCCCGGCGTGTCTGATGGCCGGTCATTCGGAGGTAACCATGTCTGCCGTATCCACACTCGATTTTGACCCCCGACTAACGCCAAAAGCTGATCCGGCGCTGCTGACGATCGACAGCTTGCAGGTGGCACTGCCCTCTGGCGGGGATCGCGCTGATGCGATTGAAGATCTGTCTTTAACGCTGCGGTCGGGACAAACCCTGTGCGTAGTGGGGGAGTCAGGTTCCGGCAAATCAGTGCTGGCTATGACGCTGATGGGCCTGCTGGACGCTGAACTGACTGTGCAGCAGGGCACGGTACAGTTGGGGGATACCCTGCTGCTGGATCAAGGGCGTTATGCGGCATCGTCCGTGCTAAAAGCATTACGCGGCGAGCAGATCGGTATGGTGTTTCAGGAACCTATGACCGCACTCAATCCGGTGGTCACCTGTGGCAAACAACTGGATGAGATGTTACGTGCGCACAGCCGGTTATCGCGCAATGAGCGTCTCACCGCCATTCTGGCGATATTTGCCCAGGTGCAATTACCCGATCCTAAACGCATCTACCACAGCTACCCGCATCAGCTCTCCGGTGGACAGCGCCAGCGCATCGTGATCGCGATGGCGGTGATCCTGCGACCGCGTCTGTTGATTTGCGACGAACCCACCACCGCGCTTGACGTCACCACTCAGAAAGAAATTCTCGGACTAATCCACGAACTACAGCAGAAGAACGGCTGTGCAGTGTTATTTATCACCCATGACATGGGCGTGGTGGCGGAGATTGCCGACACGGTGCTGGTAATGCATTTGGGGCGGGTGATCGAGCAGGGAGATGCCATGCAGGTGCTGCGCCAACCGGCCCGCTCCTACACTCGGATGCTGCTCAACTGTGTGCCTGATGGCGTGCCGCGTCGCACAGGCGACAAACAGCGTGGGCAGCCGCTGTTAAGTGCCGAGTTGGTGGCAAAAAGCTACGTCCGCCGCACGCTGTTAGGACGTAGCCAGAGTGTCGCGGCCCTGCACGATGCCAGCCTGGCGGTCCACTATGGGGAAACCGTGGGTGTCGTCGGTGAGTCCGGTTCTGGTAAATCTACCTTTGCACGCTGCCTGATGCGGTTAATTGATCCCTCGGCGGGGGTAATTCGCTGGGGAGAGAAAGAGGTGCAATCTTGCTCGGAACGCCAATTGTGGTCACTGCGTTCCCGGGTGCAGATGGTGTTCCAGGATCCTAACCGTTCCTTCAACCCCCGCCGCACCGTAGGCTCATCAATCTGCGAAGGGGCCATCAATTTCGGTATGAGCCGAGAGAGCGCGTGGGAACTGGCGGAAACCTTGATGGATCGGGTGCGGTTGCCGCGCGATGCGTTATCTCGCTATCCGCGCCAGTTTTCTGGTGGTCAGCGTCAGCGATTGGCCATTGCCCGCGCACTGGCGTGTCAACCACGGGTGCTGATAGCAGACGAAGCGGTATCTGCGTTGGACGTCTCAGTGCAGCAACAGATCCTCGCGTTGCTGGAAGAGATCCAGCGCGATTTGGGGCTGGGGATAGTGTTTGTCACGCATGATCTACGTGTTGCCGCCCGTTTATGCGATCGGCTGATTGTGATGCAACGGGGAGAAATTATCGAACAAGGGCCGACTGCCGAACTGTTTGCTGCGCCACAGCAGGCGTATACGCGCAGTCTGCTGCAAGCCATGCCGCGTTGGGAGGCGGCGTCGACGCCTTAACCCTTATTTCCCACCGTCTTGAGTGAAACGAAAACGTTCAATTTGACATGTACAGGATACTGTAATGATAAAGACCGTAATGAGCTGGGATGAATGGGCCGCATGTGATGCGACCGCAATGGTAGCGTTGGTGAAAAAAGGGGATGTCATGCCGGCGGAGTTGGCGCAGCAGACGGCGCAAGCTACGGCTCACGTCAATTCTCACATTAGTGCTGTTGTAGAGCTGTTCGATGATGCTATCACCGTGCCGGAAACCGGCGGCACCCGGCTTGATGGCCCGTTTCGCGGCGTGCCTTTTTTGATAAAAGATCTCGGACCCGGGGTAAAGGGACGCCTGCAAGAACAGGGCTCAAAATTTCTCAAGGGTAACAGATCGACTGAAGACGCCTTTCTTACAACAAAGATCCGCGATGCCGGGTTGAATATCATCGGGCGCACCACCGCGCCAGAATTCGGCGTCTGTGGTTCAGCGGAAAATCCTGATATTTATGTCACGCATAATCCCTGGAACCCCAACTATACGACCTTTGGTTCTTCCGCTGGCGCAGCTGCATCGGTCGCGTCGGGTATCGTTCCCCTTGCCCATGCCACCGATGGCGGTGGTTCGATTCGTATTCCTGCCGGTTCTCATGGGTTGATTGGCCTTAAAAGCACCCGAGGTGTTTTTTCTATTGCTCCGGGGCTATCTGACATTACCGGCTACGTCTCGACACAAGGCTGTATCAGCCGCACCGTCAGAGATTCGGCCCTGTTTATCGACAGTTGCCGTGGAGGGGCGCCGGGGGAATTTATGCCCTACTGGAAGAGCGACGAACCCTATACCGAAATGATTAAAAAGGATCCGGCCTCACTGCGTATCGCGGTGTCCCACCAATGGGGGCAGTATAGCGCCGATCCGCATTTTGTCAGCGAACTGGAACGTACGGTGGCATTGTTACAGGAACTGGGACATCAGGTGGAATGGGTGACGCCCGATATTGATTTCGACGCGGCGTTCCGGGCACAGACCGCCTGTTATATCAGTAACTTTGCCCAATTTATCCAGCGATTGCTGGAGAAAAAAGGACTTTCCGCACCGCCTGAGGATCTGGTTGAACCGATCAACATCAAGATCTGGCAGAAAGGAATTGATATGTCCTACAGCGAACGCTGGAAAATGCAGGATGTGTTCAATAGCACATCGCGCACGCTGGGTCGCTTCTATGAACAGTGGGATATCATTTTGACGCCGACCTTCTCAAAACCGACGCCGTTGATGGGCGAGACAAAATACCTCACACTGAGCGATAACCCCGATGTGCTTGGCTGGTTCTATGATCTGTGGGATATCTTCTCCTATACACCGCTCGCCAGCCTCACGGGTACGCCCGGCATCTCTATCCCGCTGGCCTGGCAACAGTCAGGTGTACCACTCGGAATGCATTTCCAGACCCGTCAGGCCAATGACGGCGTGTTATTGCAATTGGCGGCACAATTAGAACGTGCGTTGGGGGGATGTTTCCTCAAAAATGCACGGCCTGCTGTGCATGTGACTCAATAACGACGCTAACGATAAAACACCATTTGCACCTTAAAACGAGCACTATCGTCATAATGCCCGTTTTAAGGTGCAGCGTGTCAGTAATTCCCCCCGAAGAAGCAGAGCGTTGATTAAGCTAGCGACGCAACTACTCGCTCGGCTGTGATAGTGTCTGTAATGTTTTCAGCAGCTCTTTATTGGTAAAAGGCTTCGCCAGAAAACCGCAGATAATGCCTTCAACGATAGCATGGCGAATAACCGGATCATCGTAATAGTGATAACCGGAAACCAGCACTACACGCGGTCTTCGCTCTAGCAAGGTACTGGCTCGACGCGCCACTTCCAGACCGTCCATATCCGGTAACTTGGCATCTAAAAACACAAAGGAAAAATTGCCGGTCATCAGCTTAACGCAAGCATCTTCCCCACTGTAAGCGGTAATGACACTCATGCCTTGTGATTGAATAATATGGGAAATGGCCCAACACATGTCAGGTTCATCATCAACTATCAGAATGGGTGCGTTCATCATTTTAGAGTATAGGTAAGGTAACAATAATAGTGGAACCTTCACCCAGACAACTCTCTGCCTGTATGGAACCAAGGTGCTGTTGGATAATGCTGTAACAAATGGACAAACCCAAACCAGTACCTTGGCCTACGGGTGAAGACGTGTGGAACGGATCGAAAATTTTATCCAACTCGCCGGCGGGAATGCCTACGCCAGTATCAGAAATACGCACAATAACCCGGTCTTCAAAGGTCTCTACCGCAATACTTAACACACCGCCTTCCGGCATCGCATTAATGGCATTAAGAAAAATATTCATGAACACCTGTTGCAGTAAGCCCGACACACCTGACACCAATATATTTCCTTTTTGCAACGGCAACAGGATCTGAATTTTCTGCACTTTGGCCTGGTTGGCGATCAGGTCGATAGTTTCTTTCAGCACCGTGATCAGATTGACCTCTACCATTTCGGTATCGAGGGAAGAACGGGCAAAACGGAGTAAATTCTCAATGATGGCCGAGGCTTTTTGAATGTTAGTCTGTATTTTTCTTGAACACTCTTTATGAAATTCAGCCGTAATCTCGTCTTCCAGCAAAAATTGCGCCGCTGAAGAACAAACAGCAAGAGGATTACGAATTTCATGAGCGATACCGCCCGCCATGACGCCCAACGCGGTCAACTTCTGTGATTGACGTAATTGCAGTTCCAATTTCCGACGTTCAGCCAAATCACGACCGACAACTACGGTGCCCACCGTTTGCCCATAGTCATCCTTCATTGGTGAAAATACCCAGGAAATCAATATGCTGCCACCATTGTTAGGCGTTAATAAATGAAATTCAGTCGTATGTGATTCATTGCTGTTCTTCATACGCATGAAAATCAGACGCACCGCCTCCTTTTGGTTGGTATCGCAGAACTCAAAAAAGTATCGCCCATAGACTTCATGCGTGGGTAAACCTGACAGCTTTTCCGCCGCTGAATTCCACGTCAATATGCATCCTTCAATATCGGTCGAAAGAACAATGTCGCTGGCGTTTTCTACAACTGAAGCGAGGTGCCGTTCTACTCGATGGACTTCTTCAGACAGGCGAACCTGCTCGGTGACATCCTCCATGAACAGCATAATCTGGTTAATGGGGATGGGTAGAATAGAATAGTAATAAATCCGAATCGGTACGCCTGGCGCACGGTAGGTCATTTTCTGACCATTAACGGGTAATCCGCTACGGAATACATCCCGGATATGTGCTTCAAGACCCGTATTTTCCAAAATGACGCTCGGAAAGACGTCCGATAACGGGCGACCAATTGTATCCGGGTTGCCGCGATGACCCTTGATTAAAAAATTCTGATTGACTGAAACCACATGCAGTTTCTCATCCACCATTAACACGGAAGAAGGAATTGCATCCAATAGCATGTTGTAAAGAAGTTCAAAGTGGTTTTCTGACTGCTGTTCAAAAGGATTATCTGACATGGTAGCCTGTCGTTAACAAATTAGCTGGCGAAGTTATAGGGAGGCCAAGGCCCACTGATAACCCCTATATCCGTCATGTTGTTGGCCAGAGTATTAAATTGGTCGCGAAACGCCTGTAACCCGGTTCGTGGCACCAGATAGCTCAACAGGTAAGTCCGCTGACCATTAAACATACTGATTTCCGCGCAGTGTCGGCGATACAACCCCGTAAACGCATTATTCAGTAGTGCAGCCTGCCGTTCAGCGTGTTCAGGTACGGCATAAGCGAGTTTTCGACTCCGCAAATAGTCCAGACCACTCGCTTGCGGCGTAGTAACGGCATTATCCTCAGCCGACGCCAGGGATAACCGAATACCCATTTCGTCACAATTTTCCAGCTCAACCAATTGCGTTTGATAATGTGCCTCATGGTTGAGTAAATGCTGTGTTACCGCATCTTCATCTGCCAACACACAACCATAACGAATCGGAATAATCGTGGTCTGTTGATGAACATGCATTATCTGTTGGCCAAAAGCCAACGCTGCCGCGGGCTCGCGACTGACGTCTGCTTCACAAGGCTTGACCAGCGCCGCCAACGTTGCCGCTTTAACAAGCTGCATCGGCTCTTCACCGGCGTGCGGCGAACCGTCTGGTTCAAGCGCCAGTTGAGTATCCTCGGCAACAATGCCGTACAGTAGTAAGCTCATGATTCGTCAGGTTGGCAAAAACTGTAGGCTGCCCACGGGCCTGTCACGCGAAAACTAAAACCGTAAGCTTCATAGCGTTCAACAATGTCAGCAACCTGCTGTTGAAACGCGGCAACGTCCTCCACCGGGAGTAAATACGCCCAATGCAAAATTTTATCGTCCAACAACCGACGTGAACGGAAATCACGTACCAAAGGATGTAATTCGTTCTGCATGGCAGTCAAAGCATGTGCCAACCAGTCACTCAACTCAGTGGTTAACCTGCGGCGTAATTTCTGCTCTTCCAAATGGCGGCGGCCTATGGCTTCGGGTAGGCAAAAGCGACCGGAGTCCAGACCTTCGGTGAATAAAACGTCAACGGCCTGTTTACGATCCAGTGTCGCTTCCAGTGCCCATTCCTGACAGCCGGTTATGCGACGTAGCGACACAAATACGTCAGTAGCGCGGCTTTTCATTTCCTGTTCCAACGCGTTCTGACTGGAAAACAGCGTGCCGAAGGGCAAAGGATAGACCGGACCTTGGGCCATCAGGCTGTCAATAATCTGCGCATGCCGACAAATACGCGGCGTTAGCCAAGTGACATTCTGTACATTGTCTTCACCCTTTTCACCCGTGAAATCGGAGAGTGCCACTGGGCTAATCACCGCATTCAATCCGGCACATTGATGTGTATTAATCGGATGCTGATTATCAACGCCCAAAATTGGCGGTGCGGCTAAATCGGGCAACGTCAGGCCATACAGATAAATGGCCTGCTCAGTCTGTGCTTCTGTGTTCATCGTCATGCATCATCGCCAAACATTTCGGCAATCACTTCAGCAAAATCATGCTGTTCAATGCGTACCGTCAGCGCCACAGGGGTTTCTCCTACCGTTGACGGGCTCAGAACAGCCTCTTCAGACTGCTGGATTGCACGACGCAATGCCGCTAATGCGGCACGATTACACACCGCGGCCAATTCTGCACCGCTGGCACCATCACAACGTTCTGCCAAATCGTCAGCATGAATATTGTCACCCAGCGGTTTATTACGTAAATGCACCGCCAGAATCTGCCGACGGGCGTCCTCGTCGGGCAGGCCCAATTCGATTATTTCATCAAAACGTCCTGGTCGCAGCATCGCGGGATCGATCAAGTCCGCACGATTGGTCGCCCCCATAACGAAAACACCTTTGAGTTCTTCCAGCCCATCCATTTCAGATAAGAATTGGCTCAACACCCGTTCTGCGACATGTGAGTCGATAGCGCCCTCGTTACGGGCAGGAATCACAGAATCGACTTCATCAAGGAAAATAATGCAGGGCGCAGCCTGACGAGCTTTGAGAAACAGCTCTCGGACACCTTTTTCCGAATCACCGACATAACGCGACATCAGCGCCGGACCTTTAACTGAAATGACATTAACGCCACTTTCATTAGCAACGGCTTTGGCGATCAGCGTTTTCCCAACGCCGGGAGGCCCAGCTAACAGCAGACCTTTAGGCGGCTTAACACCCGCTTGTTCATAGAGCTCAGGGTACTTGATAGGCCACTCGACGGATTCGATCAATCGACGGCGTACGTCATCCAAACCGCCGACATCTTCCCAACGCACATCGGGAATATCGACGAACAGCTCACGAATCGCTGACGGTGATACTTCACACAAGGCGGCACGAAAATCATCCATCATCACCGTTAATTCGGCCAGACGATCATAAGGTAGCTCCGCCGAACTGAAATCGATCTCAGGCAGTAAACGGCGTAACGCACTCATCGCGGCTTCACGGCATAACGCTTCCAGATCGGCACCGACAAAACCGTGAGTGATATCGGCAAGCACGTTCAGATCGACATCAGCATTCAGCGGCATTCCCGTGCTATGAATTTCGATAATCTCGCGGCGACCTTCACGGTCTGGAATAGGAATGCTGATTTCACGGTCAAAGCGTCCCGGACGGCGCAACGCGGGATCAATCGCATTAGGTAGATTGGTCGCGGCAATGACAATGACTTTGCCTCGATTCTTGAGACCATCCATTAATGCGAGCAGTTGCGCAACGATACGTTTTTCTACATCACCGACGACCTTGTCGCGGTGTGGTGCAATAGAGTCAATTTCATCCAGAAAAATGATACTTGGCCCTTTGCGTCCGGCTTCCTCAAAAATTTTGCGTAAGTGGGCTTCACTTTCACCATAAAACTTATGCACAATTTCCGGGCCGCTGATGGTAAAAAATTGCGCATCGGTTTCTTGCGCAATAATGCGGGCGATGAGGGTTTTACCACATCCCGGGGGACCAGAGAGCAGTACACCTTTGGGGGCATCTATACCTAAACGTTCAAAGACCTCAGGATAGCGTAATGGTAATTCGATCATTTCTCGAATACGCCGCACCTGGTTTTTAAGGCCGCCAACATCCTCATACGACAAACGTTGTGTGCTATGACTCGAATTCCCGACAGCATTTGATTTGCCAATCACCAGTGTCGTGGTCGGATCAATCAGTACCGCACCATCAGGTATGGTGCTTTCGACTTTAAAATCAGCAGAACGACTGCCAAACAGGTGCGCGCGCAGCAGATCGCCTTTCTGTACGGGCAACCCATCGAGCAGGCTACCGATATAATCCAGGTCACGTTGGTTGGGCGTAATCGTGGTGGGAATGAGGACGATCTGTGTGGCGTGTTTGCAGGAAGCGGGTTCAATCTGCACTTTTTCATCTAAACTCAGGCTGGTATTACGCCGCGTCAAACCATCCAGTTGTACGATGCCTTTATTCCGCATATCGGGATAAGTCGGCATCAATTTAGCAATCCCGGTGCCTTTTTTACTGGTTAACTGCACTATGTCACCGACAGCCAGATTTAACCTGGCCATATCGGCCGGATCTAAGCGAGCATAACCGCGCCCAGCATCCTTTGGCAGAGCCTCGGCGACCTTGAGCTTGAGTTCTTCAGACATGACTGCCTCATTTTCCTAATTTGACTTCCAAAATGCCATTACGGCAAGACCGTTCCATCGCCTTGTCATCGAATGAGCACGGCAACACGATTTCTTTATGATATTTTTTACTGCCTCTTTCCGAGTGTAACGTCAGAATGTCGCCATTCAATTCGACTTGCACATCTTCATCAGCGACCCCCGGCATTTCTGCCAGTACCAGCACATGATCACTTTCTTCGATAACATCAACCAACGGTTCAGACACTTCCTGCACTGTAGCTTCCCCGGTTTGCTCATCCCGGCGTATGTTGCCAAAAGGTTCTACCCGATTTTCCTGGTTTCCATCCAAACCCATCTTGATGGAGAAACCATACACGGCTTTGGCATTCTTACCGTCGTTCGTGTCAATATCGAACGCACCGCTACGCTTTATCTGTTCGCCGGTTTCAACCAATTTTTCCACCAGATCGCCCAAACCGCGCAAAATTCCTTCAACATTCCCTGTCACATCATTTTTTTTTTACTACTCATGATTGTTTACCTCGGCTGCATTGATCTTTTTGAGTTTAGAGTGCAGCGTTTTATAGTCAATATTCAAACGCCGCGCTGCTTCTGCCTTGTTATTGCCTGTTTTCTCTAATGTGTCTTGAATGATAATTCGCTCTATTTGATCAATATTGAGTTGAGTGATCTCTTTAAGAGACGAACCTTCCAGACAGAAATTCTGTATCGTTCTCAGATACGGATTTTTCGTTGATTGCGGAAAGTGATCTTCTTTGATGACCAGGCCTAAATCATCAACCCCTACTCTTTTGTCGGATACCAAAACAGCACGGCGGATGACAGCGCGTAACTCTCGCACGTTACCCGGCCATGGATAACGTAACAGTGTTTCTTTAGCCGCAACGGACAAATCAGGCGGTGTTTTGTTCAATTCGACGCTGGTTTCGGCGATAAACCGATTGGACAAAAACAGAATATCCTCGTGCCGATTGCGTAACGGCGGAATCCGAATGACATACTCATTCAATCGATAATAGAGATCCTCGCGAAATTTCCCTTTAACTACCGCGTCCAGTAGATCATCATTGCTGGCAGCCAGGACTCGCACATTGACAGGAATGGGTTTAGTCGCGCCAATACGATAGACAACGTGCTCTTGTAGCACACGCAGTAGCTTGGCCTGTGCGGATAAAGACATGTTGGCGATTTCATCCAGGAATAACGTACCGCCGTCAGCCGCTTCAAACTTACCCGCATGAACCTGATCAGCCCCGGTGTACGAGCCTTTTTCATGACCAAATAGTTCATTTTCGATCAACGAGTCGGGTATGGAGCCACAATCAATGGGAACAAAAACCCCTGTGGCATGCTGACTGGCTAAATGGATGTTTTTCGCAACCAATTCTTTGCCAGTTCCCGTTTCACCCTGAATAACGACAGAAAAATCCGTATGAGCCACGTTAACGACATCTCTGATCACCGACTGAATCTCGCGGCTATTCCCCATCATGGCAGCGATACGCGTTTTAGTATCCTTGCTGGCTTTGCAGTTTGAATCGTAGTTACCCCAACGCATTTGCATTGCACGATTCACCAGATCTAATACTCGTTTGTTATCAAACGGCTTGGGAATGTAATCCCATGCACCAGCTTTGATAGCACCAACCGCGCTAAGAATGCCGACATTGCCAGTAATAATGATAACGGGGAGTTGCGGATACAGAGCATGGGCATTGGCTAACACCTCCATGCCACTGTGTTTAGGGAGAATACTATCAAGTAACAGTACATCCGGTTCACGCTGAGACAACAACTTTATTGCCATGTCGCCATCGTAACCTTGCTGAGTTTCACAACCAGCCTTTTCCAGCAAGTGTGATAGCAGGTCACAAATATCTTTGTCGTCATCAATTATTAAAACATAGCCAGGATCAATACTTTTCATCGACTACATCCAATTGGTTATTTCATTTTTAATAATAGTTAAAAGATACGGGGAAGAAGAGGATAAATCTCCCTTCTATCACGTATATATTTGACGCAAAAAAAGAATTATTAACACTCTAGTTATTTTTTTAACACAACCGCCTAATCATCGCCTAGACGGTGCCTAATTTTAATGAATAGCATCCTTAATACTTATAGTACAAATTTAAGATAACACAATTTTCTTTTCGATTTTGTGACAATAATTTAGGCAAGTATTTCTATTTATTAACGAATATTTTAACTACCCGGTCAAATAAGCGAGAGACTTTATTCTGGACATGATAAACATCATCCCATCATCTGTCTACTGATGGCTATCAGCCATATCAAGGGCGACACTCCCTTTTTAGCCGATTAGGTCACATTTTTAGTATCAAAAGATCATAGGGCTATCGATAAAACTGGTAATAACTAAGAGACATACATCACATAAATAGCTAATAAACCACCGCCAAAAAACGTTTGCCTATGTCACATCTGGCATCAATTCCACTAGAAGCACCATATATTATCTAACAAAATAATGAATATTGATTTCGATTTCTTTACACAAAAATGAAGGCTGAAACAGACAAACAGGAAGGGTAGTATTAACAAAATCATCCCGTGATGGAAATTCCGACCACGGGTTCCATAATATTTATTTATCACCGTATACGCACTATATTGCTGCTATGCCGATACTTTTACAAACAAACATAGTTGGTTATTATTACGTTTTTCATCAGTCAAAAAAACGCATAAAAATATAAAAAAAGCAACAAAGTCCCATTATTATGTAGTCTATTAAAATGACATATAAATTATATTTATACTACCTCTAATATTCTCGGTGAATAAATCCACTTCTAATGCCAACGATAATGCAGAACAAGGAATGTAGTCACTAAATACTTTCCCCTCCTGGGGGTTTACCTAACGGTTGAATAAAAACAATATCTGCGGGCAGCTTCGCTTCAATATTGTGCATAAGCCCCAGGAAAAGTATCGCCATCTCGCCATCTTGCAGCGTTTCATCAATGCGCTGGGCAATATAATCATCCCGCCGGTTCAATAATGTTTTTGCTGTTTCCAAGGACGCTTCGGTTTGCTCCGTAGATTGTAACAACTGCGTCATCAGATCGCGCTCTTGCAACAATAGTTCAGGGGACTCTGTTCCCATCAGAATTGCGCCTTTATGTTGCAACGTAAGCAAGAGCTTGTAATTCTGGCTACCAGCGTTAGCAACATCGGTCACTATTTCATTTTCTTTTCCACAAACCGGCAGACCATCCTGATAAAGTTTCAGATGTGTATAGTCCAGATCTAAACCCTCAATCGTAGTGGTAATCATTGTCCAGAACCCCTCGACGGCAGCAAGATACGCACGCGTTTGAGTTTCGGTTCGCAAATGACTTGCCGCTTCGCTCAATGTCCCTAAATCTTTAGGGCTATGAATAATGGGAAAATGAATCAGCGCTCGCATAAAAAAGATAATCCTTATAAATGAGTTTCTTCTATGACGGACGGTGCCGCTTCCAAACGAGCCTCTAGCCGCTGCAGACGTTCTTCCAACTCTGGAGCAGGCGCTGATGATGACACTCTGGCTCTGGAATCAAACGCCGGATTGCCACTCCACCAATCCAGCCCCATTTCTACCGCTTTATCTACGGAACAGATAAGCAGGCGAATTTCCAGTGTCAGCAATTCGACTTCAACCAGTCTGATGCGAATGTCACCGCTGATGACAACCCCTTTGTCCAGTAATCGCTCTAACAAATCCGCTACGGTGGTCGAATCGGTTGAATGGGTTAGTTTTTTGTTGCCGCTCATGGTGCAAATCCTTATAGGGTAAACAACCTAAAGACCTCAAATCCTCATCCCCTTCTCTCTAAAATCAAAAGCATATATACCCAATAAATTTCAACACACAGGAAGGCGACAATCGAGTAAATCCCCAAGGCTTACTCCAGTAAGTGACTGGGGTTAGCGTGGGCAGACAACGCACCTGCAACTTGAAAGATGATCTATACCGTACTGATGCTCTTAATTCTTGGATCCAGGGTATCCTGAACATGGATCTCACTGCGTAGAAAACACTGCTGGCGATATCGCTTGCGACTTAATATAGGATTCAAACCTGATAAATAGGCCACGTTAATATCCTGAAACTTATATGGATGTCGGTGTTATTTCCCCAACGCGTTCAAGGATATCAAGTGACAGCCGGAACAAACCATCTCGTTCATAACGTTGTGAAATGGTCAACAGCGCCGTTTGCGCGGTTTTACTCTCCTTGCTGTCAGGATATTGCTCGATTATTTTCAGATAGATATCCACTGCTTGTCGCAGTTCATCTTGTTCAAACCATGCATTACCCATACGCAGTAGAAGACCACGCGTAGCCGCATTTATGTCATTGGTAGTATTAACCATGGTACACACCCTCTGCCGAAAACAGACTGATAACATTTATATGGGAACTAAAAAATAATCGTATGTTGTTGTTCATCATACAATTTCCTTACAGCAATCGGCCTAGCGGGCCTAAATCCAAGTTCAAATCATCATCCTTGAAGCCAAAAACGTCGCACAAATGTGTCAACTCCTCGGCTTGGCGCATTAGCGCCAAACCCAAACGCTCGACTTCTTCATCACTAAGCGAACCCGAATCCATCCGCCTTATGGCTTGACGCTCCAGTAGTTCGTGCAGCAGTTTGACCAGGGTCAGGACGAGTTGCGCCAAACCATCACGGACGCGTTCTCCATCGATGTCTATTTTATGTCGATTAGCTTCAGTAATTGGCCGTTGTATTGCTGGCGATGTCGGGCCGAACACAGGACTATGGTGCGATAACTGATTGGTTGTCATAGTGTTACTCCCTACCGGGTAAACGGTTTTTCGCTTCTACAGAAGAAACCAAAGCCTGTAGGCTTAAATAAATCAAATCAATATTAGCGACTGAAATGGTGATATCAGCGACAATCACCACACCTTTGTTCAGAACGCGGTCCAAGGCCTCACACAGAGAGACCTGTTGCTGTTCATCCTGATACTGTTTGTTCACTGGCATAATGTGTACGCTCACAGTTTATAAAAACAATGCCGAACCCAATGTCTTTAGCTTGCTCAATCCCGTAGGTTCTGTTTGCCGGAAAATCTGCGCGTGTGGTTGGCTGGGGAACATCTCATCTGCGCACTTCAGCTCCAACGACTCTCGACTCGTGATTGCCTGGCACAGTGTGCAATCGCTGGGAGGTGTAATCTGGTTGATAAACAACGCGTTTGCCGTTAAGCCTAATCGCTGCAATGCGCATGTCATTTCATAGGTCTTCTCAAGTGCCAAATGCGTCGGAACAGTAACTGCATACAACCCCGTTTGTTTGGTATCCTGCAGTAGAGCGCGTAGATTTTTTAATTCGCGTGAAAGCTGTACCAAACGTTCCGATAAATGCGGGAAACGCATGACTTTGCGATATTTCAGCAATAACGAGAAAAACTGTTTTAGCCAATCCCGAATCAATTCAGGCAACTCTAATAAACGTAGCAAATGTCCGCTAGGTGCGCCATCCACGATGACCATGTCATAACGACCGCTGTCTAGATGATCCATGATCGCAGTCAATGCCATGATTTCATCTAATCCGGGGGGCGCGAGATCGAGCAAATGCTCCAACACTTCACGATCAAAAGTAATATCCAGATTGGGTAACGTATCCAGCAAGAAAGCTTCTAATTCCGCACGATATCCCTGCCGGATTTTGTCAAAATCAGCTTGTGCATTAATTTCCTGGGCATCAATGTTAACCAACACCGATATAGGCTGCTGCTGTAGGGTTACACCCAGACAATCACTCAGCGAGTGAGCAGGATCGGCTGAGAACAACAGAATACGCAATTCTGGATATTCACTGTTCAGACGCAATGCCGTAGCACAGGCCAGCGTCGTTTTACCTACCCCACCTTTACCTGCAAAAATCAGCAGTCGGAATGTGCTGGCAGGCAGCGAAATGGAACTCTCTACACGTAAAGGCAGTTGATGATGACACGTCGTAGCCATGACTTCGTTTTCATCAAGTAAACGGACCCCGGACCAAAATTCGTGAAGCAACGCACCACGCGGTTCGATGGCAAGCAAAGGCAACGTCCAGAATACGTGCCCAGGCAAACGTTGGTATCCGTTCTGGAGCGCAAGCATTTGTCTGTTACGCTCAACACAACAGGTTGGACAGTCATTTTCAGGAAATAGTCGATTGACCACTAAATCGGACAGAAACACCCGTTGCTGATTCAACGCGCCAGCAAGATCAATGCTTTCTTCCACACTCATCGCTTCCGCCAGCATCACTAACACAAAACAACAACGCGTGGAATCCGTCACCAGCTCGTGCATAGCTTTAAGTGAATCATTCATGTCCAGCAGAAAATGATCCAGATGATCCAATCGATTATCACCGGCAAAACGTTTCCGGATATAACGCTGTTTGGCAAGCAGGGTATCCAGAGCGGTCAACCACCGATAAATCAAATCCGGCATTTCCAAAAGCCGCAATGTATGACCTGTAGGAGCAGTATCAATAATAATACGATAGTAAGTATCTTTTTGAATCCATTCAGCTATTTCAAGATAAGCGGCCAATTCATCCATGCCGGGAAGCGCGGTATCCATCAATCCTTGTACGTCGTTTTGATCGAGAACAGTGCCGCGATACGCTATCTCTTTCAGAACACCTTCATGCTGCGATTTAAATTCATGCAAGGAGGCTGCGGCATTTAATTCACGTACGTCCAGATTTTTTGGCAATACCAGATCGGAGAGAATATTTTGCAGGGAATGTGCTGGATCGGTAGAAACCAGCAAAAAATGGTGCTGCGGCTGTTCCTGCGCCAGCCTTAACGCCGTCGACGTCGCACAGGTACTTTTACCTACTCCTCCCTTACCGCCGAAGAAAACCAGTTTCAGCGGCGACTCCAGTAAGAACTTGGGATAAATAGCAGGTTTCATTTCGTCGTACCCTCGGGCTCATCCTCGTCGTCGTCATCCTCGTCGTCGTCGTCATCCTCTTCGTCGTCGTCATCCTCGTCGTCGTCATCCTCGTCGTCGTCATCCTCTTCGTCGTCGTCCTCTTCGTCGTCGTCCTCTTCGTATTCGTCGTCTTCGTCATCCCCAGGCTCGTCGCCTAGCATGTCATCTTCTTCATCCAGTGCGTCTAATCTATCCAGCAGTACAGCTTCCTGTTGTTCAAATTCATCTTCGGTAATCTGGCCAGTCTCCAGTAACATATAAAGATCAGTCAAACTTTCACGAATACGATCCGCCTCACCAGCCAATTCATCTTCCGCCAGTTCGTGAATTTGCCGAAAAATCCACATGACGCCTTTGACAGGAGAAAACAGGATGTCATCGATCAGCAGCATGGCTTAGCCTCAGTCAGAGAGAGTACCAGCGCGGGTCAACGTTTTCTTCTTCGCTGTAGGAGCATGTAAATCCAGAGTAACGAAATTATGCGGTGCCCATGGGCCGGTATAATCGAACAGATAAACGTTATCGAATAACTTTGATGCCTCAAAAACGCCTTTGGCAAATTCATCCATCCGTTCTCTTGCTACCAAACAGGCTAGATTCATTACGTCTTTTTCTTTTTTAACCGGGTTTTCAATAATCTCTTCGCAATAATCCAACAGAACTTCTTTTACTTTTTCCGTCGATTCTTTTCTGTCTCCACTACGCAATGACTCGTACAAATTACCCAGCCGAATCTTCTCTTCACGGTGATTATTGGCATTGGAATTTCCATTCCAGATTTCATCGCGCGTTTCACTTAAGACTGGATATGTAGCAACAAAATATTCATAAATATTAGTAACATCCCAGGAAACACGTAGCCCCATTTCCACACAGCCATCCAAGCGTTCAAAATGTTCTCTGATCGTATCCTGATTAGCGACCAGCAAATTCTTTACTGCTTCAGCATTACGGGCAATAACCCCAAAGCGCATCGGCAATACGGTACCTTCTTCAGTCAACTTATGTAATACAGCCTGATGCGCCGTGATATTACGTCTTTCTGGACGTAACCGGGTACTGAGCGTATCGCTGACCACAGCTCTTAAGCCATCTTGATCAATAGAATAAACCGGTGCTGCTTCCAATCCGCGTATTTTATAGTTAGGCGTTGAGTCATCGGAAACACAGAGCGCATAAAGCACCTTGGCACGATGATTTCTGGATTTATCAATACTCATCATGCACTCCTCAATGAAATACGTTTACTTTTGGCGCATTGCACACGGTTCAATCGTCGATATTCTTCTAAATAAATACGTCCAAAATCAGCGAGAATTTGTGACTTCCCCGTCATGTTGACGCATGTGCGAAAGCTCTTCACCATACGCGGTGTACGGATATGAGCGAGGGTGCGAATTTTGTTCATAATGACAACCTCAATACTTGATTCGCAAACCAGAAGACTTTTTCTTCTTCTCGGCCGCTTCTGATTTATCATTATTTTCAGCCACAGCACTCGCCGCTGTCGCGTCTGCAAGCAGCGCTGCTTTTTCTTTATCAATATCCGCGATACGCTCATCAATACTGGCAATACGCGATGAGGCAGCCTCACGTTCTCGTGTTCGCCGCCAACGCTCTAATTCCAGCGCACCTATCTGAAAATAATCACGATAGGTTTGATGCTCACCACTCACTCGACCTGAATGAGTTTTTATGTCTGACAGTGTTCTGAGAGGACGAGTACTTATAGCCATGATAATTACTCCACTGCTTTTATTTTTTGTGTGGATGCTTTAACCGTGTCTGAACCTATTGGTGGACAGATTTTACGAATAACGCCATCGACCATTTCACGGTATATAGAACGTCCAGCGTGTTGTATTTTGGCAGCGTCCATACTCAAGACGTCGTAGCAGATAGCATGGAATAATTTGTCACCATAACGTGGTTTTATTCCTTGCTGGTGTAGGATGTGGGCGATGGCAATTCCTGCACGTAACCCATGTTTGGTTTCGTGTTCGTTACCACGCAACTCTCTGATTATATCAACGATATATGCCGCTTCTTTTAATTCCAATTCAGAGCGCGCATGCAGTATCTGTAGTTCAGTATCCCGATCGACAAGACCAATGTTGATAGTAATCATACGATCCATCAGAGCGTCCTGGGTCTTATGCGTACCGGCATACTCTTCTGGATTGGAGGTAAAAATAGCGCGAAATTCTGGGTGTACATCGAGATACCCTTCCCCTACACCACGTAAACCAGGAAGGTTTAAAATCCCTTCGGATAATACGGATAACAGCACATTATTGGTTTCTGCTTTGGAACGATTGAACTCATCATAGATCAGCATGTCGCCGTTACGACACGCGGTGGTCAAACGGTTATCCACCCACATGCGGTTCATCTGTTCTTCAGTTTTAAGCACTGAATGAATGTAGTTATCCACCAGGCTGCTTTTACGATAGCCGATGTCTTTCCCCGTCAAATCGGAGCTCACAAATTCTTCGTTACCTTGCAACATGGTAACGGGACGACCCCATAGTGCTGCGAGATGAAATGCCAGGGTTGTTTTCCCTATCCCAGATGGGCCGGCAAAATGCACGGGATAGCCAGCGCGTAAATAAACCAATGCGCGTTCTATAATGTCGTTCACATAAGAAGTCGCTACAAAATGTTCACTCGCTTCCGGAACGACAAGATCATCGTCTACGGTATACTGCGAAACGGTATTTTGCTTAATCATGGAAATACTCCTGTGCCAAACCGTGTACGCCCTAGCCAACACCAGTTCTACGAAATGGCCAAATCAGTGATCGTCTTAGCCGCTAGAATCGGTCGATTTTAGCGGCTTCTTATATTTCGATTTAACTTAGCGATTAATCGAAACTGTATGCCCAATAATGTCACTCCGTGTTTGTGAGCAGACTGTTCATCCACCTCACCCTCCATGGACGACAGAGGCTAATACCGCTACTTACCTTTTTTCGGACCTAAATACTCACCGAGTTTCTTCTTAGGCTTTTTAGTTTGTTTATCGACTGTATGCTCAGCAACGTTCTTTTTCTCAAAAACCGTCGCTGGTGGCGTGGTTGGCAATGTCGGTGCGGTCGTTTGCACAATTTCGGGTAACGCTGGTTGTTCACTGCTAGGGGCTAATGAACCTTTGCTATCAGGTACTAACGAATCTTCGCTGCCAAGTGCCAACGGATCTTCACTGCGGAGGACTACCGAACTTTCACTGCCAGGCGCCGACAAATCTTCACTACTTACCGCCAGAGTATTATCAAGAGGACGAGTGGCTAGACTGCGAGGCTCGTTTTTTTTTTAGCCAGGGTCATGCCGAAAAATACAGCATGGGCAGCCATTCTGTCCTTCTCAGAAGCACTAAGAAAAGCAGCGACATCGTTTGCCACGTTGGCAATGAAATCAGCTCGTTCTTTAGCACAGCGTTCAGCCATACTTTTACGCTCAGCATTAAAACCGTCTAATAAAGCTAGCGTTTTCTTCGACATATCCGTCACGAAGGTGGCACGTTCTTCACTCTGTTGACGACTCATTACCTCGCGGGTATGACAGAAGTCACTCAACATCCGATTAACGCCTCTGACATTATCGGCAACGAATGTCGCGCGTGCGCGTGCGTCTTGAGCCGCGTTTCTAGCCCGAGTTGTAGAAAAACCGGCAATCTGCGCACTCACACTGGAAACCCGCGCATTTTGCTGTGCTATGCGAGATTCATGACTGTCATCAATATTCTTACGCAGCTGCGCCATACCGTCTGTTAAGCATCCCATAGGATTCTCCTTATGTGATAGAGCACTCTTGAAGCGTTGAAAAGTACTCAAGCAGCTGAATGACTCAGCCACTTGGGCACTTTTATTCTGCTTACTTAATTACGCTGGAGTCGCTGCACTGGCTGTAAGGCCAATCGCTTCTGCGTATTTCAAATAAGTTTCAACAGAAGCAATAACAACACGTGCTTCGATGGATAACAGTTCAATACCAACCAATGAGACTTTGACCCAAGCGTCAATCACAATGCCTTTGTCCAGAATACGGTCTACTACTTCAGCCAAGCTGGAAGAGTCTGTTGATTTTTGTACTTTAGCCATGATGGCGTCTCCTAGAAAATGTTAATAAATTACATATGTAATTAGGTTCTACGTACAGACTTGTTACTGCACGCCCATGTAGAATGCAACTCATGCGCCAACCTATAGGCATCAGCGCTCTATTAATGTTAATAAATCCACCACAATGAATTAACTAACTAAATAATAAGGTTATTTTTTATATAATTTATTTTTAATATGCTCATGAAGGAAAATTTTTTCTATCAAAAATAAGGTTACTGACATTAAACACGGGCCGGAATTACCATATGGCTATGGCGTCAATTCCCTAATTCAGGTAAATCATTCCACATTCCGCCGGTCATAATTTAACACCTCTATAACATAAACATGTTATTCATTAACAATTCGGCGCGCTGTTTTATGTAAACCATAAAGGATCAATTAAAATTCTAGCGTTCAAAAGGAAGCGTAGCGGATTGGTCATGATGTCGCCCTTACACACAATAAATTTCGAGTGACAGGAACGCGAGAAGTGAAAGAATTCCGATAGATTACAATTTAAGTGATAATGATTCGTTTACTTTTCCGACCCGAAAAGATGACACATAGATTGTCAGCGATTATTTCAGCTATTCTACAATTTCAGACAATAATGCATCATGTCGGCCCGGCATAATGCAGATAAGGGAAAGCTTTCGCTTGGATAAGCGGGTGCAAGATTACAGGGATGTACTCAATCGTAAAGTTCAGGTTGATAGGGATATTACCTGAATCTCTAAAACCGGTTAATAAAGTAGCTTACAACCAAGGTGTTAACGTAGCTTGTTCATTGATAATGAACATTTCCCAGTTCACTGGTTGTTGAGATACCGCAGAAGGGAAAATGCAATAGCTGAGTGCCACAGAAGGCGTCCCTTCGAGCCATCGTTCATTGAGCTGGCAGTCCACCGGTTGCATTTCATCAACAACGGTGACACCACCAGACAACCCGGTCAGACAACTAAACGACGTTAGTGACTTAAACAACCCGGTACCCAGTGCCTTGATATAGGCCTCCTTTCTGGTCCATAACCGGGTAAACGCCGTTATGAATTGTGTCTCTTCTTCATACTGCGACAGCCACTGCAACTCATCAGGGTGAAAAAACCGCTTTGCAACATCCCGCTTTCGCAGAGACTGTCCCTGCAAGCCTTCCACATCCACGCCGACCCGGGAACCATTGGCAATAACGAAAGCACAGGCGGCGGCGGTATGAGAAATATTAAACTGAACGGCTGGATGATGCGGTAAAAACGGTTTTCCCCACGGCCCTCGGGCAAACTGAAGCTCAACTGCCGTTTGATGACAGTACGGTGCCAACAATAAACGAGCAATACCCTCCGCCAACTGACGAAACGTCAATACGCTCGGGTTTACCATATTGCAAGCCTGACCAGCTATCGCCTGTAATGCCGGACTATCCAGCGCCGAACGCCCAACCACGACACAACACGGGTCGGAAGAGAAAACATCCGCCAGCTCACCCAAAGAACGGGTATGTATTGACGATGTAGCCTTCAGCATTCTTAACTGTTCTCCAGAATCAGGGACTGGACAGCCTCTCGATGAGAGGCTGTGAGTTTGATGACAAAGTCTATATAGCGGCAATAATGAGAAGATCGTAAAGACGCTGCAAGTCCCTCCCTGTAAGCTCAAGCCGCGCCATCCCTGGCGCGGATGCTTTACTCTTCTCCCTCATTATTACCGTTCTGACGCTATACATAGTCTGTCAGTCCAATGCCACTGCATGATTTTGTTGTAGTGCAAAACGAAAGAGAGATCTCACCAACACGCCACCCACTTTACTACACAGCTCGAATGGGCAGATTTCAAACAACATACCCACGGTATTATAATTATACCGCTGGCCTTAACTGCCCATTCTCACCGTCAGCTACGACCTGCCCATCAAACAGGACAACCATACGCCGGGCACGCCTGGCCGAGTGGGAATCATGCGTCACAATACAAATAGTGGTACCGTCGTTATGTAACGTATCAAGAATATCCATTACCGCTTCAGCATTGGCGGAATCCAGATTCCCGGTAGGTTCATCCGCCAACAGGAGCGACGGACAGCCGACAATGGCCCGGGCTACTGCCACACGCTGCTGCTGACCACCGGATAACTGCGAGGGGTAATGGCGAACGCGATGTGACATGTTCACCATCTCCAAGGCCTGCTGTACTCGTTCTTTCTGTTGTGAACGTGAAATATCCCCACGATAGATCAACGGCAATGCAACATTCTCCTCAATCGTCAAATCACTGATAAGGTTAAATGATTGAAAAATAAACCCAATTTCCTTATTGCGTAGCCAAGCCATTTCTCTTTTGCTGATATCGTCAATCATTACCCCATTTAACCAGTAACGACCTTCTGAGGGAACATCCAGCAAGCCCATAATCGACAATAAGGTTGATTTACCACACCCTGAAGGACCAGCAATTGCTACATATTCGCCAGCATGAATGGAAAGGTTAATCTTGCTAAGGGCACGAGTTTCAATTTCATCAGCAAGGAAAACTTTATGCACATTATCAAGTTGAACCAGCACCGTCATGAGAAATCCTCAGTGTATGAATAGGGTCGAAACGGATGGTATCTTACAACTCCAGCCACGATTCTTTTATCTCTGGTTTTATGCTACCACCTTCCAGGTTACCGGTGTGGGCATCGTGACTCAGCTCTCCACAGGCGGCGCCTATTTGCTGAACCAGCCGAAAAATGACCCACACCAACGTTTCAATATGAAAGTCCCCCAACGGATAATAGCAACTTCTATTACCGTTATTATTTTTCGTCGAGGAATTTAACATTTTCCGCACTAAAAATAGAATAAGAGAATGATATTCGTTGTGAATAATTCAGCGTAAAAATACTATTTCTTAAAATTCACTTACTATGCACAACGTTTATTATCATAGGTTGACTAATACTATTCATTGCCAAAAAATCATCACATAACCACCGCTAGACTTACCTTCCTTTATTCTCAATGAGATAGTCAATATTGAGACAAGGCGTCCCAATATCGCAATGACAAATCCCAGCAATGGGACAATTCATAAAATATCCATTATGTATTCCCATAAAAATCGCCGTTACAAGAATGGCACACTATTTGCGTTAATTTATCTGCAATTACTGTATTGACAATAATTAACAACTGGATTTCACCGCTGTTACTGGTATTTGTGATTAACAGGTCCAGATAAAGGAAATTAATTTTTTTGGGATAATGCCATGAATATACTACACGCTCACACACCCGCACTAGATAATGAAAGCTTCAATAACAACCTCATTCAGGATATGTATCGACGCCACCCTAACTTAAGAAAAGCATTGGAGGTGAATAATAAGGCGACTAATCTAGCCAGTATCATTGACTATATTATCGATAATATTGGCAACAATATCACTCTCGATCAGCTGGAAATGGTCAGTGGCAAATCCAAGTTTGATATCTGTCGGCTATTCAACCAAGTCTATAATATTACTCCTATGCGCTGGATATGGCGTGTGCGCATCACTCTGGCAAAGGAAATCATTCATATTTCGCCGAACTGGTCATTAACAGACATCTGTTATGCTTGTGGTTTTTCATCCCTGCCTCATTTTTCCCGCTGCTTTACCAAAACCTATAAAATACCGCCTCTAAAATATCGTAAGTCTGTGTTTTCAGACAAAGAACGGCCTCGGACAATGAACAACATGAGCTTTGATATTATTTTTGGCAAACAACGTCATATTTTTTCTCGCGCCGTTTTATTGGATAACATTCAAAACCTATGTAATTAATTCGTTATATGCTTAGCCTGTTATCAACGGCCCTTTTCAAGGGCTTTTTTTATCCCGCTGAAGAGTGACGTCACCCGCTATACCCACAGCATGGGGGATATCGCCACTTTTCGTTTATACCTATCATCTTTCACGTTACAGGTGCGAGACCTACCCTCCGTTACCCGGACATCCTTGACTTGCATCAGCCCCTGAGAATTCACCCGGTTGCCACCTTCTCGCCTATTGAAACCTACCGTGTTTAGTAACGATTTCCAGCATGTTCTGATATAAATTTTTCCAGGTACTTTGCCAATAAACAGATTTCCTTTTTTGTCCTGAATTGCTGAAAACAGCATAGTATGAAGTTACTATTGCAGCAATGAACACTCAAAATTAAAAAAACAAATAAAATCAGTAAGATAAAATCCAGTTTAGACCAATAAAAAGGGCATATTGAAATATGCCCTTGATGATTTTTTTCAGTATAACGGCCGGTTATTTCTTCGATTTATCCTGTAGCAGATCGTGATTTTCTACCTGGGGTAAACCTGCGCTACCAGAAGAAATCAGACCGGTTTCCACGTAATTGAGTAGTTTTTCACGCGTATCAGTAATGTCCAGATTACGCATGGTCAATTGGCCGATACGATCATCTGGGGAGAAAACCGACTCACCTTTTTCCATCGTCAGGCGTTCTGGCTGATAAGTCAGATTGTCAGACACGGTATTCAGGATGGAGTAATCGTTGCCGCGACGCAGTTCAACCGTCACTTCACCCGTAATTTCACTGGCGACCCAACGCTGTAAAGCATCACGCAGCATCAATGCCTGCGGGTCAAACCAGCGCCCCTGGTACAATAAACGTCCCAACTGGCGACCATGGGCATGGTACTGCTCAATGGTGTCTTCATTATGGATACCGGTTACCAGACGTTCATAAGCGATGTGTAGCAGCGCCATTCCCGGGGCCTCGTAAATACCGCGGCTCTTCGCTTCAATGATCCGGTTTTCAATCTGATCACTCATACCCAGGCCGTGACGACCACCAATACGGTTGGCTTCCATCATTAACTCAACGTCATCGTTGAACGTTTTACCGTTCAAGGCCACCGGATAGCCACGCTCAAAACGGACCACGACCTCTTCTGCGGACACCTTCACACTCTCGTCCCAGAACTTCACCCCCATAATCGGGTTCACAATCTTCACACTGGAGTTCAGGAATTCCAGATCCTTCGCTTCGTGCGTGGCACCCAGCATGTTGGAATCAGTCGAGTAGGCTTTTTCCGCAGACATCTTGTAATGAAAACCCGCGTTGACCATAAACTCGGACATTTCCTGACGACCACCCAGCTCATCAATAAAATCCGTATCCAGCCATGGTTTGTAGATTTTCAACTCCGCATTGGTCAGCAGACCATAACGGTAGAAGCGCTCAATATCGTTACCTTTATACGTGCTGCCATCACCCCAGATATTCACACCATCTTCTTTCATCGCAGCCACCAGCATGGTACCGGTTACAGCACGCCCCAACGGGGTAGTATTAAAATAGGTGATGCCTGCGGTGGTATTATGAAACGCGCCACACTGGATAGCGGCAATTCCCTCGGCCACCAGTTGTTTACGACAATCGATCAACCGGGCATTTTCTGCGCCATACTCCATCGCCCGGCGGGGAATAGCCTCGTAATCGTCTTCATCTGGTTGTCCCAGATTCGCCGTATAAGCATAAGGTACTGCGCCTTTCTGACGCATCCAGAGCAATGCCGCACTGGTATCCAGACCACCGGAAAAAGCAATACCGATACGTTCACCAATCGGAAGATGTTTCAGAATCGTCGTCATAACTATTAATCCCTGCTCGAAGTTCGATGGTATTAAGCTTAGCCGCTTCACCACCAGGTTACGCAATACATTAGGAGAAGACGGGGCGGGTTGACGACGTTTTCTATGCTGATCGTCACAACAGATGCCGCACCTTCACAATGCATATTTATGCAAAATTTGTGAGTGATAATTTAAGCATCTTTTCTGCTGAACCGGAAGAGAGGAGTCGCATTTTAAGGAAAAAAATTCATTCCCGTCAGCACGGGTTACCGCGACTACATTTATGGCTGGCAGGCGATCAGCGATAATGGTGACGTTTTACACTTATCTGGGTTCGTGAAGGTTGTTTAACCATAAACCCGTCAGCATCACGTCCTCGACCGAAAATGGCGACAACGAAGGTTTCGGCAGAACAATGGCCAAGCGCGTGAGTATAACGCGATTTTTCCGCCAGTCTAAGTAGCAAAAATCGGTTACGAGACGCGCCATACAATAATAAAACCTTGTTTCATTTTATTCGATTTTCTTTGCTATCCTTCGTGTGATGAATTGTTCCCCCCTTGCATATTGCTGGAGATGCTATGTCTAAGAAAGTCGCCGTTCTACTGGCCCCTGGGTTTGAAGAGGCAGAAGCGGTTATGGTGATTGATGTGCTGCATCGCATGAAACTGAAGGTTGAGACACTGTCCTGCCAGGACATGTTGGAACTACGCAGCTATCACAATATCCGTATGTTTGCGGATGCGTTACTGGAAAGAAACATGGACATCCTGTTTGATGCGATAGTCATCCCTGGTGGCCCACAGGGAACCGCCAATCTGGCAGCAAATCCGCTGGTTGTAGAGTTTATTCGCCGCCACGATGCAGCCCAAAAGCTCATCTGCCCGTTATGTTCTGCCGCAGCCCGCGTGCTGGGTGGCAACAACCTGCTGAAAGGACGCCGCTATGTGTGTTCGGGCGACCTGTGGCAGGATGTTACCGATGGTGTCTATGTAGACCAGAAAGTGGTGGAAGACGGTAACCTGATCAGCGGCAAAGGACTCGGTGTGGCGTTTGATTTCGCCTTTACCATTGCCAGTCGTCTCACTGGCGACAACGCCGACGCCAATTTCCAGGTGGAGCATATTGATTATGATTACTGGCGTGCGCCAGCATAATCAATACGTTGCGCGGTCTGAATGACCGCGTATGGCATTATTCTGAGTCAATCACTGTAATCGACTTCCCCGTAACGATCCCGATATTCCTTGGGTGTCACACTGTAGCCTTTTTTAAAAACCGAATAGAAATAAGGTAGGGACGGATAACCGCACATTAGAGAGATCTCATTGATCGAAATAGAGGTCGAGATCAAAAGATTACGAGCACGATCCAGCTTTTCTTCGTGAATTACCCCATGAATGGTCTGTTCCATCTCATCCTTGAAGCGCTTTTCCAAATTAGAGCGGGACAATCCTACCGCATCCAGAACCTGCTCGACCTTAATGCCTTTACAGGCGTGATAACGAATAAAATGCATTGCTTGAATGACCGCCGGATCGTGTACCGAGCGGTAGTCCGTAGAACGACGTTCAACCACCCTGACTGGCCGTACCAGAGTACGTTGCAATGGCAGGTTATGGTTATTCAACAATTGATGCAGCAATTTTGCCGCCTGGTATCCCATCTGTCGGGTTCCCTGAGCGACAGAGGACAATGCGATACGAGACAGGTAGCGGGTCAGTTCTTCATTATCAATACCAATGACACACAACTTTTCCGGCACAGCGATATTCAAATGTTCACAGACCTGCAACAGATGGCGAGCACGAGAATCAGTAACCGCAATGATGCCGGTTTGCAACGGTAATGTTTGTACCCAGTCAGCCAGACGGTTTTGCGCATACTGCCAGTTGTCCGGTGTCGTTTCCATACCCTGATAAACCACCCCCTGATACCGCTCCGAAGCAACCAACTGACGAAAAGCATACTCACGTTCCTGCGCCCATCCTTTCCCCACCGATGCCGGTAAACCATAAAAGGCAAAACGATTTAATCCCTTATTTTTCAGATGCATAAATGCACTTTCAACCAGGGCGTAATTATCGGTGGCAATGTAGTGTACCGACGGGTAATCGGCCAGATTATGATAAGATCCACCTACACCGACCAAGGGGATATTCACTCCCGCTAACAACTCGACGATCTCCTTGTCGTCAAAATCAGCAATAACCCCATCACCAAGCCAATCTTTGATATTGTCTATTCGACAATGAAAATCCTCTTCAATGAAGATATCCCAGTCACATTGAGAGGCCTGGAGGTATTCACCCACACCTTCTACAACCTGCCGGTCATACACTTTATTCGCATTGAACAGCAACGTAATACGATAGCGTTTCTCAAACATGATGATGATTTTCCATCCGGAATTGTGTCATTCTGAATAGCACAGCTACCCGACGACCCCAAATAATTTCCTTATTATTGCGAGTCGCCACGAATTTCCTGCCATTAATACCGTTAAATCAGACAATTCTCTTGGTAGCAGTATCCATCCACACAGCCAGTAATAAAATGCCACCCTTCACGATATACTGCCAGAATGTTGGGACATCCAGCATGCTCATGCCATTATCCAGTGATGCCATGATAAAGGCCCCCATCACCGCACCAGCAACACTACCCACTCCGCCAGCAAGACTGGTTCCACCAATCACACAGGCCGCGATAGCATCCAGCTCGGCAATATTCCCGGCTGACGGGGAACCGGCACCAAGACGAGAACTGAGTACTAACCCGGCGACCGCCACCATCAGGCCATTAATGGCAAATACGGCCATCTTGTTGCGTTCCACGTTGATCCCAGACAGACGAGCCGCATCCAGATTACCGCCAACTGCATAGATACGACGTCCGAAAGCGGTGCGGGTTGCCATAAAAATCCCGGCCAGCATGATCAAGGTTAATAGCAGAACCGGTGTCGGTACTCCCCGATAATCATTCAGGAGATAAACCGCGCCCAGTACAATCACGGCAGTGAATGCCTGACGAGTGACATCACCCGCAGCAGCGACAACCGGTAAACCAAGATGCATGCGGTGACGACGTTGACGCCATTGCCACAAAACAAACAGTATCAGCCCCAGAGCACCCAGTATAAAACCGATACCCGATGGCAGGTAACTTTGACCAATTTGAGACATTGCCGTACTGATAGGGGCAACGGTCGTACCATTGGTAATCCCAATCAGCGCCCCGCGAAACGCCAGCATCCCCGCCAGCGTGACAATAAAAGAGGGCACTTTGCGATAAGCGACCCACCAGCCGTTCCAGGCACCTAACAGCAACCCCAGCAACAGCGTCACGATAATAGTCAAAGGCAACGGCCAGCCAAACCAGACATCAAAGATAGCCGCCACTCCGCCCAATAACCCCATCATCGACCCCACCGACAAATCGATTTCTGCGGAGATAATCACGAATACCATACCCACCGCCAGAATGCCGGTAATTGACGTCTGGCGCAGAAGATTGGAAATATTGCGTGCGCTAAGGTAAGACCCCTCGGTCATAAACGTAAAAAAGAGCATGATCACAATGATAGCGGCGATCATGACGTAAACCTGCAGATTGATATGTTTTAGACGATGTAGTACCGATTCCGGTGCTACGATGGCGTTATGCCGATCAGACAACGACGTTTTCAGCATGATGCTCACTCCTTAATGCAGCTTCCATTACCTGTTCCTGAGTCAAATCATGATTAGGTAAATCAGCTTTGATACGCCCCTGGTGCATAACCAGAACCCGATCACTCAGGCCCAGCACTTCTGGCAGTTCGGAAGATATGACAATGACGGCGATCTGTTGCTTAACCAACTGATTGATAAGTTTATATATTTCGTATTTTGCACCGATATCGATTCCCCGCGTCGGTTCATCGAGAATCAGGATTTTTGGTTCTAACAATAAGCACTTCGCCAATACTGCTTTTTGCTGGTTCCCACCGCTAAGACGGGCAATGGCGAGTTCCGGTGATACCGTTTTGACCTTCAGGTTAGCGATTGACTCCCGTAACGTGTTTTGTTCCTGGGCATCATTCAGTATCGAAAAAGGCCCCGTAAACTGATCAAGCGCCGCCAACGTAATATTCTGCGCTACGCTCATCACCGGAATAATGCCATCTTTTTTACGGTCTTCTGGCACCATGGCGATACCCAGCGCCATTGCTTGACGGCAATGACTGATAGTGACACGTTTCCCCTGAAGATAGATTTCACCCTGCCAATGGCCGGGATAAGAACCGAATAGACACTGGACGGTTTCCGTTCGACCAGAACCCACCAACCCGGCTATCCCCAGAACTTCGCCACGATGCAGGGCAAAAGAGACATCATCAACCCGACGAATATGTCGGTTAACCTGATGCCAGGCAGTTAGATGTTCGACGCGCAGAATTTCCTCGCCAATAGTGTGCGGCTCATTCGGATACAGCTCCGTCAGTTCCCGCCCCACCATCATGGCAATGATTTGATCTTCACTTAGTTCCGCTGCCGGACGAGTACCAATATGTTTGCCATCCCGGATGACACAAATCACATCGGAGATAGCCTTCACTTCATTCAGCTTGTGGGAGATATAAATGCAGGCAATACCGTGGTGACGCAAATCCTGCACAATATCCAGTAAAATAGCGGTTTCCCGCTCAGTCAGAGATGCCGTCGGTTCATCCAGAACCAACAATCGCACCTGCTTATTCAGCGCTTTGGCAATTTCCACCAGTTGCTGCTGGCCTAAGCCCAGTTCTCCAACTTTGGTATGAGGATCGACATCCAGCTTTACCTGTTCCAGCATTTTCTGGCAGCGTAAATACATGTTGTCGTAGTCCATGACGCCATAACGTGACCATTCATTACCCAGGAAAATATTTTCCAGTACGGACATTCCCTTCACCAGCGCCAGCTCCTGATGAATAATGGCAATTCCCTTCTGCTCAGTGTCACGAATATGACTTGCTCGCAGCTCATCACCGGCAAACGTAATACTGCCTTCATAACTGCCATACGGATAAACCGCGCACAGCACTTTCATCAGTGTGGATTTGCCGGAACCGTTTTCACCGCACAGTGACAGTACCTGCCCCGCATCCAATTGCAGGCTGACATTGTCCACCGCCTTCACCACACCGAATGACTTGGTGATATTTTTCATTTCCAACAAACACGGCATAGCAACCTCCATAAAACCAGGTAGGTGCCAAATCTAATGAGAATAGCCCGATCGTTGATAGGACTACGCTACTCCCCTGACTCAGGAAAAACCGGTCAATAACCATCTACTATCAATCAGTTAACGTGTTGATGGCTCGGGGATGAGAGCACTTCAATGAACCCCATCCCCAAACTCACCCTGCGTATCACGCTTAAGTGATTCGCATCAGTTATAGACATCCGATTTTTTTTGGAAGCCATCAGCAATGACGGTGCTGTCAATATTCGATTTATCGACAGGAATAGGTGTCAGCAGGAAGGAAGGGATATCTTTCAGGCCATTGTTGAGTGTGGCATTAGACTTCGGCGTTTTCCCTTGTCCCAGTTCCACGGCAATATCAGCGGCATCTTGTGCCAACTTGCTGATAGGCTTGTAGACCGTCATGGTCTGCGTACCGGCTACAATGCGTTTTATGGCCGCCAAGTCAGCATCCTGGCCCGATATAGCGACCTTGCCCGCCAATCCCTGGGCAGACAGTGCCTGAATCGCACCGCCAGCAGTCGCATCATTGGAGGCGACAACAGCGTCAATTTTATTGTTATTGGCCGTCAGGGCATTTTCCATAATTTTCAAGGCATTTTCCGGTAACCAGGCATCCACCCACTGGTCCCCGACAATATGAATTTTCCCACTATCAATCAGCGGTTTTAAGACTTTCATCTGCCCTTGCCGGAAAAGTTTGGCATTGTTATCAACCGGTGAGCCTCCCATCAGAAAATAATTACCCTGGGGTACTTTGCTTATCAGATATTTCGCTTGTAACTCACCGACCTTTTCATTATCAAAGGAAATATAAAAATCCACGTCGGCATTATTTATCATACGATCATAAGCCAGAACCTTAATACCTTCTCGTTTGGCTTCTGCAATCACATTACTTAATACCTTACCGTTATAAGGAATAATAACCAGGACATCGACGCCTCGATTGATCATATTTTCTATTTGATCCATCTGAGTCTCTTCATTACCGTTTGCCGATTGAACAAAAACCTTGGCCCCCTGTGCTTCCGCTTTTTGTACAAAGATGTCACGGTCTTTTTGCCAACGTTCGAGACGTAAATCATCAATCGCCATACCTATTTTTACTTCTTTGGCAAACCCGGGTTGAGCGATTATGGCAAGTGCGGCACAAACTGACAGTAAAAAGTGTTTAGCTTTCATCGTAGAGTACCTTTTTTATATATACCTTAAATAATTTGAGTAGCAGGAAATCAGCAACCAGGTGAACCACCAGAAGCTTACAGAAGTAAGTGACTGAGGTGAGTAAAGGCAGCTAAGACACCTGCAACGTGCAATATGACGGGTATAGATGCAGGACACAAAACTTCAATAACCAGCAGGATTGTTCACGTTAATCTGTTTTGCATCAATTACAGATTTTTATCCCTTAATTATGTTTTTTGGTTTAATTGTTATTTTTTGATAGCGGTCATGTTTTATTGTCGTTGCCGAGCCTGCTTATTCCAAACTTTGCGAAATGTATTCAGTGTTAATGACGTCCATTTTTGCGACACAGTGCACATTTAATAATTATCTCAATTTCAGTGTGAAATAACGTAATTGAGCAAATCACGGCAAGATCAGAATATGAATCATTGTCCCGAACTGTCATACGGGTGGTTTCTAAGGAGTTCACAATGCACGCTTATTTTGATCAAATTGAAAAAGTCCGTTTTGAGGGTACTAACAGTACCAATCCATTCGCTTTTCGTCATTACAATCCCGATCAGGAAATTCTTGGTAAGCGAATGGCCGACCATCTGCGTTTTGCCGTTTGCTACTGGCATACTTTCTGTTGGAATGGTTCCGACATGTTTGGTGTCGGCGCGTTCGAACGTCCGTGGCAACAGTCAGGTGACGCCCTGGCCCTGGCAAAACGTAAAGCCGATATCGCCTTTGAGTTTCTCAGCAAGCTGGGTGCCCCTTACTACTGTTTTCATGATGTGGATGTTTCACCGGAAGGCAACTCACTGAAAGAGTATCTGAACAATTTCGCTGAAATGGTGGATATTCTGGCAGCCAAGCAGCAGGAAAGTGGCGTGAAACTTCTATGGGGAACTGCAAACTGCTTTACCCATCCACGTTATGGGGCCGGGGCCGCGACCAATCCCGATCCCGAAGTGTTTGCCTGGGCCGCGACACAGGTGTTCACCGCCATGAACGCCACCAAAACGCTGGGTGGCGAGAACTATGTGTTATGGGGTGGCCGTGAAGGCTATGAGACACTGCTGAATACCGACCTGCGTCAGGAACGTGAACAGATTGGTCGCTTTATGCAGATGGTGGTGGAACACAAACATAAAATAGGTTTCCAGGGGACATTGCTTATTGAACCCAAGCCACAGGAGCCCACAAAACATCAGTACGACTATGACGTCGCCACAGTCTATGGTTTCCTGAAACAGTTTGGACTGGAAAAAGAGATTAAGGTTAACGTCGAGGCGAATCATGCGACATTGGCCGGACACACTTTCCACCATGAAATTGCAACGGCCATTGCACTGGGTATTTTCGGTTCTGTCGATGCCAATCGCGGTGACCCGCAATCAGGTTGGGATACCGATCAATTCCCCAATAGTGTCGAAGAGAATGCCTTGGTAATGCATGAAATCCTCAAAGCCGGAGGGTTTACTACCGGGGGGCTTAACTTCGATGCCAAAGTCCGCCGTCAAAGCACTGACAAATATGACCTGTTCTACGGCCACATTGGTGCGATGGATACAATGGCGCTATCGTTGAAGGTTGCCGCTCGCATGATCGAGGATAACCAGCTTAATCAATTGGTTGCCAAACGCTATGCTGGCTGGAACAGTGAGTTGGGGCAACAAATCCTACAAGGTAAAGCATCTCTGGAAATGCTCTCGAAATACGCAGAAAGTCATCAGTTGGCGCCACATCACCAGAGTGGACGTCAGGAACGCCTGGAAAATCTGGTTAATCAGTATCTGTTTGATTAACGCGCTGACTTAACGCTTATATACCCTGAATAATTGGAGTTGCAGGAAGGCGGCAACGCAGCGAATCCCCAGAAGCTTACTCAAGCCAGCCTCTGAGGTGGCAGCGGCCCCAAAGGAACGAGGCCCAGGGATGGGCCGAGTAACCGAAAGAAGCACACGCACCGACAACGCTAAAGATGACGGGTATATATCAGTCAGCAATGAATAAGTAATAAAGGGAATGAACACCATCCCGTTCCCAATGTGAAAGAAAACGGTCTGACCAGGATAGGACAACAACACAGCGAGGCACCGCATGTATATCGGTATTGATCTCGGAACATCAGGCGTTAAAGCCATTTTATTGAGTGAAACCGGCGAGGTTATCGCCAGTCACCATGCCACATTGACCGTTTCCCGCCCGCATCCGTTGTGGTCAGAACAGGAACCAGAGCACTGGTGGCAGGCCACTGATGAAGCGATGCGAGCACTGGCAGCACAGCATGATTTACACACAGTAAAGGCCTTGGGGCTCTCTGGACAGATGCACGGCGCCACCTTGCTGGACAAGCAGCAACGCGTGTTGCGACCTGCCATTTTGTGGAACGACGGACGTAGTGCCGCACAATGCCTGGAACTGGAGCAGTTGGTGCCCCGTTCCCGGCTCATCACCGGTAACCTGATGATGCCGGGCTTTACCGCACCAAAACTGAAGTGGGTACAGGAGTATGAGGCCGATATATTCAATAAAATTGACAAAGTGCTACTCCCAAAAGATTACTTACGCTGGCGGATGACCGGCGACTTCGCCAGTGATATGTCCGATGCCGCGGGTACATTGTGGCTGGATGTCGCCAAACGGGACTGGAGTGATGCGCTACTGCAAGCCTGTTCTCTTACCCGAGACCAGATGCCCACGCTGTATGAAGGCAATCAAATCACGGGTCATTTGCTATCCGATGTCGCAGCACGTTGGGGAATGAAACCCGTTCCGGTCGTCGCTGGCGGAGGAGACAACGCGGCAGGCGCTATCGGTGTGGGATTATACCAACCCGGTCAAGCCATGTTATCACTGGGAACTTCAGGGGTTTATTTTGCCGTCAGTGACGGTTTTCTCAGCAATCCCCAGCGTGCAGTACACAGTTTCTGCCATGCGCTACCTGATACCTGGCACCTGATGTCTGTGATGCTCAGTGCGGCTTCCTGCCTTGACTGGGCCGCCCGGTTGACCCGTGCTGACAGCGTAGCGGCACTACTGGCAGAAGCGGAGCAACACGTGAATGAAAAGGCGACGCCGGTTTGGTTCCTGCCTTATCTATCCGGTGAGCGCACACCCCATAATAATCCTCAGGCAAAGGGGGCATTTTGGGGACTGACACATTCGCATGGCCCGGCAGAATTGGCTCGCGCCGTATTGGAAGGGGTTGGATTCGCGCTGGCGGACGGTATGGATGCCCTGCACATGACGGGCTTACAACCTGAACGAATCACGCTGATTGGTGGTGGTGCCCGCAGCGCGTACTGGCGACAAATGCTGGCAGACATCAGCGGGAAAACGCTGGAATACCGTACTGGTGGTGATGTTGGCCCCGCACTGGGAGCAGCCCGTCTGGCACAAATCGCACTCAACCCACAAATACCGCTGGAACAATTATTACCACAACTCCCGCTGGAACAAACCCATTATCCCGATCCGCAGCGCCATGCCAGCTATGCGCAACAGCGGGAAACGTTCCAGAAACTTTATCAGCAACTCAGTCCGCTGATGGTGTAATTCACCAGGCTTGTATTGTAGCGGCTCGCGCCGCTACATAATTAGTCGTTGTGAATGCAACACATTAGCCACTGTAAATGAAAAAGAAGAACATTTCTGGCAACGTCGTTAAAGCGGGGATCAAGTCGTCCTGATTCAGCCTGGTTATGTCCTGATTTGGCCTTCTTTCCTCTCGATGATTACCGCATTATGGCTGTCACCAACACGATAAGGAGACAGACCATGTCACGCAGTGCGCTATTAATTATTGATGTACAAGAATCTTTTCTTCACCGCCCCTTCTGGCAAGAACAGGATGTACCGGCCTTTCAGAGCGAAATACGGCGACTGATCGATGGCTGTAAACGGCTGGGTGTCTCTCTGGTTGACGTTTTTCATGTTTCCGATACAGGACCGTTTTCTCTGGAATCCGGCTATGTTACCCGGTTGCCATTTTTGACCCATCAACCCGATATCCAGGTGCATAAACACGTGCACAATGCCCTGACTGAATCAGGATTGAATGAATGGTTACAGCAACAAAATATAGATCATCTGATTATTTCAGGCTTACGCACCGAACAATGCTGCGAAACCACCGCGCGGGTTGCGTCTGATTTGGGCTATCAGGTAACGTTTGTCACTGAGGCCACCATGACATTCCCGATGACTCACTGTGGGCAAACCCTTAGTGCCAGCCAACTGAAACACCGGACAGAAACTGTGCTTGTTGACCGTTTTGCCGCTATCTGTACCGTGGATGAGTGCCTGGAAAAACTTAATCACGCGGAGTAATAACATCATGACACGACAAGTCTATTTTCTGCTGTTGCCCGGCGTATTAACCCTGGATGTCACAGGTCCGGCAGAAACCCTGCGACTTGCGGGTCGGTTTGATTTGCATTACATCAGCCCGGAAACCGATATCATCAGCTCAATCGGACTGACGCTGAGCCATTTACAACCCTTACCCCCGACGTTACCACCAGAAAGTATCCTGGTGGTTCCCGGTGTATATGATTCCAGCCGTTATTTCTCGACACCACAGGCCGACGTGGCACGACAGTGGCTGATGCAGCTAAAACCCATGTTGCAGGATCAGACGATAACGCTGGTTTGCATCTGTTCTGGTGCGTTGCTGGCGGCACAAGCTACGCTGCTGGATGGATATCAATGCACCACACACCACGATGTGATTGAAGCTTTATCCCGACAAGCACCGCGGGCGTTGATTAAAGCAAACCGGATTTTTGTCGAAGACCGGGGCGTCTACACCAGTGCCGGTATCACCACCGGGATCGATCTTTCGCTGCATTTGATTAGCCGTTTTCTGGATCCGCAGCAATCGCTCCGCGTTGCCCGCGAGATGGTGATCTATTTCCGACGTTCTGGTAACGATGAACAACTTTCGCCCTGGTTACAGCATCGTAATCACCTTCATCCGGTTATCCACCGAGCACAGGATATATTATCCGCAGAACCTGAAGCAGCGTTGTCACTCACGCAGCTTGCCGACAAAGTCCACGTTAGCAGCCGCCACCTGACCCGGCTTTTCCGCGCGCATTTAGGTATCAGCGTACGTGAATATCATGAGCAGCTACGAGTGGCTGTGGCACAGCAGCGGTTACAGCAGGGACTAAAACTGGAAAAAGCCGCTTTGATGGCCGGTTTTTCATCCGGACGTCAACTACGCCGGGCGCAGCTGCGTATTTTGCAGCAGGAGCCGTGACATCAGCAAATCAGACGACGCTTATCTACTCGCTGTAACAGCATCGAAAACAGTAGACTCACCATTAAGGCGACAGCAAATACATAAACAATATCCAGCACCGGATAATCGGTCAGTTCCAGATCGTGTGTGCGCAAAAAATGAATGACCAGTGCATGAACGCCATAGATCGCCAACGAATGGCGTGAAATCAACGCCAGTCCTGACGAAACATGTACATTCAGATAGTTTTTGAAAACAAGTAACAGACTGGTCGCTGCAATAAACACCAACGGACTACAGTAGGTATAGAAAGTCTGGGCAAAATCACCGTTAACTTCTGTTTGCTGCCGGGTTCCCACGGCGATCAACACCACACACAGTACAAACACCCCAACCGCGGCTCTCGCGACGTTCCGTGGTATATCCACCATCCCTAATGCCCTTCCTGTTATGGCATATAACAGATAGTAAAAAGTGTCACCAGACACATAGAGATTCACCGGAAACCATTTGCGTCCATCGACCAGCCAGTCACCAGCGTTTGGATTCGCGATTACCGCCAGCACTACAATCACCGCCATCAAATAGCTGACTGATGTCAACCGCACACAAATCAAGGGCGACAGCAGGTAAATCACGACGATGGCATAGAAAAACCACAAGTGATAAAACACCGGTTTCTGTAGTATATGGTTGATTGCATGGAGTGGATTCATCGGAGTTAATGTTGACATGTAGAGCAGCGCAACGACGCTGTAAAACAGAATGCATAAGCCAATACGCAGAAAATGTTTCCCTCGCGCCTGACGTTCCCCAAAAAATAGATAGCCTGAAATCATAAAGAACAGCGGTACGCAAACCCGTGAAGCAGAATTCAGTATATTTGCCACTTCCCAATAATTGTCACCCGGCTCACCACCTGTCGTAACATACCAGGAGGTACTGTGGATAAGAACAACCATCATGCAGGCCACTGCCCGCAGATTATCAATCCACCTGATCTTATCTGTCATGCACAACTCCGCGACATGCTGTATTGACTCATCAATACAGAGATGACGCCAATGGGATCAGTGCAGCTTATCGGTTGCATTGCATAACCTCAACGTCGCAACATCAGATTCGAGCTGAGGTAGAGAGGGGAAGAGAAATATCAGGGCCACCGAAGTAGCCCTGAAAAGGAAAAACCGCGTTAGAACAGACCCATCGGCTGCTCGGAGTAACTTACCAGCAGACATTTGGTTTGCTGATAATGATCCAGCATCATCTTGTGGTTTTCACGCCCCATACCTGACTGCTTGTACCCTCCAAACGCCGCATGTGCCGGATAGGCATGATAGCAGTTGGTCCACACACGACCGGCCTGAATACCACGCCCCATACGATAAGCAATGTTGGCATTGCGGCTCCATACCCCAGCACCCAACCCATATACCGTATCATTAGCGATTTCCAGCGCATCATCCATGGTTTTGAAGGTAGTCACGGCCAGTACCGGACCAAATATTTCTTCCTGGAACACTCGCATGCTGTTGTCCCCAAAAAGAATGGTAGGTTCCAGATAGTAACCCTGCGTTAAATCGCCAGGCAGTGTCTTACGATTTCCCCCCGTCAACACTCGCGCGCCTTCTTTCTTGCCAATATCAATATAGTTAAGGATGGTATCCAACTGACCGGCAGAAACCTGCGCCCCCATCATGGTTTTGCTATCGAGCGGGTTGCCAACGCGGATAGCTTCCACTCGCTTGATGGCTCGCTCCATAAAGCGTTCATAAATAGATTCCTGCACCAGCGCACGGCTCGGACAGGTACAGACTTCCCCCTGATTAAAGGCAAACAGGGTAAACCCTTCAAGAACCTTGTCAAAGAAGCTGTCTTCTTTATCCATAACGTCAGCAAAGAAGATATTGGGAGACTTGCCCCCCAGTTCCAACGTTACCGGGATGACATTCTGCGCCGCGTAACCCATGATCTGCTGACCCACTTCTGTCGAGCCGGTAAACGCCACTTTAGCGATACGGGGCGATGTCGCCAGATACTCGCCAATCTCACTACCGGAACCGTTCACCACATTAAGCACACCTGGAGGTAACAGATCCTGAATCAGCTCCATCAGCATCAGCACGGAGAGTGGTGTCAGTTTGGCGGGTTTCAGCACGATACAGTTACCCGCGGCCAGCGCCGGAGCCATTTTCCAGCAGGCCATCAACAGTGGGAAGTTCCAGGGAATAATTTGCCCCACCACCCCCAGCGGCTCATGGAAGTGATAAGCCACCGTGTCTTTGTCGATTTCACTGATGGCACCTTCCTGTGCGCGAATACAGGCGGCAAAGTAGCGGAAATGGTCAATACCGAGCGGAACGTCTGCATTAGTGGTTTCACGAATCGGTTTACCATTATCCCAGGTTTCCGCACTCGCCAGCAGATCGATATTCTGCTCCATACGATCAGCAATGCGATTCAAGATCGTTGCCCGCTCTGCGGCCGACATGGCTCCCCATTCCGCCTTGGCTTTATGCGCAGCATCAAGCGCATAATCCACATCTTTATTACTGGAGCTGGCAACTTCACATAGTGGCTGACCGGTTATCGGAGTCAGATTAACGTAGTATTCTCCGCTAGCCGGTGGAACCCAGGCGCCACCAATAAAATTGTCATAGCGTTTTTTCAGAGTAAGAGCATATCCATATTCGCCGGACATAAGCCGGCTTCCTGACGTGTCATGTGCCATTTCTGTCTCCTTTGGGCTGCACTATTTTTTATTACGCATTTACGCGTTATGCGGCGATGCCGCAGTGAAAATAGAATGGGTACATCATTGGTAAAACAGAAATTACTGAATAAATTGTATGCAATGTTATGCGCTTGTGATAACGACAACACGATGAAAAAGATAACTCTTCGATTCAGCACACAATTTATCTTCACGCTGTTGCATGCTATTGCTGATCATGCGGATACGCTCACTGTTGTGGGATAAAAACTCGCATCCCCATGCAGGCAATGAAATAATGCCACGATGACGTCACGGTTATCAGAAATGGGTAGCACAGGTGAATAACGATAATTTTTCAGCTGAAAGTGGACAAATGGCACCTGCGGGAGCGTGTCAGCAAACAATATGGCATCAGGGCTCGCTAGAGCAGTCACAACAGGATTGGCTGGCAGAAGAAGTGCCGGTAGCACTGGTTTATAACGGCATCTCGCATGTTGTCATGATGGCGTCGCCAAAAGATCTGGAACTGTTTGCTATGGGATTTTCGTTATCTGAAGGCATCATCCAGTCGCCGCAGGATATCTATGGTATTGATGTTGTGCCGGTGTGTAACGGTATTGAAGTGCAAGTTGAACTGTCCAGTCGCCGGTTTGCCGGTTTAAAAGCACAAAGACGGGCAATGGATGGACGTACCGGTTGTGGTGTGTGTGGTGTGGAGCAACTGGCGGAAATCGGCAAACCGGTAGTACCACTCCCGTTTAGCCAGACATTCTCGTTACATCAATTGGATACGGCACTGGGACAGCTGAAGAGTGTACAACAAATAGGGCAGTTGACCGGTTGTACTCACGCCGCCGCCTGGGTTTCACCGGATGGAAACCTGCAAGGCGGCTGTGAAGACGTAGGTCGACACGTCGCGCTGGATAAATTGCTGGGAATGCGTGCCAGAAATCCCTGGCAACAAGGTGCCGTGCTGGTTTCCAGCCGCGCCAGTTATGAAATGGTACAAAAGTCAGCCATGTGCGGCGTTGAAATTCTGTTTGCCGTTTCTGCTGCAACCTCGCTGGCCGTTGAAGTTGCCAATCGTTGTAATCTCACACTGGTGGGCTTCAGTCGACCCGGACGTTCAACCATTTATACCCATCCGCGACGGTTGCGTGAATAGTTGTGCTTTCCCCCTGGCCTTAGACCAATTTGTTGCTAATTAGCACCATTACGGCATAAGAGCTTGTAATACAGGGATAAAAAAGGATAACTCACTAGCCAGAACTGCGAATAATCATTTTCAATATCATTTAATTAACTATAATGAACCTATTACTTACGCGGCGCTAACAAACACAGTGTCGCACCATAATAATTACGTCCGCAACAATTGGAGATGCTAAACATGAGTTATTCCCTGCCATCCCTGCCTTATGCTTATGACGCACTGGAACCTCATTTCGATAAGCAAACGATGGAAATCCATCACAGCAAACATCACCAGGCCTACGTCAATAATACTAATGCAGCGCTGGAGTCCTGCCCTGAATTTGCCAGCTTGTCTGTTGAAGAACTGATCACCAAACTGGACCAGGTGCCAGCTGAGAAGAAAACCGCACTGCGTAACAACGCAGGTGGACATGCCAACCACTGCCTGTTTTGGAAAGGTCTGAAACTTGGCACCACCCTGACGGGTGATCTGAAAGCCGCTATCGAGCGTGACTTCGGCAGTGTTGATGCTTTCAAAGAAAAATTTGAACAGGCTGCGGCTACCCGTTTTGGTTCTGGCTGGGCATGGCTGGTACTGAAAGCTGATGGTAAATTGGCCATTGCTTCTACCGCTAATCAGGATAGTCCGCTGATGGGTGAAGCCATTTCAGGTATCTCTGGCTACCCTATCCTGACACTGGATGTGTGGGAACACGCCTACTATCTGAAGTTCCAGAACCGCCGCCCAGACTACATCAAGTCATTCTGGAACGTGGTGAACTGGGACGAAGCAGCCAAACGCTTCGCTGAAGCCAGCAAATAATCCGGCTATCCTCCGCTAAGGGATTCACTGTTAAAAAGCCCAAAGTAACATTTTTTTACTTTGGGCTTTTTTCTATTTAAATAAAGCTGTGATTTAATCAGAGCACTGATATAAAGTTTTTTCTCAGTGCGCCGATAAGACTTTTGTGCCCTTTCCCAACTAGATTTCGTACAGACTGCATCTATTATGCGGATAATACGACATTTCATAAGACACATCCTGCTGGCGATTCCGGGTATTAAGGCATTTATACTTTACCTTAACGACCCAACTCATTACTTATGGACGAAAATAAATGACGATGAAATTTGAAAATATTAAAGTCGGCAAGAAGTTAGGATTCGGGTTCCTATTAATACTACTGTTAACTATCATCATTGCCAGTGTAAGTATAAAGTATATAGAAACGTTAAGAGATCGTTTCGAAAAAATTACCTTAAACAATCAAATTAATGAAGCGATTAACCAGGCTCGTTATTATCGGGCATTATATATGTCCAATTATAACCCTGATGATATTAAGAAAAATGCTGAAAGCATTGATCATATTGTCAATATTCTGGCGATTATCCAGACAAAATCCTGGAGTAAAGATTACGATGACAGACTTCAGAAAATTTCACAGTTAATTAATGAATATAAAGAGAAACAGAAAGTCTACCTTGCAGCAGTAGCCAAAAAGGATGATGTCAGAAAAAGCTGGAACATTTCTGGTACGACACAACCGCTCAACGAGCTGGAACAACAGATAAAAAGTGAAAATAACCCTGAGTTACTGCTACAACTGACCAGGCTGAATCAGAAACTCATCACTGTTCGTTATTATGTACGCGGACTGCTGCTTTCTCGCAACAGCGAAGCGGAAAAACCGTTAATTGCCGCACTGGTTGATGCCCAAAACAGTCTCAGTCAACTTTATCAGGCGTTAAACAAAGACCAACAAGCATTGATTGATCCTGTTGTTTCGACACTCAGTCACTACAAAACACAAATCCAGGCTTATCTCCCGGCGTATCAGGAAGAGTTAAATCAGGCCAAAAACATAGCGGACACCGCACAAGCGCTATCGGATATAGTCGTTAACATGGTTAATGAAGAGATACAGATCTCAGGGCGCGATATCAAAAATGCGGAGCTACAGATAGCCATTACTGCGCTGATTACATTGATTCTGGGTATCATCATTGCCTTATTTGTATCCCGCCAGATTACCCATCCGCTCAATCAAACCGTCACCATTGCCGAAGGTATTGCTACCGGTGACCTCACCATACCCATTACCACCACCCGTCGCGATGAGCTGGGTATGCTGTTTGGTTCAATGGCAAAAATGAAAGCCAATCTGCATACCATGATTGACGAAATTCGCCTGGGTGTCAGCCAAATCACTACTGCCGCCAGCGAGATTGTTGCTGGTAACAACGACTTGTCAGCACGGACTGAAGCACAGGCTGCCGCCGTAGAGCAAACTGCAGCGAGTATGGAACAACTGACAGCCACCGTGAAACAAAATGCGGATAATGCCCATCACGCCAACAAACTGGTAGTGGATGCCACTCAAACCGCCAAAGAGGGCGGTAAGCTGGTAGAAAATGTGGTGCACACGATGTCCGAAATTGAGGGCAGTTCCAAACGTATCGCGGAAATTACCTCCGTCATTAACGGTATCGCTTTCCAGACCAATATTCTGGCCTTGAACGCTGCGGTGGAAGCCGCCCGTGCCGGTGAGCAGGGACGAGGATTCGCGGTAGTCGCCAATGAAGTGCGTAATCTGGCGCAACGTAGTGCTCAGGCAGCCAAAGAGATTGAGGGTTTAATCGCCACTTCAGTCGAACAAGTCACACACGGTGCCAAATTGGTCAATAATACTGGCAAGACCATGACAGACATCGTCACTGCCGTTACGCACGTTCACGATATTATGAGTGAGATAACGGTGGCGTCTGACGAGCAGAGCCGCGGCATTGCACAAGTGAATCAGGCGATTGTGGATATGGACAGCACGACCCAACAAAACGCCGCCCTGGTTCAAGAGTCTTCCGCTGCCGCCAGCTCGTTGGAAGACCAGGCCATGATGTTGTCCAACGCGGTTTCCGTCTTCCGTTTGTCTTCTTCACAGGAACTGGAACCGATAACTCACGGTATTCCATTTACTCGTACAACACAGCAACTGCCATATAAAAAATAATGCGTTTGCCTTAATTCAGCGTAGCCTTCGGGCTACGCTGTTTTTCTGTCACCAAGTTATATACTAAATAATGAGCGCTACAGGAAGGCACAAGTGAAAGACCCCTACAATGATCTTACTGAGACAAGTAATTCGAGTAACTGAAGCAACTTAAAGCCTGACGAGTGCATCGCCGCCTTACAGCATATTATGCAGGTTTTTTACACATAATAAGTCGTGCTGATAAAATCACTTCGGTATATTCCTTCAAAAAAAACGCTACTGAATAAAATAAATCGTGGGGAATTTTGGTTTATTCCACCGATAATTATTTGTACAGCGCCACTAATTGCATTAAGAAAACAGAGAAATAAAATCTGAAAAGATGATTAAAAGCCCATGGAATAATACTCGAACATAATGATAACTATCAGGATTAATATATTATTACTCACTGATTTTGATAAACCATCAAGATTACTACATTCTATACCCAATAGATTTCAAGGTGCAGAGAGCGTCCCGATGAGCTTACTCAGGTAAATGATTCGGGTGACACATCCGCAGACGGGTATAAATGAGAAGGCTATGGCTGACGCTTGGCCAAGCGTCAGAAGATACATTAATCAATAAAGTTAATACCACCGAAGTGTATATACTTGTCATCCGTCAGTTAAAAAACGGCAACCCATCTCTCATCACAGTGTGAATTATGCCGATACTCCCCCGATTTTCGTGGACGGGCGGAGTGAACAGACACCCAGATCGTCAGTGGCAAACGATTGACCCGATATCAAAACGGTTTCGGCGCATACCCCGTCATTTCTTTCAGACCCATTTCACGGCCCAGGGCGGTCATGGGATGTACCACCACCAATCCACGGACCGTTTTTTTCAACGTCCCCATATCAGCCTGCTCTTTTTTGGTTATTATCCGGCGAAAAGGTAAACCAGTCAGTTTCTGTGCTTCTTTGCTGAGTTTCTGCTCGCAGACATTGCGCAACCGTTCGATCTCCGCTGCCAGTTTCTCACAAGCCGCCTGATTCTCCGTAATCGCGTCTGCTTCACCTTGCTGAATTAAGTGAGCCTGTTTGAGCGTTAACGCATGCAGTTGATCACTCAAGCGTTTAATTTCGGCCTTTTCCTGCTTTTTCATCACTAAACCTGTTTTTTTATCAAAATAATGGTCATAAGCATACACCAAACCCCAGTGTATGCAGAAACGAAGGGAATCATTTAAACATGCCATGGCAAAGAAGACATACACGTTGATGTTAACGCGAGGAAAAGGGTTAGAACGCCTTTTTCAGACTGATTTGCGAGATAAGTTCGGTCAGCGATAGTACCAGTGTAGAACGAACCATTTGCTGATAACGCTGCTGCTGCATGGCAATCAGCATATTGTCGTCAGGATCACCACTTGCTGGCAGCGCGGGCGGCGACGGCAGGCTGACAACACAGTGAAATTCACTGACAGGGCCAAAAATCTCATCGTCAGTGAAACGATAGTCGTGGACATCATGAGTCAGTTCTTCCGCCAGGGCCATCAACAGTTCAGCATCCTCATACTCTTTACGGCTGATCATGCCCAGACCGTAAATCAGCTTCAACCGTACTGACAACTCACCCAACGGCCCGGTACCGGATAACAGCGGTTCGACGGCATATTTCACGGCATAATCATCTTTGCGAAATACCTGTAACATCAGAATACTGACAGCTTCCGCCAGCAACTGAACGGCCGTCAGCATAAAGCTTCGCACCGTTTTACCACTATTTAGCGATTCCAATACCCGGTTTTCAAATGCCTGAGTTTCATCCATCGTCACTTCTCGTACTTTAACCTCGCACACAGCCTTGCCCTTGCTATGCAAAAAGCGTTTTTTCACGGGCACACACTATTCATTATTCAAACGCACCCGATAGAGAAAGCAAGGGCAAAACCTGACTTGAGCCGAGACGCGCCGATCACTGCATGGCGTTATACACACTCACTGCCTGTCCGACAACCTTACTGTCAGCATCCAGACCGGAAATTTGTGCCAATGCGGCCTGTGGTCCCAATTTCTGCAGCAAATCCGCCAGTTCATTTGCTTGTGGATCCTGTTCGCTGCGGTAGTGCATCGCTGCCGCAATACCGATGACCAGATTATCGTGCGGCAACCCATATTCCAGTGTTCCCAACAACGGTTTGATTAGACGATCACCCGCGCTCAGCTTACGTAATGGCTGGCGTCCGACACGCTCCACATCATCATGCAGATACGGGTTTTCAAAACGGCTAAGGATTTTCTGGATGTAAGCCTGATGTTTATCGGCATCAAAACCATAACGGTTGATCAGCACCGCACCACTCTCTTCCATTGCGCCTTGCACTACACGGCGGATTTCTGGGTCGAGAATAGCATCACGGATAGTTTTATGTCCGGTTCGCTGCCCCAGATATGCAGTAATGGCATGACCGGTATTCAGCGTAAACAGCTTGCGCTCCACAAACGCCATCAGATTATTGGTCAGTTCCATACCGGTAATGGCCGGGGGCTGACCGTTAAACTGCGTTTCATCCACAATCCATTCACTGAAAGTTTCCACCGTCACAGCCAGCGGGTCTTCGCTACCGGTTTCTGACGGTGGCACAATCCGGTCCACGGCGGAATCAACAAAACCAACATGTTCTGACACCCATGCCAAAGACGATTCCGGCAGATGCTTTAGCACCTGTTGTTTTAACTGGCTGGTGCCACGCACCATATTTTCACAGGCAATGATGTTCAGCGCTTGCTGGTTGCCGTTGTCATGGCGCTTTACCAGGCCCTGAGCAATGGTGCCAGCAATTTTCTCCAGAATTTGCGGGCCAACCGCCGTCGTCACCATATCAACGTCGGCAATCAGATCGATGGCTTGCTGGCTACCACTGTGCACCGCACTGACATTATTAACGGTGTCCACCTGCATTTGTTCGCCAACGATATGAACTTGGTAGCTTTTTCGCTGATTGATGGCATCCAGCAACGGCTGGTTCACATCAGCAAATATCAGGGTGATACCGGCATCGGCCAGCAGCTTACCAATAAATCCGCGGCCGATATTACCGGCGCCAAAATGTAATGCTTTCATCATGCGTTAACCTTTCAAGACAAAACATAAAAAGAGGCCGCCCGAAGGCGGCGCTGCTCGTCAGGCACTCTTTTTACCGGACAACAGGTCGAGAACATCCTGTACATCATGAGTCTGCGCCAGGCGTTCAATCACTAATTCGTCATCCAGCGCATTGGTCAGGTTGGTGATAACCTGAATATGCTCGTTATTACGGGCGGCGATACCAATCACCAGGCGAGCGACTTCATCCTCTTCGGCGCCAAAACGCACCCCTTGCGGATACTGACAGAACACCACACCGGTTTTGATCACCCGATCTTTCGCTTCAATTGTCCCGTGAGGCACCGCGATAGACTCACCCAGATAGGTGGAGGTCATTTTTTCACGCTCCAGCATGGCATCCACATATTCCGGTTCAACATAACCACGCTTCACCAACTGTTCACCCGCAAAGCGGATCGCCTGCTCTTTATCGCTGGCCTGCTGATTCAGGAACACGTCTGCGGCAGTCAGTTGAAACAACGCCGGCTGACTGGTTTCGCTTTCCGATACCACGTCGATAACGTCTGGAGAACCATGTTGTCCCGGCTGTGCAGCCTGCAAACGGGCGACCAGATCGCTGTACAGCTCGCTATCCAGGAAATTCGTCAGCGAAATATGTTGTGCCTGTGGCGCATGGCGCATGGCGCGCTCCGTTAAATCACGGTGCGTGATAACCAGGTCGACATCGTCCGGCAAACTATTGATGGCATTGTTGGTGACGCTAATATTTTTCAGACCGGCATTTTGTATCTTCTTGCGCAACACACCAGCCCCCATGGCGCTGGAACCCATACCAGCATCACAGGCGACGATGATTTTGCGTACCGTACTCAGGTCACCACTCACACCGGTCGCGGCCTGGCCTTTGGCGCCGGATTTCATTTCCTGCATGCGGCGGGTCGCCAGTTCCAGATCATCGCCTTCCTTGATTTTGGTGCTTTTCAGCAAAATCGAGGAAACCACGAAGGACACGGCAAATGCAGCAGTAACGGCCATAATGTTAGCGAAATAAGCACCTTTGGGCGTCATCGCCAATACGGCCAGAATGGATCCCGGCGACGCCGGAGAAACCAGACCACCATGGAGCACACCCAGCGTGAACACACCCGTCATACCACCCAGAATGACCGCGAGAATCAGACGCGGATTCATCAACACATAAGGGAAGTAGATTTCATGAATCCCCCCCAGGAAGTGGATGATAGCCGCACCCGGTGCTGATTGTTTGGCATTGCCCCGGCCAAAAAACATATAGGCCATGAGTACGCCCATCCCCGGTCCCGGGTTGGCTTCAATCAGGAAGAAAATGGACTTGCCGGTTTCAGCAGCCTGCTGGATGCCCAGCGGTGAGAAAATCCCGTGGTTAATGGCATTGTTGAGGAACAGGATCTTTGCCGGTTCAACGAATATTGATGCCAACGGTAGCAGATTGTGTTGCACCATCAGATGCACACCGGAAGACAGGAACCGCGACAAGATTTCTACCAGCGGTCCAATCGCCAGAAAGGCCAGAATCGCCAACAGCATACCGATAATACCGGCAGAGAAGTTGTTGACCAGCATTTCAAAACCACTTCTGATTTTGCCGTCAACCATCTTGTCAAAGCGCTTGATCGTCCAACCACCCAGCGGACCAACAATCATGGCACCGAGGAACATTGGAATGTCTTCACCGACAATGACCCCCATGGTAGTAATCGCACCGACCACGCCACCACGTTCTCCTCCGATCAAACGACCACCGGTATACCCGATCAGCAACGGCAGCAGGTACTTAATCATCGGGCCGACTAACTTGGCCAATGTCTCGTTGGGAATCCATCCGGTCGGGATAAACAGCGCAGTGATAATACCCCAGGCGATGAAGGCACCAATATTCGGCATCACCATATTGCTCAGAAAGCGGCCAAAATTCTGTATTTTGACCCTAGTATCTGGTGAGAGCATAAAAATACACCCCTATTATATAAAACACGCCGAGGAAAACGCGCGTGAGAATTATCGTGAGACGGCGTGAAATGTCCCGTCAGTATTACTGTATGCAGCGCGACTCTAACACGCTATTTTCATACCGCAACTCCATGGTATAAATGTGACAAAAATCACACATTTACCCCACAGAACCGATACAAATAAGTGATTTACTTCACAAAATTATAATAAAAAGGTCGTTTTGTATGAAATTCATTCAATTAGAGAGAAATGAAAGGTGATGTAAGTCACACTTTTGACTTGATGATTTGTTCTTATTATGTGACTAACATCACAAATAACTTTCTGTTCTGACGGGTTCGGCGGATGACGAAGCGACACACTGGGCCCTTGCAAGCAAGCGGCCTCACATAACACGACCGAGGTAAGTCAATATCAGGAACACCAGAGGAGCACCATACCCTGGGGCTCCTCTGGCATCCCGGTTAGCCAATCGGCATTATTCGTCTAATGGCCCGCTATCAGATGTTGCCCCTTCAAGGCGTTAACCAGATTCTGTTGCTGTGTCGCCAGATCCGACACCATACCGTTGTACTGATCCACTTGCTGCTGTGTGTGAAACTGCACATTGGAATCGTTGAAAACCACTTGATTACCCTGCGATTGTAAATAATCCCCCACCTTAATCAGGCTTTGGATAAACGATACACTGTCCGGCACGATGGATATCATCGCCGTAGCCGGCTTAACGACCACGCGGTTATAGAGTTTGTCATAGACCAGCTTCAGATCTTCAGGCTGCTTCAGTGCCTGTCTGGCATTATCGGCCTGTGTTTTCGCGTTCAGTGACTGTTGCCCCAGCAAATTCAATGCACCAATCAGTTGACGCAGGTTATTGCGCTGAGAAATATAATCCTGTGGCACACGAATATGAGAAACTTGCTCCAGCATGGGTTTCAGGCTGCCAGCGACGACTTGTTGCAGTTGCCGGTTAAACGTGGTCAAGACAGCGTAGTCCTGAACGTAATGTCCGAAAGACTGCTTCTGCTGTTCAGTCAGCACGGGGAGCTGCCGTTCTTCCTGTGGTTGAATACTCTGCAAGAATGCAGTAAACGCCTGACGCTGCTCCTTATCTTTGTCGCCACAGGCTGTAAGTTGTAATGCCATAAAAAACATAATCACTGGCAACAGCCAGCGTGAACGGTAATCCGCCAACATGTCTACTACTCCCGTTTTATTACTCCGCAGTGTTTAAATACGATACTTTTCACTCACTACGCTAAGCATAGACGACCCCACTTACCCGCAGGGCGAAAAACACGTATTTTGAACAGATGTCGCACCTCACCAAAGGTGACGCCTGTTCATTCTACGCTTTATTTGTCAAATTCCATGCACCGAATCATGCACCGAATAGATAGTTTTCTGCACAGTTACAGTGCAGAAACAGCCCCCAACGGACGAGTGACACCACAAAAAACCAGGTTAGCCAGCGCGAGACCGTGTCCATAAAAAATAGGTCGACAAGGCATTCTTGCCCGTGGATAACCAGGACAACACCCGGCCATTCAGACCTTGATTCAATGTTGAACACAGGCTGGCAAGATTATTGCTTACCTTTAATATGGCAGGAGCGATAGCGGGCAACCGGTGTCGCCAGACAATTTGGTAATGGGTTACTAGGGTTCCGGTTTAACGACGCAGGTCCGAGAGTAACCGACCGCCCTCTGGCGGTTACACGGCGGGATAAAAGCCCGGGAGGATACAGCGAGATAGATGCTCGCCGCCCTCCTGCTTTTTATTGCTGCCCAACGTCAGAGGAATCGTCATTATGAAAACAATTCAACGCTTACTGCTTCTTTGTACTTTTGTACTATTCAGTACCACTGCCCTCGCGGCCAAACCCAGCTTTAAACTTTGCTGGTCTATTTATGCCGGCTGGATGCCTTGGGATTACGCCCAGCAACAGGGTATCGTCAAGAAATGGGCCGACAAATATGGCATTAATATCCAGTTTGTTCAGGTCAACGACTACATCGAATCTGTTAACCAATACACTTCCGATGGTTTTGACGGCTGTACCATGACCAACATGGACGCGCTGACGATCCCGGCTGCCGGTGGTGTTGACAGTACCGCGCTGATTGTCGGCGACTATTCCAATGGTAACGACGGCATCCTGATCAAAGGTGCCAACAACCTCCATGCCCTGAAAGGCAAACCCATCAATTTGGTACAGTTCTCCGTGTCGCACTATTTATTGGCTCGGGCGCTGGAAAAAAGCGGCATGACGGAAAAAGACGTCAAGGTGGTGAACACTGCGGATGCCGACCTGGTGGCAGCTTTCGGGACCAAGGACGTACAGTCCATCGTTACCTGGAACCCGCTGCTGGCCGAAGCTGAAAAGCAACCAGACAGTCACCTGGTATTCTCTTCCGCCCAGATTCCCGGTGAAATCCTCGATTTATTGGTCGTGAATACCGAAACCCTGAAAAAACATCCGGAACTGGGTAAGGCACTAACCGGCGCCTGGTATGAAACGCTGCGGACGATGTCCGGCGACTCAGCCAAGGCCCGCCGCGCTCGTACTTTTATGGGGCAGGACTCCGGCACTGATCTGGCCGGTTTCGACGCTCAACTGGCGGCAACGCATCTCTTCACCACACCACAACTGACGTTGGATTTCGTAAGCAGTCCTCAATTGAAAACCACCATGCAATCGGTAGCCGAATTTTCATTCCATCACGGTCTGTTAGGCGATGGTGCACCCAGTGCCGACGTGGTGGGCGTTTCGACACCAGCCGGACTGTGGGGTAATACAGGTAATGTCAAATTGCGCTTCAGCGACGAATTTCTAAAGCTGGCGGTGGCCAACAAGTTGTAATCCGGGAGACGCCAGATGCGCAAACTAATCAACTACCAGCCAGTGCCGCTAACACGCGGGATGATGGGGTTTCTGCCACTGCTGGCGCTGTTACTGATCTATCTGATGGCCTCCGACGCCCGGCTAGCCGTCAACGCGGCCGACAAATTGCTGCCCAGTATCAGCACCATGGCAGACGCTATCCACCGTATGGCGTTTGAACCCAATGATCGCACTGGCCAGTATTTGCTATGGGTGGACACCGCCGCCAGCCTGCTACTCCTGCTCACGGGAGTAGCGCTGAGCGCGATGCTGGCGCTGGTGTTCGGCCTGTTCTGCGGCGCATTGCCATCGGTGCGGGCGGTACTGTCGCCACTGATTACGTTGTTTGCGCTGATCCCACCACTGGCCGTACTACCGATTCTGTTTATCTGCTTCGGACTGGGGGAAGTCTCCAAAGTGGTGTTGATCGTGGTGGGCATTACGCCGTTCATCATCCGCGATTTGCAGTTGCATGTGCAAAGCATCCCACGGGAACAATTGGTGAAAGCGCAAACCCTCGGTGGCAATAGTGCACAGATTTTATGGCGCGTGATCTTGCCGCAACTGATGCCGCGCCTGCTGGATGCAGTGCGCCTGTCATTAAGTTCAGCCTGGTTGTTCCTGATTGCTGCGGAAGCCATCTCCGCCACCGATGGGCTGGGTTACCGCATTTTCCTGATGCGCCGTTATCTGGCAATGGATGTCATCCTGCCATATGTGGCGTGGATCACGCTGTTGGCCTTTGCGCTGGACTACCTGTTGCGGGTCATCAGCCGTCGTGGCTGGCCATGGTATTACGCCAAATAACCCGGAGTCATCATGGCATTGTTAACGCTTAAAAATCTCAGAAAACACTATGACGGACAAGTGGTGCTAGAGCAGCTCAACGTGTCAGTGGAAGAAGGTGAATTTGTCTCCATCGTTGGTGCCTCCGGCTGTGGAAAAACCACATTTCTGAATATGCTGCTGGGAACGGAGAGTCCCAGCAGCGGAGAACTGTTACTGGACGGCGCGCCCATCCCGCAAGAACCAGATGAACACCGCGGCGTGGTATTCCAGCGCTATTCCGTCTTTCCCCATCTCAGTGTGCTGGAAAATGTGATGCTTGGCGCCGAATTCACCGCGGCCCGCTGGTTGGGCCGCGTGTGGGGAAAACGTCGCCTGGTCATCCGCACACAGGCACAGGCTATGCTTAAGCAGGTCGGTCTGGAGCAGGCACAGCACAAGTACCCGCATCAGCTATCCGGTGGAATGCAACAGCGGTTGGCGCTGGCTCAGGCACTGATTAAACATCCGCGGATCCTGTTGCTGGACGAACCGTTTGGTGCCCTGGATCCGGGTATCCGCAATGAAATGCATCAGTTGATCACCCAATTGTGGCGGGAGTACCGCCTGACCATTTTCATGATCACCCACGATCTGAAGGAAGGATTCTCTCTCGGATCGCGGCTATGGGTTTTCGACAAAATCCGCCACGACCCGCAGGCTCCCGAAGCCTGGGGCGCGAGCATTACTTACGATATCCCACTGGATCGCGCCCCAGCTGGCGTGCGCGATTCCGTAGGGGAACTGATGGAAGGGCGACGCGTCGCCTGAACGGAGGAAAAACCATGAACGAACGTTACCAAACCGAATTACCCGCCGGGTCGCACTGGTCGCTGATCATGCGCCGGGGTACCGCGCTGCGGATTACCGATACCGAAGGTGGCGCTAATCTCGGTATGCTGTTTTACAATCCGGAAAACCTGCTGGAACGCTATAACGCGCCGGATACACTGAAGTGCCAGCACACTTTCCGTCTCACGGCCGGGCATTGTCTCTATTCCGACATGGGGCGCATTTTCTGTGGCATTGAAGCTGACAGTTTCGGCTGGCACGAAACCGTGTGCGGTACCGCGAATAGCGCACACATTGCCAAACAGTTCGGCACGCTGGACTATCAGCAGGCCCGCAACGAACGGCATCAAAACGGCTATGACAGCTTTCTGGTGGAACTGGCGAAATATGGTCTTGGCAAACGGGATATGGCCGCCTGTGTCAACTTTTTCGCCCGCGTCAGTGCCGCCGAAGACGGTACACTGCAACTGGAACAGCAAGGCCAGGCCGGAGCCAGCGTAACCCTGCGTTTTGCCATGGATACCCTGGTTATCATGCATACCTGCCCGCATCCGCTCAGTCAGGAAAGCGACTATCCGCACCATCCGGTGGCATTGACCATCGACCATGAACGGGCGCCATTGCCGGCATTGTGTCTCGAACGTGCAGAGAACCGCCGCGGGCTGCGCAATAACACGCTTTATTATCTGGCCGAACTGCCGCAAGGAGTCTGATGATGATCCAGACCAGCAACCGAGATATCCACACCGCCGGTTATCGTCGCACCATTAACGCCGGTGATTATTGGCTGTACCGCGTAATGGAAGGGCAAACGCTGCGTATTACCGATCTGGAAGGTAATCAAGCGGCCGATACGCTGTTTTTTAACGCTGACGATACCGCCGAGCGTTATAGCGTGACTGACACATTACGCAGCCAGCGGAATGTGTTCCTTTCCACCGGCAGCGTACTGCGTTCCAATGAAGAACGCCCGATGCTGGAAATTGTGGCGGATACCTGTGGCCGCCACGACACACTCGGCGGCGCCTGCGCTACCGAAAGCAACACCGTGCGTTACGATCTGGAAAAACGCCATATGCACGCCTGCCGCGACAGTTGGATGTTGGCAGTAGCAGAACATCCGGAGTTCAACCTGACCCGGCGCGACATCACCCACAATATCAATTTCTTTATGAATGTCCCGGTGACCAAAGACGGTGGGCTGACGTTCGCTGACGGTATCTCCGCGCCAGGAAAATATGTGGAAATGGTGGCAAAAATGAATGTTCTGGTGTTGATTTCCAACTGCCCGCAACTCAACAATCCGTGTAACGGTTACAACCCTACTCCGATTGAAGTTGCCATCTGGTAAGACACCACTTCCGGAACATACTGACGCGTGGGACGACCCACTGTATGCGTCTGTACTCCGCAGGACGACCTGCCCGTAAGAGATTCTGTCATGTTTGAGCGCGTACTGATTGCCAACCGTGGCGCCATTGCCGTGCGTATCATCCGTACCCTGAAAAGAATGGGTGTGCAGTCCATCGCCGTATACGCCGAGGCGGACCGCCATTCCCTGCATGTTCGTCAGGCGGACGAAGCCTGGCCACTGGGCGACGGTCCGGTGCGGGATACCTATCTGAATCAGGAAAAATTACTGGCTATCGCCACCAAAAGCGGGGCGCAGGCGATTCATCCCGGTTACGGCTTTTTGAGTGAAAATGCCGGCTTTGTGACCCGATGTGAACAGGCGGGGGTGGTGTTTCTCGGTCCGACAGTGGAACAGATATCGGCCTTTGGCCTCAAACATCGGGCACGTGAACTGGCCCGACAAAACGAGGTTCCATTACTGCCCGGCAGCGAGCTGCTCACCTCACTGGCGAGCGCCGGTGAACAGGCACGGATGATTGGCTATCCGGTAATGTTGAAAAGTACCGCCGGTGGTGGTGGCATCGGCATGCAGCGCTGCAACGATGAAGCTGAGTTGGTTGACGCTTTTACCCGTGTAAAACGGCTGGCGGGTAATAATTTCGCCGATGACGGCGTGTTTCTGGAAAAATTCATCGCCCGCGCCCGTCATATCGAAGTACAGGTATTTGGCGATGGTCACGGCAACGTGATGGCATTAGGGGAACGCGATTGTTCCGCCCAGCGCCGTAACCAAAAAGTCATCGAAGAAACCCCGGCTCCCGGTCTGAGTGACCAGATACGGCAACAATTGCAGACCACCGCTGTCCGGCTGTGCCAAGCGGTCAACTATCGCAGCGCCGGTACCGTGGAATACGTCTACGATGAAACGCAGAAGCAATTCTGGTTTCTGGAGGTGAATACGCGTTTGCAGGTAGAGCATGGCGTCACCGAACAGGTGTTTGGCGTTGATATCGTGCAATGGATGGTGGAGCTCGGCGCCGGTTGCCTGCCGCCGCTGACCAGCCTACACACCACGCCTCGCGGTCATGCCATTCAGGTACGACTGTATGCGGAAGATCCCGCCAAACAGTTTCAGCCCTGCGCCGGTCTGCTGAGTGAAGTGTGTTTCCCGGATAACCTTCCCGACGCAACACTGCGAATTGACCACTGGTTGGACAATGGCAGTGACGTTTCGCCGCTTTATGACCCGATGCTGGCGAAAGTAATTGTCCATGCCGTTGACCGCGCTGCTGCACTGCATGGTATGGCGCAGGCGCTGGATGCCACCTCGCTGTACGGTATCGAAACCAATCTCGCCTGGCTGCGCCATCTGCTGACACTCCCCGAGATCCAACAAGGTAATATCATTACCGCCACGCTGAGCAATGTGCTATGGCAACCCGCCACGCTGGAGGTAATCAGCGGTGGCACCCTCACCACTCTTCAGGATTCGCCTGGCCGTACCGGCTACTGGCATGTCGGTGTGCCGCCTTCCGGTCCCTTCGACAGCCGTTCATTCCGGCTGGGCAATCAATTATTGGGTAACGCGCCTGATGCCGCTGGGCTGGAAATTACCCTGCGCGGCCCGACGCTATGCTTTAACCATGATTGCGCCTTTATCATCACCGGAGCGAACATCAGTGCGCAATTGGACGGTGAACCGATACTTGGCTGGCAGGTGTGCAATGCCCGTCGTGGCCAGACACTGACTCTCGGTGACATTCGTGGCGCGGGCTGTCGTAGTTACCTGCTGCTGGCCGGCGGCCTGACTTGCCCAACGTATCTCGGCAGCCGCAGCACGTTTACTCTCGGCAAATTCGGCGGCCACGCCGGACGCCCACTACGCGCCGGAGACACACTGCATCTGACAGCACCGCAAACCCAGGAACAACCGGCGAGCGCGGCACGGGAGGACTGGAGTAACCGTTGGCAGTTGCGGGTGATTTACGGGCCACACGGGGCACCGGACTATTTCACATCCGAAGATATCGATAATTTCTTCAGCGCTGACTGGCAGGTGCACTACAACTCCAGTCGTACCGGTGTCCGACTGATTGGCCCTAAACCACAATGGGCGCGCCGTGATGGTGGCGAAGCCGGTATGCATCCGTCAAATATTCACGACAATGCCTACGCTTTTGGTACGGTGGATTTTACCGGTGACATGCCAGTAATTCTGGGGCCGGACGGTCCATCGCTGGGCGGGTTTGTCTGTCCGGCCACAGTGATTGCCGCCGATCTGTGGAAACTCGGGCAACTCAAAGCCGGTGACAACATCCGCTTTGTGCCGGTAACACTGGCACAGGCTGACGCACTGGCGCAGCAGGCTGAAACCGCCATCGCCGCCGGACGGTGCCTGGACGATGAGAGTTTATATCTGGCTGATGAGTGTTTAACTGATGAAACACAACCAGGCCGTCCTTCACCGGTATTGTTCAGTCAGCCCGCACAAGGTGAGCGCCCCTGCGTTATGTGTCTGGCCGCGGGTGACCGTTTCGTACTCCTGGAATACGGCGCACAACAACTGGATATTGCCCTGCGTTTTCGGGTACATGCGCTGATGCAGTGGCTGGAGCAGCATCCATTGCCGGGACAACAGGAACTGACGCCGGGCATCCGTTCCCTACAGGTGCATTTCGATAGCCTGCAATGCCCGCGAGATCGCCTGCTGGCACACTTACGGCGTGCTGATGACGCGCTCGGCGACCTGCGTGACGCAACCGTGCCATCCCGCACCGTCTGGCTGCCGCTGAGTTGGAATGACGATGCCTGTCAGCAAGCCATCACCCGTTATACACAATCAGTACGACCCGGTGCGCCCTGGTGTCCGAGTAATATCGAATTCATCCGGCGCATCAATGGGCTGAATTCAGTGGATCAGGTCAAAGATATAGTATTCGACGCCCGCTATCTGGTGATGGGACTGGGTGATGTCTATCTCGGTGCGCCGGTCGCCACGCCGATCGACCCACGCCACCGGCTGGTCACCACCAAATACAACCCGGCACGTACCTGGACGGCAGAAAATTCTGTCGGTATTGGCGGAGCCTATTTGTGTGTATACGGTATGGAAGGCCCTGGCGGCTACCAGTTTGTTGGTCGTACGCTACAAATGTGGAACCGGGATCGCCAAACCGACGCCTTCCGCCAACCGTGGTTGCTGCGTTTCTTCGATCAGATTCGCTTTTATCCGGTGTCGGCGGACGAGCTGCTGACGATCCGTGAACGCTTTCCGTGGGGGGATTATCCGTTACGGACAGAGGAAGGCCGGTTCTGTCTGGCAGATTATCAGCAGAATCTGATCGAACAGCAGGACGGGATTAACGCCTTTCAGCAGCGTCGTCAACAGGCGTTTGATGAAGAGCTGGCGCGCTGGCGCGCCGACGGCCAGTTCACTTTCGACAGCGGCCTGCACGATACTGACAGCACTGACGAGGTGATTCCGGATGACTGCTGCGGCGTGGAAAGTCAGGTGGCAGGCAGCGTCTGGCAATGGCTGGTAAAACCGGGGGAAAGGGTCAACGCGGGGCAAACGGTGGGCATCCTGGAGTCGATGAAAATGGAAATCCCGATTACCGCGCCAGTAACCGGGACGATTCACACGTTACAACACCAACCCGGTCACCCGGTGCAGGCGGGACAATTGCTGATACTGATTACCCCCAGCGCGGCATGATACTGCCAGGCAAGCATTTCGCCACGCATACCGGGTAATCCGCTAATCAAAAACGCCCGGCTGATCAACCATCGGCCGGTCATTTTTGAGCCTGAGCAGACAAAAAATCATAAGGGAGAATCAGCAATACCATGTGGCACAATAAATACAATTTATTGATAAATAGAAATAAACAGCAGATGAAATAATAAAACAGGCTATTACTGTGGAATGCATCACATTTTAAACTTGGTTTTGCTTTTGCTTTTTACACTCTCCTTTGATGAACCTCGCAACTCGCCCCTTATCATTCTGTTAACATTCTATTCCAGTTACCGGAGGCAACCATGTTCGTTGAAGAGCGTAGAAAAAAAATCTTTAACACACTACGTAGTCAGGGTCAGGCAACGGTAACCTCTCTTGCCAGGCAGTATGGCGTCACGAAAGAAACGATTCGTAGTGATCTCACTCAGCTCGAAGCAAGTGGCCTGGTTCAACGCTGCCACGGTGGTGCCATGATTGTCGAACATGTGGTCAAACCCTTGTCATGGCAGACAATGGGGTTGAATGTCAGCGCGTTGATGCAAGAGTTAGTGAGTAAAAATCAGGATTTTCTGTACAAAGACAAGGGTCATCCCGTCTCTGGTAAGGTTTGTGTCTTAGGATCCTTCTCTGTGGATATCATTGCTGTTGTTGACCACTTTCCTTTGGAAGGTGAGCTTCTTATGGCAAAGGAAAATCGATTTGGGCCAGGGGGGAAAGGGGCTAATCAGGCATTGGCTGCCAGCCGGGCTGGAGGAAATGTTCATTTTATTGCGAAAGTCGGGTGTGATCATTTCAGTACTTATGCACATGACCACCTGGTAAGTTCAGGTATTGACTCCTTCACGCTTTACCAGTCGTCAACCGTACCCACGGGCAGCGCCATGACCTATTTTTCGCAAGAAACGCACAGTAATATTACTGCCGTTTATCTTGGCGCAAATATTACGATAACGCAGGAAGAGATAGATGCGGTCCTCCTCTATTTACGCGATACAGATATATTACTCATACAGGGCGAGATAAATGTTGAGGCGCAGCTAAAAGCCGTTAAATTTGCTCATTCAGTAGGGACTCAGATCATTTTCAATCCTGCGCCTTACTCAAATGAAGCAAAAATGATTTATCCCTATGTTGATTATATTATACCCAACAAAATTGAAGCTCAAAAATGGTCAGGTATAGAAATAAGCGATTTAGCTTCGGCTAAGAAAGCCATGAAAAATATAGCCGGACCTGAAAAAAAGAAAGTCATTCTTAATTTAGGGAAAAAAGGGTGCCTGGTTTTTGATGGAAGTATATTCCAACATTTGCCGGCACTACCTTCAGTCATGGTTGATGCGATGGGTGCAGGCGATGCATTTAACGGTTCACTGGCGGCTGAATTGGCGAAAGGTTCTCAACTTATTGACGCGGTAAATTATGCATTAGCATTCACGGCGGTATTTGTTGAACACGAAGGGGTATCTAACATGCCAACTCATGAAAAAGTCACTCGTCGTTTAGAAATGCATCATGGCAATTAAATAATTATATAAAAATAGCACCAGTGGAATTTATTAAAATCGTTACCCTACCTGTATAACGAGGATTAGTATGAAAAAATCAATGATTAAGTTATTAACTCTGGCAACAATATTAACATCCAGCTCCGTATTTGCCGCATGGCCCGATAAACCCATTACGATAATTGTCCCCTGGGGCGCGGGAGGAAATACCGATACTGTCGCAAGGTTGGTTGCTCAGGGATTACAGAAAGAACTGGGCGTCAACGTCAACGTAGTTAATCGTACTGGCGGCAGCGGCGTAGTCGGGCATGATGCCCTGAAACGAGCCGCGCCGGATGGTTATACCCTTGGTGTGGTCACGGCAGAAATTGCCTTGATGCATCATCAGAAAATGACTGATCTTACTTACGCCGATTACACACCAATCAGCCGACTGGCCGTTATCTATGGTGGATTGCAAGTAGCGAAAGACTCGCCTTACAAGAATGCCACCCAACTCATCGACTTTATCAAAAAACATCCAGGTAAGTTGAAAGCATCAGGCAGTGGATTAAATTCCATCTGGCACCTTAATCTACTGGGGATGTTGAAAAGCGCCGGTCTGCCCGCCAGTAGCGTGAAATATATTCCGTCTCAGGGATCAAGCGCCGCATTACAGGAATTGGTTTCCGGGGGAATTGATTTCATCACTTCATCGCCAGGCGAAGCGAAAAGTATGGTTGATGCCGGAATGGTTCGCCATCTGGCAATAATGTCGCCGGAACCGTCAAAACTCTATGCCAATGTTCCAGTGTTTAAAAAAGCAACCGGCTATAACTGGACATTAACTGCCTGGAATGTATTAGCCGCTCCCAAAGCGTTGCCGAGTGATATAGAGAATAAATTGATTGCGGCGATGAAAAAAGTCTACCAGTCAGGAGAATTACAATCTTTTGCCAATAAGCAAGGATTTGAAGTCAGTGCATTATATGGCAATGATGTAACTCAGTTTATGGCTCAGGAAGACCAGAAATTCGGCGAATTGTTAAAAGCAGAGTAATACACCGGAGAGTGCTACGTAGGTAGCACTTGAAGAAAAATGAAAAAAACACTTATCTCACCTGTAATATTTTTTGCTTTCGGCTGTTTCCTACTGGGTTATAGTCAATATGTCTTAAGGGATATTGGTAATTTTGGCGCTGGATTTATGCCAGCATTCGTGGGTGTCGGTATTATTATATTTTCTCTATTAGAGTTTAGTATAAAAGCAGTGAAAAAATCGCGGTCATTACCCAATAAGAGCATGACCATCACTGGCAGTGTTATTGTTATTACACCCATTATTTTCTATCTATTATTTGTCGACTATCTTGGATTTATTATTACCACCAGCATTATATTATTTTCATTGATGTTAAAATTTATCAGAACGCATCGGATATGGATGACAATACTCGCCATTGTATTTTCATCGCTTATCTATCTTTTATTCGCCAAAGTTCTACTGGTAGCATTACCTGCCGGTAAATTATTTTAACCAGGAGCGATGATGGATCTGCTGATTAATGCTTTTTCATATATTAATCTAAGTGCCATACTGGCAATCATTGCTGCCGGATTATTTGGCTTGTTCGTTGGTGCCATTCCCGGACTGACCGCCACAATGGCGGTGGCGCTAATGGTGCCTTTCACCTTCTTTCTTGATCCGATTCCGGCCATTGCATTAATGATCTCCGTCGGCGCGTCATCTATTTATGCTGGCGATATTCCGGGGGCACTATTACATATTCCAGGAACTCCCGCTTCTGCGGCCTATGTTGATGATGCGCATGCGCTGGTTTTACAAGGAAAAACCAACCGGGTATTGGGATTAGGTTTAGTCAGTTCAGTTATCGGCGGGGTTATTGGCTCAATCATTCTGGCGGTTGCCGCGCCTGGATTAGCCAAATTTGCCTTGAATTTCAGTTCGTTTGAATATGTATGGTTGGCGTTGCTCGGTCTTAGTTGCGCCACATTAATTGCCGGTCAGGAAATTGTAAAAAGTATGCTGGCGCTATTTCTCGGTCTGGCACTATCAACCATCGGCTATGATGATTTTACCGGCCAGGCTCGTTTTACCTTTGGACAGGTGGCGCTGCTGGAAGGCATCAGTTTTATTCCCGCCATGATCGGTCTGTTTGCTATTGCCGGAGCCATCGAATACTACGCTAATCGTTTCAAAGAGCGACCACTCAGCATAAGTCAACTGCATGAAAAGAAAGTGTCTCTGAATATATTCAGTGGGTTGGGCAGCCTGTTGCTAAGGCGCAAGTTCAGTATCCTTCGCAGTAGTGTACTTGGCACACTGATTGGCGCACTCCCCGGTGCCGGAGCAGACATAGCGGCCTGGATCTCCTATGCGTTGTCCAAAAAATTATCCGCCACACCAGAGCAGTACGGGAAAGGCTCAGAGGATGCCATTGCCGATGCCTCATCCAGCAATAATGCCAGTCTGGCGGGTAGTTGGATCCCGTCTCTCGTATTTGGTATTCCAGGTGATTCTGCCGCAGCAATCATCATTGGGGTGTTGTACATGAAGGATATGCAGCCAGGCCCATCGCTTTTTCTATTCCAGCCCGAAAAACTGTATGCGGTATTTATCCTGTTCTTTATCGCCAATCTGATGCTCATTCCCCTCGCATTGCTGGTCGTCAGCTTCCTGAAGAAGATTGTGACTGTCAATAAAGACATCGTTTATCCGATCGTGATTGTTTTCAGTATTGTGGGCGCATATGCGATCAATAACTCCATGGCATCCATTGTTGTCATGTTGGTCATGGGCATCATTGGTTATCTGTTACAGCGAGACGGTTACCCTATCGCCCCCATTATTCTCGGAATGATTCTGGGCCCGCTGTTGGAAAAGAACCTTCTCTCTTCCCTGTTGAAATCTGACGGTAATTTACTGGCATTTGTCGAACGCCCGGTCGCCGGTGTTTTAGCCTTCTTATTTCTCATCGTCGTGGTTCTGCAAGCCATGGCCTTGATCAGATCCTTTCGAAAAACAGCCTGATTCTGACTATCGGAATAGCGTTTAAAAGGAGTGTGGTATGAAAAAAATAATGAACCATCCCGAACACTATGTTGATGAAATGCTGGAAGGATTATGCCTCGCACATAGTGAGTATTATCAGCAACCCGTTCCCCGGGTGATTACACGCCGGGCACCCGCGCAGAAAGGGAAAGTGGGTATCGTTACGGGCGGTGGCTCCGGACATTTGCCTATTTTTACCGGCTATGTGGGCAAAGGGTTGCTGGATGCCGCCGCCGTCGGCGACGTTTTTTCCTCTCCGTCCTCGATACAGATGGCGCAGGCCATCGGCTATGCCGACCAGGGTAACGGTGTGTTATTACTTTATGGTAACTACGGTGGCGATATCATGAACTTTGATATGGCAGCCGAAACCGTTGACTTTGAAAAGAATATTACCTGCCGCACCGTACTTCTGAGCGATGATGTTGCCTCCGCTCCGCCGCATGAAAAACACAAACGTCGTGGTGTGGCAGGCATGGTTTATGCGTTTAAATTAGCGGGCGCAATGGCTGAGACGTTGGCATCGCTGGATGAAGTGGCCCGAGTAGCGCAAAAAGCGGCAGACGCCACGCGTTCTATCGGATGCGCTTTGACCCCCTGTACGGTTCCCGCCGTTGGACAGCCAACGTTTTCTCTGGCAGATGATGAGATCGAGATGGGGATCGGCATACATGGGGAGCCAGGCATTTGGCGTGACAAACTGAGATCGGCGGATGAAATCGCCGACGAAATGTTACAACGCCTGCTCGACGATATGCCGCTGGCATCGGGAGATGAAATAACACTGCTCGTCAACTCTCTTGGCGCAACACCGCCAGAAGAGCTCTATATTCTCTATCGCCACTTACACCAACGCTTAAACGCGCTTGGCATCACCCTGGTCATGCCTCTAGTCGGACACTATGCCACCTCGATGGAAATGACCGGCGCCACGCTGACGATATGTAAGTTGGATGCCGAACTTAAGGCGTTGTTACAGCAACCCGCACAATGCGCATTCTGGACGGTATCAGCATGAACACTCTGACAACCGAACACTTAAAACAGGCCATCGCCCGCATTCAACAGGCCGCACTTGAACAACAGGCATTTCTTTGCGCAGCAGATGCTCAACTGGGTGATGGTGATTTAGGGGTAACCTTTTCCCGTGGCTGGACACAAGCACGGGAAGATAGTGTAAACCTCGATGAGGACTGGGGAACGGCACTGTTTACTCTATCAAAATCATTTCAACTGGCATGTTCATCCTCTTTTGGCACGCTCATGGCAACAGCCTTTATGGCCGCGGCGAAATCTTGCAAGGGAAAAAAACAGCTCGCCTGTAATGATATTGCCCCTTTGCTCGCCACCGCAGTTACGGCCATGACACAGCGCGGTAAAGGTGAATTGGGCCAAAAATCAGTCCTGGATATCGTGAACGCCCTGGCTAATGAGCTCACATCGATCAGCACGTTCGATGAAATGAAGCACACCGCCAGGCTCAGTTGCCAGCAAACACTGAACACATTTCGCCCCCGTCCTAATTTACTGGGCCGCGCCCGTATGTTCCCTGAAAAATCACAAGGTCTGGATGACCCCGGAATGTTAGCGATAAAGGTTCTGATCGATGCCTTGTAAACCCCATTTTGATCACATAATTGCACCTAACAGGATAGAAAAATGACAAAATTATTCGGCGTTACAACCGCCATGGTTACCCCGTTTACTTCAGACGATACCCCTGACATAGACGCCTTGGCTCAGCTAACTGAAATGCTGATCAGCCATGGGGTTAACTGTCTGTATCCCTGTGGCACGACCGGTGAAATGCTGAGAATGACACTGGCAGAAAGAAAAGCCATTGCCGAGACGGTCATTAAGACCGCTAAAAACCGAGTTCCCGTTTTTATCCATGTCGGTTGCATGCGCCAGGACGATACTATCGAACTTGCTCAGCACGCGGTGGCGGCAGGAGCGCAAGGTATTGGTGTGGTAACGCCACAGTTTTTTGGTTGTAACGATACGGAGATGGAGGAGTATTTTGTTGCCGTGGCGAACAGCATTCCCACAACCATGCCCGTTTATCTGTACAACATTCCACAGTGTGCGGCAAACGATCTCAAAACCAGTGTTATCAAAAATATTATGGCGCGCACGACAAACGTGGTCGGTGTGAAATACAGTTTTGCCGATATGGCTCGCACAGTGGAGTATCTCAATATAGCAGAGGGATTCTCCGTGTTGCATGGCGCAGACAAACTCTTTGCCAGCATGTTGACCATGGGCTGCGATGGCACCGTTTCTGGCTGTTCATGTGTATTCCCGGAACCTTATGTGAAGGTTTATCAGGCGTTCAAACAGGGCAACCTTGCTGAAGCGCAACGCTGGCAAGCAATTGCGGTACGTTTTGGCGATTTACTGACCAATGGCGCGAATATGGCCGTTTTCAAAGCTGCGCTAAACATCCGCGGGCTCAATGCCGGCCACATGCGTAAACCACAGTTGGATCTGAATGCCGAACAAGTCGCTACCCTGCGTCAGGCATTAACCCAACTTTGCAGTGAAAGTGGCGTCAGTCTGACCCTGAATTAATAATTCAAGTCTGGCGCAACGTAATGGCATTATGCGAGTGTTTTAGCACGCATTGAGGGATAGCACCCTAAATAATTCGAGTTGCAAGAAGGCGGTAACGCAGCGCGTCCCCAGGAGCATACTCCGGTATGTGACTGGGGTGAGAGAGGAAAGCCAGCACACCTGTATCTTGAAAGATGAAGGCTATTATAGATGCCGAGACGATAGCCGCCTGGTATGCATAGATTCAAATAATCATCCAATGTTATACTTTGTCGCAATAAAAAATATATTGTCACTATGATGTAGACATCAAATAATTATTCTTACTGCATCATGAATTAACATGGCGGTAGGCATTTTAAGGATGATGGATTATGCGTTTGCTGTTTATTTGCCCGAACTGGGCAGATCTGGCTACCCCAATCGTCAAGGAGATGCAAAGACAGGGTCATGACGTTATCCATATTGATCATCGTGATTTATCCACGTTTACCTATTTTGACTCACGCCACTGGTTCATCGCCAAAATCTATAAAATAATCACCGGAAAGAATTACAAACGTCTGTCCCTCGATAACCAGATCACATTGGGCCTGCATAATTTCTTTATCGGCAGAGAACCTTTTGACACCATCATCATGACGGAGCCAAAGCTGTTTAACGAACAACATTTTACGATACTGCAACAATATAGCCAAAAACTGGTCGCGGTGTTATGGGACAGCCTGAAGAAAGCCCCCAACAACGCATTATATCTCAGCCAGTTTGATCATGTGCTCAGCTACGATCATGTAGACTGTAATCAATATCACTTCACCAAGATAAACAACTATATTGATCCTGACTGGAAAAGTAATATGCTTTATCAGGACTGTGAATATGATGTCTTTTCCATTATGAGTTTTACTGAAGCAAGGTATAAACAGGCTATCTATTTTCTGGACCAGAACCCTGAACTCACATCAAATATTATTTTCTATGCTGATAATGATAAGAAAAGAAAACAGATAAAGGATACCAGGCTAAAAATAGCCAATAAACCATTGTTGGGTAATGAACTTGCACGTGAAATAGATAACTCTCGTTCTATTCTGGATTTACTACAGGGCCAGCAGGCTGGGTTGTCATTTCGTGTTTATGAGTCCATGGCTTATCAGCGCAAACTGATTACCTCCAATACTCATACTGTGGATTATGATTTTTATAACGATAACAATATTCATATCTTGAATCAGAGTTGGCATATCAATCCCGATTTTATCCACTCACCTTATAAACCGATTCCAGAAGAGATTTACAACCAATATACACTCTCCACCTGGGTGCAGAAGGTGATTCAGGAGATATCAAGCGATACAGGCAGCATTCCCGCCTAACCATGTATACCGTTGACAAACCTATGTAAGACGTTAGAACGGTGACGACGGGAGAGAAGAGGAAAGCCAGCATTCGCACCAAGGATGGCACGGTTTGAGCTTACAGGGAGATACTTGCGGCATCTTTATGATCTCCCCATTATTACCGCTATACCCACTTTGTCATCAAACTCAAACGGGGCCGCAGCCCCGTTTGGTCTTTTCTACTCAATACCGTTACTGCAATACAGAGATATCCGCCACTTTCAGGAACAGGTTACGCAGTTCGTTGAGCAGCGTCAGGCGGTTGATTCGCACCTGCTGATCATCGGCGTTAACCATTACCTTATCGAAGAAGCTATCTATCGGTTCACGCAATTGCGCCAGTTCCACCAGCGCCTCCTGATAACGCCCTTCAGCAAACCACGGTGCCAGCTTACTGGTAAGTGCGGTGACATACGTCGCCAACTGAATTTCTTCTTTCTCTTTCAGTAATGCAGCCTGCACATTGTCGTTCAAGGGTTCTGTGGATTTCGCCAGGATGTTGGATACGCGTTTATTGGCAGCGGCCAACGCGGTCGCCGCATCCAGCGTGCGGAAATGACTCACCGCTTTCACGCGGGCATCAAAGTCCGCCGGACGCGTCGGACGACGCGCCAGCACAGCCTGAATAGTATCCACACTGTGACCTTCTTCCTGATACCAGGCGCGGAAACGGCCTAGCATGAATTCGATCACATCGTCCACCACGTTAATGTTAGTTAACTTGTCGCCATACAGACGTACCGCTTCTTCCGTCAGCGTTTGCAAATCCAGCGGCAGATGCTTTTCCACGATGATACGCAACGCGCCAAGAGCCGCACGGCGTAAGGCAAACGGGTCTTTATCACCTTTCGGATGCTGACCGATACCGAAAATCCCGGCCAGTGTGTCCATCTTATCGGCAATCGCCAGCGCACAAGCTACCGGAGAAGACGGCAGTTCATCACCAGCAAAGCGTGGTTGATACTGTTCGTTGAGCGCGACGGCTACGTTTTCGTCTTCACCGTCATGACGCGCATAGTGCATACCCATCACACCTTGTGTATCGGTGAATTCGAACACCATGTTGGTCATCAGGTCGCATTTGGACAGCAAGCCTGCGCGTTTCGCATGCTCAACATCAGCCCCAATCCGGGCCGCTACCCAGCCAGACAACACCTGAATACGGTCGGTCTTGTCGCGCAACGTACCCAGTTGCTGCTGGAACAGCACGGTTTGCAGACGCGGCAGATGATCTTCCAGACGTTTCTTCCGGTCGGTATTGAAGAAAAACTCGGCATCAGCCAGACGTGGGCGCACCACTTTCTCGTTACCGGCAATAATCTGTTGCGGATCTTTGGACTCAATATTGGCGACGAAAATGAAATTGGGCAGCAACTTGCCGTTATTGTCATACACTGGAAAATATTTCTGGTCGCCCTTCATGGTGTACACCAGCGCTTCTGCCGGTACCGCCAGGAATTTCTCTTCAAATTTCGCCGTCAGCACCACTGGCCACTCCACCAGCGAGGTGACTTCTTCCAGCAAGCTGTCGCTCAGATCGGCGTTACCACCAATCTTGTGGGCCGCAGCTTCGGCATCCGCTTTGATTTTGGCTTTACGAACGTCGTAGTCAGCCATGACCTTACCGCGTTCCAGCAGAATCTGCGGATACTGGTCGGCATTGTCGATAGTGAATTCCGACTCGCCCATAAAGCGATGACCACGAATAGTACGGGCGGAATCAATACCCAGCACCGTACCCGGCACCAATTCGTCACCCAACAGCATGGTCACAGTGTGTACCGGACGTACAAACTGGGTTTCTTTGTCACCCCAACGCATCAGTTTCGGGATCGGCAATTTAGCCAACGCGTTGCTGACCATATCCGGTAACAGGATGTGCGCCGCTGCACCTTTTACCTGCGCACGGAACAGCAACCATTCGCCTTTGTCCGTTTCCAGGCGTTCAGCCTGTTCAACGGTAATACCACAACCGCGTGCCCACCCTTCAGCCGCTTTGGTCGGCTTACCGTCCGTGCCAAAGGCAGCGGCAATCGCCGGACCACGCTTTTCTACTTCACGATCGGGCTGCGCGGCGCTCATGCCGGTCACTTTCAGTGCCAGCCGGCGCGGGGCGGCGAACCAGTTCACGGTTTGATAAACCAGCCCGGCGGCATCCAGTTCAGCCGTAAAGTTGTCGGCAAAAGATTGCGCTAAATTACGGAGAGCCTTCGGCGGCAGCTCTTCCGTGCCAATTTCCACCAGAAAAGTCTTGTCTGTCATGACGGCCTCTTAGCTCTCTTTTTTATTGCACATCGGGAAGCCCAACGCCTCACGGGAGGCATAATAAGCTTCGGCTACCGCTTTGGTCAGGGCGCGTATACGCAGAATGTAGCGCTGACGTTCGGTAACGGAAATGGCTTTGCGAGCATCCAGCAGGTTAAAGCTGTGAGCCGCTTTCAGAATACGTTCGTAAGCCGGTAACGGCAGTGGATTTTCCAGCGCCAGCAACTGCTGGGCTTCTTTTTCATACTGTTCAAAACAGGTGAACAGGAAATCCACGTCGGCATATTCAAAGTTGTAGGTGGACTGTTCCACTTCGTTCTGATGGAACACGTCGCCGTAGGTGGTTGTACCTAGCGGACCGTTGCTCCACACCAGATCATACACACTGTCTACACCCTGAATATACATGGCCAGACGTTCCAGACCGTAGGTGATCTCACCGGTAACCGGCTTACATTCCAGACCGCCCACCTGCTGAAAGTAGGTGAACTGCGTCACTTCCATGCCGTTCAGCCACACTTCCCAACCCAGTCCCCAGGCGCCCAGCGTCGGGTTTTCCCAGTTATCTTCCACAAAACGGATATCGTGAATGGTCGGGTCCAGCCCCAGCTCTTTCAGTGAACCGAGGTACAGTTCCTGAATGTTGTCCGGTGAGGGTTTAATAATCACCTGGAACTGGTAATAGTGTTGTAGCCGGTTTGGGTTTTCGCCGTAGCGGCCATCGGTAGGACGACGGGAAGGCTGCACATAAGCAGCGGCAATCGGCTCCGGGCCGAGCGCCCGCAGGCAAGTCATAGGATGGGAAGTTCCAGCGCCAACTTCCATGTCCAGCGGTTGGACAATGGTGCAGCCCTGACGCGCCCAGTAATCCTGTAACGTCAGGATCAGGCCCTGGAAGGTCTTGGTATCAAACTTTTGCATGTTGGATTCGCACGCGTACAAGTGGATTTATAATGAAGGCGCCAGTATACCCTCTGAATGCAAGATATACAGCCAGAATGCGGCAACAACTTCATCCTGATGAGGATTTTTAAGGAACCTAGCCACTGAATACGGTTTGCAACATTTTCAGACTGAGCAATACCAGCAACCCGGCGAACACTTTTCTCAAGGTAGCTACCGGCAGGCGATGCGCCAGCCTGGCACCCACTGGGGCGGTAAAAAAGCTGACGGCAGAAATCAATACCACCGCCGGCAGAGAGACATAGCCAAGACTATACGCAGGCAGCCCACTTGCCGACCAGCCGTTGATCATATAACCCAGCGCCCCGGACAACGCAATCGGCAGTCCGACCGCCGCCGAAGTACCAATTGCCTGCTGAATACGCACGTTGCACCAGGTAAGAAAAGGAACCGTTAGTGAACCGCCGCCAATCGCCACCAGGGCGGAAATGCCGCCAATACTCAGACCCGCCAATGAAATACCCGCCATACCGGGTAACTGCCGATTGGGTTTGGGTTTTATGTTCAATACCATCTGCAACGCAACGTAAGCCATAAAACAGGAGAAAAAAATAGCCAGCACCCGTGTTGGAAGTAATGCTGCCAGCCAGGTTGCGGTAAAAGTACCGATTAGAATCGCCGGCGTAATCCGCCATACTACCGGCCACAACACAGCCTGATACTGGTGATGGGTGCGCAGGCTGGAAATGGCGGTCACCACGATGGCCGCCATTGAGGTTCCCAGAGCCATATGCACCAGATGCGTTTCCTGCACACCTTGAATGGCAAACAACGCCGTGAGTATCGGCACCATAATGCCACCCCCACCGATCCCGAGTAATCCAGCCATAAACCCGACCACGGCACCCAGTGCCAGATAGGCCAGTATCCACTCCATTCCCATTTGTATCCCCTGTCATTCTTTTAAATCAAAATAAATCAGCATTATTATTGTTGCCGGGGGTATCTGTTGCATCTGCATTCAGTTCAAGTAATCATTAATGTACGACTAACCACTGCGGCTGGCAGAACCCACTCCGGCCATGATCAATAGCAACATCGTCACAGAATGGCAACCGTATAACAGGCTAAACAAGCATAAGGAAATTATCGTGAAACGTTGTGGCTGGGTTACGCAGGATACGTTGTATCAGGATTATCATGATCAAGAATGGGGAAAACCCTGTACCGATAGCCTAAAGCTGTTTGAATTGTTATGTCTGGAGGGGCAACAAGCCGGGTTATCCTGGATAACTGTGCTCAAAAAGCGAGAAAACTATCGTCGCTGCTTCTACCAGTTTACTCCCCAGTTGATCGCCCGGATGACACAAGAAGATGTACAGGAATTGATGCAGAACAGTGGCATTATCCGCAACAGATTGAAAATAGAAGCCATCATCAACAACGCCCGCGCCTGGCTGGCGATGGAAACACAGGGCGAGCCTTTTTCCGACTTTATCTGGTCGTTCGTCAACCATCAGCCGATCATCAACCATTACACTACACTGGCGGAAGTCCCTGCCAAAACCGAGCTTTCCGATACCATGTCGAAAGCGCTGAAAAAGCGCGGTTTTAAGTTTATCGGTTCCACAATCTGTTATGCATTCATGCAAGCCGGAGGATTAGTCAACGACCATATGACAGACTGCGTTTTCCGCTAAGGACAGCACTTATGATCAGAATGTATCAACCACAAGATTTAGCCGCGCTGCTGCCACTTTGGCTGGAAAGCACCACGCTGGCCCATCCGTTTATTTCGCCGCATTATTGGCAGGAAAGCCTTGAGTTAGTACGCAATCACTATATTCCCCGGTCACAAACCTGGGTATATGAAGAACAGGAAGGTATCGGGGGTTTTATCAGCGTAATGGATCAACGTTTCATTGGCGCGCTGTTTGTGCATCACCGCTTTTACGGCCAGGGCGTCGGTGCAGCCTTGATGGAACAGGTTCAACAGCACTTTCCCATTCTCAGTCTGGAAGTTTATCAACAAAACCACCGTGCTTGCGCATTCTACCGCAAACACGGATTTGTGGCCGTACAGGAAAGTTTTCAACGGGAAACCCAGGCAACCTTGCTGATTCTGCAATGGCATAAAAACTGATTATTCCTATTTTTGCCACTGCCTCACAATACCGTCTACTCAGTTTTCCCCCTTGTCTGGCATCGGGAATGCTGCCATGAATAACGCCACCTTCAAACTCACATTCACACGACCAGGGAATCGGTTTGTCCGTGGAATCCGCCTCGTTGTTCCCCGTCAGAAACCCGGCGACTCAAGAGACGAGAAAACAGGATAATAAAAATGGATTGTCACCCGATGCCATTCTCGCCCACAGACCCACTTGCAGTATCTCGCCAGCGCCCCCATCATGCCTGATATGATTTATCTTTCTGAGCCCCACGGGCATTAGCCTCTGCTGGGACGGGTTCTTAACTACCTCAATCTTTCGGAGTGAATGATGAAACCTGGCGTTATCCTCTACAGAAGCATTCCTGATGATTTACGTGCTCGTCTGGAACAGCATTTTACCGTCACCGCCTTTGATGGGTTGCCGTCCACAGATCACCCTGTGTTACAGCAGACTGAAGGTCTGATCGGTTCGAGCGCCAATGTCACGCGGGAATTTCTGGCCCATCTGCCACGCCTGCGGGCAGTCTCCACCATTTCAGTGGGATACGACAATATTGATGTCACGGCACTGAGTGAAAAAGGCGTGGTACTGATGCATACGCCGACCGTATTGACGGAGACCGTCGCTGATGCCGTGATAACACTGATGCTGATGACGGCGCGCCGAACTGTTGAAGTGGCCGAGCGGGTCAAGGCCGGTGAGTGGCAAGACAGTATTGACAGCGGCTGGTTTGGCGTAGATATGCACCATAAAACCATCGGTATTCTGGGAATGGGGCGTATCGGGCTGGCGGTCGCGCAGCGGGCACATTTTGGCTTCAGCATGCCGGTGTTGTATAACGCTCGCCACCACCATCAGGAAGCGGAAACCCGTTTTAGCGCTCGCTATTGCGAGCTGGATACGCTGCTGGCTGAGTCAGATTTTCTGTGTATCACCCTACCGCTAACCGAGCAGACCTATCATCTGATCAACCGTGAAAAACTGGCCAAGATGAAGCCCAGCGCGATACTGATCAATATTGGCCGCGGCCCGGTGGTGGATGAACAGGCGCTGATTGAGGCATTGACCAATGGTACACTTCTCGCCGCCGGTCTGGATGTTTTTGAACAGGAACCCTTGCCGACAGATTCACCGTTGCTGAAACTGTCTAACGTGGTGGCATTGCCGCACATCGGTTCGGCGACCCATGAAACTCGCTATGGTATGGCAGCCTGCGCGGTCGATAACCTGATCGCCGCCCTGAGCGGAAACGTGAAAGAGAACTGCGTCAATCCGCAAGTGCTGAAATAAATTCAGCTTCCTCTTGGGCCAGCGTTGACAACCCGATGAACGCTTTACCATCAAACAAAACCTCCCCTTGAACAGGAGAGGCTCAGACCGTTGACAAACCTACGTATAGCGTCAGAACGGTGATAATGAGAGAAAAGAGTAAAGCATCCGCGTCAGGGATGGCGCGGCTTGAGCTTACAGGGAGGTACTTGCAGCGTCTTTACGATCTTCTCATTATCACCGCTATATAGACTTTGTCATCAAACGAAACCTCCCCCTTGAACGGGGGAGGCTTCGTTTTTGTGTTCCCGATCGAGGGAAATGTGTGTATTCCTTAGCAGAGAGAAGTCAGCGTTAATTGCCCATCACTCCACTGCGATCGGTGTTTCCGTCAGCGTAGTCGTGCGATCACCCTGAATCGATTTCACCTTCTGCTCGGCTTTCTGCACCGCAGCCGGGCTGCTCAGCAAGCTATAGGTCAGTTCAAATACCGTACTCTGACCAGGTTGTAGATGTTTTACGCGACCCTGTTTGCGTTCAATGGTCACCGGATAGGCATAGCTGGTACCCGGCTCAATACCCGTCACATAACCTTGTCTTTTGCCATCCGTGTTTTTCCACAACGTCAACACCGGTAGCTGATGGGTATCAAACGCAATGGATACGCCTTTATCTCCGGCACGATTAACCAGTGCTGCCATGGTTTTACCGTCTTTATCCGCATAAGGCTGGATGTTGAATACCATTTCATCAAAGCCTTTGGTCGGGCCTTTATAAACCTGCCACTCTTTTAGACCCGCTTTGGCATAATCGTTAAATGGCGAAATATCTTTTACTGGTGCCACAAAACGCGCCCCTTGCTCCAGAATCGGCGAGCTAAAGTTGCTGTGATAGATAATCTGGTAGTCACGGGTGTAATCAGATTTGTTGGTCAACACGTCATGAATGGTGAAGGATTCGCTGCCCGGGATATAGCGCAGTTCAGTCCAGGTTTCCAGGTTGGATTTTTTAAAACTGTTTTCTTTCAGCAGACCACGCACCGTAATCTGATGCGGCGCCTTGTCGCTGACGTCCACGATCACGGTAGAAGCCGGCGTGTTCCCCGCGCGGCCATGCAGCGTGTAAATCATGCCATCGCTGGTAACCGGGTGACCCGTCCACTCATAGCCACAACGCACCATCATTTCGTTGAAGCCCTCTAGCCAGCCCAGTCCGTTACGGCTTTCCAGATTGATAGTGTTGGGATTAACCACTTCATCCACCGGTGAATCCCAGCCCAGACGGATTTTTTTGCCAATCACATGCAATATATCCATGCCACGGGTCGGGCTGAGAGTAATCTGCAACCCATTCGGGCTGGTGATGGTAATGATTTTACTGCCTTCCTGACGTCCGCCGTGCAGAACTGTTTGCTCAATGCTGAAGTGCTGATCCTTAATCTTCATGGCATCACTGTTGATATGCCAGTTGCCCTTTTCCACATTGGTTTTAGTATCCGTCAGCACAAAAGTCTGCGCTGAGAGTTGCCAGGAAACCAATGCCAGAGAAATACCCATTGCCAGTAATTTTTTCATCCCATGCGTCCTTTTTGCTGAATTGATTTAGCTTGCGGAAACCAAAGACTACAAATCAGCGCACTTTCAGAATGTGATTGCTATCACCAGACGAGTAACTGCTATTTTTCAAGCTATTATTTCAGATGGCAGTCACAGATTTGTTAGATATATTTAAGTTAATTGCAGCAGAATGGGATATAGATCGGTAAAAGCTGACGCGGATTCAGCTTTTCTATATTCTTCGCCTGATCATGTTTCGCAAGCTATGTAGCTGTTCAGCATTTCATGTCGTTTTTTGTGGCAACTTCAGCAAAATGCGGAAGCAGATTATTTTGCCTTCACATTGCACCAATGTGACACAAGCGTTATGGTTGCGGTTTACTCATGTTTCACATTTTATTGACAATCGATGAACTTCTCTCTTTTTGGCCAAAAATTCACCCGCCATTCCGGCATCACTCAACTGATGGATGATCTGAATGATGGATTACGCACGCCCGGCGCCATCATGCTTGGCGGCGGGAATCCGGCACATATTCCAGCAATGGATGATTACTTTCAACACCTCTGCCGCGACTTGCTGGCGGAAGGAAAATTAACCGAAGCCTTATGTAATTACGATGGACCACAAGGGAAAGATACGCTGCTGAATGCCCTGGCTGACATGCTGCGCGACGAACAAGGTTGGGACATTAGGCCGCAGAACATTGCCCTGACAAATGGCAGTCAAAGTGCATTTTTCTACTTGTTTAATCTGTTTGCCGGACGTGATGAAAATGGCGGTCTGCGCAAAGTGCTGTTTCCGCTGGCGCCGGAATACATCGGTTATGCAGATTCAGGGCTCGACGAAGACATGTTTGTCTCGGTACGTCCGCAGATTGAACGCCTGCCGGAAGGACAATTCAAATACCACGTTGATTTCGAAAAGTTACACATTACCGATGATATTGGCCTGATCTGCGTATCGCGGCCAACCAACCCTACCGGCAACGTGCTGACCGATGACGAATTGCGGCATCTGGATAGCCTGGCCCGGCAGCATCAGATTCCACTGCTGATTGATAACGCTTATGGCGTACCGTTCCCCGGTATTATCTTCAGCGACGCCACACCGCTGTGGAATCCGAATATTATCCTGTGCATGAGCCTGTCCAAACTGGGCTTACCCGGCTCCCGTTGCGGCATTGTGATTGCTGCTGAAGCGGTGATTTCCGCCATTGGCAATATGAATGGCATCATCAGTCTGGCGCCCGGTTCGATTGGCCCGACGATTGCCCATGAAATGATTAAACGCGGCGATCTGCTACGTCTGTCTAAAAATGTTATCCGCCCGTTCTATCAGCAACGCGTTCAGCAGACGATTAGCATCATCCGTCGTTATCTGCCCGCCGAGCGTTGCCTGATTCATAAGCCAGAAGGGGCTATCTTTCTGTGGCTATGGTTTAAGGATCTGCCCATCACCACCGAAGTGTTATACCAGCGACTGAAGCGGCGCGGTGTGTTGATGGTGCCGGGACACTACTTCTTTCCCGGTCTGGAACAGGAGTGGCCGCATGCTCACCAGTGCCTGCGCATGAACTACGTACCGGAACCGGAAAAAATCGAGCAGGGGATTGCCATTCTGGCGGAGGAAGTAGAGCGGGCGCTGCGGGAAACAGCCGGGTAGTGCCCGAAAACGACGCCACCCTCCCGCGTTTCATGCCGACGACAACCCCCACGCTGCCCTGCCAAGGCAGAAACGTGGGGTTGCGCTATAGCGATACTTATCCTCTTCCTGCTACGCCCGCTTTTTCCAGCATCGCGTGCAGCAACACATTGGCGCCAGCCGTGACGTGTTCCGGCGAGGCATACTCGATTTCGTTATGGCTGATACCGTCCTTGCAGGGGATGAAAATCATGCCGGTGGGTGCCAGCATACTCATATACACCGCATCGTGCCCGGCCCCGGAAACAATATCCTGATGGGAATAGCCTAACGCCTGTGCCGCGTTGCGCACGGCGTCCTTACACTCAGCATGAAAGGGTGCTGCCGGATAGTGGGAAACCTGCGTGATGCTGATATCCAGACCGGTTTCTGCTATCAGTTGGCGGGTGAAATGCTTCAATGCCGCATCCATCAGATCAACCTTCTCATCGTTGATATTGCGAAAATCGATAGAGAATTTCACGCTGCCGGGCACCACATTACGGCTGTTGGGGTACACCTGCACCATCCCAACCGTACCGCGGCCGTGTGGCGAAAAACGTTCCGCAATGGCAATCACTTCCTGCATGATGCGGGTAGAAACCTGTAGTGCATCTTTGCGCAACGCCATCGGCGTCGGCCCAGCGTGAGACTCCTGTCCAGTCACCACACAGTCATACCAACGGATGCCCAGCACCGCCTGTACTACGCCGATGGTGATATTTTCATCTTCCAGAATCGGTCCCTGTTCAATGTGCGCTTCAAAATAGGCGCCGATCGGATGATCACCCGGCTCGTTTGGCCCGGCATAGCCAATTTTTTCCAGTTCTTCCCGCACGGTTTTGCCTGCGGTATCTACCGCGGCATAAGCGTGTTCCAGCGAGAAAATCCCGGCGAACACACCAGAACCCATCATCACCGGCACAAAACGGGAGCCTTCTTCATTCGTCCAGAACACCATTTCCACCGGCGCTTCGGTTTCAATCTGCTGGTCATTCAGGGTACGAATCACTTCCAGCGCCGACAGCACGCCAAAGTTACCGTCGAATTTCCCGCCGGTCGGCTGGGTATCAATATGACTGCCGGCCACAATCGGCGACAGCGTATTATTGCGGCCGGGGCGGCGCATAAAGACGTTACCGATTTTGTCTATCTCGACAGAAAGACCGGCCGCCTGGCCCCAACTCACCACCAGATCGCGCCCCTGGCGGTCAAGATCGGTTAACGTCAGGCGGCACACGCCGCCTTTCGGGGTCGCGCCAATCACCGCCAGATCCATCAGTGACTGCCAGAGACGCTCGCCATCAATCCGCAAATCCGAAGTGTTCACCTTGCTTGTTGTTGCTGATAGTACGTCGCTACTCATAACAAATTCCTCATCAGTGAAATGAAGCCTGTCGCTGTTCAAACCATTAACGCGGTACACCTTGCGGCGCGTGAGCGCGCTCCCATACCGCCGTCGCGCTGAAATCTGGCCCGAATGCCGGGCGTTTGATGTAACGTCCGGCACCCTCTTTGGCGCGTAGATCGCCATCAACCCATACCACTACGCCCTGACTGACGGTATAGGCGGGAATGCCTTTCACCGTACGTCCTTCAAACACATTGAAATCGTTTCTGGAGTGCTGAGTTTTAGCAGACAGTGTCTTGCTGCCGTCAGGATCCCACAGCACCAGGTCAGCATCCGCGCCAACCGAAACACTGCCTTTGCGCGGATAGATGTTGAACAGCCGCGCCGTATTGGTGGAGGTAATCGCTACAAATTCGCTGGGCGTCAGGCGACCGCTGTTTACCCCGGCATCCCAAATAACCGCCAGACGTTCTTCCACCCCGCCACAGCCGTTGGGGATCTTGGTGAAGTTGTCGCCGCCCGCCGCTTTCTGGCTGGCGCAGAAGGTACAGTGATCAGTGGCGGTGGTGTGCAACTGACCAGATTGCAGGCCGTGCCACAATGCTTCCTGATGCGCTTTCGGCCGGAACGGCGGGCTCATCACATGCGCCGCCGCCTGGTTGAAATCCGGGTCGCGGTACACACTGTCATCAATCACCAGATGCCCGGCCAATACCTCGCCATACACACGCTGTCCGCGGGAACGGGCGCGGGCGATCGCTTCAGCTGACTCCATACAGGAAACGTGCACCACGTAAATCGGTATGCCCATCACATTGGCGATGGCGATGGCACGGTTGGCGGCTTCGCCTTCCACTTCCGGCGGTCGCGACAGCGGGTGTCCTTCCGGCCCGGTGATGCCGCGCTTGAGGATCTCCTGCTGCAACAGGTAAACCATTTCGCCGTTTTCAGCATGCACTGTCGGCATCGCCCCCAGTTCCAGTGAACGACGAAAGCTGTTCATCAGCGTTTCGTCATCACACATGATGGCGTTTTTGTAAGCCATAAAATGCTTGAAGCTGTTCACCCCTTCTTCCTGAACCAGCGTCCCCATATCCCGATGCACACTGTCGCCCCACCAGGTAATCGCCACATGAAAGCTGTAGTCGGACGCCGCCTTTTCCGCCCAACTGCGCCAGTCACGGTAGGCTTCCATCAGTGGCTGCTGCGGATTGGGAATGACAAAGTCGATGATGGTGGTTGTCCCGCCCGCCAGCGCGGCGGCAGTACCACTGTAAAAATCATCGACGGTGGTGGTGCCCATAAACGGAAAATTCATGTGCGTGTGTGGATCGATACCACCCGGCATCACGTACAGACCGCTGGCATCCACCACCGCTGCACCGCTTGGCGCGTCCCGACCCGCATCCTCGCCTACGGCCACGATAATGCCATCCACACACAGTACGTCGGCCCGGAACTGGCGGTCGGCATTCACGACGATGCCACCTTTAATCAACAGGTTGTGACTCATACTATTCTCCTTCATTTATGCGTGAAGACGAGACTCAAGCGTTGATCGCCGTGGTCGCCATCGGGTTATTGGGATGGGTGGTCCAGTTGGCGTACTCATCGCTCACCACCTTGCCGGTACGCACATCCATTTCACCCGGTGTCAAACTACGCAACGTAATGCAGTTCTCCACCGGGCAGATGGAGACGCACAAATTGCAGCCCACACAATCCTCTTCTCTCACCTCAAAATGGCGCCCGCCGTGTTTCATGCTGGTGATAGCCTGATGCGAAGTGTCTTCACAAGCCAGATGACAACGGCCACACTTGATACACAGCGACTGATCAATCACCGCTTTATCAACATGATTGAGATTGAGATAGCGCCAGTCGGTGACACTGCCGACCGCGCGGCCGCGGAAATCCTCCAGTGTGCGGTAGCCTTTCTCATCCATGTAATTGGACAGGCCGCTTATCATGTCGCGCACAATCGGAAAACCATGCACCATCACGGCGGTACACACCTGCACCGTGCCGCAGCCCAGCGCGATAAACTCCGCCGCGTCGCGCCAGGTCGAAATGCCGCCAATGCCGGATATCGGCAATCCGGCCGTTTCCGCATCCCGGGCAATTTCCGCCACCATGTTGAGCGCAATCGGCTTCACCGCCGGGCCGCAATATCCACCGTGAGAACCTCTTCCGCCGGTATTGGGATGAATACTCATCGAATCGAGATCGACGCCCATCACCGAGTTGATGGTGTTAATCAGCGACACTGCATCCGCACCGCCGTGTCTGGCGGCTCGCGCCGGATAACGGATATCGTTGACATTTGGCGTCAGCTTGACGATCACCGGCAAGTGGCAATACTGCTTGCACCAACGGGTGACCATCTCGATATATTCCGGCACCTGCCCCACCGCTGCGCCCATGCCACGTTCACTCATGCCATGCGGGCAACCGAAGTTCAGCTCTATACCGTCGGCACCGGTGGCTTCCACCAACGGCAGGATGGTTTTCCACGCTACCTCCTCGCACGGCACCATAATCGACACCACAATGGCGCGATCCGGCCAGTTGCGCTTAACGCGGGCAATTTCCTCCAGATTGACGTGCAGCGAACGATCGGTGATCAGCTCAATATTATTCAGGCCCAGCACTCGGCGATCAGCGCCGCGCAAGGTGCTATAACGCGGACCACTAACGTTAACCACATGCGGATCAAGCCCCAGGGTTTTCCACACCACCCCACCCCAGCCAGCTTCAAATGCCCGTACCACGTTGTACTCTTTGTCGGTGGGCGGCGCGGACGCCAGCCAAAAAGGGTTTGGGCTTTTGATACCCAGAAAATTCGTGTTGAGATCAGCCATGAGAACACTCCTGGTTGGCCAGTGAAGGCGTATCATTAGCCGCTACCCGTCCGGCGACGCTCAGCGCCAATGCTATGGATTTGGCGGCAATCTTGCCCTGGCGCACCGCGTCCACGGTAAGATCCAGTCCGTCCGCACAGCAGTCGCCCCCAGCCCAGACACCCGGTAACGAGGTACGTCCCTGATCGTCTACCAGAATGCGTCCACCTTTGAGCGCCATGGTCCTGCCTGCTGGCACTGCGTCATAAGTCTGGCCGATAGCTTTCAACACCATGTCGGCGGGCAATGTGAAGGTTTCACCACTCGCCACCAGCACACCGTTTTGCTGTTGCATCACCATAAAGGAGACGCCGGTAACACAACCCTCTTCGCCATGAATTTCCTGCGGCGCGGACCAGTAACGCAATGTAACACCACACTTTTTCGCCCACGCTTGCTCATAGGGCGAGGCTTTCATCTCGGTCTCACCCCGGCGATACACTATCGTGACCTCGCGGGCACCGAGTTTTTTCGCCTGTACGGCGGCGTCCACCGCAGTCATGCCACCACCAATCACCACCACATTGCGACCAACCGCCACCTGGCTGAAACTGTCGGACTGACGCAGTTCGGCGATAAAATCCACCGCTTCACGCACGCCAGCCAGCGCCGGCTCATCGATCCCCAACGCGTTAACCCCCGCCAACCCCATACCCAGGAACACCGCGTCATAATCAGTACGCAGTTGCTCCAGCGTGAAGTCCTGCCCCAACCGTTGATTGAGCCGCAGTGCAATACCCCCGACTGACAACAGCCAGGCAATCTCTTGCTGGGCAAAATCATGGGGGGTTTTATAGGTCGCCAGACCGTATTCATTCAATCCACCCGGTTTGGGCCTGGCATCGAACACCACCACGTTATGACCGTTCACCGCCAAACGGTGGGCGACGGTTAATCCGGCAGGCCCGGCCCCCACCACCGCCACGGTTTTGCCGCTGTCCGCCGCACGCACAAATAGCGGCTGGCCGGGATTGGCAAAATAGGTATCGGTGGCATGGCGCTGCAACAAGCCTATCTGCACCGGCTTGCCATCCTGCGCATTACGCACACAAGCTTGTTCACACAGGGTGTCTGTCGGACACACACGAGCGCACATTCCGCCCAGCACGTTCTCCTGCAAGATAGCTTCGGCAGCGCCACGCACATTGTCCTGCGCGATACGGTGAATAAAGCTCGGTACATCAATATCGGCGGGACAGGCGCGGGTGCAGGGGGCGTCAAAGCAGTAGTAGCAACGTTCAGCCTCGATCACCGCCTGAATATGTGTCAGCGCTACAGTGCTGTCGCTGAAGCTACTCAGATAATCCGCCGGGGCCAGCCGACCGCTGTGTATGCCTGGCGCGTCCACGCCCACGGGAATCTGACCTTTCATCACTCGGCCTCCTCTGACGAGACAAAACCGGAGTAACGGAAGCGAAGTCGTGCCTTGTGGCGGTTAACATCGTCAATGCTGCCTTGTTTTCGATTGCTCATAGGTATCTCCTGAACAGGGCCGGAGCGAGGCGTCACCCTACCGCTCAAAAATCCTGACCGATTGGTTAAGTTTTCAGAGATAGAGATGCGATTTATGTGCCATTGTTGCCAATGGCCCAGATCACACAAAAAACAAGGGATTAGCTGATCATAATTTTTCATGATGGCTGCAAATTCGTATCTTTTTGGTGCATTTCGCACCACCATTGATGCAAATATGTTCAAAGAAGGTAAAAGAAAGCGGGTGGTCTCTATCAGACTGATTTTTCTTTAGTTCAGGTGTCCTCAATCAGTTTTGGGCGACTTCTCTACCTGTTTTTCTCTTCACTGGCGACCCCAATTTATTTCTCAAACGCTAATTCTTAAACAACTGGTTACCACTATTACCTTGTCGCGCGGCCAGATTATCAATATTGTTATGTTATAACATTTGATTCACTGTTGTTTTTAATGTATTGATCATTAGGGGTTTTAGATGAAAGGCAAGTTTAGCGCAGTATTAACCGTCATCGTTTTAGCTTCCGTTCACACCGGTGAAGCGATGGCGGCATCAACGCCGGTATTGAATGCGGTCGGGGTAGAAAATGAATACGCCGATGTAATTTCACAAATTGGCGGCAAATTTGTTCACGTCACGGCGATTGAAACCGATCCGAACACCGATCCGCATACGTTTGAAGCCAGTCCGAAAATTGCCGCCGAGATAGCCAATGCCGATCTGGTGGTAAAAAATGGGCTCGGTTATGATTCCTGGACGGATAAGTTTCTCTCTGCGGCGCCGAACAAAACGCGTCATGTGATTGACGTGCAACATCTGCTCGGTTTGCCGGATAACACACCAAATCCACACTTGTGGTACAAGCCGATTACCATGCCCGCCGTCGCGCAACAAATCGCTGCTGACCTCAGCACATCAATGCCTGAACAAAAAGCCTACTTTGAGGCCAACGTTAAAAAATTCGATGCGTCTCTGAAACCCTGGTTCGCCGAAATTGCTGATTTCAAAGCCAAATATAAAGGCAGTGACGTCGCGGTAACCGAGCCGGTCGGCGACTATATGTTACAGGCCGCGGGGGCGCATATCGCGACACCATTTAACCTTGAAGCGGCCATCATGAACGGTACCGATCCGGCACCGCAGGATGTCACCGCACAAAATAATCTATTCAGCAGTCATAAACTTAAGGCCTTTGTTTATAACCAACAGGTTACCGATCCGCTAACCGCATCCTTTCTGAGTCTGGCCAAGAAAAATCACATTCCGGTGGTCGGTGTATATGAAACCATGCCAACACCGGGTTATACCTATCAGTCGTGGATGATGGCGGAAACCAAAGCGCTGCGCCGTGCAGTGGCAGACCACGTCTCTACCGAAACCCTGCTGGCAAGTAAATAAGATGATACACGCAGGCGACAGCGTTCTGGCTGTCAATAACATCAGCGTTTCTTTCTCCACCAAAAATGTGCTGCAACAGGTAACCTTTAACCTTAAGGCCGGGGAGTTCTGCGGCCTTATTGGTTCTAATGGCTCAGGTAAAACGACGCTGCTACGTACTATTCTCGGCTTCCAACAAGCCAATGAAGGTAGCGTACACATCGATAATCTGACGGGCAGGCAAGGGATAAACACTGTCGGTTACGTACCGCAGAAGATCTTATTCGATGCCGAAATACCGCTGCGAGCCAGGGATTTAGTGACTTTGGGCCTCAATGGACATCAACTCGGTTTTGGCTTTCCATCCAGAAAGGTCAGGCAAAAAGTCGATGATATGTTGAAAGAGGTGGGTGCCGAGAGCTTTGCTGACCAACGCATCGGAAATCTTTCTGGTGGTCAGCAGCAGCGTGTGTTGATTGCCCACGCCTTGATTCGCTGTCCCCGGCTTTTATTGCTTGATGAACCTCTGGCTAATCTGGACATGCGCAGCGTGTCGGAGATTGTGGCGCTTTTGCGCCATCTTTGCGTCTCACATCAGGTCACGATACTGCTTTCCGCTCATGATATGAACCCGTTACTTTCCGCCATGGATAGCATCGTCTATTTAGCTAATGGTCGTGCGGCCAGCGGCAAAACTGACGATGTGGTACGTACCGATGTGCTCAGTGAGTTGTATGGCCATCATATTGAAGTGGTCCACGTTCTTGACCGGGTACTGGTGATTGCCGCTAACGGCGCGGCCGCGACACAGACGGATCAACACTCGGCCGACTGCCATTCGAATGTTTAAATCCTCATGAATTCTTTAATGATGACCATTTTTGAACCGGGCTTTTTTTCCAGTCAACCGGTGCAAACCGCACTGATTATCGGTGGAGGCGCTGCGGTCGTCTCTGGCGTTGTCGGTGTGTTTACCGTGATACGTGGCCAGTCTTTTGCTGGTCACGCACTGGCAGATGTCAGCAGTGCTGGCGGCGCCCTCTCCTTCCTTCTGGGCATTAATCCGTTGGCCGGCCTGCTGGCTATGACGCTTCTGGCCTCGATGGGGATGGAACTGGTCGATATGCGGCGCGCTCGCGAACGGGATTTAGTCACCGGTATTGTGCTGGGCGCCGGTCTCGGCCTTTCGGCACTGTTTTTATATTTCGATGTCACCACCCATAGCACGACCGGTGCGGCAATCAGCGTGATGTTTGGTTCTATGTTTGCTATTCCCCCTTCGATTATTCCGCTGGCATTACTGGTGGGTCTTGGTGCGTTGGCTGTTACAGCCATTCTCTATCGCCCGTTGTTGCTGAGTTCTCTCGACGTTGAACTGGCTGAAATTCACGGCATAAAAACCCGGGTTATCGGGCTGCTGTACCTGATCGTTCTCGCGCTGTCGGTGGCACTTTCCTCAATGACCGTCGGTGCCGTGTTATCAACCGCGTTACTGATAGGTCCTGCGGCTACGGCACTGCAACTGGCAAAACGCCCGGCTACCGCTATTTTGATGGCGATTATTATCGGACTGGCCGCAACCTGGGGCGGAATTCTGTTGGCTTACGATAGTTACTACTGGACGCCGGGACACGGCTGGCCGGTGAGTTTTTTTATTGTGGCGTTGATATTCATCCTCTATCTGACCTGTACGCACCTTAAAATCACTAAGGGGAATTAGACATGTTCTCCAGTTTTATGATCAATACCTGGATTGTGGTCACGTTGGTCGCCATTGTGGCCGGGTTTGTCGGATTTTTTGTGGTGCTTCGCGGCGCCTCTTTTGCCGCCCATGCCTTACCTCTCGGCACGTTTCCCGGCGCCGCGTTAGCCGGCCTGTTGGGAATCAATTCGTTTTTCGGCCTGGTAACTTTCGCCGGACTCGGCGTGGTCGGCATCAGCCAGTTGTCGAAAAAGGGTCGTCATGAGGTAGCCACCGCGCTGTCCCTGGTGATGCTCTTGAGTCTGGGAACGTTATTTTTAAGTATGAGCAGCCAATATTCCCAACAGGTTTACTCACTACTTTTTGGTGAAGTGCTTGGCGTAAGCACGGCTGAAATCACCCCCATTGCACTGTTAAGTCTGTTGGTGATTGGCGTGACCATAAAATTGTTCTCACCACTAGTGTTAAGCTCAATTTCGCCGGAGCTGGCCGAGGTTAAAGGTGTGTCAGCGCGAAAAATGGAAATTTGGTTTTTGGCTATTCTGGCGCTGGCGACAGCGATGTCACTGCCGGTGGTTGGCGCGCTACTGGTTTTTAGCTTAATGATTGCACCGTCGGCAGTAGCACGATCCCTGACCCACCGTCCGGTTCCAGCGGTCATTCTGTCTGTATCTATTTCGTTAGTGACGGTGTGGTTAGCCATCGCGCTGTCTTACGAAACCAACTGGCCGGTTGGCTTCTTCGTCGGAGGTTTTGGGGCGATTTTTTATGGATTGTCACGAATATGGCGACGGTGGAGGTAATCCCGTTACGCCAGCCCGCAGATCCGAAACACACTGGTCAGCACATGGCGGGTGGCCCGTTCCTGAGCATCAGCCGAACGGGCGGCATCGCCCAGTACAGCGGCAATCTGAATGTCAAAATCGGCGTAGGTCTGGGTCATCGACCAGACTGAAAAAAAGAAATGTGGTGCATCCAACGGTTGCAACCGCCCATCAGCGATCCAACGATCTAACACGGCGGATTTTTCCACCACCAGTCGCCGCAGCTCGGTTTGCAGTAAATGATGCACCATCGGTGCACCTTGCAGGATTTCATTGGCAAACAGTTTGGACGCCTCCGGGCGCTCAAAACTGAAGCGTATTTTCTGCCGTACATAGCGCTCAATCGCGGTTTTCGGATCGGCTTGTGGATGCAGGTCATCCAATGGAGACAACCAGTCATGCAGAATAGTATCCAGCACCGTGAGATAAAGCGTCTGTTTATTACCGAAGTAGTAATGTAGGTTGGCTTTGGGCAATCCGGCGGCTTCGGCAATCAGCGCCATCGTGGCCCCTTTGAAACCGAAACGGGCAAAAATACGCTCGGCCGCCAACCGGATGATCGCCTCATTATCCTGACGAATGCGGCCTTTTTCGACCTCTTCGACACTTTCCGGTAACAACCGGGATGAAACGGGTATCACATCGCGTTCCTCTGGCACCTTGCTTTTCCACATGACGTTTACCTGCCGTTTGTTGATGACTTTCGCCTTCCCTGGCGCTGTAGTTAATGAGGAATCGTGCTCATGCAATAAATTATTTCGCTGCCGCGTCCCACACCACATGACTCATGGCACTGTCGCCTGGGTCTTTCTTGATAACCGGGCTACCGCCGCCGCTGTTCAACAGCACATCCACCGTGCGGCGATAAGCCGCCGGATCAAGATAACCGATTTTAGGTGTGTTGGCATTGGTGATCAATTTAGCGACGTTTTCCATCTGACGTTGCTGCACCGCTACGGTAGCGGAACCGGAAGCATCTTCCGACACCACAATCTTCGCCGCTTCTTCCGGGTGATTCACCGCCTCATTCCAGCCTTTATAGGACGCTTTGAGGAATTTCGCCATTTTGGCCACGAACGCTTTATCTTTCAGATTCGGCCCCAGCACATACAGGCCGTCTTCCAATGTGGAGACACCCTCATCTTCATATGGGAAAGTAACCAAATCCTCTTTCTTCATGCCAGCGTCAATCAACTGCCAGTATTCGTTATAGTTCATGGTGGAAATACAGGCCGCCTGATTCTGCAATAGCGGATCAACGTTAAAGCCCTGTTTCAGCACGTTGATATCGACACCGGGCTTGTAACCCAGCTTGTTCATCCAGTTGAAAAACGGATATTCGTTACCACCAAACCACACCCCGAGTGTTTTACCCTTCAGATCGGCTGGCGTAGTCACACCGCTGGATTTCCTGCACGTCAGCATCATGCCGGAACGGTCAAAAATCTGAGCGATATTCACCAGCGGAACACCCGCTTCTCGCGCCGCCAACGCGTCAGGCATCCAATCGACAATCACATCCGCCGATTTCCCGGCAATCACCTGCACCGGGGAAATATCGGTCCCTCCTGGTTTAATGGTGACATCCAGTCCTTCGTCTTTGTAATAGCCCTTGGCCTGCGCCACGTAATACCCGGCGAACTGGGCCTGCGGCAACCATTTAAGCTGGAGCGTCACCTTCTCGGCAGCCAACGCCTGAACAGTGAAAGTCAGGGACACTGCGGCCAGCAGCAGCCGGCGAAAAACAGAGTGTACTGTCATCTAATGACTCCTCGGGTTAACGTGAACACCATAATTAATTAACATATTGATAATATTGTTTTTTATAGCAAAAACCTCTTACCGTCGTTATGACACGCCTCGTACCGAGGGGTGCCAGAAATTCATTCTCTTTTCCAGACGAACCAATAAGGCATACACCAGAGAACCCACTACCGACGCCACGACAATCGCCGCCCATACTACCGACATATGCATACGTGCGGCTTCAGTAGAAATACGGAACCCCAGCCCGGCGGTGGGAGAACCAAAAAATTCCGCCACAATCGCGCTGATCAGTGCCAGTGTGGCGTTAACCTTTAATGCGCCAAAAATAAACGGCATAGCTGCGGGCAGGCGCAGCATTAACAGGGTTCGGCGCGGACTGGCGGCATAGCAGTACATTAGCTCCCGTTCCAGCTTGCCGCTGGCCTGCAACCCCGCCAGCGTACTAACCAACGCCGGGAAGAACGTCACCAGCACGATCACCGCCGCTTTGGACGGCCAGTCAAAACCGAACCACATCACCGCAATCGGCGCCACGCCCACCAACGGGACCGTACTGGTGAGATTGGCCAACGGCAGCAAACCCCGTTGCAGGAATGGCAATCTATCGATCAACAGACCAACGACAATCCCCAGTCCACTGCCCAGCAGATAGCCCACCAGCACCGCTTTCAGCACCGTCTGCACCACATCGCCAGCCAGCAACGCCGCACTGTCATACAGCGCTTGTATGATATTGAACGGCGTCGGCAACAGTACCTGCGGCACAGCAAACACCGTCACCAGCAATTGCCAGAAATAGACCACCCACAAACCGAACAGGGTTGCCACGACACTGGCGGGCAATCGGAGATTAGCTGTCGCCAGGCGCTGTACACTGACCATCGCCAGCAGTACCTGCGCGGCCAGGACTACCCAGTACGTCGCCCCGGTACTATCGACAGACATCAATAATCCGGCACTACTCAGTACCAGCACCATCAACACCACCAGCCGCCATAACCTCGCAGAGTCAGACAGCGCCACCAGACAGGCCGCCAACAGCAACGACATTACCGCCAACAACGTCAATGAGGCTGGACCCGGCGCGGATCCCCATTGGCTGAACGCCAGCAGAATCATCAACACTGCGCTGACCAGCATGAAGGTGCCGGAAATCTGTTTTGCTTTCATCACGCCTCCTTACGTCGCCGCATCACCAGTCGCTCGGTCAGACTGACCAATGCGGTCAGCCCCAGCCCCAGCAACGACGCCATCACCAGTGCTGACCAAATCTGCACGGTGTTACCATAGTAAGAACCGGTCAGCAAACGAGCGCCCAACCCGGCCTGCGCCCCGGTTGGCAGTTCCGCCACCATCGTGCCCACCAGCCCACTGGCAATCGCCACCCGGAACGCCGGAAACAGGTACGGCAGCGAAGAAGGCAACCGCACCAGCCAGAAAGTATCGATACGGCTGGCCGCATAAGTGTGTACCAGCTCCATTTCCATCTTTTGTGGCGCACGCAATCCCTGCACGGTGGCAATGGTGACCGGGAAAAAACACAGGTACATGGCGATGGTGGCTTTCGGCAATAACCCGGTAATGCCCATACTGCCGAGAATAATCAATACGATCGGAGCGATAGCCAGCACCGGCACCGTTTGTGACGCCACAATCCATGGCATCAGCGCTTTATCCAGCGTGCGGGAATGCACGATACAGATGGCCAGTCCCAACCCCAGCAGTACGCCCATGACAAAACCGGTCAGTGCCGCGCTGGCGGTCACCCAGGTGTGCAACAGTAAATTGCGTGGCGACGTGACCGGCCATTGGGTCGTACTGTTCCAGATATCGCTGATAATCTGGTCCGGTGTAGGCAGTACCGGCCGCGGCATGGAAAACGTAGCCATCACCAGATCACGCCAACTCCAGGCGCCTTTCGGCGCCAGCGTGCGTTCAATGGCCCCGGAGGCATTCAACCCTATCGCCAGCAGATACCAGCACAACAGTACCGCCACCACCACCACGCCGATGGGCAACGCGTGATAACGAAATACTTGCATGCGCAGGGACGTATTAGTGTTCATGATGTCCCTCGACCAGCGCCGCCCTCACCTCTTGCGCCAGCCGGATAAACTCCGGCGTATCGCGCAGCGACAGATCCCGCTCATGCGGCAGCGGCGAATCAATAATTTTGATAACCCGACCAGGGCGCGGGGTCATGATGACAATTTTGGTGGAGAGGTAGACCGCTTCCGCAATCGAGTGGGTGACAAACACGATAGTGCGCTGTTCGGTGTACCACAGTTGTTGCAACTGCTGGTTGAGGTTATCCCGCGTCAGTTCATCCAGCGCGCCAAACGGTTCATCCATCATCAGGATTTTCGGTTCAAATCCCAGAGCACGGGCAATAGAGACTCGCTGCTGCATCCCACCCGAGAGTTGCCATGGATATTTCTTCTCAAAACCGGTCAAACCGACACGCGCCAGTTGTTCACGAGCAATGGCGTCACACAAGCCCGGCGGGCGTCCCTGAATCTGCAACGGCAGCATCACATTGGCCAGTACCGTGCGCCACGGCAGCAACACCGGTGATTGAAAAACATACCCATAAGCACCGGCCTGACGCGCTTCAGACGGCGTCATATCGTTGACCAACAGGTCGCCAGAGGTTATCGGTTCCAGATCGGCGATGGTACGCAGCAGCGTGGTTTTACCGCAACCGGAAGGGCCGATGAAAGAGACAAACTCTCCCTGCCGAACGGTCAGGTTGATATCTTTTAACGCATGTACCGGTTGGTCCGTCGACGGGTAAATCACATTGGCATCGCGCACCACGATCGCGGGTCTGGCCGCCGCTGTTACAGGTTTAAGCGTCACAATGGAGGGTGCATCGGCATACATTAACTGACTCATTACGGTTATCCCCTTCATGTCATTTTTTGACCGAATGGTTAGGTTTCTTGCTATCACGTATGCCATTTCTGTGCCAACGTTCATTTTTCACCCAAATCCATAAAAATAACGGACGTTAGCCACCATATAATTCTTTTTTATGGCTAAATTGGTGCAATTAACGACAAGTTTGCTTTTACATGGGGCAAGAAGGTGAGTGTTATTCCCGTACGAATGGGCTCCATGGATCCGACAGCGTCCAACAGCTGTCGATCCCCGCCTGCCGCGGGGATGACCACGGGGCTTCTGCCGTATCACTCCCGCAGAACAACGCAGACTACTTATCGATCATCAGGTCCGCCAACGCCGCATCAATGATCCCCAGACCCTGTTGAATTTCAGCGATGGTGACAGTACAGGGCGGGACGACATGCAAGCGGTTTTCCGCCACGAAGCCGAGCAAACCACGATCCAGCAGGCCTTTTTTCAGCTCCGCCATCAACGCCGCTGACAGTGGTGTTTTGCTGACAGGATCAGAAACCAGTTCCAGCGCATGGAAGACGCCTTTTCCCCGTAAATCGCCGATGATGGCGTATTTATCAGCCAGCTTGTGCAATCCCTCCGCCAGCACGCCGTCACCTACCAGTGCGGCATTTTCCACCACATGTTCCTCTTCCATCGCGTCAATAGTGGCCACAATCGCCGCCATTGCCAGTGGATGGCCAGAGTAGGTCAGTCCGCCGGGGAACAGCCGATCATCAAAAAAGTGGGCAATGCGTTCAGAAATAATGACCCCACCCGCCGGGACATAACCGGAGTTCACCCCTTTGGCAAAAGTAATCAAATCCGGCACCACGCCGTCATGCTGGAAAGTGAACCAGCGACCGGTGCGGCCAAAACCCGCCATTACCTCATCCATAATCAGCATGATGTTGAATTCCCGCGCCAGCGCCTCCACCCCTTGCAGATAACCAGCGGGCGGCACCAGAATTCCTGCGGTTCCCGGAATGGTTTCCAACAGGATGGCGGCAATGGTGTTTGGTCCTTCACACTCGATAATCCGCCGCAAATAATGTAGCGCCGCCGCACACTCCTGCTGCTCCGTGGTGGCCTGAAACTCACTGCGGTATAAATAAGGGGTAAAGAAATGGACATGGCCGCGGGAGTAGTCGTTTGGCAAACGACGCCAGTCGCCAGTCGCACCAATCGCGCTGCCGGTGTTGCCGTGATAGGAACGGTAGCCAGAGAGAATTTTTTCTTTACCGGTAAACAACCGGGCCATGCGGATAGCATTCTCATTGGCATCAGCCCCGGCGTTGGTGAAAAACACCTTGCTGAAGTTTTCCGGTGCGTGCGACACAATGCGCTGCGCCGCTTCACCACGTGCCAGATTGGCGGTCGCCGGAGAAATAGTAGTCAGAATATCCGCCTGCGCTTTAATCGCCGCCACCACTTTCGGATGCTGGAAACCGATATTCACATTCACCAATTGACTACTGAAATCCAGATAAGAGCGGCCTTCATAATCCCACACTCGGCATCCTTCCCCACCTGCGATCACCAGCGGGTTCAACGCGCCCTGCGCCGACCAGGAGTGGAATACATACTGTCTATCCAGTTGACGCACTTCATCGTTGGATCGTACCTGTTTCAACGCCATCTTCTCGTCCTCCTCGTTATCCCGACACCCATAAATGCAGTGGTTGTCTTGCAGACTAGGAATAAACGCGACAGGAGCGATAGAGCCAGTTAGTGGAGATCGTTGAGCCAGATGGGTGTCACAACAATTTCCGCCAACTGGCCCTGTGCGAACGGTAAACCAGTCCGTAAAGTGAATTTCGCCATGAAAACAGCCACTACCGATAACCGGGCAGAGGCAAAATCAGTATGACGCCTCACAATCGGGGATGTCTGTACAACACCAAGGGATGAGATGACGGCACGGAAAAATAACGACGGCCAGTTAACCGCACACGATGAGGAAGTCCTTTTATGCAGAATATTGTGTTTATTACCGGCGCGACGTCTGGGTTTGGTCGCGCCGCAGCGCGTCACTTTGCCGCACAGGGTTGGTCATTGATCCTGACCGGGCGGCGTGAGGAGCGGCTCAAAGCACTGGCCGATGAACTTTCCACACAGGTGCCGACCCATATTGCCGTACTGGATGTACGCGATGCCCACGCAGTACAGACGCTAGTGGCTGGGCTGCCAGAAACCTTCAAAGCGGTGAAAACACTGGTGAACAACGCCGGGCTGGCACTGTCGCCACAACCCGCGCAGGCGGTGGCGCTGGAAGACTGGCACACCATGATCGATACCAACGTCACCGGGCTGGTCAACGTGACTCACGCGCTGCTGCCAACACTGATTAAAACCGGCAAAGGGGCCAGTATTATTAATATCGGCTCGATTGCCGGACAATGGCCCTATCCTGGCAGCCACGTGTATGGCGCGTCCAAAGCCTTTGTGAAACAGTTCAGCTATAACCTGCGCTGTGATCTGCAAGGCACGGGGGTGCGCGTTACCGACCTGGCCCCCGGCATTGCCGAAACCGAGTTCACGCTGGTTCGCACCAAAGGCGATCAATCCGCATCGGATCGGTTGTACCACGGCACCACGCCACTGACGGCGGACGATATCGCTGAACAGATTTTTTATGTCGCCACACTGCCCGACCATATGAACATCAACCGCATTGAAGTAATGCCGGTGCGTCAGGCGTGGTCAGCATTCGCCATTGACCGCGATCCGGTGTAACTCACGTATTGATGTGTTATTCCCCGTGCAGACGAAGAACCCGTTAACCCGATAACATCCACATGGAGCATTATCCCTATGAAACCAGGGATAATGCTCCATGTGGATATAAACCCAGAACGGCATACGTTCCGGTACATCTTTTGCTTGTTTTCCTGAAGATGATTCAGCACCAGGAGCGGAAGATGATCGATCACTGTCTGCATATTGATTTTGTGGCCAACCGAAGTCTGCAAGAACAGTTGCGTGAAACGCTGATTGCCTCGATTCTGGCTGGCGTATTTCCCGCCGATGAAGCACTGCCGTCGTGTCGTAAGTTGTCCTGTCAGTTGACTATTTCCCGCAATACCGTGGCGCTGGTATATGAAAGCCTGCTCAACGATGGCTATCTGGTCAGCCGCCCCCGCAGCGGTTATTACCTGCATCCGGATTACCACCAACCGGAAAATTCTGCCGAAGCCTATGCACGTCAGGCGGCAACCAACGACACCCGGCAGGCACCAGAATGGGGCAAACGCCTGAATGTCAGCCCCAGTGACTTCCTGGCCATCATGAAACCGGCGCGGTGGATGGAGTATCCGTATCCCTTTATCTACGGTCAGCCCAATACCCAACTGTTTCCTATCGAACAGTGGCGCGACACGACTCGCCGGGTTACCGGCACCCACCGCGATCACCATTGGCTGTACGACAATATCGATCAGGACGTTTCACTGCTGGTCGAACAGATACGCAAACGCATTTTGCCTAAGCGCGGCATTATCGCCCGTGGTGACGAAATTCTGATTACACTCGGTTCGCAGAACGCGCTCTGTCTGTTGTCACAACTGTTGTTTAACCGTAACACCCGCGTCGCGGTAGAAAATCCGGTATTTCGCGAAGCGATAAACACCTTTTCCTTACAGGGCGCGCAGATTATTCCTCATACGCTGGACAGCGAAGGACTCTGCTTACATGAGATGTCCCGCAACTGCGACTATTTTTACGTGACGCCCAGCCATCAGGCGCCCACCGGTATCCGCATGAGCAACGAACGCCGCACTGCGCTGTTGGAACATGCCAGCCGCTACGATCAGATCATTATCGAGGATGATTACGATTCGGAAGCCAACTTTGACCCCTATCCGCGCGCCGCGCTCAAGGCCAGCGATGTGCATAATCGGGTGATTTATGTCAGTAGTCTGTCGAAATCGCTGTCGCCCGGCCTGCGGCTCGGTTATCTGGTGGCGCCATCGGAATTGATTGATGAACTGCGGGCACTGCGACGGCTGATGTATCGCCATCCGCCCACCAACATTCAGCATCAGATGGCGCACTTTCTGGCTCAGGGCTATTACGAAGCCTATCTGCATCGCTACCGGGAAGACTCCGCCCGCCGTTGGGACAGCCTGAATAACGCGCTCAATCACTGGTTACCGGAATGCCGCCGCATTGAAGGCAGTGAACATGCCAACGCCTTCTGGATCCGGGCCCCGGAAGGTATCAACACCCAACAGTTGGCCTGGCGCGCCGCACATGCCGGTGTACTGATTGAACCGGGACAGGCGCATTTTCTTGGCTCACCGATGCCGGGGAACTATTTCCGGCTCGGCTTTCACGCCATCGATATGAAACAAATCGAACCCGGTATCGCCCGGTTGGCACAAGCCTTTCACCAGACGGCATCATCCCGCGGACGATGACAGAAGAGAAACGCTTGCACACACGTTTGTTATCAACCGTGCGTGCAGGATGCGGAAGAACGCCCGTTGCAGGTTATCGCCATTTTACAGCGTATAACCCATCACCTGTCGCAGATAGGCCCCGGCCCCCAACAGTCCCGGCTGCGGATGCGTGATCATAAATACCGGAATAGCCGCCAGATACGCCTTAAAGCGCCCTTTATCTTCAAATGCCACGCGGAAACCGGAGTTCTGAAAGAAGTCCATAAAGCGCGGCACAATACCTCCGGCGATATAAACTCCGCCAAAAGCGCCCAGCATTAAGGCCAGATTGCCGCCAAACCGCCCCAGCAAGACGCAGAATAGTGACAACACGCGACGACAATCCACGCTGCTGTTTTCCAACGCCCGCTCAACAATGATTTTTGGCGTCAGCGCGTCCGGCGTGCGGCCATCGATTTTGACAATAGCGCGATAGAGGTTCACCAGACCCGGCCCGGACAGCACCCGCTCAGCCGAGACATGCCCCAGGTCTTGCCGCAGGATACACAGAATGGCGTCTTCCTCTTCACTATTGGGCGCGAAATCCGTATGCCCACCTTCACCGGGCAAGCTAATCCATTGCCCATTAACCGGCAACAGATGCGCCACCCCCAACCCCGTCCCGGCACCGTACACCGCCACCGGCTTGCCGGGCAGCGCCGCGTCGCCGCCCATTTGCAATACATCACCCTCGCCCAGCATCGGAATCGCCATGCTGACGGCAGTAAAATCATTGATGACATCCAGACAGTCAAAATCCAGATGTTGCTTCATTTCTGCAATGGAAAAAGCCCAGTTGTGATTAGTCATTTCCACCCAATCCCCGACCACCGGGCAGGCGATAGCGATACAACCGCTTTTAACCATGAGATCGCCATACTCATCCAGAAAAAGCCGGATAACCGCCTCCAGGCTATCGTGATCCTGAACCGCATATTGCTTACTGTGAGAAATCTTGCCGTTGGCCAATTCACACAGGGCAAAACGCGCATTGGTTCCACCGACATCACCCACCAGCGCATACTGATACATAAATTACCCTCTCCGATTAAAGTGCCACCCGGCTCATGCGGGAATGAAGACAAAAACCGTGCCTGAATCTCATCATATCGTCAGGATCACTGGTCTACAGTGACTCCCCTTATACGCGTGGATTAACGCTCCGGCATATTTTTGTAGGTATCGGGCCGCACAAATGTCCAGGCATAGTTTTCCCGATTAATCGGTTGATAGCCGACTTTCTGATACAACCAGGGAGCTGTCGAGGTCAGCAACAATTGGCGGCGCAAGCGTTGTAACTCTGGGTGTGCCAGAGTACAGAGCACCAGCCAACGACCTAACCCCTGGCCCTGAAATGCTGGCAGTACAAACACATCACACAGATAACCAAACGTGGCGAAATCCGTCACCATCCGCGCAAATCCAATCTGTTGCTTCTGCTGGTATAACCCAAAACACAGACTGTTTGCTATTGAAAGACAAACCGTATCCCGGTCGATTCCCGCCGCCCAACTGGATGTCGTCAAATAAGCGTGGATCACATCGCTGTCGAGTTGCTGTTTATCGGTTGAGATGTGGTAATTATCCTTCGTCCACAGTGGTGATGACGCCATAATGTTCCTCTGCCTTTTTAAAAAACATTCGTTGATACCGTGCCGCTTGAATGAGAAAAAATCAATGTTCCTTTGCCCTTATCCTGCGTATCTTCATTACAGGATTACAGGATTACAGGATTACAGGATTACAGGATTACAGGCTGGGCGAATGCCGGCCAGAAAGAAAGACAATTCATCTGATTTCAAAAGGAGAAATGCGTGGAGATAACGATACCAGCCGAACTGATTCCTTCCGACCCTCGTTTCGGCTGTGGTCCCTCACTGATTCAGCTTGATGATTTAACCGTGCTGAAAGAAAAGGGCCCGCACCTGCTAGGCACCAGCCATCGTAAAGAGCCGGTTCGGGCGCTATGCCGGGAAATCCAGCAAGGTCTGCGGGATTACCTGTCGGTGCCTGATGATTATAGTGTCGTATTGGGTAACGGTGGCGCGACGATGCTGTTCGATATGGTCGGGTTGGGGCTGGTCAAAACACGCATTATTCACCACGTTTGCGGCGAGTTCTCTGACAAATGGTTCAAAGCTTCCCATCGCATTCCGTGGATTCAGGCGCAAGCACTTCGGGTGGATTACGGTCACGCCCATAGCCAGTTTGCTACTGATGGGGCTGATGTGGTGGCCTGCACGCTGAACGAAACCTCTACCGGCGTGATGAACACCGCACTACCACAAGTAAACGAACAGTGCCTGCTGGCAGTGGACGCCACCAGCGGCGCCGGCCAGATCGCCTGTGATCTGTCGAAGGTCGACGTGTTCTTTTTCTCGCCACAAAAAGTGTTTGCCAGCGAAGGCGGATTGTTTGTTGCCATTCTTTCGCCGAAAGCCAAAGCGCGGATCGCCGAGATCGCCGCCGATCCACAACGCTATATTCCGGTCTTTGCCGACTGGCGTAATGCCCTCAGCAACAGTGAACAGCAACAGACCTACAACACACCGGCGGTAGTGACGCTGTTTCTGTTTGCCGAACAGATGAAGCGTATGAACGCCATCGGTTTTACGGCGGTTCAACGTCAGGCCGCAGAAAAAGCGGAACATCTGTATCAGTGGGCGGCAAGCCGCGATTATTTATCCGCTTACGTCGCAGAGCCGGCTAACCGCTCCACCACCGTCGCCGCGATTGATGTGGCAGACCACATTTCAGTGGATAAACTGACCCGCTATCTCGATGCCCAGGGGTTGGTGCATGGTATTGAAGGCTATCGTGCCTTGGGTCGTAACCAGTTACGCATCGCCCTTTTCCACAACATCACGCTCGACGATGTGAAAAAACTCACCGCGCTGATCGATTTTCTGATTGAGAGCGGAGAGTTTGACCACGTACAACAATAAGCCAACGCCGTCCGGGGGGTTATTTACCATGACCCCCGGTCGGTCCTATCAGTGTTTACCGGTGCTGGCTCTGACGATCAATTGAGCCGGCAATTCATGGTACGGCTCAACGTCATCACCTTGCAGCACCGCCAACAGTTGTTCCCCTGCCAGTTTACCCATCGCTTCATAAGGTAGCGCGATAGTCGTTAACGGCGGCGAACACACCGCGGAAAGATTGCCGCCGCCAATGCTGGCAATCGCCAGTTGACTGGGAATGGCGATACCACCGGCATGGCAGGCCATCATGCTGCCGCAGGCCACTTCATCGGTAGTGCAGATCAACACGTCAAGCTCCGGCCAGGTCATGCGAATCTCTGGCAGCAACTGATGTCCGGTGCTGAACGTTGGCGGATGGGGTGTGGTCACAACCCGGTGCGGTGACTGGTTCATTCCCAACATTCCGTTATGCCAGCCATTCATGATCTGTTTGAAAATAGTGTTACTGATCTGGGTGCATAACAGCCCTATATGACGAAACCCCGTATCAGCCAACATTCGGATTAGCGCTTTGACGGCCTGGGCATAATCCACCCCGACACTGACTCCGATGGTCTCATGGTTGGCACCACCGACTTCCAGCACCGGCAAACCTGAATTGACCAGCAAGCGACGAGAATCCTCGGCGTTATCAAAATTGAAATGCACCATTGCCGCGGGGTTATAAGAGAGCAGCATCTCAATCAGTTGGCTCTCACTCGCGGAAGAGTGGTTAGCTTCCACCACCATCATGTTATAGCCATACGGCTTTAACACCGCCTGCAACGCCCCCGATACTGCGGCACAGCCGGGTATTGCAAACGAGGGAACCACCATAATAATCAACCGAGAGGTTGCTGAAGCCAGTCCGCTTGCCGCAAGATTAGGAACGTATCCCAGCTCTGCGACGGCCGCTTCGATTTTTTCACGTAACGCGGGCGACACTTTTTCCGGTACCCGTAACGCACGAGATGCCGTCATGGCACTCACGCCGACCAGACGGGCAATATCGGCCAGGGTACTTTTCCCCGTACTTCGCCGCCGTTTTTCTCTCATCGGTTCTCCTGTGTAAACACTCTGAATAACAACATGATGAAGCTTAAAGAGATTGCTTACGCGACGCCATGTCAAACGCCACAAAAACCATCGTAAAGGGGCGTGAACGGCCTCTTGGCACGTTCAACGTGCTGAGCCTATTCATCAGTATTGCATTTGTAATGTTAGCGTTAACTTATTTTTTAACACTTTACGATGTTAGCGCTAACTTTGAGAAATGAATCACAGAAAAGAGACTATGTTATCCCCTACATTGAACCCGACAATCAACCGGTTATGAGGTGCTCATGCTTTCCCGCTGGCTTACACCTGAAAAAATCCATGTTGTGGAATCAGTTAACAACTGGCAGGAGGCAATACATCGTGTTGCGGCTCCACTGATAGCAGACAAGTGTATTAACCCCAAATACATCGATGCAATTTTCACGTCTCACCAGCAGCAAGGGCCTTATTACGTTCTGGCTCCCGGTTTGGCAATGCCTCACGCCCGGCCAGAGCAAGGCGTATTAAGAAACGGGCTTTCCCTGTTACATATCAATCAGGGAATCAGTTTTGGAACACCAGACAACGACCCGGTGTATGTTGTAATCATGTTATGTGCCATTTCAGGTAATGAACATATCGCCATGATTACCCAACTCGCTGAATTATTCAGCGATGAAACTCGCCTGCAAACATTAATTACCGCCAATACACCAGAAAGCATTCACACCCTATTGGCAAACTGCGATTGATAATAACGAGGAATAACATGAAAAAAATACTGATTGTCTGTGGCAATGGTCTTGGCAGCAGTTTTATTGTCGAGATGAATGTCAAAAAAATAATTACTGAATTAGGCAAAGAGGCCACCGTCAGCCATACCGATTTAACCTCCGCAAAAACGGAGAATGCCGATATTATTCTGGGTGCAAAAGATATTGTCGAACAAATACACATACCCGGTGCAAAAGTATTTGGTCTGACAAACTTATTGGACAATAACAGAATTAAAGAAATATTGTCTGAGCATCTATAACAACTGTCATTAAAAACAGATACCCGCCATCTTTCAGGTTGCAGGTGCGTTATCTTCGTTACTTGGTTTCCGCCTTCCTGCATCTCAAGATCTATGCGGTATAATGGAGTAACATATGCTGCAATTTATTATGATGGATGTTCTCGGAACACCCGCAATATTAGTCGGTCTTTTTTCATTGCTGGGGTTAATACTCCAAAAGAAAGCACTCTCCGATGTTATTTCCGGCACTCTCAAAACCGTTATGGGTTTTGTTATTCTCATCGCCGGCGCGAAGTTAATTGCAACCACGTTGAATATTTTCAGTCAATTATTTGAACACTCTTTCAATATGCAGGGTGTCGTGCCAAATAATGACGTCATTGCCGCCCTGGCACAGGATAATTTCGGCACAGAAACCGCCATGATCATGGTTTTTGGCATGGCTGTTAATATCATTCTTGCGCGTATTACCCCGCTGAAATACATCTTCCTGACAGGTCACCACACGCTGTATATGGCAGCCTTGCTGGCCGTTATTCTCTCCACCGGAGGCATACATGGCGCGGGGCTGATTATCATTGGGTCACTGATTCTGGGTACCTTAATGGTGGTCAGTCCGGCAATCCTGCAACCGTTTACCCGTAAAATCACCAATTCGGATGATTTGGCACTAGGGCATTTTGGCTCAACCGGATATCTTCTCGCCGCGCTGGTGGGCAAAGTGGTAGGAAAAGGCAGCCCTTCCATTGAGGAGTTGAAAGTCCCGAAGACACTGAACTTTCTGCGTGACTCCTCCGTTGCCATTTCATTGACGATGATGATTTTGTTTATCGTTCTGGTGATCATCGCCGGAAAAGAGTTCACTGAAACGCAGGTAAGCAGTGGACAAAATTACATTGTCTTTGCCATTATCCAGTCCATTACTTTTGCCGCCGGTGTGTATATTATTCTGGCCGGTGTACGGATGGTGATTTCAGAAATTGTTCCGGCATTCAAAGGGATTGCAGATAAACTGGTTAAAGACGCCAAACCGGCACTGGATTGCCCAACGGTATTTCCCTTCGCCCCCAACGCCGTCATTATTGGCTTTCTGTCCAGCTTTCTGGCTGGGTTAATCAGCATGTTTCTCTGCCCGCTATTTGGGCTTAGCGTCATTGTCCCCGGACTAGTGCCCCACTTCTTCTGTGGCGCCACCGCAGGAGTTTACGGCAATATTACCGGTGGCCGACGTGGGGCGGTTATCGGTGCCTTTGCCCAGGGGTTACTGATCTCTTTCCTGCCAGCCATTTTATTACCCCTGATGGGAGAACTGGGATTTGCTTCCACCACCTTTGGTGATGCCGATTTCGGTATTGTCGGCATTATCCTCGGGAAAACCATTGCCTTTTTTCATTAAGCACCTTTCTCCTTCAGACCATCTCCTTGATCCTATCATGCCTGCGCAAGCAGGCATTCATGATCCTTATATGAGTGATAACCGCTGCAAATAGCCACCAATGCATTAGAAACGTCTCATAAAGCGACAAATAAAATCGATCTTTAGTAAAAACTCGCTCTCTGATTGGTGCTAAGGTAAAAGCGCAATTGAATTATTAAGCGATAAAAATGCAAATATATGCATTTCTTATGGCTGAGTTAAGTCACTTTCAATTTAGTGAGGTTATCTATACCGTGCTAAGAATCCTGCGGACAGTGCCTGACATTAAAAAAAAGTCGGCGACGTCCCACACGCTGAAAGATGATATCTACGGTTTGGCGCTGGGTGTGCTATTTATTGCCGTCGGCCTGAATATGCTGAAACTTTCCGGCATGATTACCGGTGGTATCGCTGGTATTGCGTTGTTGATTTCCTATTTTATACCCCTGCCCATTGGTATTATTTTTATTATTGCCAATATTCCGTTCATGATTTTCTGTTATTTTTCGATGGGTAAGGGTTTTACGCTGAAAACCCTGCTCGTCAATATTGCACTCAGTATCCTAACCCAGGCCATTCCTCATCTGATCGTCATCAACTATATCCATCCACTGTTTTCCGCGCTGGTCGGCGGAACATTCATCGGGATGGGGATACTGTCTCTCGCCAGACATAATGCCTCTGTCGGCGGCACAGGCGCGATCACACTCTGGTTATATAAACGCTTCAATATCAATGCCGGTAAAACCCAGATGCTGCTGGATGTGCTGGTATTTCTGGTGTCACTGGCAAAAATGCCCGCGATGCTGCTGTTCTGGTCAGCCATCAGCGCGCTGGCAATGAATGCCATGTTGATGAATTGGCACAAACCGGGACGCTATCAGGGAAGTAGCGAAGCATCGGAACAAGTAGGCAATAACCCGTCAGAAAATCGCAGTCAGCGTAAATAAACGATATCAGGCCATGTTATGGCTGGCACTTGCTCTTTCAGAAAGGCATAAAGCTTATCGATGTTAGATCTGCGAGGCGTATTTTCCGGCCATACCAGATAATAACCATCACCCGTACTAACTGCCTCATTAAAAGGCGCCATCAACACCCCTTGTTTTAGTGCTTGAAGACTAAGCACAAGGTCACCCACCGATACACCATGTCCGCTGATGGCAGCCATATTTCCCTGTTCCAACGTGTCAAACACCATACCGCGATGAATATTGATCTTAAGTTCATCACCTGCTCTTTTTAACCAACGCCGCCAATCTCTACGATCGGGCGAGGGATGAATTAATTCGCACTGATGAAGGTCAGATTTACTATTAAGTGTCAGGGTTGGCGAACATACCGGAATCAGCAACTCTTCAAATAGCCTGGCACTGATCGTGCCTTCGCCAAAATGCCCATTACCCAGCAAAATTGCACAATCATAAGGCTCGTTAGAAAAGTTGATCGTATCGAAATCCATCCAGACACTGGAGATCTGGACGTGAATAGATGAGTTTTCCTCACTAAACGCCGGTAAAATACCCAACAACCAGCGCATTGTCAGTGTGGAAGGCGCCTTTAACCGCAGATCACTGCTGTTACTACGGAAAATCTCACAAGCCTTCTCTAGCGTATGGAATCCTTCCCGCAGTTGTTGTGCCAATATTCTACCTGCTGTGGTTACTTCTACACGGGGCCCGATCCGTATAAAAAGCTGACAGCCAAAATCTTCTTCCAGTGTTTTGATATGTCGGCTGACTGCACTGGGAGTAATTGATAACACCTGCGCTGCCTGGGTAAAGGAAGAGTACCTTGCTGCCTGTTCGAAAGCCCTTAACGCATAAAGTGGAGGAAGCCTCCTGACCATCACAGACTCCAATAATGAGTTTTACTCATAGTAAACGACACTTTTTCCCGTTTTTCAACTTTATCAGTTCCCCTGATAATTACCCTACATTGATGAATGTCTTACTTAAGGAAAAAGAACGATGGAATTAAAAATTACCGCTGGCAAACTGCATCAACAGTCTGATATTCAGATGATCGCAAGAGATTATCTCCCAGGACAAATGCAAGAAGATTGGTCAATTAAGGCTTATAGTGAATTCAACAATATACTGAATAATGGTCATTTCCCTTGCCTGTTTGGCAGACATGCTTTTAAAAACACATCATTAATATTCACCTTTGTAACACAACAGAATCCGCAGTCAGACCTGATAAACAGTATGATGAATTATACGAAATTCGTCAGGGACGTTCCGGTTAAACAGCGTTTATATAGTCCTTTGGTATTATTTTTCGAAAAACAAGATTTTCAGTGTCTGGCTCAAGAACATGCATTTGCATGGTCTCAGCTTCAGATGATTCACGATAACGATCCCGCCAACTGGCCGGACAACATACCATCAGAGCCGGATAATCATCTATGGTCATTTTGTTTTAATGGCATCGAACTCTTTATTAATATAAGTTGTCCACATCATCTAAAACTTAAAAGTCGTAATTTGGGTAGTCATATCGTTTTTATTATTAACCCGAGAAAAAACTTCGATATTCTTGCAAGTAACCAAGATGAAAAGGGTATAAAAGTCAGAGAACGAATCAGAAATCGAGTTTGCAATTATAACAACGGTATTGTGCCTGATGAATTGGGATTCTTTGGTAGTTCCCATAATTATGAATGGAGACAATATCAGTTGAACGAACCCGGTGATACTGTCTTGCAACGTTGCCCTCTCGTCATAAAACCCAAAAAAAATAACGAGGAGATCGCGTAATGAATATTCCACTACTGACACTGTATGTGATATCAATTTTTTTGCTAATCATTACTCCGGGCCCGGTTGTAGCGCTTATAATTAATACAACTTCTCGTTGTGGTCATCGGCGCGCCATTCTCACCAGCATTGGCACAAACTGGGCTTCTCTACTGTTAATCGCCATCGCAGCAATGGTCATTGCTGGCGTATTTTCAATCAGTAGAACATTTCTTAATATTATCAGCCTGACAGGCTGCTTATTTCTAGCCTACATTGCACTGCAATCTTTGTATCAGGATTTCAGAAAAAATAATACAACTGGAAATACAATATCAGATTCAATCCATTCTGAGCAGACCAATACCGGTTTTATTAAAGGATTTTTGGTTGGTATCTCTAATCCCAAAGATATTATTTTTTTCATCTCATTTTTTCCACAGTTCACTGGTATCACTCGCTCTTTCAGTATCAGTATGGTGGTGCTTTCCAGTGTGTGGATAGTTATGGATTTCATGATATTACTTTTTTATATTTTCATCACAAAAGGGACGTTTTTCAGCCGAAATAAAAGGAAGGTTTCTATAACTTCATCCATTTTTTTACTATTGGTGGCGATAGCCGGTTTTACTTATACCAGTCATGAGCTGCTCTGCTAAAATGGACAACATTAATTAGCCTCAATATCTTTTCACGGTATTCCCTGGGGATGACATTTTTAGCTCTGCGAATTTTTTGAGATCTCGCTTTTTGATCCCGGACTCAATTCAGTGTCACCCATAAATCAGGGTGCTTCGTCAGGACTGCAATTTCACCCGTCGTAAAAAAGGTCAGGATACCGAAGTACCTGACCTGATGATTGAAACTTCCAGATTTTGATCGCTAGAAAAGCTGCACAAGTAGCTTTTCTACACACCATCACCTCATAGTAACGAACTCTTCTGATGCCGTCGGGTGAATCGCTACGGTGTTATCGAAATCCTGTTTGGTAGCGCCCATTTTCACCGCCACCGCAAAACCTTGCAGCATTTCATCCATGCCAAAGCCGATACCATGTATGCCGACAATCTTCTCTTCCGGCCCCACACATACCAGTTTCATACGACATGGCTGGCGGTGTTGGGTCACGGCGGTATACATCGCCGTAAACGATGATGTGTACACTTTCACCTGATCGCCATACTGCTGGCGCGCCTGAGGCTCGGTCAGGCCTACGGTACCAATCGGCGGATGACTGAACACCACAGTCGGAACATTGGTGTAATCCAGATGCTCGTCCGGTTTGTTGTTAAACAGACGTTCAGAGAGACGACGACCTGCGGCAACAGCCACTGGCGTCAGTTCCACCGCGCCAGTATTGTCACCTACGGCATAGATGTTCTGCACATTGGTATTCTGGAACTTATCCACCGCGATGTAGCCCTGTTCATCCAGCGCAACACCCGCCGCCGCCAGATTCAGCTTATCGGTAGCTGGCTCACGGCCAATCGCCCAGATCAGGCAATCCACTGTATGTTCTGCGCCATTTTCCAACTGTAGCGTCAGGCTGTCATCCGCGTTTTTCACCACCGCTTTGGGAATCGATTCGGTATACAGCGTCGGGCCTTCGGTGTTCATCACTTCCAGCAATGTATCAACAATCAGCGGATCAAATTGACGCAACGGCGCGTGCTTACGTACAAACAGGTGTGTTTCTGCACCCAGTGCATTCAACACACCGGCAATTTCTACCGCGATATAACCAGCACCCACCACCGCTACGCGTTTCGGCAGCGCTTGTAGCTCAAAGAAACCATCCGAATCGATACCATATTCCACGCCGGGAATATTCGGATGGGTAGGACGTCCACCGGTCGCGATTAAAATATGCTCGGCGGTGATGCGCTCACCATTTACTTCTACGGTGTGTGCATCCACAAAGCGGGCGAACCCCTGAATCACATCAACGCTATTTTTACCCAGCACATTGTCGTAAGACTGATGAATCCGGTCGATATAAGCACTACGATTTTTAAGCAACCTATCCCAGTTGAAATGATTCACCGTCACGTCAAAACCGTAATCCGGGCCATACTGATGAATCGCTTCTGCTATCTGCGCAGCATGCCACATGATTTTCTTCGGCACACACCCGACATTAACGCAGGTGCCGCCCAGATATTTCGCTTCAATCAACGCACATTTCTTCCCATACATGGCCGCACGGTTAATCGAAGCAATACCGCCACTGCCGCCGCCAATGGAAAGGTAGTCGTAATGTTTAGTCATCAAGGGATCCATGCTTATGCAAATAAAAAGTTGCTTAGAGTGTAACGCCAGTGATCGCCTTCTCGCAAAGGCCACTTTTGTTATTGCTGAAATAGGGCAATGCTATCCGCTCCGATATTGAACACTGACAGACGTCGAATTTATGGTCATTTATTCAGGCACTACCCATTCCACTCGCGTATGACCCGTACCGGCCGGTACCAACACCTGATGCAACCACGGCAGCACACTTTTCATTTGCGCTTCCAGTTTCCATGGCGGATTAATCACGATCATACCGGAAGCTGTCATACCGTGCCGATCGCTATCTGGCAGCACCGCCAGTTCAATTTGCAGGATGTTACGGATACCGCTGGCTTCCAGATCTTTCAGTAGCCGTTTGATATGCTGGCGCAGCACCACCGGGTACCATAACGCATATGTGCCAGTGGCGAAGCGTTTGTGCCCTTCTTTGATCCCTTCCACCACAGCCTGGTAATCGGTTTTCAGCTCATATGGCGGATCAATCAGAATAAAACCACGGCGCGACAGCGGCGGCAATTGGGAGCGCAGTTGCTGATAACCATCGGCCTTGATGACACGGGCGCGGGAATCTTTCTGAAACTCATTACGTAACAGCGGAAAATCACTGGAATGCAGCTCGGTGAGATGAATTTTGTCCTGCTCACGCAGTAACTGACGTGCAATCAGTGGTGAACCGGGGTAATAACGCAACTGACCGTTCGGATTATAAGTACGCACCACGTGCATATAGGGATCGAGCTCGGCGGGAATATCGTCACGCTGCCAGATTTTGGCAATCCCTTCCAGATATTCTCCGGTGCGCTCGGCATGTTCGCTTTTCAACTGGTAGCGTCCAGCACCCGCATGCGTATCCAGATACAGAAAGGGTTTTTCTTTTTCCTTCAGCGCAGTGATGATCAGGCTCTGAACGGTATGCTTCACGACATCGGCATGATTGCCAGCGTGAAAACTGTGACGGTAACTTAACATAGTGGTAATGGCTTTCCGATGACTTGATATAAACAAAACAGAGCCTGCGCGGTCCAGACTGCTGACGAACTCACGAACATACGTACACATCATTCTAATAAAACAAAAAATTCATTTTGAATCAATGCATTAACTACTAAGACAGAAAAGCATTATTGGCACAGTATAAACTGTCGGGTGCACAAAATAACCCGCCAATACCGATATACAGCGCTTTTCCTGAAGTTTTGCGCATTTCCCCGCATTCTAAGGTAAAAACCACCAAAAACATGTGCGGTGTTTCGTCACATGATGGAAGATGCTTTCGGGGTGGCTTTTCAGCCATTGATTTTCACAATCTTTGACCTCATCTTAGTGGTTAATCCGCAAGTTATGTCAGCCTTGTCAGTGACAGGACAAGGAATCATCAACGCTATTCAGGACTGCGCCATGACCAATCCATTACTTACCTCGTTTACCCTGCCGCCTTTCTCCCGGATAAAAACGGAAGATATTGTGCCTGCCATACAGGCCGCACTGGATGACTGCCGTCAGGCGGTGGAGCAGGTTGTCGCACAGTCAGGACCTTTTACCTGGGAAACCCTGTGCCAGCCACTGACTGCAAGTGATGACCGACTGGGACGCCTCTTTTCGCCTGTCAGTCACCTGAACTCGGTCAAAAACAGCCCCGAACTGCGCACTGCCTATGAACAGTGTCTGCCGTTACTCTCTGAATACAGTACCTGGGTAGGCCAGCACGCCGGGTTGTACCGTGCTTACCGCGACCTGCGTGACGGTACACACTACGCGGCACTCAGCGTGGCACAGAAAAAAACCGTGGATAACGCGTTACGCGACTTCGAACTGTCCGGTATCGCCCTGCCCGCCGACCAACAAAAGCGCTACGGTGAAATCACAGCACGTCTGTCCGAATTGGGGTCGCTCTACAGCAACAATGTGCTGGACGCCACTATGGGTTGGTCCAAATTGATCACCGATGTCAGCGAGCTGGAAGGATTGCCGGAAAGCGCGCTGGCAGCAGCCAAAGCGCTAGCGGAGAGCAAAGAACAAGATGGCTGGCTGCTGACGTTGGATATCCCCAGCTATCAGCCCATTATGATGTACTGCGCTAATCAGGCATTGCGTGAAGAGATGTACCGCGCTTACGCCACCCGCGCTTCCGATCAGGGGCCGCATGCCGGTAAGTGGGATAACAGTGAAGTCATGGCCGAGGAACTAGCGCTACGCCACGAACTGGCGCAACTGCTGGGTTTCGAGAGTTTTGCGCATAAATCCCTGGCCACCAAAATGGCGGAAACACCACAGCAGGTTATCGACTTCCTGACCGATCTGGCCAAACGTGCCCGTCCCCAGGGGGAACAGGAATTGGCGCAACTGCTCGCTTTCGCCAAAGAACATTATGGTGTGGAAGAATTGCAGGCCTGGGACATCGCCTACTACAGCGAACATCAAAAACAGCACCTTTATTCCATCAGTGACGAACAACTACGCCCTTACTTCCCTGAATCACGCGTACTAAAAGGGTTGTTTGAAGTCGTGAACCGCCTGTATGGCATCCGTGCCGAAGAGCGCATGGACATCGACGTATGGCATCCGGAAGTCCGCTTTTTCGATCTGTTTGATGAAAATGGTGAACTGCGTGGCAGCTTCTATCTCGACCTGTATGCCCGCGAAAACAAACGCGGTGGCGCCTGGATGGATGACTGTGTTGGTCGTCTGCGCAAAGACAACGGCGACATCCAGAAACCAGTGGCATACCTGACCTGCAACTTCAACCGCCCAGTTAACGGTAAACCAGCGCTGTTCACCCATAATGAAGTGACGACGCTGTTCCATGAATTCGGCCACGGGCTGCACCATATGCTGACTCAAATCGATACCGCTGGTGTCGCTGGCATCAACGGTGTGCCATGGGATGCGGTCGAGCTACCGAGTCAGTTTATGGAAAACTGGTGCTGGGAACCTGACGCGCTGGCATTCATCTCTGGTCATTACGAAACCGGAGAACCTCTGCCACAAGCGATGCTGGATAAAATGCTGGCGGCCAAAAACTATCAGGCTGCGCTATTCATCCTGCGTCAGTTGGAATTCGGCCTGTTTGATTTCCGCCTGCATACCGAATACGACCCGGCCAAAGGTGCCCGTATCCTGCCGACACTGGCCGAAATCAAGGCGCAGGTCGCCGTCGTACCCAGCCCAAGCTGGGGCCGTTTCCCGCACGCATTCAGCCACGTGTTTGCCGGTGGTTATGCTGCTGGTTATTACAGCTACCTGTGGGCAGATGTGCTGGCGGCTGATGCCTATTCCCGTTTTGAAGAGGAAGGTATTTTCAACCGCGCTACCGGCCAATCATTCCTGGATAACATCCTGTCTCGTGGTGGTTCGGAAGAACCGATGGAACTGTTTAAACGCTTCCGTGGTCGTGAACCGAAACTGGATGCCATGCTGCACCATTACGGCATTAAAGAGTGAAGATTGGCTTGTTGACCGAAGAGGGTGCCGACAACGGCCCTCTCAACGCATTAGCCGAGCGATGGGGATTAGTTGTCGATCCAAACGCCACAATAGCACTGGTGTTAACGCCACAACGGCTAGAGTTGCGCAAACTGGATGAACCAAAACTTGGGGCAATTTACGTCGATTTTGCCTCAGGAGCCATGACGCACCGCCGTCGCTTTGGCGGTGGCCGCGGCGAAGCGGTTGCCAAGGCGGTAGGGATCAAAAAGAATTACCTGCCGGATGTCGTGGACGCCACCGCCGGACTGGGGCGTGACGCGTTTATATTGGCATCACTGGGTTGTCGTGTGCGCATGGTCGAGCGTAACCCCGTCGTCGCCGCGCTGCTGGATGATGGTTTACAGCGCGGTTATCGGCATCCTGAGATTGGTGGCTGGTTACGTGAACGCCTGACGCTGATCCATGCTTCCAGCGTGACCGCACTGGCCGCCATCACCCCACCGCCTGACGTGGTGTATCTAGACCCAATGTTTCCCCACCGACAAAAAAGCGCGCTGGTGAAAAAAGAGATGCGAGTGTTCCAGACACTGGTCGGCACCGATGACGATGCTGATGCGCTACTGGCGCCGGCGCTGGCGCTGGCGAAAAAACGCGTGGTGGTCAAACGCCCCGACTATGCCCCGCCGCTGGCCGGTATCCCGGCACAATCCGCGCTGGAAACCAAAAGCCACCGCTTTGATTTTTATCTGCCACAACCACCTCACCACGAGTGAGGTGACCACGTTTGATAACAAACATTCTGATGCCAACCCCTCCCCCCTTTTACAAGGGCAGGGGTAACACCATGATCTAAATCGGGTTAACGCCGCCCTTGAAAAAAGGGAGGAGGTCATAAATGGCAAAGCAACTAACTTAGTCAGATATCAGAACGCACGTCGATAGGTCATAGCGGCGAAACCACTGGAATGACACTCAGCACTGGTGAGCCAGGTATCCCAGGCTGAGGCACAACATTATCATCACACTCGTGACGATTATTTGTAGATCCCCACCGTCGGTGTGCCACCCACATAAGCGTAACCGCGGTACATACCTTCACTGTTAAACGGCAAAGCAATATTGCCATAGCGGTCAACGGCAATCAGGCCACCGCTACCACCCAGCGCATGTATTTTTTCCATCACCACCCGCTCTGCTGCCTGCGGCAGTGGCATATTGCCGTATTCCATCAAAGCCGATACGTCATAGGCGGCTACCGTGCGCATAAAGACCTCACCGGTACCAGTACAGGAAACCGCGACAGTCTGGTTGTTAGCATAACAACCCGCGCCGATAATCGGTGAGTCGCCAACACGCCCCACTTGCTTATTGGTCATGCCGCCAGTCGATGTCGCCGCCGCCAGATTGCCCTCAGCATCCAGCGCCACCGCACCCACAGTGCCGAATTTGTGATTGGGATCGATAGGTTCATCACTGCCTGACGCGCTTTGTCCATCATGATCCAGCACGACTTTGCCCGCGCCTTGCTGGGCATTCAGCAGTTGTTGATAGCGCTCTTCGGTAGAAAAGAATGCCGGTTCCACCATCTCCAGCCCTTGCTCACGAGCAAAAGCTTCAGCACCAGCTGCGGTAAACATCACATGCGGGCTGCGCTCCAGCACGGCCCGGGCCGCGAGTATCGGGTTACGAACATGACTGACACCAGTAATGGCACCAGCATCCAGTGTGCGACCATCCATCATGCTGGCATCCAGTTCATGCGTACCCGAATGGGTAAACACTGAACCTTTGCCGGCGTTAAATAACGGACACTCTTCCAGTAGACGAACCGCCTCCGTCACCGCGTCCAGCGCCGTACCACGTTGGGCCAGGATCTCCTGACCACGGCTGATAACCGCCAGCAGAGCCGCACGATAACGTTGTTCTTTATCATCACTCATTGATGAGCGGGTCAGCGCCCCTGCGCCGCCGTGGATCACAATAACCGGTTTCATTGCATTTCTCTTTTTCAACAGATGAGATTATCGCCAAACATTAATTCTGCGTGGTAGCCAGATAAGAAAAAGCACACAACAGGCTGATAATACCGACCATGGTCTGGCTGGTGTAAGTCACCGTAATCGCATCCTGACGCTGCACGCCGGGGATCAGGCAGAACAGATCCGCCAAAACTGGTTTGGCTACCATCATTTCCAGTTGATACGGTGCCTGTATGCGCGATGTTTTTTCCCGGTGCGCCTTCTGTACCGCTTGTGTGGCGGCGATACGGATAGCCTGGCGGGCCGCTTCCGGGCTGAGGGACTCTGCGGCAGTCTGGGAAATAGCCCGTTTCACGCACACATAATCCGCCGCCGGGTAATAATGTGAAATCCAGTGTTGCAGGGTGTCGTCACCGCTCACCAGCCACAGTGGGGTATTCAGCTCGTCCCCGGCAGCGGCATAAATATCGCTTTCGCCCATGACTTCGCCATTGATTTTTACCCGGTAGAAAGCACGGCCATTAATGGTGTGCGCCAACACACCAAATTCGCCGGCGGCACTGTGATAACCGATGAACATCAGGCCATCGAACGGCTGCTGTTGCAGCCCTTCCACCATGGATAATCCACGCGGTTTGCCCTGTACCAACCGGGCACGTGCATCGATATTCTCTGCACGCAGATTGGTCATCGCTCCATGGCTGTCGGCAACCACCACTTCGGTGGCACCACCGGCAAACGCGCCGTCAATGGCAGCGTTCACTTCTTGTTCCATCAGCCCGCGAGCGAGCTGATATTCCGGATTGCCGGGGCTGCATTGCTCCGGACGCATCACACCGGCAATACCTTCAATATCCGCTGAAATAAAGACTCTCATGACTCGTTCCTTAATCGGGAAAAACCTGTACCAGACGATCCAGCACCTGCGTCAGTGTGGGTCGATAATGTCCGCGAAAACCCGTCACCGCTTCTGCCTGTAGCATGGCATCCAGCACGGCATGTTCGGTCGCATCGGCGGCGGCACTCAGTAAGGGTTCAAGCCGGGCATCATCCGGTGGTTGTGGTATCAATCGGGTGGAAAAAGCCACCGCGATATCACCGGAACCGTGGCCCCAATAGCTACCGAGCCGACCCAGTCCGGCCCCGGCGCGTTTGGCAATGCGGCTGAGCTGACGCGCATCGAGTGGTGCGTCAGTTGCCATAATAATGATGATCGATCCAGCATCCCGCTGCGGTGTCAGCTCTGGCAGCAGCGGCGCGATAACATCTCCGGCCTGTACACCGTCCAGTGTCAAGGCGGAGAGCGTGCCGAAGTTCGCCAGAACCAGCACGCCCAGCGTGGCGTCAAGATCCGGAATCAGGCGTGACGCAGTACCGATGCCACCTTTCAAGCCGAAGCAGCTCATACCGCGACCAGCACCGACACTGCCGCGTGCAAACGTTGCAGCAGCATTATTCAATGAGGACTGCGCCATTGATTCCGTCACCGCCAGGGCCTGAATATCATTCAGCCAACCGTCGTTGCACTCCAGCGCCAGTGGATTAACGGTGGGCAGTTCACGGCCCAGTTCCGGGTTTTTATGAATAGCGTCCCGCACCAGCGTGGTAAACAGCGTGCCAACCGACAACGTATTGCCGAGTAGAATGGGAGTTTGCAACTGGCCCAATTCTTCAATCTGTATCAAGCCCACTGGTTTGGCAAAACCGTTGAGTACCGCCGCGCCGCAAGGCAACGGTTGAAGAAACAGATTATCGCCGGACGGAACAATGGCGGTGACACCAGTCTGAATCCCGCCATCCGCCAACGTAACATGACCAACACGCACCCCGGCAACATCGCTGATACTGTTGCCCGGCCCGCTGATACCTCGCGGGGAACCCAGTCGGCGCTCATCGCGCCAGCGTTGCAGCAGTGGGGCCAGTCGTGCCTGTTGGTAGCAAGTCATGTCGATATCTCAGCTTTTCAGTTTTGGATCCAGCGTATCACGCAGCGCATCACCCAGCAGGTTGAACGCCAACACGGTGAAGAAAATCGCCAGACCGGGGAATACGCTGACATGCCACTGTCCGGCCATCATCGAGCTGCGGCTCATGGCCAGAATGTTGCCCCATTCCGGCACATCCGGTTCCGGGCCGAGGCCGATAAAACTCAGGCTGGCCGCCGTGATGATGCTGGTGCCGATACGCATGGTGAAATAGACGATCACATTGGACAACGTACCCGGCAAAATATGACGCAACAGGATAATACGATCCGGCGCACCGGCGCAGCGTACTGCCTCCACATAGGCGGCTTGTTTGAGCGACAATGTGGAAGCGCGCACAATACGGGCAAATACCGGTACGCTGAATACCGCCACCGCAATAATCACGTTATTCAGACCTGGCCCGAGGATGGCGACCACCGCAATCGCCAGCAGCATGCCGGGAAAAGCGAATAGCACGTCCGCACCACGCATGATCAACATATCCGCCCAACGGCCGTAGTAGCCGGCCAGCAGACCGAGCACAATGCCCACCAGCATACCCAGCGTGACAGAGAAAATACCGATATACAGCGAAATCCGTGCGCCATAAATGATACGGCTCAGCACATCGCGCCCCAGATCATCGGTCCCCATCCAGTGGCTGAAAGACGGTGGTGAGGAGAGCGCCATCCAGTCCGAGTCCATCGGGTTATAAGGTGCCAACCAGGGCGCAAAAATCGCCATCAAGACCAACAGCAGAATAAATCCACCGGAAACCAGCGCCGTCGGATTGCGAATAAAGGCGTGAAAAAAATCGCTCCACGGTGAACGGATAGAGCTTTCGTCAAGAGATACCGCCACAGCGGGCTCAGCAGGAAGATTCATCGCAGCTCCTAACGTAAGCGAATTGCCGGATTGACCACCGCATACAGCAGGTCTACCAGCAGATTAATAAAAATGAACTCAAACACAAATAACATCACCAGCGCCTGAATAACCGGCTGGTCTTGTGTTTTGATTGATTCGATCAGTAACCAGCCGAGTCCCGGCCAGTTGAATACGCTTTCCACCACAATCGAACCACCGAGCAGAAAACCAAACTGCAACCCCAGCATGGTGATCACCGGAATCAACGCATTACGCATCACGTGTTTCCAGGTCACCAACCGGTTGCGCAACCCTTTAGCGCGGGCAGTACGCACATAGTCTTCTTGTGTCACTTCCAGAAAGGCGGAGCGGGTGAAACGAGCCATTACAGCCGCCACCGAGGCACCCAGCGTCAACGCAGGCAGAATAATGTCCGACGGGCGGTTGTAACCGCTGACAGAGAACACCCCAAACGGCATGGCAACAAACTGAATCAGCAGCAAGCCGAGCCAGAACGGCGGCATGGAAATCCCGCCTACCGCCATACTCATCAGCGACCAATCCTGCCATTTTCCGCGTTTAAGGGCGGACACCACACCGATCAGCAGACCAAGCACCACCGACCAGGCGAACCCGGCCAGGGCCAGCCACATCGTGGGCATAAAACTCTTCTCGATCACGCTCAGCACCGGTTGCTGGGTACGATAAGTGACACCCAGATCCCCATGCGCCATACCGCTCAGCCAGTGGATATATTGCTCTGGCAGCGGGTCATTCAGCCCCAGATGTACGCGGGCCGCTTCCACCGCTTCAATCGGCGCATCAGGCCCGGCGTAAGTTCGTGCCGGATCGCCCGGCAACAGTTTTATAAAACCGAACACCAACAGGGAGACCACCAGCAACACCGGGATCATTTCCAGCAAACGTCGGACAAAATAAGCAAACATGGCGTTCTCCCTGCGTGATTACTTGAACTCAGCCTGATCGAAGACCAGCGAACCATCTGCCAGCATGTAAACGCCAGACAGGTTTTTCACTTTACCCACCAGATTGTCCGGTACACCCAGGAATACCATAGGGGCATCTTTCCAGATCAACTTCTGAGCATCGGCGTACGCTGCGGCACGTTTGCTATTATCAGCGGTAGCCAGTCCGGCCATGATGTCTTTATCCACTGCCGGATTGCTGTAGTAAGACACATTGTAGGCTTTCGGCACCCAGGACTCGGTGGCAAACAGCGGACGCAACGCCCAGTCAGCATCACCGGTAGAAGGCGACCAGCCACCGTAATACATATCGAACGCCGCATCCTTCGGATCCTTCACGCCCCACAGTTTCTCGTTACGGGAGCCAGAATCCATCGGCGTAACCGTTACCTTGATCCCTACCTGCGCCAGTTGCTGTTTGAAGAACTGTGCGCTACGCACATAGTCGGTACGGTTAGTGGTCCACAGGTTCAGTTCCAGTCCCTTGGCATAACCCGCTTCTTTCAGCAATTCTTTCGCTTTGGCCGGGTTATAGGTGTAGTTGGGAGTATGCTGGCTGCTGAAGAACTGGACTCGCGGAGCCATCACCGAAGACGCTGGCAACCCCATACCGGCAAAACCGACCTTCAACCAGATGTTACGGTTGATAGCGTAGTTTAATGCCTGGCGTACACGGATATCTTTCAGCGGAGTGTGTTGGGTATTAAGCGCCAGATAGTACAGATAGATGCTGGGATCGCGTTGAATCGCCAGTTTACTGTCATCACGTACGGCGCTAACCAGATCAGACGGCAGCGGGTAGATCGCATCCGACTGGCCGGATTTCAATGATGCCACACGGGTAGAGTCTTCCGGGCTGGGATAGAAGGTCACGCTGTCTACTTTCGGCCAGCCTTTCTGCCAGTAGTGATTGTACTTCACCAGCTTCACGTCTTTGCCCTGTTGCCACTCTTCAAACTTGAACGGCCCGGTTCCTACCGGATGCACGCGCAGTTGAGCTTCATCCGGATATTGCTTCAGTGACGCCGGGCTATGCATAACGGCGGACGGATGTGCCAACGTGTTGATAAACGCACCGAATGACTGATTGAGATCGATTTTCACCTCGGTAGGAGAAAGTACCGTCACACTTTTAATCATCTTGAACAGGCTGTTGCGCTTCAGACCTTTGGTCTGATCAGCCAGGCGATCCAGGTTGACTTTCACCGCCTCGGCGTTAAACGGCGTGCCGTCCTGAAAGGTCACATCTTTACGCAGCGTAATGGTGAACTCGGTAGCATCAGCGTTACCGGTATAGCTCGTTGCCAGGCACGGTATCAGTTTCATCTGGCTATCAAACTGGAACAGCCGCTCGAAAATACCACTTTGCACGGAGTAACTCAGGGTATCGGACGTATCATGTGGGTCGAGTCCGGTGATATCAGCGTACATGGAAATACGAAGATCTTGCGCCTGGGATGCGGCCACCAGACACAATGACAGCCCGAGGGCGACGGCGGATCGGCTAAATAGTAGCTTCATGGTGTCTCTCCTGTAATGTTATGATGTTGTGCTGTAATATGTTGTTTTATTTATATAATAACTTGCTTACTTCAACTTACGGTCTCGCTTTCGCTCACCCAGTGGTGCGGGGCGACCTGCCGATAGCGAGTTTTCTCCACCACTTCGCCAATCTTACGCAGCGGTGAGGGAATTTCACTGTCATCCAACTGACGCTCATAACGCCGGGTAGGATCCGCCACTGGCACGGAAGCCAGCAGGCGACGGGTATATGAATGCTGTGGGTTGTTGAATACCGACTGGCGCGGCCCGATTTCCACAATCTGTCCGAGGTACATCACCGCCACCCGGTTGGCGATGCGTTCAACTACTGCCATGTCATGGGAGATAAAAATCCATGACACGCCGGTTTTCTGTTGCAGCTCCATCATCAGATTGACTACCTGGGCTTGAATGGAAACATCCAATGCCGAGACGGCCTCATCAGCGATGATTATCTGTGGTTGTAGCGCCATAGCGCGGGCAATGGCGATGCGCTGACGCTGACCGCCGGAGAATTCATGTGGGTAGCGACGAGCATGTTCCGGTTGCAGACCGACACTTTTCAGCAACGCCTGTACTTGAGGCGTGGCTTCCTCCAGTGATTTCACCAACCCGTGCAACAATAAGGGTTCAGCAATGGTGAAACCCACCGTCAGACGCGGGTTAAGCGAGGCATACGGGTCCTGAAATACCATCTGCATTTTGCGACGCAACGGCTGGAACGCCCGGTCTTTTATGTCGGCAATTTCCTTCCCCTGGAACAACAAACTTTCGCTCTCGCTGTCTACCAACCGCAGCAATGCCCGACCAGTGGTGGATTTGCCACAGCCACTTTCGCCGACAATCGCCAACGTTTCCCCCGGCCAGACGGTAAAATCGATCTGTTCCACCGCGTGCACCCGATGGGTGACCGTGGACAGGATGCCAGTGCTTACCGGGTAGTAAACTTTCAGTCCGTGGACATCCAGTAGCGGTGGGGTGTCATACTGTGCGGTGATATGATCCTGCTCCGGTTCCGGGTTCTCTTGGCCCAGCAGCGGAAAGCGTCGTGGCCACGCATTGTCTTGCATATCCCCCAGGCGAGGCACCGCAGCCAGCAGCGCCTGAGTATAGGCATGCTGTGGGCGCTTAAAAATGGCTTCCACACTTCCCTGCTCGACCACTTCCCCCTGATACATCACCACCACCCGGTCGGCAATTTCTGCCACCACGCCCATATCGTGGGTGATAAACAGCACAGACATGTCGCCCTGCTGTTGTAGATCGCGCAGGATTTGCAGAATACGGGCCTGTACGGTGACATCCAATGCCGTGGTGGGTTCGTCGGCAATCAATAACTGCGGATCGCAAACCAGCGCCTGCGCAATCATCACCCGCTGACGCATACCACCGGAAAGTGAGTGCGGATAGCTGTCCATCACCCGGTCAACATCCGCAATGCGGACTTTGTGCAGCAACTCGCGGGCTTTTTTATCCGCACTGGCGGCATCACATATCTGGTGGTCGAGTAGCGCTTCGGTGATCTGATCGCCCACTTTCAGCACCGGATTGAGCGAGGTCATCGGCTCCTGAAAAATCATCGACATTTCCCGTCCGCGCAACTGGCGACGAGATTCACTACTCAGATTCAGCAGTGCATGCCGCTGGTTGTCGCGGGCGGTAAAGTGAATATCGCCATGCTCAATCTTGGCAGACTCAGCCAGCAGTCCCATCACTGTCAGGGAGGTGACAGATTTGCCCGAGCCGCTTTCACCCACTACCGCGACCACTTCACCTTTGTTAACGGTAAAAGAGACATCTTTTAATGCCAGGTGCTTACCGGAACGGCCACTGAAGCTGACGCTCAGGTTTTTGATTTCCAGCACCGGGCGAGGTGCATTCCCGGATGCTGTGGCGGCTACCGGTTCAGTTTGCGTGATATCCGTCATCGTCACTCCGGTTGTGTTGCTCATAGCCAGATACGGCCAAGGTTATAGGTTAGGTATGGCGAACTGTCGGCCGCCAGCCAGATAGGGCCATCCAGATCCACGTGTTCAGCGCAAATAGCCACGGGTAACGCCGCTTCCATCGCCAGCGATGAACCCAACATGCAGCCCATCATCAAACGCAGACCATGCTGTTTGGCTTCTTCCACCATAGCCAGCGCTTCCGTCAGACCACCGCACTTATCCAGCTTGATGTTGATCATGTCATAGCGGCCACGCAGCCCGGCAATATCGCCCCGGTGATGGCAGCTTTCATCGGCGCATACGGGGATGGCGTGAGCGAAATCCGCCAGTGCGGCATCGTTACCGGCAGGCAGGGGTTGTTCCACCATCGCCACATGGTAAGCCGCCAGCGATTTCAGTAATGAATCGAGATCCAGACCGCTCCAGGCCTCATTGGCATCGACAATCAGCGTGACATTGGGCGCCACCTGCCGAATCGCCGCCACTTTTTCGAGAATCAGATCACGATCAAGTTTGATTTTCAGCAGCAGCGCACCGCGGGATACCGCATCCTGCGCCATACTCGCCATGTTTGATAGCGTATCGAGACTTAAGGTTTCGGCCGTGATCACTGATTGCGGTGGCTGAATGTTCAGGTATTGCCACAGTGTCTGTTTGCTCAGTGCCGCATTCAGTCGCCACAAAGCGCAGTCCAGTGCATTACGTGCCGAGCCTGGCGGTAACAGGCGTTGCAGGTCATCGATCGTGATACCGTTCTCTACCGCCTGGCGTACTGCTTGCAGCTGCTGGCTGACGCTCTCGGCGGTTTCCTGGTAATGCGCAGTCGGTGTACATTCACCACGTCCGATAAAACCACGTTCTTCCAGCGTAACCCGTATTACCGTCACGGCAGTACGAGTACCACGGGAGATGGAAAAAGGTCGGGCCAGCGGCAGTTCTACCGTTTCAATCTGCATCTGTCGCATCAGCTTATCCTCGGTCTCTCAGCAGTGCGGCGATGTCGTCAATACCAAAACGTATCGGGTCAGTGGCCGGGACACCAAACTGCTGGCTGAGTTGGTCACAGTAATCACGCGCATCCTGCTCATTGTGGCCGGACGTATTGATGGCAAAACCAGCCAGTTGGACGTCAGGGTTAGTTACCCGGGCGGCCCGCAGGTTGGCTTCTACGCAATCATCCAGACTGACCATCGGCTGATGCGGCAAATGACGCATATGAGGACGGCCCATTTCATGGCACATCACCAGCCAGTGCGGCTGCGCACCGTGAATCAGACCAGTGCTGACACCCGCATAAGACGGATGAAACAACGAACCCTGTCCTTCGACGATATCCCAGTGATCATCGTCGTTGGCTGGAGACAAAGCTTCGGCGGCACCGGCAATAAAATCGGCGATCACCGCATCAATGGCGATACCGTCACCCGCGACCAGAACACCCGTCTGACCGGTAGCGCGGAAATCCACCTTCATGCCTAACGCACGCATGGCCGCTTCCAGTGCCAGTGAGGTATACATTTTGCCGACGGAGCAATCTGTACCGACCGTCAGTACGCGTTTACCGCTGCGTTTTTTACCGCTACCCACGGTAAGCTCCGGCCGCATGTGGCGAATATCAAACAACTGTACCTGATGCTGATCAGCCAATTCCTGCAAACCCGGTACGTCAGTCAGGCGCTGATGCAGACCATTGGCGACATTCATACCGGCAGTGATAGCTTCACATACAGTGGCGATCCAGTGTTGTGGAAGAAATCCGCCAGCATTAGCCGTACCCAGGACCAGTGTTTTGGCACCGTGGGCGACAGCGGCCTGAATATTCAGATCGTCCAACCCTAGTGACACAGTGCTGCCCGGCAAACGCAATTGCCCGACACACTGTTCAGGGCGCCAGGAATAAATGCCACGTGCCGTTTTTACCGCTAGCGGATCAGTCACGTCACCAAGGAAAAGCAGGTAAGGTTGAGGAATCAGCATAATGTCTTATCCGTGATCAAATGAGATTGATAAGACTATTCCACGATGCATCTATACTGACGAATACTTGTTTATGAGTGGGGTATAACCTTAGGCTATACCGTGGAAACAACTTAACTCATTGTTAAATAATAATTTAGTGGGATTAAATAACACCAAATAAATGATGGTAATGCCATAACCATAGGTTAATGTTATAGCTGTAGAATCGGATTAAAACAGCGATCAAACCAATATACCCACTAGTTTGAAAGATGGCGGGTTTACGCAGCCCTGATGACTGACATCAATAAAAACCGTATTAAGCCATGGTGATAAGGTGGATGATATTTAGCAATGCCACTAGCAGCGCGGTAGCCACAATAGCTAACGTAAAAAAACGCGCCATGTGAATGGTCAGCCCGGAGCAAGGATGGTTGGTATGCAGGATAAAACGCAATCGCAGTGCGGACCAGATGTACATGACAAGAGTAACCAGTAGCAGCAGTATACCGGCGACCAGCATGACCATCTGATTTTTCATTGATCCGGCTTTCAGCAGCAATACGCTATTCACCAGCATCAGGAATGCGGTGCGGGACCATGCCAACCCAGTACGTTCAGGCTGTAGACCCGGATCCCGGTGTGAAGTCAGGTTGTTCACCATTCACCTTGCCTTAAATCAGTAAAATGACCAGTGCCAACATCACCGAAATACCGATAATGCAGCTGGCGATAATGATCAACATCCGGGTATAGGGCAGACTTTTTCCGGTACGCATCGCCAATTCATTGGAAACCCAGCGACGATAGGCCATAAATGCCAGCAGTGCCGAGACAAACGAAAGGAAAATAGCCGCACCTTCCCGTACCATTAACGGTGCCAGATTAAGCGCAAACTGGTCGATAGCCACTGCGCCAGCCAGAAATGCCATCGCAGTACGGATCCATGCCAGAAAGGTACGTTCATTCGCCAGGGAAAAGCGATAATCCGGTGTACTGCCCTGCTGTTGCCAGGGGATTTTCTTGGGCAATATTCTGGTAGTCTGCGGGGAATCACTCATGGTGTTATCGGCAAGCCTGATAGTAGACGATGCGGGCATTCTACACATCATGAACGCGGCGCTCCACAACCGACAGCAATACCCTATGTAACATGGTTGCATAAATTTTCATCTGTCTTGCCGGTAGGCACAGCGCAATGAAGGCCGTATAATGCGCGCCAGTCAATAAACCAGCCGGAGATGAGCCATGCGCCCTGCAGGCCGAAGTGCACAACAAATACGTCCCCTCAAATTAACCCGCAATTACACAAAACATGCCGAAGGTTCGGTGTTGGTGGAATTTGGCGATACCAAAGTCCTGTGTAATGCGACGGTAGAGGAAGGCGTCCCGCGCTTCCTGAAAGGACAGGGACAAGGCTGGGTGACCGCCGAATATGGCATGTTGCCACGCGCAACCCACAGCCGTAATGCCCGTGAAGCGGCAAAAGGCAAACAAGGTGGCCGCACTCTGGAAATCCAGCGTCTGATCGCCCGTTCTCTGCGTGCGGCTATTGATCTCAAACTTCTGGGCGAGTACACCATCACGCTGGATTGTGACGTCCTGCAAGCCGACGGCGGTACCCGCACGGCATCCATTACTGGTGCCTGTGTCGCCTTGGCTGATGCCCTCAATGGTCTGGTTGCCAGCGGTCGGCTTAAGAAAAACCCGCTGAAAGGCATGGTCGCCGCCGTATCGGTGGGGATTGTTAACGGCGAAGCGGTGTGCGATCTGGAATACGTGGAAGATTCAGTCGCTGAAACCGATATGAATGTGGTGATGACAGAAGATGGTCGCATGATTGAAGTACAGGGTACGGCAGAAGGTGAGCCTTTCAGCCACGAGGAGCTGTTGTCATTGCTGGCGCTAGCGCGAGGCGGGATTGAAACCATCGTCAAGGCGCAGAAAGCGGCATTAGCCTAATCATGTTCTTAAAGCGACCTCGACGGTCGCTTGAGTTTGATGACAAAGTCTATATAGCGGCGTAATGAGAAGATCGTAAAGACGCTACAAGTACCTCCCTGTAAGCTCAAGCCGCGCCATCCCTGGCGCGGATGCTTTACTCTTCTTTCTCATTATCACCGTTCTGACGCTATACGTAGGTTTGTCGACGGTCGCTTTTTTATGGCCCTATAATTTTGAACCATCACAAGGAGATGCATTCATGAAAACCTATCAACGCCAGTTTATTGAGTTTGCGCTCAACAAACAGGTATTAAAATTCGGCGAATTTACCCTGAAGTCAGGGCGTACCAGCCCCTATTTCTTTAATGCTGGACTATTCAATACCGGTCGTGATCTGGCATTACTGGGCCGTTTTTATGCTGCTGCGCTGATGGATTCCGGCATTGAGTTCGATGTGCTGTTCGGGCCGGCATACAAAGGTATTCCTATTGCCACCACCACAGCCGTGGCACTGGCTGAACATCATGACCGGGATTTGCCTTACTGCTTTAACCGCAAGGAAGCCAAAGAACACGGCGAAGGGGGCAATTTGGTCGGCAGTCCGTTAGCCGGTCGCATCATGTTGGTAGATGACGTGATTACTGCTGGCACCGCCATTCGTGAATCCATGGAGATCATCGCTGCACAGGGCGCTACATTGGCAGGGGTATTAATTGCGCTGGACCGTCAGGAACGTGGCCGCGGTGACATTTCCGCTATTCAGGAAGTGGAACGCGACTATCACTGCAAAGTGATTTCCATCATTACCCTGAAGGAATTAATTGCCTATCTAACGGAAAAACCGGAAATGGCCGACCATCTAACCGCTGTGCAAGCGTATCGTGATCAATACGGCGTATAGCAAAACGAAAGCACATAAGCGATAGTCATCAACGGCGCGATAATCATTGACGACAAGCGCCCGATTCAAACCATTCCAGACATAAAGCTAACACATCTGAGTGGCCAGCAATGGCCAGCGAAGGTCGAATTCCTGAGTGGGAAGGTAGCGAAATTCAGAACGGGTATAACGAGAAAGCATACCTTCACAGAAGGCCAGCAACTGACTGGCCAACAGAGTTTCGTCATGTTTGAAAGCCTGTCCACCACGCAACTTATGCTCACGCAAGACCTGTTTTATCTGTGATTCGATACGATCAAACAGCTGGTTAATCCGCCCTTGCAAGCGATCTTGTTCAAACATCAGCGCATGACCAGTAAGAATGCGGGTCAATCCCGGATTTTTTTCTGCAAATCCCAAAATAAGCAGCAATATCAAACGCAGACGGTTAAATGTGTCTTTTTCATCCTGCAGAATCAGGTTGATACGGGTAGTCAGACTGTTTTCAATAAATTCAATCAGGCTGTCAAACATCCGTGTTTTGCTGGGAAAATGCCGGTACAGTGCCGCTTCAGAAACCCCTACATTAGCAGCCAACTTCGCAGTGGTAATACGCTGACTCCCATCACTGGATTCCAGCATTTGCGCCAACACCTGCAAAATTTCCTCGCGACGATTCCCTTTCTTATTTTCTTTCTCTGCCATGTATGAAAGACCCTTGATAAAAAAGTTAACTGACAAACATCAAGTAACACCACAGTCGCGAAATACGCTGTGGCTTATATTTTTTGAGAGGTAGAGCGCTAACTACACGTCAGTTTCGGCCAGAATGACCAAAACCACCGTCGCCTCGTTCACTGCTGACAAAATCATTAACCAAGTTAAACTCAGCCTGAACTACCGGTACAAACACCAGTTGTGCAATACGTTCGCCTGGTTCAATGGTGAACAACTGCTTACCACGGTTCCAGACTGATACCATCAGTTGACCCTGATAATCGGAATCTATCAGGCCCACCAGATTACCCAATACCACACCGTGCTTATGGCCCAGCCCGGAACGCGGTAGAACAACCGCCGCCAGCGTCGGATCACCGATATGAATAGCCAAACCGGTTGGCACCAGCGTTGTCTCGCCCGCGCCCAGTTCGATAGCGTTGTCCAGACAGGCGCGCAAATCCAGGCCCGCAGACCCTGGCGTCGCATAAGTAGGCAATGGGAACTGTTGCCCAATACGTGAGTCAAGAATTTTTACGTCGATTTTTTTCATCATAACGGCTGACAATCTCGTCAATTAGCTGTTGACCCAACAGGCGCTTATTGCACTGCGGCAATAGCTTGTCCCCACCGAGCCAGAAAAGATGTAACGCATTGGTTTCCGTATTAAAACCATGACCGGAAAGAGAAACATCGTTTGCACAGATGAGGTCCAGATTCTTACGGACCAGCTTCTGCCGCGCGTATTCTTCCACATTACAGGTTTCAGCAGCAAACCCGACAACATAAGGACGATTTTTATTCATCGCGGCAACATCAGCAATAATATCTGGATTCTTTATCAGGGTAACAGTCATTTCATCACCCTGTTTTTTGATTTTTTCATCCGCCACGGTTTTAGCCCGGTAATCGGCGACCGCCGCGCAACCGATGACAATATGCTGCTGAGGTGCGGCCATCATTACAGCCTGATGCATTTCCAACGCACCGATGACATCAATCCGCCGGACATTGCCGGGGGTTGGTATAGCTACCGGCCCCGCGATCAGCGTAACGTTGGCACCCCGTGCCGCTGCCGCCTGAGCAATGGCAAAACCCATTTTCCCGGAACTGTGGTTGCTGATGAAACGTACCGGGTCAAGCGCTTCACGCGTTGGTCCCGCCGTGATCATAATATTGAGGTGTTGCAGATCGTTGACACAAGAAAAAAACTGCTGCGCCCGCGCCACAATATCCAGCGTGTCGATCATCCTGCCTGGACCGACATCACCACACGCCTGGCTTCCACTGTCAGGTCCCCACTGTTGGACACCGCGTTCTGCCAACTTGCATAGGTTCTCCTGCGTTGGCACAGCACGGTACATCTGTTGATTCATCGCCGGAACCACAACTATCGGTGCTGATGTCGCCAGACACGCGGTGGTTAATAAATCATTAGCCATACCCGCAGCAAGACGTGCAATCAGATCTGCAGAAGCTGGCGCCAGAATCACCAAATCTGCCCATTTTCCCAGCTCGATATGACCCATTGCGGCTTCCGCCCCAGGATCCAGTAAATTATCAGCAACCGGATGACCGGATACAGCTTGCAGGGTTAGCGGTGTAATAAAAGCTTTGGCCGCCGGCGTCATTACCACCCGCACTTCAGCCCCGTTATCACGTAAACGCCGTACCAAATCCGGGCATTTGTAGGCAGCAATTCCCCCACTGATACCCAATACGATATGTTTGCCGGAAAGTCCATGCAGACGGGAAGAATCTGTCATCGTTATATCCGCTTGTCAGCCGAAAGAAGCCGTATTTTACCATAAGCATTCCGGGATCTGACCGTTGTACTGGATTTTCCCATTATGAGTTTATGTTTGATCTGGTGCGAGGCCATATTTACCCCGCACCAATGGATTACCGGCAACGTTCAAAGGCTGGTAAATGGTTATTGTGGGAGGCATCACGCAATTTCTGAAAAACGGCGACGATGTTCTGGTGGGAAGCGACGGCAGGAATTAACGATTTATCATAGAGATCCCGATTAGCACTCTCTGCATCAACCCCCATTTGACAGGCTTCCCGCAACGTAGCCGGTACCGTGTTTTTCAGGCTGGCATCCCCAAGCAGCGTATTGGGCGGGATCGGAAGATCATAGGCTTGCATGAGATTTTTCAGCATACGCTCATGATTGCGCTCCGCCTTGATAATGTTTCTGAAAGGCGTTACCTGACCAAATTTATCGATAACCGCCGCATAAAAGGCTTCAGCGTGATATTCATCGTGCAACGCCGAGAGCAATGCGTCCTGCGCCGGCTTGTCGAGCACGGGTCGTGCCTGAAGTGTTCCGACAGGTAAAGCAGCAGCAAATAACAACATACCGATACAGCAGACTCTTTTCATCATCGCTTTCTCCTGTTGTCAGATCTGAGCCATCATCACCCTAAACACCCGAAGGAGGATGATCTCCATCAAAGCTTAGCCAGCTTTGACATAATCGTAATACAAAACTGCGGGAGGCTTCGCAGCATTGTGATCACGACATCGCCCGGGGCCATCGGGAATGGGATGATAGCGGCGCAATACAGCCAAGGAGAGTGGCAATGGAATGGGATAAAGGAAATGCGCCGCGTGAAAAGCTGGTTAGCTTGGGTGCCGGTGCATTAAGTGATGCTGAGCTGCTGGCGATATTCCTGCGTACCGGCCGACCCGGAATGAACGTGATGCAATTGTCGGAAGGTCTGCTGGTGCAATTTGGCTCGCTGTATCATCTGATGACGGCAGATCGGGAAAGTTTCTGTTCCGTCCGGGGCGTCGGCATTTCAAAATATACTCAGTTGCAGGCAGTGGCTGAGTTGGCTCGGCGGCTATTTTCCTCACACCTGGCCAGGGAAGATGCCATGCTCAGTTCAGAAGTTACACTGCAATATTTGCAATTGCTGCTGGCGCATCAGGAACGGGAAATTTTTCTGGTCATGTTTTTAGACAATCAGCATCGTGTTATTCGCCATCAGGAAATGTTTGCTGGTACTATTAACACCGTAGAGGTGCATCCGAGGGAAATTGTGCGCGAAGCGCTGAAGTCCAACGCTGCCGCGCTGATACTGGCGCATAACCATCCTTCGGGAAAAGCCGAGCCTAGTCAGGCTGACCGCGCGATTACCGAACAGATCATCAAAGCGTGTTTGTTATTGGAGATTCGCGTGCTTGATCATCTGATCATTGGCCGTGGAGAATATATCTCTTTTGCCGAGCGCGGGTGGATTTGAAAGATATTTCCACGATCCGGGGGGATCTTTAGCTGTTCGGGACTTGAGCGCTTACGCTTCAAAGCGTATACTACGCCACCTTTGAGAATCTTGGGTGTGGCGTCAAGAGCCTATGTCAGCAGGTTTACCTGATGACAGAGTCTTTTCAGTGAAGTTTGCTGAGATGGGCTCTAAAGCCTGACGAGGCGGCCAACACCCTCTACGAAGCTCGAGCTGATTTGATTTTTGGAGATATAGACATGTCCCGAGTCTGCCAAGTTACTGGCAAGCGTCCGGTGAGCGGTAATAACCGTTCCCACGCACTGAATGCGACCAAACGCCGTTTTCTGCCAAACCTGCACTCACACCGTTTTTGGGTTGAAGATGAGAAGCGTTTTGTAACGCTCCGTGTATCTGCTAAAGGTATGCGTGTTATTGACAAGAAGGGCATTGAAGCGGTTTTGGCCGATCTTCGTGCCCGTGGTGAAAAGTATTAAGGAACTGAATCATGGCTAAAGGTGTTCGCGAGAAGATCAAGCTGGTTTCTTCTGCTGGTACTGGTCACTACTATACCACTACGAAGAACAAGCGTACCAAGCCGGAAAAACTGGAACTGAAGAAGTTTGATCCGGTTATCCGTCAGCACGTTCTCTACAAAGAAGCTAAAATCAAGTAATTTTAGTGGATTACCAAAAACCCGGCTTCGGCCGGGTTTTTTTATATCCATAGCCGGAACTCTTCACGGGGGAAACATGCCTGAATTGCCAGAGGTTGAAACCAGTCGTCGGGGAATTTCCCCCTATCTTGTCGGTCATACCATTCTCTATGCGGAAGTACGTAATACCCGCCTGCGCTGGCCTGTTTCCCCGGAAATTCTGTCGCTGAGTGATAAACAGGTACTAAGTGTACAGCGCCGTGCCAAATATCTGCTGATTGAACTCGACAGTGGCTGGATGATTGTGCATCTCGGTATGTCCGGCAGCCTGCGAGTCTTACCAGAATATACCGAGCCTGGTAAGCACGACCATGTCGACCTGGTTATGGATAGCGGTAAGGTATTGCGCTATACAGACCCTCGACGTTTTGGCGCCTGGCTGTGGAGCAATGACCCGGAAAACAGTTCAGTGCTGGCACATCTGGGGCCCGAGCCATTAAGCGACGATTTTTCCGGCGATTACCTGCTTACAAAATCCCGCGGGAAGAAAACGCCCGTCAAACTATGGATTATGGATAATAAACAGGTAGTAGGTGTGGGTAATATCTACGCCAGTGAATCCCTGTTCAGCGCGGGTATTTTACCTGACAGACCGGTAGGCTCACTGACAGAAAATGAAGCCCATTTGCTGGTAACGATGATCAAGAATGTATTGCAGCGATCCATTGAGCAAGGTGGCACTACGCTGCGAGACTTTCTTCAATCGGATGGTAAGCCGGGCTATTTTGCTCAGGAATTGCAAGTTTACGGCCGCGCCGGAGAGCCTTGCCGACATTGTGGTACGCCGATAGAAACCACCCGACAAGGACAACGCAGCACCTTCTTCTGTCGTCGTTGTCAGCAATAACACAGTTGGCCGTTATCCCGTGACAGTCTGGAATATGGCTGTGGCACGTTTAAGCCAGCTTCTCACGCAGGGCGTTGTTGATTATATCTGGCAGGAAATGGGAAACATCACCACCGTGCCTGGCGACCTCTTTCACCAAAGAGGAAGAAATAAACGACCACTGTTCTGATGGCATCAGAAAAACGCTTTCCAGGGTTGGCATCAGGTGGGTATTCATCTTGGCCAACTGTAGCTCATATTCAAAATCCGATACCGCCCTCAGACCTCTCACCAAAATGGTAGCTTGTTGCTGTTGTGCGAAGTGCGCCATCAATTCACTGAAACCGATGACCTCGACATTAGGTAAATGCTGTGTCACCGCCTGCGCCAGTACCACACGTTCATCCAGCGTAAACAGCGTATTTTTACTCGGACTGGCGGCGATCGCCAAAATCAGGCGGTCAAACATACGTGACGCTCGTGTCAGTAAATCCAGATGACCGTTAGTAAACGGGTCAAACGTTCCGGGATAAATCGCTTTAATCGTCATGATGTTTGTTATGCTGGTTATTCATAGCCCATAAACCAGTATATTTGTTAAACGTGTACTGCGCATTGATTATTGCCAGCAACAATCCCCGCTTGCCATCGAGAAACCCGGCGCGCAGCAACCAGGTTTTCACAAAAGCGCTCAACGTATGGGTAAAAATAGCCATATAACTGCAACGTTTCCCTTGCTGAAAGCGTTCTTTAGCCCAGCTTTCCGCATAACTAAGCTGTTTTTTCTGGAAGACAAAAAAGTCGCGGCACGTCAGATGCTCCAGATCCCCCTGCAGCGATGTCACCTGGGCTGAACCATAGTCTAGGGATTCATGTACTGTATTATCGTTATAGCGGTAATGGCTGGGATAGAGCCGAATAACCTCATCGGGATACCAGCCACTGTGACGCATGAAACGTCCCAGAAACAGGTTACGCCGGGCACAACGATAAACCGTTTTATCGTCAGCGGTGGCAAGTACCTTTTCAATCGACTGACGTAAATCCGGCGTGACCCGCTCGTCGGTATCAATCATGAGAATATAGTCGCCACTGGCGTAATTCTGAGCATCCTGACGTTGTTTGCCAAATCCCAGCCACGTATCGTGCTGATAAACATTGGCCCCGTACTGGCGGGCAATCTCAATGGTATTGTCGGTGCTGCCTGAATCCAGTACCACAATTTCATCAGCCCATGCTACAGAAGAAAGGCAGTCCGCCAACAAGTCTGCGGCATTGTGGCTGATCAGGACGACAGACAGACGTTTATTGCTCATTATTGGCTCCGCTGAGGCAGGTAAGGCTCAAGAAGCGTAAGGAGACATCGCAACGCCCCCTGATTTTTGTGCAATACATCCGCGGCATGATGGCCGTAATACATCCGATAATCATCATCCGACAGCAGATTGGTGACTTGTTCTATCAGTGAAGCCGTGTCCTTTACCGTAATCAGCCCATCGGACTGCTGTAAACGAGCGCAAATGTCCTTGAAGTTAAAAATATGTGGCCCCATCAGTACAGGAATAGCATGTGCTGCCGGCTCCAGTGGATTATGCCCACCTCGCTCAACCAGACTCCCACCGACAAACGCGACATCGGCAATACCGTAAAGCAACATCAGCTCTCCCATAGAATCACCAATAACGACATGGGTTGTCGCTGGAGGAATAGCGCCGGTACTACGCAAGGTGTATTCCAGCCCGGCTTTTTTCACGATACTTTTCGCATCATCAAAACGCTCAGGGTGGCGAGGGACCAAGATCAGCAACAGTCCAGGGAAGGTTTTCAGTAATTCACAATGAGCCTCAATGATGATTTTTTCTTCGCCTTCATGAGTGCTGGCTGCGATCCATACCGGGCGTTGGGAAGCCCACTGACGGCGTAAGGTAGCGGCTCTGGCTGCCAGTTCTGGTGTGACGGAAATATCAAATTTCAAGCTACCAGTGACATTCATCTGAGATCGTTTCAGACCCAGGTCTATGAAACGTGCGCCATCTTCTGCATTCTGCACGGCAATTAACGTGATACGTCGCAGCAGCACTCGCATGAATTTACCCAGTTTTTTATAACCAGCCGCTGAACGCGCGGATAAACGGGCATTAGCAATGATCAGAGGAATTTTCCGCTGGTGCAGCGCCGTAATCATATTTGGCCACAGCTCGGTTTCCATCACGATAACCAGTCGGGGTTGTACATGTTTGATAAAACGCGCCATGGCGCCAGGCAGATCATAGGGAAGATAAACGTGGTAAACATCTTTACCAAACGCCGACATCGCGCGTTCGGAACCGGTGGGCGTCATGGTGGTTACGGTAATGGGCAAATCAGGATAACGGTAACGTAGTGCGCGCACCAATGGTACCGCAGCCAGGGTTTCCCCCACTGAAACAGAGTGCAGCAGTATACCCGCCGGTTCTACCTTATCTTTGTAGAAACCGTAACGCTCACCCCAGCGTTTACGGTAGGCAGGAATTTTGCGGCCCCGGAGCCAAAGACGTACCCAGATCAACGGCTGGATAAGGTAAAGAAGAAATGTATACAGCGATTGTAACATAATCATCTATATTTATAGTTTGAGATAGCGAATTCTATATATTTACAGCGGCTAAATCTATCATTTTAAACTGTGCTTAAGGTAATAGCGGATTTTACTAAGAAAACAAGTAATTGAAAGCATGGACGATTCAGAATAATAAACATAATTCAGCATGACTGTGGTATGAAGGCATGCCTTTTTACCCCCTAAAAAAGGGTCACATCGATTTCTGAATAAAAGGAAAATATAATCTTCATATTAAAGTTAATAACATTTTAAATCTATTTAAACCAACTCAACATATTAATTACAGACTGATTGTTATTTCATGCGATACAACAGTATTTTCTTATTTCAGCCAGTAAGGCTAGACAGTTCAGATTGCCAGTTATCACGAAAAAATAGGCAAACCATCAATAAACAACTTTCATATTCATTGAATCCGAAATGTCGTTGAAAAGGTGATTTGACAACACTTTGTACAGGATTATTCGATACTGTTCATGTATTATGTGCGCCTTACGATTAAGATTAATCAGATTAAGGTATAAAAGATGTTAGAAACATCTTTAAATATATTACATACCGAGTCCTCATGTGGATGGGGTGGTCAGGAAATCCGTATTCTCACCGAGTCGCAGGGAATGATGAAACGTGGCCATCAAGTCACCATTCTTTGCTGTGTTCATTCCAATATTTACCGCGAAGCACAGAGCCGGGGAATCCCGGTTGTCGGGCTACCGATTGAAAAAAAACGCCTTGTGGCGTTGTTTGCCATACGTCATTGGTTAAAGCGGCACGGTAGTGAATTCGACATCATTAACACCCATAGTTCCACCGATGCCTGGTTGGTGGCGGTAGCGAGCCTGACATTGGGGATGAAGCAGACACCCCCAATGGTAAGAACGCGGCATGTTTCCACCGATATCAATAACTCATTTACTACGCGCTGGCTCTATCTGCGGGCGACCCGTCATATTGTGACGACCGGGGAGCGTTTACGCCAACAGTTGCACACTGATAATCACTATCCACTGGATCATATGACGTCGGTTCCCACCGGTATCGACCTTGCCTACTATCGCCCGACCGACAAACGCGCCGCCTGTCAGACTATCGGGGTACCAAACCAACCTACACTGGGCATTCTGGCTACCATGCGTTCATGGAAAGGACACGCTTACCTGTTGGAAGCATGGGAAAAATTGTCTCAGGACTATCCACAGTGGCAGTTATTGATGGTCGGTGATGGTCCCCAACGTGCGGCACTGGAACAGCAGGTAGCACAGATGGGTATGACCGGACGCATTGTTTTTCTCGGTAATCGTGATGATGTGCCTGATTGTCTAAATTGCATGGATTTATTCGTTTTACCCTCTTATGGCAATGAAGGCGTTCCGCAAAGCATCATGCAGGCCATGGCGTGTGGCCTGCCAGTTGTTTCCACCACGGTAGGTGCAATAGATGAAGCGGTGGTCAATGGAGAAACCGGTTTTCTGATCGAGCCCAAAAACGTTGAGCAACTCTATGAAAAACTGGCGCTCCTGATGGGAGATGATGCGTTGCGCACTCGGTTTAGTGAGGCAGCATTGCAACGTGCTGGCTCTTGTTTTGGTGCAGATATCATGCTTGACAGGATGATGACCATTTTTCACGCCAACCTGAAATCACGTAAACACCAATGAGTAAGTTTTCTGCTCGGTTACGTATTTTCCCTCGAGGACTGCTGCAACTGCTTAAAAAGCCGTGGCGCCGCCCGCCGACACACGTCAGAAGCATTCTAGTTGCTCATAATTTATTGTTGGGCGATACCGTGATGCTGACGCCGCTGCTAAGTAAGCTGCGGCAGAACTATCCCGATGCGCGAATTGTTTTACTGTGTAAACTGCCGTTCATGGAGGTCTATCAGTTGAACCCCTATCGGATTGAGGTTCAAGTTTACGATCCTGCATTGGCAGACTCTGTGAGCAAAATTATACAAAGCGGCCCTTATGATCTGGCGATTATCCCAGGGGACAACCGTTACAGTTGGCTGGCTCTGGCGGCGGGAAGCCGCTGGATTGTTGCCCACTCTCCGGCCAAGCGTAACGCAAAATCCTGGCCGGTAAACGAGGCGCACCCGTATCCGATAACACCGATGGCATGGAGTGATGCCGTAGCCGGACTGACAGAGGGTGTCATGCCCATCCCGTCGTCCTGGCCAATACCTGAGACCGATTTTCCAATACCAACAATCCCTTATGTGGTTTTGCATGTCGGTGCCAGCAACCCTACCCGTTTCTGGCCGCCTGAACGTTGGATGGCATTGGCTGGTTGGCTGGTTGAACAAGGTTATCTTCCGGTGTGGAGCGGTGGTAAAAACGAGCAGCATATTGTCAACACCATCGACCCGGATGATCGCTATACAAATTATGTCGGCCAGCTTTCTCTATCGCAGTTACTGGCATTACTGGCAAACTCGCACGGGTTGATTTGTGCCGATACGGGCGTCGCCCACGTAGCAAAATGGGTAAATACGCCGACACTGACGCTGTATGGCCCCGGTAATCCCATTGCTTTTGGCCCCGGCGTGTTTTGGCAAAGGAACATCATCATTGCCACTGGGTTTAATCCTATTGCCTGCCGTGACCAGAAAACCTTGTTTGCCCGACCGTTACCTTGGTTGGAACGTTGCAACCGAAGTGATAATACCTGCAAGAATTTCCAGGATGGTTATTCTGCATGCATGAAAAATATCAGCCTTAATGATGTTCAAACTGCTTTCATCAATTTGTTGAGAAAAAACTAATGTCCCAGTTATCCTTTCACCCACGAACTAACAGTAATTCAATAATATATTTTTTAATTGCATTCACTATATTCATCAATCCATTACTTGAAGCGCCAAAGAATATTGCCATGGTGCTAACATTACTGGTTGTCATTTATTATGGGATTACTGAGAAAAAGGCCCGTATCTGGTCTGGGTGGGATCTGTTTTTTGCGCTGTATATTATTGCCTATGTGGTTGCGGCTCCTTTTTCGGCCTACCACACTGATCCGACAGCATTAACCGACATTGCACGTTACATGGTTTTCGGCTGGGTTATTTACCGAGCTGATTTTAATGAACGACAAAAATTAGGGTTAGTATCTTGGGCAGTATTTGGGACATTCATCGGACTGATTTACGGTGCCTGGGATCACTACTATCTGGGCAATGGTCAATACTGGACATTAAATTCAGTCGGCCATGTCAACCACGCCGCCATTTATAATGCCATTATTTGTGGGATGGCAATAACGGTATTATTTACCTATTGGTCTAGATTTACCGCGGGTAAACGTACACTCTGGCTGGCAATGCTGGCACTCAGCCTGGTGTACGTGACCTTTGGTGAAAGCCGGGCAACGTTTGGCGCAATTATTGCCGTCGTGCTGGCATTAAGTATCGGGTTTGCCAGGAGAGGAAAACGTTTTCTACTCTTACCAATATTCTTCATTATTGGGTTTGTGGGAATCGCGCTATTAAGTAACGCTCGGGTGATAGTTAAACAGGAAAACAATGCCCATGCAGATAATATTCTGAGCTATCGGGCTACTATCTGGCGTTCAGCAATTAACAGTATTGAACAGCACCCACTATTTGGGGTTGGAAAAGATAATTTTCACTATATTGATATCAAATGGGGCGACAAAACTCCCATATTCAATAATGTTTCTCATGCCCATAATCTCTATATTAATGTCCTTGCTGAAAGCGGTATTTGGGGGTTTTGCTGGGTATTTGGATTATTAGGCGCAATGGGCATAACATTATTACGCTATTTACCCAAAAAGAATGCACCATTGGCAAGCTGGAATTCCTGGGGAATCACGTGCTCAGCATTAGTCATTACACTGGTCGTCGGGCTGGTAAATACGCCATTCCATCATGAAACCGGAAATTTAACGATGTTATGTTTTGCGTTATGGATTAGTCAATATCGTCAGGATAAGCAACGATTTATTTAATAAGCATAAAACTCTGCGGAGTGAACAATGCTTAGCTAAGGAACCATGATATGGAGGAGACGTGGAATGAGGCAGCCCTATGGGGCCTTATCTCCATGTTTCCTCCAATAATCGACTTATGTGAACCGAACTACCCCAGAATGGTTTTTTATATCAACTGCTGATAGAGATTGAGCATATTTTCACTCAGAAAGTCGAGATCATACTTTTCGACTTGCTCTCTGGCACAATTCCCCATCTCGGTAAAATCACCATCGCAGGACTGAATAACCGCCTGCCGGAGTGCCGCATAATCCAGCGCATCACAGACAAATCCATTTTTTCCCGGCTGGATAAACTCTTTGCCACCACACTGCTGAGAGGTTATCACGCCAAGCCCACTGGCCATGGCTTCCAGCACCACATTAGGAAACGGATCGTACAATGTTGGCAGCAGCAACATATCCGCCGCACCATAGTAAGGACGGGTATCTGGTTGCATACCCACGAAATGTACCCGGTCCGCAACCCGTAACTGTCTGGCAAGCTTCTGATAGTGACGACTGTGCTTATCTTTGCCAACCACGATCAGATGTGGTGAATACCGGGAAGGAATATTAATGGCATGAATGGCGCCAGCCAATCCTTTACGCTCAAACCCTGAACCGACAAACAGCATAACGGGCACATGACCCGTAATCCCAAGCTGCTGACGAACGGCACACCGGTAAGTCGCCTTTAATCCTGGTGTAAAGGTCGAGGTATTCACCCCGTTATAAATCAAATGGATTTTTTCAGCCGGGACAGAGAAATAATGGCGAATTTCATCGGCAACCATCTGAGAATTACAGATGACGGCTTTCAGTGCCGGATGCTGGTACATCGCTTGTTCCTGCGCCAGGATGTAACGATGGAAACCAGACCACCACAGAAATTTCCGCTGTACAGGACTAAGTATGCGGGAACGCTGGGTCAGCCAGGATTGATGAACGCCATCCCCTGCACGGTAAATATGGCAACCGGGAATGCGTTCATGGCTTTGTACCAGATCAAACTCGGCAAAATGTTGCTGGGCGGCGTTGGCAAAGGCGCGTTCGCGTTGTATCCGGCCAGTAATCCGCGGATTACAGATGATAATGTTACGATTAGCCTGCTCACTACCTTCCCAACTGCGGGTGATCACGCTGACATCCAGGACGTTATGATTGCTCAGCGCATCCAGTGCTCGGGAAACAAAGCGCTCGGCACCACCGTCAGGACGGTATTTCTGCCGCACAATCGCCAGCTTCATCCTTGCGCCTCCAGCAGTGCGGAATCGATGGCGAGCAATACCTGCTGTACGCCAATTTGCTGTAGACAATCGCTGACCTTACTGCCGCCACAACCGTCTTTCCCGCACGGCCGGCAAGGATGATGGTCGGATACCACTACCCGATTAACGGTCATCCAGGGTGCCCATTCAGTGTCACCGCTGGGGCCAAACAACGCGACAACCGGCGTTTGCATGGCTGACGCGATATGCATCGGCACCGAGTCGACACCCAGCAGCAATTGTGCCTTGCCGATCAGGCTGGCGAGTTGCTTGAGGCTGAGTTGGCCGGAGAGATCCAGCACCGGATAGGTCAGTTGGGACTTGATATCAGCAATCATCGTCATTTCATTATCAGCGGGAGATGCACTGAGTACGATCGTATGTCCTCGTTCACGCAAGGTGTTGATGGTTGCCGCCATCGCACTGCTTTTCCAGCATTTAAACAACCAACGGGAAGTGGGATGCACCACAATGAACGATTGCCCTTGCCACTGCTGCGCCCGGAGCTTTTGTTCCAGTGCCTGGTCGGCTTCGTCGCCAGGTATGAGTTGCAAACGCCGCTCTTCTCCTTCCGGCTGAATCCCCAGTACCCGCAACGTATCAAGATGGGATTCCACTGTATGACGGCGAGCGACACGGGGGACGCGATACTGAAAGGTTTTCTTCCAGAATGACAATTTGTCGCGCCTGGTGTTACAAAATGTGACGCCCAGTGGAATACCCGCCACGCGGGCAATCCAGAAACCACGCATGCTTTCCGTCAGATGAATAATCGCGTCATACCGTTGCTGGCGCAGTGTTTTCAGTAATGCCCATTCTTTGGCTATCTGCTTGAACGGACCTAGTTTCTTCCACTTTTTGTCCACCGTGTACAGGTGATCAATATCTGGATGTAACGCCAGCATTTCTGCGGTTTCGGCAAAAACCAGCGCATCAATCTGGGCATCCGGATAACGCTTGCGCAAAATAGAGAACAGTGGCGATGTCAGCAGCACATCACCATGGTGGCGGAATTTGGTAATAAGGATTCGCTTTAATTCAACCTTATTCGATGACGTCACAATAAAACCGCCTCATTCAGTCAGTAAAGATACGCAGTGCTGATAAACATCGGCTGCGTGGAGATCCGCCAGATTGCAGCTATTTTCCGGGCGGCAGATCTGCTGATTGTTACCATAACCACCAATCAGCCCGGGGTCAGTCGGACCATACAGCGTGATGTTGGGACGATCCAGCGCAGCCGCCAAGTGGCTCAGCCCCGTATCTACAGAGATGACAGCTCGCGCGCCCGCCAGCACCGTCGCCACCTGCTCCAGGTTAAGCCGAGGCAAAACATCCACATACGCGAACCCTTCTGCCAGCCGTCGTGCGCGCTGATGCTCATGTTCCGCGCCCCATGGTAGTTTGATACGCAATCCACTGGGTTGTAGCAACGCTATCAATTCGCGCCAGTGTGACTCCGGCCAGTGTTTTTCGTCACGGGTGGTGGCGTGCAGGAAAACCAGATACTGGCCGGCATCCGTCGGCAGGGAAGAAAGAAACCGCGAAGCGATAGCATAATCACCGGTTTCTGTCGGTCGACGATAATTCAAACTGACAGCAAACAGCTCACGGATACGCTCTACCGCGTGTTGTTGCCGGTCAATAAAGTGACGATATTGGTAAAACCAGCTGGCAAGCGGTTCGCGGGCACTTTTCCAGTCCAGCCCATGCTTATTACCCCGCGCCAGACGGGTGACCAGCCCCGCGCTTTTAATCAGCCCCTGAGCATCAATTACCGTATCGTAACGTTTTTCTCGCAGTTGCTGCTTGAAATCCGCTCGTTCCTGACGGATAGCGGCACTGAACCAGTTCTTGCGCCAGCGCCGCAGCGCCACCGGGATAACCCGATCAACGGCAGGATGCCAGGCAGGGATCTGGGCAAAACCTTCTTCTACCACCCAGTCGAACTGAATGCCGGGAATCACCTGCATCGCATCCGTTAAGGCCGGCAGCGTATGCAGAACATCCCCCATCGAGGAAGTTTTAACAATTAACACCCTCATGCCTTTTCCCCGAGCGAGGGCAGATAACGGGCTAATGCTTCCAGCACCCGTTCTGGCTGAATATCAATCAGGCTCTGATGATAACCCTGTTCGGCATCACCCTTGCGTACCCGGTGATAACCGCTAATCAAGCGAATCACCTCCGCCTGATGCGACAACGGCGGCGTAAAATCAGGGCTACTGGGCCCGTACAACGCCACCAGTGGCCGATTCAGCGCCGCCGCCACATGCATTAATCCGGAATCATTACTGACGACGGCATGACAGGCGGCAATCAACACCACCGCCTGATCCAGCGACGTTTTCCCAGCCAGGTTAATACAATATTCCTGGGCGGTATCCGTCAGTGACTGACAAATATCCTCACCCGCCTGATGGTCATTGGCGGATCCGAACAACGCCACCTGAAATCCCCGGTCAATCAGCGTTTGCGCCAGCGCACCGTAGTGATAATGCGGCCAGCGTTTGGCCGGGCCAAATTCAGCACCAGGGCAAAAACCGACCAACGGACGAATGTCAGGCAGATTAAAGATAGACGTCACCTCCGCAATCTCTTCATCACCAACCCGCAATTGCGGCCACAGTAATGGTTGCGGCACGTCACTGGCAGCGCGGATTCTCTTCCTGTCATAAGCCAACGCCACATAACGTTGAACCATCAGTGGAAAGGCGGCTTTATTCAGCACCCGCAGATCGTTAAGCAGACCATAGCGCATCTCTCCGCGCCAGCCGATTCGCCGGGGAATAGCAGCGAAAAAAGGCACCAGTGCGGATTTTAATGAGTTAGGTAACACATAGGCGCGATCGTAGTGGGTATGGCGCAGTGAGGCACCTAAACGGTAGCGCTCACCCAACGCCAACGCCCCATGTCCCAATGGCATCGACAGTGCCTGGTGAACCTCAGGCATCCGCGCCAGTAATGGACGGCACCAGTCCGGTGCCATCACGTCAATGATGGCATCCGGATGTTCGGCTTTCAGGGTGCGGTAAAGACTGTGCGACATCATCATGTCGCCGACCCAGGAAGGTCCGATAACCAGAATTTTCATACCGTTGACAATTCCTTACGGCAAGCGAGATTACGCGCTGCGGTTCAGCCAGGCCATATAGTCGGCTACACCTTCTGCCACCGTTTTGAACGGTTTATCGTAACCGGCCGCACGTAGTTTGGTTAAATCCGCCTGAGTATAAGCCTGATAACGGCCTTTCAATTTTTCCGGGAAGGGAATGTATTCCACGCTACCTTTTTTGTGGAAATCCAGTACCGCATCAGCCACGGCCTGGAAAGATTCGGCACGACCGGTACCACAGTTGAAAATACCGGAAACGCCGTGCTGCCAAAACCACAGATTGACCGCCGCGACATCGCCCACATAGACGAAATCGCGTTGAAAGTTTTCACTGCCGGAAAACAGCTTCGGGTTCTCACCCTGATTAATCTGGTTGTTCAGATGAAACGCGACACTGGCCATGCTGCCTTTATGCCCTTCACGTGGACCATAAACGTTGAAATAACGGAAACCACAAATCGGGGAATCAGCCTGCGGCAGAATATCACGCACATACTGGTCGAACAGGAACTTGGAATAGCCATAAACATTCAACGGCTGTTCATACTGGCGCTCTTCAACAAAATGGTCATTGCGTCCACCGTAGGTCGCGGCGGAAGAGGCATACAGAAACGGGATGCCACGTTCCATACAGTAATGCAACACGTCTTTGGAATACTGATAGTTGTTATCCATCATGTATTTACCATCCCACTCGGTGGTGGACGAGCAGGCGCCTTCATGGAAGACGGCATCAATATCACCCAGATCATCACCCGCCATGATATTGGCGATAAAATCTTCTTTATCCATATAATCGGTGATATCCAGATCAACCAGATTAACGAATTTGGTGCCATCTTTCAGGTTATCGACCACCAGAATATCCCGATGACCAGCGTCATTCAGGGCCTTAACGATATTGCTGCCAATGAAACCGGCACCGCCAGTAACGATAATCATGGGAATTACCCTTGTTAAACTTGCTGGTAGAGCACCACGCCCTACACTGTCTATGATGGCTATAATAGCATTTCATTTTGCTGCAAGCAGCCCGGCGTTACTTTCTCTTGCTTTACCTCATACAACGCACTATCTCTCTCGTGACCCAGTTTGCATTTTTCCAATCCCTCACCCGTCAGAATAGTGTTTTTCCATTACTTTATGACCTAAATGAAAACGGGCTATTCCTGGGAGAATAATTACTTATGCCATCCTCTTTCTATCAACAAATTACCGCGCAATTAATGGCCGCCCGCACCGAAGGGCTGTTCAAAGAAGAACGCATCATCACCTCCGCCCAGCAGGCAAAAATTACCGTGGCAGACAGCGGTGAAGTCATCAACTTTTGCGCTAACAATTATCTGGGTCTTGCCAATCACCCCGCGTTGATTGAGGCAGCGAAAACCGGGTTGGACAGCCACGGCTTTGGTATGGCGTCAGTGCGTTTTATCTGCGGCACACAGGATATCCACAAAACACTGGAGCATCGTCTGGCGACATTTCTGGGTATGGAGGACGCCATCCTCTATTCTTCCTGCTTTGATGCCAATGGAGGATTATTCGAAACACTGATGGGGCCGGAAGATGCCATTGTTTCCGACGCCCTGAACCACGCCTCCATCATCGATGGGATCCGACTGTCCAAAGCTCGCCGTTACCGCTATGCCAACAACGACATGAACCAGTTGGAAGCCCGACTACAGCAAGCAAGAGCAGATGGTGCCCGGCATATCATGATTGCCACTGATGGCGTGTTTTCCATGGATGGCGTGATCGCTAATCTGCGCGGTATCTGCGATTTGGCGGATCGCTATGATGCGTTAGTGATGGTAGATGATTCTCATGCGGTCGGGTTTGTGGGGGAACGAGGTCGCGGTACCCATGAATACTGCCAGGTTATGGACCGGGTCGACATCATTACCGGTACGCTGGGGAAAGCCCTCGGGGGTGCATCCGGCGGCTATACGGCTGGACGTCGTGAAGTTATCGAATGGCTACGCCAGCGTTCACGGCCTTATCTATTCTCCAATTCGCTGGCGCCGGCTATTGTCGCAGCATCTATCAAGGTATTGGAACTGCTAGAGGAAGGACAGGAATTGCGCCAGCGTTTATGGCAGAACGCCAGCCTGTTTCGCCAGAAGATGACTGCCGCTGGCTTTACATTGGCAGGAGCCGATCACGCCATTATTCCGGTGATGCTGGGTGAGGCCCAGTTAGCGCAGGATTTTGCCGCGGCACTGCAACACGAAGGTATTTATGTTACCGGCTTCTTCTATCCGGTGGTTCCCAATGGACAGGCTCGCATCCGTACCCAGATGTCTGCGGCCCATACGCCACAACAAATTGAGCAGGCAGTGGATGCGTTTATCCGGGTGGGCACACGTCTGGGTGTGATTAACTGAGAGAATAATCATCATGAAAGCATTGGCGAAACTACAGCCGGAACCGGGAATATGGATGACGGACGTCCCTAAACCGGAACCGGGACATAACGATGTGATGATCAAAATCCGCAAAACCGCCATCTGCGGTACGGATGTGCATATTTATAACTGGGATGAATGGTCGCAGAAAACCATCCCGGTCCCGATGGTGGTAGGTCATGAATATGTCGGCGAAATTGTGGCTATCGGGCAGGAAGTGGATGGTTTTCACATTGGCGATCGAGTCTCCGGAGAGGGACATATCACCTGCGGTTACTGCCGTAACTGCCGGGCCGGACGTCGCCATCTGTGTCGTAACACCATCGGTGTGGGCGTTAATCGTCCGGGTGCATTTGCTGAGTATCTGGTCATTCCGGCGTATAACGCTTTTCGTATTCCAGATAATATTCCCGATGATATTGCCGCCATTTTTGATCCTCTGGGTAACGCGGTACATACCGCACTGTCATTCAACCTGGTGGGAGAAGACGTACTGATTTCCGGTGCCGGACCGATTGGTGTCATGGCCGCCGCGATTTGCCGTCATGTCGGTGCTCGTCATGTGGTAATAACTGATGTGAATGACTACCGACTGGGGCTGGCCCGTCAGATGGGTGTCAGCCGGGCAGTGAATGTCGAACGTGAAAAACTGACTGATGTGATGCAGGAACTGGGTATGTCGGAAGGGTTTGACGTCGGTCTGGAAATGTCTGGTGCACCGACAGCGTTTCGCACCATGCTATCGGTAATGAACCATGGTGGTCACATCGCCATGCTGGGCATTCCGCCACAGGCCATGTCGGTAGACTGGAGTGAAATCATTTTCAAAGGGTTGATGATAAAAGGCGTTTATGGCCGTGAGATGTTTGAAACCTGGTACAAGATGTCCGCGCTGATTCAGTCAGGACTGGATCTCTCACCCATCATTACCCACCGTTTTACCATTGATGAGTTCCAACAAGGTTTTGATGTGATGCGCTCCGGCCAGTCCGGGAAGGTTCTCCTTAACTGGGATTAACGTTGATGAACGCCAACCGGGCTGCTGCAAGAAGTAGCCCGGGAAATTTATTCCAGCCAGGTTTGCCAGCGCTGTTTGATATAGGTTCCCACATCACTTTGGCCGATGCCTTCTTCCAGCTGTCTGAAGACTTTTGCCTGCGATACCGGTGATAGCGGCCGTTTGACATAGCATTGTCTCACCGGGTGGAACACCGACTTCGACGCAGTGATAATCGGCATCGGCTCATAATACCGTTCCGATTCGTTCAGCAACTGGCTTGGCCGCACCAGCACGATATCTGCTGGCAATGTTGGCAACATCTGCTGCAAAACACGAATGGTCGCAGGACGCGGATGACCGATGGCAATTGCGGAGCCGCGACGTCGGGCAATATCAATCGCACGCATAAACTGGCGGCGGATATCCGCCTCATTCTGCGTATCATCCAGAAAGACGTTACGTTTAATCACCTTGATGCCCGTACCCTGTGCAGCGCGACTGGCCTGGCTGTTGCCAATGGTCATGCTGTCCAGGAAATAGAGTTGATACGCGGCCATGGCCTGCATCACTTTTTGCATCCCTGACAGGCTGGACGTCATGGCGCTGCCCATATGATTGTTCAAACCAACCGCGTAAGGGACATGGTTAACCGCTTCCCGCAGGATGCGTTGAATCTCTGCACTGCTCATATCGGGACGGAGCGTATCTCGCTCCAGAGGTTGCCGACTTATTGGTTCCATTGGCAGATGAATCAAAACTTCCCGCCCTTGACGGTGAGCTTCAATCGCCATCTTGCGGGCATAAGGCGCATTGGGCAGAATCGCGATAGAAACAGCCGTTGGCATGGCCAGCACCTGGTTTTCGTTATGCGGTCGGTAACCGAAATCATCAATGACGATAGACAGTTTTCCCGCCCAAACGGGCTGAGCCAGCAAACAGATGCAAATAAAAGACACAACGCGTGAGGCTAGCGGATTCAAGGAGTTACCTTCCTAACCATGGGAGTGGGTTTACCGCCCGCCCTTGGCGTCGAATTTCAAAATAAAGCGCAGGCTGACTTTGCCCACCACTGGTACCAACCAGCGCAATCGGCTGACCGGCCTTGACCTGCTCACCCACCTTCACCAACGCACTCTGGTTATAACCGTAAAGGCTCATATCGCCTTTGCCGTGATCAATCACGACAACCAACCCGTATCCCTGCAACCAATCAGCCATCAGCACACTGCCAGCAGCAATAGCTTTTACCTCGGTTCCTTCTGCGGCGGCAATCACCAACCCTTTCCAACGCAGCTCACCCCGGAGTGGTTCGCCGAAATGGTGCAACATACTGCCCCGTACCGGCCATATCGCCTGACCCGCCGGTTTACCCAACCCACCGATACGCGCCATAAGAGAACGTTCGTTTTCAGTGGGTTTGTAGCTGGAGCCACTGCGCTTGGCCTGTTGCTCTTTTTCCCTGACACGGGCAGCTTCTCTGGCCTCCCGCTCCTCGCGTGCCTTTGCTTCCCGCGCTGCACGGGCTATCTGGTCGCGCAGACGGATTTCATTCTGCCGGAGTTCAGTTAGCTGCTGCTGGTCTTTTTTCAGAGAAGTTTCCAGACTACCCAACGTTTTTTGACGCTCACTTCTCGCCTGCTCCAGTGTTTTCTGTTGCTGCTGTTGGTTACCAAGAAGATCTTTTTGCTGCAACTGCTTCTGTTCCAACTCCTGCTTTTCGTCCGCCAGTTTCGTCCGCGTCTGTTGCAGGTCAGTAATGGATTGCTGGCGAGCTTTATTCAGATAGTCAAAGTACGCCAGTATGCGTTCACTTCGTTGACTTTCTGCGCCGCTGAGAATCAGTTGAAAGGCGCTGTGTTGGCCCTGCCGGAATGCGGCGTCCAGTTGTTGCGCCAGGATATGTTCCTGGGTCTTCTGCTGTGCCTGCAGTTTGGTAATAGAAGCATTCAGTGCGCTGATATCTTTATTCAGACCTTCCAGCGTATGGCGGGTTTCACGTAATTGACGAGAGCTGTAAGCAATGGACTGTTCCTGCTTTTTCAACTGTTCCAGCAGGGCGCTACGTTGTTGCTGCTGTTGTTCAACGCTTTTCTCTTTTTCGGCAATGTTTTGCTGAATAGACTTGAGCTGTTGTTGATTATCTTTACTCCAGCCACTGCATGGAAGTAATAATACGCCAACGCAAAGCGCACTGGCGCAATGGATTAGCAACTTATTACACCCTGTTGCTCGCAACTGTACACAGAACGCTTCTTTACTCATGACGAAAGATTATTCCACGATGAACAGCAGCTTACCAGTTGTCTCGCTCTGGATTTCTATTTCCATACGTGACAAGCCTTTTCCGTAGTGAGGTGCATCCACCAGACTTCAGACACATCAATAATAGATAAATGGGAGGGTCTACGCATAAAATGAGCCATCTGGCCGGTTTTATGCCAGTGTTTTATGTCTTGCGCCGCAGATTCAGTATGCGATGTTGGCTTACTGGCTGTAATTGCGGTATCGCGCAGGTATACTCAGAAACCTTATATTTGTTGCTTAACTAAATTTCCGGAGTCGTTACACCCCATGCAAGATATTATGCCATTCATTAGCAAGCACTCAATCCTGGTCCTGGCCTGGGTTGGCCTGCTGGTTGCCGTCATTGTGCTTACTGTGAAAAGTAGCCTTTCCAAGGTAAAAGAGGTGGTTCGTGGTGAAGCGATCCAACTGATTAACAAAGAAGATGCGATTGTGGTCGATATTCGCAATCGTGATGACTATCGTCGCGGGCACATTGCCAATGCGATTAACCTGATCCCCAACGACATTAAAAGCGGCAATCTGGGTGAGCTGGAAAAACATAAGTCTCAGCCAATCATTGTGGTCTGCGCCAATGGCCTGTCCTCCCGAGAATCGGCGGAAAACCTGCTCAAGGCGGGTTTTGTACGCGCGATGACGCTCAAGGATGGATTGACCGGCTGGAGTGGTGAAAACCTTCCGTTGGTCCGCGGTAAGCAATGATGTATGACGGCCAGGTAAAGGCTATATGCAGGACTAGACTATAACAATAGGTTGGCGTCTACTCCCTGTACCTGTATAGGGTGAAGCACGTCAAGGAAATCTAACAAAGGGTATTATTTAACATGTCTGAACAAAACAACGTCGAAATGAACTTCCAGATCCAGCGTATTTATACCAAGGATATCTCTTTTGAGGCACCAAAAGCGCCTGCCGTATTCCAACAAGAATGGCAACCGGAAGTAAAACTGGATTTGGATACCACTTCAAGCCAATTGGCTGACGATGTTTATGAAGTTGTGCTGCGCGTAACTGTTACCGCCAACCTTGGCGAAGAAACCGCGTTTCTGTGTGAAGTTCAACAGGGCGGCATTTTCACCGTTGAAGGACTGGAAGGTACTCAACTGGCGCACTGTCTGGGAGCTTACTGCCCGAATCTCTTATTCCCTTACGCACGCGAATGTATCACCAGCCTGGTGTCCCGCGGGACTTTCCCACAACTAAATTTGGCACCGGTCAACTTCGACGCACTGTTCATGAACTATCTGCAACAACAGACAGATGATGAAAGTGCGGCACCGTCTCTGGATGCCTGATGAACGCTGTTGAAGCTTCCATGACCGTGATTGGTGCCGGTTCCTACGGCACCGCTCTGGCTATTACACTGGCTCGTAATGGTCACCGGGTTGTGCTCTGGGGGCACGATCCGGCGCACATTCACGCCTTGCAAACCGCTCGCTGTAATCAGGCGTTTCTGCCGGATGTTCCCTTTCCTGATTCGTTGCAACTGGAAACCGATCTGACTCGTGCCCTGGCGGCCAGCCGCAATATTCTGGTTGTGGTACCGAGCCACGTGTTCGCTGACGTATTGCGTCAAATTAAGCCGCACTTACGCGCCGATGCGCGCGTGGTATGGGCAACGAAAGGACTGGAGGCGGAAACGGGTCGTTTGTTGCAGGATGTTGCACGTGAAGCGCTGGGAAACGATATTCCACTGGCTGTCGTATCCGGGCCAACCTTCGCCAAAGAGCTGGCCGCGGGGTTACCGACAGCCATAGCACTGGCAGCAACAGATCGTGAATTTGCTGATGATCTGCAACTGTTACTGCACTGCGGCAAAAGTTTCCGGGTCTATAGCAATCCTGATTTTATTGGTGTACAGCTGGGGGGCGCGGTAAAAAACGTGATCGCCATCGGTGCCGGGATGTCAGATGGCATGGGGTTTGGTGCCAATGCCCGTACGGCGTTGATTACCCGTGGTTTGGCAGAAATGACCCGATTGGGTGTCGCATTGGGCGCCGATCCCACCACCTTTATGGGAATGGCCGGACTCGGTGATCTGGTATTGACCTGTACCGATAATCAATCGCGCAACCGCCGCTTTGGCATGATGTTGGGACAAGGCATGGATGTGGATAGTGCCCAGGCCCAGATAGGTCAGGTGGTTGAAGGTTATCGGAATACCAAAGAAGTGATGGCGCTCGCCCAACGTTATAACGTAGAAATGCCGATTACCGAGCAACTCTGGCAAGTTTTATACTGCGGTAAAGACGCTCGTGAAGCCGCGCTGAGTTTACTGGGACGAGCCAGTAAAGATGAAAGTCCCCATGTATAACACGACAACACTGATGGGCTTCCGCGAGATGGTCCAATAGTATTTCTACCTGAGCGTAAGTAACCGATTAGCGTGGGATGTAGGGTATTTCAGAGGGTTGATGCAATGTCACATGAAGAACTGGAACTGGTCTGGCGAAACATTAAGGATGAAGCCCGTTGTTTAGCTGACTGTGAACCTATGCTGGCAAGCTTTTTTCATGCCACCTTGTTAAAGCATGAAAATCTGGGAAATGCCTTGAGCTATATGCTGGCAAATAAGCTGGCAAACGCTATTATGCCGGCCATTGCCATCCGTGAAGTAGTGGAAGAGGCATACCATGCAAACCCATCAATGATCATGTCCGCAGCCCGGGATATTCAGGCAGTATGTCTGCGTGACCCGGCGGTAGATAAATATTCCACCCCATTGCTGTACCTGAAAGGCTTTCATGCCTTACAGGCCTACCGTATCGGCCATTGGTTATGGAAGCAGGATCGTCAGGCATTGGCCATCTATTTCCAGAATCAGATTTCCGTGTCATTTGGCGTAGATATCCATCCGGCAGCCCATATCGGTTGTGGCATCATGCTGGATCACGCCACCGGCATCGTGATTGGTGAAACGGCTGTGGTGGAAAATGATGTTTCCATTCTTCAGTCCGTTACCCTCGGTGGTACAGGTAAAACCAGCGGTGACCGTCATCCCAAGATCAGAGAAGGTGTCATGATCGGTGCTGGCGCCAAGGTTCTGGGAAATATTGAGGTGGGTCGCGGTGCCAAAATTGGCGCAGGTTCGGTGGTATTACAGCCGGTTCCGCCCCACACCACCGTCGCAGGTGTTCCGGCCCGTATCGTCGGCCGTCCAGACAGCGATAAACCCGCCATGGATATGGACCAGTATTTCAACGGCACCAATCGTAGCTTCGAATATGGTGATGGTATTTAATCCAACGACCGATTAAGTCTGCTTTTCTATCTGACCATCCGAAACCGGGTGGTTTTTATTTTAAAGTTAAAAACCCTTCTAAAAAAACCAGGAGTCAGATCATCTGTCGAATTTCAGTATTGGAGGCTATTACCTTTGGCATCAGTAAACGACCAACGGCTGTCTTTTCAGGTGAAATGCATTCCCGACACTTATCACAACGACAGTGTGTTTTTTACCTGGCTGTGAGTTTTAACCATTCACACGCCGATTACCCGAACACAAGTGGACAAGTGGTTTAAATTAATACAAATGTAAACCATGTTGGCTGAAATTCATGCGGTAAAATCTATTACAATAGCGCCTTATACTACGTGTTATTGAGTGAGTCACACTTGTGCCATTACTGATTCTTACTACCATTCTATGGGCTTTTTCATTCAGTCTGATAGGTGAATATCTTGCCGGTCATGTGGATAGCTGGTTCTCCGTGCTGATGCGTGTTGGCCTGGCCGCTCTGGTCTTTCTGCCTTTTCTGCGCTGGCGCGGATATCAGCCTAAAGTCATTGGGTTATATCTGTTAGTGGGCGCATGTCAGCTCGGCATTATGTATCTATTTGTATTCCAGGCTTATCTCTACCTGTCAGTACCGGAGTTTCTGCTATTCACCGTGATGACCCCCCTTTATGTCACGCTGATTTACGATCTGCTGGGGCGTCAGCGTCTGCGCTGGGGCTACGCACTGAGCGCCCTGCTGGCGGTACTGGGCGCGGCGGTGATCCGCTACGATAGCGTCAATGGACAATTCTGGTGGGGATTGTTGCTGGTACAGGCGGCGAATATCTTTTTTGCAATGGGACAGGTGGGCTACAAACGTCTGATGGAAGTCTACCCCATGCCGCAGCACAGTGCATTTTCCTGGTTTTATCTCGGTGCACTGGCGGTTTCCGTGGTGGCCTGGTTACTGTTTGGTAATCCCCATAAACTCCCCACCACATCATTGCAGTGGGGTGTGTTGATTTGGTTGGGCATTGGAGCATCTGGCCTGGGATATTTCATGTGGAACTATGGTGCGACACAAGTGGATGCCGGCACGCTCGGCATTATGAATAACTTTCATGTCCCGGCCGGACTGCTGGTGAACTTTGCCATCTGGCAGGAACAGCCTCACTGGCCGAGATTTATCGTTGGTGCCGCTATCATCATATCTTCGTTATGGGTACACCGGCGCTGGGTCGTGAAGCGTCCCGCACAAACGGCAGATGCTCACAGGCATGCTGACGCGCGGAACGAATAAACGCCTCAATAACCGGTTGGCGCTGCTCGCCATCGCGTACAGCGGCGTACAATCGGCTCCATAAACCTTCTCCCAGGGTTTTGGTCACAATCAAACCCTGGCGTTCAAAACTTTCCACTACCCAATGTGGTAGCGCAGCAATCCCCATGCGAGCCGACACCATCTGAATCAGCAATAACGTATTATCAACACTTTTCAGCGACGGGCTGACACCAGCCGGTTGCAAGAAATGACGCCAGATATCCAGCCGCTGCCGCTGTACCGGGTAAATCATCAGCGTTTCCTGACTCAAATCTTCCGGCACAATGCGCTCTTTCGCTACCAGCGGATGATCCGGAGCAAGCACCAGACGAACCTCAAAATCAAATAACGGCGCATAGAACAAACCACTGCGCGGCAAAATATCAGAGGTCATCACCAGATCCAGTTCCCCCTGTTGCAGGGCCGGTTGCGGATCAAAGGTCACACCGGATTTGAAATCCATCACCACCTGTGGCCAGCTCAGATGAAAATTTTCCAGCGCCGGGGTCAACCATTGAATACAACTATGGCATTCAATCGCCAGTCGCAATGTAGTCTGATGCGGCTCATGACAAGCTTGAAGCGCTTGCTGTATCTGCGGCAATACCTGCTCGGCCAGCAGCAGCAGAATTTCACCCTGAGGTGTAAACCGTAGCGGCTGGCTCTTACGGACGAATAACCGAAATCCTAAACGTTGCTCCAAATCGCTGAACTGATGTGACAGAGCGGATTGCGTTTGATGAAGCTGTGCGGCAGCAGCGGCTAACGATCCCGTATTGCGCAGAGCCTGCAGCGTCCGTAAGTGTTTAAATTCGATCATGAGAGTCCTTCACAGTGACAGTGAATAAATTGCGCTTGTGCTTAATACACTACCTGCGGATTATAGATGTGTAAACATCTGGACGGCTAAATGGGAATCCAAGCATGACAATTTTAAATCACACCCTCGGTTTTCCACGCGTAGGGCTGCGTCGTGAACTGAAAAAAGCGCAAGAAAGCTATTGGGCAGGTAATACCACTCAGGAATCATTACTGGCAGTTGGCCGCGACCTGCGCGCCCGCCATTGGCAACAACAGAAAGACGCCGGTATCGACCTGCTGCCAGTCGGCGATTTCGCCTGGTACGATCATGTACTGACCACCAGCCTACTGCTGGGTAATGTACCAGCCCGTCATCAGAATGCCGATGGTTCCGTGGATTTGGATACGCTGTTTCGCATTGGCCGGGGCCGTGCACCGACCGGAGAACCCGCCGCCGCCGCAGAAATGACCAAATGGTTCAATACCAACTATCACTACATGGTGCCTGAATTCACCAAAGGGCAGCAGTTTAAACTGACCTGGACACAACTGCTGGATGAAGTAGACGAAGCGCTGGCGCTGGGCCACAAGGTGAAGCCGGTACTACTGGGGCCGGTTACCTACCTGTGGCTGGGTAAAGTGAAAGGTGAGTCATTTGACCGCCTGACACTGCTGAAAGACATCCTGCCAGTTTACCAACAGGTGCTGGCTGAACTGGCGAAACGCGGTATCGACTGGGTACAGATCGATGAGCCTGCGCTGGTGCTGGAACTGGAAGCCGACTGGCTGGCTGCATTCAAGCCGGCTTACGACACCCTGCAAGGTCAGGTGAAACTGCTGCTGACCACCTACTTTGACAGCATCAGCCAGAATCTGGCGACTATCAAGACACTGCCGGTACAAGGGCTGCATGTCGACCTGGTACATGGCAAAGACGACATCGCCGCACTCAATAACCAGTTACCCGCCGACTGGCTGCTCTCTTTAGGAGTTATCAATGGCCGTAATGTATGGCGAGCCGACCTGAACAACTGGTTTGATCACCTGCAACCTCTGGTGGGTAAACGCGCGCTTTGGCTGGGCAGCTCCTGCTCACTGCTGCACAGTCCAATCGACCTCAGCGTGGAAACCCGTCTGGATGATGAAGTGAAAAGCTGGTTCGCGTTTGCCCTGCAAAAATGTCAGGAACTGGCGCTGCTGACCAACGCGTTGAACAACGGTAACGGTCAGGAACTTGTCGCCTACAGCGCTCCTATTCGCGCCCGCCGCACTTCTCAGCGGGTGAACAATGCGGACGTGGCAAAACGTCTGGCGGCCATCGTGCCGCAGGATAGTCAGCGTCTGAGTGCTTATCCGGTACGCGCCAGCGCACAACGTGCTCGCTTCAATTTACCGGCATGGCCGACTACCACCATCGGTTCTTTCCCGCAAACTACGGAAATCCGCAGCCTGCGCCTGGACTTTAAACAAGGTCGTCTGGATAGTCAGAATTACCATATTGGTATTGCAGAACATATCAAGCAGGCGATAGCGGAACAGGAACGTCTGGATCTGGATGTACTGGTGCACGGTGAAGCCGAGCGTAACGATATGGTGGAATACTTCGGCGAGCATCTGGATGGCTTTGTGTTTACCCAGAATGGCTGGGTACAAAGTTATGGTTCCCGTTGTGTGAAACCACCGGTGATTATCGGCGATATCAGCCGCCCTGAACCGATTACCGTTGAGTGGGCGAAGTATGCACAATCGTTGACCGACAAACCGGTGAAGGGAATGTTGACCGGTCCGGTCACTATCCTGTGCTGGTCTTTCCCGCGTGAAGATGTCAGCCGTGAAACCATCGCCAAACAGATTGCATTGGCGCTACGAGATGAAGTGGCGGATTTGGAAAGCGCTGGTATCGGTATCATTCAAATTGATGAACCGGCTCTGCGCGAAGGGCTGCCACTGCATCGCTCTGACTGGAAAGCCTATCTGGAATGGGCGGTAGAAGCCTTCCGTTTGAATGCAGCAGTAGCGAAAGACGACACGCAGATTCACACACATATGTGTTACTGCGAATTCAACGACATCATGGATTCCATCGCCGCGCTGGATGCGGATGTGATTACCATTGAAACCTCGCGTTCCGATATGGAGTTACTGGAGTCATTTGAAGAATTCGAGTATCCGAACGAAATCGGGCCGGGTGTATATGATATCCACTCGCCGAACGTCCCGAGTGTGGCCTGGATTGAAGCGCTGCTGCGTAAAGCGGCACAGCGTATTCCCGCCGAGCGTTTGTGGGTAAACCCGGACTGTGGCCTGAAAACCCGTGGCTGGCCAGAAACCCGTCAATCACTGGCTAACATGGTGGAAGCAGCTAAACACCTGCGCGAAGCACAGGCCTGATGCTGGATATGAACCGGTGATCATGAGTGGGTGCATCAGGTGCAAAGGAAAGGGAATGCATGCGATAGTCACCAAAGGAACCCAATAGGACAACCGCTCATTACCACCACTGAATAAAACGGGGGAGACAAATGTCTCCCCGTTCTATTGCCGGGATAGTTCGATGTTAACTGAGACGGTGAAGATAAGGAGGCAGTGCAGGCTCGGGCAAAACAGACAGTACCTTCAATTTCTGTAATGTTCTGAGCTGCGCTCGTTCAAGGTGTTCATGCAAACTCATGGTAGCCAGATCCCAACTCCCTTTGAGCAACATATCATAGACAAGGCGATGTTCATCGATCATGGTGTCTTCAACGGGAACTACGAGGGTTTCGTAAAAAATGCGCGTCACGATTAACGGTGACTGGCTTTGACGCAGAATTTCGAGCATTGCCCGATTGCCCGCTGGCTCCAGGCAAAGAAGGTGCAAGTCGTCCTCGACGCGCTCCAACTCGGCTGCGGTAACCTTCCCGTTTTTTAGCTGATCCAGACGCCCCTGGCTGGCGACTATTTGTGATGGTGCGATATACGGTGCCGCCTTGCGCAACGCAGTTGTTTCCAAACTGGTACGGATTTCATAATGTTCGCGGATCTCTCTGGCCGTCAGTGGACCGGACAACCATTGGGAATAGGGTTCTTTTTCAACCAATCCCCGGTCACGCAGGCGCATCAGACTTTCACGAATGATATTTCTACTGACATTATAAAACTCCGCCGCATTTGCCTCACTGAGCTGGTAATGCCCGAACACCATGCAGGTTGACAACGCCTCTTGCAGATCGCTCAGTACCTTTTCGCCTACACTGCGGGTATCGACCAACTCCTGTTCCTGATCCCATCCCAGTAAGGTACGGTTAAGTGTGACACGCTGGGGTTCGACATCCTGCCCTTCGGATGCGACGATAAACCCTCGCCCTTCGAAACGAGTAATCAGCCCTTTTTCATGCAGCAATCCCAACGCTCGTCGCACCGGAACACGACTGGTACCGAATAATTCAGCCAGCGGCCCTTCTAACAAGACCAGCCCTGCGGGAACCGTTTTTGCCTCAATAGCTTGCAGGAGCATTTGATGGATCATCTCATACCGGGCAGCGCCCCGGACTCCGGCTTTCATACTTTCGCTTTTGTTTAACATCCTTTAGTACATTGCCCCCCGCAAGACTGAGTGCAGCATTATTACACACCATCAGGTGAAGTCAGTGACTCATGTTGGTGAAAGAACATGCATACCAATAGCACACCTGCACAACAATGGATCATTTAATTAAAAATACATTTATAAGTTATATTAACGTAACACCTTTATCTGCACTGCATGAAGTCATACCACCAAGTAAAATTCGCTTATTTCACGCATGTTTCGATACATTTATCACATAACAGAACAAATAATACTCATTTTTGTAACTATGCTGGCACCTATTTTGCTAGTTTAAAATGTACATTTAAATTAAATATACATTTAATAGGTGAATAAATGAACAAGTATGCCAATGATATTGTTACGCAAATGAGCCGAGGGAACGTTGATGCTTGTCAGTTGGCCGCGTTTTTCCGCACGGGTACGCTTTCACCCAGTTCATTGGCAGAAAAATTACTGTCCGCCGCCGCACAAGTGCCGGAAATGTTCATTGCCCTGACCCCGGAACGGGCACGGAAAGAAGCCGCAGCATCAACATTACGCTGGAAACAAGGACAACCGTTGAGCACATTAGACGGTGTACCCGTAGCGTGGAAAGATCTCTTTGATGTCAAAGGCACAATCACCACGGCGGGTTCGGCGACACGTTTGGCTATACCGCCAGCGGAAGAAGACGCCTCGCTGGTTAAACAACTCAGCCAAGCGGGCCTGGTCACCATAGGCAAAACCAACCTGAGCGAATTTGCCTTTTCAGGACTGGGATTGAACCCACATTTCGGTACCCCCTCGATTCTGGACAATCAGAACCTCCGACATGCGCCAGGCGGCTCCTCCAGTGGATCGGCCCTTGCCGTCGCCGCCGGAATTGTCCCTCTGGCAATGGGGACAGATACCGCAGGTTCGATCCGTATTCCGGCCGCGTTCAACGGATTGATCGGCTTCAGGAGCAGTCGCCATCGTTATGCCATATCTGGCGTGTTCCCACTGGCTGCCAGCCTGGATACGCTGGGGCCATTATGCAGAAGTGTGCGCGACGCCCTCGCTCTGGACGCCATTCTTTGTCCCCGGCAATATCAAACGCCATGCCAGACCACCACGCCGCTGACGCTCAGGGTGGACAGCACGCTACTTAATGCTGCCGATACCGAACCTGCTGTTCGTGAAAATCTGTATCTGTCACTGGATAAACTCGCCACTACTGGCGTAACCATCGATCTGCGCCCGGTAACAGCACTTCACGAGGCACTGGCATGGATTGCAGACCGAGGATGGCCCGGCGCCCGTGAAGCTTATCTTTTGCATAAACAACGACTCGATAGTCCGGCAGCGGACCTTATGGATCCACGGGTCAGAACCCGTTTGCTGGGTGCCCGGCATTTATCCCCGGAAATGGTCAGCGACTTTCTGCAATGCCGTTCTGATTGGCAGAAAAATATGGCGGAGGAACTGGGTAACAGCCTGCTGGTAACCCCAACGGTTTCACATACGGCTCCCACATTGCTACCCCTTGAAACTGATAATGAGTTATTCGCCCGCACGAATTTTACCACCTTGCGTCTGACGATGCCTGGCAGCCTGCTCGATATGCCGGGTATCACCCTGCCGACCGGCAAAGACCAGCGAGGTCTGGCAACCAGCATGCTGTTATCTCTGCCTTCCCGGCAGGATAGTCGTCTTCTGCTCGCCGCCAGAGATATCGAGCAAGCACTAGGGTTGTCCCCGATCATTCCTTATCCACACAGTGGCGACATAACCACTGTTATTCCGTCATACCTTCAGTAATAACCGGAGAAATAACATGGCTAAAGAAATCCTTTGTGCATTTGGTGTAGATGTTGATGCTGTTGCCGGCTGGTTAGGCTCATATGGCGGAGAAGATTCCCCCGATGATATTTCCCGTGGTCTGTTTGCCGGAGAAGTAGGCGCCCCTCGCTTACTGAAACTCTTCGCCGACAATAACCTGCGCACGACCTGGTTTATTCCCGGCCATTCAATTGAAACTTTTCCTGAGCAGATGCAGGCAGTCGCCGATGCCGGTCATGAGATTGGTGTACATGGTTATAGCCATGAGAACCCCATCGCCATGACCCCCGCACAGGAAGAGGTCATTTTGGATCACTGTATCGAGCTCGTCACCCGTCTTGCGGGTAAAAGGCCAACCGGCTACGTGGCACCGTGGTGGGAATTCAGCAATGTAACCAACGAACTGCTGCTGAAAAAAGGTATCAAGTACGACCACAGCCTGATGCACAACGATTTTCACCCTTATTACGTTCGCGTAGGTGACAGTTGGACGCGCATTGACTATAGCCAGCATCCCGATACCTGGATGAAACCACTGGTGCGCGGCGAAGAAACGGATTTGGTCGAAATTCCCGCCAACTGGTATCTCGACGATCTGCCGCCCATGATGTTCATCAAAAAATCCCCCAATAGTCATGGCTTTGTGAATCCCCGCCATCTGGAAGAAATGTGGCGCGACCAGTTTGACTGGGTATACCGCGAGAACGATTACGCCACCTTCACCATGACCATCCACCCTGACGTATCAGGACGTCCGCAAGTGCTACTGATGCTGGAGCGTCTGATTAAGTACATCAAAGGCCACGAAGGTGTTCGTTTTGTGACTTTTGATGAAATTGCCGACGACTTTCAACGGCGTAGCCCACGCAACGCGTGAATCCTTTGATCCTAATAACAAGAGTCATAACAAAATGAGCATTTACAAAAAATCGACTGTTAATGGCTGGCAGCCCCAGCAATTGACCATCAGGGATGTCAAATTTGCCACCTGGATTGCTTTTTTCGCATGGGTATTCGCCGTCTATGATTTTATTCTGTTCGGTACTCTACTGCCTGAAATAGGCAACCATTTCAGTTGGAATGAAATCGAACAGTCCGAGATAGCAACCTGGGTAGCGGTAGGTGGTGCGGTGATCGCACTGGCGATTGGTCCGTTGGTTGATAAGCTGGGACGACGTCTCGGTATTGTGGTGACCGTAGGCGGGGCCGCGATTTGTTCACTGCTGACCGCCATTGGCGGGTCGTGGGGCAAAGGGGCGCTGACCACTATCCGTTCTGTAGCCGGACTCGGTTATGCCGAACAGACTGTCAACGCCACCTATCTTACCGAGATTTATGCCGCGCTTGATGATCCGAAACTGAATAAACGTAAAGGGTTTATCTACAGTCTGGTACAAGGCGGCTGGCCGATCGGCGCATTGGTGGCCTCAGCCCTGACCGCCATTCTGATGCCAATCATTGGCTGGCAAGGCAGCTTTGTTTTTGCCGCCCTGCCCTCATTGATTATCGCCGTCCTGGCCCTGAAACTGAAAGAAACCCCGCAGTTTCAGATCCACCAGCATATTCATCACCTGCGAAACACGGGTAAAGAAGCTGACGCCCGTCAGGTTGCTCGGGATTATGGCGTTCACTATGAAGACCACCATAACGCTGGCCTCGCGGCTGCATTTCGCGGCACGTCTTTACGAGCAACGCTGGTGCTGGGAAGCGCCATCCTGCTGAACTGGTTTGCCATTCAGATCTTCAGCGTCCTTGGCACCACCGTTATCACCAAGACACACAGTGTTTCCTTTAACAACTCACTCCTGATTCTGATTTTGTCAAATCTGGTCGGGTATTGCGGCTATCTGGTGCATGGCTGGTTAGGTGATCGCTTTGGCCGCAGAAACACCATTGCCGCCGGCTGGATGATAGGGGGTATCGCTTTCGCTGGCATGCTTTTCTGCCCGGATAATTTTGCCGCTATCGTCGTGCTCTACAGCATCGGGTTATTTTTCCTGATCGGCCCGTATGCAGCGGCACTCTTTTTCATCAGCGAAAGCTTCCCGACGGCGATTCGTGCCACAGCCGGTTCGCTTATCAATGCCATGGGGCCGGTCGGTGCCATTATCGCCGGGATCGGAACCACCGCTACCCTGAGCATCGGCGGGCACTGGCAAGAAGCTGCGCTCTGGTTTGGCGCGGTGCCATGCTTTATTTCCGGCATCATTATTCTGCTGGCACGCCATGTCCCGGCACACCAGGTGAAATAAGCCCATAAAAACAAGGTAAATCAGCCAGGAGGGATGTTCCCTCCTGCCCTTTTTCTTAACAGGATCCCGTAATGACTAAACAGCTATCCTCAGCCCCCGTTGCAGTAATCAGCGGCGCTGCCAGTGGTATCGGGCTGTCACTGGCAAAAACCTATGCTCGCCACGGTGTTCGGATCGCGGCAGGCTTTTACCCAGCCGACCCGCACGACAGTGAAAAAGCGGCGGCAGAGATCATCGCAGCAGGTGGGGAGGCTATCTGGCTGCCTCTTGATGTCGCCTCGACGCCGTCGGTAGATAGGTTTGTCGAACAGGCTTGGCAACACTTTGGGCGTATTGATTACGTTATCGCCAATGCTGGCGTGTTACGTCGCTCTCCGATTGGGGAAATGAGCGACAGCCAGTGGAACGAAATGCTGAATGTCGATTTAACTGGCGTTATGCGTTGTTTTCGTGCGGCCTGCACTCACATGACCTCGGGCGGAAGCATGGTCGCAGTGTCTTCCATCGCGGGTGCGTTTTACGGCTGGCAGGATCACGCCCATTACGCCGCCGCCAAAGCGGGAGTACCGGGCATTTGCCGATCGATGGCAGTAGAACTTGCGCCTCGAGGGATTCGCTGCAACGCGGTTATTCCGGGACTGATTGAAACGCCGCAGTCACTGGATAAAGAAAACTCGTTGGGGCCGGAAGGATTGGCCAAAGCCGCCCGGTCGATCCCGTTAGGCAGGGTCGGCAAACCGGAAGAGGTTGCCAATGTCATCGGCTTTCTGACCAGTGACCAAAGCAGTTATATCACCGGCCAGAGTCTCATTATTGATGGTGGACTGACAGTACGCTGGCCAGACTGAGGAGATTATATGCAATTACAGGATAAACGCGTCGTGATCACTGGTGCAGCCAGCGGTATTGGTGCGGCCATCGCACTGCTATTTTCACGTGAAGGTGCCCGTCTGCTGCTAGCCGATCGGAATACCGTCGGCCTTGACCGTATCGTCGAGAGTTGCCGTCAGCAGGGCGCGCCATGCCATGCCAGCGTGTCTGACATCAGCACTGTCAAAGGCGCACAGCAAAGTGTTGATGACTGTATCAACCATTACGGTGGCATCGATATTCTGGTGAATAATGCTGGCATGCTGACACAAGCTCCTTGTATGGACATTACGCCCGCCATGTGGGATGACATGATGGCGGTGGATCTGCGAAGCGTCTTTATTGCTTCACAACGAGCCCTGCCGTGGATGCTTCAGCAACAGTGGGGCCGAATCATCAATATTGCCTCCCAACTGGGTATCAAGGGTGGAGCCGAGCTATGCCACTATGCCGCCGCCAAAGCTGGTGTCATCGGTTTTACCAAATCGTTGGCGCTTGAAGTCGCCAGCCAAAACGTGCTGGTGAACGCGATTGCGCCCGGCCCGATAGAAACTCCACTGATCGACGATATCAGTAGTGATTGGAAAATAGCCAAATCAGCAGAGCTGCCGCTTGGTCGGTTTGGAAAGCCGGAAGAAATTGCACCATCCGCCTTGCTGCTTGCCAGTGAACCCGGCGGAAATCTGTTTGTTGGTCAGACGATTGGCCCTAATTCCGGTGACGTGATGCCTTGATACAGGAGAAACGATATGTGCGGCATATGCGGCTTACTCGACAGCGGTCCCCAGTGGAGCGACGCGTTACAACAATCTTTACCCCGTCGCCAGCAACGACAACAGCAGTTGGCCGTGTTAAATCATGCGCTGGCGCCTTTCCGGCTGAAACTGAGTGATTTTCATGGCCATTGGATGTTAGCCAGTCCCACCGGTCAGCAAAGCATCATCAATAACATCGATCAAATCTGGAAAGAAGCTGAGGCGATGTTGAAACGAACTATTGATCCCCTTGACGATGATTATCTTTCCTCCCTGGTCGACAAGGTGTAACGATGGCAAAACAGGAAAAATTGCCGATCCATGTACTCAGCGGATTTCTGGGCAGCGGCAAAACGACACTATTACAGCGCTGGATGCGTGGTCAGAATCGAGAAGATGTGGCGCTACTGGTCAATGAATTCGGTGAAGTGGGCATTGATCATTTTCTGCTACAAGAAGTGGCACCAGATACCATCCTGCTACCCAGTGGATGTGTGTGCTGCCAGATCCGCGGGGAGCTCAAGCAGGCATTGCTGAAATTATATGAGCAACGGGAACGCGCGGAAGTACCGGCTTTCAGTAAAGTAATCCTCGAAACCACCGGGTTAGCCGACCCGGCGCCGATCCTCTCCACATTGCTGCATGACCGACAACTACAGTACCATTTTGCCCAAGGCACATTAGTCACGCTGGTGGATGCCGAACATGCCTGGGATCAGGCCCGGCGGCAACCCGAATGGCTGCTGCAAGTCGCCGCAGCAGATAGGCTCCTCATCAGCAAGGGCGATCGCGTCACGATGGATGAGATAGAAAGCCTGAAAGATTACCTGCGTCAACTCAACCCGCTGGCACAAATGATGGAAACGGGATACGCCGTTGACGAGCCTAACCAACTCTTTGCCGCACCGCTGGTACGCCACGACAAAAAAGCGCTGTATCGCTGGCTGGGAGATACGCCACCGGGTTTCGCCCTGACTAACACGGAGGGAGCGATAACCCAGAATGTAGTGCATCCGGTAACACATACCTGTGTTATTTCGCTGGAAGAAAATGTTAACTGGCCTGCTTTTGCCGTTTGGTTATCCATGTTATTACATCGACACGGTCAATCCATACTGCGCCTGAAAGGTATTCTTAAGGTGGACGAAAACCACACTCCGATTGTTATTCATGGTGTTCAGCATAGCCTTCATCCACCTGTTCATATGAATGATTGGCCGGGAACGCTGGAAATGTCTCAGTTGGTATTTATTATGCGTGACATTGAACCCACTCAGTTGAAAAAATCCTTTTTACGCTTTCAACACCCATTCATTACCAGGAATGCCACGTTATGAGTTCTGTTACCACATCCACCTCAGGTATCACACTGCGTGTATTAGGTACCTCCGTCACGCTACTGGAGCTATTGCGGCGCCGGGCCGAGCAGGATCTGGGGATTAACATCGACTATTTCGTACATAGTGTGAAAGACGCGCAGCGTATCGCCGTCATGTACCCCGATAGTTACGATCTTTACGATCAGTGGTTTCATAACATTGATTTTGTCTGGCCAGCACGGGCTATTCAACCATTGGAAATCAAACGGCTGAACTACTGGGATGAAATCAATAATCTGCCAAAACTGGGTTCACTTTTCCCCACCAATCACCTGGGAGATGGTAGCGTTCCGGTCAACCGGCTTTATGTCCAACACGATAATAATCTCGCCAGCCGACCCAGTGACTTTATCAGCATGCTGCCACTGACTCATAACGCGGACAGCTTCGCTTATCAGGCGGATCGTCTGCCAGAAATACTGAATGGTGAAGAAGAGAGCTGGGGATGGTTGCTGCATCCTGCCTTTTCCGGCCGAGTAGCGTTGCAGGACGACGCCGCGATGGGCTCGCTTGACGCGGTACTGGCCATGCAAGGTGCAGGGCTTGGGCAATTCGCCAATGTGGGGAATCTCACACTGGAAGAAATCGATACCCTCACCAGCGTACTGGCGAATCTGCGTCGGCATGGACACTTTGCCGCGTTCTGGTCTACCCATGATGAAGCAGGCGACCTGATTGAAAATCAGCACGTGGGAATACAGAGCCTATGGGCCCCGACATACTTCAAGCACCACTTTCGGCAAACTGGCTACAAACTGGCCATGCCTCGTGAAGGTTATCGAGCCTGGTATGGCGGGTTGTCATTATCACGTTGCGCCGTCGGTAAGGTAAAGGACGCCGCCTATGACTATCTCAACTGGTGGCAATCTGGCTGGCCGGGCGCGGTGATGGCAAAGCAGGGATATTACATATCAAACCCGCAGAGAAGTCGGAAATTCATGTCAGACGCCGAGTGGGATTTCTGGTATGGCGGCAAGGCCGCAACGGAAACACTGCTGGATGCTTATGGCCAACCGCTGATAAAAAAAGATGAAGTACGTGATGGTGGTTGTTATGAACAACGCATGAGCCACATTGCTGTCTGGAATTCCGTTATGGATGAGCATAATTATCTGGTCAGACGCTGGCAGGATTTTCTGCACGCCTGATAGTGTTAGTGGCTGGCAACCACAGTAATTCAAAATACAGGAAAGCGGAATGTATGATTCCGCTTTTCAGAAAGCTATCAAATCACGTTATAACGCGAAAACCATTCCAGCATGCGCTGCCAGCCATCCTGTGCTGATTCGGCATGATAACTGGGGCGGTAGTCAGCATAAAACGCGTGACCCGCATCCGGATAAACGATTATCTCAGCATTCGCATTGGCCGCTCGCAACGCCTGACGCATCGTCTCTACCTGTTCCAGCGGAATACTGTCATCCTGCGCCCCATAAAGGCCAAGCACTGGCGCCGCCAGATCTTTGGCGATATCCACCGGATGGTCCGGGTTATTCAGCGTTTTATTACCGGTCATCTTGCCATACCAGGCAACAGCCGCCTTCAACTGTGGATTGTGGGCGGCGTACAGCCAACAGATGCGTCCACCCCAACAAAAACCGGTAATACCCAGTCGGCTGGCGTCACCACCATGTTTAATCGCCCAGTTGGCGGTATGATCCAGATCAGCCATCACCTGACTATCTGGCACATTGCTGACCAGACCCGTGATCAATTGCTGAATATCGGTATACTGCTGCGCATCCCCCTGACGAAAATAGAGTTCAGGCGCAATCGCCAGATACCCCTGTTTCGCCAGACGGCGGCATACATCGCGGATATGTTCGTGGACGCCAAAAATCTCCTGTACTACCAGCACCACGGCAAACGGACCCGTTTTGTCAGCCGGTTTGGCGATATAAGCCGGTAAAGCATCGCCTTGTGAAGGAATAGTGGTTTCCCCGGCAGTGATACCCACGGTATCCGTTATTATCGCGGAAGAAGCCAGCGGTGCGACGGCGGGGGTAAATCCACTCGCTGTCGATGCAGGGATAATCAGTTCATCTGTTTTCATGGCACTTTCCTTAAATTAAACCGGGTGATTTCAAGCTTAATACAAATTCTTTCCACGCTTAAAGAATGTACAGCCAAGCGGTGTTGATTCATTATAGGAATAATGCGATTTATCATTCGCTGTCTTACCGGGAAAGTCATGCGGTACTGCTGGAAAAACCATTTACAGCGATCGGAAACCATTAATAACGTGATTTAAATAACATTACTAGTGCAAATAAAAGGTCGTTACTTTTTAACAAACGATTTATATCACTAAAAACAACAATATCTTGCGCTAGGATCAGATCGGTACCCCGACGTTAATAAATTGCCTGGGAGGCGATGATGTCTGCATCTGATGTGTTTCACCTCGGTTTGACGAAAAATGATTTACAGGGAGCAACGCTGGCGATTGTTCCCGGTGATCCGGGACGGGTGGAAAAAATTGCCCAACTGATGGATAACCCGGTATTCCTGGCGTCACAGCGTGAGTTTACCTCCTGGCGAGCCGAGCTGGCCGGGAAAGCCGTCATGGTGTGCTCCACCGGAATTGGCGGCCCCTCCACATCCATCGCCGTGGAAGAACTGGCTCAATTAGGTATTCGTACCTTTTTACGAGTCGGTACGACAGGCGCCATCCAGCCACATATTGCCGTGGGTGATGTGCTGGTTACCACGGCGGCAGTACGTCTTGATGGTGCCAGCCTGCATTTTGCTCCGCTGGAATTCCCGGCGGTGGCGGATTTCACCTGTACCTCGGCACTGGTGGAGGCGGCTCAAGAGGCAGGAACCACGTTACACATAGGTATCACCGCATCTTCAGATACTTTCTATCCGGGACAAGAGCGCTACGATACGTTTTCAGGCCGTGTGGTACGTCGCTTTCAGGGCTCAATGGCCGAGTGGCAGAGCATGGGCGTGCTGAACTATGAAATGGAGTCCGCCACGTTGTTAACCATGTGTGCCAGTCAGGGGCTGCGTGCGGGTATGGTGGCGGGGGTTATTGTTAACCGCGCTCAACAGGAGATTCCTGATACAGCGACCATGAAACTGGCAGAAACTGCGTCGGTGAATGTGGTACTGGCCGCAGCCAGTAAACTGCTGGCATGATCCGTTACTGATGATACGATAAGCACCGGGCTAGCATAACGCTAGCCTTGATGATCCAATCTCCCTGATTTTTTTACCGACGCCCCGTATTGTGCGTGGCCGTTTTCGATAACGCCAAGGAGAGATATGACTGCACCAACATTGCTCCACCCTTCTTTGCTTCCACTTAAAGGCGGAATCAATTTCCGCGATTTGGGCGGTAATCGTACCGCCGATGGTCGCTACATTCGCCACGGAAAACTATTTCGCTCCGGTTCATTAGATTTACTCAGCGAAAGTGATTGTACACATCTGGCCGGCGTTCCGGTGGCTCACGTTATCGACTACCGCGACCCGGATGAAGCGGCACTCCGACCAGATATCTTATGGTCTGGCGCGACTTATCATCCCGCGCCCGCCAATCCGATATGCCACCAAGTGACCGCCAATCTGGAGTCGCTCGGTCAGGAAACCCTGGCAGCGTTTGATTCCCGTGGATTTATGCTGGAGCTATACCGGCATCTGCCGTTTGATAATCCGGCCTACCATCATTTGGTGAAGCTGCTGCAACAGCCGGAGGAAGGCGCACTGGTACAGCATTGTGCCGTAGGAAAGGATCGCACGGGCATAGGGTCCGCACTGGTACTATTCGCTTTGGGGGCTGACGAACAAACGGTACTGGAAGATTACCTGCTGACCGAAACCACCCTGATGCCATTTCGCCAGCAGTTGTTGGAAGAATTGTCCCAGACAATGAATGGGGAAGCGCTGAAGCAGTTCTCGTTTGTGTTATCGACACAAGAGGAATTTCTGGCTACCGCATTGAATGCAATCCGTGTTCGACATGGCTCAATAGACAGCTGGCTGGAACAGGATTATGGGCTGGATCAGCAAGCACGCGAGGTATTGCAGGATAAGTATCTTATCTAGCATGTGCCTAATCAGATGCTGGCGGTGACATTGAACACCCACCGTTGTGAAAGTGTAGAAATTCCGCCACATAGCCTGCCGCCAAATACCCGTAATCAGGCAATCAATCGCACCAATGATCTCGGGCGCTCAGATTGGTTACGGGTTCGGTCAATATTTGGATTGGCACACTCGTCACTTGTTGCGTCAATATCACGACATCATCGCCTTACCACTCATGACCCGTTTTTGACCGCTTAATGAGCACGGATTGCCGCTCACTCATCTTACCTCTTCGTGCTCTTCGGGCCCGTTGTATGTTAGCTCCAGGTAAATCCTGGAGATAATAATTATGCAACATGCGATTACGTTCGTTATTGCGACCCTTTGTATTCTAGTGATTTGTTATCGTCTGTACGGTGTCTTTTTTGTACGTAAGGTGCTGCAAGCGGATGATAATGAGGTCACGCCTTCTCATGTATTTGAAGATGGTAAGAATTATGTCCCGACAAAAAAATGGGTGAATTTTGGTAGTCACTTCGCCGCCATTGCCGCAGCAGGCCCGTTGGTGGGACCGGTGCTGGCAGCGCAGTTCGGCTATCTGCCTGGTTTTTTATGGCTGTTGATTGGCTGTGTGGTAGGCGGTGCCGTACACGATACGGTGGTGTTGTTTGCCTCCATGAAACATCAGGGGAAATCCCTGTCTGAAGTCGCAAAATCTGAGCTGGGCCCGGTTGCCGGTTGGTGTACTGGTCTGGCAATGCTGTTCATCATCACCATTACCATGGCAGGCTTATCGATGGTGGTGGTACATGCGCTGGAACGTAACCCCTGGGGCACGTTCGCGGTGTTCATGACCATCCCTATTGCTATCGGTGTCGGGCTGTGGGAACGGGTGACTGGCAGCATGAAAGGCGCCACCTGGGTCGGTATCGCGGCCATCATGGCGTGCGTTATCGCTGGCCCCTATATCCAGAACTCGGCATTCGGTGAATGGCTGATGCTGAAATCTGAAACCGTCAGTGTAGTTTTGCCGATATACGCCTTCTTTGCCACGGCGTTGCCAGTGTGGATGTTGTTAACCCCGCGCGGTTATCTCTCCAGCTTTATGAAAATCGGTGTCTTCGGCGCGCTGGTGGTTGGTGTGGTGTTTATTAACCCGGAAATCCAGTTCCCGGCGGTAACCCAGTTTATCCACGGCGGTGGCCCGGTTCTGTCTGGCCCGGTATGGCCGTTTATCTCCATTACCATTGCCTGTGGCGCGATTTCCGGCTTCCATGCGTTTATCGGTTCCGGTACGACACCGAAACAGATTGATAAATGGAGCGATATCCTACCAGTCGGTTTTGGTGCCATGCTGGCGGAATGCGTGGTCGGAGTAATGGCGTTAATCGCCGCTACCGCCCTGCATCCGGCAGATTATTTTGCCATCAACTCATCGGCGGCATCCTGGCAGGCACTGGGGATGAACGTGGTGAATTTGCCGATGCTGAGTCAGGAAATCGGTCTGGATCTGTATGGCCGTACCGGCGGCGCGGTAACGCTGGCGGTAGGGATGACCGATATTTTCATTCGTGTACCTTGGTTCAGCCATCTGGCCTCGTATTTCTTCCAGTTTGTGGTGATGTTTGAAGCGGTATTTATCCTGACGGCTGTCGATTCCGGTACCCGTGTCGCTCGTTACCTGTTGCAGGATTTTCTGGGCGACCTGTGGGCACCGCTGAAACGGACTGACTGGCTGCCGGGCGCCATTGGCTGTAGCATTCTGGCCTGTGCACTATGGGGTTATCTGCTGAACTCCGGTGATATCAACTCGGTATGGGCACTGTTCGGGGTATCTAACCAGTTGATGGCCTCTGTCGGGTTGATTATCGGTGCCACCATTATCCTGCGTCTGGCAACCAAACGTATCTATATGCTGACCTGTGTGATTCCGCTAGCGTATCTGTTTGTCACCGTAAACTACGCGGGTTACTGGATGGTGAAGTACGTTTACTTCAATCCACAAGCCAAAGGCTACAACCTGTTTAACGGCTCCATCTCTATCATTATGCTGGTACTGGGCATGGTGATTCTGATTTCCGCACTGAAGAAATGGCGCGAACTGCTGAGCCGCCCGCAGACGGAACTGAGCAGCCCGGTCACCGCCAATATGTAAGCCGATCAGAATATCCATCCATAAAAAAAGCCGATCAGAATATCCGATCGGCTTTTTCATATCCGGTCAATTCAGCCGGTTCCCCGGTCTGAATACGTTATAAGTTAACCGGTGTTCCGCATACCGGCAGCCACACCGGCAATAGTAACCATCAGCGCCAGTTCCACTTCCGGCTCCGGCTGTTCCTGCTGACGAGAACGGTGCAACAGCTCTGCCTGAAGTACATTCAGCGGGTCAGTGTAAACATTACGCAACGCAATAGACTCGGCAATCCATGGCAAGTCAGCCATCAGATGATCGTCATTGGCGATAGTCAGCACCACGTTGATATCCGCCGCCAGCTGTTCACGCAGTTTTTTACCCAATGGCCACAGTTTTTCCTCCACCAGGCGCTGGTCGTAGTATTCCGCCAGCCACAAATCCGCTTTGGCAAAGACCATTTCCAGCATACCAATACGGGTGGAGAAGAACGGCCAGTCGCGGCACATGGTTTCCAACTGATCCTGCCCTCCGTCTTCAATCACTTTCTGCAATGCCGCACCGGCGCCAAGCCAGGCAGGCAACATCAGGCGGTTCTGCGTCCAGGCGAAAATCCACGGAATGGCGCGTAAACTTTCAACCCCACCGTCGGGACGACGCTTGGCCGGGCGAGAGCCCAGCGGCAATTTACCTAGCTCCAGTTCCGGTGTCGCCGCCCGGAAATACGGTACAAAATCCGGATTATCCCGTACATAACTACGGTACATATCACAGGAAACGCGGGATAACTCATCCATGACATGGTGCCACTCTTTTTTCGGCTCCGGCGGCGGCAGCAAGTTGGCTTCCAGAATGGCGCCAGTATACAGCGCCAGGCTGCTGATAGTGACTTCCGGCAAACCGAACTTGAAACGGATCATCTCGCCCTGCTCCGTTACTCGCAGGCCCCCTTTCAGGCTTCCTGGCGGTTGAGACAACAACGCCGCATGCGCCGGTGCGCCGCCGCGGCCAATAGAGCCGCCACGACCATGGAACAAGGTCAGCGCTATGCCGACTTTCTCGCAGGTTTTGATCAAGGCGTCCTGTGCACGATACTGCGCCCAGGAGGCAGCCATTCCTCCGGCATCTTTGGCGGAATCGGAATAACCGATCATCACCATCTGTTTGCCCTGAATAAAACCGCGATACCAGTCAATATTCAGCAACTGCGTCATGACACTGTCAGCGTTGTTCAGATCGTCCAACGTTTCAAACAACGGCGCCACCGGCAGAGCGAACGGGCAACCCGCTTCTTTCAACAGCAGATGCACCGCCAGCACGTCAGACGGTGTACGCGCCATGGAGATCACATAGGCGGCGATGGAACCTTGCGGGGTTTCCGCGATAACGTTGCAGGTTTCCAGCACCTCCTGCGTTTCGGCACTCGGTTTCCACTGATGTGGCAGCAGCGGGCGTTTTGAACTGAGCTCACGAATCAAGAACGCCTGCTTGTCAGACTCGGACCAGCTTTCATAGTCACCCAGTCCCAGATAACGAGTGATTTCCGCCAGCGCATCAGTATGGCGGGTACTTTCCTGACGCACGTCAATCCGCACCAGCGGGACACCAAAACAGCGCACACGGCGTAAAGTATCCAGTAATTGACCGTCGGCGATAATGCCCATGCCACAGGCATGCAGAGACTGGAAACAAGCGTAGAGCGGTTCCCATAACTGGTCATTGGTAACCAACAGGTCCTGCGGTCTTGCCCGTTGTTCACCCCTCAGCCGCGCCTCCAGATAATTAAGCGTATTAGTCAACTGGGTACGCAGATTCTTCATGACCGCCCGGTAAGGTTCCTTCTCACTCTCTCCGCCAGCTAACTGTTGTAGCTCCGGCGTACACTGTGTCATGGATAATTCGGAAACCAGGAACTGGATATCACGCAGAAACAGATCCGCCGCCTTCCAGCGGCTGAGCAACAGTACATGGCGAGTGATTGCTGACGTAACGTTTGGATTGCCATCACGATCACCGCCCATCCATGACGTAAAGCGCACGGGAACGGAATCAACCGGTAAGCGATAACCAAACGACTGTTCCAACTGTTCGTCTAACTCACGCAAAAACGCGGGAACACCTTCCCACAGACTATTTTCCACGACCGCAAAACCCCATTTGGCTTCATCCACCGGTGTAGGGCGAATTTTACGGATTTCATCCGTATGCCAGGATTGGGCAATCAGTTGCCGCAGACGACGCATGATCTGATGGCGCTCATAATCAGCCAGATCATTGTGATCCAGTTGCTTGAGGCAGGTGTTCACTTCTACCAACTTATGAATCAGGGTGCGGCGGGTAATTTCTGTCGGGTGCGCAGTGAGAACCAGCTCAATGGAGAGTGACTCCACCGCATCACGGATATTTTGCTCCGTCAATTTGTCGCAGTCTTTCAGTCGCTGAAAGACTTTTGCCAGATTTTCCGGGTTACTGACCGCTTCACCATGGGGCGAGATACTATGATATTGCTCAGCGGTGTTAGCCAGACTCAAAAACTGGCTAAATGCGCGAGCGACTGGCAACAGTTCGTCATTAGACAGATTTTGCAGTGTCGTCAGCAGTTCTTTCCGATGCTTTTCACTGCCGGCACGGGATGACTTCGATAACTTTCGGATTGTTTCAACACGCTCAAGAATGTTTTCTCCCAATGCATCCTTAATCGTATCTCCGAGCAGTTTGCCAAGCATACTGACATTGCTTCGCATTGCGGAATATTGTTCGTTCATATTTACCCTGACCCATCTCTCGTTATTTTGTAAATTTATTACACTCACAAAAAGTGTGGTTGCTGTCTTTTATCTAGCCACGCCCAGCCGTATTCGTCAATTAACGTTCATTACTCTTACAGTTGTACCTTTTTCTAGGGCATAAAGGCAATTTGTGAAATTTAATTACAAAAGCTTGCATATAAGCGAAGCTTATTATTGTGTGATAGTGATCATGTTTTTGGCCTGCACGGTGGCAGGCCGGAAAGTGGTTCAGTGCTGACAGAAATGTTGAATTAACTGGGCAATCAGCGAACGTGTCGGCTGGATAAACGCGGTATCAAGATATTCATCCGGCTGATGCGCTTGATTGATGGAACCGGGCCCCAGCACTAACGTTGGGCACATCGTCTGAATAAACGGGGCTTCAGTACAATAGTTGACCACTTCGGTCGGCACTCCCAGCAGTTTTTCCACCACTTGCGACAATGGGTGTTCAGCAGCACATTCGTAACCTGGAATCGGTGGATGCAGTTCACTGACGGTTAAACGCCCTGGCCAGCGCTCACTCACCGGGGCCAGCGCTTCGGTAACCAGCCCGTTAACATCGTTCAATGCCATACCCGGCAGTGGCCGAATATCCATGTGCAAATCACAGCAGGCGCAAATACGGTTGGAAGCATCACCACCGTGGATATGACCAAAATTCATGGAGGGGTAAGGAATATGGAATGCTGGATTGTGATAGCGCTCCTGCAATGTATTGCGCAACACCATCAGATGGGAAATCGCTTCATGCATCAGTTCAATGGCGTTAACCCCCCGCGACGGATCACTAGAGTGGCCGGATTGCCCCTGAACACGAACAGCTTTGGACATATGGCCTTTATGAGCACGCACCGGCTTCAATGACGTCGGCTCCCCGATAATGGCGCAGTCTGGACGCACCAGGGCAGATTCAGAGAAATACTTTGCTCCTGCCATGGTCGTTTCTTCATCCGCCGTAGCGAGAATATATAAAGGTTTGGTCAGCGTTGCCGGGTCAATATCCCGAATGGTATCCAGAATAAAAGCAAAAAAGCCTTTCATATCTGCCGTACCCAACCCGTATAACTTATTATCGTGTTCGGTCAAGGTGAAAGGATCTCGCGTCCAACGACCATCATCAAACGGAACGGTGTCGGTATGCCCGGCCAGCAGGAGGCCGCCAGAACCTTCCCCGATACGGGCTAACAGATTAAATTTACGATTCGTACCAGGAACCGGCTGAACGTCAACATGGAACCCCAAATCGGTAAACCAGCCGGCTAGCAAATTGATTAAGGTTTCATTACTTTGATCCAGGGCACGATCGGTCGCGCTGATGGATGGAGTAGCGATCAATGCCCGGTACAGCTCAATAAAAGGGGGTAAACTCATCTTCACTGTTGACAGCCTCTGGTTAGGATAGTATCAATATTCATGCATTTATTTTGAATAAAAATACAATAATGCTGGGTAAAAAGATATCATAAGGTTCGGTGCCGTAAAACGCACCGGACGGGTGATTTACCCGGCTTCGTGGGTGAGCAGCGTGGCTGCGCTGATGAACCCTGCTACCTGTTTCACTGAACAAGCAAGAAGGTATACAGATCCCATGCTGAATACGTTGATAGTTGGTGCAAGTGGTTATACCGGCGCAGAGCTGGCACTGTACCTGAACCGTCACCCACAGATGAACATAACCGCTTTGGCGGTTTCAGCGCAAAGTGTAGATGCAGGAAAATTGATTTCCGATCTTCATCCCCAGCTTAAAGGCATTGTTGACTTGCCCGTGCAACCCCTGATCAGCGTTGCCGACGCAGCCAAAGGTGTCGACGTGGTTTTTCTGGCCACCGACCATAAAGTCAGTCACGATTTGGCACCGCAGTTTCTGGACGCTGGCTGTACAGTCTTTGATCTCTCCGGTGCTTACCGGGTACAGGACGCTGAATTTTACCGCCGTTATTACAGTTTCGAACATCAGCATACCGACTGGCTGGCTAAAGCCGTGTACGGGCTGGCGGAATGGCAGGCGGAACACATCAAGCAGGCCCAGCTTATCGCCGTACCGGGTTGTTACCCCACCGCCGCCCAACTGGCATTAAAGCCATTGGTGGAAGCACGCCTGCTGAACAGCGATCAATGGCCGATCATCAATGCTACCAGTGGTGTGAGCGGCGCCGGACGTAAGGCCAGCATGACCAACAGTTTTTGCGAAGTCAGCCTGCATCCTTATGGTATTTTTAACCATCGCCATCACCCGGAAATTGAAAGCCATCTGGGGATCCCGGTAATTTTCACACCGCATCTGGGTAATTTCCCGCGCGGGATACTGGAGACGATCACCTGTCGTTTGCAACCGGGCGTGACCGCGCAGGATATCGCCGAGGCCTATCATAATGCCTATCACGACAAGCCGTTGGTTCGCCTGTATGCTCAGGGCGTTCCGGCTCTGAAATCCGTGGTAGGGTTACCCTTCTGTGACATTGGTTTCTCCGTACAGAATGAACATTTGATTGTTGTGGCGACCGAAGATAACCTGCTGAAAGGCGCGGCAGCACAAGCCGTACAGTGCATGAATATTCGTTTCGGATTCCCGGAAACCCAATCTTTACTCTGATAACCCCTTAGAGGCGCAAAGACCCCATGAACCCGTTAATTATCAAGCTAGGTGGCGTATTACTGGATAGCGAAGAGGCGCTGGAACGCCTGTTCACCGCGCTGGTTCAGTATCGTCAACAACATCAACGTCCGTTGGTTATCGTCCACGGCGGAGGATGTCTGGTTGACGATCTGATGAAAAAATTGTCGTTACCCACGGTGAAGAAAAATGGTCTGCGCGTCACACCCGCCGATCAGATCGATATTATCACTGGCGCACTAGCCGGTTCCGCCAATAAAACCCTACTGGCATGGGCAAAAAAACATGATATTAATGCTGTCGGATTGTGTCTGGCGGATGGCGGCAGTACCGAGGTAACCCAGTTGGATGAAGCGCTGGGTTATGTGGGCAAAGCCCAGGCTGGTTCTCCCATGCTATTAAACACACTACTGGCGTCAGGCTATCTGCCAATAGTCAGTTCTATTGGTATTACCGCACAAGGTGACCTGATGAACGTCAACGCTGATCAGGCGGCTACCGCAGTGGCGGAAACACTGGGTGCAGACCTGATATTGCTGTCAGATGTCAGCGGTATTCTGGACGGTAAAGGCCAGCGCATCGCAGAAATGACGGCGCAGAAAGCGGAACAGCTCATCACGCAGGGTATTATTACTGACGGCATGATCGTCAAAGTCAATGCCGCACTGGATGCCGCCCGCACGCTGGGCCGCCCGGTGGATATCGCCAGTTGGCGCCATGCCGATCAGCTACCGGCGCTGTTCAACGGCGAACCTATCGGCACTCGCATTGTGGGGTAATAACGACAGCAGCATCCGTTATCCCGTTGCGGGAAGGGCGGTACAGAAAACGCATTATGGAAGCGGGTCAGATCATCATACGGATGGGATTCTACCCGCATTTATTTGAATACCGGGAGTAATGTTATGGCTTTGTGGGGTGGTCGGTTTAGTCAGGCAGCAGATCAGCGTTTTAAACAGTTCAACGACTCACTGCGGTTTGATTATCGTCTGGCAGAACAAGACATCGTAGGTTCCATCGGCTGGTCCAAAGCGCTGGTTACCGTTAATGTACTGAGTGCGCAAGAACAACAACAGTTGGAACAAGCGCTAAATACACTGCTGAAAGAAGTACAGGCCGATCCGGAAGCGATTCTGCAAAGCGATGCCGAGGATATTCACAGTTGGGTGGAACAGCGCCTGATCGAAAAAGTGGGTAATCTGGGTAAAAAATTGCATACCGGACGCAGCCGTAACGATCAGGTAGCCACCGATCTGAAGCTATGGTGTAAAACGCAAATCAATGAATTGATTCAGACTATTCGCCATCTGCGCCAGGCGTTGGTCGTTACGGCAGACGCTAACCAGGATGCGGTAATGCCCGGTTATACTCACATGCAACGCGCCCAACCGGTAACCTTTGCACACTGGTGTCTGGCTTATCATGAGATGCTGGCACGAGATGAAAGTCGGCTGGAAGACACGTTGAAACGTCTGGATGTCAGCCCGTTAGGGTGTGGGGCGCTGGCGGGAACCGCTTATTCCATCGACCGTGAACAACTGGCTGGCTGGCTGGGCTTTGCGTCCGCGACCCGTAACAGTCTGGATACCGTTTCCGATCGCGATCATGTACTGGAACTGCTGGCCAATGCGTCTATCGGCATGGTGCATCTGTCACGCTTCGCCGAAGACCTGATTTTCTTCAACAGCGGTGAAGCAGCCTTTGTTGAGCTTTCAGACCGCGTCACGTCCGGTTCTTCCCTGATGCCACAGAAGAAAAATCCAGACGCCCTGGAACTGATTCGGGGTAAATGTGGCCGAGTACAAGGTGCCCTGACCGGCATGATGATGACGCTGAAAGGGCTGCCACTGGCGTACAATAAGGATATGCAGGAAGACAAAGAAGGCCTGTTTGATGCACTGGATACCTGGCGTGATTGTCTGATGATGGCGGCACTGGTGCTGGAAGGCATTCAGATCAGGCGCCCACGTTGTCAGGATGCGGCAGAGCAAGGCTATGCCAATGCCACAGAACTGGCCGACTATCTGGTTGCCAAAGGTGTGCCGTTCCGTGAAGCACACCATATTGTTGGCGAAATTGTCGTCGAAGCCATCCGTCAAGGCAACGCGCTGGAAGCACTGTCTCTCACTGATTTACAGAAATTCAGTGCGGTAATTGCCGAAGACGTTTATCCCATTTTGTCATTACAGTCCTGCCTGGATAAACGTACTGCTCAGGGCGGCGTTTCTCCTCAGCAGGTAGCGAAAGCCATCGCTGAGGCAAAACAGCGTCTGGCCTGAATATTGTAAACACCGAGTCGAATATGATTTAGATACCGGATTACAAGCGACGAACTCCAGCTTACGCAAAGATGATGGGAGCAATAAACGTCGTAGTAACTTCAAGGCATAGCATGTGCTATGCCTTTCACCTTTCAATCACCATAAAACGACACGTTGCGTCGTTATTCTTCGTCATCATCCCGCAATGGCACAATCAACATATCGATGTGAACGGTATTGATCAGTTGGCGCGCAGATGACATCAGTTTGCTCCAGAAATCCTGATGGTGACCGCACAACACCAGATCCACACCGTATTTCCGAATAGCATCCACTAATACCTGTCCTAAATCACCGCTACCACTCAGCGTTTCAGTAATCGGATAACCTGCATTCTGGGACAGATCTCGCAGTGCATTCTGCGTTTCTTCAGAAATACGCTGTTGCATATCGCCCAAATTGACATCAATCAACCCGGTATAAAGATCGGAGTAATTCACATCTACATGAATTAACGAAACTTTAGCATCATACGGCCTTGCCATTGAAACAGCTTTTTCCACTAACACCTTGCTTTCCGGTGACAGATCAACAGCGATAAGAATGTGTTTGTAAGCCATAATAAGCTCCTTCCGTAAAGACTAATTAGTGAGTCAGCAGATATTTATCCTGCCAATCTGATAATTAATGGCGATCTGTAGATTAGCACCCTTGAAGAAGAGGGATATGTTCAGCAGATCACAACGCGGTATATTCCACATCTAACAGGCAAAAATCCAATAACCTCTACTAAATATCTTGAAGTTATGGTCTGTACAAGCCGATAAAAAAAGCATCAACGTAAAACTACGCCCTTTCTTTAATGAGTGTAGTTTAAAAGTGGCATTTTTTGTGTCCAAAAATTCGGCACGGAATCACAGAGAATAGCGATGTTTTTTTTCATCAAATAACGACATCAAGGCGACGTTATAGTAAAAAAAGTGGATTCCTCTTCTACAATAAAGATTGAGGGGAGGTCTGTCATTCCGGCAAGCCACCTTGAAAAAGGAAAGCAGGGGTGAAGAAGACATAAAGGGCTTTCGTCGCGATATTCCATATCCGACCGACCGCCCGATAAAATCGCGTGAATAACGTGTGGCATAAATATTCTCAGCTGGCTGTTACCGTGATCCGGCAGCATCCAACACGCTGATGAATAACAAACCGGGAGGGGAAGCATGATGAGTACATTGGCGCTTTTCTGGGCTTTATGTGTCGTCTGTATCATCAATATGGCGCGATATTATTCTTCATTACGCGTACTACTGCTGATACTGCGGGACTGTGATCCACTCCTGTATCAATACGTAGATGGAGGCGGTTTCTTTACCTCTCACGGTCAACCAAGCAAGCAAATCCGGCTGGTACGTTATATCTACACCCAACGCTACATTGAACATCACGATCCAGAATTTATCCGCCGCTGCGAACGGGTCCGCGGCCAGTTTCTGCTGACCACCGCGCTTTGCGGACTGGTGATAGTTAGCTTGATTGCCATGTTAATCTGGTATTGATATTGGCATGTCTGGAGGAGGGAAATGCGGGAGTGTCTTTTTGGTAACCTGAAAGTAAAAGGCGACCTTTACAGGGTCGCCTTTCTTATTCTTCATGGTAAGCACATGGGCTAAATCAGTTTCAACATCAACCAATAGATCACACCAGAAAGTACCAACGATACCGGCAGCGTGAAGACCCACGCCAGCATGATATTTTTCACGGTCCTGCTCTGCACTCCGCCACCATCAACAATCATGGTTCCCGCCACGGCGGAAGAAAGAACATGAGTGGTCGATACCGGCATCCCGGTATAGCTGGCAATACCAATCGACAATGCGGCGGTTACTTGTGCGGCAAGCCCCTGCGCATACGTCATGCCTTTCTTGCCAATCTTCTCACCGATAGTCGTGGCTACACGTTTCCAGCCCACCATCGTACCCAGTGACAGCGCCATCGCTACAGCGACAATGATCCAAACCGGCGCATATTCGACCGTTTTCAGCAAATCCTTACGCAAATTGCTCAACAAGTGCTGATCTTCTAACGAAGTTTCCGGCAACTTGATGGTGCGATCAATAGAATCAGAAATACACATCAGCAAGCGACGCACTTGAGCACGACTGTCGCCAGAGAGCTCATCGTAGCTTTTCAGATTACCCAGCAGACGCATTGTGTGGTCAATCGCCATCATCACGCGGGAACTATCACAATGAAACCCCGGCAGACCGTTGCCTGGAATGGTTTCATTCGGTGACGGAATCAGCGGTTCCGAGAGAGCAATCACGTGCGCCAACTCGGCCCCATGAGACTGGTAATATTCCTGCAGGTTAAACACGGCATCACGGGTGCGGCTAATGTCATAGCCAGAAGCATTCAGATTGACGACGAACCCGGCCGGCGCCACACCAATCAGCACCAACATGATAAGACCAATACCTTTCTGGCCATCGTTCGCACCGTGGGAAAAACTCACCCCCACGGCAGACAGAATCAGCGCAGTACGAGTCCAAAACGGTGGCTTCCGTTTACCATCCTGTTTTTCGCGTTCGGCAGGCGTCATGTGAATGCGCAGCCGCTTTTTATTGCCACTCCAGTAGCGACGCAACAGATACACCAACAATCCAGCCATCACCAGGCCGACAATCGGAGAAAGGATCAACGACAGGAAAATACTGATCATTTTCGGAATGTTGAGTGCATCCACTACCGAAGTATCCGTCAGCAACGCATTGGTTAAACCAATACCGATGATGGAACCGATCAGTGTATGAGAACTGGAGGCCGGCAGACCGAAATACCAGGTCCCCAGGTTCCAGATAATCGCCGCCAGCAGCATGGAAAATACCATCACCAGACCGTGGACAGAACTGACATTCAGCAACAAATCCGTGGGAAGCAGGTGAACAATCGCATACGCGACGCTAAGCCCCCCCAGAAGTACACCAAAGAAGTTAAATACCCCGGCCATCACAACAGCAAGCTGTGCACGCATAGCGCGGGTATAGATAACGGTAGCGACCGCATTGGCTGTATCGTGGAAGCCATTAATCGCTTCATAGATCAATACAAACAACAAAGCCAGTATCAACATCAGACCGGTATGAAAATCAATGCCGGCAAATAAATGTAGCATAAGCGTTAGGCCATTAGGTGGTCATGAACGCGGCGCATTATCGGCGACAAGCAGGGGTATGGAAAAGCGAAATATGACATTATTTTGACTTACTCTACGTTAACCTTTTGCGGATATGGTATTTAATCAATAAAAATCAATGCATTAAATATTATTACCAAATTATATATTTTTTTACACTGGTCAGAGCATGCCGCGAACACTACAATTTGCCGCCCTGAAAGGCCATCAGGTTGCAGGCCGGGCCGTTATTTATTACCGGGAGAACAAGCGTGGAACAGTTTGACGTAGTGGTTATCGGTGCCGGTGCCGCCGGGCTTTTCTGTGCCGCACAGGCCGGTCAACGTGGACTACGAGTGCTACTGGTGGATAATGGTAAAAAACCCGGGCGTAAAATATTAATGTCCGGCGGCGGGCGCTGCAACTTCACCAATGTACACACCGAACCGGCTGCTTACCTGTCCCACAATCCCCATTTCTGCAAATCTGCGCTGGCACGCTACACCCAGTGGGATTTTATCGATCTGGTGAACCGCCACGGCATCGCGTACCACGAGAAAACGCTGGGACAATTGTTCTGCGATGATTCGGCACAGCAGATTGTCGATATGCTGATGAAAGAGTGTGAATATGGCAATGTCACCCTGCGGTTGCGTAGCGAAGTGTTATCGGTAGAGAAACAACAACAGTTTCAGGTTCAGCTCACACAAGAGATGGTGCAGACACCGGCGCTGGTGATTGCCAGCGGTGGACTTTCCATGCCAGGGCTTGGTGCCTCGCCGTTTGGTTATCAGTTGGCCCAGCAGTTTGGCATCAACGTACTCCCCACCCGGGCCGCACTGGTGCCCTTTACGTTGCATAAACCGCTGCTGGAACAGTTGCAAACCCTCTCTGGCGTTTCGGTACCCGCCATCGTGACAGCCGAAAACGGCACCAGCTTTCGCGAGAATATTCTGTTTACTCATCGCGGCCTCTCTGGTCCGGCGATCCTTCAGCTTTCCAGTTACTGGCAAGCGGGAGAATTCGTCACCATCAACCTGCTTCCCAACATCGATCTGGCGGCGCGTATCAATGCTGAACAACTTGCACACCCCAATCAAAGCCTGAAAAACACGCTGGCACAGTGGCTACCCAAGCGGCTGGTGGAATGCCTGCAAACGCTGGAACAACTGCCGGATATCACCCTGAAACAGCTTAATCCTGCCCAGCAGACACAATTGGAGAACGCGCTACAACGTTGGCGGGTTCAACCCAACGGCACCGAGGGTTATCGCACGGCAGAAGTGACACTGGGTGGTGTGGACACACGGGAGCTGTCCTCCAAAACCATGGTAGCCAACAAGGTTCCGGGACTTTATTTTATCGGCGAAGTGGTGGACGTCACCGGCTGGCTCGGCGGCTACAACTTCCAGTGGGCCTGGAGTTCAGCCTGGGCCTGCGCACAGGCGCTGGGGTGATTATACAAGGACAATACGTTAGATTTTCTGTGGGAACACAATATCAGTTGTTGGCATATTAACTGATCATTTTTTTGGCAATCACTTAATAGTAGCAATCGCTATAACTATGGAAAGATAAAAAATAAAAATAGAGAATTAAAAATGCATCAATGATGGACAAAGGTTTGATTTATTCAACAACGCCAATAATACCTTGAGAGATAATGCATTAATCTGTTTAATGTAATTGGGTGAGAATAGATCACGAATAAAAAAGATGAACGTTAACCAGACTCTCAGCCCCGATCTGGACGAGTGGATAAATGCGCAAAATCCTATCGTTTCTATGTCTAAAGAGTATCCAGCGGGCCACAACATTACCTTGCATCAGCACAGCCGTGGACAACTGGTTTATGGCTGCTCCGGGATGATGGAACTGCGCACCCGAGATGAGTATTGGATGCTTCCTCCCCTTCGTGGCGTCTGGATACCACCACAGGTGGATCATGCTATGGTCGCCCGAACTGCGGTATCTTTGCGTACCCTTTATGTCAATATCAAGGCGTTTTCTATTGCCTTGCCGCTTCATCCGATGGGCATTAATGTGTCACCTCTATTACGAGAGTTGCTCGCTCAGGCCTCAAAATTTCATTTAAATTATCCACCAGAAAGTTTTGAATCACGTTTACTTTCATTAACTTTGGAGGAAATGCAACGTTCCGCCGAGAATGGTCTTCGATTACCCATGGGTCGAGACAAACGGCTACGCAGCATCTGTGATGCGCTTTTTGCGCATCCAGGTGATCCACGTTCCTTATTCGAGTGGGCAAATGAGGTTGGTGCAACAACTCGGACACTCACGCGATTATTTCAAAATGAGACGGGAATGCCATTTGTCCATTGGCGTCAGCAGTTACGTATTGTCGATGCAATTCCAAGGCTCATTGCAGGCGAACGCATTAGCCAAATTGCCGATAGTTTAGGTTACAACTCCCAAGGGGCTTTTACCGTGATGTTTAAGCGAGTGACTGGCAAAGTGCCCAGTGATTATTTTAGTTGATAAGTCCGATTCGACGATAAACCTGTCTCATTCAAAAGAAACTAAAAATAGTTAATCCATATACTGTTCTGATTAATGAAAATTAATTGGGGAACAGATGAAAACCTCTCGAGTGGCAACGATAAACCAATACCTTTTGTTAGTAATCATATCCACTTTTCTACAAGGTTCCTCTTTCGTAAGCACCAAGATAGTTATGAGCGATGTCCCACCACTCTGGACAGCCTCTGCTCGTTTCTTTGTTGCGGCACTAACGTTATGCCCTTTTGTCTTTTTACTGATGCGCCGCCAACAACTAAAGTTACGTGATCTACCTTGGGTACAGCTTTTCTTAATCGGCTCATTACAAACAACGGGTGTTATGGCATTCCTGAACTTTGGATTACTGTCTACGTCTCCCTCTACTGCTGCGATTTTAATGGCAAGCAATCCCTTATTAGTCGTCCCGCTGGCATGGATTTTTCTGGGTGAGCGGTCATCAATGCTGGCGTTGGTTGGATTACTTATCGCTTTTATAGGCGTGATAATTTGTATCGGTATCAGCCATTCCGGAAACGGTATTAATTATGGTGACGGGCTGGTCATGTTGGCATCAGGGTGTTGGGCATGCTCCACGGTGCTTAATAAAAAGTTTGATTTTACCCTTTCACCATGGATAGTAACATTTTGGCAGATGTTGCTTGGAGCCTTGGTTTTGGCAATTGTTGCCATAGTAAGTAAACAACATCCCGCGCTGCCTTCCACACCTTATAAATGGGGAATGTTTTTTTGGTTGGCCATCCCAGCGTCAACAGGAGCAATGGGATTATGGTTCGCGGCCCTGAAAATTGGCGGCTCTGTACAAACCAGCGGTTTTTTGTTCCTGTGTCCATTATTTGCTGCATTAATCGCTTTCGCATTGACACGGCAAACCCCAGCGCTGCACGAAGTTATTGGTGGCGTACTAATTGGCGTTGGACTGTATATTATGTCTCGCTGGCGCTATGCCAGCGAGGAAGAGGGGGCCAAACAGAAAAAAGCATTAGAGGAAATAAACGATTAACAGCGTTCCACAATCATAGCGATGCCTTGTCCTCGGACAGCTCTAATTCCGCTTTTGAGCATACTTGTTGAGCAGCCATACTATGAGTAGCACACAACATTCCAATACCAAACCCAGTCATTTGCATCAGTGTTAACAAACTAAATATCGGTAATCGTAGGCTCTCAGGTTCGTTTTGTACTCGCGAAATGAGGCTCACTTTTGCCAGGCCATTGCCGATTCCAGCCCAGATAATAAAAAACAAAGGCCATGGCATTTCCATCTGTTGAAAGGTACAAATAAATCCAATAGACATCAGGGCCACGCCAGCAAAGAAGATGTTTTCAATGCCCATTCTTCCGCTCCTACGAAGCCAATAACCAGCAAGCCTGGCACCAATGAATTCCCTACGGCCCAGATGGCTAATAGTAGCCCCATTGTTTTAGCTGCAGTATCAGGCGTTAGCAACTTGGACAGAATTAGAAAACCGACATTATACGCTGCACTTCCCAATGTATCTGCCATGCTGATTATCAACATGCCGGCAACTTTTCCTCGTTCGATGCCGCTTTGCTGGTGCGTGACCCTCGCGGGCGCTATACGCTGGCATCAGCGAAACAGATTCTGGAAGTCGCGCGCCTGGTCATCAACCAGAAGATGCAGCGCGGCACCGAGTTCAATTCACCTTTTGCGGTCAAGGAGTATCTGCGCGCTTCGCTTGCCTACGGTTCGACACACAAGGGCGGCCGTTGCCATGTTCAGCCGTTTCCCACCGATGTTCCATCACAAAGATCGGGGGCTTGGCCTTTTTCTCTGCAAAAAATGTTGGAGCAACCCAACCCATGATTTTTTACACGAGCTATGTCTTACAAACCTGAGCTGACGCATGTAACCTTGTCAGAAAAGTAATGAACACAAAAATGAAGCTCATATGACAACGCCTACTCAAATTGACACTACCAGCTTGCTCACCATATTAGGCGTTATCGCCGCCGTCTGGGCGTTGATTTCTCCTACCAACAGGCTTCGTTTTCGCTTCTGTATGACTTGGAGAGATTGGTTTGTCGGTGGCGTAGTTTTTCTCCTCATTCACTATTTAGTTTTTGCTCCGGCCTTAGAAAGACTTGGGCTGTACTACAGCCTAGGGCCGTGGAAGTGGGGGCTTGATAGTTCAAGCGCGGTTTACCTGCTTCTCCTATCCGTTGCCTGCTACTTCTTTTGGCGTACAAGATTTCCTACTCTTGCCCGAGGTAGAGTCCACATATTCCGTGAACTGATTGAAAACCTGCATCTCACCAGGCGATATGACGAGTTGGTATTGCTTGTCGAACCTCAACTGCCGAAACTGATTTCCTTGGCCAAGCAGCAGTCTTTGCTCGTGCGCTGGATTGATCATTTCGACAGGCAAAAAATTGACATGGCCGCTCTGTTTCGCGGTGATAGACCACCAGTACTACCTGCATGGCGAAAGCGTTTGAATTCCTTACTTCAAAAATTGAAGTCGTGGAGTTTGGCCCGTGATGATGCCAGCACGCAAGCCCGTGAGGTCCTCTTAAATATGGTCACTTCTCCAGAGCTGACGATCCATCTGGCGGTGGCGCACCCACATTTTTGCCTCAGGCTTCTTGAATCCAATGAAGCGATAAACTCCGACTTTATTGACCACTACATAGATGCACTGCTCGATGCTCCTGGGAGTCGTCTCTATGTGGAGTTGAAAAACAATCAAAACCTCAGTGTTGGTAGTAGGTTATATCTTCCTGAAAATAACAGATTGCTTCGATTTTTCTTTGCCGACGCCGAGATGGCGTTGAAGAACGGTCTGGATAAGGCCATTGGTGAGGCTGTATGCAGACGGCTCGATGAAGATAATGAGTTGGTCGAGAAACTCAACAAACCACTAGGCTCCTACTATGACGCAGGCAGGTTCCGCTGCCCAATCAATTCGGGAATAACACTTTTCGAAATCATGATCCATGAGGGCATCCATCAGGGTCTGCACAATCATATGTGGTTGCACTATTTTGGGCACTTCGCGGAAAAGATCCTCAAGCAAATGACTGTGCAGCCGGATGAGGAAAGCTATCAAGAGTGGCCGACACCTTTTCACTATCTTCTCTACCGCTTGGTCAGCGTTGCCACGGATTGGGCTGAACAGTGTGCGCGAATTACGGACTCTGAGATACCCGAGGCTACCCGTGCTGCTGATGGTTTTGATCGGCACTATATTTCTAAGGAAGCCACCAAGGTGCTTGGCTCGATGCTAGGAGATATCATTCCAAGTGAGAAAATCTCGGCACAGTTCAAGACATATTTGCTGGAGGTCGTCGTTCGCAGCCATATCAAGATTCAGCGTGACGCTAATTTGGCGGATGTCTCCTCGTCGTTTATTACTGCAGTGATCTCGGGAGCGAACATGCCGACCAAGAGCTCATATCGCGTGGCCTTGAAAAGCGAATTTCAAAAGATTGACCATGTAATTAGAAGTGATGCATCAGCATTTGGGCAAGCTCTCGATGCTTCCCTTTTGTGATATTGATAGAGGCTTAATACGAATAAGTCAGTGGTGCATTAGTAGTTATTTGTCTTTTGCTGATTTAATTAGTTCGCATGTCTGACGTTTGCGGTCGGCACGACTTGATTGAGGCCATAGCCCGTGCGCTCGTCCCCTTCGGAAACGAGTCGCATCATGGCCTCACGCATTTCACTCGATATAGGTGTACTCGCCTCTTTCCGCCTGCACGACTTATGGTAATAAATCCCTGAAAAACGAAACTCAGCAGACCGTTAAAACCAAAATCGTTAAAGGGAAAACTACGCAGCAGGAAATCTTGGCTGCATTTGGGGAGCCGCAAACACGCGCAACCAATGATGGTCAGGAAATGTGGTCTTACTCCAGTATGTCAGGCGAGAGTCAGATATCGAACTATGTTCCCGGTCTGGCCTTGCTGAAGAACAGCAACACCGCTCATATGAACTCCCTTGAAATCTGGTTTAAAGGGAATGTTGTTGATCGATATAATTTCAGTCAGACGGCAAGTAAGGTTTCTCGTGGGTTGTTGGATTAAAAATATCTGATACAGAGCCTACAAAACAAAATCAGTCGCTGTCGGAAGAGATTTTTGGTGAGCATAAACAATAATGACATCGAGACATTTAAAGAAAAAATTCTGAAAATCAGAATGTTATCGCACCATCATATATAGAAATGACTCGTGAAGCTATTTTATACAGGACCAAAAATACAAAGGCCAAAACAGTCATGATATCTAATACCGTAGGCATTACCTCCACTAACGTATTCAAAATAAACGATTTATATCCGCATCAAGTCCGTAAACAGGCATCTGTTCGTCAGTTTGTGGATTTCTATGGGCAGTGAGACCGGTAGGGGGAACCGGTACACAAATAAAAATGACTCGTGCCGTTATTGAAGCTGGTGTGTCGCACTATTTTCCGTGGCAATTCGGTGTTGATTATGACCGAATAGGAAAAGGAAGCGGGCAACCCGTCTGGGATGAGCAACTTGCTGTCCGGCAGATTTTACGAAACCAGCAACAGACAAAATGGGTTATCGTCTCCACGGGTATGTTTACCCGTTTTCTTTTTAAACCCGATTTTGGCGTGGTTGATATACCTGGCCGAAAAGTACATGCACTGGGCAATGCAAACTTTGCGTTAACGCTCACGACGCCTGAAGATATAGGGATACTGACAGCAGAGATATTTTTCCAAACCCCAGCTATAGAAAATAGGGTCATCTATATAGCAGGTGACACGATTACATATAGGCAACTGGCTAATATACTGAGCCAACAGTACCGGTCTTCTTTTGCTCTTGAAGTGGATAACATTCGAACGCTTCAAAACACCGTAGAAAGCTCACCAAATGATGTATTCGCAGCCTACCGACTTGCTTTTGCACGTGAAGATGGGGTCGCCTGGGATAAATCGATTACTTACAATGCACAACGCGGGATTCACGTTACCGATGTGGGAAAGTGGCTGGAAGAAAATAAGCACGATTATTGAATACTGGCGGTGAAGCGGGCCTTATCGGCCCGCATGTAATAACTCACTTTCCTACTTTTGCTAATTCTGTTTCTACCATTTTCTCAAACTGATCATAAGGAACATAACCTGACAGCAGGGTGTCGCCGATCAGTATTGCCGGTGTTCCCTGAATCCTCAGTTTATTGGCCAGGGCGAGATTCGTTTTGATGGTTTCCAGACTTCTTTTGCTTGGTTCATTGACCGTCACGCCCACTGTCTTCTCGGCAGCTTTAATACTGGCGTCATCGTGATAACCCTTTTTGGCCATTAAGCGGTCGTTAAAGGCAAGGAAGCGATCCGGCTGTGTCTCCCATACGGTAAGCGCATCCCTGGCCGAGGTAAGCGAACTTGCGGCACGAAACGGCAAAAATTTAAACACCACTTCCACCTCCGGATGCGCCTTTATAATCTTCTCCATATACGGATCGAACTGCTTGCAGTACGGGCAGTTATAATCAGTAAATAGCACCAGTGTCAGTTTGGGTTTGCTGGCGCCAATATGTGGAGAGCCAGAATCATTGTAGAGAGCATCTTTATTCTGGCTGATAATCTGCTTCACTTCGTTCTGTTGTTGTTGCTCAGCCTGCTGGTTATAGGCGTCAGCTGCCTGCGCCAAGATGCTCGGGTTCTCTATCAGGGTTTCTTTGATTAGCACTTTGATTCTGGCTTCCTGTGCTGGCGTAAAAGGTGGCGCAGCCCAGAGAGGGGTGGAGATCAACATTAAAGCAATAGCGAGTTTTTTCATTAACGTGTTCCTTTAGCCGCATTCAGCGTTTTTAATAAATTTTCACTGTCGAGAAGAGGTGGTAGCACAACACCGTCCGGTTTACCCGGACCGTAAATCTGGTTGAAAGGTACCGCTACTCTTCCGCGACGTTTGAGAAAGTCGGTGATTTCTTTAGCCGGTTTTGTCCAGTCTCCACGAAGAGCCACTACGTCATCCTGTTGCAGAGCCTGACGGACATCTTCACGATCCAGCACCCGGAGTTCATTAACTTTACAGGTGATACACCAGTCAGCGGTGACATCGATAAACACACGCTTATGATTCATCAGCGCCTGATTAATTGCCTCTTCACTCAACGGTTGCCAGGCAATTTTTTCCCTGGCCTCTGTTTGGGATACACCTGAACCGGAAACGATAAGTGATTTGGTCAGATAACCACTCACAAACATCACAAGAAGCAACGCGATGTAAAACATCCGGGCATAGTTTTGGGTTTTCTTGCCGATAAGGATCGCGGTAAGTAACACCATAAATACCGCAATCATAATGACGATGTCAGTGCCGACATAGACATTTATCAAACTCAGCAACCACAAGCATGAACCGAACATCATAAGGCCAAGACCGGTGCGTAACCAGTTCATCCAGCGTCCTGGTCCGGGTAGCCACATCGCCATTGCCGGCCACAATGCCACCAGCAACCAGGGGAAACTCATTCCGAGCCCCAGCGCCAAAAACACGACCCATAGCTGCGTCAAGGGAGCTGCGAGTGCAAACGCTACCGCCGTTCCCAAAAATGGTGCCGAACAAGGCGTGGCGAGCAGTGTTGCAAAAACCCCCTCACAGAAGTTACCGGCGATGCCGCGTCCACCAACCGTGGCCAAACGGCTATTTAAGGCAGAAGGCAGGGCGAAATAAAAAACATCAAACAAGTTTAGGCTAAAGAGGAAAGTAATGAGCACCATGAAGGCAATAAACCACGGACTTTGAAACTGTAGGCCCCATCCGATAACCGAGTGACTTAAACGTAACGAGGTCATCAGTAGCGCCAACGCCATAAATGAGACCATGATTCCGGCTGCAGTGGAGAGAAACCTGATACGTATATTGCCTCGTACACGGTTATCCGCATGCAGTACCGAGCCGAGTTTCATACCCAGCACCGGCAGCACACAAGGCATCAGATTCAGGATCAACCCACCGGCAAGCGCCATGAGTAGAATGTTCCAGAAAGGCAGTACATTCCCCATCTGCGCTCGAGCGATTAAGGTTTTACTGTGCTGCGCCATATCCTGATCGGCAATGACCAGTGACAGGCTTTGTCCGGTCAGATCAGGTGGTGTGTCACCCCACGCATCAGTCACCGGAACCGTCACCTTCAGGTGATGTCCGTTAATATCGGTCACCGGTTTGCCCAGGCTGGCATCGCTTAGGGAATCCAGAAACACTTCCGGGGCTTTCCATCCGCGAGGGTTTTCCGCCGTAATGAGCAGCTTCCCATTGGTATAGGACGCTTTCACATCACTCATCATGCCGCTTTGGCTGGGAACCCGACCCATCGCGCGAGTAAAATCATCATCAAACGACTTATCATTCGGCAAAGACAAGTCAAGGCGGAATGGATAGTCAGTCAGAATACAGACGTTACTGCATGTTGGAAGCGTCAGTGTACCCGCAAGAACGGTGAGATGTTTCTCCGTCATGACCATCGGGATAGTAACGTGGTCATGGTATCCCTGAGTCGTTAACCCTGAAATATCGGAACGCGTCGGAACCGGCCAGAACCATTTGGCAGTAAGGTGATCCTGCCAGCTGATTTTTGGCGCCACACCGCCATCACCAGGGGATCGCCAGTAGGTTTTCCAACCAGGCGCCAGTCTGACGTCAAGCAAAACACGTAGGTCGCTCTTTGACGTATCAGCGCGAACGCGTACCTGCGCATGGCTGTTCTGCGCATCCTGTAACCAGCCGGTATCTGCCGCCTGAGCAGCGGATATGCTGAACAACAACAGGAGAAAAAATCTCCTGATAAAAATGTACATAATTAATCTCCGTAAATGAGTAGTTCAGAACCGTCAGAAACGGTCTGTCATTCACGGAAAACGCAATTTTTAAGGTGTATTCGCAAAACCGGTGGCGGATGTTCACGCTCCGGTGGATAAGAGGTTAGTTGTTTTATTGGCTGGATAAAAAAGGCGAGGAAAGCCAGCAAACTTCCCAAAAAAAGGAGCGGACTCTCAAAAAAGAGTGGTTGTGTCATCAGCAGTGAATGAGCGCTCAACTGACAGGGGGAAACGGGCGCTATCTTGTCTGACTGGTCTGCAAGCGTCACCATCTCATGCGCATGGCTAAGGTACAAAGAATGCTGGTTAGCAATACGCTGCGCTATGCAGGCGAGGAGGATGATACCGGCCAGCACAAGAAAACCTTTTCCGATCTGATGACGTTTATGCATAGCGATATCTCTTACTACAGACCGGATGTATCGTAAAGGAACATCATCAAATTACAAGAAGACATAGTGTAAGGATCTGTTTTACATTTCATCCATGTGGGAATGACAGCCGGCATCAAAAACAGAGAAATAATAGATAAACGCGCAACACCTGATTTTAAAAAAAACCGGGATTACCTGGGAAACAAACCTTTATTCAACTAGTAACAGAAAATCTATTCTTTGTTCATCATGCATGGCGTAGCCTTTCTCACCCTATGCGCACGCATGAGCATCCGAGGACAAATCATGACATTCAAGTGCAGGGCATTAGCAGGAATATTGCTGGCTTCTTTGCCTTTTGTGGCCGCACAGGCTGAGTCGTCACCATGGACATTGGAAAAGGTGGTTGAGGTCAGCCGCCATGGTGTCAGGCCGCCGACAGAGGGCAACGCCAAAGCCATTCAGGAAGGCACTGGACGCAAATGGCCCACCTGGCTGACCCCCTTTGGCGAACTGACAGGGCACGGCTACGCCGCTGCGGTACTGAAAGGTCAATACGAAGGGAATTATCTACGCCAGCATGGATTACTCAAACCAGGGTGTCCATCACCGGGAGAAGTCTTTGTCTGGTCCAGCCCATTACAGCGCACACAGGAAACCGCGCATGCGCTGATGGATGGTGTATTTCCGGGCTGTGGCGTCATGATTCATGCCACAGCCAGTGAAAAACAGGACACGCTGTTTCATGCGGAAAAAGCGGGGCTGAGTGTTGATCCGGCCAAAGTACGTGCCGATCTGATGAAAGCGATGGACGGCAAAACAGCGGAACAGATTCAATCCGCACTGAAACCGGAGATTGATCGCCTGCAACAAGCGCTATGTCTGCCGGATAAGCCCTGCCCGGCATTTACTACGCCGTGGAAACTGCATGAAAATAAAAAGGGCAACATCGCGCTGCGTGGCCCCGACGTATTAGCCAATATGGCGGAAACCATTCGTCTGGCCTACAGCAACAATATGCCACTGAGTCAGGTTGCTTTCGGCAATGTACATAATGCCGCAGATGTTGGTGCCCTGATGCCGTTACTGACCACCAATTACGATTTCACCAATGATCTGCCTTATGTGGCGCGCCGCGGCGGATCGACATTGATGAACCAGATTGCCCTGGCGCTTGAACCAGGTAAACAAACCGGCGAACCGCCACAAGCGGCCTGGCTGCTATATGTAGCCCATGATACCAATATCGCCAAACTGCGTACCATGCTGGGCTTTACCTGGAAAATGGCCAACTACCCGCGTGGCAACATTCCACCCGCTGGCAGCCTGATTTTTGAACGCTGGCGCAATAATCAATCCGGACAGCGTTTCCTGCGCATCTATTTTCAGGCGCAATCACTGGATCAGATTCGCTCACTGACACCGCTGGATAACACTCATCCACCGCTGCGTACCGAATTCCAGATGCCGGGTTGCCACCTGACAGACGTCGGCACGCTGTGTCCGTATCTTTCGACTATCAAGCGCATCAACGCGTCTATCGATCCCACCGCGCTACTTGCTGTGCATTACACGATGTAACCTGAAACCGGCTTTCAGACCATTGACAAACCTATGTATGGCGTCAAAACGGTGATAATGGGAGAGAAGAGTAAAGCATCCGCGCCAGTGATGGCGCGGCTTGAGCTTACAAGGACGCACTTGCCCCGTCTTTACGATCTCCTCATTATCGCCGCGATACACACTTTGCCATGATGCTTCGGGTCGGTTTCCGGCCCTTTTCCCATCGCTAACACATGAACCGTTATTGCCGTTTCCATAACACCGCCACGACAGCCAACAGAGTCAGTCCGATGGCAAACACCGCAACCAGTGACCAACCGCCATGCATCCAGGCAGCCATCGCACCAGTGGAGCCCAACGCGCCCCCCAGGAACATCCCCCCCATAAACAACGTGTTGATTCTGCCTCTGGCCGCCTCCCGCAGGCCGTAAATCACATGCTGATGGGCAACGAGCGCACTTTGTACCCCCAGGTCCAGCAAAATGACCCCGACAATCAGACCGGTGACGGAAGTCCAGATACTGAAAACACCCCATGACAACAACGTCAGCAGCACCCCAGCGATAATCACGGGTCGGCTCCCTACACGGTCGGCCATGCGTCCGGCAAACGGCGCAGCAGTAATACCCGCGACACCGATTACACCAAATAGTCCGGCCGCCGCCGCACCCAGAGGATGGCTGCCCACGCTGAGGTACAGCGCCAACACACTCCAGAACGCACTGAACGAGGCAAACAGCACGCCCTGAACGAAAGTCGCTTTGCGCAACGCGCGTTCTTCCCGCCACAGTGTCAGCAGGGAACGCATCAGCGTGACGTAACGAACAGATTGTTCGGGCATGCAAGCAGGCAACATTCTGGCCATGAATGCGGCACCGGCCAGCGCCAGCGGCACACTCAGCCAGAACATCATCCGCCAGCCAGCCGCGTCAGCAACCAATCCCGCCACGGTACGGCTCAGCAGAATACCGCTCAACAAGCCACTCATCACCGTACCCACCACCGCTCCTCGTTGACCAACCCCACTCATTGAGGCGGCAACCGGTATAATCTGCTGAGCGGCGGTGGCGCCACATCCAATCAGCACCGAGACTATCAATAATAGCGGCGCAGACGGTGACAGCGCTGCCAACACAGACGCCAGCGCCAGCAATAGAAATTGCCAGACAATCAACCGACGCCGATCAAATTTATCCCCCAGCGGCACCAACAACAGTAATCCCAGCGCATAACCCAACTGGGTGGCGGTGGGAATCAACGCTATAGCACGACTGCCGGGGAAACTGGCCGTCATCACTTCCAGCATGGGTTGGTTGTAATAAATATTGGCAACGGAAATGCCACTGGCCGCTGCCATGGCAAAAATAAGTGGTTTACCGAGCGTGGATGACGTCCGAACGTCTGTTCCACTGAGTAATGTGCTCATGATGATACTCGTCTGGTTAATGACTGCCGAAAGTGGCAGACCTGTCAGACAAAGCATAAGGAGATAGACTTCATCCCGGTAGAAAGGAAAATAACATAGCATCTATTCCATAATGGAATAGATGCTACTTATTCAGTCCAAACCCGACAAAACACCGGTCACGCTACCTGCGACAAAATCAGTGAAGGCTCTGGCCCGGGCAGATGTCAACCGACCACCCGGATACACCGCCCACAAATCCATCGTGCCAATGTGCCAGTCATCCAGCGCGGTAACAACACGTCCATCGGCCAGTTCCGGCGCAAACATCCATTCAGAAGCCACCGCCAAGCCGTCACCCGCCAACACCGCTGTTCGCACACCCTCGGCAGCAGAAACCCTGATTCGGCCAGCAAGGGTAACCCAACTCTGCGTGTTACCACGACTGAACTGCCAACGGCTGGGAGTATCAGCTTGCAAGTAAACCACGGCATCATGACTCGTCACTTCATCTGGCGAATGCGGTGTACCGTGCGTGGAAAAGTACTCAGGTGTCGCCAGCAACCGCATCGAACAAGTATCGATTCTACGGGCTGTCAACCCGGAATCTTTCAATGCTCCCAGGCGCAGCGAAATGTCAATGCCTTCGGCAATCAGGTCTACTGGGCGATCATCCAAAATCATGTCCACCTTAAGATGTGGGTGCGCAGACATAAACTCATGCAAACGCGGCATGATATGCAACCGGGCAAACGTCACCGGCGCGCAAATGCGTAAACGTCCAGACAACTGCGTACCACCATGGCGCACGCGGTCTTCCGCCTCCCGGATCATATTGATGGCTGGCGCAATATGTTCATAGAACTGCTGTCCCGCTTCGGTTGGCGTCAGTCCACGGGTAGAGCGCAGCAATAAGGTTACTGAAAGCTGCCGTTCAAGCTGCATGATGGCTTTAGAGATCGCCGGTTGGCCAATCCCCAGACGTTTGGATGCCGCAGAGAACGACCCACATTCAACGACACAAACAAACGTTTCCAGCGTACCCAAACGATCCATTGTTCACCTTTTATCAACAAATAATTATCAACCACACAATAAGTGGTTACTTTTCATTCTTCTTAAGTCTCTCTTAATGGTATGTGGCTAGCATGCAGCTATCGCATTCAGAGAGATAGCTCTATGACCGTTAACGCACCGTACCATTTATTCTGGGCTGACAACGCTACTCGTCAGGAAACCTGTCGTAAATTCATCCAGCATGAATATCAACGGGAGTTCGATGCGGTGATCCCTCACTTTCTGCCTTATCTACTGGGTATGACCCAGGCGGACGGCACGCTGGTGGCTGCTTGTGGCATTAAGCCGGCCACAGAAGGGAAACTTTACCTGGAGAGCTATCTGGATGCACCAATCGAAGACGTCGCGCACCAGCAAAAAGGCATAGAGCTTTACCGCAGCGGATTGGTGGAAATCGGTAATTTCGCCACCATTAATGGCAGCAGTAATGCCCGTATCATGTTTGCGGCGCTGTGCCTGATATTAAACCAAAGCCACTTTCGGCACATCGCGTTCACCGGCACCCGAAAGTTGCGCAATATCTTTTCACGCCTGAGTCTGTCTCCGATTGAACTGATGGAGGCCAGACCAGAGCAACTGGATGATGCAACCTGCTGGGGCAGCTATTACACCCAGCATCCACAAGTCATGATGGGCGATCTGATCCATGGTCATGAAGTGTTAAGTAAAAACAGTTTATTACTTTCACTTTTTGATTCGATTCCCTCGTTTCCCTTCAACACTCAGGAATTGAAACATGACGCTTTTTGCCGCAATTAAACACTGGGCCACGACGTCCCCTGAACGCATCGCATTAAATAACGGCGAACAGCAACTAACTTACCGCCAGTTGAATGAGAAAATTAATAATCTGGCGCAGTTATTGACGCAACAAGGCATCACCCGCCTCGCCCTGCAACTGGATAACAGCATCGAATGGGCACTGGTAGATTTAGCCTGCCTGAAGGCGGGAATTATCATCATTCCGATGCCGCTATTTTTCAGCCAGGAGCAGCAGACATGGTTGTTGGAAAACAGCGGTGCCGACGCGCTGATTGGTGCGGAACGATCCGGCTGGGAAGCGACACCTATTGGTAGACTGCCCTTGTACCGATATCAACCACAGCAGGTGCCGACAGTACCGGCCGGCACCGCTAAAATCACCTACACCTCCGGCACCACGGGTCAACCCAAAGGCGTCTGTCTGAGTCTGCGTGGAATGGAACGCACCAGTCAGTCACTGGCCGAGCGTATTGACCATCTTCCGCTTCATCGCCACCTGACCCTGTTACCTTTCGCCACCTTGCTGGAAAACATCACCGGGTTGTACGTTCCGCTGCTGCTAGGTGCGGAAAGCGTCATTCTTCCACTGCATCAGGTGGGGTTTACGGGTTCCAGCCAGTTCTCCATTGATGTTCTGGCGCAGGTATTGAGCCAGTGGCGTCCTCACAGTCTGGTACTGGTGCCCGAATTACTACGATTATTAACCAGCCTGGCAGGCAAAAATCGGGAATGTGTTTCCTCACTGTGTTTCGTCGCCGTAGGTGGGGGCAAAGTGGCTCCAGACCTGCTACTGCTAGCCCGTCAAGAGGGTATTCCAGTTTATGAAGGCTACGGATTATCCGAGTGTGGCTCTGTCGTTTCTCTCAATATTCCCGGTGATGATCAGCCTGGCAGCACCGGACGTCCGCTGCCTCACTGCGAAATCTCGTTCTCCGCGCAACATGAAATTCGGGTAAAAGGCGCGTCCATGCTGGGTTATCTCGGCGGTGATACCGTGCCGGAGAGCATTGCCACTGGTGATCTCGGCCGGCTGGATGACGCTGGTTTTCTGCATGTTGACGGACGTCTGAAAAATGTACAGATCAATGCATTCGGGCGCAATTTTTCACCGGAATGGATCGAGACTGAAGCCATGCTGTATTCCGCCATTTCCCATTTGGTGGTATTCGGTGATGGCCTGCCCGTCAATGTGGCGCTGGTACATCCTGTCCCCGGCAAAGAAAAAGATCTCTCAACCCAAATCGATACACTAAATGAAAAACTGCCGGATTATGCTCGTATCCACCATTTTATTGTCACCAACTTATCCAACTCTGCTTTGATGACCAGTAATGGCCGCCTGCGTCGTGCTGCTATTTATTTACGGTTTCAGGAGCAAATTCAACGTGCTATTCAGGAGTAAGACATGGGTTTCTATCAACAATTACAAACCAGTACGGCTTCATCGCAGCAGAAAATGATGTCCGCCCCGGTCATTGAAGCGTGTCGTTACGGCAATATCACCCGTGAAATGTATATCGCTTTTCTGACCCAGGCTTATCACCACGTCAGTCATACCGTACCGCTGTTGATGGCGGCAGGTAGCCGATTACCCATGAGTTATGAATGGGTGCTCAGCGCCATCGCTGAATATATTGACGAAGAGTACGGCCATCAGGAGTGGATCCTGGATGATATCCAGGCCTGTGGCGGGGATGCGCAAGCGGTACGTCACGGTCATCCTCATCTCTCGATTGAATTAATGCTTTCTTTTCTTTATGACCGCATCAATCGCGGTAACCCGATGAGTATTTTCGGCATGGTACACGTTCTGGAAGGAACCAGCGTCAATATCGCCACCAGCGTCGCCGAACAACTGGAGCAAGGTCTGAAATTACCGGCCAGCGCCATGAGCTACCTGCGTTCTCACGGTTCACTGGATCAGGAACATCTGAAGTTTTTCGCCTCGCTAATGGATAAGGTCAGCGAGCCACATGATCAGGAAGCCATCGTTCATTCCGCGCATGTTGTTTATCAACTGTATGGTGACATGTTGCGCAGCCTGACGGAGCGCTAACTTATGGATCTCAAAGACAAACGCATCATGCTGACCGGCGCCAGCGGTGGTATCGGTCAGGCATTGGCTCATGCGCTGGCCGCCAAAGGGGCGAAGCTTTATCTGGTTGGTCGCCATGAACAAGCACTGCTGACCCTGCAAAGTCAGTTACCGGAACCCAATCACCATAATATTCTGCTGGCGGACCTCTGTGACGAACAGGATCGTAACGCACTGGCGGAGTGTTTCCCCGCCCCCACGCGGCTGGATATATTGATTAACAATGCTGGTACATCCACCTTCAGCCTGTTTGAACATCAACGACATGAAGACATCCAGCACCAAATCGCCCTGAATGTGGAAGGGCCGATGCTACTGACCCAATCCATGCTCAATAGCATGAGCTCGCCGGGTATTATCATGAATATTGGTTCAGCGATGGGTGGCATCGGTTACCCCGGCTACAGCGTCTATTGCGCGACCAAATTCGCTTTACACGGCTTTAGCGAAGCGCTCCACCGTGAGCTCTCTCCACAGGGAATCAACGTGCTGTACCTGGCCCCTCGGGCTACAGACACCCCACTAAACTCCCCCGCCGTTAACGCCATGAATAAAGAACTGGGCAACAAAAGCGATCGTCCTGAATGGGTGGCGGCACAGATTGTCACAGCACTGGAGAAAGAGGCCGTACGACGCTGGCTTGGTTGGCCGGAAAAGTTTTTCGTCAAACTGAACGCACTACTGCCATCACTGGTGGATGGCGCCATTATTCGTCAACTTCCGATCATTCGCCGTTACGCTCGCGGCAAGCATAAATAGAGAGAATGTATTGCATGAAAAAATTATTTATCTCCGCCTGTCTGCTGGTGCCAGGTCTGGCCCATGCAAGTGGCTCACTGCCGGACATTCAGAAACAGTGGGCGATATGCGAGTATAGAACCCTCAGCTCCCAGCAAGACAATTGCTTTTCCACACTGGGATCAAGAGTACAAGGCCTGGTGAGTAGCCAGCCGACAAATGCCAAATATCTAATCTGGTCCGCGATTATAGACAGCAGTTGGGCTGGCACCAAAGGCGGTTTAGGTGCGCTGAGTTTGGTCAAAAAAGCCAAGGGTGCTCTGGAAAAAGCAATCGCCCTTGATCCTAACGCATTGGAAGGTTCAGCTTATACCAGTCTGGGGGTCTTGTATTATCGGGTGCCGGGTTGGCCGATTGGCTTCGGTGATGACAAAAAAGCGGAACAATATCTGCAAGCCGCGCTGAAAATGAACCCAAGTGGTATTGATCCCAACTATTTCTATGGTGACTACTTGCTCAAGCAGGGACATAAAAAAGAAGCAAAACAGTACCTTACTATTGCACTGGCAGCGGCTCCCCGCGCGGGAAGAGAAATTGCCGATCAAGGGCGTAAAGACGATATTCAGAAAGATTTGGCGCTGCTTAAAAAATAGCGATGATACATCAGGGCATCGGCCATGCATGGCTGGTGTCCCGTTGAAAGAGAATGCAGCCAGTCCCCATCCATGTGTTCCTTCTCGGCGGTTCCGCAGCTTTGATTTCGATATCAGTCTGAGGGATCGTTATATGGGCCATCGTAGTTATACGGCGTGGTATAACTAAACCTTCCGGCTGTAAACGGGTGATACTGATAGATAACAGGCAATAAAAAACCCGCCAATCCAAGCTGGATGCGGGTTTCTTTGTACTTTCCGGCGATATCCGTCTATTCCAGATGCCTGCCGAAAGTCGATTGGTCGGTGAGAGAGGATTCGAACCTCCGACCCCTTCGTCCCGAACGAAGTGCGCTACCAGGCTGCGCCACTCACCGAATGCGGGGCGCATCTTACTGCTACCTCTGAAAGGCGTCAATCCCTTTTTAGCGAAAGCCACAACGCGGCAGCTAAAGTGCCTGAATCACCGATAATCAGCGCTATCAGCATGCTATGCCAGTGATTTTCATCAAAGTGTTGGCTTCGCTTATCCTGCTTGGATCTATTATTGCCACCGCCAGCTAATGTATCGACATCTGTGGGTCTGGCTCAAGGATATCTCTCACCAAGAATCACATCTTCATATACTGAGCATGGCGCTTAAATGATCAGCACTACCTCATGAGGCATGGTTTTAGCGCACTCGCTGTTTTTTGGGTCAATTCCTTTGTAAAAATGTCATTTTATACCCTGTTGTATGAGCCAGTTAATGAACCGCACAATTTCAGGATGATACAAAAACTCCCGAATCCTTTGCGCTCTTTTCACACCAATCCCTTGAAATTGCCGCCACTCTTCTGTTGTCCGACGTTGTAGCTGCTGCCATGAGCGTTCATCCAATGCCTTCAAGGCAGCCCGGGGGACAGGGATCCCTAACGCCTGTAACCACAGTTGTAGTGGCTGTTGTCGGGTCAATTGGAACCGCTGGTAAATCCTGGCTGCCTGTTTCTCACCAACGCCAGCAAAGCTGCCAATTTGTTGCTGGCTCAATGTCAACCATGACAGAATATCCGGCAGTTTCCCCTGTTGCATGAAACGCCGCCACATACCGTTACTTACACCTTTAATGTTCAAGCCGAAGTTCCCGCTTAACCAGACGAGGCGAGACAGGAACTGTGATTGACAGACAAGACTCCACTGAAAACAGCTAAAATCATTGAACAGTGATTGTTCTGGAGCCTCAACAGGCTGACGTACCGAACTCCGCCAAACGACCTTGTCCAACCGGGGAATACCTTGTCCCGCCAAACTGATACTCACTTGATCGCCCGGTAATACATCCCATTGTTGCCAGCGGGATACCGAACCCACGTTCACACGGCTGACAGATTTATCATCCAGGTGTAGTGGCTCAAGATTCAGCACAACCGTTATTTTCCCGGTGCGGCCAATCTCGAAATCGACACCATTTACATTCGTAACTTGGCTGACCAACGGATATTTCCAGGCAATTGCCCAGTCAGCAGGGGTATTCTGCCAGTAACGGCCTTGTGGTTCCTTCTCCTGACGGATTACGACACCATCGGTGACAAAAGGCAGCGGTGCCCGATACCAGTTATCACGCCATGTTTCCGCCTCGGACAACATTGATATTGCGTGGGTATATTCTGCTGTCAGGCCGAAGCCCATCTGCCGTAGTTGCATAAGACGTTGCGGCATGGCATCTGGCCCATCAGGCCATTCCCAAATAAAAATTCCTATTTGCGATAACACTGAGGAAGGCTGTTTGCGACGCATTTCACCGGCCACAATCGAGCGGGCATTAATACCACCGGCTTGGGATTGTCGGTGTTCCTTCACCTGAAGGTACAATTCTCCCTGTAGCACCAGCGACTTCTGGGTATCCCCGATCTGCTGTGGAACCGAAGGCATTTGCCTCACTTTCTCCGTCCAGTCTTCCCCTTTAAGCCCATTACCCCGACTAACGGCAGAGACCAGCCTTCCCTGGACATAAACCAATGTCACCGCTACACCGTCTATCTTGGGCTGAATCCATAAATTATCGTGCTGCGCTATCCACTGTCGAAGCTCATTAACCTCCGTGAGTTTTTTCAAACCCGTATGAGCAACCGGATGTGACTTTTTACCATCATCCGGCAGGTGAACAGGAAAAGGTACGGCTTGTGGTTGAAAACAGCCTTGCCACACCGCCAGTTTTTTTCGCAGTTGATCATAAATCTCATCATCCACCAGACTTTGGCCCGATTCATAGTAGGCTTTATCCCAGTGCGCCAGTTGCTGCTCCAGTATCTCAATTTCATGGTTGGCTTGCGTTGACGCCCAATCAGGACACGACATTGAAGCCATGGCAGACAGACTGAGCAAACCAGTCAGCAAGGTAGTAACCATCCAATATCCATATTTCATCTTTCCCTCCCCCAGGCTGGATAACCGATGGCAGTAAAACGCAATCTGTAAGAAGGAACGAGCGGACCATAAGCAAAATGCAAAAGGGTTCGCAAAGTAGACAACGGATTTATGAAACAGAAAAAAAGATTGGGAAAAAGTACGCAGCAAACCGAGATAAGGCTTGGTGGCTGGGGTTTCTGGTGACATAAGCTACAGACATACAGCAGGAATGGTTACATAACGCGACTGACGGCAGCACGATGTGTATAATACGATTAAGAGTCTTTCCATCAGACACTGGCACAACTACCACTGCTATTTGGAAATAGAGGCGATACAGGCGTTTTGCTGCATCGATTATCTCAACCACCGTAACCGTAATAGAAACATTCACTATGGTCCAAGGCACGTTATATATTGTTTCCGCACCCAGTGGGGCCGGGAAATCCAGTTTGATCCAGGCATTATTAAAAACACAGCCGTTGTACGATACGCAGGTATCGATTTCACATACTACCCGGGCGAAACGGCCAGGTGAGAATAACGGTGAACATTATTTCTTCGTTTCGACCGATGAGTTCAAACGGATGATCGAGAATAATGATTTTCTGGAGTACGCTGAAGTTTTCGGCAATTATTACGGTACATCTCGCGTTACTATTGAACAAATTCTGTCAACCGGCGTCGATATTTTTCTCGATATAGACTGGCAAGGTGCACAGCAAATCCGCACCAAGATGCCGATGGCCCGTAGCATCTTTATTCTTCCTCCATCTAAAGAAGAATTGGAACGCCGCTTACGTGGCCGCGGCCAAGACAGCGAAGACGTCATTGCCCGCCGCATGGCTCAAGCGGTTGCGGAAATGAACCATTACGCCGAATACGATTATTTAATTGTGAATGATGATTTCAATCTGGCCCTGATGGATTTGAAAACCATTATTCGCGCCGAACGCTTGCATTTGAGTCGGCAGAAAGTACGGCATGGCGCTTTAATCACCAAACTATTGGCAGACTGACGACACTTTCAGTATGATGCCCAGTCATTTTATTTCCTGTGGAGTAGCACATTATGGCACGCGTAACTGTTCAAGACGCTGTAGAGAAAATTGGTAACCGTTTTGACCTGGTGTTGGTCGCTGCTCGTCGCGCCCGTCAGCTTCAGATCGGTGGCAAAGATCCGCTGGTACCAGAAGAAAACGACAAATACACGGTTATCTCACTGCGCGAAATCGAAGAAGGATTGATCACCGCTCAAATTCTGGATACCCGTGAACGTCAGGAACAGCAAGAGCATGAAGCCGCAGAAATTCAGGCGGTTACCGCAATTGCTGAAGGTCGTCGTTAATTACAGAACGAGTCGCCCTTGTATCTGTTTGAAAGCCTTAATCTGCTGATTCAGCGTTATCTGCCAAAAGAGCAGATAAAACGTCTCCAGCAGGCTTATCTTGTTGCTCGTGATGCTCACGAGGGACAGACTCGCTCCAGCGGTGAGCCCTACATCACCCACCCTGTCGCTGTTGCTTGTATTCTTGCTGAGATGCGTCTCGATTACGAAACATTGATGGCAGCGCTGTTGCACGATGTAATTGAAGACACCCCCGCCACTTATCAGGACATGGAACAGCTCTTTGGCAAGAGTGTTGCTGAACTGGTGGAGGGCGTCTCCAAGCTCGACAAGCTGAAATTCCGCGACAAGAAAGAAGCTCAGGCAGAAAACTTCCGCAAAATGATCATGGCGATGGTGCAGGATATCCGCGTCATTTTGATCAAACTGGCTGACCGAACCCACAATATGCGCACGCTGGGCGCCCTGCGTCCCGACAAGCGTCGCCGTATTGCCCGTGAAACGCTGGAAATCTATAGCCCTCTGGCCCACCGTCTCGGTATTCACCACCTGAAAATCGAACTGGAAGAGCTGGGATTCGAAGCGCTTTATCCTAATCGTTACCGCGTGATTAAAGAGGTCGTCAAGGCCGCCCGTGGTAACCGTAAGGAGATGATCCAGAAAATTCTTGCCGAGATTGAGGGACGCCTGACAGAAGCGGGTATCACCTGCCGCGTCAGTGGGCGGGAAAAACACCTTTATTCTATCTACTGCAAGATGCATCTGAAAGAACAGCGCTTCCATTCAATTATGGATATTTACGCCTTTCGGGTAATCGTAAAAGAAGTCGATACCTGTTATCGCGTATTGGGTCAGGTGCATAGCCTATACAAACCCCGACCTGGCCGGGTGAAAGACTATATTGCCATTCCCAAAGCCAACGGCTATCAGTCACTACATACATCATTGATCGGGCCGCATGGCGTCCCCGTCGAGGTACAAATCCGCACCGAGGATATGGACCAGATGGCAGAAATGGGTGTCGCAGCACACTGGGCCTATAAAGAAGGTGAAAGCAGCAGTACCACGGCACAGGTTCGCGCCCAACGTTGGATGCAGAGTCTGCTGGAACTACAGCAAAGTGCAGGTAGCTCGTTTGAATTTATTGAAAGTGTGAAATCCGATTTATTTCCAGATGAAATTTACGTGTTCACACCCGAAGGCCGTATTGTTGAATTACCCGCGGGTGCTACTCCGGTAGATTTCGCTTATGTCGTGCATACCGATATCGGTCATGCCTGCGTGGGTGCCCGAGTCGATCGTCAACCCTATCCGTTGTCACAGGCACTGGCCAGCGGGCAAACCGTTGAAATCATTACTGCTCCAGGCGCGAGACCAAATGCGGCCTGGCTGAATTTTGTCGTCAGTTCCAAAGCACGGGCTAAAATCCGTCAGATGCTCAAAAACCTTAAGCGTGATGATTCCGTCAGTCTGGGCCGTCGTCTGCTGAGTCACGCGTTAGGCAATGGGCGCAAGCTTTCCGATGTTCCGGAAACGAATATCCAGCGTGAACTGGAAAGAATGAAGCTGCCTTCACTTGACGATCTGCTGGCAGAAATCGGACTGGGTAACGCCATGAGTGTCGTAGTGGCGAAGAACCTGTTGGAAGAGCATTCGGAACTGAACGATGCCGGGATCCGAAAACTGCCAATTAAGGGTGCGGATGGCGTACTGGTGACGTTCGCCAAGTGCTGTCGTCCGATTCCGGGGGATCCGATCATTGCCCACGTCAGCCCAGGTAAAGGATTGGTCATTCACCATGAATCCTGCCGTAATATTCGTGGTTACCAGAAAGAACCCGAGAAATTTATGGCCGTAGAATGGGACAAAGTGACCGAACAGGAATTCATGACGGAAATCAAGGTGGACATGTTCAACCATCAGGGTGCGCTGGCCAACCTGACAGCCGCTATCAACGCCGAAAATTCCAACATCCAGAGTATTAATACGGAAGAACGGGATGGCCGGGTATATAGCGCCTTTATCCGTCTCACCGCGCGCGACCGTATTCATCTTGCGAACATCATGCGTAAAATCCGCGTGATGCCCGATGTGATTAAAGTTAACCGTAACCGAAATTAACCTGTTATGACCTCAGAACGTTATGCGCGCATCCGAGAAATGCCCAACCACCACCAGCCTGATCTGACGGTATGTATGGAGCCGGTGCATAGACCACATAATGTTTCAGCCTTTATCCGTATTGCTGATGCCGTTGGCGTACACCTGATGCATACGGCATGGCCGACCAACCGCATTTCTGCCAAAACAATAGACTTTCGTTATGTCGATTACACCTGCCCAACGTGCATCTTGTTAAGTCAGAGAAAGACCAGCATATCCTCCGCTCGGGCTGAAAAAGAGCAACAGCGACTGTTATTTGAAGGCGATTATCCGGTTTTAGCCTGCGTGGCGAAACGCAAAGGATTTCCGCGACCGTATATTGGCCATCACGGTCAGGCCATTGCCGACTCGCCCTGGTCAGCCATGCAATCGACGAGGCAATAATGCACGGCCGCCTGCTGAACGCCCAACTGCTGAGCACCCTTGCCGGCGTAGGAGCAACCCAGGCGGCGAAACTTGCCCGTATCGGCCTGGAAACAGTAGAAGATCTGTTACTTCACTTACCGTTACGCTATGAAGACCACACTCATCTTTATCTCATCAACGACCTGCTGCCGGGTATTTATGCCACGGTAGAGGGTGAAATATTACGTTGTGATGTGACTTTTGGTCGCCGCCGAATGCTGACCTGCCAGATCAGCGATGGCAGTGGCATGCTGACATTGCGTTTTTTCAACTTCAATGCGGCAATGAAAAATAGCCTGTCACCAGGACAACGGGTGCTGGCTTATGGTGAAATTCGACGCGGTAAACTTGGTGCCGAAATCATTCACCCCGAATACCGGGTTCAGGGTGATAACACACCAGTAGAATTGCAGGAAACCTTGACGCCGGTGTATCCCACCACCGACGGTATTCGTCAGGCCACGCTGCGCAAACTGACGGATCAGGCACTCTCACTGCTGGATACCAACCCGATTGACGAGCTACTGCCGCAGGAGCTCAGTCACACGCTTATCAGCTTGTCCGACGCACTGCGCATATTGCACCGACCACCGCCAGACATGCAATTAAGCGAACTGGAGCAAGGCAAGCATCCAGCTCAGCAGCGATTAATAATGGAAGAACTGCTGGCCCACAATCTGAGTATGCTGGCGGTACGCGCAGGTACGCAACGCCACCAGGCATTACCACTACCGCCCGATAACAGCCTCAAGCTACGTCTGTTAGCCGCCTTGCCATTCACACCCACTCAGGCACAGGAACGGGTGGTGGCAGAAATAGAAAACGATATGAGCCGGCCATTCCCGATGATGAGACTGGTTCAGGGGGACGTCGGTTCTGGCAAAACCCTGGTCGCGGCCCTCGCTGCGCTAAGAGCGATTACCCACGGTAAGCAGGTGGCGCTGATGGCCCCGACCGAACTTCTGGCAGAACAGCATGCCAATAATTTTCGCCACTGGTTTGCACCATTGGGTATTGAGGTAGGTTGGCTGGCGGGTAAACAGAAAGGCAAAGCTCGGCAAAACCAACAGGATGCCATTGCCAGCGGTCAGGTTTCCATGGTGGTGGGAACGCACGCGATCTTCCAGCAACAGGTGCAGTTTAACGGACTGGCACTGGTAATTATTGATGAACAGCACCGTTTCGGCGTGCATCAGCGGCTGGCATTGTGGGAGAAAGGTGAAGAGCAAGGATTCCATCCTCATCAACTCATCATGACCGCTACACCCATTCCACGCACGCTGGCAATGACAGCTTACGCTGATCTGGATACGTCGATCATTGATGAGCTACCTCCCGGCCGGACACCAGTGACCACCGTGGCAATTCCTGATTCCCGACGCAGCGACATTGTTCGACGAGTTGAACATGCCTGCCAGCAGGAAGGTCGCCAGGCCTATTGGGTTTGTACGTTGATTGAAGAATCCGAACTGCTGGAAGCACAAGCAGCAGAAGCCACCTGCCAGGGGCTGCGGGAAGCGCTTCCCGGACTGACTATCGGACTCGTGCATGGCCGAATGAAGGCACAGGAAAAACAGGATGTCATGGCGGATTTTAAGCAAGGCAACATCCAACTGTTGGTGGCCACGACAGTAATCGAAGTAGGGGTCGATGTTCCTAATGCCAGCCTGATGATTATCGAAAACCCGGAACGACTGGGACTGGCACAACTTCATCAGTTGCGGGGACGTGTAGGTCGCGGGGCCATCGCGTCTCATTGCGTCCTGCTTTACAAATCACCGCTGAGCAAAACGGCCCAAAAGCGCTTGCAGGTACTACGCGACAGCAACGATGGTTTTGTGATTGCACAACGGGATTTGGAAATCCGTGGCCCCGGCGAACTTCTGGGTACCCGGCAAACCGGTAACACCGAATTCAAAGTAGCTGATTTACTGCGCGATCAGGCATTGATCCCTCAGGTACAACGGACCGCACGACATATCCACGAAAACTATCCCGAACACGCCAAAGCGCTAGTCGAACGCTGGCTGCCAGAACGAACGCGTTATACCAACGCGTAAACGCGCTCTCGTTAACGGCCGTCGTTATCCCTATTAATTATAATGAAATTGTTGAATCCCTTCCTTTCAAGATAGAAACGCTATTCCGCAAACGATTGCTTTTGTGAAGCAGATCATTAAAATGCGCTTTTTGTCGTTCAGGAGTGCCAGACGCCATGAGTACCACCACCACCGAGCATCTTCAGGCAGAATCAACCGCCGCAACCCAGCACAGTGAACTGATTTACCGTCTGGATGACCGGCCTCCTTTGCCGCAAACCTTATTTGCTGCCTGCCAGCATCTGCTGGCGATGTTTGTAGCCGTGATTACACCCGCATTGCTGATTTGTCAGGCACTTGGTTTACCCGCACAGGATACCCAGCACATTATCAGCATGTCGTTGTTCGCTTCCGGTCTGGCCTCCATTTTACAAATCAAAACCTGGGGACCGGTAGGTTCTGGCCTGCTATCAATCCAGGGCACCAGCTTTAACTTTGTTACCCCGCTGATTATGGGGGGAATGGCGCTGAAAAATGGCGGAGCGGATGTGCCCACCATGATGGCAGCCCTGTTCGGTACGCTGATGGTGGCATCTTGCACCGAAATTCTGCTTTCCCGCGTACTGCATCTGGCACGCCGCATCATTACCCCGTTGGTTTCCGGCATTGTAGTAATGATTATCGGTCTGTCACTGATTCAGGTCGGCCTGACGTCTATCGGGGGTGGCTTTGCCGCCATGAGCAATCACACATTTGGTGCTCCCAAAAATCTGTTACTGGCGGCCATTGTGCTACTGGTGATCATTCTGCTTAATCGCCAGCGCAACCCATATCTGCGTGTTGCATCGCTGGTTATTGCTATGGCTGTAGGCTATATCGTGGCCTGGCTGATGGGGATGTTGCCTGCCGCCGCACCCGCTGGCCAGAGCACGCTCATTATGGTGCCAACGCCACTCTATTACGGCCTGGGTTTCGACTGGAACCTGTTGATTCCATTGATGCTGATATTCATGGTGACATCACTGGAAACCATCGGCGATATTACCGCCACCTCCGATGTATCAGAACAACCGGTAAGCGGCCCACTGTATATGAAGCGGCTGAAAGGCGGCGTATTGGCCAATGGACTGAACTCCATGCTTTCCGCTGTATTCAACACCTTTCCCAACTCCTGTTTCGGGCAAAATAACGGGGTTATCCAGCTCACCGGTGTCGCCAGTCGCTATGTCGGTTTTGTTGTTGCACTGATGTTGATCGTCTTGGGACTGTTTCCGGCAGTGAGCGGCTTTGTGCAGCATATTCCAGAGCCGGTACTTGGCGGAGCAACCATTGTCATGTTTGGTACTATCGCCGCTTCTGGGGTACGCATTGTCTCTCGTGAACCACTGAACCGTCGCGCCATTATGATTATTGCACTGTCGCTGGCAGTCGGTCTCGGCGTATCTCAGCAACCATTGATTTTGCAATTTGCACCAGACTGGCTGAAAACCCTACTCTCTTCGGGTATCGCCGCTGGGGGAATCACCGCCATCGCGCTGAATCTGGTGTTCCCGCACGAGAAAGAATAAGCGCCAGCTTCCAGAAATTTTTCATCTAACATTATAATAGGGGTCGATGATGCAACATCGACCCCTATTTATTGTCTGTAAGATGATTATCTATTGAGCCTACCGGGTAATTACGGCATAAAGCATATATATACCTGACGACTGGCATGGACTTACGCAATGAAATTTATCGGGAAATTGTTTCTCACTCTGCTGTTATTGGCCTTGTTGTTACTGGTGGTGTTCTACGTATTAATGCAAACCGCGTGGGGAGCAAACTGGGTCACCAAGTGGGTGAATCAGCACACCGAGTACCAATTATCATTAGGCAAAATCGATCATAATTGGTCTTCTCCCAGCCATATTCTGTTGCAGGATGTGATTTTTGGTCATAAAAATCAGCCAGCTACAATAGTCGCAAAACAGATCTCCATCGGACTAAGTATCCGCCAGATTACTGACCCCAGTCACATTACCAGCCTGCAACTGAAAGGCGGAACCCTCAATCTGGATCAGACCAACATCACACTGCCAATCGATGCCGATACGCTACAACTAAGCGATATGGCACTACATGCACAGGATAGCAACTGGCAATTGAATGGACAGCAGATAAACGGCGGTATTATGCCGTGGAAACCGGAAGCCGGTTACTTGCTGGGTAAAAAAGCCAACTTTCAGCTCAGTGCCCGCTCTTTGATACTGAACAACATTCCGGCCAGTCAGGTACTGGTGCAGGGAGAAATCAATGGCAATCAGTTGGCACTGAACAACTTTGGTGCGAATGTCGCCCGAGGTGAACTCACTGGCAATGCTATTCGTACCGAAGATGGCAGCTGGCAGATCAACAATTTGCGACTTAGCAATGTGCGTTTTCAAACTAACCAGACACTGGCTGATTTCTGGCAGCCCCTGACTCAGCTTCCAGCACTGACAGTTAACCGTTTTGATCTTATTGGCGCCCGTATGGAAGGGAAAAACTGGGCCTTTAACGATTTGGATGTCACCTTGCAGAATGTAACATTCAAACAGAACGACTGGCAGAGTGAGGACGGTTCGCTGTCGTTCAACGCCACTGACATCATCAATGGCCAAATGCATTTGGTCGACCCCATTGTCAGCCTGGATCTATCCCCGCAAGGGCTGGCAATCAAGCAATTTTCTACTCGCTGGGAAGGTGGGCTATTACGTACTGACGGCACCTGGCAGCGTAGTAACCACCGGTTGGATTTAAATGAATTTATTGTAGCGGGTATGGAGTATACCTTGCCTGGCGATTGGCGTCAGCGCTGGCAACAGGCATTACCTTCCTGGTTGTCGGAAGTGTTTGTTAAAAAGTTTTCCGCCAACCGTAACCTGCTGATTGATATCAACCCGGATTTCCCATTCCAGCTTACCGCACTGGATGGCTTTGGTAACAACCTGCTGCTGGCGCGCGATCATCAATTGGGAATATGGGGTGGATCACTGAACCTTAATGCCAGTGATGCCACATTCAACAAGATAGATGTCCGCCACCCGTCATTGGTACTGAATGCCAATAATAACCAAATCACACTCACCGATTTGAGCGCGTTTACCCAGACCGGACTGCTGGAAGCCAAAGGTATTATCAATCAGCAACCGACCCGGAATTTTACGCTGGAGTTAAATGGCAAGGCCGTTAATTTTGGCATTCTCTCCCATTGGGGATGGACAACACCGCCTGCGCTACCGGCAGGTAATAGCAATTTTCAGTTGCACCTGACAGGCAAACTGGACGCCAGCATGCCATTGAAACCTACACTAAATGGCATGTTACAAGGAATGGATGGAAAAGGACTCCCGATCCGACAGGAAATGCGTCAAGGTACCGTCTTAGAAAACACACCGACAGAACAAAACAATAACCAACAATAAAGCTATCACCAATTGAGTGACGCTGAGTTGGTTGATTTTCACTGCCAAGTGGATTCCGGTAATCGCTGGGGGATCCACTTGGTTATAACATATTGATTAAAATGATTTTATTGTGAAAATAATCATCGGGTAATAAAAGATTGAGCATTTGCTTTAACGAATGGCTGAGCCCCCTTCCTCCAGCGGCTCATCCGGCATCGCGGGTAACACGATGTAAACCCCTTGGAACAGAGCACCTTTGTTCTCGTTTCCAAATAGTTCAACATCCAACTGTACCCGTGCCTTGCGCCCTCTGGCCAGCCGATCCAGATTGCCACTCAGTGACCCCAGATCAGCGACAGCACTTGGCCTGCCAGTTACCGGGGTACTATAACGGATATGCGCGTCTGCCAGAATAATGGTCCCCCCCAGTTGTCTCTCACGTAGTAACAGCCAGATCAATCCCCACCCCGTCAGGGTTGCCAGTGAAAACATACTGCCAGCAAATAGCGTTTGATGCGGATTCTGATTACCAACCTCCGGCATGGTGGTAATGAATTTCTGCCCGGTATACTGACTGATGCGCACACCCATTTTTTCACTTAACGGAATATGTTCATACCAGGCCTGCTGCAACTGACCGCACCAATCGGGACGGTGCAAAATATCATCCAGCGTCTCCACCGGTTTAATCATCAGAAAGTGGCGCACTGGTGTAGTCAATGGTGTCGTAATTTCGCCCTGATTGATGAATCCCAGTTTGGCAAAAAAATCCACAGCATCCTCACGAGCGCTACACACGACACGCTTAACCCCTTCCTGACGCGCCACCGACTCCAGCGCCATTGCCATCAACGTCCCCAGACCTTTACGGCGTACTCCCGGATGAACAGCCAGAAAACGGATGGAAGCCTCATTGTCAGCATTAATAGACAGTCGTCCCACCGCTACCAGTTGCCCTTGCTCATCAACAATCGTCTGATGATGCGCTAGCGCGTCATAAGCATCACGCTCAGATCCCAGTGGCTGATGCAACGGTTTACGCAACATTTCCCAGCGAAATTGATAGTAAGCATCAAGATTTTCGGCGCTTTCAGGCACTCTCAGGTGATACATAGACACAGCCTCGCTAAACAAAGAATTTCTACATCTGGCCTAAACCTGTAACCAGAAGGTTACTGGTCCATCATTCACCAGCGCGACTTTCATATCTGCAGCAAAACGACCAGTTTCGGTAGCAATACCACGCTCACGGCATTGCCCGATAAAATACTGATACAGGCGGTTCGCCTCATCCGGCGATGCCCCACGGGAGAAACTGGGGCGCATCCCCTTTTGCGTATCCGCTGCCAACGTAAATTGAGAAACTACCAGCAAACTACCTCCAGCCTGTTGAACATTCAGGTTCATCTTGTCATTTTTATCGCTGAAAATGCGATAACCAGCGACTCGCTCACAAAGTCGGGCCGCCTTTTTTTCATCATCCCCTTGTTCAACAGCCAGTAACACCAACAATCCCGAATCAATTTCACCAACCACCGATTCATCAACCGTAACACTGGCACCCGATACCCGCTGAATTAACGCGATCATAGAAACGTTGCAACTCCTGTTTAAAATACCTGAACGGCAGCGCATACTTCCGCGCAGGCAGCAGAATCAACAATATGAGCTATTTACTAAAAACGTTATATTTTTGGGCAAAAAAATCAGGGATTACCTTTCGGTCACTCACCAGTATCGACTGAATGCCAAGTTCAGAAGCCGCCGTCACATTAGCAATATTATCATCAAAGAAAATGGCATTATCCGCCGTGACAGCTTCCTGGCGCAGTACATGGTGGTAAATATCCGCTTCTGGTTTGCGAAATCCGATTTCCTGAGAAAGGTACAGATGATCTACGGCTTGCTGTATTTGCGGATATTGAGTTGGCCAGAAATCACAATGCAAGCGGTTGGTATTGGAAAGGATGACCACCCGGTGTCCTTCCTGACGCAAACGCTGCATAATCTCCAATACTTCAGCCCGCAGAGAAACAAATATCGCTTGCCACCCCGTCGAGAACTGTTCAAAGCTAAGGCTAATACCCACTTCATGACACACGCGGGATGCGAATTCCTCATCACTGATCTCGCCACGCTCATGCCGCTCAAAGGTGTCCCCCATAACGAAACGTTCGCGTAACATTGCTAGCGGTACGTTACCAAGATGGCTCCACACACCGAAAACCCGATTAAAATCAATGTCGATGATGACATTGCCCAAATCAAATATATACAGCATGTTTCCTCCCGATTTAACCATAGATTCTCACTTTAGTGGGAAAAATCAGAACTGAACAGCATAGATGATCAAGATAATAATGAGATTGAAAATGGTGCAACATACGGAGAACTAACCGAATAAAGAAAAAAGGCCCCAAAATGGGGCCTTTTGGCGAAGCAAAATAAGATGATTAGTCTTCTTTTGTGGTGCGATTAGCGCGACGGCGATCGTTTTCCGTCAAATGACGTTTGCGAAGACGGATGGAGTGCGGAGTCACTTCCACCAGTTCGTCATCATCAATAAATTCAAGCGCCTGTTCCAGAGACATTTTAATCGCCGGTACCAGTGTCGTGGCTTCGTCAGTACCGGAAGCACGCATGTTGGTCAGCTTCTTACCCGTCAGGCAGTTCACTGTCAGGTCGTTAGAGCGGGTGTGAATACCGATGATCTGGCCTTCATACACTTCAGCACCATGGCCCAGGAACAATTTACCGCGATCCTGCAAGCTGTATAGCGCATAAGCAACGGCTTTACCCTGCCCATTGGAGATCAATACGCCATTCTGACGCTGGCCAATTTCCCCCGGACGCACATCATCATAATGGCTAAAGGTGGAATACAGTAGACCCGTACCCGACGTCATGGTCATAAAGTCGGTACGGAAACCGATCAATCCACGGCTTGGAATCACGTAGTCCAGACGCACACGGCCTTTGCCATCAGGGATCATGTCTCGCATGTCACCTTTACGTATACCCATGGCTTCCATCACAGAGCCCTGATTCTGCTCTTCGATGTCCAACGTCACTTGCTCAAATGGCTCCTGACGACGACCATCAATAGTACGGAAGATAACTTTCGGACGGGATACCGCCAGTTCAAAACCTTCGCGACGCATATTTTCAATCAATACAGACAGATGCAGCTCACCACGGCCTGAAACACGGAATGCATCTGGATCTTCTGTTTCTTCCACGCGCAGTGCTACGTTATGCACCAGCTCTTTGCGAAGACGGTCCAGAATCTGACGTGAAGTCACAAACTTACCTTCTTTTCCGCAGAACGGTGAAGTATTGACGCAGAAGAACATGGTTACTGTCGGTTCGTCTACCGTTAACGGTGGCAGCGCTTCAACAGTAGAAGTATCGCAGATGGTGTCGGAAATATTCAATTCACCCAGGCCGGTAACCGCCACAATGTCGCCCGCTTCTGCCAGCGTACTTTCAATACGTAGCAGACCCATATGACCAAGTACCTGGCCCACTTTACCGTTACGTACTTTGCCCTGGCTGTCGACAATACTAACCTGCTGGTTTGGTTTCACCACACCACGCGAGATACGACCGATACCGATAACACCAACATAGTTGTTGTAATCTAACTGGGATATCTGCATCTGGAACGGGCCGTTGAGGTCGACTTTAGGTGCTTCAACGTATTTTACGATGGCTTCAAACAGCGGAGTCATGTCGTCCGCCATATCATTATGATCCAGACCCGAAACACCGTTCAGTGCGGATGTATAAACAATCGGGAAATCCAGTTGCTCATCAGTCGCGCCAAGGTTAACAAACAGGTCAAAAACCTGATCGACAACCCAATCTGGACGCGCGCCCGGGCGGTCAACCTTGTTGATCACCACAATGGGTTTCAGGCCATAGGCAAAAGCTTTCTGAGTCACGAAACGCGTCTGCGGCATCGGGCCGTCCATCGCGTCCACCAGCAGCAGAACCGAATCAACCATGGACATCACGCGCTCAACTTCACCGCCGAAATCGGCGTGACCTGGCGTATCCACAATATTAATACGGTAGTTATTCCAGTTGATGGCGGTATTTTTAGCGAGGATAGTAATTCCACGCTCTTTTTCCAAATCATTGGAGTCCATGACACGTTCGGTGGGATCATTACGATCATCACCCAACGTACCGGACTGTTGCAGCAACTTATCGACCAGGGTGGTTTTCCCATGGTCAACGTGCGCAATAATAGCGATGTTACGCAAATTTTCGATCACAGCTTTGCCTCAGGCATTTTAGAAATAGCGCGCTATTGTACACGTATTAATCGAGGGACTAAACAGGATCACAAACATCTACCCTAAACAACCTGCCGTTGCCGGGTTTGTGATCACTTTCACGGTGCAATTACGCTACAAACGAGTTGTAACGCACCAAAATAGAGCATCAAGTTTAAAACAAAGCTCCATTTTGGTGCATTACACTATAATAGTGCAAAGGGGTATGACACAAAAAGCCAGCAGGAATGCCCTTTAGCACGAATTAAAAAAGTTGGCACACTTTTAGCTTTAGTTTACTCACGGTAACAACATCATTCCACAACGATATTCGTTCCACGACGATAAATGACACAATCGGGAGAACCAAGTATGTCTGCAGAAAATGTTTTGACGATGCTGAATGAACATGAAGTGAAGTTTGTTGATCTTCGCTTCACTGATACCAAAGGTAAGGAACAGCACGTCACTATTCCAGCACATCAAGTCAATGCTGACTTTTTTGAAGACGGCAAAATGTTTGATGGTTCTTCGATTGGTGGCTGGAAAGGTATCAACGAATCAGACATGGTATTAATGCCCGATCCGACTACTGCAGTTCTGGATCCTTTCTTCGAAGAAACCACACTGAACATCCGTTGCGACATTCTGGAACCAGCCACAATGCAGGGCTACGATCGCGACCCGCGTTCTATCTCTAAACGCGCCGAAGATTTCCTGCGCTCTTCTGGTATCGCGGATACCGTACTGTTCGGGCCTGAGCCGGAATTTTTCCTGTTTGACGATGTCCGTTTCGGCAGCAGCATTTCTGGTTCACACGTATCTATCGATGACATCGAAGCGGCGTGGAATAGCAGCAAACAATATGAAGGTGGCAACAAAGGCCATCGTCCGTCAGTAAAAGGTGGTTACTTCCCGGTTCCACCAGTAGATTCATCACAGGATCTCCGTTCGACCATGTGTCTGACCATGGAACAGATGGGCCTGGTTGTTGAAGCTCATCACCATGAAGTAGCGACTGCCGGTCAGAACGAAATAGCCACCCGCTTCAATAGTATGACCAAAAAAGCTGACGAAATTCAGATTTACAAATATGTCGTACATAACGTAGCTCACGTGTTTGGTAAAACGGCAACCTTCATGCCAAAACCAATGTTCGGTGACAACGGCTCAGGTATGCATTGCCATATGTCTCTGTCCAAAGACGGTGCCAACCTGTTCTCTGGTGATAAATACGGCGGTCTGTCTGAAACAGCGTTGTACTACATCGGTGGTATCATTAAACACGCGAAAGCCATTAATGCCTTGACCAACCCAACAACCAACTCTTACAAGCGTCTGGTCCCAGGGTATGAAGCACCGGTCATGCTGGCCTACTCAGCCCGTAACCGCTCTGCTTCGATTCGTATTCCAGTCGTTTCCAGCCCGAAAGCACGCCGTATCGAGGTCCGTTTCCCGGATCCTGCTGCCAACCCGTATCTGGCCTTCGCAGCTCTGCTGATGGCTGGCCTGGACGGTATCATCAACAAAATCCATCCTGGTGATGCCATGGATAAGAATCTGTATGATTTACCGGCAGAAGAAGCGAAAGAAATCCCAACTGTAGCGGGTTCACTGGAAGAAGCACTAAATGCGCTGAATGCCGACCGTGAGTTCCTGACCCGCGGTGGCGTGTTCACTGAAGACTCAATTGATGCTTACATCGAATTGCGTAAATCAGAGGACGACCGTGTTCGTATGACACCACATCCGGTCGAATTCGAACTGTACTACAGCGTTTAATAATCACGCGTCGACGGCAGGAGAGATACGATGATGTTTAAGCTGCCGTCACACAAAATTTTTATGTTTTGTTTTTGTTGCCGTGGAAACTTTTCAGCCCATCTTCGGATGGGTTTTTTTCTCCACCGGCGTCATATTGTCGCCACATAATATCTATCATTCAGAACATAATGCACTGACATAGTGCGGGAGTCTGCGTTATGGCAACAGGCACGCTGCCCGATGCTGGGCAGATCCTCAATTCTTTGATTAACAGTATTTTACTGCTGGATAAAGATCTGGCAATTCACTACTCCAACCCAGCGGCACAGCAACTTTTAGCACAAAGTTCCCGAAAGCTGTCAGGGACACCGCTGCCGGAGCTACTAGGCTATTTCTCGCTGAATCTCGACCTGATGCGCGAAAGCCTCGACTCAGGACAGGGCTTTACCGATAACGAAGTTACCATCGTGGTAGATGGTAAGGCTCATATCATGTCGCTCACGGCCCAACGGATACAGAATAATTTCATCCTGTTGGAAATGGCGCCAATGGACAACCAACGTCGTCTAAGCCAGGAGCAACTACAACACGCCCAGCAACAAGCGGCTCGCGATCTGGTGAGAGGCCTGGCACATGAGATCAAAAACCCACTTGGTGGGTTACGCGGGGCAGCACAGTTACTTTCCAAAGCACTGCCAGATCCTGAGTTGAGGGAATATACCAAAGTCATCATTGAGCAAGCAGATCGTCTGCGTAATCTGGTAGACCGGTTATTAGGACCACAACAACCTGGCTTGCACGTTACGCAGAGCATTCATCAGGTTGCCGAACGCGTATTCCAACTGGTATCTCTGGAAAAAGCAGACAATGTTACGCTGGTCAGGGATTACGACCCGAGCCTGCCAGAACTGACACATGACCCGGATCAAATTGAGCAGGTATTACTTAACATTACCCGCAATGCACTACAGGCTCTGGGGGAAGAAGGCGGCACCATCACTATCCGTACCCGGACTGCATTTCAATTGACGCTACATGGTGTGCGTTATCGTCTGGCAGCCCGTATTGATATTGAAGATGATGGCCCAGGTGTTCCGGCTCAACTACAGGATACGCTGTTCTATCCTATGGTTAGTGGGCGGGAAGGAGGAACCGGCCTGGGATTGTCGATAGCCCGGAATCTTATCGATCAACATTCCGGTAAAATTGAATTCAACAGTTGGCCAGGTCATACCGAGTTTTCGGTTTATCTGCCCATTCGCCAGTGAGGTTCATGATGCAACGAGGGATAGTCTGGATTGTCGATGACGATAGCTCCATCCGTTGGGTGCTTGAACGCGCACTGACCGGCGCAGGTTTAACATGCGCCACCTTTGATAATGGGAATCAAGCCTTAAGTGCACTGGCAACCCAAACACCGGATGTCCTGCTTTCCGATATCCGCATGCCCGGCATGGATGGTCTGGCATTGCTTCAGCAGATAAAGCAACGCCATCCGATGCTGCCGGTCATTATCATGACTGCACATTCCGATCTTGATGCGGCAGTCAGCGCCTATCAGCAAGGTGCGTTTGATTATCTACCCAAACCTTTTGATATTGATGAAGCTGTCGCGCTGGTGGAGAGGGCCATCAGCCACTACATGGAACAACAACAACCAGTTCGTAGTCAGCCCATTAGCGGACCAACAGCAGATATTATCGGCGAAGCTCCGGCCATGCAGGATGTATTTCGTATTATTGGCCGCCTTTCCCGATCATCTATCAGCGTTCTGATTAATGGTGAGTCAGGAACCGGTAAAGAACTGGTCGCTCACGCGCTGCATCGCCATAGCCCTCGCACCAAGGCTCCATTTATTGCTCTGAACATGGCCGCTATCCCTAAAGATCTCATTGAATCTGAGCTTTTTGGTCATGAAAAAGGCGCGTTTACTGGTGCCAACCAGATTCGGCAAGGTCGTTTTGAGCAGGCTGATGGTGGGACACTGTTTCTCGACGAAATTGGTGACATGCCACTGGATGTACAGACCCGTCTACTGCGCGTACTGGCCGATGGACAATTCTATCGCGTTGGAGGTTACGCCGCTGTAAAGGTGGATGTCCGCATTATTGCCGCCACCCACCAAAATCTGGAGTTGCGGGTACAGGAAGGCAAGTTCCGTGAGGATCTATTCCACCGTTTAAATGTTATTCGTGTCCATTTACCTCCATTGCGCGAACGCCGGGAAGATATTCCCCGGCTAGCCCGCTATTTCCTGCAAGCCACAGCCAAGGAGCTTGGTGTTGAGCCTAAAAATCTTCATCCGGAAACAGAAGCAGCGCTGACCCGCTTACCCTGGGGGGGTAACGTGCGCCAGTTGGAGAATACCTGTCGCTGGCTTACCGTTATGGCTGCAGGCCAAGAAGTCTTGATTCAGGATCTGCCGCCAGAATTATTTGAAACTACCGCGCCAGATTCCACTGTGCATGTGTTACCTGATAGTTGGGCCACGTTGTTGGCACAATGGGCTGACAGGGCATTACGTTCCGGTCATCAAAACCTGTTGGCAGAAGCCCAACCTGAAATGGAGAGAACGCTGCTAACCACCGCACTGCGTCATACTCAAGGTCACAAACAGGAAGCTGCTCGTTTGCTGGGATGGGGTCGAAACACTCTCACCCGGAAACTCAAAGAGTTGGGAATGGAATGACCATTATCGCCACGTTTTGTTGTGCCAAAATGAATCAGTTCAACTGGTGATAAAAAGTACAATACAACGCACGAAATTGTTGGTAATTTGTACTTTACATGGTTCATACCCGCAGTATGATCGTGTCGCTGACAGGAGAGGGGAACCATGCTGGAATCACTTATTCACATAGTGACACATGGCGCAGAAATCAGCAGTACGGTAGGCAATACACCGGAAACTGCCATTGCTGCTGTTCTATGTGCCGCGCTGATCAATTTCTTTAGCTAGCAGACAAGTAAGTTAAGGATATAACGTAAAAACAGCCGCTAAAGGCTGTTTTTTGTTTTAAATAACCCGAGAAAATTGCTGCGTTCGCATCTTGTTACGCAGATAAGTATCAAAGCACATACAGATATTGCGGATCAGCAATCGTCCTCTAGCCGTAACAGTGATACCTTGTTCCTGGATTTCTACCAAGCCATCTTCCGCCATGGGTACCAACAAACGTAAATCGTCAGCAAAATAGGTACTAAAATTGATACCGAACTCTGCTTCAATGACTGCATAACTCAACTGGAAATTGCAAATCAGCGTTTTAATCACATCACGACGGATACAATCGTCTCGGGTCAATGTCAAACCACGCCACAGCGCATTACCCGTCTGTTTCACTTGTGAATAGTAAAGCTTCAGCTCTTTCTGGTTCTGAGCATAACTATCGCCCATCATGCTAATAGCCGAAACTCCCATGCCAAGCAAGTCGGTATTCCCCTGCGTGGTATAACCCTGAAAATTACGGTGTAGTACGCCTTCCCGCTGGGCAATTGCTAATTCATCGTCTGGTCGGGCAAAGTGATCCATACCGATGAACTGGTAGCCTGAGCTGGTCAGGGTTTCTATGGTTTGCTGAAGAATATCCAACTTCTGCTCAGCACTGGGCAGATCAGATTCTTTAATTTTACGTTGAGCAGCAAATAAGTCCGGTAGATGAGCATAATTAAAAACACTGAGTCGGTGTGGATTCAGTTCGATAACACGCTGTAACGTAAAAGCAAAACTTTCTGGAGTTTGTTTAGGTAATCCGTAAATCAAATCAATATTGGTGGAAGAAAAACCCAACGCTTTGGCTCGATTGATTAGGGCAAAAATAAAGGGCTCATCCTGCTCACGGTTCACCAACCGCTGAACATCCTTATTGAAATCCTGAACGCCCATACTCAGGCGATTAAAACCTTCGCTATACAGATGATCCAGAATATCCAGTTCAATTTCACGTGGATCAATTTCCAGCGATATTTCTGCCTGCTCAGAAAATGCAAATTGCTCTCTCAGCAATCCCATCAGCCTGCTAATCTGATTTTTATTCAGATAAGTTGGTGTGCCTCCGCCCCAGTGCATCTGTGTAACCGTGCGGCCAGCAAACAACTTTGCACGATGTCGGATTTCTTGTTCCAATACATCCAGATACTCATCTGCTTTATGCAACTGGCGAGTCACTAGTTTATTGCAACCGCAGAAATAACACAGACGATGGCAAAAAGGGATGTGCAGATACAGTGACAATGGCCGTTGAGGATAACGCTTAGTGGCTCGTTGAAAAGCGGATTCATCGTAACTTTCGCTAAATTCCAGCGCCGTGGGATATGAGGTGTAACGTGGCCCAGAATAATTATATTTTTGTATCAGGGCCAAATCCCAGTCAATCGTCTGCTCAAACATACAGCTCACTCCTTTCGGTATCGTTTACTGCGCGATTGTCTTTGCGGCATTAACCGCCGTTTGGAAAAAACTGCCGCATGCAGCCGATGTTTCCGTTTTGACAGGCACCACAGTTTAACTAACAGACTCAGCAAAAAACATGTAGTCAGAAAGGTTATAAGTAGAAATAGTCCTTTTATCATTAATTATCTTTCGGGTTATTACGCTTAAGTAGCTGAAGCATATCTTCTTCCGGCTCCTCTTCGTCGTCATCCCCTAACTCAATCCCTAATAGCTCCATCAATATGTCGATGCGGTCCAGTTTCTCATCAACCCAGGATTGATCTTTCGCGCTGAGTGTTTCACCTTTTTCCAAACGATCCAGCAGATCATCCAGACGCGAATCATTTTCCAACATGCCTAATTCTTCTTCCGGAGAAAGCTTCTCCAACTTTTCAGCCTTTGGTGCTACCACCTTCATTGGTGCAGCAGTATTGGCAATTAACGATACCGGTTTTTTGCTGCCAATGCGTGGATCGACTATCTTACTCTGACCAGATGATTTGCTGGCGTTACTACCTTCCTGAGTACGGTTACCAGAAGTATGACCTCGATGCTTTTTCTGGCGCTTACGTTCGCGGGCTTCGATATTCAATTCTTCACGACTTTTTCTCTTTATTTTTGGCTTGGTGGATTTATCACCCGGCCCTTTAACTGGCTGTTTCATAGCTTCGCTCTCAAATTCTGAAATACATATAATGTAGGAGATTGCGGCGGAATCTAGCAGAAAGTGTATCAATAAAACAGTATTCAACTTCATTGAAGATACTTTTCTTCTCTCAACTCATTTCACCTACTGGCGTAAATGAACCAGTACGGATAAACACCGTCTTTTATTGTCAGTTACAGGTATAATCTTCACCTATTATTGATCCAGACAGAGACGAAGATTGTGACCCACCAATATAACTACCATGTGACCCGTTTCGTCATCAGTGCCCCTGATATCCGCCATCTGCCCGCCGATAGCGGTATTGAAGTCGCCTTTGCTGGACGTTCAAATGCCGGTAAGTCCAGTGCACTCAACACATTAACCAATCAGAAAAACCTGGCCCGCACCAGCAAAACCCCAGGTCGGACTCAATTGATTAATCTATTTGAAGTAACCGAAGATGTGCGCCTGGTCGATCTGCCCGGTTACGGCTATGCCGAAGTGCCGGAAGAAATGAAACGAAAATGGCAGAACGCTCTGGGTGAATATCTGCAAAAGCGTAACTGCCTGAAGGGATTAGTGGTATTGATGGATATCCGCCACCCACTGAAAGATCTCGATCAACAAATGCTGGAGTGGGCTGCTACTGTCCATCTTCCGGTTTTAGTGTTACTGACCAAAGCCGATAAACTGGCTTCTGGAGCCCGCAAATCACAGTTAACAATGGTACGAGAAGCCGTATTGCCGTTTATGAGCGATATCCAAGTGGAAACTTTCTCTTCCCTGAAGAAAACAGGTGTAGATAAATTACGTGAGAAATTAGATAGCTGGTTCAGCACATTGGACTCTGCGACAGAAGAAATACCAGCCGAATAATACTGATTGTTGCCAGTAGATGGCGTTAACGACATTTTCTGGCAAAAGGCGATAGCATCTGCATCTACTACATTACCACTATCGCCCGCTATTCCACATAATTCCCATAAAAAACGCCCCGGTCAGAAAACTGACCGGGGCGGCTAACATTCAGCCAAATCCGATTACGTGAAGTAAAAGGTCTGAAAGATAGAACATCTTACCTCTGTACCCTACGCCTCTAACTCTACCCTATTTTTTCACTGGAACAAAGGATTTTTTGTTGTTTAATTTCATAAAAAGTGACTACCATTTAAACAAAACCAAACTTGATCACACTATCCTGTAGCTTAATTACATAAAGACCACATTTTTACGATGTAACCGTTTAATACAAAATTATACAAGAAGCAATGCTGTACGCTTTGTCATCAAGCTCTGTATAAACAAACAACATCAGCAATGCAGGTTAATGCGCCTGATCCCAGTTTTGACCAGTACCAACAGCTACCAGCAACGGCACGTCTAATTGCATACTCCCTTCCATCAGCGCTTTAATTTGCTGCCTGGCCACGTCCAATACGGAATCATGCACCTCAAAAACCAGTTCATCATGGACCTGCATTATCATTTTGATTAACGGTTCTTCCTGCTGCTGTAACCAATCGTCAATCGCGATCATCGCTTTTTTAATAATATCCGCAGCGGTCCCTTGCATAGGCGCGTTAATCGCCGCTCGTTCAGCCGCTTTACGGCCCATAGCGTTACGGGAGTGAATATCCGGTAAATAGAGACGTCGACCGTCCAGCGTCGACACATATCCTTGTGCGGCCGCCTGCTGACGTGTCCGTTCCATATAATGCTGTACACCTGGATAACGCTCGAAGTAAAGATCCATGTAACGCTGAGATTCTTTACGCGGAATATTTAGCTGGCGCGATAACCCAAAGGCACTCATACCATAAATCAAACCAAAGTTAATTGCCTTGGCACTTCGCCGCTGTTCGCTGGTGACATTATCAAGTGGGATACCGAACACCTCAGAGGCCGTTGCGCGGTGAATATCCTTACCTTCTGCAAACGCCTTAAGCAATCCAGCATCCTTAGAAAGGTGCGCCATAATCCGCAACTCAATCTGCGAGTAGTCCGCCGCCATAATGCTGTATCCTTTCGGCGCAATAAATGCCTGACGAATACGACGACCTTCATCATTACGGACTGGAATATTCTGCAAGTTAGGGTCACTGGAAGACAAACGTCCCGTTGCTGTTACTGCCTGATGATAAGAGGTATGTACTCGTTTAGTTAGCGGGTTAATCATCAACGGTAATTTATCGGTATAAGTGGATTTCAGTTTTGCCAGCCCACGATGTTCCAAAAGAAGCTTTGGCAAAGGGTAGTCCAGCGCTAACTCAGCCAACACTTCTTCATTGGTGGAAGGTGCGCCCTTCGGGGTTTTTTTGATAACCGGCAGTTGCAGTTTTTCATAAAGAATAGCGCCTAATTGTTTGGGGGAAGATAAATTAAATTCCTCTCCTGCAAGCTCATACGCTTTCACTTCCAACTCCGCCAGGCGTTGTGTCAGTTCCCGCGAATGCTCTGCCAGAATAGTAGTATCAATCAGCACCCCAGTGCGTTCCATCCGGGATAACACCGGCACCAGTGGCATATCTATATCCTGAAAAACTTTGCGCAATTCAGGTTGCTGCTTCAGCTGTTCCCATAGTTTCTGGTGCAGATGCAAAGTGACGTCAGCATCCTCAGCAGCATAGGGTGCAGCCTGTTCCAATGCAATCTGATTGAAAGTTAGCTGGTTTTTCCCTTTTCCGGCAACTTCTTCAAAACTAATAGTTTTGTGGTTCAAATAACGCGCAGACAGGCTGTCCATATCATGACGGCCAGCAACACTATCCAACACATAGGATTCCAGCATGGTATCAAAAGCAATACCGCGTAGCTCAATACCATGGCGCATCATCACACCCTTATCAAACTTTAGATTCTGACCAATCTTCAGTAAGCTGGCATCTTCCAGCAGCGGTTTGAGTGCGGCCAATACCTTTGTACGATCGAGCTGTTCAGGTGCATCCAGATAGTCGTGAGCCAAGGGCAGATATGCAGCCTCACCCGGTTTAATCGCGAATGACATCCCTACCAGATTAGCAGCAAGGGTGTCCAGGCTGTCTGTTTCCGTATCAAAAGCAAACACCTCAGAGCTCTTTAAACGCGTTATCCAGTCCTGTAAGGTTTTTTCATCCAGAATAGTGACGTAATTGTCTCGAGACAGAACGCTTACTTTTTCTTCTTGCGTCTTTTCTTCCATCTTTTTTATTACTGCCGGCACGGCCAGGTTACTTTTTTTATCCTGTAACCATGTTCCGGATTCAATATCAATTAACCAACGCTTAAATTCGTAATGACCAAACAGATCTCTCAGTTCAACAACATTTGGCTCATTAACAGTTAATTGATCGCAATTCAATTCAAGTTCAACATCCGTTTTGATAGTGGCCAATTTATAGGAGAGATAGGCGATCTCTTTGTGCTGTTCTAGCTTGGCCGCTATGGTTTTCGCCCCACGAAAAGACAAACCAGCAATTTTATCCAGATTTTCATACAGTGAATCCAATCCGCCCAATCCTTGTAACAACGCCTGCGCGGTCTTTTCACCGATCCCGGGTACGCCAGGAATGTTATCGGAAGAGTCTCCCATCAGGGCAAGAAAATCGATAATCAACTCTGGAGGAATACCATATTTATTGCACACTTCTTCAGGACCAAGAATACTATTGGTCATCGTATTGATCAGCGTGATATTGGATGTAACCAACTGAGCCATATCTTTATCACCGGTACTAATCAATACCGGTATACCGGCTCGTTCTGCTTGTAAAGAAAGAGTGCCGATAACATCATCTGCCTCTACACCAGAAACCACCAACAAAGGTAACCCCATCGCCGTCACCATACGGTGTAAAGGCTCTATCTGTTCGCGCAGATCGTCTGGCATCGGAGGACGGTGAGATTTGTAATCTTCAAATAGTTCATCACGAAACGTTTTACCTTTAGCATCAAACACCACCGCCACATGGCTGGGATGATACTGGAGTAATAAGCTTCGCAGCATGTTAAGTACACCATACATCGCCCCAGTAGGTTCACCTGCGCTATTGGTTAACGGGGGAAAAGCATGATAAGCACGATATAAATAGGATGAACCATCCACCAGAATCAAAGGGTTTTCAGTAATCTGAGCCATAATTTGTAGCGATCATTGTTTTTTGTCATGGGGTTAAGCATGCCATAGGTGACGGCAAGAAACGAATGTTAACGCGTTATTGTGAAGATTTTTGCATAATACTTCGCAAATCAAAGCTGTGGATAAGTTTGTGAATAGAAAATGAGTAAATAATTTCACAGTACATTATTAGTTCTAGTTATATTAATTAATGATTTAAAATCAATAAATTAAAAACAATACTCAGTTTACGTGTGAGGGAATTATTTTTGTGGATATATATATAAAATCAAATAGACAGATGTGAATAAAAATGTTTTTTGGATATAACTGCGGTGTTAAAAATAAATAACGGCCATACCAGGTTCAACGGCGTGACCGTTATAATTAAGATTATTTTTTGGTGAGCAAATATTTCACTACATCGGCATATTGCTTCACGTAAATATCCATTGAACTGGTATCCAGTCCGTCATTTTTTATCATGTATTTGCCATTAACAAATATGGATGGGACACCACGTAGCTGTAAATCTGCGGCCGCTTTTTCCTGTTGGACAACCAAAGATTTCACCACAAAGCTATTTAATGCACTGTCATACTCTTCCCCTGTTACACCGGCATCGATGAAAACCTGACGAATATCTTCCGGCTTCTCTACGGTTTGAGTTTTTTGAACAGCATCAAACATCAGTGGGCTAATCTTATCCTCTATACCCAAGGCAATAGCAACAGCCCAGGCTTTAGTCAATTCTTTTCCTAAAGGCCCTAGAAAATCAACGTGGTATTTAGTGATTTTAATACCGGTTGGCAGCTCTTTTTGTATTGCATCAGGAATATGATAAATCCGAGCAAACTGATAACAATGCGGACAATAAAACGAAAAAAACTCCAGAACCTGCGGCTCCTGAGTTTCCGGCCTATCCAGCGTAACATATTGCTTGCCATTACTAAAATCAGCAGCTGATGCACTAAATGCCATTATGACACCAATCAGTAAAAGCCATATTTTCTTCATATCAGTTTTCTCTCTATTTAATAACTTCAGTACATCGTCATCAGTTGCAAAGGTGGTTCCTGCAACAGTTTAACCTGCTCAGTAAAGGTAATTACCTGTTTTGACCAAAAATCAGCGTCCTTCATCCACGGAAAGCTCCGGGGAAAAGCAGGATCTAGCCAACGACGGGCCACCCAGGCCAAATAATGAACCATTCGCATCGCTCGTAATGGCTCAATAAGCGCAAGTTCTGTTTCATCAAAAGACGCAAATTCGCTATAAGCCTCTAGCAGAATATCCAACTGAATACGCTGCTCACGACGTTCACCATGCAAGAGCATCCATAGATCCTGAATGGCCGGTCCATTTCGTGCATCATCAAGATCCACAAACAATGGCCCATCGCGCCATAGAATATTTCCTGGATGGCAGTCTCCATGCAGACGCTTGGCTACCCAGTCAGTACGCCAGTACCGCTTTACCTCATTGATTAAACGATCGGTCGCCAGCAGAAACACGTCACGCAGAGCAGCTGGAATAAGAGGGCATTGTGCCAACGTATTACGTGGTTCATACAAATATTCATCCAAACCAATAGTCGGACGTACTTTAAACAGTGATTTATTCCCGATTTGATGGATACGCCCTAAATAACGACCAACGCCTTCCAGTTGCTCATCATTATCCATTTCGTATTGCCGCCCACCAATGCTTGGAAAAACCGTAAAAAAGAAGCCTTCATGTTCATTAAGCATCTTTTCCTGCAAAGACAATGGTGCAACAACAGGGATGTCATCCTCAGCTAACTCACAAGCGAATGCATGCTCTTCAGTAATTTGCTCAGCCTTCCAGCGTTGAGGGCGGTAAAACTTCACAACGTACCGTTTTCTGTTCTCATCGCTGAATTGGTATACTCGGTTTTCATAGCTATTTAGCGCGGTTAAACCAGAGTCAACTCGCACCCCAACAGACCACAACGCATCCATGATCAAATCAGGAGATAGTGTCTGAAAATTAAAAACTGAATCGCTTATCACTGCCATTTTAGGGGACTCAACTCCGATCAATAAACAAAATGGGATAAATACCCCGATATATCAATCCTTAATAACGCCACGGGCTCGCAGTAATGCCGTTTTGAAATCAGCCTCATAATCCTTCTGCAAACCAGGAATAGGCTGCGTTTCGTTCGTGTCACGCATCTTTAAATGATAAATAAGGATATCATCAGTGAGATCGCTAAGCGCCCCCTCAAACCCGGCTTCATGTGCAAGTTTTTGTAAAAATTGCACAAGATTCATATCCGGCTCTTTTTGCCAGGCCGGATGCAACAATTCGATTAACTCATTTACACGATGACATTTCATGGTGGACTCCTGAAGATTAAACCGTCAAAAATAGTAAGTCTTAGTAGTATGAAGAAAGCACTTGGCCTTTAGCCATACTTTTTCGAAAATAACACATCATTTACTTATAGGCTGAGCAACATGATCACAGGTGTCATTCTGGCCGGGGGCCAGGCAATCCGCATGGGGGGGAAAGACAAAGGGCTAATGGAGCTTGATGGCAAACCTTTGTATCAACTTATTCTCTCTCGATTAGCACCGCAAGTTGATAAAATAATTATCAACGCTAATCGTAATCAGGTTATTTATCAGCAAAGCGGGTATCCGGTTGTCAATGATATAAACAAAAATTATGCAGGTCCTTTGGCCGGTGTACTGACTGGCTTGGTAACGGTGAAAACAGAGTGGGTGATATTTGTCCCTTGTGACGTTCCGGCTTTACCACTGGATTTGGTCTCACGCCTTTGGCAAGGTCGTGGAGATAAAAAAGCAGCCTATGCAACTGATGGCAACCGTGAGCACCCTACATTACTGCTAATCCATACCAATCTCGCATCAGCCCTTGATGAATATCTGGCAAAGGGTGATCGTAAGTTAATGTTGTTCCTTAATAAAATAGACGCCCAATCTGTTTCTTTTTCTGATCAGCCTCAGGCTTTTCGTAATTTCAATACCACCGATGACCTGCAACTGTGGCATAAGGATCGTTATGATATTTAAACATCCTCCGTTATTGGCTTTTGCTGCTTACAGTGGCACGGGGAAGACAACGCTGCTTAAACAACTTATCCCATTGCTGAAAAACTCAGGTATACGTGTGGGCCTTATTAAACACACTCATCATAATATGGACATCGATACCCCGGGAAAAGATAGCTATGAATTGCGTAAAGCAGGAGCAGAGCAAACGCTCGTCGCCAATACCGAGCGCTGGGCATTAATGACAGAAACACCGAAACAACAAGAACCAGATCTACATTATCTAGCCAGTCGAATGGATACATCAACGTTGGATTTGATTCTAGTTGAGGGTTTCAAACAAGAGAAGATAGACAAAATAGTTCTGTTTCGCCGCGCAATAAATCGATCTTTTACCGATATTATCGATAGTTTTACTCTCGCGGTAGCCAGTGACGAAAAACTGAATACCACGCTCCCTCTGCTTGATATTAACCAACCAACACATATTGTCAGTTTTATTTCCCACTGGCTTGAAGCAAAAAAGAATAATTAACACAAAAACCCACAATATCCACTGAAGGTTTGCCGTTATTTGATACTGACCCGGCGACAGCATGCTGGTCAGATATCCCATCGCGCATGCCGGCTGCATCAACACTACCGACGTGAAAAAGCCCTCTGCTTTCACAGAGGGCTTCGTCTTGTTGAATGCCTGGCAGTTCCCTACTCTCACATGGGGAGACCCCACACTACCATCGGCGCTACGGCGTTTCACTGCTGAGTTCGGCATGGGGTCAGGTGGGACCACCGCGCTATCGCCGCCAGGCAAATTCTGTTTCATTCCGACCGTCACACTTTTGCGCAACCATCAGAACCAATCTCGGAACATCGCTGAAAATATCTTTGCGTCTCTCTTCCAAAACACCTTCGGTGTTGTAAGGTTAAGCCTCTCGGGTCATTAGTACTGGTCAGCTCAACGCATCGCTGCGCTTACACACCCAGCCTATCAACGTCTTCGTCTTAAACGTCCCTTCAGGGGCCTCTAAGGCCCAGGGAAGACTCATCTCGGGGCAAGTTTCCCGCTTAGATGCTTTCAGCGGTTATCTCTTCCGCACGTAGCTACCGGGCAATGCAATTGGCATCACAACCCGTACACCAGTGGTGCGTTCACTCCGGTCCTCTCGTACTAGGAGCAACCCCCCTCAATCTTCCAACGCCCACGGCAGATAGGGACCGAACTGTCTCACGACGTTCTAAACCCAGCTCGCGTACCACTTTAAATGGCGAACAGCCATACCCTTGGGACCTACTTCAGCCCCAGGATGTGATGAGCCGACATCGAGGTGCCAAACACCGCCGTCGATATGAACTCTTGGGCGGTATCAGCCTGTTATCCCCGGAGTACCTTTTATCCGTTGAGCGATGGCCCTTCCATTCAGAACCACCGGATCACTAAGACCTGCTTTCGCACCTGCTCGAGCCGTCACTCTCGCAGTCAAGCTAGCTTATGCCTTTGCACTAACCTCCTGATGTCCGACCAGGATTAGCTAACCTTCGTACTCCTCCGTTACTCTTTGGGAGGAGACCGCCCCAGTCAAACTACCCACCAGACACTGTCCGCAACCCGGTTTACGGGCCCACGTTAGAACATCAAACATCAAAGGGTGGTATTTCAAGGTTGGCTCCACGCAGACTGGCGTCCACGCTTCAAAGCCTCCCACCTATCCTACACATCAAGGCTCAAGGTTCAGTGTCAAGCTATAGTAAAGGTTCACGGGGTCTTTCCGTCTTGCCGCGGGTACACTGCATCTTCACAGCGAGTTCAATTTCACTGAGTCTCGGGTGGAGACAGCCTGGCCATCATTACGCCATTCGTGCAGGTCGGAACTTACCCGACAAGGAATTTCGCTACCTTAGGACCGTTATAGTTACGGCCGCCGTTTACCGGGGCTTCGATCAAGAGCTTCGCCTTGCGGCTTACCCCATCAATTAACCTTCCGGCACCGGGCAGGCGTCACACCGTATACGTCCACTTTCGTGTTTGCACAGTGCTGTGTTTTTAGTAAACAGTTGCAGCCAGCTGGTATCTGCGACTGCGCAACGCTCCATCCGCCAGGGACTTCACCTCGCACAGCGTGCCTTCTCCCGAAGTTACGGCACCATTTTGCCTAGTTCCTTCACCCGAGTTCTCTCAAGCGCCTGAGTATTCTCTACCTGACCACCTGTGTCGGTTTGGGGTACGATTCGATGTTACCTGATGCTTAGGGGCTTTTCCTGGAAGCGTGGCATTTGTCACTTCGACACCGTAGTGCCTCGTCATCACGCCTCGGCGTTAATAGCGCTCCGGATTTGCCTGGAGCACCCACCTACACGCTTAAACCGGGACAACCGTCGCCCGGCCAACATAGCCTTCTCCGTCCCCCCTTCGCAGTAACACCCAGTACAGGAATATTAACCTGTTTCCCATCGACTACGCCTTTCGGCCTCGCCTTAGGGGTCGACTCACCCTGCCCCGATTAACGTTGGACAGGAACCCTTGGTCTTCCGGCGTGCGGGTTTTTCACCCGCATTATCGTTACTTATGTCAGCATTCGCACTTCTGATACCTCCAGCAATCCTCACAGACCACCTTCAACGGCTTACAGAACGCTCCCCTACCCAACAACGCCTAAGCGTCGCTGCCGCAGCTTCGGTGCATGGTTTAGCCCCGTTACATCTTCCGCGCAGGCCGACTCGACCAGTGAGCTATTACGCTTTCTTTAAATGATGGCTGCTTCTAAGCCAACATCCTGGCTGTCTGGGCCTTCCCACATCGTTTCCCACTTAACCATGACTTTGGGACCTTAGCTGGCGGTCTGGGTTGTTTCCCTCTTCACGACGGACGTTAGCACCCGCCGTGTGTCTCCCGTGATAACATTCTTCGGTATTCGTAGTTTGCATCGAGTTGGTAAGCCGGGATGGCCCCCTAGTCGAAACAGTGCTCTACCCCCGAAGATGACTTCACGAGGCGCTACCTAAATAGCTTTCGGGGAGAACCAGCTATCTCCCGGTTTGATTGGCCTTTCACCCCCAGCCACAAGTCATCCGCTAATTTTTCAACATTAGTCGGTTCGGTCCTCCAGTTAGTGTTACCCAACCTTCAACCTGCCCATGGCTAGATCACCGGGTTTCGGGTCTATACCTTGCAACTTGACGCCCAGTTAAGACTCGGTTTCCCTGCGGCTCCCCTATTCGGTTAACCTTGCTACAAAATATAAGTCGCTGACCCATTATACAAAAGGTACGCAGTCACCCTGATTAATCAAGGCTCCCACTGCTTGTACGTACACGGTTTCAGGTTCTGTTTCACTCCCCTCGCCGGGGTTCTTTTCGCCTTTCCCTCACGGTACTGGTTCACTATCGGTCAGTCAGGAGTATTTAGCCTTGGAGGATGGTCCCCCCATCTTCAGACAGGATATCTCGTGTCCCGCCCTACTCGTCGAACTCACAGCAAGCGCATCTTTGTGTACGGGACTATCACCCTGTACCGTGCGACTTTCCAGACGCTTCCACTGATGCACAAACTGATTCTGGTTCTGGGCTCTTCCCCGTTCGCTCGCCGCTACTGGGGGAATCTCGGTTGATTTCTTTTCCTCGGGGTACTGAGATGTTTCAGTTCCCCCGGTTCGCCTCATGTCACTATGGATTCATGACATGATAGTGTGTCGAAACACACTGGGTTTCCCCATTCGGGTATCGTCGGGTATAACGGTTCATATCACCTTGCCGACGCTTTTCGCAGATTAGCACGCCCTTCATCGCCTCTGACTGCCTAGGCATCCACCGTGTACGCTTAGTCGCTTAACCTCACAACCCGAAGGTGTTTCTTCTTTTCTGAATGGCTGCGCCTCATGAATACTGCGTTGTGCCGTACTCGGTATGCTCATGGACATCACGTCCACTGCGCTTCCTCCGTGCGGTACGCCTTGTCTTCATCGGGCTCGCTCATTCATCGATTCGGAATATCCGGGATGCGATTATTTGAGAGACTCTGATACAGCCAACTCCCGCCATCAAGGCAGGTTTCGCTGTATCGTTTCAATTTTCAGCTTGTTCCAGATTGTTAAAGAGCAAATAACATAAACCTGACTATCGCTAATCAGCTTTAGGTTATCGTCGACCGTGCCTTTCACCCACTGTCATTTTTGGCGTCCCCTAGGGGATTCGAACCCCTGTTACCGCCGTGAAAGGGCGGTGTCCTAGGCCTCTAGACGAAGGGGACACATCATGTCGGCTTCGCTGACGCGCGCTCTGTTTTCATCAGACAATCTGTGTGAGCACTTCACACAACGGCTATCTTTGGTAAGGAGGTGATCCAACCGCAGGTTCCCCTACGGTTACCTTGTTACGACTTCACCCCAGTCATGAATCACAAAGTGGTAAGCGCCCTCCCGAAGGTTAAGCTACCTACTTCTTTTGCAACCCACTCCCATGGTGTGACGGGCGGTGTGTACAAGGCCCGGGAACGTATTCACCGTAGCATTCTGATCTACGATTACTAGCGATTCCGACTTCATGGAGTCGAGTTGCAGACTCCAATCCGGACTACGACGCACTTTATGAGGTCCGCTTGCCCTCGCGAGTTCGCTTCTCTTTGTATGCGCCATTGTAGCACGTGTGTAGCCCTACTCGTAAGGGCCATGATGACTTGACGTCATCCCCACCTTCCTCCGGTTTATCACCGGCAGTCTCCCTTGAGTTCCCGCCATTACGCGCTGGCAACAAAGGATAAGGGTTGCGCTCGTTGCGGGACTTAACCCAACATTTCACAACACGAGCTGACGACAGCCATGCAGCACCTGTCTCTCAGTTCCCGAAGGCACAAAACTGTCTCCAGTCTCTTCTGAGGATGTCAAGAGTAGGTAAGGTTCTTCGCGTTGCATCGAATTAAACCACATGCTCCACCGCTTGTGCGGGCCCCCGTCAATTCATTTGAGTTTTAACCTTGCGGCCGTACTCCCCAGGCGGTCGACTTAACGCGTTAGCTCCGAAAGCCACGGCTCAAGGCCACAACCTTCAAGTCGACATCGTTTACAGCGTGGACTACCAGGGTATCTAATCCTGTTTGCTCCCCACGCTTTCGCACCTGAGCGTCAGTCTTCGTCCAGGGGGCCGCCTTCGCCACCGGTATTCCTCCAGATCTCTACGCATTTCACCGCTACACCTGGAATTCTACCCCCCTCTACGAGACTCTAGTCTGTCAGTTTTGAATGCAGTTCCCAGGTTAAGCCCGGGGATTTCACATCCAACTTAACAGACCGCCTGCGTGCGCTTTACGCCCAGTCATTCCGATTAACGCTTGCACCCTCCGTATTACCGCGGCTGCTGGCACGGAGTTAGCCGGTGCTTCTTCTGCGGGTAACGTCAATGAAACACTCTGTTAAAGTGCTCCCCTTCCTCCCCGCTGAAAGTACTTTACAACCCGAAGGCCTTCTTCATACACGCGGCATGGCTGCATCAGGGTTTCCCCCATTGTGCAATATTCCCCACTGCTGCCTCCCGTAGGAGTCTGGACCGTGTCTCAGTTCCAGTGTGGCTGGTCATCCTCTCAGACCAGCTAGAGATCGTCGCCTAGGTGAGCCATTACCTCACCTACCAGCTAATCCCATCTGGGTTCATCCAATGGCGTGAGGCCCTAAGGTCCCCCACTTTGGTCTTGCGACGTCATGCGGTATTAGCTACCGTTTCCAGTAGTTATCCCCCTCCATCAGGCAGATCCCCAGACATTACTCACCCGTCCGCCGCTCGCCGGCGGGGAAGCAAGCTTCCCCCCGCTGCCGCTCGACTTGCATGTGTTAGGCCTGCCGCCAGCGTTCAATCTGAGCCATGATCAAACTCTTCAATTTAAGATTTGTTTGATGTGCTTCCGAAGAAGCGATGCTCAAAGAATTTATAACTGTTTATTCGTAATGAATTTACTGTCAGTCACTCTTCAAGTCTTTTCGTATTGATTACGATAGGGTCCTGTGAGTGCCCACACAGATTGTCTGATTATATTGTTAAAGAGCGTTCGTCGCGGCGCTGCCGCTGACGTGAGGTCGCGTATACTACGCCATCCTCTTGCAGAGTCAACGAATAATTCGTTTTTCCCGGCCTGACTCGGCGTTGTGTTGTTCACCAGCACCGGGTCAGTGGAGGCGCATTATAGGGACTTCCTGACAGGCCGCAATAGGTATTTATCACAAAAATGATCGTTTGCTGCATTCCACAGCAAAATGCCGTTTTATACCCTTTTTCGCACAGGGTTATCCACAATACTTTCCAGAACTGAAATTTGACGAGCGTCACGCAAACGTTTTCGCTACAATTCGTCCCCTGATAAAATAGGTGCCCAATATCGAGCGTTACCTGAATATTTATCTAGAAGCCCCCATTTTTGCTTTCTACATACGCAATATTCACGTGGCGCTCTTTACATTACGAACCTAAGCCAAGGGATCAAACCATCATGCAACAACGTCGTCCTATCCACCGCGCTCTGCTCAGTGTTTCAGACAAAGCCGGCATCGTCGAATTTGCTCAGGCACTCTCACAACGAGGTATTGAGCTACTCTCTACTGGTGGTACCGCACATTTGCTGGCCAACGCCGGTCTGCCTGTCACCGAAGTATCGGATTACACCGGATTCCCGGAAATGATGGATGGACGGGTCAAAACACTGCATCCCAAGGTACACGGCGGCATTTTGGGTCGACGCGGTCAGGATGATGGAATTATGGAACAACACGGTATCAAGCCGATCGACATGGTAGTGGTAAACCTTTATCCGTTTGCCCAGACAGTTGCCAGGGAAAATTGCTCACTGGAAGATGCCGTGGAAAATATTGATATCGGTGGCCCAACGATGGTGCGCTCCGCCGCCAAGAACCATAACGACGTGGTCATTGTGGTTAAAAGCAGCGATTACAACACCATTATTCAGGAAATGGATGCCAATCAGGGTTCCCTGACCTATAAAACCCGTTTTGATTTGGCGATTAAAGCCTTTGAACATACCGCTGCGTACGACAGTATGATCGCCAACTATTTTGGCAGCATGGTACCGGCTTACCATGGTGATACCACTCAGCCGTCTGGCCATTTCCCCAGAACACTGAATCTGAACTTCATCAAAAAGCAGGATATGCGCTATGGTGAAAACAGCCACCAACAAGCAGCGTTCTATATAGAAGAGAAAATCTCCGAAGCCTCTGTGGCCACCGCTCAACAGCTACAGGGCAAAGCACTCTCCTACAACAATATTGCAGATATCGATGCAGCGCTAGAATGCGTGAAAGAATTCGACGAACCTGCCTGTGTTATCGTCAAACATGCCAACCCTTGTGGCGTCGCCATCAGTACTTCCATTTTGGATGCTTACGAACGCGCCTATAAAACCGACCCAACCTCAGCCTTTGGCGGCATTATTGCGTTCAACCGTGAGTTGGATGCCGACACAGCTAAAGCCATTATCAGCCGCCAGTTCGTGGAAGTGATCATTGCACCTTCTGCCAGTGAAGAAGCGTTGCAGGTAACTGCCACGAAGCAGAACGTCCGTGTTCTGACCTGCGGACAATGGCAGCAGAAGGTATCCAGTCTGGATTTCAAACGCGTTAATGGCGGCCTGCTGGTGCAAGATCGTGATCTGGGGATGGTGGATGCGTCGCAACTACGCGTAGTAACCAAACGTCAGCCAACCGATGCTGAACTGCGTGATGCGTTGTTCTGCTGGAAAGTCGCCAAATTTGTCAAATCCAATGCGATTGTCTATGCCCGCGACAATATGACCATCGGTATTGGCGCTGGCCAGATGAGCCGTGTTTACTCCGCCAAGATCGCTGGCATCAAAGCCAGTGACGAAGGACTGGAAGTCAAAGGTTCCGTGATGGCATCCGATGCATTCTTCCCGTTCCGCGACGGTATTGATGCCGCTGCCGCAGTGGGTATCTCTTGTGTAATTCAGCCCGGGGGCTCTATTCGTGATGATGAAGTCATTGCATCTGCCAACGAGCACGGAATTGCTATGCTGTTTACCGATATGCGCCACTTCCGTCATTAATCCGGGATTATAACCATGAATATTTTAATTATTGGCAATGGTGGGCGTGAGCACGCGCTGGCCTGGAAAGCCGCTCAGTCATCGCTGTCTGACAAAGTCTATGTGGCTCCGGGTAACGCCGGTACCGCGCTGGAACCAACACTGGAGAACATCAGTATTGCCGCGACGGATATTCCCGCATTGGTGTCTTTCGCCCAGCAAAACGCTATCGGCCTGACCATCGTTGGTCCAGAAGCACCATTGGTGATTGGCATAGTGGATGCTTTCCGTGCTGCGGGATTGAAAATCTTCGGACCGACGCAGGCAGCTGCACAACTGGAGGGATCCAAGGCATTCACCAAAGATTTTCTGGCACGCCATCATATTCCGACAGCGGAGTATCAAAACTTTACCGAAGTTCAGCCAGCACTGGAGTATATCCGCCAACGGGGTGCGCCTATCGTAATCAAAGCAGATGGTTTGGCCGCGGGTAAAGGTGTTATTGTCGCCATGACGCTGGAAGATGCGGAAAATGCTGTAACCGACATGTTGGCAGGCAATGCGTTTGGTGACGCAGGTCACCGTATCGTGGTAGAAGAGTTTCTGGACGGTGAAGAAGCCAGCTTTATCGTTATGGTAGATGGCGAACATGTGCTACCGATGGCGACCAGTCAAGATCATAAGCGAGTTGGTGATAAAGATACTGGCCCCAATACCGGGGGCATGGGCGCTTACTCTCCAGCACCGGTGGTCACGGATGAAATTCACCAGCGCGTCATGGAACAAGTGATTTGGCCAACCGTGCGTGGTATGGCCACCGAAGGAAATGTGTATACCGGTTTTCTGTATGCCGGTTTGATGATCTCCGCCGATGGTCAACCAAAGGTAATTGAATTTAACTGTCGTTTTGGCGATCCGGAAACCCAGCCAATCATGTTGCGCCTGCGTTCTGATTTGGTCGCATTATGCCTGGCCGCCTGTGAAGGCAAGTTAGATAAAACAAGCTCTGATTGGGACGAACGTCCATCTTTAGGGGTGGTACTGGCAGCGGGAGGTTATCCAGCGGATTACCGCACCGGTGACGTGATTAACGGCCTCCCCGCTCAGGAAGTAGCGGATGGGAAAGTCTTTCATGCGGGTACCGTGTTAAACGGTAAAAATGTGGTAACCAATGGTGGTCGAGTCTTATGCGTTACTGCTCTGGGTAATAGCGTGGCAGCTGCACAGCAACGAGCCTACGAGCTGGCGAAAGATATTCATTGGGATGGCTGCTTCTGCCGTCAAGATATCGGTTATCGCGCTATCGACCGCGAAAAAGCCTGATTTATCTTCCAGGTGGGCCCTCTGGGCTCACCTCTCCACCCCACCTCGCGAGCTTCCCATCTCCGCCAAATTTACATCACATTAATTTTGCCAGGGATGTCACTATCTCCGGCTTGGAGATAAATAACGTATGTCACTCCCACATGTCTATGGTTTTGGCAGTAGGTTCCCAACGGCAAAAATCGGTGTTCACCACTAACAACAACTGCGAACCTTCAGGGGACTCCAGCCAGGCAATACTGAGCACACCGGTCGAGTGCTGACGACGTTGGGCAATCCACGACAAAGATGAGCGATCCAGATCCGGGCGTACCAGTTGCCCATTGCAGGTCATTACTTGATTATTCTGCCATATGCCCTGTTTGAGCTGTATATTACCTACCCGCAATGCATCACTTAACTCCAGCATACGTTTGGCATCAAACTGATACAGCGCTATTTCATCCTCAGACAAAGACTCTCGGTGTTCAGGAAATTGACGTTGCATATAGCTGACGGTGCCATTGGCATCAAAACGCAAACGGGTCTCTTCTTTTGGCGGTCCAGATTTACTTTGTTGGATTTCGCGCACGGTACCCTGCTGGAACCGGGAATGGGTAATTTGCGTATTCTGGCCCTGATGCGGACTATAAACCGTCATCAGCGTCGTGACATGTTGCTGAACATCATCTTTACGCCATAAACGCACGACACCGCGATCAGCAAGATATCCTCCCGCATAGAAGTCTGATGGAGGCGAATGGGAACTACAGGCGGTCATCAGCATGACGCCCACCCCAATACAGATGCTGCGAAAGAAAAACAAAAGGGGCATATTCGCCCCTCTGTTTAAACCTTTTCCCAACATACCGTTATTTTACAGCGTCTTTCAATGCTTTACCGGATACAAAAGCAGGCACATTGGCAGCAGCAATTTTGATTTCTTTACCCGTTTGCGGATTGCGGCCAGTGCGCTCATTACGATGATTGACTTTGAAAGTACCAAAACCGACTAATTGTACTGCATCACCTTCTTTCAGAGACTCAGTAATCGCCGCCAGAGTCGCTTCCAACGCTGCTTTGGCGTGAGCCTTAGAAAGGTCAGCTTTATCAGCAATTACATCAATCAGTTGAGTCTTATTCATAAGTTATCCTTACAGTGTGTTTATCACTTGCTAAGCATCGAGTGCGCCGGAAATGCCATAACAGCGATCTCCTGCATACACGCACCGACAGCCACTTTTTTTACGCTCCCCAAATGTAGACCAGACAGGGTGCGGATGTGAAGTCTCACAGGCCATTTCAGGCCTTAAATCACGTTTTACCGTGTTATTGGTATAAATTTATCCCAATATTACTGCTACCGTCCTCACGCAAGTCTGCGCGCAGCCCTTTTATCAATTCTATATCACGCTCTTCGCAGGCTGCCAACAAACGAAAAATCTCCCATTGAATGTCCCATTCCTGTTCAATAGCGGGCAGAATTTTCAGTTCTTCATCTGTCATTTCCCGACCCGCCTGCGTCATTTCCAGCATGGCCACAGTACGAATGGAAGTTTCACTGATAGCAATGGTATGTTCCAGTGTTTCACCGCTTAAACGGGAGTGAACAAGTTCTCCCAAAGCAATACAGGCATCAATCGCGGGGTAAACGCCGTAAATATCATAATTTTCAGCAGACGGGACCGCATCTTCAAGTTTTTCCAACTGATTATCAAAGTTGACTTTGACATCCTTGACCACCAGCGTTTCCCAGACCAGGTCGAGGATACGCCGGTAGACCTGAGCATCACCGAAGCCGGTTTGCTGGCAAAATTCATGATAATTAGGGTACATCCGCTCACAAAGGCATGCCATAAAAGTGACATGTTGCCAACTTTCCAGTTTTTCCAAACGCAAATGAATAGGGTTACGTAACATCGGTCATCTCACATAAATTATGGGCGGGAGTGTACCTGAAATCAGGCCAATGCCCTATTCCTGAATTCCTAAAGTGCGTTTATCAGTATTATTCATCATCACTGCTGCTGCCAGCGCTGGAAGGTCTTCCGATTTGATGCCACGGCATCCGCCCAGCGGGTCGGCTCAGGTAAACGGTAGCCACGAACACAGCGCGTTACCCATGCTAACGCGGTATTGATACTGACGCGATGTCCAGTGGAAACAAACAGCGGATTACAACGTACCTTGCTTCTCCACACCCACCCGATCTGTTCACCATGATCAAACAGCGGCTGCTGGCTGCCCACGGGTTCTTCCAGCGGAGAAAACTGGCCGCATAGCCGGCGCTTCGCCACGCCAATGGTAGGTATATTTACCAGCAGGCCAAAGTGGCTGGCCACACCAAAACGACGGGGATGGGAAATACCGTGACCATCCACAAACAGTAAATCAGGTCGATGTTGCAATTTTTCCCACGCGGCCAGCAGCGCTGGATATTCGCGAAAAGAAAGGAAGCCGGGGATGTAAGGCATGATCGTAGGGATACGGGCAATCTGATATTCCACCAGCATCAGCGACGGATATTCAAGTATCACAATCGCCGCTCGTGTCACCGCGCCTTGCTGCTCGAATCCTACATCAGCACCAGCGATATAAGCAGGTTGCTCAAACGGTAAATTATCACGGCAAATGACCTGTGATGCCTTGTCGAGTTGCTCTTCACGCAGTGCCTGAATATCCATCATGCCATCCGATGATAGGGAGCCGATAACCGATGCACCGCATCAACAAAAATGCCTGGATTTTCAGGCGGCACATCCTGATGAATACCGTGTCCCAGATTGAATACATGGCCACTACCGGAGCCGAATCCATTCAGTATTGTCGCCACTTCCTGCTCGATCCTGGACGGAGAGGCATACAGCATGGAAGGATCCATATTCCCTTGCAGAGCGACACGATTTCCCACCCGATGTCGGGCCTCGGCAATATCGGTGGTCCAATCCAGTCCCAGCGCGTCACAACCAGTACCGGCCATGGCTTCCAGCCATTGACCGCCGCCTTTGGTAAACAGAGTGACCGGTACTCGTCGTCCCTCATGTTCACGCAGCAGTCCATCAACAATTTTATGCATATAATGCAAGGAAAACTCGCGGTAATCTGCACAACTCAGCGCGCCACCCCAGGTATCAAAAATCATCACAGCCTGCACACCGGCCTTAATCTGGGCATTCAGATACAATGTGACGCTATCCGCCAGCTTATCCAGTAACAGATGCAATGTATCCGGTGAGGTAAACATCATTTTCTTAATAACGGTGAAAACTTTACTGCTACCGCCTTCTACCATGTAGGTTGCCAGCGTCCACGGGCTACCGGAAAAACCAATCAGCGGCACGGTACCCGCCAGATTTTTACGGATAGTACGTACCGCATTCATCACGTAGCCCAGTTCCAGTTCAGGATCCGGTACCGGCAATTTTTCCACATCCGCATGACAAGTGATTGGCGAAGTAAATCTCGGCCCTTCACCGGTTTCAAAATAGAGCCCCAGTCCCATGGCATCGGGAACCGTGAGAATATCCGAAAATAGAATGGCCGCATCCAGATTATAACGACGCAGCGGTTGCAACGTCACCTCACAAGCCAGATCGGCATCCTTGCACAGTGACATAAAATCTCCGGCCTGTTCCCGTATAGCACGATATTCAGGCAGATAACGACCTGCCTGACGCATCATCCATACTGGGGTCACATCCACTGGCTGACGTAACAGCGCACGCAAATAGCGATCGTTTTTCAGATCAGTCATATTTTTTCCTTTAGTATCAACTCACTGGCATCGTTATTATTGGCAACCATCTACAACCAAACCGTGTGACCACGAAATTCAGCGCCACCAGGTGTTACGAACCTGTTCAATCGTCAGCCTCGCGGCACAGCACTACGGTATCTTCAATCAGACGACGAGCCACCGTACCCGGTGGCGGTAATTCCGGCAACCGATCATAACGGAACCAGGCTGCATCCCGCAGTTCTGAAGGGTCTGCTTGCAGCTCTCCCCCCGCATATTCCGCCATGAAGGCCATCATCAATGAATGAGGGAACGGCCAAGGCTGGGAGCATACATAGCGCAGATTTTTGACATGGACATGACTCTCTTCCATGACTTCTCGCGCAACTGCCTGCTCCAGCGTTTCACCCACCTCTACAAAACCCGCCAACGTGGTATACATATTGCCGCGATGGCGCAAATGCTGGGCCAGCAGAATTTTATCCTGATGCTGGATGGCCACGATCACACAAGGAGCAATCTGTGGGTAATAACGTTCCTTACAGTGTGAACACAGGCAGGCCAGCTCTGTAGTACTGGTGTGCATTTCATGTCCGCAGTAGCCACAAAAGCGATGCGAACGATAGAACTCAGCCAACTGTACACCCCGTCCCGCCAGATGGAACAGACCGGCATCCTGGCTCAGCAACTGACGCACTGATCCCATGCTGTCCGTCATAGAACGTGATACTAGCCATACCAGCACGCCCTGCCACTCGCCGATCTGGCGGGCGCGAAAATTCTGCAAATCCCATTGCGCGGCGGTTCCCTGCGGCAATTCGCCCTGTGGTAACCAGATCTGATTACCATGGCTGACGACCCACCAGCCGCTTTCATCACCTTTTAGTATCAGTTCCATACTTTTAATGCCTCACTCATTACCAGATTGACATTTTACAGCTATGTTTAATGGATAATTACACTGCTAACAGTCATCATTGATGTATGAAGGGAGTCAATAATGCTAAAGCAACTACAAAGTTTGACTGAGTATGTTGGCGGCAATAATGCGTTAATCGATCAGTGGCTACAAGCTCGTAAGCAGTTACTGATCACTTACTATCACTTGGTCGGCATGAAGCCAAATAAAGAAACCCATACCCGCCTGGATGAAAAAGCGCTGGATGATTTCTGCCATAATCTGGTCGACTATCTTTCAGCTGGCCATTTCCACATTTACGAACGAATGCTACAAGAAGTTGCCCCATTGAATGAAAAAAAGCGAGCGCTCGCCGCACAGCTCGATTCGATATTACAAGGCAACACACAGCAAATCATGGACTTTTATGATAGTCATCTGGTTGCCGCCATCGATCAAGATAACTGTTTCGAATTTCAGCAAACATTATCAAGCGTGGGGGAATCCTTGGCAATGCGCTTTACCCTGGAAGACCACATGATCCGGCTAGTATTTGAACAGTAAATCAGACTGAACTATCGATAGTGCAGGGCGCCTTTTCACCTGATGTAACTTTTTGACACCAGGCCGGGCTCGGCATAAAGTGGTAACGTTTTATCCGCTCCAGCGTTTTGGAGCTATATCTTGTCGGAGTGCCCCGCACATATCATCGTGCATGGGCTGAGACCGTTAATTCGGGATCCGCGGAACCTGATCAGGCTAATACCTGCGAAGGGAACAAGAGTAATTCATTCTGTTGAACCCCAGCGCCATAGGCATTTATCCGGGTTCACACCCTGTCATTACTCCCTCCGAACTCCAGACAAGCAATCTTCCCATTCAGTATTTATAGGAACTTGCTATGTCTACAGAAAAGAAAGCCCCTGGTCGTCGTGAACAACGCGCCGCCGCCCAACAGTTTATTGACACTCTTCGGGGTACCGCATTCCCGAATTCACAGCGAATTTACATTTCTGGCTCACGCGAAGATATCCGTGTTCCCATGCGGGAAATTCAGCTCAGCCCCACCTTGACTGGTGGTAGCCGGGAGAATCCCAGCCATGAACCCAACGAGCCCGTCCCCGTCTATGATACGGCTGGCCCATATGGCGACCCTGCCGCTACACCAGACGTTCACCTCGGCCTGGAAAAAGTCCGGGCCGCCTGGATAGCCGAGCGCAACGACACACAAGCGCTTTCTCAGGTCAGTTCTGGTTTTACCCAGCAACGCCTGGCCGATGCAGGATTGGATCATCTGCGGTTTGAACAATTGCCGCAGCCGCAGTGTGCCAAAACCGGCAAGCGGGTAACGCAACTGCATTATGCTCGTCAGGGGATCGTCACACCCGAAATGGAATTCATTGCCATCCGTGAAAATATGGGGCGTGAACGTATCCACAGTGAGGTGCTGCGCCAGCAACACCCCGGCCAAAGCTTCGGTGCCAACTTGCCCGACAGTATCACCCCGGAATTTGTACGTCAGGAAGTTGCCGCCGGACGCGCCATTATTCCCGCCAATATCAATCATCCCGAGTCAGAACCGATGATTATCGGCCGTAATTTTCTGGTGAAGGTCAATGCCAATATCGGTAACTCCGCCGTGACATCGTCCATCGAAGAAGAAGTGGAAAAGCTGGTGTGGTCAACGCGCTGGGGTGCGGACACCGTGATGGATTTGTCCACCGGACGTTATATTCATGAAACTCGTGAGTGGATACTACGTAACAGCCCGGTTCCCATTGGTACGGTACCTATTTATCAAGCTCTGGAAAAAGTTAATGGCGTTGCGGAAAATCTGACCTGGGAAATGTTCCGCGACACACTGCTGGAACAGGCAGAACAAGGCGTTGACTATTTCACCATCCATGCTGGGGTGCTGCTGCGCTATGTGCCGATGACCGCCAAACGCCTGACGGGCATTGTCTCTCGCGGTGGCTCCATCATGGCGAAATGGTGTCTTTCTCATCATCAGGAAAATTTCCTGTATCAGCACTTTCGTGAAATTTGTGAACTCTGTGCAGCCTATGATGTATCCCTGTCATTGGGTGATGGTCTTCGCCCTGGCTCTATTCAGGACGCCAACGATGAAGCCCAGTTCGCCGAGCTCCACACACTGGGTGAGCTGACCAAAATCGCCTGGGAATATGACGTTCAGGTCATGATTGAAGGCCCCGGTCATGTGCCGATGCAAATGATCCGCCGCAACATGACTGAAGAGCTGGAGCATTGCCATGAAGCGCCGTTCTACACGCTCGGCCCACTCACCACCGATATTGCACCGGGCTATGATCATTTCACCTCCGGTATTGGTGCGGCCATGATTGGCTGGTTCGGTTGCGCCATGCTGTGTTATGTCACGCCAAAAGAGCATTTGGGATTGCCAAACAAGGATGATGTCAAGCAAGGGCTGATTACCTACAAGATCGCCGCCCACGCGGCCGACCTGGCCAAAGGCCACCCTGGCGCACAGATCCGCGACAACGCCATGTCAAAAGCACGCTTTGAATTTCGCTGGGACGATCAGTTTAATCTGGCGCTCGATCCGCAAACCGCACGCGCTTATCACGACGAAACCCTGCCGCAGGAATCCGGCAAAGTGGCCCATTTCTGCTCCATGTGCGGCCCCAAATTCTGCTCGATGAAGATTTCTCAGGAAGTACGTGATTACGCCGCGCAGCAGGAAGCCGTGGCCCAGCCCATTGATGTCGGGATGGCGCAGATGTCAGCAGAATTCCGTGCCCGCGGCAGCGAGCTATACCACACTGCCACCAGTCTGCCACAGGAGGAATCCTGATGAGCCGCGTCTTTCCCTCCACCGCAGAACAGCTCGGGCTCTATCCGGTGGTGGACAGCGTGTTGTGGATCAACCGCCTGCTGAACGCCGGTGTGAAAACCATTCAGTTGCGGATCAAAGACCTGTCGAACGATCAGGTAGAGCCAGAGGTGATTCAGGCAATCAACCTGGGACGACAATTTCAGGCACGGCTGTTCATCAATGACTATTGGCGACTGGCGATCAAACATCAGGCTTATGGCGTCCATCTGGGACAGGAAGATCTGGATACTGCTGATCTCGCCGCCATTCATCAGGCTGGTCTGCGGTTGGGTGTTTCCACCCATGATGATACCGAGCTGGAACGCGCTGTTGCCGTCAATCCTTCCTACATCGCATTAGGACACATCTTCCCAACGCAAACCAAAGCCATGCCGTCATCACCACAGGGTCTGCCTGAACTGACCCGGCACATCAGCGCACTCCAGGGGCGTTTTCCCACGGTTGCCATTGGCGGTATCAGTGTCGATAAGGTTCCTGCCGTACTGGCGACCGGCGTTGGCAGCATCGCGGTAGTCAGTGCCATTACCCAGGCACCGGACTGGCGTCAGGCAACCACCACATTACTTCGGATGATTGAAGGACGGGAGAAATAACGTGTTAAACGATCAGGAGTTTATGCGTTATAGCCGCCAGTTACTGCTAGAGGACGTCGGCGCTGAAGGTCAAAAAAAGCTCGCGGCCGCCTGCGTGTTGCTGGTAGGTATGGGTGGACTCGGTTCACCTGCGGCTCTGTATCTGGCCGCGGCAGGGGTGGGTAAGCTATTGCTGGCGGATAGTGACGAGCTGCATATTTCCAATCTTCAACGACAAATTCTCTACCGCACTCGTGATATTTCCCAACCCAAAGCCATGCTGGCTCAGCGTCAGTTGCAGGCGCTGAATCCCACGATTACCTGTGTGGCGCTTAACCGACGGCTGGAAAACGGTGTCCTGCAACAAGCGGTAGCGAAAGCCGATCTGATACTGGACTGTAGTGACAACATGGCCACTCGCCATGCTGTCAATGCCGCCTGCGTTGCAGCAGAGAAAACCCTGATCAGTGCCAGTGCGGTAGGACTCAGCGGTCAACTACTGGTGCTGACGCCGCCTTATGCTCACGGCTGCTATGCCTGTCTGTATCCAGATGCCAGCGAACCGCAGCGTAACTGCCGTACCGCTGGGGTATTAGGTCCGGTGGTTGGCGTAATGGGCACATTACAGGCGCTGGAGGCTATCAAACTACTGTGTGGCCTGCCCTCTCCACTCAACGGCAAACTGCGCTTATTCGATGCCCGGCAGCATAGCTGGAGCACATTACAACTAACGCCTTCTCCAACGTGCCCGATATGCGGAGACCATCCATGAAAATCCGGCTCAATGAAGAAACGTTGGAACTGGAAAAACCCGTAAACATTGAACAGTTGCTCAATCAGCTGAACCGCCTCCAGCCCGGTACAGCACTGGCCATCAATCAGATCATCATTCCACGCAGTGCCTGGCATCAACATCAGGTACAGGAAGGGGATGACATTTTGCTTTTTCAGGCGATAGCAGGAGGATGAATGCTACATATTGCCGATACAACATTTTCATCCCGGTTACTGACCGGTACCGGGAAATTTGCCAGCGCGGAACTGATGCTGGAAGCGTTGCAAGCTTCCGGATCGCAATTGGTGACAATGGCGATGAAACGCGTGGATCTGACGGGCGGTAACGACGCTATTCTGGCCCCTTTACGACAGTTGGGCGTGAGACTGCTTCCCAATACGTCCGGTGCCAAAACCGCAGACGAAGCCATATTTGCTGCTCATTTGGCACGTGAAGCGTTAGGTACTCACTGGGTGAAGCTGGAGATTCATCCAGATATGAGGTACCTGTTACCCGACCCGATAGAAACCCTGAAGGCAGCAGAACAGCTGGTCAAAGAGGGGTTTGTGGTACTCCCATACTGTGCTGCCGATCCGGTGCTATGTAAGCGTCTGGAGGAGGTGGGTTGTGCCGCGGTCATGCCGCTGGGGGCGCCGATCGGTTCGAACCAGGGTCTACAGACCCGCGATTTTCTACGCATCATCATCGAACAGGCACGGGTGCCGGTAGTGGTGGATGCTGGCATTGGCGCCCCCAGTCATGCCGCAGAAGCTATCGAGATCGGCGCCGATGCGGTGCTGGTGAATACCGCCATCGCTGTAGCCCGCGACCCGGTAAACATGGCGCAGGCGTTTCGGTTGGCGATAGAAGCCGGAACGTTGGCACGGCAAGCAGGTTTGGGCCGCCGTCAACAGGTTGCCAGCGCTACCAGTCCGTTGACCCATTTTCTGCAACAGACAACAGAGGCAGTTGGCTAATGGAAACCCATTTTCAACAACGTTGGCAACAGTTGCACTGGGATGACCTGACACTGCGGATTAACAGCCAAACAGCCGCCGATGTGGAACGGGCATTGACAGCAGACCAACTCAGCCGCGATGACTTTATGGCACTGATCTCTCCAGCCGCCAGGCACTATCTCGAACCATTGGCACAGCGTGCCCAACAGTTAACCCGCCAGCGATTCGGCAATACCGTCAGCTTTTATGTACCACTGTATCTCTCTAATCTGTGCTCCAATGATTGTACTTACTGCGGTTTTTCCATGAGCAACCACCTCAAGCGCAAAACGCTGAATGAAGAAGAAATTCTGCGTGAATGTTTGGCAATCAAAGAAATGGGGTTCAATCACCTGCTGCTGGTGACGGGCGAACATCAGCGGAAGGTGGGAATGGATTATTTTCGCCAGGTATTCCCGATCATCCGCCCGCATTTCAGTTCACTGATGATGGAAGTGCAACCGTTGAATCAGGCTGAATATGCGGAACTGAAAATGCTGGGGCTGGATGGCGTCATGGTGTATCAGGAAACTTATCATCCATCGACTTACGCTCAACATCATCTGCGCGGCCAGAAACAAGACTTCAGTTGGCGACTGGATACACCAGATCGACTGGGTAACGCCGGGATCGACAAGATCGGATTAGGCGCGTTGATCGGTCTTTCCGATAGCTGGCGTACTGACTGCTATATGGTGGCCGAACACCTGCTGTATTTGCAGCAAACCTACTGGCGGAGCCGCTATTCAATCTCCTTCCCGCGTTTACGCCCTTGTGCCGGAGGTATTGAACCTGCGTCAATTATGGATGAAGCCCAGTTAATGCAGGTCATCTGTGCGTTTCGCCTACTTTCTCCAGATATTGAGCTCTCCCTCTCAACCCGGGAATCATCGTTCTTCCGTGACCACATGGTTCCAATCGCCATCAACAACGTCAGCGCCTTCTCCAAAACCCAACCGGGTGGCTACGCGGACAATCATCCAGAGCTGGAGCAGTTTACGCCCCATGATGGTCGACGCCCGGAAGAGGTGGCTGCCGCCATTGTCAAGGCGGGTTTACAACCGGTCTGGAAAGACTGGGAAGGGTATCTGGGCCGACCGACCACACACCAGTAATGCCAGAACGGCAATGTTACGGGGCGCTGACGCCCCGTGTATTACCCTACGGTTATCACAGGATTGTTCATCATTTCGGCAATCACGTTCCCCAGCCTGACGATACCCTCCTCACGCTCTGGCGTGAGCGGCATGGCATAGCTCAACCGCAGGCAATGACGATACTTGCCAGCCACAGAAAACAGTGACCCTTCATAAACCCTGATTTTCTCGCTGACCAGCCGTTGGTTCAGCCGCACGCCATCAAACGTTTCCGGAAACTCAATCCACAGCACAAATCCACCTTGTGGTCGGCTGATACAGACCTTCTCCGGAAACGTGTGCCTCACCCGGTTGACAAAACTTCCCAGGTTACGTTGATAAAGCGCACGCATGCGGCGCAAATGTGGCATGTAATGCCCTTGCCGAATAAACTCTGCCACGGCCTGTTGAGGACAAATGGCAACAGACCCGGTACTGGTGTATTTCATGTGTAGCGCTCGATCCAGATAGCGCCCCGGAACTATCCATCCCACTCGCAGACCAGGCGCCAACATTTTTGAAAACGAGCTGCACAACAGGACTCGCCCCTCATAATCCAAAGATTTCAGGGTGATCGGGCGCGGGTAGTCATATGCCAGTTCACCATACACATCATCCTCAATGATGGCGATATCATAGCGCTGCGCCAACGTCATCAATGCCCGCTTGCGGTGTTCCGGCATAATAAATCCCAGCGGATTATTACAATTCGGTACCGTCAGCACCGCTTTCACCGGCCATTGCTCCAGCGCCAACTCCAATGCTTCAAGGCTCATCCCTTGAGAAAAATCAGTGGGAATTTCAATAACCTTAATGCCAAAACCACACAGTATCTGCATGATGCCATGAAATACCGGCGACTCAATAGCCACAATATCACCGGGGTTACACACGGACCGAACCGCTATGGACAGCGCTTGCGTACAACCATTGGTGATAACAATATCCTGTTCAGACAACTGACAGCCACTATCAATCATCAACCGGGCAATCTGTTCACGCAGCCGCGGTAACCCATGCAGACTGTCATAGTTCAGCATGGAGATATCCTGTTTTTGCCCAATACGGCTAATATTCTTCCATAACGGCTTAAGTGTGGTCGGCGTGAGGTCGGGAATACTGCCGCCCAATTGCAGAATATCGGGATCAGAACGGGAACAGATCTGTTCCAGTACCGAATCCCACGTAGTGATTTCCACCGGGCGCTGTACCGGTCGCGTCATGGCAGGAATGGGGGCCACCGCCATACGTGGCTTCACAAAGTAGCCAGAACGCGGCAGTGGCACGATTAATTGCTTCTCTTCCAGCAAATGGTACGCCTGCTGGACGGTACTAATACTGACACCATGCTCCTGACTCAGTGAGCGCACTGACGGCAAACGTTCACCACACTGATACAACCCTTGTTCAATTCGCTGTATCAATATGGTGGCCAGAAATTGATATCGCGTCATCTGTATCCTCCGAATAAATAGAAATAAGAAAAAACAATACAGATAAGCTCCCAAACAACCGTTCAGATACGGTATCGCGCATTTTGTATCATAAATAAAGTAAATTTCTGAATCTGTATCAATTCCAATCTCTCCTGCATGATGGCAGTCAACCAGCGACAGGGGAGAAAAACCATGACAAAACGATTTATTACCCGGCTACGCATACACTTGAGCCTGAGCATGCTTTATCAGCTCTGGCGGCACCGAAAGGCACAAGCTGAATCAAAAAAACTACTGTTGAGCATGAATGATGACCGTCTAAAAGATATTGGTCTAACACGCGCAGATATACACAACCTGTTCTCGTCAAGAAAAGACCGTTAAATCGTGCTGACTGTATGCAGTTACAGATTTACAAGCTACAAGACAGCTGGCATGGAGAAGATCGAACTGACAAGACAGGAAGTTGTTCGACGGTGATAATCTGATACAAACGGTAGTTATGTTCTTGCACAAAGGAAACGTCCAGCTTGTGCGGCGTAACGCAACACACTGAAACATTTTCAGACAATCGGTTTTTCTGTACAGCACGATATGCAAGGCAACAAACGGCATCTCGCACCACACCGTGCTCATGGCTACAGTGGGCACGCTGGTAAAACGTGCACCAGCCGGGGCGAACAGTCCGGGCGTCCCGCTCACCAGACCGCCGATACAGGTTCGCCTGTATCGGCCCTTCCCGTCCATAATCAGACAGAGCTACTCAATAGGATAGCCGGGCATAGCCCAGACAGAGGGCCAGTCTCCCGGTTGCCCGCCATTGCATTCAGGCTGATAGTTATAAGCGACCAGTTGGAAGTTTTTACCGTCAAACACCCACTGCGCACTCTCACCACAATCCGCAATACCGCGCCCTTTGGCGGAGTAGTACAGCATGCCGATTTCCGGATCGTACTCCGCTTCAGTGAACCAGCGAATTTTGTCATCCTGACTGTCCGCTATTTTTATAGGTCGCGACAATACCAGTAATTGCGCACCCTGCGGATTATTGCGTGGTGTGACAAACAGCATGCTGGAAGATTGATAAGCGCCCATACCACAGTTCAGCATGACCAACGCCAACTCATTGGTCAGCGGTTCTGCTTCACTCAATGCACGAGCCTCTTTGCTCAAACCACAACCTTCTTCTTCCAGAATGGATCTTTTAGCCGCGACTACCGCATCGATAAGTTCGTCAGTTTTCACCAACGGCGGCGGTTGAATATAAGCAGGGTTGATATCCTGACTCACCGGCACGGCGGGAACAGATGAAACGTCACCATCTCCCACTTGCAGTAATGCACTACGGTTATTTAACCGTCCTTGTCGTTCATCCACCAGCAATAATGCGGCATTTAAACCCGTCAGGGAGATTGCTTCTTCTTCACTGGTGTTATCTGCAGACAACGTTAACCATTTGGCATTTTTAGTCGCCTGAACAAAGCGCTGAATGACATCAAGTTGCTCGGTATGTACATAGAAGGCTCCCTCTTCTTCATCTGGCTGCCACGCAGGTTGAGTCAATGGGAACCGCACACCATCCATAAAAAGCGCCTGCCGTTTGTCCGCCAAATCAAAATCCAGGGAGATTTTTCCTTGTGGGCCTGATTCACGCTTGAGTGTAACGCGTAGGTAAGCATCACTATTCCTGACATCACAATCATTCAGGTTATTGCAGGTCACCTGCCAATGTTTGAACATCTTTTGTATTGGCTTTACCCCTTGCCAGGGAGACGGAGATGTCGTGACGTTCTGGGCGTTAACCGGGCTGATAATCAACTGAGTCAGTAATATGACAAAAAGTATTGTTTTTAATCGCATTGAACATGCCTTTTTGATGCGTCCATCAGAATGTTATAGCGTAATAATCAAATGTTCTGTGCATAAAAAACGCCGGAAGTGTTTTTAAACGCTGTGTAGAAACGGACCAAAGCAGGGTCGGCGGCAGATAGACGCCATAAAAAAACCGCTCCTTACTGCTAAGGAGCGGTTTTTATCAAGCCTGACTAACGATTACTTGTCGTCGTTGTTACCCAGACCAGCATTCAACAACTCTGCCAAATTGGCCGTAGCTTCTTCAGCGCTAACCTGAGGCGTAACCGGGGTATCAACCACCTGACGACGGCGCATACGCTCCTGGTGGTACGAATAACCAGTCCCAGCCGGGATCAAACGGCCCACGATCACGTTTTCTTTCAAACCGCGCAGCTCATCACGTTTACCCGCAACCGCAGCTTCAGTAAGCACACGAGTGGTTTCCTGGAATGATGCCGCAGAGATGAAGGACTCGGTAGCCAGAGAAGCTTTGGTGATACCCAGCAAATCTCGGGCATACGTTGCCGAGATCTTGCCGTTTGCTTCCAATTGGCGGTTGGCGATCTTAACGCGGGAAATTTCCGCCTGTTCGCCTTCCAAGAACTCCGAGCTACCTGAACTCGCGATGGTACATTTACGCAGCATCTGACGAACGATAACTTCAATGTGTTTATCGTTAATCTTAACACCTTGCAGACGGTAAACGTCCTGAACCTCGTTGGTGATATAGCGCGTAACAGCATGGACACCACGCAGACGCAAAATATCATGCGGAGATTCCGGGCCATCGGAGATAACATCACCGCGTTCTACGAGTTCACCTTCAAACACGTTGAGCTGACGCCACTTCGGAATCATCTCTTCATACGGTTCACTGCCATCTATTGGTGTAATCACCAGACGACGTTTACCTTTGGTTTCTTTACCGAAGGAAACGACACCGCTGATTTCGGCCAGAATAGCCGGTTCTTTCGGACGACGGGCTTCGAACAGATCCGCAACACGTGGCAAACCACCGGTAATATCCTTGGTACCGCCGGATTCCTGCGGGATACGTGCCAGTGTGTCACCTGCATTGATTTGTACACCATCTTCCAACTGGACAATGGCTTTACCCGGCAAGAAGTATTGAGCAGGCATATCCGTACCCGGAATCAATACATCATTGCCATTGGCATCTACAATTTTCAACGCCGGGCGTAGTTCTTTACCACCACCGGTACGTTCCGCACTATCCAGTATCACGATAGAGGACAACCCAGTCAGTTCGTCAGTTTGACGAGTGATGGTCTGGGTGTCGATCATATCAGTGAAGCGAATGTTACCGCTCACTTCAGTGATAACCGGCATGGTATGCGGATCCCAATTAGCAACAGTTTCGCCACCGACAACATCAGCACTATCGCCCTTCGCCATGACCGCACCATAAGGCACTTTATAGCTTTCTTTGGTGCGACCGAATTCATCAATCAGCTTCAATTCGGTATTACGCGATGTAATCACCAGTTTACCCACGTTGTTCATAACGAACTTCGCGTTAAACAATTTCAGGCTACCTTTGTTTTTCACCTGAATACTGGATTCAGCTGCCGCACGAGACGCTGCACCACCGATGTGGAACGTACGCATGGTCAGCTGAGTACCTGGTTCACCGATAGACTGTGCCGCGATAACCCCGACTGCTTCACCCTTGTTGATGATGTGCCCACGCGCCAAGTCACGTCCATAACACTTGGCACAAACGCCAAAGTCAGTTTCGCAACTTACGACAGAACGGACTTTAACCGCATCGACAGAGTTTTCTTCCAGCAGGTCACACCATTTCTCGTTCAGCAACGTATTACGTGGAACCAGAATATCAGCTGTACCCGGTTTGATAACGTCTTCAGCCGTCACACGACCAAGCACACGCTCACGCAACGGCTCTTTAACGTCACCGCCCTCAATAACCGGGGTCATCATGATACCTTCGTGAGTACCACAATCATCTTCAGTGACTACCAGATCCTGCGCCACATCAACCAAACGGCGAGTCAGATAACCGGAGTTTGCGGTTTTCAGTGCCGTATCCGCCAGACCTTTACGAGCACCGTGAGTAGAGATGAAGTACTGGAGTACGTTCAGACCTTCACGGAAGTTTGCGGTAATAGGTGTTTCGATGATGGAGCCATCCGGCTTCGCCATCAGACCACGCATACCCGCCAACTGACGAATCTGTGCCGCAGAACCACGCGCACCGGAGTCGGCCATCATAAAGATACTGTTAAAAGAAACCTGTTGCTCAACTTCGCCATCACGATTAACCACATCTTCAACAGACAGGTTTTCCATCATCGCCTTGGCAACGCGTTCGTTTGCCGCAGCCCAGATATCGATAACCTTGTTGTAACGTTCACCAGCAGTTACCAGACCAGACTGGAACTGTTCCTGGATCTCTGCAACTTCGGTTTCTGCTTCTTCGATAATCCCCGCTTTCTTCTCTGGGATCACCATATCATCAATACCTACGGATACACCTGAACGGGCAGCGTAAGCAAAACCGGTGTACATGATCTGGTCAGCGAAGATAACCGTCGGCTTCAGGCCCAAAATGCGATAACAGGTGTTCAGCATTTTAGAGATAGCTTTTTTACCTAACGGCTGGTTAACGATAGAGAACGGCAGACCTTGAGGAACGATCATCCACAGGATCGCACGGCCTACAGTTGTATCGATAATAGACGTCCGGTGTATCGACTCGCCTTCGGTATTCCTGATCTCTTCGGTGATACGCACTTTGACACGCGCATGCAAGGAAGCCAGACCGGCGCGATAAATACGCTCAGCTTCTTTCGGCCCCGTCAACACCATGCCTTCGCCTTTGGCGTTAACACAGTCACGGGTCATGTAGTACAGACCCAACACCACGTCCTGGGAAGGAACGATGATTGGCTCACCATTCGCCGGTGACAGAATGTTGTTGGTGGACATCATCAACGCACGCGCTTCCAACTGGGCTTCCAGTGTCAGCGGTACATGAACAGCCATCTGGTCACCATCGAAGTCGGCGTTGTATGCCGCACAAACCAGCGGATGCAGCTGGATGGCTTTACCTTCGATAAGTACTGGTTCAAACGCCTGAATACCCAAACGGTGCAGGGTTGGCGCACGGTTCAGCAGTACCGGGTGTTCGCGAATCACTTCGTCGAGGATATCCCAGACGACAGCTTCTTCACGCTCAACCATTTTCTTGGCTGCTTTAATGGTGGTAGCCAGACCACGCAGTTCCAGCTTGCCGTAGATGAACGGTTTGAACAGCTCCAGCGCCATTTTCTTCGGCAGGCCGCATTGATGCAGGCGCAGGTACGGACCCACGGTAATAACGGAACGACCGGAGTAGTCCACGCGTTTACCCAGCAGGTTCTGACGGAAACGTCCCTGCTTACCTTTGATCATGTCAGCCAGCGATTTCAGCGGACGCTTGTTGGAACCAGTGATCGCACGACCGCGCCGACCATTATCCAGCAATGCATCGACCGCTTCCTGCAACATACGTTTTTCATTGCGTACGATGATATCCGGCGCAGCCAGATCCAGCAGACGTTTCAAACGGTTGTTACGGTTTATCACTCGACGATACAGATCGTTCAGATCAGAAGTCGCAAAACGGCCGCCATCCAGTGGTACCAGCGGACGCAGATCCGGCGGCAATACGGGCAGAACGGTCAAAATCATCCACTCTGGTTTGTTACCAGACTGTATGAAGGCTTCCAGCAACTTGACGCGCTTGGTCAGCTTTTTACGTTTGGTTTCAGAGTTGGTTTCATTCAACTCTTCACGCAGCTGTTCGCATTCTTGCTCCAGATCCATGCCTTTCAACAAGGCCTGAATAGCTTCGGCACCCATTTTGGCATCGAACTCATCACCAAACTCTTCCAGCGCATCCAGATACTGCTCTTCAGTCAGGATCTGTCGGCGCTCCAGGTTGGTCATACCGCCTTCAACCACTACATAGGATTCAAAGTACAGTACGCGTTCGATATCACGCAGCGGCATATCCAGTAATAAACCGATGCGGGATGGCAACGATTTCAGGAACCAGATGTGTGCCGTCGGAGAAGCCAGTTCGATGTGTCCCATACGTTCACGACGCACTTTGGTCTGGGTCACTTCAACGCCGCACTTCTCACAAATAACACCACGGTGTTTCAAGCGCTTGTACTTACCGCACAAGCACTCGTAATCTTTTACTGGCCCAAAGATACGAGCACAGAAAAGGCCATCACGTTCAGGTTTGAACGTACGATAGTTAATAGTCTCTGGCTTTTTAACTTCACCAAAAGACCAGGAACGGATCATGTCTGGCGAAGCCAGAGCAATTTTGATCGCATCAAACTCTTCGGTTTTAGTTTGCGCTTTCAGAAACTTCAATAAGTCTTTCACGGATTGGCTCCTGTCGGAGTTAGACCTGTTAGACACCTGAACCGAAATTCAGGTGTCTCTGTAACGAATGCCAGCAACTCGATCGAGCTTTAATTAATCTTCTTCCAGCTCGATGTTGATACCCAGCGAACGGATTTCTTTCAACAACACATTGAAGGACTCCGGCATGCCTGGTTCCATCCGGTGATCACCATCCACGATGTTTTTATACATCTTGGTGCGGCCATTCACGTCATCAGATTTCACCGTCAGCATTTCCTGCAGAGTATAGGCTGCACCGTAAGCTTCCAGCGCCCACACTTCCATCTCACCGAAGCGCTGACCACCGAACTGCGCCTTACCACCCAACGGCTGCTGAGTAACCAGACTATAAGAGCCGGTAGAACGGGCATGCATCTTGTCATCCACCAAATGGTTCAGTTTCAGCATGTACATGTAGCCCACAGTAACCGAGCGCTCGAATTGCTCACCAGTTCGACCATCGAACAACGTAATCTGACCGGAAGTCGGCAGATCACCCAGTTTCAGCAATTCTTTAATCTCGCTTTCTTTGGCACCGTCAAATACCGGTGTGGCGATAGGCATACCTTTTTTCAGGTTTTCCGCCAGCCTCAGCACTTCTTCATCGGTAAAGGTGGTCAAGTCAACTTTCTGGCGAACGTCATTACCCAAATCATAGGCTTTCTGGATGAATTCACGCAATTTGGATACTTCTTCCTGCTGCTTCAGCATGGCATTAATCTTGTCACCAATACCTTTCGCAGCCATACCCAAATGGGTTTCCAGAATCTGACCGATGTTCATACGTGATGGTACGCCCAGCGGGTTGAGTACAATATCTACCGGCGTGCCGTTTTCATCGTAAGGCATATCTTCGATCGGGTTGATCTTGGAGATAACACCCTTGTTACCGTGGCGACCAGCCATCTTGTCGCCTGGCTGAATCTGACGTTTAACCGCCAAGTACACCTTAACGATCTTCAGTACACCCGGGGCCAGATCATCACCTTGAGTGATCTTGCGACGTTTAGCTTCGAGTTTTTTCTCGAACTCGTGCTTCAATTCGTCATACTGCTCCGCCAGCTGTTCTAACTGATTTTGCTTCTCTTCATCAGTCAAACCCAGTTCCAGCCAACGCTCACGCGGCAGTTTGTCCAACTTCTCAGCTTCAATGCCACCGGCAACCAGCACGTAGTGAATACGGGCAAACAGGCCGGCTTCCAGAATCTGCAGCTCTTCCGTCAGGTCTTTTTTGGCCTGCTTCAACTGCATTTCTTCGATTTCCAGCGCACGTTTGTCTTTTTCCACACCATCGCGGGTAAAGACCTGAACATCGATAACCGTACCGGAAACACCGTTTGGCACACGCAGTGACGAATCTTTAACGTCAGACGCTTTTTCACCAAAGATGGCTCGCAGCAGCTTCTCTTCCGGCGTCAGTTGAGTTTCGCCTTTCGGCGTTACTTTACCCACCAGAATATCACCACCGGTCACTTCAGCACCGATATAGACAATGCCGGACTCATCCAGTTTGGAGAGCGCTGCTTCACCCACATTCGGGATATCCGCAGTAATCTCTTCAGGCCCTAACTTGGTATCACGGGATACACATGCCAGTTCCTGAATATGGATAGTCGTGAAACGATCTTCCTGTACTACACGCTCGGATACGAGAATGGAGTCTTCGAAGTTGTAACCATTCCACGGCATGAACGCCACGCGCATGTTTTGACCCAGAGCCAATTCACCCAGGTCGGTAGACGGGCCGTCAGCCAACACATCACCGCGTTCAACCGGCTCACCCAGTGATACGCAAGGCATCTGGTTGATACAAGTGTTCTGGTTGGAACGGGTATATTTGGTCAGGTTATAGATATCAATGCCGGCTTCGCCCGGATACATTTCATCTTCGTTAACCTTGATCACGATACGGGAAGCATCTACGTACTGAACGGTACCACCACGTTTGGCAACGGAAGTTACACCCGAGTCCACCGCTACCGCACGCTCCATGCCAGTGCCTACCAGCGGCTTATCAGCACGCAGAGTCGGTACCGCCTGACGTTGCATGTTCGCACCCATCAATGCACGGTTGGCGTCATCGTGTTCCAGGAACGGAATCAGTGATGCACCGACAGAAACCACCTGCTGGGTGGAAACGTCCATATAGTCAACTTGATCGCGGCTAAACAGGCTGGATTCGCCTTTGTTACGACAAGTAACCAATTCATCTATGAAATGGCCTTCTTCGTCCAGATTGGTGTTCGCCTGGGCAATAACGTAATTGCCTTCTTCAATCGCGGACAGGTAATGAATTTCATCTGTCACCACATCATCACGAACACGACGATACGGGGTTTCCAGGAAACCATATTCGTTAGTCTGTGCATATACAGACAACGAGTTAATCAGACCGATGTTAGGACCTTCAGGTGTCTCGATAGGACATACACGACCATAGTGTGTCGGATGTACGTCTCGAACTTCAAAGCCCGCACGTTCACGGGTCAGACCGCCAGGGCCCAGAGCAGAAATACGACGCTTATGCGTAATTTCAGACAGTGGGTTGTTCTGATCCATAAATTGAGACAACTGACTGGAACCGAAGAACTCTTTTACTGCAGCAGAAATCGGCTTGGCATTGATCATATCCTGCGGCATTAATGTGTCCAGATCGCCCAATGACAGGCGTTCTTTCACCGCACGCTCAACACGCACCAGACCCACACGGAACTGGTTTTCAGCCATTTCACCAACAGAACGGATACGACGGTTACCCAGGTGGTCGATATCATCCACCTCACCTTTACCGTTACGGATATCGATGAGCTTCTTCATCACTTCGATGATGTCTTCTTTGCTCAGGATACCGGAACCTTCGATCTCCTCACGCAGCAAAGAACGGTTGAACTTCATACGACCAACCGCCGACAGATCATAACGATCTTCAGAGAAGAACAGGTTTTCAAACAGCGTTTCAGCCGCTTCACGTGTCGGTGGCTCACCCGGACGCATCATGCGGTAAATTTCAACCAATGCACTCAGACGATCACTGGTTGGGTCGACACGCAGCGTCTCAGACATATACGGACCATGATCAAGATCATTGGTAAACAGCGTTTCGATATGTTTGTGGCCTGCCTGGCTCAGTTTAGCCAGCAAATCCAGCGACAGTTCCATGTTCGCCATCGCGATCACTTCACCCGTGCCGACATCAATATAATCTTTAGCCAATACTTTACCGGCAATGTATTCCACCGGTACTTCAATACGCTCAATGCCATCTTTTTCTAACAGACGGATATGGCGAGCCGTGATACGACGGCCTTTTTCAATGTAGACCTTGCCATTCGCTTCAATATCAAAAGAAGCAGTTTCGCCACGTAAGCGCTCTGGCACCAGTTCCATCTGCAACTTATTGTTGTCGATTTCATAGGCTACTTTGTCGAAGAACAAATTCAGAATTTCTTCGGTAGAGTAACTCAATGCACGCAGAATGATGGTCGCAGGTAATTTACGGCGACGGTCGATACGGACAAACAGATTGTCTTTCGGGTCGAATTCAAAATCCAGCCAGGAACCACGGTAAGGAATAATACGTGCGTTATACAGCACCTTACCGGAAGAGTGGGTTTTACCCTTGTCGCTGTCAAAGAACACACCTGGACTACGGTGCAACTGAGATACGATAACGCGCTCAGTACCGTTAATGACAAAGGTGCCGTTTTCTGTCATGAGCGGAATTTCGCCCATGTAAACTTCTTGTTCTTTAATATCTTTAACGGTGCCTTCCGGCGCTTCGCGCTCGTAGATCACCAGACGCAACTTCACACGCAGCGGTGCAGAAAACGTTACACCACGGATTTGACACTCTTTAACGTCAAACACCGGCTCGCCCAAGCGATAGCTAACGTATTGCAGCTCTGAATTACCGCTGTAACTCTTAATTGGGAAAACAGAACGGAATGCTGCTTCCAATCCGTACTGACCTTCCGGATCTTGCTCGATGAACTTCTGGAACGAGTCAAGCTGGATAGAAAGGAGATAAGGTATGTCCAACACTTGCGGACGTTTACCAAAATCCTTACGAATACGTTTTTTCTCGGTATAGGAGTAAACCATAGGGTTCCTCAACTCGCTGAAAAGTCGAACCACTCTGTCCGTCCTAAATAAAAAGGACAGTTCATACAACACCGTTTATATCGATCGGAAAATGGAACACTTTCCGCAATATTTATTTCTATCACTCTTAAATCATTTCATTACACCGTGTACAGAGAAAAGCTCTAACAAGAAGTGCAATATATTAAGTCGTCGATAGAAAAAAATATTGTGGGCTAATCAGTGGCCAAACAGTGTGGAACACCACTGACTCCCTACAGCGCAAAAAGGCTGGTGACCCAAAAGTCACCAGCCGCCAGCCTGATTAAGTCAGGCTGCAACCTGGAAGTTAAACTTATTTAACTTCAACAGAAGCACCAGCTTCTTCCAGGGATTTTTTCAGAGCTTCAGCGTCATCTTTGCTGATAGCTTCTTTAACAACAGCCGGTGCAGATTCAACCAGATCTTTGGCTTCTTTCAGGCCCAGGCCACTTGCGCTACGAACGGCTTTGATAACCGCAACTTTGTTAGCACCGATAGCAGACAGGATAACATCGAACTCAGTTTTTTCTTCAGCAGCTTCAGCCGGACCCGCAGCAGCAACAGCTACAGCAGCCGCAGCAGAAACGCCGAATTTTTCTTCCATTGCAGAAACCAGATCAACAACGTCCATAACAGACATCGCTGCTACTGCTTCCAGAATTTGGTCTTTAGTGATAGACATAACAATTGTTCCTAAGAATCAGAAATAGTTTATACGTTAGCAAATCCGATAACAGAAAAAGTGCAATTAAGCAGCTTCTTTCTGGTCGCGAACAGCAGCCAGAGTACGGACCAGTTTGCCGGCAGCGGCTTCTTTCATGGTCGACATCAGACGTGCCAGTGCTTCTTCGTAAGTCGGCAGCGTTGCTAGACGGTCAATTTGAGCCGCCGGAATCAACTCACCTTCAAAGGCTGCAGCTTTAACCTCAAATTTTGCATTCGCTTTGGCGAACTCTTTGAACAAACGGGCAGCAGCACCCGGGTGTTCCATAGAATATGCAATCAAGGTTGGACCAACAAACGTGTCTTTCAGGCATTCAAATTGAGTGCCTTCAACGACGCGACGCAGCAGGGTGTTGCGAACAACACGCATGTATACGCCAGCTTCACGACCTGCTTTACGCAGTTCGGTCATTTTATCTACGGTAACGCCACGAGAATCCGCAACAACCGCAGACTGCGCGCCTTTGGCCACTTCACTGACTTCAGCAACAATCGCTTGTTTGTCTTGAAGATTTAATGCCATTAGCTTTTGCTCCTGGATTTAGCCGGAGAAATTCTCCGGAACTCACTTCACCTGACACCAAAATAGCGAACAGGCGTTAAAACACGGTGAGCAGAATCCAGCAAAGACTATTTCTATAAAAATAAAGAAAAAATGTTCTTTAGGCTCTGTCACCGTCTACGCAGGAAGATTAAGTTTCTTACGAAACACCTGCGGTCTTGGACGGAGGCCTGGATTAGGCCAGGCTCCAACCGAAAATTCGTTTTTGTTCCTTAATGGAACAACGGGCGTAAGATTATAAAGAAATCTCACGTCCCGGTAAAGAAAAACAAAAGCTATCAGCCTGCAACAGCGTTCAGGCCACTCTGATCGATGGCAACACCAGCACCCATCGTGGTCGACAGACTGACTTTCTTGATGTACACGCCTTTCGCCTGAGCTGGCTTCGCTTTTTTCAGCGCAATCAACAGAGACTCCAGGTTTTCTTTCAGTTTGTCAGAATCGAAATCAACCTTACCTATCGTGGTATGGATGATACCGTTCTTGTCGTTACGGTAACGAACCTGACCGGCTTTAGCATTTTTAACTGCTTCAGCAACGTTAGGCGTCACAGTACCCACTTTCGGGTTTGGCATCAGACCACGTGGTCCCAGAATCTGGCCTAATTGGCCGACAACGCGCATTGCATCCGGAGAAGCGATAACTACGTCGAAATTCATTTCGCCTTTTTTGATCTGATCAGCCAGATCGTCCATACCTATCAGGTCAGCACCAGCAGCTTTAGCCGCTTCAGCGTTTGCACCTTGAGCAAACACAGCGACACGTACAGTACGTCCAGTGCCATGCGGCAGAACAGTTGCACCACGTACGTTCTGATCAGATTTACGTGCATCGATGCCGAGGTTAACAGCAACATCCACACTTTCGACAAATTTAGCGGTGGCCAGCTCTTTGAGCAGAGCAACAGCTTCGTTGATGTCATATTGTTTGGTCACATCAACTTTTTCACGGATCACGCGCATGCGCTTGGTCAGCTTAGCCATTTATTAATCCTCCACTACCAGGCCCATGGAACGAGCAGTACCTTCAATGGAGCGCGACATGGCCTCCACGTCAGCACCAGTCATGTCCGCAGCTTTGGTTTCTGCGATTTCACGTACCTGAGCACGGGTTACTTTACCGACTTTGTCTTTGTTCGGTTTACCGGAACCAGACTTGATACCAGCCGCTTTTTTCAACAGCACTGCGGCTGGCGGCGTTTTGGTAACGAAGGTGAAGGAACGGTCAGAATAAACAGTGATAACAACCGGAATCGGCAGGCCTTTTTCAACGCTGTCAGTCTTAGCGTTGAATGCCTTACAGAATTCCATGATATTAACACCCTGCTGACCCAAAGCCGGACCGACTGGCGGGCTCGGGTTAGCCATACCAGCTGCAACCTGCAGCTTAACGTAGGCTTGAACTTTCTTGGCCATTTAACTTTCCTCGAATGGGTAATAGCGCTTTAAAAATAAAGCTCCCCGCAGTTATAAACAGTTTATATTATGTGCCTGCTGGCACATAAAACAAAGGCGCGAAATTGTAGGTCAATTTCGCGCCAGATACAAGCAGCAATTTTTATTCGACGAAGGCGCTACTAGCCTTTCTCAACCTGACCAAAGTCCAATTCTACCGGCGTTGCACGACCAAAGATAGAAACAGATACTTTCAGGCGACTTTTCTCGTAATCAACTTCTTCGACCACACCGTTAAAATCGGCAAATGGACCATCATTAACACGAACCATTTCACCCGGCTCAAATAGCGTTTTCGGACGCGGTTTATCACCAACCTGTTGCAGGCGATTCATAATGGCATCGACTTCTTTGTCGCTAATAGGTGCCGGGCGATCAGACGTTCCGCCAATGAATCCCATGACACGCGGCACGCTACGTACCAAATGCCAGCTAGCGTCATCCATTGTCATCTGCACCAGCACATAACCGGGGAAAAATTTACGCTCACTTTTACGGCGCTGTCCACCACGGATTTCCACCACTTCTTCTGTTGGGACCATCACTTCACCAAAGTGATCTTCCATGTTCTGAAGTTTAATGTGTTCACGCAATGATTGGGCAACACGACTTTCAAAACCAGAAAACGCCTGAACGACGTACCAACGTTTCTTTGGAGCTTCAGACATTTTAGAACCTCAGGCCAGTAATCAACGACACCAGACGGACTAAGATACCGTCCAATCCCCACAGAATCAGTGACATAACGGCAGTAACTGCAGCAACAATCAGCGTAGTGTGTAGCGTTTCCTGGCGTGTTGGCCATATGACCTTACGTACTTCGGTACGAGCTTCACGAGCAAACAGGACTGTTGCCTTGCCTTTGGTAGTAAGCAACGCTATACCACCAGCAATAGCAATTAGGATGACAACAACCAATGCACGTAGCGGTAAACTGAACTCGCGGTAGTAATAGTTACCTACAATAGCAGCGACCAGCAAAACAGCTACTACCAGCCATTTAAACATCTCCAGGCCACGCCCGCTGCCCTGAGCTTCGGTATTCGCACTCATAAACCAACCTGTCACAATAATTCAGACAAATAATCTTTGCCCTGCAATCTAGGGCAAACCAGACCGAAAACTGTTCTTGAATAAAACAATTCGGGATTTACGCCGTTTCTACAGAGCCTATCTCACCAATGATTATACTTCACAATCGCTGATGAGATAGGTTCTACCATGACAGCGTAGAAAAAGGGCATCAAATGATGCCCTTTTACCGCATGTCGCGTCAAATTTTATCAGCAATTAAGCGATAACTTTAGCAACAACGCCAGCACCTACTGTACGGCCGCCTTCACGGATAGCAAAACGCAAACCGTCGTCCATTGCGATTGGCGCAATCAGGTTTACTACCATCTTGATGTTGTCGCCCGGCATTACCATCTCTACGCCTTCCGGCAGTTCGATCGTCCCCGTGACATCAGTCGTACGGAAATAGAACTGTGGACGATAGCCTTTGAAGAACGGCGTATGACGGCCTCCTTCATCCTTGCTCAGAATATAAACTTCTGATTCAAACTGCGTATGCGGCTTGATTGAACCCGGTTTAGCCAGTACCTGACCACGTTCCACTTCATCACGCTTGGTACCACGCAGCAGAACACCAACGTTCTCACCCGCACGGCCTTCGTCCAGCAATTTACGGAACATTTCAACACCGGTACACGTGGTTTTCGTGGTGTCTTTGATACCCACGATTTCAACTTCTTCACCCACTTTGATGACGCCGCGTTCTACACGACCCGTCACTACCGTACCGCGACCAGAGATGGAGAATACATCTTCAATCGGCAGCAGGAACGGTCTGTCAATCGCACGTTCAGGTTCTGGAATATAGGTATCCAGGGCTTCCGCCAGCTCAATGATTTTGGCTTCCCACTCAGCGTCGCCTTCCAACGCTTTCAGCGCAGAACCGCGAATTACCGGAGTGTCATCACCCGGGAAATCGTACTGAGACAGCAGCTCACGCACTTCCATCTCTACCAGTTCCAGCAGTTCTTCGTCATCAACCATGTCACATTTGTTCAGGAACACGATGATGTACGGAACACCAACCTGACGAGCCAGCAGGATGTGCTCACGGGTCTGAGGCATCGGGCCGTCAGTCGCGGCAACCACCAGGATCGCGCCATCCATCTGGGCAGCACCGGTGATCATGTTTTTCACATAGTCAGCATGCCCTGGGCAGTCAACGTGTGCGTAGTGACGAGTCGGGGTATCATATTCAACATGAGAAGTGTTGATGGTGATACCACGTGCTTTTTCTTCCGGCGCGTTATCGATTTGGTCGAATGCACGAGCCTGGCCACCGTAGGTTTTAGCCAGAACACTTGTGATAGCAGCAGTCAGCGTTGTTTTACCATGGTCAACGTGGCCGATAGTACCGACGTTAAGGTGCGGTTTTGTACGTTCAAATTTTTCTTTAGACATCGATTGTCCCTCTAAGACACGGATAAATCGGTGGTATCACCACATTAACCAAGTAATCACTTGTTAAGTTTTTAACAGAAAAAATCAGGAGGAAAATAAAGGAGTGGTGCTGATAGGCAGATTCGAACTGCCGACCTCACCCTTACCAAGGGTGCGCTCTACCAACTGAGCTATATCAGCACATTATGGAGCGGGCAGTGGGAATCGAACCCACATCATCAGCTTGGAAGGCTGAGGTAATAGCCATTATACGATGCCCGCATCCTAGAACTCGGCTACCTGACTTCTCCGTAAACTCTACAAAAGCAAAGTACGACTTATACTCTACTTTTTCGATTCGGCTTTTGAATATATACCGTATCGATTTTATCCTATTACCGGATTGGATTTGGTGGTGGGGGAAGGATTCGAACCTTCGAAGTCTGTGACGGCAGATTTACAGTCTGCTCCCTTTGGCCGCTCGGGAACCCCACCTGATTACTATACTTGATGGTGCCGGCTGCCGGAATCGAACTGGCGACCTACTGATTACAAGTCAGTTGCTCTACCTACTGAGCTAAGCCGGCATCAAGTGCTGCGCATTCTAGGTAGACAGAACCGCCTATGCAACAAAAAAATTGCGGAAAATGCACTATCGCTTAGATTTTGCACAAAAATGAACGTTGTTTCACATTGCCGTCAATGATTTGTGCAAATAAGCGGCAAGAGAGAATTCGATACAGAAAAATACCGTATTCATGCCAAAACCGAAAGCCGGTCATGCCCCCATTGCATATATCTTCCCCGCACCAAAAGAGGGCAACTGCACACCCAGATACAATGCTCTCTGGCATAGTGTAGGGAATTTCCCTGTCATTTACCTAACTACATACTGGAACGATTATTGCTTATTATTAGAAGTAACTCAGTAACTCAGTAACTCATTAACCCTTAATCCAGGAGAGACTCCATGAAGATAGTATTACTTAATGTCGCGACTCTCCCGGTTTATCGTTATGAGTTAGCCAACTTATTGGTGGATGCTGTCACAGAAGGAGCTTCGGTAGGATACGAAACCCCATTTTCTCATGAAGAGGCGGAAAGATATGTACATGGTTTAAGGCCTTCAGTTGCAGAGGGAGAACGCCTTCTATGGATAGCGCGTAACGCTGATGGTGTAGTGGGTAGTATACAGCTTGAACTGTGTCAGAAATCAAATGGGCAAAACCGCGCTGAAATTCAAAAGTTACTTGTGCATAGCCATGCTCGCAGGCAAGGAATAGGTAAGCAATTACTCTCCACTCTTGAAAAGGCCGCACTACAATACCGGCGTGGATTACTTTATCTGGACACTCAGGCAGGCTCCCCAGCCGAGTCTTTTTACCGTTCACAAAGGTATCGCTATCTAGGAGAACTTCCTGACTATGCCAGCTCGCCAAATGGCTATTACCATCCGACAGCCATTTATTATAAGCGTCTGTTTGCCGTTAATCGTATGGAACGATCGCTAGCGAGCTAGCATTAACCGGTACCTTAAGGAAATAAGGTGCCGATCTTCCCACTGATTTCTGCTTCTTTTTTTTACCCTCCTGATGGTAACCTGCCTGTCATGCACTTAATTACTTAAAGAAAGGTTACAATGGTATCCATTTAGCCAGCGAAACAGAGAGTCTTATCTCAACGTACTGGCTGATAGATCCCCTTTCTTAATCTGTACTGGTAGGCAGAAGCACATTTATGAGAAATAGAAAGCAATCTTTGGCAACGCCTTATCTGCAATTTGATCGTCAGCAATGGGCTACCTTACGTGATTCCGTGCCATTGACACTGACGGAAGAGGATATAGTTAAACTTAAAGGTATTAATGAAGATCTATCCTTGGATGAAGTTGCTGAGATTTACCTGCCATTATCTCGTTTACTGAATTTCTATATCAGTTCTAACCTGCGCCGTCAGGCGGTTCTGGAACAATTTCTGGGTACTGATGGACAGAAAATCCCCTATATCATTGGTATTGCCGGGAGTGTGGCGGTTGGTAAAAGTACGACTGCCCGTGTATTACAAGCATTATTGAGCCGTTGGCCAGAACATCGCAGTGTCGAATTAATTACTACTGATGGTTTTCTACATCCTAACAAAGTGCTCAAAGAAAGAGATCTAATGAAAAAGAAAGGATTTCCCCAATCCTATGATATACATAGTTTGGTGAGATTCGTTTCAGATATTAAATCCGGGTATTCCCGTGTCACCGCACCTGCTTATTCCCATCTGACTTATGATATTGTACCTGGATGTTATAAAATCATAGAACAACCTGACATTCTCATTCTTGAAGGGCTGAATGTTCTACAAAGTGGGATGAACTATCCTCATGATCCACATCGCGTTTTTGTATCTGATTTTGTTGATTTTTCTATTTACGTCGATGCACCAGAAATATTGTTAAAAAGTTGGTATATCAATCGCTTTCTGAAATTCAGACAAGGCGCTTTTACTAACCCTGATTCCTATTTCCATAATTATGCAAAATTAACAGAAAAAGAAGCGGTAGAAATTGCTTCACAACTTTGGCAAGAGATTAATGGCCTTAATCTTAAACAGAATATTCTTCCCACACGAGAAAGAGCCAGTTTAATAATGACGAAAAGCGAAAATCATGCCGTCAAATATGTTAGTCTGCGTAAATAATATAAGAGGGGCTATCAATCCCCTTTATATAATTACATTCCTCTCAGAGAAATCTCACCGCCTATATAAGGCGTTATTACTCCATCCTGCTCCAGGAGTAAGGCTCCCTGACTATTAATCCCTCTATCAATGCCCTTTATTTCACGATTACCGACAATCAACTTAACGGGACGATTATAGAAATTATCTAGAAATTTCCAACGATGAATAAAAGGGTCAAGCCCTTTTTGTTCAAATAATATTAATGCCGCACGTAATTCCGTTATAAGCCTAGCGGAAAGAATGTTCCTGTCGATATTAACGCCAACCTCCTGCAAATTAATCCATCCTTGATTGATCACATCTAAATCTGGCTCACGCATGCATAGATTAATCCCTGCGCCAATGACCAAATGGGCCACATCACCCGTACGACCATTGAGTTCGACTAAAATGCCGGCTAATTTGCGATCCTTTAAATAAAGATCATTAGGCCATTTTACACGAACACCGTCAGCTCCCAAACTGTGTAACACTTCCGCCATAATAATGCCGATAACCAAACTCACTCCTATTGCCGCAGCGGGTCCTTGCTCCAGACGCCAATACATAGACAAATAAAGATTGGCACCAAACGGTGAAAACCATCTTCTGCCACGACGCCCACGCCCCGCCTGTTGATATTCGGCAACACACGCATCACCTGATGAGAGTGAGTCAAAGCGATCCAGCAGATACTGATTCGTAGAGTCGATCACAGGCAAGACGGTTACCCGGCCTTCATTTAGTGAATTCAGGATTTTCTCTTCACTAAGTAGTTGCATCTTCGTAGGGAAACAATAACCTTTACCTGTAACAGTAAATACGTCGATACCCCATTCACGGATAGTTTGAATATGTTTGTTAATTGCAGCTCGACTCATCCCCAGCAATTCACCCAAATATTCTCCTGAGTAAAACTCTCCATCAGATAAAATGGAAATAATCTTAAGCGGAACAGTATTATCTTTCATGATAGAACCTCCATGGCATTAACTTCACCATCATGGGCAATAAACCTCACCTCTGGTTCCAACCATATATCAAATTTCTCAGCGACCTGAAGTAAAACATAATGCGCCAGGTTGACAATATCCTGGCTTGTTGCTTCATTTCGATTAATCAATACCAGAGCCTGCTGATTATGTACAGCAGCGCCACCAATCTGAAATCCTTTCAGATTACATTGATCTATAAGCCATCCGGCTGCAATTTTAACATCACCACCAGGTTGAGGATAATGGGGAGCCCGAGGATATCTCTTTAATAACTCGACTGCTTGCTGCTCACTAATTACTGGATTTTTAAAAAAACTTCCCGCATTTCCAATAATATCAGGATCAGGTAATTTACTACGCCGCATGTCGCACACAGCGTCAAAAATTTGCTTTGGTGTTATAGTTTGAGTATCAAGGCAGGTCAAAGTGCCATATTCCAATACAGGTTCCCATGCTTTTTTCAAACTTAATCCTACAGCAGTAATTGCAAACCCATTACGATACTGATGCTTAAAAATACTTTCACGGTAACCAAACTGACACTCGTTTGCAGTCAGCCGATTTGTTATACCAGAATTAAGATCTAACAGATCCACATATGAACAAAATTTTTTTAATTCAACGCCATAGGCCCCAATATTCTGAATAGGTGCTGAACCTACACAACCAGGAATTAATGCAAGATTCTCTAGACCGGCGATATTGCAGTTCAGAGTATATTCAACCAAATGATGCCAGTTTTCCCCAGCCCCTACATGTAGATCCCAGGCTATATCCTTTTCTTCTATTTCAATATGTTTAATTCTATTCAGGATCACGCTACCTGAAAAATCTTCCAGAAAAAGGACATTACTTCCCTCCCCTAAGATTAGGGCTGGTTGTTGAAGTGTCTTTGCTCGATTCCAGGCAAAAATCAACTGTTCCCGAGTTTTAGCAACGACTACATCTGCAGCACAGACAGGTAGAGAGAAAGAATTGAGTTGTTTTAAAGATGTGGCAGAGTTCATGATAATATTCAACACTCAGCAATTCAGATATCCATAGTCTACCTGATTCAGATAAATTATTTTGAGGAAGAATAATAACTCTACGAAAAAGCCAAAACCCACAATATCCACTGAAGGTTTGCCGTTATTTGATACTGACCCGGCGACAGCATGCTGGGCAGATATCCCATCGCGCATGCCGGCTGCATCAACATTACCGACGTGAAAAAGCCCTCTGCTTTCACAGAGGGCTTCGTCTTGTTGAATGCCTGGCAGTTCCCTACTCTCACATGGGGAGACCCCACACTACCATCGGCGCTACGGCGTTTCACTGCTGAGTTCGGCATGGGGTCAGGTGGGACCACCGCGCTATCGCCGCCAGGCAAATTCTGTTTCATTCCAACCGTCACACTCCCGCGCAACCATCAGAACCAATCTCGGAACATCGCTGAAAATATCTTTGCGTCTCTCTTCCAAAACACCTTCGGTGTTGTAAGGTTAAGCCTCTCGGGTCATTAGTACTGGTCAGCTCAACGCATCGCTGCGCTTACACACCCAGCCTATCAACGTCTTCGTCTTAAACGTCCCTTCAGGGGCCTTTAAGGCCCAGGGAAGACTCATCTCGGGGCAAGTTTCCCGCTTAGATGCTTTCAGCGGTTATCTCTTCCGCACGTAGCTACCGGGCAATGCAATTGGCATCACAACCCGTACACCAGTGGTGCGTTCACTCCGGTCCTCTCGTACTAGGAGCAACCCCCCTCAATCTTCCAACGCCCACGGCAGATAGGGACCGAACTGTCTCACGACGTTCTAAACCCAGCTCGCGTACCACTTTAAATGGCGAACAGCCATACCCTTGGGACCTACTTCAGCCCCAGGATGTGATGAGCCGACATCGAGGTGCCAAACACCGCCGTCGATATGAACTCTTGGGCGGTATCAGCCTGTTATCCCCGGAGTACCTTTTATCCGTTGAGCGATGGCCCTTCCATTCAGAACCACCGGATCACTAAGACCTGCTTTCGCACCTGCTCGAGCCGTCACTCTCGCAGTCAAGCTAGCTTATGCCTTTGCACTAACCTCCTGATGTCCGACCAGGATTAGCTAACCTTCGTACTCCTCCGTTACTCTTTGGGAGGAGACCGCCCCAGTCAAACTACCCACCAGACACTGTCCGCAACCCGGTTTACGGGCCCACGTTAGAACATCAAACATCAAAGGGTGGTATTTCAAGGTTGGCTCCACGCAGACTGGCGTCCACGCTTCAAAGCCTCCCACCTATCCTACACATCAAGGCTCAAGGTTCAGTGTCAAGCTATAGTAAAGGTTCACGGGGTCTTTCCGTCTTGCCGCGGGTACACTGCATCTTCACAGCGAGTTCAATTTCACTGAGTCTCGGGTGGAGACAGCCTGGCCATCATTACGCCATTCGTGCAGGTCGGAACTTACCCGACAAGGAATTTCGCTACCTTAGGACCGTTATAGTTACGGCCGCCGTTTACCGGGGCTTCGATCAAGAGCTTCGCCTTGCGGCTTACCCCATCAATTAACCTTCCGGCACCGGGCAGGCGTCACACCGTATACGTCCACTTTCGTGTTTGCACAGTGCTGTGTTTTTAGTAAACAGTTGCAGCCAGCTGGTATCTGCGACTGCGCAACGCTCCATCCGCCAGGGACTTCACCTCGCACAGCGTGCCTTCTCCCGAAGTTACGGCACCATTTTGCCTAGTTCCTTCACCCGAGTTCTCTCAAGCGCCTGAGTATTCTCTACCTGACCACCTGTGTCGGTTTGGGGTACGATTCGATGTTACCTGATGCTTAGGGGCTTTTCCTGGAAGCGTGGCATTTGTCACTTCGACACCGTAGTGCCTCGTCATCACGCCTCGGCGTTAATAGCGCTCCGGATTTGCCTGGAGCACCCACCTACACGCTTAAACCGGGACAACCGTCGCCCGGCCAACATAGCCTTCTCCGTCCCCCCTTCGCAGTAACACCCAGTACAGGAATATTAACCTGTTTCCCATCGACTACGCCTTTCGGCCTCGCCTTAGGGGTCGACTCACCCTGCCCCGATTAACGTTGGACAGGAACCCTTGGTCTTCCGGCGTGCGGGTTTTTCACCCGCATTATCGTTACTTATGTCAGCATTCGCACTTCTGATACCTCCAGCAATCCTCACAGACCACCTTCAACGGCTTACAGAACGCTCCCCTACCCAACGGACATATCCTTAAGTCAACTCGACGTAATCAACACATTGACGTCGCGGCGCTCCGTCAATCGGTTTTCGCATAATTGTCTTAAGTGATATGTCCGCTGCCGCAGCTTCGGTGCATGGTTTAGCCCCGTTACATCTTCCGCGCAGGCCGACTCGACCAGTGAGCTATTACGCTTTCTTTAAATGATGGCTGCTTCTAAGCCAACATCCTGGCTGTCTGGGCCTTCCCACATCGTTTCCCACTTAACCATGACTTTGGGACCTTAGCTGGCGGTCTGGGTTGTTTCCCTCTTCACGACGGACGTTAGCACCCGCCGTGTGTCTCCCGTGATAACATTCTTCGGTATTCGCAGTTTGCATCGAGTTGGTAAGCCGGGATGGCCCCCTAGTCGAAACAGTGCTCTACCCCCGAAGATGACTTCACGAGGCGCTACCTAAATAGCTTTCGGGGAGAACCAGCTATCTCCCGGTTTGATTGGCCTTTCACCCCCAGCCACAAGTCATCCGCTAATTTTTCAACATTAGTCGGTTCGGTCCTCCAGTTAGTGTTACCCAACCTTCAACCTGCCCATGGCTAGATCACCGGGTTTCGGGTCTATACCTTGCAACTTGACGCCCAGTTAAGACTCGGTTTCCCTGCGGCTCCCCTATTCGGTTAACCTTGCTACAAAATATAAGTCGCTGACCCATTATACAAAAGGTACGCAGTCACCCCACCCCAAAGCACTCACCGCTTGTCTTGTGTGTTGGGCGTCGCAAAAGACGCGCCGCCACCGCGATGCTGCTGTTGCACTGCCTTCATCACCAGAGAATGCTTTGGTGGTGGGGCTCCCACTGCTTGTACGTACACGGTTTCAGGTTCTGTTTCACTCCCCTCGCCGGGGTTCTTTTCGCCTTTCCCTCACGGTACTGGTTCACTATCGGTCAGTCAGGAGTATTTAGCCTTGGAGGATGGTCCCCCCATCTTCAGACAGGATATCTCGTGTCCCGCCCTACTCGTCGAACTCACAGCAAGTGCATCTTTGTGTACGGGACTATCACCCTGTACCGTGCGACTTTCCAGACGCTTCCACTGATGCACAAACTGATTCTGGTTCTGGGCTCTTCCCCGTTCGCTCGCCGCTACTGGGGGAATCTCGGTTGATTTCTTTTCCTCGGGGTACTGAGATGTTTCAGTTCCCCCGGTTCGCCTCATGTCACTATGGATTCATGACATGATAGTGTGTCGAAACACACTGGGTTTCCCCATTCGGGTATCGTCGGGTATAACGGTTCATATCACCTTGCCGACGCTTTTCGCAGATTAGCACGCCCTTCATCGCCTCTGACTGCCTAGGCATCCACCGTGTACGCTTAGTCGCTTAACCTCACAACCCGAAGGTGTTTCTTCTTTTCTGAATGGCTGCGCCTCATGAATACTGCGTTGTGCCGTACTCGGTATGCTCATGGACATCACGTCCACTGCGCTTCCTCCGTGCGGTACGCCTTGTCTTCATCGGGCTCGCTCATTCATCGATTCGGAATATCCGGGATGCGATTATTTGAGAGACTCTGATACAGCCAACTCCCGCCATCAAGGCAGGTTTCGCTGTATCGTTTCAATTTTCAGCTTGTTCCAGATTGTTAAAGAGCAAATAACATAAACCTGACTATCGCTAATCAGCTTTAGGTTATCGTCGACCGTGCCTTTCACCCACTGTCATTTTTGGCGTCCCCTAGGGGATTCGAACCCCTGTTACCGCCGTGAAAGGGCGGTGTCCTAGGCCTCTAGACGAAGGGGACACATCATGTCGGCTTCGCTGACGCGCGCTCTGTTTTCATCAGACAATCTGTGTGAGCACTTCACACAACGGCTATCTTTGGTAAGGAGGTGATCCAACCGCAGGTTCCCCTACGGTTACCTTGTTACGACTTCACCCCAGTCATGAATCACAAAGTGGTAAGCGCCCTCCCGAAGGTTAAGCTACCTACTTCTTTTGCAACCCACTCCCATGGTGTGACGGGCGGTGTGTACAAGGCCCGGGAACGTATTCACCGTAGCATTCTGATCTACGATTACTAGCGATTCCGACTTCATGGAGTCGAGTTGCAGACTCCAATCCGGACTACGACGCACTTTATGAGGTCCGCTTGCCCTCGCGAGTTCGCTTCTCTTTGTATGCGCCATTGTAGCACGTGTGTAGCCCTACTCGTAAGGGCCATGATGACTTGACGTCATCCCCACCTTCCTCCGGTTTATCACCGGCAGTCTCCCTTGAGTTCCCGCCATTACGCGCTGGCAACAAAGGATAAGGGTTGCGCTCGTTGCGGGACTTAACCCAACATTTCACAACACGAGCTGACGACAGCCATGCAGCACCTGTCTCTCAGTTCCCGAAGGCACGAGTCTGTCTCCAGTCTCTTCTGAGGATGTCAAGAGTAGGTAAGGTTCTTCGCGTTGCATCGAATTAAACCACATGCTCCACCGCTTGTGCGGGCCCCCGTCAATTCATTTGAGTTTTAACCTTGCGGCCGTACTCCCCAGGCGGTCGACTTAACGCGTTAGCTCCGAAAGCCACGGCTCAAGGCCACAACCTTCAAGTCGACATCGTTTACAGCGTGGACTACCAGGGTATCTAATCCTGTTTGCTCCCCACGCTTTCGCACCTGAGCGTCAGTCTTCGTCCAGGGGGCCGCCTTCGCCACCGGTATTCCTCCAGATCTCTACGCATTTCACCGCTACACCTGGAATTCTACCCCCCTCTACGAGACTCTAGTCTGTCAGTTTTGAATGCAGTTCCCAGGTTAAGCCCGGGGATTTCACATCCAACTTAACAGACCGCCTGCGTGCGCTTTACGCCCAGTCATTCCGATTAACGCTTGCACCCTCCGTATTACCGCGGCTGCTGGCACGGAGTTAGCCGGTGCTTCTTCTGCGGGTAACGTCAATGAAACACTCTATTAAAGTGCTCCCCTTCCTCCCCGCTGAAAGTACTTTACAACCCGAAGGCCTTCTTCATACACGCGGCATGGCTGCATCAGGGTTTCCCCCATTGTGCAATATTCCCCACTGCTGCCTCCCGTAGGAGTCTGGACCGTGTCTCAGTTCCAGTGTGGCTGGTCATCCTCTCAGACCAGCTAGAGATCGTCGCCTAGGTGAGCCATTACCTCACCTACCAGCTAATCCCATCTGGGTTCATCCAATGGCGTGAGGCCCTAAGGTCCCCCACTTTGGTCTTGCGACGTCATGCGGTATTAGCTACCGTTTCCAGTAGTTATCCCCCTCCATCAGGCAGATCCCCAGACATTACTCACCCGTCCGCCGCTCGCCGGCGGGGAAGCAAGCTTCCCCCCGCTGCCGCTCGACTTGCATGTGTTAGGCCTGCCGCCAGCGTTCAATCTGAGCCATGATCAAACTCTTCAATTTAAGATTTGTTTGATGTGCTTCCGAAGAAGCGATGCTCAAAGAATTTATAACTGTCTATTCGTAATGAATTTACTGTCAGTCACTCTTCAAGTCTTTTCGTATTGATTACGATAGGGTCCTGTGAGTGCCCACACAGATTGTCTGATTATATTGTTAAAGAGCGTTCGTCGCGGCGCTGCCGCCGACGTGAGGTCGCGTATACTACGCCATCCTCTTGCAGAGTCAACGAATAATTCGTTTTTCCCGGCCTGACTCTGTGTTGTGTTGTTCACCAGCACCGGGTCAGTGGAGGCGCATTATAGGCACTTCTCCTGGCCTGACAAGGGGTAATTGCAAAAAAAATCACAAGTGCGTTTTTTTTCACCGATACGCGGGAATAAACCACGTTATGCTGATCTTTTCAGTGCTTATAGCGGAGTATATGAGGAGAATGACTTACCGTTTACCAACGGATTCTCGAACTATCAATTCTGGTGTAAGAACCAGGACATTCGGCTCAGTATCAGGATGTTCCAACCGATGTAGTAGCGTATCTATCGCCAGTTCACCCAGCTCATCCTTTGGCTGATGAATCGTCGTCAAAGGCGGTGACATATAACGGGCCAGTTCAATATCATCATATCCTACGACAGACATATCATCAGGAACAGAGAGCCCCGCCTGATACAAAGCATGGTAAACACCAACAGCCATTGCATCATTACTGGTAAATACGGCATCAGGTCGATCTTTTAACAACAGCAGTTGCTGCATAGCGCGAAAACCAGTTTCGAACTCAAAATCACCAACCACCACATAATCATCAAAAACGGATAATCCTGCCTGATTCATCGCATTGCGATACCCCACAAGTCGGTTATAGGCGGTTGTCTTATCTTGCGGCCCGGCAATGCAGGCTATTTTCTGGTAGCCTTGCGAAATAAGATAGTTTGTTGCCATCTCTCCACCCTGTAGAGAGTTGTCCTTAATGACGTCACTGCTCCCTTCAAAAGGTGCCCAGTCCATCATCACTGTAGGTATTGACGGGTAGCGGCGAAGAATATCCGGTGACGGCATATGACTTTCAGTGCACATAAGCAGTAATCCATCGACCCGCTTTTGTAGCAATGTTTCCAAACTGCGGCTCATGCGGTCATGATCACCTTCGGTATTACATAGAATCAGACTATATCCGCGTTCATAACAACAACGCTCTACGCCACGCACTACTTCAGCATAAAACGGGTTGCTACTGGCGGTGAGTAACATTCCGATAGTTCTGGTCTGATTGATCTTAAGGCTGCGAGCCACCGCCGACGGCGCATAATTCAACTGATCGACCACATTCATCACTTTGTTACGAATTGCATCGCTGACAAAGCGATTGTTATTGATAACGTGGGAAACTGTTGAAGTCGAGACCCCGGCAAGACGGGCAACATCTTTCATTGTGGTCAAAGATCACCCCTGTGCTTGCAAGAAAGCATCGATCTCTTCACGCCATGGTACTGAAGGTTGTGCGCCATAACGCGTCACGGCAATAGCGGCGGCAGCATGAGCAAACCTCACCGCAGTCACCATCGGCTGTTTTTCCAGTAACGCAGTCACCAACGCACCGTTGAACGTATCACCAGCGGCGATAGTATCAACCGCTTTCACGCGAAAACCAGGAATACGTTGTCCCAGCCCCTGTTCGCTCAACCAGACGCCACGACTTCCTAATGTGATTAGTACCGTTTTAATACCTTTATCGTGCAATACCCGGGCAGCTCGCTGAGCGTCTTCTTCCGTTTCAACAGCAACACCAGTCAGGATCTGCGCTTCAGTTTCATTAGGCGTAATAATATCCACCAGCGATAACAACTCGTCTGGAAGATGACAGGCAGGCGCGGGGTTAAGAATAACCTGCGTTCCCTGTTCATGTGCCAGCCTGGCAGCGGCAGTAACGGTTTCCAACGGAGATTCCAACTGCATTAACAACGCCGATGCATCAATGATTTTTTGCTGATACAACTTGAGGTACGCTGGTGTGACGGCAGCGTTGGCTCCGGCATGAATACCGATCATATTCTCAGCTTCGCCATTAACGAAAATCAGCGCGACACCTGTCGTCTCTCCAGATATCTTTTCTACGGCAGAAACATCAATATTGTCGCTGGCAAGCTGCTGACGAATGCGAGTACCCATATCATCATCACCCACGCAGGCGATAAAAGAGATAACTGCTCCACTGCGTCCGGCAGCTACAGCCTGATTGGCGCCTTTACCACCAAATGCCACACCATATTGCTTACCGATCACCGTTTCACCCGGCCGGGGAAACTGCTCGAGATTCAGAATATGGTCCGCATTGATACTGCCCAATACTACCAGCTTGCCTGATTTCATTACGTAAAACCCCAAAGTTAATCGTGTGCCACTCAATCAGAGTGGCACACAGCACCGCTTTTTATTATTTGGTAACCAGTTTCAGATCAACAGGAATGATGGCCTGTACTTTTTCGCCTTTCAGCACTCTATCCGCAGTTTCAACACCGATCACGCCGATCTGATCCGGACGTTGAGCTACAGTCGCTGCCATTTTGCCACTTTCAACCGCTTTAATGCCGTCTGCCGTACCGTCAAAGCCAACAACCATGACGCCATTTTTACCCGCAATCTGCAACGCACGAATTGCACCCAATGCCATTTCGTCATTCTGAGCGAATACAGCTTGTACATCAGGATGCGCCGTCAGCAAGTTCTGCATTACATTCAGACCTTTGGTACGATCGAAGTCAGCTGGCTGGCTGGCCAGAATGACAAACTTGTTCTTCTCGGCTGATTTCATAAAGCCAGCACCACGTTCACGTGCGGCAGAAGTCCCGGCAAGACCTTCCAATTGAATAACTTTGGCACCTTTGCCCAGTTTTCTAGCGATAAAATCGCCAGCAATTTTACCGCCGAATGTGTTATCAGAAGCAACATGACTTACGACTTCACCACTGGCAGCAACACGGTCTAGTGTTATCACTGGAATCTTGGCCTTATTAGCCATTTTAACGGCGTTACCCACGGCGTCAGAATCAGTCGGGTTGATCAGTAACACTTTGGTACCACGCACGGTTAAATCCTGCACGTTGGCCAGTTCTTTAGCTGGATTGTTTTGAGAGTCCAGTACAACCAGGTTATAACCCAGTTTATCCGCTTCTTTTTGCGCTCCGTCTTTCAATGAAACAAAGAAAGGGTTATTTAACGTAGAAATCACCAGGGCAATAGTATCCTTTGCCATAGCGTTGGTACTGACCGTAGCACTCAGAGCAATAGCGGAAACTAGAGTAGCAAGCTTCTTTAAATTCATATCTCAATTCCTGTGTGAATGAAGGTTATTTACTGCTTTTGTTATCTACCAAAACCGCCAGCAAAATAACGACTGCCTTGACGATCATCTGATAGTAAGAAGAAACACCTAATAGATTTAGTCCGTTATTCAAAAACCCTAAAATCAGGGCACCAATTAAGGTTCCAAATACACGCCCTTTACCACCAGACAAACTGGTACCACCCAGCACAACCGCCGCAATGGCGTCCAGCTCATAACCCGTCCCTGCCGTTGGCTGAGCCGAAGACAAACGGGCAACTTCGATAATACCCGCCAGCGCCGATAACAGACCGCACAATGAATAGACGACAATTTTAACCTTGTCGACACTAATCCCTGAAAGACGGGTCGCCGCTTCATTACCACCCAACGCATAGATATAACGCCCAATGCGGGTATGGTGCAGCATGTACCAGGCAGCAAGGAATACCACCGCCATAATCCAGATTGGCGTAGGTACACCTAAAGGACGCCCGATGCCAAACCAGCCTAACGCATCTGCTTGTGCAGAAAAACCGGTATTAATAGGACTTCCGCTGGTATACACCATGGTGACACCACGCAGCAGCATCATCATCACCAGCGTAGCGATAAACGCCTGAACCCGACCTTTGGCGACAATAACTCCGGTACCGGCGCCAATCACTGCCCCGAGTGCCAGCGCACTGAATATAGCAACCAGCGCATTGATTTCCATCCCGACAATTGAAGCGGCAACAGCGCCAGTCAGCGCCAATAGCGAACCGACTGAAAGATCAATACCCGATGTCAGGATAACCAGCGTCATTCCCACAGCCATGATGGCGTTAACAGAAGTTTGCTGCAGAATATTGAACAGATTATTCAGCGTAAAAAAATTGGGACTCATCGAGGAAACCACAGCGATAAGAATCAACAGGGCAATCAACGATTTTTGTTCCAGCAGCCACTCTTTGCTGAACCAGCTTTTTGCTGTAACAGATTGGGAATTCATATGTGATTTACTCCTGCTTTGCGCCGTATTGCTTACCAACGGCCGCAGCCATCAGCGTTTCCTGGGTAGCTTGCTCAATCGGGAATTCACCGCTCAGGCAGCCTTCATGCATAACAATAATGCGATCGCTAATACCTAAAATTTCAGGCATTTCCGATGACACCAGAATGATACTCAGCCCTTCTTGTTTGAATTGATTGATTAGCTGATAGATTTCCTTCTTTGCCCCAACATCCACACCGCGGGTAGGTTCATCAAGGATCAATACTTTCGGTCGCGTCATCAAACCACGGGCAATGGCGACCTTCTGCTGGTTACCACCGGACAACAGACCGATAGTCTGCTCCATTGTCGGCGTACGAATATTGAACATCCGGATAAAATCACTGACTGCCTGTTGTTCCTTGGCATGCTTGAGTGAACCACCTTTTCGGCTGAAGTAACGTAATGCCGTCAACGACATATTCTCTTTCACCGACATGCCTAACACCAAACCATCACGTTTGCGGTCTTCAGAAATGTAGACGATCCCATTTACCAACCCATCTTGTGGCGAATGGGTAATAATTTCACGCCCATCAAGGAACACAGAACCGTGGGTACGGGGTAATGCGCCATAAAGAATTTTCATCAACTCGGTACGGCCGGCACCCATCAATCCCGCTACACCAAGAATTTCACCTTTACGCAGCGAAAAGCTTACATTTTTTGCGCCGGGACCAGAAAGCTCAGTCACCTGCAAGCGCACGTCACCGGGTGCCTGATCAAGCCGCGGATATTGATCTTCCAACTTGCGGCCCACCATCATTTCGATAAGAGCGTCTTCCTGTAAATCATTGACCGGGCTCTCACCGATAAACTGACCGTCACGGAATACCGTGACGTCGTCGCAGATTTCAAAGATTTCTTTCAGGCGATGAGAGATGTAAACAATGCCGCAACCATGGGACTGAAGCTCTTTAATCACTTTGAACAAGGAGGCCGTTTCAGTATCCGTCAACGCATCGGTCGGTTCATCCATAATGATGACTTTGGATTCGAAGCTTAATACCTTGGCAATCTCCACCATTTGTTGCTCACCAATGGAGAGATCTCCCACCAGACGACGGCTGTCATAACGCAGATTAAGACGCTGAAGCAGTTTATTTGCCTCAGCATACATCTGCGGCCAGTCGATACGACCAAAACGATTAGTAAATTCACGACCCAAAAAAATATTTTCTGCAATCGTCAGTTGGGGAATCAGGTTTAACTCCTGATGGATAATCCCTATACCCGCTTCCTGAGATGCTTTAGGGCCGCTGAAATCCACTTCCTTGCCCAAGAAATGAATACTACCCGCATCTTTACGATAGATACCGGTTAGTACTTTCATCATGGTGGACTTACCGGCGCCATTTTCTCCCACCAACGCCATTACTTTACCGGGATAGACATTCAGGGCTGCGCCTGAAAGTGCCTTCACACCGGGGAAGGTTTTGGTGATGCCTTGCAATTGCAGTAAAGGTTGCATCTATGCCTCAGAACGTTACGCCAGCACAAAGGATCACATTCGCATAGGGAGAGCACTCTCCGCTGCGAATAATAGCCCGGCTTTTCCCACTTTGTTTTTTAAAATCTTCATGACTTATGTAATGCAATGAAATTAAGTTTCCCTGGTGTAGCTCAAGTTGTTTCAAATGATTAAGCAGTGCGTCATGGAGTTGTGGATTTTTCTCGATAATTTCTTCGGCCAGAATGGCCGCCTCAACCTGCATCTCTGTTGTTACCACTTCAAGTATCTGCAAAAAAGTAGGTACATTGTGGGTTAATGCCAGATCGATACGGGTCGTCATTTCCGGAATGGGTAACCCCGCATCCCCAATCACAATTTGATCGGTATGCCCAAGCCGGGAAATAACAGAAGAAACTTCGGAATTTAGCAACGCACCTTTTTTCATATTCTATATCCTAACAGCGAAACGTTTCGCTTCCAGGATAGTGTAAAAAAACATCGCCAGAAGGCAACGATAATATTATCAAAATGTGATCATCATCGAAACGTTTCGCTTGTTCAACAAAAGTAAGAACCGGAGTGTCTGAATATGAAAAGTAATGCGTTAATCGTCTGGTAAGCAGTAAGACTGGTAATTATGGATTAATAAAATAACCGTGCCGGGGGATGGCACGGTTCACGCAAATAGGGGGCATTCACATCATTTTTACGTTCGACTCACTTGTCATATTTCCACCTGAATACCCAATTCAATCAATCGGTTAGGTGGTATTTCAAACTGATCAGCAGCGCGTAGCGCATTACGGCTCAGCATCATGAACAATTTACCACGCAAGCGCAGATACCATGGACGTTTCCCCATACTCAACGATTCATTAGACAGGAAAAAAGTGGTTTCCATCATTTGACAGGTTAAGCCATCTTGCCAGCAACGGTGGAAGACCTCTTCCACATTAGGTGTTTCACGCCAACCGTAACTGGCAATCACACGCCAGAATGAGGCGGATAGCTGTTCCACTGATACCCGTTTGGCATTATGTACATAAGGTGCATCTTCCGTCCTGATGGTCATCAATACTACGCGTTCATGTAATATCTTGTTATGTTTCAGGTTATGCAACAGTGCAAAAGGAATCACATGAGTAGCGCGGGAAAGATAGACAGCGGTTCCTGGCACGCGCACTGGCGGATTCTTCTCCAGTGAAACAATCATCGCATCCAGTGAGTTTCCATGCTCATGAATACGACGCAACAAGCCAAAGCGTTCGCTTTTCCAGGTCGTCATGATGATAAACATCACCAATCCCAACGTCAGAGGTAGCCAGCCACCGGAAACAATCTTGCTCATATTAGCCAGGAACATGGGCAAATCGATCATCAATAATACGACTAGCAACAACCACACAAGATAGCGATACCAGTGCCAGTTTTTGATTGCCACGGTACAGGAAAGAATACTGGTCAACACCATCGTACCCGTCACCGCGATACCATATGCGGCCGCCAGATTACTGGAGTGTTCAAAGCTGACAATCACAATGACCACAGCGATATATAACAACCAGTTAACTGCCGGAATATAAATCTGCCCGGATTCCATGTCAGAGGTATGAACAATACGCATTGGCGGTAAATAGCCAAGTCGAACCGCCTGACGAGTTAAGGAAAACACGCCGGAAATCACTGCCTGAGATGCAATGATGGTTGCCAAGGTTGCCAGAATCAATAACGGTATCAATGCCCAGTCAGGTGCCAGAAGGAAAAATGGGTTTTTGATGGCATCAGGGTCTTTCAGCAGTAACGCTCCTTGCCCGAAATAATTCAACACTAGTGAAGGCAGTACTGCCGAAAACCAGGCAATACGAATGGGTAATTTACCAAAGTGTCCCATATCGGCATAAAGGGCTTCCACCCCGGTAATAGCAAGTACCACGGCACCAAGCGCGAAAAAAGCCACCAACTTATATTCAATAAAAAAGTTAATCGCCCATTTAGGATTCAGCGCCCGTAACACTTCTGGATTGGCGATAACACCGCGGGCACCAAGAATTCCCAGAGACAAAAACCACAGTAGCATCACCGGGGCAAACAATTTTCCCACGCTTCCAGTCCCATGTTTCTGAATCATAAACAACAATGTCAGTACAACAACGGAAATGGGGATAATGTAAGAATCCAGAGAAGGGGCAGCAATATCCAGACCTTCAATCGCTGACAGCACTGAAATAGCCGGTGTAATAACAACCTCTCCATAAAAAAAACTGCCACCGATCAAGCCCATGATCACTAGCACAGAGGTCATTCGATCTGATGTGTTTCGCCCGGCGAGAGACATTAACGTCAGTATGCCACCTTCACCCGCATTATCCGCACGCATCACATAGGTGAGATATTTCAGGGACACGACCAGAATCAAAAGCCAAAAAATCAGAGAGAGAAAACCGAATACGGAATCAGGTTCAACCCCAAAACCAAACTGTCCGGACAGACACTCTCGAAGCGTATACAGAGGGCTGGTACCAATATCACCATAGACCACCCCAATCGCAGCCAGCGTTATTGCCGGAAGTGAACGTTTATGTTCAGAACTCATAAACCTTGTCTTCTGTTATTAATTTATTAACGAATCGGACCATTCCTGGTTGCACTAGCCCGAAAACGCACAGTATGCACAAATCGCCGCAAAAACCTATTTTTTAAATTACCGTTTGCCTATTTGGTAAGGAACCTTTATTGATTAACGTCACTAACAGTGCCAATAATCAACAAACAGAGTATGAGTAAAAAGTAGTCTTTTGACGTTTATTTTTGCACTTCCTGGCTGCAACACACGGGAACGATGGATTAATTATGATACAGCCCACAGCACTGGCTGACAGAATTGCTCGACTCAGCCACGCCCTTGAACACGGTCTTTATGAACGGCAGCACGCCATTCGTCTATGCCTTCTGGCTGCGCTAAGCGGCGAGAGCGTCTTTTTATTAGGCCCTCCCGGGATAGCAAAGAGTCTGATAGCCAGGCGTCTTAAATATGCCTTTAAACACGCTATTGCCTTTGAATATCTGATGACTCGCTTCTCTACACCAGAAGAAGTATTCGGTCCGCTATCTATTCAGGCATTGAAAGATGAAGGACGCTATCAGCGTTTGACGACCGGTTATCTGCCGGAAGCTGAAATCGTCTTTCTGGATGAAATATGGAAAGCGGGCCCCGCCATTCTGAACACCTTGCTAACAGCAATAAATGAACGCCGTTTTCGCAATGGTAATAGTGAAGATCCCATTCCTATGCGCTTATTGGTTACCGCATCCAATGAATTACCTGAAGCCGACAACAGCCTGGAAGCATTGTATGACCGCATGCTTATCCGCCTGTGGCTTGATCGGGTGCAGGACAAACATAATTTCCTCGCATTACTCACCAGCAACAGTAATGACAACGAAAATCCGGTCAGCGCTGGGCTTAGCGTCAGCGATGAAGAATACCACCAATGGCAGTCCGATATCGATAACATCCCTTTACCGGGGATTTGTTTTGAGCTGATTTACCAGTTGCGCCAACAACTGGAAACGCAGGAAAACGCCCCTTATATCTCTGATCGGCGATGGAAAAAAGCAATTCGCCTGTTGAAGGCCTGTGCCTTTTTCAGTGGTCGTGAATCAATTACATCTGTGGATATCATCCTGCTGAAAGACTGTTTATGGCACGATCTTGACTCACTCCATCTGGTGGAGCAACAGTTAGAGTTGTTGATGACTGAACAATCCTATCAACAACGGACATTGCTGTTCCGGTTGCAGCAATTAAATGCAAAGCGTCAGCAATATCAACAACAACAGAGTGAGTTGCAGGCATTCAGAGTTGAAAAACAAGGTTCTTTCTTTGGCAGAACACCACATTACACGCTACCGGATACCATAACAACGCCGACACTCACGTTGGTACTGCAAAAACCGTTGATTATCAAGGATCACACTGTAACCCATGTGATTATAGACAGAGAAAAACTAACCAGTTGGTTGCAAAAAGGTGGTGAAATCCGCGGTAAACTGAATAACGTAGGGTTTAGTCAGCAGTTGGATATGCTGGTGGACGAACATCAGTATCTGATCATCAGGGATATCAGCTTGCAAAGTTCAATTTTATCGCTACCAGATAAAATAAATTGTACTCTGCCGGAAGATATCGCTCAGGAATACGAAACGCTGAAAATTCAATTACAGGAACAACGGCGACTATTTGAACGACATCAACCTTGTTTGTTTGTCCCTCAAGAGTGGTTGGCAAAGATTGAAGAAAGTCTGCAACAGGTCAATGAACAGATAGAACAGTCACAACGGGAGTAAAAACAATGCTGACGCTGGAATCTTTAGAGATGCTATTGTCCATTGATGAAAACGATCTGTTGGATGATCTCATTGCCACACTGCTGGCTACGCCTCAGTTTGTGATGTATTTCGAAAAGTATCCTCGTCTGAAAAAAGCACTATTGAACGATCTTCCAATGTGGAAGGATAACCTCAAACAGCGGTTGCGCAGCACTCAGACGCCTCCAGATCTGGAAAAAGAGTTCAATTGTTATCAAAACACCCGGTTAGCCAGCAGCCAGACATTTCAAGCCAGTCTACCGAAAATAATGTCCATGCTGAACACGGTAGATTCACCGTTTTTCTCTCCGGCAGATAAACTGATTAACACACCCGAACGCCAGATTGAACAAAAAATAACCAGCGGTTTGCACTCTTTATTTATGCAGCGATGGCATGTCAGCCTGACATTGCAAACACTGACTCTGCACCAGCAGATAATGGAACAGGAACGGGATAATCTGCTGGATGAACTACAGCGGCGTTTAACTCTGAGCGGAGCGCTAGAACCCATTCTGGCTGAAAATGAAACCGCCGCGGGTCGATTGTGGGATCTCAGTGCCAGTAAGCTGATAAAAACCGATCTCAAAGCGCTGCTGGATATTGGCAACTTCCTGAAACAACAGCCAGAACTACAACGTTTGGCGGAAAGACTGGGTCGCAGCCAGGAAACAAAATCCATCCTGAGTCACGATGCGCAAAAAGAGGAATTCCGAGTGATGGTTCGGGAACTCGCCACCCTACCCGAACAGGTGAACGGCATTCATCAGAGCGACGATATTCTGCGGCTATTACCCACCGAACTCTCCACCGTGGGTATCGACGAACTGGAATACGAATTTTACCGGCGACTTCTGGAACACCAACTGTTGACCTATCGCCTGCAGGGTGAAAACTGGCGTGAAAAAATAGTAGAACGACCCGTAATCCATCAACAGAATGAACAACAACCTCGAGGGCCATTTATCGTCTGTGTCGATACCTCTGGTTCTATGGGGGGATTTAACGAACGCTGCGCAAAAGCATTTTGTCTGGCTTTGATGAGAGTGGCTCTGGCGGATAATCGCCGTTGTTATATTATGTTGTTCTCTAACGAGATAATAAGTTACGAATTGACTTCAGCAGACGGAATTGAACAGGTAATTCGTTTTCTTAATCAAACATTTCGCGGCGGTACCGATCTGACGAACTGTATAACAACACTAATGGATAAAATGAACGATTCATCATGGCGGGATGCCGATGCCGTCATTATTTCTGATTTTATTGCTCAGAGATTGCCTGACGATGTCATCAATAAAGTCAGACGCCGCCAGCAACAACTTCATCACCGTTTCCACGCTGTCGCTATGTCCGATCACGGTAAGCCTGGAATATTACGGATATTCGATCATATCTGGCGCTTCGATACCGGCTTGAAAAGCCGTCTTTTGCGTCGTTTCCATCATGAAAAAAAATAATTCGTTGCTTATTACTTATAAACAAGTTTCAGCATTTATTGTGCTTATTGTTTAATGGACTCACTCTTTCTTTAACGAAAAAAAAATTATTCGCTATAAACATTGATCAATCATACTGTAAGCAGTAAATGCACCCAAACAGTAAGCAAAGAGTCTATTTCATGGCCGACACTTATTCCCTTGATGACCTTGATCGCGGCATTCTTAGTGTATTAATGGATAATGCCCGAACACCTTATGCCGAACTGGCAAAGCAGTTTGCCGTCAGCCCGGGAACCATTCACGTACGAGTAGAAAAGATGAAACAGGCCGGTATCATTATAGGTACCCGACTTGATGTGAACCCTAAACAGCTGGGGTACGACGTGTGCTGTTTCATCGGCATTATCCTGAAAAGTGCCAAGGACTATCCTTCAGCGCTGGAAAAACTGAACAATCTGGAAGAAGTGGTAGAGGCTTATTACACCACGGGTCATTACAGCATCTTTATTAAGGTCATGTGCCGTTCCATCGACGCCTTACAACATGTACTTATCAACAAGATCCAAACAATTGATGAAATTCAGTCCACGGAAACACTGATCTCACTACAGAACCCGATCATGCGCACCATTGCTCCTTGATACTTTATTCTTATCCCCCGATTGTCCACAGGTAGATCCCACAAAAATCACAGCGTACAATGTCCCGTCTTTAATCAGGTGAGATCATGTATGACTGACATAACCCTTATCAGCGGCAGTACACTCGGTAGTGCGGAGTATGTAGCCGAACATTTGGAAGAGTTATTGAAAAAAAAGGGGTTTTCCACCGTTATGCTACATGGGCCTGATCTGAATGAAATTCCGGACAACGGTTTGTGGTTGGTTGTCACATCGACTCATGGTGCAGGTGATATCCCTGATAACTTACAGCCGCTGTTTGAAGCACTGGAAGAACAAAAACCCGATCTGTCCCAAGTTCGTTTTGGTGCCATTGGTATAGGCAGTAAAGAATATGACACATTCTGCGGTGCGATAATCACCGTTGATCATCTATTACAGGATCGAGGCGCAAAAAGGATCGGTGATCTCCTGATGATCGACATAACCCAACATGAAATTCCGGAAGATCCCGCAGAAGAATGGTTGGGATCATGGGTTAATTTACTCAGATAGCTTATTTATACAGCAGTTAACTGTGGATAAAACACTTAAGAAGCGGGGTAAAACCCGTAGTTATCCCAATAACAACGTTAGATTGTTTTTTAATCTGTGTATAACTATAGGTTTAGATCCCAGCTTATACTGTCTGGGATCACCGATCATTCACAACTAGTGATCAACAGTAATCGATTGATCTCATTAAAGGATCATGCCTTATCCACAGAACATGTCGATCCTAATAAGAGATCTAATAAGAAGATCTTTAAATAAAAAGATCTTTCTTTAATTACACGACGATCCAACACATTTGGTCATTGGCATAAACTTGAGTAGAATCCTTCACCCAAGGTTAGTAACGATCATTCGCAACCACTCGAGGTGTAGTACCATGTTTTATCCAGATCCTTTTGACGTCATCGTGATCGGTGGTGGTCATGCAGGCACTGAAGCCGCCATGGCCTCGGCCCGTATGGGACGTCAAACCCTCTTACTGACACACAATATTGATACGCTGGGACAGATGTCCTGTAACCCGGCTATCGGCGGTATAGGGAAAGGTCATCTGGTAAAAGAACTTGATGCCATGGGTGGACTGATGGCTAAGGCCATCGATCAAGCGGGTATTCAGTTTAGGATACTAAACATCAGTAAAGGTCCTGCAGTACGAGCGACTCGTGCACAAGCCGATCGGGTTCTTTATCGCCAAGCAGTACGTGCTGCACTGGAAAACCAGCCAAATCTGATGATCTTCCAGCAGGCAGTTGACGATCTGATTGTGGAAAATGATCAGGTTGTAGGAGCCATTACCCAGATGGGATTGAAGTTCCGTGCCAAAGCCGTAGTGCTGACGGTAGGAACATTTCTGGACGGTAAAATACATATTGGTCTGGATAACTACAGCGGTGGTAGAGCTGGCGATCCACCATCCATTCCATTAGCCCACCGTTTACGTGAATTACCGTTGCGAGTCGGACGTTTAAAAACCGGTACTCCACCACGCATAGATGCCCGGACTATTGATTTCAGTGTATTGACGCAACAGCACGGTGATAACCCGATGCCTGTTTTTTCCTTTCTGGGAGATCCTGGCCAGCATCCGGCACAGATGCCTTGTTATATCACCCACACCAATGAGCGCACTCATGAGGTGATCCGCAATAATTTGGATCGTAGTCCAATGTACACTGGCGTCATCGCGGGGATCGGGCCACGCTATTGCCCATCCATTGAAGACAAGGTGATGCGTTTTGCCGATCGTAATACCCACCAGATATTTCTTGAACCAGAAGGGTTGAGCAGCAATGAAATCTACCCTAACGGCATTTCTACCAGCCTACCATTTGACATACAGTGGCAGATTGTCCGTTCCATGCAAGGGATGGAGAATGCCCGTATTGTTCGTCCTGGTTATGCTATTGAGTATGATTTTTTTGATCCTCGAGATTTAAAACCGACACTGGAAAATAAATTTATTCACGGTCTTTTCTTTGCCGGTCAGATCAACGGGACAACCGGTTACGAAGAAGCTGCTGCGCAGGGAATGCTGGCTGGATTGAATGCTGCTCGTCTGGCATTTGATCAGGAAGGGTGGACACCTCGACGCGATCAAGCTTACATCGGTGTTTTAGTTGATGATCTCTGCACATTGGGAACCAAAGAACCTTACCGCATGTTTACTTCGCGGGCTGAATATCGTTTGATGCTGCGCGAAGACAATGCTGACCTACGGTTGACGGAAATTGGTCGTCAATTGGGTATGGTGGATAATGTTCGTTGGGCCGCATTCAACGAGAAGTTGGAAAATATTGAGAAGGAACGGCAGCGCCTGCGTGATATTCATGTTCATCCGTTGTCAGAGAATCGTGATCAGATTAATTCCTTACTGAAAACACCACTTTCTCGAGAAGCCAGCGGTGAAGAGCTACTGCGCCGTCCGGAAATTAACTATGTTATGTTGACCGGGTTACCGATGTTCGCCCCTGCACTAACCGATGATAAAGCGGCAGAGCAGGTAGAAATTCAGGTGAAATATGAAGGGTATATTGCCCGTCAACAGGATGAAGTTGAAAAACAACTCCGCAATGAAAATGCGCTATTGCCCGCAGGACTGGATTATCAGCAGGTAACCGGATTATCAAATGAGGTTATTATAAAGTTGAATGATCATAAACCGGGTTCCATTGGCCAGGCATCGCGTATTTCTGGTATTACACCAGCTGCAATCTCAATTTTACTGGTTTGGCTGAAAAAACAGGGGATGCTGCGCCGCAGTGCCTGATAGTCGTTTTTAGCAAAATAGCCCGTAAATCTAGCTGTGGAGATACAGCTAGATTGTATTAATAACGTGATATTCAGGATTATCTTGTGCTTAACAAACTCAATAGCCTGTTAGATACCGCTGGTATTTCCCTGACCGATCAACAAAAAAATCAGCTTATTCAGTATGTTGAGCTCCTACATAAATGGAATAAGGCTTATAATCTGACTTCAGTCCGTGATCCTGAGCAAATGTTGATTCGTCATATCATGGATAGTCTGGTGATAGAAAAACATCTCCAGGGACAGAATTTTATTGATGTGGGAACAGGACCGGGTTTACCGGGCATACCGTTAGCCATTATTCGTCCATATTCACATTTCACCTTACTTGATAGTCTGGGAAAACGGGTGCGTTTTCTGCGTCAGGCTCAGCATGAGTTACATCTCGATAATATTGAGCCGGTACAGAGCCGTGTGGAAGACTTTTCGGCAGCTCCTCCTTTTGATGGAGTGATAAGCCGTGCATTTGCTTCTCTGAAGGATATGGTTAACTGGTGTGATCATTTACCTTCCCGTCCTGAAGGTCGTTTTTATGCACTGAAGGGAACGGTTCCTCAAGATGAGCTGGATGCCTTACCTGAAGGCATTATCCCGGAAATCATTATTCCACTTTTTGTGCCTGAGTTGGTTGGAGAACGTCACTTGGTGATTCTTAAACGGAACTAATTTTGTTTTTCATCAGAAAATTATAACTATTTGTAACGTTCTCAAGCTGATAAATCTGAATGAAATAATCATTAAACTAATGAAATATATTCACCAAATTTTTACAAACGTGATGTATGCCTGGTGATTAACGTATTCGGCAGTGGTGTTTTTTTTACCGTATTTCGATTTTAACCACCGTGCAATTCATTGAGAGGTGTTAAAAACATGATAAAAAAATATCCACAATGTCAATAGATGGTTTGAGTGCTGTATTGTAAGTGTTTTGTTGGTGTTTTATTTTATCTTATTGAAATTAAAAAAGATAAATAGCTATTTTTGCTAAAGACAAGAAAAAGTCTGATCGGATATAAAAAGACCTGTTTTGTTTTATGTGAGTGATATCACATATTGGCAGCATGTTAACATTCATTTCACTATTGATGTGTTAACCGGATAGTTCGCGGAAATAAGGCTTAGGAAATAAATTTAAATAATTGTTCACCTTTTCGCTACTTATTGATTGAATTCGATGGGCTGACCCGTATAATTTGCACGTTTTTTGCTGCTTGACTCGGTGCATTAAAGGCAGTGTTATACGTCATTCAGTAAACTCTGAGAAAGGTACGGAGAGGGCACGCGTCATGTCTGTATCCCTTTACAGTGGAAAGTTAGCGCTGTGGTCACTTTTAATACAATTGGTGACTTTTTTAGTGTTAAGCGCGATTTTCAGTGTGGTTAGCCTGGAAGCCGCAGCTTCTGCGCTCGGTGGGGGATTGGCAGCCTGGTTACCGAATATGTTGTTTATGCTGTTTGCCTTGCGTCATCAGACACATAAACCATCGGAAGGACGCGTTGCCTGGTCATTTGCTTTGGGTGAAGCGCTGAAAGTGCTATTCACCATTGCATTGTTGGTGGTGGCGTTAGGCGGGTTCCATGCGGCATTTTTCCCGCTTGGCCTGACGTATTTATCAATGCTGGTCATGCAGATTGTGGCACCAGCCGTCATTAACCGTTACCGTAGTTAACAACAAAAGGGTAAGGGACATCATGTCTGCATCAGGAGAAATCTCTACTCCGCAAGAGTATATCAGTCACCATCTTGTACATTTACAGGTGGGGACGGGGTTCTGGTCGATTAACATCGATTCGATGTTTTTCTCTGTGCTTCTTGGAATACTCTTTCTGGTTATCTTTCGTAAAGTTGCTAAAAACCCCACCAGTGGTGTGCCGGGTAAACTGCAGGCTGCAGTGGAACTGATCGTTGGTTTTGTAGATAGCAATGTACGCGATATGTTCCATGGCAAAAGTAAGCTTATTGCTCCGTTGGCGCTCACCGTCTTCGTCTGGGTTTTCCTGATGAATCTGATGGATCTGTTGCCTATCGATCTGCTGCCGTATATTGGTGAGCATGTTTTGGGACTGCCTGCATTACGTGTGGTACCTTCCGCGGACGTGAACATTACACTTTCCATGGCGTTAGGGGTTTTCATCCTGATTCTGTTCTACAGCATCAAGATGAAAGGCATTGGTGGATTTGTTAAAGAATTGACCATGCAGCCGTTCAATCACCCTGTGTTTATTCCTATCAACCTGATTCTTGAAGGTGTTAGCCTGCTGTCAAAACCGATTTCTTTAGGTTTGCGACTGTTTGGCAACATGTATGCGGGTGAGTTGATCTTCATCCTGATTGCCGGCCTGCTGCCGTGGTGGTCTCAGTGGATATTAAATGTGCCTTGGGCCATTTTCCACATTCTGATCATTTCGCTTCAGGCTTTTATTTTCATGGTTCTGACGGTTGTTTATCTTTCGATGGCATCTGAAGAGCATTAATTTTCTTTCAACACTACAAACGTTTTAATTGAAAAAAACTGGAGACTGTCATGGAAAACCTGAGTGTGGATCTGCTGTACATGGCTGCCGCTTTAATGATGGGTTTGGCGGCTATCGGTGCTGCGATCGGTATCGGCATTCTGGGTGGTAAATTTTTGGAAGGTGCTGCTCGTCAGCCTGATCTGATTCCTCTGCTGCGGACACAGTTCTTTATCGTTATGGGTCTGGTGGATGCTATCCCGATGATTGCTGTTGGTCTGGGTCTGTATGTGATGTTTGCCGTAGCTTAAGCAAGATTTATTGCCATGGTGAAAAACATCAAGTTATTTAACTAAGAAGAGGCATTGTGCTGTGAATCTTAACGCTACAATCCTCGGCCAGGCCATTGCATTTGTTCTGTTTGTCTGGTTCTGCATGAAGTATATATGGCCGCCGATTATGGATGCCATTGAGAAACGTCAGAAAGAAATTGCTGACGGTCTGGCTTCTGCTGAACGAGCCAAAAAAGATCTGAACTTAGCGCAGGCCAATGCGACCGATCAATTAAAGAAAGCCAAAGCGGAAGCGCTAGTCATTGTTGAGCAGGCTAATAAGCAGCGTGCTCAGATTATGGACAATGCTAAAGTTGAAGCGGAAGCGGAGCGTAACAAAATTGTGGCACAAGCGCAGGCTGAAATTGACGCCGAGCGCAAACGTGCCTACGAAGAGTTACGTAAGCACGTTGCTATGTTGGCTATTGCCGGTGCCGAGAAAATTATTGAACGTTCCGTGGATGAAGCTGCTAACAGCGACATCGTTGATAAACTTGTCGCCGAACTGTAAGGAGGGAGGGGCTGATGTCTGAATTTGTCACAGTAGCTCGCCCCTACGCCAAAGCAGCTTTTGACTTTGCCGTTGAAAGCCAGTCAGTTGACCACTGGCAACAAATGCTGACATTTGTTGCTGAAGTCGCGCGTAATGAACACATTGCTGAGTTACTTTCTGGAGCCGTTGCGCCCCAGACGATGGCGAAGACATTCATTGCCGTATGTGGTGACGAGCTGGATGATGCGTGCCAGAACCTGATTAGGGTGATGGCTGAAAACGGGCGTTTGTCAGTGCTTTCCGAAGTGCTGGCTCAATTTGTTCAACATCGGGCTGAACTGGAATCGACGGTAGATGTCGATGTCATTTCTGCTGCAGCGTTAAATGAACAGCAGTTATCCAAGATAGCTGCAGCGATGGAACAACGTCTGTCACGTAAAGTTAAGCTGAATTGCAAAATTGATAAGTCTGTTATAGCTGGCGTAATTATTCGCGCTGGCGATATGGTGATAGATGGCAGTATTCGTGGCCGTCTTGAACGTTTGACAGACGTCTTGCAGTCTTAAGGGGACTGGAGCATGCAACTGAATTCCACCGAAATCAGTGAACTGATCAAGCAGCGAATTGCTCAGTTCAATGTAGTGAGCGAAGCTCACAATGAAGGTACCATTGTTTCCGTCAGTGATGGGATCATTCATGTAAACGGTCTTGCTGATGTGATGCAGGGGGAGATGATTTCCCTGCCTGGCAACCGTTATGCGATTGCACTTAACCTGGAGCGAGACTCTGTTGGTGCGGTCGTTATGGGTCCGTATGAGGATCTGGCCGAAGGTAATAAAGTAAAATGTACCGGTCGTATTCTGGAAGTACCGGTTGGCCGTGGCCTGCTGGGTCGTGTTGTCAATACGCTGGGCGCACCGATTGATGGTAAAGGCCCGGTTGAACACGATGGTTTTTCTGCGGTTGAAGCGATTGCGCCTGGCGTTATCGATCGTCAATCCGTTGATCAGCCCGTCCAGACCGGTTACAAGTCCGTTGATGCCATGATTCCAATCGGTCGTGGTCAGCGTGAGTTGGTTATCGGTGACCGTCAGACTGGTAAAACCGCACTGGCGATTGATACGATTATCAACCAGCGTGATTCGGGTATTAAGTGTATTTATGTCGCTATCGGACAGAAAGCGTCTACCATCTCCAACGTGGTACGCAAGCTGGAAGAGCATGATGCACTGTCAAATACCATTGTTGTCGTGGCCACGGCGTCCGAGTCTGCTGCACTACAATATCTGGCGCCATACGCCGGTTGCGCAATGGGTGAATATTTCCGTGACCGCGGTGAAGATGCACTGATTATTTATGATGACCTGTCCAAGCAGGCCGTTGCTTATCGTCAAATATCCCTGTTGCTTCGTCGTCCGCCTGGTCGTGAAGCGTACCCTGGGGATGTTTTCTACCTTCACTCCCGTCTGCTGGAACGAGCTGCGCGCGTGAATGTTGATTACGTCGAGGCCTTTACCAAAGGTGAGGTGAAGGGGAAAACGGGGTCTTTGACCGCTCTGCCGATCATCGAAACTCAGGCGGGTGACGTTTCGGCGTTTGTTCCGACCAACGTAATTTCTATTACTGATGGCCAGATCTTCCTGGAATCCAACCTGTTTAACGCTGGTATCCGTCCGGCAGTTAACCCAGGCATCTCCGTGTCCCGTGTGGGTGGTGCAGCTCAGACCAAGATCATGAAGAAACTGTCTGGTGGTATCCGTACCGCACTGGCTCAGTATCGTGAATTGGCGGCATTCTCCCAGTTTGCTTCTGACCTGGATGATGCTACGCGTAAGCAGTTGAATCATGGTCAGAAAGTGACTGAACTTTTGAAGCAGAAACAGTATGCACCGATGTCTGTTGCAATGCAGTCGCTGGTACTGTTTTCCGCCGAACGTGGTTATCTGGAAGACGTTGAACTGGCGAAAGTTGGCGGTTTTGAAGCGTCGCTGTTGGCCTATGCCAATCGTGAGCATGGCGATCTTCTGCAACAACTCAGCCAGACTGGCGCTTATAACGATGAGATCGAGGATAAATTCAAGACTATCCTTGATACCTTTAAGGCAACCCAGTCCTGGTAACGCCCCGTGGCCTGCCTTATGGCAGGTCGCTAGGCATTGAGGAGAAGCTAAAATGGCCGGCGCAAAAGAGATACGTAGTAAGATCGGAAGCGTCCAAAATACGCAGAAGATCACTAAAGCGATGGAAATGGTTGCTGCTTCCAAAATGCGTAAATCGCAGGATCGTATGGCGGCCAGCCGTCCTTATGCAGAAACTATACGCAAAGTGATCGGTCACCTTGCGTTGGGAAATTTGGAATACAAGCACCCGTACCTGGAAGAACGTGAAGTAAAGCATGTTGGGTATCTGGTGGTGTCTACTGACCGTGGCTTGTGTGGTGGTTTGAATATTAATTTGTTCAAAAAACTGCTGGCTGAAATGAAAGCATGGAGTGATAAAGGCGTTGAGAGTGATTTGGCGCTGATTGGCTCTAAAGGTATGTCTTTCTTTGGTTCAGTAGGTGGAAACATTGTTGCTCAGGTTACCGGTATGGGAGATAACCCTACCCTGTCTGAATTGATCGGTCCGGTAAAAGTTATGCTGCAAGCCTACGACGAAGGTCGTCTGGACAAACTGTATATCGTGGGTAACAAATTCATCAATACCATGTCTCAGGTTCCACAAGTTGTTCAGTTGCTGCCGCTGCCACCTGCAGAGGATGGCGAACTGAAAAAGAAATCCTGGGATTATTTGTATGAACCCGATCCTAAGTCGCTGCTGGATACCCTGTTGCGTCGTTATGTGGAATCTCAGGTTTATCAGGGTGTCGTAGAAAATCTGGCCAGTGAGCAGGCCGCGCGAATGGTAGCGATGAAGGCCGCAACCGATAATGGCGGCAGCCTGATCAAAGAGCTGCAGTTGGTGTACAACAAGGCTCGTCAGGCCAGCATCACTCAGGAACTCACCGAGATCGTCGGGGGAGCCTCCGCGGTTTAAGCTAGGTTTACGAATTACGTAGAGGATTCAAGATGGCTACTGGAAAGATTATCCAGGTAATCGGCGCCGTGGTGGACGTCGAGTTCCCCCAAGACGCGGTACCAAAAGTGTACAATGCGCTTGAGGTAGAAAACGGTTCCTCCAAGCTGGTGCTGGAAGTACAGCAACAGTTAGGCGGCGGCGTTATTCGTTGTATTGCAATGGGTTCTTCCGACGGTCTACGCCGTGGTTTGGTTGTGACCGACCTGGAGCACCCGATCGAAGTACCGGTAGGTAAATCGACTCTTGGCCGTATCATGAACGTACTGGGCGAGCCCGTCGACATGAAAGGCGATATCGGTGAAGAAGAGCGTTGGGCTATTCACCGTCCTGCACCAAGTTATGAAGAATTAGCTAACTCACAAGATCTGCTGGAAACCGGTATCAAGGTTATGGATCTGATCTGTCCGTTCGCCAAGGGCGGTAAAGTGGGTCTGTTCGGTGGTGCGGGTGTTGGTAAAACTGTAAACATGATGGAGTTGATCCGTAACATCGCGATCGAGCACTCCGGTTATTCTGTGTTTGCAGGTGTGGGCGAACGTACCCGTGAAGGTAACGATTTCTACCACGAAATGACCGAGTCCAATGTTATCGACAAAGTTTCACTTGTGTATGGCCAGATGAATGAGCCGCCGGGTAACCGCCTGCGTGTAGCATTGACCGGTCTGACCATGGCTGAAAAGTTCCGTGAAGAAGGTCGTGACGTACTGCTGTTCATTGATAACATCTATCGTTACACCTTGGCCGGTACAGAAGTTTCTGCACTGTTGGGTCGTATGCCTTCAGCGGTAGGCTATCAGCCGACTCTGGCGGAAGAAATGGGCGTTCTGCAAGAACGTATCACGTCTACCAGAACGGGTTCTATTACCTCCGTACAGGCCGTTTACGTCCCTGCGGATGACTTGACTGACCCATCGCCAGCAACCACCTTTGCTCACTTGGATGCAACGGTGGTACTGAGCCGTAATATTGCCTCTCTGGGGATTTACCCGGCCGTTGATCCGTTGGATTCAACCAGTCGTCAGTTGGATCCGCTGGTTGTTGGGCAGGAACACTATGATGTAGCGCGTGGCGTGCAGTCTATTCTGCAACGTTATCAGGAACTGAAGGATATCATTGCGATTCTGGGTATGGATGAGCTGTCAGAAGATGACAAGCTGGTGGTATCCCGCGCACGTAAAATCCAGCGCTTCCTGTCTCAACCGTTCTTTGTGGCTGAAGTCTTCACTGGTTCTCCGGGTAAGTTCGTATCGCTGAAAGACACCATTCGTGGTTTCAAAGGCATTATGGCTGGCGACTACGACCACCTGCCAGAGCAGGCGTTCTACATGGTTGGCACCATTGAAGAAGCAGTGGAAAAAGCCAAGAAACTGTAACGTTCTGAGAGGAGGGTGATATGGCTGCTATGACTTACCATCTGGATGTCGTTAGTGCAGAACAGGCAATGTTCTCCGGTCTGGTAGAAAAAATCCAGGTGACCGGTAGCGAAGGTGAACTGGGGATTTATCCTGGTCACGCTCCCCTGCTTACGGCTATTAATCCCGGTATGGTGCGTATTGTTAAACAGCACGGCAGTGAAGAGTATATCTACTTGTCCGGAGGTATCCTTGAGGTGCAACCGAATATGGTCACTGTTTTGTCTGATACGGCCATTCGTGGGAAGGATCTTGATGAAGCGCGGGCATTGGAAGCGAAACGTAAAGCGGAAGAACATATCCGTGATTCACATGGTGATGTGGATTATGCTCAAGCCTCTGCCGAGCTGACAAAAGCTATTGCCAAACTGCGCGTTATTGAGCTGACCAGAAAAGCGATGTAACAGCTTCAGTTGTTAAAAAGGCCAGTTGGTTTTTACCGACTGGCCTTTTTTATGTTCACCATTATTGCTTGATTATTCCCGCAGGATGCCCAATGTCGGGCATCCTTTGAGAGTGTGTTATTTTTTCTTCAGAAAATCACCCAGCTGTAAATTGCCTTTTGCATCACACGTGAATGTTTGTGGTACGACAATGGATTTATAGGCGGCAGTAGTGATTTCTTTCCCTTTATTGTTGACCGAGTGGTTGTCTTTGATGAAGTAGTTACTGGCATCTACACGACCAACGACGGCGTCGTCGTATTTACCCGCTGACGTGCGCAGGGATACATTATTTTTAAATATTCCCTGTTTTTCCGGACCATAGTACGGGCTTGGGCGGAAGATAAAGTTAAAGCGTTGATTATCAAGTGCAATGTTATTCTCAACAACTAGCGCACCTGGGTTAAAGTTGTCGGTAAAACCATCCAGATGATTGCCAATGGCAATGCTGTTTTTAATCTGATGTGCAACCGGCTGACCTTCCCCTCCCAGTTTGAAACCGTTGCTGGTGTTGTTGAGTGCAATAGAATTCTCGATCACCACAACCCCGTTCGGACCATCCTCAATTTTGTTGAACAGGTCAAACCCATCATCAATATTGTCATGAGAGAAGGCACCACGGATCACATTACCTTCACCAACGCGCATTTTTACTGCAAAGCCATCCGCGTTGATTTTACCTGGATCCTGATTGCTGTAGGATTCTGAATTCAAAATCAGGTTATGGCTGGCCCACAAAGGTTTTCCCACCTTTCCTGTTGATGAAACCTGAATTCCGGTGTCGTCGCAATTGTGTGCCACCACGCGATCTATGCGGTTGTAACTGCCTTCGATACGGAAGCTTTTCTCAGTAATTTCAACACCTTTTACAATCCAGTAGCTAGCGTTGAGATTGAGTCCATGGATAACGCTCTTACCTTCAACTGCAATCAGATGTTTTGGCGCTTTGGCGGTACCGCTGGCGGTTACCGGAATTTCGGTCGCAGCGTAATCCCCAGGCATTAACCACAACGTACCGCCCGCAGGTAATGCACTGATGGCTGTCGTGATATCCAGTGGTGCTTTTTTGCTACCATTGTTGGTTGATTTCCCCTCAGGAGAAACATACAAATTTTTGGCATCTGCAAAGGTCACTTTTTCTACACTGAAACTCGCTTCCTGTGATGATTTATCTTTACCTTCACCTGGTGTGTAGACCAGTTTGAACTCTGTTTTCGGCGCTGTCAGCTTCGCTGGCAGGCTGAACATTTCACCGGCTTTGATAGCGTGTGCTTTGCCAAGCTCCTTGCCATTCTGATACACGGCCAGTGTACCGTTGTAGTTCACTCTGGCCTGGACCAGATAGTTGTCGTGAACGGAAAGGGTTGAAGAAGCCACTTGCAACAATGGTGCGAAACTTTCTGCTTTAAAGGCGGGTGATAATTTTGTATGCGCTGGACTGGTGGTCAGGCTGGCATTATTAATGGTGACTTTTGCATTACGTGAGGCGAAGAAACCGACATAGTAATGCTTTTTATCCTGTTGGGTGACCAGATCAGCACCTTTGACGGTTTTTGTTACCCATTGATCACTGTCTTTAGGTGCATAAGAAGTGATAAAGCCATCGTCAGTCCGTTCCAGTTTCAGGCGGAATGTTGGGGTTTGTTCCAGATTAATTTTTTCCTGATAGCTACTTTTGCTAATTTTAGCGCCAATATTACCCCACGGCTGTATCACGCCATTACGTGAAATAGCCTGTATTTTTACTTCAGTTTTGGCATTTTTGGCCTTTTTATCCTGGGTCATGATGGCATTCATCACCATGTTTGAGGCTGCCGGAAACTCCTCATATCCCACTTTCAGTGGATTCTGCCGAGGCACACCTAAAATATCCCGTACTAGTATCCCTGCACCTTCCTGTGCAGCTGGTCTGGCCTTTGTCTCAGGACCAAACTGATCAACCGTAACGTCAGATTGCAGCGTGAAATTTACATTGGCTGGTAGTTCAGTATAGAAAAACGTTAATCCATCATGGGTGTTGGCTATTTTTCCACCCCGACTTTCAATGGTAATTGGCGCGGATAAATCGGCTTTATCTGTTGAAGTAAGTTTTTTGCCGTTGATGGTAACGTCATTAACCCCGATTTTTTCAGGTAAAACGTTGGAGGAGAAATTCACATCAGTGGACTGCCCGAATGCGATGCTGTGCCAGACCAGTGGTGCTGTCTGAGGAGCAGCAAAAGAAGGCGTACTCCCCATCAATAAAAATGAATTAAGGGCTACAGTAATGAGCCCGGAAACAGCGTATTTCATATTTTCCCCATCATTATTTGTTATTGGTCGGCGCATTATTACAAAAAATGAAACACTGTTTCTTTTGTGTGGCTCACAAAGTGGATGCGGTTTTTTACCAAAAGTTTCCGTTTCGTGACTTAATCCGTAAATGAAACAGGCAGTTTGGCGGGGAGCATAAAAATTAACGCGGGAGTATCATCATACTTACCCAAACAGCCCCAGTTTGAGTACACTTCCATTCATCTGAATTTAGCGCCTGGAATCCCGTTGGACAGGTATTTTTCGCTGAAAAATATGTAGTATTCCAGCGTGATAACGGGTTTACTTTTGTCTGTCGCCATAATGGCGACATCTCTTGGTTTTTAGTCAGGATGCCTATGTCAAACAGTGCTATGAGTGTGGTTATCCTTGCCGCTGGCAAGGGAACCCGCATGTATTCCGATCTTCCTAAAGTACTTCACCCGCTGGCGGGTAAACCCATGGTTCAGCATATTATTGATGCAGCAATGAAAATTGGTGCCAGAAATATGCATCTGGTTTATGGACACTGTGGCGATCTACTGAAGGAAGCGCTGTCTGATTTATCGTTGAACTGGGTATTACAGGCTGAACAGCTGGGCACCGGTCATGCTATGCAACAGGCCGCACCCTGGTTTGCCGACGATGAAGATATCCTGATGCTGTATGGTGATGTGCCGCTGATTTCTCCGGCTACATTACAGCGGCTGTTACAGGCAAAACCGTTGGGTGGGATTGGTTTATTGACGGTGAAGGTTAATGATCCTACCGGTTATGGTCGCATCGTGCGTAAAAATGGCGAAGTCGTCGGTATTATTGAACACAAAGATGCCAGTGAGGAACAGCGGCAAATATCCGAGATCAATACCGGCATCCTGGTAGCAAATGGTCAGGATCTGAAACGCTGGTTGAGCCAACTTACCAACGATAACGTGCAGGGCGAGTATTACCTCACGGATATTATCGCCATGGCAGTACAGGAAGGCCATCGTGTTATGGCTGTTCATCCCGATAGCCAGAGTGAAGTAGAAGGGGTGAATAACCGCTTGCAACTCGCCACGCTGGAGCGTGTCTATCAGCAGGAACAGGCGAAAAAACTGTTGCTGGCCGGGGTGACGCTACGTGATCCTGCTCGTTTTGATCTGCGAGGGGAGTTGAAACACGGTCGTGATGTCACTATTGATACCAATGTCATTTTTGAAGGTGAGGTGACGTTGGGCAGTCGAGTCAAAATTGGCGCGGGTTGTGTAATAAAAAACAGTGTGATTGGTGACGATTGTGAGATCAGTCCATACTCGGTAGTAGAAGATGCTGTACTTGAAGCGAAGTGCACTATTGGGCCTTTTGCCCGTTTACGTCCAGGGGCCGAGCTGGCGGAAGGTGCTCATGTAGGTAACTTTGTCGAGCTGAAGAAAGCCCGTTTGGGGAAAGGCTCCAAAGCGGGTCACTTAAGCTATCTGGGTGATGCTGACATTGGTGCTGGCGTAAATATTGGTGCCGGAACCATTACCTGCAATTACGATGGTGCAAATAAGCATAAAACCATTATCGGTGATGATGTGTTTGTTGGTTCTGATACTCAACTGGTGGCGCCGGTTAGCGTAGCCAAAGGTGCCACGATAGGTGCCGGTACCACCATTACCCGGAATGTTGGTGAGAATGAGCTGGTTATCAGTCGGGTGAAGCAACAACATATTGCTGGTTGGGTGCGTCCGGTAAAGAGAAAATAACCGAGTCGATGGCTGTGAATACCTCATCGGTTTTGTTATCGGTTTGCTCTTTTGTCATCTCCGCGATGTCGGGGATCCATTCTGGCAGCGCTGACAATCTTTGATGTATTCCCATACTTGCTGAGGACAGGCGTTAAAACGGCAGCAATAACCAACTAAACAACGTTTTGATATAAAGACGGTTTTGTTCTGTGTTTTATCGATAGAACACAGGACAAAACATAATAATCCCCCAACTCTACAAGGCTCGGGGAACCCGGAAAAAACCGGAATAATCAGGTCAGAGACATCTCTGGTGACACAATATGTCACTTCTATAGGAATACAACAGATGTGTGGAATAGTAGGCGCTGTTGCGCAGCGTGATATTGCAGAAATACTGCTGGAAGGGCTACGTCGTCTGGAATACCGCGGTTATGATTCGGCTGGTCTGGCAGTCGTGGACAATGATGGTCATATGACCCGTTTACGCCGTTTGGGCAAGGTACAGATTCTGGCTCAAGCAGCCGATGAACATCCGTTGCACGGTGGTACCGGAATTGCTCATACGCGTTGGGCTACACATGGTGAGCCTTCTGAAGATAACGCCCATCCTCATGTTTCTGGATACATTACCGTAGTGCATAACGGTATTATCGAAAATCACGAACCGTTACGTGAACTGCTGGTTAAACGTGGTTATCGGTTTGCTTCAGAAACCGACACTGAGGTCGTGGCGCATCTGGTTCACTGGGAACAGCAGCAAAGTGGGGGTTCACTGGTAGACGTGGTGAAGCGTGTTATTCCTCAGTTGCGTGGTGCGTACGGAATGGTGTTGTTGGATAGCCGTGATCCCAGCGTGATGGTGGCCGCCCGTTCAGGCAGTCCGTTAGTGGTTGGTCTTGGTGTCGGGGAAAACTTTATCGCCTCCGACCAACTGGCATTATTGCCGGTGACTCGTCGTTTTATCTTCCTGGAAGAGGGGGACGTGGCTGAAATTACTCGTCGCACCGTGCATATTTTCGATAAGCAAGGTCAGGATGTTAAACGCGAAGAGATTGAATCCAGCGTGCAATACGATGCCGGTGACAAGGGAACTTACCGTCACTACATGCAAAAAGAGATCTACGAACAACCGATGGCTATTAAAAATACCCTGGAAGGGCGTTTCAGCCACGGCGAGATCAATCTGTCCGAATTAGGGCCAAAAGCGGATGAACTGCTGGCGAAAGTTCAGCATATTCAAATTATTGCCTGCGGTACGTCTTACAATTCCGGTATGGTTTCCCGTTACTGGTTTGAAGCGTTGGCGGGAGTGCCTTGTGATGTGGAAATCGCTTCTGAATTCCGTTACCGCAAACCGGCAGTACGCGCTAATAGCCTGATGATTACACTGTCTCAGTCTGGTGAAACAGCCGATACCCTCGCGGCATTACGTATGTCCAAAGAGTTGGGTTATCTCGGTTCATTGGCGATTTGTAATGTTGCGGGTTCTTCACTGGTGCGTGAATCCGATCTGGCGTTAATGACCAAAGCCGGTGTGGAAATCGGTGTGGCATCAACCAAAGCTTTCACCACGCAACTGACGGTACTGCTGATGCTGGTGGCGCGTATTGGCCATTTGCGCGGTATGGATGCGAAAATCGAGCACGATATTGTTCATGCTTTGCAGGCATTGCCAGCACGTATAGAGCAGATGTTGTCGCAGGACAAACTGATCGAATCGCTGGCGGAGGGTTTTTCTGACAAGCATCATGCCTTGTTCCTGGGGCGTGGCGATCAGTATCCGATTGCAATGGAAGGCGCGCTGAAGCTTAAAGAGATCTCTTATATCCATGCAGAAGCCTATGCAGCGGGCGAGTTGAAACATGGCCCGCTGGCGCTGATTGATGCTGATATGCCGGTGGTAGTGGTGGCTCCCAATAACGAGCTGTTGGAAAAGTTGAAGTCCAATATTGAAGAAGTGCGGGCGCGTGGCGGTGAATTATATGTATTTGCCGATGAAGCCGCTGGTTTCACTTCTGATAGCGAGATGATGAAGCTTATCAAACTGCCTCATGTTGAAGATGTTATTGCGCCGATCTTCTATACCGTTCCACTACAACTGCTGGCTTATCATGTAGCATTGATTAAAGGCACTGATGTGGATCAGCCACGTAATTTGGCAAAATCTGTCACTGTAGAGTAAGTGTAGTAATAAGCTAGTCAGGTTTGTGGAATGACAACATAGTTGTTAACTGAAAAATCCGGTTATGCTGTTCAAAAAGCATACCGGGTTTTTTTTATGCCTAAATCGAAATAGTCACTGTCAGAGACGGTGATTGCTTCCCTGATTAGACAAGGGAGAGATCTTGGAGACGGAACGTATTATCAACTGTGGATAATACGCCACGAAATACCCTTTTCTGAGAGATCTCATCACGTCTAGCTACATAAACGGGACGAGTACAGTATTACGATGAAGTAAGATGTGAGCCATGCCAGGGGTCATCGCGACGCTCATCCGGCATTTCGGCGGTGTCGGCAATGTTAAAATGCGATTTAAACCCATTATGATTTCTTGATTCCCCTACCATTGCATGAGAAGTGGGTACGGCAGCCATAGCGCCGATGGAAATAAAAAGGAAAAAAACGGCGGTGATGGTCTCTGAGATTTTCATCCTGTCTCGGGCTCCCCACTGTTGCGTTGTATCGGATGACAGGAGCATTTTGCCTGTACTAGCGTCATGTTCTGTCAGTGGGTTTTAAAGCTGAGGGGCTCTGTATGTCCGTTTACGTCTAATGTGACAATGTGCTGCCTATTTGTATGATGGGCCATCATGACGATGCTAATAAATTTCGATCTCTCCGCTAATGAGAAGAGACAAATTCTGACGCAAAATGCGCAGGTGGTACCGCAAAGTTCTCCCGCATACGTTTTGTCTCTTCGGCTGGGGGCAACCCGAATAAGCGTTTGAATTCGCGATTAAACTGTGAAGGACTTTCATAACCCACAGATCGGCTTGCTACTGCCGCTGTGACGCCTTGTCGCACCATCATCAGTCGGGCCTGATGCAGACGTGTCGATTTCACGTACTGCATGGGTGATGTGCGAGTTATAGCCTTAAAGTGGCTATGAAAGGTCGGCACACTCATTCCTGCTTCGTCAGCCAGTTGGCTCAGACTAAGGGGAGTTGAGTAGGTGGCATGAATACGGCGTAACGCTTTGCCTATTTTGCCGAATTGCCCGTGCCATGCTGGCAATAATTAATAGTGATGCGCCACCGACACATTTACTATTGGGAAGTGATGCTCTCGGCCTGGTGCGAGATAAACTGAAAGATTATGCAGCCGAAATCGAGGCTTGGGAAGAGTTAACGCGTTCAACTGACGGTAAGTAAATTTTTCCTATAGTTGTTTTGAGTGGTTATCCTATTGATATATAAAAACATATTTATTAATCATTATGATGCATGAAGGCGGAAAAGCACCTGCAATTTGAAAGATGCTGGGTATATAACATCCGTCCGATAGTTCCCAGAAAATAGGGTAACTACCGGACGGTTTTTTTATGGTGTGAACTTATATGGGGTAAGACGTCTGGTGTATAACGGATTTTGGTTCGGTGAGTTTGAGTTTGTCTTTTGGGTTTTAATTGTTTTTGTCAACTTATCGATAATTTATGTAAAATAGATTAAATGATGCGTCAATTCATCTGTTTTTGCATCAGAGGCGCTGTTCCCTATTATGGAACAGTTCAAGGGTTAGTTTATTGATAGGGATTTTATGAAAAAACAGCATTTTTTAGCTGGTTTGGTCTGTGTGTTTGTGTTGGCTGGCTGTGCGCGTACTGCGCCTGTGGTCAATGTAAACAAACCAGTTGCCGGCAGTTACACCAATGATCAAGTCAGAGTTGCCATTCTTCAGGCTGGTCTGCAACGTAAGTGGGTGATGACGCCAGTTTCTCCTGGTGTCATTAATGGTCATATTGACGACCGGGGTCATGTTGCTGATATCCGCATTACCTATACACCAACTCAGTATTCTATCAACTATGTTGGTAGTCAGAATTTGAAAGCCCAGCATGGCATGATCCACAAAACATATAACCGCTGGATAAACAATCTGGATCGTGACATCCAATTAAAACTGGCTTCACAGCAAATTAAATAATTATTCTGGCCGGATAACTATTATTCGGCATTTTTTATTATTAATTAATTGTTTTACAGGGAAAATTTGTGTCTTACGGATATGACAAAGATGATACCCGTGCTCTGGATGCTATTACTGAAGCCCAGCGTATTGCTTTTGCCCCAATGCTATTTCAGGCGGCGATTAATCTGCGTAATTATGGAATTCTGTCTTTCCTGGATGATGCAGGTACTGACGGCGTATTGCTTGATGATATCGTCGCGGCCACCTCTTTAAATCGTTATGCGGTGGAGCTTTTACTGGATGTAGGGCTTAGCGGGCGTATGGTTATTCTGCGGGATGAGCGTTATTACCTTGCAAAAGTTGGACATTACCTTATTCATGATCGTATGACTCGGGTGAATATGGATTTTACCCAGGACGTTTGTTATCAAGGAATGTTTCATCTTGATGAAGCGTTGTCACAAAATAAGCCAGTTGGATTAAATATTTTTGGTGATTGGCCGACAATTTATCCGGCATTAAGCCAACTGCCTCAGAAAGTAAAAGAAAGCTGGTTTGCCTTTGATCATTTCTATTCTGATGCGGCTTTTAAAGCGGCCTTGCTTCACATTTTTATGTACAAGCCGAAACAATTATATGATGTGGGCGGGAACACAGGTAAATGGGCAATGTGCTGCTATGACCATGATCAGGATGTGCATATCAGTATTCTCGATTTACCAGAACAAATAGCCCTTTCTGTAGCAAATATTGCAGATGCAGGTAAATCCGATCGTATTAACGGTATTGCAGTCGATATGCTTTCTGATTGCAAACTGCCGGGCGAAGCTGATATTTGGTGGATGAGCCAGTTTCTCGACTGTTTCAGCGAGGAACAGATCGTGGCAATTTTGCGCAAAATAGCTCTGGCGATGAAAGCGGATGCACGGGTCTGTATTCTGGAAATTTTTTGGGATTGTCAACCGTGGGAAGCGGGTGCGTTCAGCCTTAACGCCTCGTCTCTTTATTTCACGTGTATTGCTAACGGTAATAGTCGTTTCTACGCGGCCAGACGTTTTCTGCCTTTGTTGACCGAAGCAGGATTTGTCGTAGAAAAACAGGTTGATGGTCTTGGCATTGGCCACTCACTGCTTATTTGTAAAAAGCAATGAGTAAAGTCGATAAACATCAGCAGTGTCCATAGGTATTTTTGACGCAATGAATACCGAAAGAAGAACAATAGTATGAGACTCGCTTTTACACTCCTTGATTGGCAGGCTGGTGCTCCGGGGCTTGATGACATTGCTGACTGGCAATACTGGTCTAAACAACCAGGCGCAGTAATAAATGTCGACCAGCCGCTGGCCAAATGCCGCCAACTGCCGATGATGATGGCACGTCGCCTGAGCAGTGGCAGTCGGCTAGCTGTGGATTGTGGATTGGCACTGTTGCGTCGTCAGGTTGTTGATGCCATTGTTTTTACCAGTCGTCATGGTGAACTGGAACGTAACCTGCGAATTTTGCTGGCATTATCACGAAATGAAAACCTGTCACCCACCGATTTTGCCATGTCGGTTCACAATGCGGCGGTGGGAAGCCTGACGATTGCTGCCGCGGCAGCTTTAGTATCTACGTCTCTTGCCGCTGGTATGGATTCTTTCCAACAAGGGATGGTTGAAGTGGCCGCACTCCATTCCGCAGGCTACAACAATATTCTTTTGGTGGATTTCGATGGAGTGATTCCCGAGTTTTACCATCAACACATTCCTGTTCAGATGCCTCGTTATCCTTATGCGGTTGCTTTACTGTTGGGTCCTGGTGAGGAAATACGTTGCAAATCGATGCCAGCGGTAGGGCATGACGAACCAAACTTACCGCAAAGTCTACAGTTTCTGCATGCCGTTCTGGCCCAAAAACCAGGTTTTCTTATTCGTGGCGAACGGCTTAACTGGCTGTGGGAGGGACGTTATGTATGAGTCTTCGTTAATATTACGTCCATCATCGCGCCTGAATCGTTTATGGCGGCTGGCGATGACAGGGTGCTGCTTTGCCATGTTTGGCCTCGGTGGTTTAGTGCTTTCGCTATTTTGGTTCAACCTGTTGCTGTTGGTTCAGCGCGATGCTACTCATCGCCGCCAACTGGCTCGCCGCAGCATATCAGCCAGTTTCCGTCTCTTTTTACGTATTTCGCGTGTACTCGGTGTGCTGGATTATCGCATTGATGGTGTTGAGCACTTACAACGTGACCGCAGGTGCCTGATTGTTGCCAATCATCCGACGTTAATCGACTATGTTCTTCTGGCTTCTGTCATGCCTGATGTGGATTGTCTGGTTAAAGCCGATCTGCAAAAAAACTTTTTTTTCCGTGGCGTAATTCGTGCGGCAGATTATCTGGTCAATAGTCGGTCAGAAACGCTTCTTCCTGATTGCCAGCAAAGACTGGATAGTGGAGATGCCATTATGATTTTCCCCGAAGGTACACGTACACGTTATGGTAAACCTCTTGTGTTGCAACGTGGTGCTGCAAATATTGCAGTACGTTGCGGCTGTGATTTGCGGATTGTTCATATTTGCTGCAGTCAGCAGACATTGGGTAAGCAAAACCGTTGGTACCACATTCCTCCTGATAAACCGTACTTTACGGTCAGTGTTCAGGATCGTATCAGTAGTAAAACCTTTATCGCTCCGGACGACGCGTTGCCGCTTGCGGCACGCCGTCTGAATCGTTTTTTATATCAATCGTTAACACCAGAACATTCATGATTATTCGGAAAACAGGCATGCAGGTATGGAAAATCTAGTTCTTGAAATCAAACAGATGATTATTGAGGCGTTGAATCTTGAAGATGTCAGCGTCAATGAAATTGAAACCGATGTACCGTTGTTTGGCGATGGCCTTGGCCTGGATTCCATTGACGCTCTTGAGCTTGGACTGGCGGTAAAAAATCGCTACGGTGTGGTGCTCTCTGCTGAGAGCGAAGAGATGCGTCAGCATTTTTTCTCTGTAGCGACCTTGGCTGCTTTCATCAACACTCAGCGCGCAGTGAGTGCCTGATAATAAAATAATGAGCTAATGATGGATAAAAACGAAATTTATCAGGAAATTACTGGTCTTTTAATCAAGTTGTTCGATCTGAAAGTTGATGATATTAAGCCAGAATCCCGTCTTTATGAAGACCTCGAACTGGACAGCATCGATGCTGTTGACATGGTGGTTCACCTGCAAAAGCGTATCGGACGGAAAATCTCGGCGGAAACCTTTAAATCGGTACGTACTGTGCAGGATGTCGTCGATGCGGTCGAAAGTTTGATTAATGAAGGTTAATGGCCTGAGCAAATAATGCGAATGCTAGTGAACGGTCTGAGTTGGTTAATGACACTGCTGTGGCCCTTTCTGGTCTGGTTTAGTGTAACGCACCCCAGCCATCGTTGGTTATTGGTGTTACTGGCATTAATGTTTCTTTTGCGTTTTGCCACGTTACGTGGTGATAAGCGTGTTTTTAAGGGAACGGGATTGCTGTTGGCTGTCGCCGGTGCAGCACTTTGCCTCGCCAGTTTGCTGTTACGCGATGGTCAGTGGCTGTTTTGGTATCCGGTGGCGGTGAATGCAGTAATGTTGCTGTTGTTTGGGAGTTCTCTTTATAGTGGAATGCCGCTGGTTGAGCGTTTGGCGCGGCTAAGGGAATCAGAGCTTCCACCGCAGGCAGTAGCCTACACATATCGCGTGACGCAAATTTGGTGCCTGTTTTTTATTTTTAATGGCAGCGTTGCTGTGCTGACTTGTCTTGTTGGCAATGTACATTGGTGGACGTTATGGAATGGCATGGTCAGCTATTTACTGATGGGACTGTTGATGGGAGGCGAATGGCTGATACGCCAGCGCCTGAGAAGACGATAATGAATAGTGTGACGGTTCGGGCGCTTTGTAACTGGCTGGATGATGAAGATAACACGTTGCGAGTAATTGCTTGTAATGGCGCTCGGGAAATTAGGTTGGGTACGTTACGGCGGCAGGTTGCCGCACTTTGTCAGCAGTTGCTTGGCCGTGATGAGTTGCGCTGGGCTCTCTGTTTTGAAGACAGTTATCTGTTTGTCGTTGGGCTATTAGCGGTGTTGCATGCCGGGAAGGTTCCTGTAGTTCCCGGGCATTGTCGTCAATCCGTGTTACAAGAACAGACGGATGAATTCGAGGGAATATTGACGGATTTATCATTAAACCTGGATTGTCCCTTATTCGAAGTGTCTGAGAGTGACGAAGGTATTGATGGTGAGTTACCGACTATTGCTGACGATGCTTATGTCATCCTTTTTACCTCGGGATCTACCGGCAAGCCGCGTCAGATTATTAAACCCGTGCATTGTCTGGATGAGGAATCTCGCTGGTTGGCGACGCTCTGGGGTTCTCGTTTACAGGGGTGCCATATCATTGCTTCTGTTACTCATCAGCACCTGTATGGTTTGACGTTTCGTATCTGGTTACCGATGGCGCTTGGCTTGAGTTTTGACAGCCGACAAACCCTTTATACCGAACAATTGGCGTCCCATTCCCGACAACGTCGTTATGCTTTTATCAGTAGCCCGGCTTTTTTACGTCGTATCGACCGCACACTGCATGTCTCGCGCTGTCAACTTACAGTTTCTGCTGGTGGTGCTTTGCCGTGGTCTTCAGCACAGGCTGTGCTGACGTGGTTAGGTAACCCGGTGGATGAAATCTATGGTAGTACCGAAACCGGCGTAATTGCCAGTCGTTCGCGTTATGACGAACACATTACCTGGCAACCTTTTGCGGGGATTTCGTTTTGTTGCGATGATCAACATAACTGGTGGGCGCGTTCGGCTTTAATTCCTCAGGCTAAAGGTGTGAAACTGGATGATAAGCTGGTTTTTGATGAACAAGGTTGTTTCCAGATTTGCGGGCGGCATGATCGTATCGTCAAAATAGAAGACAAACGTATTTCCCTGAGTGAAATCGAGCGGCGCTTGTTGGCGTTGCCGGAAATTGATGATGCTGTTGCCTTGCAGGTTACCCGTACCGAACGCAGTGCTATCGGTGTGGTATTGGTCTTGAAGTCTCCACTGATGGCGTCTGATTTGCCGCAGTTAAAGCGGAAATGGCGTCATGAATTGCACAAATGGCTGGAACCGGTAGCGATGCCCCGTTTTTGGCGTATTGTCGAAGTGATTCCCCATAACACGCAGAGTAAACGTGCCTGGCCGCAGATACAGGAGTTGTTCCATGCTGCCTGTTGAGCTTTCACGACATTATGATGAACAGTATGCCGAGCTTGTTCTGCTGGTTTCTTCCGATTTGCTCTGGTTTAGCGGCCATTTTCCCACACAGCCACTGTTGCCAGGTGTGGCTCAATTGGACTGGGTATTGCATTACGGTTGTGAACTGCTGGCACCTGGCTGGCAGTTTTCGTCTGTCGAAAATATCAAGTTTCAGCAGCCAATTCTGCCGGGTAAAAGATTGCGTCTGAATCTGACCTGGAGTGCAGACAAGCGATTACTTACCTTTGGTTTCCATATTCTGGATGGTGAAGCAGAACCGGTTGCCAGTAGCGGAAAAATTAAATTATGTCGGTAAACGACGTGTTTTCCCCTTGTGTGGTGATCCCCTGCTACAACCATGGTGCCACAATGCACTGTGTACTAGCCCGTTTAGCACCTTTTGATGTGCCTGTTTTTATTGTTGATGATGGCAGTGATACCTCCACGCAGCAGGAATTGACGCAACTGGCCAGTGAGAACACGCACGTGGTGTTGGTCCGCTTGAAACAAAATAGCGGTAAAGGCGCGGCGGTAATCTATGGTCTTGAGGTGGCAGCCAAATCCGGTTACAGCCATGCCTTACAGGTGGATGCCGATGGGCAGCATCGGATTGAGGATACGCCGCATATGCTGGCGCAAGCACAACGTTATCCAGACTGTCTGATTTCTGGTCGTCCGGTTTATGACGAATCTGTGCCTAAATCACGCCTTTATGGACGTTATATCACCCATGTATGGGTATGGGTTGAAACACTCTCGCTTTCCCTGAAAGACAGTATGTGTGGTTTTCGGGTTTATCCGATCAATGCCACGTTGTCATTGGCTGCTCAGCACACTATTGGGCAACGCATGGATTTCGATACTGAAATCATGGTGCGTCTTTACTGGCAGGGTACGCCAAGTCGTTTTGTCGATACCTGTGTGACCTATCCAGAAAATGGCCTGTCTCATTTTGATGCTTTGTACGATAACCTCCGCATCTCCTGGATGCATACCCGGCTGTTTTTCGGCATGCTGCCGCGAATACCCTCTTTACTGAAGCGGCGCCATCGGCGGCATTGGGCCGGAGTGAGTGAACGTAAAGGGTTGCTCGGTATGCGTTTTATGCTGGCGGTCTATCAATGGTTGGGACGCGGTGTATTTACGCTGTTTCTGTGGCCGGTCATTGCATTTTACTGGCTTACTGGTAGAGAGCAGCGCAGAGCATCTCGGGCGTGGCTCAGACAGATTGCTCAGTACGCGCAGCAACATAAGATCATATTGCCGCGCCCGTTGAACAGCTACCATCATTTTCTGCGTTTTGGCAATGCCATGCTGGATAAAATTGCCAGTTGGCGTGGAGACTTGCATTGGGGAAAGGATATTGATTTTGCGCCCGGTGCTTTTGATGTGATTAATGAGGGACGAGCTCGGGGACAACTGATTCTCGCTTCTCATCTCGGTGATATTGAAGTGTGTCGTGCACTGGCTCAGCAAGTCAGTGGTCTGGTGATTAACGCGCTGGTGTTTACCGACAATGCCCAGCGTTTTAAACAGGTGCTGGAAAGCATCACACCCCAGGCCGGTGTGAATTTGATTCCTGTCGGCGATATCGGCCCGGACACCGCCATAATGCTGCAACAAAAGCTAGAAGCCGGTGAGTGGGTAGCGATTGTGGGTGACCGAACAGCGGTCAATCGCCAGAGAGGCGGTGTTCGTCGTGTTGTTTGGAGTTCATTTCTGGGACGCGATGCCCCTTTTCCGCAAGGGCCGTTCATCCTGGCGGCAGCGTTGCGCTGCCCGGTATTGCTGATGTTTGTCATCCGTGAGCAGCAGAAACTACGTGTTTACTGTGAGCCGTTTGCCAATCCGATCGTTTTACCACGGGCCAGTCGACAGGAGGCATTGCAACAGGTGGTTGATCGCTATGCCGAACGACTGGCACACCACGCCCTGAAGTCGCCCCTGGACTGGTTTAATTTTTTTGATTTCTGGAGCTTGTCGGATGAAAAACAGGCTACCGGGAAAAAGGAGTAGGAGTCACTGTGTTAAATGACCCTCGTTTAAGCCATGACATTGAGCTGACGGTCTCTTTCCATGATTGCGACCCGATGGGTGTAGTCTGGCACGGTAATTATTTCCGTTTTTTTGAAGTGGCCCGTGAAGCATTGCTCAGCAAATTTAATTACGGTTACCGCGAAATGAAAGCATCGGGTTACGTCTGGCCGGTGGTGGATACGCGTGTCAAATATCGTGCCCCGATCACCTATGAGCAACGTATCCGGGTAAGTGCCACTATTGAAGAAGTTGAAAACCGTTTACGTATTAGTTATCAGGTTTTTGATGCGGAGAGCGGAGAGCGGACGACTACCGGTTACACCATCCAGGTGGCGGTAGAGGAGGGAAGCAAAGTGCTGAGTTTTGTTTCCCCTCAGATATTGTTTGAACGCCTGGGAGTGGTGACGCCATGATGAAAATAGTGTTTGCGATGCTGGCATTCTTCTGTTGTACCGCATCGGCGGTAACACTGGATGATTTACAGCAGCGTTTCAGCAGCGAGCCAGTGGTACGAGCTGATTTTACCCAATTACGCGAAATCAAAGGGATAGCAAAACCGCTTAAATCCAGCGGCCAATTATTGATCGCTCAGGCTAAAGGGCTGTGGTGGCATCAGACAATGCCTTTTCCATTGACGATGGTGCTGGATGATAAACGCATGGTACAGGTGATGAATGGACAGTCACCGCAGATTGTGACGGCTGAAAGCAATCCGCAAATGTTTCAGTTCAATCATCTGTTGCGCGCGCTGTTTCAGGCTGATCGCCGTGTGTTAGAGCAAAACTTTGCCATCAATTTTAAAGATCTGGGGAACCAGCAATGGCGGTTGGTGCTGACGCCGGAAACCTCACCGTTAGATAAGCTATTCAACACCATCACGTTGAATGGGCGTGATTATCTTGATGGTATCGAATTGAGTGATCGTCAGGGTGATCTGACCAAAATCACTTTGAGCAATCAGCGACTTACCCCACGGACATTAAGTGATGGCGAGCAACAACGCTTCGTTTTCTAAATGGCATCGTCGAGCGGCATATGTCTGGGGTATTTGCAGTATTGCGCTGATTATTGCCCTGGTGCTGGTGCTGCCGCGGGCACAGATCAATAGCAGCGTGCTGGCGTTGCTGCCAAAGCAATCGATGGGCGCGATTCCGCCAGCGTTACAACAAGGTTTTATGCAACGCCTTGACCGGCAGATGGTCTGGTTGGTGACCGCAGGTGAGCAAGCGGATCCTGCCGTAGCCAACTGGTGGTTTAGGCAGTTGCAAACACTCCCTGATTTGCAAAATGTGAAAGGTCCAGTTGACGCAGCATATCAGCGGCAATGGGGGAAATTTGTTTTTGAACACCGTAATGGCCTGGTGGATAGCGTTACACGTGCGCGTCTTGAGAAAGGTGGATCCGCTCAGGCGGACTGGGTTCTGGCGCAACTTTACTCTGCCTTTTCAGGCGTTAGTGGCCAGGAATTGCGTCATGATCCGCTGATGCTGGTACGTGGTTCTCAACTGGCGCTGCAACAAAACGCCAGTCGGTTGGGTTTAGCGCAAGGGTGGCTTACCGTCAAAGATTCTCAGGGCCGAAGTTGGTATTTCCTGCACGGTGAATTGAGCGGTAATTCCTTTGATATGGTGCACAATCAGCAATTGGTTGAGAAACTGGATGCACTGCAACATGCCCTGAAAAAACAATATCCCCATGCACAGGTACTGACACGAGGTACGGTGTTGTTCAGTAATTATGCCAGTCAGCAGGCAAAACACGATGTGTCTACCTTGGGCGTGGCCACCGTGGTCGGGGTGTTGTTACTGATATTTTCCGTATTTCGCTCGCCCAGACCTTTACTGCTGTGTGCCCTTTCCATTGGTATGGGGGCGTTGGCGGGGACGGTATTTACACTGTTGCTGTTTGGTGAGCTGCACCTGATGACGCTGGTCATGAGCATCAGTATTGTCGGAATTTCAGCGGATTATACGCTTTACTACCTGACAGAGCGTTTGGTTCATGGCGGCACGGTTTCTGCCCTTGATAGCCTGAAGAAAGTGCTCCCGGCCTTGCTGCTTGCTCTTGGAACATCAGTTATGGCTTACCTGATTATGGTACTGGCGCCCTTTCCTGGTTTGCAACAGTTGGCGGTATTTGCTGCCGCGGGGTTGACGTCATCCTGCATGACGGTGGTTTGCTGGTACCCTTTTCTGGTTCGGGGATTGCCGGTACGTCATGTCCCTGCCATGGTGCTGATGGGGCGCTGGTTGGTCGCCTGGCGGCGCAACCAATGGGTGCGCTGGGGTCTGCCATTGGCATTACTGATCATCTCGGTGGCTGGTCTGCTGCGCCTGAACGTTAATGACGATATTTCACAACTTCAGGCATTGCCAGGGACATTAATACAACAAGAACGCCAGTTAACCGCATTAACCGGGCAGAGTGCCGATCAAACCTGGTTTGTCGTCTATGGCAATAGCGCGGAGCAGACGTTGCAACGACTGGAGCAGCTCGCCCCCAAATTGCATGAAGCACAGCAGAAACAATGGCTAACAACCTATCGTTTGTTACCCCTCTCTTCTCTGAAGCAACAGCAGCATGACCTACAACTCATCACCTCTGCTTTCCCTGCGGTAATGGCGCGTCTTAGAGACGTGGGCGTTGCAGCAGAAAATCCCAATGTGCAGCCGATGCCGGTTACGCCAGCCGTTTGGCTTAACAGCCCGATCAGTGAGGGATGGCGGTTGTTGTGGCTCACGTTGCCTGGAGGGGAAAGTGGTGTGCTGGTGCCAGTAAGCGGTGTCAGTCAGAGCGTGAAATTAGCGCAATTGGCAAAAACCGTGTCTGGCGTGGCGTGGATTGATCGTAAAAGTACGTTCGATAACCTGTTTGGTTTTTACCGCGTAATACTCGGCTGGCTATTGGGTGCTGCCTTGACGGCGATTGCTCTGAGTTACGTGGCGCGTCTGGGGTTCCGTCGAGGGCTGATCAGTGTGGTGCCTTCGGTGTTGTCGCTGGGCTGTGGGTTAGCGGTGCTCTCCTTAAGTGGGCACGCACTGAACCTGTTTTCTTTGCTGGCATTGGTGCTGGTGTTGGGGATCGGTATCAACTACACGCTGTTTTTCAGTAACCCACGCGGTACGCCAATGACTTCCCTGCTGGCGGTAACGTTGGCGATGTGTACCACTTTATTAACATTGGGGATGCTGATTTTTAGCAGCACACCGGCTATCAGCAGTTTTGGCATTGTGCTTTGCAGTGGTATTTTTACGGCTTTTTTACTGGCGCCTCTGGCTTTGCCTGACCCAAAAGGGAAACGAAAATGAAATTATTACTATGGCGCTGGACGTTAATACCCTGTGCGCTGTTATTGAGCGCCTGCGCGAGTATGCCTGACAATAATCGCCCTCAGGCATGGCTTAAGCCTGGCGTGAGAGTCACGCTTCCTGCCCCGGGTATTTCCCCGGCAGTCAACGAGCAGCAGCTTTTGACAGGAACATTTAAGGGGAAACAGCAGTCGCTGTTGGTGTTGCTGAGCGCGAATGATAAGCGGCTTTCTTTGGCTGGGCTCTCTTCGCTGGGTATTCGTTTGTTTCTGGTTACCTATGATGCGAAGGGCATTCATACGGAACAATCCATCATGTTGCCGGATATGCCACCGGCTAGTCAGGTACTGGCAGATATCATGCTGAGTCACTGGCCGATTGTGGTTTGGCAAAAACAGCTTCCTGTGGGATGGACATTGCAGGATAACGGCGACAAACGGCAGTTGCGTGATAATCATGGTAGTCTGATTACGGAAATTCGTTATATGACACGTAACCATCAGCGTGAACCGATCAGCGTGCAGCAGTTTGCGTTTGGTTATCATATCGTTATTCAATATCTGGACGGCTAACATGATTTATATTAATGCCGTTGGTGCGATCAATGCTTTAGGCAATGATATTGACGAGATAGCTAGGAACCTCGAGCGTGGTACGGCACCGGGTATGCGTTCTGATAGTCGGTGGCTGTTGCAGGATAAAATATGCTGGACGGGAAACGTTGACGCTCTATTGCCCGAGATACCCACCAGTCTGGCGGTGCATAATAGCCGCAATAACCAACTCTTGCTGGCGGCGCTGGCACAAATCCGGTCCCGGGTGGATGAGGCGATAACCCGATTTGGCACTGATCGTGTTGCGGTGATACAGGGCACCAGTACTTCAGGACTGGACGAAGCCGACCGCTATGTCAGCAGCCATCTGCCAACTTATCATTATGCGCAGCAGGAACTTGGCGATCCTTCGCGATTTCTGGCTGATTATCTGTGTTTAAATGGGCCTGCTTACACCATTTCGACCGCTTGCTCTTCAAGTGTACGCGCATTGATCAGTGGACAGCGATTGATTGAAGCCGGATTGGTGGATGTTGCAATTGTTGGTGGCGCGGATACGTTGAGTCGTATGCCGTTGAATGGTTTCGACAGTCTGGAGTCGTTGTCTGCCAACCGTTGCGAGCCGTTCAGCCAGCAGCGTGATGGTATCTCTATTGGGGAAGGTGCCGCGCTGATGCTGATTAGCCGTGAGCCTGATGACGTATCGTTGTTGGGTGTCGGTGAGTCTTCAGATGCGCACCATATGTCGGCACCACACCCCGAAGGTGCTGGCGCTATTCGTGCCATCACGATGGCTTTACAGAGCGCCAATCTCCAGCCAACCGATATTGGCTACATTAACCTGCATGGTACGGCAACCCGACTGAATGATAGGATTGAAGCTAATGTTATCCATGCCATCTTTGGCGACGCCATTCCTTGCAGTTCGACCAAACATCTTACCGGGCATACGCTGGGTGCGGCCGGTATCTGTGAAGCGGTCATTTGCTGGTTGTTATTGACGCGGAATATCCCATTACCGCCTCAGGATTTTTCGCATAGTAAACAAGATGATACTCTTCCTCTGTTCGGTTTGCTTACTACCCCCGCCCGGCTTGGTCGACAGGTAATAATGTCTAATTCATTTGCTTTTGGTGGTAATAATGCCTGCCTGATTTTGGGGAAAGTTGATGGCTGAATATTCTCACGCGGAGCACTACTTACCTCACAAAGCGCCAATGGTGTTGGTGGACGAAGTCGTATGGGTTGATCATGAGAAGGCCCATTGTCGGGTGAGCGTCAACGATGAAAGTGTGCTGGCGCCGTTTCTGGATATCGAGGGGAATCTGCCTGCCTGGTTTGGTATTGAAATTATCGCGCAAACCATAGGTGTCTGGTCCGGATGGCATAGCCGTCAGCGTTCTAATGAAAAACCGCATCCCGGTATGCTGTTGGGCGGACGGGGTTATCATTGCCAACAGGCTTTTTTCCCTGCCGGATCGCAGCTTGACGTGCGTGTAGCACTATTGATGCGTGATGAAAAAATCGGCAGTTTCGACGGTGAAATTACTATTAATGGCGAAAAATACGCCACCGGCAGGCTAACTACCTATCAGCCTGACAAGAATGAGTTACAACAACTTTTAGAACAGGGAAAAGAGTCATGACGCGTTCCGTGTTAGTAACGGGTGCCAGTAAAGGAATTGGACGGGCTATCGCATTACGCCTTGCCGCGGATGGCTTTACTGTTGTGGTGCATTATCACTGTGATAGAGACGGCGCTGATGACACATTGCGTCAGATTCTGGATGCGGGGGGGAATGGACGTGTTGCGGGATTTGATATTGCCGATCGTGACATGTGCCGCGAATGCATTGAACAGGATATTGCATCACATGGGGCTTATTATGGCGTTGTCAGTAACGCCGGTATTACTCGTGATGGGGCTTTTCCCGCTCTGGATGGTGAAGCCTGGGACAGTGTGATTCACACTAACCTTGATAGTTTTTATAACGTTATTCATCCGTGTGTGATGCCGATGATCGGCCTGCGAAAGGGGGGACGGATTATTACGTTATCTTCTGTTTCCGGCATGATGGGTAACCGGGGACAAGTCAATTACAGCGCAGCGAAAGCGGGCATTATTGGTGCCACCAAAGCATTGGCTATCGAACTGGCGAAGCGCAAAATCACGGTTAACTGTATTGCTCCCGGGTTAATTGACACCGGCATGATCCAAATGGAACCGGTAGCGGTTGATGAAGCGATGAGGATAATCCCCATGAAGCGGATGGGGCAGGCAGACGAAGTGGCCGGCCTGGCGGGGTATTTAATGTCGGATATTGCCGGGTACGTTACGCGTCAGGTCATTTCGATTAATGGGGGTATGCTGTGATACGTCGTGTGGTAGTGACAGGGATGGGCGGTGTTACGGCGTTTGGTGAATCCTGGGAAAGTGTGGGCAATGGCTTGCGTGCTGGCCGTAATGCGGTGCGTAAGATGCCGGAGTGGAAGATCTATGATGGTCTGAATACCCTGCTGGGAGCCCCTATTGATGATTTCCGACTGCCAGAGCATTACACCCGTAAGCGTATCCGCTCCATGGGACGGGTCTCGCTGATGGCGACGCGTGCTACCGAGCTGGCGCTGACGCAGGCCGGATTACTGGATAACCCGGTACTGACCAACGGTGAAACCGGCATTGCCTATGGTTCCTCAACCGGGAGTACAGGTCCGGTCAGTGAGTTCGCCACCATGCTGACGGAGAAGCATACCAACAACATTACCGGCACCACTTATGTACAGATGATGCCGCATACTACAGCGGTTAATGCCGGGTTGTTCTTTGGGCTGAGAGGTCGTGTTATTCCGACGTCTAGTGCTTGTACTTCCGGTAGTCAGGCCATCGGCTACGCCTGGGAGGCGATCCGGCATGGCTATCAAACCGTCATGGTGGCGGGTGGTGCGGAAGAATTGTGCCCTTCCGAGGCGGCGGTGTTTGATACGCTGTTTGCCACCAGTCAACGTAATGACGCACCGGAAACCACACCTTCGCCATTTGATGCCGAACGCGACGGTCTGGTGATCGGTGAAGGTGCCGGAACGTTAATACTGGAAGAACTTGAGCATGCTCTGGCTCGTGGGACGACTATTTATGCCGAACTCGTTGGTTTCTATACTAATTGTGACGCTGCACATATTACTCAGCCACAGCGTGAAACCATGCAGATCTGTATTGAAGGCGCACTGCGTAGCGCTGGCTTGAATACGTCCGATATTGGTTATATCAATGCGCACGGTACGGCGACAGATCGTGGTGACGTGGCGGAAAGTCTGGCTACGGCGGCCATTTTTGGTAAATCCACGCCTATCTCTTCTCTGAAAAGTTATTTTGGACACACACTGGGTGCTTGTGGCGCGCTGGAATCCTGGATGAGCATTGAAATGATGCGCGAAGGCTGGTTTGCACCGACACTGAATCTGGTCCAGCCAGCGGATGACTGTGGTGAGCTGGATTACATCATGGGTGAACTGCGTTATATCGATACCGACTATGTACAATCCAATAACTTTGCTTTTGGCGGCATCAATACCTCATTGATTTTTCATCGCTGGAAATAACGTTTTATGAGGGCTGGATAAAAACGGCTCTCCACATTAATGAGAGCGGAGTTAAGCAGTAAAAGCCGTGTGTTATGCGGCTTTATTGAATACCAGATGTACAGTACTGTAAAAAAAAATTTATCGTCACAGTGAGCCTTTTCATTGTGTTCATCCCTGAATAATGGGCCCACAACCTGATTCCTGTTGCTGTTACTGCATAATCAGATTCCACATAACCTCATGTATTGGCTTGTTTGTCATAAAACTGTAATATAACGTACATTTTAATGTCACTTAATTGTCCTATTTTCCCTCCTGCAAACTACACTCTGATTAACAAAGCTCCGGGTCTACACTTTTAAAGTATTATCCCACAGGAGGGATTATGAAACTGATGCGTACTACTGTTGCCAGTATTGTTGCGGCAAGCGTTTCTTTGATGACTGTTTCCGCTTTTGCTGCTGATCTCACCGGCGCAGGTGCGACATTCCCCGCTCCGGTTTACACGAAATGGGCTGATTCATATCAAAAAGAAACCGGCAACAAAATAAACTACCAAGGAATTGGTTCTTCAGGCGGTGTAAAACAAATCGTTGCAAAAACCGTGGATTTCGGTGCGTCTGATGCGCCGCTGAAAGATGAAAAGCTGGCTCAGGAAGGTTTGTTCCAATTCCCGACTGTGATTGGCGGTATTGTTCTGGCGGTTAATGTGCAGGGCGTGAAAAAAGGTGAACTGACGCTGGATGGTAAAACCCTGGGTGATATCTATCTGGGCAAAATTAAAAAATGGAATGATCCAGCAATTGCCAAACTGAACCCGAAAGCGAAGCTGCCGGACCAGGATATCGCGGTTGTCCGTCGTGCTGATGGTTCTGGCACGTCTTATGTGTTCACCAGCTACTTGTCAAAAGTAAGCCCTGAGTGGAAAGAGAAGGTGGGTGCAGGCAACACGGTTAACTGGCCGACCGGTCTGGGTGGTAAAGGTAATGATGGTGTCGCGGCGTTTGTTCAGCGTCTGCCAGGTGCTATTGGTTATGTAGAATACGCTTATGCCAAACAGAACAAGCTGGTTTACACCAAACTGATTTCTGCTGATGGTAAGGTTGTGAACCCGACTGAAGTGTCATTCAGTAACGCGGCCAAAGGTATTGACTGGAGCAAGTCTTTCGCTCAGGACCTGACTAACCAGAAGGGAGCGGATGTATGGCCAATTACCTCCACTACCTTTATCCTGTTGCATAAAGTACAAACCAAACCTACACAGGGTAAAGAAGTGATGAAGTTCTTTGACTGGGCGTATAACCATGGCGGCAAAGAAGCCAACGCGCTGGATTACGCTACTCTGCCAAAAGAAGTGGTTGCTCAGGTTCGCGCGGCATGGAAAACTCAGATTAAAGACGAAAATGGTAAATCGATTTATTAATTGAGTTGGTAAATCGTTATTTGCTGGTAATCGTGAGGCGGATAATCCGGAAACGGGGGATCCGCCTCCGAAATTCATAGGGGTTCCCCCTATTATTTTGAGAAGAGAGTCGTATGGCTGAATATAAGCCAGCTATTACCCCGCCGGGAAAACATGGAGATGTCATTTTCGGTGTGCTGGTAAGGCTGTCTGCGTTGCTAACGTTATTGTTGTTGGGGGGCATCATTGTTTCCCTGATTATCGCATCCTGGCCGAGCATACAGAAGTTCGGTTTTTCGTTTTTGTGGACAAAGGAATGGGATGCACCTGCCGAGCAATTTGGTGCGTTGGTTCCGATCTACGGCACTATTGTCACTTCGCTGATTGCCTTGATTATTGCGATTCCGATCAGTTTTGGTATCGCCCTGTTTTTGACCGAGCTGGCGCCCAACTGGTTAAAACGTCCGTTGGGTATCGCTATTGAATTGTTGGCCGCTATCCCCAGTATCGTTTACGGCATGTGGGGCTTATTTGTTTTTGCACCGTTGTTTGCCAAATATTTCCAGCAGCCGGTGGGATATGTGCTTTCCGATATTCCGTTTATAGGTGTGCTGTTTTCCGGCCCGGCCTTCGGTATTGGTATTCTGGCTGCTGGTGTGATTCTGGCAATCATGGTTATTCCCTATATTGCTGCCGTGATGCGTGATGTGTTTGAGCAAACACCAGTGATGATGAAGGAGTCGGCTTACGGCATCGGTTGTACTACCTGGGAAGTGATTTGGCGTATTGTACTGCCGTTTACCAAAAATGGTGTGATTGGCGGTGTGATGCTGGGTCTGGGACGTGCGCTGGGAGAAACGATGGCAGTGACGTTTATCATTGGTAACACCTACCAGCTGAATAGCCCGTCGCTGTATATGCCGGGAAACAGTATTACTTCTGCGTTGGCGAATGAATTTGCAGAGGCTGATCCTGGTGTACATACCGCAGCGCTGATGGAGCTAGGCCTGATCCTGTTTGTCATTACCTTTATTGTTCTGGCGTGCTCAAAATTGATGATCATGCGTCTGGCGAAAAATGAAGGAGTACATTGATGACGGCAATCAGCATTGGGAACGAAGCAGAGCTTATCCGCATGCGTCGCAAAATGCAGGCCTGGCGGCGTCAGAAAAATCGTATCGCCTTATGTTTATCGATGCTGACGATGGCATTTGGGTTGTTCTGGTTGGTTTGGATCCTGTTTTCCACGATCACCAAAGGTATTGACGGCATGTCACTGTCGCTGTTTACCGAAATGACTCCGCCTCCCAACTCACCGGGTGGTGGTTTGGCCAACGCTATTGCGGGCAGTGGTCTACTGATTTTTTGGGCGACATTTCTGGGAACGCCACTGGGTATCATGGCGGGCATTTATTTGGCGGAATATGGCCGTAAATCGCTGATTGCAGAAGTTATTCGTTTTATTAATGATATTTTGCTATCGGCACCGTCCATTGTTGTAGGGCTGTTTGTTTATAGTCTCGTGGTTACCAGAATGGAGCATTTTTCCGGCTGGGCAGGGGTTATCGCGCTGGCATTATTACAGATACCGATTGTTATCCGCACCACGGAAAATATGCTCAAACTGGTACCAGATAGCCTGCGTGAAGCTGCCTATGCTCTGGGTACACCCAAATGGAAAATGATTTCTGCAATTACGTTAAAAGCGTCTGTCTCAGGAATTATTACCGGCATTCTACTGGCTGTTGCTCGTATCGCCGGGGAAACGGCACCGTTGCTGTTCACTTCGTTATCCAACCAGTTCTGGAACACGGATTTAATGCATCCGATTGCCAACCTGCCGGTGACTATCTTCAAGTTTGCCATGAGTCCGTTCGCAGAGTGGCAACAGCTGGCTTGGGCAGGTGTACTGTTGATTACTGTGTGTGTGCTATTTCTGAATATCCTGGCACGTGTAGTGTTTGCTGAGAAGAAACATTGATAATTAAAAGTGTTGCATAGCAGCACCGGCTAGAAGAGAGAAGTCTTGATGAGTATGGCTACTGAGACATCCACCAGCAAAATCCAGGTGCGCGATCTGAATTTTTATTACGGGAAATTCCATGCGCTGAAAAACATTACGCTGGATATCGCCCAAAATCAGGTTACTGCGTTCATCGGCCCATCGGGATGTGGCAAGTCCACGTTGCTGCGAACCATGAATAAAATGTACCAGCTTTACCCAGAGCAACATGCTGAGGGAGATATTCTGCTGGATGGTAATAACATCTTGACGGATAAGCAGGATATCGCATTGTTGCGTGCCAAGGTGGGCATGGTATTCCAGAAACCGACACCGTTCCCGATGTCGATTTATGACAATATTGCGTTTGGGGTGCGCTTGTTTGAAAAGCTGCCCCGTTCGGATATGGATGAGCGCGTACAGTGGGCGCTGACCAAGGCGGCATTGTGGCAGGAAACCAAAGATAAACTGCACCAGAGTGGTTACAGTCTGTCTGGAGGACAACAGCAACGTTTGTGCATCGCTCGCGGTATTGCTATCCGCCCTGAAGTTCTGCTGCTGGATGAACCTTGCTCGGCATTGGATCCTATTTCCACTGGCAGAATCGAAGAACTGATTTCAGAGCTTAAGAAAGATTATACCGTGGTGATCGTGACGCATAACATGCAGCAGGCTGCGCGTTGTTCCGATTATACGGCGTTTATGTATCTGGGTGAGCTGATCGAGTTCAGCGATACCGACACCCTGTTTACCGCGCCACGGCAGAAAAAGACCGAAGACTATATTACCGGTCGCTACGGTTGATTACGGGAGTATCATGGAAAATCTTAATCTGAATAAACATATTTCCGGTCAGTTTAATGCCGAACTGGAGAACATCCGCACTCAGGTCTTGAGCATGGGGGGACTGGTTGAACAGCAACTGACTGACGCCATTACTGCGATGCACAATCAGGACTCAGAGCTGGCGACGCGGGTTATTGAAGGTGATTCCAAAGTTAACCTGATGGAAGTGACGATTGATGAAGCTTGTGTGCGCATTATCGCCAAGCGTCAACCCACGGCCAGCGATTTGCGCTTGGTGATGGCGATCATCAAAACTATTTCGGAGCTGGAACGCATCGGTGACGTGGCGGATAAAATTTGCCGCACCGCGCTGGAAAAATTTTCCCACCAGCATCAACCGTTGCTGGTGAGTCTGGAGTCTCTTGGCCGTCACACAGTGCAGATGCTGCATGATGTGCTGGATGCTTTTGCCCGTATGGATCTGGATGAAGCCATCCGTATCTACCGGGAAGATAAAAAAGTCGATAAGGAATACGAGGGTATTGTGCGTCAGTTAATGACTCACATGATGGAAGATTCCCGAACCATTCCAAGTGTACTGACCGCACTGTTTTGCGCCCGTTCTATCGAGCGCATCGGTGATCGCTGTCAGAATATCTGCGAATTTATCTTCTACTTCGTGAAAGGTCAGGATGTTCGCCATATGGGTGGCGATGCTCTGGAAAAACTTCTGATCGCGAGTGACGCCAAAAAAGCGAAGTAATGTTATTTCGCTGAGTTTGATAACAAAGTGCATATAGCGGTGATAATGGGGAGATCGTAAAGGCGCTGCAAGTATATTATTGTCAGCTTCAGCCGCACCATCTCTGGCACGGATGCTTGTTTTGTCTCTCCCATTATCATCGTTTTGACTCCGCGGTTTCTCGTCTGACGCTCTGCTTGCAGAGCGTTTTTTATCGAGATCCCCAATAAGTCTGACCCCTTCGGAGCCGCCTTTCTGCAACTGGAATTATTTAGAGTACAGGTAAGGTGAATAACCGTGATAATAAAGCTGTATTGATACCAATAATTATGATTGGAGTCATGAACAAAGAGTTTATTGTGCAGCGCAAATTGCGGAAGTACCCATTAAACGGTGTTATTGACAGTTGAGTCTTCGTCAGAAAAATTCTACCTGCTCATGGGGCCGTAGTGGTGGCGAGCAACACGCTGATCGGCAGTTACAAACTCAATACGACCAGTACCACTGCTCCCGACCCCAAGCCCACTTTACTTACAACCCTGGCATTAGCGTTTTAAGTTTTAAATAAGTGTTTGATGACACCGTTTATTGTCTCCGATAGTCGTTTGTAGTCAATCTTATCCTCGTTGGCCCTGGTGACTACATGTTGAGATAATCCACTGAAAATTAACGCTATAATATCCATCTTTCCACTCAACTTTCGGAACTCCTCCGCGTTGCTGGTGTTTGACCTTTTAATCAATTGCTCGTCAAATTGTGCAGCGATATTTTTATGCGATAATTGAAGCAATTTAGCAACGCTCGGATTACGTGCCGCCTCGGCAACAATTTCTAGCCATAATCCTACAAAATCAAGGGAAGTATGATGCTCAATCATTCTTTCGGTTTGCCTGGTCAGAGAATCAACTAACGCTTCATCGGGTGGAGCAGCGGCGATGTCATTCACGAGTTCCAGTAGCGTGTGTTCCTGCTGTGCCACCAGTGCTTCAACGATCGCTTCTTTGTTAGCAAAATGATAGTAGATATGCCCTGGGCTCATGCCAGCAGCTTTAGAAATTTTGGCTATGCTGCAACCATGAAAACCCTCTTTCCGGAAGCAATTTGCCGCTGCGTCTAGCACCTGTTTTCTGCGTTCCTTGGTTTTCTCCCGAACTTCATCGTCCTGGGGGTTACTCATGGATTTCTCCTGTTTAGTAATTCTTGCAGGTTTTAAATTAGTATGAATATACTAGAATGAATATTCAACCTAATAAGGGTGGTAGTAATATTTGCTTTTCTTCGCCCTGTTTGGACAAGTTTAACCATATGACTAATGCTGGCACTCTCACTGGACACGATCGCTCTCTGCATCCACTCAGGGACGGTTTTCATGAGGAGTGTAACGTTAACGTTAAGAGAATTAAATGTCACGCTCACTTCAAAGCTTCATGGTCCACAACATCTCATTGAGTAGCTGAAATAAAGCATCAGATCAGGGGGTATTTCAAAAACACTTATTCCACAAGGATAGCATGGTCAATGTGGGACACACTGTACAAGATCAATCTCACATTTTGCCAAGACAAGCTAGCAAGAGAGTGATGGTTTCTTTATTACGGTCGGTAAGGTATCTCCTACCCCAAAGCCGTAAGTAGGTCATTGGGGACTATGCCTATCGCAACCGTATTGGCGATTTTTGATATTCCACGGTTTAACGTTTTGATTGCGAGTTGGTTCAGTAAAGAGAAAAAACGCATTAATAAAGTAGAACATCCCGGAGGCCTGACGAAGCAATGTGCGTTGGGCTAGCAAGCATAATTCTCGCTATTAAATCAAAAAGTTATTGAGTTAATGTTGGGGAGATTAATCAGTGGTAAAACGCAAAAAAGTCGCAGCGGAAGAGACTCGCGAGCAGATCCTTGACGCTGCCGAGCAATGTTTCCGAGATGTGGGAGTGGCGCGCACTACACTACAGATGATCGCTGTACGGGCCGGTTGTACCCGTGGGGCCATATACTGGCATTTTACTGAAAAACAAGATCTTTTACGAGAGATCATAAACAGGGTGCCTCTGTTGCTGTTCAGCCAGTTGGAGAGGATATGCGTGGCCGCTAAGCCTGTAGCTGAGTTACATCGTTGCCTCACTCGCAATTTGGAGGACATTCAAAACGACAGGCATCTACGTAATGTGGTCGAGATTATGATCTTCAGAGGTGAATGCTTTGAAGAAACAAACAATGCATTCTTAGCGGGGAAAGAGGGTGACAATAAGTTTTTGCAACTGCTGGTCAGTATTTTCGATTCTGGTAAAGCGCGGGGAGAGATTAAAACCACCATCCCGACGAAGACGCTGGCTTGTCTGACGTTCTTCGTTTTCACCGGTGCGCTGAAGTCTTGCATTTTGATGCCGCCGGACTGTTGGGCGGTCCAGGAAGGTCAATCTGTACTACAATTTGTATTCGATATTGCCCATGAAAATACCAAGACATGTCATCGCGGTAATGTTGGATAAAAGCGATTTATCCATTGACCGGGTGATGCTTTCTTCTGTGCCCGGCTACCTTCAACCCACAGGCCGGTTCCGTTTGTGTATGTTATAAGCGAGTGACGGGCTGACATGATGCCGATGAGATAATAAGCGAAGCTGTTTTCGGCGTGAGGCAAAAAGGTTCGTTTATTCCGATTGTTGGGCCCAGGGCGGCTTCGCTTTTACGACCGAAATGCCGCTGGTGGACATTTTTCAACGTTTCTTCCCGTTGCTGGGTCAGTGCCTTGTTTGCTGTCAATTTCGCGCAACGGTCATTTCGTTTTACCTGCCATCCAATGACATTTTAAGCCGCTTCCCAAGCCGATCATCCCGTTTTTTGTTTGCGCCATATGACGACTCTGGCTCTACAAACGATCAGGGTTTGAAGGCCCGCAATTGTCATTTCTGCAGTGAGCTGTGGCCACTATGAAAGGCGATGTGGATGACGTTACTGCGCCAATTCACCAAGGATTTTTACATTTGGTAACTATTTTTTTTGTGCTTCGACACTTATTGACGCAACATGATGTTGCACACAACTTAGAATAAACATTCTAATTTCTTTGGGGTAATATATTCATTATGCGGTATACATTATCAGTACTTTTTCTGAGCATGCTGCTGATCGCCTGCGATCGTTCTACCAACAATGGGGCGCCAGCAGCACCGGTGCCTCATGTTAGCGTTGTAACGCTTAAAACCCAGCCCATAACCTTGTTCGCAAGTCTGCCCGGCCGCACAACCGCGGTACGCAGCGCTGAAGTGCGGCCGCAGGTGGATGGCATTATTCTTAAACGACTGTTTACCGAAGGTACCGAGGTCAAGGCCGGTCAACAGCTGTATCAGATCGATCCCGCCAGCTATCAGGCCGCTTATGACAAAGCGGTAGCGACTTATATTAACGCCGAATCAGTGGTCAAGCGCTACAAGCCACTCGCCGCCGCCCACGCGGTGAGCGCCCAGACTTATGACGACGCGGTGGCTACCGCCGCCGAAGCCAAGGCCGATGTGCAAACCGCGCGCGTGAATCTGGAATACACTAAGGTTCGTGCACCGATATCCGGACGCATCGGTCGTTCACTCTTTACCGAGGGGGCCTTGGTCACCAATGGCCAGAGTAGCTATCTCACCACCATCTCCCAGCTTGATCCGATCTATGTCGACGTCAGTGAGTCATCACTGGAACTGCTGCGCCTGCGGCGTGCGCTGAGAGAGGGAAAGCTAAAAGCGCCGAGTAACCATGAGGCTGCGGTGCGACTTATACTTGAAGATGGCAGCAGTTATAACCAGGAAGGACGGTTAGATTTCTCCGAAGTGACCGTGGATGAAGGCACCGGCTCGGTCACGTTGCGCGCCACTTTCCCTAACCCACATCATGTCCTGCTTCCCGGCATGTTCGTCCATGCCCGTCTGGTGCAAGGCGTTCAGGAAGAGGGCATTCTGGCACCTCAAGAGGCCATCGGCCATGACATCAAGGGCCGTCCTTATGCCTATGTAGTCAAAACTGACAACACTGTCGAGCAACGTTATATCACTACAGGTGAGATGAGCAATGGTCAGTGGCAGGTCACCAGTGGCCTCAGTGCTGGTGAAAAAGTGGTCACTGAAGGCATCCAGAATATCCATACTGGCATGAAAGTTTCCTCCAGCGAGCAGAGCAAGACGGATGATTCCAATACCGTCCAATTATCCATGACCGATCCGTCGGCGCAATAAGGGGCTATTGATGTCAAAGTTCTTTATCGAACGCCCAATTTTCGCCTGGGTGATCGCCATTGTGGTGATGTTGGCGGGGGTGCTCTCTATCCTCGATCTTCCGATCAACCAGTACCCAAACATCGCGCCGCCGGCGATTCAGGTGTCGGTAACCTATCCAGGGGCTAGCGCCGAGACAGTACAAAAAACAGTAGTACAGGTGATAGAGCAGCAGCTCAACGGTATTGACAACCTGCGCTACATTGAATCCAGCAGCAGCAGCGATGGCAGCGCTAGCATTATTGTTACCTTCGATCAGGGCACTGATCCGGATATCGCCCAGGTACAGGTGCAGAACAAGGTGTCCCTGGCGGAATCGCAGTTGCCGACCGAAGCCACAGAACAGGGTATCCGGGTAGCGAAATACCAGTCTAACTTCATGATGGTCGTTAGCTTGATTTCCACCGACGGTAAAATGACTGACGCTGACTTAGGCAACCTTTTGGTCTCCAAACTGGAAGATCCCATCGTGCGTACCAAGGGGGTGGGCGACTTTCTGGTTATGGGGGCGGAATACGCCATGCGTATCTGGCTGGACCCGGCGAAACTGTATAAGTATTCATTGGTACCAAGCGACATTAGCACCGCAATTTCGCAGCAAAACGTCCAGGTGTCTTCAGGCAAACTGGGTGGTTTACCGACAGTGGCAAATGCTAAATTCAGCGCCACCATTATTGGCAAAACCCGGCTGGAAACAGTGCAGCAATTCCAAAATATCTTGCTGAAGGTCAACAGCGACGGATCACAAGTGCGGCTCAAGGATGTTGCGACGGTCGATCTCGGACCGGAGAGCTACAGCATTTCTTCCACTTTTGACGGCAAGCCCTCCACCGGTATTGCACTGCGTCTCGCGAGCGGGGCTAACTTGCTCGACACTGCTAATGCAGTGCGCGCTACCCTTACTGGCCTTGAGTCTTCTTTGCCGGAAGGCGTGAAGATTGAATTTCCGTACGATACCTCGCCAGTGGTCAGCGCTTCCATTGAGGAAGTGGTTAAGACGTTATTGGAAGCCATCGTGTTGGTGTTCATGGTGATGCTGCTGTTCCTGCAGAATCTGCGTGCCACTCTGGTCACCACCATGGTGGTGCCGGTTGTGCTGCTCGGCACTTTCGGCATACTGTTTGCCTGCGGTTACTCTATCAACACACTCACCATGTTCGGTATGGTGCTGGCAATAGGCTTGCTGGTAGATGATGCCATCGTGGTAGTGGAAAACGTTGAACGCGTAATGCACGATGAGAAATTGGGGCCGAAGGAAGCCACTATCAAATCGATGCAGCAGATCCAAGGGGCCTTATTCGGCATCGCCATGGTGCTGTCGGCGGTACTGGTGCCGATGGCGTTCTTCAGCGGCTCCACCGGTATCATCTACCGTCAGTTCTCCATAACCATCGTATCGGCGATGGCGTTGTCTGTGTTGATGGCGTTGATTTTCACCCCAGCGCTGTGTGCCACGATACTCAAACCATCGGCCGGTGAACGATCAACCACCGGCTTCTCCGGTGCTTTTAACCGCATGTTTGATCGCGGGACAGTGAATTATACCCGCGGTGTCGGCCATGTCATCAGTAAGCGCTCACTGTTCCTACTACTGTATTTGATTATCGTCGGGACTACCGGCTACCTATTTACTCGCGTGCCGACGACATTTCTACCCGATGAAGACCAGGCTACCTTGATGCTCCAGGTTAGCCTTCCAGCCAATGCTTCTGCCGAACGCACTCAGCAAGTTGTGCAAAAGGTCAAGGACTATCTGCTGACCGATGAGAAGGATATCGTCAGCTCGGTATTTGCTGCCAACGGCTTTAGCTTCGCCGGTCGCGGTCAGAACACGGCTATGGCCTTCGTGCGTCTCAAAGACTGGAGCGAGCGCCCTAAAGCCAGCCAAAGCGTTCAGGCGCTGGCGGGGCGCATCATGCAACATTTCGCTACGCTGAAACAGGGTCAGGTTATTGCGCTCGTGCCGCCGGCGGTGATGGAGCTCGGCAACGCCACCGGCTTCGACTTTTATCTCCAGGATACTAACAGTCAGGGGCATGATGCACTGGTGGCCGCGATGAATCAGTTCCTGTCGATGGCCCGACAGGATCCTCGGTTGTCCATGGTCCGCCATAACGGTATGGAGGATGAACCGCAATACCACCTGGTGATCGACGACGAGCGAGCTCGTGCGCTTGGGCTCAGTCTGGAGGATATCAATGACACACTGTCCACTGCCTGGGGCTCCAGCTATGTTAACCAGTTCATGTACCAGGGACGGGTCAAGGACGTCTATCTACAAGGTAAAGCCACTTCGCGCGTGACGCCGGAGGATCTCAATCAGTGGTACTTCCGTAACAGCAGCAACCAGATGGTGCCGTACTCGGCGTTCGGTAGTGGTAAATGGGGCTATGGTTCGCCTCGCTTTGAGCGCTTCAACGGTCTGTCGGCGGTGGAAATCATGGGGTCGCCTGCGGCTGGCTACAGTTCCGGCGATGCGGTGAAAGCGGTGGATGAAATTGCCGCCAAACTGCCTAAAGGTTTCCGTGTTCAATGGCATGGCCTGTCCTATGAGGAGCAAAGCGCCGGTTCCCAGACTACCGCGCTATATACTCTTTCGGTGCTGATGGTGTTTTTGTGTCTGGCAGCGCTGTACGAGAGCTGGTCGATTCCGTTCTCGGTATTGCTGGTAGTGCCGCTTGGGGTGCTCGGCACCATCGGCGCGGTGCTGCTGCGCGGACTGTCCAATGATGTATTTTTCCAGGTGGGTCTGCTGACCACCGTCGGGCTTGCGGCCAAGAACGCTATTCTGATCGTCGAATTTGCCAAGGAATTGCATGAACGGGACGGCAAAGATATCGTCGAGGCCGCTATTGATGCTGCACGTCTGCGTATCCGGCCCATCATCATGACTTCAATGGCATTCGTGCTCGGGGTACTACCGCTGACCATTTCCCACGGCGCCGGCGCCGGCAGTCAGCACTCGATCGGCACCGCTGTTGCTGGTGGTATGATCACCGCTACCTTCCTGGCCATTTTCTTTGTACCGATGTTTTATGTTGTCGTGGTGCGTCTGTTTGACCGCCGACGGACCAAAACGCCGGCCACCGAGGTGCAACAACATGATTGATCACAGTAAGACATACGCGCGGAACGTGATGATCCCGGCGCTTCTGGCACTGACTATTACCGGTTGCAGCCTGCAGCCTGAATATAAACGACCAGCGCTACCGGTCACTAACCACTATTGGGAAAGCACCATCAATGGCGGCACTAGCGCGTCGGATTTAGGTTGGCGGCAATTTTTTACCGAGCCAGAGTTGCGTCAACTGATCCAGTTGGCGCTAGACAATAATCGCGACTTACGGGTGGCGGCGCTGAATGTCGAAAGCGACCAGGCTCAATTTCGCGTCGAGCGCGCAGCACTCATGCCGACAGTGAGTGCCGGAGCCGATATGACCTCGGCGCACGTGCCTGGTAATCTGTACAGCACCAAGAGCACCGGACCGGCGACCTATCAACAGTATGAGGCCAATCTGGGCGTGACATCATGGGAGCTGGACTTCTTCGGCCGAGTGCGTAGCTTGCGCGACCAGGCGCTGGAAACCTATCTGTCCACCGAGGCAACGGCCAAAGCCACGCGTATCAGTCTGATGGCAGAGGTCGCTTCAGACTATATGACGTTATGCGCCGACAGCGATTTGCTGCGCCTGGCACACCAGACCGTCGATAGCCAACGCGCCTCCTACGAACTGACCAAGAGGAGCTACGACAATGGGGCCAGCACCGAGCAGGATTTGGCGCAGGCCGAAACCACTGTCAGAAGCGCTGAAGCCGATGTGGCGCAATATGCCAGGCAGGTACGTCAGGATGCCGACGCGCTGCGGTTGTTGCTGGGAACTGAATTGCCCGCCGGTTTGGTGAAACAGGCACGGCTGGACCGTGACTGGCACTTTCCGGATCTGCCAGTCGGCCTGCCGTCGGAGCTGTTGACCCGCCGGCCGGATATCGTCGCTGCCGAACATACCCTTAAAGCGGCCAATGCCAATATCGGCGCGGCGCGTGCGGCGTTCTTCCCTACCATTAGCCTGACGGCGTCCGGCGGTTCGGCCTCGTCGAGCCTGGGTCATCTGCTGGAAGGCGGCACCGCGGCCTGGTCGTTCGTGCCCAGTATCAGCGTGCCGATTTTCGACGGCGGCAAGAACCGCGCTAATCTGGATATTGCCAAGGTATCAAAGCGGATCGATGTGGCCAACTATGAGAAGACTATTCAGACAGCGTTCAAGGAGGTTTCAGATGCGCTGGCTGGACGGGCTACCTATAAGGACGAATTGACCGCGCGCATCCAGGATACCAACGCTAACCAGCGTAACTACGATCTGTCCCAGATGCGTTTTCGCGCTGGCGTGGACAATTACCTGAATGTGCTGGTTGCCCAACGTTCACTATATCAGGCCCAACAGAGTCAGATCACGACTCGACTCAACGAACTGAACCAGCAGATCACGCTGTATAAGGTGCTGGGTGGAGGCTGGAAAGCAGACTAAGGACTCTCTGCACAACGCGGCGTCGGCTACGATTAGGCCGGCGCCGCCACGTCTTTCATATTACAAAGGATTGTCGGCTGTGATTAACGCTGTAATAAAGAGAAAATAATAGGTTAACCATCATTCAGGTCGGGTTTCTCTGGTCATTTCATATAATATTCTCTAAATAATTAAACTTACAAAACTAATAACATTCTATTGCTTTTAAATAGTGCATCTTAATGTTTAAGGTGCACTGCAATTGTACTTTTATCGGAAAGTAATTCTTATATCAATTAAACTGAGATTTAATTTTTTACGCGGAGTTGATAAATAAAGCATGCCGCGACTATGGTTTCTTATTTTGAGAAACCTATTGCCTAAAATCAGTAAGGATATAAATCATCGATTGGCTTCAGTCTTGCAACCCATAGGGTATGGCTTATTCATTGATGGTACGGAGAATAACATGACTGGCTCCCTGGCAAGACAAATAAGGAAATATACTTTATTATCCGCATTACTGATGGGCTTTGCTGCATACAGCTATGCGGGAAAACAGAATGATACTTTAGTTTATGCCTCGGACAGTGAGGTGGATAATGTTAGCCCTTATCATAATAACCTGCGAGAAGGTGTAATTATTTCCCACCTGGTATGGGATACGCTGATTTATCGTGATCCTGAAACCGGTAAATATCTTCCCGAATTGGCTTCATCATGGAAATGGGAATCCCCCGTAACATTGGTCCTGCATTTACGTAAAGGCGTTAAATTCCATAACGGTGATGACTTTACGGCTGACGATGTCGTTTATACATTCAATAATATTGCGGGTGATAATACTGCCTCGGTTATGCCACAGAGTGTTGACTGGATTAAGAACACCGAGAAAATTGATGATTACACGGTAAAACTCCACCTTAAAAAACCCTTCCCGGCGGCACTGGAATATCTGTCTGGTCCAACACCTATCTATCCTGCTAAATATTATCAACGGGTTAAATTATCTGGTTTCAGTAAAGCGCCTGTTGGCACTGGCCCCTATAAAATTACCAAAGTGATACCGGGGCAAGGCATCACGATGGAAAAGAATACCCAGTACTTTAAGGACAGCCCGGTTGGGCAACCCAAAATCGGCAAACTGGTATTTGTGGCAATCAGCGATCCGGAAACCCGGCTGGCTCAACTGATGACCGGACAGGTTGACTGGATCTGGCGGGTGCCTGCCGACCAGATGGCTTCGCTGGCGGCCATGCCTAACATCACAGTGAAGAGCGGCGAAACCATGCGAGTTGGTTTTCTGGCGTTGAATATTCACGCTAACGGACCAGAAGGCAAGCCTTTCAAGGATCTGCGCGTCCGTCAGGCGGTGAACTATGCCATTAACCGCAAGGCTATTGTCGATAATCTGGTGCGCGGCGGCAGTCGGCCCGTTTATTCCGCCTGTTTCTATGCGCAAACCGCGTGTAACACCAGCGATGTCATTAAGTATGAATACAACCCGGAAAAAGCCCGGCAACTACTGGCAGAAGCGGGATATCCCCATGGTTTTGATACGGATATCTGGGCCTATCGTGATCGGGACTACGTCGAGGCGATCATTGGCGATTTACGCAAGGTAGGTATCCGCGCCAGGCTGCATTATGTGAAATATACGGTACTGGCGGCGGATCTGATTTCTGGCAAGGCACCGATGGCGATGCGTACCTGGGGCTCTTTTTCCATCAACGACGCTTCGGCCTTTACCTCGCCATTTTTTGGCGGCAAAGGTGACGATATCTGGAAGGATGCCGAACTGACCAGCATGCTGGAAAAAGCTGATGAAACTATCGATCCGCAGCAGCGCAGCGCCATGTATGCGAAGGCGCTGGGCCGAATTTCCTCCCAGGCTTATCTGGCGCCTCTGTTCTCCTATTCGACAAATTATGCGTATACCGCCGATCTGAACTTTGATAGCTGGCCGGATGAACTACCACGTTTTGTGATGTCCAGCTGGAAGTAAAACGCAACCGGGGATCGGTATCGATTCCCGCAGGTATCTGATGAGAATAAGGAACTGTTCATGATTCTCTATATCTTACATCGGCTTCTGGTTGCGCTGGCGGTGTTGCTTACCGTCGCGGTGGTCAGTTTTTCTCTTTTACACCTTTCTGGCGATTTGGCGGCAGCTATTGCCGGCCCGGACGCATCTTCTGAAGTGGTGGAGCGTATTCGTGTGCAATACGGATTGGATCAACCGTTAACCACGCAGTTTATACACTGGATGTGGGCGGCGTTGCATCTCGATTTCGGACGCTCTTTCTATTTTGAAAATACGGTCATGGAACTGATTGAGCAGAGGATGCCCATCACACTCAAGCTCGGTGTGGTTTCTCTGTTGCTTGCACTGGTGGTGGCGATCCCTCTGGGTGTGCTGGCCGCGGTGTTCCGTGATACCTGGGTCGACAGATGTTCCATTTTCATTTCTGTGATCGGTCAGGCGATGCCGAATTTCTGGTTTGCTCTGATCCTCATCCTGGTGTTTGCCGTTGGGCTGAAATGGCTGCCTGTGGCGGGGAACAGCAGTTGGCGGAATTTTGTCTTACCGGCGGTAGCACTGGGATATTACGCCATGCCATCGCTGATGCGTCTGACGCGCTCTGGCATGTTGGATGTGTTGGGCGCGGATTATATCCGTACGGCGCGGGCAAAAGGGCTGAGTTCATTCAAGGTTATCGTTAAACATGGTTTACGTAATGCCATCATTCCGGTGGTGGCACTGGCGACGGTTGAACTGGGGTTTATGTTGGGGGGATCGGTGGTGATTGAATCTATCTTCGCACTACAAGGGCTGGGGCAACTGGCCTGGGACTCTATTTCCCGTAACGATTTTCCGGTGGTGCAGGCCATTGTGTTGATTATTTCCGTGTTTTATATCGGGCTGACATTTTTGGCGGATGTCCTTAATGCGGCGTTAGATCCGCGTTTACGAACTCAATAAGGAGCTTCCATGAAAACGTCTGCAACGCTGGCGAACACAGCATCGGTCATTACGTCGGGATTGTCTCCTGAACCTACTCTCTGGCGGCGGTGGTTAAGACGTCTGCTTGGGCACCATAGTATGACGCTGGGCCTGATTATTATTGGGACCATTGTACTGGCGGCTGTTTTTGCCCCCTTGATCGCGCAGCACGATCCCTATGCTCAGGATGTCAGTCAGCGTCTGATTCCACCGATATGGCATGAAAAAGGGAGTTGGGAACATGTACTGGGGACGGACAAGCTGGGGCGTGATTACCTGAGTCGCTTGCTGTACGGGGCACGGGTTTCACTCACTATCGGTTTGATTGCTGTTGTTGTCTCCGGGTTTATCGGTGTGACGTTGGGCATTCTCGCTGGGTATTTTGGTGGGGGGGTTGATGCGGTAGTGAGCTATATCCTTACGGTTCGTCTGTCTATGCCGCTAATACTGGTGGCACTGGCTACCGCTTCACTGGTGGGAGGATCGGTAAAAGTCGTGATTCTGCTGCTGGGATTATTGCTGTGGGATCGTTTCCTGATTGTTTCTCGGTCTGTCACCCGACAGTTGCGTGAGGCCGAGTTTATTGCTGCCGCCAAAACGCTGGGGGCGTCTTCGTTGTTCATCATGCTATGCGAAATTCTGCCCAACTTGCTTGGTCCGCTGACGGTGGTGGCCACACTGGAGATTGCTCATGCGATTCTGCTGGAGGCAACGCTTTCATTCCTTGGATTGGGTGTGCAGCCACCGATGCCGTCGTGGGGACTCATGATCGCCGAAGGCAAAGCATATATGTTCTTTCAGCCCTGGGTGATTCTGATTCCTGGGGTTGTACTGGCGGTCCTGGTGCTGGGAATTAATCTGGTGGGCGACGGCCTGCGCGATATCACCGCGCTGGATGGACGTAACTGAGGACATGCTTATGAATAGTGACATTTTGCTGGATGTGAAAAACCTGCGGGTCGATCTGCCAACACCGCGGGGAACGTTGCATGCTGTTCGCGGCCTCGATTTTACGGTAAACCGTGGTGAGATGCTGTGTCTGGTTGGTGAGTCGGGATGCGGGAAATCCATGACCTCGCTGGCGTTAATGGATCTCCTTCCCCGCAAAGCGGCGCGATCCGCCGATTATATCCGTTTTAAGGGAATGGAATTACAGGCGCTGAAAAAACGCGACATCACGGCGCTGCGCGGCGATCAGATGTCGATGATTTTTCAGGAGCCGATGACATCGCTGAATCCCTCTTTTACGCTGGGTAATCAGCTATGCGAAACCCTGCGGGCGCATCGCAAGGTCTCGTTGACGGTGGCCCGGGACAGAGCGGTCTATCTGATGGAGCGGGCTGGCATTCCAATGGCGTCTGCTCGTTTGAATCAGTATCCACATCAACTTTCCGGTGGCTTGCGGCAACGTATCATGATTGCGATGGCGCTGATGTGCGAACCGGATTTGATTATCGCCGATGAGCCGACCACCGCGCTGGATGTGACAATTCAGGCGCAGATTCTGCGTATGTTGCGCGAACTACAGCAGGAGCTTGGCACTGCGGTGATTTTTATCACCCATGATCTGGGTGTGGTGGCGCGGATTGCTGATCGGGTTGCAGTGATGTATGCAGGACAGATTGTTGAAACCGCACCGGTTACGGCGCTGTTTAACCATCCACAGCATCCATACACCAAAGCGCTGCTTGATTGTATTCCGGTGCAGGGCAAAACCGTACCAGGCCAGCCGTTGAAGGCGATACCTGGCGTGGTTCCCAGTCTGGTCGGTGTGCAACAGGGGTGCGCATTCAGTAATCGCTGTTCCCATTGTTGCGAGGCATGTCATCAGGAGACGCCTTATGTTCAGGTGACACCTCATCATGAGGTTCGCTGCGTTCAGGCGTTAACGCCGGCGGAGGTGGCATGAACAGTCAAGCGACCCAACACGTCGGTATGAATCATGATTCGCCACTTTCTACGCTACCAACGCACATTCCGGGCAATGATGATATTGCGCTGGAGTTGTGTGCGCTAACCCGCGTTTTCCGGTTGAATCGCGGCCTGTTTTCTCGGCAGGGAGAAATCCGGGCTGTGGATAATGTTTCTTTGCGGGTTCGTCGTGGAGAAACACTGGGTCTGGTGGGGGAATCAGGGTGTGGAAAAAGCACGTTGGCTAAAATGCTGCTGGGATTGCTTCACCCGACATCTGGCAATGTGCTGATAGAAGGCCGCGAGATTGATGCCGGGAACCGTAAGGAGATGACCTCCCACATACAGCCTATCTTTCAGGACCCTTATTCCTCCCTTAATCCGCGGCGAACCGTTGCGGATATTGTGGAAGTCGCGCTGCGTCTTCATCGTATCGGTACCGCAGATGAAAGAAAAAAACAGGTCAGGGAGATGCTGGATGTGGTGGGGATGCCAGCCCGGACGCACAGTCAGTACCCAGGTCAGCTTTCCGGCGGACAGCGCCAGCGAGTGGCGATCGCCCGGGCGCTAATTATGCGGCCCGACATTTTGATCTGCGATGAACCGACATCCGCGCTGGATGTTTCTGTTCAGGCTCAAATTCTGAATCTGCTTCTGGCGCTTAAACAGGAGTTTGGTCTTACTTACCTGCTTATCAGCCACAATCTGTCGGTGGTGGAACATCTGGTTGATCATGTGGCGGTGATGCAGCGGGGATCCATTATTGAACAGGGAACACGTGAGCAGATTTTTCACTCACCGAAGCACCCTTACACGCGAACGCTGCTGGCTTCTGTGTTGACGCCAGAGCCGGGGCTGGGTATTCCCGATATTGAACCCTATTAACTAAACCAGACACGAATAATGTGACGATAACGATAGCATGCCGAAGGAACCGGCGGAGACAGACAGGTCGCGATTCCATTGGGATGGATGCTTACCTTGATGAATATACCGATAAAAAAGGACCGGTTGACGATGACGCGTGAAGAAACCATACAAGCGACTGTGGATTATTTTGGTTCAGGAAAATTCCGGGACACGCTGGCGCGCAGAGTGGCTTTCCGTACGGAAAGCCAGAATCCCGACGCCGGGCCTATTCTGATGTCCTACCTGACAGATGAGATGATACCGGTGTTGCAGGCAATGTCATTCGAATGTCTGGTTGTGGAAAATCCGATCAGCAAGAGCAGTCCTTTTTTACTCGCGCGGCGAATTGAGCCGCTGGCTGAATTGACGCTGTTGACTTACGGTCATGGTGATGTGGTCCAGGGATATGATGAACAATGGCGTGATGGATTATTTCCCTGGGAAATCGTTCAGAACGGTAACGTCTGGTATGGGCGTGGAACGGCTGATAATAAAGGTCAGCATACTATCAATCTGGCGGCGCTGGAGCAGGTATTGAAAGCACGACGTGGCCAATTGGGTTACAACGTGAAAATTATTCTGGAAATGGGCGAAGAAGTCGGTTCTCCAGGACTGAATGAAATTTGTGAGCAGTATCGTGACTGGCTGAGCGCTGATTTGTTTATTGCTTCGGATGGCCCACGGGTCAGTGCTTCCCAGCCAACGCTGTTTCTGGGATCCCGTGGGGTGTTTAACTTTGACCTGAAACTGAATTTACGTGACGGGGCACACCATTCAGGTAACTGGGGTGGGTTGCTGAGCAATCCGGGGATCCGACTGGCACATGCCATCGCCTGTTTGGTGGATGATCATGGCCGCATTCTGATACCGGGCCTGCGTCCGCCCGTTCTTTCGGACAACTTACGCCGGGTGCTATCAGATATCGAACTGGGCAGCGGGCCGATGGACCCGGCCATTGATTCCCGCTGGGGAGAGCCTGGTTTGACGGCCGCCGAGAAGCTCTATGGCTGGAATACACTGGACATACTGGCATTTGTGACCGGGAATCCTGACAAGCCGGCGCACGCTATTCCGCCACAGGCCAAAGCACATTGCCATATGCGTTATGTGGTGGGGAGTGATGTGGGGAATTTTACGCAACACATTCGTCGACACCTTGATGCCAACGGTTTTGAGGATGTGGAAATCATGAATGATGTCAACTGCTACAAGGCAACCCGGCTGGATCTCTGTGACCCGTGGGTTGAATGGGGCGTGATGTCGATGACGCATTCGGTTGGTACCAAGGTGGCGATATTACCTAATTTTGGCGGCGGACTGCCCAATGCCTGTTTTTCAGAAACATTAGGATTACCGACATTGTGGGTTCCACACTCCTATCCCGCCTGTTCACAGCATGCACCAAACGAACATATTCTGGCTGATACTACGCTTGAGGCGCTCAAAATCATGACGGGCCTGTTCTGGGATCTAACTGAACAGGGTGCTGATATCGTCAGGATGCGTTTACCAATGCAAGCCGCCCGGTTAGGAGAATAATGCTGATCATCTCCGTACTTTTTGTGTCTTCAGGTACGGAGAACCAGAGAAAGCGGATGACGCTATCGTTAAACACCGGCGGAGGCGCTAATGCATAGCAATGAGATTCGTTATTTTATGGCCGTGGCGAGTACCGGTTCGCTGAGTGCCGCCAGCCAGCAGTTGTTTGTCGCTATTTCAGCTATCAGCAGGCAAATCCAGCGGTTGGAAGCTCGCATAGGGGCTCCCTTATTCGAACGGCATGCCCGGGGCATGGTACTCAACGATGCCGGACATATCCTGGAGAATCATGTACGCCGCAGCGTTGCAGACATGGAGCTGGCCATGGCTGAAATTGAGGGACTGAAGTCGTCCCGTCAGACGACCATTCGCGTTGTTTGTACTGACGGAATAGCCTTCAACCTTCTGCCGACAATGATGGCGAAGTTCCGACAACAGTATACCAAGGTCAATTTTGTGCTGACGGTAGGCAACGCCAGACAGGTTCCTGATCTGGTTCGCAATGGGGAGTGTGATGTGGCGTTGAAGTTCAGTCTGGCGCCGGAGCATGGTGTTAAGGTCATCGCTTCATTTTCTGCTCCGTTTATGGCAGTTATGAAGGCGGATCATCCGCTGGCTTCCCGCGATTTTCAAATGGCCGATCTGAATGCTTTCCCGGTCGTACTACCCGATCAGACGGCGACGGTCCGACAACTGTTTGATCTTTCCTGTCGCATGAGTGGTGTTTTCATTGATCCGGTGTTTACCTGCAATCACTTTTCAACCTTATATGCTTTTTTGCTCAATACACCACAGGCTATCGCCATATGCAGCCATTTCTCGGTGTTATATAGCGCCCGGCGTGATGGTTTACAGGTGAAGTCGGTCAATATGGAACCACTGGGTCAACGAACCTTGCAAATCCAGGCTGAGGTCAACAAGCCGGCAACGGGAGTGCTCAACCATTTTTTTGATTTTTTACACCAGGAGCTGGTGAGTCAGGATGCGTTGTTTCGACAGGATTATCACTTTCAACACTGATGGTGCAGCGTTGACATAAATATCGTTTACTGGTGTTGTGAGATTTTGAAGGAAATATGGCGCAATGTTCGCGAAATCTGATGCTGTACTTTCCGCTATCGGGCAGCGATGGGTAGACACCCATTCGCTGCCCGATACGTTTTGTATCCGATAGATTTCAAAAAGATGGCTGGGTATCAGCCATTACGGAAGATATAACTATAAGCGCTCAGGGCGGGGGCTCCTCCCAGATGTGCATAGAGCACTTTCGATCCCTTCGGGAACTCCCCATTACGGATCATATCAATCATGCCCTGCATGGATTTACCTTCATACACCGGGTCGGTCATTACACCTTCCATGCGAGCGCATAAACGTATGGCTTCCAGCGTTCCCTCATTGGGCAGGCCATATTCAGGCCCACCATAGCGGGTATCAAGCACAATATCCTCTTCGGTAATTTCGCGACCCAATTCAACCAGACTCGCCGTATTCTGCGCAATTCTCAGGATTTGCTTTCTGGTCTTTTCTGGTTTTGCCGACGCATCAATTCCAATAACGTTGCGTGAACGACCATCAGCGGCAAACCCAACCACCATCCCAGCCTGGGTACTGCCGGTGACTGAGCACACAACAATGTAGTCAAATTTGAAGCCTAGTGCTTTTTCCTGCTGGCGGACTTCTTCCGCAAAACCCACGAAGCCCAAACCACCGTAAGGATGTTCAGAACATCCAGCCGGAATGGGGAACGGTTTACCCCCATTTTGTGCCGCTTCTTCCATGGCGTTTTTCCAGCTTTCCCGGATGCCAATATCAAAACCGGCGGCGTCCAGACGAACATCGGCGCCCATGATGCGCGATAATTCAATATTACCCACGCGGTCATAAACAGCGTCGGTATAATTAACCCAGTTTTCTTGCACTAATATACATTTCATTCCCAAATGAGCGGCAACCGCCGCGACTTGTCGCGTCTGATTCGATTGAATACCGCCGATAGAAACCAACGTATCACAACCTTGTTCTAATGCTTCAGGAATAAGATATTCCAGTTTGCGCGTTTTATTCCCGCCAAATGCCAGACCACTATTACAATCTTCACGTTTGGCATATATTTCTACATCCCCACCTAAATATTCGCTGAGCCTTTTCATTGAGGTAATAGGGGATGGCCCAAAAGTTAATGGATAACGTGGAAATTTCTCCAGATTCATAATCATGCTCCGGTAAATAATGAATGAAAGTGGTCGCAGGTTGTCAATATTTCACTGGAAAATATCGTCATCCCATGCCGATAATATTACCGGTAATGAATTGAATTTAAATTGCTAAATACCTTTATATTTTTTATTTAAATTGCAGTAAAAAGAAAAAATAATTGAGGTTATTTCAATAAAAACAAAAAAACGAAATAAAATTACACTCTGAGTCATTAGCTATGGCGGCGACCTCCGGACGAGAACCTTCCCTGTATTTTCCGCTTCAGAATGTCAATTGTGTTGTGGAAAGCACCTCTCTGAGCCCGATAAAGGAGCGGATCTGGCGGACACCGGGCAGGAAAAGCAATTGTTCAGCATGAAGGCGATTAAAGCTTTGATTGTCTTTGGTCCTGATCATCAAAATATAATCAAATTCACCCGTAACCACATGACACTCCATGCAACCGCTGATCTTCTGTACGGCGGTTTCAAAATCCTCAAACGAACTGGGTGTTGAACGATCCAGCACGACACCGATCAATACTACCAGACCGGCGTTGAGTGCTTGTGGGTTGAGCAAGGCGACGAAATGCTTTATCAAGCCAATCTGTTTAAGCCGTTCAACGCGTCTTAGACAGGCTGGCGGACTAAGGTTGACCTTTTCTGCCAACGCGACATTTGATATGGAAGAGTCTGCCTGCAACAGTCGGAGAATAGCGGCATCAAAACGATCCAATTCGTAAGATTTCCGCTCTTCTGCCGGAGGTGTAACATTCGGGGATTTGGCTTTCATTATATGGTTTTCTCACTAACGCAGGTGATGGCTCGACACAAGTGTTGTATCGTCATCAGGTCACTCAACAATATTCCAGCCTCTTTCACGCCACTGCTGTGGTAATTCATTCATGTCATCAAACATGGTGACCAGTGGATGGTGAATCGGGGTATTGTGCGGATCGGCGCAGTAGTAAAATACGGGAATACCCGCTGCAATCCCGGCTTGGGTGCCAGCGACAGAATCTTCCACCAGAACGCAACGTTCTATTGCAACGTTCATTTGTTCTGCCGCGTGATAAAGCAGCGCCGGATCGGGTTTCCATTTACCAATGTCGTAACCGCTGTAGAGCTGCGTGCCGAAAAAATCCAGCAGTTGGGTTAGCCCCAGTGAATGTTGCATTTTACTGACCGGACCATTGGAAACCACGGCAGTTGGCACTACCAGTGTTTGCAGTAATTCGCGTACGCCGGGGATGGGTTGCAGGGATTCTTCGAATAACCGGGCCACTTCCTGACGATAGTGACGTTCGAGATCTTTCGGTGAAGCGTCGTGGAGATCATATTGCTGGCTGACGCGGGAGACGATGTCGCTCAGGTTTGTACCTTTAAAGGTTTTAATCATGGTATCCAGCGATAACTGAACACCATACGGTACAAAAATATTCACATAGGCCTGACAGCATAACCCTTCGCTATCTACCAGCGTGCCATCACAATCAAACAAAACACATTCAACCGAGAGCATGAAACATCCTTATTGGTGAGATGAATTATGTCTGACACTTTAACCCAGCAGTAGAATATTGCGATATCTCCATCATACTTTAAGTCGCGGTTGCGTTGAACGGAGTAAATAATTCATATGAATTTCTTATGAATTAAAAAAAATCAGTGAACGGCGTTAACTGGTTCACATTTTGTTATAGGATACCTGATAATTATCTTTTCTTTCTTTAGGTCATTAATAATGGATAAACCTCAATCTGACCTTGCTGTGAGGCAAGGCCTGTTGGAACGTGTGTTTAAATTAAAACAGCACGATACAACGGCACGTACTGAAATTATTGCCGGATTCACCACCTTCCTGACAATGGTCTACATCGTATTTGTTAACCCACAGATCCTCGGAATTGCCGGGATGGATACCAGAGCGGTATTCGTTACCACCTGTCTGATTGCCGCATTTGGTAGTATTTTCATGGGATTGCTGGCTAATCTGCCAGTAGCATTGGCGCCCGCGATGGGGTTGAATGCTTTTTTTGCCTTCGTGGTCGTTAAGGCGATGGGGTTGCCATGGCAGGTAGCGATGGGGGCTGTTTTCTGGGGCGCCATCGGTTTCCTTATCCTGACGATTTTACAGATCCGTTACTGGATGATAGCCAATATTCCTCAGAGTCTGAGGCTGGGTATCGCCAGTGGTATCGGTTTATTTATTGCCATGATGGGGCTGAAGAATGCCGGGATTATTGTACCGAACCCGGAAACACTGGTGAGTGTCGGTCAACTGACGTCTCACAGTGTATTGCTGGGGGCGTTGGGTTTTTTCATCATTGTGGTGTTGGCTTCCCGAAATATTCACGCGGCAGTGCTGATATCCATCGTTGTGACCACGACTATTGGCCTGCTGCTGGGTGATGTGAAGATGGCCGGCGTATTTTCCATGCCGCCGAGCGTGGGTAATGTGGTGGGCCAGGTTGATTTGGCCGGATCGCTGAATTTGGGGTTGTCGGGCGTTATCTTCACATTTATGTTGATTAACCTGTTCGACTCCTCCGGCACATTGATTGGTGTGACAGACAAAGCGGGGCTGGTTGATGCGCGCGGCAAGTTCCCGCGTATGAAGCAAGCTCTGTTTGTAGACAGCATCAGTTCCGTTGTCGGTTCCTTTATCGGTACATCTTCTGTCACTGCCTATATTGAAAGCTCTTCCGGTGTATCTGTGGGGGGGCGTACCGGTCTGACCGCCGTTGTTGTCGGCTTGTTGTTCCTGCTGGTCATGTTCCTTTCACCATTAGCCAGCATGGTGCCTGCTTATGCGGCTGCGGGGGCGTTAATTTATGTCGGTGTGTTAATGACGTCGAGCCTGTCACGAGTGAAGTGGGACGATCTGACTGAAGCGGTACCGGCGTTTATTACTGCGATAATGATGCCATTCAGTTTTTCTATCACCGAAGGTATTGCATTAGGCTTTATCTCTTACTGTGTGATGAAGTTGGCAACGGGCCGCTGGCGCGATATCAGCCCATGCGTGATCGTGGTTGCCATACTGTTCCTGTTAAAAATTATTTTTATCGACGCTCATTAATCATGCGGCCCGCTCCGGGGATATCCCGGAGCGTTTCCTCTCCCTTCATTATTTCACCCAATCGGTCCAAATTTATTAATTCCGTTTTGTCATGCTGGTGAAAAGCCGCGTTTACTACAATGCAAATAGGGAAGTTACTTTTTCCGCCGAGTGGCTGGTCAGCTTCATATAGCGCCGGGATTGACGTTGCTGCTGTATGATTTCACCGGATTTTCTCATGCCACAAGCTGAAGTGTAGTTCCAGAGAACTAGCTGGTTCAGTGTAGGTGTATGTGCACAGGCCCACGCCAGATAATCATCAATATCACTAATGACTTCGACCTCCGGTACATGTTTGGATCGCAGTCGGCCTGAAGCCGGATGAAGTTTTAGCGACTCCGGTTCTCCCTTGTTGAAGCCGGGAATTTTCAAGATCGATTGACGGATGGTGCACAGTTGAGTGGCCGCTTCCAGCGGGTCAAGCTGCGCATCAATCCAGGCTTTTTCTGCGTGGGTCTGTATTTTCTGATTTGACCATATATGGACGATTTCAACATCCATGCCGACTTTACCTTCTTCACTCAGAAGGATAGCGATGGTATTACCAGCATACCCGAAGCTGAAATCGGGAAGATGGGGATCAATAAAACAAGGTCTTCCGTTGGGGGAGACCATCATAGGTGGGAGAACGGGATAGCCAAAGAAATAGAACATCATCTCTGCTAGAAGCGCCCTGCTTTTCAGATATCGTTCTCGGCGTTTCACGGAAAAGCCTTGTGTTGATGAGATGAGATCATCCGATAATCGCTGTAAATCGGGCAAAGCCTCCGTGCTGGTCCACCTGACGAAATGACAGGCCATATTCACTCCATGATGACAAGAAACATAATCGTTTTAGATTGAATCGTTGATATATAAATCACTACAGACTCATATTATCAAACTAAAATATGAACTAAAGAAAAATTGGTGGATAAATCGGCGATAATTATCTTTTCCCGATTTGAATACATCAAAACAGACTTTTAATTGAAACTAATTTTATTTTTTATCGACACGAAATAATCGTCTGGCTTTTTGCCAGCGGTATTCACTAACAGTAGCACTTATAAATAAATGAGTGCACTCGACAAAAGGACAGGCTTTGTGTCCGCAGAAGCCTTCCTGGTTCCGCGGACTGGCTGTTCAGAACAAATGTATTCCCGCGTTATCCTGAGCTGATTATTGCTGCTTTTTGTCGATCTGCTGATGCAGGTTCTGTGAAGTAACCAACTTGAGGGCTGAAGTCGGACACACTGGCACAAGGCGCATTGTCACATTGATGGCACAGCACAGGTGTGCTTACCTTAGCATTTTTAATTATCTTCAGGCGCGGGAAAAAATGCGTTTTGCCCAGTGTCGTTCGCGTTCCACTGACATGAGCTAATGCACACGCGATTTCACACGTTCGGCAACCGATGCATTTCCCTGCGCCTGCAATGACAAAATGATTTACGGCAGGTGCTCTTCTCGTGATGAGTTAAACGTGGAAGCCAGTGATGTCGCTGGTTCTTGTGCCTCGGCTGTGTCTAATCCCATGGTTTTAATCATACCCAAGGCGGCTTTGCGCCCATCAGCAATGGCGGTTACCACCAAATCGGCCCCGCGTACGACATCACCGCCCGCAAAAATCCGGGGATGATTGGTCTGGCAAGGGAATTGTCCCTGTGCGGGAGCGGTGATATATCCCCGTTTGTTCAATTGTATCTGTGCGGCTTCCAGCCAGGGCATGCTGTGAGCCTGAAAACCAAACGCTGTGATGATAGCATCCGTAGGCTGAATAAACTCCGAACCTGCTATTGGGCATGGACGCCGCCGTCCGCTGGCGTCAGGTTCGCCAAGTTCAGTGCGGATCAAACTGATGCCGCAGACCTCACCTTGCTGATTCAGGCAGATTTTCTGTGGCTGGACATTGAACATAAATTCCACCCCTTCCTCGCGGGAGTTTTTCACTTCTTTCTTCGAGCCAGGCATATTGGCTTCATCGCGGCGATAGGCACAGGTAACAGATTCAGCGCCTTGTCGGATAGCGGTGCGCAGGCAATCCATAGCCGTATCACCCCCCCCTAGTACCAGCACGCGTTTTCCCGCCATGGAAATGTAGGGTTCATGCTCCAGTTCCGGCAATCCCATGACCCGTTTAGTGTTGGCAATCAGGAAGGGCAATGCGTCATACACGCCAGGGGCATCTTCATTTTCCAGACCAGCCGTCATCGAGCGATAGGTACCGACGCCCAGAAATACCGTGTCGAATTCCTCCAGTAGCTGCGCCAGGGAAATATCTTTTCCCACTTCAGTGTTAAGGCGGAATTCGATGCCCATTTCACTGAAAATGGCACGGCGCTGTACCAGAACGTCTTTATCCAGTTTGAAAGGAGGGATCCCGAATGTTAGCAGGCCACCAATTTCCGGGTGGCGATCAAACACTACCGCCTGCACTCCGTTACGAATAAGTACATCGGCACACGCCAGCCCAGCAGGGCCGGCACCAACGATCGCCGCACGTTTTCCAGTGGGGATGACATGGGTTAAGTCAGGTCTCCATCCCATCTTCAGCGCTGTGTCGGTGATGTATCGTTCAATATTGCCTACGGTGACGGCGCCATACTCTTTGCCTAGCGTGCAGGCACCTTCACATAACCTATCCTGTGGACAAACACGACCGCATATTTCCGGCAAACTACTGGTGCTATGGGAAAGCTCTGCCGCTTCGAAAATTCGCCCCTCTTTTGCTAACCGCAGCAGGGTGGGAATCTGGTTATGCAATGGGCAAGTCCATTCGCAGATGGAGTGTTTGCCGCAGACAAGGCAGCGTCCGGCCTGATCTTTGGTCTGGTCGGGCGTAAAGCCGTAATAGATTTCTTTGAACGTGGATACCCTTTCGTTCAGCGGTTTTTTTGGGGCGTCAAGGCGTGGCCAGTCTTTTCTTTTCTCCAGTGGATGACAGGTCGTCTGGTTCAGTATTGACGTAGCCCTTTGCCCGTCTGGCGCAGCACGTAGTGCCATGTCCCGTTGTTTCTCGCGACGTCGCGCCTCAAGTGAGCTCTCACTAACCAGATGCAGGGCATTCGTCGGACAGGCTTCCACACAGGCCTGTCCCTCTGGACGGTCAATGCAAAGATCGCACTTATAGGCATGCTCGATTCCCTGGGGCGAGTCTGTCACCATGGACATGGCGCCAAACGGACAGGCCAGTACACAGGTTTTACAGCCAATGCATTTGTCCTGAATGAGCTGGATGCTATCATTTTTTTTCACCAGCGCCTGGGTAGGGCAGACTGCGGCACAAGGGGCATCCTCACAATGACGGCAGGTTACGGCAGAACGGAGTTCTGGCGTGTTAAATACCTTGATGCGTGGCTTAAATGTGTCGGCGTTATTTGGGTAGCGGTTGTTGTTATGTGAAATAACACAGGCAATTTCACAGGCTCTACAGCCAATACAATCCTTCGCATTTGCGATAACAAACCTGTTCATATCGTCTCCTGACATGGATAGCGTTACAAGGAAGCAGAGCGGTGTGACAAGAACACGACTGTTTTCACACCCTATATAATACCCGTCATCTCTCAAGCTGCAGGGACGTTGATGGCGCTCAATAGCTCGGCCCATCATTGGACCTCGCCCTTTTGAGGCTGCTGTAAGCGGTGTTCAAATCCGCCCTCGACAGATTTGGTCATCCGAATCACTTATCAAAGCGAGCTCATCGGGATCCCGTCACTTTCTGTCTTCCTGCGACTCGACATCTCTTAGGTATAGTATGGTGCATATAAGTGTGTACTTACTTCTGTTTTGCGACCTCTCTGCCTGTCATTTCTGATTTTTAGTCTGGTCACCCAGAAGTTATTTCTGGAAGGGGGTGGCACGGATCTCGTCAGGAGAAAATACAACAATCCCTCCATTTATTGATTTTTATCCTAGCGGCTCTGTATGCGAACGATCTTGATATAGGACAGGTAATATGAGGGGAAAATAACCAAAACTGTTCGTGCAATTAACCCAATGAGGCCGTTTCAAGGGCAGAAAAGAGGGATAACCCATCATTCTCGTGGTGCTGTAATTTTTAATGATGAAATAACTGGTTACTTATCTTAACAATAATCATAATAGCCGCGGTTATCAGGCAGTTATGTCTGATAGTGGGGAAACCGTTGTTTCAAAACATAAAACAGCAGCATTTTATTAATGGACTAGTGATGAGTAAAAAAAACCTTCTTTATTCTTTTTTTATATCAGTAACGTTACTGAGCGGATGCGCGACAGAATCTTCACATACCGTTGAAGTGCCGAAGGTGTCGTCTTTCAACACCCCGTATCAGGGAATACGTAGTCCCATTTCCGTGGGCAAATTTGAGAATCGCTCTAACTATATGAATGGCATTTTCTCTGACGGTGTTGACCGTTTGGGGAACCAATCGAAAACCATTCTGGTGAGTCACTTACAGCAAAGTGGTCGTTTTAATGTGCTCGATCGCACCAATATGGATGAGCTGAAAACCGAAGCCGGTATCAAAGGGCAAGCCCAGACCTTGAAAGGTGCAAACTATGTCATCACCGGCGATGTTACCGAGTTTGGCCGTAAAGAAGTGGGCGACCATCAATTATGGGGCATTTTGGGTCGAGGGAAATCACAGATTGCCTATGCAAAAACCACGTTGAACGTTGTTAACGTTCAGACGTCGGAAGTGGTGTACTCCGTACAAGGCGCCGGTGAATATACCTTGTCGAACCGTGAAATCATTGGTTTTGGCGGCACAGCAAGCTATGACTCCACGTTAAACGGTAAAGTTCTGGATTTGGCGATCCGTGAAGCTGTAAACAACCTGGTTGCTGGTATTGAAAGCGGTGCATGGCACCCGGCAAACTAATGGAATAGGAAAACAGGAATGCTATTTAATAAGAAAACAGTTTTGTTATTGACGATATTGGCATTGGCAGGTTGTGCTTCTGCGCCTAAAACAACATATAGCTGGGATAATTATCAGTCTACTCTTTATCAATATTATCAACAAGATAAAGCTAGTCCTGAAGAACAGATCGCGTCGCTTAATAAGTCGCTGGACATTGCTAAAGCCAAGAATAAACCTGTTCCGCCAGGATTACATGCCCAACTGGGGCTGCTGTATGCCAAAACCGGCAATACAGGAAATGCGCGTCAGCAGTTTGAAGCTGAAAAAACGCAGTTTCCAGAATCAGCACCTTTTATGGATTTTCTGTTGAGCAAAAAATAAGGGAAAAAGTAAATGAAGCGTTTTTTAGCATTCGTCAGCCTTGCTGGTGTTTTGGTGCTGACAGGTTGCGCAAAACCTGTTTCTTATGATTACACCGCATTTAAGCAGAGCAAACCAAAGTCTATTCTGGTATTGCCTCCACTCAATCACTCTCCTGATATCAATGCCGGTGCCAGTTTTCTGACGCAAGTAACCTATCCGTTGGCGGAATCTGGCTATTATGTGCTGCCGATTGCGGTCGTTGATGAAACGTTCAAACAGAATGGATTAATGACTGCACAGGATATTCAGGCGGTTAATGTTTCCCGACTTCATCAGATTTTTGGTGCTGATGCAGCATTATATTTGGATATTACCGATTACGGATCTAAATACCAGGTGATTAACAGTGAAACACGGGTGACAGCCAACGCTCGCCTTGTTGACTTAAGAACGGGTAAAGCGTTGTGGAAAGGTGCAGCAACCGCCTCCACCAACGAGGATCAGTCAAATTCCAATAACGGCATTATCGGGTTGCTGGTACAGGCTGCTATTAACCAAATAGCCAATACAATAACCGACAAAGGCCATGATATTGCCGGCATCACTAGTGCCAGGCTGCTGACTGCCGGTGGCCCTGGGCATATTCTTTATGGGCCGCGTTCCCCTTTGTATGGTAAAGATGCCAGGTAAGTTATCGGCATAGTGCTTTTATCTTTATCCAAACCGCGCATGTTTACATGGGCGGTTTTTTTACGCCGTTAATCACTTCACTGTTGTTCCTGAATTTGCTGTCCATCCTTGATGGAGCAATGACAGGTTTGTGGATGGTATTTGTAATTCTTAATACTTTTACTATCATTTAATTAGTATTAATTATTAATGAGTTACCATCTATTGCGGCCATTTTGGTAAATGAATTGAAGTAAATACGTAAAAATTCTTACCTATTTAAACAATTATCCTTGATTGCGTTTTGTTGAATTTTTTATTACAGAGAGATTGTTGCGTATTTGTTGAAAAACAACTTGTTACCCTTTTAAGGCGAAAAGTGATCGCAGATACGGGGGTTCTTAATATTTAACTAAGAAATTAGGGTTATGCTCACACTCCATGACAGTTTGTGTGCAGAATCTTATTGATAAGTCATCACTCTGCCATCAACTGATGTTGTACTTGAGGAGTCATATCTTTATTTATTCTGACTTGCTAACCAGTAATAAACGTGGCTGGTTTCATTATCGCGATAAAACCGTAAAAAGTATTGCCAGCCTTTAATTAAACTCAAGAGTGAATTTCTGAAATGGCCGATTTTTTACCTTTTTCCCGTCCCGCGTTAGGTGAAGAGGAACTCGCCGCAGTTGAACAGGTTCTGCGATCCGGATGGATTACCACTGGCCCTAAAAACCAGGAACTTGAACAACAATTTTGCACTCTGACGGGGGCCAAACATGCAATTGCCGTCAGTTCTGCTACTGGTGGGATGCACGTTACCCTGATGGCGCTAGGTATTTCTGCGGGTGATGAAGTGATTACCCCTTCGCTCACCTGGGTTTCCACCTTAAATATGATTGTCCTTCTCGGTGCTGAGCCAGTGATGGTGGATGTTGACCGGGATACATTAATGGTGACACCTGAAGTTATTGAAGCCGCCATCACGCCACGTACCAAAGCCATTATCCCGGTGCATTATGCCGGTGCGCCGGCGGATATCGATGCTATTCGGGATATCGGGCGTCGTCACGGTATCCCGGTGATTGAGGATGCGGCCCATGCTTGCGGCACTTACTATCGTGGGCAGCATGTTGGTCATGACGGTACCGCGATTTTTTCTTTCCATGCCATCAAGAATATGACCTGTGCCGAAGGCGGCATGGTGGTAACCGATGACGATGAGCTGGCAAGTCGCATTCGCAGTCTCAAATTTCATGGTCTGGCCGTGGACGCCTTTGATCGAATGGTTCAGGGGCGGGCACCGCAGGCGGAAGTGATTTCACCGGGATTCAAATACAACCTGCCGGATATCAATGCCGCCATTGCGTTAGTTCAACTGCATAAGTTGCCGGTACTTAATGCTCGCCGTGAAGCGTTGGCACAGCGTTATTTGCAAAAACTGGCCGCATTGCCATTCCAGCCATTGGCACAACCGACATGGCCGCATCAGCACGCCTGGCATCTGTTTATCATCCGGGTGGATGAAGAACGCTGTGGCATTAGCCGCGATGCATTAATGCAGGAACTGAAAGCGCGCAATATTGGCACGGGTCTGCATTTCCGTGCTGCACATACCCAAAAGTATTATCGCGAACGTTTTCCTGATGTTCATCTTCCCAATACGGACTGGAATTCAGCGCGCATTTGCTCATTGCCACTGTTCCCGGATATGACAGCCTCGGATGTAGACCGCGTGATAGAAGCATTAACAGTATTAGCGGAGAACAAACATGGCAGGAGCTGAAAAAATAAAGAAAGTGTCCGTGGTTATTCCGGTTTTCAATGAACAGGAAAGTCTGCCGGAGCTTATCCGGCGCACCACGGCGGCCTGCGATTTACTGGGCACCGATTATGAAATTTTGCTGGTGGATGATGGTAGCAGTGATGATTCTACCGAATTAATGACTGCCGCGGCGCAGGCTACCGATAGTCATATTGTTGCCGTGGTGCTGAACCGTAACTATGGTCAGCATTCGGCAATTATGGCGGGTTTCAGCCATGTTAGCGGTGACCTGATCATCACGCTGGATGCCGATTTGCAAAATCCACCGGAAGAGATCCCCCGGTTGGTGCAAACGGCCAATGAAGGCTACGACGTGGTGGGGACTATCCGCCAGAACCGTCAGGATAGCATGTTCCGTAAATTGGCGTCCCGGCTGATCAACCAGTTGATTCAGCGCACCACTGGCAAGGCCATGAGTGATTACGGTTGTATGCTGCGCGCCTATCGCCGCCATATTGTTGATGCCATGCTGCATTGCCATGAGCGCAGCACCTTCATTCCGATTCTGGCCAATACTTTTGCCCGCCGAACGACCGAGATCACCGTTCAGCATGCCGAACGGGAATTCGGTGATTCCAAATACAGCTTCATGAAGCTGATTAATCTGATGTATGACCTGGTGACTTGCCTCACTACCACACCACTGCGTTTGCTAAGTCTGGTGGGTAGTGTGATTGCCATTTCCGGCTTTACGCTGGCGTTACTCCTGATTGTACTTCGTATTTTTTTTGGTTCGGTATGGGCTGCCGAGGGCGTGTTCACGCTATTTGCCGTGCTGTTTACATTCATCGGTGCTCAGTTTGTCGCTATGGGCCTGTTGGGGGAATATATCGGCCGCATTTATAACGATGTCCGCGCTCGCCCTCGCTACTTTATTCAACATATTGTCAGTAATGATCGCCAACTTTCTCATCAGGATAATGAAGAATGAATACAGTTGTTTTTGCTTACCATGATATCGGCTGCGTGGGTATTCGCGCGTTAGTGGCAGCGGGTTATACCATCAAGGCTATTTTTACCCATCCCGATAGTCCTGCTGAGAATCACTTTTTCGGTTCTGTTGCTCGCACGGCAGCGGAATTCGGCATTCCCGTTTTTGCGCCAGATGATGTTAATCACCCGTTGTGGGTTGAGCGTGTGGCAGCGATGTCGCCGGATGTTATTTTCTCGTTCTATTATCGTAATCTGCTCAGTGACGATATTTTGCAGTGCGCCCATCAGGGCGCTTTTAACCTGCATGGTTCACTATTGCCGCGTTACCGTGGTCGGGCACCGCTGAACTGGGTACTGGTGAATGGGGAAACGGAAACCGGTGTGACGTTACACCGTATGGTATCCCGGGCTGATGCGGGCAATATTGTTGCCCAGCAACGTATCGCCATCGACGAAAAAGATACGGCGTTGAGCTTGCATGGAAAAGTGCGGGATGCCGCCGGACAATTGCTGGCAGCGGCTTTACCGGGCATCGCTTCCGGCCATTTCAGTGAAACACCACAAAACGAGCATGAAGCGACGACGGTTGGCCGTCGTACGCCGGAAGATGGCCGTATCCGATGGGAACAACCAGCGAAAACTACGTATAACCTGATACGCGCCGTAACTGAGCCGTGGCCGGGCGCATTCAGTTATGTGGGTACCACGAAATTCATTATTTGGCAGGCCGCTGTGCGTGCTGATTTCCCGGCAGCCAATCCGGGGACGGTACTGAGTACGTCTCCGCTGGTGATTGCCTGTGGTAATGATGCGCTGGAAGTGATTACCGGTCAGGGCGATAACGGGATCTACCTACAGGGTTCGCAGTTGGCGGAAAGCCTGGGTCTGGTGACCGGTGCCATCCTCAATAATGCGCCCGTGATTAGTATGAAACGCCGTACCCGGGTGTTGATTCTGGGGGTTAATGGTTTTATCGGTAACCACCTTACCGAGCGGCTGTTGCAGGAAGATGGGTACGAAATCTTTGGGTTGGACATCAGCTCTGATGCGATCGCCCGCTTCCTGGATAATCCCCGTTTCCATTTTGTGGAAGGCGACATCAGCATTCATTCCGAGTGGATTGAATACCACATTAAAAAATGCGACGTCGTGCTGCCGCTGGTGGCGATTGCCACGCCTATCGAGTACACCCGCAACCCGCTGCGCGTCTTTGAGCTGGATTTTGAAGAAAACCTGAAAATCATCCGCGACTGCGTGAAATATAAAAAACGCATTATTTTCCCGTCCACGTCTGAAGTCTATGGCATGTGTACCGATCCGATGTTTGATGAAGATAATTCCAACCTGATTGTCGGGCCTATCAATAAACAGCGTTGGATTTATTCGGTATCTAAACAGTTGCTGGACCGTGTTATCTGGGCTTATGGCGAAAAAGAAGCGCTGCGCTTTACGTTGTTCCGTCCGTTCAACTGGATGGGGCCGCGGCTGGATAATCTGAATGCGGCGCGTATCGGAAGTTCTCGTGCCATCACGCAGTTGATCCTGAATCTGGTGGAAGGTTCTCCCATCAAGTTGGTTGATGGCGGGAAACAGAAACGCTGCTTCACCGATATCAAAGATGGTGTGGAAGCGCTGTTCCGTATCATTGAAAACCGGGATGGGGTTTGTGATGGGCAGATCATCAATATTGGCAACCCGGACAATGAAGCCAGCATCCGTCAATTGGCGGAAATGTTGCTTAAGTGCTTTGAAGCGCATCCGCTGCGTAATCAGTTCCCGCCGTTTGCCGGTTTCCGTGAAGTGGAAAGCAGCAGCTATTACGGTAAAGGCTATCAGGATGTGGAGCATCGTAAGCCCTCCATCCGTAACGCAAAACGCCTGTTGCAGTGGGAGCCTACCATCGACATGGAACTGACGGTGGCGGATACGCTGGATTTCTTCCTCAACACGGTTGAGCAGGCGGGAACGGCTGAATGAGAAAAGTGGGGTTAAGGATTGACGTTGATACCTGGCGTGGGACGCGGGTGGGGGTTCCTCGCCTGCTGACGTCACTGGAGACTCATGGTGTCAGGGCCAGCTTTTTCTTCAGTTTGGGCCCCGATAACATGGGCCGCCATTTATGGCGGCTGATTCGACCGGTATTTTTGTGGAAAATGCTGCGTTCAAACGCCGCATCGCTGTACGGCTGGGATATTCTCTTGGCCGGCACGGCCTGGCCCGGCCGAGTGATTAGCCGTGGCCTGGCCGGACAAATCAGCGCTGCCACGCAACGTCATGAGGTTGGGTTACACGCCTGGGATCATTTCGCCTGGCAAACCTGGGCCGGTGTGTGGAATCGGGCCAAAATGAAACAGCAAACTCAACTGGCGTATGACGCGCTGTCCGAGATTACCCACCAACCCGTGATGTGTTCGGCGGTGGCGGGCTGGCGAGCCGATCAGAACGTGGTCGAAGCCAAACAGGCGTTCCCATTTCATTACAACAGTGATTGTCGTGGCACCGCGCCGTTTCGGCCGCTGCTGGATGATGGTTCTACCGGTACCGTACAGATTCCGGTTACGCTGCCGACCTGGGATGAAGCCATCGGCCGGGAAACCAATGCTGATGATTTTAACCGCTACATTCTTGATCGGATCAAGCAGGATGAAGGCACACCGGTCTATACCATTCACGCTGAGGTGGAAGGTATTTTGATGAACGGAAAGTTTGACGAGTTGTTGACGATGGCTACACAAGAAGGCATTCAGTTCTGCCCGTTAAGTGAGTTATTGCCCGCCGACCTTGCTACGTTGCCGTTGGGCCGCATTGTCCGTGGTACGCTTGCGGGACGTGACGGATGGTTGGGATGCCAGCAGTCAGTGGGAGACGCATACTGATGAAACAGGCTGGACAGGCCATCATGTGGCTGGGATTGTTGGCGCTCTATTACCTGATTCCGCTTAATGGCCGTTTTCTATGGCAACCGGATGAAACCCGCTATGCAGAGATCAGTCGTGAAATGCTGGCTAGCGGAAATTGGGTGGTGCCCCATTTTCTTGGCCTGCGCTATTTCGAAAAACCCGTGGCGGGTTACTGGATTAATAATCTGAGTCAGTGGTTGTTTGGCGACAGCAATTTTGCGGTACGTTTTGGTTCGGTGTTTTCCATCCTGCTAACCGCCGGGCTGGTGTATTGGCTGACGCTACGCCTGTGGCAGCAACGTAGAACCGCTTTTCTGGCGGTGATAATTTATCTGAGTAGTTTGCTGGTTTACGGCATTGGCACTTACGCTGTGCTGGACCCGATGATTGCCCTGTGGCTGACCGCTGGCATGTGCAGCTTCTGGCTGGCAGCGCAGGCGACAACCCGCAGCGGCAAGATAAACGGTTATCTGCTGCTGGGCGTGGTATGCGGCATGGGGTTTATGACCAAAGGGTTTCTGGCGCTGGCGGTGCCGGTAATCGCGGTGTTGCCGTGGGTGACTCAGCAACGGCGCTGGAAAGAGGTGCTGCTGTTCGGACCGTTGGCGATCATCAGTGCACTGGTCATTTCCTTGCCCTGGGTGCTGGCGATAGCTAAACACGAGCCGGATTACTGGCACTATTTCTTCTGGGTGGAGCATATTCAACGTTTTGCCGAGAAAAATGCCCAGCATAAGGCACCTTTTTGGTATTACCTGCCGATCTTGTTTGCCGGTACACTGCCGTGGATGGCGTTATTGCCTTCGTCACTGCTGAATGGCTGGCGTTCGCGACGACAGGACAGTGGCGCTTTTTATTTGTTGGGTTGGGTTGTGATGCCATTGCTGTTTTTCAGCATCGCCAAGGGTAAATTGCCCACTTATATCCTGCCTTGTTTTGCGCCGTTGGCCATGTTGATGGCACGACGGGTTACTACTCTGGTGCAACATCGGATACTGACCGTGAATGGCTGGATTAACCTGCTATTTGGTGTCGTCTGCGCGCTGGTGGTAGTGCTGGTTTTATCCCCATGGGGATTCTCACATCGTCCGCTTTATCAGCATGATGAGCTGATGAAGGTGGTGTTGGCGGCTGGCGCATTCCTGTTTTGGGGCGTGGTCGGTGCACTGACGTTGCGTCGATCTGCGCAGCGCTGGTATTGGGCGGTGTTGTGTCCGTTGGGTGTGGCATTGACAGTCGGTATGGTTATTCCACAGCGGGTGTCTGAAACCAAAAATCCGCAGATTTTTGTGCAGGAGGTTCAGCCTCAGCTGGCCCAGAGCCGCTATATTCTGTCGGACAGTACCGGTATAGCATCGGCGATTGCCTGGGAAACCAAACGTAGCGATATCACCATGTTTAATAATCAGGGTGAGCTGGAGTACGGGTTGTCTTATCCTGACGCAAAATCCCGTTTTGTGGATCAAAGCCATTTTGCGGATTGGCTGGCGACACATCGTCGTGACGGTAATGTGGCGTTGATACTGAAGTTTTCCTCAGCGAATGATCCGGTTTCGGGTGTGCCGAAAGCCGATTTCACGTACCGTCAAGGGCGGATGGTATTGCTATGGTATCGTCAGCAGTGATCGACTATGTACTGATTGTGGTGGTGAGCCTGCTGAGTTGCGCCGGTCAGCTTAGCCAGAAGCAGGCTGCCTGTGGGCAACACACGGGTTCCCATCATCGCCATATTTTGCTGTGGATGGGGATCAGTATCCTGTTGCTGGGGCTGGCGATGCTGCTGTGGTTGGTGGTATTGCAACGGGTACCGGTTGGCATTGCTTATCCCATGTTGAGTTTGAACTTCATTCTGGTTGCTCTGGCGGCTCATGTCCTGTGGCGTGAAGCCATTAGTTGGCGTCAAATAGTGGGAATTGTATTCATTGTCGCCGGGATAGTCCTGATGGGAGGCAACGCATGAAAGGCTATAGCTGGGCGATGCTGAGTGTGTTGTTGGTAAGTACAGCGCAATTGCTGATGAAATGGGGTATGTCGCAACTGCCGCCGATGACAGAACCGCTGCTGTTTGTCATGTCGCTTTGGAGGGCATTGCCTGCCGTCTCCGTGGTGTTCGTTGGTCTGGTTGCTTATGCGCTTTCTATGTTGTGCTGGTTTAATGCGTTGCGTTTTTTACCGCTCAGCCGGGTTTATCCGTTATTAAGCCTGAGTTATGTTCTGGTGTGGCTATTGGCGGTGATCCTGCCGGTTTTCTCCGACCGGTTCAGCCCCGGTAAACTGGCAGCCATTGGATTGATTCTGGTGGGCGTCTGGCTGGTGTGCGGAAAACCGGATAACCAGGACCATCATGCAGGTTAAGCCGGTTGGCCTAACCTGTGTATTATCGGTTACCGTTGCTGGGTCGGATAAAAATACCGGGGCCAGTAACCGGCCTTATGGTCTGGCGATATGGCCAGCCGACATGGAAACCGCACGGTCACACATGTAACCGATCACATCCGGGTCATGGCTCACCAGTACCATGGTCAGCGCATCCTGCTGTTTCAGATCGTTAAGCAGATTTAGAATCTCCGCCTGCACCGACATATCCAGTGCCGACGTTGGTTCATCCAGCAGTAGTATTCTGGGTTGTAGCAATAAGGCTCTGACTATCGCCACGCGCTGACGTTGCCCGCCCGAAAGCTGGTGCGGGTAGCGGTTCATCATGGCTGAATCCAGGCCAACATGGCGCAGTCCGGTTGCAATACGATCATCAATATCCTGTATTTTTAGTAACTTCAGTGGTTCGGATAAGGTTCGACGCAGCCGGTGTTTGGGGTGCAATGACGCATAAGGATCCTGAAATACCATCTGCACATCACGCCGCAAGCTGCCGGTAAAAGGGCGCCCGGGCTGAACCTGATGCCCTGCCAGTGTCATTTTACCCTGCCAGTGGGCGTTAAGACCGGCCAGTACCCACAGTAGTGACGATTTACCGCATCCGGAAGGTCCTACCAGACCAAAGCATTCACCGGGTTCTACCGTCAGACTGACATCATGTACCACGGTGCGTAGTTCATAGCCCTGTTTATGCGCGACACTAACAGCCTGCAAATCAATCATGCTCATTTGCCGCCGCCTCCAGCGCCACCCGATCCAGAGTCGGCAACGGTTGGCCGCGTACCGCTTTGCTGGGACGACAGGCCCACAACGTTCGGGTATAGGGATGCGTCGCTTCAGACAGTTTTTCTGCTGGCAGCGCATCCACCAATTGCCCCTTATACATCACCAGTACCCGTTCACACTGTTCGGATACCTGCTGTAAATCATGGCTTATCAACAGCAATCCCATTCTCCGTTCTTCCACCAGAGTACGGATCAGTGCCAGTACCTGATCACGCATGGCATGATCCAGTGCGGAAGTGGGTTCATCGGCGATCAACAATACGGGGTCGGCAATCAAGGCGATCGCCAGCATGACCCGTTGTCCCATGCCCCCCGATAGCTGATGAGGATAGCGCCGCATAAGCTGAATGGGTTGGGGAAGTCCTACGGAATGCAGTATATCGCTTACCTTTTCACGTCGCTGCCGACTATTCAGCGAGGTATGCAGGATTAACGGCTCTTCCACCTGCCAGCCGATGGTCCGGGCGGGGTTCAGCGCATATTTTGGGTCCTGCATCACCATGGCGATTTGTTGACCGCGTAACTGACTCCATTGCCGTTCGTTTAAATGGCTCAATTCCTGCCCTTTAAAGTGCAAGCGTTCAGCCTTGGTACGTAATGGTGCCGGGAGAAGCCCCATTAATGCGCGGGCGCTGAGCGATTTTCCAGAGCCGGATTCCCCCACCAGCGCAACCCGCTCCTGCCCTAGAGTGAAGGAGATATTTTTCACCAGCTCATTGCCATCAGGCAGCGTGATGGATAAATGCCGTGCGTCTATCAACGGGATGTCAGTTGTTGTCATTACGGGTATCCAGTCGGTCTCTCAGACCATCGCCAGTCAGGTTAAAGGCCAGACTGGCCAGTAAAATAGCCATGCCGGGCGCGGCAGCTACCCACCACTGATCAAAAATGACTTTTCCACCTTCAGCCACCATTGATCCCCATTCTGCGGTTGGCGGTGCGACTCCCATCCCCAGAAAGCCGAGTCCGGCGGCGGCAAGAATAATCCCGCCCAGGCTCAGGGCAGCACGTACCACAGCGCCGGGCATGCAGAGCGGCAGAATATGCCCAAACATTAAACGCAACCCGGTAATTCCCTGCATGCGAGCGGCGGCCAGATAATCACTGCGGCGTAACGCGAGAGTTTCTGCCCGTGATTGCCGGGCGAAAGGCGGCCAACTGGTTAGCGCCAGCGCCAGTGCGCCATTCATCAGCCCGGGACCCAGTACCGACACCAGCGCGAGAGCGATCACCAGATTGGGTAGCGACATGGCGATATCGGTAACGCGCATTAATATGCGCTCAGTCCAGCCGCCCACATAACCGGCAGTAATACCGATCAACATGCCAATCGGTATGGTAAGAATCAGGATCAGGATAACCAGCACCAGCGTTGGTCTGGCACCATAAATTACCCGCGATAACAGGTCGCGGCCAAAGCCATCGGTTCCCAGCCAGTGTTGCGCTGAAGGTGGCAGTAACCGTGCCGTTATGGTCTGCATGTTAGGATCAAACGGTGCCAGCCAGGGGGCCAAGAGGGCGGTCAACACCAGAATAGCCACCAGTGTTGTGCCCATCGCCAGTGTATTGATCCGCCTGACCGGTTTAGTGACAGATAAATGTTGTGTCATCGTGTTCTCGGATCGGTTAAATACGTCAACGCATCCGCCAGCGCGTTCAGTAAAATGAATAAAGTCCCAATCATCAATGTCGCACCCAGAATCGCGGGCGTATCCGCCGCGAACAGGGCATTGGTCAGATAGCGGCCGACGCCAGGCCAGGCAAACACCGTTTCCGTCAATACCGACCCCTCCAGCAGACTGGTATAGGCAATCACCAACACCGTAATCAATGTACCCCGTACATTAGGCAATACATGCCGGATCAATATGCGCCAGCGACCAGCGCCTTTTGCCCGCGCCAGCACCACATACTCTTTATTGCTTTCTTCCAGTAATGCCGCCCGCAACAAACGGGTAATACTCGCCATCGATAACAGGCCAAGCACCGCAACCGGTAACCACAGATGAGCGATGGCATTGCGGAACATGTCACTGTCGCCTGACAACCAGGCATCAACCAACACCAGCCCGGTATGCGGCTCCAGTGAATAAATCCAGATGTCATCCAGCCGGCCCGGCCCGGCTGACCAGTGAAGCACCGCATAAAACAGGAGTAATCCCAGTAATCCCAGCCAGAAAACCGGTACGGAAAAGCCCAGCAATGAAATCAATCGGACCAGATTATCAAGCACGCTCCCCGGTTTTAAGGCCGCCAGCAGTGCCAGTATGATCCCACCTGTTGCGCCGACCAAAATGGCGCAGGTCGCCAGCTCAAAGGTGGCCGGGAAGGTGCGTAGCAAATCACTGAAAACCGGCTGAGTGGTGATACGTGAAATCCCCATGTCACCCTGTGCGAGGTGCGCCAGGTAATGCCAGAATTGCATGATGACAGGCTGATCCAGCCCCAGACTGTGCCTGGCCTGATCGTAAGTGGATTCGCTGGCATGATCGCCCGCCAGTTGCAACACCGGATCGATCGGGGACAAGTGGGACAGGGTAAATGTGAACGCCAGTAACCCCAGCATGGTCACTATCAACGAGATAATGCCGGTCAGTAACCGGCTGGCACGCTGTTTAAACCATCGGATAAACCCGGCATAAACTGCATCTGATGCCATTACTTCGTAACCTGGTTGTAGTAAACCATGTCGGGGTTGATTCCCTGAATGTAGCCTTTCAGATTTGCACGCACGGCAATCAGATTTTTAGCCTGTAAACCAATCACATAAGGTGATGATTTCATGATTTCCCGCTGAAGTTTCTGATAGATTGCCACCCGTTTTTGCGGATCGCTTTCTGCCGTGGCAGCGATAGTTTGTCGGGTCAGTTCCGGGATCTGCCAGTTAGCGCGCCAGGCTAGTGTTTTACCGCCTTCCGGGCTGGAAGCAAAAGCAGCCGCGTTGGTGTTCGGGTCAAAATAATCCGCGCCCCAGGAGGTCATGGTCGCCTGGTAATCATGTGATTTTATTTTCGTTGAGACTTCTGAACTGATGCCGGGAATCAACTCGATTTTCACTCCACCTTTGGCAAAACTGGCCTGTAAGGCTTGCGCAATATCAATGTAAGGCGGCTGGTTACTCACAATCAGCGGGAAGCTGACATTTTTCAGACCGGCTTTGTCCAGAATTTCGCGGGCTTTCTGCGGGTTATATTGATAGGGCGTGTCATTGATAGCTCCAAGAAAGCCTTTCGGCAGAAAGGACTGATGAACCTGAAACTGTCCTTTCAGCAAACTATCGGCAATACCATGGTAATCAAACAGATACCTTGACGCTTCCCAGAGCGCCGGATTACCTGTTAATGCATTGGCCTTGGTATTGAACAATATGTAATAGACCGATGCCATGGGGATGGCGAGGGCTTTAACACCGGGTTTGTTTTTCAGCGCTGAAATCTGATCGGCACCCAGGTTACGGGCAATGTCTGCATCACCTTGTTCCAGCAGTAAACGGCGGGTTGCTGGCTCGGGAACGTTTTTAATCAGTATGTTTTGCAGTTTGGGCGCACCGGCCGGAGATCCCGGATTGGCTCGCAGCAACAGCACTTCATGGGGTATATATCTCGTAATCTGGAATGGGCCGCTGCCAGCGGAATGGCTACCCAGCCATTGGTGGCCGAAATCATTTTTTTCCTGATGCGCCAGCACGGTTTTTTCATCAACAATAGAGGCTACCGGTGCGGAGAGCAGACTGAGCACATAGGCCGGGCTGACATTGGCGGACCAGCTTATTTTAACTTGATTATCAGTAACTTTTTTTAAAAAACCCTCAACATTCTGCGGATCCCAACCCAGCTGCGCCAGAATAAAAGAGGGTGCCAGATTGAGCTTGATCACCCGTGCCAGCGAAAAAACCACATCTTCCGGCCGTACCGGATTTCCGCTGGAAAACGTGGCACCTTTACGCAGGGTAAAAGTCAGGCTGCGGTTATCACTGCCGGCCTGCCAACTTTCTGCCAGCGTGGGCTTCAGGTCGGTTGGATTGGTGGGATCTGACTGCACCAGACGCTGATAAAGGTTGGTAAACGCCTGAACGGTGGTCAGTTCAAAGCCCTGGGCAGGGTCGAAGCTGCTGGCATCATCAATGGACTGGGCGATAACCAGTGTATCTTTGGGTGTGGCGGCCTGAGCTGAGAATCCAAACGCAACAGCCAGTACAAGCGATGTGAGAGTGAATGATTTCATAATTTACTCTGTGTTATTGAATTCTGGTGATTTTACGGTAGGTCGTAGATATAAAATAGTCTAATAAAAACTATACTTATACCTTTTAATAATAACGACCGCAGCATCAGATTGGTTATTTTATCGGCACGGCTTCGGTAGCCATACTGCCATACCATTGGCTACTCTCTGTTCCGTTCTATCACGCCGCAGTAATTACTGTAAAAAACGAATATGTTATTACTCTTTGAATTTTTTATTAAATAGGGCTAATGAATGCAGCGTTTATCTCCTGGCACCCTGGTTCCGTGCCGGAACCAGGCATAAACTAACAATAGAGCGTTATCCGCGGGGGCATCACAATGGCATTCGAATGTGTTCTCAATGCCTGGCAGACCCATGAAAAGGAACTGCTGGGTTTTCTATACCGCCATCTTGGGGAGCATTCGTTAGCCGAAGATTTGCTTCAGGATGTCTTCATCAAAGCGATGAAGCAGGGAAGCCATTTTTGTTCGCTGGATAACCCCAGAGCCTGGCTTTTCCGGGTAGCCCGCACGACACTGATTGACTGTACGCGGCTAGCCAAACCCAATGTGGTACTGACTGAAGATTTGCCAGTGTCGGACGCACAAGAGCGTGATGCCATTGACGAGTTGGATATCTGCATCAGCCGCAATCTTCCGCATCTCCCCACGGAAGATAGATTTATCCTCGAAGCCTGTCATCTCCATGGCCTGACGGTTTCCGCCTTTGCTGAGCGGGAGGGACTTTCGCTCCCGGCGGCCAAATCGCGGCTGCTACGCGCTCGCCAGCGATTACGCGATGCGTTGGTCCAACATTGTCAGGTGCAATTCGACGAGCAGGGCAGAGTGTGCTGCCATATCCCTAAAAAAACAGAAAAATAGACAGCATCCTTTTGCCGATTCGTTCGTCTTCTTGATTAGAGACCTGTGGTGATGCCACAGGATGAATCAATTAAGGAGTTGTACGATGTCAGAACCCATGTTGCGGTGGTCACAGCGTAGCCCGCGCGTGTTTCTTATGGTAATGGTTGTTGTCTGGTATGGGTTGTATCAGATGCTGGCACCATTGGCGGAGGCACTGGTTGCCCAGCTGCCGGTGACGACCGATAGCCATCTTGGCGGCGCATTGCAATTCTTCTTTTATGACACGCCCAAAGTGCTGTTGTTGTTGACGGGTATTGTATTCGTGATGGGCATGATCAACAGCTATTTCACGCCTGAACGTACTCGCGCCATACTGGCAGGACGACATGAGGGGATCGCCAATGTGATGGCGGCCAGCCTGGGGATTGTGACGCCATTCTGTTCATGCTCTGCCGTCCCGCTGTTTATCGGTTTTGTTCAGGCTGGCGTCCCGCTTGGCGTCACGTTCTCATTCCTGATTGCCGCACCGATGGTCAACGAAGTGGCGTTAACATTGCTGTTCGGTCTGTTCGGTTGGGAAATCGCCTTGCTTTACCTCGGACTGGGACTTGCTGTCGCTATCGTTGCCGGCTGGTGTATCGGCCATTTGAAGATGGAGGCATACCTGGAAGACTGGGTGCGCGAGATGCCCAAAATGACAGCGCAATATAGCGGACAGAAGATGAGCTTATCCGAGCGTATTGCTGTTGGCATGCAAAGCGTGCGTGAGATTGTCGGCAAGGTCTGGCCTTATATTCTGGTCGGTATCGCCATTGGCGCGGGTATTCACGGTTATGTGCCGGAAGATTTTATGGCTTCGGTCATGGGTAAAGAGGCGTGGTGGTCGGTGCCACTGGCCGTTTTGATTGGTGTACCCATGTACACCAATGCCGCTGGTGTGATCCCCATCGTACAGGCTCTCCTGACCAAAGGTGCCGCGCTCGGTACGGTGCTGGCCTTCATGATGAGTGTGATTGCGCTATCACTGCCGGAAATGGTGATTTTGCGCAAAGTGCTGAAGGTGCGCCTGATCATCACATTTATCGCTATTGTGGCCAGCGGCATTCTGCTGGTTGGTTATATTTTCAATTGGGTTCTGTAAGGAGTCATCATGAAAGATATCAAAGTATTGGGAACAGGGTGTGCCAACTGTAAAAATACTATTGCGTTAATCGAAGAGATCGCCAAAGCGCAGGGTGTTGATATTACGCTGGAAAAGGTCGAGGCAATTCAGGATATTATGAGTTATGGCATTATGAGTACGCCGGGTGTGGTCATTGATGGTGAGGTGGTCCATGCTGGTGGCGTTCCGAGCCGTGACGCCATTAAGAAATGGCTGATGTTTTGACACCTTGCGGCCATATAAATAAGCCATGCTTCAGATTGCTGATAAACCTATGTGCGGCGTCTTTACAATCTCTATTATACCGCTATATGCACGTTGTCATCAGGCTCAGCGGCCCGTATCTGGCCGCTGTTGACCTTGTTTCATGCCGGCTTACCGCTTGTGCCGCATTGTTGTGACCGCAAAACACCATAAACGCTGCCGAGTACCGCACCCCAGATCAAATGCAGTATCAAGGTCATAATGGGTGCCATCATGCCCAACCTCATGGCAAAAAGCCCGGCGCCGATCATTGGCATGGGGATAACCATCATGAGTAACCAGGCCAGTATGGAGAATGATAATCCTTTACGTAATGGAGTGCTGCCGGGTAATACTGAATACAAGGATACAAACAACAGTCCCCATAACACCGTGCCAATCATAAAATGCATAATCCAGCCAATGATCGGGTTGGCCGGTAACCCGACATTCATATACCCCATTTGGGTCAACATCGTGATCACGTTCAGTTCCGGCATTATACCCATTGAACTTTTTAACACCATCAGTATGGATAGCACGACGGTTGCCAAAAAACCGGCAATCATGGCAGAAAGATATTTATTCATCACAATCCTCTTTAGACTCAGTCATCCAGATATTCCTGGATCATCAACCGACCCCGATGAATGCGGCTTTTTACCGCTTCTCGTGTCAGTAACAATTGTTCCGCAATCTCTCCGATAGGCAGCTCTTCTACATCACGCAGTAAAATCACCACCCGATATTTTTCCGGTAGCGAATGGATGGCGGCCGCCAAATCCAGACGTAGTTCAGGATGGCCGTAGCAGGCGAAAACCGGGTGGTCTTCATGTGGCAACGGTTCAGTGTGTTTCTTACTGCGAATCAACCGTGCGCACTCCCGCTGGATAATGGCAAAAATCCATCCGGGAAAAGCGGTGACAGTACGTAAGGTGCCGATACGCCGCCAGACAAGCCATAACGACTCTTGAAGCGCATCGTCCGCATCCCCGTCTGCACACTGCGTTTTGGCCATCCGCCTCATGGTCGGCTGCCAGTGTGTGAGGAGTTGCTCCAGGGCTTTTAAATCACCTTGCTGAGCCGCTTCAATTAATTCCGGGCGTTGTATCATCTAGCCGCCTCCTGTTGAGTAGGGTGTTTTTAAGTACTCCTGTATTAAAGAGGCCTATAGATGACAAAAGGATTCAAAAAATTCAAAATTTTAGAAAAAAAATATAAATAACCGCCAGATTCTGTTTTCATACAACCTGATGAAGGTGTTGGCGAATATAGAACAGCCTACTTAAGTGTAGTTGTTGCGGGAGAAACAGCACCCTTATCCAGGCCAAGTCTTGCTGGAAGTCGTCGTGCTTTTTCACGTGAATAGATTCAGTGTTTGCGGCCATCATCAGTACACTTTCGGTTCATTGGCCGGGAAACGATTGAACTACCTCTGCAACAAAGCGTGGATACAAAAACCACTGGCTCTCAGCGAAAGGGAAATGCCGCAAGTGGAACAAAAAATCCCGCATAACAATCAGCTATGCGGGATGCGTGGAAGTGAGTGGACGCTTACAGACTGGTCGTTACTTTCTGGCGATCGTGGATTAATTCCAGCCAGCCCTCAACCGTTTTGCTTTGCCAAGGAGCCCATCCAATATCGAGTCTCTGATATGGGCTGGAAAACCAACTCACGCCAACCCGGTAACCATTCATGTAGACATCCAGGGCGGCCATTACCACTCTTCCTTCCATACTGGGTCTGAACCGGATGGATCTTTATTACTTCTCGGTTTGATATCCAGTTCTAAATTCAAGGCCGCCAGTATCTTGAAAAAAGTTTCCAGCTTGGTTGAATCTGGATGCTGTTCGAAATTTGACACAGTGTCTTGCCGAATTCCCACTTTGCTGGCCACTTTGCCTTGAGACAACTTCTGGGTCACCCTGGCATCTTTTAGGTAGGCACTGAGTTGCCGAGTATTTGTCACTTTCATGTTGGACCTACCGATTTGGGCTGTTAGAAACATAATCACACGCTATAACCGTTAATTATTTTCTACCTGCTATGGGCGGTAATTTATGATTTACCTGTTATAGCGGGTAAAGAATAACTGCCGCCTTATTAGTGTGAAAATGAGCAAAGCGAATTCGTACCAGCAGGGATATAATGGAAATTATTGGGACCTGTGATGGGATAAATTTGCTTAATCAACAATAGGTATATTTTTGCTCAATGAGTGGGCGAAACCAGCGTATTACAGAGAGATTGGGCTAAATGAATAACAAGGGGTTATGTGATAAACGGAGAGTGTTATGTATCAGCTGAGGATTTACAAAGTTAATCTTGAAAAGCGTGAGGCGTTTCACGATAGGTTTAAAAATCATGCTATGCGTATTATGAAAAAATATGCGTTTAGTATTGTTGCAATGTGGGAAACCGTTACTGAATCCGATATGGAGTTTATCTATATTCTGGATTGGCCTAATGTTGAGACGATGGAACATCAATGGAAAGCATTTCTTGCAGATCAAGAGTGGATAGATATTAAGAAAAAGATGGATCTTGATATTGGAGAACCAGTTATTCAAGCAACGGGTCGTGTTCTAACCCCTATTGAATATTCACCTCTATCCACAATACAGGTGCCATAGTGCCAGGCACCAGGTTACCGTTTTTCTCCAATATGCTCCGAAAAGTTATCCTCGGAGCACATACGGAGCAAGAACCGACAAAACCCTTCAAATTACTTCCCACCCAATAAAACAAAATTATTTTAAAATCATAATGTTGTTTTGATTGGGTCTGATGCGTTTTACTATTCTACTTGCCGATACAGAAGCTGGAAAAAATTCTGCCTAGCAGGTCATCAGAGGTAAATTCCCCGGTAATTTCGCTTAGTGCCTGTTGAGCCAGTCGCAATTCTTCCGCCAGCAGTTCCCCTGCGTAAGCACTCACTAGTTGTTCTTTACCTTCCTGTAGATGTTGGGTTGCCAGTTCCAGTGCTTGCAAATGACGGCGACGGGCCAGGAATCCGCCCTCGGTATTGCTGGTAAAGCCCATGCTCTGTTTGAGATGCTCACGTAAGGTATCAATACCTTCACCGGTACGTGCCGAAAGGCGAATAAGTGAGTGAGTATTCACATCCTCGATACCTAATGGTTCTCCGGTGATATCCGCCTTGTTCCGAACTACTGTGATCGGTAGCGTGGTGGGTAAGCGGGCCATAAATTCCGGCCAGATAGCGGCGGGCTCTACTGCGTCGGTGGTGGTGCCGTCCACCATAAACAACACCCGGTCTGCCTGTTCAATTTCCTGCCAGGCACGCTCAATACCGATACGTTCTACCTCGTCGCTGGACTCGCGTAACCCGGCGGTGTCAATGATATGCAGTGGCATACCGTCGATGTGAATATGCTCACGTAGTACATCGCGGGTGGTGCCGGCGATAGCTGTGACAATCGCAGCCTCTCGTCCGGCCAGCGCGTTTAGCAGGCTGGATTTACCGGCGTTGGGTCGCCCGGCAATGACCACCTTCATTCCTTCACGCAGCAGACTTCCCTGATGCGCTTCAACCCGTACCGCGTCCAGATCGGCCATGACGCCGTTAAGCTGCGCTTCTATTTTTCCATCGGAAAGGAAATCAATCTCTTCATCGGGGAAATCAATGGCGGCTTCCACGTAAATGCGCAACTGTGTCAGAGCTTCGACCAATTGGTGGATACGGGCAGAAAATGCACCCTGTAATGAATTGAGTGCCGAACGAGCGGCTTGTTCTGAGCTGGCATCGATCAGATCGGCGATAGCCTCAGCCTGGGCCAGATCCAGTTTGTCATTCAGAAAGGCGCGTTCTGAGAATTCACCGGGGCGGGCGATACGTACACCGGGTAGCATCAGAATCCGTTTTAATAGCAAATCGAGAATAACCGGGCCGCCGTGTCCCTGCAGTTCCAGCACGTCTTCACCGGTGAAAGAGTGTGGGCCGGGGAACCAGATGGCAATGCCCTGATCGAGCACGTTGCCAGCAGCGTCATTGAAGGGCAGATAGTCGGCATAACGTGGTTTGGGTAATTTACCCAGCATTGCTTGTGCTATGGTCGCCGCCGCCGAGCCTGAAACACGCAGAATACCCACCCCCCCGCGTCCCGGTGGCGTGGCTTGGGCGACGATGGTGTCGGAGTGACTCATGGTTTTCTCTCTAAAAAATAAGGCGGTCATTGACCGCCTTACAGTATGGATTGGGTGTCAATCAACCGTGATTATTTTTTCTTCTCACGGCTGTGTAAACCCCGCTTTTCCAGCCCACGGTAAATCAGTTGCTGTTGAGCAATGGTCACCAGGTTGCTGACGATATAGTACAGCACCAGACCTGACGGGAACCACAGGAAGAAGACGGTAAAGATAACCGGCATGTAGGTCATTATCTTCTGCTGCATCGGGTCGGTAACGGTGGTCGGCGACATCTTCTGAATGAAGAACATCGTCAGCCCCATCAGGACCGGTAGCACGTAGTATGGGTCTTGCGCCGAAAGATCGTGGATCCACAGAGCGAATGGTGCATGACGCAGTTCCACTGATCCCATCAGCATGTAATACAGCGCCAGGAAGATAGGCATCTGGATGACCAGCGGGAAGCAACCACCCAACGGGTTCACTTTCTCCGCCTTGTACAGCGCCATCATTTCCTGACTCATGCGCTGTTTGTCGTCACCGATACGCTCACGCATGGCCGCCAGTTTCGGCTGCAGCATGCGCATTTTCGCCATAGAGGTGTACTGCGCGCGGGTTAGCGGATACATGATGCCGCGAACGATAAAGGTGATAGCGATAATGGAGAAGCCCCAGTTACCGATAAAACCGTGCAGGAATTTCAGCAGTTTGAACAGTGGCTGAGAAATGAACCATAACCAGCCGTAATCCACGGTCAAATCCAGATGGGGAGCAATCGCCGCCATTTTGTCCTGAATTTCCGGGCCGACCCACAACGTTGAGCTTAGTACCTGCTGACTGCCTGGTTGCACGATCACCGGAGCGGCTTTAAAGCCGATAGCGGCCAGACCATTACCCAGATTGGCGGTGTAGAAGGTGTTGTTACCTGTGGTCGACGGAACCCAGGCGGTTGCAAAGTATTGCTGCAACATGGCTACCCAGCCGCCCGGCGTGGTGACGTTCAGGTTGTCCTTCATGTCGCTGAAGCTGTACTTGCGGTACTTGTCTTCGTTGGAAGAGAATGCGGCGCCACGGTAGGTATGCAGGGCGAAATTATGGCTACCAGTGGCACGGTCTGACGGCAGGTCAATCGACTGCTTCAACTGGCCGAACAACGTCAGTTCCAGTGGTTTGGCACTGCTGTTGTTAACGTTATACTCAACTTTCAGCGCGTAATCACCACGCTTCAGCACGAACGTTTTGGTGTAACTGACACCATTGGCATCGGTATAAGTTAACGGAATACGAATTTCGTTCTGCCCGTTTGCCAGCTCGAAATGATCCTGCGTCGTGCTATACAGTGGACGCTCGCCATTAGCCGGGTTGTCCGGACCGTTTCTACCGGTTAAACCACTTTGAGCCTGATAAACAAAGGTTGGTGTGGTTTCCAGTAATCTGAACGGCTGTTGTGAACCCAGTTTCGCCGAGTAAGACAGCAGGTCGGCCTGTTCAATATCACCGCCACGCGTATTGATGGTCAGTGACAGCACGTCGGTCTGTACTGTAATCAGTTTACCCTGACTGCTGGCTGGTACGCCCTGGTTAGCAGTATCACCCACGGTGCTATTCGTCGTCTGTTGTGTGGTCTGAGCGTTGGCCGGCGGATTTTTATCCGTTTCCCAAGCCTGCCAGATCATGAACGTTACGAATAGCAGAGCGATGACAAAAAGATTGCGTTGCGAATCCATCGTTAATGTTCTCTGTTATTGTCGGGTTTTGGCGGTACGGGATCATCACCACCAGGGTTCAAAGGGTGGCATTTTAATACGCGTTTCAGCGTCAACCAACTGCCTTTTATCATGCCGAACCGACGTATTGCCTCTATACCATAGTGGGAACACGTCGGCCGGAAACGGCAATGTGGTCCAAGTAACGGACTAATAACGAGTTGATACCCGCGTATCAACCCGATTAGCAGGCGTGAGCCAAACGACAGTGCCGACGCCATAATTTTTCCAATGCTTCCGTTAGCATACAGTTATCAAGCTCAGACACCCCTTTTTTCGCTATTACCACGAAATCCATAGCGGGTAATTCGTGTTGATGCAAACGAAAACTCTCGCGCGTCAGACGTTTAATCCGATTGCGTTCATGTGCCCGTTTGACATGTTTTTTAGCGACGGTAAGACCGACACGGGGATGCCCCAGCGTGTTCAGGCGGCCGAGGATAGTGATTTGCGGCGTGCCAGCCCGTTGTGGCTGCTGGAAGACAAAAGTGAAATGGCTGGGAGTTAACAAACGTAACTCCCTGGGAAAAGCGAGCTTAACCACTCGGTGGGTTAGCTTTTATTACTTAGAAACAGTCAGACGAGTACGGCCTTTCGCACGACGGCGGGCCAGAACCTGACGACCATTTTTGGTGGCCATACGAGCACGGAAACCATGGCTACGGTTACGCTTCAGTACGGACGGTTGGAAAGTGCGTTTCATGGCGATTTCTACCTAAACTTGATTAAAACTTCACAGTAAACGCGTTTGGCTACTCGGCGTGAAAATGACCGACGCCTCTATATCCGGCATCTTTCAAGTTGTCGATGCGTTGGCTGCTCTTGCTCACTCAGTCACTTACTGATGTAAGCTTCTGTGGATTCGCATGGTTGCCGCCTGGCTGCAACTCGAAATCTATTGGATATATCGCATATAATAAAGAGGCGGGATTGTAATAAGTGTACAGTCCCGAGTCAATTAACATCCACGTTTTACTCATCTGTTGTTCCCGCTTTTCGGGATCTCCTGCCTGACTACACAGAAAACAGATGCTAACGTGCAGGGCGGGAATTATACGGACTCTGTGATAAAGAGCAAGGATCGAACTATGATCCTGTCGCTGAGATCATGATCACCTACCGATCTCTAAGATTGCGGTTATTCTTATACTCTACTGACGCCACTCGTGTACGGTATGAATAACAAATTGCGCACAACGATCCTCTGGATGAATCGTGGTAGCTTGTTATAAGAATAGCCTGTGGATAAAAAGGACTGAAACTGTGCAGAAGGGGAAGATCTCTGTCTAGGTTTAGGTTATGATCCGCCGTCCCGCTAGCGATCCTCGGTTGGGATCGTCACGGTAAGCCGCATCTATAACGCGGTGCATACTGGCTCTTTTACGCGGGGGCTAGTGCTAAAAATCATGAGTTACATAATTAACGATTCTGTTTCTTTTCTTTTTGATTAATCTTGTTCGAGTGGAGTCCGCCGTGTCACTTTCGCTTTGGCAGCAGTGTCTTGCCCGTTTGCAGGATGAGTTACCTGCCACAGAATTCAGCATGTGGATACGCCCATTGCAGGCGGAACTGAGTGACAACACTCTGGCGCTTTATGCACCCAACCGTTTTGTGCTGGATTGGGTACGTGATAAATATTTAAACAACATTAATGGGCTATTGACTGATTTCTGTGGCATTGATGCGCCGTTGCTGCGTTTTGAGGTGGGTAGCAAGTCTGTTATGCCGGTTTCTGTATCGGCAGGAAACCACATTGCCGCCGCTGCACCAGTAGCGCCAGTGCGAGTCACTTCTCCTGTGCGTCCGAGTTGGGATACGCCCCGCACACAGACAGAACATACTTACCGTTCCAATGTGAATCCCAAGCATACTTTCGATAATTTCGTTGAGGGTAAGTCCAACCAACTGGCACGTGCGGCTGCGCGGCAGGTGGCTGATAATCCGGGTGGCGCTTATAATCCGCTGTTTCTTTACGGTGGAACCGGACTGGGTAAAACCCATCTACTGCATGCGGTGGGTAACGGTATCGTCACCCGTAAACCCAATGCCAAAGTGGTTTACATGCATTCTGAACGCTTTGTGCAGGATATGGTAAAAGCGTTGCAGAACAATGCGATTGAAGAGTTTAAGCGCTATTACCGTTCTGTTGATGCGCTGCTTATTGATGATATTCAGTTTTTTGCCAATAAAGAACGTTCGCAAGAAGAGTTCTTTCATACTTTCAATGCCTTGCTGGAAGGCAACCAGCAGATTATTTTGACATCCGATCGTTACCCTAAAGAGATTAATGGGGTGGAAGATCGACTTAAGTCGCGATTTGGCTGGGGGTTGACGGTTGCTATCGAGCCACCAGAACTGGAAACCCGCGTGGCGATCCTGATGAAAAAAGCGGATGAAAATGATATCCGTCTGCCGGGTGAAGTCGCTTTCTTTATCGCCAAGCGGTTGCGTTCCAATGTTCGTGAGTTGGAAGGGGCGCTGAATCGTGTGATTGCCAACGCCAATTTTACCGGTCGTTCCATTACTATTGATTTTGTGCGGGAAGCACTGCGTGATTTGCTGGCGTTGCAGGAGAAACTGGTCACCATCGATAATATTCAGAAGACGGTGGCGGAATACTATAAGATTAAAGTCGCTGACTTATTGTCCAAGCGACGCTCCCGATCAGTTGCTCGTCCGCGTCAAATGGCGATGGCACTGGCCAAGGAGCTGACCAACCACAGCCTGCCGGAAATCGGTGACGCATTTGGTGGTCGAGATCATACCACGGTGTTGCACGCCTGCCGTAAAATTGGGCAGTTACGTGAAGAAAGTCACGACATCAAAGAAGATTTTTCCAATTTAATCAGAACATTATCTTCATAACATCATGAAATTTATCGTTGAACGTGAGCATCTGTTAAAACCATTGCAACAGGTCAGCAGTCCCCTCGGGGGTCGGCCGACGTTGCCGATCCTGGGTAATCTGCTGTTGCAGGTGAGTGAAGGAATGCTGTCATTGACCGGCACTGATCTTGAAATGGAGATGGTGGCGCGTGTTGCGCTGGCCCAGCCGCATGAACCGGGCGCAACCACTGTGCCGGCGCGCAAGCTGTTTGATATCTGCCGGGGTCTGCCGGAAGGTGCCGAGATTGCCATCGCACTGGAAGGTGATCGGATGTTGGTGCGTTCTGGTCGTAGCCGTTTTTCATTATCTACTTTACCGGCGACGGATTTTCCCAATCTGGACGACTGGCAGAGTGATGTGGAATTTTCTCTGCCGCAGGCCACGCTCAAGCGGCTGATTGAGTCCACCCAGTTTTCAATGGCACATCAGGACGTGCGCTATTACCTCAACGGTATGTTGTTTGAAACCGAAGGCGAGGAATTGCGTACTGTCGCGACTGATGGACACCGTCTGGCGGTGTGTGCCATGCCTGTAGGGCAATCTTTGCCATCACATTCGGTGATCGTGCCGCGTAAAGGCGTGATGGAGTTGGTGCGTTTGCTGGATGGCGGGGACACGCCGTTACAGTTGCAGATTGGTACTAATAATATCCGTGCCCATGTGGGGGATTTTATTTTCACTTCCAAGCTGGTGGATGGCCGTTTCCCTGATTATCGGCGTGTATTGCCGAAGAACCCTGACAAAACGCTGGACGCCAGTTGCGATTTGCTCAAGCAGGCTTTCTCCCGAGCAGCTATTCTCTCTAATGAGAAGTTTCGCGGTGTGCGTCTGTACCTGAATCATAACCAGTTGAAAATCACGGCTAATAACCCTGAGCAGGAAGAAGCCGAAGAGATCCTGGACGTGCAGTATGACGGCACGGAAATGGAAATTGGCTTTAATGTCAGTTATGTACTGGATGTGCTTAACGCACTGAAATGTGAAGGGGTTCGTCTGTTGCTGACGGATTCTGTTTCCAGCGTGCAAATCGAAGATAGCGCCAGTCAGGCGGCGGCCTATGTGGTGATGCCGATGCGTCTGTAGTGGCATATGCTGGTCAATGGGAAATTGTACCGCTGCTGTTTTAGCGTGCGCCGCACTGAATTATCAGGTGCGGCGTGTTGTTTCTGAAACGTGGGTGATCTGTGTTCGGCAAATCGGCTAAATGGTAGTGAAATGGCTTTGACCCGTCTTCTTATCCGCGACTTTCGCAATATTGAATCTGCCGATCTGGCGTTGGTTCCCGGTTTCAATTTTTTGGTCGGGGCCAATGGCAGTGGAAAAACCAGTGTGCTGGAAGCGATTTATACACTGGGTCATGGCCGGGCGTTTCGCAGTATTCAGGCCGCCCGGGTGATCCGTCATGATCAGCCGGAGTTTGTACTGCATGGCCGTGTCGAGAGTGGCGCGTTTGAGCGCTCGGTTGGGTTGAGCAAGAACCGTCTGGGGGACAGTACCGTCCGCATTGATGGTAGTGACGGCCACAAGGTGGCAGAACTGGCGCAGTTGCTGCCTATTCAGTTGATTACGCCGGAAGGATTTACGCTGCTGAACGGCGGGCCTAAATTTCGCCGGGCCTTTCTGGACTGGGGTTGTTTTCATAATGAACCCGCTTTTCTCACGGTCTGGAGCAACGTGAAGCGGTTGTTACGTCAACGTAATGCTGCGTTACGTCAGGTGAGTCATTATGGACAATTAAAAGCGTGGGATCAGGAGCTTGTGCCGTTGACGGCACGTCTTAGCCAGTGGCGGGCCGAGTACAGCACGGCCATCGTAGAAGACATCACTGCCACTTGTGGCCAGTTTTTACCCGAATTTCCCCTCACCTTTTCGTTCCTGCGTGGCTGGGATAAAGAAAGCGATTATGCCGAGCTGCTGGAACGGCAGTTTGAGCGTGATCGGCAGTTAGGTTATACCGCGTTGGGGCCGCATAAAGCGGATTTCCGTATTCGCGCTGGTGGTGTTGCAGTAGAGGATATGCTGTCGCGTGGCCAGCTTAAATTGCTGATGTGTGCCTTGAGACTGGCACAGGGTGAATTCCTCACCCGGCAGAACGGGCTGAAGTGCCTGTATCTGATTGATGATTTTGCTTCTGAATTGGATAGTACCCGCCGCCGTTTGTTGGCTGAACGGTTGAAAGCCACCCAGGCGCAGGTATTTGTCAGCGCGGTTAGTGCTGAGCAGATCGGCGACATGGTGGGTGAAAAGGGCAAGATGTTCCGCGTGGAACAGGGTAAAATAACTGTTCAATCACAGGACTAATATGAGCGAGAAACGTTGATGTCGAATTCTTATGACTCCTCAAGTATCAAGGTATTAAAAGGGCTGGATGCGGTACGTAAACGCCCGGGTATGTATATCGGTGATACAGATGATGGTACCGGTCTACATCACATGGTATTCGAGGTGGTGGACAACGCTATCGACGAAGCACTCGCTGGCTACTGTAAAGATATTGTTGTGACGATTCATACCGACAATTCGGTGTCGGTGCAGGATGATGGCCGCGGTATTCCTACCGGTATTCATAAAGAAGAAGGCGTGTCTGCTGTTGAAGTCATCATGACGGTGTTACATGCTGGCGGAAAATTTGATGATAACTCTTATAAAGTATCCGGCGGTCTGCACGGTGTGGGGGTTTCTGTCGTCAATGCCTTGTCGGAAAAGCTGGAACTGGTAATTTGCCGCGAAGGTAAAGTTCATGAGCAAACGTATCGTCATGGCGTGGCGCAAGCGCCGCTAAAAGTGGTGGGCGATACGGAGAAAACCGGTACGGCTCTGCGTTTCTGGCCAAGCTATGAAACGTTTACCAATCAGATTGAATTCCAGTTTGATATTCTTGCCAAGCGTCTGCGTGAGTTGTCATTCCTGAATTCCGGTGTTTCCATCCGTTTGTTTGATGAGCGTGAAGAAGGCAAGTCCGAGCATTTCCATTACGAAGGCGGTATCAAAGCGTTTGTGGATTACCTCAACCGTAACAAGACACCGATTCATCCAACCGTGTTCTACTTCTCTACGATGAAAGATGGAATCGGTGTTGAAGTCGCGTTGCAGTGGAACGATGGCTTCCAGGAAAATATTTACTGTTTTACCAATAATATTCCACAGCGTGATGGTGGTACGCATCTGGCCGGTTTCCGTGCCGCAATGACGCGTACTCTCAACACTTATATGGATAAAGAAGGTTATAGCAAAAAGGCCAAAATCAGCGCCACTGGCGATGATGCCCGCGAAGGTCTGATTGCTGTTGTCTCGGTCAAGGTTCCCGATCCTAAATTTTCTTCCCAGACCAAAGACAAGCTGGTTTCATCAGAAGTCAAAACCGCCGTTGAATCGTTGGTGAATGAGAAGCTGGTGGACTATCTGATGGAAAATCCGTCGGATGCCAAAATCGTGGTAGGCAAAATTATTGATGCCGCCCGTGCTCGTGAAGCCGCACGTAAAGCGCGTGATATGACCCGTCGTAAAGGGGCGCTGGATTTGGCTGGTTTGCCGGGTAAGTTGGCAGACTGTCAGGAACGCGACCCGGCGTTGTCTGAACTTTACCTGGTGGAAGGGGACTCGGCGGGAGGCTCAGCCAAGCAGGGCCGTAACCGTAAGAATCAGGCCATTTTGCCACTGAAAGGGAAAATCCTGAACGTCGAAAAGGCCCGCTTTGACAAGATGCTGTCTTCGCAAGAAGTTGCAACGCTGATTACCGCACTGGGCTGTGGTATCGGCCGTGATGAGTACAACCCGGACAAACTGCGTTATCACAGCATCATCATCATGACCGATGCGGATGTGGATGGTTCTCACATTCGTACACTGCTGTTGACGTTCTTCTATCGTCAGATGCCGGAAATTGTTGAACGTGGGCATGTGTTTATCGCACAGCCGCCGTTGTATAAAGTAAAAAAAGGCAAGCAGGAACAATACATCAAAGATGATGAGGCGATGGACCAGTACCAGATCGCTTTGGCGCTGGATGGTGCCACCCTGCACGCTAACGCCCATGCGCCAGCGTTGGCGGGTGAGCCGCTGGAAAAACTGGTGACCGAACATTATAGCGTACAGAAACTGATTGGTCGCATGGAGCGTCGTTATCCACGGGCACTACTGAATGCTTTGATTTATCAGCCGCAACTGAAAGAAGAGATGCTGGATGATCGTGAACAGGTGCAGCAGTGGATGGCCGCGCTGGTTAGCCATCTGAATGAAAACGAGCAGCACGGCAGTGCGTACAGTGTGGTGATTCGTGATTCTCAGGAACGGCATGAGCCGGTGCTGCGGGTGCGAACGCATGGCATGGATACTGATTATGCGCTGGATTTTGCGTTTATTCATGGTAATGAGTACCGTAAAATCAATCAGTTAGGTGAAAAATTACGCGGCCTGATTGAAGAAGATGCTTATATAGAACGCGGTGAACGCCGTCAGCCTGCCATCAGTTTTGAGCTGGCGCTGGAGTGGCTGGTGAAAGAGTCTCGCCGTGGTTTGGCTATTCAGCGTTATAAAGGGCTGGGCGAGATGAACCCGGATCAGTTGTGGGAAACCACCATGGACCCGACCAGTCGCCGCATGCTACGCGTTACGGTGAAAGACGCTATTGCCGCTGATGAACTGTTTACTACGCTGATGGGTGATGCTGTAGAACCGCGTCGGGCCTTTATCGAAGAGAATGCCCTGAAAGCGGCAAATATTGATATCTGATATCGCTTTCCATATTAATTCCCCGTCAGAGGGAATTAATATGCATACCATTACCCTATTTTGCTCTGGACACCGGCTTACGCAGGTGTCCTTTATTTTTGTTCATAACGCGGTCAGCGACCGCTGTTTAGCACTGTGCAGCTCCTGCATCAGCGTCATGATGGCGGTGATGATCATAAAAATTACCGCTGACCAGAAAATCGCATGCGGATGTCCCTGATCCAGCAACCAGCCAAAGACGACCGGGCCACCCGCTCCCCCGATATTAAATCCCGTAGTGACAATCCCGAAGACTCTGCCTTCCGCGCCAGCCGGTGAAGCCGCGCGTACCAGCATATCCCGCGAAGGGGCAATCATCCCGGACAAAAATCCAGCGACACCCAGTAGCGGAATCAATACGGTAGCCGGTAGCGAATAGGTTGCCACAATCGCCACCAGACAGGCGGTAATTGCCAGAGCGCCGGTTGCCACCAGACCGTGGTGTTGCGTTTTATCCGCCAGTGAGCCGCCGGCCAGTACGCCAAAAGCGCTGGCAAACAGGAACGCGGTCAATGCCATATTCGCCTTGGATAATGGCAAACCATAACCAGTGACAAGCGCCGTTACTGAGAAGTTCTGAATGGAGTTGGTGCTCAAATTAAGCAGCATGAACAGCAGCAGCAGTGTCATGATGGGTAAAGTAAACACCCTGATGCAGGATGACTTGGTTTCAACTCGTTTAGCGACAGTACGCACCGGTGTCTCATGCTCGGTTAGCAACAAGGGAATAGTCGCCAGACTCAGTAAACCGGCGGTAATAAATGCACTTTCGATACCGGTGAGTGATGCCATCGCCAGGAGTACGCCGGGTGCTACCGCTGTCCCTAAAAATCCAGAGAAGGTATGAATGGAAAATGCTCTTCCCATCCGGGTTTCATCAATGCCGCGGGACAATAAGGCATAGTCCGATGGGTGATAAACTGCATTGGCTACGCCAGCCAGCGCCATAGCTGCCAGCATCCAGGTATAACTGGTGAAAAAACCGAGAGATAAAAAACACAGGCTACCCAGAGTCAATCCGGCAATCAACGTGCGGCGGGCACCGATGCGGTCTACCACAAAGCCGGTGGGGGTTTGTACGCAAGCCGAAACCACATTGAACACACCCAATGCAAAACCAATTTCCACGAAGCTGATACCGCGTTGTGTCGAAATCAATGGCATCAACGCCGGGAGCACCATCATATGAAAATGACTAACCCAATGCGCAGATGATATCTGTGCCAGTAACGGTATTTTCGGTAATTTCATCGTATTTTATGTATCCGCTGATAATCGGGTGAACCGGTGAGAGACGGCCGCTATCCCAAGGTCGATGAGCAATATAGCCTAGCATATCGTTCGAATAATGAGATCCCTGTCTTTCGATGAAATGATGCTTATAGATAGGGTAGTTAGAGGATGCTCACGGTGATCCGAATCCCTCGCACCAGCAAGGGATTCAGAACGATCTGTCAGATTCAGGTGAGTTTGAATACCAGTACAGTTTGCGCCAGATGTTTGGCTTGATCCTCCAGCGAAGCTGCTGCTGCCGTCGCTTCCTGCACCAGAGCGGCGTTTTGCTGAGTGACACCATCCATTTCATGTACTGCCTGTGTGACCTGGCTGATACCGCGTGATTGTTCGTCGGAAGCGGAGACAATTTCTTCCATAATATCTTTTACCGACGTCACGGCGTGCAGCATTTCCTGCATGGTAGCGCCTGCGTTTTGAACCAGCGCGACGCCACTCTCTACGCGAGTGGCCGATTCAGCGATCAGCGCCGTGATATCTTTCACTGCATCACCACTCCGCTGGGCCAGATTGCGTACTTCGTTGGCCACAACCGCAAACCCTCTGCCTTGTTCACCCGCCCTGGCAGCTTCCACCGCAGCGTTCAGCGCCAGAATGTTGGTCTGAAAGGCAATTCCGCTGATAATGCTGGTAATTTCGGCTATTTTCTTCGAGCTGTTGTCAATTTCACCCATAATATTAACGACCTGGCCGACGATAGAGTCGCCTTTTTGCGCGATTTGCGTGGCGTTCTGAGTCAACTGTGTAGCGTTGTGCGCATTGTCGGCATTCTGTTTCACGGTCGCCGTGATTTGTTCCATGCTGGCGGCCGTTTCTTCCAACGCGGCGGCTTGCTGTTCAGTGCGAGAAGCCAGATCGGTATTGCCAGCGGTGATTTCTGATGCTCCATGACTGACCGATTCACTGGTGGACATCAGTTGTTCCACAACCGACTTCAATTGTTGCTGCATGACCGATAATGCGTAGAAAATGCTGTTCTCATCTTTGGGTTTTAGCGGAATGTGGCGGGTAAGGTCGCCTTGCGCCACAGCCAGTGCGATGTCAGCGGCTTCCATCGGCTCTCCGCCCACTGGACGCAGAACTTTGCGGGTGAAAATAAAACCTACCACGGCGGAGACGATGATAATACTTATCAATGTCAGCAGGATGGCGATATTACGCTGTCGCTCCGATTTTGCCATTACGACATCAACCGGAACCGAGAGACCGAGCATCCATGGTGTGCCGGTATTACCGATAGTAATGGGAACATAAAAATTCATTACGTTGGTGTTCAGGAAGGGGCTGACTTTCTCCTCTTGATACTCTTTACCGCTCTGGATGCTGGCTAGTAAATTTGGGTCATCCTCTACTTTTTTCGTAATAAGTTTTTTATCTGGATGCGAGATGTAAGCACCCGAAGAGGAGAGTAACTGAGCATAACCAGCCCCTTGATAGGGTTTGATGCTGTTAGTCAGTTTCTGCAATGTGTCGAGAGAAAAATCGGCGGTGACAGAGCCGTAGAACTTATTGTTGACGATAATCGGGACTGCAATTGATGTCAGCAGTACATCGACACCGTTGTAAGGATAACTATAGGGTTCCAGAATGACTTCTTTTTGCAGCTTGCGCGGTAACAGATAGTAGTCGCCGCTCCCGGGGGTTTCGTAGTCAGTCAGGTTGTGCAGCGCGATATTGCCTGCGGTGTCACGGTCAACATAGCGGACAAAGCGACCTTTGGGATCCTGTTCAGGCTGCCCGGCATACTGACTATCTTTACCGTCGAAGGCATCCGGTTCCCAGGCCAGTGACATGGACAGGAAATCGGGGTGACTTTTTAGCGCGTTTTTCAGCAGGGTTTCTGCTGTTTTACGGTCTGGGTTCCCCGCTTCCTGCAAGCTAATCATGCTTTGTACCAAATCACGGGCAGCGAAGAGGGCGACATTTAATTTGTTCTGAATCAAATAGGTGTTGGCGTATGTTGTTTGTTCCAGATATTGCCGAGCGAGCTTCTTTTCCTGTTGACTGGATTGCCAGATCAGTAATCCGATGGTGATGATAAAACCTAGTGCAATGGTAGAGATAGCGGCGATGAGAACCAGTGCCCGAGTACTGAGCTTTTTGTTATGGGAAGGCGTCTGAGGTAAAGAACGAGATGATGCAGAATAGGAAACCAATTCATTGGACATTTGATAATTCCCCCTGATAGACAGGTATTAAATATTTAATAAAATCAGTAAATTGGGTTTTCCTTGTGGTTTTTGATTTTTCCGTAAAGTGATATAAATCACAATAAAAACATCGGCGTTACGTGATGTTTCTTTAATGTATTTCTCATTTTATCTGACGGTTATTTCTCTGGCCTCACCGTATAGAGGCGCGTTAGCATATCAATAGTTAACTTGGTATCGGGAAGGCTATGGCTATTAAACTGATTGCAATTGATATGGATGGAACATTACTGACGCCACAAAATCTGATATCGCCCGTGGTGAAAGACGCGATAACAGCGGCGAGAAATAAAGGCGTCTATGTTGTTCTGGCGACGGGCAGACCTTTTATCGGTGTGAAACGTTATCTGATGGAGCTGGATTTGCAGCAGGAGGATCATTATTGCGTGACCAATAACGGGGCGTTGGTACAGCGCACGCTTAATGGTGACTGTATCGCGCAAACGACGCTCAGCTTTGCCGATTATCTCTATTTTGAGTCGATGTCCCGCGAACTGAAGGTACATTTCCATGCGTTGGATTTTAACTACGTATATACCACCAATAAAGATATCAGCGCTTACACCGTTTATGAATCTCATCTTACCGGTATGCCGCTGAAGTACCGGGCGCTAGAGGAGATGGATCGCAGTCTGCGATTCCCGAAAGTGATGATGATCGATGAACCGACGCTGCTGGACCGGGCAATCAAGCAAATTCCACCGCAAGCTCTGGAGCGTTACACCATCATGAAAAGTGCGGAATACTATCTGGAAATTCTGGATAAACGCGTCAATAAAGGTGAAGGGGTGAAAATGCTGGCTGAACACCTGAACCTGGATCGTGCGGAGGTGATGGCGTTGGGTGATCAGGAAAACGATCTGGCGATGATTGAATATGCCGGGCTGGGCGTGGCGATGGGGAATGCTATCGGCAAAGTGAAAGAGGTCAGCCAGTTTGTGACCAGAAGCAATGCGGAAGATGGCGTCGCTCACGCCATTGAGAAATTCGTACTGAATAGGTAACCCGCCAGTAGCGGTGGATTACCTTGGATAATCAGTCGTTGAAGAATATCTGTTTGATGGCGAGTTCGATGCCACGAACTTCCGCCAACCCTTTTAAACGCCCGATGGCGGAATAACCAGGATTGGTCTTTTTTTTCAGGTCATCCAGCATCTGGTGGCCGTGATCGGGACGAATCGGAATCGATCGGGTGTTGCCTGCCTGGCGGCGGCGGTGTTCTTCAGCCAGAATGGCTTTCACCACATTGACCATATCCACATCGCCGTTAAGGTGCGCGGCTTCGTGGAAACTTTTTGGGTTCTCTTCCCGGCAGGTGGATCGCAGATGGGTAAAATGGATGCGATCGGCAAAGGTTTCGATCATGGTGACCAGATCATTATCGGCACGGACGCCATAAGAACCGGTGCACATGGTAAAGCCATTGTTGATGCTGTCCACGGTCTTTTTCAACCACTGCATGTCTTCAAAAGTGGAAACGATACGCGGTAGACCGAGAATAGGACGCGGTGGATCGTCTGGGTGAACTGCCAGTACGACGCCAGCTTCTTCCGCTACCGGAACGATGGCCCGCAGGAATTCCGCCATGTGCTCACGCAATTTGATTTTATCGATGTGGTCATATCGTGCTAACTGAGCGCGGAACTGATCCAGGGTATAGCCCTCTTCGGCACCGGGCAGACCTGCAATGATATTGCGGGTTAACTTATCAATGTCGGCCTGGGTCATGGCAGCGAAGTAATCCGCGGCCTGCTGTTGTTCCTGTTCGGTATAAGTCTGTTGCGCGCCGTGCCGCTTGAGGATATGTAACTCAAACGCGGCAAACGCGGTGTAATCAAAACGCAATGCCCTGGAGCCATCTGGCATCGGATATTCCAGATCGGTACGCGTCCAATCCAGCACGGGCATGAAGTTGTAGCATACGGTATCAATGCCACAGACACCGAGATTACGCAGTGACTGCTGGTAGTTGGCAATATACTGGCGGTAGTGACCGGTCTGGGTTTTGATATCTTCGTGAACCGGCACGCTTTCCACGACTGACCAGGTCAATCCTTTCTCTGCCAGAATCGCCTGACGTTTTTTTATCTCTTCCACGCTCCAGACTTCCCCGTTGGGAATATGGTGAAGTGCGGTTACGATGCCTGTGGCTCCAGCCTGACGGGCATCATCCAGCGATACGGGATCGCTGGGGCCGTACCAGCGCCATGTATGTTCCATACTGTTACTCCTTACTGAATTGAGGGATGTCATCGCTGTGGTTACGTCCCTCAGATGCGCTTTAAACCGGCAATGACGGTCGTCGCCATTCCGGTGATGATAAGAGGGATGCAAGGTCTGGTGGTCAGGCCACCAGACCTAATAACTATTTCACGACAGTGGGGTTATTTTCTGTGATTAAGATCACGTTAATAAGGGGTTTACTCGCCGGGATCATCGATGTTGACAACAAAGGTAAGGTGGGCTGAGCGATAATGTGTTCTTAACATGATGATTTAATGTTCTTTCCGTTTTTCTGGCTGTGGTAAGCTGCGGGCATATTGATCACGATGGTTGACTGTAGAAGGAATGTCAGGAGGAGATATGGTGTTACCGTTACCAACACTGAAAGTTGAACGACTTTACCGGCAAATATCCAATCTCCTGATTACTTGCATCAAAAACGGGCAGTTTGGCGCGGGCGAATTGTTGCCGTCGGAGCGTGAGTTAGCGCGCCAACTCGGCGTGAGCCGTTCCTCCATCCGTGAAGCGCTAATTGCGCTGGAGATTACCGGCTGGGTGGAAATCCGCACTGGAAACGGGGTGTATGTCAGTGATCCGCTGCCAGCCATAGCCACTTCACCAGTGGATGACGAATTCAGCTTGAAGTCGTTTATTCATGCGCGGCAAATTTATGAAGCCATGATGGCCGAACTGGCCGCACACAATGCTACTGATGATCAACGTGCCGAATTGCTGGAGATCACCCATGACCTTACGCGCCTGCATGTGAACGATGAAAAATTCCTGCATGAAGATAAACGCTTCCATTTGCTAATCAGTGAAATGTCTGGCAACGAAGTGTTGCGCGATATGATGGAATACCTGTGGAATAAACGTAAGACTCTCCGTTTCGTGCGGTTGGAAAGCCATTACGCGGATACCAACTTTCCGTTGGCAATGAATCAGGACCATACGGATATCACCAATGCGATTGTCGCGCGTGATGCGCCGCAGGCACGGGCGTGTATGGAGCGCCATTTGCAGCATGTTTATGACCATCTTTTCGGCAGCGAAGAACAATAAGTCAAGTTCAGATATTCCACTGAAACTACCTAGTTTCGGTTAATTGGTTCGCCGAACGTGGCGGTCGCCTCACGTATCCCGGTTTTCTGGCTGGCAAATATTACGTGACGCCATCAGGCTTTTTCCCCTCAATTTGCACCGCCATTAGTCTATTTTTGATTTTTTGTGTGACTGATATGTCCTTTCCGTGACGCGTTTCACAATGTCTCCTGATACATTTTGCATTTCGTGAACCCATTATCACCTTTGATTTATTTCTATGGAAAACGGTTTCCGTATTGTTTCCAATCTGCAAGTAAACCACGGTATCTCGAGGGATTCGGAATGAAAAAGATCATGCTTTGTTGCTCTGCCGGTATGTCGACCAGCCTTTTGGTCCGCAAGATGCTTGATGTTGCCAAAGAACGTCATGTGGAGGTGGAGATTGCCGCATATCCCACCAACGAGTTCGATGAGCAGGTCGGTGGTTATCAGGTGGTATTGTTGGGGCCACAGGTCAAATATATGTTGCCGTCGCTACAGAAAAAAGCGTCTGCGAAAGGTATTCCTATCGCGGCTATCGATATGATGGATTACGGCATGCAGCGTGGTGACAAGGTGCTGGATTTCGCATTTTCGCTGATCGAACAAGGACATGACGCATGAGCAGCCTCTATCAGTCGATGGTGGATATCATCGAACAGAAAATTACGCCACTGGCCGGTACGGTGGGGCAGCAACGGCATGTCATTGCTATTCGTGATGGATTTATCGCTGCCTTGCCTTTCATGATTATCGGTTCGTTTATGCTGGTGTTTATTTTCCCGCCATTCGCGCCAGAGACTACCATGGGCTTTGCCCGCGCCTGGTTGAACTTTTCACTGGAATACCGTGATCAGTTGATGTTGCCGTATTACCTTAGCATGGGGGTGATGACCTTCTTTATTTCCGTTGGGATTGGTGCGAGCCTCGGCAGACACTACAAGCTAGATCCGGTCATGACGGGCTTGCTATCGCTGATGGCGTTTCTGTTGGTTGCCGCGCCTTATCACGATAAGCAAATTTCTACACAATATTTCTCTGGTGAAGGGATTTTTACCGCGATTATCACTTCGATCTACGCCAGTGAAGTTTACGCCTGGCTTAAGCATCACAGGATAACCATCCGTTTGCCGAAAGAAGTGCCGACCGGCGTCGCGCGTTCTTTTGAGATCCTGATCCCGGTGCTGGTGATTGTGGCGACGCTGCATCCATTTAATTTGTTTATTCAGTCCGTTACTGGCATGAACATTCCTGCCGCCATCATGCATCTGCTGGCGCCATTGATTTCGGCATCCGACTCTCTGCCTGCTATTTTGATTTCCGTGTTTATCTGCCAGATTCTGTGGTTTGCCGGGATTCATGGCGCACTGATTGTGACTGGTATCATGAACCCGTTCTGGATGACAAATCTGGCGTTGAATCAGGCCGCGCTGTCTGCGGGTGAGCCGTTGCCGCATATCTATCTGCAAGGCTTCTGGGATCACTATCTGCTGATTGGTGGGGTGGGTTCAACATTACCACTGGCCTTTCTATTATTGCGCAGCCGCTCCGTCCATCTGCGAACCATTGGCCGGATGGGTGTGGTGCCGAGCTTTTTTAACATCAATGAGCCTATCTTGTTCGGTGCTCCAATCATCATGAATCCGTTGATGTTCCTGCCGTTTATTTTTGTTCCGATGGTGAATGCCATCTTTGCTTATATCGCCACCAAGCTTGGCTGGGTAGCGCAGGTGGTTTCACTGACGCCGTGGACAACTCCGGCGCCGATTGGTGCCTCGTGGGCGGCCAACTGGGCATTCAGCCCGGTGATTATGTGTCTGTTCTGTATGGTGACGTCGGCGATGATGTATTACCCGTTTCTGAAAGTCTATGAACACACCTTGTTGAAACAAGAGCAGGAAAGAGACCAACAGATGACCGCCGAATCGACCGCTAACGTGTAGTTACCGGTTATTTATCGTGGCCAAATCGGTCATCGAAACAGTGAGAGAAACCATGATTTATCACTTTCCAACGGATTTTTGGTGGGGCAGTGCCAGTTCAGCGCCGCAGACTGAAGGCGATAGCCTCCATGGTGGGAAAAGCGCCACTATCTGGGATGAATGGTTTGCCCTTCAGCCCGGTCGCTTTCACCAGCAAGTCGGGCCTGCGGAGACGTCAACATTTTATCAGCACTGGCGTGAAGATATCGCGCTGCTGAAAACGTTGCATCACAATACCTTCCGAACGTCGATCTCGTGGGCGAGATTACTGCCTGACGGTGTAGGCGAGGTGAATCCACGGGCGGTGGCGTTTTACAACCAGGTAATAGATGAAATGCTGGCGCAGGGCATCACGCCGTTTATCAACCTGTTCCATTTTGATATGCCATTGGTGATGCAACGTCAGGGCGGCTGGGAAAACCGGGCGGTGGTGAAGGCTTATGGTGACTATGCCGCCACCTGTTTTCGCCTGTTTGGCGACCGGGTGAAGCACTGGTTTACGTTCAATGAACCGATCGTACCGGTGGAAGGTGGTTATCTGTATGATTTCCACTACCCGAATGTCGTAGATTTCAAGCGTGCGGCCAGCGTGGCCTATCACACTATGCTGGCACATGCGTTGGCGGTGAAGACTTATCGTGCTCAGGGTCAAGATGGTGAGATCGGTATTATTCTCAACCTGACACCGTCTTACCCACGCTCACAAAATCCGGCGGATGTTAACGCAGCGAACATCGCTGATTTGATGTTTAACCGTAGCTTTCTCGATCCCGCCTTGAAAGGGGTTTATCCGCAGGAACTGGTAGCGTTGCTGCAACAGTACGGGCAACTGCCCGCCTGCCAGCCAGAAGATAAGGCACTGCTGACGGAGGGTGTGGTTGATCTGCTGGGGATTAATTATTATCAGCCGCGCCGCATCCAATGCCGCGACAGCCTGGTGAATCCGGACAGCCCATTTATGCCCGAATGGTTCTTTGCCAGTTATGACATGCCGGGTCGCAAGATGAACCCGTATCGTGGCTGGGAAATCTATGAACCCGGTATCTACGACATTTTGACCAATCTGCGTCTTAACTATGACAATCCTCGCTGCTTTATTTCTGAAAATGGTATGGGCGTCGAGAATGAGCAGCGTTTCAGTGAACATGGTCAGATTCAGGATGACTACCGGATAACGTTTATCCGCGAACACCTGAAATGGATACATAAAGGTATAACAGAAGGCGGCAACTGCCTCGGTTATCACATGTGGACATTCATTGATAACTGGTCGTGGTTGAACGCCTATAAAAATCGTTATGGCTTCGTACAACTGGATTTGACGACCCAAAAACGTACGCTGAAAAAGAGCGGTGAATGGTTCGCGGCGATGGCGGCGAGAAATGGTTTTGAAGCGGACTGAGGGGAAGATGCCATGAGAGATTTGGAAAGTACGGTTATGGAAATTATCGTCAATGCCGGACAAGCCCGCAGTTTGTGTTTTGAGGCATTACACGCTGCGCGAGAAGGTGATTTTGAACAAGCGCAGGCGTTGCTGAAGGAGTCTGACACCTTTTCCCGCATGGCACACCGGGTACAGACGGAATTGATTGAGGAAGATGCCGGGGAAGGTAAAATGCCCATGACGCTGATTATGGTTCATGCACAGGATCATCTGATGACGGCGATGTTGGCTCGTGAATTGATTGAGGAAATGATCGTTCTCTATCAACGTCAGTCGTAAGAAAAGCGTTTGAGGAATGACTATAGATGAACGCCTTATCTTGTTGGTTTTCCTCCATTTTATTGTGTTTATGACGGCGGCCGGTAAAGATGTCCCTACTGTAAAGAGGTTCTTGTTATAAAAAATACAACAAGTATCAATGATGTAGCACGATTGGCTCAGGTGTCTAAGGCCACGGTATCTCGGGTGATAAGTGGTAGCCGGGGTGTGAAAGAAGAGAGTCGACAAGCGGTGCTGCGTGCGGTTGAAATTCTTAACTATCAGCCTAATTTTATTGGTCAGTCGCTGGCGAGTCAGTGCACGGGTTGTATTGGTGTGATTTGTGCCACCGAACATGTTCAGCAGGCGACCGGTTATTTGCAAGCGCTGGAAAAACAGCTCAGCCAGCATCAGAAGTATCTGCTGCTGCGTTTTGCCGATAATGCGCAGGCGGTTGATCAGGCAATCGCGGAGCTGAGTCGTGGGTTGTGTGATGCGGTGATGGTGGTGGGTGCGCGCTTTGATTTGCCGTCATTACCTGATGAGGTGGTGTTGATCGACTGTCTCGGCGCTGCATCAAAAAGCAAAATTGATTTTGATTATTTGTTTGCGACGGAAACCGCAGGTCATTACCTGATTAGCCATAACCGTAAAAAAATAGCGCTATTGAATTTTCACACCGGTGAGGCTGCCGAGCAGGTGATGCAAGGCTATCGTAACGCGTTGGAAAGTTACCCGTTGCCTTATAACCGTCAGTTGGTTATCGACTACGACGTATCAGTCAATATTGCTTTGCAGGGTTTGATCACCGCTAATGTGCAGTTTGATGCACTGCTGGTGACGGATTATTACATTGGGTTGGAAGCGGTAAAGATTCTGCGTCAATTTCAGCGTTCAGTTCCTGAACAGGTGATCGTCTTCAGTCTTGATGGCTGTGCAGTACAATTGTCTGGTGAACCTCATCTCCCGGCGATTAACTATCCGTTGGATGTGCTGGCGCAACGCGCTCTGCAAATGGTTAGCTTGCCATTTTCCGGGGATCTGCAATTCCCGCCATTGCGTGGTAGCCTCATCACCCCTTACTAAAGTGTATTCACGCAGTGCTTTTCGACCCTCCAGGCAATAAAAAACCCCGGTTTGAAGTGGACACAGGCAAACCGGGGATGAGGGTAATAATAATGAATGAATTAACTATAAATTATCGCTGTACCGCGGAGCGTGTCATTACCGACAGCGGAGGTGATGTAATACGCTTTGGCGCCTTGCTGATCGGCTTTGGCCGCCAGTTTGGCTTGCAGTGAGCCCAGATCCCTGGCGCTGGCAGTGACTACACCGATTTTATGGAACTGCTGCGCCTGTTGGGCATTCACATATTCAGCAGCAAAAGAACCGAAAGAAACGGTGGACAGTACTGCAGCGATAGCGATGGTTTTCAGGTTTTTCATGATGCCTTTCCTTACTCTGTTAATGACAATGAAAGGTGTTTCCCTTTCGATGCAAGAAAGGTTACGCCTCTGCTTCTTGATTGGAAATCTAATGTTCTTGAGCTTATTGTTCTATTTATTTGAAAGAAAAAACAGTCAAGTATTGTAAATAATTCAATGATTTTTAAGGTTTTTATATAATTTCGATTTTTTTATTATGATGTTCCAGTTTATTGCGATATATGTGGGCACATTCTATAGATAAAGAATATTAATTAACGTTTAGTGCTGTTTATCAGCATATTTCCCACATTAATATCTCATCCTGAGATGAAAACTGGCTGATTTACGATGTAATACCGTATAAATCTTTGTTCACAGCTTTGACAGTTTAATGGATGAATATTAATACCCGGAGAACAGCGGTTATTATCGTGCTGGACAGGGTGTGCATGTGGGGTGGCGACCGGTAGCTTGGTCCTGCCATTACGTTATGTTTTTATTCACGGTCCGGAAAATCCGGATGCAAACTGGCCCTATGATTTCCATCACCGTCACGGAGTGATGGTTCGAGATGACGCTCGTCATCAGGCAGTTACGCTGTGTGGTGGAAGTTCAGTTATAGCTTGCCGTTTTCTCCCTCCTGATGCCCTTTTTGAAAGACAAAATCGCCGGCATCAATATGTTAAAAAATGGTTTCTTTTTGCCTGATAAAACCGTTTGACTTTCAGATGGTTATTTTTTGTTCACCGATCGACTTCACACTTCAAGTTAAAAAGCATTGTCTCTTTCTCTCTCTTTAAATACATTGCTAACTCGAGTTAGCAATGAGTAAGAGTCATGGAAAATGATTGCTTTATGGGCGTGGATGTCGGTTCTGCCAGTGTGAGAGCCGGTGTATTTGACAGCAGCGGTCGGCGACTGGCCTTTGCGGTACGGCCCATCCAGCAATTCCATCCCCGTGCCAATCTGGTGGAGCAATCATCAGCGAATATCTGGCAGGCGGTGTGCGACAGCATCCACGAGGCGCTGGCTGAGTCGCAAATTGAACCCGCGGGTATCCGCGCTATCGGTTTTGATGCCACCTGCTCGCTGGTGGCCGTCGGGACCGACGGTAAACCGGTTTCCGTGGCGGAACAGGGTGAAGCTGACCACGATATCGTGATGTGGATGGATCACCGTGCTGTGGCAGAAACTGCGGCGATTAATGCTACCGGTGATGCCGCCCTGCATTACGTCGGTGGCGAAGTCAGCATTGAGATGGAGCTTCCTAAAATTTTATGGCTGAAACACCATTTTCCTGAACGTTATCAACAGGTGTGGCGGTTTTTTGATTTAGCGGACTATCTGGTCTGGCGGGCGAGCGGTGCCGATGTTGCCAGCGTGTGTACTCTGACGTGTAAATGGAACTATCTGGCCCATGAAAACCGTTTCAGCGGCACCTTGCTTCAGGCAGTTGACCTGACGGATCTGCTGGAAAAGATACCGTCTCACATCCTTCAGCTTGGCGAAAAAGCGGGGGTGCTGAGTGCGGAAGCGGCGCAACAGTGTGGGTTATTACCAGGCGTGGTGATCGCCAGCGGCATTATTGATGCACATGCCGGCGGGCTGGCGCTGGTTGGCAGCCAGCCGAAAGGCAGCCTGGCGATTATCAGCGGCACATCTAATTGTCATATGTTAGTGAACCCTGAGCCGGTCAGCGTACCCGGTGTCTGGGGGCCGTACTGGGGTGCAATGCTACCGCAGTGGTGGTTGAGTGAAGGGGGACAGAGTGCCGCTGGCGCACTGGTGGAGTGGACATTGCATCAGCATGCGGAGTGGACCGCGTTGCAGGCCCAAGCCAACCAGCGGCAATGCAGCGTTTACGAGATTTTGAACGAGTGGGTGGCATTGCTGGAACAGCGTGAGCCATTGCCGACTCGTCACTTGCATGTATTGGCCGATCATCACGGCAACCGCTCACCGCGCGCTAATCCTCATGCCAGAGGGACGGTAATGGGACTGACCCTGGAACAGGGACCGGATGCGCTGGCTCGGTTGTATCTGGCGACACTACAGGCCATTGCCTATGGCACCCGCCACATTATCGACAGCATGAATCAGGCCGGACATCAGATTACCCGGTTGGTGATGTGCGGCGGAGCAACCAAGAATCCATTGTGGCTGCGGGAATACGCCGCCATTACCAGCTGCGATATCCAACTGGTCAGCGAAGACGATGCCGTCACGCTGGGGGCCGCCTTACTGGGCGCTGTCGCCTGCGGTACTTATCCTTCATTGCCTCAGGCGGCAGCGGCGTTGGTTCGCCCCGGCACATTGATCCGGGCAGACCGGCAACATCAGGCATTTCATGACGCCAAATACCGAATTTATTTGCAGATGTATCAGGATCAACAGACTGCCGAACAGCAAATGTGCCCGCTAGCGGGCACTGACGGCGCGCGGTAAGCCATCAGAATCATCCCGGCCAATGCCGGAACAGACATGCAGGAGCAAACGATGTTGAAACTCAATTTACCTGAATCCCCCGCCAGACTGAGTGCCGAGGCCGGAGAAGTGTTATTGGTCACCAATGCGGATTTGCGTGAACCCGCTAATGTGACGTGCTGGCCTACCCAACAGCAGTTTGAGAACACATTACAGATGGTTCTGGAGCAACTGGGCTATCGCATGAAGCGGGCTCATCCCGTGAATGCTGACCGTGGACATGGCTTTATCAGCAGTCAGCAGGAGGGTAGTGCGGTTTTTGCCGCTATCGATCCGGATGCACCGGTCATCGTGTTGCTGACCGCCTGGCAATATTCCCATCATCTGGCGCCATCGTTGGTGCATCATCGCGGCCCGGTGCTATTGCTGGCCAATTTTGATGGCACCTGGCCGGGGCTGGTAGGCATGTTGTGTATGGCAGGCTGTCTTACCAGTCTGGGACGAGCCTATTCTCGGATGTGGTCTGAAACCTTTGAAGATGATGATTTCCGCCAGGATCTATCCACCTGGCTGCGGGATGGTGCGGTTAGCCATAAAACCGGCTATCTCCACCCGGTTGCGCCTTCACACCCGGTATTGGCTACCGACGCAGGCCAGATCGGGCGTCAGGTCGGGGAGTATATTTTGCGCCACAAGGCGATTATCGGTCTGTTCGATACCTTCTGCATGGGCATGATTAACGGCATGTTCCCACAACAGGCGATGGTGAACACCGGTATGCCGATTGAATCTCTATCGCAGTCCGCCTTGCTGGTGGAAATGGATAAAGTGCCGACGTCGCTGCGTGAGAGCTGCCTGCAATGGTATGAACAACAGGGTATGCAGTTTGAATTTGGCACAGACGGTAGTCGGCAGTTGACGCGTGAGCAGGTACTGGAACAGTGCGCGATGATGATTGCCATGGCGCGTTTTGTGAAGCGTTTTGGGTTGACTGCAGTGGGTGTGCAGTATCAGCAGGGTCTGAAAGACAGTTGTGCTGCCTCTGACTTTGCCGAAGGCGCGATTGGTAACGCGGAGCGTTTCCCGTTGCCGGATGAGCAAGGCGAGATTATCCGTCCGGATATGGCGATACCCTGCATCAACGAAGTGGATATGGGCAGTGCGATTCCACAGGTAATGCTATGGCGACTGTTGCATGGTCTGGGCTTGCCGGCGGAAACCACGCTGCACGATATTCGCTGGGGTAGTGATTATCAGGGCACATTCTATTGGGATCTGGAAATCTCCGGTGCGGTGCCGTTCGCCCATCTGAAAGGGGGCATCGCCGGAGCGACCGGTTATCGTCAGCCGCCGATGTTCTTTCCATATGGCGGTTCCACCATTACCGGTCAGAGCAAGGCCGGGCGCTTTATCTGGGCGCGCGCCCACTATGAAGGAACGCAGGTCATCATGCATATCGGTACCGGTACCGCAGTGGAATTGCCGCCTGCCGAGTTCGAACGCCGTCGCCGTGCCACCAACTATGAATGGCCACTGTTGAATGCGGTGTTGGATGGTGTCAGCCGGGACGATCTGATGGCGGGGCACCAGAGTAACCATCTAACGGTGGCGTACGTCGACGAGGCACAACTGGGCGATGTCCTGAAAGCATTTGTGGCGCAGGCGCTGACACAGAATATCCGGGTCTTTATGGCGGGCGATGCCCATACGCTTTTGGCGGAGTGAATTATGCAGTACGACAGCGATCAACAACATAACGAGCAAAAATACACCGGCGTGTGGCCGGTAATGCTGACGCCATTCGATGAACGTGGCGAGATTGACTATGACTCGTTGGGTCGTTTGGTGACGTGGTATCTGGCGGCCGGGGTACATGGGCTGTTTGCTGCCTGCCAGTCGAGCGAAATGTTCTTCCTGAGCGATAAGGAAACCCGAGAGCTGGTGCGTTTTATCGTTGAACTGGTGGATGGACGTGTACCGGTGGTGGCGTCCGGCCATACCGCCTGTGGCATCAGCCAACAGGTTGAGCAGCTTACTGGTATGGCGGAAACCGGCATAGATGGCCTGATCCTGATCAGTAACCGGTTGGCATTGTCGGGCGAGTCTGATCAGGTCGCGCTCGATCAGTTGCAGTTATTGACAGCACAGTTGCCTACCTACGTGGATCTGGGGATTTACGAATGTCCTTATCCTTACAAACGCCTGCTGTCGGATGACACGGTGGCGTGGTGCGCGCGTAGCGGGCGTTACACCTTTATCAAGGATACGTGTTGCGACCTGCCGACCATCAAACGGCGCTTACAATTGGCGCAAGGCACCCGGTTGCATTTGGCCAATGCCAACAGCCAGACGCTGCTGCCATCGTTGCAAGCCGGATGCCAGGCTTACAGCGGTGTGATGGCCAATTTCCATCCACAGTTGTACGTCTGGCTTTATGAGCACTGGCGTGAACAGCCGTTGCTGGCGCAACAACTGGCGGACTATCTTTCCACTGCCGCACTGGTGGAGTTTCTCGATTATCCGGCCTGCGCCAAGCACTACCAGCAGCAATGTGGTAACTTCTCGACCCACATTTGTCGGGTGCGTAGCAGCGCGGCGTATGGCGAGAGCTTTTTTCCGGACGCCATCAGCAGCATGCTGCGACTGGGCCAGCCGTTTACGACGCAACTCAATCCTTAATCAGGCGTGACATAAAGAACAACTAATAACCAAAGGGGCGGCCATGACACTGACGCAGGTAAAACAACAATTACTGTTGCCCGCTGAACACCACTATTTTGGCAGTTGCCATGCCTCGACAGTGGTTTCCCTGCCGGGCAACCGTCTGCGGGTGGCGTATTTTGCCGGAGAGAAGGAAGGCAGCGGCGATACCGCTATCTGGTTGTCATGTGGTGAGCAGGGAAACTGGCAGCAACCGCTGTCGATCGCAGCAGAACCGGGATTGGCGCACTGGAACCCGGTATTGCACCATCAGGATGGTCGGTTATGGCTGTTTTATAAAGTCGGTGCGGATGTCCACCACTGGCAGACACGGATGACGGTATCGGATGATGATGGCGTCAGTTGGTCATCTCCCCGGCCACTGGTGGCAGGGGACTGCACACCACGCGGTCCGGTCAAGAATAAAGTGCTGGTGATGTCCAACGGTGAGTGGCTGGCCCCCGGCTCGGTGGAGGACGATCGCTACTGGGACGCGTTTGTCGATATCAGCGACGATGGTGGACAACAGTGGCAATCCGTCGCAATACCGCTGACGCATCAAACCCCGGCGGAGAACCATCAGGATGCGCTCTGGCAGGGGTTGAAACAGGATGCCTTGTGGGAAAACGATCTGACGCGGGTATTCCAGTGGGATGGGGTGATTCAGCCCTCAGCCTGGGAATCCGCGCCGGGACGAATCCATGTTCTGATGCGTAGTACCCGTGGTCGTCTGTATCGCAGTGATTCCGCTGATTATGGGCGTAACTGGTGCGACGCTTATGCTACCGCGCTGCCCAATAACAACAGCGGTATTGATATGGTCTCGCTCGGCCATAATCAGCTGGTGCTGGTGTATAACCCCGTCACTGGTAACTGGAGCCGGCGTTATCCGCTTACGGTCGCTTATTCCGCCGATAATGGCGACACCTGGGAGAACCTGATCGACCTGGAACAGGAACCTGGCGAGTTTTCCTACCCGGCTATCATCGCCGATGGTGACTCGCTGCATGTGACCTATACCTGGAATCGGAAAAATATCGTTTATCAGCAGATCGTGTTCGGTCTGTGAATCTGTACCCTGAACCGCCCTACACAATAAAGTCATAAAAGGAGAAAACGATGAAAAAATATTGGTGTGTGCTTCTGGCCGCAGCGATGCCACTGCTGGCCGCACAGGCTGTTGCCAAGCAAATGTTAACCTATCCGACGAGAAACATTGAAGTCATTATCCCCAAAAATCCTGGTGGCGGTACTGATACCTCCGCCCGGACACTGCTTGAGTATGCCAAAGATCGGCTGCCGAAAGGCATTATTTTTGTCCCGGTCAACAAGCCTGCTGGCAACGGGGTTACCGGATTGATTGAAGTCGCGAAAGCCAAACCGGATGGTTATAAACTGGTCATGACCACAGTTGAGTTGGCGATGTTTCCTTATCAGCATAAATCCCCGGTCACCTATAAAGATTTCACGCCATTGGTGACTACTATCGCCGACCCGGTGGCTATCGTGGTGAAAGCGGATTCCAGTTACAAAACAATGAAAGATTTTATCCAGGCGGCAAAACAGCATCCGGGAAAACTCATGGTGGGTAACTCGGGTATGGGGGCGATTTATGATCTGGCCACTGTGAATATTGAGAATAATACGCACACCAAATTCAACCATATTCCTTATAACGAAGGTACCGGCCCATCTATTGCCGCATTGGTCGGTGGTCATCTTGACGCGGTGCTGACCACGCCGGGGGCGGTTAAATCACAAGTTGATGCCGGTATTTTGCGCGTGCTGGCGGTAATGGACGACAAACGTTTCGCGTTGTTCCCCGATGTTCCCACCATCAAGGAGGCGCTGAATCTGAACTTTAACGTGAAGATGCGTGCCTGGGCAGTGTTGGCCACCACGGCGAAACTGCCGCCGAAAATCGAAAGCCAACTGGTGAAAACCTTTACCGAAGTGGTTAATGAACCGGCTTATAAGGAAGCGTTGAGAAAACAAGGAATTATGCCGGTGACCATCGTGGGTCAGGATGCAGCCGACATGATGAAAGAGGATGATGCCATGTATAAGCAACTGATCGCTGAAACAATGAAAAAATAATAAGTGACAACTACCGCCGGAAGCCCGGCGGTAGGGAGAATCATGATGCGTAAGTGGAACCTGTTAATTGGCTTGTGTTCGATAGGATTGGGCGGACTGATGCTGTTCTTGTCGCGCAACATGGCCATGTTTGATGCATCCGGTGTGCCGGGGGAACGGTTTTGGCCTTATGGTCTGGCGTGGTTGTTTATTGTGCTTGGCCTATTCCAGTGGATTGCGGTGATTAAGGATCGGCATCAGGTGGATATTGCCGTTGATCTGTCGTCGGTTTATGTTCGGCGTCCCTTGATTTTGGGGGCGATGGCAGTGGTGTTTGGTGTGTTATTAAATTACGCGGGATTCCTGGTTTCGGCGTTGCTGTTTATTCCCGGTGTCATGTTGTTTATGAATGAACGTCGTCCCTGGTTTATCGTGCTGTCGACACTGTGCATTGTGGTGGTGATCTATTGCGCCTTTACCTACCTGTTTAACTCCCCACTGCCGACCTCGGTTTTCAGTGAGTCCTGACATTATGGAGTGATGATGAACGAGCTTCTTTCAGCGTTTGCCACGGTATTGAGTTTTAACACCCTGATCATCATTTTCCTTGGCACATTGGCCGGTATTGTGATCGGTATTATTCCTGGTCTCACCGTGAATATGGGGATTGCCCTGTTATTGCCGCTCACCTACTCTTTTCAGGGTGTCAACGGGATATTGCTGCTATTGGGTGTGTATTGCGGCGCGGTATATGGTGGGTCGATCACCGCTATTTTAATCAGTACCCCCGGCACACCGGCATCGGCCGCCACGGTATTGGATGGTTATCCAATGGCGCGACGTGGCGAAGCGGGCAGAGCATTGGGGTTGTCGACCATGGGGTCGCTGTTTGGCGGGGTGTTCAGCACTATTGCCCTGATCCTGATTGCGCCGATGCTAGCGACGGTCGCCACTGGATTTTCAGCTCCCGAGTATTTCGCGTTGTCAGTGTTCGGAATCAGTATTATTACCAGTGTGTCCTCTCAGTCGATTGTTAAAGGGTTAATGGGTGGCGGGTTAGGGTTGGCCATTGCCACCATTGGTCTTGACCCGATGACCAGCGGCATGCGCTTTACCTTTGACTCGGTTTACCTGATGGGGGGTATCTCGTTTATCCCGGTATTAGTGGGATTGTTTGCCTTCTCGCAGGGATTACTGGGTTTCGAAGAGGAACTGCGTTCCCGCCATGCAAACAATGCTCAAAAAGCAGTAGCGAAGATCACGCGTATTTTGCCGAGTTGGGTGGATTTCAAACGCTGTCTGCCAACCTGGATACGTTCATCCATTATTGGCACTGGTATCGGCACTATTCCCGGTGTTGGGGGCGATATTGCTTCCTGGATCTCATACAACGAGGCCAAGCGGTGGTCAAAAACGCCGGAAGAATTTGGTCATGGTTCACCGGAAGGCGTCTCTGCGCCGGAAGCCGGCGCCAACTCGGTGGCGGGTGGCAGTATGGTTCCGCTAATGACGCTGGGTATTCCCGGTGATGGCGCGACTGCTATCATTATGGGGGCTTTTCTGGTTCAGGGATTGGCGCTGGGACCACAGCTTTTTACTGATCATCCGATAGTAGTGGATACCATTTTTATCGGGCTGATGGTGGCGAACCTTTGCATGGGGCTATTGGGTTTCCTCGGCATGAGGCTATTCGTGAAGGTAATGGACATTCCCCGTACCTGTATGGTGCCCTCGATTCTGCTGCTCTGTACCGTTGGTGCTTATACCGTCAATCACAGCATGGTGGATGTGTTTTTGATGATGGGTGCCGGGTTGGTAGCCTACGTCCTGATAAAACTCAATTTTTCGATGTCACCAATAGTGATAGGTATGATCCTGGGACCGTTGGCGGAAACTAACCTGCGCCGTTCTTTAATGATGTCTCAGGGCAACCCGATGGTTTTCCTGACCCGTCCAGTGTGTGCGGTGTTTATCATCATCGCACTGTTAACCCTACTGTTGCCGATTATTTCACCGATGATTAAGCGTTATCGCAGCAAAAAAAAACTGGGTTGTGAAAACGCAGGATAACGGAATCGCATCTCTTCGTCGGTTTGTATGTTGTCGCGTAAGCCTGATATCAGGGGGAGCGCGGAGATGAGGTTTTCTCAGAAACACCTCTTTCTCCGTGCGTCCCGAATATCTTGCTCTTTTGGTTAAACCGCTCATCGGGCTTTCATCGTCAGTCTGTGGCTTATGGAAAGCTGCGTCGAGTTAGTTAATGCGCTACACTAAAATCTTTCATTTCCCTTATGGATAAGGTGTTCCATGGCAAAAACGGTTGAGCAGATTGCCAACGCGTTAAGCTTGTCAATTACCACGGTGCGTCTGGTATTGAACGGTAAAGCTGAGCAGTACCGTATCAGTGAAAAAACCCGACAGCGTATTACCGATTATGTGACTGAACACGGTTATACCGTGAATCATGTCGCCCGCAGCCTGAAGCTGAATAAGACCGATACGCTTGGGCTGATAGTTCCTCGCCTGTCTAACCTCTTCTTCTCGACATTGGCAGAAAAGCTGGAAATGCGCTGTCATGAAGTAGGTTATCAACTGATGATCAGCTGCTCTTACAGTGATCCTGACCATGAAAATGCGCTGGTGGATTCACTGTTGCAGCGTAATGTGGACGGGTTGTTTGTTGTCCCTTCGTCAGTGCAAGCGATGCAACATCATGTCCGGACGGTTAAACGGCCACTGGTGTTGCTGGATCGTGATTTTGGCGCAGAAAATATTCCGTTGGTGATCAGTGATAACTTGCAGGGCGGCATTGTCCTTACACAAGCCATGCTGGCGGATGACGCCTCCACACCGCTGTTTTTTATGGCGGGTGATATTCATCAACCAGCGATCCACGACCGTCTGCGAGGTTACCAGCAGTCGATACATGATTACGGCCTGACGCCGTGTGTGATAGAAGCCGGCCATAACCGCCGGGAAGACGGTATCCTGATGATGCAGCGATTTTTCCAGCAGCATGACGCCCCGCCCCAGGCATTCATCGCCTCTTCGCTGCCAGTACTGGAAGGGATCCTCAGTGTTATCCGCGAACGTTATGGCTATATTCCGGCTGGGATTAATATTGGCACCTTCGATGAACATGCCATGCTGGGATTTTTATCCAATAAGATTTGGTCTATGCGCCAGAATGAGGATGCCTGGGTGGAAGATGCTTTCAAGGCTATGCAACAGGCATTGAATCGGGAACCACAACCGGTCAGGGCAGTGATCCCCATGACGTTGATTCATCGTCAGCAGGCGGAACATCAGTGACGAGCCGCTGCCGCCGTTGGTGTTGTTGAACTGGCGATCGTTGAACTGGCCAACTGATTCTGCTGTTCGTGATCGGCGATCCGTTGGCGTAGTGATGATTTGGATTCATCGCCAACGCGATAATAGTCATATGGTAACAGTAATGTATCCAATGCTGCCGAGAAGGGGAGATCGATGGCGGCAAGTGGTTTCATCACCCAGTTGGTTTTCTTATCTTCCAGCATTGCCACACTGGCTTTGGTTCCGGAATAGTAACCTTGCTCCCCGCCAGTATGTGTCATCACACTGGAACAACCGCTGGAAACAATTAACGCGCTTCCCGACAACGTGAATGAAAATAAGGCACTTTTCAATATGGTCATAACGTTACCCAGAGAAGGAAGTCTCCTCAATTTATCGCTTGTACCCGCATAGTCAGATTAACCGAAAGTTACTTCTGCTCACGCAAATTTGTCATATTGTGCTTTTCTTTCAGTGTATGTGATAACTGCCGATTTCAGAGGAAATTTTGCATGAAAAACCGCGAATTTTTCTAATCCATTATTGAAAATTGACGCTGGGTCACCATATTTGTGATATGTCCACAAAGAGGAATATGCCGATTGGATATTCTTCCCGGGCTAATGACCTGTCCTGATGGAAGGTTTTTATCACTCCCCTCGCTGAAGCTTAGGAGGCTGTAATGCGTAACCCTGATTTTTCTCCGCTGTATCGTTCCGCCATTGGTTTTGATCGCCTGTTCAATCTGCTGGAAGCCGGCCAGAGCCAGAGTAATGGTGGTTACCCTCCGTATAATGTCGAATTGGTTGATGAGAACCAATACCGCATCGCCATTGCGGTTGCCGGTTTTGCCGAGCATGAGCTGGAGATCACTGCCCACGACAACATGCTGATTGTCAAAGGGGCACACAGTGGTGAACCCACACCCCGTAACTACCTGTATCAAGGGATTGCCGAACGAAATTTTGAACGTAAATTCCAGTTGGCTGAACATATTCAGATCACCGCTGCCAATCTGGAAAATGGGCTGCTGTATATCGATCTGCAACGCGTTGTGCCGGAAGCCTTGAAACCACGTCGTATCGAAATTAAATAACCGACGGCCTGTGGCATGAGACGTCGTCGTACTAACCGAATATTGTCCGCCAAATGTGGGGACGTCTCCGCAACGCCAGACGTTGTCGGGGCAGATTATCTCGCTTCATAGAAGGAGTAACGACCATGCGTAGTTATGATTTATCGCCACTGCTGCGTCAGTTGATTGGTTTTGATCAGTTGGCCAGTTCAATGGGGGATGCCGTAGAGTTCCCGCCTTATAACATTGAAAAATACAGTGACAACCACTATCGAATCACGTTGGCATTAGCCGGTTTCCAGCAACAAGAGCTGGATATCGAAGTGGAAGGGCAACATCTGATTATCAAAGGTACACCGACACCGTCAGAGAAAAAAGTGGAGTATCTGCATCAAGGGCTGGTATTTAAGCCTTTTTCTCTGAGTTTTACGCTGGCGGAACATTTACATGTGTCCGAAGCCCAGTTTACTAACGGGTTGCTGCATATCGACCTGGTTCGAAACGTGCCGGATGCGTTGCAACCGCAGCGGATTGCCATCGGCAAGTCGCACCCTGCGCTAACCGAGACGGTGACGAACACCGAAGAATAATGACCCGGTTCATGGCACCGAACCATCTCCATGCCAGAGCTAATCCGTTTTTAGGCGCATTATTGGCATCAGGATCGTGCCGGGATGAGGCCATGGTGTCTGCTTTCGAATAGGTTACGTGATCTTTCGCCCGTTAACTTTACCGGTAACGGGCGTTTTTGTGTTGTATTCCACGGTTCCCCTCATAATCTTCTGCCACAATTATTTGAAACCTAAGGGCTTGTTTTCATCACCTATAATGAGAGAGACAAATTCCGTGATGTAACAGAACGGATCGCATTTACATTTCTGCTCAAGGATATCTGCTATGAGTGATATTGCGCTTACCGTGAGTATGCTGGCGTTGGTGGCTGTGCTGGGGTTATGGATTGGCAACTGGCGAATCTATGGAGTAGGTCTGGGGATCGGTGGTGTCTTGTTTGGCGGTATTATTGTCGGGCACTTTGCTCAAAGTTATCACTTCAGCCTGAATGGGGACATGCTGCATGTTATTCAGGAATTTGGTCTCATCCTGTTTGTGTATACCATCGGCATTCAGGTAGGGCCGGGATTTTTCTCTTCGCTGCGGGTATCGGGCCTGCGTTTGAATGGTTTTGCCATCCTGACCGTGTTATTGGGGGGTATGGTGGCTATTGCCATTTACAAGTTATTTGGTGTGCCGCTGCCGATCATTCTGGGGATTTTTTCTGGAGCGGTAACGAATACCCCTTCACTGGGTGCTGGGCAGCAGATCTTGACTGATCTGGGTTCCAGCAATGTGCTCATCAATCAGATGGGTATGGGATACGCCATGGCTTATCCGCTTGGCATCTGTGGGATTCTGCTAGTGATGTGGTTGCTGCGCTTGCTGTTTCGTGTCGTTGTGGATAGAGAAGCAAAGCAGTTTGAAAGCCACAGTGGGCAGAGTCACGAGCAATTGCACACCATGAACATCGAGGTGATGAACCCCAATCTGCAAGGATTGGCGATTCAGGATGTCCCGATTCTGAACAGCAATGCGATTGTCTGTTCGCGTCTGAAACGGGAGAACGCATTGATGGTGCCTGCCCCTTCCTCCATCCTGCAATTGGGGGATTATTTGCATTTGGTGGGTGCGCAAGTCGATCTGGATCAAGCCCGTTTAGTGATTGGCCACGAAGTGGATACCTCTTTATCAACCCGTGGTACGGATTTGAGTGTTGAACGGGTTGCTGTCACCAACGAGCGGGTTCTGGGGCAGAAAATCCGTGACCTGAATTTGAAAAAAAATTACGACGTAGTGATTTCCCGTCTGAATCGTGCCGGGGTGGAATTGGTAGCCGCCAACAATTCATCGTTGCATTTCGGCGATATTTTGACGTTGGTGGGGCGGAAAACGGCCATTGATGCGGTAGCGGATATTGTCGGCAATGCGCAGCAAAAATTACAACAGGTGCAGATGTTGCCGGTATTTATCGGTATTGGCCTTGGCGTGTTGTTGGGGTCGGTGCCGCTGTTTATTCCCGGTTTCCCGGTTGCGTTACGGCTGGGGCTGGCGGGAGGACCGCTGGTGGTGGCGTTGATTCTGGGGCGAATTGGCAGTATCGGCAAGTTGTATTGGTTCATGCCGCCAAGCGCCAATCTGGCACTGCGGGAATTGGGTATTGTGCTGTTTCTTTCCGTGGTGGGACTGAAGGCAGGATCGAATTTTTTTGCAACGCTGGTGTATGGCGATGGATTACGGTGGGTTGCTTATGGCGCCGTGATTACCGTTATCCCGTTGTTAGTAGTTGGTATTCTGGCTCGTTTGTTGACGAAAATGAATTACCTGACGCTGTGTGGCATGTTGGCAGGGTCGATGACCGATCCGCCCGCACTGGCGTTTGCCAATGGGTTACATGAAACCAGTGGCGCACCGGCGCTAGCCTATGCCACTGTTTATCCGATCGCCATGTTTTTACGTATTATGTCACCGCAAATATTAGCGGTATTGTTTTGGTCAATGTAATAACTGATACATCAGCCGATGGCTGAGTAATCGGTGATACTAATAACAGGCAGTTTGTTAATTTAACTGCCTGTTATTTTTTGACAGATTAAGTATTTATTTAATTATGATGAATAATCATTTAATAAAACATAGCCTGATATTTTTCATCAAAATGATGATTAATTTATTATCTATATAAAATAATGTCATTGTGTTAATGATGTGTTTTTGATTTGTTATATAATTTTGATTTATAGTCATTAATTTATTATCTATCCTAATGATTTTATTAAATAAGTAAATTATTAAACCTGTTTAGTAATTAAAATAACATGCCTTGTTTTTTTATTTTATAATACTATTGCACTTAACTATGACTATGTATTTTTATTCGGTTGGGTGATAAAAAACCTGACACTTTATTTTTCTCATTTTTTATAACACTATTGCTGTTGTTGTACCCGTTGTATTTACAATAGAGTGATAAGAAATAATACTTCCCCCCGCCCTTCTGCACGGTTACCTCCGGTGAGAACAATATATTCCGTTTTAATACCGAGTGGAAAGAACACCTGGCATATGACACGGTGTGTTATCCGGATACGCGAAACAGTTAGAAACAGGTTAAGATGGCGGGGTGAAGATACTTATTCCGGAGTGCGACATGAGTAAGAAAAAGACACCGCTGAAGCTGGGAACATCCGTGATTCTCATGGTGTCGGCCGTCATTGGTTCTGTGCTGTTGGTGGTGTATGCCTTGTTGTTCTTCCGGATCAGCGAGTTAACGGAGACTCACCTGAAAGACAAAGCGTTCTCCATTGCTCGCACAGTCGCGAATTCGCCGGTGGTGATTAATGATTTGAAAGGTATCGGCGATCTTTATGCCGTCCAGCGTTTTTCTGAAAATGTTAAGCGTCGTAACCATTTACTGTTCGTTATCGTGACGGATATGCGCGGGATTCGTCATTCGCACCCCGAACCAGACCTGATTGGTCGCCATTTTATCGGTGACGATCTCTATCCTGCTTTATTGGGGCTGGAAAATACGGCAGTGAACCGAGGGGTGCTTGATCCGGCGTTGCGGGTATTCACCCCGGTATTTGATGAAAACGGTAAGCAGATCGGTGTGGTGGTGGTGGGTATCTCACTGACCAGCGTGCAGTCGGTGATTAACGAAAATCGCTGGATTATCCCCTGGACCATCTTGTTTGGCGCGTTAGTAGGATTGTTGGGGACCTATTTTTTGGTAAAAGCCCTGAAAAGCATCATGCTTGGTTTTGAACCGTTTGAAATTTCCAATCTGTTTGAGCAACGCAATGCCATGCTCAAACAGATTAAAGAGGGCGTTATTGCGGTGGATACCGATTTGCGTATCACCATCATCAATGATGAGGCCAAGCGCTTGTTCAGTCAGCATGGTTCATCAGAGAGTCTGTCTATCGGCAGTACCATCAGCCAATGGCCCGCGCTGATGAATCTGGAAACTGTGGTGGAGACAGGTTCGCCCCACCAGGATGAAGAGATCAACTTTAATGGCAACCTGTTGCTGACCAATACGGTGCCGGTGGTGGTGAAAGACGACATCATCGGAGCCATTGCCACTTTCCGTGATAAAACCGAGATCAGCCAGTTATTACAGCGTCTGACCGGTATGTCTTATTACGCGGATGCCTTGCGGGCGCAATCTCATGAATTCATGAATAAGCTGCATGTTATTCTGGGCATGCTGCATTTGAAATACTACTCTCAGCTGGAAGATTATATTTTAAAAACAGCGAATAATTATCAGGCGGAAATCGGATCGATTATCCGTAAGGTGAAATCACCGGTGATTGCCGGGTTCCTGTTGGGTAAGATCAATCGGGCGCGCGACCTGGAGATTACACTGTCGATTAGCGAAGACAGCCTGTTACCGGAAACTGATGACACTGAAGCTACTAATGAGTTGATTACGGTGCTGGGTAATCTTATCGAGAATGCGATGGATGCCATATCCGGGCTGGAAAACAGGGAAATCAGTATCACATTTCATCATCAGTCCGGGTTTCTGCATTGTATTGTGGGTGATGATGGTCCGGGGATTCCGCTGGAGGTGCAAACCAGGATTTATCAGGAAGGGTTCTCTACCAAAGGCTGCGGACGCGGCATTGGCCTGTATCTGACTAAACAGAGTCTGGAGAAGATTGGCGGTACGATCGATTTTGAGTCGGAACCCGATGTGTATACCCAGTTTTTCGTCAATATTCCTTATCAAGCAAGGCAGTTTGACCATGATTAATGTACTGATTGTCGACGACGATGCCATGGTGGCGGAGTTGAATAAGTGTTATCTGAATCAGGTTTCCGGGTTTAGCTGTTATGCAACAGTCCCTACGCTGCAGCAGGCCAGAAACTTGTTGATGCAACCGGATTGTGAAATTGATCTGGTGCTGCTGGATATATACATGCAACAGGATAACGGGCTGGATCTGTTGCCGACTATCCGGGAATTCAGCGAGCATACTGACGTTATCATCATTTCTTCCGCCAGCGATGTCTATACCATCAAGAAAGCGTTGCATTATGGGGTAGTGGATTACCTGATCAAACCGTTCCAGTTTGCTCGCTTTGAGCAGGCATTGGTGGCATATCGTGAAGAATCCAGTTTGCTCAAACACCGGGATTTTGTCGCGCAGTCGGATATCGACAATCTGATCCGTCGTACCAGTGGCAGCCCGGTTGTAGACCGAAAGAAACTGCCAAAAGGGTTGACCAGCCTGACACTGCGTACTGTCTGTGAATGGATTGAAGGGAATCAGGGGGCGGAGTTTTCCACAGAAATGCTAGCCAACGCGATAGGTATTTCTCGCGTGTCATGCCGCAAGTATCTGATATACCTTGCGGATACCGGAATTCTTGATACCAATATTCAGTACGGTTCTACCGGTCGGCCGGTTTATCTTTATCGCCTGCTGCCTGAGAAACAGGACACTCTGCACCAGTATTGTGAATAGTGTTCGGTGTTTATCACTGGACGATGTCTGACAGACAGATACCGGTTTGGATATTTTATCCGCCAGTGTGTTGTCAGAGCGTCATGGTGCCAAAGGCGGAGTGCCAGTCCTGATTAAATTTTTCTATTGCTGCCTGCACGGCGGGTGTCGTGATGAACTGCTCAGCGACGTCGACGGGCAGGGTGATGGCCTGACAGCCTGCCAGCATGCAATTCAACGCTTGTCGGGGGGTTTTGAAACTGGCTGCCAGCACTATGGACTGCGGGGCATGCAGCGTCAGCAGTTGTTGTAATTCCTGCACCATTTGAATCCCATCTCCTCCCTGTGCATCTAGCCGATTAACGTAAGGCGCCACAAATTGCGCGCCAGCCAGCGCAGAAAGTAGGCCTTGTCCCGCACCATAAACTGCGGTTCCCAACGTGGGAATGCCTTCACTGTGTAGTCGTTTGATGGCCGCTAGTCCTTCCGTCGTAACGGGAACCTTGATAACCAGATCGCTGATGCATTGCCGAAGTACGCGGGCCTCTTTGACCATATCTTCCGCGGTACTGGCTATGACCTGAGCAAACAGTTGTCCTTTATTATCCAAGGCGTCATGCAACGCGGGCAGCAGCGTGCGAATAGGCTTGCCAGCGGCTGCAACAATACTGGGATTGGTGGTGACCCCCGCCAGCGGGAGCACGCGGGCTAGCCGGACGATGGCGGGGATGTCGGCGGTATCAAGATAAATTTTCATTTCAATTATCCTCAACATGTTGTTATCAATATAAATCTATCATTTTTATTTTATTTTGAAATAAATAACTTTCAAAGTGTGATCAATTTAAAATAAAAGGAAAGATTTTATCTATATCTTTATAATCACTTTAAAAATAAGTTGCTTTATTTAGCCGCTTTTTTAAACACCAGTGGAAACAGGAGAACATAATGATAGAAATTATCACCCATGGGGCTGAGTGGTTCATCGGCCTGTTTCAGAAAGGTGGTGACGTCTTTGTCGGTATGGTTACTGGCATATTGCCTTTACTGATCAGTCTGTTAGTCATCATGAACGCCCTTATTACTTTCGTCGGTCAGTCGCGAATTGAGCGATTGGCTCAGCGTTGTGCCGGGAACCCGATTTCCCGCTACCTGCTGCTGCCGGTTATCGGCACATTTGTATTTTGTAATCCGATGACGTTGAGCCTGGGCCGTTTCATGCCAGAGAAATACAAGCCCAGTTACTATGCGGCGGCCTCTTACAGCTGTCACTCGATGAATGGTTTGTTTCCCCATATCAACCCCGGTGAACTGTTCGTCTATCTGGGTATAGCCAACGGTCTGACCACCCTGGGGCTGCCATTAGGCCCGCTGGCGGTGAGTTATCTGCTGGTCGGGATGTTCACCAACTTTTTCCGTGGATGGGTCACTGACCTGACCACCTCTGTTTTCGAACGCAAAATGCACATCCAGCTTGACCGTCAGGTTCAGCTCTAAGCGGAGGAACTTTCAATGAGCAGCATTATCCGGATTGAAAAAGGCGAAAGTGGCTGGGGCGGACCTTTACTGATTGAAGCCGTACCGGGGAAGAAAATTGTCTATATCACGGCAGGAACGCGTCCGGCCATCGTCAATCGCCTGAGCGAGTTAACCGGATGGCCGGCGGTGGACGGTTTTAAAGACGGTGAACCGCCCGCCGAAGAGATAGGCGTCGCGGTCATTGACTGTGGTGGCACGCTGCGCTGCGGTATTTACCCCAAACGTCGTATTCCGACCGTGAATATTCATTCTACCGGTCAGTCCGGTCCACTGGCGAAATTTATACTGGAAGACATTTATGTCTCGGGTGTGCGTGAAAAAAATATCCAGTTAGTGGAAGCGGAAACAGAAAAGACCGCCAGCGCTACTGTGACTATGCCCGCGGAGAACGATGCCGTGAACAGCGGTCGCGATTATGACAGTAGCAAGAAGATCACTGAACAAAGCGATGGGCTGTTGGCGAAAATCGGTATGGGAATGGGGTCGGTCGTAGCGGTGTTCTTTCAGGCGGGCCGCGACACCATTGATACGGTACTGAAAACCATTCTGCCTTTCATGGCATTTGTTTCCGCGCTGATTGGCATCATCATCGCCTCTGGGCTGGGGGACCTTATTGCACATGGGCTGACGCCGCTGGCGAACAGCCCGATTGGGCTGGTGACGCTGGCTCTGATCTGCTCGTTTCCACTGCTCTCGCCTTTTCTTGGCCCCGGCGCGGTTATCGCGCAGGTTATCGGCGTACTGGTCGGGGTGCAGATTGGTCTGGGGAATATTCCACCTCACCTGGCGCTGCCAGCACTGTTTGCCATCAATTCCCAGGCGGCCTGCGACTTTATCCCGGTGGGGTTGTCGCTGGCTGAAGCCAAGCAGGACACGGTTCGTGTGGGTGTTCCATCCGTGCTGGTCGGCCGTTTTCTTACCGGTGCGCCGACAGTGCTGCTGGCCTGGGCAGTTTCCAGTTTGATTTACCAGTGATTTCATTCGGTTAAGAGGTACGTATGAATACTATTTACCAAACGATATTTACACGCGTGGGTGACAACGCCCGGGAATCGCTGGTTGAAAACATGATGATTACCTTTCGCGAAGGGGCTCCGGAAGATATCGAGGCATTCTGTTTTCTGCATCGGCATGGTGACACGCGGGGGGAGTTGCGCGCTGGCGGCCAGCTTGTGCTGGCTGACACTGTGTATCCCATTACGGCGGTGGGTGATGTCGCGGCACAGAATCTCCGTGAGCTGGGCCATATCACGATCCGTTTTGATGGCGCTACGCAGGCGGAATTTCCCGGCTCTATACACGTTGCCGGCACGACACCAACGGATATCACGGTTGGTAGTAATTTAATAATTTTGGGCTGAATTTTAGATAAGGGAGAAGCATATGAAACAGGTTGCGGTGGTCATCGGTGGTGGGCAAACTCTCGGTGCGTTCCTGTGTGAAGGTCTGGCTGAAGCCGGTTATCGCGTGGCGGTTGCCGATTTGGATGCGCAGCATGCCGAGCAGATTGCACAAGGGATTAATGCCCGTTATGGCGAAGGGAACGCCTATGGTTTTGGTACCGATGCAACAGAGGAAACACAGGTTGAAAAACTGGCGCAAGAGGTTGATACCCGGTTTGGCCAGGTCAATCTGCTGGTGTACAGTGCCGGGATAGCCAAAGCCGCCCCTATCACGCAGTTCCAGCTTGATGATTTTGATTTGTCTTTGCAGGTCAATCTGGTGGGGTATTTTCTGTGTGCTCGTGAGTTTTCCAAACTGATGATTCGTGATGGTATTGCCGGGCGTATTATTCAGATTAACTCTAAATCCGGTAAGGTGGGCAGCAAGCATAATTCCGGTTACAGTGCGGCCAAATTCGGTGGCGTCGGGTTGACGCAATCACTGGCACTGGATCTGGCCGAGTTTGGTATTACCGTGCATTCGCTGATGCTGGGAAACCTGTTGAAATCGCCCATGTTTCAGTCACTATTGCCACAATACGCCAAAAAGCTGGGCATTCGGCCGGATGAGGTCGAAAAGTATTATACCGACAAGGTTCCACTGAAACGTGGCTGTGATTATCAGGATGTTCTTAATACTTTGCTTTATTATGCCAGTGACAAAGCCTCTTACTGTACCGGGCAGTCGATTAATATCACTGGAGGACAGGTGATGTTCTGATGTGTGTTTTCCCCCTCGGCCTGGTGCCGAGGGTTATGCCCCGGGAGGGTTCTATGAGTTCGGCATCTTTATTGATTATGTGCGCCATCTGTGCCTGGCTTTTGCAGATTATTCTGGGCTGGTGGCAACTACGCCGTTTCAATCAGGCGTTTGAAACCCTGTGCCGTCAGTGTGTTACGGTCGGTGTCGGGCGTTCAGCCGGACGCTTTAAAGCCAGAGTGGTCATGGCGCTGGCGTTTGATGAACATGACCGGGTCTGTGATGGTTTTATCATGCGTGGATTGACAGTGTTTGCTCGTCCGCGCCACATGACGGCATTAATTGGTCTACCAAGAAATCAATTGGTGCCAAATGTGATCTTTCCAGAGGAACCAGCATGTCAGACTGCGCTTTCATTAGCGATTAAACCGAAAACATGATATTTTCATTTTAAAAGAAACTTTCTTTCATTTGGTGGCGTTTTACTTGTCTTATCTTGTAAAGGAAGTGATGGAAATAGCATGTTGGGATAAAATCGTTATGAAACCTAAGCAGCGTCAGGCAGAGATCCTGGAATATCTGCAAGCAAACGGTAAAGCCTCGGTGGAAGACTTATCCAGTCAGTTTGCCACGACCGGTACGACTATCCGAAAGGATTTGACTATTCTGGAAGACGAGGGCGCCGTAATCCGCACTTATGGCGGTGTGGTACTCAGCCGTGAAGAAGGCGATCAGCCGATTGATCGTAAAACCCACATCAATACCGCCAAGAAAAAACAGATTGCTTATGCCGCCGTGCAACTGATTAATGACGGCGACTCGCTGATTTTTGATGCGGGCAGTACAGTGCTGCAAATGGTGCCCTGGCTGACACAATTCAATAATATCACCGTGATGACTAACAGCCTGAGCATCGTGAATGAATTGGTTGAGCTGGATAATGATCAAACCATTCTGATGCCGGGAGGAACGTACCGTAAAACGTCCGCGTCTTTTCACGGCAGTCTGGCGGAAGCCGCTTTTTCCCATTTCAACTTTGACAAACTGTTTATCGGTGCGGATGGCGTTGATATCAATGCCGGTGTAACGACATTCAATGAGCTTCATGCGGTCAGTCAGGCGATGTGCCGCGCCGCCCAGCAACGGATTCTTCTGGTGGACTCGTCCAAATTCGGCCGTAAAAGTCCGAATGTCGTCTGTGAGCTGAGTGCAGTGGATATTTTGATTACCGACAGCGGCATTAGCCCGGAATACCTCGACACATTGAGGGCGAAGGGAATCAATGTGATTCTGGTGGGAGAGTGATGATGAGTGGCCGTTTACTGGCGTTTGCCCGGGAAACGCTGGAAATAGAAATTGCTGAAGCTCAGCGTATGTTGGCGCGATTGGATGAGCGCACGATCCATGCCTGTAACCTGTTGCTGGAATGTCAGGGAAAGGTAGTGGTATCGGGGATGGGTAAATCGGGACATGTCGGTAAAAAGATTGCAGCATCTCTGGCCAGTACCGGCACTCCGGCGTTCTTCGTTCACCCGGCTGAAGCATTGCATGGTGATCTGGGCATGATTGGCCCGCAGGATGTGGTGATTTTTATCTCTTATTCCGGCCGGGCGCAGGAACTGAATATCCTGCTTCCCCTGCTGGCGGAGAGTCAGATCCCGGTCATCGCGCTGACCGGTAACGCAGAATCACCATTAGGGTTGGCAGCGGCCTGTGTGCTTGATGTCAGCGTCGCTCGCGAAGCCTGCCCGATGGGATTGGCTCCGACATCCAGTGCGGTAAATACGCTGATGATGGGCGATGCACTGGCTATGGCTTTGATGCGTTATCGTGGCTTCAGTGCGGAACAGTTTGCCCGTTCACATCCGGGGGGAAGTCTGGGTGCTCGGTTATTGAACCGGGTACATCACGTGATGAGATGTGGTGACCGGTTGCCCAGAATTGAATTACAGGGCTCGGTGATGGATGCCATGCTGGAACTCAGCCGTACCGGACTGGGATTGATTGCAGTTTGCGATGCGGAAAACCGTGTAGCCGGCGTGTTCACCGACGGTGATTTACGTCGCTGGCTGATAAAAGGTAAAACACTTGATGCCTCTATCCTGCAGGCGATGACCCGACCCGGTTACCAACTCCCCGAGGAGTGGCGGGCGAGTGCCGCGCTGGATGCGCTGCATCATGAACATATTTCCGCCGCGCCGGTAGTTGATAGCGAAGGTCGGCTGGTGGGGGCAATTAATCTGCATGATTTGCATCAGGCTGGTATTAGCTGAGTGGTTATTCACTCTAATGATAATAACGGCCCTGGTATGACATGATGCCCGGTCTGTTGATAACCCCATATATGGCATCAGAACGGCGGTAATGGGAGATAGAGAATAAAGCATCCGCGCCAGGGATGGCGCGGCTTAAGCTTACAGGGATGGATTTACAGCGTCTTTACGATCTCCCTGTTATCGCCGCTATGCGCACGTTGTTATCAACCTTGGCATGACACGATGCGGCCTTTTAGTTAACTGCGATAGAGACGCAATGGTTTATATTATTGCGCCTAACAGCAGCGTTGCGCCAATCACCGTGGAAGCACCACCGATTCGGGTGGCAATCTGGGCGAACGGCATCAGTGACATACGATTGGACGCCGACAGAATGGCCACGTCGCCCGTGCCACCCAGACCGCTGTGGCAACTGGTGACGATCGCGGCATCCACCGGATACATATTCAGGTAAGGCGCGATGAAGAAACTGACCAGCGCCATGGAAATCACCACTGAACCACACACGATGACGTAACCCACCGAGAAGACAGCCACGACGCTTTCCAGTGGCACATAGAGCATGCCCAGACCGATCATCAACGGCCATACCAGTGAGCTGGATACGAATTTGTAAAAACTGTTGGCCCCGGTTTCCATGCTGTCAGGGATAAGGTGGGCGTATTTACACAATACGGCAATCAGAATCATCAACACCGGGCCGGGGATATGGAAGACTTTTTCAAACAGTCCACCGAGGATAAAGAAGGTGCAAATCAACAGTAATCCACCCCCCATCAGATGAAAGTCAACGGGTTTTGTGGCCTCGCTGACTGCAAAAATCGCGTTATCCTCATTATTTCGAACCAGTTTCCCTTCACCACTCAATGTTTTACGTTTGGTGCCGAGACGAGATAACACGCCAGCACAAACAATCGCAAAAATGTTGCCCACCACTGCGGCGGGTGCCAACTGCGCCACATACACGTCTGGTGTATGTCCCAGAATGGCTGAGTAAGCCAGTGACAGTGGCAGAATGCCTTCACCAATACCGCCGCCGATAATAGGGACGATAATGAAAAAGAAGGTGTGGTAAAAGCTGTAGCCGAACAGTTTCCCTACCAACAGGCCGGCGGCGACGGCGGTAACAGTGCCGATAACCAGCGGTACAAACATACGGATCATTCCCTGGATCAGAATGACCCGGTTCATGCCCAAAATACTGCCGACCACCAGACTGGCGATGACAAAATAAAGGAAATTGGCCTCTTTCATCAGTAATTTGACGGTATCTAATGTATTAGGTTTAAAAATATGAAAATAAACCAATATAGAAGGAACCATCAGGCAGAGAATGGCTGGACCGCCAATATCTCTCAATATTGGAATAAGGCGTCCGATATGAGCCAGTAAAAACCCCAACGTCATGATAACGGCGAAACCGCCAATCATGTTCTTGGGTAAATAACTGGCATACGCGGCAATAAAAACAATCGCTGAAATAGCCAGAAAAAGAATGACGGGAACAGAACCAATCTGCGTTTTATTTAAACTGCTCATAAAACCTATTGGTGATAGTGGAGTAAAAACATCCTCACTCATGACATCAGTTTCTGTTTTTTTCATTATATTCACCATGTTATAGCGGTATGGCACAGAGCGTTTCTATTAATTGTTCAAAACGCGTAGGAGAAGTTACTTAGTTTTTACACATAATAATGGGATAAATAACGGCGTATATTTTTTAGCACTATTATTCTATTGCAGGTAATTTAGCATGGTTAAATGTTAAAAATAATATGTATTAAAGATTCACGTGAAGGAATTGTGAAGTTGATGGCAGAATGTTTTTAAATAACTTAAATCTTGATTTTGTAATTAAACTTATTTAACGTAAAAATGATGATATAAATAACTAATGTTAGTGACTGTCATTAATAGAAAACTAACAATGCTGTCTAATAATAATAAGTAAATATTAAACTTTAATAATTAATATAAATAATATTCTCTGAGCATATGCCCGATAAGGCTCATGATACAGGAAGGCGGTAGGTGAGTGAATTTCCAGGCGTTTATACAAATCAAGGATTGGGGTGACAAATCTGCCGAAAGCAGATTTGAACGTCGCTTGCAGCGGCCCCAACGGGGCGAGCCTCAGGGATGAGCCGGACGCCAACGTTACCGGCAATTGATTCGATTTTTTGACTATACTTACTTATCTGTATGGCATGACGGATGGTTGGCATGAGCGTCTGCCGCCCGTTTTGTTTCCCGCCTCAATGTGACGCTGTCCATGAACGTTCATGCCGAACGAGGGCCAGTTTGATTCACCCACATAATGTCAGCCATAAAGTTTTTTTATGTCGCGTAGATAGTTTTTGATCGTGTCTCTGGATGATAGGAAAGTATCACCCCTTTGTGCGTTTTGTTATTATTTTAACTTTAATTTAACCTTTTTAACAAAAATAAATGCTCAGTTATTCAGCGTTTGAAAGGAATATCTTATGTTTTTTTAATGGCGATAATTATTGCTTTTAACGCGATAAGCAGTGTTTGTGGTTATTTTTTTTGTTTTTTATAGATTTTATGACTAATTGTTGCGCTTGATACGCTCATTTATTGCTGATGACTTATATAAGTATTTTTTGTAAATCATTACAGGTTATATTGACGTTATTATGATCTATTGACAAATTGGTGACGTTACAAGGAGGAAGAGCAGCGGATTGCCTGAATGAATGACGGTTGTTCAGTTGGGTTAGCGGAGTTTTTCCTGCTTATTCTGCACATTATTCCCCCGGTTATCGAACCATGCCTACGGGCAACAAAGTACAGACTATCGAGATAAAGAAAAATAGGTCTGACTGCTAACACACAACATCCACAATGGAGCACAAGTAATGGCTAAATCCCTTTTTAAATCAAGGGTACTGAAATTCGGCCTTGGTTTATTGGCGCTGTCCGTAGCGGCTGGCGTACAAGCAAAAACACTGGTGTATTGCTCAGAAGGTTCTCCGGAAGGTTTTAATCCACAGTTGTTTACTTCCGGCACGACATTTGACGCCAGTTCCGTTCCAATCTACAACCGTCTGATTGCATTCAAACCGGGTACTACCGAGATTGAACCAGGCCTGGCGGAAAAATGGGACATCAGTGCTGATGGCAAAGTCTATACTTTCCACCTGCGTAAAGGCGTGAAGTGGCAAAGCAGCAAAATTTTCAAGCCTACCCGTACGTTCGATGCTGACGATGTATTGTTCTCTTTCGAACGTCAGTTGGACGTCAACAACCCTTACCACAAAGTATCTGGCGGTAACTACGAATACTTTGACGGCATGGGGATGCCACAACTGATCAAGAAAATAGTGAAAGTGGATGATTACACCGTCCGTTTTGAGCTGGCCCATGCCGAAGCGCCGTTCCTGGCGGATTTGGCGATGGACTTCGCGTCTATTATGTCTGCCGAATATGCCAATAATATGATGAAAGCCGGTACGCCGGAAAAAATTGACCTGGATCCCATCGGTACTGGTCCGTTCCAGTTAGTGCAGTATCAGAAAGACTCTCGCATTTTGTATAAAAAGTTTGCCGGTTTCTGGGGTACCAAACCGGGTATTGACCGCCTGGTCTTCTCCATCACGCCGGATGCGTCTGTGCGTTACGCCAAGTTGCAGAAAGATGAATGCCAGATCATGCCGTATCCGAATCCGGCCGACCTGGCCAGTATGAGGAAGGACAAAGACATCACGTTGCTGGAAAAACCGGGCCTGAATGTGGGTTACCTGGCTTTCAACGTAGAGAAAAAGCCGTTGGATAACGTGAAGGTCCGCCAGGCGTTGACTTATGCGGTGAATAAGAAGGCTATCATTGAAGCGGTTTATCAAGGTGCGGGCCAGGCGGCCAAAAACCTGATTCCACCGACCATGTGGGGCTATAACGATGCGGTGAAAGATTATTCTTACGATCCGGCAAAAGCGAAAGAGCTGTTGAAAGAAGCTGGTCTGCCAAATGGTTTCTCTATCGATCTGTGGGCGATGCCGGTACAGCGTCCCTATAACCCGAATGCTCGTCGTATGGCGGAAATGATCCAGGCTGACTGGGCGAAAATCGGTGTGAAAGCCAAGATCGTAACCTATGAATGGGGTGAGTATCTAAAACGCGCCAAAGACGGTGAGCACCAGACTGTACTGATGGGCTGGACCGGCGATAACGGGGATCCGGATAACTTCTTCGCCACGCTGTTCAGCTGTGATGCGGCGAAAAAGGGCTCTAACTATTCCAGATGGTGTTACAAGCCGTTTGAAGACTTGATCCAGCCAGCGCGTACCACGTCTGATCAGGCCAAACGTATTGAGTTGTACAAGCAGGCTCAGGTTGTGATGCACGATCAGGCTCCGGCACTGATTGTGGCCCACTCCACCGTGTATGAACCGATCCGTAAAAACGTGAAAGGTTATGTTATTGAGCCGCGTGGCATACATAGCTTCAATCACGTTTCATTAGATTAATCATTCAATAAGTCAATCCATTATGGGCGATGGCAACGCTGTCGCCCCTGTCATTTCTGCAGAGAAATGGCAGGGGGCAGGTTTCAACGTCCAATAAGTCTGTGTCTCGCCATAATGCGTGGACGCTGTTGGCGGTGCGCAGTCTGCACAGTGTGAGCAATGCTAAGCCTGATGGTATCAGGAAAGCTATATATAGAGAGTTCGGGATATGTTGCAGTTCATACTCCGGCGTTTGGGGCTGGTTATCCCAACGTTTATTGGTATTACCCTACTGACTTTCGCTTTCGTGCATATGATCCCCGGTGACCCGGTGATGATCATGGCAGGAGAGCACGGTATTTCCCCCGCGCGTCATGCACAGCTAATGGCTGAAATGGGACTGAATAAGCCGTTATGGCAGCAGTACCTTCACTATATCAATGGCGTGTTGCATGGTGATTTGGGTGTGTCGCTCAAGAGTCGCATTCCGGTGTGGACCGAGTTTGTGCCGCGCTTTAAGGCCACGTTGGAACTGGGTGTCTGCGCGATGATTTTCGCGGTGATTGTTGGTATCCCGGTGGGCGTGCTGGCGGCGGTGAAACGCGGCTCTATTTTCGATCATACTGCCGTGAGTATTGCCCTGGCCGGTTACTCCATGCCGATTTTCTGGTGGGGTATTATGCTGATCATGCTGGTCTCGGTGCATTTTAATCTGACGCCGGTGGCCGGGCGTGTCGGGGATACGCTATTTTTGGACAACTCTCATCCGCTGACCGGTTTCATGTTGATCGATACCTTTATCTGGGGCGATCCGGGTGATTTTAAAGACGCAGTAATGCATATGATTCTGCCGGCGGTTGTGCTCGGCACCATTCCTCTGGCGGTGATTGTGCGTATGACGCGTTCGTCGATGCTGGAAGTGTTGGGAGAAGATTATATCCGTACCGCCCGCGCCAAAGGGTTAAGTCGTCTACGGGTGATTGTGGTGCATGCGCTGCGTAACGCCATGCTGCCAGTCGTGACGGTGATCGGGCTTCAGGTGGGTACGATGTTGGCCGGCGCGATTCTGACCGAAACCATTTTCTCCTGGCCGGGGTTGGGGCGCTGGTTGATCGATGCGCTGCAACGTCGTGACTATCCGGTGGTACAAGGCGGAGTGCTGATGGTCGCGACCATGATTATTCTGGTCAACCTGCTGGTGGACTTGCTATATGGCGTGGTTAACCCGCGTATCCGGCATAAGAAATAAGGGAAGGCTGAGATGACACAAGTCACTGAATCTGTAGTTAATAGTGCACCCAAGCCGATGACCCCGTTGCAAGAATTTTGGCACTATTTCAAACGTAATAAAGGGGCCGTTGTGGGCCTGGTTTATATCCTGGTGATGTTCACCATTGCCTTGGGCGCTAACGTATTGGCTCCTCATTTGCCAGCGGAACAGTTCCGTAATTCGTTGCTCAATCCACCCGCCTGGCAGGAGGGTGGTAGCTGGCATTTTATTCTGGGTACTGACGATGTGGGCCGCGATATTCTCTCTCGTCTGATGTATGGCGCCAGGCTGTCATTGCTGGTGGGCTGTATGGTGGTGGTGATGTCGTTGGTTCTTGGCATCATCTTTGGCTTGATGGCTGGCTACTTTGGCGGCGTGGTGGATTCTATCATCATGCGTGTAGTCGACATCATGCTGGCGCTGCCAAGTCTGTTGTTGGCGCTGGTACTGGTGGCGATCTTCGGCCCTTCTATCGTTAATGCCTCGATAGCGCTGACGTTTGTGGCGCTGCCGCATTACGTGCGTCTGACGCGTGCTGCGGCATTGGTGGAAGTGAGCCGCGACTACGTCACCGCTTCACGCGTGGCGGGTGCCGGACACCTGCGTCAGATGTTCATCAATATTTTCCCTAACTGTCTGGCACCGCTGATTGTGCAGGCATCAATGGGTTTTTCCAACGCCATTCTCGATATGGCTGCGTTGGGTTTCCTCGGTATGGGGGCACAGCCACCTACGCCAGAGTGGGGTACCATGCTGTCAGATGTGTTGCAGTTTGCGCAGAGCGCCTGGTGGGTGGTGACATTCCCCGGTATGGCAATTTTGCTGACGGTATTGGCATTTAACCTGATGGGGGACGGCTTGCGTGATGCTCTCGACCCCAAACTCAAGCAGTAACAGAGGTAGAGAGATGGCATTACTCAATGTAGATAAACTGTCCGTACACTTTGGTGATGAAGGGCTGCCGTTTCGTGCGGTAGACCGTATCAGCTATCAGGTGGAACAGGGACAGGTGATGGGCATCGTCGGGGAATCCGGCTCCGGTAAATCGGTCAGTTCATTGGCGATCATGGGGCTGATTGACTATCCCGGCAAAGTGATGGCCGACAAGCTGGAGTTCAACCAGCGCGATTTAACGCGGATTTCAGAAAAAGAACGGCGTCAGTTGGTGGGATCGGAAGTGGCGATGATTTTCCAGGATCCGATGACCAGCCTTAACCCGTGTTACACCGTAGGCTTTCAGATCATGGAAGCTATCAAGGTGCATCAGGGTGGCAATCGCAGGACTCGTCGTCAGCGGGCTATTGACCTGCTCATACAGGTGGGGATTCCCGATCCGGCGTCGCGGTTGGATGTGTACCCGCACCAGCTGTCGGGCGGAATGAGCCAGCGTGTGATGATCGCCATGGCAATAGCCTGCCGTCCTAAACTGTTGATCGCTGATGAGCCAACCACGGCGCTGGACGTCACTATTCAGGCGCAGATTATCGAACTACTGCTGGAACTGCAGCAGAAAGAAAATATGGCGCTGATCTTGATTACTCACGATCTGGCGCTGGTATCGGAAGCGGCACACCACATTATTGTGATGTACGCCGGTCAGGTAGTGGAATCCGGTAAGGCGGAAGATCTTTTCCGTGCGCCGCGTCATCCCTATACCCAGGCGTTGTTACGTGCGTTGCCGGAGTTCTCGACGGATAAATCCCGGCTGGCGTCGCTGCCGGGTGTGGTGCCAGGGAAATATGACCGTCCGCAAGGCTGTTTGCTGAATCCACGCTGCCCTTACGCCACCGATCTTTGTCGCCGGGAAGAGCCTGAACTGCGGGATATCCCGGGACGTCAGGTGAAATGTCACACACCGTTGGATGATGCGGGGAGGCCGACTGTATGAGCCTGACCATGAATGAAACCGGACAGCCATGGCTGTTGCAGGCGATTGATTTAAAAAAACATTACCCGGTAAAAAGCGGCCTGTTCGCACCGGAACGTCTGGTGAAAGCGCTGGATGGTGTCTCGTTTACATTGGAACGAGGTAAAACGCTGGCGGTGGTGGGTGAGTCTGGTTGTGGCAAGTCTACGCTGGGGCGTCTGCTGACCATGATCGAAATTCCTTCCCAGGGTGAATTGTATTACCAGGGACAGGATCTGCTGAAGCCGGATCAAACGGCGCAGCAACTGCGGAGACAGAAGATTCAGATCGTGTTCCAGAATCCTTATGGATCACTCAATCCGCGTAAAAAAGTCGGTCAGATCCTGGAAGAGCCACTGGTTATCAATACCGATATGAGTAAGGCCGAACGTCGTGAAAAAGCGTTGGCTATGATGGCGAAAGTCGGGCTGAAAACCGAACATTACGACCGTTATCCACATATGTTCTCTGGTGGTCAGCGCCAGCGTATCGCTATCGCCCGTGGTTTAATGCTGGACCCGGACGTGGTGATTGCCGATGAACCGGTTTCTGCGCTGGATGTCTCGGTGCGTGCGCAAGTACTGAATCTGATGATGGACTTGCAGCAGGATATGGGACTGTCTTATGTGTTTATTTCCCATGACCTGTCGGTAGTGGAGCATATCGCTGATGAAGTGATGGTGATGTACCTGGGACGCTGTGTAGAGAAAGGCAGCAAAGACGCCATCTTCAGTAATCCACGTCATCCTTACACGCAGGCGCTATTGTCTGCGACGCCGCGTCTAAACCCGGACATGCGTCGTGAGCGCATCAAACTGATTGGTGAACTCCCCAGCCCGTTGAATCCACCACCGGGCTGTGCGTTTAACGCGCGTTGCCAGCGCTGTTTCAGCACCTGTACTCAGTTGCAGCCGCACCTGAAAAACTATGATGGACAGCTGGTGGCCTGTTTCGCTGTTGATCAGGAAGAAGGTCAAGGAGCATAACCACTGATAGTAAAGGACTGGTGGCTAACGGCCAGTCTGACATCAGCCCTGCTTAACTGAATCGCGTTGAATATCCGAACCATGCCATTCCTTGTACACGTGCGGGGGATGGCATTGTCGTTATAAAACATTATAAATATTGTTATAAACGCACATGTTGTCTGCTTTGAATCATACCGTTCTGTATATGTTTATCAGCCGTATTTGAGTGTAATTTTATTGGACGCTAGTGCATCCTGGTGGGTGGGTGTGCTCAGGTAAAGTGCCGGCCTGATTCATAGAAAGGAACCTTTGATGTCGATAAAAGATATGCTGTTAGCGCTTTGTGTCGTGGTGATATGGGGTCTCAATTTTGTAGTGATAAAAATTGGTCTGCACGATATACCTCCGTTTTTACTGGCTGGGCTGCGTTTTTTATTGGTGGCGCTGCCAGCCATTTTTTTTGTACCGGTTCCCCGTTTGCCTTTTCGCTGGTTGGTGGCCTACGGCATAACGATTAGTTTTGGTCAGTTCGCTTTTTTATTCTGCGCCATCAAGCTGGGAATGCCGGCGGGTGTCGCGTCGCTGGTGTTACAGGCTCAGGCGTTTTTCACGCTGCTGATTGGTGCATTACTGTTGGGAGAACGGCTGAAGTGGAATCAGGTAGCCGGTATTCTGGTCGCGGCAGCGGGTATTGTTCTGCTGGCCGAAAGTGGAACGGCTAGCTCTGCCACTGTAGGTGTGACACAGAGTACCCTGCTGCTTTCGCTGGGTGCGGCGCTGTGTTGGGCGTGCGGTAATATCTGTAATAAATTGATCATGAGTCGATACCGTATTCAGATTATGTCTCTGGTGGTGTGGGGAGCATTGATTTCAGTTGGGCCGTTCTTGCTTTGCTCGTGGCTGTTTGAAGGTCGGGAAGTGATCGTTTCCAGCCTGGTAAATATCCAACTGTCGACTGTACTGGCTCTAATATATCTGGCGTTTATTGCCACCATTATTGGTTATAGCATTTGGGGAAATCTGCTGGCGCGTTATGAAACCTGGCGAGTAGCGCCATTGTCGCTTCTGGTCCCCGTCGTCGGGTTGCTGAGTGCGGGGGTGCTGCTCGGCGAGACATTATCTTTGTTACAGATAACGGGAACATTACTGATTATGCTGGGATTGTTGGTGAATGTATTCGGCGCCCGTTTGCTATCATTAACGTTGGCTCGGTAGGTCTTGGTATCATTGGCCGGGGAGGCGCATCCCCGGCAAAGCATTCTGGAATAACCTATTTGCTACTGACGAATACCGGTGTATTATTTTAATAGATTAAATTTATTCATTAGCTAGATTAAACTAAACTCTATATCTCAATACTCCAATGTACCGTTAGGTTTCCGAAAGTTTATGATAGGTGTTTCATAATATTTCTGGCTTTCGGCCTTTATTTATTAGATTGTCTAAATATTATTTTTATTGTCATATTGTAATTTTTACGTCTGATATTTCTCTTTATTTATCTCTTTTTTTACACTAAGAAATACTCTGTTACCAACATAGCATACAATTATTTTAGTTAAGGAATTTACCTTTATCATAAATGTCGGTATAAGAATGCTCTTAGACAGCTATTTTGCTTTGTAACGTGCTAATCAATTACCCTCCCAGGGAAATATAGATCAGATGAAAAGCTATGATGATATGCAGCGCTTTAAGGACAAAGCCCAGATAAAAGATATTAACTTCAAGGAAATTACCGGGCCATTATTTCAATCTGAAACTCCAGGCTGGCCTATTATTAAACACCTATCAGGCAATCAGGAAAATGAGGATGCGCCATTACCCGATCAGCTGATAAATATCACCCAACTCACGCTTACCGGGGAGGGTGTACTTCCCGGATTGATGAATGCTTCCAGTCCAGACAAAGGCGCAAAACCATCGGTATCCGATAAGTCTAGTACCCTTGTCCACTCCATTGAAACAATGTTACCGCAGGCCAATCCATCACCGCTGGTACAGTCGGCTGTCGACGTAGTAAACACGACTGTTGTGAAAACTGCCCCTGCCAGTACGGCTGTGAAAACCGCGCCTGCCAGCGCAGATGTTCCCGTTGTGGCTCCCGTTTCGGCAACGCCTGACGCTAATCGCTTCCGGCATTTGTTCACTGTTCGTGACCAGAATGACCATCAATCTGACGCTTCTCCAAAGGCTGTGTTGCTTAAATCCTTGCTGGAGAGGATTGCATCATGCCGTTAGTTTGTGTTTGTTCACCCAAGGGGGGTGTGGGTAAAACGACTATAGCCGCCAATCTGGCATACTCGCTGGCTCGAGGTGGAAGTAAAGTTCTGGCGATTGATTTTGACGTACAGAATGCATTACGTCTGCACTTTGGTGTGCCTGTTTCTGATGAGCGCGGTTATGTGGCGAAGTCTGGTGAAGTAGCCGACTGGGGACAGTCGATACTGAACACCAAGGATAATATCTTTGTGCTGCCATACGGTAGTGTCACAGAAGCGCAACGTCAGGCCTTTGAGCATAATCTGGAGGCGGACCCTCAATTTTTACGGCGCGGTCTGAGCACATTATTGAATTATCCAGGCATGGTTATTATTGCTGATTTTCCGTCCGGTCCCAGTGCTGCATTGAAGGCTATGACCGACTTGGCAGACCTGCATTTGGTAGTGATGATGGCGGATACCGCATCGCTTTCGCTGATGCCACACATTGACGATAATAGAATGATTGGTCAGGCCTTGAATCAAAAGAAAGGTCATTATCTGTTGCTCAATCAGGTGGACAATCGCCGTACAATCAGTAATCAGGTGAGCGCTGTTGTGGAACAGCGTATGGCTGATAAATTGCTTGGTAGCGTACATCGTGATGAAAATGTGGTTGAAGCGAATGCATCCCAGCGTTCTATTTTTGATGTCAGCTCTGTTTCAGCCGCGGCTTTTGATATTGAATTAATTGAAAAACGTGTGGCTGGCCTGCTGAATATAAGAATTGGTAATGGCGAAGTCCATACCAATATACAAATACGTTAATCAAATAAGAAATTAATATTACTCCTGTCACTTATAGTAAGGACGGGTTTTTATGAATTTTTTTCATCACACAGCATCAGGATAATCAATGAAAAAGATCCTGCTTTATCTGTTGCTACTGATTTTTATACCAGTTGCGGTGGTAATTATTATTACCCCGATGGACAGCCAAAAACAATATATATTTGGCTTGATAAGCATCGCCATGATGTTTTTGCTGGGGTGTAATAAACAACGTCATATTACGGTCATATTAGTTATTTTGTCGGTGTTAATGTCAACTCGGTATATATATTGGCGCGCCACGGAAACACTGCATTTTAATTCTGATATTGAAGCCATTCTGGGTATAGGATTATTTGCTTCGGAACTCTATGTCCTGGTTGTTTTGTTGCTGGGTTTTTTGCAGACCCTATGGCCGTTGGAGCGCACCATTGAGCCATTGCCTGATGATATGCGTCTGTGGCCTACGGTGGATATTTATATTCCTACCTATAACGAAAATCTGGATGTAGTGCGGGATACAGTGCTGGCGGCACAGTGTATTGATTATCCGCACGATAAAATGAAGATTTATCTGCTGGATGATGGCAAACGCAGTGAGTTTGCCGTATTTGCGGCACACGCGGATGTCGGCTATATCACCCGTGACAACAATATTCATGCCAAGGCCGGGAACCTTAACAATGCGATGACGCTTACCCAAGGGGAGCTGATCTGCGTGTTTGACTGTGATCATGTTGCCAAGCGTATTTTTTTACAGGCAACCGTTGGGCCGTTCCTGTCCGATCCAAAATTGGCGTTGCTGCAAACGCCGCACTACTTTTATTCACCGGATCCATTTGAACGCAACCTGAAGGCGGCTCAGCGGATACCGAGTGAAGGTGAGTTGTTCTATGGTCCGGTACAGCAAGGGAATGACACATGGAATGCGACTTTTTTCTGCGGTTCCTGTGCAGTCATGCGTCGCTCGGCGCTAGAGGAAGTCGGTGGGTTTGCGGTGGAAACCGTGACGGAAGACGCGCATACCGCCATGAAATTGCAGCGTCGCGGATGGAAGTCTGCTTATCTGAACATTCCACTGGCAGCCGGGCTGGCTACTGAGCGGCTGGTGTTGCATGTGATTCAGCGTACTCGCTGGGCACGCGGCATGACACAGATTTTTCGCCTTGATAACCCGTTGTTGGGACGTGGGCTGACTTGGCAGCAACGGTTGTGCTATCTCAATGCCATGTTGCATTTCCAGTTTGGCCTGCCACGGGTAGTGTTTTTGACCGCACCACTGGCTTATTTATTGTTTAATCTCAATATTATTCACTCTTCGGCGTCGATGATCTTCGCCTATGTTTTGCCGCATCTGGTGATGTCCCTGTATATGAATTCACGGATGAATGGGCGTTTCCGCTATAGCTTCTGGGGCGAAATCTATGAAACGGTGATGGCATTTCATTTGGTGATCCCTACGATTGTCACCCTGTTCGCACCAAAGCGCGGCAAATTTCATGTTACGGACAAGGGTGGACTGTTGGATGACGGCTTTTTTGATTTTCGCATCGTACGTCCACATATTGTTGCCACGATCTTGCTGGCTATCGGCGTGAGCATAAATCTGGTGCGCATGTTTGCTCATAATTACTTCAATGTTGACCCCTATGTAACGCTGTTTAATGTCGTGTGGGGGATGTTCAGCCTGTTGACATTGCTGGCCGCTATTGCTGTGGCTCGTGAAACAAGGCAGGTACGTAAAACCATCCGTATCGATGTCGATATGCCGGTTATGATTTACTACGCCAGCGGTTCGGTTTCTCGTAGTAGCACCATCAACCTCTCAATGGGGGGCGCCCAGATCAAGGTACCGGATCAGCGCCATGAACATGACGAAATAGAAGCCATTGGACTGTTGTCGCAATCTAATGAGATCTGTCTGGCCGTGCAAGTTATCACGGTTGACGATGACACCATTCGTCTGTGTTTTAATGATATCCCACTGGCCCAGCGCCGAGCGCTGGTGCGAGTGGTACTGACACGAGCTGATGCGTGGATTGATCCACCCTGGCCGCAAGACCGGCCACTGCATTCTCTGTGGATGGTAGTGAGCACCGTATTTAGTTTTTTCTGGCTGACCCTAAAAAGCCCGGGTCGCAAAACTGCCCGTTCAGGCTCATCACCGAATAAATCGCTGGGCAAAGGGGAGGACATGTCGGTATGACACCACGTTTCCTTAGCGTTATTCTCCTGATTTGCATGGGCAGCACTCTGGCACTGGCGGGTAATGTCGCGTTGGCGGCCGGGGACACCCGGGATGATACTGTACCGGCGACACTCAGCCCCGGAGGTGACAGTTCGCATTCAGGCGTGTCGAGCACATCGTCTGCCAAGTCCGCTATATCTGCTGCGCCTATCGTCGTGCCAGAGCAACTGTTATCACAACAGTCAACATCTGGCACATCGTCAGAACGTTCATCCAAGGTGGCGGTACCTTGGTTGCCTTCCGCCGCTAATGCAGTAAGTAGTGCGACTGATGTGGTCAGTCCAGGTTATCTGCCGTTGTCTAGCAGTATCTCTGTGGCGCAAATGGGACAACCCCAGGGAATGACCCTGGCGGGCGGTCAGGCACAGACCGGGATTATCTTCACATTGCCGGAAGATCTCGTCGTGACCAACGCACATCTCGATCTCGCCCTGCGAGTGTCGCCAGAGCTGGCTGAGCTGAATACGTCCTTACAATTGATGCTTAATGGTCAGCCATTAGGATCTGTACCACTGAATGCTGCCGCGGGTGAAACGGCCAACTATCAACTGGATATTCCACCAGCGATGATAGTCTCCAACAATAACCTCAGTTTTCGAATTGACAGTGCAGATCGCCTGCAATGTGAACGTGACAGCGCGACACATTACAACCTGACTATTCTACCGTCGACCCGGTTACAGCTGGAAGGCCAACAACTGGATCTTGGTACGCGTATATCACATTTCCCACGACCTTTTATTGACCCGTTACGAATGACACCGACTGCCGTATCGATGGTATTTCCGGCAGAGGTGACGCCAGCACAGGTGAGTGCGGCGGCATTGGTGGCCTCCTGGTTGGGTCTGAAGATGGATGGTCGTGGTGTGACATTTCCGGTGCTGCGGGACTCACTGCCACAAAAAAACGGTATTGTCTTTGGTCTGCCAGGTGAACGCATAGGGACGTTGACCCTGCCGCAGGTAACCAGCCCGACACTACAGTTGGTCAATAACCCGATTAACCCGGTTTACAAGTTAATGCTGGTGATCGGTAATGACGAAGGCCAACTGCGGCAAGCCGCTTATCGTCTGGTAAGTCAACCGCTGACCGGTGACGGATCGTCGTTGACGGTGACGCCACAAATGATCCCGTTACGCAAAGCGTATGACGCGCCACGTTGGATCACTACCGATCACCCAGTGCGATTGAGTGATCTGTTGCGTAAAGATCAGAGTATGACTGTCAGCGGTATATGGCATGACGCGTTGCACATTAATTTCCGCGCGGCGCCAGATCTGTTCTTGTGGGATGGTCAAACTATCCCGGTGCAGCTGGATTACCGTTTTCCTGCGGAAAGCTGGATTGATGAAGATCATTCGTTCCTGAATGTGATGCTCAATGGCACGTTCCTGCACAATCTGACGGTGGATAAAGCCGGTATATTGCAGCATCTTTGGCGGAAACTGGGTGGGGATATCCGTCAGGAGAGTTATACGCTGAAGGTCGATCCTTACTTGATTTACGGTTACAACCAGTTCCAGCTTTATTTCAATATTCACGCCAAAGCGGATGCGCCCTGTAATGCATTGTTAAGCAACAACATCAAAAGTCAGATTCTGGGCAGTTCTTTCATCGATCTGACCAAGACTCGTCATTTCACGATGTTGCCGAATCTGTCTTATTTCATCGGTGCCGCTTACCCGTTCTCCCGCCTGGCCGACTACGCCCAGACGGTGATGATGTTACCGAAAACGCCTTCCAATGTGGAAATTAGCTTGTTGCTGGATCTGGCTGGCCGTGCTGGTGATACCACCGGTGTCAGCCTTAACCATAACCATGTGATGTTTGGTATGCCGTCTTCTGAGGCTGAACGCCAAAAGCTCGACAACAGCGATGTGTTGGCTGTGAGTTCACTTCAGCAGACCGGGTTTAATCAGCGGATGCTGGCCGACTCCCCCTACAACGTCAACAATCATATGCTTGGCGTCAGTACGCCGAATGTCTGGGAACATCTGCGTAACTTGTTGAGCGGTGATTGGGGGCGTTCATCAATGGAAGCGGATCGCTATTTTTCGTCTAACGGCGACTGGCGTGGTTTTATCAGTTATCGCTCACCGTGGAGCCCTCAACGTGTGGTGGTGATGGCTACCGGCAGCAGTGACGAACAATTGCTGAAGCTCTATAGCGATCTGAATTCTCCCCATATTAATGCGGCGGTTCGCGGTGATACCACCATCATCACGGATGAAAATGGTGCGCGCAGTTTCCGGGTCGGTCCACAGTTTCCTCGTGGTGAGATGCCTTGGTATCTGATGCTTGTCTGGTACGCCAGCCAGCATTCTGCCTTGTTAGCCGTGCTGGGGCTGTTACTGGCCACAATACTGGGAATGGGATTGACCGGTGTATTGAAGCGACAAGCGAAAAAAAGGCTGTCCTCCCGGCGTGATTCGGGCACAAAACAAGACTAAGTGAGCCACCATAATGAAGATGACTGTGTTAACAGCCAGAATTCGCCAAGCGTTATGCCTGACCAGTGTCATCGTCGCCAGCGCATTTTCTTTGCCTGCGCTGGCAGCAGAGGCCAACCCGGCACTGAAAGCGTTGTTTGAACAGGCGGATTATTGGCATCAGCGTTCCCATGATGATCTCGCTCGTGATGCGCTGCAAAAAATCCTGTTGGTTGATGCTAATAATCCACAGGCGCTCTACCTGATGGCGTTATACGCCCAGAGTAGCGGCGACAACGCGGAAGCGGCAAAATGGCGTGCACGACTGAGTAAAGTGTCGCCTAATGACCCGCTCCTGCAGGTGCTGGATAATGCCCGGCAGTCGGCGGCTATTCCGCCAGCGCAGTTGGCGTTGGCGCGACAACAGGCACGTAGCGGCAATATCACCGCATCATTGCAAACCTGGCGCAATCTGTTTGTCGGGAACCAGCCGCCAGCAAGTGTGGCGGCAGAGTATTATCTGACCATGGCGGGTGACCCGACGCTTCGTCCGCAAGCCATTGATTTATTACGAGGATTCGTGGCTGCTCATCCGCAGGATAGCAAGGCGGAAGTGGCGTTGGCCAAGGCGCTGACCTATCAGGATTCGACCCGCCGCGAGGGATTGACACACCTTCGTGAACTGGCCTCCGGTAGCAAAGAAGCTGATCAAGCGATGCGTCAGGCGCTGTTGTGGTTGTCGCCGAAGGCGGATGATGCGCCGCTTTATCAGGCCTATCAACAACGGCATCCCCAGGATAGTGCAGTGATGGATTATTACCGTAAGAATGTGGGCGGTGATGAGAAAGAAAAAGGTTTTCAGGCGCTGAACCGCGGTGATTTTATTGATGCGCAGAAGGCGTTTGAGACTGTACTGAAAGCCAACCCGCAGGATTCGGATGCGTTGGCAGGGATGGGTTATGCCGCCCAGCGACGCGGTGATTTTGTTACGGCGGCGTCTTATCTGGAGCGTGCATCCACGTTGGGGGGCAATGACAGCGCCCAACGCCATCAACAGGCAGAAGATGCCCGGTTTTATGCCCAGTTGGCTAAAGCCCAGCAGGCAATGAAGACCGGTGACACAGCGCAAGCGCTGGCACTCAGTGAGCCGCTGGTTCAGGTGAGCGGCGACAAAGGCGTGTCGGCGAAACTGTTCCGCGCCGATGTGTTGCGTCGCACCAATAAGATGTCTCAGGCAGAACAGCTCTACCGCAGCGTGCTGCAAACGAATGCGGATAACCGTAACGCCAAAGAAGGACTTTATTATGTGTTACGGGAGCAAAATCGCATAGCGGAAGCGAATGCTCTGGTTGCGTCCCTGCCGGCGAGCGTGCGTAAAGGTATCGAGCCTCACCCGGTGGACAATGGCGATCCGGTGCGCAATGAGGCGAAACAAGCGCTGGCGGCGGGCAATACCTCGAAGGCGATACAGTTATTGCAACAGGGCATCCAGCGTTTTCCGCACAATGGTTGGTTACGGCTCGACCTGGCACGCCTTTACCATCAGCAAGGCGATATGAATGCAGCCACAGCCCTGATGCAGCCGCTATTTCGGTCCGATGCCAGTGCTGATGAGCTGTATGCCGCCGCACTGTTTGCCAGTGATAATCATGCCTGGCAACAGGTGCGCCTCCTATTGTCGCGGATCCCGGCTCGTCGTCAGAATGCCGCCACTCGCGAGCTGGCGCAGCGGGCCAACTTTAATTTGCAGATGGCGACCGCACAGGTTTACTTGTCGCATGGTGAAAACGCCGCCGCTGCCAATACGTTGCGGGCGCTGACGGTGACGCCAGCAGAGAATCCGGTCGATGCTGGTAATCTGGCACGGTCGCTGGCCGCTGCGGGCGATATCGGTACCGCAGTCACGGTGGTGCGTAATAATATGCAGCGAGGCGTTCAGGGGAATGCCGGGGATTATGCCGCTCAGATCAGCGTGTTGAATCAGGCGGGATTATCTGATGAAGCGCGGGCCTGGCTTAGCCGACCAGAACTGGTGGCACGTAGTACCGAGTCGCAACTGGATGCGTTGAATACTGGCTTTGTGATTCAGGATGCGGACCGCCTGCGGGAGAATAAGCAGTATGCTGCGGCCTATGACAAACTGGCCCGTGCTCTGCAACAGCAGCCAAAGAATACCGACTTGATGTTTGCCATGGCGCGGCTCTACCAGGCTGGCAAGATGAACAAAGAGGCGGCGGAAGTCTATGCCTTCCTGATGGCCCATGACACCCCGCAGCAGGATGCGCGAACCGGAGCCATCAACATCGCGCTGGCGCAGAATAATGTAGCGAAGGCACGATCGCTGGCTAATGGTCTGCAAGGTGAACAGACGCCAGCTCGTCTGTTGCTGATGGCCCGAGTGTCGGATGCCGAGGGCAATAAAGAACAGGCTCTCGTTTATCTGCGCGCCGCCCATGCGAAAGCGGTGGGACTGGAAGGCGCGGCCCCCGGCAAGGCACCGGCGATCGGTGGACTGAGTGTGACGGATAATCCATTTATCAATCGTACCGAGCTGGTTTCTAACCGTACCACCGCTCAGACCGCTTATCGTAACGTGATGCCATGGCAGCAGATCGCCGGGAGTGATCCCAATGCACTGATTACCACTGCTGATAATAAGCAAGTGACTTCACAGCAGGTCGAAACGTTTAATCAGATTAACCGCATGATGGACGATCTGGAGCATGACACCGGCAGTTGGTTGCAAGCCGGGGTGCAGATGCGGAGTCGGGATGGTGAGTCTGGCCTGGGCAAGCTGACAGAGTTCAAAGCCCCATTGACCTGGTCCAGCGGATCGTTTGGTGATACGCGCGTTAATTTTACCGCAACGCCGGTGACACTCAGTGCCGGAACGGTGGATGCCACCAACAGTTGGCGTTTTGGTTCCGGGGCGACGACGCAGACATCGCCCAGCAGCCAGCATGCCTCCGGTACAGAGTTGAATCTGTCCATGACCGGCAAAAAATACAAGTTGGATCTGGGCAGCACTCCATTGGGGCAAGATCTGAGCACCATATTGGGTGGCGTGCAGTGGTCACCGAAGCTGACGGACTACCTCACACTGGTGTTGACCGGGGAACGGCGTGCGGTGACCGACAGCCTGCTGTCTTATGTGGGGGCTCGTGATTCACTCAACGGTAAGCATTGGGGGCAGGTTACCAAGAACGGCGGCAGTGTACTGCTTAGTTACGATAATGGGGACGTGGGCTTTTACGGTGGTGCCGGTGCTTACGACTACATGGGCGAGAACGTAAAAAGTAATACCGGTGTGATGGCCAATGCCGGTGCCTATATCCGCCCGTATCATGACAGCAATCATGAGCTGAAAACTGGTATCAGCATTAGCTGGATGAATTTTGCCAATAACCTCAGTTATTACAGTTATGGGCAGGGCGGCTATTTCAGCCCGCAGGACTATGTATCACTGTCGTTTCCGGTGGAATGGAGTCAGCGATATGATGACTTAAGCCTTAAGGCGGGCGTTTCTATCGGTTATCAATCCTACTCTCAGGATCGCAGTGCCTATTATCCTAATAATCCGGACTTGCAGAGTGCGCTGGAGACCACTGATGCCACAGAGTCCTACTATTCTGGAGACAGCAAAAGCGGTATTGGCTATAACGTCCATCTCGGGGCGGATTATCGGATCAACAAAGAGATGACCATTGGTGGACTGATGGGATATGACACCTACGGCAGCTATAACGAAACAACAGCCCAACTCTACTTCCGTTATGGGCTTGGAGATAAATAAGCATGAGTGAACGTCAGCAACAAACACTGGACTATTATCGTCAGCAGCAGTTTCAACCTGGCTGGATAAGCCTTCTCAATGTAGTGGTCGGAGGGATGATAGATAATGCTGGCGAACAGGATGCCACCGCTTTTCTACGCCAGACTGGTGAGCAACTGGCTGAACACTATCCTCTGAAGGAAGCGGTTACTGTGAAGGGGCTGGAGTGTGAAATTAACCGTATCCTGGCAATGTTTCACTGGGGATGTGTGGATATTCAGCCGGGTGAGCAGTCTCTGGAGATTTTTCATCTGGAGCTGCCCGATAGTGATAATGGGCTGCTAAAGGGTGAACAATGGCGAATGGCGATGGGTGCTGTTCTGCAAGGACTCTATTCCCGCTGGTTATCCGCCCAGAATGGAAATGATCATATATTGCTGTCTTGTGAGAAAACAGACAGTGATGTCGTTTTGTTATTTCGTTATCAGAACGCGGCAAGAGGCACAGCACGATGAAACAGGCATGGCGTTGCGGGTGGGTAATGTTACTGATGGTTTTCTTCAGTACATCGGCAACGGCAGCCAGTGGCTGGGAAAGTTATAAAAGCCGTTTTATGATGACTGATGGGCGTATTCAGGATACGGGTAATAAAGATATCAGTCACACGGAAGGGCAGGGATTCGCCATGTTGCTGGCGGTGCATTATGATGATCGCCGTGCGTTTGATCGCCTGTGGAACTGGACCCGTACTCATCTGCAAGACCCGGGTAATAACCTGTTTTACTGGCGTTATGTTCCGTCTGCCGCGAATCCGGTGGCAGATAAGAATGATGCCTCGGATGGTGATGTGCTCATTGGATGGGCGCTACTGAAAGCCGGAGAAAAATGGCGGGATAAACAGTATCTGCAAGCATCAGACGTTATTCAGAAAGCCATCGTGGCCCACGATATCATCCGATTTGCAGGACGAACTGTGATGTTGCCTGGCGCTGTCGGTTTTAACAAAAATAGTTATGTGATTCTCAACCCGTCTTATTTTCTGTTTCCAGCCTGGCGTGATTTTGCCAGACACAGCCACCTTCAGGTATGGAGTCAGTTGATTGACGATGGTATGGCCTTGCTGAGCAACATGCGTTTTGGCGAGGTGGCTTTACCGGTTGATTGGGTGGCGCTCAATGCGGATGGAAGTATGGCGCCAGCGACTGCCTGGCCGGCACGTTTTAGTTACGATGCCATCCGCATTCCCTTGTACCTCTACTGGTATGACGCCAAAACGTTGGCGTTGGTGCCTTTCCAGCTTTATTGGCGGAATTATGCCCGTTTGCGGACACCTGCCTGGATCGATGTGCTGAATAACAGTACTGCGCCTTACAATATGCAAGGCGGATTGCTGGCAGTGCGCGATCTGACAATGGGTGATATCAGTGATGTAACGGATAGTCTCGGCCCATCCGAAGATTACTATTCAGCCAGCTTGCACCTGTTAGCCTGGTTGGCCAGCGGCAAATAATCATCGGCATCTGTTCTGGGGGCGTTTTCCCCAGAACAGGTTTCGCCATTCTCTCCTGAATCCCATATAAAGCAGTGAATTTTAGCCATCGTTAACTGAACGAACGCGTGCTTTCATCCCCTCTCCCCATGGCGTTAGTCCCGCCGGATGCTCGTGTCAGCGGCGAAAATAGTTGCTGCTTCGGTAATGTTGTTCACTTGCGTTGATTGCCGGAAGAGAACCGGAAATGCAGCTCCCGCAGCGATGTCTCACTTCGTGGGTACCCTGGGATCATGGTGCCTTAACGCTGACAAGTATTACGGCCGTCCCAGGCTTTTTGTGCGAAATGTTGCTTGTAATTTACATTAATGTTTATTTCTATGCTGATGCGGAAGCGATTCAGCTCTTGTTTTTAACCAACGTCTCACAAACTAAAGTTATAAAAGATGTTCGCTTTGTTAGGGCAATGTTATTTTCCAGCGCAATCACTGGTGGCATGTTTTATCCGTTTTTTACCTACTGGTGTTTTCCTATCAAAGGGCATAAATATGAAAAAATCAATATTTAAAAGTTTATATTTTCAGGTGCTTACAGCTATAACACTCGGTGTTTTGTTAGGCCATTTTTACCCCGAGATGGGTGAGCAAATGAAACCTCTGGGTACTGGATTTGTTAAATTAATCAAAATGATTATTGCCCCAGTCATTTTTTGTACCGTTGTCTCGGGTATCGCCGGCATGGAAAGTATGAAGTCGGTCGGTCGTACCGGTGCGATTGCCTTACTCTATTTTGAAATCGTCAGTACGTTTGCACTGATGATTGGTTTGCTGGTAGTTAACATCCTTCAGCCTGGTGCAGGGATGAATATCGACCCGGCTACCCTGGATGTTTCATCGGTTTCCTCTTATGCCAGCCAGGCTTCGCAGCATGGTGTGATCCCATTCCTGATGGATGTGATACCGTCCAGCGTGATTGGTGCCTTTGCCAGCGGTAATATTCTGCAGGTATTGCTGTTTGCCGTGATGTTTGGTTTTGCGCTGCATCATCTGGGTGAGAAAGGCGATCTGGTGTTCAATTTCATCGAAAGCTTCTCCAAAGTGATTTTCGGTATCATTAATATGATCATGCGTCTGGCACCGCTCGGAGCCTTTGGAGCCATGGCCTTTACCATCGGTAAATATGGTGTGGGTTCGCTGTTACAGCTCGGCCAACTGATCATCTGTTTCTACATTACCTGTGTGCTGTTTGTGGTGCTTGTACTGGGCACTATTGCCAGAATTACCGGTTTCAGTATCTTTAAATTTATCCGTTACATTAGAGAAGAACTGTTAATCGTGCTCGGCACTTCTTCCTCTGAATCCGCCCTGCCACGCATGCTGGATAAAATGGAAAAAGTAGGTTGTAAGAAGTCGGTAGTGGGTCTGGTGATCCCAACCGGTTACTCTTTCAATCTGGACGGTACGTCTATTTATCTGACCATGGCGGCAGTGTTTATTGCTCAGGCAACTAATGCGCACATGGATATCTGGCATCAGATTACTCTGCTGGTGGTGCTGCTGCTGTCATCAAAAGGTGCCGCGGGTGTAACGGGCAGTGGATTCATCGTTTTGGCAGCCACGATTTCTGCGGTAGGTCATCTGCCGTTGGCGGGTCTGGCGCTGATTCTGGGTATTGACCGTTTCATGTCTGAAGCTCGTGCATTAACCAATTTGGTGGGAAATGGTGTGGCGACAGTGGTTGTCGCTAAACTGTGTAACCAGCTGGATGAAAAACAGTTGGATGATGTCCTCTCCGGTCGTGAATCGAGTCAGGGTCTGGAGTCCCGCGTATCCTGATTTCGCCTGCCTGAACTTACCCTGCCTTTTACCCACGGCGCCTGTTAGTGCTGTGGGTAAATTTCATCCAATTCGTGTTAACGTTAAGCAATATCAACTTTTTTACTATTATTTTATCCTGCTGAGTGACATAGGCAAAAGCGTGCGGTCTAACGGAATGGTACACTTTGCCTCTCTTTTTGTGTGGTGCACAGACATAAGGTGATGGGATAAGTGTCACTGACATTCACAAAAAACATACCGTATTGGATAGTGATTAAAGTAGGGGTTCACATGCAGGGCACCAAAATAGGTCTTTTAGTTGGTGGAATGTTGCTGGCGGTTGTCGGCGGTAACGTGCAGGCTGAAACGCTACAACCGGATCCTGCCTGGCAACAAGGAAAACTGGATAATGGTTTTACCTGGCAACTATTGAGCACTCCCCAGCGCCCCAGTGACCGAATCGAATTACGTCTGGTGATAAATACCGGGTCGCTGTCAGAAAATGCACAACAAGCGGGCTTTTCCCATTTTATTCCTCGCCTGGCACTGACGCCCGGTGAGCATTTCTCTGCGGGACAATTACCATCACTTTGGCAATCAGCGGATAGTGATCATCCACTGCCACCTGCCACCACATCCTATGATTTCACCTCCTACAATTTGAGTTTGCCGAATAATCGTCCCGAGTTATTGAAGGATGCACTGAACTGGCTGGCAAATACGGCGGGTCAACTACAGATTACGGATAATCGGATTGCCATAGCGTTGAAAACGATGGACCCGGTGACAACCGCACCGGCCAACCCACGGGATCCCAGCTGGCATTATCGCCTGATGAAGGACTCCACACTGCTGGCGCATGATCCTGATCAGCCGATGAAAATTCCGGTTACCACTGAACAGTTGTCCCAGTTTTATAAAACCTGGTACACCCCGGATGCCATGACGCTGTATGTGGTAGGGAATGTAGATAATCGCAGTATCATCGAGCAGATTAATAACGTCTTCGCAAAATTACACGGCAAGCGCGTATCACCATCGCCTATGCCAACATTGTCGCCAATTCCGCCGGAACCCGTCATCTTGATGAGCAGCAATGCGAAGCAGGACACGATTTCTCTGGTCTGGGATAGGCCCTGGCAAAAGATTCGAGACTCACAGGCGTTAGCCCGTTACTGGCACAGCGATCTGGCGCGGGAAGCGCTGTTCTGGCATATGCAACAGGCACTGAAAGAAAGCCCTCTGAAAGACACCAACATACGCTTTGATTGTAATGTGATGTATGGCCGGGCACAGTGCGCCATTCATCTGGATAATGTCACCAGTGAATCAGTTGAACAAGACGTCGTGTTTCTGGCAAAAGAACTGGTTTATTTACGGGATAAAGGTTTATCCCAGGCTGAGTTTGATACATTGCTGTCCCGTAAAACCGATGAGCTCAGCAAATTATTTGCTACCTATGCCCGTACCAGCACCGATATTCTTATGGAACAGCGATTGCGCTCGCAGAGAAATGGCGTCGTCGATATCGCCCCGGAGCAATATCAGAAACTACGTCATGACTATTTGTCCTCAATCACACTGGAAATGTTGAATCAGGAGTTACGTCAGCAATTTTCTCAAGATGCTACGCTAGTGATGGTACAAAAGCAGGGGGAGCCGGAGGTCAACATAAAAGCGCTGATGGAAACGTATAACCGCCTGATGAAACCAGCTGAAGGCGCGTCTCCTGCCGTGGTGGAAACGCCCGTAGAAGCGGCTCCGGCAACCTAATGAACGACGCTGATGCAATCGGCCTGAAGCTGATCACTTGCGCGTAACGTGATATAGAAAGCGCATGAGGATGCTCTTCTCTGGAGCGCGCTTCTTTCATGCGTTCTCCGGCGCCTGGGGTGACGGAGAACGGTTATGAGTGATGCTATGCCCAGGCTGGCATGGCGTCTGGCGGAATGATGGCACCGCGATGCTGAATGACAGTACTGGCGGTAAGGTGCCCACGTTTGGCTGCCTCTTCCGCACTGCCACCATTCAACCGCACTGCCAGATAGCCAGCGCTGAATGAATCACCTGCGGCGGTAGTATCAATGACCTTTTCTTTCGGTAAGCTGATGGCTGGAACATTTAACAGTTGCGGTTTACCCTTCAGAGAAATAAGGCAGGAATCCGCACCGCGTTTCACCACGACCTCCGTTACACCCAGTTTGTGGGTACGTGTCAGCACCTCTTCTATCGGCTGCTTGCCCCACAGCATGTCTTCATCATCCAGTGTCAGGAAGGCGATATCAGTACAAGAGAGCATGTCGGTATAGGCTTGCCGGGTTTCTTCTTCGCTTTGCCACAGACGTGGGCGGTAGTTGTTGTCAAAAATGACTTTTCCACCGTTGGTGCGACAAGCACGTAGCACGGACATCAGACGCTGACGGCTGGTCGGGTTAAGGATGGCCAGACTGATACCGCTCAGGTAGATATACTCGAATTGTGACAAATGCTTACTGATGGTTTCAGCATCATCACTTTCCAGCCAGTAACGGGCGGCGGCATCGTTACGCCAGTAATAGAACGTCCTCTCGCCGCTGGCATCGGTTTCGATGAAATACAGGCCTGGCAGCTTGTCATTCATACGCTGGATCAAATCGGTTTTGACACCTTCACTCTGCCAGGCGGCTATCATTTCTGTGCTGAAAGAGTCGGTACCCAGCGCGGTCACGTAGTGGACATCCAGCGCGTCGGGCTTTACCTGACGTGCAATATATACGGCAGTATTCAGAGTATCACCGCCAAAGCCGCGGCTGAGATCCGCACCTTTTTGCGACAGTTCAATCATGCATTCGCCAATGATGGCAATGTTTTTTTTAGTCATGACAAGCCGGCCTGTTGAAAAAGTAAATCGGTAAGTAACCAGGAAAAAGTCAGCGTCAGTCTCAACATTACACTGCGTAGAGTCAAGAGCGATGAAACGATGTTTTATTTTTTCATGATGTGGATCGGAAAACCAGCAGTTTCCCAATCCGATACACGGTGTGCTTGGCGCAGTGGCGTTATTTTTTACGCAGTTCAGTTACAGACTGGCCACCGATTCCCCAGTTGTCGGTATCCACTTCATCAATCACAACCATGGTGGTGGCAGGATTTTTCCCCAGGGTATCCACCAGCACTTGTGTTACCCCTGCAATCAGCTGTTTCTTCTGCTCTGCCGTTGCTCCGTCTTTGGTGATTCTGATATTAACGAAAGGCATGTTTTCTCCTGTCTGTTCGGGTAATAAAGTACAAAAATCGTTACGGAGCGTGACGCCTATTGTGGCGGGACACCGTCATCCACTGTGTTATCGCCTTTATCTTCTGACGTTGCAATCCATGCCGCACAAAAGAGTATTAGCCGAGCAAAAAAGTAGAAGAAAGTCATCAGGCCGATGACAGAGCCAAATGCGGCGCCGGAAGGTGAACGGGCAAGCCAGGGAAGTGCCACCGTCATGGCGAACTTCAGTATCTCAAAACCGATAGCCGCCATCAGTGTGCCGCGCAGCAGTGCGCTGTGTCGGGGTTTGGTGTGTGGCAACACCCACAGTATCCAGATAAATAACAGATAGTTGGCGAATATGGAGATAGACAGTGTGATCAGTGTCATCACCGGTCGCAGCCATTCGATGCCGTCCAGACCCAACGCAATAACGATGGTGCTTTGTGCGGTACCCGCCACTGATGTCAGGAACAGGGTGATAATCAGGGCGATAAGCAACCCAATCAGCGAAAAGAAATCGCGCAGGTACTGAAAATAGAGTTTCTCTTCATCATGTGGTTTACGTTCCCAGACATCACGGGATTGGGCATGGATCGCTTCACGCAGATTACCCATCCAGTTAACGCCGGAATACAGCGCAATCAGTAAACCGGTAATACCTACGGTAGTACGTTGCTGCACGGCGGTATTGACCGTGTTTTTCAGCGTATTGGCCAGGTTGGGATCACTGATGGTATTAACGATATGGTTGATCAGTTCCGCCAACATATCCGGATTGGAGGCCAGCACGAAGCCCGCCGCTGCGAAAGAAACCATCAAAATGGGAATCAGAGACAAAAAAGAGAAATAGGTGATGGCCGCGCCAAACTGATTCCCCATCCGGTCATTAAAGCGTTCCCCGGCTCGGATAAAGTGCGCTACGCTAGGGACCGTTTTTAGCCGCTCACTCCACCGTTTCATCCGTGACAGTAATGATGTGGGATCTGGCGTGTTGCCATTACTCTGAGTTTTCGGTGTGGTACGTTGTCGGTCTGGCATCGCTGGCATGACATTATCTCCTGAATACGGTCATCCATCCTATGGATTATAACTGACATCACGATAACTCCGGTTTTTTGTGCGCTGCACTTGGGTTGGTCAATACTCGGTGATCAGTACAATAATTGATATGGCATCAATTAGCGCTGAAAGTCTTGACCGGCTTGTTTATACTGCTGATTCTTGCTGTTAACACTAATCTTTCGTTTAACACGTTTGCCCCGCAAACGTTAATGTTAAGTGAGTCAATCTCTCATGCCTGCTCTGTCGCCGCCAGAACCATCACTGAGCGCGTTGCGCCTTAATGTGCGTATTGCTTCCGTGGTGATGTTTAACTTTGCCAGTTATCTGACCATTGGTTTACCGCTGGCGGTTTTGCCTGGTTATGTTCACGACCATCTTGGTTACAGCCCATTTTGGGCCGGGTTGGTGATCAGCCTACAGTATTTCGCTACCCTCTTGAGCCGCCCGCATGCTGGGCGTTATGCGGATGAAAAAGGCCCTAAAAACGTTGTGGTACTGGGGTTGGCAGGGGCGTTATTGAGTGGGGTTTTCTACGCGCTGGCGGCCTGGAATGATGTTTCGCCGGTGCTGGCATTATTATTGCTGTGTATGGGGCGCATCATTCTGGGTATCGGGCAGAGTTTTGCTGGTACCGGGGCGACGTTGTGGGGCATCGGCGTGGTGGGGGCACGGCATATTGGCCGAGTGATTTCATGGAACGGTATTGCAACCTATGGGGCGATGGCCGTGGGAGCGCCGCTGGGGGTGTGGATTTACCATCTGGGCGGGCTGATGCTGTTGGCAAAGGTCATTATGCTGGTGACAACCGCCGCCATTCTGCTGGCGCTGCCACGACAGGCTGTAAGCGCCACACCGGGGAAAAAATTACCGTTTCGCGAAGTGCTGAGCAAAGTATGGGTATATGGCGTTATTCTGGCCCTGGGCTCGGCCGGATTTGGTGTTATCGCCACTTTCATCACGTTGTTTTATGACGATAAACATTGGGAAGGGGCCGCATTGACGCTGAGTATTTTCAGCTGTGCTTTCGTCGGAACCCGTTTACTGTTTCCCAATGTGATTAACCGATTTGGTGGTTTGGCGGTTTCTTTCGTGTGTTTTGTGGTTGAAGGTGTGGGATTGCTGCTGGTGTGGCTGGCAATGTATCCTGCGATGGCGGAAGTAGGGGCCTTTCTGGCGGGAGCGGGATTCTCGCTGGTTTTCCCCGCACTGGGTGTCGTTGCCGTGAAAGCGGTATCACCACAAAATCAAGGCAGTGGACTGGCAACCTACACTATTTTCCTCGATCTCTCTCTGGGTATTGTGGGCCCGGTTGCTGGTGTGCTGATGGGGTACACCGGTGTCGCGTCAATTTATCTCGCAGCGGCATTGTTGTTGTTGGGGGGATTGTTGCTGATCTGGCGGTTGTACCGACGTTCCCTGATTGTGTCGGAAGACACATTAAGACGAGTGTAATTCTGTGATATCAGTGTCAGGGCCGTTTACGACCCTGATCCTCTGTCAACGGAGTTTTAGCGTACTGATAATGCTTTCCGCATCGCTTTGTGCCTGCTGTTGATCGCCTGCGGGTAGGGTAATTTGTAATGTCATCAGGTGGTTATCCACTTTACCCAGTACGACGGAAGAATAGGCTTTCTGTCCGCCGCTGGTGATGATGCTGTCCAACTGCTGTAGTTTCTGGCCGTCTATCTCAATCGCTTTGTTGGTCACTACCTGGAGATTGGCGTCACGGGTACGTTGCTGATCCTCCAGACGTTGGCTCAGTACGGCCAGCGTGTCAGGCGTGTTGCCGGCCAAAATAACGATCACGGCTTTTTGGCCATTTGAGTCGGCATAGACATGCATATTGTTCGACTGAGTGCCGAGTTTACCGCTTTGGTCGCTCAGGCCTGCCGGTAAGATAAACGACAGCTTCCCTGACAGCAGAGTAACCGTTTGTCCCGCTGATTTTTCGGCCGTTGCACTTTTACTTTGCACCGCGGCGTTTTTGTCACTATTCCCGTCGCACGCTGCCAGCGTTGCCGCCAGCAGACCGATTCCGAGGTATTTTGCTATATTCGGCATTGGGTCCCTTCTTTTGTCAATAAAACCGATACGGTGTTATGGCACCCGATTCAGGCAGTAAAAACAAGCGTTTTGTTGTCACAAACCCTGTCTTGTACCGGTAAAACCTGACAAAGAAGATAATTTTCCGGTTATTCCGAAATCAGTTTTCGCTTTGAGCTGCCGGATAAGGGGTATCTTTTTCCTGCCGACTCAGGCGCCGGAGCAGCATATTCAACGCTACACCATACATTGGCAGGAAAAATATCGTACAGATCGTGATTTTGAATGCATAGTCCACCATCGCGATCTCTCCCCAGTGTGCTGACATAAACGGGTTTGTGCTGTGGTAAAACGCGATAAAGAAAAACGCCATCGTATCAACGAGATTGCCCAGTACAGCAGATGCCGACGGTGCAACCCACCATGCATGGCGTTGACGCAGGCGATTGAAGACCTGTACATCCAGAATCTGCCCCAATACGTAGGCCATAAAACTGGCGGAAGCAATACGGGCGACCACGATGTTGACTTCGCTCAGCACACCAAAACCCTGCCAGGCTCCCTGATAAAACAGTGAGGAAACCAGGTAGGAAATCATCAGGGCCGGTATCATTACCGCCAGGATAATGCGGCGTGCCAGCGGTGCGCCGAAAATTCGTACCGTCAGATCGGTTGCCAGGAAGATGAACGGAAAGGTAAACGCACCCCAGGTGGTATGAAAACCAAAAATCATGATAGGGAGCTGTACTAGGTAGTTACTGGACGTGATGATCAGAACATGGAATAGCGACAACCAGCATAGGGCGGTGAGTCGCTGCTGCGGAGTAAATTGAAACATAGTATGACCTTTTTGGTTATTGGGGGGAGGGAACCCAAAAGTAACAAATCTTTTCGCCTCATATTACGGCACGACGCGGCATAATACGCAATTGTCTTATCTTTGCAATGGTTACTTTTCATGCAAGTATTTTGATGGCTTGCACCGAAAAATGCGCAAGGTAAACTAGGGCGCTTCTACTCTTTTATTGACTACAAACACCGCAAACAGAGAATTCTAATGGCTGATGTCTTTACCAACCCGGATAAAACGCTGGATGCACAGGGACTGCGTTGCCCGGAGCCGGTGATGATGGTACGCAAAACTGTGCGACAGATGGAAACGGGTCAAACGCTGCTGATCATCGCTGATGATCCTGCTACTACGCGTGATATTCCGGGTTTTTGCCGCTATATGGAGCACGAGTTGCTGGCCCAGATGACAGAGCAACTGCCGTATCGTTATCTGCTGCGTAAAGGCCAGTAAAATACCCGTTTGTATCGTGTCTACAGGGCGCTGAACACCTGATGATATTTAGCGCCCTTTGCAATATTAATCCCGTTTGCTCAGTAGCCGCAGTGCATTGGCGGTAACCAGTGCGGTGGCGCCGGAGTCTGCCAGCACCGCCAGCCATAATCCGGTAATACCCATCAGCGTGGTAATCAGGAATACCGCTTTTAGTCCCAGTGCGATAGTCACATTCTGACGGATATTACGGTAGGTCGCCCGGGATAAATCGATCATTATTACCAGCGCAGTCAATCGGCTATGGGTTAAGGCGGCATCTGCTGTTTCCAGTGCCACATCAGTGCTGTTGCCCATAGCGATGCCAATCGTTGCGGCTTTCATCGCCGGGGCGTCGTTAATGCCGTCACCCACCATGGCAGTGGCGTATTGCCGATTCAGTGCATTGACCGCCTCGACCTTATCCGCCGGGAGTAGACCGGCACGATAGTCAATTCCCAGCGTTTGCGCGATAGCGGCAGCAGCACGCGCATTGTCACCCGTTAGCATCACACATCGGATTCCCATACTGTGCAATGATTCAAGTGCGGCGCTGGCATCCGGACGTACTCCGTCACGTAATGCCAGTAAGCCCAACATCTGGTTTTCCTCTTGTACTGCCACCACGGTTTTACCTTCCCCTTCTAGCCGCTCAATCTGCTGTTGCCACACAGGTGTGAGGACGTCGTTAGACAATCGGGAAGATGAACTGACCTGAATATGTTTGCCATTAACCCGGCCTTCCACACCGATGCCAGCTTGTGTGCGACGAGCCTCTGCGAAAGGTAGCAACTTACTGCTCGCTTGTGCCCGCTGGATAATCGCCTGTGCCAACGGATGGTGTGAGCCGGATTCTACGGCGGCGGCACGGCCCAGCAACGCCATCTCACTGACCATTTCTGCGGGTATGATATCCGTTACTTGTGGTTTTCCCTCGGTCAGTGTGCCGGTTTTATCAAATGCGATAATACGTAACGTGCCGAGAGATTCCAGGGCAGCACCGCCTTTGATCAGTGCGCCATGGCGTGCCGCCGCCGCCAGCCCGACAGTAATCGCCGCTGGTGTCGAAATGACCAATGCGCAGGGGCAACCGATCAACAGCAGCGCCAGGCCACGGTAAATCCAGGGTTGCCAGAGTTGCGACAGCAACAATGGAGGAACGATCATCACCAGCAGCGAAATCAACATGATGGCGGGAGTGTAATAGCGACTGAATCGGTCGATAAAACGTTCAATGGGAGCCCGACGTTCTTCTGCTTCTTCAATCAGTTGCAACATACGGTCAATAGCATTGTTTCCCGGTTGGGATACCACTTCCAATTGCACCACATGATCAACACACAGACTACCCGCTGCGATCCGGCTTCCCTGATGATGTTCAACCGGGATGGATTCACCGGTAATGGCACTTTCATCAAAGCTGGCGTCAATGGTCAGCAGCCGGGCATCGGCAGGTAGCCGGCCGCCGGGAGACACTTCAATAATATCGCCGGGAATCAGCTCGGTGAGAGGAACGGTAACTCGCTTCTGTCCACGAAGAGTGATGGCCTCTTCCGGTAGTAATTTCATTAATGCGCTAACGCCGCTTCTGGCTCGTTGCGCCGCGTACGCTTCCAATCGTTCACCCAACATGAACAGTAACAACACTACCGTGGCCTCGGTAATAGCGCCGATAAGCAACGCGCCCAGTGCCGCTACGCTCATCAGGGTTTCGATGGCAAAGGGGGAACCTGACCGGGTAAGCTGCCAGGCTTTTTTTATAACCGGTATCAGGCCGACTAACGTTGTGGTGAAAAAGGCCGCTTCACTCTTAGAAGGTGAGATAAACGATATCATCCAGCTTGCCATCGCCAGCAGAGCGAACAGGATTAAGAAACCGTTGCCCTGCATAACGCTGGAAGGTTGGGAAACAACTGAGGAGGATGTATCCGTGGTTCGAAGCGTAAATCCGACATTGTGAACGGCTTGCTGAACCTGTTCTCGTACATCGGTACGGGCATCGACGACCAGTTTTTCGGTAGCGAACAGCACGTTGACCTGATCAATGGTGGGAATATATTTTACAGCGGTTTCGATTTTTCTGGCACAACTGGGGCAATCCATACCGTTGATTATCCAACTGAAACGTTGACGAGAGAGAGGAGCTCGCTCATCGCTGTCGGGGTCATCGGTATCGGCATTGCCGCTGCCGCTGTCATCTGATGCGCTGTGGGCGCCATCACGCTCGGTTGCCGCTATCGGATTGAGCGACGCGGCTATTGCTGAACAGCCAGTATGGGCCGACGCCGCGGAAGCCGGTTCGTGATGGTGGCCACAACGGCAACGAGGGGTTTCAGTATGGTGATGAGGATGCATAGGTTACTCCTGTTTGATAGTCATTCTCATCGGAAACTTTACACCGTCATACCTGAGGAAACCAGTAGTCAGCCCGTTTAAAACGTTTAAAACGTTTAAAAATAGAGCGATCTGACAATCAGAAAATGGCCACCAAAATAGCAGGCCGCCACAATGGCACGCTGGGCTCGGAAGCTGATGCGAAAGTGCTGGATCAGCCAGATAGCATGACCAATGAACAGCAGCCCTGTACCCACCAGCAATGAGAAATTGTAATCAGTACCCAGCGAGAAGTAATGTTCCCCTGCCACCCAGACCATGATGGTGGTCATCACCACAAAGGCGCAAACCAGCCAGCGTTGGGTACCCAACTGTTGCCACAATACGGCAATCAGCAGTGCAGCAAGTATTATCAGCACGAGCGGCAGCGGCCAGAAGAAGCTCAGGGATAATTGCGAAGAGAGAAAACTCACCGTATAGAGCAGGTGTGCTATAAAATAGGCACTGATGGCAAATAGTAGTCGTTGGGTGGGAAGCAGCAGCAGTGCATCACCAATCAGCGTTGCCAGCAGCCCTGCTATCACCAGATATCCCGGGATGCCAAGAATGGGTGTTTGCCAGGCCAAAGCAACCAGTAACAACAGTGTCACGGGCTTGAACAGCCAGCGCTGCCAGACGGGGCCACGGTAGCTGGCGTCGACGTACAACCAGCCAGAGAAGAGAACAGCAATAAAAGACCACAGCATAGATTGTCCTTGATTCAGTTAATTGACCGGTCGAAAAAACACTGACGACAGTAAGCAGCTTGTAGCCAGCCCTGGACAAGCCGTTTTCATCGTTTGTCATCAGGTGATGTTCTCCCCAGTGTAGGGACTGTTAGCGGGATCAACAACATCGGTAACGGCTAATGCGAGGCGGCAAGCTTCATGTTATGTTAACGGCCAGTTTTTTTGTAGCGTATGACATGACAAGTGTTGGCAATATGTCGAAGGAGAGCGTTGTTGCATGAGCACTGAACCTGCACTTTACCGTATTCAGTTTATAAATAACGGCAAGAACTATCAGCTCTATGTGCGAGAATTGGTACCGAGCAATCTGTTCGGCTTTATTGAAATTGCCGACTTTGTTTTCGATAGCCAATCAACGCTACTGGTTGATCCCTCAATTGAGAAACTGAAAACCGAATTTGCCGGCGTCAGTCGCAGCTTTATTCCGTTACAGGCGGTGATCCGTATCGACGCGGTGACTGAGCGGGACAAGGGGAGTGCGCGGATTTCAGAGCTGGGCGACAATGTTTCCCATTTTCCTTACTTGCCAGGTAAAAATCCCTGAATCTTCTGTTTGGCTATTTCGATTCGTTACATCGAGCCTGGATGAACGTTGTTCTCCAGGCCTGGTTGCTATGGCTATCTGTGTTTGCGGGGCGAGATGGGCGGTTGTTTTTTCTGCCACGCCAGCAGTTCGAACACACCAAACAGGAAGACGCGTAGCTGAAATGCCCGGTCGAGGGGAGGCGCATCTTTAGGTTGACTGGTCTTGAGCAACAGGAACTGGATGCCGTGCATCAGTATCATGAACCCCATCGCGACGGTCATGAAAATATTCAGCGGCCGGGGGAAAGGAGAGATCAGATTAAAAATCAGAAAACTCCATACCCCGAGCATCAGTAACCGGCCAAAATTAATCCAAATCGTCATCATTTCCTCTTTGTATCGCAATCATGCCATGCTATTGGCGGATGTAGAGCCGATAAGCCACTTGACCTGCTATCTTTTCCCGGTGTAATAGCCAGTTCTTCGGGATGGACAGCGTATGATTTTCTGCTTCGGTTTCTATGTAAATCCAGGCTTCCGGAGCCAGCCAGCCTTGCGATTCCAACAGATGGAGGGTGTTGTTAAGCAAGTCTTTGCGAAACGGCGGATCCAGAAAAACGACATCAAAAGGCTCACCCGGCTGCGCCAGCCATTGCCGTGTATCCGTATTGATGACGTTGGCATTTTCTGCCCGGAGTAATGTCAGATTCTGCACCAATTGTCGGGCAATAGTGTGCTCTGTTTCTAATAATGTGGCATGGGCAGCATAACGAGACAGTGCTTCCAGGCTGAGTGCACCACTGCCGGCAAAGCAATCCAGACAACGTGCTTGTTGAATAACCGGCGCCAACCAGTTGAATAATGTCTCACGTACCCGGTCCGTCGTTGGGCGCAATCCGGGACTGTCCGGTACGGGAAGTTTTCTGCCACGCCACTGACCGCCGATAATCCGGATTTGGCCAGTTGACGATTTTGCATTTTGTTTTGCCATAGCGTGATGTTTTACCGAATTTCGGTACCGAGAGTGGCTCTGCCGTAAAATAGAATAGCGCTATTCTAACGGCGGTCAGCGGTAGAGGGAATGTATAAGATGACATCGTTATGGTTATCTGGTGTAAAGGATGACTCCTTCGGCTTTTCTCTTCAGTGGGTTTGACATACTTGGTTACGGAGATTGTCGGTCAGAGGTACCGTTCGCTGCGTGTTGCTGTGGTCGGGAAAGTGTTAAACTCGTTGTTTTGTTGACTTCATTGATTATTTATTCGCCGCACTGGGTGGCGAGGAGCGCGATTACAATATGGCAAAAGAGAAGAAGCGCGGATTGTTTTCCTGGCTGGGATTAAAGCGGCAGGAAGAAGAGAACACCAAGCAGCCGCAAGAGAAACCTGACACAGGTGAAACGGTTGATTTGGTTCCGGATGCACCGTTATCAACGGACACCTCTGCGCCGCAGCCCTTGACGGCAGAGCCGGATGATGAACCCGTGGTCTCGCAGGAAGATGAGAAACAGGTTGTCAGTCAACAATCTGACGTTGTGGTGGAAAACGTGACGATTTCGTTATCGTCCGCAGAAGTGGAACCTGATGAACCACCCGTGGTAGCAGAAGATCGTGAAGCCAACGCCTTGTCGGAAAAGGAATTGCCACAAGAGATGGACGCCAATCCGGCACCCCAGGAGCGTCCGACCAAAGAAGGATTTTTTGCCCGACTGAAACGCAGTCTGGTCAAAACCCGACAAAATCTGGGTTCCGGATTTGTCGGATTGTTTCGTGGCAGGAAAATTGATGATGATCTGTTTGAAGCGTTGGAAGAACAACTGATTATTGCTGATGTTGGGGTAGAAACTACCCGTAAAATTATCACCAGTCTTATGGACCATGTCAGCCGTAAGCAGCTTAAAGATACCGATATGCTGATGACCAAACTCAAAGAAGAGATGGCCGGCATTCTGGCAAAAGTGGATGAACCGCTGAATATTGAAGGTAAAACACCTTTTGTCATCCTGATGGTTGGTGTCAATGGTGTCGGCAAAACCACCACTATTGGCAAAATGGCGCGTCAGTATCAGGCACAAGGGAAATCGGTGATGTTGGCGGCGGGGGATACTTTTCGTGCTGCCGCGGTAGAGCAGCTTCAGGTGTGGGGTCAACGTAATAATGTAACGGTGATCGCGCAGCATACCGGTGCTGATTCCGCCTCGGTGATTTTCGATGCTATTGAGGCAGCGAAAGCGCGTGGAGTTGATGTGTTGATTGCCGATACCGCCGGGCGTTTACAAAATAAAGCCCACTTGATGGACGAGTTGAAAAAAATCGTGCGGGTGATGAAAAAACTGGATGCAGAGGCTCCGCACGAAGTCATGCTGACGCTGGATGCCAGCACTGGACAGAATGCGGTCAGTCAAGCCAGACTGTTCAACGAAGCCGTCGGCCTGAGTGGTATTGCACTCACCAAGCTGGATGGTACTGCCAAAGGCGGTGTGATATTTGCTATTGCCGACCAGTTTGGTATCCCGATCCGGTATATCGGCGTTGGGGAAAGTATTGAAGATTTGAGACCGTTTAAGGCTGATGATTTTATTGAGGCCCTGTTTGCCCGTGAAGACTAAAAATTTGCTCGCGAGGATGAGAACGGATGATTCGCTTTGAACAGGTCAGTAAAGCTTATCTCGGCGGACGTCAGGCTTTACAGGGCGTAGATTTTCATATTCGCCCCGCTGAGATGGTATTTCTGACCGGCCATTCCGGTGCAGGGAAAAGTACCCTGCTGAAACTGATTTGCGGTATTGAGCGCCCCAGCGCAGGCCATATCCTGTTCGGTGGGCATGACATCAGCCGTCTTAAAAAGCGTGAAATACCCTTCTTGCGTCGACAGGTGGGGATGATTTTTCAGGATCATCATTTGCTGATGGATCGTACTGTTTATGAGAATGTGGCGATGCCGTTGATCATTTCCGGTGCCAGCAGTGAAGACATTCGCCGTCGTGTGTCAGCGGCATTGGATAAAGTTGGCCTGCTGGATAAAGCGCGCAATTATCCGATTCAGCTTTCTGGTGGTGAACAGCAACGGGTGGGCATCGCCCGTGCGGTGGTGAACAAACCCGTGGTACTTCTGGCGGATGAGCCAACGGGCAATCTGGACGATGTACTGTCGGAGGGTATTCTGCGGTTGTTTGAAGAGTTTAACCGGGTCGGGGTGACTGTGCTGATGGCAACCCACGATACAGGACTGATTTCATGCCGGAATTATCGGGTACTGACCCTGTCTCAGGGACGCATGCTGGGAGGACATTACGATGGTGAATCGCGCCCGTAAAACGAACAAACCCAGTATGAAAACCAAGTCACTGCGCGGTGGTTGGCGGGAGCAGTGGCGTTATGCCTGGATGAGTGCTCTGAAAGATATGCTGCGTCAGCCGCTGGCAACACTGTTGACCATCATGGTTATCGCTATTTCCCTGACATTGCCCAGTATCTGTTATTTGGTCTGGAAAAATGTCAGTCAGGCGGCGGCTCAGTGGTATCCGACACCTCAACTGACAGTCTATTTGGATAAATCGCTGGATGATAACGCCGCCGAGGCGGTTATCAATAAAATCAAGACGGAAGACGGTGTCGATAAGGTTAATTATCTGTCCCGCGCCGAAGCGATGGGTGAATTTCGTAACTGGTCCGGGTTTGGTGGTGCGCTGGATATGCTGGAAGAGAATCCGCTACCTGCCGTAGCGATAGTGACCCCCAAACTCACTTTTCAGAGTACCGACACGCTTACCTCACTGCGGGACCGCATTGCGGCAACGCAAGGTGTGGATGAAGTCCGAATGGATGACAGTTGGTTCTCGCGGCTGATGGCGTTAACCGGGTTGGTCGGTCAGATTGCCGCCACCATTGGCATTCTGATGGTGGTAGCGGTATTCCTGGTAATTGGCAACAGCGTACGTCTGAGCATCTTCAGCCGTCGTGATACGATTAACGTCATGAAGCTGATTGGCGCCACCGATGGTTTCATTTTGCGACCGTTCTTGAACGGTGGGGCGCTACTGGGGTTTTGTGGTGCGGTGTTCTCATTGATCTTGTCGCAGGCATTGGTCTGGAAACTGGCCGTTGGCGTTAAACAGGTCGCATCGGTATTCGGTACAACGTTCACGGTGCAAGGGTTAGGCTGGGATGAAGCCGTGTTGCTGATTCTGATCGCCGCCATCATCGGCTGGTTGGCTGCCTGGTTGGCTACAGTACAACATTTACGCCGTTTTACACCGGAATAAGCTTTTTTTGATATACTCTGCTTTAGTGGTACACAGGCGTACAGCAGAAGTAGCGTGTTGCTACGGTGCTTTTCAGCGCATTATTTCGCTTGTTTTGTGTTTACACATTGCGGATTTTCCATCTTGATATGTAAAACAAGATGGATAAAAATGTAGGAACTTATAGTGTAAATCACCACTCTTAATCATACATGAGCCGGATTTTGTCGTCGGTGCCATTTGCAGCACAAAAGTACTACAGAGTAGCGATGGGTATGATGCTTAATGATTCATTACTGCATGAACGATTTTATGAGAGGGATTGAATGACCAAAGATATGCAAACTTTCACTTTAGTTCCCCAGGGCAGTCTGGAAGGGTACATTCGTGCCGCCAATGCCTATCCGATGCTGACGGCAGAGGAAGAGCGGGCGCTGGCTGAACGGCTGCATTACCAGGGAGATCTGGAGGCTGCCAAGCAGCTTATCCTGCCACACCTGCGCTTTGTTATTCATGTCGCCCGTAATTATTCTGGTTATGGCTTGCCGCAAGCGGACTTGATCCAGGAAGGCAACATCGGTCTGATGAAGGCGGTGCGTCGTTTTAATCCTGATGTGGGCGTTCGTCTGGTTTCCTTTGCCGTACATTGGATCAAGGCGGAAATCCACGAATATGTGTTGCGTAACTGGCGTATCGTCAAAGTTGCGACCACTAAAGCACAGCGTAAGCTGTTCTTTAATCTGCGTAAGACTAAACAGCGCCTCGGCTGGTTCAGTGCGGATGAAGTTGAACTGGTAGCGCGTGAGCTGGGCGTGTCCAGCAAAGATGTCCTTGAAATGGAATCCCGCATGTCAGCGCAGGATATGACTTTTGATCCGACGCCGGATGATGATGCACAACCGGGCCATGCAATGGCGCCGATGCTTTATCTACAGGATAAATCCTCTGACTTTGCTGACGGCATCGAGGAAGATAACTGGGAAAGTCATGCGGCCGATAAATTGAGCTTTGCCCTGGAAGGGTTGGATGAACGTAGTCAGCATATCATCCGCGCCCGCTGGCTGGACGATGACAACAAGTCCACGTTGCAGGAGTTAGCCGATCATTATGGTGTTTCTGCTGAGCGTGTTCGTCAATTGGAAAAGAATGCCATGAAAAAGCTGCGCACTGCGATAGAAGCGTAGTTACAGCGCGGAAGGGCAAGTCAAAACGACCGGAAGTGTCCGGTCGTTTTATGTTCTTATCACCATCACCACACCTATTTCTGAACCGTATATTCCCACCCGCCTGATACCGGATAGAAACCGCAGGACTGCATGAACTTGTCCATGACTTCTTCGCTGACCATCGCGTGGTCGGCCGCATCTAGCCACCACTCCTTTATCTGAGGCAGTGCGCGTAGTACTTCTTCGATCATATATTTCCCTACGCCATGACGTCGAGTTGAATCCCGTACTTTCAAATCAGTCAGTTCGGCATATTTCCCTTCTATCTCAACGAATACGCCTGCCAGCAAATGGCCATTAAAACGGGAGACAAACAATTTACGGTCCTCACTCAACTCTTTTTCCAGTAGTTCAAAATTCTGATGTGGCCAGATTTTGGCGAGATCAAGCCTGTCCTGTTCGCTAAGTGTAGTCAGGCATTCAACCGTTAATTTCATTTGATGATGCTCCAGTTAATTCATGAAAATATTGTAGTGAGCCTGTATCAAAAAAGTTGTGTAACTTTTTCTGTACGGTTAACAGGGGAAATGTTTTTTTTGTTGCTTATTTTTCGAGTAATGGATCGATATATGATGCATAAACCAGCATAACTAACCATGTATAAAATAAAAGTTGGATTTTAAGGCTGGTATTTTATCCTGTTCGTATCGCTTATTTCTGTTAGCATGAGTTGCTTTACAGCATAAAATTCCTGTTTAATGGTATGAAAAATAAAGCCTTATTATAAACTATTGCTAATACTTAGCCTAACTCGTTATTACTTATAAAGAAAGCGTAGATAATCACGATTATCGTTAATGATTATAGCAATATCCAAAAATGACCGACGGGGTAAAAACGGATGAAATTAAATACAGGTAAAGTATTGCTGATGGGGTGTATGGCGTTTGCCATGAGTCACGCGGTTAATGCCGCCGATATCAAGATTGCGGTAGTCGGCGCCATGTCTGGCCCGGTAGCACAATACGGTGATATGGAGTTTATTGGCGCTCGACAGGCGATTGCTGACATCAACGCCAAAGGCGGTGTCAATGGCAACAAACTGGTTGGCGTCGAATATGACGATGCCTGTGACCCGAAACAGGCCGTAGCGGTAGCAAACAAGGTGATTAACGATGGCATTCGCTATGTTATCGGTCACTTATGCTCTTCTTCGACACAGCCAGCTTCTGATATTTATGAAGATGAGGGCGTGCTCATGATCACGCCCGCTGCCACCAATGCGGATCTGACCACCCGTGGTTATAAAATGATCATGCGTACCACCGGTCTGGATTCCGATCAGGGGCCGACGGCGGCGAAATATATCATGGAAACTGTGAAGCCGAAGAGAATCGCGGTGATTCATGACAAACAACAATATGGCGAAGGTTTGGCCCGTTCGGTGCAGGAAAATCTGAAAAAAGCCAACGCCAATGTAGTGTTGTTTGAAGGGATAACGGCGGGGGATAAAGATTTTTCCTCATTAGTGGCGCGCCTGAAGAAAGACGATGTTGATTTCGTTTATTTTGGTGGTTACTACCCGGAGATGGGGCAGATTCTGCGTCAGTCCCGTCAAGCAGGGTTAACCGCTCAATTTATGGGTCCTGAAGGTGTTGGTAACTCTTCTTTGTCCAACATTGCGGGTGCGGCCTCTGAAGGTATGCTGGTAACCTTGCCGAAACGCTATGATCAGGTTCCTGCCAACCAGCCGATTGTCGACGAGCTGAAAGCCAAAAAACTGGATCCGACCGGCCCGTTTGTCTGGACGACCTATGCCGCTATTCAATCACTCACTACCGCTATGAAGCGCAGCGGTAGCATGGAACCGGAAAAACTGGTTGCCGACCTGAAAGCGAAACCGGTTGATACCGTAATGGGTACATTAAGCTGGGATGCAAAAGGTGACCTGAAAGGGTTTGAATTTGGTGTATTTAAGTGGCACGCAGACGGTACTTCTTCCATCGTGAAGTAATTGGCCAAATCTGTATTACTCCTGAATGCCGATGCCCCTGCTGCTAAAAGACGTGGGGGCAATATCTAAGGTTAAGGTATGTCCGAGCAGTTCCTCTATTTCCTTCAGCAAATGTTCAACGGCCTGACGTTGGGCAGTACCTACGCGCTGATTGCCATTGGTTACACCATGGTTTACGGCATTATCGGTATGATTAACTTCGCCCACGGTGAAGTTTATATGATCGGTAGCTATGTCTCCTTTATCGTGATTGCCGCATTGATGATGATGGGCATTGATACTGGCTGGTTGTTGATCGGCGTGGCCTTCATTGCGTCGGTGGTTATTTCAAGCGCCTATGGCTGGAGCATTGAACGCGTCGCCTATAAACCGGTGCGTAACTCCAAGCGTTTGATTGCCCTTATCTCTGCCATCGGGATGTCTATATTTCTACAAAACTATGTCAGTTTGACCCAGGGCTCGCGTGATGTGGCGTTACCCAATCTGGTGAAAGGGCAATGGACGCTGGGTGAAAGCAACGGTTTTGCCGCGACCATCAGCACCATGCAGTTGATCATCTGGGTGGTGACTTTTCTGGCGATGCTGGCGCTGACGCTATTTATCCGTTATTCCCGCATGGGCCGTGCCTGCCGCGCTTGTGCAGAAGATCTGAAAATGGCTAGTCTGCTGGGCATCAGCGCGGATCGTGTCATCTCTCTGACCTTCGTTATCGGTGCTGCTATGGCGGCGGTCGCCGGTGTATTGCTGGGTCAATTTTATGGCGTGATTAATCCGTATATCGGTTTTATGGCCGGGATGAAAGCCTTTACTGCTGCCGTGTTAGGCGGGATCGGTAGTATCCCTGGGGCGATGATCGGCGGGTTAATCCTGGGTATTGCGGAGGCGCTGACTTCCGCCTATCTGAGTACGGAATACAAGGATGTTGTGTCATTTGCGTTATTGATTGTCGTGCTGTTAGTGATGCCCACCGGTATTTTGGGGCGTCCGGAGGTTGAGAAGGTATGAAGCAGCGCAATGTGATTAATGCCATCATATCGGCATTGGTACTGCTGGTGATGGCCACGTTCCTGATGGGAATGCAACTGAGTCTCGACGGCACGAAACTGGTGGTACATGGTGCCAAAGCGGTACGTTGGTACTGGATTGGGGCTGGTTGCGCGATCGTCTTTGTTTTTCAGCTATTGCGTCCAGCATTGTCGCAAGGGATGAAGAAATTCTCCGGCCCGGCATGGGTGTTACCGAGCTTTGATGGTAGTACGCCACGGCAGAAATGGCTGGCGCTGGTACTGATTGTCGCCGCGATTGCCTGGCCGTTTCTGGTATCACGCGGTACGGTAGATATCGCCACCCTGACACTGATTTATGTCATGCTGGGACTGGGTCTGAACGTGGTCGTGGGGCTTTCCGGCTTGTTGGTGTTGGGATATGGCGGATTTTATGCCATCGGTGCCTATACCTACGCGCTGTTGAGTCATTATTACGGGTTGGGATTCTGGCAGAGTCTGCCGCTGGCAGGGATTACCGCCGCATTGTCTGGTTTTCTGCTGGGTTTCCCGGTATTGCGACTGCGTGGTGATTATCTGGCGATTGTCACGCTCGGTTTTGGTGAGATTGTTCGCATCCTGTTATTGAACAATACCGGGTTCACTGGTGGGCCGAACGGTATCAGTCAGATTCCCAAACCGACGCTCTTCGGGCTGGAATTCAGCCGCACCCCGCGTGGTGGTGGCTGGGATACATTCCATCACTTCTTCGGCCTGACTTATAATCCCGATGATCGCATCGTTTTCCTGTATCTGGTGGCGCTGCTGCTGGTAATACTGACGTTGTTCGTGATCAATCGTCTGCTGCGTATGCCGTTGGGTCGTGCCTGGGAAGCCCTGCGCGAAGACGAGATCGCCTGCCGTTCTCTGGGTCTCAGCCCAACCAAAATCAAACTGACCGCCTTTACCATCAGTGCCGCATTTGCTGGCTTTGCCGGTACGCTGTTCGCTGCTCGTCAGGGATTCGTCAGCCCGGAATCCTTTACGTTTGCGGAATCCGCCTTTGTGTTGGCTATCGTGGTACTGGGTGGTATGGGATCGCAGTTTGCTGTCATTCTGGCTGCTGTTCTGCTGGTGGTTTCCCGTGAACTGATGCGTGATCTCAATGAGTACAGCATGTTGCTGCTGGGGGCGCTGATGGTGTTAATGATGATTTGGCGTCCGCAGGGGTTGTTACCGATGAAGCGTCCGCAGATGAAGCTAAAGGTGCAGAAGAAGGAAGGTCAGGCATGAGTACGCAGCCATTATTGTCGGTTAAAGGCTTGATGATGCGCTTCGGCGGCCTGCTGGCGGTGAACAATGTGGAACTGGATCTGTATAACGGGGAGATCGTTTCACTGATTGGTCCAAACGGTGCCGGTAAAACCACGGTATTTAACTGTCTGACCGGTTTTTATCGCCCTTCTGGTGGCACCATCATCTTGCGTGATCAGCATCTGGAAGGAATACCCGGCCAGCAGATTGCCCGCATGGGCGTGGTGCGTACTTTCCAGCATGTGCGTCTGTTTCGTGAAATGACCGTAATTGAGAACCTGTTGGTAGCACAGCATCAGCACCTGAAAAGTGGTGTGTTTGCCGGTTTGTTGAAAACACCTGCATTTCGTCGCGCAGAAACGGATGCACAAAACCGTGCCGAGGTGTGGCTGGAACGGGTCGGTTTGTTGGATGTGGCGAACCGTCAGGCGGGGAATCTGGCTTACGGTCAGCAGCGGCGGCTGGAGATTGCCCGTTGCATGGTGACACGTCCTGAACTATTGATGCTGGATGAGCCCGCAGCAGGTCTGAACCCGAGAGAGACGGAAGAACTGAATGATTTGATTGTCGATCTTCGCAATAACCATCAGGTTTCGGTACTGCTGATTGAGCATGATATGAAGCTGGTGATGGGGATTTCCGATCGGATTTATGTGGTCAATCAGGGAACGCCGCTGGCACAGGGCACGCCGGCAGAGATTCGTAATAACCCGGATGTTATTCGAGCATATCTGGGTGAAGGATAAGGTTATGTTGTCATTGAATCAGGTTTCGGCGCACTACGGCAAAATTCAGGCACTGCATCAGGTGAGCCTGCATATTAACCAGGGTGAAATCGTCACGCTTATCGGTGCCAATGGTGCGGGTAAAACTACATTGCTGGGGACGTTGTGTGGTGAACCGCGGGCGACGGAAGGAAGGGTAATTTTCGACGGTAAGGATATTACTGACTGGCAAACAGCGCATATCATGCGTGAAGCCATTGCTATCGTGCCAGAAGGTCGCCGAGTGTTCTCCCGCATGACGGTAGAAGAGAATCTGGCGATGGGCGGTTTTTTTGCCGACCGCGAACAGTATCAACAACGAATTGAACGAGTTTATGAGCTGTTCCCGCGATTGTATGAACGTCGTGCCCAGCGTTCGGGCACTATGTCTGGCGGGGAACAGCAGATGCTGGCTATTGGTCGTGCGCTGATGAGTCAACCGCGTTTGCTGTTGCTGGATGAGCCTTCACTGGGGCTGGCACCGATTATCATCTTGCAGATTTTCGATACTATCCAGCAATTGCGTGAAGAAGGTATGACCATATTTCTGGTGGAACAGAATGCCAATCAGGCCTTGCGTCTGGCGGATCGTGGCTATGTGTTGGAGAACGGTCGTGTTGTGCTGGAAGATACCGGGGCTGCGTTGCTTGCTAATGAGGCTGTACGTTCTGCCTATCTGGGTGGTTAGCAATTTTCGAGAGAAATGGTCAACGCTGTTGCAGGCCGATAAAACCGACCCATGGTGTGATCATCTTCTTTCCATACATAAGTGAGAGTCAAGATGTCAATTGAAGCGTTATTGGCGCAGCGCATGGCTCGCCTGAAAAGCTCCGCGATTCGTGAGTTGCTGAAGCACAGCAAAATGGACCGGGTCATTTCGTTGGCTGGAGGGATACCTTCTGATGCATTGTTTGATTTTGAGGGACTGAATCAGGCCACGCAATTAGCTATCACCGAACAGCCCAAGTCGGCATTCCAGTATGGTTTAACGGAAGGGAGCCCTTTGCTGCGCGAACGGATTGTGGCGTTGTGCGCACTACGTGGGCTCAAAACCCACGCCGACGAAATTGTGGTTACAGCGGGTTCCCAGCAAGCGTTGGATCTGGTGATGCGTGCGACGGTAAATCCACAGGATATCTTTGTGGTTGAGCGCCCCACCTATTTGGCGGCGTTGCAGACACTGGAACTGGCAGAAGCGCGAATCATGTCGGTATCATCGGATGAGAATGGCATGGTGGTGGATGAACTGGCGACACTGCTGGAAACTCAACGTATCAAAGGCGTTTATCTGGTGCCGAACTTTGGCAACCCCAGCGGCGCGACGTTGAGCGCGGCACGCCGTAAGCAGTTGGTAGAACTGGCCGCACGCTATGATTTCATCATCGTGGAAGACGACCCGTATGGCGAGTTGCGTTTTACCGATGAACGTCATGCCACGCTATATCAACTGGCGAAAGAGGCCGGATATGCTGATCGGGTGATTTATACCTCGTCATTTTCCAAAATACTGGCACCCGGCCTGCGCCTTGGATGGGCCATTCTGCCGGAATGGTTGCTGCATAAAGTGGCGATTATCAAACAGGCAGCGGATCTGCATGCCAGCTCGTTGTCTCAGACTATTGCCGAATACTATCTGGGCTTGAACCGCCTGCCGGCACAGATCGAAAAAATCCGTCAGGCATATAAAGTGAAGGGTGAACTACTGTCATCGCTGATGGAGAAGGAGCTGGGTGGGGTGATTACCTTTAACCAGCCGAAAGGCGGCATGTTCCTGTGGGCCAGGTTTCGTCAGGAATTTAATACCACCGACTGGCTGCAAAAAACGCTGGAACAAGGCGTGGTCTTTGTGCCTGGTGAGTTTTTCTTCGCAGAAAAACCTGATTATTCAACGCTGCGTTTATCCTTTGCTACCGCGACGGAAGAACAGATGCACGAAGCCGTTACTCGCCTGCGACGGACGCTGTAAGCTTGACTACTCCGGCTATCTTCGTGAAAGAAAGCGGGGATCTCTCTTAATGTTAACGCCTTGACTATCAGATAGATTCCCGCCTTGACGGGAATGCTCCGTCAGATATCAGATTTTTCACACCACAGGGTGATTAAAAACTTTCCCAGTCTTTGTTGGCGCCGTTGGCCAATGCCAGTCTGGGTTTGGGGTGCACTTTTTCCCGAGGCGTGTGGTGTTGGGCCCCGGTAATAATAAATACTTTCATCAGCTCTACCAGCTGTGATGCCTGGTCGTTCAGGCTGTCTGCCGCACTGGTTGATTCTTCCACCAGCGAGGCATTTTGCTGCGTAACCTGATCGAGCTGGTTAATGGCGTCATTAATCTGTGAAATACCGGCTTCCTGTTCATGGGTAGTGGTGCCAATCTCGTTAATCAGATCGGCCACATGACGTGCCTGGCGCACCAGTTCATCAATAGTGGTTCCCGCTTTCCCGACCAGATTTGAGCCAGTTTCCACTTTTCGCACGCTCTCGCTGATGAGCTCTTTAATTTCTTTAGCTGCGGAAGCCGAGCGTTGTGCCAGTGAACGCACTTCACCCGCCACGACGGCGAAGCCACGCCCCTGCTCGCCAGCCCGGGCAGCTTCTACCGCCGCATTGAGCGCCAGAATGTTGGTCTGGAAGGCAATGCCATCAATGACGCCGATAATGTCGCCTATCTTGCGGGAGCTGCCGGATATATCCTCCATTGTGCGAATAATATTACCGACGGCTTCTCCACTCTTGGCCGCCGTTTCGCTGGCTGAATTAGCCAGCGTGGTGGCCGAGCGAACGGTATCTGCATTTTGGCGGATAGTCTGACTCATCTCTTCCATTGAAGCCGCGGTTTGTTGCAAGCTAGCGGCTTGTTCTTCCGTCCGTTGGCTGAGATCGGTGCTGCCAGCGGCAATCTGGTTGGACCCCGTAGCGATAGATTCGCTGCTCTGGCGAACCTGATCGACAACGTTACTCAAACCTTTTTGCATTTCATTCATTGCCGCCAGCACACTGGTCGTGTCCCCAGGGCGGAGAGAAATCGTAACGGATAAGTCACCTTGCGCAACCTGTCGAGCTATCTGTGCGGCATAGATCGGTTCACCACCCAGTTGCCTTTTAATGATGTGATTAATTAGTCCAGTGACCAATATGCCAAGTACGGAGGAAATAATGGCCAGTATCAGCATGAAGTTACCGTCGGATTTTGCTTCGTGCATGGCATTAGTTGCCATGGACAGGGTCATGTTTTTTTGTGCGTCAACCATGCCATCCAATGCCTTGAACACACCATCCTGGGCGGTCTGCATTTCGTTCAGCATGATTGCTCGTGCCTGTTCCCGTAACTCGGGTTGTTGGGACATACTGAGTTCAAGTGCTTGCAGGAAAGCTTTCAGGTACGCCGGACGTGCCTTGGTCATCTGGTCCAGCGAAGCACGGGTTTCCGGGGTATCCAGTCGTTCATTCAGCTGTTTGAGAAGTGCTGTGTTACGCGCGATTTGTTTATCGATTAACTGCTTTTCTTGTTGTATTCGTTGTGGATCGGTGCTGAGTCCGATATTGCGTATCAGCCGGGCATTGATATCGAAGCCAGCTTTTGTTTCCTGTATCAGTATCAGGTCGGTCAGACGCTCTTCAGCGAGATATTGAATATCGTTACTCAGGGCAACCAATTGTGAGCGACCAAAAATAGCGACCAGCAGGCCAATGATAATCACCAGTGCGAAGCCGGTAATCAGCATGGCGCCAAGTTTCATCTTTTTTAAAACGTCCATAGATATCCTTACTTTTCTTAATTTCCATGAGTTTTTTATCGCTCCGTTTAGAAGAAAACGGTACTTCAGTGTATAATTTTGCTTAATTCGGCCTCTCTTTCACAAATCGTGTATTAATTTTTGTTAGTGCCTTTTGTTTTGGTATTTTATTATTGGATAATAAATAATGATTCATATTATATGTTCAGCTATACCCGTCATACTTCAAGTTTCAGGTGTGTTGGCTGCGTTCGTTCACCCGAATCACTTATCTGAGTAAGCTCATCGGGATTCACTCTCTTGCCGCCTTCCTGCAACTCGAATTATTTTGGGTATAATGTTTATATACCCAATGAATTTCAAGATATAAGAAGGCGTCAACCGAGTAACGAAAGGCAGATAACGCCCTTGCAACTTGCAAAATGATGGGTGTAATGGAAATACATAATTGACTGATAATAACAATAAAAACCAAGTCATCTATTTCCTTTGGTAATAACTATTATTTAATAATAAGAATAAGGAAGTGAGCGTGATTTGTCGATTGTAATGTTGGCGATCGCCACATAGAAATACCTGCATCTGTGACAGGATTCTCAGATGCAGGAATAAAATATCAGATTACCAGCCACAAACCCCAGATGATAAAAAATCCTGACAGAGAAAGTACTGTGGTGAGTAGCGTCCAGGTTTTCAGCCCATCAGAGACGGACAATCCAAGATATTTGGTGACAATCCAGAATCCAGAATCGTTTACATGTGATAATCCCAGGCCGCCAAAACAGGCCGACAGCGTGACCAGCACCAATTGGATCTGGTTTAAACCACTAACTGCCTGGGTTAACAATCCACAGGTGGTGAGAATGGCAACGGTAGCTGAACCCTGAGAGGCTCGCAGTGCCAGGGAGAGAATAAACGCGGCCGGTATCAGTGGCAGATGGATACTGGTTAGTGTCTCAGCCAGTGCCTTACCGACACCCGATTCCACCAGTACTTTACCGAATACCCCGCCAGCGCCGGTGACCATAATCACAACGGCTGCCGCTGGCATTGCATCACCCATCACCATCCCGGTTTTTTCCAGCGTCCATCCCTGACGACGGGCAATAAAGAAAAATGCCAGTGTTAGCGCGACAAGCAGTGCCACCGCCGGCGCACCAACCAGTGTGGACAGATTACGGATGGGATGCCCTGCCGGTAGAATCGTGGCAGAGACCGTACCCAGCATGATGATGGCGATCGGTATCACAATCAAGGCGGTGATCAGCCCGGCGGACGGTGCGCGGGTATTCAGCGGTGTCGTGCTGTCTTCCGATTTGGCTAACTGCAACTGTTCCAAAACGTCAATGGAGAGGGCGTAGTTGCGGCGGTTAATGAACGTCGACATCCAAAAACCGATGACACCGACCGGGATGGCAACGGCTATGCCCAGCATGGTCAGCCAGCCAATATCCGCATTCAGCAACCCTGCTGCGGCAACCGGGCCAGGATGAGGCGGCATCGCCACATGGACGGTCAGCATGACACCCGCCATCGGTAAACCGAATTTCAGTGGTGATACTTTGGCGACCTTGGCAAAACCATAAATAATCGGGGCCAGAATAATAAAACCGACATCGAAGAACACCGGGATACCGAGAATAAATGCTGCGATGGTTAGTGCGGCAATAATCCGGTGTGTTCCCAATAGTTGAGTAAAACGCTTTGCCAGGGATTCGGCACCGCCGGAAACCTCAATCATCCTGCCCAGCATGGCGCCCAGACCGATGATCATGGTGACTGACCCTAGCACGCCCCCCATCCCGCTGGTCATCACTTTCATGATTTCGCTGGTGGGAATGCCGGTAGACAGTCCTACCAGTAAGCTGACTATTAATAGCGCCACAAAAGGCTGTATTTTTATTTTTATTACTAACAAGAGCAGTAATAATACGCCCAGTATTGCGATGCAGAGTAATGCTGAGGTTGACATAATTCTGACCCTCAATTAAATAATATTTATGCGTTGATGTTTTTCCTGTTATTGCAGGTAATAGCAGGAAGTATTTTTTATTTTTTTAAGATAAAAAGATGTTCATGGAGTAATGGTCAGTGATGACAATTACTCCTGAATTTCATTTTTATAATAATGAACATATCCAATAAGTGTCACGTTACAGGAAAGCGACAATGCAATTGTAACGTGAAAGATGTCGATATACTTATTGCCAGGGTTTAATCCAGCCTAATCCCTCTTTTGTATTCCCGCGTGGATTATATTCACAACCTACCCAGCCGGAATAACCGAGACGATCCAGTTCTTCAAATAAGAATGGGTAATTTATTTCTCCTTCATCAGGTTCATGACGTCCCGGTACGGCGGCAATCTGAACATGACCGTAACGACCCTGCATTTCCCGCATAATCTGTGTCAAATTACCATCAACAATTTGGGCGTGATAGAGATCCAACTGCACCCAGACATTGTCGCGATCAATCCGGTTTACCATCTCCAGTGTTTGATATTGGCTGGCCAATAGATAACGGGGTTTCAGACCCGGGTTTAGTGCTTCCAGCATGATGCTAATATTGTGCGGGGCAAACTTATCGGCCGCGTAGCGAATATTCTCAATATAGGTGCGCTGATAAAGAGAAATATCCGCACCTTCTGGAATAACACTCGCCATAATATGTACGGAAGGACAATTCAAGGCGATGGCATATTCCAACGCGCGATCAATATCCCGGTGCGCATCCTCTACCCGTTCCGGCAACGCGGTGACTCCCCATTCACCCGCCGCGATATTACCTGGCGAGGTATTAAATAATACCTGCTGAAGCCCGTAATGCTGTAATTTCTCAGCCAGTACCTCGGCTGGATATTCATAAGGGAATAAAAATTCAACGCCGTTGAAACCCGCCTCAGCGGCAGCCTGAAAACGCTCCAGAAAGGGCAGTTCGGTAAACAGGGTCGAAAGGTTTGCAGCAAATTTCGGCATGATTAACTCCGTAATTCAGCAATTTCTTCGCCAGTTAAGTAGCGAATACGTCGGTCGCCAAGAATGAAAATCAGTTTGGCGGTTTCTTCCAGCTCTTCCATATTGTCTGCGGCGGCCCGCAAATCCTTGCCAGTGACCACCGGACCATGATTAGCCAGCAGAAAGGCGCTATAGTGTGGTGCGAGTGCGACCAGGTCTTCACCCAGACGGGCATCTCCCGGACGGTAATAAGGCACCACCGGCACCTGACCAACCCGCATTACCACATATGGCGTAAAGGGCCGGATGGCATCCTGTGTATTTAATCCTTCCAGACAGGAGAGCGCGGTTAAATAGGTACTGTGTAGATGTACCACGGCACGGCAAGCCGGGTTATTAAGATACAGCGCCCGATGGAAACTCACTTCTTTAGAGGGTTTATCGCCGGAAAGCCATTTTCCATCGAGCCTGACCTTCGAAAGTCGCTCTGCCTGCAATTCGCCCAGACAGGAACCCGTCGGGGTAGCGAGTAGCGTGCCATCATCCAGCAGCAGCGAAAGATTGCCCGCAGAGCCAGTGGCATAACCGCGCTGAAAAAATGACGCACCCAGCCTGACCATTTCGTCACGCGCCAGTTGCTCATGGGTGGGCTGACGACCTGTCATAAGGCAAACTCCTGTTGTGCTCGGGCAAAAAAGTCTTCATCACCAAAGTTGCCGGATTTTAATGCCAGTGATAACGGATGGTCGGTGGATTTAACCCACGGAACGCCAGGGGAAATAGTCGGACCGATGTGGAACGCGCGAATGCCCAACGTTTGCACCACCCTGCTGGAGGTTTCGCCGCCAGCGATGATAAAACGCCGGAATCCTGCCGTCTGTAGCTGGCTGGCCACGCAGGCGAACAGGGTTTCTACCGCATGACTGCTGGCTTGTGCCCCAAAACGTTGTTGAATAGTGGCCAATGCTTCCGGTGCCGCGGTGGCGTACAGTAACGGTGCCAGCACGTCGTTGCGGTGTTCCTCTGCCCAGCGAGCCAGTTCATGAGCATAAGTTTGCAGTGCGCTCTCACTTTCAAGGCAACGGGCCACATCGATGGCCTGATGGGCGGCCTGCTGGCAATAACGCGCCACCTGTTGGTTGGTCATCACTGAACAGGAGCCGGAAAGCACTATACCAGCGCCCGGTTGTGGTAATCCGGCTTGCGTGGCGGTGGTTGATTGTGGCGCTGATGTGGCCCACACCCGCGCCAGACCGATAGCCAGCCCGGAACCGCCGGTCACCAGTTTCATTTCCCGCAGCGCATCGCCCTGTGTCAACAGATGCTGTTCGTTCAGGGTATCCAGTACCGCGTAGCGGCATCCCTGTTCCCGAAGTTGCGCCAAATGCTGTTTTACCGCCGCTGGACCCCGGTCCATGACGGCGTATGGCACCAGACCTGCGTGTCCATTGGCCTGCTGTTCCATTAGCCGCAGCAGGTTACTGTCCGTCATAGGGGTGACCGGGTGGTGACGCATGCCGGATTCCGACAGCAACTGCCCCATCACAAACAGATAACCCTGATACACGGTACGACCATTCACCGGCAACGCCGGGGAAATCACCGTCATAGATTCGCCCAACGCGTCCAGCAGCGCATCGGTCACCGGCCCGATATTCCCGTGGACGGTGCTGTCGAAAGTGGAGCAATATTTGAAATAGAACTGCTGGCAGCCCTGTTGCTGTAGCCAGGCGAGCGCCTTCAGTGCGTCGGTAACCGCCTGTTCAGCCGGACAGGAGCGGGACTTCAGGCTAATGACCACTGCCTGCGCCGTTATCTGATAATCGGCTTCCGGCACGCCATTCAGTTGTACGGTCGGCAGGCCATTCTGCACCAGAAAACTGGCGATATCCGTAGCGCCGGTAAAATCGTCTGCGATAACGCCAAGAGTGATCATGCGTCCTCCCGTTTTTCCGGCAGCGTAATACCGCTGAAGACTTTGATCACCGCACTGTCATCCTGCTTACCAAATCCGGCGTTGCTGGCGGCAGTAAACATATTGAAAGCGGTGGAAGCCAGCGGCAGCGGGAAATGCAGCGCTTTGGCGGTGTCGGTCACCAATCCCAGATCCTTGACGAAGATATCGACGGCGGATTTTGGCGTATAGTCGCCGTCCACTACGTGGCGCATCCGGTTTTCAAACATCCACGAGTTGCCAGCGGCGTGGGTCACTACATCGTACATTACGTCCAGCGGGATACCGGCCCGGGCTGCCAGCGCCATTGCTTCTGCTCCGGCGGCGATATGCACACCTGCCAGTAACTGATGAATGATTTTTACGGTGGCGCCGAGGCCAATTTCGTTGCCGATGCGATACACCTTGCCCGCTACCGCGTTCAATACCGGCTCCAGTTTGTTGAATACATCGTCGCTGCCGGAGGCCATGACGGTCATATCACCGGCAGCGGCCTTGACCGCGCCGCCAGATACCGGGGCGTCGAGCATCAACAACTGATGCTCTGCCAATTGTGCGGCAATGTCTTTGGCATCTTGCGCTGAAATGGTGGATGACACCATGACCGCCGTACCGGCCTTGAGTTTGGCGGCGACACTCGCTTCACCGAACAGAATGCTTTTCACCTGCGCGGCATTCACGACCAGCAGGACTACGGCGTCCAACTGGTTGGCAAAGTCGTCGATACGGGTGGCGGTTTGTGCCGCACCTTCCTGGCGCAAGCGCTCCAGTGTCTGCGGGTTGATATCGATGCCATAGGTAGTGAGCCCGGCGTTGATGCAGGACGTGGCTGCACCAAATCCCATCGATCCCAGACCGATGACCGCTACCGAATACGTTAAGGTTTCATTCATGACTGTCGCCTGTTAAGTTTAGTGATTATTTGTTCTATTGTGTTAAATGTAAGCGCAGTTGTCTGTTATTATGGTGACTGTCATCACATAAATTAACATTCGGGTGGTATTATCAAACGCTCCAGTGAAAGCAATGTTTGTGATAAATGTTAGTAAGCTTTTTATATCAACAGGTTATATTTAAGGCTATGTTGAATATGTTAATCGCTGCATGGCTTATAACGTGAATTTATGGTAATTATCACCCTGAATAATGAGTGATATCACAATATTTATCACGAAAACTAACAGGAGTGCGTGGTGATACCGGTAGAGCGTCATCAAAAGATTTTGTCACTGATTACTGAACGTGGCGTGGTCAGCATCAGCGAACTGATGGAAACGCTGGGCGTATCGCACATGACGGTACGACGAGACGTGCAAAAATTGGAACAGGATGGGCTACTACTCAGTGTGTCCGGTGGTGTGCGTTCGCCGGAACGGCTGGCGGCAGAACCGTCTCATCAGGATAAATCTGTCATGTTCAGCCAGCAGAAAGACGCGATTGGCCGGCTGGCGGCGCAGCAGATCCCGCACAACAGCTGTATTTATCTGGATGCAGGCACTACTACGCTATCGCTGGCGCGGCAACTGGCGGCACGGGACGATTTGCTGATTGTCACCAACGATTTTGTCATTGCCGGGTTTTTAATTGAATCCAGCCAGTGTCGTATGATCCACACCGGCGGCACCTTGTGCCGGGAAAACTGCTCCTGCGTGGGAGAAGCGGCGGCGCAGGCACTGCGTAATCTGTTTATTGATATCGCGTTTGTTTCGGCTTCTTCCTGGAGCCTGCGCGGCTTGTCCACGCCCAATGAAGACAAAGTCGCCGTCAAACGGGCGATAGTGGCAGCCAGCAGCAAGCGCATTTTACTAAGCGACACCTCAAAATACGGTCGTATCGCCACCTATCTGGCGACACCACTAACGGTATTTGACAGCATTATTACCGACGATGGTTTACCCATTGCCGCACAGGACGCGTTGAGGAAAATAGACGTTGAGGTACTGGTGGCGCGGTGATGTGGCATTGTTATGCCGATAGACAGATTTTAGGGGAAATGCAGGATGAGGTTCCCGGAGGGGCACCGCACTCCTGTGGTCGGCCCGTGTATCTCGGTGTTTAACTGACCGGCATGAGACGCGGGGCGGGTTGCCCTGTGAGGAAGCAATATTCTGATAATAAAAAGATCACTTTCTCACATAATAAAAAATAGCGTGTTGTTGGTAGTCGAAACAGTGCGCGACATAAAATGGGAATGCGTATTTTGCGAACAATAGCGACATGATAATCAGATTGACAGGCCAAACGCACGGTGGCGGAATGCAATCGTATGCAGTTGTCATTTGTCTGTCATTTAGTGGTTATTTTTCTGTCATCTGGGCATGCCATGTTAGCTCCCGAATATAAAACACGCCGTTTTACTCAGGCGTAATCAATGATTCCAGGAGACAGGCATGTTTAACCACGCTATTCGTAAAGCCGTAGCCGGTGTAGCCATTACAATGGCACTTAGCACTCAGGCACTGGCGGTAACCGAGATCCCTTTCTGGCACTCAATGGACGGTGAATTGGGCAAGACTGTGAATTCGCTGGTGGACCGCTTTAACCAGAGCCATAGCGATGTCAAAATCGTACCCGTCTACAAAGGTAACTACGACCAAAATCTGGCGGCGGGTATTGCTGCATTCCGCAGTGGTAATCCACCTGCCATCTTACAGGTTTATGAAGTGGGCACGGCTACCATGATGGCCAGCAAGGCGATCATGCCTGTCTACCAGGTGTTCCAACAGGCCGGCATCCCATCCGATGAGAAAGCGTTTGTTCCCTCGATATCCGGCTATTACTCCGATTCCAAAACCGGGCACCTGCTGTCGCAGCCATTTAACAGCTCAACACCGGTACTGTATTACAACAAAGATGCCTTCAAAAAAGCCGGTCTTAATCCAGAACAGCCACCTAAAACCTGGCAGCAATTGGCCACAGACGCCGCCAAATTGCGTGCTGCCGGTATGAAGTGCGGTTATACCAGCGGCTGGCAGGGCTGGGTTCAGCTTGAAAACTTCAGCGCCTGGAATGGTTTGCCCTTCGCCACTAAAAACAACGGTTTTGACGGTATGGATGCTGTGTTGGAATTCAACAAGCCGGTGCAGGTCAGGCATATCCAGATGTTGGAAAATATGCTTAAGAAAGGTGATTTCAGCTACTACGGCCGTAAAGATGAAGCGACCCCGAAGTTCTATAACGGTGATTGCGCCATGCTTACCACTTCTTCCGGCTCACTGGCCAACATCCGCCAATACGCCAAATTCAACTTCGGCGTAGCAATGATGCCTTATGACGCGGACGTAAAAGGCGCACCGCAAAACGCCATCATCGGTGGGGCCAGCCTGTGGGTGATGAAAGGTAAAGATGCCGCAACTTATAAAGGTGTCGCTGAGTTCTTGCAGTTCCTGACATCGCCGAAAATTGCTGCCGAGTGGCATCAGAAAACCGGTTATCTGCCGATTACGACTGCTGCTTATGAGTTGACCAAACAGCAGGGTTTTTATGCTAAGAACCCCGGCGCAGATATTGCAACTCGTCAGATGCTGAACAAGCCGCCGTTGCCGTTCACCAAGGGTATACGTCTGGGCAACATGCCGCAGATTCGTGCTGTTATGGATGAAGAGCTGGAAAGCGTCTGGACTGGTAAGAAAACCCCGCAACAAGCGCTGGATTCCGCCGTAGCGCGCGGCAATGTGCTGTTGCGTCGTTTTGAACAAGCCAATAAGTAAAATTGTATTCCGGGCCGAAAGGAATCGGCCATCCCTTTCTGAGAACGATGTCCATGACCTCTTCCCGTCCTGTTTTTGGTCGCAGCTGGCTACCCTATGCACTGGTTTTACCGCAGATGGCGATCACTGTGGTTTTTTTCCTCTGGCCTGCCGGGCAGGCACTGTGGTATTCGGTACAAAACGTGGATCCGTTCGGGTTATCCAGCCAATTTGTCGGGCTGGCTAACTTCGTCAACCTGCTCCACGACACCTATTACCTGGGAGCGTTTTACACCACGCTGGTATTCAGTTCTCTGGTGGCGGGTTCCGGGTTGATTATTTCGTTGTTTCTGGCGGCATTGGTGGACTATGTCATCCGTTTCAGCCGTTTTTACCAGACGCTGCTGATGCTGCCTTACGCTGTGGCGCCGGCTGTCGCAGCGGTATTGTGGATGTTTTTGTTCAATCCCGGAATGGGGTTGATTACTTATGCACTGGAACAGGTTGGGTATAACTGGAACCACGCACAGAATAGCGGCCAGGCGATGTTTCTGGTGGTGCTGGCGTCGGTGTGGAAACAAATCAGCTATAACTTCCTGTTTTTTCTGGCTGCCTTGCAATCGATACCCCGCTCCCTGATTGAAGCGGCGGCGATTGACGGTGCCGGTCCAGTCCGGCGTTTTTTCAATCTGGTACTACCGCTGATTTCGCCGGTGAGTTTCTTTCTGCTGGTGGTCAACCTGGTGTACGCCTTCTTTGATACTTTCCCGGTGATTGATGCCGCCACGGAGGGTGGGCCGGTGCAGGCCACCACCACGCTGATTTACAAGATCTACCGCGAAGGGTTTGCCGGACTCGATCTCTCCAGCTCGGCGGCGCAGTCAGTGGTGCTGATGTTTGTGGTTATTGTTCTGACCGTGATTCAGTTCCGCTTTGTCGAACGAAGGGTGAATTATCAATGATCAGGAACGCAATGATTGAAAAACGTCGCGGGTTGGATATTTTCAGCCATATCATGCTGGTTATTGCCATTCTGGTGGTGTTGTTTCCGCTGTATGTGGCGTTTGTCGCTGCGACGCTGGATCATGATCAGGTATTTCAGGTGCCGATGACGCTGATTCCCGGCGGCCATTTGTGGGAAAACCTGAGCTACATCTGGCAACATGGTGTCGGCGACAATAACAGCGCCCCTTTCGGACGGATGCTGATTAACAGTTTTATCATGGCGCTGACCATTACGCTGGGGAAAATCAGCGTGTCGATGCTTTCCGCCTTTGCCATCGTTTATTTCCGCTTTCCGTTCCGTAATCTATTCTTTTGGCTTATTTTTATCACCTTGATGCTACCGGTAGAAGTACGTATTTTTCCGACGATTGAGGTGATGTCCCAGCTCCATATCATGAACAGTTACACCGGATTGACTCTGCCGCTGATGGCGTCTGCCACTGCCACATTTCTGTTTCGGCAATTCTTCATGACCTTACCGAATGAACTATTGGAAGCGGCGCGCATTGATGGTGCTGGCCCGATGCGCTTTTTCTTCGACATGGTGCTGCCATTATCCAAAACCAATCTGGCGGCACTGTTTGTCATCACGTTCATTTATGGCTGGAATCAGTATCTATGGCCATTGCTGATTATAAGCGATGCTCGTCTGGGTACGGCGGTGGCCGGTATTCAGAGCATGATTGCCATCGGTGATAGCCCAACCGAGTGGAATCAGGTGATGTCGGCAATGTTGCTGACCATGTTGCCGCCGTTGTTGGTTGTGATGCTGATGCAACGCTGGTTCGTGCGCGGCCTGGTTGATAGTGAGAAATAAAACGTTATGGCGGGTTATCTTGCCCGTTAATCAGAGGGCCGCTGTTGCGCGGCGTTACGTATTTTCCCCCGGATATTTTTTATGGCATGTTTAAAACTTCAGGCCGTTACCAAATCCTACGACGGCAAAACACAGGTAATTCAGCCCATTGATCTGGATGTGGCAGACGGTGAATTTGTGGTGATGGTCGGGCCATCCGGCTGCGGGAAATCCACACTGTTGCGGATGGTGGCGGGGCTGGAACAGACCACCAGTGGCGATATCTATATCGGTGACGAACGGGTGACCGATCGGGAGCCGAAAGATCGCGGTATTGCGATGGTTTTCCAGAACTACGCGCTTTATCCACATATGAACGTTTACGATAATATGGCTTACGGGCTGAAAATTCGCGGGTTTGGTAAAGGGCATATTCGCCAGCGAGTAGAGGAAGCGGCCCGTATTCTGGAACTACAGCCCTTGCTGACGCGTAAACCGCGTGAGCTGTCTGGCGGTCAGCGGCAGCGTGTGGCGATGGGACGTGCCATTGTGCGGGAACCGTCGGTGTTCCTGTTTGATGAACCGTTATCGAATCTGGATGCCAAGCTGCGTGTGCAGATGCGTCTTGAGTTGCAGCAACTGCACCGGCGACTGAAAACCACCAGCCTGTATGTCACTCACGATCAAGTGGAAGCGATGACGCTGGCCCAGCGGGTGATTGTGATGAATAAAGGCGTCGCCGAGCAGATTGGCGCACCGGCGGAAATCTACCGCCGCCCGGCGTCCCTGTTTGTAGCCAGCTTTATCGGTTCTCCGGCCATGAATCTATGGGCCGGAAACATGAGTGATGATGGTAGCCGTTTTGCCCTGTCACCCGATTTTGCCATTCCATTGTCGATACCGAAACCACAATGGCAGGGATGTGCATTGACGCTGGGTGTGCGTCCGGAGCATATTCAGCTCTCTACACAAGCGGCGGGCGGCATTCCGCTGATCGTCGACACACTGGAGTTGCTGGGCGCGGATAATCTGGCGCACGGTAAATGGGCGGGGCAAAATATTATTGTGCGTTTGTCGCATGAACACTGCCCGGACGTGGGGTCGACCTTGTGGCTGCATTTGCCGGAAACAGCATGGCATTTATTTGATTCACAAAGCGGATTACGGATAGAAGCATGATAAATAACTGGCCTTACCCGGCTATCGTCGCCCACCGTGGCGGCGGTTCGTTGGCACCTGAAAACACGCTGGCGGCGATTGATGTCGGTGCCCGGCACGGTCACCGGATGATTGAGTTCGACGCCAAGCTATCGCAGGACGGGCAGGTTTTCCTGCTACATGACGACACGTTGGATCGTACCAGCAATGGTTGGGGTATGGCGGGTTTGTTGCCGTGGGATAAGCTGGTTACGCTGGATGCCGGTGGTTGGTACAGTCAGGATTTCAAGGGCGAGCCGCTGCCACTGCTTTCTGAGGTGGCACAGCGTTGTGCAAAATATGGTATGGCGGCAAATATCGAAATCAAACCCACCACTGGCTGTGAAGCTGAAACCGGGCGGGTGGTCGCGCTGGCAGCCCAGCAATTGTGGCGGGACCATCCGGTGGCGCCGTTGCTTTCGTCTTTTGCGGTGGAGGCGTTGGCGGCGGCACAGCAAGCGGTACCAGGATTGCCGCGTGGCCTGTTGCTGGATGAATGGAATGACGACTGGCAAGTCCTGACGCAACGCCTGGGCTGTGTCTCCATTCATCTGAATCATCAATTGCTGGATGAATCTCGAGTGGCGTTACTGAAAGATGCCGGGTTACGCATACTGGTTTATACCGTCAATCAGCCAGCGCGAGTACGGACCTTGTTGCAATGGGGCGTTGACTGTATCTGTACTGACCGGATAGATTTGATTGGGGCAGACTTTGCTGCCGGCTGAATTCTGCTTGTCTTGCCGATTAGCGCACTGAGTGCCGGTTAAAAATAAGCGTTAAGGAAGGGGCAATGCCCACGTTTATCATTTCTCTCTGGCACCAGATTTTCCTGTCATTACCTCTGTTTGTATTGATTATGCTGGGTTACGGCCTGATCCGTTGCGGAAGATGGTCTACTGCGGTCACGGATGCTCTCAGCAAATTTGTATTCTCCGTTGCCCTGCCTGCCATGCTGTTTCGCATGATGTGCGATTTCTCCAAACGACCGTCCGTGGATGCTCGTTTGCTGATCGCTTTTTTCGGCAGTTGCATGATTGTATTTGTGCTGGGACGGCTAATTGCCAACAAGATATTCCGGCTGGATGGTGTATCCGGCTCTGTATTTGCCCTAAGCGGTATCTTTTCCAATAACGTGATGCTGGGTTTGCCGATAGCTACCCTGATGCTGGGGCCAGCAGCTATCCCGTCAGTAGCGTTGGTGCTGGTGTTTAATGGCCTGATTTTGTGGACGTTGGTCACTATATCGGTAGAGTGGGCGCGCAACGGTACGCTGTCCATGCAGGGATTCACTAAAACCACGCTTGGCGTACTGAAAAACCCACTGATTGTTGGCATTCTTTCTGGCACGTTATTTAGTCTCACTGGGTTGTCGCTACCATCCACAATTGATAAGCCGATCGCCATGCTGGGGCAAATCGCGGTACCACTGTCGCTGGTGGCGCTGGGAATGGGACTGGCGGAATACCGTGTCCGTGATGGTTGGCAGATCAGCATGGCTGTCTGCATTATCAAATTGTTGGTACAACCGCTGGTGGTGTGGCTGTTGGCCCGGGCGCTTGGCCTGCCGGAGATGGAAACCCGGGTGGTGGTGCTACTTGGCTCAATGGCGGTAGGCGTTAATATCTATCTGATGTCACGTCAGTTTAATGTGCTGGGTGGTCCTATCGCCGCCAGCCTGCTGATGTCTACCGCGCTGGCGGCGGTTACTACGCCGCTGATTCTGACCTTGATGGGGGTTCGGATGTGATGTCCGGTTCTGCCGCGTTATTTTGAATTCGGTTTCTGTGCCTGTAGTCGTTGTTGCTGGAGCTGTAATTGCAACTGCTGTTGCTGTTCACGGCTGCGCTGCTTGATATCCTGGTTCAGGCTCTGTTGATGTATCTTTTGATTCTGTTGCATATTCTGTAGCAGCTTTTTCTGGCTGCTAATGCCGTTATCAAATTCTTTCTGCTGGGCTGAAGGCGCCTGTGCATTACCGGCCTGTACCGCCAGCGGCAGTAGCAGTGAAGTCAGTAGTATGACCGGGATAAGTGTTTTATTCATATGACCTCGGTAACAATAGTCCATTTTAGTAAACGTATCTTAAGTATAATCGTCAATCAATGAATCGTCCTGATATAGACACCGGCATCGGTGAGCCCCCGGTTTTGGGGTGATCCCTATGAATGATATATACTGCCGTCAAAATTTTCTTTGCGATTGACCTCATCCCATGTTTCATATTGCGCTCTACGAGCCACAAATTGCACCCAATACTGGCAATATCATCCGGCTGGCAGCCAATAATGGCTGTTTCCTGCATTTGATTGAACCGTTCGGTTTCGATTTTGAAGAAAAAAAATTGCGCCGTGCCGGACTGGATTATCACGATCTGGCCAGTGTCAGTCGTCATAAAAACTATCAGGAATTTCTGCAGGCGGTGGAAGGATGCCGTATTTTTGCCTGCACCACCAAAGGCAGTCGTCCATATGACGAGCCCAATTATCAGCCCGGCGATGTGTTGCTGTTCGGTTCGGAAACGTCTGGACTGCCGGATGCTATCCGTAACGGTTTTGCGCCGGAATGTCGTATCCGCATTCCAATGGAGCCTGACTGTCGCAGCCTGAATCTTTCTAATTCGGTGGCGATTATTAGCTACGAAGCCTGGCGACAAAACGGATTTGGTGGTCGGCGCTAGTCTTTAGTGATATCGATACTTGCCAGAAGGATGGTGAACCATACTTCTCTCTGGTTCGCAGAAAATCGACTCAATGGGTGATCGGCACCCGTCGGGCAGGAACCGGATTGATAAGAAATACCGCTTCGCCGCGGTAGAAAGGTGAGGCGGCTAGTCGATATTGCCAGCGATCGTCCCACCGTCCATGCTGTATTAGCCCAATACGAAAGGGAACTTTTAGTGCCAGCAGGGCGGGCAGATAATCACGGTAATTATTGATGGTATGGCGCCCCTGATAGGTTTGTACCACCAGTTCATCCACGACGTGATTCAGTCGGTTAAGCTGCTTAATGTCACCGGTTTTCGCCCAGTCCAGCAGGCCGGTAACGCTCAGGCGGCACGCTGTGGGCAACTGTCGCCGCAGTGTCTGCAGGAAGGTTACGTAATGTGCTAATTCATAGCTTCGTGCGTCGAAATCAATTTGAATACCCGCAACCTGATTACCGTTGGCGAGCCATTTCTCCCGTATTTTTAACATCCGGCGTAGCTGCTTTTCACTGATGTTCAGTGTTGAGACGCGATAGGTGAGCCACAAATGGTTGATATGCAGCTTGCTGACAGGAATTCCCTGTCGCAGAAAGACGGTTTTGCCCTGACGACGGGTGATCTCTCCCTGATGCAGATAAAGTGTCTCTGCCTGATGCAACACTGGCTGAGGCCGGACAGCTGCCCACAACCAGAATGCATGATAGTGAGCGGCGTTAACGGCGCTATAAACCACCGGACTAAGCACTAAAAGGCTGGTCAGCAAGGCGATACGCGTCACCAATAGTATTTGAGCTGCATCGCCCATTGACTGCCTTTAAACTCGGTTTTGAGTTGTTGGAACCAGGCTCTGCGGGTCGCCTTACTGATGTTCTGTGATCCACAGTCGTTATAGCCGCTGGGGGCGTAACAATAAATTGCGCGGTAGAGCGCATAACTCTTGTCTTCCGGTGGCGCTTTCGGAGAGGCGATGACCTGCATGTAACCATCCAGGCGGTTATGCTCATCACCAGTAAACTGGCTTACGGCTTCCGTCAGGCCGCTGAGCATATTGTTTTCTCCCCAATCGAATCCTACTGTATTTCCGGTGCGCAGGAAAAATTCTCCCAGACAGTTAATGGCGTGGGCATCATTCGGATTCTGGCTCAGCGTGGTGACCGTCTGTTGCAACGTCGGGCATTGATAGCCATCTTCGGTATCACTGCCGTCCCAGTCAAACACTGTCAGATCATCCTCACTCCAGCTTTGGTTTTCGGTGCTTTTCAGCGGCGCAATAGATTTCAGCAATGCGCTGTCTTTCAGGTAACCGGCGTAATCACCGTGTGTTAACTGTTTGGTTAACAGGGTATGTAACGCAATCGCCCGCTCTTCATGGCTTTGCTCGGGGCCGGTCTGCTTACGCAGCAGGTCGGCATTCGCGCTGATTTTCAGTATTGCCGAGCGAAAACGCAGGTTAGTTATCGGACTTTCCGGTGTGAACACCAGCTCCGGGTGGCCACTGTTGACCAGTGTTTGCGCTAGCGCCAGTTGCAGAAACTGTTGTTGGGTATAGTTGGTTTTCAGGGTTAAAAGATGACGCCAATGCGCGGTGGCGGCGCTCCATTGTTTCTGATGGTCCAGTGCCAAACCACGCAGAACCTGCGAACTGAACGCCGTAGTGTGGGTCAGGTCCTGGCGAGTGGTCATAGGGATGGTTTTGAGTACTGCCGCATAATCCTTCTGTTGGTAAAACTGAAATGCAGCTTGCAGGTAACGATATTCATCCCGCATGCCCGCTTTTTCAAACCACGGCCGCTGCTGGTTAATCTCTTCTTGCTTCAACGCGGGAAGACCCATCCAGCCATCCTCACTACGCAGGCGTTTGATATCCTGCACCAGCATCAGAACGGGCACTTCAGCCGAAGCAATAAATCGACTGTCTTCCAGCAATTTGTTGTCAACTTCATTACTGACTTCCTGTAAATCGCTGACGTTATTCACCGATGCCAGCGTTTTCTGATAACTTTCTGCCAGTTCACGCATATCACCAATGATCCAGTAGGCACGACGATACAATCCACGAGCCGAATCTGCGTAGTTCCCGTGCGGATAGTGCTTCAGATAGTCGTTAATACGTTGTACGGCGGTCTGTCCGGCTTGTTTATCCATCTTGCGCGCATCGAACATGTTGTATTCGTCCTGCGCGTTTTTCATCGCGTCATTAATGGCAACGCGTATCAGCATATAACGAGCGGTTTCCGCCACCCACGGCTGGCTGGCGTTGACCAGTTGCTGGAAGCCGCTGCCCGCCTGATCAAGATTCCCTTCATAAAACGCTGCGGCGCTATCGAGGTAGTGCTTGAGATCGCCCGCATGGCCACTATCCGGCAGATTGACCCGTTCCGTCGCTATCGCCTTGGAAGGATGGTCGGTCGAGATGATGTCTATCCGGATTTGTGCCAGCAAGATACGCTGCGCGTCATCCAGATCTTTATCATTTAGCAATACATCGAAAAAAGTCGCCAACGCAGTCAAATCATTAGAAACCCAGCGTCCTTCCATCTCCATTGGTGTCAGGTCGCGCAGCTTTTCCTGTGTAGCTGATGGAAGATGGAGCAGTCCGGCTTTTTGCAGTAGCACCGCGTTCTCCTGCGCCACCACATCATCGGCGGAGGCATTGTCATCCGCCGCATTGTTTGGCGTGACGTCTTGCGTGGTGTCTTCCGTTGCCGCCAGTCCCATTACCCGATAAGCAGTGAACGGATCAATACGAGAACTGGCCTGATCCGGCACTGGCAAGGGAATGGGTAAGTCAATATGATTGCGACTGCTTTCCAGCAGCATCAGATTCGTGCGAGTATCGTTATCAGGCAGGAGGTAGGGCAGTGCTGGTATACCGCAATCAGCATCTGAAAAGCCACAGATGCCGTCGCTGGAGCCGAACGCATAAGTGCTGAGTACGGTAATGGCGACGCCAGCCAGTACAAATAATCCTTTCATGCCCATTTTCCTGTGGTGAGGTGTCAGGTGACATTTAAGAACCTATCTCATTAGGCCAGGAACTCCCTGCAAGACATGCGCCTAATGGGATAATTTCTCCGTTGTCAGCGCCGAATATAAAACTAACGGCGTCGAGCACACACTCTACCCGACCTAAAGAAAAACTCAATGAATGGACGTCAGAGATATACTGGGCGCTGAACATCCAGCACCGAGTATCATAAACAGGAAACTAACGCTGGTACAACGGTAACCAGATAGTGAGTTGCAGGCCGCCTAACGGGCTGTCATCTGCTTTTACCCAGCCGTTATGTTGCGAAATGGCATTTTCCACAATCGCCAAGCCCAGACCGGTTCCGCCAGACTCCCTATCACGCGCTTCATCGGTACGATAGAACGGACGGAAAATCTGTTCACGATCGTCTGGGCTGACACCAGGGCCGTCATCCCCGACGACAATGGTCACACCCAGGCGATCCGCAGAGAACGCCACGGCAATGTGGTGATGAGAATAACGCAGTGCATTACGGACTACGTTTTCTAATGCGCTGTCGAGCGCCGATGGATTGCAGCACAGCATCCAGGCACCGGGTGGTGAAGTGATCTCCAATGTTTTCCCCATCTGTTCGGCTTCAAAGCTGGCATTGGCCAATACATCGTCCCACAGTTCGTCGGCACCCAACACTTCCCGTGATAGCTCGTTCTTGTGCTGATTACGCGATAGCAACAACAGATCGTTAATCATGCTGTCCAGTCGTTGAGTTTCCGTTTCAATTCGGGTGAGTTCATTGCCTTCGCCCTGACGGCGGCGAAGCAGTGCCGTGGCCAGTTGTAAACGGGTCAGCGGTGTGCGTAATTCGTGGGAGATATCGGACAATAGCCGTTGTTGAACGGTGACCATCCGTTCCAACGCACTGACCATCTGGTTAAAGCTGGCACCGGTTGCCAGAAATTCCTGTGGACCTGACTCCAGTTCCGGATGTTGACGCAGATTGCCGCGAGCCACTTCGTCAGCCGCGTTCTTCAGCTTACGGGCCGGTTTTGCCAGACTCCACGCCAGCCACAGCAGCAGTGGTGAACTGATGAGCATGGTGACGATCAACAACAGGAGTGGGCGGTCAAACAGTAGGTTGATAAAATCGGATTGCGGGCTACTGGATGGACGGATTATGTATAACAGGTAATTATCATCGCCATCATGCACAATAAAAGGGCCAAGTAGCTCAACGCGCCCATATTTTTTCTTCTTGGGAAACTCCGGGTTATCGGACTGACCGATGAAGTTGCGCACTATCTGCATTTCGTTACGCTGAACGCCGATAACGCGACCTTCACTCGTGACCAGCAGCAGGCGCTGTCCAGGAGGCGCCCATTTTTCGATGACGCGGAAAAGGCGTCGCCACCAGAGCAGATCGTTTGCCGGGTCGGCAGCCAGTTCGGCTTCAATATGCCGCTTCAGCATCAGACCCTGGCGCTGTTCGTTTTCGAGCAGCGATGTCAGTTGCCGTGAATCCAGCTTTGGCAACATCAACACCAGCACCAGCACCAATGCCAGTGTCAGCCAGAAAATAGCAAAAATACGGGCGGTCAGACTATTAATCATGCAGTGGAAACCATCAGATAACCCCGCCCGCGCAGGGTTTTAAACCAGGGCAACCCATCCTTACGTTCTGGCAACTTGCGTCGCAGATTGGAAATATGCATGTCGATAGCGCGATCAAAAGGTGTCAGCCGTTTACCCAGTACTTCCTGGCTGAGATGTTCGCGGGAAACAACCTGACCGAGACGTTGGGCCAGCAGATACAGCAGCGTAAACTCCGTACCTGTCAGATCAAGTACAACATCATCAAAGCTGGCTTCCTGTCGCCCAGGGTTTAGCCGCAGTCCATCCACTTCCAACGTGGGTGCACTGGTTTCACCGGCATGTTGTTGATCCGTCCAGTTAGATCGGCGCAGGATGGCACGGATGCGCGCAACCAGTTCACGGTCATTAAACGGTTTAGGCAAATAATCATCCGCACCCAGTTCCAGACCCAGCACACGATCCAGCTCGCTGCCGCGGGCTGTCAGCATGATCACCGGAGTTTGGTAACGCTGGCGAACTTCTTTCAATGTATCGATGCCGTTTTTCTTCGGCATCATGACATCCAGCAATAACAGGTCAATCGTGTCATCCAGGACGCTTAACGCCTGTTCGCCATCGTAGGCGACAACGACGTCAAAGCCTTCCATTTCGAGCAATTCTTTGAGCAAAGACGTTAGCTCTTTATCGTCATCAACCAACAGGATTTTATTCATGATTTATCTACCTCCATGGGCAAAATACGTCATAGATAGCCGCTATTCCATGACTTTACGTAGTTTTACACCGTCTGACGCATGTTTGCAGCAAGGCGATTAGACTGAACTCATTAATTCGCTGAGCCACCACCACACTGAGGAGTCATTGATGCGACGCGTAGCCACATTATCACTTGCTTCGTTGCTGATGTTGGGGTCCGGCATCATTGTGACGGCAGCCGCTGAAAGTCTCCCAATGGGTGACTGGCATTATGATGAATCTGCCATGAAATGTGACCAGAGTCAGCAAAGCATGTTTGATGGTGTGACGTTGACGGAACATCAGCGTCAGCAAATGCGTGATTTGATGCAGCAAGTTCGTCATGGCACACCTTCTTACGATGTCGGCGATATGGAAGATATGCACCGATTGGTGGTGGCGAAAAATTTTGATACGTCTGCTGTCAAGGCGTTAGTGAGCAAAATGGTTCATATGCAGGTCGCGCGCCGCGTAGAAATTGCCAGGGTGTGCAACCAAATGTACAACCTGCTGACACCCGAGCAGAAGGAGACTCTGGATCAGGAACATCAGCAGTATATGCAGAAAATACAGCAGCAAATGTCGATGATGAACCAGAATGCTCAGAATTTCAGTTTGTCTAAATAGTGTTTTCAGTAATGAGTTATTTCCTGGTAGTGAGTAGTGCCGAGAGTAGTAGTGTGTAAAAGATGTACCTGTTTTCCTTGCCATAGACACCATCCCTGTCTTTTCGCCCTCCTTGATGGAGGGCTTTTTTTTGGGTTCGAAAACTAAATATAGGTTATTGAAGTGGTGCGTTTTGTTTTCCCTTCTGTGGAGCAATTTCTCACCAAAACGGTGCGACAGATCACACTACTGAACACCTGATGTTAATGCCGTCAGGGGCGTCACGGGTATATTCTTCATATCTGTTGTTGCGTTCAGTCTTCATTATCTAACTGATATATAAATATTTATTCCATTTCTTGTTTTACTTTCTCAACTCATCCGTATTTTGGCATCCGTTATGCATTCTTAAAATCATAATGACATTATGAAAATAAAATACTCAATCAAATATCTGTTATTAACGTCGTTTCATTTTCAATTCACACTTGGGAGGATTAGCCGGTGGCTAAACAAGAAACAAGTCGTACTCTGCAAAGGAAAATCAACATCGGCATGCTGGCTGGCTCACTATTTGGCTTGCTCAGCATGGTTAATTCGGTTTCTGCGAATCAACTTCAGGAGATTAGGGCTCGGGGTGAAATGGTCTGCGGCACACTTTCCACCACGGAACCGTTAGGCTTTGTCAATCCAAAAACGCGTAAAGTCACCGGATTCGATGTGGATATCTGTCAGGCGCTGGCGGATCACCTGGGTGTCAGGATGGTGCAAAAAAGCCTTTCCGTCGAAGCACGTATCCCGGAATTACAAATTGGGCGTGTTGATATTCTTTCTGCTGCGCTGGGATACACCCCCGAACGCGCTAAACAGATTGAATTTACTGATTCGCATTTTCAAGTGCCGTTGAAAATTCTGGTTCCTGTTGCGGCGGGGTACAACTCGCTGGCCGACTTAAATGGTAAACGTGTCGGGATGACGTCTGGTTCTAGCTCAGAGTACTGGCTGCGTAAATCTTTCCCGAAGATACAGATCGTTACCTATCATGATTCGCCTTCCGGATTCCTGGCGTTGCAGCAGCATAAGGTAAGTGGACTGGCGTTTGCCCAGACATCGGGTATGCGTTATCTGCGGGCAGGTAAAGGCGACTTTGCTTTTATTGATCAGCCTATCGGCTGGGAACCTAATGCGCTGGGTATTAAAAAAGGTGAACCCGAATTTCTGGCGGCAGTAAATAGCACGTTGGAAAAAATGGAGCAGGACGGGGAACTGGAAACTATTTGGAATAAATGGCTGGGACCGCAAACCGTTTATAACGTAAAACGAGATCACAAACTTGAGCCTATTGAAAAAGTGAAACTCAGTACCGAATAATGTGAGAAAAATGATCGTGAAATGGTAGGCCACATTCACCATAAATGAATGTGGCATTGAATCTATTTCCTGGCTTTTCAATACGCCGAGGAGTCGAGTCGTATGACGAATTTTGATCCCTTTTCACTATTACAGGGTGTTTATCTGCAATGGTTGATAACTGGCCTGGAAACTACACTGACTCTGTTTATTTTATGTTTGGTCTCCGGTTTTATTTTGGCGCTGTTTTTGGCGGCTATGCGTATTTCTGGTATTACACCTTTAAGATGGTTCGTTGCTATTTATGTAGAATATCATCGTAATGTTCCGGCACTGGTTCAGCTTTTATTATGGTATTTCGGTTTATCGGCCGTATTACCTTATACCTTGTCAGAATGGGTTAATCAGCACGGCAGTGAATTTCTTTTTGCCTATATCGCACTGACGTTGAATACCGCTGCATTTATGTCTGAAGATTTGCGTAGTGGTTTACGTGCGGTCGCGAAGGGTCAAATGGAGGCATGCCGGGCTTTGGGTCTGACTTTTTCTCAGGCTATGCGGGATGTTATTTTACCGCAATCAATCCGTATTTCTATTCCGCCATTAATCAGCCAATCGTTGGCATTGTATAAATCAACCAGTCTGGCAATGGCGATCAGTGTGGCAGAACTGACCTATGCCGCGAAACAGATTGAAAATGAAACCTTCAGAACCTTTGATGCCTTCGCCATCGTCTCTGTCATCTACTTACTGGGTTCGTTGCTGATTGTCAGTGTGGGCTTTACCTGTGACCGTTTAGTGTATCGGACCAGGAGCCAATAGTATGAGTGACATGATAGCTATTGTAATGAATTACCGTAATTTACTTCTGGTAGGCGCTTATCCGGATGGGCCGATCGGCGGTCTGATTTTGACACTGTTTATTGCACTCAGTGGTCTGGTTTGCGCGTTTCCGCTGGCAATATTGGTCGGTATTGCCAGAACCAGCAAATATAAAGTTTTCTTCATCCCTGCGACGATATTTTCCAGTGTTATTCGTGGATTGCCGGTATTGATGTTGGTGTTCTGGTCCTATTTTGCCGTGCCGCTGCTTTCCGGACACTCAATTTCAGGTGTTATGACGCTGACTGTGGCATTAATTATCTACGAAACGGCTTTTTTAGGTGAAGTCATCAGAGCGGGAATAAAATCAATTCCTGTTGGACAAATTGAAGCCGCAAGAACATTAGGGATTAGTTATTCACGTACTCTCGCAGAGGTTATATTGCCGCAAGCACTATTTACCATGATTCCCAGTATTCTTAATCAGTTTATTAACCTGATTAAGAATACGTCATTGGGATATGTTATTGGTGTCGCAGAACTGACATATTCCGCTTATCAGATTAATACCATCGAATTAACCAAACCATTACAGGTCTTTGGTATTTTGGCGATTATCTATTTCATTATCTGCTTTTCATTGACGCAATTGGTCGGCTATCTGGAAAACATTATTCAGCGCAAACGACAACTGAAAATATAGGAGACTCGACATGTTGAAAATAGAAAACGTTGAGAAATGGTATGGGCCGAATAAAGTGCTGAATAACGTTTCTGAAGAAGTAGCTCGCGGAGAAGTGGTCGTAGTTTGTGGGCCGTCAGGATCAGGCAAATCGACCTTGATCCGTACCATCAACCGACTGGAAGAGATCCAGAACGGACGTATTCTGGTGGATGGTATCGACAGCCGTGCCAGTGATATCGATCTGAATCAGTTTCGTAGCAACATCGGTTTTGTTTTTCAGCAATTTAATTTATTCCCCAATCTGACGGTATTACAGAACGTCACGCTGGCACAGCGCCGGGTGCGTAAAAGTGATAAACGCGACGCGGATGAGGTGTCGATGGCTTTGCTGGAGAAAGTCGGATTGTCGATGAAATTGAGCGCCTATCCCCATCAGCTTTCCGGTGGTCAGCAGCAGCGGGTTGCCATCGCACGGGCGTTGGCGATGAAACCCCCGGTGATGTTGTTCGACGAGCCAACCAGCGCCCTCGACCCGGAGATGGTCGGCGAGGTGTTGCAGGTTATGCAGCAACTGGGCAGGGAAGGCATGACCATGGTGTGTGTGACCCATGAAATGGGCTTTGCCAAAGAAGTTGCCGACCGCGTGTTATTTATGGATCGCGGTGAAATCATCGAACGGGCTACGCCTGAAGCTTTTTTCTATCAACCCCAACATCCCCGCGCACAAAAATTTGTCGCTGATATCCGCCATTGACAGGAATTGTAAGCATGAGCATGACATCTGATGTACTCACACGTATCAAACCTTCAGCCAGCAATGCTGTTAGCCAGTTAGCCCGCGATCTGAAAGCGCAGGGGCGGGATGTCATCGCGCTAAGCTCCGGGGAACCGGATTTTGACACGCCGCAGCATATCAAGCAGGCGGCGTTGCAGGCGATGAACCGCGGTGAGACAAAATACCCACCAATAGCCGGCATTCCGGCACTGCGCGAGGCGGTAGTCGCCAAATTCAAACAGGACAACCAACTGGACTATGGCATCAAACAGATCATCGTTTCCAACGGCGCCAAGCAGATTATCTCCAACGCACTGATGGCGACGTTAAATCCAGGCGACGAAGTGATTATCCCCGCGCCTTATTGGGTTTCCTATCCGGAAATGGTGGCGCTCAGTGGCGGTACGCCGGTGACGGTCCCCGTCAGTGAACGACAGGGATTCAAGTTAACCGCCGACGCGCTTGAGGCGGCGATTACGCCAAAAACCAAATGGCTGATGTTTAATTCACCCTCGAATCCTTCCGGGGCGGTATATACCTATCAGGAACTGCGTGCGCTGGCGGATGTCCTGCTGCGTCATCCCCATGTCTGGGTCATGTGTGACGATATCTATGAAAAACTGGTCTACGACGATTGCACGTTCTATACCTTTCCCCAGGTCGAACCGGCATTAATTGAACGCTCGCTGGTGATCAACGGGGTATCAAAAGCTTATGCCATGACCGGGTGGCGCGTCGGCTACGGTGCCGCCCCTGCGTGGCTTATCAACGCCATGGAGACGATTCAGGGGCAAACCACATCTGGCGTCTCTTCTATTTCACAATGGGCCGCGGTGGCTGCGTTGACGGGGTCACAGGCGTTCTTTGCCGACTGGAAGTCCAGTTTCATCATGCGCCGCAACTATGTCGTTGCCGCTCTGAATGCGGCGCCAGGAATTAATTGTCAGGTGCCTCAGGGCGCGTTTTATGTTTATCCGTCCTGTGCCGGTGCATTGCAGAAAACCACTCCGGAAGGGCGTGTGCTCCACAACGATCAGGACTTTACCGAAGCACTGCTATCCAGTGAAGGCGTGGCGCTGGTGCACGGTGGCGCATTTGGTCTGGCACCTAATTTTCGTCTCTCTTACGCGGCTTCGATGGCGCAGCTTGAGGAGGCGTGCCTGCGGATTCAGCGCTTTTGTCAGCGTCTTGCATAAGATCTCTGACGCGACCCGGGGCGAGCCATGAGTATCGCATGGCGGCTCCTTCGTTCATTTCGGGAAGGATCTCTTTTTCATTCTTCGTGTGTGCATATTGTGGCGATGTTCAAGGAAGTGAAATGACGCTGATTCGTACTTTCCCGGTATTCAGAGAGCCGATGACACGCCGGTATTTAATGGGTCAGGCCGCCTCCATCCTGGGATTGTGGACGCAGAACGTGACGTTGAATCTATTGTTATGGCAAATGACCCATGTTGCGTGGATGTTGGGGGTGCTCAATTTCCTGCTTTATTGTCCAGCGTTGATTGTTCCGTTGCTGTTTGGCAGCCGGCTGACCCCTGCGCGCGTCAAAGTCATCATGATGAAGATCCTGTTTCTCTCCATGATTATCTCGACATTACTGTTAGCCAGCGTGACGCTTCATTTCATTAGCTCAACATTTATCTTACTGATTGCCGGTGTTGCCGGATGCATTTCTTCCATGGAGCTCCCGACCCGTCAACTACTACTGACCAGTAGCCTCCATGATAAGTCATTGATGTATAACGCTGTGGCGATGAATACGATGGTATTTAATATCGGCAGGATGTTTGGCCCGGCGATAGCGGCTTACAGCTTTAATCAGGTGGGTGCAGCGGGGGGATTTGTTATTTCGCTGTGTGGGTTGATGACCATGTTTTTTGCTGTCAGGAGGATACAGGTAGTTGAGCCGGATTATAAAAACCGCAAAGCGGGCGGCATGCGCAATGCGGTCCGCTACGTCATGCAGGATAGTTTTGCCGTGCGTTTCCTGCCGATGCTGGCGGTTGTCGGTATATTTGCCGGCTCATATCAGTCATTGATTCCGGTGCTGGCTGCTCAAGGGTTTCATGATACTACCCGTTACACCGGCTGGTTTTTCAGCAGTGCCGGGATTGGCTCGCTCTGTTCGGCGCTGTTGATCTCCACAAGGGTTTCCCATCAGCGCCTATTGCAGTGGCTGAGTGTTGCTCCCTGGTGTTGCGTGTTGGCGCTGACGGGGATTTCATTCTCTCACCTTCCCGTGTTGACCAGCCTGTGCTTCCTGCTACTGGGTTTGTCGCTGACATTTTTCTCGACCATGATTAACTCAACGTTGCAGCATCACAGCCCGTCGGAGCTGCGCGGAGCGGTAGTCGGTCTGTATGGTATGTCATTCCAGGGCACCATGCCGTTGGGGAACTTACTGGTAGGAATGATGGCTTCTGTCACAAATATCATGTCGACTTTTCTGTTGATGGCCTTCATGTTGGTGGTGGTATTAGGCGGACAGTGGGGAGCTACGAAATGGAAACACACCAGCAGGAGTTACAACCGATGAGCGAGACGATGATGAAAAAAACCGTATTGATGGCCCGTATGCTTCCCCCCCGTCTGGTGCAGCAATTGCGTGAGCATTTTCACCTGATTGGTCCGTTGACCCGTCTCGACGGGCAAGATCTTCCCGTTGGGGCCGAATCAGCAGAGGTGTTGCTGACCATGAGCGGCATTCCTACGGAAAAGGCCCTGATAGATGCGCTACCCGGTCTGCGTTTGGTAAGTTGTTATGGTTCTGGCATCGAGTTCGTTGATAGCGAGTATCTGAAACAAAGGGGGATTGCGCTAACCAATGCCGCAGGCACCAACGCCAGCAGTGTTGCTGAATTTGCATTGGGGTTGATTCTGAGCAGTACCCGACAGATTTTAACCAGTGAACGCTTCCTGCGTAGCGGCCAATGGAAAGGAAACAGTGTTGAACGTTATCCGTCGGTCCCTGGGTTGGAAGGCCATCGATTGGGGATTTATGGTTTAGGCGAAATCGGTTTGCAAATCGCTCAGCGGGCGCAGGCGTTCAATATGGCGATTGGTTATCATAGCCGTACTCAGAAAGTGGTGTCATATCGCTTTCTGGAGAATCTTTTACAACTGGCCGAATGGGCGGATGTCCTGGTGCTCGCCGCGCGTGGCAGTACACAAAACTACCATATTGTGGATACCCAGGTTCTGAATGCGCTGGGGCCGCAAGGGCATCTGGTCAATATCGCTCGAGGAATGCTGGTTGATGAGGCGGCGCTGTGTGATGCGCTGGAGAACCGGCGTATTGCTGGTGCCGCGTTGGATGTGTATGAATTTGAACCCGAAATCTCTACCCGTTTGCAATCGATGGAGAATATCATTCTCACACCTCACATTGCGGCCAATACGCATTCTGCTCAGGACGCTCAACAGCAACGGATGCTGGATAATACGGTGGCTTATTTTAAGGGTGACCGCTTGATTGGCAGGGTCTGCTAATCCTTGTACATTACTTCTTTTGCTAATTTTACGGGTAGGTATGTCCAGGCAAAAAACCACTGATGTTGATCGCTCGGTCAAGGCCGTCAAACGGACGTTGGCCATTCTTGATGCATTTATTCATCACCCGGGCGGCATTACGCTGAGTGAGCTAGAAGCGCAAACCGGATTGTTCAAGAGCGTGATCCTCCGTTATATGCTCTCACTGGAAGCTGAACGCTATGTGTTAAAGCGAGCGGATGGCAGCTATGAGCTCGGTTCTCGCGCTTATCAGCTCGGTTGTACATATGAGCGCACATTTAATCTGCGTGAGCACGTGTTACCCGTGTTGGATAAGCTCACTGACGCCACATTGGAAAGCAGCACTTTCTTTGTCCGTGATGGTGACTACCGTTTGTGTTTGCTGCGTAAAGATTCGCCGCAGCATATAAAATCCAGTGTGCCGGTCGGCACGATGCTGCCAATGGATGATACTTCCGCCGCGCATGTTCTGCGCACCTTTGAACAGGGTATGCCGGCGAAATGGTCATTTCCCGCGGGTTTGTTTACGTCCACCGGTGCGGGGACTAACCGTCAGGCATCGACTACCTATCTCACTGCGTCTATCTCCGCGCCGGTATTCAAACATGATAACCAGTTGGCGGGGGCATTGAGTATCTCCGGACCTACCAGCCGGTTCGATCCTGCCGATACCCACAGCCAGCAATTATTGATGGAAGCGGCCATCGCGTTATCACTCGTATTAGGTGCCGTCATGCCTGAATAACGCTATAAAATATGAGTGAGTAATACTTGGGAGTCCGGTTTCTTTTAGGTGGAGACATGCTGGCTGAGTATGGAGACAATCTCTTGCGGAAAAACGGTTTCTGTCGTCTGACCCAGTTCATCCAGTGACCACCATTTGTACTGGGTGATGACGTGTTTTTCGTGCTCACTCCACTGGTCACCCCTCAGCGTGTTGTCCGTGGTGTAAACGATGAAAAATCGCTCATCTGCTATTACTTGCTCGCCGTTGGACAGTACCATGGGGAATGTTCGTGTCGCGATACAAACGCCGGGATCCTGAATAATGATGCCAGTCTCCTCCTGCAATTCCCGTATGGCTGCCTGCTCAAAGGTTTCACCCGCTTCCACGGCACCGCCTGGTGTGGCCCAGTAGGTTTGGCCAGCCAGCGCATCATTGGTATGGCTAAATTTGAACAACAGCACCCGTTGTTGTGGGTCGAGTATCAGTAGTCGTGATGATGGTCTGTGTTTCATGGGGTCTCCGGCGCTATATCTGATGGGGCAATCATCTTTCTCGCCGATGGGTTCGATGTCAATGTATGCAGGATACAGTGAGTGGTGTCGCTGTTATGGCCGTCTGCTTCCGCTTTTCCGCTGCCTGTCAGGATGATGTCATGTTGCTGTCGGGTCGCTGTCGTGGTGTTTTTCCAGATGCAGATTCAAGCTGGTACCCGGTTTCATATCTAAAGGAGTTTATGATGAATGCGATAAAATCATTGCGTCTTTCCCGGGCCTGGTCTCAGGAACAACTGGCTGAATTGGCTTCCCTCAGTGTTCGTACCATTCAACGTATCGAAAATGGCGAGCAAGCCAGTCTGGAAACGCTTAGCGCGATTGCCGCGGCCCTTGAGGTACGAGTTGCGGATTTGATGGAAAACAGTGGTGAGCGACATCTGCAAAGTGAATCGCTGGAACAGCGAATTCTTGATGCTAAACATCAGGTGCATGAAGAAGGAAAACTCTGGCGCAGCCTGATCTTGTTTGCCGTGATCAATAGTGTTTTATTTGTAGTTAATCGACTAATCGATCCCCATACCCACTGGTTTCTCTGGCCGTTACTGATTTGGGGAGGATTACTGATGATAAAGGCTATTAATGTGTTTTTTCTGCGCAACTGGCTGGTGCGCTGGCAGCATGGCCGATTGCAGAAGATTTTACGTAAGTGAGTTAGTGACGTTCAAGGCGCGAAGTAACATGAGTGTTTTACTTCGCGTCAACAATCCACTGGGCAACATAGCAACCTTCACGGTTTTTCTCCCCCGGCAATCCAGTATACTGAGCACCTTATTCCGTCAGGAGTCAGGTATGAATTCTCAATACGCACGCCTCGTCACGATGGCGGCTTTTCTGGCAACCGCAACTGCGTTGCTGTTGTTTGGGCTAAAAGTCTTTGCCTGGTGGTATACCGGGTCAGTTAGTTTGTTGGCGTCACTGGTGGACTCCTTAATGGATATCGCTGCTTCGTTCATTAACTTGCTGGTGGTGCGTTATTCACTGCAACCCGCTGATCCGGAACATACGTTTGGTCATGGTAAGGCTGAGTCGTTGGCGGCATTGGCCCAGAGCATGTTTATTTCCGGTTCCGCACTGTTTCTGCTATTGACCGGTATGCAGCATCTGATTTCACCCCAACCGCTGTATGCGCCGGAACTCGGGATGTGGGTTACCGTGGTTGCGCTGATCTCGACTTTACTGCTAGTGGCCTTCCAGCGTTGGGTCATCAGGAGAACGTACAGCCAGGCAGTGCGGGCAGATATGTTGCACTATCAGTCCGATGTGTTGATGAACGGTGCTATTCTGGTCGCGCTGGCCTTGAGCTGGAAAGGTGTGACTTGGGCAGATGCGGCCTTTGCGCTGGGTATTGGCGTTTATATTTTATACAGTGCATTGAGGATGGCGTACGATGCCATACAGTCATTATTGGATCGAGCATTGCCAGATGAAGAACGCGCGGAAATTATTAGTATTGTGTCATCATGGCCAGGGGTCATTGGTGGTCATGAGTTAAGAACCCGCCGTTCTGGTCCTACCCGGTTTATTCAACTTCATCTGGAAATGGATGATGCATTGCCACTGGTCGAGTCACATCAGATTGCCGACGATATAGAGCAAGCTTTGCTACGACGTTTTCTCGGCGCCGATATTATCATTCATCAGGATCCTGTTTCTGTGGTGCCTGATGAACAACGGGGACGATGGGTACTATAGCTCCGTGAAATCTGTCTCCTTGTCGTAATAGTGTTGTAAAAGTGTGATATGGAGTAGGAATATATTGGTCTTTAAGCCTGACCTGAATCAATTCAGCTACGGGCATTTGTTATAATATGCTTATAAAAGATGAAGGGTTTATCACTGGTGTCGATTGATGCCATTAACCTTACGATAGAAAAATCTGCGAATTTACATCTACAAATCCAGAGGTTGTCATGATAAAAAAAATCGGAGTATTGACGAGCGGTGGCGATGCACCCGGCATGAATGCTGCCATTCGTGGTGTCGTACGATCAGCATTAACGGAAGGTCTGGAAGTGTTCGGAATCTATGATGGCTATCTGGGTTTGTATGAAGATCGGATGGCACAACTGGATCGCTACAGCGTATCAGACATGATTAACCGCGGCGGTACTTTCCTCGGTTCAGCGCGCTTTCCTGAATTCCGTGAGGAAGCGGTACGTCAGGTTGCCATCGAAAACATGAAGAAACGGAATCTGGATGCCTTGGTGGTTATCGGTGGTGATGGTTCCTATATGGGGGCCAAGCGCCTGACGGAAATGGGTTTCCCCTGCATTGGCTTGCCGGGTACTATTGATAACGACGTTGCAGGCACTGACTACACCATCGGCTATTTTACCGCACTGGAAACCGTGGTAGAGGCAATCGACCGCCTGCGTGATACGTCTTCTTCCCACCAGCGTATTTCTATCGTGGAAGTGATGGGGCGCCACTGTGGTGACCTGACGCTGGCCGCGGCGATTGCAGGCGGCTGTGAGTTTATCGTATTGCCGGAAGTGGATTTCAAACCCGAAGATCTGGTGAACGAAATTCAGGCTGGTATCGCCAAAGGGAAAAAACACGCCATCGTGGCAATTACCGAACTGATGTGTGATGTGAGTGAACTGGCCCGTTATATTCAACAGGAAACTGGTCGTGAAACCCGCGCCACGGTACTGGGTCATATTCAGCGTGGTGGTTCTCCCGTGGCTTATGACCGAATTTTGGCTTCCCGCATGGGGGCGTACTCTATTGAGCTGTTGCTACAAGGGTACGGTGGCCGTTGTGTCGGTATCCAGAATGAGAAACTGGTACATCATGATATTATTGATGCCATTGAGAACATGAAACGCCCGTTCAAGGGTGACTGGCTGGATACGGCCAAGAAATTGTACTGATAACGTCATTCGTGCCTGAATGGTCCACGCGTCTGGATGTACCGTCTTTTTCAGGCCGCGTTTGAGGTTGATGACATGATTGCCAATAGTCTGAATCCCGCCTAATAAGGCGGGATTTCTTATTGTTAGCTATAGATATGCCAGTCATCTCGAAATCTATCGGGTATAAAACAGCGGATAGGCCATGTGCATTCCACATTGTGTGCAGTACCGCCTGGCAGTGAAAGTCTCTTCATCTGTCGCAATGAACTGGCATAATAACCAAGGCCAGGCTACGGCGCAGAAGACGTTTAGGTCTTTCTCTGCCGGACCATGGATGATTTGCTGACCTAAACTTTAATAGTCGCTTGTTGAGCCAATATTATCGGTGTGGCTCAATAACAGCATGTAAATAGATAGGATTGAGGTTTCCGAATGACAAAAGTTACCGTTGCCGCAACACAGATGGCCTGTACCTGGGACTTACCCGGCAATATCGAAAATGCCGAAAAACTGGTGCGACAGGCTCATGCCAAAGGGGCACAAATCATCCTGATTCAGGAACTGTTTGCTGCGCCTTACTTTTGCATTGATCAGAGTCCGGAGCATTATGCACTGGCGCAGGAGCTGGAAACCAGCCCCATTATCAAACACTTTTCCGCACTGGCCGCCGAACTGGAAGTGGTGTTGCCGTTGAGTTTCTTCGAGCGAGCAAATAACGCCTATTACAACTCGTTGGTGATGATTGATGCTGATGGCACGGTGCTGGATGTGTATCGCAAAACCCATATTCCGAATGGTCCCGCCTATCAGGAAAAGCAGTTTTTTGTTCCGGGCGATACTGGTTTCAAAGTATGGCAAACCCGTTATGCCAAAGTGGGTGTCGGCATCTGCTGGGATCAGTGGTTCCCGGAAACCGCCCGCAGCCTGGCGTTGATGGGGGCAGAACTGATTTTCTATCCGACGGCCATTGGCTCTGAACCAGCTTTCCCACAGTGGGACAGCCAGCCGCACTGGACACGAGTTCAGCAAGGTCATGCCGCTGCTAACCTGATTCCGGTTATCGCGTCTAACCGTATTGGTACCGAAGCCAGTAAATATATAGAGGGTCTGGAAATGACGTTCTACGGCTCGTCGTTCATTGCTGATCCGACCGGCGCGTTGGTCGAACAGGCTGGCAGAACAGATGAAGCGGTACTGGTTCACACGTTTGATCTACAGGACATCGCGAAGATGCGCGCTACCTGGGGGTTGTTCCGTGATCGTCGTCCAGATATGTATGGTGTGCTCGGCACGTCTGATGGTAAAACCCGGAGATAAGTAATGTCTCAGCTAACCACGCCGTATCAGGATGGCTTTTCCATGCCAGCGGAATGGGCACCACATGAAGCGGTCTGGATGTTATGGCCGTACCGCCATGATAACTGGCGAACTCAAGGGGGGATAATCCCGGCCCAGCAGACTTTTGCGGCCGTTGCTGCCACGATTGCCCAGACCACGCCAGTGATAATGGGGGTGCCGCATGCCCATATGGCCGCCGCTAAACGCATTATGCCGGCCAGTGTCACATTGGTGGCGATGGAAAGTGACGATGCCTGGATGCGAGACACGGGTCCGACAATGGTGCTTAATCCGATGGGTGAGCGCCGCGGTGTTGACTGGCAGTTTAACGCCTGGGGGGGGGCGCTAGGCGGTCTGTATGAAGACTGGTGTCAGGATGAGAAAGTGGCGGAACAGGTGTTGGATTATCATCATGATGCGCGTTATCCCGCGCCACTGATTCTGGAAGGCGGTTCAATTCATACTGACGGTGAAGGTGCGTTGTTGACCACGGCAGAGTGCCTGCTTAACCCAAACCGTAACCCAGATCTGAATAAGGAACAGATTGAACGACTGCTACGTGATTATTTGAGCGTATCGACGTTTATCTGGCTGGAAGAGGGTGTGTATAACGACGAGACAGATGGCCATATCGACAATATGTGCTGTTTTGTCCGTCCGGGGGAAGTGGCGCTGCACTGGACCGATGATGAAAATGATCCACAGTACCCCCGTTCAATGGCAGCTTATCAGGTGTTGTCTCAGGCTCGGGATGCGCAGGGTCGTCAGTTGAAAATCTGGAAGTTGCCAGCCCCGGGGCCGTTGTATGCCACGCAGGAAGAGACGGTGGGCGTCAGTGAAGGGAATGCCATTGAGCGTAATGCCGGATCACGACTGGCTGGGTCTTACGTTAACTTTCTCATCAGTAACCGTCAGGTCATTTATCCGTTGCTGGATGAGCGCACTGATGGCAGTGCTCATAAACTGTTACAGCAAATGTTTCCGGATTATCTGATCAGTGGCGTTCCGGCACGGGAAATTTTGCTTGGTGGTGGTAATATCCACTGCATCACTCAGCAGATTCCGGCAACAACTCGTTGAATCTCCATCATGTAAAAAAGCACCTTTCAGGAATCGTGAGTTTGATGACAACGTGTCTATAGCGGTGATAATCGGGAGCTTGTAAAGCGCTGCAAGTACCTCCTCGTAAGCTCAAGCCGCGCCATTCCAGGCGCGGATGCTTTACTCATCTCTCCCATTATCGCTTTCCTGATCCCCGTACATAGGTTGGATAGCCGCATATATTTCTCGACCCTATCGTTGTCATCTCCTTGAAAACAGGGACTCATCCCAAGACGACTACATTGATTATAAATGGATTTCCACTTGTACGAGGTGACATCGTAGAACGATAAAAGGCCGGTCACAATGTGGCCGGCCTCTGTTCTTGGGATGGAAGCGTAGAGCAATTACTCAGACGTTTTTCGCTTCGGCTGCCGCTTTTACGATCACAGTAAATGCATCCGCTTTCAGTGATGCACCACCGACCAGCGCACCATCAATATCCGGCTGGGTAAAGAGTTCTGCTGCGTTAGCTGCATTAACAGAACCGCCATACTGGATAATAACCTGTTCAGCGATAGCCGCATCCTGTTTGGCAATATGGCCGCGGATGAATTTGTGTACTGCCTGTGCCTGTGCCGGAGTCGCTGATTTACCCGTGCCGATCGCCCATACTGGTTCGTAGGCAACCACGGTATTTTCAAACGCTTTCGCGCCCAGCGTATTCAGTACGGCGTCCAACTGACGGGCGCACACCGCTTCGGTTTGACCTGCTGCGTTTTCTGCTTCGGTTTCCCCGATACACAGAACAGGGATCAGTCCGGCTTCTTTCAGAACAGCGAATTTTCTGGCAATGAATTCATCGCTTTCTTTGTGATAAGTCCGGCGTTCCGAGTGGCCGATGATGATGTATTTGGCACCGATATCTTTCAGCATGTCAGCCGATGTTTCGCCGGTAAACGCGCCTGAAAGGTTCACGTCAACATTCTGCGCGCCCAGTGCGATACGGCTACCGGACAGTTGATGTTTAGCCTGATCCAGGTAAATAGCCGGCGGGGCGATAGCAACGCCACAACCGACAACCGTGCTCAGTTCGTTACGCAGTGCGGTGATCAGTTCGTGAACCATATTGGTGCTACCGTTCAACTTCCAGTTGCCCATAACTAAGGGATGTCGCATTTTTTCCTCCAGGCGGATGGCGAGTTAATCAATATTTATGTGGCTGCCATTGGCAGTTCAACCTGACGACAGTATAGAGAGGAAACACCATCGTGGCTCTGTTTTTCGTCATTAATTACTGGGTCGATCACGATTCAGGTAGCGTTAGCTTAATCGGTTCAACAGCGAAAGTTATCCCCTTCTCACCATTATCTGCTACGACATAACGCAAGGCACCTTCCGTTTGCTGGTAGAACGGCTGACCTTTGCCTTTCTCCAGCAAGCTTTCTATCTTTTTTATGCTTTGTTCAGTTGTAACCGAAGGAACAAAGGTCCGCAGCAGCGCCGACATATACTCAATCGCCTGTTTACGACGTCTATCTTCGTCGGGGTCTTTCGGTTTGGGTAGCCAGGTGATCTGTAGCGTTTTGATTTTTCCCGTTCCTTTTTCCAGCGCAGTTGAGGAGTAGAGGTAATCGTTGATTTCGCTGGCTGCACGGGTCAGGGTAGGTAAGTTGTCACCCGTATCCACTACCCGGTATTCGCCGATGGGCAATGTCGGGTTGCTGAGATTATAGCGAGTACGAAACTGAACGATGGTCATATCGAACGTTGGTGCACCAGCCAGCAGGTAAGGTGCTGTAGTTGGTATTCTTTGCTGGAAAAGCAACACAGACCAAGCGCTGGTCGAAATGAAGATCCAGGCAGAGAAGAAACAATATGCGACGATGGTTTTTTTCATAATGATATTGACCAGCTTATTTTACGTTAACCAGGGTAGTGCATGGCAGACAATATTTCTGATTAAAGCGGTATTCGTGAGCTGTTGTCAAAAATCGCATAAAAAACACAAGCCAATCTTTTCCTTAAGGTAAACTAGTGATCATAAAAACAGGTTTGGGATGGATCGCTGATGACGTTACAGCAGTGGTGTTTTTCATTTAGTGGCCGTATTGGCCGACGGGATTTCTGGTTGTGGGTGGCCATTTGGCTGGTACTCACCGTGGTGTTGTTTACTGTCGCTGGACAAGGCTGGCTGAGCACGCAAACGGCTGCATTCGCGTTGGTGGCACTATTGTGGCCGACGGCGGCGGTATTGGTAAAGCGGCTACATGATCGCAACAAAAGTGGTGGGTGGGCGTTGTTGCTGATTCTGGCCTGGCTACTGGGTAATGGTAACTGGAACATGCTACCAGCGTTGGGGCAGTGGGGGCTGGGGCGTTTTATACCGACGTTGATCGTCATCATGATGTTGCTTGATTGCGGTGCTTTCGTTGGTACGTCGGGAGAAAATCGCTTCGGGCCACAAGCAAGACCGTTGCGGCTCTGCTTCTGAGCGTTAACAGGGAAACGGTATCTGGCTCGTTCCCCCATTTGAAATTACCAGTAGTGTTCGCTGGTGATATGGCCGGGGCGACGTCGTAGATGCTTGCTCATCTGCCGTTCATCCTTCAGTAGTTGCTGAGTATCACGTACCATCTGTGGATTCCCACATAGCATAACATGGCTGGTTTGGGCATCAATGGATAGCCCGACGGCGTTCTCCAACATACCGTTGCTGATTAATGCCGGAACGCGGCCTGTCAGTGCCTCCGCCGTTTGCTCACGACTGACGACGGTCTGGATGCGCAGTTTATCGCCATAGTGTTGCTGAAGCTGCTGCATTAGCGGCAGATAACTTAAATCACGCGCGAAGCGGGCGGCATGCACCAGTACGATGTTTTTAAACCGCGCGACGTCTTTTCCTTCCTGCAGAATGGAGAGATAAGGGCCAATGGCGGTGCCGGTGGCCAGCATCCATAGCGTTTCGCATGGCGGAATTTCCTCCAATACGAAAAAACCAGCCGCTTCCTTCGTGACCATAACGTCATCTCCGGGTTGAAGCTGGTGCAGTCGAGGACTGAGTTTCCCTTCCGGTACATCGACCAGATAGAACTCCAGACTGTTGTCGCTGGGGGCGTTTACATAAGAATAAGCACGTTGTACGCGTTCACCATTGATTTCCAGCGCCAGTTTTGCAAACTGGCCGGCGGTGAAAGGATCAATCGGCGCATGCAGCCGAACGCTAAATAAATTTTCGGTCCAGTGTTCAACCTGAATAACCTTTCCGGTCACCCATTCAGCCATAATTCAATGCTCCTGTTTTGCACCCGCTCGACACCAAAAAGAAAAAACGCGCATCATGTGTGTTCATACCGAACCTGTTGTGATGGCTCAGACTTAAGATACGCCATCTTTTAACAACAGTGAAACAATCCGCGCGGCGGCATTACAACAGAAAATCGTGTAGTGCCTGATCTTTACGATCAAGATAATGTGTGGAACTGATGCGGCGTATTGTGCGTGATTTACCGCGGATCAGCAGGGTTTCCGTAGTGGCGATATTGCCGCGCCGTGAGATGCCGTCCAGTAAATCCCCTTTGGTGATGCCTGTCGCGGAAAAAATCACGTTGTCATTGCGGGCCATCTCATTGAGCGGAAGGACTTTCCCGGCTTCAATACCCATTTGGCGGCAGCGGACCAGCTCCTGTTCGCCAATACGGCGGTTTTCTGCTGTATCGCCTTTAACGTCATGACGCGCCAACAGGCGGCCTTGCATATCGCCACCCAGCGCCCGGATTACCGCGGCGGAAATGACGCCTTCCGGTGCACCACCGATGCCATATAACACATCGACTTCACTGTCTGGCATACATGTCAAGATGGATGCAGCAACATCACCGTCAGGAATAGCGAATACTTTCACGCCCAGACGCTGCATGTCAGCGATGATGCCATCATGGCGCGGTTTGGCCAGGATGATCACTGTCAGTTGGCTCAATGGTTTATTCAGTTTTTCTGCCACGCGGCGCAGGTTATCTTTCAGTGGGCAGTTCAGATCGATAATGCCTTTGGCTTCCGGGCCGACGATCAGCTTTTCCATGTACATGTCCGGCGCATGCAGGAATGACCCTTCTTCACCGACGGCCAGCACGGCCAGCGCGTTGGCCTGACCCATCGCGGTCATTCGTGTACCTTCAATAGGATCGACGGCGATATCGACCGCGTCACCTTGCCCACTTCCCACCCGTTCACCGATATAGAGCATCGGTGCCTCATCAATTTCGCCTTCGCCAATCACAATCTGGCCGTTGATGTTGATCTGATTGAGCATAATTCGCATGGCTTGTACGGCAGCGTTGTCGGCGGCATTTTTGTCGCCACGGCCCAACCATTTATAACCTGCCAGCGCTGCCGCTTCAGTGACGCGGGAAAACTCGATGGCTAATTCACGTTTCATGGATACCTGTCTGTTATCGAACACAATAAGGGGGAGGTGGGCGGCGATTTTAACACAGGAGGGAAGGCGAGAATAAACCAGAACAAGGGAAAAATGGGCGCGACGAGCGCGCCCGGACAGTTTTACTCTTCTTTGTCTTCCCAGGCGCGGGCACGTTCGACCGCTTTTTGCCAGCCGCGATAACGATAGTTACGCTCTACGGTTTCAATACCTGGACGGAATTCGTGCTCAATGGCGGCTTTGCTCTTCACTTCATCCAGATCGCTCCAGAAACCGGTCGCCAGGCCTGCCAGGAACGCTGCACCTAATGCCGTGACTTCACGAATAGCCGGACGTTCTACGCGAGTGCCGAGAATATCGGACTGGAACTGCATCAGGAAGTTGTTGGTTACCGCGCCACCATCGACACGCAGGGATTTCAGGTGGGTATTGGCATCAGCCTGCATGGCATCCAGCACGTCACGAGTCTGATAGGCGATGGATTCCAGTGTAGCGCGGATAATATGGTTGGCATTTACGCCACGGGTCAGGCCAAAAATGGCACCACGAGCGTAGGGATCCCAATAGGGTGCGCCCAGGCCGGTGAATGCCGGGACCACATAAACACCATTGGTATCTTTTACTTTGGTAGCAAAGTATTCTGAGTCCGCAGCATCACTGATCAGTTTCAATTCATCACGCAGCCACTGAATGGCAGCGCCGCCAATAAACACAGCACCTTCCAACGCGTAGTTCACTTCTCCACGCGGACCGCAGGCGATGGTCGTCAACAAACCATGTTTTGATCTCACCGCTTCGGTGCCGGTATTCATCAGCAGGAAGCAACCGGTGCCATAAGTGTTTTTCGCCATTCCTGATTGTACGCAAAGATGGCCGTATAGCGCCGCTTGCTGGTCACCAGCGATACCGGCGATAGGAATACGGGTGCCGCCTTTACCGCCGATGTTGGTTTGGCCGTAGATCTCGGATGAGGCTTTGACTTCCGGCAGCATGGCGCGAGGGACATCCAGCGCTTGCAGCATTTTTTCGTCCCAGTTAAGGGTATGGATATTGAACATCATGGTGCGGGACGCGTTAGTGTAATCAGTAACATGGACGCGACCTTGAGTCATTTTCCAGATAAGCCAGGTATCCACCGTACCAAATAATAGCTCGCCACGTTTGGCGCGCTCACGGGATCCTTCAACATGGTCCAGAATCCATTTCACTTTGGTACCGGAAAAATAAGGGTCCACTACCAGGCCGGTGGTGGCGCGGATATATTCTTCTAAGCCTTCTTTTTTCAGTTTTTCACAGATATCTGCCGAGCGCCGGCATTGCCAGACGATGGCGTTATAGATGGGTTTGCCGGTTTCTTTTTCCCAGACGATAGTGGTTTCACGCTGGTTGGTGATCCCGATACCGGCAACTTCGTCCGCGCTGATGCCCGCTTTAGCCAGCGCTTCCACCAAGGTGGAGCTTTGTGAGGCCCAGATTTCCATCGGGTCATGCTCAACCCAGCCTGCCTTTGGATAAATCTGTGGGAATTCGCGCTGAGATACACTGATGATATTGGCATCATGATCCATCACTACGGCGCGGGAGCTGGTTGTCCCCTGATCAAGGGCGACAATGTATTTCTTTTCCTGGTTCATAAAATTAATCCTGTTATGGTTTGCCGGGTACTAAATATCGCGAGTTTCAGTATGTGTCGCGGTGTCGTCGTCAATAACGCAGATGTCACAAGGCAAGTGGCGGCCAATCAAGGCACGATAACCAAATGCACCCAGTATGGCACCGACAAGCGGGCCAAAAATCGGCACCAGAAAGTAAGGGATATCACGGGCCCCTGTGAAGGCGACTTTTCCCCAGCCAGCAACATAGGCAAACAGTTTAGGGCCAAAATCACGGGCTGGATTCAGGGCAAATCCGGTCAGTGGCCCCATGGACGCACCGATCACGGCAATTAAAATCCCGATCAGCAGTGGAGCCAACGGACCGCGCGGGATACCATTACCATCATCCGTTAAGGCCAGAATCAGACACATCAGAATGGCGGTGATCACCATTTCCACCAGGAATGCCTGCATTACAGAGATATGTGGATTGGGATAGGTGGAGAATATGCTTGCCAGATTCAGACTCTCTACGCTGCCTCGCACGATGTGGTGAGTTTGCTCAAAATCATAGAACAGGTTGTAATACAAACCGTAGACCAGTGCGGCAGCGCAAAACGCACCGGCAACCTGAGACAGAACGTAGGGAATGACTTTGCGCCTGTCAAAACAGGCAAACAGCCACAGGGCGACAGTTACCGCCGGGTTGAGATGGGCACCGGAGACAGCGGCAGTCAGATAGATTGCCATTGCAACACCGAACCCCCATGTGATGCTGATTTCCCATTGTCCGAAATTGGCTCCAGCCAGTTTCAACGCCGCAACACAGCCAACGCCAAAGAAAATCAGCAGGCCAGTGCCTAAGAACTCTGCAATGCACTGGCCTTTTAATGTTGAACTTTCAGTTTGACTCATACACGTTTCCTACTTGTAAGGTACAGCGTGGTTATTATCAGCGGACACATAAATGTTATGTCCGTTGTCTTCTCTAAATGTACTTGTGATGTGAATTTATCGTTAATGTTCGAAAACGAGAAATATCGAAATCAAAATGTGTGTTGTACGTCAAAAAAATGAGCGTATTCGCTTATCGATATAGCATTTATTATCTTTTAGGCTTGGGGGTGTGTTAACCAGAAGGTTAATTTTGTTAACATTCGTTTCCTTCAACGTCAAGGTGTGTGATTTTTGTCTTGCAGTGTTGATAGCCGCAGTCTGAAAAAAATGACAGACTTGTCGTTATGGGCGGATGTGAGCTAGACAGGTCAGAGCTGGCTACATACAATCCTTCTATGAGATTACGCCAATAACGCCTGTTAAATGGGTTCTACGGGTGTAATGAGTGGACGCCACGGTTGTTATGGCGTGAATTTCGCTATGAACCAGTATTAACCGGTTTATGCCTTGCGATGGAAAGGGGTTAGAAGTTATGTCATTTGAAGTATTTGAGAAACTGGAAGCGAAAGTTCAGCAGGCGATCGACACGATTACGCTATTGCAGATGGAAATTGAAGAGCTGAAAGAGCAGAACAATACATTGTCACAAGAGATTCAGACTGCGGCAAGTAGTCGTGATGCGCTGATGCGCGAGAACGAGCAACTACAGGAAGAGCAGAAAACATGGCAGGAACGTCTGCGTGCACTATTAGGTAAAATGGAAGACGTACAATAAATAATTTCTGAAAGGGCGATGCTATCGCCCTTTTCACCCTATTAGCTGGAACGGGTCGTCCGTATTACTCTATATCCAGCGGATCTTCCGACAGAATGATGCCAGTATTATCAGCATAAAGATGATCACCAGAGAAGAAGGTCACGCCGCCAAAATTCACGCGAATATCTGTTTCACCAATCCCTTCACTGGCTGCTCCCGCAGGAGTGGCTGCCATCGCCTGGATACCAATATCCAGTTCTGCCAGATCGTCTACCTGGCGGACGGCACCGTAAACCACGATGCCTTCCCATTCATTCTGTGTCGCCAAACGGGCCAGTTCAGCGTTGATCAATGAGCGACGCACTGAGCCGCCGCCATCAATCAACAGTATGCGTCCACTGCCGTTTTCTTCAAGCAAGTCGTAAAGCAGGCCGTTATCCTCAAAACATTTCACCGTGGTGATTTTGCCACCAAATGAACTACGCCCGCCAAAATTGGAGAAAAGAGGTTCAACAACGTTCACCTCTTCATGATAGATATCACACAGTTCGGAAGTATCGTATTTCATAGGATTTACGTCAGGTTGCGGCTGGAATAGTGAGTATATCCCTTTCTAACAGAAATTGGCAAAACCATCAGGTGTCATCTTGACCAGTATCAGTAAAACGGGAGATGATTTTGTCCCTCAGCTGCGGTAGTTAACTCAGCATTACGCCCACAGCGAACAACAAATTGGTGAGCAACGCCCCTTTGACGGTTTTCTCCAGCATTGGGCGCATACTGAACGCTGTTGTTTCCCGCAGTACATAACACGCCTGGTGGATCAGTAGCGGTAACGTTAGGATAAATAGCCAGCCAGCCAGGCTGTGTAGGTAGAACAAAGCAAACAATGCCAGGCACGCCGGTGCCGTCATCAGTAATAACATGTGATAACAGCGAGCTTTCTTGGCACCAAGTCGTACCGCCAACGTGTTTTTGCCATTCATCCGATCATTATCTATATCGCGCAGATTATTAATATTTAACACTGCCGTTGCCAATAGGCCGCAAGCGGTGGCGGGCAGGATAACAATGCTGTTGAAATGACCGGTTTGCAGATAGTACGACCCTGCCACACTGAGCCAACCAAAAAAAATCAGTACGGAAATATCGCCCAACCCAATATAGCCGTAAGGTCTATTCCCGACCGTATAAGTGATGGCGGCCAGAATCGCCAGGCAGCCCAGCGACAGGAATACGACAATATCAATCGGCTTTTCGCAGGCTAGCGTCACCAGTGCGATGCCAGAGACGATGGTTAACAATATGGTGAGAATCAGTGCGTTTCGCAGTTCAGTCAACGAGATCATACCCGTCTGAATTCCACGTAGTGGCCCGATTCGAGCTTCGGTATCACTGCCCTTGATCGCATCGCCATAGTCATTCGCCAGGTTTGAGAGGATTTGCAATAATCCGGCAGTCAGCAATGCCAACAGCGCTATACCAGGTTTGAAACTGCTATGCCAACTGGCAATGGCCGAGCCGGTAACGATGGAGGCGAAAGCCAATGGCAATGTCTTGGGACGTAAACTGTCCAGCCATGCCTGGGTTTTGCTGCTATGTATCAATGAGGTCATAGTGTGCTTCAGTTCAGGGAAAATTATGTTTGATAATGGTACCGAAAACACAAATGGGAGGCGCTGGCCTCCCACTCTTTAGTTATCAGGACGATCCGTAAATCCAGATTATAAAATAAATCGGCTCAGATCTTCATCTGCTACTAGCTCATCAAGGTGACTACGTACATAATCTGCATCAATAGTCACGGTTTCGCCACTCATTTCGCTAGCATCGTAAGAAACTTCTTCGATTAGTCGTTCCAGTACGGTGTGAAGACGGCGCGCACCGATGTTTTCAGTACGTTCATTGACCTGCCAGGCAGCCTCAGCGATATGGCGGATACCTTCCGGTGTAAACTCGATGTTTACGCCTTCAGTAGCCATCAGCGCTTTATATTGCTGTGTCAATGATGCGCTGGGTTCAGTCAGAATGCGCTCAAAATCCTCGGTTGTCAGTGCCTGTAATTCCACGCGGATGGGTAGACGACCCTGTAGTTCCGGAATCAAATCGGACGGGCTGGATACCTGAAATGCGCCAGAGGCAATGAACAGGATATGGTCAGTTTTCACCATGCCGTGCTTGGTGGAAACGGTACACCCTTCCACCAGTGGCAGTAGGTCGCGCTGAACACCTTCACGGGAGACATCAGGGCCAGACGTTTCACCACGTTTGCAGATTTTATCGATCTCATCGATAAATACGATACCGTGCTGCTCTACGGATTCAATCGCCTGTTGTTTCAGCTCTTCTGGATTGACTAGTTTAGCGGCTTCTTCTTCTACCAGCAGTTTAAAGGCTTCCTTGATTTTTACTTTACGGGTTTTCTGCTTTTGGCCCGCCAGATTCTGGAACATGGATTGTAACTGGTTAGTCATCTCCTCCATACCTGGAGGTGCCATGATTTCCACACCAACCGGCGCTGCGGCCAGGTCAACTTCAATCTCTTTATCGTCCAACTGACCTTCACGCAGTTTTTTGCGGAAAGCCTGACGGGCCGCTGAAGGCTCGTGGTTTTCTTCCGCCTGTCCCCAGTTGTTTTTGGCCGGGGGCAGTAATGCGTCGAGAACGCGTTCTTCAGCCAATTCTTCAGCACGGTGACGATTTCTCTCTATTGAGTACTGGCGTACCATTTTGATGGCTGAATCGGCCAGATCGCGGATAATGGAATCCACTTCTTTACCGACATAACCCACTTCGGTAAATTTTGTCGCTTCAACTTTGATAAAAGGTGCATTGGCCAGCTTGGCGAGTCGACGGGCAATTTCTGTTTTACCTACCCCAGTCGGTCCGATCATCAGGATGTTTTTAGGTGTAACTTCATGGCGCAGGTTCTCTTCCAGTTGCATACGGCGCCAGCGGTTACGCAGGGCAATTGCTACAGCACGCTTCGCGTTGTGCTGGCCAATGATGTAGCTATCAAGCTCACTGACTATTTCGCGCGGGGTCATTTCAGACATAGTGGATCCTTACGCCTTGGAGGCTAATTCTTCAATCGTGTGGAACTGGTTGGTATAGATACAGATATCACCGGCAATACCCAAAGATTTTTCAACAATCTCCCGTGCGCTTAATTCTGTATTTTCCAGCAAGGCGCGTGCAGCGGACTGTGCATATGGTCCACCGGAGCCGATGGCAATCAGATCATTTTCTGGCTGCACTACATCACCGTTACCGGTAATAATCAATGAGGCGTTTTCGTCCGCTACAGCCAGCAATGCTTCCAGACGGCGTAGCATGCGATCAGTACGCCAGTCTTTGGCTAATTCCACTGCCGCTTTTACCAAATGTCCCTGATGCAGTTCCAGCTTCCGTTCAAATAACTCGAACAGAGTGAAAGCATCAGCGGTACCACCGGCAAATCCAGCAATAACCCGGTCATTATACAAACGGCGTACTTTGCGCACATTCCCCTTCATGACCGTGTTGCCTAATGTGGCCTGGCCATCTCCGCCAATGACGACCTGCCCATTGCGGCGTACGCTTACGATTGTTGTCACGCGTAAATCCCCGTTACTTACTGATAAAAAGACCCCCGCGTGCCGCGGGGCATATTGCTGATAAAGATGGGGGGAAGGGGGAGGGTTTTCAACCCCCGTTAGCTAACAGGATGCAGTTGGTGCGGCCCATACCTTTAAGCCGAAGCGCCATTTTATTGGCGTTGGTGCGGTTATTATAAGGCCCCAAAATAATCCGGTTCCAGCCTCCGCTGCTGGTGATGTGGCTTTCTATTCCGGAAAATGCCAGTTCAGCCCGCACGGATTCAGCAGGCTCCGTGGTTTTGAATGAACCACACTGTACAATCCAGAGTTGTGCTTTTTTCTGCTTACTGCCATCGACCTTTTCTGGTTCATTTTTCGCTATTTTCGGCTTGGCAATTTCTGGCTTCGTCGGTGAGGGCGCTACTGTTGATACTCGGGGTACTACGGTCGGTGGTACAACCGCTTGTGGCTTGATGAAAACCTGTGAGCGGGGGACTTGAGTTTCGTTATACGGTACTTCCGACAGTGGCGTCGGTTGGTTGCGCATATCCGACTGTATCTGCTCCAGTAACTGGCGCTGTTCTTGTGTCAGCTCACCTGTTGTCTCGACATTCCCACCTGCTGAAGGTTCCGTTGGTGTTGTTACACCGATATGACGATTTTCCAGCTCTTTGATATAACGCCAGCGTTCTTCCGGTTTTGGTGGTAGTCCGTTACCTTTGCCTGTCTGATGCGGTAACACCGGAGACTCACCCGGTTTATTATGGACGATGAAATATAACCCTCCCGCAAAGGTGACAAGCACTGCTGCGGCCAGCGCGATCATAACCTTGGAGGTACCGGAACTACTACCTTTTCTCCGGTTGGATGTCTTTTTCCGACGCGTTACCGAGCGCCCACGGCTGACATAGTCTCTTTGTGCCACTATCGTTTCGCTGTGCAATAAAAAAAGTAACAGGCCGCCATGTTACTGAACCCTCAAATGTTTGACCAGCACATGAAGTCTTAAAGCCGGTTATGTGTGGAATTAGGCGGGGAGGTACTTTCCCGAATGACCAACTCACTAGCCAGCAGACGTGATCCACTCTGGACAGAATGACCATATAACTGCTCCAGCAACAATAGCGTAGCTTCACGCCCGATGTCATAGCGTGGTTGAGCTACAGTGGTGAGTGGCGGAAAGCAGTAACTGGCCTGAGTAATATTATCAAACCCCACCAATGAGAGATCTCGGGGAATATCCAACCCCACTCTTCTGGCCTGGGACAATACTCCCAACGCCATGATGTCGCTATGGCAAAAAATAGCACTGGGAGGCGCTGGATGCGACATTAGCGTGGTCAATCCCTTCATACCGGTTTCATAAGTGAAGTCGCCTCGCACTATGTACTGGTTATCGATGGTTAACCCACAGCGACGCAATGCCTGGATATAGCCTTGTAAACGGTACTGGCTCTGTGGCAGATGTTCTGGTCCGGCAATACATGCGATTCGTTGATGTCCCAACTGATGGAGATAATGCACCGCATCGAACGCCGCTGTCAGATTATCAATATGCACTGTCGGTAATTCCAGCTCGGGAGCAAATTCGTTGGCCATCACCATTGGTGGAAGATTGCGCTGTTCAGCTTTACTGACATCAAACGGCAGGTCAGAGCCCAGTAGTAACATACCGTCAATCTGTTTGGTGATAATCAGGTCGAAAAAAGTTTTATCGTTTTGACGCTGATGGGCGCAGTCACCAATCAGTACCAGGTAACCACGTTCAGTCGCAGTTTCTTCGATGCCTCTCAATATTTCCGAGAAGAAAGGGTCACATATGTCGGGCACAATCGCCAGAAGGGTTCTGGATTCATTACGCTTGAGGTTGCGGGTAATCGAATGAGGAGAATAGCCCACCGACAGTACGGCCTGCTCCACTTTTTGCCGGGTTGGGGCAGATACTTTTTCCGGGCTCATCAACGCCCGAGATACAGTGGCTGTAGAAACCCCTGCCATATCCGCAACGTCCTTCATGGTCGCTGTGGTGTTTTCTCTCTTTTGCTCCAACGCTTTTCTCCTTGCATCAGCGTCAACTGGCGCCGTAGCTTTGGCTACCGTTCGCTTTTGATAGAGAGGCGTCGGGAGCCGCTTAAAAACAGGATATTTCTGTCACTGTGCTGTTCAGCATACTGCCATCACCAACACTCTTAACAGATTGAGAGCAACATTTGTGGCTTAATTTGCTGGCAAGATGTGATGAATGTCAGTTTTTTGGAGGCAGTTCGCAATAAATCCCAGTCAAACGGTGTGAGATCTCAATGTTCTTTAACCGCACCCTGTTAGCTGTCTGTTGGGTCAACATCCAGTATCCATTTCACCTTTCGCGTCTGTGGAAGTGTGTCGATCAAAGCCAGTGAATTTCGGAGCAATTGCTGTAGACGAGCGCGGGATGGATGCTGAAGCAGTAGTTGCCAGCGAAAGCGACCCGCTCGTTTGGGTTGCAGTGCGGGAACGGGTCCCATCAGCCAGAGGGCATCATCCCGTAGTGGGCTGGCTTCCAGCAGATTGCGTAGTTGTTGCAGGAACAGCGTGGCCTGTTGATTATCATGATCCTCTGCCCGGAACAGGACATGGCTGGTAAACGGCGGTAGGAAAACGCTCTGACGTTCTTTCAGAGTCTGGTTAGCAAAGTCGTCATACCCTTGTTGCAGCAACGTCTGCAATAGCGGGTGTTCTGGATGATGAGTCTGAAGAATCACTTCCCCTGCTTTGCCAGCGCGACCAGCGCGACCGGATACCTGCGTATAAAGCTGGGCGAAGCGTTCTGCGGCTCGAAAATCAGCGGAAAACAGTGAACTGTCTACATCCAGTAGCACGACCAGTGTGACATCCGGGAAATGGTGGCCCTTGGCCAGCATCTGTGTCCCGATGAGTATCCGTGCCCCGCCTTGCCTTACCTGTGCCAGTTGTTGTTCCAGCGAACCTTTGCGGCTGGTGGTGTCCCGATCAATGCGGGTAATGGGAGTCTGGGGAAACAAGGCAGGTAGTGCCTGCTCCAACTGCTCGGTGCCTAGCCCTACAGGAACCAGATGCGTAGAGCCGCAGTGAGGACACTGTGGTGGCACCGGACGTTGGCTGTCACAGTGATGGCAACGCAATATTTGCTGATGTTGGTGCAATGTATAGTAGTGATCGCAGCGTTGACACTCGGCAATCCAACCACATTCATGACACATCACCACTGGGGCAAAACCGCGTCGGTTCAAAAACAGAATCACCTGATTATCATTATTCAAGTGATGATGGATGCGGTTGATCAATGGTTGAGACAAGCCGGTAGTCAACGGCAACCCTTTCAGATCGAGTATATGCTGTTGCGCCAGTCGTGCATTACCTGCGCGTTTACTGAGTCGGAGCTGACGATATTTGCCAATCTGTACGTTATATAAGGTTTCCAGCGCCGGAGTGGCGGAACCCATGACAATAGGAATATCTTCTTCCCGGGCACGAAATACCGCCAGATCGCGAGCATGATAGCGCCACCCCTCCTGCTGTTTATAAGAGCCATCGTGTTCTTCATCGATCACAATCAGCCCCAGTCGGGCAAATGGCGTGAACAGCGCGGAGCGAGTACCGATGACAATCGCCGCTTCGCCGCTTTTGGCCCGCAACCAGACAGCAAGGCGTTCACTGTCATTCAGCCCGGAATGCAGGGCTTCTACCGGTGCAGTAAAACGGTCTTTAAAGCGGGCGATGGTTTGTGGCGTCAGGCCGATTTCCGGCACCAGTATCAGAGCTTGTTTGCCTTGCGCCAGTATGTTTTCCAGCACGCTGAGATACACTTCGGTTTTGCCGGATCCTGTAATCCCCGCCAGTAACCAGGCGGAAAAATGGTTGTCTTCGCTGCGTATAGCGCCTACGGCGGTGGCCTGCTCCGTATTCAGCTTTAATCGTTCACCGATGATGCTGAATTCGCTACGCCAGTCGGAGAGTTGTCGGGAAAGGGGTCTCAGGTCGCACAGGCTTTTGCTGCGCAATGCCTGTAAAGCAGTTTCGGTTAGTGCTGACTCACCGACCTGATGACGGTAAAGTGGAGCATGTAGTAAGGCGGCCAGCGCCTGTTGCTGTTTAGGGGCTCGTTTCAGTGATGCCAGTGGCATTGCCCGCCCTTGTTCTGTTGCGAACCACTGCCAAAGCGGTGCGGTGTGGGCCGGTTTACCCTGACGCAGTATAATTGGCAGGGCATGAAACAGAACTTCGCCGATGGGGTAATGATAATAATCCACGGCCCACAGCAGAATGCGCCACAGGCTGGCAGGGAAAAGTGGTTCGTCATCCAGAACTTCTCGCACGACCTTGAGCTGATCCAACGGCAGTTCGCTGCTGTTGTTCAGTGTGGTAACAATGCCAATCATTTTACGGTTGCCAAAGGGTACGCTGACACGCATACCCGGCACAGGGCACAACCCTTCGGGTAATCGATAATCGAATGTACGTGCCAGCGGCACGGGCAGGGCGACCTGAACGACAGGCATGACAACTCCGTCTGGGTAATAAGCGTTGTTATTCTTCATGCTGTGCGGTTCCTGTTTCGGAATAGGCGCAGCACGCAAGAAGAAATGTCCTGGCAGTAGTGTACATGGTGTGAATGATTCTGTGTCGATGTGATTGCATCAGCTGACTAATTTCTGTATGATTCGCCGCCTTTATACCTCGTGGTATAATGATATTTTACTCAACTTCGTGTGGTGTCTGGCGGAATAGGGCTGGATAGCGACACGGCCTTAAACAGAGGTTTCCCATGAAACAAGGTATTCACCCGAATTATGCTGAAGTTACCGCTACCTGCTCTTGCGGTAATGTTATCAAAGTCCGTTCTACAGCGGGTCATGATCTGAATCTGGACGTATGTGGCGAATGCCATCCGTTCTATACCGGCAAACAACGCGTGGTTGATACCGGTGGTCGTGTTGAGCGTTTCAACAAACGTTTCAGCGTACCGGGTGCCAAAAAATAAGCTTCACCGGTTAGACAACGTTCAGCTGGACGAAAGTAAAGGCATCCTTGGATGCCTTTACTGTTTTTGAATCCCACATCAATAGATGATCAGTACTCCCAGGTATCGGGGTTGATCCCCATTTCGCGCATGATTATTTTGGCTGCTTCCGGAATTTCATCACTGCGCTCTTTACGCAGATCTTCATCATTCGGTAAGGGTTGGCCGGTAAAAGCATGCAGAAATGCTTCACAGAGTAACTCGCTGTTAGTCGCGTGACGCAGGTTGTTTACCTGACGACGCGTTCGCTCGTCAGTTAGTATTTTCAATACTTTCAATGGGATAGAAACTGTGATTTTTTTTACTTGCTCACTTTTCTTACCGTGTTCAGCGTATGGGCTTACGTATTCGCCATTCCACTCAGCCATGGGATACCTTAAAAATTGATCGTGGTGAAGACAGATACTGTCGCGTAATACCATAATTCTAGCGATTATTATAGGGATGCTCAATCTATACGCAAAGAAGTTTAGAAGTCTAGATGTATTGACGTCTATAATGTCTGCGTTTACTCTTGATATTCTTCACTCAGTCTTCAGCCAGGAAAAGCACCAATGACGCGTAAACAGGCTACTATCACAGTTCGTAGTGGGTTAAATAATGACGAGCAGTTTGGTTGTGTCGTTCCTCCCATTCACCTTTCCAGCACTTACAATTTTACCGGTTTTAATCAGCCTCGAGCGCATGACTACTCTCGTCGGGGGAACCCAACGCGTGATGTTGTGCAGCGGGCGTTGGCAGAACTGGAAGGGGGGGCCGGTTCTGTGATGACGAACACCGGTATGTCGGCGATTTTTCTGGTCTGTACGGTATTTTTACGCCCCGGCGACCTGCTGGTGGCTCCTCATGATTGTTATGGCGGTAGTTACCGGCTGTTTGAAAGTCTGAGCAAGCGGGGGGTATTCCGCGTGAAATTTGTCGATCAGGGTGATGATTCGGCGCTGAAGTCTGCTTTGGCCGAAAAACCGAAGCTGGTGCTGGTGGAGAGCCCCAGTAATCCACTGCTGCGTGTGGTGGATATTGCGGCCATTTGTCAGTCGGCGCGTGAAGCGGGTGCTGTCAGTGTAGTGGATAACACTTTCCTCAGTCCGGTGTTGCAAAATCCACTGCAATTGGGTGCCGATCTGGTGATTCATTCTTGTACCAAGTATTTGAACGGGCACTCTGACGTTGTTGCTGGAGCGGTGATTGCCAAGGACCCTGAAGTGGCTACCGAACTGGCGTGGTGGGCGAATAATATCGGTGTTACCGGTGCGGCGTTTGATAGTTACCTGCTATTGCGCGGTTTGCGCACGTTGTCGCCGCGTATGGCCGCAGCCCAGAAAAATGCGCAACAAATTGTGGCGTATTTGCAGGATCAACCGTTAGTGAAAAAGCTGTATTATCCCTCTCTGCCGCAACACCCTGGACACGACATCGCCTGCCGTCAACAGTCCGGCTTTGGCGCGATGTTAAGTTTTGAACTGGATGGTGAGGAAGACGCTTTGCGCCGTTTCCTCTCATCGTTGGAGTTGTTTACGTTGGCGGAATCGTTGGGGGGTGTTGAAAGCCTGATTTCTCATGCAGCTACCATGACTCATGCGGGCATGTCTCCAGAGGCGCGTGCCGCTGCCGGGATATCAGACACACTGCTGCGCATTTCGGTAGGTATTGAAGACGGTGATGATTTGGTTGCCGATCTGGAACAGGCGTTTCAAGCTGTAACCACGAGGTAAAAATGAGTGCTTTAGGGATAGCGGGGGCCGTCACTGGGCGGCAACTGCATAAATTTGGCGGTAGTAGTCTCGCTGATGTGAAATGTTATCAGCGTGTCGCCGGTATTATGGCGGAGTACAGCCGTCCCGGTGATTTGATGGTGGTTTCCGCTGCGGGTAGCACCACTAATCAGCTGATTAGCTGGTTGAAGTTTAGTCAGGTCGACCGTATTTCCGCCCACCAGATTCAGCAGGTATTACGCCGTTATCAGAGCGATTTGATTACCGGGTTATTACCAGCGGAGAGTGCAGATCTATTGACGGCGGAGTTTATTCACGATCTGGAACGTTTGGCTGCACTGTTGGATGGAAAGATCACCGATGCGGTGTATGCCGAAGTGGTTGGACATGGTGAAATCTGGTCAGCGCGTCTGATGTCAGCTGTACTCAATCAGAAAGAGATGTCTGCCTCTTGGCTGGACGCGCGCCAATTCCTGCGAGCAGAGCGTGCGGCTCAGCCACAGGTGGATGAAGGTCAATCCTGGCCACTGCTACAGCAGCTATTGGCACAACATGCTGATCAGCGTTTGGTTGTCACTGGTTTTATCTGCCGGAATAAAGCTGAGGAAACGGTACTATTGGGCCGTAATGGCAGTGATTATTCTGCGACCCAGATTGGTGCATTGGCTGGTGTTGAGCGTGTCACTATCTGGAGTGATGTTGCCGGGGTATACAGTGCTGATCCGCGCAAAGTGAAAGATGCCTGCCTGCTGCCGCTACTGCGGCTGGATGAGGCCAGTGAATTGGCGCGACTGGCGGCACCAGTGCTGCATACCCGCACATTACAGCCGGTTTCGGGTAGTGATATTGATCTGCAGTTGCGTTGCAGCTATCAACCGGAGCAAGGGTCTACCCGCATTGAACGAGTGCTGGCTTCCGGTACAGGTGCCAAAATCGTTACCAGCCATGATGACGTGTGCCTGATTGAAGTGAAAATCCCGGAAGAGCACGATTTTCAACGGGTGCAAAAAGACGTGGAGCAATTGCTGAAACGGGCGCAGATAAAACCTCTGGCGACAGGTGTGCATCAGGATCGTAGCTTGCTACAGCTTTGTTATACCTCTGAAGTGGTGGAGAGTGCCTGGCAGACATTGGAGCAGGCCGCATTGCCGGTACAGCTTGGCTTGCGTGAAGGCTTGGCATTGGTGGCGATGGTTGGTGCTGGTGTCGGTAAGAATCCGCTGCACAGCCACCGTTTCTATCAGCAGTTAAAAGATCAACCGATCGAGTTTATCTGGCAGGCTGAGGATGATATCAGTCTGGTCGCCGTGTTGCGTGTCGGTCCTACGGAACATGTGGTGCGTGGCCTGCATCATTCTTTGTTCCGGGCTGAAAAGCGTATCGGGCTAGTGCTGTTTGGTAAGGGGAATATTGGTTCCCGTTGGCTTGAACTGTTTTCCCGCGAGCAAAGCCTCATTTCGGCTCGTACCGGATTTGAATTTATTCTGGCCGGCGTGGTGGACAGTACCCGTAGCCTGCTGAATTATGATGGACTGGATGCCAGTCGTGTGCTGGCTTTTTTTGACGAGGATGCAAAGGAACACGACGGCGAGGATCTGTTCCTGTGGATGCGTGCACACCCGTATGATGACCTGGTAGTGCTGGATGTCACAGCCAGTCCGGCGGTTGCTGATCTCTATCTGGATTTTGCCAGTTATGGTTTCCACGTTATCAGCGCCAACAAACTGGCGGGCGCTTCCGGTGGTGATAATTATCGTCAAATCCGGGATGCGTTTGCCAAAACTGGCCGTTACTGGCTGTATAACGCCACGGTAGGCGCTGGTTTGCCCGTAAACTATGCAGTACGGGATTTACGCGAAAGTGGCGACAGTATCCTGGCTATCAGTGGTATTTTTTCCGGCACCTTATCCTGGTTGTTTTTGCAATTTGATGGCACGGTGCCATTTACCGAACTGGTGGATCAAGCCTGGCAGCAGGGATTAACGGAACCGGATCCCCGGGTTGATCTTTCTGGTCAGGATGTCATGCGTAAGCTGGTGATTCTGGCGCGTGAAGCGGGATACGAAATCGAACCAACACAGGTCCGCGTTGAGTCACTGGTGCCTGCAGGATGTGAAAATGGCTCGGTCGACCAGTTTTTTGAGGATGGTGAGTCGCTGAATCAACAGATGGAACAGCGACTGGAAGCGGCAAATGAAATGGGACTGGTGCTGCGCTATGTGGCCCGTTTTGACGCCCATGGCAAAGCCCGTGTCGGGGTGGAAGCCGTCAGACCGGATCATCCATTGGCAGCACTGCTGCCGTGTGATAACGTTTTTGCCATTGAAAGCCGCTGGTATCGTGATAATCCGTTGGTCATTCGTGGGCCGGGAGCCGGACGGGATGTTACCGCAGGGGCTATCCAGTCTGATTTAAATCGTTTAGCCCAGTTGTTGTAATACGCTTTTACGATCCCCTTATTATCGATAGCCGCTATATACACTTTGTCATCAAACGCCAAGCCTGAAACTGAATGCTTCAGGCTTTTTTGTTGCCGTCTATACTGACCGTAGTCAGTTGAATATTTTTCAAGATGCATGAATAAACATCAGCTCTCAACGCAATGAAAAGCGTTGACTCTTTATACGGATTCGGTCATTTTCTATATGGACGTCTAAACGTATAGACGTTTGTATAATAGAACAATGACAACGGCTAATTGAGGTAAGGATATGAGTTTTTTCCACGCGAACCAGCGGGAAGCGCTGAATCAGAGTCTGGCAGAGTTGCAGGGACATATTAACGTTTCCTTTGAATTTTTCCCGCCGCGCACCAGCGAGATGGAAGAAACCCTATGGAGCTCTATTGATCGTCTGAGTAGCCTGAAACCCAAATTTGTCTCAGTGACCTACGGTGCCAATTCTGGTGAACGTGACCGTACTCATAGCATCATCAAGGCGATTAAAGAACGTACCGGGCTGGATTCGGCACCACACCTTACCTGTGTTGATGCCACTCATGATGAGTTAAAGGCCATTGCTAGGGATTACTGGCAGAGCGGCATTCGCCATATTGTGGCGTTACGTGGTGATTTACCTCCGGGTAGCGGTAAGCCCGATATGTATGCCGCCGATTTGGTTACATTGTTGAAAGAGGTGGGCGATTTTGATATTTCGGTCGCGGCATATCCGGAAGTTCATCCGGAAGCGAAAAGCGCCCAGGCTGATCTGATCAATCTGAAACATAAAGTTGATGCTGGTGCCAACCGGGCCATCACACAGTTCTTCTTTGATGTGGAGAGCTATTTACGCTTTCGTGACCGCTGTGTTTCCACCGGGATTGATGTGGAGATTGTTCCGGGCATACTACCCGTTTCCAACTTTAAACAACTGCAACGCTTTGCAACCATGACAAACGTTCGTGTGCCAAACTGGATGACGGCAATGTTTGAAGGGCTCGATAACGATCCAGAAACCCGCAAAATGGTAGGGGCATCCATCGCTATGGATATGGTAAAAATCCTCAGCCGTGAAGGGGTGAAGGATTTTCACTTCTATACCCTGAATCGTGCTGAACTGAGTTATGCCATTTGCCATACCTTGGGCGTTAGACCGGCTACGGTATGATTTTCAAGCATTAATGGTGGGTGGAACCGGCCATGGTAATTTCCAGCTAGATAGCTGCGATATCAACATGCAGTTCTTTCATTTTTTCTTTCTCCCTGTATCTGATTGCGTCAAAAAAGGCGGGACAAGACCCGCCAAAGCTTCGCTGGTTCTTCTATAAGAATAACCAGCTGTCAGAAGCGCTTCGAGATCATCGCTGCCACCGATATGGCGACTACTAATGAAGACCTGGGAAACCGTGTTTCGTCCGGCTACTGTACGCAGGCTGGCCGTAACGGCATCTTTACCCAGAATAATCTCTTCATACTGGATGCCGTGATCCTGTAGCAGTTGTTTTATTTTGGTACAAAGCGGGCAACACGGTTTGGTAAACAAAGAAACAGATTTCTGAACTTTAAAGTCTGGAGCCCGCTACTTCAGCATGGAGTAACCCCAGGAGTGTGGGCCGAATCTCAACTCGGTTTTCTCCACCAGCATGTTCATGACGTTAGTGAACTCGCATTACCGTCTGGAATAAACCGAATACTCTCTGCGTTCTGGTCTGCTTTCTAGGTATTCATCACGAAAGTATCATTTACGAAAAAGCACAAAATGTTATCTACGCCAAATTGTTTGAACATGATAACTAACTCATTATAGCGTGGCAGATGGCTGGAGGAGCAGGTCGGTATAAAAACCCCCTGGCAATGAAAAAACTATAACGATTTTGTTGTTAAACACTTTGTCAGTAGTGACGTCAATCTATTGATCGTCCTTGACGAGTGTGAACAGTAGCCTGTGGGATTTCTTTGCCTTCTTGACTGACAAACATATTTAAGCCTACTTAGTGGTAAAATTATATTTTTCTTAATGAATAAGCAGAGAGATATGTTTCGCTGAGAGACTTTATTCTTTTTTGTGTTGATAGGGATAATCGTTCATTGCTATTCTATCTATCGTTGCTGGCTATCGTGGTTATGGAGAATTAGTGTATGAATATTCGGGACTTAGAGTATCTAGTGGCATTGGCCGAGCATCGTCATTTTCGTCGAGCAGCGGATTCCTGTCACGTTAGCCAACCCACACTGAGTGGGCAAATTCGTAAGCTGGAAGACGAGCTGGGCGTGATGCTGCTGGAAAGGACCAGCCGCAAGGTACTGTTTACTCAGGCGGGGTTACTGCTGGTGGAACAGGCCAGAACGGTGCTGCGTGAGGTTAAGGTACTGAAAGAGATGGCCAGCCAACAAGGGGAGAGTATGTCAGGGCCATTGCATATCGGTTTGATCCCTACGGTTGGACCGTATTTGTTACCGCAAATTATTCCCATGTTGCATCAGCTTTTTCCGAAGTTGGAAATGTACCTACACGAAGCACAGACCCATCAGTTGCTAGCCCAATTGGACAGCGGCAAGCTGGACTGCGCCATTTTGGCGATGGTGAAAGAAACAGAAGCGTTTATCGAAGTGCCACTGTTTGATGAACCTATGAAGCTGGCCATTTATCAGGATCATGCGTGGGCTAACCGTGAGCGCGTGGCAATGTCCGATTTGGCAGGAGAGAAATTGCTGATGCTGGAAGATGGTCATTGTCTGCGCGACCAGGCGATGGGATTCTGCTTCCAGGCCGGCGCAGATGAAGATACTCATTTTCGGGCCACCAGTCTGGAAACCCTGCGTAACATGGTCGCTGCTGGTAGTGGTATTACACTCCTGCCGTCACTGGCGGTACCCGCAGAACGGATACGCGATGGTGTGTGCTATCTGCCCTGCTACAAGCCAGAACCGAAGCGCACCATCGCGCTAGTTTACCGCCCAGGTTCACCATTGCGTAGCCGGTACGAGCAACTGGCTGATGCCATTCGTGAACATATGCAACAACATATGGAGCGTTTGTTAAAACAGACGGTTTAATCCATTCAGAGCCGCTACCCGGAAGGCTTCGGCCATCGTCGGGTAGTTGAAGGTCGTATTGACGAAGTACTCGATAGTATTACCTTCACCTTTCTGTTCCATGATGGCCTGACCGATGTGAATAATCTCGGCAGCCCGTTCACCAAAGCAGTGGATACCCAGAATCTGTTTGGTTTCGCGATGGAACAGAATTTTCAGACTCCCAACATTCATGCCGACAATCTGCGCCCGAGCTAGATGTTTGAATTGCGCCCGGCCCACTTCATAAGGCACTTTCAGTGCAGTCAGCTCTTGCTCGGTTTTACCTACAGAACTGATTTCAGGAATGGTGTAGATCCCGGTGGGGATATCTTCAATCAGATGAGCGCTGGCATCACCTTTGGTAATGGCCTGCGCGGCAATGCGACCTTGATCATAGGCTGCTGAAGCCAGACTCGGGTAGCCAATGACATCACCTACAGCGTAGATGTGCGCCTGTGCTGTCTGATACATGCTGTTGACTTTAAGCTGCCCACGATTGTCGGTTTCCAGTCCTATATTTTCCAGCCCCAGATTCTCGGTGTTGCCAGTACGACCGTTAGCATACAGCAGACAATCAGCCTTCATTTTCTTACCGGATTTCAGATGGACGATAACACCATCGTCCAAACCTTCAATTCGCTCAAATTCTTCGTTATGACGAATTACTACGCCATTGTTCCAGAAGTGATAGGACAGCGCATCGGACATCTCCTGATCAAGAAATGCCAGCAGGCGATCGCGGGTGTTAATTAAATCCACTTTTACATTCAGACCGCGGAAAATGGAGGCATATTCACAACCAATCACTCCGGCACCATAAATAATGACGTGCTGAGGTTCATAATCCAGTTGCAGGATAGAGTCACTGTCATAAATATGTGGGTGAGTGAAATCGACCTCCGCCGGATGATAAGGCCGGGAGCCAGGGGCGATAATGATATTGTCTGCCGTCAGCGTATCGTGCGTGTCATCCGGATAGTTGACGACGATAGTGTGGGCATCAATGAAACGTGCTTCTCCAGAAAACAAATCGCAGTGGTTCCGTTCGTAGAAGCCTTGACGCATACGGGTTTGCTGCCCAATGACACTGTCGGCATGGCGTAGGATGTCGGAAAAAGAGGAACTGATGACACGAGAGTTATCGCTGTAAAGCGGATTTTGGTTGAACTCTATAATACGGCTGACAGCGTGACGTAGGGCTTTGGAGGGAATGGTACCCCAGTGGGTACAACCGCCGCCGACACTATAGTGTTTTTCGATCACGGCGACTTTAGCGCCTTGTTTGGCTAACCCCATCGCGGCCCCTTCACCTCCGGGGCCAGATCCAATCACTATGGCATCGTAATTGTGTTGTTGCTGTTGTATGGACATGGTAGGACACACCTATTTTAATACAAATTACTAACGCGATTGTAACATCCTCTGCAAAATAACCCAATCATCCCTTTAATTCGTAGGGGAACTTATTGTTGCACTTTTAACATAGTCATTTTGGCTCAGTATGTAGTTAATAAAGTTTGCTATAGTGATTCTCTGGACAAGGAGAACAGATAATTTGGGCACGATAATGGGTATCAGAGCGCAGCAAAAAGAACGGACGCGTCGTTCCCTTATAGAGGCAGCGTTTAGCCAACTAAGTGCTGAACGTAGTTTTGCCAGTCTGAGTTTACGTGAAGTTGCTCGTGAAGCCGGGATAGCACCAACTTCTTTTTATCGCCATTTTCGTGACGTAGACGAACTGGGGCTGACCATGGTCGACGAAAGTGGACTTATGCTACGCCAACTGATGCGACAGGCACGTCAGCGGATTGCCAAAGGTGGTAGCGTCATCAAAACGTCCGTTTCCACGTTTATGGAATTTATTGGCAATAATCCTAATGCTTTTAGACTGTTGTTGAGGGAAAGATCAGGAACATCGGCCGCTTTTCGTGCTGCGGTCGCCAGAGAAATTCAACATTTTATTGCTGAACTGGCCGATTATCTCGAAGTCGAAAATCGTATCCCGCGCAGTTTTGCCGAAGCACAGGCAGAAGCGATGGTGATCATTGTTTTCAGCGCGGGTGCAGAGGCGTTGGATGTGAGTACGGAACAACGTCGTCAACTGGAAGAGCGGTTGGTGTTGCAGTTACGTATGATTTCAAAAGGTGCGTGTTACTGGTACAGAAGAGAAGCTGGTAAAGGGTTTGTTTCATCTTGAGGCTTCGTGACTTGGGGGAAAATCATGGCAGAGCAGGTGAGTAAAGAGAACGGTACATTAGTGTTGGCACTGGTTGCAGGTTTGTCAGTAAATGGCGCATTTGCTGCGTTATTTAGTTCGGTAGTGCCTTTTTCCATTTTCCCGCCAATAGCATTGGTTTTGTCTGTTTATTGTTTGCATCAACACTATATGCGTCATGTTATGCCGCAAGGTATTCCATTGCTCGCCGCAGGCTGTTTTTTGCTTGGCTTATTGCTCTACAGTGCGATTCTCCGCGCGGAATATCCACAGATCGGTTCCAATTTTGTACCGTCGATTCTCTGTGTTGTATTGGCATTGTGGTTGGTTGCTAAATTGCGTGCACGTAAGTCTGCCACCAAGGTCAATATGCTTTAGATAATATCTCCGAATACGTGAGCAAAAAACCAGGGGACCGATTCCCTGGTTGCTAGCGGTTTTATTTGCGTTTTTCCAGCAATACACCACATTCCATATGATGTGTATAAGGGAACTGATCAAACAGTGCCAATCGACTCATCTGATGGGTTTGGTTTAGGGTTTCAAGATTGGCACACAGTGTGTCTGGATTGCAGGAGATATAAAGAATACGCGGATACTCCTGTGCCAGTCGTACTGTGTCATCATCCAAGCCACTGCGTGGTGGATCAACAAATATCGTTTCACAACGATAGCTGGAAAGATCGATACCCTGCAGACGATTAAACTGGCGGACACCTCGCATTGCCTGGGTAAATTCTTCTGCTGCCATACGGATAATCTGCACATTATCAATCTGGTTGGCGACAATACTGTATTGAGCCGCGGCCACCGATGGTTTAGCGATTTCCGTTGCCAATACGCGTTCAAAATGACGAGCTAGTGCCAGTGAAAAGTTACCATTGCCGCAGTACAGCTCCAGTAAATCACCCTTAGATCCTTCCGTGACTGACAGCGCCCATTCCAGCATTTGAATGTTCATCGCCGCATTGGGCTGGGTAAAGCTATTTTCCACCTGTCGATAAATCATCTGTTTACCGGCAACTGGCAGGCACTCGTCTATATAATCGCGATCAAGACAGATTTTCGTCTTGGTCGCTCGTCCTATGAGTTGTAAGGCGAAACCTTGCGCACGCAGATAGTCCCGTAAGGCCGAGGCCTGTTGTTGCCACTCGTCATCCAACACTTTGTGATATAGCAGTGACACCACGATTTCACCACTCAATGTGGAAAGATAATCGACCTGGAACAACTTACGGCGCAGTACCGGTTGCGGACGTAATGCCGCCAGCAACACCGGCATCAGTCGGTTGATCAGTTCACTGGCCGCCGGAAATTGCTCCACCCTGATTCTCTGTTTGGTTTGCTGATCAAACATGATGTGGTAAAGGTCGTCTCCTTCATGCCAGATGCGAAATTCTGCACGCATCCGGTAATGGCTGACCGGCGAGCGGAAAACGACAGGCTCTGGCGCACTGAAAGGTGCCATTATCGCTTTAATTCGCCCGACTTTTTCTTCAAGTTGGGCATCATATTGATCGATTGGCAGGATTTCTGGCGTCATGGTTATCTCGTCTGAAAAACGGTTAGTGCGGTGACATTACTGGCGGCGATTGTAGGGAATCTTGATGGGATGTCCAGCATTGTCATGCGTATTTCCTATTCATTGAATGGAAGTCTAGACTTCCATTCGACCCGATCGTAGCATGAGCGTCCGGCCTTGCTCTATAAGTTAAAAGGGAATCCAGTGTAAATCTGGAGCTGACGCGCAGCGGTAAGGGGAAATTGGGGGCAATAGCATTTTGCAGACACTGTCGTATTACGATGGGAAGTCATTGTCTCTATGTTGGCAACAACAGTACTCAAGTCCGAAGACCTGCCGGTATACGTCGCAATGTTCATGATCATCGCGTGCTATCGATTATGGTAATGCGGCATCCTCCAATACTGTTTGGATGCTTTATAGAATGTTTGATAAAAAATTTACGCTGCTGGCAGGGCTTTGCGCCACAGCTTTTTCTGGGTGGGCACAAGGGAACAATAGTACACAGCAAGACAGTAGCGATACGTTGGTGGTTACCGCAAACCGTTTTTCCCAACCTGTTTCCTCTGTGCTGGCGTCGACAACCATTGTCACTAAAGAAGAGATTGACCGCTGGCAAGCCAAAAGTCTGATTGACGTGATGCGGCGTCTTCCGGGCGTCGATGTAGCCCAAAATGGCGGGTTGGGACAGTCGAGTTCGTTGTTTATTCGTGGGACTGAATCACGCCATGTGTTGGTGCTGATTGATGGTATTCGTCTTAATCAAGCCGGTGTTACCGGTTCTTCCGATATCAGCCAGATTCCTATTTCATTGGTTCAGAAAATTGAATACATCCGTGGGCCGCGTTCGGCTGTCTATGGATCCGATGCTATCGGTGGTGTAGTCAACATTATTACTGTTCGTAAAAAGAAGGGATCAACCCTTTCTGCTGGCATGGGATCCCATGGTTATCAAACTTATGATGCTTCCACACAACAACAACTGGGTGACAGCACGCTGGCAACGCTGGCGGGTAATTATACTTATACCAAAGGGTTTGATGTCGTAGCGAATTTGCCTGATGGTTTTGGTGACCCAGCCCAAACCGATCGTGATGGATTCATGAGTAAATCGCTGTATGGCGCGCTTGAGCATCAGTTTAGCGATATCATCAGTGGTTTTGTTCGTGGTTACGAATTTGATAATCGTACTGATTACGATGGTACATTAAGTTCCACCCGCTTAGGTGCATTGCCAGATACCCGTCAGTTATACAACCAGTCCTGGGATACAGGTCTGCGCTACCATCAAGGTATGTGGTCTTCCCAGTTGATCACCAGTTATAGCCATAGTAAAGATTACAACTACGACCCGCGTTATGGCCGCTATGATATCTCCGCGACGCTGGATGATATTCAGCAATACAACGTTCAATGGGGAAATACGTTACAGGTTGGTCAGGGTAATATCAGTGCAGGGTTGGATTGGCAGAAACAGACAACTGAACCTGGAACCAATTTTTTGACTCAAGGATATGCACTGCGCAATACCGGTATTTACACTACTGCGCAGCAACTGTTTGGGCCGATCACCCTTGAAGGTGCCGTTCGTAGTGATAACAGTTCTCAGTTTGGTCAGCATACGACCTGGCAAAGCAGTGCGGCATGGGAATTCATTTCTGGATATCGACTGCTGGCTTCCTATGGTACGGCTTATAAGGCCCCTAATCTTGGTCAGCTTTACAGTTCATACGGCAACAGCAGTTTGAAACCGGAAGAGAGCGAGCAGTGGGAAGGTGGTGTCGAAGGACTTACCGGTCCGGTTAATTGGCGGGTTTCAGCCTACCGAAACGATATAGACAACCTCATTGAGTTCGACAATTCCAGTCTTCGTTACTTCAACGTTGGTAAAGCGCGCATCAAGGGTATCGAAAGTACAGCATCCTTCGAGACTGGATTTTTCAGTCACACAATATCTTATGACTATGTTGATCCGCGAAATGCGCGAACAAATGAAGTACTTTTGAGACGTGCCAAGCAGCAGTTCAAGTATGAACTAGACTGGCAACTGTATAGTTTTGACTGGGCGGTAACTTATCATTACCTGGGGGAACGTTTTGATAATGATTTCAACCTATCTGAAAAAATAAAGATGGGAGGTGTCAGTTTATGGGACATTGCCGTTTCATATCCGATAACCTCTCAGCTTACGGTTCGTGGTAGAATTGCCAATCTGTTTGATAAAAATTATGAGACGGCATATGGCTACCGAACCGCAGGGCGAGAATATTATCTCACCGGAAGCTATACCTTCTGAGTTACCCGCTGCCCGCCCTTCCATTTTGATTTTTGATTCAGGGGTGGGCGGTTTATCCGTTTATGACGAAATCCGAAATTTACTGCCGGATTTACATTATATCTATGCATTTGATAATGAGGCTTTCCCTTATGGTGAAAAGCCGGAACAATTCATTATTGAACGAGTGTTGGCAATTGTTGGAGCTGTACAGAGACATCACTCTTTATCGTTGGTGGTCATCGCCTGTAATACTGCGAGTACTATTTCGCTTCCCGCTCTGAGAACGCGTTTTCCTTTTCCCGTTGTCGGTGTAGTTCCGGCGGTAAAACCTGCAGCAAAACTCACGCGAAATGGTGTTGTAGGATTATTGGCAACACGCGCTACAGTTCAGCGACCTTATACTTATGAACTGATTTCTCGCTTTGCCAATGACTGCAAAATTCTTTTATTGGGGTCAGCAGAATTAGTGGAATGCGGAGAGGCGAAGCTACGGGGTGACGTTATTTCGGCAGAAGTGCTGCAAAAAATTCTCAAGCCGTGGCTCAAGTTACCGGAACCACCTGATACTGTCGTTTTAGGATGTACACATTTTCCTTTATTGACAGATGAACTTCAACGAGCGTTACCGGATGGTACCCGGTTGGTTGATTCTGGCTCTGCCATTGCGAGAAGAACAGCATGGCTGATCGATCATTTGGATACGCCAGTTTTATCAAGAGAAACAAATTTGGCCTATTGTCTCACTATTACTCCCAAAGTGGCTGCTTTATGGCCAGTGCTACGTCGTTATGGCTTTCACTCGTTGGAAAAACTATCACTTTAGTGAATTGGTGGGTAAATATTGAGCGGTTGAATTTATTTTTGTATTTAGTGCTTGTCAGAGGAAAAGAACTCCCTATAATGCGCCTCCACTGACACGGCAACAGCGATGATGTTGTGGTGGTTTCAGTAAGAATTAGAGTTTGTATTACTTGACTTTCTAGCGGAAACGCATAGTATATGCGGCCCGCGACCACGAAAAGGTGGTCCTGCTCTTTAACAATATAATCAGACAATCTGTGTGGGCACTCACAGGACCCTATCGTAATCAATACGAAAAGACTTGAAGAGTGACTGACAGTAAATTCATTACGAATAGACAGTTATAAATTCTTTGAGCATCGCTTCTTCGGAAGCACATCAAACAAATCTTAAATTGAAGAGTTTGATCATGGCTCAGATTGAACGCTGGCGGCAGGCCTAACACATGCAAGTCGAGCGGCAGCGGGGGGAAGCTTGCTTCCCCGCCGGCGAGCGGCGGACGGGTGAGTAATGTCTGGGGATCTGCCTGATGGAGGGGGATAACTACTGGAAACGGTAGCTAATACCGCATGACGTCGCAAGACCAAAGTGGGGGACCTTAGGGCCTCACGCCATTGGATGAACCCAGATGGGATTAGCTGGTAGGTGAGGTAATGGCTCACCTAGGCGACGATCTCTAGCTGGTCTGAGAGGATGACCAGCCACACTGGAACTGAGACACGGTCCAGACTCCTACGGGAGGCAGCAGTGGGGAATATTGCACAATGGGGGAAACCCTGATGCAGCCATGCCGCGTGTATGAAGAAGGCCTTCGGGTTGTAAAGTACTTTCAGCGGGGAGGAAGGGGAGCACTTTAATAGAGTGTTTCATTGACGTTACCCGCAGAAGAAGCACCGGCTAACTCCGTGCCAGCAGCCGCGGTAATACGGAGGGTGCAAGCGTTAATCGGAATGACTGGGCGTAAAGCGCACGCAGGCGGTCTGTTAAGTTGGATGTGAAATCCCCGGGCTTAACCTGGGAACTGCATTCAAAACTGACAGACTAGAGTCTCGTAGAGGGGGGTAGAATTCCAGGTGTAGCGGTGAAATGCGTAGAGATCTGGAGGAATACCGGTGGCGAAGGCGGCCCCCTGGACGAAGACTGACGCTCAGGTGCGAAAGCGTGGGGAGCAAACAGGATTAGATACCCTGGTAGTCCACGCTGTAAACGATGTCGACTTGAAGGTTGTGGCCTTGAGCCGTGGCTTTCGGAGCTAACGCGTTAAGTCGACCGCCTGGGGAGTACGGCCGCAAGGTTAAAACTCAAATGAATTGACGGGGGCCCGCACAAGCGGTGGAGCATGTGGTTTAATTCGATGCAACGCGAAGAACCTTACCTACTCTTGACATCCTCAGAAGAGACTGGAGACAGACTCGTGCCTTCGGGAACTGAGAGACAGGTGCTGCATGGCTGTCGTCAGCTCGTGTTGTGAAATGTTGGGTTAAGTCCCGCAACGAGCGCAACCCTTATCCTTTGTTGCCAGCGCGTAATGGCGGGAACTCAAGGGAGACTGCCGGTGATAAACCGGAGGAAGGTGGGGATGACGTCAAGTCATCATGGCCCTTACGAGTAGGGCTACACACGTGCTACAATGGCGCATACAAAGAGAAGCGAACTCGCGAGGGCAAGCGGACCTCATAAAGTGCGTCGTAGTCCGGATTGGAGTCTGCAACTCGACTCCATGAAGTCGGAATCGCTAGTAATCGTAGATCAGAATGCTACGGTGAATACGTTCCCGGGCCTTGTACACACCGCCCGTCACACCATGGGAGTGGGTTGCAAAAGAAGTAGGTAGCTTAACCTTCGGGAGGGCGCTTACCACTTTGTGATTCATGACTGGGGTGAAGTCGTAACAAGGTAACCGTAGGGGAACCTGCGGTTGGATCACCTCCTTACCAAAGATAGCCGTTGTGTGAAGTGCTCACACAGATTGTCTGATGAAGTACGAGCAGAAATACCTTTATAGGCTTGTAGCTCAGGTGGTTAGAGCGCACCCCTGATAAGGGTGAGGTCGGTGGTTCAAGTCCACTCAGGCCTACCAATTTCTTTCCATGCTGTGTTGTGTTTTTGTCACGGGCGAGAGTCTGTGTCGAGAATGAGGCCTTGCCTGACGGAAATTTGTGTAAAGGTTTTCATGCGATGGGGCTATAGCTCAGCTGGGAGAGCGCCTGCTTTGCACGCAGGAGGTCTGCGGTTCGATCCCGCATAGCTCCACCATACAAAAAAAGACTTCAGAGTATATTGGCAACAGTATGCTGTGAAGTATTTTGCTCTTTAACAATCTGGAACAAGCTGAAAATTGAAACGATACAGCGAAACCTGCCTTGATGGCGGGAGTTGGCTGTATCAGAGTCTCTCAAATAATCGCAGCGCGAGGTGGTCTTGCTCTTTTGAAAAAGACACCTTCGGGTTGTGAGGTTAAGCGACTAAGCGTACACGGTGGATGCCTAGGCAGTCAGAGGCGATGAAGGGCGTGCTAATCTGCGAAAAGCGTCGGCAAGGTGATATGAACCGTTATACCCGACGATACCCGAATGGGGAAACCCAGTGTGTTTCGACACACTATCATGTCATGAATCCATAGTGACATGAGGCGAACCGGGGGAACTGAAACATCTCAGTACCCCGAGGAAAAGAAATCAACCGAGATTCCCCCAGTAGCGGCGAGCGAACGGGGAAGAGCCCAGAACCAGAATCAGTTTGTGCATCAGTGGAAGCGTCTGGAAAGTCGCACGGTACAGGGTGATAGTCCCGTACACAAAGATGCACTTGCTGTGAGTTCGACGAGTAGGGCGGGACACGAGATATCCTGTCTGAAGATGGGGGGACCATCCTCCAAGGCTAAATACTCCTGACTGACCGATAGTGAACCAGTACCGTGAGGGAAAGGCGAAAAGAACCCCGGCGAGGGGAGTGAAACAGAACCTGAAACCGTGTACGTACAAGCAGTGGGAGCCCCACCACCAAAGCATTCTCTGGTGATGAAGGCAGCGCAACAGCAGCATCGCGGTGGCGGCGCGTCTTTTGCGACGCCCAACACACAAGACAAGCGGTGAGTGCTTTGGGGTGGGGTGACTGCGTACCTTTTGTATAATGGGTCAGCGACTTATATTTTGTAGCAAGGTTAACCGAATAGGGGAGCCGCAGGGAAACCGAGTCTTAACTGGGCGTCAAGTTGCAAGGTATAGACCCGAAACCCGGTGATCTAGCCATGGGCAGGTTGAAGGTTGGGTAACACTAACTGGAGGACCGAACCGACTAATGTTGAAAAATTAGCGGATGACTTGTGGCTGGGGGTGAAAGGCCAATCAAACCGGGAGATAGCTGGTTCTCCCCGAAAGCTATTTAGGTAGCGCCTCGTGAAGTCATCTTCGGGGGTAGAGCACTGTTTCGACTAGGGGGCCATCCCGGCTTACCAACTCGATGCAAACTACGAATACCGAAGAATGTTATCACGGGAGACACACGGCGGGTGCTAACGTCCGTCGTGAAGAGGGAAACAACCCAGACCGCCAGCTAAGGTCCCAAAGTCATGGTTAAGTGGGAAACGATGTGGGAAGGCCCAGACAGCCAGGATGTTGGCTTAGAAGCAGCCATCATTTAAAGAAAGCGTAATAGCTCACTGGTCGAGTCGGCCTGCGCGGAAGATGTAACGGGGCTAAACCATGCACCGAAGCTGCGGCAGCGACGCTTAGGCGTTGTTGGGTAGGGGAGCGTTCTGTAAGCCGTTGAAGGTGGTCTGTGAGGATTGCTGGAGGTATCAGAAGTGCGAATGCTGACATAAGTAACGATAATGCGGGTGAAAAACCCGCACGCCGGAAGACCAAGGGTTCCTGTCCAACGTTAATCGGGGCAGGGTGAGTCGACCCCTAAGGCGAGGCCGAAAGGCGTAGTCGATGGGAAACAGGTTAATATTCCTGTACTGGGTGTTACTGCGAAGGGGGGACGGAGAAGGCTATGTTGGCCGGGCGACGGTTGTCCCGGTTTAAGCGTGTAGGTGGGTGCTCCAGGCAAATCCGGAGCGCTATTAACGCCGAGGCGTGATGACGAGGCACTACGGTGTCGAAGTGACAAATGCCACGCTTCCAGGAAAAGCCCCTAAGCATCAGGTAACATCGAATCGTACCCCAAACCGACACAGGTGGTCAGGTAGAGAATACTCAGGCGCTTGAGAGAACTCGGGTGAAGGAACTAGGCAAAATGGTGCCGTAACTTCGGGAGAAGGCACGCTGTGCGAGGTGAAGTCCCTGGCGGATGGAGCGTTGCGCAGTCGCAGATACCAGCTGGCTGCAACTGTTTACTAAAAACACAGCACTGTGCAAACACGAAAGTGGACGTATACGGTGTGACGCCTGCCCGGTGCCGGAAGGTTAATTGATGGGGTAAGCCGCAAGGCGAAGCTCTTGATCGAAGCCCCGGTAAACGGCGGCCGTAACTATAACGGTCCTAAGGTAGCGAAATTCCTTGTCGGGTAAGTTCCGACCTGCACGAATGGCGTAATGATGGCCAGGCTGTCTCCACCCGAGACTCAGTGAAATTGAACTCGCTGTGAAGATGCAGTGTACCCGCGGCAAGACGGAAAGACCCCGTGAACCTTTACTATAGCTTGACACTGAACCTTGAGCCTTGATGTGTAGGATAGGTGGGAGGCTTTGAAGCGTGGACGCCAGTCTGCGTGGAGCCAACCTTGAAATACCACCCTTTGATGTTTGATGTTCTAACGTGGGCCCGTGAACCGGGTTGCGGACAGTGTCTGGTGGGTAGTTTGACTGGGGCGGTCTCCTCCCAAAGAGTAACGGAGGAGTACGAAGGTTAGCTAATCCTGGTCGGACATCAGGAGGTTAGTGCAAAGGCATAAGCTAGCTTGACTGCGAGAGTGACGGCTCGAGCAGGTGCGAAAGCAGGTCTTAGTGATCCGGTGGTTCTGAATGGAAGGGCCATCGCTCAACGGATAAAAGGTACTCCGGGGATAACAGGCTGATACCGCCCAAGAGTTCATATCGACGGCGGTGTTTGGCACCTCGATGTCGGCTCATCACATCCTGGGGCTGAAGTAGGTCCCAAGGGTATGGCTGTTCGCCATTTAAAGTGGTACGCGAGCTGGGTTTAGAACGTCGTGAGACAGTTCGGTCCCTATCTGCCGTGGGCGTTGGAAGATTGAGGGGGGTTGCTCCTAGTACGAGAGGACCGGAGTGAACGCACCACTGGTGTACGGGTTGTGATGCCAATTGCATTGCCCGGTAGCTACGTGCGGAAGAGATAACCGCTGAAAGCATCTAAGCGGGAAACTTGCCCCGAGATGAGTCTTCCCTGGGCCTTAAAGGCCCCTGAAGGGACGTTTAAGACGAAGACGTTGATAGGCTGGGTGTGTAAGCGCAGCGATGCGTTGAGCTGACCAGTACTAATGACCCGAGAGGCTTAACCTTACAACACCGAAGGTGTTTTGGACGAGAGACGCAAAGATATTTTCAGCGATGTTCCGAGATTGGTTCTGATGGTTGCGCGGAAGTGTGACGGTCGGGATGAAACAGAATTTGCCTGGCGGCGATAGCGCGGTGGTCCCACCTGACCCCATGCCGAACTCAGCAGTGAAACGCCGTAGCGCCGATGGTAGTGTGGGGTCTCCCCATGTGAGAGTAGGGAACTGCCAGGCATCAAACACGTGCTAACAGAGATATCTGATAGCCAACAGAATTACGGAAGTAGTTCTGAGCACGGAAAGTGAGCCCTGATGAGGGGTAAGTATCAGGATGATACAACGTAGCAGAATCGGTGGAGCGGTAGTTCAGTTGGTTAGAATACCTGCCTGTCACGCAGGGGGTCGCGGGTTCGAGTCCCGTCCGTTCCGCCACCCTATTTAGGGGCGTAGTTCAATTGGTAGAGCACCGGTCTCCAAAACCGGGTGTTGGGAGTTCGAGTCTCTCCGCCCCTGCCAAGAAATAACCCTTCACATTATTGTGAAGGGTTTTTTTCGTTTAGAATTTTATGTCTCAGCTTGCATTGCATCGAATATGATATCAATTTCATAATTGTTGCTCCTCTAATTATTTAATTATCCCTTATAACTGAATATTGTTATAACCAACTGGTTCTGATGATGTTTCTATCTACAGACCTTTTTAGCTGTAATTATGCACAAAATCATCGTAATGTCAGGTTGTGAGCTTGCTCATCCATACTTCTTAATAATTCGACTACAACTATTTTATGCTCGGAACTGGTAACGATCGTTATGATCGTCACAAGGGCTGTGTTTGCTTACTCGAAATATTGTTGATATTAGTAGCGCTGTGGCAATTACGCTATGGCTCTACACTGTACCTCTGCGATCTTAAGTAGCTGTAAGACTACACAGAAGGAGTGAAATATGTTCAGGCGTTTATTGGTAGCAATGACTGTAAGTACCGTGTTATGTGGTGTGGCACAGGCGCAATCTTTAACGGTAGGTTTCTCTCAAATCGGCTCGGAGTCAGGGTGGCGTTCAGCGGAAACGAAAGTCTCTAAACAGGAAGCAGAAAAACGGAATATCACCTTAAAAATTGCTGATGCTCAACAAAAACAGGAAAATCAGATTAAAGCGGTCCGCTCCTTCATTGCTCAGGGAGTTGATGCCATTTTTATTGCACCTGTAGTAGCAACAGGCTGGGCACCTGTATTACAAGAGGCTAAAGAAGCCAAGATCCCTGTATTTTTGTTGGATAGAACGATAGACGTGAATGATCCATCACTTTATACAGCAGCTATTGCCTCTGATAGCGTTTATGAGGGGAAAGTGGCAGGTGACTGGTTAGTAAAAACAATGGCTGGCAAACCTTGTAACGTTGTTGAGTTACAGGGAACTGTTGGGTCAAGTGTTGCAATAAACCGCAAGAAAGGATTTGCAGAAGCTATCGCTGCGGCTCCACAAGTAAAAATTATCCGTTCTCAGTCTGGCGATTTTACCCGTAGTAAAGGTAAAGAAGTCATGGAAAGTTTTATCAAAGCAGAACAGAACGGTAAAAATATTTGTGCGGTATATGCACATAACGACGATATGGCTATCGGTGCAATTCAAGCTATTAAAGAAGCGGGTTTGAAGCCGGGTTCGCAAATTAAGGTTGTTTCTATTGATGGTGTTCCTGATATTTTCAAAGCCATGATGAATGGTGATGCGAATGCGACAGTAGAATTAACGCCTAATATGGCAGGGCCAGCTTTTGATGCATTTTTGGCTTTGAAGAAGGAAGGTAAACAACCCAAGAAATTTATTCAGACGGAATCACGTCTCTTATTACCTGATACAGCAAAACAGGAATACGAATCTAAAAAGAACCTGGGATATTAATTATCAGCAATGGTGGGGTAGCCCACCATTGCTATTATTATCCATCACTTTCTTACCTTATGACGCAGCGAAATAGGCGAGGCAATGGAAACGGCTCGATTATTAGATGTTCGTGGTATCAGTGTTGAGTTTCCTGGTGTGAAAGCATTGGAAAATGTCGATTTCACACTGGACAGAGGCGAGATCGTCGCTCTACTGGGAGAAAATGGTGCTGGGAAATCGACGCTGATCAAGGCGTTGACAGGTGTTTATCATCGTTCGACAGGCGAGGTTTTGCTGGAGGGTGTTGCCATTGATCCGGTGAATACTGCACATGCTCAATCTATGGGTATTGGTACCGTCTATCAGGAAGTTAATTTACTTCCCAATATGTCGGTGGCTGCGAATTTGTTTATCGGTAGAGAGCCAACCAAATATGGCATTGTTGATCAAAAACAGGTTATTCACCTAGCTGAAAATTTATTAAGTATTTATGGTTTAGACATTGATGTCAGTCAGCCGCTGGGAAAATATTCTATTGCCATTCAACAAATCGTTTCAATTGCTCGAGCTATCGATCTTTCCGCAAAAGTATTAATTCTTGATGAACCGACAGCAAGTTTGGATGCAAAAGAAGTTGATATGCTGCTGGAAATATTGCGTAAACTTCGTAGTCAAGGTGTTGGAATGATTTTTGTCACCCACTTTCTGGATCAGGTTTATCGCATCAGCGACCGTATTACTGTATTGCGTAACGGTAAATTGGTGGGAACTCGTCTGACTGATGAATTACCTCGTATTGAGTTAGTCCAGATGATGTTGGGACATACTTTTGATGAGTCTACGCTTAAGCGTGGAGAGCATAATTTAGTGACGGGCGAGCCGGTGGCGGAATTTAATAATTATGGTCGCCATGGTGTTATTAATAATTTCGATTTGGCGATATGCCCAGGTGAAATTGTTGGATTAGCCGGGTTGCTCGGTTCTGGACGGACAGAAACTGCACAGCTTATTTTTGGCATTATTACACCAGATAGCGGTCAGGCGAAAATTAATGGGCAACCTGTTCGTATTACGACTCCCCGTAAAGCTGGTCAGTTAGGATTAGGTTATTGTCCGGAGGATCGAAAGACCGATGGCATCATCGGTGCTGCTACGGTACGGGAAAATATCATTCTGGCGTTGCAGGCTCAGCGTGGTTGGTTAAAACCCATATCATTACGTGAACAGACCCGGATTGCGGAAAAATTCATTGAGCTGTTGGGCATTCGTACTCCAGGAACGGAGCAGGAAATTCAATACCTTTCTGGTGGCAATCAGCAAAAGGTGTTGTTGTCTCGCTGGCTAGCGACAGAACCTCGTTTTCTTATCCTTGATGAACCTACTCGTGGGATTGATGTAGGGGCTCATGCTGAAATTATCCGTTTGATAGAAAAATTATGTGAACAGGGGATGGCTCTGCTGGTGATTTCTTCAGAGTTGGAAGAACTGACGGGTTATGCTGATCGCATTGTGGTGCTGCGGGATCGCCAACATGTGGCACATCTTGAGCATGAAGATGTTTCTGTTGCCGCCATCATGCAGGCGATAGCGGCACAAGCAGGAGTTGCTGATGGCTGATAATAAAATTATCCCTGCCCAAAAACGTAGGTTGACCTTCTCTAAGGGTGTGCCGCAACTGATGGCATTAGTAGCAATTTTGCTGATTGATAGCCTGGTTGCACCTAATTTCTTTTCACTGCACGTTCAAGACGGACGTCTGTTTGGCAGTCTGATTGACATTCTGAACCGTGGTGCACCTGTAGCGCTTCTGGCGCTTGGTATGGCACTGGTTATTGCTACCGGGGGGATTGACTTGTCTGTTGGTGCTGTAATGGCGATAGCTGGGGCTACGGCTGCCACACTAACGGATGCCGGTCAACCTCTATCCGTTGTATTGATGACGACGTTGATGGTTGGAGCATTATGTGGTCTGTGGAACGGATTTTTAGTCGCTGTATTACAGATTCAGCCCATTGTCGCGACGCTGATGCTTATGGTGGCCGGACGTGGTATTGCCCAGTTAATCACTAAGGGGCAAATCATCACTTTTGACAACCCGGCTTTTGCCTGGCTTGGCAGCGGTGCACTGTTCTATCTGCCGATGCCGGTGATTATTACTGCCCTGATGTTACTGGTGATGTGGTTACTGGCGCGAAAAACAGCACTGGGGTTATTCATTGAAGCGGCTGGTATCAATCTGCGTTCTGCCCGTAATTCTGGGGTAAATACTGGTCTGATACTGATCGTAGTGTATATGATTTGTGGTGTCTGTGCAGCGGCAGCCGGCATTATTGTTACTGCCGATATTCGTGGTGCGGATGCCAATAATGCGGGGCTGTGGCTGGAGCTGGATGCCATTCTGGCAGTAGTTATCGGCGGAGGCTCGTTGTTGGGTGGTCGTTTTAACTTGCTGCTGTCAGTGGTAGGCGCGTTGATTATTCAGAGTATGAATACCGGCATCCTGCTGTCTGGCTATCAACCGGAATTCAATCTGGTATTAAAAGCGTTGGTAGTGTTGGCAGTACTGGTAATGCAGTCGCCCCGTTTCTCATTTCGCCGTCTGTTAAGGAGACAAGGATAATGTTGAAACGAAATCTTCCTTTGTTGATAACGATTGTGGTTTTTATCCTTGGTTACCTGTTTTGCCTGAGTCAGTTCCCGGGATTTGCATCGACCAGGGTATTTTGCGATCTGCTCACTGATAATGCCTTTCTTGGCATTGTGGCGGTGGGAATGACGTTTGTCATCCTGTCTGGCGGCATAGATCTTTCGGTGGGCTCGGTGATTGCCTTTACGGGTGTATTACTGGCAAAACTGATTGGCAGTTATGGTTTTGATCCTCTGTTTGCTATTGCCATCGTGTTAGTGATGGGGGCACTGTTTGGGGCTTTCATGGGCTGGATCATTGATACGTTAAAACTGCCGGCATTTATCATCACATTGGCTGGCATGTTCTTTGTCCGTGGCATGAGCTTTATTGTGTCGGAAGAATCGTTACCCATTAATCATCCTATCTACGCTTATCTGGCTAGCCTTGCCTGGCGTGTCCCTGGTGGCGGTCGGTTTACTTTTCTGGCCTTGATTATGTTGATAACTGTAACATTGGGCATGATATTGGCACACCGTACTCGATTTGGTAACCGGGTCTATGCTATTGGTGGCAATAGTTATTCTGCCGAATTGATGGGGGTTCCGGTCCGTCATACCACTATTCAGATTTATATGTTGTCCAGTACGCTGGCAGTGCTTTCCGGTATCATTTTTTCGCTTTATACCTCTGCCGGTTATGCTTTGGCTGCCAGTGGTGTTGAACTGGATGCGATTGCCGCTGTCGTCATCGGCGGAACCTTGTTGACTGGCGGTGTGGGGACGGTATTGGGCACACTGTTTGGTGTTCTGATTCAAGGCTTGATTCAGTCCTATATTACCTTTGATGGTATGCTGAGCTCATGGTGGACCAAGATAGTCATTGGCATTCTGCTGTTTGCATTTATTGGTTTGCAAAAAGTGTTAAGCACGTTTTGGCAAGTCAGGCGTGCTTAATCAGAACCGCCCGTTAGCGCTAGGTAGTGATATCAATGGGGGTTTTTAAGAGCTGGCGTATTAACGCTTGTTGATCGCTGTTCTGTAGCCATACAGCATAAAAAGGGCGAGTGATGGCAGAGGTATCACCCACTGTATGTAACTCTGGATATTCCTGTGACCAGTGACTGGGCAGAAATGAACACCCACCGATAGTGGATAGTAACTGACGGGTAAGGTGTGCTGATGTGGTTGTGAGGGTGGGGATCTGGTCGCTGAGTAAAAGCCGGCTTTCCTGTTGGTGAAAATCAGCTCCCCATTCCAGCTTGATGTAAGGCAACTCTTCTTTGGTTTCATTCCCTTTGACAGTAAACAACGAGAGCGAAAAATTGCCCAGTATCTGGCTGGCCAATTCCTCCATCTTGGGCGGTTCGGTGGTGATAAGCAGGTCCAGTTGACGTTCATGCAATTGTTTAACTAATGAGTGGCGAAGCGCTATACGTGCCTCCAACTGCAATAGTGGGCGCTGTTGATAGAGTGCTACTAACCATGGTGTTAGATAGGCCTCCCATAATGAGGCAGTCGCGCCGATTGATAATTGACTATGCTGCTGTGAACGGGCCACTTCTTTCTTAGCCAGTTGCCAGGTACCAATCAGGCTTTCGGCATAGGGCAGCAACCTCTCTCCTGCTGGCGTGAGTCGTATATTATTGCGATGGCGAGTGAACAAATTAGCACCAAGTTGGGTTTCAAGTTGGCGGATACGAAAACTGATTGCAGACTGCGTCAGATAGAGTGATTCTGCCGCTCGACCAAAATGTCTTGTCCGGCTAACTTCCAGGAAGGTTTTTAGTAATTCGGTGTCCATGCCTTTCTCCAAAAAAATTTTGTCGTGATGATTTAAATGTTTTGTTTTACAGAAAGTCAAGCCTATCTAATACTCCGCGCCATAAACGGCATGACCATATGAGAATTAGGAGCGTGTAAGATGGCAGAAAGCTTCTCAACAACCAGTCGTTTTTTTGATAACAAGTTTTATCCTCGAGGTTTTTCCCGGCATGGTGACTTTACGATAAAGGAAGCGCAACTGCTGGAGAAGTATGGTCACGCTCTTAACGAGCTTGATCTGGGTAAACGTCAGCCAGCAACGGAAGATGAGGTGAAATTTGTTGCGGTTTGCCGTGATGAACGTCAACCTGAAACTGAAATGGAAAAAATCTGGATGAAATATACGAATCGTATTCGTCGTCCAAAACGTTTCCATACGCTGTCTGGTGGTAAGCCTCAGATGGATGCGGTTGAAGAATATACTGAAAGCGATGATTGATGACCGTGGGGCGTAAGCCCCATTTCCATTTCTTCCCCCATAAGGCCCAGGGTGACATTTGTCATGCCAGACTTTTATGTAGCTGAATTAGTAACCTGTCCATACACCGATAGCTGAGTGCTTCAGCAAGGTGCCTACGCTCTATTTTTTCCGTGTCACTGAGATCGGCAATGGTACGGGCTACTTTCAGTATTCGGTGCCAGGCGCGGACTGAAAGTCCAAGTTTACTCATTACTTCTTCCAGATAAGCGGCGTCAACATCTGTTAAGCGACAGTGTTTTTCGATGTCAACTGGTTTCAGCAACGCATTGATCTTGCCGGTACGCTTTAATTGACGTTGTTGTGCCGACAGTACCCGCTCCTTGACTGTCGCGCTGCTTTCTCCGTTATTGGTTTGCTGGCGCAAAACGCCCGGTGGTAATAACGGCACTTCAATTGAAAGATCAAAACGATCCAAAAACGGGCCGGAGAGCCGGTTTAGATAGCGTAAAATCTGCTGGGCTGGCATGCGGTTATGAATGCCTTGATAATGCCCTGAGGGGCTGGGATTCATGGCGGCGATCAATTGGAACCGTGCCGGATAGCAAACTTTGGCTCGGGTGCGGGAGATGATAATTTCTCCTGATTCCAGCGGTTCACGTAGTGAATCCAGCACACGGCGTTCAAATTCCGGTAATTCATCCAGAAACAGTACACCATTGTGTGCCAGTGATATTTCTCCCGGTTTAGGGAGTGCTCCCCCACCGACCAACGCCGTTATGGAGGCGGTATGATGAGGCGCTCGAAACGGTCTGGCGCGCCACTGAGACAATGTGGCATTAATATTGAGTAAACTGTTAATTGCAGCGCTTTCCAAAGCTTCGTCATCGGATAATGGTGGCATAAGCCCAGGCAGACGACTGGCGAGCATAGTCTTTCCGGTACCAGGTGGGCCTAGCAGCAACAGGTTATGCCCCCCAGCGGCGGCAATTTCCAGCGCTCGTTTGGCTTGTTCCTGCCCAATAATGTCTTTTAAATCGGCGGCGTGTGTTTCAGTGTGTTCTTCAGGTGGCATATTACCACCGGGGGATAATACATCTTCACCGTGTAGAAAGGCACAAACCTGTAGCAAGTGATTAGCCAGTAACGTCTCTCCTTGCGGGATCAGCGCCATTTCCAGTTTGTTATCTTCTGGGAGCATCAAACATCGACCTGCTTTTTGTGCTTCCAGTGCGGCGGGAATTGCGCCATTGACGCCGCGCAAGGTACCCGACAATCCCAATTCACCCAGAAATTCATACTTAGCCAATTGTTCTCCCGGGATTTGTTCAGAGGCTGCCAGAATAGCCAATGCGATAGGCAGATCGTAGCGGCCTCCTTCTTTCGGCAGGTCAGCGGGTGCAAGATTGACGGTGATACGTTTTGCCGGAAAGGCGAAACCACAATTGAGCAGTGCGCTGCGGACCCGATCCCTAGCCTCTTTTACGGTGGTTTCAGGCAGCCCCACTAATGTCAGGGCTGGTAACCCATTGCTGATGTGTACTTCGATAGAAACCTCGGGTGCCTGCATCCCTAGTGTTGCCCGTGTATATGTCACTGCCAGCGTCATGTTCTGCTCCTTCCTTTGACAGATATGATCATGCCTGTTCGGCCCATCCTCGGCACGGCGAGGTTTGCAGATATGCGAAACCCCTCGATGGAATAATTCCCTTTCTCAGCGGAGATTCAAAGAATTGCGTACTCCATCGCAGCGTTGTTAATACTGATTAACAACTGCAATTAATTTGCAACACATTCGATGGGGGATATCAGTTGCGATATTAAAACTGAAGGTGTATTTAACAATTATTTAAAATAATGTCCGCAATTTAAAAACATTACCTCATCGACTGCGGCGTCCTCCTGCCGTACAGCCTGTTTTCTGCCAACTTCGTACTCTACGATACGATAGGGAAATATCTATGTTTGGTTGGACTCCCCCGCAACGCAATACCGCGATTGCCAGTTTTTTGAGCTGGTCATTGGACGCGTTCGATTTTTTTATCCTGGTTTTCTTGCTTAGCGATATTGCTCACGCCTATCAGGTTGGTATGGAACAGGTGACGCTGGCTATATTGTTGACATTGGCTGTCAGGCCATTGGGGGCGTTGATTATTGGACGTCTGGCGGAGAAGTTTGGTCGTAAGCCGATTCTGATGCTTAACATTGTGCTGTTTTCTGTATTTGAGCTGTTGTCTGCCGTTGCTCCCTCACTGATGATATTCCTGCTGTTACGGGTTCTTTATGGCGTGGCGATGGGCGGGATCTGGGGTGTGGCTTCCTCACTGACAATGGAGACGATTCCTGATAAATCCCGGGGATTAATGTCCGGTATTTTTCAGGCGGGATATCCATTTGGTTATTTGTTGGCGGCGGTCGTCTATGGGACGCTGTTCGATGTGGTTGGTTGGCGTGGTATGTTCGTGATTGGTGCGGTACCTATCTTGTTATTGCCCTTCATTTACTTCTGCGTGGAAGAGTCCCCGGTCTGGCTGGCGGCCAGAGCGCGTAAGGAGAGTACCGCCTTACTGCCGGTATTGAAATCTCACTGGAAACTCTGTTTCTACCTGGTATTGCTGATGGCGGCATTTAATTTTTTCAGTCACGGCACACAGGATCTTTATCCGGCATTTTTGAAAATTCAGCATGGTTTTGATGCTAAAACCATCAGTATTATCGCTATTAGCTACAATATTGCTTCGATCATGGGGGGCGTCTTTTTTGGTACGCTATCGGAGCGTATCGGTCGTAAAAAAGCCATTATAACTGCGTCGCTGCTGGCATTACCGATTATTCCTCTCTGGGCATTTTCTCAGGGAGCCTGGATGTTGGGATTAGGCGCTTTCCTGATGCAGTTTATGGTTCAGGGGGCCTGGGGGGTTATTCCTACTTTCCTCAATGAACTGGTACCGAGCAATACCCGTGCGGTATTGCCCGGTTTTGTGTATCAGCTGGGAAATTTGATTGCTTCCGTTAATGCCACGCTGCAGGCAATGATCGCTGAAACGCACAACCATAATTATGCACTGGCTATGGCGGCTATTGCCGGGGTGGTGGCTATCTTGATAGCTGTGCTGACGGCATTTGCCGGGAATGGGTCACTGCAGGAAAAAGGAAAGACCGGTTCAATGAATGTTAGTGTATGAATAGTAATAACTTTTACGTCTAATTATGCAAAACGGACAGAATACCTGCGAAAAAAAATGGTTGTCATACTATGACTTACTGTGGTAACTCTGTAGGTATTCGTTCGACAATAGATCAATGAACAACCTGAAATGAAAGCGTTCTCCCTAGTGATTAGCCTACTCGTGATTAGTGTGGTGGTGATTATTATCCCACCGTGCGGGGCTGCACTTGGACGAAGAATGGCTTAAAAATCAAGGCCGAATTCAAGAAAACCCCCGCACCGAAAGGTCGGGGGTTTTTTTATGCGGTCAGAAACCTAAACAAGGGAGCAGCTATGTTCAGCAGAATAAAGTCCTGTTATTCCCAAAAGACGTCGGGGAAATAACTATGAATGGGGCTCAGTGGGTGGTGCAAGCGTTGCGGGCACAGGGAGTGGATACGGTCTTCGGTTATCCTGGTGGCGCGATTATGCCAGTTTACGATGCGCTGTATGATGGCGGCGTAGAACATGTGCTATGTCGCCATGAACAGGGTGCTGCCATGGCTGCGATTGGTTATGCCAGATCCACTGGGAAAGTTGGCGTTTGTATCGCCACATCCGGGCCGGGGGCGACTAACCTGATTACAGGACTGGCTGATGCCCTGCTGGATTCTATTCCTATCGTGGCTATCACCGGTCAGGTTGGTTCGGCATTGATAGGCACTGATGCTTTTCAGGAAATCGATGTTTTAGGGTTGTCGTTGGCCTGTACCAAACACAGTTTTCTGGTGGACTCGGTAGAGTCTTTACCGGAAGTTATGGCAGAGGCTTTTGCGGTAGCTAACAGTGGTCGTCCCGGCCCGGTATTGATTGATATCCCGAAAGACATTCAATTGGCGGAAGGTGAGTTTAGCCCGTATTTCATATCGGTTGACGAGCCGTCACCTTTCCCAGCACAGACGGTTTCCCAAGCGTTTGACATGCTGACCCAGGCGAAAAAACCGGTGCTGTATGTGGGTGGCGGTGTGGGCATGGCCAGAGCCGTACCCGCGCTACGTGACTTTATTACCACGACCCAGATGCCATCCGTGGTCACGCTGAAGGGACTGGGTGCGGTAGATCATTCACACCCTTACTATCTGGGTATGATTGGTATGCACGGTACCAAAGCGGCCAATCTGATGGTGCAACAGTGCGATCTGCTGGTAGCGATAGGTGTGCGTTTTGATGACCGTGTGACTGGCAAATTGAGCGCCTTCGCGCCTTATGCCAAAGTGATTCATATGGATATCGACCCGGCAGAGCTGAATAAGTTGCGTCAGGCGCATGTTGCGTTGCAGGGGGACCTGAACTGTTTGTTGCCAGCCTTGCAGCAGCCGTTGCAGATTGATGAGTGGCGACAGCAGGCCATGATGATGAAAACGGAATATCCGTGGCGTTATGATCATCCGGGTCAGGCCATCTACGCTCCAGCACTGCTGAAAACCTTGTCTGAACGTATGGCACCGGAAACGGTGATCACGACAGATGTCGGGCAGCACCAGATGTGGTCGGCTCAGCATATGCAATTTACCCGTCCTGAAAATTTCATTACTTCCAGCGGGCTGGGCACGATGGGATTTGGTGTTCCTGCTGCGGTGGGCGCCCAGGTGGCGCGCCCGGATGATATGGTAATCTGCATTTCCGGTGATGGTTCGTTCATGATGAATGTGCAGGAGCTGGGGACCATCAAGCGAAAACGATTACCATTGAAAATCGTCCTGCTGGATAACCAGCGTTTAGGGATGGTTCGACAGTGGCAGCAACTGTTTTTTGATGAACGCTATAGTGAAACCAACCTCTCCGATAATCCTGATTTCCTGACGCTGGCAAGTGCCTTTGATATCCCAGGCCAGCGTATCACCCGCAAAGACCAGATAGATGCCGCGCTTGACGCCTTGTTGAACAGTGATGGACCATACTTGCTGCATGTTTCCATTGATGAGTATGAGAACGTCTGGCCTCTGGTGCCGCCTGGTGCCGGTAATGAAACGATGTTGGATAAAACAAAATCATGTCTGGAGAAAAACCAATGACACACCATCAGCTTTCAATTCAGGCCCGCTTTCGCCCCGAAATTCTGGAGCGTGTACTGCGGATTGCTCGTCATCGCGGCTTCCAGGTTTACGCCATGAATATGACGCAGGCTAACAGTTGCGATCACATTAATATTGAACTGACCGTTGCCAGTCAGAGATCAGTAGATTTATTGTCAACACAATTAAGTAAACTGCTGGATATTGCCTGTGTCGATATTCAGCCGATTTCATCACAACAAATTCGTGCCTGAGGGGCATCAAGAAGGAAAACAAGAATGACTAAAAAAGCTGACTATATCTGGTTCAACGGTGAAATGGTTCCCTGGGCTGAGGCCAAGGTTCATGTGATGTCTCATGCGCTGCATTACGGTACGTCGGTATTTGAAGGTGTCCGCTGCTACGATTCTCATCGTGGCCCGGTGGTGTTCCGTCACCGCGAGCATATGCAACGTCTGCATGATTCGGCCAAAATTTACCGCATGCCGTTGGCGCAAAGTGTGGATGAACTGATGGAAGCCTGTCGCGAAACGTTGCGCAGGAATAATCTGTCCAGTGCTTATATCCGTCCGCTGGTGTTTGTCGGTGATGTGGGGATGGGCGTGAATCCGCCGGAAGGCTATAAGACAGATGTGATTATTGCCGCATTTCCGTGGGGCGCTTATTTGGGTGAAGAAGCGCTTGATCAAGGGATTGACGCGATGGTGTCCTCCTGGAATCGCGCTGCTGCCAATACCATTCCGACGGCCGCTAAAGCTGGAGGCAACTATTTGTCCTCGTTGCTAGTGGGGAGTGAAGCCCGTCGTCATGGCTATCAGGAAGGGATTGCGCTGGATGTTCATGGCTATGTGTCTGAAGGTGCTGGTGAAAACCTGTTTGAAGTGAAAGATAATGTCCTTTTCACACCACCATTTACCTCTTCGGCGCTACCGGGGATTACCCGCGATGCGATTATCAAACTGGCGAAAGGTCTGGGTTTTGAAATCCGCGAACAGGTATTGTCTCGTGAATCGTTATATCTGGCTGATGAAGTGTTCATGTCCGGTACGGCGGCGGAAATTACCCCGGTACGTAGCGTGGATGGTATTCAGGTTGGTATCGGCAAATGCGGTCCGGTGACCAAGAAACTGCAGCAGGCATTCTTTGGCCTGTTTACCGGCGAAACCGAAGATAAATGGGGCTGGCTTGATCCAGTAAATCGTTAATTAATCAACTTATTATTTTTCTCTGGTGATGCGTTCCGTCACCGGTTATCTGTTTAAACTGGAGTAACAAGAGTATGCCTAAGTACCGTTCAGCCACTACTACGCATGGTCGCAATATGGCTGGAGCGCGAGCCTTGTGGCGCGCTACAGGGATGACCGACGCTGATTTTGACAAGCCCATAATTGCGGTTGTGAACTCGTTCACTCAATTTGTCCCCGGGCACGTACATTTACGTGATCTGGGAAAGTTGGTCGCTGAGCAGATAGACGCAGCAGGCGGTGTCGCCAAAGAGTTCAACACCATTGCAGTGGATGACGGTATCGCCATGGGGCATGGTGGCATGCTCTATTCTCTGCCTTCTCGCGAGCTGATCGCCGATTCCGTGGAGTATATGGTGAACGCCCACTGCGCTGACGCTATGGTCTGTATCTCCAACTGTGACAAAATCACGCCGGGGATGTTGATGGCAGCACTGCGCCTCAATATTCCGGTCATTTTTGTTTCCGGCGGCCCAATGGAGGCCGGGAAAACCAAACTCTCAGATCAGATCATCAAGCTCGACCTGATTGACGCCATGATTCAGGGTGCCAATCCGAAAGTCAGCGATGAAGACAGTGCGCAGATTGAACGTTCGGCCTGTCCGACCTGCGGCTCCTGCTCCGGTATGTTTACCGCCAATTCTATGAACTGTCTGACGGAAGCGCTGGGCTTGTCACTGCCAGGCAATGGTTCACTACTGGCAACGCATGCGGATCGTAAGCAGCTGTTTATCAATGCGGGCTCACGTATTGTTGGCCTGGCCAAACGCTATTATGAACAGGATGACGACAGCGTATTGCCGCGCAACATCGCCAACAAAGCCGCCTTTGAAAACGCCATGACGCTGGATATCGCCATGGGGGGCTCTACCAATACCGTCCTGCATCTGCTGGCTGCCGCACAGGAGGGCGAGGTGGATTTCAGCATGTCGGATATCGACCGCCTGTCCCGTCAGGTGCCGCACTTGTGTAAAGTGGCTCCCAGCATCCAGAAATATCATATGGAAGACGTCCATCGCGCGGGTGGCGTGATCGGTATTTTGGGCGAGTTGGATCGTGCAGGTTTGCTCAACCGTGGTGTGAAAAATGTACTGGGCCTGACACTGCCGGAAACGCTGGCGGAATATGACGTTATGCTGACCCAGGATGCCGAGGTGAGGAAAATGTTTACTGCCGGTCCGGCGGGTATTCGTACCACCAAGGCGTTCTCGCAGGATTGTCGCTGGGATTCACTGGATACTGACCGTCAAGAAGGATGTATCCGTTCGCGTGAATTCGCCTACAGTCAGGATGGCGGTCTGGCGATACTGTACGGCAACATCGCTGAAGATGGCTGTATTGTGAAAACCGCCGGTGTTGATAAAAGTAATCTGGTGTTCCACGGTCCAGCCAAAGTGTATGAAAGTCAGGATGATGCGGTAGAAGCGATTCTGGGCAATAAAGTGGTTGCCGGTGATGTGGTGGTTATTCGTTATGAAGGGCCGAAAGGTGGGCCGGGTATGCAGGAAATGCTATACCCTACCAGCTTCCTGAAATCCATGGGATTGGGAAAGGCCTGCGCACTGATCACCGATGGCCGTTTTTCTGGCGGTACGTCCGGCTTGTCCATTGGCCATGCCTCTCCGGAGGCCGCGAGTGGCGGCGTCATCGCGCTGGTGCAAGAGGGTGACATGATTGCCATTGATATTCCGAACCGCAGTATTGTGCTGCAAGTATCTGACAGTGAGTTGGCAACACGCCGTGAGGCCGAACTGGCCCGTGGTGATGCCGCTTGGACACCGAAAAGTCGTGACCGTCAGGTATCTTTCGCACTGCGTGCATACGCCAGCCTGGCGACTAGCGCCGATAAAGGTGCTGTCCGCGATAAAAGTAAGCTGGGAGGCTAACTCATGGCTGTCTCACAACCGCTTCCTGCCGAGCCCTGTTGCGCTGAATATTTGCGGGCGATCTTGCGCGCGCCGGTATATGAGGTGGCACAGGTTACGCCGCTGGAGAAAATGGACAAACTCTCTGCCCGGCTGGGAAATATCATTCTGGTGAAACGAGAAGATCGTCAGGCTGTACACAGCTTTAAGCTGCGTGGCGCCTACGCGATGATGGCCGGGCTGAGTGATGAACAGAAATCCCATGGTGTGATCACCGCATCGGCAGGCAATCATGCACAGGGCGTGGCGCTTTCCGCCAATCGTCTGGGTATCAAAGCGCTGATTGTGATGCCGGTTGCTACGGCGGATATCAAAGTGGATGCCGTGCGCGGTTTTGGTGGGGAGGTGTTGTTGCACGGTGATAACTTTGATGAGGCGAAAGCCAGGGCCATTGAGTTGTCACAGCAGCAGAAAATGACTTTTGTGCCGCCATTTGATCATCCGGCAGTAATTGCCGGGCAGGGTACGCTGGCGATGGAACTGTTACAGCAGGACGCGCATCTCGATCGGGTATTTGTTCCGGTTGGTGGTGGTGGTCTGGCTGCTGGGGTTGCTGTGCTGATCAAACAGTTGATGCCGCAGATCAAGGTTATTGGCGTCGAGGCGGAAGATTCCGCCTGCCTGCGCGCAGCGTTGGATGCCGGTCGCCCGGTAGATTTGCCGCGTGTCGGCTTATTTGCCGAAGGTGTGGCGGTAAAACGTGTCGGCGATGAAACGTTCCGGTTGTGCCGTGAGTACCTGGATGATGTCATCACTGTTGACAGTGATGCCATCTGTGCGGCGGTTAAGGACTTGTTCGAGGATGTTCGCGCGGTAGCTGAGCCTTCCGGGGCATTGGCGCTAGCGGGCATGAAAAAATATATCCAGCAGCACCATATTCAGGGTGAACGGCTGGCGCATGTCCTTTCCGGCGCCAACGTGAATTTTCATGGCCTGCGTTATGTTTCCGAACGCTGTGAACTGGGTGAGCAGCGTGAAGCACTGATGGCGGTCACCATTCCCGAGCAGAAAGGCAGTTTCCTCAAATTCTGCCAACTGCTGGGAGGACGCTCTGTCACCGAGTTTAATTATCGCTATGCGGATGCGGATAACGCCTGCATTTTTGTGGGTGTACGTCTGACCCGCGGTAATGTTGAGCGTCAGGAAATCATTGCTGAGCTGTCGGCAGATGGCTACCAGGTAGTGGATCTTTCCGATGATGAAATGGCCAAGTTGCATGTGCGTTATATGGTCGGTGGTCGGCCTTCCAAACCGTTGCGGGAAAGATTGTACAGTTTTGAGTTTCCGGAATCGCCCGGAGCCTTGCTGAAATTCCTCAATACGCTGGGAACGTACTGGAATATTTCGTTGTTCCATTATCGCAGTCACGGTATGGACTTTGGCCGCGTACTGGCTGCCTTTGAGCTGACGGAGCGCGATCCGGAGTTTGAGCAACATCTACAGGCACTGGGCTACGAATGTCATGATGAGACGCAGAATCCGGCATTCCGCTTTTTTCTGAAAGGGTGATGATTGCTGTTGCAATGTGCTGCGTCCGGTGGAGTTTATCCGCCGGGCGCGCTATCGTTTAGCGTGTTCTTTTACTCCTCCCGGTTTATGGATGATGACATCATGACGATACGCTTTGGCGGTTTTTCTCCGCAGGGGTTGATCTTTCTGCAACAGGTACGGCAGAAAAACAGCAAGGAATGGTTTGAGGAACATCGTTCGCTCTATGAGGAGACGCTGCTGACGCCGTTCCGTGCGCTGGTGGAATCACTGAGCATTACCATGCTACAGATTGACGATCATTTTGAAACTCGCCCGACGATAGGTAAAACCCTGTCCCGTATTCATCGCGATACCCGTTTTTCTCATGATAAATCCCGTTATCGAGACCGGATGTGGCTGACCTTTAAGCGTACCCAGAAAGACTGGACGGATGCGCCGGTCTATTTCTTTGAGATCACGCCGGACAGTTGGCGCTATGGTTTGGGTTACTACAGCGCCAGCCGTACCACCATGGAGTTGTTTCGCCAGACATTACGGGATAATCCGCAGGGATTTTTGGATATAGCGGCCTGTTTGGGTGATGAGTTTGTGCTGGAAGGGGAAAGCTATAAACGCCCGTTGATTAAAGATCAGCCCGTTGAGCTGGCCTGCTGGTATAACCGTAAGTCGTTTGCCGCCATGGTAACACGACAGGATATGGAGCTTCTTTTTGACGGAGATCTGGCATCGGTGCTGGCAAGGGGATTTACCCGGCTGGAGCCGCTGTATCATTATCTGATGAAAATTGAAATCATGAAGAAGGCGGCTGAACCAGCAAATGTCAGCCCCGCCTTTCTGGATGACAAATGGTTCAGTCGTTGAGATTACTTGGTTTTAGCCATCAGATAATTAAATAGATAACTTTCGCCTTAGCTGACGGCCTAAAAAATGGCCAACGACAAAAGTAGCATGATAAACGATAGTTCCATTATTTTTTCTGTAAGGTTTCCCAGAAGGCGGCAATAAGTGGTTCGCTCAGCCGTTTTTTCTGTACGCAAACGCCCAGTTCAAACGGTTCCATTGCCTGTCCTGGTAATACCGACACTCGATTACGTACCGGCTCCGGACTATTTTCAAGTACGACATCAGGGATTAGCGCAATACCGCACCCTAATGCGACCATCGACACCATTGCCTCATGGCCTGATACTGTGGCGTAGATTGGTGGATTGGCAATATGCTGGCGGCGAAACCAGACATCGATCCGTTTTCTCACTGGCCCATGCTCTGGCAGGATAAACGGAATCTGTGACCAGTCTGGTTCAGGTTGGCGCGCCTGTGTCTGTACCGCGCAAGGTAGTGCCGGAATAATCAATACCAGTGGAATCTTGCCGATAGGCATGAATTCTACGCTGGCAGGCAGCGTTTCCGGATGACCGGCAATACCGAGGTCGGCTTCGTTCGACTGTACTTTTTCCACCGCATCGGCAGCATCACCGGTGGTGAGTTTTATTTCCACCAGTGGATGTGCGGCTCGAAAATGGTCAAGAATGGGCGGTAGATGGCTGTAGGCGGCAGTTACTGAACAAAACAGCCGCAGTTCTCCACTCAGTGACTGGCCGCGTTGGCCCAGCACCAACTGTAATTGTTGATACTGTAACAGTGTTTGCTGAGCGAAGGTTTTCAGGTGTTCACCGGCATCGGTGAGCTGAACGGTACGGTTATCCCGCAGAAACAGCGACTGGCCGATGTCCTCTTCCAATCGCTGAATTTGCCGCGATAGTGTCGATGGGCTGATGTGCATCGCCTTGGCGGTACGACCAAAATGGTGACTTTCCACCAGATGCAGAAACAATTTGAGATCTCGTAAGTCCATGCGATGTCAGCCTCATTTTTACGTTGCATATCTTGCAATATCACGTTGTTAATATATCAATTTAAGCAACACGTTTCCTGTCATATGATGGGATATTCTGGGCGCTGTGAAAACGGCTAACCTTACTGAACATTAGCAAATAACACACGATATGGAGCACCACCACATGGCTAATTATTTCAACACATTGAACCTGCGTCAGCAGCTGGCTCAATTGGGTAAATGTCGTTTTATGGGCCGCGACGAATTCGCCGATGAAGCCAGCTATCTGAAAGGTAAAAAAGTGGTGATCGTCGGCTGTGGCGCTCAGGGTCTGAATCAGGGCCTGAACATGCGCGATTCCGGGCTGGATATTGCGTATGCCTTGCGTCGGGAGGCGATTGCCGAGAAGCGCGCATCGTGGCGTAAAGCCACCGAAAACGGTTTTAAAGTCGGTACTTATGAAGAACTGATCCCGCAGGCAGATCTGGTGGTTAATCTGACGCCGGACAAACAGCACACCTCCGTTGTGCAGGCCGTGCAGCCGTTGATGAAGCAAGGTGCTGCATTGGGTTACTCCCATGGTTTCAACATCGTTGAAGTGGGTGAACAAGTGCGCAAAGACATCACTGTGGTGATGGTGGCACCGAAATGCCCGGGTACGGAAGTACGTGAAGAATACAAACGTGGTTTTGGTGTGCCGACCCTGATTGCGGTGCATCCGGAAAACGATCCGAAAGGTGAAGGTATGGCGATTGCCAAAGCCTGGGCCGCAGCAACCGGCGGTCACCGTGCCGGCGTGCTGGAGTCCTCTTTCGTGGCGGAAGTAAAATCCGACCTGATGGGTGAGCAGACTATTCTGTGCGGCATGTTGCAGGCGGGTTCGTTGTTGAGTTTCGACAAGCTGGTGGCTGATGGTGTTAACGCGACTTATGCGGAAAAACTGGTCCAGTTCGGTTGGGAAACCATTACCGAAGCGTTGAAACAAGGCGGGATTACCCTGATGATGGATCGTCTGTCGAATCCGGCCAAGCTGCGAGCCTTCGCGTTGTCTGAGCAACTGAAAACCATCATGGAACCGTTATTCCAGAAGCATATGGACGATATCATTTCTGGCGCATTTTCCAGCGGTATGATGGCGGACTGGGCAAATGATGATGTTAAATTGCTGACCTGGCGCGAAGAAACCGGTAAAACCGCTTTTGAAAATGCGGCACAGTATGAAGGTAAAATTGCCGAGCAGGAATATTTCGATCATGGCGTATTGATGATTGCAATGGCCAAGGCCGGGGTAGAACTGGCATTTGAAACGATGGTGAGTGCCGGCATTATTGAAGAATCCGCTTATTATGAATCACTGCATGAACTGCCGTTGATTGCCAACACCATTGCCCGTAAGCGTTTGTATGAAATGAACGTAGTGATTTCCGATACGGCAGAATACGGCAACTACCTGTTTGCCAACGCGGCCGTACCATTGCTGAAAGAGAAATTCATGGGCTCTCTGCAACCGGGTGATATCGGTAGATCAGTGGCTGCGACGAATGTAGATAACGCCCAGTTGCGTGATGTGAATGAAGCTATCCGCAATCATCCAATCGAAACCATCGGTAAGAAGCTGCGTGGCTACATGACTGATATGAAACGCGTCGCTGTTGCAGGTTAATTCATTACGTTATTCCGAATAGCATAGCAAAAAGGGCACAACGCAGGTTGTGCCCTTTTTTTATTGAGAGTTGATTAGTGGGCTCTGAATTCTGCCTCTGCTGTATGGAATCGTTCGGTAATATCAGTCGATGGAGCCAGCCCCATCAGGCTGACCAGGAAAATAGCCACGGAGCTGAAAAGGAAGCCGGGAATGATTTCATACAGGCCCAGCCAGTCGTACTGTTTCCAGAGGATCACCGTAGCCGCGCCGATCAACATGCCGGCCAGCGCGCCATTGCGGGTCATCCGCGGCCAAATCAGGGAAATCAGAATGACAGGTCCAAATGCCGCACCAAAGCCAGCCCAGGCATAGCTCACCAGTCCCAGCACCCTATTCTCCGGGTTGGTTGCCAGCATAATGGCGACTACCGCAACCAGTAGCACCATCGAACGGCCTACCCATACCAACTCTTTCTGGCTGGCGTTTTTACGCAGGAATGGTTTGTATAAATCTTCCGTGATTGCGCTGGAACATACCAGTAATTGGCAGCTCAGGGTGCTCATCACTGCTGCCAGAATGGCCGCCAGAAGGATGCCTGCTATCCACGGGTTAAACAATAACATAGCCAGATCGATAAATACCCGTTCACTGTTTTGGGAAACGTTACCTGCTTGTCCGGGGTTCTCAGCGAAATAGGCAATACCGAAGAAACCGACGGTGACCGCACCCACCAGACACAGGATCATCCAGGTCATGCTGATACGGCGGGCTTGGTGGATGGTATGGTGTGAGTCAGCGGCCATAAAACGGGCCAGAATGTGGGGTTGACCGAAGTAACCCAAGCCCCAACCCATCAACGAGATGATGGCTACGGTGTTTAATCCTTTGAACATATCTATATTGGATATGCTTTTGGCTTCGATCATCGCCAGCGATGTATCAATACCGCCAACGGACAGAATGACCATCACGGGCGTCAGAATTAGCGCAAAAATCATCAGGCTGGCTTGAATCGTGTCTGTCCAGCTCACTGCCAGATAACCACCAATGAAAGTGTAGGCAATCGTCGCTATCGCACCTAGCCATAGCGCGGTACCGTAACTCATGCCAAAAGTGCTTTCAAACAGGCGGGCGCCCGCCACAATACCAGAGGCGCAGTAAACGGTGAAAAAAATCAGAATTACCAGTGCTGAGATCACTCGCAGTAGTTTGCTTTTGTCTTCAAAACGATGGGTAAAGTAGTCGGGCAATGTCAGCGAGTTATGGTTAATCTCGGTATGTACGCGTAAGCGTCCGGCAACCCACTTCCAGTTCAGGTAGGCACCGATGGTCAGGCCGATGGCGATCCAGCTTTCTGATATGCCGGAAAGAAAAACGGCTCCCGGTAAACCCATCAGCAGCCAGCCACTCATGTCGGAAGCGCCGGCAGACAGCGCTGTCACCAGACTCCCCATACGACGGCCACCCAAAATATAGTCACCGAAGTTGTTGGTTGCCCGGTATGCGATGAATCCAATCAGAACCATCCCGAAGATATACACCAGAAAGGTCACCAGCATCGGTGTGCTTATCGTCATTTATCTCTCCATTGTCATTATTATTTATTCGCACGCCCTATGCGCTTGCGATTGGCTATTCCGTTACTCTGTCCGGAACGGGGGCAGATTCGGAAGGGGGTTGGTTGCAATAAGTTGTACCTCCTGTCGGGGCTGAACGATTTTTATCCTAATTGAGATGCATTGACGTTAACAATACATTTAACATATGGATTACATAAATTTCACGCGGCGTCACATTTATCTGTCAGGTTGCACCATAAAATTACAGGAAACATGCCAGGATTATGAAAAAATCCGACAATCTACGGTGTTACAGCTAATTCCATCATCGGTTATGCATATCAGTGTCAGCAAAAACCAGCCAGATTAACAGGTTGATAAAATGAGCAAGATTGTTTTATTAACAAGGTTGCACAAAGTTGCAACATGTATGATAGTGACAATCTTTCCAACATCTATTTCTTCACCACAGGAGTGGATATGGGTTCTACCACGATGGGCGTGAAACTCGATGAGTCAACGCGTGATCGACTTAAAGCGGCGGCACAGCGTATTGATCGCACGCCGCACTGGCTTATTAAGCAGGCCATTTTTACCTATCTCGAACGCCTCGAAAGCGGCGCTGACATGCCCGAAATCCCGTTACTAGCCCTGTCCAGTCATGCTGAAACGCAAGAGATTATGCCGAAATCTCAGGAAGAAGAAACCCATCCGCCATTTTTGGATTTTGCCGAACAGGTCTTACCTCAATCGGTAGCTCGCGCTGCTATTACTTCCGTGTACCGTCGGCCTGAAAGTGAAATGGTGTCGATGTTACTGGAACAGGCGAGATTAACTGCTGATCTCGCGCAATCTACGTATCAAATGGCGTATCGGATTGCCGAAAAATTACGGACACAAAAACGTACGAACGGGCGTTCTGGTATGATCCAGAGCCTGTTACAGGAATTCTCCCTTTCTTCGCAAGAAGGTGTGGCGTTGATGTGTTTGGCGGAAGCGCTGCTGCGAATTCCCGATAAGCCAACCCGTGACGCACTGATCCGCGACAAAATCAGTACCGGTAACTGGCAGTCTCATGTGGGGCACAGTTCGTCACTGTTCGTGAATGCAGCTACCTGGGGATTACTGTTCACCGGCAAGCTGGTGGCAACACATAATGAAACCAGATTATCCGGCTCTCTGAATCGGATTATCAGTAAAAGCGGTGAACCACTGGTTCGCAAAGGCGTTGATATGGCCATGCGACTGATGGGTGAGCAGTTCGTGACGGGTGAAACCATCGCCGAAGCGTTGGCGAATGCCAGAAAATTGGAAGCGCAAGGTTTCCGCTATTCTTACGATATGCTCGGTGAAGCCGCTCTGACGGCGGAAGACGCTGAGGCGTATCTGTTGTCCTATCAGCAGGCGATTCATGCGATTGGTAAAGCTTCCAATGGGCGCGGGATTTATGAAGGGCCCGGCATTTCCATCAAACTGTCTGCTCTGCATCCTCGTTACTGCCGGGCGCAGCATGAGCGAGTGATGGAGGAGTTGTATCCTCGACTGCTATCGTTAACGTTGCTGGCTCGTCAGTACGACATCGGCATTAATATTGACGCGGAAGAGGCAGACCGGCTGGAAATGTCCCTCGATTTGCTGGAGCGCCTCTGTTTTGAACCTCAACTCGCCGGTTGGAATGGCATCGGTTTTGTGATTCAGGCTTATCAGAAACGCTGTCCGTTGGTGATTGATGCGCTGGTGGATCTGGCGCAACGCAGCCGCCGCCGTCTGATGGTCCGTCTGGTCAAAGGCGCCTACTGGGACAGTGAAATCAAACTCGCCCAGATGGACGGTCTGGAAGGCTATCCGGTTTATACCCGTAAGGTGTATACCGATGTTTCCTATCTGGCTTGCGCCCGTAAACTGCTTGCTGTACCGAATCTGATTTATCCACAGTTCGCGACGCATAATGCGCACACATTGAGTGCCATTTATCATCTGGCGGGTAATAACTACTATCCAGGGCAGTATGAGTTCCAGTGCCTGCATGGCATGGGGGAACCGCTGTATGAGCAGGTGGTAGGTAAGGTTGCCGATGGAAAGCTGAATCGACCATGCAGGATTTACGCGCCAGTAGGGACGCATGAAACCTTGTTGGCGTATCTGGTGCGACGTCTGTTGGAGAATGGCGCTAATACCTCATTTGTGAACCGTATCGCGGACAATACACTGCCGTTGGAAAGATTGGTCGCCGATCCGGTCAGCGAGGTCGACGCGTTGGCGGTGAAGGAAGGTGGCGTCGGCGTTCCACATCCGCGCATTCCGTTGCCCCGCTCGCTTTATGGTGATCAACGTATCAACTCCAGTGGACTGGACCTTTCCAATGAGCATCGTCTTGCATCGCTGTCCAGTGCCTTACTGACCAGCGCTACTCAGTTATGGCATGCCGATCCTGTGATTGACGGTGAAATCGAAACCGGAGAGGCGCAGGCGGTATTGAATCCGGCGGAACCTCGAGACATTGTGGGCTATGTGCGGGAGGCGCAGGATGTGGAAATTGAACGAGCGCTGAGCGCTGCTGTTAATGCCGGGGCTATCTGGTTTGCCACCCCGTCCGTTGAGCGTGCCGCGATTCTGGCGCGTGCCGCTGATATTATGGAGAGCCAGCTCCAGCATTTGTTGGGATTACTGGTACGTGAAGCTGGTAAAACCTTTGCCAATGCGATTGCCGAAGTGCGTGAAGCGGTGGACTTCCTGCGTTATTACGCCGGGCAGGTAAAAACTGACTTTGCTAATGATACACACCGTCCATTGGGGCCGGTAGTGTGTATCAGCCCATGGAACTTCCCCCTGGCAATCTTTACCGGACAGGTGTCTGCCGCGCTGGCGGCAGGTAACAGTGTGCTGGCAAAACCGGCGGAGCAAACACCGCTGATTGCGGCACAAGCAGTACGAATACTGCTGGAGGCGGGTATCCCGACTGGCGTCCTGCAACTGCTTCCGGGGGCGGGAGAGACGGTTGGTGCGGCGTTGGTCAACGACAGCCGGGTACGTGGTGTGATGTTTACCGGTTCAACCGAAGTGGCGGCAATCTTACAGCGCAGCCTGGCTGGCCGTCTTGACCCACAGGGAAGGCCAACACCGTTGATTGCTGAAACCGGCGGACTGAATGCGATGATTGTTGACTCTTCCGCGTTGACGGAGCAGGTAGTAACCGATGTCATCGCCTCTGCATTTGATAGTGCCGGGCAACGTTGTTCCGCGCTCAGGATCCTGTGTGTACAGGAGGATGTGGCGGAACACACGTTACAGATGTTGCGTGGCGCAATGGCGCAATGCCGGATGGGTAACACAGAACGCCTGTCGACTGACATTGGACCGTTGATTGACGCGGACGCGAAACAGGGTATTGAGCGCCATATTCAGGCGATGCGCGCCAAGGGCCGTAAAGTATTTCAGGCGGTGTACTCCCACTCCCAGGATGAACATGAGTGGGCTCGAGGCAATTTTATTCCACCGACGCTGATTGAACTGGATAGTTTTGATGAGCTGAAAAAAGAAGTGTTTGGTCCGGTTTTGCATGTCGTGCGTTATCAACGCCAGGATCTGGACCAGCTTATCAACCAGATAAATGCGGCCGGTTACGGCCTGACGTTGGGGTTGCATACCCGTATTGATGAAACCATTGCTCGGGTAACGGCCACAGCAAAAGTCGGTAATCTCTACGTTAACCGTAATATGGTGGGCGCGGTGGTTGGTGTACAACCGTTTGGTGGCGAGGGACTTTCTGGCACGGGACCAAAGGCCGGGGGGCCGCTGTATCTATACCGCTTGCTGTCACAACGCCCTGATGACGCGGTGATGCAAGGACTGATGCGACAGGATAGCGAACAACCGATTGACGCCACTCACCGAGACGCCTTATTAACAGCACATCAGGCGCTGGAAGCCTGGACGATAGCGGAAAATTATCGTCATTTGGCGCAGTGTTGTCAGCGTTATGCCGCATTGGGATTGGGCGGAACCGTGCGGTTGTTGTCCGGGCCGACGGGCGAACGTAATACTTATGCGTTGCAGCCCCGTGAGCGGGTGCTGTGTCTGGCAGATAATGATGATGATGTACTGTTGCAACTGGCCGCCGTGCTGGCGGTGGGAAGCCAGGTTCTGTGGCGCGACACACCATCATTGCGCGAACTGTATCGCCGTTTACCCGTGGTAGTGCAGGAACGTATTCAACAGAGTGTTGACTGGCAGGCTGGAGATATTGCCTTCGACGCCGTGATCTATCACGGCGATGCGGATCAACTGCGGGTATTGGGCGAGCAGATTGCTCAGCGGGAAGGGGCAATTGTTTCGGTGCAGGGGCTGGCCCAGGGTGAAACCAACATTCTGCTGGAACGGCTTGTGTATGAACGCGCCTTGAGTGTGAATACAGCGGCAGCGGGTGGGAATGCCAGCCTGATGACGATTGGATAGCACGGGTTTATCGGCTGTCTTCCTGGTAACAGGGGCGACAGCCGGTTATTCCTCTTTAATTCCGATACAACACTTTGATGATGTGATAGCCGAACTGGGTTTTTACCGGGCCGAATGGTTTGAGTAGTTCACCGGAAAATACAGCTTTATCAAATGCCGGAACCATGTCGCCTTGGCGGAATTCGCCCAGATCACCGCCGTTACGTTTGGACGGGCAGGTTGAGAATTTCTGTGCCATCTGCTGAAAATCTGCTCCTTTTTCCAACTGATCCAGAATGTCGTTTGCCTGTTGTTCCGTATCGACCAGAATATGCAACGCTGCTGCTGTATGTGCCATGTTGAGTACCATTTGATAGAAAAACTGGCGCGCAATGTAACATTGCACGGTCATAAAATGGAAATGCGGAGCGCATTACAACACCAGAATCAGCCGAACAAGACTGCCCTGACTTTTGCTACAATCGCCTTTCGTTTGATCAGTGAGCAAGATGAACCATGCGTTTAAACCCCAGCCAACAACATGCTGTTGAATTCGTTACCGGCCCTTGCTTGGTGCTGGCCGGGGCGGGTTCTGGCAAAACGCGCGTTATTACTCAAAAGATAGCGCATTTGATACGGGTGTGTGGCTATCAAGCGCGACATATCGCTGCCGTGACCTTTACCAACAAAGCGGCTCGGGAAATGAAAGCGCGTGTCGCGCAGACATTGGGACGCAAAGAAGCCCGTGGTCTGATGATTTCCACATTCCATACCCTGGGGCTGGAAATCATCAAACGGGAATACAGTGCGCTGGAAATGAAGTCCAATTTTTCGTTATTTGACGATCAGGACCAGATGGCGTTGCTGAAAGAGCTGACGGAAACCTGGCTGGAGAATGATAAAACGCTGTTACAGCAGTTGATTTCCACCATTTCCAACTGGAAAAACGATCTTGTTGACCCTGTTCTGGCGATGGCGCGGGCCAGTTCCGAGCGGGATAAGCTATTTGCCCATTGCTACCGGTTGTATACCGATCATCTGCGCGCCTGCAACGTCCTGGATTTTGACGACCTGATCCTGCTACCTACCTTGTTGTTCAAGCGTAATGAAGATGTCCGTGAGCGTTGGCAGAACCGCCTGCGTTACCTGTTGGTGGATGAGTATCAGGACACCAACACCAGCCAGTATGAGCTGGTGAAATTGCTGGTGGGAAGCCGGGCGCGGTTTACCGTGGTGGGGGATGATGACCAGTCGATTTACTCATGGCGCGGGGCGCGGCCACAGAATCTGGTGTTGTTACAGACGGATTTTCCACAATTACAGGTTATCAAGCTGGAGCAGAATTACCGTTCATCCGGTCGTATTCTGAAAGCGGCAAATATTCTTATCGCCAATAATCCTCATGTGTTTGATAAACGACTGTATTCCGAGCTGGGCTACGGCAGCGAACTGAAAATCATCACGGCCAATAACGAGGATCATGAAGCAGAGCGGGTCGTTGGGGAGTTGATTGCCCATCATTTTATCAACAAAACCCAGTACGGCGATTATGCGGTTTTGTATCGCGGCAACCATCAGTCACGTCTGTTCGAGAAGATGCTGATGCAAAACCGCATTCCTTACAAGATTTCCGGTGGAACGTCCTTTTTCTCTCGTCCGGAAATCAAGGATTTGCTGGCCTATCTGCGAGTATTGACCAATCCGGATGATGACAGCGCCTTTTTACGCATTGTAAATACGCCGAAGCGGGAAATAGGGCCGGCGACGCTGCAAAAGTTGGGGGAGTGGGCGAATCAGCGTAATCGCAGTCTGTTCAGCGCCAGCTTTGATTTCGGGTTGAGCCAAGTGTTGACCGGTCGTGGTTTGGAATCGCTACAGCGTTTTACCCAGTGGATGGCGGAGATCGCCCGTTTGGCAGAACAAGAGCCCGTAATGGCAGTGCGTGACCTGATTCATGGCCTGGGTTACGAGAGCTGGTTGCATGAAACGTCTCCTAGCCCGAAAGCCGCTGAAATGCGCATGAAAAACATTAACCAATTATTTAGCTGGATGACGGAAATGCTGAAAGGCGACGATCTGGATGAGCCGATGACGTTAACTCAGGTTGTCACCCGTTTTACGTTACGGGATATGATGGAACGCGCTGAAAATGAGGAAGATCTGGATCAGGTTCAGTTGATGACATTACATGCGTCAAAAGGATTGGAGTTCCCTTATGTGTTTTTGGTCGGTATGGAAGAAGGATTGTTACCACATCAGACCAGTATCGATGAAGACAATGTGGATGAGGAGCGGCGCCTCGCTTATGTCGGTATCACCCGTGCTCAACGGGAACTGACATTTACCTTGTGTCGGGAACGTCGTCAGTACGGCGAGCTGGTTCGTCCGGATCCAAGTCGTTTCCTACTGGAACTTCCACAGGATGATGTTATCTGGGAAACGGAACGCAAAGTGGTAAGCCCGCAGGAGAGGATGCAGAAAGGGCAGAATCATCTGGAAAATTTACGAGCACAGTTGGCGAAAGCCAGGGAAAAAAGCTGATCCTGACGGGCATGTGCATCCATAAATATCCCTCCTGGACGTGAAACCGGGCAGCACTAACTGCCACCCGGGTTTTTTCTTGCGACGAAGCACTATCAGTGTGTAACGATTTTGCCGTCTACGCTGACATTTTTCACCGTTCCGAACTTCCACGGTGTGCTGCCGCTCAACAGGTTGGTGAAGACCAGACGATTGAAGTGGCTGTCTTTAAGATCACTAATGGACGTTGGCATCACTTTGTCCAGTTTCATATCACTGAAATTCAACTGGCTGTGCCAAACGCCGTGTTTACTGTCACCAGCAATTTCAATGGCTGGCTTGTTACCGGTGGAGTTCTGAACCGTCACGTTTTTCACCGTGAAATTGTAGAAATGTGCCGGTGTGGCCGCTGGTTCATAGTCAATGGTGCCATTTGTGTCACTGTAATTCAGCGTCACTATCACAGCCTGTTTGGAGAGGTTTTTCATGGCGTTATTGCGGAATGTCACGTTACGGGCACCGCCGCCGATGGCTGTGGCGCTTTTCGCACGCAAACCAATATCTGTCATATTCATGATATTGTTTTCCGCCAGAATATCTTCGATCCAGGCGCCAGTATGGCTCCCCATCACCACCGCACCATGCCCATGGCGGAAGTAGTTGTTGAATATCCAGGCATGTTGGGTCGGTTCTTGATGTTGCGCTTTTGCTCCCATACCCGCCGCAAAGTTGACGCTGTCGTCCCCGGTATCAAACACGCTGTTAAACACCATCATGTTCTGACTATTGCCAAATTCGATACCGTCGCCGTTGTTAATGTTGTATGTCTGGTGTGTGACGCCATTGACCACTACGTTACGATTTTCCATGAACATGATGCCGTGGAACGCCGGGTTGCGGATGGTAATACCTGACAAATAGACGTTTTCTACGCCTCTCAGGGTTATCAGGCTGGAACGATACTGGCTATACGCGATTTTGGCGCTGATACCGCCTTCTATCGCTCTCTTCACTTGATTCATGGCCAGAATACCGTCCTGTTCGACGGTGATGTTGTTGCCTTTCATATACTGCGGCAACATATTTCCTGCTTCATCTTTGATTTCCCCGGGGGTGGCGAATTTCCAGCCATTTCCGTCAATTACGCCCTGACCGACAATTCTGATGTTTCTGAAGGTGCCGGGTTTGGCGCTGTCCTTGTCAATTGCGTTGATCAATGATGCCGGACGTTTCTGAGATGAATAACTGTAAAGCTGGTAGGCGTCAGGGTAGTCGGATGGGTTATCCGAGCCTAACAGTGTGGCTCCGGCCATCAGATTCAGCGTCATATCGCTTTTCAGCCACAGTGCGCCAGTTTTAAATACCCCAGCGGGAACATCAAGCCGGCAGCCAGGCGGACAGGCATTAATGGCTTTCTGGATAGCCGTAGTATTAATGGTTTTCCCGTCTGCTTTTGCACCATATTGGGTGATATTAACTATCGGCGGAACAGTGGTCGTTTTGGCGATGACTACGTTACTATCGCTTGATGTAGAGCCATTATTATAGACAGCTCGAACGGTAAACCGGTATTGGGTGTCAGCCTTCAGACCCTCAATCTTTGCGTTTTGTATTACAATTTTATGATGAAAATGGGTTTTATCGTTGGCGTAAAATGCATTGATATAGGGTTTGGCGGGAGAGTGCTTATCGCTATTCTGGCTGGCCAGCCCAATCAATCGGCCATTCTGGTAAATTTGGTAGTCGACAATAGCCGATGTATCTTCGGGTGCATCCCAAACCAGTACGATACTGTGGTCGTCATAAGCTAGAGTGGGTACCTTCAGTTGTTGTGGCGCTTGCGGGGAGGGAACGGCCGCGAATGACGTTGTAGCCATGATGGTTGTCGCTAACAGAAGCGACATGACGGATATCCTGCAAGTTCCAGGAAGGGAGAAAAGGTGCTTGTTCATCCTCGTTCGTTCCTTATCATTAATCAGCTAAAGCAGTTTTTTGCATCCGGTTATTTTTATATATCCAATAGATCTTAAATTACGGAAAGATGGCAAGCAGAAACATCTCGATGAGTTGACTCAGGTAAGTGATTCGGGTGAGTAAGCATAGCCAACGCATCTGCAACTTGAAATATGACTGATATAAAACATAATTTCACGTTAATAAGAATAACGTTTTGTAAAATACATCTACTGCTTTTACTCTTACTCGGTGCGGGATCACAAATCGGTGTGTATAAATCAGAAAAGCGGTAATGATTCTTGAGAATGTTGACAAACCAGAATCATGATAATGAGTGACAATGTGGTGTGACCGCACCAGAAATAGTGCGGTGTGGGCTTATGGGGAAATCTTTATCGGTCCGAATATTATCACCGAGTGTTATCAGCAATCAGCAGAGATAACATATCGCTACCTGTGGTTATCTCAGGCGGGATTTTCTTCCACGATCAACGTCCAGTGGACATAGCTTTGCCATAACCGTTCCTGCTCCAATGTTTCTGCCCGCAACGGGTGTTGGGATAGCCATCCTGCCGGTAGGATAACCCGCAATGCCTCTCCTTCCACTCGCAGACTGACGTGCGGTAATGTATCGTCACGGCGCCGACTGGCGAAAATAATTGCCAGTCGTAACAGACGGCAAAGCCGTTGTGCCTGCAACACTGGCAATGCATTCTGTTGGGTTAACGGTATGGGATCCAGTGGGTTACTTTGATTATTCAGTAAAGTAGCCAGTAACTTCTTTTGGGCCGGGGTGAAGCCGGGCAAATCACTATGGCTAACCAGATAAGCGGCGTGTTGCGGTGCCTGGCGAAAGTCGATACTAAGTCCAATTTCATGTACCAGGCAGGCGCTTTGCAGTAACTCCCGACATCGATTATCCAACTGCCAGTCAAGAGCCACCTGTTGTGCGAAACTATCTGCCAGCAGACTGACGCGCTTAGCCTGTTCGGCATCCAGCAAATAACGGCGTTGCAGATTATGCAAGGTCCGGTGGCGAATGTCCTGATCGATGGGGAAATGCAGCATACCGTAGACGAGTCCTTCGCGCAGTGCACCTCCGGCCAGCGTCATGGTGCTGATCTCTAGTTCCTGAAAAATGGCCAACAAGATGGCAAGACCGCTGGGGAAAACCAGGGCGCGTTCCAGCGTCAGCCCTTCAATTTCCAGTTCTTCGAGTTTGTTGCATTGAATAGCGCGTTGTTTCAACTGCTGGAGCTTGTCCAGGGTAATGTACTCATCCATACCCTGGGCCACCATGATTTCCTGTAGCGCCTGAACCGTGCCTGAAGCGCCGACACAGATTTGCCAGCCTTGTTGTCGTAAGATATCTTTTATCGGATGCAGCATCACTCTTGCTGCCTGTTCGGCATGTGCAAAATTATCTGAACCGAGATTACGATCGCCGAAGTAGCGTTCAAGCCAGGTAACGCAACCCATCGGCAGACTGAATAGCTGAGTGGTGCGAGAACCCGTGCCGGTCGCCAGTTCGGTACTACCACCGCCGATATCAACAACCAGCCGCTGTTCCGGCCCGCCAGTCGTATGGGCAACACCTTGATAAATCAACCTGGCTTCTTCTTCGCCACTGATAACCTGAATAGGTAGTCCCAGGATATGTCGGGCCTGCTGCAAAAACTCGTCAGCGTTGACGGCAAGCCTTAAGGTCGCTGTAGCCACTACCCGCACCTGTTCGGGCGGAATATCCTGCAGGCGTTCTGAGAACAGTTTCAAACATGCCCAGCCACGTTGCATTGCTTCCAGTGATAGGCAGTTTTGTGCGTCCAGTCCTGTTGCCAGCCTAACTTTACGTTTAATGCGAGACATTGTCTGCACACTGCCAGCGACTTCACGCACCACCAACATGTGAAAGCTGTTGGAACCTAAATCAATAGCCGCATAAAGCGAAGAAGAACTTGGCATCGGCGAATCAGCTCGCTCGTTTACGGTTGTTACGTGGTGCTCCGGCTCCGCTACGACGCGGCGAATTGTGCCGACGAGGGCCGCTATTGGAACGCGGACGAGTCAGCCGCTTCGGTGCGGGTAAGTCGGTCAATAATGCATCACTGTCATACTTGCTGACAGGAATATGGTGTCCAATATAGCTTTCAATAGCAGTAAGATTCAGTGCGTATTCTTCGCAAGCCAGGCTTATTGAGTAACCACTGGCACCAGCGCGACCTGTACGACCAATGCGGTGGACATAGTCTTCACAGTCATCCGGCAGATCATAGTTGAATACGTGGGTAACGGCGGGGATATGCAGGCCACGGGCAGCAACATCGGTGGCGACCAGAATATCCAAATTGCCATGGGTGAAATCATCCAGGATACGCAGTCGTTTTTTCTGTGCTACATCTCCGGTTAGCAACCCGACACGATGCCCGTCGGCAGCGAGGTGACCCCAGATGTCTTCACAACGGTGCTTGGTATTGGAAAAAATAATACAGCGATCAGGCCACTCTTCCTCAATCAGTGTCTGTAACAACCGCATTTTTTCTTCGTTAGAAGGATAAAATAGCTCTTCTGTAATGCGATAACCGGTTTTTTGCTCCGGTTCGATTTCTATGTATTCCGCATTGTTCATCTGTTCGAACGCTAATTCACGCACGCGATAGGATAGCGTGGCGGAGAACAGCATGTTTAAACGCTGATTTACGGGTGGCATCCGGCGGAACAGCCAGCGGATATCCTTGATGAAGCCTAGATCGTACATACGATCAGCCTCATCCAGTACGATAACCTGAATCGCGCCCAGGCTGATATGGTTCTGCTTGGCATAATCGATCAGGCGGCCCGTAGTACCGACCAGGATATCTACCCCGTTTTCTAGCACTTTCAGTTGTTTGTCATAACCATCGCCACCATAGGCCAGGCCTAATTTCAATCCGGTAATGCGCGCAAGTGCTTCCGCATCGGAATGGATTTGTACCGCCAGTTCACGTGTGGGGGCCATAATCAAAGCCCGTGGCTGGTTGGTCTGACGTTCAGCTGAGGCGGGGTGAGAAAGCAGATAATGGAAAGTAGACGCTAAAAAAGCCAGCGTCTTGCCCGTACCGGTTTGCGCTTGTCCCGCTACATCACGCCCTGACAAGGTCAATGGCAGAGCCAAAGCCTGGATGGGTGTGCAGTTATGAAACCCTTTACTTTCAAGTGCTTCGATAACCATCGGGTGCAGTGCGAAGTCGGAAAACTTCTGTTCAGTTAAGTATGTTTTGCTCATAGTGTGGTAGAATATCAGTTAACTATTGCTTTACGAAAGCGTATCCAGTGAAATAAAGTCAACCTCATGGTTGGTTAATGCTACACCAACTAGGTAGACATAATCCTGCGGAGTAAAACATGAGTGATAAAATTGTTCACCTGACTGATGGTAGTTTCGATACGGAAGTATTGCAGGCTGAGGGCGTAACACTGGTTGATTTCTGGGCTGAGTGGTGTGGTCCTTGTAAAATGATTGCCCCTATACTGAATGAAATTGCTGAAGAGTACGCGGGTAAATTAACGGTCACTAAACTGAACATTGATGAAAATCCAGCTACTGCGCCGAAATATGGCATTCGTGGTATTCCCACCTTACTGTTGTTCAAGAACGGTGAAGTGGCAGCAACAAAAGTAGGGGCTTTGTCTAAAGGCCAGTTAAAAGAGTTCCTGAACGCTAATTTGTAATTTGTTATATCTGCAATACCCTGGGCGGCAGTGGACAGTAAGAATTTCTCATATTGACCGCTGGACGCCCACCGGGAAGCGTGCTAGATTCATCAATACTGCATATCGTACTTACCTATGTTTGAGCCTCTAGGCTTAAACCTGAGAGTTAAAATCTAAAGCATTATTCTGTGTCAAAATCGGAAAGTCATTGATTAACGAATGTCTGTTTATCTGATTTTGGCAATCTAACAGTTTTAAATTAATTGGTTTTAAGGTGTCTTCGATCTCTTGCCGTGTGTATGTGCAAAGTCCGCGTGACTTCAGCTCGAAAAGATGCTGGCATTCGGCGATTGAAGGCTGTTTATAGAGGCACGGATGATCCTGCCATACCATTCACATTAATAGTTCGAGATTTACCCCGAGTTAAAGAACCCACCATTATGAATCTTACCGAATTAAAGAATACGCCAGTTTCTGAGTTAATTACTCTCGGCGAAAATATGGGGCTGGAAAACCTGGCTCGTATGCGTAAACAGGATATTATTTTCGCCATACTTAAGCAGCATGCCAAAAGTGGTGAAGATATTTTTGGTGACGGTGTGCTGGAAATATTGCAGGATGGTTTCGGTTTCCTCCGCTCTGCTGACAGCTCCTACCTCGCCGGTCCTGATGATATCTATGTTTCTCCCAGTCAAATCCGCCGGTTCAACCTTCGTACTGGTGATACTATCTCTGGTAAAATTCGCCCGCCGAAAGAGGGCGAACGTTATTTTGCCTTGTTGAAAGTTAACGAAGTTAACTATGACAAACCTGAAAATGCGCGCAGTAAGATTCTGTTTGAGAACCTGACTCCGCTGCATGCTAATTCGCGCCTGCGTATGGAACGTGGTAACGGTTCTACTGAAGATTTGACTGCCCGTGTGCTGGATCTGGCTGCGCCGATTGGCCGTGGTCAGCGTGGACTGATTGTGGCTCCGCCGAAAGCCGGGAAGACCATGTTGTTGCAGAATATTGCGCAGAATATTGCGTATAACCATCCTGATTGCGTGCTGATGGTGTTGCTGATTGACGAACGTCCGGAAGAAGTCACAGAGATGCAGCGTTTGGTTAAAGGAGAGGTGATAGCTTCTACCTTTGATGAACCGGCTTCCCGCCATGTGCAAGTTGCTGAGATGGTGATCGAGAAAGCCAAGCGTCTTGTCGAGCACAAAAAAGATGTCATTATTCTGCTGGACTCCATTACTCGTCTGGCGCGCGCCTATAACACTGTCGTACCATCGTCGGGTAAAGTATTAACCGGCGGTGTGGATGCTAACGCTTTACATCGCCCTAAACGTTTCTTTGGCGCTGCACGTAACGTTGAAGAAGGTGGCAGTCTGACGATTATTGCCACGGCGTTAATCGACACCGGCTCCAAAATGGATGAAGTGATCTACGAAGAGTTTAAAGGTACTGGCAACATGGAACTGCATCTCTCTCGTAAGATCGCAGAAAAACGTGTGTTCCCCGCGATTGATTACAACCGTTCCGGTACACGTAAGGAAGAGTTGTTAACCACGTCTGAAGAGCTACAGAAGATGTGGATTCTGCGCAAAATCATTCATCCTATGGGTGAAACTGATGCGATGGAGTTCCTGATTAATAAGCTGGCAATGACGAAAACCAATGATGAGTTCTTCGACATGATGAAACGTTCGTAAAAATGCTCTGGTATGAGAAAACGCCACGCGGGTCGTGGCGTTTTTTATTTCTATTCACCTATAATGGTAGAGAATAGATAAATTCTATAAACTACGTATCTTTATACTACGAGCGCCTACCCGGATGAGTAATGGTGGCAATCCATTGTTGACCCAGTATTATTCATCGAGATGGTAACAAGTTAGGCATAACAAGGCATACAATAGAACAGCCGTAGTCTCATTAACTGCTGTGAACGGTGAATTTACTCATTATGAGTACCGAATTAGTATTTATCTTTTTGTTTTCTTTTGCCTTTCTGTTTTTTTCTCGCAAGGTGGCAAAAAAAATAGGGCTGGTTGATCGTCCGGATTTTCGTAAACGCCATCAGGGGCTGATCCCATTAGTAGGCGGAATCTCAGTTTATGCGGGTATCTGTTTTACATCGGTAATCACTAATTATCACATCCCGAATTTCCAGTTGTACCTGATTTGTTCAGGTGCGTTGGTGTTTGTTGGCGCACTGGATGATCGCTTTGATATCAGTGCCTGGATTCGTGCCGCTATGCAAGCTGTTGTCGCCATGTTGATGATGGTGCATGCCAATCTATACTTACAGCACTTTGGGCGTATCCTGGGGTCTTGGGATCTTGGCGCCGGGCCATTCGGTCATGTACTGACACTACTTGCGGTTTGGGCCGCTATCAATGCGTTTAATATGGTTGACGGTATTGATGGGTTGCTTGGCGGCCTTTCTTGTGTGTCATTTGGTGCCTTGGGGTTCTTGCTGTACGAAAGTGGCAATACCAGCCTGGCATTGTGGTGTTTTGCCATGATTGCAGCCACCCTTCCTTATATCTTGTTGAACCTCGGTGTACTCGGGAAACGGTATAAAGTTTTTATGGGTGATGCGGGAAGTACCATGATTGGGTTCACTGCAATATGGCTATTGTTGCAGAGTACTCAGGGACCCAATCATGTTATACATCCGGTAACTGCGTTGTGGATTATCGCCATACCGCTGATGGATATGGTTGCCACCATGTACCGTCGGTTACGTAAAGGAATGAGTCCATTTTCACCGGATCGGCAGCATATCCATCATTTGATCATGCGGGCAGGATTTACTTCACGCCAGGCGTTTGTACTGATTACATTGGCGGCGCTAGTGCTAGCCGCTGTGGGTATTTTGGGTGAATATCTGTTGTTCATTCCCGAATGGTTCATGCTGGTATTATTTTTGCTCGCATTCTTCTTGTATGGTTACTGTCTCAAACGAGCCTGGCGTGTTGCACGGTTGATTAAACGTGTAAAACGGCGTATGCGTCGGCCAAGTAGGCAGTCATATTAACCAGAACAGTTTGGGGAAGTAATGAGAACGGATAACATTTCTGTCTTGGATGAGCAGTTAGAGAATACGCTGGATCTCCGTGGTGTATTTTGTGCGCTTTGGTGTGGAAAAGTATGGGTGCTGGGTATCACTGCGCTGTTTGTGCTCTTTGCCGTGATTTATTCTTACCTTGCCCCACAGAAATGGGGTGCCATAGCAGTAACCGATAAACCGACAGTGAATATGCTGAACGGATTCTACTCCCAACAGCAGTTTCTGCGTAATCTTGGCACTAAGGCATTTCCGGTCTCTGGACCTGAGTCACCATCTGTCGCTGCGGATGTTTACGCTGAATTTATCATGCAACTGGCCGCTTACGATACCCAGCGTGATTTTTGGTTACAGTCTGAATACTACCTATCGCGCAAGGAAGGTAATAGGAAAGCAGATGCTATTTTGCTGGATAAGTTGATAAATAATATTCAGTTTACTTCGCATAACGATGTCAAAAAGACTAATGATAGTGTGAAGTTGACGGCAGAGACGGCCACCGATGCGGATATGTTATTACGCCAGTACATCAACTTTTCAAATCAACGGGCTATCACTCACCTCAATGATGAACTGAAGGGGCTTTGGATTGCCAAAACAACCTTTATTCGTTCACAAATCAAGCAGCAGGAAGCTGTCTCCCAGGCCATTTATAACCGTGAATTGCACAATGTCGAACAGGGATTGACGATTGCCAGACAGCAAGGAATCAACCATAACCAAACCAGTAAGCTTCCTGATGCGTTGCCCGTATCGGAAATGTTTTTATTGGGAACACCCGTGCTGATGGCTCGATTGGCTTCACTGAAAGCCAATGGCCCACAATACGACATAGATTATGATCAAAACCGGGCGATATTGACCATCCTTGATGCTGGCCCGACACTGAATAAAAACATTCAGACTTACCGATATCTGCGTACACCCGAAGAGCCTGTTAAGCGAGATAGTCCCCGTCGCCTTTTTCTGCTGGCAATGTGGGGCGCTATCGGTCTGTTAATCGGGGCAGGCGTTGCATTGGTACGCCATCCCCGTTAACCGGTAATATCCAGGCACATCATTCCTGATGGGCAGAAGGCTACATCTAACCTGATTAAAGAGAGTCATTGTGAAAGTGTTGACTGTTTTTGGTACTCGTCCCGAGGCCATAAAAATGGCTCCGCTGGTTCATGCTCTAGCTCAGGATGAATTCTTTGAATCAAGAATTTGTGTGACCGCGCAGCATCGAGAGATGTTGGATCAGGTGCTGCGTCTGTTTGATATCACGCCAGATCATGACTTGAATGTCATGCAGCCGGGGCAAAACCTCAGTGACATATCCTGCCGGATTCTGGAAGGCTTACAGCCGGTCATGGAAAGCTTCAAACCTGATTTGGTACTGGTTCATGGTGATACCACCACTACGTTGATCACCAGTTTGGCGGCATTCTACCAGCGTATTCCTGTTGGACATGTAGAAGCGGGATTGCGCACGGGTAATCTTTATTCCCCCTGGCCGGAAGAAGCAAACCGTAAGCTAACCGGGCATCTGGCAATGTTCCATTTTGCACCAACACAAAGCGCTCGCCAGAATCTGTTAAAAGAGAATCTTCCTGACTCGCATATTTTCGTTACGGGAAATACGGTCATTGATTCGTTGCTCTGGGTAAAAAAACATATTATCAGCAACGCGGCGTTGTGCCGCAGTCTGGATAAACAGTATCGTTTTCTTGATGAGCACAAAAGAATGTTGCTGGTGACCGGGCATCGGCGTGAAAGCTTCGGTGATGGATTTGAGCGCATATGTAGCGCGCTGGCAGATATCGCCCGTCATCATCCTGATGTCCAGATTGTTTATCCGGTACATCTCAACCCGAATGTCAGCGAGCCGGTTAACCGAATTCTCAACGGTATTGATAATATTTTCTTGATTGGTCCGCAGGATTATTTGCCGTTTGTCTACCTGATGAACCGTGCTTATCTGATCTTGACGGACTCCGGTGGCATCCAGGAAGAAGCGCCTTCACTGGGTAAACCGGTACTGGTGATGCGGGAAGCCACGGAAAGGCCAGAGGCGCTGGTTGCTGGCACGGTCAGGCTGGTTGGCACTGATGCTGCTAAAATTCTGGCTAATGTCTCTGAATTGCTTACGGATGACGACGCTTATCAGACCATGAGTCATGCGCATAATCCCTATGGTGACGGACATGCCAGTCAACGCATTATCGACGTTTTAAAACAACATCAGGTAACGGTATGAGTTTCGAAATAATTTCAGTCATTGGCTTGGGGTATATCGGACTGCCGACGGCAGCGGCTTTCGCTTCTCGCAGAAAAAAAGTTATTGGCATTGATGTCAATAAGCATGTGGTGGAAACCATCAATCGAGGTGAGATTCATGTCGTTGAACCGGAGTTGGCGGTGCAGGTGAAAGTCATCGTGGAGAATGGTTTCCTGCGGGCGTTCAGCCAGCCGGTTCCGGCCGATGCTTTCCTGATTGCGGTGCCGACACCATTTAAACATGCCCATGAGCCGGATCTTTCAGCCGTGCAGGCTGCGGCTGAATCTATCGCGCCGGTTCTGAAACAGGGTGATTTGGTTATTCTGGAATCGACGTCTCCGGTGGGGACAACCGAATGGCTGGCTGAACACCTGGCGACAATGCGGCCTGATTTAACTTTTCCTCAGCAGGTCGGAGATGCGGCGGATATTAACATCGCCTATTGTCCTGAGCGGGTATTACCCGGGCAGATAATGACGGAACTGATAAAGAATGATCGAGTTATTGGCGGCATGACATCCCGTTGTTCTGAACGTGCCTGCGAGTTATATAACATTTTTCTGGAAGGTGATTGTGTAGTTACGCATTCCCGCACGGCAGAAATGTGCAAGTTGACAGAGAACAGTTTCCGAGACGTTAACATCGCCTTCGCCAATGAATTATCACTGATTTGCGCTGAGCAGAATATCAACGTATGGGAACTTATCCGATTGGCAAACCGTCATCCCCGGGTCAATATTCTTCAGCCGGGACCTGGCGTCGGTGGCCATTGTATCGCGGTGGATCCCTGGTTTATCGTGTCACAGAACCCACAACTGGCCCGGTTGATTCATACGGCCCGGTTGGTAAATGACGATAAGCCACTCTGGGTGGTGGACCGTGTTAAGCGCGCATTGGCAGACTGTGTAACACAAAGTGATAAGCGTGCCAGTGAAGTGAAGATTGCCTGCTTTGGCCTGGCGTTTAAACCCGATATTGATGATCTGCGGGAAAGTCCGGCCATGATGATTACCGAAATGATCGCCCGCTGGCATGCTGGCGAAACATGGGTTGTAGAGCCACATATCGACCAACTTCCGGTGGATTTGAGTGGGCAGGCTACATTAGTAGATATGACCCGTGCATTGCGTGACGCCGATATTATCGTGATGTTAGTCGATCACCGTCAGTTTCGCGCTATCAGCCCGGACCATGTAACCCAATCCTGGGTTATTGATGCGAAAGGCATCTGGCGTTGAAGCCGATTTTCATTAACCGATGACACAGGCTTTACTGGTGCTTAACGAAGTAACAGGAATCATGTATGCCCGTTTATGCCAACATTGAGCCATTACGCTGGGAGAGTGATTTTTTTCAACTTCTCAGTGGTCGGTTGATGTTCGATGCGGTAGCTCCAAAACTGACGGCTACACAACTGGATCATTATGCGGTGACGCATGCGAAGGTAGCCGCTGATCAGTTGGTATTGGCCGATGCGCTGGCGAATCTGGGATTCCGGCTGGTGGAAGGAGAAATCGACTTCAGTCTGAATGTTGCGTCGAATATTCTTATCAAGGCAAGTGGCCTGCGTGTGGCTAATGAGCGTGATATTCCTCTGTTGCGTGAGGTCGCTGCCCATACTTTTGGGTTGAGCCGTTTTCGTCCTCCCTGGTATCAGCCAAATGACAGTGGCCGTTTTTATGCCTGCTGGGTGGAAAATGCGGTGCGCGGTACGTTTGATGATGTTTGTCTGCTGCTTGAAGATAACGCCAGACAACCTCTGGGATGGGTGACACTACGCAGGTTGCCCGATCATGAGGCCCGTATTGGGTTGTTATCGGTCTGGCCGGGGCGATCTGGCCAAGGAATTGGGTTACAGCTGATTCAGTCGGCTGAAAGATGGTGCCAACAAGCTGGTATCGAGCGTCTATGGATCGCGACACAAATCAGTAATGTGGCGGCGATACGTCTTTATCTGCGCAGCGGCGCCAGCGTAGAAAGCACGGCTTACTGGTTATATAGGTGATGAGATGATTCCTTTTAACGCGCCAGCCATTGTGGGTTCTGAACTGGAGTATATGCAGGCGGCGATGCGCAGCGGAAAACTCTGTGGCGATGGTGGTTTTACCCGCCGTTGTCAGCAATGGCTGGAGCAGTATTCCGGCAGTCAGAAAGCACTGCTGACGCCTTCCTGTACTGCATCGCTGGAGATGGCTGCCATTATGCTAAATATTCAGCCCGGTGATGAAGTGATCATGCCAAGCTACACATTTGTTTCTACTGCCAACGCGTTTGTTCTGCGTGGTGCCAGCATTGTGTTTGTGGATATTCGCCCGGATACGATGAACATCGACGAAAGCAAAATCGAAGCGGCTATCACTGAAAAGACCAGAGTTATTGTTCCGGTGCATTATGCCGGCGTGGGTTGCGACATGGATGTCATTATGGCGCTGGCGGAGAAATATCACCTGCATGTAGTTGAGGATGCGGCGCAGGGGATGATGTCGCGTTATAAAGGTCGTCCGCTGGGATCCATCGGACATGTGGGTTGTTTCAGCTTTCATGAAACCAAGAATTATACTGCGGGTGGTGAAGGCGGGGCGACGCTGATTAATGAGCCGACGCTGATTGAACGGGCGGAAATCATCCGTGAAAAAGGTACCAATCGCAGCCAGTTTTTCCGGGGACAAGTCGATAAATATACCTGGCGGGATATCGGCTCCAGCTATTTGATGGCGGATATACAGGCAGCCTATCTGTGGGGACAACTGGAGGCTGTGAAGCGCATTAATGATCGCCGCCTGCAACTATGGCAAAACTATGAGCAAGCGTTTAAGCCGCTGGCGGCAGCGGGCCGGCTCGAACTGCCTTATATCCCCGCCGACTGTGAACACAATGCGCATATGTTTTATATCAAGCTACGGGATGCGGCAGAACGCACGGCGTTTATCAATCATATGAAGGAAGCGGAAATTCTGACCGTGTTCCACTACATCCCACTGCACAATTGCCCTGCGGGTCAGCGATTCGGACGCTTTGCAGGGGAAGATCGCTATACGACTCGTGAGAGCGATCGTCTGGTGCGGCTACCCCTGTTTTACAATCTGAAAAATATAAATCAGCGTACTGTGATCAACACTGTTTTGAGTTTCTTTTCCTGATATGTCATTAGCCAGAGCATCAATGTGGACGGCGGTTTCGACACTGATAAAAATTGGTGTGGGGCTGGTGGTGATCAAACTGTTGGCAGTGACATTCGGCCCGGAAGGTGTTGGTCAGGCAGGAAATTTCCGTCAGTTGATTACTGTTTTAGGCGTATTGGCGGGTGCCGGTATTTTTAACGGTGTGACCAAATACGTTGCCGAGTATCAGCAACAACCAGAACAGCTAAACGCCTTGCTGGGGACATCAGTGGTAGTGGTCCTGGGTTGTTCGGCGCTGCTGGCGGTGCTGTTTTTGTTGGCTGCGGCCCCTATTTCCCAACTGTTGTTCGGGAATGAGCATTACCAGTCCGTCATTCGTGCATTGGCATTCATCCAATTGGGGATTGCCTGTGCCAACCTGTTTCTGTCCATCCTGAAGGGGTATCGGGATGTCCGGGGAACGGCACTGACCATTATTGCCGGCAGTCTGATTGGATTGATCGCTTATTACCTCTGTTTTCAATCTGATGGTTATACCGGAGCGCTGGTAGGGTTGGCGCTAGTCCCTGCATTGGTCGTGTTACCTGCTGGCTGGTGGTTGAGGCGCCGAGCACATATCGGGCTGAGGGCGTTAATGCCGTGCTGGGATAATGTGCAGGCTGGCAATCTCGCCAAGTTTACACTGATGGCCTTGATGACAGCGGTAACCATGCCGGTGGTCTACATTATGATGCGTAACCAACTGGCCGCGCATTACAACTGGGAAGCAGTGGGGGTCTGGCAAGGTGTCAGCACCATTTCGGATGCCTATCTGCAATTTATTACCGCCTCCTTTAGTGTTTACTTGCTGCCAACGTTATCTCGCCTGGTTGATAGACGCGCTATTGCCCAAGAGGTCGTGAAATCTCTCAAATTTGTACTGCCTGCGGTGATGGCGGCCAGCTTTTGCATATGGCTGCTGCGGGATGTGGTCATCTGGCTGCTTTTTTCCCGGCAGTTTATCGCCATGCGGGATCTATTTCCGTGGCAGCTCACTGGAGATGTGTTGAAAGTGGGATCCTATCTCTTCGGTTATGTTGTCATTGCCAGGGCGGCACTGCGTTTTTATTTGCTGACGGAAGTGAGCCAGTTTTTGCTGTTGGCCGGGTTCTCACACTGGCTGATTCCCCTTCATGGGGCCCTGGGCGCGGTTCAAGCGTATATGGTGACGTATCTGATCTATTTTTTGCTGTGTTGCAGTGTATTCATTATCTATTGTAGGCGTGCATGACAACTCTCATTCATGTTTTAGGGGCGGATATTCCACACCATAATCACACTGTGCTGCGTTTTTTTAACGACACTCTGTCGCCGCAATTACCGGCCCGGCAAGTACAGCGTTTTATGGTGGTTGCCCGTGATACGGTGCCGTTGAATGATTTTCCGGCGTTAACCATTGCATTTTATCCTGATAAAAACACGCTGGCAAAGGCCGTTGTTGCGTTGGCTAAAGCCGACAGGGATACGCGTTTCTTTTTCCACGGTCAGTTTAACCCATTGATTTGGCTTGCGTTGATGTCTGGTGGAATTAAGCCATCACAGGCTTACTGGCACATATGGGGGGCGGACTTGTATGAAGAGGCTACCAGTTGGAAGTATCGCTTGTTCTATCTGATGCGCCGTATTGCCCAACGGCGTGTTGGTCATGTTTTTGCCACTCGTGGTGATTTATTTCATTACCAACAGCGAACAGCCCAGGTTGGTGCCTCACTACTTTATTTCCCGACCCGCATGACTCCGGAATTTGACAATGCTGAGCATGAAAAAGACCCAACCGCGCCACTGACTATACTGGTCGGGAATTCTGGCGATCGTACCAATCGACATATCGAAGCCTTACACGCCATTCATGAACAGTTTGGCTGTCGGGTCCGGGTGCTTGTCCCCATGGGCTATCCGGCCAATAATGATGTCTATATTTCACAGGTTCAGCAGGTGGGTAACTCGTTGTTTGGCGTGAAGTATTTCCAACTGCTCCGCCTGCCAATGTCTTTTGATGATTATCTGGCGATGCTGCGTACTTGTGATTTGGGTTATTTTATTTTTAACCGCCAGCAGGGAATCGGGACACTGTGTCTGCTCATTCAGTGTGGCATACCGTTTGTTATCAGCCGAAAAAACCCTTTCAGGCAGGATTTGACGGCACAAAATCTGCCAGTATTGTTTTATGGTGATGTGCTTGATGAGACTGTAGTGCGCAGAGCCCAGCGTGAATTGGCATTGGTGAATAAGCAGCAGATAGCGTTCTTTTACCCTAATTATCTGTATGGCTGGCGACAAGCGCTGGCGCAGGCAGCAGGAGAATCGTCATGACGCAAGCGCAGTTCAGTGGCCTGCTGGCGGTTTATCTGATCTCCGTGGTGTTCATCCTATTCCTGACCTGGCAGGAGTTCCGACGGGTGCGTTTTAATTTTAACGTGCTGTTTTCCCTACTTTACCTCTTAACGTTTTATTTTGGTTTTCCGCTCACCTGTATCCTGGTTTTCAGGTTTGATGTTGAAGTCGCTCCAGCGGAATATTTGCTGCAGGCCATGCTTTCTGCCACGGCTTTTTATGCTATCTACTTCGTCGTCTATAAAACCCGGCTGCGACCCAAAAACCGCGTAACCCGTCCCCCTGTATTTACCATGACCCGGGTGGAAGCTCATATTACCTGGCTACTGCTGGCGTTGGTTGCCGTGTGTACCGCCGGCGTGTTTTTTCTGAATAATGGCTTTCTGTTGTTCAAGCTAGATTCTTATAGCCAGATTTTTTCCAGTGCAGTCTCTGATGTGGCGTTAAAACGCTTCTTCTATTTTTTTATCCCCGCCATGTTGGTGATCTATTTCCTGCATCAGACCCGGGTTGCCTGGTGCCTGTTCCTGCTCGCTACCGTCTCTTTTGGCATCCTGACTTACCTCATCATCGGGGGAACCCGCGCCAACATTATTATTGCATTTGCCCTGTTCCTGTTTATCGGTATCCGACGCGGCTGGATTACATTATGGATGCTGGCGGTGGCCGGTACAGTGGGGGTGGTTGGTATGTTCGGGTTGGCGTTGGCTCGCTATAACCTGGATGTCAGTGGTGCAGCGGCGTTTTATACCTTTCTCTACCTGACGCGCGATACGTTTTCTCCCTGGGAGAATCTGGCATTGTTGTGGCAGCATTACGACCGTATCACGTTTCAGGGGTTGGCTCCGGTGGTGAGGGATTTCTACGTATTTATACCTGGCTGGCTGTGGCCGTCCCGCCCCACGTTGATACTGAACAGTGCCAACTACTTTACCTGGGATGTACTGAATTACCACGCTGGGCTGGCCATTTCCCCAACATTATTGGGGTCATTACTGATCATGGGCGGAGTAGCCTTTATTCCTCTGGGTGCGGTGGTCGTTGGGTTGATCATTAAATGGTTTGACTGGCTGTATGATGCCGGATTACGTGACAGTAATCGTTATAAGGCGGCAATTCTGCAAAGCTTCTGCTTTGGTGCGGTATTCAATATTATCGTTCTGGCGCGTGAAGGTGTAGATGCCTTTGTTTCCCGGATCGTCTTTTTCTGTTTTATTTTCGGCAGTTGCCTATTAATGGCCAAATTATTGTATTGGTTGTTGGACAGTGCAGGGGTTATCCGACAACGACGCTGTTCTCTAGCCTTGACACATTCAACGTCAGCCACACCAACAGACACTATGCGATGAAAAGAGAGATAGAAGAACATGACGTGATTCCCCGCTACACCATCCGGGGGATAACGCTATATGGATTTTGTCATATGGCGCAGTGTGTGGATTATCTTTTCGAGGGGGTGAGGGTAAAAACCGGGGCATTGATTGCCATGAATGCGGAAAAGTTGCTGGCTACAGAGAACGACTCAGAGTTACGTACCCTGATAGACGAGGCAGAGTATAAATATGCCGACGGTATCAGCATCGTGCGGTCTATCAGGCGAAAATATCCACAGGCGGAGGTCGCACGGATTGCTGGTGCTGATTTATGGGAGGCGATAATGCAGCGTGCCGGTCGAGAAGGGACCCCGGTTTTCCTGATCGGGGGTAAACCGGATGTGCTGGCGCAAACGGTAGATAAGCTCCGTGCACAGTGGAAGGTCAATATCGTTGGCAGCCATACAGGTTACTTTGTGCCGGAACAGCGCCAGGCACTCTTTCAGCAGGTGAGCGATAGCAGTGCGCAGATTGTCACGGTAGCGATGGGTACGCCGAGACAGGAAATACTGATGCGAGACTGTCAGCAGTCTTACCCGTATGCACTTTATATGGGTGTGGGTGGAACATATGATGTTTTTACCGGACGGGTAAAACGTGCACCGCTGGTCTGGCAAAATCTGGGACTGGAATGGTTTTATCGGTTACTCACCGAACCCAGCCGAATCAGGCGACAAATTAAGTTGCTGCGTTACCTGGCCTATCATTTCAGCGGTCGTTTGTAACGGTTAACCCTGCGTGGAGATGTGTATAAAAAACAGACCAGTGAGTTGATGTGGAGGGCAATGTGCCAGTAAATGAACAAAGCATAAGCAAACGCATCGTTTCTGAAAAAAAGCACTAGACAGCTACTCATTAAATCCGTACTATCCCCACCCGCAACGGCGCTATGCGCCCGTAGCTCAGCTGGATAGAGCGCTGCCCTCCGGAGGCAGAGGTCTCAGGTTCGAATCCTGTCGGGCGCACCATTATTATGAGTGCGAGAGCTGCGGAGGTATTTTACCCCGTAACAGAAGTACCGAATGCAGGTAGTAACGTAGTGGTATATGGTGGCTATAGCTCAGTTGGTAGAGCCCTGGATTGTGATTCCAGTTGTCGTGGGTTCGAGTCCCATTAGCCACCCCAGATTTTAAAGTTTGTGAATATGCGAAGGTGGCGGAATTGGTAGACGCGCTAGCTTCAGGTGTTAGTGTCTTAACGGACGTGAGGGTTCAAGTCCCTCTCTTCGCACCACACAAATGATGATGTCAGTGGCATCAAAGCAGTAAATTTATCGGCGAGTAGCGCAGCTTGGTAGCGCAACTGGTTTGGGACCAGTGGGTCGGAGGTTCGAATCCTCTCTCGCCGACCATCTTCTCTAAAGGTTTTGTCCATTAATGTTCGGACGAGGCCAGTAAGAAATAAAAAAAACAGTAAGTTGTCATGACTTACTGTTTTTTTATTTGTTATGTTTCCCCTCAATATAGTGAAATCCCCCCCCCCCTTTTTTTATGCATGCGTTTGGGCAAGAAATAGCGGCACATGTGATGCACTATGCTTAACAGGTATGCGCTCCTTTGAATAAATATATTGATCCGCAAGCACATCAACAGACTAAAGCGTTACGGCAGAAATGGACCGGGGAATGACTACAGATGCCCGGTTTGTTAAAACTTTTTTTCTGTCTATAGTCATATAGTGAAAATGTCGTGCTATCTGTTTTGGTAACTTTCTATTTACTCTATATTTTGTTCGTTTTTTATCAGTGGGATTGTCTGCGATACCGATACAGTCTTCTCTTCTGGCGACACAGATCCAAATTATTTTTATATGGGAAACGTGGAGGAATGATGGGGCGAATCATTATCAAAAACGGCATGGTACTCACGTTGGATGAAGCGGGTACTTATTACGAAAGCGGTACTGTTATTGTCAATGGAGATCGACTCGCCGCTATTCTGCCTGCAAGCCAGTCTTTCGAATGTTTCCCGACAGACGAAGTAATTGATGCCTCGAATAAAATCGTGATGCCGGGATTAATCGATCTGCATTATCACACCGCTATAGGTAAAGGTTTCAATGACCATATGCCTTTGTGGGAATATCTGGATGAGTGTTGGTATCCATTGGTGAGAGCATTGGATCCAGAAGCGGCTTACTGGGCTGCGCTCGCCAGCTATACGGAGTCCATTAAAGCAGGTACAACGACGGTTAACGACATGTACCGTCAGCTCGATTCTCTGGCCATGGCTGCTGAAGAAATTGGCATACGAGCGGTGCTGTGCAACGATGTTGCACTCAAGGAACATCATTTAGACTGTCTCCAGGATAACTACGATGCTTATCAGCGTAATCACGGCAAGGCCAATGGTCGTATCGAGGTACGCGTAGGTATTGAGTGGCTTCCCTTGGCTTCACCTGATTTATTACGCGAGGCGCGAGCCATGGCGGATACATTGGGAAGTGGCATTCATGTGCACCTAAATGAATCGCAAACTGAAGTCGATTTCTGTCTGGAAAAGTTTGGGCGTCGGCCAACGGAGCTGGCATATGATATGGGGCTGCTCGGCCCTGACACTATCGCTGCCCACTGTGTTTGGCTCAGTGATGGTGAAATCGCCATGATGGCCGAAACCGGAACCCACATCTCCCATAACCCAAACTCCAATGCAAAACTGGGTAACGGTATTGCGCGTGTCCCCGAGATATTGGCTGCAGGTATTAATGTTGGGCTCGGACATGACGCAGTAGAATGCAATAATAGTGCAGACATGTTTGAAGTTATGAAATACGCTTCTTTATTGCAACGTGCAAGCCGTGTCGATGCCAGCTTGATGCCAGCCAGAGAAGTCCTGCATATGGCTACTCATCATGGAGCAAAAGCATTGGGGCATGAAACTGGTCAACTGGCTGTGGGCAAAAAAGCAGACATCATTCTCGTTGAAACGAATAACGCAATCTTTACACCACTTTTGCGCGATACACCGGTTCATCTAACCAGCCATCTTGTTTTTGCTGCTAATGGCAGTACCGTTGATACGGTAATTATTAATGGTGAAATTGTGATGCGCGGCAGGGTTCTTACGCACGTTGATGAGCAACTGATCATCAGTGAGGCTAATGCGGCTTTCCGTCGCCTTAAGGACAATATAGTGGTGATGAAAGGTAATGATTGAGTTTATCTGTAGTAATTAACCACCAGATGATGAAGGCTCTACATTATGAACCAGCATGTTGCTATGCAAGCTTGCTAATGGCATTGAATTAAGTTAGCCATCATTACAAACAATTAGCTCAATTATTTAAGATATTTCCTTGCCATATGACAAAATATTGACTCTTGGCGGATAAGACGGCTCCTCTGTGATGAAATGACTACCCTCTATTATATGAATTTTTAAAAAGGTAGCGTGTAATGGGAAAAACGTCTGGCCCCCATCAGTCCGTATCCTCAGCAGCGGGAAATAGTGGGATTCCGGGAATCCGCGTAGATAACCTTACCTTACGTTTTGGTAACCATACTGTTTTCAATAAGCTGACTTTCGAGATTAAAGGTGGCGAGTTTGCGGTATTACTCGGTGAGAGTGGTGTTGGTAAAAGTAGTTTACTAAAGATTATTGCCGGGCTTTCCAACGCGACATCCGGAAATGTATGCGGTACGGATGGACAACCACTCAATAATCGCATTGCCTATATGGGCCAGCAGGATCTGCTATATCCGTGGCTTAACCTTTTTGAAAATGTAACGCTTGGTGCAAGATTAAGACGAGAAAAGGTTGATAAACGCTGGGCGGAACATCTACTTGAACGCGTAGGGCTGGCAAACCGACGCACTGCATTGCCCGCTGAATTATCAGGAGGAATGCGGCAACGAGCGGCTATTGCTAGAACGCTCTACGAACGGCGTCCCATTGTCCTGATGGATGAACCTTTCTCGGCATTAGATGCTATTACCCGAGTTAAAGTACAAGATCTGGCTGCTGAGTTACTAGAAGGGTGTACCGCGTTGTTCATTACGCATGATCCGATGGAAGCATGTCGACTCGGTCATTGCTTGATGGTGCTATCAGGACTTCCCGCCGGAATTGGGAAGCCTATTACTATCGCGGGTAATCCTCCTCGCTCCCTGGATGATCCTGAATTGCAAAGAAGCCAAGGTGAACTATTGCGTCTTTTTGTGGAGCAAGCGCAATGAATAACAAATTTTTGGCTCGTTATGCCCTTATTAGCCGGGGGATAGTGATTTTTCTCGGTCTAATCGCACTCTGGTGGGGAGGGACTTGGTTATTTAGCTTACCAAGCTACATGTTACCAACGCCGCCTAAAGTTGTAGAGGCGCTGTGGAACGGCAGAAGCTATCTTTGGAAACATACATTGATCACGATGGTTGAAATTTGTCTCGGTCTTTTCTTTGGTCTGTTGTTCGGTGTGCTTTTTGCGTTGGCGATGATGTTTTCACCGATATTACAGCGCTGGTTGATGCCAGTGCTCGTTATTAGTCAAGCTATACCGGTATTTGCACTAGCTCCATTGCTCGTGCTTTGGTTAGGTTTTGGTCTTTGGTCCAAGGTTGTTGCTACCACTTTGGTCATTTTTTTCCCGATAACGGCTTCTTTTTTTGATGGATTACGGCGAACTGAAACAGGTTGGTTAGAACTGGCCCAAACCATGGGGGCCTCTCCTTACTCACAATTACGTCATGTCCGGCTGATAGCGGCGTTACCCGCCTTCGGTTCCGGGTTGAGGGTAGCTGCAGTTATTGCACCGATTGGGGCAATTATCGGTGAATGGGTAGGCGCTGCGGGTGGACTTGGCTATGTTATGTTGAACGCAAATGCCCGAACGCAGACAGCAGTCTGTTTTGCCGCGCTTTTTATTTTGTCGATCATGGCTGTCGTGTTATGGCAACTGGTCGATGTATTTCTAAAGCATGTTCTCTACTGGGTTCCTGATTCAGAACGAAAAAATCAGCTCCCGGAGAGTAACCGTTCATGATGTCAAATAGGGGATAGGAATGCTCAAGAAAACGGTTATCAGCTCGTTATTTGGTCTACTAATGGCAACGTCGGTACATGCGCAGGAAAAAGTTACTGTTCTGTTAGATTGGTTTATTAATGCTGACCATGCTTCTCTCTTTGTCGCTGACCAGATAGGTGCTTTTAAGGCGGAAGGGTTGGAAGTCGAATTCGTGCCGCCAGCAGATCCCAGCACGCCTTCCCGTTTGGTGGCGGCAAAACAGGGAGACATAGCCATTAGCTATCAACCACAACTTTATATGTATGCAGATCAAGGACTACCACTGGTTCGGGTCGGTACTATCATCAACACGCCATTGAATACATTGGCCGTTTTATCATCGTCAGGTATTCACTCTATGGCTGACCTGAAGGGAAAAAAGATCGGCTATTCCGTTAGTGGCATTGAGGAAGCCACGTTGAACAGCATGCTTAAACAGGGAAAACTTACATTAAAAGATGTCACCCTGATCAACGTCAACTTCCAATTGGTGAGTGCCTTGATGTCAAAAAATGTCGACGCCGTGCTGGGTGGTTTTCGTAATATTGAGGCACCCGAAATCCGGGAACTTGGCGTCGAACCAATCCTATTCAATGTCGAGGATTATGGTGTGCCTGCATATGATGAATTGATTGTGCTGGTTAACAAAGATAGTGTCGGTGACCCGAAGATCAAAAAGTTTATGATAGCTTTGAAGAAAGGCACAGAATATCTAAGGATGCATCCGCAGGAAACATGGGCAGTCTTTGCTAAGCGTCATCCTGATCTGAACAACAAACTCAATAAGATTGCCTGGATGGCGACTGTACCTTATTTCGCTAAAGATCCCATGAAGTTGGATGTTGAACGTTACCGTAGTTATGGGCATTTCCTGTTCGAAAATAAGCTAATCAATAAGGAACTTCCTGTCGGTGATTATGCTGTTGAATTAAAGTAATAAGATTTGATAGCACAGCATTATGATAGGTTTGTTTTTCCCGGTTAACTGGTAGCAAGTGGATGATTGAGCAACCAAAAATTAATCACATGATGTCTTCAACAAACTCGATCATTTGCAAATTAGACACTTGTTCTCGTGACGGGGCACACATTATGTCATTTGGGCTATTCAGCACAAAGTAAATAGAACCAAGATAACGTTAACTTAAGCTGAAGATGAATTACTTGGGGCCTTGTTGGTTAAGGTTAATACCAACAAGGCTCCGGTCATAGCTAACGCGCCAATTACATTTATAGCAGTAAGTGGCATTGGGAAAAAAGGTAACGCTATCAGTGCGACAATATATGGATTTATAGCACGCAACGTATTGGATTCAAAGAAAGATAAATGGCAAACACTTTTTATATAGAAAAAGAGAGACAGGCTGGCAGAAACTGCACTTGTAAAAGCAAATATAAATGAAAAAGGGATTGTAATGAGTGAGTCCAATAAATCAATTTTTACCTGTACAGCAAGGAATGGTATTAATACTACATTGTAGCAAAATATAATCGTGGCGGGGCTTGCTGATATAGATACAAGTTTCAAAATGGCAAAGTTAAGGGCGAAAAGAAAAGCTGAGAATGAGGTAATTAATACCGCATCCCAAGGCCAGGGTGTGTTTGGTGCTGGCCAAGTTGAAATCAGTGAACTAAATATACAAACAATCGCAATTCCTATTCTCGTTGGATTAAATTTTTCATTGAAAATCCAATGCGAGAGTAAAAAACCAAATGCTATTTGGGTTCGAGATAAAAATGCATGGCTCCCAGGATCAAGTCCTTTTAAGCCTTGATAGAACATAAACATTGCCACTAGATTAGTTGCAATGGCAAGTATTCCGTACCAGGAAGTAAAAAAACGATAGAAAGATTTGAATGTGATATAAGGAAAACTAATTAGAGCAGATATAATCGCAAATACCAGTAAAAAGGCAGATGTTGATATTTGTTGTAATGCAACTTTCGCTAGCACAGCGGAGACCGCACTGGCTATAATTGAAATACACTGATAAGCGAGTGGGCGTGCTCTCTGCAAGTGAGTCATGGTAACGTTTCCTGTCTGTGAGCCTGTAAATAATTCTGTGTAACTGCTTACCTATTAACAGTGATCGTTCAGTCACACATGGCTCTCCCTGGTCGTTATCGCTAACAATAGTGACTATCTATATCCCCTTCGCCTTTCAAGATGCAGGTGTGTTGGCTGCATTCCTCCACTCGAGTCACTTATCTGGATTCACTCATTTACCGCTGTCCTGCATCTTGAAGTTTATCGGGTATATGCATTTAACATAAATAGTCTGTCTTTGGTTTTTTTCGTAAATAATGCTGATTTTTAATAAAAAGTTTATGGTTTTATGAAATAAACTATCAACACGATGCCTTAACCGTCTTAAACATAATGAAAGGTTTGGTATCTTGAAGTTCATTGAAATTTTGGCGATCAGGATTGTCAAAATTATTAACGTATTTCAATTCCTTTTCTTCAATAAGTGTCAGTCCAGCCTGAGAGAACGTTTGATGGTATGTTTGTACATCCCAGCTTTTATCAACAAGTTTTAGCGATTGTTGTCCTGGAATATTGAGATAAACGGGGCGATCTTCTCCGTCATGATAGGTCACACCATATTCACCATTACGGTAAGTGGGATATTGTATCCCTGTAGTCCGCGGATTCGTGTCTAAGACATAGTATATACCCCCGGGCTTAAGTAGACGTGCGACTTCTGAGGTTACGTGCGATAGTTCAAGTCGTTCCGGTATGTTGATAAACAGAAAACAACTAATGGCCGCGTCAAAACTACCATCAGAAAAAGGCAGCATTGGGCCGGAAATATGTACATACTGCAATTTATCGCCACCTGCCGCTTTTGCCTTGTCTATCATTGTGGGCGCAATATCCACTCCGGTAACATGATCGATACCCGCGCTTTTTAAGCGTCTCGATACTTTTCCACCACCACATCCATAATCAAGTACATTTATTTCTTTACCACATGAGTTGGTTAAGTCAGCGATCATCGGTTGATAGCCAAAGTGATCTTCAACCCAATCATCATATGCGTCGAAAAGTTCAGATGTCTGTTTTTCAGTCCAGTTTGTATTCATTGAGATTCCTACCTTTATGTTAATAGTCAGTAGTGCTGTCCCAGCGGTTGATAATAAAAGGACGATAGTATTGATTTATTGACTCCATTGCTTTCCTGGGCAGTTGTTCACCCATCTTGATTTGGCGATAGATCCAGAAGAGCAACAGTATATCCCGCCAGTATGGGGACAGAGGAATATTTAATAAATCATCAAGCGATACTTGACCTTTTCGAATTTGTGCCTCGAAGTTCAGTACAGAACTTATTGTCTCACTCGATGTTCCCAATGGCATCGTTGGAATAGATATGTTTTGTCTAAGGGTTTCTTGATTATTGAGCACTGTCAAGGCGCGTTTCAACGTATCATCGTAGACATGAAGCGATCCAACTTGATGAGTATAATGACCAATTTCACACCCGATTCTTGATGCAATATATTCTTGTAAGAATGTAAATGAAAAAATATCATTTAACAGACCAATATAGGCATCATTTGCTCGCATGAAACCAACCATATTGAGTTTCCCGTCACGTAATAATAATTGCAAACCTAACGTACACGATACATCTATATTTCGCCTAAAAAGATCTTCTTCGGCGCTAAAAATCTGGAGAACCACGCGCTTACTGTCTGCATCATCATTTTTAAGAATATCGATTGCTCGTTCAATCTGATCCAAAGCATTCGTACCATAATATCTTAATCTGGCACCATAGCCTGTTCCGGGCAGGGACTTTCCATCAGGGCTATAACGTTTCATTGAAGGAGCATAATAAGCAATGAAGTCTACGTCATTTTTACCAGATAAATACCACAATGCCTCTGCGTAGTTGAAAACGATATTTTGTTTTCGTTCTGTATTAAGACAGAAACGGGCGGTTGGATTATTTAACCGTACATTATAACCAATTATTTCGTATTCTGAATGCCCGCGAGGGGAGTTGTAGTATTCATATTTAAAACAGACTTGACGAAGAGTTGCCTTATACAATTGGGTCAAATCATTAAAACTTTCTGGCATACTTATCCCCTCTTTTCAAGACGTTTGATGGCTTGTTCAATAATCTCTGGATTTATTGAGTTATTTTCATATTCTATATATTCGACTTGGGTGATTTGATTTAATCCTTGTACAAGGTATGCATATGTCTTTTGTGTTTCCAGCAACATGATTATGGGCTTACCTAAGGCGGAAGCCCAGCCAAGTTCTATATGAGTACCGGGTGATACCGGTGAACCCGGAAAAGCGACGAAGCAGTCACAACGAGAAATTTCCTCATAATCCTTTTTTGTACAAGCATCAGGTGTCATGAAATCTTTCCCCCAATTCTCTCTCCGATGAGCGGAGTGAACATTCCACCCAATATTTTCAAAAAAAATAATTATTCTGCTAAATAATGTAATGCTTTCATCTGACATGATACCGCTACGGCTATTAACCAGTGATTTAAAAGGTCCGGCCAGAAACATTCGTCTCATTTTTTTCTCCTTCTTTAACTGAGCAATGTAAATTATAGGCTTTAAAAGCAACCTCTCTCACTTGATCTGCCAATAACCCATCAAAATTAAAAATTCCATCCGATATATGCACCCATTGGCAGTCAGTCGCGTCATCGCCAGGCCTTAGTTCACCATCAATATATTTGCACCGCATTGCAATTAACACATAATGATGATGTTTTCCCGTTAAGTCATAGCCGATAACTTCCACAATATCTACCAGCGCTTCAATTTCAGCAGTGATTCCAGTTTCTTCCATGAGTTCGCGTAAAACCGCGGTATGCAAACTTTCTCCAGGTTCAACTGAGCCTCCCGGATAACCCCAGGTGTCTTTCTGTGGTTCTTTACTGCGCTTAACAAGGATCAATTCATCGTTACGGAAAGTTACAGCAATGACCGCAAGGCGAGGCGCGGATAGTGAAGATGGATGGGGGTGTTTTCCTGGCTTATTGGACAACCTTGTTAAGGTTTCTAACTCTCTTGGTGACATAGACCCTCCAGTAATTAATTACAGGAGATCCGGGTGCGGAGTGAAAGGGTAAGAGTGAAAAGACACTTGCCTTACTGATGTTTTATGAAGTGACTGATACTTGTCCTATCCCTACGCCGGTATTACCCGGATCAGGTTCAAAGAGTTTGGATGACTCCATCTCAGCCTTTATATAAGGCACCCCTTGGATAATTAACCATTACATCCTCAAAGACATTAAGTCAACTTGCTCTGTGTATATTCATATAGCGACAGGGGTTAAGTATATATACCAGTTACCCTTCTCATTACAGATGTGCTGGCTTTCTTCGCTCATCACAGTCACTACTTGAGTGAGCTATCAGGGATTCGCTGCATTGCCGTCTTCCTGTAACTCGAATTATTTAAAATATATTTTATATTTAATTAGTTACGGGCTATGTTAACTTTTTACCGGCTGCTGATTCAGACACGTTGCCTGATAAAGAGGCGACGATAGAAAACGGAAAACTATTTAGCTTGTAGTTTTTTTGTGTATCGATCTCTGCTCTTTCCTATTCATCACTGGTTATTAGGACGGTTTTTTTATCTTATATATATGGAGTGTATTCTATTATCTAGTTGAATAGACAACCTATTTTTAGACTGCTTGTGTTGATGTTCGGCGTGAGTAGCGGTGTTGTTAACACAATTATCATAAGTTAAAAAAATGTTGACTTTGACACCGCTGTAAAGGTTTAGATAGCAAAAAATGTGAATCTCAGCACAAAAATGGATTGAAAATGGTATGAAATATTTCAGTCACACTGACGTCAGCTTATTTATTCCTGGTTCTTTTTCCAGATGGATATCGATCTTGATGCTGTCACTGGCTGCTATTGTTTTTGTAACTGCGGAGTTACTCCCGATTGGTGTACTTACTGAGATTGGTGAAACTTATAATGAATCTGCTGGCTCAATAGGTTTAATCGTTACTGGATATGCTTGGGTAGTAGCGATATCGGCGGTTTTTATTACGTCTTTATTAATTGGCGTAGAAAGAAAAAGACTATTATTAATTCTTTTGTTGGCTTTCTCTATTTCGAATCTCATCGTTTCTCAAACATCTGATCTATTTGTTCTTTATTTTGGAAGAATTATTGGTGCGTTTGCACATGGCGTGTTTTGGTCCATAGTGGGCCCTATGGCGGTAAAAATCGTACCTCAGGGTGGGAAATCAAGGGCAATGGCTATTGTGTTTGGTGGAATTGCGATTGCCAGCGTTATCGCCGTACCACTAGGAACATTTATTTCGCAGAAAGTAGGATGGCAACTGGCTTTTCTATGGCTTGCTATCAGTAGCCTGATGATTATGTTTGTTATCATTTATACGATGCCGACAATGCAATTAGAAAAAAATGATAAAGATACCTCACTTCTGGGTTTATTAACCAGACCTTATTTACGAAGGCTGTTCCCCGTCACTGCGCTTGCTATTTGTGGACATTTTTGTGCATTTACTTATATTGGACCAATTCTTGAAGATGCTGTTTATATACCACATGACCATTTACCTTTATTTTTGCTCTCTTTCGGTATTTTTGGCGTTATTGGTAATGTTTTGTCTGGGCTTATTCCTGATAAAAAGTTGGTTTTTTTTACGCTTTGTTCATTTGTCTTAATGGTGATATCGATAGTTTTACTTACTTATTTTTCCAAGAATAGAGTCATCTTATCTTATTTATTTGTCGGCCTGTGGGGTATGGGTGTTTGTCTCATCACTGTTACACTTCAGTCCATCGTACTTAATCTAGCGCCTGATGCTGGAGAGCGTGCTTCATCTATACATGTCGCTATGTTTAACACCGGCATTGGTTCTGGGGCATTTATAGGCGGAGTGATCATTAATTATTGGGGAGCGGGTATTACTGCTATTGCCGGAAGCGTGCTGTTCCTTGTCGCTTTCTTTATTTTGCTACCATTACTACGTATTTATTCGACGTCATCAATAACCGAAACCAGCAAGTTTTAAATTGAGGAAAATAAATATGACTATTCAGAAATACAGTGGAAATATACCATTTCGTGTTGGGATGGTGGGAGCAGGATTCATGGCTAAGCTACATAGTCTTTCAATGCGAAATATTGCCGGATTAATGGATGATCCTTCTGCCAGGTTTGAACTGGTAAGGATTGTTGACCTTAATGCTCAATATGCTCAGAAAGAGGCAGAACGATGGGGATGGCAAGAATCAGGAACTGATTGGCGAATGATAACGGGTGATGAAACTATCGATATCGTTGATGTTGCCACACCCAATGACAGCCACTGTGAAATTTGTCTGGATGCATTTGCTCATGGTAAACACGTTATTTGTGAAAAACCCCTGTCTACTGACAGTGAAACAGCGGCGCGCATGGCCCGTGCTGCGATCGCCTCTGGAAAGGTTCATCGTGTCAATTTTACCTATCGTGCCTGGCCAGCAATTGTTCAGGCAAAACAACTTATCGAAAGTGGTGTGCTAGGTGAAATTCGGCATTTTGAAGGACATTTCCTCCAGGATCATAATAATGATGCCACTATTCCCTTGCACTGGCGTTTTAAAGAGCAACCTGCGGGAGCCGGTGCATTAGGTGATGTGGGGGCACATGTTATTGATCTGGCTAGATTCCTGACTGGCGAATTTGAAAGCGTTTCTGCTACGATGCAACGGTTTATAACCGAGCGCCCTTTGCCAGAAGATCGTAGCCGAAAAGGCAATGTGGAAGTTGATGATCTGACCGTAGCATTAGTCAAATTCACAAATGGTGCTACAGGCACAATTAAAGCGGGTTGGGCATTGCCTGGATACAAGAATGATGTCTTTTTTACGGTTATTGGTGAAAAAGGCGCAGTGCGTTTTAGCTGGCAAAGAAGCAATGAGTTGCATTATTTTGATAGTGCTGATCCTGTGGCATTATCAGGTTATAGAACCATTTTTACCGGTAGAGCACACCCGGGAGCTGAACTATTCTGGTTCCCTGATCTGGGAGGAGATTTAGGTGTAGGCGTTACTGGTCAAGGCATTGGTTATGGTGAAGCCTTTACGCTTAGTTTCCGTAATTTTGTGAATTCATTAAAAAATGAGGTATCACCTGAGCCAAATTTTGTTGATGGATTGAGATGCTGTGAAATTATTGATGCTATTAAACTTTCTGCTAAAGAAGGGTGCTGGAAAGAGGTAAAACATACGAATGTAGCTTAATCAATGACCCATGATGGTAATAGCTATATCCGTCGTCTTCTTTCTCGTTGCTGGTGTATTGTCCGAGTTACTAAGCTTACTACATCATTTGATTTGTGTAAGCGCTTGAGGATTTATACAGTCACTGCTTTCGTGTAACTCGACATCTACCAGGTATATATTATCATAGCAATAACTATTCTATTTTTATGTTTAAATACGGAATATGAATAGTCTGTTAATAATAGGGGTTTCATTATGAATAATAGAGAAATTCGCTCCCTTACAGGGTTGCGGGGTGTCGCTGCTATATTCGTCATGTGTTATCACTTTAATTTAAGCCACTTATTAACAGGAGGAGTAGAAAATTTTTTTGGTCATGGTTATTTAATGGTAGATCTGTTTTTTATCCTTTCAGGATTCGTTATTGCAATGACATATGGCCATTGGTTTTCAGATTCTATGGATGGAAAGAGTATAGTAAATTATATTGTCAGGCGATTTGCTCGTATTTACCCACTGTATGCCGTGATGACATTGACAGCAGCAATATTAATTTCTACTGGGTGGATGGATCGCTGGCCAGGACCAGAAATTCCAGTTTCAGTGGTAGTAAATTTTACCATGTTACAGACAATCGTTGGCATTCCAAGCCTTGATACACCAGGATGGTCAGTCAGTGCGGAATGGATCATCAGTCTGCTGTTTCCTATACTGGCTTTTTTATGTCTGAAAAAATCCTGGACTATATCTATTGCGGTGATGATAATTTCCTTTGGCTTTTTCCCTATTCTGACGGTATTACCGGCCCTTATTGATGAGCCTAAACGCGCGGGACTCATGGATATTTGGCATTATGGAACTATTTATCCTGTGGTCAGAGCATTGGCGGGATTTACTATCGGTATAGTTACGTTTAGAGTAGCGAAACTTCCAAAGGTCAATGTGTTGATTGATAAAAAATGGTTATCTATTGTGGTTTTGTCTACCATCATTGTTTCAATGGCTATTAAGAATGCAGATATTATCACACTCTTATTTTTTCCACTTTTAATTATTTCTATTTGTCGTGAAAACAATCTGGTGTCACGCGTATTAGGTTCAGCACCTATTTACTATCTTGGCGTATTATCATTCAGTATCTATCTGATACATAATCAGCTAAATTATTTTATGCTGATATTAATACATCAATTGCAACGCTATGGTTTTCTGGAGGTGACTGCTACAGTCATTTCATTGATTGTATTTATATCAATAACAATAATCCTGGCGGCATGTAGTTATAAGTATATAGAAAAACCTGCCAGGGATATTATCCGAAGGGCAAGTTTCATGCCAGATGTGGCTGTTAATCTGGTTAAATAACACTGAGAAATAATTATGGTATAAAAACCATAATTATTTCTGGAGTCTGATTCTGAGTGATATTAATTAATGGTTGTTAATCCTGAAAGGTTCTCTTATCTGGCTTTCATCCGGACTTTTTTCTGTTTCAGAAAGATACTTCTCTAGTAAAAATAGAGCATGTGAATTTTTTTGCAAATCAGCCTGTATTTTTGCTTTGTGTTCTTTTAGTGTCGAAATAATTTTTGGACAAGGGGAGAAGGTTACGTGCTCATTAATGATGCAAGGCATTAATATACGGATAGAATCCAGCGTTAATCCTGCTTCCTGTAAGGATTGTATATTTCTTATTATATTCAGATCACAAGAAGAGAAACTTCGATATCCGGATGTAGTCCGATTTGGTTTCAGAAGTCCTTGTTCTTCATAATACCTGATCATTCTGGCACTAACGCCAGTTTTTGTCGAAATGTCTTTTATTTTCATTTCCATCCACCTCCATTCCGATGAAATAGCCGTTTGTAAAAAGCTGTCACAATCCAAAGCAGCTTATAATCAGAAATAGCATTTTCATCTATGAGTATTAGTCAACTATCTGAATATCACAAGGATAAATTTAGTTGCTGTCATATATAATTAATTTATATGAAACAAGAGATCGTGATTTTTATATTAAATAATTACTTGACCTTTACAGTGTTGTCAAACTTTATAATGTAAATATACCAATTGACATTGATATAAGGAGGGATAAATGCAACAGGTAAATATTTCTGGCGCACAGGTAAGTTTTCATGTTTCAGGAAAAGGACCTGGACTGGTATTGGTGCATGGGACAGGTGCTGATCATGAAACAAATTGGGGCCATCTCATTGAGCGTTTTACCGATATACGAACAGTAGTTTGCCCTGATTACGCTGGTTCTGGGAAAACACAGGATGATACGGCACAATTAACGATTGAATACATTGCGGCACAAGTTGTTGCTGCAGCACAAGCGGCACAGGTTGATTCATTTGATATTGTCGGCTTTTCTCTTGGTGCTTCTGTTGCTGCTTATATTGCGGCGGAGTATCCGGAACGGGTACGCTCTGCTATTTTACTTGCCGGTTTTTCTTCCAGCAAGGATAGCCGGATAAAACTAGAGTTTGAGCTATGGAGAGATCTTATCAAGACTGACAGGGCAGCATTGGCGAAAATCATTCTCTTAACCGGATTCAGTCCGGAATTTATTTCTTCTATGAGTGATGAAGAAATTCAGGAGAATATCAATCTGATTGTTAGCGAGAATCAATGGGAAGGAATGGCCAGACAGGTTGAACTGGATCTGAATGTAGACATCATTAGCAATGTTGGAAAGATAATTAAGCCCACCTTGGTTATTGGGTGTACTCATGATCATCTTGTTCCCGTTCAACACGCAGTTGCATTGGCTGAATTGATACCATCGGCAACTTATACGGAAATCCCCAGTGGCCACTTGGCTGTGCATGAATGTCCTGATCTATTAGTGAACATAATTAGAGATTTTATACAAAAATAGAACTCCTTTTTATTCAGCATTTCGGGGGCGCTTATTTATTTGTGTGGTTCTTATGTCATCAGATTATTTCTGAGTAAATTATCTATCTGCTAACACAAAGGATACCGTTATGAAAAATGCATCGCTTTTTGTTGAAAGAGACGAAAGTATCGATCCAGCTAGTTGGACTATTGCCTCTTCACTTCCTGTTAATTATTCTGTGGAAGTTGTTCCTGCACTATTTTCTACAGAAAACCCCAAACTTTATAACCTCTGTAAGAATAATAATAGTCATGGAATTCGAGTGCTTGTATTTATTGACAAGGAAGTCAGCAGGATCCATGGTGAAAACATTAAGGGATATCTGGATTATTATAAAATTGATTCTTCCTTGGTGGAATTGGAGGGTGATGAAGATTCCAAAAACATTGAACATGTACTTCAGGTGGCAAGAGAAATAGCAGATTCTGGCCTGTTACGGCGCTCAGAGAAAATTATTGCAATCGGTGGTGGTGTGGTTATGGATGTCGTTGGTTTCACCGCTAACTTGTATCGCCGTGGTGTACCTTATATTCGTATTCCCACAACATTGATGGGGCAAATAGATGCCGGTATAGGTATAAAGACTGGAATTAATTATCAAGATCACAAAAATAGACTGGGAACATATTATTCACCTGTCGCGTCGTTGATTGATCCTACATTTCTCGGGACGGTATCCCAGCGCCATATTACTAACGGAGTATCTGAAATAATTAAAATGGCATTAGTAAAAGACGTGCATTTATTTACGCTTCTCGAAGATATCGTGGATGAACTCACGCCTGCGGGGTTTGCTTCCCATTCACCCCGCCATCGTGAAGCAGTAGAGCGCGCAATAGATGGCATGCTGGAGGAGCTGGAACCCAACCTGTGGGAAGATAATCTGGAAAGGATTGTCGACTACGGTCATACATTCAGCCCTTCTCTTGAATTGTTATCTAATCCTCCCCTGTTACATGGTGAAGCGGTTGCTGTTGATATGGCGCTTTGTGCTGGTCTCTCTTATGTACGAGGGTTAATTTACAAGACTACAGCTGATCGGGTCGTTAGGTTTATTCAGAGTTGTAATCTTCCGGTTTATCATGAAATTTTTACCGTCGATTTACTGGCTGAGGCATTAAATGACACGATAAAACATCGTGATGGCTTACAACGTGTGCCATTGATTAATGCAATTGGTAGTGCGGTATTCTGTAATGATATTTCTCGGCAAGAAATTATCCGCGCACTTAATTATATTAAATCATTTAATAATTAATTGGTCGATATTTACGGCAACCTATATTTGTTGTCAATGATGATTGATGTATTAACCATACTTTTGCTATTAGGTGGGAAAATGAGTGAAAGGAAGGAAGAGAAAATCATTGTCTTTGATATTGGGGGAACTTACCTCAGGTGTGGGCAATGGCAGAATGATGGCACTATTACTGATATTGTCAGGGAGCCTTCGCCAAGTTTTATAACCTATCCTGATGACAGTATTTGCAGCCTGAAAAACCGGCTCCTTGAGGCTATTCTCAGCAAATTGCCCAGATCATCGGGAAATCGGGTCGGTATCAGTCTAGGGGCGGCGATGAATCACCATTCTGGTGTTGTTTATGGAGCGGCTCCGTTATGGGGAGCCTGCGAAGTAAATTTTCGGCTATTGGATGAATTACATGCAGCACGGCCGGATGTTCTATGGTTGCTCATGAATGATGTCACGGCAATGGCTATTCATTTTGCCAGCCAACCGGTTTGCCAATCCCCCCGAAAAGTTATGCTGATAACGGTAAGTAGTGGTATTGCCTGCCGAACGTTCACAACGCAACCGTTTAAAATCGACTTTGATGTGGCTGGGTTACAGGGGGAAATCGGCCATTTGCCGTTTCTGGATGCGTCTCTCCCATTAATGTGTGACTGTGGTGAAGTGGGGCACCTTGCTGCCTACTCCTCTGGTCGGGGTATACAGCGTGTTTATGAGCGCCTTTATGAGGAGGAATATCATTATCCTCCCGCAGTTATTGAGCATTTCGAGGAGAATTTTAAGGCGGCTTTGAATGCTGGTGATATTTTCGCTTTACGGGTATTAAGTACAGCGATGCGGCCTTTGGCCGATCTTATTTCAACGGCCTTAACGCTCGAGCCTACGATTGATGTGGTGGGATTATCCGGCGGAATCATTGATAACCTGCCACAGTTCGTCCGTTCGGTTTTATTGAAACGAATGATGTCATCTGGTCCGTATCTGACGACCAGACTTTCGCCTGCTTGGTTAGCGCAACATATACATATCTGTCCGCCAGATACCGCTAATGGATTATGGGGGGCGGGGCTCGCTGCCAGTCAATTTAACGAAAATAGCTGGATGAAAAATAATATTCCACACAAAGGGTGATACCAATGGAGAATCAGATTATCTTTTTTGATGGTTCTTTGTGTCACATTTTCAATGAGGAAATGACACTGGCTCCTGAGCGTGGATTGTGGCTAAAGGTGGATGCGGCCGGATTATGTGGAACGGATCTGCAAATTCTGCGCGGCATTCGGCAGGAAAGCAGTTCCATTTTGGGGCATGAAGGTATTGCTCGTGTTGTACAAGATTATCGATGGGGAGACTGTTTTTTTAAGCGTGGTCAGCGTGTGTTAATTAATCCGACAGATAAACTGAACAGTAACTTCTTGTTAGGTCATAATGTTTCTGGATTATTTCAGCAGTATTTATGTATTCCTCCTTTCGCTATAAATGATGGTGTTGTTATTCCGGTTGATTATTCATTACCAAATGAAAGTGCCGCGCTGATCGAACCTATTGCGGTTGCACTTCATGCTATAAAAAGTATCAATATTTTTTCACCTCGATCTTTTGTCATTTTTGGTGGCGGAATTATTGGTAATTTGCTGGGAATATTATTAAGAATTTTTTATGGCGGTAGTATTCCCGTCTTGTTGGTACATCACACCTGGAATAGTCGTTCCGATAGCGGAAAGGACATTGTTGCTGATATTACACATAGCCTATATCAACAGCCAGAGGTAACGGAACAATTGCATATGTCTGGCAATGCTGTATTTATTGTTACACCTCGAAATGCAACTAATAATGTATTGGATATGGTGCTCCGAACCATTGGTTCGGAATCTGTGATTAATGTTATTGGTGGTATTGATGAAAATAAATCTATATTAAATTATCCAGCATCATTATTTTCGTCGATTCGGGCGGGGAATATTTCGATTCCAGTTGAGGATCAGAGATATGAGTCGATTGATCGCTATCTTGTTGGCATAAACACCAATAGAAATATTTTTCTTACCGGGCAACGAGGCGTTACTAATCAGGAGTTTTTGGAATCTATTGATCTCCTTAAATTACATTATAACTCACTTGCGAAAATGATTACCCACCGATTCTGTTTGAATGATTTCTGCGTGTTCCTGAATCAAATGATTCACGGTAATGAGCGGATTATCCACGGTAAATACGTTCTGAAAGCAGCGTTACTCATGGATTAAAGGAGCCCTATATGGTGGAGAAAAGTAAAAAATGTGCATTGGTTGTCGGTGGCTCGACTGGCGTCGGGCATGGTGTGGCAGAAGCACTCTCGGAACAAGGATATGAAGTACATATTCTAAGTCGAAGTGAACCGGTGGGGCATGAGCAATATCATTTTCAGTGGCATCCGTGTGACTTAAAAAATACGGTAGAGAGTAAAAAAATATTGGCGGATATTGCTGTTAATGATATGGATTTTGTCTGTTTTTCTGCCGCATTCTATGGTATCAGGCGCTGTGGCTTTATGGCAACGGAGTGGCCCCTCTGGCAGGAACAATCCGCGATTATGATCGATGGCCTGTGGCTGACGTTGTCGGCTTTTTTACCGGGATTAATCCGCAGGAGAGGCATATTTCTGGGTATCTCATCTGAGGTGGCTTTTAATGCCGGCCCTGGGCGTGCAGGCTATACGGCATGTAAAGCGGCGGCGATGGGATTATTGGGATCCATTGCTGCTGAAATTCCAGCTGAGCAGGTAATAATTGCTCAAGCCTTGCCGGAAGGAATGGTGGATTCCCCAGGGATTCGGAGCCGACGACCGGCGGACTTTGATTATTCGGGTTATATGCAACCGGAGGATTTTAAAGCTTTTATCTGTTCACTGGTTATTCAGAGAAATGCTGATCTACATGGGCAGACGGTGATGGTAAAACGGCATGGTAATTGGTGTCTTGTGGATGATCGCCATTCCCCGCCTTCTCAGAGTATAAGGAGTGCATTGTGAATGATATCGGGCTAGTGAGTTGGCGTTTACCCGGTGACTTACTCAATGCACTGACACTGTGTAATAAGTTATCAACAGATGTGCTGGAAATTGATTTCGGTGGCCCAGGTCGGGGGCTGGAACTGGATAGCCTGGATTTATTCAAAATCAGGGAATATGCTGAGGTTTCCAATGTTACAGTCAGTTCACTGGCAATTAATACCTATAACGACATAGGAATAAAGTCATCTTCATATGAGTGTAAGACGCTTTTTTTTCGAGCATTGGATGTGGCTGAACAGTTAGGCATTCATTCTCTGTTTATCCCTTCTTTTAGAAAAAGTCTGATAGAAAACGAAATCGATATAATAAATACTGCTGGGTTTTTACAATGGTGCTGTGATGCAGCTGGGCCCCAGTTTGTTATTGCGTCAGAAAATACGTTGATAGTTGATGATTCGAAACTGTTGTTGTCGCTGGTGAATCGGAAGAATTTTTCATTACTTTTTGATCCTGCAAATCTTTTTCTGATGGGGATTGATCCCTATGTCTATTTTGTCGAGTTGTTCCCGGCATTATATAACGATATACATATTAAATCTCCCACCGGAGTCTCCTTTTCCGAGCTGGATAACGATTTTCTTTACTATATTCATAAATTATTTCGGACCCCTCATATTCTGCGAAAGCGATTTTATTATTTTTCCGAGAATGACTATCGGCAGGCAGGTAATGTAGCTATTCAGAACGATATTTCCTGGTTAAAAGAACATTTACAATTGATAAAGGTATAACAATATGGGAAATGTTTTTTCTGGCTTTTTATTTGACATGGATGGCACGCTCGTGGATTCCACCGCTGTGGTTGAGCAAACCTGGAGGACGTTTTCATTGGAGCATGCGCTAAATTATGGCGATGTCATTGCCTTTGCTCATGGCCGACGCACCGAGGAGACAGTAACTCATTTTTTGGGGGCCTCAAGGCTGTCGCAGAAGATCACCCATGAGATCGAATACAGAGAGACGATAATGACGGTGGGCATTACCGCTGTGCCCGGTGCCGTTGATGTCCTACAGTCCATTCAGCCCTCACATTGGGCGGTAGTTACGTCAGCCAGCCGTCAACTGGCTATTAACCGGTTATTGGCTGCGGGCTTGCCGTTACCTCCGCTGCTGATATCCGCTGAAGATGTCAAAATAGGGAAACCGGATCCGCAAGGCTATCTCCTGGGTGCGATGAAAATGGGGTTGAATATAAAAGATATTCTTGTTTTTGAGGATGCGGAAGCCGGTATGAAAGCGGCAATAGCCAGTGGCGCCTCATTGGCTATTATTGGCGATGCCGACTGTAAATTGGAACGTGTCTGGGGAATCTTACCTGATTTTAGACAGCTCAGGATTGAGTTTTGCGATGAACGTTATCAGGTCGAAATACTCAATCGTTAATCGTCACAAAGAGGATGTAACGTGAAAAATATTCCTGCTACCGAAGCATGGGGGGAGGCACAAACCGTTCATTCGAATCCATGGTTTTCCGTACAAAAGGTAGATCTTACGCAGGAGTCGGTAACGAAAACCTTTTTTTCGGTTCATCATGAACGGCCAGCCGTTGGTATTTTGGCGGTGAAGAATGAACGGATTTTGCTTATCCATCAATATCGTTATCTGACGGGCAAAGTGGTCTGGGGAATTCCCTCCGGTGGCGTGGATAAAGGGGAAACTGATGTCGCCGCCGCCAGACGAGAATTGTTGGAAGAAACGGGTTATTCAGCCTCTTCAGCTGTTCAGTTGATACGTTACTACCCGACATATGGTTGTAGTGATCAGCAATTTGTCATTTTTTTGTGTCGTGACGTGACATTTGTCGGGCTGAATGATGAACAGGATGAAGTGATCGAGGCCCGGTGGTTTTCTGCGGGAGAAATTATGGCGTTAATTACATCAGGTGAGATGATTGATGGGCTGTCGCTGACGCCATTACTGTTCTATTTTGCCACTGAAACGGTATTACTGAAATAAAAAACCCGCAAAGATACCTCCAATGCGGGTTCTTATTTTCGCGCACTTGCTATCAGGCTTGTCGCGGTAAAGTGGCAATATCCTGTGTCAGGTTATACCGTTCGTGACAACGATCTGTGGCCTGTAGGTCGGCAATAAATGATGTGCGCCAGTGCTGAATATCGTTTTGCTCCAGGACAGACATCATCTCGCTGTGACGTGATATTCGCTCCGCCAGCGACATGGTTAATGCCCGGTTCAATGCATCGGCGACCTCATTCTTATCGTAAGGATTAACGATCAATGCTGACGTCAGTTCATTGGCTGCGCCGGCAAATTTCGACAACACCAGTACGCCGGGATTCGCAGGATCCTGGGCGGCTACATACTCTTTCGCTACCAGATTCATCCCATCCCGCAATGGTGTTACCAATCCGACGTCAGTTTGACGGAATGTTTTTATCAGTAGCCGACGGTCAAAATGCTGATTGAGGTAATAAAGTGGTGTCCAGCCCATCGTCCCGTATCGGCCATTAATCCTGCCAGCTTCTGTTTCCAACAGGTGGCGAATATCTTGATAAGCCTGCACTTCTCCCCGGGACGTCGGGGCTATCTGGGTGTAGCGGATGTTGCCGTGATGCTGTGGATAATTTTCCAGTAGCGCCTCAAAAGCCAGAAAACGTTCCGGTAGGCCTTTGGAGTAATCCAGTCGTTCTACCGCGATAATATTTTTCATATGGCGCAGGTCGCGTTTGGCCTCCTCCAATCTGGCAGGAAGTGGACCTTCAGCCATTTTGCGGATACTTTCCGTTTCAATACCGATAGGATAAACCCCGGTAGTGAATACTTTGCCAAATGCAGTGTAGGTGTTTGCGCTGAGCGCTTGCACGCGGGTCAGCACCGATAGACATTCAATAAATGCCTGACGGTCATTTTCTGTCTGGAATCCCAGCAGATCGAAATCACAGAGTTTTTCCAACAATTCCTCATGCGGTGGCAACGCGTTAAAAATTTCTGGCGTTGGGAAAGGGATATGCAGGAAAAAACCGATCTGGTTCTTCATACCCAAATCACGGCAAGCTGCACCAAACGGCAACAGGTGATAGTCGTGAATCCACAACATATCATCGTCTTTCACCCAGGTATTCAAATACTTGGCCATCATATCGTTGACACGGCGATAACCTTCCCATGCGTTACGGTCATAAGAAACCAGATCGAGACGATAGTGAAAAGCGGGCCACAGCACTGCATTTGAGAACTGACAATAATACTGATCATAGTCCTGCTGACTCAGACTAAATGAAGCAAATGTGATGCCTTCTTTTTTCTGCACTTGCGGCGGTTTTTCTTCATCACTGATCTCGCCATTCCATCCGAACCATATACCACCACTACTGCTCAGTGCGTCCAGAATACCGACGGCAAGGCCGCCAGCGCTTTTTTTCTTGCCATCAGGGATAGCAATCCGATTAGATACGATGACTAAACGGCTCATAATCCTTTCTCCTTACCGATATTGCTTGTGCATCGGTGTTGTTGTTGTTTGAGCCACTGGTGTACTGCTGCAACATTATTGAGCCGAAAATGCGCTGCAGTTTCTCCCGGTCCTACTTTGATGGATAGACCGTTCAGCGTGTTGACCTGGTGAAAACCGGCTTCATCTGTCAGATCATCGCCAATAAATACCGGGATACGGCCAGAAAAAGGGTGTTCCTGCATGAAGGCACCAATGGCCGTACCTTTATCTACCCCATGTGGCTTGAGTTCCACCACGCATTTCCCAGGTTGCAACATCAGTTGCGGATAGGCGTGGCAGAGAGATTCCGCCAGTATCAGAATGTCCTGTTGGTATTCAGGAACCTGGCGATAGTGCAATGCAAACGCGATACCTTTGCTTTCCAGCTTACTGCCAGGGAAAACGGACATCGCTATAGTGAGTCGCTCCTTTAGGGCCTGTAGCATTCCTGTTGGTAGGGTAATCCGATGTACCTGGCCCAGACTGTCACGTCGCTCTGCACCGTGCACTCCTGCCAGCGGTAACGTCAGAGGTGCAAGCAGATTATCCAGTTCTGACACAGCGCGGCCTGATACCAGGGCCAGAGCACCATTACTGTATTCAGCGAGGGCATGTAGCGTGTGGAGAACCGAAGAGGGAATGACAACCTGCTCTGGTGTGGGTTTTATCTCCGCCAGGGTACCATCCAAATCAAAGAAAAAAGCGTAATTATCTTGATGTAGTGGGCTAACTGGCATGTCGTCAGTCATGTTCCCGTTCCTCCTTTATAATATTTTTCAATGCGTTAAAACTGGGCGCGCCGAATTGCCGTCAGCCCCATATATTCTTATTTCTCCTGGTGACTAATCATTACTGTGTTAAGTATAGACCTTGAGCCAGGTTATGCGATATGAAGCCGGCCACTGTAACGTCAAGCCAGGGCGCGTGTTGGTGGAGATTCTGACCGTCAGAATAGTAGAAAAATGATACCACAAGCGGTGTGTAAGAACCGCTGGGTGTAGTTTTCTGGCGACAACTTACTGTTCACGCGTCTCAAAAAGGAGACGGATAATTCATTGAAATATAATAAATAATTTATTTTTGAATTAAAGTGTCTTGTATCTGCGACATATCGGGTGATCTCCCGTTCATTCCTAAGGTGGGTAGGTTGAACAGTAAATAGTGAAGTAATAAAAAATTCTTTACTTATCAACCGATAATTCAAGGTTACTCCTTTCGTTCGACTCTTGTTTGATATTTTGGCATAATATGTGCTTAACTTAACGCGTAGATGCTCATTCCACCTTCTATGTTTGCTCCGGCTTCATAAACCTGGGAATGACGCAGAGCCGTTTACGGTGCTTATCGTCCAACACCATATGAAGGATATCTTCATTGGACTTTTCGGACATGACGTTGAGTGAGGCACCACAAATTGTCTTATAGACCTGATTTTATTTAACGCTTGTCGTTTATCGGCAAGCGTTTTTTTTCGTGTCAGGGAAAGCCATTAACCGCGTAGCAGTATTTTGCCCTGGCAGCTCAGCCGCTGTTCATTGGCCGTCGCTTGAACCGTATTAGAAAGATCGAATAGCGTAATATCAGATCAACGCTGATGAAGCTTGTACCACGTTATGCGACTTACCGTAGTAAAACGGTAGAACGGGCATTTCACCAAGTTAAATCAGAGGCAATTTATCCCCTTTCGTATTTGTGAACCTCATGTTAAAATACGTTATGTATTCTAATATATAACGAGAAGAGAAAGGTACGCGTGAGAACTTATATCTTTGATTTAGATGGGACTATAGTTACAAACGGCAAAGTTATACATGATGTTATTGCTAACAAAATTTCATCATTAGCTGATAAGTATACTGTGATATTCGCTTCTGCAAGGCCAATCAGGGATATGTTGCCGCTGATACCAGAAAATCTCCGAAATTGCCTGATGGTTGGATGTAATGGAGGTATGGCATGGGAGAAAAACGCGTTTGTCTTTTCACATACTTTTGCCGATGAAAAAGCAAAGAGAATAGTTAGTTTCCTCAAGGCAAATAAGATCCCTTATGTCTTGGATGGCAACTGGAAATTTTCAGTATCAGACATAAGCCATGACTTCCATTCATATATAAGATCACTATCAGAGAATGAAACGAGTGAAGAATATATTTTTGATAGTGGTATCACTAAAATATTAGTTTTGGATGGATGCTCAAGAGAAAAAATAAACACATTCTTCCATAACGAAGATTTTAATTTTAATATTCATCATCATAGGAATGAAAACATTTTTGATATTACACCTCAAGTGGAGAATAAGTACTTATCTTTGTCTAAACTGGGTGTGAGTTTTGAAGAGGCGATTGTTTTTGGGAATGATGAAAATGATTTTGCTATGTTGGATAATGCTCGGCTTTCTGTTTTCGTCGGTGCTATGTCTGACTACCCGAAAGCGACATTTTACTGTCGGACTGAATATATCCCAACAATTTTAAATGAAGTCTCTGATACATTTGACCGAGGGATTAATAAACATTATGTAAATAAACAACAAATAGCAATTGAAAGTATTGATGATTTAATCCGTTTACAGAAAACCACCAGTAGTTGGGTACCTTGTGAACCTGATATTCTGTTGAAACTACAAATTGCAAAAATATCATCCTGGATTGGATATTCATTGTATGAATTGTATAGTATTGCTTTGGAAAGAAGTGTTTTTCATAAAAAAAGAGGCATTACCTCTCCAAAAGAAGATGATGGAGGAAAGAAGAGTTCTTCATTATATAAGATGAAGGAATCAATGATTGTTGCACTCAATAAAGAATTGTTGAGAATTAAAAACAATCTTGAGTTTTCTTCTTCCTTACACAATGAGGTTAGATATAAAAGAATCAATGAGCGATTGAATAATTCAGCCTTGATTATAGAAAAAATACTCACCATGACAAACACGCTTCTTTCTGAAATAAATATCCAAAACGATGATTCAACTGAATTTGTTAATATTCATCATGAATGTTTTATTTCTCCATCTTTACCGGTTCGAGAACATGAAGGTGAGATTTCGCATTCCGTAACGAAAAAAATGCGAATGATGTATTCTAATTATATTAATCTGGAAGTTCCAACCGTAGAGTGTTGTTGTGCGATTCTTAATGACTTTGAATTTGACTGGTCTAATACTCCATTTATTCATGATCTCAGTCGGCAAATAGAAGACGAAGTTTATCATGCAATTATATTACGAGAGGAGTATGAAAAACACGGAGGAGGTGGGCCTGCATTAAATTCTCATTTTAGATTTTGGCAGATGGCGAGAGGGGAAGATCTCCCTACACGTCTTTATATCCACCAGAAAATGGGTGAATGGATAGGTATCGATGCCGCTATTATGCAAGTATTGACTTGCAATGATAGTGATGTAACAGAAATTTATACGTCTATTGTCAGTGATGAAATAAATCATACTCGTTTAGGAACATATTGGATCGATCAATATTGTGATGATTATGAAAAGGTTAAAGAAAAGGCATTAAATAAAAGAAAACAGTTCGATGAAACTGACGAAGGGCCAGTAAAATTTCCGGTTAATGAGTATGTATGCGAGCTATGTGAATTCAAACGTGATGAAATTATTCAGCTTTTAGAACGTGAGTCTACATTCGGACGGTTAAATGGATAAGAATATGCGTATTATATTGGCAACTCAGAATAGTGGGAAGTTGAAGGAGTTCTCATCTATTGCAAAACTCGCTTGTGCAAGTGTTAATTTTGAGATCAAACCTATCGCTAATGATATCGGTGATATTCATGAGACTGGCGATAATTATCTAGACAATGCATTGATAAAAGCTGAAACCGTTTATGCTTTCTACCATAGCCCCGTGCTTTCTGATGATTCGGGTCTTGAACTCATTGATTTTAACAATATCCCGGGTGTTTATTCTGCGCGATTCGCTGGTATTTCTGCTAACGATGGGGAAAACAGGAATAAACTTTGTGAATTTATGACATCGAATTCTGTTTCTTCTACCCCGGCGCGATACCGTTGTTTACTTATTTATAAACCAGATGTAGCATCTTATTTCAAATTTGAAGCAATTTGGGATGGGGTGATCACAACCGATTTAAGAGGAAATTCCGGCTTTGGCTATGACCCTATGTTCATCCCAAATGGTTTTAGATGCACAGCAGCAGAATTAGATAATGAAGTTAAAAATAAAGTTTCTCATAGAGCAAAAGCTTTATTTGGGCTTTTCAAATTTTTGGGAGCGTAGATAATGTCGTTTCTTGATGTGTTTGGTTACATAGGGACGGTAGTCGTTGCGCTATCATTTATCTGTAAGAGTATTTTACGGTTAAGGCTACTAAATATGATAGGCGCCACAATAATAACACTATATGCATTAACAATACGAGCATATCCAGTTGCCGTTCTCGATGGCCTTATAGTAATAATTAATGGATATCAACTATATCTGATTTATAAAAGTAAAAAAGGTATCAGGATAAATGCCTTGTAATTAAGTGCTTTTATATCTCGGTAAAATAGATGGCTTTCCAAAATATGGTAAATAATCATGTAATTAAAATTAATTGCATGCCTGTTATATTTCACGTTACATGTGTGTAATCCAGCACGTAGATTCCCATGCCATATTTTCCCTGGTTTTATAAATCTGATTTTATTTAACGCTTGTCGCTTATCGGCAAGCGTTTTTTCGTGTCAGGGAAAGCCATTAACCGCGTAGCAGTATTTTACCCTGGCGCCCAGGTCGTTCGCTGGCCGTCACCGCCTGAACCGCGTCGGAAAGATCGAATAGCGAGTCTACCGGCAGTATCAGATCACCGCTGGCAGCCAGATGTATCAATTCGCCGATCATCCGTTGCTTATCTTGGGCTGGCACCGTGCTGGCTACTTTACTGGCCCAAAATCCCTTAATGGTCACCTGTTTGAAAATCATGTCACCGGAACTGATTTGCATAGGTTGACCGCTCATGGCACCAAACGAAACCAGCACTCCTCCTTCACTCAGCAGATGTAACAAATCGCCACTGCTTTTACCGCCTACAGAGTCAACTGCACGTACCAGTGGTTTTCCGTCCAACAGGGCAGCAATCTGTTCTTGCCAGTCGGGATGGTCGGTCGAAATCGTATTTCTCAATCCTAGTGCGGCCATCTCTTTGATGGTCCCATGGCGACGAACCAGATTAATGACATGAATTCCCCGTGATTTTGCCAGCATGGCTACGGTTTTCCCAACTGTACCGTTGGCGGCGTTCTGAATCATCCATTGTCCGGGTTTGATATCAAGGTATTCCAGCAGCATCAATGCGCTTACCGGCATAGCAATCAGTTGGCAACCAACCTTGTCATTAATCTCATCCGGTAATGGTACCGCCGCTGTAGCCGTTGCCAGAAAATATTCCGCCCAGGTGCCATGTACGCCAGCGGTTACCACGCGCTGACCGATTTTCAGGTGCTGCACGTTACTACCGAGAGCATCGATTACGCCGGCGGCTTCACTACCACCGATTCCGGGTAACACCGGTTTATGGCCGTACATTCCCCTTATTGTCCAAAGATCGTGGTTATGAATGGGAGAATAGGTCATGCGAACAAGGATTTGTTCAGGACCTGGTTGGGGTTGAGGTACTTCGGTCAGAGTAAGGACTTCGGCCGGATTGCCAAATGAAGCGTGGGTGACACTGCGCATTCTGGTTTCCTTATAGTATTTTCGCCGGAAAAACCGTGCTGCCTTTGTCAGCGTGCACAAGGTTAAGCCATCAGTTTCAGCATTTCAGAGGCAACTGGCGCAGAGCTGGCCGGATTTTGCCCGGTGACCAGCAGCCCATCAGTGACCACATGTGGATGCCAGTCGGCGGTTTTTTCGTAAATACCACCTTGCCGTTTCAGTTCATCTTCTACCAGAAAAGGTACGACATTGGTGAGTTGTACGGCCTCTTCTTCACTATTGGTGAAACCCGTGACTTTGCGCCCTTTAACCAGTGGTGCGCCATCACTGTTTTTCACATGGCGTAATACGCCAGGGGCATGACAAACCGCGCCAACCGGTTTTCCAGCACTGGCAAATGCTTCAATTAAGGCGATGGAATGCGGATCTTGTGCCAGATCCCATAGCGGACCGTGGCCACCGGGATAAAATACAGCGTCGAAATCGGCTTCATGTACGTCCGACAAGCGTTGTGTCGAGGCCAGCATCTGTTGGGCTTCCGGGTCTTGTCTGAAACGTTCCGTATATTCGGTTTGTGCATCGGGCGCATCACTTTTCGGATCAAGCGGTGGGTGCCCCCCTTTTGGTGAAGCTAGTGTCAGTGAAGCTCCGGCATCTTTGAAAACATAATAGGGGGCGGCGAATTCCTCCAGCCAGAACCCGGTTTTTTTCCCAGTGTTACCCAACTGATCGTGTGATGTCAGTATCATCAAAATCTTCATGATTATCAGTCCTATGGTGTAAAAACGTTAAGTGCATAAGTCCATGGGTCGGGTTATCAAAACATAGAGTGTATTTCCGTTTGTCACCCTGACTAATGAGCTTGGCGTAATAGCGTTCGATATGCAGAGAAGGATAGCAGATGCGGAGAGATAAAAGGGTCGAGGCGGAATCGGTAAGTGTCAGGATTGATGTACTCCTGTTATATTCCTGACCATCAGGGTCAGCATTAAACTGATCGTTGCTGAGGGCGCGGCAGTGATGTGATCAACTCCGATAGCGTTTCTCACTGCTTTTTCATAAGCGCGCTTAATACGGCCTTTGATGAGCATATCTGTTGTAATTACTGAGCGAATATTTTTTTCATCTCCTTATTTTTTATAAATTTAATTTCATTAAACTTTAATATTAATACTTTCCTGGTATCAGGTGCTTAAGAAATTGTCGATATTTCCAAAATATATGGGTTTTCCTCAATACTGATTAACCTGTCGTGTCTTTTATTTACGCCATAAGAGCGTTTATGTTTTCTCAGTCACGTTATTTGTAACATGGATTTTGTAACAACAGGGTGATGACTTCACGTTATGCGTAACATACGTTACGTAACATGAATTATAGTGACGCACTTCAAATTTTTAAGGGGAATGTTCCTGTTTTATAGCGACATCTCTTAATGAGTAACGAGGTGTAGAATGATCGATGAAACAAAATCCTGCGTTGTGTCAGGAAAAAATAAAGTCAGTGTTATTCAGCAGGAAATCAATTATCAGGGAATAGGGACATTGGTAAGAATTACTCGTGGTGGGATCTGTGGTTCTGATCTGCATTATTATCATGAGGGTAAGGTCGGGACCTATCAGGTTAAACAACCGATGATACTGGGTCATGAAGTTATCGGGGTTGTTGTTGAGAGTGATAGCGATAAGATTATTAAAAACCAGAAAGTCGCTATTAATCCAAGTAAGCCTTGTGGTCACTGTGAATATTGTAAGTCGCATGAAGAAAATCAATGTGTCAATATGCGATTTTTTGGCAGTGCTATGTATTTCCCCCATGTAGATGGTGGGTTTACGCAATATAAAATAGTAGATACAAGTCAGTGTATTCCTTTTGATGATCAAGCCAGTGAACAGGTTATGGCATTTGCCGAGCCATTGGCTGTCGCAATTCACGCTGTTAATCAGTCTGGTGATATTAAAGGGAAGAAAGTTTTCATATCCGGTGTCGGCCCTATCGGCTGTCTGGTGGTTGCCGCAGCAAAAGCGATGGGGGCAAAAGAGATTGTTTGCACCGATGTAAGTGAGCGGTCACTAACTATGGCGAGTGCCATGGGGGCGACAACCGTACTTAATGCCGTATCGGCTGATTTCTCTTCCTATCTGAAAGACAAAGGTTACTTTGATGTTTCGTTCGAGGTGTCTGGTCATCCGCAATCGATCTCGCGTTGTTTAGCGGTCACCCGGGCGAAAGGAACGATGGTTCAGGTGGGTATGGGTGGCGCGGTGCCCGATTTCCCGATCATGATGCTTATTGCCAAAGAAATAACGTTGACCGGAACATTCAGGTTTAAAGAGGAATTTAATACATCAGTGGAGTGGTTAAATAACAATACTATTAATCCATTGCCATTGTTAAGCGCTGAGTTTTGTTACGACGAATTGGAAAAGGCGCTTTTATTCGCATCAGATAAAACAAAAGCAGCAAAAGTACAGTTAACGTTTTAATTTTAATTGAGGTTGTTATGAAAAATCTGTTTTCATTAGAGAATAAAAAAATACTTATTACTGGCGCAGCACAGGGCATCGGTTTTTTACTCGCCAAAGGGTTGGCTGAGTATGGCGCGGAAATTATTGTAAACGATGTGACCGCCGAGCGTTCAGAAAATGCTGTCTCGGAATTAAAAAAAATGGGTTATATGGCTTATTCGATGCCATTTGATGTGACAAATCATCATAGTGTGAATGAGTCCGTTGATTACATAGAAGACAATATCGGTGAAATTGATGTTTTGATCAATAATGCTGGTATTCAACGGCGTCACCCTTTTACTGAATTCCCTGAGAATGAGTGGAACGATGTTATTGCTGTTAATCAGACAGCCGTATTTTTTGTTTCTCAAGCCGTGGCCCGTAAAATGATGGTTCGCAGGAGCGGGAAGATTATTAATATCTGTTCAATGCAAAGTGAGCTGGGTAGAGATACGATTACACCGTATGCCGCATCAAAAGGCGCTGTGAAAATGTTAACACGCGGCATGTGTGTAGAGCTCGCTCGTTATAATATTCAGATAAATGGTATTGCCCCTGGGTATTTTAAAACTGAAATGACGAAAGCGCTGGTTGAAAACGAAGAGTTTACTTCATGGTTGACGAAGCGTACTCCTGCCGCGCGTTGGGGTGATCCGAAAGAGCTTATTGGTTCTGCTGTCTTTTTATCATCACAAGCATCAGATTTTGTTAATGGACACTTATTATTCGTTGATGGTGGAATGTTGGTCGCCGTATAAATCTGATATTGAGACTAAATATATATTGTTTCCATTGGCGGCGGATTATCGCTGCCTTTATTCCAGGAGTATTGTATGCCGTTAATAATAATAGCGATTGGTGTCGTTCTCTTACTTATTCTTATGATTGGCTTCAAAATAAATGGATTTATCGCACTAGTGCTGGTTGCTGCGCTTGTCGGAATTGCCGAAGGAATGACACCACTTAAAACGATTGCCTCTATTCAGTCTGGTATAGGTAATACCCTTGGCGGGTTAGCACTTATTCTTGGGTTCGGTGCGATGCTTGGCCGATTGATTTCTGATACCGGGGCGGCACAACGTATTGCGTCTACCCTGATTCATCGATTTGGCAGAAATAATATTCAATGGGCCTTGTTAATTACCGGATTGATTGTTGGCTTGGCCATGTTCTATGAAGTAGGTTTTGTATTATTGCTGCCGCTGGTTTTTACTATTGTTGCCTCTGCCGGATTACCGTTGCTTTACGTTGGGGTTCCCATGGTGGCCGCGCTTTCTGTGACCCACTGTTTTCTGCCGCCTCATCCTGGTCCGACAGCGATTGCCACCATTTTTAATGCAAACCTGGGCACAACATTGCTCTATGGCCTTATTATTGCGATTCCTACGGTTATCATCGCTGGTCCTTTATTTTCAAAGTTGCTTAAAAAATACGAAAAAGAACCCCCTAAGGGACTGTTTAATCCCCATGTATTTGCTGAAGAAGAGATGCCGGGTTTTGGCGTCAGCCTGTTATCCGCTATTATCCCGGTTATTTTAATGGCGTCTGCTGCAATTTGTGAAATGTTGTTGCCAAAAGGTAATACGGTACGATTACTTTTTGAATTTATCGGACACCCTGCCGTTGCTCTTTTTATTGCTATCGTATTGGCTATATTTACGTTGGGTCTGCGTAATGGGCGAAATATAGAGTCGGTCATGGCGATTGCGAGTGACTCTATCGGTGCCATAGCCATGATCATGTTTATTATTGCTGGTGGCGGCGCATTTAAACAGGTCCTGGTTGATAGTGGGGTGGGCAATTATATTGCGATGCTCATGAAAGGCTCATCTCTATCTCCATTGCTGATGTGCTGGACAGTAGCCGCCTTGCTGAGAGTTGCCCTGGGATCGGCGACGGTCGCGGCGATTACTACCGCGGGTATTGTATTACCTTTGATTGCGATTACACATGTTGATCCCGCGTTAATGGTGTTGGCCGTGGGGGCCGGCAGTGTGATTGCGTCACATGTGAATGATCCAGGATTCTGGTTGTTTAAAGGGTATTTCAATCTTAGTGTGGTAGAAACATTAAAGGTGTGGACGGTGATGGAAACACTGATATCCATATTGGGACTTATTGGTGTCCTCATGCTTAATAGTGTTATCCACGTGTAGGCGTTCAATCATCAGGGCAGGAAGTTCCTGCCCTGAAGTAATGGCAGAGAGAGCATGAAAAACCATAGAGTAACGTTGCAGGATATAGCGAATCTAGCGAATGTGACCAAGATGACGGTGAGTCGGTATCTGAGGACACCTAACCAGGTTGCGCCTGAAACAGGGAAAAAAATTGCTCAGATTATGGAGGAGGTTAATTATATCCCCAACCGGGCACCAGAAATGTTGCTTAATACAAAGAGTTACACGATTGGTGTTTTGATCCCTTCGTTCAAAAACCAAATCTTTGCCGATATGCTCGCAGGTATTGAATCGGTTACTTCCGGGAAGCAATATCAAATATTGATTGCTAATTACAATTACAAACAGAAATCGGAAGAAGAACAAATCATAAATTTGCTCGCTTATAATATTGATGGAATTATTTTGTCTGAAAAATCGCACACGGTGCGAGCCGTGAAATATTTACGCTCAGCTAAAATCCCTATTGTGGAAGTTATGGATATTGAAGGACCATGCCTGGATATGGAAGTTGGTTACTCTAACAGTAAAGCCGCATTCGACATGGTTTCAACGATGCTGGAAAACCGTAATAAGAAAAAGATTATTTATCTTGGTTCTCAGGATGATCTGCGTGATGAATTACGGTTTCAAGGGTATTGTGAGGCCATGAGAAAAAAAGGATTACCTACTCACCATATTAACCCTAAATCCATTTCATCCATTCAGCTTGGCACACAATTATTGGCATTGGCATTAAAGGAACATCCGGATCTTGATGGTATTTTCTGTACTAATGATGATATCGCTGTTGGTGCGTTGATTAGCTGTTTTAAAAAAGGGATCAACGTTCCTGATGATATATCGATTGCAGGATTCCACGGGCTTGAAATCGGGAAGGAGATGGTTCCCAGTCTCGCCAGTGTTATCACTCCCCGGTTTATGGTCGGTCAAAAAGCAGCAAGTATTCTGTTAAATAAAATCAACGATACTCATTATTCGACGCATTCAATGGATTTGGGATATCAAATTTATCTCGGAGAAACACTGTAATTTTTTGTATCAAATGGGTGTGCTGACTTGTCTGTGTGAAATTATTTTTAGATAAGGTTTATAAATGAAACGGGAAAAAGGCGGGAAAAGTTTTGTTCTGATGGGCGTGGCAAGTACAGGGAAGTCAACAATAGGTGCAGCATTGGCAAGAACGCTTGGCGCCAAGTTTATTGATGGAGATGATCTGCATCCTCGCCATAATATTTTAAAGATGGCGAGTGGGCATCCTTTAAACGATGATGACCGATTACCTTGGCTTGAACGTATTCGTGATGCAGCATTCAGTATGGAAAAGAAAAATGAAACCGGCATTATTGTTTGCTCGGCGCTGAAAAAGAAGTACCGCGATATGATTCGAGATGGTAATGAGCATGTTGCCTTTATTCATTTATACGGTTCCTTTGAACTGGTATTAGCACGTATGCAGGCCCGTACCGGTCATTTCATGCCGGTTGAACTACTGAAGAGTCAGTTTGAGACGCTGGAAATGCCAGGTGATGATGAACCTGATGTTCTCCATGTGGATATCGACGGTGATTTTGATGATGTCGTGACGCGTTGTGTTAACGCGGTCCGCTGTTACTGTCTTTAAAATATCGTGGAGGTGGGTGTATGAATAACATCATTGAACAGATCAGCCGTAACATCGCCGGGCGGAGCCAGGAAACACGCCGTCGTTATCTGAACAAAATTGATGCACAGGCTGTGAAGTGGAAACGCCGTGCACACTTATCCTGCGGTAATCTGGCCCATACGGTCGCTGCCTGTTCCGCCATGCAGAAAAAATCCATTCTGGATTTTACCCGGGTCAACGTGGGGATTATTACCGCATACAGCGATATGTTAAGTGCTCATCAGCCTTACGCGTTCTACCCTGACCTGATTAAACGGGCACTGGCGCAACTGGGGCACAGCGCCCAGGTTGCCGGCGGCGTACCCGCTATGTGTGACGGTATAACACAGGGACAGGACGGTATGTCATTGTCTCTGTTTTCCCGGGATTTGATTGCGCAGGCGACGGCCGTATCACTGAGCCACAATACATTTGATGCCTCACTGCTGCTGGGCGTGTGCGATAAAATTGCTCCTGGTCAGTTGATTGGTGCGCTTTCTTTCGGTCACTTACCAACCGCGTTTGTACCATCAGGGCCGATGCCAACCGGGATCAGCAATAATTATAAAGTGAAAATACGTCAACAATATGCGGCGGGTGAGGTTGGTAAAGATGCGTTGCTGCATATGGAATGCGATGCCTACCATGCCCTGGGAACCTGCACTTTTTTCGGTACTGCCAATACCAATCAACTGGTATTTGAAGCAATGGGGCTGATGCTGCCCGGCTCGGCATTTGTTCCCCCTGCCGATCCGCTGCGTGAGGCTCTGACGATAAAAATAGCAGAGCATATTGCTGCTATCAGCCATAACAATGCGCAATACCGCTCTTTGTCCAGCGTGCTGGATGAAAAGTCGTTGGTGAATGGATTGGTTGCGTTACTGGCATCGGGAGGAAGCACTAACCATTCCATTCATATGGTTGCAGTGGCTGCCGCGGCCGGTTATATCCTGAACTGGGATGACATCGATGCCCTGTCGCAAGTCGTCCCCTTACTGGTGAAGATGTATCCGAACGGGCCGGCTGATATCAATGAATTTCAGCGGGCTGGCGGGGTGCCTACTTTGATGAAGGCGTTGGCAGAACGTGATTTGCTGCATCTGGATGCCACTCCGGTCTTTGGCAGCCTGTCCGACTATATGAAAGTGCCCCGGCTGGATGACGGACAGATAACGTATCATCCGGCCACCGACTCTATGAATTCTGATGTCATTGCGCTTCCTGGTGAGCATTTCAGTGCCCACGGCGGACTCAAGGTGGTGGGAGGTAATCTGGGCCGTGGGATCATTAAAGTCAGTGCGGTTGCCCCGGAGTGCCGTTTCATCGAAGCGCCGGCCCGGGTGTTTGAATCACAACATGATGTCGAGAGCGCTTATCACGCCAATGAGTTCACGCAAGATGTCGTGATTGTGGTCCGGCACAATGGTCCCGCGGCCAATGGAATGCCGGAGCTGCATAAGTTAATGCCGATACTGGGTAATCTGATGAAGGATGGGTTGAAGGTCTTTCTTGTCACGGACGGACGGTTATCCGGTGCGTCGGGTAAGGTTCCGGCGGTACTTCATCTCTGCCCGGAAGCGAAAAAAGACGGGCCATTATGCCGTCTCGTCGATGGCGATATCATTCGGATTGATGCAGACAGCGGGCAAATTGATGTCTTGGCCGATCTAACTGACCGTGTAGCATATCATCCAGATTGGACGGCGGAGCAGGTAGGCTCGGGCCAGGAATTGTTCTCGGTGTTTCGTCAAGCCGTTTCCAATGCGGAACAGGGCGCGACAATTTTCCGTTTTTAGTAAAAGCCGATAGTGATTCACTGGTCGGGTGAATACGGCTATGCCGGGAAAGAGAAGCGCGTGTCAGGAATTGTGGCAGAGGCTATCTGAGGACGAGGATACTCAACGGCTGCACTGTTGCGTGTCCTGAAATCTTTATACGTTCAGGCTATTTCCCCTGAACGTATAAAAGGATGGTGGGATTAATGCCGGTTAACCTATTACTGCGGGTTTGATTGCAGTGTCAACAGCAACCCTTCTCGTCGCATATGGGTCGCTTCATCCGGCAGATGCAGGCGATCCAGCGCATCCGCGCACCAGGCGTAATCATAGGCATCTGGTCGTATTTCCAATGCGGCGCGGAAGGCATCTACAGCCTGTTGCCATTCACCGTGCTTCATCAACAACTGCCCCAGCGTACTGTGTAGTAAGGGTGTGGAACCGTGTTGTTTAAGCAATTGACGCAGTATTTTTTCCAGTTGATCAGGGTTTCCGGCTTTGATGCGCGGCATGAGTAGTATCAGACGCTCGTCATACTGGCGTTTTAGACCATCCACAATAATCTGTTGGGCGGTATCGGGGTCGTCACATTGGATTAAATGTTCCGCCATCGCTATTTGTAACGTCAGTTCCTGACGCGTTTTCCGGCTCTGGTTTTTCCACCACTGCCTGAGTCCCTCGCTACCCCCTTCGGACATGGCCTGATTCATCAGCCCAATGGTTGAGCGTTGCTGGAGATCCTGTAGTTGTTGTTCATCGTGCAACTGAATTTTGCGCATGGCGGGCAGAATATCCAGCAACGCGCTGTAAGCGCCGGTACGCAGGAACGCCTGTTCCGCTAGCCGCAGCACTTCCGGGTGCCGTGGGGCGACTTCCAGCAGATGATCAATACCGTGACGGGCAGCATGATCTTCGTTGCGAGCCAACTGGATACGCACGCGGGTAATATCCACCGGAAGCTGATTGGTATCCGCAATTTCTGCTGCACGCTCCAGATATTGTTTGGTACGAAAGTCATCGCCACGTTGCTGAGCCGCCTCTGCCGCCAACAGGTAATTTACCACCGGTTGATCGGCATGATCGGCATTACGCATCAGTAGTTTTTCTACCTGTAGATAATCGCCTTCGGCCAGTTTAAGTAACGCCGCCTTGGTTTGCTTACGGGCCCGACTGCTTTTGCGTCCGATAAACCAGCCATGAGTACGTGAACCGGTACGAAAAATCCGGCGTAGCAACCATTCGATGATCAGAAAAGCCAGCAAAAACAGAACCAGCATAATCACCAGGCCGGTAACGCTGGTCTCAACGTTATAGTTGTCGGTCTGAATCAATACATAACCCTGATGCCCCGCCATCATTGGGCCAACGACGATACCGGCGATAAGCACGATAAACAGCAACAAGACCTTTAGCATAATCAGCCCTCCTGCGGCGTGGCTGACGGCTGCGCCAGCAGGTTACGGACTCGGGTCTGCATGACTTTTTCCAGCAGCGCCTGGCTTTCCAGTTCGGTGGGGACATCCATCGAAATGGATTGCTTGCTCAGTGCATCCAACTGTTCCAGGAACGCTTTAGTGCTGGGATCATTGTCATCAAAATAGGCCCGGACCCAAACAGCAGCGGTTTCCAGCGACTGTTTGTAGATTTCGTTCTGGTGACGGGGAATGGCCTGGGCAGCGATTAACAGGCGCGAGCGAATATTTTCACGCAGGTAAACATCCTGATTCGGCGCCAGCAATGGCTCGGCGGTACTGTCACGACGACGGATAGTAATGAAATCCGAGAGGAAGTTATGCCAGCTTTTGATCAGGTTTTGCCGCCATTCGCTCAAGGAAGCCGATACCGCAGTGTCGTTGTCGTCCATGGGCGCTTCATTGGTATCGTTATCCGCCAGACGCAGATTGTCTACCTGATCGGCCAACTGGTTAACTTTAAGAATGATGCCGTCAAAATCAATCTGGTTGACAGCAGCCAGCGTACTGATGTCATGCGTTAACGCGCGGCGCACATCAATCAGGCTTGGATCGTGCATGTCGGCCAGACTCATATCAGCACTTTTCAGCAATGCGACAGCGGTCGTCACGTCTTTATCACTCCAGAGCTTGCGGCCTGCCATTTTCACCAGAAAATCGGCCTGCGCCAATAACCAGGTTTGAGAGTCGCCATTGGAGATTGTCGCCAGTTTTTCCCGCATTTCATCCGACTGGCGAGTTAATGTCGCAATCTGCTGTTCTGCCGCGCTCTGCGCTTTGCCTTGTTGCACCTGCGTCTGCTGCCATTGCTGCTGTTCCTGCTGATATTGTTTTTGCATGGCGGCGATCTGGGTTTGCAGGAGATCAATATTGGCGGACTGACGTTGTGCCTGTTGATGCATGTAGTAGTAAAGACCGCCGCTTAACCCTAATGCGATAACGATTGCTGTTATACCCAGAAGCACACCGTGGCGTTTGGGGGCGGGGGTCAGCGGTTTTTTCTGTTCTTTCTGCGGATGTACGGGGTCAACCCGTCCGACAACCTCTTCCGGAGGGGGCGGGGGGGTAATGTGTTCCGTCATAATGATACCTATGATCAGGGTTATTGTAGTGCGCGCATCAGCGCATCGTTATCCGCATTATCGGCGATCCGGATATCACTCCAGCCAAGCTCTCGTGCCAGATCGGCCAGACGCTCGCTTACGACAATCACTCGGCAACACAGCAGCCAGGATGTCCGATAATAATCAGGTACTAAAGTATATAGCTGTTGCAGCATTTCTCCGCTGGTTATTACCAACGTATTAATGTTTAACGACTGCCAGTGCTGGCTCTGCTCCATACCGTTATAAAAGACCGGATTACGCTGGTAGCATTCACAGTAACTGACGTCGGCGCCGCGTTCTTGCAGTGTGTTGCCAAGCAGCTCCCTACCACCGTTACCGCGCAACAGTAACGCCCGTTTACCTGCTACGTGCTGTAATGAAGGCAGTTGCAACAGGGTTTCACTGGTTCCCCGTTCCGATGGATATTGCACGGGCAAGCTGCTAACGGTATGCAGGGATAATCCGGTCGTGCGCCCCACGGCATAGTAGGTTAACGCTTTAGGCCATCCGGTTTCGGTACGGACCAACACCGGATTAGCATGATCCACTACCTGCTGGGAAAGGACAATAACCAGATCGCCAGGATGTAATGCAGCAAGCATGTTCGGCAACTGGGATAACTCCCGTCCAGGCGAAAAATCAATCAATGGACTGTGATAAGCTGGCAGACCGGCCAGACAGAGGCGGGCTACCAGTTGCTCACCCGCAGGGGAGGGACGGGTAACCAGAATCGTCATGATGGCGTGTCCCCATAAACGGCTTGTAAAATGGTTTTGGCACCTCGGGCTAACAACTCTTCCGCCAGATTGATGCCAATCTGTTCTGCATACTGCAAGTTGCCTCGGCGTTCACTCCGGATAATGCAACTGCCATCCGGTGCGCCGACCAGCGCCCGTAGCCACAGCGTCTCACCTTCCAGTTCGGCGTAACTGCCAATAGGAACCTGACAGCCTCCTTCCAGTCGCGTATTCATGGCGCGCTCAGCCTGTACCCTTATTGCCGTTTCTGTGTGATTGAGTGGTGCCAGCAGCATGCGGGTATGCTCATCATCCAACCGACATTCAATACCAACGGCACCTTGCCCAACCGCGGGTAACGACTCTTCCGGGCTTAATGCACAACGAATGCGATTTTCCAGCCCCAGACGTTTCAGACCAGCGACGGCCAGAATAATGGCGTCATATTCGCCACTATCAAGCTTCGCCAGCCGTGTGCCGACGTTGCCACGTAAATCACGGATGGTCAGATCGGGGCGCTGCGCCCGCAACTGACATTGACGGCGCAGGCTAGATGTCCCGACGCAGCTTCCAGCGGGTAAATCCGTCAGACCAGAATAGTGATTGGAAACAAAGGCGTCACGGGGATCTTCGCGTTCACAGATCGTGACCAGACCCAGGCCTTGAGGAAATTCAATAGGAACATCTTTCATGGAGTGTACGGCGATATCTGCGCGTTTTTCCATCAGAGCCAATTCTAACTCTTTGACGAACAAACCTTTACCACCAACTTTTGCCAGCGGTGTATCCAGCAGAACATCACCGCGGGTGATCATTGGCACCAGATCTACGCGTAAACCGGGATGGTATGCCTGTAGCCGATGTTGGACATACTGAGCTTGCCATAGGGCGAGTGGGCTCTGTCGGGTGGCGATTCTGAGAATATTGTCTAACATGCTTGATACCGTTTTTAGCATTTTTAGCCATCGTACCATTGATGACGCGCTGGTGTCAGTTGCCTGGCATCTGCAATTAAGGATGAAAAGACGGAAATGGGGGGATGCCCCTGCTGGTGATAAGGTAACAAGAAAAGGAGAGAATGTAGTCACAGGCGAAGCAGCAATAAGCGCGTCTAACTTTCTTTACTTTCTTTACGCCCTTTCAGCAAGGTGTTAGATTGATCACGTTTCCAGCAATAATCTGTCAGACATTCTTCCAATACACCTTCAGTGGCAGAAGCGGAATAACGGTATTTTTTGTAGGCACTGGGATAAGCAGGCGAAACGTCTTGTACTTCTACATCGAGACACTGAAGCAGAGACTGGATGCGATTAACCAACTACGTGTTGATCGTGCTCTTGGAGCGATGAAACCCGTTTTTCAGCAGGTTTACAGTCTTCTGCCAGTTTTATTACATCATCATCATCCTCTGATGCCGGGTTATCTTGAAGGTAAGGTTCCGCACGGTATCTGCATGTTCACGCCTGATGAAAAACAACAACACTATCTCGACAGTGTAGAACTGAAATGGGGCGAGTTGTCTTGTCCTGATACTCGGGGCGAGTTGCCTATTACCGGCGTTTATTCCATGGGCAGTACCTCCTCTATTGGCCAAAGCTGTCGTTCGGATCTGGACATTTGGGTATGCCATCAGTCCTGGCTCGACAATGAAGAACGTCAACACTTACAGCAAAAATGTTCACTGCTTGAAAAATGGGCCGCTGCCCAGGGTGTGGATGTCAGCTTTTTTGTGATGGATGAAAACCGTTTCCGCCACAATGAAAGCGGCAATCTCGGTGGTGAAGATTGCGGTTCGACCCAGCATATTCTGTTGTTGGATGAGTTTTACCGTACTGCTGTACGCATGGCTGGCAAACGTATCCTGTGGAATATGGTGCCGGTGGACGAGGAAGCCAATTATGATGAATTCGTGCTCTCCCTTTATGCGCAAGGCGCACTGACACCCAACGAATGGCTGGATTTGGGGGGACTGAGTACGTTATCTGCCGAAGAGTATTTCGGCGCCAGCCTGTGGCAACTGTATAAAAGCATCGATTCGCCTTACAAGGCGGTGCTGAAAACCCTGTTACTGGAAGCGTATTCCTGGGAATACCCTAATACCCGGTTGTTATCCTCCGAGATTAAAACTCGTCTGCACAACGGTGAAATTGTCTCTTTCGGGCTTGACCCTTATTGCATGATGCTGGAGCGCGTCACCCAGTATCTGATAGCTATTGATGACCCGGCCCGCCTGGATCTGGTTCGCCGCTGTTTCTATCTCAAAGTGTGTGAAAAACTCTCCATTGAACGCGCCTGCACGGCATGGCGTCGCCAAATCCTGTTGCAATTGGTGCAGGCGTGGGGATGGGGCGAAGAACGCATTCTGATGCTGGACAACCGCGCCAACTGGAAAATCGAACGGGTGCGTGAAGCCCATAATGAACTGCTTGATGCGATGATGCAGAGTTATCGTAATTTGATCCGCTTTGCCCGTCGCAATAACCTGAGTGTGAGTGCCAGCCCGCAGGATATTGGCGTATTAACCCGTAAACTGTATGCCGCTTTTGAGGCATTACCGGGTAAAGTGACATTGGTTAATCCACAAATCTCGCCGGATCTGTCAGAAGTTAATCTGACCTTCATTTTTGTGCCGCCAGGACGTGCCAATCGTTCTGGTTGGTATCTGTACAATCAGGCTCCTTCCATGGATGCTATCGTCAGCCATCAGCCGTTGGAATATAACCGTTACCTGAATAAACTGGTGGCCTGGGCTTACTTTAATGGTCTGCTGACGCCAGCAACGCGCCTGCATATCAAGGGTAGTGAGCTGTGCGGGATTGACAGATTGCAAGAGCTGGTTGCCGATGTCTCCAGCCATTTCCCACTGCGTGTACCCGCACCGACACCTAAAGCGCTATATAGTCCATGTGAAATCCGGCATTTGGCGATTATCGTTAATCTGGAACATGATCCGACGGCGGCGTTCCGTAATCAGGTGGTTCATTTTGATTTCCGCCAGTTGGATGTTTTCAGCTTTGGCCAGCAGCAGCAGTGTCTGGTGGGGAGTATCGACTTGTTGTATCGCAACTCCTGGAACGAAGTGCGTACCTTGCATTTCAGCGGTGAGCAATCAGTATTGGATTCACTGAAAACCATTCTCGGCAAGATGCATCAGGATGCGGCGCTGCCGGAATCGCTGGAAGTGTTCTGTTACAGTCAACATCTGCGTGGACTGATTCGGACCCGGGTACAACAATTGGTTTCCGAGTGTATTGAGCTGCGTTTGTCCAGCACCCGTCATGAACCGGGTCGCTTCAAGGCGTTGAAGGTTGCCGGACAAACCTGGGGGCTGTTCTTCGAACGTTTAAGTGTCTCGGTGCAGAAACTGGAGAACGCCGTGGAATTCTACGGCGCCATTTCCAATAATAAATTGCAGGGATTGCCAATCCAGGTAGAAACCAACCATGTCCATCTGCCACCAGTGGTTGATGGCGTCGCCAGTGAAGGTATTATCCAGTTTTTTTTCGAAGATCAGTTAGATAATCAAGGGTTTAATATCTATATTCTCGATGAATCCAATCGGGTGGAAGTCTACCACCACTGTGAAGGCAGTAAGGAAGAACTGGTGCGCGATGTCAGCCGTTTCTACTCATCGTCGCACGATCGTTTCACCTATGGTTCCAGTTTTATCAATTTTAACCTGCCTCAGTTCTATCAAATTGTTCAATTGGATAACCGTACACAAGTCATTCCGTTTCGTAGCAGTGCATTGACACATCTATGTGTGACACCTTCGTCGGAAGATAACGCGTTGATCATGAATCAGCGATTACAAATGCTCTGAGCTTTTTGTCTGTTATTCAGCCCGAAAAAGGTATCACGATGGATAGTGCGTAGCGGAAAACGCTGACCTTTACCCGTGCTCGGACATATATGCATCAGCGCACGATCAGTTGAAACGAATGGTTTCACCAGCCTGAGTCGAGCAGGCGCTGCTCAGCAGTGACAAAAATTCATCACCATTGCGATTACAAATCCATTTTTGATCGAGATAATCAAAATGGTAGCCGCCGCCTTTGGTGGCCAGCCAGATTTGATGCAGTGGTTCCTGCCGGTTGATCACAATTTTGCTGCCGTTTTCAAAACTCAGTGTCATCACCCCGCCGTTAGTTTCATAATCGATATCGGCATCGCCATCAAATTGGTCCAGTGTTTCCTCCAATTGACGCATCAGTGTGTCGGCTAATTGATGAAACTCGCTATCGTTCATATTCGATTCCTATTGATTTTCATGATCCACCTGCGATTATAGAGAGCATACATCGATGAGTGACAGGTTTTAACGTTATGATAAATCTATTTCGCCATGTGTGCCTGGCATTAACTGTACTGGCACTGGCTGGTTGTGGCCTGAAGGGGCCGCTTTATTTTCCGCCGGAGAAATCGAAAGCTCCTGCGCCTGCGAAGACCACGCAGCAGCAACATATAACAAAAACACCGCAACAATCACCTGTCCAGCAATAATGGTGATATTGCGATTGGTCTACCATCATTTTATAACAGGTCACGATAGTGTGTTTACCGCGTCCGGTTAAGTCAGCGGAGTCAGGATAATGCAGTTCGCCAAAATGCACGGTTTGGGCAATGACTTTATGGTTGTTGATGCCGTTACGCAGAATGTCTATTTTTCACCTGAGTTGATTCGACGTTTGTCGGATCGGCATTGTGGTGTTGGCTTTGATCAACTGCTGGTGGTTGAGCCACCTTACGATCCTGAACTGGATTTTCATTACCGTATTTTCAATGCAGATGGTAGTGAAGTGACTCAGTGTGGTAATGGTGCCCGTTGTTTTGCCCGATTTGTGCGTCTTAAGGGATTAACCAACAAACGAGATATCAGTGTCAGCACCCAGACTGGGCGTATGATTCTGAGCGTTACGGATGATGAACTGGTGCGAGTCAATATGGGTGAACCCAATTTTGAGCCGCAGCAGGTCCCTTTCCGCGCAGTTAAAGCGGAAAAAACGTATATTATGCGAGCAGAAGAACATACCGTACTGTGTGGTGTAGTTTCGATGGGGAATCCCCATTGTGTGATACAGGTGGATGATGTGGATACTGCGAAGGTCGATGTGTTGGGACCGCTGCTGGAGAGCCATGAGCGTTTTCCGGAACGTGCCAACATTGGGTTTATGCAGGTTGTGGATGACCACACTATCCGATTGCGTGTCTATGAACGCGGGGTGGGAGAAACTCAAGCTTGCGGTAGTGGAGCCTGTGGGGCTGTTGCGGTAGGTATTCAGCAAGGGCTGCTGGCCGACAATGTTAAGGTTAAATTGACTGGCGGTGAGCTTGATATTAACTGGGCAGGTCCAGGTAAGCCGTTATTTATGACCGGGCCAGCTACGCACGTTTACGATGGGTCCATTCATTTATGAAAAGCGTTGAGGAGCAGGTGGAACACCGGATTTCACTCACTGACGAGATGGTTCTGCAGTTTTTGCACCAAAATCCTGACTTTTTTATCCGTAATTCACGTCAGATCGAACAGATGAGAATTCCTCATCCGGTGCGGGGCAGCGTGTCGCTGGTTGAGTGGCAGTTGGCACGCCAGCGTAACCATATAGATAAACTGGAAGAAGAAATCACCCTTCTGATGGAGCAGGCTACTTCGAATGAGGCGTTGTTTAACCAGTTGCTTCAAGTAAATATGGAACTGTCCGCGGCGGACAGTCTACAGGACTTTCTGGAGCGTTTACGTCGCTGGGCGCGAACGCTGGGTTTGCTGGGAGCATCGGTACGGCTGTTCAGTGATAAATGGCACGTTGGTGCTCCTTCTGATTTTACTCATCTGGCGCTTAATCGCACATTGTTCGAGTCACTGCGTATTCAACGCTTTGGCAACGGGAGTCATTATTTAGGTACGTTGAACGGACCAGAACTGCTGCTTCTGTTGCCTGAAGCCAAACAGGTTGGTTCGGTTGCCTTGTCATTAATGGGCCCTAATGGTGATTTGGGCCTGCTGCTTTTCAGTAGTCGTGACAGTCATCATTATCAGAAAGGGATGGGAACCGTGCTGTTACAGCATCTGTCATCAACGCTCCCCGTGCTGCTGCAACGCTGGGTTGAACGTTTATGAATCAAGCCGTATCGCCGTTACTGATACAAACAAATGCTTTTTTGCGTTACCTCAAGGTTGAACGGCAATTGAGTCCGTTGACGCAGAGTAGTTATGCGCATCAGTTACAGGTGATAACGGAGATATTGTCTGCTGTTGGGATAACGGCATGGCAGAACCTCGATGCCGCAGGCGTACGCTCGGTGGTGACGCGCAGTAAACGTGACGGATTACAGTCTTCCAGTCTGGCATTACGCCTTTCCGCGCTGCGCAGTTTTCTTGACTGGCTGGTGAGCCGGGGGGAGCTGGGCGCAAACCCGGCCAAAGGGGTTTCCACCCCAAGGGCCGGGCGCCACCTTCCCAAAAATATGGATGTAGACGAAGTGAACCGTCTGCTGGACATTAACCTGAATGATCCACTGGCTGTGCGTGATAGGACAATGCTGGAAGTGATGTATGGCGCCGGGTTGCGTCTGGCCGAATTGGTCGGCATGGATTGCCAGCACGTGGAGCTGGACAGCGGCGAAGTCTGGGTGATGGGTAAGGGTAGTAAAGAGCGTAGATTGCCCATTGGCGCGACGGCCGTCACCTGGCTGCGCCGCTGGCTGGAACTGCGTGAGATTTATGATCCACAGGATGATGCGGTGTTTGTTTCCAGCCTCGGGAAACGCATTTCCATGCGTAATGTACAGAAACGTTTTGCGGAGTGGGGGGTGAAGCAGGGAGTCAACAGCCACGTTAATCCACATAAACTGCGCCACTCTTTTGCCACCCATATGCTGGAGTCCAGCGGTGACCTGCGTGCGGTGCAGGAGCTATTGGGGCATGCCAACCTCTCTACCACCCAGATTTATACCCACCTGGATTTCCAGCATTTGGCATCAGTGTATGATGCCGCGCACCCACGCGCCAAACGAGGAAAGGGTTGATGCATTTCTACCGCCCGCTGACTGCAATTTCAGCCATCACCTTTGATCTGGATGACACACTGTATGATAACCATGATGTGATACGACGTACCGAGCAGGAATCCATCCGTTTCCTGCAAGGACACTATCCCGTGTTGAAGTATATGCAGGCTGTTGATTTTCAGCGTTTACGCGCAGAGCTTCGCGCCCAGGAGCCGGAAATTTACCACGATGTCACTCTATGGCGCTGGCGTGCGGTGCAGTTGGCGCTCATCCGTCACGGCGTCAGTGAAGCGGAAGCCTCGGCAGGTGCGAATGTCGCGATGGAGAACTTTGCTTATTGGCGTAGTCGTATTACCGTTCCGCAGTCAACCCATGACACACTTGGCGCACTGGCCGAACACTGTCCATTAGTTGCCATTACCAACGGTAACGCCGATCCGTATGCCTGCGGGCTGGGTGATTACTTTCAGTTTATTTTGCGAGCCGGCCCGAACGGTCGTGCAAAACCTTTCAGCGACATGTACCACCTGGCAGCGGAAAAACTGAACCTCCCTGTAAAACAACTGCTGCATGTCGGCGATGATCTGACGACTGACGTAGCGGGCGCTGTGCGCTGTGGGATGCAAGCTTGTTGGGTTAACTTGCGTGAAGGAAATCTGATGCACATTGATGACACCCGGTTATTGCCACATATTGAAATTTCCCGGTTGGAATCGCTGACAGCATTGCTATAATTCTTTTTATTATGCTGTATGAATAACCAGTAAAATGTGTATCCTTTGTGATTATACGTTTTTCCGCCAATGGATAACGGTGTTATGGACGTCTCTGACCTGCTTGATAGTTTGAATGATAAACAACGCGATGCGGTAGCTGCTCCGCGCCATAATGTGCTGGTGCTGGCTGGCGCGGGCAGTGGTAAAACACGAGTCCTGGTACACCGTATCGCCTGGCTCCTGACGGTAGAAAACAGCTCACCATACTCCATTCTGGCCGTCACCTTTACCAACAAAGCGGCGGCCGAGATGCGCCACCGTATTGATCAGCTTATCGGCACCAGTCAAGGTGGGATGTGGATCGGCACTTTTCATGGTTTGGCGCATCGCTTGTTACGGGCTCATCATCTGGATGCCAATTTGCCGCAGGACTTTCAGATCCTCGATAGTGAAGATCAACTGCGTTTGCTCAAGCGTTTGATCAAAGCGCTGAACCTGGATGAGAAACAGTGGCCGCCACGGCAGGCCATGTGGTACATCAACGGGAAAAAGGATGAGGGGCTGCGTCCTCAGCACATCGAAAGCTATGGCAACCCGGTAGAGCAAACCTGGCAGCGAATTTATCAGGCTTATCAGGAAGCGTGCGATCGCGCCGGTCTGGTAGATTTCGCCGAACTGTTGTTACGGGCCCACGAACTATGGCTGAACAAGCCACATATTTTGCAGCATTATCGCGAGCGCTTTCACAATATTCTGGTGGATGAGTTTCAGGATACCAATAGTATTCAGTACGCTTGGATCCGTCTGCTGGCGGGCGATAGCGCCAATGTGATGATTGTTGGTGATGATGATCAGTCCATTTATGGCTGGCGAGGCGCTCAGGTCGAAAACATCCAGCATTTCCTGCGCGACTTTCCCAATGTTGAAACTATTCGTCTGGAGCAGAATTACCGCTCTACCAGCAACATCCTCAATGCAGCGAACGCGTTAATCGCCCATAACGGTGATCGTCTGGGGAAAAACTTGTGGACTGACGGTGTCGAGGGGGAACTGATCTCCCTCTATTGCGCGTTTAACGAACTAGATGAAGCCCGGTTTGTGGTTAATCGCATCAAAGTGTGGCAGGAAGCCGGCGGTTCGTTAACCGAGAACGCCATTCTTTACCGCAGTAATGCCCAGTCACGTGTACTGGAAGAGGCGTTGATTCAACAGAATCTGCCTTACCGTATTTATGGTGGTATGCGCTTTTTTGAACGACAGGAAATCAAGGACGCGTTGTCTTATCTGCGTTTGATTGCCAACCGTAATGATGACTCCGCCTTTGAGCGTGTAGTGAATACGCCGACGCGTGGTATTGGCGACCGTACGCTGGATGTGGTGCGTCATACGGCGCGTGACCGTCAGATCACAATGTGGCAGGCTAGTCGTGTTCTGTTGCAAGAGAAAGCCTTGGCGGGCCGCGCGGCTTCTGCATTACAGCGTTTTCTGGAGTTGGTGGATGCGCTGGCCTATGAAACAGCCGAATTACCATTGCATGTTCAGACAGACCGGGCCATCAAGGATTCCGGATTGTGGAATATGTATGAGCAGGAAAAAGGTGAGAAGGGTCAGGCGCGGGTAGAAAACCTGGAAGAGCTGGTGACAGCAACGCGCCAATTCAGCTATCAGGAAGAAGATCAGGATTTGATGCCGTTACAGGCATTTCTTTCACATGCGGCACTGGAAGCGGGTGATGGACAAGCTGATGCGCACCAGGATGCGGTGCAGCTTATGACGTTGCATTCTGCCAAAGGTCTGGAGTTTCCGCAGGTATTCATTGTTGGCATGGAAGAGGGTATGTTCCCCAGCCAGATGTCGCTGGATGAAGGTGGACGTCTTGAGGAAGAACGACGCCTGGCATATGTCGGTGTGACTCGAGCCATGCAGAAGTTGACCCTCACTTATGCGGAAACCCGGCGTTTATACGGGAAAGAAGTGTATCACCGCCCATCGCGTTTTGTTGGTGAACTGCCAGCGGAGTGTGTGGAGGAGGTGCGGTTACGAGCCAGTGTGTCGCGCCCGGTCAACCATCAGCGACTGGGAACCCCGGTCAGTCAGAGTGACAGCGGCTTCACATTGGGGCAGCGTGTGCGTCATGCCAAATTCGGTGAAGGGACTATCGTCAATCTGGAAGGAAGCGGCGAACATTGCCGGATTCAGGTGGCGTTTCCAGGGCAAGGCATCAAATGGCTGGTCGCCGCTTATGCTCGTTTGGACGCGATATAACAGGCCTGTACCCGACATGGAATAGTGTCAGTCAGTTCGGGTAGTGAGAGAGCGGGTAACGGTGGAAGTAAGATCTTCCCGGGGTTTTATCTCTCTCCCTCCGGGCCTGAGTATGGCCAGCAATGGACATTGTGTAACAACGGTTTTCCCCAGCATTTACTGATCCGCCCAGATGATTTGGTTCGCGTCTTTCAGCCGTGTGAAATGGTTGCCAACGGTGTTCATGACCGGAGGTGGAGCACCGGCCAAGATATTGTTGCGTTAATAACCTTTCTGCGTGTTGACAGCCTTTTTCATCTCGGCGTAACATGCGCCCATCATTATTTCCGGAGGACCCACGCCTTGGACACACCCAGTCGATGCTGGCTCAATAACCTACTGATTAGGTACAACCACTAAGGCTATCCTCCGCTGTATGCTGATAGCCTTAGTGGTTGTCAGCGATATCATCTGTGTCGCGTCGAGTCAGAACCGTCGAACGGTCTGAAACCTGATGGTGACCTTTCACCCCTGTTTCTGTGTTTCAATCGCGTTTTGTCCATCTCTGTTACGTTTAGGGAGCTGGCCTATGCTGAGCGCATTTAAACTGGAAAACTGCCGTTTATCTCGTCTGGAACTGGATGACACCGACGATCTCACCTTATCACTCTGGGTTGATTTGGTTGAGCCTGAGGATGACGAGCGAGAACAAGTACAAAACCAATTGGGGCAAAGTCTGGCAACCCGGCCAGAACTGGAAGACATCGAGGCATCGGCCCGTTTTTTTGAAGATGAAGATGGCTTGCATATTCACTCCTTCTTCTTCTATGAAGATGCTGACGATCATGCGGGAAACTCTACGGTCGCTTTTACTATTCGTGATGGTCGTTTATTCACGCTGCGTGAGCGCGAGTTGCCTGCGTTTCGTCTCTATCGTATGCGAGCCCGCAGTCAGATATTGGTCGATGGGAATGCTTATGAACTGCTGCTTGATCTGTTTGAAACCAAAATTGAACAGTTGGCGGACGAAATTGAGAACATCTACAGCGATCTGGAAGCATTAAGCCGGGTCATCATGGATGGCCACCAGGGCGACGAGTATGATGATGCGCTTTCTACACTGGCGGAATTGGAAGATATCGGTTGGAAAGTTCGCCTATGTCTGATGGATACTCAACGGGCGCTGAACTTTCTGGTGCGCAAGGCCCGGTTACCTAGTGGTCAGTTGGAACAGGCACGTGAAATCTTGAGGGACATCGAATCACTTTTGCCGCATAACGAATCCCTGTTCCAGAAGGTGAACTTCCTGATGCAGGCGGCGATGGGTTTCATCAATATTGAGCAGAACCGTATTATTAAAATTTTCTCCGTGGTGTCTGTGGTCTTCTTGCCACCGACGTTAGTGGCATCCAGCTATGGGATGAACTTTAAATTTATGCCGGAACTGGAGTGGTCATTTGGTTATCCGGGAGCGCTGGCATTGATGTTACTGGCGGGTTTGGCCCCCTACCTCTATTTTAAACGTCGCAACTGGCTGTGACCGTGGCGTATACCTTCAGCAGCGTGCGTCATACCTGACTCGTCTGCTTGACTACGGGAATGGCATTTCTGTCGAGATACTTCATTCCCGTGCCTACCCTGGCGATTTCATTTTTTATCCGTTTTGTACTGCGTTTAAGCTGGATTTTCATGTCCTGGAACAGGCTATCCGTTTAGAATGAAATCACTGTCTTATTTTTGTCATGGGTAATGTGCATGGAGAAAACCCCCGTGCTACTGCAATGGGGCATACTGCTATCGGTATCGCTGATTCTGGGATTCGGTTTACAAATTTATCATGTGCCGGCAGCGTTGTTGCTGGGACCGATGCTGGTGGGCGTCGTGATGGGATTAAATGGCTCCACCATTCGTATTCCCCGCCCTTTTTTTTACGCCAGTAACGCCGTACTTGGGTGTCTGGTGGCGCAAAGTCTCTCTTTGTCCATTCTGCGTCCATTATTGAATGAGTGGCCGCTGGTACTGTTTACTCTATTGGCGACATTGGTTATCAGCGGCTTGTCCGGATGGTGTCTGATGCGTTACAGCGAACTGCCCGGTACGACGGGAACCTGGGGCGCGTCACCGGGCGGTGCTTCCGCCATGGTTGCCATGGCCGGTGAATTCGGGGCAGATGTACGTCTGGTGGCGTTTATGCAGTATTTGCGCGTACTGATGGTGACGGCGTCGGCGGCATTTGTCGCCCGTTTTAGCCTGGGGGATAGTTCGGCAGGTAACCATGCCATGACGCTCTGGTTCCCGGCCCTTGACTGGCGTTTCCCTGCCACACTGTGTATGGCCTTCAGTTGCGCCTGGGTCGCCCGCCGGCTGCGGATCCCTTCTGGTCAGTTGTTGGGCCCGATGATTGTCGGTTCAATATTGCATTCGACCGGTACGCTGACATTGCAGACACCCGAGTGGCTGTTGGCATTAGCGTATTCGTTTATTGGCTGGAGTGTCGGCCTCTGTTTTACCCGCCCAATCTTCCGGCTGGCATTACGCACTCTGCCGCAAATGATGATCTCGATAGTGATGTTAATGCTGCTGTGTGGGGGGATGGCGTTTATGCTGACTCGTCTATTACCAGTGGATATGCTGACAGCTTATCTGGCAACCAGTCCCGGTGGGCTGGATTCCATCGCGATTATTGCCGCGGGAAGCCGGGTGGATATGGCTTTCGTGATCGCCATGCAGACGCTGCGTCTGTTTTCCACCCTGATTTTCAGTCCGATAATGTCGCGTTATATCTCACGCCACGCGGTCCCGCACGCGACGTAACTTACGCTGGGTATAGAGTGCGTCGAGGATGAAAATGGCCAATGCTGTCCAGATAAAGGCGAAGGTGAGCAACTTGTCGCGAGTCATGGTTTCACCGTAAACCATGACGGCAAGAAGCAGTGTCATGGTCGGGCCGATATATTGGAAAAAACCTAGTGTAGACAGACGCAGACGCATCGCCGCTGCGGTGAAAAATAACAAGGGAACGGTGGTGATGATCCCGGCGAGGGCTAACAACAAATTCAGTGATAGTGGATTCTGCATCAGGTGGCTGCTCGGTGAGTCCGCGATCATAAACAGGTAAATGAAGGCGGCGGGCAATAGCCACAGCGTTTCAATCAACATCCCCGTTTGTCCATCAATACCGATCTTCTTACGCAGCAGACCATAAAACCCAAAACTGAAAGCCAGAGCCAGGGCAATTACTGGCAATGATCCGAATTGCCAGAGTTGCACCAGTATTCCACACACCGCCAGTGCGACTGCCAGCCATTGCATGGGGCGGAAACGTTCCCGCAAAAACAGCATCCCCAGCATGATATTCACCAATGGATTGATGAAATAACCCAGACTGGCTTCCAGCATATGATTGTGATTGACCGACCAGATATAAACCAGCCAGTTACTCCCTACCAGCATGGCAGTGACCGCCAGTAACAACAGTTGCCTGGGTTTTTGGCAGGCATACCGCACCTGACGCCATTTAAGGCTGATACTCAGCAGGATGATCATAAAGAAAAACGACCAGATGATACGGTGCGCTAGTATCTCCGTTGCCGGAACCTGTATAAGTAATTTGAAGTAGACTGGAGCAATGCCCCAGATGAGATAGGCGCCAAGCGCGAAGAGGATCCCCTGACGGGTTTGTTGTACTTCCATGAATGATGGCTCGGTATAAAAGCGAGTAAACCGTGATTTTACGCAAAAAACGGTCTTTTTCCATCGCAACATACCCAGCGGTATCTTATCCGTTGCCATCGCATGTAACGGCGGGAACGCTACTAGCCAACAATATACGTCGCAGTGGCGCTAGCGATATGTAACTGTTGCTCATTGTGGAGTTCAGAGCGTGCAACCGCAATTTTATTGCCTCCACGCAGTAAGTGACTGGTAATGATGAAGCGCTCACCACGACCAGGACGCAGATAATCCACACGCATGTCAATCGTGCCCATGCGCGACAAGCGGTGATGAAATTCCGCTTCATTGATGGCTTCATGGCGCAACAGGGTATTCCCCACGCATACCAGCCCGGCCGCAACATCCAGCCCGGCAGCAATCACGCCGCCATGCAAGATTTGCTGCAAAACGTTGCCTATCATTTTGTCCTGACGGGCGAAAGTGAGTGTGGCGTGATCCTGGGCAAACTCAAGCAACTCTAGTCCCAGTGCCTGATTGAAAGGCATTTGATAAATAAAGATATCACTGACACGCTGGCGAACAATATCCTGACTTAACAACACATCTGGCATGATGTTTTTCCTGTGGTTTTGTTGGCATGAGTAAATAATAGGTTGAGGTCAGAGAAAAATGATAACAAAAAGTTAATTATTTGTTTGTTTTGTGGTGCATTTTGTCGCTTTCCGGAAAAAGCTAATAACTGGCAGGATAGTGATTCACCGACGGTTTATCTGTGTACAATATCGCTCTGAATCTACGGGATATCATCATTATCAGTCGGGGGAAATACACCCATGCGTAAACGAATGGGGATTGTGATGGGGCTACTGCTGGCAGCAAATGCCCAGGCGGAGGAAGCAAAAGTACAGAAGATTCATGATGATCCCGCGGTCCGCGGTAGTATTATTGCTGGCCTGCTACAGGAACATGATAGTCCTTTCGTTCTTTATCCTTATGAAAGTAATTACGCGCTTTATACATACACCAGCGATATCAATAAACAGTCTATTCAGAGCTATAAGTGGGCCAATCATGCTCGCAAAGACGAAGTGAACTTCCAGATTAGTCTTGGTTTTCCGTTGTGGCGCGGCATTGCGGGGGATAATTCTCTGCTGGGTGCTTCCTATACACAGCGCTCCTGGTGGCAGATGTCCAATAAAAGCGAGTCGACGCCGTTTCGGGAAACCAATTATGAGCCGCAACTGTTTTTAGGCTGGGCAGTGGATGACACTTTTGCCGGCTGGACACTACGGGATGTGGAATTCGGGGTAAATCATCAGTCTAATGGTCGCGCAGATCCCACCTCACGCAGTTGGAATCGGGTATATGCCCGACTGATGGCTCAACATAATAACTGGCAGGTGGAGGTTAAACCCTGGATCCGTCTTACTGACAGCGATGATGACAACCCGAATATCATTCACTATATGGGACATTATCGTTTGCGAATTGGTTATGTCTGGGGTGATAGCATTTTCAGTGCGGAAGGTCGCTATAACTGGAACAGTGGCTATGGGGGGGGTGACGTGAGTTGGAGTTATCCGCTTACCAAACATGTCCGCTTCTATACCAAGGTATTTAGTGGGTATGGCGAGTCGTTAATTGACTACAATTATCGTCAGACACGTTTCGGTATCGGGATCATACTCAACGACATGCTCTGAGTTATTACCGTTTCCTCTCGCTGAGAGAGAAGAGCCGCGAGCGGCGTGATCAGCACATGCAGACAATCATTGCAGTTTTATCAAACGGCGCTGAAAATAACGCCTGTTTGTCTTTATTAAGGTCGGGTAAGGCGTGTCTACGGCAGAAGTATTGAATAAAGAAGCGCTGGCAGTACAGGTACTGCGCGAGACCTTCGGCTATCAGCAATTCCGTCCGGGTCAACAAGGGATTATCAACGCTGTTATCGGCGGGCAGGATTGTCTGGTTATCATGCCCACTGGCGGTGGTAAATCCCTGTGCTATCAAATTCCCGCATTGGTGATGGATGGCTTGACGCTGGTGGTGTCGCCGTTGATTTCGCTGATGAAAGATCAGGTGGATCAACTGCAGGCTTACGGTGTAGCCGCCGCCTGCCTCAATTCTACCCAGACCAGGGAGCAGCAACTGGAGGTGATGACAGGTTGCCGTAATGGTCAGATTAAACTGCTGTACATTGCCCCTGAGCGCCTAACTACCGACAGTTTTCTCGAACATCTCACTTACTGGAATCTCTCATTGATTGCGGTTGATGAAGCACACTGTATTTCTCAGTGGGGACATGATTTCCGGCCGGAATATCGGGCACTGGGCCAGATTAAGCAACGTTTCCCTTCATTACCGATTGTGGCTCTGACCGCTACCGCCGACGAAACCACGCGGCGGGATATCATCCGGCTGCTGGATTTACCGGATCCGCTTATCCATGTTAGTAGTTTTGACCGGCCCAATATCCGCTATACGCTGGTGGAGAAATTTAAACCGCTCGACCAACTATGGCTGTTTGTACAAGGTCAGCGTGGCAAAAGCGGCATTATTTACTGTAACAGCCGCGCCAAAGTGGAAGATATCAGCGCCCGGTTGCAGAATCGGGGTCTGAGTGTCGCGGCGTATCATGCTGGTCTGGATAATAATTGTCGGGCGCAGGTACAGGACGCGTTTCTTCGTGACGACTTGCAGGTGGTAGTGGCGACGGTGGCATTTGGTATGGGCATCAACAAACCTAACGTGCGGTTTGTGGTGCACTTCGATATTCCACGCAATATCGAATCCTATTATCAGGAAACCGGACGGGCTGGGCGGGATGGTCTGCCAGCCGAAGCCGCGTTGTTTTATGATCCGGCTGATATGGCGTGGTTGCGCCGTTGTCTGGAAGAGAAACCAGCGGGGGCGCAACTGGATATTGAGCGGCACAAGCTCAACGCCATGGGCGCATTCGCCGAAGCGCAGACTTGTCGCCGTCTGGTATTGCTTAACTACTTTGGTGAAGGTCGCCAGCAGCCTTGTGGCAACTGTGATATTTGCCTCGATCCTCCCAAACGTTATGATGGGTTGGTGGATGCACAGAAGGCGTTATCCTGTGTCTATCGTGTCGGGCAACGCTTCGGGATGGGGTATATCGCAGAAGTTCTGCGTGGTGCTAATAATCAGCGTATCCGTGAGTTTGGGCATGACAAACTGCCGGTGTATGGCATTGGCCGTGATAAGACGCAAGAGCAATGGGTTAGCATTCTGCGACAGCTTATTCATTTGGGATTGCTCAACCAAAATATTACTCAGCATTCGGCATTGCAGTTAACTGAACCGGCGCGGCCTATCTTGCGGGGCGAAGTATCGTTGCAACTGGCGGTGCCGCGCATGATTAACCTGAAGCCGCGCGTCAGTCAAAAATCTTACGGCGGCAACTATGATCGCAAACTGTTTGCCAAGCTGCGGAAATTGCGAAAATCCATTGCAGATGATGCCAATATTCCGCCGTATGTGGTGTTCAGTGACGCCACATTGTTGGAAATGGCAGAAATCATGCCAGTAACGGCCAATGAACTGCTGACCATTAATGGCGTTGGGCATCGTAAACTGGAGCGTTTTGGCATGCCATTCATGACATTAATTGGCGATCATCTTAACGACGAGGATAACTAGTCGCAATTTGACACGGATGATCGCTCTCTTTTCAAGGTGTTGGGGTTGAGTCAATAGAGAAGCGTATTATGTGCTCACGACTTGTGAGCGGAAGCAAGCAGCGTTCCTACCAGCATAAACATTGAGCCAAAAATCCGATTCAGACGCTGCATCTGGCGCGGTCCTTTCAGCCATACGGCAATCCGTGTCGCCAGCGAGGCATAGCCAATCATTACCACAATGTCCACAACGACGGTGGTTATACCCAGTACCAGGTATTGCGCCGCCTGAGGTTGATGCGGAATGATAAATTGTGGGAACAGCGCAGCGAGAAACACAATGCTTTTCGGGTTGGTGAGGTTAACCAGTATGGCACGCTTGAACAGTTTACGGCGCGGCATTGTGTTAGCCAGCGTATTCAGGTCAAGTGCTCCGGCACTGCGCCATTGCTGGATGCCGAGCCAAATCAGATAGGCGGCACCTACCCATTTTAGAACATCAAACGCCATCACCGATTGGGACAGCAGTGCGCCGAGGCCAATGCCCACGAGCATAATATGAATAATCAGTCCAACCTGTAGCCCGGCAATGGAAGCTGACGCGCCACGGTAGCCGTGGCTGATGCCGGTACTCATGGTATTGATAGCGCCGGAACCGGGTGAAAGGCTTAGAACCAGTGTCGTGATAAAGTAAGTTAACCACCAGTCGAAGGTCATTGGCGAAGGCTCCCTGATTGCCGTTTTTTGTGCCACAATACGCTAATGCCGATTATTGTGCTATAGCTCCCAAAGTTGCCTTATGACCACGATGGTTAATTGTGAGGGGAATGATGAGCCAGTATCTGGATCGTCTACTGAAAAGGGAAGCGCAGTTTGCCGCATTTGCCACTGGGCCGTTGCTGGACTTCTGGCGGCAGCGTGAAGAGGGTGAATTTATTGGTGTCGACAATGTACCGATCCGCTTTGTGCGTTTTACCTCAGCAGCGCACCAGCAACTGGTCGTGATCTTCTCTGGCCGGACAGAGAGCTACATTAAATATAATGAAGTGGCCTACGACCTGTTTCAGTGCGGTTATGATGTCATGATGATGGATCATCGCGGGCAGGGCCGCTCTGGCCGGTTATTGAAAGACCGTCATCGTGGCCATGTGTTGCGGTTCGGTGATTATGTCGATGACGTGGCGACGTTCTGGCAGCAACAGATTGCCTCTGGACGCTATGTCCGCCGTTTTGCGCTATCTCATTCCATGGGCGGCACCATTCTGTCACAGTTTCTGGCGCGTCAGCCACAGGCGTTTGATGCGGCAGTGCTTTGTGCGCCGATGTGCGGTATTCACCTGCCCGTGCCTCATTGGCTGGCCTGGCGTTTTCTTAACTGGGGGGAACGTCATCCGGCGGTGCGGGACTACTATGCCATCGGCACCCGGCAGTGGCAGGCGCTTCCATTTCTGGTGAATATTTTGACGCACAGCTATGAACGTTATCAGCGTAGTGTACGGTTTTACGCCGATGATCCCGATTTACGGGTCGGAGGGCCAACGTATCACTGGGTGCGAGAGGCGCTAATGGCGGGGGAACAGTTATTGTCACAGGCAGTGGACATCACCACACCATTGCTGTTGTTGCAGGCAGAAGAAGATCGAGTGGTGGATAATCACAGTCAGGATGTTTTCTGCCAGGCGTTGGCTGAGGCCGGACATCCCAGCGCGGGTAGTGCACCTCGGGTAATTAACGGCGCTCGCCATGAAATCCTGTTTGAAAAAGATACGATGCGGGCTGAGGCCTTCAGGTTGATTTTTGAATATTTTGAATATTATCGTTAAATGCTGTTGAGCGGCGGAGCCGCCCTGCACCAGCGGAGGTTAGATTTACCCTTATGTACCCTATTGTCGCTTCCGACCTGGATGGCACTTTGCTATCCCCCGATCACACCCTATCGCCCTATGCCAAAGAAACACTCCAATTATTGACAGAACGGGGCACTTATTTTGTTTTTGCCACTGGGCGTCACCATATGGATGTGGCGCAAATCCGCGATAATCTGGCGATCACTGCGTTTATGATTACGTCAAACGGCGCCCGTGTACATAATTCGGACGGTGAGTTGATCTTCAGTCACAATCTGGACAGTGACATTGCACAGGAGCTGTACGGCATGATATTTCACCGCCCGGATATCATGACCCATATTTATCGTCATGATGACTGGTTTATTAGCCGTCCGCGTCCGGAAGAGGAGCGTTTTTTCCGGGAGTCGGTGTTCAAATACAAAATTTTTGATCCCGATGTGTTGGGAACTGATGGCGTGGGGAAAGTCTTTTTTACCTGCGAGGATCACAATAAGCTACTGCCGCTGGAAGATGCGCTCAACGCGCGCTGGGGTGATCGGGTCAATGTCAGTTTTTCCACATTGAGCTGTCTGGAAGTGATGGCCGGTGGTGTTTCCAAAGGCCATGCGCTGGAACAGGTGGCGAAAACTATCGGTTTTACTATCAAGGATTGCATCGCGTTCGGCGACGGTATGAATGATTATGAAATGCTGTCGATGGCGGGCAAGGGTTGCATAATGGCAAACGCCCATCAGCGGCTGAAAGATTTACTGCCTGATCGAGAAGTGATCGGCACTAATATTGATGATGCAGTGCCCAAATATCTGCGTCGTATGTTCCTGAAGTAAGTGTTGAACGGGCGAATAAGTGCAGGAATAGCCGTACCAAGGGCGTTCCCGGTAGGGAACACCCTGAATGACAGAGTTAAGCGAATTTTTCTATTTTTTCTTTATGCTTTCTTTCTTGGATCATGGTCAGTGAAAGCAATAGTATTGCCAGCACACTGCCGCCGATCATCACCATGAACCCTCCGTTCCAACCGAAGAAATCAACGGTATAACCGACAATAGCGCTGGCCGCGACCGAACCCCCCAGATAGCCAAACAGTCCGGTAAACCCGGCAGCGGTACCGGCGGCTTTTTTCGGTGCCAGTTCCAGTGCATGTAGACCTATCAGCATGACCGGTCCATAAATCAGGAAGCCGATGATGATCATGCAAGCCATGTCAATCCCCGGATTGCCGGCTGGGTTCAGCCAATATACAACGGTGGCGATAGTGACCAGCATCATGAAGAACACGCCGGTTGCGCCGCGGTTGCCCTTGAACACGTTGTCCGACATCCAGCCACACAGCAACGTACCGGGGATCCCTGCATATTCGTACATGAAGTAGGCCCAGGACGATTTATCCAGTGCGAAGTGCTTCACTTCTTTCAAATAGGTCGGTGACCAGTCGAGAATGCCGTAGCGCAGCAGATAAACGAATACGTTCGCTATTGCGATGCACCACAACAGCTTGTTGGGGAAAATATACTTCATGAAGATTTCTTTGGCCGTCAGTTCCTGTTCGGTTTTTTCGTCATAATCTGGCGGGTAATCGTCTTTATACTCTTCAATCGGTGGCAGACCACAGGACTGCGGGGTATCCCGCATCATAAAGAAGGCAAACAGCGCTAACAAAATAGCCGCCAGCGCCGGCATATACAGCGCCGCTTTCCAGTCATTGAACCAGAACATCCCCAGCAGAAACAGCAGCGGCGGAAGTCCGCCACCCACGTTATGGGCGCAGTTCCAGACAGAAACCACGCTACCGCGTTCTTTCTGCGACCACCAGTGCACCATGGTCCGTCCGCACGGTGGCCATCCCATGCCCTGGAACCAACCGCACAGAAACAGCAAGACAAACATACTCATAATACTGGAGGTCGCCCAAGGGACGAAACCCATGAACAGCATTACCGAAGCGGCCAGAATTAACCCGGCTGGCAGGAATACGCGTGGGTTGGAGCGGTCAGATACCGAGCCCATGATGAATTTGGAAAAACCGTAGGCGATGGAAATACCGGATAATGCAAAACCCAGATCGCCACGGGAAAAACCCTGTTCAATCAGATAGGGCATTGCCAGCGTAAAGTTTTTTCTTACCAGATAGTAAGCCGCATAACCAAAAAAGATTCCCAGAAAAATTTGCCAGCGCAGACGACGGTAGTGTGGATCTATCTGATCCTCTGTGACGCGTGGACGGTGCATTGCTGGTTTAAAGATACTCAGCATAAAATCCCCCTGATGAGGTAAAGTGTTAATGTTTGTTCTATAACGCTCATAAAGGGTATCGAATACGCTTGCGTTCCGGTGTGAGTTATCGCTCAATTGTTACACTTTTATGAATATTGGTGATATTTTGTGCTGCATTTAACAAAAGTAAGATGATACTTATTCGTCAATAAGTGACATAAGTCATAAAATTAACCACGTTGGGATTTTTATTTTTCGTTTATTGCTCGATTTTGTTCTTTATCAAACATTATGGGTTGTTTTTATGCCCAAATGAATAATGGAATGATCAAGATGAAGTGAGGCGGTTATGGGAAACAACGGGTCCTATCGTGAAACGGATGTCATTATCATCGGTGGTGGTGCAACGGGGGCAGGAACCGCACGCGACTGTGCTTTACGCGGATTACGTTGTCTTCTGCTGGAGCGTTATGACATTGCGACCGGCGCGACAGGTCGTAACCATGGCCTGCTGCATAGTGGTTCACGCTATGCGGTGACGGACGGAGAATCCGCCCGCGAGTGTATTGAAGAAAATCGTATTCTGCGCCGCATTGCCCGTCATTGTGTCGAGCCTACTGACGGCCTGTTTCTGACGCTACCGGAGGACGATCTGGCGTATCAGTCGCAGTTTATCGCGTGTTGCCAGCAGGCCGGGATCAATGCCCAGGCTATCGACCCGAAAGAGGCTTTGAGACTGGAACCCGCTGCCAATCCATCATTGATGGGCGCGGTACGGGTGCCGGACGGTACTATCGATCCTTTTCGCCTGACGACGGCAAATATGATTGATGCGTGTGAACATGGTGCGGAGGTCCTGACCTACCATGAAGTCATCGGCTTGATTCGGCAGGGGGATCGGATCACCGGTGTGCGCGTTTTCGACCATAAAAAAGGGATTCAGTCAGAAATCCATGCCCGGATAGTGGTAAACGCTGCTGGTATTTGGGGACAGCACATTGCGGAATATGCTGACTTACGAGTACGTATGTTCCCGGCGAAAGGGGCGCTGTTAATCCTTGGTCATCGCATCAACAATATGGTGATCAACCGCTGCCGTAAACCAGCGGATGCCGACATTCTGGTACCCGGTGACACCATTTCCTTGATTGGTACGACATCTACACATATCGATTACGATCAGATAGACAACATGATCGTGACGCCCGCTGAAGTGGAAACGCTGATGCGTGAAGGTAGCAAACTGGCGCCGCAACTGGCGAAAACCCGAATTCTGCGTGCTTATGCTGGCGTTCGTCCGCTGGTGGCCAATGACAACGACCCTACCGGGCGCAGTGTGAGTCGCGGCATCGTTTTGCTCGATCACGCCAGTCGCGACGGGCTGGAAGGTTTTATCACCATCACTGGCGGCAAGCTGATGACATACCGGCTGATGGCCGAGCGGGTCACGGATAAAGTCTGTGAAAAGTTGAATCACTCCGTGGCCTGCACTACCGCCTCCCGCCCATTGCCAGGGTCCGAAGCGGTGGTATCCGATAAACCGATGTCTGCCTCATTACTCTCCGCTCCTTTGCGTGGTTCGGCGATTTATCGTCACGGACAGCGCGCTGAACAAGTGGTCAGCGGCGATCGTGTTGATAGTAGTCTGGTCTGCGAGTGCGAAGCGGTAACGGCGGGAGAAGTGCGTTATGCAGTGGAGTCGCTACAGGTCAATAACCTGATCGACTTGCGTCGCCGCACACGGGTGGGGATGGGAACCTGTCAGGGTGAATTGTGTGCCTGCCGCGCCGCTGGGCTGTTGTGCAAACTGGGACAATCCACACCACAGCAATCGGTCGCCCAACTCAGTCAGTTTTTAAATGAGCGTTGGAAAGGCATTCGTCCGGTTGCCTGGGGTAATACCCTGCGGGAAAGCGAATTTACCAGTTGGGTTTATCAAGGATTATGCGGCTTGACCGCCAGTGATTGTCAGGAGAACAGTGATGCGCTATGACGTGGTAATTATCGGTGGTGGCCTGGCGGGATTAACCTGCGGTATCCGTTTACAGGAGCAGGGGAAACGATGTGCCATCGTCAGTGCCGGACAGAGTGCATTGCATTTCTCCTCTGGTTCTCTGGATCTACTGTCAGCTTTGCCGGACGGTACTGCTGTCATGCAACCCGTCGATGCGTTGGCCGCGTTAGCTGAACAGGCGCCACAGCATCCTTACACGTTGATGGGAAAGTCCTGCGTAACGCAATTGATTCCCGAGGCAGAAGCATTGCTGTCACGCAGCGGTTTATGGTTGCGAGGTGAAGGTTCGGACAACCACCAGCGCATGACACCATTGGGAAAATGGCGCCCATGCTGGTTAAGCCCGGCAGATAGCGTTACGCGTGGTTTGGCGGGGACACCCAAATGGCGTAATCCACTAGTGGCGGGAATTGACGGGTTTCTTGATTTTCAGTCTCGCATGGTTGCTGGCGAGCTACAGGCACAAGGCATCGCCGCTCACAGCGGCGATCTGAAACTACCGGTTCTGGATCGGCTGCGACAAAACCCCAGTGAGTTTCGAGCGGTAAACCTTGCTCGTGTGCTGGACCAGCCGGCAAGTCTGGTGGGGCTAACAGAAGAGTTGATGCGGCTCTCGCATGACAATGATGCCGTTATCCTGCCTGCTTGCATCGGCCTGGAATCCTCTGCGCCGCTGGAGCAACTGCGTAGAGCGTTGGGTAAGCCTGTCGGGCTACTGCCAACATTACCTCCATCACTGTTAGGACTGCGTTTATATCATGCGCTGCTGAGCCGTTTTCGCCTGTTGGGGGGGATGTTCATGCCCGGTGACCGAGTATTGAGTTCGGTACAACTGCCGCAGGATGTGGCGATTTATACCCATAATCACGGTGATATTCCGCTGCATGCCCGACGGGTCGTACTGGCCAGCGGTAGCTTTTTCAGTAACGGGTTGGTGGCGGAATTTGACCAGGTTTCCGAGCCGGTGTTCGGGCTGGATGTTTATTTCCATGCCCAACGCGAAGACTGGAGCCAGTCGAATGTCTTTGCGGTTCAGCCGTATCTGCAATTTGGTGTCATTACTGACAACCAACTTCATCCCTACATCAAGGGACAGACTCAACCTAACCTGTATGCCATCGGCGCGGTTCTACAGGGATTTGATCCATTACAGCAAGGGTGCGGTGCGGGAGTATCAATACTTAGCGCCTTATATGTCGCCGATGCCGTGCTGATGGAGGATAAGCAATGAGTCTGACGGATAACAGTTTTGAGAATTGCATCAAATGCACCGTTTGCACCACGTATTGTCCGGTCTCACGGGTTAATCCACTTTATCCGGGACCAAAGCAGGCTGGGCCGGATGGCGAACGTTTGCGTCGCAAGGATCCGGCGCTGTATGACGAAGCGCTGAAATACTGCACCAACTGTAAGCGTTGCGAAGTTGCTTGCCCGTCGGAAGTGAAAATCGGCGACATTATTCAGCGCGCCAAAGCCAGTTACAGCGAGCATAAGCCAACGCTGCGTGATGCCATCCTGAGCCATACCGACGTGATGGGTAGTCTTGCTACTCCCTTTGCCCCACTGGTAAATACCGCTACTGCGCTGAAACCGGTGCGTCAGTTGCTGGATAAAGTGCTGAAGATCGACCATCGCCGCCAGTTACCGAAGTACTCTTTTGGCACGTTCCGTCGGTGGTATCGTCAACAGGCAGAGACGCAGCGTCAGTACAGTGAGCAGGTCGCCTATTTCCACGGTTGTTACGTTAATTACAACCATCCTCAGTTAGGTAAGGATCTCATCCGCATTTTCAACGCCATGGGGATTGGCGTACAACTGCTGACGAAAGAAAAATGCTGCGGTGTGGCGTTGATTGCCAATGGTTTTCTCGATCAGGCGCGCAAACAAGCCAACATTAATCTGACATCTCTGGATGAAGCCATTAATACCCGCTCAATTCCAGTAGTGGCAACCTCCTCAAGCTGTACTTTTACGCTGCGGGATGAATATCCACATCTGTTAGGTATCGATAATCATCAAGTGCGTGATGGTATTGAACTGGCAACCCGCTATGTTTACCGGTTGCTGGACCAGGGGCGTGAACTACCATTGCGTAGTTTACCGTTGCGAGTGGTCTATCATACGCCGTGTCATCTGGAGCGAATGGGCTGGACCGCCTATACGCTGGAGCTGTTACGGCGCATCCCTGATCTTGAACTGATCGTGCTTGATTCCCAGTGCTGCGGCATCGCCGGCACCTATGGTTTCAAGAAGGAAAATTACACCACGGCGCAGGGCATTGGCGCGTCGTTATTTCGCCAGATAGAAGAGAGTGGGGCCGATTTGGTGATTACCGACTGTGAAACCTGTAAATGGCAGATAGAGATGTCGACCAGTAAAGCCTGTGAACATCCGTTTAGTCTGCTGGCGAGGGCGTTGGCACCGGAGTCCGTCGTGTAAATTCAGAGTGAGTAAAAAAAATGCTTTACAGATGCGAATGATAATGATTATTATTAGTGCGCGTTCCGGGAAAGCCTGATGATAATGTCCTTGCGACACATCGCGGTTTTACTGTGAAGGCACGACATTGCTCACATTGCTTCCAGTATTTTTTAGCCAGCCAAGTGCTGGCTTTTTTTTTTGCTTCTTTATTTTTTGGAATTTATGTTTCCTAAAATTTCCTGTTCGTATTTTTTGAACAGCGCGTTGAGTTTTTTACGCTTTCTTATTCTCTTCCTGCCGCTAGACTAAAACAAACATCGGGAGGAACGGATCATGATTTATTTACGCAAAGCCCATCAACGTGGACATGCCAATCACGGTTGGCTGGATAGCTGGCACACCTTTTCGTTTGCGGATTATTACGACCCTGACTTTATGGGATTTTCCGCACTGAGAGTGATCAATGAAGATCGGATTGATGCCGGACAGGGTTTTGGCACCCATCCTCACCGGGATATGGAAATTCTGACCTATGTGCTGGAAGGAACGGTTGAGCATCAGGATAGCATGGGTAACAAAGAACAGATTCACACTGGCGAATTCCAGATTATGAGCGCCGGTACCGGCATCCGTCATTCGGAATATAACGCCAGTCAGGATACGTTGCTGCATCTGTACCAGATCTGGATTATTCCGGAAAAAACCGGTCTGACACCGCGCTATGAACAGCGGCGTTTTGATGCTCCACAGGGGCGACAGTTAGTGCTGTCACCAGATGCTCGTGATGGTTCCCTTAAAATTTTTCAGGATATGACGCTGTGGCGTTGGCCACTAAAATCACAGGAACAGTCTGTCTATCAGATTCAGGCGGGACGCCAGATCTGGATTCAGGTGGTACGCGGTACGATTGAAATTAACGGTCATCAGGCGACCACCAGTGATGCGTTGGCCATCAAGGATGAAACCGCACTCTCCATCCACGCTGGCGAAGACAGTGAAATTCTACTGTTTGATCTGCCGCCAGTATAATGCCCATTATCAGGGTAATCTCACATTACCCTGATTTTTTCTGCTTACTTTCTTATCTAATCGTGAAAATATTCACTGTTTCCTATCATTATTAATGGTCCAATTCATTGCCTGTACCTGCCGGATGTCGGATATATATTCCACTAATTACTTTTTTGTTAGACTTCGGAAAATTTTTCTCTTAATGGATATCAACGGATGATAAAGAAGAAAAGACCGGTACTCCAGGATGTCGCCGACCGAGTTGGTGTCACCAAAATGACGGTTAGCCGTTATCTGCGCCATCCTTCTCAGGTTTCCCCAGCGTTGCAGAAAAAGATCGCCATAGTGCTTGATGAACTGGGCTACATTCCCAATCGTGCGCCACACATTCTGGCCAGTGCCACCAGCCGGGCGATTGGCGTGTTGCTGCCCTCGTTGACCAATCAGGTATTTGCCGAGGTGTTGCGTGGCATTGAGCGGGTGGCGGATGCTCATGGGTATCAAACGATGCTGGCGCATTACGGTTACGACCCTGAGAAGGAGGAACAGCGGCTGATGTCGTTACTGTCTTATAATATTGACGGACTGATTTTGGCCGAGCGTACACATACTGTCCGTACCCGTCAGATGATTGAAGTGGCGGGGATTCCGGTAGTGGAACTGATGGATTCGGTTTCACCTTGTCTCGATTTGGCCGTCGGGTTTGATAATGTGGAGGCCGCCCGGCAGATGACGCACTATATGATTGACCGGGGCTATCGTCATGCTGTGTATCTGGGCGCACGGTTGGATGAACGCACTCTCATGAAACGTGAAGGTTATGAGCAAGCCATGCAAGCGGCTGGTCTGGTCAGCCACTGTGTCATGAGTGAAATTGCGTCGTCATATTCGCTGGGAGGCGAGCTGCTGCGCCAGGCGCAGGCGGAATATCCCCAGGTGGATAGCGTATTCTGCACCAATGATGATCTGGCGGTCGGCGCGATGTTTGAATGTGTACGGCAGGGATTACGTATCCCGCAGGATATGGGCATTGCCGGTTTTCACGGTCACGATATTGGCCAGGCAATGGTGCCCCGGTTGTCCAGCGTTCTGACACCGCGTGAGCGCATGGGGGAAATCGGTGCTGAACGTTTGCTGGCGCGTTTGCGTGGAGAGCAGATTACGCCAGCGGTGGAAGATGTTGGTTTTACGCTGTTGGCAGGGGAAAGTTTGTAGCATCAGTCAGACGTGCGCGCAATGCTGTCGCGCAACGTTTCACTACTTGTTCCAGTGTACCGTCAATATCCACGGTGATGACGTCATGTTCGTCTTGCCCTGGTTCTTCCAGCGCGTCAAACTGGCTTTTCAGCAGTTTGGTTGGCATAAAATGTCCGGCTCTGGCTTGATGCCGTTGCAAAATCATCTCGATGCTCCCTTTCAGATAGAGAAAAATCATTCCCTCCTCATTACCGTTGCGAAGTCGGTCACGATAGCGTTTTTTCAACGCCGAACACACGATGATACCGGTCTCATTTTTGTGAAACAGGCTGTATGCCGCATCGTTCAATCGTTCCAGCCATGGTGCCCGGTCGTCGTCGTTGAGAGGATGACCACTGGCCATTTTCTGGATGTTGGCACGGGGATGCAGATCGTCCCCATCAATAAATTTAGCGCTAATTACCTTGGCCAGTGCCGCACCGACAGAAGATTTCCCGCTACCAGACACGCCCATCAAAATAATACATAGACCTGACATAATTTGATCTCCATCCCAAAATGTAAATTAAATGCATCATAGTGGTTTCGGATTTTAACATGTTACCGGTATCATTGAATGGGTAACAAATGGCGTTGTGATAGGTTTCACAAACAATTAGTCATACTAAAATAATGGCTGGAAGGGATAACAAATAATGACAGATATTACCTCTACCTACAGTGCCGGCCCGTTGTTGTTGATTGCCGTTGGTGCCGTTGCTTTACTGCTGCTATTGATCATGCGCTTTAAAGTTCATGCTTTTCTGGCGTTGACGTTGGTCAGTATCATCACTGCGTTGGTCACTAAAGTCCCCTATGATAAAATTGTTTCCACCATGTTAAGCGGCTTTGGCAGTACGCTCGCCTCCGTTGCTTTGTTGGTCGGCCTGGGGGCAATGATTGGTCGTTTGCTGGAGGTCACCGGCGGCGCCAATGTCCTCGCTGATACGTTAATCAGTAAATTTGGCGAAAGGCGCGCCCCGTTTGCGCTGGGTATTGCCTCATTGCTGTTTGGTTTCCCCATTTTTTTCGACGCTGGCCTGGTCGTCATGCTGCCGATTATCTTTAGTGTCGCGAAGCGGTTTGGCGGCTCGACATTAAAGTATGCTTTACCGTCAGCCGGGGCCTTTGCCGTGATGCATGCCTTGCTGCCACCTCACCCCGGCCCGGTTGCCGCCAGCGAACTTCTCGGGGCCAACATTGGACTGATGGTACTGGTCGGGGCCGTTATTGCCCTTCCTACCTGGTATTTCGGCAGTTATCTGTTTGGTCTGGTGGCCGGTAGCAAGTTTGTGTTGCCATTGCCGTCACTCTTTACCGATGATGTCGACGTTGATGAAACCCATACGCCACCCCGGTTTGGTATCGTGCTTAGCGTATTGCTGTTGCCGTTGTTATTGATCTCGCTCGATACTCTGTTAAATACTTTGACGGTAGCCAAAGTGATTAACGGTGGTGACGTATGGGTACAAAGCCTGCGTATGTTGGGTAAAACGCCGGTGGCGTTGTTGATTACGGTCTTTTTTGCTCTGTGGATTTTCAGCCGGGAACGTAGCATGAAGCACCTGCAAAAAGTGTGTGATGGTGCATTAGGCCCGGTTTGTTCAATCATTCTGGTGACCGGTGCTGGCGGGATGTTCGGCGGCGTGTTGCGTGCCAGCGGTATTGGCAACGCTCTGGCGGAGATGCTTTCCGATACCGGACTGCCAGTGATTGTGGCGGCGTTTATTGTTTCGGCGGCATTGCGAGTCGCTCAGGGATCGGCGACCGTCGCGTTGACGACCACCGCCGCATTGATGGCTCCGACGGTAGCGGCGACGGCCGGTCTGAGCCAGTTTGATCTGTGCTTCATTGTGGTTGCGATTGCCGGTGGCGCCACCGTCTTGTCACATGTGAACGATTCCGGTTTCTGGCTGGTTGGCCGTTTTCTGGAAATGGATGAGAAAACCACGCTGAAAACCTGGACCGTAATGGAAACATTGTTGGGTACCATCGCCTTCCTGCTGGCGGGGCTTGGCAGTTTATTTCTGTAAGGCGGAATAGGCGGATAGTTGTGTCGTTGAACGGTGGATTCCCGTGAGGGCGGGATCCACCGTTCAAGTTACAGTTGCATATAGGCGCGCACACCATCCAGGAACATCTGGGTGGATAGCATGACCAGTACCAGTCCCATCAACCTTTCCAACGCGCCGACGCCTTTATCCCCCAACAGACGCAGGAATACGTTCGACATCAGCAAAATCACAAAAGAGATACCCCAGGCGATAAACAGCGCCAGCGCCAGGTGCAACAGTTGATACGGGTACTGGTGTGACAACAGCATCAACGTCGCCAGTATAGACGGGCCGGCAACCAGAGGAATGGCCATCGGTACCAGAAAAGGTTCATCCCCGGCCGGCAACCCGGTGGAATCCCCTTCCTGTGACGGGAAAATCATACGAATAGCGATCAAAAACAGCACGATGCCACCGGATATCGACACGGTTTCAGTGCGCAGATTCAGCACTGCCAGAATTTTTTCTCCGGCAAACAGGAAAACCAGCATAACGCCCAGTGCAATAATCATTTCCCGCATCAACACGATGCGTCGCCGTTTGGGATCCAGATGTTTTAACACCGACATAAAAATCGGCAGATTACCGAGTGGGTCCATAATTAATAGCAACAGCACGGTTGCCGAGATCATTTCGGTCATGTTAGTGGTGGACTCCTTTAATCCCTGAACATCGGGCAGTGACCGTAATATTAGGTCTACTGCTGAAAAACCTTGTGTTATCGAATAAATTCACTTGCGACTTTGTGTACATTTTGTAAGGCTGAATGTCATCACTTTAAACTATGTTTACTGCCATAACTGGCAGCCAGACTTCTTTTGTCATCCCAAGCAGGACAGTTACCATGAAAAATGTTGGTTTTATTGGCTGGCGCGGCATGGTCGGTTCGGTACTCATGCAGCGCATGGTGGAAGAACGCGATTTTGATGCGATTCGCCCGGTATTTTTTTCCACTTCTCAGCACGGTCAGCCAGCACCGACATTGGGTGGTCAGCAAGGTGTATTGCAGGACGCTTACGATCTGGACACGCTGCGGGCGCTGGATATCGTCATTACCTGTCAAGGCGGCGATTATACCAATGAAGTTTATCCAAAGCTGCGTGAAAGTGGCTGGCAAGGATACTGGATCGACGCCGCATCTTCTCTACGTATGAGTGATGACGCAATTATTATTCTGGATCCCGTTAACCATGGCGTAATTAAGCAAGGTCTGGATAACGGTGTTAAAACCTTTATTGGTGGTAACTGTACTGTCAGTCTGATGCTGATGTCGCTGGGTGGTCTGTTTGCCAACGATTTGGTGGAATGGGTGTCGGTTGCGACTTATCAGGCCGCATCCGGCGGTGGTGCACGTCATATGCGCGAACTGCTGGTGCAGATGGGGCAATTGAACGCTGAAGTGGCTAACGAGTTAAACGATCCGGCGTCCGCGATTCTGGATATCGAACGGAAAGTCACGGCGTTGACGCGTAGTGGATCTCTGCCAGTGGACAATTTCGGTGTACCGCTGGCGGGCAGTCTGATTCCGTGGATTGACAAACAACTGGATAACGGTCAAAGCCGTGAAGAGTGGAAAGGTCAGGCAGAAACCAACAAGATTCTGGGTACTCAGCGTGTGATTCCAGTTGATGGTCTGTGCGTGCGCGTTGGGGCACTGCGTTGCCACAGTCAGGCATTCACCATCAAGCTGAAGAAAGATGTGGCGCTGCCGGAAATCGAACAGATGCTGGCAACGCATAACGACTGGGTGAAAGTGATACCGAATGACCGTGACATCTCCATGCGTGAACTGACACCTGCCGCAGTAACTGGCACGTTGTCTACGCCGGTTGGGCGTCTGCGTAAGCTAAACATGGGGCCACAGTACCTGTCCGCGTTCACCGTGGGTGACCAATTGCTGTGGGGCGCGGCTGAACCACTGCGCCGCATGCTGCGTATCCTGCTGTAGTTTCTGTAAAACAGGCGCATTCCCTAGCGAATGCGCCTGTTGCGGTACCCCCCCTTACCAATAGGCCGGATTCAGCACTACATTTACCACTTAGCGTTCTGCTTCCGGTTTAAAATTCACACTCTTTTTCCCAGGTAATACGGCCAGACAACCTTTCTTCGATCTGTGAGGCGTTATAGGGTGCCACAAATGCGGGTAGAATCTGACTGGCGTTGGTGGTTTTTGCCAGCATCAGTTGATCTTGCAATCGGGGGTGAACGTTCCAGGGTAGCCAGCGCGCTTTTTCCGCTTGCAGCATTGCTAACGCCGGTGTACCACGTGCGATATAACTGCCGAAGATAAAACGGAATGTCTCGGTCTGTTGACTCAGTTCGGCAGAAAGCCCGCTTTTTGCTGTGGCATCACAGCAGATAATCACATCATCTGGCTGGTAAGGCTGTGTGGTTTGCTGGGTCAGCAGTGTGGATAGTCTGTCCTTCACATATCCGGATAATTTCGGCAACTGTAAGGTGATTTCCCGTATGATCTGCGGGCAAAACCGCGGCATGATGCCGGACTCCATCAGATACAGCGCTATTTCTGGCGCACGACCCCAGGCCGGAACTGCAATGACGGCACCTTCCCGTGCCTGTTGTAGCAGAACGGACTTCTGTTCCGGCAACGACTGAGTGCGATCACCATAGGTGGCATCAGTGATCAGTAGCGCTGCCTGCGGAGGCAGATCGAAGGGGAAGACGTTGGATTCGGTACTCCAGTCGCCAGTGTAGGTCATGCCTGTACTTTCATTCAGATGCAGCCAGATACCACCGGGTGAGTGACCACTGCGCCCGGTGATGACGTTCAACGGGCCGATATGTCCGTGCCCGTGTTCCAGCAGGGTATGGCGATCGGTTTCGGCCACTACGGTGGTGGGGATCTGCTGCCAGACCATGGCGGTGGTGTAAACTGGCGGGTTGCCCCACTGGGAACGTAGCGCCAGCCCACCACAATGATCTTCATGGGCATGGCTTAGGTAGATGGCATCCGGTGGCGATACATTCTGGATATCGGGTAATATCCCCGATTCTGGACCCATTCCCAGGTCCAGCAGTAAACGAAATCCGTTTACTTCGACCATAAATGCGGCAGGGTTCTTCCCTCCTACGCCACTGATTGCGGTGAGTTTCGGCATTGTGTGTCTCCTTTCACAACAGCATTATACCGGCCAGTACAAATCGCTGGCGGGTAATGTCGGACCCTCAGGGGATTCATCAACACAGTATCTGTGTGGTCAAGAAACGTCAGGTAACCCGACATCACGACAATGCAGACGTTTCCCCCTTAATCTTGAAAGATAATTATCGGTCTGGGGGTTTGAACCTGTGAAGAGACCAACAAAATGGCGATCTGCATCCCGTAGAATAAACTGAAGAAAGCGATAATTACACCGGCAATGCATACCGTTGCCAGCAACGGAAGTAAGGTATATCAGGCCTAAATTAGCGGTGTAGTATTACAGGATGTTGACATATCGCGCCGTATCACTGACGCTGCAACCGAATGGAACATAGAGTATATAATGCGGCTGGCGGTATTTTTCTTTCCCCTATGAGGATGACAATGCAAAGACTGACGATTTCAATGGACGACCAACTGGCGGAAGACTTTGACGAGCTGATGACACGCAAAGGTTATGCCAATCGTTCGGAAGCGTTTCGGGATATGCTGCGCCGTGAACTGGGGGAAATGACGGTGGCAGCGGATAAAGAAGCACACTGCGTTGCGGTGTTGAGCTACGTTTATGATCATCATGAACGCCAGCTTTCCAGCCGTCTGGCGGGTATGCAGCATGACCATCATGACCTGACCGTCTCCACCATGCACATCCATCTGAGTCATGATGAATGCGTGGAAACAGTGGTCCTGCGTGGTATGACCTCGCTGGTGGAACAGTTTGCCGAATCGGTGATTGCCCAGACCGGTGTGCGCCATGGCCGTCTTAATCTGATTCCGCTGTAATGCCAGGGCCTGCGATTCCGTTTTTTGCTCTCTGCTGAATATTATCTCTCCGGCTGCATCGTTTTGCGGCCCAAAACACGGTGGTAACGTGCTGCAATATTAAGCCAGATCAAGAAAGTATGATTTTTTATGAAAACTTCATACACTGTAATTAACCCACACCAGACAATCTGTTATAAATCGGCACAGTAGTTTCCCTCTCCCTTTTTGGTATCCCGTCAAGCAGACCGTCGTGGGCAGAGGCATTTCCGACCAACATATTACCGATTAAAGGATGATCCGTGTGAGTCAACTTCTCCTTGATAAGGATAACCAGCCGTTGCTGGAGGACGTCCAGCGTTATTGGAGCCATCGTGCTGCCGATTACAGCCAGATTAATGTTGCCGAGCTCGCTAATGCCAAACGAGTCGCCTGGCTGAGTAAAATTACTGAATATGCGCCGAATAAACCGGTGTTGCGGGTGCTGGATATTGGCACCGGGCCGGGTTTTTTCGCGGTTACGCTGGCGCTGGCGGGGCATCAGGTTACGGCGGTGGATATTACGGAAGCGATGCTCGATCAAGCCAGGGACAATGCAGAACATCATGGCGTATCGATCAATTTTGTCCACTCGGATGTGCATAACCTGCCGTTTGACGATGACAGCTTTGATCTGGTGGTTTCTCGTAACGTGACCTGGAATCTGGATGCGCCACAGTGTGCCTATCAGGAATGGCGGCGGGTGTTGATGCCCGGCGGACGGATGGTGAACTTTGATGCCAACTGGTATCTGCAACTGTTTGATGAGGCCAGCCGTCTGGGGTATCTGGAGGATCGCGCCAATGCCCGTTATCTGGGGCTGGACGATCACTACGTCAACACGGATACCACTGCGATGGAAAACATCGCCCGCCAACTTCCGCTCAGCCGTGAGCGTCGCCCGCAATGGGATACTGCCGCACTGCTGCACTGCGGTTATCACAAAGTGATGATGGATACCCGCGTTGGCGAAACGCTGTGGGATGAAACGGAGAGAGTGAACTACGCCTCAACGCCACTATTTTTGGTGTGCGCGGAAAAATAAGCCGAAGTGATCACAATGAAACCTGTTCAAAATCTGATCCTGCTGCTGTTTACCGGCTTGATGACGGCGTTTGGTTTGCCTGCGGCGGAATCCCGGCCGGAGAGTACAACCACGCTGCAATACGCCAGTACCAAAGATATTCGTGATATTAACCCGCATCTTTACCGCGGGGAAATGGCTGCGCAGAACATGGTGTTTGAGTCGCTGGTCATTAACACCAACGATGGTGTAAAACCCTGGCTGGCGCAGCGCTGGGACATTTCACCGGATGGTAAGGTTTACACCTTCCATCTGCGCCCGCATGTTATGTTCAGCGACGGTATGCCATTTAATGCGCAAGCGGTGAAACTGAACATTGATGCTGTGCTGGCCAACTACCAGCGGCACGCCTGGCTGGAACTGGTGCAACAGATTGACCATGTGGCGGTTGTGGATGACCTCACGGTGGCGTTATATCTGAAAAATCCCTACTACCCGACGCTGATTGAACTGGGGCTGACACGGCCTTTCCGTTTTATTTCCCCCCGTAGCTTCATCGATGGCCAGACTAAAAAGGGGGTCAGCGGCTATAGTGGTACCGGGCCGTGGCTGTTAACCCAGCATGTGAAAAACCAGTACGCGGTGTTTGCCGTTAACCCGAATTACTGGGGAAGTCGGCCACGCATTTCGCGTGTGGTATGGCGAGTCATTCCCGAACGACAGAGTATGTTGATGGCACTGAAAAAGGGCGATATTCAGCTTATTTACGGTGCGGATGGCGACATGCTGAACAGTGATAGCTTTATCGCGTTGCAAGCTGCCGGAAAGTTTCATACCGACATCAGTGAACCGGTAGCGTCACGGGCATTAGTGCTCAACAGCAGTCGCCCGATCACGTCGGATCGTCAGGTTCGGATGGCGCTGGAATATGCGGTGAATAAAGAAGCACTAGCGCAGGGCGTCATGTCGGGCAGTGAAAGCGTAGCGGATACCCTACTGGCGCGTAGTGTGCCATATGCCAATATCCCTGACCTGCCGATCTACCGCTACAATACGGCAAAAGCCAATGCGTTACTGGATACTGCTGGCTGGACATTGCCCCGTGGCGGCAAGGTGCGCCAGAAACAGGGTAAAACGCTGCAACTGCTTTTTTCCTATAACAGCAACAATGCTGGCGAACGGGATATCGCCGAGATGGTGCAGAGTGATTTTCGGCAGGTTGGCGTGGATCTGGTGTTATTGGGTGAGGAAAAACAGGCCTATCTGGACCGCCAGAAATCCGGTGATTTTGATATTCAATACTCGTTATCCTGGGGAAAACCTTACGATCCGCAATCTTACGTCTCTTCTTTTCGCATTCCGGCTCACGCCGATTATCAGGGGCAAAAAGGCTTGCCAGACAAGGCCGACATCGACCGTATGATCGGCGAGGTGCTGATTGCGCATAATGAAGTGACTCGCAAATCACTGTACCGACAGATTTTGACGACACTGGCGAATGAATGTGTGTATATCCCGCTGACCTACTCGCGGACCAAAGCGGTGTTCAGCCCATGTCTGCAAGGGGTTTCATTCAATCCCTCTCAGTACGAAATCCCGTTTGAAAAGATGTTTTTCCGCTGATTACGGGTGGAGGATGACGCGTTATCTGTTAACCCGGTTTTGCATGATGGTGCCACTGATATTGGTGATCTCCCTGATCGCTTTTACACTGATCCGTCTTTCGCCTTCTGACCCCGCCGAGGTTGCTTTGCGGGTGAATGCCATTGTCCCTACCGATGCCGCCATCGCTACCATGCACCATGAGTTGGGTCTGGACAAACCGTTCTGGCAACAATATCTGTCCTGGCTAAAACAGAGTCTGCATCTCGATTTTGGCACTTCGTTTGTAACCCGTGATGGCGTCTGGCAGGAGCTGATGTTGGCGTTGCCTGCAACATTGCGGCTGGCTGGCGCGGCACTGGGCATGATTCTGGTTGGATCACTGTCGTTGGCGATGTTATGTGTTGTCCGTGTTGGACGCTGGCCGGATAAGGTGTTGCGCACCTTGTTATTCCTGCTGACTGCCATGCCGAATTACTGGACAGGGTTGCTGCTGCTCTGGCTGGTGGCGTTAAAATTGGACTGGCTGCCTGTGGGCGGGATGACTGAGTCCGGCGCGGTGATTCTGCCAGCGTTGACGCTGGCGCTGGGTTATCTCGGCACCTATGTGCGATTACTGCGCAATAACATGCTGAGTCATCTCAACCAACCTTATGTGACATATGCCAAAGCGCGCGGTTTGTCTCAGCGTCGTATCCTGTGGCGGCATGTGTTGGTGAATGCGCTGTATTCACCGTTGGTGGCGCTGGGAATGAGTATTCCCAAACTGATTGCCGGTACACTGGTGATCGAAAATATTTTTTCCTGGCCCGGACTGGGGCGATTGTGCGTCACCGCCATTTTCAATCGCGACTATCCAGTGATTCAGGCTTACATCCTGTTGATGGCATTGCTGTTTGTGGTCGGTAATTTCCTGATCGATGTGCTGCAATTGTGGCTGGACCCACGGTTACGTCAGGGGGTGACGCGATGATCAGACGATTGTGGCAGATATTAAAAGCGGATTGTCTGGTGCAATTAAGTCTGTCTCTTCTGCTGTTGGTCTTGCTGACCGGCGTGCTGGCACCCTGGATCGCGCCACATGATCCACTGTTAGTGTCGTGGCGTGATAAATACCAGGGCATCAGCATGAACCATCTGTTGGGGGCCGATCATCTGGGCCGTGATGTGTTGTCGCGTCTGTTGTTCGGTATCCGCAGTACGGTATTTGTGTCGCTGCTGGCAATGAGTGTCACGCTGTTGGTCGGCATGGTCATTGGCGTATTGGCGGGATATTGTCGGGGCCGCGTGGATGCGCTGTTGATGCGTTTGTGTGATGTGATGCTGGCTTTCCCGGCGGAAGTGATGATTTTTGCATTGGTAGGGATGATGGGGCCGGGGTTAGGCAATATCCTGCTGGCGGTATTGCTGGTGAAATGGGCGTGGTATGCCCGCATGATTCGCGGCATCGTGCTGCAATACAGCAGCGGCCATTATATTCATTACGCCCGGCTGATTGGTGGCTCACCGCGCTATATCGTACTGCGGCATCTATTGCCAGTAACGGCGGCAGAAATGGCCCTGCTGGCGACCACCGACAGTGGTGCGGTCATTCTGATGCTTTCCGCACTTTCATTTCTTGGCCTGGGTGTTCAGCCCCCGACACCAGAGTGGGGCGCGATGCTGGGTGAGGCCAAAAACGTGATGATGACGCACCCGGAGCAGATGTTGCCCGCCGGGATTGCCATCGTGCTGGTTGTGGCCGCGTTTAACTATCTGGGTGATTTTTTGCGCGATGTACTGGATGTCACCCATGATTCAGGCAAGAGGGAATAACTGAGGGAAAGGCACTCACCCTGAGTATCCGATGTTAAACGTAAAAGATGTCTTCAGCCCTGTTATTTGTCTGACGACGCTTGCCATAGATTCAGTTGTCCGTCTGCTACATGCTTATCGATAATGGCGAGTTCTTCCGCGCTAAAACACAGATTTTCCAGTGCGTTCACGTTTTCTTCCAGTTGCTCTGGGTGGCTCGCGCCAATCAATACCGACGTCACGCGGTTGTCCTTAAGCAGCCAGCTCAACGCCATTTGCGCCATACTTTGGCCGCGCTGCTGCGCCATATCGTTAAGCAGACGCAAACTGTTAAGGTTGGTCTCTGAAAGCATCTTTTCCGTCAGGCCACGCGCTTTTTTTCCTTCGACCTGCATACGTGAACCCGCGGGAATGCCGTTGAGGTATTTCCCGGTTAATAGACCCTGCGCCAGTGGCGTAAAGGCGATGCAGCCCACACCGTTATCTTCAAGCGTGTCCAGCAAGCCACTCTTATCCACCCAACGGTTAAGCAGATTGTAGGAAGGCTGGTGGATAAGCAGCGGGATTTTCCACTCACGTAGTAACTCAGCCATCTTTTGAGTACGCTCCGGCGAGTAGGAAGAGATGCCAACGTACAGTGCCTTGCCGCATTGCACGGCCTGAGCGAGTGCAGCGGCGGTTTCTTCCAGCGGTGTGTTTTCATCCACGCGATGGGAATAGAAAATATCGACGTACTCAAGTCCCATACGTTTCAGACTTTGATCAAGGCTTGAGAGCAGGTATTTCCGTGAGCCGCCCGAACCATACGGCCCTGGCCACATATCGTATCCCGCTTTGGTGGAAATCAGTAGTTCGTCGCGATAGCCCGCGAAATCCGCTTTTAGCAGACGCCCAAAATTTTCTTCGGCGGACCCTGATGGCGGACCGTAGTTATTAGCGAGATCAAAATGGGTGATGCCCAGATCGAAGGCTTTACGTAGCAGTGCGCGCTGTGACTCAAGGGCGTTGACGTGGCCAAAACTGTGCCATAGGCCGAGGGATAGCGCGGGAATTTTAAGGCCGCTACGCCCACAGTAGCGATATTGCATGGATTCATAGCGTGACGGGTTGGCCTGATACGGCATGTTGCCTCCTTATCCTTATTAGCTAAGTAATTTGAAACGCTGTTTTTATTGCCATGTTGACATTATTAGCTACGGGTGGGGAGCCTGAAAGGTTAATGTGGATCACAGAATGAAAAGAAAGGATGGGGGACGGAAAAACAGGTTTCCCCGCTCTGACAGAAAACGACTAACAAGGGAACCGTGCTCAGATAAACGAGCGCGAAAAATTGAAGATAACGACATAACCAGCGAGGTGGTGCCCATGAACGTTGCGCCCAAACAGTCATGCCAGAGATGGCGTTCGACGCCGAGCGCAGGTTCGTCAGTAGCCTGATACATAGCTTATGACAGTTATTCCCGGTGCGCTAGGCATAGGCTTTTCTTACCATAATATCAATGACCTGAGTGTCTATTCGCTGCATTGAACCACAGGCTAACGCACACAGGTTGGCAATTGATTTATCCACATCACCAGCCACAATCCCTTCGTTGCCACTCACGCCACTGCGATCCAGCGCCATCAATACCGCCTTATAAGCCGCCGTCGCACTGGTAGACACTTTCATGGCGCAACTGTTGGCGGCACCGTCGCATATGATCCCGCTAATATCGCCAATCATGCTGCTAATTGCCATAGCGACCAGCTCGTAGCGTGGCTCCAATAGCCAAGACATCCCGGCTGCCGCACCCATTGATGCTGTAGTGGCAGCACATAATGCTGACAAGGTTGGTAACTGGCTATGAATATAAATCGCCATCAAATGTGACAAGGTTAACGCTCTGGCTAATTTTTCTTCGCTTACGTCCAGATATTCCGCCACCACCACCACTGGCATTGTCGCTGCGATACCCTGATTGCCGGAACCTGAATTGCTCATTGCTGGCAATAGCGCGCCGCCCATCCGTGCGTCAGAGGCAGAAGCGGTGCGGATCATGATATCGGACAGCAGGTCTTTAACCAGTAAGCCGCGTTCACGCTGCCGGGATAAAGTGGCGCCAATATGCAAGCCATAATTACGGCTCAGTCCCTCGCTGGACAAGTTCTCGTTCAGTGTGGCCGCTTGTAAAATAAACGCGATCTGCTCAAAGGGGACCTCAGTCGCAAACTGGTAAATCTGTTGCGCTGTGGCCTGTTTCAGACAATAACCCTGTTGGTACGTCTCGGCATTGATAGATGACGCCGTTTCTGTCGTCGCATCAAAAAGCACGTCGTCATTCTTCACGATTCTTATCACACGGGTATGATTCCCGGTAATGGTGACAGCAACCCATTCATCGCCGTGATGAACCCGCGATTCTACAAACAGGATTTCATCCCCGGCCTGCATCCCAATATTTACTCTCCCTTGTGATAGCATCGCTTTGGCTGCCACCACCTGTTCCTGCGTAACCTGTTTAAGCACTTCCAACCCGGCTGTCGGGTTCCCTCCCAATGCACCAACTGCAGCCGCTATTGGTAATCCGACCATTCCAGTACCTGGAACCATTACCCCCATCCCATTCTTCATCAGGTTTGGCGAGACCCGTGCGTCGATGCGTTCTACCGTGCCGGATAAATAGGAGGTAGCTATAGCGGATGCCAGCGCTAATGAGATGGGCTCAGTACAGCCTATCGCAGGTTTAACTTCCTGGATTAGCGCCCGGATAAATTCGTCCCACACTGCTGAATGACTAACATGACTCATAATTAATACCTTTAAACCGTGACAGCAGGTAGTAGCCGATGCCGTTAATTTATGAAAATGTCGGGAATGGGAAAATACAAAGTAATAAGCCGGTAATAATGATTATCATCAGCGAAGTACCTGGGTATTTATGCTGCGCCAGTACTTTGTAAACCAAACCAGTGAAAATTAAACAATCTATCAAACTAACTATCGGGTCACAGATTGAGGTAAAACATAGAACCGAAGCATTTAGAGTAATGGTGCTCCACGTTAAAGCACCACGCAGACCATAATACTGTTTTTAACCCACTTATAACTATGTGCATCATACGACGCGGAATGCGCATTATAATGCCTTGACCGGCTTTACTACGCCGGAATAAATCCCAAACATCTGATTAGTCGGTTTCATTGTTATTGACATGTACAGAGTTTTTTATTTGATATTTATGTCTAATAAGACAATCAATTTATTTATTCTTGCTTCTATCAACCGGTCGGTAATTTTATCTTCCCTATAATATTACGCCGTGGCGTAGAGAATGTTTTTTTAATATTACCGGCTATTTAGGGGGGGCGTAGAAAATTATTCTATATAAAGCGGTTTATCCTGTATCCGTTTCTAACGATAATCCCAAAACAGGGGGATGCTATTCCCACCACTACATAAGTCGCTAGCTCTTGAGCCTCGCCATCTCGACTGTTTGTTGCTGTCAAATATTCTTGTATGTGCGCTTCAACTTCCTGCTCAAGGGGCAGCGTTGAGTAAAAATACTTAAGGGACCTGATATGGCAGCCCTTCTCTGGCGAACCTGGCCGTTGAAGGTGTGGAACCTGACGGCGCGGGCAACCTTGCTTTCATCGCCAACCAGATGGGACACCAAGACTACTCAATGCTCATGGAAGTCTCTGCGCGTTGGATAGACTTAGAGTCTCCCGGAGAACTGGATAGCATTTGGGAGAACATGAAAAATATGGCTCAAATTACCCCAAAATCACCCCCCCCCCTTAATTTGCCATTATGGTTTATAAGTGATTTATTTAAATGGGAAAAAAAGAAGTTAGCTTGCACACGCCCATGATGAATTGGTGCGTTAGTGCTGATAAATAAAGATTATTTATATAAAACCAGTAAAAACTGCGCTTTAACCTACACGTTTATAACAATTTGATTTATCTGTTGTTACTACGCTGCTGTGCTTTGATAGATTAGTGCATGTGGTTTACAAATCACCATGTAGTGATACCCAGGGTGAATGTATAGATTAAATGATAAACTACTCTATCCACTCGGCAAGAACTGTCTCAAGCTTCGCCAACGCCTGAATATGTTTATCTTTTGGTATCCGACCAATATTTCGTAACTTCCACCTAACCGCTGGTAGATGCTGAATCTGGTCTTCAGGAGCGAGATTCCAGTCCGGCTCACCACGTTTGAAAGACATCAGAAAATCATAATCCCGCTGCGTGAATTGTGCTTTGAGAGCAGTAACCATTAATTTGGGTATCGCATTGAGTTCTTCCAGAGAGATCGCATCGAATGTCATCCCATTAAATTCATTTGCATATGGTAGAGAAATATCTTTCCAGCGGGGATTTAGTACCTCTGATAATGGGCGCGGGTGTCCCAGTAGATAGGTGATGAAACCATTAAAGATGTGGCGATCGATACCTTGCGTTTCGAGCAGCATTTTGACGTCATAAAAATCGCGGGGGTGTTGCCTATCCAGAGCAGCGCAAAGCTTGCCACCATAGAGATCTGCAAGTGATACAACCTGAATAGTAGCAAAACCGAACTCGTCGTCTACCGCCTCAACAACATCACGTTCTTCCGGGGGATACAGTGTACCTCGCGTAACAGGCGAAACTTCTATCTTTATCTGTGCCTCCGGAGAAGAGACAATAATACGCATTTCATCAGGATTATTCGTTTGTAGCACCGCCGAAATGCCCGCCTGTTGTTGCTGTATTTCTGCAATACGCGTCAAAGCAGCCCGCACATTTGGCAATGCCACATCTCTGCTTTCCAGAGGAATGTAAGCCAAATCGATATCAACCGATAATCGTGGGAAATCACGAACAAACAAGTTTATCGCCGTCCCACCTTTTAGTGCAAAGCATCGCTCTGATGCCACAACAGGTAATGCACTGAGCAGCAACTCAACTTGCCGATAATAAGGTGAATGCTTATCCATGCGAGATCCCTTTGCTAACAAAACTCTCTGGAACAGTGATCTGATATTTTGGGTCTAGCTTGCCACCAGATACGATCTGCCGTTTCCCAGCCCCCAAGTCAATGTTGGCTTTATCTATCCGCTTAACCCATGCATGAGCATAGTGATCGGCCAGAAACAGGTAAAGCCGGTTAGTTTGCACTGCTCGACTGGACTGTAACAACAATTCGACTTTACGCGGACTCAGGTTTACCAGCCCCTGAAACAGCTCCGCTGCGTGCTCAAATGAAAGTGAACCAGGGACTGCATTAGCAATCTCGTAAGCAGCTAATTCCGGCACACTCGCTTTCAACCGCCCTCCTTTAATTTCAACCTCTGTCAGATATTTTTCGTCATGCATATTGAGCTTCTGGTTAGAAAGTAAAAGCCACTCGACATTGGGAAATTCTTTGAACCATTTTGGCAATGAAGCTTTATCTTCTACGCAAAGCCAAATCGCCTGGCGTGTTAAGTGAAGATAATGAGAGCGTCCCTGATAGGTCAGGCTAGTAAGCCCCGCCAGATGAACAGAAATCCCAAGCTGATTTTGGAGGCATAGGACGGCATCACTCCACTGAGGGTCGCGCCCACTCCGCACGTATACCCCGGCACGTAGCTTTTGTAACCAGTCGCTGTGCATATACTTATTGGCTAAAGAAGGGCTGATACCATTTTTTGTCAGCCAGGACTGTAATATCAAGGAACCTGGCGCAGTTTTCTGCAAAAGCCAGTTTAACTTTGATGACATAGATTCACCCATGGTTTAACAATATAACAAATACTAAACTACTGAGTTGATAATATGTCAATAGTGAGAGAAGTCAGTCCAACTTGATCTCTTTTTTATGGAGAAGAAGGGCCGAAAACTCTACTTTACGTCGGTACTGAACAACGGGAAGAGATCAATTCGTTATCTACCGATGGCCCCAAAACAGGGGGATGTTATTCCCACCACGGATAATTAGGCGGATTTCTTTTCGTTGTCAAAACCACACGTTTCGACTTTATCCGGTAACGTCAATGGCACGCGTACTTCCACACGGGTGAATTGCTCCGGCTCACTGACCACGGTGATGCCAACGTTTTATTCAAAAAAGAGTCCCGTTGCTTTGCATGCATCAGTCGCTAACTCTTGAGCCTCACCATCTCGCCTGTTTGTTGCTGTCAAATAGGCTTGTATGTGCGCTTCAACTTCTTGCTCAAGGGGCAGTGTTGAATAAAAATACTTAAAGGGCCTGATATGGCAGCCCTTCTCTGGCTAACACATGGCAACCTTAGTAAAATTATTATGAATGACCACTACAAGCTTGAGCCGAAAGATTTTTCCAAAGTATGAATTGGGGACTACATGGGAAACGCTTTAAGCGCGAAGGCCTATGTGTGTAACAAGAGCGAGATGGACTACGATCGGAAAAAACGACAACGTATTCTGGGTTACATGAGCAAGATGGTTCCGCATCTGGCTTAATGGTGGGCCCATTTACCTCGGTCTCAGTACCAGAAAATTATTGGTTTTCTGCAACGTGCTCAAAGTACATGAGGGAATGAGATGGTTGAACTATCTACCGGGAAAGATTGGGTTTACAGGGCTCCAGAGTCGGGTAAGCTGGAAAGAATTGAAGCCTATTTTTCAAATCATGGCTACGATCCGCATCGCCATGATACCTTTGCTATCGGCAGAACCTTATCCGGTGTTCAAAGTTTTCATTACCGCGGCGCCATGCAACATAGTCTGCCAGGTAATACAATCGTCCTCTATCCTGATGAGGAGCACGACGGCCAAGCTGGAACGCAGGAAGGCTTCCGCTATCGTATGATTTATGTTGAGCCAGCCCTGATACAACAGATCCTCAAAGGTAAGCCACTTCCTTTCATCAAGAATGGGATTACCACCGACCCTCGACTTTTTCAGGCAACCAATACGTTACTGCAACAGATGGATTGCCAAATCAACCCAATGGAAGAGGATGATGCCCTTTACGATCTTGCCATTGCATTAAGCGAGACGGTAGGGCAGTCGATAACAAACAATAAATCATTTGATTATCTCGCGGCAGAACGTGCCAGAGAATATATTAACGTCTCACTGGATAGAAACATCACATTAGATGAACTTGCGGAGCAAGCAGGACGCGACCGCTGGAGTTTATCTCGTGATTTCCGATTGCTTTTTGGGACCAGCCCCCACCGTTATATAACGATGCGCAGACTGGATATTGTGAAGTCCTGTTTAATGCAAGGGGAATCGATCATCGACGCGGCTATGATCGCGGGGTTCTTTGATCAGAGCCATATGTCACGACACTTTACCAAAACATTCGGTTTGACACCGTTTCGCTGGAAATCTATTCATAGCAAAAACACCAAGCGAAACGGCACAAAAATTTAGCGCCTTTCAGATATTCTGACTGGGTACCAGTATCTACATTATTATCTGACGTTCAATATCATTTGAAATGTGTGCCACAGGCATAATTTCCCAACCTGAGTACCCAAGAGAATTAGCGGATAACATAATGATCTTCCTTACATTAAATTGACACCAATTAAGAAATCGTATGCCATAAATACACCAGCAGATATCAACATCAGCCCCATCAATCTATTCAGTCTATTAAACCATTTTTCATTAGTGATTCTTTCTCCGAGCACTGATCCGATAAAAGAATAAATACCTGGTGCGCCCGCGCCGCCTACAGAAATTAAAGCCGAAACCGTTAGAATCATACTTCCGGTGATATGAGAAGAAGGATACATCACTGTAGTTATTGGTAACACAACAAGCATTCCCTTGGGATTTAATGCCTGAATAAAAAAACCATTCCAGAAAGTAAGATTATTTCTTCTCGTAGCCTCTTTCGAACCATTTATCCCTACATAAGAGGTCATCATTTTTAACGCCAAATAAAATGTATAGATTGCACCGGCTAAAGCAATATAGGGTAAATAACGATGAGAAATCACTGCTTCTCCAGTGTAACCAAACAGCAGGAAAAGAGTAAACATTGCGAAACCTACGCCAATAAAAAAACCGACCGTTTTTTTGAAATTGCCGGTTAGTCCAGCATTCAAACCCATAAAATTAACGGGACCGGGGCTGTACATTACACTGACAGCATAGAGAAAGATCTCCATCATAGCTCCTGTTTGCTCTGTAACACTGATGCCAACAGTGTTTAACACGTTGAGATATTCAACTTCATGAATATTATCTGTAGATTGAATAATGCCTTTTGCCATAAATAAAAATATTTAAATACCGTGACAATGCCTTTTCGCTCCAAGACGCGGAACATTGACTCAGGGGGATACGACGCCGTTCACTCTCTAAGAATAAGCACAGCTAAAATACTCAATTTTTCTTTGACAAAACCAAAAGTTGAATAAACTGAGGGCGATGTGCAACAACATTAACTGTGGTTTCAACGCATTCAGCTATATACCCGCCATACTTCAAGTTGCAGGTGTGTTGGCGGCGTTCGTTCACCCGAATCACTTACCTGAGTAAGCTCCTCGGGATTCACTCTCTTGCCGCCTTCCTGCAACTCGAATTATTTGGGGTATATCAAGTACCACAGAACATAATTGTGTGTTTTTCCCATCTTGATCAGAGGAATCGATCACAGTAATCAGGTTGAAGAAACGATAATTCAGATGCTATTCGTTTTTATTGTACGTTTGTGCAATATCTGGGGACAGGTTAAGTCTGGGCCTTTTATTTAAACAAAAATAGTTATTTATCATATGATTGGCTATCTCATACGGACGCATTTAATGTTACTTATCACCCATTTAGCGGCGGACTCACTTAGGAATATTGCAAGATTTACTGCGAGCCAGCCGCGTTACACTTAGCGTCATTATCAAGCAGCCGGTGATTTTATTTTCTCGGTATATTACGCTGTGGCATAGAGAATATTTTTTAATATTGCTGGATATTTATAATTAAAGTAGCAAATTATTCTACATAAAGCGGTCTATCCTGCATTCGTTATCTGCCGATGGCCCCAAAACAGGGAGATGTTATTTCCACCACGGATAATTAGGCGGATTTCTTTTCGTTGTCAAAACCACACGTTTCGACTTTATCCGGTAATGTCAATGGCACGCGTACTTCCACACGGGTGAATTGCTCCGGCTCACTGACCACGGTGATGCCATAGCGATGGCCGTAACGCGCTTTGATACGGCGGTCCACCAGATTCATGCCCAACCCATCGCCGCCGCTGCGTGGCTGATAGGTACCGGCATTGTCTTCTACCGTCAGTTCCAGCGTGTTGGCGTGTAATCGTCCCCGGATGCAAATATGGCCGCTTTCCAGCATCTGGGAGGTCCCATGTTTGATGGCATTTTCTACGATGGGTTGCAGTGAGAATGCTGGCAGCCGTGCTTCCAGCAGTGATTCCGGCAGCGAAATATCTACTGTCAGATGATCGGCGAAGCGCGCTTTTTCAATATCCAGATAGGCGTTGACGTGCTCCATCTCATCACTTAGCGATACCTCATCATTGCTGCGCTTGAGGTTTTTGCGAAAGAAGGTCGACAGCGATAGCACCAGATGGCGGGCATAGTCTGGATTGCGGCGAATGACCGCTGAAAGCGTATTCAGCGCATTGAACAGAAAATGAGGGTTGACCTGTGCATGGAGCAATTTTATTTCGGATTGCACCAGTAACTGTTTTTGTTGTTCAAAGCGGCCAGCCAGAATCTGTGCGGACAGCAGATGTGCAATCCCTTCGCCCAGTGTGCGGTTAATGCTGGAAAACAGCTTGTTCTTCGGCTCGTACAGTTTGATAGTGCCAATCACCCGTTGCTCCTCTCCACGCAACGGGATGACCAGCGTTGAACCCAGCTTACAGTGGGGGGAAATGGAGCAGGTATAGGGCACCGCATTGCCGTCGGCGTAGACCACCTGGTTATTATCAATCGCCCGGTGAGTGTGAGGTGAAGTAATGCGCGAACCAACTTTATGGTGATCATCCCCCAGCCCGATAAATGCCAGCAGTTTTTCCCGGTCGGTGATAGCCACGGCACCGACGCCCAGCTCTTCATACAAAATGCGGGCCACACGCATACTGTTTTGTTGATTGAATCCCTGTCTCAACGCTCCTTCGGCCCGTGCCGCGATTTGCAAAGCTTTGGCGGAGAATGCGGAGGTATACTTCTCGAAGATCGCTCGTCGATCGAGCAGAATGCGCATAAACATAGCGGCACCGATGCTGTTGGTGATCATCATTGGCAACGCAATGTCCTTGACCAGTTCCAGTGCCTGGTCAAACGGACGAGCCACCAGCAGGATGATAAGCATCTGTAATATTTCGGCGACCAGTGTAGTGAGCGCCACGACCAATGGCTGGAACAGTTGATCGATACGGTTACGCCGGGCCAGGCTGCGATGGAGCAAGCCACCGACCAGACCTTCCACAATAGTAGAAAGCATACAGGCCAATGCAGTCATGCCGCCCATGGAATAGCGGTGCAGCCCACCGGTTAGTCCCACCAGAAACCCTACTGATGGGCCGCCCAGGACGCCACCCAGTACGGCACCGATAGCCCGGGTATTGGCAATGGAGTCATCAATATGCAGACCAAAGTACGTACCCATGATGCAGAACATCGAAAAAGTCAGGTAACACACCAGCTTGTGTGGCAGACGAATAGTGATCTGCATGAGTGGAATGAACAACGGGGTCTTGCTGAGCAGATAGGCAATAACCAGATAAACACACATTTGCTGTAAGAGGGAAAGAATAAGATCGATTTGGCTAACCATGATGGAACGTACCTCACTAATCGGTGCCTGCCGATTTTACGCTTTTAATGTGGCGCGTGACATTTGCATGATCAATGTTCAGTAAAATGATGATTCATAATTTATTCCTATAATATTTCGATGCAAAAGTTTAGCTATTTCTTAAATATTTTTTGGTTTCTTGACTAAGCTAATTTAAGGCTAACTTGATGAACACATTTTTTTGTATCAGGTATTGCCGCGATCAGTAATAACCCATCAGGTTAGCCATATTTTTTATAGGGTTAGGTTAATTCTTTTTTGTTACAGGGTTAAGAAATCATTATTCGGACAATAACACCAATATTATCATTTATCCCTTTAACATATTTAATGAATTCAGATGGTTAATTAGAGGATGGATACCATGTCAGGGTTTTCTGATCATCATGTAATTGATCTCCTTTTTTCCGGCCACTATGCCGATCCTTTTGCTGTGTTGGGTATGCACGAAACTGCTAATGGTCTGGAGGTACGGGCTTTGCTTCCTGATGCTAGCGACGTGCATGTCGTGGATGCCCGCAATGGGCACAATGTGGGACAACTGATCTGTCAGGATGAGCGTGGTTTTTTTTCCGCCGTAATCCCTCGCCGGAAAAAACGTTTTAGTTACCGTCTGTCAGTCATCTGGCGGAAGGAAACGTATCTGATTGACGATCCTTACCGTTTTGGTCCGTTGTTGCAGGATTTGGACATCTGGCTGCTGGCGGAAGGCCGTCATCTGCGCCCGTTTGAACGAATGGGCGTACATCCTGAAACACTGGATGGCGTGGAGGGTATGCGTTTTGCCGTGTGGGCACCCAATGCGCAACGGGTTTCGGTAGTAGGGAATTTCAATTTCTGGGATGGACGTCGTCATCCAATGCGCCTGCGTAGTGAGAATGGCATATGGGAACTGTTTCTCCCCGCTGTCCATTTCGGCGAGCTTTACAAATACGAAATCATCGACTGTTACGACAATGTATTGCTGAAGTCGGATCCTTATGCCTTTGAAGCTCAAATGCGCCCAGACACTGCTTCTCTGATCAGTCCTCTGCCGGAGAAGGTGACATCCTCTGTGCAGCGTCAGCAGGCTAACGATCTGCCGGCACCCATCTCCATTTATGAGGTGCATCTGGGATCGTGGCGACGTCATACCGACAATAATTTCTGGCTCAGCTATCAGGAACTGGCCGAGCAACTGGTGCCTTATGTCAAAGAGATGGGGTTTACTCACGTTGAACTGATGCCGATCAATGAGCATCCGTTTGATGGTAGCTGGGGTTATCAGCCGCTGGGGTTATATGCACCAACCCGCCGTTTTGGTACGCCAGAAGCGTTTCAGATGCTGGTAAACACGTTTCATCAGGCGGGTATCAATGTGTTACTGGATTGGGTGCCGGGTCATTTCCCCTCGGATAGTTATGGGTTGTCCTGTTTCGATGGTACTTCACTGTATGAATATGCCGACCCGCGGGAAGGTTACCATCAGGACTGGAATACACTGATTTATAACTATGGCCGCTATGAAGTGCGCAATTATCTGGCAGGTAACGCGCTTTACTGGACGGAACGCTACGGTATTGATGGCTTGCGCGTGGACGCGGTGGCATCGATGATTTACCGCGATTATAGCCGTCAGGAGGGCGAATGGGTGCCCAACTATTATGGCGGCAAGGAAAACCTGGAGGCGATTGCTTTTCTGCAATACACCAACCAGGTGCTGGGTCAGAATTGTCCCGGAGTGATCACCGCTGCTGAGGAGTCGACGGATTATCCCGGCGTCACGTTACCGCCGGAGAATAACGGGTTGGGTTTCCACTACAAATGGAACATGGGCTGGATGCACGACACGCTGTCCTATATGCAGCTTGATCCGGTGCATCGTAAGTACCATCACGATCTACTGACTTTCGGCATGCTTTACGCTTACAGCGAAAATTTTATCCTACCGCTTTCTCACGATGAAGTGGTGCACGGCAAACATTCGTTGTTGGATCGTATGCCAGGTGACGCCTGGCAAAAGTTTGCCAATTTGCGTGCCTATTACGGTTTTATGTGGGCGTATCCCGGCAAGAAATTATTGTTCATGGGGGGGGAATTCGCCCAAGGCAATGAATGGAACTACGACACCAGTCTGGACTGGCATTTGCTGGACGAGCCGGAGGGCTGGCATAGCGGTGTGCAGCATCTGGTGCGAGATCTCAACCACTGTTATCGCCAGCATCCGCCACTTTACCAGTGCGACTACCAGCCGCAGGGATTTGAGTGGGTGGTGGTGGATGACTGCGAAAATTCCGTTTTTGCTTTTATCCGGCGCGATGGAGAAGGTAAGGAGATGCTGATTGTCAGCAACTTTACGCCGGTGCCGCGTTATGGCTATCGTATTGGCATCAATCAGCCGGGCCCCTGGCGGGAAGTGCTGAATACGGATTCATGGTATTACCACGGCAGTAATCAGGGTAATGAAGGCGTTGTGCACAGCGAATCGGTTGGAAGCCACACCCGTGCGCAATCACTGGTACTGACATTGCCGCCATTGGCCACCTTATATCTGGTCAGGGAGGGCGAGTGACGGTACTGCGAGAAGGTCATTCGACGCCGTTAGGATCGCACTTTGATGGTAACGGCGTCAATTTTGCCCTGTTTTCTGCCGGAGCGGAGCGGGTTGAACTGTGTGTGTTTGATGAACACCAGCGAGAACAACGGTTGCCGTTGACAGGGCGTACCGGGGATATCTGGCACGGTTATCTGCCGGGCGCCCTCCCGGGGTTGCGTTATGGTTTCCGGGTTGACGGCCCGTTTGATCCGCTGAATGGATTGCGTTTTAACCCGCACAAGCTGTTGCTCGATCCTCGAGCCAGACTGATGGATGGTCAGGTCGTGGATGATGAGATTCTGCATGGCGGCCATGAACGACGTGATGAACGTGACAGCGCCTGCGTTATGCCCAAATGCGTGGTGATTGATGACGATTATGACTGGCAGGATGACCGTTTTCCGCAAGTTCCCTGGGGAAAAACCGTGATTTACGAGGCCCATGTGCGCGGGTTGACCAAGCGGTATACGGCGATCCCTTCGGCAATTCGTGGCACCTATGCGGCACTGGCGCATCCGCTGATATTGGATTATCTGACCCACCTCGGCATTACCACACTGGAGCTGATGCCCATTCAGCAGCATGCCGATGAGCCACGCCTGCAAGAGTTGGGACTACGTAATTACTGGGGTTATAACATGCTGCTGCCGTTCGCGGTGGATAACAGTCTGTCGGCCAGTGATGATCCGCTCAATGAGTTCCGTGAGGCGGTGCGGTTACTACACAACGCGGGTATCGAAGTGATTCTGGATGTGGTTTTCAATCACAGCGCAGAACTGGATATCTACGGCCCGACACTCTCATTGCGCGGTATCGATAACGCCAGTTATTACTGGTTGAATCAGGACGGGACTTATAAAAACTGGACCGGTTGCGGCAATGTGCTGCGCCTGGATCATCCGGCGGTTGTCGATTGGGTGATGGACTGTCTGATTTTCTGGCATGAAGAGTGCCATGTGGATGGTTTCCGTTTTGATCTGGCAACGGTTATGGGGCGGATGCCGGATTTTAGCACTTCCGCGCCATTATTTACTGTCCTGCAACAGCATCATCGACTGCGAGGTTGCAAGTTGATTGCCGAACCGTGGGATATCGGTTGCGGTGGTTATCAGTTAGGAAAATTTCCGCTGCTGTTTGCAGAATGGAATGATCGTTACCGCGATGATATGCGCCGTTTCTGGTTACACGGCACTCTGTCTCTGGGGGAATTTGCCCGTCGTTTTGCCGCCTCCAGCGATGTATTTGAACATCATGGTCGAGAGCCCTGGGCCTCGATCAATATGCTCACCGCCCACGATGGTTTTACTTTGTGCGACCTGGTGAGCTTCAACCATAAACATAACGGAGCCAACGGCGAGCATAACCGGGATGGGGCCAACAGCAATTTCAGTTATAACCACGGGATCGAAGGGCTGGATGCGGATACGGAAATACAGCTCCGGCGGCGAGTCAGTCAGCAGGCATTGCTGACCACACTCTTGTTATCTCAGGGAACGCCGATGCTGTTGGCGGGCGACGAGTTTGGGCACAGCCAGCAAGGCAATAACAATGCCTACTGCCAGGATAATTTGATGACCTGGCTGGAGTGGCTGGATGCAGATAAAACATTGATTGCGTTCACTGCCGGGCTGATCAGTTTACGAAAATCGATCCCGGCATTGCAAAAGGAGTCGTGGTGGCGTGCTGACGAGAATGTCGTGCAGTGGCTGAATACACAGGGAGAGCCATTGACGCCGCACGAATGGGAACAAGGGGAGCACCGGATACAAATACAACTTTCCGAACGTTGGCTATTACTGATTAACGCTTGCCCGCAAGCATGCGACATGATCCTGCCGGAAGGCGAATGGCAGGTGTCCTCGCCGTTTGATGCAACAGAAAATCCGATTGATAACCGGATATGGCACGGAAAAGCGCATGCAGTGTGTGTTCTTGTGAAGAAGTGAAAAGGAGTCCGATATGGTTAGTGCTGAAAAAAATGATCCTATGATGCTTGCCCGACAGCTTCCACTAAAATCTGTAGCACTAATTCTGGCTGGTGGCCGGGGAACGAGACTGAAAGATTTAACTGCTCTGCGTGCCAAACCCGCGGTTCATTTCGGAGGGAAATACCGGATTATTGATTTCGCTCTGTCAAACTGCCTGAATTCTGGTATTCGGCGCATTGGGGTGATTACGCAGTACCAATCTCATACTCTGGTACAGCATATCCAACGTGGCTGGTCGTTCCTCAATGCGGAGATGAACGAGTTTGTCGATTTATTGCCTGCACAGCAACGGCATGATGGGAATGATCAATGGTATCGCGGTACTGCCGATGCCGTCTGCCATAACCTGGATATTATCCGGCGCTATCGGGCCGAATATGTGGTGATTCTGGCCGGCGATCATATCTACAAAATGGATTATTCACGCATGCTGCTTGACCACGTAGAGAAAGGCGCGGAATGCTCGGTGGCCTGCCTGCCAGTGCCGCTGAACGAAGCCAGCGCATTCGGCATTGTGAGTGTGGATAAAGATGACCGGATTGTCAGTTTTGCCGAAAAGCCGAAACAACCGACGCCTATGCCGGGTCATCCAGACAAGGTGCTGGCGAGCATGGGCATTTATGTTTTTAATGCGGAGTTTCTCTATCGGCGCCTTGAAGAGGACGTGTGTCAGTCGGATTCCAGTCATGACTTTGGCAAAGACCTGATCCCGAAAATTGTCGAACAGGGCCTGGCCTGGGCACATCCTTTTTCCCTTTCCTGTGTTACTTCCAATGAGAATGCACCGCCGTACTGGCGGGATGTTGGCACGCTGGAAGCCTATTGGCGTGCGAATCTTGATCTGGCTTCGGTAATGCCGGAGTTGGATATGTATGACCACAACTGGCCGATGCGCTCGGCGATGGATGCCATGCCTCCCGCCAAGTTTGTGCAGGATCGTTCAGGCAGTCACGGATTGACCATGAATTCTCTGGTGTCAGGTGGCTGTATTGTCTCTGGCTCGGTGGTGACGCACTCCGTTTTGTTCCCGCGAGTGCGAGTGAATTCATTTTGTAGCATCGACTCTTCAGTGTTACTGCCAGACGTCACGATAGGACGTTCCTGCCGCTTGCATCGCTGTATTATTGACCGGGCCTGTGAAATTCCGGAAGGCATGATCATTGGTGAAAACGCAGAGGAGGATATTCGGCGTTTTTATCGATCTGATGAGGGCATCGTGCTGGTAACACGAGCGATGTTGGCAAAAATGAAATAGTTTACCGTTAGCGTGGCGGATAAACCCGGATGGTGTGGATAGGTCTGTGATGTGATCCAATACGAATAATAAAGTGAATGCTCAAACGGGAGTAATAATGCGGGTATTACATGTATGTTCTGAATTGTTCCCGTTGTTGAAAACGGGGGGGCTGGCAGATGTCGTTGGTGCGTTGCCTGCGGCACAGATTGAGGCTGGTATGGATGTACGGGTACTGTTGCCCGCGTTTCCCGATCTGAAAAAAGGCATACCTGACACTCAGGTGGTCCGTGAACTGGATACATTTGCCGGGCATGTGACGGTACGCTATGGGCATTTCAATGGTGTAGGAATTTATCTTATTGATATACCACATCTTTATGCCCGTGCTGGCAGCCCTTATCATGATACGTCGCTGTATGCTTATACTGATAACTACCTGCGTTTTGCCTTGCTGGGCTGGATAGGCGCGGAAATGGCTTGTGGCATTGATCCATTCTGGCGACCAGATATTGTTCATGCTCATGATTGGCACGCAGGATTGACCTGCGCTTATCTGGCGGCGCGTGGGCGCCCGGCAAAATCGGTGTTTACCGTCCATAACCTGGCGTATCAGGGATTGTTTGAGGCCCGGCATATGTCGGAGCTGAATTTGCCGATGGAGTACTTTCATGTTTATGGTCTGGAGTTTTACGGACAAATTTCGTACCTGAAGGCGGGGCTGTACTATGCCGATCATGTCACTACCGTCAGCCCGACTTACGCCCATGAAATTACCCAGGCAGAATATGGCTACGGGATGGAAGGATTACTGAAAGCCCGGGAAGAGGAAGGCCGCCTTTCCGGTATTCTCAACGGTGTGGACGATATGATATGGAATCCGGCCCACGACCCGTTACTGATCAGTACGTATGACCGCGATGTACTGTCGCGAAAAGCGGAAAACAAGCAACATCTGCAAACGGCTATGGGATTGACGGTCGATGACAAAATACCGGTTTTTGCCATTGTCAGTCGTCTTACTAACCAGAAAGGTCTGGATATCGCATTGGAAACCGTGCCCGAATTGCTGGATCAGGGCGGGCAACTGGTGGTTCTGGGGGCGGGAGATGCCATCTTGCAGGAAAGCTTTCTGGCGGCGGCGGCGGAATATCATGGCCGGGTCGGTGTCCAGATTGGTTATCACGAAGCATTTTCGCACCGCATTATTGGCGGCGCGGATGTCATTATGGTTCCTAGTCGGTTTGAACCCTGTGGTTTAACCCAGCTCTACGGCCTGAAATACGGTACGTTACCGCTGGTGCGCCGCACGGGAGGACTGGCGGATACGGTAGCAGACTGCTCGCTGGAAAATCTGGCCGATGGCCTGGCGAGTGGATTTGTCTTCAGCGATTGCAATGCAGCATCGCTGGCGCGGGCGATTCGTCGGGTTTTTGTATTATGGTCGCGTCCATCGCTGTGGCGATATGTACAACGTCAGGCGATGGCGATGGATTTTAGCTGGCAGGTCTCTGCTCAGGCCTATCGTGCGCTTTATCAACGTCTGTGGTAGTCACGCATCAGTGGGAAAGGAATATTATGAACTCTCCGTTTATTTATAATTCACCAACACTCAGTGTTGAAGCGCTGAAACACTCTATCGCTTACAAACTCATGTTTACCGTCGGTAAAGACCCCAGCATCGCTAATAAGCACGACTGGTTGAATGCGACATTGTTGGCGGTGCGCGATCGGATGGTAGAACGCTGGTTACGTTCCAATCGGGCTCAACTGTCCCAGGATGTCCGGCAGGTTTATTATCTGTCGATGGAGTTTTTGTTAGGGAGAACCCTATCTAACGCACTGCTGGCGATGGGGCAATATGACGACTTGAAAGCCGCCCTGGATGCCATGGGATTGGACCTGGATGAGCTGCTGGAAGAGGAGTATGACCCAGGACTGGGGAACGGTGGTCTCGGGCGTCTGGCTGCCTGTTTTCTGGATTCGATGGCGACCATGGCACTGCCGGGGCGCGGCTATGGTATTCGCTATGAATACGGTATGTTCAAGCAGAATATTGTTAATGGTCGTCAGGCCGAGTCGCCGGATTACTGGCTGGAATACGGTAACGCCTGGGAGTTTGTGCGCCATAGCACGCGTTATAAAGTGCGTTTTGGCGGACGTCTTCAGCAGGAAGGCAGCAAAGTCCGCTGGCTGGAAACGGAAGAAATTGTTGCCTGTGCCTATGACCAGATTATCCCCGGTTATGATACCGATGCCACTAACACCTTGCGGTTGTGGGCCGCGCAGGCCAGTAACGAAATCAACCTGGGTAAATTCAATCAGGGCGACTACTTCGCGGCGGTGGAAGATAAAAATCACTCGGAAAATGTGTCTCGTGTACTTTATCCGGATGATTCCACCTATTCTGGCCGTGAGCTACGTTTACGCCAGGAGTATTTTCTGGTTTCGGCGACAGTGCAGGATATTCTCATCCGTCACTGGATGATGCACAAAACTTATGACAATCTGGCTGAAAAATTTGCCATCCATCTGAATGATACGCACCCGGTGCTGGCTATTCCGGAGTTGATGCGCCTGTTGCTTGATGAGCATAAATTCAAATGGGATGCCGCATGGGAGATAGTGACCAACGTCTTCTCCTACACCAACCACACCCTGATGAGCGAAGCGCTGGAAACCTGGCCGGTGGATATGCTAGGTAAAATCCTGCCGCGTCATCTGCAACTGATTTTCGAAATTAATGAACAGTTTCTGGATGATGTACAGGCACGTTATCCTGATGATAATGAATTATTGGCTCGCGTCTCCGTCATTGATGAAACGCATGGGCGGCAAGTGCGCATGGCCTGGCTGGCAGTCATCTGTTGTCACAAGGTCAATGGCGTTTCCCAGTTACATTCTGATCTGATGGTGCACTCGCTGTTTGCGGATTTTGCCCGGCTTTTTCCGGACCGTTTCTGCAACAAAACCAATGGTGTCACGCCACGTCGCTGGCTGGCGCTTTCCAATCCGGCTTTGTCCAAAGTGTTGGATGACTCTATTGGACAAACCTGGCGTACTGACCTTAGTCAATTGGACGATTTGAAACAGCATATTGACTATCCGGCTTTTATTCAGAAAGTGCGCAAGGCCAAGCTGGATAACAAGAAGCGGTTGGCGATTTATGTGGCAGAGCATATGAATGTCGTGATTGATCCGAATGCGCTGTTTGATGTGCAGATCAAACGCATTCACGAATACAAACGGCAATTGCTAAATGTATTACACCTGATCACGCTATATAACCGTATCAAAGATGACATGGACACGGAGCGTGTGCCGCGTGTGGCTATTTTTGCCGGTAAAGCGGCGTCGGCATACTACAGTGCCAAGCACATTATCAATCTGATCAATGATGTAGCGAAAGTGGTCAATAATGACCCATTGGTGCAGGATAAACTGAAGATCATTTTTATCCCTAACTACGGTGTCAGTCTGGCACAGATTATCATTCCAGCAGCGGATCTTTCGGAGCAGATTTCGCTGGCGGGTACGGAAGCATCCGGTACCAGCAATATGAAATTTGCACTTAATGGCGCACTGACAATTGGTACGTTGGATGGTGCCAATGTGGAGATGCTGGAGCATGTGGGCGAAGATAATATTTTTATTTTCGGTAACACGGCTGAGCAGGTGGAGGAGTTGCGCTGCAATGGCTACAACCCACGGATTTACTATGATCGTGATGCAGAGTTACATCGGACACTGACCCAGATTGCCACCGGCGTTTTCAGCCCTGATGAACCGCATCGCTATGCTGACCTGTTCGATTCACTGGTGAACTTCGGTGATCACTACCAGTTACTGGCGGATTACCGCAGCTATGTGGACACACAGGACAAGGTGGATGAGTTGTATAGCGATGAGGAGGAATGGACGCGTCGTACACTGCATAATATTGCCAATATGGGGTATTTCTCTTCGGATCGTACCATCCAGGAATATGCTGACGAAATCTGGCATATCAAGCCGATTCGATTATAACCCACGGTTACTCGTCATTATGCCTGTGTAAGCAGGCATTCATAAAAACAGCGTGATGTTATCGCTATCCTGCCGATCCTCAGGAAATTTCCGTTGCCATTGATGTTACGTGAGGACGTCTTCTGTATTTACCTAATACTTGAGTGGCAATGCCGGATGTCATCATGCTAATGCGGCATCCTGGTATGGCATCTGCTGCATAACCAACAGGATGAATTTTCCATTTTTTGAGCGTATTTTCTAAGTCTGAGTGATCATGATCACAAAAATATGGTCATATGCCCAATTATTCGATAGATAATTACTGTAAATGTCATAACTTGCCCAATGACGTGTCGATCATCATCCCCAATAATCTAAAAATAAAACATAATTTTTATTAAATTAGCCCGCTATTTCTTTTATTTTTCGATATTGAATTTTTAGTCATGGAATTTTATAGAATATATATCTGTTATTTTTTCTATTAATGGGTATTCGTTTCTTATTTGTGTGCTTTTTGTAATGGAAAATTCTTATACGTAGTCGCTATTCACTATCAAGGCAGGTCACAACGTGAAAATAGAATTTATTGACGTCACCGTTTTTACCTATCCCACACATCGCGTATCTGATAGCGCCGGGCATTCACATCCCGGTGAAGAAAATCAGGCCAAAATGGCGATGCTGACTATCACGACGGACAACGGGGATAAAGGCTATGCCTTTGCACCGCCAGAGATTATTCGTCCCTATGTGGTCAATGCGTTCTTCCGTAAGGTATTGATTGGTCAGAATCCCTTTGATCGTGAGCGTTTGTGGCAGGATCTGGTGCATTGGCAGCGTGGTAGCGCTCATCAACTGACTGATCGCGCATTGGCTATCGCCGAGCAGGCGATTTGGGATCTGTTAGGCCGTGTGCTGCAAATGCCAGTGTACAAACTGTTGGGAGGATACCGAGATAAAGTGCCAGCTTACGGTAGCACCATGTGTGGTGATGAGCTGAAAGGCGGTTTATCCACACCGGAAGAGTATGGGCAATTTGCTGAGCAGCTGGTACAGCGTGGTTACAAAGCGATCAAACTGCATACTTGGATGCCACCCGTTTCTTTCGCGCCCAGTCTGAAAATAGATGTCAAGGCCTGTGCCGCCGTGCGTGAGGCGGTTGGTCCAGATATCTGTCTGATGCTGGATGGGTATCACTGGTATAGCCGCAGCGACGCGCTGTATATCGGCCGTGAATTACAGAAGCTGGACTTCACCTGGTTTGAGGAGCCAATGGAGGAGCAGAGTATGGCCTCCTACAGTTGGTTGAACAAGAATCTCGATATTGATGTCATCGGGCCAGAAAGTCTGGGCGGTAAATACTTCAGTCGGGCCGATTGGGTAAAAGAAGGCGCTTGCGACATTTTACGTGCCGGTGTGGCGGGGGTTGGTGGCATCACACCTTGTATGAAGGTTGCCAGTCTGGCGGAAGCCTTTGGCATGGATTGTGAAATTCATGGTAATGGTGCGCCCAATCTGGCTGTCGTGGGAGCCATCAAAAACTGTCGCTGGTATGAACGTGGTCTGCTGCATCCGTTTCTCAATTACGATGAGCCTGCCGCTTATCTCAACAGGATGATTGACCCAATGGATGAAGACGGTTTTGTCCATCTTTCGCCACTACCGGGTCTGGGTGAGGACATCAATTTCGCATGGATCGATGCGCATACACTGAGTAAAGAATGACGTTTTACCTCTGAAAGATAGCTGTACCTAAAAAATAAAAATTGTAGTTTTCATGCTCATTCTGGAGCCGCTGGCAACGCGGGAACTGACACTGGATACGCCGAAAAATCCCTATACTGCTATGTTGGTGGATGCCAGTCGGCAGTATAGCCGTGACCTGGCTATTCGCTCGGAACAAATGGGATAGTTCCTGGTGGTCAGCCAAACATGACTTCTGGCTGACTGGTGAGATTCTCCTTCCGGCCCTTTTTTTATGTTGAGACGGACTAAACGCACAGATGATCGCGCCTTTTTCTATCATTTAGATCTCGATACTGCGTAAAAAAAGGTAAATGGGTAGCGCTGGAGCATAGGGCTATTTACAATCATTACGCTTTCAGTGCTTGGTTCTCAAAAAGGAATTATTCATGTCAAAACGTATACTGGCAGCGGTCGCAACGGTTCTTTCTTTAACCGCATTTTCGCCCGCGTTTGCTGCAACCTCTACTTCTACTTATGTGCTGCTTACTACGTCAGCCGGGAACATTGAATTGGCGCTGGACAATCAAAAAGCACCAGTATCTGTGAAAAACTTCGTGAATTACGTAAATAGCGGATTCTATAACGGCACAACGTTCCACCGTGTTATCCCTGGCTTTATGATTCAAGGCGGGGGATTTGACAGCAATATGAAACCGAAGGCGGTTAATCCGGCGATTAAAAACGAAGCGGATAACGGTTTGCGCAACGTGCGGGGTACGATCGCTATGGCGCGCACTGCTGAGAAAGACAGTGCCACCAGCCAGTTCTTTATCAATGTTGCAGATAACGCTTTTCTGGATCATGGTCAGCGCGATTTCGGTTATGCAGTATTTGGCAAGGTAGTAAAAGGGATGGATGTGGCGGATAAGATTTCTCAGATGCAAACCGAAAATGTCGGTCCTTATCAGAATGTTCCCATCAAGCCGATTGTCATTCAGTCGGCAAAAGTTTTAAAAAATAAGTAATGAGTGATTCTGGCAGGAAGTTCGCTTCCTGCTTGGTCAGGGCAGTGTGGCAATATTTAATTTTTGATCTTCAATCAGCATATGCTGGGCGATGACCTCGTAAACGATATAGTGGAATAGTTCTATGCTGCCGATCTGCCCTTGTTGACAGCACGCTATCATCTCGTCAACTTGTGCAAGCAGCTTATTGTGTATAACGGTGTGTGATGCTGCCATCGGATGATGTTTGTCCCACAGAAACGACTCCTCATCCTGCATGTGTCGCCTAATGTCATCAGCTAGTCTGCCAGCATACTCAATCAATACCTCTGACGAGGATTTTTGTAAAATCAGTTGCAGGAAATCATTAGCCTTATCAAAAAGTAAACGGTGCTGCATGTCTATTTCCGCGTAACCCGTTTCGTAGGTGCTGCGCCAGGTCAGTGTAACCAGATGAGCGTCTTGCCTGTTTATATCGTTCTCTTCTGCCGTTTCAAGGGTTTCCAGCTCCACTCGGTTTCGTCCATTGGCTTTTGCCCGGTAAAGTGCTGCATCAGCCCGCCCAAGCCAATCTGACCAGCTGTCTGTCGATTTACCGATGGCGATGCCAATGCTGGCTGTTATCTGAATCGAGTTGGGGAATATCTGTGTTTCCAGCGAGGAAAGAATGCGTTCCGCTGTTTCTATGGCGCCAGCCAGTCCGGTGGATGGCAATATTGCCACGAACTCTTCACCTCCCCAGCGCCCCAGTACATCTGTTGTCCGCAACGATTGCCAGGCCGTATTCACAAAGCCGCATAGTATGGTATCTCCAGCCGCATGCCCGAATTTGTCATTGATCTTTTTAAAATTATCCAGGTCGATCATCAACAGGGATACCGGGTGCCCGTAACGTTCCAACCGAGCCATTTCCTGCTGGGCGATTTCCTGAATGCGGATGCGGTTCCAGCATCCGGTCAGATTATCTTGTCTCACCATCAGACTATTCAGATGATCTGACCGATCTTTTGCCATCATCATCATCCCGTTGACCACAAACATCAGCGTAAGGATATTGGAAAAATTGAAGATAAAATGATGAAACGAGTTGCTGAGCAAACCATATTGTTGATTATTTTGAATGATGGTGGCTACCAGCCGTCCGACCAGCGCCAGTAGATTGATACCTAAACCTAACACCATCAGATTTCTTCCCCTTGAAGGCTGCGAGGCGTCTTGAGACATGAGGTAGTAGATAATAATTGCGCTTTGTATAAAAGAAACCGCGGCATTAATTAGCAGCCGTAAATATATACTTTCTATAACCAGACTGAATGCTATCAGAATGAAAAGAATAGGTCCCCAGAGCACCCAAGATGGGACTTCACGTTTTTGAAAGCGGATGACGGAGAGTAAAAGCAGAGAATAACCCGTTGTCACGATGGTATTGGCGAGCACAATAGAAATAACATCAGGAACGTGGTGTCGAAGCAGCAACAAAGATAAGCCGCAGGCAAAAAAAATCATAGACCAGAAACAAATCTCAAGTCCTTGATCATTCTGGCTGTGAACAAACCAGCGGACGCAGATGGCGAGAATAAGACAGATGGCAATGAGCATCATAAACATAGTTGGGATATCAACTTTCATCCGTCACCTCAAAGTGAAAATCAAAAAATACTGTTATTAACCTGCGCACGTTATGAAATATTGGGATGGTGCGCTCATCGGTAATTATGCTGAATGTCCCGTCACATCAAGGGATGCTGGTTATGCTCTGAAATTCATCGTGATGCCGTTATCGACTGAAAGATCTGGCACCAGAACAGAGACAGCAGATCGTGTCGCCTTTGATCAAACTCGGCAACATAAGTGTGTGGTTGGTATTAGACCCGTTGTTTGTGTCTGTTAAACCATATGATGTGATTCAGGCTAACGTTTTTATCGGCATATATTGGCATGTCTGTACTGTTTGCCAATAGCTTAATGTCAATATCTGGTGTAAAAGATGCGAACTGGCTGAAGATGTAAGGTTATTACAGCAAAGATGCATATCGGGTGTTTGCGTGATATTGGCGGAGCGCTGGCATGATGCATCTGATTGGCAATATTGTTTTTAAGCCTCAGATATCCGGGCATACTGCACCGAGAGGGCACTTTCCCTGATAGCTGAACATTGCCAGCCTCAGGGGAAACCATGAATGGTTCCCCCGGGTTGTGTTCAGGTATGGCGAATAGGCATTATTCCAGTGCTTTTGCCATGGTTTGCAGCCATTCGTCAACATTACTGGATGGTACTGTCAGTGTGTGCTTGGTCGCAGTTGCCGTGGGATAGCCGCCGACATCATCCTGACTGTCGATAAAAGAACCCGTGCGATTCTGGAAGTTACTGATAATGCGTTTATCTACCGCATCGCGATCCAGTGGACGAGCCCCCACCTTTTGCATGACCTGGTTGACTACGGAACCGGAACGGATGGCGGTCAGACCAGTAGGCCAGACCGGCGCGGATTTCAGCAGGCTGATGCCAGTGCCAGAGGTCTGGGCCACAGCGTTCCCCGCAGTATCATAAGCCAGGTTATCGCTCATCCAGACATTACCTCCTGTGGTATTGCTGCCGACCAATGACAGATCGGATTGGGTGTTTTTACCGTGATACATCACGTTACCTACGATGGCGACTTTTGGCTTATCGGGCAGAGTACGTCCTTCCCACTCACTTTGTATCGCACCCATCCGAATGGCCCATTTGCCGGGATTATAGATCAGGTTATTGACGATAACGCCAGTGGCGTTGCCCTTAAACCAGGGATTGCGTTCGTTATTCTGGGCATAGAGGTTGCCGATAATGGCGGCATTGGTCACGTTATCATGAACCAGTGTTCCCATGGAGTGGATGCCCTTGGAATGGCTGGAATCATAAAGGCCTTCGGCGATGATATTGTTTGAAAAGGTAACATTATGGGCCGTACCTGACTGGCCATCGTAACGGGGGCCGGAAACTGACAGGTTTTCGTCAGTCCCCCAGGCGAAACTGCAATGATCGACCACGACGTTATAGGCGCTGGGGCCATAAAGAGAGACGTCTTTTTCAAAACCGCTCTTCTTGGCGTGGCCTGCGTCACCAATGCGGAAGCGGACGTGTTGCATCAGTACATCGTGCGTTGAAATGGACATACCGCCGCGGATCAGCGTAATGCCTGGTGATGGCGCGGTCTGACCGGCAATCGTCACAAAAGGTTCTGTTAGTTTCAGGTCATGTTCATCCAGATCAATGATTCCACCGACTTCGAAAACAATAATACGCGCGCCTTTTGTGGCCAGTGCTGTACGCAGTGAGCCCGTGCCGGTGGAGGCGAGGGTGGTGACACGGATAATTTTGCCGCCGCTGCCAGCCACGGTATCGGTACCAAATCCTTTTAAGTCAGGCGCTGCGGTTGTTGCAGCGTTAGCCGACAACACGCAGGCGCCAAATAATACAGCAAATAAAAGATCACATTTCATCGCTGTTTACTCCAGGGTAGTGTTTTTTTCATAAAAAATGAGCGAGCTGACATCGCTCGCTCAGGTCGCATCTGTTCGTTATCTGCCCGGATAAAAGCGTCGTACTCACAGCATCAGTTGTGCAATGTTCTCTGCCGCCATGAGATCAATTCCGGGCTGGGGACGATTTAGTTACAGGCTGAACTGGTCAAGGTTGCCAGGTTCTTACTGACACCGGCATAGTTAGCCAGTTTGTTTTTCACGCACTGGGCGCTGACCGGGCTATAGCTGTAAGGAATGCTGGATGGGTAGGCCTCCGTGGTAGTCCAGTCGTCCGCATTTACATAAGCTTTGGTATCGGCAGTCCAGGTAATGTTGTAGGTAGTGAAGTCGGCAGGTTTGGTAATGTTGTTGTTACGTAGATCCCACTTACCGAAATTGGAGCCATCATAACGGGACGTTACCGGGTTCACTGCATTTTCAAACCAGTTGCTTTCGATCAGCGCATTACCATTTTGACGCACGTTCAGACCCGAACTGGTAATGCCGGTGTACAGGTTGTTATAGGCATGTACCAGGCCACCACGTTGCAGTGGCAAACGTGCATTCACATCGCTGTAAATATTGTGGTGATAGGTGATGCTACGGCCGGTATCGCTGGAACTGGAGCCATCAAGACCGACTTTCTTGATACCATGAATATAATTATAGGAAACGGTGACATAAGTAGACGCTTTCTTGATATCTACCGCGGATTCAAACGTGGTGTCTCCATCAGGCGTGCCGTCACATTCATGGTTTTGAGCGAAAATTTCATTGTGATCAATCCAGACATTGGGTGAGGCATCCACGCGGATCGCATCACCATCACTGGCTCCGCCCGGCATATAGCCCATACGCATGTTCTGTACCACCACGTCAGAAGATTTGACGATCCAAATCCCGAAGTTGGCAGAAGAACCATTGGCACCAATGATGGTCAGACCCTTGGTGAAATTCTTGACTTCTACACCGCGGGCATCTTTGCTCCACTGACCGCAGATATTGGCGGCAGCAGCATTGATCAGCGAGTCTTCGTTACCGGTGTAGGTGATGATCAGCGGATAGGCACCGGTTGAGACTTTCTTGCCAGCGGAGTCGTATCGGGCGGCAGCAATGATATCGATAATATCTTGCATGGATGCTGCCGTTTTACTGACTGCACCGGTAACGTTACCGCCAGCGGTGGTGGCATAACCACCGGTTGCTGTACTTGCGGCAAAGACGGGTTGGCATAATGCTAACAACAGCCCCGCAGTTATAGGTTTCAGTAATGCTTTCATGAGTAGTGTTCCTATTTTTTCCAAAGGTATTTTCGGGCATTTATCGTTCCACATGCCCTTGAGGTAGGTTGTTTCGGCACGAAATAGGTAAGTAGAACCGAAGCATGCTGATCAACCACACACAGTTTTAGCTTAAAAAAGGAACAATTCAATAATTAAAACGATGTTTCATTATGTGTTTTGGTATTAATTTTCAGAGATTTGATGGGCGTCACTTTTATTGGTCGGATGTCTTAAATATCCAAGACGCTAATTGTAAAAATTAAGTTTAATTTAATAGTTACATTTTGGTCTTATCTGTACGGATGGTCATAATTCTGGGTTGGTGTCAGGATGTCTTTACTGAAAAATCTGCGCTGATTCCTTTTTCTTTGGCAAATGAGCGAGCTGACATCGCCCGCTCAGGTCGCATCTGTTCGTTATCTGCCCGGATAAAAGCGTCGTACTCACAGCATCAGTTGTGCAATGTTCTCTGCTGCCATGAGATCAATTCCGGGCGGGGAACGGTTTAGTTACAGGCTGAACTGGTCAAGGTTGCCAGGTTCTTACTGACGCCAGCATAGTTAGCCAGTTTGTTTTTTACGCACTGGGCACTGACCGGGCTGTAGCTGTAAGGAATACTGGACGGGTAAGCCCCGGTGGTGGTCCAGTTGTCTGCGTTTACATAAGGCTTGGTATCGGCAGTCCAGGTAATGTTGTAGGTAGTGAAGTCGGCAGGTTTGGTAATGTTGTTGTTACGCAGTTCCCACTTACCGAAATTGGAACCATCGTAACGGGAGGTCACCGGGTTCAACACATCTTCAAACCAGTTGCTTTCGACTAATGCGTTCCCATTCTGGCGCACGTTCAGGCCAGAACTGGTGACATTGGTGTACAGGTTGTTGTAGGCATGAACCAGACCGCCACGTTGTAGCGGCAGGCGGGAGGTGACATCGTTGTAAACATTGTGATGATAAGTGATGTTGCGCTCTGCCGTATCTGACGAGCTGAATCCTGCCAGACCCACTTTCTTCACACCATGGATGTAGTTGTAAGACACGGTAACGTAGGTTGAGTCTTTTTTGATATCCACAGCCGATTCAAAGGTTGTATCGCCGTCTTTACTGCCATCACATTCATGATTGGCAGCAAACAGTTCGTTGTGGTCAATCCACACATTAGGGGATCTATCAATGCGGATCATATCGCCGTCACTGGCCCCGCCTGGCAGATAACCGATACGCATGTTCTGTACCACTACGTCGGAGGATTTTGTAATCCAGATCCCGAAGTTGGCGGAAGAACCATTGGCACCGATGATAGTGATGCCTTTGGTGAACTCCTTGATTTCCACCCCACGGGCATCTTTTGCTGACTGGGCGCAAATGTTGGCGGCAGCGGCATTGATCAGCGAGTCCTCGTTACCGGTGTAAGTGATGATCAGCGGATAGGCACCGGTTTTGACTTTCTTGCCAGCGGAGTCGTATCGGGCGTCAGCAATGATATCGATAATATCTTGCATGGATGATGCCGTTTTACTGACTGCACCGGTAACGTTACCGCCCGCGGTGGTGGCATAACCACCGGTTGCTGTACTTGCGGCAAAGACGGGTTGACATAATGCCAACAACAGCCCCGCAGTTATAGGTTTCAGTAATGCTTTCATGAATAGTGTTCCTGTTTTTTCCAAAGGTATTTTCGGGCATTTATCGTTCCACATGCCCTTGAGGTAGGTTGTTTCGACACGAAATAGGTAAGTAGAACCGAAGCATGCTGACCAACCACACTCAGTTTTAGCTTAAAAAAGGAACAATTCAATAATTAAAACAATGTTTCATTATGTGTTTTGGTATTAATTTTCAGAGATTTGATGGGCGTCACTTTTCTTGGTCGGATGTCTACGTGCTAAAGCATATTATTTCAATAATTAATTATTTTTTAATAATATGTAGTGACTATTTCATCTGTTGCATATTGTGATGCCGATTGGTTTGTCTGGATGGTTTTACCGGCGGGTGCCTGATGATTTTCTCTTTTACCATGTTAAAAATAAACAGTGTGAATGCCAATATGTTTGAAACGGCTTCAACCAAACGCTGCCAGCCAGCCAGCCAGCCAGCCTGCTGCTCGTCGTTGAAGATGACGGGGGCATATTCATAGGCATTGGCGTAGGGAGAGATGGCTGTCGCCTCTGCGATAAGCAGTCCTCCCTGACTCGCACGTTGACGATAATATTCAACCATCAGTTCGCCAGGAATGCCTCCTTGCACGGTTCTCATGCGTGTTGTGGGTACCATTACAACTCTACGCTCCAGACGCAATTTTCCTGCCGTCACGGGCGATAATAATGCTTTCATGATTTACCCTCTCAATAGACAGGTACCCTGAATAACGAGGGAGACCCTACTTAATAAATGTCCGATAATTTACAAAATCCTCATCGTCTGAAGATAAGCCAGACGATGACTGGAAACGCTTATTTCTGCGTCATGCTCTGTGCCACCTGGGCCGCACTGATCCCTTCGAGCGCCAGACCATAACCGGTGCCCTCTTCGATCAACCGTTTTAGTCGCTGGGTCAGCGCAATGCGTGTATAGCGGGATGTGAGCGGTGGAAGCGCGGCAATGCCGTCGGCAATTTCATGCGCGCGGGCAAGCAGATGGTCTGCCGGGACAATTTCGTTAACCACGCCCCAGTCTTTTGCGGTTTCTGCATCGAGGACCTGGCGGGTAAGTAGGAAATAGCGGCCACGGATCGAGCCGATGACTTCTGGCCAGAGAATGTGAACGCCGTCGCCGGGCACAATCCCAAATTCAAAATGCGGTTTATCCTGGAAGACGGTTTCCGGCGTAGCCAACACGATGTCGGTCAGTAAGTCATATTCGCTATGGAGTAACACGGGGCCGTTCAGCGCGGTAATCATGGGGACTTCGATGTCCAGAATGTTGCTTAACACCTTTCTGCCTTCACGCAGAATTTTGTCAAAGCCTAATGGGCTGAAAAAGTCAAAGCCTTCTGGGCTGATGGCATCCATAAAAGCATCACCTGAACCTGTTAGGATCACCACACGGTTTTCACGGTCTTCACCGATGGTATGAAACAGGGTAACGAATTGTTCATGAGAGTGGCCGTCGAAGACCAGTTTTTCACCGTTGGTATGCAGCTTGACCTCTAATACACCGTTAGTTTTACGCGTCAGACGGGCGTTGGAGAAGGCATTACGATAGGTTTCAAATGTTGACATGGTTGCGATCCTTGTTATTGCCAGTCCGGATTGGCTGGCCGTGAAACAACAATATTCCATTCCAAACGAAATGGGATCGCCTCCAGATTAGATAATGGCTATTCCTAAGAGGAATGTTTGAGAGTTATTACTCAGACATGATAGTTTCAACAAAGCCAGCGAATTGGCGCGCCTTGGCACTCGCTAAACGGCCATTTGGGAAAACCGCCCAGAGGTCAATGCAAGGCAGTTCCCAAGCCGTCAGTACTTTTCTAACCACGCCAGTTCTCAGTTCCTCTGCGAACATCCAGTCTGAAGCAATGCACAATCCCATATGACTCAGTACGGCAGCGCGTTGTCCTTCAGCGGCGCTGACCCGCACGCGCCCATTGACTGATGTTGAAATCACGGCGCCGTTGCGAGTGAATGACCAGAGAGTGGGCTGTGGGTTATAGAGGATAGTTTCATGCTCGGCTAACTCGGCCGGTATTTTCGGCTCTCCGTTTTTTTCCAGATAGTCCGGAGTGGCTATAACAGAACGAGGGCTGGTGGCCAGCTTACGTGCGACGGCGGAGGAGTCGGGCAAAATCCCCATGCGCAACGACACGTCTACGCCCTCGGCAATCAGGTCTATGACGTGGTCATCAAGGATGACGTCGACGCTCAGTTCTGGATGCTCCTCAAGAAATCGGGGGAGGTGGGGAATGATATGCAGTCTGGCAAAGGTGGTTGCAGCCGAAATACGTAGCTTCCCGGATAACCCCCTTCCCGCGCCTCTGGCGGCCAGTTCAGCCTCTTCGGCTTCTTGCAGCGCCGCCTGTGCCCGTTCGTAAAACCTTTGGCCCGCCTCAGTCGGCGTCAGACCGTGGGTAGAGCGCGTCAGTAGGCTGGTTTGTAGTCGGGCTTCAAGTTGGGCAACGATTTTGGACACTGCGGGTTGGCCGACGTTGAGTTGTCGGGCGGCAGCGGAAAAGGAGCCTGTTTCTACGACCCTGACATATGTGGCCATTGCCTGAAATCGATCCATATTATTCCCTTAAAGAATAGATGTTATCACTCCAGCATATCTACCATTCCAAATGTACGCCAGCCAATATGTTGTTCAGCGAACCGGGAGTTACCCGAAAATAATCTGAACAAGGAAATGACCATGATAGATGTCTATGCATTTGCCACACCCAACAGCATCAAAGTGCCTATCGCGTTAGAAGAACTTGGCCTGGATTATGTTCTGCATGCCGTGAATGTACGCAAAGGAGAACAGAAGTCAGCTGGGTTTATTGCATTAAATGCCAATGGCAAGGTACCCGTGCTTGTTGATTCGCAGGCTTCATCTGAAACACTTGTTTTGACCGAATCATCCGCGATCCTCATATACCTCGCCGAAAAAAGCGGAAAGCTTTTGCCTGCCGAGGGACCAGAACGGGCCCGCGTGTTCGAGCAGCTGTTCTTTCATGCGTCAGGATTGGGTCCCGCCTTTGGTCAATCGGGATTCTTCCGGCATCAGGTGTCCGAACCCCAGCCGCTGGCGATTCAGCGTTTTTTATCCGAGGCTGTTCGTACCTTAAACGTGCTTGATAACACCTTGGCGGAACGTCCTTTTGTTGCCGGAGATGATTTCTCAATCGCGGATATAGCCCATTTTGGCTGGTTGTGGCGGCGAGAGTTTGCTGGTGTAACCCTGGAGGATACGCCTCATGTAGCGCGCTGGTTTGAGGAAATCTCCGCGCGGCCCGCCGTTCAGCGTGCCATAGAGAAAGTTAATTCGCTGGCCTCGCAGTAAGTTCGTTATCCATTGCGACTCTTTTTTGTCATTACCCTATTTTGTCTGACCCTAATAATAGGGTGGCTGCGGCATTTGGTTTGCGTTTCGAGTTACCTGATTATCTGGTCGAACTGTACAAAGCGCTTAAGAACGACCTGCCGACATTTAACAGTGATGGGGGCTGGACGCTTTCTATGTCAGCACGCTATGTCATTGACCAGCAGAGCGCCATTATTTATGCGGAGGTGAACCCGGATTATACCCGTCGTCCCGATCCCGAAGACAGGCTGCCGTCCCTGCGTTGCGTTCGCGGTATCTGAATCTATTTTCTCTTCTGACGTGCTGTCAGCGGACTTTTATTGGAGTGGTTCATGAGTAGAACTTTCTTGATAACCGGTGCCAGTAAAGGCATTGGACTGGCGTTGGCTCATCGTCTTGCCGGAACGGGGCATCATGTTGTCGGTCTCGCACGGGGATCAGTGGATAACTTCCCAGGCACGCTGGTCGGTGTTGATCTTGCGGACACAGTTGAAACTGAAAAGGTATTTGCTCAGTTAAGCCAACATTACGAGTTTGATGGTTTGGTCAACAATGTTGGTCTGGTTAAACCACAGCGTCTGGGAACCATTGATCTCATCTCTTTTGATGAGGTCATGCGGGTCAATCTGTATCCGGCAGTTCAGGGAACACAGGCTATCCTGTCCGGCATGATAAAGCGCGGCTGGGGACGGATCGTTAATATATCCAGTCTGACGGTGTTGGGAAGTGTAGATCGCACGGCTTATGCAGCGGCCAAGGCGGCATTGATAAGCTTCACTCGTAGCTGGGCGTTGGAACTCGCGCAAACTCGCATTACTGTGAATGCCGTTGCACCAGGCCCTACCGAGACGGCGCTTTTCAGGGCGAACAATCTTCCTGGCAGCGAGGGAGAACGTCGATATCTTACTGGGATACCGATGAGGCGCTTTGGTAAACCAGATGAAATTGCGGCGACTATTGCGTTTCTCCTGTCTGAAGATGCTGCATTCATGACCGGTCAGACACTGTATGTCGATGGCGGAGCATCAATAGGCAATCTTGTTTTTTGAAGCAGAAAATTGAAATATTAAAGGGTGAAATAAACAAACCCATCGCGATTTACCTTCCCTTATTGGGGAGGCGGCCTGCTCTATGTTGATTAACACGCCATGATTTGAGTAACGTCCGCTCCCCCTGGCGCAGGCTGCGTGAAAACCGCTGATCACTTTTTGGTCTAATCAACCGATTTACATGATCATTTACTCCTGATAAACGCACGTTGTTTCTTGGCGCTTTACTAAAATGATTAGCATCCGAATTAAAATGATGCGTGCTGATATGATCCACCATATTAAAGGCCAAGGCAGGGCATCCTGTGACCTTAACTATAGTACTTAGTGCTAGGTCACCCCCTTTTCTTCTAGACTCAAGGTGCGTGAAGTCGGCAAAACTTTGTCGTGTTTTTATCTACGTAACTCGTTGTCTCAGACAACTGCCAATGTTTCCGGTATCCGGTGTTGTAGTGAACGGTATGGCCCTTCTTCAGAAGACAGGGGAAAATGTCGTGGTCTGAAAGATGGCGCGATTATCATAGCGCTGCCTCCGTTAATTCGTTGGAAACGGGGGTTGCCATTCAACAATTAAGCGTTGATGACATCAATTGCTGTCACCCCTTTGCTAGTAGATACGGGTACAATGTCCTGTGTTAGATCCGCTCAATTAGAAAAGTATCATAAAAATTGTTGGTACTATTGTGGAGATCATAAACAAAGTTGCATTATATTTATTTATCAATAAGTTAGGTTTGATATGCTGCTATTAATTGATAACTGCCATCGAAGTCCATTGGCGTTTATTGCCCTCCATGTTTTGGTTCAATCTCATTAAATTACAGTTAATTACCGTTCATTGGTGGGTGAGATAGTCCATTGTTATCCACGAAAATAGCGGGTATCTTTGCGGGTATCGTTTATCTGATACCCGCAATTGTATGCCGCTGACTGATGCAAAAATTCGTAGTACCAAATCGACCAATAAACCGATCAAGCTGGCTGATGGCGGTGGCCTGTATCTGGAGGTTCGCCCGTCAGGTTCAAAACTGTGGCGTTACCGATACCGTATTGCAGGAAAAGAAAACGTATTTGCTCTGGGAGAGTATCCAACACTGAGCCTTGCCGAAGCCCGCGCTGAGCATGATAAAGCCAGAGCTTTGGTCAAACAGGCGATACATCCAGCACATCAGCGTCAGTTAGAACGTATGGCGAGCCACAGTGCTAACGCGAATACGTTCGAAGCTGTTGCGCGTGAGTGGATCGATAAAAAGTCACCAGACTGAACACCTTACTACTTACGGCAGGTAGAACGCTTCTTAGCTGCCGATGTATTCCCTGTCATTGGTAAACTGCCAATCAAAAGTGTGAGAGCAGCCCACCTGCTTGAGATCATCAAACGTATTGAAGGGCGGGGGGCGGAGACGGTTGCTTTGCTGATAAGGCAGTGGTCTTCTGCGATATTTCGTTACGCAGTAGCAACACTTCGCGCAGATAGCGATCCGGCGGCTGCGCTCAAAGGCGCAATACGCCGACCTAAAGTTGAGCATCATAAACCTCTGTCGCGTACTGAAATTGCGGATTTCATGCAGGCACTGAATCGCTATGGTGGCTATCGCACCACGGTGATTGCCTTAAAATTGATGTTACTGACGTTTGTCAGAACTGTTGAGCTTCGCAAAGCAGAATGGCGGGAATTTGATCTGGATGGTGCTGAATGGCGAATCCCTGCCGGAAGAATGAAGATGCGAGAAGAGCATATTGTCCCGTTATCAACGCAGGCGATTGTGCTGCTACGGGAATTACAGACATACACTGGCGGACGTGCGGTAGCTGTCAACGAAGTTGACACCCTTATTCGTTTTTACGCTGCAGATTTTAGCCCGGTTTCTGGCTTGTCTGGATTCAACATTACTACATCTACCCGCTGCCACTGACGGCATGAGGCTGACCACCGTTCCGGTCGGGCTTTTTTAGCCATGTCATACAAGGCTTTTCGTTTTGCCAGCAGGCTTATATCTTCTCCCTGATGCCGTTGTTCTGGTGTGACATAACCGATCGCGCTATGCCGATGCTCCTTGTTATACCACTGGCTAAAGCCCTCCACCCAACGCCGGGCTTCCGCCAGATCCAGGAAGCCTGATGACGGCCACGACGGAACATATTTTAGCGTTCTGAACAGCGACTCCACATACGGATTATCGTTGCTGACTCGTGGTCGGCTGTGCGAACCCGTGATGCTCAGTTCTTCCAGTTTCACTTTCAGCGTCTGGGATTTCATCGGCGCACCATTGTCGGCATGTAACACTAACGGATGGCGGTAACACCGTTCACGTAACACGGTGCGGTGCAGCAGCGCGGCCGCTCGCTCGCCGCTTTCCTCTTCGTGAACCTCGTAACCGACGATTTTACGGCTAAAAATATCTTCTATCAGATACAGATAAAAATAGCGGCCGCGAACCCTGGAGGCCAGCCAGGTGACGTCCCACGTCCACACTTGGCATGGCCCGACAGCCTGATAGCTGGTCGGTTTATTCACCTTCAGCGGTGCGCGGCTACGGCCACGGTGATGTACTTGACCCTGCCGCCGCAGTACCCGGTAAAACGTCGATTCACTGGCCAGATAGAGGCCCTTGTCCGCCAGCCGTGGCACGATCTGCGCCGGCGGCAGGCTGGCATATTCCGGCTCATTACATACCGTGACTATCTGATGCTCTTCTTCGGCGGTCAGTTTATTGGCCGGTACCGGACGCTCTGCCGTGGGTCGACGGTCTTCAGTCTGGTTATTCCAGCGTCGCCAGGTGCTCAGGCTTAACCCTACTTCCCGACAAGCGGGGAGCAGACGTGCGCCGGCGCTCATGGCTTCACGTATCCATCGGATCAGTTGCACGCGTTCGTGAGCGGGGGTCAGTCGTCCTCGTCCGCCTCGCCGTAATACTGATTCAGCTTTTTTCTCAGGACCAGCAGGGCTGCCGCCTCCGCCAGGGCCTTTTCTTTGCGCGCCAATTCACGCTCCAGCCCTTTGATTTTCTTTTGGGCCTGTTTTTGCGACTGCCGGGTATCGACTTGTGGCGTCTGGAGAAAATCCTGTTTCCACTGCGCTATTTGTTCAGGATAAAGCCCTTTACGACGACAATATTCGCCTAATTCGGCTTCACTGAGTGTGGCGGTTTCAACGATGACGGCAAAACGGGCTTCTGTCGACCAAAGGTCTGTGGTTTTGTTGGCTCCGGGCACCGGTTTTCCCTCCAATTTGGCTTGGACCCGCCAATGATAAAGGGTAGCTTCCGATATCCCTTCCTGTTGTGCAAGTGCGGTGACGGTCATGTTGTAAGGAGGAAGTAATTTAGCCAATACAGCGGCCTTACGCTCTGGTGAATAACGTTTCATAACAGGCTCCGTTGCCCCATAGAGATTTTCAGTTTGGGGTGTCAACTATCCTGCCAGAGGGGGCGTGGGTGGTTGTTCCCAAATTATCGTAACCCACAGGATTGCATGACGGCGACCACCCTTAATCGTGCGCTTGAGCGTATGGGGTTTAATGGCAAGGATAGCATCGGTTTTTCCGCGCACGGCTTTCGCGCTACCGCATCAACGATTTTAAATGAAATGGGCTACCGCCCGGATGTGATCGAACGCCAGCTTGCTCATACTGAGCGTAACAAGGTACGAGCGAGTTACAATCGTGCGGTGTATCTGGATGAGCGACGGAAGATGATGCAAGAGTGGGCGGATTTTGTTGGTAATTTGCATTATATATGATTTTGGTTGTTTGAAGTGGGCGACACAAATTGGCCACGACATGAGAGCTTTCTAGAACCACTATACGTCCGCTTCGGCACGGAGCGGACAAGCCCATGAATAACACGTCTGCTGTAAGCGAAGAACGGAAGTTCGCTTTAAGGGTAATGCCAGAGGATCTCTAAAAGAGAATGGTGCGGATTTTAGGGATACTTACAATGCGACTGTTTTGCGGCGTCGTTTGATCAGTGAAGCTGCAATTGATTCAACTTCTCCGAAGTCAATTGAAGCACTCGTTCTAAGAGCCAGATTCCATTTACTGAGAACGCGAGCATTAATAACAAGCTCACCATCCTCTTTTAGTCGCCCATTCTTTAGCAGCCATTCAGCAACATTAGCCCAGTCCCAAAGTGGAGACTGGCCTTTAATTCGCTGGATAGGGCAAGGGAAGTCACCGGTGCCGCGGGTGCCATCTTTTAGCATTGCAATCGCTTGGCGGGACATATTTGTAATTTCAGCAATATCGCTTAAACCTACAAGGGCAGAATCTACAGACTCTACGATAGCGCCGATACCAGCTGATTCGATATTTTCAATCGCTGATGCGATAGCATCATCCAGGGAATCAGCTTCGCGGTCGAATTCAACGTAGACGGAGTTTCCGTACGCACAAAGCAGCGCATCGTCACAGCCGCTTTCGTACAGCGCATCTTCCAGTCCTTCGACCTCATTCGTTACGCCTGAGAGTGTCAGAGTGAAATTATAAAGCGCCATAATACCTCTTTATATAGTATTCAGAGTATTCAACAATTCGGTAAGAAGTGGTTGTAGCCACCCCTTACCGGGCAAAATCAAGGGCAATGGTTTACATTGCGCCTAATTTGCTTGGCATGGTTCTCCGGATTTCCCGGAGTGGACCACACACTCATTTGATGATCTTGGTGCTCATCTGCTGAATTACCACAACGCAGCTTACAAAAGCAGTGGGCAGAACCGCCCGGTGGAACCCAAACCCAGCCTTTACTCAAAGCATAATCAATGGCTGCTTGAATATGCTTGTTCGGATGTTTCTTCATTCGCCTCCGACAATACAATCCTAGTATTGATGTTGACATTTGTCAACGGAGAATGCAATTCATCCGCCTATGCCCTCACCCCGTTGTCGAAAGCTGTCTACGGCCAGCTTTTAACGACTCATAGGCTACAAGTTAACTGTGGTTAGCATCAATATAATTTATAAGGAAATTCTTCTGGCTGCTGCGGATTTGCATCAAACGATATTCGTTGGAGCCACACACAGTATTTTTCAGGCATGCCCCAACTCCTGAATGGTTTCGGTCCACAGTTCCAGGCCGGTGTCGGTCTCGATGAGTTCTTCCGGCAGCTCGACTTCAAATGCGCCTGGCGCGGGGTGAGGCTACTGAAAGTTGGCAGGTGGGGACCCAGCAGTAAACGCTGCAGTTCATGTGGAGAAATCAATGTCGACCTGACACTGGCCATGGGAACATGGACGTGCCCCAGCTGCGGCTCCGGGCATATTCGGTCTTATAAGGGTTTTACCGAATCGTTGTGCTCCATATCTTGCTTCGGTGCGCCAGATATCGCCCTACCAGAACATACGGTATAAGATTTTAATCATTAGTGATTAGCTTAGTTAGGAATTCATGTGGAAAAGGAAACATGGGCATTAGTTGGAGCAGCAGCCATCGCAGGGCCGCTTATTTTTAACACAGTAAAAGAGGCGGTCTGGGAGAGGAAAAAAAGGAAAAGAGAAGAACTACATTAGTAATACAGCTTATATTCGTGCTAGACAAATATATATCTCAGTGTGAATTCTTGTCTTATAACGACGGTATTTATGATCCTGAAAAAGAATACAAGGTAACAGGGTATGTTAAACCTGAACTGCAATTATCATCGGTGAAAGGTGACTATAAATATCTGGATGCAGATATGCTTTACAGGCTGCACGGCATCGATTCGAAACGTGAACAGGTGATCAGTGAACTTTCAAACCTTGATGACTCTTACTTTGATGATGCACCAGATTGCACAGGTTATTATGCCAAGCGGCAGGAACCCTACGCAAAGCACGGCCTGTATGTAATCGAACTCTCAGAGAATATTTGTCGAAAATTCGAAATAAAACATGTGCCATGGGAAGGGGGATTCAATCCGGCGGTCTCCATTCGGGAACGTCTGGTTCAGATTCGCGCATCGAAGTCCCGCGCCAGTCTCCGCAGAATGGAAATGAAGGCGAAGCGAGTCGCTGAAAAACAGCGAAAATTACTGTGACGGTAGGTTACGCTGCGACCCGAATTGTCAACGATCCGCAGAAAGATATGCTCGAAAACAGACGTAAAAAAACCGCCTGCCGGCGGCTTGTATTAGGCTGTTTTTCCGGTTCCCAGCGTGCGAACCTCATGTTCCGACATCCAGTTATCCGTAGCCTCTGTATGCCCGTCTGATTCGGTAAACACGATAATTTCATGAGCGGGGTTGAGGCTCGCCTGATTTTCAACAGATTTCAGCAGCTTAGGGCTGGGGAACATCAATAAATACACCGCTTCCGGCAGATAACTCTTATTCAGGGTCAGGGGCGAATATAAGCTCAATTTCCGTCCGTTAACGGAGATAACCTGATTTGACTTAAGTTTATTAACAACTCTTTTGTCAAAGATGCGTTCTAGTATTTGATCGCAGTGTGATTTGTTGTTCACGCACAGATAGACCTCACACTGATGGTGTTCGGCTCGGTCAGTAGCATATTTTAAGATGCTTCCGTGCAGCCCGTTCATAAGCTCAGAAAACTCACGCTGCAATATCACCCGGTCAGTCATTTTAGTTCCTTTTGATGAATGAATTTCGGCATCCATCATATCGGTAACGTCCGGTTCAGCACAGTGCGGCTGCGCGTCAGATTGCATGGTTCGGCATATTAGGCGTTTTACCGAATGCTCGCAAAAAGTGAGCAAAAAAACCGCCTCGCAGTGGTATTAAAGCAAAGTACAATCGCTAAGTCCGCTCTGGCACATAGCAGACCGTCAATCTATATTCCAAAATAACCAGTCCAATAAATCAAACCAGCACCTTCAACCCATGCTTCTGCACCACGGTAAGCAGTTTCAGCGATAACCCGCTGGGGCGTTTTACACCACTTTCCCATTTTTGCACCGTTGAAACACTGGTATTCAGGTAACGGGCAAAAACCGGTTGGCTGACGTTCAGCTTCTCACGTAGTGCTTTTATTTCTAGCGGTTGAAGATCATCCACACTATTGATGCAGGCTTTGTCAAAGTTTCGCATCGTTTCCTGTGGGATAGCGTCGACGCTGAATAAGCCAGAAGCCGCGCTGTGGATAGCTTCAAATGCAGGACTCTTGAATTTACTTTTTGCGGTCATGGCAAATCTCCACCAGTTCTTTATGCTTAATCAGTGCCGTAATCTTTTCATCGGCAAGGTTGGCATACTGCTTCGCCAGTTCGCGGAACCCGGCCAGTTCACGATCATCAATGTTCGCCATATCCTGCTTGGCATACAGGAACGTGTAAAACCAATGTTCCCCGCCTTTCGCCAGTATGATGGCGCGATCTCGGTTTTGGTTAAGACGTTTCTTGTAAACGCCGCCGCCGAGATCATCAGCTTTCCCCTGAGTTACCGCCTCAATGGCCTGACATAACTCACTATCCTTGATAGCGTGGGATTTAGCCGCCTTAGTAAACCATTTGGTTTTGAATACACGCATCAGGCCAGCATTCCATACCTTTAACTATAGCACTTAGTGCTAGATTACTCCCTTTTGATGAATATTCAAACTACTTGAAGTCTGCAAAATTCCGTCGTATTTTTATCCGAGTAATCCGTTGTCTTAGACAACTGCCAATGTTTCCAGTGTCAGGATGATACGAGTGACCTGAGAGAAACGCCTTCGGGTGGTCACACTGCTAAAGTCATAAGGAATGAAGCGTGGTCTGAGACTGACGCCTTCGGGCGACCACACCGGTACTCTTCCGTAGCCTGAAAGGAAGAGAGCGTGATGAAGAAGCGCGGTAAATCTGCTTACCTTCTGCAAGCAGATGTCGTCAGGGCCGCTATGAGCGTGACGATGAAGGCTACTACTATACCTCAAGCCCAACTATTGCTGTGGGCCTCGCTATACCCAGCCAGAGAGCGGCTTCCATACCGTAGGGGACTGGCCTGTAGCTGCAACGTTATCGTTGTGGTGATTTCACTTCACAGGCGGCTTAAACAGCGCTTACTTCTGTAAGTTCACGCTATCGTGCAACTTTAGCTTTATTCGTCTCAATGATTTGCGTCTGTGCGTGTGAACGTGCTGGCTGCGCGCTGCTATGCCGTAAGGCATCGGCTACGCGCCTGCCTGCATCGTCTGCACCGGCGTCACTTTTTCCGTGCCAACGGATGAAAGTGACGCCGCAGCCTATGGGCACGTCAGCCCCTGAGACAAGCAACTTCAACCACTGCGTCATGAATCTGACACACCTATTTGTGCCGAACTGATCGCTTTTTTTTTACAGGAGATTGAACCGATACCGAGGCAGGCCCAACGGCCTGAGGGGAAAACCTGCAACCGCAGGCGGTCGCACAGAGTGCATAAACCGACACCCCGCAATACCTCAACCGCTGCCCGCTCTGGCGCACAGGTATCGTTCAAGGCAGGTCAATTCCCATTGTGTCTGCCATTTCCCCAAGCGCCAGAGAAAAGCAGCAGGTTGAAATTGTAGGGAGAAGTTGCATGAGTAAATTAAGTCGTGAAATGACCACACTGGCTAAACAGGCCGGTGGGAGCTACAAAACAGTTCATGATCGCATCCGTATTATGGACAGGCTCTGCCGTCACTTACTGGCGCTGAATATTCAGGTGCGTGACATCAAGTACCTCAAAACCAGACATATCGAAAGTTATGTCGCTGAGCGCTTGTCAAAATGCATTGCCGTTCGCACGCTTCACAACGAAATGGCAGCTCTGCGCGCAGTGCTCAGGCAGGGAGGACGGGAAAAGCTCGTCGCTTCTGAGCGCCTGACGAATAAAACACTGGGACTGGGTGGCGCAAGCCGTGCGGGTACAAAGTTTGCCATCCCGGATGCGCTCTATCAGTCTGTGCTGAACACTGCCCGTCAGGACGATGCCGGTCTGGCCTGTGCACTTCAGCTTGCCCGGTTGCTGGGGTTGCGCTCTCAGGAGACGGTGCAGTGCGCCAGTTCGTTGAAAACATGGGAAAAGCAGCTTGAACTCCATCAACAAACGCTCACCGTGGTATTTGGCACCAAAGGCGGCAGGCCGCGTGAAACCCGGATTATCGATCGCGAAGCCATTCAACGAGCAGTGAAAGCGGCGCTAAAGGTGGCTGAGGCGCGTAACGGCAGGTTGATCGATAAATCCGACCTGAAAACCGCCATGAACTTCTGGCGCACACAGACCACCCGATTGGGGCTGACCGGTCACTATTCTCCGCACAGCCTGCGCTACGCATGGGCGCAGGATGCAATCCGTTATTACCTGTCACAAGGATTTTCCCGTAGTGAAGCCAGAGCGTTAACGTCAATGGATCTCGGCCATGGTGATGGCCGGGGCCGCTACGTTGAACGCGTTTACACCCGGAAGGAGGATTGATCATGGCAGATATCACGTTAATTCGCTTATCGGGTGTGATGAAAAAAACCAGCCTTAAAAAATCATGGATTTACCTGCTGATGAAGCAGGGGGAATTTCCTCAGGCGGTCAAAATCGGTTCCCGCTCCGTGGCATGGGTGGAAAGCGAAGTGAATGACTGGATCGCTGCACGCGTCAGCCTGCGAATACCTGTCAATGGTGGCTCAGGCGGGGGCTCCGCAAGGAGCGCCGGGCTACGTGGTAACCGGTTACGCCAACCCCGTCTGGGCTACCACCATAGAGGTTGGCGTCTCAGGTGGTAGTGATACCCTGCTTACCACGGAGGCTGCCTTATGGCTACGACCCTTCCCTTTCTATACCCGCAATCTTTCTTTTTTTCTGCGGGGGTACATCATGTATGACCCCATACCGCTTACGCTGGAAGAACTCGTCGATCACTGTCGGGCGCTGGCCTATGCCATCATCGAACTGGAAAACGCCCTCGCTAAAGAACTGTTGATGTTTATCTTGTGGGAGCGTCTGAATCAGTTAAATGACACACTGGAAGCGGAGGTATCTGACGATGAGTAAATTCGTTTCGGATATTACCGCTCAGTCCCGCTACTGCTGGTCGTCCATTCTTGCAGCGCTGGATATTTCGGTGCCTTCCGGTGGGAAACATGGCTCTTGTCCTGCCTGCGGTGGGAAAGATCGTTTTCGTTTTGATGATAAAGAAGGGCGGGGGACGTGGTTTTGTAATCAGTGTGGTCATGGTGATGGCCTCGACCTGATAGCACAAGTCAGACACTGCGACCTGCCAGCCGCCGCAAAACAGGTGGCCAGTCTGACATTACCCACGTCAACAGCGCCAGCCAGGAAAAAGGCCGCTGACCGCCCGCCTCTTGTGGATAAAATCAAGACCATGCTGAACCATTCAAGTAATGGTGAAAACGTGTATTTGAAAACGAAAGGGCTCTCCACCACTCTCCCATGCCTGACCGCGCAGCAAAAAACGCGCATTAGCGGTATCACGTTTGATAGGGGAAGCCTTCTGTTAGCGCTGCACCGCGTTTCCGGTGAGCTTACCGGCGCACAGTTGATCAACGACAACGGAGAAAAACGCCTGCTGCCTGGTTCACAGTTGAAAGGCGCCTTCATCGCGGTACATTATCCGAAAGAGCCGGACACTATCGTGATCACCGAAGGGTACGCCACCGGCCTGACCATCAGTCTGATAACCACGGCGGCCGTTGTCGCGGCGGTTTCTGCAACCAACCTGATAAATGTCGCTAAAGCCTTACGCAACGAGTATCCCAAAGCCACCCTTATTTTGGCGGGCGATCATGATGTCCATGCCGACGGCGCGACCAATATCGGCAAAGAACAGGCAGAAAAAGCCGCGCTGGCTGTGGATGGCTGGGTTTCGTTACCACCCACCACAAGGCTCTGTGACTGGGATGATTACCGTCAGCAATATGGGCTTGAGGCCACCAAATCCGCCTTCAACAAGCAACGTTATCAGCCCGATACCATGCATACCCCTTTAGTCCGCATCGATACTGCTACATCCGCGTTCAACACCTCATTACCCCTACGCAAAGGCTCTGACGGTTTTGATACTCGGCAGGATTATCTGATTAAAGGCTATCTGCCGAGTTCGTCGGTGGCCAGCGCTTACGGTGCCAGCGGCTCTTATAAGTCTTTTCTGGCGGTGTCGTGGGGATGTCATATCGCCACCGGCAAACCGTGGGCGGGCAAGCCAGTGACGCAGGGGGCGGTGATTTATGTCGTCGGTGAAGGCGGGATTGGTGTTCCCCGTCGTATCCGGGCATGGGAGAAGACACTTAACAGCGGCAGCCCGATTGACGCACTTTATCGAGTGGATTGCCCGATCTTTCCGGCCAGCCCGGAGAGCGTGCAGCAAGTGATACAAGCCGCACGCGATGTGAAAGTCGCCTCCGGTATGCCGGTTCGTCTGATTATTCTGGATACGCTTGCCCGCTGTTTTGGCGGTTCGGATGAGAATGCGGCTAAAGATATGGGCGCATTCATTCAGGGATGTGACGCGATTAAAGCGGCAACACAGGCCACGGTGCTAATTATTCATCATTCCGGTAAAGATCAGGACAAAGGCGCACGAGGCTCCAGTGCCTTCCGTGCCGCGCTGGACGTGGAATTTAACGTCAGGCGTGAAGGTGATGGCGGCGCGTTGATCCTCAGTTGCACCAAGATGAAAGATGCAGAAGAGCCGCCGCGTCGCGCCTATGACCTGAATGCCGTTGATCTGTACGTGGATGATGATGGCGATCAGATCACCTCGCTGGTACTGAACGATGAAGGCCGTGAAGTCAGAGAGGATGATGTTGGCAACGATCCTGATTTAGCCGGTATTTCTAGGCTGACAGAAAACCATGTCGCCTTATGGCAGGCCATTCGTTCACGCACGGCCAACGGCGAAGGCTGCACCCGTTCATTAGTACGAGACGATATGCGGGCAATGGGCTTTGATGTGAACAAGAAGTTCACCCGATGGTTGGACAAGCTGGAAAAAGATGGCCTGATCGCCTTTGAAGGGGAACGGATCACGCCGTTATCGCAACGGAATAAGATGGGGGATTAAACGGGGGAAAGTGGGGGCGAACGGATAATGCGTCATCCTATCCGGCATTTTCCCCCATTTCCCACGCATATATAGACGCGAAGTGGGGGAATAACTTAACTCACTAATAAATAATTGCTTTTAATCTAGCCATGAAAATCAGGTGGGGGAAGCCGTGATCCCTGAGCAAGTGGGGGAAAGGTGGGGGATGGTTTTCTGTTCCCGAGCTGGTGAGTTATGGAAAAATCACCCACATAAGAAAGATGAGCGCCAGCCCCTCCCAAAAAAGGGGCTGGCGCGATGTGATGGGTTCCGCCGTATGGTCATAGGTATCTTTAGCGTTTTGTTAAAGTAAATTTCTTGTCATCCCTTTCATGCTGGAGACAGGTACAATGGCTTTTACCGCTTTAGCCCATAAGCATGTATCGAAAAAAATTGCGGGTATTCTTGCGGGTATGAAAAGAAAGATCAAATAACATTTTTATTATTTATCAATAAGTTAGGTTTGATATGCTGCTATTAATTGATAACTATGATTCCTTTACCTATAACCTGTATCAGTATTTCTGTGAGTTGGGTGAGAATGTGTTGGTAAAGCGCAATGATGAACTGCAACTAGCCGATATTGAACGGTTAGCACCGCAGAGACTGGTGATATCACCTGGTCCTTGCACACCGGATGATGCTGGCATCTCACTGGCGGTTATCCGCCATTTTGCCGGTAGACTGCCGATTCTGGGGGTTTGTCTTGGGCATCAGGCGCTGGGGCAGGCGTTTGGCGCACGAGTGATCCGTGCCCGGCAGGTAATGCATGGCAAAACATCATTAATTCAGCATACCAATGTGGGGGTGTTTACCGGGTTGGCTCAGCCGTTGAACGTCACGCGTTATCATTCTCTGGTGATCGACAAGGCTTCTCTGCCTGACTGTTTCGAGATTACCGCCTGGAGTGAGCATCAGCAGGGAATAGATGAAATCATGGGCATTCGTCACCGTTCTCTGCCTCTGGAAGGGGTGCAGTTTCACCCGGAAAGTATCCTGAGCCAGCAGGGGCATCAGTTATTGAAGAATTTTCTTGGTTTATAGTCATATAGTGGATAATTTTCTTTTCCGGCAGATTAATGATTGCCTCGTTATGACTTTTTATGCATATTTATTGACTATATTTTCATTCAAGGTAGTGAGATATTGAGGCGGGGAAGCAGATGGCAACAGATAAAATGGCGGTAACAAGAGACACTCACAATAAAGTAATACTTCCGGTTTATGCACCAGCGCAGTTTGTGCCGGTTAAAGGCAAGGGAAGCCGGGTTTGGGACCAGCAAGGTAAGGAATATATCGATTTTTCCGGTGGGATTGCAGTGACAGCGTTAGGGCATTGCCATCCGGCGTTGGTTGAAGCACTCAAACAGCAGGGGGAAACTCTGTGGCATACCAGTAATGTTTTTACCAATGAACCGGCTTTGCGGTTGGCAAGCAAACTTATCAATGCGACGTTCGCGGATCGGGTCTTTTTCGCTAATTCCGGTGCGGAAGCTAATGAAGCGGCTTTCAAGCTGGCTCGTCACTATGCCATCAAGCGTTACAGTCCGTACAAAACCAAAATCATCGCGTTCTATCATGCATTCCATGGCCGAACACTATTTACTGTGTCGGTGGGGGGGCAGGCGAAATATGCGGATGGTTTCGGCCCGAAGCCGGCAGATATTATCCATGTACCGTTTAATGATCTGGCCGCTGTCAAAGCCGTTATGGATGACCACACCTGCGCGGTGGTGTTAGAGCCGGTGCAGGGCGAGGGTGGTGTCATCCCTGCAACGCCGGAATTTATAAACGGTGTGCGGGCGTTGTGCGATCAATATCAGGCGCTGATGGTGTTTGATGAAGTTCAGTGTGGGATGGGACGCACCGGTAAACTGTTCTCTTATATGCATTACGATGTTCAGCCGGATATTTTGACTACGGCCAAAGCGTTGGGCGGTGGTTTTCCCATTAGTGCAATGCTGACCACCGAGGAAATTGCTTCGGTGATGACGGTGGGGGTTCACGGTACGACGTATGGCGGTAATCCGTTGGCCTGCGCGGTGGCGGAAGCGGCGTTGGATACGATTAATACGCCGGAGGTGCTGTCAGGTGTGGCCGAGCGTCACGATCGTTTTGTGGCGGCGTTGAATACTATTAATGCGGAGTTCGGCATTTTCGACGAAATTCGTGGTCAAGGACTGTTGCTGGGCGTGGCGCTAAAACCTGAATGGCAGGGTCGGGCACGGGATTTCCTGACTGCTTCTGCTGAGCATGGCCTGATGATTTTGGTGGCAGGGCCGGATGTGATCCGTTTTGTACCTTCATTGGTCATTGAACTGGCCGATATCGATCAAGGCATGGCGCTTTTCGCCAAAGCGGTCGCACAGGTCGTCAACGGTCAGTAAGCCGCCTTTAGACAAAACGAAAAGAGCGTGCCACAGCACGCTCTTTTGTTATCTGATATGGGTTAGCGGGTGCCATAAACCACGATGGTTTTCCCATGGGCAGATATAAGATTTTGATCTTCCAACATTTTCAGTATACGGCCTACTGTTTCGCGGGAGCACCCCACGATTTGGCCGATTTCCTGGCGGGTGATCTTAATCTGCATGCCATCTGGATGAGTCATGGCATCAGGTTGTTTGGCCAGATTAAGCAACGTCTGAGCAATACGACCTGTTACGTCCAGGAAGGCAAGATTGCCCACTTTTTCTGACGTTACCTGTAGACGGTTCGCCATCTGAGCAGATAATCGCATCAGAATGTCAGGGTTAACCTGAATCAGCTGACGGAATTTTTTATATGAAATTTCAGCAACTTCGCAGGCAGTTTTGGCTCTCACCCAGGCACTTCGCTCCTGGCCTTCTTCAAACAATCCGAGTTCACCAATAAAATCCCCCTGATTAAGATAGGAGAGAATCATTTCTTTGCCTTCTTCATCTTTGATCAGCACTGCGACAGCACCTTTCACGATGTAGTAAAGCGTTTCTGCTTTTTCACCTTGGTGAATAAGCGTGCTCTTTGATGGATACTTGTGAATATGGCAATGAGAAAGGAACCATTCAAGAGTCGGGTCTGTTTGCGGTTTGCCGAGAACCATTCGCTGTCATCCTCTGTTGTAATTCACTGCGCAAATCACAGGGTTCAGAGTTCCCTGTACGGCGTGATAACATAGTTATAATTCAAATTCCGTGTAGGCGGAATGACGTCAGGGAATATATTAGGTCTCTATCGAGTGACGTCATGATCTGCTTGTTTTTTTGCTTTGGCTCGAAATAAGCAGATTCAGGATTCGTTTGTAACACAGGTTGCACGCAGTGTCTTGTGTTGTCTCGCTTCAGCATGACTAAGCTCTGATTATCAGGCTTTTTTGTACATAAGCGATGTAATATTTCAAAAATAGTTGATTGAGGGTGAATTTATGCAGGCGCGAGTGAAGTGGGTTGAAGGCTTAACGTTTATCGGTGAATCTGCCTCCGGACATCAGGTGTTAATGGATGGCAATGCCGGTGATAAAGCGCCAAGCCCGATGGAAATGGTGCTGATGTCTGTCGGTGGGTGTAGTGCTATTGATGTGGTTTCCATTCTGCAAAAAGGCCGTAATGATGTGGTGGACTGTGAAGTCCGGCTGACGTCGGATCGTAAAACCGATGCCCCTCGTTTGTTCACTGCCATCAACCTGCATTTTATCGTTACTGGTAAGGGACTGGCCGATAAGGTCGTAGAGCGAGCGGTTTCCCTTTCGGCTGAAAAATATTGCTCTGTCGCATTGATGCTGGGTCAGGCGGTGGATATTACCCACAGTCATGAAGTGCGTGACGTGGCGTAAAGCTTTAATGACCGTGAGGTGGGTATATCTCACGGTTGTCAGTGGCACGCGCTGCTGTTCGAGGTGGTGCCGTAGTAAGTGCTGATGTAGTGAACACGTAGTATCGAAAATGAGTGGCAGGCACCAAAATGGTGCATGTGATTATGATTCACTCTGGATGCCCAACGCGTCCATAAATAATTTTATGATCGTATTTATTCTTTTCCCTTTTTTGATAATAAAACAGAAGCGGGTGAAAATGGTTAATGATTCTGAAGTAATAGGCCGTAGTAGATTTTGTTCAACGTATCTTTCTGCATAATGGCAAGGGAGATAGCCAATAAAATGTCCAGTCAGAATGAGCATGGCGACAGATTCAATTTGCACCGCCTGAATATTGCTATTCTTGAAATTAAATACCTTATTTTTATGATGCATGCTGGCGTAACTATGATTAATGACTTTAGCATTTTTCAACATATCAATAGTGATATCCGAGTCATTTAAATGGAAGAATTCATGCTCGTTACTACAATATATTTGTGACTCTTCCTGATAGAGAAAATAATATTCAAACTCGCTTTTTTCTTCATAAACCGGCGCAATAGCGCAGGTTAATCGGCCTTCGTTTAATCCTCTCTCAAGATTGTCGAGCTGTTCCGTTTGAAGCCTGATGTTCAGTTTTGGTGCGACGTGAGCGAGTTGGCGCACCGCTTTGGTGATGGGCGACTGGCGGTCGGTGATGGTGTTATCAATCACACTGATATTGATTTCACCGAGGATTTCATTACGGCTACTTTGCAGACGATCGCGGAATTGATTGATGGAAGAAAATAGCTCCAACGTGGCCTGATAGACGATGCTGCCATATTCGGTAAGAAAGAAACCATCACGGCCACGGCTGCATAGTGTCATCCCAAGGCGAATTTCCAGATCAGAAACCTGTTTGCTTATTGCTGCTAATCCAATGTTTAATTCATGACTTGCAGAAGTAAAACCTCCGGCTTCAACAACGCTTTTGAATACGCGTAATAGCTTTAAGTCCACATTATTGATGCTTATTTGTGAGCTTTCATTTTTTTCTGTCAGTAGGTTTCTGAAATCGGAAAGTTTACTTTCCATAATTGGTATTTACCTCCCGATGTTTTTTCAACAAATATGATGTTCGACGGATTTAATATTATTTGTTGAGATTCATCACTATCGGGCAATAAGCTTTTATTATTATAGAGCGATTCCCCAAATATAAAATTTCTTTCTTCATTTCATTCTCGGAAAAGAATAACGCATTCAATATGCCAGCATGAGGGTTGTTATGTCCAACAGTTCTGAGCTTCTTTGGGGAGCCCGTTTTAAAAGTGCGCCTGCGGCAGCACTGACCGCGTTATCCCGTTGTCCCGATAACTATTTTTCACTCACGCCTTACGATATTGCCGGGTGTCGTGCCCATGCTCATGAGTTGCAGCGTGCCGGATTACTTACGGAGGATGAAACGATCAGAATGATCGCCACCCTGGATACGTTGGACGACGAGTTCCGCCAGGGGATGCTCCAGCCTAGTCAGAATGATGAAGATGTTCATACGTTTATCGAACGGGAACTGGTGGTTCGTCTGGGCGAATTGGGTGGAAAACTGCGTGCCGGGCGGTCCCGGAATGATCAGACCGCGAATGATTTACGCCTGTATCTCCGTGATCATGGCCGTAAAATCGTTGCCGACCTGCTGCAATTGCAGTCGGCATTAATCAAACAGTCTGAGGCACATATACAGACTCTGGCGCCTGGGTTTACCCATTTGCAGCAGGCGCAGCCCATCGTTTTTGCTCATCAGTTGATGGCGCATGCTCAGGCTTTCTCCCGTGATATTCAGCGCATGCAGGATTGGGACACGCGTTGTGCATTATCTCCGCTGGGTGCGGCAGCCATGGCAGGCTCGGCTATTGCCATGCACCCTGAACTGTCGGCCCGGGAATTGGGGTATCTGGCACCCTGTGAAAACTCCATTGATGCGGTGGCCAGTCGTGACCATGTGGCCGAGTTTCTGTTTGTTACCGGCATGCTGGGCGTCAATCTTTCCCGTTTAAGTGAGGAAGTGTGTTTATGGGCCTCGCGGCAGTTCCGCTGGGTGGAGATTAATGACAGCTATGCCACTGGTAGCTCAATTATGCCGCAGAAGAAAAATCCCGATATTGCCGAATTGTCGCGAGGTCGCAGCGGTCGCTTGATTGGCAACCTGATGGCCATGCTGGCGACAATGAAAGCCATGCCGCTTTCCTATAACCGGGATTTGGGTGAAGACAAACGCAGTGTCCTTGACTCGGTGGATACGCTGCGTCTGGTCCTGCCCGCCATGTCCGGCATGATTGAAACCATGAGCGTGAATGTCGATCAACTTCTGCATCAGGCTCCAGACGGCTTTACGCTCGCAACCGAAGTGGCCGACTGGCTGGCAAAACGCGGCGTTCCTTTCAAGGAAGCTCATGAAATTACAGGGAAACTGGTCCGTCTGTGTGAAATACACGCTTGCCAGTTATGGGAGGTCAGTGATGAACAGCTGGCTGACGTGGATACCCGTTTGACCGCTGATGTCCGTACCTGTCTGACCCTTGATGCCGCAATCGCTGCTCGTGATGGTTATGGCGGCACCGCACCTCTGCGGGTCAATGAGCAGATCGAGCGGCTGAAGTCTGTAATGCAATCACAGTCGGCGTGGGTCAGTGCCTATCGTGGCCTGGTTATTTGATGTTTATCTCTTTTACCCATGACTGGAGCCAGGTATGAGCACCTCGCAACGCTCGCAAGAGCACTCTGAGTATTCGCACCGCGAGAAATATGTCGACCTCAGCCATTATGAGTATGTTCCGCGCCGCTATTACGGCCGGATCATCGCCACGGTCATTATCGTCTTACTGCTGATAGCGTTGGGTCACTCATTTTCACAGGGAAATATTGAGTGGTCCTATGTTGGGAAGTTCTTTACCGCCAAAGCCATCCTTGATGGGGTGGTCAACACGCTGATCATGTCGATACTGGCGATGGCGCTGGGTATCGTGTTCGGGGTGATGGCGGCGATTATGCATATGTCGCGCAATCCGGTGCTGCACTATGTCTCTGTCGGCTATACCTGGATTTTTCGCGGTACGCCGCTGATCCTGCAACTGTTGCTATGGTTTAACCTGGCGCTGGTTTTTCCAACCATCGCTATTCCGGGTCTATTCAGTGTTGAGACGGTGAGTGTGATGACGCCGTTCATGGCCGCGTTGCTGGGGTTGAGCATCAATCAGGGCGCTTATACCTCGGAAGTGGTGCGTGCCGGATTGCTCTCCGTGGACATTGGGCAATACGAAGCAGCCAAATCTATCGGTATGCCACACCTGCAAGCGTTGCGTCGGGTGATTTTACCGCAGGCGATGCGAGTGATTATCCCGCCGGTGGGTAACGAATTCATCAGCATGATCAAGACCACCAGTCTGGCCAGCATGATTCAGTATTCAGAACTGCTCTATAACACCCAAAACATCTATTACGCCAATGCCCGGGTGATGGAACTGCTGTTTGTGGCCGGTATTTGGTATCTGATTATTGTCACCATCCTGTCGTTTGGTCAGAGCTTGCTGGAGCGGTACTACTCCCGCGGCAGTAGCCGTCGTAACTGAATTACGCGATGAAAGAGGATAGCGGGATGAGAAACATTGTAAGAGCCGTCAACGTTAATAAGTATTTTGACCACTTTCACGCGCTGAAAGATATCAATCTTGAAGTGAACTACGGCGAAGTGATGTGCATTCTGGGGCCTTCCGGTTCAGGGAAAAGCACATTCCTGCGTTGTATCAATCAGTTGGAAAAAATTGATACCGGCGCTATCTGGGTCGATGAGGAACTGGTGGGATATCGGGTTGCCGGTAAAAAACTTTACCCTCTTAACGACCGGCAAATTGCCCGTCAGCGATTGCATACCGGCATGGTGTTCCAGCGTTTTAATCTGTTTCCCCATAAGACGGCGCTGGAAAACATTATCGAAGGGCCTTGTCAGGTACTGCTGCGCCCGCGACGGGAAGCTACCGAAGAGGCAATGGCGTTGCTCGATCGTGTCGGACTGGCACATAAAGCGAATGATTACCCGCAAACGCTCTCCGGTGGGCAGCAGCAGCGTGTTGCCATTGCCCGGGCGTTGGCGATGAAACCGAAGTTGATGCTGTTTGACGAGCCAACATCGGCACTGGACCCCGAAATGGTCGGTGAGGTGTTGGCTGTCATGCGCTTGCTGGCCAAGGAAGGCACAACCATGGTTGTGGTCACGCATGAGATGGGATTTGCCCGTGAAGTGGCGAACCAGATCGTGTTTATGGACGAGGGCTGCATTATTGAACGTGGTGCCCCGGAAGATGTGCTGCTCAATCCGCAGAATCCACGTATGCAGAATTTTATTTCTGCCATTCTCCTTTAACTTTCACCAAGGGTAATACTCATGAAAAAGCTCGTGCTCTCTGCTGTTGCCGTGTCGGTTTTATTCAGCTCTGTCACCTGGGCTGCGCCATCGCTGCCCGCTGATATCAAAGCCAAAGGGGAATTGACGGTGGCAATTATGCCGAATTATCCGCCGATGGAGTTCAAGAATCCCGCTGATAACCAGTTAACTGGGGCGGATTACGATCTGGGCAATGCGATTGGTAAAAAGCTCGGGATTAAGATCAATTGGCAGGAAATTGGCTTTGAGCAAATGATCAATGCGGTGGCGACCAAGCGTATCGATATGATCATGTCTGGAATGACCGATACCAAAAAGCGCCAGGATGTCGTGAGTTTTGTCGATTATTTCACCACCGGGCCACAGTTTTATACCCAGGCTTCTCGCAGTGATATCAATACCGCACTTGATTTGTGTGGAAAAAAGGTCGGTTCCAGCCGGCGCACCACCTTCCCGGCTGAGATCGCCGCCTGGAGTAAGGCACATTGTGAAGCCGCGGGTAAACCCGCGATTGTGGTGGTTGGCGCGGAAGGTACCGCCGATGCCCGTTCCCAACTGCGGCAGCATCGTCTGGATGGCGTGGTGCAGGGCAGTGAAACCATTCCCTATATCATGAATCTGGAAAAAAACACCTATAAGCCACTGGATAAGGCGTTTTCCTTCCAATACACCGGTATTGGTATCGATAAAGCCAATACCCAGTTGGTCAGTGCCGTTCAGGGCGCGCTTGACGAGATGATCGCCGATGGCAGCTATCTGACGATCCTGAAAAAATGGGGCCTGCAAGATGGTGCTGTCAAGAACGCGACGGTGAATCAGGGTCGCTAATGCACGGGTATTGTCGGAGTCAGTCATGATAAATACACGGGATAACTGCCCAAGCTGGCCGGAAGGTAAAAAAGGCTGTATGGCGCTGGCGTTTGATCTTGATGGTCCAACCGGCGATGCCATGCTTGACGGCTCTATCTGGCAAAAACCGGAATACTTTACCTTCGGCGGCTATGGTCCGTTTCGGGCGTTGGGACGCATTCTCGATCTGTTGGAGCAATTCACCATCCCGGCCACATTTTTTGTGCCTGCCTGGGTGGTGGAAAACTGGCCTTCACAGTGCGTCGCCATTGTCGAGCGAGGTCATGAAGTCGCCTATCACGGTTATCGACATGAGTCGTTTTATGCCTTGTCAGCCGAAGAACAGCGGCAAGTGATGCAGGTTTCCCGTGATATTTTCTGGCGTTACCTCGGCATTCGTGCCGAGGGTTTTCGCACCCCGTCTGGGGACTGGCATGCGCAAACCACGGCGGTTTTGCTGGATGCGGATGTCATTTATTCCAGCAGTATGCGCGGCGATGATCGCCCCTATCTGATTCCGGTGCCGGGCAAAACGCGGCCACTGGTGGAAATCCCTGGTCGCTGGGAGATGGATGACTACTCCTCGCTGGCTTATACCCGTGCGCCGGATTTCCCCGCTGGACTTGACCGGACCGCCAGTTATGCCCTGACACGGGATAACTGGCAACGTGAATATGATGGCGCCATGAATGAAGGGCTGTGCCTGACGACGCTGTTCCACCCTAAAATCAGCGGGAAGCCAGGACGTATCTTGTTGCTGGAGCAGTTTATGGCTCACATGCGTCAGCGTGATGATGTCTGGTTTGCGCGTTGCCGCGATGTCGCGCACTGGTTTTTACAGGAGCCATGTCATGGTTAATCAATCCTGCTGGCCGGAAGGCCGGAAGTGCGCGGTGGTGATCACCATCGACTATCACGATGTTCATGGCATTCTCACTCAGACACCGGCGGTCGCCGGGCGGGAAAAAACCCTGTCGGTATGGCGTTATGGCACCACCCGAGGTGTCGATCGTTTACTGGCGTTGCTGGCGGCCAAACAGGTGCCGGCAACCTGGTGTCTGCCCGCCATTGTGGCGCAGGAGAATCCCGAAACCTTTAGCCGTATCGTGCAGTCTGGTCATGAAATCGCCTGTTCGGGACTCCGCCATCAGAATTTCGACAATCTGACGTTGGCGGAGCAGGTTGATAGCCTGCGTCAGGGATGCGACGCGCTGGAAGCGCTGAGCGGTGTACGTCCGGTCGGCTTTCGACTGCCTGCCGGACAATGGACCGGTGGTTTTACTCAGGCGATGCAGCGGGAAGGCATACGCTGGTCCTCTTCCCTGCGCGGTGATGACTTGCCTTATTTCCACGCCGATGCTCCCGTGGTGGAGCTTCCGCTGCACTACGAACTGGAAGATGAACCCTACTTTGCCTTTAATCTCAGTCCTGCCGTTCCACCGGGTCAATCCCGGATTGCGTCTTACTCCCATACGCTGGAAAACATGAAGATGGATTTCAGCGGGTTCTACCGTTTTGGGTTGTGTTATGTGCTGCGTTTGCATCCGGAAATCATGGGCACTGCCGGCCGCATTGGTGTGCTGGCCGAGTTACTTGATTTCATCACCGGGCATGATGGCGTTTGGCTGGCGACTGCCGGTGAGGTTGCCAATGAATGGCGGCAACAGCCGGCGAATGTTCCCGAGCATCCGGTGATGGTTTATCACCGCCATACGCATGGGGAAGCATGATGAATTCTGCTCAAATGCAGTTAGCGCGGTTTATTCATGATACTTGCTTTAGTGATATTCCCCCCGCATTGGTAGAGCGCTGTAAACGCCATATCCTTGATACCCTGGGTGCCGCACTGGCCGGGGTGGACAGCGATGTCTGGCAAACGACTTTTCATATTGTCGAAGCCGACGGTGCCGCGCCTCGTGCGCAAGTATGGGGCAGTATATGCAGAACCAGTGCGCGTAACGCGGCGCTGCTTAATGGTATCGCGGCGCATATGTATGAATTGGATGATACTGGCGGCTGTGACCACTCCGGTGCGGTGGTGGTGCCGGCGGCACTGGCGGTATTGCCGTTGTGCCCCCAACCGGTATCCGGCCAGCAACTCATCACGGCGGTGATGCTGGGTTATGACGTCGGGCGTCGAGTGCTGGAAGCCTGCGGCGGGTACTCCGCCCACAATGGCAAAGGGTGGCATTCTACCGCGACCTGTGGGGTATTTGGTGCCGCCGCCGCCGCCGCTTATCTGTTACAACTGACGCCAGCGCAAACCAGTGCGGCACTGGGGATTGCCGGAAGTTTCAGCGGTGGGTTGTGGGCATTTATTCACGATGGTTCTCAAAGCAAGAAGTTACACGCCGGGCGCGCGGCGGAAGGCGGCGTGCTGGCGGCTCAGTTAGCCGCCGGCCAGGTGAGTGGGCCACAGAAACTGTTTGATGATGTCTGGGGCGGTTTTCTCGCTACGTTGGCGGGACAGGATGCGCAGCCGGAAGCGCTGACAGACGGGTTGGGTGATGTCTGGAAATTGGCGCGTTGCTCTATCAAGCCTTACGCTTCTTGTCGTGGAGTCCATTCCGCGATTGACGCCGTTGGGATACTAATGACCAGCATGGACATCAGCATGAACGATGTGGCCAGTATTAATGTCAGCCTCAGCCGGTTCCTGCATGGCATGTGTGGCGGTTGTGATCTGGACAGTTTGGCGGCAGCGCAGATGAGCCTGCCTTATGCGTTGGCGGCGAGATTGATTCATGGCCATGCCGGGTTGTCGGCTTACAGCGTGGATAAACGGCACGATCCGGATATTCAACGCTTGTTGTCGCGCATCACCCTACATATTGACGATCAGCAGGATGATGACAGCGAGCCATTGTTAACCCTGACGACATACCGCGGCGCACGCCAGCAACACCGGGTCGGGATTCCGCTTGGCGCGCCGACCAACCCGCTGAGTGATGCGGATTTGCTGGCGAAATTCACCACGCTGGCTACACGGGTGGTATCGGAACAGCAAGCGCAGTCAGTGATTAGCTTCTGTCTGGCGCTGGAACAGGAAACCGATTGCCGTATGTTGACATCATTACTGTCGTGCTGAGTCATCTGGAATGGTTTACCCGATTGGCACATAAATCGGCTTTCACTTAACTGCGGTAGCGCCGCTACTGGCCACCTGTCGTTCGTATAATGAGGTTACTATGGAACACGCTCTTCCCGTTAGCCGTCACGATTTTGATGAAAGAATGATCCCGTTGTATGCGCCTGCCGATTTCATTCCGGTACGCGGAGAAGGCTCACACCTGTGGGATCAACAGGGCAAAGAGTATATCGATTTTGCTGGTGGTATTGCGGTGAATGCGTTGGGCCACGCCCATCCGGCAGTGGTTGCTGCCCTGACTGAACAGGCTGGCATGTTGTGGCATGTTGGCAACGGTTATACCAATGAACCGGTATTGCGTCTGGCGAAGCAGTTAATTGACGCCACATTTGCCGAAAAGGTCTTTTTCTGTAATTCAGGTGCGGAAGCCAATGAAGCGGCGCTGAAACTGGCGCGTAAATATGCTCTGGATACCGTCGGGCATGAAAAGAATCAGATCGTGGCGTTTAACAATGCTTTCCACGGTCGCACGTTGTTCACCGTCTCTGCTGGCGGACAGCCGAAATACTCGCAGGATTTTGCGCCATTGCCCGCCGGTATTGTCCATACTGATTTCAATGATCTGGCTGCGGCGGCAAGTGTTATCAACGATAAGACCTGTGCCGTGATTGTCGAGCCGATTCAAGGAGAGGGGGGCGTGGTGCCCGCCGATACGGTGTTCCTGCGAGGGTTGCGTGAATTGTGCGATCGTCATCAGGCGCTGTTGATTTTTGATGAAGTGCAGACCGGCGTCGGCAGAACCGGGGATCTGTATGCCTATATGCAATACGGCGTCATTCCCGATGTGTTGACCACGGCGAAAGCGTTGGGTTGTGGTTTCCCGATTGGCGCCATGATCACGACCAACCGGCTGGCCGCCGCATTTTCCGTCGGTACGCATGGTACTACCTATGGTGGTAATCCGCTGGCTACCGCCGTCGCGGGGACGGTATTCGAACTGATACGATCGCCGGTGCTATTGGCGGGGGTGAAGCAGCGTCATCAATGGTTTATGGATGAGCTGGCGAGTATTAATACACAATATCCGGTGTTCGCCGACATACGGGGCCGTGGATTGCTGATCGGTTGTGAGTTGTTACCGGCATTCGCTGGAAAAGCCAAAGCGATCACTCAACTGGCCAATGAGGAGGGGGTGATTGCCCTGATTGCCGGTCCGGACGTGGTACGCTTCACCCCGTCACTGATTATTCCAGAAGCGGATGTGCGTGAAGGATTAGCGCGCTTTACACGGGCTATCGCGAAGATTTACGGCTGAAACTGAGCCTGAGAGGTGGGTAATTATGATGATAATCCGTCCGGTTGAGCAGAGCGATCTCCCTGATTTACTGGTATTGGCGGGTAAATCCGGCGTCGGTCTGACATCGTTGCCGAAAAATGAACAGACGCTGGCAACACGAATAGCGCGGACAATCTGTACTCGTCAGGGGGAGGTTCCCCCAGGCGAGCAGGGATACTGGTTTGTGCTGGAAGATACCGTTACGGGACGGGTCGTTGGCGTCAGTGCGCTGGAGGTGGCCGTTGGTTTATCTGAACCCTGGTATAGTTTCCGACTGGGAACGCTGGTGCACGCATCCAAAGCGCTCGGGGTGTATAAGTCAATGCAGACTCTCACGCTGGTGCATGACTATACCGGGAGCAGTGAGCTGTGTACCCTGTTTCTCGATCCTGATTATCGTCATGGATCGAATGGTAAGTTACTGTCTAAAGTGCGCTTTTTGTTTATTGCCGCGTTTCGCGAGCATTTCTCACGTAAACTCTTCGCCGAAATGCGAGGCTACTCGGATGAAAACGGCAACTCACCCTTTTGGGACAGTGTTGGTAATCATTTTTTCTCTATTGATTTTGCCAAAGCCGATTACCTGAGCGGAACCGGACAAAAAGCCTTTATTGCCGAACTGATGCCTAAGCATCCACTGTATGTCGATTTGCTGGCACCCGGTGCTCGTGAAGCCATTGGCAGCGTTCACCCACACACCATGCCAGCGCGCACGGTACTGGAGTCAGAAGGGCTGCGCTATAACGGATATGTGGATATTTTTGACGGTGGCCCTACGTTGGATGCCGAGATTGACGATTTGCGTGCAGTACGACACAGCAGATTACTGCCGATTGTGATAATGGATCATCCTTGTGCGGTGCCTCATCTACCGCAGTGTCTGGTGGCTAATGATAATTATCACCACTACCGTGCTCTCCTGGTTCATGCAGATCCTATGAGTGACCAGCTACCGCTTTCTTTAGATGCTGCCCGTGCTTTGGGTGTCGTATCAGGTGATCGGATACGGCTACTTCCTCTCATACCTCAGGAGAAGTTCTAGTGTCTCATCCCGCGCTGTTTATCAAGGGTAGCTGGCGGCATGGCCGCGGCCCGGAATTTACCAAAACGGATCCTGTCGATAATCAATTGTTGTGGAAAGCGGCCGCCGCTGATCATGATGATGTCGAAGAGGCCTGTGACGCAGCCCGCGCCGCGTTTCCCGCCTGGGCCCGTACAACACTGAATGAACGTATCGCCGTGATCCGTGGTTTTGCCCAATTGCTGGAACAGCATAAACCGGTATTGGCTTCCATCATCAGCCGTGAAACCAGCAAACCGCGCTGGGAAACTCTGACTGAAGTGCAGGCGATGGTCGGCAAAATCGAGATCTCTATTCAGGCTTATCAGCAACGAACCGGTGAACACTATACGCCGATGCCGGTAGGGACCTCTTCTTTACGTCATCGGCCGCACGGTGTGCTGGCGGTTTTCGGACCTTACAATTTCCCAGGACATTTGCCGAACGGCCATATCGTTCCGGCACTGTTGGCGGGTAACTGTGTGGTGTTCAAACCGAGTGAGTTAACGCCCGCCACGGCGGAAGAGACAGTCAGACTGTGGCAACAGGCTGGATTACCGGACGGTGTTTTGAACCTGGTGACTGGCGGTCGTTCAACGGGGGAAGCGCTAAGCGCACATCCCGGTATTGATGGTCTGCTGTTTACCGGCAGTGCCAATACGGGTTATCACCTGCACCGTCAATTGGCCGGACAGCCGGAGAAAATTCTGGCGCTGGAAATGGGGGGAAATAATGCGCTGATTGTCGATGATGTGACAGAGATTGATGCAGCCGTCAATCTGGTTATTCAGTCGGCGTTTATTTCCGCCGGACAGCGCTGCACCTGTGCCCGTCGTCTATTGGTGAAGCGCGGCGATGCGGGCGATGTGTTGTTACGGCGTTTGGTGACAGTGGCGAAGGGGTTACGTGTGGGACGCTGGGATGCGGAACCCCAACCCTTTATGGGCGGTGTGATTTCCGCGGCGGCGGCGACAAACCTGCTGGATGCACAGCAGCATTTGCTGGCATTGGGGGCGACACCGTTGCTGATGATGACACAGCTTGAACCGGGCAGTGCATTGCTCAGCCCCGGCATTCTTGAAATCACCAATGTACAGGAGGCGCCGGATGAAGAGTATTTCGGACCCTTGCTGAGTGTCATCCGTTATGACGATTTTGATGAAGCGCTGCATATCGCCAATCAGACCCGCTATGGTCTGGCGGTGGGATTGATATCATCCCGGCGCGAGCTGTTTGATCGTCTGCTATTGGAGGCCCGTGCGGGTATTGTCAACTGGAATAAACCGCTGACCGGCGCATCCAGCGCGGCGCCGTTTGGCGGTATCGGTGCTTCCGGCAACCATCGAGCCAGCGCATTCTATGCGGCCGATTACTGTGCCTGGCCAATGGCATCGCTGGAAGTCGATACCCTGACGTTACCGGCCGAGTTGTCTCCTGGGGTGTCATTTGATCTGTGATGAATACCGTGCCTGGTGTGGGGAAACATAATGTCTTATGAAGTGAATTTTGACGGTCTGGTGGGGTTGACTCATCACTATGCCGGTTTGTCGTTTGGGAATGAAGCCTCGGCGTTACATCAGAACAGCGTATCCAATCCCCGATTGGCGGCCAAACAAGGGTTGTTGAAAATGAAAGCGCTGGCGGATCTCGGCTTCCGGCAAGCGGTGCTGCCCCCGCAGGAGCGGCCTCATATACCGATGTTGCGTCGGCTGGGATTCAGCGGCAGTGATGCGACGATACTGGCGCAGGCGATGCGCCAGGCTCCTCGTTTATTGTCGGCGTTAAGCTCGGCCTCATCAATGTGGACCGCCAATGCGGCGACGGTGTCACCGTCGTCAGACAGTGCTGATGGCCGGGTTCATTTCACGGCAGCCAATCTGAACAATAAGTTTCATCGGGCGATCGAAGCCGAAACGACATCAGCGGTGTTGCGGGCCATTTTCAGTAATGAGCGCCATTTTGTACATCATGATGCCCTGCCGCAGGTTGCACTGTTTGGTGATGAAGGCGCCGCCAACCATAACCGTCTGGGCGGTGCATATGGGCGACGTAGTGTGCAGGTGTTTGTCTATGGTCAGCATGTCTATGGCAATGTGGCCGGGCCGCAGCGTTACCCGGCGCGGCAGACACGGGAAGCCAGTGAGGCGATAGCCCGTCTACATCAGCTTGATGAAAACCACACGGTATTTATACAACAGAATCCGGCGGTGATTGATAAAGGCGTCTTTCATAACGATGTGATTGCGGTCAGTAACCAACAGGTATTGTTTCACCATCAGCAGGCGTTTTTGAATCAGCCCCAGGCGCTGGACGACATTCGCCGCAAAATGGCCACGCTTGACGAAGAGCTGATCGCCATTGAAGTACCGGAAGCCAGTGTTTCAGTTGAAGATGCGGTGGCAACTTACCTGTTTAACAGCCAGATCCTGACCCGGCAAGATGGCAAGATGACGCTGGTGGTACCGGAAGAGTCCCGCCAGCATGTTGGGGTATGGCGTTATTTGTCTGAACGGGTAAGCCGTGGTGGCCCGATTGATGAAATCAAGGTTTTCGATTTACGCGAGAGCATGCGTAATGGTGGCGGACCGGCCTGTCTTCGCTTGCGGGTGGTATTGAATGAACAGGAACTGCAAGCTGTCAATCCGCAGGTCATCATGAACGATAACCTGTTTAACCGCTTAAATGACTGGGTGGAGCGTTACTACCGTGACCAGTTGACGCAGAATGATCTGGCGGATCCTCTGCTGCTGAGCGAAGGACGTGAAGCGCTGGACGCTTTGACGGTGATCCTGGGGCTGGGATCTATTTATCCTTTTCAGCGTTAGGAGTGATGCACGTGAATTTTCTGTCGTTGACTTTGCAGGGAGAGTCGCCAGTCATCAAACAGGGGGAAACCTCGACACTATGCTGGCAATGGCTGGCGGAAGGCATCCTGGCGCTGTGGCCGAAAGCCGTCTATCGACAGGCGGTGGTATTGTCGGCAGGATTACATGGCAATGAAACGGCACCGGTTGAGATGCTTAATCAATTGGTTACTGAACTGTTGAGCGGGCAACGTCCGCTGGCCGTCCGTCTGCTGGTGATTTTCGGCAATATTCCGGCGTTGCAGGCCGGGAAGCGTTATCTGCACACCGATATCAACCGTATGTTTGGCGGTCGTTATCGCCAGTTTGCCGCCAGCGGCGAAACCGCACGTGCCCGGCAACTGGAGCAACTGGTCACGGCGTTCTTTGCCGCTGATGCGCCTGATTCCGGCGTGGTTCGCTATCATTATGATTTGCATACGGCTATCCGGGACTCGGTTCTGCCGCGCTTTGGTTTATTGCCGTTTCAGTCACACCCTTATGATGCGACGTTGCTTGCCTGGCTGGATGCGGCGGATTTAGACGCGCTGGTGTTCCACCGTGCACCGGGCGGGACGTTCAGTTACTTCAGTAGCGAGTACTGTCAGGCGGCCAGTTGTACGCTTGAGCTGGGAAAAGCCCGTCCGTTCGGCGCCAATGATCTGCTGCATTTTGCCGACATTAACCGTATGTTGCAGGCATTTATCTCGGGAGATACGCGACCGGTGCGCCGCCAGACCGCCATGCATCTGTTCTGTGTGGTGCATACCATTATCAAACACAGCGAGATATTCCGGCTGCACTTGTCTGACGATACGCCCAATTTTACCTGCTTGACCCAAGGGATGTTGTTGGCAGAGCAACCCGGTGAAACCTACCGGGTTCAGCATGAGCAAGAGTGGATTTTATTTCCCAATCCTCAGGTGGCGACGGGCATGCGTGCCGGGTTACTGCTGACAGAAACCACCCCGGAAGCGTTATCGATGGTGTGAGTAACCGCGGCGGCATGTGTGCCGCCCGGTATTATTTGATGGTTTTGCCTTCCAGCAATCGTTGTACCAATGGCCCCATGATCAGTTCCATCGCCAGTCCCATCTTGCCGCCGGGTACCACCAGTGTATTGATGTGGGAAATAAACGACCCTTGCAGCATGGCCAGTAGATAAGGGTAATCAATGTCGTCCATACACTGAAAGTGAATGACCACAAAGCTTTCATCCAGCGACGGAATGGCTTTTGCCGCAAAAGGGTTGGACGTATCCACCGTCGGTACACGCTGGAAGTTGATATGGGTGCGGGAAAATTGTGGCGTAATGTAGGTGATGTAGTCTTCCATTGAACGCACCACAGAGTCCATCACCGCCTCGCGGGAATGACCACGTTCATTCACATCGCGAACCAGTTTCTGAATCCATTCCAGGTTGACAATCGGCACTACACCCACCAGTAAATCGACATGACGGGCCACATTATGCTGTTGCGTGACTATGCCACCATGCAGCCCCTCATAGAACAGCACATCGGTAGGTTCCGGCATCGGTTCCCAGGGGGTAAATGTTCCCGGCACCTGATTGTAAGGAATGGCTTCATCGTAAGTATGTAGATATTTACGGGTTTTTCCGGTGCCGTGCTGCCCATATTCAGTGAACGATTTCTCAAGCAGACAGAAATCGTTGGCCTCTGGGCCAAAGTAGCTGATATGCCGTCCCAAATCTCGCGTTTTACGGATTTCCATGTCCATTTCCGGACGGGTGTAACGGTGGAAGCTGTCCCCTTCAACCTGAGCGGCGCGGATTTTCAACTGCTGGAAAATCTTGCGAAAAGCCAGACTGGTGGTGGTGGTTCCGGCTCCACTGGAGCCGGTTACGGCGATAATCGGGTGTTGGTGCGACATGATGCTGAAACTCCGTTATGGGGGTATGCATCGGTACGGTTACTGAAAACCGTCACTGCGGTTAGATAACCCCATTGTTACCATGTTTATCCGGGGGGTACATCCCTTTTCACGTTTTTTGCTATTGATTCAATATTCGTGAAGATCACTCGCGGTAAGCTGACTGCGGGGCATGACATTGATGGTTTCATGCAGTTCGGACCACACCAGTACCGCTTCGCCATGTTCCAGTTGCCGACGTACATCGGCCACTTTTTGCTCCAGTGTACGCTCATGCTCTCCATAATCAGTACCTTCACGCAGCACAAAAGATTCGATCAGATTTTCCAGTGTTTCCGGGTCCAGTTGTTGCCAGGGAATAATCACATTATTGGTCCAAAAACGGAGTGAGCCAGTCCGGAATGCGCTGTTCCAGCCACATTTCGGGGTTAAGTAACGAGCCACCAACAAAGCCGACATGGCCGCCATGATCTGTTAGCTGATACTCAATATTCGGCGGTAATAATGCCAGGTCGGGGATCACGTCCTGTGTCATGAACGGATCATCTTTGGCCTGAATGATCAGTAACGGTTTACAAATCTGTGGTAACAGCGGCATTGCACTGCACCGTTGATAATAGTCTGCCGCATTCAGAAAGCCATGAATACGGGCGGTGATCAGATCGTCGAACTCGCGTAGCCGTCGTATTTTTTTCAATTGTGGCAGAAGAATGGGTAATGTATCAGGATAAGCGGCGATTTTACGGCTGGCATTCTGTTTTAGCCGGTGTACCAGGTAGTGTTGATAAATTCGTGAAAATCCCTGATCGATACGCTGGCTGCAAGGTGCCAGCATCAGCGGTGCCGAGACAATAACTGCCGCGGCCAGACTGCATTGCGCTCCCTGTTGACCCAGCAGGTAAGCCAGCATGTTTCCCCCTAGCGATACGCCGACGGCGGCCGTTGGCGTATCGCCCAGAGTTTCATGCATCCAGCGCAGTAAATAGCTGGCGTCTTCGGTTTCACCTGAATGATAAATGCGCTTCATGCGGTTGGGCTTGCCGCTGCAACCGCGAAAGTGCATCACCATCGCCAACCAGCCGCGCCGTTGGCAGGCGGCCAGTAATCCATGAGCATAAGGACTGTGGAAACTGCCTTCCAGACCATGAAACAGTACCACCCGGGGTTTATGTTTTGCTGATAGTGGATCTTCGCTCCAGGCCAGATCGACAAAATCGCCATCCGGCATATCCAGCGTCTGCCAGACGGGTTTTAACCGGAGGTGACGGCGGAGCAGTTGTGGCAGCAGCGTTTGCAGATGCGGATTGTGCATCCCTGACATGGGATGAAAAGTCTGACTGGTCAATGGTTCAATATTCATAGTAAAAGACTTGTCTGGGCCATATCACGCTGCTAGGTTGATTATCTTGTCAATTCGTCTGGTATAAGGCATCCCGATTTCATGGCGCATTTTAGCCTTTTCCTTTCCATGCTTGGTTTTCTGTGGGTCGCAGCCATTACCCCAGGCCCTAATAATATGCTACTGACGGCGTCTGCCGCCAATTTTGGTTTTATACGTTCGCTACCACTGATGCTCGGGATCATGATCGGCATGCAGAGCGTATTGTTATTGGCCGCGCTGGGTCTGGGGAGCTTGCTGTTGATTTATCCTCCGTTGCACCTAGCGTTGAAAGTCCTCGGCAGCGCCTATCTGCTGTGGTTGTCATGGAAGATTGCCACCGCAGCCTATGAACAACTGGATACGGATACCGCACCACCTCATCCTATGCCGATGTATCAGGGGGGACTGCTGCAATTTCTGAACCCCAAGGCCTGGCTGATGTCACTGGGGGCGGTGGCCGGATTCAGTCTGGCAGGGGAAGGGTATATCGGCTCTGTGGTCGGCATCAGTATTGCGTTAGTCACGGTTAATGCGGTGGCGGGGGCCATCTGGTTGGTGTTTGGCTCGGTAATCGGCCAGATGTTGCGCAGCCCGCTCGCCTGGAAGATATTCAATCTTGGTATGGGGTTACTGACCGCCGCCTGTGTGCTGATGATTTGGCATTAAACCGGGATATCTGCCAAGCAGATATCCCGAAATCCCAGCGGATTAACGTTAACTATCAAAAGATGGGGGACTATTAAAAGATTGGGTTAATTGCTCTAATTGTTCCTGCGCGTCCAGCCAGGCCATCTCGGTTGTTTCAAGCTCGTTTTTCACCGCCGTTTGCTTTTGCAGACACTCGGTAAGTTCAGCTTTACGGCGGTTGTCATAAAGCTCGCTGTCGGCAAGACGGGACTCCACTGCCGCGAGCGCGCTGTTCAATTTTTCCATCTGCTGTTCAAGCTGAGTGATCTGTTTGCGCAATGGCTGGGTCTGTGTACGCAGTTCGGCCTCCCGCCGTTTTTGCTCTTTACGCGCCTGAGCATTATTGGTGGCGTTCTCTTTCAGACCGTCGTCAGCCGAAATGTCCTGCTTTTGCATACCCAGCAACCACTGTTGATAATCCTCCAGATCGCCATCAAATGGTTCAACTTTGCGGTCATGTACCAGATAGAGATCGTCAGTAGTGGATCGGATCAGATGGCGATCATGAGAAACCACCACCAGGGCACCTTCAAAATCGATCAAGGCTTCGGTTAATGCTTGACGCATATCCAGGTCCAGGTGGTTGGTCGGTTCGTCGAGCAGCAGCAGATTAGGCCGTTGCCAGACGATTAACGCCAGCACCAGACGCGCTTTTTCTCCACCGGAAAAACGTTCCGTCACTTCCGTCACTTTATCGCCACGGAAGTCAAATCCACCAAGATAATCGCGTAATTGCTGTTCCGTTTCACGCCCGGCCAGACGGGTGAGATGCTGTAGCGGGGATTCATCTGCCCGCAGAAATTCCAATTGATGCTGAGCGAAGTAACCCAGCTTCACACCTTTTGCCAGTCCGATATCCCCGTGAAGCGGTTGCAGTTCGCCTGCCAGCAACTTAATCAGTGTTGATTTACCGGCACCGTTGTGGCCTAGCAGGCCAATACGCGAACCGGGCACCAGATTCAGTTTGATCGATTCAAGAATCAGTTTGTCACCGTAACCCGCACTGACTTTTTCCATGCGCAGCAATGGGTTGGGCAAAGCTTCCGGTGGGCGGAAACTGAAGCGGAAAGGATTATCCACATGAGCCGGGGCAATCAACTCCATACGCTCCAGCATTTTGATACGGCTTTGTGCCTGTTTGGCTTTGGTGGCCTGAGCGCGAAAACGATCAATATAGTGTTGCAGATGAGAGACCTGTTCCTGCTGATGTTCATACATCGACTGCTGTTGTGCCAGTCTTGTCGCCCGCTGCCGCTCGAAAGAGGAGTAGTTGCCGGTGTATTCATACAGAGTTTCCTGCTCAATATGCAGGATTTTGTTAACAACGGGATCGAGAAAGTCCCGATCATGTGAGATCAGCATCAACGTGCCGGGATAATTTTTTAACCACTTTTCCAGCCAGATAACCGCATCCAGATCCAGGTGGTTGGTGGGTTCATCCAGCAGCAGCAGATCGGAGCGACAAATCAGCGCCTGCGCCAGATTCAACCGCATCCGCCAGCCCCCGGAAAACGCACTTACCGGCTGTTGCAACTGATCCTGGGTAAATCCCAGACCGTTTAACAGACTGGCGGTACGGGACTGAATCGACCAGGCTTGGATGGCATCCAGCTTGCCGTGCAAAGTAGCGATGGCGTTGCCGTCATTCTTTTCATTGGCTTCATTCAGCGCCGCTTCCAACTGGCGGAATTCCCGATCACCGTCCATCACGTACTCAATGGCGGGACGCTCCAATGCTGGTGTTTCCTGATTCACCCAGGCCAGTGCCCAGTTTTGCGGAAAGGTCGCATTACCACCATCGGCGCTGATTTCGCTTTTCAGCAGCGCGAGTAATGTCGATTTACCACAACCATTTTTGCCCACCAGACCCACTTTCTGGCCCGGATTCACGGTAGCGGTTGCATTATCCAGCAGTACCCGCGTACCACGTCTAATTTGTAAGGAAGAGAAAACAATCATAACGCGCCAAATAGTTAGAATATGTTAAATTATGGATCTGGTTCAGGACTGTTGTGTCCTGCTTGTCACCGCTGCGCTGCATGGTAGCGGAAAATACCCACTATGACGACGTTTTGGAGGGGAATGATGTCGCAGCCACCGAAGATTTTGCTGCTGTTTGCCCATCCGGAATCACAGGACTCAGTAGCGAATAAGCTACTATTGGAGTCGGCCCAGTATCTGGGGCATGTCACCGTGCATGATCTTTACGCACACTATCCTGACTTTTTCATTGATATTCACCATGAACAACAGCTGTTACGCGAACATCAGATCATTGTGTTTCAGCATCCACTCTACACTTATAGTTGTCCGGCGTTATTGAAAGAGTGGCAGGATCGCGTGTTGTGCCGCGGTTTTGCCAATGGTATTGGCGGTAATGCGCTGGCCGGAAAATATTGGCGCTCGGTGGTGACCACCGGTGAACCGCTGGAGGCATACCAACCCGGTGGGATCAATCGTTTTTATATGTCTGACGTATTACGGCCGTTCGAAATGACAGCGGCAATGTGTCATATGCGTTGGATGGAACCGATGGTTATTTACTGGGCGCGGCGTTTGCCGCGCCACGTATTGCTCAGTCATGCCCGGTTGTATGAAAAATGGCTGAGTTCACCGCTGACTACCGGAGAGCAGTAGCATGGAAAGTTCCTCCGTATTAAGTGCTAGCGTATTGTTTCTGTTTGTTGCGGTATTGATGGTGCCTATCGCCGCCCGGATGGGGATTGGCGCGGTGCTGGGTTATCTTATCGCCGGTATCGCCATCGGCCCGTGGGGATTGGGTTTTATCCGTGGTGTGGATGCCATCCTGCATTTTTCCGAGCTTGGCGTGGTATTTCTGATGTTTATCATTGGACTGGAACTAAATCCGGCCAAACTCTGGAAGCTGCGTCGTTCTATTTTTGGTATCGGTGCCGCGCAAGTGTTGTTCAGTGCGGCCATTCTCGGCGGCGCACTGTATTTAAGCGCATTTCCCTGGAAGTCCGCGCTGATTGGCGGTATTGGTCTGGCGATGTCATCCACGGCAATCGCGTTGCAACTGATGCGAGAAAAAGCCATGAATCGCAATGAAGCCGGGCAACTCGGATTTTCTGTGTTGTTGTTTCAGGATCTGGCGGTGATCCCTGTGTTGGCATTGATTCCGCTCCTGGCGGGAGTGCAGGGCGAGATCGGGAATTGGCATCAGGTCGGGATGAAAGTCGTGGCGTTTGCGGGCATGTTGATCGGTGGCCGCTATTTGATCAGGCCGTTATTCCGCTTTATTGCGGCTTCCGGTGTCAGAGAAGTGTTTACCGCGGCAGCACTGTTGCTGGTGCTAGGCTCTGCGCTGTTTATGGAGGCGCTCGGGCTATCGATGGCGTTGGGGACATTTATCGCCGGCGTGCTACTGGCTGAAAGCGAATACCGACATGAGCTGGAAAGCGCTATTGAACCATTTAAAGGGTTGTTGCTCGGTCTGTTTTTTATTTCAGTGGGGATGTCACTCAATTTGGGGGTGCTCTACGACCATATCATCGACGTATTAATCGGTGTGGTGGTTCTGGTGGCAGTAAAAACGCTGGTGCTCTATCTTCTGGCCCGGATTTATGGGCTGCGATCCTCGGAACGGTTGCAGTTTGCCGGTGTTCTCAGCCAAGGCGGCGAGTTCGCTTTTGTGCTGTTTTCTGCCGCGGCGGCTCACCAGATGTTTAAAGGCAATCAGTTACCGCTGCTATTGGTGACGGTAACACTGTCGATGATGCTGACGCCTTTATTGATGCAGTTGATAGACCGTATTCTGGTGCGTCGTTTTAATGTGCGTGACGAGCCGGATGAAAAACCCTATGTGGACGATGACGAGCCGCAAGTGATTGTCGTGGGATTCGGGCGTTTCGGGCAGGTGATCGGCCGTTTGCTGATGGCCAACCAAATGCGAATTACTGTGCTGGAGCGCGATATCAGTGCAGTGAGTCTGATGAGATCGTTTGGCTATAAAGTGTACTATGGCGATGCTGCCGATCTGGAGCTGCTGCGTGCCGCCGGTGCAGGGAGGGCGCAATCCATCGTGATTACCTGTAACGGGCCGGAAGATACGATGGCAATTGTGAACCTATGTCAGCAGCATTTTCCTGACCTGGAAATACTGGCCCGTGCCCGTGGCCGAGTGGAAGCACATGAATTAATGCAGGCAGGCGTGACACACTTCTCCCGTGAAACATTTTCCAGCGCGCTGGAACTGGGTAGGAAAACGCTTATTACGTTGGGTATGCATCCACATCAGGCTCTTCGGGCGCAGCAGCATTTCCGGCGGCTGGATATGCGAATGTTGCGGGAATTGATGCCACAGCGCCAGGGGGATGTAGCTCAGGCATCTCGTATTAAGGAAGCACGTCGTGAACTGGAGGATATCTTCTACCGTGAAATGCAACGTGAGCGTCGACGCCCCGATGACTGGAACGAGTTTTAATCAAGGTTGGAAATAATCATGGCAACTATGCGTAAACGTTTTATTGCTGGGGCGGTTTGCCCACAATGTCATTCGCAGGATACGCTGGCCGTTGGTCGGGAAGATGAGACCGACGTCGTGAGCTGTGTAAAATGTGGTTATCATCAGCGTCAGTCTGAGGAGCCGTTGAAGGCGATAACGCGCCCCGACGAGAAACAGATCATTGGCATTTTCCACCCCGAATAAAATAGGTTCTCGGTACGTTAATACTGCCCGGTCAGGTGAGCAAATAGTGAAAATACGCGAGCTTGATCGAAAGCGTCGTATATCGGTAGTCGGCCCTGTTTTGGTGCAGAATAACGTGAGAAGTAGCCCTTGAGCGGTAGATTCCACGCTGGTTGCTGTGATTTTTTATCTCAGGCAGTACATGGAGATTTTTTTCAGCTACAATTTGCGCAAAATTGATTTCCAACGGTAGGAGATATCATGAAAGTAGCAAAAGACGTGGTGGTCAGCCTGGCCTATCAGGTGCGTACAGAAGACGGTGTATTAGTTGATGAGTCTCCGGTGAGTGCACCGCTGGACTACCTGCATGGCCACGGTTCGCTGATTTCCGGTCTGGAAAAAGCGTTGGAAGGACGTGATGTGGGTGAGCGATTTGACGTTAACGTAGGGGCTAACGATGCCTACGGTAACTATGACGAAAATCTGATACAGCGCGTTCCTAAAGATGTATTTATGGGTGTGGATGAACTTGAAGTCGGCATGCGTTTTCTGGCAGAAACCGATCAGGGTCCGGTACCGGTAGAAATTACTGAAGTTCAAGATGAGCACGTTGTGGTTGACGGCAATCATATGCTGGCAGGTCAGAACCTGAACTTTAACGTGGAAGTGGTTGCCATCCGCGAAGCTACGGAAGAAGAACTGGCGCACGGCCATGTGCACGGTGAGCATGATCACGAGCACGAAGGCTGCTGTGGCGGTCACGATCATGATCATGAAGGTTGCTGCGGTGGTCACGACCATGAACATGGTAAAGGTGATTGTGGCGGTCATGGCGGTTGCGGTTGCCACTAATCCTGCGATAAAAAGGCTACTGGATTTGCTATCCCGGTGAGAACGGGGAACTAATCTGATAACCCATTGATAGAAAAGGCCGCATATGCGGCCTTTTCTATTTGACGCTCGGTAACCGGTTATTCTTCTCCCATCAGCAGTACATCTTGCGGTGCGTTGTTTCGCTGGGTTTTGGTCACCAGGAAATAGCTGTAACCCGCCAGCATAAAGACAATGAAGATCCCGCCAATCAGCGGATTGAACCACAGCATGGCGATCAGGCAGACCAGCGCCAGTACCAGTGCAATAGCTGGCACGATGGGGTAGCCAGGCGCACGGAAGGTGCGTTCCAGCTCTGGTGCGCTGCGGCGCAGCCGGAACAGACTTAGCATACTCATGATGTACATCACGATGGCACCGAATACTGCCATAGTGATCATCGCCGCCGTCAGGCTCATGCCTTGCAGGTTAATCCAGCCATCGCTGAAGATAGCGGCAATACCGATGATCCCGCCAGTGATGATCGCTCGGTGCGGCGTCTGGAAGCGGGAGAGTTTTGCCAACCCAGTGGGCAGATAACCGGCTCGTGCCAGTGCAAAGAACTGGCGGGAATAACCCAGAATGATACCGTGGAAGCTGGCGATCAGTCCGAACAGCCCGATCCAGACTAGCATATGCATCCAGCCTGAGTGCTCACCCACGACAATTTTCATCGCCTGCGGCAGCGGATCGTTGATATTGGACAACGTTCTCCAGTCACCTACGCCACCGGCAAGGAACATCACGCCCAGTGCCAGCACGACCAGCGTTATAATGCCGGTGATATAGGCCTTAGGAATGGTTCTTTTGGGATCTTTGGCTTCTTCGGCGGCCATGGCCGCTCCTTCAATCGCCAGAAAGAACCAGATGGCGAAAGGAATGGCAGCGAAGATTCCGGAAACAGACGACATGCTGAAGTGATCACTACCTGCCCAGCCGTTGGCGACGAAGTGGCTGACACTAAACCCTGGTGCGACGACCCCCATAAATACCAGTAATTCCGCTACGGCCAGCAATGTCACTAACAACTCGAACATGGCGGCAAGTTTCACCCCCAGAATATTCAGTGTCATAAAGATAAGGTAGGCCCCGGTAGCCGCATAACGCGGATCAAGTTCAGGGTATTGGACATTGAGATAAGCGCCGATCGCCATAGCGATGGCCGGCGGTGCAAACACAAATTCGATCAGTGTGGCCATACCAGCAATCAGTCCACCAGTTTCACCAAACGCCCGACGGCTGTAGGCAAATGGTCCACCAGCATGGGGAATGGCGGTGGTCAGTTCGGTGAAACTAAAAATAAAACAGGTATACATAGCGGCAATAAGCAGTGAGGTGATCAAAAATCCCATCGTGCCTGCCACTCCCCAGCCATAGCTCCAGCCGAAATATTCGCCGGAAATGACCAGTCCGACTGCGATCCCCCACAAATGGAGGGCTCCCAGGGTGGGTTTTAGCTGCGTTGTCATGACTCTCTCCCATCTAACAAATTCAGGATGAAAACAGACGGCGTTTTCACAACGAGTGACTCGATAAAGCGTTGTATTTTTTTCTGCGACGGAACATGCCCGATGAGTCCGCATGTTGTCGATAATGCCGCTGTCAGATGAAGGGATACTTGACACCAAGGCAGTGATTTTTGCGCTTTACAGTCAAGTGGCACAGAGAAATGCCTGCTGTTGTCATGTGTAGTCAACTAATGCCGTTTTTACGTCAAGCATCGAAAAGAGAGTGATTACATCCTGAATACTACTCAGGACACTACTCTTTGCGAGAGAAAAATATGGCAAAACAATATGATACGCTTGATGACGTGGCGATGAGCCATTTAGCCGAGGTGGCAATGAAACGCTATGCCCCATCGCTACAGGGGAAGTTGACGTTATTGTGCCGTTCGGAAAATGCGACCTACCGGCTTGATGCTGGAGGAAAACGCTATGCCATGCGCATTCATCGAGAGAATTATCACCAGCGTGATGAAATTGCTTGCGAACTCGCCTGGCTGTCGGCGTTGAGTGCTGAGGGTATCGCTGTGCCGCAGGCACTGGGCGGAGTGGATGGCGATGTTGTACAAACCGTGATACTGGCAGATGGGACACCGCGGCATGTGGTGCTGTTTCACTGGATTGAGGGCGAAATGCCGACCACGGAAGTGGATGCTCGGGCTTTTGAGCAGTTGGGGATGATTACCGCCCGTTTGCATCAACACAGCAGAAACTGGCAACAACCCGCACAATTCAGGCGCATCGTCTGGGATCACCAGACGATGGTCGGCTCAGATGGTCATTGGGGACGTTGGCAGGATGCTCCCCGCTTACAGGCTACAGATCATACGGTTATCGAGGAAACGCTGCATCAGGTAGGAGAAGCGTTGGATGCTTATGGCAAAGATAGCCAGCGTTATGGGCTGATTCATGCCGACCTGCGATTAACCAACCTGTTGATGTTTAAAGGGGAAACTCGGGTCATTGATTTTGATGACTGTGGTTTCGGCTGGTATCTGCATGACCTGGCCGCAGCAATCAGTTTTGTCGAGCATCATCCCCGTGCTGACGCCTGGGTAGCAGGCTGGTTGCGTGGCTATCAACGGATCTGCCCTCTCACTGACGCTGATATGGCAGTCATTCCGGCGTTATTGATCCAGCGGCGTATACAACTGATGGCCTGGGCTGGCTCTCATGCACAGACCGAGCAGGCGAAAAGTTTGGGTGATAACTGGAGTGACCACAGTGTGCGGTTGTGCCGACGTTATCTGGAAAAAGCATCACTGCCGGTCGGGTGTGATTAGTTCATCGTCACACCTGTGGACGTTTTGCACCAGTGACGCGCACTCTCTGTATCGTGGTGGTGCTTTTTTCTACAAAAACCTGTCTGATTGTGCGTTTTCTATCTGGTATGAAAATTGCTGGCTTACCTCTGCTTTAACGGATCACTTACGGGGTAAGGATAATGGAAATGCCACTTTTTCGACTTCCGCCGATCACCGAAACGCAGGTAGGGCACCGGGGGGTATTAGCTGCGGCAGCATCCGGGTTGGGCCAGTTCATCTGTGATAAAGGGGGGGACGCTGATCGTATCCTGGGAATCAGCGGTATCAATCCCGAACATCTGTCTTGCCCGACACTGAGCGTCGGGTTGGTCAATTATTGCCGGGTGCTTGAAGAAGCGGCCCGTTATTCTGACTGTGACAATTTCGGTCTGCATTATGGTCGACAGTTCAAGCCTCAGTCTTTAGGGTTGGTAGGGTATGTTGGATTGTGCAGTGCAACACTTGAGCAAGCGTTGCACAACGTAGTGAATGCTTTCCCTTTTCACCAGCATGACACACTGGTGCGGTTGGTTGATAAAGGAGATTGCTGGCGTTTTGACTATCAGGTTCGCCATGGCGCCATCCTGCACTGCCGGCAGGATGCGGAACTGACCCTGGGGATGATCCTGAACCTGATTCGTCATGCTGCGGGTAGAAACTGGGCACCGCGTGAAGTTCATTTTGAGCATCCCCGTCCGGAGCAATGGCATGAACACTGTAAGGTTTTTGATGCACCGGTCTATTTTGACCAGCCGTTCAATTCACTGCTTATACCCAAACGGGATGTGGTTCGTTCAATGCCGGATAGCGATCCGCTACTGTTGCTGGTTGTTCAGGATGCCATCCGTCGTTTAAACAGTGATATACATCCGCAAAGCGTGGTGGATTTGGCTCGTACCCAGGTACGGCATATGTTGCCACAGGGAGAACCTGTTCTGGATGAGGTGGCGGACAAGATAGGTCTGTCTAGTTGGTCATTGCAGCGGCGTTTAAAAGATGAAGGTATTAATTATACGACGCTGGTTGAAAAAGTCCGTTGTGAGATGGCAACCCACTATTTGCAGCAACGTCAGCTCTCAATTTCTGAGATGGCATTTTTGCTGGGGTATTCGGAAGTCAGTGCATTTTCCCGGGCTTTCCGGCGCTGGTTCGGGATCAGCCCCCGACAATGGCGTAAAGCGTGAGACACCTTACTGCCAATGACACAATAGAATTAAGTGCGGTTAATAATGTGGTGGTGGTGTTTCTTCAGACACGGGAGCAAGCAGCGATGTCTGCTGTGTCCGTAACCGTTCAGTTAATAAGCGCAGTTGCTCACGCAGTTTTACCATCTCTAACTCATGCTGCACTACCGTCTGGTTCAGTTCCTCAATTGTGACTTCCTGAAACGAGATCCGGCTTTCCAATTGTTCAAGTCGTTGTTCAAGCCATTGCGGTGACATTTTCTCTCCTCTCCAAGCGATGTCCGTAGAGTTTGTCAGAAAGCGGAAACTTCTGGTAGTAAAAACAGTCTGATTAAGGCGCAATTACCGGGTAAGTTATTTTTCTTAATGTATTGTTGCGCACATCGTTGTGTTGCCTTCGTGCGCACGGTTATAGTAGTGACCGACTTTTTAACGATCGCTGGGGCATGTCGCTCCAGATTCTGGAGAGATGGATGAAATCACTGTTTAAAGTAACGCTGTTAGCAACCACAATGGCACTGGCTTTGAATGCAGGTGTCATGGCTGCGGATACTGCGAAAGCGACGGATAATAATGCAACAGCAAAATTCAATAATGATGATCAGGCTGCGGCGTATGCATTAGGTGCATCCTTAGGGCGTTACATGGACAACTCCCTGAAAGAACAAGAAAAATTGGGTATAAAGCTGGATAAGGAACAGCTGATTCAAGGTGTTCAGGATGCATTTGCTGATAAGAGCAAACTGTCTGACGAAGAGATCGAAAAAACATTGCAATCGTTTGAAGGCCGGGTAAAAGCAGCTTCTCAGGCGAAAATGAAGCAGGATGCTAAAGAAAACGCTGATAAAGGGACGAAATACCGTGATGCTTTCGCCAAAGAAAAAGGCGTGAAGAAGACCAAGTCTGGTCTGCTTTATAAAGTAGATAAAGAAGGCACCGGTGCTGTACCGAAAGACAGTGATACGGTAGTAGTGAATTATAAAGGTACGTTGGTAGATGGTACTGAGTTCGATAATTCTTACAAGCGCGGCGAACCGCTTTCTTTCCGTCTGGATGGTGTTATCCCCGGTTGGACTGAAGGTCTGAAGCACGTGAAGAAAGGTGGTAAAATCGAGCTGGTTATTCCGCCGGCATTAGCCTACGGTGAAACCGGTGTTCCAGGGATCCCACCCAACTCTACACTGGTGTTTGATGTTGAATTACTGGATGTCAAATCAGACGCGGAAACCAAAGCGGCAGATAGCGCCAAGGCGGGAAAACCGGCCGGTGACGAGGCCAAGAAAAGCGCGAAGTAACAATGTAATTCCACAACAGTATCCAAATATAAGCCGCTGGGAAACCAGCGGTTTTTTTATGTCAAAGACAGGCTTGATGCTCACCTGGCTCCATACCACAGGCGAGAATTAACGCATCGGCGATGCTTTCTACCTGCTCCTTTTTCATCATTGATGTGCTGACCCGGATAAACTGCGCACTGCCGCTGCGGCAACGCTCGCCTGGCAGGGCTGCAATGCCGCGGGCTGCTAGTGTTATCATGGCAAATTGCTCAGACACTACAGGAATACAGATACTCAGACCATCACGATCCGGCAGTATCAGGCCTCGGCGTGCCAGCGCTTCCAGTAACATTCGGCGTCGGCTTGCATAAAGGACGCGTGCTTGTTGCAGGCACGTTTGGGTCGCGTGGTCATTCAGCATCCAGGCAACGGCTTCCTGTAATATTCGACTGGTCCAACTGGCGCCGAAGTTACGAAATGATTGGATACGTCGGACCAATACTTCAGGGCCGGAGAGTACGGCAAGACGCAAATCCGGACCATATGCTTTTGAAAAGGACTGAACGTATAAGGTTCTTTCAGGATAGTAACGACTCAGACTCCACACCGGCCAAGCGGATAACTCACCGATGCCATCATCTTCCACCACCAACATTTTGGAATCCGCCAGTACGTGGGCCAGTGCTTTACTGCGGCTTTGGCTGACGGTATGGCCCGTAGCGGAGTGAGTCCGGGGCTGATAGATAAACAGGGTCGGCGATTTTTGCATCAACATGGCCAGCGCCCCAGGAAGTGGCCCGTTTTCATCACAGGACAGTGGCATGATCTCGGCACCAACATTGTCCAGCATGTCTAGAAGACGTGTGGCGGTGGGATCTTCTATCACCACTTTATCGCCGGGCGACACCAGCGTTTGCACAATCAGATTCATAGCGTCAAAACCACCATCCGTTGCCAGAAAAGCCTCTGCAGAGGCTGGCCAGTGTGGCTTGAGCGCCAGTAACAAAGGTAGCGCGATAGGTTCACGCTGATAGCTGTTTAGCTGAGAAGACCGAATGCCTTGCAGCATGGCGTCGCGCAGGTCAGGAAGCAACATCGGATCCGGCACGGCCATGGAAAGATCGGCCTGGATTGCGCTACCATAATTGCCGATTTTCTCAAAACGAACGGGTCTGGGCGTCACTCTGTCTCCACATACCCAAACACCGCTACGCCCTTTGCCGGCAATCACTTTCTGCCGTTTTAGTTGCCCCCAGGCCGCTGATACCGTCGCCGGGCTGACGCCTAGCTTTTCAGCCAGATTACGTACCGCTGGCAATTGCGTTCCAATCGGGATTTGCCCCTCACGAATCAGGGTCGCTATCGCCTGCATAATTCCTTTTATCGAAACATCGGCAATATGCTCTGCCAGCCAGTTCACATCCAACGTTGAAGTCATAAGAAAATAGTTTGTTCAGTAACAAATAAATTATTGTACACATATTATTATCATCCTAGTATCAAATTCAAGCAATGACTGGTTAATTAATGACCTTATTGCGCATTGGTCGGGGAAAACGAGAGAAATATTATGATTACCATCAGACTCGCGGTCAGGGATTGGGATTATTTCACGCCGCTGGCGCTTGGCGATATTCAGCCAGAAGGCTTCCGCGTTGAGATCCATCGGGTTGGTACGTTGGTGGATGATCTGGCCACCAGTGCAAACTACGACGCAGGCGAAGTGTCATTCAGCCGCTATGCACAAGGAAGGGCGCAAGGGGATATGTCACTGCTAGCATTACCGCATTTCTTGATGCGAGGTTTTCGCCAGCGCTGCATCATCACGACCACTGATAGCCCCATCATCATGTTGCAACAGCTGAAAGGCAAGAGGATCGGTGTTACTGGTTGGCAGGACTCTGGCAATACCTGGACGAGAACGCTATTGCGTGAAGTTGGGGTCGATATCGGTGATGTCTATTGGTTCGCGGGACGTCTGACGGAAAATCATCCCATTGTTGATCGTCTGGGGCGTTTTGGGTCTCCAGGACGCATTGAGGCGGCACCCGGCGAGCGCCCGTTGATCACATTATTAAAAGCGGGTGAGCTTGATGCGATATTCACTCCTTTTATGCCGGAAGGTTTCTTCCTGCCGGATTCCGGTTTGCGCCAGGTACAAACTGACTTTCGTCAGGCGGAGCTGGATTATTTTAACCGTGTTGGTTACGTGCCGGGTATTCATCTTCTGGCTCTGAAACCTGCATTGGCGCAGGTTTATCCATGGCTGCCAGAAGCATTGAGTCAGGTGATCAATCACTCCGCTAAGGTGTGGAATCAAAAACGTGAAAAATACGCCGACACCACACCCTGGTTGCTGGACGATCTGCGGCACACCGCACGAGATTTACCTCATAACTGGAATGACAGCGGTTTTGCCGTCAACAGGAAGATGATCGCTGATTTTGCCCGTGAGTTATACCAACAAGGGATCACGACCCTGTTATTAACGCCGGAGGATTTATTTCCGGCCTCAGTCAGCGGGGAGTAATGAATGAAAGTAGCAATGGGGCAGTTCTCGGTCAGCCGAGAATGGCAGGATAACGCTAATACCGGTATCGCGTTGATGACGAAAGCGTATCAGTCTGGGGCCGATCTTTTGGTCATGCCGGAAGGCATTCTGGCACGAGATATCGCTGATCCTGATCTGGTGCTGAAAGCGGCGCAATCGCTTGAAGGACCATTTCTCTGTCAGCTGCTGGCAGCCAGCCGGGACAATGAGATGACGACCATGATGAGCGTCCATGTCCCAACAGGGCATCAGCGGGTACTGAACGTGTTAATCGCCATTCGGCGTGGGGAAATAATCGCGCAGTACGAAAAACTACACCTCTACGATGCTTTCGCTATGCAGGAATCACAACGCGTGACACCCGGTAATGTTGTGCCACCACTGGTGAGTGTCGCTGGGATGAAAGTCGGCCTGATGACCTGCTATGACGTGCGTTTCCCTGAACTGGCTCGCCGGTTGGTACTGGATGGTGCTGATGTGTTGGTACTGCCGGCTGCCTGGGTAAAAGGCCCGCTGAAAGAGATGCATTGGGAGGTACTGGTGACCGCCCGCGCATTGGAAAACACCTGCTATATGGTGGCAGTGGGCGAGTGTGGCCCGCGCAACATCGGTAACAGTCTGGTGGTGGATCCGCTGGGTGTTGCGATAGCCAAAGCGGCCGAGGGCCCGGCATTGGTACTGGTTGATCTCGATCCTGAGCGTATCGCTTATGCACGCAATGTCTTACCGGTTTTGGAAAATCGTCGTTTTGTTCGGCCTGAGTTAAAAACGCATTAACAACACTGGGGAAAACATAAATGAGAAAGAAAATCTATGCACTGGTTCTGGGGATGATAGCGGTATGTTGCGCCCATGCCGCTGATATGATTCCTGTTCAGAAGATGCAGCCAGCGCTACACGATCGTCTGCCGGATGAGGTGAAAAAAGCCGGCAAGCTCTTTTCGGTGAACAATGGTTCGTTTCCACCTTATGAAATCGTCCGTGGCCCGAATGCGTTGGAAGGCGCCAGTGCGGATCTGGGAACCGCGCTGGGGCAACTATTGGGCGTAAAAATAGAACACGCAACGGTGAGTGGCTTATCCGGCCTGCTATCCGGCATCAAATCCGGGCGTTATCAGCTGGCAATCGGTCCGATAGGGGACTATCCAGGTCGTCAGAAAGAGAATGATTTTATCGATTTCGTACAGGAATTTGTGGTGTTTGCGGTACAGAAAGGTAACCCACAAAAAATCAATGGACTTGGGGATACCTGTGGTAAACGCATTGCCGTCATGGCTGGCGGTTCCGCTGAGCAAGTGATCAGAAAACAATCACAGGCCTGTACTGACGCCGGTAAACCTGCAGTTACGGTTCAGTCATTCACCGATCAACCTTCTTCGATTCTGGCTGTGCGTTCCAAGCGTTCTGACGCCTTTTTCTCTTCGCAGGCACCGTTGGTGTATTTCGTGGAACAGTCTCATGGGCAATTGGAGCTGGCGGGGATCGGTAAGAAAAATGGTTTCGGCGATATTTTTCAGGGCACGGTGGTACCTAAAGGTTCCAAATTGGGTAATGTCGTCCTGGACGGCTACCGCGAGTTGTTCCACAACGGTACTTATGCTGCCATCATGAAAAAATGGAAACTGGGTGGAAACATGATTGCCGAACCGGGCCGTAATCTGGCAAAAGGGACGGTAAGATGAAACCAGACACCACGGATTCTCGGACCAGTGAGTGGGCCGACGTACAGCAGCGTGATGTGGCTTTTGCTCACAATACGCCAGCATACGGGCGTCTGGTCTCCTGGATTGTGGTACTGGTGATTGCCGCTGATTTTTTCTGGTTAGTCGCGACCAACCCCAATTTTGAATGGCACGTGGTTTTGCAATGGTTTACCGAAAGTTCGGTGATGGACGGGCTGGAGGTGACGCTGGGATTGACGCTGGTCTCAATGGTTATCGGTGTCGTTCTGGGGCTGCTATTGGCCATTGCTCGTCTGTCGGACAATAGGCTGTTAAACGGCCTGTCTGCATTATATATCTGGTTTTTTCGTGGGACGCCGCTGCTGGTCCAGTTGATCTTTTGGTATAACCTGTCCACCTTGTTTCCCACCATTTCGCTGACAATCCCGCTAACGGGTCCAACATTTGTCAGCTGGAATACCAATGATCTGATTACGCCACTGACAGCGGCGATTGCTGGTCTGGCCCTGAATGAAGCCGCCTATATGGCCGAGATTATTCGTGCTGGTCTGCTTTCGGTAGAGGGCGGTCAGGTCGAAACCGCACAAGCGTTTGGTATGAGCCACGCACGAGCGTTGCGTCGCATCATTATTCCACAGGCCATGCGTTCTATTATCCCACCGACAGCTAACCAATTGATCAGCATGATTAAAGCAACATCACTGGTGAGTGTTATCGCTATGGGTGACCTGCTGTACTCGGTACAGTCAATCTATAATCGAACCTTTGAAATCATCCCGATGCTGATGGTGGCGGTAATCTGGTACCTGCTTATTACGTCCATTCTGAGTGTGGGGCAGTCCGCAATTGAGCGCTACTACGCGCGCGGTACGCGTCGCACTGTTGTCGTTGGTAAACGCCGAGCTGTCAGCGAACGCCCGACAACCATGCTGAACCATCCTTTAACGAAGGAGGAAAAGGTATGAATGACAGAAAACCTCTGGTGCGAGCCCGTAATGTCCAGAAGAAATACGGGGATAATGAGGTTCTGAAAGGTATTGATCTGGATGTGTTCCCCGGCGAGGTTGTAGTGATCCTGGGACCTTCAGGTTCAGGTAAATCCACTTTCCTGCGTTGTATCAATCATCTGGAGGACATGAACGCCGGCTCTATCATGGTGGGTGAACAGCAAATTGGTTTTGCGCTGAAAAATGGCAAATTGTGCCGCTTGTCGCCGCGTAAGATTGCGCGTCAACGTCAGGAAATCGGTATGGTATTTCAGCAATTCAATCTCTATCCGCATATGACGGTGTTACAAAATATCATTGAAGCACCTATCGGGGTTCACAAATATCCTCGAGAGGAAGCCATTCGTTTTGCAACTGAGCTGCTGGCAACCGTAGGATTGAATGACAAGGCTGATGCCTGGCCACGCCATCTCTCCGGCGGCCAGCAACAACGGGTGGCAATAGCTCGGGCACTGGCGATTAAACCGAGGCTGATGCTGTTTGATGAGCCAACGTCTGCACTCGACCCTGAACTGGTGGGAGAAGTGCTGGCGACGATGCGCACGTTGGCAGAGAAAGGGTTGACTATGATCGTGGTAACCCATGAGATTGGGTTTGCCCGTGAGGCGGCAGACCGGGTGGTATTCATGGATGGCGGTGTGGTCGTGGAGCAGGGGACGCCTGAAGAGGTGTTAACGTACCCACAACACCCACGAACTCAGGCATTTCTCAGCCGTTTTATCTGAGTATGCTTCGCTTCCTGTTCGTGGGTTAGATGATATTTTCCTGATGGTTGAATACCACCCGGGCCTGCACGCCAGAGTGTTGCGAGCAATTCTCCAAAAAGAATTGTCCCTGATGCAATTGGGCAATGCGGGTGACAATACTTAACCCCAGGCCGATACCACCGTAACGAGTATCCATGCGGACGAAGGCTTTGCTCAACTCGCCAGCCTTACTTTCATCAATGCCCAGCCCCTGGTCCTGTACCAGCAATTCCGTTACATCATTCTCCAACGGGTTCAAGGCAATCGTGATCGTACTGTTTTCCGGGCTATAACGATGGGCATTTTCCACTAGATTACGCAGCATCAGCTGCAACAGCGTAGCATCCCCTTTTATCACTATATCTTCTTTTGGCAATTGCCATTCCAGAGTTTGGTGGCGCTGTTCGCCCATTTCTGTCAGCTCTTCCAGCGTAGGAGAAATGACATCGTCAATCAGCGATACCGTCTGGTAGTGTCCAGAAGCAAACTCATGTCCGGTACGGGCCAACAGCAGTAAATGCTCAACCGTTTTGGTCAGTTTATCAATGCGGTTAATCAGCGGTTGGCAATTTATCTGATAATGCTGTTCCTGCAACTCGAGATGCAGACGGATGCCGGCCAGTGGCGTTCGTAATTCGTGCGCTACATCGGCAGTGAATTGCCGGTCGCGACGTAGTGTTTCGTTGAGTCGCAGAAAGAGTTGATTCAGGCTACTGGTAACGGCTCTTATTTCGGTGATGTTACTGTCATATTCTAGTGGTTCAAGGTTTTCAGCAGTGCGATTTTGCAAATTCTGCTGCAAGCGTGAGAGTGGGCGGGTAATCCAGTTTACCGCCTGAACGCACATCAGCAGTGAAGCGATTACCATAACCAGGCTTGGCACGCTGAGTGAGGCGATGGCTTCGCGAATTTCCTGATCGATATCACGATGGAGTGTTTTGGCGGTTAATGTCTGTTCAACCAGCAGTTCAATCTGCTCTTTGCTTTCGTGCCATAACCATGCCACGCTGATGAACTGACAAACCAATAGAATGCTACCCAGCGCCAGAATCAGGCGCCATCGCATGCTGGAAGTTTTTTCATCAGCATCATGACTGCGTTGATTCATGGTTGGCTGCTCTTGGTTAATAAATAGCCAAATCCTCGCAGTGTGCGAATACGATTTTTCCCGATTTTTTGTCGGAGATTATGGATATGCACTTCCAGAGAATTAGAGGAAGGATCATCGTTCCAATTATATATATCCTGATGAAGCACTTCTCGATGTACTTGAGAGCCCGCTTTTAAAATCAGACGTGAGAGAATGGCGAACTCTTTGGGGGTGAGCACCACGGGTTTGTCATCCACCGTGACCTGCTGATTATTAAGATCCAGAGTAATATTGTCGACCTGTATCTGGCTATCACTGGAACCTTGATGGCGGCGGATTAGCGCCCGTACCCGCGCCTGCAATTCTGTCAATGCAAAGGGCTTGACCAGATAGTCATCAGCCCCGACATCCAAACCACTGACGCGGTCAGATACCGTATCTCTGGCAGTCAATATCAAAACAGGTTGCTGGTAATTAGTTTTACGCCAGCGCGCGAGTAGGGTTAATCCGTCTTCATCCGGTAAGCCTAGATCCAGAATTACCAGGCTGTAGTGAGCGCTGCTGATCAGCGCATGGGCTTCTTTTGCTGTACCGGCACAATCACAGACATAACCTTCACTGCTCAACGCTTGTAATAATCCTTCTTGTAGTAATGTATCATCTTCAACAATCAATAATTTCATGAATTGCCCCGACACGGTTGAAGTATATCTAGTTGAGATTGGTACTCTTTTGTGTCGATGTCAAACATTCCCAATAGGGTATGAAAGAGATTATCCTGCGAGAAAGTACGCTGTTTGGCGTTAGTGCGCAGGCAACTGTCTTTAATCGCAAATTGCTGCTGATATCCCTTGGATAACCACATTAGCATCGGTATATGCGTTTGCTGCTCAGGGGCAATAGAATAAGGCATACTGTGTAAATAGATGCCGTTTTCACCTAATGACTCTCCGTGATCGGAAAGATAAACCAATGCGGTATTAAATTTATCCTGGTGCCTTTTTAATTCGTTAATCGCTCTATCAACAATATAATCCACATGCAGAATCGTATTGTCATAGGTATTGGTAAGTTCTTCGCGCGAGCAATTCTGTATTTGGTTGGTATCACAGGCTGGCGTGAATTTGTTGAAGGTCTGAGGGTAACGTTTATAATATGTCGGACCATGACTGCCCATCGTATGTAATACGATAATGCCATCACCTTTCAGGTTATTGATGTAATCTTCAAGACCATTAAACAGTGCTTCGTCATAGCATACACCTCCCGTGCATAGGCCGGGGAGATCCAATGCAGTAATGTCCCTGCTGGGAACTCGGTCACAGACACCTTTGCAGCCACCGTCATTTTCATTCCACAGTACATTGATTTTCGCATGCTGCAAAATATCCAGCACACCTTCCTGATGGCTGGCTAACTGTTCGTTATAGCTGGTTCGCGGCATATTGGAGAACATGCATGGCACAGAAACCCCGGTGGACGTGCCACAAGAACTGGTATGATCGAAATAGACAACATTATCATGTGCCAGTAACGGGTTGGTTTCTTTAGCGTACCCACCCAATGAGAAATTCTCAGCTCGTGACGTTTCCCCCACGATCAGAATAACCAGATCCTTTTTCGTCGCAGTTTCTGTCGATGGCTTTTTGTGAGCATCCAGGCCGATTTGGATTAATGGCAGATTGTCCATTGCCTTATGCTTATAATAAGAGTGTATCGCGACAATAATGTTGCTGGGTGTTAGTGATTTCACTAGTTCTTTATTATTCCGCATTAAAGACGCGTAGTCTTTATAAAAGAATGTGGCTATTAGTAAAATAGCAAATAGAGAAAGCACAATACTAAAGAAACGCGTGCCGATGTTAAACCATGTCAGCTTGGTGGGTTTTATTTTAATCCATAATGCTAAAAAAGCGGGAAAAACACCCAGCGACATAAGCCATATTATGTATTGTGGTGTAATTAAAGAAAATGACTCTGCCGCTGTAGTCTCAAAAACATTCTGTATCATCGTGCGATCAATAATAATGCCATAACTCAACATAAAGTATTGAACGGCGGCACCACTCAATAGAAAGAAGGCGACGACGAGTGGGCGCAAGTAAGGCATTGCCAACAATGTGAACAGAATGTTCAGTACGGAAAAAATGACTATCGGCATCGTGAGAACAAACAGAATATCAACCCAGGATGACATCGCGACAAGGTGACTAATCTGTCGATAGTAGGCGATGTTTTGTACAGTGGAGATAAAGGCGGCAAACACTATATTGTAAGTGATACTGTTCCATTTTGGTCTCTTGAGTTTAAGCATATTATTAATCACTTACGGTATATCCAAATTATGTATAGGTATATCAGGGTAACAGTAAAGAGGTTGAATTAATTCAACCTTAAGAAAAGCGAAATCGTACAAGAAAAAATAGTTCCCGTCGGTTAAATACGAGGACGACAGAAGGGTTGTTTGCTAGACTGTGTATCCTATGAATAGGATGAATAAATGACGTTGAGGGTGGTGTCTGCCATGTCTAGTTCGCTCGTTACTGGCGAATCCAATGACCTTGATTTGCTGGATGAACGTCCGTTTATGACGACGGATTATGAGATCCTGAAGTCATATGAAGCTGTGGTTGATGGTCTGGCGATGCTGATCGGTGGACACTGTGAGATCGTGCTGCATTCGTTGGAAGATTTGAAGTGCTCCGCTGTACGTATTGCTAATGGCGAGCATACCGGCAGGAAAATTGGCTCACCGATCACCGACTTGGCATTGCGGATGCTCCACGATATGGCGGGTGAAGATAGTAGCGTATCAAAAGCTTATTTCACCCGTGCTAAAAGCGGAGTACTGATGAAGTCAGTAACTATCGCGATCCGTAACCGCGAACAGCGTGTCATTGGTTTACTGTGCATCAATATGAATCTGGATGTGCCTTTTTCCCAGATTATGCAGACATTTATGCCACCGGAAATCAAAGAAGTGGCTTCTTCTGTTAATTTCGCTTCGTCGGTAGATGACCTGGTGGCACAAACGTTGGAGTTTACCATCGAAGAAGTTAATGCCGACCGTAATGTTTCCAACAACGCCAAAAATCGGCAGATTGTTCTTAACCTTTATGAGAAAGGCATTTTTGATATTAAAGATGCCATTAATCAGGTTGCCGATCGGCTGAATATTTCCAAGCATACTGTTTATCTTTATATCCGCCAGTTTAAGAGCGGTGATTTTACTGGGCACGATCGTTGATGTTGACCTACTGCCTATTGGTCACCGGGCCGGCTTACGGCACACAACAAGCCAGCAGTGCATTGCAGTTTGCGCAGACATTGCTGACGGTTGGGCATCAGTTGGACAGCGTTTTTTTTTATCGTGAAGGTGTATTGAATGCCAATCAGTTCACGTCACCCGCCAGTGATGAATTCGATCTCGTGCGTGCATGGCAGAGTTTCGGACAGAAACATCAGGTCGCATTAAACGTCTGTGTGGCGGCGGCGCTGCGGCGTGGTGTTACTGATAATCAACAGGCAGAACAACTCAATCTGGCAGGGGCAAATCTGCAACCTGGTTTTAATTTAAGTGGGCTTGGCGAATTAGCTCAGTCGGTTCTGATATGCGATCGGGTTATCCAGTTTTAATAGTTGTTAGGGGCGGGTTATGAAGCGTATTGCTTTCGTCTTTACTCATGCGCCTCACGGCAATGCATCCGGCAGAGAAGGACTGGACGCGCTACTCGCAATGTCAGCGCTGACTGAAAATATCGGTGTGTTCTTTATCGGTGATGGTGTATTTCAATTGTTGCCTCATCAGCAGCCCGAAAAAGTGCTGATGCGTAATTATATTGCCACCTTTGGTGTGCTCCCTCTATATGATGTCGAGCATTGTTATGTGTGCGAGACATCGTTGCAGCAACGAGGTATTTCGCCAGACATGGGCTGGATTCTGGATGTGGAAATCCTGCCAGCGGACGTACTTCGCACAACCTTATCAACCTATCATTCCGTTCTCACTTTCTAGCGGAGATATTGTCATGCTGCACACACTTTCTCATTCGCCTTATCAAACGGATTTTGATTCGTTGCTACGTAACGTTGGTGCAGAAGACGAAATCCTGCTGTTTCAGGATGGTGTTATTGCATCACTGGAAGAAGCTGCTGCATTAGTGCGCCTGTTGGTATTAGCCGTACCAATTTATGTGTTGAAAGAGGATGTAGAAGCCCGAGGATTGACTAACCAAGTTTCAGGCAAAATCACACTCATTAGCTATACTCAATTTGTGCAATTAACAGCTCGGCATTCCCAGCAGCTGGCTTGGTAATACTGTATTTTTGTATATTTCTTGACTCCTTACCCAGCCAGCCCTAAAATTCTGCGTCCTCATATTTTGCCTCTGGCTGGTATGAGGCGATTTATCACGTGTTTACGAAGCAAAAACCAGGAGCTTTTAATGGCAACGATTAACCAGCTGGTTCGCAAACCGCGCGCCTTGAAGGTTGCTAAAAGCAACGTTCCGGCGCTGGAAGCGTGCCCGCAGAAACGTGGTGTATGTACCCGTGTATATACCACCACTCCGAAAAAACCGAACTCTGCACTGCGTAAAGTGTGTCGTGTTCGTTTAACTAATGGTTTTGAAGTCACTTCCTATATTGGTGGTGAAGGTCATAACCTGCAGGAACACTCCGTGATCCTGATTCGTGGCGGTCGTGTAAAAGACCTGCCAGGTGTGCGTTACCACACCGTTCGTGGCGCGCTTGACTGCTCCGGTGTTAAAGACCGTAAGCAAAGTCGCTCCAAATACGGTGTGAAGAAGCCGAAGGCTTAATGGTTCTCCGTTAAGTAAGGCCAAACGTTTTAACTTAAATGTCAAACTAAACTCGTAGAGTTTTGGACAATCCTGAATTAACAACGGAGTATTTCCATGCCACGTCGTCGCGTTATTGGTCAACGTAAAATTTTGCCGGATCCGAAATTCGGATCTGAGTTACTGGCCAAATTTGTAAATATCCTGATGGTAGACGGTAAAAAATCTACCGCAGAATCAATCGTCTATACCGCGCTGGAAACCCTGGCTCAGCGTTCTGGTAAAGATCATCTGGAGTCTTTTGAATCTGCACTGGACAACGTACGTCCGACTGTCGAAGTTAAGTCTCGTCGCGTTGGTGGTTCTACCTATCAGGTTCCAGTTGAAGTCCGTCCGGTTCGTCGTAATGCTCTGGCAATGCGTTGGATCGTTGAAGCTGCTCGTAAACGCGGTGATAAATCCATGGCTCTTCGCCTGGCGAACGAACTTTCTGATGCAGCAGAGAATAAAGGTACTGCTGTGAAGAAACGTGAAGACGTTCACCGTATGGCTGAAGCCAACAAGGCGTTCGCTCACTACCGCTGGTAATTCCTGCGTAGACGTTAATAACCCAGCGGGCGCTTCAAATGCTAACCCGTCTGGGTTTACTAATTCGAACGTCCTAGGATATAGAGGAAACAAATGGCTCGTATAACACCTATTGCACGTTATCGTAATATCGGTATCAGTGCACACATCGACGCCGGTAAGACCACTACAACTGAACGTATCCTGTTCTACACCGGTGTGAATCATAAAATCGGTGAAGTTCATGACGGCGCAGCCACCATGGATTGGATGGCGCAGGAACAGGAGCGTGGTATTACCATTACTTCTGCCGCTACTACCGCTTTCTGGTCTGGTATGGCTAAGCAGTTTGAACCGCACCGTATCAACATCATTGATACCCCAGGACATGTCGACTTCACTATTGAAGTAGAACGTTCTATGCGTGTACTGGATGGCGCAGTAATGGTTTACTGTGCTGTCGGTGGTGTTCAGCCACAGTCTGAAACCGTATGGCGTCAGGCAAACAAATACAAAGTTCCGCGTATTGCGTTCGTTAACAAAATGGACCGTATGGGCGCGAATTTTCTGCGCGTTGTAGAGCAGATCAGAACTCGTTTGGCTGCTACCCCGGTTCCGTTGCAACTGGCGATCGGTGCAGAAGAGAAATTCACGGGTGTTGTTGACCTGGTGAAAATGAAAGCTATCAACTGGAATGACACCGATCAGGGTGTAACCTTCACTTATGAAGAGATTCCGGCTGATATGGTTGAATTGGCCAACGAATGGCACCAAAACCTGGTTGAGTCTGCAGCAGAAGCATCTGAAGAGCTGATGGACAAATATCTGGGTGGTGAAGAACTGTCCGAAGAAGAAATCAAGAAAGCACTGCGTCAACGCGTGCTGAATAACGAAATCATTCTGGTTACCTGTGGTTCCGCGTTCAAGAACAAGGGCGTACAGGCAATGCTGGATGCAGTTATCGAATATCTGCCATCTCCGACTGATGTGCCTGCGATCAATGGCATCCTGGATGACGGTAAAGATACTCCGGCTGAGCGTCATTCTAATGATGAAGAGCCGTTTTCAGCACTGGCGTTCAAAATCGCCACTGACCCGTTTGTGGGTAACCTGACGTTCTTCCGCGTGTACTCTGGTGTGGTTAAGTCCGGTGATGCTGTACTGAACTCTGTTAAAGCCCAACGTGAACGTTTGGGTCGTATCGTTCAGATGCATGCCAACAAACGTGAAGAGATTAAAGAAGTTCGCGCGGGTGATATCGCGGCTGCTATCGGTCTGAAAGACGTTACCACTGGTGACACACTGTGTGATCCGGATGCACCGATTATTCTGGAACGTATGGAGTTCCCAGAACCAGTTATTTCTGTTGCGGTTGAGCCGAAAACCAAAGCCGACCAGGAAAAAATGGGTATTGCTCTGGGCCGTCTGGCAAAAGAGGATCCCTCTTTCCGTGTGTGGACTGATGAAGAATCTGGTCAGACTATCATTGCCGGTATGGGTGAATTACACCTGGAAATCCTGGTTGATCGCATGCGTCGTGAGTTCAACGTAGACGCAAACGTTGGTAAACCCCAGGTTGCTTACCGTGAAACTATCCGTGAAACTGTTACGGATGTTGAAGGTAAACACGCGAAACAGTCCGGCGGTCGTGGTCAATATGGTCATGTTGTTATTGACATGTCTCCGCTAGAACCAGGTGGTGTGGGTTATGAATTCGTCAACGATATTGTTGGTGGTTCTATCCCTAAAGAGTTCATTCCTGCTGTTGATAAAGGTATCCAGGAACAGCTTAAAGCGGGTCCTTTGGCTGGTTATCCAGTCGTCGATATCAAGGTTCGACTGCATTTCGGTTCTTACCATGACGTCGACTCTTCCGAACTGGCGTTTAAACTGGCTGCTTCCCTGGCGTTTAAATCAGCATTCGGTAAGGCGAAACCAGTTCTGCTGGAGCCGGTCATGAAAGTTGAAGTTGAAACGCCTGAAGACTACATGGGTGATGTTATCGGGGACCTGAACCGTCGTCGTGGTATCATTGAAGGTATGGAAGATATCGCAACTGGCAAGACTGTTCGGGCTCAGGTACCGTTGTCAGAAATGTTTGGTTATGCTACTGATCTGCGTTCGCAGACTCAAGGTCGTGCTTCTTACTCCATGGAGTTCTTGAAGTATAGCGAAGCGCCGAACAACGTTGCTCAAGCCGTTATTGAAGCCCGTGGTAAATAATCCGGGTTTAAATCATTGATCCCGTGCTCTTTCCAGAAGGGGAGAGCATTTGAGTAAGGAATATAGCCGTGTCTAAAGAAAAATTTGAACGTACAAAACCGCACCTTAACGTCGGTACTATCGGCCACGTTGACCATGGTAAAACAACGCTGACTGCTGCTATCACAAGTGTTCTGGCTAAAACCTACGGTGGCCAGGCTCGTGCATTCGACCAAATCGATAACGCGCCGGAAGAAAAAGCACGTGGTATCACCATCAACACTTCTCATGTTGAATATGATACCCCGACTCGTCACTACGCACACGTTGACTGCCCAGGGCATGCTGACTATGTGAAAAACATGATCACCGGTGCTGCCCAGATGGATGGCGCGATCCTGGTGGTTGCCGCGACTGACGGCCCGATGCCTCAGACCCGTGAGCACATCCTGCTGGCTCGTCAGGTTGGTGTTCCGTACATCATCGTGTTCCTGAACAAATGTGACATGGTTGATGACGAAGAACTGCTGGAATTGGTAGAGATGGAAGTGCGTGAGCTGCTGTCTCAGTACGATTTCCCGGGTGATGACACTCCGGTAATTCGCGGTTCTGCGCTGAAAGCGTTGGAAGGCGACGCTGAGTGGGAAGCCAAAATCATTGAGCTGGCGGAAGCCCTGGATACCTATATTCCAGAACCTGAACGTGCGATTGACAGACCGTTCCTGCTGCCGATTGAAGATGTATTCTCCATCTCTGGTCGCGGTACGGTAGTGACGGGTCGTGTAGAACGCGGCGTCATCAAAGTGGGTGAAGAAGTTGAAATCGTGGGTATCAAAGACACCACGAAAACCACGTGTACCGGTGTTGAAATGTTCCGTAAATTGCTGGACGAAGGCCGTGCGGGTGAGAACGTTGGTGTTCTGCTGCGTGGTACCAAGCGTGATGAAGTGGAACGTGGTCAGGTACTGGCTAAACCGGGTTCAATCAAGCCGCATACGCAGTTTGAATCAGAAGTTTATATTCTGAGCAAGGATGAAGGAGGCCGTCATACGCCGTTCTTCAAAGGCTATCGTCCACAGTTCTATTTCCGTACGACTGATGTCACGGGGACGATCGAACTGCCGGAAGGCGTAGAGATGGTAATGCCGGGCGACAACATCAAGATGGTAGTAAACCTGATTGCGCCAATCGCAATGGACGACGGTTTGCGTTTTGCTATCCGTGAAGGCGGCCGTACAGTAGGTGCTGGCGTTGTTGCTAAAGTTATCGCTTAATGCTTAATCGCATTTAATGTGGTAATAAGAATGAGGGCACTTCGGTGCCCTTTTTTATTGGCGCTCATCAGAAGATAAATTTGAATAGGAATGATTCCCACCTGTACTTGGGGTCAGTGATCTTTGAACGGTTATCAATTCTTCTGGCTCTGTACGCGACTATGTCAGTCGGGTTAATGATTGACGTTTTGGTAGACGAAGAAGGGGACAGCGATTGGCGTGAAACTGAGTTAGAATCTATTACCTATATGAGAATGCAAAATTATCTACAAACTCAGCTCAAGTGAGAATAATATCTCGTATCACCCGACTAAATTTATATGTTGTCCTTATTCACATAAAGCAGGGTGATATATAGCAAATCATTTTTACCTACGGGTTGCTTCCTGAACAGATTTACGTATAATGCGCGGGCTTACCTGAGATGGTGAGCCTGGTTTGATCTGAATCAGATGACTAGTGTTGTTAGTACTAGTCAAACAATATCCCCGATATGGGGGTTATATGAAGAACGATTACACTCCCCCATCAATCGAAATGGGTGTGGGTAGTAATTATTTATGTTTAAAATAATTGGAGCTCTGGTCTCATGCAGAACCAAAGAATCCGTATCCGCCTGAAAGCGTTTGATCATCGTCTGATTGATCAATCAACTGCGGAAATCGTCGAGACTGCTAAGCGCACTGGCGCTCAAGTTCGCGGTCCGATCCCGCTGCCGACCCGCAAAGAGCGCTTTACCATTCTGATTTCTCCGCACGTTAACAAAGATGCGCGCGATCAGTATGAAATTCGCACTCACAAGCGTCTGGTTGACATCGTTGAGCCAACCGAGAAAACCGTTGATGCTCTGATGCGTCTGGATCTGGCTGCCGGTGTAGACGTGCAGATCAGCCTGGGTTAATCAGGTCATTGAGCGATTGAGAGGTTGAAACAATGATTGGTTTAGTCGGTAAAAAAGTGGGTATGACGCGCATTTTCACTGAAGAAGGTGTTTCTATCCCCGTAACCGTAATCGAAATTGAAGCAAACCGCGTGAGCCAGGTTAAGAGCCTGGAAAACGATGGTTACCGTGCTGTCCAGGTCACTACCGGCGCTAAAAAAGCTAACCGTGTAACTAAGCCGGAAGCTGGTCATTTTGCTAAAGCTGGTGTTGAAGCTGGCCGTACGCTGCGTGAATTCCGTCTGTCTGAAGGCGAAGAGTTCACTGCAGGTCAGAGCATTAGCGTTGAAATTTTCGCTGACGTTAAGAAAGTTGATGTTACCGGTACTTCTAAAGGTAAAGGTTTTGCTGGCACGGTTAAGCGCTGGAATTTCCGTACCCAAGACGCTACCCATGGTAACTCCTTGTCTCACCGTGGTCATGGTTCTATTGGTCAGAATCAGACTCCGGGCAAAGTGTTCAAAGGCAAGAAAATGGCAGGCCAACTGGGTAATGAGCGTGTAACCGTTCAGAGCCTGGATGTAGTGCGTGTTGACGCTGAGCGCAACCTGCTGCTGGTCAAGGGCGCCGTTCCGGGAGCAACCGGCAGCGACCTGATCGTTAAACCGGCTGTCAAGGCTTAACGTCGAGGAGATAGGAATGGAATTGGTATTGAAAGACGCGCAAAGCGCGCTGACTGTTTCCGAAACTACCTTCGGGCGTGATTTCAATGAAGCGCTAGTTCACCAGGTTGTTGTTGCTTATGCAGCAGGTGCCCGTCAAGGTACTCGCGCTCAGAAGACCCGCGCTGAAGTAGTTGGTTCCGGTAAGAAACCGTGGCGTCAGAAAGGTACTGGCCGTGCTCGTGCAGGTTCTATCAAGAGCCCGATCTGGCGTTCCGGTGGTGTAACCTTTGCTGCCAAGCCTCAGGACCATAGTCAGAAAGTTAATAAGAAGATGTACCGCGGCGCGCTGAAAAGCATTTTGTCTGAATTGGTACGTCAGGATCGTCTGATCGTTGTCGAACAGTTCTCTGTAGAAGCACCGAAAACCAAACTATTGGCTCAGAAACTGAAAGACATGGCGCTGGAAGATGTGCTGATCATCACTGGTGAACTGGATGAAAATCTGTTCCTGGCCGCACGTAACCTGTACAAGGTTGACGTACGCGATGTAGCAGGTATCGACCCGGTTAGCCTGATCGCCTTCGACAAAGTAGTCATGACTGCTGATGCTGTTAAGCAAGTTGAGGAGATGCTGGCATGATTCGTGAAGAACGTCTGCTGAAAGTATTGCGCGCGCCGCACGTTTCTGAAAAAGCGTCTACTGCGATGGAAAAAAATAACACCATCGTGCTCAAAGTTGCTAAAGACGCGACTAAAGCAGAGATCAAAGCTGCCGTACAGAAACTGTTCGAAGTCGAAGTCAATGATGTCCGTACCTTGATTGTTAAAGGCAAGGTTAAACGTCATGGACAACGTATCGGTCGTCGTAGCGACTGGAAAAAAGCTTACGTCACCCTGAAAGAAGGCCAGAATCTGGACTTCATTGGCGGCGCAGAGTAAGTCGGAGGAGTAAAGAACAATGGCAATTGTTAAGTGTAAACCGACATCTCCGGGTCGTCGCCACGTTGTTAAAGTGGTTAACCCTGAGCTGCACAAGGGCAAACCATATGCCCCATTGCTGGAAAAAAACAGCAAAACCGGTGGCCGTAACAACAATGGCCGCATCACCACCCGTCATATCGGTGGTGGTCACAAGCAGCTGTATCGTATTGTTGACTTTAAACGTAACAAAGACGGTATCCCGGCTGTTGTCGAGCGTCTGGAGTATGATCCGAACCGTTCTGCCAACATCGCGTTGGTTCTGTACAAAGATGGCGAACGTCGTTACATCCTAGCGCCGAAAGGCCTGAAAACGGGTGATCAGATTCAGTCTGGTGTTGATGCTGCAATCAAAACGGGCAACACACTGCCGATGCGTAACATCCCAGTGGGTTCAACGGTTCACAACGTAGAAATGAAACCAGGTAAAGGCGGCCAATTGGCTCGTTCTGCTGGTGCTTACGTTCAGATCGTTGCTCGTGAAGGTGCTTACGTTACCTTGCGTCTGCGCTCTGGTGAAATGCGTAAAATTGAGTCTGACTGTCGCGCTACGTTAGGTGAAGTTGGTAACGCTGAGCACATGTTGCGGGTTCTGGGTAAAGCAGGTGCTGCTCGCTGGCGTGGTATTCGTCCTACTGTTCGTGGTACGGCGATGAACCCGGTAGATCACCCACATGGTGGTGGTGAAGGTCGTAACTTTGGTAAGCACCCGGTTACCCCGTGGGGCATTCAGACCAAAGGTAAGAAGACCCGCAGCAATAAGCGTACTGATAAATTCATCGTACGTCGCCGTACTAAATAATTTTAGAGGATAAGCCATGCCACGTTCTCTCAAGAAAGGTCCATTTATTGACCTGCACTTGCTGAAGAAGGTAGAGAAAGCGGTGGAAAGCGGTGACAAGAAGCCTTTGCGCACTTGGTCCCGTCGTTCAACGATCTTTCCAAACATGATCGGTTTGACCATCGCTGTCCATAATGGTCGTCAGCACGTTCCGGTATTCATTTCTGATGAAATGGTCGGTCACAAGCTGGGTGAGTTCGCACCGACCCGTACTTATCGCGGCCATGCGGCCGATAAAAAGGCTAAAAAGCGCTAAGGTAGGAGGAAGAGATGGAAACTATCGCTAAACATCGCCACGCTCGTTCTTCTGCTCAAAAGGTACGCCTGGTGGCTGACCTGATTCGCGGTAAGAAAGTGTCGCAAGCTCTGGATATTCTGGCCTACACCAACAAGAAAGCTGCTGGTTTGGTTAAAAAAATACTGGAGTCTGCCATTGCTAACGCAGAACACAACGATGGCGCTGACATTGATGATCTGAAAGTTGCGAAAATCTTCGTTGACGAAGGCCCTAGCATGAAGCGCATTATGCCGCGTGCCAAAGGTCGTGCGGATCGCATCCTGAAGCGTACCAGCCACATTACTGTGGTTGTGTCCGATCGCTGAGACTCTGGAGACTAGCAATGGGTCAGAAAGTACATCCTAATGGTATTCGCCTGGGTATTGTCAAACCTTGGAACTCTACCTGGTATGCGAATACCAAAGAATTCGCTGACAACCTGGACGGCGACTTTAAAGTTCGTAAATACCTGACGAAGGAACTGGAGAAGGCTTCCGTTTCTCGTATCGTTATCGAACGTCCGGCAAAAAGCATACGTGTAACCATTCATACTGCTCGCCCGGGAATCGTTATCGGTAAAAAAGGTGAAGATGTTGAAAAATTGCGCAAAGTCGTAGCGGATATCGCTGGCGTACCTGCACAAATCAACATCGCTGAAGTTCGTAAACCTGAACTGGACGCAAAACTGGTTGCTGACAGCATTACTTCTCAGCTGGAACGCCGTGTTATGTTCCGTCGAGCTATGAAGCGTGCAGTACAGAACGCTATGCGTCTGGGCGCTAAAGGTATCAAGGTTGAAGTAAGTGGCCGTTTGGGCGGCGCTGAAATTGCGCGTACCGAATGGTACCGCGAAGGTCGTGTTCCGTTGCATACACTGCGTGCGGATATCGATTACAACACTTCCGAAGCGCACACCACTTATGGTGTTATCGGTGTGAAGGTATGGATCTTCAAAGGTGAGATCCTGGGTGGTATGGCTGCCGTTGAACAACCGGAAAAACCGGCTGCTCAACCTAAAAAGCAGCAGCGTAAAGGCCGCAAGTAAGGAGAGTCGCTGATGTTACAACCAAAGCGTACAAAATTCCGTAAGATGCACAAAGGCCGCAACCGCGGTCTGGCTGCTGGTACGGATGTTAGCTTCGGCACTTTCGGTCTGAAAGCTGTTGGCCGCGGTCGCCTGACTGCTCGTCAAATCGAAGCTGCACGTCGTGCTATGACCCGTGCTGTAAAGCGTCAAGGTAAGATCTGGATCCGTGTATTCCCGGACAAACCGATCACCGAAAAGCCGCTGGAAGTGCGTATGGGTAAAGGTAAAGGTAACGTAGAATACTGGGTTGCCTTGATTCAGCCAGGTAAAGTCCTGTACGAGATGGACGGTGTGCCGGAAGAGTTAGCCCGTGAGGCATTCCAACTGGCAGCAGCGAAACTGCCGATCAAAACCACCTTTGTAACTAAGACGGTGATGTAATGAAAGCACAAGAGCTGCGTGAAAAGAGCGTTGAAGAGCTGAACACTGAGTTGCTTGAACTGCTGCGCGAACAATTTAATCTGCGCATGCAGACAGCAAGTGGTCAACTACAACAAACTCACCTGTTGAAACAAGTGCGTCGTAATGTTGCACGTGTTAAGACTTTACTGACTGAGAAGGCGGGTGCGTAATGACCGATAAAATCCGTACTCTGCAAGGTCGTGTTGTTAGCGACAAAATGGAGAAATCCATGGTTGTTGCGATCGAACGTTTCGTGAAACACCCGCTTTACGGTAAATTCATTAGACGTACGACTAAGCTGCACGTACATGACGAGAACAACGAATGTGGTATTGGCGACGTGGTTGAAATCCGCGAATGCCGCCCACTGTCCAAAACAAAATCTTGGACGTTGGTTCGCGTTGTAGAGAAAGCGATTCTGTAATACAGTGAGCGCTCTCAAATAGGATAAACGGCTCAAGTATCTGGGCCGTTTATTTTTTCTACCCATAGTAAGGAAGCAGTGTTATAATGCTGCGCCTTCAATTATGGGGGCTTTTTTAACGACCCATTCTGGGTCCTATAAAGTAGTAGTTGACATTAGCGGAGCACTAACATGATCCAAGAACAGACTATGCTGAATGTGGCCGACAACTCCGGTGCACGTCGCGTAATGTGTATCAAGGTTCTAGGTGGCTCGCACCGTCGCTACGCAGGCGTCGGCGATATCATCAAAATTACCATCAAGGAAGCAATTCCTCGCGGTAAGGTGAAAAAAGGCGATGTGCTGAAGGCGGTTGTGGTGCGCACCAAGAAGGGTGTTCGTCGCCCGGACGGTTCTGTCATTCGCTTCGATGGAAATGCTTGCGTTATTTTAAATAATAACAGTGAACAGCCTATCGGTACGCGTATTTTTGGGCCGGTAACTCGTGAACTCCGTAATGAGAAGTTCATGAAAATTATCTCTCTGGCACCAGAAGTACTTTAAGGAGCGAATCATGGCAGCGAAGATCCGTCGTGATGACGAAGTTATTGTGCTAACCGGTAAAGATAAAGGTAAGCGCGGTAAGGTAAAAAATGTTCTGTCTTCTAGTAAGGTCATTATTGAAGGTATCAATCTGGTTAAGAAACATCAGAAGCCGGTTCCGGCTCTGAATCAACCAGGTGGCATCGTTGAAAAAGAAGCTGCAATTCAGGTTTCTAACGTTGCAATCTTCAATGCGGCTACTGGCAAGGCTGACCGTGTAGGCTTTAGATTCGAAGAGGGCAAAAAAGTCCGTTTCTTTAAATCTAATAGCGAAACTATCAAGTAATTTGGAGTAGTACGATGGCGAAACTGCATGATTACTACAAAGACGAAGTAGTTAAAAAACTGATGACTCAGTTTAGCTACAATTCTGTCATGCAAGTCCCTCGGGTCGAGAAGATCACCCTGAACATGGGTGTGGGTGAAGCGATTGCTGACAAAAAACTGCTGGATAATGCAGCAGCTGACCTGACAGCAATCTCCGGTCAAAAACCGTTTATCACCAAAGCACGCAAATCTGTTGCAGGCTTCAAAATCCGCCAGGGCTATCCGATCGGCTGTAAAGTAACTCTGCGTGGTGAACGCATGTGGGAGTTCCTTGAGCGCCTGATTTCTATTGCTGTACCGCGCATTCGTGACTTCCGTGGCTTGTCTGCCAAGTCATTTGATGGTCGTGGTAACTACAGCATGGGCGTGCGTGAGCAGATCATCTTCCCGGAAATCGATTATGACAAAGTCGATCGCGTTCGTGGTTTGGATATAACCATTACCACCACTGCGAAATCCGATGATGAAGGCCGTGCTCTGCTGGCTGCCTTTAACTTCCCGTTCCGCAAGTAAGGTAGGGTTACTAATGGCTAAGCAATCCATGAAAGCACGCGAAGTCAAACGCGTGAAGTTGGCTGACAAATTCTTCGCAAAGCGCGTTGAACTGAAAGCTATTATCTCTGACGTGAATGCTTCTGACGAAGATCGTTGGGATGCTGTTCTGAAGCTGCAGACTCTGCCGCGTGATTCCAGCCCGTCCCGTCAGCGTAACCGCTGCCGCCAGACTGGTCGTCCGCACGCTTTCCTGCGGAAGTTCGGGTTGAGCCGTATTAAGGTCCGTGAAGCCGCCATGCGCGGTGAAATCCCGGGTCTGAGAAAGGCTAGCTGGTAATTGTCACCAATTGAATCACGGGAGTAAAGACAGATGAGCATGCAAGATCCGATCGCGGATATGCTGACCCGTATCCGTAACGGTCAGGCCGCGAACAAAGTTGCGGTCACCATGCCTTCCTCCAAGCTGAAAGTGGCAATTGCCAACGTGCTGAAGGAAGAAGGCTTTATCGAAAATTTCAAAATTGAAGGCGACACCAAGCCTGTTCTGGAATTGGTACTTAAGTATTTCCAGGGCAAAGCTGTGGTAGAAAGCATTCAGCGTATTAGCCGCCCAGGTCTGCGCATCTACAAACGTAAAGATGAGCTGCCAAAAGTTATGGCTGGCTTGGGTATTGCAGTTGTTTCTACCTCTAAAGGTGTTATGACTGATCGTGCAGCTCGCCAAGCAGGTCTTGGTGGCGAGATTATCTGCTACGTAGCTTAATCGGGAGGAAAGAATGTCTCGTGTTGCAAAAGCACCCGTCGTCATTCCTGTCGGCGTAGAGGTAAAACTCAACGGTCAGGTTATTTCGATCAAGGGTAAAAACGGCGAGCTGACTCGTAAGATCCATGATGCCGTAGATGTTAAACAGGCTGATAACGTACTGACTTTCGCTCCGCGCGAAGGCTTCGTTGACGGTTGGGCCCAGGCTGGGACCACTCGTGCACTGTTAAACGGAATGGTTGTCGGTGTTACCGAAGGCTTCACCAAGAAGCTGCAATTGGTAGGTGTTGGTTACCGTGCTGCTGTTAAAGGCAATGTGGTAAATCTGGCTCTTGGGTTTTCTCATCCAGTTGACCATGCCCTACCAGCAGGTGTGAGTGCCGAATGTCCGTCTCAGACTGAAATTGTGCTGAAAGGCGCAGATAAACAGCTGGTCGGTCAAGTGGCGGCAGACCTGCGTGCTTACCGTCGTCCTGAGCCTTATAAAGGCAAGGGTGTTCGTTACGCCGACGAAGTCGTGCGTACCAAAGAGGCTAAGAAGAAGTAAGGTAACACTATGGATAAGAAATCAGCCCGTATCCGTCGTGCGACCCGCGCACGTCGCAAATTCCAGGAACTGGGTGCGACTCGTCTGGTGGTACATCGTACCCCTCGCCATATTTATGCGCAGGTTATCGCACCGAACGGTTCTGAAGTCCTGGTAGCCGCTTCGACTGTAGAAAAGGCTATCGCTGAACAACTGAAGTCCACTGGTAACAAAGATGCCGCTGCAACTGTAGGTAAAACTATTGCTCAGCGTGCTCTGGAAAAAGGCATCAAAGATGTTGCTTTTGACCGTTCCGGTTTCCAATATCATGGTCGAGTCCAGGCACTGGCAGATGCTGCCCGTGAAGCTGGCCTTCAGTTCTAAGGTAGAGGTGTAAGATGTCTCACATCGAGAAACAAGCTGGCGAACTGCAGGAAAAGCTGATCGCGGTAAATCGCGTATCTAAAACCGTTAAGGGTGGTCGTATTTTTAGCTTCACCGCACTAACTGTAGTCGGGGATGGTAATGGCCGCGTTGGTTTTGGTTACGGTAAAGCACGCGAAGTTCCGGCAGCGATCCAGAAAGCGATGGAAAAAGCTCGTCGCAATATGATGAATGTCGCGCTGAACAACGGCACTCTGCAGCACCCAGTTAAAGGTGCTCATACAGGGTCTCGCGTGTTCATGCAGCCAGCTTCCGAAGGTACCGGTATTATTGCCGGTGGCGCAATGCGCGCCGTACTAGAAGTTGCAGGGGTTCACAACGTATTGGCCAAAGCCTATGGTTCTACTAACCCGATTAACGTGGTTCGTGCAACTATTGCTGCCTTGGAAGATATGAAGTCCCCGGAAATGGTCGCTGCCAAGCGTGGTAAATCCGTTGAAGAAATTCTGGGGTAATTAACCATGGCAAAGACTATTAAAATTACTCAAACCCGTAGTGCAATCGGTCGTCTGCCGAAACATAAGGCGACACTGCTTGGCCTGGGTCTACGTCGTATTGGCCACACCGTTGAGCGTGAAGATACTCCCGCTGTTCGTGGTATGGTCAACGCGGTTTCCTACATGGTTAAAGTGGAGGAGTAACAGATGCGTTTAAATACTCTGTCTCCGGCCGAAGGTGCTAAACATGCACCAAAGCGTTTAGGTCGTGGTATTGGCTCTGGAACGGGCAAAACCGGCGGTCGTGGTCACAAAGGTCAGAAATCTCGTTCTGGCGGTGGTGTACGTCGTGGTTTTGAAGGTGGTCAGATGCCTTTATATCGTCGTTTGCCGAAATTTGGCTTCACTTCTCGCAAAGCAATGATTACGGCAGAAATTCGTTTGTCTGATCTGGCTCGTGTAGAAGGCGATGTTGTTGACCTGAATACGCTAAAAGCCGCTAACGTCATTGGCGTCCAGATTGAATTTGCGAAAGTAATTCTGTCAGGCGAAGTTGCTCGCCCGGTAACGATCCGTGGTCTGCGTGTCACTAAAGGTGCTCGTGCTGCTATCGAAACTGCTGGCGGTAAAATTGAGGAATAAGTAGCAGATGGCTAAGCAACCAGGATTAGATTTTCAAAGTGCTAAAGGCGGAGTTGGCGAACTGAAGCGCAGACTATTGTTTGTTATCGGTGCGTTGATTGTTTTCCGCATTGGCTCTTTTATTCCCATTCCTGGTATTGATGCCACTGTGCTTGCCAAATTGCTCGAGCAACAGCGAGGCACCATCATTGAAATGTTTAATATGTTCTCTGGTGGTGCTCTCAGTCGTGCTTCTATCTTTGCTCTGGGGATCATGCCGTATATTTCGGCATCCATTATTATCCAGTTGCTGACAGTTGTGCACCCAGCTCTGGCGGAGATAAAGAAAGAAGGGGAAGCTGGACGTCGTAAGATAAGCCAGTATACCCGTTACGGTACGCTAGTATTGGGTATATTCCAGTCAATCGGTATAGCTACCGGTTTGCCGAATATGCCAGGGATGCAAGGTTTGGTGATTAATCCAGGCCTTGCGTTCTACTTTACCGCTGTTGTGAGTCTGGTTACAGGAACTATGTTCCTTATGTGGCTAGGTGAACAGATTACTGAACGAGGTATCGGAAACGGTATTTCTATAATAATCTTTGCTGGTATTGTTGCGGGTTTACCGCCAGCTATTGGCCATACTATCGAGCAAGCGCGGCAAGGCGATCTGCACTTCCTCCTGTTGCTGTTGGTTGCAGTTTTAGTGTTTGCAGTGACCTTCTTTGTTGTATTTATTGAGCGTGGTCAACGTCGTATTGTCGTTAATTATGCTAAACGTCAACAAGGGCGTCGCGTTTACGCAGCACAGAGTACGCATTTACCTCTGAAAGTGAATATGGCAGGTGTAATACCAGCTATTTTTGCTTCTAGTATTATTCTGTTCCCAGCAACGATTGCATCTTGGTTTGGGGGCGGTACCGGTTGGAACTGGCTGACAACAATTTCTATGTATTTGCAGCCTGGACAACCGCTTTATGTGCTACTCTATGCGTCTGCAATCATCTTCTTCTGTTTCTTTTACACGGCGTTGGTTTTCAACCCACGTGAAACAGCAGATAACCTGAAGAAGTCCGGTGCATTCGTGCCAGGAATTCGTCCGGGAGAGCAAACGGCGAAGTATATCGATAAGGTAATGACTCGTCTGACATTAATCGGTGCGATGTATATTACGTTTATCTGCCTCATCCCGGAGTTCATGCGTGACGCAATGAAGGTACCTTTCTATTTTGGCGGTACTTCATTACTTATTGTTGTTGTTGTCATCATGGACTTTATGGCTCAAGTGCAAACTCTGTTGATGTCAAGTCAGTATGAGTCTGCATTGAAGAAAGCAAACCTGAAAGGCTATAACCGCTAATCAGGGTAAGCTTGAGAAGTTACGGAGAGTAAAAATGAAAGTTCGTGCTTCCGTCAAGAAATTATGTCGTAACTGTAAGATCGTTAAGCGTAACGGTGTCGTTCGTGTCATCTGCAGTGCCGAGCCGAAGCATAAGCAGCGTCAAGGCTGATTATCTCACATATTTTTCTTGCAAAGTTGGGTTGAGCTGGCTAGATTAGCCAGCCGATCTTTTGTATGTAACTGCAATATCATTTGAGTATCCTGAAACGGGCTTTTCAGAGTGGTATTGCTGTATAAAATTGTAGGAGTGCATAGTGGCCCGTATAGCAGGCATTAACATTCCTGATCATAAACATACCGTTATTGCGTTAACCGCTATTTACGGTGTCGGTAGAATCCGTTCTAAGTCTATTTGTGCAGCAACGGGTATTGCCGAAGATGTTAAGATCAGTGAGCTGTCTGAAGAGCAAATCGATAAGCTGCGTGACGAAGTTGCCAAGTTTGTTGTCGAAGGTGATCTGCGTCGTGAAGTTACCCTGAGCATCAAGCGTCTTATGGATCTTGGTACTTATCGTGGTTTGCGTCATCGTCGTGGTCTACCGGTGCGCGGTCAGCGTACCAAGACTAACGCCCGTACCCGTAAGGGTCCGCGCAAACCGATCAAGAAATAATCGGGGTGATTGAATAATGGCAAAGGCACCTATTCGTGCACGTAAGCGTGTAAGAAAGCAAGTCTCTGACGGTGTGGCTCATATCCATGCTTCTTTCAACAACACCATCGTTACCATTACTGATCGTCAGGGTAATGCATTGGGTTGGGCAACTGCCGGTGGTTCCGGTTTCCGTGGTTCTCGAAAATCCACTCCGTTCGCCGCTCAGGTAGCAGCAGAGCGCTGTGCTGAAGCAGTGAAAGAGTACGGTATCAAGAATCTGGAAGTTATGGTTAAAGGACCTGGTCCGGGCCGTGAGTCTACTATCCGCGCGTTGAACGCGGCTGGTTTTCGCATCACTAATATTACTGATGTGACTCCGATCCCTCATAACGGTTGTCGTCCGCCGAAAAAGCGTCGCGTATAACGCTGCTTTTAGGATTGTTGGAGAAAGAAAATGGCAAGATATTTGGGTCCTAAGCTCAAGCTGAGCCGTCGTGAAGGCACCGACCTGTTTCTAAAGTCTGGTGTTCGTGCGATCGATTCCAAGTGTAAAATTGAACAAGCTCCTGGCCAGCATGGCGCACGTAAGCCGCGTCTGTCTGACTATGGTGTGCAGTTGCGTGAAAAGCAAAAAGTCCGTCGTATCTACGGTGTGCTTGAACGCCAGTTCCGTAACTATTACAAAGAAGCAGCTCGTCTGAAAGGCAACACAGGTGCAAACCTGTTGCAATTGCTTGAAGGCCGTCTGGATAACGTCGTTTATCGTATGGGTTTTGGTGCTACTCGTGCGGAAGCACGTCAGTTGGTCAGCCACAAAGCTATCATGGTAAATGGTCGCGTTGTTAACATTGCTTCTTATCAGGTATCTCCGAATGACGTAGTCAGCATCCGTGAGAAAGCTAAAAAGCAGTCTCGTGTTAAGGCTGCTCTGGAGCTGGCTGAGCAGCGTGAAAAGCCAACTTGGCTGGAAGTTGATGCTGCCAAGATGGAAGGTATGTTCAAGCGTAATCCTGAACGTACTGATCTGTCTGCTGACATTAATGAACACCTGATCGTCGAGCTTTACTCTAAGTAAGGCTTAGTACCAAAGAGAGGACACAATGCAGGGTTCTGTGACAGAGTTTCTAAAACCGCGCCTGGTAGATATCGAGCAAGTCAGTTCGACGCACGCCAAGGTGACCCTTGAGCCGTTAGAGCGGGGCTTTGGCCATACTCTTGGCAACGCACTGCGCCGTATTCTGCTTTCATCCATGCCAGGTTGCGCGGTGACCGAGGTTGAGATTGATGGTGTACTACATGAGTACAGCACCAAAGAAGGCGTACAGGAAGATATCCTGGAAATCCTGCTCAACCTGAAAGGGCTGGCGGTGAAAGTTCAAGGAAAAGATGAAGTCATTCTTACCTTGAATAAATCTGGCATTGGCCCTGTGACTGCCGCCGACATTACACATGATGGTGATGTCGAAATCGTCAAGCCACAGCATGTAATTTGCCATCTGACCGATGAAAACGCGAATATTAATATGCGTATTAAAGTTCAGCGTGGTCGTGGTTATGTGCCGGCATCTGCCCGTATTCATACGGAAGAAGATGAGCGCCCAATTGGTCGTTTGTTAGTCGATGCTTGCTACAGCCCTGTTGAGCGTATCGCTTACAATGTTGAAGCAGCTCGAGTAGAACAACGTACCGACTTGGATAAGCTGGTCATCGAAATGGAAACCAACGGTACGATCGATCCTGAAGAATCGATCCGCCGTGCGGCAACCATTCTGGCTGAACAATTGGAAGCTTTTGTTGACTTACGTGATGTACGTCAACCAGAAGTGAAAGAAGAAAAACCAGAATTCGATCCGATCCTGCTGCGCCCTGTTGACGATCTGGAATTGACTGTCCGCTCTGCTAACTGCCTCAAGGCAGAAGCTATCCACTACATCGGTGATCTGGTGCAACGTACCGAGGTTGAGTTGCTGAAAACGCCGAACCTGGGTAAGAAATCTCTTACTGAGATTAAAGACGTGCTGGCTTCCCGTGGCTTATCACTAGGCATGCGCCTAGAGAATTGGCCGCCTGCAAGCATTGCCGATGAGTAACCAGATCACAGGTTAAGGTTTTACTGAGAAGGATAAGGTCATGCGCCATCGTAAGAGTGGTCGTCAACTGAACCGTAACAGCAGCCATCGTCAGGCTATGTTCCGTAACATGGCTGGTTCTTTGGTTCGTCATGAGATTATCAAGACGACCTTGCCGAAAGCAAAAGAGCTGCGTCGTGTTGTTGAACCGCTGATTACTCTTGCCAAGACCGACAGCGTTGCTAATCGTCGTCTGGCATTTGCACGTACTCGTGATAACGAGATCGTGGCTAAACTGTTTAATGAATTGGGCCCGCGTTTTGCGAGCCGTGCTGGTGGTTACACTCGTATTCTTAAGTGTGGCTTCCGTGCAGGCGACAATGCGCCGATGGCATACATCGAGCTCGTTGATCGTGCCGCTTCTCAAACAGAAGAAGTCGCTACTGCAGAGTAAAATCTGTGTTAGCGTAAAAAAGCCGGGGAAACCCGGTTTTTTTACGTCTAAATGTCATGTCTTTTCTTATCTTTGCTAAATTTCTGCGTTATCCTTTTATTACTGTCTTTTGATAATGTCTCGTAGGAGAAGGCCATGTTTCTTATTGATGAATGGGCTGAGAGGCACATTGTCGAAGCCCAATTGAAAGGAGAGTTTGATAATTTATCTGGTTGTGGAAGACCGCTCCAGCTTGATGATAATAGTGCCGTTCCTGAAGAGTTACGATCAGCATTTCATTTACTTAAAAATGCCGGGTACCTTCCACAGGAACTGTTGGACCGTAAAGAGGCCTTAACACTCATTCAACTGTTGCAGGAAATTAATCCTGAGCATCCTGAACATGACAAACTCAACAAACAGATTCGGCTTTTGGAGTTACGTTTACAACAGGCAGGAATGAGTACTGACTTTTTAAGAACCCGGTATCAATCAGCAATAAGTGATAAGTTGCTTGGCTCTTCTCAAAAGTCTTAGAGTAGATTAAATATACTGTGAGTGTTTAGTTTACGAACAGCAGCGTTCGTAATCTGTATTTACTAATAATGTGTCAGGAGTAATCATGTCTAATTATCGGCATACAAAAGGGCAAATCAATAATAATGCAATTGAAGCACTGCTTCACGATCCTTTATTCCGCCAAAGGGTTGAGAAAAATATGAAGGGGAAAGGAAGTTATCAACGGAAAGGAAAACATAAAAAATTTAATGGCAATAACTGGGAGGCCAGTGGTAAAAATCAGAAAATTTTTACCACTGGCCTTCTGTTTACCACTGGCCTTCTGATTGTGTAAATCAGTACGTAGGTGTTTTGCTCGGCCTCTGATACTCCATTTTTTATTTCCTTTATTGTCTTCTGAATAATTCTCTTGATATGGGCATTAGAATTTCAAACACGCTAATGTCGTTACGATTAAGACTATTGCTTGGCCTGTTGCTTAAGTAAATCGCGAATTTCTATGAGTAATTTCTCTTCTGCATTGGGTTCAGCGGGCATTTTTGGTTTCTCTTCCTGTTTATGATGCATGCTATTTATCAGTTTGACCAAAGCAAAAATAGCAAAGGCAACAATAATAAAATCAAAGACATTCTGAATAAAAGTACCGTAGTTTATGACAACCTCAGGGGTATTGTTCTGTGCTTGACGCAATATAAAGTGAAAGTGCTTAACGTCGATGCCAGCAATAAGCAATCCCAAAGGGGGCATAATAATGTCAGAGACTAGTGATGAGATAATTTTACCAAACGCTGAGCCAACAATGACCCCTACCGCCAAGTCAATAACATTGCCACGCATGGCAAATTCACGGAATTCTTTAATAAAATTCATTTGGGCTCTCCCGACAATATCTATGTCAATTCTAACAAGGGGTGGTCGATTTGCCAGCAAGATAGATGTATGGCCGTTGAGGTAGTCGACAACGGCCTGATCGTGATTACAAGAAGAAAGGGCTGGGTTGGAATAAGCGTTCTACTTCTGGAACATACTTTTTGTCGGTCAAGAACATAATGACATGGTCACCTTGCTCAATGTGTGTATTGTGGTTAGCGATGATGACATCATCACCTCTTACAATTGCACCGATGGTTGTTCCTGGTGGGAGTTTGATATCTTCAATCATGCGTCCAACTACTTTTGATGTTCCTTCATCACCATGAGCGATGGCCTCGATGGCTTCAGCCACACCTCGGCGTAATGATGAGACGCTGATAATATCCGCTTTACGAACATGTCCCAGTAAGGCTGAAATAGTCGCTTGTTGTGGAGATATAGCGACATCAATAACACTTCCTTGTACCAGATCGATATAAGCTCTGCGCTGGATCAAAACCATTACCTTTTTGGCACCCATCCGTTTAGCGAGCATGGCAGACATAATATTCGCTTCATCATCGTTAGTGATAGCGATGAAAACGTCAATTTGTTCAACATGCTCTTGGGTCAGAAGTTCCTGATCGGAAGCATCACCATGAAAGACGATGGTATTTTGTAGCCGTTCTGCGAGCTCTGCCGCCCGTTGTGTATCTTTCTCTATCAGTTTTACACTGTAGTCTCGTTCCAGCTTCATAGCCAAACCAAGACCCACGTTACCACCACCTACGATCATGATTCGTTTGTAGGGTTTTTCCAGCCGCTGTAACTCGCTCATTACTGCGCGAATATGTTGTGATGCGGCAACAAAAAATACTTCATCACCTGCTTCAATGATAGTCGATCCCTGAGGGCGGATAGGACGATCCTGTCGGAAAATAGCTGCAACGCGTGTTTCAATATGTGGCATATGTTCGCGCATAGAGGAAATGGCATTGCCCACTAACGGCCCGCCGTAATAAGCATTAACGGCAGCAATACTTACTTTCCCTTCTGCAAAAGTCACTACCTGCAGCGCACCAGGATATTCGATTAGTTTATAGATATTATCGATCACCAACTGCTCAGGAGAAATCAGATGATCAATGGGAACGGCCTCGGGCGTGAACAGTTGATCCGCCTCGCGTATATAGTCAGCTGAGCGAATGCGGGCGATACGATTAGGGGTATTAAATAGTGAGTAAGCAATTTGGCAGGCTATCATGTTTGTTTCGTCAGAATTGGTGACGGCAACCAGCATGTCTGCATCTTCTGCGCCTGCTTCACGTAATACCCGTGGATGAGATGCATAGCCAGTGACAACACGGAGATCGAATTTATCCTGAAGCTGACGTAAGCGGGCCGTATTGGTATCAACAACAGTAATATCGTTGTTTTCTCCCGATAAATTTTCTGCCAGTGTTCCACCGACCTGACCAGCACCAAGAATAATAATCTTCATAGTTATTTTTGCCGTGTATTTTGAGACTTAGATAATACTGGAACCGATGTCAGCGTTTTACCAGCTTCGCATAAAAGAAACCATCCCCGCCCTCTAAAGAGGGCAGCTTCTGAATTCCTGGATGATCATGATCACCCGTATCTACCAAATCCGCATCGGGGTGACGGCCAAGGAATGCTGAAATTTGCATGTGGTTTTCTTCTGGCAAGATGGAGCAGGTCGCGTAAACAAGCGTGCCCCCAGGTTTTAGTCGTGGCCAGATAGCTTCCAGAATTTCCTGTTGTAAGATGGTCAGCTCGGCAATATCACTATCTCGTCGTAACCACTTAATATCAGGATGACGTCTAATCACACCCGTTGCTGAACAGGGAGCATCTAACAGAATACGATCGAATGTTCTGTCGCCACACCAGACAGCCGGTGTTCTGCCATCTCCTTGTTTCAGTTCTGCATTCAACTGTAAGCGTTGCAGATTTTCTTTGACTCGTGCCAGACGTTGTTCGTCAATATCAACGGCAAGTACATGTGATTTAGGAGCAGCTTCAAGAATATGGGTGGTTTTCCCTCCGGGCGCAGCGCATAAATCAAGGATTGACTCACCATCTTCAGGGGCTAGCCAGTGTATACAACCTTGCGCTGATGCATCTTGTATTGTTACCCACCCTTGATTGAAGCCTGGCAGATTCGTTACCGCACAGGGAACCATTAGCCTTATAGCATCTGGATAATCAGCGCTCTGACTTGCCTCAATGCCGTTTTGCTGTAGCAAAGACAGATATTCATTACGTTGGTGATGTAGACGGTTGACCCTTAGCCACATTGGAGGGTGTTGATTATTCGCTTCAACAATGTTTTTCCAATCAGCCGGATAGACGGTCTTAATGCGGTTCAGCAGCCACTTAGGATGTAAATACCGAGCATCATTGTTTTCCAGCCTTTGCAGTAATTCTTCCTGTTGACGCTGAAATTGCCGTAACACTCCATTAATCAAACCTTTTAACTGCGGACGCTTTAATGCTGTCGCACCGTTGACCGTCTCGGCGAGTGCAGCATGAGGGGGTATACGAGTGTAAAGTAATTGGTAGATACCAATCATAAGTAAATAGTGTAATACCCTTTGTTTGCCGGTAAGTGGTTTTGCCATTAACTGCTGGATACACCACTCTAGTTGTGGCAGGGCTCTCAGCACACCGAAACAAAGTTCCTGCAATAAACTACGGTCCTTTTCTGAGATATCGCGTTGATAAATAGGTAATACATTACTAAGCGATTGCCCTTGGTCCAGAACCTGAGCGATAACTTTTGCTGCGATACTGCGGAGGTTATATGTACTTTTCATTGTTTCAGCGACGGTATGTGAAGTGAGATGTACCGGTGTGTGTACACCGGTACCAATGGGAATCAGGCAAGTACACGGCCTGGAGTAAACCACTCTCGGCGTGAATTCAGCAGATCCTGAACCGGCATGGTTTTTTTGCCAGCGGGTTGTAATACCAGGATATTTAACAGACCATTGGCAGTGGCGATCTGAATGCCTGCTTTGTCCGCCTTTATTACAGTGCCAGGTTGTGCATGATGATCCATTTTGAGGGCTTCGGCTTTCCACACTTTTACCGGTTGGCCATCAATCATAAAATAGCTGACTGGCCATGGATTAAAGGCCCTGATGCAGCGTGCCAGTTGCTCTGCTGAAAGTTGCCAATCTAACAACGCTTCTTCTTTATTGAGCTTGTCGGCATAGGTCGCCAGCACATCATTTTGCATTTCGGGTTCGGCCTGAGATGCAGCTAATTGACTCAATGTCGTCAGTAGCCCCTGTGGTCCTAGCTCAGCCAGCTTGTCGTAGAGTGTGGCGCTGGTATCTTCCGGAAGAATGGCACATTCAATTTTGTGCAACATGGCTCCAGTATCTAATCCGGCGTCCATTTGCATAATGGTTACGCCCGTCAGTTTATCCCCTGCCCATAATGCACGTTGTATGGGCGCGGCACCACGCCAGCGCGGTAATAATGAGCCGTGAACATTGATACAACCTAAACGAGGCATATCCAGCACTGCCTGTGGCAAGAGCAGCCCATAAGCAACAACAACCATTATGTCGGCATTGAGCGCTGCGACCAGTTGCTGATTCTCGACAGGGCGCAAGGATTTCGGTTGAAAAACCGGGATGCCATGTTGTTCAGCCAGCAATTTTACCGGACTGGCTGTGAGTTTATTTCCACGTCCGGCAGGTCTGTCTGGCTGAGTAAATACGCCAATAACTTCATGCTCAGACAAAAGCAGCGCGTTGAGGTGACGCGCTGCAAAATCGGGAGTACCTGCAAAAATAATACGTAATGACACGTGATTTCCTGCTGGAAAAGAGTGATTAGGCCCGGCTGTTTTGCTTCGCCAGTTTTTCCAGCTTTTGACGAATCCGCTGGCGTTTTAACGGCGACAGATAATCAACAAACAGCTTTCCAACCAGATGGTCCATTTCATGCTGAATACAGATAGCTAACAGACCGTCGGTTTCCAGTTCAAATGAGTTGCCTTCGCGATCTAACGCCCGGACCTTAACGTGCTCGGCTCGAGGAATGAGTGCTCGGGTCTCGGGAATAGACAAGCAGCCTTCTTCTATACCAGTTTCACCGTTTTTCTCAAGTAGCTCTGGGTTGATGAATACCAGACGTTGATTACGTTCTTCTGAAATATCCATCACGATGATTCGTTGATGAATATCAACCTGAGTAGCCGCTAAGCCAATGCCTTCTTCTTCGTACATGGTATCGAACATATCGTCCACAATACGTTGAATCTCTGCATTCACTTCTTTGACGGGCTCAGCCGTAATGCGGAGCCGCTCATCTTCCGGATAATGTAATACCTGCAAAACTGACATATATATTTAGATCTGTATCCAAGTGGTAAGAAAGTTCCAATCTGTATTCTAGACATTTCTTGTGCTGATTGACAGCATCAACACCCGATAGCAAAGCAGGAAGTGGGAGAGAGTATGACTGATACGGAAGTTTGGTTACGTCTGGCATCGGTGCGTGGTTTGGGGGCGAAACAGACGGCAAAGTTGGCCCGGCAGTTACTGGACTCGAAAGATTACTCGCCGGACTTTATGCTCTCCCTTGGATTGAATGCGACACAGATCGAACAATTTTTGACGTTTGATCGTGCATGTTTGGAAAACACGTTGTGCTGGTTGGATCAACCTGGACACGATCTTCTCACCTATAGCGATACTAATTATCCCCCTTTGCTGAACAATATCAGCTCTCCGCCTGTACTACTTTTTGTTGCTGGCGATTCCCATTTACTGGCATTGCCTCAGATCGCGATCGTGGGTAGTCGTGATAACAGTGCTTATGGTGAACAGTGGGGACGGTACTTTGCTCAGGAACTTAGCCTGAATGACTTGATTGTTACCAGCGGACTGGCAATAGGAATTGATGGTATTGCACATCGATCAGCGTTGGAGATGGGAGGGAAAACGATTGCAGTGCTAGGCAGTGGTCTGAAGAGTATTTATCCCCATCGCCATCGGCCTTTGGCAGAACGCATTCTCGAACAAGGTGGTGCGTTGGTGTCTGAATTTGCATTAACCGCTCCTCCAGTGCCTGCCAATTTTCCACGCCGGAATCGAATTATCAGTGGGCTTAGCCTCGGTGTTTTAGTAGTTGAAGCCTCTAGGCGCAGCGGTTCACTAGTAACGGCACGTTATGCGCTGGAACAAAACAGGGAGATTTTTGCCTTACCGGGCCCGATTGGCAACCCTATGATGGAAGGGACCCATTGGCTGATTCAGCAAGGTGCGTATTTGGTAACACATCCGAAAGATATTCTGGAACAATTGAACAGTAGTCTACAGTGGTTTTCTGGTCTGCCCAATGAAAGCACGGGTGAAACTATTTCTATCCGGTATGATGAACTGGAATTGCCATTTGCTGACGTGTTGGCTAACGTAGGAGATGAGGTTACACCTGTTGACGTTGTCGCTGAACGTGCCGGCCAACCTGTGCCAGAAGTAGTCAGTAAACTATTGGATCTGGAGTTAGCAGGATGGATCGCAGCTGTACCCGGCGGCTATGTCCGATTAAGGAGGGCAGGCCATGTTCGACGTACTCATGTACTTGTTTGAAACATATATACACAATGAAACTGAAATGCGTGTCGATCAGGATACGTTAACTGATGACCTCACTCGCGCGGGATTTGATCGTAATGATATTTATAGTGCGCTGGACTGGCTGGAAAAATTAGCTGATCTTCAAGAAGGACAGGCTACGCCGCTGGCGTTAGCCAGTGATCCTTTGGCGTTACGGATCTATACGGCTGAAGAAGAGCAGCGCCTGGAGACGGAATGTCGGGGGTTTTTGCTGTTTCTTGAACAGATTCAGGTATTGAATCTGGAAACACGGGAAATGGTTATTGATCGAGTTATGGCGCTGGAAACTCAGGACTTTGACCTGGAAGATCTGAAATGGGTCATTCTGATGGTGTTGTTTAATGTACCTGGTTGTGAAAATGCCTATCAACAAATGGAAGAGTTACTCTTTGATGAAAACGACGGTTATTTGCAGTAGTAGTAAGGAAGGGTAAGTAGATACGCAATGGTTAAAACCACTCTTTTTGATGAGAAAAAGCAACAGACTTGTCCTGAATGTGGGGCTGCGCTGGTTATTCGATCTGGACGGCATGGCCCTTTTCTTGGTTGTTCTTGCTACCCAGCATGTGAATATATCCGGCCGTTAAAAGCGCAGGCTGACGGTCATGTGGTCAAAGTATTGGAGGGGCAAAGCTGCCCTCTCTGCCAGTCGACATTAATACTGCGGCAAGGCCGTTATGGCATGTTTATCGGTTGTAGTCGCTATCCTGATTGCGATCATATCGAAACGATGGATCGTCCAGATACAACATCACTGACCTGTCCTCAATGCCATAAAGGTAAGTTACTCCAGCGTAAATCCCGTTATGGGAAGGTTTTCCATGCTTGTGAACGCTATCCAGACTGTCAATTTACACTGAACCATAAACCAATAGCGGGGGAGTGTGAGTATTGCCATTATCCGTTATTGCTTGAGAAAAAAACAGCGCATGGACTGAAACGTTTTTGTGCCAGTAAATTGTGCGGAAAACCAGTAATAACAGAAAAGATGGATAGCAATGAATAATTTCCCACAAGATCAATTGGTTCCTCTGTTACAGAAATTGAAGGAAGGAAAAGTCATCGCCTACCCAACCGAGGCTGTATTTGGTTTAGGATGCGATCCTGACAGCGAGACTGCAGTTAAACAGCTGTTAAAGTTGAAGCAACGTCCGTGGGAAAAAGGATTGATTCTGATTGCTGCTGAATTTTCGCAACTGGAACCTTACCTGGATCTTGCCGCATTAAGCGCAGAACAGAAGGCGGCTATTTTCGCTTCCTGGCCAGGGCCTGTGACATGGGTGATCCCGGCTAAACCAGCTACACCAAGATGGTTAACGGGAAAGTTCACCTCTCTGGCTGTCCGTGTCAGCGCTCATCCTTTGGTGAAACAGTTGTGTCTGAGTTATGGTAAGCCATTGGTATCAACCAGCGCTAACTTGAGTGGTCAGCTACCATGTCGTTCTGCTGTTGAGGTAGCTCAACAGTTTGGGGATGATTTCCCAGTATTACATGGCAATGTTGGTGGCCGGTTAAATCCGTCTGAAATTCGTGATGCCTTGACGGGAGAGATGTTGCGACAAGGGTAAATGCAATGGGAGATACGATGTCTAATATAAAATTTTTTGCGGTTTTTGGTAATCCCATCGCGCATAGTAAGTCCCCTCGCATTCACGCTCTCTTTTCCGAGCAGACCGGGATTGAGCTTGCATACGAACGTATTCTGGCGCCGGTTGCCGATTTCGAGAAAAGCTTGAGAGATTATTTTGAGGCGGGGGCTTATGGTGCCAACATTACTGCACCTTTTAAAGAGCGGGCTTGCGCCGAAGTTGATGCTCTCAGTGAACGAGCTTCCTTTGCGAAAGCCGTAAATACCATCAAAAAAATGGATAATGGTGAACTGTATGGTGATAACACGGATGGTATTGGTTTACTGAGTGACCTTAAGCATCGTGATTTGATACAACCACAGTCTCGCATTTTGCTGATTGGGGCTGGTGGAGCAACCAGGGGAGTGATTCAACCCTTGCTGAGTCATGGGTGTTCGTTGGTGTTAACAAATCGAACCTTGTCCAAAGCAACGGTGCTGGCTGAACATTTCAGTTCATTGGGCAATATTGCCGCTGTATCAATGCATGAGCTAAATGATTGTGTCTTTGATCTTGTTATTAATGCCACATCATCGGGCATTACGGGTGATATACCAGCATTACCCGCATCGCTAATTTCTCAAGATATATGCTGTTATGACATGTTTTATCTGCCGGAGCCAACGCCATTCCTGAAGTGGTGTTTGCAACATGGCGCTCAGCATTGTTCGGACGGATTGGGAATGCTTATCTGGCAAGCAGCACACGCTTTCCAGTTGTGGCACGGTGTCATGCCTAATGTTGTCCCGGTCATTCAGCAAATGAAACAGGAACTTGCCAGTTGAACCACTCAATACAACTTCCTGATCGTGAATTATGAGATGAACAATCAAAAGTAATAAGATTCCCCTCCCCGTACTGGTTAACGAATTTCAGAGCTAATGTTCTATTAGCTTTGTCACTATCCAGCAGCGATATGGTGGGGAAAATGCGGAACAGTGGCTGCCTTTGTTCCGCGTTTATCGTTGAGATTTAGAAGACGAATTTGAGCGTATGATCAAGGGTGTTTTACTTTCTACTGATTCAGATATTCATCTTTCCACAAAACGTAATTATTTGCCGAGTAAAGTAAGCCTTCAATTTCCTGTGGGCTTAGAGGGCGAATTTTTTTAGCAGGACTACCGAGGTAAAGGTAGCCTTTTTCCAGCACTTTGCCTGGAGATATCAGACTGCCTGCACCGATCATTACATCATCTTCAATGATGGCACCATCCAGAATGATCGAGCCCATACCAACTAGAACCCTATTTCCTATAGTACAGCCGTGCAGCATGGCCTTATGTCCGACGGTGACATTTTCGCCAATGATCAAAGGATTGCCTTGCAGATTTTTTTCCGAGCAGTGTGTGACATGCAGTACGCTGCCATCCTGAATATTCGTACGGGCTGCAATATGGATTCGATTAACGTCTCCGCGAATGGTGACTAATGGCCAGATGCTGACATCATCTGCAAGCGTGACCTCGCCTATAACCACACTTGATGGGTCGATCATAACCCTTTCGCCAGTTATTGGCATAATTCCTTTAAACGGACGAAGCACGTTAGTCATTCTCAATCACCTCTTTTGGGTAAAATATTCACAACAACTACCTATTTTAGCTTTAGTGTTCTGATTGGATCTCCTTATTTGCCTTTGAAAATAGCGTTGTATGTACAAGATCTCAACGAAAGGGTGGAAAAATGTGCGAACAGAAAGAAAGATCTAAAAAGAGGTTGTGTAACTTTGGCGGATCCCTATAATGCGCCTCCACTGACCCGGCGCTGGTGAACAACACAACGCCGAGTCAGGCCGGGAAAAACGAATTATTCGTTGACTCTGCAAGAGGATGGCGTAGTATACGCGACCTCACGTCAGCGGCAGTGCCGCGACGAACGCTCTTTAACAATATAATCAGACAATCTGTGTGGGCACTCACAGGACCCTATCGTAATCAATACGAAAAGACTTGAAGAGTGACTGACAGTAAATTCATTACGAATAAACAGTTATAAATTCTTTGAGCATCGCTTCTTCGGAAGCATATCAAACAAATCTTAAATTGAAGAGTTTGATCATGGCTCAGATTGAACGCTGGCGGCAGGCCTAACACATGCAAGTCGAGCGGCAGCGGGGGGAAGCTTGCTTCCCCGCCGGCGAGCGGCGGACGGGTGAGTAATGTCTGGGGATCTGCCTGATGGAGGGGGATAACTACTGGAAACGGTAGCTAATACCGCATGACGTCGCAAGACCAAAGTGGGGGACCTTAGGGCCTCACGCCATTGGATGAACCCAGATGGGATTAGCTGGTAGGTGAGGTAATGGCTCACCTAGGCGACGATCTCTAGCTGGTCTGAGAGGATGACCAGCCACACTGGAACTGAGACACGGTCCAGACTCCTACGGGAGGCAGCAGTGGGGAATATTGCACAATGGGGGAAACCCTGATGCAGCCATGCCGCGTGTATGAAGAAGGCCTTCGGGTTGTAAAGTACTTTCAGCGGGGAGGAAGGGGAGCGCTTTAATAGAGTGTTTCATTGACGTTACCCGCAGAAGAAGCACCGGCTAACTCCGTGCCAGCAGCCGCGGTAATACGGAGGGTGCAAGCGTTAATCGGAATGACTGGGCGTAAAGCGCACGCAGGCGGTCTGTTAAGTTGGATGTGAAATCCCCGGGCTTAACCTGGGAACTGCATTCAAAACTGACAGACTAGAGTCTCGTAGAGGGGGGTAGAATTCCAGGTGTAGCGGTGAAATGCGTAGAGATCTGGAGGAATACCGGTGGCGAAGGCGGCCCCCTGGACGAAGACTGACGCTCAGGTGCGAAAGCGTGGGGAGCAAACAGGATTAGATACCCTGGTAGTCCACGCTGTAAACGATGTCGACTTGAAGGTTGTGGCCTTGAGCCGTGGCTTTCGGAGCTAACGCGTTAAGTCGACCGCCTGGGGAGTACGGCCGCAAGGTTAAAACTCAAATGAATTGACGGGGGCCCGCACAAGCGGTGGAGCATGTGGTTTAATTCGATGCAACGCGAAGAACCTTACCTACTCTTGACATCCTCAGAAGAGACTGGAGACAGACTCGTGCCTTCGGGAACTGAGAGACAGGTGCTGCATGGCTGTCGTCAGCTCGTGTTGTGAAATGTTGGGTTAAGTCCCGCAACGAGCGCAACCCTTATCCTTTGTTGCCAGCGCGTAATGGCGGGAACTCAAGGGAGACTGCCGGTGATAAACCGGAGGAAGGTGGGGATGACGTCAAGTCATCATGGCCCTTACGAGTAGGGCTACACACGTGCTACAATGGCGCATACAAAGAGAAGCGAACTCGCGAGGGCAAGCGGACCTCATAAAGTGCGTCGTAGTCCGGATTGGAGTCTGCAACTCGACTCCATGAAGTCGGAATCGCTAGTAATCGTAGATCAGAATGCTACGGTGAATACGTTCCCGGGCCTTGTACACACCGCCCGTCACACCATGGGAGTGGGTTGCAAAAGAAGTAGGTAGCTTAACCTTCGGGAGGGCGCTTACCACTTTGTGATTCATGACTGGGGTGAAGTCGTAACAAGGTAACCGTAGGGGAACCTGCGGTTGGATCACCTCCTTACCAGAGATAGTGGTAATGTGAAGTGCTCACACAGATTGTCTGATGAAGTACGAGCAGAAATACCTTTATAGGCTTGTAGCTCAGGTGGTTAGAGCGCACCCCTGATAAGGGTGAGGTCGGTGGTTCAAGTCCACTCAGGCCTACCAATTTCTTTCCATGCTGTGTTGTGTTTTTGTCACGGACGAGAGTCTGTGTCGAGAATGACGCCTTGCCTGACGGAAATTTGTGTAAAGGTTTTCATGCGATGGGGCTATAGCTCAGCTGGGAGAGCGCCTGCTTTGCACGCAGGAGGTCTGCGGTTCGATCCCGCATAGCTCCACCATACAAAAAAAGACTTCAGAGTATATTGGCAACAGTATGCTGTGAAGTATTTTGCTCTTTAACAATCTGGAACAAGCTGAAAATTGAAACGATACAGCGAAACCTGCCCTTGATGGCGGGAGTTGGCTGTATCAGAGTCTCTCAAATAATCGCATCCCGGATATTCCGAATCGATGAATGAGCGAGCCCGATGAAGACAAGGCGTACCGCACGGAGGAAGCGCAGTGGACGTGATGTCCATGAGCATACCGAGTACGGCACAACGCAGTATTCATGAGGCGCAGCCATTCAGAAAAGAAGAAACACCTTCGGGTTGTGAGGTTAAGCGACTAAGCGTACACGGTGGATGCCTAGGCAGTCAGAGGCGATGAAGGGCGTGCTAATCTGCGAAAAGCGTCGGCAAGGTGATATGAACCGTTATACCCGACGATACCCGAATGGGGAAACCCAGTGTGTTTCGACACACTATCATGTCATGAATCCATAGTGACATGAGGCGAACCGGGGGAACTGAAACATCTCAGTACCCCGAGGAAAAGAAATCAACCGAGATTCCCCCAGTAGCGGCGAGCGAACGGGGAAGAGCCCAGAACCAGAATCAGTTTGTGCATCAGTGGAAGCGTCTGGAAAGTCGCACGGTACAGGGTGATAGTCCCGTACACAAAGATGCGCTTGCTGTGAGTTCGACGAGTAGGGCGGGACACGAGATATCCTGTCTGAAGATGGGGGGACCATCCTCCAAGGCTAAATACTCCTGACTGACCGATAGTGAACCAGTACCGTGAGGGAAAGGCGAAAAGAACCCCGGCGAGGGGAGTGAAACAGAACCTGAAACCGTGTACGTACAAGCAGTGGGAGCCCCACCACCAAAGCATTCTCTGGTGATGAAGGCAGCGCAACAGCAGCATCGCGGTGGCGGCGCGTCTTTTGCGACGCCCAACACACAAGACAAGCGGTGAGTGCTTTGGGGTGGGGTGACTGCGTACCTTTTGTATAATGGGTCAGCGACTTATATTTTGTAGCAAGGTTAACCGAATAGGGGAGCCGCAGGGAAACCGAGTCTTAACTGGGCGTCAAGTTGCAAGGTATAGACCCGAAACCCGGTGATCTAGCCATGGGCAGGTTGAAGGTTGGGTAACACTAACTGGAGGACCGAACCGACTAATGTTGAAAAATTAGCGGATGACTTGTGGCTGGGGGTGAAAGGCCAATCAAACCGGGAGATAGCTGGTTCTCCCCGAAAGCTATTTAGGTAGCGCCTCGTGAAGTCATCTTCGGGGGTAGAGCACTGTTTCGACTAGGGGGCCATCCCGGCTTACCAACTCGATGCAAACTGCGAATACCGAAGAATGTTATCACGGGAGACACACGGCGGGTGCTAACGTCCGTCGTGAAGAGGGAAACAACCCAGACCGCCAGCTAAGGTCCCAAAGTCATGGTTAAGTGGGAAACGATGTGGGAAGGCCCAGACAGCCAGGATGTTGGCTTAGAAGCAGCCATCATTTAAAGAAAGCGTAATAGCTCACTGGTCGAGTCGGCCTGCGCGGAAGATGTAACGGGGCTAAACCATGCACCGAAGCTGCGGCAGCGACGCTTAGGCGTTGTTGGGTAGGGGAGCGTTCTGTAAGCCGTTGAAGGTGGTCTGTGAGGATTGCTGGAGGTATCAGAAGTGCGAATGCTGACATAAGTAACGATAATGCGGGTGAAAAACCCGCACGCCGGAAGACCAAGGGTTCCTGTCCAACGTTAATCGGGGCAGGGTGAGTCGACCCCTAAGGCGAGGCCGAAAGGCGTAGTCGATGGGAAACAGGTTAATATTCCTGTACTGGGTGTTACTGCGAAGGGGGGACGGAGAAGGCTATGTTGGCCGGGCGACGGTTGTCCCGGTTTAAGCGTGTAGGTGGGTGCTCCAGGCAAATCCGGAGTGCTGTCAACACCGAGGCGTGATGACGAGGCACTACGGTGTCGAAGTGACAAATGCCACGCTTCCAGGAAAAGCCCCTAAGCATCAGGTAACATCGAATCGTACCCCAAACCGACACAGGTGGTCAGGTAGAGAATACTCAGGCGCTTGAGAGAACTCGGGTGAAGGAACTAGGCAAAATGGTGCCGTAACTTCGGGAGAAGGCACGCTGTGCGAGGTGAAGTCCCTGGCGGATGGAGCGTTGCGCAGTCGCAGATACCAGCTGGCTGCAACTGTTTACTAAAAACACAGCACTGTGCAAACACGAAAGTGGACGTATACGGTGTGACGCCTGCCCGGTGCCGGAAGGTTAATTGATGGGGTAAGCCGCAAGGCGAAGCTCTTGATCGAAGCCCCGGTAAACGGCGGCCGTAACTATAACGGTCCTAAGGTAGCGAAATTCCTTGTCGGGTAAGTTCCGACCTGCACGAATGGCGTAATGATGGCCAGGCTGTCTCCACCCGAGACTCAGTGAAATTGAACTCGCTGTGAAGATGCAGTGTACCCGCGGCAAGACGGAAAGACCCCGTGAACCTTTACTATAGCTTGACACTGAACCTTGAGCCTTGATGTGTAGGATAGGTGGGAGGCTTTGAAGCGTGGACGCCAGTCTGCGTGGAGCCAACCTTGAAATACCACCCTTTGATGTTTGATGTTCTAACGTGGGCCCGTAAACCGGGTTGCGGACAGTGTCTGGTGGGTAGTTTGACTGGGGCGGTCTCCTCCCAAAGAGTAACGGAGGAGTACGAAGGTTAGCTAATCCTGGTCGGACATCAGGAGGTTAGTGCAAAGGCATAAGCTAGCTTGACTGCGAGAGTGACGGCTCGAGCAGGTGCGAAAGCAGGTCTTAGTGATCCGGTGGTTCTGAATGGAAGGGCCATCGCTCAACGGATAAAAGGTACTCCGGGGATAACAGGCTGATACCGCCCAAGAGTTCATATCGACGGCGGTGTTTGGCACCTCGATGTCGGCTCATCACATCCTGGGGCTGAAGTAGGTCCCAAGGGTATGGCTGTTCGCCATTTAAAGTGGTACGCGAGCTGGGTTTAGAACGTCGTGAGACAGTTCGGTCCCTATCTGCCGTGGGCGTTGGAAGATTGAGGGGGGTTGCTCCTAGTACGAGAGGACCGGAGTGAACGCACCACTGGTGTACGGGTTGTGATGCCAATTGCATTGCCCGGTAGCTACGTGCGGAAGAGATAACCGCTGAAAGCATCTAAGCGGGAAACTTGCCCCGAGATGAGTCTTCCCTGGGCCTTAAAGGCCCCTGAAGGGACGTTTAAGACGAAGACGTTGATAGGCTGGGTGTGTAAGCGCAGCGATGCGTTGAGCTGACCAGTACTAATGACCCGAGAGGCTTAACCTTACAACACCGAAGGTGTTTTGGACGAGAGACGCAAAGATATTTTCAGCGATGTTCCGAGATTGGTTCTGATGGTTGCGCGGGAGTGTGACGGTCGGGATGAAACAGAATTTGCCTGGCGGCGATAGCGCGGTGGTCCCACCTGACCCCATGCCGAACTCAGCAGTGAAACGCCGTAGCGCCGATGGTAGTGTGGGGTCTCCCCATGTGAGAGTAGGGAACTGCCAGGCATTCAACAAGACGAAGCCCTCTGTGAAAGCAGAGGGCTTTTTCACGTCGGTAGTGTTGATGCAGCCGGCATGCGCGGTGGGATAACTGCCCAGCATGCTGTCGCCGGGCCAGTATCAAATAACGGCAAACCCTCTTTAGAATATTGAACTAATAAATTTAGTTCTATTGATTTTTCAAACAGCTATAAAAGATAACCCATAATGAATTACCCAATGCTTTTTATAAACGGGCATGGGAGTAGATCATCATTCGACCCAAAGATTCGAAGCAGTGTTTTATCTTGAACGATTCGACGTTTTTCTACATGGTCTAACCGTCGTTCATTTTGTGGTCAACGCCGCGTAAAGCTTTTGCCCGCTATGTTCGATTAACTCCAGCACTCGATCCCGCTGACGATAAAATTGTGTTGTCATCATCAGAAAAGCTTCCGGTGTTGTCTGGTCAACGCAACCACGTAGAATCTACAGGCCGGGAAAGGCACCGCCATGATAGCTAAGATCATAATGGAAATCGTCGGTAGCTCTGTAGCGCAGGCGGTGCCAAAGCGCTAACACTTCCTTTAGCACCGGTTGCCAGCGAGATGCATCGGCCTGCCATAAGACTGACACGAGAGTATCGACGTTAGGAAAATATCATCTCTTAAGATGAAACATTTTCAACTAACAGTTGAATACTCGACATCATTAGGCAAAGACGATATTGTAGGCATCTGGATGTCTAAACGTTTATACGTATGCTTTGAGGTTCTATCGTTATGCCAATTCGGGTTCCTGATGAGTTACCAGCTGTAAATTTCCTGCGTAATGAAAATGTTTTTGTTATGACGTCTTCACGCGCCCGTACCCAGGAAATCCGTCCGCTCAAGGTGCTGATCCTCAATCTGATGCCGAAAAAAATTGAGACGGAGAATCAGTTCCTGCGGCTGTTATCCAATTCGCCGTTGCAGATTGATATCCAATTGTTACGTATTGACAGTCATGAATCTAAAAACACGCCGGCGGAGCATCTCAATACTTTCTATTGCGATTTTGAAGATATTCAGGACGAAAATTTTGATGGTCTGGTGGTCACCGGCGCACCGCTGGGACTAGTGGACTTCCATGATGTGATGTTCTGGCCACAAATAGATCGAGTTCTGCAATGGGCGAAAGGGCACGTCACCTCGACACTGTTCGTCTGTTGGGCGGTACAGGCGGCGTTGAATATTTTATATGATATTCCCAAGATGACCCGTAAGGAAAAACTGGCTGGTGTGTATCAACACCGCACCTTGGAGCCCCATGCTTTGCTGACCCGTGGGTTCGACGAAACTTTCCTGGCACCACATTCCCGTTATGCCGATTTTCCGACTGAGGCTATTCGTCAGTACACCGACCTGGAAATACTGGCGGAGTCGGAGCAAACCGGTGCCTATTTGTTCGCCAGCCCTGATAAACGACTGGCCTTTGTGACCGGACATCCCGAATATGATGCGTTGACGCTGGCCAGCGAATATCATCGCGATCTGGCGGCCGGCCTTAATCCCGCCATCCCGTTTAACTATTTCCCGGATAACAATCCGGACTTGCCGCCCAGCGCCAGCTGGCGCAGCCATGGTCATCTGTTATTCACCAACTGGTTGAATTATTACGTTTATCAGATTACACCTTATGATTTGCGGCATATGAATCCTACCCTGGAGTAGTATTCTGTATAACGATACAAGGCGTCTAAGAAGACGCCTTGTATTTTATGGCAAAGTGCATATAGCGGCGATAATGAGGAGATCGTAAGACGCTACAAGTATCTCCTTAATCTCAAACCATGCCATCCCTGGCGCGGATGCTTTACTCTTCTTCCTATTATCACCGTTCTGACGCCGTACATAGGTTTGTCAACGGTTAGCAAAGCACCTTCCTTTTTTCTTCTTTATCACTTCACTTTTCCCATCTTCTCTTCTGGTGAAATTCGTTTCCTCATTGGGGATAACTTTAATTTTTTATATTTCAATATGTTGCTGTGTTTTTTATTTTAAAATGGAAATAGTTTTTGATTTTTAAATTCGATGAGTTAGGCTTAACCCCGTTGACTGAAAAATAGTCGTATGAAATTCACTGGTTTTGCAGCCGACAAGACGAAGAGAATCTAACAAGGAACTATGATAATGACGCAACAGACGATAAGTAAGGAATTGGCGTTCAGTCAGCATTTTGGCGAAGCTGAGCGTCATATACTGACTGATGATGCGGTTGATTTCCTCACTGACCTGGTCAGCCGTTTCACACCACAGCGCAATGAATTACTGGCCGTCCGACAGACCGAGCAACAATTGATTGATGAAGGTCAATTACCGGATTTTATTTCGGAATCAAGTTCCATTACTGATGATGGCTGGAAAATCCGTGGTATTCCTGAAGATTTGCTGGATCGCCGAGTAGAAATTACCGGACCAGTAGAGCGCAAGATGGTAATCAATGCGCTTAATGCCAATGTGAAGGTCTTCATGGCGGATTTTGAAGATTCACTGTCCCCCAGTTGGGAAAAAGTGATTGATGGGCAAATCAATTTGCGTGATGCGGTACGGGGAACCATCTCCTACATCAATGAAACTGGGAAAATTTACCAGTTGAAGCCTGATCCGGCCGTGTTGATCTGCCGTGTCCGCGGTTTGCATCTGCCTGAAAAGCATGTCACCTGGCGAGGGGAGGCGATTCCCGGTAGCCTGTTCGATTTTGCACTTTATTTTTTCCACAATTATCAGCAACTACTGGCGAAAGGCAGTGGCCCTTATTTTTATCTTCCTAAAACACAATCCTGGCAAGAAGCCACCTGGTGGAATGATGTATTCAGCTATAGCGAAGATCGTTTTGGTTTACCACGTGGCACCATTAAAGCCACGGTGCTGATTGAGACTTTGCCAGCGGTTTTCCAGATGGATGAAATTCTTTATGTTATGCGTGATCACATCGTTGGGCTGAACTGTGGCCGCTGGGACTATATTTTCAGCTACATCAAAACGCTGAAAAACCATCCTGATCGAGTGCTGCCGGATCGCCAGTCGGTAACGATGGATAAACCCTTTCTAAATGCCTATTCGCGCTTATTGATTAAAACCTGTCACCGGCGTGGCGCATTTGCTATGGGCGGTATGGCGGCGTTTATTCCCAGTAAAGATGCTAAGCACAACCAATGGGTGCAGGAGAAAGTTCGCCAGGATAAGGAGATGGAGGCGAGAAATGGTCACGATGGCACCTGGATCGCGCATCCGGGCCTGGCAGACACGGTAATGCCGATTTTTGACCGGATTCTGGGTGGACGCAAAAATCAGCTGGACGTGTTGCGCGAGGGGGATGCCCCCATTACGGCCGCTGAGTTGCTGGAACCATGTCCGGGGGAACGCACGGAAACAGGGATGCGAGCCAATATCCGTGTAGCAGTGCAGTACATTGAAGCCTGGATTTCTGGCAACGGCTGCGTGCCGATTTATGGCCTGATGGAAGATGCCGCTACAGCGGAAATCTCCCGCACCTCCATCTGGCAATGGATTCATCACGGTAAAACTCTGAATGATGGCAGAGCCATTACCAAATCACTGTTCCGGCAGATGCTGTCGGAAGAAATGCAAGTGATCAGAGAAGAAGTAGGTGAAGAACGTTTCGGCAATGGGCGTTTCGATGAAGCTGCCCGTTTGATGGAGCGTATTACGACCCAAGATGAGTTGATTGATTTCCTCACCTTGCCCGGCTACGCATTACTTGATTAATCCAGTTGATAAAAGGAAGAGTCGTTATGAGTACCTCTCGTACCCAACAAATACAGCAAATTGAAGAAGAGTGGAAAAATGAGCGTTGGGAAGGCATCACCCGTCCTTATCGCGCTGAAGATGTCGTTAATCTTCGCGGTTCGGTCAACCCGGAAAGTACGTTGGCTCAATTGGGTGCGGCCAAACTGTGGAAACTCCTGCACGATGGTAAGTCACGCAAAGGCTATGTGAACTGCCTGGGAGCATTGACAGGAGGACAGGCATTGCAACAGGCCAAAGCCGGGTTAGAGGCGGTATATCTTTCCGGCTGGCAGGTGGCCGCCGATGCCAATCTGGCATCCAGTATGTATCCCGACCAGTCACTGTACCCGGCCAACTCGGTACCGTCTGTGGTGCAGCGCATTAACAATACATTCCGTCGCGCTGACCAGATTCAGTGGGCTAACGGTATCGGGCCAGACGATCCGCGTTATACCGATTATTTCCTGCCGATTGTCGCGGATGCTGAAGCGGGTTTTGGTGGTGTTCTGAATGCGTTTGAATTGATGAAATCCATGATTGAGGCCGGGGCGGCGGCAGTCCATTTTGAAGACCAATTGGCCTCGGTGAAGAAGTGCGGTCACATGGGGGGCAAAGTATTGGTGCCGACGCAGGAAGCTATCCAGAAACTGGTGGCAGCCCGTCTGGCGGCGGATGTGCTGGGTGTGCCAACGCTGTTGGTTGCGCGTACCGATGCGGATGCGGCCGATCTGCTGACCTCTGACTGTGATGATTACGATAAGGACTTTGTTACCGGTGAGCGCACGGTGGAAGGTTTCTACCGTACCCGGGCCGGTGTCGAACAGGCTATCAGTCGTGGGCTGGCGTATGCGCCTTATGCCGATTTGGTATGGTGTGAAACCTCGACACCCGATCTGGGGTTGGCACGTCGCTTTGCCGAGGCTATTCATGCAAAATTCCCTGGTAAATTGCTGGCCTATAACTGTTCACCGTCGTTCAACTGGAAAAAGAATCTGGATGACCGGACTATTGCCTGCTTCCAGGATGAGTTGTCGGAGATGGGTTATAAGTACCAGTTCATTACGTTGGCAGGGATTCATAGTATGTGGTTCAACATGTTTGATCTGGCCCATGCCTATGCCCAGGGCGAAGGTATGAAGCACTATGTGGAAAAAGTGCAGCAACCTGAGTTTGCTGCGAGTCAGGAGGGTTATACCTTTGTCTCACACCAGCAGGAAGTGGGTACTGGCTACTTTGATAAGGTGACGACGATTATTCAGGGCGGGGCTTCTTCGGTCACCGCGCTGACGGGATCAACGGAAGAGCAGCAGTTTTGATCTTGAGCGGCCAGCCTTGTGCTGGCCGTATTCGTATGGAGATCACGATGATTCATGATCGGGAACATTTGGTAGCCCAGACGATATTACAAGGTTTTGATGCGCAGTATGGTCGTTTTCTGGAAGTCACTGCTGGTGCTCAGCAGCGCTTTGAACGCGCCGACTGGCTAGCCGTTCAGCAATCTATGAAGCAGAGGATCCACCTTTACGATCATCATGTTGGGCTGGTGGTGGCACAGTTGGGGTGTATCACCGGTTCACAGTGTTATGACGCGGGTTTTGTCGAGCGGGTAAAGCAGATTTACACCTCGTTGCTGCCGGATTACCCACGTTTTGAAATTGCGGAAAGCTTCTTTAATTCCGTTTATTGCCGCCTGTTTAATCATCGTGAGCTGACGCCGGATAAGTTGTTCGTGTTCAGTTCACAACCAGAACAACGTTTCCATGAAATTCCTCGTCCCTTGGCAAAAACCTTTACACCAACCGACGGTTGGCCGGTCATGTTGAAAAAGCTTCTGACGGATTTGCCGTTGCGTTTACCGTGGGAAAATCTGGACCGCGACATTGATTATATTGTGGACGCGCTACAGCAGGATTTTGCGGATGACTCATTATCGCAGGCGTCATTACAGGTGGCCAACGAGTTGTTTTATCGTAATAAAGCTGCCTGGCTGGTGGGAAAACTGTATTTGCCTGATGGTGTATTCCCTTTTTTGTTGCCGATTCACCATAGTGAGCACGGGGCCCTGTTTATTGATACTTGCCTGACGACGCAGGCGGAAGCCAGCATTGTGTTTGGTTTCGCGCGTTCCTACTTCATGGTGTATGCGCCATTGCCGTCTGCGCTGGTGGCTTGGTTGCGCGATATTCTGCCCGGCAAAACTACGGCGGAACTGTATCTGGCGATAGGATGCCAGAAGCACAGCAAAACCGAATATTACCGCGAGTATCTGAATTATATGGCGGATTCGGAGGAGCAATTCATTATTGCGCCAGGTGTGAAAGGTATGGTCATGTTGGTATTCACATTACCGGCCTTTGACCGCGTGTTCAAAGTGATAAAAGATCATTTCGCCCCGCAGAAAGAGGTAAATGAGGAACGGGTTCGGGCCTGTTATCGCTTGGTGAAGGAGCACGATCGGGTTGGGCGTATGGCGGATACGCAGGAGTACGAAAATTTCGTGATCGAAATGCGCCGTATCAGCCCGGAACTGCTGGCGGAATTGCAAAGAGAAGTACCGGAGAAACTGGAATATTCAGGCGACAAACTGATCATTCGCCATTTGTATATGGAACGCCGCATGACGCCGCTGAATATCTATCTGGAGCAGGCGAACGAACAGCAACTGCGGGATGTGATTGAAGAGTACGGTAATGCTATCAAGCAGTTGGCTGCGGCAAATATCTTCCCCGGTGATATGTTGTTCAAGAACTTTGGTGTTACCCGACACGGGCGGGTCGTATTCTACGATTACGACGAGATCTGCTACATGACGGAAGTGAATTTCCGCGATATTCCACCCCCACGCTATCCTGAAGATGAACTGGCGGCTGAGCCCTGGTACAGCGTGGCGTCAAATGATGTGTTCCCGGAGGAGTTTCGCCTGTTTCTGTGTGGCGATCGCCGCTTGTCGTCGTTATTCGAAGAGATTCATGGCGATCTGTTTCAGGCGGATTACTGGCGGGCGTTACAGCAGCGTATCCGTGAGGGACATATTGAAGATGTTTATGCCTATCGGCGCAGAAAACGTTTTAGTCAGCGTAATGCTGTACCGATAGGGCCACGAGTCAGTGCTGCCTGACACTGAGTGATATACCGTTAGCGTATGCCACCATATTCATAAGTGATGTCTTTAGCCGCCTTGATGACCAGTGCACCCAATTCAGTAGTGCGATCATTTGTGATTCGGGATATCGGGCCGGAAATAGAAATGGCGGCAAAAGCTTCATGATGTTCATCCAGAATACAGGCGGCCACACAACGTAGCCCCAGCGCGTGTTCTTCATCGTCAAACGAATAACCTTGCTTGCGTATTTGCGCCAGATTTTCTTTTAAATTCTGTGAATTGCAGGTGTGTGGTGTGTAACTGTGCAACCCTTTTTTATGCAGTAGCTGCGAGATCTTGTCATCCGGCAGGCTGGCCAAAAAGGCTTTGCCAGCGCCAGAGGCGTGCATGGGCAATTTACCGCCGATGGGGGCAGACATCCGCATCAGCGCGGTACATTGTACCTGATCGATAATGATGGCCTGATAATCTGAGTGGTCGAGCACCGCGAGATTGACGGTTTCCCCTGAGCTTTCCATCAGCTTGCGTAGCGTTGGATGCACCATGGTCAGTAAGTTACGGCTTTGCAGGAAGCTACTGCCGACCACAAACGCCTGCGCGCCAATGGTCCATAACCCCAGTTCACCCACCTGACGGACAAAGCCTTGCTGCTGCATAGTGCTTAGTAACCGATGAGTAGTGGAATTGGGTAAACCGGCCTGCTGAGCCAAATCAGTCAAGGCGATACTGCCATTTGCCTTGGCAATGTATTCCAACAGGGTCAGACCACGCGTCAGTGATTGCACCTGCCCTGCGGGTTGAGCTGTCACGGTAGTGGCTCTGGGTTTCTTTCCTCGTTTGACTGGCTCTGGTGGCGTCATGATCTCGGTTCCTTTTTCATATAATGGAATTGATTTTCGTTTTTTTTTCAGAGATTGCAACCTTCTTCTGCAACACCTGATAAGTTGGTGTCAATAACTGAGAAACTCTCATCTGGCATGGGGCTGGCAGGGGGTGAACTTGTGCTAGGATAGACCTTCGCAGCGGCGATGGGGATTGACGACTGGAAAAGATGATGGCGACGAATCGGTTAAACGAATTACAACAGCAGTTGGCACAACGCATTATGATTTTGGATGGTGGCATGGGAACCATGATCCAGAGTTATCATTTGCAGGAAGAGGATTATCGCGGCGCCCGTTTTGCTGACTGGCCTAGCGATCTGAAAGGCAACAATGACCTGTTGGTGCTGACTAAGCCGGATGTGATTACCGCTATTCATGATGGTTACCTGGAAGCGGGTGCCGATATTCTGGAAACCAATACCTTTAACTCGACCCGCATTGCCATGGCCGATTATGACATGGCGGCGTTGTCGGCTGAGATTAACACCGCTGCCGCCCGATTGGCACGCGCCTGTGCCGATGAATGGAGTACACGGACACCGAATAAACCGCGTTATGTCGCGGGTGTTCTTGGGCCAACCAACCGCACTGCCTCAATATCACCAGATGTGAACGACCCGGCATTCCGCAATGTCAGCTTTGATCAACTCGTTGATGCTTATCGGGAATCCACCCGTGCACTGATCGAGGGTGGTGTCGATTTGATTATGCTCGAAACCATTTTTGACACGCTAAATGCCAAAGCGGCGGTATTTGCGGTAGAAAGCGAATTTGAGGCGTTGGGTATCACGCTGCCGGTGATGATTTCTGGCACGATTACCGACGCCTCCGGCCGTACGCTGTCTGGCCAGACGACGGAAGGATTCTACAATGCACTGCGTCATGCCAGGCCGTTGTCGTTTGGTCTTAACTGTGCGCTGGGGCCGGATGAGTTACGACAGTATGTGGCGGAATTGGCGCGTATTGCCGAATGTTATGTCACCGCGCATCCTAACGCGGGTCTGCCCAATGCGTTTGGCGAGTACGACCTGGATGCACAGGCGATGGCGCAGCAGATTGGTGAATGGGCGCGCGCCGGGTTTTTAAATATTGTGGGTGGGTGCTGTGGTACTACGCCGCAGCATATTGCCGCTATCGCCCGAGTCGTGGAAGGTGTGGCACCGCGGCCGCTGCCAACCATTCCGGTAGCCTGTCGTCTGGCAGGGCTGGAGCCCTTGAACATCGCTGATGACACGCTGTTCGTCAATGTTGGTGAGCGTACCAATGTAACCGGTTCGGCTCGTTTTAAACAATTGATAAAAGAAGAAAAATATAACGAAGCGCTGGCAGTGGCCCGCCAACAGGTGGAAAGCGGTGCACAGATTATCGACATCAACATGGATGAGGGAATGCTGGATGCCAAAGCGGCGATGATGCGTTTTCTCAATCTGATTGCCGGTGAGCCGGATATCGCCCGCGTCCCCATCATGATTGACTCTTCCAAATGGGAGGTGATCGAAGCCGGGCTGAAATGTATTCAGGGCAAAGGTATCGTCAACTCGATTTCCATGAAGGAGGGGGAAGATATTTTTCTCCATCACGCCAAATTGGTACGACGCTATGGCGCGGCCGTTGTCGTGATGGCGTTTGATGAAGTAGGGCAGGCGGATACCCGGGCCCGCAAGATTGATATTTGTCGCCGGGCCTATCGCCTCCTGACAGAAGAGGTTGGCTTCCCGCCGGAAGATATTATTTTCGACCCCAATATTTTTGCCGTGGCGACCGGCATTGACGAACATAACAACTATGCCGTTGATTTCATTGAAGCCTGTGCCGATATTAAAGCGCAATTGCCGCACGCGTTGATTTCCGGTGGTGTGTCTAACGTGTCGTTCTCATTCCGTGGCAATAATCCGGTTCGTGAAGCCATACACGCTGTATTCCTGTATTACGCTATCCGTAATGGTATGGATATGGGGATTGTGAATGCAGGTCAGTTGGCGATCTATGATGATTTACCCGCCGAGCTGCGTGATGCGGTGGAGGATGTGATTCTTAACCGTCGCAACGATGCAACGGAACAGATGCTGGGTCTGGCGGAAAAATACCGTGGTAGCAAATCCGAGGGTGACAGCAATAAACCGCAACACGAGTGGCGTAGCTGGCCGGTGAAAAAACGGCTGGAGTATTCTCTGATCAAAGGGATTACCGAATTTATTGAGCAGGATACCGAGGAGGCACGCCAACAGTCAGAACGCCCGATTGAGGTGATTGAAGGGCCGCTGATGGATGGTATGAATGTGGTGGGCGATCTGTTCGGCGCCGGGAAAATGTTTCTGCCTCAAGTCGTGAAGTCCGCCCGAGTGATGAAGCAGGCGGTAGCCTATCTGGAACCTTTTATTGAAGCCAGCAAGGCGAAAGGTTCCACCGCCGGGAAAATCCTGTTGGCAACGGTTAAAGGCGATGTACATGATATCGGCAAGAACATTGTGGGTGTCGTGTTGCAGTGTAATAACTACGAGATTATCGATCTGGGCGTGATGGTTCCCACCGATAAAATTTTGAAAACCGCACGGGAAGAGAACGTCGATATTATCGGGTTGTCGGGGTTGATCACGCCATCCCTGGATGAAATGGTGAACGTGGCAAAAGAAATGGAACGGCAGGGCTTTACGCTGCCGTTGCTGATCGGTGGTGCCACCACATCTAAAGCGCATACCGCAGTGAAGATAGAACAAAACTACAGTGGTCCAACCGTCTACGTACAAAATGCTTCACGTTCCGTCGGGGTCGTATCGGCGTTGCTGTCAGACACGCAACACGACGAATTTGTCGCCCGTATCCGCAAAGAGTATGAAACGGTGCGCATTCAGCATGGTCGTAAAAAACCACGTACCCCGCCGGTGTCATTGGAAGCGGCACGGGATAATGCCCAGGCCATCGACTGGAAAAATTACACGCCGCCAGTGGCGCATCGACTTGGTGTACAGCAGGTTTCCGCCGGCATTGAAACCCTGCGTAACTATATTGACTGGACACCGTTCTTCATGACCTGGTCGCTGGCTGGCAAATATCCGCGCATTCTGGAAGATGATGTGGTGGGTGAAGAAGCCAAACGGTTGTTTGCCGACGCGAATGCCATGCTGGATTCATTGGCCGCAGAGGGAGCGCTCAATCCTCGTGGTGTGGTCGGGATATTTCCGGCCAATCGTGTCGGTGATGATATTGAGATTTACACTGATGAGCATCGCAATGAGGTACGTGCGGTAGGCCATCATTTGCGCCAGCAAACCGAAAAAATCGACTTCCCTAACTATTGTCTGGCCGATTTTGTCGCCCCGAAATCCAGTGGAAAGCCAGACTATATCGGAGCATTTGCCGTTACCGGTGGGTTGGAAGAGGATCTGCTGGCGGAACAGTGGGAAGCGCAACATGATGATTACAACAAGATCATGCTCAAAGCGCTGGCGGATCGTTTGGCGGAAGCCTTTGCCGAATATTTGCACGAACGGGTACGTAAGGTTTACTGGGGATACGCGCCGAATGAAAATCTTGGTAGCGATGAGCTGATTCGTGAAAATTATCAAGGTATCCGCCCGGCTCCGGGGTATGCGGCGTGCCCGGAACATACCGAGAAAGCTACCATCTGGCAGCTACTGGATGTGGACAATCAAGCAGGAATGAAGTTGACGGAATCCTATGCCATGTGGCCGGGTGCCTCAGTATCCGGCTGGTATTTCAGCCACCCTGAAAGTAAGTATTTTGCCGTAGCACAGATTCAGCGCGATCAGGTGGAAGACTACGCCCTGCGCAAGCAGATGACGGTAAGTGAAGTTGAACGCTGGTTAGCCCCGAATCTGGGGTATGACGCGGATTAATATTTTACCAGGACGTCGGATGGCAGGCAGATATCAGAGAGAATGCGCTGGCGGTATATGGCATAGGACGGGCACCCTACGGTGCCCGTCTACGTTTTATTTGTCGGGTATTAATACAGGCCGATCACTTTCCACCACAGCAGCCCAGCAGACATGAAAATTGCCTGGTTAACCAGACTGATAGCAAACCCGGTTCTCCACCAGACGACGGTAGGCACATAGCCAGACCCGAACAGAATCGGACCGCGAGCGTGGGTATATTGTGTCAGTGAACAGTACAGGCTACTGGTGAACGCCAGCATCATCGCCATCGGTGCTGCCGGGATATGCAGACTGATACCGACACCCAGGAATACCGCGTACAGAGCGGCAATCTGTGCATTACCACTGGCAAAGAAATAATGAGTATAGAAATAGGCGGCATTGAGTAACAACAGTACCAATACCCAACTGGTGTTCCCCATCATATGGCTGATGTTGCTACCGATGAGATCACCAAACCAGGTTGTAAAACCGAGTCTTTTCAGCTGATTGGCCATCATTAATAGTGCGGCGAACCAAATCAGCGTGTCCCAGGCACCTTTTTCACTCTTGACGTCTTCCCAGTTTAATACCCCGGTTAACAGCAAGATGGACAAGCCGACAAAGGACGCGGTGGTGGCATTCACGCCCAGTACGCTACCAAAAATCCACAATACCAGCAGGATCAATACTGTGGCGGCCATCAGCCATTCTCCCCGGCTCATCCTGCCCATTTTATCCAGTTCGGAAATGGCCAGCTTCGGTGCCTCCGGCGTATGGCGGATTTCCGGTTTTACCAGGATATAAACGCACCACGGGACCAGCAGCAGGGAAATCATGCAAGGCACTACCGCTGCCACGAACCAACTACCCCAGGTGATGGTAATACCGGCGTTAGCCGCCAGTTTTACCGCTAGCAGATTACCGGTGTAACCGGTCATAAACATCGCGGCGGTGACGTCGTTAACGTTACCGATACACGTAATTAAAAAGGTACCAATCTTACTGCGGGATGCATCTTCCGGTTTGGAATCAAAGCTACGGGCCAGTGAGTCAGCAATCGGATAGATTACCCCGCCGCAACGGGCGGTGTTACTCGGCATGGCCGGCGACAACACCAGATCCGCAAATGCCAGACCATAGGCCAGGCCCAGCGTCCGTTTACCGAGCATACGAATCATTTGTAGTGCGATACGACGTCCCAGACCGGTTTTAATAAATCCTCGGGCAATCATGAATGCGACGACAATCAGCCAGATGAGTGAGCTGTTCAAATCACTCAGTGCCGTTTGGATGGAGGCACTCGCGGTGGTATCGCCTGCGGCATAGGTGAGAGCAAACAAAGTGATACTGATAATACCGATGGCCCCGATGGGTAATACGTTGGCCACAATACAGATAATGGTAGAGACAAAAATGACAGCCGAATGCCAGGCCGCTGGTTTTAGTCCTGTCGGTGGGGTGATATGCCAAAAGATACCGGCAATTATCAGGATAATCACTAAAGGCAGCCAGTTCAGGCCATATGATGTTTTGGTCTTCATCCATTTTCCTTGCTGAGGTCGGAAACGTTTGCTAATACGCTAACGCTTTAAAGTTAGGTATGTGCGCAGAATAGCGCTAACTTAAATCCTAAAAAGCGAAAAATAGCCACTTGTTGATTTGGGCGGGCATTTCGGAAATTTTACCGTTATTTGTGCAAATGAATTTTCACAATAAAGGGTGGTCTGTCAGACTGAGGTGGAATCTCTGGGGCGGATGGTATAGCCAACACGCATCATAATGCCAGTATCTGCGAGGAGATCATTCCTGGTGGTACAGGCTGTTTTTATTGTTATGTTTTTATATTGGATGGGATTATTGCTCTGTGTTAACTCTGTTGCACTTACTTTCTGCTATCGCTTTGTTGGTATGGGGAACGCATATTGTGCGGACCGGCATTATGCGGGTGTATGGTTCCCGTTTGCGCCGGGTAATCAGCGATAGCGTTGATAAAAAACTGCTGGCCTTTATGGCGGGCATGGGCGTCACGGCATTGGTTCAAAGCAGTAATGCCACTGCATTATTGACCACTTCTTTTGTGTCACAAGGGTTGATCGCACTGGCCCCGGCACTGGTGATTATCTTGGGTGCCGATGTCGGGACCGCGCTGATGGTGCGGGTGCTGACGTTTGATTTGTCCTGGCTTTCTCCGCTGTTGATTTTTCTTGGGGTTATTTTTTTCCTGAGCCGTAAACAAACCCATGCGGGTCAGCTTGGGCGAGTTGCTATCGGATTAGGTTTGATTCTGCTGGCGCTTGAACTCATTGTGCAAGCCGCTACCCCGATTACCCAGACCGCAGGTGTGAAGGTGTTGTTCTCCTCGTTGACCGGGGATGTGATGCTGGATGCATTGGTCGGTGCTGTGTTTGCCGTAATCAGCTACTCCAGCCTGGCTGCGGTGTTGTTAACCGCCACACTTACCGCCAGCCATGTTATTTCGCTGGAAGTAGCGTTGTGTCTGGTGATAGGCGCGAACCTGGGAAGTGGTGTGCTAACGCTGATGAATGCCAGTACACAAAGCCCGGCGGCGCGCCAGGTTGCGTTGGGCAGTATGTTATTTAAGCTGATTGGTTGTCTGCCCGCATTGCCTGCCATCGGTTATCTGGCTGATGCTCTGGCCCGTATCCCACTGGCGAGTGAAGAGCTGGTTATCTATTTTCACCTGTTCTATAACCTGATCCGCTGTGTGTTGTTACTGCCTTTTGCCGGACGAATGGCGCAACTGTGCAGCAATCTGATTACCACTGAACAGGAAATTGATCCCCGTCTTCATCCCCGTCATCTGGATATCAGCGCGTTGGACACACCCGTACTGGCGCTGACAAACGCTGCCCGTGAAACGTTGCGGATTGGCGATGTGATCGAGCAGATGCTCAATATGTATCATGACGTGTTGCAGGGGAACCGTCAGCAGGTACGTGAAATCCGCAAATTGGACGACGACGTGGATGTGCTGTACAACGCCATTAAGCTCTATCTGGCCCAGATTGAGAAAACAGGGTTACATGAGCGGGATTCTCAACGCTGGGCAGAAGTCATTGAAATGGCACTAAATCTGGAGCAGGCTGGCGATATTATCGAACGCATTGTCGGTGATGTCGTCCAAGGGGCAATGGGACGCCAGCGTGCGTTTTCCGCACAAGGGTTGACCGAGTTGAATCATTTGCACGAGCAGTTGGTGACCAACTTGCGTCTTGGGCTGTCGGTATTTTTGTCTGGGGATGTGGCTAGCGCCAGACGGTTACGCCGTGCCAAACACCGTTTTCGTATTCTCAACCGCCGTTATGCCCATGCGCATGTGGATCGACTGCATCAGCAAAACGTACAAAGTCTGGAAACCAGTTCATTGCATCTTGGGTTGTTGGGGGATATGAACCGTCTGAACTCGTTGTTTTGTGCGGTCGCTTATAATGTGCTGACGCTGTCACAGGAAGACGATGAAGAGCGTGAAGTGTAAGCCGCGGGGGATGATCCCCCGCGCTTTCCGTTATATGAGATTGGGTTACTCTGCTTTGGGTGCCCGGTGAGTGGGCAAATTAACGGGCAGCTTCATAGACGCGTTGACTGTCTGACAGCGTAATATCATGGTGTTCGCCCAATGCGGTCATGTTGTGTTCTTTCAGTTTTGCGACCAGTGCCGGAATGGAACTGCCGTCGAGCTGATAGGCAGAGAGATGGGTAGGAACCCCCATTTTCTCGAAGAAATCACGGGTGGCGGCGATAGCGCTGTCGATGCGTTGCTCTTCGCTACCGTCGCGCAGATTCCAGACACGTTCGGCATATTGCAGCAGTTTTTGTCGTTTTTGCGCTTTACGCTCGTTCAACATGGCTGGCAGGACGATAGCCAGCGTTTGGGCGTGATCCAATCCATGCATAGCCGTGATTTCATGACCCAGCATATGTGTTGACCAGTCTTGCGGTACGCCAGCGCCGATCAAACCATTCAGTGCCATAGTAGCGCTCCACATCACGTTGGCGCGAATCGCATAGTTTTTGGGATCTTTCAGTGCGCGCGGGCCTTCTTCGATCAGTGTCAACAGCAGCCCTTCAGCAAAGCGATCCTGCACTTTGGCATCAACCGGATAGGTCAGATATTGCTCAACAGTATGCACAAAAGCATCTACCACACCGTTGGCTATTTGCCGTTCTGGCAGCGTATATGTCGTCACTGGATCGAGGATGGCAAATCGCGGGCAAACCAGCGGATTCATGAAAGCCTGTTTGTCGCCGCTGGATTTTCGGGTGATAACTCCGCCACTATTGGATTCGGAGCCGGTCGCCGGTAAGGTCAGCACGACACCGAGTGGAATGGCGCTTTTAATATGAGCGCCACGGGTTTGCAGAATGTGCCACGGATCTTCTGCCGCGGTATAGTTGGCTGCCGCCGCAATAAACTTGGTGCCATCCGCAACGGAGCCACCGCCAACCGCTAACAGGAAATCGATTTTTTCCTTTTTCACCAGTTCAACGGCTTTCATCAACGTTTCATAGGTTGGATTAGGTTCAATGCCGGAAAATTCCAGCACGTTACGACCATGTAACGCAGTATGTACCTGATCCAACACGCCGTTATGTTTAATACTGCCGCCGCCATAGGTAATCAGGATTCGGGCATCAGCGGGAATTTCATTAGCCAGTCCGGCGATTTGGCCTTCACCGAACAGAATTTTTGTTGGGGTATGAAGCGTAAAATTTTGCATAGGTTATTTATCCAGTTTAAAGCCTTGTTGCAGAATGGCAGGCAGCACATTGATCTTATTTATACATACCTGCTGGTGATGGATATCCGACAATAGCGTTTGGGTATCAATGGTGATGTTGTCAGGTGTCCTATTCTCGGTAACCTATCATTTTCATACAATGCTCATTCCTGTTCTCTTTTTGCCTATTTCTACAAAAAAAGAGAGAAAATGATGATTCCATGACAGTGATATGTCATTTTACTCCCTTCTGCGGGAAGAGATGAGCATATGAGAAACGATAGTACATATAATCGACTGGTCAAACAGGCCATGCAGTTTGTGGGTAAGGGTGGCGCTTGGGTTACGCCATCTCCGGTTCCGCAGGTAAATATTATCTATTCTGATAGTCATCACGGACGTACGCCGGTGATGTATGACCCCAGCATTGTGGTTATTTTTCAGGGACACAAAGTGGGATATCTGGGGAGTAAAGTTTTTCGTTACGATCCGGAAAACTACCTGTTGATGACGGTTCCGTTGCCTTTTGAGTGTGAAACGTTCGCCAGTTTGGAGCAACCGCTGGTGGGGGTGTCTGTCCGGGTGGATATCCAGATTCTGCAGGATTTACTGATCGACATTGGTGATGATGCTTGTGCGGATAAAACCCGGGCTGAGACTTCGGGCGTCAACAGTGTTCGGTTGACGGATGCCATGCTGTGTGCAACAGAACGGTTACTGGATGTGATGACAAATCCACGGGATGCCAGAGTGTTGGGACCCGGTATTGTCAGGGAAATTATTTATCACGCCCTGTGCGGTGCTTGTGGTGATGTATTACAGGCGCTGGTTAATCGTCACACGCATTTCAGCCAGATTGCTAAAGCGCTGCGGCGGATAGAAAATCACTACGCTGATAACCTGAATGTAGAACAATTGGCCATGGAAGTTAACATGAGTGTGTCGGCATTTCACCATAACTTCAAAGCAGTAACCAACACGTCGCCGTTGCAATATCTGAAATCGTACCGGCTGCATAAGGCGCGCCTTATGATGTTGCATGATGGGCTGAAAGCGGGAACGGCCGCTATTCGTGTGGGGTATGAAAGTCCCTCGCAATTCAGCCGTGAATTTAAACGTTACTTTGGAACCACGCCCGGCAATGAAGTATCACGTCTGCGGGCTGGCAACTGGGTGGGAGAAGGTAGCTAGGGAACCACTCGCTATTGTAGATCAGGCAACCGTGCGTTTTTTTCGCCACAGTACGATCAACATCCCCACCAGACCGCTCATCAGCAAAATTAGCGGCATGATGAACAACGCTGACATAACCAGCGCTTCATGGCGTTGTACCAGGGGAATATGGCTCATGGAATAGCCCAGAGAGACGATACCAAATACCCAGAGGAAACCACTGAGCCAGTTGAAGAACTGAAAACGCATCGTGTCTAATCCGGAAAGGCCCGCGATGGTGGGCAGTAATGTGCGGATAAAGGCCAGAAAACGGCCGATCAGCAATGCCATCAAACCATGACGGTCAAAAAGATGGTAGGCACGCTGGTGGTAATGCGCGGGTAACTGCCGTAGCCATTTTTGCATCAGCCGTGTATGACCCAACCAGCGGCCTTGCAGATAACTGAACCAGCAACCCAGGCTCGCGGCTATCGTCAGTAGGATCATTGTCGGGATAAAGTGCATTACACCTTTTGCAATCATGGCACCAGTGAGCAATAACAGACTGTCGCCTGGCAGGAAAGCGGCGGGAAGCAAACCATTTTCCAAAAACAGTGTAGTAAAAAGAATACTGTAAATCACCCAGATAACGTGAGGATTGGCCAACGCGTCGAAATCCTGCTGCCACAGAGCCTGAATAATCTCATGAACTACATTCATATTGCTTCCTGTCTGGTTTGCTGTAACCCCTTAAACAGCGACTGAGCGCTTCTGATTACTGGTGAATCGATACCAGGCCAGAATAGGGGAAAAAGATAAGTTTATAATCATCATTATTGCTTCCATGATACACGCATTACCCCCCGTCCCGCAGCTGAATCAAGGCTGAAGGGATAGAGGCGTCACATTTCCTTAATTCTTATGAAACCTGCGGTCAGATCGTCTATCAGATCGTCACAATCCTCCAATCCAATATGTAAGCGGATGAGTGTACCGCTGAAGTCCACTCCACCGGCTGGCCGAATAGCGGCTAGTTCTTCCGGCTGATTAGCCAGAATCAGTGATTCAAACCCGCCCCAGGAATAAGCCATGCTGAAATGGCTGAAATGGTCAAGGTAGTTCGATAGTTGATCCTGGTTGAGCTTTGATTTTAAAACGAATGAAAACAGTCCATTACAGCCGCTGAAATCACGCACGAAGTTATCGTGACCTTTACAGCCGGGCAGGGCCGGATGATTGACCTGCGCGACTTCTGGACGTTCAGCGAGCCAGTGGGCGATACGAAGGCTGCTTTCCTGATGCTGTTTCAAGCGTAGGGCCAGTGTCCGCAACCCACGGCTGGCCATATAAGCGGTATCGGCGTCTGCCATTTGTCCCAGCAGGTAAGACTGTTCGCGCAGTTGATCCCAGCAGCGGGCATTGGCTACTGCCGTGCCGAGCATCGCGTCAGAATGGCCCACAATGTATTTCGTGCCGGACTGAATGGAAATATCAATACCAAAATCCAGTGCTTTAAACAGTATGCCCGCCGCCCAGGTGTTATCAATCATGATGATAATTTCCGGGTTTATGCGACGAACCGCCGCGACAATGGCGGGAACATCCTGTACTTCCATCGTGATGGACCCAGGAGATTCCAGAAACACTACTTTGGTGTTGGGTTGAATCAATGATGCGATGTCATCACCGATCATGGGATCAAAAAAGGTAGTGCTGATGTTCATTCTGTTCAGCACTTTATTACAAAAATCTTGCGTTGGTTCATAGGCTGATCCGGTAACCAGCAGATGATCCCCGGCAGAAACAAAAGCCAGTATGGCGTTGGCAATCGCCGCAGCGCCACAGGGATAGAGCGCACAACCGGCGCCGCCTTCCAGCTCTGTCATGGCGTCCTGTAAAGCAAAGTGAGTCAGCGTGCCGCGACGACCATAAAACAGTGCGCCTTTGGTGCGGTTGATGGTGGCGTGTTTTTTCTCCTCGACCGTATCAAAGACTAAAGAAGACGCCCGCTGAATGACGGGGTTGACGGAACCATGCGTAAATTTTTTGCTTCGTCCGGCGGCTATCAACGCCGTAGCGGTTTTTTTGCTTGTCATACCTGTTTTCGCCTGTTGCTGAGTAATCTTTGCCGTCCCTGAATTCAGGAGAACCGTGGCGCATATCATTATTGCCAAGTCCTTACGTTATCACGGCTGGCACAGCCTGTGGGGACGCTTTTCCGTTCACTCGTAAAAACGGACACTCTTGCTGTCAGTGTGGTTTGTTGTAGGGACTTCATGCTGTCTGTCCCGCGCGATAAAAACAAAAAAGCCCGTTTTTATCGAAAACGGGCAAGTTAATGCATGCAGTGAGAAGAGGGTTAACCGGTATGGACACCAAACAGGCGAGGCAACCAGAGTGAAATCTCTGGGATATAGGTTACCAACAGCAGTACCGTGAACAGGCCGATATAGAAAGGCATCATGGCTTTGACGACGTTTTCGATCTTCTGTTTGCTGACGGCGCTGGCAACGAATAACACGGATCCTACTGGTGGCGTAATCAGTCCAATGCCGAGGTTTATCATCATGATCATCCCGAAGTGTACCGGATCGATACCGAGTGAAACGGCAACCGGCAGTAACACTGGCGTGAGTATCAGGATCAACGGCGCCATGTCCATCAGTGTCCCCAATACCAACAACATCAGGTTGATACACATCAGGATGACATATTTATTATCGGAAATGGACGTGAAGAAGTGGGTGATGCGGCTTGGTAACTGCATATACGTCATAACCGCGCCAAAGGAAGCCGCAAAACCAATCAGAATCATGACGATAGTGACTGTTTTGACGGTTCGATACATCAGTTTGGGCAATTCGAACCATTTATAGTCTTTATAGATAAACATGGTAACGAAGAATGACCATAGACAGGCAATGGCAGCGGACTCGGTGGCGGTAAAAATACCGGAGAGGATACCGCCCATGATGATCACGACGGTCATCAACCCCCATAATGTATCGAGGAAGATTTTCACCGCTTTACGGAACGGAACTACTTCGCCTTTGGGATAGCCACGTTTGTGGGCGAAGCCGATACAGATCAGCATCATGGTTAAACCGAGCAGGATGCCTGGTAATATCCCGGCGATAAACAGCGAGGCAATGGATACCGTACCGCCTGCGGCAAGCGAATAAATAACCGAGTTATGACTGGGGGGAATCAAAATAGCCTGTACCGAACCGCCCGCCGTCACGGCAGCGGCAAAGTCACGGGGATAACCTTTTCTTTCCATTTCCGGGATCATTACCGAACCGATAGAGGCCGTATCGGCGACAGAAGAACCTGAAATGGCACCAAAGAACGTTGAGGCGACAATATTGACCAGAGACAGGCCACCGCGGATAAAACCGACAAATATATAGGCAAAGTTCACCAACCGGCGGGCGATACCACCTTCCGCCATGATGGCGCCTGCCAGAATAAAAAATGGAATTGCCAGCAGGGAAAACTTATTCACGCCACTGGCGATTTGAATCATGATCGCTTCCAGCGGTAAGTCGATCCAATACGCGCCAACCAGTGCGCTCAAGCCAACGGCATAGGCCACTGGTACCCCGACTGCCAGCAATACCGCCAGCGTCGCAAGCAAGATAAATGCATCCATGGTGACAGGCTCCGTTAGGCGTTGCCAAGCATGACCACAGGACGCTTATCCTGTGAACCAAATAAAATACGTTCAATGACGAACAGCATCGTTATAAATGAACCAATGGGCAGCGGTAGATAGGTTTGTCCGGCAGAGATAATGGGGAACTCGGCAATCTGTTGATCCCATAACTCCAGGCAGAGTAGTGAACCGTAATAGAGAATGAACAGGCAAATTAGCAGCATCAGTATATCTGATAGAAATTTACAGGCTTTTTTAGCGACATCCGGTAACCGGTCAACTAGCATGGAGACAGCAATATGCGAGCAAGCACGATAACTCACTGCTGCACCAACAAAGGTGAACGTGACCATGCAAAGAATAGAAATGGGTTCTGGCCAGGAAATACCGTCATTCATGATATAACGGAAAAAAATACCTACTGGAATAATTAACGTCATAATGAATAATGCTAACCCAGATACCCACATAGCCATCAGGTACAGCACATCCATGGCTGAAATATATATACGGGCCATATTATATTCTCACCTACAGACAGCAAATAATGGGTGGGTAAATTAAAATAACTTACCCACTCGATAGATTATTTCACGTCGGCAACGGCTTTTATCAAACCTTGATATTTTGCACCGAATTGATCGCGTACCGGTTGTGTCGCTTTATAGAATGCTGCGGTATCAATATCGTGGAACTTCACACCACCAGCTTTCATCTTTTCTAGTGATTTTGTATTATAAGCCGCCCACAATACCCGTTGTTCTTGCTGTGCTTCTTTGGCCAGTTTCAGAATAAGTTGCTGATCTTCTTTAGACAATTTATCCCATTTGGGTTTTGAGTAGAGGAATACTTCCGGAATAATGAAATGACGGCTCCAAGTATAATTCTTGGTGACCGGCATATAATTATGGGCAACAAATGTAGGCGGGTTATTTTCTGTGCCGTCGATAACCCCGGTTTGCAGACCACTGAACACTTCACTGACACCCATCGCAATCGAGTTGGCCCCCATGTCCTTCAGGGTTGCCAGTGATACAGGACTGGCCTGGACGCGGATTTTCATCCCTTTCAGATCTTCCGGTTTGGTTACCGGGTCTTTGGTTATCAGGTTACGAGTACCCGCATCCATCCAGCCCAGAAAGACCAGTTTTGATTTAGGACTATTGGTAATTTTATCCCCCACCTCCTGACCTATTTTTCCATCTAATACCTTATGCATATGATCTTCATCACGGAAAATATAGGGCAAGGTAAATACTTCAACGTCCGGCAGAATAGCCGCTACTGGTGTCATGGAAACGCGGATAATATCAATGGCACCCAATTGTGCCTGCTCTATCATCTGCCTTTCATCACCCAACACACCGCTTGGAAAGGTTTTTATTTCTAATCTTCCGTTAGTCGCTGCTTTAAGTTTTTCTCCCATGTGTTGTACCGCAACCACATTTGGATAGCCTTCAGGATGAACATCAGCAGCTTTAATTTGTTGCGCAATAACCGAATGACTCATTAACACCACGGTAGAACTTAAACACAAACTGATTAACGTCTTGGATAACTTCATCAGATTACCTCCAGAGGTGATGGGTAATAGGTATTACTGTAAATAGAATGAGTGCGTTTTTATTTTTTATGTCATACAAAGGTCATAAAATACGGACATGAAAAATGAGGTATGCGATGAGATTTGCCGGGTAAGGCTTAATTTATTGCGATGCATCCTCATTTGTAGATAAGCAAGCTAACCTATTATACAACTTTGAAGAATGACAGGTATCACAAAAGCAAAATATGATGAGAAATGCTGTTTCAAGTGGCGTTAATCTTGGTGTCTTATGATGATTTGTTAATAATTAACTGATTGTTAATGTTTTTATTTGTGTGCCATTAGTTGTTGCTAGTGGATAACTTATCGAACTTTTATCATAAATGGTGTAATAACTTAATAACGATCACAGAATAAAAATCGTTAGATATACGACGTTGCAGAATACACAAAATCCGCTAACGCATGCTTTCATCAAGCGCTACAGCAAGCCAGCGATTCTTGAGCCAGGCGTTATGGTGATAGCGGGTTGTCAGAAAAATGTGTAGATAATAATGAGAACCACTATCAATTAATTCAGGCTTTGGTATTATTTTACGCTGATTTATTGTATGACTGGCATTGGATGATAGGTGGAGGTACAGCGTGTATACGGCTGGCAACAACATGACTCAACCGTTCGCATCAGCCTGGAAAGGCACAGGTCACGCGTTGAGCGCATTTTCTCGTGGTGTAGTGGTTATCCTGCTGATGGCGGGATTGGGTGGCAGTGCGTTTGCCGCCACTCCTTCCATACCGGTAATCAACAAAGATGCCGTGGTGTCTGCGCTGGAACTGCCATCGGGAGCGGATGCTTCAGGCAATCTGATGCAGATGGATCTCTCGGTCTGGGGTATGTATCAGCACGCTGACCTCGTGGTAAAAGTGGTAATGATTGGTCTGATGCTGGCATCGGTCATTACCTGGGCAATCTTTTTTGGTAAAAGTATCGAGCTGATGAAAGCCAAACGTCGTATTCACGATGAATATCTGGCGTTGAAAGAGGCTAGAACAGTGGATGATGCTATGGATACCGCCCGTACTTTCGCACCGGATAGTGTCGCTCTGCGACTGCTGTCGGATGCGCAAAACGAATTGGTCTTGTCAGATCTATCTGATGATAACCACGGGATTAAAGAACGTACGGCATTCCGTCTGGAGCGTTGTGTGGCTGCAACGGGTCGGTATATGGGACGCGGTACCGGATATCTGGCTACGGTTGGGGCGATTGCGCCATTTATCGGTTTATTTGGCACGGTATGGGGGATCATGAACAGCTTTATTGGCATCGCGCATACCCAGACCACCAATCTGGCAGTTGTGGCACCTGGTATTGCAGAAGCGCTGCTGGCAACGGCGCTTGGTCTGGTTGCGGCGATCCCGGCAGTGGTGATCTACAACATATTTGCTCGCTGGATAGCCAGTTATAAGGCGATTGTCGGCGATGTGGCGGCACAAATTCTGCTGTTACAGAGTCGTGACCTGGATATTGCCGATAGCATCGAGAGTAAGATGACGTCATCAGTGCAGAAACGGCGGGCGGGTTAAGCGATGGCCATGCATTTGAACGACGATCAGAATGAAAATGGTGAAATGCATGATATCAACGTGACGCCATTTATTGATGTCATGCTGGTGCTGCTGATCATTTTCATGGTAGCGGCACCGCTGGCTACCGTAGATATTCGTGTCAATTTACCGGCGTCTTCGGCAGCACCACAACCCAGGCCGGCAAAACCAGTTTATTTGACCGTAAAAGCAGATAATCAGCTTTATCTGGGGGATGACCCGGTACCTGAGCAGGCGCTTGCGCAGGTGCTTGATGTTAAAACCCGAGCTGACAAAGACACCACGATTTTTTTCCGGGCGGATAAAAGTGTGGATTATGAAACCATAATGCGAGTTATGAACTCACTGCGCAGCGCGGGTTATCTCAAAATTGGTCTGGTTGGCGTGGAAAAAGCCACCCACTAATGAGGCGTGTTGTCTGAAAGATTTTTGTGCTTGTTATTTAGGCGCTTATCCACGTGAATCAGGATGGCGCCAATGGATATGGGTCGGCACATAAATCCGGCTCTGTTCCAGCGGGCGTTCCTCAATCAGTGTGGTAATCATGTCAAAACTGTTGCGGGCCAGCGTTTCACAATCCTGCGCCACGGTATCAATCTTCAACGGCAGGCAATCAAACAGATAGTGGTCGTCAAAGCTGCATAACCGCAGGTCGCTATCCATCAGATTATGTTGGTTCAGATAACGCAAAACCCCTTCCAGTAGACCGCAGGCAGCCGTAAATAGCGCTTTGGGTGGGCGGCCCAGACTAGCGCATAGTTGGGCGAACATTTCATAGCCGGAACTGGGATGATAGCTACCGTGAATAATCCACTCAGGCTGGCACGCTATACCGGCGCGTTCCAGACCCAGCTTAAAACCCGCCAGACGATCGTGTGTCGGGGATATCCGTGACGGACCACCGATGAAATAGAATTCATCCTGATGCTGTTTGGCCACTTTCGCCACCAGTTCCGCCGTTGATTCGACGGATTCGGTAACCACCAGGGGCAGATCAGAATCACCAATGACACGGTCAAACTGCACCACCGGCAATTGTTGGTTAATTTTGCGATATTCCACGTCGCTGAACATACTGGATGCGACAATCAAACCATCCACCTGACGTTGGAGCAGGTTGTTGACCGCCATCATTTCCTGACCAGCGTTCTCGTCGGTACAGGCAATCAGCAGTTGTAGCCCAGCTTCACGACATAACATTTCCAGCTCGCGTGAAATGACCGCAAAACCATAGTTGGTCATTTCTGGCACGACCAATCCCAGCGTGTTGCTGCGGTTTGAACGTAGTGAACGAGCATGAATACTTGGTTGATAACGTTGTTGGTGCGCCAGGGCAATAATGCGATCGCGGGTTTCATCCGACACGCGAAATTCTTTACTGCGGCCATTAAGTACCAGACTGGCTGTCGATTTTGAGACGCCCGCCAGTTTGGCAATATCACTGATTGTTACGCGCTTAGTTTGTTTCACCGCAATATCTGTGTTGGAAAAGAAGAAGGCATCATTCTATCACGCATGGCGCTAACAACCAGTGCTGGAGCGTCAACCTACCGGGACCGCTAAATGTAACGGTGGCGTCGCGGGTGGGAAAATAGCGAGCGGACATCACGGCTTCACCGTGGTTGATAAAGATCTCTATGCTGGAGCGATCACAGAGGATCTGTAAATGACTCAGGTTGCCGTGCCAATAACGGTGCTCTGGTTCGCCGCTGCGCAGATTACGGCGGTTGAGGGTCAGTCGTTCTCCGTCCCAACACAGCACCATCAAGTCAGTAAAGTTGAGCTGAAACTCTCCCTGCGAGTCTAGCATCAGCTCGGCACTACTGGCGGGTAGTACCGGTGCGTAATTTGCTACACCTTGCCAGATGTGTTGCTGGTTACGCAGAATTTGCAGCTCCCGGGCGGGCTGCTGAAACAGCCGCCCTTCATGCAATGTCAGTTCCCGTGGGCAGGTCATGGTATGGATCCAGCCGTGGGAAAGTGTGGGTTGATGGAACTCATTCTGATCGGGGATACCCATCCAACCAAACAGCAGACGACGCCCATCGTGACTGAGCGTGGTCTGGGGCGCGTAAAACTCAAAGCCGTTATCTAGCTCGTGGAACTCCTGATGCGGGAAATCACCAGTTTCATAATCCAGTTTGCCGATGAAATATCCCGACTGAAAGGTATTCAGGTAGCGTTCTTCTTCCGCGACAAGCCCTTGTGGACAGCAAACCAGTACATCGTGTTGATCGATAGTGAAAAGGTCCGGGCATTCCCACATATAACCAAAGTTGTCCAGGCCGCCCAGACCGGAACCGGCAATTTCACCCAGAGAGTGCCAGATATGCAGATCGTCAGAGCGATAAAGGAGCACTTTTCCCTGTAAATCTTTACTTTGCGCCCCAAGCACCATGTACCAATCGTTATTGTGGCGCCAGACTTTTGGGTCACGGACATGCCCGGTATAGCCTTCCGGCAGTGTTAACACCGGGCCGAGTTTATCAAACTCGCCATCGGTATTTTCTCGCGCCAGACACTGGTAGGCAGTACGTGATCCATCCTCATATTTGACATTACCGGTGTAGATCAGCACCAGAGCATCGTTCTCCACCACGGCGGAACCGGAGTAACAACCGTGGCTTTCATAGCTTTCCCCTGGCACCAACGCCACGGGTTCGTGACGCCAATGAACCAGGTCAGTAGAACTCCAGTGTCCCCAGCACTTGGCACCATGAGCACAAGCGAAAGGATTCCACTGATAAAACAGATGATAACGCCCTTTGTGCTGTACAAATCCATTTGGATCATTGAGCAATCCGACGCTTGGTGACAAGTGCCAGTATGGACGGTATGGGTCGTATGTCTGGCGGGATTGGCCTGACATCAGAGCATGAACTATCTGTTTTAATAAGTGGATTTCCTTCATTATATTATTCGCTATCCGTTTTATATTTCAGCAGTAATGAAACGGTAAACGCTACCCCGAATGCTATCAGCATGCCAATCAGATAGTTCAGAATTGATCCCGTCTGAACTATAGCCAATCCGGGGATGCCGGTTAAGCCGACGGCGGTCATGTTCACATGGTTGGCAACCACCCAGGCGCCGCCAAGCGCGCCGCCTACCAGGGCGGCCAAAAATGGTTTTACAAAACGCAAGTTGATACCAAAGATTGCTGCTTCTGTAATCCCTAGTATGGCCGAGAAGGCCGACGGCAGTGCAATAGCCTTGATTTTGACATTGCGGGTTTTGAAATAAACGGCCAGACAGGCACCGCCTTGCGCCACGTTGGACATCGCCCAGATGGGCAGCAAAAAGTTCACGCCGATATTGGGGTTTCCCAGTAATCCCGCCTCAATGGCATGGAAGCTGTGATGAACACCTGTAATGACAATAACGGAGTAAAGGCCACCAAACAACAGACCGGCCAGCCATCCTGCATGGGTGATTAGCGTGCTTAACACCATTGAAATGCCGTCACCCAACGCCCGGCCCGCCGGACCGATTAACAGCATGGCGACAAAGCCGGAGATAATCACGGTCAGGAAGGGGGTGACAATGATATCCAGCGTATTGGGAACTACCTTTCGCAGCCGTTTTTCAACCAGACTCATAAACCAGACTGCCAGCAGTACCGGGAACACCGTCCCTTGATAGCCGATCATGGCGATATCCATGCCAAACAGTGACATGGTTTTGAAACCGCCAGCGACACCCCAGGCGTTGGTCAATGCCGGATGGGTCAAAATACCGCCCAGTGTAGCACCGAGGTAGGGATTACCACCAAATTCCCGCGCAGCGGTAAAGCCGATTAAAATAGGCAGAATGATGAACGCAGCGGAGCTAAACATATCCAGCATAATGAAGATAGCACTGTTGGCATCTGCCCAGCCGTAGGTTTTGATCATGCCCAACAGTCCCATCAGCAGGCCAGAAGCAACAATAGCCGGGATGATCGGTACAAAAATATTGGAAAGCAGGCGAGCGAGGCGTTGAAACGGATTAAGTTTCTGTGCCGCCAGTGTTGCCGCTTCTGTGGTAGTGGACTCGTTGACATCCGCCACCTTGATGAATTCGGCATAGACTTTATTCACCAGCCCGGAGCCGAAAATAATCTGTATTTGTCCGGCATTTTGGAAACAGCCTTTAACCCCTTCGACTTTCTCAATGGCGGCTTTGTCTGCCAGATTGTCATCCTTAAGAACCAGACGCAGACGTGTGGCACAGTGTGCGGCGCTGGCAATGTTTTCCTTTCCACCCAGCAGGGGGATAAGGGAAGCCGCAATGGCTTTAATATCCATGGTATTCCTCTTTATCAATCAGGGACGTATTAGTAACGATATTGGTGAGCTGCTGAGCGCCGACCAGCATCCGGTTAATCATCAGAACCAGGTTTCCATCTGGACACCGAAGTTCCATTCACCGCCTGCCGTAAAGCCCGTCGAACCGAAGGCGTCACTGGTGGAGTAATTATCCAGACGTTTATCCCAGTTCATATAGGTTGCGAATAAACGCAATTCTGGGCGACTGAAGAAATTAGCAATATCGCCGACTTTGAACGTTGGTGCGAATGTCAGCTTATAAAATCCACCACTTACATGATTGCGCGATAAATATCCCTGAGGATTAAGGTCCATATATTGATAGCTGCCTTCATAAGCCAGCGCGAAGTTTTCTGTGATTTCCTGAATAAAGCGCGCGTTGAAGGTGGCCCATTGATAGTTATCGCCTTTGACATAACGATCTTTACTGGTTTGTGCCAGAATTGAGGGTGCGAAGCTCCAGGTTTTGTTCAGTGCTGTGGTGCCATAGGTCGCTAGTCGCCAGGTATCTGCATCCTGCGTCAGGTTACCGTCCGAACCGATATTTTTCACTTCTGCCCCCAGCCCGTGTCCATATAGCACGGCAGTTTTGGATGTTCCGTCACGCATCCCATAGAAGCTGTCGCCATGCCAGGCCAGCATCGTGTGATAACCCTTGTCACCCGCGTTAACGTTTGTCACCGATGTGCTCAGGTCCACGTCGCTGGTTTCGCGACGGTTATTATTTTTGGCGCTCAAGCCGCTTAGCATAAACTGGAATGGCCCGATCCTGTTGTTACTGGTTAACACATAGTTATGGATTTCGTTATCCAGTGAGGTGATGTCCCCCAGGCTGCGTCCATAAATTGAAACGCTGGTTTTCCAGCCGTCCACGGGTTGTATGTCATAGATACCGCCCCCCGTCCCTGCCAGGAAAACGATATCGGAATCAAGCCAATGGATATCAAAGTTATCACGGTCAAAACGTTTACCAGCCCATAATGTGGTGCCCTTGAACGCACCAGTGAAGGTCGGCAGGGAACCCAGTTCCACAAACGCTTCGCGTACGTTCAGATCGCTGGAAGACGCGGTCCAGTCGTTATAGCTGCGCTGACCATCAGCCATCATCACCTTAAAGCGCGTGGTGGCGCCATTGTCCAGCTTGGTTTTGTGCTCCAGTTTCATTTCAAGATAAGTGTCATCTTCATTACCCAAACGGCCGACATAACCACCGGTGCTTCCGGCGGGTGTCATGCTGGGCCCCATGTCGGCATTGGAACTGGTGGTTGAATCATTAATGGACAACCCGGAACGGGCATAACCATGAAATTCAAATCCGTCGGCAAAATTGCTTTTGCTGGCTAGCGTTTCAGTACGCTGGGTTATTTGTCTGGCGGTCTGCTCTACCTGTTCAGTGCGGGCAGTCAGCGTCTGGGCCTCTTTTTCCGCGGCATCGGCTCTGGCTTCAGCCTGTTGTGCGCGTTGTTCCGCTTGTTGCAGACGTTGTTCCAGTGCGTTCAATCGGGCTTCAATGCTGTCAGCGCTGGCGGCTGATACATATGGGGCAGAGAAGATTAGCCCTAGTGTTATGGCGAGGTAGCGTGGCTTCATCATTATGGTGTTCTCTTTTTAATTGAAACTATATTGTTTTGCTAAATTGCTAAACCGGTTATGCAAAGCGAAAATAAAGGTTGGGCCAGTGAATTGGCAAGCGAATTTACCAGCCATATCTGTTAACTGTGATCCTGACTGCAAAACAGGTGATAGCCGTTGCAGCACTAGCAACGGCTGGATTGATCAGTGAATTAGGGGAGAAGGTTTGGTTAACTGATGAGCAAAGGGTAACGCCGTCATGGCACCTTTGGCGGTGGTTGCCAATGCACCGCAGTTTTGTGCCTGATCGATAATATTTTGCCAGGATGGCAGGAGGTCGAGTGTTTCATATTCCGCCAAACCGTGCAGTAGACCGGCGACAAAAGCGTCTCCGGCACCCGTCGTGTCGACAGGTGTCACCATCGGGGCGTGATAGTGTTGCAAGTGCTGTCGATCCCGCAGCCACACTCCGTATCCGCCTAATGTTACCAGTAGTAATTTCAGCGGATAGCGCGCCATTAATTGCTCAGTTCCTCTGCTGATATCCGTGGTACCGCTGAGTAACTGAAACTCCTCTTGTGACAGTTTCACTACATCCGCTAATGCCATGGCCTGGTCGAGGCAATCCAGCAGTTCCTGGCGGCTGCTCCACATATCTTCTCGGATGTTGGGATCAAAGCTGACCCAGCCGGCTGCGGCTTTGATGTATTTCATCGCCTGAAACGCCGTACTGCGGGACGGCTCCTGAGAGAGCGCGATGGAACATAGGTGTAACCATTCTCCGCGCTGAAAGTCCGGTAAATCTTCCGGCTGTAGGAACAAATCCGCGCTGGGACGCACCATAAAGGTAAATGATCGCTCTCCCTGTTTGTCCAGGCTGACCACTACCGTTGATGTGCGATGCTGGCTGTCCAATATCATGTTTTTGACATCAACTTTCTCTTTAATCAATGTATTACGTAAGAAGTGACCAAAAACATCTTTACCGACTCGGCCGATAAACCCACTTTGTCCACCTAGTCTGGCAACCCCTACGGCTACGTTGGCGGGGGCACCACCCGGACATCTCAGATAGCGGTCTTTATCTTCTGGAATGAGATCGACAACAGCGTCTCCCATTACCCATATTTTATGTGACATAAGAACACTCTTTACAGGAGTAATTAGACTGTTTGCTAACATAGAAGAATCGGTTTAGCTAATCAACACATTCATATCCGGAGTGAGGGTACCTGCCACTACATACCTGCCAGGAATCTGTCAGCAGGTGGTGTGACCGATTCAATAAAAATTGTTTTTGTCCGATAACCTGAAATCAATGCCTGATAAAGTAAGGGCGATGACTTTATTATCTAATAACCGCAGTTAAAGGAGAAAAAGACATGGATGGTTGCCTGCCGCAGTTTACTTTGCCGTTGTCTCCCATTTTGGTCCTGATATCGCGACTACCGCAGGAATGTTGCCGTGCGTAAATATCATTTTTTGTGGGTTATCTGGGTGATGTGGGCCGGTGGCGTTGTTTTCTGGCTGACGGATGCACGTCTTGCGTTATCGGCCATGGCACTGCGCTATGGAACCCTGATTGGTCTGAGTCTGATTTTAATCACCCTGATCGCTGTTTTATTTGGAAGTAAAAGGAGTAACCATATGTTTTCATTTGATAAAAGTAAAAAATCCGCTGAAACGCTGCAAGACACTCAAGCGGTAAATGATGCTGAGAAGTCCGTGCCAGTGCTACCGGAAACGGCGCTGGTCGTCAGCCCGGTACGGGTGAAAAAAGACACCTTTATTTCTCAGGGTATACAGCTTGTCGGTCGGGTTGAAGGAAACTGCAACATCACTATTGAAGGCAATATTGAAGGTGACGTGCAGTGTGAACACGTGATTAAAGTTGAGCTCGGCGGCAGTGTAAAAGGTGAACTGAGAGCGGAGCAGATTATTGTCAATGGTCTGGTCGAAGGTCGGTTGTATGCCAGCGTCATTAATGTTTTGTCTGCCGGTAATGTACGGGGCGAAGTTTATGTTGATGAATTTACTATTGAGAAAGGGGGCGTATTTATCGGTCAGTCTAATTTGTTGACGCAGGATAAGGAAAAATCAGATTTAAAGAAAAAAGTTGTAAACAACGCGCTAAATGATAATGATGAAAATAATGTCACCGTGCTGGCTAAACCAGTTAAATAAATTATTCATATAACGAATCACCTGGATGATCATCAGGAATATAATTAACCTGATAATAAATGTCTGGGCTTTTTTGTTGGCCTTATTAAATATCAATATCGGCTATACCTATGGATAATGTGAGTGTCGGGAAGGCAGTAACGGAGCGGGTCCTCAGGCGCTTACTCAGGTAAGTGCCTGGGCAAGGAAAGCCAACGCATTTGCCACTTAACGGATGACGGTATATATCCGTAAATTATGGCGGTGTTCTCTGTTGCTGTAGTTCTATTCTAAAAATAAGCGATGATGACGGAAAATAATAAAAATGGGTCCGTTCCCCTCTATTACCTTTATTGGGGGAAAGCGAACCGCTCTTCTGAGCATAATACCGATGATGAATATCATCTGCTGCCTTATCACTGTTTGGATGTGGCAGCTTGTGGGTATTGGCTGGTGAAGCAGAATCGCTTTCAGGCGCAGGATATTATGCAGTCGCTTGGGTTAACCGGGGACGCGGCCGCGTTGTGGCTGGCCTGGTTTCTGGCCTGGCATGATATCGGTAAATTTGCCAGAGGCTTCCAGCAACTCTATTCCTGTCCTGATTCACCGCTAGTCAAACCTGCCGGTAAGGCTTATCTGGAACGCCACGATTCGCTGGGTTTCTGGTTGTGGAATGAGGTGCTTTATGATCGCTGGCAGACTGATCCCACCTGGTTGCCACATGCCACGGTGCCTGAAAAAATGGAGAGATCAATTGAGATATGGATGCGATTGGTGTGCGGACATCATGGTAAACCGCCGCTGCATAAGGAAAGTCTGAGTCCGGCGTTTCATGCTGATGATTATCAAGCCGCGCAGGATTATCTGACTGAACTGCACAGCGTTTTTCCCTCCTTAACCGAGTTCCCCTCACAATTTGCCGATAAAAACTGGCGACAACAGTTGATTCAACACAGTTGGTCGCTGGCGGGTATCGTGGTGCTGGCGGACTGGCTGGGTTCTCATCAGGACGACTTCCCCTATCGGGCACAACCGATATCGTTGGTGGAGTATTGGCATCAGCACGCGTTACCTCAGGCCAAAATCGCGGTGTGCCGCTTGCCATCAGTACCCGTTGTGAAACCGTTTCAAGGCATTAGCGGGCTGTTCCCATTTATTCAGCAGCCCACGCCATTGCAACAACAGGCGCTGGCGGTGGATATCACCACACCCGGCCCGCAGTTGTTTATTCTGGAAGATGTGACCGGCGCGGGCAAAACTGAAGCGGCGATGATTCTGGCTCACCGCCTGATGAGCCAGCAAAAAGGGCAGGGGATTTATGTCGGGTTGCCGACGATGGCCACCGCCAATGCGATGTACCAGCGTTTGTCGCGGGCTTACCGGGCACTGTACGTGGAGGAACATCAACCTTCACTGATGCTGGCACACGGCGCACGCGAGATGGTAACCGCGTTCCGTCAGTCATTATGGTCCGAAGATAACCGCGGACAGGCACAGTATGACCAGGATGAATCCAGCGCCAGTGCAGCCTGCAACAATTGGTTCGCTGACTCACGTAAAAAGGCGCTGTTGGCGGATGTCGGAGTTGGAACGCTTGATCAGGCGTTGATGGCGGTGATGCCTTACCGACATCAATCACTCCGATTGCTGGGGTTGTGCAACAAAATTCTGCTTCTGGATGAAGTTCACGCCTATGACGCCTATATGAGCAAGATTCTGGAAAACCTGCTGGCGTTTCATGCCCGACAGGGCGGCAGTGCGGTTATTCTCACCGCCACGTTATCTTCCTCCCAACGTGAACGGTTGTTGCAGGCTTTTCATCAAGGGATGAACGCGCCAGCGATACCACTTCATCCTGCGGAGGACGCCGGATACCCGTGGTTTACCCACCTGACACAACAACATTTGACCGAGTTGTCGCTGGCGACCCGTCCGGAAGTACAACGCTCGGTACAAATCCACTGGCTAACGCAACGGGAGCAAGGGATCGACATTATTCGTCAGGCGCTGGACGCCGGACAGTGTGTCTGCTGGATCCGCAATACCGTGGATGATGCGATAGCGGTGTATCAGCAATTACGTCAAAGCACGTGGTTGCCGCAAGAAAATTTACTGTTGTTTCATAGTCGTTTTGCATTTTGTGATCGCCTGGAGATTGAGCAACAGGCGTTGGCATGGTTTGGCAAATCCGACCAGGCGCCGCAACGGCGCGGCAAGGTACTGATCGCCACACAGGTAGTAGAACAGTCGTTGGATATCGACGTGGACGTGATGATAAGCGATCTGGCGCCGGTGGATTTACTGATTCAACGTGCCGGACGGTTACAGCGCCATATCCGTGCGCTAGATGGCCGTTGTAAAACCAACCTGGACGCTGAACCGCTGCACGATGAACGTCCGGCTGCCACCCTGCATGTTCTGGCACCGGAATGGCAACCCGAGGCGGAGGCTTCCTGGCTGGGCAGCGAGTTACGCCACAGTGGTTTTGTCTATCCCGACCATGCGGTGCTGTGGCGGACACAGGCGGTGTTACGTGATAGCGGCGCTATTCGTATGCCGGAAGATGCCCGCATGCTGATTGAAAGCGTCTATGAAGAGCAGATCCCCGCGCCTGCCGCATTGCAGGATATCGCCAATCAGGTGCTGGGTAACACCTACAGCCAGCGTTCTGTGGCGAAACAGTCGTCACTCACTATGGCGCAAGGGTATTCCATTACCTCCAGTGATCGCGGGTGGGGAGAAGAGGTCGATATCTTTACCCGGCTGGGTGCGGCTTCCATCGACGTTTATCTGGCCTGGCAGCCAGCCACTGACAATGAACTTCCGCAACCTTATGCCGGAACCGGTGAATTCGGCTGGGATAAAAGTCGTTTATCGGTGCGGGAAAGCTGGTGGCAGAAGCATGAAAAAGCACTGCCGGTATTGCGGGACGAACGGTTGGAACGGTTTCGCCAATGTTTGCACCGCCCGACGGCGCAGGTATTGCTGCTGACGCCGGGCGAGACACCTGCGTTTTACCGTCAGGAAACGGGGCTGACCGCCCCGGAATAGTGATGAGAAAACGATAAATCAAATGAAGTGTCCTCACGGACGAGGTGTAACTGAGGAGATAGATCCATGTTTTCATTGATTGAAGCGCCGTGGTTACCGGTTATCCGTGCCGATGGGCGTCAGGACCAGATTTCTCCCCGACAGTTAACTGACGATCAGGTGATTGATCTTGACTGGCCGCGTGCGGATTTCCAGGGCGCAGCCTATCAGTTGCTGATTGGCCTGCTGCAAACTGCCTATTCACCGCAAGATGAAGAGGCGTGGCAGGAGGTGTGGGATAACGGGCTGGGAGAGGGCTGGCAGGCGGCGTTAACTTCATTGGCGCCCGCCATGCAGTTTGGGCCGCAAAAGCCGGCATTTTTACAGGATTTCTCCTCACTTGACAGCGATCCAATGCCGATCTCCGGCCTGCTGATTGAGGCTCCCGGTGGTAATACTCTCAAGCTGAATAAAGATCATTTCATCAAGCGTGGCACGGTCAAAGCCATTTGCCCGCATTGCACTGCGATGGCGCTCTATACCTTACAAACCAATTCTCCTTCCGGCGGCGTGGGGCATCGTACCGGGATGCGCGGTGGTGGGCCGATCACCACGCTGCTGATGCCGACGGATAACCATCAGCCTCTGTGGCGCAAACTGTGGATGAATGTGATGACACAAACGGTGATCCCCCGTTCCGGTTGCTCGTCAGCGGTATTCCCGTGGTTGGCGGCTACCCACACCAGTGAAGGGGATAAAGACAAAGTGACGCCGGAAAACGCCGATGAGCTACAGGCGTACTGGGGAATGCCTCGGCGCATTGAAATCGATTTCAGCCAGTCACAGGCTGGGAAGTGCGATCTGTGTGGCACGGTGTCAGCGTCGTTACTGACCCACTACCGTACAAAAAATTACGGTGTTCAGTACGACAGTTGGCAGCACCCGCTAACGCCGTACCGCCAATCGCTAAAAGATGGATTGCTGCTGTCCGTGAAGGGTCAGCCGGGAGGACTGGTGTACCGCGACTGGCTGGGCGTGGTGCTGGGCAATGAAGATCGTAATAACGTCACGATCCCGGCCAGAGTGGTGCAGAAAAATCACGGTTACAAATGTTTGCGCAGAAAAGTCGGGGTGTGGTGTTTTGGCTACGATATGGACAACATGAAAGCCCGTTGTTGGTATGAGCACCATGTTCCCTTACTGGAAGGTGCCAGCACGGAAATCCGCGATTATCTACCATCAGCTATTGAACTGGCGACCGATACGCAGACGCTATTGCGTCAGTCGGTAAAAGAGGCCTGGTTTGATCGCCCGAAAGATGTGGGCGGGGATTTCAGCTTTATTGATGTGGCATTCTGGCAGGAAACCGAGCAGTTTTTTGTCCGGCTGTATCAGAATCTGGTTAACGGTCAACCGGCAGCGGAAGCGCTCAGACAGTGGCAGCACGCGCTGTATCTCTATCTGCTCGGCACCTATGATCGTCTTACCTTTGGCAACCCGGATCAACAGGGCGATTTACTGCGGGCAGTAGGCGCACGCAACAAAATGGTGAAATTCTTTTACAGTCAAAAAATTGCCAAACTGATTAAGCAAATGCAGCCAGAGAACATGGAGGCTCAGAATGGGTAATACCGCAACACTGCTGATAGTGAAAAACCTGATGGCGACCCGTATCAATACGTGGTTCGATAATCTGCAAAACCGCCATAACGAAAGCCACAATGGTCGCGCCGAGCGGGCAGAATTGCGGCGCACACTGCCGCCTTACGGCGCGCTGACCTGTGCTGGTTTTCGCCGTCTGGCCAATATGCTGCCGGATTTACTGGGTGACAGTGAAACCCGTCTGCTGGCGCTGGCGGTGTTTACTGCCGTGGCCGCCCATGCGGAGGGTAATAACCGTGAGAAAAGTTTTGCCGCTCAGTTAGGGGAAAAAATTAAAGGGACGGATCGTACTTACTTATCAACGCTGCGTTTTGAACGTTTACAGCGTGTCACCTCACCAGAAGAGTTCTGTCGCTTGCTGATCCGTGCAGTGAAAATCCGTGGTGAGAAAGGTGTGAATCTGCCGTCATTGGCGGATGGCATTTTCCTGTGGATGGCAGAGTGGCAGGCGCGACAGCATAACGAAGCCCCCGGCATCGATCCTTTTAAACGCAATGCAGTGCGCTGGGCCTGCGAATACGGCCAGGCAACACAAACTTCCGTAATAGACGAAACGACAGCCGCGATTTCAGATAAGGAATAATCATGACCACTTTTATCCAGCTCCATTTTTTAACCGCTTACGCGCCCGCCAACCTGAACCGTGATGACGCCGGACGACCCAAAACGGCTATCGTGGGGGGAGTAGAACGCTTACGCGTCTCTTCCCAAAGCCTGAAACGCGCCTGGCGAACGTCTGAAGTGTTTGAATCCGCATTGACCGGACATATTGGCCAACGTACTCGTCGTTTGGGGCAGGAAGTGTATAAAGCGTTGATTGCGGGTGGGATGGCGGAAAAACTGGCCGATAAAGCGGCACTTGGTATGGCAGCCCAGTTTGGTAAAGCTAAAAAAGAGGAGAAAGAGAGTAAAAACCCACTGGAGAAATATGACATTGAACAGTTGGCCCATGTCAGTGTGCGGGAACGGGCGCTGGTGGATGCGCTGGTGAACACGTTGGTTGCAGAGAACCGCGAGCCTACCGCTGAAGAACTTAAATTGTTGCGTAAAGATATCGCCAGTGCGGATATCGCTTTATTTGGGCGGATGCTGGCCTCCAGCCCGGCATTCAATATTGAGGCCGCGTGTCAGGTGGCGCATGCGCTCGGCGTCAGTGCCGTTACGGTGGAGGATGATTTCTTCACTGCCGTGGACGACCTCAATAATGATGAAGATGCCGGTTCGGGTCATATGGGCGAACAGGGTTTTGCCTCATCGCTGTTCTATCAATACATCTGCATCAATCGTGATCTACTGCTGGCAAATCTCGGCAATGACGACGCGCTGCTACAGCGGACTTTGCGGGCATTGACGGAAACGGCATTGACGGTTTCTCCCACAGGTAAGCAGAACAGCTTTGCCTCCCGTGCCTATGCCTCTTATGCGCTAGCGGAACGAGGTACACAGCAGCCACGGGCGCTATCAGTGGCGTACTTCACGCCGATCCGTAGCCAGAGCCAATTGGTCGATGCCATTACGGTACTGGAAAATCAGAAGGCGAAATTTGATCGCGCCTATGGGGCCAGTAGCCTGGAACAGACGGTGATGAACGTGGAGTCCGGCACCGGCAGCCTGGCTGAACTGATGGACTTTATCGCGCAGTAAGGGAGAGACAGATGACTCACTATCTGGTATTTCAACTCTATGCACCGCTGGTGTCATGGGGTGAACCGGCGGTGGGGGAAGTGCGACATACTTCCCCCATCCCCAGCCGTTCCGCCCTGTTGGGGTTGCTGGCCGCCGCATTGGGCATTCGACGTGATGAAGAGGAGCGTCTGGTGCAGTTTAATCAGCATTACCGTTTTGCTGTTCGACCCTTATCCGGTTGTGAAGGTTGGTTGCGTGATTATCATACGGTACAGATGCCGAAGGAAGATCGTAAACGTATCCGCCGAACCCGGCGGGATGAGTTGTTGCCGGACGCCGGGCAATCACTGGAAACGATGCTGACCACCCGCGAGTATCGTTGCGATGCGTATTACCATATCGCGGTCAGTGAAACGCCCGACGCACCCTATTCGCTGCATCAACTGGCTGATGCCCTGCGTGAACCGGTATTTACACTCTATCTGGGGCGTAAAAGTTGCCCTCTGGCATTGCCGCTGGCACCCCATCTCTTTAGCGGAACACTGGCGGATATCTGGCAGCAGGCCAGTAATACCACGTTGCTCAACGATGAAGACCTGCAACGGCTCAATCACCCTACCGGCCTTTGCTATTGGGAACAGGATGATGACAGCGGTATGCCGGTGCTATCTCGTGTTCTGCGTGGCGACCAGCCGCTTAGTCGCAGGCGTTGGCAGTTTACAACTCGCAGGCAGTATAGCGGCACCTGGAAGGGGGAAAAGTGATGTTTTTTTCCCGAGTAACCTTACAACTGGCGGCGTTGCCCGCGGTGATGGCGCAAAAGCGTCAGTATGCGGGTGGTTATGCCAGTCACCAGTGGTTGTGGCAATTGTTCCCGCAGGATGAAACGCGTCATTTCCTGTTTCGGGAAGAAACGCTGGGGTCAGGCAATCAATTTTATCTGCTTTCCCAACAGGCGCCTCGTCAGGATCACAATCTGTTCCGTGTAGAAACCAAACCCTACCAGCCGCAACTACGGGATGAAATGGCGCTGCAATTTTCACTGCGCGCCAACCCGGTGGTGATGCGCCAGCGTCAGCGCAGCGATGTGCTGATGGATGCCAAACAGCGTGCCAGACAGCAGGGTGTCAGTGGTGATGCGCTGTGGCGGCATCAGCAGGATGCGGCGACCCAGTGGCTGCAACAGCAGGGTGAGCAAAGGGGGTTTACAGTGGCGGCTTGCCGAGTGGATGGTTACCAGCGACATCGGCTGTATAAGCCGGGACAGGAAAATGCTATTCAGTTCAGCAGCGTAGATTTTGACGGCCTGTTGCGCATTACTGATGTTAGCCGCTTTATGACGGCGGTGCAGCAGGGGTTGGGGAAAAGTAAAGCGCTGGGTTGTGGTCTGCTATTACTCAGGCGTGCCTGACAAAACAATCACCGGAGGCAGAGATGGTTTATGTTCCGCTAAATCCGATTCCGTTGAAAGATCGGACCTCCATGATCTTTCTGCAATATGGTCAGATAGATGTGATTGATGGTGCCTTTGTGCTGGTGGATAAAACCGGCATCCGTACTCATATTCCAGTGGGGTCGGTGGCCTGCATTATGCTGGAACCCGGCACACGGGTTTCTCATGCCGCGATACGGTTGGCGGCGACAGTGGGGACGCTGTTGGTGTGGGTCGGGGAAGCGGGAGTCCGTTTGTACGCTGCCGGGCAACCCGGCGGTGCTCGATCCGACCGATTACTGTATCAGGCGCGCTTGGCGCTAGATGACGAGTTGCGTCTTAAAGTGGTTCGCAAAATGTTTGAATTACGCTTTGGTGAACCGGCACCCAGTCGCCGTTCGGTGGAACAATTGCGCGGTATTGAAGGTGCGCGGGTGCGCCAGACCTACACACTGTTGGCGCAACAGTACGGCGTGAAGTGGAATGGCCGACGTTACGATCCTAAAGATTGGGAACGGGGCGACAAGGTGAACCAATGCATCAGCGCTGCCACATCCTGCCTGTACGGTATTACGGAAGCAGCGGTGTTGGCGGCAGGTTATGCCCCGGCCATTGGTTTTGTTCACAGTGGCAAACCGCTGTCGTTTGTCTATGACATTGCCGACATCATCAAGTTTGACGGTGTGGTGCCCAAAGCTTTTGAAATTGCGGCGCGTAACCCTGTGGAACCGGATCGGGAGGTGCGTCTTGCCTGCCGGGATATTTTCCGCAGCCAGAATACGCTGGGTAAACTTATTCCGTTGATTGAAGCGGTGTTGGCGGCCGGAGAAATAGAGCCGCCGCAACCGCCTGCTGACGCACAACCTCCAGCTATTCCTGAGCCTGCGCCATTCGGTGATGTCGGTCACCGTGGGAGCGGCGGATGAGTATGTTGGTGGTCGTGACGGAAAATGTGCCGCCGCGTCTGCGTGGTCGGCTGGCGATATGGTTGTTGGAAGTTCGTGCTGGTGTCTATGTGGGTGAAACTTCGCGGCGTATACGGGAAATGATCTGGCAACAGATTGTGGAACTGGCCGAACAAGGGAATGTGGTGATGGCGTGGGCGACCAATACGGAATCTGGTTTCGAGTTCCAGACCTGGGGCGAAAACCGCCGAATGCCGGTGGATCTGGATGGACTGCGGTTAGTCTCTTTTCACCCCATTGAAAATCAATAAGTTAGTGTTCTTTAACAAGCAGGAAAAATTGGTGGATTTTTTAAGACTAGAAAATTCCTTATAAAACAGGTATATATTTTTAGAGTGTTCCCCGCACCCGCGGGGATAAACCGTAAACAATTGCAGGACCAGCAAAATCTGTGGCGTGTTCCCCGCACCCGCGGGGATAAACCACAAAACGACTAAACGCCTGCTGACTTAACAGCGTGTTCCCCGCACCCGCGGGGATAAACCGTCATCGTTAAATCCTCAGCCTGTTCGCGAGACGTGTTCCCCGCACCCGCGGGGATAAACCGATGATTACGTGTTTAGCGTCATTGCTGCCGTTGTGTTCCCCGCACCCGCGGGGATAAACCGGCGTTTGCAATTGCAAACGCGGTCATGAATACGTGTTCCCCGCACCCGCGGGGATAAACCGGAGTTATTCAGAACGTCTAGTTTAGTAGCGCCGTGTTCCCCGCACCCGCGGGGATAAACCGTGCTCATGCATCGCGATACTCATAATCCCATTGTGTTCCCCGCACCCGCGGGGATAAACCGGCGGGCTACCGTAACAGCAAATGGAACGGTGCAGTGTTCCCCGCACCCGCGGGGATAAACCGCAGCGGCGATTATTTCTGATAAGCTCAAAAGTGTGTTCCCCGCACCCGCGGGGATAAACCGGTGTGATTTGGACAATACTTTTTGAGGATGACGTGTTCCCCGCACCCGCGGGGATAAACCGACCCATTTATCTGTGAAATAGATGGTGTCATCGTGTTCCCCGCACCCGCGGGGATAAACCGAAAATCCATCTCCTAACGCTGAAATTGGAGTCGTGTTCCCCGCACCCGCGGGGATAAACCGATATTGAATATTCTCATAAGTAGAAGCCTGCAGTGTTCCCCGCACCCGCGGGGATAAACCGCGGTGAGAGCGATTACAGGCGCGCTAATTATAGTGTTCCCCGCACCCGCGGGGATAAACCGTAATGATCGTGTTCATATTGAAGTAAAAGATGGTGTTCCCCGCACCCGCGGGGATAAACCGAAAAAGGAATCCTAAAATACATCCCAGCATGGGTGTTCCCCGCACCCGCGGGGATAAACCGCGTGGTATGAGATTACCATTGGTAAATAAAAAGTGTTCCCCGCACCCGCGGGGATAAACCGATACCCGCTCTGGACTAGAGGCGACAGCAACAGTGTTCCCCGCACCCGCGGGGATAAACCGAGGAAGGTGTCTTTTTATCAACTACAGACTGAGTGTTCCCCGCACCCGCGGGGATAAACCGTCAATTCGCTCAATATATAAAAGGGATCTCACGTGTTCCCCGCACCCGCGGGGATAAACCGCATCGACAAAAGAGACGTCATCTGGCGCACAAGTGTTCCCCGCACCCGCGGGGATAAACCGTATTGCGGCGTGAAGACCACACCGGCGCGGCTGTGTTCCCCGCACCCGCGGGGATAAACCGCGCTTCAAACCGGTGGCACACGCATGTAATCTGTGTTCCCCGCACCCGCGGGGATAAACCGGCAGAATATCTGCTCATGCCAAAACATATCATGTGTTCCCCGCACCCGCGGGGATAAACCGCAATGCCGATGTCCATAACAAAACAATATCAAGTGTTCCCCGCACCCGCGGGGATAAACCGTAGACGCTTTTATACTTGCCAAACGGCACGTTGTGTTCCCCGCACCCGCGGGGATAAACCGTATAAAGCACAAAGCACCTCGCGGGGCTTTTTGTGTTCCCCGCACCCGCGGGGATAAACCGATGTCTGGCCTACTTACACACTCAACGATGACGTGTTCCCCGCACCCGCGGGGATAAACCGTCAACATGGATTCCCTTATGCGTACTGTTGGAGTGTTCCCCGCACCCGCGGGGATAAACCGAGTATTTGTAATGATATCGAACATTCAGTGCAGTGTTCCCCGCACCCGCGGGGATAAACCGCATATTCATGGAGCCATCATGGTGCGGTGAAAGTGTTCCCCGCACCCGCGGGGATAAACCGCCCGAGCTACCAATGCATCGGCTTGGATCTTAGTGTTCCCCGCACCCGCGGGGATAAACCGTCTGCCTTTGAATCTTTTGGCGTATCAGTATTGTGTTCCCCGCACCCGCGGGGATAAACCGTATGATGCCGGTGTGTGTCAGCGCGACTTAGAGTGTTCCCCGCACCCGCGGGGATAAACCGCAAATGCGTCAGCAGCATCAGGGGTGGGGTTAGTGTTCCCCGCACCCGCGGGGATAAACCGCTTACCGGTAACGTGCTTACTGACGTTGTTGAGTGTTCCCCGCACCCGCGGGGATAAACCGGTGAATTTGTATATCGTCACGAGCCAGCCAACGTGTTCCCCGCACCCGCGGGGATAAACCGGTTCCAACTTCGCGCACCGACCCAGTGCGAGCGTGTTCCCCGCACCCGCGGGGATAAACCGATTCTGAGCCCAATTCTCAAGTTGTTAACCCCGTGTTCCCCGCACCCGCGGGGATAAACCGCTGGTGAAATTCTTGATTGACCAGTTGAAACCGTGTTCCCCGCACCCGCGGGGATAAACCGCACGGCATACCCAATCATCTGTGGGACAGAGGGTGTTCCCCGCACCCGCGGGGATAAACCGCTTCTTTATCTAATGTGGCCTGCGCGTTAACCGTGTTCCCCGCACCCGCGGGGATAAACCGGCCCGGCGTTCCTGGCGGCTCATCTGGTTGAAGTGTTCCCCGCACCCGCGGGGATAAACCGTAGAACAGAACTGTATCACCGGTAGTTGCCGCAGTGTTCCCCGCACCCGCGGGGATAAACCGTCGCAATGGCGTAATGATTACATGCTCTGGCGGTGTTCCCCGCACCCGCGGGGATAAACCGAATCAGGACGTAGCCAGTGTCCTGAGCAACATGTGTTCCCCGCACCCGCGGGGATAAACCGGTTTGGGTATCCGCTTTGTTGAAGTCGCACTAGTGTTCCCCGCACCTGCGGGGATAAACCGCTTGCTGCTCGTCAGCCTGAGCGTCAGCTGGAGTGTTCCCCGCACCCGCGGGGATAAACCGCCACCAACCAGGAACTTTTTCACCATTCTCCCGTGTTCCCCGCATCCGCGGGGATAAACCGAGTACGTCCAAAAAATAAAATTGGGCGCGGTTGTGTTCCCCGCACCCGCGGGGATAAACCGATGGCCGAAATTCAGGCCAAAAGCGTGGCGGCGTGTTCCCCGCACCCGCGGGGATAAACCGTAACAAAGGTAAAGGAGAAAATAACACTTTTCGTGTTCCCCGCACCCGCGGGGATAACTGGATCCTCTGTCAGTGTTATGTAGTCTCCTGTACCCCGCAGGGACAATAGCTTTATTTTTGTAATAAATAGTTACCGTATTTTCCATTCTTTATCGGTTATGGAGCACGTTAATTTGCTTTGACTGTCTTTATTTCGTTCAGAAAGTGGCATGATGTGCAGTTCCGATCGCAATACTGATTACCGTAGCACTAACAGTGGACTGATGTTGTTGAGCCGGGGAGGGACCGTGGAAGCAGACAATATTCTGGGAGTGATTTCTCGTTATCTTAAAAAACTGCATGTGTTGACGTTGTGTGTCGGCAGTGGTGATGATTTGTGGTGCGCCAACTGTTTTTATACGTTTGATGAACGTCAGGTGGCGTTTTATCTGATGACGGAAGCGAATACCAGACACGGTGAAATGATGCTGAGGCATCCTCGGGTGGCGGGTACGGTTAATGGCCAACCCAAGAGTGTACTGCTGATTAAAGGTGTGCAATTTTTAGGGGAAATAGCCTTGTTAGAAGGTCAGGAAGACGCTGATGCACGTAGTCGCTACAATACGCGGTTCCCTATTTCTCGTGGAAGTAATGCACCTGTTTGGAAATTGTCGCTAAACGAAATGAAAATGACTGACAACGCTCTGGGCTTTGGGAAAAAGCATCTCTGGCAACGGCGCGAAATGGCCCTGCCACATTAGTTTCTGGTTAATGGAGCTGTATGAGTCGGATTCTGCTGCTTGGCGCAACAGGGCTGGTCGGTAGTGAACTGCTGCGCTTATTGATGATGGATGCGCGTGTCGAGGTGATTTATGCACCGACTCGTCATCCTTTATCGCCTGCCGTAAAGGTGGTGAATCCATGTGCGGTTAATTTACCGATGGCGCTTTCCCAACTGACGGAACCGGTGGATATCGCCTTTTGTTGTCTGGGCACTACCCGTAAACAGGCTGGCAGTCGGCAGGCGTTTCGCGCAGTGGATTATTCATTGGTAGTGGAATGCGCCGGTGTTGCGCGGCGATTGGGTGCCAGCCATCTGCTGGCAGTCAGCGCGATGAGTGCTGACCTGTCGTCGCCATTTTTCTATTCGCGGGTAAAAGGTGAAACTGAACAGGCATTGATGCAACAAGATTGGCCGCGTTTAACGTTGGCGCGTCCTTCGATGTTGCTGGGACTACGGCCACAACGGCGCTGGCTGGAGTCACTCTCAGCCCCGCTGTTCAAGTACCTGCCTGCGAGCTGGCGGGCAATTGAAGGAAAAACCGTGGCTCAGGCATTGCTGAATCAGGCCTTTTCGCCGCCAGAGTCCGAAAACGTATCGGTATTGACGTCACAACAGTTGCTGCGATTAGCCCAACCATAATGGCTTAACGCAGATGATGGATCACCTGATTGCTGCTGCCGTGCCAGATAAGTGATGGGTCTTTTAAATCCTGTACAAATTTGCCATCCACCAGCACGTTGATTAAATCGACTACCTGACGCTGTTCCGGCGTCAGTTCTGCCAGTACATAACCGGTCCACACCCAGATATCTTTACCCGGACATTCGGCCCGGATACGTTGTACCAGTTGCAGAATGGCTGGCACGTTCTGTGGATGCAGCGGGTCGCCGCCTGAAAGGGAAATGCCTTGACGGGGGATGACGGTATCCTGTAGGTCGGCGATAATGCGGTCTTGTATTTCCTGGGTGAACGGATTCCCGGAGTTCAGCCGCCAGGTGCTTTTATTGTAGCAGCCGGGGCATTGGTGCTCACATCCGGCAACAAACAGCGTACAGCGTGTACCGGGACCATTGACTACATCAACGGGGTAATACTGGTGATAGTTCACGACGTTGTACCGTATAAAGGGCCGCTATATCACGGCCATGAGTGGATGTGTTGTGTCTGTTTTCATGCCAGTGCGAACAGGAATCCATCGGCGTCGGATATGGGGACTTGGCATGGATCCCCGCTTGCGCGGGGATGATATCCGGGGTGTGGTCAGTCGACGGCGCGCCCGACCACTGAGATAATGAATCCCCGTTAACCCAACTGCCCATTGTTCAGATGTTTCACCCGGCGTTTAACTTCTTCTTGCTTGCCGGCGTTAAACGGCCGGGCATCCGGGCTACCCAGATAGCCGCATACCCGACGGATTACCGATACGCGCGCAGGGTCGTGGTTACCACATTTCGGGCAGGTGAAACCCTTGCTGGTACAATCAAACTCGCCGGTGTAACCACACTCGTAGCATTCATCAATTGGCGTGTTGGTGCCGTAATAAGGCACGTGGGTATAACTGTAATCCCACACATCCTCCAGCGCTTTCAGATTGTGTTGCAGGTTAGGATATTCACCGTAACAGATGAAACCACCATTCGTCAGCGGCGGATAAGGCGCTTCAAAGTCGATTTTTTCGTAGGGGTTAACCTTCTTTTCCACATCCAGATGGAAGCTATTGGTGTAGTAGCCTTTGTCGGTAACGCCGGGCACAACGCCAAATTCAGCGGTATCCAGACGGCAGAAGCGGTCGCACAGGTTTTCGCTTGGCGTACTGTACAGACTAAAACCGTAGCCGGTTTCTTCTTTCCAGCTGTCGGTGGCAGCTTTCAGACGGGCAACGATAGCCACGGCTTTTTCTCGCAGCATATCGTTGTCGAACACATGAACTTCATTGCCGAACAGGGCATTGATGGTTTCATGCACCCCGATGTAACCCAGCGAGATGGAGGCTCGGCCATTTTTGAAGATATCGGCGATGTTGTCGTCCGCTTTCAGGCGTACGCCGCAAGCACCTTCCATATACAGGATCGGTGCAACCCGTGCCTTGACATTTTCCAGTCGGGCGATTCGGGTCATCAGGGCTTTCTTCGCCAGCAGCAAACGTTGGTCAAGCAGCTGCCAGAAACGGGCTTCATCCCGGTGGGCTTCCAGTGCGATACGCGGCAGATTAAGGCTGATAACACCGAGGTTGTTACGGCCGTCGTGGATTTGCTGGCCATTTTCTTCATACACGCCGAGGAAGCTGCGACAGCCCATCGGGGTTTTGAACGAGCCGGTGACTTCCACAACCTGATCGTAATTCAGAATATCCGGGTACATACGTTTGCTGGCACACTCCAGCGCCAGTTGTTTGACATCATAATTTGGGTCGCCCGGCTTATGATTGAGCCCTTTACGGATGGCAAACACCAGTTTCGGGAACACGGCGGTTTTGCGGTTTTTACCCAGACCGGCGATACGGTTGCGCAGAATGGATTGCTGAATCAGCCGGGATTGCCAACTGGTGCCCAGCCCGAAACCGAAGGTAACAAACGGTGTCTGGCCATTGGCGGTATGTAAGGTATTGACCTCGTATTCCAGTGACTGGAATGCGTCGTAGCACTCTTTTTCCGTCCGGTTGCGGGCATACTCTTCGGCGTTGGGAATATTCCACGCTTTGGCAACGTCCTGATGTTTTTTATGGCTGGACGTGACAAATGGCGCCAGGATTTCATCAATACGGTTAATAGTCGTGCCGCCATAGATGTGGCTGGCGACCTGGGCGATGATTTGCGCCGTGACGGCAGTAGCGGTAGAAATCGATTTAGGCGGCTCGATTTCCGCGTTCCCCATTTTGAAGCCTTTGGTCAGCATACCGTTCAGATCGATCAGCATGCAGTTGAACATTGGGAAGAACGGCGAATAATCCAGGTCGTGATAGTGAATTTCACCGCGTTCGTGCGCCAGCACGACGTCACGCGGCAGAATGTGCTGTTTGGCGTAGTGTTTAGCGACAATTCCGGCCAGTAGATCGCGTTGGGTCGGGATCACCTTACTGTCTTTATTGGCGTTTTCGTTGAGCAGCGCGACGTTGCTTTGCTCGACCAAACCACGGATTTCCTGATTTAGTCGCCCCTGTCGTTCACGTGCGACATCACGGTCATGACGGTACTCGATATAGGTACGGGCCAGTTGTTTGTAGTTACCTGACATCAACAGGTTTTCCACTACGTTCTGGATTTCACCAATCTCAACCTTGGCTTTTCCCTGCATTTGTTGAGCGACTGCACAGGCGACGGTTGCACAGTAATCCGCATCATTCACACCGGCGGCGTGGGCTGCACGTTCCACCGCTTCTCTGATACGGTTTTCATCAAAGGGAACCTGGCAACCATCCCGTTTAATCACTACTGGTTTCACGTTTTTTTCCTCTGTTCATGTTATCCACAGGCGAGAACAGCCGTTAGCAAAAGGTATTAAGGGTCTGTGGATGCTTTTGTGGATAAACACTACATATGGGCTCTGTTAATAGGATAGACACTATATATTGAATTTGCGTAGTAATCTTCACGCTTTTATTGCTGCTTAATTGATGTAGAGCAAAGAAAAGCAGATGTAGTAGATAATGCAGCCTTGTACAAATAGTAGGCAAAGTGGCGTTTGGCGCTGGATATCCCTGATGGATAAGGGATTACAGCATGTCACATTTTTGGCTATCAAGGCATCTAGACATCCAGATGTATTTTTTGTAAGGTGGCGGGATATCTTTTTCAGGTTCATTTACTAAGGAAAATGACGATGGCAGAAAACGTACTGATTCTGGATGGTGGCATGGGGCGTGAACTGGCCCGTATCGGTGCGCCGTTTCGTCAACCGGAGTGGTCGGCGCTGGCACTGATGGAATCACCACAGCATGTGCGGCAGGTACATGACAGCTTTATCGCCGCCGGTGCACAGGTCATCACTACTAATAGCTATGCCGTCGTGCCTTTTCATATCGGTGATGCGGTTTTTCAGGCCCGCGGTCACGAACTGGCCGCGCTGGCGGGACAACTGGCTCGTCAGGCCGCCGATGCCGCCCCACACCCGGTACGGGTTGCCGGTTCACTGCCGCCGGTACTGGGGTCTTATCGTCCGGATTTGTTTGATGCTGAAGCGGCGACGCCAATTCTGCGAGTATTGATCGACGCGCTAACCCCTTATATTGACGTATGGCTGGCTGAAACCCAGAGTTCGCTGGCGGAAGTGGCGCTGGTGCGTGAACTGTTGGGCGATGATCAGCGTGAATTGTGGATTTCTTTCACCTTGCAGGATGACCTTGACGAGCAAGGCCATGCCCGATTGCGTTCTGGTGAAACCGTTACCGCCGCGGCAGAAACCGCCATTAAACTGGGTGCCGCCAACTTACTGTTCAATTGCAGCCGTCCGGAAGTGATGGCTCCGGCAGTCGCTCAAGCCAGTACGGCGTTACGCCAACAGCAATCCACTATCGGTATTGGTGTGTATGCTAATGCGTTCGAACCGGAAGATAATCACCGTGGCGCCAATGAAGGATTAAGCCGCCTGCGTGTCGATACGCACCCGGAAGGTTACCTGCAATGGGCGACCGAGTGGGTTGCCCAGGGTGCGACGTTGGTCGGGGGCTGCTGTGGCATCGGGCCAGAACACATCGCCCGTCTGGCGCAGTCGCTGCCGCGCTGAATGTCATCGCCTGACGTATAAATATAATAAACAGACATCCCACCAGGATGAGATAATAAAGGAAACACAACACCATGAATCGTCGTCATTTTATCAAAGGCGCCTGCGCCGTTTCCGTTACTGCTGCGATGGCGGGCTGGCCACTGGGCCATGCGGTTGCTGCACCATCCAATGATAAGCCGAAGAAAGGCGGCCATCTGATCGTCGGCGTAGATAATGCCTCCAGTACTGACCGTCTCGATCCGGCTTTCTGGTTTGAAACCTATATGTATTTTGTCGGTTCCCAGTTGTTTAATAACCTGGTGGAGCTGAATGAGAAAGGCGAACTCACGCCATCGCTGGCCGAGTCCTGGTCCAATGCTGATGGGGGCCGTCGCTGGATCCTCACATTGCGCAAAGGTGTACAGTTCCATGATGGCCGGACACTGACGGCAAAAGACGTTATTTATTCCCTGAACCATCATCGTGGTGAAAAATCCAGTTCGTCCGTGAAAGGCTATCTGACACCGGTAACATCGATGGAAGCCACTGACAGCCACGAAGTCACCATCCTCTTGAATGAACCCAACGTGGAATTTGTCTCTCTGCTGAGTGATGTCCATTTTGCCATCACACCGGAAAACGAATCTTTTGATAAAGGGATCGGGACGGGGGCCTTTATTCTGGAAAGCTTCCAGCCGGGTGTACGCACCCTGGTGAAACGTAACCCAAATTACTGGAACAGCGAACGCGGCCATGTTGATTCGGTGGAAACGCTGGCGATGAACGACTCTACCGCCCGCGTCGCCGCGTTGGTGAGTGGTTCGGCGCATATAGTCAACCGCGTGAATCCACGCATCGTAAGCCGTATTGAGCACATGCCGAACCTGAAACTGTTGCGTTCCCGTGACAGTCAGATTTTCACTTTCCCCGGTTTGGGCAATGTGGCACCGTTCACTTCGCTGGATGGTCGTCTGGCGCTGAAATATGCCATCGATCGGCAACAGATGATTGATACCGTATTAGGCGGTTATGCCAGCGTCGCCAACGATAACCCGATTTTTCCATCCAACCGTTATTTCGCCAAAGATATTCCGCAGCGCCCATATGACCCGGAAAAAGCCAAATGGCATTGGCAGAAAGCCGGTTTCAGCGGCCCGTTGGTGTTGTCGGTGGCAGATGCCGGTTTCCCCGGCGCGGTGGATGCCGGGCAGTTGTACCAGGCTTCCGCACAGCGCGCGGGTATTCCATTACAGGTGGAACGTGTGCCGGATGATGCGTTCTGGGACAATGTCTGGATGAAGAAACCTTTCGTGTCTTCCAACTGGTCGATGCGCCCGACGGCGGATGCTTTGCTGTCGCTGGTGTTCACTAGCCAGGCACCGTGGAATGAATCGGCCTGGAAGAACGCAGCGTTTGACCAGCTGGTAGCGTCCGCGCGTGGTGAACTGAATGAAGATAAGCGTCGCCAGATGTATCACGATATCCAGGTGATGCTGGTGGAAAAAGGCAGCGAAATCATCCCGCTGTATGCGGATGCGCTTGATGCCTGTAGCAATAAAGTGCAAGGACTGACAGCTATTCCGGGCTTCCCGCTGAGCGGCAATCGCGCAGCAGAAAAAGTGTGGCTGGCCTGAGTATAGGTAAGAGCAACGTGACAGTACGTAATCGATTAGGAACCCGTTTCCCGCTGCTGACGATGATTGGCCGTCGTCTGCTGGCGGGGATGGTGATGCTTGTGGTGGTATCGATGCTGATTTTTGCTGGTATTCAACTGTTGCCGGGCAACGCCGCCACCGCCATTTTGGGGCAGACCGCCACGCCGCAAGCCGTGAAAGCGCTGAATCTGCAACTGGGATTGGATCAACCTGCGATCTCGCGTTATCTCTCCTGGTTGGGCGGAATCGTCAGTGGTGACTTTGGTCACAGTTTTACCAGCCGCCAAAGTATTGCGCCAGTGCTGGCCTATCGTTTGGGGAATACACTGTTTTTGGCCGGTTGTACTGCCGCCATTGCTGTGCCGCTGGCATTGCTGATTGGCTTTCTTTCCGTGCGTTATCAGGACAGTTGGCTGGATCAACTCCTGAGTATGTTCACCCGTACGGCGGTGGCGTTGCCGGAGTTTTTCTCCGGTTATCTGCTGATACTGATTTTTTCCATCATGCTGTCCTGGTTACCGAGCAATAGCAGTATTAGCGACGATATGTCCTTGTCGTCACGGCTGACGGCCATTGTCTTGCCCTGTTTTACGCTGGTACTGGCGGTGCTGGGGCATATGAGCAACATGACCCGTGCGGCGCTGATCAATGCGCAAAATGCGGCGTATGTTGATACCGCATTGCTGAAAGGGATCTCGCCTTCCGGTATTCTACTGCGTCACGTGCTGCCCAATGCCTGGGGGCCAATCATTAACGTCATCGTGCTGAACCTGGCTTACCTGATGGTCGGCGTAGTGATTGTCGAAAATGTGTTTGTGTATCCAGGGCTGGGGCAGTATATGGTGGACAGCATCAGTAAGCGCGATGTGCCGGTCATTCAAAGCTGTGCGCTGGTGCTGGCCGCGATTTATATCTTGCTTAATCTGTTGGCGGATGTGGTGGCGTTGATAGCGAACCCGCGTTTACGTCATGCTCGACAGTAAATCTCACCTTGTATCGTGAGCCGTAACACTGCAAACAAGAGTTATATCGACCGTAATGGATAATACCGAATGCCTCCTCTGAAACCTTCCGTGGTGCTCGGCCTCCTGGCGCTGGGCATCTTTATTTGTGTCGCGCTACTGGCCCCCTGGATTGCCCCGTATCCGGCCGATAAGATCATTGGCGGCGCCTGGCTGGGGCCGATGGGGAATGCCTGGATGGGCACGGATAATCTGGGGCGCGATCTGTTCTCCCGCCTTATCTGGGGTACCCGCACCTCGCTGTCCGTGACGGCGCTGGCGGCGGCGCTGGCGTTTCTGCTCGGGACATCGCTGGGTTTTCTGGCCGGCGTTTGTGGCGGCTGGGTTGATCAGTTGATTTCCCGCGTGAATGATGTGCTGATGGCGATTCCCACCTTGATTTTTGCGTTGGTGGTGTTGGCGATGTTACCGAAAAATACCGCTATCATCATTCTGGTACTGGGTGTGCTGGAGGCGACTCGCGTGTTACGGGTGTCGCGTTCTCTGGCGGTGGATATTGCCACGCAGGAGTTTATCGAGGTCGCGCGGATGCGTGGTGAATCAATGCGCTGGATTCTGTGGCGCGAAATTCTACCTAACGCCTTGACTACGCTGGTGGCGGAGTTTGCTCTGCGTTTTATCTTCATTTTGCTGTTTCTGTCGGCGCTATCGTTTCTGGGCATGGGCATTCAGCCACCGACGGCAGACTGGGGTGGTCTGGCGCGGGATAATAAAGATGGCATCCTGTTTGGCGTGTGGGCGGCACTGGTACCCGGTGCGGCGATTGCCCTGCTGGCGGTATCACTGAACGTGGTGGCGGACTGGCTGTTAAGCCGTGATGGCCGTAATTGGCATGGAGGCAAAAATGGCTGAGTTATTGCGCGTGGAACAGCTTCAGGTGATCGCCGGGGATTGTACGCTGGTGGAAGATATTTCGTTCACGCTGAAGAAGGGTGAAGTGCTGGGATTGATTGGGGAATCGGGTGCGGGCAAGTCCACTATCGGACAGGCGATCCTCGGTCATTGCCGTTATGGAATGCGTATCCGACAGGGGAAAATCTGGTTTCAGGATACCGATCTGGCGACACTTTCCGAACGCCAACTGCGTAAGGTGCGTGGTCAGCGCATCGCCTATGTCGCGCAGTCGGCCAGTGCTGCGTTTAACCCGGCGCGTAAAATTGGCGAACAGGTGATTGAGGCGGCGGTACGTCATGGCGTGATGTCGCGCCAACAGGCGACGGTACAGGCGTTAACACTGTTTAGTCAGTTGTCGCTGCCTGAGCCGGCGGTGTTTTTTCAACGTTATCCGCATCAGGTTTCCGGTGGTCAGCTACAGCGGGCGATGATCGCGATGGCGATGTGTGCCGGACCGGATCTGATTATTTTCGATGAACCGACCACTGCGCTGGATGTTACCACCCAGCTTGGCGTGCTGAAAGCGATTGACGACATCATTCGCCTGACCGGTGTCGCGGCGCTTTATATCAGCCATGATCTGGCTGTTGTGGCGCAGATCAGTCATCGGATTATGGTGCTGCGGCATGGTCGTCAAGTGGAAACCGCGACAACCGCGCAGTTATTGGCACATCCCACCGAAGACTATACCCGCCAATTATTACAAGCTAAAAGTGAGCAGAAAATCCCACTGCCACCGCTGAATGATGTGTTGCTGGATATCCGTGGTATTAGTGCCCATTATCAGCAGCAACCGGTGTTGGAAGCTGTTTCTCTGCAACTGACGCGTGGCCGTACGCTGGCGGTCATTGGTGAGTCCGGGTCGGGTAAATCAACCCTTGGGCGCACGGTATGTGGTTTATTGCCACCGAGTGCCGGGGAGATCCACCTGAAAGAGGAACGCTTGTCACCGAAGTTGGCGCAGCGTACCCGTCAGCAGTTGCGGTCGATACAGATGATTCATCAGCATCCAGACACTGCTTTAAACCCGCGTCTGCCGGTGGAAACACAAATTGAACGGGCGATGGTGTGTCTGAGCGACTTTTCCGCGGCACAGCGGGGTGAACGCGTACGGGATTTATTACATCAGGTCGGGCTAACAGCTGAACTGGCGGCACGCTACCCGACGTCGCTGTCCGGTGGACAGAAGCAGCGGGTGTGCATTGCTCGGGCGCTGGCCGCCCAGCCGGAATTGATTATCTGCGATGAACCAACGTCGGCGCTGGATCCGCTGGTGGCGCGTGACGTGCTGGCACTGTTGCGTCAGATTCAGCAAGAAACTGGCGTATCCTACCTGTTTATCACCCACGATCTGCATGTGGTACGGGAAGTGGCGGACAGCGTGGCGGTGTTGCGTCACGGACGCATTATCCGCCAGGGGCCGGTTGTCGAAACCCTGGCACCACCGTTGGATGACTACACCCGGCAATTGCTGGTGGCGGTGCCGGAAATGCGCTGTGGTTGGCTACAGGACGTGATGACCGCCAGTCAGTAAGACTACGTTGGGCGCGATATCAATTGCGCTGATGCGGAAACGGTGGCAACTGGCGGAAGGTGTCTTGTAATCCTTCCGACCAGGCTTTGCGGATGGACGCAAAGTAAGGATCATTTTCCGTAATGCGTTGTTGTTCGCCAATGTTAAAGCTGCCGTTCCGGTAAATCATCACGTCTAGCGGCATACCCACCGACAAATTGCTGCGCAGGGTGGAATCAATGGAAATCAGTGCGCAGCACATCGCTTGCTCTAGTGGCGTGTCGACACGCAGCACCCGGTCGATAATCGGTTTGCCATATTTGCTTTCGCCAATCTGAAAATAGGGTGTGTCGTGGGTGGACTCAATAAAGTTGCCTTCCGGATAGATATGGAACAGGCGCGGTTGCTCATCGCCAATCTGCCCGCCCAGTAACAGGTTACAACCGAAATTGGTGGTGCTGCCACTTTGCTGGGACTGGCTATCACGGTGGATTACTTCACGTATGGTTTCCCCCACCAGCATGGCGGCATCATAGAGGGAAGCGACCTGCATCAGGTTCGGCGTATGTTGTGTCTGGATACGAACATGAAGCAAACTGAGGATACTCTGTGTCGTGGCCAGATTGCCTGCGCATTGAATCACCAGCACACGTTCATTTTCATTATGAAAAACATGAAGTTTCTTGAATGTCGCGATGTGATCAACACCCGCATTAGTGCGAGAATCTGATGCAAATACCAAACCGTCCGACAGATGCATGGCCACACAGTAGGTCATAGAGTACCTTTTCGTTAACGATGACTATTGCTGTTGTACCTGTTGCTGTCGCTCAAACAGCCGGACCTCAGCTTCGGAAAACATCTCTTCATAACCGCCGCCGAGTCGCGTACCGCGTACCGGGCAGGCATCCAGATAATCCATACCAATGGCCAGCCGCAGATGTTGATGGAGCTGGCAGGTGTTATTGGTGATATCAAAGCTGTGCCAGCGTTCATTCAACCACACTTCTGCCCAGGCGTGCATCGCCACGTGCTGAGTATCCTGACTGTATACATAACCGCTCACATAGCGGGCGGGAATATGCAGGCTGCGACAGCAGGCCAGAAAAACATGGGTATGATCCTGACAAACCCCTTTTTGCATGGCAAAGGCGCTTGCCGCGGTGTCATGCACCTGCGTGGCGCCAGGAGTATACGGCATTTTCAACTGTAATTCCGCCATCAGTTGATGCAGGCTTTCTTCCGCTGCCTGTGGGCGATAGTAACGCTGCGCAAACGCACGGATAGTGCCGTTGGCCTCCGTCAGTGGCGTGGTGCGCAGGAATACCAATGGCGAGAGCGAATCCGTTTCTCCGCCAGCGTAGGTATCTTCTCTGCTATCGGCGATTTCCACTACACCTTGAGCATGAATCGTGATGTCATGGTGTGGATGATCGAGTGTCAGTACATGTAGCACGTTGCCATAGGCATCGGTGGTAGCGACAGCGGAGACGGGGAGTGTCAGTTTCCACTCCTTTATCTGCTGATAGGCGGTATTCTGCGGTGTCAGACGTAGGTACTGGGTGCTGAACTTCACTTCTTCATCATAGCGATAGTGGGTCAGGTGATTGATGGTAAGCTTCATAACGCCTCCAGATAGGTATGACGAATACTATCCGCCAGCTCGTTGATATTACTGAGAAAATTATTCAGGTAAGTTTGCAGATCTTCCGCCATGATGTCGTCCAGCGTGCTGAAACGCAGCGCTACGTTCAACTGGTGGGCAAGGCGTTGGGGAACCCGGGCGCGTTCACTGCCGATGGCTTCCAACTGCTGAACCAGATCGCTGACGCAGGCTCGCAATGATCGCGGCACGTCGTTACGCAGTACCAGTAGTTCGGTCACGGTTTCTCGGCTGACCGGCTGGCGATAGATGCTGTTGTAGGCTTCACGAGCGCTCACGGCCCTCAGCAGCGTATCTAACCGGTAATATTCCCGTACCGGATCAGGATCGTTATTCAATTGCTGATCTTTGATGCTGAGCAGTTGTGCGGTGGCATAAGCACGTTCAATCAGTGTACCGAGGCGGATAAAGCACTGCGCATCGTTACGCAGCAATGTGCCGAACATGGCGCCGCGGAACAGATGGGCACGCTCTTTTACCCAGTCAAAGAAGGCGTCTACGCCGATTTTATCCACGCCCTGATGACGCAGATGGCGAATATCAATACGGGTGGTGTTAATGCATTCCCACACTTCAGACGACAGGCTACCGCGTACCGCGTGGGCGTTGTTCCAGGCCATTTCGATGCAACTGTAAATGCTGCTGGGGTTATGGCTGTCGAGAGCAAAAAAGTTCAGCAGATTATCCATGGAAAACCGGGTGTAATGCTGCTGAAACAGCTCATGGGTATAGGTCAGATTCAGCGGTAACGCCAGATCGCGTTGCTGCTGGCTGTGGCGCGGCATCATGGATAGCTTGTAAGTCACATCCAGTACGCGGGCGAAACTCTCGGCTCGCTCCAGATAACGGGCCATCCAATACAGTTCACTGGCTGTACGGCTTAGCATGATTCGTCCTCCTCCATGACCCAGGTATCTTTGGTGCCACCACCTTGTGAGGAGTTCACCACCAGCGAGCCTTCCGTCAGTGCGACACGAGTCAACCCGCCGGGGATCAACCGGATCTCCTCGCCGGAGAGCGCGAATGGCCGCAGGTCGATATGGCGCGGAGCCAGTCCTTCATCTACAAAAGTGGGGCAGGTGGAAAGCGCCAACGTTTCCTGGGCAATGTAGTGGTGCGGGTTGGCCAGCAACCGTAGCCGGAAGTCTTCTATTTGCTGATGCGTGGCGCAGGGACCAACCAGCATGCCGTAACCGCCAGCGCCATGGACTTCCTTCACCACCATGCTGGCCAGATTATCGAGTACATAGCGTAAATCTTCAGCGTTGCGGCACTGCCAGGTGGGAATATTGCCCAGAATCGGTTCTTCGGATAGGTAAAAACGGATCATCTCCGGTACATACGGATAGATGGATTTGTCATCAGCCACGCCGGTGCCGATGGCATTGGCCAGCACCACGCCACCGGTGCGATACACCGACAACAAACCCGGTACGCCGAGCATTGAATCGGTGCGGAATGCCAGTGGGTCGAGGAAGTCATCGTCGATGCGGCGATAGATGACATCCACCTGACAAGGGCCTTCGGTGGTGCGCATATAGACTGCGCCTTCTTTCACGAACAGATCGGCGCTCTCCACCAGCTCAACGCCCATCTGCTGGGCTAGAAAACTGTGCTCAAAATAGGCGCTGTTAAAACGCCCCGGAGTCATCACCACGACGGTTGGATCGTCCACCGGCGTGCTTTCACGCAAGGTTTGCAGCAGATAGCTGGGATAACGCTCTACCGGTGCAATATGTTGCCTGGCAAACAGATCCGGATACAACCGCATCATCATCTTGCGGTTTTCCAGCATGTAAGACACCCCGGACGGCGTGCGCAGATTATCTTCCAGCACGTAATAATGACCGTCGCTGTTGCGCACCATGTCGATACCGGTGATATGGGCATAGATGTTGTTGTGCAAATCCACGCCCTGCATGCAGGGTTGGTACTGATCGTTAGCCAGCACTTGCTCGGCAGGAATAATACCCGCCCTGAGAATATGCTGCTGGTGATAGATATCGTACAGAAAGGCATTGAGCGCTTTGACCCGCTGGCGGATGCCACGATCGAGCATGCGCCATTCATGGGCGGGAATAATGCGCGGGACGCTGTCGAAAGGAATCAGGCGCTCGGTTCCGCCCTCTTCGCCATAGACATTGAACGTAATGCCGACCCGATGAAACAGCAGCTCTGCTTGCTCCTTTTTCTGCTTGATGGCCTGTTGGTCGGTTTGTTGCAGCCATTGCCAGTACGCGTCGTATTGCTGGCGTTGTGTGCCTTCTGCGGTGAGCATCTCATCGTAGTAAGGCGTGGTTGGAAGCGTTATTTTTATCATTGTCATCCTCTGGCATCACGCTTGATGAAGATACAACTGAAATGCAGAAAGCATGCCAGCGTGGCAAATGACGTACTTATCGCTGGGGACGAGGGTATTTTTGCACCTGATTGGTGCCGGTACGGCGATCACTGCGCCATAGTGGTGTTGTCCGGTGGGAATAGACGGCGCTGATAGTGCGAAGAGGGCAATGAGTGCACCGTATGAGGATGAGCTGATGAGCCTACCCGAATTTAGTGTTATTCGACTGCCGACTTGACTGGGGAACGCGTGACATCGCCATGTAATCGGGGGGCTGCTGCCTTCCCCTTGTGAAGGGGAAGGGTTGGACGGGGTCGGAACGCGCGAGAAGTGCCGCTGCCCCTGTGATGCGAGACAAATTAGCCACGCACAGCGATGGCTTCTATTTCTATTTTCACGTCTTTTGGCAGACGAGCGACTTCTACACAGGAACGAGCCGGGAACGGCGCATTATGTTCAGTAAAGAAGGCCTCGTAGGTGGCGTTAACCGTGGCGAAATCGTTAAGATCTTTTACAAATACGGTGGTTTTAACGATATCAGACACTTTCAGACCGGCAGCTTCCACAATCGCCTTGACGTTTTCCAGTGATTGACGCGCTTGCGCGGATATGTCGTCGGATACCAGACCGGTTTTCGGGTCTACCGGAATCTGACCGGACGTGAATATCATGCTGCCGAGGTCAACACCCTGAACGTAAGGGCCAATCGCTGCCGGAGCCTGTTCCGTACTGATAATGCGTGACATATTTTCTCCTGATTAAGTCTGAATGAACGCGAACGCTTTTTTTCCAAAAAGCCGGGTACCACGCCATTCTACCTCGTGAGCCGTCAGGCAAAGCAATACCTTTCTGATATTTCTGGTATTGCTTGCTCGCTAACTTAATGGCTGTTCAGTACCGCCTGACGTTCGAATTCCTTCTCACAGTATTTGCATTTCAACTGTACATCACCACCGTCACTGTGCTGTTTCACACTGAATGAAGAACTGACCGGTTCGCTGCGACTGATACAGTTGCTGTTGGGGCAGGTCAGTACGCCATCAATATGATCCGGAAGTTGTGGATGTAACTTACGCACCACATCGTAATTATCGATCTGGTTGACGGTCGCTTGCGGCGCATATATTGCCAACTGGTCGGCCTGCTCTTCAGTAAGGAAAATATTCTCGATCTTGATCAGATCTTTGCGTCCCAGCTCGTTGGACGGCAGGTTGAGGCCGATGGTAATACGCTGATCGGTGGCAGTCAGTTTAAACAGTGTCAGCAGTTTGAAGCCGACCTGGGCCGGAATGTGGTCGATCACCGTACCGCGTTTGATGGCTTCTACCTGTAATTTATTATCATGAGTCATTCTTGTGCTCCTCCTTTACAGAACCAGTTCGCTGTTTAAAACCAATGCCAACAGGGCTTGGCGCGCATAGATACCGTTACCGGTCTGCTGGAAATAATGGGCGTAAGGTGTACTGTCAACATCGGTGGTGATTTCGTCAATACGCGGCAGCGGATGCAGTACTTTCAGATTATCGCGGGCATTGGCGAGGTCGGCCGCGCGCAGAATGAACTGTGATTTGATGTTGATATATTCAGACGGATCCAGCCGTTCTTTCTGCACTCGGGTCATGTAAAGAATATCCACCTGTGGCACGACTTCTTCAATGCTGTCATGCAAGCTGTAGGCGATATTTTTTTCTTCCAGCATCTGCAGGATGTAGTCCGGCATCGCCAGTGCTCCAGGGGCGATGAAGTAGAAACGGTTGCCATCAAATTTGGCCAGCGCCTGAGTCAGCGAATGCACGGTGCGCCCGTATTTCAGGTCACCGACCATGGCGATATTGATACTGTTCAGACGGCCCTGGGTTTCCTGAATGGTGAACAGGTCGAGCAGGGTCTGAGACGGGTGCTGATTGGCACCGTCGCCCGCGTTGAGTACCGGTATGCCGTTGGAAAACTGACTTGCCAGCCGCGCGGCGCCCTCTTGTGGATGACGCATCACAATGGCATCCACGTAGTTACTGATGACCGAAATGGTATCCGCCAGCGTTTCCCCTTTCTTGCCTAACGAGGTATTGCTGCTGTCGGCGAAGCCGACCACGGACGCGCCCAAACGGTGCATGGCAGTTTCAAATGACAGGCGGGTGCGGGTTGATGCTTCAAAGAAGCAACTGGCAATCACTTTATGTTTTAACAGCTCCGGTTGCGGGTTGGCTTTCAGGCTGGCTGCCACTTTCAGCGTCAGTTCCAGATCGTCCCGGCTGAGATCATTAATCGAGATGATGTGTCTTTTATAAAGCGGATTGACCATTTGGTTATTCTCCCCACAGTTAGGCATGGTAAACAGAAATTTTTGCCGCCTGCGACAGGCAAAAAAAAACCCCTTCAACGAGGGGTTTTTTTCAACAATCGGTAAGGCAACGGAAGGAAAAACGCCGGCTGGCTGCCGGATGGCAGTTGCGGTTGATGACCCACAAAAACAGCAGCGTTAAACATGTCCCCTCCCGGCAAATTGTCCGAAATTATACGCGCAGGGAACGCTAATTCAAGCGGAAAACGCGATTTTTCGCGCATGGCAATCGGTTGCGATAGGTGCGCTCGCCAATGCTGGGCGGCATGGTTTGTGTCTGAAATTAAAATGGCAGTCTCGTCACTTTTTGGCCGTGGCCGGCTGGCGGCTGAAACGGAGGAGGAGTATAAATGCCGTAAAGTATCGTTTCATTTTATAGAGGAATGACCATGATTACCGGCAATATCCATCATCTTGAACTGGTTCCTTATCTGCCATTGGAATTGTGTGAAGCTATTGAGTATGTGAAACAGCATATCAATGCTGATACACCGCTTGGCAAACACGACATTGATGGCAATAAGGTGTTTGTCCTGGTTTCGAATGACAGTACCGATGTGCTGGAAAATCGCCGGGCGGAATATCATGGTAAATATCTTGATATCCAGATCATTCTGAATGGTACCGAAGGAATGACCTTCAGTAACCTGCCTGCGGGTAAGCCAGATGTGGACTGGCTGGCGGATAAGGACATCGCGTTTTTGCCAGCCGGTGAACAGGAAAAGCAGTTTGTTATGCAATCCGGTGATTTTGTGGTGTTCTTCCCGGGCGAAGTGCATAAGCCGCTGTGTGCCGTCGGCGCACCCGCCCATGTACGTAAAGCGGTGGTGAAAATCGACGCATCGCTGGTGATGTAATCTTCCTCCAGGGCGCTGCGGCGCCTTTCTTTTTTGTCATTTCCCCGTCTCTGTTCTCCTTGTGTTGCAGCGTTTCCTTCAGATATAGCTGGCTATTGACCCGACACCGATCGGTTAAAAACCGGATACCTGACCGGTGTGAATGCTGTGACGCTTTAATACTTTTTCTCTCCGGAAATCTTTGGATGTGATCTGCGCCAAAGATCGCGTAGCGGATCAATTAAAACCGGTTGCGGAATAGTGGTGCTTCAGGCAGCCTGAAACCGGTTTCATTATCATGGCGACAGATCATCAGTAATCAAAAAGGTGACACTATGGCTGGGATTAGAGATTACGCAACATTAGCGAAAAACATCCTCAATGAAGTAGGTGGACAGCAGAACATCGTCAATTTTTCTCGCTGTGCTACTCGCTTGCGTCTGGTACTGGGAGAAACGCCCGCTGGTGCCAAGGCGAGGATCCAGCATCTGCCGGGTGTGATCGCCGTAGTGGAAAACGGTGGACAGTTTCAGGTGGTGATCGGTACGCATGTGGATGAGGTTTATCGCCATATGGCTGATCTGGTTGGCGATAATCACAGGGCTGCCAGTGAGCCGAAACGTCGTGTACTGGATACCGTGATCGCCACGATGTCGGCTGTGTTTGCTCCCATTGTCTACATTCTTGCCGCCGCCGGGATCCTGCAAGGGATGCTGATTGTGGCGACACAGTTTTCCGATACTTTCACTACCACTGGTACTTACAGCGTACTGAATTTTATGTCGTGGACGCCGTTCGCGTTTTTGCCGGTATTTATTGCGATTACTGCGTCCCGCCATTTCCGTTGTAATACCTATATCGCCGTGCTGTGCTGTTGTGCGCTGATCAACCCTGAATGGACCACGTTGGCTGGGAAAATCGCCGCCGGTGAACACATAACGCTACTGGGATTGCCGCTGGCGAAAACCGTCTATACCGCCTCGGTGCTGCCACCGTTATTTCTGGTTTGGGTATTGGCATGGGTGGAGCATCGGGTAGTGAAATGGCTGCCTGACGTGGTGAGTGCTCTGTTTACCCCGTTGATCTGTTTTGTGATTGTGGTTCCGCTGACGTTGCTGGCCATCGGACCGGTGACCAGCTGGGCGGCGAGTGGTATTGCGCTTGGTTATAATGCGTTGTTTCACGCTTTTCCGGCGTTGGCAGCCGGCATTATCGGCGGTGTGTGGCAGATCATCGTGATCTTCGGCGTGCACTGGGGGATCACGCCCGTCGTCCTGGCTGATTTCGATATAAATGGTCACGACTCATTTCAAGCATTCCAGACGGTTGCCGTAGTAGGACAGATGGCTGCTGCTTTTGGGTGTTTCCTGAAAACACGTAACCGGGAATTGAAAACCCGCGCCATGTCAGCGGGAGTGACTGCTATCTTCGGCATTACCGAACCGGCTATCTACGGCGTGACGTTACGTTACAAAAAACCATTTATCTGTGGCTGTATCGGCGGGGCGGTAGGCGCGGTGGTCACCAGCCTGTTTGGCTCGCTGTACTACGCCTATGCCGGATTGCCCGGCATCCTGACTATCATTAATGCCATTAGCCCGTCATCCCCCATGTCATTTATCGGGGAACTGGTGGGATGTGGTGTGGCAATTGTGCTGACTATTGGAATGGTGATGGTCGTTGGGTTTGATGATCCGGTGGATGAAATACCGGCGACACCGGTGGCTGAAATGACCACATCTGAAACGACGTTGTCGGCATCGGGTAATCAACCCACTGAGTAAAATAACGTTTTGTTGTGTGTAGTGTATTGCCGTCATTTCCGTATGGCGGCGATTTGGACAAAGAGGTGGAGACAATGAGCCAATTACCGGAAGGTTTTTTATGGGGTGGTGCGGTGGCGGCTCACCAGTTGGAAGGTGGCTGGGATGAAGGGGGCAAGGGCGTCAGCGTGGTGGATGTGTTGACGGCAGGGGCGCATGGCAAGCTCCGTCGTATCACGGATGGCGTGGTGCCAGGGGAAAATTATCCAAACCATGAAGCGATCGATTTTTATCATCGTTACAAAGACGATATCCGGTTGTTCGCCGAGATGGGATTTAAATGCTTTCGCACCAGCATTGCCTGGACGCGTATTTTCCCTAATGGTGACGACAGCGAGCCTTGCGAAGCTGGGCTGCAGTTTTATGACGATCTGATCGATGAACTACTGAAATATCAGATTGAGCCAGTGATGACCCTCAGCCATTTCGAGATGCCGCTGCACCTGGTGAACGCGTATGACGGCTGGATGAGTCGCAAAACGCTGGATTGTTTTGTGCGTTTTGCCACTACGGTGATTGAACGTTACAAGCACAAAGTGAAGTATTGGATGACGTTCAATGAGATCAACAACCAGAAGAACGTATCGGCGGAGATCTTTGGCTGGATGTGTTCCGGGGTAACATTCCCGGTGAAGAAAAAGCCTGAGGAAGCCATGTATCAGGCGGTACATCACCAATTTGTCGCCAGCGCACTGGTGGTGAAAAAAGCCCATGAAATCAATTCTGAGTTGAAAGTGGGCTGCATGTGCTCCTTTGTGCCGTACTACCCGTACTCCAGCCATCCCGAAGACGTGATGCTGGCAACGGAATCCATGCATGACCGCTTCTATTTCTCGGATGTACATGTGCGTGGTCACTATCCTGGCTATGCCAAACGGGAGTGGGCGCTCAAAGGCTATCATATTCATATGGAACCGGAGGATGAGAAGATCCTGCGTGAGGGCAAGGTGGATTACATCGGCTTCAGCTATTACATGTCCAACGTGGTGAAGCACGATGCGCAGAGTGACACCACCGCCAGCATGGACGGTAGTTCTGAACACTCGGTACCGAATCCCTACCTGCAAGCCAGTGACTGGGGATGGCAAATTGACCCGGTCGGTTTGCGTTATGCGCTGGTGACACTTTATGAACGTTATGAAGTGCCGCTTTTCATTGTGGAAAACGGGCTGGGTGCCGTAGATAAGCCAGACGAAAAAGGTTATTGCCACGATGATTACCGAATTGATTATTTACGGGCCCATATTGAGGAAATGAAAAAAGCGGTCTTCATTGATGGCGTGGAACTGATGGGATATACCCCGTGGGGATGTATCGATCTGGTGTCATTTACAACGGGAGAGATGGCGAAACGCTACGGGTTTATCTATGTTGATAAACATGACGATGGTACCGGGCAGCTAAATCGGGTACCGAAGAAGTCGTTCTATTGGTATCAAAAAGTTATCGCTTCTAATGGTGATACCATGTAAATGGCAAGGCAAAAACAGCAGTGTCAATGCTGTTTTTGCCAATGCACCATCTAAAACTGCTGGCTTAATGTCGCGACCATCACTGCTTTGATGGTATGCATGCGATTTTCCGCCTGATCAAACACAATACTGTGCGCAGATTCAAATACTTCCTCCGTGACTTCCATCCCACCATGCAAGCCATACTGCGTGGCCATCTGTTTACCGATGGTGGTCTGATCGTCGTGGAACGCCGGTAAACAGTGCAGAAATTTCACCTGCGGATTACCGGTGGCGGCGATCATTGCCATATTGACCTGATAGGGCTTCAACAGGTTGATGCGCTGTTGCCAGACCTCCTTCGGTTCACCCATGGAAACCCATACGTCGGTATAAATAAAATCGACATCCTTCACCCCGGCCGCAACATCTTCTGTCAACGTGATGGATCCACCTGTCTTGGCTGCCGCTGCCTGGCATTCGGCTACTAGTCCAGCTTCTGGCCAGTAGGTTTTTGGCGCAATAAGACGCAGATCCAACCCGGTGAGTGCTGCCGCTTCCAGCATGGTATTCCCCATATTGTTACGGGTATCCCCAACGTAGGCCAGCTTCATGCCAGACAAAGATTTGCCCGGCAAATGTTCCTGCATGGTCAGCAGATCTGCCAGTAACTGGGTCGGATGGAATTCATCAGTCAACCCGTTCCATACCGGTACGCCGGAAAATTCCGCCAATGTTTCCACCAGATGCTGGCCATAGCCACGATACTGAATACCGTCATACATCCGGCCCAGAACCCGTGCAGTATCTTTCATTGACTCTTTATGACCGATTTGGCTGCCGCTTGACCCCAGATAGGTGACCTGTGCTCCCTGGTCGTATGCAGCAACTTCGAAAGAGCAGCGAGTGCGGGTCGAATCTTTTTCGAAGATGAGTGCGATATTTTTACCTTGCAGGTGGCGGACCTCGGTGCCGCTTTTTTTATCGGCTTTGAGTTTCATTGACAAGTTCAGCAGGCTTTCTATTTCTGTCGGTGTGAAATCCATTAATCTCAAAAAATGACGTAAGTAAAACGGGTTCATGATGTTCTTCTCCATGTGGCTCAACATGTGTAGTTGAATTAAAATTCACTTTATATGTGTAATTATTCAATTTCAAGTGGTGGGGTCAAACTTTCTGGTGGAGGCGGGTGCGGGCCTGTGGGACAATAACCCGACATTTTCTCCGATTTAACGAGGACTGAGGCATGGCAAACCGCGAATTGCTGGAAGAACAACGTGAAGAGACGCGCCTGATCATTGAGGAGTTGCTGGAAGATGGCAGCGATCCTGATGCGCTCTACACCATCGAACACCATTTCTCAGCCGAGAAATTTGAAGACCTGGAAAAAGTAGCGGTAGATGTATTCAAATTAGGTTATGAAGTTACCGATGCCGAAGAGCTGGAAGTCGAAGACGGTGTCATGCTGATGTGTTGTGATGCGATCAGTGAACTGGCGTTAAAAGCCGAACTGATCGACGAACAAGTGGAACAGTTACTGGATTTGGCCGAACGTTACCATATTAATTACGATGGCTGGGGCACTTACTTCGAAGGTGAAGATGACGAAGACGAAAGTGATGAAGATGAGGATTTTTACGACGAGGATGATGATGGTAAACGCCATTAATCTTGCTGGTTAGCGTTTTGTCTGGCGCTGCACCATTTTTATTGGTGCAGCGCTGGTCTGCTAGCTGAGTATTATCAGCGAAAATTATATATCAATCATAATTGCTTCAGCATTCTCACTTCACAATCAGTATGCCCGGTGTTCCCCATGGCACAGGGAATATGCCGGAATCCCAGTTTTTCATACAGAGAAATCGCGTTGGTCAGGTGTGAGGTCGTTTCCAGATAACAACGTTGAAAGCCTTGGCGGCGAGCAAAATCCAGCGCCTTCAATGCCAGCTGTTTCGCCATTCCCTTTCCGCGCGCTACCGGCAAAAAGTACATTTTCTGCAGTTCGCAGATATCCTTGTCCCCACCGGATAATGGTGCGATACCACCGCCGCCAACGATTTCACCATCATATACCACCAGCCAGTAAGCACTTTTCGAACGACTGTATACCTGGAACAGAACATCCAGATCAGGATCCGAAACGGTATAGCCCTTATCGGCTGTTAGCCCAAACTCGGCAGAAACGCGACGTATCACACTGGCAATGGCAGCGTTATCGCTTACAGTGATGGGACGCAGTTGAAAAGGGGCGGAAGCTACAGTTGTCATGGTGTTCACTCTTGTTATGTCTATCACTTCTCGTGCCGATATTAAGCGAACTGCAACACCATTACTACCTTGCGCGACGACTGGGGAAAAACGGTTAATATTTGACCGTATCACATCAGAACTGTTTTGATACAAATAGACATGAATACGACATGTTATCTGATGGTGTTCTCTCTGGTGAAACGTAATAATGAGCATTATCTTTTGCAAAGGGAATATGTCTATGTCCCCATTGATTATCACTGTATTCATGTTAACGCTCAGTAATGTGTTTATGACCTTCGCCTGGTACGGGCATTTGCGTTACTTTAGCGGGCGAGCCTGGATCATCGCCGCATTGGTCAGTTGGGGCATTGCACTGTTTGAATATTTGTTACAGGTACCCGCCAATCGTATTGGCTATCAAGTGGCCTCGGCCGGACAGCTTAAAATAGTGCAGGAAGTCATTAGCCTGGCGGTATTTATTCCTTTCTCGATGATTATTTTGAAAGAGCCATTTCGCACTGATTATATTTGGGCAGGATTTTGCTTGCTTGGCGCGGTGTTTTTTATGTTCCGCCATAAAATAATGGGATAATGATCACCCAGCCTATTATTTTATATGCCGAGATTCGGTTTCAGTTAAATAGTGATTAAAATGAAACCATTTTCAATAAAAAATAAGCAGTTCAGAATGATGCTATAGCTATTCTTTTACTAAGTCTCATTAAAATATCACTTACTGCATCGCCTGAATGATTAATCCAGATTAGTTTTTTAACGGTAAAATCGTAGCGTTTCGATTCCATAGAGACTTAATAGATTTCAAAATGCAGGAAGGCGGCAAGAGAGCGTTTCGATGAACTTATTCAGGTAAGCGATTCGGGTGAACGAACACGGGCCAACACCGTTGCGACTTGAAAATGACGAGTATGGATTGCCAGCAATTTAAACGGTCTGCGAATGCAGACCGTTGCAGAGAAAAATCACTTACAGCGTTACAAGACCGATTACTGTCACAACCGTCAAAATGGCGGCCAGACCGTAAAATACCCATTTCCCGGCCGGGATGTGGATTTTCAGGTCATGCGTGGCGTGATGGATACGGTGCAGACCACACCACAATGGCAGAACAATCATCAGCAGCAGAAAAATACGGCCGATAATGCTCTGACTGAACATAGCGATGCGTTCATAGCCCAGTGCATCCGGGAATATGCTCAACGGCAACAGGATACCGACCAGCAGGATGATCACCGGTGCGAAGAAGGCGCTCCACATGCCACCGGCACCGAACAAGCCCCAGAAAGGTGGTTCATCGGAGCGTTTGGGTGTTTGGTTAATCACGTTATTCCTCCTGATCAGAACAGTAATGCGATAGCCAGTATGGCCAGCGTTACCACCACAGTGACTGCCCATAGCCCTTTAATGATTGGCTCAGGCCCCATTTTTTCATCTTTAATCACGATAATGCTGGCTTTGGGTGCCAGTTCAAACCAGGTTTTGGTATGGAGAACCGCTGCCAGCAGGGCAATAATATTGATGAGCAAGACCAGTGGGTGTTGCAAAAATCCAACAAAATGCGCCCAGCCTTCCGGACCCGCTTTCAATGAAAATACGCCATACAGCAGTACAATGCTGAACCAGACAGCGGGAACAGCGGTACCTTCGCGCAACATATAGAAGCGATAAAATCCCAGCTTTTTCCACCAGGTCGGCGTCATGTCGCGGACATACGCTTTACGTTTGGTTGTCATTATTTGCCTCCCTCCCTTATTGTGGTTTCAGCATGGCAATCATGAAGTCTTTAGCGCTTTCGACCTTGCCCTGTTGGATGGCAGCGGCAGGATCGACATGCTTCGGACACACTTCCGAGCAGTAACCAACAAAGGTACAGGTCCACACCCCGTTATCACCGTTCAACTGCGGCATGCGTTCTTTTTTGCCGTGATCACGGTTATCCAGGTTGTAGCGATGTGCCAGTGTAATAGCGGCCGGACCGATAAATTCAGGATTCAGACCGAACTGCGGGCAGGCGGCATAGCACAATCCACAGTTGATACAGCCGGAGAACTGATGGTATTTGGCCATCTGTGCCGGGGTCTGCTTGTTAGGCCCCTGTTCCGGTTTACGGTCATTACCGATGATGTACGGTTTGATAGCTTCCAGACTCTCAATAAAATGAGTCATATCCACCACCAGGTCGCGTTCAATCGGGAAGTTACCCAGTGCTTCCACTTTCACGCCGTTGGGGTAGTCACGCAGAAAGGTTTTACAGGCCAGTTTTGGCACGTTGTTGACCATCATGCCGCAGGAGCCGCAAATCGCCATCCGGCAGGACCAGCGATAAGACAGGTCCGGTGCCAGGTTGTCTTTAATGTAGCCCAGCGCATCCAGCAAAGAGGTCTGTTTGTTATAGGGCACTTCATAGATTTCAGCGTGCGGCGCGTTGTCCTGCTCCGGGTTATAGCGCATGACTTCCATTTTTAGCGTTTGCATCTCAGCCATTCGCTTGCTCCTTATCACTTTTTTCCTGAGCGTCAGCCTCGCCCCCGTACACACGTTTTGCCGGCGGTAGTTTGGTGATCTTCACATCACTGTACTCCAGACGAGGTGCGCCTTCCGGGTTGTAGAACGCCAGTGTGTGTTTCAGGAAATTCACATCATCACGTTCGGTGCAGCCTTCATCCAGACGCTGGTGCGCACCACGGGATTCTTTACGGTTGATAGCGGAGTGCGCCATACATTGCGCGACGTCCAGGCTGTGTCCCAGTTCGATGGTATAAAGCAGGTCGGTATTGAATACGCTGGAATGGTCGGTAATCTTCACGCGTTTGAAGCGTTCTTTCAGCTCAGCCAGCTTATCCAGCGTTTTTTGCATTAACTCGGTAGTACGGTAGATACCGCAACCTTCTTCCATCGATATACCCATTTCGTCGCGGATCTTCGCCCAGCTCTCTGTGCCTTCCTGTTTCATCAGGGTATGCAGACGCTGTTCTACATCGCGAGCCTGTGCATCCAACGCACTGGCGTTGGCCGGGGCCGATTCCAGAGAGCGCTGGGTGGCATGTTCGCCAGCGATACGACCAAATACGACGAGTTCTGCCAGGGAGTTGGAGCCCAGACGGTTGGCACCATGCAGACCGACAGAGGAGCATTCACCGGCGGCAAACAACCCCTTGATTCGGGTTTCACACTGCTGGTCTGTTTCGATGCCGCCCATGGTGTAGTGTGCGGTCGGACGAATTGGAATGGGCTCTTTCACCGGGTCGACACCGACATAAGCCTGAGCCAATTCACAGATGAACGGCAGACGCTCTTTCAGTTTCTTTTCACCCAGATGACGCAGGTCAAGGTAAACCACATCACCCAGCGGGGTGGAAATGGTGCGACCGGCACGCCATTCATGCCAGAAGGCCTGCGATACTTTGTCACGCGGTCCCAGTTCCATGTATTTATTTTTCGGCTGACCCAGCGGCGTTTCCGGCCCCATACCGTAATCCTGTAGGTAACGGTAGCCATCTTTGTTGACCATGATACCGCCTTCACCACGGCAGCCTTCCGTCATCAGGATGCCGGAGCCTGGCAGACCTGTTGGATGGTACTGGACGAACTCCATATCACGCAGTGGAACGCCGTGACGGAATGCCATGCCCATACCGTCACCGGTGACGATACCGCCGTTGGTGTTATAACGGTAAACACGGCCAGCGCCACCGGTGGCCATAATCACGGCGTTGGCGCGGATCTGAACCAGTGTGCCTTCCATCATATTGATGGCGACAAGCCCGCGAGCCTGTCCGTCATCTACCAGAATATCCAGCACGAAATGTTCGTCAAAGCGCTGAATCTGCGGGTATTTCAGGGACGTCTGGAACAACGTATGTAGCATATGGAAGCCGGTTTTGTCAGCGGCGAACCAGGTACGCTCAATCTTCATTCCCCCAAAACGGCGCACGTTGACAGAACCATCCGGTTTGCGGCTCCAGGGGCAGCCCCATTGCTCCAGTTGGGTCATTTCACGTGGACAACTTTGTACGAACTGGTCGACAACATCCTGTTCGCACAACCAGTCACCACCTGCGACGGTATCGTGAAAATGGAAATCAAAGCTATCGTGATCCTGAGTGACTGCTGCTGATCCCCCTTCGGCAGCCACAGTATGGCTACGCATGGGATAAACTTTAGAGATCAGAGCAATCTTCAGTTGGGGATTAGCTTCGGCGGCAGCAATTGCCGCTCGTAAACCAGCGCCCCCGGCCCCGATAATGGCCAAGTCGGCATTAAAGGTTTGCAATGCACTCCTCCAGTTACTTAAGTTAATTAAATTAAATTAAGAAAATAATATCTATTCAGCATATATCGTTTATTTCTTTTTAATTATTAACACGTTAAAAAAGAAGGAAAAAACATTTATTCGCCTATTAAGAATAGATAACTATCTCTTTTTTGTGTGGAAATGATTATACCGACTTAAAAGTAAATGGAATTTGATGTGATCCAGTATTTTGCTGTTTTTTAACACGCTTTCGGACATAGTTTATAAAACGTGATCGATACGCTTATTTCGGTGGAAATAATATTTTTATACCCAATAAACTTCAAGTAGCAGGAAGGCGGTAACCGTGTGAGTCCCCAGGAGTTTACATCAGTGAGCGACTGGGGTGAGTAAAAGCAGCGAACATATCTATACCTGTCATACTTCAAGTTGTAGGTGTGTTGGCTGCGTTCGTTCACCCGAATCACTTACCTGAGTAAGCTCCTCGGGATTCACTCTCTTACCGCCTTCCTGCAACTCGAATTATTTGGGGTATAAAACTTGAAAGATGAAAAGTGTATTTCTTTAATGGTGTCTTTACTGACAATATAAGAAAATCTTTCACGGGATATAATTTGTCTGGTTGACATGATGCGGGTAGACTGCACCACCTGTTTGACCTTTGGAGTAATCACCTTGAGCGAAACGGCAAGTTGGCAACCCAGCGCTTCTATCGCCACACTGTTGAAACGGGCATCGATCATGATGGATATCCGACGTTTCTTCGCTGATCGCGGCGTACTGGAAGTTGAAACGCCAGCCATGAGTCAGGCGACGGTAACAGATGTTCACCTTTCCCCGTTCCAGACCCACTTTGTCGGCCCTGGTGCGGCTGAAGGATTAACACTATATCTAATGACCAGCCCGGAATATCACATGAAGCGTCTGCTAGCCGCAGGTAGTGGACCGATATTTCAGTTGTGCCGCAGTTTTCGTAATGAAGAATCTGGTCGCCATCACAATCCCGAGTTTACCATGCTGGAGTGGTATCGCCTGCACTATGATATGTACCGCCTGATGAACGAGGTGGACGATCTGTTGCAGCAGGTGCTGGAATGCGACAATGCCGAAAGGCTTACTTATCAGCAGGCTTTTCAACGTCACCTTGAGATTGACCCGTTGTCCGCAGACAAAGCGCAATTACGTGACGTGGCGGAAAAACTGGGTGTTGGGGATGTCGCAGCTAATGAAAACGACCGCGATACCTTACTGCAACTGCTGTTTACGGTGGGTGTGGAAACCAATATCGGACGTGACAAACCGGCCTTTGTTTACCATTTTCCGGCTACCCAGGCATCACTGGCGGAAATCAGTACCGAAGATCATCGTGTGGCCGAGCGGTTTGAAGTCTATTTTAAAGGCATCGAACTGGCGAATGGTTTTCGTGAATTAACCGACAGTCATGAACAACGCCAACGCTTTGAACAGGATAACCGCAAACGTACCGCCCGCGGTCTGCCAGTACAGCCGATCGATGAAAATCTGCTGGCCGCGCTGGAAGCCGGTATGCCGGAGTGTGCCGGTGTGGCGCTGGGTGTGGATCGTCTGATTATGTTGGCATTGAACGCTGAAACATTGAGCGATGTGATCGCATTTTCTGTTGATAGAGCGTAATAGCAAGGGTTCTTGCGAGTGGTGCCACCACCCGGATGGCACCAGCGATTAAACGCCACCGGTAGTGGATGTGCGTCCAGACATCTGCACCGAATCCATCTGCACCTGAAAGGGTGGGAACGGTATGACCAGATTGTGTTGGCGGTAACTTTCCAGAATCAATTGATGTAGCTGATGACGCAACGGCATCCGGTGCCCCATTTCAGCGGCAAAAATGCGTAGCTCGAAAATCTGGATACCCTGTGTCAGATCCACCAGAAAAACTTCCGGCGGCGGATTATCCAGAACCAGATCACTCTGTTTTGCCACCTCCAGCAATAGTTCCGTCACTTCCTGGCTATTGGCCTGCGCCGGGGCCGGAACACTTACCACCACGCGGGTCACGGAATCGGACAGCGACCAGTTGATAAACTGTTCGGTAATAAACGCTTTGTTGGGAACAATGATCTCTTTACGGTCCCAGTCTGAAATGGTCGTGGCCCGGGTGTTAATCCGCATGACACAGCCAGTGAGATCGTGGATCGTGACGGTATCGCCAATACGAATCGGCTTTTCGAACAGAATAATCAGGCCAGAAATAAAGTTGGCGAAAATCTCCTGCAAGCCAAAGCCCAATCCCACGCCCAACGCAGCGACCAACCACTGTAGTTTCGCCCACTCAATGCCAATCATCGAGAACCCGATCAAACCACCTATTAGCATCAGCAGGTATTTACTGACTGTGGTGATGGCATAACCGGTGCCGGGTGCGAGCTCGATATGCTGTAACAGCGCCAGTTCCAGCAAGGCGGGTAAGTTTCGCATCAACTGTACGGTGATGAAAAAAATCAGCATGGCAATCAGCACTGCACCAAGGGTAATTGGTTGCACGCTTTCCACCCCTTTCACGGTACTGGTGACATCCCATAGACTGATATTTCCCAGAAACGCAAAGGCGGAATGGATTTCTGACCACAACGCAATCACCGAAACCAGCGCGATAAGTGTCAGGATTGAACGCACCAGTTTTAGTGATTTGGCGCTGATAGCATCCAAATCTACTACCGGTTCTTCCAATGTGTCGCCACCGATGTCATAGCCGCTGGACGATAGCGATTCTTCTTCCCCCCGCGCTCGCTGGGCCAGGATTTCGGCACGACGTTGTCTGGCACGATCAAAGGCAATGCGACGGCGCTGAATCAGCATCCAGCGACGAATGATGTGATAAACCACGAGCAGGAAAAACCAGATGGCCACGGACGTTTCCAGCCGGGCCAACAGCGCCTGGGATGTCGTCAGATAACCCAGACTGGCGGCCAGCGCAGCCACTAGCGGCATGAAAATCAGGATGTTCCACATGCCACGGTTGGCTGGATTTTCCCCGGAACCGGCTTTATCCAGATAGAGTGGAATGCCAGCCCGCTTGAGGCTGGTGGTTACCAGCGTGAGGGCCATACACAACAAGATAAAACACAGGCGCCCCAGCGTACTGGAAAATTCACGGTCATTAAGATTGTCAAACGTGATAAGCGCCATGATCAAGGGGACGATAAAACCGATAGATAGCTGGTAATAGCGCATAGCCCGAGCTACCCGTATCGGGGACCAGCCAAAGTGCACGATGAACAGCCCCTGCCGATGGGCAAACGCTGCACTGATCATCACTACCCACATCAGTGGTACGGTAGCAGTAACACTGTCGCCGATAGCCACGGCCACCGGATAAGGCCAGGCATTCTGCAAGCCATATCCCAGCGCGGCCCACAATACCGGGAGTGGAATAGCCACCATAACCGACCAGAATACCGTGCGTAGAGTCAGCATAAAATGGTCTAGGGTGACTTTACCCACCCGATCGCTGGCACGCTGCATAAAGGCATGGTAATGACGACGAGAGCCAACACTGAACCCTACCAGCAGCAATGCGCCCAGCAGCGGTAACAGCGTATCGCGGCTGGTGACCATCATGATCATGGCCCTGCCGAGTTGGGTCAGCGTGTCCAGCGACAGCAGCAATGATAAATCTTTCAGCAGTGTGATTGGGTAGGCGAAGGTTATCGGTTCGACGTCCGCCACCCAGAACAGGTAACGGTGTGCGGCCTCACGAATTTCTAACAACGCGTCTTCCAACTGATTATTGGCGACTTTCAGCTTGGTCAATTCAAGGACCAGTGTGTCGCAACCAGATATCAGAGAGGTCAGTAATTCACGTTGCGTGCGTAGCTGATCGTCAAGGATTTTTTGCTGCGCGGTGGTCAGTGGTGAGCCATTATCCTGTCTGGCCAGCTCGGTTTTTGGTAGTTGACTGAGCAAATCGTCATAATGCAGCCGCTGCACACGCAATTGGGCCATGTCTCTGTCCAGTAACTGGGGCTTTGGCATGTCGGGCAGGCGAGCGACCTGGGCGCGCAGCGTTTCCCCCAAGGCGGTCGAAGAGCCCAGCCATTGCGCCTGTTCGCGCAATGTACTCAATGCCTGATGTACCTGAAGCGTCTGTGCCGCAGCCTGACGTTGCTGTGAGGAAATCAGGTCCATACGCTGTGCCTGCTGATTCAGTGCTAACGACAATTCGCGATTAATCTGTAACGGTTTGGCAATGATGGTGGGTAAATCACCACTCTGCTCTGCCAGTAGCTCTGTGCGCTCCAGTGCTTGTTCCGCTTCCTGCTGTCGCAAGGTGTTTATTGTGTTGCGCTGGGTTTGCAGCTGATTATCCAGTCGATCACGCTGTTTCTGGTAAAGCTCGCCACGCAGGCGCGACAGTTCCTGTCGGTTGCTGGCGGAAAGCTGAGCCAGCGCCAACTCATCGACACGACTTTTACGCAGCGCCGATTCCGCCTGCAGGGCGGCGAGTTGGGCTTGTCCGAGCGGGGTATTCGGCACACCCAGCGCCTGAATTCGTCGCTCAATATCACTTAGTGCACGGTTGGCTTCGGTTTGTTGCTGTGGCAGTTGGGACAGTGAATCGATGATTTCCCGTAGCCAATCCTGCTCTTGCTGTAGTAGGCGGCTCCGCTCCAGCAACTGGCTGCTGGTTTGTACAATCTGCTGTTCAAGATCGTTAATCGAAAGGTTATGCGTGGCAGGAGGCGATTTGTTGTCCTCGGCAGTCAGTTGCTGATGTAGTTGCCGGGTCAGTTTCGGGAAATCATCAATCACGTTCTGGTACTGCGCGGCCCGTTGTTGTGCTTCCTTGCTTTCATTGAGCATACGCAGGGCGGATTGTAGTTCTTTAATTATGTCTGCCTGATTAGGCAGGCTTTTATTACTTTCCGCCTGTTGCAAATCCTGACGCAGTTGCGCGTCGGTGGGGATTTTGGCGGCTAGCGATGCGGTTGATAACAGGCATCCCAGTAAGAAAATCAGTATCAGACGCACGGCTAGCCTCCCTTAATCATTGTAGCGTGGTGTTTATGGGGTGCAGTCTGCTCCATCCGGCGTGTCAGCGTTGGTTTCTACCGTGTGCGGTTCTTCGGCGAAAGGTTCACCCACACGAGTGACACTGTGGCTGGCAAGAGTAGACATCAGTTGTACACTGCCGGCGGCAAACAGGTTGATCACCGTCGAGCCCAGCTTGAAGCGCCCCATTTCCTGACCTTTTTCCAGCACAATTGCGCCTTCACCTTCGGCGGGATAGGTCCAGCGTTTGATGATGCCTTCACGTGGCGGCGTTACTGTGCCTGCCCATACGGTTTCGATACTGCCAACAATGGTCGCCCCTACCAGGATCTGCGCCATCGGGCCGAACGGTGTGTCAAACAGACAGATAACCCGTTCGTTACGGGCAAACAGATTGGGGACATTTTGGGCAGTCAACGGGTTAACGGAAAACAGATCACCCGGGACATAAATCATCTCGCGCAGCACACCATCACAAGGCATATGCACGCGATGATAATCCTTTGGTGACAGATAGATGGTGGCAAACAGACCGTCACGGAACAGGTCAGCCATGATGTAGTTGCCTGCCAGCAGCGCTTCCAGTGTGTAATCGTGGTTCTTGGCCTGGAGGATTTTGCCGTCAGTAATGCTCCCCAATTGGGAAATAGCACCATCAGCAGGTTGTACCAGCCGGTGGGCGTGCGGATCAATCGGACGGATACCCAGACGCAGAGGACGGACAAAGAATTCGTTGAAAGTGCGGTACGCGGCAGTGTCTGATTGCTGCGCTTCCTTCATGTTGACCCGGTAGCAGCGCACGAACAGGTCGATAACCAGTTTGGTCAGGATACCTGCCTGTCGCTCCGCGCCCCAGCCAGCCAGACGTGTCAGCCATATTTTCGGCAACAAATATTGTAGAGCTATCTTGATACTATCCAACACAGTGAACCTCTTGGATTAATGATGCGCCAGGGTGGAAAAGGGCGCATTGTAGCGATGGATGCGATAAATGTCAGTTATCTGAATCGGAAAAGGATTTACGCGTTTTTACCTGTGCCATGCTGTCCAGGATACTGTGGTAATTTTCAAACCGCTCCGCCGCAATCTCACCCCGTTCCAGTGCCGCACGGATGGCACAGCCTGGGTCGTTATTGTGTTTGCAGTCGCGGAATTTACAATTGCCGAGGTAATTCCTGAATTCGATAAAACCCTGAGTCACCTGTTCCGGATTCAGATGCCAGAGACCGAACTCCCGCACGCCGGGAGAATCGATAACATCACCGCCACTCGGAAAATGGTACAGACGGGACGCTGTTGTGGTGTGTTGACCTAATCCAGAATTGCCGGACACATCGTTGACCACGATGCGTGCGGCCCCTGGATAGAGCAGCGAGTTGAGCAGACTGGATTTTCCTACCCCGGACTGACCGGCAAAGATACTGATCCGTCCGGTCAACGCGGCTTCCAGTTCCGGAATACCCTGCTGAGTGTGGCTGGAAACCATCAACACCCGATAGTGCAGTGCACGGTAAATATCCATCAGTTTTTCCACGAATTTCAGGGACTCGTCGTCCAGCAGATCGATTTTGTTCAGCACCAGCATCGGCTCGACTTCCAGTGTTTCGCAAGCCACCAGATAGCGGTCGATCATATTTAAAGACAGTTCGGGGAGGATAGAGGACACGATCACGATCTGATCAATATTGGCGGCAATCGGTTTAATACCGTCATAATAATCGGGACGAGTCAGTACCGACTGGCGTGGGTGTACGGCTTCCACGATACCGCTGATGCCGGACAGCGCCTCATTGCCGGCACGCCAGACTACGCGGTCTCCGGTGACCAATGACGAAATGGTGCGGCGAAGATTACAGCGATGTAGCGTGCCGTCGACGGCTTCCACGTCGGCATGCATGCCAAAACGACTGATGATGATGCCTTCCTGAGCTTCACTCAGTTGGTTGTCATCCCATTCTATCTTGTTATCCGCGTGCTTCAGGCGGCGCTGATGATTGGCGCTGACCCTACGCTGCTGACCTTTCGACAGTTTCTTTTTGCTCACTAAGCCTCACTTGATACTGCAATTATCGCCCGTGGCGATTGAAGCGACTATAATACACGCTATTTTGTTTTAATTAACCGATGCCGGATGTTTGTCCACACCTTGTGGCCTTCATGGCAGAAACCGGCACACAAAATCACAATAGGACCTTCCCAATGGTAGATGAAAACAGACTGATCTGGATCGATCTTGAAATGACGGGACTGGATCCCGAGCGTGACCACATCATTGAAATCGCCACGCTGGTGACCGATGCCAATCTGAATGTGCTGGCGGAAGGGCCAACACTGGCGGTACATCAACCAGATAGCCAACTGGCGTTGATGGATGACTGGAATGTTCGTACTCATACTGGCAGCGGACTGGTTGAGCGGGTGAAGGCCAGCCAGTTTAGTGAACGCGCCGCTGAGCTGGAAACGTTGAAATTTCTGCAACAGTGGGTCCCGGCAGGAAAATCACCAATTTGTGGCAACAGCGTCGGACAGGATCGTCGTTTTTTATTCCGCTATATGCCTGAGCTGGAAGCCTATTTTCACTATCGGTATCTGGATGTCAGCACGCTGAAAGAGTTGGCGATCCGCTGGAAGCCGGAAATTCTAACCGGATTCACGAAGCGTAATACGCATCAGGCGTTGGATGATATTCGTGAGTCGGTGGCTGAGCTGGCCTACTATCGTGAGCATTTTATCCAGCTCTGATCTCTGTTCGACCACAGCGGAAACGTGCTGGAAATAGTGCCAGGAAAAAAAGTGTTTCCGGGACAAGGTGTTACCTGGCGAGTTGTTGCTTTTATCTGCAATCAGGCACAAATTCTGCTCCAGGGGCTTGCAGAGCAACACTTTTCTCGTATAATTCGCACCCCGTACCGGCAATGAAATGCAGGTACGGCGCAACACTCCCGAGCGGGAATAGCTCAGTTGGTAGAGCACGACCTTGCCAAGGTCGGGGTCGCGAGTTCGAGTCTCGTTTCCCGCTCCAATTCTTCTTCATTTCTTCCTGATAGACATCCATTCAAATCTGTCATTGGTCCATTCAGAAAGTGCGTGTTTTTTGACGCGTCCGACGCTATCCGACCATATTCACTGTTAAACCCCCACATTATCTGTAGCGCCTCCATCAGAAGATGACCAGTTTGAGCTCACAAGGAGGTGCTTGCAGCGCCTGTATGATCTGCCCATTATCACCGTTATGTACACCTTGCCATCAAACTCAGCCTACTGCGCGGTTTCTGGTTATTGCTGGTGCAGGTTCCAGCCATTATCCGTGAAGATTTCATCATTATTCTTGTGTGCTGGGATCGCTGATCGGTTGATGTACCAGGACGACGTAAGCCAGCGCGCCCAGTACCGTAATACCGGCACAGATCGTCAGTGCCAGATGAAATGAATGCGTGGTGTCTACAACCCAGCCGGTAACGATGGGCGCGAACGACGCAAAGATAAAGCTGGCGAAGTTCTGGATGCTGCCTACCGAAGCGGTCATCCGTGAGGCGACCGCGACGTGGATGAGTCCCCAGCAGGAGGTTCCAGCGAAGTGAATGCAAAACAGCGCCATACCGATCAGCAAAACGGCGCTTATGGTGGTCGTCGCCTGGGGAACGACAAAGGTAAATGCAGCAGACAACAGCATACCAATAACGATGCTGAGTTTGCGGCTCTTGATGGGGGCCATACCCCGCTTAACCAGGAAATCAGTCACATAGCCATTGGAGAGCATTCCTGCTGCGCCAAACAGGAAAGGGATAGCCGCCATTAGCCCGGTGCTTTTCAGGTCCAGGTTATAAGTACTTTGCAGATAGCCCGGCAACCATGCCAGATATAGCCAGGCTGTGTAGTTAATGCCGCTGAAGCCCAGCATCATGCCCCACATTGTGCGGTGACGGAATAAACCACGCCATTCGCGAAAACTCATGGGGTCACGGCGGTTATTCACACTGCCAGCATTAAGATAGGTCTGCTCTGCATCGGTCAACGCAATCTGCTCGCGATTGCGATAGAGCATATACCAGCCAATGGAGAGAAAAACCCCCATAATCCCGATAGTGACAAACATCCCCCGCCAGCCGATAGTGATTAGCATCGCCGCCAGAATGGGCGGACTTATTGCCAGACCGATGGTGGATGCCGCATTAAAGAACCCCATCGGGCGTCCGCGTTCTTTGATGTTAAACCAATCATTAATGACCTTTACACCGCAAGGATTCATCGGCGCCTCACCAATCCCCAGACCGATGCGGATCAGTACAAACTGAGTGAAATTGTGTACCAACCCGGACAACGCCTGGAACAGTGACCAGAAGAACATTCCCAGTCCCAGCATAATGCGTGGTCCTTTACGATCCAACAACGGACCACAGGGCAGTTGGGCGATGCCATATGCCAGTGAGAACACCGATAACAACACGCCAATTTCCGTGGCGCTTAAGCCCAGTTCCGTACGAATTGTCATATTGGCTACTGACAGAGAACTACGGTCGAGATAATTAATGACTGCGGCAAAAAATAACAAAATTATTGCCGTAGTCTGAATGCGTTTAATACGAGTGCTGGGTTGAAGAATTCCATTTTGTGGCGTGGAATTACCAGCACTGCCTGTTTTATTAAAATCATTCTGCCCATCAATTGTAATATGTGTATTATCCACACTTTACTCCTGGATATTTATTATTTCTTTTTCGCTAAAATTCTGGCGTCAAAGAGAGGGAAATGCGGTTTTTAATTTATGCGCATGAGACTATTAAATTTAACCGCTAACTCACTAACAACCGGGTAATTAAGTCGACTTGGGATGAGCGTAGAATGCATTGAATTTATTTTCGCTGGTGTTTTTACAATTTCGTGCTGTTGATAATAATTTCCTGTTTTTAATCGGTACTTAATGATTGAGCGGTTCAATATTGATTGATGGAACGAATCATCGATTGTTTTGCGGTTTCCAGATGATTACGCAATGCCAGCGTGGCATCCAGGTCGTTACGGCAGATCAAGGCGCTGAGGATGGTCATGTGTTCATCAACAGCAATAATGTTGCGTTGTTTTAAATCACTCTCATCCCACTGATAATGAAAATGGAAAATAACAGATATGATCTCAAGGGATTGATTGAAAAACGTATTTTTAGCAGCGGAAAGGATCAGAGCGTGAAAATCACGGTCAAGCTGGGAGAACATGCGGTAATTGTCGCCAATGCTGTCACGTAACAATCGGTGGCGTTCAAGCAGGGCTTTGGCCTCCAGCCATAATGGATCATGTTCTGGCCGGTTCAGAAAGTGTTGTAATGAATGGATTTCCAGCATTTCACGTAATTCAAAGAGTTGTTCAGCATACGACTGATCAAACTGTTTCATGCTCCACTGACCGCGACGTTCACTGACGATCAGATTGTAGCGGCAAAATTTCAGCAGATATTCGCGTACCACGACCGGGCTAACGCCAGCGGCTCTGGCCAGTTGCAGTTCAGAGAATGTTTCACCACTTTTTAGCTGGCGCTGATTGATCATATTGAAAAAAGCCTGCTCAAAAATCCGGTTTTGTTCGTCCAGCGGCGCGGAAATGCACTCAAAACCGTCATGGTGCCCAGGTGTTCGTATGATGCTGTAGTCCCTGCCTACTTGCGCCAAGACGCCTTGTTCCGTGAGGTGGTTTAAAATATGGCGGACGGTGGTGCGGCTGATATTGTACATTTCGGCCAATGCCGACTGGGAAGGTAGCGGTGAAGGGATATGGCCGCGGACCATCCCGTCAATAATCTGGTTAATCACGTTGTGGCGGAGATTTTGTGAGCGGCTCATTTTCAGGTTCCTGTTTTTTTTGTTATTAAAACCATATTTAAAACATTTTTTTTCGTGATGAATCACAAATTATGTTTGTGGTTTAAACCTATTTAATTTTTTCATTAATAACTGTCGTAATACAGAAAGGGAGATTTAAAAAATGGTTATGATGAAATCATTGGTGTGTTTAGAACCAGAAAATATGCTTTTCCAGCAGCGTAATAAGCCCATTCCGGCAGATAATGAGGTGTTGATAAAAATAAAGACAGTGGGAATTTGTGGTACGGATATTCATGCCTGGGCGGGGAAACAACCTTTTTTCAGTTATCCACGGGTGTTAGGCCATGAAATATGTGGGGAGGTGGTCGGTCTTGGCAATAATATTCATGATATACGAATCGGAAAACAGGTCGTAGTTATCCCCTATGTGGCCTGTAAAAAATGCCCGGCTTGCTTGAGTGGGCGTACTAATTGCTGCGAAAATATTTCAGTGATTGGTGTACATCAGGATGGTGGATTTAGTGAATATCTGAGTGTACCGGTGACTAATATTTTATTGGCGGAGGGGATTGATCCTGAATCTGCGGCATTGATTGAGCCATTTGCTATCAGTGCTCATGCTGTTTGTCGGGCAGAGATCAAACCCGAAGAGCCGGTGCTGGTGGTGGGGGCCGGGCCTATCGGGTTGGGTGTGGCGGCGATAGCCAAGGCGGACGGCGCTCATGTGTTGGTTGCAGATACCAGTGCGGAACGACGTACTCATGTACAACGGTATCTACAGCTTGAAGCATTGGATCCTGCGCAGGCAGATTTTGATGCGCAGTTGCGTGAGAAATTCAGTGGCTCGCTGGCGCAGAAGGTGATCGACGCCACCGGCAATCCGCTGGCGATGAATAACACCGTTAATTTGATTCGTCACGGCGGCAGCATCATTTTCGTCGGACTGTTTAAAGGGGAATTGCAGTTTTCTGATCCTGAATTCCATAAGAAAGAGACCACCATAATGGGAAGCCGTAATGCAACCCTGGACGACTTTGCCAAAGTGGGGCGCTTAATGGTTGAGGGCAAGCTCAGGGCCGAGATGATGTTGACCCACCGTTACCGTTTTGATGTGCTGGCCGATGTTTATGAAAAGGATGTGATTAATAACCGCGATCTGATCAAAGGCGTCATTCATTTCTGAATCTGTTCAATCGGTGTCCCGCTGTGATGTTGAACGTTCTGTGGATAGTGATGTTAACCGTGAAATGTTGCTGTCGCGCCTTATCGCGCGACGCACGCTTACCGATTTTAGCGCGGTGACGGTTCCCCGGTTGCCAGGAAGGGCACTCTTGCATGTCGTTTTACATGTATAGATACAAAAAGACATCCTTTTATATAAAAAAGTCTTTTTAGACTCACTCAGTTTCAAATGCTCATACACTGCGCCTTCTCTATTGATAAACTAAATGATATCAATAATCATTACTGTTTAATCGAACATCCTATTTCCAGGGGCGAGTTCATTGTTAGCTACATTCGTTATCGGGCTGCGTGAGGGGTTGGAAGCGGCGCTTATCGTTGGCATTATTGCGGCTTTTTTACGTAAAAATGGCAAAAGTCTCACTGCCATGTGGGCGGGGGTTTTTCTGGCCGTTCTCCTTTCTGTGATTGTCGGTGTCGTGCTTGAAATGACTGAACACGCGTTACCTCAGGCAAGCCAGGAAGGGATGGAGGCGATTATCGGTGCTGTCGCCGTCTTCTTTGTCACCGGCATGATTATGTGGATGAATACGCATGCTCATAATATGAAGAGAGCGCTGGAAAACGAAGCCGCACAGGCCATCAGCCAATCCAGTGCCTGGGCGCTGGCCAGTATGGCGTTTCTGGCCGTTCTCAAAGAGGGCTTCGAGACGAGCGTTTTTTTGCTGGCTACTTTCTCAGTGGCGCAATCTGCCGCGTGGGCTGCCATCGGCGCTGTTATCGGTCTGATCATGGCAGTCATTATTGGCTGCGGTATCTATTTCGGCGGCGTTCGTATCAATCTGTCTCGATTTTTCCGTTTTACCGGTCTTTTCCTGATCCTGGTCGCGGGGGGATTGATTATTACCTCTCTGCGCAGTGCCCATGAAGCCGGTTGGCTTAATATCGGCCAGGAGCGGATTGCCAACCTCTCCTGGTTGGTGCCACCGGGTTCGATACAGTCTGCATTGATCACCGGTGTGCTTGGTATTCCGGCAGACCCGTGTTTGATAGAAGTGCTAGGGTGGTTTTTCTATATTGCTATCGTTGTCCTGTTTATCTACTGGCCCTCAGACCGTCGTCCTTCGACAAAAGTAGCCGTACGTTGGCTGTTGAGTAGTGCTCTGGTACTGGCTTTGTCTGCCTTGTCATTGTTCCTGTATTACCCCAAGCCCACGTTGCAAATACCGAATACTGCACCCTTGGTCAGTAACGAGACACAAAACCCAGCCGGTCAACTGACACTCCTGAAAAAAGCGGACAATGGTTATCAGCTAAACGTGATATCAACCGGCAGTAAACCCAGAATATTGAATTTATCCACTGATGCGCAGGTGAAGGGTAACCATGATGGGTTTGTGGTCGAGATGTGGTCGATCAGACGGTCACTGACACCCGAGGACGCGCCTAAGGTACTGACCCTGGATCAAGTCGTTGAGCTCTATGGTAACCGTATTCCTATTGGCCTGAATCCCTCACAGCATCCTGGCCCCTATCAGGCGGAATGGACAGTTCACTGCGCCATTGATGTCTCTATTGCTCAAGGGGTGTTACTGAACGCCAGCGGGCATTCCGATGATGTTGTCACGCTCTCGGGAAGCGGTCTTCAATCACCAAGAACTGTCACCGCCCGTAATGATAAGCCTATGTCTGCATGTCACTGGCAGGTGGCCCGCGCCTATCGACAAAACGTTGAGGCGGCGCTGCAACGGATGCAGACGCTTCAGGATTCTTCCCGTTTCTGGGCCGTAATACTGCCCCTCTTTTTAACTGTACTCGCGCTTATTTTTGTCTTTTGCGCATTACGGATGTCATGGACACACCATAAGCAACGACAGCCGATATCTGCCAAAAACAGCCTGTTATTTAGCCCCGCAAAATCGACGACATTACCTGAAAATAACCAAAGGAAATAAACTCATGTCTAAAAAAATAGTTAAGCGAAAAGAACCGCTGATGACCGTTGCTGGCCTGACTACACTGCTAATGTTTTCGATGGGGGCTTCGGCAAATAATGCCATGTCTGCTCCGGTAAAAAACGGTGTTTCACAAGTGAATATCACTATGACGGGGGCAGACGGCGGCACCTGTATGATTGACAACAATTCAGCGAAAGCAGGTCCGATTACGTTTAATGTTATCAATAAGACCGCAACCGCCATTACCGAAGTCGAGTTGCAGAGCAATAATCGTATACTTGGTGAGAAAGAAAACCTTGCCCCTGGTCTGCCGGCCGTGAAATTTACGCTGACCCTTGATGGTGGCAAATATCAAATTTATTGCCCGGGCGCCAAACAGGAAATGATCAATTTTACCGTTACCGGTAAAAGCGCAATTCGGCCTACTGGCAGTACCGCGACGCTGCTGGCGCAAGGTACGAAAGACTACGCTATCTATGTAAATGGTGTGGTTGATGCCATGGTTGTTGCTGTTAATCGCCTGGCCGCAGATATTAATGCCGGCGATTTAAGCAAAGCGAAAGCTGATTATGCTAAAGCGCGCCCTTTCTATGAACGTATTGAATCCAATGTAGATGGCTTTGTGCTGCCTGGCTTCAAAGCCACCAATAATGCCGGTAATCTTGACTATCTCATTGATATGCGAGCGTCTAATCTCGACCCTAAAGTCGGCTGGCACGGATTCCATGCGATTGAACGTGACTTGTTTGGTCGTGGTGAAATTACCCCGGATACCAAAAAATTGTCCAGTGAACTACAACAGAATGTCGCCAAACTGGACACGCTGGTTAAAGGGCTAACCTACAAACCAGAAGATTTGGCTAATGGTGCAGCGGACCTGTTGGAAGAGGTTCAGAACACCAAAATTAACGGGGAAGAAGAGGCATTCAGTCACATTGACCTGGTTGACTTCGCTGGCAATGTGGAGGGTGCCGAACAAGCCTTTTTTGACCTGCGGCCTGGCCTTGAAAAGATTGACCCGGATTTGACCAGGCAGATTTCTGCGCAATTTGCAGTCGTGCATAATCAGTTGGAAATGTATCGCGATCCTAAGGTTGCCGGTGGCTATAAATATTACACTGCCGAGCTGAAAGCTGCCGATGCCGCGAAACTGAGCCGCACTATTCAGGCGTTACAAGAGCCGTTGTCGAAAATCGGCGAGAAAGTAGCGGCTAATAAAGGAGCTTGATCCATGAGCCATAAACACTATTCGGACAAGATCGGCACGTTTTCACGCCGTGATTTACTGAAAGGTGCAGTTGCCAGCGCTCTGGTCATTCCGGTAGCCAGTTCTGCGCACAGCCAGGCGGTTGCGGCGAGCGATCCCGACGACATGATTGATTTGTCACACCAGCATGCTTTTTATGGTGTGGGTGGTCAGCCGGGGATAAGTACGCCACCTCAGCGCTATATCATGTTCATGACGTTTGATTTGACGACCTCGAGTCGGCGGGATTTGCAGGTATTACTGGCACGTTGGTCATCGGCTATTGCGCAGTTGATGAAGGGGGGAACTATCGGACAGGTAGAACCCCTCAGAGAGAGTGGCGTAGGAATGGATACGGGTGAAGCGCTGGATTTGGGCCCCGCCTCGTTGACCGTGACGGTCGGTCTCGGTCCACGCGTGTTTACGGATACTTTCGGTCTTGCCCAACAGAAACCCGCCCTGATGCGTGAATTGATTCCATTGCCTAGTGATAACCTGCAAGCGGAATTGAGCGGGGGAGACCTTTCACTGCAAGCCTGCGCCGATGACCCGCAAGTTGCTTATCATGCCATTCGCGATCTGGCGCGTATTGCTAAAAGCACCGGTGCGGCAGCGACGCGCTGGACACTGATGGGATTTGGTCGTGCTTCTGCGGGAAAAGGGCAGTCGACGCCACGTAATCTTTTTGGTTTTAAGGACGGCACCCGTAATATCACCGAGAAAGCCGATTTCGATAAATACGTCTGGATCAAAGACGGTGGTCCAGCGTGGCAACAGCAGGGCTGTTATCAGGTGGTGCGTAAAATCAAAATGCACATTGAGAACTGGGATACCGATCGCGTAAGCGATCAGAACAACATTTTTGGACGACACAAAGTGTCTGGCGCACCGCTCAGCGGGAAAAAAGAGTTTGATACCCCTGACTTTGATAAGACAGATTCCGAAGGAAACTTGATTATTCCCGCCACATCTCACATTAGTCTGGCCGCGCATGAGAATAATCAAGGCACAAAAATTCTGCGTCGTTCCTATAACTATACTGACGGACTGAATAATATGGCCCAACTGGATGCCGGCCTGTTATTTATCAGTTATCAGAAAGACCCTGCACAGTTTGAAAAACTTCAAACCAAATTAGGGGCGTCCGACGCGATGAATGAATATATTTCGCATATTGGTTCGGGGATTTTTTTTGTTCCTCCCGCGCCAAAGGAAGGTTCTTATATTGGTGCCGAAATGTTTGATGTTTAAATAAGTTTTATCTCTTTTTGCCTGGCGAGTTTGCAATTAGGCAGATTCTATTGACGATGAGAGGGGAATATTGGCAGTTTGCCTGATATTCCCCTCTCAGCACGCTGGCCGGTTTTAGCGTGGGGACGGCTTTTTAAGCGGAAATGAGACAAACGGTTTGATCTCTTTGAGTACAAACATGCTTTGCATCTCTTTGATGCCGGGTAAACGCCTAATCACCGACATGGCGAACTCGGCATAGGAATCCAGATCCGGCGAGACGACCTGCAATAAAAAGTCGGCATCGCCGCCAATGCTGTAGCAGGACACCACGTTTTCCAAATCAGTCACTTCTTGTTCAAACTTGCGCGCTTCCGCTTGGCTGTGGCTATCGATACTGACCCGGACAAAAACCATCACCCCGAGGCCAATTTTGCGCCTGTCCAGCACTGCCCGATAACCCTGAATAATGTGGTCTTCTTCCAGCTTACGCACCTTGCGCCAGCAAGGTGAAGATGACATTCCTATTTTGTCGGCCAATGTCTGGTTGGTAATGCGGGCATCTTTTTGCAGTAAGGTCAGAATTTTAATATCTGTCAGGTTTAATGTTGATTCGGTCATATTATTTCTTAAATGGCGACTGAATAGGTAAATATTACCTTTATTAGCGGAAGGTTCAACAGTTAAAGGCAACCCTTTTCTTTTTTCAGCAGGCATAATATCGGCATTCAATGATGTTATTTATGTATTGGTAATAATTATGATATAAATCAATGTATTGAAATTAAAATGGAGCCTGTTTCCACAAGAATGGCAGCAATAAAAGAGAAGGATAAATGATGTTGGAACCTACACAAATTCTGGCTTATATCTCGGCATTGGGGTTGGCTGCGGCCATTCCGGGACCAGGGATGACCGCGTTGGTTGCCCGTAGTGTGAGCGGTGGGGCGATAGCCGGTTTTTCCATGCTGTTTGGTTTAATCATTGGTGACCTGACTTACCTCTCTTTTGCGGTATTCGGTCTGGCGGTGGTGGCACACAGTTACAGCGCGTTGTTTACGTTAATCCGTTGGGGCGCGGCGGCTTATCTCGCCTGGCTGGCCTGGCAATTCTGGGCGCATAACCCACAAACCATCAATATCGATCAGAAAACCCGTCGCGGGGAGCTGACTTCAGCCTGGCTATCGGGGTTGACCATTACGTTGGGAAATCCGAAGACCATCGCTTTTTATCTCGCGTTATTGCCGCTGGTTATCTCGCTGAATACGGTTTCGCTACGAAGTTGGGGATTGGTGCTGGTGCCGTTGACTATTAGCGTGTTGCTGGCGGTCGGTGCGATGTTTATCCTTGGCGCGCTCAAAATCAGACATTTTCTGGCCAGCACTCATGCCCAACGGCTGTTATTCAGGACGGCCGCGTTTATTATGGCCGCCGCTGCGTTGGGGATGATGCTGAAAACCCACTAGTCGGACCGGTGGCTAATACGCTTCCCCTTCACCAAATGCGCCTTCGACCAGGCAGATTTTTGCGGCAAATTCGGCACCAGCAGAAAGCGCTTGCGTCGGGTCACGGTGAGCGTGTAGCGACAATAGAAACGCGGTAATAAAGGCGTCACCTGCGCCCAGCGTATCGACAGGAGTAACCCGTAGCGGGGATTGATGCAGCCACCGTGTGCCATCGTATAACATCGCGCCTTCAGCGCCTCGGGTGGCGACCGCGTATCGACTGCCGGCGAGGTTTGCCGCCTGTAACAACGATGTCGTCTCCTCCAGTGAATATTGCGCGCAGGAGAAAAAGGCAAAGTCGAGATAAGGGCACAATGCCAGTGCGGCGTCGCACTCAAAGTCGTCGGAAAAGTCGTAAGACAGCCATCCTGACAGGTGGGCCAATGCTGGCAGGAACGGATCAATATAACTGTAACTGCTGGTGTGGATAATATCGAAATCGGCAAGCCAGTCCCGGTGTTCCAGAATAAACGACAAGGATTCGGTTTGCCTCACGCCTCCTCGATTAGAGCCGAGAAAAATGCGCTCTCCTTCCTGCAAGGTCAGGCTGGCGTAACCATTTTCGCCCGCTACCTGACGACAGTGCGTAATATCAATCTCTCGGCTGGCGAGTACGCGAAGCAGGTGATCGGCGGCGGCGTCGTTGCCAAAAATTCCCAGATAGGCTGATGTGACGCCCAGCATATCGGCATACACGCTAAAATTGAGCGCATTTCCGCCGGGATAACGTATTCGTCGGTGTTCATACTGGTCGACAACATTATCGCCAATGCCGATCACTTTCATGTGCAGACCTCTTTGATTAATAGTCAACTTTACCCATATAACGACGGGTGTCCAACGGATGTTGCCGGATAGCGGCCAGTGCGGCGCGGTAGTCGCACATAATGCTGTAGAACAACACCGGATTAAAGTAATCCACTATCGAGGTCGGAAGGGTATTCAATCCTAATTCGTTGGCGTCAATCACTTCCGTTTTTTCAGCATAACGATTAAGGAAGGACAGGGCTCGCTCATCCAGCGGGCGGGTTCGTCCCGCGTTCATCATCAGAATAAACGGTACATTACGATCGGTGACTTCAAAAGGACCGTGAAAGAACTCTCCACTATGAATGGCGGCGGCGTTAAGGCGCTGCATTTCCATCAGCGAACAGATGGCGAATCCATAGGCGTGTCCGTATGACGCCCCGCTGGAAAGAATATAGAACAATGATTCATGTTGATAACGTTCGGCGAAGTGGCGGCAACGCTCCGCCACCTGCGGACGGGCCTGTTGAATAATCGCGTCAATCTGGTCAAATCCCTGCTGAAAGTCATGCCAGCCAGCATAGTTCTCAGTTTGCCGCAAAACATCAACGCACAGGCTTAATATCAACGCCATCGGATTATCAATCACCGGGCTCTGTTCACCCCAGGTATAGAGCTGGCTATGGTCGGCCCAGTGAATTAACTGTGCGTCGGGATTATGGGTGAGGGTAATGGTGGTGGCGCCGCGGGCTTTCGCCAGCTCTGCCGCCGCAACGGATTCTGGCGTGTTACCACCGTGCGAGCAGATAATCACCAATGATGTCTCGCCAAGTACCCGGGGCGTTGCATATACGAACTCATTTGCGGTCATCATCCCGTTACGTAACCGCAGGCTTTCCTCATTCAGGAAATAGTGAGCGGGATACATATCAACCAGCGACCCACCGCAGGCGACCAGAAAAATATGTTGCAGCTCGCGATGCTGAAAATGTTGGGCGATAAGTGACTTAATCACTGGCATGGTATGCATGGTGTCTCCGTGGTGTTATTCGCCATAGACGTTGAAATTAAAGTATTTTTTTGCTAACTGGTCATAGGTGCCGTTAGCACGTATTGCCGCAATGGCGCTATTTAGCCGGGCTTGTAATTGGGTGTCCGCTTTTCTCAGACCAATGCCGGTGCCGGGGCCGAAGATTGCCGGATCTTTCACCTGCGGTTCAGCTAACATGAAATTTTTCCCCTGGGGTTTGTTCAACAACGCCGCGGTGACTACGGTCGCGTCATCCAGCGTTGCGTCCAGGCGTCCGAGTGTGAGATCGGCATAAACAGATTCCGCATCCGGATAGGTGACTATCTCAACACCCGCATTGCGCCAGTGTTTATTGGCGTAGGCTTCAAACACGGAACCCTGCTGTACGCCAAGCCGTTTGCCTTTTAGCGACTCGATTGTGGGTTTCAGCCCGCTGTTTTTACCGATGACCAGATAAGCCGGAGTATTAAACAACTTGTCACTGAAGGCGATGGCCTTTTGGCGTTCTGCAGTAATGGAAAGTGAGGAGAGGATGGCGTCAAATTTCTTGGCTTGTAGCGCAGGAATCAACCCGTCAAAACTGTTTTCTACCCAGACACATTTCACTTTCAGCTCGCTACACAGCGCATTACCCAAATCAATATCGAAACCGGCCAGTTCGCCCTGGGGCGTTTTATATTCGAAAGGAGGAAATGTCGGGTCGGTACCAAAACGGATTTGTTGTGGTATGGCGGCACCAATGGCACTGGCGGATTGTATTAATGCCAATGATGTCAGCAACCCGATGAAAACAGTTCTTATCGTCATATTGGATCCCCTGGTGTTTAAACTGTACCAAAAAACATACCATAGGAGTGGATATACGATGAATCAGATTGACTGCGCAACCTTTTTTGTTGCTAAATAGGCCAAAAATAAGTGATGGTCTGTTATTTGAATATGTTATATTCATCACGGTTGTGTAATTTACTATTGTATATCAGTTAAATACGTACTTATTTCCATTGAAATATCATTATGTCTCACGGTACAAAATAGACCATGAATTTATCTGAAAAGCAGACCAGACGTCCCAGAAAAGCCTATCTTGATGCAAAGAAACGGCTGCTGGAGATGCTTCATTCACCGGAGTTTAATAGCGGTGATCAGATCCCCGCCGAACGGGAATTGAGCCATCAATTTTCCATCAGCCGTATGACGGTGCGGAAAATCATCGCTGAACTGGTGGAAGACGGCGTGCTTGAACGACGCGGCAATCAGGGAACCTGGCTGATGAAAACCGCTATTGAACGGCCATTGTTGCCGGTGCCGGAATTGGGGATCAGTAAAATCATTGAGCTTAATGGCGCCGTTCCCAGTAGCCAGCTCATCTATTTCCGTTATTCTCAGGCCAGCGCCCGTATCGCGCAAAGATTGCACATTCAGGAAAACGACCCGTTACTGATGATAAAACGCCTGCGGCTGGCTGACGGGCAACCTTTCTGTATTGAAACCAGTTATTTACCGCAAGAGCGAGTACCCGGCCTCACTGAGGCGATGCTGGAAGCCACCGGCTCGTTGTACAAGATTTTGGCGGATCAATACCAGATTTATGGCGTGATTGATGAAGGCACTATCCAGGCCGACACCATGAATGAGGAGGAGCAGTTATTATTATGCGCTAAACCTGAATGCCCGGCGCTGGTTTATCGCGGCGTGATTTATGATGGCGCCCGGCAGCCAGTGGAGTATCTGGTCTCGGTTAACCATCCGCAACGGGTGGCGTTTAAAATCAGTGGCAGCCTGGCGGGGGAACCATAATCCCGCTGTCGTGCCATGGGCCGAATCCAGGTATGACATGGTTTATCTTCGGTGTGAATCTGTGAGTGAATGAGTCAGTTTCCTTCGCGCAGGAAGTGACGTCCCTGTCATGCTTCCCTTATTTCACATCACGGCAACTTAACCGTCCGCCAGCCGCTGATAGCGAGCCAGTCGTTCTTTGGCATCCTGCTCGGTTTTGTTAAATAACTGGTCGGCGATGTCAGGATATTGCCGTTTTAGCGAGGAGTAGCGCACTTCCCCTTGCAGGAATTCCTGAAAGTCCTCTTCTGGTTCTTCCGAGTCCAGCATAAAGGGATTTTTGCCCGCGGACTGACGCAGCGGATTAAAGCGGTACAAATTCCAGTAGCCAGCGTCAACCGCGCGTTTGGTTTCTCTCTGGCTGCATCCCATACCCGCCCGCAAGCCGTGATTGATACAGGCCGCGTAAGCAATGATCAACGATGGGCCGGGATAGGCTTCGGCTTCAGCAATGGCTCGCAGTGTTTGGTCTTTGTCTGCGCCCATCGCAATTTGCGCCACGTAAACGTAGTCGTAGCTCATGGCCATCATGCCCAGATCTTTTTTACGGGTTCTTTTCCCCTCCGCCGCGAATTTTGCCATGGCGGCGGCGGGCGTGGATTTGGACGATTGACCGCCGGTATTGGAATAGACTTCGGTATCAAACACCAGCACATTGATATCTTCACCGGAAGCCAGCACATGGTCCAGTCCGCCGTAGCCGATGTCATAAGCCCAACCGTCGCCGCCAAAAATCCATTGTGAGCGTTTGGTCAGGTAATCGCGGTTCTGATAGATTTTATTGAGCAGCGGATCGTCGCTTTTCTCTTTTTCCAGCAGTGTGGACAGCTGTTCAGTACGCTCCTGCGTGCCTTCACTATGGTCTTTCAGTTCCAACCACAGATGAAGGGACCGTCTGAGCGCTTCGCTGAGTGGCAGGCTTAGGGCGGCGGTGACATCACTGGCAACCTGTTGTCGGATAGCGTTACTGCCGAGCAGCATGCCTAACCCGAATTCCGCGTTATCTTCAAACAGCGAGTTTGCCCAGGCTGGGCCTTGTCCCTTGTGGTTGGTGGTATAGGGAATGGACGGGGCGCTCGCTCCCCAGATAGACGAACATCCGGTGGCGTTGGCAATCAGCATTCTGTCGCCGAATAATTGGGTGATCAGGCGGGCATAGGGGGTTTCGCCACATCCGGCACAGGCACCGGAAAACTCCAGCAGGGGTTGTTCAAACTGACTGCCTTTTACCGTCGTCTTTTTGAATGGGTTGGCTTTGGGTGACAATGTGAGCGCGTGTTCCCACAGTGCAATCTGATGCTGTTGCGACGCCAGCGGTTGCATAGTCAACGCTTTACCTTTCGACGGGCAGATATCCACACAGTTGCCACAGCCAGAGCAATCCAGTGGTGAAATAGCGAGATGATAATGCAGGGTTTTGGCGCCAGTCGCTGGTTTCGTGGTGAGTCCGGCGGGGGCCGTTTGCCACTCCTCCTCACTCAATAATGCCGGGCGGATAGCAGCATGCGGGCAGATAAACGCACATTGGTTACACTGGGTACAACCATCGGACTGCCATTGCGGCACATTGATGGCAATGCCTCGTTTCTCAAATGCGGATGTCCCGACCGGGAAGGTGCCGTCTTCCATATTGCTAAAAGCACTGACCGGCAGCAGATCGCCCTCCTGACGGTTCATTGGTTCCAGAATCTGCTGAATAAAATCAGGTACGGCGCGTTTTGCCACGGTTTCTTCGTCCAGGGTTTTCCAGTGATCGGGAACATTGAACTGTACGGGTGCCAGCATTCCCTGATCGATAGCGGCGTTATTCATTTCCACCACTTTCTGACCTTTATTGCCGTAGGATTTGGCCACTGCGCCTTTCAGGTAATCTGCCGCCGTCGCCGCCGGAATAATATCAGCCAGTTTAAAGAAGGCGGCTTGCATGATCATATTAAAGCGGCCTCCCAACCCCAGCTGTCGGGCAATCTGTACCGCGTTGACCAGGTAAAATCGAATGGCGTTATTGGCGAGGTAACGTTTCATGGCCACCGGCAATTTTTCTTCCAGCTCCGCCGGTTCCAGCGTGCAGTTCAGCAAAAAGGTGCCACCCGGTTTTAATCCCGCCAACAGATCATATTTGTTGACGTAGGATTGCTGCGAACAGGAAATAAAATCTGCTTTCTGAATCAGATAGGGTGAGGTGATCGGCTGCTGACCGAAACGCAGATGTGAAACGGTAATGCCGCCTGATTTCTTGGAATCGTAGGAGAAATAGGCTTGCGCATACATGGTGGTTTGATCGCCGATGATTTTTATCGCGCTTTTATTGGCCCCGACCGTACCGTCGGATCCCAGTCCCCAGAATTTACAGGCGGTGGTACCCGGCAGCGCGGTATCAATATCCTCGGCAGGATAAGGCAGGGACGTATAGGTAACGTCGTCTATGATACCGACAGTGAAACCATCTTTGGGCTCGACCCGTTTGAGGTTGTCGAAAACCGAAACGATCTGTGATGGGAAAATATCTTTCCCGCCCAGTGCGTAGCGTCCACCAACGATCAATGGCCGTTGCTCATGGTTATAGAACGCGTTCTTCACATCCAGATACAACGGCTCGGCCAGGGCACCGGGCTCTTTGGTGCGATCCAGTACGGCGATGCGGGTGACGGTAGCGGGAATGTATTTAAAAAAATGCACCAGGGAAAAGGGGCGGTAGAGATGGACTGTCAGCAAGCCGACTTTTTCACCGCGCCGATTGAGGTAATCGACGGTTTCCTGAATGGTTTCACACACCGATCCCATCGCGACAATTAAACGGTCGGCATCGGGTGCGCCGTAATAATTGAACAGATGATACTCTCTGCCGGTCAGCCGGGTGATTTCGGCCATATAGTGTTCCACCACTTCTGGTAGGGCGTCGTAAAACCGGTTGCTAGATTCCCGTTCCTGAAAATAGATATCCGGGTTTTGTGCCGTTCCTCTGACCACCGGATGATCCGGATGTAGAGCGTTTCTTCTGAACTGATCAACCGCCTGCCAATCAAGCAATTTCCCCAGCTCGTCATACTCCAGTAGCTCAATCTTCTGGATTTCATGGGACGTTCTGAAACCATCGAAGAAATTGATAAACGGGATGCGCCCTTTGATGGCGGCCAGATGTGCTACCGCAGCCAGATCCATCACCTGCTGTACGCTACTTTCCGCCAGCATGGCGCAGCCGGTTTGTCGTACCGCCATCACATCCTGCTGGTCGCCAAAAATATTCAGCGAGTTGGTAGCCAGCGCGCGGGCGCTGACGTGAAATACCGCCGGCAGTAATTCCCCGGCGATTTTGTAGATGTTGGGGATCATCAACAGCAACCCTTGTGACGCGGTATAGGTAGTGGTGAGCGCGCCGGCTTGTAAAGCACCGTGTACTGCCCCAGCAGCACCGGCTTCCGACTGCATTTCCACCATTTTTACCGGTTGGCCGAACAGATTTTGTTTCCCTTGCGCGGCCCATTCATCCACATTTTCAGCCATTGGGGTGGACGGCGTGATGGGATAGATGGCGGCGACCTCGGTAAAGGCATAGGACACATAGGCTGCCGCGGCGTTGCCATCCATCGTTTTCATTTTTCTTGCCATTAACAGTTCCTCTTTACGGTGTACTGAACCCGCTATTGGTGTCGTCACCTTACGGATACACAGCCCTGAGTTCTGATTAAGCACACCCTGTGCCATTTGTAAGGCGAGAAAATAATGTCTTGTTTTCTATCTGATTATTCTGACTATCTCGGCAGGGATAGCGGTATGGATGTGGTCGCGATTGGATGATTCAAGACACTGGGCGCGACATCCTGTCGGGCAGTTAACAATCGTGTCGGGGTTTAACATGACCATTATTCCGATGCTCCTGTCGTTATTTCTTTGTTCTCTCCGCCACTCTTGTGTTCTTACCGTCATTCCCGTGTCAACGGGAATTCATGCCGGGGGGACTTCGGCTGATGGATTCCCCTATTTTTGCCAGTTTGAGACGGTGGCGTGTTGTCTCGCGGATTGTTCCCTTTCCAACAATTGGTCTGTCGATTGTCTTGTGTCCGTCTTGTCCATGGTGATGGTTTTTTAATTAATTTCTTATAAATCAACAAACTATTATTTTTGGCCCGTCTGGTACGTTCCCTGCACTTCTTTAGGGTGCAACAAGCATTCAACCCGAATAGGAGAAACAATTATGGCAATGCGTCAATGTGCCATTTATGGCAAAGGTGGTATCGGTAAATCCACCACTACTCAGAATCTGGTCGCCGCTCTGGCGGAAATGGAAAAGAAAGTCATGATTGTCGGCTGTGACCCCAAAGCTGACTCCACCCGATTGATCCTCCACGCCAAGGCTCAGAACACCATTATGGAAATGGCGGCGGAAGTCGGTTCGGTAGAAGATCTGGAACTGGAAGATGTACTACAGATCGGCTACGGCGGTGTTCGTTGTGCTGAATCCGGTGGTCCGGAGCCTGGTGTTGGTTGCGCTGGTCGCGGCGTTATCACCGCGATCAACTTTCTGGAAGAGGAGGGCGCCTACGGCGGGGAACTCGATTTTGTGTTCTACGACGTACTGGGCGACGTGGTATGTGGTGGGTTCGCCATGCCGATTCGTGAAAACAAGGCGCAGGAAATCTATATCGTCTGCTCTGGTGAAATGATGGCGATGTACGCCGCCAATAACATTTCCAAAGGTATCGTGAAATATGCCAAATCCGGCAAAGTACGGTTGGGTGGGCTGATCTGTAATTCTCGTCAGACTGACCGGGAAGATGAACTGATCATCGCGCTGGCGGAAAAACTGGGTACGCAGATGATCCATTTTGTGCCCCGCGACAACATCGTACAGCGTGCTGAAATTCGCCGGATGACGGTTATCGAGTATGACCCGACCTGTAGCCAGGCCAATGAATACCGCACGCTGGCGAACAAAATCGTCAATAACACCAACATGGTGGTGCCGACGCCAGTAACGATGGATGAGCTGGAAGCGCTGTTAATGGAGTTCGGCATTATGGAAGAAGAAGATACCGAGATCATTGGCAAAACTGCCGCGGAAGAAAAAGCCGCCTGATTAAGCACGACGACGTACCGGCACATCGGCGTGTGTGCTGGTGTGTGCTTTTCTGACGAGGAAGGAATGTGTAATGACAAACGCAACGAGTGAACAAAATCAGGCGATTATTCAGGAAGTGTTAGAAATCTTCCCTGAAAAGGCGCGTAAAGATCGTAAAAAGCACACGATGGTCACTGAACCGGGTATGGAAAGCGTGGGGAGCTGTATCGTTTCCAACCGCAAATCTCAACCGGGAGTGATGACGGTTCGCGGTTGCGCTTATGCCGGCTCCAAAGGCGTGGTGTTCGGCCCGATCAAAGACATCGCGCATATTTCCCACGGGCCGGTTGGCTGTGGTCAATATTCACGTGCCGGACGGCGTAATTACTACACCGGCACCAGTGGAGTTGACACGTTCGGGACTATCAATTTTACCTCTGATTTTCAGGAGCGCGACATCGTGTTCGGTGGCGACAAGAAGCTCGCCAAACTGATTGAGGAACTGGAACTGTTGTTCCCGCTGACCAAAGGCATTTCTATTCAGTCGGAATGTCCGGTCGGCCTGATTGGTGATGACATTGAAGCGGTCGCCAAGGCCAGTCGACAGACACTGGGAAAACCGGTTATCCCGGTGCGTTGTGAAGGCTTTCGCGGGGTATCGCAGTCACTGGGGCACCATATTGCCAATGATGCGATTCGAGATTGGGTGTTGGATAACCGTGAAGGTAAACCCTTTGAATCCACACCGTATGACGTGGCCATTATTGGTGACTACAACATTGGCGGTGACGCCTGGGCATCGCGCATTTTGATCGAGGAAATGGGGCTGCGGGTGGTCGCGCAGTGGGCGGGTGACGGTACGTTGGTGGAAATGGAAAACACGCCGAAGGTGAAGATGAACCTGGTGCACTGCTACCGCTCGATGAATTACATCTCCCGTCATATGGAAGAGAAGCACGGTATTCCGTGGATGGAATACAACTTCTTCGGGCCGACTAAAATCGCCGAATCGTTGCGTAAGATCGCCGCGCATTTCGATGACACTATTCGTCAGAATGCCGAGGCGGTGATTGCCCGCCATCAGGCTCGGGCGGATGCGATCATTCAGAAATATCGTCCGCGGCTGGAAGGTCGCAACGTGTTGTTGTATCTCGGCGGTCTGCGTCCCAGACATGTCATTGGCGCCTATGAAGATCTCGGCATGGAAATCATCGGCACCGGCTACGAGTTCGGCCATAGCGATGATTACGACCGTACCCTGCCGGAACTGAAGGAAGGCACGTTGCTGTTTGATGACGCCAGCAGTTATGAGCTGGAAGCGTTTGTCAAAGCATTGAAGCCTGACCTGGTTGGCTCCGGCATCAAAGAGAAATATATCTTTCAGAAAATGGGGGTGCCGTTCCGCCAGATGCACTCCTGGGATTACTCCGGCCCGTATCACGGCTATGACGGTTTTGCCGTTTTCGCTCGTGATATGGATATGACGCTCAACAATCCGAGTTGGAGTGAGCTGACTGCGCCGTGGCTGAAATCTGCCTGATTAACATCCTGATACCCCGTTAGTTCACCGATTAGTGGCGCGGGAGGAGAAGAACATGAGTCAAACCGTTGAGAATCCCCAACCCTGCTATCCGTTATTTGAGCAGGAAGAGTACCAGGCGCTGTTTCGTAATAAACGCCATCTGGAAGAGGGCCATGATGAGCAGCGTGTCCGCGAGGTATTTGAGTGGACCACCACTGAAGAGTACAAAGAACTGAATTTCAAGCGCGAAGCGCTAACCATCGACCCGGCCAAGGCGTGTCAGCCGTTAGGTGCGGTGCTGTGTTCGCTGGGGTTTGCCAATACGTTACCGTATGTGCATGGCTCGCAAGGCTGTGTGGCGTACTTTCGTACTTACTTTAACCGGCATTTTAAAGAACCGGTGGCCTGCGTTTCCGATTCCATGACTGAAGATGCGGCAGTATTTGGTGGCAACAAGAACATGAATACCGGGCTGGAAAACGCCAGTGCGTTATACAAACCGGAAGTGATCGCCGTTTCCACCACCTGTATGGCGGAGGTTATTGGTGATGATTTACAGGCGTTTATCGCCAATGCGAAAAAGGATGGTTTTGTTGATGCCGACATGCCGATTCCCTATGCACACACACCGAGTTTCATTGGTAGTCACGTTACCGGTTGGGACAACATGTTTGAAGGTTTTGCCCGTACCTTCACCGGTGGTGAAGGAAAACAATATCAGCCGGGCAGTCAGCAACGGCTGAATGTGGTCACCGGGTTTGAAACCTACCTCGGCAATTATCGGGTGATTAAACGCATGATGGCGCAAATGGAGGTGCCGTGCAGCCTATTGTCAGATCCGTCTGACGTACTGGATACCCCGGCGGATGGACACTATCGCATGTATGCCGGCGGTACGACTCAACAGGAGATGCGCGAGGCCCCCAACGCTATTGATACCCTGTTGTTACAACCGTGGCAACTGGCCAAAACCAAGAAAGTGGTGCAGGAAAACTGGCAGCAGCCGGCGACTGAAGTAGCGGTGCCGATCGGTCTGGCGGCGACGGATAAGCTGTTGATGACGATCAGCGAACTGACCGGCAAGCCGATTGCAGACGAACTGACGCTGGAACGCGGACGGCTGGTGGACATGATGCTGGATTCCCACACCTGGCTACATGGCAAGCGTTTCGGATTGTATGGCGATCCAGATTTTGTCATGGGACTGACGCGGTTTTTGCTGGAATTAGGTTGTGAACCAACCGTTATCCTGTGCCATAACGGCAACAAACGCTGGCAGAAGGCGATGAAGAAAATGCTGGCGGACTCCCCTTACGGCCAGGACAGTGAAGTGTATGTCGGCTGCGATCTGTGGCATTTCCGCTCGCTGATGTTTACCAATAAACCGGATTTCATGATCGGCAATTCCTACGGTAAGTTTATCCAGCGCGATACGTTGGCGAAGGGCGAGCAGTTTGAAGTGCCGTTGATCCGTCTCGGTTTCCCGCTGTTTGATCGTCACCATCTGCACCGTCAGACTACCTGGGGCTATGAAGGTGCAATGTCGATCCTGACGACATTGGTGAACGCGGTACTGGAGAAGCTGGATCGGGAAACCATGAAATTGGGTAAAACTGATTACAACTTTGACCTTATCCGTTGATAACCCCCTCACAACTCCCCTGGAGAGGAGAAGAGCCTTCATAGAGCGCTGGAGGTTTTTTCCCTCCCCTGGTGAAGAGGAGCGTCAGGGAGAAGAGTCAGGCACTACTGCTTGATAATTATCTGAAATCCAAAACCCGGCGGCGCCCGGGTCATTGTCTGCTGCAAAGGAGGACCCAATGCCAATAGTGATTTTGCGTGAGTGTAATGAGCACCTCTATTGCTACATCGCCAAGCTGGATCTGGAAGCCAAAGTGACAGGTATGGAGTTTGATCGGCACGATTATTGGGGGGGCCGTGTCGAGCTGGAAGGTGGAAAGGCCTATTACATCAGCCCGCAAGCGGGTAAACCGGCATTTCCGGTCAGCCTGCGGGCGACCCGATCCGAACCCTGACAGGAGAAGAGGATGATATCTAAAGACGATATACTGTTCTGGCGGTTGTTTGCGTTAATCCAGTACATGCCGGAGTTGACCCCAGCGCAGTTGTTGAACTGGCTTTGTCAGGAAAGCGATGCCGGGTTGGATCTGGAGCAATTACAGTCGCTGTCTCTGGGAGAGCTTGAAGCGCGTTTCCCCGGCGATGTATCCATCATGACCCTTAATCGCTGGCAACAGGTGATGAATTGTCTGAACGGTGAATTACCGGAACACTTGTCGGTAGAACCCCGTCATCTGATGTCGAACCATTTGCTGGTGGCTTTTGCCTCGCAGGATGGCCTGACTATTAATGGTCATTTTGGCCAGTGCCGGTTATTTTTTATTTACGCGTTTGAAGGGGAATATTCCTGGTTGTACGCGCTGCGCCGTTATCCTGGCGAATCACCGGATCAGGAAGGCAACGACGTTCGCGCTGACCTGCTGAAGGATTGCCATCTGCTGTTCTGCGAAGCGATTGGTGGCCCGGCCGCCGCCCGGATCATCCGCCACAATATCCATCCGGTGAAGGTCACGCCCGGCACCAGCATCTCGTCTCAGCGCGAGATGTTGCAAACCATGCTGGCTGGCGATTTACCCCCCTGGCTGGCCAAACGGTTGGGGAAAGACAACCCGTTGGATAATCGGGTGTTTTGATCGCGACCTGACGCTTTGTCATGCCCGTGCCGGCGGGCATTCACCGGCTTACGCCAATGATAAGGCATCGATCTCAGCATGTTCTGTATTCTGTCCCTTTCCCCGCGTTCGATTTTCTCCCGATGTTTCCCCGCTGCCTGATGGCGTGAATAGGCGTCGTTACGCCAATTGTCCGCTTTGTCAGAAAACCGACATCCTTATTCTCTTAAAAATCAACCAATAACATCTGGCCTGCGATTTGCAGTGTCCTGGTAGTGGCAACTTACAGGATGAGGCTGAGATGAAGGGGAATGAAATACTGGCGTTACTCGACGAACCGGCTTGTGAACATAACCATAAGCAAAAGTCGGGATGCAGTGCGCCAAAACCTGGAGCGACGGCGGGAGGCTGCGCCTTTGACGGTGCGCAAATTACGCTGTTGCCATTGGCGGATGTCGCCCATCTGGTGCATGGCCCTATCGGCTGTACCGGCAGTTCCTGGGATAACCGTGGTAGTCGGAGTTCCGGCCCGACGCTTAATCGGCTGGGATTCACCACCGATCTTAACGAGCAGGATGTGATCATGGGGCGTGGTGAGCGGCGGTTGTTTCATGCTGTGCGACATATTGTCAGCCACTATAAGCCGGCGGCGGTGTTTATCTACAACACCTGTGTACCGGCGATGGAAGGGGATGATATTGAAGCGGTATGTCGTGCGGCCGAGGTCGCGGTGGGGGTGCCGGTCATCGCTATTGACGCGGCGGGTTTTTATGGCAGTAAAAACCTCGGCAACCGTATTGCCGGGGAAGTGATGGTCAAAAAGGTCATTGGGCAGCGCGACCCGGCGCCCTGGCCGGAAGATTATCCTCTGGCGGTGGAGCATCGACACAATATCGGTTTAATTGGTGAATTCAATATTGCCGGGGAGTTCTGGAACGTATTACCGCTGCTGGATGAATTGGGTATCCGCGTGCTGGGCAATTTGTCTGGCGATGGGCGTTTTGCCGAGATCCAGACCATGCATCATGCCGAGGTGAATATGGTGGTGTGTTCGCGGGCGTTGATTAATGTCGCCAGAATGCTGGAACAGCGTTACCACATCCCGTGGTTCGAGGGCAGTTTTTATGGGGTACGGGCCATGTCAGAGGCGCTGCGTGCGCTGGTGACGCTGATCGGGGATGAGGATTTGATACAGCGCACGGAGGCGATGATCGCCCGCGAGGAAGCGGTCGCCGAACAGGCGCTGGCACCGTACCGTGAGCGTTTGCGCGGTCGGAAAGTGCTGTTGTATACCGGCGGTGTGAAATCCTGGTCGGTGGTTTCCGCATTGCAGGATTTAGGCATGACCGTGGTGGCAACCGGAACGCGTAAATCTACTGAAGAAGACAAGCAGCGCATTCGCGAATTGATGGGGGAGGATGCACTGATGCTGGATGAGGGTAATGCCCGAACCTTGTTGGATGTGGTGTATCGCTATGGTGCCGACATCATGATTGCCGGTGGCCGTAACATGTACACCGCGTACAAGGCACGGCTGCCGTTCCTCGATATCAATCAGGAGCGTGAGCATGCGTTTGCGGGCTACCGGGGCATCGTTACGTTGGCAGAGCAACTCTGTCTGACGCTGGAAAGTCCGGTTTGGCAGCAGTCTCATCAGAGTGCCCCCTGGCATTAAGGAGAACAGTATGGCGCAGATTATTCGCAATAAAAAACCCTTAGCCACCAGCCCGATCAAAAGCGGACAGCCACTGGGGGCGATCCTGGCCAGCCTGGGGATTGAACAGAGTATCCCGCTGGTTCATGGCGCACAGGGGTGTAGTGCGTTCGCCAAAGTGTTTTTTATTCAGCATTTTCACGAGCCGGTTCCGTTGCAATCCACTGCGATGGACCCGACTACCACCATCATGGGTGCCGATGGCAACATTTTCACCGCGCTTTCCACGTTGTGCCAGCGTAATGCACCGAAGGCGATCGTGATTGTGAGCACGGGTCTGTCTGAAGCGCAGGGCAGCGATCTGTCCCGGGCGGTGCGTCAGTTTCGTGATGATTTTCCCCGTTTTAAGGCGGTGGCGATCCTGACGGTCAACACGCCGGATTTCTATGGTTCGCTGGAAAATGGCTTCAGTGCGGTGGTGGAAAGCGTGATCCAACAATGGGTGCCGGAAAAGCCGCCGGTGGGGATGCGTAACAAGCGGGTCAATCTGCTGCTCAGCCATTTGATCACGCCTGGTGATGTGGAGCTGATTCGTAGCTATGTGGAAGCCTTTGGTCTACAGCCGGTGATACTGCCGGATTTGTCGTTATCATTGGATGGTCATCTGGCGGGTGGTGACTTTCATGCTGTGACTCAAGGGGGAACATCGCTGCGCAACATCGAACAGATGGGACAAAGCCAGAGCACCATTACCCTCGGTGGGTCGCTGCATCGTGCGTCTAATCTGATGGCGATGCGCAGTCGTGGATTGTCGCTGAATCTGCCGCACCTGATGACGATGGAGAATGTGGATCGGTTTATTCATCATCTGCAACAGCTGTCCGGGCGTGATGTGCCAGGCTGGATTGAACGTCAGCGCGGGCAATTGCAGGATGCGATGATTGACTGCCACATGTGGTTACAGGGACGACGGCTGGCACTGGCGACGGAAGGCGATTTACTGATGTCATGGTGTGACTTTGCTATCAGTCAGGGAATGATACCGACACATCTGCTGGCACCGGTTAATCAGCAGAGCCTGGCGACGCTACCGGTGGAGCAGGTGGTGATTGGCGATCTGGAGGATTTGCAGGCCATGTTGCGCCTGACGCCGACGGATATGCTGGTGGCGAACTCTCACGCGGTAGATGTAGCGGAGCAGTTTGGTATTCCGCTGATTCGTGCCGGCTTTCCGATTTTTGATCGCCTGGGAGAATTTCGCCGTCAGCGTCAAGGGTATGCCGGTATGCGCGATACCCTGTTCGAGCTGGCGAATTCGATGCAGGAACGTCATCACCAGCAGCCGGTTTATCACTCGCCGCTGAAGCAGCATTTTCCTCCGGTGCAGATGCGGGAGGCGCATCATGCATCATGTTAATCGTCATCTCAGTACCATCAGCGCCGCCGTGTGGTCGATGAAGGTCGCTTTCGCCAGTTCTGATTATCACCATGTGGATCAGCATTTTGGCGCCACGCCACGGCTGGTGATTTATGGCGTCAAGGAAGATCAGGTCACACTGCTGAAAGTGGTGGATTTCAACGTGCAGTACGGTCATCAGGAAGACAAGTTGACCTGTCGGATTGATGCGCTGGAAGATTGTGTGACGCTGTACTGTGTGGCGATTGGCGATACGGTGTTCCGCCAGTTATTGCAGGTTGGTGTACGTGCGGTACGGGTGCCGGCGGATACGTCGATTGCGATGCTGTTGCAGCAAATTCAGCAATGCTGGAAGCCGATGGAGCAAATGACAACACGACGACAGCGCGATCCCGATCGTTTCGAGCAGTTAATGGCGGAAAGGGAATGGCACGAGGAGGATGATGCGGGTTAATCCTGGCTTGTATGGGGTAATGCACTCTGCTTGCGTCGACGTGACCTGACAGAATGTCATTTCTGTGACAAAGCTTACATAAACCACGACATTTTCGTGGTTTTTTTTTGGCTACATTCCCCTATCTCATTGATATACCTCCTTTTGTGTGACTGGCATCACATTTGCTCTGTTTTTACTATCCAGACCATAAGACAAGCGCCGTTGAGGATGAGCGATAGCAACCATCTTTCGCGTCTCAACCAATTCAGTAGGGAGCAGAGAATGTGGAACTATTCTGAGAAAGTGAAAGATCATTTTTTTAATCCACGCAACGCCAAAGTGGTACCGGAAGCCAATGCCGTGGGTGATGTGGGTTCCCTGAGCTGTGGGGATGCGCTGCGCTTGATGCTGCGAGTGGATCCTGACAGTGAAATCATTCTGGATGCCGGTTTTCAAACCTTCGGTTGTGGCAGCGCCATCGCCTCCTCTTCCGCGCTGACTGAACTGATTATCGGTCGTACGCTGCATCAGGCTGAGCAAGTGACCAATCAGCAAATTGCCGACTACCTCGATGGATTACCGCCGGAAAAAATGCACTGCTCGGTCATGGGGCAGGAGGCGTTACGTGCGGCCATTGCCAGCTATCGCGGTGAATCCCTGGAGGATGACCACGAAGAGGGTGCGCTGATCTGCAAATGCTTTGCCGTCGATGAAGGGCAGATTCGGCGTGCGGTGGTGACCAACGGCCTGACCACGTTGGAAGAGATTATCAATTACACCAAGGCGGGCGGCGGTTGTACGTCCTGTCATGAAAAAATCGAGCTGGCGTTGGCGCAGATCCTGCGTGAACAGCCAGTGGCGGCGGCAACGGCACCTTGTCCCAAAAATGAAAACTGGCAATCCGTGGCTGAGGTAGTGGCTGAACTGCGTCCTCACATTCAGGCGGATGGCGGTGATATGTCGCTGGTCAATGTCAGTGAGCAACAGGTAACGGTGGCGCTTTCCGGTAGTTGCAGTGGCTGCATGATGACCGACATGACGCTGGCCTGGTTACAGCAAAAACTGGTTGAACGCGTTGGGCGCTACATGGAAGTGGTGGTGGCGTAACTTTTTCTGTGATGAGGAGCAGGTAATGAAAAACGTGTATCTGGATAACAATGCCACCACCCGTATCGACCCGATGGTGCTGGAGGCGATGCTACCGTTCCTGAGTGATTACTATGGCAATCCCTCGTCCATTCATGATTTTGGTGTGCCCAGTCGCGGAGGAATGGAGCGGGCACGTCAGCAAGTTGCCAGCCTGTTGGGTGCGCAACATGACAGCGAAATCATTTTTACGTCCGGTGCGACCGAAGCCACATCGACTGCTATTTATTCCGCGGTCACGCTGGCGCCGGAAAAACGCGAAATCATCGTTACCGCCGTGGAACATCCGGCCACTCTGGAGGTATGTGAAAACCTGGAGCGACAGGGTTATACCATTCATCGGTTGGCGGTTTCCCCTGAAGGCGCGTTGGATCTGGCGGCATATCGCCAGTTACTCAGTGGGCGCGTCGCGCTGGTCAGCGTGATGTGGGCCAACAATGAAACCGGGGTGGTCTTCCCGGTGAGAGAGATGGCCGCGTTGGCCCATGAGCACGGAGTGCTGTTTCACTGCGATGCAGTGCAGGCGGTGGGCAAAATCCCCATTGCGCTGTCAGCGACGGAAATAGACATGCTCTCCTGTTCCGCCCATAAAATTCATGGCCCGAAAGGGGTTGGTTGTCTTTATCTGCGTCGTAATACCCGCTTTCGTCCGTTGCTGCGCGGCGGTCATCAGGAGCGGGGACGTCGGGCCGGGACAGAAAATATTGCCGGTATCGTCGGTATGGGCAGCGCCTGTGAACTGGCGGAAGTGCATCAACCCATGATGGATGCCTCCATTGCTCAACTGCGGGATAAGCTGCAACACGGGCTGGAACAGGCAGTTTCCCATGTCATGGTGATGGGCGGCGATCAACCCAGAACGCCGAATACGCTGAATATTGCGTTTGAATTTATCGAAGGGGAAGCAATTTTATTGCTGCTGAATCATTGCGGTATTGCCGCGTCCAGTGGCAGCGCCTGTACGTCTGGGTCGCTGGAACCGTCGCATGTGATGCGGGCGATGAGCATTCCGTATACCGCCGCGCATGGCAGTATCCGTTTTTCGCTTTCACGTTATACCCGTGAAAAAGAGATCGATTATGTGATTGAGCAGGTACCACCGATTGTGGCTCGACTGCGAACGCTATCACCCTACTGGCAACAAGGTAAGCCAGCTGCATCTCACAGCGCCGACTTTGCACCGACTTATGGCTGAACAGGAGAAAAGCATGGCCCAGGTGATCATCAACGACACCACCCTGCGGGATGGTGAGCAAAGTCCCGGTGTGGCATTCCGGGCCAGTGAAAAACTGGCTATCGCTCAGGCGCTGGTGGATGCAGGTGTGCCGGAGCTGGAGGTGGGAACGCCGGCAATGGGGGCGGAAGAGCGTGCGTCGATGGCGGCAGTACGGCGACAGTTGCCGGATACTGTCATGATGGCCTGGTGCCGGATGAATGCAGAGGAAATCCGCCAGGCTGTCGATCTCGGTATGAACTGGGTGGATATTTCTGTTCCTGCCTCGGATTTACTGCGGGAACAAAAGCTGCATCAGCCGTGGTCGTGGGTGGAAACGCAACTGGCTTCGTTGAGCGACCTGGCCCGGCGTCAGGGATGTCGGGTGAGCATCGGTTGTGAAGATGCTTCTCGTGCCAGCGATGCCGTACTGTATATGTTAGCCGGTCTCGGCAGTGTCGTGGGGGCGGAGCGGCTACGTTTTGCTGATACGCTGGGGATCCTCGATCCCTTTACCACTTTTGCGCGCATTACCGGGTTGCGTCAGCATTGGGATGGCGAGATAGAAATGCATGCGCATAACGATTTAGGGTTGGCCACCGCCAATACGCTGGCTGCGGTCAAGGCCGGTGCGACGCACGTGAATACCACCGTGCTGGGGCTGGGAGAACGAGCGGGCAATGCGGCGCTGGAAACGGTCGCATTGTCGTTGCAAACCTGTCTGGGGCGGGATTGCGGAATTGATTTCGCACAGCTTCCGGCGTTATGCCGTCAGGTTGCAGATGCAGCTCAACGCCACATCGATGTACAGCAACCGCTGGTAGGTGAACAGGTATTTACTCATGAGTCGGGTGTACATGTGGCGGCACTGTTACGCCATAAGGATAGTTATCAGGGTATCAATCCTGCATTGATGGGGCGCGAATATCGGCTGGTGCTGGGAAAACACTCGGGACGCCAGGCGGTGGACGGTATCTTTGCCCGTATGGGTTACCGGCTCGACAGCCGGCAAATCCAGGATATTTTGCAAGTAGTCCGTACCTTTGCGGAAAACTGGAAGCGCAATCCTCGTGAGAGTGAACTGGTGCAAATCTATCAGGATCTGTACGGGGTAGATAACGAACGGCACTGTCAGGAAGGATAAAATGATGGAGTGGTTTAATCGATTACCGGGGGTTGCAGAGCTGGAGTCGGCAGAGTCGTTTTTTGCGTTCTTTGACCTACCTTATGATGCGTCCTGGTTAAGAAAATGTCATTTACCGGTTCTGCGTGAATTTCACCGCCGTTTGGCGGCGGCGGTGCCGTTGCGTAATAACCTGGAAGATAGCACAACCGCCGACTGGCAACTGGCGCGACGCTTGCTGGCAGAAAGTTATCAGCAGATACAGCCGGGAGAATCGCAATGACATCCGTATTTGAATTTGGTGAGCAGGTGAGGGTGATTCGCCCGCTGCGCAATGATGGCACCTTTGCCGGAAAAGCCCGCGGTGAGTTGTTGATACGCCGTGGCAGTCTGGGATATGTGCGCGAATGGGGGCATTTTTTACAGGATCAGATCATCTACCAGGTGCATTTTATTAGTGAAGATTGCATCGTCGGCTGTCGTCAGCAGGAACTGATTTCGGCTACGCTCCCCTGGGATAGCGACAGCTTTCAGTATGGTGATCGGGTTAGTGCTGCGCAGCCCCTATCAATACAGGGTGAAATTGTTATCGCTCAGGGTGTGGTGGGGCACATTATCGGGACAGATGAAGGGTCACAACGTGACTGTTATACGGTGATATTTGGTGAACGGCTGTTTCAGGTGCCGTCGTCCGCATTGATTAATCTGGAGATTGACGGCTGATGCGGGTTCCCTGGCAACGTTACAGTCGTATTAAGCTGGCGCAGCAGCATTGGCACTGTGAACCGGAACAGCTTCCCGCTGACGCACTACCCCAGTTTATTCAATATGTTGAGCGACAGATAGCGCTGGAATCTGCTGTTGTGGCCGTCGCACAGCAACGTCTGTCAGCGGTGGATGAGCAAATATTGCACCGCGTACAGCAATCATTGGCGCAAGAGTTGACGATCGCCGGTTTTCCCGATGCGGAGCAACAGTCGATTATCCGACATCACGCGTTAATGGATCAGCAACTGGCATGGGTAGCGGCGCAGACGCCGCTACCGGATGCTGAAGCGGTGGTGCAGTGGTATCGACGGCATGCCGAACGTTTTTATCGTCCCGAACAGCGTAAGGCGCGTCATCTGCTATTGACCATCGATGAAAATCGTCCGCAAATCCGCCAGCAAATGGCGATGCTGCATCGGCATTTGTGTGAAGATCCTGACCAGTTCGACACACTAGCGCGCCGTTATTCTCATTGTCCGACCGCGATGGAAGGTGGACTAATGGGATGGGTGAGTAAAGGGTTGCTGTATCCGCAACTGGAAAAAGCGTTGTTTGCCTTATCGGCGGGGGCATTGAGCGCACCGGTGGAAACGGAACTGGGTCTGCATTTACTGCTGTGCGAGGCGATTCGCCCGGCAGGATTACTTTCAGAAGCAGAAGCTCTGCCCGGCGCGGCAAAACAGTTATTCCTGCTGCGGCAAAAGCAGTTTCAGCGACAGTGGCTCCAGCAGTTGCTGACATAGTCATTGCCGTCGCCATGCCCGAGCGAAAGCGCATTGTTGTAAATAGTGCAGAGCACAGGTTCTGGTAAAAAAGGAATAGAAATGATGTGGGCGCTGCGCAAAGGAAAGGCGGCGCCCTGGTTTATGGTCACCTTCAGGACGAAGTGCGACCGGTGAATAAAGCTTTCGGCTTCTGAGACCTTTGGGAAAGGAAAAGCTCAGATCGAGACCCTATTTGTAACCGCGCCACCTTTAATGCCAGGAGGAAGGTTAAATTTCTATCCTTATTTTACAATTACATCTTCCATTGCTGGGATATAACCGTAATCATAAACACTATCAACAAAAGATCGGTCACCTTCCAATACTATTTTCACCGTTGGTGCCTCTGTGCCGCCAATTCGATAAGTGCTATTGCCAGTTGGAACGTTATCAATAAAAGAGGTGACTAAACCATTAGGCATTACATAGTGTGAATATGTTTGGAAAGGTTGTGACGGTGGATTACCTAAAACCAGACCAGAACCATTCATTGGAGAATAAGGGCCCGTTAGATTATCACTAAAGAAACCATAAACGCCATCAGGGCCGTTTAATCCATCTGCATAAGTATATTTATGGCTAATAGTAAATAGGTAATATTTACCCTCTTTGAAAACAAAGTGAGGACGCTCAGTTTGGTCGTTAACACCAACGGCAGTAACCAGTGGTGGTAGTATTTCCCACTCGTCGCCGGAAAGATCTTTAGCAACAGCTAAACCGATGCAACCGACCTGATACCTGGCGTTTCCGATATCCTCATAGCCAGGAGGGACGATACCCTTTTCTTCGTCTCCAACAATGTGTGAGCCACGTTCACCTGCAACATTGCCTTCAAATACCATGTATAACTTGCCATCGTTCTGATCGATGAAAGGACTGGGGTCTCGGAAGTTCCAATATACATTTTGCTCTTCAGTTTGATAAATTACGCCATCGGCTGAAAATAACGGTTTAACCTCATTAAATTCAACTAACTCAACATTATTATCTGAAGTTAAAATCTTTCCTCTGACTTTTGCAATAGTCGCGCCTGGCGTCACGCACGTATAATAGAGATCAATATCCCCATCATCATTCAGTAAAATAGGGGTGCCAGCCCATTCTCGAGTAGTTGGCGATACACCTTCGGCCATAACATGGCCACCGAAAATCCAATCTTTGCCAGTACGAGAATACCAGAAGCAAATTCGTGCTCGGCCATGCCGGTTATTCCAGTCTTTGGTAATATCATAATTACCATTATTGTCGAGGTATTCAGGATCGTTAACATTACGCTTGGCAGTTAAAGTAAAAATCACTGACCATCCATTAACAGAGACGATTGTCCCATCCAGAGTTCGAAGAGGCATAGTATCCCAGATGAACACGTCATCACTCATAACCGGGAAATCAGAACGAACAATAGGCTGAGTTGTAGTGGGATCATTCTCATTAACTTTGAGAGCATCGGCTCGAGTCCACATTGTTGGTTTGTCATTTATTCGTTTCATAAAAAATCCTTAAAAAGCACATTGAAATATTAACAACTCGAATGAGTCAGCTTAAGGATTGCAATATTTAATAAAGAAAACGCTCTAATTGAGTTGTGTGAAAAACCTGACAATATATTTATTAAGAAAAATTAAAAGGTATATGACGCTATTGCAAATAACAGTGGGTGGAAACCTAAAGCTTCATCTTTGTTGTTGGCGCAGCATATGAATCCTTTCCATCGTCGGCATTTTCAGGGCGAGATCATCTTTGGCTGTGCATTGGTATTGTAAGTACGGCACAAGCCCCGGCCTGCGCCGGAACCTTGACGTTGCCAGGGAAAAACCGATTTTATGATCCTATTTGCAACTGTGCTTATAGGAAACATTCATGAATAACCATCGAGGGTATCAGTGGGATAGATCCCCGCATTGGCGGGGATGATCGGAATAGCGATTGGACGCACCGGTATTACATAATGGCGGGTTTGATCTGCGCCAGCCAGTTGTCAACTCGCTCTTCGGTCAGGTCGTATTGATTATCCTGATCGATGACCAGCCCGACAAATTTATCCTCAACCAATGCGGCAGATGCGTTGAACTCATAACCGTCATTGGGCCACTCTCCCACCACACTGGCTCCGCAGTCGGTAACGATGTCGTACAGCGCTTTCAGACCACTGGCAAAGTTATCCGGGTATCCTTGTTGATCCCCCAACCCGAATAGCGCGATGGTTTTGCCCTGAAGATTGGCGCTTGCCAGCATATCGGCGAATTCCAGCCAGGATTCACTTTCGCAACCGGCATCGCAGCCTGGTAGTTGCCCGTCACCCAGTGTCGGGGTTCCCAGCAACAGCACCGGATAGGAGAGAAAATCCTCCAGTGTGGCGCGATTGATATTGACCGGTGCATCCGCCATGTCGCTCAGTTTCTTGTGGATCATTTTGGCAATTTTACGGGTTTTTCCGGTATCGGTGCCAAAGAATATGCCAATGTTAGCCATGAATACGCTCCTGACAGAAAGGTGAATAAAGGAAAGCAACCATCCCCTTGATGGCAGTCTCACTCCCTCATAATGCGAATGCTATGCCAGCTTTATCATGCACATCTGTGGAGCAAATCTGCACAATCATTGCTCTATTTATGAGCAATTGAATGATAAGAAAGAGATGACCAATCCTTGTGTTACAAGGCTTCTTATCCTTTGTTACGTAAAACCCGAATCAAGATCAATGTTTAGTTGTGTTAATCAATAAAAGGCATGAGGTTTGCAGGGTTATTGCCTACTGACAATCAACTGACTGTGATGTCGGATGAGGTCACAAATTGTCGTAAACAAGACATCACAAACGGTACCGTATGGGAGTGTTCTATGACGATCAACCTGACGGCTGAATCATTTCCTTTAGGAGAGATAGCCAGTCATTTATCCCGACAGCATCCATCGCTATTTTCAACAGTCGTGGAGCAATCGTCGGTGGCTATCTCCCTTACCAATCCCGATGCGCACATCGTGTATACCAACCCGGCGTTTTGTCACCTGACCGGGTATAACCTTCAGCAGTTAGTGGGGCAGAATCACCGTATTCTGGCCAGCCAGCAGACACCACGCGAGGTCTATCACGACATGTGGCAGTGTTTGTTGCAGGGGTGTGCCTGGCGCGGGCAACTGATCAACCGTCGCCGGGATGGCACTCTTTATCTGGCGGAAATTGATATTACGCCGATTTTCAATATCGCCGGTGAAGTGGAACATTATCTGGCGATGCACAAAGACATCAGCGAACGCTACGCGCTGGAACAGCGGCTGCGTAACCATATGACGATGATCACCGCCGTTCTGAATAATATTCCTGCTGCTGTGGTAGTGGTGGATGAGCATGATCAGGTGGTGATGGATAATCTGGCGTATAAAACGCTGCGTGCTGATTGCGGTGGGCGGGAGTTGCTCACGGTGCTGGGTTATCCGTTAAATAAACACGCATTGCAGGAAGGCGAACGGGTGTCGGTAACCATTCGTGGCACGGTACGCTGGTTGTCTCTGGGGTACTGGGCATTGCCCGGCGTCAACGAAGAAGCCAGTCGTTATTTTACCGATACCGCCTTGCCCCGCACCCTGATTGTGATTACCGATTGTACTGAACAGCAGCAACAGCAACAGCAGGGCCAACTGGATCGTTTGAAACAACAGTTAACCAATGGCAAGTTGCTGGCGGCAATTCGTGAATCGTTGGATGCGGCGCTGATTCAGCTTAACTGCCCGATTAATATGCTGGCCGCCGCCCGGCAATTGAACGGTGAGAACGGCAGTAATGTCGCGCTGGAATCTGCCTGGCGAGAAGGTGAAGACGCCGTGGTGCGCCTGCAAGCTTGCCGTCCATCACTGGACTTTGAACCGGCGGAAATGTGGTCACTCAAGGCACTGCTGGATGATTTGTCCGCGCTTTACCATACCCGTTTTAGCAATGGCGATTGTCTGCGCTATGCGCTGGAAGTGCCAGAGTTGTGTGCTTTCGTTCAACGTACCCAGCTCCTCGCCATGCTCAGCCTGTGGCTGGACCGAACACTGTCACTGGCCGCGGAAATCCAGCCTTTTACGTTGGATCTGCATATTTTTGCCCGTCAGGATAACCACTGGCTGGTGCTGTATATCGACGACAATGTCCCACTGGAACAGGTGCGTTACTCCCGTTCACAAGCGGCGTTATCCACGCCGGGTAAAGGGATGGAGTTGCGGCTGATACAAACGTTGGTGGCGCATCATCAGGGCGCGATCGATCTCACGCTCCGCCCTGCCGGAGGAACCTGCTTAACCCTGCGTTTACCCCAAACCTCGTCACTGACAGGAGGCACAAAATGACACATCTCCCTGATACGGGCAAAGTGGTATGGCGTTTTGACTTGTCTCAGCAGTTTACTGCTGTGCAACGTATCAGTGTGGCATTGAGCCGCACCACGGAAGTTGGTAAAGCACTACAGGCGGTACTGCGGATACTGCATGATGATGCATTTATGCAACATGGCATGATTTGTCTGTTTGACAAACAGCGTGGTGCGCTGGTGATCGAAGCATTACATCGCGCGGATGAGCATGTGGTCGCCAGCAGCAGCCAGATACGCTATCGCCCGGGAGAAGGGCTGGTGGGAACCGTGATGAGTCAGCGGCAGCCACTGGTGCTAAAGCGCGTGGCAGACGATCAGCGTTTTCTCGATCGTTTGAGTATCTATGACTATGACTTGCCTTTTATCTGTGTCCCGATCCCTGGACTGGATCAGGAACCTATCGGCGTACTGGCGGCGCAGCCGATGGCACTGTATGAGGATCGCTTACCAGCCAGTACCCGTTTTCTGGAAACGGTGGCGAATCTGACGTCTCAGACGGTACGGTTGATGCAGCCAGTGCGTCGGGATAATGACGGCCCGGTGGTATCATCGCCGTCGCCCGCCTGTAAAGTGTCTCGGCCGTTTGGCTTTGAAAATATGGTGGGGAAAAGCCCAGCCATGCGCCAGACGATAGACATTATTCGCCAGGTGTCCAAATGGGATACCACGGTGTTGGTGCGGGGAGAGAGTGGTACCGGTAAAGAACTGATCGCCAATGCTATTCACTATAATTCCCCGCGTGCCTCCGCACCGTTTGTAAAATTCAATTGTGCGGCACTGCCGGATAACTTGCTGGAAAGCGAGCTGTTCGGCCATGAAAAAGGGGCGTTTACCGGCGCAGTGCGTCAGCGTAAAGGGCGTTTTGAACTGGCGGATGGTGGCACGCTGTTTCTGGATGAAATTGGCGAAAGCAGTGCGTCATTTCAGGCCAAACTGCTGCGTATTTTGCAGGAAGGTGAAATGGAGCGGGTCGGGGGCGATGAAACCATCAAGGTGGATGTGCGGATCATCGCCGCTACCAACCGCAAACTGGAAGAGGAAGTCCGGGCCGGTAATTTTCGTGAAGACCTCTATTACCGGTTGAATGTCATGCCGGTGTCGCTACCGCCGCTGCGTGAACGCCAGGAGGATATCATTGAGCTGGCCCATTTCCTGGTGCGGAAAATCGCCACTCATCAGGGGCGGCAATTGCGTATCAGCGACGGCGCTATCCGTCTGCTGATGAGCTACAGTTGGCCGGGCAACGTGCGGGAACTGGAAAATTGTCTGGAAAGGGCGGCGGTGATGACGGAGACCGGGCTGATTGACCGGGATGTGATTCTGTTCAATCACCATGACTCTGCGCCGTTACTCCCAAAATCCTCGGCCCCCATCCCGACGGATGAAAGCTGGCTGGATCAAAGTCTGGATGAACGTCAGCGATTGATTGCCGCTCTGGAAAAAACTGGCTGGGTACAGGCTAAAGCAGCTCGTTTACTGGGGATGACGCCGCGTCAGGTGGCCTACCGCATTCAGATCATGGATATCAACATGCATCGTCTGTAAGCATTTGCGGCGTTGTGGCATTTGTCACAATGTCAGCCTCAATGCCGCAATGATGACAAATCTACCAGTGTGTTTTTTTATTTTATCTCATTGTTTATTATTGTATTTTTTTAATATAGTCGAACGGTATGGGTTTTGCACCAGCAAAAGTATGATTCCGTAACCGCAGACGATAACCATGACATCTTGTTCTTCTTCATCAGGGTCGCTCCGTTGCCATACCGACAATGCCGAGACATTCACGCCACTCCAGGCCAGTAAGGTTGCTCATCACCCTTGTTATTCGGTCAGTGGTCATCATCAGTATGCCCGTATGCATCTGGCGGTTGCGCCAGCCTGCAATCTGCAATGCAACTACTGTAATCGTAAATATGATTGCAGCAATGAGTCGCGTCCGGGGGTTGTGTCTGAATTGCTAACGCCGCAACAGGCGGTTGCCAAAGCCCAACAGGTTGCAGCCGCCATTCCTCAGCTTTCGGTTGTCGGTATCGCCGGGCCAGGCGATCCGCTGGCCAATATCGGACACACGTTTAAAACACTTGAACTGCTGCGTACCCGATTGCCTGACCTTAAATTGTGCTTGTCCACCAATGGGTTAATGTTGCCAGGCGCGGTAGACCGGCTGGTGGATGTAGGTGTTGATCACGTTACAGTGACAGTGAATACCCTGGATGCGGATATCGCCGCGCAAATCTATGCCTGGTTATGGTTGGATGGGGAGCGCTATAACGGACGTGAAGCCGGTGAAATTCTGCTGGCGCGGCAGGAGGAGGGGATCCGTCGGCTGACGGAAAAAGGTGTACTGGTGAAGGTGAATTCGGTCCTGATTCCCGGCATTAACGATGTGCATATGTTCGAAGTCAGTCAGCAGGTGCGGGCGTGGGGGGCTTTTTTGCATAACATCATGCCGCTGATTGCCAAACCGGAACATGGCACGGTGTTTGGTCTTAATGGGCAGCCGGAGCCGGATGCTGCCTGCCTGGCGGACGTGCGGGCGCGTTGTGGTACGGTGATGTCGCAAATGGCGCACTGCCAGCAGTGCCGGGCTGATGCCATCGGTATGCTGGGTGAAGATCGTAGTCAGATGTTTCCGTTGTCGGCGTTACCCGCACAGCCGCCGTCTTATTTGCCACTGCTGCATCAGCGTGCGCAACTTCATGCCAGCATCGCTTCTCGCGGTGAATCGGAAGAGCCGGATGCTTGCCTGGTGGCGGTGGCGTCTTCTCAGGGAGAGATTATCGATTGTCATTTCGGGCATGCGGAACGCTTCCAGATCTACAGCTTGTCAGCGGCGGGTGTGATTCTGGTGAATGAGCGTTTTACGCCGAAATATTGTTATGGCGCGGCTGACTGTGACCCCGCCGATAGCGATGACAAAATGGACGCGGTGCTGGCGCTGCTGGCGGATGTTCAAGCCGTGTTCTGCGCCAGAATTGGTTATGCCCCGTGGCAGAAACTGGAAAACAGCGGCATTGAACCCTGTGTCGAGGGCGCATGGCAGAATGTGACGGACGTACTAACGACCTGGTGGCGGCAGCGGCAGCTCACCGTGTGTGCCTCAGGCGATGAAAAAGGAGTGGCCTGATGAAACCGCAGGAAAAATGGTTACGGCGATTGCTGTCACTGCATGATGCCGGCACCGCCTGTTTTCCCAGCCAGATGGGGTTGAACAGTGAAGCGTGGCGCGGGTTACTGTGGCGTTTGGCCTGGCGTGTGCCAGCGCCTGATCCTCAGCGGGACCAACGCCAGGCGTTGATGACCGAGCTGCAACACGCCCGTCTTGAGGAAAGTGCGCAACTGGCCGCGTGGTTGGGGTTACATATGGCGGAGGACGCGTCTCCCATGCATCAGTTGATCGCCTGCGCGTCGATGGGATTTAATCACCTCTGGCAGGATTTGGGGCTGGATTCCCGCGCCGAATTGCGTGAACTGATGATTGACTGTTTCCCTACGTTGGTTGTCATGAATCACCAGAATATGCGCTGGAAAAAATTCTTTTATCGTCAACGCTGTCTGCAAATGGACGGGGATCTGGTGTGCCGCTCGCCCAGTTGCGATGACTGTTGCGAATGGGCGTTGTGTTTTGCTCCGGAAACCTGACGTTGTCGTGAATATCATCGGAGACAGAAAAAACCACCTGGATGCTCAGCGGCAATATTGGCGAAAGAGCCGGGCTAACTGCACACTCATCGGCGATAGCATGGTGTCTTTGCGCTGTATCAGATAAAACGTGGCTTTCGGCAAGGGTTGTTCCAGCTCCAGTACCACCAGCCGTTCACCCAGTATTGGGGCTTGCGCCACATCCCGCGACAGAACACTGAGAAAATCACTTTTGGTGACCATACTGACACTGGACATCAGGGTTTCGCAGATCATGCTGATGTGCGGCGGCGTTTCCAGACTATTGAACATATCGAACAATTGCTTGTAATAGCTTCCTCTGGGGGTTGGCATGGTCCATTCGCAGTCTCGCAATGCATCCAATGTGCGGGCGTGCTGCATCGGATGCCCGCGACGGGCCACCACGCAATATTCCTTTTCCATCAGTTTTTCGTATAACAATTCGTTATCAAAAGGGGCTTCGGAATAGGTGTTGATCGTGAAATCAATTTCACCCTGACGAAGCTCATGCAGCATAGACACCAGATGTCCTTCCATCACACGAATCTTTACCAGCGGATAAAGCCGGTGAAAACGGGTGATAATCTCTGGCATTACGGTATGAGCAATACTGGCACCCACCCCAATACTTACCCGACCACTGGCTTGCCCCAACCGTTGTTGAATATCCTCATGAGCGACCCGCAACTCTTCCATAATCAGGCTGGCGTGGCGGAAATAGGCTTCCCCACAGTCAGTTAGCGACATACCCTGACGGTGGCGGAGGAACAATCTCGCCCCGAGACACTCTTCCAATTCCTGAATCGATTTGGTCAGCGCCGGTTGTGAAATACCCAGCAACCGCGATGCCGCCCGAATACTGCCGTGTCGAGCCACCTCAACAAAGGTACGTAGCTGATTCAGTTTGACCTGCGACGCCATGATATTTCCTGATAACTAAAATCTATCACTAAAAAGATATTCGTATCTTATATGTACCGGTTGGTTTGTGTACATTGAAAAAAACACAGGAGCCGGATAGTGATTTATCCCGATCGTCAGCAGACGGCAGGCTCCCGGACAGGACAATCCTGATCCCTTTTTGAAACGGCAACGATCGACGCGTCATGAACGTTATTTCTTCCTGCTGCTGGTGTAAGACACCTGCACATGGAATGTAATAATTTTCTGCCAGCCAAGGCTTTATTCCGCTGGTGGCCGGGTTGTTTCTGTTTCAAAGAGAGAATTTATGTTTTTTATCTATCGTCAGTTTCTGCCTTTATTTTCTTTCTCCTTGACCGGATACCCAGGATGTCAGTATCCACGCCTCATGCCGCCATTTTTTAGCGTTCGGCCATTCCCAATACTTATTTCCTGCTACTTCACATGGGTAGCCAGATGAAAACTGAGAGAACCGCTATGTATTCAGAGTTATCACAACGCGTTAATGAATTAATCCCTTATTTAACCCGACAACGTCGTGATCTGCATAAATATGCAGAATCTGGTTGGCTGGAGTTTCGAACCGCCACGTTGGTGGCGGAAGAACTACATCGACTCGGTTATACCCTGAAGCTTGGCCGCGACGTGATTAAGGCCGAAGCCCGTATGGGGCTGCCTTCAGAGCAAGTATTGAAGGAGCAGGAACAACGGGCGATAGAACAAGGCGCATTACCACAATGGATAGCGCATTTCTCCGGTGGCTTCACCGGCATCATGGCCGTGTTGGAAACCGGTCGGCCAGGGCCGGTGATGGGGTTCCGCGTAGATATGGATGCGCTGGATCTGAATGAGCAACTGGATGGCGAGCACCGTCCGTTCCGTGAGGGGTTCGCCTCTTGCAACGTCGGTATGATGCACGCCTGCGGCCATGATGGACATACCACCATCGGGCTAGGACTGGCACAGGTGTTGATGGCCATGCGTGACCAGCTATGTGGCACCATCAAACTGTTATTTCAGCCAGCGGAAGAGGGAACTCGCGGCGGCAAATCAATGGCCGAGTCGGGCATTGTGGATGATGTCGACTATTTTACGGCTATCCATATCGGCATCGGCGTGCCCGTCGGACACCTTGTGTGTGGCAATGACACCTTCATGGCCACTACCAAAATGGATGTCACCTACCGTGGTGTGGCTTCTCATGCTGGCGGTAAGCCTGAAGAGGGGCGTAATGCCTTGCTGGCGGCGGCGCAGGCCACCTTGGGACTACACGCTATTCCCCGTCACAGTGGCGGCATCTCCCGCGTTAACGTTGGGGTGTTGCAGGCGGGAACCGGGCGTAATGTCATCGCTTCCCACGCCATAATGAAAGTGGAAACCCGCGGTGCCACCAATCAGGTGAATGAATTTATCTATCAGCAGGCGTTGCAGGTTATTCATGGCGCGGCTGCCATGCATGGCGTGGAAGTCGATGTGACACTGATGGGGGCGGCACAATCCAGTAAACCCAGTCAGGAATGGGTGACCTATATCCATCGTCAGGCCGAGGGGATTGCGGAACTTACACATATTGTCGATCGCCAGGAGGGTGCTGCCGGTTCCGAGGATGCCACTTATCTGATGGAGCGGGTGAAGGCGCACGGCGGTTTGGCGTCCTACGCTATTTTCGGCACTGAACTGAGCGCGGGTCATCACAATGAAAAATTCGATTTTGACGAAAGCGTTATTCCGGTCGCGGTGAAAACCCTGGCAGCATTAGCGCTGAATATCAAGACGTTCAAGGCATAGCATGAAACAAACACTGGTTGATTTTATCAATGACACGATAGGTCTGCGACTATCACAGTTGGTCGCTATCGCCGATGATATTTGGGATCACCCTGAGACCCGGTTTGTGGAGAATTATTCAGCGGGGTTGTTGGCGGGGGTGCTCGAAGCTGAAGGTTTTCAGGTTGAACGCGGTATTGCAGGGATTGACACGGCATTTGTCGCCAGCGTTGGCAATGGAAAACCGGTAGTAGCCTTGCTGGGGGAGTTTGACGCACTGGCGGGGTTAAGCCAGCAGGCGGGTTGCACGTTCCAGTCGGCGGTGGAAGACGGCGCCAATGGTCATGGCTGCGGCCACAATCTGCTGGGAACCGCGGCGTTAGGCGGCGTGTTGGCGATAAAAGCCTGGCTGGAACAGCATCCGCAATCTGGCACAATACGCTTTTACGGCTGTCCCGGAGAGGAGGGCGGTTCAGGTAAGACCTTCATGGCCCGTGATGGTGTTTTTGATGATGTGGATGCGGCGCTGACATGGCATCCCGAAACGTTCAGCGGCATGTTCTGCAATCAGACGCTGGCCAATATTCAGGTCGCATTCAGTTTCAAAGGTATTGCCGCCCATGCCGCCAGCGCGCCACATCTGGGACGCAGTGCACTGGATGCGGTAACGCTGATGAATACCGGTGCCAATTTTCTGCGCGAACATATCATTCCAGAAGCCCGTTTACATTATGCGGTGACCAACGCGGGGGGCTCATCGCCCAACGTTGTGCAGGCCGATGCCGAGGTGTTGTATCTGATTCGCGCTCCGCAGGTGGATGAAGCGCAAGCCATTTACGAACGGGTGGTGAAAATTGCTCAGGGCGCGGCGCTGATGACGGAAACCACATTGACGGTTCGTTTCGGCAAAGCCTGTTCTAACTATGTGCCTAATCGCACTCTGGAGCAGGCGATGTACGGTTTTGTGCAGGCGTTTGGTGTGCCGGAATATGACGCTCAGGAGCGTATTTTCGCACAGGAAATGTATCGCACGTTCAGTCGTGAAGATATCGCCAGCAATATGGCGAATATGGCACGTACCGGCGGGGAAGCAGGCACGGCATTCTGTCGATCACTGTCCGGGAAAGTGTTGACCGACTGCGTAGCGCCCTATGCGCCCAGTCGTGAATTGCTTTCCGGTTCTACCGATGTGGGCGACGTGAGCTGGCTGGTGCCGACGGCGCAATGTTTCAGCCCCTGTTTTGTGGTGGGAACACCGCTGCATACCTGGCAGACAGTGTCACAAGGGCGGACCTCTATTGCCCATAAAGGCATGTTTCTGGCCGCCAAAGTAATGTCCGCCACCGCGCTGACATTATTTACCGACAGTGAGTTATTACGGCAATGCCAGCAGGAATTACAGCAACAGCGGCAGGATATTCCTTATCGTTGCCCTATCCCGGCAGAAATAACGCCGTCTGCGTTAAAAGGCTGAAAATATTATTTATTGGTAAGGATTAAAGAATAAGAAATATACCCGCTATTTTTCATGTTGCAGGTACGTCGGCTGCCCTCGTTCACCCCAGCCATTTATGGGAGTGAGCGCCAGAGGATTTACCCGGTTGCCGCTTTCCCGCACCTCGAAATCTATCGGGTATAAGCGAGTTCGCTCTCTGATGCTGTTCACTTAAGCCTGTTTTCAGGGGAGTACCACGGTTGGTTCCAGGAAGGACGCCGAACGTGGTGGTTTCTCGTGTAGCTCGGTTTATTAATTGGCAAGCATTACGCTCGTTCTCGCGTTTATTTCTCTCAGGGAAAACATAATAAAAATAGGTGCCGACACTAACAAGACACTTTATTCCATAAATATAACTTATCGCATTTTGAGGTAAATACTGAATGAGCATTGAAGCAGAAAACAATCAGTCTCAGCCGGGGGGATTTCTTCAGTGGGTTGAGCGGGTGGGAAATAAAATTCCCAATCCGTTCCTGCTGTTTGTTTATTTAATCGTGATATTAATGTTCGCCAGCGCCATTTTTTCCTGGCTGGGAATTACCGCTACCAATCCGGCCAATGGGGAAACCGTTCAGGTAAAAAATCTGCTTAGTGTGAAAGGACTGCAATGGATTTTACCGAACGTTATTAAAAACTTCAGTGGTTTTACCCCGCTGGGTGCGATTCTGGCATTGGTGTTAGGGGCGGGGCTGGCGGAGCGAGTCGGTCTGCTGCAAACGCTGATGTATAAAATGGCATCACGAGTGAGTGCCCGCTATGCCAGCTATATGGTGTTGTTTATCGCTTTTTTCAGCCATATATCCTCTGATGCGGCATTAGTGGTCATGCCACCGTTAGGTGCGTTGATTTTTCTGGCGGTGGGACGAAACCCGATTGCCGGATTACTGGCGGCCATTGCTGGCGTCGGTTCCGGCTTTACAGCCAATCTGCTGATTGTGACAACCGATGTTCTGCTCTCCGGGCTCAGTACCGAGGCGGCTAAAGCCATTAATCCAGCAGTCCATGTCAGTGTTATCGATAACTGGTTTTTTATGGCTGCTTCGGTTGTGGTGCTGACCGTGGTGGGTGCATTGATAACGGATAAGTTTGTCGAGCCCCGTTTGCCGCCGTATCAGGGAGAACGTAACGAAAGTCTGCACCAACTGACGCCAGAACAGCACCGGGGATTAAAAGCCAGTGGTATTGCCGCACTGATTTTTCTGATTATTGTCGTCTTGTTGGTGGTGCCGCAATGGGGGCCGTTGCGTGATCCGGTGCACCATACGGTGATGCCATCCCCTTTTATCAAAGGTATTGTGCCGCTGATTATTCTGTTCTTCTTTGCGGTTTCCATTCCGTATGGTGTTGTTACCGGGCAGATCAAATCCCAGAATGACTTGCCGCAACTAATGATTGATCCAATGAAAGGCATGGCTGGATTTATTGTGATGGTGTTTCCGCTGTCACAGTTTGTCGCCTTCTTCAACTGGAGCAATATGGGCAAATTTATGGCGATTGGCCTGACGGATTTGCTGGAAGCATTGGGGATGACCGGAATCCCGGCGTTTGTCGGCCTGATTTTCCTATCGGCACTATTGTGTATGTTTATCGCCAGCGGTTCGGCTATCTGGTCGATTTTGGCACCGATATTCGTGCCAATGTTTATGTTGCTAGGTTTTCACCCGGCATTTGCCCAGATTGTGTTTCGTGTCGCCGATTCCTCAGTCATTCCGTTAGCACCGGTATCACCGTTTGTGCCACTATTTTTGGGTTTCTTGCAACGTTACAACAAGGATGCCAAACTGGGGACCTACTATGCATTGATACTTCCCTTTCCGATTGTATTTTTCCTGGTCTGGCTGTTACTGTTGGTGGTGTGGTATCTGCTGGGACTACCGATTGGTCCGGGTATTTATCCGCATTTGCAATAAGTTGCGTTACCTTTTTCTGATGGCGGGGGCCTCGTGTTCCCGCTGTGGTGTTTCGGAATAAAAAAAATAATATTAAATCGTTTGCTATTTAATTTTAAACGATGTAAATTTGCGACATGAACAGAAAAGATAGCGATACCTTACAACACCCCATGAACGACAGTACTTACCGACTGGATGGTCAACTGTGTTTTGCGTTGTATTCAGCTAACCTGGCGATGAACAAAATCTATCGCCGTCTGTTGTCCGCGCTGAATTTGACCTATCCACAATATCTGGTGATGCTAGTGCTGTGGGAACGTGATGGTATAACGGTCTCTGAGCTGGGCGAACGTCTGTATTTGGATTCAGCCACATTGACGCCGTTACTTAAACGCCTGCAAAGCGCCGGGCTAGTCGTTCGTAATCGTGGTACTGAGGATGAGCGCCAGGTGCTGATTAACCTGACAGTGGCGGGGCGGGAATTACAACAAAAAGCCTACGCTGTGCCTGAAGGGGTATTTTGTGCCGCAGAGTGTGATATTGAGCAGTTACAGTCCATCAAAAAAGATTTGGAAGTGTTACGTACCAACCTGATCAAGCATATCTGACAGGAGGGCAAGAAGGTTTTTTTTCGTTAATTACATAGTACACGATTTAATATTTCACTATTTAAAAAGCAGCGCATTGTTTAACCTAAATATCTGGAGTCTATTATGTCTATTGAAAAAGTATTGTACGTTGCTCATGCCCAGGCGACTGGTGGTCGTGATGGTCGCGCAGTTTCTTCTGATAACCAGCTTGATGTGAAGCTGACCACCCCGCGTGAGCTGGGCGGAGCCGGTGGTGAAGGGACAAATCCTGAACAGCTGTTTGCGGCAGGTTATTCCGCTTGCTTCCTGGGTGCATTGAAGTTTGTATCCGCTCGTGAAAAAGTCGTATTGCCAGCGGAAACCACTATTAGTGGGAATGTCGGTATTGGTGCCATTCCCACCGGGTTCGGTATTGAAGTAGAACTGAAGATTTCACTGCCGGGGCTGGATCGGGCTGTAGCGGAAGATCTGGTGCAGAAGGCACATATTGTCTGCCCATACTCCAACGCGACCCGTGGCAACATCGATGTAACGCTTAGTATCATTTAATGTGATGTGTACCGGTGCGGCGGGTAAATGACATTATTACCCGCTATAACGCTGGTAGCATTAGTCTGGTCCCTGTCCGGTTACTGACTGGGTGACAAAAGGTATTTCTTACTCAACAAGGTCAACGTCGTTGGCGAGTTTGCCTTCCATGGTTGCAATCATCATTTCAAGCAGGCTGGGGAAATTAAATAGGCTTTCTCTGGAGAAGTCAGAGGAATCCTGGTTAATTCTGGTTTGTAGCTCCGCTTCATAACCCACCGGATATTGCACCTGTTCAATGGCCGGAAGTGAATGGTAGTTATCAAGCAGGGCTTGCAAAAAATGGGTCTGTTTGCCGGTGTTGTTATATTCTTGACGGGCTTGGGTTACTATCGTTTTCCGCCATGCCTGCTCTTGATCATAAGCTTCACTCCAGGCGGCACGGCGTTCATTCATGGTAAAGGTGCCACTGTTATCGTAAGTGATTAAAGAAAGTTGGGTATAAGAGAGTCCTTTAAACGGATTACTGTCTTTCCCATTAATGAAATCAGTCGCTTGTTTAGCGCGGTTCAGTAAGTCCGGGTCTGTCGTATTGGGTGTTTCCGCATCATATTTTTTCTGATTGTAGTAGTACAACATACCGGTTATCTGATTGAGCGATTTATTGGCTTCTTGCTTCAATGCGTTGTGGCTCAGGCCAGCATCTCTGGCATCCGCACGCACTGATGCCTCATTTAACTGATGGATTAATATGGGTGAGAGATGAAAGCCATTAATAGAGATACTCGCCCCAGAAGATATTGATGGTTCGGTAGTCGATATCGAAGGTGTCTGACCTACATTTTTTATTTCATTGATAGGGGCTGCGTCTATAATAAGTAGATTGACATTTTTTGTACTGAACATAATGGCCCTTATATACCCGTCATCTTTCAAGTTGCAAGTACGTTGTCTACCTTCAATTCCTTAGGCCGCTTACTAAAGTAAGCTCTTGGACGGCACTCAATTGCCGCTTCTCTACAGCTCGAGATCTATTGGGTATAAATTTTGTTAACTTTTATTTTTTCAATATACAGATGACATTTATAGAAAATAATAAGACAGATGAATAAATAAACCGGGCGATTTAAATAGAATAGCCTCAGGAATGGCAGTGGCTTATAAAATACTTTATGTATGATTATTCTTGCTTTCAGAATCTTTCATTAATTTCACCATAAAATTAATATAATTATCATGAGTCACGAATAGTAAATAAAAAATGCTTCCAGGACGCTATAATGGCGAAGTATACCAGCTATTTAATGCTTATTAACGAAATTCTGCCGTTTGTTACAATTTTTTTGAACCAGAGCAATATAAGTAAAAGTGATTATATCGCTTAGTAATACTAAGTATGATAATTAATATGATGGTATCCCATTAAATTGATTTTTATATTCAGCGGGATAGCGTAGTCAATAACAATCTTGATGATCTCAATAGGATGGTTACCGGCCTTTATTCAGTAACCCTCTACATCATTTGATGGGCAGATGATTCTATTATCCAGAGCATCTGGCCGAGACAGTAAAGGAACACGCCGAAAGACAAAACCGATCTTCTGACTACGGGTTTTTGTCCGTTCATCCGCCGTTATGAAGCATTATTACTTTAATGAGTGCTCTTCTTTTGAGCAATCGTAGGTTTTGCAGGGCGATGGTAAAAAATGGCTTGCCATATATATTAAATCAGTCCATAATTGCGCCCATTCCAAACGCCTTAAAGTGTTAAAGCCTTTTTAATCAAAGAGTTAAATGCTTGTAAGTCGTTTGAAAATACAGTTAGTCATGCGGGAATAGCTCAGTTGGTAGAGCACGACCTTGCCAAGGTCGGGGTCGCGAGTTCGAGTCTCGTTTCCCGCTCCAAATCTTCTTTTATAGATGTCTAATGGTTCCTATAATTCGTTGATTCAACAGCGTTATGGATCTGTTGAGCATCCACCAACTCTGTTGAAAACCACCATCGACCACGACTTTTAATCCCGTTAATCCCCAACGTTTTTCGAACACTTGGTATCGGCACGTTAGTGTCGCCGGTGATGAAAACATCACCAACAACCTGGTCAAAACGGCAAGGCCCAAGAGCAAATCCGGCAGACTACCAACTTGATACTGTAGGGTCTGCGTTATCGCGGAATCTCTGGTTGGCCGGCGACACCTTTACCGACTACCGACAAGTGTGAAACCGTTCTAACGGGGAAACTTATCCTACATTTTGGAACCACTGTAGCTGGATGAATGAATCATTGTAGTCATAATCCATGGCGTCCTCGCTGGCGAAGATATATTTGCCAAAGTAGACCGAGGAACCGCTGGTAATCACATCCTGCGACCACAAGATCTGAGAATAGGACTTTCCTCCGTTCGTCCCGATCCAAATCGAATAACTCCCCGATGTATCAGCCTGAAAAAAACCTGAACCAATTTGTGTTGGTATACCGCCGCTTGAACTCGCACCCTGAACCGTAAAGACGATGTTCGCGTTGCTGTCCTTTAATTGAATGAACTGGTTAGCTGAACTTTGTACCAACGCAGACCAGAACACTATTTTGTTGGCTGGGATACTGATGGCAATACCATTGCCACTTACGGGCCCTATCGTCATTATCTGTTCCTCAACCGATGCTGTTAAACCACGTTAACGTTAGACAAGAGTCATTAAAGTCCTGATCTGCGCCGTCTTCGGTAATGAAGTTAAAACAACTAGAAAATATTTGGCTACCGATAATTAGCGTCATTTCATCCCACATAACTTGTGACCAGGATTGCCCGTTGTTATAGCCGAGGAAAATGGTATAAACGCCAGTCCCCGCCGTAACAAATGAACCTTGACCGATCTGTGTGGGTGAATGCCCTCCGGTAGAAGCGCCGCTCGACTGTATCACCACCGTGTTTGTGGAATCCCGCACCTGGATAAATTGCGAATAAGAGGCCTGAACATCCGCTGTCCAGAATACGGTTTTCCCTACTGGTAAGGTGATGGGTATTCCATTTCCTGAAACGGGTCCGACACTCATAATCCTCTCCTGCTTTGAGCTGGTTTTTGGGGTGATGATAGCCTTGAATGTGATGGTGCCAGCAAGGTGGTATTGGTGCCGCTGTCACAGACGAACATAGGTTGTTGTTGTTTTAAAGCAGTGCAGATTTGAGTGGCCATTTCAGTTTGTACCTGCTCTGTAAAGTTGTTGGGAAATGCCTGTGCAGTTGCAAATATGGGTTGAAGCTGCTGGTAATAAGCATTATCGGCAATCAGAGGTTGTTGCCAGAATTGTTGATTGGCAACCAATAGTGTGCGCCACGGGCTACCAGCCGGCAGATCTTTGGATTGTACAATGTAGTTTTTCATCGCTACGCTGGTCATCAGTGTGGTAAACGCCTGAGCATCGGCGGCGCAATTGCTGCCTGGTGAGCAAGTTGCTGCACTGGAAACGAAACTATCTTGAAACAGGAGCGGCTGAGGCTTTTCTCCCCAAGGCGTGGGAGTAACATAAAGCGGATCATGCGTTGACTGATAGAGCCGTATAAAGAAGGACTGTTCTGAGAATCCCATATCGGTACTGGCTTGCCCGGTAGCGAAAACCTGCTCGGTAGTCCCATTTGGGGCATGGTGATAAGTATTATTCGTGCATTTGTTGATACCGTTATGTTCACAGGTATCAGACAGGGTGACTAATTGCTTTACAACGGCCTCATCTGGGGGCATTTGCATCGATTGCTGTAGCGCCTCGAAGCCATAGGTTTGCACATAGGCGTTAATGTAGTCTGAAGGAATACTCCAACTGCCATTATAGCTGCCTACAAGTTCTGGGATGTCAGGTGAACGAGTGCCCAGATAGGTTATCAACTGCGTCAGGCTTTTCTGTGTTGTGATCTCATGATTGTAATCGTAGATAAAATCCATGCATAACCAGCTTGGTATCCCCCACAACTGATATTTATAGGTTGAACCGGCGAGAGCAACTGGCCATGGTGCATCACCGGTAATCTGTACGGGGTTAATCAGATGGTTGTCAGCCAGAAACCCAAGGTACAAAACATCAAGTTCTATAACATCAAAACCCTCGTGACCCAGCAATGTAGGCAGTGCGTCAAAGCTATAGATGTCCACCGCCTGGTTGAGTACGGCATTGAGTAAGACTTGTGGATGCTGTGCCTGGTACGTCTGTACAATATAGGCGACCAGATTTTCAAAATCATCGGTCGGCAAGGTTGGCAAGTAGGGGTAAAGCGATACATTGAGAACCCGTGTTTGCTGCCCGTTAAGCACCAGTGTCTGATTAGGACCCGATGGCGTCACAGTCATTGAGCGTGTTTGCAGGTTATTGCAGTTTGCCCAGTTGATAATAGGGGAATTGGGTCGGCTGGTATTCTGACCTACGTAAAAGGACTGGCCCGGTTGTACTTTAATATACCAATCGAAGCTGCTACCTGATGAGATAGTCCAGCCGTCAACAGTGCAAGTAATAGGGTTTGAGGACATATTTTTTAGTATTAACTGTCCGGCAAAAGCGACTGCATTACCGAATGCTAGTATGCCAATGACGACTGTGTGCACCACTATCCGAGATAGAAAACCCATAGAAATCTCCTCTATGACTGTGGAAAAAAACGCTATCCAGGCTATCTACCCGAATAAGGATTTTGCATGCTATTATCGTGCTTTATACCTGCCGCCTTTTAAGTCGAAGGCGTGTTAGCATCGTTCACTCACTCGAATCACTTACTGATGTAATCTCATCGGAATTCATTTTCTCGCCCGCCTTCCTGCGTCCTGAAATCTATCGGTGGCAATTAATTACCGCATTTTTCTTGTTACACATTGTGGATACATTATTGAAGTCTGGCGGGTATAGACAGGTAACCCTGACTTCAGCAACTTATCTACTGAGAATGTCTTATGGGTTCAATTAATCCGAGGTGGTTTTTGTGGGGCTGAGTCAATTACACAGTTAGTTGTTATGATTTTATTTTTGGGTGTCATTCATATTCTACGTTCGAATGAATTCACTGTTTTATTCAAGATAGCATTATCCGTGCATTCTGCAATCGCATCTGTCTCAGATGATATCAGAATGCTGACATTCCAGTTTTTAACTGATGATAAATTAGGCTTTATTTTTTTACTAAATGAAAAGTTAATTTCTGTTTATTGCTGAATTATTTTATTTTGAATAATTTCATTTTAATGATAATTAGTGCCTGATGTTATCGGGTGACTATCTGAATTTATTAAAAATAATAGAACAGTATATTTTTACTCATATTTGAATATCACCTCTGTGGTGGTGGTCAGCAAGATGCTGGCTAAGCCAGTAATGTTGTTTATGGTTTCAGAAAACATCGCATGGGCTTTGGCGTTGTCAATATCATGGTGTATAGACATCCAAGCAGTGATTTTGTCTTCAGAAAACCCACGTAGGCAGGGAGAGGATGGTTGAGGATAACCAGTATCCTTGAGCGGTATGTGAAATAAACGCTCTTCGAGTCTGAACTTAGCGTCTCTTCTATGAGAGATCTTTTATTTCAGCAAGTTGCTCTTCCTGTATCGGATCTTGTTTTTACCTGTCCGTTATTTCCATTATTATCATCGTTTCGTTTTTGACTGATTGGTAGCTGATATGACTGCAATTCTCCTGCTTGATTCCCGTGCTGATGAAATTTGTTCTGTACTGCATGCTGCCGATCCTCATCTGGCACTGGTGGAAAGTACTGGCGATCCGCAGCAAGCCGCTCAGTGCCCTATCTGGGTGGGAGAGCCGGACAAAGCTGCTCATATGCTGAGACTGGGAGTAAAGCCTCAGTGGTTGCAATCGACCTGGGCAGGATATAAACCGTTGTTGGAGGCCAGATTACCGCAGGATTATCGTCTGAGTCGTGCAGTAGGGGTGTTTGGTCAGCCGATCGCCGAATACATCATCGCCTATCTGTTACAGCATGAGTTGCGAATGAATATGCGTCAACAAAGTCAGCAACGATGTGAGTGGGATAAGTCACTACCGGGTTCATTATATGGTCGTCAGGTATTAATTGTGGGCGCTGGCGATATTGGCCGGGAAGTCGCGGCCTTTTTACAGCCATTCGGTGTCACTTTACACGGTATTGTTAACGTGCCACGCCCTCTGCCGGGATTTGAACGGGTGGCTGGCATAACTGAATTGCCTCAGGCGGTACAGCACGCTGATTATGTTATCAATATTCTGCCTGATACCCCGGCAACAACAGGTATCTACAATGCGGCGTTGTTTGCTGCGATGAAACATTCTTCACTGTTTATCAACGTAGGGCGGGGTAGCGCTGTGGTGGATGACGATTTACTGGCGGCACTGGCACATCAGCACATTGCGGGAGCGGTGCTGGATGTGTTCAGGCAAGAACCTCTGCCACAAGGGCATCCATTCTGGCGGGTGCCTAATCTTACAGTAACCGCACATATCGCCGGGCCATTGGTCCCGCAACGGTTAGGGCATCTGTTTTTGGAGAATTTACCCCGATTTATGCATGGATTACCGTTGATAGGAGAAGTCGATTTTTCTGGCGTTTATTAAGAAGAACCCGAGGATTCATCCGTTGATGAAAATTGCTTGCCAACATTATGTGATTGGTTCATAATTCCGCCCTCTTGAGATTTCATAGAAAATAACCAAATATTTCAGTATGTTATTTCTTGTTTTCTTCTGAGGGTCATCCAAGTCAATGTGTTATTTTGTCACAGGGTAGAGGGTGATCAGGCAGTATCCGTGCGGGAATAGCTCAGTTGGTAGAGCACGACCTTGCCAAGGTCGGGGTCGCGAGTTCGAGTCTCGTTTCCCGCTCCAATTCTTCATCTATAGACATCCACCAAGGGCTATAGTTTCTTGATTCAAAAGGGTTCTATCCCTGGAGAATGTCTGGCAAAAACTGCTCAATGCCACTGTCAATCTGCCCGAACGGTACATGAAATCCGGGTAGTCGCTGGTTTGCTGAGTCACTGCCCTGAGTGCAATACACCTCTTATCAACTCGAAGTCGGTGTACCTATGGTATTAACTGATGCCGTAGTCCGGCAAGCCAAGGCCACCGGCAAAGACTACACCATCATGATGCAGATGGACTTCGTCACGAAAAACGGATAAAGGGGAGCTGCTATAACCGCAGGGAATGTGAATTTTTTAAGCATTCCGTGGCTGTTTTTTCTGTATTTTTCGTTCGCAAGTTGATCAGTTGGCAGGTACCAGAACATAGCCGGATTGCAGCCCTTGCACCTCAATGCCTTGAGCGATAGCCCGGCCTGGCGTGACTCGTATTTTTGACGGTGCTGCGTCAAGCGTAGCGCGATACCGTACATAGGTAGAGCCATCATCGTCCGTGCCCAGTGCCTGTGGCGGCACCGCAATACCCTGCTCGTTGCGGTAGATGATGATGGCCAGTCGGGCGCTCATGCCCAGTCTGACCTGCTGCGCGGCCTCGGCATGAGGTCTATCGACTGAAATCACGATGTCATAATGGGCGGTTGCACCAGGCGCGTCTGCTGCGTTGCCTTGTACCGCGATGGTGGCAATACGGCCCGTTAGTGTTTGTCCGGCAAAACCATCCCCAGTGATTTGTACCGGCATACCTTCGCGCAGTTGGTGCAGATCAGCTTCTTCCACTCGAGTGAGTACCTGAATGCGATCCAGCCCTATTACGAGCAGCAGAGGCGCTCCTTGCATGACCTGTACCCCTGCTTGAGCGATGACGGCTTTGCCGCCCTCAGGCATCGACGGACGTAAAATCACTCCTGAAAACGGCGCTTTGAGAACCTGGCGTTCGCTTTGTGCTGCTACGGCCTGATGACGCGCTTGTGCGTTGACTAGTTCCATTTCAGCAATCTTGCGCTCTTCACCCTGGCCGCGCGCTTCGACGGTGAGCAGCTCATCCTGCGCGGAGAGTAAGTCTTGCTGCTGCATGCGCACTTGTTGCGCAAGCGTATCAACTTCCATGCGGGCGACGATACCGCGCTCAAACAGAGCCCGTGTATCGCGCAGGTTTGCTTGCGTGACTCCCAGGATCGAGCGGGCTGTCTGCACGGCGCGTCGGGCACGGGAAACCTCGGGGCTACTGTCCCAGTTGCGTAGTTGATGGACTTCACGCTGTGCTTTGAGCAGTTCCGCCTGCGCCTGGCGTAGCTGGATTTCGATTTGCCCTGGGTCAAGTCGCAGCAGCGTCTGGCCCGCTTCAACAGTCTGCCCTTCCTGTACCAACACTTCACGGATAACGCCTTCGAACGGCGCTGACAGGGTTTCTTGCCGGACAGCCTGAATGCGGCCCATCAGCCCTAACTGCTGTTCGATCAACTGGGGTTGCACCCGCAACCACTGTACTTGCGTGTCCTGCGCCAGGCTGGCGTCGTCGGGTTCCCAGGGTTTCCAAAAAATGGCGACAGTCACTACCATCAGCAACGCCAATAGCACCGACAAGATCGGGCGGCGACGGATGAGCGTGATCAGTTGGTTCGCCAGGCGGTATCTAGTCATTAAGCGCTATATCCCAGCTCTGTAGTGTGGTACCCAGCGTCTGATCCAGTTCGGCCTGGGCGTTCAGGTAGCTGATCAGCGCGTTGAGGCGTGCATTCTCGGCATTACGCAGGTCGTTCTCGAAACTCAGCACCTGGAAGTTGCTGGATCGGCCCACTGTGAGTTTTTCCCGCTCAATTTCGAGCTTGCGGCGGGTGAGGTCACGCGCGCGCTGAGCGATTTCGTACTGCCGCCAGCGGGTGCCAATATTGCGTACTGCATTCGTTACATCGCGCTTCAGTTGTTGGCGGGCTTCCGCCAACTGAATCTCCTGGTTGCGCACATTGACCTGGGCCTGTACTTCGGCCTGGCGTGTGCTGAGGTCGCCAATGGGAATTTCGACCTGTATCCCGACATAGTTTTCCCAGGTGCGTGCGGAGTCGCCCAGAGTATTGCGGTCACGTATCTGGCTGGCACCGCCCACAATCGAAACATCCCAAAGGCGGTCGTTACGCGCCACCGCGAGATTGATGGCCTCCTGCTCGCTATATATGACCTGGGAGAGCCAGGCTGGCTGTGACGCTTCGGCTTGGTGTAGTGCCTGGGCTGCATTGACATCCACACGTCGGGCCTGTAGCGCCTCGGTTGCAACAATAGGTGTGTTTAGATTCAGGGCTAGTAGCTGCAACAGGGCAAGCCGTGCCGTGTCCACCTGATTGCGGGCCTCTTCGTAGGCCAGTTCTTGTGAGGCGACCTCGGCTTCCGTCTGCACAATCTCGAACTCTGCCATGCGCCCGGCTGCGATCATGGCTCGGTTGACCTCGATCAGTTGGCGAGCGCGCTCCAGCGAGTCCCGAGAAATCTTCAATTGTTCCTGTACCTGCAATAGCGTGCGATAGGACTCGATCACCTGTGTGATGGTCTGAGAGACAGTGGATTTCAGGTTGAGTCGGTTGGTCTGCTCGGTTAGCCGTGCAAGGCGTACCGGCGCTGTCGCAATCTCCTTGCCCGCACCGCGTAACAACGGTTGGATCAGCGATATATTGGCACCGTCATTGAGTGATAGTCCGGCCTGATCAGCCTGTGTATGACGATACGTCCATCCCAGGCTCACGCGGGTGCCATACGGCGTCAGCAAGGTGGTTGTAGGCGTTACGGAACCCTGCCGATAACGGTCATCCTGATTCCGATTGGAAAGGTAGCTGCCACTGAGCATCAGCTTCGGTGTGAAGCGGTCTTCGGCCACGCGCAGATCGAACTTCTGGGATATGCGATCCAGATAGGCGCTACGGATAGAACGGTTGTCGCGCAGCCCTAGATAGATCGCATCGCTCAGTGTCAGCTCGATGGTCTGGGCATTGAGTGAAATACTGGCAGCCGAGGGTGACGGCTGGCCTTGGCGGGTTGCCTGGGACGGGCGCAATGACCTATCAGTTCCCGCTTGGACAACAACAGGGGCCATCAGGGTGAGTGCAATGAGAATAGGCACATTACGCATCGCGCAACGCCTGTTCGGGAGTAAGCCGTGCTGCCGCCATGGCTGGCGACAAGCCAAAAAACAGGCCGGTTACAATGGCACTGCCGATACCGAGGGGCAACGCTGCCGCCGATAATGAGAAGGACGACCAGCCGGAGTAGTGAACGAAGGCCCAAGCCATGACTAAGCCGACTGCCGCACCGGCCAGCGCGCCCGTAGCGGCCAGTATGATCGCTTCCAACAGAAAGAGCCTGGCAATGTCTTGGGGCCGAGCGCCGAGCGCCATTCGCACACCGATCTCGCGGCGTCGCTCAGCGACATTCATCACCATGACGTTCATGACGCCGATGCCACCGACCAGTAGGGCGATACCCCCCAAGCCAGCCAGCAGCCAGGAGAACAGGCGTGATTGCTGGGCCATGCCGTCAAGCAGCAGACGGGGAATTTGTACGTTGACCTCATACCCAGGCATTTTATCTCCCAGCCACTGCTGCAAACGGGGAGACGTCTGTGTCAACGTAGTGCCGTTAGGGTTGCGGGCCAGTACGCTGGTTATCTGTGGGTTAGGAATGATGCGCCGCATACCCTCTAGAGGCAGCAGAATAGCGTCATCCAAGGAGACGGGAAGCAGAGTGTTCTGGCCTTTGGGCTGTAGGATGCCGATGATCTGAAACAGGTAGCCGCCAATTTGTACATGGTCGCCGGGCAGGGTGTGGATACCCGCGCTTTTCCATTCGGCCGCTACATTTGCACCTAACACTGCATAGGTGCTGTGCGCATCGAACCTGCTCAAGAAGCGCCCTTGCGTCAGTCGGAGATCCAGCACTTTGGGAAGGTCTGCATTACTACCCAGCGTGGTTGTACTCAGCGTGTGGCCTTTAAGCCGGGCATCCGTACTCGTAAGGATTAAGGGGGCTGCCGCTGCAATGTCGGGGACGGCCTTACGAAGCGCGTCGGTATCCAGTGTGGCAATGTTGGGGAGCGCCTCGCTGCGACCGCCGGTGGGAATTTGCACGTTCGCCACGAGCAGGTCACTGCCCATCCCTTTGAAAACGCTCATGGCTTCCCGTTCGGCATTGTGCCCGATGTTCAGTAGCGCTACTACGGCCATGCAGCCCACTGCGATCCCCAAGAGTGCCAAGACGGCTCGGCGGCCAAGCTGGCGCAGATTCTCTACCGGTTCGCGCAACTGTTGCAGCCATGAGGGGCCGTAGCCATGCGATAAGCCTGAAGCGCTTGCGGTATGACGGGGTTGTCTAGGCATGTCCAGCTTCCTCTAATCGGCCATCGTGGACTTGAATACAGCGCGCCATGCGATCAGCAATCCCGGTATCGTGAGTCACCACTACCAATGTCGTGCCACATTCGCGGTTCAGGGACAGCAGCCGTTCGATGATGTCCTGCGCGGTCTGGCTATCGAGATTGCCAGTAGGTTCATCGGCCAGCAGTAGCGACGGTTCGCCGACAAGGGCGCGAGCTATTGCAACGCGCTGGCGCTGCCCGCCTGACATGTCGGCTGGGCGATGGTGACGGTGATTGGTCAGGCCAACTCGCTCCAGTTGCATCAGAGCGGCTTGTCGGGCTTGTGGCTGGGGGATGCCGCGATACAGCAGAGGTAGTGTTACGTTGTCCAGCGCATCGAGCCGTGGTAGCAGGTTGAAACTCTGGAATACGAAGCCGATAATCCGGTTACGCGCTATAGCGCGTGATTCAGCATCGGCGCTGGTCATGTCTTTACCTGCGAGCAGTACACGGCCCGAAGTAGGTTCGTCCAGTAACCCGATGAGGTTGAGCAGCGTGCTTTTGCCAGATCCAGATGCTCCGACAATGGCGCAGCTTTGGCCCGCAGGGACGGAGAACGACACATCATGCAGAACCGCCTGATTGGACGCGCCCGTAGTGTAAGCGTGCGTAATATTTTCCAAGCGAATCAAATCGGTATCGTGAGCTCTCTGCATCCTTTCTCCAGAATGTTTGTCGTCCTCTTGACAGTGTTGTTGCCGCAGGCTGCTTTTAACTACGCGCCTTATGCTTGCTTGTTACCGCCCAATCGTTGGGTCAGCAGCTCCAGCAAAGATTCCAGTTCATTTTTGTGTTGGGCTGATTCAGCGCCATTCGCCTGTTGCATCCTGGCCTGCAATTGGGTGTCGTAACCCTTTGGCAGTTGGGCTTCCTCGATGGCCGGGAGTGACTGATAGTAGTCCAATATTTCTTGATAGGTTTTCGAGGAAACCTCGCCGTTTCGGTTATATTCGTCCATTATTTTTTGAGAAACGGTTCGGCTCCATGCCTCATGTTGGTCATAGGCTTCCAGCCATGCGGCCCGGCGTTCATTGATGGTAAATGCGCCACTGTCATCGTAAGTAATCAATGCTAGTTGATCGCGTGACATCCCTTTGAAGGGATTTACTCCCTTGCCATTGGTAAAGTCGGTTGCTTGTCGGGCTTGGGCAAGACGCTGTGGGTCGTCAGAGGCTGGCACTTCCGCATCATGAACAGCCTTGTTGCTCCGATAGCTCTCTCCCAGCAGCTTATTGACGGTAGACTGTGCAATAGCGGCCAACTCGTCGCGGCTGGTGTTGGCATCGCGTGCGGTCGCACGGTTCGCCGCATCACTAAGCAGGTGGGAAAGCGACGAAACCTGCGTTTTGGCACTGGCCTGTATGTCGATTGTGCCGTTAGCCTTCTCAGATGTTGTAGCGCTGGTCTTGTTGATAGTGCCTTGTGCGCTAACCTGTGTTTGTTGCGCCATAGAGGTGCCAAACTGATTGATACCGTTCATACTGGGATTCCGCAATTTCCATATCTACAGAAGAAGTGCGGCCAAACTATTGGCTTGAGCCGCACTTTGCCAATTACTTCATCGTGAATTCAACGGTCCATGAATAGTTCGACAGATTCTGCGACTTAATGGTGGCGTTGCAGACTGCGCCATTACTGGCGGTTGCGGTTTTGTTCCATTTCGGAACTTTGGTGGGACCACCAGGAAGCAGAACGCCGCCAATGATCTGGTTCACGAAGGTCGTGCCGAAGACACAGGTCTTTCTACCCATGGTGTAGCGCACAATTGCTGCGTTGGCATCAGGGCTGATCGGGTTCTGTACTGTGTAAGTATTGGTTCCTTGAGGCGCAACAGTCGTTGCAGGCTTGGGACTGGCATTGACGTTGGTACTGACCTCGTTATTGGTCACAATCTTGTAGGTCGCCTCTTGGGTACCCAGATTCTTGAATGTGATCTGTACTGGTGGGCCCGCAAATGCCGCGCCAGCAGCGCACATCGTAGCAGCGGCAAGAGTAGCCAACAGCATGGTTTGTTTGATTTTCATACATGATCTCCTTCAATGGTATTGAACAATGTAACCGTGCAGGGCTTGTCTTTGCCCGTCCGGTATTGCAGCACTTCGCTGTGCGATCTCATGCGGCAATTCTGCTTTGTCCAACCGACATTGAAGCAAGTCCATGTGGATTATTCTGTTCAATGCAAGTCGGCAAAATTTGCGTATAAATTCCTTTATGGGATAACGACTCGAAACAAGAAAACTTTAGTGGTGTTTGACATATGTTTTGTGCCGTCCTGGTTCTTGCTGAATAAGCGGTGCAGAAGGACGTCCCGCGTGGCAAGCGTCATCGTTCATGGCCGTGCTAGCGAAGGTTCATACGCCGCACAAGGCTGACAGTCGCATCGTTTAGCGCCGTCCCTCTGCGACTTTGCCTGGTTCGCGTTTCAGAATGTTGTCGTTGCTCAAAGAGGTGCGCTGGTTGCAGTCATGGTCGCGTCATGCTGATGCAGAGTGCATAACGTTCGTGACGTGACAGAACTACCCCATGGCAGCACCTGTCCAGGAGCAACAGACCGAGGAAGGAGCGCGTTTCGTAGGATTGAGTCCTATTGATCAAAAAAACACTTGAAGGGGTGTCGTGGAAAATTGCTTGCTAAGATCTTCCGGGTAAGACAGAATACGGTCCCTCAAACAGAAGGGTGTACCAAAAACTTTTGTTGAATCAATGAAACAGGTGGGAATCCGTTGTCTCGTTTCCCGTTCCGAATTTTCAGCATTTTCTCCATTTCTTTCAGAAATTCCCCCCCTCTTTTTTTGAAAAAAATAATTCTTTTGAACAGACTTATCCACAGATGATGTGCTTTAGTTTATATCTGTCAGTTTGTCATCTAAAAAAATTTTTTTATTTATATATCTGAAATAAAAAGATAAATTTATAATAAAAAACGTTATCAAGATCACTTGTACTTTTTGTTACGATTGATTGACAACGATTTTTTATAATTATCCACAGATGATATAAAGCTTCAATGACAAATTTTTTTCACCAAATATCATGTCAGCCGTCTCTGGGTAATCCTTTCTCAATAGCTCGAATAAGCCGTTTTTTCTGGGCTGGCAAGATGTCAAGTGCTGACTGTTCCCGGCGGGACAGTTGCTGAGCAATGGCCCATTGGATATGTTCATCCAGCACGTTGTTTTCCCCAAGTCGGGATCGCAAGGCCAGTACGATATGATCTTCATAAGGTGCATTACCCAGGGCGACTGCAATATTGCGTAACCAGCGTAAATGGCCAATGCGGCGAATAGATGAACCTTCGGTGATCCGTAGAAATTTGTCTTCATCCCAGCCAAATAGATCTAACAGCTCTGGCGCGTGTAAAGCGGCACGTGGACTGAAATCCACTTCATCCGTCAGTTGCGAGAAACGGTTCCACGGGCAAATTAACTGACAGTCATCACATCCATAGATACGGTTACCTATCAAGGGCCGTAGGGCTTCCGGGATAACGCCTTCCAGTTCGATAGTCAGGTAGGAAATGCAGCGTCGCGCATCAACGGTATAAGGCTCGACAATCGCCCCTGTTGGGCAGATTGTCATGCAGGCGACGCACTTTCCACACGCTTCCTTAACCGGATTATCCAATGGAAGGGGTAAATCAATGAGCAGCTCCCCCAGAAAAAACCAAGATCCCGCAGAACGATTAAGTATCAGTGAGTGTTTGCCAACCCAGCCTAGTCCGGCTTTGGCGGCTAACGGCCTTTCCATAATCGGCGCAGAATCAACGAAGGGGCGGAACTGCAACTTTCCACAGTAGGCCTGAATCATGTCTCCCAGCTTTTTCAAACGCTGGCGCAGCAATTTGTGATAATCGCGGCCCAATGCGTAACGACTGACATAACCCAGGTGAGGATTTTTTAGGGTATTAGCAAAAGCCGCCTTAGCAGGAAGATAATTCATGCGTACACTTATAACGCGCAATGTCCCGGGCAACAGTTCGTGTGGGCGGGTTCGCAACATACCATGTCGGGCCATCCATGCCATTTCGCCGTGATATTGCTTATCCAGCCATGCCTGCAACCGGGGTTCTTCGTGAGAAAGGTCGGTATCACAAATTCCCACCTGCTGGAAACCCAGCGATTGACCCCATTGCTTGATAAGTTGTGCTAATTCATTGAGATCGTAGGGGTATGTCATGATGGGCCATAGAAAGAATCAAGTCTCTTCCACTTTACCATATTCTGTATTCAGGGCCGACTGGATCCGTGATGAGGAAGCTGAAGCAGCAGAGATGTCGGGGGTTTCGTTGTATACCCTGATGCAACGTGCCGGTGATGCGGCCTTCAATCTCATCCGACGGTATTACCCAAACGCTCGCCACTGGCTGGTGCTGGCAGGACATGGCAATAATGGTGGTGATGGTTATATTGTCGCCAGTCTGGCTCGACAGGCTGGAATGCAGGTCTCGGTTATTGCCATCCCAGGAACCCGGCCTTTACCCGCAGAAGCGACACAAGCCCGGCAGGCCTGGCTGGAACAGGGGGGTACGGAGCTGGATACTGAAGCACTGTGGCCGGAGCATATTGATATTATTGTTGATGGTTTGTTAGGTACGGGGCTTTTATCGGCACCCAAAATGCCTTATGACGAGCTGATTGAGCGAGTAAACCATTGTCCGGCGCCTGTAATGGCATTAGATATTCCTTCAGGATTAAACGCTGAAACCGGTCATCATGAAGGAGCAGTGATTCAGGCTGACCACACGGTGACTTTTATTGTCCTGAAACCGGGATTACTTACCGGGGCAGCCCGTGACTGCGTTGGTCATCTTCATCTTGATGATCTAGGGCTTTCCGAATGGGTAACGCGGCAAGTGGCCCCAATTCAGCGTCTTACTGCGGCATCGCTGATGCGCTGGTTAAAACCACGTCGACCTGTAGCCCATAAGGGCGAGCACGGTAGGTTGCTGATTGTTGGCGGTGACGAGGGAACTGGCGGCGCTGTTTTTATGGCTGGCGAGGCCGCATTACGCAGTGGCGCCGGATTGGTGCGAGTGCTTACTAACAAGCAGTATGTTGCAGCGTTGGTGGCCTTTCGTCCCGAGTTGATGGTACAAGAGCTTACTGCGGTAACTCTGCGTCAGGGAATGGAGTGGGCGGATGTTGTTGTGATCGGCCCGGGGTTGGGGCAGCGGGATTGGGGAAAAAATGCACTGCGAATAGCGGAAAATTGTAACAAATCCATGTTATGGGATGCTGATGCTCTCAACCTGCTGGCAATCAATCCGCATAAACGTCAGAATCGCATTCTGACCCCTCATCCTGGTGAGGCGGCCCGGTTATTAAACTGTCGCGTATCAGATATTGAGAGTGACCGCTTACTAGCTGCCCGGAAACTGGTGAAACGTTATGGCGGTGTTGTCGTGCTGAAAGGTGCCGGGACAGTGATCGCTAATGAGCAAGAGGGGTTGGCGATAGCCGATGTCGGTAATCCTGGTATGGCAAGTGGCGGTATGGGTGATGTGCTTTCCGGTATTATCGGGGCGTTTCTGGCACAAAAACTGGCATTGTATGATGCTGCCTGCGCGGGGTGTGTTGTTCATGGTGCAGCAGCAGATAAGTTGGCGAAGCAACGGGGCACGCGGGGGATGTTGGCAACCGATTTGATGCCAGTGTTGTCGCAATATGTAAATCCTGAGTGGATATCCTTAGAAAAGACAGAATGAAGAAACTCTTGTTACCTCTGCCGAACGAGGCAGCAACCATCGCACTAGGTGCCGCACTGGCCAAGGCGTTTGACTGTGCTGGTATTATTTATCTTTTGGGTGACCTGGGGGCGGGGAAAACCACGTTGAGTCGTGGTTTTCTACAGGCGCTTGGTCATAAGGGAAACGTAAAAAGTCCAACTTATACGTTGGTTGAGCCTTATGAATTGTCACCTCGTCCGGTTTATCACTTTGATCTTTATCGGTTAGCCGACCCTGAAGAACTGGAGTTTATGGGAATCCGTGATTATCTGTCACAAGATGCTATCTGTCTGATTGAATGGCCGCAGCAGGGCGTCGGGATATTACCGCCGGCCGATATTGAACTGCATTTGCATTATCAGGGTACGGGACGGCAGGCAGAGGTTATCGCGCTGTCGTCAGTGGGAGAAAAATTACTGGTATGTCTGGCCGGATTATTGAGGTTGAAAACGTCATGATAAACCGGTTGATTAAAGTCTTATTCTGCGTGTCATTGATGTTTGCCAACCCGTTATGGGCGGCTAACCTTTCGGATATCAAGGTCAATAATGCCTCTGGGCAGGCAACGGTGAGCCTCAGGTTCAGTGGACAGCCTATTTATGCTTTTTTCTCGTTGCACAATCCGGACCGGGTAGTGATTGATGTACGCCAGTCTGGCCTTATTCAAGGGTTGCCGTTGAAATTCAGTGGCCAGAACATGATTTCCCGTATTCGTAGTAGCAAGGCGAAGGATGCGCAAAGTCTCCGGCTGGTGCTTGAATTGACTGGTCGGGCTAAAACGCGAGCGGTTACGCAAAAAACCGGTTCAGACTATACCGTGGTTTTCACCGTGACTGGCGAGAGAAAAGCGGTTGTCAATAATCCAATAACCTCGATATCGCGTAGTGAACCCCAAACTGATCGCAGACGTGTTCCATTCAATGCTAAACCGACGACGACGGCGGACAGGAACACGACGTCGGCCCGGGTTCCTGCCCGTCGTGTGGGCGATGAAAAAATTGTGATTGCGATTGATGCCGGGCATGGTGGTCAGGATCCAGGTGCGACGGGGCCCGACGGCTTGCATGAAAAAAACGTCACCATAGCGATTGCCCGAAAACTAAAGGCTATCATGGAGAGGGACCCGATGTTTAAACCGGTACTGACTCGTGATGGCGACTACTTTATTTCTGTGATGGGGCGTTCCGAAGTAGCCCGTAAGCAAGGGGCCAACTTGTTGGTGTCTATCCATGCGGATGCGGCGCCAAACCATAATGCTACCGGTGCCTCGGTCTGGGTATTGTCAAACCGACGAGCTAACAGCGAGATGGCCAACTGGCTCGAACAGCATGAAAAACAGTCTGAGCTATTGGGCGGTGCCGGCGATCTATTGGCAAACAGTAGAGCCGATCCCTATCTGAGTCAGGCAGTACTGGATTTGCAGTTTGGTCATTCACAGCGTGTTGGTTATGACGTTGCCGTCAAAGTATTGCGTGAATTGCACCGTATTGGCCGTTTGCATAAACAACGTCCGGAATACGCGAGTCTCGGTGTATTACGATCGCCGGATATCCCTTCACTTCTGGTGGAAACCGGTTTTATTTCCAATGCGGCTGAAGAACGATTATTGGGTAGCGATGCCTATCAGGAAAAAATCGCTAATGCCATCTATCGGGGGCTGCGCAGTTATTTCCTGGCACATCCATTACAATCGGCTCCAAAGCCGGAAAAACGACCATCCATACTGCCGACAGTGAAGTCTTCCGTTTCTGCGACGTCCGGCAGATACCCCAGCCGTAATACAGTGCGTCATACGGTGTCACGGGGGGAAACGTTATCCGGAATTGCTGTTCGTTATGGTGTCAGTATGGCGGCGATACGTGATACCAATCACCTGAAGAAAGATGTGGTCTGGGTTGGGCAGCGATTAACAATCCCGGTGGCTGACAACCGTGTCGCCAATGTGAAGTCTGCCACCAAAAAAGTGGCAACTGTGGTAAAACACAAAGTAGAAAGAGGGGATAGCCTGAGTTCTATCGCCACCCGTTATGGTGTCAGCATGAAAGAAATTCAGCAGGCTAATGATATGGCATCAAACCGGGTATTACTGGGCCAGACGCTAATTATTCCTTCCGTCTGACGTAAACGAAAAGAGGTAAGTTCATGCCGATTCAGGTTCTGCCACCACAATTGGCTAATCAGATCGCCGCCGGAGAGGTAGTGGAGCGACCTGCGTCTGTGGTGAAAGAACTGGTCGAGAATAGTCTGGATGCGGGTGCCACACGCATTGATATTGACATTGAACGGGGAGGATCCAAGTTGATCCGTATCCGAGATAACGGTTCGGGTATCAGCAAAGAGGACCTGACATTGGCACTGGCTCGCCATGCGACCAGTAAAATTGCGACTCTTGACGATCTGGAAGCGATTATCAGTTTGGGATTTCGCGGCGAGGCTTTGGCCAGTATCAGCTCAGTGTCGCGTTTGACGCTGACCTCACGCACCGTGCAGCAGAATGAAGCATGGCAGGCCTATGCGGAAGGCCGCGATATGGATGTTACGGTAAAACCGGCTGCCCATCCGGTAGGGACGACACTGGAAGTCCTGGATCTGTTTTATAATACACCTGCCCGTCGTAAGTTTATGCGCGCAGAAAAAACCGAATTTACTCATATTGATGAGGTCGTTCGGCGTATTGCGTTAGCCCGGTTCGATATTGCGATCAATCTGAATCATAATGGTAAACTGATCCGCCAATATCGGGCTGTCAGTGATGCCTCGCAGTATGAGCGTCGACTAGGTAATATCTGTGGTGCGGCTTTTCTGCAACATGCACTGGCGGTTTCCTGGCAACATGGCGACCTGAAAATTCATGGTTGGGTGGCGGATCCTGCCGGCGCGCGACAACTGCCGGAAATGCAATACTGCTATGTCAATCAGCGTATGATGCGCGATCGTCTGATTAATCATGCAATCCGTCAGGCATATCAGGATCAGCTCAAAGATGAGCAGCAACCCGCTTATGTTCTTTATCTGGAAGTGGATCCCCATCAGGTGGATGTCAATGTGCATCCTGCCAAACATGAAGTCCGTTTTCATCAGGCTCGGCTGGTACATGATTTTATTTATCAGGCGGTGATGACGGTATTGCAGCAGTCGGCGGCACCGATATTGCCCATCACTGAGCCAGGCGTTGAACCTACGCCGGTATGGCAGCAGGAAAACCGTACTGCATCGGGAGGAAATCATTTTGCCCGGACGATTTCTTCATCGGTGGAAAAAGCGGTTTCCGAACCTGCCAGCACAACGGCTCGTGAACGTCAGCCTGCGCCTTATCTCAGCGGCTCGGGTTATCAGAAAAAACAAGGAGAGCTGTACCAGAAATTGCTACAGCCGAAACAGCCATTATCAGGTACGCCCGGCTCTTCACCAGTAGAAACGGTGCTGAAGCCTCCGTCACCGGCGGTATCTCAGGTGATGAGTACGGCTCCATTGGCAAGCAACGACCAGGGATTAGGAAGGGTATTAACCGTTTATCCGCCATGCTATGCGTTGGTGGAGTACCAGCAAGGGCTAGCGATATTGTCACTCACTGTTGCAGAGCGCCATCTGAAACAGGCTCAGCTTACTCCCACAACAGAAGGGTTGCGTCCGCAGCCACTGCTGATCCCACAGCGCTTGACGCTGGATAAAAAGGAGTTGAGTGTGCTGTCGCAGCATCAGGCACTACTGACGCAATTTGGTATTGATGTCGCGATTGAACAACAGCGAGCTACACTGCGAGCAGTACCTTTACCATTAAGACAACAAAATTTACAAAACTTGATTTCTTACCTGTTAGGTTATCTGGCCGATTATCCCATGGCAGAGTCTGAACAGATCGCTGTGTGGATGGCACATCAGTTGCTCAGTGAGCATGAAAACTGGACACATGCCCAGGCAATACAGTTGTTAACGGAAGTGGAGCGTCTGTGCCCACAGTGGGTGAGAAATCCGCCACCTGAATTTTTAGGTGTGATGGATATTGACGCTGCCATCAAGGCCTTGAAGCATGACTGAATTTGAAAAGGAACCGTATCCGCCGGCCATTTTTATCATGGGGCCGACAGCGTCCGGAAAAACAGCGCTGGCGATGGCGTTATATCAGCATCTTCCGGTTGAGTTGATCAGCGTCGATTCTGCTCTGGTGTATCGTGGCATGGATATCGGTACAGCAAAGCCCGGTGCGGACGAGCTATCCCAAGTGCCGCATCGCCTGATCGATATCCGTGACCCGGCTGAATCCTATTCTGCCGCTGATTTTCGCCGTGATGCGCTACAGGCGATGGCAGAAATCAGTGCCGCTGGTCGTATTCCTCTGCTGGTGGGAGGAACTATGCTGTATTTTAAGGCGTTGCTCGAAGGACTCTCTCCTTTACCATCGGCCGATCCCCTGGTGCGTCGGCAAATAGAAGAAAGGGCACAAAAAGAGGGATGGGAAGCGCTGCATCGCCAGTTATGTGAGATAGATCCAGTTGCGGCAGCTCGGATTCATCCAAATGATCCACAGAGACTGTCGCGGGCACTGGAAGTTTTTTTCGTTTCAGGTAACACTTTAACCGAGCTGACAAAAATATCTGGTGAAGCGTTGCCTTATCGTGTGTATCAGTTTGCTATTGCTCCTGCTACGCGCGAATTGCTTCATCAGCGGATTGCGCTACGTTTTCAGCAGATGTTACAGATGGGTTTTGAAACGGAGGCCAGGGCATTATTTGACCGAACTGATCTGCACACCGATTTGCCTTCTATCCGCTGTGTCGGTTATCGCCAGATGTGGTCATATTTATCTGGCGAAATTGGTTACGATGAAATGGTTTATCGCGGTATTTGTGCTACCCGGCAATTGGCCAAGCGCCAGATGACCTGGTTACGTGGTTGGGACGACGTTTGCTGGTTAGACAGCGACAAGCCTCGGGAAGCGATAGATAAGGTAATACAGGTTGTTAGTGCATAGGTTGGGTGATTGTGTACAATTGGCTGATTCTCAGCACAAAAATTTTATACCGTTATTTTAGGGCCATAGGGTTCTTTGTTACAAACAACAAGCAAATAAGGAAAATATAGAATGGCTAAGGGGCAATCTTTACAAGATCCGTTCTTGAACGCATTGCGTCGCGAACGTGTTCCGGTTTCGATCTATTTGGTGAATGGTATCAAGTTGCAAGGTCAGATTGAGTCTTTTGACCAGTTTGTCATTTTGTTGAAAAATACGGTTAGCCAGATGGTGTATAAGCACGCCATTTCCACGGTGGTCCCATCCCGTCCGGTGTCGCACCATAGTAATACCCCAGGTACTAGTAGTAATCCTGGTACTAACAACTATCATGGTAGTAATCCTGCTGGTCAGCAACAGCCGCAACAGGATAGCGATGACGCTGAATAAGGCTCATTACCGGTTTACCATGGCAGAGGAATGGATGATGTTATCCGTTTTCCCTGCCATGACCGTGTTCGTTTGTTTGAGAGGTTGCTCGGTTGTTTGACCGTTATGAAGCCGGTGAACAGGCGATATTAGTTCATATTTACTTTTCACAAGAGAAAGATACGGAAGATTTACTGGAGTTCGAATCTCTGGTTTCTTCTGCTGGTATTGAGTCGTTGCAGGTTATTACCGGCAGTCGTAAAGCACCGCATCCCAAATATTTTGTGGGTGAGGGTAAAGCGGAAGAAATTGCCCAGGCTGTTAAAGCTACTAATGCTTTTGTTGTGTTGTTTGATCACGCCTTAACACCGGCTCAAGAACGCAACCTGGAACGTTTATGTGAATGTCGGGTGGTTGACCGAATCGGGTTGATTCTTGATATTTTTGCTCAACGAGCGCGCACCCATGAGGGGAAATTGCAGGTTGAGTTGGCGCAGTTACGCCATCTTGCCACCCGTCTGGTACGTGGTTGGACTCATCTTGAGCGTCAGAAGGGCGGTATTGGGCTGCGAGGTCCCGGTGAGACTCAACTTGAGACTGACCGACGTTTACTTCGTAATCGTATCAGCCTGATTTTATCCCGTTTGACTCGGGTAGAGAAACAGCGTGAACAGGGACGTCGGGCGCGCGTCCGTGCAGATGTCCCCACGGTTTCTCTGGTGGGCTATACCAATGCCGGAAAATCGACCTTATTTAACCAGATGACATCGGCTGGGGTATACGCGGCCGATCAGTTGTTTGCCACACTGGATCCTACACTGCGCCGCATAGAGGTGGAGGACGTAGGTGATACTGTGCTGGCAGATACCGTGGGTTTTATCCGGCAGTTACCGCATGATCTGGTTGCTGCATTTAAAGCAACATTGCAGGAAACACGTCAGGCTTCGTTATTGTTACACGTAGTGGACGCCGCTGATCCTCGCATGGACGAGAATATTGAAGCGGTAGAAATCGTGCTGGCAGAGATTGAAGCGGATGACATTCCTATGCTACAGGTTATGAACAAAATCGATATGCTGGAAGGCTTTGAGCCGCGTATTGATCGTAATGAAGATAACGTGCCAGTCAGAGTTTGGCTTTCTGCCCAGACTGGCGTTGGCATCTCATTATTGTTTCGGGCATTAACTGAGCGGCTTTCTGGGGAGATTGTCCATTACTCATTACATCTTCCCCCTCAGGCTGGACGCTTGAGAAGCCGTTTTTATCAGCTTCAGGCAATAGAAAAAGAATGGATTGAAGAGGACGGAAGCGTGGGCTTGACAGTTCGTATGCCTATCGTTGACTGGCGGCGCCTCTGTAAGCAAGAGCAGGAATTGAAAGATTATATTGTCTGAATTGTGAATATAATCTGATGGACTTCTGGGACAATTAACCCCTAAGAATACCTATCATAATTAATGGAGCTAAAACATGGCGTGGAATCAGCCCGGTAATAACGGACAGGACCGCGACCCGTGGGGGAGCAGCAATAATAATAGCGGCAACTCTGGCGGAGATAATAAAGGTGGTCGAGATCAGGGACCACCCGATCTTGATGATATCTTCCGTAAATTAAGCAAAAAGCTTAGTGAATTGGGAGGCAAAAAAAACTCGGGTTCAGGAAACACTGGGAATAGTGGCGGTTCATCATTATTGGGCGGACGTGTTGTCGGTCTGATTGTGGTCGCTGCGGTGGTGGTCTGGGCTGTCAGTGGTTTTTACACCATCAAAGAGGCGGAGCGTGGTGTTGTTACCCGATTCGGTAAATTTAGCCATATAGTCGGTCCGGGGTTGAATTGGAAGCCGACGTTCATTGACGCCGTACGGGCGGTTAACGTGGAGTCTGTCCGTGAACTGGCTACTTCTGGCATCATGCTGACCTCGGATGAAAACGTTGTCCGTGTGGAAATGAACGTACAGTACCGGGTTACTCAGCCTGAACGGTATCTTTTTAGTGTGACGAATGCTGATGATAGCCTGCGTCAGGCGACTGACAGCGCACTGCGTGGTGTTATCGGTAAATACACCATGGACAAGATCCTCACTGAAGGACGTACCATTGTGCGTACGGATACCCAGCGAGTGATAGAAGAAACTATTCGTCCTTATGATATGGGGATTACGTTGCTCGACGTTAACTTCCAGACGGCGCGTCCGCCAGAAGAGGTTAAGGCGGCTTTTGACGATGCTATCGCTGCCCGTGAGAACGAACAGCAATATATTCGTGAAGCAGAGGCTTATGCCAACGAAGTGCAACCGCGGGCTAATGGTCAGGCTCAGCGTATTCTGGAAGAGTCTCGTGCTTATAAAACCCGAGTAGTACTGGAAGCTCAAGGGGAAGTCTCCCGCTTTGCAAGCCTGTTACCGGAATATAAAGCCGCCCCGAAGATTACTCGTGAACGCCTTTATATTGAAACTATGGAGCGAGTGTTGAGCCATAATCGCAAGGTACTGATTGATGATAAAGGCAATAACCTGATGGTACTGCCGCTGGATCGTCTATTGGGTGATCAGAACAGTGCTAATACGACCTCTGATAGTATTACTGGCAGTAAGGTTGCTCCACTGAAGGTATCCAGTTCAGGAGTGAATCACAGTACATCGGATTCCAGTGGTAGCAGTAGCAACATCATGGATCAACGCAAAGCGGATGCTCAGCGTAATGATATCACTCGTGTAGGGAGAGAATAATATGCGTAAGCCTGTACTATTTATTCTGCTCCTTGTGCTGGTGGTGGTCTATTCTTCGCTGTTTATCGTCCAGGAAGGTCAGCGCGGTATAGTGATGCGCTTTGGCAAGGTTCTTCGTGATGATGAAAATAAACCGCTTGTTTATATGCCAGGCCTGCACGTAAAGATCCCATTCCTTGAATCAGTGAAAATGCTGGATGCCCGTATTCAGACGATGGAAAACCAGGCTGATCGCTTTATTACCAAGGAACAAAAGGATTTGATTATTGATTCCTACATCAAATGGCGAATCAGCGACTTCAGCCGGTATTACCTGGCAACGGGTGGCGGTGATACATCCCAGGCAGAAGTGCTGTTGAAACGTAAATTCAGCGACCGTCTGCGTTCTGAAATCGGTCGTCTTGATGTTAGCGGGATCGTAACGGATTCCCGTGGTCAACTGATGTCCGATGTGCGTAACGCATTGAATACCGGTACTGGAGAAACCACTGAAGCGGATAATGCCATTGCTTCCGCTGCGGCACGTGTCGCCCGTGAAACGACGGGTGTGCCGCACGTCAACCCGAACAGTATGGCAGCGCTGGGTATTAAAGTTATTGATGTGCGGATTAAGCAGATCAATCTGCCGACAGAAGTTTCTGATGCCATTTATAAACGTATGCGTGCAGAGCGTGAAGCCGTCGCCCGTCGATATCGTTCACAAGGGAAAGAACAGGCAGAGAAACTAAAAGCAGCTGCGGATTATCAAGTTACCCGTACATTGGCAGAAGCGGAACGCCAAGGACGCATCCTTCGCGGTGAAGGGGATGCTGAAACAGCCAGGTTATTTGCTGCGGCATTCAGTAAAGATCCTGATTTTTATGCGTTCATTCGTAGCCTGAGAGCTTATGAACATAGTTTTGACAATAATAGTCAGAATGTGTTGGTGTTGAGTCCAGACAGTGATTTCTTCCGCTACATGAAATCACCAGAGAAAACGGTCTCTGCCCATTAATACTGTTTTTTAGTTCAAAAAAGCCCGTATTTACGGGCTTTTTTCTGTCTGGAGTTTTTTATGAATGCCACTATCTGGTTGGCGCTGAGCCTGGTCCTGGTTGTTGAAGGGCTTGGACCGTTGTTGTTTCCGCGTATTTGGCGTCGGATGATTCTGTCTATGGTGCAGTTGCCGGACAATATTTTACGCCGTTTTGGTGGAGGTATAGTGGTTGCCGGTTGTGTGATCTACTATATGTTGAGTAGCCGTTTGGGTGGCTAAAACTGTTGCTAAAAAATGTGCGCAAACGTGTGCTAAAAGTACTGAAAGCAGAAAGATGAGATGTTAGAATCCTTTTTTAAGCAACCTGGTGATTTTTGAGATGGGTAAGAACGTCGTCGTACTGGGCACCCAATGGGGTGACGAAGGTAAAGGCAAGGTCGTGGACCTGCTGACTGAACGGGCTAAATATGTTGTGCGCTACCAAGGTGGTCACAATGCTGGCCATACTCTGGTTCTCAACGGTGAAAAAACCGTTCTTCATTTAATTCCCTCGGGTATTCTTCGTGAAAATGTCATCAGCATCATCGGTAACGGTGTGGTGTTGGCGCCTGATGCGTTCATGAAGGAAATGACGGAACTTGAAGCGCGTGGCATACCGGTACGAGAACGTCTGCTGCTTTCTGAAGCCTGTCCGTTAATTCTCCCGTATCATGTCGCGCTGGATAACGCACGCGAAAAAGCACGTGGGGACAAAGCCATTGGCACCACCGGGCGTGGTATTGGGCCTGCCTATGAAGATAAAGTTGCCCGTCGCGGTCTGCGCGTAGGTGATTTGTTTAATAAGCAGAGCTTTGCAGCCAAGCTGAAAGAAATCATTGAATATCATAACTTCCAGTTGGTTAACTACTATAAAGTTGAGCCGGTGGATTATCAGAAAACACTGGATGAAGTATTGGCGATCGCCGATATCCTGACTTCTTTGGTGGTCGATGTTTCTGACTTATTGGATAAAGCCCGTCGACGTGGCGATTTGATTATGTTCGAAGGGGCGCAAGGAACATTGTTGGATATCGATCACGGTACCTATCCATATGTAACCTCCTCTAATACCACCGCGGGTGGCGTGGCCACTGGTTCTGGCCTGGGGCCGCGTTATGTGGACTACGTACTGGGAATTGTTAAAGCATACTCCACACGTGTTGGGGCGGGCCCTTTCCCGACGGAACTGTTTGACGATGTTGGTGAATATCTTTCTCAGAAAGGTAACGAATTCGGTGCCACAACAGGACGCCGTCGTCGTACCGGTTGGCTGGATGCGGTAGCAGTTCGCCGTGCTGTACAGATTAATTCATTGTCCGGTTTCTGCATGACCAAGTTGGATGTACTTGATGGTCTTAAAGAAGTGAAGATCTGTGTAGGCTATCGGATGCCTGATGGCCGTGAAGTGGATGTAACTCCGCTGGCTGCTGAAGGCTGGGATGGTATTGAGCCAATCTATGAAACTATGCCGGGCTGGTCTGAAAGTACTTTTGGTATGACAGATCATAGCAAACTGCCACAGGCGGCACTGAACTACATCAAGCGGGTCGAAGAAGTCACCGGTGTTCCGGTAGATATTATCTCTACGGGACCTGAACGTGAAGAAACCATGATCCTGCGCGATCCGTTTGACGCGTAATGGTTGTCAAATGTTAAAAAAGGACGGATAGTCCGTCCTTTTTTATTGCCTATAGAAGACCCCCCAGCTAGGCTGGGGGGTCCGTTGCGATATACATGCCGGAAGCAATTTGATCTCAGGCATCAGTGGATGAGGTTTGTTTTTTTTCTTTAAGGGCATTCAGCAGTTTATTGTGAATATTACTGAAACCGCCATTACTCATCACCAGAATATGATCACCCGGTTGAGCCGTTTTAACAATCATCTCTACCAGTGTGTCAATATCCGCACTCCAGTGCGCCGGTTGCACACATGCTTCAGCTACTTCAGCAACCTGCCATGGAATATGCTGTGGCTGAAATATAAAAACTTCATCTGCGCGGCCGAGAGAAGGAGCTAACTCGTTTTTGCACAACCCCATTTTCATGGTGTTGGAACGCGGTTCGAGCACTGCCAGAATACGAGCAGTACCGCCAACTTTGCCACGCAACGCTGCCAGTGTCGCCAGAATAGCCGTTGGGTGATGGGCAAAATCATCGTAAACCGAGACATTATGCTCAGTGCCACGTAACTCCAGACGACGTCGAGCATTAATAAACCCATTTAATGCCCGACAGGCCTCTGCGGGAGGAACACCAACATGACGAGCGGCAGCAATGGCCATTAGGCCATTATGCATATTATGTTCACCCACCAGATTCCAATGCACTTCTCCGACCACTTCTCCGTTCAGGTATACCTGAAATATGCTGGCGTCAACGGCCACTTTTTTAGCGTTCCAAGTACCATCTTCACCCACCAGTTCTTGTTCGCTCCAACATCCCATCGTCATAACCTGTTTGAGATGTAAATCGCCGGAAGGCAGGATAATACGACCTTTGCCCGGAACCAGACGTACCAGATGATGGAATTGTTTCTGGATAGCTTTTAGATCGTCGAAAATGTCTGCGTGATCGAATTCCAGATTATTCAAAATCAGTGTGCGGGGACTGTAGTGAACAAATTTGGAACGTTTATCGAAAAAGGCGCAGTCATATTCGTCGGCTTCCACGACGATGAATGGGCTATCTCCCAGTCGGGCAGAGACAGTAAAGTTACCTGGTACACCGCCGATGACAAAACCTGGTTTATAACCGCAATTTTCCAGAATCCAGGTCACCATCCCTGCGGTGGTGGTTTTACCATGTGTTCCTGCTACTGCAATAACCCAGCGGTTACGTAGTACATGGTCGTGCAGCCACTGTGGGCCGGACACATAAGGGATACTTTGTTCCAGTACGGCCTCAACACAAGGATTGCCGCGTGTCATGGCGTTACCAATGATCACCAGATCCGGAGCAGGATCGAGTTGTGCCGGATCATATCCTTGAATGACGTTAATCCCTTGATCTGAAAGCAAGGTACTCATTGGTGGATAGACGTTAGCATCTGAACCCGTCACCTGATGTCCCAACGAGCGAGCCAACAGCGCCAACCCACCCATAAAGGTGCCACAGATACCTAAAATATGAATACGCATACATTTTCCATCTATATACAGTGAGTCTGCTGTTCTATTCTAACGCCATGAATCCATCATAAGAAATGGATTTGACTAGGTAGTCACTTTCTCTTTGGGCTACACTTGCAAACGCAAACGTTGGCGGTACAAAATTAGAACCGCTTTTCATCCGTAGATTCTGGAATAGTGTTATGAAAACGTTAGGCGAATTCATCGTCGAAAAACAGCACGATTTCTCTCATGCCACCGGTGAACTCACCGCGCTGCTGTCAGCCATCAAACTGGGTGCGAAAATCATCCACCGTGATATCAATAAAGCCGGCTTGGTCGATATTCTCGGTACCAGTGGGGTTTCCAATGTTCAGGGCGAAGTACAGATGAAACTTGATCTGTTTGCCAATGAAAAGTTGAAAGCCGCGTTGAAAGCACGTGGTGAAGTGGCAGGTATTGCTTCTGAGGAAGAGGATGAAATTGTAATCTTCGAAGGAGAGCGGGCTGAAAAAGCTAAATATGTGGTATTGATGGATCCACTGGATGGGTCATCCAACATCGATGTTAACGTCTCCGTAGGAACTATTTTTTCTATCTACCGTCGTATCACGCCGTTGGGTCAGTCGGTCACGGAAGATGACTTTCTGCAACCCGGTCATAAGCAGGTTGCAGCAGGCTATATCGTTTATGGGTCGTCTACTATGCTGGTGTATACCACTGGCCATGGTGTCCATGCCTTTACTTATGATCCTTCGCTCGGGGTATTTTGCCTCTCTCATGAAAAAGTGCGTTTCCCTGAGAAAGGAAATATGTACTCTATCAACGAAGGGAACTACATCAAATTCCCACAGGGTGTTAAGAAATACATCAAGTACTGTCAGGAGCAGGATGAATCGACACAACGTCCCTATACCTCACGTTATATCGGTTCTCTGGTGGCGGATTTTCACCGTAACCTTCTGAAAGGGGGGATTTATCTTTATCCCAGTACGGCCAGTTATCCTCAAGGCAAACTGCGTTTGCTATATGAATGTAATCCGATGGCTTTCCTGGCTGAACAAGCGGGTGGTAAGGCGAGCGATGGCAAGAACCGTATTTTGGATATCATTCCGAATAAATTGCACCAGCGTGCCCCCTTCTTTGTGGGTACAGAGTCCATGGTGAATGATGTTGAACGCTTCCTGCTAGATTTTCCGGATGAGTAAGCCGTCGTGATATCGGCGGGTAATTCTTAACGAATTATCATGTAGCAAGGCCGCTCGTTTTCTCAACCGAGCGGCCTTGGCGCTTGATCTGGTTCCCCGCAGGAACTGCCACTGGCAACATCTTTCAAAAAAGATTTGATGAAGAGGTCATGCCAGACGACAACGTCCTGTGCCATGAACCGCCAGAAGCCACTGACGGCAGTGAAAAATCGGGCTTACTTCACGCGGGAGACATACTCACCAGAACGGGTATCAACCCTGATGACTTCACCGATCTGCACGAACAGTGGAACTTTAACTACCGCACCAGTAGTTAAGGTGGCTGGTTTGCCTCCTGTACCCGCAGTATCGCCTTTCAGGCCCGGATCTGTTTCCGTGATTTCCAGTTCAACAAAATTTGGTGGTGTTACTGCGATCGGCTGACCGTTCCACAGTGTCAGCACACACTCAGCCTGTTCAACCAGCCACTTGTAGCTATCGCCTACGGCTTTGGCATCCGCAGCCAACTGCTCGAATGTTTCATTGTTCATGAAGTGCCAGAACTCACCGTCGTTATACAGGTAAGTCAGATTCATATCCATAACGTCTGCCGCTTCCACGGAATCGCCGGATTTGAAGGTTTTTTCCAGCACTTTGCCGGAAATAAGCTTACGGATTTTTACGCGGTTGAATGCCTGGCCTTTGCCCGGCTTAACAAATTCGTTCTCAATGATCGCACACGGCTCACCGTCCTGCATGATTTTAAGACCGGAACGGAATTCATTGGTACTATAAGACGCCATGTTGGTCCTCTTAATACTGGTAATTTAGCCAAAAAATGGCACACATTATAACCCGAAATACCTTATCTGGAGAAGATTGGTTGCAACAACTCGCCGACGTTATCACCGATCCGGACGAATTATTGCACCTTCTGGCGCTCAGTCATCACTCAGAACTGCTCAAAGGGCGTGATGCACGCAAACTTTTTCCATTACGGGTGCCGAGGTCGTTCGTTGCCCGGATGCAACCGGGCGATCCACTGGATCCATTGTTATTGCAGGTGATGACCGCGCAGGAAGAGTTTGCTGCCGCGCCCGGTTTCAGTCTCGATCCGCTCGATGAACAGCATAGCGTTGTCCCTGGGGTGTTGCACAAATATCGCAACCGCGCTTTGTTGTTGGTCAAAGGCGGTTGTGCGGTAAATTGTCGCTACTGCTTCCGTCGCCATTTCCCGTATCAGGATAACCAAGGCAACAAAGCCAACTGGCGACAAGCGATCAGCTATATCCAACAACATCCGGAGCTGGATGAAATCATCTTTTCCGGCGGTGATCCGCTAATGGCCAAAGACCATGAGCTGGACTGGCTGATGACCGAGCTGGAAACCATTCCGCACCTGAAACGCTTGCGTATCCACAGTCGCCTGCCTGTGGTGATTCCGTCCCGCATTACGGAAACGTTATGTCAGCGTTTCTCTTTGTCACCTTTGCAGATTGTACTAGTGACGCATATTAACCATACCAATGAGATCAATACTGATTTAGCACAAAGTATGGCACGGTTGCGCCAGGCTGGCGTCACGTTGCTGAACCAAAGCGTATTGCTGCGTGGCGTCAATGATTCGGTTGCAACGCTGACGATGTTAAGTAATGCGCTGTTTGATGTTGGTATCCTGCCTTACTACCTGCATGTCCTGGACAAAGTGCAAGGGGCGGCACATTTTCTGGTGCCTGATGATGAAGCGCGAACGTTGGTTCGAGGTTTGATGAAACAGGTTTCTGGTTATCTGGTACCGCGTCTGGCACGGGAAATCGGCGGAGAGGCGAGCAAAACGCCACTGGATTTGGGGATGCGGCAACGTCAGGGTGACATTGTTGCAGAATAAGACAAACCGGCGAGCATTTGCCGGTTTGTCTTCAGCATGTTAACGGCACTTGTAAACCTGTCCCTGCATTTTGCTGTCCAACGGGGCAAAACTGGACAGGAAGTTCTGGCTTGGTGTGGAAATGCCATAAATCACGTTCCCCCCCATTGCCGCCGCTTTGTTACGCAAATCGTTGGCTGCTCCACGCATGGAACTGCCTTCATTACCGCCGGAAAACCAGTTTGACTGTGTACCGGTCACGCTGCCCAGCAACTGACACTCATTACCCGGTTTGGTCTGAGTAAACTGCACTGCCTGGCCTGCTGCACTGAGCTCATTGGTGGTGCTACAGCCTGCTAGCAGAGTCGCGGCAGCCAAACCAATCAGTATACGAGTCCGCATGCTTCCCTCCATGATGAACAATAAATCGGTCATTCGCGGGATAAGAATACTCCCATGAACGTTGATAATAGCCTGTTTCAGCGACAAAAAAAGGTAGGTTGCGCTAATTTATGCCAGATAAGAAACATGGGATGTCCGTGGCAACCATGAAGATGAGGCGCCCATTGAGGACGCCCCTCACTTTGTTTATTTTGACTACGGGTTCACTCGATCCACATTATGGAGTGCTTCATCTTGTGGTCTGATTTATTTTCCACGCCACTGTTTGAAGCGGTTAATCAATCCATTGGTGGAGCTGTCGTGGCTACTGACGCTGCTGCCATCCTGTAATTCCGGCAAAATGCGATTGGCGAGTTGCTTCCCTAACTCCACACCCCACTGGTCGAAAGTGAAGATATTCAGGATCACACCCTGTGTGAAGATCTTGTGTTCATACAGCGCAATCAGCGCACCCAGGCTATACGGTGTCATTTCCCGTAATAGAATGGAGTTGGTCGGGCGGTTTCCTTCAAACACTTTGAATGGTGCCACATGTTCAACCTCCTTCGGCGATTTCCCAGCTGCGGCGAATTCTGCTTCCACCACGTCACGGGATTTACCAAACGCCAGTGCCTCGGTTTGGGCAAAGAAGTTCGACAACAGTTTGTTGTGGTGATCACTTAACGGATTGTGGCTGATGGCTGGCGCGATAAAGTCACAGGGAACCAGTTTAGTGCCTTGATGAATCAGCTGATAGAACGCATGCTGACCGTTGGTGCCGGGCTCGCCCCAGATTATTGGGCCAGTCTGGTAAGTTACCGGGTTGCCATTGCGGTCAACATATTTACCGTTGGATTCCATGTTGCCCTGCTGGAAGTAGGCCGCAAAGCGATGCATGTACTGATCGTACGGTAGAATTGCTTCAGTTTCCGCACCAAAAAAATTGTTGTACCAGATGCCGATCAGCGCTAGCAGTACCGGCAGGTTTTTCTCTGCGGGCGTGGTGGAAAAATGCTTATCCATGGCATGGGCGCCACTGAGCAATTTTTCGAAGTTGTCAAAACCCAATGACAGTACGATGGATAAACCAATCGCCGACCACAGAGAGTAGCGGCCACCTACCCAGTCCCAGAATTCGAACATATTGTCGGTATCAATACCGAACTCACCTACTGCTTTGGCGTTGGTGGACAGTGCCACAAAATGCTTCGCCACATGTTTTTCATCTGATGCTGTTTTCAGGAACCAGTCACGGGCGCTATGGGCGTTGGTCATGGTTTCCTGCGTGGTGAAGGTTTTAGATGCGACCAGGAACAGCGTTGTTTCCGGGTTTAGTGGCTTCAGCGCTTCGGCAATATGTGTTCCGTCCACGTTGGAAACAAAATGCATATTCAGGTGGTTTTTATAGGGTCTTAGCGCTTCTGTCACCATGTAAGGCCCGAGATCGGAGCCGCCGATACCAATATTCACCACGTCGGTAATGGTCTTGCCGGTGTAGCCTTTCCAGTCACCGCCAATTACTCGCTCGCTGAACAACTTCATTTTTTGCAGTACAGCATTTACCTCCGGCATCACATCTTTACCATCCACCACAATTGGCGTGTTGCTACGATTGCGCAATGCGACATGCAGTACAGCACGGTCTTCAGTTCGGTTAATCTTTTCACCGGAAAACATAGAGTTAATGGCGCCAGCCAGATCGGTTTCACGCGCCAGGGCCTGAAGTTTTTCCAGCGTTTCTTCCGTAATGCGATTTTTGGCGTAATCCACCAACATCAGGTCGTCAAATGTAGCGGAAAAGCGGGAGAAGCGGGTATCATCCTGGGCAAAAAGATCACTGATCTTGACATCCTTCATCACGGTGAAATGCTGCTGTAATGCTTGCCAGGCGGCGGTTTGAGTGGGATTGATATTTTTCATAACAACGCTCTTATCTCTGAGAATGAATCGATAATAATTTCTCGATTGTATCCCGTAAAGCCGCACTTTAGATCCCTTTTCTTGCTAAATGAAATTCCCTCACTCATTGTTGATTGACAGTGGCCGTATTACCCGTTATTTCTAAAAGCCTACTTGTGCATTGTTGTGCAAGCCAGAAGAGGAGCATCGCCCAGGTAAGGTATCGGAGGAGCCGTAATCCGCTGAAGATACTTAAGGGGGAGCGATGCCGAGACGAAATACAGTGCGGCTGTATTTTGCCGACCGCAGGGGCTGAATCCTCTGGGTTGTCACCAGCATCGTTCTGCAAGGGCAGAGCGTTTAGCAAGGTGGAGCGCTTCTGGGTGTATCGTAGCTTTTTCCTCTACGTCTGCTCCCTGTTTATCGCTCTTTCCCTGTGCCAAGGCTGATTTATGAACTGTTATTGTCAATGATGACCATAACGCCCCTGACACGAGGTTTTTTGAATGCCCTCAACAATTGATAGTTCTCTTGTTATTGCCAAATTTGGTGGTACCAGCGTCGCAGATTTCAATGCCATGAATCGCAGTGCGGATATCGTGATTTCCAACCCACAGGTGAGAGTGGTGGTCTTGTCGGCGTCAGCTGGCATCACCAATCTGCTCGTGGCGCTGGCGGAAGGCCAATCCCAGGAAGAGCGCGAGTCTTATATCGAGAAGATTCGTCAAATACAGTATGCCATTATTGACCGACTGAATAATCCGGCAGTGATTCGTGAAGAAGTCGATCGCATGCTGGATAATATCACCAGACTGTCTGAAGCTGCGGCATTGGCTACATCCAATGCGCTGACGGATGAATTGGTCAGCCATGGCGAGTTGATGTCTACCTTACTGTTCGTCGAAGTTCTGCGTGAGCGTAATGTGGTTTCTGAATGGTTTGATGTGCGTAAAATCATGCGTACTGATGATCATTTTGGTCGTGCCGAACCTGATTGCACGGCACTGGTGACGTTGACCCGTAGTCAGTTGATGCCGCGTCTGTCAAATGGGTTGATCATTACTCAAGGCTTTATTGGCAGTGAGGCCAAAGGACGTACCACGACGCTAGGCCGTGGTGGCAGTGACTATACCGCTGCGCTGCTGGGTGAAGCACTGAATGCCAACCGTATTGATATCTGGACCGATGTTCCCGGTATTTATACCACCGACCCACGGGTAGTTCCGGCGGCGCGTCGTATTGATAAAATTACTTTTGAGGAAGCGGCGGAAATGGCAACCTTCGGCGCCAAAGTGCTGCATCCTGCTACTCTGTTGCCGGCGGTACGCAGTGACATTCCGGTTTTTGTCGGTTCTAGTAAGGATCCGGTCGCCGGGGGTACGCTGGTCTGTAATCGAACCGACGCGCCACCATTATTTCGCGCACTGGCCTTGCGCCGCAAACAAACTCTGCTGACATTGCACAGTTTGAATATGCTACATGCACACGGCTTTCTGGCAGAAGTATTCAGTATTCTAGCCCGTCACAGCATCTCCGTGGATCTGATCACTACCTCGGAAGTCAATGTCGCTCTGACACTAGATACCACTGGCTCAACGTCAACCGGTGATAGTTTGCTGTCCAGTGCGTTACTGACTGAACTATCTTCACTGTGTCGGGTTGAAGTGGAAGAGAATCTGTCATTGGTGGCGCTAATCGGTAACAAGCTTTCACAAGCCTGTGGTGTGGGCAAAGAGGTGTTCGGTGTGTTGGAACCATTTAATATCCGGCTGATTTGCTATGGTGCCAGTACACATAATCTATGCTTCCTGGTGCCTACCGGGGATGCAGAGCAAGTGGTACAAACGCTGCATCACAATTTGTTTGAATAACAGAGGTATTCACTATCGGCTAGCTGGCAGAAATCACCTTGCCTGTGGGTGGACAAGTGGTTTCTGTCAGCAGGCATGCGGAGAGACATCCGGCCTGGGCGAAAAAATAGGGTGTAGGATAGTGATCCTGGCGTTCCGGTGCTTGTTACGCTTGCTGTCCAAACCAGCTTTCGAGAATGATGACAGCGGAAGCCGCATCTACACTGCCTTTATCCAGCGCTCGGAATCCACCTTGTTCAAACAGGCTGGATCGGGCTTCTACCGTACTCAAACGTTCATCTTGTAAGGCGATTTGCACGCCAAAGCGGCCATGCAGGCGTTGAGCAAATTTGCGTGCCCTGGCGGTCAGTGGTTGCTCGGTGCCATCCATATTCAATGGCAGGCCCACTACCAGCAGATCAGGTTGCCATTCTTGCAGAAGTTTTTCCACTTGCTGCCAGTCAGGCGTGCCATCCTGTGCCTTGAAGGCAGTAAGAGGGCGAGCTGTACGGGTAATATCCTGACCAATAGCAACACCAATGCTGCGAGTGCCAAAATCAAACGCCATGATAGTGCGGTTGACCATCAGGAATGCCCTGCTTCAGCGACGATATTATGAATATCCACCCCAAGTTTTTTGGCTGCTGCTCGCCAGCGTTCTGCTATTGGTGTATGGAACAGAATTTCTTTATCCGCCGGCGTGGTCAGCCAGGCATTATCCAGTAATTCGTTTTCCAACTGCCCGCCTTCCCATGCGGTATATCCGAGGGCAACCAGTGTTTCTTCTGGCTGAACGGGTGTCCCCAGTGTTTCCAGCACATCTTTTGACGTCGTGATCATCGTGTCTTCGGAAATGCCAATACTGGAAGAGAAGCCAGGACGTGGTGTATGGAGAATAAAACCGCGATCGTCAGCCAGTGGCCCGCCAGAGAACACGGGTTTGTCCAGACGAATGGACGGATCACGTGGCGTCGGTTCAATGCTCAGCTTTTTCAGCACGCTTTCCACTGTAAATTGTTCCATAGGTTTATTAATGATTAACCCCATGGCTCCATCTTCATTGTGCTCGCAAATATAAACCACCGAACGTTTAAACGTCGGGTCTTGCAGCGCAGGCATGGCAATAAGAAAATGATGCTGTAAATTCATCGTATGTACTTATCGTTTTTTGTCAGGGTTGATGTGGGTTCGCCAGCATAAAAACGGGCGAACCGAGCGGTTATGCATCATCGACTGAGAACCGGATCAGCCATGACGTTGGCTTAGCCGGCGCGCAATGGCATCCATCAGCATGCCAGTAATGGAGACATCTGGATAGGCTGTTTCGATCTCACGGGCACACGTCGGGCTGGTAACGTTAATTTCAGTCAGACGATCGCCAATAATATCCAGACCGACAAATATCAATCCTTTCTGTTTCAGTACCGGGGAGACCTTTCGTGCTATCTGCCAATCGCTTTCGCTCAGCGGACGTGCTTCACCACGGCCACCGGCAGCCAGATTGCCGCGAGTTTCACCGCTTTTCGGAATACGGGCCAGGCAGTAAGGCACTGGCTCGCCATCCACGACCAGCACACGCTTGTCGCCATCTTTAATGGCAGGTAGATAGGTTTGAGCCATGCAATAACGGCTACCATATTCAGTCAAGGTTTCAATGATGACCGAAATGTTAGCATCGTCTGGTTTTAAACGAAAAATAGATGTTCCACCCATCCCGTCTAGCGGTTTAAGAATGATATCGCTGTGATGTTGATGAAATTGGCGCAACTTGTCTGCACTACGGGTTACCAGTGTATCCGGTGTCAGTTCCGGGAACCAGGCGGTGAACAGCTTTTCATTACAATCACGCAGGCTCTTGGGTTTGTTGACAATCAGCGTGCCTTTCTCTTCCGCACGTTCAAGAATATAGGTAGCGTAGATAAATTCGGTATCAAACGGTGGGTCTTTACGCATTAATACCACATCCAGTTCATGCAGGGCGATATCCTGCGTGGCACCGAAATCATACCAGCCATTATAGTCGTACTGGACGCTCAGAATTCGGGTGGTTGCCCGTGCTTCGCCGACGTGCAGATAGAGATCGCCCATCTCCATGTAATGCAGTTCCCAGCCACGGCGCTGCGCTTCCAGCAGCATGGCAAAGCTGGTGTCTTTCTTGATATTGATGGCTGCAATCGGATCCATCACGATTCCGAGTTTGATCATTATTTTCTCCTTTACCCCAGATCGCCGAATCGTACCTGTAAGGCTGTGATTGCGGTGAGAGCTGTAGTTTCTGTACGCAGAATGCGTGGCCCCAGTAGGATATCGGTAAATCCATATTCTGCGGTCATCGCAATTTCATCGGAAGAGAGCCCACCTTCCGGACCAATCAGCAACCGAACACGTTTCACGGGCAGTGGTAGTGTATTAATACTTTGCGTCGCGCGCGGATGAAGATTCAGTTTTAACGTATTGTCCTGTTCCGCGCACCAGCTTTCCAGTGGCATGGCAGGGCGAATTTCCGGAATGCGGTTTCGACCGCACTGCTCGCAGGCAGCAATAATAATTTTTTTCCACTGGGCGATCTTTTTATCCAGGCGGTCACTATCCAGTTTGACGCCACAGCGTTCGGAAAACAGTGGAGTAATGACATTGACGCCCAGCTCAATGGATTTCTGGATGGTGAACTCCATTTTTTCACCCCGGGACATCACCTGACCTAAATGCAGGTACAGTGGTGATTCACAGTCTTCCAGCCGACCTTCGGTATAGCGCACACGCACATTTTTTTTACCAGCCAGCACAATCTCAGCATCGAAAATAAAATTACTGCCATCCAGTAGTTGTAGTGACTGACCAGGCAGCATGCGCAGAACGCGGCCAATATGGTTGGCGGCATCGTCGCTCAGTTCGGTTTCACCCCCGGTTGGTGAGAGTGTCTCCGGGTGAAAAATGCGCGGTATTCGCATTGATATCTGGCCTTAATATCGTTATTTATCTGAATGGGCAGCCGCCCCATACGCAACAAACCACCGCCAGAGTAACGGTGGTTCAGAGGACTGATAGCTATAGTAGGTAGACGGGCTATTACTGGCAAGCTTGTTGCACGTATGGGTTATGATTCCCTTGCACCTGCGCGATGCGTTTATCACGGGTACATTCCCACCGGGTTACCGGATGAAGCGTGTTCCAGGCTTCAAACAACTGGGTTTGCTGGCGGGACAGATTCAGATTATAGCGATCGCGCATATAGAAATAGGTACGGGCAATCGCTCCACGTGCACGTTCTGGTGGTTCAGCCAGATGATTTTTAAAATCCGCTTTCATTTCGCACTGACCATACTGTTTTTCCCCGCCGTTCCACTGACCGTACATAAAGTTACCACGGTCGCCATTCACTTCACCAATCGCCGGTTGCAGGTTGTGCAAATCGGTTTCTATCTGCCGGTAGACTGGGTCTTTATTGCAATTTTTGCGGCCGCCATTTTGCCAGCATTGGCGTAGATGGCCAAACTGCCAGGCGGGGACGACGTGTTCCCATTCAATGCGGTTGGCGCGATTGGCATTTTTTCGGACCTGATAATCGCAGGACGCCAAATCTGGGACTCCTTTTTTACCCTGCCAGGTAATTTTACAACCACAATAAAAGGTGCCGGGCGCATCCTGATTTATTTTCACTGCGGCAGCTTTTGCCTGAGTAAAACTATTGATTCCCCGGCTTAGGGTGGCAGTGGAGATCAAACTTAAACCTAACAATGCGATAACAAGAATTTTGCGAAGCATGTTCCAACATAACCTTCAGACGTGAAAGTTGGCAGCGTACCGGAAGTGTTCCATGCAAGCAAATGCTAAAAAAATAGCATTAAAACCCGTAAATTTTATTTTAAAAAGAATTTGTTACGAGAGGACGTAATGTTTCACCACAATAGCGGCAGCGGTATTCAGTCTCTCCTCGTACGACCCGATTATGGCGGCGCAGCGTTAAATCGTGTTGACGGCAGGCACACTGATAAGGGAAGGTTTTCCCTTGTACGGAGGTGATCTCAAAGCGATGGGTGCGTCGGGCCGGGACGTTTAGCACCTCTTCCATCATCCAGCGCCACTCTTTACCGTGTGGCGATGTTCTGCCAAAACGGGAAAACACCAGTAAATGCGCTAGTTCGTGCGGTATTACCTCGTCAATAAAGGTTTGTTGGTTCTCCTTGAGCAGGATTGGGTTTAAGCGGATTTCCCAGGCTTTCAGCCAGGCGCTACCTGCGGTTAACCCCCGCTGGTAATAATTGACGGTTGGTTCAGGATAGTGACTGCCAAGTACGGCGTTGGCGTGCCGCAGTTTCTCACGCAGACAGCGTATTACCGCTTGCTGTAAGGCAATGGGAATTCGTGGTGTGTTCATGCGGGTAGCTTAACGTTGGCAACGATAGTGCTCAAGTGTATGCCGCCCTGAATAGGGTGGAAATAAAAAACGGCGAAGGTTATTCGCCGTTTGAAAATCATGGCAATCGCAAGGTTTTTATTGCAACCCAGCGGAATAGCGCAGTTTTTCTGCCAGATCGGTTTTTTCCCACGGGAAGTGCTCGCGGCCGAAGTGGCCGTAGGCTGCTGTTTCCTGATAGATCGGGTGCAGCAGATCCAGCATCTGAATCAGACCATATGGACGCAGATCGAAGAACTGACGTACCAATTGAGCCAGGCGGTCGGCCGAGATTTTCTCAGTACCAAAGGTTTCAATCATGATAGAGGTCGGTTCGGCTATGCCGATAGCATAGGAAATCTGGATTTCGCAACGATCAGCCAGACCGGCTGCAACGATATTCTTCGCCACATAACGGGCCGCATAGGCTGCTGAACGGTCAACCTTTGACGGATCTTTACCAGAGAACGCGCCACCACCGTGGCGAGCCGCACCACCGTAAGTATCCACGATGATCTTACGGCCTGTCAGACCACAGTCACCCATTGGACCACCAATCACGAAACGCCCCGTCGGGTTGATGAAATATTTGGTATCGGCGGACAGCCATTCAGCTGGCAGAACGGGTTTGATGATCTCTTCCATCACTGCTTCATGCAGGTCTCTTTGATGGATATCTTCAGAGTGTTGGGTGGAAAGTACCACTGCATCAATACCGGCGATTTTTCCGTCGTCATACAGGAAGGTTACCTGGCTTTTTGCATCCGGACGTAACCACGGCAGTGTGCCGTTTTTACGTACTTCAGACTGACGTTGAACCAGACGGTGAGCATAGGTAATTGGGGCGGGCATTAGTACGTCGGTTTCATTGGTGGCATAACCGAACATCAGCCCCTGATCACCCGCACCTTGTTCCAGTGGATTACTGCGGTCAACACCCTGATTAATATCCGGAGACTGTTTGCCAATGGCGCTCAACACCGCGCAAGAATTGGCATCAAAGCCCATTTCAGAATTAACGTAGCCGATTTCGCGTATTGTCCGACGGGTGATCTCTTCGATATCGACCCAGGCGCTGGTCGTGATTTCACCCCCGACTAGCACCATACCGGTTTTTACGTAAGTCTCACAGGCAACGCGCGCTTTCGGATCCTGCTCCAAAATAGCGTCAAGGACGGCGTCAGAAATCTGGTCGGCGATTTTATCAGGATGCCCTTCAGAGACAGACTCGGACGTAAAAAGGTGTTTAGCCATGAATTCTTTACCTTTCAAGCAAAGCCGTTAAGCAATTTATCGGTTAATCAGTATAGATGGATTAACATCTGGATGGCTATTCTAGGCCAGCTTTTGGCCCCATTACCAGCAATTTTTTGGTACGACCAGACCATTGGATTACGTCATCGACGTTTTTACGGGGAAAAGAAGAAGATATTTACCATTTTCATTTTGCTTTTCCGGTATCAGATCGGTATAAACGCGCGTGCGGTTTGTTGTCCGTGGTATGATACTTTTAACGATTTCCGTGATGGCCTGACCGCATACCTGTGCGGCGCGCGTGGAGGTGATAGGATTAATGATCCGTTGTTTGCTGAGTGAGTTGCGTTCGCAGCGCTTTCCTTTTGACGCCATGGCGTCACTGACTCAACCCTTTCTGTTATTTTCCCGAAGTTGCCTTTCCCGAAGCGCGACGCAGGACTCCCGAGCGGGCTAACCTGCATTTTCCCCGAGCAGATGAACGATAAACGTTCTTCTGGTGATAGTTTCCCTTTGGTTTTCACCGATCCGTATCTCGGAGTTCGACATCGTGTTTTACACTCATAAAGGTCATAAAACGACGGCATACTACAGCCTGTCAGGTTTCCTACTGTTAACGCAGTATGCAGTGGACGTATTGCCACTTATTTTTGCGGGCACAGAGGCGATGGTTGATAAAAAAGTAAACGAAGGTGGGTGCCATGTCTGACGATATGATTCATCCGCACTTATCGACGACGGGTAAACATGAAACTTTACGCTCTATGCAAGAGGTGGCCATGAACGATCGCGATGCCAGCGAAATGCTCCGTACCTATAATATTGCCTGGTGGGGTAATAATTACTACGACGTTAACGAGCTGGGGCATATCAGTGTTTGCCCGGATCCTGATGTTCCTGAAGCTCGCGTTGATTTGGCCGAATTGGTCAAGGAACGACAAAAAGATAACCAGCGTCTGCCAGCCTTGTTCTGTTTTCCACAGATTTTACAGCACCGGCTGCGTTCGATTAACGCAGCGTTTAAACGCGCTCGTGAATCTTTTGGTTACGAAGGTGGCTATTTTCTGGTGTATCCCATCAAGGTTAATCAGCATCGCCGAGTGATCGAGTCACTGGTGAATTCTGGCGAACCACTGGGACTGGAGGCGGGTTCCAAAGCGGAATTAATGGCTGTATTGGGCCATGCCGGTATGACCCGCACCGTTATCGTCTGTAATGGTTACAAAGATCGCGAATATATTCGTTTGGCGCTGATCGGTGAAAAACTGGGTCATAAGATCTACCTGGTTATCGAAAAGATGTCGGAAATCAAGCTGGTGCTGGAAGAAGCCGAGCGCCTGAATGTCGTGCCACGTCTTGGTGTGCGTGCCCGTCTGGCTTCCCAGGGCTCTGGCAAATGGCAGTCCAGCGGTGGCGAGAAATCCAAGTTCGGCCTGGCGGCGATGCAGGTACTGCAACTGGTTGAAATGCTCCGGGAAGCGAACCGCCTGGATAGCCTACAACTGTTGCATTTCCATCTTGGTTCTCAGTTGTCCAACATTCGTGATATTGCCACTGGTGTCCGTGAGTCAGCGCGTTTTTATGTTGAATTGCATAAACTGGGTGTGAATATCCAGTGTTTTGATGTTGGTGGCGGTCTGGGGGTGGACTATGAAGGTACCCGTTCCCAGTCTGATTGTTCGGTGAATTATGGCTTGAATGAGTATGCCAACAATGTCATCTGGGGTATCGGCGATGCCTGTAACGAATATGGTTTGCCACACCCGATGGTGATTACCGAATCCGGACGAGCGGTAACTGCACACCATACCGTCTTGGTTTCCAACATCATTGGGGTTGAACGCAACGAATTCAGTGAGCCGGAAGCGCCAGATGAAGATGCACCACGTGCGCTGGAAAGTCTGTGGTCAACCTGGAAAGAAATTACCCAGCCAGGTAATCGGCGCTCCCTGCGTGAATGGCTGCACGACAGCCAGATGGATTTGCATGACGTGCACACACAATACACGCATGGCATGTTGGATCTGACGCAGCGTGCCAAGGCAGAACAGCTTTATCTTGGTATCTGCCAACAGATCCAGCAACGGTTGGATCCAAGTAACCGCGCACACCGTCCGGTAATCGATGAACTGCAAGAACGCATGGCCGATAAGTTGTATGTGAACTTTTCGCTGTTCCAGTCTATGCCTGATGCCTGGGGGATCGACCAGTTGTTCCCTGTCATGCCATTGGAGGGGTTGGACAAGCCGCCACAGCGTCGTGCGGTCCTGTTGGATATCACCTGTGATTCTGACGGTACCATTGATCATTATGTGGACGGTGATGGGATCGCAACCACCATGCCGATGCCACCTTATGATCCGGAAAACCCACCGCTTCTGGGCTTTTTTATGGTCGGTGCTTATCAGGAAATTTTGGGCAATATGCACAACTTGTTCGGTGATACTTCAACCGTTGACGTGTATGTATTCCCGGATGGTTCGGTTGAAGTGGAAGAGTCTGATGAAGGCAATACCGTGGCGGATATGCTGGAGTATGTGCAGCTCGACCCGAAAGTGCTGATGTCTCGCTTCCGTGATCAGGTGAAGGAAACCGATCTGGACCCGGATCTTCAGGCGCAGTTCCTTGCCGAGTTTGAATCCGGATTGTACGGCTATACGTATCTGGAAGATGAGTAAATTTTCGGGCAGATAAAAAAGGATGCTATTTGCATCCTTTTTTTTGTTCTCCAAAGGGTTATTGGTTCACGACTATTTATTCCCGATGTTTTGTGTCGAAAGAGTCCAGGTACAATATCCATCTTGATCATATTTCAGTTATTAATGTGTAAAGGACTAAGGATAAGTGGTGCCTGCCCGGTGTTGAAAGATGCCACTTGCCACAAAACTGAAATGTCAGCAGGCGAATCCTTCTTTTCTGCTCACTGTTCCATGTGCAATCAATTATGTTTTCATGTACATTTGTAGCTATCTTTTCTTTGTCTTTCCTGGCTAACACGTTGATTAATCTATCGTATGTCTGGCAAGACATTCGTTCAATCCGATCTGGAGTAAAGCATGTCCTCTCGTAAAGAACTTGCCAATGCTATCCGTGCACTGAGCATGGATGGCGTGCAAAAGGCCAAATCCGGTCATCCTGGCGCCCCAATGGGCATGGCGGATATCGCCGAAGTCCTGTGGCGTGATTACCTGAGCCACAACCCTTCCAATCCGCATTGGGCTAACCGCGACCGCTTTGTGCTGTCTAACGGTCATGCTTCCATGCTGATTTACAGCCTGTTGCACCTCACTGGCTATGACCTGCCAATTGAAGAGTTGAAAAATTTCCGTCAGCTGCACTCCAAAACACCGGGTCACCCGGAAGTGGGCCACACCGTAGGCGTGGAAACCACCACCGGTCCGTTGGGGCAGGGGATTGCCAACGCGGTAGGGATGGCGATCGCCGAGCGCACCATGGCGGCGCAGTTCAACCGCCCTGGTCATGAGATTGTCGACCACCACACCTATGTGTTCATGGGTGATGGCTGCATGATGGAAGGGATCTCCCACGAAGTCTGTTCGCTGGCGGGTACGCTGAAGCTGGGTAAGCTGGTGGCATTCTATGATGACAACGGCATTTCTATTGACGGCCACGTTGATGGCTGGTTCACCGACGATACGGCAGCCCGTTTTGAAGCCTACGACTGGCACGTGATCCGTGGTATTGATGGTCACGATGCCGATGCCATCAAGCGCGCTATCGTTGAAGCACAACAGGTTTCTGATAAACCGTCGCTGCTGATGTGTAAAACCGTGATTGGTTTCGGTTCGCCAAACAAGGCCGGTACGCATGATTCACACGGTGCGCCGCTGGGTGATGCTGAAGTGGCCGCGACCCGCGAACAACTGGGCTGGAAATACGGACCGTTTGAAATTCCGGCAGAAATGTATGCCGAGTGGGATGCGCGTGAAACGGGTCAGCGTAAAGAGTCTGCCTGGAATAAGGCGTTTGACGCTTATGCCAGTGCTTATCCTGATCTGGCAGTCGAATTTACCCGCCGAATGAACGGTGAACTGCCGGCAAACTGGCAGGAAGAATCAGCGAAAGTGGTTGAACAGTGGCAGGCGAATCCTGCCAAGATTGCCAGCCGTAAAGCCTCACAGAATGCACTGGAAGCGTATGGAAAACTGTTGCCGGAATTCCTGGGCGGCTCTGCCGATCTGGCCCCGAGCAACCTGACCATCTGGTCTGGTTCGAAAGCGTTGAATGAAGATGCGGCCGGTAACTACATCCACTATGGCGTGCGCGAATTTGGTATGACCGCGATTGCTAACGGTATCTCCTTGCACGGTGGTTTTGTGCCGTATACCGCGACGTTCCTGATGTTTGTGGAATACGCCCGTAATGCGGTGCGTATGGCGGCGCTGATGAAAATACGCAGCATCTATGTGTATACCCATGATTCGATTGGTCTGGGTGAAGACGGACCGACGCATCAGCCGGTAGAGCAACTGGCCAGCTTGCGGGTGACGCCGAACATGAGTACCTGGCGGCCGGCAGACCAGGTAGAAACTGCGGTAGCCTGGAAATACGCGATTGAACGTAAAGATGGCCCGACAGCCTTGATTCTGTCACGTCAGAATCTTGCACAGCAGGAACGCTCGGCACAGCAGTTGGCCGATGTGGCGAAAGGGGCTTACGTGCTGAAAGACAGTAATGGTCAGCCGGACGTCATCCTGATAGCCACCGGTTCAGAAGTCGACCTGGCGGTCAGCGCGTATAGGAAACTGACAGAAGAGGGCATCAAGGCCCGCGTGGTATCGATGCCCTCGACGGATGCGTTTGACAAGCAGGATGCGGCCTACCATGAAGCGGTGCTGCCGAAAGGGGTGCCGGCGCGAGTGGCGATTGAAGCGGGGATTGCGGATTACTGGTACAAGTATGTGGGTCTGAACGGCGCGATAGTGGGAATGACGAGCTTCGGTGAATCAGCCCCGGCCGAACTGCTGTTTGAAGAGTTTGGTTTCACCACTGAGAACGTGGTTGCCAAAGCGAAGGCGCTGTTGAAGTAATTCCGATGTGTTGTTCCTGCCATGCTTGCTTATGCGGGCATGACAGGTGAGTGTTTGCAGTATGTTTATCTGTTATCTGAGACCGGAGTGCTCCGGTCTTTTTTCATTCTGTCTGATCGCATTATTTTTCAGTTTGCAGCGCTCTGTGGCAAAGTGTGCGATTATTTTTTGACATGTGTCACTCTTCTGGAACAGTTAGGTTGGGAATATTCCCTTTGTCTATTAATTCGTTTATGCTAGCTGAAGCGTTTCAGTTATCGATTTTACGGCCATCACAGTAAGATTGATCCCTAGGATCAAATGACGGTCAATGGAGATCAACGCATAACGTAATCAACGGTTTATTCCTGATGGCGTACTGATTATTCTATAAGAATGGCAGGTTTATCATTATTCAGGAAATTCCATGACAATCCGTATTGCGATAAACGGTTTTGGCCGGATTGGCCGCAGTGTATTACGGGCGTTGTATGAATCAGGACGCCGGGCCGAAATCACCGTAGTGGCGATAAATGAACTGGCGGATGCGGCGGGGATCGCCCATTTACTCAAATATGATACCAGTCATGGTCGTTTTGCGTGGGATGTCCGCCAGGAGTGTGACCAGTTGTATGTCGGGGACGATACTATCCGATTACTGCATCAGCCCGATATTCAAGACTTGCCCTGGAAAGAATTAGGAGTAGACATCGTTTTGGATTGCAGCGGTGTGTATGGTAGTCGGGCGGATGGCGAAGCCCATCTGGCCGCCGGTGCCAGGAAAGTCCTGTTTTCACATCCGGGCGCTGCGGATTTGGATGCGACGATCGTGTTTGGCGTCAATCATCGGGAACTAAAGACAGAACACCGTCTGGTTTCCAATGCGTCCTGTACCACTAACTGCATCATCCCCATAATTAAACTGCTGGATGATGCTTTTGGCATTGAAAGCGGCACTGTGACAACGATCCACTCTTCGATGAATGACCAGCCAGTGATTGATGCTTATCATCGTGATTTGCGTCGTACACGGGCTGCCAGTCAGTCAATCATCCCAGTGGATACTAAACTGGCGATAGGCATTACGCGTTTTTTTCCGAAATTTATGGATCGCTTTGAAGCGATTTCAGTGCGAGTGCCGACGATCAACGTTACCGCGATCGATTTAAGTGTTAGCGTGAAACGTGTAGTAAAAGTTAATGAAATCAATGCTATTTTGCAAAAATCAGCGCGTAGTACATTTCGTGGTATAGTTGACTATACAGAATTGCCGCTGGTTTCTGCTGATTTTAACCACGATCCGCATAGCGCAATTGTTGACGGTACACAGACCCGGGTTAGTGGGCAGCATCTGATTAAAACACTGGTCTGGTGCGATAACGAATGGGGTTTTGCCAACCGGATGTTGGATACAACACGGGCGATGGCAACCTGCGGTTTCTAGTACGTGATATCGGGAAATCTGGTATCTCGCTCAAGCAACTTTAAAGAGAATCAACAAGAGGATTCACCATGGCTGTAATTAAGATGACCGATCTGGATCTGGCCGGTAAGCGTGTATTTATCCGTTCGGATCTGAATGTGCCGGTAAAAGATGGCAAAGTGACGTCTGATGCGCGTATCCGCGCTTCTCTGCCGACCATAGAAATTGCCCTGAAACAGGGTGCGCGCGTAATGGTAACCTCTCACCTGGGACGTCCCACTGAAGGCGAATACACCGAAGAGTTTTCCCTGCTGCCCGTAGTTAACTACCTGAAGGATAATCTGTCCTTCCCGGTACGTCTGGCAAAAGAGTACCTGGACGGCGTCGATGTAGCTGAAGGCGAGTTGGTTGTGCTGGAAAACGTCCGTTTTAACAAAGGTGAAAAGAAAGACGATGAAGTGTTGTCCAAAAAATATGCCGCACTGTGCGACGTATTTGTTATGGACGCATTCGGCACTGCACATCGTGCTCAGGCATCTACTCACGGTGTTGGCAGGTTTGCGCCAATCGCTTGTGCTGGCCCGTTACTGTCCAACGAACTGGAAGCACTGGGTAAAGCATTAGGTAACCCGGCTCGCCCGATGGTGGCTATCGTTGGCGGCTCCAAGGTATCTACCAAACTGACTGTACTGGGGGCCTTGTCAAAAATCGCTGATCAGCTGATTGTTGGTGGAGGTATTGCCAACACCTTCATTGCTGCTCAGGGTCATAACGTAGGTAAATCCCTGTACGAAGCGGATCTGATTCCTGAAGCGAAGAAATTGCTGGAAACCTGTGATATTCCGGTACCGAGTGATGTACGCGTAGCCACTGAGTTTTCTGAAACTGCCACCGCTACCTTGAAGTCAGTCGCGGCCATTAAAGACGATGAGCAGATTCTGGATCTGGGTGACGTTTCGGCTGAGCGCCTGGCTGAAATTCTGAAAAATGCCAAAACTATTCTGTGGAATGGTCCGGTTGGTGTTTTTGAATTCCCTAACTTCCGTAAAGGAACTGAAGTGGTCGCCCGTGCTATCGCTGACAGTGATGCATTTTCCATCGCTGGCGGCGGCGATACGCTGGCTGCCATTGATCTGTTCGGCATTGCGGACAAAATTTCCTATATTTCTACTGGTGGTGGCGCCTTCCTGGAGTTCGTTGAAGGTAAAAAACTGCCAGCAGTAGTGATGCTGGAAGAACGCGGCAAACAGTAATTTTTGAACAGGAGAAACTCTCCTGTCTGCGGTTGCCCCGGTGTGATGCCGGGGTGACTATCGATGTAACAGTCGATATCTCTAACCCTCCACGGCCAACGAAACAGGACACGTAATATGTCTAAAATTTTTGACTTCGTAAAACCGGGTGTCATCACGGGTGATGACGTTCAGAAAGTTTTCGCAGTAGCAAAAGAAAACAAATTTGCTCTACCAGCGGTTAACTGTGTTGGTACTGACTCGGTTAATGCTGTGCTGGAAGCCGCCGCTAAAGTGCGCTCGCCAGTAATCGTTCAGTTTTCTAATGGCGGTGCGGCATTTATTGCTGGCAAAGGCCTGAAAGCTGAAGGTCAACAAGCGGCGATTTTGGGCGCGATTTCTGGTGCGCATCATGTTCATCAGATGGCTGAGCACTACGGTGTTCCGGTTATCCTGCACACTGACCACTGTGCCAAGAAATTGCTACCGTGGCTGGACGGACTGCTGGATGCAGGCGAGAAATACTTCGCTGCTACTGGTAAGCCGCTGTTCTCTTCCCATATGATCGACTTGTCTGAAGAGTCCCTGGAAGAAAATATCGAGATTTGCAGCAAATACCTGACTCGTATGGCGAAGATGGACATGACGCTGGAGATCGAACTGGGTTGCACTGGCGGTGAAGAAGATGGTGTAGATAACAGCCATCTGGATAATTCTGCGCTGTACACCCAGCCGGAAGACGTGGCATATGCGTATGAAAAACTAAATGCAATTAGCCCACGGATTACCATCGCGGCCTCTTTTGGTAACGTACACGGTGTTTACAAACCGGGTAATGTACAGTTGACGCCGAAAATCCTGCGCAATTCTCAGGATTATGTGTCCAAGAAATTCAATTTGCCACACAACAGCCTGGACTTTGTATTCCACGGTGGTTCTGGTTCTTCTGCCGAAGAGATCAAAGAAGCGGTTAGCTACGGTGTGATTAAAATGAACATCGATACAGATACCCAATGGGCAACCTGGGAAGGTATTCTGGGCTATTACAAGAAGAATGAAGGCTATCTGCAAAGTCAGTTGGGTAACCCGGAAGGGGCTGACAAGCCAAACAAGAAACACTATGATCCGCGTGCCTGGCTACGTGCGGCTCAGGTCACGATGGTAACTCGTCTGGAAAAAGCGTTTAAAGAGCTGAATGCAATCGACGTATTGTAATTTAGTTTTCGTTTATTCACGTTACTATTAATATTAAGGCTCCTGCGGGAGCCTTAATTATGTTGATCATTTGCCGAAGTGGGTTGCGGTATCAGTCAACGGCAGTGTTCGGAATAAGTGAAATGGGAGTGAGCGATGGAAAATCTTGATGTTTCTGGCACTATGGGCCACTTGGAGTCCTGGTTGGTGAATAATCAGCATATTTTACTGGAATATGCGGTAAATATTGCGGCAGCGTTGGTCATATTATTTGCCGGACTGCTCATCGCCCGTTTGGTATCAAAAGCCTTAAACCGACTGATGATCATCCGCATGGTTGACACTACAGTTGCTGACTTCCTATCGGCATTAGTGCGCTATGGTATTATTGCGTTTACGTTGACTGCGGCACTGAGTCGGATTGGCGTACAAACCGCCTCCATTATCGCTGTGATGGGTGCTGCTGGTTTGGCAGTCGGTTTGGCATTACAGGGTTCGCTATCAAACCTTGCCGCCGGTGTTCTGCTGGTGATGTTTCGTCCCTTTCGTAGTGGCGAGTGGGTTGACCTGGGGGGAGTCGCTGGGACGGTGGTACAGGTACAGATATTCTCCACGACACTGCGTACTGCGGATGGCAAGATCATCGTCATACCTAACGGTAAAATCATTTCGGGAAACATTATCAATAGTACCCGTGAACCCAACCGTCGCACCGAGATTATTGTGGGTGTGGCGTATGACGCCGATATTGATGTGGTCAAGAATTTACTGGGGGAGATTGTCAGTGCAGATGACCGTATTCAGCATGGCAGCGGTGTTACTATCCGCCTGAATGAAATGGGTGCATCATCACTGAATTTTGTGGTTCGGGTATGGACCAGTAACGGTGATGCTTTCGAGGTTTACTGGGATTTACTGGAAAACTTTAAGCGCGCACTGGATAAACACCAGATTGGCATACCGTATCCACAAATGGATGTTCATCTGTATCAGCAAACGCCTGCGTCGCCGCCTGTTTCAAAGGGTATTCCGACCATTTGATGGCTTACCCCCCGTTATTCAGGGGGATAAGTCTGACGCACTACGATAGACGGTAACGGTAGAGAGACGTGGTGGCGGTAATGTACAATTCATTGCCGTCCACCCCACCTATCATACAATTTGAAACCAACTCCGGGACCGGAATTTTTCCCACGGTTTCGCCTTGTGGTGAAAACACCAGCACACCATCTTTACAACTACAGAAAATAGCCCCTTCGGCGTTGACACAGAAGCCATCCGGGAAGCCGGGAGTAACGTCCGTTAATCGCTGTCCACCTAGTAGCTCCTTGCCTGAAACTTGGTAAACACGCAATTGATGCCGTCCCTGTACTGGAAAATCGACGATGGACATATCGGCTACATACATCAGGCTTTCATCTGGGGAAAACGCCAGCCCATTTGGCCGTTGTAAGTCACTGCTGGCAAGTGTCACAGAACCATCTTCAGGGTCAAAACAGTAGACATAGCAGCCAACAATCTGACTTTCTGACTTATAGCCTTCGTTATCGTTGATGATGCCGTATGGCGGATCGGTAAACCAGATAGTACCGTCTGAACGGATAGCCAGATCATTGGGAGAGTTAAACCGTTTCCCCTCAAACTTATCTACCAGCAGTGTAACTTCACCATTGTGTTCAGTACGACTGATACCACGTCTGCCATGCTCACAGCTGACGATGCGTCCTTGTTTATCCAGCGCGTTACCGTTGGCATAGTGTGAACTGTGGCGAAACAGACTCACGCCATCCTGTTCCGACCAGCGGAACAGGCGATTTCCTTTCACATCGCTGAATACCACTGCATTCTGTTCTGGTAGCCAGACTGGTCCTTCGGCCCAGACCGCTGGTGAGCATAACCGCTCCAGCGTGCCATTCCATAGTGATGAATCTAGAACGGATGTGTTATTAACGGAGAATATAGAACTCATCATGATAGGCCCCTCTTATTTCACGCCCCACAGAGTCTTATAATGTTGCTGATAACCATTTTGTGGATCGAACTGGTTTTCTGGCCCGCCATCATGATCGATGTTGTCTTTGGTCACCAGATGTACCGGTGTGACGTAGCCTGATGGTGGCTGCTTGGCGAAGGCACGGTTAAATTCATCCACCAGTTGCCAACCATGCAGTTTCAAAGGCTCAGGTACCGTCGCGTCCTGACTGTTACCGGTGCGGATACGTTGATAGGCGGAAATAGATCCATCGCCAGCGGAGATGTTATGGGGTGGGTTGTTGCCACCTTTACCGGCAGTTTTCAGTGCTGGGGCCATAAAGTCGAAATAGAGATCGTTAATTGCCAATGCATACTGGAATTTGTCACCATATTTTTGTAGCAGACTGAACGTCATTGGCGGCATGCGACTGGATGTATCCGACAATGGGGTATCAATCATCTCCAGTACCTGGCAACCGCTGCATTTTTCTATGGTTTTTTTGATCACATTGGCTTTATCCAGCGCGATCTGATACAGCGAATCGGTAAAAATCACTACCTTCGCCGTACCTTCTGATTTTGCCACCGCATACAGCGCGGCTACGCGTGCCACTTCATTGGAATCTGAGGTGATATTGTCATAGATGTTGTATTTTGGAACTGGACCCGGTTCTGGCACAGCATGCCAGCCCAGCAGTACAATGCCTTGCTTAACGGCTTTTTTCAGCGGGATACGAGCCACGTTTGGATTCCAGCCACCAATCACAATCCCATCCGGTTTCTGGGCGATAGCCTGGTTTAGTGCGGATAACTGATCTTTTACCGAGCCCGCGCCGTCCAGTGTTTCCAGCTTCCAGCCTACGGTTTTGGTCGCTTCAACCATGCCTTGCTGTACCCCTTGAACGCCACCGTTCTTCATGTCAGAAGCGATAAAAATGATGTGCTTGTTAGTCTGTAGTTTGGGTCCGCTGGTAGGACCGTCCCATTTGGTGACTGGTGCCGTGGCTTTGGCAATGACTGCCTTGGCCTGATCCAGATAGCTGTCAGCCTGTGCAGATAAGGTAAAGAGTAGGGTACTGCTTAGCATCAGGCTCGGTAACAATGAATACTTTTTCATCGTGTTCTCCTTGGTGTGATTAAGGGTTAACAGCCTTTTTTTCTTTGTCCGGGGTGGATTGATGGCGTTGAACCGCTTTTTGATTCAATAGCCGGCGGCGCTGTGCGTAGCCCGCCAGCGTAATGGATAGTAATAAGGTGGCACCGTTAAACAGGGGTTCTACCCAGAATGCGCCACCAAATTGCTGGATCCCGGCGATACCGATTGCCAGGATAGAGATACCGACCACGGTTCCCCATACGTTGACTCGTCCAGGGCGAATGGTGGTACTGCCAAGAAAAGCGCCCACCAGTGCCGGCAGCAGGTAATCCATGCCGACGCTGGCTTGACCTACACCTTGATCAGCGGCAATTAGTATCCCAGTAAAGCCGGTCAGCACACTGGACGTGATGAAAGCGCCGATGGTAAATCGGGTTACCGAGATACCGTTCAGTTTGGCAGCGGCAGGGTTGCCGCCGACAGCGTACATGCAACGGCCCAATGGAGTATGTTCGGTAATGAGCCATAAAATCACGGCGATGATCAATACGTAGAAAGCCGCGATCGGAATGCCCATGATCTCTGTGTGGTACAGCGCGATAAAGCTATCTGATAGATCGCCAACGATCTGTCGACCACCAGAATGCCAGAGTGCGATGGCATACAGCACCGTCCCTGATCCGAGCGTAGCAACGAAGCTGTCAATATCGGCTAGCGCGACCAGAATGCCATTCAGTAATCCGTATATTGCTGAGATAATCAGTACGATGAACACAGCAGCCTGCCACGAAAAGCCGTATCGCACCTGTAGCGTAATGGCCAGGATATGCCATAGCACGATACCAAAACCAACATTCAGGTCGATTTTCCCGACAATCATTGGAATGGTTGCAGCCAGGGCCAGTAGAGCAATTTTGGATTTACTGGAAAGAATTGCCTGTAGTGTCAGCAATGAAGCAAAAGAAGGGGTGATGGCAGAAAATATCAATACCAGCGCGATACAGAGCAGTAGCAAACCATAGCGGGTAAAAACCTGCATCGACCAGGCTCCCATACCGTGCTGTTTCAGGCTAATACGTTGTTCTAGAGCTGTCGATTTGACCGATGTTTTAGACATAGCATTCTCCGGATACGAGAAAGACAAGAATTGTCCGCTGTTGGCGTTAAACCGCGTAATTGTTATCAGGCACGTAAAGGTGTGTGCCGGGGTTTTTCATGATCGGTACTTTGATTTTCACTACCTGATGCCAATGCCAACAGATTGGCAAATGTCACCTGCTGGTCACGAAGCTCTCCCACCACCTGTCCGCGATTAAAGACCAATGCTCGGTTGCAGATATGCGCGATCTCCTCGAAATCGGAGGAGATCACCAAGATTGCCGCGCCTTCACTTAGCGATTTATTTAATAAATGATAAATTTCGGCCCTGGCTCCCACATCCACGCCAGCCGTGGGATCTTCCAGAATCAGCAAGGGTGTATTCAAATGCATCCAGCGCGCCATCACTACTTTTTGCTGATTGCCGCCGGACAAGGCGCTGATGTCGATGTTGACGTCTTTCGGACGGATATCGAATAGTTGTACTTTCCACCAACTGTTGCCGATTTCTTCGCGTGTGGAGTACCGGGAAAACAATTTGTGACCACTGGCGCAAGGATTGATGAACAGGTTTTCACGCACCGACATCGACATCACCAGGCTTTCCCCGGTACGGTCACCGGTGACCAGCGATACACCAGCCTGCATAGCCTGTTGTGGGGTGGTTGCGTGCCAGCGTTGATTGCAAAGCGTGATGGTGCCCTTATTACATTGACGCAGACCGAACAGCAGACGACTGATTTCTTCCTGACCCGCACCACGCAGGCCAGCCAGTGCCATCATTTCTCCCGGTTGTAGTGTGAAAGAAACCGGTCCGGTATCGCCGACCACGACGTTGTCGAGTGTCAGTACGGGAGGCTGGTCTTGGGGTAATGGCATACGCTGATGCTCTTTTACCGCTTCACCAACAATCATCTGTACCAGATCTCGTACCGAATAGCCTTCGGTAGCGCCGCCAGCGACATAGCGGCCATCGCGCATGATACAGATGCGGTCGGCGATTTCTATCACTTCATCCAACCGGTGGGTGACGTAAATCATGCCGACTTTTTTGCTACGCAGATGATTCAATACCGTGAACAAATGGCGGACATCGCTGGCAGGTAGCGACGCTGTCGGTTCGTCCAGCACCAACACTTCCGCATTAACAGCGACAGCTCTGGCTATCGCCAGCAGGGATTTTTCGGTACGGGACAAATCAAATATGCGGGTTTGCGGATCGAGATCGATACCCACATCCTGTAATGCCTGGCGGGCGCGAGCATACATAGCCGTCCAGTTGATCATGCCCCACCGCCGAGGGAATCCCATAACCAACGCCATATTTTCCGCAACGGTCATCCATTCGATCAACCCCAGATCCTGATGGATAAAAGCGATGGGTTGGCGGATGTCGCTACGTAGCTCAGACGCTGATCGAATACTGTTACCGTGAAAAAGAATGTCACCGCCATCACGTTCATACACGCCAGCCAGGATTTTTATCAGAGTCGATTTTCCAGCGCCGTTTTCTCCCAGCAAAGCCAGAATCTCTCCCGGCATAACATCAAGACTGACCTTATTTACTGCAATATTACCGCCAAATTTTTTGACGATATGTTGCATGGATAAGAGTGGCTGACTATGTTGATTTCTGTCCATCACTGTTTGCCTTTTCAGTGGAGGTCTGGGAGAGACGCAACTCGTGACGTCTTTCTTGCTATTATTTGTTTATTAATTAATCCACACATTCCGTAATACGAAATTGAATTTCAAAAATAATAAGCTGAACTCAATGGTAAAGCAAAGAAAGTGTGCTTTTAAATTTATATATTAATCAATTAATTAATAATGATTTGCTGAAATTGTGACTCGCCACGCACTTCTGGTAGGACGTCACAGCGTGGTGTGTTAATACATTGGATAGAGTGAAACATCGTTCCATGACTTCACGCCTGGGTTGTGCTTGCAGTACCATCTGGATGTAGCAATAGGGAGAATGGGGTTTATGCGCGAAAAAGCCATTGATGAAGATGATAAAACAGAAAAACCGTTGGGTAGCCAGAGTTTATTCAGAGGATTGCAGTTGATTGAAATCTTAAGCGACTACCCGAATGGCTGTCCGCTGGCGCAGATTGCGGCGCAATCGGGCATGAATAAAAGCACCGTGCATCGTTTGTTACAGGGTTTGGCTGGCTGTGGTTATGTGGTGCCGGCACGGTTGCCAGGCTGCTATCGTTTAACGACCAAGTTTATTTCTATCGGGCAGAAAGCATTGTCATCATTGAATGTTCTGCACATCGCGGCTCCGCATCTGGAGAAACTGAATCTGGATGTGGGAGAAACCATCAACTTTTCCAGCCGCGAAGATGATCATGTCATCCTGATTTATAAACTGGAACCTACCACCGGAATGATGCGTACCCGGGCCTATATTGGTCAGCACATGCCGTTGTATTGTTCGGCCATGGGAAAGGTTTTTATGGCCTATGGTCGGACGGACTATCCGGTGGAATATTGGCGCAGCCATAAGAATGAGATACGGCAGTTGACGCCGAATACCATCACTAGTCTGACGCAGATGCGAAAAGAACTGACAGATATTCGTCAGCAAGGGTTGGCTATGGATCGGGAAGAGAATGAGCTGGGCGTTTCCTGTATTTCCGCACCGGTTTTTGATATCCATCGCCGGGTACCCTATGCCGTGTCTATTTCGTTATCAACGGCCAGGTTACAACAAATGGGCATTGCCGCGCTGGCCAAACCGATACTGTGTACCGCCCAGTGCATTTCACAGGAGTTGGGTTATTTATCACCAGACGCCTAATACTTTATATTATTAGTTATATTAATGATGGATTAGAATTTTCCATTTCAATTAATGATGGTGAGTTCTTACACTGCCAGGCATAGCGATAGACCAAATATTGAGGACGTTATGCTGGCTATTTATTTTCAAGGCTTTTTGCTGGGTGCCGCTATGATTTTGCCGCTAGGACCCCAGAATGCATTTGTCATGAATCAAGGTGTACATCGTCAATATCACCTGATGATTGCGTCGCTGTGTTCATTGAGTGACATGGTATTGATTTGTGCTGGTGTTTTCGGTGGCAGTGCCTTCTTAAGCCAATCATCATGGTTGATGGCACTGGTGACCTGGGGCGGGGTCGCATTCTTGCTGTGGTATGGTTGGGGCGCATTTAAAACGGCACTTAGCCAGGATATTGTTATTACGCAGGCGGATGCGATGAAACAAAGTCGCTGGCGTATTATGGCGACCTTGCTGGCAGTAACCTGGCTGAACCCGCATGTGTATCTTGACACCTTCGTGGTTCTGGGGAGTCTCGGTGGACAATTTGCGGTTAATGAGCGTGGCTGGTTCGCCTTTGGCTCGATTACGGCTTCTTTTTTGTGGTTCTTTTCACTGGCACTCCTGGCAGCCTGGTTGTCACCATGGCTGAGTAGCACCCGGAGTCAGCGCATCATTAACCTGTTAGTCGGTGGTGTCATGTGGATGATTGCTCTGCAACTGGCGCATCATGGTTGGCAGTTGCTGTAAAAAACCGGGCATGACAGCCTGCAATATTCAGAGATTCCCTTATATTGGATTAAGGTCACTTCGCGTTATGGTGTACAGGTCATCATTACAATGAACGAATCTGTACGTAAATAGCATGGATGAAGAAGAGAAGGGGATGTCGTGAAACAGACTATATGGCTACTTGCTGCTGTGCTTGGTTTGGGGAGTGTCGCCGTTAGCGTACCCGCTGCTGAATTACCGAGTGGACCTCACCTTGTAACGTCTGGCAGAGCAACTGTGGATGCAACACCGGACCTTGCCCGGTTATCGATTGAGGTGAGTGTTTCATCGAAAGAAGCAGCCAGTGCGAAAAAACAGGTTGATCGCCGTGTGGCACAGTATTTCGATTTTCTGGCTAAAAATGGCATTGAAAAGAAAGATATCAACGCCGCCAATCTGCGTACTCAGCCTGAGTATGACTATCTAAAAACAGGTGGCTCAGTACTGAAGGGATATCGTGCAGTACGGCAGGTTGACGTGACGTTGCGCCAACTGGATAAGTTGAATGAGTTGCTTGAAGGCGCATTGAAATCCGGGCTGAACGAGATTCAGACTGTCGAACTGGGCGTATCTAACCCAGACACTTACCGTAAATTGGCCCGCAAGAAAGCGATTGAACAAGCCATCAGCCAGGCACAATCGCTGGCCTCGGGTTTCCATACGACATTGGGGCCGGTTTACAGTATTCGCTACCATGTGGCGAATTATCAGCCAGTACCGATGACCCGCTTGTTTAAAACCGCTGATGTCGCGGTGCAATCGACAGCTTCTCAGACTTATGAGCAGCAGACCATCCACTTTGATGATCAGGTGGATGTGGTATTCGAACTGCAACGTAATCCTTGACACGTCACCACGGACGTCAGCATTGCCGCAGTACCTGCCGTCCGTGCTCTAACAGCGCATCGGTGACTTTTCTCATCATCCGGCTTTCTGGCGCAAACCGATGCCAGTAAAGCATCCGGCGTTGAAACAGACCAGGCGTGAGGTCAAGCAGTTCTTCGTTGGCCAGTTCCCTTTCAATCTGCAAGTGTGGAATCATGCAGCAGGTTGTGCCCTGACGGGCGAGCTGCACAAACGCTTCTGAGGAATTCACAATATGGCAGGGAACGCTGCCGGGTGATAAATCAAAATTCTGTTGCAGGAATGCCTGATGCATGTCGTCCAGATGATCGAATGCTACAGCGGGAGCGCGCAACAGGGCTGAACGAGTAACCCCGTTTGGGAAATAGCGCTCGGCAAAACCGGGAGAAGCGACAAACAGATAATCAAGCGCACCGAGTTGATCCACCAGACAACTGGGCAACGGTTGTGGCTGGATACTGACTGCCCCCACAACTTCTCCCCGCCGGAGTCTCTCCTGGGTGCGTGTTTCATCTTCGACCTGTAAATTGAGGCGTATCGGTGAGTCCGTCAGTACGGGTTTCAGCGCCGGCAGTAGCCAGGTTGCCAGACTATCGGCGTTTACCGCCAGCGATAGTAATAGTGGTGTTTCGTTCGAATTTTCATTGCCCAGCCACTCTTCTTCGAGCAGTTCTACCTGATGCAGTAACGCCAGCAGTTTCTGCCCTTGTTCTGTGGGACGGGGAGGGATCGTTCTGACCAGCAACGGTTGGCCAAACAGGTTTTCCAATTGCTTGATGCGCTGCGAAACGGCCGATTGCGTGATGCAGAGTTTTTGCGCGGCGCGTTCAAAACCACGTTCACGGATCACGGCGTCCAGCGCCTGAAGGGTGCGATAGTCTGGGCGTTTCATGAAAGTGATAATTCCTCTGAATGGAAACAATTTTGGCACTATGCCACACTTTGTCGCGTTATCGCCCTCAAAATCTGCGACTTTCTGACACCAGGGGTTAAATCAGCCACAGCGTGAAATGGCAAACCATATTGAATTACCCGAGCCCAGAGAGAAGACGACTCCGCGCCTATTGCGGGACATCGCCTGATGTCATGCTCTATAATGCATATTACGTTTCCGTAGTAACTAACAGGCATAAGCAGACCATGACACAGGATGAACTGAAAAAGGCCGTTGGCTGGGCCGCGCTTGATTATGTCCGCCCCGGCACCATCGTTGGTGTTGGAACGGGCTCGACCGCCGCACACTTTATTGATGCGCTTGGCTCCATCAAAAATCAGATAGAAGGGGCGGTATCCAGTTCGGATGCTTCTACCGCCAAGTTGAAAAGTTTGGGAATTCAGGTTTTTGACTGTAATGATGTCGATTTGCTGGATGTTTACGTTGATGGCGCGGATGAAATCAACCCGTACATGCAGATGATCAAAGGCGGTGGAGCGGCGTTAACCCGCGAGAAAATCATTGCGGCTATTGCTCGTCAGTTTGTGTGTATTGTCGATGCCTCCAAACAGGTCGACATTCTAGGGAAGTTTCCTCTGCCGGTAGAAGTAATCCCGATGGCGCGTGCTTATGTGGCCCGTGAGTTGGCTAAGATGGGGGCGCAGCCTGAGTATCGCCAGGGCGTATTGACCGATAACGGCAATATCATTCTGGATGTGCATAATCTGGATATTTCCAACGCCATTGCGGTAGAAAATCACATTAATGGTATCGCTGGCGTAGTGACTGTTGGTCTGTTTGCTAACCGTTGTGCCGATGTGGCGCTGGTTGGTTCACCGGAAGGGGTTAAAACGGTCAAACTGAAATAGACTCGGTTAGTCTGCGTTATTTTGTAAAGCAGTCCGGACATGCGTCGCCATGCCCGGATTTTTTTATACAAAAAAAATCGCTTCGCGTTAAAGGCTCATTTTTGGTACTTAATATCATCTTTTCTTATTTTGTATCACGTCAATCTGGTTTGCTCTATATTTTGCAGCATTTTTTGCCACAAATTCATTGTCAAGCTGCTGGACGGGTAGGTGATTGGACAATCGTTTGTATTGCCGCCTGCGTAATTTTTGTTATGTTTGCAGGAATGTTTGCAAAACGTCACATCTGAAGTCTGAAAATAAGGTCGGGAAATGGCAAAGGTATCACTGGAAAAAGACAAAATTAAATTTCTGTTAGTGGAAGGCGTACACCAGAGTGCCCTGGAAAACCTGCGTGCGGCTGGCTACACCAATATTGAATACCATAAAGGGGCGCTTGACCCTGAAGCACTGAAGGCGTCTATCCGCGATGCGCATTTTGTGGGTATTCGTTCGCGCACCCATCTGACAGAAGAAATATTTGCCGCAGCTGAAAAGCTGGTGGCTGTGGGATGTTTCTGCATCGGTACCAACCAGGTTGAGTTATCGTCAGCGACCAAACGTGGTATTCCGGTATTCAATGCACCTTTTTCCAACACGCGATCGGTCGCCGAAATGGTGATCGGTGAATTGCTGCTGTTAATGCGTAATATTCCGTTTGCCAATGCGAAGGCTCATCATGGTATATGGCATAAACAGGCCGTAGGGTCGTATGAGGCCCGAGGTAAGAAGATAGGTATCATTGGTTACGGTCATATCGGTATGCAGTTGGGCATCCTGGCGGAAAGTCTGGGGATGCATGTCTACTTCTATGATATCGAAAGCAAGCTGCCGTTAGGCAATGCGCAGCAGGTACGTCATCTTTCTGAATTGCTGAATATGAGCGATGTGGTCAGCCTGCATGTCCCGGAAAACAATAGTACGCAAAATATGATCAGCGATAATGAACTGGCGTTGATGAAACCCGGTTCAATCCTGATCAATGCTTCACGTGGTACAGTCGTAGATATTCCTGCGTTGTGTAATGCTTTGAGCAACAAGCACCTGTCTGGCGCCGCTATTGATGTATTCCCGAAAGAACCTGCAACCAACAGCGATCCTTTCCTGTCACCGTTGTGTGAATTTGATAACGTATTGCTGACACCGCATATTGGTGGATCTACTCAGGAAGCACAGGAAAACATCGGCGATGAAGTCGCCGGGAAATTGGCGAAATACTCTGATAACGGTTCCACGTTGTCAGCGGTGAATTTTCCGGAAGTTTCTCTGCCGGTTCATGGTGAGCGTGCCAGCCGTCTACTGCATATCCATGAAAACCGTCCAGGCGTGTTGACTCAACTCAATCATATCTTCGCCGAACAGGGTATCAATATTGCTGCACAGTATCTGCAAACTACCGCTGAGATTGGTTATGTGGTTATTGATGTGGAAACCGACGGCGCTGATACGGCGTTGCAACTGATGAAGTCCATTCCCGGTACTATCCGCGCCAGACTGCTGTACTAATTACCCATACCCCTACATCACCAGCCTTGCCCGGGGCTGGTGTTATTTTTTGGGGGGGTGTTGGTTGCGATTACTCGAAGCGCATTATGTTATTTAATGCTAAATCGGGAACCGAATTATTTCCCGCGACCACTTATCATTAGAGAGTTGTGGTGACATAATAAGTTTTTCTTATTTCTAGAAACGGGGTATTGAATTAATTAAAATATGATTCCTGTCACAAAAAAACAGTAAATGCTTTACTGTGATTGCCGATAAGTAATTTTGGTTTGTAGTAATTACTCTCGTAATAAAACCTTCTAATGGTCGTTGTACCATACGTGCTTCCTGTCTGCGCTACGCGCAAAGTGAAGTAGTCAGCAGATCTGTTGTGAAATTGAGAGCTCGGAATGCCAGAACAAAAAGGGAAACCTTCCTCCATCAGTAATATTCGCCTTGTTACTCTGTTTATTACGTTGCTTACTATTATTTTGATTCTGTTTGCACTTTCTATTGGTACTGCCAGTTATTTTCTGAAACAGAGTAATGATTCGCTAGCTACCGCTAACCGTATGTCTGATATTCGTGCAGGTATCAGTAGCAGTATGGATCAGCTGCGTGTCGCTCGTCAGTTGTTTATACAGGCGGCAGCTGCGACTCGAATTGGTGATAAAGACACATATAATAAGACCTTTAGTGAAGGTAGTGCGAGTGTCAAGAGTTCCCAGAAACGTTTTGATGAGTATATGGCCCGCACGGATAAGTCCGAGCAGGAAAAAGCGCTGGACAAAACGCTTAACGAAACCTACGCCGCGTATCGGGATAAAGGTGTATTACCGATGCAGGAATCTGCACGTAATGGGGAATTCGAAGGTTTGATTGAATTGGAAACGACCGCAGTGCGCCAACTGGATGATAATTATACCGTGCCTGTGCGCAAGGAAATCAGTTATCTGACAAGTTATGCCGCGCAAATTAATAATATTGCTTCTAGAAACGCCCGACTGGGTTATATCTTTATGGCGTCTGCTTTTGCGGCGGCGATCTTGTTGGCAATACTTATCTATTTTGTTATCCGCCGGGTTATTCTGGCACCGATCAATACGCTGGTCACTCGCATTCAGAAAATTGCAGAAGGTGATCTGACGCTACCGCCAGTCACATTTGGTCGTAATGAGATTGGTACGTTGGGTGTGAGTTTACAAGATATGCAGAGCTCCTTGACCAATACTGTCACCGTGGTGCGTGAAGGCGCAGATTCAATTTATCAGGGTGCATCGGAAATCAGTGCCGGTAACGTTGATCTTTCTTCTCGTACTGAACAGCAGGCCGCGGCGCTGGAAGAAACGGCCTCCAGTATGGAGCAGTTGACTGCTACGGTGAAACAGAACTCTGAAAATGCCAATCATGCCAGTCAATTGGCAAGAAACGCCTCCACCAAGGCAGAACAGGGGGGACATATCGTGCAGAATGTGGTTGATACCATGAATGAGATTTCCTCCAGTTCGAAGAAAATTTCTGAAATTACCACGGTGATTAACAGTATTGCTTTTCAGACTAATATTTTGGCATTGAATGCCGCAGTGGAGGCGGCCAGAGCGGGTGAACAAGGTCGTGGTTTCGCGGTGGTTGCTGGTGAGGTTCGCAGTCTTGCACAACGTAGTGCGCAGGCGGCAAAAGAGATTGAATCGCTGATTGGAGAGTCAGGTCGATTGGTCGGCACTGGTTCAGAACTGGTCGCTAAAGCAGGTAATACCATGGATGAAATCGTGAAGGCTGTGATCAGCGTGACAGATATCATGGGCGAAATTGCTTCAGCATCTGATGAGCAAAGTCGCGGTATCGGGCAAGTAAATCAGGCAGTATCTGAAATGGAAGGTACCACTCAACAGAACGCCTCATTGGTACAAGAGGCTTCAGCAGCAGCCTCCTCGCTGGAGTCGCAGGCCGAGCATTTGACGCAGGCAGTAGCGGTATTCAAGCTTAGCCATCATCTGACAGACAATACTCAGTCCCGGAGGTCATTACCACCTCGCGTGACACCATCGACGTCTGCCACAATAGCTATTGGTAACAGTAGAAAGAGTAGCAGCGATCAGAATTGGGAAACCTTTTAATTCCATTCCCATATAAATAAAAGCCCGCTTTTTAGCGGGCTTCGGTGAAATGGCGTAACGTTACGCCATTTTTTTATACTTGATGCGATGGGGTTCCAGGGCTTCTGCGCCTAGTGTACGCTTCTTGTATTCTTCGTATTCTGTGAAGTTACCTTCAAAGAAATCCACCTTGCCTTCATCCTGGTAGTCGATGATATGGGTAGCAATACGATCCAGAAACCACCGGTCATGGGAGATCACCATGGCACAACCGGGGAACTCCAACAGCGCGTTCTCCAGTGCTCGCAAAGTTTCGATATCCAGGTCATTGGTCGGTTCGTCGAGTAACAGCATATTGCCGCCAACCTGTAATAACTTCGCCAAATGTACGCGTCCGCGTTCTCCTCCAGAGAGTTCGCCGATACGTTTGCCTTGATCCACGCCTTTGAAATTGAATCGACCAACATAGGCACGGCTTGGAATTTCAAAGTTGCCAATACGCATGATGTCCTGACCGCCAGAGACTTCTTCCCATACGGTTTTGCTATTATCCATACTGTCGCGGAACTGATCCACGGAAGCCAGTTGCACCGTATCACCCAGTGTAACGGTACCGGAATCTTGAGGCTCCTTGCCGGAGAGTATGCGGAACAGTGTGGATTTACCTGCACCGTTAGGACCAATGATCCCGACAATTGCCCCTTTCGGCAGAGAAAAAGAAAGGTTATCAATTAATACGCGGTCACCATAGGATTTAGTAAGGTTCTGTACTTCCAGTACTTTATCGCCCAGACGAGGACCCGGTGGAATAAACAGTTCGCTGGTTTCGTTACGTTTCTGATATTCCGTATTATTGAGTTCTTCAAACCGGGCCAGACGAGCCTTGCCTTTAGCCTGACGGCCTTTCGGATTCTGTCGTACCCACTCTAGTTCTTTCTCAATAGATTTACGACGGGCAGCTTCAGATGAGGCTTCCTGTGCCAGCCGTTGATCTTTCTGCTCCAGCCAGGAGGAATAATTACCTTCCCACGGAATTCCCTCGCCACGGTCCAGCTCTAAAATCCAGCCGGCGACGTTATCCAGGAAGTAACGGTCGTGAGTGATGGCGACAACAGTACCTTCATAATCGTGCAGGAAGCGTTCCAACCAGGCAACTGATTCTGCATCCAGGTGGTTGGTTGGTTCATCCAACAGCAGCATATCCGGTTTTTCCAGCAACAAACGGCAGATGGCAACCCGGCGGCGTTCCCCCCCGGAGAGCTGTTTGATTTGAGCATCCCATGGTGGCAGACGCAGCGCATCTGCCGCACGTTCTAGCTGGTTGTCCAGATGGTGCCCGTCATGCGCCTGAATAATGGCCTCCAGTTCGCCCTGTTCTTTGGCCAGCTTGTCAAAGTCGGCATCCGGGTCGGCATAAGCCGCATACACTTCATCCAGACGGGTCAGCGCATGTTTTACGTCACTGACGGCTCCCTCTATAACCTCACGCACGGTTTGTTCAGGATTGAGCTGCGGTTCCTGGGGAAGGTAGCCTATTTTGATTCCCTGCTGTGGATGAGCTTCGCCTTCGATATCTTTGTCTATTCCAGCCATGATACGCAGCAGGGTCGATTTACCCGCTCCGTTCAAACCCAGAACGCCAATCTTGGCACCTGGGAAAAAGCTGAGGGAGATGTTTTTCAGAATATGGCGTTTCGGCGGAACCACTTTGCCGACGCGGTGCATGGTGTAAACATATTGAGCCACGTTGCTCTGAGCCTCTCTCTGTCAGTTTTAGCGATGCGCTACGGGATTCGGAGCACATATTTGGTGGTAGCACTGGATGGGATGTATCACATCCGGCAAATGAGTCAGAACTTATCTCAATAAGCCTTTGGTCTGTTGACGGAGTTTAGCTGGTTTCATCGTTCGATCCCAGCTATCCGGCGATTTGCTGCTTCAGTATGCGATGTCTATTCCCACCATTTTATCCCGCACTTGTAAAGCGGGAGGGAAAGGTTTCCTCCAATTGGTTTGTTACAACATGTTGTAGAATTTCACACGGCTCTGATATCAGTATGACGTATCGTACTTGGATAGGATGTGCCACACTTAACCAGCATAAATAGGGTGTTGTGGTTACGAGTGTGGATGTCGTGAGCGTTTATGCTGATGTTCAGCCGTTATATCGATTACGGAAGTGATAACGAATGAGGTCAAGGTAAGCATGTTTAATGCAGTTTTTTGGCGATATGTCCTGGCGGTATTGTGGTTGGCGGGTATTTCATATTATGTGCAGGCCGACACGCTTGATGCGCAGCGTCAGCGGTATCAACAGGTGAAGCTAGCATTGGATAATAACCGACTGGATACCGTGGCGCAATTAATGCCAACCCTGCAAACCTATCCACTTTATCCTTATCTGGAATACCGGTTGTTAACACAGGATATGTCGCAACTGAGTGCAGACCAGGTCAGGCAGTTTATCGCCAAATATCCAACGTTACCTATGGTCCGTAATCTGAAAACCAGTTTTGTTAATGAGCTGGCGCGCCGCCAGGATTGGTCTGGGTTGCTGGCCTTCAGCCCGGAATCGCCAAAACCGGTTACTGCACGTTGCAATTACCTGTATGCACAGTGGGTGACCGGTCAGGGAAAGACGGTATGGGAACAAACCCGGGATATCTGGCTGACAGGACATTCACTGCCATCCGCTTGTGACAAACTATTTACTGCCTGGCAGCAATCCGGTGGTATGACGCCATTGACGATTCTGGAACGGATACGGCTGTCGATATCGACGGGCAACACTGGATTGGTGAGCCATCTATTGCAGCAACTCCCGGCAGATTATAAGACCATGAGTGATGCGCTGGTGAAACTTCTGAACAATCCGACGACGGTTGAGCAGTTCGCCCGTTCGGTTGGGCCGACGGATTTTACCCGCAAAGTGACATTGTCAGCATTCCATCGTATGGCCCGACAAGACCCAGATAAGGCACGATCGGTGTTGTCGTCCATCGTTCGTCTGCAAAAGATGAGCGATGAAGAGCGGCAGGGAATGGAAGAGGATATTGCCTGGAACCTGATGGGCAGTGATGTGACGCCTGAACAGGCGAGTTGGCGTGATGCGGTGATTCAGCGCAGTACTTCCATTTCATTATTGGAACGTCGGGTCCGTCTGGCGCTAGGGGAGGGAGACAAAAAAGGATTAGCGCTCTGGCTATCTTATCTGCCAAATTCGGTCCTGCAGAAAGATGAGTGGCGTTACTGGCAGGCAGTACTGTTATTGGATCAGGGACACCGTTCGGAAGGTGAAGCACAACTACGCGAATTGATGAAAAAGCGTGGATTCTACCCTATGGTGGCCGCGCAGAAGCTGAATGTGAATTATCCTCTAACGGTTATGGTAGCGGCCAAACCTGACCCATCGATTAGCCAACAGCCTGAAATTGCCCGTATCCGTGAATTGATGTTTTGGCAGATGGATAATCTGGCTCGCGCTGAATGGACTTCGCTGGTTGCCAGTAGCGATCGTCTGCAGCAGGAAGAATTGGCCCGTTTTGCATTTGAACAGCACTGGCCTGATTTGAGCGTTCAGGCGACGATCGTTGCGAAGTTGTGGAATTATCTTGAAGAGCGTTTCCCGTTAGCCTGGAATGACGAATTCCGTCAGGCCACACAAGGCAAAGGCATTACGCAGAGTTATGCGATGGCGATTGCCCGCCAGGAAAGTGCCTGGAATCCACAGGCCCGCTCCGCAGCCGGGGCTTCAGGTTTGATGCAACTGATGCCGGCGACTGCTCAACACACGGCTAAAATGTATAACATCATCAGCTACAACAATAGCAGTCAGTTATTGGATCCAAAAATCAATATTCTGTTAGGAACCAATTATCTGGAATATGTTTATCAATCCTTTGGTCAGAACCGCATCCTGGCTTCGGCTGCTTATAATGCGGGTCCGTCACGGGTGAAAAACTGGCTGAAAAATAGCGATGGACGGATTGATGCGGTGGCGTTTGTCGAGAGTATTCCATTTTCAGAAACGCGTGGTTATGTGAAAAATGTGCTGGCCTATGATGCCTTCTACCGTAATTTTCTTCACCGTCCGACTCAGTTGCTGGTAAACAGCGAGTGGCAGCGTCGTTACTAATCATGCTATCCATTAACAGAGAAAGCAGCCGTTAGCGCGGCTTTCTCTCCGGTGTTGTGCATTATGCGGTCTTCTGTTGTTTTTTGATTAGTGTGGTATGCTGATGTACTAGTCAAATAGTATGGCAGGTTGTTATGACACCGTTATTTCCCAACGATCCTGCTCTTTCTGAGCAAGATAGCAAAAATTGGTTACGTTTCATTGCATTATTGCAGCAGTCCGTGGCTGAAAATCTTGAACAGCCCTTGTTGCAGTTGCTTTTGACTCCGGATGAGCGGGCTGCTCTGGGGACACGAGTACGTATTGTACAGGAGCTGATGCACGGCAAAATGAGCCAACGGGAGTTGAAAAACGAGTTGGGGGCGGGCATCGCTACCATTACCCGTGGTTCAAACAGTCTGAAAGCGGCACCTCCAGAGTTGAAAAACTGGCTGGAAGTGCAGTTATTGTCTGAGGATGAAGCATAAAGACAAACGCCGTCAGATTGATGATGTCGCAGCGGGTTGTTGATAGAGTTCGTTATGGAAAGGTACCAGTGCCAGCAGCAGTGCCTGATGGTAAACACTGGCGCGAGACAGTTTCCCTGCGGTAAAAAAGCCAATGGCGCCGCCTTGATGTTTGATATCCTGTATGCCGGTCAGCCGTGCCATTTCATCACCCAGTTCACGGCCTTCCCGGATGCCTTGCAGAATACTTTCTGGTAATACCAGGCTGGCTGACCGGGATTCACCGCGAATATGAGCGTTTTCTATCACCATCCAGGCGAAGGTCATACTTTCTTCAATACCAGCTTCTACGCCGATCCAAAAATCAGCTTCTGGGCGGACCTGGCGAGCCATCATTACCCGATTTCTTGCTCCAGTACGAGTTTCTACTGAGCCAAGTGGTTGATAGGGAACACCACTGTCGACATCAACACCTTCAATGCGGCAATTATCTGCGCCAAAAACATCAGCAAATGCTAAAGTTATGGCGTTGATTTTTGACGGATTAGTCGTAGCCGCTACAACGTAATACATAATGATTCCCTACACTTGTAGTTAATTTTATGCAGTATAACGGAAAACAATCATGTTACAGGTATATCTTGTTCGCCACGGAGAAACAGAATGGAACGTGGCACGACGTATTCAGGGGCAGTCTGACAGTATCTTGACATCAGCAGGCGAGCATCAGGCTTGTCTGGTCGCGGATCGTGTAAAAAGTTTGGGGATTACCCATATTTTTACCAGTGACTTGGGGCGCACTCGTCGCACCACTGACATTATCGCTCAAGCCTGTGGATGCAGTCAGATCCTGATGGAGCCGGGTTTACGTGAGTTGGACATGGGGATCCTGGAGGGGCGCTTGATCGACTCGCTGAGCAGTGAAGAGGAAGGCTGGCGTAAGCAACTGGTGAATGGTACACCAGATGGCCGCATTCCGCAGGGTGAGTCAATGGCTGAGCTGGCACTTCGTGTACATCGGGTACTGGATAACTGTCTGTCATTGCCGGATGGAAGCCGTCCATTGTTTGTGAGTCACGGTATTGCGCTAGGATGCCTGATCAGTACTTTGCTGGGGCTTCCCGCCTGGGCAGAGCGCCGTCTGCGTCTGCGTAACTGTTCGCTGTCTCGCATTGATTATCAGCAGAGTCTGTGGCTGGCATCAGGTTGGGTCGTGGAAACTGCCGGAGACGTTTCTCATCTTGACGCCCCGGCTCTGGATGAATTGCAACGTTAACTCCGTATTGGAATTAAATATTCACAACGAATGATTTTAGGTGGGTGTTCATCGTGATTCCCCTGAGGGTGGAACCGCTCAGCGTCAAATCCCTGACGACGTATCAGCTTATAGGTCGGGAGGCAGGTATCGTACAGGGTGACAATAAAGTCCTGGAAATCGTCTTTCGGTCCTTCATAGACGAACAGTGCATAATCTCCGCCGGGCAGCACAATTGGATTGCCAGGCTGAACCCCTTCAGGCACGTGTTGTGGTTCCAGTGCCGTGGTATAAAGGACCTCATGCTCATCATCTTTATCTTTACTTGGCCGAGAGTGATGTAATCCATACATTATCGGCGGGGTAAATATTGTCTCGCCAAGATACTGACGCCAGAACTGAACGCGGGTTTCGGTGCGGAAGTTACACATCTGTTCCAGGCTGCAATTACAATTTTGCGTTATCCCAACCAAATGTGTTTCCGGCATAGTAATGAATTGCGGCTGGGGCATGGTAAACGGACCTAACCGAAGCGGTGGGTGGATACCAAAAGTATCCCAGTCATCGGCGTGCCGATAAGATGCTGGCGTTTGTGCAAACTGTTTTTTGAAGGCTCGCGTAAAAGTCTGTTGCGAATCGAAACGATATTGTAGCGCGATATCCAAAATCGGGCGACTGGTCAGACACAAAGCAACCGCTGCTTTGGTGAGCCGACGAGCACGGATATATGAACCTATAGCATGGCCCGTTACATCCTTGAACATCCTCTGCAAATGCCATTTTGAGTAGCCTGCTTTTGCCGCTACATTATCCAGTGATAAAGGCTGGTCCAAATGACCTTCCAGCCAGTTAAGCAGGTCACGTATGATACTGGCTTGATCCATAGATCATCCTCATAGAACACTGAGTGCTAAACATATAAGACTTTGCATGATAGCAATTTTTTTCTTCAGGCACTGCCACAAGTTTTTTGTGGGTATCGAGTAGATTATTTGACTAACGCGCAATATTACAGAAATTTATCTAACATGATGCTTTTTAACCAGTAAAGGCAAATAATTTTTTGTTACTAAATAGAGAAACAGGATGATGAATAAAAAACAGTTTTTTAGTCTCGGGTTGCTGATGATAAGCGCTACATCAGTTTATGCTGAACAAATTGGTTCGGTAGATACGGCTTTTAAGCTGTTAGGCCCAGATCATAAGATCATCGTCGAGGCGTTTGATGATCCTGGCGTCGATAACGTAACCTGCTATCTCAGCCGGGCCAAAACCGGCGGTATTAAAGGCGGGTTAGGGTTGGCGGAAGATACTTCTGACGCAGCTATTTCCTGCCAACAGGTGGGACCGATTACGTTGAGCGATAAGATTATTAACAGTAAAGGGAAAGGTAGTGTGGTATTTCAGCAACGTACTTCGCTAATTTTTAAAAAACTGCAAGTGGTACGGTTTTACGATCAGAAGCGTAACGCATTAGTCTATTTGACCTACTCTGATCGTCTGGTAGACGGTTCGCCGAAAAACGCGTTGAGTGCAGTGCCGATTGTGGCGTGGGGTAAAACACAATAGTGGGCAGCGTAAGATAATACGGGCCGGAGATAAGACTCCGGCCCATAGTATTAATCTTCCAGATCACCGCAGAAACGGTAACCCTCACCATGAATAGTCGCGATGATTTCTGGTGTATCGGCGGTAGATTCAAAGTGTTTGCGGATACGCCGGATGGTGACATCGACTGTACGGTCATGTGGTTTTAACTCACGTCCCGTCATCTTTTTCAGCAGTTCGGCTCGAGACTGAATTTTGCCCGGATTTTCACAAAAGTGAAGCATGGCTCGAAATTCACTGCGTGGCAGTTTGTACTGTTCACCCGCCGGGCTGACCAGAGAACGACTGTTGATATCCAGTTCCCAGCCATTGAAGCGGTAGCTTTCCACCAAACGACGTTCTTCTGCTCCTCCACCCAAATTCATGGTGCGAGATAACAGATTGCGTGCGCGGATAGTCAATTCACGTGGGTTGAATGGTTTGGTGATGTAATCGTCAGCGCCGATTTCCAAGCCCAGGATCTTGTCAACTTCATTGTCCCGGCCTGTGAGGAACATCAAGGCCACACTGGCCTGTTCACGCAATTCACGCGCCAGCAATAAGCCATTCTTACCCGGCAGATTGATATCCATGATCACCAGGTTTATGTCGTTTTCAGACAGAATATGGTGCATTTCAGCGCCGTCAGTGGCTTCGTGAACAATGTATCCTTCGGCCTCAAAAATACTTTTGAGGGTATTACGAGTTACCAACTCGTCTTCGACAATAAGAATGTGCGGGGTCTGCATGTTTGCTACCTAAAATTGCCAACTAAATATAGAGATTCGGGAGTACAGAAGTCTTTGTTTTATCAAGTAATTCAGGAACAATATTCACTGCATCACTTGCCATTTGACTCAAGTACGTAAATACGTTTCGATGTACTTTTTCATCTGCAAGGTTATCGGCATGACAGATGAAGATGAGACTGTGCAACAGAACCTAAGGCGGCGCTCAGTTTAACCTTATTAACAGCAACATAACAGTGAGCGCTTATTTCGTCTGCTGGCAAATCTACGGTTCTGTTGACATATATCAAATTTGATTGTAGCACGTTAACTATTTTGTGAAAAATACTTACAAGATTGTCAGCCTAAGTCACAATTTAGCGTTTTTCTACACGATTCAGCATAGTAAATACTAATAGTAGTATTAGTGGTATGAGAAAATAACAGTTTGAGTTTACTGTTTTGATAAAAAAGGATTTATTCTTGTTTCTTGAAATATTTGCCTCCTTTGGCATTTTTACGATGAAAGTCAATTTCATTTTTGTCCGTTGTTTTATTTGAACTTGTTGTTTCCTTGTTAATTATTACCCGGTTTATGCTTGCGGTTTTATCGAACAATCGGTATGACGGCGATCTTGGCATTGGAGATGGGAGGTTGTGTGCGGTTTTATATCATTTTGGTAGCGCCAGCCCGGGCAGAAAACGTGGGAGCGGCTGCAAGAGCGATGAAAACAATGGGATTCAGTCGTTTGCGTATAGTCGATAGTACCGTTCATCTGGAACCTGCAGCCCGTTGGGTAGCTCATGGGTCAGGCGATATTCTGGATGGTGTCGAAACGTTTACTACCTTGTCTGAGGCGTTGACCGATATTGATTTCAGCATAGCGGCCACAGCCCGTAGCCGAGCGCGTTTCCATTATTACTGCACACCGACGGAATTGCTGGACATTATGGATGAAAAGCAGCACTGGGTTCATTCTGCCGCATTGGTTTTTGGACGTGAAGATTCGGGATTGACCAATGATGAACTGGCGTTGGTAGATCTATTAACTGGTGTACCTATGCAGGCGGATTACCCATCATTAAATCTTGGTCAGGCGGTCATGGTCTACTGTTATCAACTTGCTTCATTGATGCAGGTTTGCTCTGAAAGCGCTGCTCCTGCTCAGCCGGGGCAATTACTGGCGTTGCGGCAACGTATTGACGGATTACTGATGGTCGTTGACGCAGTGCAGGATGAGAAGCTGCGTGACTGGCTATATCAGCGTCTGGGGTTACTGGCACAGCGTGACACAGCAATGCTCCATACCTTGTTGCATGATGTAGAAAAAGCATTATCAAAATAAGATAAAGCCAACTGAATATTTGATAAGTTAATATTCTTTTATATTCTGGTTTTAACAGTTTTAATTTTATTTTTTTTATTTTATTGGGGTATTATTCCGCTCGTGTCTGTATGAGTTTGGGATGGAACAGAAGAAATCCATTGACTTAGTTGTGTGATTGCCCTAACTAATAGGGCAGACAGAGTTTTTAACTGACGAGAAATTTACGCAATGCGTTATATCAGCCTGAGCACGATTATTATTACCACCACCGGTACGATTAGTAACGGTGCGGGCTGACGCGTAGAAAAGAATCAAAAAAAGCCCGCACCTTACAGTGCGGGCTTTTTTTTAGGCTGAAATTCAGGAGAACTGATAAAAATGCGAGTGTTGAAATTTGGCGGGACATCGGTGGCAAATGCGGAGCGTTTCATGCGTGTTGCCGACATTATTGAAAGCAATGCACGTCAAGGACAGGTTGCTACCGTACTGTCAGCACCGGCCAAAATAACCAATCATTTGGTTGCCATGATTGATAAAACCGTTGCCAGACAGGATATATTGCCGAATATCAGCGATGCAGAGTCTATTTTTTCCTCATTATTGCAAGGGCTGTCCCAGGCTCAACCGGGATTTCCGCATGACCGCCTGAAAGCCGCGGTGAATCAGGAGTTTGCCCAGCTCAAGCAGATATTGCACGGTATCTCATTGCTGGGGCAGTGTCCGGATAGTGTGAATGCCTCGATTATCTGCCGCGGCGAGAAATTGTCGATTGCTATCATGGAGGGGGTGTTTCAGGCGCGCGGGTACCAGGTGTCAGTGATTAATCCTGTTGAGCAACTGCTGGCGCAAGGACACTATCTGGAATCCACCGTAGATATTGTTGAGTCCACCCGTCGTATCCAGGAGCAGGCGATCCCCCAGGATCACGTTATTCTGATGGCAGGCTTCACGGCCGGTAATGACAAAGGCGAGCTGGTGGTGCTGGGCCGTAATGGTTCTGACTACTCAGCGGCGGTGTTGGCGGCCTGTTTACGTGCCGATTGCTGTGAGATCTGGACGGATGTGGACGGCGTATATACCTGTGATCCGCGTCAGGTGCCAGATGCGCGGTTGCTGAAGTCAATGTCCTACCAGGAAGCGATGGAACTCTCCTATTTCGGGGCCAAAGTCCTTCATCCCCGTACTATCATTCCTATTGCCCAGTTCCAGATTCCCTGTCTTATTAAAAATACTGAAAATCCTCAGGCGCCAGGTACGTTGATTGGGATGGAAAGCACTGACACACAGTACCCAGTTAAAGGCATCACCAATCTGAATAATATGTCCATGATCAACGTTTCCGGCCCGGGTATGAAAGGAATGGTGGGAATGGCGGCCCGTGTTTTTGCTGCAATGTCCCGGGCAGGTATCTCCGTCGTGCTGATTACCCAGTCGTCGTCAGAATACAGTATCAGCTTCTGTGTTTCACAAAACGAGCTATCTCGGGCGTGTAAAACGCTGGAAGATGAATTCTATCTGGAATTAAAAGAGGGCGTGCTGGAGCCGTTAGGTGTGGTGCAGCGGCTGGCGATCATTTCTGTCGTGGGTGATGGTATGCGTACACTGCGGGGGTTGTCTGCTCGTCTGTTCACTGCGTTGGCTAGCGCCAATATCAATATTATTGCTATCGCTCAGGGCTCTTCAGAACGGTCCATTTCTGTCGTGGTGAATAATGATGTCGCAACCACAGGTGTGCGTGTGGCGCATCAGATGTTGTTCAATACCGATCAAATGATCGATGTATTTGTCATCGGGGTAGGCGGTGTAGGTGGCGCGCTGTTGGAGCAGATCCACCGTCAGCAACTGTGGCTGAAGCAGAAACACATCGATCTGCGAGTTTGTGGTATTGCCAACTCCAAAGCGCTGCTAACTGATATCAATGGTATTTCCATGGATTCCTGGCGTGATGATTTGAGCAAAGCTCGTGAGCCTTTCAATCTGGGGACGTTGATTCGACTGGTGAAAGAGTACCATCTGCTGAATCCGGTCATTGTTGACTGCACATCCAGTCAGGCGGTAGCTGACCAGTATGCTGACTTCCTTGCCGATGGTTTTCACGTTGTGACGCCAAATAAGAAAGCCAATACCGGTTCTTTGCATTATTACCATCAACTGCGTAGTGCTGCCGCCCAGTCTCGCCGTAAATTCCTTTATGATACTAATGTCGGTGCGGGTTTACCGGTCATTGAAAACCTGCAAAATCTGTTAAATGCGGGGGATGAACTGACCCGGTTTAACGGTATTCTTTCTGGGTCCCTGTCCTTTATTTTCGGTAAGCTGGATGAAGGCATGTCATTATCTGCAGCAACATGGCAAGCGAAAGAGAAAGGGTATACCGAACCGGATCCTCGTGATGATCTCTCCGGTATGGATGTCGCTCGTAAACTGCTGATTCTGGCTCGTGAAGCTGGTTATGAACTGGAACTGAGCGATATTGAGGTTGAATCGGTGCTGCCTGACAGTTTTGACGCTTCAGGCGATGTGGCAAGTTTTCTGGCTCGTCTGCCTGAAGTGGATAGCGCGTTTGCCCACCGTGTTGAACAGGCTCGCGCAGAAGAAAAAGTGTTACGTTATGTCGGTATGATTGAAGACGGGAAATGTAAGGTAAAAATCAGTGCTGTTGGTGGCAATGATCCGTTGTTCAAGGTGAAAGACGGTGAGAATGCGCTGGCATTCTACAGTCGTTATTATCAGCCGTTGCCTTTGGTTTTGCGCGGATACGGAGCAGGAAATGATGTGACTGCGGCCGGGGTCTTTGCTGACCTGTTGCGCACGCTGTCATGGAAGGTGGGAGTTTAATTATGGTTAGGGTTTATGCCCCGGCATCCATTGGTAATGTGAGTGTTGGATTTGATGTGCTCGGTGCGGCGGTTTCTCCAGTTGATGGCGCGTTACTGGGTGATTGTGTATCGGTAAAGGCGGCTGACCAGTTCAGCCTGCAAAATGAGGGCCGATTTGTCAGTAAATTGCCTGACGACCCGAAACAGAACATTGTCTATCAGTGTTGGGAACGTTTCTGCCAGGAGATTGGTGAGACGATCCCGGTAGCCATGCGGTTGGAGAAAAACATGCCGATTGGCTCCGGGCTTGGCTCCAGCGCTTGTTCTGTCGTGGCTGGTTTGATGGCAATGAATGAATTCTGTGATAAGCCGTTGGATGATACCCGGCTGCTGACGTTGATGGGGGAGCTGGAAGGTCGTATTTCCGGTAGCGTCCATTATGACAATGTCGCTCCCTGTTTTTTGGGAGGCATCCAACTGATGATTGGAGAAAACGACATCATCAGCCAGCCGGTACCGGGATTTGACGATTGGTTATGGGTGATGGCCTATCCGGGGATTAAAGTTTCTACCGCAGAGGCGCGAGCCATTCTACCGGCACAATACCGTCGCCAGGACTGCATCAGCCATGGCCGTTATCTGGCAGGATTTATCCATGCTTGCCATACCGGTCAGGCTGCATTAGCGGCTAAACTGATGAAAGATGTCATTGCGGAACCTTATCGCACGCAGCTGTTGCCCGGTTTTGCCGAGGCTCGTCATGCCGCACAGGATATCGGTGCACTGGCTTGTGGTATTTCAGGTTCGGGGCCGACGCTGTTCTCGGTGTGCAATGATATGAGCGTGGCCCAGCGTCTGGCTGATTGGCTGCGGATTAATTATCTGCAAAATGAAGAAGGTTTTGTTCATATTTGCCGTCTGGATACGACAGGCGCGCGACAATTGGGATAACGCATGAAACTGTACAATCTGAAAGATCACAATGAACAGGTCGATTTTGCCCAGGCGATCAAGCAAGGGCTGGGTAGTCAGCAAGGGCTATTTTTTCCACTGGAACTACCGGAATTTAACCTGACAGAGATTGATAATCTGCTGTCTCAGGACTTTGTTACTCGCAGCAGTCGTATCCTGTCCGCTTTCATTGGCGATGAAATGCCTGATGAAACCATTTACCAACGGGTTAAAGCCGCATTCTGTTTTCCTGCGCCCGTGGTTTCGGTGAGTGAAGATATTGCGGCGCTGGAGCTGTTCCATGGTCCGACGCTGGCGTTTAAGGATTTTGGTGGTCGCTTTATGGCGCAAATGCTGACAGAAGTCGCAGGTGATCAGCAAATTACCATTCTGACAGCCACATCCGGCGATACCGGCGCGGCGGTAGCCCATGCGTTTTACGGACTGAAAAATGTGCGTGTGGTGATCCTCTATCCGCGCGGCAAAATCAGCCCGTTGCAGGAAAAACTATTCTGCACGTTAGGGGGAAACATTCACACCATCGCCATCGATAGTGATTTTGATGCCTGTCAGGCATTGGTGAAGCAAGCATTTGATGATGAAGAGCTGAAACAAACTGTCGGGCTGAATTCTGCAAATTCTATCAATATCAGTCGATTGTTAGCACAAATCTGTTACTACTTTGAAGCGGTGGCACAGCTGCCACAGGCATTACGTAATCAACTGGTTATCTCAGTCCCCAGTGGAAACTTTGGTGATTTGACGGCAGGATTGCTGGCGAAATCTCTTGGGTTACCAGTGAAGCGCTTTATTGCTGCTACCAATGTCAACGATACCGTGCCGCGTTTCCTGGAAAACGGCGCATGGCAACCGAATCAGACGGTAGCGACCTTATCCAATGCCATGGATGTCAGTCAGCCTAACAACTGGCCGCGTGTGGAAGAATTGTTCCGCCGTAAAGCCTGGAAACTCAACGAACTGGGTTTCGGTGCCGTGAGTGACGAAACCACCAAAGCGACCATGCTTGAGCTGGAAGCATTGGGTTATACCTCTGAGCCACATGCGGCGATTGCTTACCGTTTGCTGCGTGATCAGCTTCAGCCCGGCGAGTTTGGTCTGTTCCTGGGAACGGCGCATCCGGCGAAATTCAAGGAAAGCGTAGAAGCGATTCTGGGGAAAACGCTGGAATTGCCGCAGGCACTGGCCGAAAGAGCCGAACTGCCGCTGCTCTCTCATCATTTTGCGCCTGAGTTTGCCGCGTTGCGTAAATTCTTGATGGAACTGCCACGTTAAATAAAGGATGAGTTCAAAAAGGGTGACGTCATGTCACCTTTTTTGTCCGGTGTGATTGGTTGTTATCCGTTATCACTCAGTGTTCGTGCCGTTTAAAAACCAACTCATCGGCAGAGGATCCACTGGCTTCAAAGTAATAACTCTCTAGATTGAAATCTTTCAACTGTTCTGGTTGAGAAAGCTGATTCTGGATAATAAAACGGCTCATCAGGCCACGGGCTTTCTTGGCATAGAAACTGATGACTTTGAATTTGCCATTCTTTTCATCCAGAAAGACAGGTTTGATTAAGCGCGCGTTTAGTTTGTGCGGTTTTACCGACTTGAAATACTCATCAGAAGCCAGATTGATCAGGATATTGTCTCCCTGTTCGCTCAGCGCCTGATTCAGCTTTTCGGTGATGATATCCCCCCAAAACTGATAGAGATTGTTTCCAGCGCGGTTAGTGAGTTTTATTCCCATCTCCAGCCGGTAAGGCTGCATTAAATCCAGTGGGCGCAAGACACCATACAGCCCGGACAATATCCGTAAATGTTGTTGGGCAAAATCGAAATCCGTATCACTAAAACTTTCCGCATTCATCCCGGTATATACATCGCCTTTAAATGCCAACAGTGCCTGCCGGGCATTTTCCGGCGTAAAGTCTGGATGCCAGTCATTAAAGCGCCCGGCATTTAGTCCGGCCAGTTTATCGCTAATCCCCATCAAGGAAGCAATGTCCGCTGGGGTAAGCTGTCTGCAATATTCAATTAGTTGCCGCGAATAATCGAGCAATGCTGGCTGGGTATAACGCTCGGTTGGCAGAGCGCTGGTGTAGTCCAGTGTTTTTGCAGGGGAAATAGTAATTAGCATCGGCGTATCCCATTCAGTTCTGATGGCTCTACTGTAGCAAAAACCCGGAAAGAAAGGGGCAATGGTTCTGAGAGAGCAAGGTAATCAGCGATAACACTGCCGATATTTAGCGCACCAGTCCCTGTACAGCCTGACTCGATTATTGCAATATCTGTTATAGTGTAATTATCTTTATGATTTATAAGTATAAATAACCAGTTAAAATGCAGGTATGATTTTAAAGGGGCAACTTGCACCGGTTTTCGCGCGTGTTATTATCAGGCTCTGGCAGTAGCACTTTGCCACCAGTTCATGCACTAACAATGAGAAAGGCCAACATGACGGATAAACTGACTTCCCTACGCCAACTAACAACAGTCGTGGCTGATACTGGCGATATCGCGGCAATGAAGCTGTACCAGCCGCAGGATGCCACTACCAACCCTTCCCTGATTCTGAATGCCGCACAAATCCCTGAATATCGCAAATTGATTGATAATGCTATTGACTGGGCGCGAGTACAAAGTGGCAAACGCGAGCAGCAACTTACTGATGCCACTGACAAGCTGGCGGTTAATATCGGTCTGGAAATTTTGAAGCTGATTCCAGGACGAATTTCCACCGAGGTGGATGCTCGTCTGTCTTATGACACCGAAGCCAGCGTCGCCAAGGCGAAGCATCTGATCAAACTGTATAACGATGCAGGTATCAGCAATGATCGCATCCTGATCAAGCTGGCCGCTACCTGGCAGGGCATTCGTGCTGCCGAACAACTAGAGAAGGAAGGAATCAACTGTAACCTGACTCTACTGTTCTCTTTCGCTCAGGCTCGTGCTTGTGCCGAAGCCGGCGTATTCCTGATTTCCCCGTTTGTTGGACGTATTCTGGATTGGTACAAGGCCAATGGTGATAAAAAAGAATTTGCGCCACATGAAGATCCCGGTGTGGTTTCCGTCAGCGAAATTTATCAGTATTACAAATCACATGGTTATGAGACCGTGGTGATGGGCGCTAGCTTCCGTAATATTGGTGAAATTACCGAGCTGGCTGGTTGTGATCGTCTGACCATCGCGCCTGCGTTACTGAAGGAACTGGCGGAAAGCCAGGGCGAAGTTGCTCGTAAATTATCCTATACAGGGGAAGTGAAAGCCCGCCCCGCCAGAATGAGCGAGTCTGCGTTTTACTGGCAGCATAATCAGGATCCTATGGCCGTTGATAAATTGGCCGAAGGTATTCGCAAATTTGCGATAGACCAGGAAAAACTGGAAAAAATGATCACAGATCTATTGTAAAAATAGGCGTGTCAACAAACAGCCGGCCCGGCCTGAGTCGGTTGTATTTTCAATACCATTCTGCATCATCAAGTATCTTAATAACCTTTCCAACAACAGTTCGACTCAACTGATATCTGCCGTTATGACAATTGATGACCAGCCTTTCCGTCCTGAAAGTGGTTATTTCTTGCAGTTAACGCATAATCCTGCTGATAAAATGAGGTTTTTGCTCAAGAGGAGATGTTTATGGATATGCTGCGTGTTGGTTTGGTGTCGGTTTCTGACAGAGCATCCACTGGTGTCTATCAAGATAAAGGGATACCTGCTTTACAGGAATGGCTGACGGACGCCCTGACAACCGCGTTTGAAGTGGAAACCCGTTTGGTTCCGGACGAGCAATCGCTGATTGAACAAGTCTTATGTGAACTGGTGGATGAGTGTGGGTGCCATCTGGTGCTGACCACCGGAGGAACCGGGCCTGCCCGACGTGATGTGACTCCCGATGCCACATTGGCTGTTGCCGATCGTGAAATGCCTGGGTTTGGTGAGCAAATGCGTCAAATAAGCTTGCGGTTTGTACCGACAGCCATCTTGTCCCGTCAGGTGGGGGTAATCCGTAAACAGGCATTAATACTGAATTTGCCGGGACAGCCGAAATCGATTCGTGAAACCCTGACCGGCCTGAAAGATGAAACCGGTCGCGTGGTTGTCGCAGGAATTTTTGCCAGTATTCCCTACTGCATACAATTATTGGAAGGTCCATATATCGACACTGATCCCAATGTCGTAGCAGCTTTCCGTCCTAAAAATGCTATTCGTGAAATAAAAAACTGAAGTTAGAGAATTTCAAACATAAGATTCAGCTTTGCTGGTGTATCAAATTTTTGCCGGTATAGTAATTTATTATTTACACTTGTGTCTGTTTTTTTATCTCTGACTCTCTGGTATCGCGCGGTAATTTATGCACTACGAACAGCATCGTCGGTTAAACCGGCAGGACTACAAAACCCTTTCTCTGGCTGCACTAGGCGGAGCCTTGGAGTTTTACGATTTCATCATTTTCGTCTTTTTTGCTGCCGTGATTGGCGACCTCTTTTTCCCGGCAGATATACCTGACTGGCTGCGTCAGGTTCAAACCTTTGGTATTTTTGCAGCAGGTTATCTGGCCAGACCGTTGGGTGGGATCATCATGGCGCACTTTGGCGATTTGGTCGGTCGTAAGAAGATGTTCAGTCTAAGTATCCTCCTGATGGCTCTGCCAACTCTGGGTATGGGGATGTTGCCGACTTATGTGTCAGCGGGGATTGCTGCGCCATTGCTATTGCTGCTAATGCGAGTATTGCAAGGGGCGGCGATTGGCGGCGAAGTGCCAGGGGCATGGGTATTTGTTTCCGAGCATGTTCCCCGTTCGCGTATCGGTATTGCCTGCGGCATACTGACTGCGGGACTGACGCTTGGCATCTTGTTAGGGTCGTTGATTGCGACAGTACTGAACACCGTGATGTTACCGGCACAAATCATCATGGGGGGTTGGCGCATTCCTTTCTTCATTGGTGGGATCTTTGGTCTGGTGGCAATGTATTTACGCCGTTGGCTACAAGAAACACCCATTTTCATGGAAATGCAGGCACACAAAAAGCTGGCTGACGAATTGCCGTTAAAATCCGTGGTGGTCAATCATAGGAAGGCAGTCGTAGTTTCCATGTTGTTAACCTGGATGTTATCTGCGGGAATTGTCGTGGTGATTCTGATGTCCCCTACCTATCTGCAGAAATTGCATGGTATAGCTCCAGCGCTGGCGTTGCAGGCAAATAGCCTGGCAACCATCGCTCTGGCATTAGGGTGTATTACGGCCGGATTGACTATTGATCGTCTCGGTGCCAGTAGGACATTTATTATCGGTAGCCTGTTACTGGCGGTCTGTAGCTGGTTTTTTTACACGAGTGCGGCCAAAGATCATACCCTGTTATTTGTCAGTTATGCGCTGGCTGGATTCAGCGTTGGTATTGTCGGTGCGGTTCCCTATGTGATGGTCAAAGCATTCCCGGCGGAGGTGCGTTTCTCCGGGATTTCGTTCTCCTATAACGTGGCTTACGCTATTTTTGGTGGATTAACCCCTATTTTCGTAACCTTGATTATGAAATTGACGCCGCTGGCTCCTGCATTCTATGTACTGGCATTGTCGGGCGTAGGAGTTTTGTTGGGCATTTATTTGCGACATGATATCCGCAGTGAGGATGAGAGTATTGTCGAGAGCCTGGATAACGTAAGTTCGCCTGCCAGTATTTGACCTGTATATGTAAAAAAACAGGCCCGGTAACCGGACCTGTTTTTTTCTTTGGTGCGCCGGGCACGGCGCGTTGCGCGTGAGCGCAACTGGTTTGGCTATGGGGGTCAAACCGGTGACTTGGCGGTGAAAGTCCTCTACACACCCGGCAAGGGGAAGTGTTAGCCGAACGGCAAGGGTGCTCATCGTGAGGTGGGATCTGAAGGAAGCTGAAGGCAAAATGCTGGTCTGACGAACAGGAAGCAGATTAGGCGGCACAGCGGGGTAAGGCGGCCAATATCGTCAAAGCCCAATACTTGCACGGAACGCTGTGACGTAAATCTGACAGGCATAAGCAGGAAGGTCGCGCGAATTACCCCGGGAGATCTGTTGTTCTGCCACTGTGCTACCGATATCGTGAGGTGTTGGGAGGGAACAACAGAAGTCAGCCGAGGCCGTAGTCGTGATGTAAAACCGGCACCATGAAGGGCTGAACATTGATAACCGTGATTAGGACGCCTTATCTCGATGGACGTTGATGATGCACAAGTGCGGGCAACCGCAGCCCGAACAGAAGGAGGCGAGCGGAGCTCGTGTAGGTATGTTGTGGGTGCTGAAACGTACACGGCGAAAGGTGAGCAAACGAAAACGGAAGTGCCGCTGAGTATGGAAACGGTGATAACCCGAAGCAACTTGATGCTGGCCTACCAGCGAGTCGTGGAGAACAAAGGCGCGGCAGGGGTAGATAACCTGAGCGTTGGTGAACTCAAAGGCTGGCTGAAGCAACATTGGGCAAGCGTCAGAGAGGCTTTATTGCAAGGGAACTATGTCCCGCAGGCGATACGCCAGGTAGAAATCCCCAAGCCAGATGGCGGGGTACGGATACTGGGTATCCCGACGGTAGTAGACAGACTGATCCAGCAAGCTATCCAACAACATCTCACGCCTGATTATGAGCCCGAGTTCTCAGACTCCAGCTACGGCTTCCGACCGGGCCGGAATGCGGGACAGGCAGTGCAACAAGCCCAATCCTATATGCAAAGTGGTCGACGGTGGGTGGTCGATCTGGATCTGGAAAAGTTCTTTGATAGGGTTAACCATGACATCCTGATGGCGCGGTTGAGCTGGAAAATCAAAGACACACGGTTGCTCAAGCTGATCAGGCGATATCTGGAAGCGGACAGGGTCGCGGGGAGTGAAATAACGAGGCGACGGGAAGGTATGCCGCAAGGTAGCCCGCTCTCGCCGTTGTTATCGAACATTTTACTGACGGACCTTGATCGTGAACTGGAGCGGCGAGGCCACAAGTTTTGCCGGTATGCGGACGACGGTAATATCTATGTATGCAGTCGTCAGGCAGGCGAACACGCGATGAAAGAGATAAGCCACTATCTGGAAAATAAACTCAGGTTAAAGGTAAACGCTCATAAAAGCGCGGTGGACAGGCCGTGGAAAAGGAAATTCCTGGGGTACAGTGTCACCCAGCACAAAATAACGAAGTTGAAGATCTCGGAGAGCAGTCTCTCGCGGTTGAAGGATAAAATCCGCAGGCTTACGACGGGAAACAGTTCTCAATCGGTAAAGAGAGTGCTCAGAGAGCTTAATCCGGTGTTGCGGGGCTGGATGAACTACTTTGGACTAACGGAAGTAAAAGGATGCCTGGAAGAGCAGGATGGCTGGATACGACGGAAACTTCGCTGCCTGATATGGAGAAACAGTAAAAGGTCGTATGCCCGAGCAAGAATGCTAATGAGGAGAGGGTTAACAGAGGAGAAAGCGTGGATATCAGCGAGCAATCAACGGGGTCCGTGGTGGAACTCGGGAGCGAGCCACATGAACCATGCGTTCCCGAAGAAGTGGTTCTCAGAAGCGGGATTATTATCACTGCCGGAACTTCAGCGGCAGTTCCAGCGTTAACAATGAACCGCCGTATACGGAACCGTACGTACGGTGGTGTGAGAGGACGGCGGGAGCAATCCCGCCTCCTACTCGATTCAGAATATCTGTCAGTGTGTACCGGAAGACGCGGGGGCACCAATAGGCAGAATAGTCCGTCCCATTTGTTCGTTCACCACTTCAGCCATTGCGAGATAAATTGCACTGGCCCCACAGATAATCCCTTCATAACCAGCAAAAATTATCAATCCATGGTTACCAGTAAAATTACCGATAGCCAACAGTGCAAATAGTAATGTCAGGCTGGCAAATACAAATTGTAATGCGCGATTGGCGCACAGCGTGCCAAAAAACATAAACAGTGTGAAAACACCCCATAGACCAAGGAATACACCCAGGAATTTGGCATCACTGGCTTCTGCCAGACCCATTTTTGGCAGCATGATGATGGCAACCAGTGTTAGCCAAAATGCACCATAAGAAGTAAATGCAGTTACACCGAAAGTATTGCCTTTTTTATACTCCAACATACCAGCCAGGATCTGGGCGATACCGCCATAGAAGATTCCTGTGCTTAAAATAATGGCAGATAGCGAGAAAAAGCCTGCGTTATGCAGGTTTAATAAAACCGTGGTCATCCCAAAACCCATCAGTCCTAACGGACCAGGATTTGCCAGTGTATTTGTATGCATAAATCCTCTTCAATAACAGATTGTCAAAGATGTTTTAACAGATTGTCAAAGGTGTTTTCTGAGGTGTTACGTTTCATTAACATATCGGGTTTGTTCTCTTTTTTTTGTGAGCGCGGCATCATAACGGGAGGGGGGAAGTCGTACAACATCACGAATTGAGAATAATTTGATAGAAAGAGGGAAAAGACCACTTTTTTTCATTGTTGACCCTTGATGCGTGATTTGTTGTCCCCATCTTAACTTCATCCAAAACGGTTTGACCGATTAAGAAGACTATACCGGGTGGTTGAAAAACAGAATTTCGCCCGCATAGTTAGGTTGAACTACCACACCGAATATGACTTTTTAGTGGAGATGTTTAGATGGGTAAGATAATTGGTATCGACTTGGGTACAACCAACTCTTGTGTAGCGATTATGGATGGTACGCAGGTTAAGGTACTGGAAAACAGCGAAGGTGATCGTACTACCCCTTCAATCATTGCTTATACGCAAGACGGTGAAACTCTGGTTGGCCAACCGGCTAAACGTCAGGCGGTGACTAACCCGAAAAATACGCTGTTTGCGATTAAGCGTCTGATTGGTCGTCGTTTTAAAGATGAAGAAGTTCAGCGTGACACCAATATCATGCCGTATAAAATTATTGCGGCAGATAACGGTGACGCCTGGCTGGAAGTGAAAGACCAGAAAATGGCTCCGCCGCAGATTTCAGCTGAAGTGCTGAAGAAAATGAAAAAAACGGCAGAAGACTACCTGGGGGAAGCTGTCACCGAAGCGGTAATTACCGTTCCGGCTTACTTTAACGATGCTCAGCGTCAGGCAACCAAAGATGCTGGTCGTATCGCTGGTCTGGAAGTAAAACGTATCATCAATGAACCAACGGCGGCGGCACTGGCTTATGGCCTGGATAAAGAGGTTGGTAACCGTACTATCGCGGTTTACGATCTAGGCGGTGGTACCTTCGATATTTCCATCATTGAAATCGATGATGTCGACGGCGAAAAAACGTTTGAAGTGTTGGCGACCAATGGTGATACCCATCTGGGTGGTGAAGACTTCGATAGCCTTATGATTAATTATCTGGTCGATGAGTTCAAAAAAGATCAGGGCTTTGACCTGCGTAATGATCCACTGGCCATGCAGCGTCTGAAAGAAGCAGCAGAAAAAGCGAAAATTGAGCTGTCTTCTGCTCAGCAGACCGATGTTAACCTGCCGTACATTACGGCGGATGCCTCTGGTCCTAAACATCTGAATATTAAAGTAACCCGCGCCAAGTTGGAATCACTGGTCGAGAATTTGGTTACCCGAACTCTGGAACCATTGAAAGTGGCATTGCAGGATGCTGGATTGTCAGTTTCTGACATTCAGGATGTGATCCTGGTTGGTGGCCAAACCCGTATGCCGATGGTTCAGAAGAAAGTGGCTGATTTCTTCGGTAAAGAACCGCGTAAAGATGTTAACCCTGACGAAGCGGTAGCGATTGGTGCTGCGGTTCAGGGCGGCGTTCTGGCTGGTGATGTGAAAGACGTGTTGCTGCTGGATGTTTCGCCATTGTCTCTGGGGATTGAAACAATGGGTGGTGTGATGACGGCGCTGATTGCGAAGAACACGACTATCCCGACCAAACACAGCCAAGTGTTCTCAACGGCAGAAGACAATCAGTCCGCAGTGACTATCCATGTGCTGCAAGGGGAACGTAAGCGCGCTCAGGATAACAAGTCACTGGGTCAGTTTAACCTGGATGGTATTCAGCCATCTCCGCGTGGTATGCCGCAGATTGAAGTCACTTTTGACATCGATGCCGATGGTATCCTGCATGTTTCGGCAAAAGACAAGAACAGCGGTCGTGAGCAGAAGATCACTATTAAAGCCTCTTCCGGCTTGAACGAAGAAGAGATCCAGAGCATGGTACGTGATGCAGAAGCCAATGCTGAATCAGATCGCAAGTTCGAAGAATTGGTACAGGCGCGCAATCAGGGTGACCATCTGTTGCACAGTACCCGTAAACAGCTGGAAGAGTCTGGTGATAAACTGGCTGATAGTGATAAGACGGCGATTGATGACGCTCTGAAGGCATTGGAAGGTGCATTGAAATCTGAAGACAAGGCTGATATTGAAGCGAAGATTCAATCACTGGCTGAGGCGTCTACCAAACTGTTGGAAGCGGCGCAGCAACAGCAGGCACAAGCTGGTGCTGACGCAAGTGCAAGTGCTGGTGACAATGCGGCTCATCAGGATGACGATGTTGTCGACGCTGAATTCGAAGAAGTAAAAGACAAGAAATAATCGCCCTTAAGCGGGCACGGTAGCGGTAACTCATACTGTTGCTGGCAACCAAGCACGGGCGTCGGGGAAACTCTACGCCCGTGCACGCATGTTGAGGGCAGGGCAAAAGAATGGCGAAGCAAGATTACTACGAGACGTTAGGTGTTTCCAACAGTGCCGATGAGCGTGAAATCAAGAAGGCTTATAAGCGTTTAGCGATGAAATATCATCCAGATCGCAATCCTGGTGATAAAGGCTCTGAAGCCAAGTTTAAAGAAGTCAAAGAAGCTTATGAAATTTTAACCGATGCGCAGAAACGCGCAGCTTATGACCAGTATGGCCATGCCGCGTTTGAGCAAGGTGGTATGGGCGGTGGCGGTTTCGGTGGTGGTAATGGCGCCGATTTCGGTGATATTTTTGGCGACGTTTTTGGCGATATCTTTGGTGGCAATCGTCGTCAGCGTGCAAGTCGTGGTGCCGATTTACGTTATAATATGGAATTGACGCTAGAAGAGGCTGTTCGTGGCGTCACCAAAGAAATCCGTATCCCCGCGTTGGAAGAGTGTGATGTTTGCCATGGAAGCGGTGCCAAACCCGGCAGTTCGCCAGTAACCTGTCCTACTTGTCATGGCAATGGTCAGGTTCAGATGCGTCAGGGCTTTTTCACGGTTCAGCAGACTTGTCCGCATTGTCATGGTCGTGGAAAAATCATTAAAGATCCCTGCGTGAAATGTCATGGTCACGGGCGTGTAGAGAAAAGCAAAACACTATCGGTTAAAATTCCGGCTGGGGTTGATACCGGTGACCGGATCCGACTTTCTGGTGAGGGTGAGGCGGGGGAGTTTGGCGCTCCAGCCGGAGATTTGTATGTTCAGGTACAGGTCCGGCAACACCCCATCTTCCAGCGTGAAGATAATAACCTATACTGTGAAGTGCCAATAAATTTTGCCATGGCGGCGTTGGGGGGCGAGATTGAAGTCCCTACACTGGATGGGCGTGTAAAACTAAAAGTGCCAGAAGAAACACAGACTGGCAAATTGTTCAGAATGCGTGGTAAAGGCGTTAAATCAGTGCGTGGCGGAGCTCAGGGTGATTTATTGTGCCGTGTTGTGGTAGAAACCCCGGTTAAGCTGAATGAGCGTCAGAGACAACTGTTACAGGAATTGGACGAAAGTTTTGGTGGTCCATCTGGTGAACGGAACAGTCCGCGCTCCAAAAACTTTTTTGAGGGTGTGAAAAAGTTCTTTGATGATTTGACCCGTTAAATCGGTGTTGAATGAAACATAAAACCGGTTGGTGTAAGCCAGCCGGTTTTTTTATCTCTTCGTAAACGTTTTCCGGCATTCTATTTTCTGGAAAGAAACATCGGTTTTCCCGAGTAATAGTTCAATTTAAAACTGCTTTTATCGATAGATGAAGTTACGTAACCTTGTACCTTCATACCAGACGCGATTATCCCTGTTTCTGCCGACCAAGAGAGAAGAATGACATGATCAATATACTTCGGCGTTTTACCAGCCTGGATGCCGCAGCAGGAGTGACTTTAATTGCGGCGACTTTACTGGCGTTGGTAATGGCCAATACGTCTTTCACTGTCGCCGCATATCAATATTTCCTTGAACTGCCGGTGGTTTTCAAACTGGGGGCGCTGGAGATTAATAAGTCACTATTGCTGTGGATCAATGATGGTCTGATGGCCATCTTTTTTCTGATGATAGGGCTTGAGGTAAAGCGTGAATTGATCAGCGGGACACTGGCAAGTCGTAGTCAGGCGTTATTACCTGTAGCAGCGGCTATCGGTGGTATGGTGTTCCCTGCATTGATATTTCTACTGTTTAACGCCTATGACGACCAGACTCGCGCCGGATGGGCAATCCCAGCCGCGACAGACATTGCGTTTGCCGTGGGTATTCTGGTGCTATTGGGAAAGCGCGTACCACCTGGTTTAAAGGTATTTTTGCTGGCGCTGGCGATTATTGATGATCTGGGGGCAATCATCGTTATTGCTATTTTCTATACTCACCAGATCTATTGGCCCGCATTGGCGGGGGCGTTGCTAGCCGTGTTGGCATTGACATATATGAACCAGCAGAACGTACTGAAAACCTCGGCTTATCTGTTGGTCGGTATTGTACTTTGGGTTTGCATTCTGAAATCTGGCATACATGCTACGTTGGCTGGCGTTATTGTGGGTTTCTTCATTCCATTGCAGGCGTCTGATGGCAAACCATCACCAGCGACCTCCCTGGAGCATGGATTGGAGATTTGGGTCTCTTTTCTGATTATTCCGCTGTTTGCTTTTGCCAATGCTGGTATCGGGCTGAAGGGTATTGAACTGGAGAATCTTTTTTCGCCACTGGTTGCAGGTATTTGTGCGGGATTATTACTTGGGAAACCGATTGGCATTTCCCTATGTAGCTGGCTAGTGATAAAGCTGGGATTCGCAAAGTTACCCGTAGGCGTCAATTTCCGCCAGGTCATGGCCGTTTCCATGCTGTGTGGTATCGGATTCACAATGTCGATTTTTATTACGTTGTTGGCATTTAGTGGCGGTGACTCAGCATTTATTCTGTACGCTAAGCTAGGTATTTTGCTGGCTTCATTAGTGGCCGCTGTACTGGGGTACATGACCTTGAGAAACGCATTGCCGTCAGTTGATGATTGCAAAACAGAAGAAGAGTGATTGTTAACATGACTCATATCAATTTTAACCATCTCTATTATTTTTGGCATGTTTGTAAAGCGGGCTCGGTGGCTGGTGCGGCCGGGGCACTGTTTTTAACACCGCAGACTATTACCGGACAGATTAAAACATTGGAGGCGCGTTTACAGGGCCGGTTGTTCAAGCGTAAAGGGCGCGGTCTTGAGCCTACCGAACTAGGGCAATTGGTGTTCCGCTATGCCGACAAGATGTTTGCGCTGAGTCAGGAAATGTTGGATATCGTTAACTATCGCAAGGAATCAAATCTGCTGTTTGATGTCGGCGTCGCTGACGCATTGTCGAAACGACTGGTCAGTCAGGTGTTGGAAACGGTGGTGACTGAACAGGATCATATTCATCTGCGTTGTTTTGAATCCACCCATGAAATGTTACTGGAACAGTTGAGTCAGCATAAACTGGACATGATTCTGTCGGATTGTCCCATTGATTCCAGTCAGCAGGAAGGGTTGTTTTCCCTCAAGCTGGGGGAGTGTGGTGTCAGCTTTTATTGTCGTCAGCCAAAACCAGAACTGCCATTTCCGGCCTGTCTGGAACAACGTCGGTTGTTGATCCCAGGACGGCGAACTATGCTGGGTCGTAAATTATTGAATTGGTTTAATGAAAATAATATTCGAACGGAAATTCTGGGGGAATTTGATGATGCGGCACTGATGACCGCATTTGGCGTACATCATGACGCTATTTTTGTTGCGCCTTCCCTGTATGCCCATGAGATTTACTTGCAGGCAGATATTGTCGAAATAGGCCGTATGGATAATGTGCAGGATGAATACTATGTCATTTTTGCGGAGCGTATGATTCAGCATCCCGCAGTGCAGCGTGTCTGTAACAAAGATTTTTCCGCATTATTTCAGGGCTGAACTTATACCTACCAAAAAATGTGCCCACAAAAAAACCGGCCTGAGCCGGTTTTCTTAGCAAGAATCACGAAAGTGTAATTATTGCATCGCGCCGATTTGAGCGACCAGATTAGATTTATGACGTGCGGCTTTATTTTTGTGAATCAGGCCTTTGCTTGCCTGACGATCCACAATCGGTTGCATATCATTAAACGCTTTCTGTGCTGCTTCTTTATCGCCAGTAGCGATCGCCGCATATACTTTCTTGATGAAAGTACGCATCATGGAGCGACGGCTTGCGTTATGCTTGCGGCGCTTTTCAGACTGTACGGCGCGTTTCTTAGCTGATTTGATATTAGCCAAGGTCCAACTCCCAAATATATTCTATCGAGGACAATTCAAAGGCCGGGGAATATGCCCTTTTAGCCTTCTTTTGTCAATGGATTTGTGCAAATAAGCGCCGTTTGTACGTCAGCGCTTGTTACGTTGTGATGGCGCAGGATTTTAACAGCTTCACGGCAGGGAATACAGTCTTTCACATGATAAATTCGCTATGACAGATGGAATTCACGTTAACACGCTGATCTTTACTAAAAGCCTTTATTGCCGATGGTGTATTTCAGGTGTCATTGTAGCCCAATGTGGAACATGCTCAGGTTATCATCACATGAAATAAAGTGCGCAGATAACAAAAGGCGCGAATCGCGGGTTAACCTTACTCTCTGTACAAGGTATAATCCGCCGATTTCCACATTTTTGAGCCAGTTATGCAGCTAATCCGCGGTATACACAATCTCCAGGCACGCCATTATGGCTGTGTGCTTACTATTGGCAATTTTGATGGTGTCCACCGCGGGCACCAGATCCTGCTCGAACACCTTAAACAGGAAGGGCGGGCCCGTGGTTTACCGGTGATGGTGATGATCTTTGAACCTCAACCGCTGGAGCTGTTTGCGGGAGAAAAAGCCCCGGCCCGTCTAACACGCCTGCGGGACAAGGTCAATTATCTGGCTCAGGCCGGCATTGATTATCTGTTATGTGTGAAGTTTGATTCCCATTTCGCTGCCAATCATGCCCAAACTTTCATCTCCCGCCTGTTGGTTGAAAAACTGGGTGTGAAATTTCTGGTCGTAGGGGATGACTTCCGTTTCGGGGCTGGTCGCGAAGGCGATTTCCTGTTATTACAGAAAGCTGGTCTTGAACTGGGTTTTGACGTTATCAGCACTGCCACTTTTTGCCAGGGTGGCAGAAGAGTCAGTAGTACTGCCGTGCGTGAAGCACTTAGCCAGGACGATCTGGCCCTGGCAGAAGATCTACTGGGGCATCCTTACCGTATTTCCGGGCGCGTAGTACATGGCAATGAGCTGGGAAGAACTATTGGTTTTCCTACCGCTAATTTACCGTTAAAACGACAGGTATCGCCAATAAGCGGTGTCTATGCGGTGAGCGTTTATGGCCTGGGAGAAACGCCGCTACCCGGGGTTGCCAATATTGGCACGCGTCCCACGGTAACGGGAGACAAGCATCAGCAGTTGGAGGTACATCTGCTGGATGTTACGCTGGATCTGTATGGTCGACATATAGATGTAGTAATGCGTAAGAAATTGCGTAATGAACAGCGTTTTGCTTCGATTGATATTCTTAAGCAGCAAATCGCTAATGACGTGGTGGCGGCCCGTGAATTCTTCGGGCTAAAGACACCGGTTTAATTTTTCTAGCCGAAAACGAAATCGAGAATCTAATGAGTGACTATAAGACTACCCTGAATTTGCCGGAAACAGGGTTCCCGATGCGTGGCGATCTGGCCAAGCGCGAACCTGACATGCTGAAACGTTGGTATGAACAGGATTTGTACGGGATTATTCGCAGCGCCAAAAAGGGTAAGAAAACCTTTATTCTTCACGACGGCCCTCCGTATGCGAATGGCAATATTCATATTGGTCACTCAGTTAACAAGATTCTGAAAGACATTATTGTTAAGTCCAAAGGACTCTCCGGTTATGACTCGCCTTATGTTCCGGGCTGGGACTGCCATGGATTGCCGATTGAGCTGAAAGTTGAACAGCTGGTGGGTAAACCGGGAGAAAAAGTCAGTGCAGCGCAGTTCCGTCAGGAATGCCGGAAATATGCAGCAGAACAAGTTGCCGGGCAGAAGAAGGATTTCATCCGTCTTGGGGTTCTGGGTGATTGGGATCATCCGTACCTGACCATGGATTTTAAAACTGAAGCCAATATTATCCGTGCACTCGGCAAAATCATTGATAACGGTCATTTGCATAAAGGCGCGAAACCGGTGCACTGGTGTGCCGATTGTGGTTCTGCACTGGCTGAAGCGGAAGTGGAATATTACGACAAAACGTCACCTTCTATTGATGTGGCTTTCCAGGCTATTGATGCAGCGGCCGTGGCGGCAAAATTTGGTGTTAGTCAAGTAGATGGTCCGCTGTCATTGGTGATCTGGACGACAACGCCCTGGACGCTGCCCGCTAACCGTGCGATTGCGCTGAATGCGGAGTTCAGTTACCAACTGGTCCAGGTTGAAGGCAAGGCATTAATTCTGGCGGCTGATCTGGTTGAGAATGTGATGGCCCGTGTGGGTATTACTCACTGGGTCGTTTTGGGGGATTGTACTGGTAGCGATCTTGAACTGTTACGCTTCCAGCATCCATTCATGGGCTTTGATGTCCCGGTTATTCTTGGTGACCATGTGACGCTGGAGGCGGGTACCGGTGCGGTACACACTGCGGGTGGCCACGGTCCGGACGACTATGTGATCAGCCAGAAATACAATCTGGAAATCGCCAACCCGGTTGGGCCTAACGGCTGTTACCTGAGTGGAACTTACCCCGAACTGGATGGCAAGTTTGTCTTTAAAGCGAACGATCTGATTGTTGAGATCCTGCGTGATAAAGGCGCATTGCTGCATGTAGAAAAACTACTACACAGCTATCCATGCTGCTGGCGTCATAAAACCCCCATCATTTTCCGCGCCACGCCGCAGTGGTTTGTCAGCATGGATCAGAAAGGACTGCGTCAACAATCTCTGGCTGAAATCAAAGGGGTGCAGTGGATCCCGGATTGGGGACAGGCGCGGATTGAAGCGATGGTCGCCAACCGTCCTGACTGGTGTATTTCCCGTCAGCGTACCTGGGGCGTACCAATGTCACTGTTTGTCCACAAGGACACAGAAGTATTGCATCCGCGTACCAGCGAGCTGATTGAGGCGGTTGCCAAACGTGTTGAGCAGGACGGTATTCAAGCCTGGTGGGATCTTGACGCGGCCGAGCTGCTGGGCTCGGAAGCCGCTGATTATGTGAAAGTCCCTGACACGCTTGACGTGTGGTTTGACTCCGGTTCCACACATGCTTCGGTAGTGGATGTGCGCCCTGAGTTTGCCGGTCACGCTGCCGATATGTATCTGGAAGGTTCTGACCAGCACCGCGGCTGGTTTATGTCTTCACTGATGATTTCCACGGCGATTAAAGGCAAAGCGCCTTATCGGCAGGTATTGACTCATGGTTTCACCGTGGATGGTCAGGGACGCAAGATGTCGAAATCCATCGGCAATACGGTGAGCCCACAGGCGGTGATGGACAAACTGGGTGCGGATATTCTTCGACTGTGGATCGGGTCTACTGATTACTCGGGTGAGATCGCCGTTTCTGATGAAATTCTGAAACGTTCAGCTGATGCCTATCGCCGTATCCGCAACACGGCCCGCTTCCTGCTGGCCAATCTAAATGGTTTCGACCCCGTACAGCACATGGTGCAGCCGCAGGATATGGTGGTTCTGGACCGTTGGGCCGTGGGATGTGCGCAAGCTGCACAAAAGGAAATTGTCGAAGCGTATGAAAGTTACGATTTCCATCGGGTAGTACAACGTCTGATGCAGTTCTGCTCGATTGAGATGGGTTCTTTCTATCTTGATATCATCAAGGATCGTCAGTACACCGCGCAAAGTGACAGTGTGGCACGCCGCAGTTGTCAGACTGCGCTGTATCATATTGCTGAAGCGTTGGTACGTTGGATGGCTCCGATCATGTCCTTTACGGCCGATGAAATCTGGGGGTATCTGCCAGGCAAACGTGCGCAGTATGTCTTTACCGAAGAGTGGTATGACGGCCTGTTTGGATTGGACAGTGCCGAAACCATGAATGACGCTTTCTGGGATGAAATATTGAAAGTGCGTTCGGAAGTGAACAAAGTGATTGAGCAAGCGCGTAACGATAAACGTATTGGTGGTTCGCTGGAAGCGTCTGTCACGTTGTATGCCGATGCTGAATTAGCTGACAAACTGAACCGTTTGCAGCGAGAACTGCATTTTGCCCTGCTGACATCCAAAGCGGTGGTGGCACTTTACGAAGATGCACCTGCACAGGCACAACAGAGTGAATTATCGGGCCTGAAAATTGTCCTCAGTAAAGCTGAAGGGGATAAGTGCCCGCGTTGTTGGCATTATGAGTCGGATATCGGTACCCATGCCGAATATCCTGAAATTTGTGGTCGCTGCGCGACCAATATTGGCGGCAATGGCGAAGAGCGTAAATTTGTCTGATGAGTAAATCAATTGGAGCAAGCGGCCTGCGTTGGCTATGGCTGACGCTGGTGGTTCTTGTGGTCGACCTCGGCAGCAAGCAGTGGGTAATGACCCATTTCCAACTGGGTGAGTCGCTATCACTGGTGCCGTTTTTCAACCTGACTTATGCCCATAATCTGGGGGCGGCGTTCAGCTTTCTGGCCGATAAAGGTGGCTGGCAACGTTGGCTTTTTGCCGTAATCGCATTGGCAATCACGGTAACGTTACTGGTCTTTATGTACCGTTCAGACGGGCGTCATAAGCTGAATAATATTGCCTATGCACTGATCATTGGCGGTGCAATCGGCAATCTCTCTGATCGTCTGGTGCACGGTTATGTTATCGATTTTATTGATTTTCATGTCAATAATTGGCATTACCCGATCTTCAATCTGGCAGATACGTCTATTTGTATCGGTGCTTTGCTGATTGTGCTGGAAGGCTTTTTTATTTCGCCAGAGAAGAAGGGTGCAAAGGATAAATAGCGCATGGTACAACAAGTGCAAGCTAACAGTGCAGTGCTGGTCCATTTCACTCTGACACTGGAAGAGGGTTCAGTGGCTGAGGATACCCGTGCAAGCGGTAAACCAGCGCTGTTCCGGCTGGGAGACGACAGTCTGTCGACTGAATTGGAGCAGCAACTGCTGGGTTTACAGGCAGGGGATACGAGTCAGTTCAGCTTGTCACCGGAGTCTGCTTTCGGTCCTTCAAATCCTGATTTGGTTCAGTTCTTCCTACGTCGTGATTTTGCGCAGACCGGTGTACCTGAAGTCGGTACGATCATGTTGTTCAGCGGCGTAGGTGGCGATGATATGCCGGGTATTATCCGTGAGGTGGCAGAGGAATCCATTACTGTGGATTTCAACCACCCGCTGGCCGGGCATACTGTTACTTTTGATGTGGAAGTTCTGGCTGTTGATCCGCCCGCACAGCAGGAGGTGGGTCATGAAAATATTGTTAGCTAACCCGCGTGGTTTCTGTGCGGGCGTCGATCGTGCTATCAGCATTGTTGAGCGGGCACTGGAAGTGTATGGCGCACCGATTTATGTTCGTCATGAAGTTGTGCATAACCGCTATGTGGTGGATGGATTGCGGGAACGTGGTGCAATTTTTATTGAGCAGATTGAGGACGTGCCTGATGGGGCGATTTTGATCTTTTCTGCACATGGCGTTTCTCAATCAGTACGCACCGAAGCGAAAAACCGTGATCTCACCGTTTTTGATGCCACCTGTCCACTGGTGACCAAAGTGCATATGGAGGTGGCTCGTTCCAGTCGGAAAGGGACGGAAGCCATTCTGATCGGTCACGCAGGTCACCCTGAAGTGGAAGGCACCATGGGGCAATATAATAACCCTGATGGTGGAATGTATCTGGTTGAAGGGCCGGATGATGTCTGGAAATTGCAGGTGAAGGATGAAGCCAACCTGTGCTTTATGACGCAAACCACGTTATCGGTAGATGATACGTCTGCGGTGATTGATGCATTGCGTGAACGCTTCCCGTTGATTATCGGCCCACGTAAAGATGACATATGCTATGCGACGACCAATCGTCAGGAAGCGGTCAGGAGTCTGGCTGCGCAAGCTGATGTGGTGCTGGTGGTGGGGTCGAAAAACTCTTCCAATTCCAATCGTCTGGCGGAGTTGGCGCAGCGAGTGGGTAAGCCTTCTTACCTGATTGATTTTGCTGACGATATCAAGGAAAAATGGTTCAAGGGTGTGGCTTGTGTCGGGGTGACCGCGGGCGCTTCGGCACCGGATATTCTGGTTCAGCAGGTTGTGAAACGCTTACAATCACTGGGTGGGCAGGGTGCGGTTGAAATGCAAGGCTGTGAAGAAAACATTGTTTTTGAAGTGCCTAAAGAACTGCGTATATCGGTGAAGCGAGTCGACTGATTACATGAGCAGGCAGAGTCTGCCTGCTCTTGGTGACCTATTTATATGTGCCGCTTTGCCCGGTATATATGTTCTGGTCGTCCTACTCTACCGTATATGATTTTCGCTTCCAGTAAGCTTCCTTTGACGCCATATTCCAGATAACGTCGTGCCGTAGTCTGACTACTTCCCAAAATGTTTGCCAGCGTCCCGGTTGTGTGTTCCTGATCGCGCCTTTCAAATAATTCCCGTACTTTCTGCAATGTGCCTATATCTAATCTTTTAGGAAGCTGTCGTCAGCTTAGCCCCGGCGGGAGTGCGGACTGCGACACTTTTTTATCGTAGTTTTCGTCGGGAAACCCGTCTGCTGATGTTATCTGGAAAATGAATGATTATGCGTTATCGGGTATGGGCTGGTGTTATTTCCATCAGGTTTGATAAAACCGGACTCTGGACTCGGCAGCTAAACTCTTTCTGTTTCCCTTATCGTTTTTTCTGATTCCATTGCCTTTCTGACATAATTTCCTTATTGGCGATAAATCTGCTGGTGATAGTTCGTGGGGCTCGGTTACCCTGATGTTATGTCATGCTGAATTTTATTGAAGAGAGAGAAAATATGAAGGATACATCAATTCGTATTGCGGTTGCTGGCGCTGGCGGCCGTATGGGTCGCCAACTGATTCAGGCTGTTGAGCAAATGACAGGTGTTGTGTTAGGTGCCGCATTGGAGCGCCCGGGATCGTCTCTGATTGGCGTGGATGCCGGAGAACTGGCGGGATTGGGAAAACTGAATGTTGCGGTTTCCGGCAGTCTCGATGCCATAAAGGATGATTTCGATGTTCTGATCGATTTTACTCGTCCTGAAGGCACGCTTACTCATTTGGCGTTTTGCCGCCAGCATGCCAAATCCATGATTATTGGTACTACGGGTTTTGATGAACAGGGCAAAGACGCTATCCGGCAAGCAGCGGCGGATATTGGTATCGTTTTTGCCGCTAATTTCAGTGTCGGCGTTAATGTCATGCTCAAGCTACTGGAGAAGACGGCGAAAGTGATGGGTGATTACACCGATATTGAAATCATCGAGGCGCATCACCGCCATAAAGTAGATGCTCCGTCTGGTACTGCACTGGCAATGGGTGAGGCAATCGCTGGTGCATTGGGACGTTCTCTAAAGGATTGTGCGGTTTATACACGTGAAGGGTATACCGGTGAACGCGACCCAAAAAGCATTGGTTTCGCCACCGTGCGTGCCGGGGACATTGTGGGAGAACACACGGCAATGTTTGCTGATGTTGGTGAGCGTATAGAGATAACCCACAAGGCTTCCAGTCGCATGACATTCGCAAATGGCGCTGTTAGGGCGGCATTATGGTTAAATGCTCATAATTATGGTCTTTTTGATATGAAAGATGTGCTTGGTTTGGATGATTTGTGATATTTATCATTCTACATTAACTTATATTATTTTGATTTATATGACGAATATTTAATATTCGTCATATTATGTGTTTTTTTATTCATTTCTTTATAAATGAATTTAAATGATATTGTTTATTCGACTTTAGTGGGCTTTTGGGCTGGTTTTTTCCCTTAATTTTCTCTTTCTGGTCGAGTGTGGTAGTTTATTATTCAGATTTTGACTCATCCTCTCTGGCAACCGTTTACTTATGTTACTTGATCTGTATTTTTATCGATGTGAAAGCATATTCTTGACCGAAGCTGTAAAAATAATACAGAAAAAGTCGGTTTGAGTGGACAAGCTATCACACCATCATTAAAATGCGCCCAATTTGCCGAAAATTTGCCTTACAGGTGGTTTTTGCATTGATTTAGGTCGTTAAATCTGAATTAATATGCAAGTAACATGATTTTTTATTCCTTGGAGGGTGTTTTGATTAAGTCAGCGCTATTGGTTCTGGAAGACGGAACCCAATTCCACGGTCGGGCCATAGGGGCAGAAGGAACGGCAGTGGGGGAAGTGGTCTTCAATACGTCGATGACCGGTTATCAAGAAATCCTTACTGATCCCTCCTATTCCCGCCAGATTGTTACTCTCACTTATCCACATATTGGTAATGTTGGTACTAATGCCAGCGATGAAGAGTCTTCTTCTATTCATGCCCAGGGGTTAGTGATTCGGGATTTACCGCTAATTGCCAGTAACTACCGCAGTGAAGAAAACCTTTCTGAGTATCTTAAACGTCATAACATTGTCGCTATTGCGGATATTGATACCCGTAAACTGACGAGATTGCTGCGTGAAAAAGGTGCTCAGAACGGTTGTATTATTGCGGGTGATGCGCCGGATGCGGCGCTGGCACTGGAAAAGGCCAAGGCGTTTCCTGGCCTGAAAGGGATGGATCTGGCAAAAGAAGTCACTACTCGGGAACATTATTCCTGGTCGCAGGGCAGTTGGACATTGGAAGGCGAATTGCCTGCGGCAAAAGACAATAGCGATCTGCCCTATCATGTGGTGGCGTATGACTACGGTGTGAAGCGCAATATTCTGCGTATCCTGGTAGACCGTGGCTGCCGTCTGACCGTGGTTCCTGCACAAACCTCCGCTGAGGATGTGCTGAAACTGAATCCTGATGGGGTTTTCCTGTCTAACGGTCCTGGGGATCCGGAACCCTGTGACTATGCTATCAGGGCGATTAAAACCCTCCTGGAAACTGATATCCCGGTGTTTGGTATCTGCCTGGGCCATCAGTTGCTGGCACTGGCAAGTGGTGCCAAGACGATCAAGATGAAATTCGGGCACCACGGTGGCAACCATCCGGTGAAAGACCTTGATGCCGATCGTGTTATGATCACGGCACAAAACCACGGTTTTGCCGTTGATGAAACGTCTTTGCCTGCCACCTTGCGCACAACGCACAAATCCTTGTTCGATGGCTCTCTGCAAGGGATTCACCGTACCGATAAACCAGCGTTCAGTTTTCAGGGGCATCCAGAAGCCAGTCCCGGCCCACATGATGCTGCGCCGTTGTTCGACCACTTTATCGAATTGATTCAGACTTACCGTTCTTCAGCTAAATAATCAGGAGCGAGAAAATGCCAAAACGTACAGATATTAAAAGCATCCTGATTCTTGGCGCCGGCCCGATTGTTATCGGTCAGGCGTGTGAATTTGACTACTCTGGCGCACAAGCGTGCAAGGCGCTGCGCGAAGAAGGGTATCGCGTTATTCTGGTCAACTCCAATCCCGCCACTATCATGACCGACCCGGAAATGGCTGATGCGACATACATTGAGCCGATTCACTGGGAAGTGGTGCGTAAAATCATTGAAAAAGAGCGCCCGGATGCCGTATTACCAACCATGGGAGGACAGACGGCACTGAACTGCGCGCTGGAACTGGAACGTCGTGGTGTGCTGGAAGAATTTAGTGTCACCATGATTGGTGCTACCGCCGATGCCATCGACAAGGCGGAAGATCGTCGCCGTTTCGATATCGCCATGAAATCGATTGGCCTGGAAACTGCCCGTTCCGGTATCGCTCACAATATGGATGAAGCATTGGCTGTGGCGGCAGATGTGGGTTTCCCCTGTATTATTCGCCCCTCTTTCACTATGGGGGGAAGCGGTGGCGGTATTGCCTACAACCGTGAAGAGTTTGAGGAAATCTGTACCCGTGGCCTGGATTTATCACCAACCAGTGAGTTGTTGATCGATGAATCTCTCATCGGTTGGAAAGAGTATGAAATGGAAGTGGTGCGGGATAAAAACGACAACTGTATCATTGTCTGTTCGATTGAAAACCTGGATCCCATGGGTATTCATACCGGTGACTCCATCACGGTTGCACCCGCGCAAACACTGACGGATAAAGAGTACCAGATCATGCGTAACGCCTCGATGGCGGTACTGCGTGAAATCGGCGTGGAAACCGGCGGTTCTAACGTGCAATTCGCGGTGAATCCAAAAACGGGTCGTCTGATCATCATCGAGATGAATCCACGCGTTTCCCGTTCTTCGGCGCTGGCGTCAAAAGCGACTGGCTTCCCGATTGCCAAAATCGCCGCCAAACTGGCGGTAGGTTACACGCTGGATGAATTGATGAATGACATTACCGGTGGTCGTACACCGGCGTCATTTGAACCCTCAATTGACTACGTGGTGACTAAAATCCCACGGTTTAATTTCGAAAAATTTGCTGGCGCTAATGACCGCCTCACCACACAGATGAAATCGGTCGGTGAAGTCATGGCGATTGGGCGTACGCAGCAGGAATCACTACAGAAAGCATTGCGCGGGCTGGAAGTCGGCGTATCGGGTTTTGACCCGAAAGTGGATCTGGACGATCCTGAAGCACTCACTAAAATCCGCCGTGAGCTGAAAGATGCCGGTGCGGAGCGTATCTGGTATCTGGCGGATGCATTCCGCGCAGGGATGTCCGTGGATGGTGTCTTCAACCTGACCAATATTGACCGTTGGTTCCTGGTGCAGATTGAAGAACTGGTACGTCTGGAAGAACAGGTCGCGGAGCAGGGCGCTAATGGGCTGACGCCGGAATTCCTGCGTCTGCTGAAACGCAAAGGCTTCGCCGACATACGTCTGGCCAAACTGGCGGGTGTGGCAGAGGGTGAAATTCGCAAGTTACGTAATAAGTACAATCTGCACCCGGTTTATAAACGAGTGGATACCTGTGCGGCCGAATTTGCGACCGATACGGCTTATCTGTACTCCACTTATGATGATGAGTGTGAAGCCAATCCCAACCAGGACCGCGAAAAAATCATGGTACTGGGTGGTGGCCCGAACCGTATCGGCCAGGGCATCGAATTTGACTACTGTTGCGTGCATGCTTCACTGGCACTGCGTGAAGATGGTTATGAAACCATCATGGTCAACTGTAACCCGGAAACGGTTTCTACTGACTATGACACCTCTGATCGTCTGTATTTTGAACCGGTAACGCTGGAAGATGTGCTGGAAATCGTGCGCATCGAGAAACCGAAAGGCGTTATTGTGCAGTACGGTGGGCAGACCCCGCTGAAGTTGGCGAGAGCGCTGGAAGCCGCAGGTGTACCGATTATCGGTACCAGCCCGGACGCCATCGACCGTGCGGAAGACCGTGAGCGTTTCCAGCAGGCTGTGAACCGTCTTGGTCTTAAGCAGCCGGCTAATGCCACGGTAGCAACCATTGAACAGGCGGTGGAAAAAGCGACCGGTATTGGTTATCCGTTGGTAGTTCGCCCTTCTTATGTGCTGGGTGGTCGTGCAATGGAAATTGTTTACGACGAAATCGACTTGCGTCGTTATTTCCAGAATGCAGTCAACGTATCCAATGATGCACCGGTACTGCTGGATCATTTCCTGGATGATGCAATAGAAGTGGATGTGGATGCTATCTGCGACGGTGAGCGCGTATTGATCGGCGGCATCATGGAGCACATTGAACAGGCTGGTGTGCATTCTGGTGACTCGGCATGTTCATTGCCTGCCTATACGCTAAGCAAGGAAATTCAGGATGTGATGCGTCAGCAGGTGGAAAAACTGGCGTTTGAACTGTCGGTGCGTGGGCTGATGAATGCCCAGTTCGCCGTGAAGAACAACGAAGTGTATCTGATTGAAGTAAACCCGCGCGCCGCACGTACTGTCCCGTTTGTCTCGAAAGCAACTGGCGTTCCGCTGGCAAAAATCGCGGCCCGGGTGATGGTCGGCCAAACACTGGTGGATCAGGGAATAACCAAAGAGGTGATTCCACCGTACTACTCAGTGAAAGAAGTGGTGCTGCCGTTCAATAAATTCCCGGGTGTTGACCCGATTCTGGGGCCGGAAATGCGCTCTACCGGTGAAGTGATGGGTGTCGGTCGTACTTTCGCCGAAGCCTTTGCCAAAGCCATGCTGGGCAGTAATTCGCCGATGAAGAAAACCGGGCGGGCACTGTTATCTGTGCGCGAAGGTGATAAGGAACGCGTGGTAGATTTGGCTGCCAAGCTACTCAAGAACGGCTTTGAGCTGGATGCGACTCACGGTACGGCGATTGTGCTGGGTGAAGCGGGTATCAATCCGCGTCTGGTAAACAAGGTGCACGAAGGTCGTCCACATATTCAGGATCGCATCAAAAACGGTGAATATACTTACATTGTGAATACGACCGCTGGCCGTCAGGCTATCGAGGATTCCAAGCTGATTCGCCGTAGCGCTTTGCAATACAAAGTACACTACGATACGACCATGAACGGTGGCTTTGCTACGGCGATGTCACTCAATGCTGATCCGACGGAGCAGGTTATTTCCGTACAGGAAATGCATGCCAAGATTAAAGGTTAATGTCAGTTCATTGTCTGTCGCTGATTTATCCCGGCATCAGCCGGGATTCAGATAATCAACGTGTTGAGTGTAAGCAATAGGTCTCTGCTTTCTCAGCATGCAACCGATTTAAGTAATGAAACTCGGTAGTTGACGACAAGGTAGTCACCCAAAAAACCAGTCAAGGAAGCCTGACTGGTTTTTTCTGTTAGCTTAGAGCGACTTTGATACCCAAGGTAATCAGAATCCCTCCTAGCACTTTATCAACCACTTTCTGTGCTTTAGCCAGGCCGTAGCGAACCGGTTCACTCTGAATCAAGATGACCAGCAGAGGCCACCAGATAACCGCCAGTATCCAGATAATAGCGGCATACCACAGTTTTTCACCCATGCTAGAGTTTAGGCTGAGTACTTGGGTAAAGACAGAAAGAAAAAACAGAGTGGCTTTCGGATTCAACAGGTTGCAGAGATATCCCTGCAAAAAGGCTTTTTTCAGGCTGACGCGTTGTGGTGTTAACTGGGTGAGATCCATTTTGCTGCCACCATGGGAAATCAGCGCCTGAATGCCAATCCAAATCAGGTAAATGGCACCGGCGTATTTCAGCAAATCAAATAGCCAGGGGGTTGTGGTGATAACGACCGCCAGCCCGGCGACACAATAGGCCATGTGGGTCGCTACGCCGCAAATAACGCCGAGTGCGGTGACTATCGCTGCCAATCGGGGATAACGTGCCGCATTTTTAATGACCAGAAAGAAATCCGGGCCGGGAGACAGCATTCCCAGCGTGGCAATGGTTGCAACAAACAGCGACATTTCAAGCATGATGTATCCTGTAATGCGAGAGAAAGCGGGTAAATTGCAAGAATAATACCTCCGAGGGTATTTATTCGCATCATCATTATTGGCTATTTGCCCGCAATATGGTAACAAGAAGCCTTGTTTTATTTATGGTTATAACGTGGCTGTTTCAGTGAATCAGGGTCGGGAAAATGACATGGTAAGTGAAACCACACGACAGCGGGAAGTTACCCGGTTGTGTATTCAATGTGCACTGTTGTTGTTACAGCATGGTGCGGAAAGTATGCTCGTGGAGCAATTATCCTCACGGTTAGGCGTTGCGCTGGGTGTGGATAGTGTAGAAAGCTCGATCTCAGCGAATGCTATTGTGCTCACAACCATTATGGACGGACATTGTTTGACCTCCACACGTAAAAACGTGGATCGTGGTATCAATATGCATGTGGTTACCGAAGTGCAGCATGTGGTTATCATGGCGGAACATAAACTGCTGGATGTGGGGAGTGTGCATAAGCGTTTCAATAACATTAAACCGCTGCGTTACCCACGTTGGCTGATGGTAACCATCGTGGGGCTCTCCTGCGGCTGTTTCAGTCGTTTAAATGGTGGTGGCTGGGATGCGGTTCTGGTGACCTTGATTGCCAGTGGTCTTGCTATGTATGTTCGCCAGATATTGACCAGCCGACATCTGAACCCGCTGATTAACTTCTGTGTTACCGCGTTTGTGGCAACGTCGGCCTCGGGGTTATTGATGCGGTTGCCTGGATTACAGCACTCATCAGCGGTGGCGATGGCTGCCAGCGTATTGTTGCTGGTTCCGGGTTTTCCGCTGATTAACGCCGTGGCGGATATGTTTAAAGGGCATATAAATACTGGTCTGGCACGCTGGGCGATGGCCAGTTTACTGACGCTGGCAACCTGTATTGGTGTGGTGATGGCAATGTCGGTGTGGGGGTTTCACGGATGGTCCTGAATCTGTTGTGGGCGTTATTGCAGGATATGATTCTGGCAGCGGTTCCGGCGCTGGGTTTTGCCATGGTATTTAATGTACCGATAAAAGCGTTGCGCTACTGTGCATTACTCGGAGCACTAGGACACGGCGCCCGTTTCCTGATGATCCATTTTGGGGCGCCGATTGAGTGGGCTTCGTTTTTGGCGTCAATCATGATCGGTATCATCGGGATTCGCTGGTCGCGCTGGTTACTGGCGCATCCAAAAGTGTTCACCGTCGCTGCGGTCATTCCCATGTTCCCGGGAATTCCGGCCTATACCGCGATGATTTCGGTAGTCGAACTGTCCCATCTGGGCTACAGCGAAGTGCTGATGCAAACACTGATGACCAATTTTCTGAAGGCCAGCTTTATTGTCGGTGCGCTGTCTATCGGGTTATCACTGCCGGGTCTCTGGCTGTATCGCAAGCGCCCAGGAGTGTGATTCGTTCAGAGCACTCTTATATTCTCTCTGGGTCCAGCAACCATCTCGACGCATGAACAGGCTTTCCGTATAGTGGCTTCAATTTTGTAGCCTATAGGGTTGGTTTTACCATGGTAATTAGTTTGATTGCCGCGTTGGCAGTGGACCGTGTTATCGGTATGGAAAACGCCATGCCGTGGCATCTACCTGCCGATCTGGCGTGGTTTAAGCGCAATACATTGAATAAGCCCATCATTATGGGGCGCAATACTTTCCGTTCTATTGGTCAGCCGCTACCGGGAAGATGCAATATCGTGGTCAGTAACCATCCGGTGGATGATGCCCGTGTGACTTGGGTGACATCCATTGATGCCGCGTTGGCTGCGGCAGGTAATGTAGACGAAGTGATGGTGATCGGCGGTGGCAATATTTATCGTCAGATGCTGCCTCAAGCGGATCGACTGTACCTGACGCATATCGATGCAGAGGTGGAAGGAGACACTCATTTCCCTGATTATGAGCCTGATGAGTGGATCTCCACTTTCAGTGAATTCCATGATGCTGATGAGCATAATTCTCACAGTTACTGTTTTGAAATTCTCGAACGTCGCTAAGTATTGCAGACATTTTCTTGCTAAACCCGCTCACTGAAGTGGGTGAGTTTGATGGCAAAGTCTATATAGCGGCGATAATGAGACGATCGTAAAGGCGCTGCAAGTACCTCCCTGTAAGCTCAAGCCGCGCCATCCCTGGCGCGGATGCTTTACTCCTCTTCCTTACTATCACCGTTCTGACGCGATACATAGGTTTGTCAACGGTCTGACCCGCTCACTGAAGCGGGTTTTTCTTTTGTTGTCTAAATCTTTCTAAATGTAACATTTTGGTCACAATTAGCCCTTATTGTTAATACCATTCTGTACCACACCCATATTTGATGATGAGCATTGCGCCATTGCCTGAAAAAGAAGAGGACGCTAGAGAGATGACAAGCAAGATTAATGTCCTGAATACTGATCGCTTGGTCGATCCTTCCCGCCGCAAGTTACTGTTAGGGAGCGCTGGTACGGTAGGACTGGCCGGATTTTTGGGCGGAGGTGTCTGGTCAATACCCCGGCTCGCCTTTGCCGATACACCAGCAGAAGGGAGCAAGCTGCTTGGTTTTAAAGGTATTGTGGCTTCCAGTGAAGACAGTATTGCTATTACGCCTGGCTATCGTGCAGATGTCTTGATCTCTTGGGGGGAACCGCTGGTTAGCGGTGCAGCAAACTTTGATCCAGCAGGTAACAACACCGCTGCCGATCAGGAAAAGCAGTTTGGTGACAACAACGATGGCATGAGCTTTTTCCCTATTGATGATCATCATGCCGTGATGGCGATTAACAACGAATATGTGAATGAGCAATATCTGTTTGCCCATGGTGGTACCAAAGCCGTCAGCCTGGAGGATGTACGAAAATCCCAGGCGGCGCATGGTGTTTCCATTGTGGCGGTAAAACGCATCGGAGATTCACCGCGTTGGGTGGTCGAGCGGCCGTCGCGCTATAATCGCCGTATTACCGCAAATACAGAAATACACTTTAGCGGCCCGGCAGCGGGACATGACCTGTTGAAGACGGATGCCGATCCGACAGGAATGACGGTGTTGGGAACATTTGGTAATTGCGCCAATGGTAAAACGCCATGGGGCACTTACCTGACTTGTGAAGAGAACTTTGATACTTATTTTGGTACTCACCAGGCGGATTATAAGACCACGCCAGAGCAGAAACGCTATTCATTGAAGGTCAAGGATCCGGAACGTAACTGGTCAGATTTTGACGATCGCTTCGATGTGGCAAAAAATCCCAATGAGTTCAATCGTTATGGCTGGGTTGTTGAGATTGATCCGATGGATCCGAATTCGACACCCATCAAACGGACTGCGCTTGGGCGCTTCAAACATGAAAATGCAGCGGTGACGGTGGCCAAAAATGGTCACTTAGTGGTGTACATGGGAGATGATGAACGTGGTGAGTTCATTTACAAATATGTTTCTACTGACAAAGTCGATAGCGCTAATCCTGCTAATAATCGTACCCTACTGGATAATGGCACACTGTATGTCGCGCAGTTTGATCGAGATGCGGCAGGTACGCCGTTGAAAGGGACCGGCCGCTGGATTGCGCTGACGTTTGGTGACAACGGATTGACAGCGGAAAATGGTTTTCACAGTCAGGCCGAGGTCGTTATTTTTGCCCGTAAAGCGGCCTCGCATGTCGGGGCTACCCGGATGGACCGCCCGGAATGGATTGCGGTCAACCCGCATGACGGAAGAGCCTATTGCACGCTGACTAATAACAGTCGGCGTGGTGATGAAGGGATGCCGGTAAATGCCGCCAACCCGCGTCCGCATAATATCTACGGTCAGATAATCCGCTGGGATGAAAAAGACGATGCCACCGCCCAGGTGTTTGATTGGGATATGTATGCGCTGTGTGGTAATCCGATTGCTCACCCAGAAGGTATCAATCGTGGTTCGCCGAATATTACTGCGGATAATACCTTTAACAGCCCTGATGGCTTGGGATTTGACCAGGATGGTCGTCTGTGGATTCTGACCGATGGTAACTACAGTAATAAAGATGACTTTGCAGGCCAGGGTAACAACCAGATGCTGGTAGGGGATCCACACAGTGGCGAAATCCGCCGTTTTATGGTCGGACCGAAATCCTGTGAGTTAACTGGTATTGCTTTTACCCCAGATTATAAAACCCTGTTTGTCAACATTCAGCATCCTGGAGAAAAAAAGGATTCACACTTTCCCAATAACAGCCCGCGTCCCCGTTCATCGGTAATAATGATTACCCGCGAAGATGGCGGTGTGATTGGGGCGTAAATAATAACGTGCATATCATCAGGCTGACAGGCTTGTTCTTCGTTTGGTGAAAGCGTGTTTATCAGAGAGGTGATAGGACGTCACCTCTCTGTGCCTTCAGGATGCTTCGAGTGCTTCGTCGCTGGTTCCCGGAGTTATAGTCGACAGTTGGGTAAAATAGCGCTGATCTTCCCAGCGTAGCAGAGTTAAGGTTTCTCCCCAACAACAGCCAGTATCCAACGCATAAATACCGTCTGGCGTCCATTTCCCTTTCAGCGAAGCCCAGTGGCCGAATGCGATAGCATATTCACTGGAAACCGGTCCTGGCATATCAAACCAGGGTTTCAGCAAGGAAGGCGCTTGAGTGGGAGGTTCTTTGTATAGCATATCCAACTGCCCGCCAGAAAAGCAGTAACGCATCCGGGTGAAAACGTTGATACTGAATCGCAACCGCGAAAGTCCGCTCAATTCGGGGCTCCAGTGGTTGGGCATATCACCGTACATCGCATCAAGGAATAGCGGATAGCTGTCACTGCTCAGGATAGACTCCACTTCCCGTGCACACATCAGGGTGGTTGCCAAATCCCACTGTGGTGTGATGCCAGCATGCGTCATGATCAGCTTACGTTCTTCGTCAATCTGTAATACTGGCTGACGGCGTAGCCAGTTAATCAGTTCATCGACGTCAGGCGCAGATAACAAGGCGGTGAGACGATCCTTGGGTTTATTACGGCTAATCCCGGCATAAACCGCCAGCAGGTGAAGATCGTGGTTACCAAGCACCATCCGTGCTGCGGAACCGAGAGAACGGACATACCGTAATACGTCCAGCGAATCAGGCCCACGGGCGACCAGATCGCCAGTCAGCCACAAGGTGTCCTGTGTAGGATCAAACGAAACTTGCGCTAATAGCGCCTTGAGTTCAACGTAACAACCGTGAACGTCGCCAACAAGATAAGTAGCCATAATTAATGTATCAGTGAAGGTATTGCCAAACGGAACACCTGAATTGGAACCTGAAAATTATCACCTTGGTGATCAATCATTTGATAATGGCCTTCCATTGTGCCCAGTGGGGTTTCCAACACGGCGCCGCTAGTATACTGGAACTCGCCGCCGGGCTGAATGACGGGCTGTAAACCAATCACGCCTTCGCCTTGTACTTCTGTCTGGCGGCCATTGGAATTAGTGATTAACCAATGCCGACCCAGGAGTTTGACTTCATGACGTCCCAAATTACGGATCGTAATGGTATAGGCAAATACGAAACGTTCTTCATCAGGCTCTGATTGCGCTTCTATGTAGAAGCTTTGAACCTGTATACAAACTCGGGGCGCGTTTATCATGACGACACAACTCCAGTTTATTCCTGCACTGTGGGATGTTCGGCCAACCAGCCAGCTAACCGGCAATATTGCTCGACGCTCACGTTTTCAGCCCGAACAGTAGGATCGACGCCAAGTTCGGTCAGTCGCTCTGGTGTAAACAGGTTTCCCAGACTGTTACGCAACGTTTTACGTCGTTGGTTAAAGGCTTCAGTAGTGATCCGTCCTAATACCCGGGTATCCACTATCGGATACGGTGATGTGGTATGTGGTACCAGACGAATTACGGCTGAATCTACCTTTGGTGCCGGTTTAAAGGCGGTCGGCGGTACTTCAAGTACCGGGATGACCTGACAATAATACTGCGCCATTACGCTCAGTCGTCCATAAGCTTTACTGTTTGGCCCGGCAACCAGACGGTTAACGACCTCTTTTTGCAACATAAAATGCATGTCGAGGATAGACTGAGTATAGCCGAACAGATGGAACATCAATGGTGTTGAAATATTATACGGTAGGTTACCAAAAACCCGCAGCGGTTGTCCCGCTTGTTGTGCCAGTTCAGAAAAATCTACCGTCATGGCATCTTGCTGAATGATGGTGAGCTTATCTTTCAGTGTTGGATGTGTTTCCAGTCGGGCCGCCAAATTACGGTCCAGCTCAATCACGGTGAAATGTTCCAAACGTTCGCCCATCGGCGCAGTCAACGCACCAAGCCCAGGGCCAATTTCCACAATGGCTTGTCCTGGCAGGGGGTGAATAGCGGAAACAATGCTATCAATAATAAACTGATCACTTAAAAAGTTTTGCCCGAAACGTTTACGGGCGAAGTGGCCTTGATGGACTCGATTATTCATTACGGTTATTGATCATTTTAATGGCAAGGTTTAATGCAGTATGAAAGCTGCCTGGATCTGCTTCACCGGTGGCCGCCAGTTCAAGGGCTGTACCGTGATCGACAGAAGTACGGATGAACGGGAGTCCTAGTGTAATATTCACTGCCCGGCCAAAACCCTGATATTTCAGAACGGGTAACCCCTGATCATGATACATCGATAGTACGGCATCGGCATGTTGCAGGTATTTAGGCTGGAATAGTGTATCCGCGGGCAGAGGGCCAATCAGTGTCATGCCAGCGCTGCGTAGTTCTTCCAGCGCCGGGATAATTATCTCCAGTTCTTCTCGTCCCATATGTCCGCCTTCACCCGCGTGTGGATTCAGGCCACACACGTAGATCGACGGTTGTGCGATACCAAATTTGGTATGCAGATCGTGATGCAGGATAGTTATCACTTCATGCAAACTGTCTCGGGTGATAGCAGCCGAGACATCTTTTAGCGGCAGGTGCGTCGTCGCCAACGCGACGCGCAGTTCATCAGTTGCCAGCATCATGACTACTCGCTGGCACTGACTACGATCAGCAAAAAATTCGGTATGCCCGGTAAACGGAATACCGGCATCATTGATGATGCCTTTATGCACCGGCCCGGTGATCAGCGCAGCAAATTCGCCATTGAGGCAACCATCACAAGCGCGACGTAGTGTGTCGACGACATAAACACTGTTTTGTACATTCAACTGACCTGCCACGACAGTCACCGAGGTCGGCGAGGCCAGTATTGTCAAGGTCCCCGCCAGTTGTGGTTGCGCAGGTTGATCCGGCTGATAATAACGCAGCGTCAAAGGCAGGTGTAACTGCAGTGCACGGCTCAGCAGCAGATCAGGATCCGCACACACTACCAGCTCAACCGGCCATGACTGCTGGGCCAGTGTAACGATGAGATCAGGACCAATCCCGGCGGGTTCACCGGGTGTAATTACGATGCGTTCTGTCCTGTTTTCGGTAGACATCAATTCTGTCCGTCGATAATTTTCACATAAGCAGAAGCGCGTTTTTCCTGCATCCAGGTTTGTGCTTCTTCGGCAAATTTCCGGTTGAATAGCATACGATAAGCGCGCTCTTTCAGCGTCTCGTCAGTCTTGTCCACTTGACGGGTACCGAGCAATTGGATCAAATGCCAGCCAAACGAGGTGTGCACCGGTTTGCTGATTTCGCCTTTTTTCAGCTTCATCAACGCATCGCGGAATGCCGGGTCGTACATGTCTGGAGATGACCAGCCCAGATCACCACCCTGATTAGCGGATCCAGGATCCTGAGAAAGTAATTTGGCCTGAGCGGCAAAAGTGGTGTGGCCACTTTTGATTTGTCGAGCCACCTCTTCAAGTTTTGCCTGAGCCTGTGCATCTGTCATGACAACCGACGTTTTGAGCAGAATATGGCGGGCGTGTACTTCAGTGACGGATACATTTTTGCTTTCACCACGGATATCATTGACCCGCAGGATATGGAAACCGACACCAGAACGGATAGGGCCGATAATCTGACCTTTCTGCGCTTGTATCAGGCTCTCGGCAAACAAGGTCGGCAACTCCTGTAATTTTCCCCATCCCATTTGGCCGCCTTGTAGTGCATGCTGGCCAGCCGAGTAGGTAATAGCCAGCTTGCCAAAATTCGCACCTTGTTTGATTTCTTTAATCAGTTTGTTTGCTAACGCTTCGGCTTTGTCTACCTGTGCCTGGGTTGGGTTTTCCGATAGCGGAATCAGGATGTGGCTGAGGTTTACCTCGGTATTACCACCGTTTTGACTGGCAAGCTGTTTTGCCAGTGAATCTACTTCCTGTGGCAGAATAGTGATGCGACGACGCACTTCATTGTTACGTACTTCCGCAATGGTCATATCTTTGCGGATCTTGCTGCGATAGATATCGTAGTTTATTCCTTCCTCGGCCAGACGGCTGCGCAATTGGTCAACCGACATATGGTTTTGTGTAGCGATATTGGCGATGGTACGGTCTAACTGCTCGTCTGTTATTGTGACACCCATTCTTTGCGCCATTTGCAACACGATGTTATCCATAATCAGACGTTCAAGTACCTGGTGACGTAGCGTGCTGTCATCCGGTAGCTGCTGACCTGCATCCTGTGCATTCAGTTTGACTGACTGCAGCAGCGTATTGACATCGCTTTCCAACACGACACTGTTATCCACCACAGCAACAACTTTATCGATGACTTGTGGTGCCGCAAACGCAATGTTCGTGCTCAGAGCTAGTCCGAGAACAAGCACTTTCCAGTTCTTCATACCTTTCCCATTCATTTCATCCGCGCGGGGCGGGTTAAAAGTTTAATGTCCACTGGCGTTAGACGCTTACCGTGGCCAGAGTTCCCAGCTTTATAACATTAGAAAGCACGCTGGTAAGGTAAAATTCCGGTGCCCAGCATTTTTTGCGAGCCCAGACTGTAGTCACTACTTAAGCCGCGTAACTCAACGTTAAACGATATTTTGTTATCATAAACACTACTATTTTTTGAACTGTTCCATTGCGTTATTTTACGTTCATAGCCGACATTGACCGCCCAGCAACAGGTACTGTACTGCAACCCTAGCAATTGGTCAGCTGGTTGGCTGGCTTTGGTATCGTAATAATACGCGCCAACAATTGACCAACGTCCGGCAATCGGCCAACTGGCTGTTACCCCGACCTGAGAAATCTCTTGCTGGAAACTCGAACTGGAAGTCGTAGACAGCATGGCCTGAATATATTCCGGGCTGGCGTAGCGGTAATTCAATTGAAACATCCGTTCGCTGTCGCTGCGGTATTCGAGTACTGCATCACCTACGGTGAAGTTATTCAACCGGGCATCGTATTGTAACCCTCCGCGAACTCCCCAGTTGTCAGCGAATTTCCAGTAACTGTCACCGGCCCATACCAGGCTGCCAGTATCGGTATTACTATCAAGTTCCGAGCTGTGATCGCCAGTACGGGAAGGAGAAAAGTAATAGATTTCTCCAATGGACGCATTAAAGCGTTCGACTAGTGCACTGTCATACAGGCGGGTTGTCACACCGGTAGCTATCTGGTTTGCCGAGGCGATGCGATCCAGGCCGCTATAGGTACGATCACGGAACAAGCCAGCGTAATCGGCTTGCAGCAACGTAGAGTCATAGGAGCGGATATCATCTTGATTACGGTAAGGAATGTACAGGTACTGTGTCCGGGGTTCCAGTGTCTGGGTATAACCTTTCGCCCAATCCATATCCCGCTCAAACACCATTTTGCCATCTACCTTGAACTGGGGCAGTACACGGTTGACAGAACCTTTCAGCTGATTATCAGGGTTATCCTGGTTATAACTCGCCAGATTATTTTGCTGATAATGCGTCGCCATCAGCTTGGTTTCGGTATTCAGACTGCCCCACCGGTTGGAAAGCGGCAGATCGATCGTTGGCTCAAAATGTAAACGTATAGCATCTGGAAGGCTGGGATTCACGTTGGTGAATTTCACCGCCTGCCCATAAAGATGCATATCGAAAGGCCCAATATCATTCTGGTAATAATTGATATCAAGCTGTGGTTCGGCACGGTAGACGTCGTTATTCGCGGTACTGCTGAAGATCTGGTATTGCCGGGTTGATAGGGTGGCATTCCAGTTACGGTTAGCATAGCCCAGGCTGAATTTCTGTGTGGCATAGCCATCGGTGGTGGAGCCGTATAGCGAATCCAGATCGGTGAAATAGTACAGATCACTGACCTTGGTATAGTCGGCGTTGAAACGCCAGACTTGATCCATTACACCAGCGTGCCGCCAATAGAACAGCCAGCGGGTGTCATTGCCGTCTTTGGCATATTTACCAGATTGAGTATCATTCTTGTACTGTTTGTCGTCCGGTAGCCAATCGAATTCGACCAGGCCAGTACCGGGTGTGGTCAGATAACGAAATTCGGTCTGCCACTGCGTTCCGCGGTTGGTCTGCAGATGTGGTGTGATCGTGGCGTCGTAGTTAGGTGCAATATTCCAGTAATAAGGCGTAATCAGCTCAAAGCCGTTGCTACTGCCGTATTTTGCATTGGGGACCAGGAAACCCGAACGGCGTTTATCACCTATTGGAAGCTGTAAATAAGGGCTGTAGAACACCGGAACACCCGCAATGCGAAAACGGGCATTCCAGATTTCGGCAACTTGTTCTTGGCGGTCATGGATCACTTCCGAGCCGGCGACACTCCAGCTATCATCACCCGGCAGACATGAGGTAAAGGTGCCATTTTCCAAAATGGTATAGCGATTATTATCACGCAATTTCATTTCGTCAGCATCGCCGCGTCCCTGACGGCCTACCATTTGATAGTTACCATCATATACGTTGGTGTCTTTGGTATTGAGGTTAGACCAGGCTCGGGGGCCTTTCAGAATGACCTGATTATCATCGTAACGCACGTTGCCTGTTGCCGTCACAGTACGTATCGGTTCGGTTTTACCGGCTCCTTGCGTTTGATTCAACTCCACCTGTTGGGCGTTGAGAACACTGTTCCCTTGCTCAACATTGACATCGCCATTGAAAATAGCATTGTTGGGGTAGTTCGCTTGCGCTTGATCCGCTTGAATATGCACCGGCAGTTGGTTGGTATCGCCGGACACGAGCGGGCGATTATAAACAGGTACGCCCAGCATGCACTGTGAGGCGAGGTCAGCCAGAGCGTTCTGACTATAAAGCGCCGACCAGATTAATGAGGCCAGCAAGGTTGGGAGACTTTTTTTCATACGCGGTATCAGGTGTTCCGTCATCAAAGGCGTCATGCCGGCAAACGGTCAGAGACTATATCACTCATTGGCGTAGTGCCAGTGCTAAATCCCCACCGTTTTCTATGAGCTGCCGTTAGGAGCAAAGATAAATGACAGGTATGATAAAGCAATTTTTAACCGACGGCATGGGGATTTGAGGAGTATATGCGGTATTGGGGAAAGTTGCTGGGGCTGACACTGGGTATGGTATCGAGTGGCGGCATCGGTGGAGTGATTATGGGGCTGCTGCTGGGTCATTTATTTGACAGAGTCCGTTCATCCCGTCGACGCGACTTTTTTTCTGCACAATCCAGCCGCCAGGCACTGTTTTATCTGACGACTTTTCAGGTAATGGGCCATCTGACCAAGTCAAAAGGTCGGGTTACCGAGGCGGATATCCAGATTGCCACCCAAATGATGGACCGCCTGGCGTTATATGGTGAAGATAGAGCCTCGGCCCAGCGAGCGTTTCGTGAAGGCAAGGCGAGCCAGTTTCCACTGCGAACCCGACTGCGTAAACTGCGTGATGTGTGTATCGGCCGCTTTGATCTGGTACGGATGTTTTTGGAAATTCAGTTGCAGGTGGCTTTTGTTGATGGTGCGCTGCACCCGAGTGAGCGGCGGTTGTTATATGTGTTTGCCGATGAACTGGGTGTCACCCGGGAACAATTTGAGTTGTTCATGCGGTCGATCGAGCGGGGGACTCATCAGTCCAGGCAGAATGACAATGCCTATCAGTCCCGGTCAAATGGGAAATCTTATCAGCGTCGTGGTCAGTCCTATGGACAGCGTCCTCCCATCACATCACCTGGGGTCAGTATTGAAAGCGCCTGTCGCATGCTGGGGGTACGCAGTAGTGACGATGCCACTACGGTAAAACGGGCTTATCGAAAACTGATGAGTGAGCACCATCCTGACAAGATGATGGGAAAAGGGTTGTCGCCACGAATGATAGAAATTGCCAAGCGCAAAGCGCAAGATATTCAAGCCGCCTACGAATTTCTCAAAACGAATAAATTTTCCTAACCAGTGATGTTTCCTCAATAGTAGGTTTCCTGCGGTGTTTCTTTTTTCTCTCCCTGATTTATGTCGTGCTATGGCTTTATGTTTGCAGTAACCCCGAAATATGCTTTTATCACCGTGTTTCCCATGACAAAAAAAGTTAAAAATCGGCTTCACAACGAAAGTGCATCGGAGTGAGAAATGCCGGATGAGTGATGCACAATTCCTGGGCGTGCAGTAACAGGCGTGGTGCCAACGCTTTGGCTGCTGGATGGGCATAAAAGCCATCTCCCAGAATAGGGTGTCCCAAGGCCAGCATATGAACCCGTAATTGGTGAGAACGCCCGGTGATAGGCATCAGTTTAACCCGTGTGGTGCCATCGTCGTCGCGCGCCAGTACCTGATATTCAGTTTGTGCTGCCTTGCCTTGTTCAAAACAGACTTTTTGCTTCGGGCGGTTCGGCCAGTCGCAAATCAACGGGAGGTCCACCATGCCTTCATCCTGTTCCAGGGTTCCCCAAACACGGGCGAGGTAAGATTTCTTTGGCTCACGCTCGCGAAACTGGCGTTTTAGTTCCCGCTCTGCCGCTTTGTTCAGGGCAACCACCATCACACCACTGGTCGCCATATCCAGACGATGCACCGATTCGGCTTGCGGAAAATCAGCCTGAATACGGCTCATGATACTGTCTTTGTGCTCCGGCGCACGGCCAGGGACGGATAGCAGTCCGCTAGGTTTGTTGACCACCATAATGTGCTGGTCCTGATACAGGATGTGCAGCCAGGGATCTGCGGGGGGATTATAAGGTTCCATCAAGGCTCCAGACGGCTACAACGTTTTATAATAGAACACACGGGGATGAGTTCATCCCCGTGGTAGGCCCGGGTATCCGACGGCAACCGGTGGATCATCAGCCGCGGTAAAGGCATTATCGTTTTAGCGCGCTGATAATACATTTACTGGTGAGAAACCACCACCAGACGGATTGCATCCAGACGCCAGTTGGCCTGTTGTAGGTTGCTTAATACTTGTTCTCGCTGGGTTTCCAGCGCCTGCAACTCATCATCGCGGATGTTGGGGTTAACCGCTTTTAGCGCTTCCAGACGTTCCAGTTCACGGCGTAACTGTTGATCGGCATGGTGTTGGGCATCGGTAATGAGCTGGCGTGCGTGTACTTCTACCAATGGCTCCGCTTTTTGCAGCATGTCGTGGACTTCCGCCTGTACCGCATTTACCAATTTGCTGGATGTATGACGATTCACGGCATTCAACTGACGGTTGAAACTTTCGAACTCCACCTGCGCAGCCAGATTCGTCCCTTTACGATCCATCAGCAGACGTACCGGGGTCGGTGGCAGAAAGCGAGTTAACTGGAGTTTTTTCGGTGCCTGGGCTTCTACCACATAGACCAGTTCCGCCAGCAGTGTGCCTACCGGTAACGCTTTGTTCTTCAACAGAGAAACGGCACAACTTCCGGTTTCCCCGGACAGGATCAGATCCAGCCCGTTGCGAATCAGCGGATGTTCCCAACTGATGAACTGAGCGTCTTCACGGGATAACGCCTGTTCCCGGTCGAAAGTGATAGTGCAGCCATCCTGCGGGAGTCCGGGAAAATCCGGCACCAGCATATGATCGGACGGCGTTAGTATGATCATATTGTCACTGCGGTCTTCCTGATGAATCCCGATAATATCGAACAGATTGAGTGCGAAGTTTACCAGATTGACGTCGTTGTCCTGCTCGGCGATCGCCTGGCACAGTTCCTGCGCCTGTTCACCACCGTTGGAGTGCATTTCCAACAGTCGATCACGGCCTTGTTCCAGTTGCTGCTTAAGCGCTTCATGCTGCTGGCGGCAGGCGCTGATAAACTCTTCCAGCCCTTCCGGTTCACCCGGTGTCGTCAGCCGGGTTATCAGCTGTTCATAGTGGCTGTCATAAATGGTGCGTCCGGTAGGGCAGGTATGCTCAAAGGCATCCAGACCTTCGTGATACCAGCGTACCAGCAACGCTTGTGCGGTATTTTCCAGATAAGGCACCAGAATCTGGATTTCCTGCGTCTGACCGATACGGTCCAGACGCCCGATACGTTGTTCCAGCAGATCCGGGTTGAAGGGGAGATCAAACATGACAAGATGGCTGGCAAACTGGAAGTTGCGACCTTCTGAGCCGATTTCCGAACAGATCAGCACCTGCGCGCCTTCTTCTTCAGAAGCAAAATAGGCGGCGGCCCGGTCACGTTCCAGAATAGACAATCCTTCGTGGAAGACGGCGGCCCGGATAGCTTCACGGGTGCGTAATACCTGTTCCAGTTGTAACGCGGTGGCGGCCTGAGCGCAAATCACCAGCACTTTTTTGTCCCGGTGAGTGGTCAGATAGTTGAGCAGCCATTCCACGCGCGGATCGAAGCTCCACCAGGTTGCATTTTCATCTTCAAACTGCTGGTAGATCTGTTCCGGATAGAGCATATCCCGGGCGCGGGATTCTGGGGTTTTCCCCGCGTTCATGATATCGGACACTTTGATGGCGGTTTGATATTGCGCCGGCAGCGGAAGTTTAATCTGATGCAGTACCCGCTGTGGGAAGCCCTTTACTCCCTGACGAGTATTGCGGAACAGTACGCGGCTGGTGCCGTGACGATCCATCAGCATCGTGATCAGTTCGTGGCGGGCCTGTTCCCGATCTTCGCTATCGCTGTTGATAGATTTCAGTAAGGGTTCAATGTCTTGCTCGCCCAGTAACTCACTCAAGGCGTTCAGTTCGGCGGAACTGGCTTTGTTACCGGCCAATAGCAGAGTGACGGCATCGGCCACCGGGCGATATTGCTGTTGCTCGGCGATAAATTCGTGATAGTCGTGAAACCGGTTTGGATCCAGCAGTCGCAGACGGGCAAAGTGGCTCTCCTGACCTAGCTGTTCCGGTGTCGCCGTTAGCAATAATACCGCCGGAGTAGCGCTGGCCAGATGCTCAATCGCTTGATATTCCGGGCTGGGTGCCGCTTCGCTCCAGACCAGATGGTGGGCTTCATCCACAACCAGCAAGTCCCAGTGGGCATGCAGTAGTTGCCCAAACCGTGTGGCATTGCGCTGTACAAAACCCAGCGAACAAATAATTAATTGCTCTGTTTCAAAGGGGTTGTCGCTATCCAGCCTGGCTTCGGCATAGCGTTCATCGTCAAACAGTGAAAACAGTAGATTGAAGCGGCGGAGCATTTCTACCAGCCACTGATGTTGCAGCGTTTCCGGTACCACAATAAGTACGCGCTCAGCCCGGCCTGCTAACAGTTGTTGGTGAATGATCATACCGGCTTCGATAGTTTTCCCCAGACCAACTTCGTCCGCCAGTAGTACGCGTGGAGCATGTCGCTGTCCTACTTCACGGGCAATATGCAACTGATGAGGAATCAGGCTGGCACGCATCCCGCGCAGACCACCCCAGGGTTGCAGCGCCTGCTCATGCTGATGATTGCGGGCGCGGTAACGCAATGCAAAGCGATCCATGCGATCGATCTGTCCGGCGAACAGGCGATCCTGTGGTTTGTTGAATGTGAGTTTGCTATCAAGAAAAACTTCCCGCAGCTCGACCGGGCTATCGTCATCCAGTCGACGACCCACATAGGTACGCAGACCATTTTCATCGCGGATATCGTCTATCCGCAGTTGCCAGCCCTCATGGCCGGTGATGGTATCACCAGGGTTGAACATCACTCGGGTGATCGGGGCATCACTTCTGGAATAGAGGCGGTTCTCACCGCTGGCAGGGAAGATCAGGGTAACCATCCGGGCATCTACTGCCACTACGGTTCCCAATCCCAGTTCGCTTTCTGTATCGCTGATCCAGCGTTGACCAAGTGTAAAAGGCATAAATTCTAAGCTCGATACTCATCGTTGTCGGAGAATGTAAGGTGATTCTTACTTTTTGTTGCCTGCCTGGAGGGCGTATCTCGGGCAATACACTACCTGTCATGCGCGACAGACGTCCCGTCAGGCACGACCCTTCTCGCAGTGCGTGGGTTTTCTTTCAGAAAGGGCGCTATGGTAATGGATGGTGACACGTTCGTCACCTGCCAAACGTCTTTCGGGCCATTAAAATAGTCCCAGTTGTCCGGTAATCAATGTGGAAAACTCATCGTGCAAGAACGGTAGGATGGCATCAGCTATCGGCTGTAACTGCTTTTCCATATAGTGCTGATAATCCAGTGGGGAATGCCGTGTTTCCAGTGGCTCCGGACCATTTACTGTCATAACGTAGCTGATCCAACCTCCCGTCTGGTATTGCAATGGACGCCCTAATCGGCGGTTATAGTCATCGGCCATTTTCGCGGCTCGCGCATGAGGCGGCACATTGCGTTGATAGTCGTTTAGATTACGACGTAACCGTTTACGGTAAACCAGCAGTTCATCATAGTCTCCGTTCAGGGTTTTGCTGACATATTCCCGTATCCATTCCTGATAAGATTGGCGCTGAAAAATGCGCCAATAGAGCTGTTGTTGGAACTGTTGCGCCAGTGGTGTCCAGTCGGATCGGACGGTTTCCAGTCCTTTAAACACGATTTGCTCACCCTGCGCCGTGTGCGTCAGGCCGGCATAACGTTTTTTGCTGCCTTGCTCCGCTCCCCGGATGGTGGGCATCAGAAAACGGCAGAAGTGCGTTTCATACTCCAGTTCCAGCGCGCTGGTCAACCCATGTGTCTGGTTCAGATGCTGTTGCCACCATTGATTAACGTATTGTACCAGTGTCTTGCCAATAGCATCGGCTTCTTCTTCACTGTGAGCCCGATTAAGCCACACAAAGGTAGAATCGGTATCGCCATAAATCACCTGATAACCCCTGGACTCAACCAGTATGCGTGTTTGCTGCATAATTTCATGACCACGCAAGGTAATAGACGAAGCTAGTCGCGGATCGAAAAAGCGGCAGCCGCTGGCGCCTAGCACACCATAAAAGGCATTCATGATAATTTTCAGCGCCTGGGATAAGGGGGCATTCCCGGTACGTTTGGCCACATCCCGCCCTTGCCAGATGTGATCGACAATCGCGGGCAGACAATGCTGATCCCGTGAAAACCAGGCTCCCCGGAAACCGGCGACTGCGTGTTGTTCATCCGGTTGCTGCATACCGACCACCAGTCCCACTGGATCGATGAGAAAAGTGCGGATAATCGAGGGATAAAGGCTTTTATAATCCAGCACCAGTACCGAATCATACAGGCCGGGACGGGAGTCCATCACGTAACCGCCGGGGCTGGCCTCGGGGGCGATTTCTCCCAGATTGGGCGCGACAAAACCGGCACGGTGCATACGTGGCAGGTAAAGGTGCGTGAACGCCGCCACTGAGCCACCATTACGATCTGCCGCCAGACCGGTGACGCTGGCTCTCTCCAGCAGAAACGGTAACAAACGGGTCTTTTCAAAAATACGGGTAACCAGTTCACAGTCTTTCAGATTGTAGTATGCCAGCGCGGGTTTGTTCTCGGCGAAGCGCTGGTCGATTTCATCCATGCGTTGATAGGGGTTGTTGATGGCTTTCCCTTCCCCCAACAGGGATTGTGCTACAAATTCCAGACTGAACGAGGCGAAGTTCCAGGTGGCGGATTTTAGTGCTTCGATGCCATCGACGATCAACCGTCCTGGCGCGCTGGCAAAAAAATGTCCCTGTTTGTAGCCATGTTCCCGCCACTCCAGTTCGCGGTTTCCCCGACCCAGCCGTAGCGGAATACGGTAGCGTTCAGCGTGTTTTTGCAAGACCCGCAGATCAAACTGCACCAGACTCCAGCCGATGATCATGTCCGGGTCATAGTGTTGTATCCATTGATTGAGTTTTTCCAGCAATTGCGGTCGGCTGGCGACATACTCCAGCGTAACGTCTTTTGCGTCATCCGGATTGCCATTCGGTGGCCCCAGCATAAATACCTGACGCTGCCCACACCCTTCCAGACCAATGCAATAAAGTTCGCCATTTCGGTTGGTCTCAATATCCAAAGATACCAGGGTGAGTTGGGGACGATAGGTGGGATCCGGCTTCATTTTCACCTGATCGATAAGCCCGGATGCGGTAGTTTCGCCGCTGAACCAGACCGGCGCGGTGATGAAACGCTCCATCAGAAAACGTTCCGGTGGGCGGATGTCGGCTTCATATACGGTAATACCGGCTTCCTGTAGCTGTTTTCCCAGTCGCAGCAGTTGTCGGTATTGGCGACAATACAACCCCAGCAGGGGTTCATGGTGGAAACTTTTCAGTTCCAGTGGCCGGAGTTGCCAGTGTTTTTCGCCGGCCAGCAACGCGGTGGCCTGTGCCTGATGTTGTGCCGGAATAAAGGCTACTGCCTGTTGCAATGGCAGACGTACTTGCTGTGGTCCGGATTCGGTAGCCAGCCAGAATTCGACTTGAATACCGGCGGAGGTATCCTGCCAATGACGGGTAAGCACAAAGCCCTGACAAGCCTGAGACACCGTTATCGCCCTTTGTCGGAGGAAAAGAAGAGTATATCTGAAAGTATGGTTATTTATACAGTGTCAGTCCAGGTTTTTATTTTCTCAATATGAATCAGGTAAACCGTGAATGTTATTTATCTGTTATTAATGTTTTTTTATTTAACTTTTATCATCCCAATAGAATAAAAAATTGAGAAAAAACATAATTCAGAAATAATCACTAAAAAAATAAACTCTGTAAATTATAAGCAGACAATTATAAAACTTTTCTCGCTGAAATAAATAATCAGACCTGGGTCTGCGCTATTTGTTGATTTTTTTATAGAAAGAGATATTCCCCACGCACTATAAGAAAGCAATTGGGAAACCCGTTGGTGCAGAGGGCTGGTTGATCAATGAATAAAGAAGAAAACAGCACAGGTATTTTTTATTACTTATTGATTATTAAATGATTAATTATTTTTTAATTCCTGGCATATTTATTGCTGAATGTAAAATGGTGCACAGCATATAACGCTGTCACACAACTCTCTCTTTTATCACCCTGTATACAGCGTCATTTCACAATTGGAATGTAATCTTTATTTTGAAGAGGCGAATATGAATAACAATATTTTCAGATTCACTGTAGCGGCGGTAGTTATCTCTTCTTCACTGGCAGTGACCAGTGCTCTGGCAGCAGATGTCCAAATCGGGGTGGTATTGCCCCTGAGTGGTGCGTTAAGTGGTTATGGTCAGCCTTCCCTGAAGGGCGCTGAACTGATTAATGGCATGGAACCTAAACTGAAGAATGGTGACACCATCAAGCTGGTGGTCATTGATGACAAGAGTGACAAAATAGAAGCGGCCAACGCCATGCAGCGTCTGGTGTCCAGCGATAAGGTGGATGCGGTAATTGGCGAAGTGACCTCCACCAACACGATGGCAATGACTAAAATGGCGGAGGATACCAAAACGCCGATGGTTTCTCCCACTGCCACCAACGATCGCGTTACGCGTGGTAAAAAATACGTCAGTCGCGTTTGTTTTTCAGACAGTTTTCAGGGCGTAGTGGGGGCGAACCTGGCCAGTCGTGACCTGAAAGCCAAAACAGCTGCCATCATGTTTGACAACAGCAATGATTACTCGGTGGGGTTGGCAAAGGCATTCCGTACCCAGTTCCTGAAAAATGGTGGCACTATCCCGATTGAGGTGCAGGCACCCGGTGGCAGTAAGGATTTCAAGGCTCAGCTTTCCACCATTAAATCGCATCATGTCGATGTGATCTATATGCCCATTTACTATACCGAAGGTGCATTGATTGCATTGCAGTCTAAACAATTGGGGCTGAAAGTTCCGGTGATCGGTGGGGATGGCCTGGCAGCAGACCCCGTGTTCTTCAAAATGGGAAAGGATGCGGTGAATGGCTGGATGACCACCGACTACTACTCACCAAACGCGAAAGAGCAGACGCCGGATGGAAAGCAATTCATCAAGGCATGGACCGATAAATATCATGAACCGACCCACACCTGGGGGGCGATGACAGCGGACGCCTATAAGATGATCATCGCGGCGATGAACAAATGTAGCGACCCGCACGACCGTGTCTGTGTGAACAAGAATATCCGCGCGACCAGTAACTTCACCGGTATTACCGGCACACTGACGTTGAAAAATGGCGATGCCATCCGCGATGCGGTAATCAATGAAGTAAAAGACGGACAGCTGGCTTACAAAACGGTTGTGCATCCCTAACCCTCAGGCATAAAGGATTGCATGATGGATTTTGCCGTTTTTTTGCAGCAGGTGGTCAATGGCATGAGTTTGGGCAGTATGTATGCGTTGATCGCCATCGGTTATACCATGGTGTATGGCGTACTGCGGCTGATTAACTTTGCCCATGCCGACATTATGATGGTTGGGGCCTACATGACCCTGTTCGCTTTCACTTCCTTCGGGCTGCCCTTTGGGGCAGCTGTTATTTTTGCCATTCTGATCTCGGCTCTACTGGGGATTGTCATCGATCAGATTGCGTATCGTCCGCTTCGGCAGGCATCAAAGATTTCGATGTTGATCACCGCCATCGGCGTCAGTTTCTTCCTGGAAAATTTGTTCAACGTGGTGTTTGGTGGCAGTCCGCGTTTTTTTGATGCGCCGCCTTTCTTTGGCCAGACGGTCAAACTGGGCCGCATCATCGTGACCAATGTGGCCTGGATTGTACCGTTGGTCACGTTGCTGCTACTGGCGATCATTCTGTTCATTCTCTATCGCACTCGTCAGGGTATGGCGATCCGTGCAGTGGCGTTTGATGTAAACACAGTGCGGCTGATGGGCATTGATGCCAACCAGATTATTGCGTTCGTGTTTGCTCTGGGCAGTGGGCTGGCGGCACTGGGTGGGGTGTTTTATGCCATCAGTTACCCGACCATCGATCCGCTAATGGGGGTGTTGATCGGGCTGAAAGCCTTCGCCGCCGCGGTACTGGGTGGGATAGGCAGTGTTACCGGCGCGGTGATTGGGGGGTTTATCCTTGGTTTTACGGAAGTGGTGGCCGTGGCTGTTTTTCCGGAGCTAGGGGGGTACAAGGACGCCTTTGCATTTATGTTTTTGATTCTGGTGCTGCTGTTCAGGCCAGTAGGCATTATGGGTGATGAACGACTGGAAAGGAGCCGTTTCTGATGAGAATGCCACAGAATTCCTCCGCGCTATTATTGGGGTATATTGTCGTATTTGCGCTGTCCTTTCTGGCGCTCTCTCTGCTACAGACGGTGTTTGGTGACTACATCGTCCGTATTTTCTGTAATATCTTTATTTTCATGATACTGGCGGTCAGCTATAACCTGATCAACGGCGTCACCGGGCAGTTGTCGCTGGAGCCAAATGGGTTTGTGGCAATAGGCGCTTATATCACCGCATTGCTGTTACTGAGTCCGAATGCCAAAACAGATATGTTTGAAATGGCAGCGCCGAGCTCGTTCATTCTGGCGTTGCACGCGTCGTTTTTACCTGCGCTGATTATCAGTGGTATCTGTTCTTCGGTGGTAGGAATCTGTCTCTCTTTTCCGGTATTCCGGGTGCGGGGCGACTATCTGGCTATCGTCACGTTGGGATTCGGTTTCATTATCAAAATTTTTGCCATCAATAATCCTCAGATTACCAATGGCGCAATAGGGCTGAACGAGATCCCCCAGGTGAGCCATATCCTTTACTGGTGCGGTTTTATCGCACTGGTGGCGGTATTGTTTATTCTGCAACTGGTGTATTCCAAGTATGGCCGGGCGATGAAAGCGGTACGTGACGATGAGGATGCGGCCATCGCCATGGGTATTAATACGTTTAAAATCAAAACCTGCGCTTTTGCCACCAGCGCTTTTTTCGAGGGTATCGGCGGCGGGTTGCTGGCTTCGTTACTGACGATTATCTCCCCCGATCTGTTTGACTTCATGCTGACGTTCCAACTGCTGATCATCATTGTGCTTGGTGGGTTGGGTAGCACCACTGGCGCGATTCTGGGCACTATCATTGTGGTGGGCAGTGGTGAGTGGTTACGTTTTCTCGACCAGCCGCTCACACTCTTCGGGCAGGATTTTGGGTCGCACCCGGGACTGCGGATGGTGGTGTTCTCACTGGTGTTGCTGGTGATTATGCTGTTTGCCCGCGAGGGTTTGCTGGGTAAACAGGAAATCTGGGAAATTCGCAGGAGGCGCCAGAATGGGAAATAATCCACTACTCCGTGTTGATAATGTCACCATGCAGTTCGGTGGACTGCGTGCCATCGATGACGTGAGTTTCAGTATCAATTCGGCGGAAATCTTTGGTCTTATCGGTCCTAACGGCGCAGGTAAAACTACGTTATTCAACGTGATTACCGCCAACTATAAACCCACCCTCGGCACCGTCATGCTGGGACAACAAAGGCTCGCCGGACTGAAGCCTAATCAGGTAGTGAATCGGGGGATAGCTCGTACTTTCCAGAATATCCGGCTGTTTCCCTCCATGACGGTGGTGGAAAACGTGCTGATCGGTCTTGACCGATTTATTCATTACTCTTTTCTGGAAGCGGTATTGCGGTTGGGGCGGTTTTTTCATGCCGAACGACAGGCGCGGGAAAAAGTAATGGCACTGCTGGATTATATTGGTATTGCTGAATATGCCGATTCGCTGGCCACCAACTTGAGTTACGGTAATCAGCGTAAAGTGGAGATCGCCCGTGCGCTGGCGACATCGCCCAAACTGTTGTTACTGGATGAACCTGCGGCGGGCATGAACCCCAGAGAGACGGCGGAGTTGGCGCAGTTGATTTTCAGGATGCGTGCGGACTATGGGTTGACGGTGTTGTTGATTGAACACGATATGTCGTTCGTCAATACACTGTGTGAGCGAGTAATGGTGCTGGATTATGGCAAAGCGCTGTTCAATGGTACGCCGCAGGAAGCGGTGAATAATCCGGAGGTGATCGCCGCCTATCTGGGAGACATTGATTATGCTTAAAGCCAACGATCTTCAGGTGTTCTATGGGCTGATCCAGGGACTCAAGGGCATCAATCTTGAGGTTAACAACAGCGAAATTGTCACGTTGATTGGCAGTAACGGGGCCGGTAAAACCTCTACGCTTAATGGCATCATCAATTTGGTGAAATCGACGGGGGTGGTGACTTTTCTCAACGATGATATCTCCCACAGCCCGACACACCAGATTGTGCGCAAAGGACTGGCGCTGGTGCCGGAAGGACGCAAGGTTTTTACCAATCTGACGATTGAGGAAAATCTGCGTATGGGAGCATATAACAACCCAGTCAATTTTAGTTATCTGCGGGACAAGATGTACGCGATGTTTCCACGATTGAAAGAGCGTAGTAGCCAGATGGCGGGCACCATGAGCGGTGGTGAGCAGCAGATGCTGGCGATAGCTCGTGCGCTGATGAGTGAGCCGGTACTGCTGATGCTGGATGAGCCGAGTCTCGGTCTGGCGCCCAAGGTGGTGGGAGAACTGTTCTCCACCATCAAGCTATTGCAGAGCGAAGGAATTACTGTTTTGCTGGTAGAGCAGAATGCTACTGCGGCGCTGAAAATTGCCGACCGGGCTTATGTGCTGGAGAACGGCCATATTGTGCTGCACGGACAAGCCCAGGAGATACTCGTCAATCCGGAAGTGAAACGAATGTATCTGGGAGGATAACTGTCCCCATTTTTCTATCTCCCTTTCCCCATCTACGGGTACGCTATACCCACTGATGGGGAAATTCTATTATCTGCCATTTCCATATCGTCCTCTGCTATTATCCTACTATCTTTGTTTATAAAAGTGCGGATATATAGCGATTTATGGAAGTTTGGCTGGAACATCTGATTACACAGTCGTTGGCGTATTCGTTAATGGCTGTCTTGCTGGTCGCTTTTCTGGAATCTTTGGCGCTGGTGGGTCTGTTGCTTCCTGGCACGCTGATGATGGCGTCGCTGGGCGCGCTGATTGGCAGCGGTAAAATGGCGCTCTACCCCGCATGGGGAATGGGGATTATTGGTTGCCTGTTGGGGGATTGGATCTCCTATTTTATCGGCTGGCATTTCAGGGAACGGTTGCATCGCTGGTCTTTCCTGCAAAAACATCAGGCTTATCTCTATCGCACAGAAAAGACCTTGCATCAGCACCATATTGCTACTGTGCTGATAGGGCGTTTTATTGGGCCAACGCGGCCACTGATCCCGATGATCGCCGGCATGCTGGAGCTGGCGCCCCAGCGTTTTGCGTTACCCAATATTATTGGTTGTCTCACCTGGCCGCCGGTTTACCTGATGCCGGGGATCTTGGCAGGGGTCGCGATTGATATTCCACACGAAGCAAACAGTAGTAGTTTCAAATGGCTACTGCTGATTACTGCTGTTCTGGTGTGGGGTGCAGGTTGGTTGTTGTGGCAGTGGTGGCGCGCCAGTTGCGTCGACTACAGCAATAACGTCTTTACGCTGCAACGTCTGCGCTGGTTTACGCCACTGACAACGGCAGTTGCCGTTGTCAGTCTGGTAAAGTTGTGGATGCATCCGCTGATGCCGGTTTACCGCCACCTATTGTGGCAAATCCTGACGAGTTGATTAGCGGTAAAACTCCGCCACCTGATCGAAAATCCGCATTTCGTTACCGTGGCGGCGTACCTGCAATACGTCTTCGAGTTTTTCCACTTGGCTTATCATCTGTGACAATCGTTGGTCTTCTTGCACCAATAACCAGATGCGGCTCTGTTTGCCGCCTGGCAGTGGCATACACATAATCCCTTCCACATTATAGGCGCGACGGGCAAATAGCCCGCAGACGTGGGACATCACACCCGGATGGTTGTGTACCGCAACTTCCAGAGTAACCTGGGTTGAAGTTGATGGCGTTTGCATGGTTTTAATCTCCAATCATCTCAATATTGGCGGCACCCGGCGGTACCATCGGATAGACTTTTTCATTGACATCAATGAAGGCGTGGATTAGCGCCGGTCCCGGACGCTGTAACGCTTCCCGCAGCGCGGTTTGTGGGTCGGCGGCACTATTCAGATCACAGACAGCAAAACCGAACCCAGCGGCAATGGCCAGAAAGTTGGTTTGATAGCGATAATCGGAGGCGAAAATGCGTTTCTGATAGAACATATCCTGTTGTTGATGCACCAGTCCCAGCGATTGGTTGTTCATTAGTACAATTTTTACGTTCAGATTTTCTTCCGCGGTGGTCGCCATTTCCTGAATATTCATCATCAAACTGCCGTCACCAGAGAAACACACTACTGTACGCTGCGGCTCCGCCAATGCCGCGCCGATAGCGGCAGGCAGGCCAAATCCCATCGTTCCCAGCCCCCCGGAGGTCAGCCACTGGCGCGGGCGGCGTAATGGATAGGATTGCGCTACCCACATCTGATGCTGACCCACATCGGTGGAGATAATGGCATTGTCGTCCAGTTCCTGTGCGACGGCGCGGATTAAACCGTAGTGACTCAGCGGGTCATCACTGTTGGGCATACTGAACGGAAACTCTCGTTGCAGTGCCTGCACCGCACCACGCCAGACTTCACGTGGCTGAGATTCGATCAGCGGTAGTAACTGGTCTAACGCTTGGGCGACATCCGCGTTCAGTGCGACATGCGGCTGGCGGATTTTGCCCAGTTCAGCCGGATCGATATCAATGTGGATGATACTGGCATCCGGGCAGAATTGTTCGGCTTTACCGATGGCGCGATCGTCAAACCGAGCTCCCAGCACAATTAACAAATCTGCCTGCTGTAGAATCAGATTGGTTGATCGGGCTGCATGCATGCCCAGCATACCCAATGATAGCGGATGGTCTACCGGTATGGCCCCCAGCGCCATCAAGGTCATGGTGGTGGGTAGATTGGAACGTTCGGCCAGTTGACGTGCTTGTCGGTGTGCTGCGGCGCTGATAATGCCGCCTCCCAGATAAAGCACCGGACGTTGCGCGGCGTTAATCATCGCTGCTGCCTGACGGATAGACTGAGGATTGACGTCCGGCGGTGTATCGTTGGCACGAATGGCGGGCAATTCTGCCAACTCAATACTGGCAGTCTGCACATCTTTGGGAATATCTACCCACACCGGGCCTGGTCGTCCTGATTGCGCAATGCGAAAGGCATCTTCAATGACGCGAGGCAACTCGTTGATATCCCGCACCAGATAGTTGTGCTTGGTTACCGGAATGGAGATGCCATAGGTATCTACTTCCTGAAACGCGTCCGTACCAATCATGCTGGAAGAGACCTGACCTGTAATGCATACCAGCGGAATGGAATCGAGTTTGGCATCGGCAATGGCGGTCAGCAGGTTGGTGGCACCTGGGCCGCTGGAAGCCATACAAACCGCAGCTTTACCACTGGCACGAGCCATGCCTTGAGCAATAAATCCGGCCCCTTGTTCATGGCGGGCCAGTACGTGACGGATAATGTTACTTTGCCCCAACGCATCGTATAACGGCAATGCGGCACCACCGGGAATGCCGGTTACTGTGGTGATGCCTCGCTGTTCCAGCAGACGGATGATCAGCTCAGCTCCTGTATAACGCATAGTCATATCCTTTATCAGAGCCGGTGCAGGGAAAGAGCGGGGAGGGTGGATATAAGAAACCCCGCTCGGCTTGCGCCGGCGGGGTTTGGGAATCTTTTCTGGATTCGGAACCCGTTACGGCGCGCTGCCGACCACGACCACCACGCGCACGACGACGACCGCGTCATACGCGGTGCTTAGTAGAGCGAAAGTGGAGGAGGTGTGTTTCACGGAGAACCTTATGGTTAATTACTAATGAACGGATTTATATAAACATAGCCGGTGAAAAATAAACACTACCCCGATGAGGGAAATACACAAAAACCGGTTGTGGATCACATTTATTTATTTTCACGAAGGGAAATACCCAGAATTCGTGCCGCTTCCGTTGTGCCCTGCTGCAAATCACGCGTTGGGCCGTCATAGTAAATATGTCCATCCACCACCAGCGCTGTGCGTGAGGCGATGCGGGCCGCGTCTTCCAGATTATGAGAAACCATCAGCAGAGTGAGTTGCCGTTCACTACACACGGTATCCAGTAGTTCCAGCATTTCATAGCGTAATGCCGGGTCCAGTGCGGAAAAGGGTTCATCCAACAGCAAGATCGGTTGCTGGCGGATCAGGCAACGGGCCAGCGCGGCACGTTGCCGCTGACCACCGGAAACCTGCGATGGAAGTCGGTCCAGCATCGGTGTCAGTCCAACCTGTTGTACGATATGGCTCAGGATTTCCTGTTGTTGTGCATTCAGTTTCAGGCCGGGATTGAGGCCCAGCGCGATGTTTTGTTTCAGTGAGAGGTGGGGGAACAGATTATTTTCCTGAAACAGAATCGAGACTGGCCGTTTAGCCGGTGGCGTGGTGCGGTGATCCTGGCCGTTCAATCGTAGCTGGCCGCTGTCTGCCATCAGAAAACCGGCAATCAGACTTAGCAGGGTGCTTTTGCCTGCCCCACTGGGGCCCAGGATAGCTATCCGTTCCCCCGGTTGTACCCGGAGATCAAAGCGCATTGGCAGGTGTTGGTAGAGGTAGACAAGTTTATCGAGAATGATCATGTTGGCCCGCCAGTTTTTCAATCAGGGTGAACAGGGTAAAGCATAATAACAACAGGAGCAGGGCGGTTACCGCGCCGTCGGCACTGCGATAAGCGCCAATCTGCTGGTAAAGATAAAACGGCAAGGTGCGGAACTGTTCGTTGCCAAATAAGGCGATGACGCCAAAATCACCAATTGAGAGCACACAGGCAAAGGCCAGCGCCTGTGTGATGGGGAACTTTAATGCCCGCAGTTCGACCACTTTCAGTCGTTGCCAGCCACGGATATCCAGCGATAAACACAGCTGATTAAACCGTTCTGCCATGTCATACATCGGGTTTTCCAGCACTTTCAACGCATAAGGGATTGCCATCAAGGCATTGGTCATGACGACCAGGGCGTAAGGCGACTCCGGTAATCCAAACGTATTGTTGAGCAGCAGAAAAAAGCCGGTCGCCAGCACGATACCGGGCATCGCCAGAATCAACATTCCGCTCAGATCCATCAATTGCCCGAGAAAGAGGCGCTGGCGCAACTTAAGTTCACGGCTGCTCCACAGTAGCATCATGGTCAGTATGACGCATACGACTCCCGCTGCCAGCGCGATACGCAGTGAGGTGAATAGCGTTTGCCACAGTACGGGTTGCCGCAGAACCTCGAGCAGTGAAGCATTGAGTCCATCGGCGATGACGGCCAACAGCGGCGGCAACAGTAGCAGTAACGCTGCCGCAATCAACAGCGTGTCAACGCTTCGACTCAGTAAGCTATCCTGTGGATCGCGCCAGTGTTGCTGCTGGCTGTACCCCACCGGCAGCAATTTACCCAAACGCTGACTGAGCAGTACCAGGCCAAGGCAACAGACTATCTGAATGAGCGCCAGCAAGGCGGCCCGTGCTGGATCGTAGTCAAAACTCAGTGCCTGATAGATAGCCAGTTCGATGGTGGTCGCCTCTGGCCCACCGCCTAATGACAGGACAGTGGCGAAACTGGCGAAACAGAGCATAAAAATCAGCGCAGCGGCGGGCAGAATCTGGCGGCGCAACCACGGCCATTCCACCAGGTGAAAGTAATTCCAGCCACGCATGCCCAATTGGGTAGCCAATTGTCGCTGTTCGGTGGCAATACCTTCCAGTGCCTGTAACAGCAGGCGGGTCGCCAATGGCAGATTGAAAAACACGTGCGCCAGCAGAATGCCTCGCAGACCGTAGGGAGAAAAACGGTATTCAATGCCCACCAATGCCAGTAAATGCGCTAGCCATCCCTGGCGACCGTAGACGCTGAGAATGCCGAATACAGCCACCAGCACCGGCAATACCAGTGTCATGGCACACAGACGCAGTAGCCAACGATGGCCGGGAAAGCGGCGGCGATATAGTGCTCGCGCCAGGAAGATCGCCGGTACCGTCGAAAACAGGGCGGACAGCAGCGCTTGCCAGAACGTGAAGCGGATGACGTGCCATAGGTAATCATCCTGCCACAGTGCGAGCCACTGGTTTGTCGGTGCCTGCTGCCACAATGCTCCAAATGCCAGTGCGGCTGCTGTAACCAGTAATGCCGTGGCCAGCAAGCCGGGCCATAGCCAGCTAGGTACTAGTGGCTGACGGCGCGTAACCATGCCTGAATCCAGTTATTGCGCTGCTGTGCTACTTGCTGTGGTGTAAATTCCAGAGTGTGGGCCGGGATTGTCAGCGCGTTGTAACCCGCGGGTAATTCGGTCTTGATCACCGGGTACATCCAGTTGGTGGTGGGGATGATCTGCTGGAATGCAGGCGTCAACATAAACTGCATGAAACGTGTCGCCAACTGAGGATGTTTACTGGAAGCCAACTGACCGGCTACTTCTACTTGCAGATAATGTCCTTCACTGAAATCGGCAGCGGCGTAATTTGTTTTTTTCTCCTCGATGATGTGATACGCCGGAGATGTGGTGTAGCTCAGTACCAGATCGGCTTCGCCTTTCAGGAACAGACCATAGGCTTCACTCCAGCCTTTGGTGACGGTAACGGTTTTCGCGGCCAGTTTTTTCCATGCCTGTGGTGCCTGATCGCCGTAGACTTTCTGCATCCACAGCAGCAGACCTAAGCCCGGCGTGCTGGTCCGCGGATCTTGATAGATAACTTTCCATGGTCGAGGACTGTCGACAAGTTCATGCAGACTTTTCGGCGGGTTTTTCAGCGTATCTTTGTTGTAAACAAAGGCGAAATAGCCGTAATCGTAGGGAATGAAGGTGGTATTTTTCCAGCCGCCGGGGACGGTTAGCGCATGGGTATCAATATCCGACTGGCGGAACAATCCGGTCTGCGCGGCGGCTTGCACCAGATTATTGTCCAGCCCCAGCACGATATCAGCCTTGGTGTGTTTGCCTTCCATCCGCAGACGGTTTAACAGTGAGACGCCATCTTCCAATACCACGAATTTCAGCTCGCAGTCGCACTTCTTTTCAAATGCTTTTTTGACTGCCGGGCCGGGGCCCCATTCCGAGGCGAAGGAGTCATAGGTGTACACCGTTAGCGTTGGTTTGGCGAAAACGGGGGCGGAAATCAATAACAGACAGGACAATAATTTTTTCAACACTTTGCACTCCTGAAGTTTAGGGTGGCAAAGGTCTTTGAGTCAGCAGGAAGCACTCTCAAATCCCTCCGCCGGTGTTAACCGGATCAGGTTCGACGGGTATTTTCTCAGCGATAGAAACGACATGGCGGCAGACGGAATTTCCCCGTTTGGGCGGGAATGACAACCTGGTTGCCAGGTTCGTCAATGGCTGTCTGCCATCGGGTTTTTATCGCACCCCGTTGAGAACGGACGTATTGTAAAGACTTCGTAACATAAGGAAAAGTGCCGTGTCAGTTTTCTGGCGGCACAAACCAGGCGGATTTGAAATCAAACCATCCCAGCGTATTCATACGAATACCACGCATACTGCGTTTCCCTTGTAACTGTAGCCAGTGGTGGAACAGCGGATGAATCTGGTGGTTTATCACCCGCTTCTGGCTCCACTCCGTGGGTGACAGAGAACCTTCCCGCCAGCGTTTTGCATCCTGCGTCAAATCCTCATCCAGGCAGTGTTGTAATAAGGGGAGTTCATACAGCATGGCGAACAGGGAAAACTCCAGTGGCAGATAGAAATTGGCGCTGCCGAGCCAGATATCACTGGTACCCTTGCCTTGATACCAATCGTCATAATCGACGATTTGGACGTTTAACGTGACACCATGTTGTGCCAGCAGTTTCTGCATAATGGCACTGAGATCCTGATATTCCAGATGTTCACGGTAGAACGTCACCGTCAGTTGTTTCAGTCCCTGAGGCTTGTCCTGTAACAGGCTAAGTTGACTATGGTGCCAGCGTGGCAACAGCCCGTAAGCGGGTGACCAATTACTCTGATAAAGACCATTGGCTTGATTGAGTATGGCTACCGGGCTGAGTACCTGACATAGCCAGCGGCGCATTTCCAGTGATGACGTCAGGGAAGATCGATGGTCGAACAGCAGAAAGTAGCACCCTTCTTCCAGCCGATTTTCCAGTTTGTCGTTCGGAGAGTCGTCGTTTTGTAACTGGACTGCACAGGAAATCACCTCAGGTGTATCCGGCAATACCCAGATACTGACTTCATCAATTAGGGCGCGGTAGCCAAAATAGTCGTCAAAGGCGGTGATTTTCAACTGACTATGACTATTGCGCACCACGGCATAGGGGCCGGTACCAATAGGCTGATGAGCAAAATCCGGCAGTGTTCGCCATTCCTGCGGCACAATCATGGCTGAAGCGCTGCCCAGTAACCACGGCAGCCAGACATCAGCGCTATGCAGTCGAACATCGATCACAAAAGGCGTGGGAGAGGTGATGTTGTCGATGTGAGTAAACAAGGGCAGTGAGGTTAACCGGCTCAAAGACGTCACGATATCGTCCATGGTCATCTCGCGACCGTGGTGGAAACGGACCGCCGGGCGTAAATAAAAACGCCAGTGCAACGGAGAAATTTGCTGCCAGTGATGGGCCAGATCCGGTTGTAGTTCCCCATTTTCCTCATTTATGTTGGTCAGTCCGCTGAAAATCTGACGGGCTATGTGCATTTCTGAACGCCGCAAGGCAGTACCAGGTAGAAGATTACGCATCGGGCGGTAATAAGCGATACGTAGTAAATGCTTGCCTTGACGGAAGCTGCGACCCAGATGTGACAATAGCATTTGTCGTAAGGTTTCCTTATCGCCCACCAGTTGCACCAACTGATCGATACGATCCTGCTCCAGCAGGTCTTCCGCCCGTTGCTGTTGCAGCGCCAGGCCAGTATAGAGGAACGTGAGTTTTGACCGTTTCCCCCGACCGACTTCAGCGTGCCAGATTAACCAACCCTGTTTTTGCATGGCACCCAGCAGGGATCGAATGTGGCGGCGTGAGCAGCTCAAAACCCCGGTTAACTCCTGTAGGGTAGTTTCAGTAGTTTGTCCCTGAAAGCATTGCCATAACCTGATGAACTGTTGTTGCAGGCGAGTGGACGACATAAAAGGGGAACTCCGCGACTGAAAGTCATCAATATATCTTTCCCTATATTACGTCGATACTTTGACTTAGTGAAAGGCTAAAAGGTATTTAGTGAAAAGTCAGGAGATGGATTATGGACTCATTCCGATTGTACAGCTTCTATCAACATTACTTTTCAACCTGCAAGGCAAAATGGTGTGGTTGGTTATCTGTTCAGCAGCGGATGGATCTATTACAACAGGCCACGCAATGGAAGATTGAAACCCTTTCTGAAGAAGAGTATCGCCGCTGGTTGTGAGCCAGAGGTGTGAATGGAAATAATCTGTGTATTCTGAGTAATGGTGCATGTCACCAGCCAGCGAATCCCTTCGCTGGCTTTTTTTTATTGCTCTTTTCGGGTTATTCCACCGGTTTCAGCCGGGCGACAAAGTGGCGCAATACCGGGGGTTCGTAGGTAAAGGTCAGCCCCCTGATGCTGGTGGCCCGCTCTTTCAGTGCAATCAGTGAATCGGCGATATAGTCCATGTGGTCGTTAGTATAAACCCGGCGTGGAATGGTCAAGCGTAGCAGTTCCAGCGGCGAGGGTTTCTGTTTGCCAGTATCTGGATCGCGTCCCAGCAGCAGTGACCCGATCTCAACGCTGCGAATCCCCGCTTCCAGATAAAGTTCGTTATTCAATGCCTGTGCCGGGAATTGTTCTGCCGGGATGTGTGGCAGCATTTTTCTGGCATCGACAAATACTGCGTGACCACCAACCGGGTACTGAATTGGAATGCCGCCCGCTTTCAACCGTTCACCAAGGTATGTCACCTGGCCGATACGGTAAGTCAGATGGTCTTCATTCATACCTTCTTCCAGACCGATGGCCAGGGCTTCCATATCGCGTCCGGCCAATCCACCGTAGGTCACGAAACCTTCCATTGGCACGCAGCGGATACGGACATCATTAAACAAGTCCTCATCACTACGGAAACAACATAATCCGCCAATATTCACCATCGAATCTTTTTTCGCCGACATGGTCAGCATATCGCCGTACTGATACATCTCGAGGACGATCTCTTTGATGGAGCGGTTTTCATAACCCGCTTCCCGCTGTTTGATAAACCAGGCGTTTTCACAGAAACGGGCGGAGTCGATCACAACCGGAATCTGGTGCTGTTGGGCAATGCGGTATACCTCACGCATGTTTTTCATCGAAACCGGCTGGCCGCCGGAACTGTTGCAGGTGATGGTAGTGATAATCGCCACCACATTCTCCGGGCCGTGTTGTTCAATGGTGGTTTGCAGCAGATCGAGGTCAAAATCCCCTTTCCAGTCATAGTAGGTTGTGGTGTCAAAAGCTTTGGGCGTGACCACGTTAATGGCTCGGGCACCGTTCAGCTCCACATGGGCGGCTGTGGTATCGAAGTGGAAATTGGAAATAAAAATGGGCTTTTTGCCACCGCCCTCCCGCTGTTTTTTGGCGATAAGACAAGGAAACAGGATTTGTTCTGCGCCACGCCCCTGGTGGGTTGGGATAGTAAAGGGGTAGCCAAGTAGCGTTTTTACCTGATCGCACAGATGGTAGTAGTTGCGCGAGCCCGCATAGGCTTCATCACCCATCATCAGCCCTGCCCACTGACGGTCACTCATGGCACCGGTGCCGGAGTCGGTCAGCAGATCGATATACACATCCTCACTGCGCAACAGGAACGGGTTATAACCGGCTTCCTGCAAGGCGTTTTCACGCTCGATGCGCGTAGTCATACGGATGTTTTCTACCATTTTGATGCGAAAAGGCTCGGGAATACGTTTCATGTAATTTTTCCAGACAAATAAAAACCAGGATAACGGCATGGCAAAAATGCCAGGCATTGTTGAACAAAATAAAAGCAGAAAGATCAGCGCGAGGCTGAATCAGGCATGAAACGGACGGGGAAAGTCGTTGGTCAGACGATAATCGATATTAAACCAGGGACGGGAATCGCCGGAGATGCTCAGGCGGTAACACCGGATGATGCGTGTCATGAGTCCTCCTTATCTCGGTGTGCAATAAACTTACAATCTACAGCATAGGCCAGAAATAAGGTAGAAAACCGTGATCGTGATGGCAACCTCAATCTGACAGGAAACCTGCTTTTATGGGCTAATCGGTGACATTTATGGCGTACTGGAGCCAAGGCCTACATCGAGAGTGATAAAAAAGCCCACCTTGGGTGGGCTGAGCTTGATGACAACATGCATATTGCAATGATAATGGAGAGATCGTAAAGACACTGCAAGTACATCTTTGTCAGCGCAAAGTGCGCCATCACTGACGCGGATGCTTTACTCTCTTCTCCTGTTATCAACGCAAAAATGCAGGTTGATGCTGTTCGTAATGGCTGATATCGGTTTCGTGTTGCAGCGTCAGGCCGATACTGTCCAACCCGTTAATCATGCAGTGACGGCGGAAACTATCAATCTCGAACGGGTAGCTTTTGCCGCCGGCCTGCACGGTTTGCGCTTCCAGATCCACGGTGAAGGTGATGCCTTCCTGACCTTCCACCAGTGTGAACAGATCGTCAATATCAGATTCATTCAGCGTAACCGGTAGCAGTTGGTTGTTAAATGCGTTGCCGTAAAAAATATCGGCGAAACTCGGTGCGATCACCACCTTGAAACCGTAATCGGTCAGTGCCCACGGAGCATGCTCACGAGATGAGCCACAGCCGAAGTTTTCTCGGGTCAGCAAAATACTGGCACCTTTGTAACGCGGTTTGTTCAGCACAAAATCCGGATTAGCTTCTTTGCCTGCATCATCCAGGAAACGCCAGTCGTTAAACAGATGCTGTCCAAAACCGGTACGAGTCACTTTCTGTAAAAACTGCTTTGGAATGATGGCATCCGTGTCGACGTTGGCGGCGTCCAGCGGAACCACCAAACCAATATGTTGGGTAAATTTAGCCATGTGGCAGTCCTCTTCAGTTCAGTTCACGGATGTCGGCAAAATGACCGGCTACGGCAGCGGCAGCGGCCATGGCTGGGCTGACCAGATGAGTACGACCACCGCGCCCCTGGCGACCTTCAAAGTTACGGTTACTGGTAGACGCACAGCGCTCGCCCGGATTCAGACGGTCATTATTCATGGCCAGACACATGGAGCAGCCGGGCAGACGCCATTCGAAACCGGCGTCGATAAAGATCTTGTCCAGACCTTCCTCTTCCGCCTGTACTTTCACCGGGCCGGAGCCGGGCACCACAATCGCCTGTACGCCACTAGCCACTCTACGACCTTTAGCAATCGCTGCGGCTGCACGTAAATCCTCAATGCGGGAGTTGGTGCAGGAGCCAATAAAGACCTTGTCGATAGCAACTTCTGTCAGTTTTACACCGGATTGCAGGCCCATGTAGGCCAGCGCTTTTTCTGCCGAGGCGCGTTCTACCGGATCGGTAAAGGATTCTGGTGCCGGAATAATCTGGTTCACGGCAATCACCTGACCAGGATTGGTGCCCCAGGTGACCTGTGGTGCGATATCGGCGGCGTTTAGCGTTACAACATGATCAAAGTGTGCATCGGCATCCGATTTCAGGGTACGCCAGTAAGCCACTGCGGCATCCCAGTCGCTGCCTTTCGGTGCGAACTGACGGCCTTTCAGATAGGCGAAAGTGGTTTCATCCGGTGCAACCAGACCCGCTTTGGCACCCATTTCAATCGCCATGTTACACAGTGTCATGCGGCCTTCCATGCTCAGTGCTTCGATCGCTTCACCACAGAATTCCACCACGTGGCCGGTACCACCGGCACTACCGGTTGTACCGATGATTGCCAGTACGATGTCTTTGGCGGTGATGCCCGGTGCAGCTTTACCGGTGACTTCAATCTTCATGGTTTTGGCGCGGCCCTGCTTCAGGGTTTGCGTTGCCAGTACATGCTCAACCTCAGAGGTACCGATACCAAATGCCAGTGAGCCGAACGCGCCGTGGGTGGCGGTATGCGAGTCACCGCAGACGATAGTCATACCTGGCAGCGTCATGCCCTGTTCTGGCCCGATAACATGCACGATACCTTGATAAGGGTGGTTCAGGTCATACAGCTGCACACCGAATTCGGCGCAGTTTTTAATCAGTTCCTGCATCTGAATACGAGCCATGTCACCACTGGCGTTGATATCACGCGTCTGGGTGGAGACATTGTGGTCCATGGTGGCGAAAGTCTTGCCTGGCTGGCGTACCTGACGTTTCATGGCCCGTAAACCATCAAACGCCTGGGGGGACGTCACTTCATGTACCAGATGACGGTCGATATACAGCAGCGGTGTTTCATTCGGCGCTTCGTGAACGATATGAGCATCGAACAGTTTCTGATATAAGGTTTTGGCCATGATTAAACTCCCTCGGCGACAAATCTGGCGATGGCATCGCCCATTTCATCAGTAGTTACGGCTTTACCATCACTGGCCAGATCGCCAGTGCGATAACCTTCTGCCAACGCCTGGTTCACGGCCTGATCAATGGCATCCGCAGCGTCATCTGCGTTCAGGCTGTAGCGTAACAACAAGGCGGCAGAGAGGATTTGCGCAATAGGATTGGCGATATTTTTGCCCGCAATATCCGGCGCGGAACCGCCAGCAGGTTCATACAGACCAAACCCGTTCTCGTTCAGGCTGGCCGATGGCAGCATTCCCATGGAACCGGTGATCATGGCGCACTCATCCGACAGAATGTCGCCGAACAGGTTGGAACACAACAATACATCAAACTGCGATGGATCCTTAATCAACTGCATGGTGGCGTTATCGATATACAGATGAGACAAACGTACATCCGGATAATCACGAGCGATTTCGCTAACGATTTCACGCCACAGAATGGAGCTTTGCAGCACATTGGCCTTGTCAATAGACGTTACGATACTGCGGCGTTTGCGTGCCGACTCAAACGCGATGCGAGCAATGCGCTCAATTTCAAAACGGTGATAAACCTCGGTATCGAAGGCCCGTTCATGCATCCCGCTGCCTTCGCGGCCTTTGGGCTGACCAAAATAGATACCGCCCGTCAGTTCGCGCACGCACAGAATGTCGAAGCCTTTGGCGGCGATGTCGCTACGCAGTGGACAGAACGCTTCCAGTCCTTGATACAGCCGTGCCGGACGCAAGTTGCTGAACAGGCGAAAGTGTTTGCGCAATGGCAGTAGTGCGCCGCGTTCAGGTTGTTCTGCTGGTGGCAGATGTTCCCATTTTGGCCCACCTACGGAACCGAACAGGATAGCGTCGGCTTGTTCACAACCGGCGATGGTGCTCTGGGGTAATGGCGTATTCTGGCGGTCAATGGCAATACCACCAACGTCGTATTCGCTGGTAGTGATGCGCAGGCCAAAACGCTGACGCACCGCATCTAGCACTTTATAGGCTTGCGCCATGACTTCCGGGCCGATGCCATCACCTGGCAAGACGGCGATATGGTAATTCTTGGTCATCACACTGTTTCCTGACTGTTGTTGTGTTGCTGTAAACGTTGAACTTCTTTTTCGACCAGTTGTGCACGCTTAATGTTGTTTAATACGTTCACCATGGCATTAGCAGAGGACTCGACGATATCCGTTGTCAGACCGACGCCATGGAAACGGCGACCCTGATATTCCACCACGATATCTACTTGCCCCAGCGCATCTTTCCCTTGTCCCTTGGCGGACAATTGATATTTGACCAGCGTAATCGAATAACCGGTGATGCGGTAAATTGCCTGATAGACGGCATCTACCGGGCCGTTACCGGTAGCGGCTTCGGATTTGATGTCATCACCACACACCAATTTAACCGAGGCGGTTGCCATCACGCTGGAGCCAGATTGCACGCTGAAATAATCCAGATGATAAAACTCGGAGGTTTCCTGCTGGCTGTTAATAAAGGCCAGTGCCTCCAGGTCATAGTCGAACACCTGGCCTTTCTTGTCGGCCAGTTTCAGGAATGCGGTGTACAGTTTGTCCATATCGTAGTCACCGTCTTTGTAACCCATCTCTTCCATGCGGTGTTTCACGGCAGCCCGACCGGAACGCGAGGTCAGGTTCAACTGGACTTCTTTCAGACCAATCGACTCCGGCGTCATGATTTCGTAGTTTTCACGATTCTTCAGCACACCATCCTGATGAATGCCGGAAGAGTGCGCGAATGCATTGGCACCCACCACCGCTTTGTTAGCCGGAATGGGCATGTTGCAAATCTGGCTGACTATCTGGCTGGTACGGTAAATTTCCTGATGATTGATATTGGTGTGGACTTTCAGGATGTCCGGGCGGGTTTTAATCGCCATGATGACTTCTTCCAGTGCACAGTTACCCGCACGTTCACCAATACCGTTCAGCGTGCCTTCAACCTGACGTGCGCCGGCCTGTACTGCGGCAATAGAGTTGCCGACAGCCATACCCAGGTCGTCGTGACAATGTACGGAGATAATTGCTTTGTCTATGTTGGGAACGCGGTTGTACAGGGTAGAGATGATGCCGCCGAATTGAATTGGGGTGGTATAACCGACGGTGTCTGGAATATTGATGGTACTAGCACCTGCATTAATGGCGGCTTCTACGATACGGCACAGGTTGTCGATTGGCGTACGTCCCGCATCTTCACAGGAAAATTCGACATCATCAGTATAATTACGCGCTCGTTTCACCGAGTGAATGGCTTTTTCTACCACCTGTTCAAAAGACATGCGCAGTTTAGATTCGATATGCAGCGTAGAGGTTGCCAGGAATATGTGGATACGGAATGCTTCTGCGACGCGCAGCGCTTCAGCGGCGACATCAATGTCTTTGTCTACACAGCGAGCTAATGCGCAGACACGGCTGTTTTTGATTTGACGGGCAATGGTCTGTACAGATTCAAAATCACCCGGAGAGGATACCGGGAAACCCACTTCCATGACGTCAATTCTCATCCTTTCCAGCGCCATCGCTATCTGGATTTTTTCCTTCACACTCAGGCTGGCCTGCAGTGCCTGTTCACCGTCACGCAACGTCGTATCAAAAATAATGACTTGCTGGCTCATCGGTCTGGTTCCTTTTGTTTCGTTTGTTTAGAGCGCCGGCGAGTAAAAAAAAACCCGCGCATTGGCGCGGGTTTTTCAGGTGTAAGTGAAATCAGTTCTGCATTTCGCCCACCGGCATACCGCGCATAGATGCGTGTAGTAGTAGGCCTAGTAGTTGAGCGAAGTTATACATACTGATTTGTCATCCGAGTAAATTAATAAATCTCAATGTTGCCTTATTGGTACTTGATTCCCCAGATTATGTCAACCTCTGATTCTTCCCACCAGTTAAACAACGCGCGGCTTGCTGTCTCTCACCTGGTGTGTCGGCAGTGAAAAGATCTTTGAAGCGTATAAGTTGCACGATAGACTGCGATAAATCACGTAACCTGTCTGTTGTGTTTTCAGGTGCACGCATCCATGAATAACTGCCATTTACAGCCATATCATCTTGTTCACCGTATCCAACATCAAATTTCGCATTGTTCCGACCATATTGTTTTTCGTGAATGGGCTGCTGAACATGAACAACAACTGACCTGGCAGCAAGTCGGACAACATATCCAGCGGATTGCCAGTGGATTATTGGCGTTGGACATCAACGTACAGGAACGGGTAGCGATCTTTGCCCATAATTCCATCAATTGGTCGTTGGTGGATTTGGCTCTGCTGCATTTACGAGCCGTCAGTGTACCCATTTATGCCACCAACACGGCGGCACAGGCAGCATTCATCATCAATGATGCCGATATCCGCACGATTTTTGTCGGTAGTCAGGCGCAGTTCGATACGTTGCTGGGGTTGTTTGGTGACTGCCCCCAACTGCGTCATATCATTGTGATGGACAAACAGGTTAGCCTGCGTGGCTGCCAAATGGCTGTTCATCTGCATAAGTTTGAATCACAAGCGGATGAATTTGCATGGCAAACAGCGTTACAGCAACGTATTGATAGCCGTGATCTCAGTGATCTGTTTTCGTTGATCTACACTTCTGGCACAACCGGTGAACCCAAAGGCGTGATGCTGGATTATGTGAATCTGGCGACTCAGTTACGGTCACATGAGCAGCGGTTGACGGTCACCCAGGACGATGTTTCTTTGTGTTTTCTGCCGTTATCCCATGTATTTGAGCGTGTCTGGAGTTTCATCATCATGCATAGCAGCGCGCAGAATGTGTATCTCAGCGATACCAATCAGGTACGCCGGGCAATGAATGATGTGAAACCCACTGTCATGTGTGCGGTGCCGCGTTTCTATGAAAAGGTTTACAGCGGGATTCATGAACAGGTAGCGCAAGCTCCTTGGTATCGTCGAGTTTTATTTCTCTGGGCGATGGTTCAAGGCCGGCAGGTATTTTTACGGCAGCAGCGTGGAAAACGGCCCGGTATCTGGCGTAATCTGATGTATCGTTGTGCTGACCGACTGGTGTTGGGCAAACTGCGTTCACTGTTGGGCGGACAAGTCCGTTTCCTTCCGGCTGCGGGTGCTCGGTTGGACGATAATATCATCGTTTTTTTCCAGTCGATGTGTATCCGTATTGTCTATGGTTATGGCCTGACAGAAACCTGCGCCACGGTTTCCTGTTGGGAAGCCGATAATTTCCGTCTGGGTTCTGTAGGTACGCCGCTACCGGGGGTGGAAATCCGTATCGCGGAAGAAGAAAATGAAATTCAGGTGCGTGGCGCTCTTGTGATGCGTGGCTATTTCCATCGGCCAGAGGATACCGCAGCAGTGTTCACTGCGGATGGCTGGTTCAAAACCGGTGACGTCGGCCAGATTGATGAACAGGGATATCTGTTTATCACTGAGCGTCTGAAAGACATGATGAAAACCGCAGGCGGCAAGTATATCGCTCCGCAATATATTGAAGGCATACTGGGTAAGGACCGGTTCATCGAACAGATCGCGGTGATTGCCGATACACGTAAATACGTTTCTGCGTTAATTGTTCCCTGTTTTGACGTGCTTGAAGAGTACGCTCACGCTATCAATCTGAAATATCAGGATCGACTGGAGTTGCTGCGCCACACTCATATTCTGGACATGTTTGATCAGCGGCTGCAGGAGATACAGAAAGAGTTTGCTCATTTTGAGCAGGTAAAAAAATTCACGCTTCTTTCGGCACCGTTTTCCATGGAACAAGGAGAGTTGACACCTACGCTAAAACTCCGCCGCAAAGTGATACAACAGCGATATCAACTGGAAATTGATGCAATGTACGCCTAGGTTCAGTGAGATCGGCGGCAATAACACCGATTGGTTATTGTTTTTCTATCAAAATTTCACGCTGTAATTAGCGACCATTGCAGGATATTTTTAGATTCGATGGGTACTCCCTAGCGTTTTATCTCAATGGATAATCTTTTAACAGTTTATTTACCAGAATATCTCTATCTACAGGTGTCACTTGCGGTTTGCCTGCACCATAATCTGGCGTTATGTTAACGAGTTATATCTAAAAAAAATAACGTGAGCGTGGGGGAATTTCCCTGCCATACGGAAGCGATTCGCTATTTGAACAAAAGAGGCAAACCCATGGAGATGTTGTCAGGCGCCGAGATGGTGGTCCGATCGTTGATCGATCAGGGCGTAAAACATGTGTTTGGCTATCCGGGCGGAGCAGTGCTGGATATCTACGACGCTTTGCATACGGTTGGTGGAATCGAGCATATTCTGGTGCGCCATGAGCAAGGCGCGGTACATATGGCTGATGGTTATGCTCGAGCTACCGGAAAAGTAGGGGTGGTGCTGGTGACATCAGGACCGGGAGCAACCAATGCGATTACCGGTATTGCCACGGCCTACATGGATTCTATCCCTTTGGTGGTGATTTCGGGTCAGGTGGCGACGTCACTGATTGGTTATGATGCCTTTCAGGAATGCGACATGGTAGGCATTTCTCGCCCGGTGGTGAAGCATAGTTATCTGGTCAAGCAGGCGGAGGATATTCCCACCACGCTGAAAAAAGCGTTCTATCTGGCGTCCAGTGGACGTCCAGGTCCGGTGGTGGTGGATTTGCCGAAAGACATCATGAATCTGGCGAATAAATTGCCTTATGCCTATCCGGACCATGTCAGCATGCGTTCCTATAATCCCACAGTGCAGGGGCATAAAGGCCAGATCAAGCGGGCCCTGAATACGCTGCTGGCGGCGAAAAGACCGGTGGTTTATAGCGGTGGTGGGGTGATTAACTCGGGTTGTCATCAGGAACTGCGTGAACTGGCCGAGAAGCTGAACCTGCCTGTAGCACAGTCTTTGATGGGATTGGGCGGTTTCCCGGGAACACATCGTCAGAGTTTGGGGATGCTAGGGATGCACGGTACCTATGAAGCAAACATGGCGATGCATAACGCCGATGTAATTTTTGCTGTCGGTGTGCGTTTTGACGACCGTACCACCAATAATCTGTCCAAATATTGTCCGAATGCCACCATATTGCATATTGATATCGACCCGGCTTCTATTTCAAAAACAGTCAGCGCTGACATTCCTATTGTGGGTGATGCCAAGCAGGTGCTGAGTCTGATGTTGACGTTACTGGGACAGGATGGTGCTGCACAGCAAGGGTTTGATGCTCTGCGCGACTGGTGGCAGAGCATTGAGCAGTGGCGTGCCCGTCACTGCCTGAAGTACATCGAGAGTAGCGATACCATTAAACCTCAGGCGGTGATCGAAACGGTGTATCGCCTGACTGAAGGTAAGGCTTATGTGGCGTCCGACGTAGGGCAGCATCAGATGTTCGCCGCATTGTATTATCCGTTTGATTTGCCGCGCCACTGGGTCAATTCGGGTGGGCTGGGTACCATGGGGTTTGGTTTGCCTGCCGCACTGGGGATTAAGCTGGCGTTGCCGGAAGAAACTGTTATCTGTATCACTGGCGACGGCAGCATCCAGATGAACATTCAGGAGCTTTCCACCGCGCTGCAATATGATCTACCGGTGGTGGTGGTTAATCTGAACAACCGTTTCCTGGGTATGGTGAAGCAGTGGCAGGATATGATTTATTCTGGACGTCATTCCAGCTCTTACATGGAGTCTCTGCCTGATTTCGTCAAGTTGGCGGAAGCCTACGGGCATGTTGGTATCACCATTGATACGATTGAGGAGCTGGAACCTAAGCTGAAAGAGGCGTTGGCACATAAGAACCGGCTGGTATTTGTTGATGTCAGAGTGGATAGCAATGAGCATGTCTATCCCATGCAGATCCGTGGCGGCGGAATGGACGAAATGTGGTTAAGCAAAACGGAGAGAACCTGATGATGCGTCGGATTTTATCAGTATTACTGGAAAATGAATCGGGTGCTTTGTCGCGCGTTATCGGACTGTTTTCCCAGCGTGGCTACAATATTGAAAGCTTGACGGTGGCGCCTACTGACGATCCCACACTATCCCGCATGACTATTCAGACCGTGGGGGATGAGAAAGTGCTGGAACAGATTGAAAAGCAGCTGCATAAGCTGGTGGATGTCTTGCGCGTCAGTGAATTAGGACAAGGGGCTCATGTTGAACGTGAACTCATGCTGGTGAAACTCCAGGCGACTGGTTACGGTCGTGAGGAAGTAAAACGCAGTACGGAAATTTTCCGTGGCCAAATTGTGGATGTGACTTCCTCTCTTTATACTGTGCAACTGGCAGGTACCAGCGATAAGCTGGACGCTTTCCTGCATGCGGTGCGTGAAGTCGCAGACATTGTCGAGGTGGCGCGCTCTGGTGTTGTTGGCGTGTCGCGTGGTGATAAGATCATGCGTTAATACGCCAGATCATATACTGATAGGTAGCAAGGGCCCGATAATAATATCGGGCCTATTAATATCATTTCTCTTCGTCTTATAGATGATAAAAACGGTTGCCCGCCAGTAGATTCTGCGGTTAGATCGGCACGATAACCTTGGTTAGTCTATGGTTATCACTCTATTTTTATTTTTTATCCGACTTAATTAAGGGGTTACCGTGAAACTGGATGAAATCGCGCGTCTTGCGGGTGTTTCACGCACTACCGCCAGTTATGTGATCAACGGTAAAGCAAAACAGTATCGCGTTAGCGATAAGACCGTAGAAAAAGTCATGGCGGTGGTAAGAGAACACAATTATCATCCTAACGCTGTCGCTGCTGGTCTGCGTGCCGGGCGTACCCGTTCAATTGGATTGGTGATTCCCGATCTGGAAAATACCAGTTATACGAAGATTGCCAATTATCTGGAGCGTCAGGCCCGTCAGCGTGGTTACCAGCTGTTGATTGCCTGTTCTGAAGATCAGCCTGATAATGAAATGCGTTGTATTGAACATCTGTTACAGCGTCAGGTTGATGCCATTATCGTTTCTACGGCATTACCGCCGGAACATCCTTTCTATCAACGTTGGGCAAACAATAGTTTGCCTATTATTGCGCTGGATCGTGCTCTGGATAGAGAACATTTCACCAGTGTGGTCGGTGCGGATATGGAAGACTCGGAAATGTTGGCTCAAGAGCTGCGCAAGATTCCGGCTAATAGCGTCATGTATTTGGGCGCGTTGCCGGAACTATCCGTCAGTTTCCTGCGTGAACAAGGATTCCGTCAAGCTTGGGCTGATGATCCGCGTCAGGTGGACTATCTCTATGCCAACAGTTATGAGCGAAGTGCCGCCGCCGCTGTGTTTGCACAGTATTTACAGGATCATCCTATGCCGGAGGCCCTGTTCACGACCTCTTTCCCATTGTTGCAGGGCGTGATGGATGTGACGTTGAAGAAGAGCGGTCGGCTGCCAACTAATCTGGCGATCGCTACCTTTGGTGACAATGAGTTACTGGATTTTCTTGAATGCCCGGTACTGGCTGTGGCTCAGCGACACCGTGAGGTTGCCGAACGTGTACTGGAACTGGTTCTTGCCAGCCTGGATGAACCACATAAGCCAAAGCCGGGGTTGAACAGGATTCGCCGTAATCTCTATCGCCGTGGTTCTCTGAGTCGGCGTTAATATTTTCTATCAACATCAGGTGCCATAATTATTTTCACTATGGCACCTGTTAAGAAAGTTCTCATTTTCTCAATGTCATCTTTTATTCCAGTGAGTGGTTACCACGAAATAATCAATGGCTGACAATCTGCCTTTGATTGGCGCCCTTTACCCGGAAAAGATGTCTGCAATATTCCAAAAAATAACCATATGCGACTCCCATAACCATAGATATCAGCGCATTACTGGCTACGGCTGTCATTATTTGAGCAGGATCTGCACCTATCGACCATAGAACGGCAATATAAACGGGAGATTGAAAACTCACATAGGCAAACAGGTCGGCCAGATTCTGCATCCATCGATGATGAGGGCCGAATTTCATCACCAAAAGCAAAATTCGATCGCGGTATATGCCATATGGCCAGGCAACGAAAATATTCACTGGAATGGAAAGTAACCGGGAAGAAAGAGATTGCTGGAATGTCATACCTGAAAGCAGGATTTCAATGGCCATGCCGGTGATAAAGCAATAAACCACCATTGCAAAGGTATCCGCAAGTGCATTGCGCCATCGTGAAGTAGGGGAAAGCATACGGATAAAGCTCCAGTGTTGATATAGAGATATAACCAGAATTGTGCTTGTTATTTGGTTTTTTATTTTGAAATATTGCCTTTTGTGCAGTTTACATCACTGATTATAAATAAATAAGTAGCTATAAATTTTTATTTATATCTGTTTTTCCTATATTCTCGTTACTTTATTAGCTCAAATTTGAATTTTCATTTGATTATCGCTTGGAAAGCATAAAAATATAGATAAAACATTGGGTTGTGTTTTTATGGGGTAGAATTGGTTTATGTTGAGTGTTTGTAAATGATGGTGGTGTGGAAGTAATAGCGAAAATAATTCACTGGCAGAAGAATGAACACTGTAAATATAAACAGTTATTCAGCGTATTTTTGCAAAAAAAACAAATTTTTGTTTTTTTGAGAATCCATAACGGCAATTAAAGTGAAAAATTACGTTAACCACGTCAAAAAAATGGGATGTAGTCAAAAATAAATGTTAATAGGATGTTAATTTCAGCCTGAACAAGAAACCATCAGTGCAAAAATGCTGAAAAATCAGTCATGAATTACTCTTCGGGTTATTCCGATAATATAAACATTACGTATCTATATGTGACAATGAAAATAATATTTTGTGGAATAAAAAACGCTATATTTTTACGTCGAATTTTTTGAGTCATTAATTTTCCTTAAATTATCACAGTCTTAATCTCCATTAATCCATTTTGATGTTTTTTAAACGGTCGTTTCCCTTCCGAATTGCGCCGGAAATAATTACCGGACGCGTCGTCACTTGCTTGACAAGCTTTTAATACCCTCCGTAAACTCTAATTAGTGGGATTTTGTGGGGCAAAGTGGTAAAAATGACCATTAAGGATTAAACACAGTCATGTTTCGTGGGGCGACGCTGGTTAATCTCGACAGTAAAGGGCGGCTTGCCGTACCAACCCGTTACCGGGAAGTACTGAACGAGGAAGCTCAAGGTCAAATGGTTTGTACCATTGATCTTCATCAGCCCTGCCTGCTGCTTTACCTGTTACCTGAATGGGAAATTATTGAACAAAAGCTTTCTCGTTTATCGAGTATGAATCCCGCCGAACGTCGTGTTCAGCGTTTGTTGCTGGGGCATGCCAGTGAGTGTCAGATGGATAATGCCGGACGTTTATTGTTAGCGTCCACGTTGCGGCAACATGCGGGACTTACAAAAGAAGTGATGCTGGTTGGCCAGTTCAATAAGTTTGAACTGTGGGATGAACAGACCTGGTATCAACAAGTCAAGGAAGATATAGACGCTGAACAAACAACTCAGGAACCGTTATCTGAGCGGTTACAGGACTTATCACTATAGTCATGGTAGAAAATTATAAGCATACCACCGTCCTGTTAGATGAGGCCGTTAATGGCCTGAAGATCCGTAGTAACGGCATTTATATTGACGGTACCTTTGGTCGCGGTGGTCATTCCCGCCTTATTCTGTCCCATCTTGGGCCAGACGGTCGTCTGCTGGCGATCGATCGTGACCCACAGGCGATTGTGGCTGCCAGTGCGATTGATGATGCGCGTTTTTCTATTATCCACGGGCCTTTTTCTGAATTGGCTGATTACGTGCAGGAACGTGAGCTGACGGGGAAAATCGACGGAATATTGCTCGATTTAGGTGTCTCATCGCCACAGCTTGACGATCCAGAGCGTGGTTTTTCGTTTATGCGTGATGGACCGCTGGATATGCGCATGGATCCCACTCGTGGTATCTCCGCCGCCGAATGGCTGATGAAGGCTGAAGCCGAAGACATTGTTTGGGTATTAAAAACGTTTGGTGAGGAGCGCTTTGCCAAGCGCATTGCACGAGCCATTGTAGAGCGCAACAAGATCTCTCCGCTGACGCGAACCAAAGAATTGGCTGAACTGATCGCTGCGGCCAGCCCGGTTCGTGAGAAGCATAAACATCCAGCTACGCGTTCGTTTCAGGCTATCCGTATTTATATCAATAGTGAGTTGGAAGAGATTGAACAGGCGTTGGCCGGTGCACTGACGGTATTGGCTCCTCATGGTCGGCTTTCCGTTATCAGTTTTCATTCCCTGGAAGATCGTATTGTTAAACGTTTTATCCGTCAGCATAGCCGGGGACCACAGGTTCCGGCCGGTTTGCCGTTGACGGAGGATCAGCTACGTAGCCAGGGCGGGCGGACGCTCAAGGTAGCCGGAAAGATGATGCCTTCTGACGCCGAAATCGCGGAAAACCCGCGAGCGCGGAGTTCAGTACTGCGTTTTGCGGAGAGACTGGCATCATGATGGGCAATGAGCGCCATGGTTTAGTTGGCGTCATCGGTGAAGATTTGCTGCGTAATGGCAAGCTTCCCTTGTTGTTGTTAATTGCAGTTCTGGTTTCTGCACTGCTGGTGGTAACGACGACTCACCGTACTCGCTTACTGACGGCGCAGCGTGAACAGTTATTGTTGGAGCGTGATGCATTAGATATTGAGTGGCGCAATCTGATTCTGGAAGAGAATGTACTGGGTGACCATAGCCGTATTGAGCAGATTGCAACAGAAAAATTACACATGGAGCATGTTGATCCTTCACAGGAAAATATTGTGGTTAAACAATGAACTGATAGGCATCGCTAAATAATGAGAGTAACACGCACAAGAAGGTTAAAACGCCAGGAAGAACATGCCAGCTTTGTTAGCTGGCGTTTTGCATTGCTCTGCGCTGGCATTCTTTTGTGCATGGTTGGTCTGATGCTGAGAATCGCCTACCTTCAGGTGATTAATCCCGATCAGTTGGTGCGTGAAGGCGACATGCGTTCCCTGCGTGTACAGGAAATTCCCACTTCTCGCGGTATGATCAGTGATCGGTCCGGGCGCCCGTTGGCGGTGAGTGTGCCTGTCAATGCGGTGTGGGCAGACCCAAAAGATCTTAATGACCACGGTGGGATCACGCAGGATACTCGTTGGAAAGCACTATCGGATGCGTTGGACATTCCCCTTGACCAGTTAGCGGCGAAAGTGAATGCCAACCCGAATAGTCGTTTTGTTTATCTGGCTCGCCAGGTTAATCCGACAATTGGCGAATATATCCATAAGTTGAAGCTTCCTGGTATTAATCTGCGTCAGGAGTCGCGTCGTTACTATCCTTCCGGACAAGTGACGGCTCATTTGATTGGATTTACCAATATTGATGGTAAAGGCATCGAAGGTGTCGAAAAAAGCTTCGACCGTTGGTTAACTGGCCGGCCGGGAGAGCGCACGGTGCGGAAAGACCGTTTTGGCCGGGTTATTGAAGATGTCTCTTCTGTTGACGGCCAGGCAGCGCACAATCTGATATTGAGCATTGATGAGCGTTTGCAGGCGCTGGTTTACCGGGAATTGAACAATGCAGTGGCGTTTAACAAAGCTGAATCCGGTACGGCGGTATTGGTTGATATCAATACGGGGGAAGTGCTGGCAATGGCAAATAGCCCTTCCTATAACCCAAACAATCTGGCGGGTACACCAAGCAGTGCGATACGTAACCGAGCCATCACCGATATCTTCGAACCGGGTTCAACGGTTAAACCAATGGTCGTGATGACGGCTTTACAACGTCATATCGTCAATGTCGATTCGGTACTAAATACGCTACCTTATTATATTAAAGGCCATGAAATCAGAGACGTAGGTCATTACAAAGAATTATCGTTAACCGGGGTGCTGCAAAAATCCAGCAATGTCGGGGTGTCGCGATTGGCACTGGCCATGCCTGCGTCGGCGTTAGTTGATACTTATTCTCGTTTTGGCATAGGCAAACCGACAAATCTGGGATTGGTGGGGGAAAGCCGCGGGCTTCTCCCAGATAGGCAACGCTGGTCTGACCTTGAACGCGCAACTTTTGCTTTCGGCTATGGACTGATGGTGACACCACTCCAACTGGCACGTGTCTACGCTACCATCGGTAGTTTTGGTATTTACCGCCCTTTATCGATCACCAAAGTCGATCCCCCGGTTCCTGGTGAACGTATTTTCCCTGAGCAAATTGTCCGGACTGTGGTGCACATGATGGAAAGTGTGGCGTTACCCGGTGGCGGAGGAGTCAAGGCGGCGGTGAAAGGCTATCGCATTGCAATTAAAACCGGTACGGCGAAAAAAGTCGGGCCGGATGGGAAATACATCGACAAATATATTGCCTATACCGCCGGTGTTGCGCCTGCCAGTAATCCCCGTTTTGCTCTGGTGGTGGTGATTAACGATCCTCATGCTGGGAAATATTATGGTGGTGCGGTGTCTGCGCCGGTGTTCGGCGCCATCATGGGCGGCGTCCTGCGTACCATGAATATTGAGCCGGATGCCTTGCCTGTGGGTGATAAAAACGAATTTGTAATTAACAGAAAAGAGGGTTCAGGTGGCCGATCGTAATTTGCGCGATTTACTGGCTCCGTGGGTGCAGAATGCCCCGGAGCGTGCGCTGCGGGAAATGACATTAGACAGCCGTATTGCGGCTGCCGGGGATCTGTTTGTTGCCATCGTCGGGCATAAAACGGATGGGCGGCACTATATTCCGCAGGCCATTGCGCAAGGGGTATCAGCGATAATCGCTGAGGCCGATGCTAATTCTCCTGATGGTACCTGGCGTGAAATTCACGGCGTACCAGTAATTTATCTGAGTAGCCTTAATCAGCGTTTATCTGCACTGGCGGGACGTTTTTATCAGCAACCTGCTGAAAAATTAAAGTTGATTGGGGTAACCGGGACTAACGGTAAAACCACCACGACACAGTTACTGGCGCAATGGAGCCAGACATTGGGTGAACACAGTGCAGTGATGGGGACGGTGGGAAACGGGCTATTGGGGCATGTCGTCCCGACGGAAAATACCACTGGGTCTGCGGTAGATGTTCAACAGGTATTAAGTCAGCTGGTGGAACAAGGCGCGACGCTGGCGGCGATGGAAGTGTCATCCCACGGTTTGGTGCAATACCGTGTGGCGGCGTTGCCTTTCGCTGCTGCCGTCTTTACCAATTTAAGTCGTGATCATCTGGATTACCACGGTGATATGGCGCATTACGAAGCGGCGAAATGGTCGTTGTTTGCCGACCATCAGGTAGGTCAGGCGATTATCAACGCGGATGATGAAGTCGGACGCCGCTGGCTGAGCCAACTGCCGGATGCGGTCGCCGTTACGATGGAAAACAATCTGGTGCCGGGTTGCCGTGGGCGCTGGTTAAAAGCGACGCGGGTTGATTACCACGACAGTGGTTTCACCGTGCATATTGCCTCCAGTTGGGGACAAGGTGCGATCAACAGCCGACTGATGGGCGCGTTTAATGTCAGCAATCTGATACTCGCGCTGGCTACTCTGTTATCGCTGGGGTATCCGTTAGACAAACTGATCAAGACCGGCTCTACGCTACAACCGGTGTGCGGCAGAATGGAAGTTTTTCATATTGACGGCAAACCGACGGTTGTTGTCGATTATGCACATACACCGGACGCCCTGGAAAAGGCGCTTGAGGCCGCACGGTTACACTGCAAAGGGAAACTATGGTGCGTATTTGGTTGTGGTGGTGATCGGGACAAAGGTAAGCGCCCACTTATGGGGGGGATCGCCGAGCAACTGGCTGATCGGGTTATCGTGACGGACGACAATCCCCGTAGCGAAGAACCACAGGAAATTGTGCTGGAGATTCTCAGCGGATTGATGGATGCCGGCCGTGTTCAGGTGATTGCCGGTCGGGCCGAGGCGGTGACCAGTGCAGTGATGCAGGCGTCGGAAAACGATGTGGTGCTGGTGGCGGGTAAAGGACATGAAGATTATCAGCTAGTAGGAAATCAGCGGCTGGATTATTCGGATCGCATTACAGTCGCTCGTCTATTGGGGGTCATCGTATGATCAGCGTCTCGTTGCGGCAACTGGCCACGGTGCTAGGCGCCGAGCTGGTTGGTGAAGATCTGATGATCGACGATGTTTCTACTGACACCCGCAAACTGGCTGCTGGCAGCCTGTTCGTCGCGTTGCGGGGTGAAAAATTTGATGCTCATGATTATGCCGATGATGCCGTTAATAATGGCGCGGCAGCATTATTGGTCAGTAAGCGCTTACATATTTCTGTGCCACAACTGATTGTCAACGATACTCGCCTGGCATTAGGCGTGTTGGCGGCCTGGGTTCGTCAGCAGTCTCGTGCCCGTGTCGTGGCATTAACCGGTTCATCGGGGAAAACCTCGGTGAAAGAGATGACCGCCGGGATTCTGCGCCAGTGTGGCAATGTGCTGTATACCGCCGGTAATTTTAACAACGATATCGGCGTGCCACTGACATTGTTACGCCTGACGCCGCAGCATGATTTTGCGGTGATTGAGCTGGGGGCCAACCATATCGGCGAGATTGCCTATACCACGAAGATGGTCCGTCCGGAAAGTGTACTGGTGAATAACATCGCAGCGGCGCATCTGGAAGGTTTTGGTTCTTTGGCTGGAGTGGCGCAGGCGAAAGGTGAGATTTTCAATGGTCTGTCCGAACACGGGATCGCCATTATTAATGCGGACAGTAATGATTGGCCGCACTGGCAAGCGCTGTTAACGGATAAAACTGTGTGGAGCTTTTCGCCGCAGGCTGATGGCGATATCGATTTTTTTGCCAGCGATATTGTGGTTAGCGGTCAGTGCACATCGTTCACGTTGCATAGTCCGCATGGACAGATCGCCATAACGTTGCCCTTACCAGGCCAGCACAATATCGCCAATGCATTGGCGGCCGCGGCATTGGCTATGTCGGTGGGTGCCTCGCCGGAAGCGGTTAAGGCCGGTTTGGCCCAATTGCAGGCGGTACCAGGAAGATTATTTCCAATTGAGCTGGCGGACGGGAAATTACTGCTGGATGACAGCTATAACGCCAATGTCGGATCGATGATTGCTGCCGTGCAGACGCTGGCTGAAATGCCGGGATATCGTGTCATGGTGGTCGGCGATATGGCGGAATTAGGCGCGGATGCTCCGGCGTGTCATCGTCAGGTCGGAGAAGCCGCCTGTCTTGCCGGGATTGATAACGTACTGAGTGTAGGAACATTGAGTGAACTGATCAGCCAGTCCAGCGGACAAGGTGAACATTTTCATGACAAACCGGCACTGATTGTCCGGTTGCTGGCTTTAGTTACAGAACATAAAACGATTACCATTTTGGTTAAAGGTTCACGCAGTGCTGCAATGGAGCAAGTAGTGCGCGCATTAAAGGAGAATGCAACATGTTAGTCTGGCTGGCCGAGCATTTGGTCAAATTCTATTCCGGCTTTAACGTCTTTTCCTATCTGACGTTTCGAGCCATTGTCAGCCTGCTGACTGCATTAATTATTTCGCTCTGGATGGGGCCGCACCTGATTGCCTGGCTGCAACGTTTACAGATTGGTCAGGTTGTACGTAATGAAGGACCGGAGTCCCATTTCAGCAAACGTGGAACACCGACGATGGGGGGCGTGATGATTCTGGCCTCCATCATTATTTCGGTATTGATGTGGGTCAATCTGTCCAATCCTTATGTCTGGTGCGTACTGCTGGTTTTGGTGGGTTATGGCATCGTCGGTTTTGTGGATGACTATCGTAAAGTTGTGCGTAAAGACTCCAAGGGGTTGATTGCCCGCTGGAAATACTTCTGGCAGTCGCTGCTGGCGCTGGCGGTGGCGTTTTCCATGTATGCCATTGGCAAAGGCACGCCAGCTACCCAACTGGTGGTGCCATTTTTTAAAGACATCATGCCGCAACTGGGGTTGATGTATATCGTGTTGGCCTATTTTGTGATTGTCGGCACCAGCAATGCGGTCAACCTGACCGATGGCCTGGATGGCCTGGCGATTATGCCAACGGTGTTTGTGGCAGGGGGGTTCGCGTTGGTGGCATGGGCAACTGGGAACATGAATTTCGCCAGTTACCTGCATATTCCCTATATTCGCCATGCCAGCGAATTGGTGGTTGTGTGTACCGCTATTGTCGGTGCCGGATTGGGTTTTCTATGGTTCAACACCTATCCGGCACAGGTTTTCATGGGCGATGTCGGATCTCTGGCTCTGGGGGGCGCGCTGGGCACGATTGCTGTGTTACTGCGTCAGGAATTTTTGCTGCTCATCATGGGCGGTGTCTTTGTGGTTGAGACGCTGTCGGTCATTTTGCAGGTGGGATCGTTTAAGCTTCGCGGTCAGCGTATTTTCCGTATGGCGCCGATTCATCACCATTACGAGCTTAAAGGATGGCCGGAGCCGCGGGTTATTGTCCGGTTCTGGATTATTTCGCTGATGCTGGTGCTTATAGGCCTGGCAACGCTTAAGGTACGGTAAAACATGGACTATCAGGGTAAAAAAGTTGTCATTATCGGGTTGGGCCTGACCGGGCTTTCCTGTGTTGATTTCTTCCTTACGCGCGGGGTGGTACCCCGCGTGGTGGATACCCGTATCAGTCCGCCAGGCCTGGACAAACTGCCGGAACATGTTGAGCGTTATCTGGGAGGTTTGCATGACGATTGGTTAATGAGCGCCGATCTGATTGTCGCCAGCCCCGGTATTGCATTATCTACACCCGTGCTTGGTTCTGCCGCAGAGGCAGGCATTGAAATTGTGGGTGATATCGAACTGTTCTGCCGCGAGGCGCAAGCGCCTATCGTGGCTATCACCGGTTCCAATGGTAAAAGTACTGTTACCACGCTGGTCGGGGATATGGCTCGTACGGCAGGTTGGGCTGTGGGTGTGGGGGGAAATATCGGTGTACCGGCGTTGCAATTGCTGAAGCAGGAATGCCAATTGTATGTGCTGGAGTTATCGAGCTTCCAACTGGAAACCACCAGTAGCCTGCATGCGGCGGCAGCAACCATTCTGAACGTGACGGAAGATCATACCAACCGCTATCCGCTGGGGTTGCAGCAGTATCGTGCGGCCAAACTCCGTATTTATGAGAATGCCAAGGTCTGTATCGTGAACGCGGATGACGCACTCACGATGCCAATCCGTGGCGCTGATGAGCGATGCCTCAGTTTTGGTGTGGATGTGGGTGATTATCATCTTAACCGTCAGCAGGGGGAAACCTGGTTGCGGGTTAAAGGTGAGCGTGTCATCAACACGCGTGAAATCAAACTGGTCGGACAGCATAACTACACCAATGTCTTGGCCGCACTGGCATTGGCAGATGCAGTCGGCATTCCACGCTCATCAGCCTTGACAGCCCTGACCACTTTTACTGGTCTGGCGCACCGTTTTCAACTGGTGCTGGAACGCCGGGGGATTCGCTGGATTAACGATTCGAAAGCGACCAACGTCGGCAGTACGGAAGCCGCATTAAGTGGACTGGTTGTCGATGGCACGCTGCATCTGTTGTTAGGCGGGGATGGTAAGTCCGCGGATTTCTCACCACTACTGACCTATATCCAGGGTGACAATATCCGTCTTTATTGCTTTGGTCGCGATGGTGGATTGCTGGCGGCACTGCGGCCTGAAATAGCTGAGCAGACAGAAACGATGACGCAGGCAATGCATCTGATTGCCGATCGGGCAAGAGCCGGGGATGTTGTGTTGCTGTCACCTGCCTGCGCCAGTCTTGACCAATTCCGAAGTTTTGAACAGCGCGGCGATGAGTTCGCTCGTCTGGCAGAGGAGCTGGGATAATGAGTATCGTTCGGTTGGCCATCTTAGGGCGGCTGAAAAGTTGGGTAATGGGGACGCGTGAAAGCGACAACCTCAGTACCGTACTGTATGACCGGACGTTGGTATGGTTGACGCTGGGGCTGGCGGTGTTGGGGCTTGTCATGGTGACTTCCGCGTCCATGCCGATAGGTCAGCGTCTGGCGAATGATCCATTTTTGTTCGCCAAGCGTGATGCACTGTACCTGGGGTTGGCTTTTGCTCTGTCGCTGATCACCATGCGTATCCCAATGGCGATGTGGCAACGTTACAGTGCCGTGTTTTTGCTGATTTCTCTGGCATTGTTGCTGGTGGTTCTGGTGATCGGGGGGTCGGTGAATGGCGCATCACGCTGGATTTCGTTCGGGCCTTTACGTATACAGCCGGCAGAACTATCGAAACTGGCGCTGTTTTGCTACCTCTCCAGTTATATGGTGCGCAAGGTTGATGAAGTTCGTAATAACTTCTGGGGCTTTTGTAAACCGATGGGCGTGATGGTGATTATTTCGGTGTTATTGCTGGCCCAGCCCGACTTGGGAACGGTGGTAGTGCTGTTTATCACAACACTGGCCATGCTGTTTCTGGCAGGGGCGAAATTGTGGCAGTTTCTGTCCATCATCGGCTGCGGAATATTTGCTGTTTGCGTGCTGATCGCCGCTGAGCCATATCGTATTCGACGGGTCACTTCGTTCTGGGATCCATGGAATGATCCGTTTGGTAGCGGTTATCAGTTGACACAATCGTTGATGGCGTTTGGCCGAGGCGAATTGTGGGGGCAAGGACTGGGAAATTCTATACAGAAACTGGAGTATTTGCCGGAAGCCCATACCGACTTTATTTTCTCGATTTTAGGCGAAGAGCTTGGCTATGTTGGTGTGGTATTAGCGTTGTTAATGATATTCTTCGTCGCTTTTCGTGCGATGTCGATTGGCCGGCGGGCGCTGGAAATTGATCAACGGTTTTCCGGATTTCTGGCCTGTTCAATCGGTATTTGGTTTAGCTTTCAGATTCTGGTTAATGTTGGCGCCGCTGCGGGCATGTTGCCGACCAAAGGGTTGACATTGCCGCTGATCAGTTACGGTGGTTCGAGTCTGTTAATCATGTCGACCGCCATCGTACTGTTGCTGCGCATTGATTTTGAAACGCGACTGACGAAAGCGCAGGCGTTTACGAGGAGTGCCCGATGAGTGGCAAAGGCAAGCGTTTGATGGTGATGGCCGGAGGAACCGGGGGGCATGTTTTCCCTGGATTGGCTGTGGCACATCATTTGATGGCGCAGGGCTGGCAGGTACGTTGGTTAGGAACGGCTGATCGTATGGAAGCGGATTTAGTGCCAAAGCATGGTATCGACATTGATTTCATCCGTATTTCCGGCCTGCGGGGAAAAGGGCTTAAAGCTCAGTTGTGTGCTCCGCTGCGTATCTTCCGTGCGGTACGCCAGGCTCAGGCGATTATGCGTCGCTACCAGCCAGATGTGGTGCTGGGAATGGGCGGGTATGTGTCTGGTCCCGGTGGTTTGGCCGCTTGGCTGTGCGGCATTCCGGTGGTACTGCATGAGCAGAATGGTATTGCGGGGTTAACCAACCGTTGGCTTTCCCGTATTGCCAGAAAAGTGCTTCAGGCTTTTCCTGGTGCGTTCCCCGGAGCTGATGTGGTGGGCAATCCGGTTCGTACCGACGTGTTGGCTTTGCCTTTGCCTGCTGAACGTTTAGTCGAACGCCGCGGTCCGATCCGGATTCTGGTGATAGGTGGCAGTCAGGGAGCGAGAGTGCTTAACCAAACGATGCCCGGTGTCGCGGCCAGACTGGGTGAGCAGTTCACCATCTGGCATCAGGTAGGTAAAGGTGCGTTGGCAGATGTGCAGGCCGCTTACCTTCAGGCCGGGCAAGAACAGCACAAGATTAGCGAATTTATTGATGATATGGCAGCGGCCTATGCCTGGGCGGATGTTGTCGTTTGCCGCGCAGGCGCGCTGACGGTCAGTGAAATCGCAGTGGCAGGATTACCCGCGCTGTTTGTGCCATTTCAGCACAAAGACCGCCAGCAATATTGGAATGCGTTACCGCTTGAGAAAGCGGGAGCGGCCAAAATTATAGAGCAGGCACAGTTCAGCGTTGAGACGGTAACTGAAACACTGATGGGATGGGATCGCGTCACTCTGCAAGCCATGGCGCAAAAGGCCAGAACCGTGGCCATTCCCGATGCTACTGAACGGGTTGCGGCGGAAGTGGTTAAGGCGGCAGGCCATCGGGTTGCGGATGCGGCTCATTGTTAATGATAAAAATAGCCGGATAACTGTCCGGTGCTTAATGTAGGTTGCGATAGGAAAAAGTGAATACACAACAACTGGCGAAACTGCGTTCAATCGTGCCCGAGATGCATCGTGTCCGGCACATCCACTTTGTTGGCATCGGTGGTGCCGGCATGGGTGGTATCGCCGAAGTATTGGCTAATGAAGGGTACCAAATTAGTGGTTCTGATCTGGCACCGAATGCCGTTACTCAACAGTTGAGTGAGTTGGGCGCTCAAATTTATTTCCATCATCGTCCGGAAAATGTGAGCGATGCGAGTGTGGTAGTGGTGTCCAGTGCTATTTCGGCGGACAACCCGGAAATTATCGCGGCTCATGAAGCTCGTATTCCGGTGATTCGTCGGGCTGAAATGCTGGCGGAGTTGATGCGCTTTCGCCACGGTATTGCCATCGCGGGGACGCATGGTAAAACCACCACCACCGCGTTGGTTACCAGTATTTATGCAGAAGCAGGGCTGGATCCTACGTTTGTCAACGGTGGATTGGTGAAAGCGGCGGGTGCTCATGCGCGCCTGGGATCCAGTCGTTACCTGATTGCCGAAGCTGATGAGAGTGATGCCTCATTTTTACACTTGCAGCCAATGGCCGCCATTGTGACGAATATTGAAGCAGACCACATGGACACTTATCAGGGTAATTTTGAGACGCTTAAACAGACGTTTATCAATTTTCTGCATAACCTGCCTTTCTATGGGCATGCCGTGATGTGTTTGGACGACCCGGTTATCCGTGAACTGTTACCGCGGGTGGGGCGCTACATTACTACTTATGGTTTCAGTGACGATGCCGATGTGCGTATCGCCAGTTATCGCCAGGTTGGTGCGCAGGGACATTTTACGCTAGCCCGTCAGGGTAAGCCGTTGCTGGATGTGACGCTGAATGCGCCAGGACGTCACAATGCGCTGAATGCGGCAGCAGCGGTGGCGGTGGCCTCTGAAGAGGGTATCGATGATGACGCGATCTTGCGGGCGCTGGCTCGCTTTCAGGGAACGGGACGCCGGTTCGATTTTCTTGGCGAATTCCCGTTGGCGTTGGTCAACGGTAAAAGTGGTTCGGCCATGTTGGTCGATGATTACGGCCATCACCCAACGGAAGTGGATGCCACGATTAAAGCTGCGCGCGCGGGTTGGCCGGACAAACGGTTGGTGATGATTTTTCAACCACATCGCTACACGCGTACCCGTGATTTGTACGATGATTTTGCCCATGTGCTTTCTCAGGTCGATGTTTTGTTGATGTTGGATGTTTACCCCGCAGGTGAGTCACCGATCCCGGGGGCCGATAGCCGTTCGCTATGCCGTACGATTCGTGGTCGAGGCAGGATTGATCCTATTTTGGTTCCTGATGTGGATGTATTGCCAGAATTATTGTCACATGCGCTGCAGGGTGAGGATTTGGTCTTGGTTCAGGGGGCCGGAAATATCGGCAAGCTGGCACGTAAGCTGGCTGAATCTCAATTACGACCACAAATTAATGAGTGAGGACATCATGACGGAGAAAGTTGCTGTACTGCTTGGTGGAATCTCCGCTGAACGCGAAGTCTCTTTGCTGTCCGGGCAGGCAGTTCTGTCCGGTCTGAAAGAGGCTGGTATTGATGCCTATGCTGTGGATATCCGTGATTTCCCGGTCATTCATTTAAAGGACGAGGGATTTACCAAAGCCTTTATCGCGCTCCATGGGCGCGGTGGTGAAGACGGTACTTTGCAAGGTGTGCTGGAATTTTTACAACTGCCCTACACTGGCAGTGGTGTTATGGCCTCGGCACTTACGATGGATAAGCGCCGTACCAAACTGGTTTGGCAGGCATCAGGTTTGCCTGTTTCACCTTATGTGGTCTTGAACCGTCAGCAGTTCCTGCAAATGGATTCGAGCCGTTTGATACAACAGGTGGCACATCTGGGTATGCCGTTGATCGTGAAGCCCAGCCGTGAAGGTTCCAGCGTTGGTATGAGTAAGGTTGAACAGGCTGATGCGTTGCACTCAGCACTGGAAGAGGCCTTTCACCATGATGATGAGGTACTGGTCGAGAAATGTCTTAGCGGACCGGAATTCACGGTTGGCATTCTGGGCGATGAGGTACTGCCTTCTATACGGATTCAGGCAACAGGTACTTTCTATGACTACGAGGCAAAGTACCTGTCGGATGAGACACAGTATTTCTGCCCGAGTGGCCTGTCTGACAAACAAGAGCACTACCTGGCCTCTCTGGCGATGGATGCATACCAGGCTCTTGGTTGCAGTGGCTGGGGACGAGTGGATGTGATGATGGACAGCGATGGCGCGTTTTATTTACTGGAAGTGAATACGTCGCCGGGAATGACCAGCCATAGTCTGGTGCCTATGGCGGCCAAACAGCGTGGCTTCACGTTCTCTCAATTGGTTGCCAGAATTTTGGAATTGGCTGGTTGATATGTCGCAGGCGGCGCTGAACACGCGTGGACATGAGCCAGAATTAAACGGTGCGCGCCGTAGTAATGGTAGTCAACTGGCTGGAATTATTTTCCTGTTGATGGTGGTGGGTACGATTATCTGGGGCAGTTGGATGGTATTGAGCTGGATGAAGGATGCCAGCCATCTGCCATTATCCAGACTGGTGGTGACCGGTGAACGACATTACACCACCAATGATGATATTCGGCAGGCGATTTTATCATTGGGACCGCCAGGCACATTCATGACTCAGGATGTGAATGTTATTCAGCAGCAGATTGAACGTTTGCCCTGGATTAAACAGGTCAGTGTTCGTAAGCAGTGGCCCGATGAATTGAAGATTCATGTGGTTGAATATGTGCCTTTCGCGCGTTGGAATGACCTGCTTATGATTGATAGTGAAGGAAATTCTTTCAGCGTACCAGCAGAACGTATCGGCAATAAAAAAATGCCGATGCTGTATGGACCGGAAGGCAGTCAGAAAGATGTACTTGAAGGATATCGAGCCGTGAACCAGATATTGGCGGCCGGAAAATTTACGTTGAAAACCGTGACGATGAGTGCACGTCATTCATGGAAAGTGGAACTGGATGATGATGTCCGTCTGGAGTTAGGGCGAGATGATAGAACCTGTCGTCTACAACGCTTTATGGAGCTTTATCCGCTGTTACAACGGCAGGCACAGAGTGAAAATAAGCGTATAGATTATGTGGATTTACGTTATGACTCTGGTGCAGCAGTAGGTTGGGGTCAGGCGTTTATTGATCAGAAACAAGACATTGATCAGCACAAGAACGGTAATCAGCAACCAAATCAAGCACAGGCTAAAGAGCAATGATCAAGTCGACGGACAGAAAACTGGTAGTTGGGCTGGAAATCGGTACAGCTAAGGTGGCTGCACTGGTGGGAGAGGTTCTGCCTGATGGAATGGTCAATATTATCGGGGTGGGGAGTTGCCCATCACGGGGCATGGATAAAGGTGGCGTCAACGATCTTGAATCGGTGGTTAAGTGTGTACAGCGTGCCATCGATCAGGCGGAGTTGATGGCGGATTGCCAGATTTCATCGGTCTATCTGGCATTATCCGGCAAGCATATCAGCTGTCAGAATGAAATCGGCATGGTGCCGATTTCAGAAGAAGAAGTGACGCCGGAAGACGTGGAAAGTGTCGTACATACCGCTAAATCGGTACGTGTACGTGATGAACACCGCATTTTGCATGTTATCCCACAGGAATATGCCATTGATTATCAGGAAGGGATAAAAAATCCAGTGGGATTATCTGGTGTGCGTATGCAGGCGAAAGTGCACTTGATTACCTGCCACAACGATATGGCAAAGAACATTGTCAAAGCCGTGGAGCGTTGTGGTCTTAAGGTCGATCAGCTTATTTTTGCCGGTCTGGCATCCAGTTATGCGGTGTTGACGGAAGATGAACGTGAGCTCGGTGTCTGTGTGGTGGATATTGGTGGTGGCACCATGGATATGGCGGTCTACACCGGTGGGGCATTACGTCACACCAAGGTAATTCCTTATGCGGGTAACGTAGTGACCAGTGACATTGCCTATGCGTTTGGGACACCGCCAACAGATGCTGAAGCAATTAAAGTGCGCTATGGCTGCGCTCTCGGTGCTGTTGTCAGTAAAGATGAGAGTGTAGAAGTACCCAGTGTGGGGGGACGCCCGCCGCGGAGTTTGCAGCGTCAGACACTGGCCGAGGTGATTGAGCCGCGTTACACCGAGTTATTGAATCTGGTAAACGATGAACTTTTACAGTTGCAGGAGCAGTTACGTCAGCAAGGCGTAAAACATCATCTGGCCGCCGGAATCGTGCTGACAGGTGGTGCGGCGCAGATTGACGGTCTGGCAGCATGTGCTCAGCGTGTTTTCCATACGCAAGTGCGCATTGGGCAGCCTTTGAATATTACAGGTTTAACGGATTATGCGCAGGAGCCTTACTACTCTACAGCCGTGGGGTTACTGCATTATGGCAAAGAATCTCATCTTAATGGTGAGCATGAAGTTGAAAAACGCGCCTCAGTGAGCAACTGGTTTAAACGCCTGAACAGCTGGCTGAGAAAAGAATTTTAATGGTTATCAAAAGAGATCTTTTGGCACAACTTTTTTGATCTCGAAGTAACACAGGCACAAAACGGAGAGAAATTATGTTTGAACCTATGGAATTAACCAATGACGCGGTGATTAAAGTCATCGGCGTTGGTGGCGGTGGCGGTAACGCTGTCGAACACATGGTGCGTGAACGCATTGAAGGTGTTGAATTCTTTGCGGTAAACACCGATGCACAGGCACTGCGCAAAACCGCGGTAGGTCAGACCATTCAGATCGGTAGTGGTATTACCAAAGGTCTGGGGGCTGGCGCAAACCCGGAAGTGGGACGCAATTCAGCAGAAGAAGATCGTGAAGCACTGCGCACTGCGCTGGAAGGTGCGGATATGGTATTCATCGCTGCTGGCATGGGGGGGGGGACGGGTACTGGTGCCGCTCCTGTCGTGGCCGAAGTGGCAAAAGATTTGGGCATTCTTACGGTTGCGGTGGTTACCAAACCGTTTAATTTTGAAGGTAAAAAGCGAATGGCTTTTGCCGAGCAAGGGATTGCAGAGTTGTCCAAACATGTGGACTCTTTGATTACGATTCCAAATGACAAATTGTTGAAAGTGCTGGGGCGTGGTATTTCGCTGCTGGACGCTTTTGGTGCGGCAAACGACGTATTGAAAGGCGCGGTACAGGGGATTGCTGAGCTGATTACTCGTCCGGGTTTGATGAATGTGGACTTTGCAGACGTGCGTACCGTGATGTCTGAAATGGGTTATGCCATGATGGGGTCAGGTGTCGCTCGTGGTGAAGATCGTGCTGAAGAAGCGGCTGAGATGGCAATTTCCAGTCCGTTGCTGGAGGATATTGATCTGTCTGGCGCGCGTGGTGTGCTGGTTAACATCACTGCCGGTTTCGATCTGCGTCTGGATGAATTTGAAACTGTTGGTAATACCATTCGCGCATTTGCATCTGACAATGCAACTGTGGTTATCGGTACATCGTTGGACCCAGATATGAATGATGAACTGCGTGTAACGGTTGTTGCTACCGGTATCGGTATGGATAAGCGTCCAGAAATCACCTTGGTTACGAATAAACAAAGCAGTCAACCTGTCATGGATCACCGTTACCAGCAACATGGTATGACACCGTTGACGCAGGAGAAACCAGCCGCGAAAGTGGTGAATGATCCGAATACTCAGACTAATAAAGAGCCTGATTATCTGGATATTCCTGCCTTTTTGCGTAAGCAGGCTGATTAATCTGACCGTAAGGTTGGCATCTCCGCTCTTTGTGCTAAACTGTGCCGTCGGCCTTTGTATAAACTAAGGCCGTAGGTTCAGATAATTGCGAGATAAAACGATGATCAAACAACGAACTTTAAAGCGTATTGTACAGGCGACAGGGGTCGGTTTGCATACCGGCAAGAAAGTCACCTTGACTATGCGCCCTGCACCGGCTAATACCGGGGTCATCTATCGCCGTACTGACTTGAATCCACCGGTTGATTTTCCGGCTGACGCAAAATCAGTGCGTGATACCATGCTTTGTACTTGCTTGGTTAATGAGCATGATGTTCGTATTTCTACAGTAGAACATCTGAATGCCGCGCTCGCTGGCTTGGGCATTGATAACATTGTTATTGATGTTGATGCACCTGAAATTCCAATCATGGATGGCAGCGCCAGCCCATTTGTTTATTTACTGTTGGATGCGGGTATTGAAGAGCTGAACTGTGCTAAAAAGTTCGTTCGAATCAAACAGCCTGTGCGTGTTGAAGACGGTGATAAATGGGCTGAGTTGACACCATTTAATGGTTTTAGCTTGGATTTTACCATCGACTTTAATCACCCAGCGATTGGTGCCGGTTCTCAGCGTTATTGTCTGGATTTTTCCGCTGATGCTTTTGTTCGTCAGATCAGCAGGGCACGCACGTTTGGCTTTATGCGTGATATTGAATATCTGCAGTCTCGAGGGTTGTGCCTGGGCGGCAGTTTCGATTGCGCTATCGTCGTTGATGATTATCGTGTCTTAAATGAAGATGGTTTGCGTTTTGATGATGAATTTGTCCGTCACAAAATGTTAGACGCGATTGGTGATTTGTTTATGTGTGGTCATAACATCATCGGTGCATTCACGGCATTTAAGTCAGGTCACGCGCTTAACAACAAGCTGTTGCAGGCTGTGCTGGCGAAACAGGAAGCATGGGAATATGTCACCTTTGAAAACGAGGCTGAAATGCCTTTGGCTTTCAAAGCACCTTCTACTGTGTTGGCCTGATAGCCAAAGATTCTGATTACTGCTACGACTGGTTTTTGCTGGTACTCTCTCCGGCCAGCGATGCCAGTCGTTCTAACACTCGTTTTAATCCCTCTGGACTTTGATTTGCCAATCCCTTCAACATATCAGCACTTTGTGGACTCAGTTTTCTTAATGCCGTCGTAGATGATCTCTCTGTGTGTGGTGATGCTTCTTTTCTCTCTTTTTCATACGCTTTTGCGGCCATCTCTGGATTAATCCTGATGTCGATCGCAGCTAATGATGGTAGTATTTGTGCACGTAGTGCAGAGAGCAGCGTTGGCTGTTCATAACGTAACCGCATCATCCAACTGGCATTAGCGGTTTCAAGCACTAACAGATTGTGTCGGTAATTGGCGACCCGGCACCAGGGGTGCAGTTGTGTCGGTAATAGTGCGCTAACGGCCCGATTAAGTTTTAATAATGCGATAGCGCGTTGCTGGATATCCCGTAGTGGACTATTTTTCGCATCCGATGCGCTATCGAAAAGATATTCCAATGAATGTGGGCGGCTATCACGCATAACGCAGGCTCCGACGGACAGTAAACTTGTGATTGGTATTCTAAATCGTTGGCGACAATTTGGTAGGCGTTATTTCTGGCCGCATCTTCTGTTGGGGATGGTCGCGGCGAGTCTTGGTTTGCCTAACAGTCTGGGAGAATCGCAGAATCCGTCGTCACTATCAAATTCCTCTTCGGCAATAAGCCGCCAGAATTCGGTTTCTTTTGATTTTACTGACCTGGTGGCGTTGAAGGATTCACACCGCCGTTCATCGTTTAGCGTTGATTACTGGCATCGACATGCCATACGCACGGTGATTCGCCATTTGTCTTTTGCACTGACTATTCCCCAGTCAAGTAATTTTGTGCCGTCTGAATCTCCGTCTACTGTACACCATCAGGTATTACTTGAGACACTGAATGCACTGTTGACGCATGAAGTCAAACCGCTAACGTTGTCTGTTGCGGCGGAATATCATTTCCCTCTCCCTTCTGTTATTCATCAGCCCGGACTCTGGTTGGCTCAGACTCAGGGTATTCGAGCGGGTCCTTGTGCGTAACGCCGATAACGTTAACGCTATAGCGACGAGTTATAGTTTCCTGAAATTTTCTGATGTTATGCCATTACTGAAAGAATGGCATTGTTGAGATTAAAATTACTATGTTAATGAAATTTTTAACCAAAGTTTTTGGTAGTCGTAACGATCGTACTTTGCGCCGTATGCGTAAAGTGGTGGATGTGATTAATCGTCTCGAGCCCGATATGGAAGCGCTTTCTGATGAGGCACTGAAAGCGAAAACCCAGGAATTCCGCGAACGTCTTAAAAATGGTGAGAAGTTAGAAGCATTGTTACCTGAATCTTTTGCGGTGGTGCGTGAAGCCAGTAAGCGTGTTTTTGGCATGCGTCATTTCGATGTGCAGTTAATGGGCGGGATAGTACTTAATGAGCGCTGCATTGCAGAAATGCGTACTGGTGAGGGTAAAACGCTAACTGCAACGCTACCGGCTTATCTGAATGCTTTGACCGGACGCGGTGTGCATGTTGTGACGGTGAATGATTATCTGGCGCAGCGTGATGCTGAGAATAACCGCCCGCTGTTTGAATTTCTTGGCTTGACGGTGGGAATTAACCTGCCTGGCATGCCTGCTCCTGCGAAACGCGAAGCGTATGGTGCTGATATTACCTATGGTACCAATAATGAATACGGCTTTGACTACCTGCGTGACAATATGGCTTTCAGCCCGGAAGAACGCGTACAGCGCCAGCTTTATTATGCGTTGGTGGATGAAGTTGACTCCATTCTGATCGATGAAGCCCGTACCCCACTTATTATTTCCGGTCCGGCAGAAGACAGTTCCGAACTTTATATCCGCGTTAACAAAATCATTCCTTACTTGATTCGTCAAGAAAAGGAGGATTCAGACACTTTCCAGGGAGAAGGTCACTTCTCTGTAGATGAAAAAGCGCGTCAGGTTAACCTGACTGAGCGCGGTCTGGTGGTGATTGAAGAGTTGTTGGTGAAAGAAGGCATTATGGATGAGGGTGAGTCATTGTATTCACCGACCAATATTATGCTGATGCATCACATCACTGCTGCGTTGCGTGCACATGTACTATTCACCAAAGATGTTGATTATATTGTTAAAGATGATGAAGTAATCATCGTAGATGAGCATACGGGTCGTACAATGCAGGGGCGTCGTTGGTCTGATGGCTTACACCAGGCAGTGGAAGCGAAAGAGAATGTAACGATTCAGAATGAAAACCAGACACTGGCATCAATTACTTTCCAGAACTATTTCCGCCTGTATGAAAAACTGGCCGGGATGACGGGGACGGCGGATACCGAAGCGTTTGAATTCAGTTCTATTTATAAGTTGGACACTATTGTTGTCCCGACCAACCGTCCGATGATCCGTAAAGATCTGCCTGATTTAGTATACATGTCCGAACAGGAAAAAATTAACGCGATTATTGAAGATATCAAAGATCGTGCCGCCAATGGGCAGCCGATTTTGGTCGGCACTATTTCGATCGAAAAATCAGAAGTCGTATCACATGCACTGACGGCTGCGGGCATCAAGCACAGTGTATTGAACGCCAAGTTCCATGCAATGGAAGCGGATATTGTTGCTCAGGCGGGGCAGCCTGGTGCCGTAACGATTGCTACTAATATGGCCGGGCGCGGTACAGACATTGTGTTGGGGGGGAGCTGGCAGGCGGAAATCGCACATCTGGAAGCCCCGGATGAAGAGCAGATCGCGGCCATTAAAGCTGCCTGGCAGAAAAGGCATGATGCGGTGTTGGCGTCAGGTGGTCTGCATATCATTGGTACCGAGCGCCATGAGTCCCGTCGAATTGACAACCAACTGCGTGGCCGTTCTGGTCGCCAGGGCGATGCTGGTTCCTCTCGCTTCTATCTGTCGATGGAAGATGCACTAATGCGTATCTTTGCCTCTGATCGTGTTTCCAACATGATGCGTAAGCTGGGTATGAAAGAAGGCGAGTCCATTGAGCACCCATGGGTGACCAAAGCGATTGCCAATGCACAACGTAAAGTCGAAAGTCGTAACTTTGATATTCGTAAGCAGTTGCTGGAGTACGATGATGTGGCCAACGATCAGCGCCGGGCCATCTACAGTCAACGCAATGAATTACTTGATGTTTCTGATATCAGTGAGACGATTAACAGTATTCGTGAGGATGTATTCAAGGCCACGCTTGATAGCTATATTCCGCCACAGTCGCTGGAGGAAATGTGGGATATCGCCGGGCTGCAACGACGCCTGATCGCTGATTTTGATCTGGACCTGCCGATTAGCGAGTGGCTGGATAAAGAGCCTGAGCTGCATGAAGAGACGCTTCGCGAGCGTATTTATGAACAGGCGGTGGAAGTTTATCATCAGAAAGAAGAGGTTGTGGGCAGTGAGGTGATACATAACTTTGAGAAAGGTGTGATGTTACAAACGCTGGACTCATTGTGGAAAGAGCATTTGGCGGCGATGGACTATCTGCGTCAGGGAATTCATCTCCGTGGTTACGCCCAGAAAGATCCTAAACAGGAATATAAACGCGAGTCGTTTTCCATGTTTGCGGCTATGCTGGAATCGCTGAAATATGAAGTGATAAGCACCTTGAGTAAAGTTCAGGTGAGAATGCCAGAAGAGATAGAAGCGCTGGAACAGCAACGCCGTGAAGAGGCTGAACGCCTGGCTCGTCAGCAGCAACTAAGTCATCAGGATGATGTCACTGCGGGTATTCCTATTCATGTCGATCGTAAAATTGGCCGCAATGACCCGTGCCCGTGCGGCTCTGGCAAAAAATATAAGCAATGTCACGGTCGTATTCAGAAATAAGACTGGTTTGTTCGGTATAAGATGAAAGGCGGTCAATAACCTGAGCCTGAAAACTCGGACATGTTATTTCGGTGAGCATGAGGATGGCGTGCCTGAGGGGACGCTTCTCCTCGTGTCAGACTAGAATATTCAGGTGTCTTGGTTGACGGGCATGATGAGTTAATGACCGTGTTTACGTGATGGAAGATATGATGACGCAAAAACCTTTATCCGTTGCGGTGGGGATTATTCGCAATACCCAACGGCAGTTTTTTATCGCTTGTCGGCCTGCCGGTGTTCATATGGCGGGTATGTGGGAATTTCCGGGAGGAAAGGTCGAGCTGGGGGAAACACCGGATCAGGCATTAATCCGGGAACTGTGTGAAGAAACCGGAATTGAAGCTATTGACCCACAACCACTGGACAGCAAAACATTTTCTATTGGTGATCGCCTGATTACATTGCATTTTTTCCTGGTGGAGAACTGGCAGGGTGAGCCTTATGGTCGGGAAGGTCAGCCATCACGTTGGTTGTCTGCAGAGGAACTAAGAGAAGATGAATTTCCACCAGCAAATGCAGAGATGATCCGCTGGTTGAAAACGCACTAAGTCGCTGAGATTCCCACCACCAGATTAGTCTTTCTGTTCGCTCCAGTTTTCATTCTCAGAAATGTCTTCATTACTGGGAATGTATTTCTCTTCATCTGCCCATTCTCCAAGATCGATAAGTTGGCAGCGTTTGCTGCAGAAAGGGCGATAAGGGCTTTGTTTGCCCCAGACTACCAGTTTGGCACAGGTCGGGCATTTTACTGTGGTGATATTGTCATCCATTGTTTTCTCCTAACAGCAGGCCAGTTCAAACAGCAAACGTGGCGGAATTTGTCCATGTTCGCTATCCAATGGTAAGAAGCGAATGGCATAACGAGTTTTGTGACCAGAAATTTGTGGATAGAGTTGGTTCTCCAGCTCTATACGTAAACGCAGCAAATCGGTATCGGCGGCGTTGCCCTGATAAAAACCGTTCAGACTGGTTTGCGGACGAAATATTCCAGAGTAGCGGATCAGTTCCAGAATCATATCCAGTGAGTGTTTCAACGGAGAAAGTGAACTCATCCAGTCAGATATCTGGCTAGTCTTCTGCTCCTGCAACTGATGCAGCCAGATATGCAGAGTAGGTAAATCGAAGCTGCAACAACCACCGGGAATACTGAGCCGCTGACGCACCATGCCGATGAGACGGTCTTCCCGTAGGCCTTGTCCCATCCGAGGGGCTGATACCAGGTTGGTGGACTGTTGTTTCAGGTTTTGTCGTAGAGTATTAATGCGCTCCATATCGACACCAGGTACTTCACTCCACTGCAATAGCTTATGTTGTTGGCGTTCTAGCTCTTTCAGTAATTCAGGCCGAGGATCGCCACGCTCAAGAATATCCAGCATATCCGCGATGGCACGGAAGAATGTCAGTGCAGTTCCGATATCGTTCAGTGCATGATTGTCACACATCTGCTGTAGTAAAAACTCAATGCGTAACCAGGTGCGCATTTTCTCATTTAGTGGATATTCAAATAAAATCGTTGATGAAACATCACTCATTATTAGTAATCCTGTCTGTTGCTGCCAACTCAAGATAACGTTGATGTAAAGCAGCAATGCGCGGAGCGAGATCGCTCGGGCTACCGTTATTGTCAATGATATCATTGGCACAAGCCAGGCGCTGTTCCCGTGTCGCCTGGGATGACAGTATATTTTTCGCTTGCTGGCGACTGATTCCATCGCGGGCAAGAGTGCGTTCCAACTGGATTTCCGGGGAGACATCCACGACCAGAATGCGTTGTGCTCGCTGCTGTAAATTATTCTCGATTAAAAGAGGGACAACCCATAAGACGTAGGGACCAGGCGCAATCTGTAGCTGGCGTTGTGTTTCTGCGCTGATCAGTGGGTGGAGCAAGTTGTTCAGCCACTGTTTGTCTTCTGGAGCCGAGAAAATACGTTCACGCAGTGCGGCGCGGTTGAGAGTACCATCAGTGTTAAGTATGGCAGTACCATATTTTTGTACAATTTTTTTCAGTGCCGGTTTACCAGGCTCAACAATCTGGCGGGCAATAATGTCCGCATCAATGGTGGTTATCCCCAATTTGGAGAAGCCCTCCGCTACTGTACTTTTACCGCTACCAATACCGCCAGTTAAGGCTACGATGTATGCCATTGTGTCAATCTGAAAAAAACGAAGTGAATTTACCGGATTCTAGCCCAAATAAAGGTAAATTCGCAGTCTTGCTGCAGGATTATTCATGCGTATGATAACGTCACTGGATATGGCACTTAATCACGACGATTATTTTCTTTGCAAATTTTCGCCGCTAACCAGGATGTATCTCATGCGTATTGAAGAAGATTTAAAGTTAGGTTTTAAAGACGTTCTTATTCGTCCGAAACGTTCTACCTTAAAAAGCCGCGCTGAAGTGGAGCTGGCACGTCAATTTACTTTTCTCCACGCAGGATGCGACTGGTCCGGTGTACCGGTTATTGCCGCCAATATGGACACCGTAGGTACATTTCGCATGGCACAGGTATTGGCGACATTTGATGTCTTAACTGCCGTGCATAAGCATTATTCCCTGGAGCAATGGCAACAGTTTGTCAAAGACTCTTCTGCTTCCGTGTTGCGTCATGTAATGGTTTCCACTGGTACATCCGATAATGATTTTTCCAAAATGAAACAGATTTTGGCGTTGTCACCAGAACTGAAATTTATCTGCATTGATGTAGCCAATGGTTATTCCGAACATTTCGTTACGTTCCTGCAAAAGGCGCGTGAAGCTTGTCCGGATAAAGTGATTTGTGCAGGCAATGTCGTGACCGGGGAGATGGTGGAAGAGCTTATCCTGTCTGGCGCGGATATTGTTAAAGTTGGTATCGGGCCTGGTTCCGTGTGTACGACACGCCTGAAAACTGGCGTGGGATACCCGCAGCTTTCTGCTGTTATTGAATGCGCGGATGCAGCACACGGATTGGGTGGGCAAATTGTCAGTGATGGGGGATGTGCTTCTCCTGGGGATGTAGCCAAAGCCTTTGGCGGCGGAGCAGATTTTGTGATGTTGGGAGGCATGCTGGCTGCACATGATGAATGTGAGGGGACGGTGGTGGAAGAGAATGGTGAGAAGCAAATGCTGTTTTACGGCATGAGTTCAACATCGGCCATGCAACGTCATGTCGGTGGTGTAGCGGAATATCGTGCAGCAGAGGGAAAAACCGTGAAGCTACCGCTGCGTGGGCCGGTAGAAAATACTGTACGTGATATCCTCGGTGGATTACGTTCAGCTTGTACCTATGTTGGCGCCTCTCGTCTGAAAGAGCTGACCAAACGCACGACCTTTATCCGGGTAGTAGAACAAGAGAACCGTATTTTTAATCAGTAGTTACTGATGCTGGCTGGCTGGCTGGCTCAGGCTCCAGCCAGCACATTGCCCAGCTGGAATATCGGCAGGTACATGGCGACAACCAGTGTGCCAACCATTCCACCTACAATGACGAGTAATATGGGTTCCAGTGTTTGCGTTAGCGTTTCGGCAAACTGTTGGGTATGACGTTCGTACCATTTGGCCAATTGGGCAAACAGATTATCCAGTGCCCCGGTTTCTTCACCCACACGGATTAATTGCTGACAGGGGGCCGGGAACAGAAAAGAATCGTCGATTGCTTCACCCAGTGGTATTCCCTGCTGTATTTGCGACTGAATGTGCTGCAATGCATGTCGGTATATCCGATTGTTGAGACCGGAAGCCGCGGCCAATCCGGAAGGGAGCGAAACACCAGCATATTGTGTCATAGCCAGTGTATGAAAAATCTGACTTAGGCAGTTTCCTCGTATGATTTTTGAAACAACTGGCAGTTTCAACCACAGCCGTTGCTCCCGAGTTTTCCAGACACTATTCCGTTGACGCAGATGGATATAGATCAAGGAAACAAGAAACAGGATGAGGATACCGGAAACACTATAGTGTGTTATCAGATCAGACAATGTCAGCAGTGTCCGGGTAAACCAGGGCAAGGGCGCATCAAAAGAGGCATAAAGCTGGGCGAACTCAGGCAATACCTGCGTCATCATTAACAAACTGACTGCTATACCCACGGCAATAACAAAGCAAGGATAACGCAGTGCTTTGGCGACTTTTTGTCCTAGTTCCTGTTGTGTTTCCTGATATTGCGCCAGTTGCAGACAGCATTCATCCAATTTCCCTGTTAGTTCTCCAACTGTAATTAATGAGTAGCAAATAACGGGAAATATCATGGGGTAACTACGCAATGTTTCAGAGAGTGTCTTACCCTGAGAAATCTGTACGCCAATATCTTGTAACAGGCAACGCCATCCTGGACGTTCGTGCTGTTCGGCAATCAGTGTCAGTGCATTCAATAGCGGTAATCCTGCCTGTAGCAGAGTCGCTAACTGGCGGATAATGGCGGTTAGCTCAGTAGTGCGCCAGTAGTGTCTGGTCAGGTATTGGCCGGTTTTCACCCGTAAAGGTTGATACCCCAGTTCAATCAGATAGTCATAAATCTGCTGTTGCTGAAAACCAATACGTTCACCATAACAAAGTTCTCCATCTGTAGTGATTGCCTGCCAATAGTACAGTTTTTGTAACCTCATGTTTTCCCCTTAATTTGTAATATCACCTATGACCCGATAGACTTCTTCTTGAGAGGTAACACCTTCATTAACCAGAGATAATCCGGCAGATAGTAACGAAGGGAATACAGTTGAAGAGGCGTGGGCGGCTTGTTGGACCGGAATGTCTTCTGCTAATGCCTGCTGCATGTCAGGTGTGATAACCAACAATTCGTAAATGGCTGCACGGCCGTAATAACCGGAGAAACAGTGGTTGCATCCTTGGGCTGTCCAGCGGTGTAACGAGCCTTGCCAGAGATGTGGTGGTAAAGATAGTTCTGGTGTTGTGGCCGTGCGGCAGTAAGGACACAACCGACGAACCAGACGCTGAGAGATGATCAGTCTTAGCGCTGCGGCTAATAAATAGCCGGGAACGCCCAATTGCCTTAGCCGAGTAAGTGTTTCAGCGGCTGAGTTAGTGTGCAAGGTGGATAGCACTAAGTGCCCGGTTTGTGCCGCATTCACTGCTATTTCGGCTGTTTCGGCATCACGGATTTCACCGACCATAATCACATCTGGATCTTGTCGCAACAGCGCCCGCAATACTCGCCCAAAGCTCAGGTTATTCTTGGTGTTTATCGCTGTTTGATTAATGCCCGTAAGTGGTATTTCCACGGGGTCTTCCACACTGCATATATTACGACTGGTGTCGTTGAGCCAGCGAATGGCGCTGTAGAGTGTAAAGGTTTTCCCACTGCCAGTGGGGCCAGTCACTAAAATCATGCCCTGAGGCAACTGAAGTGTTTTCATAAATTGTTGTAATGCCACCGGAGAGAGCCCCAGCGTTTCCAGTGTAAGTGCGTGCTGATGGGTCTGTAGTACCCGGAGCACCACTTTTTCGCCTTCCTGCACCGGCAACGTGGCGATACGAAATGAGTAGGATTGTTGGTCCAGTGACAGACTGAATTGCCCATCCTGAGGCAGTCGTCGTTCTGCAATATTCAGCTTCCCCATAATCTTGAGCCTTGCAGTGATACGCGGGGACAGTTCAGCAGCAACTGATGGAACTTCTTGCAATACACCATCGATGCGCAACCGAACACGATAGCCAGACGTCAGTGGTTCAAAATGGATATCGGATGCGCGTCGCTGTATTGCCAACTTCAGGGTTTGGTTGATGAATTGCACTACTGGTGCATCTTCACCGTCGTCTATTGTGTTTGGCGCCGCCTGATGCTGTTGTACATTTTCTGTCTCCTGATAAGGGTTCAGATGTTGCTCTAATCTGGCTACAGGCCACTGTTCAATCAATACATGTCGGTTGCTGGCAAAACGCAGAGCAGAAATTAACTCTTTCGATTCAGTACCGTTGATGGCGATGGATAAGGTCTGGTCATCCATGTCCAGCAATAGCGCATGGTAGCGGTGGCATAGGGATGATAGTTCTTTGGACAGGTCATTATTCATCATGGTCAGCCTGCCGTATTATCAAAGCGGAACACATCCTGACAGGCTTGGCGCAAGCTCTCCGCGTCGGCATCAGTCTGGCAGTCCCTTGTCCAATGTGATGCACCGGTTTGCACATCCAGACTGGGCGTCATCACAACGCGTAATCCTTGCAGTGTTGACTGTCCCGTCAGGGAAATCGACCCTTGACTGACGGTAGATGCACTGACATAGCGGGAGGTTGTCGCTGTCGGTATCCCCTGACTGCCAGCGTTACAAGTAGCAAAGCTAGCGTTGCTCAGACCACAGAGATCGATGGTGGTTTTGTAGGAAACCATGGTCTGGAGCATGTCTGTCATGGCGGCTTTTTGCAGATAGCCCTGATAAGCGGGAATACCCAGGGAACTGAGTATGGCGATGATCACAATGACCACCATCAGCTCGATTAGCGTAAATCCATGCTGTTTCACGATATCAATCCTTGCTGTGACGGGTGGCGGCAGGATAGCGTTGCTGGTGTAACTTCGTCGATGTGGTGAAATCAGATCAGGAACTGTGCTCGGGGAAATTTTTGAGGATTACGTTGAATAACGATTTTTTTGCGTAGTCGGTTACAGTTTTGTCTGGTGTTCCAGGTGTGGCAGTAGGAAAAACCCGGCAATGCCGGGCTTGATTCAGTTTAAACGCATAGAGAGATCCAGTGCATGGACATGTTTAGTTAACGCACCAACCGAGATGTAATCGACACCGGTTTCGGCATAGTCCCGTAACGTTTTCAAGGTGACATTACCGGAAACTTCCAGCAGAACCCGCCCTTGAGCAAGCCGTACTGCCTCACGGATTTTTTCCAGACTGAAGTTATCCAGCATCACGATATCCGCACCTGCATCCAGTGCTTGTTGTAGTTCATCGAGGGTTTCCACTTCCACTTCAACCGGGACATCGCTGCGTAGCTGGAACGCCTGCTCTACCGCCTGCCTGATAGATCCGGCGGCAATAATATGGTTTTCCTTGATCAGGAAGGCATCAGATAATCCCAGGCGATGATTGCTGCCGCCGCCGCATAAAACCGCATATTTCAATGCTGTTCGTAATCCAGGCAGCGTTTTGCGGGTATCCAGCAACTGAGTGTGAGTTCCTGCCAGCAACTTCACATATCGGCTGACTTCTGTGGCGATGCCGGACAGTGTCTGCAGAAAATTAAGTGCGGTACGTTCTCCAGTTAAAAGTTGACGCGACGGCCCTTGCAAGCGGCACAGTGGCTGATTTTCCGTCAGCAGTGAGCCATCTTTCACATACCATTCCACACTGACCTGATCGCCAAGCTGGTGGAAGACTTCTTCCAACCAGTGTTGCCCGCAGAAGATACCGGCTTCACGAGTGATAATGACGGCGGTTGCTGATTTGTCATCTGGCAGTAGTAGGGCAGTGATATCCTGTTGTACATCAACCTCACCACCCAAATCTTCGCATAACGCCAGACGAACGCAGACCGGAATATCATTCTCAATGCGTTTTAACAACATTGCCTGGCGTTGTTCCTGACTATAACGACGAGTAGTCATCGTATAAAAACTCCGAGAGGGATCCGGAGGCTTATGCTACCTTGTTTATGCAATGACATCCAATTTGAATGTTTTTATAATTCAAAATGTTACTTGTTATTCTGGGCGGTTCACGCAGATATCGCCAGTATGAAGGATAATGCGAAGCGCGGGTTGTCAGCCATCAAACATGACCTCATCCGTTTGCTGGAGCCGTTAAGGAGAGGGCATCACAATCGAATTTAATGATAGGATAATCAATAATAGCTTTATATCCAGCCGGTTAGTCTGGTTTCTGGAAACGTGCTACTCTTTTTGCCGAGATCGTGCGGCAGTGTAATAGACCGATATCGATCTTCATGGTGCATTGATGTAAGGGTTCTGCTGATGAGATTGGAGAATGGCTGGTTATCAGGGGTCACGCGTGTTCCGTCTCCCTATCATGATGATCGGCCGGAGAATGAACTACCTTCCTTGCTGGTGGTACATAATATTAGTCTTCCGCCTGGTGAGTTTGGCGGCCCTTATATTGATCAATTATTTACCGGCACGCTGGATGCAGCTGCACATCCCTATTTTGCGGATATTTGTCATCTGCATGTCTCTGCCCATTGTTTGATTCGCCGCGATGGTAGCATTGTTCAGTATGTGTCGTTTGATAAACGGGCTTGGCACGCGGGTGTTTCACACTTTGAAGGGCGTGAGCGTTGTAATGATTTTTCCATCGGTATTGAGCTGGAAGGAACCGATACGCTACCTTTTACCACCGAACAGTATTCTCAATTGGCGACAATGACTCGCCTGTTGTGCCGTGCTTATCCGATTACGCCATCACGCATTACCGGGCACAGTGATATTGCTCCCGGACGCAAAACCGATCCTGGCCCGGCCTTTGACTGGGATTTTTTCCAGCATTTGTGGCAGGCTCACCTGGATTAAGAAGGGAGTAACAACAGATGACGCTGTTTACATTATTATTGGGGTTAGGGTGGGAGCGCTTGTTTAAACAAGGTGAACACTGGCAGTTGGATCATCATTTGGAAGTGTTGTTCCGCCACCTTTCACCTCCCACATTGTTTCAGACAATTACGCTGACCTGTTTCAGTATGGGTGCAGTGGCGTTGGTATTGTGGTTTTTCAGCGGACTCTTGTTTGGTGTGATTTTGCTTCTGTTATGGATTGCGATTTGTCTGCTTTGCATTGGCGCCGGTGAAGTAAGGCAGCATTATCATCGTTACCTGCAGGCCGCGGATCGCGGTGAAGCCGATGCCTGCCGGGAGATGGAGGCGGAATTGTCATTAATACATGGCTTGCCAGTGGAAAGTGGTGAGCATGAACGGCTGAAGGAGTTACAAAACGCGCTGTTGTGGATTAATTTTCGCTTTTATCTGGCACCAATATTCTGGTTTATCGTGGCGGGCCCATATGGACCGGTAGCGCTGGTGGGATACTCTTTTTTGCGAGCCAGACAAGCTTGCCTAGCCCGGCACCATACGCCACTGGACCGTGCCCGTTCAGGCGTGGATTCGCTGCTTCACTGGCTCGATTGGATCCCGGTCCGATTGGCTGGCGTGGCTTATGCATTGCTCGGACATGGTGAAAAAGCATTACCCGCATGGTTTGCTGCGCTAGGGGATTTCCATAGCTCGCAATATTGGGTATTAACCCAGTTGGCCCAGTTCTCACTGGCCCGAGAGCCTCATGTTGATCAAGTCGAAGCACCAAAAGCGGCGGTTACTCTGGCGAAGAAAGTGACGCTGGCGATTGTGGTTGTCGTGTCGTTGCTGACTATTTACGGTGCGTTGGTGTAATCATTGTTCAGCCGGCGGTATGCCGAAATCTGGCATACCATCGGCACTCCAGTTGAAGGTTTTGATACGCGTATGTCGGTTCGGATCCCACAAGGGGTCGCCCTCAATTTCCGTATAGTTACGTGCATGATAAACCAGCACGTCCTCACCATTTTCTGCCGTGGTAAAGCTGTTATGCCCCGGACCATACTGCTGATGTAGCCAGTGTGTCGTAAATACCGGATGCGCCGATTTTGACCAGTTGGTTGGGCGCATGGGATCCGCGTCGGCGTCAATCCACAATAATCCCATGCAGTAGTTTTCATCAGTCGCGCTGGCGGAATAGCTGACAAACAGTTTGTCGCCGTGGCGGATCACTGCCGGACCTTCGTTAACGCTGAACCCGACGCACTCCCACGGGTACTGTGGGTGGCTGAGCATTACCGGTGGGGTTTTTAGTGTCCAGGGATTTTCCAGTTCCGCTAAATAGAGATTGGAGTTGCCGGGAATCAGCGGATCTTTCTGCGCCCATAAGTACCAGTTTTTACCCTGATGCTGAAAAACGGTGGCATCAAGGGCAAAGCTATCGATAGGGGTACGGATCTGCCCACGCTCATACCAACAGCCGCTTAGCGGATCACTGTCATAACACTCAAGTGCAAACATGCGGTGCTGAAATAGCCCGTTTTTAATTGCTTTACTCGGTGCTGCGGCGAAATAGATTATCCAGCTACCATCGATAATATGCAGCTCCGGTGCCCAAATCAGTTCGCTCATCGGGCCGCTGTCCGGTTTGCGCCAGACCACTACCGGGGTAGCATTGCGCAGTCCGATCAGGGTGCTGGCGCGGCGAATTTCCAGCCGATCGTATTCGGGTACCGAGGCGGTAAAGTAGTAGTTATCGTTGTGGCGCAGAATAAAAGGATCAGCGCGCTGTTCAATTAGTGGATTAGGCCAGCTCTGGTTACTCATCACGCCACTCCTTTCGTTTTTACATCAAGATGTTTACCATCATGGTAGTCGCTTGGCTCCCGATGGTTCTCGCGTCGTTTGGCAAGATCGAGCTGAATGGTCTGCATCGTCTGGCGATCCACTTTCAGTAAACGAACCACTCCGGCGGTTATCAGGTAGCCGACGCCTGGGATCACGGTAAACAGCAGCACAATACCGTTAATCGCTGAGGCACTTTGCTGCTTTGCCCCGGCATCGTAGCCGTACCACGACAGCAGAAAACCTACCATGGCGCCGGCCACTGCCAGTCCCACCTTCAGGAAGAACAGATTGCCGGAGAAGCTGATGCCGGTAATACGCTTGCCGGTTTTCCATTCGCCGTAATCATCAACGTCAGCCATTAGCGACCAGTGCAGTGGCGACGGAATTTGGTGGAAGATATTTAGCAGGAAATACATCACCATAATTAATATCGTGGCGTGCGGGTCGAGAAAGTAGAAACCGGTGGAGAAAGCTGCCAGCACGATATTGATCCAGAAAAATACTTTCAGTTTACACCAGTGGTCGGTAAGTGTTTTCGCCAGCGTACTGCCGATCATCATGCCCACTACGCCAAGACTGATAAACAGAGTGGCAAAGCTGGTCGATTGCTGCATAACCCAGATGACGTAATACATGGTGGCCGCCATGCGAATAAAGCCGGGGCAGACGTTGCAGAAGGTCAGCAGCAGGATACGTACCCACTGATCGTTTTTCCATGCGCCTTTTAAGTCGGCCTTTATATCATCATTACCCGGTACTGCCGGTGTAATGCGTTCGCGTACTGTGGCAAAACTAAACAGAAACATAAACAGACCAATAGTGGCCAGCACGCCCATCGCCATCTGATAGCCGCGCGCTTTATTGTCACCGCCAAACCATTCTGCCAGCGGCAACAGCAATAGCGACAGAATCAGTGTGGCAATGCCGACCATCACAAAACGATAAGACTGACAGGAAACGCGCTCGCCGGGATCGTTGGTGATAACGCCGCCCAGTGAACAGTAAGGAATATTAATCGCGGTATAGGCAAGCGACATCAGAAAGTAGGTGACAAAGGCATAGACCACTTTACTTTCATATCCCCAGTCCGGCGTGGTAAACATCAGCACGCTGAATATGACGTAAGGGACTGAAACCCATAATAACCATGGTCTAAAACGTCCCCAACGGCTACGCGTACGGTCGGCAATCGCGCCCATAATCGGATCGGTGATGGCATCTACTACCCGTACCGACAGTAGCAGGATGCCGACCATTGCCGGCGCCAGCCCGAAAATATCAGTGTAAAAGTAACTCAGGAATAACATGACGGCGCCGTTGATCATATTGCAACCCGCATCGCCCATACCGTAGCCAATCTTCTCTTTAACTGAAAGTGCTGTAGTGCTCATCGTCTGTTCCCACCCCTGGATGATAATCCTGTGTAGTGGAAAACATTATTGATGATTATGTCTTCATCTGCGCAGCAGGAAACCGCCACACAGATAGATAAAATGGCTGAAGATGGGGAGGTGTGATGGAGTTAACAATACGTACATTGAAAATCATCAATACGGGTGGTATTCGAAATATCGTAGGGGGAGCCATTAATGGTCCCCCTTATCATTACGCTTTCTGCACTTTGCCTTTAATAAAATAGCCAATGCCCAGTATCAATATCCAGACCGGAATCAGTAGTACGGATATCCGAATACCCGGTGTCAGGTACATAATCACCAGAATGGCGGCCAGAAATAGCAGGCACAGATAGTTGCCAAATGGATATAACAGCGCTTTGAATTTAGTTTCTGTTCCTTCGCGCTCTTTTTGCGCACGGAATTTCAGATGTGCCAGACTGATCATCGCCCAGTTGATCACCAGTGCGGAGACCACCAGCGCCATCAACAGCTCAAACGCTTTACCGGGCACCAGATAGTTAATCAGTACACACGCTGCTGTCGCCAGAGCTGAAAGAGCAATCGCGACAACGGGGACACCACGGCTATCCATTTTCAGCAATACTTGTGGGCCGTTACCTTGTTTCGCCAAGCCATACAGCATACGGCTATTACAATATACACAGCTGTTGTAGACCGACAGCGCTGCGGTTAATACCACAATGTTTAAGACCGTTGCGACTATATTACTGTTCAATGCATGGAAAATCAGAACGAAAGGGCTACCACCTTCCACCACCTTTTCCCAAGGGTACAGTGATAACAATACCGTCAGGGAGCCAATGTAGAAAATCAGGATACGGTAGATAACCTGGTTGGTGGCGCGCGGAATGCTTTTTTCCGGGTCATCCGCTTCTGCAGCGGTAATACCGACCAGTTCGAGGCCACCAAAAGAGAACATGATGACGGCCATCGCCATGACCAACCCGTTAATACCATTCGGGAAAAATCCTCCCTGAGCCCATAGATTGGTAATAGTCGCTTCAGGTCCACCATGGCCGCTTATCAATAACCAACTGCCAAAGGCAATCATCCCGACAATGGCTGCAACCTTGATGATGGCAAACCAGAATTCCAGTTCGCCATACACTTTTACATTGGCCAGGTTGATGGCATTGATAAACAAAAAGAAGACGGTGGCAGAAACCCAGGTCGGAATATCTGGCCACCAGTATTGTACGTAAATGCCAACTGCGGTCAGTTCCGCCATGGCGACCAGTACATACAACACCCAATAATTCCAACCAGAAGCAAACCCGGCAAAATTACCCCAGTATTTATAGGCAAAATGGCTGAAAGATCCTGCTACAGGTTCCTCTACTACCATTTCTCCAAGTTGGCGCATGATGAAAAAAGCGATAATACCGCCAATGGCATATCCCAGCAGGACAGACGGCCCCGCCATTTTTATTGTCTGTGCGATGCCGAGAAACAGACCCGTACCTACTGCACCACCCAGGGCAATCAACTGTATATGACGGTTTTTTAAGCCACGCTGTAGCGTTCCGTCTTGTTGACCTTCCATTGTTTTAACCCTCTGCCGATGTAAGCCAAGGCAAGGAAATACCGGCAGCATGATAGCGCGGTGTTTTTGCCTTTTTACGTTTATGTAATTTTATGTTTACGGGAGACTGTCGGATGAAAATGCCGAGCTATCTACCGTTCGTCAGAGAATAGTGATAAGCAATTAAGATTGCACTGATTTCTTGCTGATATTGAGAGGGAAATGCAGTGCAATGATACAAAGCTACCCCTTTGATGTTTTTTATCCTTTCTCGCTACCAGTAGATTTCCGATTTCACGTTGATCCGACACATTACACATGTATTTAAAGCGCCTTGCACAAGGCCAGAACAGCCTTCCACGGCAAATATGAATTTAAATTCTATTTTAGTAAATTAATATTCAAAAATTGGTCATTTAAACGGTTCAGCTTTGCCTGAAATTGGTTTCAAAAAAGTTAAAATAGTTGGATGGGAGCAATGGTAATACCACTGACCTCTTAAGCCTTTGCAGCATATATTTCAGGCATTTGTTAAAATTTAAGAGGATTGGTAATTTAGCGCAACGACTGTATGGACAGAAGGTGAATACTTTGTTACTTTAACGTCACGTTTTTTGGAATTGGTATTACCAATTTACTCTGCGCTTTCCGCTGAGAAGAATTCACCATGGCATACAGCAAAATCCGTCAACCCAAATTGTCAGATGTGATTGAGCAACAGCTGGAGTTTCTGATCCTTGAAGGAACCCTACGTCCCGGCGAGAAACTTCCCCCGGAGCGTGAGCTGGCTAAGCAGTTCGATGTCTCCCGTCCTTCTTTGAGAGAAGCTATACAGCGTCTGGAAGCCAAAGGACTGCTTTTACGCCGTCAAGGCGGTGGCACTTTCGTGCAGACCAATCTCTGGCAGAGTGTTAGCGATCCGCTGGCAGAATTACTGAGCAATCACCCCGAATCACAATTCGATCTCCTCGAAACTCGTCATGCGCTTGAAGGCATTGCTGCTTACTATGCTGCATTGCGTGGCACAGAGTCGGATTTACAGCGTATCCGAGATTGTCATGCCTTGATTGAAAAGTCTCGGGAAGCCGGTGATTTGGAGGCGGAGTCAGAAGCCGTTATGCACTATCAGATCGCCGTCACCGAAGCCACTCACAACGTGGTACTGCTGCATCTGCTGCGCTGTATGGGGCCGATGCTGGAACAAAATGTGCGGCAGAATTTTGAATTGCTTTATCTGAGCCGGGAAGTTTTGGCGAAGGTAAGCAGCCATCGCGCCAGAATTTATGAGGCGATTGTTGCCCGTGAGCCAGAACAGGCGCGCGAAGCATCACACCGTCACCTGGCGTTTATTGAGGAAATATTGCTGGATCTTAACCGGGAACATAGTCGGCGCGAACGATCACTGCGTCGGCTCCAGCAACGCAAGGATTAAGTGCCCTATTTGGGGTTCTGTATGCGATAACCAAGACGAAGGGCCTGTCTTCCTGCGCTTTTTTCCATCGCAGGTTCAGAGTGTAAGAAGACAGGCTCCAGATAACTCAACTGATTAGAAACAGATAAGGAATAAACCATGTCAGAACGTTTGAATAATGACGTGGATCCGATCGAAACACGCGACTGGCTACAGGCGATCGAATCGGTTATCCGTGAAGAGGGTGTTGAACGCGCTCAGTTCCTGATTGATCAGGTACTTTCCGAAGCGCGTAAAGGTGGCGTCAAAATGGCTGCCGGCAGTGCAGTAAGCCAATATGTGAACACCATCAGCGTGGACGATGAGCCGGAGTATCCTGGCAACCTTGAGCTGGAGCGTCGTATTCGTTCTGCTATCCGCTGGAATGCGATCATGACGGTACTGCATGCTTCGAAGAAAGATTTGGAGCTCGGTGGTCACATGGCGTCATTCCAGTCTTCCGCCACGTTCTACGAAGTGTGCTTTAACCACTTCTTCCGCGCCCACAATGCGCAGGACGGTGGCGATCTGGTGTATTTCCAGGGTCATATTTCTCCAGGCATCTATGCCCGTGCCTTCCTGGAAGGCCGTCTGACAGAAGATCAGATGAATAACTTCCGTCAGGAAGTCCATGGTAATGGCTTGTCTTCTTACCCACATCCAAAATTGATGCCGAATTTCTGGCAGTTCCCGACCGTATCCATGGGATTGGGGCCTATCGCGGCTATTTACCAGGCTAAGTTCCTGAAATATCTGGAACATCGTGGCCTGAAAGATACATCTAAACAAACCGTTTATGCGTTTCTGGGCGATGGTGAAATGGATGAGCCGGAATCCAAAGGCGCCATCACCATCGCTACCCGTGAAAAACTGGATAATTTGGTGTTCTTCATCAACTGTAACTTGCAGCGTCTGGACGGACCGGTTACGGGTAATGGCAAGATCATTAATGAACTGGAAGGTATCTTCGGTGGCGCCGGCTGGGAAGTTATCAAGGTTATCTGGGGTGGCCGTTGGGATGAACTGTTGCGTAGAGATACCAGCGGTAAGCTGATCCAACTGATGAATGAAACCGTTGATGGTGATTACCAGACCTTTAAATCCAAGAATGGCGCTTATGTGCGGGAGCACTTCTTCGGTAAATATCCAGAAACCGCCGAACTGGTGAAAGACTGGACTGATGATCAGATTTGGGCGCTGAACCGTGGTGGTCACGATCCGAAGAAAGTCTATGCCGCTCTGAAGAAAGCGCAGGAAACCAAAGATAAACCGGTTGTTATTCTGGCACATACCATTAAAGGCTACGGTATGGGTGATGCGGCTGAAGGCAAGAATATTGCCCACCAGGTTAAAAAGATTAACATGGACGGCGTGCGCTATTTCCGTGACCGCTTCAATGTGCCGGTCAGTGATGAAAACATCGAAAAGCTGCCGTTCCTGACCTTCGAGAAAGATTCCGCAGAGTACAACTATCTGCACGAACGTCGCCAGGCTCTGGAAGGTTATTTACCGACTCGTCACACTAAGTTTACCGAAAAACTGGAATTGCCGACGATGGAGGATTTCAGTTCTCTGCTGGAAGAGCAGACCAAAGAAATCTCTACCACTATCGCTTTTGTTCGTGCTCTGAACGTGATGCTGAAGAACAAATCGATCAAAGATCGTCTGGTTCCGATTATCGCTGATGAAGCCCGTACTTTCGGTATGGAAGGTCTGTTCCGTCAAATTGGTATCTACAGCCCGAATGGTCAGCAGTATACTCCGCAGGACCGCGAGCAGGTCGCCTACTACAAAGAAGACCAGAAAGGTCAGATTCTGCAGGAAGGCATCAATGAACTGGGTGCTGGCGCATCCTGGCTGTCGGCGGCAACGTCTTACAGCACCAACAACCTGCCGATGATTCCGTTCTACATCTACTATTCCATGTTCGGATTCCAGCGTATCGGTGATCTGTGCTGGGCCGCCGGCGACCAGCAGGCTCGTGGCTTCCTGATCGGCGGTACTTCTGGCCGTACGACGCTGAATGGTGAGGGTCTGCAGCATGAAGATGGTCACAGCCACATTCAGGCGCTGACTATTCCAAACTGTATCTCCTATGATCCGTCTTATGCCTATGAAGTCGCGGTGATCATGCATGATGGTCTGGTTCGCATGTACGGTGAAGCGCAGGAAAATATCTATTACTACATCACCACACTGAACGAAAACTACCACATGCCAGCCATGCCGCAAGGTGTGGAAGAGGGTATCCGCAAGGGTATTTATAAACTGGAAACGGTTGAAGGCGCTAAAGGTAAAGTTCAGTTGCTGGGTTCAGGTTCTATTCTGCGTCATGTGCGTGATGCCGCTCAGATTCTGGCGAGCGACTTCGGTATCGGCTCTGATGTTTATAGTGTTACGTCCTTTACTGAACTGGCCCGTGATGGCCAAGATTGTGAACGCTGGAACATGTTGCATCCGACGGAAACCCCACGCGTACCGTTCATTGCCCAGGTCATGAACGATGCACCCGCTGTCGCTTCCACCGACTATATGAAACTGTTTGCAGAACAGGTACGAACCTACATCCCGGCCAGCGATTATCGCGTACTGGGTACTGACGGTTTTGGTCGTTCCGACAGCCGTGAGAACCTGCGCCACCACTTCGAAGTGGACGCTTCCTACGTGGTAGTTGCAGCATTGGGTGAACTGGCTAAACGCGGTGAAGTTGACGCTTCTGTAGTGGCTGAAGCCATCAAGAAATTCAGCATTGATCCTGAAAAAGTTAACCCGCGTCTGGCATAAGAGGTAAAGATTACATGGCTATCGAAATCAACGTACCGGATATCGGTGCAGATGAAGTTGAAGTCACCGAAGTGATGGTGAAAGTCGGCGACAAAGTTGAAGCAGAACAGTCGCTGATCACGGTAGAAGGTGATAAGGCTTCTATGGAAGTTCCTTCACCTCAGTCGGGCGTGGTTAAAGAGATCAAAGTGGCGGTGGGTGACAAGGTTGCTACCGGTAAATTGATTATGATTTTTGATTCTGCTGACAGTGCTGTTGCAGCTGCACCCGCCAAAGTCGAAGAGAATAAAGCCGCGGCTACACCGGTTGCTGCGACTGCCAGTGTCGCCAAAGAGGTTGAAGTACCAGACATCGGTTCGGATGAAGTTGAAGTTACCGATGTGATGGTGAAGGTGGGCGACAAGGTTGAAGCGGAACAGTCTCTGATCACCGTAGAAGGCGACAAAGCTTCTATGGAAGTCCCGGCGCCGTTTGCCGGTATCGTGAAAGAAATCAAGATAAGCACTGGCGACAAAGTGAAAACCGGCTCGCTGATTATGGTTTTCGAAGTGGGTGGCACGGCGCCCGTCGCTGCTGAGACTGCTCCGGCGGTGGTCAGTAGTGTTCCCGCGGCAAAAGATGTGAATGTGCCTGATATCGGCGGTGATGAAGTTGAAGTTACCGAAGTGATGGTGAAAGTGGGCGACAAAGTGGCCGCTGAACAGTCACTGATTACGGTGGAAGGCGACAAAGCCTCTATGGAAGTCCCGGCGCCGTTTGCCGGTATTGTGAAAGAAATCAAGGTCAGTACTGGCGATAAGGTGAAAACCGGTTCGCTGATTATGATCTTTGAAGTTGAAGGTGCAGCTCCTGCTGCTGCGTCGGCGGCGAAGAAAGAAGATACGGCACCGGCGGCTAAAGCAGAGAAAGTTGCTGCCCCCGCAGTTGCCAAAGCGGACAGCAAGAGTGAGTTTGCCGAAAACGACGCTTACATTCATGCCACTCCGGTTATCCGTCGTTTGGCGCGCGAATTTGGCGTCAATCTGGCGAAAGTGAAGGGGACCGGCCGTAAAGGTCGTATCCTGCGCGAAGACGTTCAGGCGTATGTGAAAGACGCGGTGAAACGCGCTGAATCCGCTCCTGCCGCTGGTGCTACCGGTGGCGGTCTGCCCGGTATGCTGCCGTGGCCGAAAGTGGACTTCAGCAAGTTTGGTGAGATTGAGGAAGTTGAACTGGGTCGTATCCAGAAAATATCTGGTGCCAACCTGAGCCGTAACTGGGTAATGATCCCGCATGTTACGCAGTTCGATGAAGCTGATATCACTGAAGTGGAAGTATTCCGTAAACAGCAGAACCTGGAAGCCGAGAAGAAGAGACTGGACGTGAAAATCACGCCGCTGGTCTTCCTGATGAAAGCCGCTGCTAAAGCGCTGGAAGAATTCCCACGCTTCAACAGCTCTATTTCCGAAGATGGTCAGAAGCTGACACTGAAGAAATATATCAATATCGGCGTGGCGGTTGATACACCGAATGGTCTGGTGGTTCCGGTATTCCGTGATGTTAACAACAAAGGCATCATTGAATTGTCCCGCGAACTGGCGGTTATCTCCAAGAAAGCTCGCGATGGTAAGCTGACCGCATCTGATATGCAGGGTGGCTGCTTTACTATTTCCAGCCTTGGCGGCATCGGCGGAACGGCGTTTACGCCGATCGTCAATGCACCGGAAGTGGCTATTCTGGGCGTGTCAAAATCGTCCATGAAGCCGGTCTGGAACGGCAAAGAGTTTGCTCCGCGTCTGATGTTGCCGCTGTCACTGTCTTTTGACCATCGTGTCATTGATGGTGCCGCAGGTGCACGTTTCGCCGCATATATCAGTACGATAATGGCAGACATTCGTCGTCTGGTGATGTAACGGTAAAGGCTGGCTCTGTGGCCAGCCTTTTTGTTAACGTCAGTGCCGCAGGTCGGAACAGGCTCTCCTGCGGCGGTTGAGACACTGTTCACCCGAACATGCTTTGCAGATTATTAACAATTCTGTAAACTGCTGGCGGTGGAAGCGTCCCGGTGGATGAAGGGCGTGCTTGAATTAACTCGCCATAAAAATGACGTCTGACCCGCCGGACAAACAAAACAAGAGGTCATGATGAGTACTGAAATTAAAGCTCAGGTGGTGGTGCTTGGCGCGGGTCCTGCAGGATATTCTGCAGCATTCCGTTGCGCAGATTTAGGTCTGGACACCGTACTGGTAGAACGTTATGCCACCCTGGGTGGTGTGTGTCTGAATGTAGGTTGTATCCCCTCGAAAGCATTACTGCACGTAGCTAAAGTCATTGAAGAAGCCAAAGCGCTGGCGGAACACGGCATTGTGTTTGGTGAACCGCAGACTGACATCGACAAAATTCGTACTTGGAAAGAAAAAGTCATCAACCAGCTGACGGGTGGTCTGGCTGGTATGGCGAAAGGCCGTAAAGTTAAAGTGATTAACGGTCTGGGTAAATTTACCGGCCCGAATACGCTGGTTGTCGATGGTGAAAACGGCAAAACTACCGTTAATTTCGATAACGCCATTATCGCGGCAGGTTCCCGTCCGATTCAGTTGCCATTCATTCCACATGAAGACCCACGCATATGGGATTCTACTGATGCGCTGGAGCTGAAAACCGTGCCAGGGCGCATGCTGCTCATGGGCGGCGGTATCATCGGTCTGGAAATGGGTACTGTTTATCATGCGCTTGGTTCACAGATCGACGTAGTTGAAATGTTGGATCAAGTCATTCCGGCAGCGGATAAAGATGTCGTTAAAGTGTTTACCAAACGCATCAGCAAGAAATTCACCCTGATGTTGGAAACCAAAGTGACCGCCGTCGAAGCCAAAGAAGATGGTATCTATGTCACAATGGAAGGCAAAAAAGCGCCTGCCGAACCACAGCGTTATGACGCAGTGCTGGTCGCGATTGGCCGCGTACCAAATGGTAAACTGCTGGATGCAGGTCAGGCTGGCGTGGAAGTCGACGATCGTGGTTTCATTCATGTCGACAAACAGATGCGTACCAACGTACCTCACATCTATGCTATTGGCGACATCGTAGGTCAGCCTATGCTGGCGCATAAAGGTGTACATGAGGGACATGTGGCAGCTGAAGTTATCGCTGGCAAGAAGCATTACTTCGACCCGAAAGTCATCCCGTCCATTGCTTACACTGAACCAGAAGTGGCGTGGGTGGGCTTGACCGAGAAAGAAGCCAAAGAGAAAGGCATCAGCTACGAAACCGCAACTTTCCCATGGGCTGCCTCTGGGCGTGCCATTGCCTCTGATTGCGCAGATGGTATGACCAAACTGATTTTCGACAAGGAAACCCATCGTGTTATTGGTGGCGCGATTGTCGGTACTAACGGTGGTGAGCTGTTGGGTGAAATCGGTCTGGCGATTGAGATGGGTTGCGATGCGGAAGATATCGCACTGACTATTCATGCGCATCCGACGTTGCATGAATCTGTTGGTCTGGCGGCCGAGATTTTCGAAGGCAGCATTACTGACCTGCCGAATCCGAAAGCAAAAAAGAAATAAATTTTCCCATCCCTGATGCCGGTCACTTAGGCTGAATTTCAGGGAGAAGCCCATGGGGGAGGTTCCCAAAGGGATACCTCATCCTGTGGGCCACCCCGAATACCTGGGCATTTAAACGATCGACATTCCCCGTATCTTTAGTCACCTGCTGTCTGAAGGCTGGGACGCTCCATTAAGCATTTCATATTCTATCCGGCACATGTTGCCGGATTTTTTCTACCTATATCGCAGAATTTCACTTCTCTTCCGCCGTTCTTATTTCTGTCAATTACAATCAACTCTCTATAAAAGAAACGTCGTTTTATTTTTATGGTGAGAATAATAATGAAACTGAACCGATTACGTAACACCCTCTGTTTGCTGACAATGTGTCTGGTAAGTGCTTCATTGATGGCTAACGACAAGGATTACCAAACATCCGCGGTTACTGAAGACGCGTTGCCAACGTTCTATCCGCAACTCAAGCAGCAGATGACTTATTCAGACTCTTGGCTGTCTGGGCACGATAAGAATTTCAGTCAGTGGAAAGTACAGTCACGAAATAAGGTTCGTGCATTGTTACTGACGCCGGATTCCAGTAAAGCGTTTGATCCGCAAATGGTGGATCAACAGGATCGCGGCAGTTATAAAGCTGAAAAAGTGGCATTTAATCTGACAGACGAGAGCCGAGTGCTCGGACTGCTACTCATCCCAAAAACACCTGGCCCTCATCCGGCCGTGATTTTGCTGCATGACCATGGCGCGAAGTTTGATATCGGCAAAGAGAAAATGATTAAGCCATGGGGGGATGAAGCACAACTGACGTCGGCGCGGGCATGGGCAGATAAATATTTTACTGGCCGATTTGTGGGTGACGAACTGGCCAAGCGTGGTTATGTGGTGTTGGCAGTGGATGCCGTTGGCTGGGGGGATCGTGGGCCGTTGAAATATGAGCAGCAGCAGGCGTTGGCCAGTAATTTCTTCAATCTGGGACGTTCACTGGCGGGAACGATGGCGTATGAAGATATGCGAACGCTTGATTTCCTTGCCTCGCTGAAACAGGTCGACCCGCAACGTATTGGCATCGTAGGTTTTTCGATGGGCGCGTATCGTGCCTGGCAATTGGCGGCGTTGTCTAACAAAGCCGCCGCAACAGTAGCGGTTTCCTGGATGGGAACCTACGAAGGGTTGATGACACCAGGCAACAACGTATTGCGTGGTCAGTCGTCGTTTTACATGCTACATCCAGGATTGTCATCCTATTTCGATTTCCCTGATGTGGCCAGTATTGCCGCTCCCAAACCGATGTTAGTCTTCAACGGTGGCAAGGATAAACTCTTCCCCGTCAGCGCGGTAGAAGCCGCTTATGACAAAATGCACCGAGTCTGGCGTTCACAACATGCCGACGACAAGCTGGAAACACGTATCTGGCCGGAATTAGGGCATGTGTTTTATCAGGAGCAGCAGGATGTGGCTTTCCAATGGTTGGATCGTTGGCTGATGCCGGAGAAAAAGTAGTCACTTCTCTGGAGAGAAATTCTCTGTATATCGGCGTAGTTTGACACTGCATTTTCAGTCAGTCCTCAGAATGATGAGGGCTGACATTGGCGGCAATACCAGGTGGTGCCATATTGTGGACATAGTAGAACGATCCCTTTCTTAACTCATTGTTATTTTGAGTTTCTTTTGCTTTTTAGCGAAACACTTCTTTTGTCTTTTATATGCTAGAGCGGCCTGCAAATTACGTGCTATTCTGGCAATACAGACAGTAACAATAGGGTCATATTGAGACGTGAATCGATTAAGTAACAAAACAATGTTGCTATTATGTGAATGAATTAACAATCAATTCAAATCCTGATATGCTCAACAGGCTGGACCGGACACTCTGACCCTACATCCACACGCTTACATTCAGGCATGGACATCACAACCGGAAGCAGAGCGCCGGGTTAATTAAGACAATGAGAGCGAGGAGAAAGTCGTGCTAGAAGAATATCGTAAGCACGTAGCCGAGCGGGCTGCACAAGGGATCGTTCCTAAACCATTAGACGCCGCACAGATGGCGGCATTGGTGGAATTGCTGAAGAATCCTCCCGCTGGTGAAGAAGCATTTTTAGTCGATCTGTTAGTCAATCGCGTTCCGCCGGGTGTTGATGAGGCGGCCTACGTCAAAGCGGGTTTCCTGGCCGCCATCACCAAGGGTGAAGCCGTGTCTCCCCTTATTACGCCGGAAAAAGCCACCGAACTGTTGGGTACCATGCAGGGTGGATACAATATTCATCCACTGATTGACGCGCTGGAAAACCCCACGCTGGCGCCCATCGCCGTCACGGCGTTGTCTCACACCCTGTTGATGTTTGACAACTTCTATGATGTGGAAGAGAAAGCCAAGGCTGGTAATGCTTACGCCAAACAGGTGATCCAATCCTGGGCGGAGGCCGAATGGTTCCTGTCTCGCCCGGCGCTGGCAGAAAAAATTACCGTGACCGTTTTCAAGGTGACGGGAGAAACCAACACTGATGACCTGTCTCCGGCACCGGATGCCTGGTCCCGTCCCGACATTCCGCTGCATGCTCTGGCGATGTTGAAAAATGCCCGTGACGGCATTGAGCCGGATCAAGCCGGCGTGGTGGGGCCCATCAAACAGTTGCAGGCGCTGGATCAGAAAGGGTTCCCGCTGGCTTATGTGGGCGATGTGGTGGGAACCGGCTCGTCCCGCAAATCGGCCACCAACTCGGTGCTGTGGTTTATGGGAGACGATATCCCCAACGTCCCGAACAAACGCGCTGGTGGCGTGGTGCTGGGGGGTAAAATCGCGCCGATTTTCTTCAACACGATGGAAGATGCGGGCGCATTACCGATTGAAGTCGATGTTGCCAAACTGAATATGGGCGACGTGATTGACATTTACCCCTACAAAGGGGAAGTGCGTCATCATGATACCGACGCGCTGTTGGCGACCTTTGAACTGAAAACCGACGTGTTACTCGACGAAGTGCGTGCCGGTGGACGTATCCCGTTGATTATTGGCCGTGGGTTGACCACCAAAGCCCGTGAATCGCTCGGGTTGCCGCCCAGCGAGGTCTTCCGTATCGCCAAAGCGGTCGCCGCCAGCAGCAAAGGCTTCTCGCTGGCGCAGAAAATGGTGGGGCGCGCCTGTGGCGTGGCCGGTGTTCGTCCGAACGAATATTGCGAGCCGAAGATGACGTCGGTGGGGTCGCAGGACACCACCGGTCCGATGACCCGTGACGAGCTGAAAGATTTGGCCTGCCTCGGTTTCTCGGCGGATCTGGTGATGCAGTCTTTCTGTCATACCGCCGCCTACCCGAAGCCGGTTGATGTCACCACACACCATACGCTGCCCGATTTCATCATGAACCGTGGTGGAGTGTCGCTGCGTCCCGGTGACGGTATCATCCACTCCTGGCTGAACCGGATGCTGCTGCCGGATACGGTCGGTACCGGAGGGGATTCCCACACCCGTTTCCCGATAGGCATTTCTTTCCCGGCGGGGTCGGGGCTGGTGGCGTTTGCGGCGGCGACAGGCGTGATGCCGCTGGATATGCCGGAGTCGGTACTGGTGCGTTTCAAAGGCAAAATGCAACCAGGTATCACGCTGCGGGATTTGGTGCACGCGATCCCTTATTACGCCATTCAGCAGGGGTTGCTGACTGTCGAGAAGAAAGGCAAGAAAAACATCTTTTCCGGCCGTATTCTGGAAATTGAAGGGTTGCCGGATCTCAAGGTCGAGCAGGCGTTTGAACTGGCGGATGCGTCTGCCGAGCGTTCGGCGGCGGGTTGCACCATCAAACTGGACAAGGCGCCGATCATCGAATATCTCCACTCCAACATCGTCTTGCTGAAGTGGATGATTGCCGAAGGTTATGGCGACCGTCGCACGTTGGAGCGTCGTATTCAGGGGATGGAAAAATGGCTGGCGGAGCCGACGTTGCTGGAAGCGGATGCGGATGCGGAATACGCCGCGGTGATCGAGATCGATTTGGCGCAAGTCAAAGAGCCGATTCTGTGCGCGCCGAACGATCCGGATGACGCCCGTCTGTTATCTGATGTGGCGAACAGCAAGATTGATGAAGTGTTCATCGGCTCCTGCATGACTAACATCGGTCATTTCCGGGCGGCGGGGAAATTGCTGGATCAGCATAAAGGTCAGTTGCCGACCCGGCTGTGGGTGGCGCCACCGACACGGATGGATGCCGCGCAGTTAACGGAAGAAGGCTACTACAGCGTGTTTGGCAAGAGCGGTGCGCGGATTGAAATCCCCGGTTGTTCGCTGTGCATGGGGAATCAGGCACGGGTGGCGGAAGGGGCGACGGTGGTGTCCACGTCGACGCGTAACTTCCCGAACCGTTTGGGTAATGATGCGAATGTCTATCTGGCGTCAGCGGAGCTGGCGGCGGTTTCCGCGCTGTTGGGCCGTTTGCCGATGCCGGAAGAGTACCAGACCTACATGGCACAGGTGGATAAGACCGCGGGCGATACCTATCGTTACCTGAATTTTGACCACTTACAGCAGTATACGGAAAAAGCGGATGCAGTGATCTTCCAGACTGCCGTTTAAATCGTTATAGTTATGCCCGCATAAAAGGGAGGCCGTTTGGCCTCCCTTTTTTACTGCCAATTTGCGGGCTGTCACTACGGCATCTCCGTCTGGTAGCTACACTGACTATAGCGTACTCACAGGAGAATCATCATGGACTATGAATTTTTACGCGATCTGACTGGTCAGGTAATTGTCAAAATGTCGATGGGGCATGAGGCAGTTGGGCACTGGTTTAATGAGGAAGTAAAAAGTCAGTTGGCACTCCTGGACGAGATTGAAAATGCGGCGCGTGATGTCGCTGGAAGTGAACGCCAGTGGCAGCATATTGGGCATGAGTACACATTATTGCTAGACAGTGAAGAAGTCTTGATTCGTGCAAATCAGCTTGAACTTGATGGTGATGAGATAGAAGAAGGGATGAGTTATTACGACGAGGAAAGTCTGTCGCTGTGCGGGCTGGATGATTTTCTCGATCTGGTTGTGAAATACCGGGCGTTTGTGCAAAAGAGTTGAAATATCCGATAGTAATACAGTGCGAAGTGGAACCTCACTAGCAAGGTCGGGCAGTCGGGAAATGGCAAGAGTCTCTGGCACCAGAGCAGAGTGTAGTAGGCTGTTGTCGGTGTTGAAGCGTTGCAGGTCGTGGGTCACAAACCACACTTATTGTCGCACGATCGGTATAGTTAATGACAATACTGAAAGAGAGTACGGTCAAAGCCACAAACCGTACTCTCTGATTATTGGTGCGCTTACCATTGCGGATGGGTCAAACTCTTCCCATCGATAACTGATGTGTTGAAGGCGCATCAGGATCCTCGATTGGCTCAACTTTTCCCATGAGGAGTAGGTAGTTCAGGATGCCGATGGCGACTAACACGGAGGAGAAGACTAACGCCCAGGTAAAGGATCCTGTGGCGGAGACAATGGCTCCGGTTACAATCGGTCCGATCGCACCGCCCATGTTGGAAACGCTGTTTTGCAGACCAGCGACCACAGAAACGCTGTTTCTGGGAGCTACGTCACCTGGCAAAGCCCAAACCTGAGAAGCGGCGACTGTTGTGCCTGACTTAGCCACGCACAACAGGAATACGGTCATGGATACTGAGTCGGTGAAGGGTGCAAAGCCAATGCAAAGCGCCATCAGTAGTCCGATAGTCAAAAACAGCTTGCGGGTGGCAGTCAGTGATAACATTTTTTTATGCACTATTCTGTCGGATGACCAGCCAGCGATGACTTCGATAATCATGCCGCACAACAGAGGCAGGGCGGCGATTATCCCCATTTTGATGAAGTCCATCCCTTTATCTTTTACCAGGTAAGTCGGCAACCAAGTGATAAAGAAGTAGGAGGTGTAATTGATGGTAAAGAAGCCGATGCACATAGCCCAGATATTGCGGTAGCGCAGCAATTTGTACCACTTCATCGGACGAACGTTTCTATCACCATGCTTACGGGTTTGGCCATCGCGGATCAACCTTACTTCTTGTTGACTGATTTTCTTATGTTCTTCCGGGTTTTCCGAGTAGATAAAGTACCAGGCAATCACCCATAGCAGCCCGACAGCACCGATGATCAAAAAAGTCAGTCTCCAGTCGAACATGTAAATCATCCAGACGATCAGTGGCATAGCCACGGCACCACCAAATTTCGACGCACTGTCGAATAGACCGGAGACGGTGGCCCGTTCTTTATCCGGGAACCAGCGAGCGGTGATCCCGGCGTTACTGGGATAAGCTGCTGCTTCACCCACGCCTAGTGCCAGACGTAGTGCCAGCAGGGATTTAAAGCCGGTTGCCAGCCCCATCATTGAGGTGGCAATAGACCACCAGGTGACGGCTAACCCCAATCCTTTTTTCTGACCAAAGCGATCGGCAAACCAGCCAGCGGGAATTTGCAGTAACGCATAGGACCAGAAAAATGCAGCCATAATAAAGCCCATTGTTTCGGGGCTCAGATTCAGTTCATCAATAAGATGCGGTGCAGCGGCAGATAGCACAGTACGGTCAATATAGTTAATGGCAATTGCCAACCACATCAGGCCTGCAATCCACCACCGGATACGGGTGTTACCTGTATGAGAAGTCATAGTCGTAGCCCTATACATAGATTATCGTTGGTTGAATCAATGTTCAGCTTTTTGTCGAGGGAGGAGGTGGTGCCCCCGGCTTATTTACAGATTGTTCATCACATTGGCGGGAGGCTGCTTCTGCTTCACGCATTGAATAATTTGCTGCACACAACGGGCGCTGATGGCGCTGATGGCCCCGTCGGTATATCCCGCGATATGTGAGGTGGGAATGAAATTAGTCAGGGAAAATAGCGGATGCTCTGTCAGCGGTTCATGCTCAAAAACGTCGGCGGCGGCACCTGCGATGGTGTTGTCAACCAACACCTGATAAAGGTCGCTTTCGCTGATCACACCACCTCGTGACACGTTGACCAAAAAAGCGGATTTTTTCATCTGGCGCAGACGCGCGGTATTAAACAGATTGTGCGTCTCCTGGGTCAGCGGCGTATGCAGGGTGATAAAATCGCTCTGCTCTGTCAGCTCATCCAGTGAGACAAACTGAATGTTATATTCAGCGGCAAACTGCTGGTCGGGATAAAAATCGAAAGCCAGCACTCGCATGTTAAAACCGTTGGCTCGCAGGGCGACCTGTTTGCCAATATTCCCCAAGCCGATAATGCCCAGCGTTTTTCCATAAACATCGGCGGCAAAAATATGCGGCCAGTGGCCGGCGCGGGTTTCCACCGCTGCCGTTATTACTTGGCGTGCCATATTGAGGATTAATGCAAAAGTAAAGTCGGCAACTGCATGTTTATTGGCATCCGGGACGTTAGTCACATAAATGCCTCTGGCCTGAGTGGCCTGCAAATCTATATTGTCGACGCCTACGCCATGCTTGCAGATAATTTTTAATTGTGGAGCAAGATCCAGCAGATCATTATTGACATCGGTAAACGCCACAATCATTGCCACAGTATCAGCCAGGTGTGGTTCCAGCGTGCTTAACTGCACATCTGCAGGCAAGGTAATCAGTTCAAAACCCTGTTCCTGTAACACAGTGATCGGCTGTGGATCATATTTGGCAAAAGAAGGGGAGGTACAGATCACTTTCATTATATTTTCCCTGGTGTTAACACGGGCAGCGGCAGTGCGCTGCCGCTAATTTATCGAGTGTACTGATTGACAAGCTGGCGAATACGCTGCTCTTCTTCGGCGCTGAAACACACGGGATAGCGGCTCACGCCAACATCCTGACCCATCAACGTCAGCGCCTTTTTCACCACTGCCGGGGAGAAGGCGATGGCATAGAGCGTTGTGCGTAATTCGCTGACCTGTTCCTGGGCGAGTTGCGAGCCTTCAATGTTGCCGGCATGAAAACGCTGCCAGATTTGGCTGATAGCTTCGGGAGCAACATTGGCCAGCCCAGAAATGCAGGCCGAACAGCCGTCGACAAATCCTTGATGGATCAAGGAATCCGGGCCGTTTAGTACATTAAAGCCTGGTATATCTTTGACGGCATTGAGGAAACCACTCAGGCTTTCATAGCTGCCGGCACTGTCTTTGATGCCGATGATATTGGGGTGGTCCGCCAGAATGCGGGCGGTTTCAGGGTAGATCGTATTGCCGGTACGGGCTGGAATGTTGTAGAGAAATATCGGTACGGTTAATGCGTCCGCGACAGCGCGATAATGGGCGATTAACTCTTCCTGTTTGAGTGGTACAAAGTAAGGGGTGATCACGGAGACGGCATCGACGCCCAGCGCGGCGATTCGGCTACCCAGCTTGATGGTTTCCCGGGTTGAGATTTCGCCGATATGCGCTACCACAGGTACGTTACCGGCCACTTCATCGACACAGGTTGCGGTGACCGCCACTTTTTCATCGGTGTGCAATACAAAAAACTCACCATTGGTGCCATTACAGAAAATCCCGTTGCCGTATCTCATTTGGCGTCGTACCTGATGACGCATGGCTGAAGGACTGAATTCACCTTGCTCGTCAAATGGCGTGACAATCGCTGTCAGTACGCCGGTAATACATTTATTCATTATTTCCCCTCGTCGTTCTTATCATCCGAAGATGAAGGCTTAAAACAGTGTTAAATAGATATCGCGAACGTCGTCAGCGCTGACAGTGGTCGGTACGTTCTTCATTAAACGCTGTACCTGTAAGGCTGACTCCACCAGATAGGGCAGGTGCTCTTTGTCGATGCCCAGTTGTTGCAGTGAGGCCGGCAAATTCAGACGTTTCACCAGTGCGGTAAAGTAGGCGACCAACTCTTGGGCTTTCTGTGAAGTACTAAGGGACAGATCTGCGTCCGGCAGCAGGTCATAAGCCTGCGCAAATTTTTCCTGAGCCGCGGTCTGGACGAAACGCATACAGGGCGCCAGCAGAATGGCGTTAGCCACGCCATGTGGTATGTGATATTTGCCGCCAAGGGGATAAGACATCGCGTGTACCAGGTGAGTGCCGGAATGCGCGATGGCTGCACCGCCATAATACGAGGCCCATAGCATGTTGAGCCTGGCTTCCAGATTTTCCGGTTCATGTACCGCTGTTTCGATGTTGGCGAACAGTTTCTTTAATCCTATCAAGGCATAGTTGTCTCCCACCGGATTGGCGACAGTGGCGGTGAAGCATTCAATCAGGTGGCACAGCGCATCAATACCGGTTGATGCGGCAATGTGCGGCGGCATGCTGGTGGTCAACTCTGGTACCAAAGCAACATAATCCGGCAACATAACGGGAGTGATGATCCCGACTTTGGTTTCTTGTTCCGGGATAGCCAGAATGGCATTCGGGGTGGCTTCGGAACCGGTTCCTGCTGTGGTAGGAACTAGCAGGGAAACAGTACGTCGGGTGGGTGTTATTCCGGCTAGCAAGGTTTTCAGCGTAATGGTGGTATCACCGGCACACAGCAAAGAAAGCAGCTTGGCGACATCCAGTACACTGCCTCCGCCAACACCAATCACGGCATCAACGTCGGTGGCGGTAAGCTGATTCAGGATTGCTTCCACATCATGCTGGCTGGGTTCAGCCGGTACATTATCAATCAAAGATAGTTGCGGTACGTTGTTCTTTATCTGCGCGATTAGCGTTTGAACACCGGGCAATCCCACAATGTTTTTGTCGGTAACCAGTAGTACGTGCCGTTTGTCATTCAAGAGGTAGCGAATGTCCTGTAGTGAGTGATGGCCACTGATGATGGTGCTGTTGATATTCATGCTATTACCTTGCCTGTTTTTACTGTTACATCAGTATAATGCTGATGATTTTTATCAGTCATTATGACTTTTTATAATCAATGCAGGTCGTTAATTGTCACATTGTGGGGGTGATTTATAGATTAAATTCATTTTTAATAATTTGATGTTGATCACATATAATCAATTGTGATTTAATATAATCAAAATTAGATAATCACAAGGCAGGGATTGGGTATGCCGAAAGGGCAGGATATAACCCAGGTAGAAGTAACCCAGGTATTGGTCGTTGCGGATGATTTCACTGGCGCCAATGATGTGGGCGTTGGGCTGTCACGCTATGGCACCCAGACCAATGTGGTATTTGATGTCAACAAACTGCATGGCGATTTGCTGAGCGATGTGACTGTCATTAATACTGACAGCCGCGCGCACTCGGCATCATCGGCGTCAGCGCTTACCGCACAGGCAGTGAGTGCCTGGTTGAAGGCGGGTGGTCGGGGCTGGATCGTGAAAAAAATAGATTCGACCCTGCGTGGCAATCCAGGTGCGGAAATCGAAGCGGTTCTGCAGGTAGCGGATATTCCACTGGCACTGGTCGTTCCTGCGTCGCCGTCTCTTGGCCGTGTTACCCGCAACGGACAGGTGTGGGTCAATGAGCGTCTGTTAACCGACACGGAATTTGCCAGCGACCCGAAAACACCGGTGTGTTCTGCGTCAGTAGGCGCTCGCCTGGCTGAGCAGAGTCGTTTACGTCAGGCCGAGATCCATTTGAGTGAATTACGTCATATTGACCTCGCCGCACATTTGCGGACGTTGACACAGTGTGGTGTTCGGTTGGTGATTATAGATGCAGAAAATCAGAATGACCTTGATAACGTCATTCATGCCGCCAACCAGTTATGTTTTAAGCCTTTGTTGGTCGGTTCTGCCGGGCTGAGTGAAGCACTGGCGAAACGGATCCGTTTCTCTTCGTCGGTCAATCAATCTGTACTGGCCGTTGTCGGTTCAATGAGCGAAATCGCTCAAAAACAGATGATTGTCGCCAGTCAACAGCAGAATGTGGTGCTGATTGACATCGATGTCAATCTATTTTTCGGAGATTCTCTGGCTGAAAACGCCGAACGCTGGGTGCATGACGCGGTGTCTGCGCTTCGGCACGGGCAACACTGCCTTCTTCGTACCTGTTATCACGACCATCAACGTTTTGATATTGACCGTGTCTGTCAGCAACAGCATTTAAGTCGTCAACAACTGGGGGAAAACATCAGCCAATTTCTGGGCGAACTGACACGTAATATTGTCAGGCAGCACTTGCCGGGCGGGCTCTATTTATCAGGTGGCGATATAGCGATTGCCGTTGCAATGGCGTTGGGCGCCAGCGGTTTTCAGATTAAAGGGCAAATAGGCTCCTGTGTTCCGTGGGGGCGGTTTTTGGACAGTGTTGTCAGTGATATCCCCGTAATGACTAAAGCGGGAGGGTTTGGGAATGAAACCACCTTGCTGCACGTTTTACGTTTTATTGAGGAGAGAGTGAGTGAGTAAAATTATTGCAGTAACGATGGGAGATCCTGCCGGTATTGGCCCTGAAATCATCATAAAATCGTTAGTCGCAGGAGAGTTGTCTGGCGCACCGGCGGTGGTGGTTGGCTGTGTACAAACGTTGCGCCGTATCCAGGTGCTGAATGTGGTTCCTCATGTGGAGTTGAATGTTATCGATCGACCGGCTGATGCGCGGTTCGCGCCTGGCATTATTAATGTGATTGATGAGCCGCTGGACGCTCCACAGGCACTGCAACCGGGAAAAGTTCAGGCACAGTCGGGTGATCTGGCTTTTCGTTGCGTGAAACGAGCAACGGAACTGGCAATGGCTGGTGAGGTTTATGCGATTGCTACCGCGCCGTTGAATAAGGAGGCGCTGCATTCCGCCGGGCATCTGTATCCGGGGCACACCGAATTGCTGGCAAAGCTGACCAACAGTCGGGATTACGCTATGGTGCTATATACCGACAAACTGAAAGTGATCCATGTTTCCACTCATATTGCGCTGCGGAAATTCCTCGACACGCTGAGTCGGGAACGTGTTGAAACCGTGATTGCGATGGCTGATACTTTCCTCAAACGTGTTGGTTTCACTCATCCGCGTATCGCGGTGGCCGGGGTAAATCCACATGCGGGTGAAAACGGCTTGTTTGGTGACGAAGAAATCAATATCGTCATGCCTTCGGCCGAGGCGATGAGAGCGAAAGGCATTGATGTCTATGGCCCTTGTCCACCGGATACGGTGTATTTGCAGGCTTATGAAGGTCAATATGACATGGTGGTGGCGATGTATCACGATCAGGGCCATATTCCGCTCAAGCTGTTGGGTTTCTATGACGGGGTGAATATTACCGCAGGTCTGCCGTTTATCCGCACCTCAGCGGACCACGGCACGGCGTTTGATATTGCCTGGACAGGAAAAGCGAAGTCTGAGAGCATGGCCATCTCAATCAAACTGGCTATGCAACTGGCTTGATTCATCAGGATAACTGGGTAAACGGATATCGTCGTGGGGCAAACATTGAGTGATGCTTCCCGTGTGGGCGGGGATAGGGTTAAAGGGCAAAGTCGTCAGGACCAGATTATGGATTATTTGAAAAGCCATAATCTGGTGACGGTAGATGAACTGGTTGCTGTCATTGATGCTTCCCCGGCGACCATTCGTCGTGATCTGATAAAGTTGGATGAGCAAGGTGTGATCAGCCGTAGTCACGGCGGCGTGACGCTCAACCGCTTTGTTCCTTCCCAGCCCACCACTAATGAAAAACTACAGCGCAATCTGGCGGAAAAACAGGCGATTGCCCGTTATGCCGCCACGCTGGTACAGCCGGGCAGCGCTGTGGTGCTGGATGCCGGCACCACCATGCTGGAATTGGCACGTAACCTGACGCATCTGCCGTTGCGGGTGATCACCGCTGATTTGCAAATCGCATTGTTTTTGTCAGAATTCAAGCAGATTGAGGTTACGATCATCGGTGGTCGTATCGACGATAGCAGTCAGTCCTGCATTGGCGAGCATGGTCGGCGTCTGTTGCGCAGCGTATATCCAGATATTGCGTTTATCAGCTGTAATTCGTGGAGTCTGGAAAAAGGCATTACCACGCCGACGGAAGAAAAAGCAGGGATCAAACAAGATCTGGGGCTTAATGCCAGTCGACGAGTCTTGCTGGCGGACAGCAGTAAGTACGGCGCCTATTCCCTTTTTTGCGTGTCGCCGCTTACTACATTGTCAGACATCGTTACTGATAGTGGATTGCCGTCAGATATTCAACGTCAGTTGCAGGCGCAGCCGTTTAATCTGCAACTGGTGGATGTTAATTTCCGTTGAGCGACTGGCATATAAGACGATAGTAGATGGTCACCGGTTGCTCAGCCCGGATAGATAAGGCCGTCGGATAACCCATTTGGTTGATGGCATTCTCCTTCAGACTGCCAGGGCCGAGATCCCAGGCGGAACAAATCGGCTCAATACCCAGACAATAATTCTTTCCATCCCACGGGGACATACTCCGTCCGCCATTGCTGATCCATAACAGGCAATGAGGCAGTATCTCACTATCCCACTGTAATGATACACAGAACTGGCGGCGCGGATAACGTAGTGTCACGCCAGAGACTGGCTGATTTATCTGAACAATCTCTTCGGTGGCAAAGGGTAACGGTAATTGACTGATATCCAGTGTATGGCCCTGTAATGAGGGAATGGCGGTGAGATCGTCAAACAGCGCCAGCGGCTTGAGCTGACTGATTCCGGCTTCCGTGGCCTGCGGATAGACAATCCCTTGAGCCATATTGTCAATCTCCAGTTCCACCTCTCCGGCATTGCCCCCTACGGGAAAAATAGGATGTAACCCGACCGGCAGCCGACAGTCCTGTCGGGCAGTCAGTGTCAGACTAAAATCTACGCAACCGTTTTCCGCTAGCATGATGGTGCGTTGCAGCTCTGCCAGCGGATAATCCTGTGGAAAATGGAAGTTGAGTTGTGCCCGGTTATTTTCAATCGCAGTGATTTCCCACTCGCCGTTTACCGGCAGTCCATGTGGGGCATGGTGATAATAGCCATGATCATCCTGTTCGGTGTGCCCGAAGGGAACGCCGACCCATTCTCCCGCCAGCCGATGCATCAGCGGGGGCTGACCCGCACACACTTGCGGATTATCCAGCCAGTGAGCGCGATAGAGTACCGATATGGCCTGCGGCGTACCCGGCCGGAAGGTTAACGCATTCAGCATACCACCAGCACTGCCGACTTCGGCGCAAAGCAGACCATCATGGCTATTCAGGATAACGGAACGAGTGGTTTTCATGGCGGCTCCTGATGATAGGAAACGGATAAATCAGTGTGTCTGGTTGCCGTGTTGGTCTTCGCCGGCACTTTTTCTGGCGATCAGCGTAACGGCCAACTGTCGTTGTTCCTCGGGGGGGACGGCATTCAGCAACAGTTGCAATCCCTGTCGCCCCAGCTCAGCTTTATCAATGGCGATGGTCGTCAATGGTGGATGCGACACCCGGGCCGTTTCAATATCGTCAAAACCGACAACCGCGACATCTTCCGGCACGCTCAGACCATGTCGCTGGCAGACTCGCATCGCAATCAGCGCCGCTGAATCATTATAGGCAAAGATGGCGTCTGGCCGCTGTGGAAGCGCCAGCAATTCTTCCACCGCGTTGATCAGTGATGTTTCGGTATCCAGCAACGGCGGGGCTATCACCTCATATTCCGGCGGGGTCAACAGTTTTGCCTCATACAGCGCCTGTCGGTAGCCTTTTTCACGCAAGCGAATACTGTAATGGGCCAGACTGCTAGCCAGAAAGGCGATACGTGTACGACCCTGTTCAATCAGGTGCCGGGTGGCCAGATAACCGCCCTGCACATTATCGGGGTTAACGCTGGGTAGATTGGGGGACCACAGATCGATCAGTGCCAGCGGTAATTGCATGCTTTGCAGCACGGCGAGTAGCTCCGGTTCAAAAAAACCGGCACACAGTAAGGCATCTGGATCATGGCGGCGCACCTGTTCTTCGATCGCATCAGTCGGGCCGAGGGCCAGAAAACTGAGCGCTATCCCTTCTTCACGACAGGCATTCTCCACTCCGAGCAGTAACGGTGAGTAGAAAGACAGCGCGCTGGAGATATTGTGTTGACGATGCAGCAGGAACAATACGCGGCGGATTTTATCACTGCGTAAGCGGGTAAAGTCGTAGCCTTGTTGCTGAGCGATAGTAAGAATACGTTGACGGGTTTCATCTTTCAGACCCGGTTGTCCTTTCAGCGCACGGGATACCGCACCTGCTGACACACCTGCTTGCGTGGCAATGTCTCTTATTCTTATCCGCTTGGTCATGCGTTTCCTTAGTGTCCGGCTTATCGATAGTAGTGGCCTGTTTGGGTCGGATAAGACCGTTCACGGTCAGATTAATAATCAATGATGGAGAAAATGTATCATAAAGCGATACACGCGGCTGCATGTGTCTGACCCAGCCAGGCCGCGCCGCGCACGCCACTACTGTCGCCGTGTTGTGCGGCGACAATCGGTGTCACGAAGGTATTGCTGAAGATATGACGGGCCACTTGCTGTTCCAGACCATGATAGAGCGGTCGGCAGTTGGAAAGCCCGCCACCTATCACAAACACATCAGGGTCGAGCAGGTTTACTACACTGGCCAGCGAACGAGCCAACTGATCCTGAAATAGCGCAAAATGGGCACAAGCATCGGTGTTCCCCGCTTCCACGGCAGCCATGATTTCCACGGCGCTCAGCGCGGTGTTATGCCGCAAGTTGTAGCGTTGCGCCAGACCTGTGCCGGAAATAAATGACTCGGTACAATTAACTTTACCGCAGTAGCAGGTGACTGGCGGGCCATCCTGATCCGGTGTGTAACGCGGCAGCGCGTTGTGCCCCCATTCGCCAGCGTTGCGATTGCGCCCATCGATAATCTGTTGATTGACCGCAATACCACCGCCACAGCCAGTGCCGAGAATAACCCCGAACACGGTGGAGTAGCCTTTACCGGCGCCGTCAATCGCCTCCGATAGCGTAAAACAGTTAGCGTCATTGCTGATGGCGACCGGTTGTTTGACATAGGCTTCCAGCATAGCAGGCAGTGGTTGCTGGTTGATGACCAGGATATTGGAGTTCTTGATCTTTCCGTTACTGACTTCCACCGTGCCGGGTAGACCGATGCCAATGCTGAAAGGTGCGCCAAGTACCTGGCGCGTTTCATCAATGACCGTGCACAGGTGCTGAAAGAAAACGTGATAGCTGTGCTTTTCCGTTGTATGGCGCTGTCGGTAAACCACCTCGCCGTGTGAATTCAGCACCACGGCTTCTATTTTTGAACCACCGATATCAATACCCAGACTTAACATGTTCTTTAGCTCCTGCTCGGGACGGTGTACTGGCTGAGGTGCTGCATAGGACGCAGAAAAGTTTACTGCTAAATGTTTACTAAACACAATTTAATTTATGCGTATCTCATATTAACTCACATTACATTAATGTGTTTATTTTCATGCGGATATATATTTTCATAGAAATGTGCCGTGAAAATAACATTGCGAATGTGAACCATCTCACGGAAATAACATTATTGGAAACACAAAGTTTACTAAACATTATAGGGGTGCTATTAAATGAGCACCTGCTGTTAACGCAGGCTGTGATGTTTATGATTATCCATGATACTTAAATGGAGTAATCAATGCTCCCGGGCCAGTGAGCGCAGCGTCAGGCGCCGTCGTCAGAGTGAGAATGTGATGTTTTTTACCGAAGAAAAGCTAAGTCAGCGTTTGGACGAAGTGGCCCAGTACCGGCTGCGTGAGCATTATCAGGTTGAACAGGCTGAAATCTGCTTTGACCGGGAAGGCATTAATGGCGCACAACCTCCGGCTGATGATGCTGACTGGCAGTCTTGCTTGCGCGGTTTTCACTGGCGGGAAAGGGATATCTACGTCTGGTTGAAACTGCGACATACTTTCCCGGCAGACTGGGCCGGGCAGATGATTGTCGGCGAGTTCGATTTCAGCCTGGGCGCACAGCGCCGGGATTTTGAGGCCTTGTTGTACCTTAACGGGCAGCCATTTCAGGGCATCGATCAAAATCATACTCAAGTCGTTATACCTGACTCGCTGGCTGGGCAAACCGTCGAATTCTGTTTTCGCATCTGGTCCGGCATTCTGGAAGGTAAAGTGCGTAAACATTTTCAGGCATTCCATGTTGGCAGCGCCTTTGAGCGCATCAGCTTTGCATTGTGTGATCAACCAACTCATACACTGTATTACACCACGCTGGGGATTCTGCAAACGCTGGCGATCCTGCCGGATAACGATCCGCACCGGGTTCAGTTGCTGACCTGTACCGACCTGGCCTACAACCTGATTGACTGGCGCGATCCTGGCAGTGATGGTTTCTATACATCGATTGCCGCTGCCGCTGAACAACTGGAGCGTGAGTACCCGCAGGCGAATAAACAACATCCGGTCACTGTACATTGTGTCGGGCACACTCATATCGATGTGGCGTTTCTCTGGCAGTTAAAACACACCCGTGAAAAATGCGCCCGGTCTTTTTCCACGGTGTTGCGGTTGATGGAGCGTTACCCGGAATATACTTTTTTCCAGTCACAGCCACAGTTGTATGACTACATCAAGCAGGATTATCCGGCACTCTATCACCAGATTAAACAGCGGGTGCAAGAAGGGCGCTGGGAAGTGGATGGTGCTATGTGGGTGGAAGCGGACTGCAATCTGCCGTCCGGCGAATCGTTTGTTCGCCAGATTCTGCTGGGTAGTCGTTTTATGCAGGAAGAATTTGGCGTGACACCGCAATGCCTGTGGTTACCGGATGTGTTTGGTTACTCCTGGGCATTGCCTCAGATTCTGAAAAAAAGTGGTATCCGCTATTTCATGACCACCAAGATCAGTTGGAATGAATTCAATCAGATGCCACACGATACTTTTACCTGGCGCGGTATTGACGGCAGTGAGGTATTGGCGCATTTCATCACTACCCCTGAGGAGGGGCATCCGCGTTATACCTATAACGGCATGGTGGATGCCAAATCCGTACAGGGGTTATGGGATAACTACAAAGATAAACCGCTAAACCAGGAACTGATGCTGGCTTACGGTTTTGGCGACGGCGGCGGCGGACCGACGGAAGTGATGCTGGAACTGCTGCGTCGTTTTGACAACATGCCAGCGTTACCCAACATCCAGCATGGCCGGGTGGATGATTTCTTCGAGCGGCTGGAAAACCGGCTACAGCAAAGTGAATGTTATCAACATACCTGGGATGGCGAGCTTTACTTCGAGAGTCACCGGGGAACGTACACCAGTCAGGCACAGGTGAAGAAAGCCAACCGCCAGGCTGAGTTACAGTATCGCCGTATTGAATGGCTACAGGCATTGACGGCAATGATGCGCGGTGACTGGGCAGAGTATCCGCAGGCGGCGCTAACCGAAGGCTGGAAAATCCTGCTGCGTAATCAATTTCACGACATCATCCCCGGTTCGTCGATTGCTGAAGTTTACCGCGATGCCGAGCGGGAGTATCAACAGGCCACCCATATTGCCGAGACGATTCTGACTGACTGTCAGCATGAATTATTACAAGTAAACCGGGCGGCGGTGACGGTGTTGAACAGCGCCGCCTGGACACGCGACGATATGGCCCTTATTCCGGGTAATGGCGTAGGAAGTTGGAAAACCACTGATGGTAATGACGTACCGGTACAGCGTACCCCGGATGGCTGGCTGGTGGCGTTACATAATCTCGCGCCACTCAATGGTGTCACGCTGTATCACGACAGCACACCGGTGGATGCCGTGGCGGCGAAGGCATTCAATCTGAGTGAAGGGCAAGTAGAAACCCCGTTTTACCTGATTAACTGGAACGAACAAGGCCATCTGACACGCATTTTTGACCGTCAGCATCAACGCGAGGTGTTGGCGGACTACGGTAATGTTCTCACCGTTTATGAAGATAAACCGCTGAAATACGACGCCTGGGATATCGAAATTTTCTACTGCCAGAAGCAACGATCCGTCACTGAACTGGAATCAGTCACCGTGCTGGAGCAAGGTGAACTGCGTTGTGTGATTGAATTTATCTGGACTTATCATCGTAGCCGCATCGTGCAGCAGATCCAGTTGTACAGCCAACTACAGCGCATTGATTTCCACACCCATGTGGACTGGCAGGACTACAACCAGCTACTGAAGGTCACGTTCCCGGTGGCGGTGCGCGCCACCGAGGCTACCTATGATATCCAGTTTGGTAATGTAAAACGGCCAACCACCTGGAACACCAGTTGGGATTATGCCCGTTTCGAAAGCGTGGCTCACCAGTGGGCGGATTTATCTGAGTATGGTTACGGCGTCAGCCTGTTGAATAACTGTAAATACGGTCATGCCATCAGGGACAACGTGATGCAGTTAACGCTGATTAAATCTGCCGTCAGTCCGGACGCCCATGCCGATCGTGGCGAGCACATCTTTACCTATTCGCTGTTGCCGCATGCCGGTGACTGGCGTGACGCAGGTACTGCCCAACAAGCATTTTACCTGAATGAACCACTGAGCGTGATGTCGGGAGAGTGGCGAGCACCCGCCATGCCACTGGTACAGGTCGAGCATCCGTTTATCCAGTTGGATGCACTGAAAAAAGCCGAACAGGGTGACTGGCTGATTATCCGGTTACATGAATTTGCCGGTGGTCGCCAGCACGTCACGCTGAAAACGGCTTTTCCCGTGTTGTGGTGGGCGGAGTGCGATCTGCTGGAAGTGATGGAAGACCAAAACACGCGGGCAGAACAGGGCATCACCCTGCATTTCACACCGTATGAAATTAAAACACTGGCGCTGTGCTTGGGAGAAAAAAACAAGTAATGGTAGATGAAAGCGCAGTGATAAACCGTCTGGGCACCAGAAGGTGCTGTCATTTTCATCGATCTTCATCACAGAATAGACCGAGATTGATTTACTGTTAATTGGCTTTGTTTACTATAAATTTATTGTTTAGTAATCATTTTGAAGTTTCAGTGTTCTCTAGAAAATAACGTTATGTCATACCAACACTAGGGCCAGACGGGAAACGAGGAAGAATCAAAAAATGAAGATATTAACCAAAGCTGTGATTACCGCGTTATTGGCCAGCAGTACCCTGGCCGCTCATGCTGCCGATACATTACAAGTGTGGATTCGTGCCAACGATAATGCCCGGACTATTTATGAGCAGGAAGCGACGGCATTTGAGAAAACGACTGGCATCAAAATCAACTACTTCAGTGCCAGTACCGATTTCGAACAGCGTCTGGCACGGGCAGCGATAGGTAATACACTGCCGGATCTGATCATTAATGACGCCGCTTATATGGGGCAGCTTATCAAGTTGGGTATTGTCGATCCTATCGATCCAGCCAGTCTTGCCAATGGCAAGGATCTTCAACCCACGGCGCTTAACAGCCTGAAATACGACGATGGAAAATACTACGGTATCCCGACGTCTGTACAGGCCTCTGCATTGTATATCCGCAAGGACTGGCGCGAAAAACTGGGATTGCCTCAGCCGAAAACCTGGGCCGATCTGAAGGCGTTGGCGAAAGCCTTCACACTGAAAGATCCCGATGGCAATGGTAAGAACGATACCTATGGTTTTGGTTTGCCAGGGTCTTCCACCCGCGGTTACGCCAGTTGGGTTCTCTCCTCTTTCATCTGGCAGGCCGGTGGTGAATTCGTTCGTCCGGTAAATGGCGGCTTCAAAGCCACCATGGATGGGAAAGGCGTCGTGGATGCGCTGACCTTCATGCGCGGTATGGTCTGTGAAAAGCTGGTTCAGCCGGGTGCCATCAACGCGGTTACCTCTAATGTTTCCAATGCGTTCCGGTCCGGTCAGGTCGGGATGGTGTTGTCTGGTCCTTACAGCCTACCGGTATTTTCCGAGGAGCCGGGTCCGGACAAGTTTGAAGTAGTGAAACCGCCGCGTGGCCCGGCCAGCCAAGCCAGTATTGCGGAAGGTGAAGCTATCTATCTGGTGAAAAGCGGCAAGCAGAAAGCGCTGGCGACCAAATTCATCGACTTCATGATTTCACCACAAGGGCAGAAGATCGGCATGGCCGTCGGTATGCCAAACGAACCCATTGTTCGTCTGCCGGTGAATAAAACCATTGATGCCAATGCGGTCTACCACGATGCGCGCTGGAAAGTCTTTGCAGAGCAGTATGCTACTGATGGGCGTTATGTTCCGGCTGTACCCAACTGGACACCGATTCGTCAATTAACCGCCGACGGGTTTAACCGGATATTGTCTGATTGCAGCTCCAATATTCCGGCCGAGCTTGGAAAACTGAATGTCAAGGTGAATGCCGAACTGAGCAAACAGAAAGTGTTGGCAAAATAAGCGTTTCTCTCCGGTGCCACCGACACCATGTGGCACTGCGTCGTTTCCATTCAGGGCGGTATGTATGAGTATCATTAACCCAAAAACAAAACGATTATTGACGCCGTGGATATTTCTGGCACCGGCATTAATTGTTTTTACGTGGTTTAAATTCATTCCCATGGTACAGGGAATGATAATGAGTTTTTATAAGGTGAACTTCGGCCAGCCGGATGAATGGGTGGGCGTAAGTAATTTCACGCGTTTATTGTCGGACGGTGATTTATACCATGCGACGATAAATACGCTACTTAACGTGGTGGTCACGGCGCTGGTATCAGCCTTTATTGCTTTCTTTCTGGCGATTGTGCTGGAAGGTCCGGCTCGACATTTACGTTTTATTCGCACGGCCATTTTCCTGCCGGCGATTACCAGTGCGGCAATTGTCGCGGAAATGTGGAAAATTCTGTTTAACCCTACGCCAGATGGTGTCATGAACCATATTCTTTCCTGGCTTCATATTGCTCCGCAGGGATTTCTGACCGATCCCCATCAGGCGTTACTGACAGTAATGCTGTTGCAAATCTGGAAAGCCGTTCCCTATAACATGGTTATTTTTATTGCCGGACTGGCGGGGATTAACCGTGAATTGTATGACGCCGCCAATGTGGATGGCGCCAGCCGCTGGCAGCGTCTGCGCTATGTCACATTGCCTAGTCTGATCCCGGCGATTTCCGTCATCATCATGCTCTCTTTCATTCGTGGCTTCCGGGTGTTTGCCGAAGTTTATGCCACTACCGGCGGCGGACCTGCTGATTCGACAGAAGTGATCATGACGCAAATTTATAAAGCAGGTTTTATCCAGTTCGATTATGGCTATGCCTCGGCAGTGTCTTTCGTGCTGTTTATTTTCACGGTATTGCTCACCATGCTTCATTTCCTGATCAAGAAGCGCTACGTGAAGTATTAATGACCGACATCGCCAGTCTGAGTAAATAGGGTAATGCTTATGAAAATGAAAATGCGGGATCGCGTCGGTTGCGGCATTATTTACGCGGCGGTACTGATGATATTCGTTGGCCCTTTTTGGGGAATTATTATGACCGCGTTCAGCGGTGTCACCGTGAAGCCGGGGGAACTGCTACTGTGGCCGGCACATTTCACACTGGATAATTTCCGACAGGCATGGATGAGTGTCGGGGTGTGGAAATATCTGCTTAATTCGCTGGTGGTTGTGGCGTTTGGTTTGATACTGCAAGTCTCTGTCAGCTCGCTGGCTGCGTATTCGCTATCGCGCAAAAAATTCCGCGGCGCGGCGATTGTCGGCCTGATCATTCTTTCCACCATGATGCTGCCGGAAGAGGTCATTGCCATTCCGCTGTATGTGATCATCAACTGGAAACTGCCCGTTTTTGACGCCTCTATTTCCAACAGTTATCTGGGCATGGTTTTGCCGATTGTCGGGTGGGCGTTTTCCATTTTCGTGCTGAGTGAATTCATGTCCGCTGTTCCCAAAGATTTGGAAGATGCCGCCCGGGTGGATGGCGCTTCCGAGTGGCAGATTTTCTTCCACGTTATTTTGCCGCTGGTTCGTCCGGCGCTGGGGACAGTGGTGATTTTCGGCTTCATCATGATCTGGGATCAATACTTGTTGCCGTTGATCGTGGTCAACGATGAAAGCATGTACACCATTCAGGTGATGCTGCGGGTACTTAGCTCGGATGAAAACAGTTCACAGAACGTGTTTATCGCCATCACGCTGCTGGCGATGTTGCCGAGTGCCATCGTGTATCTCGGATTACAGAAATATTTTAACCGCGGCATTATGTCCGGTGCGGTTAAAGGTTGATATTCCAGGGGAATGCCGTTCCTGAACGGGGCTGCACACAGCGTTAAAGCGGTGCATCATGCCGCATAAAGAATACTGAGGATAGTTATGGGTTCTGTCATTCTGAAAAACGTCAGTAAGTCTTTTGACGACACAAAAATCATCCGTGATGTGTCGCTGGAGATTCCGGAAGGAAAATTCTGTGTGCTGGTGGGGCCCAGTGGTTGCGGAAAGTCCACACTGCTGCGGCTGATTGCCGGCCTGGAGGACGTCACTGGTGGGCAGGTGTATATCAACGGTCAGGATGTGACGGAGCAGGAGCCCAAGTTGCGGGATATCGCCATGGTATTCCAGAGTTACGCTCTTTATCCGCAAATGACGGTACGGGAAAATATGGGGTTTGCCCTGAAGCTGTCGAAGATGCCAAAGAAAACGATCAACCAGAAAGTGGATGATGTTGCGGCACTGCTAGGGCTGGAGAAATTGCTCGACCGCTTGCCGAAGGAGCTTTCAGGCGGTCAGCGGCAACGTGTGGCGATGGGGCGTGCCATTGTGCGTAATCCTCAGGTGTTCCTGTTTGATGAACCGTTGTCTAACCTGGATGCCAAACTGCGTACTCAGGTGCGGGCAGAAATCCGTGAATTGCATCAGCGTCTGCATACGACCTCCGTCTATGTGACGCACGATCAGATTGAAGCCATGACCATGGGTGAAATGATTGTGGTGCTGCGGGATGGGGTGATCGAGCAGTCGGGTACGCCACTGGAGTTGTATGACCGACCAGCCAACCGCTTTGTGGCCAGTTTCATCGGCTCACCGGAGATCAACCAGATTTCCGCCTGGGCGATTGAACGTGACGGCAGGTTGATGCTGCAACTGGATGAACATACGGTTTTGCCGGTGCCAGAGGAGGTCAGTGTGGTGTCTGGTCAGCAGATTGTTTATGCCGTGCGTCCAGAGCAGTTTGATTTTGTGGAAGACCCGCAAGGCGCCATCGCTGCGCAGGTGGATGTCATTGAAAATACCGGCAGCGATGTGCATATTTTCTGTCTGCTCAGCGATCGCAGACGTATCACCATTAGCCAAAAACAGCGTCTGGCGCTGAAACAAGGTGATCAGGTTTATCTGCGTCCGAAAGAAAATGCTGTTCATATTTTCGATCAGGCCAGTGGGCAACGTCTGAATAAGTAATTCATCCACTTTTCGCCTGACCAGTAATGTCTGCTTCATCGTATCGGTATGATGAAGCAGCAGGCATCGTTCATACCATTGAGTCCCCACAATATAACGCCGTATTGATATGGCGTTTTTCCATACATAATCTATGTATATCAATATATTAAAAAAATACGATAACGTTTGTTGGTTATTGTGCTCGTATTTTATTTTGTGATCTGCAAGCCATTTCCAGGACTTATCATCAGCATGGTTATTTACTCACCACAAATTGCAGTGTTAGTATCATTTCGTTAATGTAGAACTTAGTTCTATAATATAAAACAAAATATCAATGAAGATCGACTGACACATATCGATTGTTGTGATCAGGCGATGCCTTCCCTTCTCTAAGTTTGATGATGTAAGGAGCGGTTAAATGAGTTCTGCCACAAAATTCGCCGGGATTATTCCCCCGGTATCCTCGATCTTTTCTACGGATGGATCACTGGATGAGGCGGGCATGCAGCGGGTGATCGACAATCTGATTGCGGCTGGCGTCAATGGCTTGTTTTTTCTCGGCACCGGTGGCGAATTTTCACAGATGTCGGCGGCTGAACGTATGCAACTGGCGGAGGTGGCTGTCCGTATCGTGAATAAGCGCGTACCGGTGCTGATTGGTGTAGGCAGTACCAATACCCGTGAAGCCGTGGCGCTGAGCCAGCATGCGCAATTGGCAGGTGCCGATGCCATCGTGGCTATCAATCCGTATTACTGGCAAATCACTGAAGAAAATGTATTTGGCTATTACGGTGCGATTGCCCAGGCGGTAACGTTGCCGATCATTCTGTATAACTTTCCGAATCTCACCGGACAGGATCTTTATCCTGATTTGGTAAAACGCCTTGTCGATGCGTATGCCAATATTGTCGGCATTAAAGACACCATCGATTCGGTTGCCCATCTGCGCGACATGATCACTATCGTTAAGGCGGCACACCCAAATTTCAGCGTATTCTGCGGATTTGACGACCACTTGCTCAATACATTGCTATTGGGAGGCGATGGCGCTATTTCCGCCAGCAGCAACTTTGCTCCGCAACTGTCGGTTGCGCTTTATCAGGCGGTCTGTGTCGGTGATGCGGTTCAGGCGATGGAAAAACATAAAATTATTCTGCAATTGCCGCGGCTTTATCAGATAGACAGCCCATTTGTTAACGTAGTGAAAGAGGCGATGTGCCTGTGTGGTCTGGATATTTCCACCACCTGTTTACCTCCCACTCAACCGCTGAATGCGGCACGAAAAGCGCAGGTTAAGCAAACGTTGATTGATGCGGGTGTTTTGCCAGGGGAATGACATATGCCCGTTGTCTTTCAAATTGCAGGTGTGTTGGCTGCGTTTATGTCCCCGAATCACTTACTTGAGTAAGTTCATCGGGACGCTCTCTTGCCGCCTTCCTGTATCTTGAAATCTATTGGGTATAACGCTGCGGATGGGCGCCGTTACCATCGTTACCCATGAAAATGATAATGATCATTCAATACTGATAAGTGAATAAGCCATGTCTATTTCGACTATTTTTAATCACGATAATGCACAGATCTACGATATTCATACGCACGCTGCCGGGCCGCAAGGGGCTTTGCCGCTGACGCCGGAAATGCTCATCGATTCGCCAAGCGGCAATATCTTTGGTCTGACACTCAATGCCGGTATGGGGTGGGACCCGAACAAGATGCTGGGCAGCGAAGTGCTGATCCTGGGCACGCAGGGCGGGATCCGTAACACCGACGGTTCACCAGTTGCGTTGGGATACCACACCGGTCACTGGGAAATCGGTATGCAAATGCGTGCCGCCGCCGAAGAAGTGACCCGTCATCACGGTGTACCGTTTGCGGGTTATATCAGCGATCCCTGTGATGGCCGTTCGCAGGGAACCACCGGAATGTTCGATTCTCTGCCGTACCGTAATGATGCGGCGATCGTGTTCCGTCGTCTGATTCGCTCACTGCCCACCCGCAAAGCGGTGATCGGCGTCGCTACCTGCGATAAGGGTTTGCCGGCGATGATGATTGCTCTGGCGTCTATGCACCGGTTGCCGACGATTATTGTACCGGGCGGCGCAACGTTGCCACCAACTCATGGGGACGACGCCGGTAAAGTGCAGACAATAGGTGCGCGTTTCTCCCACCATGAATTGACTCTGCAAGAGGCGTCGGAACTCGGCTGTCGTGCTTGTGCGTCACCGGGAGGCGGATGCCAATTTCTTGGCACGGCTGGCACATCGCAGGTCGTGGCGGAAGGATTGGGCATGGCGTTACCCCATTCGGCGCTGGCTCCTTCGGGGCAAGAAGTGTGGCTGGAGATTGCACGTCAGTCTGCGCGTGCGGCACTCATACTGGAACGTAAAGGATTGACGACCCGAGATATCCTGACCGATAAAGCCATCGAAAATGCGATGACTGTCCATGCGGCCTTCGGTGGCTCGACGAATTTACTGTTGCATATTCCGGCCATTGCTCACGCGGCAGGATGCCGTATACCTACGGTGGAGCAGTGGACCGCCGTCAACAGCCGGGTTCCGCGTCTGGTCAGTGTGCTGCCTAATGGCCCGGTCTATCATCCGACGGTGCGGGCGTTTCTTGCCGGTGGCGTACCGGAAGTGATGCTCCATCTGCGCCAACTGGGATTGCTGCATGAAGATGTGCTGACGGTTACCGGTGAAACACTGGGCGCCAATCTGGATTGGTGGGAACAATCGGAACGACGGGCGATATTCCGCCAGCGTTTGCAGGAGCTGGATGGTATTCATCCTGACGAGGTGATCATGAGTCCGCAGCAGGCGCATGATAAAGGACTGACCTCGACCATCACGTTCCCGGTGGGGAACATCGCGCCGGAAGGTGCCGTCATCAAATCCACGGCTATCGATGCCTCGGTCGTGGGGGCGGATGGTGTCTACCGTCATACCGGCAAAGCCAATGTCTTTACTTCTGAAGCACAGGCGATCAAGGCGATCAAACAGGATAACGTCCATGCTGGCGATATTATGGTGATCATGGGCGGTGGGCCATCCGGCACCGGTATGGAAGAGACTTATCAGGTGACTTCCGCGCTGAAGCATCTACCTTATGGTAAACATGTTTCGCTGATTACCGACGCCCGTTTTTCTGGTGTTTCCACCGGCGCCTGTATTGGTCATGTCGGGCCTGAAGCGTTGGTCGGTGGCCCGATTGGAAAACTACATAATGGTGATCTGATTGAAATTATTATTGATCGTGATCGGCTGGTGGGGTCGGTTAATTTTATCGGCAGTGAACAACAACCGCTAACGCCGGAAGAGGGTGCGGCTGTGCTGGCCCAGCGCCATTCTCATCCTGATTTGATGCCTCATCCTGAATTGCCCGATGATACCCGCTTATGGTCGGCACTACAGGCCGTCAGCGGCGGGACCTGGAAAGGGTGCATTTATGATACCGATGAAATTATCCGTGTGTTACAGGCGGGGATGGCTGCGTTGAATAAATAATTCCACCACAGATAAAAATAAATCAGTCTGACTGAAGATCAATATGGCGCGATAACTCCCTTCTCTCTTTGGAGATAATAGGCGGTTATCCGTCATAGCCCATTACGCTGTTTTTTTATCTTTGTTTTTATCTCTAATGATTTTAAAGATGAAAAAAAGATGTGCCAATTCGACTGCAATTTTAAAGATGAATAATGCATCCATTACATGATCAATTAATTATGGAGGGGAATACTGCTTATCACCAGGGAAATATAAATAACGATGATAAATCTTACCTTTAATACTATAAAAATCTGGAGTTAATAATATGCCACTGCTTATTGTTTGCATCGGTATCGTTGTTCTGCTTATTTTAATTATGAAGTTAAAATTAAATACTTTTGTTTCATTGCTTATTGTGGCCTTTGGGGTTGCACTGGCTCTGGGGATCCCTTTTAACGGTGTCATTAAATCAATCGAAACCGGGTTGGGGGGAACTCTGGGCCATATTGCACTTATTTTCGGCGTCGGGGCCATGTTGGGAAAACTGATTGCTGACGCAGGGGGCGCGCACCGTATTGCGGTAACCTTGATCCATAAATTTGGTGAACGTCATATTCAGTGGGCCGTGGTTATTTCCTCCTTTATTGTCGGCATCGCGCTATTTTTCGAAGTCGGCCTGGTACTGCTGATTCCCATATTATTCACTATTTCCCGGCAACTGAATGTTTCTATTCTTCATTTGGGAATACCTATGGCGGCGGCGCTATTAGTGACTCACGGCTTTCTGCCGCCGCATCCCGGCCCGACCATGATTGCCGGTGAATATGGCGCGGATATTGGTACGGTGCTGCTTTACGGTATTCTTGTCGGCGCACCGGTTGTCGTGTTGGCCGGCCCGGTATTCAACCGAGTGGCGAAAGTCATTGTGCCAGAAGGCTTCAAGAAAACCGGAAATATTGATTCACTGGGAACACTCAAAAATTTCCAGTTGGAGGATACACCGGGATTTAAGATCAGTATTTTTACCGCCATGTTGCCGGTAATATTAATGTCGATAGCGACCATCGTTTCCATGATTCAACAGGAAACCGGGTTGGTGGATAATTCTGCGCTGGCATTAATTAAACTGCTGGGGAATGCTTCTGTCGCGATGGTGATTTCGTTGCTGTTCGCCATCTATTCCATGGGCTTGTCCCGGGGAATAGCGATGAAAGATCTGATGGCGTCATGCGGTGTGGCGGCGGCTAATATCGGTATCATGCTGTTGATTATTGGCGGCGGTGGCGCGTTTAAGCAGGTACTGATTGATGGCGGTGTCGGGAAATATGTGGCTGAGCTATTTTCCGGCTCTTCGGCGTCCCCGATTCTGCTTGCCTGGAGTGTTGCGGCGATTCTGCGTATTTCTCTGGGATCTGCCACCGTGGCGGCTATCTCCACCGCCGGGCTGGTCATTCCGACCCTGGCGCAGAGTCATGCCAATCTGGCGCTGGTCACGTTGGCTACCGGGGCAGGCAGTGCGATAGCCTCTCACGTTAACGATGCGGGCTTTTGGATGATAAAAGAGTATTTCGGTCTGACTATGAAGGAGACGTTTGCTACCTGGACGCTGCTGTCGACCATTGTTTCGGTTGCCGGACTGGCTCTGATTTTGCTGCTTGATATGGTGGTCTGATTAAATGTCTGCCTAATCGATGGCTTGTCTAACTAACGACTCTGGTGCGTTATCCACCAGAGTCACTGCTAGTAGCGGGTGATAAGCGTCAAGAGACGCCGAATGAGGCGAAACAACCGGGTTCAACCGTTAGCGTCATTGTAGCCGAGGTGCTGTGAAAGCGCTTTGGCCGCTGTTTTCAGCAACACAATATAGTCGTTGATTTCTGCATCGGTCACACGATTGGTCAGCGTGGACATACTGATGGCGGCGATAATCTGACGTGAATGATTCCATATCGGTACTGAAATACATCTAACGCCTTGTTCATTCTCCTGATTATCCAGCGCATAACCATTCTGGCGGACAAGTTCCAGCTCTTTCAGATAAGCATCACGATCAATAATGGTATTGGGTGTCTGGCGGGTAAAAACATAATCTTTCAGCAGAGCATTAATGTCTTGTTCGGAATTAAACGCCAACAATGCTTTACCTATTGCCGTGGCGTGAATAGGCAGGCGTCGGCCAATACGGGAAAACGTAATTACTGCTAATTTGCCTTCTACCTTATCGATATAAACACCTTCTTTACCATCAAGGATGGCAAGGTGTGTGGTCTGGCCGGTTTGTGAGGATAAATCCAATAAGTAGCTGCGCGCTTTTTCACGAATATCAATGGAGTTAATCAGCAAATTGCCACGTTCGACCAACTTCATTCCCAACCGATATTTGCCATTTTCGCTGTTCTGATCGATATAACCCATCATTTGCATCGTTTTCAGCAAGGAGTGCAACGTGCTCTTGTGTAAGCCCATTTTGGTGCTGATATCTGTAATCTTGAGTTCAATATCGTATTCATTAAAAAGATCCAGAATACGTAAAGCGCGTTCTACCGATTGAATGATTGGCATAGAAGAACCAACTACTTATAGAATAAGGAAAATTATCGAAATGGTACTACTTCGGCAGGGGTAAATCAATTTGCCGATGCGCTGATGGCCGGCAGGAACATGATGGTTCTACCTGCCAGCCGGATGTAACCACGCATCAGTCTGGGAATGGCGTGATACCCGTTATCTTTCGCGTCGCAGCGGCGTTGGCTGTGTTCGCTTGTCGCCTTTTGGGTATATTGATCCGCTTATTTCTGCCATTTAGCCTGTGGTGGCATATAGGTCATTGCTTTTTCCAGAATATCCTGTGGATCCTCTGAAATAATAAGCATATCAAGATAGTCTTTTTTCATAAAACCGTCACCGACCACTTTTTGCAGGAAATCGATAAACGCGGTGAAATAACCATTGACGTTATATAAAATGCAGGGCTTATTATGAATGCCTAACTGAGACCAGGTCCACTGTTCAATAATCTCATCCAAGGTTCCGGCGCCACCCGGTAATGCAATGAAAGCATCCGCTAGTTCGGCCATTTTTGATTTACGCTGATGCATATCATCAGTAACGATAAGTTTAGTGAGCTGGGTGTGCGCAATTTCCTTATCTACCAGATGTTTTGGCATGACACCGGTAATAATCCCATTGTTTTTTATCGTTGCATCGGCCACTAGGCCCATTAATCCCACTTTCCCGCCGCCATAGACGATATTGCACTCTTTCCCGACTAAATAATTAATTAAGTGCTCTGTTTGTTGACGATAAATAGCATTATTACCGATGGATGAACCACAAAATACGCCGAAGTTCAACATTCTTTCCCCTTTATATAGGCCAGGAATAAATATACTCGTCATACTTCAAGTTGCATGTGTGCTGGCCGCGCTTAATTACGCTGTCCCTGGGCATCGCCCTTTTAGGGCCGCTGCAAGCCACCTTCCTGCAACCTGAATCATTTGTAGTATATAAATATTGTACGGAATAAATAACCTTATTTTAGCTTGGCTGATCGAAGGGCGGTATGCAGATTAAAAGCCTATTGGATTACCCCACCCGGATTTTTCCAGGCAGGGCAAGGTGGCGGGACGTTATTCCATGCTGGCGGCAATGGTGTCCACATTGTGTTTAAACGCGGCGGTATAGGTGGGTGCCGGTCCATTGCTATCGGTCAGGGCTTCCGGGAACAATTCGCCACCCGGCTTCGCACCACTGGCATTGGCAATCTGTTTCACCAGCCGCGGATCGGTCTGATTTTCAATAAAGTAACTTTTCACGTGCTCCTGCTTAATTTGAGTAATCAGCTTGGCGACTGTCTGGCTACTGGCTTCCGACTCGGTGGAATAACCCATTGGCGCCAGGAACGTCACACCATAAGCGGCGGAAAAATAGCCGAAAGCATCGTGGCTGGTCAGTACCTTGCGTTTTTCTTTAGGAATGCTGGCGAAGGTTTTCTTGGCATAATCATCTAGTTTTTGTAATTGCTGAACATAACTTTCCCCGTGTTGGCGATAATAATCCGCGTTTTGCGGATCAGCCTTCACTAGTGCATCAATGATATTGTGAGCATAGACAATCCCATTGCCCATGCTGTTCCAGGCGTGTGGATCCGTCACGGTTTTGCCATCTTCATCCATTTTCAGACGATGGATGCCAGTGGATGCGGTAACAATCGGGCCTTTATAGCCGGAAGCTTTGATCAGGCGATTCATCCATCCTTCCAGACCCAGTCCGCTGACGAAGACGACGTTGGCGCTGGCCAGCGTTTTGCTGTCTTTGGGGGAGGGTTCAAATTCATGTGGATCACCATTCGGCGGTACTAAATCGGTAACGGTGACGTGCTCGCCGCCAATCTGGCTGACCATATCGCCCAATACAGAAAAACTCGCCACAACATCCAGATTTTTTGCCATCGCCAATGGGCTGAGCAGTAAACCGGACAGCGCTATAACCAGAGCAGAACGTTTCATTTTTTCCCTCTCATGAGTGGTGATAATCAATAGCGGGTACGTAACATGCCGCCATTGGAACCAAAAAATACCGAAATACAAAAGAATAAGGTGGCGGTGAGTATCACTGCTGGTCCGGCAGGTAAATTGGCATAGTAAGACCAGAACAGGCCGATCACACTGGCGATACTGCCCAGTGTAACGGCCAGCGCCAGCATCGTGGCCAGCCGTTGCGTCCAGAAACGGGCACAAGCGGCAGGCAACATCATCATGCCGACCGCCATCAGGGTGCCGAGCAGTTGGAATCCGGCGACCAGGTTGAGTACCACCAGCGATAAGAACAGCGCGTGGATCACGGCGCGAGTGCGGATAGAGGAAATTCGCAGGAATGTAACATCGAAGGATTCTATCACCAGCGCCCGATAAATGATGGTCAGTACCAGCACTGAACATGTGGTAATGCCGCCGATGACCAGCAAGGCCTGCTGGTCAATCGCCAGAATGGAGCCAAACAGCACATGGAGTAGATCGACGCTTGAACCGCGTAAAGAAACCAGTGTCACACCCAGCGCCAGTGAACCAAGATAAAATCCGGCGAAGCTGGCATCTTCCTTCAATTCGGTATGGCGACTGACCAGCCCAGACATCATGGCAACCGCCAGCCCGGCAATAAACCCGCCAATCCCCATCGCTACCAGCGACATGCCGGAAATGAGATACCCGATAGCCACACCGGGCAGTACCGCATGGGACAGGGCATCACCCACCAGGCTCATGCGACGTAACAACAAAAAGCAACCCAATGGGGCGGCACTGAAAGTTAATGCCACACAACCAACCAACGCCCGGCGCATAAAACCGAAGTCGTTGAACGGCTCGGTTAGCAGATGGAATAACGTCATTGCACCACCCTTAATGATGGCACGCCCGGTAGCGGGGAAGAGGGAGTGCTCAGCAATTCATGGCAATCTCCCCAGCGAGAGTCTTCCGCATTTAGCATCAACACGCGGGTAAAATGGTTTTCCACCAGATCCAGATCGTGCAATACCGCCAGAATCGTACGGCCTTCTTTGTGTAATTGTTGAATAATCCGCAGTAGTGCTGTGGTGGTTTGGGTATCGATCCCGGTGAACGGTTCGTCCAGCAGAATAAGCGGCGATTGCATCACCAGCAGGCGAGCAAACAGAATGCGTTGTAGCTGACCGCCGGATAATGTGCCGATGCGATGATGGGAAAAGGGTAACATGCCAACGGCGTCGAGAGCCTGCGTCGCCTGCTGCCGCCAGTGTTTGGAAATGCGGCCAAACATACCGCAGTGCGGTATGCAGCCCATCAGCACTAAGTCACTGACACTAATGGGAAACTGGCGATCAAATTCCGACAGCTGTGGTAAATAACCGATGTGCTTTCTGGCTTCCGGGGCCAGACAAAAATGCCCGGCCAGTGGCGGTAGCAAGCCGGTCAGTGTCTTCAGCAGCGTAGATTTTCCGCACCCATTGGCACCGACGATAGCGGTCAGCGAACCGCGGTCAAAACAGCCGTTGAGCGTTCCCAAAGCGGGCAGACCGCGATAGCCAAATGAAAGTGAATGTAATGCAATCATGCCAATGACACCGCCCACCAGATTAAGCACCACAAGACGACCAGCAGCGGACAGACGATGCCTAGCCGGCTGAGTGTGGAAAAGGAATACAAGCTGCTCATACGATCCCCTTAAATTTAATGTTATAATATAACATATCGTATTTGTAACGCAATGGCATGCCTTCGGGATATTGGTGTTGGGTTTTTTATGCTGATGTTTAAACGTATAACCGCAACCCTGTTGCTAGCGAGCTGTGCCGCCGGTGCTGCGACATTGACAATCAGGCTCCTCGTTCTATTCAACTGGCGATGGTACTCGTTTGGAGCAGTTTTACACACAGAAGGCGCTACCCGGGAATGTAAACTGGCAAACGGCTTTGATTACTCAGGCTTCCATCGGTTTCCGTGATATCGCGGGTAGCGGGCTGTTTGACAGTGAATATGTGGTGAGCAGTAAGCGCTTCGGGGCTTTTGATTTCACTATGGGCATCGGCTAGGGAAACATGGCCCAACGCGGCAATATCTCCAATCCGTTCTGTTCAGTGTCCAACCGTTTTTGTTCTCGGGACGATAGTTTCAGCTCATTGCCTCGTGTACGCACCTGGATATGTGAATATGTCACTTCATCAGATGTGTTGTTAATCTACAGTTGAACCGCCGTGACCAGTTGGCTCAGGGGGATATAGCCAGATATATGGTGGCTATCTGGAGATGATGTATGCCGGCGTTGGTGGTGAAGTATACCGTGACCAGGTCCGTGGTGAGTAACCCTGAACCTTTATGCCATTTTGCATGAACATATAGCGCTATTAATATTTTTTAGCTTGGTTATTTATTGGTTGCGGCCATCTTCATGAATTGCAAAATATTAGTATTGTGAGTATGGATAATACTAAAGCATAAGATAATGATAATATGTTGATATTAAATTATTTTTTATCTGTTTAAGGTTTAATTATCGGTAATGCACGGGATCATGGAGAGATGCTTTACGAGCCATTTTTAAATTAAAGTTTCATTAAATTCAGTGTTCATTTATCGTCAGTTTTTATTAAATGAGATAGTGGTTTATTTTTTGATCCGTTATTTCGGTGGTTTGCGTTGTAGTTTTTTCTCATTCATAAGTAACCTATACGATGTATAAGCACCTTTTAAATGTAGATGTTTATTGATTAATGAATGCTATCGTTAATACAATAGCCGCTAGTCTGACATAAACGGTTCCATATACAGGGAGTATTGCAATACATCAATGCCCGTAGTGAGTGACATTGCAAGAGATAGGTTATTTTTCAGATTCTTTTTAATGTTTCTCTTCATATGTGTCATTTTTACGCATTTATTTTTGCTTAGAGGGTGTTATTTTTCTTGGTACTGACTGATATCTGGCATTGTTTTTCATCATTAAATTAAATAACATGATGATATTAAATTATTTTTACAGGAATGGACCATTTCGTAATGGACAGTGAATTGGTAGCTGAAAGCCAAGGGCGGTAGCGTGGCTGGGCTACCTAGAAAGGTAGGTCGTGATAGTGATAATCGCTATTCTTTGAGTGTTTGCCTGCGTGTTTGTGATGCTTTTTGTCGTGCGTAAAGTTGCAAAGAAAATAGGGTTAGTTGACAAACCGAATAGTCGGGAAAAGCCTCAAGGACACGTCCCCCGGGAGGAAGGAATCTCGATCTCTACCTATCGCTATGGGTGATTTTCGTTTTTCATGCCAACTCCCCCCTTTCCTTTGACATCTACATGCCATGTGGCAGCGGATTGCTGATAATCGGTATCCTTGATGATCGCTTCGATCTCCCAGTCCTTTCTCGTGTTGGATTGCAATCGTTGATAGCAGTAGTATTGATGCTGTGTGCCATCTGATGGTGCTATTTTTGATGAAAAACAGGTGAAGTAAACACGAAGTATAGTGATTAGTGACGTAATGAGCACTCTATTTGGTTATGCTAATGCTGTATTATGTCTCAATGTATTCAATGATAAAATGCTTACTAATATTATATTTTTTATGGAATGTTATTGTTTTTTATTTTTTATATGCGACTGAGAAAATAAAATAATGAAGATAGGAATTGTTGTTGTATGGTATAAGCCTACACTAGAACAAATCAATAATATGAAGAATATTGTAGGCAACAATCAATTTAAAATATGTATTGTTGATAATACACCAGATGTGGATAATGTTTTTTATTTTAATGAGTTGTTAGCGAACGGAAATAATTATTATATATATAATGGAAACAAAGGCGGTATTGCTGGAGGATTTAATCGTGGGGCGGAAAAGTTATTTGAAGATAGCGATGTAGATTATTTCTTCACTATGGATCAGGATTCCTCTCTAACTTCTGACTTTTTCCTGGGAATGTATTCATTCTGTAAAGAGAAAAAATCAGAGATATCCTGCCCTAATTTTTATGATAGAAATGCTAAGGTCTATGGCAGTTTTGTTTTATTGACTCCCTATTTTTATAAAATATCTACAGATGGCACTACGAACTTCTGTATCTCCTCTGGGATGTGTATTTCTCGTCGTGCATGGGAGCTGGTAGGTCCATTTGATGAGTCATTAATAATAGATCATGTTGATACAGCATTTGCTCTAAAGGCATTAGTATTTGGGTTTATTATAAAGGTTAATTATGATGAATGTCTTAACCATGCCATTGGGGAAAGAGAGGTTCATAAGTTATTTGGCATTACAGTTAAACCTAATCATCATAATTACATAAGAAAATATTACATAGTGAGAAATGGTTTTTATTTGTCTTTTAAATATTTTAAAGAGGCTAAAGGATATTTTAATTTAAATGTATTAAGGGTAATGCATGAGTTTGTTTCTGTTATTTTCTATGAAAAAGATAAAATAAGAAAAATTAAATATATGCTTAAAGGTTTGCTCGATGCTGTAAGGGGGAAACTAGGTGATATTAAATAAAATTCCATTCCTCATCTTAAGTATAAGTAGTTTACTCGCATCTCTTTTTTTACAATTTTATTTCGCTAATCTTTTTTCTAGCCAATTGATTAACTTATTTTATATGGGAGTAACTGTATGTGGTGTTGTGATATCTATGTCTACAAGTGGAATAAGCAGTTACTTGATTTCTGAGTTTTCTTCGATAAAGGATAATAAGTTAGATATAAAAAATGCAGCAACATCATTTCTTATTTTTTTTTCTATCCTGGGTATATTAGTTTTCTTGTTTATTTATATCGTTGGGTGCTATGTTTTAAATATTAATGAGTGGGCAGTGCTGTTTTTTTCTTTTTCATTTTTTATTTACTTCCTATCACTGGCTATCGGTATAGTTTTTCAATCTTACGCATATTGTCATTCCAGAACTAAAGGCGTTTTGTCTTATGAAGTGTTGAACTTTTTTTCATTTCTTATTGTTATTTGTATTTTTTATACTATGAAGTCTAATGAGATGTTATTTTATTTCATTTTTTGTATCAGAAGTCTAATTCAAATAGCAATTTACCTAGTTCTCATTAGACATGATTTGTCAGCGAGTAAGTTTTCTTTTGAAAATTTTTTATATTTCGTTAAAAGTGTCAGAGTGATCATTGGCGGTAGTGCATACTATAAATCAGAGCCTGTCATAGATAGGTTTTTTATTATTAGTAATAATACAGGGATTGCTGTATATCATCTGGTTTCTCAAATATATACTGCGGCTCTTGGTGTATGGTTTAAAGTGTATGTGTCGCCTCTAATTAAAGAACTTACTATCAATAATAACAATAAAAAAATATTCAATGAGATTTATTTCCATGGATTGAAAAAACAGATTTATTTTGCATTGCTCTGTGGTTTTTTAGTCTTTTTTACACCGATGATCGATTACATTTCAAGAATAAAAATATTTAAAATTCTGTCTGATGGTAACGATATAATTACAATCCTATTTTTCTTCTTTGTGTCCGGGCTATTAGGGCAAGTTATATCGAATGTTTTTTACTGTGTGAATAAACATTCTATCCCAGTTGTTGTATCTTGTATAACTTTCACAATATTTTTACCTCTTAAGTATGTCGTTACACATAAATGGGGAGTAGAAGGATTATGTGTTTTGGTAGCCTTATATCATTTTGTCAATGTTACTATTCTATTTTTGATAAGTTTAAGGTTTAGACACTGAAATATGAAGAAAATATTAGCTATTACTTCAGGAAAAAATACACCGTCGAGTAGATTTAGAATAAGACAGCATATTGACGGGCTTAATAAGAAAGGATTCTATGTTACTGAGTCATGTCCACCTATAGATAAAAATAAATCTGTTCCTTTTTTAGGAAAGTATAATCCTAGATTCTATCTTCCAATATATTTTGTATGGCAGATAATTAAAATTTTACAACGTATTTCGATTATTTTCAGAAGAAAAAAATACGACTATGTATGGCTAAATAGGGAACTACTCACTGGGTATTACACCCTGGAAGGGTTTTTGGGAGAAAAGGTTATATTGGATGTCGATGATGCAATATGGAAAAATCCACCTTTTGGCTCTTTTGCTGCAAAAAAAATAGCCCAACGATCGTATGCTATAATTTGTGGGAATGATTATCTTGCCGAGTGGTTTAGGCAATATAATAGTAATGTATATGTTATACCTACATCTGTGAATGTTGATAAATACAAACCAAGAGCTGTAGAATATAAATCTGATATTATTACTTTAGGTTGGATTGGTACTCATGGAAACCTGAAGTATGTCAAATTAATTAGCTCTGTGTTGGAAAATATACTATCTAAATATTCATTTGTAAAAATTAAAATTGTATGTGATAAGAAATTTGATTTTATTAATAATAATGAGTCTGTTGAGTACGTAGAGTGGTCTGAGATTAATGAAATAAAAAATTTCCAATCAATTGATATCGGATTAATGCCCCTTGATGAAGATGAATGGACGAAAGGAAAGTGTAGTTTCAAATTGTTACAGCATTTATCTTGTGGGAGTATGGTAGTCGGAAGTCCTGTTGGAATGAATAAGAATATTCTTCTGGGCAATGTCAATGGTGCTTATCCTGCAACATCAACTGATGAATGGTTTGATATACTATCGTATCTTATAGATAATTATGAAGAATATCGAGATATTTATAAGTATAAAACTCGTGACTTTATTCTGGAAAATTATGCGTCAGAGAAAATTTTAAGTGAATTGATACGGGTGTTCAATGACTAACGTAATTATGGTATTACCTCGCTATTTCCCTATATTAGGCGGTGCGGAGGTTCAGTGCAGTAGATTAATAAAAGCATTTTCTACTGACCCGAATGTTAACATTGTTGAAGTTGTTACAAGGCGACTAACTCCTTTGTTGAAAAAAAATGAAATAATTGATGGAGTAAGAATAAGACGGCTGCCTCCATTTGGCACAGGCGTACTTGCTGAGTACTTTTTTTGCATTATTTTATTTTTTTATTTACTCTATAAATCAAGAAAATATGATGTTATTCATTGCCATGCAACGTCTATTTTTGGGCTTGTTGTTTCTATCGTTGGCCTTCTTCTGAAGAAAAAAGTAATAGTTAAAGTGTCAACAAACGGCGAAGTCAATGCAATGAATAGTAGTAAAATAAAGAGCCTGATTGCATCAATATGCTCAAAAAGAACTATTTATGTTGCATTAAATAATGAAGGATATCAGGAAACAATAAAATTTCTTCCTAAAAAAAATGTTGTACTGATCCCTAATGGCATAGAACCTTATCGTTTTGATAATAACGACTGTGCGCAGCATTTTAGAAAAAAATTAGAAGATGAGTATGGTAATGATCTCTGTGTATGTTTATTTATTGGTAGATTTGTGATTCGAAAAGGTATTGTTGATATCTTGAGTGTTGCGGAGCGATTGGAGTCAAAAAGTAATTTTGTTTTTGTCTTTATTGGCGATTCTTCATTGCAACGAGACGCAGAAAGTTTTGATAAATTTTCAAATTTGAAAAATGTACAGTTTTTAGGCCGAAAAGATAATGTATTTCCATATTTAGTGGCTGCTGATTTTTTTATATCTCCTTCATATAATGAAGGACTTCCGAATACGGTTCTTGAAGCATTGTCTTGTGGGGTACATTGTATTTTATCTGATATATCGCCACATGAAGAGCTTAGCGTTGAACATCCTGAATATATCTCTCTATTTAAAAAAGGAGAGGTAAGTGATTTGGAAAATGTCTTAGTGAATAATTATAACGTGTTAACTCAAAAGAGCTCATTTGATGATAAAAAACCGGGTGTTTTGAACGAAAAGTACTTAATGAACAATGTGGCTGAAAGTTATTCTAATTTATATAGAAGCTAAGATCTAAACGTCAGCCATGTCTGCGACAGCAGTAAAATCTTTACGCTGCTCATCATTCTTTTTAAACATCTGAAAGCCAGTTATCGTTGGGCTAAGGCCACACACGATTAATCAAACCTGGCGTATTTCTTCTCAAGCCTGGAAGACAGCCAGCTTCCTGGATAAATCACCAGGAAATAGATCACTGCTACGCAGGTAAATATTTCGAACGGCTTGTAGAATGCGGCGCTTAGCAGGCGTCCTTGGTACATAATCTCATGGACCGCAATGACCGAACAAAGCGAAGTCATTTTTGCTAGTTCTATCCCTCGGTTAGTGAATGCCGGAAGCATCCGCTTGAATACCTGAGGAAAGATAATACGTTTCAAGATTTGACTACGGCGCATCCCCACGGCCTTGGCACCTTCCCATTGGCCACGGCTAATGGAATGAATTCCACTTCGGTATATCTCCGTACAGTAAGCGGATGTATTCAGGGTAAGACCCAGGACCGCAGCCTCAAAAGCGGTCATTTGATAGCCTGTGAGTACTGGCAATGCGTAATAAAACCAAATCAACTGGATGAGAACCGGCGTATTGCGAAACACCTCGACATAGGCAATGGCGGAGATGTTCAGCAGTTTGTTAGATGACGTCCTGGCGAGCCCAAGTAACCCGCCTACGGCCATACCAATAGGGAAGGCTACCAACCATAACTGAATTGTCATGTACACTCCTTTGAGGAGTACGGGTAAGCTCTCTAATGTAACCGCCATATCCCATGAAAAGTGCATCGGTTATCTCCTCAGTACCGAACCAGGCGGTGCTCCGCAATTCTAAATAGCGTGCTCAGCATCAACAGTGAAACGAAGTAAATAAGTGCAACAGTGGTGTAAACCTCAAGAGGTCTGAAAGTCATACTGTTGACTCGCATAGCTTGGTACAGGATATCGGAGTAGGCCAGTGTGGATGCAAGAGAGGTTGTTTTCGTCAATTCGAACGTTCGCTCGATAAAAGGCCCGGCCATTCTCCGCGCTGCCTGGGGTACGATCACCCGGAACATGGTGCGAAAATGCGACATTCCTATAGCTTTCGCCCCTTCCCATTGTCCCTTGTCGACTGATTTGATTCCTCCTCGAAAGACTTCTGCATAAAAGGCGCCTGATTGGGTAGCCAAAGCGATAGTCGCTGCCCAGTAAGGCGAAAGATTTATTCCGGCTACCATTGGTAGCGCATAAAAAAACCAGAAGAAATGTACAAGTGGCGGCGTATTCCGATAAAACTCGACGAAAACCGTAGCCGGTGCGTTTAAGTATTTTTTAGGTGAAAGACGCATCACTGCAACAATGCACCCAACGACAATTCCGATTCCCACTGAGAGCGCGGCTAACTGTGCGGTGCCTATGATGCCGGTCAAGAACATCTCTCGATGTTGCCAAACCGAACCGAAGTTCCATTGGTAATTCATGCGACACCTATAAACACGAGAGTTACAGTCAGCAGTACTGAGCCCACATAAGCGGCTCCAGCACTATGTTTTAATTACTTTTTAATGCTGGGAATCTTATTGGGATCCAAGCCCTTCGAGGCCATGTAGTCACTGAATACCTTCTGGACGAAACCTTCGTTATTCAGCTTTTGGAATTCGGCGTTTATGTAATGAACCCATACATGATCACCTTCTTTGCGTACGCCAGCGCTGGTCGGCATTTCGACTACTGGTTCAGGGATTACCAGATTACCGGTACGGATGTGTGATTGAGCAATCGCCAATGCGGGATGGTAGAAAGCAAACACATCAATTCGGTTCGCCATGAATGCTGCTACGGTTTCATCGGTATTGGAGAATCGCTCAATGTTCGCGTTAGGCAGGCGCTTAGTTAAATCCCGGTCGGTTGTGGTGCCTAATACAACACCAATACGTACCCCGGGCTTATTGAGATCTTCCCATTTGCCTGCTTTCACACCCGTGCGGGCAAGGACGCCTTGCTTGTACCAGAGCAGCGGCTGCTGAGGGAAATCCAGCGCTTTCTTGCGCTCTTCAGTGGCGTCTAGCACCAACATGATATCGATCTGATTTGCCTGAAGCGCCGCGGCGGCATTTCCGTATGTAGTCTCGACAGGCATTAGCTTCACACCAAGGTCTTTCGCTATTCTCTCGCCGATTTTGTACCCTACGCCTGTCCAGTTACCGCTGATCGGATCTTTGTAGTACCAGGGATCACCTGAAGCCATGCCAATCCTCAGTACGTTGGCGCTTTTGACGTTTTCCAACGTATTATCAGCCGCTGAGGCAATGAGCGGCATGGCGGCTACGCAACACATGAGAAACACTCGCGCAGATTTTTGAAAAACGTTACCAATATGATTCATCGTGTTCCCATCCTAGATAAGCGATTAATTAGTTGTTGATGTAGCTCTCGTAAAGCTCACTCAGCTTGGCCGTCATCGGGCCAGGTTTACCTGCACCAATCCCTTTCCCATCGACCATTATCACAGGTGTAATTCCTCCAAGAGTGCCGGTCAGAAAAGCCTCATCGGCAGTATAAATTTCAGCGAGGGTGTAATCGCCGACGAATAGCTTGATGCCATTTTCTTCAGCGAGGCGCTTAATGGTCTTATGAGTGATTCCGTTGAAATTGTATTTACCTGTGGATGTCCACAGCTCATCACCGCGCACGATAAAGAAATTGGTAGAGTTACAGCTGGCAACGAAACCATGTGGGTCAAGCATCAGTGCTTCATCAGCACCCGCATTGATAGCTTGAATTAATGCTTGAATGAGATTCAGACGGCTATGCGAATTCAGTCGTAAATCGAATACATCAGGTGCACTGCATCGGAATGTTGACGTGTAGAGTTTGATACCCGTCTTCTTCGATTTATCGATGACTTTGTATTCTGCGACAATGACAATGGTCGCCTGACCTAACGCGAAACGAGGGTCTTGATTTGGCGTGTGTTTTTTGCCACGGCTGATCATTAAGCGAACGTGAGCGCCATCAGTCATGTTGTTGACTTCTAACGTCTTCAAAATAAGACCTTTGAGTTCTTCCTTTGTGACGCCAATATCTAACTCGATGGATTTGGCGCCGTCGAAGATACGGTTGATATGCAAATCAAACGATACGATTTTTCCCTTAACCAGCCTCACACCTTCCCAGACGCCATCACCCAGTACAAAACCGCTATCGAAAACTGAAACTGTCGCTTGGTTTTTAGGAACAAACTCACCGTTGATATAAACCAAGACATCATTATTGCGTGGGTCCGGCAAGTACGCCTGGGAACTGGTAGTGGAACGAGTGGTGCTCATATTGGATCCTTGAATCTGACTCAGAAATGGAAAGCGGTGAAGCGCTTGATAAATTCTTGGGTTTTCTCTTTCTGGGGGGACTTCAAAACCTCTTGAGGAGTGCCTGCCTCATGAAATTCTCCATCAGCGAAAAAGATAACCCTGTTAGCAAAATGATAGGCAAAACCCAGTTCATGCGTTACCAGGAGCATTGTCCGTCCCTCATCCGCCAACCCATTAATGACGTTCAGCACTTCACCCACCAATTCAGGATCAAGGGACGAAGTAGGTTCATCAAAGAGTAAAATCTCAGGTTCCATTGCCAAAGCCCGTGCAATTGCAACCCGTTGCTGCTGCCCACCTGAAAGCCGGGTCGGATATGCATCGTTTTTTGAATTCAAGCCCACATTGCCAAGCTCACGGAGCGCGATTTCACGTGCCTCGGCTTTGCTTTTTTTCTTCACCTGTATCAGTCCTTCCATGACATTTTCTAACACCGTCATATGGGGAAACAGGTTGAATTGTTGGAACACCATCCCGACTTTTTTGCGTACCTCGCAGAGATCGCGCTCAGGATAGGACATGAATACTTCGCCATCGCTGCCGCGTCCGGTCTCCTTTCCAATAACCTTTCCATCAAGCTTGATCATGCCAGTAGTGGGCGTTTCCATGAAGTTCAGACAGCGCAGCATGGTGCTTTTACCTGATCCACTCCCTCCGATGATGGCAATCCTATCGCCTTTTTTAACGTCGAGATCTACGCCTTTTAAGACATGAAAATCGCCAAATTTTTTGTGCAGACAAGAAATGCTCATCAATGTTTCAGACATGATCTTTACCTGTTTAATTCGCTTGCTAAGGTTGGTTCACGCTATCTGTATAGGTTTCCAGAGAAGAAACTACTTTTTCTAACCCTCTCTGGACGTGTTCGGAAATCTCGGAACGCATCAGCTCAAAATCATCACCGCAAGCCAACGCTACATACTCTTCATGAGCATCCAGTTTGGCTCCGGCGCGCCCGTGACTCTCTTGATGCATAGACCAATAGAGCTGAAGCTGTCCGGACAAACCGCGCCATACGTTAAGAAGCAGAGCATTGCCGCAACGTTCAAAGACTGCTCCGTGCAGGCTCAACTCAGCTTTTATCGCTTTGGCTTTATCGCCCGAGAGAATGCAGGTTTTCAACGCGTCGTTACGCCGCAACAAGTCATCACAAAACATTTGTGTGCGCTTATGCCAAATGGTTTCGAATGCAAACGTTTCCAGCACTCTCCGCATACCGTACAAATCCCGTAAGCTTTGTTCGCTAAGGGTTTGTACGTAATAGCCACCAAAAGGCTCATTGATAATCAACCCTTCTTCTACCAATGCCGAGATAGCTTCACGCAGAGGTGCCCGGCTGATACCGAAATCTTTTGCAATTTGCGATTCGACAAGCTTGACCCCAGGTTTTAGAAAGCCGCTCAGAATTGCTTCGCGCAAACGCTCGCCGACTTCGCTTCGCTTGGTGGGACGTTGTGCAATTGGAGAAATCATACTCATAGCTTGAATCCTTTTATCGTCGACTGTCGCCTGTCGACAATTTAATCAAAGCACTTCTCGTGCCATTTTTACCTAGACTTGATATTCGCAAGCTCATGTTCAGCCTTGATAGCGGATAATATTCTGGAAAATATGATTTTTTTAAATAAAGTTATTGAACTTGAATCGCGTTTAACGTTTCTTCTTCGCGCAAGAAAACCCCTCTACCCAAATCATTTGCACTACTTTGACGCTCCATGCGCCTGTTTAAAGCAGCATTATTCCTCATCTGTTTCGATAGGTAGTGACGCTGGTGGCATCACCATTTGGTTCAAGGGAGCCGCGTATTGAATGTCACCATCTGAACCTGGGACAGCATCTGGCAAGGCTAAAAAGGAAGTGTCGGTCTTTATCAACGTCCGTGGAAATGCATGACAACGTATAGATATCATCGGAATATAGGTTAATATATAACGCTCAATGTTGGCATGACGGTTGTGTATTCTGACATGACTGTTGCGACTGTTCGAAAGATTGGACGGATCAACCCGATCTTTTCTGGAACCTATCATGAAAAAAATATTTTTTGTCTTTCTTCTGTGCTGGATGAGCACACTACATGCCGAACCTTTTTTGTTGGCAGCGGGAGCGGGTTACAAGCGACCGGTAACCGACTTGACCCGGGCTTATGAAGCATCTACGGGGAATCGGATCGACGTGTTCTTCGGAAATATGGCCCAGGTTTCTGCCCAGATAAAGCAGAGCGGTAAGGTCGCCATGATTCTGGCCGATCAGGACTTTCTGCAGAAATTCCGGGGTATCGACATAGCGAAAACGATTGCGCTGGGTGATGGAAAGTTGGTGCTGGCTTATGCCAAAGGTAAAACCCTGAAGCAGGCTCAGGAGCTGAGTGATCCGGCCTGGCGTCGAATCGCAATGCCAGAGCCTGCTAATGCTACTTACGGCAAGGCCGCTCAGGCGTTTTTGGTCAAGAGTGGGCTTGAACGTCAGATTCGAGACAAATTAATGAAGGTCTCGACAGTGCCTCAGGTTTCGGCTTATCTGATTAGCGGAGATGTTGATGCTGGTTTTATCAACCTCACCGATGCGCTGGGTATTCGTGAACAAATTGGTGGTTATATTGAGATTGACCCAGCAAGTTATAGTCGGATCCACATTACAGCTGCAATCCTAAACGGTTGGGAGGGTAACGCAGGAGTGCATGCTTTTGCGACCTACCTGCAATCACCCTCTGCGCACGCGATTTTGGCCATGCATGGTTTGCAATGAGTTTTCTGCAAACGTTTTGGGATACCTTGTTGCTGCCTGACGTACAATTTTCACTCGGTCTGACCTTGCGGGTTTTGGCGATAACGCTGGTTTTGCATCTGTTTGCCGGGCTGGGATTGGGTTATTTGCTCAGCCGTCGATCCTGGCCCGGACAGGGATTGCTTGATGTGGTGGTGACTTTGCCGTTGGTCTTTCCGCCGATTGCCACGGGGTTCGCACTGCTTTTGCTGCTTGGGCGACATGGTTGGGTTGGACAATGGCTGGAGAGTATGGGGCAAAACGTCGTTTTTGCTCTGCCGGGAGTGGTGATCGCCTCATTTCTGGCTGGGCTGCCGCTGGTGGTCAAGCCGGTCGAGGTGGCCATGCGGGAATTGAGTACCCGGCATGGAGAAGTGGCGAGGACGCTGGGCAAGGGCGAGATTGAAATCTTTCTACTGGTGCTGCTACCCAATTTGCGAATACCCCTTGCCACCGGGCTGATTCTTGGCCTGGGACGCGCTTTGGGTGAGGTCGGTGTCACGCTTATGCTGGGTGGCAATATCGTCGGCAAAACCAATACGTTGTCGCTCGAAATCTACAACGCCGTCTTCAGTGGGGACTTTAGCCGTGCCAGCGTACTGTCGAGTTTGTTGGGTGTGGTGTCTTTACTGGTTTTTATGGTACTTCGGAAACTGTCTTTCAGTAGGAGTCTGTGATGCTGCCGGACGGCGGTTCTTTTGACATTCCGGTAATTTCGGTTCGCGTGTGTGTTATTCGACCCGGCTTTACACTTGATGTTGACTTGCAGTTACCTGGGCATGGAATTACCGCATTTTTTGGGCCTTCAGGTTCGGGCAAGACGACACTTTTGCGTTGTCTGGCAGGGCTGGAACGGGCCAGTGTGGCCGAGATTACGGTCAATGATGTGTGTTGGCAGGATGAGTTTCACTTTATGCCGACGAGTGAGCGGGCGCTGGGTTATGTTTTCCAGGAAGCGAGTCTCTTGCCGCATTGGTCGGTGCGCGGCAATCTGGCTTTCGCCCAGTCACGGGCGTTTTCCTCTGATACACGCCGACAGGCACTAGAAGAAATGGCTGAGCGTTTTGGCATTGAACATCTATTGGAACGGGATCCGTCTACACTCTCCGGCGGGGAGCGTCAGCGCGTCGCTATTGCTCGTGCTCTGCTTGCTCAGCCTCGGGTGTTGCTGATGGATGAACCACTGGCTGCGCTGGATCAGCAGCGCAAGAACGAAATTCTGCCTTATCTCGAGCGATTGCATCGGGAACTCAGTATCCCCGTGATCTATGTTAGCCATTCACCCGACGAAGTACTGCGACTCGCCGATCACCTGGTATTGCTCAATGAAGGTCGTGTACAGGCAAGTGGAGCATTACAGGCGACATTGGCGAATCTGGCGTGGTCGAGTCGGCCGGATATGCCAGTGCAAACCGTGATAGAAGGGCGTATCGTGGCGCACGAGTCCGCAGACGGATTGAGTCGTATCGGTTTTGCTGGTGGCGAGTTGTGGGTGATGCAGCGGGATCTGCCGATTGGGCAGACGGTGCGTTGTGGTATCAATGCGAATGATGTGAGCCTGTGCTGTGAACTCCCGGGTGCAAGCAGTATTCTGAATCGCTTGAAAGTACAGGTCGTCGACATAACGGAGAGTCACCATCCCGCTCAAATGCTTGTTCGGCTCAAGGTTGGCGAGACGCCCTTGCTGGCGAATATCACCCAGCGGTCATGTCGTTTGCTGGCATTATGTCCCGGGCAGTTTGTCTGGGCGCAGATCAAAATAGTGGCAGTGTTGGATTGACAATAACGTGGTGCCCGCAGGCGATAACCAATAGCACTGATGTGGATAAGCTGAAGAGTTCATTAAAGAACGCACGCGGAAGAGGGGCGTTTAAAAACCTGTTTGTGTATGCCGTAGGCGGGAAGAAAGACGGGCTGCAAATTCTGCCGTTCAGTGAGATCACTGCGAAAGATGAGTTTACCGGCGTCAAGAATGCGACGCGGGATGACATGCTGGCCGCACACCGTGTGCCGCCTCAACTTATGGGGATTATGCCGAACAATACCGGCGGGTTTGGCGATGTGGAGAAAGCCGCGAAGGTATTTGCCATCAACGAACTGACATCCATCATGGAAAGCCTCAAAGAGTTAAACGATTGGCTAGGGATCGAGGTGTTGCGGTTTACACCGTATGCGCTGGCAACCTCGCGATAGTCTGTTAAAAACTTTCACGTCATCACCACAGCACAAACCGGGCGCACTGTATGACGCCCGGATTTTTATCACTTCAACATACCCCACGTAAAACCATCTGAATGAGCCGGTGACAGGCGCAACCAAAAGAAATATTGGTTGCCTGAGAAAGCGACAGCATCACCACGGCCCCGTCTGGCCGTAAAAAAACATCATTCAACATACCCCTACCAACCCCCTCAGCGCGCGAGGTCTCCCCCCGCCACGCCCGCACATGAAAAGGGCGTGTTTTTGTGCAGTTTTGCAGAATGAGTAAACCCGCGCCGGGACTGGCGCGGAAGGGACGAAATAACATCAGAATTTTTGTGCACTGGCGTGCGGGAATTTTGCAGTGATTTTCACAGGGAAAATAAATCCCGCCGGAGCGGGAGATCGTTACGCGTGTTTCATCCGTTCATTAAGCGCTTCGACAATAAACGCATTCACTGAAACTTGGTGTTCAGCAGCAGCAATGGTCAGCCGTTCCCCGAATGACTCAGGATAACGGAGGGTAAAGGTTTTTACTTTTTCCTCACGCTCGTAAGGCTCTATGCTGTTTTCCTGACAATCTTCCAGATATTCACGTAGTGAGATTTCCCCCTCACTTCTCAGCCCATCAATGCTATCGGCAACAAAATCACAATAGCCTGATAGACCAATAAACTTACCGCGAAACATCCCAATCTCAGGCACGTAACTAATAATAGCCGGTTGCCCGGCAACAACCATCGTATTTGGTGTATTGAGTACTTTAGTCATGGTTTTACCCCTATGCTTTCCAGCCATTCACGCAGGCTGACCACTGCGCCTTTATCAGTATCCGGTGACGGATGAGGACGATGGAACCGGGCAATACTCCCGTTCAGTAAAAATCGCACCCTCGATCCACTACCTTCTTTAATCTCACCGCCTAACGCAGTGATAAGTGACTCAACATTCGACCATTTAACGCCAGAGAGTGCCGGTGTTTTGAAAATTTGGTTCAGCGTTTCCCGCTGTTTCTTTCTAAGATGGGCTATTTTTTCCTGCATTGCCTGTTCCATGAAGTCACCTTTTGAAGTCATTATAATAATTAGATGGGTGAAGTCAATTTATGAAGTCAAAAAATGTTATCTGTTTTGTTTAACTTAGTCATAACCGCCAGCCGTTCTGCTGGCATCATAGCCTGGTACTTCGCCGCCCGGAGTTCCGCTTGATACGCAGCCGATCGATATAGTCTTTACCAGCAAATGACGAATATGGAAAATGGTGTGTTTTTGTACAGTGTTACAAAGAGGGAGAGACCCGCGCCGGGACTGGCGCGGGAGAGAATAAATATCGTAGATTTTTTGTGTATTGGTGTACGGGATTTTGCAGTTAACTTTTATGATAAAGTTTTATGCACTATATGAATGCTTTTAGTTTTTTATTTTATGATACATAGGATTGATAAACAGATGATTACAATACTATTTGGGGCTGGAGCAAGTTACGGTTCCGAAGAAAAAGCTGGAATACCTACACTTCCCCCTTTAGGGAAAGATCTATTTGGTTTCTTAGATGATCGCTATGGTTGCTTCTCAACAATTAATGACAATATAAAAAAAGTATTTGTCGAAGATGGTTTTGAAGCAGGCATGGCAAACGTGTCAAATGATTCCCTTATCCTATATCCAATACAAAGAGCAATGGCTTGTTTTTTATCAGATTTTGATGTGACAACTGAAAACGCTTATTTTCGTTTATTTAGACAAATAAAACTACTTATTCCTAACATTACATTGGCAACATTAAATTACGATCTTCTAATTGAACGTGCACTTGAAAGAAACAATATATTCTATGATTATAATGATAATAGAAATGGTAGAGGTTGTGGGCTCATAAAATTACATGGGTCATCAAATTTTATTCCTAAAATTCCAAATGGTAATAAAATAGTTATAGGGCACGCATCAGGGTTAAATACTGTTATGGACGGATTGGAGACTCATTCATTAGCCACTTATCAAGAAATATTTGACTGGTGTCATAACCCGGATAATAGTTCTCTCGCTCCTATACTTTCTGTTTATAACCATGAAAAGCAAAATCTTTTTAATGACAGTATTATTAAAATGTTCCAGAGTAAATACAAAGAACGCATTCTAGAATCCAATCTGATAATTGTTATAGGTGTTGAATATTTATCCCATGATAAACACGTATGGGAACCAATAGAACAATCGAATGCTCAGATTGTATGCGTAAATCCGTACCCTAGATCGTTAACTGAGTGGAAGAAATGTAGAAAAGACCGGAGAGTTAAAATTATAGAGAAAGGGTTTTATAATGTAGTCAATCAGTTGGGTTGTTTAATAAGGTGTTTTCTTAAAAAATCCATTAATCATAGCCTTAACTGAATTAATCGAGATGCAATCTATCAGTTCGATAACTGGTTTTTCTTCCGCGCCGGAGCGCGATACAAGCATCCGTCAGCCCGGACAATGTAGGGCTGATCGCCAAAGGTGATCGCGTGACCGGCTATCAGTCGCTGAACTTCACTTCGGCTGATATCCCAGCCCATTGACCGGGAGAAATCATTAATTTTTTCTGCCAACTCGCTCATTTCTGCGTTCACTGCAGGTATGGCGCGGCCTGACGTTTTGCTTTTACTGGACGTTTTTTTCCATTCGGTTTTCGGGCATCTTTAGGTATGTGCGTGCGCCGGCAAGGTTTGGGCTTATACAATCCTGTATTTATTAGTTGAATAAGATTAATAATTCTGTCCACGCTCATTTCATCCATCGTAGTGCTATTTATTCCTCTCGTCATGGCTCCCTGATTAGAATAAATATTAGCATAGGCCTGTGCCCAAAGATCTTTATTACTGCACACGATTTTATGCAGTTTCTTGATCTTATAACTTTGTATACTGGATTTGTTTATACTACTTAGAGCATTGAGTGTTCTCTGTGATAGCACTGACTATCGAACCTCGCTTCTATTAGTATAGATACAGCTGACTCCTTTCCCCCTTACGAATATAATTTCATTGATAATTACTTATCAATTTATATATATTTTTCAGATTGGTTAGCTAATTGTGACTCTATTACAGAGCTACATTGGGTACTACGGAGTCTCCGTTACCATAGTGGTTAATTACTTAACCAACTTAGGTAATCTCATATTTCTTTGTAGTCAAGGTGCATCCCACTTAAGTTTCACTTACGTTCAATTACCACTCTCACCGAACAGGTGCCAATATTGTTGGATATAGTAATCTTCTAAAAATAATTACTATAAATATTGGTATGACTCCTGAATAACCGTGAGCCATAGATATCCCGAAACCCACTATGAACTATGATTCAACCAATCAGGCATAGCCATATGGGATTTGCAATGGCTGGCGCAAAGTAGGTTATTTCCCCGCAACCAGCCTTTTCCTGACATGCTACACTCCCCTCCCTCTTTCGAGGTTCAAACCCATTGCTGGGTAAGGATAAGTCAGGTTTGCAATAGGCACTCCAACAGCCTATGGTTAACTCAATAACTGGAGTTAACCAATTGGTTTACAAAGAAAAGTGGCGCACCTAAAACGGAATATCGTCGTCAAAATCCATCGGCGGTTCGTTGCTGCTGGGTGCTGGCGTGTTTTGCGGGCGTGGTGCCGCTGCCTGTGCGCCACCGCTGAACTGGTTGGCGGCAGGTGGTTGCTGTGGTTGTCCCCAGCCACCTTGTTGTGGATTCCCGCCACCTGCTGGCGCCGCACCACCTGGCGCTGCCGCACCGCCGCCTGCACGGCCACCGATCATCTGCATGGTGCCGCCAACGTTGACCACCACTTCGGTGGTGTAACGATCCTGCCCACTTTGATCTGTCCATTTGCGAGTCTGAAGCTGGCCTTCAATATAAACCTGAGACCCTTTGCGGAGATATTCACCCGCGACTTCTGCCAGTTTGCCAAACAGTACTACGCGGTGCCATTCTGTCTTTTCTTTCTGCTCGCCGGTCTGCTTGTCGCGCCAGGCTTCGGAAGTGGCCAGGGTAATATTGGCTACCGCGCCACCATTCGGCATGTAACGGACTTCGGGGTCTTGTCCCAGATGCCCGAGAAGTATCACTTTATTAACGCCTCTGCTGGCCATGTTGGTGTCTCCTGATATATCGACTTTTAAAGTGTAAACGATAGATTCTAGCACGCCACTATAGTAGATAGTACCCGCGAGCTGTTATCCGAAAATTTTCCATTTATTGCACTTGTTGCAGTCTAATACTGGATATTCATTCAGCTTTTTTTGTGCCATAATCAGCCGTTTCATATTGGCTTGCTTTCGTCCAGAGAAGATGGAAACAGCGTTTATCGCGGGAAGAGTGTGAATGGATAATATCGAAGTTCGTGGTGCCCGTACCCATAATCTCAAGAATATCAACCTGATAATTCCACGCGATAAACTGATCGTCGTGACCGGTCTTTCCGGTTCAGGCAAGTCATCGCTGGCTTTTGATACCTTGTACGCCGAAGGCCAGCGCCGCTACGTGGAGTCGCTTTCAGCTTATGCCCGCCAGTTTTTATCCTTGATGGAAAAACCGGACGTTGATCATATCGAAGGGCTGTCACCCGCGATTTCTATTGAACAGAAATCCACTTCACATAACCCGCGTTCCACCGTCGGGACGATTACCGAAATTCATGACTATCTGCGTCTACTGTTTGCCCGTGTGGGCGAGCCGCGTTGCCCTGAACATGATATTCCGCTGGATGCCCAGACCGTCAGCCAGATGGTGGATAACGTGCTGGCACAGCCGGAAGGCAAACGTCTGATGCTGTTAGCGCCCATTGTGAAAGATCGTAAAGGGGAACATACCAAAACCCTGGAAAATCTGGCGACACAAGGCTATATCCGTGCCCGTATTGATGGCGAGGTCTGTGACCTTTCTGACCCGCCGAAGCTGGAACTTCAGAAAAAGCACACCATTGAAATAGTGGTGGACCGTTTCAAAGTACGTGATGACCTGGCCCAGCGGCTGGCTGAATCGTTTGAAACCGCACTGGATCTGTCCGGCGGCACCGCTATTGTTGCGGATATGGACGACGACGCTCAATCTGAATTGCTGTTCTCCGCCAATTTTGCCTGTCCGGTCTGTGGTTACAGTATGAATGAACTGGAACCACGTATGTTCTCCTTCAATAATCCCGCCGGAGCCTGCCCGAGTTGTGATGGCTTGGGGGTACAACAGTTCTTCGATCCGGCACGCGTAATACAGAATGCGGAACTGTCGTTGGCGGGAGGGGCGATACGCGGCTGGGACCGGCGTAATTTTTACTATTTCCAGATGCTTCGCTCGCTGGCGGAGCATTATAAATTTGATGTCGATGCACCGTTTGAGAATCTCGGCGCAGAGGTTCAGAACGTCATTCTGTACGGCTCCGGCAAGCAGTCCATTGAATTTAAATATATCAATGACCGTGGTGATACTTCCGTGCGTCGTCATCCGTTTGAGGGTGTGCTGCATAACATGGAGCGTCGCTATAAGGAAACGGAATCCACAGCGGTACGTGAGGAACTGGCAAAATTTATCAGCAGCCGTCCTTGCACCAGCTGCCACGGTACCCGCCTGCGTGAAGAGGCGCGTCATGTCTTTGTAGAACAGACCACGTTGCCACAAATTTCTGACATGAGCATCGGTCATGCAATGACCTTCTTTCGGAACATGAAACTGAGTGGTCAGCGGGCACAAATCGCCGAAAAAATACTCAAAGAAATTGGTGACCGACTTAAATTCCTGGTGAATGTCGGGTTGAACTATCTGTCACTGTCCCGTTCGGCAGAAACCCTATCGGGGGGAGAAGCCCAGCGTATCCGTCTTGCCAGCCAGATTGGTGCCGGGTTGGTGGGCGTGATGTACGTGCTGGACGAACCGTCTATCGGTCTGCATCAGCGCGACAATGAGCGTCTGCTGGATACCTTGATTCATCTGCGTAATCTGGGCAATACCGTTATTGTGGTCGAGCATGATGAAGAGGCGATCCGTGCAGCTGATCATGTCATTGATATTGGCCCCGGTGCTGGTGTTCACGGCGGACAAGTGATCGCGGAAGGTACGGTCGAGCAGATCATGGCGGTGCCGGAATCACTTACCGGTCAGTTCCTCAGTGGTGCGCGGAAAATCGATGTGCCGGAAACGCGTGTCCCGGCCGATCCCACCAAAGTGCTGAAGCTGATAGGTGCCAAAGGTAATAACCTGAAAGAGGTAACTCTGACGTTACCGGTCGGGTTGTTCACCTGTATTACCGGGGTTTCCGGTTCAGGCAAGTCTACATTGATCAACGATACCCTGTTCCCGATCGCGCAGCGACAACTGAATGGTGCGACGCTGGGTGAACCGGCGCCGTATCGTGAAATTCACGGGTTGGAATATTTCGACAAGGTGATTGATATTGACCAAAGCCCGATTGGTCGTACTCCGCGTTCCAACCCGGCAACCTATACCGGTATTTTTACGCCGATTCGTGAACTGTTTGCTGGCGTGCCGGAATCCCGCAGCCGGGGATATAACCCTGGTCGTTTCAGTTTTAACGTGCGAGGCGGGCGTTGCGAGGCTTGTCAGGGTGATGGTGTTATCAAAGTGGAAATGCATTTCCTGCCCGATATTTATGTGCCGTGTGATCAGTGTAAAGGCAAGCGCTATAACCGCGAGACGTTGGAGATTAAATACAAGGGCAAAAGTATTCACGAAGTGCTGGATATGACGATTGAAGAAGCCCGTGAATTCTTTGATGCCATTCCGGCACTGGCTCGCAAGCTGCAAACGCTGATGGATGTCGGGCTGTCCTATATCCGTTTGGGGCAGTCGGCCACCACGCTTTCGGGGGGTGAGGCACAACGTGTCAAACTGGCGCGTGAACTGTCGAAGCGTGGCACCGGGCAAACACTGTATATTCTGGATGAGCCTACCACTGGCCTGCATTTTGCCGATATCCAGCAATTGCTGGCGGTACTGCACCAGTTACGAGACCAGGGCAATACCATCGTAGTGATCGAGCATAATCTTGACGTGATCAAAACAGCCGACTGGATTGTCGATCTCGGTCCGGAAGGTGGCAGTGGCGGCGGTGAGATTCTGGTAGCGGGCACGCCGGAAACGGTGGCGCAGTGTGAGAAATCGTATACTGCACGTTTTCTGAAGCCGATGCTGGAACGTCCGTAAATTGATTGTCGGCAGGGGTGTGATATGTGGATACAACACGAAATTCGTCTCACGCTAAAAGCCAGAGGGTTTCATCTGATTACCGATGAAGTGTTAGCGCAAGTCGGTGAAATCAGGCAAATCAATATCGGCCTGATGCATGTGTTTATCAAGCATACCTCTGCATCATTAACCCTCAATGAAAATGCCGACCCTACCGTGCGAGCGGATTTCGAACGTTTTTTCAATCATCTGGTGCCGGAAGATGCGCCCTATTATCGTCACACCTATGAGGGTAGTGATGACATGCCCGCACATCTTAAGGGTAGCCTGCTGGGTAACAGTCTGAGTCTTCCCATCCGCAATGGACAATTAAATATTGGTACCTGGCAAGGGATTTACCTGTGTGAACATCGTAATCACGGCGGTAATCGTACGCTGGTGGTGACGTTGCAGGGTGAGTAACCAGGCATTGACGTGAAAAACGATAGTGGTCGTTAAAAAATTACCCAATAAATTTCAGTATGTATCAATGCGAGATGCTGTGCGGTGGCAAGATCAAGAATATGCTGGTGAGACATCATCAGAAATATACCGAACGACGACTCTATTCCTGCCGTCTTTTTTTGCTTGATACAGGGCGGTGTCCGCGGTTTTAATGGCAACATCGAATGTGGATTTGTCAGGATTGAACGTCGTAACGCCAACAGAGATAGTAATATGCTGACATCCTGGAAATTGATGATTTTCCACATTGCTTCGTAGCCGCTCGGCAATTAGCGCTGCAATGTGAATGTTTGTTCCTGGCAGCAACATTAAAAATTCCTCGCCGCCGGTACGACACATAAGGTCTACCTTCCTCGCGCTGGAGCGAATGAGTCGGGCTAACAGCCGGATAACTTCATCACCGGTACTATGCCCGAAAGTATCATTCACATGCTTGAAATGATCGATATCAATAACGATAGCGGAGACGGTTTTATTTTCTAATAAAATCATATCAATACTATCATGCAGCCCACGACGGTTTAATAAACCGGTCAATGGATCGGTGTGTGCTTCGGAGCTGAGGCGTCCGATACGTTTATGTAGCAAAACCGTTCCTAGCAGAATAACGCGCTTCAATTGTTCGACTTCGAAATACCAGGAGGGGACGGATTTGATTTTGTCGATAACACCAGGCTCATCCATTTTGCTGGCGGACATGGCAAGATGACGCAACGGGCGGACAATATAGAATGCAAGAATAGTAAGAATCAATAATGTGAGAATGACGACGGGTGACCCCACTTTTAATATATTGAACATCACGTCATTAAGTGGAGCAATGACTGACTGAGATGATTGTAAAGTGATAATGGTCCAACCGGAGCTTTTTACTCTGGCGAATCCTGCAAGCGCGGGTGGCTTCCCTTGAATGCTCGGCATAAGAAATGTGCCTTCATCATGCCAGAAAATAGTGTTTCTGACCTGCTCGTCAGTAATCGTTTTTCCAATGTACTGTTTGTTGTGGTTATAGATAATAACTCCATTTTTATCAACTACATAAATGTTATGCATGTCATTCGAAAATTGGGTGTTCATAAACTCGTTGAGAATTCTACGATTGTTAAGATAGATGGTCCCACCGATATATCCAACCTGATTACCCTCCTTATCTTTAATTGGCACCGATATAAAAATGATATAGTTACCTGCCGTGGAGGTATATGGTTGGCTGATAAAGAATTTTTTTTCTTTAAGGGCAAGTTGACTTGTATTTGATGTAAGTGTTACTCCCACCAGATTTAATTCTTTCGGGGATGCCGCTATGACGGAATTTCTATTGTTAACAACCACGACCGAATTGAAATTATGACTCAGTTGACGGATGCGCTCGACTTCAGATTGTAAATTTTTTTCATCTTTATAATTTTTCTCGATTAATTGTGCGCTGTAGGTCAATTGCTCTCTAGAGGTAGAGAAAAAACTTTCAACTGTTGCCGATAACTTGGATGAGTAATTCAAGTTGAAATTAAATATTTGATCTGAAAGTAATTTTTTCTGTACTTTATAAATTGAAAAATAACTATTCAATAATGTGATGACTATGCTGGCTATAGAGATAGCTAATATCAGCCACAACAAGTTTATCTGAAAAATCTTTCTTATTCTCATTTATCGTCAACCGACTTATTATAAATAATAGATGTACAGCCAATGATAACGGCATATCTGATTAGCGTGCTAAGTATTGCTGTGACTAAATAAATAAAGTATTAGTCAATGTTTTACTTAGTGTCAATATAAGTGACGATAAATTTGTATAAATTGCGAGGGATTAACACGTAGGTTTAAGAGTCCTGTTCATTCTATTTGGGTATTGCTGATAATTGTTAAATCGTAGGCGGTATTTTATTGTCAATTATTATTGTGTGACAAGCGTTAGATGCGTATTGAATTGGGTTGTATGCTGAATTGGATTGTGAACAATACGCCATTTTAAAAATGGATAGTTCATATCGATATCTGCCTGAATTATAACCAGAAGCATTGATCTGTTTTTCCCTTATAAAATCAGATGGCTGTTATGGGATATACGCAATGAATTTCTATTCACCGACTATGCCTGAAGATGGGTTATCAGAGGCAGAGAATAAGAAGTCGTATACAGATACGGGTGTGTTAAACAGGGACACATTTTGTTGAGGTATGATGCCAGGTGTAATGACATTCCTGGCAAATAGGCCTCATATGGTTGCCATAAATTTTTATAACACAGTGTCTTGTGATTCTTGATCCTTCTGCCGATCGATCCGCTATTTTTAATAGTTAAATCCTATTGTTTCGTATTTTTTAAATGATTATAACGATCAAAAGATAAAGCTACCCTACATCTTGCCGATAGAGGGAATAGGCAACGGAATGGATGTTGACTGTAGACGTGTGGCGAGGGCATTTCTATAAGAAATAGTGATTATCTATTCAGTGTTATTTTTATATATTTTGTGGCGTTATTTTTTATAAGTCACGGACTGTGAAAAAGAAATAATTTTTTATGCTGAAAATAGCGGCAAGAATTATTTCGGGATAATGCTGTGTTGGTAAAGTCACCAATGAGCTACCTTTGAGTTTTTATTGGTACTGTCCGTGAATGGTGTCCCCTCCAATGTTAAAGCCAAAAGTTCCACTGTGGTTGTCTTAACAAGATTTTCTTAACGAATTTATTTCCATGGAATTAATATAGGAGTGGGTTATGCATTTATCTAACTGGCGAATAGGTTATCGTTTAAGTGCCGGGTTCACTTTTTTGGTGATGATGCTTTTTATCGTAAGTATGATTTCTATTAAAAAATTATCTGACTTTCATGACAGTGCGCTTGACATTGTTACCGTGTTATATCCTCAGACAGTGGATTCTAATGAACTTATTAGTGATGTGAATTCGGGAGTCCAGGTTTTCCAGCAGCTAATGTTACTCTCCGAACAGGAAAAAATAAAAAGCACTGTCGATTCTATTGCGGATATCTCCAAAAATATAAGTCAACTGATGGATAAGCTCGAAAACAGTGCCAATAATTCTCATGACACTCAATCGCTTCAGATGCTTAAGAATATCCGGCGTATTCGTGCCGATTTTTTAACCTCAGGACAAACGATCAGCAGTCAAATATTGGCGGGTAATCGGGAGGCGGCGCTCAATGAGTTCAATTCACATCTTTATCCTGTGCAATCAGAATATCGTAAGGCGGTGCATCAGCTAGTGGACCATCAGGATGACATGATGAGTGCGACAGTTGATGTGATGGCCAAAATCTATAGTGAGACCCGATGGGTTTTATTGGGTATTTTTGCCATTTGTGCCGCGTTAGGTGCCTGGATAGCCTGGTCGATGACGCATAGCGTAACACGACCGATACATCAGGCATTAGAGGTGGCGGATAAAGTGTCACAGGGCGATCTGACATCAACGATCGTAGCCGTTCACAAAGATGAAACCGGTATGTTGCTCCAGTCGTTGGATCACATGAATGCCAGTTTGCGCCAGATTGTCGGTCAAGTACGTGATGGCGCGGAAACCATTTCGACAGCAGCCTCACAGATAGCAGCGGGAAATCAGGACCTTTCTGCCCGGACAGAGGAACAGGCAAGCTCGTTGGAGCAAACCGCGTCGTCAATGGAAGAGTTGACATCGACGATTAAAAATACGGCGGACAACACGCATCAGGCGACCGAAATCTCAAATAAAGCATCGAGCGCAGCGCAGCGCAGTAGTGAAGTAATGCATTCTGTCACGCAGAAGATGCGCGGCATTCGGGACTCTTCGCAACGGATGGCTGAAATCATCGGTGTTATTGATGGCATTGCATTTCAAACTAATATTCTGGCGCTAAATGCGGCGGTGGAAGCGGCCCGTGCTGGCGAGCAGGGGCGCGGGTTTGCCGTGGTTGCCGGAGAGGTTCGATCTTTGGCGCAGCGCAGTGCTACCGCGGCGAAAGAGATCAAGGAGTTGATTGATGACTCTGTTGACAATATTCAAGATGGCATGCAATTGGTGGATACTGCCGAGGAAACAATGAATGGGCTGGCGGCTCATGTGCAGGATGTAAACCATATTATCAGTGAAATATCGCAAGCCAGCCGGGAGCAGAGCGATGGCATTAACCAAATCAACATCGCTGTGGGGCAAATTGATACGACGACCCAACAGAATGCGGCATTGGTTGAAGAGTCGGCCTCTGCGGCGTTGTCTCTGCAATCACAGGCGGCAATGCTGGCAGAAGCTGTGAGTGCTTTTAAACTGCACATCAGCCAGGCGGAATCTGAACGGTTTCAGTATGCCTCTCAGCAGAGTCCTATGTTAACTCCGGCGTTGCCTGCTGGCAGAATATCTACGATGAGCAAAGGGAAGGACACTGCCGCTTCATCTGCTGGCGAATGGACATCATTCTAACTCCGCTATATAAAGCTGCTTTCGCTGAAGAAAGCGGCTTCATACCTACAGGTAGTGAGCCGTAAACACTTTTGGCATAAACCAATCAGATTCTCCCCGCGCTGAGAAACCCCAGAACTACGGTCGGCAAGCGAATGTTGGACTTCATCTGATAGAGGCTGAATGCTAAAAATATGGGGGAAAGATTGGGGAAAATACCAAAGCGATACTTTTGCAGGTTGTTAGTACGAAGGTAATGGCCAACGGTATTTAAAACCAAAGGGTTATCGTTGGCCGTTAAAAAGGGTCAGAACCAGGGAATGGTGGCTTCCATGCTCAGGCCATAGGCGGAGAATTTCCCAACAGAGGGGGAATCCTTTATCGGCCCATGCTCCACGAACAACCGGAACATCTGTCCACTAGACAGGCTTTTCAGTTGTATAAACGGCAACGCACTCCGTTTTTCTACTGCATCAGGAATCCGTGCCGCTGCTTCCGCCTCACTTAGCCAGCCTTTGCTGACTGAACGCCGGCGTAACCGCTCGGCGCTGCTCTTGACTTGAACCCGGCGTACGGTTCGGAACCTGACCTCGTCCGGTACCGCCCGAAGTGCGGTAATCTGGGTGTAATCCCGTAACCCTTTCAGCCAGCCGGTCTGTTCCAGTGCGGATAACGCAGGCGCAGTGCCGTGTAACCGCAGGCGCTCCCCCAATGTTTTCCCCATATCAGGAAAGCTAACGCCCACAGTGCCATCCGCTAATTGCGCCAATGCGCGGTGCAGTTTGGCAAACACAGCACTTAATAGCTGTGAGGCGTTGAATTCAGGGTCGGGTAATACACGAATATCGATGTAGTGATCCATGTCGCTACCTTATTCACCTTTTTCGCCGAACACGCCGCCACGAATCAGTGTGGCGATCACATAGTGTTGCTGTTCTGGAGCTGGTACATCATTTTTGATCACCCAATTATCCAGCAGCGTATAAAAGTCCATTTTCTCTTTGGGTTGGCGATAAGCTTTGCCACGGCTGGTGACCGAGCCATAGGGCTCGACGGCAATTGGGCCGGCTTCATCCGCCGCCGGGTGCCAGTCGTCTATGGTACGCAGTGCATTGCCGATTTTTTGCGAGTGGATTGCCGCGATTCCATTCACCTGATAGAGAATTTTGCTTTTGCCATTACGGGCCTTCTCATCCAGTATCAGCTCCTGAGAAGGGAAGACTTCCTGTCCGTTGCCCAGTTGCACAAAGGCTTCCACGGTAAATAACGCAGAGGATTCGCCTGTCAGTCCTTGTTCAATGGCTTTCGCCAGCGCGGTCAGCTCAGCAGACGGTTGGCTGAATTGACGCAGAGAGTAATCCTCACCGTTGAACTCCCAACGTTGCTGGCCTTGCGTGACCACCACGCGAATGGCTTCGGCCCCGATACGGTTACGCCATAGAAAGCGGCCATTCGCGATATTCTCTGCATAACGTGTCGCCAGTACAGCAAAACCATGCTCATCCACATAACCGGTAATGATATGTGCCAGCGCGACCTGATAGTCCTGATCGTTACAGACGGAAGGCTGTGCCAGATTACCGAGTACCCGCAGGGTAAACACTACTTTCAAGGTGCCGGCATCAAAGGGAAGGGCCGCCACATCTACTTTTTGCAGGTTTGCTTTTTGAATTTCAGTATCCAGTTTGGCCGGATCACTGGCTAGGGCATTTTTCAGACGGTTAGAAATGGTTCCCCGTACGGATTTTTCCTGAATGACGATGGGTATCCAATTACCCTGTTGTGTCCCGTTGCCTGCATACATCAGGGCATCCGAGTTAGCCAGTTTGCGTTCGAATGCCAGTACTGATGCGGTTTTCAATGCAGTTGCTTTTGCCATGGTTCAATCCTTAATCGTCAATGTCGTATTCAAGTTCTTCTGATTCGGTAACATTGCCTGCCGGTTGGTGGCAGTGATAGTTCCCGTCCTGATAGTCATATTCCCAGAGGATGTGCCGGATATCCTGAATGCGGTGTGCGCCTTGCCATTCCCCTATGCCGTATATCGCCTCGGCAAAACAGAAGGGGGTGTGTTGATCACGGGTTTTATCCACTTCACCGGGTGAATAGATCGGAGAAATTGCGCGATAACCGATCATCAGTGGCACCAAGAAACCCCCTTCGCCGGGTTTGGGGACATGCTGCCATTGCATGGCATGATTTTCTTCAGACGATGGTATAGCGCGCATTTTCAAGGCGGCGAAATCGAGCCAGGCGTCCAGCATTTCCGCTTGCGGGTTGGTCTCTTGCTGTGTTTGGAAATGGTGATGCAGTAGCGCGGTACGATCGCACAATACAAAACCCGGCAACAAGCGACGCATTACCACTCGTGTTTCTGCTGCCGTTTCTGGTAATGGCTGTATGGTGACCCGATCCATATCGACGATCGTGCCGCCGGCCAGTCGTTGACACCGCGCTAATTGGGTCAGATGCTCACGTAACGCCGCAATGTCTGCTAGTAGCTGCCCTTCACAAACCACCAACAGTGAAACCGTCATATGCATCCGGCCTTCTTCGTTAAAGGCGGCGGTATTGGCTTCTTTAGTCAACGGGTTGCGGGTCAGCGCGAAACTGCGCTCCCAACTGGAACCGTAGGCGTGTAGCTGATGTTGATGGCTCACCACACCGCAGCCTTCCAGCGTCAGCCCGTGGCTGGCCTGCAACTGGCGTGACAGCGCATGGGTAAACCCGAGAAAATGGGTGATAGCAGGGAAGCCATAAGTCAGCCCGGCAATGGCGTTGGCGTTTTCTACGCGGATACGACGAAATACAATCAGCGTACTCATGCCAGCTCCTCTTTCAATGCGCTTTCCATTTCCCGCATACGACGCTTGAACAGTACGGCAGTTGACCACTCGCGGCGTTCGGCCTCACCGAAAATCAGCTTTTCATGCTGAAGGCGACGGTTTAGCCAGCGGCCAAAGTCATACGCGACGTCTTTCTGCCAGTCTCCGGCTTCTCGTTCACGGCGGAAAACCGCATCCTCATTGCTACGATGTGGATCGAGCCATAATTGCTGAATGCGTGACAGTTTGGAGTCGGCACTCCAGCCAGATCGTAGGTTCTGGATGCTGGCTACGTAGCAAAAGAGTTGATCAATCAACTGATCGAGATAACGCAGGCGCAGGCGGCGGATCTCCCGGTTGTTTTCCACCTCTTTGACGCTGAGCAGAAACTGCCGCATCAGCGGTATGATTGCCCGGGTGTGATAATCCACCTCGCCACGTTCACGGAAAATAGATTGATGCTGCTGCGGTGGTTTTTCTTCTCCCTGCCACTGTGGTGGCGCACAACTGAGCAGATAGGAACGACCACTACGAGTGCTGTTGAGTGCGGAAATATTTTGGGGTTTGGTGCCTCCCATATTCTGCACCGCCAGATTGGGATAACTGATTGATAGCTGGTCATGCCATCGGTTTTCTTTCTGTGCCAGTCGGATGGCTTTTGCCTCATCGCCAAAGCGCACGGCAATAATGCGTTGATACAACGCCTGTGCCAGCGAAGAGGCATAGAGTGGACTTAGCAGGTGATATTCACCCTTTCCGATGGGGAAATAGATCTGTTTTGCCAGCTTGTGTGAACTAGGCTGACGAACGGTGAAGACTTGCTGAAACCCCGCCAACCATTGCGCCAGTTGCTCCGGGCTCTCCGCCAGCGCTGTCAGCGCACTGTAGTCATGGCGCTGCAACGCCGCTACTAGCGAATCCCCTTCATATTCTGTTTGCAGCAGCTTCGCCACATCCAGGGCGGCGGCGTTGCCTACTGCATCAATGGCCGGTTGCGTCAATGTAGCGGTAGAGAGGCTTGTGGCGTTTTTGACCGCTTCGGGGCTGAACACGCTAGTGCCTTTGGCATCACTGTGGGTGAATTTCAGCGCATGTGTGACCAGGCTGATTTGCCCGGCTCGGCTGGCAGCATCTGTCAGCCAGGTTCGCACTTCATGACGTTGCTCAATCACCTGACGTGCCTGGGCCAACTCCAATCCGGCCACTGCCAGAGCCTCACCGCTCAGTGGCGATCGCTTCTTCTCCGCCTCTTTATCGAAAGCATCCAGCTTGGCCTGCCGTCGCTTTTCGATGTAAGAGAGTATGAAATGCGTCAATGTGTTTTCTTTCATTGCGCCTCCTGTTGTTATTGCTTTCATTGCGCAAACATCCCTAACAGCGGATGCCAGCTCCAGTTATCGTCACCGTCCCTCAAGCGAATTTCGCCAAAACGGGCGCTGACCCAACTCAGTTCCCACTGCTTTTCTTCGGCCAGTTGCTGGTACAAGGCGGGGTAATCTGGCTCGATCCAGGCACTGACGCCGTCTGCCATATGCAGCGCCACGGAGCGGGCAATATCACTTTGCTTCCAGCCGCTGGGACCATCATCCTGAACCATGAACACCGGTTCCTCGCCTTCTTCGGCGATCCACAAGCAGTAAAGATTATCTTTAGCGGATTGGCGAAACGGTGTGAGCCGTTGAAGTTCACCGCACCAGTGGGGATGGGCTCGCCACCAGAGTGCAGCCGTGGGTTTCTGTGGGGTGTTCTTCATGCCAAAAAGTATTCTGTACATTGCCGCATGCTCTAATGTAACCAGCGTAAAAGGCTTGATCAGTGGCTTCGGTTGCAAAATACGCGGTGCAGCGCTGAGATGACGGTACTCTTCTTCATTCAGTATGTGGCGCAGATCGTGGCTGTTTAGCATCTCGGTTTTAGATTCGAAACCGGGTTTGCAGTACGCCACCGGTTTATCTTTCAACGCCCGCAGATTATGGCTGAGCAGATAAATATTAGGCACTGACGGCACATGTTGCTCATCCTGCCGGTGGCGCAGCACCCGACCTGCCAACTGAATCAACGAACGCATTGAGCTGGGTTCAACAATCGCCCAGTCATAGTCATGGTCGCGTCCAACCTCCGCTACTGAGGTTGCCAGCACCACAAACAGATGATGTTGTTGCGGCGCTTTTTCCATCGCCTGACGAATTTCATCCACCTGCCACAAGGCATTCGCATCACTGCGCATCAGCGCCGCATCCAGCCGTTGTTCGATGTGCGAGCGCATCGCCAGCGGGTGTTGGCTGTGGTAAATGCAGTAATGAACACAGGTATCTGCGGGAGATGGCATGGTCAGCAACTGACGGGCGACAGCAACCAGTGGGTTGATATTCGCCATTCTGATCAGCCCCAGTGATACGGTTCTACCATTTGCATGGGCTTGATGGTGTGATTGGTGCAGGGAAAACATCAGCGGATGTAGTGCCTGTGCCACCGCCAGATGAACGTCATTGTCGTTTTTATCGGGGCTGCTCACGGGGGTAATCGCCGCAAGACGCAGGGGTAACTCATACTGGGCCAGATTCTTCAGTCGCTTCTGGACAAACGCCTCATGTCCGGCAAAAAAATCCTTGTTATTGCCATACTGCTGGTAGTGGCAGTCAAACTCATCAAACCAGCAACAGCACACATTCAAGGCTGTGTCCGGCGTGCCATAAGCTTGCTGCCAGGCGGCGCGGCCATCAAGGTAAGCAGCAAACAGCGCGCGGATCAGCGCCGGGGGCAGGGTAGCGGATGAAAGCAACACCCGCGATCCCAGCATGCCAGCCCAGTTCACCAGCCGACAGAGTGCGGGTAAATCATCCAGACCAAAGTCATCCGGTTCATCCAGTACCAGATCTGACGTCAATAACCGCAACATCGGGGCAATCTGCCTGCCACCGCGCAGCCCCTCAGTGGCGGGCATCAGGTGGTCGATAGTTGTCACCAGTACCGGTGCACTCAACAATTGATGCAACGTGGAACCACGTTCCAGCCAGGCTTTCAGTCGGCCATCATCCAGCGAGCCGTCATAGCGTACATACTGGTGTTCGGAAAACAGCGGATCGGCTGATTCACTGCCAGTTTGATGTTGTGCGCCCTGACGGCGACGCTCATCTTCCTGCTGCAATAGATGAAGATCCTGCACCGCTTGCGAGCCAATCAGTACGGCCAGATCGTCCTCTTCGAGCGTTAACCGCTGCCGCAGCGCATCGCCAGTTTGCAGCGTGAGCGTTCGTAACCCCAGCGCGACAGAAAAACGGCAGCCTGTGGTTTCCTCCGCCAGTCCATACATAATGCGGGCGTTGGCGAAGGTTTTCCCCCGTCCGGTGGAAGCCATATTGACGCCGAAAAAGCCGTGCTGGGCACTGGTGTTACGAATAGAACAGGCTAGATCGAAGGCGCGATCCTGCCAGCGAAACCGTGCGTGGGTACTGCGTTGGCGGAACCCTTTATGGCGGGTAATCGACGGTAGCGTATCGCGCAAATGTGGCAGGCTACGCCCCAGCAGCAAGGCGTTCTGACTTACACCCACGCAGTGTTCATCCAGTTGTTGTTTACGTTTTCCCGTTTGCCGATCGGTATTGGCCCATACCGGATAACGGTGATCCTGCCAGCCAATAGTTGCCGGGCTGGCGGAATAATGATGGTCAGCCAGCATCAATACCAGACGCGCCAGATGCACGGTCAGGCGTTGATCTAATTTGCCAAAATGTGTTAGCGACGGCAGTTTCAGCGCACGTCCGGCAAATTTGCGCGCTTTTTCACCCCAGACGTTGCTGTGCAGCGGCGTACCCTGTGGAAATTGCCACACTTGCTCCACATCAGATGCGTGCCAGTCAGGTTTGCAGTGATTAAGGGCATTCCACTGTGGTGAAACATGATCAGTCAGCCAACTGTCAGGGTAATCTAACTGGGGTGGCACACTATCGGGCGCCAGATCTGTCGAAAGGTTAAATACGGGCAACCGATGGTGCGAAACAATTAGCCAGGCGATAACTTGCGCCAATGGTGGCAAGGTGCGGAATGGGCTGTCGCTCGCTGGTTTTTTGTCCTGTTGCAGACGAGACAGCAATGTGATTTCTGCTTCCGGGGTGATGGTGCTGAGTGTGGTCAGCCAGCTTTTATCATCCTGCGTCCCTACAAATGCCTGAAACAGTCGCAGCGAGATCCATTCATGCCGGTAAGGTTGGCTGCGCGGACCTTCTGCGCATAATCCTGCCTGAAACAAGGCGTTGGCTTTGCCAAAATCATGAAACAACCCGGCAATGGCTGCCAGCAGGCTAAACACCTCGGCGCTGTGCCACGGGTTTTCATCTTTGGTGCGTAGAATATCGCGACTGGTGGTGTTGGTGGGAACGCTCCCCGTGGTATTGAAACGTTTGAGATTCCCGACAATCCACAGCAATTCAGTGTGGTTGGCGCTGCGAACCCAGTGGCAGGCGACCGCCGTATTACGGCGTGCAGTTTTACGCAGCAGCTTGCGCAGTGTGTTTAATCCTTCCTGGGTGATGGCCGTTTGCCAACTGCGTTCACCTCTGCGTTCTGCAAACTGGTCCAGTACCCGACGGGTTTCCACCAGTGCCCGTTTACTGCATTCTGAAATCAGCAGAATGTTCATCTGCTCACCTGACTGAGCTGTTTGGCGACATCCTGCAAGGCGGTGATCATCACATCCAGCGCTTCCGATTGCTGAAACGCCGTCAGGCAGCGCTGGCGAAATTCTTGCTCATCCTCACCTTCCATGGCGGCAATGAACGCCTGCGGCAGTACCAATGCGTCTTTAATCAGGTCGGCGACATCAAACACCAAACCGCCACGTCGGGTTTTACCGTGTAACACTGCCAGACCATGCGGCAAACCCAATACCCATGCCGCCACGGCGGCCAGCCCATAGGCCAGATAATTGCCGTGATCGAGAAACCGGTTTGCCAGATCAGTGCCGCCACCGCGTTTGGCACGGGTAAAATCACCATAGCTCACGGCGTTAGCCGCCAGCTTGTACAATGCTTTGGTCATCATGGCTTCCTGTACCAGTACGTCATTACTGTTGTTACTGGATGTCAGCGCTTTCTCGTAGCGGTCTAACAATGCCTGAAGATGTTCCGGTTTAAAGGTAAAGCGAGTTTCGCGAGACAACCGTGACCCGAGCCAATGCTGACGGATTTGTGCTATCCGCACCTGTTGAAATGCCACTGCCGCCGCCAGCCGTTTTTGATCGTCAAACCAAAAACTGACCCAATCCTGTAAATATTCTGTGGGCCGATACTCACTCTGCGGTGATAACCAGGACACTGCTACTTCCGCTTCATTGGCGGCGAACAGCGGCGTTCCGCCACCGCCACAAAATCCGACCATGACACCAGCGCGTGCAAATTCCCGCATGGCGGCTTGCGTTACGGAAGTACCGGTGCCGAGCATCACGACACTGGTATTGGCGATGGGAATATTCCAGTAAAGCGACTGGTTTCCTTCTTCCGTGACATATTCTACCCTGCCGCCATTAACCAGAATACGGCAGTGCTGGAGATAATAAATATTGGCGCGCTTGGAATGCAGAATCGTTTTTAAATCGGAAGGGCTAAAAGCATTATCCATAATATATTCTCTGCTATCGCGATTAGTTATAACGACATCGACGAAATAAATCGTAGACTAATTATTTAATAGCGAAACTTGTAATGTACTGGAAACTAAACGAAATCAGACTAGCATTTTTCATCAGCGAAAAGTGGCTTGTGCAAATAATATTCCTTCACCCATAACCCTTTTTTCTTTGCCTGACTTTTGTGCATGAATAATCAATAAGTTACAGAAGAGGTAGAAAAAAGGGTTTGGCACACGAAAATGATAATTGATGCTGATAAAACAAATCGTTAAAGTGGAAATGTTACTGTTCACTGCCGTACAGGCAGCTTAGAAACTGCAAAAATGCAGTAATATCAAGAAGTTTTACGTTCACTGCCGTACAGGCAGCTTAGAAATGGAAGCCGCCAGTGTCGTCAGCATCAGATGTGTTCACTGCCGTACAGGCAGCTTAGAAAATCAGCCGAAATAGTAAAATCAGCATTGGTGAGTTCACTGCCGTACAGGCAGCTTAGAAAAACAGTCATGACCGTTGATATGTTTTTATGCCGTTCACTGCCGTACAGGCAGCTTAGAAAATAAGCAGGTTTATTGATCGATTTTATAATGAGTTCACTGCCGTACAGGCAGCTTAGAAAAATCCCAGGAATCACTATATCTGGCAAGTAATGTTCACTGCCGTACAGGCAGCTTAGAAAGATAGCAAATGAATATGCAAATACCACATTAAGTTCACTGCCGTACAGGCAGCTTAGAAATATACCGATTGCGTAGATGTGTACAACATCATGTTCACTGCCGTACAGGCAGCTTAGAAAGACACCATGTCAGAACTGGGTGAGCTTTATTCGTTCACTGCCGTACAGGCAGCTTAGAAATAAAGTTGTCCCCGCCGATTCAACGCCAGCTGGTTCACTGCCGTACAGGCAGCTTAGAAAAGTAGTTGTGACTATTGATGGTGATGGTGGTAGTTCACTGCCGTACAGGCAGCTTAGAAAGGAAGAGACGGCGCATAACAGGTAAGGGAATTGTTCACTGCCGTACAGGCAGCTTAGAAATTCAGTGCATTCAGGATAGAAGTAATAAGCTAGTTCACTGCCGTACAGGCAGCTTAGAAAAACTAACCCGGCATGGTATCCGCTGCGTAACAGTTCACTGCCGTACAGGCAGCTTAGAAATTTCAGATCCTCCGATATGCGCCATGAATCCGGTTCACTGCCGTACAGGCAGCTTAGAAAAAATGGCGCTACGCTGTCGTAGGCGTAATATTGTTCACTGCCGTACAGGCAGCTTAGAAAATATGGTGCTACCAACACAACCTATCTGAATCGTTCACTGCCGTACAGGCAGCTTAGAAAAAATAGTCAGGGCGTTCCGGGCTCACCGTATTGTTCACTGCCGTACAGGCAGCTTAGAAAATCGGTGCCACTATCTGGTGTGGAGTACAAATGTTCACTGCCGTACAGGCAGCTTAGAAAATCAAACTGCATACCTACAGCAACCTCCCCTAGTTCACTGCCGTACAGGCAGCTTAGAAAGGTAATCGTTCATGGAAACCGGAAACGGACGAGTTCACTGCCGTACAGGCAGCTTAGAAAAATGGGAAAATGGCTTTCATTGTCCCCTAGCCGTTCACTGCCGTACAGGCAGCTTAGAAAATATCGCCGTATGTACCGTCGTTAAGTAACCGGTTCACTGCCGTACAGGCAGCTTAGAAAAGTGGTATCCCCGCAATGACACGAGACGCGTTGTTCACTGCCGTACAGGCAGCTTAGAAATGAGAACAATTCTCATCCCTAATTTAACACTGGTTCACTGCCGTACAGGCAGCTTAGAAAGGTATCGGTGTGTCGGTTGAAAAACAGGTAGACGTTCACTGCCGTACAGGCAGCTTAGAAAAGAAGCATTGGAGCAGTTCGGCAAGTACGCCAGTTCACTGCCGTACAGGCAGCTTAGAAAGTAACCACGTCGTTAGATATGCGTAGTTCGTTGTTCACTGCCGTACAGGCAGCTTAGAAAGTACAAGGGGGCCAACACGGCTCATTTCTATATGTTCACTGCCGTACAGGCAGCTTAGAAACTGCGCTCAATACGGTGAGCCCGGAACGCCCTGTTCACTGCCGTACAGGCAGCTTAGAAATAGATAAACCTCAACGGATTGAGGGCATCCCGGTTCACTGCCGTACAGGCAGCTTAGAAACGTCGATAGTCTCGCGGAACAACTATCTGAATGTTCACTGCCGTACAGGCAGCTTAGAAAGGAAAAGAGATTTTCAGCGGCACCCCTATCAGGTTCACTGCCGTACAGGCAGCTTAGAAAACGGCCCGAGGACATCATTTCTAGTCCCATTTGTTCACTGCCGTACAGGCAGCTTAGAAATGAGAAGTGCCTCACATTCGGCCTGTGAATATGTTCACTGCCGTACAGGCAGCTTAGAAAAAAAGAGTTGGCTTTAAAGTTTGCCTCGATGAGTTCACTGCCGTACAGGCAGCTTAGAAAGCGTAAGATGATACATAACAACACTAAAATGAGTTCACTGCCGTACAGGCAGCTTAGAAAAGAGAGCTATTGCAGCTACAGCACTGCTACATGTTCACTGCCGTACAGGCAGCTTAGAAAGACAATGCAATTAAATTCAATAATCATTTTTTGTTCACTGCCGTACAGGCAGCTTAGAAAAGATGAAATAGAATATCGTGAGCGCGTTATTAGTTCACTGCCGTACAGGCAGCTTAGAAAAAGGAAAGCAACTTTCTCCAGTCGAGCGCGCTGTTCACTGCCGTACAGGCAGCTTAGAAAAGGAAATGCTGCGCGGAGTAGTAGCTAAACTTGTTCACTGCCGTACAGGCAGCTTAGAAAGTCCGTGGCATTGGATGGTCACGCCTCGATCCGTTCACTGCCGTACAGGCAGCTTAGAAAAGGGGGCAATTGGCGATATTCAAGCAGTTGATGTTCACTGCCGTACAGGCAGCTTAGAAAATTAAATCCTCTGGCTGGCACAGGTGCGCTTCGTTCACTGCCGTACAGGCAGCTTAGAAAGATGACGGATACGCGAAAAGCTGCGTTAATATGTTCACTGCCGTACAGGCAGCTTAGAAAACCACTTTTCAAATTCCGCCCTATCGTTCATTGTTCACTGCCGTACAGGCAGCTTAGAAAAATGAACCAAACCTGTGCACCCGGCCCGATGTGTTCACTGCCGTACAGGCAGCTTAGAAAGTTAGAGGCGAAGATTCCTACGCCTTCATTTGGTTCACTGCCGTACAGGCAGCTTAGAAAGTTAGAAGACTGAGTCTTAGCGAACATTTCAAGTTCACTGCCGTACAGGCAGCTTAGAAACATACCATGCATGAATGCAGTGCTTACCGGAAGTTCACTGCCGTACAGGCAGCTTAGAAAAAGAGCCAACTAGCGATGAAATATCATCATCGGTTCACTGCCGTACAGGCAGCTTAGAAAACTAAACACAAAACTGGCGAATCCCATATCAAGTTCACTGCCGTACAGGCAGCTTAGAAAAAAAACGCCAAAAAGTTTAGCTCAGGCTCCTTGTTCACTGCCGTACAGGCAGCTTAGAAAATGTATCAGCTGCGGGAGGCATCACGATGGACGTTCACTGCCGTACAGGCAGCTTAGAAAAGAAAAACATTCGTTACGACAATTTTTGAAGGGTTCACTGCCGTACAGGCAGCTTAGAAAAAGAAGACGGGACATCGGGGACTGCCAGTTCTGTTCACTGCCGCACAGGCAGTTGAGTCTGGCTAAGAAGCGCCACTGGAGTAACCAGATTCACCATCAATAATGTGGTGGTTCGGTAAACTCCGGTGGCTTGTTACTGCCCGAGACGGGCTTACTGTACAGCGGCGAAGGCTTCCGCTACTCGTTGTACGTTATCGTGGTTGAGGCCAGCCATACAAACGCGACCGCTGGCGATCAGGTATACGCCGAACTCTTCCCGCAGGCGATCAACCTGTTCCGGGCTGAAGCCGGTATAGCTGAACATGCCACGCTGGGTCAGCAGATAATCAAAGTTCCGTGTTGGTAGCGCTTTTTTCAGGGTATCGACCAGTGTCTGACGCATAGCAATAATACGGATGCGCATCGCTTCCACTTCCGCTTTCCACTCCGCATTCAACGTGGCGTCATTCAGCACACGGGAAACCACCTGCGCACCGAAGCTCGGCGGGCTGGAGTAGTTGCGACGAACTGTAGCTTTCAATTGACCCAGTACACGCACTGCGGCTTCCTGATCTTCACAAACCACGGAAAGCCCACCAACGCGTTCACCGTACAGCGAGAAGATTTTGGAGAACGAATTGCTGATCAGTGCCGGTAGTCCGGTACCTGCGATAGCGCGGATGGCGTAGGCATCGTCGTCAATGCCGTCGCCAAAGCCTTGATAGGCGATATCCAGAAACGGGATCAGTTCACGGCTGATCAGGACTTCAATGACCTGATCCCATTGTGAATTGGTCAGGTCGGAACCGGTCGGGTTATGGCAGCATGGGTGCAACAGCACAATGCTGCGTGGCGGTAACTGTTTCAGTGTGTCGAGCATGGCATCGATGTTGACACCCAGACTGTCGGCATCAAAATAGGGGTAAGTATGCACCTTGAAACCAGCACCGGAGAAAATGGCTACATGGTTTTCCCAGGTTGGATCGCTTACCCATACTTCTGACTCCGGGAAATAGCGCTTGAGGAAGTCCGCCCCGATTTTCAGTGCGCCGGAGCCGCCCAGTGTCTGGATGGTCGCGATACGCTGAGCGGTCAGTGCCGGATGGCGTTCTCCAAATAGCAGTTTCTGAATCGCATTGCGGTAAGGCTGCAAGCCTTCCATCGGCAGATAAACCGAGGCCTGTGCCGGCAGAGCCTGAAGTTGTTGCTCAGCGATGCTGACAGCCTGGAGCTGGGGAATCGTTCCTTGTTCGTCATAATACAGCCCAATACTGAGGTTAACCTTGTCAGTTCTGGGGTCCTGTTTGAACTTCTCCATCAGTGACAGGATGGGATCGCCAGCATAGGCGTCAACATGTTGGAACACGGTCTTATTCTCCTGATAATAAAAGTATCGGGTTGTGCGGCGGCTAATGGTGTGCTGCGCCAGTTTTACACTGTATAACGACCCGGACGGTGGTTCATCGCGATAATCAGATTCAGAATAGTGGCACCCAGCACGGATGTTATCAGCATAGGTATGCTTACCACGAACAGCGAAGCCAGCACAATGGTTACATCTACCGCCATCTGGAATTTCCCCGCCCGAATAGCATATTTATCCTGTAAATAGAGCGCCAGAATATTTACCCCGCCCAGACTGGCTTTATGACGGAACAGTACAATAAACCCCAATCCCATGATGATATTGCCAAACAGTGTGGCGTAGAACGGGTTCAGATGGTCGATATGGATAAACAAGGTGTGCAGATCGGAAAACAGTGACACCAGTGCTACGGCGCAGAAGGTTTTGAGGGTGAAGTTCCATCCCATGCGGTGAATAGACAGATAATAAAATGGCAGATTGAGCAGGAAGAAGGCGATCCCGAAAGAGACGTGTGTCAGATAGTGAAGCAGGAAAGCCATTCCGGCTGTGCCACCAGTTAATGCTCCAGACTGGCGTAATAAAATAATCCCGAAAGAGACCATCAGCGTGCCGATCAGGATTGCCAGAACATCTTCCAGAAGTGTGTGTGATAGTTTTGCAGTGGTAATAACGCTATCCATGTCAAGGCGCTCAATTCAAAAGAACACCTTTACTTTCAAGCAAAAAGCGCACCATCGCTGCTGTCGGCGATACTGGATTACGCTAATATTGAGCAGCAATAACGTTAACTTATTGAAACTATTACATCAAAATTTGCACAAATAATGCATTTATTGGTCTTATTTCCGTTGAATATCGCGATTATTGTGCCACTAATGCACTAACTATACATTGCTGTGCACTATCGCGAAGCATACTGCCCTGAATTAGGGCAGTGTTGGGGCCACCGGTGTTGTCAATCCATTCTCTTTCAAGCGGTTGAGTACTACAGAGGTTTTTAGATGTGCCACGCTTTTATTCTGCGACAAAATCTGGCTGATCAGGTCGCTCAGGCCATGCAGGTCCGACACGGCGACTTTTAGCAGGTAATCTGCGTCACCCGTGGTTTTATAGGCATCGATAATGGCGTCGACATCACCGAGCATAGTATGAAAACTGTTAACACAGTCCGGCGTATGGTTGATGAGCCGGACCTCAATCAGCCCCAGCATTTCCAGCCCTACGGCATCTGGCGCCAGTCGAGCGTGATAACCAAGAATCATCTGCGCTTGTTCCAGTGCAATACGGCGGCGGGAGCATTGAGAAGCGGAAAGCCCTACCAGATCGCTTAACTCCTGATTGGTCAGCCGTCCGTTTGCCTGCAATAACCGCAGAATTTTTAGATCAAAATCATCAACGTTGTACATGCCAATAACCTGCCAAAGATGTTGTGGGGCTACAGACTAGCAGCTTTTCCCATTACCGAAAGCAGAGGTTTTACCTCGCTTAAGGCTGGGGAGGATTTTTACGGGAGACGTTGCATTATCGTGCTTCATTACTGTGTATTTATAATGGTTAATCATACTTTTCCACGCATAAAACATCTCACTTGTGCACCAAATAAAGAATGTATACCCAAAATAATTCGAGTTGCAGGAGGGCGGCAAGTGAGCGAATCCCGATGAGCTTACTCAGGTAAGTGATTCGGGTGAGCGAACGCAGCCAACACACCTGCAACTTGAAGTATGACGGGTATACCTATCTATATACATGAGGTGTGAATTTATCCTGCGGTTTGAATTTTTAATTTACTCAAAATGTTAATTGTTATGGCTATGACCCTGGGGATCCGTATTTCTGTGTGGATGATCCCGCTCTGGCTACTGGCAATAGCGATAGGCTATTCAATCAAAAAGAAAAAAAGTACAGTGTCTGCTTTGGTAGTCAATTCGGGTAATAGTTAATCAAGGGGAAGAAATGAAAAAATGGTTGCCGCTCGTCCTGCTGACTGTCGCAGGCGGTGCCAGTGCCGCCTCGCATCTGGATCAGATCCAGAAGCAGAGTGTGTTGAAAGTATGCACTACGGGAGATTACAAGCCCTACACCTCGTTGCGCGGCGACGGAAGCTATGAAGGGATTGATATCTCAATGGCGGAATCGCTGGCGAAAAGCCTGGGAGTAAAAGTTGAGTGGGTGAAAACCAGCTGGAAAACGTTAATGCCTGATTTTCAGTCCGGTAAATGTGATATTGCCATGGGCGGGATTTCAGTCACGCTGGCGCGGCAGAAGCAGGTGTTTTTCACCAATATGCTGGATGTGGACGGTAAAATTCCGTTCGTTCGCTGTGAAGACAAGAATAAATATCAAACCATTGAGCAGCTTAATCGACCTGCTGTTCGCTTGGTAGAACCCGCGGGTGGTACTAATGAGGCGTTTGTACACGCGTATTTACCGAAAGCCACTCTGGCTTTGCACGATAATGTAACCATTTTTCAGCAATTGGTGGATAAGAAAGCGGACGTCATGATTACCGATGCCTCTGAAGCATTGTTCCAGCAGAAACACTATCCGCAGTTGTGTGCGGTAAACCCTGACAAACCGTTGCAGTATGGTGAAAAAGCCTACATGTTGCCGCGTGATGATATGAGCTGGAAACTGTATGTCGACCAGTGGCTGCATCTCGCTAAAATGACGGGGCAGTATCAGAAAATCCTCGGCCAGTGGTTGGCCAGCTCGAAATAACCCTTCTTTGCCCTGTCACGACCTCACCCGGAACGCTGTCGTATTCAGGGCGCTTTCCGGGTCCAAAACCTACAATTTTAATGTACTGATATGCGTGAGTAGTGTGATGTTTCTTACTCTTAAAATATTCAGTTATTTTGAATGACAATGGCAAATTAACCCGTTTTTAATGACCAGATAGCAGGATTATGATGCTCCACATCGAAGGCAATATCAGCCTTCATAACCAAAAAAATTGTGAGAATCTTATCATGAAAGCTATCAGAAATTTTGTTGCAGTTATCGCCTTGTCTACCATTTCTTTCGGCACCTTCGCTGCTACAGAAGTGCAGAGCACACAAGGCCAGAGTATGGGTACCGTATCCGCCACTGGTTTTAGTCTGGATGATCTACAGTCGCAGTTGGCAGAGAAAGCCAATGCCGCTGGCGCGAAGTCTTTCCGTATTATCTCGACCAATGGTGGGAACCAACTACGTGGTGTAGCCGAGCTGTATAACTGATGCCATTTTTGGCATGGAAAGGTACTTGTAGAAAGATACGCGTTCCTGAACCGGGAACGCGTCATGCAGTTTTACTGCTGCTTTTCCATGGACAGCTGGCGCGATATGGCAGAAATCCGCATGGTGTTCATGGTGTTATGCGGCTTCTGCTTCGTTTTTCAGCTTATTCGTCAACGTATTCCAGTTGAATACGGGAGGTCAGGCGAGTAATCAGTTCATAGGCGCTGATGCCGTTAAAGGCAGCAACTTTTTCCACCGGTAGATTTTTCCCCCACAGAATCACCTCATCACCAACGTTGTCCTGCGCCTCCGGTCCCAGGTCGACCGAAATCATGTCCATCGAAACCCGGCCTACTAACGGCACCTCACGACCATTGACCCACACCGGCGTCCCACTTTTAGCACCACGCGGATAGCCGTCACCATAGCCCATGGCCACCACACCCAGTTTTGTATTGCGTGGGCTACTCCAGGTACTGCCGTAACCGACAGGTTCTCCGGCCTGGTGGTCACGTACCGCAATAAGATGTGAAGTCAGCGTCATGGCGGGCTGCAAATTCCATCGGCTGGCATCGCCCGTGTCCAAAGGGGAAACACCATACAGAATAATGCCAGGGCGGACCTGATCACGGTGAGCTTGCGGCCACAACAAAATGCCGCCAGACGCCGCAATGGATTGTGCTCCCGGTTTGTCTTTGGTGAATGCATCAAAACAGCTGAGTTGGCGCGCTGTGGTATCCAGTTCTGGTTCATCAGCCCGGCAAAAATGGCTCATGATATTCACCGGTTGCACCACATTGTGGCAATGGGTGAGCCGCTGGTAGAACGCTTCTGCCTGTTCCGGCAGCACACCGAGACGGTGCATGCCGGTATCCAGTTTCATCCATACTTTTAATGGGCGCGAGAGCGAAGCTTGTTCCAATGCTGCCAGTTGTTCCACGCTGTGGATAGCGGTTTCCAACTGGTGCTCGGCCAGCAGCGGCACATCGTTGGCAGAGAAAAAGCCTTCCAGCAGTAGGATCGGTTTAGTGATTCCTCCGGCACGTAATACCAGTGCTTCACTGAGACGAGAGACGCCATAACCGTCAGCGTCGTTGAGAATGTGGGCGGCTTCCAGTGCGCCGTGCCCATAGGCATTGGCTTTTACAACGGCAATCAGACGGCTTTGTGGCGCCATCTGGCGAATTAATTGCAGGTTGTGTTGCAAAGCGCGGCGATTAATGACGGCGGTTGCCGTTTTCATTCTGCATCCTTAGCGAATTAGTCATCATATTGTGGGCCAGCGTAATTATCGAAACGCGACCACTGCCCGTTAAAGGTCAAGCGCACAGTACCGATAGGGCCGTTACGCTGTTTCCCTAAAATAATTTCGGCGATACCTTTCATATCACTGCTTTCATGATAAACCTCGTCACGGTAGATAAACATAATCAGGTCGGCGTCTTGCTCGATGGAGCCGGATTCACGCAGGTCTGAGTTTATCGGACGTTTATCGGCGCGTTGTTCCAGCCCGCGATTGAGCTGTGACAGCGCCACTACCGGGACTTGCAATTCTTTTGCCAACGCTTTGAGTGAACGGGAAATTTCTGCAATTTCCAGTGTGCGGTTATCTGACAGCGCTGGCACTCGCATCAATTGCAGGTAGTCGATCATAATCAGACTCAGGCCGTCGTGTTCGCGGAATACCCGACGGGCGCGGGAGCGAACTTCAGTTGGCGTCAGGCCGGAGGAATCATCAATGTACATATTGCGTTTTTCCAGCAGCAACCCCATGGTGCTGGAAATGCGCGCCCAGTCTTCATCATCCAACTGACCGGTGCGGATGCGGGTTTGATCGACGCGGGACAGCGAGGCCAGCATACGCATCATGATCTGCTCGCCGGGCATTTCCAGACTGAAGATCAGCACGGGTTTGTCCTGCGTCATGGCGGCATTTTCACACAGGTTCATGGCAAAGGTGGTTTTCCCCATTGAAGGGCGGGCGGCGATGATGATCAGATCGGATTTTTGCAGACCGGCGGTTTTTTTATCCAGATCCTGATAGCCGCTGGATACTCCGGTAACACCATCATGTGGGCGTTGATATAACTGCTCGATACGCGAAACGGTGTTTTCCAGAATACGATCAATACTTTTTGGTCCGTCATCTTTACTGGCCCGGTTTTCTGCGATTTGAAACACGCGGGATTCGGCTAGATCCAGCAAATCTTCACTGCTGCGGCCTTGTGGATCGTAACCGGCATCGGCAATTTCATTGGCCACGGCGATCATCTCCCGCACCACTGCACGTTCACGCACGATATCGGCATATGCGCCGATATTCGCCGCGCTGGGCGTGTTTTTCGCCAACTCAGCCAGATAAGCAAAACTACCCGCCGATTCCAGTTCGCCTTTCTGTTCCAGGGATTCGGAAAGGGTAATCAGGTCAATGGGTTTGTTCATCTCCAGCAGGCGCTGCATTTCGCTGAAAATCAGGCGGTGAGCCCGGTTGAAAAAGTCATTGGTGGATACGCGTTCGGATACGTTGTCCCAGCGCTCGTTATCGAGCATCAAGCCCCCCAATACCGACTGCTCCGCTTCCAGCGAATGGGGGGGGAGTTTTAGCCCTTCTACCTGACGATCGCGGGGTCCTGTCGATTTATTGGTCGGTCTTTTTTCTGCCATTGAGCGCATTCTTTACTGGTTGATTTACCCTAAGAGAGAAGCGCATTGTATATCCGAAAAGCAGGAATGACACGTTCTGGCTGTCATGGTAAATAAGCGAAAGCAGATATAACGAGGAGAAGACATGACCAAGCGTATTCAATTCAGTACTCATGGTGGGCCAGAGGTGCTGGAATATGTGGATTTCATTCCCCATGATCCTACGCTGAATGAGGTTCAGGTGGAGAACCGGGCTATCGGGATCAATTTTATTGATACCTATTTCAGGTCCGGTCTGTATTCCCCGCCGTCGCTGCCTTCTGGACTCGGGACAGAAGCCGCAGGGGTCGTCATCAAAGTGGGAGCCAATGTCAGAAATGTTAAGGTTGGTGACCGGGTTGTCTATGCGCAGTCTATGCTCGGTGCTTATAGTGAAATACATAATGTACCGGAAGATAAGATCGCCATTCTGCCAGATGCCATCAGCTTTGAGCAGGCTGCGGCCTCTTTCCTCAAAGGGCTGACAGTTTATTATCTGTTGCGCCAGACTTATGAAATCAAATCCGGTGAGCTGTTTCTGTTCCATGCTGCCGCAGGCGGTGTCGGCCTGATAGCTTGTCAGTGGGCGAAAGCCCTTGGCGCGAAGTTGATTGGTACGGTGAGTTCTGAACAGAAAGCCGCGTTGGCGCAGCAGGCTGGCGCCTGGGCCACCATCAATTACCGTACGGAAGATATTGTTCATCGGGTGCTGGAACTGACAGATGAACAGAAAGTCAGTGTGGTTTATGACTCGGTAGGAAAAGACACCTGGGAGACATCACTGGATTGTCTGAAGCGCCGTGGTCTGATGGTGAGTTTTGGCAATACTTCCGGGCCGGTAACCGGCGTTAATCTGGGGATTCTGAACCAGAAAGGGTCGTTGTATGTCACCCGACCTTCGTTGTTTAGCTATATCACTAACCGTACCGAACTGGCGCAGGCCAGTAGTGAATTGTTTTCCATGGTGGCCAGTGGCGCGATTAAGGTTGATGTGGCAGACAAGCAAAAGTTTGCGCTGGAGGATGCACAAGCGGCTCACCGGGTGCTGGAAGGCAGTCAAACCTCGGGTTCCAGTTTGTTGATTCCAGGGCTATAACCGGATTATCAGAAAGAAAAGCGCCTCCATAAAAGGAGGCGTTTTTCTACAGCGGTAATTCCATCGAACCGTATTGTAGGATACAGCGGAATGGTGTCATGGACGATGTCACTGAGTGACTATTATTGATTTCCTGACACCGATGAAATCGGTATTAGTGCGCATATAACCGCAACGCAACGCAACACTCACCAGCAGCTGATGTGCCGCACATCCTAACAACAGTGATAAGCGAAAAATATCTGTTGGCGCACAATTTTGCATGAAAATAGTGTGCATCAGCGCTTAACACGCCGTTTTTACTCTGATTTACGCTGTTGTCAGCGATAATAGCGTGTCGGTTTCTTTTGATAATAACGCCATATCCACACTACCAGTACAGCCAATAACAGCCAGGGAAGCAGTTTGATTGCCATAAAAAACAGTCCGCCCAGTAGCATAAAAAACGTAGCAACCACCAGCGCGGCGATGACACCCAACAGTGACACACCGGTCACCATCAGCATAATAAAGAAACCAATAACGAAGAAAATATCAAACATGGCCTGCTCCTGTGGTAACGATTCTGGATTTGATTGACCATCAATCATCTCAGTGGCCGCTATAGAGGAATAACAAGATCTGTGCCAAGAATATAGCGTAGATAACCTCTTGATTTAGCTGTGTTAGAAAACATTCCAGGTTTGATGATGTGGTCTAATACGCTAACTATTAGTATTTTACACCTGGTTATGCTCTACCAGTGACAGTGCTTTTTCAACTACGGCGACGCCAGCACCCGGTTTATGGACCTGTTCACTCAAATAACGACGCCAGCGACGAGCACCGGGTATCCCCTGAAACAACCCCAGCATATGTCGGGTGATATGACCCAGACTGGTTCCCTGTGTCAGCTCTCGTTCGATATAGGGATACATGGTTTCGACCACGGTAAAGGGACTCGGCGTGTGATCGAGACCAAACAGCTGCTGGTCAACCTGTGCCAGCATACCTGGATTTTGATATGCCTCGCGTCCGATCATCACGCCATCCACATGTTGCAGATGGATTTTGGCCTCTTCCAGCGTTTTGATACCGCCGTTAATCGCGATGGTCAGCGCTGGAAAATCCCGCTTCAGTTGATAAACCCGGGAGTAGTCCAGCGGTGGTATTTCCCGGTTTTCTTTCGGGCTGAGACCGGAAAGCCAGGCTTTGCGGGCATGTACGACAAACGAATTGCAACCACCGCGTTCTGTCACTGTATGAATAAAATCACACAGGAAAGCGTAGCTATCCTGATCGTCAATACCGATACGGGTTTTGACGGTGACAGGAATGTTGACCTGCTCGCGCATTGCCTGCACACCATCCGCTACCAACGCTGCTTCCGCCATCAGGCAGGCGCCAAAACGGCCGTTCTGTACTCTATCAGACGGGCAACCGACGTTCAGGTTGATCTCATCGTAGCCGCGCTGTTCCGCCAACGCGGCACATTGCGCCAGTGCGGCCGGATCGCTACCCCCGAGTTGCAGAGCCAGTGGATGTTCTTCTTCGCTGTAAGTCAGATAGTCGCCTTTGCCGTAGATAATGGCGCCGGTGGTTACCATCTCGGTATATAACAGCGCTTGGTGGCTCAATAGGCGGTGAAAATAGCGGCAGTGGCGATCTGTCCAGTCAAGCATCGGTGCGACGCTGAAGCGGCCGCGCCAGAATGACGGCGACACAACGGTGGATTCCGAGGTCTGCTGGGGCGCTGATGCGGTTGATGGCTTACTCATAAACGATGCTGACTCACTGCCGGAGAGAGAGAAATAAGGGACGTAATATAACGTGATTTAATGATTTTTGGGATTGATATATCAATACAGTGACCGATAGCTGCTCGGTCTGGTTTACCGCGTTTTATCGGGCTGATTTCGGCATCATGCACCATACGGTTGATCGTCGGGGTTATCCCTGATCATCTCGTTCGGCTTCAACATCAATATACAACGCGTCGTAACGCCAGTATTCGCAGTCACAATCAATGATTCTGTCGTATTGATCTCGGTTGATACGGGTAATAAACAAAGCCGTGATGGTGGAAGACCGCAAAGATCCAAGAAAAAAAGCCGGTAACCATATGCTGGTTCCGTTATTGGGCGAAGCCTGGGAAATCTTACAACGCCAGCCTAAAACAGATGAGCTGATCTTCCCCTACAACGGTAAAAGCGTCACCGCCGGTTTTCAACGGGTTAGAAAAGAGCTTGGCATCGAAGACCTACGCTGGCACGACCTGCGCCGCGAAGGGGCCTGCCGTTTATTCGAAGCCGGTTTTGTTATTGACGAAGTCGCTCAGGTCACAGGCCACAGAAATATCAACATCCTATGGCAAATCTACACCGACCTTTTCCCAAACCGGGTGCATGCGAAGTTTGAGCGGTTGCAACAAAGTAAGAGTCAACACTGATCTTAACACTGGGAAAAGTGGGAAGTTTTATAATCAGTTTGATATGGTAATCCTCGCTCGAATTAACTGACGGTACACTACTCATCCCAGCATAGAAAACGCGACTAACAACATTTTCTTCACAATTAGCGGATCTTCACCGCGAGCTAGCTGTGACGAAGCATGACTTAGCTGTGCATCGATGTAGGTAGCTGCAAACTCTGATGACATGTCTGCATTAAATTCACCTTTGGCCTGTGAACGCTCCAGCCATGCTCTGTAAGCAGTCAATGCTTGCTCCTGAATGAAATCGATTTGCGCTCGTGTGGCTTCCCCCAAATGCATTCGTGATTCGCGCATTTTTATTAAAAGACATCCCTTTGGGGCATCTTTACTGTCAGCAACTGAGGTAGCAAATGACACCAAGTTATTAAGCGTTTCTCGAAACGGAGCTTCACTATTCAGCATCTCCTGCACAGGGTTAAGCACCTCTTCTTGATACTTAACAATTACAGCTTTCATCAAGCCATCTTCGTTCAAAAACTCACGATAAAGCCCTGGTTTTGATACATCACATCTCCTGCAAATTTCATTAAGGGACAAATTGCCTATGTCCTCTTTCCAGTAAGCATTCATTGCCACTTCCAAAATGTGATCACGGTCTAGCGTCTTTGGTCGCCCTCTAGCTGCTTTAATTCGATCCAAACTCATTTTTATACCGCCTGGTATTTTAATTTGACAAACAACATTCAAGACATTATTGTACCAACTGGTATTTAATTAGCAATCGAATAGGAAATAAATATGAGTGAAGTAAAAAGAAACATAGTTATTACTGGCAGTAGCAGTGGATTTGGCCGTAAAGCAGTGAAAGATTTTGCAGATAAAGGCTATCAAGTGTTTGCCACTATGCGCAGTCCAGAAGGCAAGAACGTCGCTATAAAGACCGAGCTGGAAGCGTATAGCGATTCCATCCATGTTGTGGATATGGATATCACCAGCGACGAATCAGTGAAAATTGCTATTGCAAATGTACTGGCAAAAGTAGGCCAGATTGATATTTTGATTAACAATGCAGGTGTAATGTATCTAGGCATTACAGAGGCATTTAGCATTGCCCAAGCTAGAGAGCAGATGGAAACCAACTACTATGGCGCTATCCGAACTATACAGGCTGTTTTGCCCTCTATGCGCGAGGCAAGGTCAGGTCTGATCATTAACACTTCATCAATGGTTGGTCAGATCTCAGCTCCATATTTCTCTACTTACGCTGCGACCAAGCATGCTCTTGAAGGCTACCTCCAAGGCTTACGCTATGAAATAGCACCTTTCGGTATTGATATCGCAATAGTACAACCAGGCCCCTTCCCAACGGGTCTGAGTACTGCAGGACTGCAACCTACACGCACAGATATACTTGACAGCTATGGTGAATTGGCAAATATTCCTGCCGCCATATTCGAGGAGTTCGGTAAATTTATGCAGAGCGATCAAGCACCTGATCCACAGATGGTTGTAGATGCTTATATAGAATTAGCAGATATGCCTGCTGGCAAGCGTCCTACGCGCACTACTGTAGGCATGGTTTGGGGCGTGGATGTAATTAATGCGACTAAACAACCTATACAAGACCGTGTTTTGAAAGAGATGCAACTCGACAATGTTTTAGGTGGCGCTGACGTGTAACTTTTGGAAACAGGAACGAACTATTTTTTGCTCCTGTTTCAGAACTTATGTTTTGGTGGACTACCCCTAGGATCGTGGACACTCCTGGCCTATAGTTGGACTGCCCCCAAAACCGTGGACAGATCCTGTCCTCACGATGAGGCCCGTTCAAAAGCCTCGGGACTGACCCCGCCAAGGTGGCTGTGTCCGCTCGGTAAGACGCTCAGATAAAAACATTGCATCAACTAAGCTAAGCAAGCCTACAAAGCAGTCCGCGAATTTCGCGGGCTTTTAAGTTATCAATAAACCACTTAATACATGTAATAACTGTCTACTTAATAGGTTGAATATCCATAAGTGGACACTTATACTATGAATAAGTGTATTTCACGCACAGATAGAAACTATGCAACAGACCACAGCGATCCAGCGTTTAAGTGAGCTAGACCAGCAAGGGCGCTATGTATTTAGCCAGCGCGATCTGGAGAAAATCTTTTCTGAAGATAGCAAACGGACCCTGCATGCCGGGCTTGAGCGTTTGGTACGACAGAACATTCTGGAAAGGGCTGCCCGTGGCGTCTACCTCTTTGCTTTGTCACATCATAAAAAAGGTCCAGACACTCTGGAACTGATTGCCAAAACCCTACGGCGTGGTGAATACAATTACGTGAGCCTGGAATCTGCGCTCTCCAGTTATGGCGTGATTTCGCAGATCCCAATGGACAGGCTGACCGTGATGACCACAGGGCGTAAAGGTGAATACAAAACTCACTATGGCACCATTGAATTCACTCATACCAAGCGGCCGGTCAGTGAAATTATTCAGAGTTTCATCTCCATCAACCGGCCACTGCGGATGGCCACAAAGCAAGCGGCCTGGCGCGACCAAAAACGGGTTGGCCGGAATACTCATCTGGTCCAAAAGGAAATGCTGAATGAAGATTGACCCGGCTGATTTTAATGCACTGGTGGCAAAGGCAATGCAGCAGGCTGAAGTTGCCGCCATGCGACCCGTGATTGAAAAAGAGTTACTGCACTACGATATTTTGTATTGCCTTGACCAGGCAGGTTTGCTGAATGAGTTGGTGTTTCAAGGCGGAACCTCGTTACGGCTTTGTCATGGCGGCAACCGCTTCAGCGAAGATCTGGATTTTGCCGGTGGTGTCGATTTTTCTTCTGCCAGGCTGGCAGAGATGAAAACCTGTATCGAAGACTACATTGGCAAGCGTTATGGCCTGGAAGTCACGGTGAAAGAGCCTGCATCGCTGAAAGAAGAAAAAGAGTACGCCGAACTTCGGATTGATAAATGGCAAATTAATATCACCACAGCCCCCGGCCAGAAGGATATGCCGAGGCAAAAAATTAAGCTTGAAGTGGCGAATGTGCCCGCTTACACCAAAGAAGCTTTGCCCCTTCGGAACAGCTATGACTTTTTACCTGATGGTTACGAAGACACTCTGGTGTTTACCGAAACACTGGACGAAGTGATGGCGGATAAGCTGATTTCACTGCCTGCGACTCAACGTTACATTCGGCATCGTGATTTATGGGATTTGGTCTGGCTGCAGCAGCAGAACGCCAAGCTTAAGCCTGAGCTCATCCGTTTGAAACTGGCTGACTACAAAATTCCTGACTACCAACAACTGCTGGAAAGCCGGATTGCTTCGCTGGATGAAATTGTGGCAAGTGCAGCATTTCATAATGAGATGAAACGTTTTCTACCAACCAATGTGTATGACCGGACTTTGGGGCAGGACAAATTTAAGTCCTTTATGCTGGGCACTTTGAAAAAAATGCTGACGGAGTTACATACACAGCTTTTCGGCAGTTCAACCCCTGAGCCTGAATTCAAACTTTAAGCTGTAGTGAATAGATAAAAACAGAACAAAAAACAGGCAAAAACGACAAAAATTAACGACACCTGCCCCATATCTGCCCCATGAGAATCTCAGCCTTTGCCAAATAAGGGTTGCAGCCAAGATCTCACCAGTCAAGCATCGGCGCGACGCTGAAGCGGCCGCGCCAGAATGACGGCGACACAACAGTGGATTCCGAGGTCTGCTGGGGCGCTGATGCGGTTGATGGCTTACTCATAAACGATGCTGACTCACTGCCGGAGAGAGAGAAATAAGGGACGTAATATAACGTGATTTAATGATTTTTGGGATTGATATATCAATACAGTGACCGATAGCTGCTCTGTCTGGTTTACCGCGTTTTATCGGGCTGATTTCGGCATCATGCACCATGCGGTTGGTCGTCGGGGTTATCCCTGATCATCTCGTTCGGCTTCAACATCAATATACAGCGCGTCGTAACGCCAGTATTCGCAGTCACAATCAATGATTCTATCGTATTGATCGCGGTTGATACGGGTAATAAACAAAGCCGGGCTGCCGGGGGCCATTTTCAGTATCGGCGCGGCGATGGTGGGTAGTGGTGTGGGGAGCATGATAAAACGTACCCGACCATAGCGAATGCCGTAGTGAGACCAGTAATAATTGGTTAGGGATTGTGTCAGATCGGCTTGTAGTAAATCGGGGAAATAGGCCGGATTGAGGTAGTGTTCCACGTATAACACTGCACGTCCGTTGATGCGCCGCAACCGTCTGATGCGGTAGATTTCCGTCCCTTCCTGTATCTCCAGATGCTGGCTGATTGACGCGCTGGCGGCGACAAGATTGGCATCCAGCACTTCCGTTTCTGCGACCCGCCCTTGTTTTTCCGCCATCTCATGGAAATGACTTTTGTGCAGCGGGTTATAGCTCAGGCGTGGTGGTGAGAGAAACCAGCCACGCCGGAGTTCACGGTAGACGATGCCCTGTGATTCCATCATGGTCAGCGCCTCACGCAATGTAATTCGCGTGGTGGAAAATTGTTCACTCAATGTGCGTTCCGAGGGCAGTCGGGCCGTAGTAAATTCTCCCTGGCGAATACGTTCAGTCAGGGCATCACAAATCTGAGTGACAGCAGTGGATTGCGTTTTCATTGCGGTAAAGCCTTAACGTAGTGCGACCTGCACCATAGCAGGGATTATCGGGAAATCAAATCTACCGAATCTTTAATGTTCATCGTGATGAAATATAACCGTCGCACAACTGTCATGTAATTTTCACACTATTGTGGTGAATTGGCGTGGTTATTGCTGGACTAGACCAGAGTACGTCAACCCTCCCATTATCTGGAGTATCATGATGAGAAAATTATTGTCTTCCGTACTAATCAGTACGGCGTTGCTTTCCTCGTATTCTGCCGTGGCGGCGGATAATTTGTCTGCGCTGGAAAAAGCGGCCCGAGCGGAAGGACAGGTTAACAGCGTCGGTATGCCGGACAGCTGGGCCAATTGGAAAGAGACCTGGAATGATTTATCGACCAAATACGGGTTGAAACACAGTGATACCGATATGTCTTCCGCAGAAGAGATCGCCAAGTTTATCGCGGAGAAAAACAATGCCAGTGCAGACATCGGCGATGTTGGCGTAGCGTTTGGGCCGATAGCGGTACAGAAGGGCATCACCCAACCGTATAAACCCAGCACCTGGAGTCAGATACCGGCCTGGGCCAAGGATAAAGACGGAAACTGGGCCGTGGCCTACACCGGTTCTATCGCTTTCATCATCGACAAACAGCAGGTGAAGAATATTCCACACAGCTGGGCCGATCTGTTGAAAGGCAAATACACGGTCAACATTGGTGATGTGGGGGCAGCTTCCCAGGCGGCGAACGGCGTTCTGGCGGCCAATTATGCGCTGGGTGGTAATGAATCCAACCTCAAGCCAGCACTGGCTTTCTTTGCCAAACTGGCCAAAGAAGGACGTCTGGGTTTAGCCAATCCGGGGCTTGCCAATATCGAAAAAGGGGAAGTGCAGGTTGGCGTGATATGGGACTTTAATGCGCTGAACTACCGAGACAAGATTGATAAAAGCCGTTTTGAAGTGCTGATCCCGTCTGATGGTTCGGTTATTTCCGGTTATACCACGATTATCAACAAGTATGCCAAACACCCGAATGCCGCCAAACTGACCCGTGAATATATCTTCTCTGATGCTGGTCAAATCAATCTGGCCCGTGGTTATGCTCGCCCGATTCGTGCCAAGTACATAACGTTGCCTGAAGATGTGAAAGCCAAATTGTTGCCGGATGCGGAATACAAGAATGTACATCCAGTGATGAATGCTGCCGCATGGGAGAAGAGCGTCAAAGCGTTGCCGCGTCAGTGGCAGGAAAATGTCATCATCAATATGAAACAGTAAGTCCGTAAATAGCGTAGTAAGTCGTAAAACGGAGCAAGTGGATGAGAACGATTCTGGTGGTGCTGGACGGACTGGCTTTTCAAGTGGCACGCGACGCCATGGGGTATATGCAGGCCGAGTGTGCGGCGGGGCGCGGTCAGTTGTATCAGCTTGAATGTGAGCTACCGTCGCTGTCCCGTCCGTTGTATGAATGCATCATGACGGGCAGGACGCCCGTCGAGAGCGGCATTGTACACAACGGGATTTCCCGGTTAACCCACGGGCGCAGTATTTTCCATTATGCCCGGGATGCCGGATTAACCACGGCGGCGGCGGCCTATCATTGGGTCAGCGAACTGTATAATCGCGCGCCGTTTGACGCCGTGCGCGATCGTCATACAGAAGATCTATCGCTGCCGATACAGTACGGCCACTTTTACCATGACGACAGCTATCCAGATTCGCATCTGTTTGAGGATGCAGAAAGTCTACTGCGCCGTTATCAGCCGGATTTTCTGCTGATCCATCCGATGAATATTGACGATGCCGGTCATCGGCATGGGTTGTCATCGCCGCAGTACCGTAACAAGGCACGAATGGCCGATGGTTATCTATCGCACTGGATGCCACGTTGGTTGGCGGAAGGGTATCAGGTACTGGTGACGTCGGATCATGGTATGAATGACGATCACAGCCATGGTGGTAGGTTGCCACAGGAGTGTGAAGTGCCGTTGTATGTGTTCGGCAGTGGATTTTCGTTGCGAGCCGATGCCGCGCCACAACAGACTGAATTATGCGGCGTAGTGTGCCAACTGCTGGGTGTGCCGCATGACAAACCCTGGTGCCGGGAGCTTCTCAGCATCAGTACGGAGAGGGTGATGGTGTGAAAAAAAGCTGGCTGAGTGGGTTGATCCTGTTGCCTTTTTTTGTCGTATTTGCCGCCTTTCAGATAGCGCCGCTGGTATGGATTACCATTAACAGTTTTTACAGCGACGTGAATGAAGCCTGGGGGCTGGCAAATTACGTTGATATTTTAACGTCGCCATTTTATCTACAGGCGATCCGTTTTTCGCTCGAAATTTCCTTTTGGTCGAGTGTCTATGGTCTGATCATCGCGCTGATTGGCGGTTATTCGTTGCGCCAGCTCGGTGCTGGTAGATTGCACCGGTTTGTAATGTCATTTGCCAATATGACCAGTAACTTTTCCGGTGTTCCGCTGGCGTTTGCCTTTGTGATTATGCTGGGGCTGAACGGTTTCTTGTCACTGTTGTTGAAACAATATGGTTTGCTGGGTGGATTCAACCTTTATTCACGCAGTGGCCTGATTATGATTTACACCTACTTTCAGATCCCGCTTGGTGTATTGCTGTTGTATCCGGCGTTTGATGGCCTGAAAAGCGAGTGGCAGGAATCCGCAGCGCTGTTAGGGGCCAGCAGAGGGCGTTACTGGCTGCATATCGGTATACCGGTACTGACGCCGGCCTTACTTGGTACTTTTGTGATTCTGTTTGCTAACGCCTTAGGCGCCTATGCCACCATTTATGCGCTGACCAGCGGCAACTTTAACGTGGTGCCGATCCGTATCGCCGCGCTGGTGTCCGGCGATATCTCACTCGATCCTAATATGGGCAGTGCACTTTCCATATTACTGGTGGCACTGATGACCCTTATTACTGTGATTCACCAATGGCTGCTGCGACGGAGTTATACCCATGTCGCCAAGTAATGGTTTTTCCGGAGGCAACCATGTTCTGTTCTGAAAAGCGTTATCACCAGCTGATGGTGTGGCTGCTACTGTTAATACTGATGTTACCGCTGCTGGCAACGTTGAGTTATGCATTGGCGACCGAGTGGGGGGCGCGTATTTTGCCGCAGGGCCTGACCCTGAAATGGTTCATTGCACTGTGGAGTGATCCGCGTTTTCTGGCGGCACTCGGTCATTCTTTACTGATTTGCTTCGGTTCGCTGCTGTTTTCGCTGGTGTTGGTGCTGCCAACGATGTTCGTCATTGCTTATGCCTTTCCGCAGTTGAATGCCTTGATGAATGTGTTAATTCTGTTGCCATTTGCCGTGCCCCCGGTGGTTTCCTCTGTCGGGTTATTGCAACTGTATGCCACCGAACCGTTGGCAATCACCGGTACGCCATGGATCCTTATCGGTTGTTATTTCACTATTGCCCTGCCGTTTATCTACCGGACCATTGCCAATAATATGCAGGCGATTAACCTACAAGAGTTACTGGATGCCGCGCATTTACTCGGTGCCAGTACCTGGCAGGCGGCGCTGTTGGTGGTATTGCCCAATCTGCGTAAAGGCGTGGTGATTGCCGTGCTGCTGTCTTTCTCATTTCTGATCGGAGAGTTTGTTCTCGCCAATATGCTGGTGGGAACCAACTATGAGACGTTGCAGGTCTATCTCTACAATAAGCGTGACGATAACGCGCACTTTACCAGCGCGTTGGTGATCTCCTATTTTCTGGTGGTGCTACTGATCACCTGGTTGGCCAATTATCTGAATAAAGAGAAAAGCTGAAGATGGCATACCTTGATGTAAAAAATCTCAATAAACACTATGGCCAGGTACAAGTTTTCCATGAGATCAACTTTTCTGCCGATGAGGGGGAATTTGTCACTCTGCTGGGACCGAGTGGATGTGGCAAATCGACTTTATTGCGCTGTCTGGCGGGGTTGACCCCGGTGGATAGCGGACAGATTCTGTTGCAGGGGCAGGATATTGTGCCGCTGACTCCGCAGCGACGAGGGATCGGCATGGTCTTTCAAAACTATGCGCTATTTCCGAATATGACGGTGGCCGGCAATGTGGCTTTCGGCTTGAAAATGCAAAAGCTCGCGGCGGAAGAGATCCGCAAGCGCGTAGCGGAAGTTTTGGCGCTGGTGGAGCTCAGTGACTACGCTACTCGTTATCCGCATCAGTTGTCGGGCGGGCAATCGCAGCGTGTGGCGCTGGCCCGCTCACTGGTGACGCGTCCGCGTCTGCTGCTGCTGGATGAGCCTTTATCGGCGCTGGATGCCCGTATCCGTCGCCATCTGCGTGAACAGATTCGTCGCATTCAACAAGAGCTGAATCTGACCGCCATCTTCGTCACTCACGATCAGGAAGAAGCGCTGACCATGTCAGACCGTATCGTGTTGATCAATAAAGGCGAAATTGTGCAGCATGGTAATGCCGAAACCCTGTACACCCAGCCGGCCAACCTGTTTGCCGCCGGTTTTATCGGTAGCTACAACCTGCTGAGCGCCGAACAGGCAATGACGCTGACCGGGCAAACCTTCAGCCATCAGGTGGCGTTGCGCCCGGAATCCATTTATCCCTGTTCCCCTGAGCAGGGGCTGGCCGGGGATATCATTGGTCATAGCCTGTTGGGTAATGTGATCCGCTATCGTGTGCGGGTAAAAGGGATTGAACTGCTGGTGGATGTGCTGAATCGCTCGGTTGACGATCTGTATCCGGATGGCAGCCGCATCGGTTTACAGATCGATACCGCGGTACTGCGGGAAGTTGCCTAGCCTTTATTGGCACATAGCGTCGACGCGCTATGCGCCAATAACCTGTTGCAAGCGTGCCGGGAACGCCTGTGCCACATCGTGTAACTGGGTAATAAAACGATCCACCAGTGCCGACGCCGGACGATGGTTCGGGCGTATCAGACTAACAGTAAAAGGGACATCAATGCTGAATGGTCGTACGACGACATCGGCTGATGCGGTGGCGTAATCCACCGCGGTTAGCGGATTGACGATCGACACACCAATGCCCGCCCGCACCATCGAACAGACAGATGCCGCACTGTGGGTTTCCAGCACCAGCCTGCGTGCGATGCCTGCCTCCTGAAACAGTTTATCCAGCAACTGACGATAGCTATCGGTGCTGGATAGACTGATAAACGGTTGGTTATTGAAATCATCCGGTGTCAGTACGGTTTTCCCTGCCAGCGGATGGCGCGCCGGCAGTACGCAGACTTCATTCAACTGCATCAGCGTTTGCCGCTCGGTTCCGGCGGGAGTAACTGTATTTTCCGTCAACCCCAGGTCATGTCGCTGGGCTGAAAGCCACTCCTCCAGCAACGGGGACTCCTGTGGAATGATGTGCAGATTCAGCATCGGGTAGCAGGCGAGTAATGGCTGACAAACGTCGGGTAACAGTGATTGTGAAAACACCGGCAGACAGGCCACCGATAAGTGCGCCTGTTGAAAGCGGCGGATATCCTGTGCGGCACTGACGATACGCTCCAGCCCGTAATAGGATCGCTGTACTTCTTCAAATAGCTGCAATCCCTGTGCGGTAGGGTGCAGGCGACCGCGTACCCGCTCAAACAGTTGCATCTGTATCAGTCGCTCAAAACGTGCCAGTTCCCGGCTGACCGTCGGTTGCGAGGTATTCAGCAACGTGGCGGCTTCTGTCAGGTTGCCGGTGGTCATTACCGCATGAAAAATTTCGATATGTCGCAGGGAAATGTCAGCCATAAACCCGTCTCGATGGATAGCGTCAACCTATATCATAGATGAATAGATTCTGCGTAAAAGGATATTTGTTTACCTTCCGGGGACTCTTCACAATATTCCACATTCCATCGTTTATTTTTTAGGTAACAGAAATCATGCCACACGATCTCAACGACACTACCCAGGCGCTGAATGCGCAAAGCCTGCGTACATTACCGGCCCGCTTTGGCTGCCCGGTCTGGGCCTATGATGCGCAAACCATCATCGACCGTATCGGACAATTACGTCAGTTCGATACTATCCGTTTCGCACAGAAAGCCTGTTCCAACACCCATATTCTGCGTCTGATGCGTCAACAGGGCGTTAAAGTGGATTCTGTTTCACTGGGGGAAATCGAGCGTGCGCTGGTGGCAGGATTTGTGCCGGGCACCGACGCCCATGAAATCGTGTTTACCGCCGACCTGCTGGATAGCCCGACGTTACAGCGCGTCGCCGAACTGAACATTCCAGTCAATGCCGGATCAGTGGATATGCTGAGCCAGCTTGGCCGCGTGTCGCCGGGGCATCCGGTATGGCTGCGGGTCAATCCCGGCTTTGGTCACGGGCACAGCCAGAAAACCAATACGGGTGGTGAAAACAGCAAGCATGGCATCTGGCATGCCGATTTACCGTTGGCGCTGGCGGAAATTGAACGTTACTCGCTCCGGCTGGTTGGTATTCATATGCATATCGGTTCCGGTGTGGATTATGGGCATCTGGAGCAGGTCTGTGATGCCATGGTGCGTCAGGTGATCGATTTTGGGCAGGATCTTGATGCCATTTCCGCCGGCGGCGGTTTGTCTATCCCGTATCGTTACGGTGAAGAGGCCATTGATACCCGGCATTATTTTGGGTTGTGGCATCAGGCGCGGGAGAAGATTGCCACGCATCTGGGGCACCCGGTTACGCTGGAAATCGAACCGGGTCGTTTTCTGGTGGCGGAATCCGGTGTGCTGGTTGCTGAAGTCCGGGCGGTAAAATCGATGGGGAGCCGCCATTTTGTGTTGGTAGATGCCGGCTTTAATGACCTGATGCGCCCGTCGATGTACGGTAGCTATCACCATATTACGTTGTTGCCCGGGGATGGACGTGATATCAGCGATAGCACGACATGGCGGGATAGCGTGGTCGCCGGCCCGTTGTGTGAGTCCGGCGACGTGTTTACCCAACAAGCGGGCGGTGGTGTGGAAACTATCGCTTTACCGGCGGCGCAGGTGGGCGATTATCTGGTCTTCCATGATACCGGTGCTTACGGCGCGTCAATGTCCTCCAATTACAACAGCCGTCCACTGTTGCCGGAAGTGTTGTTTGAAAACGGTGAGCCACGGCTGATCCGTCGTCGCCAAACGTTGGAGGAACTGCTGGCGCTGGAGCAACTGTAGGTAAGTGATTTGAATACTGTTTGCAGCGGCCCCATAGGGGGGAGGCCCAGAAACGGGCCTCAGCCAACACCGCTGCATCTTTCAAGATGCAGCGTATCCCGGTGCTATGCACTCTTTCTGTCTGCGCGGTGTCACATTATGGGCGTGGCTGCTCCTCCGGTAACAGCGAGTCTCGCATTTCCCAGCCACGCAGTTTGCCAGGATTGAGTAACCCATCAGGATCAAAAGCCTTTTTAACCGCGACAACCTCCGGTCGAATAATGCCTTGCTTGCCGTCTTCAACCTGTAATACGTGCGGGTCATTAATTTTTACCCCGTGGTCGCGGAATATCTGCATTATCTCATTCAGGCGAATTTCGCTGGAATAACGGATTAACGGCAGGCCGCTACAGGTGATGTTACCGTCGTTGTCACGCAGGAATTCGATATGCGATATAACTTCATCGCCAAATAAATGCGCCATCTCGACAATTTGCTGCATATAACTCGCGGGTGCAAAGGCGGTTTGTAAATAGGTGAAGGTAGGGTCGACTTTCAGCGCGTGCAGTGTGGTGTGGTTCCAACAGTATTCCATCAGCGACGAGTGGGTCGCACGCGCGTTATCTGCCGACTGACGCACGGCATTCTGCCCGGCATACTGTGCTAACAACCCATCACACAGCGGTTCACTCTCCTGCGCCATGATACTGATTACCGCATGCTGCCCAGCCTGGTAATGGCGGCGTAAATGGGTAAAGCAGGCGGGGATCGGTGCGGCAAACAGCGCCAGCTCGCGTTTGACCAATCCCGGCGAGCGAGCCAGTGCATCAGCGTAATTCAGCGCCGTGGTGAAGTCGTCGAACATGTCCAACCGTTCAATCCAGTTGTGGATGGGCGCCAGCGCTAGCTCAATCTCAAGAATAATGCCGTTAGTGCCATAGGTGTGGTGCAACAGCAGTGCCTGCGGTGCCGGGATCGTCAGTACGCGTGGTTCAGCTTCCATGGTCATGACCTTTATGCTCAGCACATTGCCAGGCGCGGCCAGCGGGCCGTAATTAATGGAGCCGATACCGCCAAAGCCGCCGCAGTAAAGCCCGCCGAGGCTGGCCAGCCGATAGGTGGATGGCATACAGCGTAGTTCCCAGCCCGCGGGGCGGCTCAAGGCTTCGATATCCGCCAAACGAATGCCGGCCTGGGCGCGCACCACGCCGTCGCCAAATGAGCACACCTGATTAAATAAGGTCATGTCCACCATAATGCCGCCTTCTAACGGCACCAACTGACCATAGTTACCGGTACCGCCGCCACGCAGCATCAACGGCAGTTGCTGCTGCACACAAGCAGCAACCAGCAGGCGCAGTTCTTCTTCATTACGCGGGCGTACCACGGCATCCGCTTGTTTGTCTTCCAGTTGTTGTTTTAGCACTGGACTGAACCAGTGGAAATCGCGCGACAAGCGTTTGACCTTTGCTGTCGCCCGCGTCCACTCCAGCGTGGGTAACGCCTGGTGGATCAGGGTGACGGCGATCTGGCGTTGTTCATAATCCATATCATCAGTACCTATAATAAGTCGGTTGGTCACTCAGACGGCTAATTGGACTGCACCACTTCGCTTTCATGCCAGGCGCTGAGTGCGCGACGTGATATCCAGGACATCACCCCAAACAGCATGATGCCCGCCAGCGAGATCAACAGTAAGGCCGCGAACATCAGCGGAATATTCAACTGATAGCCAGCCTGCAAGATTTGATAGGCCAGACCGGTGTCGCTGCCGCCGGTACCGGCGACGAATTCCGCCACCACTGCGCCGATTAGCGACAGGCCGCTGGAAATACGCAGCGCGCCGAAGAAGTAGGGGAGTGCCGAGGGGATACGTAGACGCAGTAGGATCTGTAATCGGCTGGCATGATTCAGTTTGAAATAGCTCAATAGACCGGGCGAGACGCTGCGCAGTCCCTGAGTGGTGTTGGAAATGATGGGGAACACCGCCATCAGCGTAGAGCACACCACCAACGATAGCGTGGTGTCTTTCACCCAAATAATAATCAATGGCGCGATGGCGACGATCGGCGTCACTTGTAGGAACACAATGTAAGGGAATAGCGCGGTTTCAATAAAGCGGCTTTGCACCAGCAGAAATGCCACGCTGGCACCAATCAGGATCGACAATGCGAACGAAATCAGGGTGATTTTCAGGGTGAACAGCAGTGACAGCATCAGTGATGCCAGATTGTTCCACAGACTTTGCACCATCACCAGTGGCGACGGCACCAGAAACGTCGGGATGTTGAACCAACTGACCCAACCTTGCCACAGAAAAACCACCAGTATGGCGACCAGTAGCGGGTAAAGCACCTGGCGGAAACGTTGATTGTTCATCAGCGGAGAAAATTTTCGCGTTTTCATGTTATTACTCCATACCAGATTGGCTGGCCTGCAACAGACTGTCCTGCAACTGTTGCGCATAGTGTGAAAACTGCGGGCTGACACGGAAGCGGTCAGTGCGTGGGAAAGGCTCATTGATGGCGATGTTTTCCACTACCCGACCTGGGCGGGCCGCCATCATGATCACGCGCTGGGAAAGAAACACCGCTTCGTGGATAGAATGGGTGACAAACACCACTGTTAGATTCTGTTCTCGCCACAGGTGCAGTAAATCACTGTCCAATTTGTTGCGGGTGATTTCATCCAGTGCGCCGAAGGGTTCGTCCATCAGCAGTAGCTTGGGTCGGGTGACCAGTCCGCGGGCAATAGACACTCGCATCTGCATGCCGCCGGAAAGCTCACGTGGCAGTACGTGGGCAAATCGGCCCAGTCCCACCAGTTCCAGCGCTTCACTGACGCGGGTGTTGGCTTCAGCGCGCGGGACGCCAGCCAGATCCAATGACAACCGCACATTGTTATGCACATTGCTCCACGGCATCAGTGTGGCTTCCTGAAACACGAACGAAAGCGGTAGCCGCATTTTTTCTCGGCTGTCACGCCGCCACAGCACCAGCTTGCCATCACTCGGTTCCACCAGTCCGGCAATCATCTTCAGGAGTGTGCTTTTGCCACAGCCGGAAGGCCCTAACAGGGTGACAAACTCACCCTGATTGATGGTGAGATTTACGGGTAGCAGCGCCCTGGTGCCGTTGCTGTAGATTTTTTCCGCTGACAGAATCTCGATAGCTGGCGCGGTAGTGCGGTGGATATCTCTCATCACGGTCAGTTTGGCTGTCTGGTTCATGGCATAACCCGTGCGTTTTTGATTAGGGCGAGGGTGTAACTCTGAGCAAAGGGGACTTTGTTCGCGTCGATCAGTTTGTTTTTCACCAACATGTCCCAGGTCTTTTTCAAACGCGGCTCGGTAATGGTTCCAATGCCGCCGGTCTGGGCGTCGCCGCCGGTCACCAACTGGTATTTCTTCATTTGTGACAGACTGAATGCCAACTGGGCGGCGCTGATACTTGGGTTATTTTTATGGATCAGCACATTTCCTGCGGTTGGGTCTTGCAGATACGATTTCCAGCCCTGCATCGAGGCTTTCACGAACGCCGCCAGCACCGCCGGGCGTTTTTGCACGGTGCTCGCCATGCAGATGATCGAGTTGCCGTATGGCGGGTAGCCCCAGTCGCTCAGCGGATAAACGTGGAATGGCTTGCCGCCTTTGGCCACCGCAAAGGGTTCAGAGGTGATGTAGCCCTGTTGCACCAGATTGTTGTCCGCCAGAAACGGCTGCACGCTGAAGGTGTAAGGGCGGATACGGGCGTTGGCCAGCCCCAGCTCGCTCTTGGCCCACGGCCAGAAAGAGGTGTATGCCTCGGTGGCCAGCAGAAAGGTTTTGTCTTTTAGCTCCTGTGGATTTTTCACTGCGTCATGGGTAATGAACACCGTTGGCGAATGCTGGAACACGGTGGCGATGGTCATGGCATGTACCCCCGCTTGCCAGGACTCCAGCGCCTGACCATTGTCGCCAAGGACACAGTCGGCCTGACCGGCAGCCATCAGTTGCATCACGTTGACCTGCGGTCCTCCCATTTTGATGGTGACATCAAGCCCGGCGGCTTTGTAGCGACCGTTGGCCTGGGCATCGTAAAAGCCACCGTGTTCTGCCTGCGCGTACCAGTTAGTGAGAAAGGTCAGTTTTTCCGCCGCCATGCTGGAAGAAGCGACGGTGAACAGCAACAGGCTTAGCAGCTTGCCATAAGGCGAAAATCTCGTTTTCATCGTAAGTATTCCTGTTATTCAGTGGCAAAAGGAGACGATGGCGGCGTCACGCGCGATTGCACAAAACCGTGCCAGTGATGTTTACCCCAGCTTGGTTCGTTGCGTACTACCCATTCCATCTGATGGACTTCGGTTATGGCTTGCGCCCAACTGTCGGCCAGTGAGTCAAGAATCGCCTGGCCTTGTTCAGCGGTAGCGTCGGTTGGGTCACCAATCACTCCGCTGGGGCTGAAGTCGTATGATGCCCAGGCAGCGGCCGGACGGCCGCTGGACAGTGTTGGGCAGGGAAATACGGGCGGATAACTGGCCACTGCCTGTTCCATATGTACGTATTCTGGTGCCAGTGCCAGCATCAGGGCGGTTTCGCCATGACCGGCGTGCATCGCCAACTGTTGTTCTCTGACGCTCAGGAATTGGTCGGCCGCATTCGGTACCCGGAACACGTCATGGGCTATCAGCACCATGTCGCCGTGCCGCAGTCGTAGTTCGCGCCCGGCCATTTGCAACACCTGCGGCTGACCGCCGTGACCGTTGATCATCAGCAATTTGCGAAAGCCAGCACGATAAAGGGATTCACCGATCTCGAGCACGGTTTGCAGCAAGGTATCGCCGCTCAGGGTTAGGGTGCCGGGAAAGTGCAGGTGTTCGTCGGATTTACCGTAAGTGATAGGCGGGATACCAAACGCCGGTATATTTTCTGGTAAACGAGCCAGCGCATGACCCGCCACGCCGGAGGCGATCACGCTGTCCACCGCACAAGGCAGGTGCGGGCCGTGCTGCTCAATGGCGCCGGTCGGTAAAATGATAACGGTGTTGGCCTTGTCCGGTAGCGCAGCAATTGCAGGCCAGCTCAGAAAAGGAAGGAAACGTGATGCGGGAATATAACCGTTTATCATAATTTGCCTCATCGTCAGGGATTATTGTGGTAGCCAGGCAGTGGCTTCGACTTCAATCAGCACCTCGTCGCCGGGCAGCATTTCACTGACCTGTACCACCGTAGAAACCGGCGGTTGCTGCGGATAGAACAGCTTTCTTACCCGGTTGTAATACGGGAAGTGATCCAGATTGCGGAAATATTGCACCAGTTTGAACACATCGCTCATTTGCCCACCGGCGGACTCAATGGTCAGACGGATGCTCTCCAGCACATACCAGCTCTGCGCCAGGATTGGCCCCTCTTTGGCATCAGTGGAAAATTCACCGGTTTCACCCAACAGGCGACGCGCCTCTGGCGGAATATCCTGATAGCCGCGTACGATAAGCGAGCGCTGTGGATTGACCGGGATAATGCCGGAAAGAAAGATAAAATCGCCGGCGCGATGCCAGGCGGCATAGTGGGCGAGCGGTTTGCCCGCGCCAGCGTCAAGCATCATGAGCGAGTTCCTTGTTCCACGTCCGTTGGTGAGTGATGGCGCCACGGCGTATTACTACGCGGGCGGCACTGTTCAATGGCCAGGTGCCAATATCACTGCCGGGGAAGATAACCATATCGGCCGGGTTGCCTGCCGCCAGCGGTGAGCCAGTCGGGCCAGCACCAGTCAGTGAATGACGATCGCAGATCAGCCGTGATTGCTGGTCGAAAATCTGGTCAAGCTGGGCGGCGAATAGACTGCATATCAGCGTATCCACCGGGTCATAGCTGCCCGTTGGGCAGAAGGCATCCTGCACGTTGTCACAGCCGAGCAATACCGGTACACCAGCGTCCTGGGCTTCTTTCAACAAGGTGATGCCGCGCTGGCGCGGCGTGCGGCCGGTAACGGCATCCTGCAATAGCAGATTGGTCATTGGCAGGGCGATCAATGTGACGCGCGATGCCGCTAATGCGGCAAGTACCCATTGCGCCTGTTCTTCGCCGCCAGCCGCCAGGGCGCAGCCGTGGCTACAGCAGATGTGTCCGGGGAAATCGTGCTCGGTCAGGTAGTGAGCCAGCCATACCAGGCCGTTTGCTGTCGGCGACAGTTCTTCATCAATGTGCAAGTCCAGGTTTAATCGCCAGCGCGCCGAGCAGCGCATCAGATTAGTCATCGCCGCTTCATCCCAGTTAGATGAGTGGATGAACGCGCCGAGCAGCCCCTGTTCATTGCTGTCTGCAACTTGACGGGCTATTGTTTCAGCCACTGCGATATCGGCAAATAGCGGCAGCGGCACCAGCGCTACGCGCTCCAGCGTGCAATCGTGTTGATCCAGCGTAGCGATTTCCAGCCAGGCGGTGGGTGGTGTGGCAGTAAACCAGTCGATATGGGTGCGCAGATGGCTGACACCGCTGGCCACCGCCCGCGCCAGGCCTTGTGCGGCGCGCTGGTGGATATCTTGCGGACTCCAGTGGCGACGATCTTGATGCATGGCGTCGATGGCGGCCAACAACCCCGGTCCTGCCGGGCGGCTGCGTTGCCGGGTAAACGTTTTGTCCAGGTGTGCATGGGGTTCAATCATACCGGGTAACACCAATGCGCCGCCGAGATCCCACAAGCCATCCGTAGGCTGATGACCTGGAATCAGTGCAGCAATGTGGCCGGCGCTGAACAGGATGTTGCCGTTAAGCGGTTCCCCGGTTTGTTGTGGCCAGCTGGCGGGTAATGCCCAAGCCGGTAGCCGCGCATTACAGAGGCCGTTCAGCGGTACAGGTGGGCGTGACATAGGCATGGCGAGACTCCGTGTTGACATTAAAGGTCCAGAACCAGAACCGGGCTTTTGCCCGGGAACAACACCGTGCGAATTGCTTAAACAGGATTATCAACACGCTGGACTCGTCTTGAAACGAAAGTTCCCGTTGTCATGGAAGCTACGTTATTGTTATATGATTGTTGCGTCCATTGCTTTGATTCGCACGTCTTGTTGCAAAAAAGAGAGCACCCAACCCATGTTTGCCTTCTCCCGGTTTTTGTTGTATTTCACTGAAGTGGCCCGTCAGGGCTCGTTTCGTAAGGCATCGGAAACGTTGCATGTCGCGGCGTCGTCCATTGACAGACAGATACTGCGCGTGGAGGAGGAGCTGGAAATGCCATTGTTTGAACGGCATCCAGCTGGCCTGCGTCTGACCGCCGCCGGTGAACTGCTGCTCAACGCCGCCAATAATTGGAAAAAGGATTTTAGTCGGGTGCGGGATCAACTCGATGATTTGCGCGGATTACGGCGCGGACACGTGCGCATCGCGACCATTGATGCCATCAACCGGGGGTTTTTTTCGTCGATGCTGAAGAAAATCCACCTGGAATACCCGAATGTCTCATTCACCCTCACCACCATGAATAATATTGATATCCAGCAGGCGTTGATTTCTGGCGATGTGGACTTCGGTATCATGCTCAATCCGCAAAGCTCGAAAGCGTTGCAGGTGCAGTCATTCGCTGAAATCAATTTAGGGATCGTGGTGCCACAAGGCCACCCACTGGCGGGACGTGACCGTATTCGTTTCAATCAGTGCCTGGACTATCCGTTCATCATTCCCTCCGCACCGTTGATGCTGGCCGAACCAGTGCAGGCATTGTTGAATATTAACGGTGGCAGCGTTAACGAAGTGGGTATTTCCAACAATATCCACATGATTCGCTCGTTGATCAAAGAACAGATTGGCATCGGTATTCTGTGTTGGTTGGACATTATGGACGAGGTACAGCGTGGAGAACTGATATTCATTCCGCTTAGCGATCCGCAGTTAAAGCCGTTTACTTTGTCACTGTGTGTGGCACCGGCGCGGCAGTTATCGATCGCCGCGTCGATGATGCTCAAGCGACTGGAAATGTTGTTCAGCCAGTTGCAGACCGAGAGCCGGTAAACGGAATAGTTTGCACTGGTTTGGTGCGGCCTGCGCTGTGTTGAATCAATCGTTGCAGCTGGCGCAGCGGAAACCATCGAAAAAGACGGGGCGGCAGAGTCTGTCACAGATTGGCATCATTTTTGTATCATCCAGTGTGAGTAGAAGCGGTCAGCACAGATATCGGTGCGGGACATTGCTCAGCAATCATTTTCCGGTTCATGACATGAGCTGATTTGAGAGGCTGAGCTATCCTTACCCGGCCTCTCCGACAGCAACAAGGAGAGGCGCAATGAAGGTCATATCACGTATTACTCTGTCATGCTATATGCTGAGCGCGCTTGCGCTTGGCGCTGTTTCCCCGGCCGTTCAGGCCAATGAAAAACTGGTACTGCTGACGTCCTGGTATGCCCAGGCCGAGCAGGGCGGTTACTATCAGGCACTGGCTACCGGGATTTACCGACGCTACGGTCTGGATGTCAGCATCCAGTCGGGCGGGCCACAGGTCAATGGCATGCAACTGCTGCTGGCAAAACGCGCCGATGTGATCATTGGCTATGATTTACAACTGTTGCAAACCGTTGAACGCGGATTCCAGGCTGTAGCGATTGCCGCCCCATTCCAGTTCGACCCCCAAGGCTTGCTGACCCACGCCGGGGTAACCTCCCTGAGAGATCTCAAAGGTAAAAACATTCTGGTGTCCAGTTCAGGCCAGTCGACCTGGTGGCCGTGGCTGAAAGCACGTTACTCATTGAGTGATGCACAGACCCGTCCTTACACCTTCAACATTCAGCCATTTGTGGCCGACGAGAATATTGCCCAGCAGGCTTATGCCAGCTCAGAGGTTTTCCAGGCACACAAAGCCGGAGTGAAAGCCAACTTCTTCCTGTTTGCCAAGTATGGTTATCCACCTTATGGCGGCATTCTGATCACCCGGCCGGATGTGATTGCTCATAACCGCGACGCGATGGCCAAATTCGTGCGCGCCTCCATGGAGGGCTGGGTGAGCTACCTGAAGGATCCGACGCCGGGAAATATGTTGATCAAAAAAGAGAATCCAAACATGGGGGATGATCTGCTGGCGTGGGGGGTGGCGCAAATCAAAAAGTACCACTTGATTGACGGTGGCGACGCGGCTACCCAGGGCTGGGGGACGATGACCGAGGCGCGTTGGCAGAAAACGCGTGATTTCATGGTCAATGCCAAATTGCTGAAAGCCGACACCCATTGGCGACAGGCTTACACCACCCAGTTTATTCAGGATCTGCATGTTAAGCCCTGAGAGCCATGCTGTAAGAGGAGTCTGCTGCCGTGTCACTATTGATTAAAAATGCTCACGCCATTCTCACCGGCTTGCCGGGGGAGGCGGGACGTCACACCGGGCCGGATATTCGTGTCGTTGATGGTGTGATCGACGCTATTGGCGTATTGACGCCATTGCCGGAGGAGCCGCTGATTGATGCCCGTGATTGTGTTGTGTACCCGGCATGGGTCAACACTCACCATCACCTGTTTCAGTCGTTGCTGAAGGGAGAACCACAAGGATTGAACCAGAGCCTGACCGCCTGGTTGAGCGCCACGCCGTACCGCTTTCGTGCCGCTTTTGATGAACAGACGTTCCGTCTGGCGGTACGCATTGGCCTGATTGAGCTATTGCGCTCGGGCTGTGCCACGGTTGCCGACCACAACTATCTGTATTGGCCGGATATGCCGTTCGATACGTCAGAGATCGTGTTTAGTGAAGGGGCGGCGCTGGGGATGCGCATCGTGTTGTGTCGGGGGGGCGCCACTCAGACACGAGCGTTGGAGCAAGATTTGCCGATCGCGCTGCGCCCGGAGAGTATCGACAACTATATAGCGGATATTGAACGGCTGGTGAAACGTTACCACGATCCGCGGCCAGAGGCGCTGCGCAAGGTAGTAATGGCACCGACCACCGTGTTGCACTCGGCACCGTCGTCGCAATTGCGCGAGATGGCGCGGGTGGCGCGTCGGTTGGGTATCCGCTTACACAGCCATCTATCGGAAACCGTGGATTATCTGGATGCGGCGCGGGCCAGGTTTGCCATGACGCCAGTGCAGTTCTGCGCTGAACACGAGTGGCTGGGGGATGATGTGTGGTTCGCCCATCTGGTGAAATTGTTGCCGGAAGAGATCGCTTTGCTGGGGAAAACTCGAACCGGCATTGCCCATTGTCCGCAGAGCAATGGGCGTCTGGGCAGCGGCATTGCCGATCTGGTAGCGCTGGAACAGGCGGGCGTGACGATTTCACTCGGGGTCGATGGCGCAGCGTCCAATGAAGCGGCAGACATGCAGAGCGAAGCGCATGCCGCATGGTTGTTGCAGCGCGCGCGAAAAGGCATGCAGGCGCAGCCACGTTACGCCGGTGGCACCTTTGAGGGGGGGGCTGACGCCGTCACCATCGAAGATGTGGTGCGTTGGGGGAGTGCAGGCGGTGCACAAATCCTTGGGCTGACGCGTAGCGGCACTCTTCAGCCTGGCATGTTGGCCGACATTGCCATCTACCGTCTGGACGATCCGCGTTACTTTGGTCTGCACGATATGGCGATTGGTCCGGTGGCCTGTGGTGGTCGTGCAGCGCTCAAGGCGTTAATGATCAATGGCCGGCTTATCGTTGAAGATGACACCGTGTCTGGCATCGATCTGGGCGCTATGCGTCAAGAGGCGTTGTCGGCTGTCCGCACACTGAAACGGCGTGTGGGCTTGTAACCTGAGAGAAAAAGAACAGGATAATCATGATGACCCAATCCAATAACGCTCAACGCTATACGTTGCAGGAACTGGAAAACGAAGCGCTGATGGGGGCCGTTGGCCAGGAAACCTTTGCCCGTGAAGTGCGCTGCATTGATTTATCGGATTTTGAGCGGCGGAAAAGCGAAATCGCCGACCAGCTATGGCGGGCCGCTGTAGAGATCGGCTTCTTCCAGGTGAGTAATCACGGTATTGATTTGATAGACATCCACCACGCTTTTGATATGACGGAACGGTTCTTCGCGTTGCCCGAAACCGTCAAGGCACAGTATCCGCTGACCCACAATGCTGGCTGGGAAAGTCGAGCGCAAGTACGCCCTTCTACCCGTACCCCGGATCAAAAAGAGTCTTATCAGATAACGCGTCCACTGATGGATGGCTTGTGGCCGAGCGAGCAGGTGTTGCCGCAGTTCCAACACACCATGCTGGCATTCGAATCACGCTGCTGGCAGCTGGGTATGAAACTGCTTTCCTGTTTTGCCCTCAAACTGGGCTTCCCTGAGCATTTTTTCCAGCAGGCCCACAACCCGAACCATGCCGACTACCAGAGCACCTTGCGCATGCTGCACTATTATGCGACTGACCCGCAGCAGGTTACTCCGTCAGGGCAATGGCGTGCCGGGGCGCATACCGATTTTGACTGTCTGACGCTGTTGTTTCAACGTCCGGGGCAGGGTGGATTGCAGGTTTGTCCGGGTAAAGACCGAGAAAGCCAGCAGTGGACCAACATTGAGCCGAGTGAAGAGGTGATCACCTGCAATATCGGCGATATGTTGATGCGCTGGAGTGATGATCAACTACCGTCGAATTTCCATCGGGTGAGGAACCCGACGCCGGACGAGTATCAAGGCCCTCGTTACAGCCTGGCGTTTTTCTGCCAAGCCAATAAAACAGTGGAAATTGTTGGGCCAGGCGGGAAATATCCGACGATCCGCGCCGATGCATATCTTCAGCAACGTATTCAGGCCAACTTCGCGACAGGATAGCGACAGACGTTCCCTTCCCACGTTTTTATGACGCTCTGGCGCATCGGCTACCAGATCTATTGGTCACGAGTAAGGTATTGCTTATTGATTCGATACAGACAACGGATTAGTGACGGGCATCACATCATTGTATTTTAGCTCCCATACCAAACACATGCGACAAATGAGGAAATACTGATGTCCGTTATTAATACCCAGGTTAAACCGTTTAAAAATCAGGCGTTCAAAGCAGGTCAGTTTATTGAAGTCACTGAAAAAGATATTGAAGGCAAATGGAGTGTGTTCTTCTTCTATCCGGCTGACTTTACGTTTGTCTGCCCGACTGAATTGGGTGACGTAGCGGATTATTACGACGAATTCCAGAAGATCGGGGTTGATATCTATTCTGTATCCACCGATACCCACTTTACCCATAAAGCGTGGCATGGCAGCTCTGATACCATCGCTAAAATCAAATACGCCATGATCGGTGACCCGACGGGTCAACTGACGCGCAACTTTGAAAACCTGCGTGAAGCAGAAGGTTTAGCTGACCGTGGTACTTTCATCGTTGACCCGCAGGGCATTATCCAGGCGGTGGAAATCACCGCGGAAGGTATTGGCCGTGACGCTTCTGATCTGTTGCGCAAAATAAAAGCGGCTCAGTATGTCGCCGCTCATCCTGGTGAAGTGTGCCCGGCAAAATGGCAGGAAGGTGATGCCACATTGGCGCCGTCTTTGGATCTGGTTGGCAAAATCTGAATAAGCCAGCGCTGTTGATAGACTGATTTTACTATCGGGTGCCCAGCACCCGATTTTTTCCGCCAATGCCAGGGACCCTCTATGCTCGACAATAACATGCAGATCCAGCTGAAAGCCTATCTGGAAAAATTAACCAAACCGGTTGAGCTAGTGGCGACGCTAGATGATTCGGTTAAATCTTCTGAAGTCCGGCAACTGCTGATCGAAATTGCCGAACTATCTGAAAAAGTCAGCTTTTTTGAAAACAATGAACTGTCGGTACGCAAGCCTTCATTTCTGATCACCAATCCGGGATTGGCGACCGGGCCTCGCTTTGCCGGTGCCCCGCTGGGACATGAGTTCACTTCACTGGTGTTGGCGCTGTTGCAGACGGGGGGCCATCCGTCAAAAGAGACTCAAGAACTGCTCGACCAGATTCGCTATCTGGACGGTAAATTCCATTTCGAAACCTATTACTCGCTGACCTGTCACAACTGTCCTGATGTGGTGCAGGCACTGAATTTAATGTCCATCCTGAATCCAAATATTACCCACACCGCAATTGATGGCGGTGTGTTCCAGGATGAGATCAAAGAACGCAATATTATGGGCGTACCCACGATATTTCTGAACGGCGAGCACTTCGGTCAGGGACGCATGAGTCTGGGGGAAATTGTCGGCAAGATTGATACCGGCGCCAGCGATAAACTGGTCGAAAAGCTCAACAATCGCCCGATTTATGATGTGTTGGTTGTCGGTAGCGGCCCGGCGGGGGCAGCGGCGGCGGTGTATGCCGCCCGTAAGGGGATCCGTACCGGACTGATGGGGGAGCGTTTTGGTGGGCAGATTCTCGATACCGTAGATATTGAAAATTATATCTCGGTACCGAAAACTGAAGGTGCCAAATTGGCCACTGCGCTAAAAAGTCATGTTGATGACTATGACGTGGATATCATTGATCTACAAAGCGCGCAGAAACTGGTGCCAGCCAGTGAACCTGGCATGCCGCATCAGATTGAAACCGTATCTGGCGCGGTACTGCGATCCCGCAGCATTATCATCGCGACCGGCGCCCGCTGGCGGAATATGAATGTGCCCGGTGAAGATCAGTATCGTACTCGTGGGGTAACCTACTGTCCGCACTGTGATGGCCCCTTGTTCAAGGGTAAACACGTGGCCGTGATCGGCGGCGGTAACTCCGGCGTTGAAGCCGCTATCGATCTGGCGGGGGTGGTGAAACACGTGACGCTACTGGAGTTTGCGCCGGAACTGAAAGCGGATTCCGTGCTACAGGATAAATTACGCAGCTTGCCAAATGTGGATGTCATCATGAATGCGCAGACGACTGAAGTGCTGGGGGATGGACAAAAGGTCATCGGACTGGCGTATCAGGATCGCGTCAGCAGCAGTATTCATAAGCTGGCGCTGGAAGGGATCTTCGTGCAGATCGGCCTGTTACCCAACACCAACTGGCTGGACGGTACCGTGGCGCGTAACCGCATCGGTGAAATCGAGATTGATGTCAAATGCGAAACCAGTGTGAAAGGGATCTTCGCTGCCGGTGACTGTACTACCGTGCCGTACAAACAGATTATTATCGCCACGGGTGAAGGGGCCAAAGCCTCGCTGAGTGCCTTTGACCATTTGATCAGAACCTAATACTGCTCGGTATCCGCAATGTGTGGTCGAACCGACCGGCGTTGGATTATTCCTCTCATTGTGGTGACCTGACGCCGTTAGCATGCTGACGGCGTTTTTTCTGGCTATTTCGCTATCCGCCAGGGTGTTCAGCGTATGCTTTTCTCTCGGTATCAGCTACCGCGATAGGTGGACCAGGAAAAAGGTGAAATCAGGAACGGCAGATGATAATGACCGGCACCAGTCAGTTGAAAGTCGATTTGTGCCGTCACGTACAACGCCTCTCGACCTGTCGCGGCAAACCACTGGCCGATGTCTGCCGTCATACGGTAGCGACCGGGTAATAGCGGATCAGCGGTGAAGGCCGCAATGCGGCCGTCATCATTGGTCTGATCTTGCGCCACGCTATGCCATTCATCGTTTTCCCACCGTTCCAACAGGATATTCACTCCCGCTGCGGGTTTTCCCTGGGTGGTATCCAGAATATGGGTGCTGAGTGTGTTCATGCGCGAATGATTCCTTCCAGTCTGAGTAACGTGATTTGGCGCAATTGCTCCAGTGTTTCTTCTATTTCTTGCTGTTCACTGTTCTGTAGCCGACGCTGTAGTATCTGTAGGATCTCTTCTCCACTGCGATCGTTGGCACGGATCAGAAATATCCGGCCAAAGGTGTCTTCATAACGGGAATTACCTATCCGTAATGCTGCCGCCAGCGAGAGGTTTTCGGTACTGATGGCTGCCTGTTCCTGCCGGGAAAAATCAGCGTGCCGACTGGTACTGCCAGCCTGTTCACCGATACGGGGATGAGCGCGTAGTGCCAGTGTCAGTTCCTCCACCTGCCAGCCGGTCATTGCCTGCTGTCCGGTGGCCAGTAGGGCGGCACGGTTGCCATAAGGTCGCCTGGCGGTCACTTGTCTGGCCCAATCGGGAATGGCAACACAAGATTCTAGTAGTGCCACCGCTTCATTGATATTGAGCTGGTTAAAGGCTTCCAGTGTAATCATTGTTTCTCTCCTTGCCCGCTGGCAACAATAGATTCTTTGGTATGACTTTTCGTAATAAGAGATCTGCAACTAGCATGCCATTTATATCGAGATGGCTGACGGGTTCCTAAAAGCCGCTTTTTCCGAATTGAGCGTCAGATAGTTGTACCCGGACAGATTGTCACCCAAACTGGATTTTTTCGGACGAATACCTGGCATTGTCGTGTTTCTTGAGACAAGAATGTGACCGTGTGAGATGACAGGGTGCCTTTATGGTGCGTCCGTAGCGTTTTTTCCCATGTCTGCATGCATATCATCAATGGCTTGCGTAAAGTGTTTGATCACTAACTGCGCCGCCCGCGATAACTGACGTTTGGGCGCTACACACAGCGCCAGCGTCAGGGGCCTAACAGCTTGATGGCTGAAGGGGACGAATGCTAATGTGCCACTTCTGACTTCACTATATACATCCAGCAGACTCAGGATGCCTACCCCGACATTCTGATATACCAGCGATTTCATCACTTTAAGATCATTACACACCATATTTTGTACCGGGATGAGATGGTGACGGTGGTACAACCCCTCCATGCGTTCATGCACCATGAGTGGCGCGGCAGGCAGTAACTGGCGGTAGCTGACAAGTTGGCTGAGGGTGACATCAGTCTGACTTGCCAGCGGATGTTCCGGCCGCATCACCACGCCAATGGGGATTTCGGTAAACGCCCGTACCTCGATACCTTGCCCTTCCAGCGGATCGAGCAGAATACCGATATCCACCTCAGACTCGGCCACCAGACTGTTGATGGCATAGCTTTCGTCGGTATGGAGGTTAAACGTCAGATGAGGATATTGACGGCTGATCTCCGCCAGTGCCTGGATCAGCACCCCTTCGCTCAGGGCGGCAACCATTGCCACGGAGACATGGCCGCGCTTGAGTCCCTGTAATTCATCAAAACGCTGGCGCGTGAGGGCGTACTCTTTTTTCCAGCGATGCAGATCACTGTAGAGTAGCTCGCCTGCGGAAGTGAGTCTCAATCCACTGGGCAGCCTTTCAAACAGCGGGGTTTCCATCTTCTCTTCTGCCATCAGAATCTGCCGGTTGATGGCGGAGCTGGAGACATGCAGCACCTCGGCAGCTTTACGCAAACTGCCCGTAGTGGCCACCGCCATGAAGTAATGGGAAAAACGGGACAAGGGATCCATAGATTTACCTGTACGAATTTTTGCAGCGAATATGTTAAAAAACTATTATGGACTGCAACACTTCTTGTTATCCACAATAACATTACCCATTTATTGTTCTGGCTGATGGCGGGTTGATATCAGCCTGATCCGTCTCTGTGTGAAAGGTGATGCTTATGAAGGTAACGCTGAATCCCCCCGCCAATTGCTCCTTTGCGTCTGATGACTGGTATCGTTTGGCCCGTTACTGGCATCCGGTGGCGCTGGCGGCAGAGGTTGGTCCAGCGCCTATGTCGGTCACGCTGCTGGATGAGCCATTAGTGGTGTACCGTGCCGGGGACGATATTGTGGCGGCACGGGATATCTGTCCGCATCGCGGGGTGCCGCTCAGTATGGGGTCGTCTGACGGACAGGGGATTGTCTGTCCTTACCATGGGTTGCGATTTGGAGAGGGCGGACGTTGTAATCGGGTGCCAGCCAGCCCGGATCTGCCGATTCCGCCCAAATTGAATCTGCTGACCTTCGCAGCACGAGAACAGTATGGCCTGGTGTGGGTGTGTATGGATCCGCCGGATGGCATTCTGCCGGCCCTACCGCTGATGCCGCACTGGGATGATGACGGCTTTCAACAGATTGTCTGTCCCTCTTTTCATATCGCCGGTTTTGCCGGACGCCAGATTGAAGGTTTTCTGGATGTGGCGCACTTCGCCTGGGTACACACTGATACTTTCGCTGATCCGAATAATCAACAGGTGCCGGATTACCAAACGCTGGAAACCCCCTACGGATTCAATGCCGATTATGTGAGTTCGATGTCCAACTTTGCTCATGGTTCGGGATGTCAGGCACCTGAGGGGTTTACCTGGTTGCGTCATTTCGAGATGCACCTGCCGTTTACCGCCACACTGACCATTCATTTTCCGGATGAGGGGCGTCTGGTGATCATGAATGCCGCTTCACCGGTATCCGCGCGCAAAACGTGTCTGTTTGTGCCGATAGCCCGCAATTTTGATCTGCATATTCCGCTAGAGGAGGTTCATGCCTTTAACCGACGGGTGTTTGAGGAGGACCGGGTGATGGTGGAAAGCCAGCGGCCGGAGCATCTTCCGCTCGACCTGACACTGGAAGCGCATATTCCGGCGGATCGCAGCTCAATTGCCTACCGACGTGGTCTAAAACGACTGGGTTTCGGTGCGTTTTTTCTGGTGTAAGAGGGGAGTATGCCAATGTTGAATGTGGTGGTTGATGCTCTTTTCCGCCAGGGGGAAGGCAATTTGGCGCTGCGGCTGGTATCGGCGGACGAACAGCCGCTGCCCGCATTTGAAGCGGGTGCCCATATTGATGTTCACCTGGCTGATGGTATCCAGCGACCATACTCGCTGGCCGGTGATCCGGCGGATCGCGACCATTATCTGCTCTGCATCCGGTACGAAGCGGCTTCTTGTGGCGCCTCCCGCTATGTGCATGAGTCATTACGCGTGGGGCAGCACCTGAGCGTGTCCTACCCGCGTAACCAGTTTGCCCTGGTGCCAGCTAAACGTTATCTGTTGCTGGCGGGGGGCATCGGCATTACTCCGCTGTTATCCATGGCGGAGTCGCTGGATCAGGACGCTACGCCGTTCGAATTGCACTATTTTGTTAAACATCGGCGTGCCATTGCTTTTCGTGATCGTCTACAGCGAGGTTTTCGTCATGGTGAATGCCAGATTTGGTGCGGAAACGAAGGGCACAGTCCACGCCAGACACTACCGAAAAGCCTGTATGCGGGGGCGAGTCATCGGCGTTTATATGTGTGTGGCCCGTCAGGATTTATGGCGCAGGTGATCCAGCAGGCACAAGCTCACGACTGGCCACAGGATAGGATCCATCATGAGGCGTTTTGTCCGCCGGTTGTGGCGGACAGCGCAACAGCGACGGACAGCGAATTCACCGTTGAGCTGGCATCTTCCGGTCGTTCATTTCGGGTGCCGTCAGATAAAACCATTGCCGCCGTGTTGTTGGAAAATGATGTAGCGGTGCCGCTTTCCTGCGAAATGGGGATTTGTGGCGCCTGCCTGACCGCCGTAAGGGAAGGTACGCCGGATCACCGTGATACCGTGCAATCTGACGCAGAAAAATCCGACCCGGATCAACACATTGCGCTGTGCTGCTCTCGTAGCCACTCGGCGCGTTTGGTTATTGATTTATAAGCATCAGCCGATGCGCTGATGGATCAGTGAACTCGGTGGCGGATGCGTCAGAGATAAAGGGTTGGCACACAAATTGCTGCACTTGAAACGGCAACAAATGGGGGATAAATGAAAGCTCTGGTGATTGGTGCCGGTATCGGCGGATTGTGTGCGGCGGTAGCGCTGAAAAAAGTCGGGATCGCCTGCGACGTCTTTGAGGCCGTGGCGGAAATTAAACCGGTGGGTGCAGCCATTTCCATCTGGCCTAATGGTGTGAAGTGCATGAACCATTTAGGCATGGGTGACATCATGGACCGTTGTGGCGGTCCGATGCACTACATCGCGTATCAGGATTACCAACAAGGACGGATCATGACTCGCTTCAGTCTGAAGCCACTGGTGAACCGGGTGGGAGAACGTCCTTGTCCTGTCGCCCGGGCGGAATTACAGGGGCAGATGTTGGATTTCTGGGGACGCAAATCGGTGCAGTTTGGTAAACGCGTCAACCGTATTGAGGAAAACGCTGGCGGCGTCAGCGCTTATTTCAGCGACGGTAGTGTCGCGCAGGGTGATTTTCTGATTGCGGCTGACGGCACTCACTCCGTCATTCGACCTTATGTGCTGGGGTACACGCCGGAACGCCGTTACGCCGGGTATGTTAACTGGAACGGACTGGTGCCAATTGATGAAACCATTGCTCCCGCCGACCAGTGGACCACGTTTGTGGGGGAGGGCAAGCGCGTGTCGCTGATGCCGGTAGCCGATGGCCGTTTTTACTTCTTTTTTGATGTGCCGTTACCAAAAGGGTTAGCGGAAGATCGCCAGAGTGTACGGCAGGATCTGCAACGTTATTTCTCTGGATGGTGCCTGCCGGTACAGCAGTTGATCGAGCGGATTGATCAGCAAACTACCAATCGGATTGAAATTCACGATATCGACCCTTTCAATCAATTGGTTCGTGGTCGGGTTGCGCTGCTGGGGGATGCCGGCCACAGTACCACGCCGGATATCGGGCAAGGTGGGTGTGCAGCGATGGAAGACGCCGTCGTCCTGGGGCAGGTGCTGGCGTCTCATGACCGCATTGAATCAGCCCTGCTGAATTATCAACAACAGCGACGTGATCGTGTACGGGATTTGGTGCTCAAAGCCCGTAAACGCTGTGATATCACCCACGGTAAAGAGATGCCACAGACCCAGGCGTGGTATGAAGAACTGCGGCAGGAAACCGGCGAACATATTATTGACGGGTTGTGTGACACGGTTTTGGGTGGACCGCTGGCTTGAGATACCACTGAGTCAGGCCTTTCCCTGATGGCGGGCCGTGCTCTTTTTTTACGTTAATAAAGAAAAGGATATGACTGCACCAACCCGTTTCACCCTGGCCTATCCACGGAATTACCTGAGAAATCAGAATTTGTTCAGAATGAAGATATTCATGAGAGAACTATTTAATAATTTAAAATAAAAAAACATGAAAGATACAATTCATTAATGATACTCTTAATGGTAACTATTATCATTAGCATTTAAATCATTATGCCATCACTGTATTTACTCTCAGATCGGTTGCAACAACAGCATCCTCTTTTCGGTATTTTGAATTCGGTCTCCCATCCCACTTTGGTTGAAATGATTGCCTGCGCCGGGTATGACTTTGTCATTCTGGATATGGAACATCTCCCTCATAACGAAACGTTGCTTTCACACTGTATTCAAATAGCGCAACTCAATGGCTGTGCGCCATTGGTTCGGTTAACGGTAAACGATCTGGATAAAGTTGGGCGAGTGTTGGATATGGGGGCTCACGGGATTGTTCTCTCCCGCACGGAAACAGGGCAACAGGTTCGGGCCTTACGCGATGCCATCTGTTTCCCACCTCGGGGAAGGCGCGGTATTACCGGCGGGACGGTCACTGGTTTCGGCACACGGTCGCTCCCCGATTACATCCAGCAAGCCAATGAACAGGTGTTGCTCATTCCGATGATTGAATCCCGCGCTGGCGTGGAATCGATAGATGACATTCTTGCTATTGAAGGCGTGAGCATGGTCATGGAAGGGGCCCTTGATCTTGCGCTCGATCTTGGCCTGGGACCCACTCCTCATCACCCAGACGTAGAGGTGAGCATTCGCCAGATAGCCACGCGCTGCAAACATGCCGACATCCCGTTTTGTGCCAATCCGCGCACGCCTGAACAGCAGCATTTCTGGCAGCAAGCTGGTATTCAACTCTGGCTGTGTGGTGAGGATCGGGGATTCTTGTTCCGTACTCTGCGACAGCGTTTGCAGGATATTAAAGCGTCTTCCTGACTTCCATTAACCCTTTCTGCAATCAAACAGGTATCAACATGCTGTGTAAATCTCCTTATTTGATAGTCAGCCACGTCGTCAATGCCGCCGTGATCGAAGGTTTTATCCCCGCCGCGCAACAACTGGGATATCCGGTCGTCCTGGTGACCGATCAGTATCGAGCGCATAACCAGATGCTGGAAGGTCAGGTGCAGATCCTGGAATGTGATGTTTTTAATCCGTTGGCCATCCTTGATGCGTTGACGGAAGAGGGGATGACGCCGGCGGCGGTGTTTTCCAATAGCGATCACCTTCAGACGTCCACGGCAATTGTGGCCAGCGCGCTTGGCCTGCCGGCTAAAAACTGGCCGATCTGTTATGTCGCAAAAGATAAGTGGCGCATGCGTCAGCGTCTGGCTTCACTGTCACTGCCCTCCGCCTGGTCAGCACAGCTATTACCGACCGACACGCCTGATCCCACCTGGCCTTGGCCATTAGTCATAAAACCCAGCCAGGGTGTCGCCTCCATGGATGTTTCGCTAATCCGGGATTGTGACATGCTTAATCAGCATCTTGCAGTGTTGCCGTTGCGTCAGACTTGGTTGCTTGAACAATTCCTGCAAGGCCCGCTGTTTACTCTGGAAACGTTTGGCGATGGCCATGAACTGGCGGCACTCGGTGGTTTCGATGTCGAACTTTCCGCTCCGCCGCATTTTGTGGAAATGCAGGCACGTTGGGAAGGAGAACACACGGTCCGCTGGCGTGATCAGGCTCTGGATCAATTACGCCAGTTTGGCGTTGGATTCGGCGTGTGCCACAGCGAGTTTATCGCGACGGAAAACGGCCCGGTGTTGGTTGAAATTAACTATCGCAGCATCGGCGACGGACGGGAGTTCTTGTTGGATCGTATCCTGCCCGGCGGTTGGTTTACCCCTATTCTGCAACTTCACCTTGGTCAACCGATCCCGACCATAAAACCGGCGCAATTACAGGCACTGATCCACTATCTGGTGGCCGAGCGCAGCGGTCTATTATCTGCGGCCCCTCAGCCGGCGAAGTTACCGGGACTGCACTACCGTCGTTTAAAAGAGCAGGGCGAGCCTATCGCGCTAAGCCACTCCAACAAGGACTATCTGGGCGTGCTGTATCTGGAAGCGCCTGACGTTGACCAGTTGCAGAGGCTTACCCAAAAGGCGCTGGCTAGCCTGCACTGGGAGATCGCGTGATGAATCAACGTGATTACATCACACTACGTATCATCAATGCATGCCTGCGGGAGAACGTCTCCGGCGTGTTGAGTCGTGGTGAAGTGCGTCTTGAAAATGGGGAACACTGGCTATATAACGCTCACCTGAACGCGCCGCTGCGCCTTCTGGTCCGGGAAAGTGATTATATGCAACCCTGGGTAGCCGTCGCGCCTGACTGGCAAATTCTCAACCAGGACGATTGGCAATCACAACAGGGTTATGGCGCCTGGCTGGCTTTGCTGATGCCGGATAATCAGGATGAAACTCGGCAACTGTATGCCAGCTATCAAGAGGAGGCGGATGCCGCCTGCGAGCAGGGGGAATTATGCCGCGAGGCGTTTCAGACGCTTCATGATGCCCTGGCTCGCAAACCTCATGACATGACCTGGGGAGAGCGTTTGTTGCATGCCGATCAACTGGCAAGTTACCTCGATCATCCCTATTACCCCACGGCACGGGCGAAATTCGGTTTCGATGTTGAACAGTTACGTCAATATGCGCCGGAGTTTTGTCGGCCTTTCCGTTTACACTGGCTGGCCGTGCCCTGCGCCAGTCTGACCTTGACGCGACCGGAACGTCGTCCGCCGTGGTGGCCTGATTTCACCCAGGTTGGGCTGTCAGATAATTTACGCCACAGTCATGAGTTGATGCCGGTTCATCCCTTGACCTGGCAACAACGCCCCACACTGCCTAACGGCGTGGTAGCGGCCCCATTTTCCTGGCTGACTGTCTATCCCACGCTATCTGTGCGGACGGTTCAACTGGCCGATTATCCGGATACGCACATCAAAATCCCGCTGGCGATGCGCACGCTGGGACAAAAGAATATCCGTCTGATTAAGCCTTCCACACTCTATGACGGACAGTGGTTTGCCGAAATTCTACCGCAGCTTGCGCAACAAGATCCTCGCTTACAGGGGCGTTTTCGCCATGTTGATGAGTCGTTTTGCGGTCATCTTGGCGACGAAAAATGGTTTGCCTTTCTGGTCAGGCGCTACCCCCGACCGTTAAGCAAAGAGACCCTGGCGCCGGTTGCCGCGCTGGGAAGCACTCTGCCTGATGGTCGGTCATATCTTGAATTGATGCTGAGCCAGTCAGGTATGACGACCGTGACACCGTGGTGGCAGGCGTATTGTCAGTTAATGGCGGATGTCCATCTGACACTGTGGCTGCGCTATGGTATCGCGCTGGAATCAAACCAGCAAAATGCCATTCTCAGCTTCAGACCCGGAGAACCGCTGTCACTGGTGATGAAGGATAACGACGCGGCGCGCCTATGGCCTGAACGCTTCACCGCCGCACGAGCCGATCTGGCACCCGCTCTTGCCGCACTGCATGACGAGCGCATCTGTGTGGATAACGAAATGGCGCTGGCGCAAATGTTTATCACTATCACGTTGCAACTCGATCTTGCCGCTGTTCTGGAGAGTCTGGCCGCCAAAGGCGTTCTGGTGCGGGAGCAGGGATATCGGACGCTGGCGGATACGTTATGGAAAACGCTGGACTGTCTGGCCGCGGACGGGTGCGATACGCGTCTGGCTCGCGAGGTGTTGTTTGCGTCGCGTTATCAGCCAGTGAAATATCTGTTGTTGAGTGGCAGCCTATTGAGCAAGCAAACGTCCGGGGCCGCGGATATTAATAAATATTATGGGCTGAGTGGGCCTAACTTCCTGCGCAGGGAGCGGGCGTGATGCAAACCACGCTAGGTGTGGTGCTGGTCTGCCATTTTCTGGCGGCTTTCACGGTACTGGGGGTTCCTCTGTTCCTTCCCCGGTTGTTGCATGCGTTTGGTATTGGCGAAAACAGTCAGTGGATCGGAGGACTATTTAGCCTGCCCACGATTATGACTGCGTTAACTGCCCCCTGGTGGGGGCGATTCGCCGACAAATACGGCCGCCGGCTGTCACTACAACGCGCACTGCTGGGCTTAACGTGTGCGTTTGTCATGGCTGGCATGGCACCGTCATTACCCTGGTTAATCTTCGCGCTGTTGCTGCAAGGTATTGCCGGAGGGACGCTGGCCGCCGCTAATGGATATTTATCTGTCAGTCTGCGCGGTGAGTCATTGGCAAAGGCGCTGAACTGGACACAATTCTCCGCGCGTTTGGCTCTGCTTAGTGCGCCACCGCTACTGGGTTGGATACTGGGGGAGTGGCCTGATTTATCACTGCGTTTGTGGTTATGGCTGGCGCTATTGCCGCTCAGTGGATTTGTTCTCTCGCTGTTTCTGCCGGCAGAGGGTGAAACAGTACCCGTATCACGGTCGGTAACCGAGAGTGAAGCATCGCACGCCGCGCTTCCCCTTGCTCCTCTGCTTGGTCTGCAATTTCTGTTTAATTTCACCATGGTGGTGACCTTTCCCTACTTTTTACCTTACGCAAAAATGTGGCTGGGCGAAGGGCTGTGGATCGGCGTCTTTTACAGCTGGCCACATCTGCTTTATCTGGTGTTGCTCCCGTTGTTGCAGCGTTTTCCCAGCTCGTCACGGCATTTCCTGTATGGCAATGCGCTGATTGTGGTATCGGCGATCTGGCATAACGTTCTGGACAGCGCGCCCGCGTTGCTGGCGGCCCGCACGCTTTTGGGGATCGGCATCCTGTTGGGATACAGCGGCATTAATCAGCTTATCAGCCAGGCGACACAATGCTCAGATGCCGGACACTGGTTTGGTCGTCTGGATGCACTGGGCAAATGGGCTGGCGTGATGGCTGGGTTGTGCGCAGGTTGGCTCTGTACTCACTGGTCTTTTGCTACTCCGTATATCGCATCTGCCGTCGCTGCAAGCCTGGCACTGATGCTTTTCCTCCTTTCCCCGTTTAAGGAACCTCAGTATGTCAACATTACTCGCCGTTCGTGAAAAAGGGGCGCAGGCGCTGGTGTCATCGTCTCCGGCCCGGGATGCCGCGCAGTACGCTGGTCTTACTGCGCTACTCAACTGTTACATTCGTGAATTTGCTCAACCACAAGGGGAGGTGTGTCTGGCCTCTCACGGCAATATCCCCCAGGCGTTGAGCAGTAAAATGCTGCGAGGGGACGTCGTTCTGATCATGTTGCATGCCAGCCAGAAATTGCTGGCAATAAAAGCCGAACGCTGGAGTTTGCTGGGGCGAGGGTATTACGGTAGCGCGCCTTTTATCAAGCAGTTTGGCAAGCCATGGCGAGTGATGACCTGCCGCGAGGCGATTTCGTTACTGTTAACTGAAATGGCCGCCGTGGTGCAGCAACCGGTAAATCAGGAACTGATGGAACAGATAGAGAACAGCATCGCGGTAACACAGGCATTTCTGGAGTGTAAACCTGCCAGACCGGCGGTGATGGGGTATATCCGCAGTGAGCAGAGTCTGTTGTGGGGACATCCCATGCATCCTAGCCCGAAGAGTCGCAGTGGTGTGGAGCATCAAGCGTTACTGGCGTGTTCTCCTGAAGTGGGGGCGCGGTTTGCGCTTTACTGGTTCAGGGTCGATCCGGCTTTCTGGCAACTTGGCGGCAATGCTGAGGTTACCGATATGCTCACGTCACTGGCGGGTGAGGCGCATTGTTACCCTTGCCATCCCTGGGAAGTGACCCATATCGTCAATTCTCCTCTGTATCAGCGCGCACTTAGTCAGGGCGCGATTATCCCGCTGGGGGAGAGGGGCGTGGAATTCCTGCCGACGTCATCGGTACGAACACTGTATAGCGAAGGACTGCGCTGGTATCTCAAATGTTCCATTCATGTCCGCCTGACTAACTGCGTGCGTAAAAACGCCTGGTATGAACTGGAAAGCGCCGTTGCGCTCAGTAAGCGGTTAGCCACTCATTTCGATAAACTTGAAGTACAAACACCGGGTTTTCACATCATGCGCGAACCGGCGGCCAGCAGCCTGGATTTCAGTGCGCTGGCAAAACCCGGAGAGCAGCAAGAGATACGCTATCTTCAGGAGTGCTTTGGGATTCTTTATCGTGAAAATCTGTCGCCAGCAACGCTTGAACGCTACCAGCCGGAGATGGCCGCAGCGCTGTTTGCGTTTGACAGGACTGGTGAGAACCATACCCGGAGGTTGATTGGCCAACTGGCGTCTCAACACCAGTTGCCTTATCACGATGCTTGTCTGCGCTGGCTGACGCACTATCTGGATCGGTTAGTACCGGGAGTTTTGCACGCCTTCTTTGCTGAGGGCATTATTTTTGAGCCTCATCTGCAAAATGTGTTGGTTGGATTTGAAAACCATCTGCCAACCCAGATTTGGGTTCGTGATCTGGAAGGCACCAAACTGGTGAGTGAATGCTGGCCGGAGAGCCAACTGGCCGATATGTCTGCGCGTGCGCGTCAGTCGGTCTGGTATCCCCGGGAAAAAGGCTGGAACCGCGTCGCCTATTGCCTGTTCATTAATCATCTTTCCGAGGCCATTTTTCATCTGTCAGACGGCGATCGTGTGCTTGAACAACAGCTCTGGGATTTGCTCAGTGCGCAACTGGAAACATGGCAACAGGAACCAGAAGTTGCCGCTATGCTGGCGGGCGCGCCTATCCCTTCGAAAAATAATCTGCGTACCCGGCTATTACAGCGGGCTGATAAGTTAGCTGATTATACCTTGATGGACCATCCGATAAGGAGCCGGCAATGACGCCTCGTGTTTATCAGAAGCTGCGTGAATTGCAGCAAAGTCGTACTGTTCCCTTTTGCGGCTATGTGTATGATTTGGGCTCACTACGATCACATATTCAAGCTATGCGCTCTGCCCTGCCGGAAGGCTGTGAGCTGTTTTACGCGGCGAAAGCCAATCCTGACGAGCACATCCTGAATACGCTGGATAGGTGGGTGGATGGATTTGAGGCAGCCTCCGGCGGTGAGTTAGCCTGGTTAAAGCAGCATGTTCCGGGTCGGTCGTTGATTTTGGGTGGGCCGGGAAAACTGACTTCAGAGCTGGAGCTGGCCGTCCGCCATGAGATTGATGCCATTCATGTCGAAAGTCTTACCGAGCTAAACCGGTTGGAGGCGTTGGCGCAACAAACGCAGCAGAGGGTAAGTATTTTACTCCGAATGAACATTCCGTTGCCGGGCATTGAGGGGACGCGCTTGATGATGGGCGGCAAGCCCACGCCTTTCGGGCTGGATGTGGACGAACTTCCCCAGGCTTTACGTATCGTGAAGGCTTCCTCCTGGTTACAGCTCAAGGGGTTCCATTTCCATTTAATGTCCCATCAGCTGGATGTTGAGCGCCATCTTGCATTAATGCAGTGCTATCTGCGTCAGGTAAAGGCGTGGTGTCGCGAGTTTGCGCTTGAGGTGCAACTGGTTAATGTCGGCGGTGGGATCGGCATCAATTACCAGGATCCGACGCGTCATTTTGACTGGTCTGCTTTTTGTGCGCGTTTACCGCACACTATTGCTGCCTGCGATGCACAACATCTGACACTGCGTTTTGAGTGTGGCCGCTATATTAGCGCAGGGTGTGGTTATTACGTGATGGAAGTGCTGGATGTGAAGAAAAATCTAGGCGAATGGTTTGCCATTGGTCATGGTGGTACACATCATTTTCGTACGCCCGCCGCGCAGGGGCATGATCATCCTGTCACCGTGTTAAGACGAGAACACCGGCCTGCGGTGATCGAAAACCAGCGGGTGACGATGGTGGGGCAACTGTGTACGCCGAAGGATGTGCTGGCTCGCCAGCAACCTGTTGCGGCACTTGCACCGGGTGACTGGCTGGTATTCAGTCTTGCTGGCGCCTATGCCTGGAATATTTCTCATCAGAATTTCCTGATGCACAGCCCGCCAGAGATGATATGGATTGACTGACAATGGCACGATGGGTCGGCCAGCTTGATTCCCCCGCCTGTGGTGGCGTATTTTCTGTTTTTTTCTTCCTGTGCCTAGTAGATTTCAGGATGCGGGACGGTGGCGAGAGAATGAATGTTGCCGAGCTTACGTCAGTAAGTGATTCGGGGCGTGAACGCGGCCAAAACGCACCGGCAACGTGAAGGATGACAGATATATAGTGCTGATATTCACTTTTTTAACATGAGATAACGATGAACAGAGCAATCTGGTTTTTGATTTCATTGGTGATGTTGTTGTCACCGGCGCTAAGTACCGCATCACCGCTCACGGTAGTGGATATGGCGGGGCGAAAAGTAACACTTAATGTGCCGGTATCACGGGTAATACTCGGCGATAGCCGTATGTTGTTGGCGATGAACATTATTCACCCGGACGCACCTCTGAGCGACATTGTTGCCTGGGACGACTCACTTATTCGCCGGGCGCCGGATATGGCACGCCATTATCAGCAACGTTATCCACAACTGAGCAAAATTACCGTTTTTGATAACCCTTATCGCAGTGGCTTCAGCGTCGAACGTGCGCTTCTTTTACGGCCTGATCTGATTATTTTTGACACTGGCCTGCTGCCCAGACTGCGCGATAGCGGAACACTTTCACTGCTGGAAAAAAGTGGTATTGCGGTGATATTTATTGATTTCAGGCATCAGCCGCTGACGAACACCTTGGCCAGTATTCGTCTGCTTGGCCAGGTTTTTGCGCAGCCACAAAATGCGCAACGCTTTATCACGCGCTACCAGCAGTTGCTTGAGCGTGTGCAGCGTCGTATTGCTCAGATCCCTCAGACGCAGTGGCCAGGTGTTATATTTGAGAACCATGCCGGTATGACGGGCGACATGTGCTGCGCCGTTTTTGGGCGCAACAGTTTTGGACAATTTATCACGGCGGCAGGCGGACGTAATCTTGTCGAAAACAAGGTTCCCGAGCAAGGGGCGGATATTAACGTCGAGCAATTGATTACGGACAATCCGGACTATTATCTGCTGAGCGGGGCAGACTGGAGCCAGCGCGGCAGTAAATCGCTCGCGGTTCCTTTGGGTTATGAGGCATCACGAGAAACTGCGTTACCGAAACTTCAGCACCTGATGACTCGCACTGGGTTCTCGGTTCTCAAAGCGGTGCGAGATAAGAAGGTGATGGCGATTTATCATCAATTCTACGATAGCCCTTTTAACGTGATTGCGCTTGAAGCGATGGCGAAGTTTTTCCACCCACAGCACTTTACGGATGTTGATCCGCACAATGATCTGGTGGCCTTTTATCGAGAGTTTACCGGCGTGGATTACTCAGGCTTATTCTTTCTAACGCTCCAGTAAAATAAATATCCTCCGGCATAGCCGGAGGTTTTTCATATGCGCCTATAAGGCTCTGTTACCAGCCGCGCCCTAACAGGCGCATCACGATCTGACATTTGCATCTATAGATTACTTACGGCCCGTAAACGGGCTACCCGGATATGGGATCGAGAGTTGCTCACCCAACTTATCTTGCTCCAATTGGTGCTTTATGTATTCTTGTATCTTCGATGTATTCTTTCCCACCGTATCTACGTAATACCCTCGACACCAGAATTCTCGATTTCGGTATTTAAACTTCAAATCGCCAAATTGCTCATAAACCATCAGGCTACTCTTACCCTTCAGGTATCCCATAAAACTCGACACACTCATCTTCGGCGGGATCTCCAGAAGCATATGGATGTGATCCACACAACATTCTGCCTCCACTATGTTCACGTTTTTCCATTCACACAACTTTCTTAATATGCCGCCAATTGCCCTGCGCTTTTCTCCATAGAACACCTGCCTTCGGTACTTCGGCGCAAAAACGATGTGATATTTACAGTTCCATCGGGTGTGCGCTAAGCTCTTTTCGTCCCCCATGGGGCCCCCTTTCAATTTTTTGTTTAACTTTTGCAGTTGCCAGACCGCAAGGTGTTTTAACAAATCGAAAGGGGTTTTTATAACCGACTTATAGCTGAAAGCTTTACGGAACCCCCAGCCTAGCTGGGGGTTTTCTATAGACAATAAGGCCAGCCCGTAGCGGGCTGGCTGTATTGAGACCTCGGTCAGAACTTATAACTCAGTCCAACGGTCACCGAACGGCCTGGCGCAGGTTGTTGTCCCCATGGGCTGGTGTCAATGCCTCGAAACCAGTAGTCTTCATCAAACAGGTTGTTCACACTGACATAACCACTGAGCAGGTTTCGTCCGGATTTCCACAGGTCGCGACTAATCTGTGCATTCCATACCCAGTAGGATGGCATTTCACCCGCCGAGCCGTTGGCATTTTCATTAACCGTGTTAGCCGTATCCGAGAAGGATTTACTGAAGTAGTAACCGGCTAGTGTAAACGTGGTTTCACGCCATTCATAGCTACCATCAAGTGTAATCTGGTGGCGCGAAGCGTAAGGCACTTCGTTGTTTTTGTACTGTCCGTTCATCTGTTCTGCATCAAGATAAGCATAACCGGCGTGCAGCTTCAGGCCCTGAACAACTTGCGGCTGCCAATAACCTTCCAGCTCAATCCCCTGATGGCGTGTTTTGCCGATATTTTCATACGTATCATTGGTGCTGTTATAGGAAACCTGATCGTTGTAATCGATACGATACAGACCGGCATTCAGGCTGATATTCGGCGCTGGGGTGTAACGGACGCCACTTTCATAGTTCCAGGAAAGTTCAGACGTTACGTCGCCGCCTTTAACTATCTGAGTGGCCTGTGCCGGGCGCAGGCTTTTCTGTGCATTGGCGTACAGGAACCACGCTGGCGTCATCTGGTAGCCGAGGGTTAGACCAGGCAACCACTGTTCATCAGGTGCGGACGTATTTAAGCCGGAAACACTATCCCGGTACTTTTCACTAATGTGCTCATAGCGCATACCTGGGGTAATGGTCAGACTATCGTCAAAGAGTTTTACCGCGTTACTGATGTAACCGGCCCAGGCTTTGTCATCAAAATGCCAGTCACGGGTGGTGGTGGTGGTACCGGTTGCCAGCGTGCGTTGGTTCACCTGATAGTCTATTTTTTCCTGGATGAAACGGGTGCCGAGGATCCATTGCTGGTTCACATTGTCACCATCAATATTCAGGCTCAGACGGGGTTCCGTACCCCAGACTTTAAAATTACGCGGCGAGTTTTGCACAACATCGGCTGGCAAAGACGGATTCCAGGTCTGGCCGGAGACGCGACTCATGCCCACATGAAAGTCGCGGTCAGATTCATGTCCGAAAAACATCCAGTTCAACTCGGCGGAGTCGATAAAGCCCAGCGAACCGAGTTGCTGATTATAGACCGCGCTGTAGCGCTTGGTGTGCCCATCATAATCATCCCAGGGGCGGGTGCTTTGGCGGCGATTGGCATTGTAGTCTGCACTAGTCAGTGCGCCAGCCAGATCGGCATGTGCATCGTAATATTGATAAGAAAGGTCAAGAGTGGTGTCTTCGTTGATGTTCCACAGGCCGCGCAGGTGGTAGTTTTGGACTTTACTGGCGCTATGGTCGCGGAAGGAGTTCCCCTTGACCTGGTTTAGTTCCACCTGCAAACCAAAATCGTCATTGACCATTCCACCGGTACGCAGGTAGGTATCCCAGAGATTTTTCCCGTGTCCGTAAAAAGTCGCCCGTTCAGTAATCTCATTTTCCCACGCCACCGGGATCGGTTTGCTGATGAGGTTAATCACACCGCCAACGTTGTTAGGGCCGTATTGGACGGCGGCACCGCCACGCACCACATCAATACGATCGATAGTGGAGAAACTAACCGGGAACAGTGACATTCCCTCTTGGCCGTAAGGCGCTAGCGCCAAGGGGATGCCATCTTGCAGAATCTGGGTGCGACCGCTACGGCTGTCATAGAGACCGCGAACCGAAATCTGGGGTAAAATCCCGGTTCCGGTTTCATCCTGAATTTTTACCCCTGGCACGCGCTGCAAGGCATCATCCAGTGTCCGGTTTGCGTCTTTGTGCAGTTGCTCCTGTGTAATCACCGTACGGTTTCCGGGCCAGGTTTTTACTTCGTCGGCCCCGGAGTCACCCAGTATGTTGCCATTAACGGTGATGGTTTCTTCTTTTGCCAGTGCGGTGTTACTGCATAGAATTAAAGCAATAACGCTGGCAATACGACTATATTGCATTAGCACAATCCTTTTATGTTAATGATAATGATTCGCATAATAATATTTCGAATCATTACCAAATAAAAAGGATTATTTTACATTTATGCACCTTTCCTTACGCTGACGATATTCCAGACTCAACTTGTGGGATTTTAACGAGCGTATTTACAGTATGTTCATATCCTTCGTGCTGATAACCCCACACTTGATCCAACAAACTCAGATAGGAAAAAACCTTGCTGAGCATGGGGAACGGTTTCTCCAGATAGTCATCGTCGCTCCGTTCCGGATTTAATAACCGGTGTATTGCTCTGGAACGTGCGCCAATAATGATAATTGGCGTATAGCGTGTCTGCCAACAAATTTCCAGCCTGTCAACGCCAGGTAGCATACGCTCCCCCAACCACTCAAAAAGATCGTCATTGCCTGCTTGCATCACGCTAATGACGTGCGAATATGATGATCTTCTCACTCTCATCTATTTTTTCGCTGAACAGGAAAATCACAATGGCAGATAACAATTATCAACCACCAAAGGTCTGGACATGGGATAGTGAAAGCGGCGGTAGCTGGGCGAACATTAATCGCCCTACGGCAGGTGCTACGCATGAGGCCACCTTGCCCATTGGCAAACATCCGTTGCAGCTTTACTCATTGGGCACGCCCAATGGTCAGAAGGTCACTATACTGCTTGAAGAATTGTTGGCGCTGGGGGAGCAAGGGGCGGAATATGATGCTTACCTGATTGCGATTAGTGAGGGGGCGCAGTTCTCAAGTGGCTTTGTCGCTGTGAATCCCAATTCTAAAATACCCGCGCTAATGGATCATTCAGCAACGCCGCCCATACGGGTTTTTGAGTCAGGCTCCATCCTGCTTTATCTCGCCGAGAAGTTCGGCCATTTTCTGCCGCAATCCCTTGCCGCCCGTACCGAGGCACTGAACTGGTTGTTCTGGCTACAAGGCGCAGCACCCTATCTGGGGGGCGGTTTTGGTCACTTCTATCACTATGCTCCTGTCAAAATTGAATATGCTATTAACCGTTTCACCATGGAGGTCAAGCGTCAGCTCGATCTACTCAACAGGCAACTGCAAGATCATCGCTATATTGCAGGCGATGAGTATTCGATTGCCGACATGGCCATTTGGCCGTGGTACGGTAATTTGGTTCAAGGGCTGCAATATGAGGCTGGCGAATTTCTGGATGTGAAGTCTTATCCACATCTGCTGCGCTGGGCGCTGGAAATTGCTGAACGTCCTGCGGTTAAACGTGGGAGTATCGTCAATAAAACCAGGGGAGAACCTGGCAAGCAGCTTGCTGAACGCCATGATGCCTCGGATTTTGATGGTCTATCCATCGGATAATAACACTGGGAAAATCCGCCGCGAGACGTCAGTTAACCCGCACTTTTTGTCAGTCAGATGCTGTTATGATTCAAGGAAAACAAAATGTTAAAATTTTACTTTCATCCCACGCCGAATCCAATGAAAGTGGCTCTTTTTCTGGAAGAAAGCGGTCTGCCCTACGAGCTCATCCCGGTTGATACCCTCAAAGGCGAACAGCATTTGCCTGCTTTTCGCCAAATCAATCCGAATGGAAAATTACCCGCCATTGACGACAATGGCACTGTCGTTTTCGATTCTAATGCAATTCTGCTGTATCTTGCCGAAAAGACGACGAGTTTCCTTGGCCAGCCTGAGGATCGGGGCGCGTTGTTATCCTGGCTGATGTTTATTGCCACTGGATTAGGCCCTTTTTCGGGGCAATCTGTACATTTCCAGCGCATGGCACCAGAACCGATTCCTTATGCGATTAATCGCTACCGCCGTGAAGCAGAACGTCATTACGCGATCCTCGATGCGCATCTGAAAAATCGCGAGTTCATGGTAGGCAACAGCTATACCATTGTCGATATGGCGGCATGGGGTTGGATAGATCGCGTTGCAATGGTTCTTGACGACAAAGCGCTGCAACGGTTTCCTAATCTGGCCCGCTGGTTTAAACATATTGATAGCCGCCCTGCTGTTGGGCGCGCCCGCGCAGTGGGTAAAGATGTGCAATTCAAGAGTGAACGCGATGAGGTCGCTCTGCGTGCTCTGTTCCCGCAGAACTTCACCCATTAACGACGGATATTCATCACCACCGATCGCCATTCTTTATTTCAAGACAACATAGCTGCTGTCCACTCTGTATGGTATGCCGGTTATTTCTCTGCCACTGGTTTTGGCAGACATTGAACGTTACTCGTTCCGGCTGGTGTATATTCATCTGCACATCGTTCTGGTGTGGATTATGGTCAAATAGTGAAGAGCGTCTCGGGCTAATGAACAGGTATAGCGATGATTTGTCGCTATACCTGAATGCGGGTTAACGCCGATGGTGGTTTGTCATTGATTGTCGGGGGTCTGAAGCGTAGGGACCCGGTAGTACCGATTCCCTGATTTTCAGTTCCCCGGTGAATGGGGAAAGTGGTTTGACGTCCTCTTCGGCAATCAGCTTCAGCGCTTGTGTGATGGCCGCGCTGATCATCTCCTCTATCGGCAGATAAACGGTAGACAAGGAGGGATGCAGGTAAGCCGCGTTAGGTTCATCATCAAATCCAAACAGAGACAGATCCTGCGGCAGCTGTTTGCCCGCTTCGATAAAGGCCTTCATCGCGCCGACAATCATGTCGTCATTGCTGGCAAACAGTGCAGTAAAGTTGATATTGCGGGCCAGTAGTTCTTGGGCGGCGCGATAGCCGCTGGATACGGTACTGTCGCCATTGGCGATCCACTGCGGATTGAACTTGATCTGGTGGAATGCCAGCGCCTGTCGATAGCCCGCCAGGCGCGTCTGTGCCGTAGGGGTTTGCATCGGCCCGGTGATACAGGCAATTTCCCGATGACCCTGTTTTACCAGGTAATCGACCACCTGAAATACCGCCTGTTGCTGTTCAAAGGATACACAGCGTTCGCGCATCAGCGGGAGGTCACGGTTGATCACCACCAGTGGTACGGTAGCGTTCTTCAGTAACGTCATCAATTCTTCGTCAGACATATGACGCGTGTAGAGAATAATGGCGTCACAGCGGCGATCGGTCAGTAGTTGAATCGCCTGTAATTCATCGTCCGGTGTGTCATGCCCATCGGTGACGATCAAATGCTTGCCACTGGCTTCTGTCAATTCTGCGGCACGGCGCAATAGGCGGCCAAAGTAAGGACCATCGAAATTGGATACTACCAGACCAATACTGTTGGAACGGCGATTTGCCAGCGAACGGGCCAGAAAGTTGGGGCGATAACCCAACTCTTTCATTGATTTGAACACGATATCCCGCGTGCTTTGCCTGACCTGCCCAGTGCCGTTGAGCACCCGTGAGACCGTGGCTTTGGAAACCCCCGCGTGATTGGCCACATCAAGCATGGTAATCATGGAAATTCACCTGTTTAGGTTTATCGCTAAGATCCCTCATTCTAACACAAGGGGCGTCGGATAGCCGTGACCATCCCCAGATTTGCTGCTGTACTGGTAAGTTAAACCGCCGGAATTCGCCGCGCTATCCGTGTGGCTGGAAATGGTATCCCAGGTTTTCCTTAATGGTTGGCTTCCAGCAGATCGTCGGTTTGTTGCCATTATTTACTCTCTTGGTATGCCAAAATTAACGTAACTCATGGTATTGGAATTCCAATATTGGCTTGTGAGAACAATGTCACAGAAAAATTATTCATTTGTTTTATTTTTGGTATGCCAAACGCAAAGGCGCGAACCTGTAGTCCACTCTCTGCGCGTAACGGCCATCTGTGGGGCAATCAAACCCGCGATATAACAATATGATGATCAAGAGGTGGTGTTATGTCATTTAAGGACCAACTGATCGATTCTTTAGGATCCTTTGCCAATCAGTTCAATAGCCTGCGATATATCATGGCCATTAAGGCGTCGTTTATTACTTTAATGCCGGTGATCATTGTTGGTGCTTTTTCGGTGTTGATCTCCAACATGGTGCTCGATCCCAGAAACGGATTGGCCAGCTTTGCTATGTTTTCGTTTTTGGCGCCGTTAAAGCCGATTATGAGTGGGATCAATTACGCGACACTGAGTTTTCTCACCATTGGTGCGGCGTTCCTGATCGGTATCGAACTGGGGCGCATCAATGGCTCCCGTAGTCTGTTCCCCGGACTGCTGGCAGTGATCTGCCTTGTCTCTATCACGCCGACCACTATTGACATGGTGGTCAATGGTCAGACGATAGCGGTGAAAGATGTGCTGGCCAAGCAGTTCTCTGATACAAAAAGCCTCTTTCTCGGGATGTTTATTGCCATTCTTTCTGTGGAAATCTATTCAAAGCTGGAGAAAGTGGACTGGCTGAAGATTAAAATGCCGGACAGTGTTCCACCTAATGTTTCTGCCTCTTTTTCCGCCTTGTTCCCGGCCATTATCACCGTGACAGTGATCGCCACATTTGGTTTTGTGTTCCATGCTGTTACGGGGATGTACCTGTATGACGCCATTTATAAGGTGGTACAGCAACCGTTGGAAGCTGTAGTACAAAGCTTGCCAGGTCTGCTGATTCTGATGTTTGTGGCGCAGATGTTCTGGGTTATCGGCATTCATGGTAACCAGATGATCAAACCGATTCGTGAACCGCTGTTGTTGGGGGCTATTGCGGTCAACATGACCGCATTCGAACAGGGGAAGGAAATTCCCAATATCATTACCATGCCATTCTGGGATGTGTATATGAGTATCGGTGGCTCCGGGTTGACCATCGGCCTGCTGCTGGCGGTCATGATGGCTTCTAAACGCAGAGAGATGAAAGAGATCGCCAAGATTTCGTTTGGGCCCTGTGTGTTCAATATTAACGAGCCGGTGATATTTGGTATGCCGATCATGCTTAACCCGATTCTGGCTATTCCTTTTATTATTACACCGTTAGTGACCGGCACTATTGGTTACTTTGCCACGAGTATGGGGTTTGCCGGTAAGGCGGTGGTAATGGTGCCCTGGACTACGCCACCGGTCATCAATGCCTGGTTGTCTACCGCCGGTTCAATGGGAGCGGTTGCCACTCAGATGGTCTGTATCGTGGTTGCCACGCTGATCTATCTACCGTTTGTCAAAGTGGCCTCACGGCGTGCGGAATTGGCACAGATAGAGGCTGAAGCCGCAGAGATGAATCCGGCAAAAAATTAAACAAGAGAGGGTGTAATGAGTAAGGTATCTGTCACCATTCCGTCTGATTTTATTCTGGGTGCTGCCGCATCTGCTTGGCAAACTGAAGGCTGGGGTGGCAAGAAGGACGGCCAGGATTCTTATCTGGACTTATGGTACAAGCGGGATCGTCAGGTATGGCATGACGGTTATGGCCCGGCGCAAGCCACAGATTTCTACCATCGTTATCGTGAAGATGTGGCTTTAATGAAGCAGGTGGGGTTGACGCATTACCGTACTTCCATCAACTGGTCACGCTTCATGCTGGATTATGAAAACGGCATTGTTGACGAAGAGTACGCTACTTATATCGATAACCTGCTGGATGAGATGCTTCAGCAGGGCATCGAGCCAATGTTGTGCCTGGAGCACTATGAACTTCCCGCCTATCTATTTGAAAAATATCAGGGTTGGTCGTCTAAACACGTGGTGGAGCGGTACGTTCTTTATGCGCAAGCCGTGTTTGCCCGCTATGCCGGTAAAGTCAAACGCTGGTTTACTTTTAACGAACCGATCGTCGTCCAGACCCGCATCTATCTGGATGCGCTGCGTTACCCCTATGAGCAAAACACCCACACCTGGATGCAGTGGAATCACCATAAAAACCTGGCAACGGCTAAAGTAGTGCAGTTGTTCCGCCAGAAGGGCTACCACCAACAAGGCGGCAGTATTGGCGTAATTCTTAATCCGGAAGTGACTTATCCGCGCTCCAGTGCGGCACATGATGTGGAGGCTGCGCGTCTCTACGATTTGTTTTACAACCGGGTGTTTCTGGACCCGGCTCTGAAGGGGGAATATTCGCCGGAGCTGATGGATCTGCTGGAAAAACATCAAATTCAGTGGGATTACACCACCGAAGAGTTGTCGATTATTCGTGACAACACTGTGGATGAAGTGGGCATTAATCTGTATTACCCGCACCGGGTGAAAGCCCCCAGCCGGGAGTGGAATAAAAATACGCCATTCCACCCGGCTTACTACTATGAGCCTTTTGAACTACCGGGCCGTCGTATGAATAAATCACGCGGTTGGGAAATCAATCCCAGAATTATTTATGACATGGCGATGCGGCTGAAGAGCGAGTACGGCAATATCCCCTGGTTCGTGGCGGAAAATGGTATGGGTATTGAAAATGAAGGGCAGTTCAAAGACAGCTCTGGTGTGGTACAGGATGATTACCGCATTGCCTTTATTGCTGAACATCTATATTGGGCACTTAAGGCGCGGGAAGCAGGGGCAGATTGTCGCGGCTACATGTTGTGGGCCTTTACTGATAATGTATCGCCAATGAATGCGTTCAAAAACCGGTATGGGTTGATAGAGATCGATCTGGATCAAGATCGGCAGCGGAGACCCAAAAAATCGGCTGGCTGGTTCAGGCAAGTGCGTGACTCGCGGGTGTTGGAGGTAACGTTGGATGATGAAGACAAATAGTGGGGAACAATTATGAAACGTATTGTGCTGGCCTGTTCCGCGGGGATGTCGACGTCGCTGGTGGTGACCAAGATGGAGAAAGAGGTGGTTGCCCGTGGACTGGAATATAAAATTTACGCTATTCCTGAACAAAATCTGCGGGATGAATTGCAAGAATACAGCAATGATATTGTGGTGGTATTACTGGGGCCGCAAGTGCGCTTTAAGCTCAATGAGAACAAAAAACTGACCGATGAGTATCATATTCCCATCGCGGTGATTGACTCGGTTGCTTATGGCACCTTAAACGGTGCAAAAGTGCTCGATCAGGCGCTGAGTTTGGTAAACTGACCCGATTGTTGCTGTAAGACGCAGACCGGTGGTGAATATCCTGGTCCGCGTTTGTGTATCTGGCCTTGCATTGCCGGGGCAACAGCGGTGTTTAATTCTCTGCCGTTTAGGGTGAAAGCGTGACAAAGGTCGTAGTTCTGCAAGAAAGAAAGCAGTACCAGGAAATCGGTGGTGATCTGAGAGAGAAGATCCGGCAGGGAAAATACCCCATTGGGTCACGTCTTCCTCCTGAGCGAAATATCGCGGAAACCTATGGCGTCAGTCGTACCATTGTGCGTGAAGCGCTGCTGATGCTGGAACTGGAAGGCACCGTGGATATCCGCCAGGGGTCTGGCGTCTATGTGCTGTGTATTCCATCTGACGAAGACGCGTCCTCTGGTGTGCAGAACCGTATTGGGGCGTTTGAAATGCTGCAAGCGCGTCAGCTACTGGAAAGTAATATTGCGGCATTTGCCGCTCGTATGGCAACCCGGGCGGATATCGAAAACCTGCGGCATACGCTGGAGCAGGAGCAGGCGGCCGTCGCCAAAAACGATTACTGTAGCGATTTTGATAAAATGTTCCATTTGCAAATCGCCGGGGCCACCCAAAATCAGATGTTGCTGGAAACAGTGAGCAATATTTGGTCGTGCCGTGATGAGAGTCCTATCTGGCAGCAACTGTATATTCATGTTGGCACACAGGGATATCGTCTGAAATGGCTGGCGGATCATCAACTCATTCTTGCGGCGTTGCGTCGCCGTGACGTGACCGGCGCTTATCAGACCATGTGGCAGCACCTGGAAAATGTCAAAAAAACCTTAATGGAGATTTCAGACGCTGATGCCCCAGAATTTGATGGCTATTTGTTTGATTCTGTTCCTATTTTTCAAGGTAAATTAGTGTAGGGCATGGCGCAGATTGTTTCTTCGCGGATGATCCAAATAGATCAGTACGGTTTACACCATCAGGCTATGACTTCATTAGGGGTTTGCTATTTTTTTAGCCACTGTCAGGTTGTTTACCGAATGACGGCGGATAAGCGTAGGGTGGAACAGGTTGATCACGTTGGGTAACGGCGTGTTATTGGCCAACGCTAATGCCATTTGGGCCGCCTGCGTCGCCATGGTGGTAATCGGGTAACGGATGGTGGTAAGCCGGGGACGTAAATAACGCGACAGCAGGACATCATCAAAGCCTATCAGCGAAATATCCTGGGGTACGTCAATGCTGTTATCGCTCAGCACTGATAGTGCGCCAGCCGCCATCGGGTCGTTATAGCAGGTCACGGCAGTGATGGGTTTACCACGTACCAGCAGTTCCGTCATCGTCTGTTCACCACCGGTTTCATCAGGTTCTCCGTAGGCAACCAACTGCTCATCGAATGGAATACTGTTTTCTGCCAGCGCGTCTTTATACCCCAGCAAACGGTCAGCCGCGTCAGAAATCGGGTGATTGGAACAAAGCAGGCCAATCTGGCGGTGTCCTTGCTGAATCAGATGGCGGGTAGCGAGCCAGGCACCGTAGCGGTCATCCAGCGCCACGCAACGGGATTCAAATCCGGGCAGAATGCGGTTAATCAACACCATTCCGGGAATTTGCTGCATCAATTGCACCAGTTCTTCATCCGGCAGCATTTTGGCATGGACCACCAACGCCGCACAGCGGTGACGAATCAGTTGCTCAATGGCCTGGCGCTCCTTCTGGGCAATATGATAGCCGTTACCAATCAGCAGAAAGTTTCCAGTACGGTAGGCTTCCTGTTCTACGGCTTTCACCATGCTGCCGAAGAAGGGGTCGGAAACGTCAGACACGACCAGCCCTAGTGTTTCCGTGGATTGCTGGGCCAGCGCACGGGCGTTGGCATTCGGATGGTATTGTAACTGCTGCATGGCATCGAATACTGCGCTACGAGCCTGCTCACTGGCTTTCGGCGAGTGATTGATGACACGCGACACCGTAGCTACTGATACGCCTGCCAGTTTGGCAACATCCTTAATCGTAGCCATTATGTCTTCCCGGGTTATCTCTGTGTTAGGGTTGAACGAACCTGAATAAAGCGTTTATGACGTTGTGCCGCTCTGTGCAGTGTCACGAAAAAAATCCGTTACTGCAAGGGGTTGGGATCGCAACTTCAGTAAGTATCCTGCCACTGTCATGGTAAATCAGGCCGTAGATTATCCGGCGTTACAGGTTGGTTATTACATGATTCAGTATAATTTTACAGTTGGTTGCACTTCGAGCAGTTATCTTTCGATTATGCGCTAGTGAATTACGATAACTCTCTCTAGAGTAATAAGTCCCAGAGGTATTGATGGGTGACAAATCGATGTGTTCATCACATTGGACCATTCAAATTGCACCAACCTACGCAGATGCGTAGGTTTTTTTTTGGTGCGCCGGGCATGGCGCGCAGCGTCTTGACAGGCGCTATCTGTTGACTGTGGTGGTTAACAGATGACTTGGAGGTGCGAGTCCTCTACACACCCGGCAAGGGGAAGTGTTAGCTGAACGGCAAGGGTGTTCATCGCGAGGTGAAATCTGAAGGAAGCCGAAAGCAAAATGCTGGCCTGACGAACAGGAAGCGATTAAGGCGTTGTAGCAGGGTAAGGTGGCCAATATCACTAAAGCCCAATACTTGCACGGAATGTTGCAACGTAAAGTCGACAGGTATAAGCAGGAAGGTCGCGCGAATTACCCCGGGAGGTCTGAACATCTGCCACAGTGCTACTGACATCGGAAGGTGTCGGGATGGATGTTCAGAAGTCAGCCGAGGCCGTAGTAGTGCTTTTGACCAATAGCATGAAGGGCTGAACATAGTTAACCGTGATTAGGACTCTGGACCTCGATGTTGATTGATGATGCACAAGCGCAGGCTACTGCTGCCATGAACAGAGGACGCGAACAGAATTCGCCGGTGCTGACTGATGGTGTTGAAATTGACACGGCGGCCAATGGGCGAACGAAAGCGGAAATGTCGTTAACGATGGACGCAGTGATAAGTCGCAAGAACCTGATGTTGGCGTATCAGCGAGTGGTGGAAAACAAAGGTGCAGCGGGAGTTGATAAGCTCACTGTGCAGGAGTTAAAGCCATGGCTGAAACAACACTGGCTCAGTGTCAAAGGCACACTGATAGCAGGCAGCTACCTGCCGCGGGCGATACGCAAAGTGGACATCCCGAAACCGAACGGTGACGTGAGAACACTGGGCATACCCACTGTGGTGGACCGGCTTATCCAGCAAGCGATAGCGCAAACATTAAGCCCTTATGTAGAGCCAAGCTTCTCAAATTCCAGCTACGGCTTCAGACCCAACCGCAATGCGTGGCAAGCGGTGCGCCAAGCACAGCAGTATATTCAAAGTGGCAAACGCTGGGTTGTGGATATGGACTTGGAGAAATTCTTTGATCGGGTAGACCACGACATTTTGATGTCGAGGTTGGCCCGAACCATCAAAGATAAGCGGTTACTCAAACTAATCCGCCGTTATCTGGAAGCAGACATGGTGGAAGGAAAAGAGGTGATAAAACGGGATAAAGGCATGCCACAAGGCGGGCCGTTATCGCCGCTGCTATCAAATATCCTGCTGGACGAACTGGATAAAGAGCTGGAGCGACGAGGCCACAGCTTCTGCCGCTACGCCGATGACTGCAACATTTATGTCAGCAGCCAAAAGGCAGGCAAGCATGCACAGAAGGATATCAGCGAGTTCTTAATGAACACCCTGAAATTACAAGTGAATGTACGCAAGAGTGCAGTTGCACGGCCTTGGGAGCGCAAGTTCCTTGGCTATAGCTTCACATGGCATCAAGAAGCCCGACTGAAAATTGCCCCCGGTAGTATAGACAGGCTGAAAGATAAAATCCGAAGCCTGACCACGGGAAATGGTTCAAAATCAGTGAGAAAAGCTATCAGTGAACTCACACCAGTGCTGCGTGGTTGGATAAGCTACTTCCGGCTGACACAAGTCAAAGGCGTGTTGGAAGAGCTGGATGGGTGGATAAGACGCAAACTGCGTTGCCTGTACTGGCGACAATGGAAGCGAACGTTAACCCGAGCCAACATGCTGATGAAAGGGGGTCTTAGTGAAGTCAGAGGATGGGCGTCGGCGTGTAACCAGCGCGGACCGTGGTGGAATGCGGGAGCCAGCCATATGAATCAGGCGCTAAAGAAGAAGTGGTTCGAAAGGCTGGGACTGGTATCACTGCTGGACTGCCACCGACAGTTCCAGTGTTAACATGAACCGCCGTATGCGGAACCGCACGTACGGTGGTGTGAGAGGACGGCGGGAGTGATCCCGCCTCCTACTCGATCCGGTACTTATTTACATGATAACGGCAAGCAAGCGTAGACCATCAATACTGGCAGATAGACGCGCCAAAGTCAGGACAAGCGCAAAGTTGGTTGCGCCGGGTTGGGCGCGTTATTCAGCGCCTTTTCTCTGTTTATTATGGTGACTATCAAGTAGCTGTAGTATTTTGAGCCGTTCGTTATTTGCCTAATCCATTTTGAACCATCACGTATACGGCAACTCCAATTCAGGTCATGTCGTTTATTACATAAGGAGGTGGGATGATTTTTACCTTTTTACGTTGGTTATTACGGCATCTGTACCGTATTCGTATTACCGGTGACGAGGTTTTTTCCCAACACTCGAGGTTATTAATTACCCCGAACCATGTTTCGTTTCTCGATGGCGTATTGTTGGTGCTGTTCCTGCCAGTAAACGTCAAACCGGTATTTGCCATCTATTCCCACATTTCTGAGCGCTGGTTTATGCGCTGGCTTCAGCACTATATTGACTTTGTGCCGCTGGACCCCACCAAGCCGTTGGCGCTCAAACGACTAATCCGTATTGTGGAACAGGGGCGTCCGGTGGTGGTGTTTCCGGAAGGGCGCATTACTGTCACCGGTTCATTGATGAAAATATACAGTGGTGCCGCGTTTGTGGCAGCACGCGCCGGTGCCGTGGTGGTTCCGGTACGACTGGAAGGGCCGGAGTTTACCCCGTTGAGCCGCTTGGCTGGCGTGGTCAAATACCGGATGTTTCCGCCGATCTCCATTCATTTCCTGCCTCCAGTACCATTACCGATGCCGACAGCAGAGACCGCCAGAGCCCGCCGTGAGCTGGCCGGACAGCATCTGCACCGGATTATGATGGATGCCCGAATGGCGATCCGTCCGCCGCATACGTTGTATCAGGCGTTTCTTGCCGCCTGCTCCCGCTATGGCTACAGTTCGGCCAGTATCGAGGATATTGCATTCAAAGAAGACAGCTATCAGTCGCTGCTGAAAAAATCGCTGGGCGTATCGCGTATTCTGCGGCGTTTTACCACCGAAAAAGAACATATCGGTTTGCTATTGCCGAATACTACCATCACGGCGGCGGTGATCCTGGGCGCGTCGCTGAGTGGTCGCGTGCCGGCGATGCTGAATTACACTACCGGTGCCAACGGGTTGCGAAGTGCGGTAACCGCGGCTTCTATCAAAACCATTGTTACGTCCCGCCAGTTTCTGGAAAAGGGTAAGCTGACCAACTTGCCATCGCAGGTTTCTGAAGCCAATTGGGTGTATCTGGAGGATTTGAAAGGGGCCGTCACGCTGAGCGACAAACTGTGGATCCTGTTTCATCTGCTGTTCCCGGTGCGAGCCATGAGCTTCCAGCAACCGGACGATGTGGCGATGATCCTGTTTACCTCCGGTTCGGAAGGCAACCCGAAGGGTGTGGTGCATTCTCATGACAGTCTGCTGGCTAATGTTGAGCAGATTCGTACCATTGCCGACTTTACGCCCCACGATCGCTTTATGTCGGCATTACCGTTGTTTCATGCTTTCGGGTTGACTGTCGGACTTTTGACCCCGCTGATGACCGGTGCACGGGTATTTCTCTACCCCAGTCCTCTGCATTATCGTGTAGTTCCAGAGCTGGTTTATGATCGCAATTGTACCGTCCTGTTCGGCACATCCACCTTTCTGGGGCATTATGCCTGCTTTGCGCATCCGTATGATTTTGCCCGCTTGCGCTATGTGGTGGCGGGAGCGGAGAAATTGTCAGAAAGCACACGCAACCTTTGGCAGGATAAGTTTGGTATTCGCATTCTGGAAGGCTACGGGGTAACAGAGTGTGCGCCCGTGGTGGCGATTAATGTCCCGATGGCGGCGAAAATTCATACTGTTGGTCGCTTGTTGCCGGGGATGGAAGCGCGTCTGATTGATGTGGACGGCATCGCTCATGGCGGCCGTTTGCAACTGCGCGGCCCGAATATGATGAAGGGTTATCTGCGGGTCGAACATCCTGGCGAACTGGAAATACCCATGGCTGAAAATGCCGCAGGTCATCAGGCAGAGGGCTGGTATGACACGGGTGATATTGCCAACCTGGACGATCAAGGCTTCTGTAGCATCGTCGGCCGGATTAAACGTTTCGCTAAACTGGCGGGGGAAATGGTGTCGTTGGAAAGTGTAGAACTTCTGGCTTTGCAGATCTCACCCGATGGGCAACATGCCGCCAGCGCCAAAAATGACAGCAGCAAAGGAGAAGCCGTGGTGTTGTTTACGACTGATGCCGAACTGACGCGCGAACGCTTATTGGCGCAGGCACGTTATAGCGGCATACCAGAGCTGGTTGTGCCGCGAGATATCCGGCATATGAAGGCGTTGCCGCTGTTGGGTAGCGGTAAGCCGGATTTCGTGACGCTGCGGCAAATGGCAGAGCAATCGGAGCAGAAGCGATGAGTAGCGTTCCAGAGAACGCCACATCGCTATTTTCCCGTAGTATGAAGGCGGTTATGGTAGCGCAGTTTTTCTCCGCTTTTGGCGACAATGCCTTGTTGTTCGCCACGTTGGCGTTGGTGAAATTCCTACATTATCCCAGCTGGAGCCAGCCTTTTCTGCAAATGGGGTTTGTGGCGGCTTACATCATTCTGGCTCCGTTTGTTGGCCAGTTTGCTGACAGTATTGCCAAAGGTCGGGTCATGATGTTGTCAAACGGACTGAAACTGGCGGGCGCGTTAGTGATCTGTTTCGGCGGGAGCCCTTTTTTGGGCTATACGTTGGTGGGGTTGGGGGCGGCGGGCTATTCTCCAGCGAAGTACGGTATCTTGGGAGAAATCACCTGTGGCAACCAACTGGTAAAAGCCAATGGACTGATGGAAGCATCGACCATCGCTGCTATTCTGATCGGCTCTGTGGCAGGTGGTGTACTGGCTGACTGGAATATTTATGGCGCACTGGCGCTGTGTGTGCTGGTGTATGGCATTGCGCTGGTGGCTAACCTGCTGATTCCCCGTTTGCCCGCGGCGCGTCCCGGTGCATCGTGGCATCCGTGGCGGATGACACTGGCGTTTTTTTCTGCCAGTAGGGTGTTATGGCGCAATGGTGAGACGCGTTTTACGCTGGTCGGGACCAGTATGTTTTGGGGGGCGGGTGTTACACTACGTTTTTTACTGGTGCTGTGGGTGCCGCTGGCGCTCGGTATCAGTGATAACTCGACACCGACGCTGCTGAACGCGATAGTCGCCGTCGGGATTGTGCTCGGCGCCGCCGCTGCCGGGCGTCTGGTGACGCTGAATACGGTTTGGCGTTGTCTGCCAGCGGGTTTGTTGATTGGCGTGATGGTGGTGATTTTTACCCTGCAACACAGTCTGCTGAATGCTTATGTTTGTCTGATTATTCTGGGGGTGCTGGGAGGATTTTTCATCGTGCCGCTCAATGCACTGCTGCAAGAACGGGGTCAGGCGAGTGTTGGTGCGGGGCACGCTATTGCGGTGCAGAATCTGGGGGAAAACAGCGCCATGTTACTGATGCTGGCACTGTATTCACTCGTGGTTAAATTAGGCGTATCTATTATCGTTATCGGAATCGGTTTCGGTATATTGTTTGCGCTGGCGATGGTTGCACTTTGGGCCTGGTTAATCGTGACCAAACGGCGTAGTAATTAACAACAACGGGGCAAATCACATCGTGCTGAATATATTACCGGATGAGTTGATATGAATCTTATATGGCATGACTGGGGTATTGATGATCTCAACCTCTATTCGTTACATGACATTCTGTTGCTGCGTAATCAGGTGTTTGTGGTCGAGCAACACTGTCCATATCAGGATATCGACGGCAGAGATTTAACGGTCGGTAACCGTCATGTAACGGCCTACCAAAACGGTAAATTGGTGGCCTATGCCCGCATACTGGCTCCTCATTCAGACCATGATGCAGTGAAAATCGGCAGAGTAATTGTCGCATCACCGGCAAGAGGGGAACATGTTGGACATCAATTGATGGAGCACGTTTTGATAGTCAGCGCCCGTCACTGGCCAAAGAAGCCGCTGTTTCTCTCCGCACAGGTCCATTTACAGCGCTTTTACAGTCAGTTCGGTTTTATGACCACTGGCGACGTCTATGATGAAGACGGTATTCCCCATATTGATATGCGAACGACGCTTTAACGATCTGTCTGGTCTCTTTGATGTGATGTTATTACCGCATCTTAGCGAAAAAATAACCCCCGGCGTGTGGGTGCCGAGGGTTAATAGCGGGATATCAGCAATGACGCAATTAGCTGGCTGAATGGGAAATCTTACTGCCCAGTTTCTCCACATCCTGACCAAAACCGCGAGTGGTATTACAGCCGCTTAACGTTGTGGTCATCAACAGCACTACCGCCAGTAATTTCATTATTTTCATAATTGTTACCTGTTATCTCGGTTTGAATTCTGTGCCCACTTTGTCATATTTCAGCAAGGAAATTCAATATGGTGTGGTGAGCTACTCAAGGTACTCGTGTGTTTCAGCTATTTCCGATAAACCAAGGATACCGCTTGATATCACTGAGGTTATCGTCATTCATCGTCCAGAAACAGTTCCAGCAATGAATTAAGAAACAGTTTTCCATGTTCGGTAATCTGCCAGTGGCTGTCTGTTTCGATCACATATCCCTGTGTGATCGCCGCCTCGATCTGTGGCCGGATGGCATTTTCAGTTAACCCGGTATAGGCAATGAAATCCGCACGTGGCGCAGGTTCCAGCAGACGAAAACGGTTCATGAAAAACTCAAACGGGCGCTCTTTGGCAACAACGTCATTCGTCTGGTGCAGGTAATTCCCTTGCATATAGCCGCGTGGATGCCGAGTTTTAACGGTACGCATAATCCGCCCATCCCTAAATGTTAGTTTGCCATGCGCGCCGCAGCCAATACCCAAATAATCGCCGAAACGCCAGTAGTTGAGGTTATGTTGGCACTGGTAGCCCGGTTTGGCATAGGCGGAGGTTTCGTACTGTTGATAGCCTGCATGACTCAGTAACCGGTGACCACGTTCGAAAATCTCCCACAAGGCGTCATCGTCCGGCAAGGCGGGAGGGCGTGAGCCAAACAGCGTGTTGGGTTCGATTGTGAGCTGATACCACGACAGATGCGGTGGATTAAGTGCTATCGCCTGGTGTAGATCGTCCAGTGCGTCTTCCAGCGATTGATCCGGCAAGCCGTGCATCAGATCAAGATTGAAACTGCGTAAACCAAGCCCTGATGCTAATTGTGCCGCACGTTTGGCCTCTTGTGGGCCGTGAATGCGCCCTAGCCGGGCCAGTTTCTCCGCACTGAAACTCTGCACACCGATGGAAATGCGATTAATGCCCGCACGCTGGTAGCCACTGAAGCGTTCGGCTTCCACTGTTCCGGGATTGGCCTCCATGGTGACTTCGGCGTTTTCCTCCAGTGGTAAGCGTGCCCGTACTCCGTCCAGCAAATGTTGCATGGCGTCGGCGCTGAGTAGACTGGGGGTGCCGCCGCCAATAAAAATGGAATGCAGAGACCGACCGCCGGCAAGCGGTAAATCGGCATCCAGATCCGCAAGCAGATGTTTCACATATTCCTGATGTGGTACATCACCTTTCAACGCGTGAGAATTGAAGTCGCAGTACGGGCACTTCTGTACACACCAGGGAATATGAATGTACAAGCTGAGTGGCGGTAGCTTAAGCATGGTGCAATGCGTCCAGCAGCAGGCGTAATGCCTGTCCACGGTGCGAATGGAGGTTCTTTTCGGCGCGGCTCAGTTCGGCGGAAGTTTTTCCCAATTCAGGGATATAAAAGATCGGATCGTAACCGAATCCGCCTTCTCCAGCAGCAGCATGAGTGATGATGCCGGGCCAGCGTCCATGACACACCAGTGGTGTTGGATCTTCCGCGTGACGTAAATAGACCAGTACACAGTGAAAACTGGCAGATCGCTGTTCATCTGGCACGTCTTTCAACGCGATTAACAGTTTCTCCAGATTTTGCCGGTCACTGGCTGCATCTCCGGCATAGCGGGCAGAGTAGATACCCGGTGCGCCACCCAATGCGTCAACTGCCAGACCAGAATCATCGGCAATGGCGGGTAAACCAGTGATTTTTGCGGCATGGCGTGCCTTCAGAATCGCGTTCTCAATGAAGGTCAGTCCGGTTTCTTCGGCAGAATCGACACCCAGTTCGGTTTGCGCCACGATATCCAGACCAAAATCTGTCAGTAGACTGGCGAGTTCACGCACCTTACCGGTATTACCCGTAGCCAAAACCACTTTTTGCATGTGTTATTCCTGCGATGTTATTGAATGAGTTCCGCGACAGTCGCCGGGATAGTTTGCGGATTAACAATTTTAATCTGCTTATGACGCCCAAGTTCACCTTTTTCGATCGTTACCAACCCTTTGGCGACGCGAAACTGCTTGGCGAGAAATTTGATCAGATGCGCATTGGCCTGGCCGTCAACCGGCGGGGCGGTAATGGCGACTTTCAGTTCGTCGCCATGCAAACCGACAATGAGGTCGCGGCTGGCTTTCGGCTGGATGTACAGTTGAATTACCAGCCCATTGTCGCAGCGAGTAACGGCACTCACAGCAGGAACCACAGCCCCGGGAACAGATCCATGCCCAGATAATTCAGCATGTACAGGATCAGGATAACCACCATGGCTGAGAAATCCAGCCCGCCCATCACCGGCAGAATACGGCGGATCGGCGACATCATCGGTTCCGTCAGTTGATACAGCAGATAGTCCACCGGGCTACGGCCCTGACTTACCCAGCTCATCAGTGAACGAATGATGATCATCCAGAACACCAAATATCCCGCTGATTTCAGCAGTGACAGCAGACCAACCAGCAGATTCACCGGGCTCAACGAAAATGCCCCTACCTGAATCAGTAACAGTAGCGGATATTTCAGGGTCGTCAGCAGGAAAGCCACCAGTAGCGATGAACTGTCAATCGGGCCCAGTGACGGAATAATACGGCGTAGTGGTCCCACTATCGGTTGGGTCAGCTTCACCACGAGCTGAGAGAGCGGGTTATAAAAATCGCTGCGAGACCACTGCATCCAGATACGTAGCAGCAGTACCATTACATAGAGGTCAACCAACGTTTTGACCAGAAAAGTCAAGGTAAGCATAGAGGCAATAATTCCTTAATTAACAGGGATAATTCCGATGAAATTACCGTCATTAAAACAGCTTTTCCATTTCTTTTGCACGAATTACCGCTGCCTGCATGGCATCGGCAACCGTTTGTGTTAACTGCCGTTCATTAAATACCCGTAAGGCCTCAGCCGTCGTGCCGCCTTTGGAGGTGATATTCTCACGCAGGGTAGCCAGAGACGTTCCAGGGTTGGCTTCGACCAGCGCCGCTGCGCCGCAAGCTGACTGCTGCACGAGCAGACGCGCGGTATCCGGATCGAACCCTTGACGTATCGCCTCTTCCTGCATGGCTTCCATCAACAGGAAAAAATAGGCTGGAGCACTGCCCGCCGCTGCAATAATACCGTTAATCTGGGTTTCTTCCTCCACCCAACACACTTTACCAACACTGCTCATCAGGCTGGTGGTAAACGTCCGATCGGCATCGCTGACCGTTGTCGGGGCGTAAAGGCCGCTCATGCCTTTCCCCACCAGTGATGGCGTATTGGGCATAATCCGCACGATATTCAATTTTTCATCCAGTATGGACTGAAAACGGGCGACACTGATGCCTGCCGCAATCGACAATACCAGCTTGTGACTGAAATCCACCTGTTGTGATAGTGGTTTGCATACGGTTGCCATCAGTTGCGGTTTTACCGCCAGCACGACGACCTCGGCCTGCTGTGCGCAACTGATATTATCATCGCTGCTGATGACGCCATAGCGTGCCGCCAGCGCATCGCGGTGTAGGGTCGAAGGCGCGCATACGCTGATATATTGCGCGGGATACCCGCTATCAACCAAACCGGCAATAATGGCCTGTGCCATATTCCCCGCCCCAATGAACGCTATTTTACGGTACTTCATACAGATTCTCTTTTTTTTAATGGTTAAACGGCTGGTGACGAATAATCACGCGCGCCAAAAATAGCGGTGCCGATCCGAACCAGCGTACTGCCTGCTTCAATTGCCGCAGCCATATCATCTGTCATTCCCATGGATAGCGTGTCGATATGGGGATAGTTGGTCTTGAGCTGTTGAAAAAGTACCGACATCTGCTGGAATACGGCCAACTGGTGCTGGTGATCGGTTTCCGGTGCCGGAATAGCCATCAAACCACGCAGACACATATGGGGTAAAACCGCAACTTTAGCGGCCAGTTCAGGCAGTTCGTCGACCATAATGCCGGATTTGCTCTGTTCATGGCTGATATTAATCTGTAACAGAACATTGAGCGGCGGCAGTGAAGCCGGGCGCTGTTCGCTCAACCGTTGGGCGATACGCAGGCGGTCAATGGTGTGGCACCAGTCAAAGTTCTCCGCGACCAGACGACTTTTATTCGACTGCAACGGACCGATAAAGTGCCATTCCAGTTGTGTCTGTGGCTGGTGTTCCCGGAAGTAATGGATTTTATTAACCCCTTCCTGAACGTAGTTTTCACCAAACGCACGTTGCCCGGCAAGGATGGCTTCTGCGATGGCCGTCACAGGTTTGGTTTTGCTGACGGCAAGCAACGTCACTTCTTCTGGTACCCGCGCGCAATGTTCAACTGCCGCTGAGATTCGCAGCCTGACGTCCTGTAGATTCTGCTGGATAGTGCTCATAGTGAGGTTCGTACTCATAGTGATTCAGGAGGCTTATCTATGGATGTGCATGAATGGGTGAGGTGTAGTGTAAAACAGAATGCCTCTGATCTGCACCTGTGTAGCGGACATCCGCCGGTACAGCGTATTGATGGTGTGCTGAGAATGGACAATAGCGTGCCGAACTTGAGATCAGATCAACTGGAATGTTGGTGTGAACGCTGGCTGGAACCCGTTTATCAGCAGCAGTTACAACAGTGCGGGCAGGTTGATTGCGCACTCACCTTGCCTGAGGGGCAGCGTTTGCGGGTGAATCTGTTTATGCAACGGCACGGCCTTTCCATCGCACTGCGGTTGATTCCTGCCTCCCATCCTTCGCTTTCCGCGCTGAAAACGCCACCGATTGTCGCGGAGTTGGCTGAGCGTCCAGATGGACTGGTTCTGGTGACTGGCGCCACCGGCAGTGGCAAGTCCACCACATTGGCGGCGATGATCGATGCGCTGAACCAGCGGTGCTCACGGCATATCATCACACTGGAAGATCCCATCGAGTTTCTTCATACCAGCCAGCGATGTCTGATTCAGCAGCGTGAAATAGGCCGGCACAGTGAGTCATTTAACGCGGCATTGCGGGCAGCACTGCGAGAAGACCCAGATGTGCTGTTACTGGGGGAATTACGGGATGCCGAGACTATCCGGCTGGCATTGACGGCCGCAGAGACCGGACATCTGGTGCTGGCCACGCTACACACCCGTAGCGCTGTGCAGGCGGTAGAACGATTGGTGGATGTGTTTCCCGCCGATGAAAAAGCGTTTGTGCGCACTCAACTGGCAGCGAGTTTACAAGCGGTGGTAGCACAAAAACTGATGCCGGGAGTCGGAGGCGGGCGCATTGCGCTGTTTGAAATACTGATGGTAACGCCTGCCGTTAGTAATCTGATCCGGGAAGGCAAAACCCATCAACTCCCCAGTTTGTTGCAAACCGGTGGGCAATTGGGCATGCAAACCTTTGAGCAAAGCTATCAGCAGCGTTGCCGGGAAGGCGAATTATAAATAACGATGATGAGTGTCAATTCAACACACGCTATGGCTATTTGTGCCTATCTTGTATCTTCCTTATTCACTATTGGAAACCGGTATCGTCCCATCGTATTGTCCGCTGCTTGCGGACATCTGATGATGACGCTACGGTAATATAAACATCATGCCTGCGATGTCAGAAGATGTTATTGACCATAACCGATTTGCTCCGGAATGCGCCGCATAATCACTTTACCGTGGCGGATGGAGAGCCGTGCTTTGGCTTGACGTCGTACCGCTTCGTAATCATTTTCCGCATCAAGAATCAGCAGATTTGCCGGACGTCCAACGACAATGCCATAACGTTCGCCCAGATGCATGGCAACGGCGCTGTTATCGGTTACGAAGTCCAGACAACGTTGTAAATCCTGATATCCCATCATATGGCAAATGTGCAACCCGGCATCCAGTATGCGCAGGATGTTTCCGTTGCCCAGCGGATACCAGGGATCTTTGATGGAGTCCTGCCCGAAACACACGTTCAGGCCCGCGCGGTCGAGTTCTGCCACTCGGGTGACGCCGCGTCGTTTGGGGAAGGTATCGAAACGTCCTTGCAGATGAATGCTTTCCGTCGGGCAAGAGATAAAGTTGATGTCTGATAAACGCAGTAGCCGAAACAGTTTGGAGCAGTAGGCATTGTCATAGGAACCCATCGCAACGGTATGGCTGGCGGTAACTCGTTGTCCCATACCGCGAACCCTGGCCTCCTCCGCTAATACTTCAAGAAAGCGGGATTGGGGGTCGTCGGTTTCGTCGCAGTGAACGTCAACCAGACAACCAGTGCGTTCGGCCAGATCCATCAGAAATTTTACCGAACTGACACCCTGTTCACGGGTATTTTCAAAATGTGGAATGCCACCGACGACATCGGCACCCATTTCAATCGCCTGCTCCATTAAGCGGCGACCATTGGCAAACGACTCAATGCCCTCTTGCGGAAACGCCACGATTTGCAGATCGATCAGGCCGCGGGCTTCTTCCTTTACCTCCAGCATGGCCCGCAAAGCGGCCAACGACGGATCAGTAACGTCCACGTGGGTACGTACATGCTGAATGCCGTGATCCCGCAGCATGCCGATCGTGGTATGCGCCCGCTGTTTGATATCATTGTGGGTCATGGTCGCCTTACGTTGGCTCCAACGCTCTATACCTTCAAACAGCGTACCGCTCATGTTCCATTCCGGTTCCCCGGCAGTTAATGTGGCGTCCAGGTGAATATGTGGCTCCACCAGTGGTGGAATGACCAACTGGCCGTTAGCATCAATGGCGTCGCTTTCCGGCGCTAGTCGTCCGGTTTGCGGTTCGATGGCAACAATCAGCCCGTTCTGTAACCGGAGGGTATGGAAACCCTGTTGATGTCGTAGGCTGGCGTTAATCAATTTCATAATAACTCCTGCTGTTGCGCATTGGACATGCGCCAGACCAGTAAGGCTACTGACGCATTTAAACGAAATTGTGGGTCATTGAGTGATTGCCCGGATCGCTGTTCGATACGCTGTAATCGCTGATGCAGCGTATTACGGTGGATAGCCAGCCGTTCCGCCGCTTTGATCAGATTACCGTTTTCCTGCAGAACGGCATCCAGTGTTTCAATTAGCAGCTCGGGATGTTTGCGGTTGCTTTCGAATAGCATGCCGAGCGTCTCTTTCACAAACTGAGTGACCAGCGCTGGTTCACTTACCGCCGTCAGTAGTTTGAGTACGCCAAGTTCATTGTAATCACACCAGCCTTTTTCCGGCCGCATGCTTTCAGCGACGTCGAGCGCCTGGCGTGCCTCCGTTAATCCCCGTCGATATTGATGAGCCGAAGCCACTACTGATGAAAGACCGCCTAACAGCATCAATGGCTGAATATCGGTGCCGAGAGTTTGCTGCACCTGCTGTAACCACGGTTTGTCTGGCTGAAACAGTACACTGTTACTGGGTAACAGCAGAATGTATAGATCTCCCAGCACAATTAACGGCAAAGCGTCCTCAACATCGGCCAGGTACTCTTCCAACCGCTGTTGTACTCGTTGGCGTATCAGTTGAAGTCTGCTTTCGGCAATAGCGGGTGTTTGGGTAGCAAACAGGGTCTGAATGCCGGAAAGCCGTAGTGAGATGACACGATGCGGGCGATCAAGCATCAGTTGCAAGTTATTAGCCCGCAGACTGGCTATATCAATACTGGGGTAGTCGCCGGTGAGCAACTGGACCAGAATATCGCGCTGTGAACGCAACAAGGTTTCCCGCTGTACCAAGGCAGTACCAATAAGTTGCGTCACGATCACCATCTTGAGCAGGTAAGGTTGCTCAATCAATGGAATGCCGAACTGATTTGCCAACATAATCACCGAATCGGGAATAGCGTGAATGAAGGGTTCGCCAGTGAGGATCACCATCCCGGCAATACCGCACTGGTATCCTTCACGCACCAACTGTTGCAGGTTCGCCTCGTCACGAGGATGGTTTATACCGGTCACGAATACCAGTTCCCCGCCCATAACCCACTCAGCAATTCCTTCGTTTTCTGCCACATAATACCAACGTACCGGCCGGTGAATTTTGCTTTGGCCGGCACGCAGCGTTAATTCCTCAAGTCCTGGTAGTACCATAATCTCACTGACGGACAAACTCATGCACTATTCTCCCTGCGTCGCCACAGAAGGTGTGGCGCGCCTGATGATCATCGTAAGGAGCAGATAGCTGGTTGCGGAGGCGGCAATGCCCACCAACGGCGCAATCCACGGTGAGAAATAAGCCAGCAGTGCGCCGATGGCGTAGGCACTCAACCCGGTTACATTAAAGCGTGGCAAGACTGTTTGCCGAATGGCGGGGTACTGTCCACGATAACGAAACCAGTAGTCAGCCATGATGACACCGCCGATCGGGGGAATGATTGACCCCAGTAGTACCAGGAAAGGGATCAGCATTTCATACATACCGCCAAGTGCCAGCAGAATGCCGACTCCCGCGCTGGTCAGCGTCAGTGTGCGGCGACGTTCGGTGCGTAGCAGATGGCAGGCCGCCGCGGAAACGTTGTAAATGGTCGGGCCCTGAATAGTCCACAGATTCAGGCACAGCATGATGACAGCAGCGATAGAAAGCCCTTGTAACATCATGACTGCCACGATATCCGCCTGTTGATAGACAATCGCGCAGTAGGCGCCAGAAATAATCATCAGGCCGTTGCCGCCGAGAAAGCTGATGATACTGGCGGTAACGGCAACCTTGCCACTGCGTGCCAGTCGGGTCCAGTTGGTGGCCTGCGTGGCACCACTGGCAAATGTGCCGAATACCATGGTAATGGCCACCGACCAGGTCATGGTTTTCGCCGGCATTTTACCTGTCAAACCTTGCCAGCCACCGGCGTCTCCCGTGGCGATCCACATCGATACCACCAGCATGATGAACATCAGTGGTACAGAGATGCGCGACAATATATCCAATCCTTTATAACCCACCAATGCCGTAATGGAAAAACCGAGTCCGAACAGCACCATCAGTGGTTGTGTGAATTCGGCTGGCAACGCCAGCAGTCTGACCAGCGTGATGGCGACTGTCGCGGTGCCCCAGGCATACCAACCCAATTCGGCAAAGCCCAGCAGAAAATCGGAAAGCTTGCTGCCTATTTCGCCAAAGCAGAATCGTCCCATCAGGACAGAGTTCAGCCCGCTGCGTGCGGCAATCAGTGCCAGTGACGCGGCATATAAAGCCAGTAGCAGGTTGCCGATGATGGCGATCCACAACATATCGACAAGCGGGAAAGCGACGCCCAGCTTCCCCCCAGCAAACATGGTGCCGGTAAAAAAGGTGAAGCTGAACAACACCATGGAAATGGATAATAGCCCTCGGCGGCCCTCTTTCGGGGCTTCGCTTAAGGGAAATTCGGTCTGTTCAGACATGATTTTTCCTCTGGTTCACTCTCTCTGACAGAGATGAAAGCAATAACAATCAGAGGGAATAGAGCAATAAGCGTGCCTATTTTTGTATGTACAGGAAGAGGGCAATCAGCACAATAATTATTGTGCAAAACGCATTGTTTAATGGTTTTTTTTTGCTAATTATTGCCCACTTTCTGTGCATTATGCTGAGCAATGCACTGAAAGTGGGCCGCAAAAAAAGAGAGACCGGTTGATATTTGTATATATCCCTCATCTTGAAGAACGATGAGGATAATCACTCCAATTCAATAATAGTCCTGATTTACATTTCCATACCGCCCTTTTACATAGGGCAGTTTCGTCATGAGTGGTAGTGATGTGTGTTGATCAATTGGCCTGACTCAGCAACGGTGTGTTCTCTTCAATGTGAAACATCCCCATCGCCTGGATCAGCTGACGTGATTGTTCTTCCAGTAACTGTGTCGTGGTGGCGGAGGCTTTTACCAACGAGGCGTTCTGTTGCGCGACCTTGTCGATTTGCGTAAACGCCACATTCACCTGTTCAATGCCGAGATGCTGTTCCTGCGAAGCATACGAAATTTCCTTCATCAGACTGGTAACACGGCTAATTTCCTGAGCGACATTATCCATGGTTTCACCCGCAGTTGATGCCAGATCCAACCCTTCCGACACGCGTGACTGGGAATCCATAATCAACGTTCGAATCTCTTTGGCCGCCTGGGCACTGTGCTGCGCCAGATTACGCACCTCGCCTGCTACCACCGCAAAGCCTTTACCCTGTTCGCCGGCACGGGCCGCTTCTACCGCCGCATTTAGCGCCAGAATATTGGTCTGGAACGCGATACCATCAATGACGCCCAGAATGTCACTGATACGTTTGGCGCTATTGGAGATTTCCTGCATTTTTTCGATCACATAACAGACCGATTCATTGCCGCGATCGGTCGTGTCAGAGGCTTTATTGGTCAACTGATGCGCCAGCTCGGCATTGTCGGCATTACGCTTCACAGTGGCACTCAGCTCTTCCAGGCTGGCTGCCGTTTGTTCCAGTGCGGCCACGGATTCCTCCGTGCGTTCAGCCAGATGGCTATTCCCGGCGAACAGCTCCCGGCTGCCATTATCGATCTGGACGCTGGCATCGCGCACTTGGCTAACCGAATCCAGCAACGCCATTTGCATACGATCAATCGCATCACTGAGCCGTCCCAGCTCATTGGTTCCTCCTTGTGAGATCCGGTGTGTCAGATCACCGGCAGCGACCAGCTCCAATTGTTCAATGGCGCGATCCAATGGTTTTAACAGCATGTGGCGCAGTGCGATCCAGGCAAGCAACACCATCACCACAGAGAGTGCGCAGGCAATGCCAATCAATAACAGCATGAGCTTTTCGTCATGTGCGGCTTCCTGAATCCGGGCATCGGAGAGCTGTTGGGCATAGGTGTGGAAATCCTGAATGGATTGTTCAAACGTATCACTCAGCGGCGTGAGGCTATTTTCCAGCAGGGTGTAATATTCATCGGTATACTGCTTTTTCAGCGCCTCGTACATGGGTTTCAGCCCTTGTGCAAGATAGGCCTGATAGCTTTTCAGCACTTTTTGTGCAAGCAATTGTTCCTGTTTGTTTTCGCTTTTTGCTTCGCTAAATTGCGTGATGACTTTCTCGGATTGCTGGATATAGTTCCCCAGTCGTTCGGTTTCTCTGGCGCCGACGTCCAGCAGGCCTATCTCGATTTTACGCACAGCCAGCGTGGCTGAAGCTCTTGATCGCAATGTCAGGTTATAGCCATCCATCAACCCGCCTAATTGCGTGCCTTGAATCTGGTTTAATGCGGTGAGAGATTCCCGGCTTTTGTTGATGGACTGGATGCCCATGCCGCTGACAATCAGCAGAAGAAGCGTGATGAGTAACAGTAATACCAATAAGCTGGCACGGATGGAGATATTTCTCAGACGCATGATGTCCCTTTCCTAAGGTGTACAGGTAATGAAGATAAAGAATAATTGACAGAACGTGGCAAGGTATCGCTGGGTGCTATGTTCTGTAAGAATAATACGTTCAGAACATAACAAAATAATTATCGTGTATGGAAAAACATTTCACTTATCTTTTACGACATTGCCGGCCTCGTTAACATGAATTCTGTTTTAAAAAGCAGAAGATGTTTCTAATTTGCATGAAATGATTAGCCCTGATGTTTACGGCTGGTTTATTATCTACCGATAAAAAATGAGCATGTGTTTCGAGAGTGTGTTTATGTGTGCCATTGCGTAATATCTGGTTCTTGTTAATAGTTTATGGTGAAAATCACCATGTACCCTCGACATACCAGCGATTGATACCCTGAGGTTCCAGAGGTTTATGTGCAGTTAACAAGCTTTACGGATTATGGTTTACGGGCGCTGATTTACATGGCGTCACTGCCAGAAGGGCGGATGACCAGCATTTCGGAAGTCACTGAAGTGTATGGCGTCTCACGTAACCATATGGTCAAAATCATCAATCAGTTAAGCCGAGCCGGATTGGTAACCGCGATACGAGGTAAAAACGGAGGCATACGGCTGGGCAAAGATCCTGCCACTATCCGCATCGGTGATGTGGTTCGTGAACTGGAGCCTTTGGCACTGGTTAACTGTAGCCATGAATTCTGCCATATCACTTCAGCCTGCCGGTTAAAGCAGGTGCTTCAACAGGCGGTGCAAAACTTTTTGGTGGAACTGGATAAATATACCCTCGCCGATATGGTTAAAGAGAACCCACCGCTCTACAAATTGCTTTTGGTTGAATAAATTTGTTCAGCCTCCTGCTGATGACAACGGAGGAACCGCTATGTCAAAAGATCCATTTTTGGAACGAGAAGCAGAGAAATACGAATCCCCAATTCCCAGTCGTGAATATATTCTGGCGCACATTGCCAAGCGGGATACGCCAATCAGCCGTGAGGAGTTGGCAACTGATCTGACATTAACTACCGACGAACAGCTTGAAGCGTTACGCCGCCGTTTGCGGGCCATGGAACGTGATGGGCAGTTGGTCTTTACCCGTCGTCAGTGCTATGCATTGCCGGAAAAACTGGATCTGCTGCGCGGTAAGGTTATTGGTCACCGCGATGGTTATGGTTTTCTGCGGGTGGAAGGTCGCAAGGACGATCTCTACTTATCGGCAGAGCAAATGAAAATTGCCATTCATGGCGATGTCGTATTAGCCCAGCCGTTGGGTGAAGATCGTAAGGGGCGCCGAGAAGGGCGTATTGTCCGTATTCTTGAACCTCGTACCGGGCAGATTGTTGGCCGCTATTTTGTTGACGCCGGTACTGGTTTTGTCGTGCCGGACGACAGTCGCCTGTGTTTCGATATCCTGATCCCGCCGGAATCTATTGGTGGTGCGCGGATGGGGTTCGTGGTGGTGGTAGAGCTGACTCAGCGTGCTACGCGTCGTACCAAGGCGGTAGGGAAAATCGTCGAGATCCTCGGAGACAACATGGGCACCGGGCTGGCGGTAGACATTGCCCTGCGCACCAACGAAATACCGCATACCTGGCCACCTAAAGTGGAAGAGCAAGTACGTGATCTTGCTGAAGAGGTGCCGGAAAATGCCAAGAAAGGTCGGGTGGATCTCCGTGAACTACCACTGGTAACGATTGATGGTGAAGATGCCCGTGATTTTGATGACGCCGTTTTCTGCGAGAAAAAACGTGGTGGCGGTTGGCGTCTGTGGGTCGCTATTGCTGATGTCAGTTATTATGTCCGGCCTAATACCCCGTTGGATAACGAGGCTCACGCCCGCGGCACGTCGGTTTACTTTCCTTCCCAAGTTGTTCCCATGCTGCCGGAAGTGCTCTCCAATGGACTGTGCTCGCTGAATCCACAGGTAGATCGTCTGTGTATGGTGTGCGAAATGACAGTCTCAGAGCAAGGTAAACTCACTTCTTACAAATTCTACGAAGCGGTGATGAGTTCCCACGCCCGTCTCACCTATACCAAAGTGTGGCATATTTTGCAGGGCGATGAAGAGTTGCGCACCCAGTATCATTCACTGGTGACGCCGCTGGAAGAACTGCACCGTTTATATAAGGTGTTGGAACATGCCCGGGATGTCCGCGGCGGTATTGCGTTCGAAACGGAAGAAGCCAAGTTTATTTTTAACGCCGAACGCCGGATTGAGCGGGTCGAGGCAGTAGTGCGTAACGATGCGCATAAACTGATTGAAGAGTGCATGATTCTGGCGAATATCTCGGCAGCCAGATTTGTGGAGAAAAACGAAGAGCCGGCATTGTTTCGTGTGCATGACCAGCCGAGTGAAGATCATGTCCTGGCGTTGCGCAGTGTGCTGGGAGAGCTGGGGCTGACATTAAAAGGTGGCATGAAACCGCAGCCGAAAGATTACGCCGAGTTGATGAACGAGGTCGCCGAACGTCCTGATCATGAAATGTTGCAAACCATGCTGCTGCGCTCAATGAAGCAGGCAGTGTACGATCCGGAAAACCGCGGACACTTTGGTCTGGCGTTGACGTCGTATGCGCATTTCACTTCGCCGATTCGTCGTTATCCTGATCTTTCACTGCATCGTGCAATTAAATATCTGCTTGGTGCACGTAAGGAACGTTGGACGCCAACCGGAGGCTGGCACAGTGATTTCCAGGAAATGCTACAACTGGGCCAACACTGCTCGATGACTGAACGCCGTGCGGATGAAGCCACCCGTTATGTATCGGACTGGCTGAAATGTGATTTCATGCAGGATCATGTAGGTAGCGTCTTTACCGGTATTATTGCCAGCGTGACGGGTTTTGGTTTCTTTGTTCGCCTGAACGATCTTTTCATCGACGGCCTGGTGCATGTCTCCACGCTGGATAACGATTACTATCGTTATGATAACGTCGGTCAGCGTTTGATCGGTGAATCCCGTGGCCAGGTTTATCGGCTGGGCGATGAAGTGGAAATCCGAGTGGAAGCGGTACATATGGATGAACGCAATATCGATTTTGCACTGGTTTCCAGTACCCGGAAAGTGCGGGGAGAAGGGAAAACCGCCCGTGAGCGCACCAGGAAAAGCAATGATCGGGAAGAAAAACCTACCCGTCGTCGTCGGGTAAGCCCGCGTACCAATTTTGAGCCGGATAAGGCGTTCCGTAATGAAGGGGAACGTAAGGGCAAAACTGCGGCCAAGTCGACAGACAAGCCGACAGACAGGCCGAAAAAGAAAACGGACAAAGCCAAAAAGAACGTGGAAAAAACACGTAAAATTGCGGCCGCGACCAAAGCAAAGCGGGCAAACAAAAAAACCGCAGAGTGATCTCTGTGGTATCGGTGATATGCCGATGATTGATTGAAATGATAGCGGGCGGTTTCCGTCCGTTTACCACTGTTGAAGAGCATCAATGAGCGAAATTATTTACGGTATCCATGCGGTTAAAGCCCTGTTGGAGCGCGATCCTCAGCGCTTTCTGGAAGTATTCATCCTGAAAGGACGCGAGGATCGTCGTTTGCAGCCGCTGATTGCGGAACTGGAATCCAGCGGTATCGCGGTACAGGTTGCCAACCGTCAGTGGCTGGATACCAAGGTCGAAGGCGCTGTACATCAGGGGATTGTCGCCAGAGTAAAGGAAGGTCGGCAATATCAGGAAAATGATCTGCCCGACTTGTTGTCGTCACTGGATACACCGTTTCTACTGGTGTTGGATGGTGTGACGGATCCGTACAATCTCGGTGCCTGCTTGCGTAGCGCCGATGCTGCTGGCATCCATGCGGTTATTGTCCCCCGAGATCGTTCTGCCCAATTAAACGCTACAGTGAAGAAAGTCGCTTGTGGTGCAGCGGAAAATGTACCGCTGATCCGCGTCACTAATCTGGCGCGTACACTGCGTTTTCTGCAGGAACAGAATATCTGGATTGTGGGCACGGCTGGGGAAGCTGACCATACGTTGTACCAAAGTAAACTGAATGGCCCGTTGGCGCTGGTCATGGGTGCCGAGGGTGAGGGCATGCGCCGGTTGACCAGAGAGCATTGCGACGAGTTGATCAGCATCCCGATGGCGGGTAGCGTTTCTTCCTTGAACGTCTCTGTGGCGACGGGGATCTGCCTGTTTGAGGTGGTGCGTCAGCGTAGCTGAAGCGGATTTTTTCTGTGGCGGGCAATTAATCACTGGCGTGTTTTATTGCCCGTTTCTCTGGTTGCCTCCATGGGGCGAATCGCCGTAATTTACCTTTATTGAGCAGCGAGTTTCTTCTGTACCATGATGCACCACAGTACCGAGTTCTTGGTCGGCCATGTCTCTTTCTTCGATGTTGATCTCAGTTGTTGCTCCACCTGCTGTTGCCAGCTTGTCGAGCCAATCTCTTTATTCTGCGTTTTAACCTGAGATTCAACCCAGTCATTCCATGCTGTACTACGACATGGTGCCGACGAGGTTGATGCTGCGCTGACATAGCCGGCCACAATGACTGACAGAACAAAAATGGTAATCGCTTGTTTCATTACTTACTCTCACGCCCTGTTAAAACGACGATGTGGAAGCGGGTTTCACGGATGAATTCGACGCGGAGTGGTACAGCACGGCATAGGCACGCCAAAGCTCCGAGATTATGCCATCACCATCGGTTTTCATGACGATCAGATAGTAATCCGCACCACGGGCATCGGCCTGGCGCTGAATTTCCCGATCAGCATCATCCGGGCTGCCACGTACGGTAACGGAAACGGTTCCGAATTTTTTCAGCGAGTAAGTCTGTGCCCGGCTAACTTCAATGGCGTGCTTGCCTGGCGGTGGCGGTGGAACGGGTTTTCCCTCAAACACGCTACATCCGGCCAATAACATAATCAACAGGATAGGCATAGCAAGTGTGCGCACCTTCATCATAGATTCCTATTTTTTCGAGGGTGATTCACAGTGTATCTGTTCTGACGGACGGTCGATACCGTAGCGGAGCAAGGTTCAAGAATATCATCAGGAAAATTACCTCCATGGTATGCCCGTAGCGGCCACCAAGGGTAATTAATCCTGGATGCGGAAGACGCTGACCAGTTCACTCAGGTGATGGCCTTTCTGGCGGAGTTCGTGCGCTGTCTGGTCGGAGTTTTGCACCAGTGAGGCATTTTTATGAATTGCCAGGCCAATCTGGTTGATGGCGTTATTTACCTGATCGATTCCCATCGACTGTTCACGAGAAGCGGTGTCAATGTCATTAACAATGGTGCTGACTTGTTGGATCCGTTGCAGCAGGTCTTCCATTACTGCCTGTGTTTTTTCAGAAAAACGATATCCGGATTCAATTCTGTCCAGTGACTCGGCGATCAGCGTTTCAATTTCTTTGGCGGCAGATGCGCTGTGCTGGGCCAGCGAACGCACTTCAGCGGCTACTACCGCAAAACCTTTACCGTGTTCACCTGCACGGGACGCCTCTACAGCAGCATTAAGCGCCAGAATATTAGTTTGAAACGCAATGGACTCAATGGTGGTAGTAATGTCGGCGATTCTCTGAGAAGAGCTTTTAATTTCACCCATGGTTGTAACCGAATCCGCGACTGTTTTGCTGCCGCTTTGTGCAGCTGATGCACTTTTATTGGCCAGATTTTTGGCGGCGGAAACATTATCCGCATTTTGTTTCACGGTAGAGGACAATTGTTTCATCGTGGCGGATGTCTCTTCTATACTGCTGGCCTGACGGGACATCTGCTCACTGATATTATCACTATCTTGTGCCAGCACATCGGTACCCTGTGCGATATCTTCCGAAGCATTCCGGACCTGAGAGACAATCCGGGTCAAGCCCTGACCGATACCGTTAATGGCATCAATCAGACGCCCCACTTCATCTTTGCTGGTAGAGGTCATTGTCGCTTGCAGATTTCCGTCCGCGAATTGTTCTGCGACTTTAACCACCTCTTCCAACGGTCGACTGACCCAGCGGCGGGTGAGAAACGCGAAAAACAGTGCGAAAACCACCACCGGTACGATACCACCCGATAGAAACAAATTGCGGGTACGATTCACCTCGGCCAGTAGACTCGCTTTACTGACAGTGCCGCCGATAATCCATTTCCACTGGGGAAGCGTGCGGTAAACCATCACCTGGATATCACGTTGCCCATCATCATATTCGAGCGTTCCGGTTCCGGTGCTGAGTACTTTTTGCAATGTGCCTTTTGACCAGTCAGGCTGTTTACCGGTCAGTTTGGGGTGGACCAGATAATTACCCGTTGTTTTTCCACTGTTGCCGAGTACGAAAAAGTAGCCGTCTTCGCCAATCTTTTTATCCAGAATACGTTGCTGCATCAGAGCAAATTCTTTGCTGATATCCACACCAACAAACAGAATGGCAACCACTCTGCCACTGTTGTCCATCACGGGTTTGTACTGGGTCATGTACTGTTTGCCAAACAGTGCGGCGATGCCACTGTACACTTGTCCATGACTGATTTTGGCATATGAGGGGCTTTCCCTGTCGAGTTTGGTGCCGATAGCGCGGGTGCCGTCCTCTTTTTTCAATGACGTAGTGATGCGGATAAAATCATCGCCGTCACGGGCGAAAACGGTGGATATTGCCCCGGTTCGGGCAAAGAAATCATCAACGATGGCGGTATTCTGATTAAGCACATCCTCGCCAGCGCGCAATGTGGGTGCGGTAATTGTCCCCACAGGAACGCGAGTCTGATTGTCGAGCGTGAACCGTGAGGGTAAAAAGCTGGTAAATAGGCGGGTGTAACTGTCAACTTCAGCTTGCAGGCTGGTATCGTACATTGAGATCATGTCAGTCACTCCGGTGACCTGGACTTCCATGTTTTGCAATGTAAGCGATTGGAGTTTATCGCCTGCTGAGCGCGTCATACTGAGAGTAAAGGTAATAAGTAACACGGCAACACTTAGTGAGGCAATAACTGACAGCCTTACACCCAAGTTCCAGTGTCTGAAAGTAAACCGCATAATTCTTCTCCCATAATAATGGAGTTACAAATATGTTAACGGCAAAAAGGTAAAAAAATTTATAACCTTATTTGTTTTGTCATGAGGGTCTTGAACTGGGGCGTTGTTGCTTGTTATGCGTAGCGCATGTCATTTTTTTTCAAAACGGTAGAACCTTTCCCGTGTATTTGAGCTGGCTATTCCTGAAATTAAAGGCAATCCGCAATATTGACATCATTGTGAAATGGCAGCACCGATGCCATTGTCATCCCGGTTTGTCACGCTATGGTGATGGTTGGCTGATTAATCTGTAATGTTCCTTGTGTTCCCTATCGCTGGCACCTATAATTACGCGTCATTTTTTCAGCCGATCATATAACACGTTCCTTGCTTCCATGGGCCGCGGCTGACCCTGACAGGAGGCTGAATAATCCGTAAGGAGCAATTTGATGCGTCATTACGAAATCGTTTTTATGGTTCATCCTGACCAAAGCGAACAGGTTCCAGGCATGATCGAACGTTACACTGGTGCTATCACCAATGTACAAGGTCAGATTCACCGTCTGGAAGACTGGGGCCGCCGTCAACTGGCTTATCCGATCAACAAACTGCACAAGGCTCATTATGTTCTGATGAACGTTGAGGCTCCGCAGGAAGTGATCGACGAGCTGGAAACTAACTTCCGCTTCAACGACGCCGTTATCCGTAGCATGATTATGCGCGTTAAACACGCGGTAACCGAAGCATCTCCAATGGTGAAAGCGAAAGACGAACGCCGTGAGCGTCGTGATGATTTCGCTGAAGCTGGCGAAGGTGCCGAAGCTGGGGATTCTGAAGAGTAATTGTTGTGGTGACGACTAATCGTCTGGTGCTGTCAGGCACGGTGTGCAAGACACCTATTCGAAAAGTCAGTCCTTCGGGTATTCCTCACTGTCAGTTTGTGCTTGAGCACCGCTCGACGCAGAAGGAAGCCGGATTCAACCGACAAGCATGGTGTCGTATGCCCGTGATTGTCAGTGGACGCGAGTCACAAGCATTTACCCACAGTATAACGGTCGGCATGCAACTTACTGTCTACGGTTTCATTAGTTGCCACCAAGGGCGCAATGGGCTGAGTAAGGTTGTGTTACATGCCGAGCAGATTGAATTGATAGATTCTGGAGACTAGCCAAATGGCACGTTATTTCCGTCGTCGCAAGTTCTGCCGTTTCACCGCGGAAGGCGTTGTAGAGATCGACTATAAAGACATCGCTACGCTGAAAAACTACATCACTGAAAGTGGTAAAATTGTACCAAGCCGTATTACCGGTACCCGTGCAAAATACCAGCGTCAACTGGCTCGTGCGATCAAGCGCGCGCGCTACCTGTCTTTGTTGCCGTACACTGATCGTCATCAGTAATCGGCCACTGTCCATTAACGAGACTTTGAGAGGATAAGGTAATGCAAGTTATTCTGCTTGATAAAGTAGCAAACCTGGGCAGCCTGGGTGACCAGGTAAATGTTAAATCGGGTTATGCTCGTAACTTTCTGGTTCCGCAGGGTAAAGCTGTGCCGGCAACCAAGAAAAACATAGAGTTTTTTGAAACTCGCCGCGCTGAACTGGAAGCCAAGCTGACAGAAGTTCTGACAGCTGCCGAAGCACGCGCTGCTAAAATCACCGCGCTGGGCACCGTTACCATCGCGTCTAAAGCAGGCGATGAAGGTAAATTGTTTGGTTCTATCGGTACCCGTGATATCGCTGATGCGGTAACTGCGGCGGGTGTTGACATTGCCAAGAGCGAAGTTCGTTTACCGAACGGCGTTCTGCGTACTCTGGGCGATCACGAAGTGAGCTTCCAGGTACACAGCGATGTATTTGCTACGCTGAATGTTGTTGTCGTTGCTGAAGTGTAATTAGCGCTGAAGATAACGAGTGAAACGCTGGCTTAGGCCAGCGTTTTGCATTTTGGGATACATACCCACTCCATTAATGGCCTCGCACTATTGCCATCACCATTAACGGGTACGGATGAATGAGCCATCCTGCTGCCGGACAAACTGGATAACCTGATTTTCCGGTGTTTCAATTTCCAACTCACTTACCATGCCTTGTGCGTTAAGTTGCAGCTTTATCTTCTGCCCAGCGTGGAGATTGTTGAGTGGTTTATTGCGCCCTTCTACCTGTGCCATGGCAAACACATCATTTACCGGCAGATTATTATCCCGAAATAATTGCGCCAGCGTTTGCCCAGCAACAATCTGGTAGTTCTTCCACTGATTGTTTGTGGTTGATGCCTCTGGTGCAGGCATGTTATCGACCAGTTTTGCCTGCATTGGTATGTTTCCCATCGTCAGTGGTATGGATCCGGACTCCTGATGTGATTGTAGCGGTGATTGTGGGGATGAATAAGGCCATAGCAGAACCAACAGCAGAAAGCCGGTGGCGATTAAAATCCAGCGACGATGAAAGTGGGGCAGTGGATCCATCCAATGGTAATCATCAGAAAGATGCCAGATATGATTCAGTGACATTTTTATTTGCCGAATAATGAGAGGTGCAGCAGAAGCGGTATCCGTTTCTTTATGCTCACCTGTCCTGCCAGTTTGTATCCGTCTCTGCCGGAAAAAACACAGGCGAGATTGCCACGAGATGTGGCGATTCCCGGTAGCTTTTTCTCTCCTGGGCGCGATTCTGCCCATGGTGACCTCTCTTAAAACCGTATAAAAGTAATAACAGATTAAGTATATCGGTAATTGATGAATGATGACCAGTTAACCATTTGATGCACAGCATAAGCTGTACTTTGGTTAGTCTATTCTTTGATAGCTGTCGGATGCCAGTATCATTCTGGTTTGTGAAATAAACTATAACCGTCTGCACAGAGGATTTTACCCCTAAACGCCGCGCTGTTATGCTTCGCTCTCAGTATTTTACAGATTAAAGGAACATCAATGACAACCCCTTCTTATGAAAGTGTAGAAGCGCAGGCAAGTTACGGTATTGGTTTACAGGTTGGTCAACAGTTGCAGGAATCAGGTTTGGAGGGATTAATTCCCGAAGCACTGGTTGCCGGCTTGCGTGACGCGATAGAAGGAAAGGTGCCCGCAGTGCCTGTAGACGTAGTACATCGTGCGCTGCGTGAGGTCCATGAACGTGCAGATGCCGTGCGACGTGACCGTCAGCAGGCGTTGGCTGTTGAAGGACAACATTTTCTGGAGGTAAACGCACAGCAGGAAGGCGTAAGCAGTACAGAGTCTGGTCTACAGTTCCGGGTCCTGACCCAGGGCGAAGGTGAGATTCCGTCGCGTCAGGATCGTGTACGGGTACATTATACTGGGCGTTTGATTGACGGAACGGTATTTGACAGTTCGGTAGAGCGCGGTCAACCTGCCGAGTTTCCGGTCAATGGCGTGATCCCCGGCTGGATTGAAGCGCTGACCCTGATGCCCGCCGGCTCCAAATGGGAACTCTATATCCCGCATAATCTGGCGTATGGCGAGCGTGGCGCGGGTGCCTCTATTCCGCCATTCAGTGCGTTGATTTTTGAAGTCGAATTGCTGGAAATTCTGTAAATAGTCATGCCGGACATTCAGACTGATGTCCGGCTGCTCATCATCTGGTCAGCATGGGACGATAGTGATGAACCCGTCGCATGGCCACCAGATCTTTGCGTCTGACCACATTGGTGGGATAAACGCTTCCGGCCAGTGACGTGGTGTCCACCTGTAGTGTTGTCGTAACGCCTTCCTCCTGCCATAACACTTGTTCATCTCTGGGATAATGAAAGGTTTCCGGTCCGAATAGACCACTGTAGCCGCCGATTCCTGACTTGGGTTCTACTCGGTTTGCCAGGGCCAGATAGAGGTTGTTTTCTCCAGCCCGTGTACGGAATAAGTGCCAGTGAAGCGGGTCAGCCCCGGTGGGGATCGGGTAGTTTTGTGCCACCCGGCTGCCGGTATGCTTATCGGTAAATCCGCCGTCCAACGCGGCTGAGCAGGCTACGATATCGCATCCCATCAAGGCCAGAATGCGGGCCGATTCGGGAAATAGCGCATCATGTCCCAGTAGTAGTCCAATACGACCGACATCGGTATCGAAAACACCCCATTGTTCACCTGCACTGGCCCACTGTTGGTAAGTCGTGGGAATGTGCAGTTGGCGATAACAACCGACCACGCCTTCCGGGCCGAGCAACACCTGAGCGTTATAGCGATTTCCACCGATCTTTTCGGCCATGCCGAATACCAGCCAGACACGCTGGGTCATGGCCAGATGCAACAAGGGCTGGAGATACGGCGACTCTAGCGTGATGGCCCGATTTTCCGGGTTGTCATAACCGGTGAGCGCCAGTTCGGGAAAGACGATCAGGTCACTGTGCTGCTGTTCGATGGCTTGCCGAGCCAGCGTTACCATACGTTTACTGTTGTGTTCAATGTCGTTCTCCGGAGAGAACTGAACCACCGAGAGGTGGCTTTGTTTGCCGGGTGGTAGCGGACGGTGATCGTAGAGTTTGAAGAAGTCAGTTGGATTCCATAAGAAACTATTACTCAGCAACTGATGATAGAGCGTGGGGCGGCGTTGCTGAAAAACCGCTTCCCCCAGCACCTGTCGTGGGCGGTTGATAATATCCAGCATGGCGTAGGCGATGCCATTGCCCTGATCTACCACATCCAGAATATGGCCGTCCGGTGCAATGATGCAACTTCCACCGCTGAACTGCACGCCTCGTTCCCGTCCCCAGCGATTACTTTCCAGCAGGTAACAGCTGTTTTCCATGGCCCGGCTGATCCAATATGGCGCAGGAGTTCGTTCCGCTAACCAGTTGCTGATATGGCAGATAATATCTGCCCCGGCCAATGCCAGCAGTCGTGCAGTTTCCACATAATGAATATCCATGCAGATCAGCATACCAATGCGGCCCAACGGGGTATCAAACACCCGGTGTTCCTCGCCTGCGGCGGCCCATTTGGGTTCGGAAATATAGGGGTGACTTTTACGGTGGCAACCCATGACGCCATCAGGGCCAATTAATATAGCGCTGTTGTAGTAAAGTCCTGTTGCCGCTTCAAGCTCTGGCATACCCAGCACGATGTAACATTGATAGTGTTTCGCCAGTTCAGTAAACCGTTCCGTCGTGTGTCCGGGCACGGTTTCCACTTGATCGGCAATTTCCTCCCGGTCGTACCAACAGTAACCGGTGGTGGCCATTTCTGGGGTAGTGATGAGTCTGGCGCCTTGTTGCGCGGCTTGTTCCACCAGTGAAAACAGACTGTCAATATTAGCTTCCTTGTCGAATAACCTGGGTTCGAACTGCACGGCGGCGGCAAGAAAAGAGGGAGTAGGCATTATGTTTCCTCTCAAAATAGGATTCAGGGATGCGGTTTGCTGTCAGCCTTTTTTGGTAGCAAGCGCATTAGGGGTCGTCATGGAAAACACATCGTTGGCTTGCATCAGTGCGCAAGCCATCTCTTCCACAGTGATGCGTTTGTCCATGGCCTGATGGCGTAAAATTTCATAAGCACGTACCTCACTGATGCCATGCATACGCATCAGAATCGCTTTGGCTTCGCTGACGTAGCGAATCCCTTGCATTTTCTTTTCCAGCCTTTCGAAACGTTCCGCCATGCATCGGTGTCGCTGGGTATGATGTAGTGCCATCACCATGGAGGAGAGCAGACCTGATGCGCGGATAGGCGTGGTGATGATGGCACCGGCTCCCATGTTCAACGCTTGATCGATAAACGTCGGGTTTTCATAGGTAATCACCGAAATCAGTGCATGACGGCAGTGATCCATCCAGGGGGTGTCCAGTTCAGGTTGATCCGATTGTGGCGTGAAAAAAATGACGTCAGTGTCCGTTGGTAATCGTTCCGGAATCGGCCAGAAGGCCCGAACCTTGAACCCCATGCGGCGCAGATGTTTGGTTAGCGTTTCACCGTCCTCGTCATTGGGATGAAGAACGACACAACGGACTTCCCGGCTGAGCAATAGGGTGGTGGTATTGTTATTAAGTGGGTTATGGCGCATGGGGATACTCCACTTTTGACAGTTTGGTGACCCAGTCTCCCTGTACCTGATTGGTCATGTAAGGATCGGGAGGGACAATCCGTCGTGATTCCCGCAAGATGGTGAACTGGCCGGTTGGGTTGGCTTTTCCGATACGTGGATACAATCCGGTATGGTGGTTAAGCGGGTCGATGCATATCCGTCCCTGGGGGGCGTTAAATTCACTACCGCACAGTGCAGGCAGCAATTTCGGCAGGGCATCACTGCCGCAAGCGCCCATAGCGTTGGCGAACAGATGTACCTGGCTGTAAGTGGCTTCCCAGTTCATGTCCGTGGTCAGTGTCGAGCCGAACATTTGCCGAAATGTGGTCAATGCCATTTGGTTGGCTGGTGTGGCAATGCTTTGAAAATACGGGGACGAGGTGATATGCCCCGCCGCCATGTCTGCCCCCATCACGGCAATTTCCGTCTCGGACGTGTTCAGACTACCGATAGGCATTTTCTCCGGATCGAGCCCTGCCTCATAGTAAGCCCGGTATAGATAGGGAACGGTTTGGCCGATGACCGTACTGAAAATAAAGTCTGGTTGTTTCTTGCGTACTTCTTCCATGATGGGTAGAAACGCGTCATAAGAGGCATTCAGGTCCAAATAGCGTTCACCTATCACCGCGCCATCATCTCGTTGTAACAGCAACTCTTGCATATTCCGGTTGCATTCATAGGGATAGATGTAACGTGAGCCGATCATGAATACCCGGGCGCCAAAATGGCTGGAAAGGTAATCTTCCAGTTGCAGGCAATTCTGGTTTGGTGCCGCCCCGCCATAGAAAATGTTTTCTGAAAATTCAAAACCTTCATATAACTGAGAATAGAACAGCAGGCGCTGATATTTTTCCACCACAGGTGACATGGCTTTGCGGCTGCTGGACGTGTAGCCGCCGAAAATGACATTCACCTGATGTTCCACAATCAGCTGTTCTGCCAATGTTCGAAAGCGGGCATTGTCTGATAATGGATCAAGGTGAATTGCTTGCAGGGGACGTCCGTGGATCCCCCCGGCCTGATTGATCTCGTCAATGGCTTGCAGTGCTCCCCGTAGCTGAGACTGTTCCAGCAGCGCGGTGACACCACTGGACGAGTACAGCAAGCCGATGTTGATTGGTGTTGAAAGCCCCATAATGACTCGCTTTAGGTTGGTAAAAGGGTAACGAGACGCCGAACGTCATCTATTTCGTAACATTACCGGGCCAGCAGATGTTTGTTCAGCATGGCCCCAACGGTATATTTAGGATCGACCATATTGCCCAGCCGGACCTTACCGCACTGGCTTAGCAGCATGTAGGCATCCCACTGTTCAAAGCCAAAATCCTCCACCAGCCAGTAAATCAAGTCACGGTAGGCAATACGGGTGGCATCTTCCAGCGGACGGGCGCTGCCAATGCTCATAATGGTTTCCTGGTTTTCCATCCGCGGCCAGGAGAGTGCCCAATGTTTGATTAGATCGACTTTAATGGTAGTAACGGATGGGTATTCCACCGCCGTACCGCAGATTTCACCATCTCCCTGACAAGCGTGCGCGTCGCCGATGAACAACCTGCCGCCGGGAGAACGTACCGGCAAATAGGTAATGCTGCCTGGGCCGATGTCAGGAACATCCATATTGCCGCCGTGATTATCTGGCGTCAGTGAGTTGATAGAGTCGATCTCCGGCGACACGCTCAGTGTGCCGATATGGGGCTTATAAGGCAGAGTATGGCGTTTGCTCCAGTAGACTTTTTCGCTGTCCAGCTTGATGATCCTGACCTTTTCCGGCAGTGGATCGTTAAGCATGGCGGTCAGATCGGTGCCGGTCAGCCCGCCAAAATGCGGGATCATGGCGCAGATGCCATAGGGATTTTCCCCACGTGGCAGCATGGATTCAATATGTACCGCCAGCACATCACCTTTTTCCGCGCCACGGACCATAATCGGACCATTTTGCGGATTGAGAAAAGGCATCTTCAGTAACTGGCTGGGGATATCCTGCTCGGACTGAATAGCACCTTCAAACGCATCCCGGGTATCGACAATGACACGATCACCTGGATCGATGGTGAGCACTGGCGTGGAGTAAGGACCGATAGTGTAGTGGAATGCTTTCTGCATCTCTTCGGTCAAATGGTGAGTAATGGATTCTCGCTGTGCGCCTACTCCACGTTTGAACATGATCGATTCTTTCAACCAGTCATTTTTCATTGTTCATTTCTCCGTAAATGGGTTACCAACTGCAGGTATTGGTATCGGGTCACCAACGTGAACGTGTGCTGATGACGCCAGTAATTATTGGCATGACGGTTACAACATCAGATGTCGGCGTATGCCGTCGTCATCTGAGAGCTGCCGCTGATCCAGCGTGTCGATGACCCGGCCTTTATCCATGACACAGCATCGGTGAGCAGCCCGTTGAATCATGGCGATATCCTGTTCTACCAAGATCACGGCGACTCGCAGCTCTTGAGCGATGCGCACCAGCGTATCGGCGATGATGGTGACGATAGAGGGCTGAACGCCTTCGGAGGGTTCATCTAGCAACAATACTTTGGGGGAACCGACCAGTGCGCGGGCGATGGCCAGTTGTTGTTGTTCACCACCACTCATGGTGCCGGCCTTTTGTTTCAGCCGCTGGCGTAGAATCGGAAAATAGTTGAGCACCCGCTCCAGCAGATCCTGTGCCAGTTCCCGGTGTTCCCGGACAAACTGCATGCCAACCTGTAGGTTTTCCGCGACGGTCAATCCGGAGAAGATCTCCCGTCCTTGTGGCACATAGCCGATGCCCAGCCGAGCCCGTCGTTGGGGGGAGGTGTGGGTGATTTCGGTTTCGCCCAGCAGTATCTTGCCTTGTCGTATAGGTATGGTGCCGATCAGGGAACGCATCAGTGTGGTTTTACCCACACCATTTCGGCCAATCAATCCCAGGATTTCCGCCGTATTGAGTTGCAATGAGGTGCCATTGAGCACCAGTCCGCCGTCGTAGCCACTGGTGACATTATCGATTTGCAGTAGTATGTCTTTCATCCGTTTTTCCCCAGGTAGATATCTGCCACGTCATCCCGCATCAGTACATCTTGTGCATTACCGTCGGCAAACACATGACCACCGTGCAATACGGTGACCTGAGAGGCGATCTGTCGAACGAACGTCATGTCGTGTTCCACCACCATCAGCGTCAGGCCATCGCGCTGCATTTGTTTGATAAGTTCACCGGTTAAATAGGTCTCTTCCACCGAGAGCCCTGCTACAGGCTCATCCAACATCAGCAGAGAGGGTTGAAGCGACACCGCCATAGCCATTTCAAGCCACTGTTTTTTACCATGGGAGAGGTTGCCCGCCCGTTGATGGTATTCGCTGGTGAGATTGAAACGCTGCAACAGGTCATCAACGTTATCGGACTGGCGGCGCTTTGCTCGCCGATGACTCAACGACAGTTGCAGATGCTGCGCTACGCTGAGATCCGCAAAGATGCCGGGGATCTGAAATTTGATGCTCATGCCCCGACGAATGCGCTGAAAAGGGGGTAAGGCATTGAGGCGTTCTCCCTGAAAACGGATCTCGCCGCTACTGGGGGCGTGTTCACCGGTCAACAACTTGAAGAAGGTGCTTTTGCCCGCGCCGTTCGGCCCGATCACACAGCGCACTTCTCCCTGGCGGATGCGGATGTCTACCTGATGGATCACCTGAATGCCGCCGAAACGTTTACCCAGCCCCTGCGTCTCTAATACCGGTGTGTTATTCATAATGAAGTCCTCTTGTGACGAGAGGCGGCAAATAGTCGTCGTATACGATGCATCAACCAGGCCAAAATACCTTCAGGTGCGATAAGAATGACGAACAGCAGGATTACGCCGAGCAGAATCATGGCGTATTCACTGCCATAAACCGCCAGCCACTGCGACAGCCACACCAGTAGTGCGGTTATGATGACAGTGCTGAGGAGGCTTTTTCGTCCAGCGGTAGCCACCCAGATCACTGGCATGGCCGCCGCAGATAATCCCATTGAAGACGGGGTGATGTAGGAGCCCCATAGGGTGTACAGCACACCAGACAGGCCGGACAGCACCCCGCCGATAGTGAATATCAGCAATTGATAGCGACGAATATCAATACCCAACATTTCGGCTCGACGCGGATTTTCCCGGATAGCGGCGAGCGTCAGGCCGGTATCGCTGCGCAACAGGCGCTGCATGCCGAAGTAAACCACTGTCAGCAGCAACACAATCAGGTAATAGAAGGCGTTGTCCTCCAGCGTAATCCCTCCCGGCAGCGCCAGCGGCGGCATGCCAGACATACCATTGAAGCCGTTCAGGCGTGCGCTGCCGATAGCCCATTGTGGTCCGGCGGTTTGCGACATAAACATTTCCAACACCAGTGTGAACGACAGCGTGACAATCCCTACGAAGATGCCAGTCACACCACCATAGAACATCATGTAACCGAGGGCGGCAGCGACTGCGCCAGCCATCACTAATGCCAGTACAAAGCCAGACCAGGTAGAAAAAACGCCATCACCGAAGTTCAGTGTTAGAACACCATAGGTATATCCGGCCAGCCCGAAAAAGGCTGTCTGGCCAAACGAGAGAATCCCGGCCTGCCCCCACATGGCGGCCAATCCTATAGCGCAGAAAGCCCAGAGTAGAAAGTAGGCCAGATTGTTAATGAACCCGCTGTCTAGAATCAGTGGCAACAGCACTGCCGATACCAGAAATATCAGACCATTCCATGGTATACGCGGGTGTTTCTGTCGTTCTGTTATGGTGAGGTTGAGAGAGTTTATGGTCACAGGCAGCTCCTAACGATTGCGGGTAAACAGGCTGCCGACACCGTTTGGCAACAGGCGGATAACCAACATGGCCGTAATCAGCAGGCCGATTTGACCGGCCAGTTGTCCATACCAGGCATTCAGACCGGTCTGGATAGTGCTAAGCGTCATGGCAGCAGGAATGGTGCCAATCAGCACATTGGCACCGCCTACGACGACTGAAACGAAAGCTTGTATGATGAACGCATTGCCCATCGTGGGAACAGCCGTCATCGTCGGGGCATAAATAGCCCCCGCCAACCCGGCCATCCCGGCACCCAGTGCGAATGTCTGGGTATAGATACGGTCGGTTTCCAGTCCAAGACAAGAGGCCATGCGGGCATTTTGTATTGTGGCTCTGGCGCAGACGCCGTAATTGGTATGGAAAAACAGCCAGTACAGCAGCAGGAGCACCGCGATGGCGAACAGCGGCAGCAAGGCCCGGTAGGTGGAAAACGAGTAGTCACCTAGTGTGAATGAACCAAACGGCGTGGAAAGTCCTTCCAGTGAGGGCCCCGCCAACAGCAACATGCTTTGCTGCACAATCAGGCTAATCGCCCAGGTGGCTACCACCGAGTCATATAGGCGATCATACAGATGACGAACCACTAGCCGTTCGATGACGCCACCGGCAAAAGCCGACACCAGAGCGCCGACCAGCATGGCGAGCGGAAGTGGTAGCCCGGATTTGTTCAGCGTGATGGTCACGTAAGCTCCGCACATGATGAATTCACCATGGGCCAGATTAATAACGCCCATCATGCCGAAGATCACCGCCAGCCCAAGAGCTGACAGAACCAGAAAGGCAAAGTTATCGCCAAACTGGTAGATCGCTGAATAAACAAAGGACAGCAATAACATGACAGTACAATCCTTGGTGTCCCGACTGACACCGGTTGAGATAGATAACTCAGGGAAGCGCATGTAGGACAACGGCTTCCCTGATGGTCATTTCAGACTCAGGCTTTGGGCGGATTGGACGGCGTATACTGGCTGGTATCTGGTTTGACCGGGAGGTTGCAACCTGCCTGATCCAGCCAGTAAGGTTGGATATCCGGCCATACCTTGGGTATTTCGACAGAATGGTCGGCCTTGACGTGCGCCAGATAAATGGTGTGGCTCAGATGGTGGCTTTTGGGATCGATACAGACCTTGCCGGAAGGGCCATCGGTACAGATACCACCACTTTCCAATGCCTTGCGTACAGCAACTTGATTGGTGCTATTGGCTTTTTCCACTGCCAGTTTGTAGAGGTAAACCGCATCATAGGCGTTGGCCGCCTCCTGATTGATATACGGCTCATCAGGGAATTTGGCGTGGAACCGTTTTTTGAAGTCATTACTGGCAGGTGTGTCCACCTCTTCCATATAGTTGGCGGTGATGTACATGTCTTTCAGCGCTGGTGGCTTAAAGCGTTTGTGTTCATAAGCTTGTGCCACGCTAACTGAGCTTGCCATGGGTAGATTCAGTCTGGCGGCAGCTTGCTGCTCATAGTAGGAAGACTGGTTGGTGCCGACCAGAAGTGTCATGACAAAGTCTGGTTTGGCTTTCTGAATATTCTGAATGGTTTGGCTAAACTGAGAAACACTCAGCGGGATAAACTCTTCCCCAACCATGGTGCCACCGTTTTCTGCGACAATTTTTCGCACCCATTCCGCCGAGATCTGACCAAAGTTGTAATCGGCAGCAATGGTATAAACCCGTTTGCCATATTTCTTCATCATCCAGGGAATCAGTGTGGAAAACTGCTGTTCAGGTACCGCGCCGGTGACAAATACATTGGTGTCGCAGACACCGCCCTCATACTGGTTGTTATACCAGTAAAGCTGTTTTGCTTTATCCATAATAGGGCGAATGGCCTCACGGGAAGCACTAGAGAAAGCGCCGAAAATAACATCCACTTTATCGTTTTTAATTAAACGACGAGCCATTTGCTGAAAACGGGTATTATCGGATTGGGTATCATATTTAATTAGTTCAATCGGACGACCAAGAATACCGCCTTTCGCATTGATTTCGTCAACAGCTAATTCCGTAGCGTGGATCTTGGGAATAACGGGTAAGGCAAAATTACCGGATGCGTCTTCTAATAAACCTATTTTAATGGGCTTGTCGGCCGCAACAGCTATGTGTGCAGTGCCTGCTACTAATATGGATGCCAGCGCAAGTGTCAACGTGGCGTAATGACATTGTATTCTGGACATAATTACCCCTGGTGTTGGTATTAAAAAAAAAGCAAAAAAAAAGCCCCGTAAAGTCAGATGACTTTCTCAGGGGCTCTGATGCCTTCACCACAAGCCGACAGCGTTGGCGGTCTTGCGGGGGAGTGGGTATCACTATAAGAAGCGAGTTAATGGATTGTCAACGGTTAACTTGTATTATAAGTATTCTCTATTTCAGTATTAATGATTGCACTTAAATAGCACTGTGATGCACAAAAATATCACAAGATGAAGAGAAGATAGATAAGAAATAAACAACATTTTTACGATAAAAAACAAATGATGAACTTGGCGTAAAACAATATAGAACACAAGCGGAGCGAATTCCGTTAATTATTTGCACCAGAATAAAGCGAGAGTTTATTTTAATCATTCCATTTTATGAAAAGTTATATGAAAAGTCATTTTAGGGCGGCCTGAATATAACTATTCCATTCCTATGAAAGCTATTCATTATATATCTAATAGACGGCAAGATGCAGCGGTAAGCATACCTGAGTAAGTGATTCGGGTGAGTGATACTTCTGCCTGAAGTCAATCTGAACGCTACTTGCAATGGCTCAGAAGCGGCCGAATACCATGGTGAATCATCAGGTTGGCGAACAGAATGAGTGGCGGTATTTATCGTGCTTTACGGATAAACTTGGGGATGACTTATCGAAAATTAGCCCTTTTCTGATGGTGACAAGGCTTGATTTGCCGTATATCTGTGCCATCCGCCGCATCGCGGTGACGTAGGGGTTGTTTTATGATTAAGCCGCTTTTATTCGGTGTCATGATGACTGGAATGCTGTCGTTCGCTGTGCCTACGGTACAGGCCGATAGTCTGAGCATTGCGCTGCCGGGGGTTTATTTCCATATCGGCGATCGTGACCAGCGTGGCTATTATTGGGATGGCAATCGGTGGTGTGCTCCGCATGAGTGGCGGCGTGAACACAGATACCACAGGCCACGACCCGTTTATTACTATGAAGCACCACCACCGAGATATTATGAAGCGCCACCACCGCGGGTTGTTGTAGTACAACCACCTCGGCCAGTGTTTATTGCGCCGCCGCCAGAACCTGGTTGGGGTCATCACTATAGAGGTGATCCTCGTTGGTAAACAGGCACTAGCGAAACCGCGCCATCCTTGGCGCGGATGCCTTACTTTTCTTCCTCATTATCATCGTTTTGACTCCGTTTCATTTCAACACCGATGTAGGTTCTCATGATCGCCTGATTTTCATCTGGTGATGCAACGGCATTATATTTCTCGCTGTAAACACGGTAGTAATTGGCGGTAATCGTAATCAGTGCGACGCGCAAACTTGGCGTCGGCATGTGCTTTATTACATTGTTTTCTCGACGTGTTAATGAGGCCGGTATCTCATGTAATGCTAAATACAGCGTTAATTATCACGGCAAAACACGGAAGGTGGCATAGAATAACCACAACAAACATAAAGAATCACAGTTATCAGTCACAAAGACAAATCTGAACGGGCGGATGATGCGCCCTGACAACCGGTAGAGAGGTGAAAAATGTTAGAACACATTTGCCAACTGGCGCGTGAGGCAGGCGATGCCATTATGCAGGTTTATGAGGGACATCAGCCGGTTGAGGTCGCGCACAAGAAAGATGATTCCCCAGTAACCGCTGCCGACATGGCGGCGCATCGTGTCATCAAACGAGGGTTGGCGGCACAGTACCCCAATATCCCGTTACTGTCTGAAGAAGATCCTCCACTGTGGTCGGAGCGCCAGCACTGGCAGCGTTACTGGTTGGTGGACCCGCTGGACGGTACGAAAGAGTTCCTGAACCGCAACGGTGAATTCACGGTAAATATTGCGTTGATTGAGAATGATCTACCGGTACTGGGCGTGATCTATGTTCCGGTGACTGGTGTGATGTATGCGGCGGCAAACGGCAAAGCCTGGAAAGAAGAGGGGGGACACCGACAACAGATACAGGTGAATGATGCCCGGCCTCCACTGGTGGTGGTAAGCCGCTCACACTCAGATAAAGAGCTACAGGATTACCTTGGTCAGTTGGGTGAGCATGAGACTGTTGCTATTGGGTCATCGTTAAAGTTTTGTCTGGTGGCGGAAGGGAAAGCCCAGCTTTATCCCCGTTTTGGACCTACCTGTATTTGGGATACCGGTGCCGGGCATGCAATCGCGTTAGCGGCGGGAGCACAGATACATGATTGGCAGGGAAAACCGCTATCTTATGCCCCACGGGAATCGTTTATTAATCCCGGATTTCGTGTTTCACTGTTTTGATGACAGGCAGCGTGCCTGTGTCATGATGAGATTCCTCCTGGTGTAATAGAGTATGCAGCAGGCTGACGACCTGCTGTATTTCTTGTCGGTTCAAGGCGCCATCCTTTACAAAACGAACTTTTCCCTGTGCATCCAGCACGACGATAGCCGAGCTTTTAGGCGTCAATTCCCATGCTCGACATGCATCACCATTACTGTCGATAACAAACTGTGACCAGGGATTTGCCTGCTTACTGTCCTTGACGCGCCCACGTACAAACATGCCCGTGCCTATCACGGCATCGTCGACATTGACGATTGTCGTTGTTTGGTAATATTCACGCGGTAGATTAGCCTCCCTGAGCGTGGTGATCAGCGGATTATTCATGTTCCGGGCAGATATACGCCCGGCGACATGCAGGATGACACGGACTTTCCCATTGAGCTGGGCACTACTCCAGTTCTGGTAGCTGAATTTTTCATTCTGATAATTCAGCTCCCCCTTTTCTACCACACCAACGGATGGCACAGGCTGGTTAATGGCAAAGGAGTGTGCGGATGTCAGGAACGGAATAAAAACCAGGGCAACAAACAGACAGGTCATTCTGGTCATTGATATTTCCCTCTTGTATCAAGCTTGTGGCGAGTCGTGTATTACTCATAAGCGTAGATACTGAGTGTTAGTCTGTCCTGAGCGGTTTATCGCTGAGTTTGTGTCAGTTCGCACAATTTACAGCGACTTGAAGGTTTATACTGATTTGTGAAGGATAACGTTAATCTACTCCGTAAAATTATGTAAATTCAGTAAGGAATGCTGAGATGTGAGGAACTATTGAGGGAATCACAGCACTAAATATTGTGTATGTCATTGACACTCCATCAGCTCTGTTACTTTTTTGAAACGGACGGCGTGTCAGAAGAAAAAGCGGGAGGAGAATAAAACATGAGGATCTTCGAACGTTACAACCCGATGAAGGTCGCAAAGTACGTGAAAACGTTGTTTCGCGGACGGTTGTATATTAAAGGAGTCGGTGCTTTTGAGTTTGATTACGGCAAGATTTTATTGCCGAAAAAACAGGATAAACAACACTTGGTGGTGATGTCAGAAGTTAACCGCCAAGTGTTGAAATTGCAGGCCGAAATGGGATGACGGCGCGTGCGTACAAGCAGTGCTGAAAAATAAACGGCCCACATACGGGCCGTTGTGGTTTAAGTCGATAATGGTTTATGACTCGGAGGTATTGGCAGCGGGTGATGCTACTGTTGGTTTGTCTTCCAGTCGGGTGACCAGTAACTGATCAATTTTGTAACTGTCGATATCCACCACTTCAAATTTATAACCGTAAAAGCGTACAAAATCAGTGCGTTTTGGTATTTTACGCAGCGTATACATCATAAACCCCCCGATGGTTTCGTAGTTACCGGAATGCGGGAATTCATCAATATTCAGCGCTCGCATCACGTCGTCGATAGGTGTCCCGCCTTCAATCAGCCACGAGTTTTCATCACGGGCGACAATCTGCTCTTCCAGGCCTTGTCCCACCAGATCGCCCATTAGGGTGGTCATCACATCATTGAGCGTAATAATCCCCACGACCAGTGCATATTCATTGAGGATAACGGCAAAATCTTCTCCGGCAGCTTTAAAACTTTCCAGTGCTTCTGACAGGGTAAGAGTATCTGGCACAATCAGCGCCGGACGAATCTGCACGCCGCTGTTCAGCTCCAGACTTTGATTCCCCAGTACGCGATTCAGTAAATCTTTCGAGTCGACATAACCGACGATCTGGTCAATGTGGGCATTACAAACCAGAAACTTGGAGTGCGGCTGCTGGGCAATCTTCTCTTTAATCTGCTCTTCGTCCTCATGCAGGTCAAAGTACACTACGCTTTCCCGGGATGTCATGGACGAGGGAACGGTACGGGACTCCAGCTCAAACACATTCTCAATCAGTTCATGTTCTTGCTTGCGCAACACACCAGCCAGTGCGCCGGCTTCCACCACCGCATAGATATCATCGGAAGTGATATCGTCCTTGCGCACCATGGGTAATTTCAGCAACCGGAAAATTACGTTAGCCAGACCGTTAAAAAACCAGACCAGTGGCCGGAATATGAACAGGCAAAAGCGCATAGGATTGATAATCTGGACAGCCACTGTCTCCGGGGCAATCATGCCAATACGTTTGGGGGTCAAATCACCGAACAAGATAAACAGACTGGTGACAAGAACAAAAGAGCAGATAAAGCTGACTTTTCCCGCTAACTCCGGAGACATGACGTTTTCAAACAACATATTGAGATAGGGGGAAAAGGCTGCGTCACCAATAATACCGGCCAGAATGGCGACGGCATTAACACCAATTTGAATCACAGTAAAAAAGATACCTGGTGTCTCCTGAAGTTTTAACACCAGGTCAGCATTCAGGTTGCCCTCATCGGCCATCTGCTTCAGTTTGATTTTACGTGAAGCGGCAAGGGATATTTCAGAAAGAGAAAAAAACGCGCTGATGGCAATGAGAAGTATTATTAGTAATAAGCTGTTTAACATAGTTTTTTCGCTTTGTCTCAGCAGACATAGGCGATCCTCGGGAAGGAAAAATCATTATAAGGCAGCGGATGTGGTACCCGCTGGCAAGGGCTGGTTTCCAGCCCTGTATTCCTTGAATCTATCCGGTCAGGAACCTATCACCGTGGGTGGCCCTGACGCGGTGCGCATTATAACAGGTGTGACGAAATAACCGCCATATTTAGCGTTGCGGCGGCAAGCAGACACCAATGCCACCTAATCCGCAGTAACCATCCGGGTTTTTGTACAGATATTGCTGGTGCTCGTCTTCAGCATAGTAGAACGGCCCGGCAGGTTTGATTTCCGTACTGATGGTACGATCATCTCCGCTGTCTTTCATCGCCTGCTGGAAACCGTGTGCGCTTTCCTTGGCGGCCGACTCCTGTTCAGGTGTGACGGGGTAAATAGCGGAACGATACTGAGTGCCAATATCGCCACCCTGACGCATGCCTTGCGCTGGGTCATGATTTTCCCAGAACAACTGTAACAGTTGTTTGTAGCTGATGACCGTTGGGTCAAAAACAACCCGTACTACTTCAGCATGGCCGGTTTTACCGGTACAGATTTCCCGGTAGGTAGGGTTGGGCGTATAGCCGCCACAGTAGCCTGCTGCTGTACTGTATATTCCCGGCTGTTGCCAGAACAAACGTTCCGCCCCCCAGAAACAACCCATGGCAAAGATGGCCACCTGCATATTTTCTGGCACGTATGTCATGGAATGTTGGCTAACCGCATGAAGTCGGGCGACGGGCATTGGCGTTATCCGACCGGAAAGTGCGTCAGATTGACTGATGCATTGGGTTTTATCGAAACTATCGATCACTTTTGGCTCCCGATATTGTAGTAATATCATTGTGTTTTCAGAGCATAACCGAGAAGCATTCGCCTGTCTTTACGGTATTATGGTTAAAAATGGCAGTAATGAATCAGTTAAGAAACCAATATTCACGGGGAAAACCGCTTAAGTAAGCAGTATGACAGTAATTACCCTACGCCATTTTTAGATTTACAAATTTAACTCTATATTTAGAAAGAAAAACCAGTTTATCTGATTGATATTACCAAGGGGTAACGTGGTAATTTTTACAGGAAAAAAGAAGCCATTCTTTCACCACAATATGCAACGCGGCTGTGATTTGAAAATATGTGTATTGTGCATATTGTTGGCGTTGCCTTCAGCCAGGGCAGCGTCCAATGTCCGGTTGCAACTTGTCGGGCTTAAGGGTGAATTACAAAAAAATGTCCGGGCGCGGTTATCGACAATTACACCAGACGAAGTTAGTGCCGACGGCCGTTTCCAGGCCCGTGTTGATGAGGCGATCCGACAAGGGTTGCGGGCATTGGGGTATTACGATCCTGAAATTCTGTTCAAATTCGAACCAGCGGTGAACGGTGGTCGCCCGGTACTCTTGGTTAACATCACGCCGGGAAAACCAGTCAGGATCGCCGGTGTGAATATCATTATTACTGGTCAGGCGCGAAACGATAAAGATTTTCAGCAACTGATTCAGACGAGTAAACCGCCCCTGGGAAGCATTCTGAACCATGGCGATTATGATGGCTTTAAACGCGCACTTAGCGACCTTTCCGTCAATAAGGGCTATTTCGATGCCCGTTTCACTAAAAGCCAATTGGGAGTGATACAAAGCACGCGTCAAGCGTACTGGAATATTGATTACGCTAGTGGTGAGCGTTACCGCTTTGGCAAAGTTCACTTCCAGGGGTCGCAGATCCGTGAAGATTATCTGCAAAATCTGTTGCCGTTCCATGAAGGCGATGAATACACCACACAAGCATTAGGTGAATTTAACCGCCGCTTATCGGCGACAGGCTGGTTCAACGCCGCTGTGGTGTCGCCGGATTTCAGTCAGGCCACACAGAGTAAAAAACTGCCGTTGGATGCGGTGCTGACGCCACGCAGCCGCAACACGGTAGAAGTCGGGGGCGGGTATGCCACGGATGTGGGCCCCCGTCTGAAAACCACCTGGAAAAAGCCATGGATTAATTCGCGTGGACACAGTCTGGAAAGCAGCCTCAGCCTGTCGGCACCGGAACAGATGCTGGATTTCAGCTATAAAATACCGCTGCTCAAGAATCCGCTGGAGCAATATTACTTGTTACAAAGCGGATTTAAACGGGAAGACCTGAATGATACCCGTTCGGATGCCACTACGCTGAATGTGGCGCGTTATTGGAATTATCCCAGTGGTTGGCAGCGGGCGGTCAACCTGCGCTGGAGTCTGGACCACTTTACGCAAGGCAGCATAACCGATACCACCATGCTGATTTATCCTGGTGTCAGCATCAATCGTACGCGCCAACGCGGTGGTCTGATGCCGTTCTGGGGAGATACCCAACGTTACTCGATAGATGTTTCCAATACGACGTGGGGTTCGGATATCGATTTTGCTATTTTCCAGGCGCAGAACGTGTGGATCCGTACGTTGGCGGATAAACATCGCTTTGTGGCCCGCGGCAATCTGGGGTGGATAGAAACCAGTGACTTTTCCCGCGTGCCGCCATCCCTGCGTTTCTTTGCCGGGGGAGACCGCAGTATCCGTGGTTATAAATACAAATCAATCTCGCCCCGTGATGATGACGATAAGCTGACCGGGGCCTCAAAGTTAGCTACTGGATCGATCGAATATCAATACAACGTCACTGGCAAGTGGTGGGGGGCGGTGTTTATCGACAGTGGTGAAGCGGTTAACGATATCAGAAAGAGTAATTTCAAAACCGGTGCCGGGATTGGTGTGCGCTGGGAATCACCAGTGGGACCAATCAAGTTTGATCTGGCCAGACCGATTGGTGATGCTGAAAAACATGGATTGCAGTTTTATATCGGTCTGGGGCCTGAATTATGAGTTGGCTAAAAAAAACCATAATTGGTTTCACCGCGTTTTTGTTGATGCTTATCCTCACTGTCGCCTTGCTGATCGGTACGACCCCGGGCCTGCATCTGGTGTTGAACAGCGCTTCGCGCTGGGTGCCGGGATTGAATATTGGCAGTGCCAGTGGTGGCTGGCGAGATTTAACACTAAAAGATCTGCATTACCATATGCCCGGCGTTTCGGCTAATGTGAGTGCATTACACTTATCGCTGTCGCTATCGCCCGCTTGCCTGTGGCGGGGGCAATTGTGTATCGATGCACTATCCGTCCAGGGTCTGGACGTCGTAGTGAAAACACAACAGATGCCAGTATCTGAGACGCAAGCCGCACCCACGGCGCCGTCAACAGAAATCACCATACCTTTTACTCTCGATCTCCAGCATTTCAGTCTGTCTAACAGCCTGGTCACCGTCGATGACATGACATTGTCATTGGCGGAATTCCGCTCCGGGCTGCATTGGCAGGGTCGAAAGTTAACACTGTTGCCAACATATATTGGATCGTTACTGGTAGCGCTACCCAAAACGCCCTCGACGAATCCTGAAACACCGCCCTCCGTGGTGAACAGTAAGCTGTCATCCCCTGGATTATCTGCGCTGTCAGAGCAACCTTTGGGGGAACGTTTGCAATCGCTGTTTGCCAAACCGCTGTTGTCAAAGATCCCTGACATTACTCTGCCGATGGATGTCACGGTCACTGAAATACAAGGTAAGCAGCTACGGATTACCGGCAGTCAGGACCTGATGATCACCCGGTTTTTTTTACAGGCCAGCAATCAACGACAGAAGTTGACTCTGCACCGGTTGGACCTCCAATCGCCACAAGGCGCGTTGTTTGCTCATGGAGAGGCGACACTCGGTGGACAGTGGCCGCTAGTGATAAATGCCAACGGTGTGCTGAATATCGATCCGTTGAAAGGTGAACGCCTCAAACTGACGGTAAACGGTGCTCTGCATGAGCAATTGAACGTCGCGCTGAATCTGTCCGGGCCACAACGTGCGCAACTGGCATTGCAGACAAAACCGGCTGTAGCGGGACTACCACTGTCACTTAGCCTGCAAAGTCCGCAGGTCCGCTGGCCTATTACCGGAGATGCGCGCTACCAATTGAACGATATCCATTTGAATATTAACGGTAAGGCCACAGACTATGCACTCTCACTGCATAGCGCTCTGCAGGGCAGCGAGTTACCTCCTGGTTCACTGTTACTGGAAGGTAAGGGAAATGTACGACAATTCTCTCTGACCCGCCTGCGTCTGGATGCGTTGCAGGGGAATGTGGAAATGACAGGGCAGATGGACTGGAACAACGCTATCAGTTGGAACAGTGAACTCACGCTGAGCGGTATCAATACCGAGCAGCAATGGCCGCAATGGCCCGCCCGCCTGAACGGTAAACTCGTTACCCAGGGGAGCATTGAAGGACGCGACTGGCAACTGAAGATTCCACAACTACAGTTGGAGGGCAATGTCCGTCAGAATCGGCTGACAGCACAAGGTAAACTGAGCGGCAATGCCGCCGGGCAATGGAGTATCTCTGATCTTGCCCTGACGCTGGGCCGTAATCGGCTGATGGTGAAGGGAACGTTGGGTGAGCAATGGAATATCACGGGTGATATTAATGCACCGGCATTGGACGGCACACTGCCCGGTCTGGCTGGGAGGATCGTGGGCAATCTCAAACTGGATGGCAACCGCGATGCGCCGCATCTGAAAACCGATCTGGCGGTGTCGGAATTACGCTGGCAAAACATGACTATCAAGCAGCTTGATATCGCGGCTGACGTGCAATCCGACAAGCAGATCCACGGGGCGATAACGGTACATTTGCAGCAGCTACACCGGGATAGCCTACGCATGAATACCCTGGCACTGCGGGTGGAGGGCAATGAAACTGAGCACCAGATGCACCTGACCATGAATGGGGAGCCGGTGTCGGGTCAACTGTCGCTGGCCGGCAGTTTTGATCGGGCACAGCAACGCTGGCGCGGTGAAATAACGAGTACTCATTTTGACACCCCGGTTGGCGAGTGGCGGTTGATGCAGGCGATGTCACTGGATTATCAGGTGGCTCAGCAGAAAATGACGATTGGTCATCACTGTTGGCATAACCCTGATGCTGAGCTGTGTGTGCCGCGTCCGATTGAAGTCGGGCCCTCGGGTCAGGCAAGTCTGGTCCTGAAACGGTTTGATTTGGTAATGCTGAAACCACTGATGGGAAATGGCACTGAACTGGGCGGTAATGTCACTGGCAATGCAGATGTCAGCTGGCAGACCGGAGCAGGGTTACCTCAGGCGAAAATTACGCTAACTGGACACGGCGTTACTGTGCAGCAACAAGTGCAGGGGAAAACGCTGCCGATTGCTGTTGAAACCCTGACACTGAATGCGGGGATCACGCATGATCAGGCGCAACTTGCCTGGGAGGTAGCGTTGCGCGGAAATGGGCGTTTTGCGGGTGATGTGCAGATTGCCGATCCGCAAAACCGACGTGACCTGAGTGGAAATGTGTCCATCAGCCATTTCTCATTGGATATGCTGAATCCGGTGTTGCGGGAAGGCGAAAAAGCAGCGGGATTGTTGAATGCCAGTCTGCGGCTGGGTGGTAATGTGCAGCGTCCTGAACTGTTTGGGCAAATGGTGCTGGAGCAGTTGGATATCGATGGTAACTGGATGCCGGTGGATCTGACTAATGGCCGCCTGGCTGTCTATTTCAACGGGGTTAATTCGACGTTACAGGGTTTCCTGAAAACCACCAATGGTCAGGTCAATCTGGCAGGGAATGCCGACTGGTCACAAGTAAATGACTGGCGAGCACATATTGCCGTCAAAGGGGAGCGTGTGCGGATTACCCTGCCGCCGATGGCCCGTCTGGATATTTCTCCCGATATCACCTTTGATGCATCGCCGCGGATACTTGCATTAAATGGTATGGTCACTATTCCCTGGGCAAGGATTGTCGTCCATGATATGCCACCGAGTGCGGTGGATGTGTCCAAAGATGAAGTCATGCTGAATGAGAAACATCAGCCAATTACGAAGGCATCAAGTGGGATACTGATTAACAGCAACCTGATCGTGCGGATCGGGGATGATGTTTGGCTGGATGCCTATGGCCTGCATGCTCAGTTGAAAGGTGATTTGAAAGTAGCGCAGAATGAGCGTGGACTGGGGCTGAACGGCCACATCAATATACCTTCCGGCCGTTTTAAAGCCTATGGGCAGGATTTGCAGATACGTAAAGGGCAACTTCTGTTCTCCGGGCCACCGGCACAGCCGATGCTGGACATTGAGGCTATCCGTAATCCGGACAATACTGAAGATGATGTGACTGTCGGTGTCCGTATCACGGGGTTGGCGACGTCACCTCGGCTGACAATATTTTCCGAGCCGACTCTGTCGCAACAGGAAGCGCTCTCTTACCTTCTGCGTGGTCAGGGATTGGGGAGCAGTGGCACCGACAGTGCAATGATGACATCCGCACTGATTGGTTTAGGGGTTGCACAAAGTGGTCAAGTTGTGGGTAAAATCGGCGAGGCTTTTGGCGTAAGCAATTTAGCCCTGGATACACAGGGCGCTGGCGACAGTTCACAGGTGGTGGTCAGCGGTTATGTCCTGCCGGGCCTGCAGGTCAAATATGGTGTTGGTATATTTGATTCACTGGCAACGTTAACATTACGTTACCGTTTAATGCCGAAACTATACTTGGAGGCGGTGTCTGGTATCAATCAGGCATTAGATGTGCTCTATCAGTTTGAGTTTTAGCGATGCGAATTATTGTCTACGGCAGTTTACGACGCAAACAGGGAAACAGTCATTGGATGACCAATGCGCAATGGTTAGGTGACCATCGGCTTGAAGGGTATGAGCTGTATGACTTAGGTCACTATCCGGCCGCAGTGGCAGGCGAAGGGGAGATTTATTGCGAAGTCTACCGGGTTAGTTCGTCCATTTTATCAGAGTTGGATGAGTTGAAACGGGGAGGGGGAGAGTATAAGCGTGCGTTAATCTCAACACCTTACGGTAGTGCCTGGATTTATCTCTATCAACGTCCTGTTACGGGGTTGCGTAGAATTACCAGTGGTGATTGGTTGAAGCGAGATACAGCGAAATAAAGTGAGAAATAAAAACACCGCGTACTGCACGGTAATACTTGTTCAGTTAAGAAGCCGAATACACGGGACTTAAGTGAATTGTATTACGCATTACGCGGTGTTTTTGACTATTGGCTGAAACGGCTCCCGCTATTTCTGTTGGGATCGGTGCGGCCTTGATTATTTTTTTGCGCGGTTGAAAGAAGCCAGAATCTCTGCTTTGGCAGCGTCAACGTCAGCCCAACCTTCAACTTTCACCCACTTGCCTTTTTCCAGATCTTTATAGTGCTCGAAGAAATGACTAATCTGCGCACGAAGCTGTTCCGGCAGGTCGGTCACGTCTTTAACATGATCGTAGTCTTTGCTGAGTTTGCTGTGGGGAACGGCAACCACTTTGGCATCTTCACCAGACTCATCGGTCATTTTCAGTACACCAACCGGACGGCAACGGATCACTGAACCCGGCTGTAACGGATACGGGGTTGGCACCAACACGTCAACCGGATCGCCATCCAGTGACAACGTGTGGTTGATGTAACCATAGTTACACGGATAGAACATGGCGGTAGACATAAAGCGGTCTACAAACAGCTCACCGGTTTCCTTATCAACTTCATATTTGATGGGATCGGCATTCGCAGGGATTTCAATAACCACGTAAATATCTTCCGGAAGATCTTTACCCGCCGGGACTGTATTCAAACTCATGTCGGTTTCCTTCTCTTCAAACCAGAAATAGAGTGGCGGCCATTATAGCCAACTCGTCAGAAAAGTTCGCGATTTTTAGGGCCTACAATCGGGAGGGAATCGGTGTGAAACGATGGGTGTACCGATAGGACTGGCTGGCCCCCATCATTTCCGTCCACCCGAAGATCATGGAAAACAGCCGCCGATTATTTTTTCTGCGCGGGCTTGTTTTTTCGCCGCTTTTTCCAGATTTTATGTTCCTGACCACGCCACAAGCGTTGGATATTATCGTGATGGCGCATCAGAATCAGGCAAGAAAGCATCGCGACCGGGAAAGTAAGCTGTGGTTTGAACCACCAGACATAGAACGGGGCGATTAACGCACTGACAATAGCACCTAACGAGGAGTAGCCGCTCAGCAGCACGGTCAGTAACCAGGTACCGATCATCAGGCCGGTAAGATCCCAACCGATCGGCGCGATGGCGCCTAACGCCGTGGCGACACCTTTGCCACCGTGAAAGCGAAAAAAGGCCGGATAAATATGCCCAAGGCAGGCGGCAATGGCAGTCAGCCCGAGATAAAGAGGGGGGATGCCCAGCGCATAGGCTCCCCACACGGGCAACATTCCTTTCAGAATATCGAAGATCAAGACAGTGGCAGCGGCGGCTTTTCCTCCGATACGCAGTACGTTGGTAGCACCAGGATTGCCTGATCCATGCTCGCGTGGGTCCGGCAGACCGGCGATCCTGCAGACCAGAATTGCACTGGAGATCGAGCCGCACAAATACGCGAGGATAATCATGCCAAGCGCGATAGCACTCATAATACGGTTCCGTTTAATAAAGGTCGTTTTAATCTCAGCATCAATGGATAATACGCATATTCTGTCGGAAGTGGTATCCGGCAACAGTAAAAACAGAGTGTGACGTGATGGATATCGTATTTATTGAAGAACTTGGCGTGATCACCACTATTGGTGTTTATGACTGGGAACAGACTATTCAACAGAAGCTGGTGTTCGATATCGAAATGGGATGGGATAACCGTCATGCGGCGGCCAGTGATGATGTGAACGATTGTCTGAGTTATGCCGACGTCAGCGACGCGGTCATCTCGCTGGTGGCCGGGCAACGTTTTGCGCTAGTGGAAAGAGTGGCGGAAGAGGTGGCGCAATTACTGATGCAACGGTTTGGTATTCCCTGGTTGCGAATTAAGGTTAGTAAACCCGGTGCAGTGGCCCAGGCACGCAGCGTAGGGGTAATAATTGAGCGGGGTGTGCGATAACGCTGATTTATTGGAAACTGGGATTAACTTTGGTCTATCAAAAACCGGGATTAATTCTGATTTATTGGAAACAGGGATATTAAGGTAACCTAAAGGTAACCTGTATAACGTAATATGTGTTCTTTTAGTAGCGGCTCGCTGGTAGCGATGCCGCTTTTTTATGAGCTACGGGAAAAGGTAAGCGTGTGATGGCGGATATGCATTCGTTACTGGTGGCATTCATTCTTGGTATAGTCGAAGGGCTCACCGAATTTTTGCCGGTATCATCTACCGGACATCTGATTATTGTGGGCCAGTGGTTGGGTTTTGAGGGCGCAACAGCTAAAACATTCGAAATTATCATTCAACTGGGATCCATTCTGGCGGTGGTAGCGGTGTTCTGGCGCCGGATGTTTGGTCTGATTGGGATTCATTTTGGCGAGGTTCCCCACGAGGGGCAGCATAATGGTCATTTAGCGCTGGGGCATATCCTGCTGGCGATGATACCTGCTGTGATACTGGGTCTGGTGTTCCATGATTTCATCAAATCGCTGTTTAATCCGCGTACGGTTGCATATGCACTGGTTGTCGGTGGTTTTTTACTGTTGGCCGCCGAGTGGTTAAAGCCAAAACATCCACGTTCCGTGGGACTGGATGATATCACTTACCGCCAGGCATTTATGATCGGCTGTTTCCAGTGTCTGGCGTTGTGGCCGGGTTTCTCTCGTTCTGGAGCAACCATTTCAGGTGGGATGTTGACGGGTGTTAGCCGTTATGCAGCGTCTGAATTTTCGTTCATTCTGGCGGTGCCGATGATGCTTGGTGCCAGTGCGCTGGATCTGTACGAAAGCTGGCACTTTCTGACAAAGGCTGATTTACCGCTCTTTATCGTGGGATTCCTGACGGCGTTTGTCGTGGCGATGATTGCGATTAAAACTTTCCTGCAACTGATTAAACGGATGTCGTTTATCCCGTTTGCCATCTATCGGTTCATTATCGCGGCAGTGGTGTATCTGGTCTTTATGTAAATCAGTAACCCGTCGGCCGGATCCCTCCGTTCGATCGCTATAATGTGATATCTGTAAGGTTCCCGGGGATAAAATTTCAGAAAATTCTTATCCCCGGCCTGCACATGAAAGCGTGACGTGGTAATGACGCAATATTGCCTTCGGATGTGGTTTTTATTGCAGCCAGATTATGGGCGGTCGGAAACACCAGACTGCTGTGCTTTCCAGCTTTCCAATGCACTAAGGCGCCGACGCTGTAATTCTTCTCCGATTTCGGCATTCTGAAATCCTGCGGCAATCACTTCTGCATTGGTAATCTGGCTGGCGACCTGAAAAGCCTGCCGCAGGTAGTCACCTTGGGGATAGGCCGCGTGTTCAAAACCGGTGCGGCCCCGGGCGTCCGCTTCTCCGGTAATAATCAATTGCTCCAGCCGTTGTGGTTTGCGCCAGACGTCAATCGCACTAAGCAGTTTCAGTAACGTTTTGGGTTTCAGGATCTGTACGTTATGCATCAGGTCGTGATATTCGGCCACAATTCTGGCCAGATCTCTTAGTGCATTGGGAATACGCAAGCGATGACACAATGCATCCACCAGCTTGACACCTGCCAGCCCATGTCCGTGATGATGTGGCCACTGTTCGGGCGGGGTCAACCCTTTACCCAGATCGTGGCACAATGTGGCGAAGCGTACATCAAGGCTCGGGCTCAGGCGGGCGGCCATCTCCAGTGCCATCATCGTGTGGATACCCGTATCGATTTCCGGATGCCATTTGGCCGGTGCCGGAACACCATACAGGCGGTCAATTTCGGGGAACAACACGGCCAGCGCGCCGCAATCACGCAAAACCTGAAAATAGATTTGCGGATCCTGTGTTCCCAGTGCTTTTTCCGTTTCTTTCCAGACTCGTTCTGGTGTCAGATATGCCAACTCATCTTCTCGGGTCATCCGTTGCATTAATGCCATGGTTTCTTCAGCAATATGAAACCCCAGATGAGCATAGCGAGCGGCAAAACGAGCGACACGCAACACCCGTAACGGATCCTCACCAAAGGCGTCGGAAACATGGCGTAAAATACGATTTTGCAGATCGCGCCGACCTTCATAAGGATCAATAAGATTGCCGTTTTCATCCTGAGCGATGGCATTAATGGTTAAATCCCGACGTTGTAAATCTTCTTCCAGCGTAACATTCGGTGCGGCATCGCAGATAAAACCCGTGTAGCCTTTACCGGCTTTTCGCTCGGTTCGTGCCAGTGCGTACTCTTCCCGGCTGACAGGGTGCAGGAAGACCGGGAAATCCTTTCCCACCTGCTGATAACCCAACGCCAGCAGATGTTCTGGTGTCGTGCCAACCACGACCCAGTCACGTTCCGTCACCGGTCTGTTTAACAAGCCGTCACGTACTGCACCGCCAACAAGATAAATCTTCAAGCCCGGCTCCCTTCCATCCGATATTACGGTTTATGTTTTTACCGCATACTATAGACTCCCCGTCATCTTTCAAGTCGCGGGTGCGTTGCCCACCCCAGTCACTTACTGGCATAAGTTCCAGGGAATTCATTCAGTTATCGCTTTTTTGTACGTTGAAATCTATTGGGTATCGCCGTTATTTTTATTCGCATTGGGGTCGTCACTATCAGATGTTGATGATGTGCCTATCCCATCCAGCGATCGTTCTTCTTGCGGCGCGGGATGAGATGTGGCAGCAGTAAACCGAGCAACAATCCGGCACCGGCTACGCCGCCACCGTACATAAACCACTGTAAAATGAGCGTGCGCTTTTTGTCATCTAACTGCACGCTGGCCGCGCTGACCTTTTGTTGCGCCGATAGCAGTTGTGCTTTCAAATCCTGATTATTCTTTTGTAGCCCGCTGATGATGCTGTCGCTGGCATCCACCTTCTGTTGCATGGCGGTGGTGCGCTGTTTCCAAGTCTGATCGATATTATTCAGCTTGTCCGTCAATACTTTGACTTGATTTTCCAGTTCGGGCACTCGGGTACTCAAACTGGGTGTCTGACTCAGTTGATCGAGAGGAATCCAACTGGTGTGATTTTTGTCATCGCGGATCTGAGCATAACCCGCGCTGTCATTCACGCTTAGTAGCGTGACTTCTGCGCCAGCTTTCAGCGCGCCAACGATACGGTATTGATTACCCGGACCGCTATGGGTGTAGGTGATTAATTCATCGGAGATATAGCGCTTTTCTTCTGCATGGATAGAAAAACTGCAAACGAGAGCGATAAGGCAGATAAAAATAGAACGTGATTTATGCATAAGATCATTATGTTATGTGAGTAGTTAGCGAAGAGTCGGAGAATAAGTCTGACTATGCAGGCGGAAAACCTGAATGAGAACTGTCTTACTCTGGTAAAGGTGCATTCCTGAATTATAACCTGTGATTCGTCTTGCAGCAGAATAACAGTAATGCAGCGAACCTCGGCATCTGATATGCCTAAAAGTGGCAAGGTGACGTAAAATGTTATTTACTGGCGTCATTATTACTGAACCCGGTGTTGTAGATTATGAGTGAAGAGATCGAGCTAAAGTTTATTGTCCATCCAGATACCGTTAGTTCTTTACGGCAGCAACTGAATGACTGGCAGAGTGAATACAGTCATAGCGAGCATCTGCAGGCACAGCAGTTAGCAAATACTTACTATGAAACCAAAGATGGCTACCTGCGACAGCATGGTATCGGCTTGCGTGTGCGTGGCGAAAATGGTCATTATGAAATGACCGTCAAAACAGCGGGTAAGGTTGTTGGCAGTTTGCACCAACACCCGGAATATAATGTCGATTTGACCAGCCCGCAGTTGGATATCAGTCTATTGCCGGAAGATATCTGGCCGGAAGGGTGTGATGTGGCTGTACTGGCGCAAGCGCTTCAGCCGTTGTTCAGTACGGATTTTCGTCGTGAAAAGTGGGTAGTGACTTACGCGCAAAGCGTGATTGAAATGGCACTCGATAGCGGTGAAATTGTTGCAGGTCATCACCGTGAGCCTATTTGCGAATTGGAACTTGAACTGAAGGTTGGCAGAATCGAAGATCTACTGTCATTTGCCAATGAGCTGTCCGATGTCGGGGGACTGCGTCAAGGCAGTTTAAGCAAGGCCGCTCGCGGGTATCATCTGGCAAAAGGCAATCCACATCGTGAACGGCGGCCGCTGGCGTTCATGCCGGTAGAACCCAAGATGACTCTCGATCAGGCTATTCGTGCCGGATTGGAATATGCATTAAGCCACTGGCAATATCATGAAGAATTGTGGGTTCGAGGTAATGCGGCAGCTCGTGAAGCATTGCCAGAGGCAGGGACCATGCTTCGGGAAATGCTGGTGCTGGTAGGCGGCGTGGTGCCACGTAAAGTCACGGCGTTATTTCGGGCGGCATTAAGTCAACTGGAAGCACTGGTTGACGCGAATCAGGATGCTGAAGCCGTCTGTTATACCAAGGATTACCTGAAAAGTAAGCTGGTACTTACTTCCTGGTTGGTGGAAGCTGGTTGGCGCCAATACATGGATAACAAGGAGCGTATGCGATTGCAAAGTTCCTACAAACGCTTTGCAGATATTATGCTGAGCCGAACGTTATCCGAGCTCAAGCAGGTATTCAGCCACTCGCTGGACACCCTGCAATATTCACAACAGTTGCCGCGCCTGAGGCGTGGAGTTTGTGCATTTCTGCTGCTTTCCGGTTTTTATCCTGTTCATGAAGCGACAAGTTATCTGCGTTTCTGGCGAGACATGGAAGATATTATTGCCCATCTTTCACCAGGAGATGACCTTCCGCATCAATTGGAGCTCAGCCGTAAGCAGGCCATATCGCAACCCCCATTCTGGCTGAGTAGCGCCAATAATTGATAACTGAAGCCGCCTGCATGCTGTCAGGCGGCCGTGCAAGGATATTGCCATGCCCAGTAGTCCTACGCAGGTTTTCCCCTTATCCGAACCGCTGGTTGCTCAGGCCCAATGCATCATGGCGCGACTACGAGAGCAGGACGTCTCCACTACATTCTCTGAGCAGGAACAGGCTGTACTGGCGCTCAGTGATTTTGTCAGTGATGCACTGACGCTCCACGCTGACTGGTGGCAAGAAATGCATCAGCAGCCGCCACAGCCAGACGAGTGGAGGAATTATGCTCAATGGCTGGCCGTAGCGATGGGTGAGGTGACAGATGATAACGGGTTGATGAGGATACTACGGTTGTTCCGTCGCCATATACTGGTGCGTATTGCGTGGTCACAAATCCTGCAAACCAGCACTACGGAACAAACGTTGCTTCAGCTCAGTACCTTGGCGGAGTTGCTGATTATGGCGGCGCGCAACTGGCTGTATGAAGCATGTTGTCGCGAATGGGGAACGCCGTGCAATGTGGCGGGCGATGCACAACCGCTACTGATCCTCGGCATGGGAAAACTGGGCGGCGGAGAGTTGAACTTTTCGTCGGATATCGACCTGATTTTTGCCTATCCGGAAAATGGTCAAACCCGCGGCGGACGTCGTGAGTTGGATAATGCCTCGTTTTTTACCCGTCTGGGGCAACGGCTGATCAAGGTACTGGATCAGCCGACTGTTGATGGTTTTGTCTACCGTGTCGATATGCGATTGCGGCCGTTTGGCGATAGCGGCCCACTGGTGCTGAGTTTTGCGGCGCTGGAGGATTATTATCAAGAACAGGGACGAGACTGGGAACGGTATGCGATGGTGAAAGCGCGTCTGATGGGTGGAACGGAGGACCGCTACAGTCAGGAACTGATGAGCATGCTGCGGCCTTTTGTGTATCGTCGTTACATTGATTTCAGCGTGATTCAATCGTTACGTAATATGAAGAGCATGATCGCGCGGGAGGTTCGCCGTCGTGATTTACGTAATAATATTAAGCTGGGCGCTGGCGGTATTCGCGAAATTGAATTTATCACTCAGGTATTTCAGTTAATTCGTGGTGGCCGGGAACCGGTGCTGCAATCGCGCTCGTTATTGCCCACGTTAGATCAAATAGGGACGCTGGGATTGCTGGCTCCGCCGCTGGTTTCCCAACTGCGTACCGCTTACTTGTTCCTGCGCCGGCTGGAAAATCTGTTGCAGTCGATTGCTGATGAACAGACGCAGACGCTACCGACTGATGAGCTCAATCAGCAGCGCCTGGCCTGGGGAATGGGAGTAGAGAGCTGGGCACAGCTGTGCGAAGCGTTACAGCAGCATATGCAGGCGGTACGCGCGGTATTTAATGATCTGATTGGGGATGACGCACCGGACGGCAGCGAAACGCCAGAATATACGCGCTATGGCAGTTTGTGGCAGGATCTGCTGGATGAAGCGGATTTGGCGTCATTGATGCCGCAATTGACAGAAGGCGTCCGCGAGACGCTGTTACGTAACATCATGGATTTTCGGAGCGATCTGGCAAAGCGGACTATTGGCCCGCGGGGCCGGGATGTGCTCGACCAACTGATGCCGACGCTGTTGGCGCAGGTATGTCAGCATGAACAGGCTGATAACATTCTGGCGCGTATTACGCCGTTGTTACTGGGTATTGTCACCCGCACCACATATCTGGAATTGCTGCTGGAATCCCGTGCCGCGTTAATTCATCTGATTCGGTTATGTGCGGCGTCACCGATGATTGCCAACCAATTAGCCCGCTATCCGCTACTGCTGGATGAACTGCTTGACCCTGCCACCTTATATCAACCTACCGCGCCACATGCTTATGCCGATGAACTGCGGCAATACATGATGCGTGTGCCGGAAGAGGATGAAGAACAGCAACTGGAAGCATTGCGTCAGTTTAAGCAGACCCAACAACTGCGTATCGCTGCCGGGGATATTGCCGGGGCATTGCCGGTAATGAAGGTCAGCGATCACTTAACCTATCTGGCGGAAGCGATTATCGCTGCCGTCATTCAGCAGGCATGGAGCCAGATGGTGGCCCGGTTCGGACAACCATCGCATCTGCATCAGCGCGAGGGACGTGGTTTTGCCGTTATCGGCTATGGCAAACTGGGTGGCTGGGAACTGGGCTACAGTTCCGATCTCGATCTGGTGTTTCTGATCGACTGTCCGTCTGATGTCATGACTGAGGGTGAACATAGCATTGATGGCCGTCAGTTTTACTTGCGGCTGGCCCAGCGGGTAATGCATCTGTTCAGTACCCGTACCTCGTCTGGCATTTTATATGAAGTGGATGCGCGTCTGCGTCCGTCCGGCGCGGCAGGCATGTTGGTCAGTACCGTGGAGGCCTTTGACGACTATCAGCGTACTGAAGCCTGGACTTGGGAACATCAGGCGCTGGTACGTGCACGCATGGTCTATGGGGAAAAACAGATCCAGCAGCAGTTTGAATCTATTCGCCAGGCTATTCTTTGCTGTCCCCGTGATGGTGACCGACTGCGTATTGATGTCCGGGAAATGCGGGAAAAAATGCGCCTCCATCATGCCAGCAAATCTCAGGATTGGTTTGATCTGAAGGCGGATGCCGGCGGCATTACCGATATCGAATTTATCGTCCAATATTTAGTGCTGTGCTATTCCGCTCAAGAGCCACGATTGACACGCTGGTCCGATAATGTGCGCATTCTGGAGCTGATGGCCCAGTATGACATTATGGAAGAACGTGAAGCCACGGCCCTGAAGCTGGCTTACATCACACTGCGTGATGAGATGCACCATCTGGCGTTGCAGGAACAGTCTGGTCGGGTCCGGGCCGACCGGTTTATGGCCGAACGTCAACAGGTACAGCAGAGCTGGGCAACATGGCTGGGTTGAGAGTGTGTTCGCATAATAGTCAATGTGGCGGTGGATTGTCATTGTTCTGTCAGTGCCTGTGATAGTATAGCGCGCGTCAAATTGAACCCATTTTTGGAGCCAGGGAATGAAAGTTACGCTGCCTGATTTTCGTCATGCCAGAGTATTGGTTGTGGGAGACGTTATGCTGGATCGCTACTGGTACGGCCCAACCAGCCGTATTTCACCGGAAGCACCGGTGCCGGTAGTGAAGGTTGATACGATTGAAGAGCGTCCAGGGGGCGCGGCAAACGTAGCAATGAATATTGCCTCACTAGGGGGCGGTTCACGTCTGGTTGGTCTCACCGGTATTGACGATGCAGCCCACGCCCTGAGCGCCAGATTGAATGAAGTTAACGTCAAATGCGATTTCGTTTCTGTTCCTACACATCCGACAATCACCAAGCTGCGCGTACTGTCCCGCAATCAGCAACTTATCCGCCTGGACTTTGAAGAGGGGTTCGATAACGTTGATCCGCAGCCAATGATTGAGCGTATCCAGCAGGCATTGCCACAGATTGGCGCCCTGGTTCTATCTGATTATGCCAAAGGGGCGCTGGTACACGTACAACAAATGATCCAGACGGCAAAAGCTGCCGGTGTTCCGGTGCTAATCGACCCGAAAGGTGCTGATTTTTCCCGCTACCGTGGCGCGACGCTTCTGACGCCTAACCTGTCTGAATTTGAAGCGGTTGCCGGTCGCTGTAAAGATGAAGACGATCTGGTGGTGCGGGGTATGAAGCTGATGGCTGATTATCATCTGTCGGCGTTATTGGTGACCCGTTCCGAACAAGGCATGACGCTGCTGCAACCGGGTAAGGCACCACTGCATTTACCGACGCAGGCACAGGAAGTTTACGACGTGACCGGTGCCGGTGATACGGTGATCGGCGTACTGGCCGCTGCGCTGGCCGCCGGGAAACCGCTGGAAGAGGCGTGCTTTCTGGCCAATGCCGCAGCCGGTGTGGTTGTCGGCAAACTTGGGACGTCAACAGTCACACCCATTGAGTTGGAAAATGCCATCCGTGGGCGTGCTGACACCGGTTTTGGCATCATGACGGAAGAGCAACTCAAAGCGGAGATGGCGATGGCTCGCCAGCGTGGTGAAAAGATCGTCATGACCAATGGTTGCTTTGACATTCTGCATGCCGGACATGTTTCCTATCTGGCAAATGCCCGTAAGCTGGGGGATCGTCTGATTGTGGCGGTAAACAGCGATGATTCAACCAAACGCCTGAAAGGACCAACCCGACCGGTAAATCCGCTGATGCAGCGGATGATTGTGTTGGGGGCTCTGGGGGCAGTGGATTGGGTTGTACCGTTTGATGAGGATACGCCACAGCGACTGATCGCCGAGATCCTGCCGGATGTATTGGTGAAAGGCGGAGACTATAAGCCAGAAGATATCGCCGGAAGTGAGGAAGTCTGGGCCAACGGTGGTGAGGTCAAGGTGTTGAATTTTGAAGATGGCTGCTCAACCACGAACATTATCAATATCATCAAGGCCGGTAAATAACTGGCCGCATCATGTTAGATAAAAGGTATGAACCTATTGAATTCACAGTCTGTTGAGTCTCGTATTAACGCATTACGCGCCCTGCTGCGTCATCACGAATACTTGTATCACGTCGAAGATGCGCCGGAAATTCCCGATGCGGAATACGATCGGCTGATGCAGGAGTTGAAAGGCCTGGAATTGACGCATCCTGAACTGGTGACGTCGGATTCGCCTACTCAGCGGGTAGGTGCTGCGCCACTGGCGGCATTTGAGCAAGTACGCCATGAAGTACCCATGCTGTCGCTGGATAATGTATTTGATGAGCAAAGCTATCTGGCCTTCAACAAACGTATCGGCGATCGTCTGAAGAGTGACGATGAGCTGACATTTTGCTGCGAACTGAAACTTGATGGTCTGGCCGTCAGCTTGCTGTATGAAGAGAGTGTGCTGGTCGGTGCTGCTACTCGTGGTGACGGTACCACGGGTGAGAATATTACTACCAATATTCGTACTATTGGTGCAATTCCGCTGCGACTAACGGGAGATAATATTCCTCGCCGACTGGAAGTGCGTGGTGAAGTGTTTATGAAACACAAAGGGTTCGAGGCGCTGAATGAGGAAGCGCGTCGTACCGGCGGCAAAGTGTTTGCCAATCCACGTAATGCGGCGGCAGGTTCTCTGCGTCAACTGGACCCACGTATTACGGCCAAACGGCCATTGAGCTTTTTTTGTTACGGTGTTGGGCTGGTGGAGGGGGGCACGTTACCCGATAGTCATTGGCAGCGTCTGATGCAGTTTAAAGCCTGGGGGCTGCCAGTCAGTGGGCACGTCACGCTATGCACTGGCAGTGATGCGGTACTGGCGTTTTATCACCGGGTTGAGCAGGAACGGGGCTCGCTGGGTTTTGACATCGATGGTGTGGTGATCAAGGTTGACGATCTGGTTTTGCAGGCGCGGTTGGGGTTTGTCGCCCGAGCCCCACGCTGGGCGGTCGCGTACAAGTTCCCGGCGCAAGAACAGCTTACCTGGCTGCGTGATGTGGAGTTTCAGGTTGGTAGAACCGGGGCGATCACACCGGTGGCTCGTCTGGAGCCGGTGGCTGTGGCCGGCGTGATGGTCAGTAATGCCACGTTACATAATGCGGATGAAATTGAACGCCTTGGTATACAGATTGGCGATCGGGTGATTGTGCGCCGCGCGGGCGATGTGATACCACAGATTGTGGGTGTCGTCATGGCGGAACGGCCGCAGGATAGCTATCCGGTCGTGTTCCCGACACATTGCCCTGTCTGTGGCTCCGATGTGGAACGCGTCGAAGGGGAAGCAGTCACCCGTTGCACGGCAGGGTTGGTGTGTGGTGCACAGCGAAAAGAATCACTGAAGCATTTTGTTTCCCGCCGGGCACTGGATGTAGATGGTATGGGCGATAAGATCATTGATCAACTGGTAGAAAAAGAATACGTGAAAACGCCGGCTGATCTATTCCGGCTTGGTGCGGGTATGCTTACCGGGCTGGATCGTATGGGGCCAAAATCAGCACAGAATCTGGTAAATGCGCTGGAAAAAGCCAAGTCCACCACGTTGGCCCGTTTTCTGTATGCGTTGGGTATCCGGGATGTTGGTGAAACGACGGCCGCCAGTCTGGCTTCACATTTCGGTTCGCTAGAGACATTATTCAACGCCGATATTGAAATGTTACAGCAAGTTCAGGACGTGGGAATTGTCGTTGCCACACATGTGCGCCATTTCCTGGATGAGGCACATAATCAGCAGGTTATCCGCGAACTGATCGGTTCTGAGATTGGGATTCACTGGCCCGCTCCCGTGGTAATTGATGCTAATGAACTAGACAATCCGTTCGCGGGTAAAACTATCGTGTTAACTGGTTCACTCAGTATTCTGTCCCGTGATGAGGCTAAAGATCGGTTAACGGCGTTAGGGGCGAAAGTCAGCGGCAGTGTCTCGAAAAAAACGGATTTGGTGATAGCTGGAGAGGCGGCAGGTTCCAAGCTGACTAAAGCGCAAGCGTTGGCTATTCCGGTGATTGATGAAGCAGAAATGATACGGTTATTAGGGTGACTACGATATGGAAAAAGACGATCTGGTCGCTATTGCCACCACGGTAATGCCATTTGGTAAATATAAAGGCCGAGTGTTGATCGATCTGCCGGAAGAGTATTTGCTGTGGTTTGCCCGTAAAGATGAATTTCCCAAAGGGCGATTGGGTGACCTCATGCAGATAACGTTAGTTATTAAAACGGAAGGATTGCAAAATCTGGTGATGCCACTACGAAACGCTGGTGGTTGAATGTGTCTCATGTTGGCGGCATTCGAGCCAGATTTTGTTGTTTACCGCGCAGAGAAGTCTTGATGCTGAGCGTAAAAAAAAAGCACCGCGGAGTGATGCTTTTTTGTATTGAATCAATTATCTATTATGCGATATTGACCATTAAACGTACATGTTAATGCTGTTTTCAGCTGTAGGGCTGTTAACGCCTTCCTTAGGCTTTATTTGCATGGTATCGCTGGATTGTGGTTGTTGAGCAGCTGTTTGACTTTGAGTCTGTTGCTGCTCTAACCGGGCAATTTGAGCTTGTAATTGCTGGATTTGTGCCTGAATGAGTGCTTGTTGTTGGCTCAACAGTTCGCGCTGTTTTTCATCCTGTGCCGCCACCTCCTGACTTGCTAACTCTTTTGTCTTTTGCATCAGCCTTTGAACCTGCTTGTTCAACTGTGCAATTTGCTGATCCGAGCTGCCACTGCTGCTGGATGAAGCCGCTGTGCTGGAAAGCACAGAATTGACTATACCTGCCATCGTTCTCTCCTGAAGATGAAATAGCTTTGCGTTACTACTATCGGCTCAACGCGCTATGTCTTTATCGTCTTTTTCAAAATGTCAACAAACGCGGCATTATACGATATTCCTTCCCAGGAGATAGGCCAGGTACTTCACTCCAATAAAAACGTAATGGATATCATCTAGATATAAACATCGATAGCATGTTCAGCCGAAGGGCGATTAACGCCTTCCACTGGTTTTACCAATGGTTTGCTTTCCTGAGTTGGCTGAACCGGTTGATTTTGTAACTGAGCTATTTGGGCCTGTAACATGACAATTTGCGCCTGCATAACCTGTTGTTGCGCATTGGGACTGGTTGTCTGCTGTTTATTTGTCGTATCCACAGCACTTTCTGCCACTTTTTGATTTTGCAGATTACGCTCAGCGACTTTCTGATCAGTATTGGTTCTTACATTCGATGAAGCCGTAATCGGCATCACAGCGAATGCGGAGGGGGCGAGTGAACTTATCATATTTCCTCCTTGACGGCTTACCACTCAGCAGAACGGTTGTTCTGCTATATAGGTTATCGGTATGAAACTTAAATATATGAATAATTATTGACCAAAGAAAGCAATTTATCTCTTCGTAGGTGTTCAATAAAGGTAAGCACATGTACTTTTCGTCTATCGGCTCGACTGCTATAGCCGTTCATGGTTATGATTTTTTTAAGTTTTAATCCTTTGATTGCTTCAAAATATTTCTTTTAATGCAGTGATTATTTTATCTGCGAGACAGTGGCTGTCCCACAGGTATGTTTTCAGGAGTATCAGGTTACCGGAGCCGGGTTGAAAACCGCGAACGCATTATACAGTCCTCTTCAATGGACCACATTTTCTTTCTGCCACTGGCGATATTACCAGCATTGATCGCCATGAGATCATACCAGCGGGTGGTCAGTGCTGTGCGGGTTGCTGTGCACCACAGAAGAAATCACACTGATACTGTTCATTTTTCCTTCGGATAAATGAACGAAAATTGTATTAATTCACTACTGGCAAAAGGTATTTTCCTTTGATCTGGATAAACGTGGAATTGGCGTAAGTAATATGACTTTTTACATTGGTGGTTGACATAAATGTCGCATCGGTATTCAACGGATACTCTTGTTGTGTAATAAGTGTATTGACCTCCATGAAAAATCCGGATGTGTGTGTCAGCCCATATTATTGGATTGATGCTAAGCAAGTAAAAGTAAAAATAAATAGGAAGGTCAATCGTCTTGACCTATATGGTAAATAAGTAGATGCGAAAAATGTATATCCACCATTCTCCACGTTACAGATACATTGGTGATGCTTGTTGACCCGAATTACTTACCTGGGTAAACACATCAAATTTATTCTTTTGCACCTTACCATGTCTTGAAATCTATTCGATTTATTAGTAACTATTTATTGGCTTTTATTATGGTATTGCTCTTATCTGAACAATAGATTAATTTTTTAGAAAATCCTTTGCTAAAGCCTTTTTATTCCTCTAGCAGGAGAATTATGATGAGGGGGTATGTCTGTCAATGAAATAATTACTTGAACGCAGAATTACAAATGATAATTTGATTTAATAATCATGTAATGGAGTAAGAAAAGTAACTTATTGTTATTCATGATCGATATATTTGATTAAGTGAAAGATAGATATGTTATTTCACATGACGGCGGTGTTAATTCTATGTGTTTGTTACCCTCTGCCCAGCATCTGACCAGAGGGTGTCATTGAGGGATGTTCAGGTTACTGGCGCCGGGTTGAAAACCGCTAAAGCATTATGCAGTCCCCATTGATCGGACCACGTTTTCTTTCTACCACTGGCGATATCCAGGATAAAGTGGAACAACTGCCAGCCGACGTCTTCAATAGTGGCTTCGCCAGTGGCAATAGTACCGGCATCAATATCCATGAGGTCATGCCAGCGGTTGGCCAGTGCTGTACGGGTCGCCATTTTGATTACCGGAACCGCAAGCAGTCCATAAGGCGTACCGCGACCGGTAGTAAATACCTGCACGGTAATTCCGGATGCGAGTTGCTGTGTACCACAGACGAAATCGCTGGCAGGTGTCGCGGCGTAAATCAGGCCTCGTTTCGTGGGGCGCTGACCCGGTGACAGCACTTCCATAATCGGGCTGGTGCCTGATTTGGCAATCGAACCGAGCGCTTTTTCCACCACATTTGCCAGCCCCCCTTTTTTATTACCAGGCGACGGGTTGGCACTGCGATCTGTCTGCCCGTTATCCAGATAATTGTCGTACCAGGCCATCTCTTCCAGCAGACGTTTGCCAACGTCCACATTAATAGCGCGTGGCGTCAACAAATGGATGGCATCACGTACTTCGGTGACTTCGGAGAACATCACAGTGGCACCACAACGGACCAGCAAATCAGACGCAAATCCTACTGCTGGGTTGGCGGTTACACCGGAGAAGGCATCGCTGCCGCCGCACTGCGTGCCAACCACCAGTTCGGAAGCCGGTACAGTTTCCCGACGGCGCCGATTGAGGCGTTGTAAATGTTTATCCGCCATGGTCAGGATGTCATCCACCATAGATCTGAATCCTACGTGAGATTCATCCTGCAAGCGCACGATACTGGTATCATCTGGCGAAATGGGCTGCACATCCGGCGTTCCTTCCAGCAGACGCTCAGGTTGCAGTTTTTCACAACCCAGTCCGATAATCATGACTTCACCGCCGAAATTGGGGTTAAGTGCCAGATTGTGGATGGTACGGATCGGTACAATCGCTGCTGGAGCATTGATAGCCACACCACAGCCATATAGATGATTCAGTGCGACTACACCCTCTACGTTTGGATATTTGGGTAATAGATCGCGTTCAATAATCTTCACCACATAATCCACGACGCCAGCCACACAATGTACGCTAGTGGTGATACCTAACAAATTTTTGGTACCGACACTGCCATCAGGATTACGGTAACCTTCAAAGGTATACCCTTCTAGCGGCGGCAATGGAGGGGGAACTTTGGTTGCCAGCGGTAGCGTTTCCAACGCCGGAGCCTTTGGCAATGCGACCAATGACTCATCGATCCAACTTCCCTGAAGTATATCCCGCAATGCATAGCCAATAATTTCACCGTAACGGATAATCGGATCTGATGCGGCAATATCTACCAGCGCGACTTTATGTCCCTGTGGAATATGTTCAATCAATTCCAATCCGTTATTAAAACGGGTACCGATGCGTAAGCCATTATTATTAACCACAATGGCAACATTATCAGACTCATGAACTTTTATATAAAGTGGCTGCTCTTGAGCTGCGTTTTCTCTGGTGTGATCTGACATGATGCAACCCTTTTATTATCTTATGATAATGCGTAAACCCTATTACACTATGCCTGTTTCACCTGCTACGTTGAAGCCATTACGTTGAAACGGGAATCATGCCTGAAATCCTCATATACTACGTGTGCTTTGCTGTTTCCGTCATCCGTCGCTGTCAATTATCACTTCGCTCAGGAAGTAGTATAGGTGAATGGGATGGACCAAACATTATGCAATTGACTGACATTATGTTTGATTACTTTTAATTTCTTTGGCAAAGAACTCATTATCAGTGAGGCCAATCACATTATTGGGCGTTTATCTCTTTTCTTTATGATATGGCCTATACCGATCGGTGTGCTTTTCTCTTCTCAATACCCACTTCCGTGAAATAACTCCCATTAAGTCGTACTTTTGCACCAACATAAGTTTTTTAAAACGGATAATGTTGTGCATACCTACAATGAGTCGCTATTGATAACCTTTTATAATCTCTCCCCGAAGCCATAAGACGTCATTCGTGTTTATTGTTGCTGTCATGCTATTTGCTCTGCTCAAAATTAAAAAATCATTACCTGACACTCGACTTCATTCTGATAACCCTACACCGTTTTGTTATCCAGGATGAATGAGCTAACCGCGATTTAAGTAGGAGTTCATTATGAATACAGCAAGCTCAGCGGTAGGCGCGATACCAAAGAGAACTAACGCCCGCTACTGGATTGTCGTGATGTTGTTTATTGTCACGTCATTTAACTATGGCGACCGCGCCACGATTTCCATTGCGGGTTCCGCAATGTCTAAAGATATAGGACTGGATGCTGTTGGCCTGGGGTATATCTTTTCCGCATTTTCATGGGCCTATGTGATCGGGCAAATACCAGGAGGCTGGTTGCTTGACCGCTTTGGTTCGAAGCGGGTGTATTTCTTCAGTATTTTTACCTGGTCGGTGTTCACCTTCTTACAGGGATTCGTCGATCTTTTCCACGGTTCTGCCATTGTCGTTTCGCTGTTTATGTTGCGCTTTATGGTCGGGCTGTGTGAAGCGCCATCGTTCCCCGGTAACAGCCGTATCGTCGCGGCCTGGTTCCCGTCACAAGAACGTGGTACGGCTGTGGCTATTTTCAACTCGGCCCAGTATTTCGCTACCGTGATTTTTGCTCCCATCATGGGTTGGTTGACACATGCTGTGGGGTGGTCGCATGTATTCTGGTTCATGGGCGGTCTGGGCATCATCATCAGTTTTATATGGTTGAAAGTGATTCATGATCCGAAAGATCATCCAGGTGTCAACAGTGCCGAGCTTGAGTACATCGAAGCGGGTGGTGCGTTGATCAACATGGATGCGGCCAAGGCCAGGAAAGCAACGGTCAAGGGTGAGAAGTGGCACCAGATTAAGCAATTGCTGACGTCTCGCATGATGCTTGGTGTGTATCTCGGCCAATACTGTATCAATGCGTTAACCTACTTTTTTATTACCTGGTTCCCGGTTTATCTGGTACAGGCCCGTGGAATGTCGATTTTGAAAGCCGGGTTCGTTGCTTCTGTGCCTGCTATTTGCGGTTTTGCTGGTGGGGTCTTAGGCGGAGTGATTTCTGACTTTTTGATGCGTCGTACCCAGTCACTGAATATTGCACGCAAAACCCCAATTGTACTGGGCATGCTGCTTTCCATGTCGATGGTGATTTGTAATTACGTGTCAACCGAGTGGGTGGTTATCGCCGTAATGGCTATGGCCTTCTTCGGTAAAGGCATCGGTGCGCTGGGCTGGGCGGTGATGGCTGATACCGCGCCGAAAGAAATCAGCGGGTTAAGTGGTGGACTGTTCAATATGTTCGGTAATATTTCCGGCATTGTTACCCCGATAGCGATTGGTTATATCGTCGGCGAAACGGGGTCATTTAGCGGCGGTCTGGTTTACGTCGGTATCCATGCGTTAGTGGCGATTCTTAGCTTCCTGTTCATCGTTCAGGATATCAAACGTATCGAACTGGAACCTTACCGAGCAAATTGATGCCTATTTTCACTAAAGGAATACGTTATGCGTAGTACACAAGATACGCCTGTCATTACTGACATGAAGGTCATTCCTGTCGCTGGTCATGACAGCATGTTGTTAAACATCGGGGGTGCTCACGGGGCTTATTTCACCCGTAACATCGTGATTCTTACCGATAGCGCCGGTCATACTGGTGTAGGGGAAGCACCCGGCGGTGAAGTGATTTACAAAACGTTGATTGATGCTATCCCTCAGGTTGTCGGTGCACAGGTAGCGCGGATGAACCGGCTGGTTCATGACGTGCATGTGGGGAATCAGTCATCTGATTTTGATTCCTTTGGTAACGGCGCCTGGACATTTGAGCTGCGGGTCAACGCGGTAGCGGCACTGGAAGCCGCTTTGTTGGATCTGATGGGGCAGTTTCTTGGGGTTCCGGTGGCTGAACTGCTGGGGCCGGGCCAACAGCGTGATGAGGTCACGGTACTGGGTTACCTGTTCTATATTGGCGATCGCACCAAAACCGACTTGCCTTATCAGCCGGGGGAAACGGGCAAACATGAGTGGTATCACCTGCGTCACCAACAGGCTATGAATAGCGACGCGGTGGTTCGGTTGGCTGAAGCAACTGCGGATCGCTATGGATTCAAGGATTTCAAACTCAAGGGAGGTGTTCTGCCGGGCGAACAGGAAATTGATACGGTTAACGCATTGAAAAAACGCTTCCCAAATGCCCGTATCACGGTCGATCCCAACGGTGCCTGGCTGTTGGATGAAGCCATTCGTCTGTGCAAAGACATGCAAGGAGTATTGACCTACGCGGAAGATCCCTGTGGTGCAGAGCAGGGTTTCTCCGGTCGTGAAGTCATGGCGGAATTTCGCCGCGCGACCGGATTGCCGGTCGCCACCAATATGATTGCCACCAACTGGCGTGAAATGAACCATGCAGTGATGTTACAGGCAGTGGATATCCCGTTAGCGGACCCGCATTTCTGGACCATGCACGGTGCGGTGCGTGTTGCCCAGTTGTGTGATGAGTGGGGGCTGACCTGGGGTTGTCATTCCAACAATCATTTCGATATTTCACTGGCGATGTTCACTCACGTCGGGGCGGCGGCACCGGGTAATCCTACCGCGATTGATACCCATTGGATCTGGCAGGAAGGACAGCATCTGACCAAAGAGCCGCTACAGATTGTGAACGGGAAAATCAAGGTGCCGGAACGACCGGGATTAGGCATTGAGCTGGATATGACGCAGGTAATGAAAGCGCATGAATTGCACAAAAAACTGCCCAGTGGCGCACGCAATGACGCGATGGCGATGCAATACCTGGTTCCCGGCTGGAAATTTGACCGTAAACGCCCGGTATTTGGTCGCTAGTTTTCACTGAATTTCGACATTAAGCAGAAGGAAAGAATCATGACTTCGCAAAGTATGACACCGGTGATAGCCAGTATGCAGGTTATCCCGGTAGCGGGGCACGATAGCATGTTGCTCAATTTGAGTGGCGCGCACGCCCCTTATTTCACCCGTAACATTGTCATTCTGAAAGATAACGCTGGCCATACCGGTGTGGGAGAAGTGCCCGGTGGTGAGAAGATTCGTCAGACGCTGGATGATGCCAGCGCGCTGGTGATCGGTAAAACGCTGGGTGAATACAAGAACGTAATGACAGCGGTTCGTCATCAGTTTGCAGATCGTGATGCTTCTGGTCGTGGTACGCAAACTTTCGACTTGCGAACCACCATTCATGTGGTTACCGGTATTGAAGCCGCGATGCTGGATTTACTGGGGCAGTTTCTCAACGTATCGGTAGCTTCACTGCTAGGGGATGGTCAGCAGCGTGATGCGGTAGAAATGCTAGGTTACCTGTTCTATATCGGCGATCGTAACAAAACTGACTTGCCGTATCAGAGCCAGCCAAATGAGACATGCGATTGGTATCGTCTTCGTCATGAAGAGGCGCTGACGCCGGAAACCGTGGTGCGTCTGGCTGAGGCGGCTTACGAAAAATATGGCTTCAACGACTTCAAACTGAAAGGCGGTGTACTGGCTGGTAGTGAAGAAGCGGAGGCGGTAACCGCGCTGTCAAAACGTTTCCCGCAGGCGCGTATCACACTGGATCCGAATGGTGCCTGGTCATTGAATGAGGCTATCCACCTGGGCAAGCAATTACGTGGCGTGCTGGCGTATGCGGAAGACCCGTGTGGGGCGGAGCAGGGCTTCTCCGGTCGAGAAGTGATGGCGGAGTTCCGGCGTGCTACCGGGTTGCCGACGGCTACCAATATGATCGCCACTGACTGGCGTCAGATGGGGCACGCCATTTCTCTGCAATCCGTGGATATCCCACTGGCGGATCCTCACTTCTGGACTATGCAGGGATCTGTCCGTGTCGCACAGATGTGTCATGAATGGGGTCTGACCTGGGGTTCTCATTCCAATAATCATTTTGATATTTCGTTGGCAATGTTTACCCACGTTGCGGCGGCAGCACCGGGCAAAATCACCGCTATTGATACTCACTGGATCTGGCAGGAAGGTAACCAGCGCCTGACCAAGGAACCGTTGCAGATTATGGGTGGGATGGTTGAAGTACCGAAGAAACCGGGTTTGGGAATCGAGCTGGATATGGCTCAGGTTATGAAAGCCCATGAATTGTATAAAAACATGGGGTTGGGTGCCCGCAACGATGCCGTCGGTATGCAGTATTTAATTCCTGACTGGACGTTTGATAACAAGCGTCCTTGTCTGGTTCGCTAATGATAAACCGTGCCGCTTCGGCTGAGGTGGCGTGGTAATGAGTAAGGACAAAACATGAAAACTCCACTATTACCTAACCGTTTTCGTCAAGACTTACAGCAAGGAACAACACAGATTGGTTGCTGGTGTGCACTTGGCAACCCCATTTCCACCGAAGTACTTGGGTTGGCGGGATTTGACTGGCTGGTACTGGATGGGGAACACGCACCGAACGATATCAACACGTTTATTCCGCAATTGATGGCGCTGAAGGGCAGCCATAGTGCGCCGGTGGTTCGTCCACCTTGCAATGAGCCGGTGATTATCAAACGTTTGCTGGATATCGGGTTTAACAATTTTTTGATCCCGTTTGTAGAAACTGAAGAAGAAGCTGTGCGTGCCGTTGCATCAACACGCTATCCGCCTGCCGGGATCCGCGGGGTTTCTGTCGCCCATCGTAGTAACGCCTATGGCACAGAACCTGATTACTTCGCCACGATTAACGACAACATCACGGTGTTGGTTCAGATCGAAAGCCAGGATGGGGTGGATAACCTGGATGCGATTGCGGCGGTAGAAGGTGTCGACGGTATTTTTGTCGGCCCGGGAGATCTTTCTGCGGCGCTGGGCTATTTGGGGCAGCCAAATCATCCAGCCGTGCAAAAAGTTATCCGCCATATTTTTGACCGTGCGGCGGCTCATGGTAAACCCAGCGGCATTCTGGCTCCACAGGAAGCGGATGCCCGTCGTTATCTGGAATGGGGGGCCACCTTTGTCGCGGTCGGCAGTGATCTAGGCGCTTTCCGTGCCGCTACACAGGCACTGTGTGACAAATTCAAACAGTAACCAAACAACAGGTTCCCTGAATAATCTGATGGCGTCATTTTTGCGTGAAAAGCGAAAATTAATCTATCTATCAGGTTGTTGGCGCCGTGAATGAGCGGGAGAGGGAATCGCAAGGCATGCTGTCCGGATTAATGCAGCACAAGGTATCTAAATGCATCTGACAATGGGGTTATAGCGATGAAAATTGGTTTTATTGGACTGGGCATCATGGGGAAACCGATGAGTAAAAACCTGATCAAAGCGGGTTACTCATTAGTCGTGCTGGATAGAAATAGCGATGCTGTCGCCGAAATCGTAGCGGCGGGCGCTGTAGCGGCGGAAACCCCTAAATCTGTTGCAGAACAGAGTGATATCGTCATCACCATGTTACCGAATTCACCGAATGTGAAAGAGGTGGTATTGGGTGAAAATGGTGTAATCGAAGGTGCGCGTAGTGGTAGCGTGGTCATCGATATGAGCTCTATTGCACCACTGGTTAGTCGTGAAGTTGCCTCCGCGCTGGCGGAGAAAGGGGTGGATATGCTGGATGCCCCGGTGAGCGGGGGTGAGCCCAAAGCAATTGATGGCACGCTTTCCGTAATGGTTGGCGGAGATAAAGCAATCTTTGCGCGCTGCTATGACATCATGAAATCAATGGCCGGATCCGTGGTACATACGGGGGATGTGGGCGCGGGTAACGTGACCAAACTGGCAAATCAGGTGATTGTGGCACTGAACATCGCGGCGATGTCGGAAGCTTTGGTGCTGGCCACCAAAGCAGGCGTGAATCCGGATTTGGTGTTTCAGGCTATTCGTGGCGGACTTGCGGGCAGTACCGTACTGGATGCCAAGGCTCCGATGGTGATGGATCGTAACTTCAAGCCCGGTTTCCGTATTGATCTGCATATTAAGGATCTGACAAACGCGCTGGATACTTCTCACAGTATCGGGGCGCAACTGCCGTTGACCGCGGCGGTTATGGAGATGATGCAGGCACTGAAAGCAGACGGTTTGGGTACGTCAGATCACAGTGCGTTGGCTTGCTACTATGAGAAACTGGCTAAAATTGAAGTCACTCGGTAGTTGGCAGGGCTGGTGCCCTGCGTCTATGGGAGCCAGCCCGGTTAACGGGTAATCATTCCGGCAAGCGTCTAGTCAATAACGCGCGGAGTATTTATGAAATCGGACTGTTTATGAAAATAGTTATCGCACCGGATTCTTATAAAGAGAGCCTATCCGCACAAGAGGTTGCCGCACAGATTGAAGCCGGGTTTCGGGAGGTGTTTCCTGATGCCTGCTATATCAAGTTGCCGGTCGCGGATGGTGGTGAGGGTACCGTGGAAGCCATGGTGGCGGCGACCAATGGTAAAATTGTGCATGTGAATGTAACTGGTCCGTTAGGCGATAATATTGACGCTTTTTTTGGATTGTCTGGTGATGAACAAACAGCGTTCATTGAAATGGCGGCGGCTAGTGGTCTGGAACGAGTGCCATCTCAATTGCGGAACCCATTGTTAACCACCAGTTACGGTACTGGTGAATTGATCCGCAGTGCACTGGATCATGGTGTGAAACATTGCATTATCGGTATTGGTGGTAGTGCGACCAACGACGGTGGTGCCGGGATGGTTCAGGCGTTGGGCGCAAAATTGCTGGATGCGCAGGGCGCCTCTATTGGTTTTGGCGGTGGTGAACTGGAGACGTTGGCTCAGATTGATATCAGTGAACTGGATAAGCGGATTAAGTTCTGTCGTTTTGAGGTGGCGTGCGATGTCACCAATCCGTTGACGGGTGAAAATGGCGCCTCGGCTGTTTTTGGTCCACAAAAAGGGGCGACGCAAGCGATGATCTTACAGTTGGATAGCGCGCTGAAACATTATGCTGCAGTTATCCGTCACGATCTGGATATCGATGTCGAACAAGTGTCGGGTGCGGGTGCCGCCGGTGGCATGGGTGCTGCATTGCAGGCGTTTTGCGGTGCGGAACTGCGCCAGGGGATTGAAATTGTTACTGAAGCCTTGGGGCTGGAGGCGTTGGTCCGTGATGCGTCACTGGTGATTACCGGTGAAGGCCGTATCGACAGCCAGACCATTCACGGTAAAGTGCCAATAGGCGTGGCGCGGGTAGCCAAACGTTATAACAAACCGGTCATTGGTATTGCAGGAAGTCTGACCGAGGATGTCGGTGTTGTGCATGATCATGGTCTGGATGCGGTATTTAGCATACTGCACAATATCTGTTCATTGGAGGAAGCGTTGGATAACGCCGCCGCTAATGTACGTATGACGGCGCGTAATATCGCGGCGACGATTAAACTGGCCCAGAAACTCGTTTGACTTGTCTCAACATTGCAGGCGTTGCTGCTGCTACGCCTGCCTATTGGTTTCAGTTGATTTTTGTCAGATGCCGCCTGGCCGCTATATCCACATTGGTTATTTCATCCAGCAGTTCCAGCCATTCCGGTTCCAATTCTAAGATATCAGCACCTTCACGTAGTTGCTGTTCCAGGCAATGGCAGATCTGTTTCAGCCGGGGAACGCCGCTATAACTGCAACTGCCATGCAGTTTGTGGACCAGATCCACAATATGATCCACCTTATGTCCATTGAGCATGGTTTCTACCTGTTGGCGAACCTGGGGTAAAAAATCCAGCAACATGATGAGTAGATCCCGTGCCAATTCAGGTTTATTGGCCGCTTGTCTTTTCGCCAGTTCCCAGTCAAGGGAACTGGTAATAAGGCGGTTTTCGGTAGCGGGTGGCACGGTATTTTCATGATTATGTACATGACGTAACAAGACATTCTGCAACATCTGTTCGTCTATCGGCTTGGCCAGATAATCGTCTATTCCGGCCTGAAGCAGTGATTCGCGTTCTCCACTGATGGCATGAGCCGTAACAGCGATAATCGGCGTATGGTGATGGTAAGGTAATTGTCGGATTAATTCGCTGGCGTGGATGCCGTCCATACCTGGCATCTGGATATCCATCAAAATAACATTGAGTGTATTTTCCCGGGCTTTGGCCACGGCTTCGGTACCGCTTCCACACAGAATGATGTTTTCCACTTGCTCATCCAGTAATGCACCAATCAGTTTTAAATTAGCAGGATTATCGTCTACGGCCATGACACTTAATGGCAGTCGTGATAGCGGCATTTTTTTAATCTGAGGTGTGGAGACTACCGGTAATGTCTGTTGAAGCAGCGAACTATCCTGTAACAATGATCGCAGTCGGGGAACGGTAATCGGTTTGCTCAGGAGGGTATGAATGCCAAAAGATTTCAATTGCTCTTCATCAATTTGCGCCAGGCTGGGAAGTGCCAGAATAGCCACTGGCGCCAGACGGCAGATATCCCGAATCGTAGGCGTAAAATCAAGCAAGGCTTGGTGGCTGTTAACAGGAACACCAATCAGCAGAATATCAAAAGTGTGATTGGGGAGCTGTTCCAGTGTCGGGCTGTAACTCACTATCAATGGGGTATCGGCCAGAATATCCAGCGTGGACTGAGCCGCCGCCGGGTTGGCTTCTACATAGGCCAGATGCCGGCCTTCCAGCATATCAAAGTTATTATTAATCGAAATGGTATGTGGATTAAGCAGCAGGTTGATGGTGAACCAAAAGGTAGATCCTTGATTTAATTTGCTGTGGAAACTGATATCGCCCCCCATTTCACGCACCAGTCGTTGAGTAATAACCAGACCCAGGCCGGTACCGCCATGACGGCGGGAAATACTGGTATCCGCCTGACGAAACGCCTGAAAAAGCTGAGCTTGCTGGATTTCAGCGATACCGATACCGGTATCTTTAAGCTGGATTTCCAGTTGTACCTGCTGATGTTCCTGCCTACGTTTTTCGACCCGAATATCAATGTTGCCCTGTTCAGTAAACTTGATGGCATTACCAAGCAGATTAGTGATGATTTGCTGCAACCTCAGCGGATCGCCGATGAACTGTTCCGGGACATCGTTCTGAATATTTAGCGTCAGCTCCAGACCCTTTTCATGCGCGGTATGTGCTAGCAGCATCACCACTTCATCCAGCGTGTTATGCAAGGAGAAGGGAATGTTCTCCAGTACCAGCTTGCCAGCTTCCAGCTTGGAGAAATCCAGCACGTCATTGATGATGTTTAACAGGTTATTGGCAGAACGTTCAATGGTTTGCAGATAATCTTTTTGCGTAGCGGTAAGCTGGGTTTTCAGTGTTTGGCGGGTAAATCCGATCACGCCATTAAGTGGTGTGCGCAGTTCATGTGACATGTTGGCCAGAAATTCTGATTTAATCCGGGCGGCTTCCTGAGCGCGTTTTTTGGCCAAATCCAGCTCTACGTTCTGTATTTCCATCTGCTCCAGCGTTTCACGCAGATCGTAAGTTGCCTGATCGATATTTTGCTGCATCTCTTCGTGATAAGCCGTTAGCGACATCGCCATAGAGTTGATGCCGTTTTTCAACATATCCAGTTCGCCGAGCATTTTCCCTTCTACTCGGCTGTCCAACTGACCGCGCCGGATGCGATCAACCGTTTCCACCATATTACTGATAGGCGCGGTGACATCACGCATTAGCCGGTAGGCGAACAATACGGCAATACCCATGCACAGCAGCAGTAACAGTGCCGCCATGGACATCTCCCGGTATTGCTGCAATTCAATCGTGTTTAAACTCAGCTCGATAGCGACATACCCGGAGGGGATAGGGCTTGGCATCGCTTGGGAAGCGGTCGGCGTAAATTCACCATCTGTAAAGATCGGCGTGCGTAAAATCAGGTGATCATCATGGCGTTCCATATAGAGTGAGCCAGGAATAGGCTCGCCTTTTGACAATTGAAGTATCGTTGAGTCGTCACGAACGCTGGAGGTGATAATCAGTTGATTTTGTGCGTCGAAAATACTGATAGCACGGATGATGTCGGAATGTTGGCGGTGCAACATATTAACCAATCGGCGTAATGAGTCTGGCTGGTGCATTGCAATGGCGTAAGCGCTGTTTGCTGCCAGTGGTTCAATGATACTGGTACCGGTATCTGCCAACTGGTTCTGCAATTGGTTGTAGCGGTGGATGACAAAAAAGGTACTGAGCAGTAATCCGATCATCAGCGTCGGAGCCAGAATCAGTATCATCATGCGCGCACGCAGACTGTATTTGGTCATGTGGTTCCAATGTGGGAGAATTAAAGCCGAATATTCCGTTAAAACAATGACAGCAAATTATGGCGCAATTCTACTCTCCAAACCGGCGTGTGACGACCCGGCAAATCATAACTGTGACGGTAAATGATCTCGATCCTTTTGGCCAGGGTGTCGCCCGCCATCAAGGTAAAACGGTTTTTATTGCCGGTGTATTACCGGGAGAGCAGGCCGAGATACAAATTACTGACGAAAAACGTCAGTTTGCGCATGCCCGACTCAAACGGTTGCTCAGTCGCAGCGAAGAGCGTGTCGAGCCGTGCTGTCCACACTTTATGGTGTGCGGAGGCTGTCAGCAGCAGCACGCTAGTCAGCCGCTTCAGCATCGCAGTAAAACGGCGGCTTTGACGCGAATGATGGCCCGGGAAACCGGTGCCCCGATACCGGAGGCGACGTTGATCGCCGGATCGGCCTATGGGTACCGGCGGCGTGCCCGACTTGCATTATACTATCTGGCGAAACAGCAGCGTTTGCTGATGGGATATCGGCAGGCTGGCTCACACGATCTGGTAGATATTCAAGTCTGCCCGATATTGTGCCATGAACTGGAGACATTGTTGGTGCCGCTGCGTGATTGCCTGAGCAGTTTACAAGCGGTGAAACGGCTGGGGCATGTGGAACTGGTACTGGCAGAACAGGGACCGCTGGTTGTTCTGCGTCATCTCGATGTGCTCAGTCAGACTGACCGGCAGGTATTGTCTGGATTTGCCCGGCAACAGGCTGTCTCTTTGTTTCTGGCCTCTGATGCCGACACGTTGGAATGCCTGCACGGTTCTGAGCCGCATTATCAGGTTGATTCACTATCTCTGGCATTCAGTCCGCGTGATTTTATTCAGGTTAATGATGATATTAACCAGAAAATGGTCGCGCAGGCGCTGGATTGGCTGGATGTCCAGCCGCAAGATCGGGTGCTGGATCTGTTTTGCGGCATGGGGAATTTTACGCTACCGCTGGCACAGCGTGCGGCAGCGGTCGTCGGCGTGGAAGGTGTGGCTGCCCTCGTGGTAAAGGGCAAGGAGAATGCCTACAGTAATGGTTTATCCAATGTTACATTTTTTCACCAAAATCTTGAAGATGATGTGACCCGGCAGCCGTGGGCGTCCCAAGGATTTGATAAAGTGTTACTTGATCCGGCACGTGCGGGTGCTCCCGGCGTGATGCCACAGATTGTGAAACTGAGCCCCAAACATGTAGTTTATATATCCTGTAATCCGACCACGCTGGCACGGGACAGTAAAGTCCTGCTGACGGCGGGTTACCAGCTGGCGCGTATCGCGATGCTGGATATGTTTCCACATACCGGGCATCTTGAATCAATGGCACTTTTTTGCTTGGTTCCGGTGGCTCGGTAAAGTAGGGAGAAATTATGGTTGCGGTAAGAAGTGCGCATTTGAATACGGCGGGCGAATTTGTACCGGATGCATGGATTGCGTCGTTAGGGATTGCCAGCAAGCAATCGTGTGACCGTTTAGCCGAAACCTGGCGCTATTGCGAACAACGAACTCAGAATCATCCGGATGCTATGCTGCTGCTGTGGCGTGGTATCGAGATGGTCGAAATCCTGTCTACATTGAGTATGGATAATGACAGTATGCGCGCCGCCATGCTGTTTCCGTTGGCCAATGCCAACGTGGTGGATGAAGAAGTACTCAGAGAAGAATTCGGTGCGAATATTGTCAATCTGGTGCATGGCGTGCGTGATATGGATGCTATCCGCCAACTGAAAGCCACGCAGAATGATTCGATGGCCTCAGAGCAGGTGGATAATATCCGCCGTATGTTGCTGGCCATGGTGGAGGATTTCCGTTGCGTCGTGATCAAGCTGGCAGAGCGGATCGCACATCTGCGTGAAGTGAAAGATGCGCCAGAAGAAGAGAGAGTACTGGCCGCCAAAGAGTGTACCAATATCTATGCGCCACTCGCGAACCGGCTGGGTATTGGTCAACTTAAATGGGAATTGGAAGATTTCTGTTTCCGTTACCTGCATCCGGATGAATACAAACGGATTGCCAAGCTGTTACATGAGCGGCGTATTGACCGTGAACAGTACATTGATGATTTCGTTAAAACATTGCGTGCAGAAATGGCGAAGGAAGATGTGAAGGCTGACATATATGGCCGTCCCAAGCATATCTACAGTATCTGGCGCAAGATGCAAAAGAAATCGCTGTCGTTCGATGAGCTGTTTGATGTCCGCGCCGTGCGTATCGTGGTTGAGCGTTTGCAGGATTGTTATGCGGCGTTGGGGATTGTTCACACTCACTATCGCCATCTGCCGGATGAATTTGATGACTATGTAGCCAACCCGAAACCGAATGGTTATCAATCTATTCATACTGTGGTGTTGGGGCCTGGCGGTAAAACGCTGGAAATACAGATTCGTACCCGGCAGATGCACGAAGATGCCGAACTGGGCGTGGCGGCGCACTGGAAGTATAAAGAAGGTGCTTCGGTCGTCGGTCGTGCCGGCTATGAAGGCCGTATTGCCTGGTTACGCAAACTGCTGGCCTGGCAGGAAGAAATGGCTGATTCGGATGAAATGCTGGACGAAGTTCGTAGTCAGGTGTTTGACGATCGGGTTTATGTGTTTACCCCGAAAGGGGACGTAATGGATCTGCCTATCGGCTCAACCCCGCTGGATTTTGCCTACCATATTCACAGCGACATTGGTCACCGTTGCATTGGCGCCAAGGTCGGCGGACGTATTGTGCCGTTTACCTACCAGTTACAGATGGGTGACCAGATCGAAGTCATTACCCAAAAACAGCCTAATCCCAGCCGTGACTGGCTGAATCCTAATCTGGGTTATGTCACCACCAGTCGTGGTCGTTCCAAAATTCATAACTGGTTCCGTAAACAGGATCGCGATAAGAATATTCTGGCGGGCAAACAAATCCTGGATGACGAGCTGGGTAATCTGAACATCAGTCTGAAGATGGCGGAGAAGCTGTTGCTGCCCCGCTATAACATTAATTCCATGGATGAGTTGCTGGCGGGCATTGGCGGTGGGGATATCCGTCTCAACCAGATGGTAAATTTCCTGCAATCCAAGGTGAATCAGCCCAGTGCGGAAGAGCAGGATCGCGAGGCGTTGCGTCAGTTGACACAAAAGCCACAGCCATCCATCCAGCGCAATAACAAAGATAATGGACGAGTGGTGGTGGAAGGGGTTGGTAACCTGATGCACCATATTGCTCGTTGCTGCCAGCCGATACCCGGCGATGATATTGTGGGGTTCATTACCCGCGGGCGGGGGATTTCCATTCATCGGGCGGATTGTGAGCAACTGGATGATCTGCGTGTCCATGCGCCGGAACGAATTGTGGAAGCCGTGTGGGGAGAAAGTTATTCCAGCGGTTATTCATTAGTGGTACGCGTTACTGCTAATGATCGTAGCGGATTACTGCGTGATATCACCACTATCCTGGCCAACGAAAAGGTTAATGTGCTTGGGGTTTCCAGTCGTAGTGATGTGAAGCAGCAGGTCGCCACTATTGATATGGAGATAGAAATCTACAACCTTCAGGTGCTGGGGCGCGTATTGGCGAAGCTGAATCAGCTACCAGACGTTATTGACGCCCGTCGTCAGCAAGGAGCCTGAGGTGAATCCAGCCACGAATGTTTGTCGGACTTTGTGCATGACACCTTCCCGTCCTTTTCTTTTCAGGAGAGGGTATTTTTGCCTTCTCTCTCCTGAAAAGGGGGACTGGTCGGGGTTAAGCATGTCGATTTGCCATCATACTCTCGACGCTTATCAACTCTGCTTTCCTTCTCATCGGAAAAACTCATCGGAAAAATCAGGACAGAACAATGCCTTCATCCACAGAACGTCTGCTTGACATCATGAAAAAACTGCGCGATCCCGCAAAGGGTTGCCCCTGGGATCGTGAGCAGACGTTTGACACCATTGCTCCTTATACGCTGGAAGAAACGTACGAAGTTTTGGACGCCATCAGCCGTAAAGATTTTGATGATTTGCGCAGTGAACTGGGCGACCTGTTATTTCAGGTCGTGTTTTACGCGCAGATGGCACAAGAGCAAGGGTTGTTTGATTTTTCTGACGTGTGTGATGCCATTAGCGATAAGCTGGAACGCCGTCACCCGCATATTTTTGCTGATGCTTGTCTGCCAGACAGTAAGGCCGTGCTGGCCAATTGGGAACAGACCAAGTCGCAGGAACGTGCCGAAAAAGATCGTCATTCGCAGTTGGATGACATCCCTGAATCGTTTCCGGCACTGATGAGAGCGCAAAAGATACAGCAGCGCTGTGCCGCTGTCGGTTTTGACTGGACCAGCCTGGGACCCGTACTTGACAAGCTCTATGAAGAAATAGACGAAGTCATGTTTGAGGCAAAGCAGGCGGTGATTGATGAAGATAAACTGGAAGAAGAAATTGGCGATATGCTGTTTGCTGCCGTGAATTTTTCCCGTCATCTCGGACATAAAGCGGAAATTGCGCTGCAAAAGGCGAATCATAAATTCAGCCGACGCTTCCGTCAGGTAGAACAACTCATTAGTACTAAAGGAAAAACGCTCTCTGACGCGAGTCTGGACGAAATGGAAGTAGCCTGGCAGCAAGTGAAAGAGACTGAAAAAAAAAGGTAAGTCCTTTTCCTCTGAGATAATGCCTGTTTAAGGACCTTTTTTCCGCTATCTACATGATTATTAAATAACTTGTTATGGTTGCTTTTTGGAGTTAGCGCCCGTTCACCAAGAAGATGGCTACGTCACAATTGGCAAAACGAACATTTGTGACGTTCATCAGGTTCGGGTATACTACTTTCCCGTCTTGGTCTTTCTATCGTCCTTAAACCTAAACTCTCAGGTTCAGCATGACAACTAATTATATTTTTGTGACCGGCGGGGTCGTTTCCTCTCTGGGTAAAGGCATTGCCGCAGCCTCTCTCGCGGCTATTCTCGAAGCCCGTGGCCTCAACGTTACCATCATGAAACTGGACCCGTATATCAATGTGGATCCGGGTACGATGAGTCCAACGCAGCATGGTGAAGTGTTTGTTACCGAAGATGGCGCAGAAACCGATCTTGATCTGGGTCATTATGAGCGCTTTATCCGTACTAAAATGACGCGCCGTAACAACTTCACCACCGGACGTATCTATTCCGATGTTTTGCGTAAAGAGCGTCGAGGCGACTATCTGGGGGCGACCATTCAGGTTATTCCTCACATCACTAACGCGATTAAAGAGCGCATCATTGAAGGCGGTGAAGGCCATGATGTTGTGCTGGTGGAAATCGGCGGTACGGTGGGTGACATCGAATCCCTGCCATTCCTGGAAGCTATTCGCCAGATGGCAGCGGAAGTAGGGCGTGAGCACACGCTGTTTATGCACCTGACGCTAGTGCCTTATCTGGCGGCGGCTGGTGAAGTGAAAACCAAACCTACCCAACATTCCGTTAAAGAGCTGCTGTCTATCGGTATTCAGCCCGATGTGCTGATTTGCCGTTCTGATCGTACCGTGCCGGCTAATGAGCGCGCAAAAATTGCGTTGTTCTGCAACGTACCGGAAAAAGCGGTTATCTCTCTGAAGGATCTTGATTCCATTTATAAAATCCCGGCGCTATTGAAATCACAGGGCCTGGACGATTATATTTGTAAACGATTCAGCTTGGACTGTGAGGAAGCTGATCTGTCAGAATGGGAACAGGTCATTTATGCAGAAGCGAATCCTGGCGGCGAAGTGACGATTGGTATGGTCGGTAAGTATGTTGAACTACCGGATGCCTATAAGTCAGTAATTGAAGCATTGAAACATGGTGGTTTGAAGAACCGCCTGACGGTGAATATCAAGCTTATTGATTCACAGGACGTTGAAACCCGTGGTGTCGGCGTGCTGAAAGGTTTAGATGCGATTCTGATTCCGGGTGGCTTTGGCTATCGTGGTATCGAAGGCAAAATCATGGCGGCAGGTTATGCCCGTGAAAATCAGATTCCCTATTTAGGCATTTGCCTGGGGTTGCAGGTCGCATTAATTGAATTTGCCCGTAATGTTGCCGGTATGGATGGGGCAAACTCAACAGAGTTTGTACCAGACTGCAAGTATCCGGTTGTCGCGTTGATTACCGAGTGGCGTGACGAAGATGGTAACATCGAAGTCCGCAGCGAGAAGAGCGATCTGGGCGGTACTATGCGTGTAGGCGGACAGCAATGCCATCTGGCTGAAGGAAGCCTGGTACGCCAGCTTTATGGTGAGCCGACGATCATTGAACGCCATCGTCACCGTTATGAAGTGAACAATATGTTGTTGAAACCGCTTGAAGCGGCGGGATTGCGTGTTGCCGGTCTTTCCTCCGATCGCAAGCTGGTGGAAATTATTGAAATTCCTGATCATCCGTGGTTTGTCGCGTGTCAGTTTCATCCGGAATTTACGTCAACTCCCCGTGATGGACACCCCTTGTTTGCTGGCTTTGTAAAAGCCGCAGGGGCGTATCAGAAGCGTTTGGTGAAATGAATTTTGTCAGCAATGCGCGAGTCTGTGATCGCGCGTTGTCTGTCTGAGGTTTTAGTTTAACTTGTACTGAGGAAAATCTAATGTCCAAAATTGTTAAAGTCATTGGCCGTGAAATCATCGACTCACGCGGAAATCCGACTGTTGAGGCTGAAGTTCACCTGGAAGGTGGTTTCGTTGGTCTGGCTGCGGCGCCGTCAGGTGCTTCTACCGGTTCCCGCGAAGCTCTGGAACTGCGTGATGGCGATAAATCCCGTTTCCTGGGCAAAGGTGTTACCAAAGCGGTTGCTGCTGTTAATGGTCCGCTTGCTCAAGCTGTCTTGGGAAAAGATGCCAAAGACCAGGCTAACATCGATAAGATCATGATCGATCTGGATGGCACTGAAAACAAATCCAACTTTGGTGCCAATGCCATACTGGCGGTTTCTCTGGCCAGCGCTAAAGCGGCGGCGGCTTCCAAAGGTATGCCGCTGTATGAACATATTGCCGAACTGAACGGTACCCCAGGCAAATTTTCTATGCCATTGCCGATGATGAACATCATCAACGGTGGCGAACACGCGGATAATAACGTTGATATCCAGGAGTTCATGATTCAGCCGGTTGGCGCGAAAACCGTGAAAGAAGCGATCCGTATCGGTTCTGAAGTATTCCATAACCTGGCAAAAGTCCTGAAAGCTAAAGGTATGAATACCGCTGTGGGTGATGAAGGTGGTTATGCACCAAACCTGGAATCCAACTCGGCTGCATTGGCTGCTATCAAAGAAGCGGTAGAAAAAGCCGGTTACGTGCTGGGTAAAGACATCACGCTGGCCATGGACTGCGCGGCTTCCGAATTCTACAACAAAGAAACGGGTAACTACGAGCTGAAAGGCGAAGGTAAAACCTTTACTTCTCAGGAATTCACTCACTATCTGGAAGGCCTGACCAACGAATACCCGATCGTGTCTATTGAAGATGGTCTGGATGAGTCCGACTGGGATGGTTTTGCTTACCAGACCAAAGTGCTGGGTGACAAAATCCAGCTGGTGGGTGACGATCTGTTCGTGACCAATACCAAGATCCTGAAGGAAGGCATCGAAAAAGGTATCGTCAACTCCATCCTGATTAAATTCAATCAGATTGGTTCTCTGACCGAAACCATGGCGGCTATCAAAATGGCGAAAGATGCTGGCTACACCGCTATCATTTCTCACCGTTCTGGCGAAACTGAAGATGCTACCATCGCCGACCTGGCGGTAGGTACGGCGGCTGGCCAGATCAAGACCGGTTCCATGAGCCGTTCTGACCGTGTTGCCAAATACAACCAGCTGATTCGTATCGAAGAAGCACTGGGTGCCCGCGCACCGTTTAATGGTCTGAAAGAAGTGAAAGGCCAGGCGTAATTATTGCGTCTTCCGCGGAGCGGTATTGCTGGTAGTATGCGGTAAAAACGTTCTGCGTTACGTAACAGAAAAACCAGAGGTGCAAAGCACCTCTGGTTTTTTTTGTCATCACTTCTCTGTTTTCCAGACCACGATATCTCCTAAGCCACAATGTTTCTCGGTGCGCTAACTGCACTGACGAGCAACTCTTTTTCTCTCCTGCGTTATCGGCCTTGATGCCACAAGTCTTTCTCGTGGTGGCGTGGCAATAACCCCTCATTTCCTGTGATCGTCATAAACAAACTGTGGGTTTTATTTTGTTAAAATTGCTTTTTATAAAAACTTTGAACCCGATCAAGATGTTCTTCTTCAGGTTGCCAGTGCATAGCCCGACATGGCAAAAGCACAAAGGTCTTCAGTATGGTCGGGTGCTACGTTAGGGCAATGACAGCGAAATATTGGTCTGTCCTGAAACCGTCATAAAAAACGATTGGAGAAGAATGGCGATGAAGATATGTAAAATTAATACCTCGATGAAGTTGGTTGCTGCGGCCTTACTCTTCTCACTCAGTCACGGTGTTTACGCAGCAACCGTACTTAAGCTGGCCTATGCGGAAAATAGTGAACCAGTAAAACAAGCGCTGCAATACATCGGTCAAAGTGTTGAACAAAAAACGCATGGTGAGGTGCAAATTCAGTATTTCCCCGACAGCCAGCTCGGTGGTGAGCGTGAACTGGTTGAAATGACGCAGGTCGGTGCGATTGACCTGACCAAGGTTTCATCGGGTTTATTGGAAAGTTTCTCTCCGCTTTATGGGGTGTTCTCTTTACCCTATCTATTTAAGAATCAAGAAGAATTTTACAAGGTGATGGACGATCCCGACATCATGGATCCGGTTTATCAATCTACTGAAACACAGGGTTTCATTGGCATGGGGTGGTATGACTCTGGTGCGCGCAGTTTCTATATGAGCAAAGGACCGGTCAAAAGTATTGATGATCTGAAAGGGAAAAAGATTCGGGTCATGCAGAGTGAAACGTCCATCAACACAATGAAACTGCTCGGCGCTTCCCCTATCGCCATGAGTCAGGCAGAAGTCTATACCTCATTGCAGCAAGGTATCATTGATGGTGCGGAGAATAATGAATTTGCCCTCACTATCGCCCGCCACGGAGAAGTGGCCAAGTATTACACCTACGACATGCATACCCGCATTCCTGACATTGTGATCATGAGTAGTTTGACCAAAACCAAGTTAACACCGGCTCAAATGAAAGCGTTACAGGAATCGATTCACGAATCGGTTGAGGTTGAGAAGAAAGCGTGGAAGGAAGAGATGGATAAAACCCGTGATCTGGCCAAATCCCAGTTTGGTGTGCAGTTCTTCAACATCGACTATGCCCCGTTTAAAAAGGCGGTCCAGCCGATCTATGAAAAACTGAAAAGCAAGCCACAGGTTTATGCGCTGTACCAAAAAATCAGCCAAGTGAGTCAATAGGTTTTGTTGTGGAGAAAGGGTTTCCTTTCTCCCATTTGGCATGATGTTGAGGGTTTTATGAACATAATTAGAAAATGGCTGGACAGAGTCATAGAAGTCTTCTGTTGCAGTTTACTGATCGTGATGGTTTTGGTTGCCTGCTGGCAGGTTATCAGTCGCTATATATTCAATGCACCCAGCATTTTCTCAGAAGAATTTCTCCGTTTCTCCCTGGTTTGGCTGTCCGTCATTGGTTTAGCCTATGTTGCAGGTAAACGTGAACACATTAGTTTAACGCTGTTCCTGGATAAGTGCCCGCCACGCCTGACCGCTTACTGGAACATGGTTATTCAGGTGGTGTTTATCCTATTTTCGATTTACATCCTGATCATTGGCGGCTGGCATGTTTCGCTGAACGCCATGATGCAGATTTCTCCAGTCTTGCAGATTTCGATGGGTAAAGTGTATTACTCCCTCCCGCTTTCAGGTGTCCTCACCATTGTTTACTGCGTGCTGAATATTGTCGATATGAGCAGGGAGGCGCGGAACCACAATAAGAAATCGAACCCGAAGCAAGGTCATACATTAGCGGGAGGCCATCATGATTGATCCTGTTATCGCCGCCAGCATGTTGGTGGGTATTTTTATCTTGTTACTGGCTTTGGGCGCCCCCATTGGTTTGTGTATCGTGATTGCTTCCGGCGCGACTATCATGTTGGTGCTGCCGTTTAATATCGCGATGTTCACCACGGCGCAAAAAATGTTTTCCAGCCTGGACAGTTTTGCACTGCTGGCGGTCCCGTTTTTCATTCTGTCCGGGGTCATCATGAATAATGGTGGTATAGCCTCCCGTTTGGTGAATTTTGCAAAACTCTTCACTGGCCGCATTCCCGGTTCACTCTCTTACACTAATATCGCCGGGAATATGATGTTTGGTGCGGTCTCCGGCTCAGCGATTGCGGCATCAACCTCCATTGGCGGTGTACTGGTGCCGATGAGTGCTAAAGAGGGATACAGCCGTAGTTTTGCTTCCGCAGTCAATATTGCTTCAGCACCAACGGGCATGCTGATTCCGCCCACTACCGCCTTCATCCTGTATGCACTGGCCAGTGGTGGAACCTCTATCGCTGCACTGTTTGCGGGGGGGCTGGTGGCAGGGGTTTTATGGGGAATCAGTTGTATGGTAGTGGCTTATATCGTTGCCAAGCGTAACAACTATACTAACTTCTTTGCTCTGCAAAAGGGGATGGCCTGGAAAGTTACACGTGATGCGCTCCCGAGTATGCTGCTGGTGGTCATTATTGTCGGTGGTATCGTCCAGGGCATCTTCACTGCCATCGAAGCCTCTGCGGTAGCCGTAATCTATACCGCCTATCTGACACTGTTCTTGTATAAAACGCTGTCCTGGAAGGATATCCCAAGGATCCTCATCCAGACCTTTATTATGACGGGCGTCATCATGTTCTTGTTGGCAACGTCTTCCGCGATGTCGTTTGCCATGTCGATGACTGGCATTCCAGGTGCCCTTAGCAAACTGATCCTGGGTATCTCACAAAGCCCGAAAATAATCTTGCTGGTAGTGACACTCTTCCTGCTGGTTGTGGGTGCGTTTATGGATATTGGCCCGGCAATTTTGATTTTCACTCCCATTCTGCTGCCAATAATGGTGAGAATCGGCGTCGATCCAGTGCATTTTGGGATTCTGATGGTTTACAACCTGGCGATTGGCACTATCACACCGCCTGTCGGTAGTGGACTGTATGTTGGGGCCAGTGTCGGACAAGTCAAAGTGGAAGATCTGATTAAGCCATTAATCCCTTTCTACATTGCCATCATCGCTGTGCTGATGCTTATCACCTATTTACCTGAATTAACGCTATTTTTGCCAAAAATGCTTGGTGTGATGTAATCGAATTCGAGGAACGCTATGAACGTCTTTCCTGTAAAACACAGTCCGCTACTGTGCCAGCCTGCATACTTTATTTCACGTGATGGTCTGAAAGCGCTGATTTGTCGTATTACCAATAATCTGATCAATATCGAGGACAAAACCGGGGAGTTTTTGCTACGACTGGATGATGGGCGTGTCATTGATACCAAAGGCTGGGCTGGCTGGGAATGGACGCATGGCATCGGGTTGTATGGTATTTATCAATATTACCGCCAGACTGGTGATGAACAGATGCGGACCATCATTGATGACTGGTTTACCGCTCGTTTGAAGGAAGGCACGCCGACCAAGAACGTCAATACCGTTTGCCCGTTTCTGACGTTGGCCTATCGCTATGAAGAAACCGGTGACAGCCGTTGGCTACCTTACCTTGAGCGTTGGGCTGAGTGGGTGATGTACGACATGCCGCGCACCCATAAAAACGGCCTGCAACATATCGTGTATAACAGTGAAAATACCGATCAACTGTGGGACGATACGCTGATGATGAGTGTGTTGCCGCTGGCCAAAATCGGTAAATTGCTTAACCGCCCTGAATTCGTTGAGGAAGCGACTTATCAGTTCCTATTGCATGTGCAGTATTTGATGGATCGCCAGAGCGGGTTATGGTTCCACGGCTGGACATTCGCGGATAGTCACAATTTTGCCGAGGCGCGCTGGGCACGTGGTAACAGTTGGCTGACGATTGTCATCCCGGAATTTATCGAGCTGCTTGATCTGCCAGCACACAATGCAACCCGTCGTTTTCTGATTCAGGTACTGGAAAACCAGGTTGAGGCGCTGGAGAAATATCAGGATGACAGCGGCCTGTGGCACACCTTGTTGGATGACCCGAATTCCTATCTGGAGAGCTCCGCTACCGCCGGGTTTGCCTACGGTATTCTGAAGGCGGTACGTAAGCGTTACATTGATAAACGCTACTCTGTCGTGGCTGAAAAGGCGATTCGTGGTGTGGTGAACAATATAAATAGTGACGGTGAGCTGCTACAGGTGTCTTTCGGCACCGCGATGGGCAAGGACCTGGACTATTACCGCCAGATTCCGCTGACTTCCATGCCATATGGCCAGGCGATGGCGATTTTGTGTCTGTCTGAATATTTGCGTGTGTATTTATAATTGGGCTCATGGCTTATCCTGTACGGGCTTTCGTGGTTGGAAGCCCTTTTTTTTATGATTGTTACCCGCTATCGGTGATAATGCGGATTTAGCCAGAAGGAATGATGAAACACGATGCTGTACCCGATTAACGAAATGTTCCAGACCCTGCAGGGTGAAGGTTACTTTACTGGCGTGCCGGCGGTGTTCATCCGCCTACAGGGCTGCCCGGTGGGGTGCAGTTGGTGTGATACCAAACATACCTGGGATATGTTGGCGGTTCGACAGATTCCGCTGGACGAAGTATTGGTAAAAACCCAGGAGAGTGACGCCTGGGGCGAAGCCAGCGTGGATGATATCCTGCTACAGATCAGTAAACTGGGCTATACCGCTCGGCATGTGGTGATTACCGGCGGAGAACCCTGTATCCACGATCTGACACCGCTGACACAAGCGTTGGAGCGGCAGGGATTCAGCACACAGATTGAAACCAGCGGCACACACGAAGTGCGCTGTTCGCCGAAATGTTGGGTCACCGTCTCGCCGAAAGTGAATATGCGCGGTGGTATGGTGGTTATCGATCAGGCGTTGCTGCGTGCCGATGAAATCAAACACCCAGTCGCGCGGGAGCGGGATATCGCCGCACTGGATATACTGCTGGCCCGCCTGACTGACGATAAATCCCGTATTGTCGCCTTGCAGCCTATTAGTCGGAAAGAGGATGCTACCCGGCTGTGCATTGAAACCTGTATTGCCCGCAACTGGCGGTTATCGATGCAGACCCACAAATATCTCGATATTGCCTGATGCCCGGATTCAGGCGTTATTGATGCCTTCACCCCGATAGATACAGCCCGCAGTGCAGGTTTCTTTAACCATGACTGCACTCAGTTCCGGCAGTGATGGTTTTATCTGCTGCCAGATCCATTGGGCCAATACTTCACTGGTCGGGTTTTCCAGACCGGGAATCTCATTCAGATAGTGGTGATCCAACTGTTCCCAGACTGGTTTAAACGCTGCTTTCAGTTCGGCGAAATCCATTACCCAGCCGGTATACGCGCCGACTTCGCCAGTAATTTCCAGTCGGACTATAAATGAGTGTCCATGCAGGCGGCCGCATTTGTGTCCGGCAGGAACATGGGGAAGACGATGTGCAGCTTCAAACTGAAAATCTTTGAACAGTGTGGTTGGCATGGCGGTAAATCTCTTATGGCCTGAAAAACCGACGCATACTACCGGAAAGTTGTCTGTTGTGCTATTTCTCACCAGTAAGTAAGCATGAATAGTGATTTTCACTGCTTAATTGTGAACATAGAGGCATATTTTCTGTAGCTAAAGTATGAATGAGATATTTTGCTATGAATGCGCCATACCACTTTTGATGGTAGTTTCTATCAAAAAAACCATTTAGTCGTTTTGGTTATTTGATATGTCCATCATTTCTTTAATTGTTACCATGCGGATGGTTACCTTATACCCTATTCGATTTTTATCGCGCTCAATCTGCATGAGTGCCGGCCGACCAGAACAAGGATACAGATATCACGATGACAACTTCGGTTTCCCCGACTTCGTTGCTCCCGTTGAGTACGGAGCAACTTTCGCGCTTGCAGGCGGCAACTGGTGATTTATCACCGATGCAACTGTCCTGGTTGTCCGGTTATTTTTGGGGGATAGCGCAGCATCAATCCGGAGTGACAACAACGGATATCACGAACAGTGTGACTGTTGCTTCCGCGCCACCACAGATAATCACGCTGATTTCAGCTTCTCAGACAGGTAATGCCCGACGCGTGGCCGAGCAGGTGCGCGATGATTTATTGGCCGCCAACCTGCCGGTGACGCTGGTCAATGCTGGTGATTACAAATTCAAACAGATTGCGCAGGAAACGCTGCTGCTGCTGGTAACGTCTACCCAGGGTGAAGGCGAACCGCCGGAAGAGGCGGTAGGGTTGTATAAATTTTTGTTTTCGAAAAAGGCTCCCCAACTTACCGGTACGGCGTTTGCAGTATTCGGTCTGGGCGATACGTCTTATGAATTTTTCAGCAAGGCTGGCAAAGATTTCGACCGCCGTTTGGCGGAACTGGGTGCCGAGCGTTTGTTGGAGCGTGTTGATGCGGATATGGAATATCAGCCGCAGGCGGAGCAGTGGCGTCGCCAGTTGGTGGACACGATTCAGCCTCGATTGTCGGCTCAGAGCAGGGCAACCGCGCCGACGGCAGTCAGTTCAACGGCTAACACTATTGTCAGCAGCCCATATACCAAGGAGGCACCGCTGGTGGCCTCTTTGTCGGTGAATCAAGTCATTACTGGGCGCGCTTCTGAAAAGGATATCCGCCATATCGAAATCGATTTGGGGGAATCCGGGTTGCGTTATCAGCCTGGTGATGCCCTCGGTGTCTGGTATGAAAATGATCCGGCGCTGGTGCAGGAATTATTGGATTTACTGTGGTTGAAGGGTGACGAACCCGTGGTGGCGGCGGGGGAAACCGTGCCGTTATCGCAAGCGTTGCGTTGTCATTTTGAATTGACCCAGAACACGGCACCGATTGTGGAAAAATATGCCGCCTGGTCACGCAGTGAAAAACTGCTGGGGCTGGTGGCGGAAAAGGCCGTGCTACAACGGTACGCACAGCAGACGCCTCTGGTTGATATGGTACGCGAAGCCCCGACAGAATTAACGGCAGAGCAGTTAATAGCGTTACTGCGTCCATTAACGCCACGCCTGTACTCCATCGCTTCTTCACAGGAAGAGGTCGGCAATGAAGCACATATCACCGTTGGGGTAGTTCGTTATGATTATGAAGGGCGTAACCGCATCGGTGGCGCTTCTGGTTATCTGGCAGATCGGCTCGGTGAAGATGACGAAATTCGTGTTTTCATTGAGCACAATGACAATTTCCGTCTGCCAACCAATCCGGAGGCACCCGTTATCATGATCGGCCCCGGAACCGGAATTGCACCGTTTCGAGCCTTTATGCAACAACGGGAAGCCGCGGGTGCCGAGGGTAAAAACTGGCTGTTTTTTGGTAACCCGCACTTTACCGAAGATTTCCTGTATCAGGTGGAGTGGCAACGCTATGTGAAAGATGGCTTGCTGACCGATGTCGATCTAGCCTGGTCACGCGATCAGCCGCACAAGATCTATGTGCAGGACCGGATCCGCGAAAAAGGCGCTGAAGTGTGGCGCTGGATTCAGGATGGTGCACATATTTACGTTTGTGGCGATGCTAATCATATGGCGAAAGATGTCGAAAGGGCATTATTGGATGTGGTGGCGGCACACGGTGGCATGGATACCGAGCTGGCAGATGAATTTTTAAGTGAACTGCGCCTTGAGCGGCGTTATCAGCGAGATGTGTACTAATGAGCGATAAACATCCTGGCCCTCTGGTGGTAGAAGGTAAACTGGCTGATGCCGAACGTCTGAAGCTGGAAAGTAATTTTCTGCGCGGCACCATAGCTGAAGATTTGAACGACGGCCTGACTGGCGGTTTCAACGGCGATAATTTTTTGCTGATCCGTTTTCATGGTATGTATCAGCAGGATGACCGTGATATCCGCGCCGAGCGGGCTGAACAGAAACTGGAACCACGGCATGCCATGATGCTGCGTTGCCGTCTACCCGGTGGGGTAATGACGCCTGATCAGTGGCTGGGCATTGATAAATTTGCTGCGGAAGAGACGCTGTACGGCAGTATTCGTATCACTAACCGGCAGACGTTTCAGTTTCACGGTATTCTGAAATCGAAGTTGAAATCGGCTCACCAGGTATTACACGATGTGGGGCTGGATTCACTGGCTACCGCCAATGATGTTAACCGTAACGTATTGTGTACCTCTAATCCGGTAGAGTCTGAACTGCACCAGCAGGCTTATGAATGGGCGAAAAAGATCTCAGAGCATCTGTTACCCCGTACTCGCGCCTATGCTGAAATTTGGCTCGATCAGGAAAAAGTAGCCACTACGGACGAAGAACCGATTCTCGGTCCGGCTTATTTGCCGCGTAAATTTAAAACCACGGTAGTCATTCCACCACAGAATGATGTAGATCTGCATGCTAACGACCTGAACTTCGTTGCTATTGCCGACAATGGTCGCCTGGTGGGCTTTAACGTACTGGTGGGCGGGGGATTATCCATCGCTCACGGTGATAAAGCGACCTATCCGCGTACCGCCAGCGAACTGGGTTACATCCCAGTGGAGCAGACGTTGGCGGTGGCTGAAGCTGTGGTAACCACTCAACGTGACTGGGGCAATCGCACCAATCGTAAAAACGCCAAAACCAAATACACTCTGGAGCGGGTTGGCGTAGATATTTTCAAACAAGAAGTAGAGCGTCGGTCGGGTGTAACGTTCGGAACGGTACGTCCGTATGAATTCACCGGGCGTGGTGATCGTATCGGCTGGGCAAAAGGTATTGACAATAAATGGCATTTAACACTGTTTATTGAGAATGGCCGCATCCTGGATTATCCGGGACGTCCGCTGAAAACCGGTATCGCCGAGATTGCCAAAATTCATAAGGGAGATTTTCGTCTGACAGCCAATCAGAATCTGATTGTGGCCGGTGTATTGTCACGGGATAAGGCCAGCATTGAAACATTAGCCCGGCAATATGGGCTGATGGATGATGCGATCAGTGAGCAGCGTAAGAATTCAATGGCGTGCGTGTCGCTGCCAACCTGTCCGCTGGCGATGGCAGAAGCTGAACGTTTTCTTCCGGAGTTTGTCACTAAAGTGGAAGCGGTGATGCAGCAACACGGTGTGGCTGATGAACATATCGTTTTGCGGGTAACTGGCTGCCCCAATGGCTGTGGTCGTTCCTTACTGGCGGAAATCGGGCTGGTGGGTAAAGCGATTGGCCGTTATAACCTGCATATTGGTGGGAATCGGGAAGGTACGCGAATTCCACGTATGTATCGGGAGAATATTACCGAAGCGGAAATCCTCAGTGATATTGATCAATTGGTTGGCCGTTGGGCCAAAGAGCGTCATGACGGGGAAGGCTTCGGCGATTTCACGATCCGCGCCAACATTATTAAACCGGTGCTGGACCCAGCCCGTGATTTTTATGACTGACAGGAGATCCTGATGTCTACGTTTGATCTGGCGGCGCTTAACGTTTTGCCACATTCAGAACAGTCTGCCGCGCTGGTGGTGATAAACGGCCAACTTGAATTACTATCGGCACAGGAGCGGGTAGCCTGGGCACTGGAAAATCTGCCAGGTAATTTTGTGCTCTCCTCCAGTTTTGGCATTCAGGCGGCAGTGTGTCTGCATCTGGTGACTCAGCAGCGTCCCGATATCCCGGTTATCCTGACGGATACCGGGTACCTGTTTCCGGAAACCTATCAGTTTATCGATAACCTGACGGAGCGGCTTAATCTGAATCTGCATGTCTACCGTGCGGAATTCTCTCCAGCCTGGCAGGAAGCTCGCTATGGCAAGCTGTGGGAGCAGGGTGTGAAAGGTATTGAGCAGTATAATCACATCAACAAGGTTGAACCGATGAATCGTGCCCTTAAGGAACTACAGGCGCAGAGCTGGTTTGCCGGGTTGCGTCGTGAGCAGTCTGGCAGCCGTGGTCATTTACCGGTATTGGCGGTGCAGCGTGGTGTGTTCAAGCTCTTGCCGATTATTGACTGGGATAATCGGCAAGTTTATCAGTATCTGAAAGAAAACGACCTGAGCTATCATCCGCTGTGGGATCAAGGCTATTTGTCGGTAGGCGATACACATACTACTCGTAAATGGGAGCCTGGTATGAGTGAAGAGGAAACCCGTTTCTTCGGCCTTAAGCGAGAGTGCGGGCTGCACGAAGGCTGAACGCTATCTCGGCTTTACTACTGTTGTCAGTAAATGTGCTTTTGACGGTTACTCTTTTTGTTGTAGTAATCACTTTTGCGTGGTGATGCTTGCTGTTTCTGTGATCTCCGTGAAAGCGGAGATCTATTTTGATGTAAATAAACGCACACTGTTTTTGATGTAAGCGTGAAAAATGTTGAATCAGAAAAATGCTATACTGTTCAACAATAAATGCAGTGTAATTAAGGGTTAATATAAACAGTTATTAAGCTTTTTGTTCTGTTTTTAATAACTCGTTATTCCATTACGGAACTTATCATTCTAATTCGGCATTTCATAACCCTTCCCCATACACTTTATAGTCACTTTATGATTTTTTTAGCTTAGTAAAGGCCTCTGTGAACTATCTCCCTTTATTCGCTGATCTCCGGCATCGCCCCGTACTTGTCGTCGGTGGCGGCGAAGTGGCAACGCGTAAAATTGAACTGCTTCACCGTGCTGGCGCTGAAGTGAAAGTGGTGGCTAAGGCATTGTGTGAGCCACTCAGTATGCAGCAGCAGACGGGAAAGATCGCTTGGATTGCCCAGGAGTTTACGCCATTGCAGTTAGACGGTGTTTTTCTGGTCATCGCGGCGACTGATGATACTGAATTGAACGCGGTAGTATTTGATGCCGCCAATCGGCATCAGTTGTTGGTTAACGTGGTGGATGATCAGCCAAAATGCTCGTTTATTTTCCCTTCGTTGGTCGACCGTTCTCCTTTGCTGGTAGCGATCTCTTCTGGTGGACAAGCACCGGTGCTGGCACGGATGTTGCGCGAAAAATTGGAAGCGTTATTACCCTCCAGCTTGGGGCAAATGGCTCAATTGGCGGGTAGTTGGCGTACCCGAATCAAACAGCGTTTGCAATCGATAACAGAGCGCCGGCGTTTCTGGGAGCGTATTTTCAACGGACGCTTTGCCAGTTTAATCGCTACCGGACAATTGGCGCAGGCAGAGCAGGAGCTACAGCAGCAGCTCGAACAGCCTCAGTCAGTACAGGGCGAAGTAGCGTTGGTTGGTGCCGGTCCGGGGGATGCGGGGTTACTCACACTCCGCGGTTTACAATTGATCCAGCAGGCTGATGCCGTGCTGTATGACCATCTGGTCAGTTCGGATGTATTGGAACTGATACGCCGGGATGCGGAACGCATCTGTGTCGGTAAGCGTGCTAGTGCGCATCTGCTACCTCAGGAAGAGATTAATCAACTGCTCGTCACGTTGGCACAGCAGGGGAAACGCGTCGTGCGTCTGAAAGGCGGCGATCCGTTCATGTTTGGCCGTGGTGGCGAAGAGTTGCAACATGTTGCACAGGCAGGAATTCCATTTCAGGTGGTGCCGGGAATTACGGCGGCAGCGGGAGCAACAGCGTATGCCGGTATTCCGCTGACGCATCGGGATTATGCCCAGAGCGTCGTGTTCATCACCGGTCATTGTCGTCCTGATGGTGATGTTTTGGACTGGTCTGCACTAGCTGGTGGGCGTCAGACTTTGGCGATCTATATGGGAACGGTCAAGGCGGCGGAGATCAGCCATCAGTTGATTACTCACGGACGTGAGGCGACAACGCCCGTGGCGGTGATTAGTCGTGGTACACGACGTGATCAGCAGGTGCTGATCGGCACATTGCAAACATTGGAACAACTGGCGCAGCAAGCCCCGACGCCAGCTTTGCTGGTGATCGGCGAAGTGGTCAATTTACACCAGCATATCGCCTGGTTTGGTGAACATACACAAACGCAGATGGCTACGGTTGAACACCGTCCGGTCGTCGTGAATTTGTCTTAAGGTACGATTATGGACGAAAAAAGACTCACGCATTTACGGCAGTTAGAAGCAGAAAGCATCCACATCATCCGTGAAGTGGCGGCTGAATTTGGTAACCCGGTAATGCTCTATTCGATCGGCAAGGATTCATCAGTCATGCTCCATCTGGCGCGTAAGGCATTTTATCCGGGAACACTGCCGTTTCCATTACTGCACGTGGATACTGGTTGGAAATTCCGCGCCATGTACGAATTCCGTGATCGCACGGCCAAAGCCTATGGCTGTGAATTGCTGATACACCGCAATCCGCAGGGCGTTGCTATGGGAATTAACCCCTTTGTACACGGCAGTGCCAAACACACCGATATTATGAAAACCGAAGGGTTAAAGCAGGCACTGGATAAATACGGTTTTGATGCCGCCTTTGGTGGCGCACGCCGGGATGAAGAGAAATCGCGTGCCAAGGAACGTATTTATTCGTTTCGTGATCGTTTTCACCGCTGGGATCCTAAAAACCAGCGCCCGGAGCTGTGGCACAACTACAACGGACAGATTAATAAAGGTGAAAGTATCCGTGTGTTCCCGCTGTCTAACTGGACTGAGCTAGATATCTGGCAGTACATCTATCTGGAAAATATCGATATTGTCCCGCTCTATCTGGCGGCTCCACGTCCAATTGTGTCGCGTGATGGCATGTTACTGATGGTGGATGACGATCGTATCAATCTGCAACCGGGTGAGGTGATTACGCAACGTATGGTGCGTTTCCGTACTCTGGGATGTTGGCCGTTGACGGGGGCGGTGGAGTCGCAGGCACAAACATTGCCGGAAATCATTGAAGAGATGTTGGTCTCTACTACCAGTGAGCGTCAGGGACGGGTGATCGACCGCGATCAGGCCGGGTCAATGGAGCTGAAAAAGCGTCAAGGGTATTTCTGAGGAATCGGTCGCATGAATCATGTAATAGCAAAACAGATCGCTGAACAGGGCGGTGTCGAGGCTTACCTCCAAGCACAGCAGAACAAAAGTTTGCTGCGTTTTCTGACCTGTGGCAGCGTCGACGATGGCAAAAGTACGCTTATCGGGCGTTTGTTGCACGATACCCGTCAGATTTATGAAGATCAGCTCTCCACACTGCATAGTGACAGCAAGCGGCTTGGCACCCAGGGTGAAAAGCTGGATCTGGCATTACTGGTGGATGGTCTGCAGGCAGAACGTGAGCAGGGTATTACCATTGATGTGGCTTATCGCTATTTCTCTACCGAGAAGCGTAAATTTATTATTGCTGATACGCCGGGCCATGAGCAGTACACGCGTAATATGGCGACAGGAGCTTCTACTTGTGAGCTGGCCATTCTGTTGATTGATGCCCGTAAAGGCGTGTTGGATCAGACTCGGCGGCATAGCTTTATTGCCACCTTGCTGGGCATTCGCCATCTGGTGGTCGCGGTGAATAAAATGGATTTGGTGGATTACCAGCAAGCCGTTTTTGAACAATTCAAACAGGATTATCTGGATTTTGCCCAGCAACTGCCTACCGATCTGAATATTACTTTTGTGCCCATTTCTGCACTGGATGGTGACAATGTAGCTTCGCCCAGTGAGACGATGAATTGGTACACTGGACCGACCTTGCTGGATGTACTGGAAACGGTCAACGTGATTCCACGTAGTCTGGAACAACCGATGCGTTTTCCTGTGCAGTATGTCAACCGCCCTAATCTGGATTTTCGTGGTTACTCGGGAACCGTGGCTTCGGGAGTCGTCCGCGTCGGTAATCGTATCAAGGTGTTACCTTCTGGCGTTGAGTCCACCATCAGCCGAATTGTCACCTTTGATGGTGACTTGCAGATGGCGCAAGTGGGAGAAGCCATAACATTGGTACTGGAAAACGAAATTGATATCAGTAGGGGAGACCTGCTGGTGGACAGTGCTGAAAACCTGAATACGGTACAAAGTGCGCAGGTGGATGTGGTCTGGATGGCGGAACAACCGTTAGTGCCGGGCCAAAGTTACAATATCAAGATTGCGGGTAAGAACACTCGCGCCCGGGTGGAAAATATCCAGTATCAGGTTGAAATCAATACGCTGACGCAGCGTGTGACGGATGCTTTGCCATTGAATGGTATTGGGCTGGTTGAACTGACTTTTGATGAACCGCTGGTATTGGATAATTACCAACAGAATCCTGTTACCGGCGGCATGATTTTTATTGATCGTTTAACCAATGTCACGGTGGGTGCGGGCCTGGTACGTGAAGTGATTGAACAGCCGTATCAGGATCCTGATGCTCATAGTGCGTTTGAGCTGGAGTTGAATGCGTTAGTCCGCCGTCATTTTCCTCATTGGGGTGCGCGTGATCTGTTGGGAGGGAAATAGCGTGTCTGAATATTCTCCCCGAGTGATGGCGTCTGCTGACGAGAATATTGTCTGGCATCCTCATGCGGTTACACGAACTGATCGAGAACGCCGGCATGGACACCGTGGTGCCGTGGTGTGGTTTACCGGACTTTCCGGTTCTGGTAAATCTACGTTGGCTGGCGCGCTGGAGCAGGCGCTGCATGCAAAAGGCGTCAGTACCTATCTGTTGGACGGCGATAATGTCCGGCATGGTCTATGTCGTGATTTAGGCTTCAGTGATGATGACCGGCGGGAGAATATCCGCCGAGTAGGCGAAGTATCTAAATTAATGGTCGACGCGGGTCTGGTTGTGTTAACGGCGTTTATATCACCGCACCGCGCTGAGCGGAAAATGGTGCGTGATTTGCTGGATGGTCAGCCATTTATTGAAGTTTTTGTGGATACGCCACTGGCGATCTGTGAAACACGCGATCCCAAAGGGTTGTACAAGAAAGCCCGTGCGGGTGAGTTGCGTAATTTTACTGGCATTGACGCTGTTTATGAGGCCCCTGAGCTGCCAGAATTGCATTTAGATGGAGAACAATTGGTAACACATTTGATCTCTCAATTGTTAGATATGTTGCAGGGTCGAGCTATTATCAACCCTTGATCTCCTTGTGAAAATATCATCAGGCGTTTGATGATAGGGAGACCGTGGGAAAGATAAAGATTATGCAGAATGTCACACCATTACTGGGTAGTGAAGCCAGCCATCGGCGGGATGAGGATACTCAAGTATCCTATCCGTTTATGGGGGCTATCGCTGGTTTCTCTTTCTATTGGCTGGCGTTTGTCCTTCCTTTTTTGGTCTACGGCCTGAATGTTACTTTGTTTCTGATGTTATACACTTGGCCTTTTTTCCTGGCTCTGATGCCGTTATCGGTGTTGATTGGCGTGGCTTACAGTATATTGTGGCAGGAAAATACCACGATGATGATTTTGTGCAGCGGGATCACGACGGTATCGCTGTTCTGGCTGGTATTTGCATTAATTACCGGCTGGTGGTGATCATTCAGGCTGTGTTAGTCGTTTTATCAGCGATTATTCCCCCCGATTCTCCTCTGTTCCACTTCTTTGTTGAATTGTGTTGTCTTGTAAAAAATTCACCTTTCCCCTCTTTCTTCGCTATTTAGCGGCTTTTTTCTCTCTCATGTATTCAGCAATTGTTGATGCACTGTGGAGTCTGGATAAAAGTTATGGGATGATTAGATGGCTTTTCAGGGGGCGGAATGGGAAAACTTACGCTGTTATTGTTAATAATACTTGGCTGGTTACAGTATTCACTGTGGCTGGGCAAAAATGGTATCCATGATTACGTGCGGGTGAAAGATAGTGTGTCTGTTCAACAGGAGAATAACGCCAAACTAAAATCCCGTAACGAGCAGTTGTTTGCTGAAATCGACGATCTTAATGGTGGACAGGAAGCCATCGAAGAGCGTGCACGTAATGAGCTGGGAATGATTAAACCTGGTGAAAGTTTCTATCGTCTGGTTCCTGATCAATCTGGCCGTCACACTGCCACTACCGCGCTACCTGCGCCATCCTCCAGCTCAACATTACGCTAGGTATGTCTACTCTGATTGCTCCCCCGCATGAGGTCGTTGCTATCTTGCCGGCTGCTGGCAATGGTAGCCGGATGAAAAGTGACCGTCCGAAACAGTATTTGACTATCGGTTCCAAAACCATCCTCGAACATACTATTGACGCGTTGCTACAGCATCCTCGTATTCGGCAGGTGATCGTAGTCATCAGTGCCGATGATGGCTATTTTTATTCTCTTCCTTTGGCAAATAATCCGCAGATCGCGGTGGTGACTGGCGGCAAACAGCGTGCGGATTCCGTCTTGGCGGGTTTGCTGCATGTGACTCAGGCCGAATGGGTACTGGTACATGATGCAGCTCGTCCATGTCTGCATCGAGATGATCTGAATCATCTGTTGGCGCTGACAGAACAGAGTGAGATAGGTGGCATTCTGGCTGCTCCTGTTCGTGATACGATGAAGCGCAGTTCAGACGGGTTGATTGAGCATACAGTAGAACGAGATGATCTCTGGCATGCCTTAACTCCGCAGCTTTTTCCTCTGGATTTGCTCAGAACCTGCCTTCAGCGGGCACTGAATGATGGCGTATCCATCACTGATGAAGCATCAGCGTTGGAGTACTGCGGTTATCATCCACAGATTGTCAGTGGCAGATCGGATAATATCAAGATAACACGTCTGGAGGATTTGGCCTTAGCTGAGTTTTATCTGACCAATAGTTTTAAAAATCAAAAAATTACCTAAAAGGAGAATGCGCGATGCGTATCGGTCACGGTTTCGATGTCCATAAATTTGGTGGCGAAGGTCCACTGGTGATCGGTGGTGTTCGTATCCCTTATGCTCAGGGATTGTTGGCCCATTCTGATGGTGATGTCGTGTTGCATGCCATCACCGACGCGTTGTTGGGTGCGGTTGCTCTGGGCGATATCGGTAAACTCTTTCCCGACACCGACCTTGCTTATAAAAATATAGACAGTCGGGAACTGCTACGTGATGCATGGCAACGTATCAGAGATAAAGGTTACTGTATGGGAAATCTGGATGTCACCATCATTGCCCAGGCCCCTAAAATGGCTCCGCATATTCCACAAATGCGTGTCAATCTGGCGGAAGATCTGCAATGCCACATGGATGATGTGAATGTCAAAGCGACCACGACTGAACAACTAGGATTTACTGGTCGTGGCGAGGGCATTGCCTGTGAAGCAGTCGTATTGTTGTTAAAAGATGATTCTGCCGGGGTCGTGGCATGGTAACGATGAACACTGCCGATGAGCTTACCTGGTTGCATGGAAAACCACAGTCAACAGGGATGATGAAATCCACTGCTGACGATTTTATTGTGGTCGAGGATCTCGGTTTCCAACCAGATGGCGAAGGCGAACATCTGTTGGTACGAATACGCAAACGGGGATGTAATACTGTATTTGTGGCTGAAGCGCTGGCAAAGTTTGCTCATATTCCTGCGCGTGCTGTCAGTTATGCCGGTCTTAAGGATCGTCATGCGGTTACTGAACAATGGTTTTGTCTCCATTTACCAGGAAAAGAAACTCCGGATCTGCAGGCATTTGAACTGGAAGGATGTGAGCTTCTTGAGGCTGCTCGACACCGTCGTAAACTGCGTATAGGCGCGCTGCAAGGCAATACCTTTACGCTGGTATTGCGTCACATCAGCGATCGACAATCGGTAGAAGATCGTTTGCAACGTATTACTACTGCTGGCGTGCCTAATTATTTCGGTAGTCAGCGGTTTGGCCGCGAGGGCAATAACCTTGATCAGGCCCGGCGTTGGGCGAGTAATGACATTCTGGTGAAAGAACGTAGTAAACGCAGCTTTTATCTTTCTGCCAGCCGTAGTGAACTCTTTAACTGTGTTACCAGCGCCCGCTTGGCGCAGCAACAGGAAAAAGTGGTCTTTTGCGGTGATGCTTTACAATTGACGGGTCGAGGCAGTTGGTTTGTGGCGCAGAAGGATGAGCTAACTGCTCTACAGCAGCGTGTCGAACAGGGCACATTACAGATTACGGCGCCATTGCCTGGCGATGGTGCGTTAGGTACGCAAGATGCGGCTCTGGACTTTGAGCAACAGTGTCTGCAGACACAACCATTGCTGCTGTCATTACTACAGCGTGAGCGGGTAGAGCCCGCTCGTCGTGCCGTTTTACTTTATCCTCGGGAATTGCAGTGGGAATGGCAGGATAAGATGACGGTTCAATTACGCTTTTGGCTTCCAGCGGGAAGTTTTGCCACCAGCGTAGTAAGGGAAATTGTGCTACAGGCACAGTAGGCGGCAGACATTACTGCCTCATTCAACACGAGTTTACCTTTTTCAGTTTTAGAATATCTGAATATTTTCTTGATGTTACAGAGATATATTCCCTTTCTTTAGAGGATAGATACGTTGATAAGGTTAGCTAGCGCTGAGGTTTGCGGGGAATGGTAAACAAGCGTATGCAAACGTTGCTGGCGCAGTTGCATCAGCAGGGGATTCAGGATGAGCGTCTGTTACAGGCGGTATCTGCCGTACCTCGGGAGCGCTTTGTTGATGAGGCTTTTGAACATAAAGCCTATGAAAATACAGCGCTACCAATAGGTTTTGGCCAAACGATCTCTCAGCCTTATATGGTTGCCAGAATGACCGAACTCTTACGGTTAACACCAGTTTCAAGAGTATTGGAAATAGGTACGGGTTCCGGTTATCAAACTGCAATTCTGGCTCACCTGGTTCAACATGTATGTTCAGTCGAGCGTATTAAAGGACTACAGTGGCAGGCCAAACGTCGCCTTAAACAGCTCGATCTGCATAATGTATCTACACGTCATGGTGATGGATGGCAAGGCTGGGCATCAAAAGGCCCTTTTGATGCCATAATCGTCACGGCTGCGCCACCTGAAATTCCTACCGCGTTGATGGAGCAGCTCGATGAAGGTGGCATTATGGTATTACCGGTGGGTGAACAGCAGCAAATGTTGCAGGTGGTAGAACACCATAACGGTGAATATATCGTTCAGACCGTTGAAGCTGTTAGGTTTGTTCCGCTGGTCAAAGGTGAGCTTGCCTGATACCGTGGCAAATCATCATTTAAATGTTCTCAGCCTTTAAGATTTCAACACACGTGTTTATTGTACTAATTTGTTGATATCGCTAGCATCACAGAATTGCATTATTTCTTAGATTGGCTTGTATGCCTTGATGAAAAAGTACATTTTCTCATTCTGAATACAGAATAAATTACCAGAGTTCAGCGACTTTTCTACGGATGAGGGATATCACTGGCTGGATAGAATAGTAAATTTTATGGTTATAGGGGAGTTCGGCGCATGGGAGGCCAAATAATGAATTGGCAACAGATCGCTGCATGTATGGTTATTGTTGCAGGATTAGCTAGTTGTTCTAACAGTAACAATCGATCGGCACCGATCAGCAGTGTGGATGGTGGCACTGGAAGTCGGGGAGGCATGATGTCTTCTCCGACTCCGCGCATTACTTCGCCAAGCTCTTCCAATATTACCACTCATGAAGGCAAGATAGTTTATAACCGCAGCTACAGTAATATTCCGAAAGGCAGTTATACCGGTACTAACTATATCGTCAAGCGCGGCGATACCCTGTTTTATATTGCCTGGATCAGCGGTAATGATTACCGGGAGCTGGCTCAGCGCAATGGCATTTCAGAACCTTATAGTCTGAATGTCGGCCAGACACTGACGCTGGGCAACAATATGAACGCTAATGCTTCACAGGTAATGGCCAGTAATAGTGGTCACATGTTACCTGTGAATGCAACCAGAAATGGGCAGATGCAAACTTCTCAGGTTGATTCTCAATCGACTAATGCGTATTCTGGAAATTCGGGTAAAAAGAATGTGGGTAAGATGTTACCCAAGGCAGGGGCGTCGGCTCCTGTTGCCGAACCGAGGCCAGTACCCAGCAGCAGTAATGTTGCTATCACTGGTTGGCGTTGGCCTACAGAAGGGAAAGTCATAGATAATTTCTCAGCCGCTGAGGGGGGAAATAAAGGGATTGATATCGCTGGCTCACGTGGGCAACCTGTAGTCGCTACCGCTGGCGGGCGTGTAGTGTATGCGGGCAACGCGTTGCGCGGTTACGGTAATCTGATAATCATCAAACATAATGATGACTACCTGAGCGCCTATGCCCATAACGAAACCATGCTGGTCCGGGAACAACAAGAGGTAAAGGCGGGGCAAAAAATCGCTACTATGGGTAGCACCGGAACCAGTTCAGTACGCTTACATTTTGAAATTCGTTACAAGGGGAAATCCGTAAACCCGCTGCGTTTTCTTTCGCAGCGATAAATCGGGCAGGGTATTTCGGTATTCTGCCATGGGATCACGGGTAGGAGCCACTTATGAGCCAAAGTACGCTGAAAGTTAACGAGTTACATGAAGATACTGATTTCGACGAGAATGGAATTGATGTATTTGATGACAAAGCGCTGACAGAAGAAGAGACTAATGATAATGACTCGCAAGAAGATGAGTTGCTATCACAAAGTGTTGTCCAGCGAGTTTTAGATGCAACGCAACTCTATTTAGGAGAGATTGGCTATTCACCTCTTTTAACCGCTGAAGAAGAGGTTTATTTTGCCCGGCGCGCGTTGCGTGGTGATGTATCATCACGCCGCCGTATGATCGAAAGCAACCTGCGGTTGGTGGTGAAAATTGCCCGCCGTTACAACAACCGCGGACTGGCACTGCTTGACCTGATAGAAGAGGGAAATCTCGGTCTGATTCGGGCAGTTGAAAAATTTGATCCGGAAAGAGGATTCCGCTTTTCAACCTACGCTACTTGGTGGATTCGGCAGACCATAGAGCGAGCAATTATGAATCAGACTCGCACTATTCGTTTGCCTATTCACATCGTTAAAGAACTTAATGTTTACCTTCGTACCGCGCGTGAATTATCTCATAAACTGGATCATGAGCCGAGTGCGGAAGAAATTGCCGAACAGCTCGATAGACCGGTTGATGACGTTAACCGCATGCTACGCTTGAATGAGCGCATTACTTCCGTTGATACTCCATTGGGTGGGGATTCGGAAAAAGCGTTACTGGATATTCTGGCAGACGAAAAAGATAACGGACCTGAAAATACAACTCAGGATAACGATATGAAGCAAAATATCGTTAAATGGTTGTTTGAGCTGAACGCCAAGCAGCGTGAAGTTCTGGCTCGTCGTTTTGGCTTGCTGGGGTATGAAGCCGCTACGCTGGAAGATGTTGGTCGTGAAATCGGATTAACACGCGAGCGTGTTCGCCAGATTCAGGTTGAGGGATTGCGGCGTCTGCGTGAAATATTGCAGGTACAAGGATTGGATATTGAAGAGCTGTTTCGTGAATAATGTTCACTGGCTGTTCTGAAAAATAAAAAATGGTGGGGTTACCCACCATTTTTTATACTACGCTTAGCGACTATTCAGTGATAAACAGTGGATTAATGGAAAATCCGCGCCAGCAGAAAATCCACAATTTCACTGGTTTTAAGCATCTGTTTCTCGCCGTTACGGCGATTCTTGTATTCAACCTCTTCGTTATCAAGGTTACGGTCACCGATAACGATGGTATGTGGGATCCCGATCAGCTCCATATCGGCAAACATCACCCCAGGACGTTCTTTACGGTCATCCAACAAAACATCAACTCCTTTAGCCCGTAACTGCTGATAAATACTTTCCGTCATTTCCTGCACACGGAAGGATTTATGCATATTCATTGGCAGGATAGCCACATGGAACGGCGCAATCGCTTCTGGCCAGATAATACCGCGGTCATCATGATTTTGCTCAATAGCAGCGGCGATAACGCGGCTAACGCCAATACCGTAGCACCCCATTGTCAGGATCTGATTACGTCCATCTTCACCTTGCACTGTGGCTTTCAGCGCTTCGGCGTATTTTGTACCAAGTTGGAATATATGGCCTACTTCAATACCGCGTTTGATCAACAGCGTGCCTTTACCATCCGGGCTTCTGTCTCCTTCAACGACATTGCGGATATCGGCAACTTGTGGCAATGCCATATCGCGTTCCCAGTTGATACCAAAATAGTGCTTACCATCGATATTGGCACCAGCGCTAAAGTCACTCATCGCCGCCACCGTGCGGTCAATAATCACCGGAACCGGTAAGTTAACCGGGCCTAGAGAACCTGGACCAGCGCCTATGGTGGCACGGATCTCTTCTTCAGTGGCGAATGTCAACGGGTTGGCAATCGGCTCAAATTTTTCGGCTTTCACTTCATTGAGTTCGTGATCGCCACGAACTAGCAGTGCCACCAGCTTATGTCCACTTTCTTCGGTAGCTTTGACTAGCAGAGTTTTGACCGTTTTTTCTATTGGTACATTGAATTGTTCAACCAGTTCCGCGATGGTTTTCGTGTTCGGTGTATCGATCAGTCGCAGTTCTTCCGTTGCTGCTGCGAGTGTTGCCATGGGGGCAACTGCTTCTGCCAGTTCAATGTTAGCGGCATATGCGGACTCCGTGGAAAAGACGATATCGTCTTCTCCACTGCCAGCCAGAACCTGGAATTCGTGGGATGCGTTGCCTCCAATAGAGCCGGTATCAGCCTGTACTGCACGGAAATCCAGATCCATACGGCTGAAAATCTTACTATATGCGGCATACATGGCATCGTAAGTCACCTGTAACGATTCCTGTGATGTATGAAAGGAATAGGCATCTTTCATCAAAAATTCACGAGCGCGCATTACACCAAAACGTGGGCGGACTTCATCACGGAATTTAGTCTGAATTTGGTAAAAATTCAGTGGCAACTGTTTGTACGAGCTGATTTCATTGCGGATCAGATCGGTAATCACTTCTTCATGTGTTGGGCCCAGGACAAACGGGCGATCTCCGCGATCGACAAAACGAAGTAATTCTGGGCCGTATTGTTCCCAACGGCCACTTTCCTGCCATAAATCTGCAGGTTGGACGACAGGCATGGATATCTCGATAGCACCGGCGTTATCCATTTCTTCTCGCACAATGTTTTCGACTTTTTTCAGAACCCGTAATCCGGTCGGCAACCACGTGTAAAGCCCTGAGGCCAGTTTACGAATCATCCCGGCACGCAGCATTAGCTGATGGCTGATGACTTCTGCATCGGCGGGAGTCTCCTTCAATGTGGAGAGCAAATATTGACTTGTACGCATGATGTTTTAGTTCCGTCAGAACGATAGATATCATTGGCTGCAATTCAGCCGAAGACATAAAAAGTGGCCTAGTTTACCAGTGTGAACGGTTACTCAAAAGAGAAGACCGGGGTTTTTAGCTCGGGTCCAGGCATATTACTTCTGTTTGCTCGTCAGTTATCCGCCATCGGACGTTAAATTCTAACAGTAATGCGGCATATTCTCTCGAGTCTGCCACATTTTTGCGATAAGCGGGACGAGGATCCTGTGCCAGCACTTGAGTTATAAAACGGCGTAAATAGGGATATTTGTGCTGACAGGCCGCAAGTTGTTGTTCTGCTAAAGGCGTAAAAGTTACTGACATGTCTGTCGCTGGTGCCAATTGGGCAAAGCCTGCTTTTGCCTGTGGTTTACTTTCTGCAAAGGGAATATAAGGCTTGATGTCAATAACGGGCGTTCCATCAATCAGATCAAGGCTGCCTAACTCAAGGGCAACAACATCTTTTTCAATACGAATGGATTTTAATTTAACCAGTGACATACCAATAGGATTGGGGCGGAATGTTGACCGAGAGGAGAATACACCAACACGAGTATTCCCGCCGAGCCGTGGGGGGCGCACTGTAGGATGCCAACCGGCATTCAATGTTTGGTGAAAAATAAAGAGCAACCATATATAGCTAAAGTCACCAAGTCCACGCACTGTTTCCGGGTGGTTGTAAGGCGGAGTAAGGTACAACTCGCCACCACCATCTTCAATAAGACCGGGTTGTCGTGGAACGGCGAATTTCTCTTTATAAGGTGAGCGGATCACACCGATCTGATTGAAGATGAATTGGCTCATTATTCAGAAACTTTCAGTGCTGTACCTTGGCAAATTGCCTGACGATAACAACCTGCAATACTGCTGACGATCTGACAGTCATGCAACAAAACCGCGTTTGCCTTCATAGCCGCAGCACGACTTTGCATTCTTTTCTGTGCACTGGCTATGTTGGGTGGTGTGTCCCGAGCGCTTACCTGACAAGATGATCCTGAAACTTCCCCCATATCACGGAATGGTTTACCGACTAGCTCTTCGGCATTTTTATACAGAACAGCGTGTACTGGGCGGTAAACCGGTTTGGCTTTGGGAGAGTGTTCAGTGGCTGTATGAACTGGCTGTTTGGGCGCTGGGTGCGTCGATTTATTTAGCAGAGAACATCCGGTCAGCGAAAAGGCTAACATCAGAAAGAGTATAGAACGCATAGGTTTCCCTCTGGTTTTTTAGGTGAGGCTATTGAAGCAAGCTATTAAATAAATAACAAGACGGGCTAAAGCCCGTCTTGTTATTTATTTACATGACGTAAGTGTGAGTTTACCAGCCTTTAACTGCACCACCGTTAAAGATTTTATTTGCTGCCTGGTTCACTTCTTCAGATTGATAAGCTTGCACGAATTTTTTTACATTTTCGGCATCTTTGTTATCTTCACGAGCGACGAGTAGATTGACATATGGAGAGTCTTTGTCTTCCACGAACAAACCATCTTTGGCAGGTGTCAGGTTAATCTGGCTAGCATAGGTAGTATTAATCACTGCTAGCGCAATTTGGTTGTCATCCAGTGATCGCGGCAATTGTGGCGCTTCCAGTTCAACCAACTTCAGATTTTTCGGGTTTTCTGTCACATCTAGTGCTGTTGGCATCAGTCCGACGTTATCTTTCAGTTTAATTAACCCCACTTTTTGCAGCAGTAATAGTGAGCGTCCTAGATTGGTTGGATCATTTGGCAGCGCAATTTGTGCACCGTTTTGCAGTTCGTCCAGAGATTTGATCTTTTTAGAGTAACCGGCAATGGGATAGACAAAGGTGTTACCAACCGGAACCAGTTTATAACCACGATCCTTGATTTGCTGATCGAGGTAAGGTTTATGCTGGAATGCATTGAGATCAATATCTCCTTTGCTTAGCGCCTCGTTAGGTAAAACGTAGTCGTTGAAGGTAACCAGCTCAACGTCCAGCCCATATTTATCTTTAGCAACTTTTTGTGCAACTTCAGCGACTTGTTGCTCGGCACCAACGATAACGCCCACTTTTATGTGGTTGGGATCTTTTTGTTTCTGATCACAACCGGCTAATGCCAATACACCAATCAAGGCACCAACAGTAGCGATAGATTTCAATTTAATTGCCATTTCCTTACCTCAGCTTCAGAGTCTTTCCATCACGCACTTGATGAGTGCATGGCTATTGAACAATTACTTGTGTGTGACTGCCCGTACTGCCTTATCACCACAGAATTGAATTAGATAAACCAAAATAACTAACAATACTAATACGATATTCATTATTGTGGCGTTATACCCGACATAGCCGTACTGGTAACCAATCTGACCTAATCCGCCAGCACCGACCGCGCCTCCCATAGCAGAATAGCCCACCAGCGTTATCAATGTGATGGTGGCAGCATTGATCAACCCTGGTAGCGCTTCGGGTAACAATATTTTTTTGATTATTTGCATCGGTGTGGCTCCCATCGCCCGGGCCGCCTCAATTAAACCGGTCGGAATTTCCAACAGCGCATTTTCTACCATGCGGGCAATAAACGGCGCTGCACCGACAGTTAATGGAACCATTGCCGCTTGTAGCCCGATAGCTGTACCGACAATTATACGGGTAAATGGAATCATCCAAACGAGTAAAATGATGAATGGAATCGAGCGGAAAATATTTACCAGCGCGGAGATGCTACGGTAGATTTTAGGGTTGGCGATAATTTGCCCTGGACGGGTGATATAAAGAAGAACACCAACAGGTAATCCAAGTACAAAGCCAAAAAAACCGGAAACAAGCGTCATGATTACGGTTTCCCAGACACCGCGGGCAAGTAACCAGATCATTGCTTCAGACATAACCCAATACCTCGATATTTACATGGTGATCTTTCAGGAACTGAATTGCGGCAGTAGTATCTGCTACTTCGCCGTGCATTTCTGCCAGCATGATGCCGAATTTCACGCCACCGGCGTAGTCCATCTGAGCACTGATAATGTTGTTGTTGATATTAAAGCGTCGGGCTATTTCAGACAGCAAAGGTGCATCAACCGATTGGCCGGTAAACTCCATACGCAACAATGGTAAACTTCCCAGCTTGGGTGTTGGCATCATCCGTTCCAGATAGTCATCAGGAATATCCAGATGTAGCGTTGACTGAATAAACGTTTGTGCCAAGGGTGTCTTGGGATGAGAGAAAACCTCACTTACCGTGTCCTGCTCAATCAGACGACCATCACTAATAATGGCGACCTGGTCACAAATGCGTTTCACGACATCCATTTCATGGGTGATCAGTAAAATTGTTAATCCCAGACGACGGTTAATGTCTTTCAGCAGTTCAAGAATAGAGCGTGTGGTTGCCGGATCCAGTGCGCTGGTGGCTTCATCGCATAACAGCACTTTAGGCGCGCTAGCCAGCGCCCTGGCAATGGCTACTCGCTGTTTTTGTCCGCCAGAAAGATTTGTTGGATAGACATCGTGTTTATCCGACAGACCGACCAACTCCAGTAAATTATGTATGCGCTGTTTGATTTCTGCTTTAGGCATATTATCCAGTTCAAGTGGTAATGCCACATTGCCAAAAACAGTTCGTGAGGAAAGCAGATTGAAGTGTTGGAAAATCATGCCAATCTGGCGACGAGCTCGCGTTAGCTGGCTTTCTGACAATTGAGTCAGATCCTGCCCATCAACCAATACCTTTCCCTGAGTCGGACGCTCCAGCAAATTTACACAGCGAATCAATGTGCTTTTACCCGCTCCGGAAGCACCAATTACACCATATATTTGCCCAGCAGGAACGCGAAGACTCACGTCGTCGAGTGCGGTAATCGTTCGTCCGTTCTGCGGGAACGTCTTGGTAATATTAGAAATTTCTATCATAAATTTTATCGATAATAACGGTGGCCGGATAAATATCATTATATACAGGCCAGAATGTGGACGGGATGTTAAGGCGTCTAGACGTCTAAGTCAATGGAGATTGTCATGGCCGTCATTCTCTCTGAAGATGAAAACATGCGATACTACGCGGTAATTTACGTTATCAGGAGCAAATTTAAGTGGCACAAAGCGTTCCAGCAATCTTTCTTGACCGTGACGGTACCATAAATGTTGATCATGGGTATGTGCATGAAATCGACCAATTCCAGTTTATTGATGGTGTCATTGATGCCATGTCTGAATTAAAGCGGATGGGGTTTGCTTTGGTTCTGGTGACGAATCAATCTGGTATTGCACGAGGTAAATTCACTGAAGATCAGTTTATGCGGTTGACCGAGTGGATGGATTGGTCTTTGGTTGATCGTGGTGTTGATTTGGATGGCATCTATTTTTGTCCTCATCATCCTGATGTTGGCAGTGATGAGTATCGCCAGCAATGTGATTGTCGTAAACCTAAGCCAGGAATGTTGGAAGCGGCACAGCATCATTTAGATATCGATATGGCGGCTTCCTATATGGTGGGGGATAAAGCAGAAGATATGCAGGCGGCAATTTCTGCGGGTGTAGGCACCAAAGTTTTAGTTCGCACCGGAAAACCGATTACGGAAGAGAGTGAAAAACTGGCTGACTGGATAATTGATAGTCTTGCCGACCTGCCAAACGCGATAAAACAGCGCAGTAAATAAACGATGGGGTGAAAAAAAACGCACTTGTGATTTTTTTTGCAATTACCCCTTGTCAGGCCAGGAGAAGTGCCTATAATGCGCCTCCACTGACCCGGCGCTGGTGAACAACACAACGCAGAGTCAGGCCGGGAAAAACGAATTATTCGTTGACTCTGCAAGAGGATGGCGTAGTATACGCGACCTCACGTCGGCGGCAGCGCCGCGACGAACGCTCTTTAACAATATAATCAGACAATCTGTGTGGGCACTCACAGGACCCTATCGTAATCAATACGAAAAGACTTGAAGAGTGACTGACAGTAAATTCATTACGAATAAACAGTTATAAATTCTTTGAGCATCGCTTCTTCGGAAGCACATCAAACAAATCTTAAATTGAAGAGTTTGATCATGGCTCAGATTGAACGCTGGCGGCAGGCCTAACACATGCAAGTCGAGCGGCAGCGGGGGGAAGCTTGCTTCCCCGCCGGCGAGCGGCGGACGGGTGAGTAATGTCTGGGGATCTGCCTGATGGAGGGGGATAACTACTGGAAACGGTAGCTAATACCGCATGACGTCGCAAGACCAAAGTGGGGGACCTTAGGGCCTCACGCCATTGGATGAACCCAGATGGGATTAGCTGGTAGGTGAGGTAATGGCTCACCTAGGCGACGATCTCTAGCTGGTCTGAGAGGATGACCAGCCACACTGGAACTGAGACACGGTCCAGACTCCTACGGGAGGCAGCAGTGGGGAATATTGCACAATGGGGGAAACCCTGATGCAGCCATGCCGCGTGTATGAAGAAGGCCTTCGGGTTGTAAAGTACTTTCAGCGGGGAGGAAGGGGAGCACTTTAACAGAGTGTTTCATTGACGTTACCCGCAGAAGAAGCACCGGCTAACTCCGTGCCAGCAGCCGCGGTAATACGGAGGGTGCAAGCGTTAATCGGAATGACTGGGCGTAAAGCGCACGCAGGCGGTCTGTTAAGTTGGATGTGAAATCCCCGGGCTTAACCTGGGAACTGCATTCAAAACTGACAGACTAGAGTCTCGTAGAGGGGGGTAGAATTCCAGGTGTAGCGGTGAAATGCGTAGAGATCTGGAGGAATACCGGTGGCGAAGGCGGCCCCCTGGACGAAGACTGACGCTCAGGTGCGAAAGCGTGGGGAGCAAACAGGATTAGATACCCTGGTAGTCCACGCTGTAAACGATGTCGACTTGAAGGTTGTGGCCTTGAGCCGTGGCTTTCGGAGCTAACGCGTTAAGTCGACCGCCTGGGGAGTACGGCCGCAAGGTTAAAACTCAAATGAATTGACGGGGGCCCGCACAAGCGGTGGAGCATGTGGTTTAATTCGATGCAACGCGAAGAACCTTACCTACTCTTGACATCCTCAGAAGAGACTGGAGACAGTTTTGTGCCTTCGGGAACTGAGAGACAGGTGCTGCATGGCTGTCGTCAGCTCGTGTTGTGAAATGTTGGGTTAAGTCCCGCAACGAGCGCAACCCTTATCCTTTGTTGCCAGCGCGTAATGGCGGGAACTCAAGGGAGACTGCCGGTGATAAACCGGAGGAAGGTGGGGATGACGTCAAGTCATCATGGCCCTTACGAGTAGGGCTACACACGTGCTACAATGGCGCATACAAAGAGAAGCGAACTCGCGAGGGCAAGCGGACCTCATAAAGTGCGTCGTAGTCCGGATTGGAGTCTGCAACTCGACTCCATGAAGTCGGAATCGCTAGTAATCGTAGATCAGAATGCTACGGTGAATACGTTCCCGGGCCTTGTACACACCGCCCGTCACACCATGGGAGTGGGTTGCAAAAGAAGTAGGTAGCTTAACCTTCGGGAGGGCGCTTACCACTTTGTGATTCATGACTGGGGTGAAGTCGTAACAAGGTAACCGTAGGGGAACCTGCGGTTGGATCACCTCCTTACCAAAGATAGCCGTTGTGTGAAGTGCTCACACAGATTGTCTGATGAAAACAGAGCGCGCGTCAGCGAAGCCGACATGATGTGTCCCCTTCGTCTAGAGGCCTAGGACACCGCCCTTTCACGGCGGTAACAGGGGTTCGAATCCCCTAGGGGACGCCAAAAATGACAGTGGGTGAAAGGCACGGTCGACGATAACCTAAAGCTGATTAGCGATAGTCAGGTTTATGTTATTTGCTCTTTAACAATCTGGAACAAGCTGAAAATTGAAACGATACAGCGAAACCTGCCTTGATGGCGGGAGTTGGCTGTATCAGAGTCTCTCAAATAATCGCATCCCGGATATTCCGAATCGATGAATGAGCGAGCCCGATGAAGACAAGGCGTACCGCACGGAGGAAGCGCAGTGGACGTGATGTCCATGAGCATACCGAGTACGGCACAACGCAGTATTCATGAGGCGCAGCCATTCAGAAAAGAAGAAACACCTTCGGGTTGTGAGGTTAAGCGACTAAGCGTACACGGTGGATGCCTAGGCAGTCAGAGGCGATGAAGGGCGTGCTAATCTGCGAAAAGCGTCGGCAAGGTGATATGAACCGTTATACCCGACGATACCCGAATGGGGAAACCCAGTGTGTTTCGACACACTATCATGTCATGAATCCATAGTGACATGAGGCGAACCGGGGGAACTGAAACATCTCAGTACCCCGAGGAAAAGAAATCAACCGAGATTCCCCCAGTAGCGGCGAGCGAACGGGGAAGAGCCCAGAACCAGAATCAGTTTGTGCATCAGTGGAAGCGTCTGGAAAGTCGCACGGTACAGGGTGATAGTCCCGTACACAAAGATGCGCTTGCTGTGAGTTCGACGAGTAGGGCGGGACACGAGATATCCTGTCTGAAGATGGGGGGACCATCCTCCAAGGCTAAATACTCCTGACTGACCGATAGTGAACCAGTACCGTGAGGGAAAGGCGAAAAGAACCCCGGCGAGGGGAGTGAAACAGAACCTGAAACCGTGTACGTACAAGCAGTGGGAGCCCCACCACCAAAGCATTCTCTGGTGATGAAGGCACCGCAACAGCAGCATCGCGGTGGCGGCGCGTCTTTTGCGACGCCCAACACACAAGACAAGCGGTGAGTGCTTTGGGGTGGGGTGACTGCGTACCTTTTGTATAATGGGTCAGCGACTTATATTTTGTAGCAAGGTTAACCGAATAGGGGAGCCGCAGGGAAACCGAGTCTTAACTGGGCGTCAAGTTGCAAGGTATAGACCCGAAACCCGGTGATCTAGCCATGGGCAGGTTGAAGGTTGGGTAACACTAACTGGAGGACCGAACCGACTAATGTTGAAAAATTAGCGGATGACTTGTGGCTGGGGGTGAAAGGCCAATCAAACCGGGAGATAGCTGGTTCTCCCCGAAAGCTATTTAGGTAGCGCCTCGTGAAGTCATCTTCGGGGGTAGAGCACTGTTTCGACTAGGGGGCCATCCCGGCTTACCAACTCGATGCAAACTACGAATACCGAAGAATGTTATCACGGGAGACACACGGCGGGTGCTAACGTCCGTCGTGAAGAGGGAAACAACCCAGACCGCCAGCTAAGGTCCCAAAGTCATGGTTAAGTGGGAAACGATGTGGGAAGGCCCAGACAGCCAGGATGTTGGCTTAGAAGCAGCCATCATTTAAAGAAAGCGTAATAGCTCACTGGTCGAGTCGGCCTGCGCGGAAGATGTAACGGGGCTAAACCATGCACCGAAGCTGCGGCAGCGACGCTTAGGCGTTGTTGGGTAGGGGAGCGTTCTGTAAGCCGTTGAAGGTGGTCTGTGAGGATTGCTGGAGGTATCAGAAGTGCGAATGCTGACATAAGTAACGATAATGCGGGTGAAAAACCCGCACGCCGGAAGACCAAGGGTTCCTGTCCAACGTTAATCGGGGCAGGGTGAGTCGACCCCTAAGGCGAGGCCGAAAGGCGTAGTCGATGGGAAACAGGTTAATATTCCTGTACTGGGTGTTACTGCGAAGGGGGGACGGAGAAGGCTATGTTGGCCGGGCGACGGTTGTCCCGGTTTAAGCGTGTAGGTGGGTGCTCCAGGCAAATCCGGAGCGCTATTAACGCCGAGGCGTGATGACGAGGCACTACGGTGTCGAAGTGACAAATGCCACGCTTCCAGGAAAAGCCCCTAAGCATCAGGTAACATCGAATCGTACCCCAAACCGACACAGGTGGTCAGGTAGAGAATACTCAGGCGCTTGAGAGAACTCGGGTGAAGGAACTAGGCAAAATGGTGCCGTAACTTCGGGAGAAGGCACGCTGTGCGAGGTGAAGTCCCTGGCGGACGGAGCGTTGCGCAGTCGCAGATACCAGCTGGCTGCAACTGTTTACTAAAAACACAGCACTGTGCAAACACGAAAGTGGACGTATACGGTGTGACGCCTGCCCGGTGCCGGAAGGTTAATTGATGGGGTAAGCCGCAAGGCGAAGCTCTTGATCGAAGCCCCGGTAAACGGCGGCCGTAACTATAACGGTCCTAAGGTAGCGAAATTCCTTGTCGGGTAAGTTCCGACCTGCACGAATGGCGTAATGATGGCCAGGCTGTCTCCACCCGAGACTCAGTGAAATTGAACTCGCTGTGAAGATGCAGTGTACCCGCGGCAAGACGGAAAGACCCCGTGAACCTTTACTATAGCTTGACACTGAACCTTGAGCCTTGATGTGTAGGATAGGTGGGAGGCTTTGAAGCGTGGACGCCAGTCTGCGTGGAGCCAACCTTGAAATACCACCCTTTGATGTTTGATGTTCTAACGTGGGCCCGTGAACCGGGTTGCGGACAGTGTCTGGTGGGTAGTTTGACTGGGGCGGTCTCCTCCCAAAGAGTAACGGAGGAGTACGAAGGTTAGCTAATCCTGGTCGGACATCAGGAGGTTAGTGCAAAGGCATAAGCTAGCTTGACTGCGAGAGTGACGGCTCGAGCAGGTGCGAAAGCAGGTCTTAGTGATCCGGTGGTTCTGAATGGAAGGGCCATCGCTCAACGGATAAAAGGTACTCCGGGGATAACAGGCTGATACCGCCCAAGAGTTCATATCGACGGCGGTGTTTGGCACCTCGATGTCGGCTCATCACATCCTGGGGCTGAAGTAGGTCCCAAGGGTATGGCTGTTCGCCATTTAAAGTGGTACGCGAGCTGGGTTTAGAACGTCGTGAGACAGTTCGGTCCCTATCTGCCGTGGGCGTTGGAAGATTGAGGGGGGTTGCTCCTAGTACGAGAGGACCGGAGTGAACGCACCACTGGTGTACGGGTTGTGATGCCAATTGCATTGCCCGGTAGCTACGTGCGGAAGAGATAACCGCTGAAAGCATCTAAGCGGGAAACTTGCCCCGAGATGAGTCTTCCCTGGGCCTTAGAGGCCCCTGAAGGGACGTTTAAGACGAAGACGTTGATAGGCTGGGTGTGTAAGCGCAGCGATGCGTTGAGCTGACCAGTACTAATGACCCGAGAGGCTTAACCTTACAACACCGAAGGTGTTTTGGACGAGAGACGCAAAGATATTTTCAGCGATGTTCCGAGATTGGTTCTGATGGTTGCGCGGAAGTGTGACGGTCGGGATGAAACAGAATTTGCCTGGCGGCGATAGCGCGGTGGTCCCACCTGACCCCATGCCGAACTCAGCAGTGAAACGCCGTAGCGCCGATGGTAGTGTGGGGTCTCCCCATGTGAGAGTAGGGAACTGCCAGGCATTCAACAAGACGAAGCCCTCTGTGAAAGCAGAGGGCTTTTTCACGTCGGTAGTGTTGATGCAGCCGGCATGCGCGGTGGGATAACTGCCCAGCATGCTGCATGCTGTCGCCGGGTCAGTATCAAATAACGGCAAACCTTCAGTGGATATTGTGGGTTTTTGCTTTCAAATTTAGTACCTAGTCTACAGACGGCAAACAGTCAGAGATAAAAAATTAAAACCATTAACGTAATTTGGGATTTTTTCTCATGATTTTTAATATTTGCGAGACTTATAAATTAGATGCTATCTGGATTTATCCAAAATATTAAAGTGACACGGCAAAAATACGGGGAAGTTTGATTTCGTTTCTTTGTATATAAATAAACCCCGTAGATACGAGGTTTATTTATGGGCTAAAGGAGACGGCTAATCAGCTTGTCTATACGAACCCGGCGCAATCGCCGAATTAGTTTACGTACTTTAACCGGATATTGTGCAATGCCTTCGAGTTCTTGATAATGACGAACAATAGTCGAGTGAGAGCGAATACATTCCAGTTCCTGCATTCGTTGTTCTGACAGTAATTGGCAGGGATCATGAATAAGGATGGCATTCTCAAGATCAAGATGCCAAGCTCGGGGATTAAGGTTATTACCCGTCAGTAGTTGCCATTCATCATCGACCCACATACCTTTCAAGTGAAAACTGTTGTCCGCGTCTGTCCACAGGCGAACGACCAACTGCGAACTATCAATATATTTCTGCAGGCGGCTGAGGAAACGTCGCAAGTTGATTTCATACAGATATGGCAAGGCACCGATAATTTTAAAGGGTTGGTCTTCTGGAATAAAAAAATCGTTTGCGGTTTTGTCACCGATGATGATTTCTACCTTCTTACCATCACGCAGCAGCCGAATGATGTTTCTGACTAGCAGCGTTGGCAGATTAAAGTAAGGCGTACACATCACCAGATGCTGTTCACAACAGTACATCAAATGATGAATTGTTTTATTTAATGGACTGTTTTTCCCCAATCCTACCAGTGGTGTGACCGTTAGCGTATCGCCAGTATCGTTATAGGCTGGAATCCGATAAAACGCGGTGCGTAATGATTGACGGAATTGGCGGATTTCATTTTTGATTTCAATCGTTTTAGGTCGAGTTTCGTAATCAAGCCGTTGTATTGCCGGTGCCATCAGTAAATCGTTTACATAGTGGCTCATAGTGTCAGCAAGCGCAGGATTACAGATAAGCTGATAGCGGTCATAACGATATTTATCATGACTGTTCAGATAAACGTCGTTCAGACTAGCTCCGCTATAAAGTACGGTGTCGTCAATGATGAAACCTTTAAGATGGAGCACACCTAACGCTTCTCGAGTGTTCACCGGAACGCCATAAACCGGGAAGCTGGCATCAGTATTTTGCTGTGCCATCTCACAGTACCAATCGGCGTTGGTGTTAACTGCTTTGGCACCAATGCGCCCGCGTTGTGCGCGGTGCCAGTCAACCAGCACTCGAATGTCCAGTTCAGGACATTGCCGCTTTGCCTGATAGAGTGCAGAAAGAATTGCTTTACCACCATCATCATGTTCCAGATAGAGCGCCACTAAATAAACACGTTTCTTGGCGGCAAGAATCGTGTTTATGAGCGTGGTGCGAAAAAGTGCTGGACTATGAAGCGTCTGTACATTGTCAGCTGACTGGGGGATTTTAGGCAGTTGTGCAAGGTGTTGTTGGTATTGATTACGCTTTAATTTTGACAACATCACAGTGCGGTTCTTCTCTCATCGTGTTATGACCATGCCTGGTCATGGTGAACATTAACGTATAGTTGAATCGGGCGATAATACCATTACTTTCCGGCTGTTGTGAGCAAGTTTTACCATTGATAGCATATCGTTTGCTATACAAGGGGCTATATCACATTTGATGTGGTGTATTTAACAGCAATTCTAAAGAAACGATCCCTTCTTCCAACTGGACATCGAGAGAAAAACCCAGTTTCTTTGCCAGTGTCAACATGCCCTGATTATGGGGCATGGTAATGCCGGTAAGTTTCTCCAGCCCATGAACATCAGCATAGTGAATTAGCTTTTCCATCAGGTGTCTGCCTAATCCCAGTCCTTTTAAATCAGAACGAACCAAAACCGCAAACTCTGCGTCAGTATTATCGGGATCGGAAATGGCACGGCTAACACCGATAATTTCTGGTCCTGCATCAGTTGGCCGGAGAGCGACAAATGCCATTTCTCGATCGTAGTCAATTTGGGTCATATTGGCTAGGTCTTCATGGCTAAACTCATTGATTTCACTGAAATACCGGTAGTAAAGATCCTCTTTGGTCACTTTGCTGATAAAATTTTTCAGCAGCGGTTCATCTTCAGGCAGAATAGGGCGGAACAGGCAGGTCGTCTCATTTTTTAATGTGACGATTTCCTCTAGTTGCTGCGGATAAGGTCTGATTGATAGTCTTGATTGTGGATCGCCGCTAAAGGGCGAGATGTGTAGTGTCACGTCCAGTAACGTGAATTCGTCCCCTGAGGCCAACAAGGGATGGATATCAAGACGGGAAATTTCCGGACAGTCAAGAATAAGGTTGGATACCTGTACCAGCAGGCGACTCAATGAGGGAATATCTAACGGTTTGAGGGCGCTGTGCCCGCGTATTTTACCATTTTTCAGTGCCTGCATGATCAGGTAGCGGGCCAGTGTCATGTTTAATGGGGGCAATGCCACTGCAGCCTGTGTCTCATTGTGCCATTCCACACCACCTTCACCCAGCATGATCAGAGGGCCGAAAACGGCGTCTTGTACTACCGCGACCCTCAATTCCTGCGCACCGGCACGATTTGCCATTCTCTGCACTAGCAGACCGTATATTCGGGCCTGTGGATAGGTACGCTTAACCCGTTCCAACATTGCATCGGCAGCCTGCTGTACCTCGCGGGCAGTGCCTAAATAGAGCATGACTCCCTGTACTTCTGATTTGTGCGCAATGTCTGGGGATCTCAGCTTGATTGCGACCGGATAACCAATTTTTTCCGCGATGTAGACGGCTTCAGTACTGTCGCCAGCGATCCAGGTAGGCAGTGTATTCAGTCCATAGGATTTCAGTATAGGCTGTACTTCATGCGTATCGAGCTGTGTGGCTCCCTCTTTCAGAGCTTGGCAGATAAGCTTATGGGCTTCACCAGTATTGGCCGTGAGATCTTGTGGCAATACCGGTGTTTCCATCAGTTGTTTCTGGTTCCGCCGGTATTCGACAATATGCATAAATGCTGTCACTGCACCTTCGGGTGTCCGATAAGTAGGAATACCTGCCCTATTGAACAAACGACGTGCTTCCTGCGAGGAGAACTCGCCACACCAGTTGGTTAAAATTGTCATCCGTTTGCCGCGTGGATGCTGCTGGAGCAAATGAATCATTTTTTCTGCGCTTTCGGTACCTGGCGCGGCAGCACTTGGGGCATGAATGATCAGTAAGGCATCATAGTCATCATTATCCAACAGGATCGTCAATGCGGCCAGATAGCGTTCGGCAGTAGCATCATCACGTAGATCAAGCGGATTACCGACAGACACGGAATCAGGCAGCGCTTCTTGCAATGCCTGTTGTGTGGCTTCGTTTATCAGCGCCAGTTTTCCCTGTCGGCTGAGAAGTTGGTCAAGTGCTTGAGCCGCCGGAGAGGCTCCATTACTGATCAGTAGTAAACGCTCACCTCGTAGTGGTCGCAAGTGACTGAGGGTTTCTACTGCGGAAAATAGCTCATGTGTATCCCTGACGCGTAGTAACCCTGCACGTTGAATGGCTGCATCATAGGCAGCATCCAATCCTTGACGGGTACCGTGGAGAAGTTGTTGTGCCTGCTGACTACGCCCACTTTTGATCACCAAAATGGGCTTGTTGCGTGAAGCGCTGCGGGCAGCAGAAAGAAAACGCCGCGCATCGCTGATCTGTTCCAGATGTAGCAAAATAGCGCTGGTTTTGCTGTCACGGGCTAGAAAATCCAGCAAGTCATCTACGTCGATGTCGATGCTGTCACCTAGCGCGATGAAGTAAGAGAAGCCGATACCCCTCTGTTGTGCCCAGTCAAGAATGGTATTGGATACTGCCGCTGATTGCGAAATAAATGCCAGCTTTCCTTTTATTATCGGAACGGGTGAAAAACTGGCGTTAAGTCCCTGCCAGGGGGCCAGTAGCCCGAGACTGTTGGGGCCCAACAGTCGCATATGATACAGGGTGGCGCAGGCCTTGAGTTCACTGAATTGTACCGGAGGTGCCGACAGTATGATGACAGTTTTACAACCGTGTTTTCCCAAATCTTCCAACAAGAGCAGATTACGGTCGGCACGGGTACAAATGACAGCGAGATCCGGTGTCATGGGAAGACTGGCAACATCAGGATAAGCCAGTACGCCACAGACAGCGCGATATTTTGGTGTAACCGGTAACACCGGTCCGCTGAAATTACCATCCAGCAAATTGCGCATCATAAGAAACCCTGCCCGCCCCGGTTTTTCTGATGCGCCAAGAACGGCTATTGATTTGGGACGTAATAGTGCTTCTAACCCGCGCTGGCTCATAAATCGCTCCTGTCAGGATAAAGACCGGGCAGTGTTTCACGATGGCGAGTGATCTGGTGAGTTGTACATTCATTGTGATCACGTACTGCCTAATTAATAGATATTAAACGCTTTCTGTCGGTATTGCTGTGACAACTGGTGGAATTTCCCGTGGGGCATGATTGGCTTTACCGGCCAGATAATGTTTTCTGAAACGATCAAAATGTTCTGCCAACGCACTGGATGCCAGTGTATCGTCAGCTTGCTGCAACAATGCGATCGCGATTTCGGCGGTACAGTGCTGTCCGGCGCTGCTGGCCTCCCGTAGTTGATAGCGTGAGATTGCATCAACGTCCAATGACAATATCGGTAATGGATCCAGATAAGGGCTTTTACGAAACATCTTTCGCGCTTCTGGCCAGGTGGCATCCAATAGGATAAATAACGGTGGTTTACCTTGCGCCGGTAATTGATGAAGCACCTGTCTCCCTGTTTCATTTTTATCAGCCAGAAACACCAGATAAGGCTGATAGTCGGGGTTCTTGATTGCGTTTAGCAGAAGGGGATCCGGATCGGTACGCGACCAGAGAAAAGCCTGGGTATCTGGCAGAATATCGGCAATCAGGCGGCCGGTATTACTGGGTTTCAGCGGTTCGGTATCAAACATGACCAGACAAAAGCGGCTGCGGGATGATTGAGAATGAATGGTATGGCACAAACAGTTGGCTACGGGTAACAGACAGCGCTGACAGCGTATTACCCGACAACCACGCGCGCGGAAAGGGCGCGTGGCTTGCTCAAGACGTTGCTGGCGTAAACGAAGAACGGCATTCTCGGTCATAGTATCCCGCTTAAAAGCGTCATTCTAAACCACTGGCGAATGGACCAAAAGGCCCGGCATACCGAATGCACCGGGTTTACGGGAGAATCAGAGCGATTCACTCAGCCATTTTTCAAAAGGGGCTTTAGGCATAGCGCCATTCACCATGTCCACCAGCTTGCCTTGCTTGAAGAGCATGATTGTAGGAATACTGCGAATACGAAAACGGGCACCGAGTGCTGGCTCGGCTTCGGTATTTATCTTGACGAAGCGAACCTTGCTGCCATTTTCCTGGGCTACGCTTGTAAATACGGGCGCAAAGCTGACACAAGGACCGCACCAAGGAGCCCAGAAATCTACGACTATCGGTAGGTCGTCCTGCAATAATTTATCCAGTGTTTTTTCGGTTGCATTGATCACTTCGCCGCTGAACAACGGCATACCACATCGACCACATTTGGCATGATCGTCAATACGTTCTTCAGGTAGCCGGTTTGTTGTGTGACAAGATGCACATACCGTATTCATAACAAGGCCTCAAATGATAAAGGGCTGATTAAGCGAGCTGTTGATAAAAGTATGCGGTGGAGCAATAGAAGATCAACAACAGGTAACTTGGAGTAGGATAAGTATGGATAGTGGTCGCGGTATGAACAAGGTGGTTTATTCAATGGCTACAATAGTTGTTGGCTTTTATGACAAGCAGGTAGCTAAGCCGGTGTACATAAGGTAATCTTCGCGCCCAGCGCGTAGGTGGAGAAAGACATGAGTGATTCATTCAGTGGGAAAAACGGCAAAGTCCGTGTGATGTACGTCCGTAGCGATGATGGGGACGAAAAAAACAATAAAAACAAACGTCCGACAGACAACCGTCGTAATGATAGCGGATCGCGGGATAAAAATCCGCGTTCGTCGCGTGACAATGGACCGCGTGGTGCAAGTCAGGATAAAGGGCGTGAAAAGTGGCCTAGCGAGAAGAGCAGTGATCGCGAACGTCCGGCGCGTCGTGATGACAATACGGGTTATGATTCACCGTGGAAGACCGTCTCCCGTGCACCAGATGAAACACCGGATCATGGCGGTATTGGTGGTAAAAGCCAGATTGACCATGAGCAGATTCGTCGTCAACGGGCGGAAGAAACCCGCGTATATGGTGAAAATGCTTGTCAGGCGTTATTTAAAAGTCGCCCAGAAGCGATTATCCGGGCCTGGTTCCTGCAGGAAGTCACACCGCGCTTCCGTGATGCGCTGCGTTGGATGGCGGCGAATCGTAAAGCTTATCATGTAGTTGAAGAAGACGAGCTAACTAAAGCATCAGGTACTGAACATCACGGTGGCGTGTGTTTTCTGATCAAGAAACGTAATGGTATGGATGTAAGTGAATACTTGCACAGTGTGAGTGAGACCGATTGCGTACTGGCATTGGAAGATGTAGGTAATCCACATAATCTGGGTGGTATCATACGTAGTTGTGCGCACTTTGGTGTGAACGGTGTACTGGTTCAGGATGCGGCGCAGCTGGAGTCCGGTGCGGCGGTACGTACTGCGGAAGGTGGTGCGGAACATGTGAAAGCCATCAATGCCGATGATTTTATTGATGTGCTGTCTCAGTTTCGTCAAGCTGGCTATACCATTGTAACGACATCTAGCCATAAAGGGACGGCATTATCCCAAACAACGCTGCCGGCCAAAATGGTCATCGTGTTAGGGCAGGAAGGTGATGGTCTTTCTGACAGTGCCTGGCAGCAAGGAGACATGAAAGTCTCTATCGACGGTACCGGAAAAGTGGAAAGCCTGAATATTTCTGTCGCAACGGGTATTCTGCTGGCGGAATGGTGGCGTCAGAACCACCATTAGTTTGCTGGCAAAGCAGATAATAGCCAGGACACTGGAGTTAGCATCATTCACCTACCGCAGTAGATGACGCATGAGGATAGGCTCCCCCGAAGGAATGCCTTTCCTCATGCCAGATACTCGGAGTGCAACCTTGACTGATATCAAAGGAAGATATCGCTGTCAGTGCGCGCCTCCACCAGCTCCGACTCCACTGCTAAAGGGAGGACGGGAAAACCATACCAATACCGTTAGGGTCAGGAATACACCAGCAGCGGCCCAGAAAACTTCATTGGCGGCAATAATCAATCCTTGTCCTGTAATCTGATTGGCAATGTAGGCTGAAACCTGCTCCTTGGTTAATCCCATTGCTTCCAATTGCCGATAGGTTTCCTGTGCGATTGGATTGTAAGCGGTTATTGACTCGGTCAACTGAACGTGATGTAGCGACTCACGTCGTGCCCACAGAGTGGTCGTCACCGAAGTGCCAATGGAACCAGCCAGCGTCCTGCTGAAGTTAAAAAGACTGGAGGCGGACGCCATCCGTTCCGGCGGCAAACCTGACAAGGTAATGGTTGTCAACGGCATAAAAAAGCACGCGACAGCAAACCCCTGGAAGAATTGTGGCCAGGCGGAAGCGCCAAAATCCATGCCGGGCTCAAACGTATAGGCTCGCCAGTAAAAACAGACGGCATACATGATGAAGCTGAAAGTGACCAGCTTGCGCATGTCCAACTGCGACGAGAACCGGCCAATAAGCGGCGCTAGCAACACCGGCATTAGTCCTACTGGTGCGGATGCCAGCCCAGCCCAGGTGGCGGTATAGCCATACACTTCCTGCAATAGTAGCGGTAACAAAACAATTGCACCGAAGTAGAACATGAAGGCCAGACTGGTACATAGACAACCGATGGTAAAGTTACGTGATTTGAACAGTGACAAATCGACCACCGGGTTGTCATCTGTCAGTTCCCACACAATCAGGAACAGCAGCGCTATCACCGCGATTATTGCCAGTATGATAATTTCGGTGGAGTTAAACCAGTCTAGCTCTTTCCCTCTGTCCATCATCATCTGTAGGCTACCAACGCCTAATGCCAGCAGTACCAGTCCAATGGTATCAATAGGGCGGATCTCCGTTTTGGTTTCCCGACCACGTAGTACCTGCAATGTAATCAGTACGACGACAACGCCCAAAGGAACGTTGATGAAAAATATCCAGCCCCAATGGTAGTTATCACTGATCCAGCCGCCAAGGATCGGGCCAAAAATTGGTGCAACCACCACCGTCATAGCCCACAGCGACAGTGCTATACCACGTTTAGCTGGGGGATAATTATTGAGCAGCAGACTCTGGGACAGCGGAATAATAGGGCCGGCGACCAACCCTTGTAATATGCGGGCGAAGATCAGCATCTCCAGGCTGGTAGAAACTCCGCACATCCATGACATTAGTGCGAATAGTCCCGTCGACCAGACAAACAGCCTGACTTCTCCCAGGCGTTTAGCCAGCCAGCCGGTGAGTGGAATAGAAATGGCGTTTGCTACCCCGAATGAGGTAATAACCCACGTTCCTTGTGAATCAGAGGCACCAAGATTACCCGAGATAGTTGGGATGGCTACATTGGCAATTGTGGAGTCCAGTACTTGCATGAAGGTCGCCATGGCTAGCGCGAACGTCATGAAGGCCAGACTTATGCCTTCAAGCGGTTTTTTCTGCACACTCATCTCCTTATGCTTAACTGGCATTGTCCCTGATAATGTCATCGATCAGCTTGTTGACGGGGGCGAGGTTCAACTCCAATGCGTCACTTTGATAGGCTGGTTTACTGCGTCGCGTGTCAGACAACATTTTCCCTTCATCATTGGCCGTGTCCACAGTCACTTGTGTGGATAACCCAATCCGTAAAGGATGCTCGGCGATCTGCTTAGGATCCAGTTCGATACGCACTGGAAGGCGCTGTACCACTTTGATCCAGTTGCCGGTGGCATTTTGAGCCGGTAATAATGAGAAGGCGCTACCTGTTCCCATATCCAGGCCAACAACTTTGCCTTTATAGATAACATCATCACCGTAGATGTCACTGGTGACAGACGCAGGCTGACCAATACGCATATTGGCGAGTTGAGTTTCCTTGAAGTTGGCATCGATCCATAGCTGATCGGCTGGGACGACTGCCATCAGCGAGGAAGTGGTTGAAATGCGGGCACCTACCTGCACATTGCGGCGGGAAACGTAACCGTCGACTGGGCTGACAATGTGTGTACGTTTCAGCGCCAACCAGGCATCACGCAAATCAAGCGCCGCCTGCTGTACCACCGGCTGTTTTTCCAGTGAGGTATCCAGGATCATGGCCTGGTTGGCCGCGTATTGTTGCTTGGCAACTTCCAGTGAGTCTTTGGCGCTGGAAGCAGCATCACGGGCGTGCTGTACATCTTCTCGCCCAATGGCATTTACTTTACCGAGCGCTTCCCGGCGGTTTAAATCGCTGACGGCCTGATCCAGTGCGGTTTGTTTCAATGATATATTGGCCTGGTATTGCCTGCTATTGATAATGAGCTGGTGGGTTTGACGTACATTGGTGGCAAGCACGGCTTGTGCTCGTTCAAAAGCTTGTTGGGCATCCGTGGCATCCAACTCCACCAGTACATCACCTTTCTTCACTAAATCGGTGTTATCAACGTTGACTTGCGTTACGCTGCCGGTAACTTGCGCCATGATTTGGACTTGATTGCCTGCTACATAGGCATCATCAGTTTCTTGGTGATGTCTCAATACCAGATACCAATAAGCAAACCATACACAACCTAGAAAGATAAAGATGATGCTGAGCAGTGTTAAGATCCGTCTACGCTGCCTTTTTTTGTTTTTATGTGTTGATTGTGGAGCTTGATTTTCCACGTTGGTACTCATGATATTCTCCCTTTGATTATCTTTATTTTCCGTGTGTTGGCTAACCTGGTTGGTGATAACTATCTCGGTAACACATTCCGCGATAAGTATGGCGATTGTATCTACCGGTTTTCTTGGCCGGTTTGGCAGTACATCCGTTGCTGATAATCAATCAACCCTGATTGACAACGGAAAGTGAGAGCAATGGGTATGACTCTTCTGGGACATAAGCATACCTACAGACACGATGAGGTCCGCATGATTGAGATGACGATGGCCGTTGCTATGGAGTGATGCCGTGGATTAATGCGTTCCCTGATCCATTTCATCAAGGCGTAGCAATAATTTACGCATCAGGACTTCTAATTGCTTTTGCTCATCGTTTTCGAGTATCGAACAGAGGAAATGCAGGCTTCTGTATTGTGGTGGTAACAGCTCATTCAGAAAGGCTTTCCCTTTTTCCGTCATGAACAGATGCAGGCAGCGTCGGTCGCTATCACTTTCCTTCCGTTCAATCCAGCCACGTTTCTCCAGTTCGTCAGCAATGCGAGTCGCATTGGTTCGTGAAGACCCCAGAGCGGCACTGAGTTCTGACGGCTGAATACTGTAGTTTTCCTGGGCTTCCAGGGTAATCAACGCCATAAATAGCGTTTCGTTAATATCCTGTTCTTTCAGAATCCGATTTCGGTGTTCGAGAATTTTCGCTTGCACATGCATAAACAGCCTGAGGATCAGAACTTCCTGAAAAGGGAAATCCGGCCGACGATCTGCCCGCATGTGTAGCATCTCTTCGATTGGAGCAAATGAACTATCCATTAATGTCAACCTCATTAATCACGGCCAGTATAATAACTAATGTTACTAATTAGGTAAATGATAGAAAGCCATATGATTACGTTTATTCTGTGACAGAAAGTAAGTAAGTTTCTGTGCCGGGTTAGGCGTGGTTTCGATAATTAAAACCGATTATTCAGCGCAGCTTACACCGTATCAAATCATAGTGATAAAAAATTTAAAGGCAATTCCATAACATAACGCACCTGCCAGTGTAGCAACGATAATACTGCGGGTGGTATAGAAGCACAGCGTTAGTATGGTAAACCCGGCTAACGCTGGCAGAAATTTTTCGCTCTGTTTAAGCATATCTGGAACGCTGGAAACCACCAGTAAGGCACAGATGGATGCAATGCCTATACTATCCAGCAGAAGTCCCGTTTTGCCATGTTGAAGGCTACTGGAAACGCGTGAAGCACCTAGCCGTAAAGGCAGATATCGAAAAAGAAAATTCACCGTTCCAACAATCAAACCAATAAAAAAAATTGATGTATTCATGCTTTCTCCTCGGTTTGGATGTTGGATTGAAGCAGTGTCGCCAGGCAACCGGCACTGATGCCGATAAGTATCGCCGCAGGAATTGACGATGCCAGTAGTCCGAGTAATGCTCCACTTAACGCAGCGGCTACCACCAGACTTTGACGGCGTTTGAACGAGGCTAACAGGAAACTCAAAAATAGTGCCGGTAGCATGAAAGTGAGAGCAGCTTCAACGGCTGGATAGGCGACCAACGGGCCATTACCAAAAACAGCGCCTATCACGGTGCCTGCTATCCACGATAACCAGGAGCACATCGCTACCCCTAGCATCCATTGTTCTGACCAGCGCCGATTGTCCCGTGCCAATCGGGTGGTTGCTGCGGCAAAGACTTCATCGGTCAATCCGAATGCCCACAGTGCTGTTTTACCGGTTGGCAACCGTTGCAAAATACGGTGGCGCAGGGCTGGTCCGTATAAAATGTGCCGAACGTCCATCGCCATCACGGTAAAGGCGGCCACCCAGATGGATGCACCGGCGCTGAGCAGGGCGGTTATGACAAACTGGCTGGCGCCAGCGTAGATGATGCTGGACAGAAAGATGGCCTCTAGTGGGGTAAAACCAAGCTTGACAGCATTCATACCAAAGGCAAATGCTACCGGCAGGTAGCCGATAACAATTGGCAGGCTATCGAACAAACCTTCACTGAACGAGGCACTGGCTAGTGTTGCAATATTATCCGGCGTTAAGCGATCGGCATTGTCCATGGATATCACCGCTCATTGTGCTGTATTGTCAGAAAGAAGCATTATAGTTATCGATCCCATAGCGCAGTATGGAATGCCACCCATCAGTGATAGATGGGTAACACAAAAAATATCAACACGACGGGGCCGAAGAGTGAATATGTTCATGGTTGTGTCCCTGCCACCATACCAGCAGGTTTATGAGGCTCAGTGATACACCGGCTGCGGATACGCCAAGCCAGCCAAAATGCTGATAAGCAGATGCCGAGATAAGCGAGCCAAGCGCACCACCGATAAAGTAGCAAGTCATATAGCCAGAGGTAATACGGTTACGCGCTTCGGGCATCATGCGATACAACACAGTTTGATTGGTAACGTGTACCCCTTGAACGGCTAAATCCAGCAGAATAATACCCAGTAGCAACGCCACGATGGAATGTATACCGAAAGCGATAGGAATCCATGACACGGTCAATAACAGCAGCCCTGCTGTGGTGGTGGACGCCGCCTTGCCGCGATCTGCCCTGCGTCCGGCACTGTTGGCGGCAACTGCACCAGCAGCGCCGACCAGACCAAACAACCCGATGATACCTTCTGAATACCGATAGGGTGATGCGGACAGCAGGAACGCCATTGAGGTCCATAAAATGCTGAAATTGGCAAAAGTCAGCCCACCCAGCAGAGCACGAGTTCTCAGTGAAGGTGACACACTGAACAGTGTGAAAATCGACACTAGCAAGTGCGGATAATTGAGGCTACTGGGTTGATGGTAACGTGGCAATGCTCGCCACAGTATCAGCGCCATGACGGTCATTAATGCGCTGGCGAACCAGTAAACGGTACGCCAGTCTCCCAGCGAAGCCAATGCCCCCGCGACTGTACGGGCCAGCAGGATACCCAGCAACAGTCCGCTCATAATGGTACCCACTACTTTGCCGCGGGTTTCCGGTGTTGCCAGCGTGGCCGCTAGCGGAACCAGCAATTGTGCTACCACTGAAAACAGGCCGGTGAGCGCCGTTCCGACAATCATCAGCCACAGTGTAGGGGACGAGGCGGTAATCAGCATGCCTCCGGCGGCCAGTAATGTCATGATGACAATCAGGCTGCGGCGTTCCAACATATCACCGAGCGGCACCAGGAAGAGTAAACCGAAAGCGTAGCCCAATTGCGCCGCGGTAACGATAAACCCGGCTTGATTAACCGAGAGATTGAATGCGTTGGCTATGGCATCCAGCAATGGCTGGGCATAGTAATTACTGGCGACCGCAAGGCCGGTAGCGGCGGACATTACCAGGGTGAGCATCGGGCTTAACGCTGTATGCTGTTGTGTAGGCATAGTGGGGATAGTTAATATCGTGTTAAGAAAATAATGCTCAGTATCGAACAGCTTCGATAAAGATACCAGCAGATAATCGCAGGGCTTGCCATATATCCTGCTGTTTTACGACATATTATTATGCTTATAGAGAGTTGCATTGATCGGGAAGGGATGTGTGGATAAGCGAAGATTGAGCTGGTAAGGGAACCTGGATGTCCGTGGCTGATGCAAAAGGTTTTGCGTCAGCCACGGACATCCAGGGACTTTAAAAGGGCGTTATTTTGCTGCGCTGAGAGCGGTGCTGACCCAACCGTCAAACAGTTTCTGATGCGCGTGGATCCAGCCCTCTGTTTGGCGTTCAATATCCTGTTGAGACGCTTCCCCGTTGTGCATCCGCAGGTTTTGCGCATTCACATCGGCGATTGGTAATTTCATAATGGCGAAAAGTTTAGCCGCCGCCGGATTTTTTTCCGCCCATTTTTTGTTAGCGACAATACGCATGGTATTCACCGGGAAACCGTAATCCATACCATTAGGCAGTTTGGTGCTGACACCTTTCATTTCACCTGGCTGAGAAGAGAACGGTACCTGTAACCAGACGACATCACGTCCTGGAACCAAAACATCGCTCACCCAGTAAGGCGTCCAGGTGTAGTAGAGAATAGGCTTGCCTTCGTGATAACGAGCGATGGTATCGGCGATCAGGGCCGCATAGTTACCCTGATTATGTTCAACGGTCTGGTTAAGATGATATGCCTTCAGTTGATGATTGATCATGGCTTCACATCCCCAGCCAGGATTACAGCCTGTCAGGTCGGCTTTGCCGTCACCGTTGGAGTCAAACAATTTGGCTATCTTGGGATCTTTCAGTTGGGCGATGTTGGTTATCTTGTATTTATCCGCGGTTTTTTTATCGATCAGATACCCCTGGGCAGCGCCCGAGATATAGGCACCCTGGCGGTAAAATTTGGCGTCACCACCGGCGGCCTTGTATTGGTCGGCGTGCAGCGGGTCCCAGTTAACAGCCATGAAAGTGGCATCTCCGGCCGCTATGGCTGTGTAAGCGACGTTGTAATCCACTTCACGGATAGGCAGCACGTCGTATCCCAGTTTATCCAGAGCCTTGTTAACCAGCAGAGTTTGGAACGTTTCTTCAGCCAGGCTGCTTTGCAGGGGCTGAACCTTAATACCGTTGCCCGGCAGTTCTGCGGCCATTGATGAAGTACTGAGTACGGCACTCAGGGCAAGAATAACCATGCTTGTTTTGCGCATAATGCTTCCTCGTGGTGATGTGATGGGGCGCTGCGTGCGCCCTTGAACAGAGAGTATTGCGATTCACGTATGGCTGACGGTACGGCCATGGCTAACCAATCAGGATTTGATGAAAGGACGGAGCAATAGACCTAGCGGGCCTTTGACATACCAGCGCTGATTCCCTCGACTGCGTTGGTCTCGTCCCAGTGACTGAGTCAAACGGTCAAGAATAATAGCCAGAATGACAATGCCCACACCGCCGATGGCGGCCAGTCCCATATCAAGGCGACCAATGCCGCGCAGCACCATTTGTCCCAACCCGCCAACCGCAATCATGGATGCGATCACCACCATTGACAGTGCCAGCATCAGCGTTTGGTTGACACCGGCCATAATGGTCGGCATGGCTTGCGGCAACTGGACTTTAAACAGCATCTGGCTCGGACTGGCGCCGAAAGACTCGGCGGCTTCCACCAAGTCAGCCGGAACCTGACGAATACCCAGGATGGTCAGACGGATAATTGGGGGTAAGGCAAAAATAATGGTGACCACGACGCCTGGCACATTACCGATACCAAATAGCATGACGATCGGAACCAGATAGACGAAGGCTGGTGTCGTCTGCATAGCGTCCAGCAATGGACGAATAATTTTCGCGGCTTTCTCACTGCGAGCCAGCCAAATACCCATCGGCAAGCCGATAAGTATGCAAAAGAACAGCGCGGTAAGTACCAATGCCAACGTCACCATTGCCTGAGACCAGGCACCAATGGCGCCGATCACAATCAATGATATAAAAGTGGCTAATCCCATACCGAAGCTTGATATTTGCCAGGCTATCAGGGAAAACAGAATGATAGCCACTGGAGCAGGCATGCCCAGCAATAAATGCTGAAATCCACTTAAAATGAAGTCTACAGGTACTCGGATACCCTGAAACAGGGGGCGAAAATGCAGCACCAGCCAGTCAATCCCTGTCGTTACCCAGTGATCCAGTGGGATCAATGTGTGTTTGAAGGGATGAAGCAGGCTGAAATGCTCCGTTGGCGCATGAGGCACACTGTCAAGCCAGTTGGTGCTGCTGTCAGCCGCACCTGCGGGTGGTGTAGTGTTCCAGGCATTAGCGGCATGCGGTGTCGACACGCTTTGCGTGGTTGCCCAGGGGTCGGTTTGTGGTGGTGTAGTGACTTGAGAGGACGCATCCAGACCAGTGGTGGTGTCTCCCCAGGGATTGGTTGTTGAATCAGTCATTCAGAGCAGTCTCCTTATCCAGTGCCTGTAGCAACATCCCTTTGGATATGATGCCGATGTACTCATTATTTTCGCCAATGACTGGCACGGCACAGGGAGATTGAGCGACCTGTGAGATTAAATCGTTGAGTGACATATCAGCGGCAACGGGAGCGGGAACAGATAACAGCGCCTGTTCCAGTGGCTGTTGCTCTTTGAGCGCTTTTTTCAGTGACTCAATAGAGACGATACCGATGAATTTCTGACCCCGTTCCAGCACGTAGCCATAGTCGCGATCCTCTTCTTGCAGAATTTGTAGTGCTGAACGCGGCCCGACACCGGGGGTTTTGCGGATAATAGCCACTGGTCGGCGGCGGGCAATATCTTTGGCGCTGAACACGTGACTGATATCCACACCACGAAAAAAACTACGTACGTAGTTGTTGGCCGGATTGTTGAGGATTTCATCCGGGGTGCCGACCTGAATGACTTCACCGCTGTGCATGATGGCAATACGATCACCAATACGCATGGCTTCATCCAGGTCGTGTGAAATAAACACAATGGTTCGTTGCTGACGAGATTGCAGTTTAATCAGTTCATCCTGCATTTCGGTACGAATCAACGGGTCAAGTGCGGAGAAGGCTTCATCCATTAGCAGAATATCTGGATCATTAGCTAACGCACGGGCCAGACCAACGCGCTGGCGCATACCGCCAGACAGCTCATCCGGATAGGAAGCGGCATTGGCCTCCAACCCTACCTGCTGTAACGCGCTGATCGCTTTTTGCTCTCGCTCTGGCTTGGGTATACCTGCCAGTTCCATACCAAATGCGGTGTTATTCAGAATATCCAGGTGAGGCATCAGTGCAAATGACTGAAACACCATACTGATTTTTTTACGGCGGACTTCGCGTAAGGCGGTATCCGATATTTTGGCAATATCTTCACCGTCAATTAATACCTGGCCGCGAGTCGGTTCTATCAGACGATTGAGAAGGCGTACCAAGGTGGATTTTCCGGAGCCGGATAAGCCCATGATGACAAATATCTCGCCTTCTTCAATGGCCAGATTAACATTTTTGACGCCGACCGTCAGGCCTGTTTTTTCAAAAATCTGATCTTTATCTAAATCCTGATCAATTAGTTTGAATGCACGTTCAGTATGAACGCCAAATATTTTGTAGAGATTTTTTACTTCGAGTTTAATTGCCATGTAATTGGTTCTTTCCTATAGTGATTTATTGTCCTATAGCGTTGTCCTGATAATAATTTAAAGCGCCCTATACCCTACCATAATATGAGTCTGAGGCAACCTTTGTCTGCCCCGCGCTACTGACAGGCGAAAAAATTCCATACTATTAGTATAGGGTAAATTCGCGAAAGCCACTTGAAATTATTTTGCCCCGACACTGCCGATTTTCTATATTTAATATGTTTATTTTTCATGTAGTTAATCTTTAGTCATTGCAACGGATCAATAGCGATTATCCGGGGAGCATTTGTGTGGTGAAATAGGGTGTTTAAAACACGTATTTTGGCAGTGAAAAGAATTGTTAATAAACTTGCTGATTGATGGTTTTTCGGGGGAATAATCTGCATGTCAGGAAGGGTAATTAAATTATTATGGGCGGGTATATTACAGTGCCATGAAATGATCTTCTCCGGAATATAGCAGGGCAATCGGTGATGATACAGCGCGGATATTGCCTGATTTGCCGGGAGATATCGGTGGGAATAAAGCGGTTTGATACCGCTCTTTGTTGCAAAGATAAATGATTATAAATCCGAGAAATAAGTCACATAATTCAGCAGAAATATTTACCCGTTTCACCGGTTTTGAATGCTAAAGATCAACCCTATTCCATACTCCATATCATGCTATTGAACACATCGGATATGAGTGTCATCACTTTTTCCGGTACTCATTTTATCAATGGTTATCAATGTCACATTATTGAGTGGTATTACTGAAATGGTCATGGTGTCAGAATAAGGAATGCGTTATCCCAATATTGGTGGTACCCGCAGTTTTGGCGTTCTGACTGAATCCAATCTCGATCGGTCGTGTAGAGTAAATGCCTTGATTAAACGACGTGGCAGGTGCTCCCTTCAATGCGCAATGACAATATAAATGAATACAATGTGGCTAGCGGGTTAATCCGCGTATCCGTTCGGTGTTGTGGGCGGCGTCTGGCGTCTTGCCTGTTGTAAAAGGTGCAGCGTGATATTGCGAACTTCAGCCTTGCTGCTGGCAATATGTTCGCTGAGGATGCGTTGAGCGTCGACGGTGTGCTGCTGAAAAATGGCCAGCAGGATAGCAGAGTGTTCCTGATAGGTGGTGGCGATACGAGCCTGCTTGGTGAAGTCCAGACGACGGATAATACGGATTTTCTCTGTCACATCCCGGTGTACCCGCGCCATTTCGTGGTTCCCAGTGGTAGCGACCAACACCATGTGAAACTCTTCATCATGGCGGGAAACGGTAGCGCCATCATTAAGTGGCGGCTCGTCGATCCAGAACTGCTTCAGGAACCGGAGCTTTTCAGCGCCGAGGCCAGAGGGCAGCTCACACAGGCGGCGTATCGCTTCCCGTTCCAGCACGGTGCGCAAGTCGTACAAATCTTCAAAATAGGCAAAATCAAACGGACGAACCTGCCAGCCACTGCGAAAATAGACATCCACGTAGCCTTCGGTTTCCAGCCGGAACAACGCCTGACGTACCGGTGTACGGCTGACGGACATTCGCTGCGCCAGCTCGCTTTCTGTGAAGCGATCGCCAGGTAACAGTCGAAAATCAAAAATATCCTGCTTCAGTTGCTGGTAGATTTTCTCCGCCAGCACTGTTGGTCTGCTTTTTTGGCGGGTTTTATCCGCGCCAAAAGGGGAAAATTGCATCGTCTGGTTTCCTTTATTACCTGGCAGATATTTCACCACAGTTGACAATTGATCTGGTGGTAAACCTTGGTAAAAGACGCCTTATGATTGGGCTAAACTGGCGAGATAAGCGCGCCAGCCACCAAACTCGGTAATATCCCGTGCATCGTTCAACGCGGCGGGTTCACAGATAAACCCTTTCACCTGCCGATCATTCGCCAGTGTCAGCGTGCCAATACCGAGTGGTGCCGGGATCTCGGCCACAAACTCGCCAAAACGCGCCAATGGGATGTCCCACAGTTCAACCACAATCGGGCGACCAGCGGTGGTTTTTACCAATCCGGGTTTCGGTGGCTGGGTATTCGCCAATGCATATAAGCGGTAATCGTCGCTGGTGGTAGTCTGTTCCACCAACACGGCTTGGCGGGTCAGTAACTGGAAATTCAGCGGCATACCGGTGAGATGCGCACCCACTACGGCGATGCGCACATGGCGGGGTGATGGGGTGGCGACGGGTGCGTGAGGACTGAATGGTATTCCGGTAGCGCCTAATGACAGCGGGTTTGTGGCCTGCCAGCGCTGACCGAAAGTGGCCAGCGCCGCATCGTGCCAGGCCGGGGCAATCAGCGTGATTCCGGCGGGCAATCCATCGGCCCGGAAAGTGGCAGGCAGCGCCAGCGCGCACAAATCCGCCAGATTAGTGAAGTTGGTGTAAAGACCAAACTGGGCGTTATAACGCACGGGTTCCTGCGCCATTTCTTCAATAGTGCGGATGGTAGGGGTGGTCGGAACCACCAGTGCGTCGAACGGTGCCAAAACATCGTTGATCTGGCGTGCCAGTTCCGCCCGCAGATACTCCGCATTGAAGACATCACAGGCGCTGTAATCCACGCCATTTTCGATAATACCGCGGACCACCGGATCCAGCGCTTGTGGGTTATCCGTGAGCAGTGATCCCACGGCAACCGTCCGCTCCGCCACCCATGGCCCTTCATACAGTTGACGAGCTAATTGATTAAAAATAGAGAAATCGATGGGCTCCAGTGTCGCCCCCATGGCGCGCAGTTGGGTTAGCGTATGTCGGAATGCCTGTTCTGCCAGCGTGTCGCCACAAAACTCCAACACTTTCGGTATGGCAAAACGCAACTGGGGTGAAAAGGCGGCCGGGGTGGTGTTTGGGTGGGGGCGGGAGTAGGCATCCTGCGCATCATAGCCAGCGGCCAGCTCTGCCACCATTTTGGCATCGGCCACCGTCAATGCGAATACCGACACGCAGTCGTTGAGACGGCAGGCTGGCACGACGCCGCGGGTGGATAGCCAACCTTTGGTGGGTTTCAGACCAACGATATTGTTAAATCCGGCAGGAACCCGGCCTGAACCTGCGGTATCGGTGCCCAGTGAAAACGGGACGATACCACGGGCCACGACTGACGCGGAACCGGAGCTGGAACCTCCGCTGACATACTTCGGGTTGATGCTGTTGTGCACGGCACCGTGTGGAGAGCGGGTTCCTACCAATCCGGTAGCGAACTGGTCCAGATTGGTTTTACCCATCACGATAGCGCCGGCCGCTTTTAGGCGGGCGACAACGGCAGCATCCTGTTTGGCGCTATAGCTAAAAGCCGGGCAGGCAGCGGTTGTCGGCCAGCCTGCGACATCAATATTGTCTTTTACCGCAAACGGGATGCCATACAGTGGTAATGCAGAAGCATTTTGCTGCTGTGTCAACTGATCAATCTGTTCCTGTAACTGGGCTTCACTGGCGAGATAGATCCAGGCGTTGTCTTCCAGTGATAGATTATGTCGTAGTTGCAACAGGGTATCGGCTACTGACAGTGGCTGTTGTTGATAATGCTGTTGCCACTGGCATAGGGTAAAACCGGTAACGCTACTCCTTAAAGTCATAAGATAAATTCCATCTAGTACACAAGATTGAGTCCATTCATACAAACACCGTGCCATATTTTTAATTTATTGTTTTATATGATTTATTGATAATTTATAAAGTCAGGGCATAGCTCTTATGCATTGAGATAGCGCAGAGCCAGAACCAAAATGAAGCAAATGGATAACGCTACCAGCGGGGCTGACAGCGTTAGAAGGGGGAGACGAATATCAATGGGATCGAGCGATGTTCGTCAGGTCAGGCTTTTGTTGCAATGATAAGCGCTGTGTCTACGGTGAAACTCCCGTCACTGACAATATCAAAGTATTCAGTGACCTCGGCTCCCGCATGTTGCTGTAATGAACGGATGGCGACAATATGGTCAGTGTGCGTCTTCATGCGTTCCACCCAGGATGAAAACTCCAGGCGCAGACGAAACGTTTTTACCTCGCGTACCGCTAGTCCCGCCGCCGCCAATAATTGCTGCCACTCCTGTAGGGAAGCGTTGCGTACATGTGAAGGATCGCGCAGTAATTCGATACTTTGCAACCAGGTATCCAGTAACGAATCGCCGGGGGAGACGACATCCATAAACATACCCATGCCACCGGGTTTCAGGGTGCGCGCCATTTGCTCGATGCCGAGCGCAATATGCCGCCAGTGGTGAGCGCTGTAGCGAGTAGCGACCACATCAAAGGATTCCGACGGGCAGGATAATGATTCGGCGGCACCCTGTTTGGTCACAATATTGAGCAGATTACGTTTGACGGCTTCCTGTGCAACGGTATCCAACATGGATTGAGCGAGATCACAAGCGACGACGCGGTGTACCCGTGGTGCCAGTCGGAACGAAACATGTCCGCCGCCGCATCCCAGATCCAGGATGGTGGCATCGGGACGCTGGCCGATTCGTTGTGCCATCAAATCCAGATCATCTCCCTGAGCATGTACTGTACTGTTTAAATACGCCGTGGCTTGTGTGGCGTACTGGCGGGTAATAATGGCATTATGGCTTTCAGTTTTCATCGTTGATGTCCTGAAGAGTTAGAGAAGCCCTGATTCTCAGTTGAATGATTAACGACAACAAGGCAAGCACTTATCCTGGTATAAATTGCACTATGACGGTTTCTGATACGCGGCGTATTCTGGGCGCGTTTATTCGTGCCCACCGTGAACGACTTTCACCACCAGACAAGGCTGGGCGTCGTCGCACGCCGGGATGGCGGCGGGAAGAGCTTGCCGATGCCGCAGGGCTGGGCGTGACATGGATTACCTGGCTGGAACAAGGTCGGCATGTCGATGCTTCGGTTCCGGCGCTTTCCCGGTTGGCTGATGCTTTGCAATTGAATGCGGCCGAACGTGCTTCGTTGTTTGATCTGGCAGGCAAGCGTGACCGGCAATCTGAACCGGAAACCGCAGAGGCGCTATCGGACGCATTACTCCATTTACCCTCCATGTTATCCGCCCCCGCTTATCTGCTCGACCATGTCTGGACTGCTCGGGCCTGGAATCCTGCTGCTGCCGAGCTATTTATCGGTTGGCTGGATGAAACGGCGGAGACGCGTAACCTGTTGCGCTATGTGTTTCTTGTCCCAACTGCACAATCGCTGATTGTCGACTGGCAGGAACGGACGCGGCGACTGGTCGCTGAGTTTCGTGCCGATTTTAATCGTCGTCCTGGTGATACCCAAATGCAGGCGTTGGTGGATGATCTGTTGGGGCAAAGCCAGCGGTTTGCCGAGCATTGGCAAAATCAGGATGTTCTGTATCGTGAAGGTGGGGAACGCAGCTTCTGCCACCCCGAACAGGGGATCCTGCATTTTCAGCAAACAACATTACTGGTTGCTGCTCAGCAAACCATCAAGTTGGTATGTTTGGCACAAGTCTGAATCTGCCCGGTCCACTCTCAATCTGAAAAGTAGTGTCGTAATGTTCCATTTAATTCTGCGGTAAGGTGATTACCCTATCGGGTTTCCGGAAGGAGGCGAACGGCGGGTATCCTGGCTTCCTGATGGGCAAGTATTGCGGGGGAGTCGCCGTTTTTTACGGAACGCCCCCGTGGTTTTTATCCGTGCCGCTGAATATCAGTCCTTGCGCAATAACAACCCACGCATTGCAGTGGCGCTGGTTTTTACCGCGTGTTCATGACGCGCCAGATAACGATAGCAACTGGCACCCAGAAATGTGCCGATGAACCAACTGAAATTAGCTACTGCATGCCAGGCCGGGATGAAGCTGATGATCAAACCGATAGCGACCGCCGGGATCAGCGCCAGAACCGCATTGGGATTAAAGCCGTTGCGATACCAATAACGACCGGTCGGCGTAGCGTCGAACAGATCATCCACATGGATCTTGGCGCCTTTAATCAGGTAAAAGTCCGCCAGCAGAATGCCAAACAGTGGGCCGATAAAGGCACCGAGTACATCCAGCGTGTAGTGAATCAGTTCCGGTGACTGAAACAGGTTCCACGGTGTCAGCAGGACGGAACCCACGGCGGCGATCATGCCGCCGGTACGGAAGCTGATGCGTTGCGGTGAACAGTTGGAAAAATCAAACGCCGGGGAAACAAAGTTTGCCACGATATTGATGCCGATGGTCGCCACGATCATGGTCAGCAGACCGAGCGCTACCGCTACGCTATTGCCTACACGACTAACCGTTTCAATCGGGTCGGTAATCATCTGTCCGAACAGTGACTGGGTGCCGGAGACAATCACCACGGTAACGATGGAAAACAGCAAGAAGTTAAACGGTAAACCCCAGCGGTTACCGCGTCGGATTTCCTGCATGTTTTTGCCATAACGGGCAAAATCGCCGAAGTTCAGCAACGGGCCGGAGAAGTAAGAGACGACCAGCGCGGTCGCGGTGATCATTTGCCACGTCTGTTCTCCGGTTGTGAGGGTTTTGCTGGCGAGAGTAAAAGAGATATTTTCCAGACCGGTTTTGTAGATAATCCAACCGGCCAGCGATAGCATCACTATGTAGACCGCCGGACCGGCGACATCAATAAAGCGCTTGATAGCGCTCATGCCGTGCCAGAACACCATTGCCTGCAGGAACCACATGATGCCAAAACAGATCCAGCCCAGTGCCGACAAGCCAAGCCAGTGATTCTGCGTTAGCGGCGTGAGGGTCGGATAGAACTTCAGTAGCACCAGCATCAAGGCGTTGGCAGCCAGATAGGTCTGAATACCATACCAGGCGAAGGCGATCAGGCCACGAATAACCGCCGGGATGTTGGCGCCAAACACGCCAAAAGCCTGACGACAAACTACCGCATAAGGTACGCCGCTCATCTGGCTGGGTTTGGCTACCAGATTGGCGCACAGTTGTACGATACAAATACCTATCAGCAGGCATAACAGAACCTGCCAACTGGCCAGACCTAACGTGAAGAAGCTGGCGGCTACTACATAACCTCCCATGCTGTGTACATCCGACATCCAGAACGAAAAAATGTTGTACCAGGACCAGTTTTGGACGCGCGTCGGGGCCAGATCCGTATTACACAGTCTGGGGCTGTAATGTGCCTGGGTGTCATTGGCTAACGTATTATTTTCTGGCATGGAATCTGCTCCTCTTGACTGCGATCGTGAAATAGATGACCTCGGTGTATGTAATGAGATATTGCAGGAATTGGGCCAGAAAGAGATTTTTTGTATACAATTTATTATTTTTATGTATACGATTTAGCGATGACGTGGCGACGGGACAAACCTATGAATCAGACTTATGGACTTGAAAGAGATACGTTTTTTCAACAAAAAGATGACGTTATTTATCACGCGTTATTGAATGCCATTGTTGAGCATCAGTTATTGCCGGGAACGAAATTACCGGAGGAGGCGCTGGCTGACGTTTTTGACGTTAGCCGTACCGGGATTCGAAAAGTATTACAGCGTCTTGCGACAGTGCAAATGATCACGTTAACGCCCAAACGTGGTGCACAGGTAGCCACGCCTACAGTAGACGACGCGCGAGAGATCTTTCAGACCCGCAGTCTGCTGGAGTGTTCCAACCTGCCACAGGTAGTGGCGCACTGCCAACCCACGCATCGGGCGGCGCTGGAAAAGCTGGTGCAGTCCGAACAACAGGCTCATCAGGCGCAGAATGGACCGGAAGCCATACGACTCTCCGCCGCATTTCACATTCAACTGCAAGCGGTCTCGGGCAATACTGTGCTGACGGGTTTGGTGTCGCAACTTACCCTCCGTTCGTCACTGGTGATTGCCGCCTATGGCGCACCCTGGCAGCAGGGCTGCCGCTGTCATGATCACCACACTTTGCTGGATCTGTTACAGCAAGGGGATGTTCCGGCGTTGTCGGCAGAGATGCAGCAGCATTTCAGCGATATCGTTGCCAGCTTACGTTTTGATCAAGATAGTGAAAATGTGCCGGATTTTGCCCGTCTGTTTGGCAAAGTCGGGGAGAAAAAGGCATGAATGGGCGTGTCATTCAAGTGATCAACCCCAATACCAGCTTGGCAATGACTGAAACCATCGGCGCGGCGGCACGGCGAGTGGCCGCAATAGGTACTGAAATTATCGCCGTCTGTCCTTCGCAGGGGGCACCTTCCATTGAGGGCCACTTTGATGAAGCCATTGCCGCCATCGGTGTGCTGGAACAAATCAAACAGGGGAAAACCCAGGGCGTTGATGGTCATGTTATTGCCTGTTTTGGTGATCCGGGATTGCTAGCTGCGCGGGAACTGGCCAGTGCCCCGGTGATAGGTATTGCAGAAGCGGCTATGCATATGGCAACGCTGGTGGCGACGCGTTTTTCCATTGTCACTACGCTGCCGCGCACGTTGATTATTGCCCGCCATTTATTACAGCGTTACGGTTTTGAGCACCATTGCGCGGCATTGCATGCCATCGATCTGCCAGTGCTGGCGCTGGAAGACGGCCAGGGCCTGGCGCAACAGAAGGTCAGGGAGCTTTGTATACAATCTATGCATAAAGATGGATCCGGAGCCATCGTGCTGGGCTGTGGCGGTATGGCGGATCTGGCCATGGAGTTGACGCAGGAACTGGGGATTCCGGTGATCGATGGCGTCAGTGCCGCCATCAAGTTGCTTGAGTCACTTGCGGCGCTGGGACTGACCACCAGCAAACGGGGTGATCTTGATTATCCGCTCGCTAAACCGCTGACGGGCATATTCAGCCAGTTACAGTAACGCAGCAAATAGAGGAATAGCGTAATGAAGACATCACCAACGTGGATGACTGAGGGATTTGATGACCATTATCCACGGGATTTAATCGGTTATGCCGGTAAGCCGCCTCATGCCAACTGGCCGGGACAGGCGCGGATTGCGGTGCAGTTCGTGCTGAACTACGAGGAAGGTGCGGAAAATAATGTGTTGCATGGTGATGCTGGGTCTGAACAGTTTCTTTCCGATATCATTGGCGCGGCCAGTTATCCGGCGCGGCATATGTCGATGGACTCGTTATATGAATATGGCCCCAGAGTCGGTTTCTGGCGTATTCATCAGGAGTTTCAGCGCCGTGGACTGCCACTCACCATTTTTGGCGTGGCAATGGCGCTGGTGCGTAATCCGGCAGTAGTCGAGGCGATCACATCTGCCGGTTACGATGTGGTAAGCCACGGTTGGCGCTGGATCCACTATCAGGATATGGATATTGACATCGAACGTCAGCATATGCGGCAGGCGGTGGAAGTGCTGACCGCGCTATTTGGCCAGCCGCCGCTAGGCTGGTACACCGGGCGCGACAGTCCCAATACCCGCCAACTGGTGGTCGAGCAGGGTGGTTTTCTGTATGACAGTGATTACTATGGCGATGATCTGCCGTTCTGGATGCCGGTGGCGCGAGCCGATGGCGAGACTCAACCGCACTTGATTGTGCCTTATACACTGGAAACCAACGATATGCGTTTTGCCTCGCCACAGGGCTTCAACAGTGGCGACCAGTTCTTTACCTATCTGAAAGACAGCTTTGATGTGTTGTATGCCGAAGGTGAAGACGCGCCAAAAATGCTATCGATTGGTATGCACTGCCGTCTGTTGGGACGACCGGGTCGCTTCCGGGCGTTGCAGCGTTTCCTTGATTACATCCAGCAGCATGATCGGGTGTGGATCTGTCGTCGTCAGGATATTGCCGAGCACTGGCGTGATCAGCATCCGTATCAGGGCTGATTGCAGGAATATCGGTGTCGCTTTCTTGGCTTCAGGCAATTAATGTCACCAATAGGTGGCACTAATTGGTTTTTTTGCATTTTATGATACTTATAGGCGTCGTTAATTCTGGTGGTATTTATGAAACCTATAGGTAACGTTAAATGACATTTTTATAGATAATGTAACCTACTGGTATCTTTAATCGCCTTTATGGTATTTTATGTGTTGTATATCACGCATAAAGAGGGTGTATGGAGCGACTCACTGTACAGGTGTTTATTGACAATGTGTGGCAGGATATAGCCGAGATCGTGTTTCCCAGCAGCGGGCAGAATAGCTATCGTCTGACACAACTGGACTACGATTCCAATTATGCCATTGAGCACTTGGGCTATGATGACCATCATGCCGTTTCTGTGAATCATCCAGTCCAGATTTACTTTGATGATGGCGGTCACCCAGGATGGATGTGTTTTCTGGATGACATTATCCCTGCCGGAGCCAGCCGGCGCTATTGGGTGCAGCATCTCGATATTTCGAGCCTGACCCCTGATCAGCAAGACTATGTCTTGTTGAGACATGGCACCATTGCGCCGGTAGGGAATCTGCGAATCAAGGAATCGCTTCCCGACCTTCCGGTGGAAGACGGACGCCGATACTTTGCTCTGGATGAGGTTAAAAACCGGGCCTCCGATTTTCTGGATTATGCGCAGCAGCGCGGCGCGGCCGCTGGAGGGGCAACCGGTGCGGGAGGCGAGGCGCCAAAGCTCCTGCTGCGTTGTAATGGCGACGATCAGGTATGGATCGATACTTGGCAGAACGAGATTGACTGTCGGGATCCCGCCTATCTGGTCAAATTCCCGCGTGGTCAGCGCCACGAAATTGACTGTGACATTCTTCGCGCCGAGTTTCATTATTATCATGAATTGACGGACATGGGATTCGATACCATCCCTGTAGCGGGCATGCGTCTGGAAGAAGGTCGCTATTACCCGTCACTCTGGTTACCCCGGTTTGATTTGGTGTATACCGATAACGGTATCGTGAAACGTTATGGTATGGAGTCGGTGTATTCTCTGCTGCGGGCTGGATCGGGAAGCTTACTGCGGCATGATCAGGTTATCCGGGCGTTGGTTAAACAAATTTCTTCCAGCCATACGGTCAGGGAGCAGGGCAAGCCTTTTGATATTCAGTCGTTTGTTGTTGAATGGGTTCGTCGTGATTTGCTGAATATTGTGTTCGGTAATAGTGACAACCATGGTCGAAATACCGCGTTTCTTAAAGATGAACTGGGGATTCGATTGGCACCGATTTACGATTTTGCGCCGATGAAAGCCGATCCTGAAGGAATCGCCAGAGCGACGAAATGGCCGGAGCCGCTGGAAAGTGGTGGCGAGTACCAGTTTGGACGGATAGCGGAATTATTGTCCGATATGGTGCCTGAACAACGACTGATGGAAAAACTGCGTGAGACAGCCGTGCAGTTAGTTGGTCTGAAAGCGCGCCTTCGCCAGCGTGGCGTACCGGAGCAGATACTGAACATGCCCTCGATTGGGTTTGATTATATTTCTGATAAGCTGGCGAGATGGGGATTGTTATGAGCGGCAATACCAATGATACGGATGCGATTTATAAAACCATTCAGCAGATAAAACGGCGTGCTCTGGAACAATCTTCGGCTTCGACTACGATGACGGATGATAACATTGCTCCCGGACAGAAAACGTTACCGGGGAGAGTCTCCGTAACCGGGAAAGTTCGTGCGTCAAAACACAGTAAACCGCTGAATGCCAGCGAAAGGAAATCCGAGATGCGCGCGGTCATTCGCAAGCTGATTTACGGTGAGCTATCGCAAGGACAGGCGCTTCAGGCGTTGCGCATTCAGGTGCTGGGGCTTAGGCAGGACGCTTATGCCGGCATGGTCAGAGTGTCCCGTAAAACCTTGTCTGAGATAGAGAACGACAAGGGAAATTACACCGCTGACATCATCAATAAAGTGTTTAAACCCTTTGGGCTTAAGGTTGGATTGATGCCAGTGTCTCCCAGCCTGTTAAAAGAAATTATCGCCACAATTGTTTGATAGCAGGGCGAGTGGATGCAAAAGGTGAGGTGTTGTGACGTGAACCTCGCCCTGTGTATTTTCCCGCTTATCCTTCTGTCACGCCATCACACTCACATGTGCCGCTACAATGCGCCAGCCTTGTTCGGTTCTGATCCAGGTCTGCATCTGACGGCCAATCTTCTCTGTGCCTGCCCGGCGGAACTCCGTGCTGGCGACGGCCATATCCTGACCATAGGTGGTGATTACCGTATTTTGTAATTGTCGGTCCAGCCCTGCTGATGGGCGTGTGGCGCGAAAATCGCGAATCTGTTCAATACCGTACAGATTCTCGGACGCGCCGTAACGTACGGTGCGAGCATCGTGCCAGAATAATTCATCCAGCACCTCAACATCATTGCCGGTGAGGGCTTTTTCATAGCGATAAAAGGCAGTAGTGACGTCCATCAGTACGTCGGGGAGATTGATGTCATTCAACTTCATGGTGATATTCCGTGTTTATGATAATTGAGCCGCTGGGGGCAATACTTGTGCAATACCTTGTTGTTCCAACTGCCATGCCGCCCGTAGTGCTATATCTTCCCGCCAGGGGGCGGCAATTAGCTGTACGCCGATGGGCAGACCGCACGTGGTCGCCAGCGGTACGGTGACAACAGGCAGACCGAGAAAGGATATCGGTTGTGTGAGCATGCCCATGCTGGCGCGGATAGGTAAATCCTCGTTGTTGATATGCATGGTTTCCTGACCGATTCGTGTTGCCGGACAGGGTGTGGCCGGGGCAATCAGTACATCGGTATGCTCAAACAGCGGCAGTACCTGCTGGCGGAAGTGATCGCGAAAACGCTGCGCTTGTACATACCAGACCGCCGGGATCATCGCGCCGGCCATCAGTCGCTCCCGTGACAGCGGTTCAAACAGGTCTGGTGTGGCGCGCAGCGCTGGAAGGTACTGATTACCGCCCTCGCTGGCGGAGAGGATAAACGCGGCGGTACGTGCCAGAGCAGCTTGCGCCAACGTCACTTCATCTGCGGCATTGAGCGCATGCGCCACCTGTTGTACCGCAGTTTTAGCGTGATCGTCACACCAGTCGGCAAAATAACCGCCCAGCACCTTGCAGCGCAGCGGTTGGTCTGCGGACAATTGTCCGTAGGTGTTCAGCGAGGATTGTGATGCCTGAAAACGATCCGCGGCATCCGCGCCTTGTAGTACATCAAACACCTGAGCCAGGTCTTCGGTACTGCGGGCCAACGGACCGATGTGGTCCAGACTGGCGACAAACGGTTGTGTACCGCTGCGGGAAAGCCGGCCGAACGTGGGCTTGAGGCCAAAGATACCGCACAGTGACGCCGGGACGCGGATGGAGCCATTGGTGTCGCTGCCGAGGGAAAAATTGACCAGCCCGGCTGCCACTGCCGCCGCCGAGCCGCCGGATGATCCTCCCGCGATGCGCGTCACATCATGCGGATTGTGGGTTGCACCGTAGTGGCTGTTTTCGGTGGTAAAACCGTAGGCGTAGGCATCCATATTGAGCAAGCCGGAAAGTAGCGCGCCCTGTCCGGCAAGTTGGCGCACGGCAAACGCATCTTGTGTGGCGGGCGGGCGTTGGCTGAACAGTTTGGCACCCGCCAGTGTGGTTTCACCCGCGACATCAAACAGGTTTTTCACTGCATAGGGCACGCCGGCTAACGGTGGCAATGGATCCCCGTAACGCCGTTGCTGGTCGAGACGATCGGCTTCGTCCAGTATGCGCTGGTAGGTAATGTGGGTGTAGGCGTTAAGCGTTGGATTATTGTATTCAATGTTCGCCAGTGTCTGTCGGGCAATTTCCTGAGCCGACAGCTCACCGCGGACCAGCAGTTCACGCAACTGGCGAATGGATAACTGACCGGGATGATTCATGGCTGATACACTCCGGCGACTTCCTGCCGACCATCAAGGGGATAGTCCATCAATGGCTGCGCCATCGCCGCGATACGGCTGAACTGGCGTTGTAATTCCTGGCGACGGGCGTCATCCAGCGTCAACGTCAGCAGTGTTTCCATCTGTTCCAGATAAGTACAAAGTGCCGCGTTATCAATATGTTGATTACTCATGATTCGGTTAGCCTCCTGAGGATGATGCGATTAAAAGCCGGCGGCACTGCCGTTGCTCCGGGGATCAAATGCGCCTTCCAGCATGCCGTTAACGTGACGCACAATGGCGCCAGCGTGACCAACGGTTTCACTGAAACCGGGGAGTAGTTCCACGTCATGTCCCAGTGTGCGTAGTGCGTCTACTGTCGCGGGAGTAAAGCGGTCTTCCAGCTTGAGGGTATCGGTGGATTGACCCCAGGTGCGGCCGAGCAGCCAGCGCGGGGCGGTAATTGTCTGTTGCAGTGGTAAACCCTGCACGACATGACGGATAAACAGCGCGGCCTGCGTTTGTGGCTGACCGTCGCCACCCATTGAACCGTAAACCATCGTACGGCCGTCTGACAGACGGGCGGCGGCGGGATTCAGGGTATGGAACGGTTGCTTGCCCGGTTCCAGCGCCAGCAGATGATGAGGATCAAGGCTGAAAGACGCGCCGCGGTTCTGCCATAACACGCCTGTTCCTGGCAGCACTATGCCACTGCCAAATTCGTGATAAATGCTCTGGATAAAAGACACCGCCAGTCCGTTACGATCGCAAACCCCCATCCATACCGTGTCGCCAGGACCTTTCCCCTCGCCCCACGGTGCGGCGGCACGGGTATTGACTCGCTGGCTCAGCGTATTGAGATGGTGGCTTTCCAGCAGACTTTGAATATCCTGAGTGATGTAGCGTGGATCGGTAATAAAACGGTCACGCAGACCGAATGCCAGCTTGGTGGCTTCTACAATACGGTGCACGGTCTGGCTGTCGCTTTGATCTGCTATTTCCAGACGGTCGGTAATACCGAGGATCGCCAGGGAAACCAGTCCTTGCGTCGGGGGCGCGAGGTTGAAAATTTCTCCCCGGCTGTGTGCTAACCGTAATGGCGTGGTACGGCGAGCGTGATAGCCGGCCAGATCATCAGCAGTGATAGGCATGCCCAGTTGTGCCATTTGCTGTGCCATACGGTGCGCCAGAGCACCATGGTAAAAACTGTCCAGCCCGTCTTCGGCCAGCTGGGTCAGGGTGTGAGCCAGATCGGGCTGAATGAAGCGGCTACCGGTGCGAGGGATCGTTCCCTCGGGTAGAAACATCTGACAAAACGCCGGGAAATCGTTGAGTTCATGATAACGACTGGTCAATGCGTCTTCCTGCGACTGGGTGACAGGAATTCCCTCACGGGCATAGTGAATAGCATCGGCCAGCAAGCGTGACAACGGCAGCGGCTTGCCGCCCATTTCAGCTGAACAGGACAATGCTTCCTGCCAACCGCCAATCGTCCCCGCCACGGTCAGTGCTGCTTTCGGGCCTCGGTGCGGAATATGTGTTTCACCGGCATACAGTGCCCGGTTAGCCAGTGAACCGGCGCTTCCGCTGGCATCAATGGCGATAGGCTCGCCTTCTGGCGGCACAATCAACCAGAAGCCGTCGCCACCCAGACTGTTCATATGTGGATATACCACCGCGATAGCCGCAGCGGCGGCCACCATTGCTTCAATGGCGTTACCACCTTCCCGCAGAATGGTTTGCGCGGTGGTGCTCGCCAGGTGATGTGGTGTTACCGCCATCCCCGATGGGGCAATATTACTTTGCATCATTTTTTCTAATCTCACGGAGCGTTGTGGTTGTAGGGTGTCCGGGGTAAAGCAAAACCCGTTCCATCTTTTTCCACTTGCCGTATACGCAACGCTTTATGATATGGTGCAACAAGATGATACGGCTGAAACGAAAGTTACAGAGGCAGGCATGAAGCAGATTGATGAGCGGTTGCGCAGTCAGTACAGTGAACTCTCCCCGCAGGAACAACGGGTGGCCGCGTTTATTTTTGATCATTTCGATGACCTTATTAGCTATAACAGCGCGGAGCTGGCGCGGTTGAGCGGTGTGTCGAAAGCGACCGTCAGCCGGTTATTCCGCCGTCTGGGGTATCCCAGCTACCGGGAGATGCGCGATGAACTGCGTACTTTGCGCCAGAGCGGTATGCCGTTAACGGATAACCGTGATGCGGTACAGGGCAATACATTGCTGGCACGCCATTACAAGCAGGAGATGGCGAACCTGACGCAATGGGTGAACCAGATTGATCCAGTGCCGTTTGGCACCGTGATTGCCGCATTACAGCAGGCACAGCGCGTTTGTATTATCGGGTTGCGTAACAGCTATCCGGTGGCGCTGCATCTACGCCAGCAACTGTTACAAATCCGCCCGCAGGTATTGTTACTTACCCAACCGGGACAAACGCTCTCTGAAGAGTTGGTGGACCTGAATGCGCAGGATGTGGTGATTGTTGTCGCGTTTCGGCGGCGTCCACGCTTAATTCAGCCATTACTCAAGCAGTTGCAGGATAACCGGGTGCCGGTATTACTGTTGTGCGAACCCCAGGCTCATACGTTGCAGCCCTTTGCCAACTGGACGTTGTGTGCACCGCTGGACAGTGTGTCAGCCTTTGACAGCTATGCCTCCGCCATGAGTCTGGCGAATTTGATCAGCAATGCATTACTGCACGACATGTTGCGTGATGGTCGCCAGCATATTCACCAGATCGCGGATCTTTACCAGCGACTGGATGAACTGGAACAGCGATAAGATCGCAGCAATGATGAGCCATTTTGGTGCAGTTGTTTCATTGTAGTGCAATTATTTCCCCGTTTTGTGCTCCGTTATTGTGCGTGTCTTAGCCGGTTTATCTCCCGCTGGTATCAGCGATATCGCCTGAAGATAGGTTATGTCAGACAGTTGATTCACTGAGTCTCTACATATGTCCATGTCCGTTAAAACATGATGTTATATCAATTTTTACTACTGTCTCATGGCTATTCCGCGTTTTGGCGGAGCGCACTGACGTTATACGCTTTCCCTCTGTTTTATATCTGGCACACATATTGCTTTTCATTGTAACGATAGTTTCAGTTATTTATTTTTGAGAACCTTTTGTTTCATACTAACGTAACCAGGGGCAAACGCGATGAGCATCAAAAAACGTTTTTTAGCAATAGTAGGCGCAGCACTGTTGATGGCCCAGGCAGGCAGCGTAATGGCTGACCAGTTAAAGGATATTGAACAACATGGCGTACTGCGTGTAGCAATACCGCAGGATTTCCCGCCGTTTGGCTCTGTGGGAACCGATTTGCAACCACAAGGCTACGATATTGATGTTGCCCGTTATCTGGCCAAAGAAATGAAACTAAAGTTGCAGCTGGTGCCGGTAAGCAGTGCTAATCGTATCCCGTATCTGCAAACCAATAAGGTAGATCTGGTGATCTCCAGTCTGGGTAAAAATGCCGAACGGGAAAAAGTCATTGATTTTAGCCGGGCTTATGCGCCGTTCTTCCTGGGTGTCTTCGGCCCGAAAACCGGCGATGTCAGTTCACCAGCCACTTTGCAGGGCAAGAGTATCGGTGTTACCCGCGGCGCAGTGGAAGACATGGTATTGAGTAATATCGCGCCCAAGACGGCGACGATTAAACGTTATGAAGACAATAACACCACATTGTCGGCCTATCTGTCCGGGCAGGTGGAATACGTGGCAACCGGTAATCTGGTTATCGCTGCGATTGCCGAGAAAAACCCCACCAAGGCTCCGGTAGCGAAATTCATGCTGAAAGACTCGCCTTGCTTTATCGGTATGAGAAAAGGGGAACCGGCGTTGAAAGCCAAAGTGAATAGCTTGATTGAGAAAGCGATAAAAGATCACACCCTGAACAGCCTGTCAGAAAAGTGGATGAAGGCACCGCTACCAGCCAATCTGGGCGCGTAAGGAGGAGCCATGACCTATCAGCTTAATTTTGCTGCGCTGTGGCCATACTGGCCGGAATTGCTGGCTGGACTGTGGGTCACGATTGAGCTGACGGCCATGGCAACCGTAGGTGGGATCGCCATCGGTATCTGTGGTGCGGCGTTACGCAGTGGCAAGCCCAATATTGCCAGCCGTCTGTGGGGCGTTTACGTCGAAGTGATCCGTAATACGCCGTTTGTGGTGCAACTGTTTTTTATCGTGTTCGGACTGCCGGGATTGGGGCTTAAGCTCAATGCCGGACAGGCCGCGCTGTTGGCGATGTTAATCAATCTGGGTGCTTACAGTACGGAAATTATCCGCGCAGGTATCCAGGTTACGCCGAAAGGTCAGTGGGAAGCGGCGCGGGTATTGGGTCTGAGCCGCACCCAGACCTTTCTGCGGGTGATTCTGCCGCCCGCTCTGCAACGTATTTATCCGGCGCTGGTCAGTCAGTGCATCATCGTCATGCTGGGTTCCTCGGTGGTGTCCCAGGTGTCTTACGAAGAGCTGACCTTCGCCGCTAGCTTGATTCAGTCTCGAACCTTTCTCAGTTTTGAAGTGTATTCGGTGACCACGCTTATCTATTTGGCGCTGTCGATACTGATGCGTCAGTTGCTGTTGCTGGTCGGGAGACGTTTTTTGAGGAGTCCGGCCTGATGGCGACATTTACTGACTGGGACATCGTGCGCAATCTGCTGTTGGCAGCACGCTGGACATTATTGTTATCGCTGACCGCTTTTTTTGGCGGTGTGCTGGTGACACTCCCACTGTTGTTGTTGCGTTTGACTAAACGTGTATGGCCGTTGCGTCTGATTCGACTGTATACCGAGCTGTTCCAGGGAACGCCGTTGCTGATGCAACTGTTTCTGGCTTTTTTCGGCCTGGGATTGTTTGGCATTAACGTTAGCCCGTGGGTGGCTGCGGCACTGGCGCTGACGCTGTTCACCAGCGCGTTTCTGGTGGATATCTGGTATGCCAGCGTGCAGGCGCTGCCGAAAGGGCAGTGGGAAGCTTCTCGCTGCCTGGGGCTGACCTTTTGGCAGACGCTGAGCCGGGTCGTGGCACCACAGGCGATGCGTATCGCCATTGCGCCGACAGTCGGCTTTTCGGTACAGGTCATCAAAGGAACAGCGCTGGCATCCATCATCGGTTTTGTCGAATTGACCAAAGCCGGAACCATGCTGAATAACGTGACTTATCAACCGTTTGAAGTATTTGGTCTGGTGGCGTTGGGATACTTCCTGATGTGTTACCCCTTGTCTTATTACAGCCATTATCTGGAGAGGAAATTCAATGCCGCTCATCACCATTAATCAGGTTCATAAATATTATGGTCAGAACCACGTGTTAAAAGGTGTGGATCTGGATATCGACATAGGGGAGGTCGTTTTCATCATCGGTCGCAGCGGCTCAGGAAAAAGCACATTACTGCGTTGCATCAACGGGTTGGAAGGCTATCAGGAAGGCAGTATCAAACTGGGTGGAATGACCATCACGGATCGGGAGTCCCAGGCGCGAGACATCAGCCGTTCGGTTGGCATGATCTTCCAGAATTTTAATCTGTTCCCACATATGAGCGCGCTGGAAAACGTCATGCTGGCACCGCGTCTGGTGTTGGGTAAAAACGCGGCAGAATGCCGCGAGCTGGGCGCACAGATGTTGAATAAAGTTGGTCTGGGCGACCGGATGGATTATTACCCCGGCAACCTCTCCGGCGGTCAGCAGCAGCGGGTGGCGATTGCCCGGGCGTTGGCAATGAATCCGAAAGTGTTGTTGTGCGATGAGATTACCTCGGCGCTGGACCCGGAACTGGTGGGGGAAGTGCTGAAAGTGCTGGAGCAACTGGCTGCCGAAGGCATGACGCTGATTCTGGTCACGCATGAGATGAACTTTGCTCGTGAAATAGGCGACCGGGTGGTGTTTATGCATCAGGGCACAGTATGGGAACAGGGTAAGGGACATGAATTGTTTGCCCGCCCACAAACTGCCGAGCTTAAACAGTTTATCGCTTCCGTTCGGGGACTGAAGGAGGCCTGACACCATCGTCATTCCCGAAAGGCGAAGAACTAACCGCAAGTTGAGTACCGTGTTTGGGATGGATACCTGCCTCACGCAGGAGTGACGGAAATAGGTCATCCGACATGGCTGTTTCAATGAATTAAACGACATCAGGAGTTAATCACAATGAGTAATGACCTGTTTGCGCAGATCAATCCGCCACACCGTTTGCTGATGGGGCCGGGGCCAATCAATGCCGATCCGCGTGTGTTGCGGGCGATGGCCAGTCAGTTGGTGGGGCAGTACGATCCGGCGATGACAGAATACATGAATCAGGTCATGGTGCTGTATCGCCAACTGTTCCGTACCGAAAACCGTTGGACCATGCTGGTGGACGGGACTTCTCGTTCGGGGATTGAAGCGGTTCTGATTTCAGCCATCCGACCGGGTGATCGGGTGCTGGTACCGGTCTTTGGCCGATTTGGTCATCTGCTGTGTGAGATTGCTCGTCGTTGCCGCGCCGAGGTGCATACCATTGAGGCGGCGTGGGGTGACGTGTTTACGCCAGATCAGATTGAAGATGCGATTAAACGGGTGAAACCACGCCTGCTGCTGACGGTTCAGGGTGATACCTCCACGACGATGCTGCAACCGCTGATGGAATTGGGTGCGATCTGCCGTCGCCACGATGTTCTGTTCTATACCGATGCCACGGCGTCGTTCGGCGGTAACCCGCTGGAAACCGACGCCTGGGGATTGGATGCCGTTTCCGCCGGATTGCAGAAGTGTCTGGGTGGACCGTCCGGCAGTGCGCCGGTCACCCTTAGTTCGCGGATGGAAGCAGTGATCCGCCAGCGTAAATGCGTCGAACAGGGGATCCGTACCGCATCGCATCAGGATGGTGAGGATGAGATGATCTATTCCAACTATTTTGACCTCGGCATGATCATGGATTATTGGGGGCCGGAGCGTCTCAATCACCATACCGAAGCCACCAGCATGCTGTTCGCGGCCCGTGAATGCGCCCGCGTTATTCTGGAAGAGGGCTTGCAGGCGTGTATCGATCGCCATGAATTACAGGGTAATGCGCTGCTGGCGGGTATTCAGGGCATGGGGTTGGCACCTTATGGCGATATTCGCCACAAAATGAGTAACGTACTCGGCGTGGTGATCCCCGCTGGCATTCATGGTGAGCAGGTGCGCAAGCTGCTGCTAGAGGATTTCGCCATTGAGATCGGCACGTCATTTGGGCCGTTACAGGGTAAGATTTGGCGCATCGGTACTATGGGTTACAACGCCCGCAAGGATTGTGTGATGCAGACGTTGACCGCGCTGGAAGCGGTATTGAACCGGCTGGGTTTCAGCACGGTTCAGGGCGCGGCGTTGCAGGCCGCCTGGGATGTCTACGCCGGCCACGAGGACCGCGCATGAGTGCGGTACTGATGACGGTTACCGACGCTCAGGTTGCCGCGCAGCAGGTGATGTCCCGCTGTGATTCGCTGGCGGAAATCAGCGAAACCGCCGGGCAACTGACCCGGGTCTACCTGTCGCCGGAGCATCTGCGCGCTAATCAGCAAGTGGGCGAGTGGATGCGTGATGCAGGTATGCGGGTCTGGCAGGACAGCGTAGGCAATATCTGCGGCCGTTATGAAGGCGTCGTGCCCGGTGCCCCTGCATTGTTGCTGGGATCACATCTGGATACCGTGCGCAATGCTGGACGCTACGACGGTATGCTCGGTGTGCTGACGGCCATTGAAACCGTGCGCTATTTGTACCAACGTGAGATCCGGTTGCCGGTGGCGCTGGAAATTGTCGGGTTTGGTGATGAAGAAGGTACGCGTTTCGGTATCACACTGCTCGGCAGTCGAGGGGTGACCGGAACCTGGCCGGATGGCTGGCTGTCGCGTCCGGACGCGGAAGGTATTACGGTGGCGCAGGCACTACAGTCATCAGGGCTGGATGCTGACGCTATCGCGCAGGCGGCGCGTCCGGCGAGAGACATCATTGCCTATCTGGAGTTGCATATTGAACAGGGCCCATGTCTGGAACAGGCCGGGCTGGCATTGGGCGTCGTGACCGCGATTAATGGTGCCCGACGGTTAAACTGTACGTTTATCGGACAAGCAGGGCATGCGGGAACGGTGCCGATGTCGCAGCGTCAGGACGCTCTGGCCGCCGCCGCCGTCTGGATGGCAGAGGCTGAGCAGATCACCAAAGCCAGTGATCCTTATCTGGTGGCGACCTTTGGTACGCTGCAATGTCTGCCGGGAGCGGCCAATGTGATCCCTGGTGAAGTGCGGCTGACACTGGACATTCGTGGCCCGGAAGATAACGCGCTGGATGCGCTGTTACAGCGGTTGTTGATACTGGCCCATGATATCGCCCATCTGCGCGGCTGTGATTTTACCTCAGACGAGTATTACCGCATCGCGGCCACAGGTTGTGACGCACAATTACAACAGCGTTTATCTGCGGCGGTGGAGCAAGTACAGGGTACGACTCTGCTGTTGCCGAGTGGCGCCGGGCATGATGCCATTGCGATTGCCGAACGTTGGCCGGTGGGGATGCTGTTTGTGCGCTGTCGGGGTGGGATCAGCCATCATCCAGATGAATCCGTCATGATGGAGGATGTGGCGCTGGCGCTACAGGCGTTGCTGCAAACGGTACTCAGTTATCGATAAATGAATATTGTGGTTGATGCGATGAAAAGCGTGCTTTTCATCGCGATTTTTACGATGCAATCTGGTGTGTTTACAAACTGAACTTGTCGGCATCGCGCCAGGCTGGGAAGGTTTCGCGGTAGCTTTGAAGTGCCTCCAGCGACAGCTCGGCGTCAATACGGGCGGGCTGATTTTCCGGTGCGGAAGCCAGTATATTGCCTAATGCATCGATGACCAGACTATCGCCCTGATAATTGTGACCATTTTCATCGCTGCCGACACGATTACAACCGGCAATATAAGCCTGATTCTCAATTGCCCGCGCTGCCAGCAGTGTTTTCCAATGGGATGCGCGTGGCGCTGGCCAGTTGGCCACATACAGCGCCAGATCATAATCCTGATGGTTGCGCGACCAGACCGGAAAGCGCAGGTCATAGCAAATCAGCGGCATGATGCGCCAGCCGCGCCATTCAATAATTTCCCGATCCCGACCGGCATGATAATACTGATCTTCGTTCGCCATACGGAACAGATGGCGTTTATCGTACTGATAGACCTTGCCATTCGGGTCAGCCAGCAAAAAACGGTTCACCGCACCCTTTATCGTATTCACCGCCACACTGCCGCCGATCATGGCGTTATTGTGTTGTGCCCACTGTAGTAGCCAGCTTTCTACCGCTGTCTGTTCCAGACTGCTTTCCGCCGCTTCCATCGCGAAACCGGTGGTAAACATCTCCGGGAGAATGATCAGATCGCGTCCGGTAATCTCTCCTAGCAGCGTGTCAAAATGGTGCAGGTTGGCGGCACCGTCCATCCAGGCCAGGGGCTGTTGTAATAGTGTAATTTTTAAAGTTGACATAAGCGCTCCGCGGCAATATCCAATGTCATTTCCTGTTTAGCAAAGCATAGCCTAATCAACGTGTGAGGGAACGATTCGGCACAGAATACCGACAGTGGAATGGCGGCTACGCCAACATGTTCGGTTAGCCAACGGCAGAAGCTGACATCGTCCTGATAGGAAATAGCGCGATAGTCTGCCAGCAGGAAATAGGTGCCTTCACAAGGCAAAACGTCAAAACGACTGGCCGCAAGCGCGTTGATAAAATGGTCGCGACGATCACGGTAGAAATCCGACAGACTGCGCCAGTGCTGAGGTTGTTGTTGCAGCATGTCGGCAATCGCCAACTGTGCCGGCGTATTGACGGAGAACGTCAGGTACTGGTGAACCTTGCGCACTTCGGCGCTCAGCGCCGCAGGCGCGACACAATAACCGACTTTCCAGCCTGTCATGTGAAAGGTTTTACCGAATGAGGAAACCGCAATCGCCCGCTGACGCAGCTGTGGGTGTGCCAGTACGCTGGCGTGTCCTTCACGGGCAAAACAGATGTGTTCATAGACTTCATCACTCAATACGTAGATTTCCCGCGTGGCAATGGCCTGCCATAGTTGCTGGAAATCATCCCGCTGCCACACCGTGGCGGAGGGATTATGCGGCGTATTGAGGATGACCATTCGGGTACGATCACTTAACAACTGTGCAAACTGCATCCAGTCCACCTTGAACGTGGGGGGCTGCAAAGCCAGACGTTTTAGCACGCCGCCAGCCAGTGTTACGGCTGGCGCATAACTGTCGTAGCTGGGATCAAAGCAAATCACTTCATCACCCGGACGTACCAGCGCACTAATGGCCGCGAACAGCGCTTCTGTCGCGCCTGCCGTCACCGTGACTTCGTGGTCGGCATCCGGTTGCCAGCCATACAATGCGGCGGTTTTTTCCGCAATGGCCTGGCGTAATGGGGCAACACCGGTCATTGGCGCGTACTGATTGGCTCCCTGACTGACATGGTGGGCCAGACGCTGTTTCAGATAATCCGGACCATCAAAATCCGGGAATCCCTGTGACAGGTTAATCGCCTGATGTTGCTGCGCCAGGGCGCTCATCTGGGTAAAAATCGTCGTGCCAAGGGAGGGTAGTTTACTTTCGGGAATTAATGCGGCGCTCATGGCTGAAAAGGACTCCTGCAAACCGGATGCTTGTCACTCAAGTTTGTTATCGTTGTCACTATAGCACGATGCCGGCATTTGGCAATCAAGACGTTTGGACGTTTAAATGGCTAAATTCCATGGTCAACCAAGCCATAACCAAAGACGCTAAACAGACCAGGGATCTGCGGATAAGGCATTGGCAAACCCAGCGACACAAGATCCGTTATGAATGTTAATCAGCAGCTTATTGAATGGGCGGCAGCTTGTCACTGGATCGGACAGAAAGGCGAATGCAGTCAGTCTGATTCGGCGAGACTGGCGCGGGCGCGCCAGAGCGAGTCGTCATCTATTTCTTGCCTTTATCCAGCATGGCTTTCAGATCGGCGAACGGGTTATGGGTAGCGACGCCAATGTCTTTCTGAGGATCATCACCAGCAATAACCGTCGAACCATACAGGTGCGCATCAGTATATTTGGAATGTTCATTATCGTGGCAATACAGACAGAGCAACTCCCAGTTACTGCCATCTTCCGGGTTATTGCTGTGATCGTGATCGATATGGTGCACGGTTAATTCACGCAGATTGGAGTAAACAAACTCACGTGAGCAGCGCCCGCATACCCACGGGAACAGCTTCAGCGCTTTTTCACGGTAGCCGCTTTCCAGCTTTGTATAATTCTTGGGGATATAGGCCATAAGAGTATCGTCATAAAAAACCAGAATAGCGCTATCTTAGCGCTTTTTCTGTGGATGAAAAATGGAAATACCATTCATCGCAGGTGAAGCAAGGCAAAGAGGGATTGCCCCCTCACTGGCGACGGTGATAAACGCATCAGAATACAACGGTTATTCTGATCATGTGTCGATTCAGGCCATTTCTGCTCTGGACGGATCATGCCGGGTTGATGCCGGTTTCTGGCTGGCCAGCGCGTCCGGAGCAAAATCATCGACGTTGATGGAACGCAGACGGCTGATTTCCGCACGGTTGAGAATCTCGGCTTCTTCCTCTGAGAGTGTACCTTCAACCAGCCCTTGTTCTGCCAGCTTATCCAGCCGCATAAAGGGCAGACTATGGCCTGCCGTCTGGGACAGGCGCTGATGAATTGGCTCTGCGGCCAGAATATCCTGCAATGCTGATTCCAGCAGCCCGGCCGGATTATGCTCGCTGGGCGTCAGGTACTGGCCCCGTCCCAGACGGGAGCGTGTTGCTGACGGTGTTTGCAGGATTTTTGCCAACTGATGATCCAGACGATCTGACGGTGCCGGGCAGGTATGACCGAGCGGGAAAATCAACACCCACAACACACCCGCCACCAGGCGATTGGGAAAGTTACGCAGCAGCTCGTTCATGGCGTGTTCCGCCTGATGAAGGCAATCCTGTACCCCCCAGTGTACCAGTGGAAGGTCAGCGGGCTGGCGTCCCTCTTCGTCATAGCGTTTCAGTGTGGCCGAAGCCAGATAAAGCTGGCTGAGAATATCGCCCAATCGTGCTGATATACGTTCGCGGCGTTTCAGACTACCACCCAGTACGGCCATGGAAACGTCCGCCAGCAACGCCATATTGGCACTGAGCCGGTTCAGTTTCTGGTAGTAGCGGCGAGTGACATCGTTGACGGGGGCGCGACTGGCACGTCCATCGGTCAGGCCCAGCCACAGACTGCGGATTTTATTGCTGCCCACATGACCGAGATGACCAAACAGCGCCCGATCGAAGTTCTTCAGGTTGTTATCCTGTGCCGCCGTCATCTCTTGCAACACAAAAGGATGGCAGCGGATGGCGCCTTGACCAAAGATGATCATACTGCGGGTCAGGATGTTGGCGCCCTCTACCGTAATGGCAATCGGTGACCCCTGATAATGGCGGGCCACAAAGTTGGATGGACCCAGACAGATGCCTTTACCACCGGTGATGTCCATCGCGTCTATCACTGAACGCTGAGCACGGTGGGTACAATGATATTTCACAATCGCGGATAGCACGGCGGGTTTGGCACCCTGCATAATGCCGCTGGTGATCAACGTGGCAGCGGCATCTAACATATAGGCATTACCGGCGATGCGCGCCAGCGGCTCTTCAATTCCTTCCATCTTACCGATTGGCACTTTGAACTGGCGTCGGATATGGGCATAAGCGCCTACCGCCAGTGCAACGGTCTTCAGAGTACCGGTCGCGTTGGAAGGCAATGTGATACCGCGCCCGACAGACAGACACTCCATTAACATACGCCAGCCTTGGCCTGCCATTGGTGGGCCGCCGATGATGTAATCCAGCGGTACAAAAACATTGTCGCCCTGGGTCGGGCCATTCTGGAACGGAATGTTCATCGGAAAATGACGACGGCCAATATTTACTCCTGGCGTGTTGGTGGGAATCAGGGCACAGGTAATCCCTACGTCATCCACATCCCCCAGCAAATGATCCGGGTCGTACAGTTTAAACGCCAGACCCAATACCGAGGCTACTGGTGCCAACGTGATATAGCGCTTGTTCCAGGTTAGGCGCATGCCCAGAATCTGTTCGCCTTGCCATTGACCATAACAGACCACGCCGACATCCGGGATAGCACTGGCGTCGGAACCCGCTTCCGGGCTGGTAAGGGCAAAGCAGGGGATCTCCTCGCCACGTGCCAGACGAGGCAGGTAATAATTCTGCTGCTTATCGGTACCGTAATGCTGTAGTAGTTCTCCTGGACCTAGTGAGTTAGGTACCCCGACAATGATAGCCAGGATGTCGGAAATACCGGACAGCTTTTGCAGCACCTGGGCTTGTGCATAAGCGGAAAACTCCAGTCCGCCATACTTTTTTTTGATGATCATGGCGAAGAAACGGTGCTGTTTTAGATATGCCCACAATTCTGGCGGTAGATCGGCCCGTTCATGAGTAATTTCAAAGTCATTGGCCATACGGCAAGCTTCATCTACCGGGCCATTCAGGAATGCCTGTTCTTCCGGTGTGAGCTCAGGACGTGGGTAAGCATGCAGTTTTTTCCAGTCAGGTGAACCTTGAAACAGATCGCCTTCCCACCAGGTTGTTCCGGCATCAATGGCTTCTTTTTCGGTTTTCGACATGGGGGGCATGGCCTGTTTAAACCAGCGCAGCGCGGGAGCTGAAAACAGTTTTCGGCGCAGTGGAGGCAGCGTGAACGGTAACATCAGAATCACCACTGGGATCAGAGACCAGACAGACCATATGTTCAGCGCTGCCATGCTGGCAAAATAGGCTAATATCAGTGTGCAGCCCAGCCATAGTGCTAACCGGTGGTAAAACAGCACGCTGATAAGAATAAGTAGAAGTAGAATACTGACGGCGATCATAGTGGCGTCTCCAGATGGTGTCGTTGATCAGAAGATCAAGAGGTCTGACCTGCCCTGGTTTCCCTTTGGTTCTAGTTTATTTTGTTATTTTTATCAATCTGTTTACACCGCAATTACAATGTGACTCACAAACAACTTACCGGCGTTCCACACCTGATGTGGAATGCCAGCAATTGGCAATTGTCTGCTTCTCGCTGTTTAGGGGATCCGCTACACTGCTTGACGGACGATCATGATGTCACTGAATGAGAGGATTCCATGTATCAGGACTTAATCCGTAATGAGCTGAAAGAAGCAGCGGAAACGCTGGATACGTTTTTGAATGATGACGCCAACATCCAGGCGATTCAAAATGCGGCTATCTTATTGGCTGATGCTTTTAAAGCCGGTGGGAAGGTATTTTCCTGTGGGAATGGGGGATCGCATTGCGATGCCATGCACTTTGCGGAAGAGCTGACGGGGCGCTATCGTGAAAACCGTCCAGGCTATCCGGCCATTGCCATTTCTGACCCCAGTCATATTTCCTGTGTAAGTAATGATTTTGGTTATGATTTTGTATTTTCCCGTTATATCGAATCATTAGGTCGTGAAGGCGATGTTTTGCTGGGGATCTCCACTTCCGGTAACTCCGGCAATATTATCAAGGCAATCAGTGCCGCCCGTGCTAAACGTATGAAAGTTATTACTCTGACGGGGAAAGATGGCGGCAAAATGGCCGGTACTGCCGATGTGGAAATTCGTGTGCCGCATTTGAGCTATGCAGATCGCATTCAGGAGATTCATATCAAGGCTATCCATATTCTGATTCAACTGATCGAAAAGGAAATGGTTGGGAACTGATTGCTGGCTATTGCGTGGATGAAGTAAGGAATCAAACATGTGTGAGTTGCTTGGGATGAGCGCCAATGTCCCAACTGATATCTGTTTCAGCTTCACCGGTCTGATGCAGCGGGGTGGTCGGACGGGACCGCACCGTGATGGATGGGGAATTACGTTCTATGAAGGGAATGGTTGTCGCACCTTTAAGGACCCTTTGCCCAGCTTTACTTCACCCATCGCACAACTGGTGCAGAACTATCCCATCAAATCCTGTGCGGTGGTTTCCCATATTCGGCAAGCCAACCGAGGCAATGTGGCGCTGGAAAATACCCATCCGTTTACCCGCGAGCTGTGGGGACGGAACTGGACATTCGCCCACAATGGGCAGTTGAAGGGATATCGCGGTCTGAAAACCGGCCAATTTCGTCCGATAGGACAAACGGACAGTGAATATGCCTTTTGCTGGTTGTTGCATCAATTGTCGCAGCGTTATCCGCGAACCCCTGGCAACTGGCCGGCGGTATTTCGTTATATCGCCAGCCTGACGGCGCAACTACGGGAAAAAGGTGTGTTCAATATGCTGCTGTCGGACGGGCGCTTTGTGATGGGATATTGTTCCACTCATCTGTACTGGATTACCCGCCGAGCGCCTTTTGGCAAAGCGACATTGCTGGATGACGATGTGGAAATTGACTTCCAGCAGCAAACGTCACCCAATGATGTCGTTACCGTGCTGGCGACCCAGCCACTTACCGGTAACGAAACCTGGCATCAAATCATGCCAGGCGAGTTTGTCTTATTTCGTTTTGGTGAACGCATAATTTGACACTGGCTGGCTGGCTTGAATCGGTTGGTTAATGACATAGTGTCCGTTGAATACCGTGACAGCCGGTGGTTGATGATGCTGATTGAAATAGGCGTAACCCGGCTGCAATTGACGCCAAAAACTGATGTAAGCCGAGTCGCGATGACGTCGCATGTTCTGTTCCGTCATCCGAAATGGATAAATGTTCAAATCGACTTTTTCCTGACCATTACGCAATGCCTGCTCGACATAAGTGTAAATCTCATCGATATATTTGTTGGTCATGGCATAACAGCCAATGGAAACACACTCACCGTGGATCATCAGATAACGGCCGGAATATCCTTGTGCACGATCGTATTCGTTAGGGAAACCGACATTAATGGCACGATAGTAATGGCTGTCAGGATTTAGCTGATGCAAATCTATTTGATAAAAACCTTCCGGGCTTTTTAAGTCACCTTCGATCCGTTTTGGACCAAGTCCACCAGAATATTTACAAATTGGGTAGCTTTGTATCAAGTGATATTCATTACCCTCTTTAGCGTAAAGTTCTAACACTCTTTCTTCTTTAAAAATCTGGATATAAACCGGGGAGCCTAGCAACTGTTGTTTTAATTCTTTTGTTACCGGTATGGCTTCACTGGCTGTGCTGGTGACGGCAATAGATGGCAAAAAAAACAATATCGCAAATGACAGCGCGATCTTTAACATTGTAAATCCTGATTATTGTAGCGGTATTACATACGGTACCTATTAATGGTTCCGTATTCCCTTGTCTATAGCGCAATCACATTATCATTGCTTTCATTTTATTCAAGAGGGAAATAGTGATAAAAAAAGGCCGCTAATTTAGAAATAGACAAGAAGGGATTTATTCCTTGTCGAAGCAAATCTGCTGGTATGATGTCGCGATTAATTTTACAGCACTGTGCAGAGCAAGAAACAGATAGTGAGGGGAGTACGGTAAAAGTGCGAATAACGCTCAAAAACTGGCTGGGATTAGCAGCCATTGTCTGGATATTAACCGGGTGTGGCGGCCTTCAGCAGGAAAATCTGGAAGGCAAAACGATGGGGACATCTTACTCCGTCAAATATATCAGCAAGGATGATCAGCCATCGCCTGAAACTATTAAGGCTGAAATTGATAGTCGTCTGAAGACGGTTAATAACCAGATGTCAACTTATCTTCCTCAGTCCGAACTCAGTCGTTTTAATCAGAGCCGGGCTGTTAACCAGCCTTTTCCGGTGTCTCCTGCCACGGCAGAGGTAGTACGGGAAGCGATTCGGATTAATCATCAGATCGGCGGTGGACTGGATATTACCGTGGGGCCATTGGTCAATCTGTGGGGCTTCGGGCCGGAAGGCCGACCGGATAAGGTGCCGAGTGAGGCCGAATTAGAACAACGGCGTGCCCTGGTCGGGCTGAATAAGCTGGGTGTTAATGGTAATGCGTTAATCAAGCATATTCCGGGGTTGTACGTTGACCTGTCGTCCATTGCCAAAGGATATGGTGTAGATGTGGTGGCTGAATACCTGCAATCACTGAATATTGATAATTATATGGTAGAGATCGGCGGTGAAGTCCGCACCAAGGGTAGTAACGGTGAGAATAAACCTTGGCATATTGCGATTGAAAAACCTCACTATGGATCCGGACAAAGCGTGCAGGAAATTATCGAACCGGGAGAGATGGCAGTTGCTACCTCGGGTGATTATCGAAATTACTTTGAAGCTAATGGTGTTCGTTATTCCCATACTATTGACCCTAATACCGGGCGGCCTATCACTCACCGGCTGGTCTCTATTACGGTATTGGCCAATCGCTGTATGACGGCTGACGGATTGGCTACCGGTTTGGATGTCTTTGGCCCGGACCTCGGTTTGGAAGTTGCCAATCGGTTGAATATCCCGGTGTTTATGATTGTGAAAACGGACACCGGTTTTGAAGAGCGTTATTCGGAAGCATTCAAGCCTTATATGAAGAAGTAATCGCGCGTGGGAAGCGGTGCGGGTTAAGCGGTTGTCCGCTTGCTAACACTACAATGATACTGTATTTTTATACAGCATCATTGTAGAGGCCTGTATGCGCAAAATCATTCATGTGGATATGGATTGCTTTTATGCCGCGATAGAAATGCGCGATAACCCGCGCTTACGCGACATTCCCCTGGCGATTGGTGGCCGTGCCGATCGGCGCGGTGTCATCTGTACCGCCAATTATCCGGCCCGCCGCTATGGTGTTCACAGCGCGATGGCGACGGCTACCGCATTACGACTTTGTCCGCATCTGGTGTTGTTGCCTGGTCGGATGGAGGTGTACAAATCCACCTCCCGGCAGATTCGGCAGATTTTTTCCCGCTATACCTCATTGATCGAACCTTTGTCTCTGGATGAAGCCTACCTGGATGTGACCGATAGCCCATACTGCAACGGATCTGCCACCCTGATGGCGCAGGAGATCCGACAGATAATTTATGACGAATTACAGCTCACGGCATCGGCAGGTGTGGCACCGATTAAGTTTTTGGCGAAAGTCGCCTCGGAGCAGAATAAACCCAATGGGCAGTTTGTGATCGTTCCAGATCGGGTAGAGACATTTTTGCTGGCATTGCCGTTGGAGAAAATTCCCGGTGTAGGGAAAGTGACCGCCAGACGGCTTGAAGAGCGGGGGTTACATACCTGTGCGGATGTGCGTCGTTATGCCTTGCCTGAGCTACTGAAGGCGTTTGGCAAGTTTGGCCACATACTATGGGAACGGTGCCACGGTATTGATGAACGCCAGGTTTCCCCCGATCGTTTACGTAAATCTGTTGGGGTAGAAAAAACGCTGGCGGAAGATATTTATGACTGGGGTGATTGTGAAACGCTGATTGAAACACTTTATCAGGAGCTGGAGGGGCGTTTAAGTCGGGTAAAACCGGATCTGCATATCGCTCGGCAAGGTGTGAAGCTTAAATTTAATGATTTCTGTCAGACCACCCAGGAACATGTGTGGCCGGTATTGAATAAACAGGATCTGGTAAAACTGGCACGACAAACGTGGGAACAACGGCGGGAAGCACGTGGGGTTCGGTTGGTGGGATTACACGTGACGTTGATGGATCCGCAACTCGAACGACAATTGGTATTTGACTGGGAATAAGCGGGTAAACGGCGATGGAAACAGGCTTAAATCAATGTCTGGACGTTCGACGCTGCGGTTGGCGTTTCCGAGGTGTCGACGGTACGTTCAGGCAATGTTGCCTGAACGTACTAAAACATCATGGGTTACTGCTTCTCAGGAATGGCTTTCAGCAGTTCGGTTAACAATGTCCAGTACTGGCCTACGCTGGCAATGTGTACTTGTTCATCTGGTGAATGGGGGCCGGTAATCGTCGGCCCGATGGAGACCATATCCATATTCGGATACGGCTTTTTGAACAAACCACACTCCAGACCAGCATGGATCACCATGATGTTTGGCAGTCGGTTGAATTGTTTCTGGTAGGTTTCGCGCACCAGATGCATTATCGGTGAATGGGCGTCAGGTTTCCAGCCGGGGTAACTGCCTTTGGCTACGGTTTGAGCACCAGCCAACTGGCCCAGTGATGTCATCATGTCCACCACGTAATCTTTACCGCTATCTACCAGCGAGCGAATCAGACAACGCATTTCTGCATGTGTGTCGGTCATGCCCACCACGCCCACATTCAATGAAGTTTCAACCACGCCCTTGATTTCATCACTCATGCGAATGACGCCATTAGGCATCACGTTCAACAATGCGATGAAACGGTCACGACTCTCAGCCGTTAATGCCAGCGATGTGTTTTCAACGGGTTCCAGCAGGATGGTGAGATTTTTTTCTACCGCTGACAGCTCATTTTTCAGTACGACCAGATAATGCTGTACTGCTATTTTCAAGGTCTCTGCATTGGTTGCCGACACGGCCAGAGTGGCGAAACCTTCGCGGGGTATCGCATTGCGTAGGGTGCCGCCATTCAGGTCGATAAGTCGCAGATCCAGCGCACTGGCCTGCGCAGACAGAAAGCGGGCCAGCAGCTTGTTGGCGTTGCCTAATCCGCGATGGATATCACAGCCGGAATGGCCGCCTTTCAGCCCTTTAATCGTCAGTTTCAGGGTTTGATAGCCAGCCGGAACGGCTTCTCGCTGGAGTGGTAAGCGGGTGAGAAAATCAATACCGCCGGCGCAACCCATATAGATTTCACCCTCTTCTTCAGAGTCGGTATTAATCAGAATTTCCCCCTGTAACCAGTTCGGCTGCAGACCAAAAGCACCGTCCATGCCGGCTTCTTCCGTCATGGTCAGCAAAACTTCCAGCGGCCCGTGTGCCACATTACTATCCGTCAGCACTGCCAATGTCGAGGCCAGACCGATGCCATTATCGGCGCCGAGTGTGGTACCACGGGCTTTAACCCATTCGCCATCAACATACGGCTGGATAGGATCGGTGGCAAAGTCATGCACGGTGTCACTGTTCTTCTGTGGCACCATATCCAGATGCGCCTGGAGAACGACAGGTTTACGTTTTTCCATCCCGGCAGTAGCCGCCTTACGCAGCAGAATATTTCCGATCTGATCCCGTTCGGTATGAATTCCGCGTTCCTGTGCCCACGATATAATATGCGCGGCAAGCGCCTCTTCATGATAGGAAGGGTGTGGAATAGAACAAATCTTGGCGAAAATGTCCCACAGCGGCTGTGGGGAAAGCTGAGACAATTCAGACACTATTTAACGTCTCCTTTTCAGCAGGCTGCTCTTCGCGGTTGGTGCGAGAGGCGCTACAGGATGAAAGTGATGGTTTGTTGCCCGAATAATCAGGCTCAATGAGATAGAGTATCACTTTCCCGCCGCAAGGGAGAATGTCTGTATTCGAGGAGACGATTCTGGCGGGGATAAGGAAATGAGGAAATAGGGATAAATACTGGTTTTTATACGGTAGGATATTTATAATCTCGCGCAACCTTTTTCCCCCCTCAGACTCGAATTGAGCCAATTAACCGTTGGCCGGGATATATTTTATGAGTGAAAAGTACGTCGTAACCTGGGATATGCTACAAATCCATGCCCGTAAACTGGCGCAGCGTTTACTGCCAGCCGAACAATGGAAAGGCATTATTGCCGTTAGCCGTGGTGGTTTGGTACCGGGATCCTTGCTGGCCCGTGAAATGAGCATTCGCTACGTTGATACTGTTTGCATCTCTAGCTATGACCATGATAGCCAGCGTGAAATGAAAGTGCTGAAACGTGTAGAGGGTGATGGTGAAGGTTTTATCATTGTCGATGACCTGGTGGACACCGGCGGTACGGCGCAAGCCATTCGTGATATGTACCCCAAAGCATACTTCGTGACCATTTTTGCCAAACCTGCCGGTAAACCGCTGGTTGACGACTATGTCGTTGATATTCCGCAAGATACCTGGATTGAGCAGCCATGGGATATGGGCGTGGTCTTTATTCCGCCCTTATCTGGCAATTGAGTCTTCTGCGTTGCTAATAAAAACGCCCGGTAATGCCGGGCGTTGTCGTCTGTTTTTGTTTTATTGATATCACCGTTTGTCTTCTCCCTTCGGTGTTGGTTACACTCTCTGATGCGTCTGTATGCGCTAATGTTGCTTACACCCATGGAGGCTGTTGTGGTTCAAGCCAACCTGTCCGAAACGTTGTTCAAGCCCTCTTTTAAACATCAGGAAACGTCCACGCTGATTCGGCGCACTCACCATATTGATACGGATACGATGCCGGATACGCAGTCCACGCTGGAAGGACGAAATAACCATAGCTGGTATCGCACGATTAACCGCCTGATGTGGATTTGGCGTGGTGTTCATCCGTGGGAGATAGAAGAAGTCCTGTCGCGTATTTCTGCCAGTCAGGCAGTACGGAGTAATGAGCTTTTGTTAGATACCGTAGTGGGATACCGCAGTGGTAACTGGATTTATGAGTGGACAGCACAGGGAATGCATTGGCAGCAGCGAGCAGTAGAGAGCGCGTCGGGGAAGGATGCGGGGAAGTGCTGGCTTAACGCCGCCAACCTTTACAGTATTGCTGCCTATCCATATCTGAAAGGGGATGATTTGGCGGAGCAGGCCCAGACACTGGCTAATCGAGCGTATGAAGAGGCAGCGAACCATCTTTCCTACGAATTGAAAACGCTGAACTTTCCAGTGGCTGGCGGTGGAACATTAACCACTTTTTTGCATCTGCCTACACGGGGTAAGGCACCGTTTCCGACCATATTGTTATGTGGCAGTCTGGATATGTTACAGAATGATTATCATCGCCTGTTTCAGGATTATCTGGCACCCGCAGGGATGGCGATGCTGACGGTTGACATGCCATCGGTAGGGTTTTCATCCCGCTGGAAGCTGAGTCAAGACTCGAGCTTTTTACATCAACAGGTATTGAGCGCGCTGCCGGATGTTCCCTGGATAGATCACACCCGTGTCGGGGCATTTGGCTTTCGTTTCGGCGCCAATGTCGCGGTGCGGCTGGCTTATCTGGAAGCAAATCGGTTGCGGGGAGTTGCCTGTCTGGGACCGGTGGTACACCATTTATTGTCCGATACCGAACGCCAGAACCAGGTGCCGGATATGTTTATGGACGTGCTGGCCAGTCGCCTGGGTATGCCGTTCTCTGCTGATATGGCCTTGAAAACCGAATTGGGGCGCTATTCTCTCAAGACGCAAGGATTGCTGGGACACCGCTGTTCGACACCGATGTTGGCTGGTTACTGGAAAGGCGATCTGATTTGCCCAAAAGAAGAAGCGAGTCTGATTGTGAATTCATCACAGCAGGGAAAGCTTATGTCGTTGGATTTTTCACCGGTTTATCAGAATTTTCATCTGGCGTTACAGCAAATTAGTCATTGGTTGCAGAATAAATTGGATTAATATGTTGATAAATCTCTAATATCTGTTAATAAATTAGGCAGTGTCCTGCACGCGGCACTTATTGATACCATGGTGGGTCACGGCCTAGTGTTCAACTCAAGGAGATTGCTGAATGACATTGTCTAGTGGACTTTCAAGAAACCGGCTGATAAAAAAATTTGCTTCATTAGGGCCGTATTTGCGTGAAAGCCAATGTGAAGACTTCCATTTTTTCTTTGATTGCCTTGCTGTGTGTGTGAATGTAAATCCGGATCCAGAAAAGCGGGAATTCTGGGGCTGGTGGCTGGAGTTGGATGCAGAAGAACAAAAGCTGATTTATTCGTATCGCTTCGGTTTATTTGATGAAAGTGGTAACTGGTGTGAGAAAGAGTTCAAAAATACTGAGGTAGATGAGAAAGTTCACACTACCCGGCAGGATTTTCATAACCGCCTGGAAATCCTGGCACAAAAACTTGAGCCGCCTTATATCTTAACGGAACGACCGTGATTCACTTCTGTTGACTCGTCTTATTGGCGGGTTTTTCGCGTTGCGCCTGTTGGCATAACGCGTCTCTCCTGTTACAACGTTTTTTCATGGTAATTTTTTATATTCTAACGGCAGAAATATGATGAGTGGCAGCCAGACTTTGGTTGTAAAACTGGGTACCAGCGTACTGACCGGCGGATCGCGCCGTCTCAATCGTGCCCATATTGTTGAGCTGGTGCGTCAGTGTGCGCAGCAACATGCCGCAGGGCATCGCATTGTCATTGTCACGTCAGGGGCGATCGCCGCCGGACGTGAGCATTTGGGGTATCCGGAATTGCCCGCTACCATCGCCACTAAACAGTTGTTGGCAGCAGTCGGGCAAAGCCGATTGATTCAGTTATGGGAACAGCTGTTCTCCATTTATGGCATCCATATTGGCCAGATGCTGCTGACTCGCGCCGATCTGGAAGATCGGGAACGCTTTCTTAATGCCCGCGATACCATGCGTGCGCTGCTCGATAACCACATTGTGCCGGTAATCAATGAGAACGACGCAGTGGCGACGACTGAAATCAAAGTTGGCGATAATGATAATCTCTCGGCGCTGGCGGCAATACTGGCTGACGCCGATAAACTGCTGCTGCTGACCGATCAGGCCGGGTTATTTACCGCTGATCCGCGTACCAACCCCGACGCTGAATTGATCCGCGAAGTGAATGGCATCAACGATGCGCTGCGCAGTATTGCTGGTGACAGTGTCTCCGGGCTGGGTACTGGTGGTATGTCCACCAAACTACAGGCTGCGGACGTTGCCTGCCGCGCGGGTATTGATGTCATTATTGCCGCGGGCAGCAAGCCGGGCGTGGTTGGTGATGTCATCGACGATATCTCGGTGGGAACCCGCTTCCATGCAATGGAAGCCCCGTTGGAAAGCCGCAAACGCTGGATCTTCGGTGCACCGCCTGCCGGGGAAATTACCGTAGACGATGGTGCGCTGGCGGCGATTATGGATCGCGGCAGTTCTTTACTGCCCAAAGGTATCCGCGACGTAATGGGCAATTTCTCCCGGGGAGAAGTGATCCGTATCCGTAGCCTGTCAGGGCGAGATCTGGCTCATGCGGTGACGCGTTATAACAGCGATGCGTTAAGAATGATCGCCGGGCATCATTCCCAACAGATTGCTGAAATCCTCGGTTACGAATATGGCCCGGTGGCAGTCCATCGGGATGACATGATTATTAATTAAGGAGTACGCGATGCTTGAGCAAATGGGCAAAGCGGCAAGACAAGCCTCGTATCAATTAGCTTCGTTGAGTACTTCGCAGAAGAATCAGGCGCTGTTGGCCATTGCCGATTTACTGGAAACTGAGCGTGCCACTATCCTGGCTGCCAATGAACAGGATCTGGCGCAGGCCAGAGACAATGGCATGAGCGAAGCATTGTTGGATCGTCTGCAACTGACGCCGGCACGTCTGACGGCTGTTGCCAATGACGTGCGTCAGATTTGCCGTCTGAACGATCCGGTGGGTGAAGTGATAGACGGGCGCATTCTGGACAATGGCCTGAAACTGGAACGGCGGCGCGTACCGCTGGGTGTGGTCGGCGTGATTTATGAAGCGCGCCCGAACGTCACGGTGGATGTAGCCAGCTTATGCCTGAAAACCGGGAATGCGGTGATTCTGCGTGGTGGTAAAGAAACCTATCGAACTAATGCCGCGACGGTAAAAGTGATCCAACAAGCACTGATCCAATGTGGTTTACCCTCAGCCGCGATCCAGGCGATTGAAAGTCCGGATCGTGAACTGGTCAATCAGTTACTGAAACTGGATCGCTATGTCGATATGCTGATTCCGCGCGGCGGCGCGGGTTTGCACAAACTATGCCGTGAGAACTCCACCATTCCGGTGATTACCGGTGGGATTGGCGTCTGCCATATCTACATGGATGAGTCGATGGAATTCAAGCCAGCGCTGGATATCATAACCAACGCCAAAACCCAGCGTCCCAGCACCTGTAATACGGTGGAAACACTGCTGGTGCACCAGGGGATTGCCGCCGAGTTTCTGTCGGCGCTCAGTGCCGACATGCACAAGGCAGGCGTAACGTTGCACGCTTGCCCGCAGTCACTCTCTTTGTTGACCGGCGGTCCGGCGCAAGTTGTGGCGGCAGAGGCGGCCGACTACGATGACGAATGGCTCTCATTGGACCTGAACGTGAAGCTGGTGGCTGATATTGCGCAGGCAGTGCAACATATCCGTGAGCATGGCACGCAGCATTCTGATGCGATACTGACCCGTTCCCTGAGTCGTGCTGAACAGTTTGTGAGGGAAGTGGATTCCTCGGCGGTCTATGTAAACGCCAGTACTCGCTTCACTGATGGCGGGCAGTTCGGATTAGGCGCGGAAGTGGCTGTCAGCACGCAAAAACTGCATGCCCGTGGCCCGATGGGACTTGACGCATTGACCACCTACAAATGGATTGGTTACGGCGACGATCTTATCCGCGCTTAAACCAGATGGTTATAGGATTCCTGGTTATTATATGGAAACAGATATCAGGGAATCCTTATCGTCAACTGACCGATTATAAAACCGGCAGACAGTCGCTAGATACTTGACTTGCCGGACAGATTTCACTAGTTTGTCACCCCGTAGTTCATCGTCTGGCACTCGCAGGACGATCCTCTTGACGCCGATATAGCTCAGTTGGTAGAGCAGCGCATTCGTAATGCGAAGGTCGTAGGTTCGACTCCTATTATCGGCACCATATAAATCAATGAGTTACTTCATTTAAACTGCTTTCAATTCCTCCTCTTGTGCCGTATTTGTGTCATCATGGCGCAAAATTCTATCTATCTGCTGGGCGTGCTGAGTGAGATGATTTGGCGCAAGATGGGCATATCGACGCACCATTTCAATACTCTCCCAGCCGCCCATTTCCTGTAGAACTGATAGCGGAACTCCAGCCTGAACTAACCAACTCGCCCATGTATGCCGCAGATCATGAAACCTGAAATTGGTTATCCCCGCCCGGTGTAGCGCTGAGCGCCATCCCGTGTTTGCGTCATAGCGCATCTTTCTGATGCATTCCGTTTCAGATCCATCTGGACGGGTGGATTTATTGACATAGACAAACACATATCTGTTATGCCTACCAATTTGGCGTCTTAATACTTGGCAAGCCACATCATTGAGAGCTACACCTATTGCTCGTCCATTTTTTGAGTCCTCTGGATTTACCCACGCGACACGCCGCTGCATGTCTATTTGCGGCCACTCCAGATTGATAATATTAGAGCGTCTAAGTCCGGTTGTTAGCGCAAACTCAACAATCGACTTCAATGGTTCGGCGCACTCATCGATTAATCTCTGCGCCTCATGTGGCTCCAGCCACCTGATCCGTCTGTTTTTTGGTGTCGGGGTTTTGATATGTGGTGCTCTCTCCAGCAATTTCCATTCTCGTTCTGCCGCCCTCAACAATGCCCGAATAAATGCTAAATGCGTGTTTTTTGTTGCCTGTGCTACCGGTTTTGGTTTGAACTCTGGCGGTTTCCTGCCAGCGTGTATCATTGCTTCCGCTTTTAATCTCCAGTTCTCCTCATGTCGCCTGTTCGTCATTTTGCTGATTGCGGAGTAAATTTTTTGTTCTGTAATAGAGCTAATTGGTAGGCCTGAGAAGTGTTTCATCCAGAAGCCAATCCGCGATTTGTCATCATCCAGGGATTTTTTGCTAGCCCTCTCATCGAGCCATCGAATACACGCCTCATCAAACGTGACGACCGGGAAACCTCCCAGTCGAGCTACCCGCCATGATTCCGCTTTCAGTTTATCGTGGAGTTCCTGAGCTTGCCTTTTGTCCTCTGTTTCAAGCGATTGTCTAACTCTTTGGCCGCCTGGCGTAGTGAAATCACAGTGCCAGATACCGCCACGTAATTTGATTGACATGGTTTTTCCTCGGTCATGTCACCCGCATTCACGGATTGAGTGTTGATCGAATTGGTCATTGCAGCAATACATGCCGCACGTACAAACCTGTAAATAGGGCGTTTATCCGTTCCAATATTGAATGCCGGCAGACGTCCCTGTCTGACCAGTTGGGAAACAGTTTGAGGGTTAATATGTAGTAGCGCAGCAATTTGTTCGCGCGTCAGGATGTCATCGATCTCGACGGTCCTTTTCATGCTACACCGCCTTTAACGTGTTTATTTCGTGATTCCACTTGGTCCTGACAATCCCGGCACATAGTACAACCTGGAACGGCTATGCGCCGCGCCTCTTCGATTGCATCACCGCATTCTTTGCATTCGGTTGCTGACACAGCAGTTCTATCTATGCGGTGAGAGCTTATAGCCACGGAACGTTGTAAATCCTCAGTTTCACTAGCGCGATCGATATCATCTGCCATAAATTTCTCTTCTATTAATGGGGAGGTTTCCACCTCCCAGACCATTAAAATTTCCGGCATTCAAAACGGAATATCGTCGTCGTAAATGGGTTCTGATTGTTGCTGTGCTGCGGCCTGCTGGAGCTTGGATTGGGGAATGCCATTTTGTCGATCATAGGGATTTCCTGATGTGTACGGGTTCCCTTGCTGTCCTTCTCGTTGACCTGTTGATTGCCGGTGGTCGTGATTTCGTTCGTCTTTGTCTTTCATTGAGTTTTCAAGATTTGCGATTGCTTCTGCAGGCGCGTTCTCGGCGTGTTCGGCATACGTCCGGCGCGTTCCTGGCTGGAACACGTGACGCACTTCAAATTTATACCCATCCGATCCATCCTGTTTCGTGTAGAGGACTTTCTGCAGAAACAAACCGATTTTTTTCCCTTCCAATGCAGGGCAGTGCCATTCTGTGCCTTCGGCAGTCGGTACCTGCACAGGTTGAGCTTGCTTCACTTGAGCAACCCACATAAGAGCAGATACCAATCCCATTCCGAACGTTTGCTGCCCGTCTTTGCCGATGAAATTAATGCGCAAGTAGTTAGCCTTGACTCCATTCGAATCAAGAGACAGTTCCAGCGCCTGGGATTGACTCCCATCCCGGCCAAATGTATAGATTGCAGAGGTTATGACGCCCTCGTACGCACCTGTTTCACTTATTCCGGCAGATGCTCCAGCTTTTTTCGCCATTTCTGCAGCGTCGGCATTCCAGACAAAACTCATTGGTTGATTCATGGTGTGATCCTTAATCTTTATAAATCTGTCATAAATTCGGTGATTGCCACATCGACCGCTTTCAGGTCGTTATCCATTTCCGTTTTATCTGGAAACATATCTGGCGGTGCCTTGGCCGTATCATTGTCATCGCCTTTAATCAGGAATACGTGCTTGCCGTCTTTCTTGATAGCCCTCAGCACGATTGAGAAATATCCTTCAGGCGTCAGCTTTTCATTCAACATTTTCCCGGTGGTTTTCATCCTGATTTTTCCCTCGCTCTCTTCTGTGTGAGCTAGGAAATAAACGCGGAAATCGTCAGGTAACAGCGTGGCCGCAGTAATGATCCGCCAGACGTGATCTGCCATTTCTGTGAATTTTGCATACCCGGTCTGATAAGCCCGATTCATATTTTCGTGCTGCATGACAACCTGGAAATCGTCAATGATCAGCACGCGGCGTGTAGGTGACTTGACCATTCGATAAATTGTATCCAGTACAATTTCCCAGTTATCAGAACGCAGAACGTTCCCACGCTGCTTGGTGCCGTCCGGCAATTCTTTACCGTGCAATTTCCAACCTGCAGATTTGAATGGCAACATTTTGGGAATGCATTGCAGCAGCATCACTTCATCGGGATTGAAATTGCGCAAGCTGTATGACTTGCCTGCACCAGAGTCACCAAGGATCAGCACTGGCGTTCCCATTAGATGCCCCCGTTAAGCCAATGCCTGGCCGTGTATTTGATGTCTTCATCCATGTCACTGGCAATCAACCAGCGCAGATACCCGGGATCCCCTTTTGACAGTTCCGCAAAGGTTTTCCCTTTATGCTTGCCGAAGCGCATGGCGTGGAGCAGGGACGGGTTGTTTGTTATTTCCCTCATTTCCCTCATAGTCCATTGCGCCATGCGCCCCATATAGATGAGCAATTCAGCGGTGACATAACAGTCATATAGTGCGCGGTGGGCGTAGAGACCTTCCGGTAATTCGGGCTTAAGTCCCAGGCTGTAACGCAGGTACTGGTTGCTGTGGCTGGCATGTTCCGGGAATAGTTTCCGTGCCAGCTTCATTGTGCAAATCCATGGGGAATCAATTTGTGGCAGTTTTGCTTTATCAAACGCCGCATTATGAGCAACGTACGCATCGGCCCCCAAATAGCGACCAATAACCTCGCTAATTAGTGGCGCGCTTTCAACCATATCCTCAGTGATATGGTGAATCGCCATCGCTTCAAAACTGATAGCCTCAGGAGGACAAACCAGATCGCTCATAGGATTACAAATGACGCCATCAACAATGTCGACACTGGCAATCTCGACGATGCCACCCTCAAAACTGGTGGTTTCCGTATCAATGACTCGTAACATGATTTTCTCCATCCGTAATAGCGTCACAAACTGCGTCATACTCCGCGAGCTTGAGAGCGATAAATTCAAGGTCTGTGGGCGAAATACCGCTGTTCAGACATATCAACGCGATGCACTGCAGCGCTACCTGATGCTCTAGTGGGTGAGTTAACATGCACGCCTCCGGAAATTTAGGCGTGAAAAATTTGCTTTCACGTACTCTTGATAACAGGGCTTGTCTTTGCAGAAGTGCATCTGAGTTATGCCCATATAGCGTTTCACTGGGTAAGTGCTTAGTTCGTCACTTTCACGCTGTACCAGACAATGGTCGCAATATTTCTTCACAGCGTGTCCTCCGCAGTTGTAAACGCAGCAGCAAATGACGCCAGAACCCCCTCCAGACGAGCTATACGGGCCTCGAGTTTTTCGACGTGTTCGCTATCAGTCCTGGCAGGAATATTTTCTGAAATATTTCGTGGTTCGATTTTTTGTACTGACGGGATAGCATCAGTACAGCGCTTCATCGCATTCGCCAGATTTGCGGCCGCTTCTTCAACCGTGCCATGTTCGCTCGTTGCTGGTGGTAACGAAGTAACAGCTTCGCTCGACTGACCGACATTCGTTTCCATCTGCACATCACCAACCTCCTCGGAATGATTTTCCGGTTTTTCTCCCTCATTTGAGGTGGCTTTCTGAGACAATCCATCAATAGAGAACATGCCGCCGCCAAGGTTTTTCATTTCTGGCTGAGCGTCAGTGCTGCCTAGTTTGGTATTTTCCAACGTTGAATCGGTGCCATTATTGGTTTCGGTGGTGTTGCCCGGTTCAGTGATGGCGGGCAGGTGACGTGCTAGCGTTAATAATTCCAGTGAGGGGTGTGCGTGGTTTGACTCTGTGAGGCTGGAATTGATATACGGCTGCATTGATGCGGGCATCTTGGTGATGTCTGGGATCGCATTGCGAATTAACGCGAAAATCGCGGCACGGGAAAAATCCAGAATACCGGGCATGTTGAGTAACTTTTGGCTCCACGTATTAAATGGCTCTTCTTTGTTAGCAATAATCTCTTTGGCCCGGCGGAGTATGGGGCCGGGTATTTCATAGATATCAAAATCCATCGGCAGGGTGGCCATCGCTATTTCTTTATTCAGCAAATCAAGAGAGTGCGTGATGTCATTGCCGCGATCAGTTTGATTGTTACCACCTGCGTTCGTGCCTGCATTAGTGCGTTTTATGCCCTGTTTTGCGACCCACTTCGCGGTAATATCTTCACGTAACGGACCATTAGATGATTCGGACTGATTGTTGTGTGCGTTAATCCATTCTTTTGCAAACGTCAGCAAGTGGCCGACGTCCGGCGCCTTGTCGTCCACCGGCCAAACACTTTTGATGTCACGAATCAGATCGAAAAGCGTTTTAGGGAAGCAGTGCTTGAGCTGTAGCAAGTCTTTTGCATTGTTCAGCGCCAGCAGCAGGTTTTGTGGGTATGCTGCGTCCATATCGTGCTGCAACGTAGCAATATCGCGCAGGCCTTGCGGCCCGAGAGCCGTGAATTTACTATATAGCCACGCGCCAAGAACTCGCTGAGTAAACGTAGCCTGTTCAAATGTAACGGCGCTGTCTTGCTGCGGCTCCGATTGCGTGCCGGTCTGCTCTGTATCCTGTGCTAGTTGCGCGCCAGAATGTTCCACTTGCGCAGCGGCTACGGTTGCGTGGTCGTCATGAATGTTAACTGATGGCGGCGGCGCGGGGATCCGCTTCCACGTCAGGCTATCTTCACTCAGCTCGTAGCGATCGCACCACGTATCATCAATGACACCCTCGTCCGGCAGGTCATCAACAACGTGCCAGTTGGTACGGACGGGCAAGAGATAATCGGTACCGCGGCCAGTTTCAATTTCGGCATCTTCAAGAATATTGGCAATTTCGCGCTCGGCGCGTGAATCAGATTTTGCAGAGAACCAGCAGAACAGACTTTTTTTGTCCGATTTTGCTTTCGCTTTAATGACAAACGCATAGTTGTTCATTGCGTTTTTGCTCCTTCGGGTTGTAGAATCCCCTGAGCCATTGATTGCGCCCTTAGGGAGTGGTTATTGGTCAAAACTCGATTCCGATTTGCTTTGGTCGGCGAATCGGCGCATTAAACCGCTTCGGCGGTTTTTTGCGTTTTAAAAAGCGGCGGATTGGTAAAGTAATAAACCCGCACCGCCGAAAGACTACACACAGCAATTGGTGCTCCGTAACGTGGAGCGGGCGTTTCCCCAGTGCTGGCAAACAGGCCAACAAATGGCAATTGGTCAAAACTCGATTAACGTGTAGCGGGGCGCTGGCCATCTCCTGTGGGGACAATCCCCTCAACTGGATAACATTCACCGTGAACGCGCTGAACATACATGTCCTGAACGCATTCCTGCTTGGACTCATAAACGCCCAGAACTGCGTCATCACAGTTGCCGTTCAGCATGCAAACGCTGATAACGAGCGCGAATAGTGTTCCCATTAGTGCAAAGTCCTCCCTGTTGCCTGCCGAAAAAGGCGTTTAGCCTCTTCCCATTTTTTTTTGTCGCGGCTTGATACTGCGGCTGCGGCCATGCGTTGTGCTTCTCGTAACTGCTGGTGGTTAATCATCAGCCCCTCATTGCCCTTGACGGCGGGTCGCCGGAACGGTTCTAACCTGCTGCGCGTCTACTTCAATTTCAGCAACTGCCGTCATGTTCGTATGCCTCGGGCTGGCTACTTAACCCTTTCGCACCATCAAGTAACTCGTGGTATTGCCTGATGCTTATTGCTGTGGGGTGTTGCTGCGTTGTGTTGGGATGATAGTCACATATTGTGTCTGATATGTCAACCACGATTTGTGGCTAATAATAGCGTTAGATTGTGTTGATGAATTTTTGATAGTGCTGGGCAAAGATTAGATAATAAAAAAACCCGCCGGAGCGGGTTGGGAATAGATGGGGAGGTTAGAAGATTAGTTACTCATCAGCTAACTTGTAACGACCACGCAGATACTTTTCAACGTAATCATCAAGTTCTCGTAGCCGCAATTGAAACAGATCGATCATTCTGTCCTGCTCGGCTTCCGGCAATTGATCGAATAGTAATAGTACGGCCCTCTGTCTGTCATTGAGCCAGTTAGCCGGGTCACCCTGTTCACCGAAAAGCAGCTCTGACGGAGTCACGCCCAGCGCCCGCGCCAGTACGACTGCATCATCCGCTCCAATGTTTCTGGATCCAGATTCGTAATTTCCTACACGCGAAGCCGTAGCCCACCCGCACAGTTTCGATAACTGCGCCTGGCTCAAGTTCCGTTTTGTGCGGAGCTCTTTCAGTCTCTCGCCGATCACTTCTGACATCGTTTTCATACTCCGAATGTTACCACGATGTGTGACATTCAAAAATTCACGTTTTGTTGTTGACCGATAGTCACATTTTGTGTCTAATGCTCACATCACGTTTTGTGAAGGAGGTAATAGTGAGCAACATTCAAGCCGAACGAAAAAAACTTGGCTTATCGCAGGCACAGCTTGCTGATGCGCTTAGTTGGAATCGTTCTCGACTGTCGAACTACGAAGCCGGTTTACGGGCGCCCGGATTATCTGAGTGCCGTGAAATTGTCGAGGCACTAAATCGCCTTGGTAGTAAATGCACGCTGGATAGCGTGTTTCCCGCAGCCTAAAAGGATCAGGTGAAATCATGAACACAGCAGTAACAGAGTTTAAACAACGCGGCGCGCTGGTGCCGATTTACGCAAATCACCCGGCCATTACACATGAGCATATCCGCAATGCTGTGCGTGCATGGGCCGCCAACTGGCGCAGCCGTGAGGCTGTGGCCACTGACATCCTGACGCACTGGCGTGAGCAGGGTGGCGCCGGGCTGGAAATTCCGGAGGGCAGTTATTTGCAGATGCAGAAGCTATTCCGCTGGTTGGATTCTGATTCGGAACATGCTCAGCAGTGCGTTGCGGCATTAACACCGTCAATCCTGGACGTAATGCCGAGTCAGTTCAGATTGTGGCTCGTACAGCCAAATGACCGGCTGGCGCTTCTGTCTATCGCAATGAAGGCCTGCAGCGACGCGTTTAGCGCCGCTCTGCTCGGCGCTCCATCGCGTGAGTTCGAGCTGAAATTATCGGCTGGCATATCGTCGCTGATGCGACTGCGCGACGACCAGCGCGCAAATATCCAGTCCATAGAGTTTTGACCAATGAATACTATTAAGTAACCAGTCATGAAAGAAACCGGACTGATTTTTAACGGCGATATGGTTCGCGCCATTCTCGACGGGCGCAAGACGCAGACGCGGCGCCCGGTTAAATTCAGGCCACGGGAGAAAGGTTTAAACCTGAATTTCAGTGGGCTTGAACTGGGGCATTACTGCGCCGGGGTTCCCTCTAGCGGCTATGTGCTTCACTCTCGCGGTGATATGGGGTGCTGGAACGACAGAACTTTTCCTGCCCATTGCCCTTTTGGCAATGTCGGCGATCGCATCTGGGTGCGGGAGACGTGGGGCGTAGTCAGTTATGCATTTGATGATGACGGCATGATGGTTCCATGGATTCCAGACCGACCAGCAACCGCCATTCATGAAATGCCGTTCGGCAATGGATACTACTCCGGTCACGTCATTTATGCCGCTGATGGCAGTTTTACATGGTGTGATGATGACGGCTATGAAGATGGTCGCTCGTGTTGGAAGCCGTCAATCCATATGCCACGCGCTGCCAGCCGCATTCTGTTGGAAATCATCGATGTGCGCGTGGAGAAACTTAAGCACGCCCCGCGTGATGGGATTATAGCCGAGGGATATCCGGCTGAGAGAGCCATTGATGGCGGTGAGTACGATCCGTTCCTATGGTATCGCGACGTGTGGCAATCCATCTATGGCGAGGGCAGTTGGGCGTCTAATCCATGGTGCTGGGTTATCGAGTTTAAACGCATTGAGGTGAATTGATGGCGCGTATACGGACAGTCAAGCCAGAGTTCTGGACAGATGAAAAGGTGGTGGAATGCTCAATTGCTGCCCGTCTCTTGTTCATTGGTCTGTTCAATTTTGCGAATGATAGGGGATGTCTGGAGCGATCGCCTAAACGCATCAAAATGCAGGTGTTCCCAGCTGACTTGATTGACTGCGAACCGCTGATAGCGGAGCTAATTACTCACGAATTACTCACTGAGTACTCAGTGAATGGCGTGAATTATTTGCGGATACCTGGATTTCTAAAGCATCAGAAAATAAACCGACCCAGCAAATCCAGTATTCCCATGCCATCAGGGTTCACTGAATCAGGGCCAAACGATAGCAAAGATTCAGTGAATGATGTAGATAACCCGCCGCTAGATTCACTACTCACTCAAGGAGCACTCAGTGAGTCCTCAGTGAGTAGTGAAGGAGTGCTCACTGACGGAAGGGAAAAGGAAGGGAAGGGAAAGGATAAAAACATAGAGAGTATACCGTGCGCATGCGATGAGGATTTTCTGGAAGACCCGCAACCTCAAGGCAATTTCTCACTCATCGGGAAAATTCCCGTTACAGGAAGCTGGCTGCCATCCTCTGATTTTTCCCGCCGTGCAGCTCTGTGGGGGTGTTATTTGGGAAATGAACCAGGTTACACGCCTGAAGAGCTACAGCAATTCAGGGATTACTGGGAACCAGAAGGGAAGGTTCGTCACCACCAGCAGTGGGAACAGGCGTTTGCACAGAGCCTAAGACAACAACGCGCCAAAACGCATACTGACAAGCGACGAAGTAGTTCCAGTGCTACCCAATTTTCTGCGCCGAACGACACAATACCACCAGGGTTTAACTAAAAATTCGGAGGATATGCATGAAATCATCAGTTGAGTTACTGGCACGCCTGCAACGCCTCATGCCACCTGGCATCCAGCCGAAATTCAAAACGCCGGAGGAGTGGATCGCCTGGCAGCGCGAGGAGTCCATGAAGCGTAGCGCAGAAATCACGCAGGAAAACCAGCGAGTACGTGCTGAGAAAATTATGGGACGTTCTGGTATCTGTGACCTGCACAGGAATTGCACGTTTGCTAACTACCAGGTCACTAATGACGGCCAGCGCAATGCGTTGAGTAGAGCGAAAAGTTACGCACAGAATTTTGGCATGGGGTTCGCCAGTTTTGTGTTCAGCGGTGGATGTGGGACCGGGAAAAATCATTTAGCCGCCGCCATTGGTAATCACTTGCTGGCGCAAAAATGCAGCATACTGGTTGTCACTGTTCCTGACCTGATGTTGCGAGTGCGCCATTGTTACGACGGTGGTGAGTCTGAATCCTCATTGCTAGATGATTTATGTCGTGTCGACCTGCTGATTTTGGATGAAGTCGGTGTTCAACGAGAAACACGTGGCGAGTGGGTAATTCTGAATCAGATTATCGATCGTCGACTGGCGGCAATGAAACCTGTGGGAGTACTAACAAATTTGAATTTTGAAGAGTTAAGTCGTGTGTTAGGTGAGCGCGTAATAGACCGCCTCACGATAGATAACGGCGTCTGGGTGAATTTTACATGGGGCAGTTATCGAAAAAACGTAAGCCACCTGAGGGTGGTCAAGTAAACAACAATCGAGATTTGACCAATGACCAAAAAATTAACGACTAAACAGCGTGTTGCTCGCTATATCAAGACCAACGAGGACCCCCGGCAGGAACAATTTAATCAGCTATTGGCGGAGGTACGGGCATGAAACCTGAAATGTCTACAACGGTGATGATTGAATTTGTTCGCTCAATGGCCACGGATGATCAATCACTAGAAGTGCCGTTTTTGGCTGCTATTGCTAATCGACTTGAACGGCTTTTATCTATCAAATCCAGCATGTCACGTGAGATGGAATGTATTCGTCATGCGTTGGATATTCCACCAGACAAATCTGTACTGGCTGGTGTTGTAACGGAATGTACCCGGTTGAATGCGGAAATTCTTTCGCTACGCTCTGAACAATCGGAATTGAGAAAATTATTGGATGGTGCCACGCCAGAGGTCATTCCATTAATCGAAAAAGCCTGCAATGACGCCGTAGACCCGCAGTCCGTGAATGATCCCCGCATTAGGCCTGCGCTCCCTGAGCGCGATGAGAGTGGATTTTGGTATCACCCCGCATACAACCCGCCGTTTGAAGAAGGGGCTACGGCAGAAGAGGTGCGTAATTGGCACGCTGAACGTGGTATGGAGCACGACTACACGTTTATGTCTTTCGATTTTTGTGAAGAATGCGTTTACAACAGCGACACGGTTTCGGCATGGAACCCAACACCGCCGAACGGCACAGGCTGGATACTAGTGAGTATATTCGATACAGAAGATGGCGCGGCTGCGTGCTGGGTACGCTACACAGACGCACTGAACGTAAGGACGGTGATGCATGACTGATGTATCACCAATTCTTGATATGTGCTGCGGTGGCCGCGCGTTCTGGTTCGATAAGAGCGATCAGCGTGCCGTTTTCAGCGATATCCGTCAGGAAACGCATACATTGTGTGATGGACGGACGTTGGAGATTTCACCTGATGTGATCGCTGATTTTCGCAGCCTGCCGTTCGCCGATGAAAATTTTAGCCTGGTAGTATTCGATCCGCCGCATCTTGCTCGTGCTGGTGACGACAGCTACATGCGCGCCAAGTATGGAGCGCTGAACAAAGAAACATGGCGAGATGATTTGCGTGCTGGTTTTCGTGAGGCATTTCGGGTGCTGCGGCCTAGAGGTACGCTTATTTTCAAATGGAACGAAACGCATATTCCTGTAAGCCTGATTCTGACTCTGACGGAGCATAAGCCTGTAATAGGGCATAAATCCGGCAAACGCTCGAATACACACTGGATCTGTTTTCTGAAAGACGGCGTGTTGCCAGCGGTGGCGGAGGATACCGATCCACTCCTGCAATACGCCACCAGACGTATTATCGAGTTGGAATCGATGATGCTGGTGGATGTGCCGGAAACGGTATGGCCTGCAGAAGTTGAAATGGTCTACTCGCAGGTTGAACGCGCTGGGGAAATTCCGGCGCATCATCAGCGTCGGTTACATCATCACATTAATCGTATGTGGCTGGAAAAAATGTCGGTACCGGACATCGTCAAAGCGACCAAATCACTGGTCAATGCCATGGAGAATTACTCGTGAGTGAAATCATTGTTGATAATTTTGCGGGCGGCGGCGGAGCCAGTACCGGCATTGAGCTGGCGATTGGCCGTAGCGTTGATATCGCCATCAACCACGACGAAAACGCCGTTGCCATGCACACGACGAATCACCCTGACACCTTGCACTACTGCGAAAGCGTGTTTGATATTAATCCCATGGCGGCAACTTCTGGCCGCCCGGTGGGCCTAGCATGGTTCAGCCCTGATTGCCGTCATTTCTCAAAGGCCAAAGGCGCGAAGCCTGTTGAAAAGGCTATCCGTGGACTTGCCTGGATTGTGCTGCGTTGGGCGCTGGCCGTGCGGCCACGCGTCATGATGCTGGAGAACGTCGAGGAGTTTAAAACGTGGGGGCCACTGCTGGCCACCGAAGATGGCACAGAGCATCCGGATCCGGCGCGCGCTGGTAAAACCTTTGCTGCTTTCATCGGCATGCTGACCACCGGCATTGCAGCGGATCATCCGGCAATTGCTGAGTGTTGCGAAGTGCTGAACATCGATGTTAACAGCGACGACGTTTGCCGCCTGGTCGCCGGTCTGGGCTACGTTGTTGACCACAAAGAGTTACGCGCCTGCGACTTCGGCGCGCCGACCAGGCGGCGCCGGTTCTTCATGGTGATGCGTTGTGACGGCCAGCCAGTTGAATGGCCTGCTGCGAGCCACGGGGATCCGAAATCACTGGACGTGCAAAGTGGGAAGCTGGTGCCGTGGCGCACAGCAGCTGAATGTATCGACTGGTCGATTCCTTGCCCGTCGATTTTCGAGCGCAAAAAGCCGCTGGCTGAAAACACGTTGCGCCGTATAGCGCGTGGGGTGGAACGTTTTGTTATCAATAACCCGACGCCGTTTATCGTCAAGTGCAACCACACCAGCAACCGGACGAAATACGATTGTTTCCGTGGGCAGTCGCTGAACGAGCCGTTGCAGACGATCACTAAAACGCCCGGCTATGCGCTGGTACAGCCGTTTCTTGCTGGTGCAGGTGGCCCGAAATATTCAGCAAAGCCGCGCTGTATTGACCTACCAATGAACACAATCCTGAAAGAATGCCACACCGCGCTGATCGCTCCGGTCATTGCTCGTCAGTTCGGAAATAGCGTGGGGCATGGTGCTGATGAACCCAACGGCACGATCACTGCCGGCGGTGGTGGAAAGTCGCAGCTGGTTTCCGCGTTTCTCGCAAAGCACTACGGTGGAAACTACACTGGTCCCGGCGCTGCGATGGATGAACCCGCCCATACAGTGACGACGACAGATCATCATGCATTGGTTTCGTCGCACCTGGTCAAGTTGCGCGGCACATGCAAAGACGGTCAGCCAGTCACTGAACCGATGCCGACAGTTACGGCCGGGGGCCTGCACATTGGAGAAGTGCGCGCATTCTTGCTGAAATACTACGGCAACGAGAAAGAGGGCGTCGATATCAATGACCCTATGCATACAGTCGTCAGCCATGACCGGTTCGGACTGGTGACTGTAGAGGGAATCGACTATCAGATCGTTGATATCGGCATGCGCATGCTGCAACCGCACGAGCTTTACGCAGCTCAGGGTTTCCCGAGCTGGTACATCATCGATCAAGATTATCGCGGAACCAAATACGCCAAAGACAAGCAGGTAGCGCGGTGCGGCAATGCTGTACCGCCGCCGTTCGCAGAGGCGCTTGTTCGCGCCAATCTGCCGGAAATGTGCGTGGCACGGCAGGAGGTAGCTGCGTGATCAAGTCCACAACAACTCCTTTTTCGTTGCAATTGTGTTAGCTAAGGTTAATAATTATTACTGTATATTTGTACAGTTATTCAAAAAGGGAGTTGGAGTGGCCGAAGAACAGGAACAATTGCCAGCCACTGGCTATGCGGTGGTTAGGTGCCGTGATCAGGTTGTTGTAGCGAAGTTCATGGATTTCCCGGATTGTGATCGGGCGCTAATGTATAGGAGTGGAGATATGGTTTCGTTTATGCCTCTGCAGCATGATGAAATAGTGGGTACGCCCTCGTTGTTTATGCAAATGCTCGAGAAAGCAGGCTACCGAATTACCAGCACCTCTGGTAACATTCCCTCATAGGCCTGAACAACCTATGACCTGCCGCGCCAATGGAGAACACCATGGCGCTATTGCACATAAAAAATCCCCATTCACTGACGTTTAGCGATGCCAGCGATTTTCTGTTATTTGCGTTTTGCCTCTCAGGGGGTGAAGCGTGGCTGTAAAATTCCTCCTGCGTGATAAGCGTATTCGCCAAAACCTTATCGACTATATCAATCAGCAGCCGCTGAACGCTGATTTTCCACTCGTTGTGTCTGTCTCTGACCCCGATCGTACATTGCCGCAGAACTCATTTTTTCACGCGCTATGCAGCGATGTGTCAAAGCAACTGCAATGGGCAGGGAAACGCCGGAACCTATCTGAATGGAAGGTTCTGTTTGTCTCCGGGCATGCGGTAGCCACCGGTAAACCTGGTGAAGTTGTTCCCGGGATTGAGGGCGAGTTTTGCGCCATTCGTGAAAGCACCTCAAAGATGGGCATTAAGCGCATGAACAGCCTGATTGAGTACACGCAGGCTTTTGCCGTTGGTAATGGCGTTCAACTCCGAGAAGTGCGTTATTCGCTGGACTATTTCGGGAGGATGCATGCGTAAACCATCCCGCCGTAAGTGCAAAATCTGTGGTGAAAGGTTCACTCCGCAATTCGACAACATTCGCTGGTGCTGCCCGGAACATGGAGCACAGTACGCTATCCAGTTGCGCGAAAAAGAGCGCCAGCGCCAGCAGGATAAAAATCAGCGGGCAGAGCGCGCCGCAGGAGGAAAACAATGAAAAATATCACCGATTCTCTGCGCCTGCGCTGGCGTCGCTTGCGCATATACCGCTACTCCGGCTCAGTAGTTATTGATTACCGGATTTTGCGTAATTATCAGAAAATGCTGGGGAGGGCTGGCGCGTGAACAATCAGTACCTGCAGTACGTTCGTGAAGAAATCATGCTGGCCACCGCCGATTTTTCGGGGCGGACAAAAGGTCAACTGGCGGCGCTGGTGGAACAACTACAGTTCACGCACGAACGTTACCCGCGCAAACGTCAGTTTGTCGTTGATGAGGTAACAGGAAAGAAAATCATGCTGCGCAATCCTCCTGTTCCGGGCAAACAATCACACGCAAAAGGCCACGCGATCCCGCTGGTAATCCCTGTTGAGTATTCAACAGCGTCATGGCGTCGCGCCATTAGCGTAATCGAGGAGCATCAGAATGCATGGGTGCGTTGGAATTACGCTGGTGATACCAATTTCCAACTCCAGACCATTATCGTTAAATTTGGCTGGGGAAAATTCAGCGAGAGCATTGAAGGACGGCGAATTGCGAAAAAAACGCGCGAACGGTTACGGGCGATGATCTGGCTGGCGGCGCAGGACGTTAGGTTTCAAGTTGCAGGACGCAATAATGACGTTTATCAGCACGCGGATTTAGCGGCGCTAGCGGGTGTAAATAAGTCCACATGGTCAGAAATGTATCAGCCGCACTGGCTATCCATGACCCGAATTTTTGCCGACCTAGATCGCGCTGCGTTGATATCGGTTTCAAAAACACGATCACAGCAAAAATCGACAAATTACAAATCATGTATTGCAAAACCGAACTAAATAGGCCATATTTAAGTTTACTTTGATATGATGTCAAAACTTTAAGTTTCGACAATGAATAGCAAAGATAACCCGCCACTGAGCGGGTTTTTGTATTTCTGGGGGATATGAATCATGTGATGGCAAAACGGATAGACCGCGGTCAGTAGTGACAATGCAGCAGTCATGATGCTGCCCCGAGTCGCCAGTCGGCGAGCCTGTGTAGCGATGGGTCAGGGTTCATAGATCAAAACAAGCTCCGGTAAAGCAGCGCGACAGCCAAACGCGCACCGGTTATCAGCGGCGAGAAGCGACAGAGACTCAAGGGCGTGAGCGCGACCACTGCGAGAGTGTGGTATCGAATAGAGAAATCCCTGGCATATGCAGGGGCTTGATTGTTTGTGGAATGGGCGGTGTGCATGATGCTGATAACATCATGCACACCATTCACCCGTTAGAAGGTCACGAGCGAACCGAGGCCCATTGCTGATGTGCACACAGCAAATGGAGCCTATCAAAAAGGGTGACTCTGATCCATGGAAAATACTGTAAATTTAAACAGCATTAATATTGTTAATGCTGATTCTTTCGAATTTATCAAAACGCTCCCTGATAACTGTATCGATCTGATAGCTACCGATCCACCGTATTACCGAGTTAAAGCGTGTGCATGGGATCGACAGTGGGAAAGCATTGAAAACTATCTTGCGTGGCTGGATGACATGCTGGCAGAGTTCTGGCGCGTCCTGAAGCCGGCCGGCAGCCTTTATCTGTTTTGCGGATCGCGTCTAGCGGCAGATACCGAATTGCTGGTGCGTCAGCGTTTTGATGTATTGAACCACATTATATGGGCGAAACCGTCGGGTCCCTGGCGCCGGATGCGTAAAGAGGACTTGCGGGCATATTTCCCCGCGACTGAGCGGATCGTTTTTGCTGGTCATTACGGTTCTGAGGGATTTGCAAAAGGACAGGTAGGCTATGCCACCAAGTGCCAGGAGTTGAAAGCTCAGGTATTTCGACCACTGATTGATTATTTTCGCAATGCTCGCTCTGGGTTAAAAATTACCGCTACGGAGATCAATACAGTAACTGGTACCCAGATGTGCTCACATTGGTTTTCAGAGAGTCAATGGCAGTTGCCGAACTCGGTGCAGTACGCAGCATTACAAAATTTGTTCGCTGATAAAGCGGCTATTTCTGGCATGGGCAGCCCGCTGGTGGATTCCCACCCTGATTTACTTGAACATTACGATGCCTTGAGTAAAACCTATGCCGGGCTGGTGGTGGAATATGACGAGTTGCGCCAGCAATACCGAGATTTGCGACGGCCGTTCGCTGTAACATCCGCAGTTCCTTATACCGACGTTTGGGCATTCCCGGCTGTTCAGTATTATCCAGGCAAACATCCGTGCGAGAAACCGGCAGATATGATGCGTCATATCATCCAGACCAGCAGTCGGCCCGGCCAAGTGGTTGCAGACTTTTTTATGGGGTCAGGCTCGACAATCAAGGCCGCTATCGCACTGGGGCGTCATGCTCTTGGTGTCGAGATGGAGGAGGAACGATATCGGCAAACACTCCAGGAGATAGAAAAGCCTTCTACTTAATCTGCAAGCGATAGAATTTTAGAAACCCGCCATCAGCGCTGGGTAAACGCCTGGAACTAGTCGCTGCTTAATGCGTTAACCTAAATCACTATGTGTTAAGTTAGCTCCAAGGCTCACTTCGGTGGGCCTTTCCTTTTTCTGCCCCTGCCAAATCTGACGATCAATTCTAAATTACGAAGCGCCTACGGCAACGGGCAGATCCCTATTACTACATCACTACCCTCGGGAACGTCGAGGAGGCCGGAGCATGATTAAAATGCCTGAGAAAATAACGACGGCTGGAGCGTATTCGTCATCCGGCCTGCTAATCGCGTTAGGAAAATTTTTCGATTGGTTTCACCACATCGACTGGAGCCAGGCGGCGGTCATTATCGGGATCGTAGTGGCTATCGCGACGTATTTCACGAATGTTTATTTTCAACGCAGACAAACCCGAGCAATAGAGGCCGCGGCCTCGTTAGGGAAGACGATTATTCGCGGAGATTAATCATGGCCAACTTTAAGAAAGCGGGTGGTGCCGTTGGTGTGGTGTGTTCCGTAATGACAATAATTGCCATCGTGGTTTCTAACGGACAGGTTCGTACAAATGAACGTGGGTTAGAGTTGATCGGCAATGCTGAATCTTGTCGTCGTGATCCGTATGTGTGTCCAGCAGGCATTTTGACAGATGGCATTGGCAACACTCACGGTGTGATAGATGGAACCCGTAAAACAGACGCGCAAATCGCGGCAGACTGGCAGAAAAACATTCTCGACGCTGAACGCTGCGTTGACAGATACGCAAACGGAAAAAAGTTGCCGGATGGTGCGTTCAGCGCTGCCTCAAGTATCGCTTTTAATGCCGGTTGCCCGACGATGCAAAAATCAACGATGTTCCAGTTATTCCGGGCCGGAAATATTCATGCAGCGTGTGAACAGTTTCCGCGTTGGGTATACGGCGGTGGTAAAAAATTGCCGGGGCTGGTGGTTCGTCGCGATAAAGAGAAGGCGCTCTGTCTGGAGGGCTAACCATGATCAACTGGTTCCGCATCAGCGTAACCGCGTTCGCAGCCGGTTTTATCGCTCTGATGATATTTTTGGCTTTTCATTTTTACGGAAAATCTGTCGAGGCAAAAGGGCAGGTGAGCCAGCTTCAGTCTGACAACGCGCTCCAGTCAGAAACCATTTCAACCCAGGCGTTTAACTTCCAGCGAGCAAATCAAATTGCTGGCGCTGCGCAGTTGTACACGGTGCGAATCGTCGGAAAAAGCCAGGAGAGAAAAATTGAATACCGAACGATTATCAAAAGCGATCCTGCCAGCGGCAAGTGTATTGATTCTGCTGTTGCTGGCCGGCTGCTCGGATACGCGAACAGTTTACGTGCCAGCGCAATGCACACCGATACCGGCCAGCCTGCTGCAGAAAGTAGCCCCGCCACTTCCACCGGCTGCAGATTGACATACGGACAGGCTGTTTACTGGATTGACCCGCTGCTTACGACGGTTGACCAGTTAAACAACCAGCTCGATGGCATCAAGCAAATCGAAGAGGCCAGACAGAAATGATTAAGCGCTTTCTTACATGGCTGAAAAGCATCTATTACACCCCAGTCTATACGACTGAAACCCCAACATCAGGAGTTACAACAATGTCAGATATACCAGTAGAAGTCGCAACAACCCAAACCGCTCCAGCAACCGACAAAACTGTCACAGCAGAACCAACCACCACTGATACCATGCCAGCAGCATTATCCCCACTGGAAGCCATGAAAGCTGATTTCGACAAAGTGGTCGCATTTATCGAACACGGTATCGAAGTTCTGGGTGAAGATGCAGAGGCCGATCTAGTCGCTCTGAAAAACAAATTCCTGATCTAAACAGCATTACAGGTGGCTTTCAATGAGAGCCATCGATAATGCCCGTAATCAGCCGTAAGGATTTTTAAATGGCGCGTTTAAATGTAGAAATCATCGAACCACGCAGCGCTGACGTAAACGCTGTTCTGGCAGAAATTGAACGCAAATACCGCAGCAAGGTTGCAACGTCAGAAACCATCGCTGATATGGAGCGTGAAGCCGCGAGACTTATTCGCCGACTGATAACCACGAAAGTGACGTTCGTTAAATAAACTCCGGAGGGGGTATGGCAAATCCCGAGGAAAGCGGCCTTGAACGTGATTACTGCGCCGGACAACTTTCCCTTCGTGATTTGGCTAAAATTTACGGCGTCAGTGAAGGGGCGATAAGAAAGCGCGCCAAAAAACACGGATGGGTACGCAGCGAAAAAAAAGGTACGCAAAAAAGTACGCAGGTACGCAAAAGTGGTACGCAAAAAAAAAGTGTGCGTACCACGGAAAAGCGCGCCACTTCTGACGATTCGAAAAAGAACGCAACGGGGGAAAGTCAGCCTCCTGAAAATACGAAACCGATTCGAGGCTCGCGTACCGATCCACCAGTTAACGCCTTCAAACCGAATAATCAGCTTTCCCTCAAGCATGGTGGCTACGCCCGGCGCCTGTTATTGAGTGATGAGGTAATCGAAGATGCAAAGGCGCTGACGCTCGACGACGAACTATTTCGCCTGCGCGCCAGCAACCTGGTCGCCTCGGAAAATATTGGGCGTTGGAAAACTGAACTGGAAGACGCTAATCACGACGAGATAAAAGGGCTGCTGGAAAAAATCAGCTCTGCGGACAAAGCCATGATGCGCAATACCGTTCGAATAGAATCGATAGAGGGCACCACCGCAACAATCCGTAAGGTGTTCGCTGACACAAATTATCGTGAGATAGCGGCGGAGAAAGTGGGGCTCGAGGTCGATCGTCTGAAACTCGAACTCGGTGATCCGAATAATGACGCCTCAGGCGGTCTGGATGATTTCTATGCTGACAACCCAACGCCCGTCCTTGAATCCGGCACTCAGGCCGTTCTGGACAACCAAGGCGAGGAATAAGGTACTTTACGGTGGCCGCGCTTCGAGTAAGTCGTGGGATGCTGCCGGCATTGCTATTTTTCTTGCCAATAAGTACACGCTGCGTTTCTGCTGTGCCAGGCAGATACAGAACAAGATAGAAGAATCGGTTTACACACTGCTTAAAATCCAGATTGACCGATTCGGTTTGCGACACCGCTTTCGCATTCTGGACAACAAAATCATTAACCGCGTAACGGGAAGTGAATTTGTTTTTTATGGCTTATGGCGAAATATCGAGGAAATAAAATCCCTCGAATCTATCGACGTTCTGTGGCTTGAAGAGGCGCATGGTCTGACAGAAAAACAGTGGGAAATACTTGAACCCACAATCCGTAAAGAAGCCTCTGAATGCTGGTTTATCTTCAATCCCAATCTGGTGACCGATTTTGTCTGGCGTAATTTTGTGGTGGACCCGCCAGAAAACACGCTGATACGCAAAATCAACTACGACGAAAATACATTCCTGTCCGACACCATGTTGGAAGTTATTGAGGCGGCAAGGAGACGTGATCCGGAAGGGTTTGAACATGTCTATCTTGGCGTTCCTGATTCCGATGATGATGTCGCCATTATCAAACTTTCATGGATTGAGGCGGCCGTTGATGCTCACAAAGCACTTGGTTTTGAACCTAATGGGCGTAAACGGGTTGGGTTTGACGTTGCGGACAGCGGAGCGGATAAATGTGCCAACGTATACCGCCACGGTTCAGTTGTTTACTGGGCTGATGAATGGTCCGCCAAAGAAGATGAGTTACTCAAATCCTGTCAGCGTACTTACCAGGCTGCATTAGAGCGCGGTGCTGATATTGTCTACGACAGCATTGGTGTGGGCGCATCTGCTGGCGCTAAATTCTCAGAAATTAACTTCGATAGAAAACGCGATAATCCGAATGCCAGGGATGTTAACTATCAGCGTTTCAATGCCGGTGCTGGCGTTAATGAACCAGAACAGGAATACAACAGTATTCCCAATCAGGATTTCTTTGCAAATATGAAAGCGCAGGCGTGGTGGCTGGTGGCCGACCGTTTCCGAAATACCTACAACGCGGTAAAGCGTAGTGAAAAGTTTGAAGTCGATGAACTGATTAGCATCGATTCATCCTGCCCGTTGCTGGAAAAGCTCAAGCTGGAACTGACAACACCACATCGTGATTTTGACAAAAATGGTCGAGTGATGGTTGAGAGTAAAAAAGACCTGGCTAAACGTGATGTGCCGTCACCTAACGTGGCTGATGCTTTCATTATGGCGTTCGCACCTACCGACACTGCTATGGATGTTTGGGCGAAGCTTGGAGAATAACCGTATGGCGAAAAAAACAGGAAGGTTCGCCACGGCGGATTCGTACGATAACTTTATTGCCCGCGTTGGCATGCAGCAACCGAACCAGCACGCTGCGTCTACGTACAAGGCGAACTATACCAGCCGTAACCGCCTGCTTATTGAGTGGGCATATCGCTCGTCGTGGATCATTGGGGTGGCCGTTGACGCCATCCCCGACGACATGACCAAAAAAGGCGTGCGCATTACCAGTGAGATTGACCCGAAGCGCCGCGGCATTCTGGAATCGAAGTTTGAAGAGCTTCAACTGTGGGATGCACTCAACGAGGCGCTGAAATGGTCACGGCTTTACGGTGGAGCGGGCGCACTGATTCTTATCGAAGGTCAGGCACCGTTAACCCCCCTTATCCTCGATAAAGTTGGCAAGGGAAGTTTCAAAGGTCTGGCGGTACTGGATCGCTGGATGCTTAACCCGCAGCTAGCGCGCCGCATTAAAACGCTGGGTCCAAACCTGGGTAAGCCTGAGTTTTATGACATCGTGACAACGGCACAGGGGTTACCCGCCTGGACGCTGCACCATTCTCGCCTGATTCGTATGGATGGTGTGAAACTGCCGTACCAGCAGAAAACAACCGAAAACGAGTGGGGTATGTCTGTCGTCGAGCGCATCTTTGACCGCCTGACTGCCTATGACAGTACCAGCGTTGGCGCAGCTCAGCTTGCCTACAAAGCACACCTTCGCACCGCAAAGATTAAAAAGCTGCGTGAAATAATTGCCATGGGAGGCAAGCCGTTTGAAGCACTTGTCAAACAGATGGACCTGGTGCGCCAGTTCCAGACCAACGAGGGTATGTCGCTTTTCGACGCGGAGGACACCTTTGAAACGCACTCATATTCGTTTGCCGGATTGTCTGACCTGCTGAGTGAGTTTAAAGAAGACATTGCCGGGGCCGTTGGAATCCCCCTGGTGCGTATGTTCCGACAATCCCCGAAAGGATTCTCTACGGGTGACGCTGACCTGGCTAACTACTATGGTGACGTGGGTACGCAGCAGGAACGCGACCTTCGCTCGCATATTCGCCTGTTGTTCGATGTCCTGCATCGCTCAGAGTTCGGCGAGCCATTGCCGGACGATTTCACCTTTGAATTTAACCCGCTCTGGCAGATGTCGGACGTTGACCGATCAACGGTCGCAACAAACACGGCTAACGCGCTGGCAACGGCAGTTCGCGAATTGGGGATGTCTCCGGCGGCTGCGCTGACTGACCTGCGCGAAATGGCTGACGTTACCGGGATTGGGGCCAGCATTTCAGACGAGGATATAGAAAATGCCAAGTCTCAGTGGGAGGAGGCTGAATCTGAAACCGAACCTCCGCCGCAAATCGGAGCGACAGTACAGAAAGAGCCTACTGGCGATAGCCAACCAGATCGGCGAAATAGTGGCGGGTTCCTACGATGGTTCACAGGCAAGCGCTGATAAGACGGCTGCCACGTTGGTGGATTATTCAGAGCTAATCAGCAACTGGGCTGAAATGGTCGGCAACAAGATGTTCGCCCAGGTCGAGAAGGAAGAGTGGAACCAGTGGCGATCAGTGTCAGAACAAATCTCTGTCGGGTTGCGCGACGTTGTCGGTAACACGCCAGTCGGGATGGTCGCGAAGGATATCGTGGCCCGTCAGGTTCAGTACATGAAGTCGTTACCGCTTGAAGCCGCTGGACGCGTTTCTGAGATTCAGGATCGGGCAATAGAAGCGGTTATTCGCGGTGAACGGCCCGATGCGCTGTACGAAATGATTATGGCCTCCGGTGATGTGGCAGCCAGTCGAGCGCAGATGATAGCGCGTACCGAGATTGGCAGGGCTACAGGCGCACTGACGCAAGCTCGCGCGCTTGCCGTTGGTTCTGAGGGCTACTGGTGGCGCATTGAAGGGGCAGGAACGAGACCATCACATCGCAAGATGAAAGATAAGTTTGTTCGCTGGGATGACCCACCGACCCTTGATGGCATGACTGGTCACGCCGGATGCTTGCCTAATTGCAAGTGCTGGTCAGAAGTTCAGATACCCGAGCCAAGAAAATAACAGGTCGCCACTGAGCGGCCTTTTTTATTGCCCGCAATTCAGCAGGTAACCCATGAAATATTTTTTTAAAACCCGCCTGGGGAATACCCGCTATCAACTGGCGGATGGCTCCGTTCTGTTTAAAGACGTGCCTATTGGCCGCACAGGCGAACAGGTCTATGGCGCGGAAGAGTTGCCAGAAATCGAGCCAGACAGCCAGGAGTTGATAGTCGTTCGCCGGACGCCGGAAGAGGTATTCAGCGAGCGCACGATCGCTTCGTTTGAGGGAATGGCCGTCACTATCGGTCACCCGAAAGACTTCAATGGCAACATAATTTTTGTCACGCCAGCCAACTGGCGACAACTGGCAAACGGACACATTCAGAACGTCAGGCGCGGTAGCGGGGAAAATTCAGACCTTCAACTGGCTGACGTTATCGTAAAGACACCCGAAGCCATCCAGGCGGTGGAAGACGGTGACGATGAGGTGAGCTGCGGCTACGACGCAGATTACCGCCAAATCTCGCCGGGTATCGCGGAACAATACGCGATCACCGGTAATCATCTGGCTTTAGTCCCTAACGGGCGGGCCGGTTCACGTTGCGCACTTGGAGATAGTATGCCAAACAAAGCCAAGAATTGGTGGGAGCGCCTCGTGCGCGCTCGTAAAACCAATGATGCCGCCGAAATGGCGAGCCTTATCGATAATCCGCCAGATACCGTTACCGGGGATGATGATGTCACATCCTCTATGACACCTGGTGGCGTGGTTATCAATCTTGCACCGCAAAACCCGCTGCCCGGTCCGGCATTGCCAGGTACTGGTGACGCAGAGGAAAACGTGCCCGCATGGGCGCAGGCCATCATTGCCCGTCTGGACAAGCTGGAAGGCCTGGAGAAACAGGAACAGCAGACCGGTGATGAGGATGCAGAAGAGAAGAAAGAGGAAGAAGGCAAAGTAACCGGCGATGCCGCTTACCGGGCTGACCTCATTCAACCCGGCATCCAGTTACCTGAGAAAGCGAAACTGACAGCGTTCAAGCGTCAGGTTCTCACATCTGCCGATCAGTCTCTGGTACGTTCAATCGTTGGTGATGCTGATATCACCAAACTGAAAAAAGCTACGGTTGATATGGCGTTTAACGCCGTTTCTGAGTTGGCGAAAAACCGCAATACCAAAACTGCAGACAGCCTGCAAACGCAGACTGCCACCACTGTTAAAACCATTGCCAGCATGAATCAGGCTGCGCAGGACTTCTGGTCTAAACGAGGCTAATCCATGTCGAATACTTTTCTTTACCGGATGCCTGCTGGCATCGCCGGGGCAATTTCTCGTCCGCAGGATCTGACTGTAGAACCTCAGTTGCTGGACTCCACCAATCTTTTTTCTGCTTACGGTCTGGGCGGCAAGATTTCCTCAGGAAAATTCGTGCCAATCGCTGCGAGCGACACAGCGGCAGTGCTGGCGGGTATTTACGTTCGCCCGTATCCGACCGCCAGCCAGCCGGACAAAGTTCAGCAGGTAGGCAGTGGTAAAAACTTTACTGGCGATTCCCTGGTACGCGGCTACGTCACGGTAAACCTTGGGGCTGATGCTTCGGGTGTTGCATTGCGCAGTCCGGTTTATATGCGCGTGGATACACCATCCGCATCCAGCCCTCTCGGCGCATTTCTTGCTGCCGCAGATGGTACGAACACCGTCCAGATCACTAACGCTTACTTCAATGGCCCGGGCGACACCAGCGGAAACATTGAACTGGCCTTTAATATTTAAGGAAATCGCAAATGCCAATGACATTTGACCAGGCGACAGTCGACGGTACTGGTGCCTTTCTTATCCATGAACTGGAACGTCTCGATCAGACACTGAACCTGCCGCTGGTGAGTTATACCTGGTCGCGCGATATCCAGTTGCGCGAAGACGTTTCTATCGCTGATGAAATCAGTTCGTTCACCAACACCACTTTTGCTGCTGCCGGTACACCGAATGCCAACGGTAAAAACTGGCTGAGCAAAATCCCTACCGCGATGGCTGGCGTTAACGTCGACATCGCAAAAACGGGTTTCCCGCTCACCTTATGGGGTATGGAGCTTGGCTGGACAGTGCCGGAATTGCAGGCTGCCGCACAGGTTGGGCGTCCTATCGACACCCAGAAGTATGATGGCATGCAGCTCAAGTGGAACATGGACACCGACGAGCAAGTGTACACGGGCGATACAGGGCTTGGCGTAAAAGGCCTGTTGAACCTGTCTCAGGTGACGCCGACAAATGCCGCCAAAACCTTCGCGACGTCCAGTCCTGACGAAATGCGGGACGCAATTAATGCTGGTCTGAGCGCGGCCTGGGTTAACTCCTCTTACACGATGGTTCCTACTGATCTGCTTTTGCCTCCAGCGCAGTTCTCGCTGCTGGCAAGCACCATTGTTTCCAGTGCAGGTAACCAGTCACTGCTGACTTATCTTGAAACCAACACTATCGCGTATCACCAGAACGGGCGTCCTCTGAATATCCGTCCGGTGAAATGGGCAATAGGTCGTGGTGTATCGAACTCTGACCGCATGTCGTTCTACACCAATGACAAGAAATACGTTCGATTCCCGATGGTTCCACTGATGAGCGTCCCGATCCAGTATCGTGGCCTGTACCAGTTGGTGACCTACTACGGCAAGTTGGGTGCAGTAGAGCCGGTTTATCCGGAAACGCTGGCGTACGTTGACGGCATCTAATCCGCAGCGGCCCGAAAGGGCCGTTCATGAGGACTGGCAATGAAAAAGATTTACGTACTAGCTCCGTTTAATTTCAATAACGGCAGCGAGCAAAAGCATTTCTCAGTGGGTTTCCATGAAGTGGATGATGATGTAGCCGATCACTGGTTCGTTAAAGCGCACTGCTCACCTAACGGCGAAGCGCCGACCGTGGCGGATGACCCGCGTATTGCGGATCTGGAATCGCAACTCACCGATAAAGACGTGAAGATTGCCGAGCTGGAAGCGAAACTGACGGAGGCCACTACCAATGGCAAGAAATCAAAGCCTGCCGACGCCTGATTTTTTCCGACAAACCTTTCCGCAGTTCTCTGACACAACCACTTATCCCGATACTGTTGTTCAGATGCGCCTGACATTGGTTGATGCGATGATGAGCGAAAGCCGGTTTGGCACTGATGTTTTCCCTTATGTCGCAGGCCTGTTTGTTGCGCATTATTTAGCTCTGTCTGCGGTGGATAACCGCTCCGTTGCTACTGGCGGAGCGGGCGGGATTAACACCGGGATTATGACGGCTAAGTCCGTGGACAAGGTCAGTGCCAGTTATGACGCCAGCAACACGCTGAATCCTGATGCGGGTTTCTGGAATAACACCCGTTACGGTTCTGAGTTCTGGGAATACCTGATGATATTCGGTGCCGGAGCAATTCAACTGGGAATACCGGAATGAAAAGCGGCCTGACGGTAACGACGGATAATGCTGACTCAGTGCTTGCTGCACTAAAGAAACTTTCTGGTATGGATGTGCTTGTAGGTATACCAGAGGGTAACGCCGCGCGAGAGGACGGTGCGCCATTTAATAATGCTGAGTTGGGGTATCTCCATTCTACGGGCGCAACGATTCTTATCCCTGAGCACACCACAACGATTTATCGACAGGTGGATGCCAATGGGGATTTGAAGAATGGTGGCCGCTTTGTAAAAGCAAAAAAAAGCAATATTGCCACCACTCATACGGTTAAAGCGCAGGTTGTGACGCTGCCACCCCGCCCGTTTCTTGATATCGGTATTGAAGATACCCGCGAACGCACAACAGAACACCTCAAAGCCTCAGCGGGTCTGGCGCTGGAGGGCAATACTGCTGGCGCACAGAAAGAACTGGAGAGAGCTGGAATTATCGCTTCCGATGGCGCTAAAAAGGTCATCAGCGACGGCGACCGATTGCAGTCGCTGTCTGATAAAACACTTCAGGCGCGCCGTGCTCAGGGATTACCTGGCGATAAGCCGCTTTACGCCCACGGCTATCTGCTGCGTTCGATAACCTACGTGGTAAGGAGCAAGTAATGCCGTTTCTCGACGTATCAGAGGTGCTGCTGGATCCGGATTTTGTGGATACCACGCTTGTTTGTCACCGTAACACCCAGACCACGGATGACGACAATTTCCCTGTTAACACGCCGGCTGACCACCCGTTCTCAGGTGTTGTTACTGTTGACCGGTCACTGGAAACCAAACGCATGGCCGCCGGACAGAACATTAACGGCGCTATTCTCATCGTGACCCAGTTCCGGCTCACGCAGGGGCAAACTGGACTTGACGCTGATATCGTGACTTATCGCGGGCGTGGATATCGGGTGACCTTCGTTGATCCCTACACGGCGTACGGTGCCGGATTCGTTCAGGCGCATTGTGAGCTGATGGACTTTGACGGAGGGACGCCAGTTGAGTAATGACAGCACAGCACCGGGCTACCTGACGCCAGTTGGCGATGCTCCGGAATATGACGAAGAGCTGGAGCGAGAAATCAGTCGCTGGATACGCGGCGTCACGGGAATTGATGCAAAATTGGTCTTTCCCCGATGGACTGATCCGCAATCCTCCATCCCTAAAAACGGCATAACGTGGGTAGGCTTTGGTATCACGACCAATCCCTTACCTGACACGCCAGCAAACGTTCAGGTCAGCGAAGAAAACAGCGAACAGTGGACATGGGAACAGGTCACTGTGTTGTGCTGCTTTTACGGTCCTCATGGCTCTGGTATGGCGTCACTTTTCCGTGCTGGCATTGCCGTAGAGCAAAATCAGGACACTCTTCGCCAGGCAGCAGGATTGTCTCTATTGGAGTTCGGGGAAATTTTTAACCTCCCGGAATTAATCAATAACCAGTGGGTGCGCCGGTACGACATTACCGTAACGCTGTTGCGCAAAAACACCCGCACTTACAACGTAAAATCAATCCTCATTCCTAACGTAGAAATCATCACCGGAGATTAATCATGGTGCAGAAAAGTCTGCCATTAAGTCGCGTCACAAATGTGACAGTGACTCTCTCCGCCCGTGCAGCGCAGGGCCGAAATTTTGGCTCCATGCTTATTCTGGGCGATTCAACTGTTATTCCGATCGCAGAGCGCCTGCGCCTTTACTCCAGTGCTGATGATATCGGCGACGATTTCGGGGTGGACAGCGAAGAGTATAAAGCCGCTGTTATCTGGTTTTCCCAGTCTCCACAGCCCACTCAGGTTTATGTCGGGCGCTGGGTGAAAACACTGGACGTAGCCGAAGCCGGTGAGGTTGAAACTCTGCTGCAAGCTGTAAATGCGCTGATGGACTTCAACAGCTGGTACGGTCTGCATCTGGCTGTGCCGGAAGCGGATTATCCTACTGATACCGACATTATCAGTGTGGCTGCCGCTATCGAAGCTGCGAGCGTTTCCCGCATTTTCGGCATCACTACCAATGAAGCCGATACGCTGGTGGCCGCAACTACAACCGATCTGTCGTCGAAGCTGAAAGCGGCCAAATACAGCCGTACGTTTATCCAGTATTCGACCAGCAGCCGCTATGCCGCGCTGTCGGCGTTCGCGCGCGCATTCACTGTCGACTTCACCGCCAGCAACACCACGATCACCCTGAAATTTAAACAGGAGCCGGGTGTCACGTATGAAACGCTGACAATCAGCCAGGCCAACAACCTTGAGGTGAAGAACTGTAACGTTTACGTGTACTACGAAAACGACACGGCGATTCTGGAGCAGGGTGTGATGTCGAACGGCGATTTCTTCGATGAGCGCCACGGCCTCGACTGGCTGCAAAATGCAGTGCAGACCGCAGATTTCAACACGCTTTATACCAGCACCACAAAAATTCCGCAGACCGATGCGGGTACAACCACCCGAATAGCAAACATTGAGGCAGTGCTGGACAAAGCGGTCAATAACGGTCTGTTTGCGCCAGGCGTCTGGACAGGAGGCCCACTGGGTGTGATTTCTACAGGGGATACCCTCACTAAGGGATATTACATCTATGCCGAAAGCGTGGCTGACCAGTTGCAGGTTGACCGCGAAGCGCGCAAAGGAGTGCCGATTCAGGTGCTCGCGAAACTGGCCGGAGCCGTGCATTACGGTTCCGTTGCAATCACTGTGGTGCGCTAAGGGGGCAGCATGTCTACTTATTCTTTTATGGATGTTTCCGTCACGCTGGTAGGACCGACCGGATCTATTGATTTGGGGTATGGATCAGCTAACTCCAACGAAGGTGTAACGGTATCCTACGCTGAAGCGAAAAACACCATGACGGTTGGCGCTGACGGTGAAGTGATGCACAGCCTGCACGCAGGTAAGTCAGGTACCATTACAGTTAACCTGCTTAAAATATCACCAGTTAACAAAAAGCTGAACCTGGCTTATAACGCCCAGTCCCTTTCCTCCGCTACATGGGGAAATAACATCATCGTGATCCGCAACAAAGTCAGTGGCGACACCATCACGGCACGCAGCTGCGCATTCCAGAAACACCCGGATATTGTTAACGCAAATGTCGGTAATAATAACGTTTGGGTATTCGACTGCGGCAAGATCGACCCTCTTCTCGGGGAGTATTAACAGATGGAATTTACTATCAACAGCGTGGAATATCGCGCCGCGAAACTCAGCGTTTTTGAACAGTTGAAAGTGTCCCGTAAGGTGTTGCCGCTGATCGCAAAAATTGTGTCAGATGTGGCCCTGCTGAAAAATACGCTGAAAGACAAAAAGCCTGGTCAGGAAGAGATCTTCAAGACGCTTGAAACAGTGCTGCCGAAGATAGCCGATGCGTTGGCAGAAATGCCGGATGAAAGCGTAGATGCGATCTTGCATCCCTGCCTGAAAGTGGTTTCACGTAAAAGCGCGATGGGTAACTGGACGCCGATTTTCAGCGATGGTGTGCTGATGTTCGACGATATCGACCTCTTTGCGATGCTCGGCATCGCTGCGCGTGTGGTGGGCGATAACCTCGGAAATTTTTTGCGCGCACTCCCTACGAGCGAGACAGTCACCTCGGTGGATCAGGCCTGACGCTTAATGCTTTGCCTGACGGCGAAGACTTTCTCATGCGCCCGGTGCACGCCGGGTATATCCCCTATACCGCACTGAAAGACGGCTCTGTTGATTTGGCCGATATCGCACGCATGAATGACTGGCTTGATGTCAACGCAGATAACAAAGCCCGTATCCAGCAATGGGAGAAAGACCAGTGAATGCTGAAACAATAAAGTCGTTCCTGGTTTCTCTCGGGTTCGATGTCGACGACGCAGGTATGCGCAAATTTGATGCGACACTGGTCAGTGTCACTACCAAAGCGATCAAACTCGGTGTAGCTGTCGAAGCCGCGGCCCTGTCCGTCGTGGCGTTCACGACGAAAATCGCCACTGGACTGGATGAGCTTTACTGGGAATCCCAGCGCACAGGAGCCACGGTTGCAGGAATTCAGGCTATCGGGTATGCGGCATCGCAGACCGGCAGCAGTGCCGCCGCCGCGCGCAGCTCTCTGGAGAGTCTGGCGCGATTCATGCGTAACAGCCCCGGCGCGGAAGGGTTTCTTAATCGTCTGGGAGTGCAGACGCGGGACGCCAGCGGCCAGATGCGCAGCATGGAGTCAATCTTTTCTGGTGTGGGCCAACGCCTCAGCAGCATGCCGTATTACCGGGCGAATCAGTACGCCTCCATGCTCGGTATTGACGAAAATACGCTGATGGCGATGCGCCGTGGCATGGGCGAATTTGGCGCGCAGTACAGTGCCACGGCGAAATCGATCGGCTTTAATGCTGACGTTGCAGCGAAAAGTTCCAACCGTTTCATGACCTCTATCCGCGAATTCACGATGATGGCGGGTATGGCTCGGGACAAAATCGGCAGCAGCCTGACGGATGGCCTTTCCGGCTCTCTCGATCGTCTGCGCAAACAGATACTCGATAACTTCCCGGCGATTGAGCGCGGCATTATGGCGGTCATCAAGGGGATTTTGTGGCTTTCTGACGTCATTGGCCGGGCCGCGATGCGGCTTATTCAGGCCGAAGGCCAGATATCGGACTGGTGGAAGGGGTTGGACAAGGACAGCAAGTCGCTAATCGAAACGCTGGGTGCTATTGTCGTTGTCTGGAAACTGCTTAACGCTGAAATGTGGAAATCCCCGGTAACGTGGGTACTCGCGCTGGTCGGTGCATTGGCACTGCTATGGGAAGACTATCAGACCTGGAAAGAAGGCGGCAAGAGCCTGATTGACTGGTCGAAGTGGCAGCCCGAAATTGAACAGGCGAAAAAGGCGTTCATCTGGCTTCGCGACACGCTGATCGAGCTGAAAGACCATCTCGGCGGCTGGAAAAACACATTAGAGCTGATTTTTGGCTTTATGGTGGGCGCGAAGTTGGCCGGATTTCTTGGCGGTATCGGGAAGATAACCGGTGCATTCGGCGGTATGGCCAGTGCTATCGGTGGCGTGCTGAGCGGCCTGGGTAATCTTGCGAAGGCGATAGCTGATATTGCCCTGCGAAATCCCTGGCTTCTGATGTTCGTCCCGACCAACAATACGCCGACAACCTCGGAAGAACTGGCAACTATTGGCGGCGTGGGGGCGAACATTGACCCCGCTGAACTGAAAAAGGCTCAGGACTGGCAAAAGGAACACCCTGGAGAGGTTTATGTCCCAGGCAATGAACGGGGGATTCGCAACAACAATCCCGGTAATATCGAATTTGCAGGGCAGGCGGGGGCAACATCAGACGGACGTTTTGCGCAGTTCCGCACACCGCTTGAGGGATTGCGCGCAATGTCTCGCCAGCTCCTGCGCTATTACGATGGCAAAACTACCGGCAAGCCACTGCAAACAGTCTCCGATATTGTCAGCACCTGGGCTCCACCAACCAAAGACGGCAAGATCGAGAATGACACCCTCGCTTATATCGCGCATATTTCGCAGATGCTTGGTGTTTCACCTGACGCGCAAATCAATCTGCGTGATCCGAACGTCATGGCAACAATGATGAACGGTATTATCCAGAAGGAGAATGGACGCAATCCCTACGGTGACGAAATGGTGCGCGCCGCCGGTACTGCCACGATCGGTGGCTCGTCTCTCAGCCAGGAAGTAAATATCACCGTTAACGGCGTGTCCAACCCGCAGGAGGCTGCAAATATCATCGCAGGCAAGCAGGCAGGCATTCAGGCTAACGGTATTCAGCAACTTCAGACGGGGCCACGCTGATGGATATTCTCTCTACTCTGTTTCAGCAGCAGAGCCGGAAAATCGGGGTGATGGTACCGAGTGTTGTTGTCAGTGAAAGACACAGCGATGCGCTGGAAATCACAGAGCACCCGGTAGAAAAACCCACATCATCTGCTGCGGGTTTTGTAGCAGATCATGCATACCGGCGACCCAGTGAGGTTGTGATGGAAGTTGGCTTTGCCGGGGGCGGCTCGCTGCTGGACTTACTTGATACCAGCAATCTCGGTATCAGCCTCGGACTTTCTCCAAAGGAGGTTTACGCCTCCTTTCTGGATATGCAGCGGAACCGTGAATTGCTGGATGTCACTACAGGCAAGCGGCAGTATATTAATATGCTGTTGCGCGCCATTGAGGTGACTACCGACAAGACGACGGAAAATGTCCTATCAGCAGTGCTAACGCTTCGTGAACTTATCCTGACTTCGACAACGACAGTTCAGGTCGCGGATAAAACGGGTATGTCGCAGGGTGTGTCCACATCTGCCACGCAGAACGCCGGTGTTAAATCGCCGGTTCCTAAAAATGAATCTCTGCTTTCGCAGATCGCCGGGGGAATTGGGCTGTAATGAACATCAGCGAAATCCCGCTTTCAGCGGATAATCAGAACTTCGCCATCACCATTGCCGGTACTGCATACCGCATGCGGCTCGTATGGCGTGACGCGTTCTGGTGTCTTGATCTCCTTAACGGCGACCAGACTTCGATAGCGTTATCGCTTCCCTTGCTGGCCGGTGCTGATCTGCTGGCCCCTTACGCTTATCTCAACCTGGGGTTCTCCATGTTTGTGAACAGCGATACCGAAGGACAGGAAAACCCGACAAAAACCGATCTCGGAATTTACAGCCATCTTTACGTCGTTACGGAGTAACCATGTCCCAAAACTGGATACGGCATTTTGAGCTGCAAATTGTCGATGAGAACGGAAACGGGATCAGCCTTTCTGATTTCAAGGTGACCTTTCGCATTGAGTGGGCCGATACGCGGTTTCCTCGCGTGGCGAACGTCAAAATTTACAACGTATCGCCGGAGACGCAGGCCCGTATCATGGGCAAAGAGTTCAGCAAAATCCGCATCATTGCCGGATATGATGGTGCGATGCCTGTTGTTCCGGACAGCGAGATAGGTATTGCTCACCCGGTAGCGCCTGGCGACGAAGGGAAATTTTCGGGTACCAACTACGGGTTGATTTTTACCGGCGATATCCGCTTCACTATCAACGGCAAAGACAATATCACCGACAGCTGGGTGCTGGTGCAGGCCGCCAGCGATTACAACGCGTTCCTGTTCGCCAGCACCAAAACCACGCTGGCCGCCGGGTACACGACGAAAGACCTGCTCGACCTGACGATGAAGGGATTTAACCCCTGGGGTGTCACGCCGGGCGTCATCGGCGATATGCCGACCACGGTATTTCCGCGCGGTCTGCCACTGTACCACTCCAACCGCGACATCATGGACGACATCGCGAAGATGTGTGGCGGTACGTGGCAGATGGTCGATGGCCAGGTACATGTCGTGCCGTCGAATAAGTACGTTCAGGAAGCGATCGTGCTGAATTCTGACACCGGTCTGATCGGCATGCCGCAGCAGACAATGGACGGCGGCGTTAACGTGCGCTGCCTGATTAACCCGAACATCAAAATCAATGGTCTGGTGCAGATTGACCAGGCGTCAATATACCGCGTGGCTCTCGGTAATAACGAAGTAGCCAGTGCCACCGGTCGAGTGACTGAGCAGAACGTTAACGGCAACCTGACAGCAGCCGGAAACGGAACGCTTCAGAACCCGGCCAGCATTGCCGCTGATGGCGTTTATATCGTCAAAGCAATCGACTATACTGGCGAAACGCGAGGACAGCCGTGGTACATGGATATGATGTGTTTTGCGCGGGGCGCGCGTGATTTGCAAACTGGCTCATCACTGTTACGCGGGGGATAATGTGGCTAAATTTATTGCTACTGCTTTTCTTTCTTTTTCAGTTTTATTTTCCACCATCGCACTAGCAGATCCATATGTTGATAAAACTGGTGTTCTGATGAATAAGCAGCAACTAAACCAGTGGCGATCTCCGGAGTCTGCAGCTCCGTACTTCGCATTAAATGGGCGCCTTTTTTATATGACGATTGATGATTTCGCATCAATAATTGATAACACTTATGCCCAATGTGATGATTTAGATGCGTATACCAACCGTAAGGGAGTCACTAAAGCATGTAAAGACCATGTTTTTAGTGGTATTAAAGAAATTATTGCCCTTTCGAAGGATAAAACGGTCAGCGATCAAGCCTGGAAAATTGGGACGAGATATGCATGGGACTCGCACAACCCAGTGCCTGGTATGAACGTTTGGGATTTTAACGGTTGGGCTGCGGGGATTCGGGTCGCTAAATCAAAGGGATACTAGCCACATGAGCGCCTCGCGCGTGTATGGGACGCATGATTGCGTGAGAACAAAATGATTCTGACGCTATCGTCACACATTCATGTTGCAGCCTCAGCGCCTAAATAATACACTCTGTGTAACGATAACTGTGGTTGTTGGCACTAGAAAACACCAATGATGCAGATATCGCCAGTGTTTTTTTTGTCTTCATAGGAAGGCGGATATGAAGTTGGTTGTATAAGCGGGAGGAGGGGAACATGTCTGAGTCAATCAAGGCATATTTTAACGCAGCAGCAAGCGTAATGAACATTATGCCCTCAACAAATTATATGGAATCTATCCATTGCATTTCTGATTTAGATTCCATCAAACATGATGTTGTCAATGTGGCTATGGATATGAGAAAGGTCATGGAATATGAACGCCAAAAGCAACAAGGGGCAATTGCGCAATCAGCCTGTGAATAATGGCAATCGTCATACACAGGAACTATCTCAAAAGATTGCGGAACAGATAAGCCTTGCTGTAAAGCAGGATCCTGAGCTAAAAGGGAAAATCCCACCAGAAATTGTAGAGAGATTGTCACGGAATCAAGTGATGATCTCTCGTTTTTCCAGCACTGAACGTTTTGAGGGGCCATTTCCACACCCGCAAACGCTTGAGCAATATAACAAAGTGCTTCCCGGTGCTGCAGAGCGGGTTTTTGCTCTGACAGAAAGAGAGCAATTACATCGACACGGTCTCCAGAACACGGCTGTTAATGGAACGATATCACGTGATAAACGTGGGCAATGGATGGGATACACCATAACGATATTGGTGTTATTAATTGCTGTTTATTTTGCTTATCGTGGTAATACTGCCTTTGCAGGCACTTTGATTACGGTTGATCTAGTTGCGTTGGCCGCTATCTTTGTTTCAGGTAGAGGTGGAAATGCTAAAGAAAATCAAAGCCCTCCATCTACGTGATAGATAGAATTCTGATTACCCGCTCTGGCGGGTTTTTTATTGCCCGGAGTTTCCCTCATGCCAATTCCTCTTTCGTCGCAAATCAGCGGCGATCAGCAGTTCATGCTCGCGATTCAGGAAGCCATTAGTGCAGGAATCCGTGTGGCCCTGCCTGGCACGGTAGTTTCGTTTGATGCTGATGCGGTGACCGCCGTCATACAGCCAGCTATTAAGGGCTATGAACCAGACGCCAACGGAAATCAGGTTTCGATCTCAATGCCGCAGCTCGTCGATGTGCCTGTGTCATTCCCGCGTGGCGGTGGAGTCACACTCACGTTTCCGGTTAAGCCTGGCGATGAGTGTGAACTGATATTTAACGATCGCTGCATTGATTTCTGGTGGCAATCAGGCGGGGAACAGGAGCCGGTACACCCGCGCCAGCACCACATCGGCGACGCGATAGCATTACTCGGGCCGATGTCGCAGGCTAAAAAAATCAGTGGCATCAGCACCAGCGCCGCGCAGTTGCGCACCGACGACGGCGCCGCATTTGTGGAGGTGGCGGCCGGGCATAACATCACGGTCACCACACCGGGGACGTTGACGGCCACGGCCAGCGGTGGTGCGGAAATTACAGCACCGGAAATTGTGCTGAATGGCAATGTGACCATTAACGGCAACCTGTCGCAGGGCATGGGAGCCAGTGGCGGCAGCGCAACAATGCTTGGCCCGGTACACGTAACTAACGATGTTATCGCTGGCGGTAAGAGCCTTGAGTCTCACACTCATGGCGGCGTACAGACAGGCAGCGGTAACACAGGAGCACCGAACTGATGCGATACCGACGCGAAGATGTCGACGACGGTGATTACACGTTTGGCCGAGGCAATGATACCTGGCTGATTAACTCGCCGGAAGCGGTGGCACAGGCGATCAAAACCCGGTTCCTGCTCTGGTACGGTCAGTGGTTCCTCGATACGACAGCCGGTACGCCGTGGATGCAGTCTGTACTCGGCAAGCAGAAACCAGAAATCTACAACATGGCTATCCGCCAGCGCATTCTCGACACTGCTGGAGTCAGTTCAATCACCGAATTCAATACCACGGTTAACACTTCTACCCGGCGCGTGTCATTTACTGTGACGGTAGAAACCATCTATGGAACAACGACAGTTACCAGCGAGGCATAAATGGCCCTCAATTTGGACACACTCGGTTTATCGGCAACGGTAACCGCTGAGGGGATTAGTGCGCCTGATTATCAGACGATACTCAGTACAGTTACCGGGTATTTCCAGCAAATCTACGGCACCGACGCCTACCTCGAACCTGATAGCAAAGACGGCCAGGTGGTGGCTCTGGTGGCGCTGGCAATCCATGACGCCAACACGACAGCCATCAGCGTTTATAACAGCTATTCACCGGCAACTGCGCTTAGTGATGCGCTGACGCGCAACGTAAAAATCAACGGCATTACGCGAAAGGGGGAAACCCGTTCAACAGTTGATCTTGAGCTGGCCGGCACCATTGGTACAACAATTACAAACGGCTCTGTTCGTGATGATAACGGCATTATCTGGAATCTGCCGACTACTGCAACGATTGACGGAAACCCGGTGACGGCAACCTGCAATACGTCTGGAGCGGTTGCGGCGCTGGCCGACACGGTCACCAGCATTAACACCCCGACGCGCGGATGGACATCAGTTACTAACCCTTCTGCAGCTACTGTCGGTACGGCGGCGGAAACCGATGCTGAACTGAGAATAAGGCAGACGCAGAGTGTTGCTCTACCGTCGCTGACGCCTTTTGATGCGGTTGATGGCGCGCTGGCGAATATTTCAGGTGTGACGCGTCATAAGCTGTATGAGAACGACACAGATTCCGTGGATGTTAATGGGCTGCCGAGACATTCCATTTCCGCCATTGTTGACGGCGGTGACGCAACTACCATCGCCCAGACTATCCGGGGCAAGAAAGGTCAGGGTGTTTTCACGTACGGTAACACCACTGTTCAGGTGCTGGATAAGTACGGCAATCCACACAGCATCAGCTTTTCACGTACGGTTGATGTGGCAGTGTATATTGCTATCACCCTCCGCGTTTTCACGGGCTACACAACTCAGATCGGCGAAGAAATTAAATCGGCCATTGCAGGCTATATCAACAGTCTGACAATCGGCGATGACGTACTGATTAGCCGCATATATTCCCCTGCAAACCTCGGAGTCGTAAGCGGCGGCAACGCGCGCTATTACGACATCAATGAGCTGCAGATAGGCAAAACATCCGGGAGTGTTGCGTCATCGAATATCGTCATTGCTTACGATGAGTCGGCAAGCTGCTCTACAGCAAATATCACGATAACGGTATCGTCATGAGTAAATACACCGACCTGATAACTAACTACCACGCCGGGAAACCTCTTTTTTTTCAGCATGTGGATTTATCAACCAGACCACTTACCGATGTATCTACTGCACTTAGCGACCTGATCACCGCATTTGATATTGATACGGCTGTCGGTGTGCAGCTCAACATCTTGGGCGAATGGATAGGGCGCACGCGCTATGTCAGCGTGCCAATCAGCGGCATCTATTTTTCACTGGACACCGACGGACTTGGATTTGATCAGGGTGTATGGCAAGGACCGTATGACCCGGACAGCGGCTATACGGCACTGAGCGATGAAACATACCGGGTAATACTGAAAGCGAAAATCGCTATCAACAACTGGAACGGTCAGAACGACACGCTTCCGCCCATTCTTGATACGGCGCTGGCAGGTTCCGGTCTCCGCATGCAGATTGTCGACAACCAGGATATGACGATTTCTATCTGGGTTTTCCCTGATGTCGATATCTCGCAGGTGTCACTGGAGCTTATCGCCGCAATCAAACAGGGATACCTGACTGTTAAAGCCGCTGGTGTATGGGGCGGTAGCATTGAAATACCGGCGGTGGAAACGCCGTCTGAAGGTAACAGGTTCTTCGGTTTTGACATGGATAACGACTATATCGCCGGATTTGATGCCGGCTCATGGGAGAAATTACTCTAATGGCTGAAAATAATTTTAAACCGTTCGCTACGAGCGCGGGCGCAAACGTAATCTCGCAGGCTGACTGGGAGGTGCTCGCAACGCTGGACACGGGATTTCAGGGCGGGAAAGCATCAAGCTCACAAATGAATAAGGCTATCAGACAGTCATCTGTTATTTCTAGCGTTATTGCTCAGCTTATCGCAAACAGAACTGGAAGTGATGTGCTGGATAACGGAGATACCGCAACAATCCTGACGAACCTGCTGGCAGCGTTGTTTAACAGTCCGGCATTGACCGGAACACCAACCGCGCCGACGCCAGCGCCAGCGACAAACAGTACGCAGATTGCCACTACTGCGTTTGTGTGGTCCGAACTCAATAGCTCGCTGGTAGGCATCCCGCTACCCTGGCCGCAGGCCACCGCGCCAACTGGCTGGCTAAAATGCAACGGTCAGACATTCAATACAGCGTTATATCCAATGCTGGCCATGACGTATCCGTCCGGCACCTTGCCCGACCTGCGCGGCGAGTTTATTCGCGGTTGGGATGATGGTCGGGCGGTTGATAATGGACGCACACTATTATCTCAACAATCCCATGCGATGCAGCAAATGACAGGCAGTGTACCCGGGGTACATGCGCAAACGATAGGGGCTCAATTCGGCGGCCTCGGTGTTTTGGGAATGAATCATGTTGACAGCACAATACCCCCAGCAGAGGGAGGCGCGGATTATGGAGGATTCGTCATGACGTTTGATAACAATATTCCAGGTATAAATACATCAACAGAAAATAGACCACGTAACGTGGCATTTAACTACATTGTGAGGGCTGCATAATGAGTGATTCAATTCAGGCACAAACACACCTTAATAATACCGGGCTGGCCGTAAACGCGGGCTGGATAACTGTTTACCATGTTGACCCACAGACCCGCGAATATTGCGGGGCCAGTGATGAATACCTGATGCAGGGCGTGGGTATTCCCGCCGACAGCTACGCCGATGAACCCACATCACCCGAAGCCGGTCAGGCGCTACGCCGCACGACAGACGGTAGCGCATGGGAACAGGTGCCCGATTATCGTGGCCAGACGGTATACGGCACGCAAACTGGCCAGGCGCAAACAGTCACCGCCCTCGGTAATTTACCGGATGATGTGACACTGATGGCACCAGCGACGTCGTATGATAAATGGGATGGCAGCGCGTGGGTAACCGACACTGACGCCCAACACGCCGCCGCTGTCACTGTCGCACAACAGGAACGGGCGACACGCCGCGCAACCGCTAACGCCCGTATCGCAGAGCTCACCTACGCGGTGGATCTGGCATTGGCAACAGACAAGGAAAAAGCGGCCTTGACTGACTGGAAAACCTATATTGTGCTACTGAGCCGTATTGACACGTCTACAGCACCGGATATTGACTGGCCGACGGTGCCGGTGAATTGATTGTGTTCATGTTTTTTATTCGGTTTTTTGTTGGTATTTGATGTGGCGTGAATGTGTCGTCGTGTATCAATATAAACTATTGTGAGCTGTCACAAAACAATAATTAAGTGGTGTGAATGCGAGTAATCTATTGAATTTTAAATGATATTTATGTAGATCTTATGATTCGTAATGCGAAGGTCGTAGGTTCGACTCCTATTATCGGCACCATTTCAAACTCTTCCCAAGTTTACCGAAATCAACTCAAAGCCCGTATACTGCGGTTTCTGGCCCGTATCTTATCTCCTGTTATCAACTGGACTCAACCGGAATCAAGTCACAGTTGGGGGAATAAATGGGGGCATTCTGTGTTCGGTCCAGGGAGATGCCCCCAATGAAGCTTAATGCACGACAGGTAGACGCTGCTAAACCCAGAGAGAAAGCCTATAAGCTGGCAGATGGTGCTGGTTTGTATTTAGAGGTCGTTCCTTCTGGTTCTCGATACTGGCGGATGAAATATCGCTTCAATGGAAAAGAGAAGCGTATGGCTTTTGGTGTCTATACAGCAGTGTCTCTTGCACAAGCGAGGGCACTACGTGATGAAGCCAAGAAAAAACTGGCCGAGGGTATCGATCCATCGTTTGCCAAGAAAGAAGAAAAGCTGGTCCGCGATGTGCAGCTCAATAACACTGACCCGTCCTAAATAGCGTTGACACATTTAACTCGCACACTGAGGAAAATGTGATGAACCAATATGTTAAACGCACGCAACGCGATTACCCTCTATCCTTTAAATTGGCCGTTGTTGAACAGGTCGAAAAAGGTGAAATGACATACCGCCAGGCGCAAGACCGCTACGGTATTCAAGGTAGCTACACCGTCATGACGTGGCTACGCAAGTACGGTCAACTTGACTGGCTTTCCTCCGCAGAGGGGGAGTTTGAAAAACTGGGACATAAAGTAAAAGTCATTAGCCCCCAGTATGTAAAACCTTTTGTCCGTGGGCAAAAAAATGACGGCAATGATGCGCAGGCGATAGCTGTGGCTCTGATGCAACCTACGATGCAGTTTGTTCCGTCGAAAAGCCCTGAACAGCAGGATATTCAGGCCCTGCACCGTGCAAGACAACGTATTGTCAATCATCGTACTGCAACAGTCTGTCAAATCAGAGGGCTGGGAATAACAATCGGCGCGGCAGTCTCAAGAGTTCGTCGTGCCGTTCCGCTGATCCTTGAAGATGCTGAAAATGGTCTCAGCGTCAGAATGCGCAGGACGATTGCAGAACTCTATGATCTCTTTAACGACCTTGGTCGTCGTATAAACTTTTTTGATAAAGAAATCGATGTTGTGTTCAGACAATCTGAAGCCTGTCAGCGCATTGCCAAAGTTAAAGGCATTGGCCCTAAAACGGCCACGGCTGTTGTAGCCGCTATTGGCAAAGGATCTGAATTTAAAAATGGTCGTCACTTTGCCGCATGGCTTGGTCTGGTTCCACGACAGCACTCGAGTGGCGACAGACAGGTGCTGATGAATATGACGAAAAAAGGCGACAAGCATTTGCGGACACTTTTTATTCATGGTGCCCGCGCTGTCGTCAGGGTTGCCACGAATAACAATGATGGCTGTCCGCATCAGTGGGTTAATCCGTTGAAGGAACGACGTGGGTTTAATAAAACGACCGTGGCGGTCGCTAACAAGAACGAGAGAATAATCTGGTCGATGCTGAGAAATGATACCGAGTATCAGGCAGTTGGAAATTAGTACCCAGCCAGAAAAGTTGCAGTGTACTGAAAAATGGTGACAGGTTGCACCTGCACAATCGGAACCTGATTTTTATACTGGCCTCAGAGGCCGTCCAGTTGTTGAGGCGATTGTGTGCGGATTACCCATTTGGGCACAGATTTTCCTGATGGCGGATAGATGTAAGCAACAACCCAAAACCAGATTCAATACTTGCAAAACGGAGGTAGTCCATAGATGTAATAGCTGGCTTCAGACACACCGTTTTCGCGGCATACATCTTTAACGGTACGTCCGGCTTCAACGGACTTCAGTACAGCAATGATTTGGTGCTCGGTAAATCGGGCTTTGCGCATAGCGATCTCCTCACATGGACATTATCAGTATGTCGGAAGATCTCTAAAAGTGAATGGTTCGGTTTAGCGGGATGCTTACAATAAGTTTAGTGCCACCAGAAGAACCATTAGATTGGGATAACATCTAAGGTAAGGCGTGTTGACCAGAATTAATTAAAAGATAATCAGTCATTGTTTTTTCTGTAAAACAGCAAAGGAATCTTTACCAAGTTGTTTTAGTTTGTCTTCGCCATTAATTTTTATCAAGCTGTAATAATAATCTGGTTCGATGTTTTTAATATGAGACAGCATACCTAATAGATAAGGTATGTCTTTATGATTGATTTTATTATTTGAATATAAATAAAATAATGCTCTTATTTTTTTTCGTAAGAACCTTCCTACTCCTAGATCACCAGTATTAGAAATAACAACACCCGTTATGCGACGAGACCTTCCCTTACCTATGAACTTTGTTTTACTTGTGTTGATTATTAGTTCTGGTTTTTTTTGAAGAGACACTAAATCAATAACAAAATTCTTTACATCATTAAGTTTATCAAAACTGTCAGATGAAAAAGTTAAATCATCTGCATATCGCGTATAAATAACATCATTTTCCTTACAGTGGTTGAACAATTTTTCATCAAAATCATACATGACAATATTTGATATTATGGGTGATGAAGGAGCACCAATGCATAATCGTAGTTTTTTTTCTCCCTTTTTCCTTCGGAAAAGATAATGACTAATAACTTCATATTCAAAGTGGTTAAGTTTTATATCATTTTTTGAAATAAAATAATTAAGGTCTTGTGGTTTAATAGAATAAAAGAAATTCTCAAAATCCATCTTAAGGATGTATTCGTTTTTTTTATGCGGTTCCGCATTGTCAAAAATTGATTTTTCTTCGATATAAGCAGTGGCGCATTCATGCACTGGTAATAATGAAAGTAAGGAATTTACTATTGCACGTTGAACCTTTTTAACATCAGGCGATGGTTGTGCTATTTCCCTTAAGCCTTTACCATTTTTTTTCTTTATAAAGAAAACTTTGTATTTTTTTGGCGCTTTAATATAGCCAGAAATTATGGTCTTAGGGGTGCAATTTAATGTTTTAGACAACTCATCTATGTAACTCATTCCTTCCTCCTGTTATCTATTTAAAGCATCGTTTCTAGAAATATCACCTTCTCTATAGAAGAGAATAACTTTGGTTTTAGCATCATCAGCATCTACAAAGGATGATACCTGTTTTTTATTATTGTTGTATCTATATTTTATAAAACCATAGTTGTTATGAGATGCGACATAGAATATATCTCCAGAATTAACCTTTATTATTAATTCTAGATTCTCGAGAATATAAAGGTATTCTTTTATCTTTTTAACAGTAAGTTCAATGGAGAAACCAACGGATAAATATATTTTAATCTCACCAACCTTCAATGCGGAAAAAATATAAATAAGATCAGCGATTACTAGGCAGATATGACCTTTTCGGTCTTTTTCAAATTTTACTGTTGATTGTGTCTTTTGTTCAATTTCTTGTTTTAATTTATCTAATATAATATCAGCTTTGTTATAAATTACTTGATTAGTGTCAGAAAAACGAAGGTTGACCTTTTTTCTATCTCCTGATGCTATATACTCCACGTTCCATTCGTATCTTAAAATAACTTGCTTATTATCTTCAAGATATTTAATCACACCTAGATTTATGAAGGATTTTCCAATTATTGTATTTGTGTTTAAAATAGTAATTAATTTTTTTGATATTGATTCAATGATGCTAAATGCGCCAAGTTCTGCATACGCACCTAATCCTTCGACTATTAAAATTACAGCACTTGCTAAATCAGCTAGAACAATTTCAAGATCAATTAAGTTATCTATTTTTGAATGCTCAAGCCAATCTTGAAACTCTTCTGCTTCACGTATACGAGAACTTAGCTTGCTATCAGTATGCTCAAGGCGGCGTAATAAAGCATCCCGCATCGAACCGGGATTATCGACATCAACTGAGTTACGTACACCGCCACAAATGAACACAAAATTAGGTAGGTTTTCTAACCTTAGTTCTTCTGCATCGATGCAGAGTATGAAATCGTCTCTGATATCGTCCATTGAGCAGCCGCTTATGTTATAAAAAACCCCGGTAAACCGGGGTTCTGCTCTTTACCTAGAAGGGCACGGCCTGAGTAAAAATCGAAGATTTTTGGGAAGGCCGTGGCATAAATGACCACAATCAACAAGTTCCGGTGATACACCAGATGAAGCAGATACGCCTCTATCGCGTAAAGAGTGTCTTATACACTAACTTAATGATTTGCATCAATCAAGTTGCTTGTCTCAAGATTATGGAACGCATTGATAATGGCGAAAAAATTGTTGAGAGCATAGTTAGCTTTGAATAGTCATATTGTTTAACTTAAATGCTAGTAATATTAATCAAGTAACCCACGCGAAACCTTACTCGCCGTCTGACTGAAATTATATCGATCAACAACATTCCCCTTGAACCAAATCTCTAACGAATTCATATGCGCGGTGCTGCTGTTCTTCAGTAGGCCAGACCGGGAATGTAGTTCGAGATCTGGCTCTCGCCTGACATGCTGGAGTAGGACCACATTTCCTGTCCATCATTGGTGGCTCGTGTTTGTGGTTCCCCGAATGCGTTAATAACATCTTGCGGGGTAGTTTTCCCTTTAACTATTTTGGTTTTTACGGTTTGTTGCGATTCGTCTTTAAGGGATTTGTTGCCATAGGTGGTGCAAGCGGTAAGAGGCAGGATCACCAACGCAGTGATAAACAATTTTCTCATGTTAACTCCATTTGACGGTACGTCCAGCTTCAACGGACTTCAAAACGGCGATGATCTGGTGCTCGGTAAATCGGGCTTTGCGCATAGCGATCTCCTCACATGGACATTATCAGTATGTCGGAAGATCTCTAAAAGTGAATGGTTCGGTTTAGCGGGATGCTTACACATCCTCCCTTCCTGATTTGTGGGAGAGTTCTCGTAAATAGGAATTAACATATCTGTTTTTACGAATATGAATGTTGATTTTGATCCTTTTGGGAGTATCCTACCTTCAATAGAACAGGAGGCCTAATGTCACTAACTCCCCTACAACTCTTCAAAAACCTCTCTGATGAAACCCGTTTGGGCATAGTGTTGTTGCTCAGAGAGATGGGAGAACTGTGCGTGTGCGACCTTTGCACTGCACTGGAACAGTCACAGCCCAAGATCTCCCGTCACCTGGCAATGCTTCGGGAAAGTGGTCTATTGCTGGATCGCAAGCAGGGGAAATGGGTTCATTACCGCTTATCCCCGCATATTCCTTCCTGGGCTGCTCAGGTTATTGAACAGGCCTGGTTAAGCCAACAGGATGACGTACAGGCCATCGCCCTTAAGCTGGCATCAGCCAATTGTTCTGGCAGCGGTAAGGCAGTTTGTATCTAAAAAATTTGCCTGAACATATATGATTTTACGAATGTGAGGTGTTAAAGATGAAAACGTTAACGGTGTTTGATCCGGCGATGTGTTGCAGTACCGGCGTTTGTGGCTCAGATGTCGATCAAGTTCTGGTCGATTTCTCTGCTGATGTGCAATGGCTGAAAGGGCGTGGGGTTCAGATCGAACGTTACAACCTGGCGCAACAGCCGATGAGCTTCGTTGAGAACGCAAAAGCGAAAGCATTCCTTGAAGCTTCTGGAGCCGAAGGGCTACCGCTGCTGTTGCTGGATGGCGAAATGGTGATGGCAGGACGTTATCCCAAACGCACTGAACTGGCTCGCTGGTTTGGTATACCGCTGGAGAAAGTGGGAGTGGCACCGACAAGCTGCTGTGGCGGTAATACTTCCTGTTGTTGATTATGTCAGGAGGACATATGCATTTTTTACAGAATATCCCGCCTTACCTGTTTTTCACTGGTAAGGGAGGAGTAGGTAAAACCTCAATTTCCTGTGCGACGGCTATACGTCTGGCAGAACAAGGCAAGCGAGTTTTGCTGGTCAGTACCGATCCTGCCTCTAATGTCGGCCAGGTATTCGATCAGACTATCGGCAACACTATCCAGCCCGTGGCTGCTGTGCCCGGCCTTTCGGCGCTGGAGATCGACCCACAGGATGCTGCTCAGCAATACCGCGCCAGAATCGTTGACCCTATTAAAGGTCTTTTGCCTGATGACGTTGTTAACAGTATCAGCGAGCAGCTTTCAGGAGCATGTACGACTGAGATTGCTGCGTTCGACGAATTCACTGGCTTGTTGACTGACGCTTCTTTGCTGACCCGCTTCGATCACATCATTTTTGATACTGCGCCGACGGGCCACACTATTCGCCTTCTCCAGCTCCCCGGAGCCTGGAGTCGCTTCATTGAAAGTAACCCGGATGGTGCTTCCTGTCTTGGGCCGATGGCTGGGCTGGAAAAGCAACGCGAGCAATATGCTCATGCGGTTGAGGCATTATCTGATCCCGAACGTACCCGCCTGGTGCTGGTCGCGCGATTGCAAAAATCAACATTGCAGGAAGTCGCCCGCACTCATAACGAATTATCAGCCATTGGCCTTAAAAATCAGTATCTGGTCATTAACGGTGTCCTGCCTACGAGCGAAGCAGAACGTGATGCACTGGCCGCTGCGATATGGCAACGGGAGCAGGAGGCGCTGGCAAATCTTCCCGCTGGGTTATCTGAGTTGCCGACAGACACCTTATTCCTTCAGCCGCTGAACATGGTTGGTGTCTCCGCATTGAAAGGCCTGCTAAACGAATACGCTGAGCCAGCATCGCTTCCTGTACAGAGTATGCAGAACAAGCCAGAGAATATGTCGCTGTCTGTCCTGGTTGATGATATCGCCCGCAGTGAACACGGTTTAATTATGCTGATGGGCAAAGGTGGCGTGGGTAAAACCACGATGGCGGCTGCTATCGCTGTACGACTGGCGGACAGGGGTTTTGATGTGCATCTCACTACCTCAGATCCTGCCGCACACCTGAGCACAACTCTCGATGGCAGCCTCAAAAACCTGCAGGTCAGTCGAATTAACCCTCACGATGAAACCGAACGCTATCGTCAGCATGTTCTTGAGACGAAAGGCAGGGATCTGGATGAGGCTGGGAAACGACTGCTTGAAGAGGATTTACGTTCTCCTTGCACAGAAGAGATTGCGGTGTTCCAGGCGTTCTCACGCGTGATTCGTGAAGCAGGGAAACGGTTTGTGGTCATGGATACGGCACCGACTGGACATACGCTGCTACTACTTGATGCTACCGGGGCTTATCACCGTGAGATTGCGAAGAAGATGGGGGATAAAGGCCATTTCACCACGCCGATGATGCAGCTTCAGGACCCGGAACGTACCAAAGTGCTGCTGGTCACTCTGCCTGAAACTACACCTGTACTGGAGGCGGCAAATCTGCAGGCCGATCTGGAACGTGCGGGAATTCACCCCTGGGGCTGGATTATCAACAACAGCCTTTCGATTGCACAGACGCGTTCACCACTGCTTTGCCAGCGTGCCCGACAAGAGCTTCCTCAGATTGAGGCCGTGCAGAGCCAGCATGCCAAACGTATTGCGTTAGTACCAGTACTGGCATCAGAGCCCACTGGCATCGAAAAACTCAGAGAGCTGGCAGTTTAATTTTTTGTATACACAGGGCGGCAGAGCCGTCCTGTCTGGAGGGTTTATGTTTCTGGCAGGCGCTATTTTTGTCCTGACCATCGTTTTGGTTATCTGGCAGCCTAAGGGATTAGGGATCGGCTGGAGTGCGACGCTGGGCGCGGTACTGGCATTGATTTCAGGCGTTGTACACATGGGCGATATCCCCGTGGTTTGGAATATCGTCTGGAATGCTACGGCAACGTTTATTGCCGTTATCATCATCAGCCTGCTTCTGGATGAATCCGGCTTTTTCGAATGGGCGGCGCTGCATGTTTCGCGTTGGGGCAATGGGCGAGGTCGTTTGCTGTTTACCTATATCGTTCTGCTCGGTGCAGCGGTGGCGGCACTGTTTGCCAACGATGGCGCGGCACTTATTCTGACGCCGATAGTCATCGCCATGCTACTGGCATTAGGGTTCAGCAAAGGCACGACACTGGCATTCGTTATGGCTGCCGGGTTTATTGCCGATACAGCCAGTCTACCGCTTATCGTGTCGAACCTGGTGAACATCGTTTCTGCAGACTTCTTTGGACTGGGCTTCACTGAGTATGCGTCGGTAATGGTGCCGGTAGATATCGCCGCCATTATTGCCACGCTGGTGATGCTGCACCTGTTCTTTCGCAAAGATATTCCGCCGACCTACGACCTGGCTCTCCTGAAAGCACCGGCAAAAGCGATTAAAGATCTGGCAACCTTCAGAACCGGCTGGATAGTTTTGATTCTTCTGCTGGTTGGCTTTTTCGTCCTTGAGCCGCTCGGTATCCCGGTCAGCGCGATTGCGGCTGTTGGGGCTGTCATCCTGTTTGCGGTGGCGAAACGAGGCCATGCAATTAATACCGGCAAAGTGCTGCGTGGTGCACCGTGGCAGATAGTCATCTTCTCGCTGGGGATGTATCTGGTGGTCTATGGCCTGCGTAACGCCGGGCTAACGGAATACCTCTCCGGCGTACTGAACGTGCTGGCAGAAAAAGGCCTTTGGGTTGCGACGTTTGGTACTGGCTTCCTCACTGCTTTCTTGTCTTCCATCATGAACAACATGCCTACCGTGCTGGTTGGCGCTCTCTCTATTGATGGCAGCACCGCAACAGGCGTTATAAAAGAGGCGATGATTTATGCCAACGTGATTGGCTGCGATCTTGGGCCGAAAATCACCCCGATTGGTAGCCTGGCAACGCTGCTCTGGCTGCATGTCCTTTCACAGAAGAATATGACCATCACCTGGGGATACTATTTCCGCACCGGGATCGTCATGACTCTGCCTGTGCTGTTTGTAACGCTGGCCGCGCTGGCGCTACGTCTCTCTTTCACTTTGTAATGAGATACTGATATGAGCAACATCACCATTTATCACAACCCAGCCTGCGGCACGTCGCGTAATACGCTGGAGATGATCCGCAACAGCGGTACTGAGCCGAGCGTTATTCTTTACCTCGAGAACCCGCCTTCACGCGATGAGCTGGTCAAACTCATTGCAGACATGGGCATTTCAGTACGGGCTTTGCTGCGTAAAAACGTCGAGCCTTATGAGGAACTGGGCCTTGCAGAAGATAAATTTACTGACGATCAGCTCATCGATTTTATGCTGCAACATCCGATCCTGATTAACCGTCCGATTGTGGTGACGCCGCTGGGAACTAAACTGTGCCGTCCTTCGGAGGTGGTTCTGGATATCCTTCCAGATACTCAGAAAGCGGCTTTTACCAAGGAAGACGGTGAAAAAGTCGTTGATGATACAGGTAAACGATTGAAATAAAGGTGAAGGGGGCAAATGCCCCCTTATTTCTTACACAATAGTTGAACCATGTAAACCAACTGCCCAAAGTAATGTGATGAACAACGTTGTTAGCATTGCCCCCCAATAAGAACCGCCAGCATGTATTAAAGGTTTAGAAACCAAAGTCTGAATTAAATTATGAATATCCCCATAGCTTGGGTTTTCAATTAACATCCTTAAAACTAGAGAAATGATCATTATAAATAAGGCAGGGATTAGTGCTGAAAAAGACTTTGCAACGGCAGGTGGTACACTTCAGGCATTTTTATAACGATTCCCTTCCTAACAAAAAACCCCATTACTTCTACCGTAATAATAGCCATTATGATAGAAACAAACATGCCTTTTGCGCCCACATAGTTCAGGTTTATCCCCGTAACATTGATGGTTTTATCTAATCCTTTTATGAAAACAGGTATGTTGTAGGGAGATACTATAATAGATTGTAAATGCCTTTGATTTCCGACTTTTGCAGCATATGGAACAAAATACTTGTCCAAAAATGCTGTCAGTTTTCCCATGCTATCACTCACTTTCTTAATTATTTAATGCTTCATAATAGTTAATTTCTATAAGATTACATTAATCACAGGTTGTATTTTTCTTCACTCTAATTCGTTAGATTAATAATGTCGGTTTGCCAAAAAAATCCATGATCTACTTCTCAATTTTATTATAATAACTGTTCTTTATTTTTAAATAAGTAAATTCACCCTTCAATATTTTGTTTTTGATTGAAGAGTGAAAGCAGTGATAGCCAGTTATTATTAATGTTGCCGATGCTGATCACACATTAATAATAAAACTGTGCTGGGTTTTATATAGTATAAGTTTTATTCAAGGTATAAATACACCTCACTTACTCATATTGTTCACTATATATAAAAACTCTCATGATACTGGGCGTCCCTTCTATTCGGAAATCCAATGAAATTGGGGCATGAAATCCAGGTTTGACCTAATTGTTTCATCCAGGGCTTCATCAAGCACGCTGCCGGTAATAACGATTGGGTTTAGAATTAATGCTCTTTTAGCGTCATTCAGGTTTCCATTCACTGCTGCGCTAACCGTGAGTGATTCGAACTCTTTCATCAATTGAATTAAACGTAATGTGTCAGAAGGGAATGGTTCAACGTTCAGTGGTAGTGGACCACTTTGGGTTATAACTGAACTGACTTCTACAACACAATCGTCCGGTAATCCTTGAATTGTACCTTTGTTTCGAGTATTTACGTGCATAATGGTCCGTTTATCGTTGTAGATAGAAGCCATCAGTTCGCAAGCGGCTTCGGAATAATATTGGCCACCACGTTTTTCGAGCTCTTTGGGTTTGTCCGCCAGTTCTGGATTTTTATAGATATCGAACAACCGTTTTTCCATTTCTTTAACTACTTCACCACGCGTTCCTTCATTATTGGCTTCACGCTTTTCCTGCTGCAGGATATCCTGACTCATGTAGTAGTAACGCAAGTATGCACATGGGATCATTCCCATGTTTTCGATTAACTGCCGTGGCCACTCGAATTTTGGAATATTGCTGGGAACTAGATAGTCTTTGCCATTAAGTATTTCTTGTGCAATAAAGTCGATTTTATTTTTCCCTTTGTATAAAATCTTCCGAGCCCAAATCAAATGGTTAAGGCCTGCAACTTGTATAATAAAATCTTCTTCGTTTGCATTCAGAAGTTTTGCAATTCCCTTTTGCATAATAACTGGCACGTTGCACAGGCCAATGGCTTTTATTGTCGTGTGTTTAAGTATGGCTTCGGTCACGATGCCTGACGGGTTTGTGAAATTTAAAAGCCAGGCTTCAGGGCATAGCTCCTCCATATCTTTACATATGTCTAGTGCGATCGGAATAGTACGACATGCGTTTGCAAAACCACCTAGCCCATTAGTTTCTTGGCCAATCATTCCATACTTTAGTGAGATACGTTCATCTCTTATCCGTCCTTCAAGGCAACCAGCTCGAAATTGTGAACAGACAAAATCAGCGTTCTCTAATGCAGGACGGCGATCAAGTGTTACCTTGACGTCTATATTTCCCCCGGCTTTTTTAATCATACGGCGAGCGAGTCCCGCAATAATATTAACTTTCTCACGGCCCTCCTCAATATCTACTAACCATAACTCTTTAATTGGTAATTCATTCTTGCGCTTTAATAACCCTTCAATTAACTCAGGCGTATAGCTAGAACCGCCACCGATAACTGTTACTTTTAGCTGCTTTGCCATATATCACTCCTCAAATTCGTAAATGTAGAATATAGGGTATTTCATGGCAGCTAACGTTATTTAACAAACCAAATATACGCCGTTATCTATTAGTTCAACTAATGCGTATCTTCTTTAGTGCCACGGTAGTTGACACTGCACGAGAACACCCTTGGCTGGGGCTGTTTTTCATACATCCCCCATGAACCGTGATGAATAATTTTCTTCTCTCCTGACCATTCGCCAGGGCACCAGTCAGCGGCTGATCCGAGAAGCTGAAAAGATAGGGTTATGGTCGATTACAGAAGCGGCAGTGTTTCATCCGCCGTCTGCGATAGCTGTGCACGGAACTGCTGCGTTGTCAGCAACACTGATATAAGACACGTAAATCAACTGGGGTAATCAACTATCTTGACACCTACCGAAAAGCGCAGGCACAGTGATCATCGTTGCATGGCCCTGGAGCAGTTGGCCTTGTGGGGAAGGCACGGTGTTATTCAATCGACGGGGTGCATGAGACCGCGAAGCGCATTATTCAGAACGTTAGCCAGGGGACGCGTAAATCAACTGAAGTAGCCACTATCTTGATTCTTACTCTAGGGCAGACATCAACAATGGAACATAAGCAACATTTACTTGCAAACTTGTACACATTTAGTGTCGTCGCAAAGTTTTTAAGCTTTACATTAGCCGCAGAAGAACTGTGCCTAACGCAAGGTGCTGTGAGCCAGAGAATCAAAAAAATAGAGCAAGATTTGGGGTTTAAATTATTTGTACGTTTGACCCGGAAACTGGAGTTAACTGAAGAAGGTCGGCGTGTTTGGGTGACATTAACCCATTCGCTTGAGAATATTTTTTCTGAAATAGACGATATTCGCTTCAACGAGCTCAGCGGCGAGTTATATATTGGCGTCGCTCCAACATTTGCACACTTATGGCTAGTCCCTCGACTACCTATTTTTCAACAACTTTACCCCCAACTCGATGTTAAAATCCGAGTGAAAGCAAGTAAGTTGGATTTTCAAAATCAGCCCGTGGATTTGGCTATTTATTATGGAAATGCCAGGCATGCTGATTTTTATCATCGCAGGCTATTTGATGAATATTTAACACCCGTTTGTACATCTGAATATGCAGAGAAACTAGCGTTTTTCAAAGGCGATTCCAGGTTGCATGAAGCTTGTTTTTTACATTGCACTGAATCGTTAGAATTTCTTTCTCCACTTGCTGAGTGGCAACATTGGTTAAAAAAAACCGATCGTGATGTTAATATTCTCAAAAAAAAATATGTTTTCAATCATGAAGAGTTAACTATGGTTGCAACAAAAAAATCAATGGGTATTGCAATGGGGCGTTATTGTCTTATTAAGCCCTATTTAGATAGTGGTGAGTTGATCGCCCCCTTTGAGCGTGTACCGTCAGGACTTGGTTATGATCTTATTTGTCCTAAAGGTCATGAAAAAAGATCAAGATTCCACGCTTTCTCAACGTGGATTGAGGAATATTTATAGGTAGGCAAGCGCGTTAATGCGTCACGCAGCCAGATATAAGGATCGTGGGCGTTCAGTCTGGCGGTATTCAGCGGGTTCAGATAGAGGCGTGAACACGCGCGAATCGGCACCGGCAGTCTGAACGGCGTTGTTCAGTCGTCGTGGCTGCGGTACGCCATTGACCACGTCAAGGGCTGGCCGACGAACCGTGTACGCGACCTGTAACCCTGGAGAGTTTCTTGCTTCTGTTCAATCCGCCCATCCATAGGCATTGTATTTTCTCCGGGAATTCCCGCTCAAATAAAGGATGATGCCAAGCTGCTGTGAGTAGGCTTCGTTAACGCGATGTTTCACCGCGCCGGCGCACCACCACATCCACCGTAATAGCCGCTAACAATACCACTGCGGTTGCCATCAGTTGCACGGCGGCCGGCAAACCCAGCAGCGCCATCCCGTTGACAATGGCTGCAATCACAACGCCACCTAATACTGCATGCAGTGGATGGCCGCGTCCTCCAAACAAGCTTGTACCGCCGATGACGGCAGTGGCCACCACATATAAGACGATCGTACCACCATCAAAGCTGGTTGAGATTGAGCGCAAGCGTGAGGCGTAAATAATGCCGCCAATACCGGCAGTGACTGCGGCCAAAGTGAATGCCAGCAGTCTGATTTTCGCCAGATTAATTCCCGCTCTGCGCGCGGCTTCAGCATTACCACCAATGGCATATAAATAGCGGCCAAAGCGTAGTTTTCCCAGCAGCACTGCCCAAGCACATAACACCACAAATACGATGGGAATGACCCAAGGCATACCATTAATAGGGAAACGAGGAATGCCGCGATTGGCGTTAGAAATCAGCATTAAAACCAGCCCAGCCAAGATGGCCGCGGCGATTTTGAGCCAAGACAGCCCAACAGGTGGCGCAACTAAGCCACTGGCACGGCGCAGGCCATCACGACGCAGGGTGAATACGCTAAAAGTGAGGATGATCGCAATGGTCACCACCCAACCTACCAGTGGGGTGAGGGTGCCGTTGGCAAAGTTATTGATCACCTCACTGTTGATGGGAATCGTCCCGCCGGTGCCGAGGAGCTGGATCATCAGCCCTTGAAAGCCCAGTAATCCAGAGAGCGTGACCACAAAAGAGGGCAACCTTAAGCGCGTGATCAACAACCCTTGCAGCGCCCCTAAAGCGCCGCTGACACACAATGCAGCGATAACCGCCGCCGGCCAATTCCAGCCAATCGAGGGTTGTACTAATACTGTGGCGACCGTGGCGCCAATCCCTGCGACAAACCCAAGTGATAAGTCAATCTCTCCTAAAATCAAGATGAACACTTCGCCCATCCCAATCAGCATAAACACCGCACCTTGGACCAATAAATTCACTAAATTGCCAGAGGAGAGGAACTTATCATTTTGAGTTTGAAAGATAGCCGCGATGAGGATCATCCCCAGCAGTACGGGTAATACGCCGCTTTGACCTGCAAGAACTTTCGCCCACACCGCTTTGAGATAGCTACCTAATGTGTCCGCTTCGGTATTACCAATAACAGCAGCGGCATGTGCTTGGCTTGCCTGTCGTTTGGCGTTTTCTACCGCAATTGATGGCGCGGCAGATGATTTTGCATTTGCAGTGACAAGGTGATCGCTTTGTCCGGTGGTCATCAGTTCCACCACCCGCTGCGTGTCGAAGCTTTTAGCGGGGCCTTCGCCTACCATCTGCCCTAAACGCAGTACTGCAATGCGATCGGCCACCGCGAACACATCATTAAGATTATGCGAAATCATCAGTACCGCCAGCCCTTGGTCGGCCAAGCGGCGCACAAGTTCAAGGACTTGACCGGTCTGCGCCACCCCCAGCGCTGCGGTGGGTTCATCTAAAATCACCAGCTTAGAGTTCCACATCACGGCTTTGGCGACCGCTATCGATTGGCGCTGCCCGCCAGAAAGCGATGCAACCGGTTGGCGAATCGAGCGCAGCGTGGTCACGCGCAGGCTCGATAAGGTCTCGGCGGCTTCACGCTCCATGACATCTTCATTGAGCAGTCGCCCATATAATCGCTCGCGGCCAAGGAACATGTTTTGTACCACGTCTAAATTGTCGCACAATGCCAGATCTTGATAGACTACCTCAATGCCTAATTGGGCTGAATCGCGTGGTGAGCGGATTCTCACCACTTCACCTTGCCAGCGGATCTCGCCGCCATCGGCCTCATGGATCCCGGCAATGGATTTAACCAATACCGATTTACCCGCCCCGTTGTCACCGACCAGGGCAGTGACCTGCCCCAGTGGTACATCTAAATCAACGCCGATTAACGCTTGCACCGCGCCAAAGCGCTTTTCTAACCCTCGGATCTGTAATAATGGGGGGGCGCTTAGGTGTTGTGTTGTGTTTTGCATAAGGCCCCTATGGGTTGATTTGTGCATTTTGGCAAGCTTTCGCCATTCCTTCTCCTTGGCACAGTTTGGCTGCTTTGACAAAGCCATCTTTTATTACTGTGCTTTTGACGTTGCTTGGCGTGACCCAAATCGGTGAGGCTAAAACCGACGGCACGGACTTGCCGGTTTTCGAGTCAAGCGTCTTACCATTGACTAAACTTTTGGGTGGCTGCATCCCCGCACGCAGATAGATCGCCAACGCCGCCGCCGCTTGCGCTTCCAGGTAGATAGGTTTGTAGACGGTGCCACATTGATAACCGGTAATAATGTTTTTGATTCCCGTTAAGGTCGCATCTTGGCCTGTAGTAGGGAAGGCATGTGGCGGCACTTTTAGGGTTTTCAGATAGGCGATTACCGCGTTGGCATTGCCATCATTGGGGGTGACCACCGCATTCATCTCCGGGTGCGCAGTAAACTGCTGCTGGAAGGTGGTTTGAGCAACCGCTGGGTCCCAGCTGCCAGCGGGTTCGCCGACATTCACATAAGCACCTGATTTAAATTTGGGCTGCAAGACGCTCATATAACCATTGTGGAACAAGGTGGCATTGTTATCCGTTGGCGCACCGCTCATCACCAAAACGTGCGGTTTTTTGATCTGCCAATCCGTAATGCACTGTTCGAGACCTTTACCAATGAGTTTTCCGACCTCCACATTGTTAAAGCTCACATAGTAGGCGCGATTGCCGCCGAGCGTGATGCGGTCGTAGTCAATTACCGGCACGCCATGGGCTTTGGCATATTGCTCGATAGCAGCGCCACCGCCTGATGATATGGGGTCAATTAACAAAACGCTGGCACCTTGCGCGATATCTGATTGCGCTTGGGTAAGCTGGGTGGCTTCACTGCCTTGGGCGTTACTGATCATATATTGATCCGGGGTTAACCCCGCCGTTTTAAATGCCTGTTCCAGGTAAGGCTGGTCAAACGAGGTATAACGAGCCGACGTGGTGGTCTCAGGGAGGATCACGCCAATTTTCCCCGAGCCTTTTTTGACAATAGTGTGCAACTGGCTCATTGCGCTAAAGTCGGGGGTAAAATCGGCTGCTGAAATGGCTGCCTGAGCACAACCGGCGACACCAAGACCCATCAGAGCAATATAGGTGCTGATGAAGTGGACTCGTCGATTCGGGCGGCGTTCACGACTTATTACAACGCATTTCAGGTTTTCTTTTAATTGAGATGATGTCGATGTCATATTTCTCTCCGTTGGATTTTATTAAGTAAGTCCAAGTCAGTTGAGTGGCTTGTCATTGCCCTGCTATGTACATCAAAATAACCAAAAGCGTGAAGACGGCGATCGCAGAGATTCGCAGTCTGATGGCATGCAGTATGGATAGCCGTACCAAGAGAAAAGGTGAATTATGTGGCTGATGTTAAAATTAGGTTATTGCTTGATAATAAAGAGTGCGATATGTCACGTTTGTGCTAGCGAATATGTTTGCATGTATACAAAATAGGTTAGTAAATGTTAATGAAGTTGTTGCCTTTAGTTAATTTATGCGGCCTGTTTTTCCTGATCACCACGGCAGTGCGCTTGTGGTACTTGTGATAATGTATTAACGCTACCTCACAAGTGCAAAGCTGTTGCCTCGATGCGCCAGCAGACAGGTAATAAAAGATGTGGTGTTTGGTTATATTGAAATTGACGAAACCGTTACCGTCGGCACAGTGCCAATGGTTGGTTAAACTCGAAACAATATGAAATAAAGAACCTTACTTAGAACTATGCCCGTTATTGTTGGGCAGGGTCATCTATGTAAGGTTGCTAAAAAATCAGCTAACAAGTACCACTTTTTATGATCTTATATGCCTTTTCTGGACTCACCAGCATCCATACTGCAATACAGACAATTAATGAGCCGATGATAAAACCTTCTGTAATGGTTTCGCCTAATGCAAGATAACCCCACAATATTGCGAATGGTGGAATTAGAAATGTCACCGTTAAAGAACGTAGAGGGCCAATGTCCGCTATCAGTCTGAAATAGAGAATATAAGCCAGTGCAGTACAGATAAAACCGACCGCAAGCACACTTGCCCACACGTATCCCTGAGACCAGTTGATTGCCGGTCCCATGCCAACTGACCAGCAAAAGAACGGCAGCAGAAATAGAGTGGCGCCAATCTGGCTGCCAAAGGCGACTATTTTAGGATCAAGTCCGCCTCTGTTTGAGATCCAGCGACGCGTCAAAAATCCAGCCAAGCCGTAACACCCTGTTGCGACCAAACACGCAATAATGCCTGCAGCTACACTACTGGTGGAGTTGACTTCCCCTACAGTGGTAATCACTATTATCCCTATTAGCCCCAACAATACCCCCATCCATTTTTTTGCCGTCAACCTCTCACCAAAAAAGGCGAATCCGATCATTACTCCCATTAATGGTGTCGTGGCATTAAGTATTGCTGAATATCCCGCCGGTAGCCATCTGGCTGCCAAGCAGTACATAAAGAATGGCACTCCTGAATTAATAACGCCAAGTATTAATGAAAACTTAAATTTACCGTCAAAACGGAATGAAGATTTAAGTAATAAAAGAATTACAGTGAGACCCGTTAAGCCAAAAAAAACTCTTAAGAAAGCCGTGTTTACTGCACCAAACGCTGGTGCAGCAACTCTCATAAATAGAAAACTTGCTCCCCATATTGCAGCCAGAAAAAGTAATCGAATATAATCTGAAGTTCTCATGCTTCACCTTCATTAAAAATGTTGTTTTGCCTATCGCTTCGGGTAATTCGACATGAAAAACAGCCTTGTTTAGCATTGTGAGCAAGAATGTATTTTATCTGAGTATTTTCAAAATATGTTAATATGTTTTCTTCAATCTCCTCATTAGACGCGATTTCTGCATCAATCATCATGTCATTATTATCAAATGCACGTAATGACATAATTCTTGAATTCATAACTTCGGGTATGCAATCGATTAAAATAGCCGCTTCACTTTTCCCTTCCCAGATAAATATTGCATGTGACCCTCTATATGGCGTCGGACTATCCAGGTAAGTGTGATTGAGTAATATGGCATATTCTCCAACAGGAATATATCTCAATGAAATTCGGTCAGGATAGGCTTGGGATTTATCAACTTTAATCCTGATGGCACCATGCTCTTTCAGTTTACGGTCTGATAAACCGTAAAGATGTTCGAAATCACTTCCGTTCAACCCCTTAATTAGATAAGACATATTTTTATTCCAGTACAGGATGATATCGTTAATACATTTATTAATATCATATGTTCAATGTAAGCGGTAAGTCCGATTCTTGCTTTTCATTCTAAAATTCATTAATTTTTAGGCTTGATATATTTGAGAATGTTTACAAACATGTTATTTGTCATGTTATTGGACCATGGTACAGCAACCGGGTGAGATTTGACGCGCAGGTAGCCGGGATGGTTTCACCACTTTTTTTGCATCGCCTCTTGGATGATTTCGATCGGCGTACTCCGCTGGCCAGTAACCTGCACGGGTTCGCGACGGGATCAGTGCCTTGATTTTCTTACGAGTTAGTTCGTCGTGGCACCGCTATGTGTCATAAGCGCCATCAGCTGAAGCCCCCTGATTTTCCGGAGGGTCTGGCGGACAGGTCCCGGGAATGCCTCTGCATCGGTCACATCTGTCACTCTATCGCCTTCTGGCTCATTTTCAAAAGAGGCGACAACTATGCTGATACTGATGGAGCTGTGTGTCAGCTTATCTACAGTATTCTACTTTGCCACCAGTTCTATACGGTTACCATCCGGATCGGCGATGACGGCCTCGTAGTAACCGTCACCTGTCAGACGGGGAGGACTAAGCAGCGTGCCACACTGACGTGCATTCTCCGCTAAACGATCTACATCCTCACTGGCACCCACGACTACTGCAATGTGCGCCCATCCGACGAACTCTGGATATTCAAGTGCTGGAGGAAGTGCTGGCAATGTCATCAGTTCGACAGTTGGCCCTTGCGTCAGGGTGATGAAGTGTGATTCAAACCCTGGCCGGTTCTGACTAATATACCGTGCATTGCTTTTCCCGCCGAAAACCTGCTGCCAGAACAAGACCTGCGCATCCAGGTTACGGGTCCAAAGTGCTACATGTGTAATTTCCATGATTAACTCCGTTACTCTTCGCCCAGGATGGCATGATTCGGAAAGGTCAACGTTATGTATTCCCGGAGGCGCTTTTCGGGCGCCCGGTTTGCGTCGGTAACGGGGTCGACGCTGAAACCTTCTTTGGGTTTGCTTGTCATGCCCAGATTCATGCGTTGGCGATAGCTCTTCATCGTGATGTCTTCAGACAGCGCGGCCAGTTGGTGCAGGAAACAGATATCGGGTAGTGATGACATAGTGAGATCCTCTCGTCAGGTCAACATTAGTTGACAGATTCACCATCAATTCGTGATCATGGCTATTCATGCTCGATTGTGGGATTAATAAGGAGATTTCATGCTTGATTATGCAGCTTTTCCGGAGCAACGACAAGCCCTCATTCGCCAGATCCTTCAAGAGAACGGAAGGGTGATCTGTGCGAAGCTCGCTGCTCAAATGAACGTGTCTGAGCATACAATTCGTCGGGATTTACAGGAGCTTAGTAAGGAAGGTATATGTAAAAAAGTCTACGGCGGAGCTGTTCTGCAATTGCCTGATGCTGGTAGCTTTGTCAGTCGAAAAGGGCAAGAGTTTGCAGGAAAAAGCATAATCGCGCAAAAGTGTGTGGAGTTTGTTAAGCAGGGCTCCTGTGTTTTTATCGATTCAGGTACCACAAATCTTGCTATTGCCCGAGCCCTCTCAGAAGATCTCCGGGTCACGGTGGTCACCAACTCTCCGGAGATCGCCGTTGAACTGTTGAAACGTCCTCAGTGTGAAGTGATCATGCTTGGCGGACGTGTCAATAGAACTCCGGGGGGATGTGTGGGTAGCACTGCCGTAGGCCAACTCCAGGGGATGATCTTTGATCAGGCATTTATTGGCGCCTGTGCGATGGATCCGGATGCCGGGCTGACGGGCTTTGATTTTGAGGACTGTGAGTTCAAGAAAGCGGTTGTTCGCCAGAGCAATCAGGTCATTATAGCGCTGACGGCAGATAAAATTCCTGGTCTGGCGCGTTATGTTGTAGCTGATGCCAGTGAAATTGATGTGATGGTGGTGGAAGAGAACCTCAATAAGGAGTTTCTTAACGCCTTTGATGCACAGTCTATTCATATCGTTACCGTCTGAGTAGGTAATCGTGGGGGGCGCTATCGTCTTGGTATCCAAGGAGATATTAACCCTGGCGATGGGTATCATCTTAATCTGCTGTTTCGGATGCGGCGTGGCGTTGCTGCTCTGGATTTGACGTTTTTCGCTATTTTAAAACTGCCCGTAAGCACAGGTAGCGCTCGTTAAAATCTGGGTGAATACCAAGGTTTTACTGTAATTATGGGAATGGATTTTTACGCGGTAAAAATAGAGCGTCGTTTAGTTATGATGATGTTAGGTTGTAGCGGCGGAGTCATTGACTTCGCCACTACGTCGTTTTAGTCCTCCCGCGCTATCCGGCAATAGCTCTCCATACGCCAGTTTTGTGGCAGCACATGTGTTGTGCCGCGGGTCATAACGACGCCCTTGGCGCGAATATCGGCGCTGGAAGCCCCGATCTGAACCTCGAATTCGCCAGGTTCTACGATTCTGCGACCCTGAATATCGGTAAAATTCAGCATATCAGTGGGGATATGGAACTCCAGCACGGCGCTTTTTCCTGCTGCCAGCCAGATGCGCTGGAAGGCTTTTAATTCTTGTATCGGGCGTACCAGCGACGCCAGCACATCCCTGACATAGAGCTGTATCACGTCGTATCCTGCCACGGGTCCGCTGTTGGTCACGCGTATGCTAGCCACCAGTTCGCCATTGTCGATCGCCACCGGTTCCCCGATCAGTTGAAAATCCTGATAGGTAAACCGGGTCCAACTAAGACCATAGCCAAAGGGGTAGCGGGTGCCGAAGGAGAAAGCGATGGGCGTACCGCCGCTTTTCAGCTTATGGTTGTAATAATAGGGTGCGGCTCCGGCGCTAGTCGGTGCCGAGATCGTCAGTCGACCGGCCGGTGCCTGGGCGCCACTTATGATGTCGGCGATGGCCCGACCGCCTTCCTGACCTGGTGCGAATGCCATCAGGTAACCTGCCAGCCGGTCTTCCATGCCGTTAAGGTGGTAAGGCCGTCCGCCAGTCATGATCACGACGGTAGGTGTGCCAGTGGCCACTACCTGTTCTAATAGTTGCTGTTGTACGCCGGGCAACTGCAAGCTGTCCGTATCGGACCCTTCACCCACCGTCCCGCTCTGGAACAATCCAGCCAGATCACCGACAAATACCAGTGCCACATCACAACGGCGCGCCAGCGCCACTGCTTGCGGGATCAGGCTTTCATCTTGAGAAACTGGTGACGCCTGCAACGGTCGGCCACTATCACCGGGGAACACTGGTGTACCCGCTTGACGTGTCTCAAGGATATGGCAACCCTTGGCATAGTGAATATTATCGTCGCCGTAAGCGGCGTGCAGCCCCTGTAACGGTGTCGTCACCTGACTGGTCTGGGCGACAAGATCGCTGATAATCAGATGAACCGGGAAACTATAGCCGCTCAGTAGCGCCAGCGGATCATCGGCGGTGGGGCCTATCACCGCGATGCTGCTGCCGCTCGCCGGTACCAGCGGCAGCAGACCGTTGTTTTCCAACACGGTAATGGACTGTACCGCCACCCGCCAGGCCAGTTCACGGGTTGATGCCGACTGTAGGTTGATCTGCCGCTCATCGACGTAGGGGTGTTCGAACAACCCCAATCGGAATTTTTCCTGCAACACGCGCGCGACGATATCGTCTATTTTGTCCATGGTTATCAGACCTTGCGCGACGGCTTGCGCCAGATGTTGAGCGCAATCTTCCTTTGGCAATTCGATATCCAGTCCGGCGTTAAACGCCAGTGCCGCAGAGTTCGCCGCGTCGGGGCTGACACCATGATGTTGGTGCAGCAGGCTGATGCCACCATAATCCGCCACGATCAGCCCGTCGAAACCCCAGCGGGTGCGCAGCACGTCGGTCAGCAAGAAATGGTCACTGTGGCAGGGTTGGTTATCAATATCATGGTAAGCCGGCATTACCGATCCTGCGTTGGCCAGCTTCACCGCCATTTCAAATGGCAGCAAGAATGTATCATTCAGTTCTCGAAAGCCGAGATGCACCGGCGCATGGTTGCGTCCCCCTTCGCTGAAGGAGTGTCCGGCATAGTGTTTCAGTGTTGCAAGCAGATCTCGGCGCGGTCCCTGTAATCCCCGGACATAGGCGCACGCCATGATGCCCACCAGGTAGGGATCTTCGCCAAAGGTCTCCTCGGTACGCCCCCAGCGTACATCACGCGAGACATCCAGTACCGGCGCTAATCCTTGATGACAGCCAACGCTTTTGGCCTCCAGGCGGATCGCGGCGGCCACCTGTTCGATGAGCGCCGGATCCCAGGTTGCGCCATAATTAAGCGGTGAGGGGAATAAGGTAGCGTCTTTACAGAGTAATCCCACCAGGCATTCTTCATGGAACATCGCCGGAATGCCCAACCGGGTCTCTTCCATCATGGTCTTTTGCAGACGATTTAATGCCCGAACGCCTTCCACTGGCTCCACCACGTGGGATCCCAGTGGTCGGGTAATCTGTCCAATGCCAAGTTTGAGTTGGGCCTCCAGCGCCAGAGACGCCGACGCGCCGCTGAAATCATCACTCAGATCGCTACGCACCCGGTGATGGCCGTCACTGGCGAGGATCAGCCACAGCCCGTGCAGTTGCGCAAATTTTTCCTCGTCGCTCATGCGGCCGAGTAGATCCGTCACGCGCACGGACAGGGGCTGCGAAGCGTCCTGATATGGATAGACCATAGTGATTCTCCTTATTCAGACGTTGGGATGTTCAGATGTTTGCATGATTCACCGTCGGTTCCGTTGTGTCTGGTGTGGATCGGTTTTTCAGCGCCAGCTGGCTGGCAATGTCTCGCACATAGCTGCTGTTAAGTTTGTAGGTAAACAGCAGGATTCCCATCAGGGTAAAGAGCAGCGAAGGGACGAGGGTGAATAGTGCGTTGATGGTGGTTAACACCGTTGGTAGCTGCAACGCGGTGTTGGGCAAGTAGTCGACAAAGCCCAGCACCCAGCCGACTACCGCACCACCGATTGCCAATCCGAACTTGATGGCGAACAGCGCGGTAGAAAAGACCAGACCGTCCAGACGACGGCCGGTGCGGTGTTCTTCATAATCCACCACATCGGAAAACATGGTCCACTGCAACGGGGTAGTGAGATTCTGGATAAAACTGAAAATAATATTGAGGGAAAATATCAGCCACACGGCGTGTGGGGAAATAAAGAATATCACCGAGCCGCAGATGACAAAGGTCAGGATCATATATTGATAGGATTTTACCCGGTCAAATTTACCGAGCAGCGTTTCGGAAAGCAGCGCGCCAAATAGCGCCGCTACCATACCGCTGACAATAAAAGGAAATATCAGCTGTGGTTGCAATAGAACATATTTTACATAGTAAATGGTGGCTGATCCGCGGGTGACCACTGCCACCAGCAGCAATATATTGAAGATAAAAACGATACGCCACTGGTGATTACGCCACAGTAGCTTCAGGTCGTTGAATATTGAATTTTTACCACTGTTTCCTGGGTGATAGCGTTCTTTGGTCATAAAAAAACAGCAGAAAAACAGAATCACACCCAACAATCCCATCAGGCTCATGGCGTAAAAATATCCGTTGCGGGCATTGCCTTGTCCTAACCAATCCACCAATGGTAAGGCGATTACCGTGACCACCAACCCGCCGATAAACGACAAGGCAAAGCGCCATGACTGGATTGAATGACGCTCACGCGGATCCTGGGTCAGTGCTCCGGGCATCGCGCAGTAGGGTACGTTAATTGCCGAGTAAACCAGGCAGAGAAGACAGTAAGTTACGCTGGCGTAAATAATTTTTCCTGTCAGCGAAATATCGGGTACATAAAAGGTAATCAGGCAGCAGATGCCGAAAGGCACAGCAAACCATAATAACCAGGGTCGAAACTTGCCATATCGGGTATGGGTACGATCGACCAGAGAGCCAATATAGGGGTCGATAAAAGCATCCACTGCGCGTACCGCCAGGAACATGGTGCCCATTACCGCGGCGGGCAGGCCGAAAACATCGGTATAAAAATACGCCAGGAACAGGGTGGCGGTTTGCCAGACCAGCGCGCTTGCCATATCGCCGAGACCGTAACCTATTTTATCTTTTACGGAGAGTACCGGGTTATTTATCATTATGAACTTCCTTCTTTTTGTCAGGAAGATAATGGCCTTTAGGCCACTGAATTGTTTCTAATAGACACACGCTTCCCGATGTATTAAATGGCACGAGTGTTAATTCAGAGAGATAACGAATTAGCGCGGGGCAGGTGTGTCAGTGTCCATGGAGTATAAGGAGGTAGTTTTCTGGTAACCAATTGAGAAAATTAACTATAAAATTACGTTTTTTTATTTTTTGCCCTATCTGTGACGGCGAGCATGTTTTAACGCGACGATGAATAAAAGGTAATTAATTGCATACGAAATAATCCATTAGTGCTACTAATCACCGCTTCGGACAGACGCATACTCGTAATTATTTTCTGCTAAGAAAAAAACAACAATGGATCATATTTTGCTTAATAAAACCTTTGGATGACTATTCCATTGGAAGGCAAATTGTATGACGGCACAAGAAACACAGAATAAAGCGTTTGTTCGTAGTCGACGCTCTTCATTGATCGCGGCCATTTTTCTGATGGCCACCTCTGCTATTGGCCCTGGCTTTATTACGCAAACCGCTACTTTTACGGCCACGATGGGGGCCGCGTTTTCCTTCGGTATTTTGGCGTCTATCGTCATCGACTTTGTGGTGCAGCAGAACATCTGGCGCATTGTCACCTTGACCCGGATGCGTGCGGCGGATGTTGCAAATATCGCCTTGCCAGGTAGTGGGTATTTGTTGGCGGTGCTGGTTATTTTCGGCGGGTTGGTGTTTAACATCGGTAATATTGCCGGGGCCGGACTCGGATTAAATGCGATGTTCGGCCTTGATCCCAAATGGGGAGGGCTGCTAAGCGCATTTATCACGATTTATATTTTTTCGTCACGTCGAGCCAGTACGGTCATTGACCGCATGATTGTTGTTTTGGGATTGATGATGATCGTTTTGACGTTGTACGTCGCATTCATGTCCTCCCCGCCGATAGGTGAGGCACTACGCCAGAGTGTGTTTCCGGACAAGGTTAACTTTGCTTCCATCACCACTATCGTCGGGGGCACGGTGGGGGGCTACATCAGTTATGCCGGCGCCCACCGCCTGTTGGATAAAGGCATGGGCGGTGTTGAGAACATCAAGGCAGTTTCCTCTGCGGCCACCAAAGGCATTCTTGTGGTGGGGTTAATGCGCTATGTGCTGTTCCTTGCCGTATTGGGGGTGGTGGCTAGCGGGGTAACGCTTGATATATCCAGCCAGGTAGCGAATCCGGCTTCTCAAGCTTTCCAGCATGCGACTGGGGCTCTAGGGGGGCGCATCTTTGGCCTTATTTTTTGGGCATCCGCGCTGACCAGCGTTATCGGGGCCGCATATACGTCCGTCTCCTTTATTACGGTATTTAAAAAATCCATTACCGAGCGCCACCGCAATATTGCCACGATCATCTTTATTGCCGTGTCGCTGGCGGTTTATCTTCTGTTGGGGACCGCTCCTGCCGCATTACTGGTTTTTGCCGGCGGGTTTAATGGACTTATCCTGCCAATTGGTCTGAGCCTCTTTCTCTACGTAGGCTGGAAATGCGCGGAACTGATGGAGGGTTACCACTATCCGCGTTGGTTGTTGTGGCTGGGCCTGGCGATCTGCGGCTTGACCTGGTATATGGGGTTGATGTCGGTGAGTGCCATTTTCCACTTTCTGAAAATGGCTTGAGAGTGCGTTGTGTTTAGCGTGATTGATTTTAATGATTATTTCTCTCATTACCGTACAGGTGACTTTCTGTTATCGCCGCACATTTCATTATGGCAGTAATAGCAAATGACGCGGTAACTGGCTCAGTCGTTGTCCACCTTGGGGCGTTACTACCACGCTTTCACTAAACGCCAGCGAACGAGCGGAGACATACATGTGAAATACCATGTTTTCCTCCAACGGCCAGTTAGCCGTTGGTGTAAAGCAGCGCGAGAAATCACTGGGCCGGGGAGTCCGTGTATAGAGCCCCAGTGCGTAACCGGTAACGTTGCCGTAATGTTCTCTCAAACCTGCATCCAGCACCGCCTGCCGTAATAGCGCATCCACATCGCTGGCGTTTACGCCCGGTTTCATGGCGGCGATTTGCGCATTTTGAAATTGTATTAGCTGTTCCGCGCACTGGCGGTGTTCTGATGTCGGAGGGCCGATGAGAAAGGGGCGCATCAGGCGCGCACTATAATGGCGGACGGTGGGGATCAACTCGACATGCAGGATGTCGCCCGCAGTCAGATGGTGATCATGCCCACTGGCATGCAGGAAGCCGTTATCCCCGCCAGCGCAGACGATTGGGCCGGTTTCACCGCTGTCGGCGCCATTATGCAGGAATATCTGCGCGGCCAGCGCGCTGACATCACGCACCCGCCAGCCGGAAGCCGCCTGGGCGGCAATGGCACGCATTGCGTCGTCGGCGATATGCGCCGCCTGGCGTAACGCTTCCAATTCATCGGTAAATTTTACGCTACGTAGCCGATCGCTTATCCCTGTCATATCCTGCCAGTGAACGCCGGGCAGGCGCTGGCATAATTGTTGCCAGTTATGGACAGTCATGCCGTAGGAGTTGAAATCCGTGCCAATACAGGCATGGCCGTAGCCCCGCTGCGACAGGCTGTCCGCGACTGCCTGATAGGGATCCTGGTGATCATCATAAGTGACAATATCGTTCAGGTTGCTCAACGCACGGCAGGGCGCCTCATCCAGCTGGCGTAATACCATCCAGGGTTCGCCTTCCAGCGGTACCAGACAAGCGCGATAACACGTTTCCGATACTGTGTAGCCGGTTAACCATGCCAGTAATTCTCCGTGGTCGATTAACAACAGCGTGACGTCCGCCAACTGCATGGCGGCTCGGGTTCGTGCCAGGGCAAGCGCATAGTGTGATGTCATGAAAGTGTGCTTTCTGGCTGGCAGATATCCAGGATGGCCAGCAGATAAATGCGGATGGCATCGAGGAAATCGCTGATGTGGACTCGTTCATCCGGCATGGTGTTGAATTTTCCACCAGGGCCGCAAACCACACCTTCCATACCGGCACGCTGGTAGAAATGAGCAGCGTCAGTGCCGTAGAACGCGGGTGGTGTAATCGCACCCGTGGGTTGTGGTGTACCGCGCACGGTCGTATAGGCACGGTTGACCGCCGCCACAATCGCCGATTCTCGGGGGACTTCAAAAGGTAGCATGGTGGGTTTGTCCCGTTGACCATCGTCGAACAGTTCTGCTCTGAGACCGGGATGGCGAGCACAGAGATTGTCCAGCAACGCCTGCATATCTGCCAGTACGCCTTTGACCGTCTGACCAGGTGCAAAGCGTGCCGACCCCTTGATGCGGGCGAAATCTGCCACTTGAGGAGGGCGCCATTCCTGCAAATCATGCCCCAGTGCACCGTGGACTATCCCGACGTGGCAACGGTTGATGCTGAGGTGTTCTTTCGTGAGTGCGCCACTGAAGGTCATGGCATTTAACTGCGGAATCAGTTCTACGGCGGCGGCGATGGCATCCACCGCCTGTTCACGTTTGGATAGATGGCGAGTGTCACCGGTTAGTTCAATGGTGAACATCAGTGATCCGGCATGCATGGTCAGTGCCTGGATGTCGGTTGGTTCCGCGTTGATGAAGTAATCGGCCTTGATACCCTGTTCAATAGCAGCGATGGAGCCGATACCACCCTGGAGTTCCCCAACCACGTAGGTCAGGATCACGTCGCCTTTCAGTTTGATACCGGCATCGATCAGCGTTTTCAGCGCACAGAAGTAAGCCGCGTCACCCGCTTTCATATTGGACACGCCGATACCATAGATAAATTCGTCATCAATCTTGCCGTCCCACGGGCCGACGGTCCAGCCTTCGGTCACTGGGTTAGTATCCAGATGGCCGTTAAACAGCAGGCTGTTGCCGCCACCGGTGCCATGCAGGGTGCCAATGGCGTTAAGCCGTCCGCCGGGGACCGGTGTGAGAATGGTCTCCAGGCCGAGTTCGCGCATCTGTGCGGCCATGAATTCCGCCAGTTGCTGTTCGTCATCGGTGGCGCTGTAGCTTTTGTGTCGCACCATGGTGGCCAGGAAACGCAGGCAAAAATCGGTGTCGATGCGATGGAGTAACTGTTCTTTGGTCATGATGGATTCATTCTATGTTTAGTTAAATTCAGGTGAACGTGTCTCGGGGGCCGGGATGGCCGACAGTAACGCCCGGGTATAGGGGTGCTGAGCTTGTGCCGCCATCGCATCGCCCGACAATACTTCCAGCAGATCACCACGGTACATCACCGCAATGCGGTGCGCGATTTGCTGGATCAGATTGAGATCGTGGGTGATAAACAGGTAAGCGGTGCCGTAGCGTCGCCGCAGCTCAAGCAATAATTCAATTACGGTGGCCTGCACTGAGACATCCAGTGCGGCGGTGATCTCATCACAGATCACCAGTTCTGGCGGATGGGCAAAAGCGCGGGCAATCGCCACCCGTTGTTTCTGACCACCGGAAAGCTCATGGGGATAGCGTGACGCCATTGATGCCGGAAGGCGTACTTCCTCCAGCAGTCGGGTGATGGCCTGCGCTTCAGTTTCACCATCGGGCAGGCCATACAGCCGTAGCGGACGCGCAAGAATGTCACCGATGCGCATCCGTGGGTTCAGTGAGGCATCTGGATGCTGAAAAATCATCTGTACCCGGCGGCGGTAATCTTTGTCCATCTCGGCATGACCAAACAGCATGTAACCGCGGAAATCCAGCGAGCCCTCAAAGGGCACCAGACCGGTGATGGCTTTCGCCAGTGTTGATTTGCCGGAGCCGGATTCACCTACAATCCCCAGGATTTCCCCCTCATGAAGGGTCAGTGACACCGCGTTGGCAGCTTTGGTGTGGTTGGGGCGGCGTTTCAATAGTTTGTCCAGCAACCGGTGATGACCATACTGAATGGTGATCTCATTCAGGGTGAGTAGTGGTTGCGATGACGGTATGGCGTTTTCCAGCAGGCGTTTCGTGGGATCAGGTATTGCGGCGATCAGTCGCCGGGTGTAGTCATGTTGTGGCATTTGAAATAGGGAGGCTGCATCAGCCTGTTCCACAATACGGCCTTTTTCCAGCACACAGACACGATCGGCGATGTGAGACACCAGTGCGAGATCGTGTGAAATATATAAGGTGGCTACGCCAGTCTCTTCTCGTAGTCGTTCAAACAGTGCCAGAATTTGTGCTGTACTGATGACATCCAGCGCCGTGGTCGGCTCATCAAAAATCAGGCAGTCAGGCTGACAGGCGAACGCGGTAGCGATCAGGATGCGTTGCTTTTCACCGCCGGAAACCTGATGCGGGTAACGTTTCATCATTAGCGCCGGTTCTTTCAGGTCGACATCTCGTAACAGGGTTTCTGCATAGTCACGGGCTTCTTTGGCACTCAAACGACGGTGACGACGTAAGACTTCGGTAACCTGTTCGCCCAGCGTCAGGGTCGGGTTGAGTGAGGCACTGGGATCTTGAAAAATCATCCCCAGTTGTCCACCCCGAAGCTGGTGCAGTTTGTCCGTCGGCAAGGTGCGTAGATTCAGATCGCCAAGATAAATGTCTCCCTGACCCTCTCTGGCATTACTGGCCAGCCAGCGCATGATCGCCCAACCGAGTGTGGTTTTGCCGGAGCCGGATTCACCCACCAGGCCGACCACTTCCCCTCGATTTACGTGCAGGTTGATATCCTGAAGCACAGGCAGGTGTGATCCGTTCGGTAATGTATATACCAGGTTGTAATGATTGACAGCCAGTACCGGTTTTATTGCATCAGGTGTGCACATCAGTGACTCCTCGGATTCAGGACATCACGTAACCCATCACCGAGCAGGTTAAAACCGATCGCCACGATCGCGATGGCCAGTCCGGGGATCAGCATCATCCAGGGGGCGTTGAAGAAATAGGCGCGAGCCTCGGAAACCATCAACCCCCATTCCGGTTGTGGTGGTTGAGCGCCAAGCCCGAGAAAACTGAGGGTGGCGAACAACATGATGGCAAAAGATACCCGAATGGTGGATTCCACGATGATGGGGGCCACGATGTTAGGCAACATCTCCCGTAGGATGATGTAGAGCGAGGATTCTCCCCGGGCAATGGCGGCATTGACGTAATCCTGCTGGCGCGCTGCCAGCGCGACACTGCGGGCAATGCGCACCATACCGGGGACAAAGGCAATGGTGATCGCCAGTACGGCGTTCAGGCTGTTTTGTCCCAGGGTACTGACAATCAGCAGAGCGAACAGCAAACTGGGGATCGACATGATGGCATCCATAGTACGCATGATGGCTTCATCTATCCTGCCACCCAGATAGGCACTGGCGGTGCCGATGACCGAACCGATGATCATCGCCAGTACGGTGGCCAGCAGCGAGTCGATAATTGTGGTACGGGCACCGAACAGCACCCGGCTGAAAATATCACGTCCTAGTTGGTCGGTGCCGAACCAGTGCTCAGCACTCGGTGCCTGGTAACGTGCCAGAATGGATATTGCTTCTGGATCGGCGGGTGCCAGATGACTGCCAGCACACACGATCAACAGCGCCACCAGTAGAATACTGACCCCGGCAATTCCTTGCGGGGTACGCAACAGTCTTTTGACTACATCAAACATATTGGATCCGCTTATCAAGCATGGCGTAGGCCAGGTCAGCCAAAAAGTTAACCACCGCATAGGTAGTGGCGAGGATCATGACACCGCCCTGAATGGTGGGCAGATCGCGTGCTTGTACTGCAACGATCAATTCACGGCCGATACCCGGGATGGCGAAAATTTCTTCCACTACCACGATACCCCCCAACAGATACCCCACATCCAGCGCCACGATAGTAATCGCCGGCAACAGAGCGTTACGCAACGCGTGACGCCACAGGATCCGTCGTCGTGACAGTCCCTTCAGCCAGGCGGCTCGGATGTAATCGGTATGGAGGACATCTACCATTTCCGAACGCACCATGCGTGATACATGTGCCACCAGGATCATCGTCACCGTCACCGATGGTAAAATCAGGTGACGCACGCCATCCGCAAGGTTCTCGCTGAGCGGTACGTAACCGGTGGCCGGGAGCAGTTGCCAGACATCGGCAAACAGCAGCAGCATCAGGGTGGCGGTCACGAACTCGGGAAATGAAATACCGATATAGGACAGCACGCTGACCAGTACATCCGCCATCTTTCCTTTTCGCACTGCCGCCCAGATACCCAGTGGCAGTGCAATGAACAGCATCAGCGACAGGGCGCACGCCGCCAGCAACAGTGAGCGGGAGAGGGCTGTGAGCAGCGCTGGCGCCACCGGAAGATTGGTGCGCATGGACACGCCGAAGTCTCCATGCAGCATTGCCGTAAGCCAGTGCCAGTACTGTAACCAGGCGGGAGCATCCAGACCGAGGCGGGCTCTGACGGCAGCCAGCGCTTCAGGCGTGGCGTTCTGCCCAAGAAGTGTGACTGCTGCATCGGCGGGTAACAACTGGGTAATGCCAAAGACCAGCACCGAAACGACCAGCAGAGTATAAATGACCAATAACAGGCGTTTTAGTAGATAACTTGCGCTCACAACCACTCCCTGTTTAGTTCCGACGTACCGGTGCTTGAGGCGTCAGCCAGACATGATCAAGACGAAACACCGCACCGCGCGGATGCAGCGCGTAGCCGCGCACATAATGCTGGCTGGCGGAGAGTAGATTGAAGAACGCCGGAATCACTGAAGGAATCTGATCGTGCATCAGCAGTTGTGCTTTGCCATAAGACGCCCGGCGTTTGCTGTCATCCGTCGTGCTTCTGGCTGCGGCGATGGCGGCATCGAAATCGGCATTGTTCCAGCGGGTTTCATTCCAGGCGGCATCCGAGGTGTAGAGCAGGGAAAATATTGCGTCTGGTGTGGGTTGCATGTTGTAGAAACCGACGTAGAAGTTGCCTTTTTTCCAGACTTGATCCAGATAAGTGCTATTAGCCATGGTTTGGACATTGATACGGAATCCGGCCGGTTTGGCCATTTCCCGTACTGCGATCCCCAACTGGGTGCGGGATGCCGGTTTGTCCGAGGCGATCAGCGTCAGATCCAGCCCATCCGGGTAGCCTGCGTCGGCCAGTAATGTCTTGGCTTTGGCGTAGTCGACTTGTCGTAGTGGAATATTTCTGTACCACGGATAAGAGGCGCTGATGGGCGTGTCATTGCCGGGGGTACCGTAACTGTCGGCTACAAAATCGATCATCGCCTTGCGGTCAATACACAGCGCCAGCGCCTGCCGTACCCGCATGTCATCAAACGGTTTTTGATCGCACCGCATGTTGATATTCAGGAACTGGCCGGATGGCACCCGCAGTGGCTGAATACCACTGGCGGCGGACAGGCGTTTGAATTCGCTGGGCTGGGCTGCCAGCATCAGATCGGTATCCCCGGCGATCAACGCAGAACTTTCGGCAATTGCGTCAGGATAGACAACTATTTCCACCCCATCGAGATACGGGCGTTTCGGGTCGTAATAGTTCGGATTGCGTTTCACCACGATCTTGCGATCAGGCTCATACGATACCAGTATGAACGGGCCTGCCCCTAGCGCTTCTTTTGACAAGCGATCCAACTGATTCTGTGCAATAGCAGCAGGCACAATCTTGGCATCAGGATATGTCAGCATGACAGGCAGGTCGGCATAGGGAGCCTGGGTATTGATCACGACTTTGTCATTGCCATCGGCATGTAGATCTTTGATCGGGCCGATATTGTGCCGCCCCGGCGACGCGTTTTTGACGTCCAGGATAGCATTGAGGCTGGCGACAACATCATTGGCGGTCAATGGTGAACCATCGCTGAATTTCAGGTTGGGGCGCAGAGTGAATGTCCACTGCGTGAGGTCAGCGTTGGCGTGCCAGGCGCTGGCCAGATCGGGTTCGGCCTTCATCTCCTGTGTCAGCCTGGTCAGGCCGCTGTAGAGCAGTTCAGCCAGTAGGTATTCAGGGTTAACGCGTGCCTGCTGTGGATTTAGCATGTTGACTGCCTGGTCGACACTGATGCGCAGAATGCCTCCATTGCGCGGGGTGCCTCCTGCTGTCATTGCACTTGCTTCTGTCGCCTGCGCATGAAATGACAATGGCAGCATGGCAGTGCCGGTGATCAGTGTTGCGTGGGTAATAAACTGCCGTCGGTTTATTCCTTTCATTGCACACATCGCGGTTTCCTCTACTGTCTACTGTTTATAATGAAATACCCTGGGTTGGCGAAAAATCATCGGCCAGATAGGCCAAAATGGACTGCGATAAAGCGACAAGATCCTGCATGGTGGTGTATTCATCGGCAGCATGAATATGGTTATCCGGCCGTGCTAGCCCACCTAACAGAATTTCCTGAATGCCTGCCTGCTGAACCCATCCCATGTCGGAGCTGGTGGATGATCCCCAGGCGGCAAAATCGTCTGTATGAAAACCGAAGCCCAGACTCAGCGCGTGTTGCCAGCGCGGCCAGTGCGGCCCGGTCGGGTCACTGACCGGTGCCAGATGACCGATCAGATAGTGCTCGGTACTCAGTGCGGCGGAAGACGACATCGATTGCGTAATACAGTCGGTCAATTCTTGCCAGACATCGTCAAAATGCTCTTCAGGTGCGTAGCGGCGGTTAACCAGTAGGTCGAAGCAGGCTGGCAGCGTGGAACCTTTGCTGCCGCCTTGGGCCATCGCGAGTGTCAAACGGGATGTCAACGGTTTACCCGCAAAGTGCGGTGGCGATGGCATGGCAGAGGTACGCTTCTCGACTCGTTGTTTCAGCGCCATCAGCGCCTGCATCAATGACTGGCTCTCTTCAATGGCGTTGATACCGTCAACGGGATCGCCAGAGTGCGCGGCCCGGCCTGTCACACGGATCTTCACATCCAGACTACCAAAGCAGCCAGCCCAGATACGGGGAACCGCTCCACCATTGAAACTCAGCATATGTCCCTGAAATAGCTGCTGTTCGGCCAGATAGCGAATACCGGGATATAGTCCGCCCTCTTCATCGGTACACAGTAACAATACCGGGTTGAAGCGTAGCTTGAGCTTATACCGCTGTGCGGCACGAAGCGCCGCCAACGCGGCGACGATCGTCCCTTTCATGTCAGCGCTGCCACGGCCAATCAAACGCTCGCCAGTCTGACTGAGTACCAGTGGCGGGTAATGCCAGCCATCACCTGGTGGTACGGTATCGACGTGAAAATAGAGATTACAGTTTTCCGCGGCATCAGCGGGCAGCGTTGCCAGAAGATTGATCCGCTCTCCCACTGCGCTGCCATCTGGTGAATGCCATAAAGACTCGGGTACTGAAACGCGTTGAAAGGTAAATCCCATCGGTGTCAGCAGAGACTCCATCAGATTGGCAAATGCACCGTAACCATTGCCAGGCGGAAAGCTGGTATCAACGGCGAGCATCTGACGCAAATCTTGTAGAATGGCGGTTGAATCACCAGATATTGCCGCCAAAGCCTGCTTAAAATGGGATTTTACGTGCATGTCATGTTCACTGAGTTGTATTTCTATATAGTTTATAGATAATGCAGATAAGCGAGATGGTCAACAGGTAATCATTCATGATAATGAAAAGATCTGACGGACAGGATGCAGTGGTTTTTAGTCGTCTTGAGGAGTTTGAAGGTGCCCCGCGCTATGAAGTGGTGAAGCGCTATATCAGTGAATCAATACTGGTGGGGGAGCTGGCTGCGGGTACGGTGCTGCCCAGTGAAAATGCTCTGGCGGTCGATTTTGGGGTTTCTGTGGGGACGATTCGCAAAGCGCTGTCCGCCTTGACCACCGAAGGGATGCTGATGCGCCGCCGTAAAACGGGTACGGTGGTCACAGGATGGGCACCGTTGCACAATTTGAGTCACTTCTTTCGCTATTTCCGCCTTCATGGCAAAGATGGTCGTTTGCTCAATTCACAAACGATCCTGCTGGATTACCACCAAGCGCTCGCCAGTGAACAAGAAGTGGAAAAACTGAAGCTGCAATCAGGTGACACGGTTATCTACCTAAAAAGGCTGAGAAAAATAGATGGTGTACCCGCCATGCATGAAACTATTGTGCTGCCTGAAGCGCGTCTGCCCGATTTTCCGCATGAAGATCAAGTGCCGTCATTGCTCTACCGGTTTTTGATGGATCAGTACGATATTCGAGTGGCGGCGGTGCGTGAGCAGATCACCGCTGAACTGGCCAGTGAAGAAGATTGTCGATTGCTGGCGTTGCAATCGCCTCAGGCGATACTGGTCATTGATGAAATCTCTTTTGATCAGAGCGCACTGCCAGTGATTCTGGCCCATCACCGTTTCATTACCAGGAACGTCATGTATGTCAATGAGATCCGTTAACAGAGCCTGAATTTATCCTCGCATTTCAGTTCACCCGATATGCTTATTCTGAATTTGTAGAAAAATCTGTTGGTTGTGCGAGGGCCTTGTCAAGTCGCGTACAACTCTGCTCCCGGCAGCGTTGCCACCCGAATCACTAACTTGAGTAATCTCATCGGGATCCCTTCGTTTGCCGGGTTCCTGCAACTTGATTTATTTAGGGTGTAACCAGCCATACTCATCTCATTTCCTACAATACTGGAGGCAGGAACTGATTTATTTATTACTGTCGTAAGATATCCCTGATGAAGGCGAAAAAGATCCTGTATCGCGCCTGTAACTGATCTGCAACTGACACAATAGTGTGCCAGATAAATTTATATATAAATCATGTGCCTGTGATGAATATGGCTGCTTATATTTATGACAGACTTTCTGCTAAAGGCAAATCATTTGTACCGATCGATGATAGCCTTGATATAGTTGAAAACTATCAATAAAAGATTATTGATCTGTATAAACGATCGATACTATATTAGAAAATTTTAATTTATTCTCTGATTTGTGTCTTCTTTGACCACTAAAGGTGGATTTTGATGATGTCATCGCCTCTTTTATCAAAGAAAATACGGTGCTTTTACTTCTTTCTATCAGCGTTTTTTCACACCATCGTATGCAATAACGTAAACGCAGTAATTGTAACGTCCCCCCTTCTGGATAGCGTTTTCCGCCTGTGCCGATAATTTTAATAAACTCTCTTACGCACTACGACAAAGGTTAAGGCTCTTCTCATTGCCCCGCTTATGCTCAAAACGCGAGCAGTTATGGTGCAAAGAATCGCCACCCTGCACCACATTGAGCCAGTCTGCTACCCATGACGATAAAACGAAGCTCCTGCCTATGGTGGTGTAAAGCGCGAAGTAAGTATGCTGAGAGATTGGCATTTATATTGCATATACTTGTATATACATAGACAGACAATGACTTAATAGACAGACGACAACTTGAAACTTGCTTAACTTCACCAGAAGGAAATCGATATGCTTTCTTTGCGTACCATAACATTTTCACTCGCTGCTGCTTGCTGTCTTGGCGTACTAGCGTCCACCACTTCCCTGGCGGCGTCAGCGCCAGAATCTGGTGAGTTGAAATTAGGTGTGGAGCCCTGGCTGGGTTATGGCCAGTGGCATGTTGCCGCCGCTCAGAACCTGTATAAGAAAAACGGTCTGGAAAAAGTCGATATCATCAACTTTGCTGAAGACAAGGATATTAACGCGGCGCTAGCCAGCGGCCAGATCGACGCCGCCAGTATTGCGACCCATACCGCGATGGGCATGATTTCCGCCGGTTTGCCCGTGAAGATTGTCCTGTTGCTAGATCAGAGCCAGACTGCCGATGCCATGCTGGTGTCCAAGGACGTGAAAACCCTGAAGGATTTGAAAGGTAAGCGGGTGGCTTATGAAGAAGGCACCACCAGCGATATTTTGCTGCGCAGCGCCCTGTCCTCAGTCGGGATGTCGCTTCGTGACATCAAGCCAGTGCCGATGCCAGCCGCGTCTGCCGGTAGCTCGCTGATTGCCAAACGTGTACCGGTAGCGGTGACCTACGAACCTTATCTGTCGGTAGCAATGAAAGCTGACCCGAGCGTGAAAATGCTCTACAGCGGGAAAAACGATCCGGGTCTGATCAGCGACGTATTGGTCGTGCGTGATGATATGATCAAGAACCGACCCGGTCAGATTGCGGCTCTGATTAAGACCTGGGGCGCGGCAGTGACGCATTATCAGGCTAATACTACTGCCGATCGCGCAGTGATTGCCAAGGCGGTCGGCTCCACGCCGGAAGACCTTCGTACCGCTTTTAACGGTATCAAATATTACACCCTGGCCGAGAACAAGCAGCAATTGAGCCACGAGTTCTCGAACAAAACCTTCCCCCATGTACTTAAAGCGGCTACCGATGCGGGTATCGTAACCCGAGCTATTACGCCGAAAGAGGCGATTAACGCCAGTTTCGTTAACGCTGAGTGATCGTTACTGTTTCCACGTTCTCTTCCCTCTGCGGGGAGAGTTGGCGGGGACGTCGCCATGAACGTTCCTCGTCCTGATGTCCTCCGCCGGGAGGCGTAATAACCGGCTGTGTTCGGAGGCAGTATGAGTTCGTTAAAGCTGGAGAGCGTCAGCATGCCAGACAAACCGCGCCGCCGTCGTTGGAGCCTGATGACCATCGGTAAGGAACCTACACGCACGCAATTTCTGACTATCGCCGTGGCAGTGTTTGTGCTGCTGTTGCTGAGCTGGTGGCTGGCCACCCGTAACGGTGCGATCCCAGCCATTTTTCTACCTGGTCTGGATCGCGTCTGGTGGCGTATTGCCGGCCTCGCGGCTGATGGGACACTGTGGGGGGATGTGAAAAGTAGCCTGTACCGCATTGTGATCGCCTTTGCCATTTCGTCGGTGATGTCTATCGTCATCGGTGTGTTAGCGGGTTGTTACGGTCTGTTCAAGGCTATCGTCGAACCGCTGGTGGACTTTATCCGATATATGCCGGTGGTAGCCTTTGTGCCGCTGACGATTCTGTGGACTGGCACCGATGATATCCAAAAGTTCCTGGTGATCTGGATTGGTACCTTCTTCCAGCAGGTGCTGATGATGATTGATGCAGTCAAACGGGTGCCCATCGACTTTATTGGTCTGGGCCGCACGCTGGGCATGCCGGATCGCAAGATCTTGTATCGTATTGTGCTGCCGGCTGCATTACCCGGTATTTGGGATGCCCTGCGTATCAGTCTGGGTTGGGCCTGGACCTGGTTGGTGCTGGCCGAGCTGGTGGCTTCAACTTCCGGACTGGGCTACCGCATTGTGGTGTCGCAGCGCTATTTCCAGACCGACACGATCATCGGCTATATCCTGTTGCTCGGTTTCCTCGGGCTTATTACCGACCAACTGATGCGCGCCGCTGAGCGCGTGCTGTTCCGCTATAACCGGAGGCGTTCCTGATGGCTACCTTAACCCTGCAAACGCTGGAAAAAAGTTTTCCGTTGGGCAAAACGCGCCGCCGCGTGCTGCACGGTATCGACCTGACCCTGCATGATAACGAGTTCGTGTCGATTGTCGGTGCCTCGGGTTGCGGCAAAAGCACGTTGCTGTCTATCGCCGCCGGGCTGGAAGAGTTCGACAGCGGCGACGTGCTGGTGGATGGGCAGTCGATTACCGGTCCCGGCATTGATCGTGGTGTGGTGTTCCAGTCCTACACCTTGCTGCCCTGGCTGACCGCGCGTCAGAATATTGAATTCGCCCTCAAGGCGGCTGGCATCCCCGCCAGTCAGTGCCGTGATATCGCTCAGCAACACCTGGAACTGGTGAAACTCGACAACGCCGGCGACCGTTGGCCCGGCGAACTGTCCGGTGGCATGAAGCAGCGCGTGGCGATTGCGCGTGCGCTGTCTTACCGTCCGAAGATCCTGCTGATGGACGAGCCGTTCGGTGCGCTGGACGCCATGACGCGTCACCAGATGCAGCAACTGTTGATTGAAATCTGGGAAAAGCACCGTCTGACGGTGATGTTCGTCACCCACGATATTGAGGAGGCTGTGTGGTTGTCTGATCGCATTGTGGTGATGGGACAAGGCGTTATAGAGACGACTTTCGATGTCGGCTTGCCGCGCCCACGCGTAGAGGCGTTAAGCCGAGAGGCTGAATTTATTGACCTACAACATCGTGTTCTGGATCGCATACGCCATCCGGCACTGGCTAATGAATAAAGGAAATGAAGATGGCTGTAACTTTTCATGATCTGTCGGCGTCAGATACGCTGCCCGCCGAACTGTTCAAACGTACTGAATCCGATCTGTCATTCTTCACCGAGCGCGTAGTGCCGATTATTGCCGCGGTACAGCAGGAAGGTGATGCGGCACTGATCCGTTTCGCCCGTGAATTCGATGGCGTGCAGCCGGAACATTTCGCTATCCGTGCTGAAGAAAGTGAGTTCGACGACGCTTTCGCACGCATGGACCCGGAAGTGATCGAATCGATCCGCTTTGCGGTGGAAAACGTGCGTGCTTTTCACGAGGCTCAGAAACCGGAAGAGATGTGGCTCAAGGAAATGCAGCCAGGTGCCTTTGCTGGCGATCGCCATGTGCCGATCGACGCAGTGGCTTGTTATGTGCCGCGCGGCAAAGGCTCATTCCCTAGCGTGTTGGTCATGACGGCGGTGCCGGCCGTGGTGGCCGGTGTTCCGCGCGCAATTGTTATTACCCCGCCGGGACCGGACGGCAAGGTGGATGACGCAACTCTGGTGGCGGCGCGTCTGGTGGGTATCACGGAAATTTACAAATGTGGTGGCGCTCAGGGCGTGGCGGCAGTGGCCTACGGCACCCAGAGCGTACCAAAGTGTCTGAAAATCGTCGGTCCAGGCAGCCCGTGGGTCGTGGCAGCCAAGCGTCAACTGACCCACCTGCTGGATCCGGGTGTGCCAGCCGGCCCAAGCGAAAGTCTGATTCTGGCGGACGACAGCGTAGATGGCGCATTGGCGGCACTCGATTTACTGATTGAATCGGAACACGGTCCTGACTCATCCGCTTATCTGGTGACCTCCAGCCGCCGCGTGGCGGAGCAGGCCATCGCCGCTTTGCCCGGTTACTGGGCGCAGCAGACCGAAAAACGCGCCGAGTTTTCGCAGAAGGTCCTGGGCGGCGATCACGGCGGCGTGGTGCTGACCCGTGATTTTGCCACCGCAGTGGAATTCGTTAACCAGTATGCCCCAGAGCATTTGGAAATCCTGGCCGCCGAGCCAATGGCGGTGATGACGAAGATTCGCAATGCCGGTGAGATCTTGTTGGGCAATTATACTCCGATCACCTTAGGTAACTTTGTGTTGGGCCCTAACGCGGTACTGCCCACCAACGGCGCGGCTAAAACGGCCGGGCCGCTGTCAGTGTTTGATTACATGAAGCGCATCTCCATCGGTTATGTCACCGCCGCGGGTTATGACCCACTGGCCGTCAAGGCCAAGCGTTTCGCCGAATACGAAGGTTTCCCAGGACATGCGCTGGCAGTTTCCGATGTACGCAAGCGACTACTGGAAGGAAAAAACAATGCCTGAGGCCTGCCGAGAACCACTGGCCGCGCAAGCCCGGACACTGGCGCGTGCTGGAAAATGGCAACCGGCGAGTGACAAGCTGTGTCAGCTGATTGGGGAAGTCGTCGGCATACCTGCTCGTCATCTGGAGATTAACCGCGACCAGTACAGTTTGAATTCACTGAACGGCCGTGTCACGCTGGCGGATGATCGCACACTGTTCTTCAAATACCACCATGAAGAGGGTGAAGACCATACCATTGAGGAGTATTACCGTGCTGGGTTGCTGCGTGATCACGGTTTCCGGGTGGATGTACCGCTGTATGCCTGTGGTGAGCCGGGACGGCAAATTTTATTGTATCAACTGCGCAATGATCGTCGGCTGGCGGACGTGTGCCGTGATATCGAGCTGAGCGGCGACTGGGATGGTATGGGCGCTGTGGTGGGTGCACAACAGCGTGCCGATGCCGAAATCCTGGCCCTTACCCTGCCAACCTTGCGACCGGGACAGGCCGCCGACGTGGTGACGGAACCGATTCATCAATTGTTCTATCATCGGTTGATGTCCCCTGGCGATACGCCGGGACTCGGTGGCCGTGTCAAACAGTTCTATGTGGATCAAACCTTTAAACTGGGCGACGAATCGCTCAGTTGGCAAACGTTGAGCAATTTGCAATGGGAAATCAACGGTGTGCGTTATGGTCATACGTTGCGCCAACTGTTTTTGGAGGCAGCGGTGGTGCTGGCGCCGGGAAGTCTGGCCAATCACGGCGTGGTGGTGGCGCACGGTGATGCCCATAATGCGAATGTGTGGTTCGATACCCATGCTGATCAGCCACAATTGGTGAGTTTCGACCCGGCGTTTGCTGGCAGCCATATTCCAGCGCTGTTGGCGGAGGTTAAGGCCACTTTCCACAATATTTTTGCCCATCCGCACTGGCTATACGAGCCCGCGCAGGCGACGGATTGTTATCAGATCAGTGTTAAACGGCGCGGCGATACCCTTGAGGTGCGGCACGACTGGCAACTGACGCCACTGCGCGCCGCTTTCCTCAATAGTAAGGGCGAGCGTTACTGGCGTCCTCTGCTGCGCGAGCTGAAGGCGCGTGGTTGGTTACCCCGGCACTGGCAGCGCATCGTGCGGCTGGCGTTATTCTGCTGTCCGATGCTGGTGCTGGATTTGCGAGCCGACGGAGGCAGTGGGCATACGTCGGTCAGCTCGCCGCTAGGTCTGTCTCTGGCTGTGATGCTCGGCAGCGAGGGCGATGACGCGTTCAATCAGTGGTTGCAGCAACTGATTTAAGGAGCGAAGTATGGAGGCGGTACGATTATACGGCATTGGCGATCTACGCGTGGAGTCGGTTGCCGAGCCGGCCATCGCGGCAGGGCAGGTGCGGCTGTGGGGATTGGTGGCGCCGTCAATCCCGCTGGACGCGGTGCCTCAGACTTATGACCACCTTATCAAGGGCAAGAGTCCCTATCTTAAATCGGTGATCCAGCCATGAATGCGCGGATGCAGACTTTTTCGTTACAGGGCCGGCATGCGCTGGTGACCGGCGGCACGCGTGGTATTGGCCATGCGCTAGCACTAGGACTGGCTGAGGCGGGTGCTATGGTGACCATCACCGGACGCGATCAAGACAGCCTGTCAGCGGCGCTGTCGCACCTGCGTCAGGTGGATGCCGGTGCGCAGGGCGTATTGCTGGATGTGGCAAACACCGCGCAGATTTCGTCGGTGTTTGCCGCACTGGACGTTGCCCCGGATATTCTGATTAACAATGCGGGCACTGAGCAGGTATGTCCGTCACTGGATCTGGATGAGGCGTTATGGCAGCGCATTGTTGACACCAACCTGAAGGGCGCTTTTTTTACGGCTCAGGCTGCCGCCCGGTTTATGGTGAAAAATAGCGGCGGTTCGATCATCAATCTGTGTTCGCTGACCAGTCAGGTGGGTGTGCCGGGCGCAGCGGCTTACGGCGCATCGAAGTCGGGACTGGTGGGGCTGACCCACACTCTGAGCACTGAGTGGGCGCGTGACGGTATCCGGGTTAATGGTATCGGACCTGGTTATTTCAGCACCGATCTAACCGCAGTGTTCTATCAGGATACCCAGTGGTGCGAGGCGATGCTGCAAAAGATTCCGCAAGGACGTTTCGGTGAGCTGGACGATCTGGTTGGTGCGGTAATTTTTCTGTGCTCCGATGCGGCGCGCTATATAACCGGTCAGGTACTGTATATCGATGGGGGATATCTGGCGGCGATCTGAACCGGCCATATGCGACCGGTTTGGTATGGCAGTGAGGGACTCACGCCGCTTCAGCGTAGTGTTGGGAGGTTTTCCCGTAGCAGATGCGGGCCCAGCTCATTGATGCAACTGCAACCTAGCTGCGCCAGCGTGCGATCGATTTCAGCGTACAGGATGGATAACGCCTGATGCGCACCGGCTTCACCGGCAGCAGCCACCGCATACAGCAAAGGGCGTCCCAGCAGTACGGCGTTGGCACCTAACGCCAGCGCCTTGACGACATCGGTACCGCGGCGGAAACCACTGTCAATGAGAATTATCGCCTGCTCACCCAGCGCGTGGCGGATGTCCGACAGTACCAGCATCGGGCTGATGCTCCCGTCCAACTGACGGCCACCGTGGTTGGATAATACGACGCCATCCGCCCCCAGCGTCATCGCCTGCCGCGCATCCCCCACCGTCATGATCCCTTTGATCAATAGATCTCCCTGCCATTGCTGACGCAGCCAACCTAGTGTTTCCCAGTTGAGGGTCGTGTCCATCTGCTCGGCAAAATAGGCTGCGCCGCCGACACCACGTTGGTATTGTGGTGGCAGGTAGGGTTTTAGGTTGCCGAAGCCCGGCATACCCTGTGGTTTTAAGGTACGCCAGACCCAGCCTGGCCGACGCGCCACGTCGAGCAAGCTGCGCAACGACAGTTTCATCGGCCGTCGGTAGTGGCGTTTGTCTCGTTCCCGATTGCCGAAATGTACCGCGTCCACCGATACCACCAGTGTGGTGCAACCGGCGGCGCGAGCGCGGGTGAGCAGATCGATGGTTACGCGGCGATCTTTGAGGACATATAGTTGAAACCAATGATGGCCCTGACCGTCGGCCGCTACCTCTTCCAGCGAGGCGGTGGAGACGGTGCTTTGGATCAGGCTGATGCCAGCACGGCGTGCGGCACGTGCCAACATCAGATCAGCCTGATAACGTAGCATGCCGTTATAGCCAGTAGGGGCGATGAGCAAGGGGGCGCACAAAGTCTCCCGGCCCAGAACTACGCTCAGATCCCGCTGGCTACAGTCCTTGAGCACTGGTGGCACGAATTGCCAGCGTTCGAATACGGTTCGGTTATGCGCCAGCGTGCGTTCATCATCTGCCCCGCCATCCACATAACTGAATGCGAATCCAGGCAGTGCCCGTCGGGCCTGCGTCCGAAAGTCGTCGAGATTTAAGATCATAGTACCTGCCTGAGCGCACTGATGAAACGTTGATTGTCGACCGTGCTACCCACCGAGACGCGGATCCAATGGGTATAACCCGGCTCCAGCCAGGGTTTGACAATCACACCAAATGGCAGTAGCCGCTGAGCCAGCGCGGCGCTATCCCCCGCAGTACGGAAGAACAGGAAGTTGGCGCTTGACGGCACCACCTGTAACCGGAGTTGAGTCAATTGATCTGCCAACCAGGTACGCTGAGCGCTGACGTGGGCTACGCTGCGTGCGGTGTGGTCACTATCGTGCAGGGCGGCGATAGCCGCTGCCTGGGCTGAACGGTTGATATTGAATGGTGTGCGCACCCGGTTGAGAATATCGACCAACGCGGGATCGCTGGCCAGTCCGTAGCCGACGCGCAGCCCTGCCAGACCATAAGCTTTGGAAAAAGTACGCAGTACGACCCATGGCCGCGACTGGTGTTGCAGCACTGCCAGGCTATCGGGATAGCCATCCAACTGTGCGCAATATTCGTAATAGGCCTCATCGATGACCAGCAGACAATCTTGTGGCGAACTGTCAATCAGGCGCTGGAAGCCGTCGCCGTCCAGCATGCAGCCGACCGGGTTGGATGGGTTGCTGAACATGACCATTTTAGCCGGGGTCTGCAACGCTTGTTGCCAGGCCGCGACATCAAATGCCATCTGGGCATTGACCGGTACACCAGTGACATTGGCTCCCATCATCTGTGGGTAAATCAGATGCAGGCCGAACGACGGCAGCAGTGTCACTACCCGGTCACCAGGGTTAACGAAGGCCAGACACAGGAGCTTGAGCAGGTCTTCCGATCCGTTGCCGATAATCACCCGGTTGGCGTCTACGCCATTGGTCTGGGCCAATGCATCGCGTAGCTGCTGGCTGCTGGGGTCCGGGTAAATGGCGCTGAGGCGGGCACTCTCCTGCAACGCGGTTATTACCTGTGGACTGGCTCCCAGCGGGTTTTCATTACTGGCCAGACGCGCAATGGTATCCACGTTGTAGCGGGCACGAACTGCTTCATCGGACAGCCCGGCGTTATAGGCACCCAACTGTCGTGCTTCTTTACGAACCAACGTATTAATCAACTGTTCGGACATAATGGTCTCCAGATTGAATCGCATGGAGGGGCAGAGACAATATCAAACGCGTTTGATGACAAAGCATATATAGCGGCGATAATGAGAAGATCGTAAAGACGCTGCAAGTCCCTCCCTGTAAGCTCAAGCCGCGTCATCCCTGGCGCGGATGCTTTACTTCTCTTTCTCATTATCACCGTTCCGACGCTATACGTAAGTTTGTCAACGCTCTGTCAGGTATTACTTCACCATCGGCAGATTCAGGTCGTGCGCATGGGCGCAGGCTACGGCGCTATCATAGCCCGCATCAGCATGACGCATTACGCCAGTAGCAGGGTCGTTCCACAGCACGCGACCCAGACGGGTGTCAGCCTGTTCGGTGCCATCACAGACGATCACCAGACCGGCATGCTGTGAGAAGCCCATGCCCACGCCGCCGCCATGATGCAGGCTAACCCAGGTGGCGCCACCGGCAGTGCTGAGCAGCGCGTTGAGTAGCGGCCAGTCGGATACGGCGTCAGATCCGTCTTTCATCGACTCGGTTTCGCGGTTGGGCGAGGCCACCGAGCCGCAGTCCAGGTGGTCGCGGCCGATAACGATCGGTGCTTTCAGTTCGCCATTACGTACCATTTCATTGAATGCCAGCCCAGCCAGATGACGTTCGCCAAGACCCAGCCAGCAGATACGGGCCGGCAACCCCTGGAAGGCGATGCGTTCGCGTGCCATATCTAACCAACGGTGCAGATTCTTGTTGTCCGGGAACAGTTCTTTGAGTTTGGCATCCGTCTTGTAAATATCTTCCGGATCGCCGGACAGGGCGACCCAGCGGAACGGCCCCTTACCTTCACAGAACAACGGACGGATATAGGCGGGCACGAAGCCAGGAAAATCAAAGGCATCGCTGATGCCTTCGTCCAGCGCCACCTGACGAATGTTGTTACCGTAGTCGACGGTTGGAATGCCCATATGGCAAAAGTCGAGCATCGCCTGAACATGTACCGCCATGGAGGCGCGTGCGGCTTTATTCACTGCCTGTGGATCCTCGGTACGCAACCGGGCCCACTGATCCAGCGTCCAGCCGATCGGCAGATAGCCGTTGATCGGGTCATGCGCAGAGGTTTGATCGGTGACAATATCGGGTTTCATACCGCCGGCTTTGGCGCGCTTGACCAGCTCCGGCAGCACTTCCGCCGCATTGCCCAGTAAGCCGACCGAAATAGCGCGCTGTGCCTGGTTAGCTTCAGCGATCATTTGCAGGGCTTCATCCAGTGTGTAGGCTTTGTAATCCAGATAGCGGGTTCGCAGACGGAAATCGATGCGCGATTCCTGGCATTCCACCGCCAGTACCGAAGCGCCAGCCAGTACACCAGCCAGCGGCTGAGCACCGCCCATACCGCCCAGACCGGCAGTCAGGATCCATTTGCCACGCAGGTCGTCGTGGTAATGCTGACGGCCGGCTTCGACAAACGTTTCATAGGTTCCCTGCACAATGCCTTGCGCGCCGATGTAGATCCACGAACCGGCGGTCATCTGGCCGTACATCATCAGACCGGCCTTATCCAGCTCATGAAAGTGGTCCCAGTTGGCCCAGTGGGGCACCAGGTTCGAGTTGGCGATCAGCACCCGCGGAGCGTCGGCATGGGTGCGGAACACCCCGACCGGCTTGCCGGACTGCACCAGCAACGTCTCTTCTGGCTGGAGCGCCTTGAGCGAGCGCAGAATTTGTTCGAAACATTCCCAGTTGCGTGCCGCCTTGCCAATCCCACCATAGACCACCAGATCTTCTGGGCGCTCAGCTACGTCTGGGTCGAGGTTGTTTTGGATCATGCGGTAAGCGGCTTCAATCAGCCAGTTGGCACAGTGCAATTCGCTGCCGTGAGGGGCGCGCACCACGCGAGCGACGGCTTTGCTTACAGTCTCAGTCATTTCTTATTCCTTATCCAAAATAGGGTTATCCCTGATCAGGCGTAGCTGGGCAGCATGGTGGTGATGGCATCAGGCCAGACAGTATTGACAGCCCATAGTCGCATCTGCTCGATATCGGGTGCCATCAGGCGGTCTTTATCCAGGAACGCTACGCGCTCACGCAAGCGTGCCAGCTCCTGTTCCAGGACTGCGGAGCTTTTCAGCGGGCGGTGAAAATCGATACCTTGTGCCGCTGCCATAGCTTCGATACCGACCACCGCGGCGGTGTTGAAGCACATCTCTCCCAGACGCCGCGCCGCATAGGTGGCCATCGAAACATGATCTTCCTGGTTGGCGGAGGTAGGCAGGCTGTCCACACTGCCTGGATGGGCGAGGGATTTGTTTTCCGATGCCAGCGCGGCGGCGGTGACCTGGGCAATCATAAAGCCGGAGTTGACGCCGCCATCGTTGACCAGAAACGGCGGCAGACCGGACAGACCGCTATCCAGCAGTAATGCCAGACGACGCTCGGAGATGGCGCCGATTTCTGCCACCGCCAGCGCGATGATATCGGCGGCGAAGGCCACTGGTTCGGCATGGAAGTTACCGCCAGAAATGACATCTCCGGTATCGGTAAATACCAGCGGGTTGTCGGAAGCTGCGTTGGCTTCTATCTGTAGCACGCGCGCGGCGTGTTGCAGGTTATCCAGGCAGGCACCCATGACTTGCGGTACACAACGGATAGAGTAGGGATCCTGCACGCGTCCGCAGTTGACGTGAGAGGAGAGGATTTCACTGCCTTCCAGCAGTGTGGAGACGGCGGCGGCTACGGCTATCTGGCCTTGCTGGCCGCGGGCCTGATGAATCCGGGCGTCGAATGGTTTGACTGAACCTTTGATGGCTTCCAGTGAGAGCATGCCGGATATCAGGCCGGCGGCGAACACTTTTTCGGCCTCGAACAGGCCGCGCAGTGCCAGCGAGGTGGATACCTGGGTGCCGTTTAGTAGCGCCAGTCCCTCTTTCGGGCCGAGGACGAACGGTTCCAGACCGGCTTTTTTCAGCCCGTCTACGGCGGGGATGCGTTTACCTGCTACTCGCACCTCGCCTTCACCCAGCAGTGTCAGCGACATATGCGCCAGCGGGGCCAGATCGCCAGAAGCACCGACCGAGCCTTTTTCAGGAATACACGGCATCACGCCGGCGTTGAACAAGGCGATCAGTGCGTCCAGTAGTTCGATGCGGATGCCGGAATGGCCACGCGCCAGACTGATGATTTTTGTTGCCATGATCAGGCGTACCACATTATCTGGCAGCAGTTCACCCAGACCGACACTGTGGGATAACACCAGGTTACGCTGTAATTCGGCCAGGCGAGCTGCGGGAATGGTGGTTTGCGCCAGCTTGCCAAAGCCGGTGTTGATACCGTACACCACGTTACCGGCACTGACGATGGCATCAACGGTATTACGGGCGGCAATCACCCCGGTGCGTGCGTGTTCATCCAACGCCAGGCTGACATCACCGTGGTAGATGGCTTTGAGCGTCGTCAAATCCACCTCACCGGGCGTCAGGTGACATGCTTGTGTACCGAGCAACATAGTATACTCCTGTCTATACAAGTTCTGCGAAAAGGAAACCCGATTAAACGGGCAAAGTGTCAGGTCGCCGTCACTGGCATCACGTAGTCAGATCATCACGATGCTGAGTGAAGCCTAAGGCGTATAGTATTGTATATACAACTTGTTGCAATGCTTATGCCAGATTGCTTATATCATTCCGGGGGACCTAATACCGTGATCGCCGCAGAATAGCAGCCAGTATGGTAATTATGATGCACTGAACTGAGGCTTTTTATGCACTATTTTGGTGCTGGCGCGCCAATTAAGATGTATATACATTTGCTTTATCAACCAGTAAACTGAAGTTGTCATTTTTCTTAAGGATATGGATATGGTCGAGCAGAGCGCTATTTCGCAACTTGCCGCCGCCATGAGTGATCAGCCGGCGCCCATTTATTTGCGCGTGAAGCAGGCGATCATCAGCCAGATCACCGAAGGCGTGTGGAAAGCTAATCAACGCGTGCCGTCCGAGAGTGAGCTGGTCAATGAGCTCGGCGTCAGCCGCATGACGATCAATCGCGCTCTGCGCGAGTTGACCAGTGAAGGTTATTTGATTCGTATGCAGGGCGTAGGTACCTTTGTTGTCGAGATGAAGGGCTATACCGCCATGCTGGAAGTGCATAACATCGCAGAAGAAATTGCCCAGCGAGGCCATCGTCATACCAGTAAAATTCTGTCGTTGGCAGAAGTGAAGGCCGATCCGGAGCAGGCAGCGGTACTGGGTCTGGCCACCGGTCATTCGATTTTTCATTCAGTGATTGTGCATTACGAGAACGATTTGCCGGTGCAGTTGGAAGATCGGTTGGTAAACCCACTGATGGCACCGGATTACCTTAGGCAGGACTATGACAACCAGACGCCGTACACCTACCTGATGCGTGTGGCTCCGTTGACCGCAGGAGAGCATATTGTGGAAGCGGTGGTGCCAGATGCACGCCAGCGCAAGGAACTGCTATTGGATGAGCACGAACCCTGTTTATTGATTCACCGCCAAACCTGGAGCGATGCCAAAATCGTCACCTATGCCAAGCTGCTGTATCCCGGTTCGCGCTACAAGTTGTTGGGGCGTTTCAAAGGGCACGGCTGATGCCTGGCGATATGCGATATATTGGTGCCAGATAATCGCGGTAAACCGAGTAAGTCCCCAGTCACTGACTGATATCAGCTTCTGGAGACTCACCCGGCAGCTTTCTTTCTGCAACTCGAATTATTCAGGATATGTACAGTAAATAACTTATCCCATTAATTGATACTGCTTTAAATGATCCAATGCTTTCGACCCTATATTAATTGGTCGAACAACCACAATTTCCTATATTTGTATTTACAACCACATCACCACGGGTACTGGCCTGATGTGCTGCATCAAATAATGCTTTTGTTTTCTCTGCATCAATATTATTGAAAACTATTCTGCCATCAGGTTGTACTGTGATATCTTTTACAGATATTTTTCCAAAAGAGGTATTGATTTGTGATGACGTATTGGTAATAAGGTATTGTTCCAATTTACTATTTTTTTTGAAAATTAATTGCTTTTTATCTTCATCAATGACACAGTCTTTTTGGGGAATGTCGACGTGGTCCATAATATATACCTCACTGTTTATATGATGTTTGTAACAGGGATTGTTGATTTATCTGCCCACAATTTGTGTGCGGATATTGATGGGCACTCTAGATCTTTTTCATTTTCAGTAAATAATGGGATAGACCATGCTCGTACTTTATCTATGTCTAATGTCATTAAACCATCTTTGTTTAAGTGTCCAATGCTATTGACATCACTGTTAAGTGCTACAGTACATTTTAAAACATCTCCATTAGGGCGTATAACAAAACTATTTAGTTTTGCAGCATAACAAATATAATTATTGTTAACAGATTGAAAAATCAGTTCTGGCTGTATTAACTTTAATAACTCGGACAAATAAGTTAGCTTTTCTTTTTTATCATTAAAAATGGTAATGTTATCGTCATTATCTCCGCCTAGTCTTTCAATGGAATGGAAAAAAATTGTGAATCTATGGTCATTAGAAAATTCTTTGTTTATTCTTTCTATTAACGTAATGGTTTGATGAATATTATCAGGAGAATAATGTACCCTTAGTATTATATTAAAATTTAACGTCGATCTCCTGGCTTCCATAAGGTTATGCCATATCGTTTGAAAAGACCCTTTTCCATTGGATTTTTTTCTCATCTTATCATGGTATTCTGCATATCCATCAAGCGTGATTTGATAGCTTGTTATGTTCAGGTTTACTAAGGCAGTTAAATTCTTAAGTGTCAAATAATAGCCATTTGTCGTCATACTGCTGGTATATTCAACATTATTTTGCTTTGCGCTGTATTTTATATGACTGCTGATTTTTGTGATCTGACGTAATGCTAAAAGTGGTTCTCCTCCGAACCATAATATATTTAATTTTCTTAGTCTTGGTAATGCATTATCAACGAACTTATTAATTGAATCAGCAACTTCATTTCTCATATTGCCAATTGCGAAATCCTCGTAACAATATACACATCTGAAATTACACTGCTCGGTAGGCATTATAGTCAGTTCAAGGTATCGGTCATCTAATGAGGCTAAGATATGATTGTTCATTTATGATACTCTCGGTTTATCAAACATACCCACCATGCTTTACATTACAGGTGTATTGATTTTATTATTCTTCTCTATTAACTATAGTTAATGAAAATTTTATTTCCACTGATGATCGATTTGATGTCTGGTTTTTATATCGAGTAGACTTCAGGATGCAAAAAGGCAGCAAGTGAGCGAATCACGATACGCTTACCTAAGTAAATAATTCGGATGAATAAAATCAATGCATCAGCAATATGAAAGATGAAGTGGATGTAACGCGGAATTTCATAGTCAGATAAAAGTTATTCATCTTTATATATTTAAGACTATTAGTCTTAATTGTTATTATTTCGATAATTTTTATTGGGATGAGATAATCAATTCTAACCTTGATGGATATGGAGTGAGCAAACTGTGCCAGTTGGCTCAAAAAAATATAGGTCAGCCAATGTTGCAATCCAATAAATTCACTCTCCACGTAGCGAGAAGGAATACTGAACAGAATGAATCAGGCCACACCATGCCAGCGGTTTAATGCCAGATTGTCGGATGATGTGGCCAAAGCCACCACGCGCCCCTAGGTCAATTGACTATTGTCGCCGCTCAGCCGCGGGTTCCTTGTGGTGTTACCGGCATATCATAAGTTACTGGACCGTTTCGATAATTGGTGATGCTTAGCCAGTCGGCCGAGTAGCCAATAGGAATGGCTGGCGGATTTTGCGGCGGAGCGGGCGGCGGATTAATGTAGCCATCGGAGTATTTGGCAATCAGCATATCGGCCAGTTCCCACCAGCGTGTCAGAATGTCGTGAGCGTTTTTTCCGCATAGTGAGGTGAGCAGCGCGGCATCATTTTCCCTGGCCATGATGTCGTCCCACTCACACAATCGTTGTACCGCTATGGTTTCCAGTATTTGTTGCAAGGGGCGGATATCCACGTTGTACATCCGTTGGTAGTTGAGTCTGGCCCAGTTCGCCACGAAATCAAAGGCCCACCAGGCAGCGATGCGGTCAAACTTCTGGGGATCGCCAACCTGATAGGAGAGTGGCAGGTTGGTTACCCGGGATGGGAATGGCGAAAAGCAGGTCGTACTGGCAACGTCGGGCCCGAACCAGACGATCCCTTTAGTGAGTTCAGGCGCGGTTGGTCGTGTTTGGGCGACATAAACATACCCTTGATAAAAAATTGATATAGCGCGTTCCCATGCACCACTCAGCGGTCGCGTGGTAGTGGAAACGTTATTTTGATCGCCATCGTAGGGACCGATATAGCGATTAGGGTCACCATACGGGCCAGCGGCTACACCTTTGGTCAGGTCAAACGGCGTGCCTTCATAGTGGTCACGGTAGAGAGCAAAGACATCCTGGGTACTAAGCGGGCTTTTGGGGGATACCGAGAAGGGATAATCAGTGGTGTAGCTACCGCCGTTTACCCATGGGCTGAGTCCCAGGTCGGGATTGACTCGATCAAAGATCCGCCAGACCCGACGCAGCGAGTAATAAGGGTGGTTGTATTCGCCCCAACTGACGGAAGTAAGCCAGTCGACCGGGCCGGTTTCCGGTGTCGCCCAACCGACTTTTTTCAGCCCGGACAACAGGTGTCTGGAAAAAAATTGATCCGGGTTGCCTTCTTTTATTTCCCGGATGCGAAACTCGTTGGCCGCGACAAACACGGTGCTATCCGGTACGCGCTGGGCAATCCAGGCGGAGTGGTAAACCTCATCGGGCAGGGCGCACATTTCGAACACCCACCCTTCGTGTTCATCGGCCACCAACAGGGTTTCGCCTGTCGAGAAGTAACCGTAGGTGTCAATAAGCGAGCCCATCAGTTCCACGGCTTTCCGTGCGGTTTTGCATCGTTCCAGCGCAATCCTTGATAGCTCCGCGCTGTAAAACAGCCGGCAGTGGGTGTCGTTGCTCGCCGCCTCTTCTACGGTAACCGGATCAGGCTCGTATTTCGCGCCATTGGTACATTCGCCGAACATCAGATTGTGTTCGTTCATGATGCCGTAGTTGCCGTCGAAATAGGCATAGGTGTGTTCAACCTGCGGTATTGCGCCGATGATCGGCGTTTCCGGCCAACTGGGCGTGTTATAACCCGGACCTCGATCCTGGCTGACAATACGGGGGTAGGCGGCATTGGTACTGTTCACGATCCTTCGGAGACTGCCTGGCGCATGATGTTTCGCGGGGACGTAGATGAATCGTTGGTCCGATAGTTCATCGTCATCAGAGTGGGTGACCATCATGGAGCCATCGGCGGTAGCCCCCTTTGTCACTATCATTGTGGTACACATGTTTTACCTGACCTTGATTTACGCTATGGGGTAATCCCCCGGCGTGACCGAGGGAACCAACGCTATTGACTGGACAAGCCATGCGCTTTCCGGTGATTATTTGTGGTTACCGGCGGTGGCTGTAGCGATAATGCTACCCATTTTTGTGGGATTGGGGTCCTCGCGGTGTTTGACGGCGTTACGTGCCCAGGCTTCGAGTTTCACCCTATCTTTCTGGAAGATCATCATGTGTGTCGAGCCACCGAATTCGAAACGGCCTATCTCGGTGCCGCGAGTAATACTGACCGGGGCCGCACCCTCCTCGACGATAAAAGTGCTGGGATCGATGATGCAGCTGGAGACCTCCACCATTCCGATGCAGATGAGCGCAATATAGCCACATGATTTGTGTTTGAAGATAAAGATGGCACGGGTGGCGACGTGACCCAGATAGGGTTGTGATTCGGTTCCTTCCCAGGTGCCTTGGTCTTCCCCCTGTCCGGGGCGCTGGGCGAAATAGGTTCCCGGTTCTACCCACGACCGTACCAGAAAGCCATCAAGCGGTGAATTCCAGCGGTGATAGTGTGTAGCAGACAAGAACCCCTGATAGATCTGACCGCCTTCAAACAGTTTCGCCCATTGCCGCTGGCCTCCGAACAGATCGAGCAAGAAGTAGTTCATGTCCTTGGCCCAGAATTGACTTTCCAGCTTAATCTTGTTGGCGTATTTCCAGGGGGTAGTTTCACAACCGATATCGATCTGGGTTTTAGGATCGCCATGGAATGGCCGTGCGCCTTTCACAAACTGACGGAGAAAGAAGGCATTCCATGAATCAAAGCCATATCCCGGTTTACTGGGGTCGTGTTCCATCTCTTTCCATACACCTGCTTTATGAGCCGCCTTGGATATCCATGACCCCGGTTTTTCCGGGTGTTGAATGTCGAGCTTGTCGAGAGAGTCGCTGCTCTTGAGGAACGTATTCCACGCGTTAAGCACCGGTTTGAATTGCTGATTGAAGGCGGCGTCGTGGAACAAGGCAACACCGGCTTCGGTTCCCATCGCGACGGAGAGGAACGCATTCATCGGTGTACCTACCTGTGCGGTGGTATTGAAGGACGATGACGTAGTGATGATTTCATTGAGGATCTCGAAGAAGCTGTCATATCCCTCAATCCAGATGGCATCACCGTCTTTTTTGATCTCGGTTCTGGTCTCTTTAGGCAGGGAGGCGATAAACGCATTGGACTGTTCGATCATTGATGTCAGCCACATGCGGTATACACTGTGAGACGTAACCCAGTTTTTGAATTCCTGCATGACGGGTTGTAATGGAGCAAGCGTATTGGCCTTTTTCTTGGCGGCAATATGATGACGAAGCGGGATAAGGAATTTAGCGGTTGCCCATACGCGGTTGGGAACCCAAAAACCCATCTGAATCGGGCCTGCGTTATCCAGAGTGAGTAGGCCGGATTGGCTTCCTTCGTGATGGGCGTCAGTGGATGAAGAATGTGTGTGTGAAGCCTGATTTTTAGTGCGAGCCATAATATTTCCTCTTGATTCTGGTACGCTACCGCCCTTGACTGAATACGCCAATAGCCGGACGGTTTATTAATTCAAACGACCTCTTCATATTAAAAATAGGTGGATTCCAGGTAATGGCAAGCGCGACAGCGTGAACGTATTTTCTTGGTGCCGCGTAATTTTCATTCCTACCAGTAGCACACTGACGAGCGCTACTGATATATCTCATCGCTGTCGATAATTTAGTGCTTGGATTGTAAATAATAAAAGCACCCTCCATAAAAAAACGAAACACCAGGAAATCGTTATTATTTATAATTGTTACTCTGTTATCTATTATTTCAGTAACATAAAACCAACATTGCAATTGATTTGTAATTTAAATAAAGTAAGTAAAACTAATGACAAAGCATAATAAAAAGTAACCTTTATTAAAAAATACACAATTCAAAATATTTAGATAGTGTAATTGATTGATATTATTTAATTTTATTTAATTTCATAACATTAATTTCAATTAGTTTTTTCGTGAAAATTTTAATGGGTCAGCGTGCCGTACTTCATATAATCTTTACGGCGTTGCCAATGAACGGCAAGCATGTCGTCGCATCATGTTGAGTGCATTGGAAGAGAGGAATAAGTTCCAGTGTATTTACAGGAGTAATAGATGAATAAAATTGGTGAGAATATTTGGGTTTTCAACGGTGAAACGGTTTCTTTTTTTACGCTACCTTATTCAACCCGGATGACGGTGGTACGTTTATCTGATGGCACGCTTTGGGTGCATAGTCCAATCCGGTTGGAGGCGCATCTACAGAAACAAGTCGATGAACTGGGGATTGTCAGTTATTTGGTGGCGCCGAATCAGCTTCATCATCTGTTCCTCAAAGACTGGCAGCAGCATTATCCGGATGCACAAGTATTCGGTACTCATGAGGTTCAACAGAAACGTCAGGACATTATTTTTGATGGTATTTTTACGCCTTCATTTAATGCGCCGTGGTCGGAGGATATAGACCAGCTGTTATTTACCGGCTCGCCAGCCATGGAAGAGTGCGTATTTTTCCATAAACCATCAAAAGCCCTTATCGTGACTGACTTAATCGAAAATTTTGCGCCAGAATCGTTTAGTCCACTGAAGCGCTTATTGGCAAAGGAAGCCGGTATATTGGCGCCTGATGGACAAATGCCGTTGGACTGGCGTTTAAGTTTTATGCTTAACAAATCGGAAGCCAGGCAGCATATGGAAAAGATCCTGAATTGGCATCCGCAGACGATAATCATGGCGCATGGGATCATCATCGATCATGACGCAGAACCGTTTTTACGGCGTTCATTTCACTGGTTAAGCCTGGAGCAATAATCTTGTTCCTCCGCCGATACACCATTACATCGCGCTTATTGCGCTGAGGACGCCAGTTTTATGCCGAGTAAAACAAAGGCAAAGGCAAAACTTCGGCGCATCCAGATCAGCATGGATGGGCGCGAGATGACGACCAGCAGTGAGGTGAGTAAAAAATCGAATGTCATCAGCACTTCCCTCTGATGAGGGTGGGATGAGATGTGGCGTTATTAAGCACGCTCTGCAAAGCATCCAGCAGGCGGGGAATATCATCTTGCGCTGTTGAGTGCATGGCCTCAGCCACTATCAATATCGTGGTACTTCCATGATCGATGGCCGAGTAGCCGCTCTGGCGATTTGTCCAGCGTCTGGCATGCGCCCGGTCGGCATCGTCGGAAAAAATCACTTCCCCCTTATCTGGATGTTCAATGTCGCCCGAAAAGGGTTGATAAACCTCGTTGCCTCTGGCGTGGCGGACCATCAGGTCGCCGGATACGCAATCAAGGTCAAATACGGCGACAGGAATGCCAAAAGCAAGAGAAATGGCATTACACAGGTCAATCAATGGATTGATCTGCGGTAGTTCGCCTTCTTTACGAAACCGACGCAACAGGGCTTCAGCGGCACAACGATACTGTGTCGGTTTCAGCTTCATTTTGGTAAACGCCTTGCGCCAGGCCTGAATTTCTGGCCATTCTCCTTCGTGCGCCAGGCATAGTCGGTTTGTGGCGATGCGATAGAATTGATTGATTAGCGGTGTGAAATCGCCTCTATTGATGAAACCTGCCAACTGAATCGTGCCGGTTATACGCTCAGGAAAACGTTGTTTCATCTCATCTGTGTAACTCAGTTTCATATGCCCACCTGCCGATTGACCGAATGCGTATTTTTATCCTCGGTCCATCATCGCCATCGCTGAAGTGCGCGTCTTGAATAAAATTGCAGGTTGAACAGATTAGGTTTGTGACATTTTAAAACGACCTGGCGGTATTCCGATTTGCCGTGTAAAAGCCCGTGTCATATGGCTTTGATCAGCAAAACCCGCATCCAGGGCGGCTTCGCTGAGACTTTTACCGGACAGCAATAACTGTCGGGCGAGCTGCACCCGACGTTGTATCAGATAAGCATGTGGTGTAATTCCCAGCTCACGGGTAAACGCCCGCAGTAATTGGAAGCGGCTGATACCGATGGTTTCGGCGAGTTCCGCCAAAGAGGTGAGTTGCTCCGGGGCGTCATCGAGGCGCTGGCGTACTTTGTCAATATCTGGCGTGGTGTGTTCCGTTTTGGTGTGTTGGGTACTATGTGCATTCAGAACGTGATTGAGTAGCAGTAAGCCGTGTTCCTCCACCATGAGCGGCTCAGCGAGGGTATCGGTTACGCTGACGAAAAATTGAGAGAAAAGCCGTGAGAGGATGGGGTCGTACACGGCGGGTCGCGTGAGTTCGATATCTCCGCTGATGTCATGAGGCAGGTAGTGTTCCAACAACGAAGGGGTGAAGTAGAGCATCCGCCATGTTCGTAGCTGTTTGCCAATGGGCGAACCGTCATGGATTTCACCGGGATTAACCATAATGGCGTTACCGGGGCCGGCCTCAATCAATCCTTTGCCACTCCATGAGCGATGCCCGCCGCGGGCAATAACGCCAATGCCAAATTGTTCATGGGCATGGCGAGGAAAGCTGATATCAGAAGCCAAATACATCGCTTCCAAACCGGGCATCAGCGTACGGTAAGGGTGTGATTGGTTGATTCTGCTCATGCCCAGTCCTCTGACAGAATAATGTTTATATAAATAGCATAATTCAGCCGCAGCGATAGCGTATCTGTAATGAGTGTGGCAGGCGGGGAAGGCGGCTTTGAGGTCGGCACTATAATGAAAAGCACCACAACGTCTGTTGCGGTGCCGAAGAATGAAAAAATAATATTAATTAAATACCATACCACCATCAATCAGCAGTGCTTGTCCGGTCATATAATCTGAATCCGGGCCAGCCAGATAAGCCACGCAGGCCGCGACGTCCTCCGGTTCTGACAAGCGTCCCAGCGTGATGCGTTTGGCAAATTCCTCGGTGCCATAACCCAGTGGCTTCCCGGCTGCCTCAGAAATCTGCCGGTCAATGCTTTCCCACATTGGCGTTTTGACAATGCCTGGGCAGTAGGCGTTAACGGTAATACCCAGTGGCGCCAGATCTCGTGCGGCGGTCTGCGTTAGGCCACGAACGGCGAATTTACTGGAGCTGTATACCGCCAGTTCGGGGTTGCCGACATGCCCGGCTTGTGAGCTGGCGTTGATGATCTTCCCGCCGTGTCCCAGGGTTTTAAAAGCGTGTACGGCAGCTTGAATACCCCAGATCACGCCTTTAACGTTGATGTTGTACACTTTGTCCACGATTTCTGGCGTGATGTCCTCAATGGGTGTAGTGGGGGCGATACCCGCATTATTGACGATCACATCGAACCCGCCTAGTTGTTGCCTGGCGTTATCGACGGCAGAGAAGACCTGATCGCGATCGGAGACATCCGCTGTTAAGGCAATAGCTTTACTGCCCATTGCTACTATTTGTTGGGCGACTTGTTTTGCTGTTTCCGCGTTGTAATCAACCACGGCAACGGAAAAACCCTCTTTGGCAAGACGCAATGCGATGGCTTTACCAATCCCCTGACCCGCGCCAGTGACTAATGCAACTTTATTTCCCATTTTTGTTCCCTATTTTCCGGACAAGACAGCAGTAACGCTAACGCTGGTGTTTCAAAATAGAAACTTATAGTCAGTATGGCTGATTATTAATTTATGAAATTACCTGTCTGGAAGAGAAAATGCCCGAATGGCATTTTTTATCGGGTTTCTCCCTGGCTGGAGTATATTTCGCCACTCAATATCTGAAAATGAACAGATGGATATGGACGTGCTGGCCGGTATTATTAAATCGATATCGTGTCCATGTGGGAACATCCATTAGGGAAGCACGAGAAAGATGTCGATGAAAAAGCATTGATTCTCGTGCTGATGTGTCTCAGATATTTTACCGCATTAATTGGGTCTTACCGGATAAACCCCTTCTACGGCAATACACATTTTTAGTCCCAGACTGGGTGACTGCGTTGAAACAGGTATTGAGGCAGTTGAATTAGGGCCTACAGCAACCGCACCACCTGTAATTGTTGAAACTGTGGTCGTCGTGGCGGCCGTGCCTGCATTACCTGTAGTGCTGACTTTGGCCGGTAACATGGCCGGGCCCGCTGCACTGGGGTCAGTGGTGGTATACGGACCGTTGAAGACAACACTTAATGAACCTGATTTACCGCTGAGTCCACTCAGATAACCGGTCTGCCCGGTGCCCAACGTTGGTGTGGTGCCTGTGCTGGTACTCACCGGCAAGTAGGCACTCACGTTTAAATTTCCCGTCGTGGCTGGGATATTCACTGTCTGAGACCCACTAACTGGCGTAAATACTGCTGGGTGAGTATGTGCGGGAAGCTGGTTGGAAACTAATGTCGTCGTCGAACTTCCATATCGTTGTCCCCATTCTGTGTCTAATTGTGCGCCATATGAGCCTGGATAGCCTGCACCTATGGCTGAACGACCGCGTAAATCGGGTAAGGCGAAGTTGTTGCCCGAGCCGCCATAGGTATAACCAAACAGTGAATAAAGCGCCTGATAAGAATTGACGAGAAGTTGCCGGCCATCGGCAGGGAGGTAACCATTCGGACAATAGTTGAAGGAGAAAGTACAGACCTCACCAATAAACGGTTCGGTGCCACAGGCTGATGCGAAAGCTGGCGTGATACCTATACCTGCAACCAGCACGATAGCCGGAGAAACAGGTAGCAATTGTGTCATTTTCTTTAACATTTCCGGATCTCCTAATTATGTCTATTTGTGACATAAAGTGTCTAAACTTTAATGTCCACGATATCATTATTCAGTGTAGTTGATGGAAATGTGCATAACCTTTTCAGTTAATGCGTTTTATTGGAATGTGACTCCCCTCTATTTAGTAAGTAAAAGGTAAATATTTTTTAATAAATATTTCTATTTATTGGTGCTAAATGCTAAATAAATACCATTATAGAGAGATGAGTGTGCATGTCTTCTTATGCGATTGCCTTGTCTCTGAGCGGTGTTCATTTCACTCTGAGAACACAAAGTGTAGTGAAATTATCCGGCGCGGTATGGGAATAGAGGGGTAATGCAATGTTATGGCGTAATTGGTTTACTCATTCAAAACTTAACAGTCAGGCTCCTGTAAATCATGTAATGCCGGTTTCTCAGCCGCTGGCTTATATGCTTGAGCCGCGGATGTTATTTGATGGGGCAGTCGCCGCCACTGTTGCTGATACTGCGGCAACAACGTCGGATGCTGCGGCAACAGCGTCGGATACTGCGACAACAACGTCGGATACCGATAACTCTGGCACCGATACGCATTCAACAGAAAACACCACGCAAGATAGCAGTGATCAATCAACTTCCAGTGCTGCGACCAGTGATAGTGCAGTGGCGACAGAGAGCGCCACCACCGGACACAAAGAAGTGGCCTTTGTGGATACTTCCGTTGAGGACTATGAAACTCTGGTGGCGGGCATCGATTCGAGTGTAGAAGTGGTGTTGATTGATGGTAGTGAAGATGGCTTGCAGCAGATTGCCGCCTGGGCGTCGACACACAGCGGTTATGATGCCATTCATATTTTCTCGCATGGTTCTGAAGGAACACTGAATCTCGGGAGTACGCTGTTAACCAGCGCGTCGCTGGAGTCGTCTGATGTTCAGGCGGAACTTGCCACGATTGGCCGTGCGTTGACTGCTGACGGTGATTTGCTGCTTTATGGTTGTGATGTGGCGGAGGGGAGTGAGGGTCAGGCATTTATCACCTCGCTTTCTATTGCTACTGGCGCGGATGTAGCGGCATCAACTGACGCGACGGGGCCGCTGTCCGAAGGCGGGAACTGGAATCTGGAAAGCCAGACTGGTGATATCGAAACCAGCAGCATCGCCGTTGATAATTATGACCATTTTCTGGCTACCTCAGCGACCTTTGGGTTTGAAGCGGATACCACTGGTGTGGGAACGACAACTGTAACCCAAACGGTAAGCGGCGAAACGTTAACTATTACCTCGACGACAGTCTCGATAGTTGATAGCAGCACGACATCCGGACAGGATATTAGTGGTACTGTCACTTTATCAACGGATTACGGAACGGCTCTTGAAACGCAACTCGTCTTCTCTGTGTCGGGAAAGGTTTTTGATTTTTCCTCCATTACGATTTTTAACGTCAATACCAACGATACCTTCACATTTACGGCGTCCAACGGGGCGACATACTCGGTGCTTATTACCGCCGGGGAAACCAAAACCGTCGATCTCAGTGCGAATACCGATTTTCAGGGCGTATCCAGCGTCACAATAACTGCCACTGATCCCTATGCTATTGATTTCGATGATGTGGCCTTGAGCAATATCCAGTCGCCAGGGCCTACGATTACGTCCGCCACTTATGATGCCAGTACCAATGTGCTGACGGTGACCGGTGCCGATATGGTCACGGGCGATAGTATTGACCCCACCAAACTGACACTGACCGGTGAAGGCGGCAATACCTATACGTTGACCAGCAGTACAGTAACAGCCACCAGCGCCACCAGTTTCTCTATCACCTTGAATGCGGTTGACCAATTGAATGTGGAAGGGTTACTGAATAAGGACGGAACGTCATCTGCTGACAGTACCACGCTTAATCTGGCCGCCGCAGCCAGTTGGGATACCAGCCAGACCACATCGGCGGATCTGACGGGCAATGGTATTACTGTCAGTAATGTTCAAACGCCGACAATTACTTCATCAACTTATGATGAAACAACCGGCGTACTGACGGTTACCGGTACCAACATGGTCAAACAGGTCGGCGCTAACAATGATGTCGATATTACGAAGCTGACTTTCACCGGGGAAGGCGGTGCCACTTATACGCTCACCAGTGATACCAGCAGTGTGGAAATTACCAGTGCCACATCGTTCACCGTGACATTGGGTTCGACCGACAAAGCCAGTGTTGACGCCTTGCTGGACCAGAACGGAACCTCTTCTAGCAGTAGCACTACCTATAACCTGGCGGCGGCGGATGACTGGAACGGGACGATCACCGGCGGCAGCATTGCGGATCTCACCGGCAATGGCATTACCGTCAGTGGCGTCAATGCCGCACCTGTGGTCAGTAATCTTAACGGCGACAGTGTAAGCTTCACCGAAGGCGGCAGCACGGTATTGCTCGATTCCGGCAGCGATAGCACGGTGACCGATGCGGATTCTACAGATTTCAACGGTGGCAACGTTACGGTCTCTATCACAGCCAATGGCGTGAGTGGCGAAGACGTGCTGGGGATTGTGGATCAGGGCACTGAAGCCGGGCAAATCGGTCTGTCTGGCAGTAGTGTGTTGTATGGTGGCGTTGTCATTGGGACTTACACCGGTGGCAGCAGTGGCAGCGATTTGGTGGTGACGCTTAATAGCAGCGCCACCCCCACAGCGGTGCAGGCATTATTGCGTACCTTGAATTATCAGAATACCAATACCTCTGATCCTTCAACGTCTACCCGTACCGTCAGTATCACGGTGAATGATGGCGACGGGGGGACCAGTAACAGCTCCAGCGTTTCGGTGAGTGTGGTGGGGGTCAATGATGCGCCGACTGTCACCGCGACCGGTAATGATCCATCGTATAACGAGAATGGTAGCGCGGTGGATCTGTTCAGTTCAGTGACCGTCAGTACCGTGGAAGCCGGGCAAACCATTACGCAATTAATACTTACCGTGAGCAACCTGAGTGATGGCAGCAGTGAAGTTCTGGTGGTGGACGGTAGCAGCATCGCTCTCACTAACGGTAACAGCGGCACCACGGCTACCAACAGCATGAGCTATAGTGTCAGTGTTACGGGCAGCACGGCAACCGTGACATTCGGTAGTGTCGCGGGGATAAGCAGTGCAGCGGCCACTACCTTGGTGGATGGCATGAGTTACCGAAACGACAGTGAAAATCCTACTAGCGCCAGCCGGGTGGTCACATTAACCAGCGTGACTGATAACGGGGGTACCAGTAATAGTGGTGTAGATACATCATCATTGTCATTAACGTCAACCGTAACTGTGACGGCGATTAATGATGCTCCCACGCTTTCGGCTCCTGCATCAATCAGCGTTGACGAGGATGTCAGTACCGCCATTACCGGGATCAGTTTCGCGGATGTCGATGCTGGCAGCGCTACTGTCACCGCGACGTTTGCCGTCGGGTCTGGAACACTGACGGCCAGTAGCGGTAGTGGTGTTACCGTGTCCGGCAGCGGTACGGCGACGCTCACGATGAGCGGGTCGATTACCAATATCAATGCGTTTATCGCGGCCAGTAATGTCACCTTTATCACCGCCAGCAACGCCAGCAGTAATGTCACACTGACGGTGACCATTGATGATGGCGGAAACACCGGTGTTGATCCAGGCACCAGTGGTACCAGCACCACCGAAGCGGATTCGACGACAGTGACGTTGGCGGTTACGGCAGTGAATGATGCGCCGGTTAACTCGGTGCCTGCGTCTCAGAGCACGCAGGAGAATACCAACCTGGTGTTCAATTCGGCCAACAGTAACCTTATCAGTATTAGTGATGTTGATGCTGGCAGTAGCGATATGCAAATAACGCTGACTGCGACGCATGGCGTGCTGACATTAAGCAGTGTGAGTGGCTTGACGTTCAGTACCGGTTCTGGCACCAGTGATGCCACCATGACGTTTACCGGAACATTGACGTCCATTAATAATGCGCTTAATGGCATGGTATTTACGCCGGACAGCGCTTATAACGGCAGTGCGTCTGTACAAATAGTGACCAGCGATCAGGGTGCCTCCGGCAGCGGCGGTACACTGACTGATACGGATACTGTCACTATTTCAGTTAATCCGAACAGCGCTGCGGTTTCCAACGTCAGCTCCAGCTCGGCCAACGGCGACTACAAAATCGGGGATACCATCCTCCTGACGGTCACATTCGATGATACGGTGACGGTGGATACCAGTGGCGGTACACCGACATTATTACTGGAAACTGGCAGCACTGATCGTCAGGCAACCTATCTTTCGGGGTCTGGCAGCAATACCTTAACATTTACCTATACCGTCCAGAGTGGCGATCTGAGCGCTGATCTGGATTACACCAGTACCTCGGCGCTATCGCTGAACGGCGGCACCATCATTGACAGCAATAGCCTTGATGCGACCCTGACACTGCCGACGGTTGGCGGCGCCAGTGGTATTTCCGCGCAAAAGGCCATCCAGGTGGATGGTGTGCGGCCTACCGCCACGATAGACATGGCTGACACGGCGTTGAAGGTAGGTGATACCTCGCTGGTGACCATTACTTTCTCCGAAGCAGTGACTGGTTTTACCAATGCGGATCTGACCGTCGCCAATGGGTCGCTAGGCAGCGTCAGTTCGTCCGATGGCGGCGTCACCTGGACGGCGACCTTCACGCCGACCGCCAGTATCGCTGATGCCAGCAATGTGATCACGCTGGATAACACCGGTGTGCAGGATGCGGCGGGCAATAGCGGCAGCGGCACCACTGATTCGGCGAACTATAGCATTGATACCCAGCGTCCTACTGCCACGATCACTCTGGCGGATACGGTACTGAAGATAGGTGACACTTCTCTGGTGACCATTACCTTCTCCGAAGCGGTGACCGGTTTTACCAACGCGGATCTGACGGTGGCCAACGGGACGCTTAGTAGCGTCAGTTCATCTGATGGTGGTATTACCTGGACGGCGACCTTTACGCCTACTGCCAGTATCACCGACGCTACCAATGTGATCACGCTGGATAACACCGGCGTGCAGGATGTGGCGGGTAACAGTGGTAGCGGCACCACCGACTCGGCGAACTACAGCATTGACATGGTACGACCTACCGCTGCCATCGCCATGGCGGATACGGCGCTGAAAGCGAATGAAACGTCACTGGTGACCATTACCTTCTCCGAGGCGGTGACCGGTTTTACCAACGCGGATTTGACCGTCGCCAATGGGACGCTGAGCAACGTCGCGTCATCTGATGGCGGCATCACCTGGACGGCGACGTTCACCCCTACTGATGGTATTGCCGATACTACCAATGTAATCACGCTGGATAACACCGGTATTCAGGATACGGCGGGCAACAGCGGCAGTGGCACCACCGACTCGGCGAACTACAGCGTTGAAACAATACGACCCACCGCCACCATTGTCATGGCGGATACGGCGCTGAAGATAGGAGACACCTCGCTGGTGACCATTACCTTCTCTGAGGCGGTGACCGGTTTTACCAATGCGGATTTGACGGTGGCCAATGGGACGCTGAGCAGTGTTAGCTCGTCCGATGGCGGTATAACCTGGACGGCGACCTTTACGCCGACTGCCAGTATCGATGATGCCACCAATGTGATCACGCTGGATAACACCGGCGTGCAGGATGCGGTAGGTAACAGCGGCAGCGGCACCACCGATTCGGCGAACTACAGCATTGATATGGTACGGCCTACCGCCGCCATCGCCATGGCGGATACGGCGCTGAAAGTGAATGAAACGTCGCTGGTGACCATTACCTTCTCTGAAGCGGTGACTGGCTTTACCAACGCGGATTTGACGGTGGCCAATGGGACGCTGAGCAATGTCGCGTCATCCGATGGCGGTATTACCTGGACGGCGACCTTTACGCCCACCGACGGCATTACCGATGCCACTAATGTGATCACGCTGGATAACACCGGTATTCAGGATACAGCCGGTAACAGCGGCAGCGGCACCACCGATTCGGCGAACTACAGCATTGAAACAGTACGACCCACCGCCACCATTGCCATGGCGGATACGGCACTGAAGATAGGTGACACTTCTCTGGTGACCATTACCTTCTCCGAGGTGGTGACCGGTTTTACCAACGCGGATTTGACCGTCGCCAATGGGACGCTGAGCAACGTCGCATCATCTGATGGCGGCATCACCTGGACGGCGACGTTCACCCCCACTGATGGTATTGCCGATACTACCAATGTAATCACGCTGGATAACACCGGTATTCAGGATACGGCGGGTAACAGCGGCAGTGGCACCACCGACTCGGCGAACTATAGCGTTGAAACAATACGACCCACCGCCACCATTGTCATGGCGGATACGGCGCTGAAGATAGGAGACACCTCGCTGGTGACCATTACCTTCTCTGAGGCGGTGACCGGTTTTACCAATGCGGATTTGACGGTGGCCAATGGCTCGCTGAGCAACGTCGCATCATCTGATGGCGGCATCACCTGGACGGCGACCTTTACGCCTACTGCCAGTATCGATGATGCCACCAATGTGATCACACTGGATAACAGTGGACTCCAGAATGCCGCCGGTAATAGTGGTGCCGGTACCACTGATTCATCAAATTACAGCGTTGATACTCTGCGACCTACCGCTGCCATCACCATGGCGAATACCGCGTTGAAAACGGGCGAAACGTCATTGGTGACCATTACCTTCTCCGAGGCGGTGACCGGTTTTACCAACGCGGATTTGACCGTCGCCAATGGGACGCTGGGCAATGTCGAGTCATCCGATGGCGGCGTCACCTGGACGGCGACCTTTACGCCCACTGCCAGTATCACCGATACCAGCAATGTGATCACGCTGGATAACACTGGCATTCAGGATGTGGCGGGTAACAGCGGCAGCGGCACCACTGATTCGCCGAACTACAGCGTTAATACCCTTAGTGTTGATTTGACGGGCGATCCAGAATTCAAGTCTTCAGGAGGCAAGGGAGAATCGCTGACGAATATCAGTGGGGTTGGTTCGCAATCACAGTTGGTGTTGATTAACTCACCTACCGAGATAGGTGGTGCCCTGGACGCGACCGTGCCGTTCCTTGCGACATCTTCATTGAGTGGGACGACGGCGGGCACTACCAGTGCATTCGCTCCTGCGTCCCAAGGTGGCGGTGCAACCCAACCAGGCAACATTGCCACCATATTTGCCGGTGATGGCGTGGCGACTCATGAGTCGGGCGTGGTATCGACCCGTATTCCATCATTGAATCAATCAATGGGTGGCCGTTCTACCTTGTCGGGGTTATTCACCGAGCTTCCCCTACCGGATATGACACCGCTGTCTACTTTTTCCCAAGGTAGTTGGCAGGGTGTATTTGGTTCACACGTTACTTCTGGATCTGTACCGGTCTCTGTGTTCGGGACACCGGTGTTTAGCCAGCAGTTAAAAATCCTGGATGAGTATGACTATCAGCGACTGGCATCACTTGCCGGGGCACTGCAGCAGGTTAATCCATCGGTTTAAATGAACTCAGTAAAAATAAAAAATGGCGAGGGTAAGGAATTTCAATATGAATAAATGCCCGAAAATTCTCAGTATCAGCGTTGTGGCGCTCGTTATCAGTGGTTGTACCGTGTCCACGAAGCCGATTAATAAAACGGAAAGCCTGCGGCGAGCAAACGCTGACCTCAGCATAATGTTTAGCCATCAGGAGCCGGTAACCGGACCGATCACATTGCACGACGCGATGGCCAGAGCGCTTAAATATAATCTTGAAGCCAGAGTTAAGGTGATGGAGCATGCGTTGTCTCAAAATCAGCTCGATCTGGCGAGTTTTGATATGTTACCCAGACTGGCAGCAGAGGCCGGGTATGTGACACGCAGTAACGTCAGTGCATCCAGTAGTCGTAGTGTTGAAACCGGAAGCCAGTCTCTGGAACCTTCTACATCTCAGGATAAAACCCGTCGTGTCGCCGATTTGACCATGGTCTGGAATGTTCTCGATTTTGGCGTCAGTTATGTCACGGCGCAACAACACTCCGATCAGCGCTGGATTGCCGATGAACGCCGACGCAAAGTAGTACACACCATTGTACAGGACGTGCAATCCGCCTACTGGCGCGCTGTGGCGGCGGAACGGTTGCTCAGTCGGATTGACGCACTAATCGATCGTGTGAACATGGCGCGGGAAAATAGCCAGAAAATGACCACTCAGAAAGTCGGTGATCTGGTGGAAGCTTATACTTATCAGCGTGCATTGCTGGATGCTACCCGGCAGTTGGAAGAACAGCGCCGGGCGTTGTCACTAGCCAAGACCGAACTGGCGACCTTGATGAATTTACCATTAGGCACCCAGTATGTGCTGGCGTTACCGGATGAAAATCAGATGCCGGAACCGGCACTGCATGTTGACTTCAACCGGTTGGAAAAAGCCGCACTGGTTAACCGTCCGGAACTGCGCGAGCAGGATTATCAAGTGCGGATCAGCGCGGCGGAAACGCGTAAAACACTGTTACGCATGCTGCCGGGACTGGAAATGTCCGTCGGTGGAAATTACGACAGCAACTCGTTTTTGGTCAATCAAAGTTGGGCGGATGCCGGGATAAAAGTCACCTGGAATCTGTTTAATCTGTTTTCCGGCCCGACGGCGCATCGGGTAGCGAAAGCTGGGGAAGCCGTGGCAGAGGCTCGTCGTCAGGCGATGTCGATGGCGGTGATGGCGCAATTGTATGTAGCCCGTGCCAACTTTAGCGAAGCACAGCGGCAATACCGTACTGGGCGGGAACTACAAAAACTGGATTCGAAAATTCTGGAACAACTGCGTAATCGTTATAAGGCAGGCAGCATTGGTGAATTGCAGTTAATTCAGGGGGAACTGAATGCGGTGAATACTTCCTTGCGAAACGATCTGGCTTACGCGGAACTACGTAATGCTTATAGCCAGATTTTTGTGACGGTAGGGCTCGATCCGCTGGCTGATAGTAAAGGGCTAAACGATATCGCGTCCGTGAGCCGGTCGCTGGATAAAACAGAGAAGAACTGGGCAGCAGGCAATATTGCCATGTAATACGACAGTATCAACATGGCATCGCTAATGACTATCTATGATGATTTTTCGCGAGGCTAGTGGGTTTATCAGTGAGTCAGGGATGACAATCAACACAGTGAAATAATCACTCTGATTTATCCCACCTTACGTTTTGTATTAGGCTGGTAATGTGGACATTAGACTGACATCTTGGGTAAACACACTGTATTCGCTGGTGTTTGCCGGTTTTTTTACTATCTCATTAAATCTTTCCGCCGCTCAAACGGACGACGTTTTACTTCAGGAGCCTTCTGTACCCGCTGTTTCCGCTTCCACGCTCAGAGAAGCCAGAGGAGTGTTGCGCGCTATCGATCAGGCAACACTTTCCAGTGAACTGAATGCCAAAGTAGTGGAAATGCCATTCCGTGATGGCGAGCCGTTTCATAAAGGTGACTTGCTGGTGCGTTTTGATTGTTCAGCATATCAGGCCCAACTGGCGGCAGCGAAGGCGGCGGCACGTGCCGCTCAGCAGGAGCTGAGCCAAAACCGACAACTGGCGGAAATGAAATCGGTGGGACGGAATGCTGTCGCGTTATCGGAAGCCCATCTGGCGCAGGCGGTTGCAGAAAGCCAGGTTTATCAGATTCAGACCAGCCGTTGTCTCATCACCGCGCCTTTTGATGGACAGATTGTCTCCCGCAAGGTTCAGGTATCTGAGTATGTTGGGCAGGGGACGCCATTGCTGGAGATTGTGGACAACCGTCATCTGGAAATACATTTGCTGGTGCCATCACGCTGGTTGATATCACTTAAGCCGAAACAGACCTTTACGTTTACCCCGGATGAAACCGGTGACCCGCTAGCGGCTGAAATCGTACGTATCGGCGCTCGTATCGATGAAAGCAGTCAGACGCTGAATTTGATCGGTCGGGTGATAAAACCGGATAGTCGTTTACTGGCTGGAATGAGTGGCAATGCCCGCTTTACGGAGTCACAGTGAGTGAACTGGATTGCTCTCGTTCTGAACAGGTGTTTGCCCGGTTTATTCATCTTGAACATTTGGCCCGAGCCGCCAAAACTCCTGAAACACTCGCCTATACGATGGTCAATGATAGCCAGAGGCTGTTTGGTTTTCGTCATGTCGCGTTGGTTATCGGCGGCCGGGTTCGCGCGGTAACCGGGGTTTCGGTACCTGATCCTCACGCGCCATTCATTGCATTTATCGAGCGGGCTTGCAGACAATTGGTCGTGAGACAGAAGGCCGCGCAGGCCACCATGATCGATGCCGCTTGGCTGGATCAACAGTCGCAGCATGACTGGCAAACATTATCTGCTCAAGAGGCGTTATGGGTACCCTTAACGGATGGCCGGGGCCAACTGATTGGTGGGCTGTGGTATGCACGGGACCAGCCATGGCAGGAAGCTGAGCGTTTGTTGGCGGAACAACTGGCAGACGCATACAGCCATGCCTGGCTAGCGCTGGAACCTCGTAAGGTCTGGCGGCCTGGCCTACCACGGGTAAAAGTTCTAGCCGGAGTCGTGGTATTGGCCCTGGTGATGATGATCCCTGTACGACAATCGGTGTTGGCACCCGCGGAAGTTGTACCTTTAGAAGGACAGGTTATCGCGGCGCCGTTGGATGGCGTCATTGCCGCGTTTATGGTGAAACCGAATCAGTCGGTAAAACAGAATGATGTGTTGGTACGCTTTGATAATACCACGCTGAAAGCGCAGGCGGATGTGGCTGCGAGAGCGTTGGGTGTGGCAGAAGCCGAGTTACGTACCCATTCTCAGCGTGCCTTTCAGGATGTTGAATCCAAATCCAAACTTGACTTGCTTTCCGCACAGGTGGAGCAGAAGCGTGCTGAGTTGGCGTATGCGAAGGATCTTTTACAACGCAGTGAGATCCACGCGGAACGCGATGGCATTGCCGTTTTTGCCGATGCTGATCGTTGGGCGGGTAAACCAGTCAGAACCGGTGAGCGACTGATGGAATTGGCCAATCCCCAGCAGGCAGAATTGAAGATAGAGTTGGATGTCGGGGATGCGATCCATTTCCCGCCATCGGCGGAGGTGGCTCTTTTTCTAAGCAGTGATCCATTACAACGTCATGCCGCTAGCCTGGAACGCATAGCCTATGAAGCGGCACCAACGGCTTATGGCACACTGGCATATCGTCTGGATGCCCGTTTTATCGGTGCGCCGCCGCGTATTGGTTTGCGTGGAACGGCAAAAGTATATGGTGAGCATGTGCCGTTGGGTGTGTATCTGTTTCGCCGACCATTAGCGGCAGTGCGTAAAACGTTGGGAATATGATGGCAGTTTTACCGGCGTTACGTGAAGATTTACAGCTCTCTGTCGCCGCTCCGGCATTGGACGGTTCACCTCAGTGGACGCTGGCGGATACGCTGGCCGGTCACTATTTCAAGTTGAACGCGACGGCGATCCGTCTACTACGCTATTGGTCATTGCAAGAGCCGGAGAGAGTGCTGGCGGCGGCCAACCAGGAACCCGGTATACCGGTTACTGATGCGGAATTGCAAAACTTGCTGCGATTCCTGCGCGCCCATGATCTGGTGTCTGCCGGTGATAACGAGCAGCGGGCCAGTTACGCCCTTAAAGCGGCGATGCGGCGTCAGAGCCTGCTAAAACAGGTATTACATCAATATTTGTTTTTCCGTGTTCCCTTATGGCGTCCAGAACCCTTTCTTAACCGCACATGGCCCTGGTTACAACGGAATGGTTATATCTGGCTGCGCTTTGTTTTACCGCTGATATTGCTGAGCGGGTTATTCCTGGTGGGTCGGGATTGGGCGCGTTATCGCAGCTCGTTTCCTCACTTGTTTAGTATATCGGGGATGATGGCGTTCGGCGGGGCATTGGTTTTTGCCAAATTCATTCATGAACTGGGTCACGCCTATATGGCGAAAAAAGCGGGTTGTCGGGTACAAAGTATGGGGGCGGCATTTATTGTCATGTTTCCGATGTTTTATACCGATGTCAGCGATGCCTGGCGTTTGAGCGACAATCGTTCACGTTTATTGATTGGCGCAGGCGGTATCCTGGCGGAACTGATGCTGGCTTCTGTCGCGTTGCTGGCTTGGTCTTTTCTTCCGGAAGGGCCGCTGCACACGGCGGCGTTTCTGCTTTCCAGCGCAACCTGGATTACTACGTTGATCGTGAATCTCAATCCTCTGATGCGTTTTGACGGCTATTTCATACTCAGCGATTTTTGGCAGGTTGATAACTTGCAGGGGCGCGCTTATGCGCTTTGTCGTTGGCATTTGCGGGAAATCCTGTTTGGGTATGGTGACGCTCCACCGGAACGTTGGTCACCCCGAATGAATTTTCGTCTGTTGTTGTGGGGATATGCCTCCTGGGTTTGGCGTTTCTTTTTGTTTTTCGGTATTGCGTTGACGGTATATCACTACTTTTTCAAGGTGTTAGGTATCTGCCTGATGTTGGTGGAGATGGGATGGTTCATCGGTTTGCCGGTGATGAGAGAAATGATGCAGTGGTGGCAACAGCGCCATCGCAGTAATCCGCGTCGGGCAGTGGGGGCTGGTTTAGGTGCGGTGTTGCTACTACTTGTCCTGTTTGTCCCCTGGCGCAGCAGTGTGGAAATACCCGCAATACTGGAATCGGCACGCGTCAGTACATTGTATGCGCCTGCGCCGGCACAGATAATCCGTCTGCATGTCGTCAATGGTGAGATAGTGAAAGCGGGGCAGGTGCTGGCAGAGCTAGCATCACCTGATCTGAATTCCCGGTTGACCATCGTACGCCAGCGTATTGCTATTTTACAGTTACAGATGCGCCGTCAGGCGGCACGACGCGATACAGTGGGTGAAACATGGATACTGGAGCAAGAACTGGCGGAATCGCTGGCGCAATATCGTGGGCTGGCTGCGCAGTTGGCCCGCTTGCAAATCCGCGCCCCACAATCCGGGCAGGTGAGAGATATTGCAACCGATCTGACCCCCGGCCGTTGGGTTCCTTCTGAATTACCTTTACTGCGAGTCATGGATCCGAAGGCAAGTCGGGTACGAGGCTATCTGCGCGAAGATAACCTGCATCGTATTGTGAATGGTGAAACCGGACAATTCATTGCGGACGATCCTGCCTGGCCAGCAGTATCGGTGCAACTGACGTCGATTGATCCGACTGGCGTCCCTTTTTTGCAACTGGAGCCACTGACCTCTGATCATGGCGGTCCGATAGCCGTACGCCGGGACTATCAGAAAAAACCCATACCGATACAGGCCTGGTATGGCGTGGATATTAATGTTACATCCCCAATGGTTTTGCCCGCTCAGCCGTTACGGGGAGTGGTGGTGCTCAGTGGCAAATCGGAGTCGCTGTTTTCCGGTATCTGGCGACGACTGGCGGCATTAGGTGTGAGAGAAAGCGGGTTTTAAACGACAACTCATGACACGGCGATGATGTGTCATATCACTCTATTGGGCACAAACTGGTGAGATCCCTGAATGTGGAAATCGTGATGGATTTTAGTTGAGAATATAGTTGGTCTGACGATCAGCATGTTTACTGACAGTCGAAAATAATATTCAGTCTTATGTGTTATTGCCATTCTGTAATAGAGGATGTTTTTTTACTGAAAAATACATTCCTCCTCTATTTTCTCCCTATTTTTTTCACCATGTAGTTAGGTATTGATTCATTTTACATCACACCAATTAACATTACTCTCAGATGACAGTTCTATACACTCAAGCTGTTAGTATTTTTCCAATCCTTGTTGATGTTATGTGTATACCCTGTCAGAGAGAGTAGTTTTTTCCCGCCTTGTGCGGGATTTTTTTTGCCAGAATAACCGGTCTGTAATGTGAAAAAACTAATATTACCTTAAGCTTGTAAGGATAAACTTGTTGCATCCTTATTATCCTATAGAGAAGGAATTCCATGAAAGAGAAATACCATTCTTCACAAATCGCATTACACTGGCTAGTTTTGTTGTTGGTGATTGCGACCTATGCATCGATGGAGTTACGAGACTTTGCTCCCCGGGGCGGTAGTGCGCGTGCATTGATGAGTTCCATACATTACAGCTGTGGTGTATCGGTTTGGGTTTTGATGATCGGGAGAATGTTACTGCGTTTTATTCATCCTACGCCCGAAATTACACCGAAGCCGGAACGTATTATCTCCATCGCTTCTCATGCAGTACACGGTCTTTTATATCTGATATTCCTTGCTCTACCCGTCTTTGGTATTATGACGATGTATTTCCGTGGCATCGACTGGACAATCTTTGGTGTCTCAATGCCAATCGCCGCAGTACCTAACTATGATTTGAAAGAAACGATGGAAGGCATTCATGAAGTGATTGCCAATGCGGGCTATTTTGTGATTGGCCTCCATGCGGCAGCTTCACTGTATCATCACTATATAGTCCGTGATAATACGTTGCTGCGCATGATGCCTGGTAAAAAATAGTCCACTGATTCCAAATTATGATGGTTTAAACAGCTACCGGATCAAATCTCCGGTAGCTGTTTTATTGATGATCGGTGTCTGGGGAGGGAAGTATTTCTCCCGTTTCCGCCAGAGTTTTAAACCGTTGCAACGTATTGCTCAGCATCTCTTTGGGCAGGAGTTGAAACACCTGGCTGATTTTCCTGCCTAAAAAACCTCCCGGTGGATCAAATCGGATCATTAATGTTACCGCTGTTCCATTCACTTGCGGCGCGGGACCGAATGACAACCGCCCTTCATTGGGTATGCGAGCGCCTTGCAGTGAGCGCCAGTAGATAAATTCTCCCGGTTGTTCGTCAACGATGCGCGCCTGCCACTCAATGTATTGCCCGAATGGCGCTTTCATTCGCCAGCGAGAGTCTGTTGCATTCAGAATATCGATTTGAGCAACATGACTCATTAATATCGGTAGTGTTTCCGGCTTCCTCCACAGGTCGAACAGGATGTCTGCCGGGCGTTCGATGACAATTGAGCTGCTGATGTGATCAGTATCGTGCTCGATTGTTCTCATGTGGCGTAAGAATAGTGATGGCACGTAAGATTCTCCCTTAACGAATGCTCAGTCCGACGATGAGCATTATCTAGCTGAATAGCATAGTAACAATGAAGTATGTCAATACATTGCCTGCCCCACTCATCATTATCCAGTATCATAGTAAGGGTTGTAAGCATTTTGTGTACCCGACACATAATGGTTCAGCGAATTAGCTTGGTACGTCATATCATGGAGTATGGAATAACTTCGGAAAGTGTCGATGTAAATCAATTAGATGCTACGCTCATCATCGTTCAGGTTGCAGGTACGTTGTCTCTTGCAATACCCGATTAGCTCATTAACCTTAGACTCCGGTGTTATTGAGTAAAAATGCGGTTTTTCTGAAGATAGACTCATTTTCTCATAGCATAGAGAGGTTTTTTATAAGTATTTCTCCGTGTAATTTATTATTACCCGAGTGATTGTTTTTAATGATATTACTTCTGGTTTAAAAGGTACGATAAATATTGTTATTTTTGTCTCTTTTATATCTGTTTTTGTTTATTACTAAGGCTATCTTAAGGTTGGTAGCGTATATTTTTTTACAGGCAGAAGATAAATGCCTCGCCAGTAACACCAGGGAATTATTTCCTATAATAAGAAACATGGCCCACCAATAGGAGGGCTTTTTTATTGCTCTTCTTTAGTGGATTTATTATGGCGGTGATAATCACATTGGTCATTATTTCTATTAATTTTGATATTACTAATGAAAAGTGAGTTTTTTATCAAGCAGCGGAACATTACCTGCCAATACCAACTGATTGCCGTTTCGATAAAACAAGAGATCGGTCGGGTTTCGTGATATGTTTTGAAATCTATGGGGTGTACATAGATGTATGTTTTTGATGAGTAACTAACAGTGTTACTATTGTGAAATATTTCTCGCTGAAGTTAATATGGTTTTAAATAAGTCCAAAAAATAAAGTATAAAAACAGCAAAAGATAGTCAGTATCGCACCACCAGTGAGTTTTATATAATAAACTCTAACTTGTCTACCGGGGGAGGGGGAACACTTTTCATTCAACCAATAATATTATTTATTCATGCTATTGAAATAACTACCATAAACAATTTATTAATGTAATTCAGTATGATAACAGAAATTTGTTGCCCATGATCTGACCCCATCCCTGATTTTCACTTCATATATATTATGTATACATGACGTATATTTTTCTTTTTCCCGTACACTAAACACAGCCTTTCACCCTAGTTTGCAAAGCTCATCGCATACCTTGCAGCAAGGCGTCTTTTCAGATGAAAAGTGCTACCCTGACTGGCGGGCTGTTAATTACTATGGTGTGGTTATGACAGAGAAAGAGGTGCTGCAGTTAAGTCGGCTGGTTGGGATCCGACTTAAGGATAATGGGGCTAAGGTGACTTGCGTCGAATCCTGTACGGGTGGATGGCTAGCCAAAGCTATCACCGATGTTGCAGGGAGTTCTGCCTGGTTCGATTACGGTTTCGTCACCTACAGCAATCAGGCTAAGCACGAGATGGTGGGTGTAAATGAAGAAACATTAGCGCGGTTTGGTGCAGTCAGCCAGGAAGTCGTACAGGAAATGGCCATTGGCGCTTTGCTTAGATCCAATGCCCACTATGCCGTTTCCATTAGTGGTATTGCTGGGCCCGACGGGGGAACGGAAGAAAAGCCAGTAGGAACAGTCTGGTTTGGATTTACCGATAATCAGGGGAAAACCCTTGCCCGAAAAGTTCTGTTTGAGGGCGACAGAGGTGACGTTCGACTTCAATCTGTCTATTACGCCTTGCAAATCTTGCTGGAAGAGTTTCTGCAAAAATAACCTTGATGCTGTATGGGTATACAGTATAATATCAACCATCAGTTCGGTGAATCATGATTAAGCAACAGTGTAAAAGCAGCCTTACGCTGCATGACAGGAGTAGAAATGGCTATTGATGAGAACAAACAAAAGGCATTGGCTGCGGCAATGAGCCAAATCGAGAAACAATTCGGTAAAGGTTCTATCATGCGATTGGGTGAAGATCGCTCAATGGATGTTGAAACCATCTCTACGGGCTCTCTGTCTCTGGATATCGCACTGGGTGCCGGTGGTTTGCCGATGGGTCGTATCGTGGAAATCTATGGACCAGAGTCTTCCGGTAAAACCACGTTGACACTTCAGGTTATTGCCTCTGCTCAACGTGAAGGTAAAACCTGTGCATTTATCGATGCTGAGCATGCACTGGATCCGATCTATGCGAAAAAATTGGGTGTGGACATTGATAACCTACTATGTTCTCAGCCTGATACCGGGGAGCAAGCGCTGGAAATCTGTGATGCCTTGACCCGCTCTGGTGCCGTTGACGTTATCATCGTTGACTCCGTTGCTGCATTGACGCCAAAAGCTGAAATTGAAGGTGAAATCGGTGATTCCCATATGGGGTTGGCCGCCAGAATGATGAGCCAGGCAATGCGTAAGTTGGCTGGTAACCTTAAACAAGCCAATACGTTACTGATTTTCATCAACCAGATCCGTATGAAAATTGGTGTGATGTTTGGTAACCCAGAAACCACTACCGGGGGGAATGCCCTCAAATTCTACGCTTCCGTGCGCCTTGACATTCGCCGTATCGGTTCCATCAAGGACGGTGAAGAGGTTGTCGGTAGTGAAACTCGAGTAAAAGTGGTTAAAAACAAGGTGGCAGCACCGTTTAAACAAGCTGAATTCCAGATTCTCTACGGAGAAGGAATTAACATTTACGGTGAACTTGTCGATCTGGGTGTGAAGCATAAACTGATTGAGAAAGCGGGTGCCTGGTATAGTTACAATGGCGATAAGATCGGTCAGGGTAAAGCAAATGCCGGCAATTTCCTGAAGGAAAACCCGGCCATCGCATCTGAGCTGGATAAAAAACTGCGTGATATGTTGTTACATAAAAGTAGTGACTTAACGTCATCTGAATCCGCTGGTGATGTTGAACTTGACAAAGTGATCGCTGGCGAAACTAGTGAAGATTTTTAATGTTGACGATGTCAGTAACGCGCTATCGAACAGTACTAGGATGACGGGATGTGCAGGCTATTACGTTATGCGATGAATGTGCTCTCGGTGCGTGACCATAGCGAAGCAGAAATACGCCGCAAACTAGTGGCGTATTTCTGTTCAGTAACTATTGAAGAAAGTCAGTCTTCCAGTAAAGAGCAGGAGATAGAGCAGGTTATCACCTATTGCAAGGAGCATGATTGGTTAGATGATACCCGTTTCGCTCGACGTTATATTGCCAGTCGCAGTCGTAAAGGTTATGGCTCACAACGTATCCGCAGTGAACTCAGTCAAAAAGGCATTGATAGATATACACAAGCTTTGGTATTTCAGGATTGTGATATCAATTGGTGTCAATTAGCTCAGGATATCGCCAGACGCAAATTTGGATCTCTCTTGTCAACGGAATGGAAAGAAAAAGCTAAAATCCAGCGTTATTTGCTCTATCGGGGCTTCTTGCATGAAGAAATTCAATCTATTTACATGAATTTTTCCGATTGAACGCACACGGTATTTTACTTCCCTCTTAAGAAAATTTATCTTATTCCCACTTTTCCTGTTCGTGTTTGGCATTGTTGCGTCGTTATGTCGCATTCATTTTGCCCACGACTGTTTTTTTTAGCTTGATTTCAGGATAATTATGAGCAAGAACACCGCTGAGATCCGTCAGGCGTTTCTCGACTTTTTTCATAGCAAAGGACACCAGGTTGTTTCCAGTAGCTCTCTGGTGCCGAGTAACGATCCGACATTGTTATTCACCAATGCGGGGATGAACCAGTTCAAGGACGTATTCTTGGGACTGGATAAGCGTAGCTATTCACGTGCCACTACCTCTCAGCGTTGTGTTCGTGCCGGTGGAAAGCACAACGATCTTGAAAATGTAGGTTATACCGCCCGTCATCATACTTTCTTTGAAATGCTGGGTAATTTTAGCTTCGGTGATTATTTTAAGCACGATGCTATCAGTTATGCCTGGGAACTACTGACCAGTGAGCAGTGGTTCAATTTGCCTAAAGAAAAACTGTGGGTAACGGTATACGCAACTGACGATGAGGCCTATGACATATGGGCCAATGAAGTGGGCATTCCCAGTGAACGTATTATCCGTATCGGTGATAATAAAGGGGCTCCGTATGCCTCAGATAATTTCTGGCAAATGGGAGATACGGGGCCTTGTGGTCCCTGCACTGAAATTTTTTATGATCATGGTGACCATATTTGGGGTGGGCCTCCGGGAAGTCCGGAAGAGGATGGTGATCGCTATATTGAAATCTGGAACCTGGTTTTCATGCAGTTCAACCGCCAGGCTGACGGCACGTTATTACCGTTGCCAAAACCGTCAGTTGATACAGGTATGGGATTAGAACGTATTTCCGCTGTGTTACAGCATGTTAACTCCAACTACGACATTGACCTGTTCAAAACGCTGATCGATGCCGTTGCGAAGGTCATTGGCACTCAAGATTTGACTAACAAATCATTGCGCGTAATTGCTGATCATATCCGTTCCTGCGCATTTCTGATCGCAGATGGCGTGATGCCGTCTAATGAAAATCGTGGCTATGTATTGCGTCGCATCATCCGGCGCGCTGTCCGTCATGGTAACATGCTGGGTGCTGAAGAAACGTTCTTCTATAAATTGGTAGCGCCGCTGATTGATGTTATGGGGCCAGCGGCGGAAGCGCTGAAGTGTCAGCAAAACGTGGTTGAGCAGGCGTTGAAAAGTGAAGAAGAACAGTTTGCTCGCACACTGGAACGCGGTTTGTCACTGTTGGATGAGGAAATTAAAAACCTGCGAAGTGATACGTTGGACGGGGAGACTGCATTCCGCTTGTACGATACCTACGGATTTCCGCTGGATCTGACAGCCGATGTATGCCGTGAGCGTAATCTGAAGGTAGATGAGGCCGGTTTTGAACGAGCTATGGAAGCCCAGCGTCAGCGTGCTCGTGAGGCAAGTGGTTTTGACGTCGATTATAACACCCTGGTTCGTGTGGATACGGTTACACCGTTCTGTGGTTATCAACATACCGAGCTGCAATCCAACATTATTGCGTTGTACCGTGAAGGTGAATCCGTCGACGTGATTCATGCTGGTGATGACGCCGTCGTCATCTTGAATGAAACGCCTTTCTATGGTGAGTCGGGTGGGCAAGTGGGCGATCAGGGAGAGCTACAAACCAAAACAGCCCGTTTCATGGTGCAGGATACCCAGAAATATGGTCAGGCGATTGGTCATATTGGTAAGTTGACTATGGGTTCGCTACAGGTAAGTGATAGTGTTGATGCGCTGGTAGACAGTGCTCGTCGTAGTCGCATTCGTCTGAACCATTCGGCAACACATTTACTGCATGCCGCGTTGCGTCAAGTCCTGGGGGATCATGTTGCGCAGAAAGGATCCTTGGTGAATGACAGCTACCTGCGCTTTGATTTCTCTCATCAGGAAGCGATGAAACCTGAACAAGTGCGTCAGGTCGAGGATATCGTTAATGCTCAGATTCGCCGTAATCTCCCGGTTGAAACTGAAGTGATGGCATTGTCGGCGGCGAGAGAAAAAGGGGCAATGGCGCTCTTTGGCGAAAAATATGAAGATCATGTTCGCGTTTTAACCATGGGTGATTTTTCTATTGAGCTCTGTGGTGGTATACATGCCAGCCGTACTGGTGACATTGGTCTATTCCTGATTGAATCTGAATCCGGTACTGCCGCAGGTATCCGCCGTATCGAGGCTGTAACGGGAGACAATGCGATAGCTGCATTGCATCGTCAGAACGATCTTGTGGAAGATGTGACTCATCTTGTGAAGGGTGACAGCAATAATCTGGTTGAAAAAGTACGTTCTGTCCTTGAGCGCACTCGTATGCTGGAAAAAGAGTTACAACAGCTGAAAGCACAACAGGCGGCTCAGGAAAGTTCTTCTCTTTCCGGTAAAGCGAAAGATATCAATGGAGTAAAACTGTTAGTAGCCCAGTTGGACAATGTTGAGCCACAAATGCTTCGCACGATGGTTGATGATCTGAAAAACCAGTTGGGATCGGCGGTGATAGTGCTGGCAACGGCTTCGGATGGTAAGGTAAGTCTTATCTCTGGGGTAACCAAAACGTTGACTGACAGAGTTAAGGCTGGCGAACTCATCGGATTCGTGGCGAACCAGATTGGTGGCAAAGGTGGTGGTCGTCCTGATATGGCTCAGGCGGGCGGCAGTGATGTCAAGGCATTACCATCTGCGCTAGCCAGCGTTGAAGGCTGGGTGGCTAATAAGTTATAAGTATTATTATACCAAGCGCTATCCTGGCAAAACGCCATGACTCTTAATGGTTTTGGCGTTTTTGGCCTGCGGTAAAGGATGACCGTAAACAAGACGAATCGTGTGTCTCTTTCAGAATGTTGAATGCAGAATATGCCTTGGTCTGGTTGTGATAACAAAAAACGCAAGCTGTCTTATATCGGCTAAACTTAACATTAGTAACAAGCTATGAGTGGGATGATGAGGCAATTATTGTCATCTAGGTTTACGTTTCCTCGGCACATGATGGATAATGGCGAGAGAACGAAGAGACCTGACTCTTTATAATCTTTCAAGGAGCAAAGAATGCTTATTTTAACTCGTCGAGTTGGCGAAACCCTCATGATTGGCGATGAGGTAACGGTTACCGTACTAGGAGTAAAGGGCAATCAGGTTCGTATTGGTGTGAATGCGCCTAAAGAAGTTTCTGTGCACCGCGAAGAGATTTACCAACGTATTCAGGCAGAGAAGTCTCAGCCAACATCTTATTGATTCACAATGCGTCTCGCTCTCACGAGGCGCTATTGTTGTTCTGGTTTTTGATTCGAATTTTCAGCTCCCCTCATTTTTATTTTTTGCATTCACATCTTGTCTGATACAGGATAATCAGTTGTTTTCCTGTTGATAATATATTCATTTTGTTGCCAATCCATCCGTGTTGGGTGCGAATTGTGCAAACAAACATGAGAAGGGAAAAATTGTTTGACTTATAAGTCCTGGAAAGTAATATGTGCGCCACGCAGTATCGGTGAGCACTGAACGAGAAATCAAAAAGTAATCATTGGTAGCGTAAGGTGAGGTGGCCGAGAGGCTGAAGGCGCTCCCCTGCTAAGGGAGTATGCGGTCAAAAGCTGCATCGAGGGTTCGAATCCCTCCCTCACCGCCATTAATATGCATCCGTAGCTCAGCTGGATAGAGTACTCGGCTACGAACCGAGCGGTCGGAGGTTCGAATCCTCCCGGATGCACCATTTAGTGGGTGTGTTTTGTCGGGTTTATCTAATGAATCCGAATAAAAAAGAGAATTTTCAGTAAAATTTAATGCATCCGTAGCTCAGCTGGATAGAGTACTCGGCTACGAACCGAGCGGTCGGAGGTTCGAATCCTCCCGGATGCACCATTAGCCTGTTGTTCTCTTCCTCTCATATCGAAACACAAACGATCCTGTTATCTCAGTACGCATCCGTAGCTCAGCTGGATAGAGTACTCGGCTACGAACCGAGCGGTCGGAGGTTCGAATCCTCCCGGATGCACCATATTGATTTGTTTCATCCATGTAGCTTTTCCCTTCGTCAGCCGTTTTCTGAAATTTATCTTATAGTTCTGCTTTCATAGCCTGACGTTTGCCCAATTTTTTCTGTAATTGTATGGTTTTATTGAGGTTATTGAGTCAGAGACAATGTTTTTACTTTACGTTAAAGTAGAAACTCTTTTTTAGTGACTGGAGTCGTGATGTACGATCGCTATCAAGGTTTGATCTTTGATATGGATGGCACCATCCTCGATACTGAACCAACACACCGTAGAGCATGGCAACAGGTGTTAGCAACGTATGGGATGCATTATGATCGTGTCGCCATGACAGCATTGAATGGATCTCCAACCTGGCGTATTGCGCAATCTATTATTACCAGCCATCAGGTCAAACTTGATCCTTATATGCTTGCTGCTGAAAAAACGGCTATTGCAGAATCAATGTTGCTGGATGCGGTAAAACCTCTGCCATTGATAGACGTCGTCAAAAAGTATTATGGTCTCCGCCCAATGGCTGTCGGTACCGGTAGTTCACGAGCCCTGGCAGAACGTCTGTTGCGGCATCTTGGATTACGTGATTATTTTGGTGCTGTTGTCGGTGCGGATGATGTGCAAAATCATAAGCCTTTCCCTGATACTTTCCTGCGCTGCGCCGAACTTATCGCAGTGGCGCCTGAACATTGTGTTGTTTTTGAAGATGCCGATTATGGTATTCAGGCGGCAGAACGGGCTCATATGGCTGTTGTTGATGTAAGAACATTTTGAGCGGAACCTGAGGGGATCTCCCTGTTCTGGCGCCGTTTTCTAAGTGTCTCCTTACGCCCCGCCAGATTTCAAAGCATTGCTGATCACTTTTAGTGATGAATAGCACTGGACTTATGCTATTGATATCTATCGTAACCATTGGGGAATGTGCTGAAAGATTAAGCAGTGTTGTTACTGGTCATTTTTTACCTGAACTGGAACGGTTGTCTCGTGTTGAAATGGCAATGCGCCAGTTACGCCATCATAGTCCAACTGCACTATTATTTAGCTGGGTTCCGGTAATAGGCGATTTATTATGTGTGTTGGCTGGTTGCGTACGCCCTGGTAAGGGTGACTCTTTATCTCTTTGTTGATAATGTCTTGCGCTATATCGTTTTTGACAAGGATCACTCTTCAAGGCATGGATGGTGATCCTGAACAGTTGTAATCATATCTGGTGAGCTCCATGTAGCCTTTACTATGCTTACCATCATTAAAATCAATAGCGGGAGGTCGATTTGATCCCGGACGTATCACAGGCGCTTTCCTGGCTGGAAAAAAATCCTCAGGCTATAAAGGGGATCCAACGAGGAATTGAGCGCGAAACATTGCGTATTATGGCAAACGGACATCTGGCTAATACGGGACACCCGGAACAACTAGGGGCAGCGTTGACGCACCCTTGGATTACAACGGATTTCGCTGAAACTCTATTAGAGTTTATTACTCCGGTGGATAGAGACGTTGATCATCTTCTTACCTTCTTGCGTGATATCCACCGTTATGTCGCCCGCAATCTTGGTGAAGAGCGGATGTGGTCACTGAGTATGCCGTGCTTTATTGCTGCAGAACAGGATATTGAGCTGGCGCAGTATGGCTCCTCTAATATTGGACGATTTAAAACATTGTACCGGGAAGGATTAAAAAATCGGTATGGTGCGCTGATGCAAACCATTTCAGGAGTACATTATAATTTTTCTCTGCCGATGTCCTTCTGGCGTGCCCGGGCTGGTGTTGAGGATGAGATTAGCGGCAAATCCGACATTTCTACCGGTTATTTCCAATTGATACGAAATTATTATCGTTTCGGTTGGATTATTCCGTATTTATTCGGTGCTTCACCGGCTATCTGTCAATCATTCCTGCAAGGCAGGGAAACCTCAATACCTTTTGAACGTACAGAAAACGGGATGTGTTACCTTCCTTATGCAACGTCGTTGCGCCTTAGTGATTTGGGTTATACCAACAAATCGCAAAGCAATCTTGGGATTACTTTCAATAACCTTGAGACTTATGTTTCGGCACTGAAGCGGGCGATAAAAACACCATCAGAGGAGTATGCTCGGATTGGGGTGAAAAAAGAGGGGCACTATCTGCAGTTGAACACAAATGTGTTACAAATAGAAAATGAATTGTATGCTCCGATTAGACCTAAGCGTGTTACACGTACAGATGAGTCTCCTTCTGATGCGTTATTACGTGGCGGTGTCGAATATATTGAAGTACGGTCATTGGATATCAATCCGTTCTCACCGACAGGTGTCAGTGCTGAGCAGGTACGTTTCCTCGATCTGTTCTTAATCTGGTGTACATTGGCGGATGCTCCGGAGATGAGTGCGGATGAGCTGCTTTGTACACGTAAGAACTGGAACCGGGTTATTCTGGAAGGGCGTAAGCCTGGTCAAACCATTGGTATGGGGTGCGAGTCTGAACAGCAGCTCTTGGCTGATGTGGGACGTAGATTATTTACCGATTTACGACGTGTTGCGGAATTGTTAGATCATGAGAATGACAACCCTTATTATCAGCAAGTCTGTGATCAGCTAGTCGGTGGTTTTGACGACCCAGAGAGTACTTTCTCTGGACGATTATTATCTATGATGTTGGAAAGCAGTAGTGGCAGTGTCGGGCTGAGATTGTCTGGACAGTACCGGGAAATCTTGTTGCAGGAGCCGTTGGAGATATTGTCAGAGTCTCGATTGGCGGCGGAAAGTGCACGTTCCTGGCAACATCAGCGTCAGTTGGAAGCAAGCGATACAGTGAGTTTCGATGAGTATTTGGCCGCTCATTAGTATCAAAAAGAAAAAGGCCACATGAGTAATGTGGCCAAAAGAAATATCTGATAATGATAATTAGGGATGATGATAATAAATGCGCGTCTTTCATATACTATGACTCGTACTGATCAAAAAAGTTTCCTGTAAACGAGAAAAATAATTTTTTCGATGAGGAGGTGGCAAGATGCCATTACTAGATAGTTTTACCGTAGACCATACTCGAATGGACGCTCCTGCAGTTCGTGTCGCAAAAATCATGAAAACCCCTCATGGTGACACGATTACTGTTTTTGACTTGCGTTTTTGTCGCCCGAATTCTGAAATCATGCCAGAGCGGGGTATTCATACGCTGGAGCATTTGTTTGCGGGGTTTATGCGCGATCATCTGAATGGAGATGGCGTGGAAGTTGTTGATATTTCCCCTATGGGTTGTCGTACGGGTTTTTATATGAGTCTGATTGGTACGCCAGCAGAACAACGCGTTGCTGAGGCTTGGAAAGCAGCAATGGCGGATGTACTGAAAGTCACTGATCAGCGTAAAATCCCGGAGCTCAATGTGTATCAGTGCGGAAGTTATACAATGCATTCTTTGGAGGAAGCGCAGGATATTGCTCGTCATATCCTGGAAAAGGATGTGTTAGTAAATAGAAATGACGATTTGGCATTGCCGAAGGATAAATTGGCCGAGTTGCATATTTAGTGGGCTAACTTGCCATATGCAGTGAAAAAAGAGAGCTCAGTGTTTAGGGGCTCTCTTTTTTTAATTTAGTGAGCAATAATGTTTTGAATAACCCTGCTGCCAAAATAGGCTAGCGTCAGTAATAATGCACCAATCAGGTTAAACCATACTACCTGACGACCTCGCCATCCTTCATGATAATGTCCCCATAACAGCAGGATATAAACAAACCAGGCTAGTAGGGAAAAAAGGGCTTTGTGAAAATTTTCTCTGTTGTTCAGCAGGTCATTCATATAAACAAGACCGGTACACAATGTAAGTGTGAGTAGAACAACACCGACCTGTGTAATATGGAACATTTTGCGTTCTATGCTTAGTAATGGTGGCATATCCGTTGCGAAACCCAGCTTTTTGGTTTTCAGCAGATAATCTAGAAAGGCCAGTTGCAGCGCGTAAAGTGCGGCGATCATCAGTGTGGCGTAGGAAAATAACGCCAGGCCAATATGCACCATAAGACCCGGTCTTGCTTCCAGATGCGTGATAAATTCTCCAGGCATGAAGCTGGCAAAAACCAGATTAAGCAACGCAAAAGTATAGACAATAGGCAATAGAAACCAGCCACGATTGCGTGATGCCACAATGGTCATTATCGTACAGATCATCAAGCTGATTAATGACCCAATATTCAACAGACTCAGGTTCTGTCCGACCTGAACATCAAAGATTCGTTGATATAGCGCCACTGCATGGCAGACAAGGGCGAGTGTGGCGGATACCACAGCCAGACGGCGATAGGCACTGTCTTTTCGCACCAGACTGGGGATAATCAGTCCGAGGCTGAGTGAATAGGCCGCTAAAGCCACAATAGCGAAAACAGACATAAACAATAGGTTATTAAATATCAACTGGGTAAAATAGAGAGTCAGTATAGCCTTAGTCAGTAAAGGCACCAACTTGTTATCCACGAGTAGCGCAGAGATTGGCAAGGCTTTCGTGTTATAATTCCCCTATTCGCGTCGCGGTAGCGGCCAGTTTTACGTTGAGCATGAGATATGTTTGAAAATTTAACCGATCGACTATCGCGCACATTGCGCACTATTAGCGGCCGTGGCCGGCTGACTGAAGAGAATATTAAAGAAACATTGCGTGAAGTGCGCATGGCTCTGCTTGAGGCTGATGTGGCTTTGCCGGTAGTTCGTGATTTTATCAACCGGGTCAAAGAGCAATCGGTAGGACAAGAAGTCAATAAGAGTCTGACGCCAGGGCAAGAGTTTGTCAAAATTGTTAAAAATGAACTGACTGCTGCGATGGGGGAGGTTAATGCCGAACTAAATCTGGCCGCACAGCCCCCTGCCGTGGTGTTGATGGCTGGCCTGCAAGGGGCCGGTAAAACAACCAGCGTGGGAAAGCTGGGCAAATTTCTGCGTGAGAAGCAAAAGAAAAAAGTGCTGGTGGTTTCTGCCGACGTTTACCGTCCTGCAGCCATTAAACAGTTGGAGACCTTGGCTCAATCTGTCGGTGTAGATTTCTTTGCGTCAGATGCGCAGGAAAAACCGATTGATATTGTTAACCGTGCGCTACAGCATGCCAAACTGAAATTCTACGATGTTCTGTTGGTGGATACCGCTGGCCGTTTGCATGTCGACGACGCCATGATGGATGAGATCAAGCAGATCCATGCAGCGATTAAGCCGATAGAAACCCTGTTTGTCGTCGATGCCATGACGGGGCAGGATGCGGCAAATACCGCGAAAGCGTTCAGTGAAGCACTACCGTTGACTGGGGTGATTCTAACCAAGGTTGATGGTGATGCACGTGGCGGTGCTGCGCTTTCTATCCGTCACATCACTGGTAAGCCGATTAAGTTCCTGGGTGTAGGTGAGAAAACGGAAGCCCTTGAACCTTTCTATCCTGAGCGTATTGCTTCCCGCATTCTCGGCATGGGGGATGTACTTTCTCTGATTGAGGATCTTGAAAGCAAAGTTGATCGTACTCAGGCTGAAAAACTGGCCAAGAAACTCAAAAAGGGTGATGGATTCGATCTTACTGATTTTCTGGATCAGCTAAAACAGATGCGCAATATGGGCGGCATGGCCAGCATGATGAGTAAATTGCCGGGGATGGGACAATTACCGGACAATGTGAAGTCTCAAATGGATGATAAAGTTCTGGTGCGCATGGAAGCGATTATCAACTCTATGACTCGGCAGGAACGTGCCAAACCTGACATCATCAAAGGTTCCCGTAAACGTCGTATTGCAATGGGGTCTGGGATGCAAGTGCAGGACGTAAATCGTTTGTTGAAGCAGTTTGATGATATGCAACGCATGATGAAGAAGATGAAAAATGGCGGTCTGGCCAAAATGATGCGCGGTATGAAAGGTATGATGCCACCGGGATTCTCGGGGCGTTAATACCGTCAATTTTAATCTGGCTCGTATAAAGTCTTACTTGATAAAGACGCTTTAGATTGCTTTTTGCGCCAAAATGAGTAAACTTTTCGGGCTTTTTATATGACACTGGGCCCCGTTCCTCGATGGGGCCTGGCTGTTTTATTCACTAAAGAGGATGTTATGGTAACAATTCGTTTGGCTCGTGGCGGCGCTAAAAAACGCCCGTTCTATCAAGTCGTCGTGACCGATAGCCGCAATGCGCGCGATGGTCGTTTTATTGAACGTGTAGGCTTCTTCAACCCGATCGCAACTGGTCAGGCTGAAGTCTTACGTTTGGATCTTGACCGTATTGAGCATTGGGTTGGTCAGGGTGCTACCGTTTCTGATCGCGTTTCTGCGTTGATCAAAGACGTTAAGAAAGCAGCATAATCTGTTGCGGTGGTGACAATGAGCAATCAACTTAGCTCGCATGCTCCCGTTAGCCCGGTTGTGATGGGTAAAATGGGGTCAACGTATGGTATCAGGGGTTGGCTCAGAGTGTTTTCATCCACCGAAGACGCCGAAAGTATTTTTGACTATCAACCCTGGTTTATCCAGAACAAAGGTCGTTGGCAGCTTATCGAAATTGAGAGCTGGAAGCACCATAATCAGGATCTGGTCATCAAAATTAAAGATGTTGATGATCGGGAAGCTGCGAATTTACTGACGAATTGTGAAATTATCGTTGATTCAGCGCAGTTGCCTGAACTGGGAGAGGGTGATTATTACTGGAAGGATCTTATTGGCTGTGAGGTTGTGACCACTGCTGGTTACGAGCTGGGGAAAGTCACTGATATGATGGAAACCGGTTCAAATGACGTCATAGTAGTAAGAGCTACTCTGAAAGATGCTTACGGAGTCAAGGAGCGGTTGATCCCGTTCCTGACTGAACAGGTTGTCAAGCATGTTGACCTCTCTACTCATCGTATCGAAGTAGATTGGGATCCTGGTTTTTGAACTCTGTACTGAATAGTAATATCGGGTGGAACAAAACTATGTGGATTGGGGTTATCAGCCTGTTTCCAGAGATGTTCCGCGCCATTACTGATTATGGAGTTACAGGCCGGGCAGTTAAAAATGGCCTGCTGAGCGTACAGTATTGGAGTCCGCGAGATTTCGCTTACGATCGGCATCGTACCGTAGACGATCGCCCCTATGGTGGTGGCCCCGGTATGCTGATGATGGTGCAACCTTTGCGGGATGCGATTCATGCAGCAAAAACAGCGGCAGGCAAAGGTGTGAAGGTGATTTATCTGTCACCGCAGGGCCGCAAATTAGATCAGCAAGGCGTACGTCAACTTGCCACTAATCAGAAGATGATTCTGGTTTGTGGTCGATACGAGGGAATTGATGAGCGCGTAATCAAGACTGAGATTGATGAAGAATGGTCAATCGGTGATTACGTTCTCAGTGGTGGTGAATTGCCAGCAATGACATTGATTGATTCCGTGTCCCGGTTTATTCCGGGGGTTCTGGGTCATGAAGCTTCAGCAGAAGAGGACTCTTTTGCGGATGGATTGTTGGATTGCCCCCATTTCACTCGTCCTGAAGTGTTGACCGGTATGGACGTTCCGGCAGTTCTGCTGTCAGGCAACCATGCTGAAATACGTCGCTGGCGTTTGAAGCAGTCGCTGGGCCGAACCTGGCTTAGAAGACCTGAACTTCTGAAAAGCCTAGCTCTGACTGACGAGCAAGCAAGGTTGTTGACTGAATTTCAAAATGAATATCAGTCTGGACAACACAAGTATTAGTGGGTCGTTACGGGAGTGCCGAGCGAACCCAAATATCAGTTTACCTAGGGTAAGAGACATATTATGAGCAACATTATCAAGCAACTTGAACAAGAGCAGATGAAGCAAGATATACCTGCATTTCGTCCGGGTGATACCGTGGAAGTGAAGGTATGGGTCGTTGAAGGTTCCAAAAGACGTCTGCAGGCATTCGAGGGCGTGGTTATCGCTATTCGTAACCGCGGTCTGCACTCTGCATTCACTGTTCGTAAGATTTCTAATGGCGAAGGCGTAGAGCGCGTATTTCAGACTCACTCTCCAGTAGTGGATAGTATTACTGTTAAACGTCGCGGTGCTGTGCGTAAAGCCAAACTGTATTACCTGCGTGAACGTGCTGGTAAGTCTGCTCGTATTAAAGAGCGTCTTAACTAAGAGCGCGCTTTCGCAACATCCGAAAAGCGGTTATAGAAAAGGGACGTGCCACACTGGCATGCCCTTTTTTTTACTATTAATTCCAGATAATACCAATGACAGATGGTGAGCAACACATCTTAATTTGACTTGCGTGCTATGACGGTTGGGAACATATGTATCCGATCATTGATAAATTCAACATCGCTAAATCCTGCGTTTCCTAATTGAATCTGTGTTTGCTCGGGATGGTCCGTTTGGCTTCAATAACTCCGTGAGAAAAGCTGATGTTGAAACGACATTAATTTAGTATCAATTTCTTCAATTAAAATATCAACAAATGCAGCAACGTTCTAATCAGAATACCAAACAGGGCACCCAGCGCAGCGTAGCGGAATAAGCGGGTGAAACGTGAGCCCACGCCTAGAAAAATGCCAATTCCCGGTAAATCAAAGGTTTGTACCAGCAAACCGGTGGAGGCGTTGATCTGGCTGGCGGTCATTTTCCCTTGATAAATTAGGTCTGACACTACGCCAAAGTAAGCGGTGCCACCCGCCAGACATTTCACCAGTGTTGGCATCACGAAAATAGGGGAAATATTGACCGAAGCAAGTAGCGGCGAGAAAAAGTGTTCAAGTGCAGTTACCGCGCCAGCCGATTCCAGAATGCCGACAATCGTCATTGATAAAATTAGCATCGGCACCGATCCGAGCGCCAACCTGATGGCGTCTGCCCCCGCGCTATTGATGATACCGATAATCCCTTTCCGGCCAGGCTCCTCGGCAGAAACCTCATCGGAGCGGCTGCTTTCCGCCGCGGACAGTCTACGTCCAAGAACATGATAGGTGATAGCTGCGGCAGCCAGGCCACCAGTGATTGAAATCACGATGGCCGCAGCCCAGTTCAGGCCAAACGGAATAAGAGGGTAAAATACGTTGCCCTGTCCCATGGCGAATACCATGGCCAGTGTTGCTGCCATATGGCGATCGGATATGCCTCGTTTTTCCATAATTGATAAGGTCGCCAGTGGTGCGGCAAAGCTGACAAAGTTGAGCTGAATCAGTGCAAAGGTGCTCATGCCGGCTAGTCCAAAGGGTTTGAGGATGGGGGCCATCCACCTGACGAGTGCATCCACTATCCCTTTTGATTCCAGAAACTGCATGATGACTAGCATTACGACCATGATCGGCAGCAGCGTATAAAGCGCGACATCAACGGAGGATTTCCCCGACGACATGATGATTCCAATGACATCCATCTAAATATCTCTGAGCGGGTAGAACTATTCGGTTTTTTGTTGACCGACGAGACTGACCCGAAATTTCTGTCCCGCTATTTTCGTGATAAACATCACAATATTCCAGTAAGTTTTTGCCAGCGTTGGCGATAAATTTGGTGGTCAAAGGTTATTACTGATCTTGGTGAAAACCATTAACCTTTTTGTCAGATGTGTATGCTTGGGGCGAGTTCTTCATTAAAAACAACATTCAGGTGATACCCAGTTTTTCTTTCAATAATTTTAAATATCGTCGACTAACCGGTATGTGTTTACCTGTATTGGTTATGACATCAGCAGAACCGTTATCCATTAGTTGTATTTCCTTCAATAATTCCGTGTTGACCATATATTGTCGATGACAGCGAACAAACGGTGTCTTTTCCTCCAGTGTTTTCAGTGAAAGTTGGGTATAACCTGATTGTGTCACGCCTACGACATGTACACCGCTGAGTTCTGAGCTTAAATATTCAACTTCTTCAACTTTCAGCAGAAAAATACGGTTGTGCCCATAACAAGGAATATGGCGTAAGTAGGGTTCGGTAATTAATTGTACATTTTTATTTACACTTACACCTCGTCGTAATCTATTTAGCGTCTTTGATAACCGTTGAGCATCAAGAGGCTTGAGTAGATAGTCGAAGGCATGTTCTTCGAAAGCGCGAATGGCATATTCATCATACGCTGTGACAAACACCACATATGGCATAGTGTCTGGATCAAGCATGGACACCATTTCCAATCCGTTGATTTTTGGCATTTGGATATCGAGAAATATCACATTCGGTTGAAGACGATTTATCGTCGGTATGGCTTCCAGCGCATTGTTGCATTCGGCGATAATAGTGATATCCGATTCGTTCGCCAGGAGTAGCCCCAGCTCTTCGCGGGCTGGTTTCTCATCATCGATAATTATTACTTTTAACATTATTTCCCCCTTATGTATTGATTCTATCATTTCCCAACAAAGGGATAGAGTGGTGTTGGCTGGAAGTGAGGGTTGATGCAAATTTAGTGATCTTTATCTGGTTTTACAGGCAGTAATTTTTTCTTTACGGATGTGGATTGAAAAATTTACGCGGTATGTTATGGTGTCATCCGTAACGCGATATGGGCGCTAGTGTCCCTCATAGACAGGAATTAACAGGATCATGCATATGCAAAAAGATTCGCTCAATAATATCAATATCAGTGATGAACAGGTGTTAATCACGCCTGATGAATTGAAAGCCAAATTCCCACTGAATGATCGAGAACAGCAAGCTATTGCGCAGTCACGTAGCACCATTGCGAATATTATTCATGGCCGTGATGATCGACAGTTGATCGTTTGTGGCCCTTGTTCAATCCATGATACGGATGCTGCTCTGGATTATGCGCGTCGTTTAAAAACGCTTTCAACTGAATTGAGTGATCGGCTGTATATCGTTATGCGTGTCTATTTTGAAAAACCGCGTACCACTGTTGGTTGGAAAGGATTAATCAATGATCCTTACATGGATGGGTCGTTTGATGTAGAAGCTGGATTGCATATTGCCCGTGGTCTGTTACTTGAATTGGTCCACATGGGATTGCCGTTGGCGACTGAAGCTCTGGACCCGAACAGCCCACAATATTTGGGGGATCTCTTTAGTTGGTCTGCAATCGGCGCGAGGACCACTGAGTCCCAGACGCATCGGGAAATGGCTTCTGGCCTCTCAATGCCGGTCGGCTTTAAAAATGGTACGGATGGTAGTCTTGGTACTGCTATTAATGCAATGAAAGCAGCCTCAATGCCACATCGTTTTGTTGGTATTAACCAGGGCGGTCAGGTATGTCTACTGCAGACACAAGGCAACGCTGATGGACATGTTATTTTACGCGGCGGAAAAAGACCTAATTACAGTGCACAGGATGTCGCTGAGTGTGAAAAACAGATGCGGGACGCAGGGCTGAAGCCGGCGCTGATGATAGATTGTAGCCACGGTAATTCCAATAAGGACTATCGTCGGCAGCCGTTGGTGGTGGAATCGATTATTGAGCAGATTAAGGCAGGTAACCGTTCTATCATAGGATTGATGCTAGAGAGCAATATTAACGAAGGCAATCAGTCATCCGAGCAGCCACGTTCGCAGATGCATTATGGTGTATCCGTGACTGATGCCTGTATCAGTTGGGAAAGTACGGAAACATTGTTACGTTCGTTACATCAGGAACTTGATGCGGTAGGCACAAATCGGTTAGGAGAATAATAAATGGTCGCTGAACTGACCGCTTTACGTGATCAGATTGATGAGGTAGATAAAGCGCTGCTGACGCTGTTATCACGCCGATTACAACTGGTAGCGGATGTTGGCGAAGTGAAAAGTCGCTATGGGTTACCGATTTACGCTCCGGAACGAGAAGCAGCGATGCTGAGTTCACGCCGAAAAGAAGCGGAGATGTTAGGTGTTCCTCCTGATCTGATTGAGGATGTTTTGCGTCGTGTCATACGGGAATCATATTCTAGTGAGAACGATAAAGGGTTTAAAACGCTATGTCCTCAACTCCGCTCCGTGGTGATTATTGGTGGTCATGGGCAGATGGGGCGGTTGTTTGACAAAATGCTGACGTTGTCTGGTTACCAGGTCAAGATTTTGGAACAGGATGACTGGCCGCAGGCTGACGCGTTATTATCCGATGCAGGTATGGTTATTGTCAGTGTTCCTATTCATGTAACGGAACAGGTCATTGCCCTGCTTCCCAAACTACCTGATGACTGCATCCTGGTAGATCTGGCATCGGTAAAAAATGGTCCATTGCAGGCGATGTTAGCGGCTCATTCGGGTCCTGTATTGGGATTGCATCCGATGTTCGGACCAGACAGTGGTAGCCTGGCCAAACAGGTGGTGGTGTATTGTGACGGTCGTCAACCTGAAGCCTATCAGTGGTTGCTGGAGCAAATTCAGGTATGGGGAGCGAGATTACATCGTATCAGTGCTGTTGAACACGATCAGAATATGGCCTTTATTCAGGCTCTACGCCATTTCGCTACTTTTGCTTATGGGGTGCATTTGGCAGAAGAAAATGTGCAATTGGAACAATTACTGGCTTTATCTTCACCGATTTATCGCCTGGAACTGGCAATGGTAGGCCGTCTGTTTGCTCAGGATCCGCAGTTGTATGCAGATATCATCATGTCTTCAGAAAATAATCTGGCATTGATCAAACGCTATTATCTGCGATTTGGTGAGGCTATCGCGTTGCTGGAGCAAGGAGATAAAGCTGCTTTTATCAGTAGCTTCAGAAAAGTTGAACACTGGTTTGGTGATTATGCACGCCGTTTCCAATCAGAGAGCCAAGTGTTATTGCGCCAGGCTAACGATATTCGGCAGTAGAAAATTAGTCTTTAATGATATTACCGCCATTCCCCTTTAGTCGGGTATGGCGTTTTTTGTTATCAATCAGTCTCTACTGGTACAATGTTTTCACTGGGATAGCAGCCAAGCACTTTTAATGAACGGGTTATCATCGCCAGATCTTTGAGCGCGTTTTGCATTTCTTTACTGCGCAGATTGGCCTGAACATCAATATAAAACATCTCTTCCCATGGATTACCGTGAATGGGTCGGGACTCCAGTTTTGTCATTACGATACCGTGTTCACGCAGTACAAGTAATGCCTCCACCAGAGCGCCGGATTGCTGACCTGTTGCCATGATAAGCGTTGTTTTGGCTGGTACCTGTTCGGTAACTTCGATAGGTTTGCGGGCCAATATAATAAAGCGGGTAATATTTTGTGACTGGTTCGCCAGGTTATGTTCCAGTACTTGTAACTGGTAAAGCGTACCTCCTGCCTCACTGCCTAATGCGGCAACCTTGGAGGATTTCAGTTCTGATACTTTGGCCATTGCCGCAGCCGTACTTTCGCAGTATTCGATTTTCCAGTGTGGGAAGCGATTAATAAAATTGCTGCATTGTTGAAAGGGTTGGGGATGGCTGTAAACCGTTTCTATTTGATCAAGGTGGGTATCAACAGCGACCAGAACACAGTGATCAATCGGATTGGTTATTTCACCAACAATAGATAATCCTGTGTGTTGCAGTAGGTCATAGACATCATTGATAGAACCTGAACTGGTATTTTCAATCGGTAATACAGCGTAATCAGCCTGACCGATTTCCACTATGTTGATGATGTCGTGAAACTTTTGGCATCCGCACTCAATAATATTGTCGAAATGGCGAGCTGCATACTGGCGGGCTGCCAAATGAGAATAAGAACCTTTCGGACCTAAAAAAGCAATACGTGCTGAATGTGACGTGGTTTGATTCAAATGTTGTTGCAGTAAGGCTTGCTGAGTAAGAACAGAATCTTCGATAATAAGCTGGAACAGCCGAGTAATATAGTGGCCATCAAGATGATGTTTTTTCCCTTCGTCAATCAAGGCTGAAAGCAAGTCGCGTTCACGTTCCTTATCGCGGATGGGGCGGTGAGTATGTTGTTTGGTTTTTGCTACCTCCAGTGCCAGCTCCCGTCTTTGAGCTAACAATTCAAGCAGTTGCATATCTAGAGCGCTGATGCGGTTGCGTAATATCAGTAACGGATTGTCGGTCATAAGGCATTTACCTGTTTGCTGTCCATATAAAAAAGCCCCCTAAGTTCAGGAGGCTTTTTTGTTCGTCTTCGTATTCTCACTCACACGACAATTGCCCCCAGCCGGGTAGAATGAAAAAAAATACGAAGAAGAACAACTTTTGATTCATGATTAAAATCCTTGCTGTTGATGTTAGTAAGGTAACTGCTGCCTTTTCATCCTGTCAATAAAAAACGCGCCTGACGGCGCGTTAGTGGAAATAAAATACATAACCTGCTTTTATTCCTCCGGAGAAACCTGCAGATTGACATCTTTTATACAAGACTCGGCACGACGCGCTTCGCTTTTATGCTGTACTTTATTCAGCTGGCGTTCGAGTTTGGCAATGAGCTCATTGATGGCAGTATACATATCTTCGTGTTTGGCACTGGCGACCAGGGGACCATTGGGGGTATTGATCGTGGCATCGGCAACAAAGCCTTGTGGCTCTTTGGATAGGATAATATGTGGGTTAATTAACTGTGTTTGCCATTTATCCAGTTTCGTGAGACGGTCTTCGACATGTTGACGTATTGCGGGGGTAATATCCATTTGCTTACTGGTAATATTGATAGTCATAAAAACTTACCTCTCTGCCTTGTCCGTCTTGGATAGTTTCAGCATACCTCTAGATGGAACAAAATGGGTGATTCCGATCACTTTTTTTTGTCACTTTTCGTCAATAAACCTTGATTTGTGAACTGTCTTTGGGAATAACCACACTGGTCTTGTGGCTGTGTAAAGGCTATGGCATTATCGGTAAGATTTATTGTTGACGCTGGGTGTTTTATTTCCCGGCGTTTCATTTTCAAACAAGAAATACGGTATAAAAAACGGCAGCCTAAGCTGCCGTGGTGATAGGCTTTGTAATCGTTAAACAGGGTTGACGGCGATAATTTTTGCTACTTTGTCTGCCTCTGCAGTTAACTGCAATTCACGGTAAGCATTTTCCATTAATGGCAGCGCTTTTCTTGTCGCCTGCGTATCCGGATAATCTTTCATCATTTGCTCAACACGGTTAACAACCGCTACATAAGCGCCGCGTTTCGTGTAATATTGCGCGACTGAAAGTTGATATTTGGCCAGGCGTTCTTTCAGGAATTCCAGACGTTTGCTGGCATCAGTAGCGTAGAGACTTCTCGGGTAACCTTGCACTAGCTGGCGAAAGGCTTGGAAAGCTGCACGGGCGTACTGAGGATCGCGGTCTGAACGATCAACACCAAAGAATCCTTGTAATGCACTATCATCTAACGCCATGTTGGTCAGGCCACGCATATAGAGCACATAGTCTATGTTAGGATGCGTAGGGTTCAGGCGGATAAAACGATCAATGGATGCCTGAGCTAACGGTAGCTCGGCAGATTTATAGTAGGCATAAATGAGATCCAACTGAACCTGTTGTGAATAAGGACCAAATGGATAACGGTTATCCAACGCTTCCAACTGCGTAATGGCGGCCTTAAAGTTGCCATCCTGCAGTTTTTCCTGAGCAGTGGCATAAATTTCTGAAGGTGGGCGATCAGGAACTGCATCTTTGGAGTTGCTGGAGCAACCAACCAGCGCCAGGCTCAACGTGGCTGCAGCCACCAGGTATTTCATACGCGTCATGACGTTTTGATTATCCTCAGTGTTTTTTCGGGAAACTGTCCGTTAAGCTCCCGATTAAGACCAGCTACAATAGTACATTATTTTAAACGGCGTCGCCGTTAAAACCCAACGTTAATAAAGAAGCTGCATACTATGGCACAACAAGTACAACTCACGGCAATAGTGGCCGAATCTCAACTCGGACAACGTTTAGATCAGGCTTTAGCCGAATTGTTCCCTGATTATTCCCGTTCACGCATAAAAGAGTGGATTTTGGAACAGCGGGTACAGATTAACGGCAATATTATGAATAAGCCAAAAGAGAAGGTGCTTGGTGGCGAATTAGTGGCCATTGATGCATTGATCGAAGAGGATGCGCGTTGGGAAGCACAAGCAATTGCACTGGATATTGTTTATGAAGACCAGGATATTCTGGTGATCAATAAACCCCGAGATCTGGTTGTACATCCTGGCGCGGGAAATCCTGACGGTACGGTATTAAATGCATTGCTCCATCATTATCCAGAAATTGTGGATGTTCCTCGTGCTGGGATTGTTCATCGACTGGATAAAGATACCACTGGATTGATGGTTGTGGCGAAGACCGTACCGGCCCAAACCCGGCTGGTGGAGTCGTTGCAGGCCCGTGAAATTACCCGTGAATATGAAGCGGTGGCGGTTGGTACGATGACGGCGGGAGGGTCGGTTGATGAGCCGATAGCCCGTCATGCTACAAAACGTACTCACATGGCTGTTCATCCGATGGGAAAACCTGCTGTTACGCATTACCGGATTATGGAACATTTCCGCGCTCATACCCGTTTGCGGTTACGTTTGGAAACCGGCCGTACTCATCAGATTCGCGTACATATGGCACATATAAATCATCCTTTGGTGGGTGATCCTTTATATGGTGGGCGTCCACGCTCTCCGAAAGGAGCGTCAGACGAATTTATCGCGGTTCTACGTGGTTTTGATCGCCAGGCTCTACATGCCACCATGTTGCGTTTGTATCACCCTATCAGTGGAATTCAGATGGAGTGGCATGCTCCCCTGCCACAGGATATGGTGAAATTGATAGACGCATTAAAAGCTGACACAGAAGCGTTTAAAGAACAACTGGGCTGGTGACTACATGCTTATACAACCCAATTGGCCAGCACCACATAATATTCGTGCTTACAGCACTACCCGCATTGGGGGCGTCAGTATGCCGCCCTATGATTCCTTTAATTTAGGAAATCATGTCGGTGATGATGCACTACACGTGTATGAAAATCGAAATAAGCTGGTGGAAGTCGCATCTTTACCATCAATGCCATACTGGTTGGAACAGGTTCATGGTACACAGGTTGTGGAATTAGATAATGACACGCCGGTTTCAGTGAAAGGGGATGCTGTATATACCAGGTGCAAAGAGCGAGTTTGTGCGGTGATGACGGCCGACTGTCTGCCTGTGTTGTTTTGTACTGAAGCTGGTGATGAAGTCGCCGCCGCTCATGCTGGCTGGCGAGGATTGCAGGCTGGGGTGCTGGAACAATCGGTATTGCGATTTCGCTCCTCTCCATCGAATATCATGGCATGGTTAGGCCCGGCTATTGGTCCGCGACAGTTTGAGGTGGGTGCTGAAGTAAAAGCTGCCTTTACTCAGGATGATCCCCAATCGGCAATGGCTTTTGTCTCTCAAGGTGAAAAATTTCTGGCGGATATTTACCAACTTGCACGTTTACGTTTGCAGGCTGCGGGTGTGACGAAAATTTTTGGCGGAGAGGCCTGTACCGTCAGTGAACCGCAAAAATTTTTCTCATATCGACGCGATGGCGTAACCGGTCGTATGGCAACTTTAGTCTGGGTGATATAACCTATTGAATTAAGGCGGTCCGGGACAGTTAACGTTTTTCCTCCTATTATTACTGGCAAAGTCATCTTGAAATTTTGAAAGATGGCCTTATTTAATCTCCGGTAGCAATTTTGACCAGTATGTATGGGAGGAGTTATGCGTCTGGATCGTCTTACCAATAAATTCCAGCTTGCCCTCGCCGATGCTCAATCTCTCGCACTTGGGCGGGATCATCAATTTATTGAACCACTTCATCTGATGAGTGCTCTCCTGAACCAGGAAGGTGGCACGGTTAGCCCTTTGTTAACGGCGGCGGGCGCAAATGTTGTTAATCTTAAAAGTGCCATTGAACAGGCATTAGGTCGCTTACCACAGGTAGAAGGGACTGGTGGCGATGTTCAGCCATCCAATGAACTGGTAAAAACTTTAAATATCTGCGACAAGCTGGCCCAAAAACGGGGCGATACATTTATTTCTTCAGAACTGTTTGTCTTGGCTGTTTTAGAGTCCCGAAGCACATTCAGTGATGTGCTAAAGAACGCTGGCGCTACCGAGGAAAACGTGACTAAAGCGATCGAACAGATTCGGGGAGGAGAACAGGTGAATGAGCAGGGAGCAGAAGATCAGCGGCAGGCTTTAAAAAAATACACTATTGATTTAACCGAGCGTGCCGAGCAAGGCAAGTTGGACCCCGTTATTGGCCGGGATGAAGAAATTCGCCGTACTATCCAGGTATTACAGCGCAGAACAAAAAACAACCCGGTACTCATTGGTGAGCCTGGCGTAGGTAAAACCGCAATTGTTGAAGGGCTTGCACAGCGTATTGTCAATGGGGAAATTCCTGAAGGATTAAAGAATAAACGCGTTTTATCGTTAGATATGGGCGCGCTGATTGCAGGAGCCAAATACCGTGGTGAGTTTGAAGAGCGCCTGAAAGGTGTACTAACCGACCTCTCGAAGCAGGAAGGCAATGTCATCTTGTTCATTGATGAACTACATACCATGGTCGGTGCTGGCAAGGCTGATGGTGCGATGGATGCAGGTAATATGCTGAAACCTGCGCTTGCTCGCGGTGAATTGCATTGTGTCGGCGCAACCACGCTGGATGAATACCGTCAGTATATCGAAAAAGATGCCGCGCTTGAGAGACGTTTCCAAAAGGTGTTTGTCGCTGAGCCAAGCGTGGAAGATACCATCGCGATTCTACGTGGTCTGAAAGAACGTTATGAGTTACATCACCATGTACAGATTACCGATCCGGCGATAGTCGCTGCTGCTATGTTATCTCATCGTTATATTGCCGATCGTAAATTACCAGATAAGGCTATCGATCTGATCGATGAAGCGGCATCAAGCATTCGTATGCAAATCGACTCTAAACCAGAACCGCTGGATAGATTGGATCGCCGTATTATCCAGTTGAAGCTGGAACAGCAGGCGTTGAAGAAAGAGTCTGATGAAGCCAGCCTGAAACGCCTGGAGCTGTTAAGTACTGAACTGGAGCAAAAAGAGCGTGAATACTCGAAGCTAGAGGAAGAGTGGAAGGCGGAAAAAGCTTCTCTGACGGGGACTCAGAATATTAAAGCTGCGTTGGAACAAGCGAAAATCACTTTGGAACAAGCGCGTCGTCAGGGTGATCTGGGACGTATGTCAGAACTGCAATACGGCAAGATCCCCGAATTGGAAAAACAGCTTGCTGCAGCGACCCTGGTAGAAGGCAAGACAATGCATCTACTGCGTAACCGGGTTACAGATGTGGAAATCGCCGAAGTACTGGCGCGGTCGACCGGTATTCCTGTCTCCAGAATGCTGGAGGGCGAACGTGAAAAACTGTTACGTATGGAGCATGCGTTACATCAGCGTGTGATTGGCCAGGATGAAGCGGTTGAGGCAGTCGCCAACTCTATTCGGCGTAGCCGTGCCGGACTCTCTGATCCAAATCGTCCCATTGGGTCATTTCTATTCCTGGGACCAACTGGTGTCGGTAAGACTGAACTTTGCAAGTCACTGGCTTCATTCCTGTTTGACAGTGACGATGCCATGGTTCGTATTGATATGTCTGAATTTATGGAGAAACATTCTGTATCGCGTCTGGTTGGCGCCCCTCCGGGATATGTTGGGTATGAAGAGGGGGGGTATCTGACGGAAGCCGTGCGCCGTCGTCCTTACTCGGTGATTTTGCTGGATGAGGTGGAAAAAGCACATCCGGATGTATTCAATATTTTGTTGCAGGTATTGGATGATGGGCGTCTTACTGATGGTCAGGGGCGGACAGTCGATTTTCGTAATACGGTTGTTATCATGACGTCTAATCTGGGGTCAGATTTAATTCAGGAACGCTTCGGCGACATGAATTACACCCAGATGCGTGACATGGTGCTAGAGGTTGTTAGTCATCACTTCCGTCCTGAATTTATCAACCGAATTGATGAAGTTGTGGTATTCCATCCCTTGGGGCGTGCACATATTGCTTCTATTGCCCAGATTCAACTTCAACGTTTGTACCAGCGTTTGGAAGAGCGAGGTTACAGCGTGACGATTACCGAACCTGCGTTGGCGCTACTTGGAGAGTTGGGGTTTGATCCGGTTTATGGGGCCCGACCGCTTAAACGAGCTATCCAACAGTTAATTGAGAACCAACTGGCCCAGCAGATTCTGTCCGGCAAGTTAATTCCCGGTAAACTCGTGACGTTAGATGTTGAGGGAGATACGATCGTCGCGCATCAATAGTTATGTTGACATGTGTTACAAGCAAAAGACCTGAATTTAGTTATTCAGGTCTTTTGCTTGTAAAAGTAGCGATTAATGCTCAATAAAGTTCCATGCAAAAGCGCATTGATTCAAAAGTGAGCAAACGAATTTTTTTTTGCAATTACCCCTTGTCAGGCCAGGAGAAGTGCCTATAATGCGCCTCCACTGACCCGGCGCTGGTGAACAACACAACGCAGAGTCAGGCCGGGAAAAACGAATTATTCGTTGACTCTGCAAGAGGATGGCGTAGTATACGCGACCTCACGTCGGCGGCAGCGCCGCGACGAACGCTCTTTAACAATATAATCAGACAATCTGTGTGGGCACTCACAGGACCCTATCGTAATCAATACGAAAAGACTTGAAGAGTGACTGACAGTAAATTCATTACGAATAGACAGTTATAAATTCTTTGAGCATCGCTTCTTCGGAAGCACATCAAACAAATCTTAAATTGAAGAGTTTGATCATGGCTCAGATTGAACGCTGGCGGCAGGCCTAACACATGCAAGTCGAGCGGCAGCGGGGGGAAGCTTGCTTCCCCGCCGGCGAGCGGCGGACGGGTGAGTAATGTCTGGGGATCTGCCTGATGGAGGGGGATAACTACTGGAAACGGTAGCTAATACCGCATGACGTCGCAAGACCAAAGTGGGGGACCTTAGGGCCTCACGCCATTGGATGAACCCAGATGGGATTAGCTGGTAGGTGAGGTAATGGCTCACCTAGGCGACGATCTCTAGCTGGTCTGAGAGGATGACCAGCCACACTGGAACTGAGACACGGTCCAGACTCCTACGGGAGGCAGCAGTGGGGAATATTGCACAATGGGGGAAACCCTGATGCAGCCATGCCGCGTGTATGAAGAAGGCCTTCGGGTTGTAAAGTACTTTCAGCGGGGAGGAAGGGGAGCACTTTAATAGAGTGTTTCATTGACGTTACCCGCAGAAGAAGCACCGGCTAACTCCGTGCCAGCAGCCGCGGTAATACGGAGGGTGCAAGCGTTAATCGGAATGACTGGGCGTAAAGCGCACGCAGGCGGTCTGTTAAGTTGGATGTGAAATCCCCGGGCTTAACCTGGGAACTGCATTCAAAACTGACAGACTAGAGTCTCGTAGAGGGGGTAGAATTCCAGGTGTAGCGGTGAAATGCGTAGAGATCTGGAGGAATACCGGTGGCGAAGGCGGCCCCCTGGACGAAGACTGACGCTCAGGTGCGAAAGCGTGGGGAGCAAACAGGATTAGATACCCTGGTAGTCCACGCTGTAAACGATGTCGACTTGAAGGTTGTGGCCTTGAGCCGTGGCTTTCGGAGCTAACGCGTTAAGTCGACCGCCTGGGGAGTACGGCCGCAAGGTTAAAACTCAAATGAATTGACGGGGGCCCGCACAAGCGGTGGAGCATGTGGTTTAATTCGATGCAACGCGAAGAACCTTACCTACTCTTGACATCCTCAGAAGAGACTGGAGACAGTTTTGTGCCTTCGGGAACTGAGAGACAGGTGCTGCATGGCTGTCGTCAGCTCGTGTTGTGAAATGTTGGGTTAAGTCCCGCAACGAGCGCAACCCTTATCCTTTGTTGCCAGCGCGTAATGGCGGGAACTCAAGGGAGACTGCCGGTGATAAACCGGAGGAAGGTGGGGATGACGTCAAGTCATCATGGCCCTTACGAGTAGGGCTACACACGTGCTACAATGGCGCATACAAAGAGAAGCGAACTCGCGAGGGCAAGCGGACCTCATAAAGTGCGTCGTAGTCCGGATTGGAGTCTGCAACTCGACTCCATGAAGTCGGAATCGCTAGTAATCGTAGATCAGAATGCTACGGTGAATACGTTCCCGGGCCTTGTACACACCGCCCGTCACACCATGGGAGTGGGTTGCAAAAGAAGTAGGTAGCTTAACCTTCGGGAGGGCGCTTACCACTTTGTGATTCATGACTGGGGTGAAGTCGTAACAAGGTAACCGTAGGGGAACCTGCGGTTGGATCACCTCCTTACCAAAGATAGCCGTTGTGTGAAGTGCTCACACAGATTGTCTGATGAAAACAGAGCGCGCGTCAGCGAAGCCGACATGATGTGTCCCCTTCGTCTAGAGGCCTAGGACACCGCCCTTTCACGGCGGTAACAGGGGTTCGAATCCCCTAGGGGACGCCAAAAATGACAGTGGGTGAAAGGCACGGTCGACGATAACCTAAAGCTGATTAGCGATAGTCAGGTTTATGTTATTTGCTCTTTAACAATCTGGAACAAGCTGAAAATTGAAACGATACAGCGAAACCTGCCTTGATGGCGGGAGTTGGCTGTATCAGAGTCTCTCAAATAATCGCATCCCGGATATTCCGAATCGATGAATGAGCGAGCCCGATGAAGACAAGGCGTACCGCACGGAGGAAGCGCAGTGGACGTGATGTCCATGAGCATACCGAGTACGGCACAACACAGTATTCATGAGGCGCAGCCATTCAGAAAAGAAGAAACACCTTCGGGTTGTGAGGTTAAGCGACTAAGCGTACACGGTGGATGCCTAGGCAGTCAGAGGCGATGAAGGGCGTGCTAATCTGCGAAAAGCGTCGGCAAGGTGATATGAACCGTTATACCCGACGATACCCGAATGGGGAAACCCAGTGTGTTTCGACACACTATCATGTCATGAATCCATAGTGACATGAGGCGAACCGGGGGAACTGAAACATCTCAGTACCCCGAGGAAAAGAAATCAACCGAGATTCCCCCAGTAGCGGCGAGCGAACGGGGAAGAGCCCAGAACCAGAATCAGTTTGTGCATCAGTGGAAGCGTCTGGAAAGTCGCACGGTACAGGGTGATAGTCCCGTACACAAAGATGCACTTGCTGTGAGTTCGACGAGTAGGGCGGGACACGAGATATCCTGTCTGAAGATGGGGGGACCATCCTCCAAGGCTAAATACTCCTGACTGACCGATAGTGAACCAGTACCGTGAGGGAAAGGCGAAAAGAACCCCGGCGAGGGGAGTGAAACAGAACCTGAAACCGTGTACGTACAAGCAGTGGGAGCCCCACCACCAAAGCATTCTCTGGTGATGAAGGCAGCGCAACAGCAGCATCGCGGTGGCGGCGCGTCTTTTGCGACGCCCAACACACAAGACAAGCGGTGAGTGCTTTGGGGTGGGGTGACTGCGTACCTTTTGTATAATGGGTCAGCGACTTATATTTTGTAGCAAGGTTAACCGAATAGGGGAGCCGCAGGGAAACCGAGTCTTAACTGGGCGTCAAGTTGCAAGGTATAGACCCGAAACCCGGTGATCTAGCCATGGGCAGGTTGAAGGTTGGGTAACACTAACTGGAGGACCGAACCGACTAATGTTGAAAAATTAGCGGATGACTTGTGGCTGGGGGTGAAAGGCCAATCAAACCGGGAGATAGCTGGTTCTCCCCGAAAGCTATTTAGGTAGCGCCTCGTGAAGTCATCTTCGGGGGTAGAGCACTGTTTCGACTAGGGGGCCATCCCGGCTTACCAACTCGATGCAAACTACGAATACCGAAGAATGTTATCACGGGAGACACACGGCGGGTGCTAACGTCCGTCGTGAAGAGGGAAACAACCCAGACCGCCAGCTAAGGTCCCAAAGTCATGGTTAAGTGGGAAACGATGTGGGAAGGCCCAGACAGCCAGGATGTTGGCTTAGAAGCAGCCATCATTTAAAGAAAGCGTAATAGCTCACTGGTCGAGTCGGCCTGCGCGGAAGATGTAACGGGGCTAAACCATGCACCGAAGCTGCGGCAGCGGACATATCACTTAAGACAATTATGCGAAAACCGATTGACGGAGCGCCGCGACGTCAATGTGTTGATTACGTCGAGTTGACTTAAGGATATGTCCGTTGGGTAGGGGAGCGTTCTGTAAGCCGTTGAAGGTGGTCTGTGAGGATTGCTGGAGGTATCAGAAGTGCGAATGCTGACATAAGTAACGATAATGCGGGTGAAAAACCCGCACGCCGGAAGACCAAGGGTTCCTGTCCAACGTTAATCGGGGCAGGGTGAGTCGACCCCTAAGGCGAGGCCGAAAGGCGTAGTCGATGGGAAACAGGTTAATATTCCTGTACTGGGTGTTACTGCGAAGGGGGACGGAGAAGGCTATGTTGGCCGGGCGACGGTTGTCCCGGTTTAAGCGTGTAGGTGGGTGCTCCAGGCAAATCCGGAGCGCTATTAACGCCGAGGCGTGATGACGAGGCACTACGGTGTCGAAGTGACAAATGCCACGCTTCCAGGAAAAGCCCCTAAGCATCAGGTAACATCGAATCGTACCCCAAACCGACACAGGTGGTCAGGTAGAGAATACTCAGGCGCTTGAGAGAACTCGGGTGAAGGAACTAGGCAAAATGGTGCCGTAACTTCGGGAGAAGGCACGCTGTGCGAGGTGAAGTCCCTGGCGGACGGAGCGTTGCGCAGTCGCAGATACCAGCTGGCTGCAACTGTTTACTAAAAACACAGCACTGTGCAAACACGAAAGTGGACGTATACGGTGTGACGCCTGCCCGGTGCCGGAAGGTTAATTGATGGGGTAAGCCGCAAGGCGAAGCTCTTGATCGAAGCCCCGGTAAACGGCGGCCGTAACTATAACGGTCCTAAGGTAGCGAAATTCCTTGTCGGGTAAGTTCCGACCTGCACGAATGGCGTAATGATGGCCAGGCTGTCTCCACCCGAGACTCAGTGAAATTGAACTCGCTGTGAAGATGCAGTGTACCCGCGGCAAGACGGAAAGACCCCGTGAACCTTTACTATAGCTTGACACTGAACCTTGAGCCTTGATGTGTAGGATAGGTGGGAGGCTTTGAAGCGTGGACGCCAGTCTGCGTGGAGCCAACCTTGAAATACCACCCTTTGATGTTTGATGTTCTAACGTGGGCCCGTGAACCGGGTTGCGGACAGTGTCTGGTGGGTAGTTTGACTGGGGCGGTCTCCTCCCAAAGAGTAACGGAGGAGTACGAAGGTTAGCTAATCCTGGTCGGACATCAGGAGGTTAGTGCAAAGGCATAAGCTAGCTTGACTGCGAGAGTGACGGCTCGAGCAGGTGCGAAAGCAGGTCTTAGTGATCCGGTGGTTCTGAATGGAAGGGCCATCGCTCAACGGATAAAAGGTACTCCGGGGATAACAGGCTGATACCGCCCAAGAGTTCATATCGACGGCGGTGTTTGGCACCTCGATGTCGGCTCATCACATCCTGGGGCTGAAGTAGGTCCCAAGGGTATGGCTGTTCGCCATTTAAAGTGGTACGCGAGCTGGGTTTAGAACGTCGTGAGACAGTTCGGTCCCTATCTGCCGTGGGCGTTGGAAGATTGAGGGGGGTTGCTCCTAGTACGAGAGGACCGGAGTGAACGCACCACTGGTGTACGGGTTGTGATGCCAATTGCATTGCCCGGTAGCTACGTGCGGAAGAGATAACCGCTGAAAGCATCTAAGCGGGAAACTTGCCCCGAGATGAGTCTTCCCTGGGCCTTAAAGGCCCCTGAAGGGACGTTTAAGACGAAGACGTTGATAGGCTGGGTGTGTAAGCGCAGCGATGCGTTGAGCTGACCAGTACTAATGACCCGAGAGGCTTAACCTTACAACACCGAAGGTGTTTTGGACGAGAGACGCAAAGATATTTTCAGCGATGTTCCGAGATTGGTTCTGATGGTTGCGCGGGAGTGTGACGGTCGGGATGAAACAGAATTTGCCTGGCGGCGATAGCGCGGTGGTCCCACCTGACCCCATGCCGAACTCAGCAGTGAAACGCCGTAGCGCCGATGGTAGTGTGGGGTCTCCCCATGTGAGAGTAGGGAACTGCCAGGCATTAACATTTAGGTGCGCTGATATGGCTCAGTTGGTAGAGCGCACCCTTGGTAAGGGTGAGGTCCCCAGTTCGACTCTGGGTATCAGCACCATCTTGTTGCAATAAAGTGTTCGGCAAGAATTAAAGAATTTGCCTGGCGGCGATAGCGCGGTGGTCCCACCTGACCCCATGCCGAACTCAGCAGTGAAACGCCGTAGCGCCGATGGTAGTGTGGGGTCTCCCCATGTGAGAGTAGGGAACTGCCAGGCATCAAACACGTGCTAACAGAGATATCTGATAGCCAACAGAATTACGGAAGTAGTTCTGAGCACGGAAAGTGAGCCCTGATGAGGGGTAAGTATCAGGATGATACAACGTAGCAGAATCGGTGGAGCGGTAGTTCAGTTGGTTAGAATACCTGCCTGTCACGCAGGGGGTCGCGGGTTCGAGTCCCGTCCGTTCCGCCACTTATCTATTCCGAGATGTATTTATGCTTCTCAGAATGAAAGAACCGTATAGCCGTCATAGGCATACGGTTTTTTTTCGTCTCTATAATACCCTCAGCACATATTGAGGTGTCAGGCGCAAAATGACCCCAGTGACCTATGTACTGGAAAGATAAATTTCATAGGTCATTTTCTGTTTTATAGCTGATAAAAGGTTGCGGATACAGAATATTACACCACTCCCGTCGTTTGGTTTTTTAACGATAATCAAGGGGTGAATGATGAGCGGAACACACTACCTGCTTTCTGCCGTCGCAGTACAAAAAGCAAAACCCGCCGATAAGGATTACGATCTAACTGATGGTCATGGACTGACACTTTCCATCAGGACTAGTGGTAAGAAAATCTGGTATTTTCGTTACCAGCGCCCCAATTCCGCAACGCGTACCAACATTACACTGGGCATTATATCCTTCCATGACGCTGGCTGCCGTGCGTACCCTTTACGATGAATATAAGAGAGCCGTTGCAAGCCTCACGGAAATGCATGTATTTTATGTTTTTATATAGATGTCAATACCGATTGAATTGTGACCCACCTCGCCAAAGTAAATCTGACGACCCACCCACCAATGATTATTCCTGTAGTTCAGTTATCTTCGATTTCTTTAACTGACCACTTTTCAGTTTGTCTTTCAGGCGATAACTTTGACCACTTATCTGGACGATATGTGCATGGTGAAGCAGTCGATCTAACATTGCTGCCGTCAGCGTTTCATCATCACCAAACGTACCTGACCACTGAGTAAACGGCAGATTACTCGTGAGGATCAGACTTCCGGTCTCATAGCGCCGGGCGACAACCTGAAAGAACAAATTAGCCTCTTCCTTACCGAACGGCAGATACCCGACCTCATCAATTACAAGCAGTCGCGGCTTGTTGACGCACCGTCCTAAATATCCCTTGAGATCACCCTGTCGGTGAGCGGCGACCAACTGCAACATCATATCTGCTGCCGTTATAAAGCGAACACTTTGGCCTGACATCGCCACTTTATGTGCCAACGCACAAGCCAGATGGCTCTTTCCTACGCCCGAGGGACCCAGTAAGACAATGTTCTCGTGCCGTTCTATAAATGCCAGCCCGGCGAGTTCCTGAAGCTGAGCTCGTGGTGTGCCGCTGGCGAACTTGAAGTCGAACTGCTCCAGGGTCTTAACCGCTGGCAGTCCTGATAACCGCAAAAGCGTCTGCTGGCGACGTTCGTTACGGCTGTTCGTCTCCAGTTGCAGAAGCTGTTCCAAAAAGTCGCCGAATGGCCCGGTATCATCCAGTGTTTTTTGTGCGAGCGCGGGCCACTCACTGGCAATACGTTCAAGCTTGAAGTCGGCACAGAGCTCGCTAATACGTTGATGCTGAAGGCTCATAATCCAGCCTCCAACAGCGACTGATAGACAGACAGTGGATGTTGAAAACTCTCTCTTGGCATAACTCTTTGATTATCCGTGGCGACGGGTATCGTTCTTCCCACTCGAGGAAGGGGAAGCAGCGCAGCCAACTCCTGTTGCAACCGGTGTTCTGGTGCGACACCGGTCGTGCCATGCTTGCGGGCATTGGCTACGGTGATCAGCCACGGCCCGATGCGGCTGTTGGCTGAGTCCACATCAAGCAACAGCCCGGCCTGCTTAAACGTGGTGGCCAGCGGGACGACAAAGCTATGCTTCAGATAGCGATTGAATCGTTCAACTTTACCCTTGGTCTTTGCGCGATAAGGCCTGCACACTCGGGGAGTAAAACCGTACTTCTCGGCGAGAGCCAGCAATGGCGGGTTCCACCGGTGACGGCCATCGCCATAAACGTCACGTTCAAGAATAATGGTCTTGGCATTATCAAACAGGAGATGTCTCGGCGTTCCGCCAAAGGCCAAAAGCGCCTGTTCAATACCGTCACACCATGCTGCCGTATCCTGGCGGGGATAAAAACGTACAAAGGTTGCCCGACTCCAGCCCAGTGTAGCGACAAATGCCAGCAACGGGTGTCGGCCCTGTCTGATCACCGTAAAATCGACCTGCATCTGCTCACCGGGCTGCGTCTCAAAACGCACGACGGGATCGTTCGGCTGTTGCTTAAGCGGAAGCAAGAAAGCCGTCAGCATGCTGTATCCACCGGAGTACCCGCGAAGTTGGATCTCACTCAGCATAACGCTGGCCGGTATCCAATGAGGTCTGGCAGCGTCAACACGTTCAAGAATATAGGGCTTAAACGGGTCCAGCTTCCCGGGTCGGGGAAGGCGTGCAGAATAACGAGCTTTAGCAGGTGAGTCCTGCATGTGAATATAACGGCGGACGGTCTGGCGGGAACATGAAAGCTGCCGGGCAATACCCCGAATAGACATGCCCTGACGTAAAAGAACTGCAATCTCCACGCGTAACTCCAATGTCAACATAGGCAGCTCCAAAGCTGCCATTTTTACCCCAGGTGGGTCTGTTTTACATTGGCATGTGTGTCATTTTTACATCGGTACTAACATATAGAAGCTATTTTTTTAATGAAGAGATAGTAGTGACTGAAATGCCAGTGATGATGGAGTGAAAACCGAGCGATTAAACACAAGCAAGTAGATTCCTGTTTGCAGAACAATTTCAAAAGGGTTTATAACGCTGCCAGAAGCGATAACAGATGGTGATTAATTTTCTTGTTTATCAAATAGATAATGGTGCTGGTTTCCATCCGTTTCGCCAAATTTACCAAAACACTGGGTATTAACGCAGGTTTTTTTTGTATATAATGACTACAATGTTTTCCTTTTCCCCTTGGTCTCGGTTTATTCACCAGATCTTTTCTCTTCTTCTGATTGTCTACCGTAACCATTTATCCTACATTTTTCATTCTATTGATTTGGCGCGTTGAAAGTCAGCCATAAAGTCCCTATAACTGAATTGTACCTTATTCAATAAAGAAAATATGAAAGCAGGCAATACGTGCGAAAAAAAACTTATGCGATGAGATACGTTGCGGGGCAGCCAGCAGAGCGGATTTTTCAGCCAGTGGCTATGCAGTCTATGAAACAATCTTCATCCTCTGGTTTATTGCTGCCAGAAAAAGATATCCTGCGCGTTATGGTATGGAACATTTTTAAACAGCAACGTATGGATTGGTTATCAGTGCTGCAGGGTTTTGGTAGTAATACGCAGCTTATGTTGTTACAGGAAGCTCAAAGTACACCAGAGCTTATCCGTTTTGCGACCACCAATTATCTGTCTGCTGATCAAGTCCCTGCGTTTGCACTTCCTCAATATCCATCCGGTGTTATGACATTGTCGGCTGTTCAGCCAATGTACTGTTGTCCATTGCGTGAACGTGAACCATTGCTCCGCTTATCTAAATCGGCGTTAGTAACGGTTTACTCACTACATGGTGGGTATAAATTGATGGTGGTGAATATCCATGCGATAAATTTTAGTTTTGGGGTGGAAATCTATAGCAAACAATTGGAGGCGATTGGTGACCAATTGGGTTGTCACAACGGACCTGTAATTATGGCTGGCGATTTTAATACCTGGAGTCAGCCAAGGATGAATGCATTGTACCGATTCGCCACGCGGATGGGATTGATGGAAGTGTGTTTTTCTGATGACTATCGACGCCGGTCATTTGGGCGCCCTTTGGACTTTGTTTTCTTCCGTGATTTGGATGTGGCTGCTTCATCGGTATTGGTGACTAAAGCTTCTGATCACAATCCTTTGTTGGTTGAGTTTGTATTGGTTTGAATTGTGGTGATGAAAAAAGACCACCAAAGGTGGTAATGCCAGTCAGTTAAGCAACTGGCTGGCTGTTTTTATTGACTTTGGGATATTTTCAGAGCCTTTCCTTTACCACTCTTGGGAAGGCCCTTTCTCTCTTTATCGGCAATCTCACCATCTCTGTCATTCTCTCGATGTCCCGCATCAGCTCTGGAATTCGGCCCAGTGAGGCCCCCTGTAATGTCATCAGCATCCGCATTACCATTCCGCAGGATTCTGAGAAACTCAGTTGATTTGGCCAGTAACCTTTCAGGCTATCATCTGATAACGCACCAGATTATAAGCCAGCAGCACGCCCCACCGTTCCTGCTCAACCACTCCAGCTTTTTACTTTCCACTGTTAGTCTGCTCAGTTGCATCGTTTGCTTATCTCCCTGTAACCCAGCTCGATTTCCCAGCAATAGCTGTGCAATTCGGCCATTCTCCCTGCCGGGATAACGCATCGCATCCGTCATGGATATCAGCAGATAACAGATTTTTTCTTTCCGGGTGGTCGTCAACCGTCGGGCCGTCATTTCATCTCCCAACTCCGGTCACTTTTTCCTTGCCTGCGGCTGCGGTAACAGGTGGCTGGTCAGCCCCATCTGACAGACCCTCTTTACCTGAGAGTAGAGTCCGGTCTGCCCAGCATATGTCTGACGCGGGAAGGCCGCATCGTTGTCCGGCGTACGCCAGACCATTATCTCCAACGGCAGACGACGCTTGCGCCGGATTCAGTGAGACAACGGGCAATCAATTCCGGATCAAGAAAATTACCGAGAGAGGCCAGAGGGGACGGGTAGCGCCGTAGCAGGAAACAAGGTCGAGAGCCTGAGCAATGCGCATAAAAAAATCCGAAAACAAGGAACGTTTCCGGATTCTCACACAGCCATTGGATCGTTCAACTGATCCTTAATTGATCGTCGTTACACCTAAAGATGGTCTTTTGTGACAACCAAGTATCAGGAGTCTGGTGATGATTTGTTGCTGACATAAAGTGTCAGTCGATCACCGGGTTGAAGATTGGTGTTTTTATTAATGACTGTGTTCCAGCGCATAACATCTGCAATATCTACGCCATGGCGCTTAGCAATACTGGTAAGCGAGTCACCTTTGCGAACACGATAGACGATAGAACGATTTTTACTTGCCTCTGAAACTTTGGCAATCTGCAACGTTTGGCCTGCCTTTAGCATACTTCCGCGTAAATTGTTCCAGTTTCGCAGATCTTTCGTACTGACATTCAATCTTTTAGCGATGGTGGATAAGGTATCGCCTGATCGAACTTTATACTCTACATCACGGATTGCCTTAGCGACCTGTACCGGTTGCATTGCCGAAATATCATTTTCAGCCAGTGAGTCTTTCAACTGCTCGGCATGAGACTTTGGTACCATAATGTAATGCGGACCGTTGGGTGCAGTGACATTTTTCTTATACCCCGCATTATAAGTTTTCAGCTTGCTTACGGACAGCCCTGCCAGTTCGGCAGCTTGTGTCAGTTCCATCTGTTGGCCCAAATCCACCCGTGCTAATGCTCGGTTTTCATTGGCTTTAGGTAGATCAACACCATACTTTTTACTGTGTTTAAATATGTCGCTCAAGGCCAACATCTTTGGGATATATATGGACGTTTCACGAGGTAACGCTAACGCCCAGTAGTCTGTTGGAAGACCTTTCGCTTTATTTCTCTTTATCGCCTGCATAACACGTCCTTCGCCACTGTTATAAGCGGCGATGGTTAACAACCAATCACCGTCAAACATGCGGTTCAGGCGCTGCATCATGTCTAAGGCAGCGGTTGTGGATGCGACAACATCACGACGTCCGTCATACCACTGGTTTTGTTTCAAACCATAATTACGTCCCGTGCCAGGAATAATCTGCCATAGTCCTACAGCATTGGCAGAAGATCTGGCATTTGGGTTAAAAGCGCTCTCCACTATGGGTAGTAGTACCAGTTCCATCGGCATATTACGTTCTTTAATCTGCCCGACTATCCAGTACATGTACGGCTCTGCCCGTAATGTTACATCGTGGAGATAGCTCTTATTCTTTAAGTAACGCCTTTTTTGCTCGCGGATCCGGGCATTATCCGGAACCTTCATCTTCAGCTCGGTACTAATGAAGTCCCACAAATCTTTTTGCGCCAAGGTGTTATCATCCAACCATAGCGCTTGGGTCTCTCGACCATCTGTGTATTGTCCTGCTTCATCTTGACTTGCTGAAGACAAACTCTGTCCATGCTGTTTGGGTTGCGATGTGTCATAAGACGTACCCTGGCAACCCGCCAACAAGACTGAGGCGATGATTATCGCTTTAGCCTTCATATGTGTGTCAATAGTTGTCTAAAAGATAGGCGATCATACTTTGATTGGTCGTCCAGCACAATAAAAACCTTCAATAGTGGTCTTTCAAGTCACGTAATTGCGCAAAAATCTGCCAATCCTCGGTGATATCTGTATTAATTGACAATTTTCTTTGTAAATCAATGTCATGATAACGTAAAAAAAGATTAATTGTGCGTTCTAACTTTAATGTAGTGGGGACAGTTGAGTGTCCTTTTCCCCTTACTTGCCTGACTTTAACGAGATAATCCTTAATAGCGATGTCTTCAGGCCATAGCTGATGAGCAAACTCTAGATTTGACAAGGTATATTCATGAGCACAACAAATCAGAGTGTCATCGGGTAAAAGCATTATTTTATTAATAGATTCAAACATCTGCTTAGGCGTACCTTCAAATATACGTCCACATCCCGCTGAAAATAACGTATCACCACAGAACAGATATGGATGGGTGTAATACGCAACATGGCCCAATGTGTGACCTGGGACGGAAAAAACAGAAAAATTCGAACCTAACGCTGAAATTGTGTCGCCTGACTGAATTGTATGTGTTATCCCGCACTGCTCAGTTTCCTGAGGTCCATAAATAATTATTTCAGGATATCGCTTCGCCAACTGTTTTACCCCGCCTACATGGTCATTATGGTGGTGGGTCAATAGAATGGCTTTAGGAGATAACTGATATTTTGCAAGTGCCTCAATAACAGGGGAAGCTTCTCCTGGATCAACAATGGCACACTGCTTTTCTTTGTTGCTTAATAACCAAATGTAGTTGTCCCTAAATGCAGGAACACTGATAAGATTCATGGCACATCCTCTTTTGCTGTTAGCCTGAGGAAGATACTAGAATATGAAGCCAGCACAAACATCTCATGCAATTATAGCTCCGGACTCATGGGACGCTATCCCATGGGGAGATTACTATCGTGAAGCGCTGGATATGGCGCTAGTGCCATGGTGGCCAAGGCTGTTCGGTTTTCATTTGCTGAAGATAGGTCAGCTTAGTACGGCGATAGAAAGCAACGACTGTACTATTCCTCATCAGGTCAATGTGACGATGAATAATACGTCGGCACATGTTATTGCCACGCCGAGTCAACTCCCGTTTGTCGAAAAGTCGGTAGATGCCTGTTTATTGGCGCATATCCTTGAATACTCTTCAGATCCGCACAGTGTTCTGCGAGAAGTCGATCGTATATTGATTAATGACGGTTGGATCATTATCAGCGGGTTTAATCCGGTGAGCCTGGTGGGATTGGGTAAAGTCGTGCCCGGGCTCCGTAAGCGGCAACCCTATTGCAGCAGAATGTTTAGCCAGATGCGTATTATGGACTGGCTGAGTCTATTGAATTATGAAATTGTCTATCGTGCCAGTCTGCATGTATTGCCATGGCGACAACAGGGGAAAGGACGATGGGATAATAACCTGCCGCTGCTGGGGTGTATTAACCTGATTGTGGCACGTAAGCGGACTATCCCGCTAACGCTGATGCCGACACGGACGCCTTTAAGAAAATCATCACTGAGCCGCCCGCTGGGGGTTACAAAAAGTTACCGCAGCTAACCACAAATCAATCAGGTTGATAGCCAACATCATCTAGTGTCGGCATGTTGGCTGCCTGACGTGCAAGTTCATCACAACGTTCATTTTCAGGATGACCTGCATGCCCTTTTACCCACTCCCATTGTAGTTTATGGTGTTGGATGGCCTCATCCAGCCGTTGCCAGAGATCGATGTTTTTCACCGGTTTTTTATCGGCGGTTTTCCATCCTCGTTTTTTCCAGTTGTGGATCCAATTGGTAATTCCTTGTCTTACATATTGACTATCGGTGCTCAAAGTAACTTCACAAGGCGACGTTAGTGTTTCCAGCGCGGCAATGGCCGCCATCAATTCCATACGGTTGTTGGTGGTCATGCGGTATCCTGCACTTAGCGTTTTCTCATGGTGTTTATAACGCAGTAATGTGCCATAGCCGCCTGGGCCTGGATTTCCCAGGCAGGAACCATCTGTGAAAATTTCTACCTGTTTAAGCATCTCTTTTCTCTGGTAGACTCTTGTCCATGAACAAAAACATGAGTCTGACATAAACGAAAACAATGAGCACTGTAATTACGCGACAAATCGTTCTGGATACTGAAACCACGGGTATGAACAAACTGGGGGTTCACTATGAAGGACATCGTATTATCGAGATCGGGGCGGTAGAGGTGATTAACCGGCGTCTTACCGGGCGTCACTTTCATGTCTACACCCGGCCTGATCGTTTGGTCGATCCGGAAGCCTATAACATTCATGGCATTAGTGATGAGTTCCTGGCAAATAAACCCAGTTATGCCGATGTCACTGATGATTTTCTGGCGTTTATCCGCGGAGCTGAGCTGGTCATTCATAATGCGATGTTTGATATCGGTTTTATGGATTATGAATTCCGCATGTTGAACCGCAATATTCCCAAAACAGAAACGTTTTGTAAGATTACTGATAGCCTGTTGATGGCGCGCAAGCTATTCCCCGGCAAGCGCAATAATCTGGATGCCTTATGTGACCGTTATCTGATAGATAACAGTAAACGAACGCTGCATGGCGCATTACTCGATGCCGAAATTCTGGCTGAAGTTTATCTGGCCATGACGGGTGGACAAACGTCGTTGTCGTTTTCAATGGAAGGAGAAAGTCAACGACAAGGGGATGATGCAAGCGAAGCCATCCAGAGAATCGCAAGACCTACGTCGTCGTTAAGCGTGGTTTATGCCAATGCGGAAGAGCTGCAGGCGCATGAAAAACGATTGGATTTGATTGTGAAAAAAGGTGGCAGCTGTTTGTGGCGGAATTAACAGCCAGCTCTGGAATAAAATCGTCACTCTGCTGGAATTCCAAGCAAATAGAACAGGTTGGTTATAAAAACCATTGACGTAATAGTATCATCATCATTAATATTCCACCCGCTCTGAGAGCATAGCGCGGTGCGGTAGTTCAGTCGGTTAGAATACCGGCCTGTCACGCCGGGGGTCGCGGGTTCGAATCCCGTCCGCACCGCCATTTCCGTCCCAAGCTGGGCATGTAGATTTCCGCTGAAAACGGCGAAAAGTGTGCGAAGCAGCCCCACCTTCAATTCCGTGATGCGAACTTCGGTTTCTGTGACCTCGACCCGCTGAGCGAAGACACATAGATGATCCTGCCGATAGCCGCCACCGCGGAGCCTGATATGCTAGCGTACCACGTCGGCTAACAACTTATGATGTTTGTCCGCGATCATGTCAGGTTGGAACGTACGAAAGCGATACCGCACTGGCTGATTTCGCGCAATTGCTTCAGCCCGACGCCAGTGAGATTGACTGTGGTGGCGGATTTGGGCGTTCCTCTAGGCTACACAGCAGTGACTTTCGACGACTCGCTATGGCGTGGGCGTCTGTGGGCGCATCTCGATTGCTTGTTTGTTCGCTTGGTGGATCGAAACCGGGGCACCGGCAAGCAGCCTGCAACTATTACCCTAGATCTTTCGGATATGAAGAGTATCAAACAGGCGGCCTCTCAGATATAGGCTCTAAAGGCGATGGTTGATATTCTGATCAACAACGATGTGATGTGGTTTGAGAACAGTGCATAGGCTTGTGATGAACTCGATGTGCTAACCGTGATCAATCCCGCTGTGACCGGAACATTCTTTCTTACTCTGGGCTGGCATCCGCTGATGGAGTCTTTGGCTGTGCCGGATACCGTAACCATTACCCATTTTTTCTTGTAATCAGGAAAGTGGCTGTCCTTTGGTGAAGCAACTATGCGCCATTGCCGACGCTGACAATTCGTACGCTTACCCGGTTCAGGTTCGACTATAACGGATCGGGGGGACTGATCTTGTCCTGGCGTGTCAGGGCTAAAATAGCCACGATCGCCGCAGTGATACCTGAAGCAGCGCCGATGCCGAGCGCCCAGCGCGGCCCGAATTGATTGGCGACCCATCCGACGATCGGCGCTCCAATCGGTGTGCCTCCAAGTCCAATGCCGACGCGAAGCGCCATCACACGACCGCGCATCACCGGCTCGGTCGATAGTTGCATCAGGCTGTTTGTGGTGTTGGTGAAGGTGAGGGCCGCCATGCCGATGATGACAAGCGCGCCGCCGAAGAACCAATAACTTGGAGCGAATGCTGCCAGCGTGAAGCCGAAGCCGAAAACGCTCGTACCGATCAAGAGCAGGCTGAAACGTAGCTTGTTGACGGCTGCGCCCACCAACCCGCCCGTCATCGTGCCGATTGCCATCATCGACGACAGCAGGCCGTACCCGCGTGCATCGACGTGAAAGACGTCAACCGCCATGGTCGAGATGTAAATCGGGTAGTTTAAGCCGAAGGTCCCAATGAGGAACAGCATGAGCAGAATCGCCTTGAGGTCGGGGCGCGCCCACACGTAGTGCAACCCTTCGATAAAACTTCCCTTGCCGCGTTCGGCCCTCGCGTTTGGATGGAGCTCCACGATGCGCAGGAAGGCGAGCGAGATCAGCACGGCGACGAACGAAGTACCATTGATCAGAAAGGCCCAGCCGGTGCCCGTCGCGGTGATGACCAGACCGGAGACGGCCGGTCCTATGACCTGCGCGGCGTTAAACGAAGTCGAATTAAGCGCCACCGCATTGTGCAGGTCTTCGTCTCCGACCAATTCCGAGACGAAGGTTTGTCGCACTGGGGCATCGAATGCCGCAGCACAGCCGAAGAGAAAAGCAAAGACATAGACATGCCAAAGCTGGACAAGCCCCGTGACGGTGAGGACCCCCAGCACCAGCGCGAGGCCACCCATGGCCGCTTGCGTTGCGATCAGCAGCTTGCGCTGGTTGAAATGGTCGGCGGCAAAGCCGGTCCAGGGAAGCAGCAAGAGCTGTGGCGCGAATTGCAGCGCCATGACCAGCCCGACAGCGGATGCGTCATGCTCGGTGAGCTGGGTGAATACCAGCCAATCCTGGGCTGTGCGCTGTACCCATGTGCCGACATTGGAGACGAAGGCGCCTGCTGCCCAGACCCGATAGTTGAAACCGCGCAGGGATCGCAACAGGTCTGCAAGGGGAGACGTCATGGACGCTTCGGCTGATTGCCGCCATGGAATCGGCCAACGTGCCGGGCGGAAAAAAACGCTATCAGGAAAATGCCTGTGCCGCAGGCGATGGTGTCACTCGTGTTTCTCAATCTAAAGTCGACCCGGCAGACGAGGACGTAGCCGACGGCGAGATTGAAAAAGCCCCAAAGTACGTTGACGGTCGACGAGGAGAGCCCTTGCCCCGGTGGTTGTGCGAAAGGGCTCTGGAACGGCCGACCCATCATGCCGCTGATGAAATGTGGTACGGCGTTCGCCAGAAATGCGCCGCCAAAGAAGTACGACATGAGAAAAAGCCAAGGCATATCAGACGCTCTTTGCCGGCAGGAGATTGATGATGTCCTGGCTTGTCCCGGTCTCTCCAAGCCGTGGGAAGACATGGCGGATGCTGAAATCATGGACCTCGGGTCGCATGTCGGCCATGGCGTCGATGGCGAGAGTAACGTTGAACCCTTGTTCATAGGCCTGGCGTGCCGTTGACTCGACGCCGACGCCGGTTGCCACGCCGGCGATCACCACCTGGGTGACGTTGCGCGCTTTGAGCAAAGCATCGAGATCCGTGCTGGCGAAGGCTCCCCAGGTCCGCTTGGTCACCACGATGTCGCTGGGTTGCTGATTGAGTTCCGGGATCAGATCGCTCCAGTCTTCAGGAAGAGATGTTGCTTGACGAGGCTGCTCAGTGCGCCCGGGGGCGGCACCGGCGACATTGACGAGCACGACCGGCAAGCCGGCCTCGCGAAATGCGTCGGCCAGCGCTCGCGCCCGCCCGATGAGGTCGTCGATGGCTTGAATGCCGGGCAGGCTGATAATGCCTTTTTGAAGGTCGATGATAATCAGGGCGGTGATGGGGTCAAGCGTGGTCAAAGCCATGAGGTTGTCCTCTAGAAAACAAAAAAGGTTCTTATCAGTAATCTTTAGTATTTGGCTCTTGCGAACCTTTCTCAGTCGTCGACAAGCCGCCTAAGCAGTTCGACAGCCTTCGCAAGCTCATCCTGCTCCTGCGGCGAAAGGTGCGTCTGGATTGCACGGGTGAGCCAGTCCTGGCGCGCTGCACGTCCTTCTGCGATCCATTTGCGGCAACCATCTGTAAGCGAGAGAAGTGTCTGTCGCCCGTCCGTTGGGTCCGGCCTGCCGCGCACAAAATCAGCGCTCTCCAGTGCCGAGATGACCGTGCCCATTGATTGTGGGCGCATCCCTTCAGCCCGGGCGAGGCTTGACGCCGTTGTCGGGCCATCCTTCTCCAGGCGAAGCAGAACGGCCACCTGAGACGGTGGCAGGTCTTCAACATGAGCTTGCTCGCGTAGCCGGCGCTTCAACTTGCCCATCAAGGCGCGAAGATCCTGGGCAAGGATCGCACTGTGTTTGGTTTGGTGAGTGTTAAGCTGATCATTCATGCTTATCTGCATAGCATATATGAAGTTAATCTGTACAGATTAACTTATCAGTTTTACTGATTTTATGTGACTGTGGCAGTAAAATTCATGCATGGGCACCCAACGTGCCGTTGCACGATGGGAGAAAGCGCGAAGATTTATAAGGCCGCTGCGAAAACACGATCGGCAGCGCAGTGAACACCAGCCCTTCTTTCGTGACTTTGCGTCTAAAGAAGATGTTGCTATAGAGATTGAAACTGAATTCTGGGATTTTTATATCGATGAGGTTAGCAAACGTAACGTGCAAGGAAATCTTCTCGTTTTTTGAGGGACTCTCTCTTGGCATCGTTCCGTGCGATGGAAGCAGACTGGGATCGACGCTTTCTCGATACACGGAGGATTGTGGCTTCCACAGGTAGTTCCATTCTATACGATCGCTCGGAACTCGCCTCTCTCCGGGCGCAGAGGCAGTTGATTGATGTTCTTAGTGGCAAAATCGGCATAGATAGACGTGAAGATGTACGTTTTTGTATGCTAGGTGAATTTGTACTCAGCGCATGACTGCGGTACCAGTAACTGGGTCCAGAGCCGAGGGACGGGTGCAGAAGGCATCCGTGGATATGGTGGTCGCGATTTGCTTGTTCGTCAGCTCGAGGAGGCATTGACGCTTCCCGCAAGTCTTTCCCTTACAGTGCATGGATGAGGAAGTACAATAAGATGGCCTGAGCTTAGGCTCTGCTTAAATCACCACAACCGGTCCATGCGTTCCATTGACAGGTCCATCGATTGAGTCACGTCTGATGGCGGTCCATCATGTAAACACGCGACACATGTCGGCACTCACGCGGTTGCCGACATGCTGTCAGTGTGAACTCAGATGGGAAAGTTTGGCTGTACCTCATTTAGTCGTTCACCGGCGACGCTAACTTCCCATCAAGAACATTCGCTTCTTTGTGCCATTTATCGCTACAGAAGGACGAGCCCTTGGGCTGGTGGCTGCTAAACGATTGGCAGATTCCTGCCGTAATAAATGTCCTGCATCTCTCGATACAGTAAATCGGTAATTCTTTTTCGCTCTGTGGATGTTAACGCATCTGGGCTGGCGTTAAACAAATAGTGTTTCAGATCGAAATCCTTTAGCAGCATCTTGGTGTGAAAAATGTTTTCCTGGTAAACATTAACATCCATCAAGTGATACAGCGATTTCATGTTTTCGGACATAAAATTCTGTATTGAATTAATTTTATGGTCAATGAAATGTTTAACGCCGTTGATGTCACGGGTGAATCCACGCACACGATAATCAATAGTGACAATATCGGATTCCAGTTGATGGATTAGATAGTTGAGCGCTTTGAGTGGAGAAATTATGCCACAGGTGGAAACTTCAATATCGGCACGGAAAGTACACAACCCACCTTCCGGATGGCTTTCTGGGTAGGTGTGCACGCAGATATGGCTCTTATCCAGATGAGCGACCACTGAATTGGGCAATGGGCCTGGATGTTCGGAGGTATCTACATCCCGTGGGTCCATCGGTTCTTCGCTAACGAGAATGGTTACGCTAGCTCCCTGCGGTTCGTAGTCTTGCCGGGCGATATTCAGAATATTCGCGCCGATAATTGAACAGGTTTCGGTCAAGATTTCTGTCAGACGGTTTGCATTATATTGCTCATCAATGTAAGCAATATATCCATCACGGTCATCTGGCGTTTTGGCATAACAGATATCATAGATACAAAAACTCAGGCTTTTGGTCAGATTGTTAAAGCCGTGCAGTTTCAGCTTTTGCAATTTAAGTCACCCCCTTATGGATGCAGGACATCAGCGGGAAGCTGATAATGCATTCAGTAAATACTGTGGCAGAGCAAAACTGCCGATATGGATTGCCGGATTGTAATAACGGCATTCAATTTCTGCGCTAGCAAAACGATGCTGTAGTTTATCCAAGCTGATTTGTCGTAAGTCTGGATCATTACAGGCCCAGGCGAACGTCATGATTCCCCCGTAATAGGTTGGAACCGCGGCCTGATAAAAGCTGACGTCACTGAAATAGTGACTCAGCTTTTTATGACTGTTCACAGCTTCTTCCTGTTGCAGGAAACAAACCCCATTCTGCGCTACAAAAATGCCGCCTTCATTCAGACAACGGGCGCAGCCCTGATAAAAATCCGAGGTAAACAGGCTTTCACCGGGACCAATCGGGTCGGTGCAGTCGGATATAATCACATCAAATTTTTCGTGACACTGTTTCACGAAATTCACGCCATCATCAATGATTAGCCGAAAACGGGGGTCATTGTACGCGCCAGCATTGTGTTGTGGCAGATACTGACGACAAAATGCTACAACGCTCGCATCAATTTCTACCATAGTGATCTGCTCGACGTTGCGATGACGGCATATTTCACGCAACATAGCGCCATCTCCTCCGCCAATAATCAGAATTCGTTTGGCGTTGCCGTGTGCAAGTAACGGGACATGGGTGAGCATTTCATGATAGATAAACTCATCACGCTCTGTGGTTTGTACCACGCCATCTAGTGCCATCATTCGGCCCAGCGCGGCATTTTCAAAGATGATCAAATCCTGATGGTCGGTTTTTTCATGATAAAGCACATGGTCGATAGAAAAATACTGACCGAAGTTGGCATGTAGTGTTTCATACCAAATTTCTTTCTGGGACATGTTAGGGCTTCCTCCGCGATAACAGCCATGAAAATTGGCGCGCTATAATAGCCAACTATCAAGGTGCTTGCACGGTCGAATTTCATGCAATGTAAAGGCGGAGGCTCAATTACTGCGTACTGACGAGTAAACTGAGCGAATTTTGAGCAAGTGCCTGGCATTTTTGGGGCGTAGGAATAGCGATGCCACTGAGGTCGCGATAGCTCGCTTCTCCCAGTTCGATCATGTTGTACGTATTATAATTATCGAGATTCCAGCGATTTTGCTGGGCAAAAACCACCAGTGCCCGACGGATCTGATCGTTGGGTAAGTTATGATAACCACAGTTATTTTTCAGATATACAAAGATAGCCGTAAGATCAGCCAGATCCTCCGCTTCAAATTCGTTGAGTGCCTTACTGGCGGATGAAAAGCTAAAAAGACCGATCAGAAGTAGCACCAGTGCCGAATTTTTCATGTTTCAACCTGTTTCAGATACCGTCAGATGACGTTATCACAGTTATTCCGCATGGTTTCAAACTTATTCTGATATATAGCCGATAAAAAGCGGGTGAACATAGCAGTGAAGTATGACAAATATCGAAACGATATATTTCGGCTGCTATGATGGAGATTAGAGTCCTGCTGGTTTGGGAACTTCGATATATTCACCATTAATGGTGCGTTTGTAGTAAGTACCCTCTTTGACATAAAAACGTTCGCCATTGATGTCCAGTACCGTCAGACCACCGTGTGAAAGGGCATTGGCAGCGGGTGGTGGTGTTACGATTATGTAGTGTCCATGCTCTTGCTGATAAAAAATGCCGTTCAGGACATAATAAGTTAACCCGGCAATCAACACGGTTTCCACTCCTGGGGGCAAATGGTCAACATAGACACCCGGTTCATGACGGTGTGCCGGTATTGGTGCCTGGCCTGGTCCGCCAGGCCCAGGTGCCGCAATCACTACTGCGGGTGGTAACAGATTGAACATGAATATGACGAGTAGTGCTGCTGACGTTTTCATAACAGGTATTCCATTTAACCGCAGCCAAGTTCAATTATCTTAGACCCTGAATTATTTCCCTGCTTTTTCTTCCTTAGGTTTCTGTGGTAACGGCGGAATTTCCCTTACGCTGACATTGACTTCATAGGTTTTCCCCTGGACCTTGGGAACATTTGTCATCAGTTTGTTCAGTGCCTGTACGGGATCATTGGTTTGCAGTGAAGCTTGATATAGTGCTGGCATTGGCGGTTGAAATGGGGGAAAAGGTGGATGTCCTTCACCGTTTTCAGTAGCAAATGGTGGCTGATGTTCCGGATAGGCCGCCTCCCCGGGTATTGCGGCAATCAGGGAAAAGCAGGTGATGAACATAGCCGTGCCACAAATTTTGGATAATGTTTTCATAATGCACCTCTCATGTTGTATAGGCATATGAAAAACGTTATACCGCCATGGTGCAATGTGCTTTACGCACTTTTATTCGGTGATAACGATATCCTGATTATCTTGTAAAAACGCTGTTATTTTCACCATTGTGCTTGCGTTATCCCTACATGGGGTATTAATTATCTCATTCCATGAATTGGTTTGCCGAGCTGACCCAGGCACTGGTATGTTTTTCAAAACCAATTTTGGGATAGTAACCGACAGCCTGTGGGGCGGCCAGCAGTACGATTTTGCACTGTGGACTTAATTGTCGGGCCGTTTCCTTGATCAGCCGTTTACCAATACCATGATGCTGAAAGTTTTCATCGACGGCCAAATCAGAAAGGTAACAGCAGTAACAAAAGTCTGTCACGCTGCGAGCTATTCCAACCAGCTCATCGTTATGCCAAGCTGAAATCAATAAGTCTGCTTGAGCCAGCATTTCTTCCAGAACCGTTCGATTTGTCAGTGGCCGGCGTGGACCTAACGTTGTTTTCGCCAGAAGTGCAGTGAATTGGTCAATGGTGAGTGGTACATTGATTTTATAGGTAATTTCAATATGTGATTGGTTCATGAAAACGTCCTTGAGAGAATAGGGTGGTTTTAGCCTTTCTGTTATACTCCACGTCCAGACTTTTATGGTCCGCACTGGTTGCGTATCAACCTTGGCGTATCGCCCGGTGGGTGATGCTGAATATTTTTGACTCAATGAGTTGTTAGTATGATGAAACATACGGTGGAAGTCATGATTTCCGAACAGGAAATCAAAGCACGGGTTGCCGAGCTGGGCCGCCAAATTAGCGAGCACTACTGGAATAGCGGTAGTGCAATGGTTTTGGTCGGGTTACTGCGTGGTTCTTTCATTTTTATGGCGGATTTATGCCGGTCAATTGAGGTCTCTCATGAGGTGGATTTCATGACGGCATCCAGTTACGGTAATAGTATGAATTCCTCTCGCGATGTGAAAATCCTTAAAGATCTGGATGAGGATATTCGTGGTAAAGATGTATTGATCGTTGAAGATATTATCGATTCTGGCAATACTCTCAGCCGGGTTCGTGAAATTCTGCAATTACGTGAGCCTAAATCACTGGCGATTTGTACCCTGTTGGATAAACCTGAGCGCAGGGAAGTGAATGTACCGGTTGAGTGGGTGGGCTTCTCAATTCCTGATGAGTTCGTGGTTGGGTATGGTATTGATTTTGCTCAGCATTATCGTCATCTGCCTTTCATCGGTAAGATTGTGCCGTAATAGTCAGGTACAGATGACCTGGTGGAATATCCGGCACAAGTGATCAGACGGCGTAAATAACGCCCATCAACAAAATGATGGGTGTGTTGTATTATACCAAGGAGGAAATTGCGCGACGATAACGCTGTTCCAGCGTTTCCCGGCTAGTGGCTGTTACTTCCAAATCGCGTAATCTGCCATCCTGAATGCCGTAAACCCAGCCATGAATCATGACTTTTTGGCTTCGTTTCCAGGCGGACTGCATGATAGTGGAGTGTCCGAGGTTATAAACTTGCTCAATCACATTGATTTCACACAATTTATCGAAGCGTTGCTCGGGAGGAAGTTCACCCAACAGTGAGCTATGCTTATACCATAGATCCCGAATATGCAGTAGCCAGTTATCGATTAAGCCCAACTCAGGGTTTTCTACCGCTGCTTCTACGCCTCCGCAACCGTAGTGACCACAAATGATGATGTGCTCGACTTCCAGTACTTCTACGGCATATTGCACGACGGAAAGACAGTTCAAGTCAGTATGAATAACCAGATTGGCTACATTGCGGTGAACAAACAGTTCTCCCGGTTCAAGCCTGGTCAGGCTTTCTGCCGGAACGCGACTGTCTGAACAACCAATCCATAAAAAGCGTGGACGTTGTGTTAACGCCAATCGTTCAAAGTAGCCAGGATCCTCTTCCACTATTTTTTCGGACCAGTGCTGGTTGTTGGCGATAATCGTTTCAATCGTTTTCATGAAAGTAAATGACCTGTAACAACAAAGGACTGAGCAAGGTAATATAGAGCAACCAATACTGTTTTAACATCGAAAATTGAAGCACTCACTGATAATAAGGTACGTTTTTTCTTATGACATATGCACTGGAATTGTCGGCGTTAACCAAGACCTATTCAGGTGGAGTCAAGGCACTGAGAGGGATTGATTTGTGCGTAGAAGCTGGGGATTTCTACGCCTTGCTGGGGCCGAATGGGGCCGGGAAATCTACTATCATCGGTATCATCAGTTCGTTGGTCAATAAAACCTCCGGCAAAGTTAAGGTATTTGGTTATGACCTTAATCAGGATATTGTGAATGCCAAACGGCAGTTGGGGCTGGTGCCGCAGGAATTTAACTTCAACCCGTTTGAAACGGTATTACAGATCGTCATTAATCAAGCTGGATACTATGGTGTCCCGCGCAAGACGGCTATGGAACGGTCAGAGAAATATCTCAACCAGCTTGACCTGTGGGGAAAGCGTAATGAGCGCGCTCGGATGCTCTCCGGTGGGATGAAACGCCGTCTGATGATCGCCCGTGCGCTGATGCATGAACCCAAACTATTGATTCTGGATGAGCCCACCGCCGGGGTAGATATTGAGCTACGTCGCTCCATGTGGGGTTTTTTGAAAGAACTGAACGGGCAGGGCACTACCATCATTCTTACTACTCATTATCTGGAAGAAGCCGAAATGCTATGCCGTAATATCGGCATTATTCAGAATGGGCAATTGATCGAGAACACGTCAATGAAGCAATTGCTGGCGCAACTGAAGTCTGAAACCTTCATCTTTGATCTGGCAGCGAAAAGCGCGTTACCCCGGCTGGAAGGATATAAACATCAGTTGGTGGATACCTCCACACTTGAGGTGGATGTGATGCGTGAGCAAGGACTGAATGGTATTTTCAGTCAGCTTAGCGCACAGGGCATCCAGATTCTAAGTATGCGTAATAAAGCTAATCGGCTAGAAGAACTGTTTGTCGCCCTGGTAAATGATAACGGAGATCAAGCATGAATGGTTTGTATTGGGTGGCGTTGCAGAGTATCTGGATAAAAGAAGTGACTCGTTTTGCCCGTATTTGGGTACAAACGCTGGTACCGCCGGTTATCACCATGACGCTCTATTTCATTATTTTCGGTAATTTGATTGGTTCCCGTATCGGTGATATGGGTGGCTTTGGCTATATGCAATTTATTGTTCCCGGATTAATCATGATGTCGGTGATTACCAATGCTTACGCCAACGTTGCGTCTTCTTTTTTTAGCGCTAAATTTCAGCGCAATATTGAAGAGTTGCTGGTTGCACCGGTACCAACGCATATCATTATCATCGGTTACATTGGTGGTGGCATTGCCCGCGGTGTCTGTGTCGGGATGCTGGTAACTGTAGTTTCGCTGTTTTTTGTACCACTTCAGGTTCATGCCTGGTGGATGATTGTGGTCACCTTGTTATTAACCGCTATGCTGTTTTCACTGGCTGGGTTGTTAAATGCGGTCTTCGCTAAAACCTTTGATGACATCAGCCTTATTCCAACGTTTGTGCTGACACCGCTGACTTACCTCGGTGGGGTGTTCTACTCACTGACATTATTATCTCCATTTTGGCAGGCTGTCTCAAAACTGAATCCGATTGTTTATATGATCAGCGGTTTCCGATATGGCTTTTTGGGTATTAATGATGTGCCACTGGTGCTGACCATGACAGTATTGGTCGCTTTTATTGCGATTTTTTATTTGTTGGTATGGTGGTTGATTGACCGCGGACGTGGTCTTCGCACTTGAAGAATCAATAGTCTCGAGAAGGCGGTGTTGCACCGCCTTTTTTACATATCAGGCGACTTGTACCGGAATGGATTTCGCTTTGCGTTGTAGCTCATTATTACCAGCGAAGTAGGCTACTTTCGGATGGTGTTCATGAGCTTGTTCATCGGGCATCTGAACGTAGGAGCAAATAATCAGCTTATCGCCAACGCAGGCGCAACGGGCGGCCGCCCCGTTCACAGAAATGATGTGTGATCCGCGTTCGGCAGCAATCGCATAGGTGGAGAAACGCTGACCGTTATCCACATTGTAAATATCAATCGCTTCATATTCGAGAATGCCCGCAGCATCCATAAAGTCCTGATCAATGGCACAGGAGCCTTCGTAGTGTAAATCTGCCTGAGTGACTTTCACCCGGTGCAGTTTGCCTTGCAGCATGGTACGTATCATCGGTTTATCATCCTGGTATATAAATTCATGCGGTTAAATCAACCTGCTGGTTATCAATCAGGCGCGCTTTACCGAGCCAGGCGGCCATTAGTACCACCGCTCGGGTGCTGTCGCTCGTTAACGGTTGCAACGTGTCAGCATCACGAACAAACAGCTCATCAGGTGTAAACCCTGCATCGCGCAGTGATGCTTCCGCCTGGGTGAGCATGTCATCTATCCGCCGGTCGCCATTTGTTAGTTGCTCCACAATGGAGAGCATGATCTGGTGGATTCTGGGGGCAACCTGGCGATCTTCTGCATTGAGATAACCATTACGCGAACTCAGTGCCAGCCCGTCTTTGGCCCGAACTATAGGAACTCCGACGATATTAATGTCGTAACCCATGTCTTCCACCATCCGACGGATAAGCGCTAACTGTTGATAATCTTTTTCCCCAAAGCAGGCAATATCGGGTTGAACCAGATTAAATAGCTTGCTGACTACGGTTGCCACACCACGAAAATGCCCTGGCCGGCTGGCACCTTCAAGTATATGGGAAAGTGTTGGAACCTCAACAAAGGTTTGCTGTTCCAGCCCGTTGGGATAGATGATGTCTGGAGAGGGAGCAAAAACCAGGTCAACCCCGCGCTGAGTCAGCTTTTCGCAATCCTCTTGCAAGGTTCGCGGGTAATGGGATAAATCGTCAGGCCGTTCAAACTGTAGCGGGTTGACAAAAATGCTGGTCACAACGATGTCGGCTTGCGCTTTGGCTTCATCCACCAGTGCCATGTGACCATCATGCAGATTGCCCATGGTTGGCACCAGGGCAATACGTTTACCTTCTTGCCGCCAGCGACGAATTTCGCGGTGCAGCATGAGAGGTGTTTCAATAATCAGCACTCCAATTCTCCTGCGTTAATGGAAGGTATGTTGATCTTCGGGATAGATCCCTTGCTCAACTTCCTGCACATAAAGGCGTACGGCGGCGCGGATATCCCCACTCTGGGCGAGAAAGTTTTTGGCAAATTTGGGCGTTTGTTCACCCGTGATGCCAAGTGCATCGTGCATCACCAGAATCTGTCCGTCGGTAACGTTACCTGCTCCAATACCAATCACCGGGATAGACAACGCTTCGGTAACGCATTTTGCCAGTGATACCGGCACGCATTCGAGTACCAGCAGTTGTGCCCCAGCCTGTTCCAGATTCAGTGCATCTTCCAGCAGGCGATTTGCTGTCACCTCTTCGCGACCCTGAACCTTGTAGCCGCCAAAAACGTTTACTGACTGAGGCGTCAGGCCCAAATGTCCACAAACCGGTACAGCACGCTCAGTCAGCATACGCACTGTGGGCACCAGCCAACTACCGCCTTCCAGCTTGACCATATTGGCACCAGCGCGCATCAGTTCGGCGGCCTGCAGACAGGCCTGTTCCGGGGTGGCGCAGCTCATGAACGGCATATCGGATAATAGCAGGCAGTGTGGTGCTCCACGGCGTACACAGCGGGTATGGTAGACGATATCCTCTATTGTTACGGGGAGTGTAGAGTCGTGCCCCTGCAAGGTCATACCAAGAGAATCGCCAACCAACATAACCTGTACGCCTTGTTCAAAGAAAAGCCGGGAAAAACTAGCGTCATAGGCTGTAATTGAAGCAAATTTTTTTTGTTCCAGCTTCCACTGGCGTAAATGGGATAGGGTAGTCGTTTTCATGACAACTTTCCTGAGTCAATGTAGATAACACTTAAAGGAGAAACATTCTAATGGAAGCTGACAATGAGCGGTAGCGTTGCGGTTTTACTTTGAAAAAGAGAGTAATCAGGGCGTATTGGGGATGGGCCACAACATCAAACCATTGCGGGGAACTTGTTTTAGCTGTTCCGCCAGCGAGCTTCCATCCGGGAAAACAAGTTCAGGCGCGATTTCCGCCAGAGGATAGAGCATGAACTCACGGTTTTTCATATCGTAATGCGGTACGGTCAGGCGTTCGGTATTGATGATTGCATCACCAAATAGCAGGATGTCGAGATCCAGTGTCCGTGGTCCCCAGCGTTGGGCTTTACGCACCCTCCCTTGTTCCTGTTCGATACGCTGGGTGTGATCCAACAGGCATTCAGCCGTAAGATGAGTGTCCAGTTCAGCCACCGCATTGAGGTAATCAGGCTGATCTTGTGGCCCCAGTGGACGAGAGCGATAAAAAGAAGAACAGCATACCAGTCTGGTTTGCGGAACGGCATCCAATGCCGCCAGCGCGGCACTGACTTGCTGCAAAGGGTGAGTCAAATTGCTGCCCAGCGCCAGGTAAACCCGTGGCATCAGGATTTTCCCGGAGCAGCGGGTCGTTTGCGTGGGCGGCGCGAACGACGGTGCGGCGTCGGGCCATCATCCAGTGAATTGAGCATCACTTGCTGACGCGGAGGTGGTGCTACCTGAAATTCTCCCCACCACTGCGTTAGACGTTGTAATTCCGGGTGATGCTCAATGTCAGCACGAAGAGCGAGCAGATCATAGGCAGCACGGAATTTAGGGTGCTCCATCAACTTGTAAGCCCGTTTCCCCTGACGACGCGACAGTCGTAACTGTAATTGCCAGATATCGCGGATTAACGACGTGATCCGTTTCGGGATTGACAATGAACGACACTGTTCATCCAGCACATCATTCATTGCCAGTGCAAAAGCCTCAAAATAAGCCAAGCCACTTTCTTGTGTCAGTTTCTGCGCATGTTCAATCAACGGATACCACAACATGGCGGAAAACAGGAACGCAGGATTGACGCGCATATCGTTCTGAATGCGTTGGTCGGTATTTTTCAGTACCTGAATGATCATCCGTTCCAGATTGGTTTGACCTTCCTCGGTGAAATGGCTGCTGATGAGGGGAAATAGAGGCTGGAACAGTTGGTACTGACACAACATCACGTAAGTGGGGTAACCATAGCCAGCTTGCAATAGTTTCAGTGACTCTTCAAACATCCGTGCTGAGGGAATGTCATGCAGTAATGCTGCCAGCCGTGGAATCGGTTCTGCGGTTTCCGGGCTGAGCTTCATGTTCAGTTTGGCGGCAAAACGCACAGCACGTAGCATTCGCACCGGATCTTCACGGTAACGGGTTTCCGGTTCACCAATCATACGGATAATCCCCTGACGTAAATCACTCATGCCATTGGTGTAGTCGCGTACCGTAAAATCAGAAATGCTGTAGTAGAGGCTATTGATGGAGAAATCACGCCGTTGAGCGTCTTCTTCAATGGTGCCGAAAATATTGTCACGCAGCAGCATTCCATTCTGGTCTCGCTGCGCGGCATTTTTTATCTGCGGTTCCCCATTTTGTTCATGATGGCCGCGAAACGTAGCGACTTCGATCACTTCAGATCCAAACATCACATGAGCGAGACGAAAACGGCGGCCAACCAGCCGACAATTACGGAATAGTTTACGTACCTGTTCTGGTGTGGCATTGGTGGTGATATCAAAGTCTTTAGGTTTTTTACCCAGAAGCAGGTCACGTACACCACCACCGACCAGATAAGCCTCATAGCCCGCTTTGTTCAAGCGATAAAGTACCTTCAGTGCATTTTCACTAATGTCACGGCGTGAAATAGTGTGCTGGTCACGCGGGATTACCGTCAGCGGTTGGGGCTCTGTGCCTGACTCAGCCATTTCGTTTTCACGATTCAGTACTTTACGGCAAAAATTAGCTACTCGGGTAAAAATAATACACCTCGATAGTGATGAAGAATTAACAGTACAATAAAAATAGCGGCTAATCATAGCTCACCCTCAGCCCTTTGAGAATGCTGATGTGATTTTCGGCGCAGGAATGATCGCTTTTGAGGGTACTGAAGATAACGACCAGTGCGCAATAGCCCATGTTAGCAGCATGGTTAGACTGAGATCCCGCCAGCATTCAGGCAACGGCTGGCATAGAAATGCCAGCGCTTGTATCAAAATTTGACGGGGATCGCCGTCCGGGAGTGGAGGAGCGTGGTTCTGTTTGGATAATTTATCGCCAAATGTATTCAATACCAGTGGTAAATGCACATACGATGGCGGTGTATAACCGAATTGCCGATAAAGCGTTAGCTGGTGTACTGTCGGCTCAATCAAATCTGCACCACGTACAATCTCGGTGATACCCTGTTGGTGATCATCCACAACAACCGCTAGATTATAGGCAAACAGACCATCTCGCCGATGAATGATAAAGTCTTCACTGGCCAGTGCCGGGTCGGTATGGATTTCACCGCGCAACTGGTCGTAAAAACTGAATATAGGTGACGTTTGCCGTAGCCTCAGCGCGGCATTATCGGCGCCCCGGTTAAGTGTGCGGCAATAGCCATCGTAGTGACCGCCAATCTGTTGAATACGTTGACGGGGGCAGATGCAGTAATAACACAGACCTTGTTGCTTTAGTTGATGCAAGGCAGAAAGGTAAAGGTCATGACGTTGGGATTGGTAAACCACTGGACCATCCCACAGCAGACCATAATGCTCTAGTTGCTTAAGAATACGGTTGGCTGAGCCAGGTACTTCACGTGGGGGATCGATATCTTCAATTCGCACCAACCACTGGCCGTGGTTTGCACGCGCTTGTAGATAGCTGCCCAGAGCGGCAACCAAAGAGCCGAAATGTAAATCGCCAGACGGGGATGGAGCAAAACGTCCGACATAATACTGCCTTTCGGACATACTTATGTTGCATTTAGACATGTGTTGAAATGAAGCGGGAAAGCATTTGCTTTCCCGCTTGGCGAATTACCCTGCCATCTGTTTTTCGCGTATTTCTGCCAATGTTTTGCAGTCAATACACAGGTCGGCAGTAGGACGGGCCTCAAGACGGCGAATACCAATCTCTACACCACAGGACTCACAATAACCAAAGTCCTCGTCTTCAATTTTCTGCAATGTCTTAGCGATTTTTTTGATCAGTTTACGTTCACGATCACGGTTGCGCAGTTCAAGGCTGAATTCTTCTTCCTGAGCGGCACGATCCACCGGATCGGGAAAGTTGGCGGCCTCATCTTGCATGTGCGATACGGTTCGATCCACTTCATCCCTGAGTTGGTTGCGCCATGCTTCAAGAATACGCCTGAAATGAGACAGCTGAGCGTCGTTCATGTATTCTTCGCCCGGCTTCTCCTGGTACGGCTCCACTCCGGCAATTGCGAGAATGCTCAGAGAGGATGTCTTACGGTTTTGCCCTTCTTGCATGTTGCTTCTCCTACATAACACGACACGCACTATCGCTCCCCATGAGGGGAAAAAACAGGCCGCTATAAATAACAGATGGATGCTAGGTTGGCAATGATTCCTGACACTGGCCTGATAAAGTGTGAGGAATGACGTATTCCTGCTAGATGATACATAACGTACAACAGGGCGTCAGCTTGTGGTTGTCACGTTATTGAACAACGGTAGCCGATGTCCCCAGATAATACCATTGGGAGATATATATGCACCGTAACACAAAATTTCAACCCCCTGACGCTGTGCCTGAACGAATAATTCGGCATATCGCTGGTCGATATGTCGAGCTGGGGAAACCTGAGTGATTGCTGAGTGCAGCACAGCAAAAAACAGAACTGCCCGTTGGCCGTTGGCCACTACGTATTGCAGTTCGCGCAGATGCTTTTGCCCACGCAGTGTTACCGTATCGGGAAAGTAACCACATCCTTGTTGCAATAACGTGACAGATTTAACTTCAATATAGCAGTTAATTTTTGCGGGTGCTTTTAATAACAGGTCGATCCGGCTGTTTTCCGAGCCATAACGAACTTCTCTTTTTACCGTGCTGTAACCACTAAGTTCGGGTATCTGATTAGCCAATAACGCTTCATGTACTAGCGTATTGGCACGTAATGTATTGATGCAGATCCAGTCTCCCTGTTGTGTTTCTGTCAATTCCCAGGTGTGGGGATATTTGCGTTTGTTATTATTGGAAGTGGAATACCAGACGGTATCGCCAGGTGTGGCGCATCCGGTCATGGCGCCTGTATTGGGGCAATGCAGCGTCAATTCCTCACCATCGGCGGTGATCACATCGGCAAGAAAGCGTTTGTAACGTTTAATCAGTCTTGCTGGTTGCAGGCGGGGCGAGTAGTCCATTTATAGTGTGTTCTCAGGAGGTCAGTGACCAGCTTGATAATGATTGGTAGCGGGTATGCCCATTCTCATACAGCGATTCATAAAGAGAAAAGTGAGTCATCGGGATTGTCCAGGAAAAGGTCTCTGCTGGCAATGCCACTGGGCGTGTGGCACCTCGTAGCAGTGTAATATGCGGATGAAACGGTTGTCTGCTTTGATGGCAACCGCTGTGAGCCGCCTGTGAGCGCAATAACTCGGCTAACTGCAACAGTCCACGTGGTGCCTGACGACAGCCCAACCAGACGATGCCCGAACGCGGCCACTGTCCAGTATCGTTGATTGTCACTGTAAATGCTGGCTGGCGGATGCGACTGGCCAGGTCGCGTAGCGTCTGGCATTTTCGTTCACTGATTTCACCCAGAAACGCCAGTGTCAGGTGCAGGCTCGCAGCGGCGACGGGTCGTCCGGCCTCTGGCAAAAAATGCTCAGCACGCCAGCGGATCATCTGCTGACGGATGTCATCCGGTATGGATAGGGCAAAAAACAGACGGGAAGTAGGGTTCATGTCAAGCTCTCTGTTCTGGTTCTTTCCGATGCTACAATGTCAGCCGCTTAAAGTTAATTATTACGGAGTCCCTGTGAGTTTACCGCCTGTCAGTGCCGTGCTGGAGGATGTCATCAATGCGCTGCACACCTCGCCCCAGGTCATGTTGCATGCCCCCACGGGTGCGGGGAAATCTACCTGGTTGCCGTTGCAACTATTGCAACAGGGCGGTTTTTCCGGCCGAATCATCATGCTGGAGCCACGGCGTCTGGCAGCCAGGAGTGTGGCCTGGCGTCTGGCCGAAAGCCTGGGGGAAGAACCGGGACAAACGGTGGGATATCGCATGCGCTCGGAAACCTGTATCAGTAAGTTCACCCGGCTGGAAGTGGTGACCGAAGGTATTCTGACCCGGATGTTGCAGCAGGATGCCGAACTTCAGGGTATTGCGCTGGTGATTCTGGATGAGTTTCATGAACGTAGCTTACAGGCCGATCTGGCGCTTGCTCTGTTGCTGGATATTCAGCGGGGGCTACGGGACGATCTTCGACTGCTGATTATGTCCGCTACACTGGATAATCAACGTCTTTCTCTTTTATTGCCGCAATCTGGCAATGTGATATCCGAAGGCCGCGCTTATCCGGTTGTTAGACATTATCGGCCGTTGGCGGCGCAAGAGCGGCTGGAAGAGGGAATGTCTCGCCTGATTTACCGTTTGTTGCAGGACGAAACCGGATCGTTACTGGTATTTTTACCCGGTGTAGCGGAAATTAGACGGGTTCATGCCATGCTGGTTGACAGGGTTGCGATGGATACCGATCTCTGCCCACTGTATGGTGCGTTAACCCTCGGCGATCAGCAAAAAGCGATTCGGGTCCCGGCGGAGGGGCGGCGTAAAGTGGTACTGGCTACCAATATTGCAGAAACCAGTCTGACGATTGACGGTATCCGTGTCGTGGTAGACAGTGGTTTGGAACGAGTCGCTCAGTTTGACGTGAAAAGTGGGTTGACGTGCCTGGTGACCCAGCGTATCAGCCAGGCCTCCATGACTCAGCGTGCGGGTCGGGCGGGGCGTTTGTCTCCTGGCGTCTGCTGGCACCTGTTTTCCAAAGAGCAGGCTGAACGGGCTACCAGCCAAAGTGAAGCGGAAATTCTTAACAGTGATTTATCCGGTCTGTGGCTGGATTTGTTGCAGTGGGGTTGCCATGATGTGAATCAGCTTGACTGGTTGGATACGCCGCCGGTAACCGCGCTGAATGCGGCCAGGCAACTGTTGCATCAGTTATCCATTACTGACCAACAAGGAAAACTGACCTTTACTGGACGTCAGATTGCGTCGCTAGGTTGTGATCCCCGCCTCGCCACCATGTTGTATACGGCTGCGGGGCAGAATAATGATGCGCTGGCAACCGCGGCGATGCTGGTGGCTATTATCGAAGAGCCGCCACGCAGTGGATCACTGAATCTGTCAGATTGGTTGCACCGGCCTGCCAGTCATTGGCAACACCGAGCCCGGCAGCTTATCCGACGTGTTAATGGTGGGCATGGTCATATTAATGAGGCGTTGGCTGCGGCATTGTTGGCGATTGGTTTCCCTGATCGTATTGCCCGGCGACGGGGTCAGGATGGGCGTTATTTGCTGGCTAATGGTATCGGTGCCCAGATACCGGCCGATGATGCCCTCTCGGCAACTGAGTGGTTGATCATCCCGTCACTCATGCAAAAGCATGATAGTGCCGACGCGCGGGGTCTCTTGGCGCTACCGCTTGCGATAAATGCACTGACGCAGCAGTTACCGAGCTTGTTAAACGAACTCAACGTTGTGCACTGGGATGAAGAAAAGGGTACTCTGCACGCTAGTCGACGCAGTCAGGTTGGGTGCCTGACGTTACGCACGCAGCCACTGGCCAAACCCTCTGATGACGAGTTCCGGCGGGCTATGCTGAACTGGCTACGAGAGCAGGGATTATCAGTTCTGAACTGGGATGCTGCATCATTACAGTTGCGGGCGAGGATCCAGTGCGCCCGGCAGTGGTTACCGGAAGTGGCGTGGCCGGCAGTGGATGACGAAACGTTGTTGCTGACGCTGGAGCAGTGGTTGCTACCTTCACTGTCTGGTGTGCGCGATCTGCGAGCGCTTCGTCAAATTGATCTGAGCGACGCTTTGCTGCGGTTGCTTAACTGGTCGCAGCGGCAACGGCTGGATAACGCATTGCCTAGCTATTACACTGTGCCGGGTGGGAGCCGACTGCCTATTTGTTATTACGAGGACAAACTACCCACTCTGGCTGTTCGGTTACAGGAAATGTTTGGTGAACAGCAAAGTCCGCAATTGGCGGACGGGCGGGTGTCACTGGTGTTGGAGCTGTTGTCTCCGGCGCAGCGACCATTGCAGATTACTCGTGATCTGGCTGCATTTTGGCAGGGGGCGTATCGGGAAGTGCAAAAAGAGATGAAAGGGCGCTATCCCAAACATGTCTGGCCCGATGATCCGGCCAATGCCGTACCGACCAGACGGACCAAAAAATATCAAAATCATTAATTTCAGATGTTTCCCCCTTTCTTGTGTGGTGGTGGGGATACAGAGTAGACGGCCAGGTTATAACACCCGTGGCTGTTAGTAATCGGATGGAGAAGTTACTGTAATGTCTCGGGATGATCGCGAACCTATCGGACGCAAAGGAAATACGTCACGACGAAAACCTACACGTAAGCAGACGGTACGACGTCACAGGGATGACGACTATGATGATGATTACGACGAGTACGATGATGATTACGATAATGACGACGATGGTGATGGTGATGGTGATGATAACGGGAAAAACATGACACGCAAACCTCGTAAGAAGCGGCGCTGGCTGGGGCTTATGATCAAACTGTCCCTGATCTTTGCTGTAGTGATAGCCGTCTACGGTATTTATCTGGATAGCGAAATCCGCAGTCGTATTGATGGCAAGGTTTGGCAGTTGCCTGCCGCTGTTTATGGTCGCATGGTCAACCTTGAACCCGGTATGGCCTACAGCAAAAAAGAGATGGTCAATCTGCTGGAGGGTATGCAGTATCGAGATGTCAACCGGATTACTCGTCCTGGTGAGTTTACTGTTCAGGCAAACAGCATCGAGATGTTGCGTCGTCCTTTTGATTTCCCCGATGGCAAAGAAGGACAGATCCACGCCAAGCTGATATTCAGCAATGATCGGTTGTCGCAAATCCAGAATATGGATAATCAGCGTAATTTCGGGTTCTTCCGTCTCGATCCGAAGTTGATCACCATGTTGCAGTCGCCAAATGGGGAGCAACGCCTATTTGTGCCGCGAGCTGGTTTCCCTGATCTATTGGTGGATACGCTGATTGCCACCGAAGACCGGCATTTTTATGAGCATGATGGTATCAGCTTGTATTCCATCGGACGTGCGTTGGTGGCCAATCTAATCGCCGGCCATACGGTGCAAGGGGGAAGTACCCTGACCCAGCAGTTGGTGAAAAACCTGTTTCTGACCAACAAGCGTTCGCTGTGGCGTAAGGCAAATGAAGCCTATATGGCGTTGATTATGGATCACCGCTACAGCAAAGATCGTATTCTGGAGTTGTATCTTAACGAAGTTTATCTGGGACAAAGCGGTAACGATCAGATTCGAGGGTTCCCGCTGGCGAGCCTGTATTACTTTGGCCGTCCGGTGGATGAACTAAGCCTTGACCAGCAGGCCATGCTGGTGGGCATGGTGAAAGGGGCGTCATTGTATAACCCCTGGCGCAACCCAAAATTGACGCTTGAACGTCGTAATCTGGTACTACGTCTGTTGCAGGATCAGAAGATTATTGATGAGGAGCTCTACAATCTGCTGAGCGCTCGTCCGTTGGGTGTCCAGCCGAAAGGCGGCGTTATTAGCCCGCAACCGGCTTTTATGCAGTTGGTCCGCCAGGAGCTACAGCAGCGACTCGGGGATCGTGCTAATGATCTTTCTGGCGTGAAAATTTTTACTACGCTTGATCCCGTCGCTCAGGATGCGGCAGAGAAAGCGGTGGAAACGGGCATTCCGGCGCTGAGAGCGGCCCGTAATGTGAAAGATCTAGAAACGGCAATGGTGATTGTCGACCGTTTCAGCGGTGAGATTCGGGCGATGGTTGGGGGCGCTGACACCCAGTATGCCGGCTTTAACCGTGCCTTGCAGGCCAGGCGTCCGGTGGGGTCGTTGGCGAAACCGCCGACCTATCTGACGGCATTAAGCATGCCGGATAAATACCGACTCAATACTATTCTGGATGATGAACCGCTATCCATTAAGCTTTCGAATGGCACGGTATGGGAACCAAGAAATTACGATCGGGATTACGGTGGTCAGGTGATGTTGGTTGATGCTCTGGCACGATCGCTCAATATACCGACGGTAAATCTTGGTATGGCGGTTGGTCTGGATAAGATAAGCGCTACCCTACAGCTGCTGGGGATTCCAAAAAGTGTGATTCAGCCTGTTCCGGCGATGTTATTGGGCTCTATCAGCCTGACACCAATGGAAGTTGCTCAGGAATATCAGACGATTGCCAGCGGTGGTAATCGTGCGCCATTGTCATCGTTGCGTTCAGTGATCGCAGAAGATGGCACTGTGCTTTATCAGAGCTTTCCGCAGGCGGAAAGAGTGGTACCGGCACAAGCTGCATATCTGACGTTGTATGGTATGCAACAGGTTGTGGAACGTGGCACGGCTCGCTCGTTGATGGCGAAGTTCAGTAAATACCATCTGGCAGCCAAAACAGGGACAACTAATGATTTGCGTGACAGCTGGTTTGCCGGCATCGATGGTAAAGAGGTGGCAATTACCTGGGTTGGACGTGATAACAACGGTCCGGCCAAGTTGACGGGGGCTAACGGTGCGTTGACTATCTATCGCCGTTATCTGGAAAATGAGACGCCGTTGCCGCTGATGCTGACTCCGCCTGAAGGTATTAGCAGCATGACAGTGGACAGCAGCGGTAACTTCATTTGTAACGGCAGCAGTGCCGGGCAGGTAATACCGGTGTGGACGAGCAATCCGCAGGCGTTATGTCAGTCCAGCCAAACAACACACCCAGCACCCGTCAGTGCGCAACCAGACCAAGGCAGTGACAGTGTTCCTGGCTGGATAAAACAGATGTTTGGGAAGTAAAGCTTCAGGTGCAGTGGTAGGTAATTATCGCAGTCAGTAGCAGCCAGGCTCACTGGCTGTTACGTCATCAGTCTCATTGAGCACAGACAAACAGGGCGCGTGGGCGCCCTGTAATCGTCTTACAATGTGGCAAAGCAGCGCTGTGCTGCCTGAAGGGTGTGTTCAATATCCTGTTGGCTGTGGGCCAGTGACATAAAGCCAGCCTCATAGGCTGAAGGTGCCAGATAAATGCCTTCATCCAGCATTAAATGGAAGAAACGCTTAAAGCGTTCAACATCACATTTCACCACGTCCTGATAACATGTGACCTGCTCTGCGTTGGTGAAGAATAATCCAAACATCCCTCCGACGTGATTTACCACCAGCGGAATACCTTCTTCTCTGGCAGCGACAAGTAATCCTTCGGCCAACTGGTTGGTCAGTGCGGTGAGTTTTTGATGCACACCTGGTTTGGCAACTTCAGTCAGGCAGGCAAAGCCAGCCGCCATTGCGATAGGATTCCCCGACAGTGTACCGGCCTGATATACCGGACCGGTCGGCGCCAGCGCTTGCATAACGTCGCGGCGGCCGCCAAACGCGCCCACCGGCATCCCGCCACCGATGATTTTCCCCAGGCAGGTCAGATCAGGACGAACGCCATAGTGGGCTTGTGCCCCTGCCAGTGCAACGCGAAAGCCCGTCATCACTTCATCAATAATCAACAAGGCGCCAAATTCATCACACAACGCACGCAATCCAGGCAGGAATTCTGGCAACGGAGGCACACAATTCATGTTCCCGGCCACTGGTTCGACGATGATGGTGGCAATCTCAGTCGGATATTGTTCGAATGCCGCACGAACAGAGGCCAAATCATTATAGGTACAGGTGAGGGTGTGGCGAGCAAAATCGGCGGGGACTCCGGGTGAATTGGGCTGACCCAGCGTCAAAGCGCCAGAGCCGGCTTTCACTAACAGGCAATCTGCATGGCCATGATAGCAACCTTCGAATTTGATGATCTTATCGCGCCCGGTAAAACCTCTAGCCAGGCGAATAGCGCTCATAGTGGCTTCAGTACCGGAGTTCACCATGCGTACCATATCCATACTGGTGACCAGCGAGGTGACCATCCGGGCCATATTGACTTCCATTTCCGTAGGCGCCCCGAAACTCAATCCTCGTTCGGCAGCACTGATCACCGCCTGACGGATCGCCGGATGATTATGACCCAGAATCATGGGTCCCCAGGAACCGACATAATCGATATAGGCTTTTCCATCCGCATCATACAGATAGGCGCCATCCGCCCGCTCGATAAACAGCGGCACACCGCCGACACCGTTAAATGCGCGCACCGGGGAGTTTACGCCACCTGGAATTAGCTCCTGGGCTGCGGCATACAGACTTTCAGATTTATTCATTGCAGGTTCCTGACTTGATTTTTTGTCCATCGAGAATAGTGTCATTCTAATCAACACATTGCCATAGTGAAATTTTTGTCCAACCTTGACGTACATCTATGAAAGTGGAAGTGTTGAAAATCGGCGCTGGGCAGAAGGCGTCATTAGCAATTAGAATGGTCGACTTGTCTATCGTTGTGTATCAAGCCGAGTTTATTGCGTGTCTAAAGTCACTTCACCTTTATTATCTGCAGCTGCCCGTAATGCTGCGATCCGTCAGATTCTGCGACGTGATAAAACGCCGGTTATCATTCTGGTTCTGGCTGCGTTTGTAGGTACATTGGTAGGAATCGTCGGCGTTGTGTTTGATATGGCGGTTAACTGGGTACAACATCACCGAATGTCCGTATTAACACAACTGACGGATTCATGGTTGGTGTGGCCAGTAGCTTTTTTGTTTTCGGCGTTATTGGCGATGTTGGGGTACTACCTGGTGCGCACCTTTGCGCCGGAAGCCGGGGGCTCGGGTATTCCGGAAATTGAAGGCGCGCTGGAAGAACTGCGGCCGGTACGTTGGTGGCGAGTGTTGCCCGTGAAATTTTTTGGCGGTCTGTGCTCGCTGGGCGCGGGTATGGTTCTTGGTCGCGAAGGGCCGACAGTTCAATTGGGGGGGAATATCGGTGGGATGTTTGCTGAGTTGTTACCACTTCGACGGGCTGATGTAAGGCATTCTTTACTGGCGACAGGGGCTGCGGCAGGTCTGGCGGCAGCCTTTAATGCGCCATTGGCCGGGATTCTGTTTATCATCGAAGAGATGCGCCCGCAGTTTCGCTATAATCTTATCTCCATCAAAGCGGTATTTATTGGCGTCATCATGTCCAGTGTTGTTTTTCGCATGTTCAATGGTGAGGTAGCTGTCATTAATATCGGTCGCCTTTCCTCCGCCCCCGTTAATACCCTATGGCTTTATTTGTTGCTTGGCATTATTTTTGGTGCCGTCGGTGTTCTATTTAATGCCCTGGTGCTATGGTCGCAGGACCGTTTTATCCGTTTTCACGGTCGCAGCCTCAAACGATTCATGGTCGTTGGTTTACTGGTTGGCGGTCTATGCGGGATATTCTCGCTATTCTTTAGTGAGGTGACCGGTGGCGGTTTTGAATTGATCCCGATTGCGGCAGCGGAGCATTACGGTGTGGGTATGCTGCTGGTGATATTTCTGGTTCGGGTAGTGATGACGTTGCTTTGCTTCTGTTCCGGTGCGCCGGGCGGGATTTTTGCTCCTATGTTATCGCTAGGAACATTATTGGGTGCCGCGTTTGGCATGACTTGCGGTTTGCTGTTTCCCGCTTATGGTTTGGGGGCTGGGACGTTTGCCATTGCAGGAATGGGGGCATTGTTTGCCGCGTCAGTGCGCGCGCCATTAACCGGCATTGTACTGGTACTGGAAATGACGGATAACTATCAGCTCATTCTGCCAATGATTATTACCTGCCTGGGGGCCACGTTGATTGCCCAGTTTCTTGGCGGTAAACCGCTCTATTCTTCTATTCTTGCCCATACTATTCAACGTCAGGTTCAGACAGAAGCCAGCATGAAAGAAGATGCTTCTGCCATGAGCGAGATCAAATCTTGAACGTTTCGGGGGGCTATTAGATAATGAATCTAATTGGGTTTGGTATAAGCCACCTGATATTTGGTTGGGAGTAAGAAAAATGAGTGATGATGTAGCGGTAGCACTACCACTGCAATTTACTGATGCAGCGGCCAGGAAGGTGAAGCTTCTGGTTGCTGATGAAGAAAATCCAGATTTAAAACTTCGGGTTTACATTACCGGTGGTGGTTGTAGTGGTTTCCAGTACGGTTTCACTTTCGATGATAAGGTAAACGAAGGTGATATGACTATTGAGAAACAGGGCGTTGCGCTGGTTATTGATCCAATGAGCTTGCAATATCTGATCGGTGGGTCGGTAGATTATACCGAAGGGTTGGAAGGTTCCCGTTTTGTGGTGACGAACCCTAATGCCAAAACGACCTGTGGTTGTGGATCGTCTTTCAGCATTTAATCGCGTTGTATGCCGCAGTAAAACCCGTGTTACCTCGACAGGTGCACGGGTTTTTTATTGTCTGGCTGATGGTGATGTTAGCCCGGATAGCTGTTCGCACAATTGACGGGCCGCGAGTAGCAAGCGTGGGCCACTGCGATTAAACCAATCTTCATTGACGGCAATGACGGGGATATTGAGTTGAGGTCGCCAGAATGCAACGGTACTGGCTACGGCAGACGGTGGTGCACTGATCACAATCGCCTGTGGTTGACGCATTATCACCTGTTCTCGGCTCACCTGCGGCCAGGGAATAGCGCTATCGGCAAATACGTTGTGTGCTCCACATAATGAGATAACCTGGCTCTGTAGCGTTTTCTTCGATGCGGTAAACAGTGGTTGACGGCCAAACTGCAGGAATACCCGAATAGGTGTGCGATGCGCATAGCGCCGCTGTATATCCGCTAGTTGCTGGCGGAAAGCCCGTGCCGATTGCCGTGCGATGTCAGGATGTTGGCTGTACGATGCAAGTTGTTCCAACTGACGGGGAATATCTTCCAGCGTAGCGGGGTCGAGATAGACAATCCTGATGCCAAAGGAAGCCAATTGGTCTAATGGCCGTTGTGGATTTCCTTCACGCCATGCCAGTATCACATCAGGTTTCAGGGACAGGATACGTTCGATGTTGATTCCCTGCCAACTGGCAACCTGCTCGTGCTTTCTTGCTTCTGGTGGGTAATCTGACCAAGCGCTGACGCCCACCAATTGTTCCCCCATCCCGGCAGCGTAGGCCATTTCCGTTGCATGCGGAGCCAGCGTAATCACTCGCAGGGCAGCAGCCTGCGCCAGAGAGAACCAGAAGACACTGATCAATAGCATCGTGGTTTTCAGGAAGGGAAAATTCAAACGAGTAAACCGCACTATTGCATTTCCATTACTGGTTGGCAGCCGCTATGTCCTGAGTTCGCCGTGGCTTGGCTCAGGGCATAGTCGGCTTGGGGTTACTGGCGTTGTGCCAGCATCTGCAACATGGTTTCCACCATGCGAGTAGACTGTTTGGCGGCTATGGACAGGAATTCATCGAAGCTGAGATGAGATTCCTGATCTGCTACGTCTGAAATGGCTCGGACGACGACAAAAGGTACGTCAAACTGGTGACAAACATGACCGATGGCGGTTGCTTCCATTTCAACGGCAATGGCCTGTGGAAAGAGATGACGGATGCGTGCCAGCGGTTCGGCACCATTAATGAAAGCATCGCCGCTAACCACCAAACCCCGTACGGCATTCAGCCGCAGTGTGGCAATTGCGTCCTGTGCCACTGCGATAAGCGATGTATCGGCCACAAACGCCGCCGGACAGCCTGCCATCTGGCCAGCTTCATAACCGAAAGCTGTCACATCGGCATCGTGATAGCGCACCTCGTCAGAGATTACAATGTCGCCTACGTTGAGAGCGGCAGCCAGCCCACCGGCAGAACCGGTGTTAATTACAACATCAGGCTGGCAGTGTTCCAGCAACAGAGTGGTGCCTAATGCGGCTGAGACTTTACCGATACCCGATTTCAGTAAGGCAACCTCAGTACCGTGTAATTGACCGCTATAAATTTCACAGCCAGCGCGTTGGAAAGTCTGACGATTCTGGATTTGGTCCCTTAACAGGGTAACTTCTTGTTCCATTGCGCCAATAATGCCCACTTTCATAGGATTCCCCACAGATTTGGTAGAAATAACAGGAGTGTCATAGTGCTTAGTTTATCATGGCTGAGGTGAATAGAGCGCACGTGATGCGGTTGTATCGTCCGGTCTGACGTGTTATCACCCTGACAGGGGTTTTACATGGAGAACAGCATGTCTGATATCGATTTCTCGCAAAAGATCAATTTTCAGCGGCCTTTTAGTAAACCAGTTGTGGCTGAGGATGACTATGCCATTATTCGTCAGTTTGAAAGTGATCGTGGACGGATTATCAACTCTGCTGCTATCCGGCGTTTACAGCAGAAAACACAAGTCTTTCCGTTGGAACGTAATGCGGCGGTTCGTTCCCGTTTGACGCATTCAATGGAAGTTCAGCAGGTCGGGCGTTACATCGCCAAAGAGATTGTGGAGAGAATGCGGCGGGGGAATCTGTTGGAATCAACAGGATTGGCTGCGTTGCAAACGCCATTTGAAAGCATCGTGGAAATGGCCTGCCTGATGCATGACATCGGTAATCCTCCGTTTGGGCATTTTGGTGAAGCGGCAATCAATGCGTGGTTTGGCAAACGACTGGATGTCGCCTATTTAAGCGCCGACAATCCTCGTGACGATCAATGTAGCGTTCATGGCCTGTTGCTTCAGCATGATGATTATGATCAGTTGCGTAGCCATATTCGCCAGGATTTGAGTAATTTTGAGGGGAATGCCCAGGCTATACGGTTGGTACATACCTTGCTGAGGTTGAATCTGACTTATGGGCAGGTAGGTGGCATCTTAAAATATACCCGCCCGGCATATTGGCTGGGTGAGATCCCGAAAGAATACGACTATCTCATGAAAAAAACGGGCTATTATCTGGCGGAAGAGCCTTTCATCGTTGAGATGCGCCGGGAACTCTCTCTGGGCGAATATCACCGATTCCCTATGACTTATATTATGGAAGCCGCCGATGATATCTCTTACTGTGTGGCGGATCTGGAAGATGCTATAGAGAAAAACATTCTCACTGTTGAGCAGCTTTATACCTATTTGCGTCAAAGCTGGGGGGAAAGTCGGCCCGGAGATTTGTTTAGCGTTACGGTAGAACGAGCTTATAAAGAGAGAAAACGGCGAATTAACGATCAGTTCTTCATGTATCTGCGTGTTTATACCGTTGGAAAGATGGTGCCGCACGCCGCGATGCGTTTTATTGATAATATTTCCGATATTTTTATTGGAAAATTCAATCACGCACTGCTGGAAGATGAGGGTCCGAATGCCCGTTTATTAAAGATGTTTAAAGATGTCGCTAGAAAGTTCGTTTTTAATAATCATGAAGTCGAGCAACTTGAGTTGCAAGGCTATCGCGTTATTCGTGGATTATTGGATATTTATAGTCCATTGCTTGATCTGTCTTACCGTGATTTTTGTCAGTTGGCAAAAGAGAATCGCCACTCATGTTTCCCCATTGAAACCCGGCTTTATCACAAACTTTCCCGTAAACATTGTCTGGCTTACCTGGATGCATTGAAGGGCCTGCAACGGCTGCCAGCGAAAGAGCGGGAAATGCGCGAGTACTATTATCGTGCCCGTTTGATTCAGGATTATATCAGTGGCATGACCGATTTATATGCCTATGATGAATATAGACGCCTGATGGCAGCCGATTGAAACGGAGTATTATCACGAAGATAAGTTTTGTAAATATGGACAATATTTCCTTACTCTTCACTATATTGCGTGAATGGACTTTGGTTGTGCATAGTTACCTCACATACAGTATGACCGCTGCAGAAGGCCATAGATCCCCTATATTGATTGACTATGAGATATATCCCTATGAAAAAAAAATCATTGATTCTGAGTGCATTAACCTTAAGTCTGGCGATGGCGATGGGAACCGTTCCTGCTCTGGCTGCGGGCTCAACTGCCTCTGCCAGTGAACAGCTCCCCAGTTTGGCACCCATGCTGGCAAAAGTGATGCCGTCTGTCGTCAATATTTATGTAAGTGGGCATACCAATGTCAGCCAAGGTAGCGTAACGCAGCAATTACAGCCGTTCTTTGGCGAAAACTCACCCTTCTGTCAAGATGGTTCGCCGTTTCAGTCGTCACCCATGTGTCAGGGGGGCGACGGGAATGGCAACTCTGCCGCACCTGAGCGGCAGGCTTTTGAAGCCCTGGGTGCAGGTGTGATTATCAACGCAGCGAAAGGCTATGTGGTGACCAACAACCACGTGGTGCAAAATGCTGACAAGATTCAGGTCCGTCTCAATGATGGCCGTAAGTTTGACGCTAAAGTTATCGGTAAAGATCCCCAGTCAGATGTCGCGTTAATTCAGCTTGAAGGTTTTAGCGACCTGACGGCTATCAAGATAGCGGATTCTGATAAATTACGTGTCGGGGATTATGCCGTAGCGATTGGTAATCCGTATGGCCTGGGTGAAACCGCGACTTCTGGGATTATTTCTGCGTTGGGGCGCAGCGGGTTGAATATTGAGAATTATGAAGACTTTATTCAGACCGATGCGGCAATCAACCGGGGAAATTCCGGCGGTGCGCTGGTCAATCTTAATGGTGAATTGATTGGTTTGAATACGGCTATTCTGGCTCCCAGTGGTGGTAATATCGGTATTGGTTTTGCCATTCCCAGCAACATAGTGAAAAACCTGACCAATCAGATGGTGGAGTTTGGTGAGGTGAAACGCGGTGAATTGGGTATCCTCGGTACCGAACTTAACTCTGATCTGGCCAAAGCGATGAAAGTCAATGCCCAGCGTGGGGCGTTTGTCAGCCAGGTGCAACCGAAATCAGCTGCCGCCAAAGCCGGAATTAAAGCCGGTGATGTGATTGTCTCCCTGAACGGTAAAACGATCAGTAGTTTCGCCGCGCTGCGGGCTCAGATTGGTTCTCTGCCGGTAGGGACTAAACTGACGCTGGGATTGATTCGCGACGGGAAAACACTTTCCGTGGATGCGACCCTACAGCAGAGTAGTCAGACGAAGGTGGCATCCGGGAACTTGAATTCTGCCATTGAAGGCGCGGAATTAAGTAATACCCAGGTAGATGGACACAAAGGCGTGAAGGTAGACAAGGTTAAACCTGGTTCTGCTGCCGCGCGTATCGGTCTACAAAAAGGTGATGTTATTTTGGGTGTCAACCAGCAGCCTGTCGGCAATATTGGTGAGTTGCGCAAGATACTCGATAGTAAACCATCGGTCCTGGCGTTAAACATCCGCCGTGGTGACAGTGATCTCTATTTGTTAATTCAGTAATCAACCCTCCTGATTTCCGGGCACATCTGTGCCCGGTTCTTCATTGAACATATTTGTGATGTCTGTTGCAAATCTTACCTGATGTGACACTTTCTGTGTAATTGCACAATGTATGAGGCTATTGCTGTCATTATGATGGTGTAATTGTCAATCCCCTTCTGAGGTTGAAATGGCGACCTATCATCTTAATGCCAGTCTGGCACAGGATATCGTTGCACGTACTATGCAAATTATTGATAGTAATATCAATGTGATGGATGCACGGGGTCGAATCATTGGCAGTGGTGACCAGGATCGTGTCGGTGAGTTACATGAAGGCGCATTGTTGGTGCTTTCTCAAGGGCGGGTCGTCGACATTGATGAAGCAGTTGCCCGTCACCTGCATGGTGTACGGCCGGGCATCAATCTGCCACTGAGGATAGACGGAGAAATCGTGGGCGTTATCGGTCTGACCGGTAATCCCGGGCAGTTGCGCCAGTATGGCGAGCTGGTGTGCATGGCTGCCGAGATGATGCTGGAGCAGGCGCGTTTGCTGCATATCCTGGCACAGGATAGTCGTTTGCGCGAAGAGCTGGTCTTGAACCTGATCCGGACTGACGAGTTGTCACCGGCACTGATGGAGTGGGCGCAACGATTGGGGATCGATCTTAATCAGCCACGTGTTGTAGCGGTAGTGGAAGTCGATAGTGGACAACTGGGTGTGGATAGCGCCATGGATGAGCTTCAGCAGTTACAAACTCTACTGACGACGCCGGAGCGCAACAACCTGATTGCTATTGTTTCACTGACAGAAATGGTGGTGTTGAAACCTGCACTTAACAGTTATGGCCGTTGGGATGCGGAGGAACATCGTCGGCGCATTGATAATTTGCTTTCCCGTATGGCAGATGGCAGTCGCCTACGGGTCCGGTTGGCGCTAGGGAATTATTTTTCCGGTCCTGGCAGTATCGCGCGTTCTTACCGTACCGCACGGACTACGATGAGTGTTGGCAAGCAGCGTATGCCGGCTCAACGCAGCTACTTTTATCAGGATCTGATATTGCCCGTATTGCTGGATAGTTTGCGTGGTGGCTGGCAGGCTAATGAGCTGGTTCGCCCGTTGACCAAGCTCAAAGCAATGGATGGAAATGGCCTATTACGCCGGACATTACATACCTGGTTTCGTAATAATGTGCAGCCCGGAGTGACAGCCAAAGCGCTGTTTATTCATCGTAATACACTGGAATACCGTTTGAATCGTATCTCGGAACTGACTGGGCTGGATTTGACCAACTTTGATGATCGGCTGCTGTTATATATAGCGCTTCAATTGGATGAAGATGAATAGACCACTCAGAGTGGATGCTAATTATCTTAGACTCAAAACTATTAATATATGGCAAATAATATAACCCAATAGTATAAATTATCGCTAAACAGTATTTTTGCCACCTTCCTATATCCTCTATTGTCCCTTCCACACACCCATATAACCAACATACTGAAAAGAGTGCTGATGTAATTCTGTATAGATGTTGGACTAATTTTATCTAGGATCTACTCAGGAAAAACCAGTCATGCTCATGGCAATGGCCGATTAACCTGGATTTTCTACAGGTGGATAAAATACGTGTTTTTTGAGGAGCGATAGGCATGTCAATGCGCCGTCTGGTGTTTTCATTGGCCACAGCCACACTGTTGTTTTCCAGTGTGGTCTCTGCGGCAACAGAATTGTTGAACGTCTCTTATGATCCAACCCGTGAGCTTTATCAGCAATATAATGCTGCCTTTATCCGGCATTGGAAAGAAACCACCGGTGAGAGCATCACGATTAGAGACTCGCATGGCGGTTCGGGTAAACAGGCTCGAGCGGTTATTGATGGGTTGCAGGCGGATGTCGTGACGTTAGCGCTGGCGGGCGACATTGATGCATTGAATCTTAACCGGCCATTGATTGATCCTCAATGGCAATCGCGCTTGCCGGATAACAGTACCCCTTATACCTCAACCATTGTGTTTTTGGTACGCAAAGGGAATCCCAAGCATATTAAAGACTGGAACGATTTGATTAAACCAGGCGTTGAGGTCATTACGCCGAATCCGAAAACCTCTGGTGGTGCACGGTGGAATTTTCTAGCCGCCTGGGCTTATGCCAAACATCTTCCTGGCGGAAATGACGAGAGCGCGCTGAAGTTTGTCACAGAATTGTACCGCCATGCACCGGTGCTGGATACCGGTGCCCGTGGGGCGACGGTCAGCTTCGTCCAGCGTCAGTTGGGCGACGTACTGATTGCCTGGGAAAATGAAGCGCATCTCGCTCTGAAAGAGCAGGGTGGAGATCAGTTGGAAATCATTACACCATCACTCTCTATTCTGGCAGAACCGCCAGTTGCGGTGGTGGATAAGGTTGTTGAACGTAAAGGTACCCAAAAGCTGGCGGAAGCGTATCTCCGCTATCTTTATAGTGATGAAGGGCAACGTATTATCGCCGAAAACTATTATCGACCGCGTAATGCCCAGATTGCTGAGGAGTTCAAAAACCAGTTTGCTCCGGTACAACTGGTCACCATTGACAAGGAATTCGGTGGCTGGAAAAAAGCACAGTCTCGGTTTTTTAACGATGGTGGTGTGTTCGATAGCATTTTCAAACAAATCAACAAATAAGATGTTCAATGCATAAAACTGCTGCTGTTATGGGCAGTTTTGTTATGCGGGTTATGGCTGAGATATCCTCCTGCGCATGATAATCAAAGGTTTTTTATGTCGAGACGCGCTTTACCGGTGATCCCCGGTTTTGGACTAACGTTAGGTTTTAGCATCAGCTATCTGGGACTGTTGGTTCTCATTCCATTGGCGACGATGTTTCTGTATGCCAGCCAACTGACATTGATTCAGTTCTGGGAATTAATCACCAGCCGTCAGGTGCTTTTTTCGTTACGGCTTTCGTTCGGCACGGCGCTGATGGCCGCCTTTATCAATGGCATTTTGGGCACGTTGCTGGCATGGGTATTAGTACGTTATACCTTCCCGGGGCGGAAGATCATTGATGCCATGGTCGATATGCCATTTGCTCTGCCGACAGCCGTCGCCGGAATTGCCTTAACCTCGCTGTATGCACCCACGGGACTGGTGGGGGCACTGTTTCCATTCAAGATCGCCTATACCAGCCTTGGTATTACGTTGGCGTTGATTTTTGTTACGTTACCTTTCGTCGTCCGGACCTTACAGCCCGTGCTGGCTGATATTCCCAAGGAAGTGGAAGAAGCCGCCTCTTGCCTGGGGGCGGGGCCGTTGCAAACCTTCCGTCATGTATTGATCCCTGCCATTTTACCGGCCTGGCTGACCGGCTTTGCGCTGGCGTTTGCCCGAGGCATAGGGGAGTACGGCTCGGTGGTGTTTATCGCGGGGAATATCCCTTTTAAAACAGAAATACTGCCATTGCTGATTGTATCCAAACTCGATCAGTACGATTACAAAGGTGCGACGGGGATCGGGGTTTTCATGCTGATGATTTCTTTCATTATGTTGCTGCTGATTAATATTTTGCAACGTCATATTCAACCCAAGTTGTAGGGATTTCATCGTGGATCAGATTATATCGACATCTGCCAGCGTGCAGATTTCCCCCAGACGCCCGGCGACGTTTTATGTTTTGATTGTGCTGGCCTGGATAGTTTTTTTCATGGTGCTGGTATTGCCGCTGTTGATGGTCGTCACCGAGGGATTGCATAACGGGCTGGGGGCCTTTTGGGAGGCGATTTCCGAGCCGGATGCCGTTTCGGCACTGAAATTGACACTGCTGGCAACGGCTATTGCCGTTCCTCTCAATATGATTTTCGGGTTATGCCTTGCATGGTGTGTGACTAAATTTGAGTTCTGGGGAAAAACGCTGTTGCTGGCACTGATTGACCTGCCTTTTTCCGTGTCACCGGTGGTCACCGGGTTGATGTATGTACTGTTATTTGGTGCGCAAAGCAAACTCTATCCCTTTCTGGTTGAACATAATCTGGAAATTGTCTATGCCGTCCCGGGCATTGTGCTGGCCACCCTGTTTGTCACGCTGCCTTATATAGCACGGGAATTGATTCCGCTGATGGAACAGCAGGGCTCACAGGAAGAAGAAGCCGCACGTCTGTTGGGGGCCAATGGGTGGCGAATGTTCTGGCATATTACGCTACCCAATGTTAAGTGGGCGTTGATTTATGGCGTAGTGCTGTGTACAGCCCGCGCTATGGGGGAGTTCGGTGCGGTTTCGGTGGTTTCCGGACATATTCGTGGGTTAACTAACACATTACCGCTACATATCGAAATTCTTTATAACGAATACAACATCGTTGCTGCATTCAGCGTCGCTATCCTGCTGCTGTTGATGTCATTGGTGGTACTGCTGCTGCGTCAGTGGAGTGAAAGTCGTTTAATCAAACAGGTAGAGCAACAACAGGAGCTGGCCAAAAATGAGCATTGAGGTTAACAATATTAATAAACAGTTTGGTCAGTTCCAGGTATTGAATCACATCAACCTGTCGATTGAGAGCGGTGAGCTGGTCGCATTACTGGGGCCGTCCGGCTGTGGTAAAACCACATTGTTGCGCATTATCGCCGGGCTGGAAAAACCAGATAGCGGCAGCATCCGGTTTCATGGTGAAGATGTCTCTGTGCATGATGTACGCGATCGTAATGTCGGCTTCGTTTTTCAGCATTATGCGTTGTTCCGGCATATGACGGTATTCGATAACATCGCGTTCGGCTTGCGTATGAAACCTAAACATATTCGGCCAACAAAGCGTGAAATAGACAAGAAAGTGCATGAACTGCTCAATATGATTCAACTGGATTGGCTGGCTGAACGTTATCCGGAACAGCTTTCCGGTGGACAGCGTCAGCGCGTTGCATTAGCCCGGGCATTAATTGTTGAACCCCGGATCTTGTTACTGGATGAGCCGTTTGGCGCACTGGATGCCAAAGTGCGTAAAGAGCTGCGTCGCTGGTTATCCCGGCTGCATGAAGAGATCAATTTAACCTCGGTTTTTGTGACGCATGATCAGGAAGAAGCGATGGAGGTGGCTGATCGTATCGTGCTGATGAACAATGGAGTAATTGAGCAAATCGGTTCACCCGATGCGGTTTATAATCACCCGGCCAGTGAGTTTGTCTATCACTTCCTGGGCGATAGTAACCGGCTAACATTGCGTGAGTCCGATAAATCTATCCTGTTTCGTCCGCATGAAGTTGTGTTGGCAAGACAACCGCATGTAGATTATCAACCCGTGGTAGTGAAGGATATTCGTCCATTGGGCGCATTGACCCGTCTGACCTTGAAAATTGACGACAATAGTGAGTTGATAGAAGCAGAGGTCGCTCATGATGACGCTACACTGAATGGATTACATCGGGGGGATATCATTCAGTTTAAACCCAAGCGCTATAATGACGACTGGGAAATTTAAGCAAAGAAAAACGCCCCTATGAATCCTTTAGGCTTTCATAATAATGAAGGCCTGATTGCCATCAACCCAGGTTGGTTCATTTTTTATTCTATCCCCCGCTATACTCCGAACCGCAGGTGTGTTGGCTTTCCTCACGTGATCACTTTCCTACCGTGGCATAAATGAAGCATACAACCTGGATCAGAAGGCTTTAACCATCGTTAGGTTTGCATTTGACTGGCCGTTTTTCAGCAATGCCTGAAAAGACGTATCGACAGTTTTCAACTGTTGCAGAAATTCTTCTGGTGACAAGTCATGACGTTTTCCGCTCATATAAGCCAGCGCCAGCTCTTTGGATTGGTAACGTTGAAAGTTATACATGATGCTCTCCTGAATGATAATGATAACGTGATGGCTAACCGCGAGCTGACTACTTATTACTACTCTTTGTTGTGCGTCGCGTTCTTAATAGAGAGCATTCTACGGTAACCACAATGAAGGGATAGCCGATTTTATAGATGTATTTGATAGGTAATAGCGATGAATTTGAAGTATCACCTTTTTCTTTGTCAATCATGCAACTAATAAAAATAGAGAGTAATATTTCTATGTAGCGGCTACATCTTCGATCAGGATTTGTGCATCACCGCTCTTCTCAACATAACCGGCAAATAGTCCCTCTTATCTGTCTGGTGGTGCAAAAAATAATTACGCTTCATCGTTCTTCCATTAACCAATATCAAGGTGAACATCATGAGTAAATTTATCTTCTCTTCACCAAGAAAATACGTTCAGGGCAGTGGCGTCATTGATGAGCTTGGGAAATACCTCCAGACATTGGGGACAAACGCCTTACTGATTGCTGATGACATCGTATGGGGAATTATTGGCGATCGCGTTAAATTGTCACTTGATGTATCCAAGCTTCAATTTCACTATGAACGATTTAATGGTGAGGCCTCCAGCAACGAAATTACGCGCCTCGCCGCTGTTGGTAGTAAGCAGGGAACCAATCTGGTGGTAGGGTTTGGCGGTGGTAAAACGTTGGATACCGCCAAGGCTATCGCAGATGAGTTAAAGCAAAGTGTTGCCATTGTTCCCACTGTTGCTTCAACGGATGCGCCTTGCAGTGCGTTGTCGGTTATTTACACCGATGCCGGGGTGTTCGACAGTTATCGTTTCTATGATAAAAATCCTGATCTGGTTCTGGTCGATACGCATATTTGTGCACAAGCACCGGTCAGGTTATTTGCCTCGGGGATTGCTGATGGCCTGGCAACGTATGTTGAGGCATTGGCTGTTCAGCGTTCACACGCATTGTCTATGGTTGGTGGTGATCCTTCTATTGCTGGTATGGCTATCGCGAGAGCCTGTGAGGAGACGTTACTGACCTATGGCCTCAGTGCTTACAATGCCGTTGAGCAGCAGTTGGTGACACCGGCAGTGGAAGCTGTTGTGGAAGCGAATACTTTGCTGTCCGGTTTGGGTTTTGAAAATGCAGGTCTGGCAGGAGCACATGCTATCCATAATGGATTTACGGCAATTGATGGTGATATTCATCACCTGACACACGGTGAGAAAGTGGCTTACGGTACTCTGACACAAATGGTGCTTGAGCAGCGTCCGGATGAAAAAATTGCCCGCTATATTCGTTTCTATCGTGCTATCAAGATGCCAACGACGCTAAAAGAGATGCACCTTGAAAATGAGTCTTTTGAAAATCTGGTGAAAGTGGGGGCATTGGCGGGGGGCAAGGGTGACACCCTGGGTAACCTTAATCCGAAACTCTCTGCTGAAGACGTTGCCAATGCGATTCTGGCTGTGGATGCATTCAGTAAAATCATTAAGTAAATTTGCCATTTCGTCTACCGCAGCCTGTTGGACTGCGGTTTTCTGTCAGGCGGGTGTGAAAAAACCGCATATCCATGGCTTATGAGAAATAGAGATGAATGACCCTCGGTATTTGGGAGAGTAGATAGAGACCCAGGCCTATGGTCGCGCCGACAATGGTCCCGTTGATGCGGATAAACTGTAGGTCTTTACCAATATTTAATTCAACTTGGTGCGACATCTCTTTTGCATCCCAACCCTTTACGGTATTACTGATGTGTAGCGTCAGGAACTCAGCAAAATCCGGTGCCATTTTGTTTGCCGCCTGTTCCAGGTGGTGATTCAATGAGGCGCGTAACGCCTCATCCTGAGACAGTGTTTTGCCCAACCAAAGAGCTGATTCATTCAACCGTTCACGCAGCAGAGAGTTGCCACCCGTCATGTCTTGTTTGAGCCAGTCGCGCAGGTCTGTCCATAGTTGCGCAATGTAGTTGTTCAGCGTCGGATCGCTCATCAGATAATGTTTGATTTCCTCAGCTTTGGAGGCTGTCGCGGTATCGCTTTTGAGTCGAACGATAAATTTCTCAACCGCGCGGTCGAAACTTTTACGAAAAGCATGATCACGGTCTTCGCCAATATCATCCAGCACAGCGGTAACGGCATTCGATACCATCTCTGCGCCATTTTCACCTAACCATTCAGTCGGCAGAACTCGGGATTTAACCGGATGTTCTTTCCTTAACCAAATCACGATCTGTCGTGAGATAACGTCACGGGTGGCAGGTTGCTTCAATAATTTCATCAATTGCAAAACTGCCGCATCAAGCAATTCCTGATGGCGGCCGTCTTTGGTCATATTCTCCAGCATGGCGGACATGGTTTTCGACAGATCCAGCTTATCCAGTAGGGCAGAAACTGCCTGCCGGATAAATGACTGAATACGCACATCATCGGTGATGTTGAGGAATGCACCCATCATATGCAGTAAATAGCGGCTGAGCCGTTTTGCATTCTTTGGCGAAAGCCAGTCGGCTATGACTTGTGCGGGATTATGCTGACGGATAAGTTCGGTAAGGGAGGCGGGGTCAAGGAATTTTTCCCGCACGAATACGGCTAGATTATCAGCAATACGATCTTTATTTCTGGGAATAATCGCGGTATGTCTGCCAATAAAAGGCAGAGGAACACGACGAAAAAGGGCCACGACAGCAAACCAGTCAGCTAGTGCGCCGACCATAGCTGCCTCTGCAATGGCTTTCAATCCCAGAATCCAGACATCAGGCTGGAGAAACAATGTCGTAATAAATAGTGCCGCAGCGGTCAGTAAAAACAGCAGCGCGTTACGTTTGCTTTTGAGGAGATCTTTTTCTTTATCCATGAGAGCAGTTTAGCGATCACTAACTTGTTATGTCAGGTTTTTTAGCTTTCAGTCAAATGGTTAAGACAATTTTGCTCAACCCAACAACATGATGAAAATGATGTTTGAAACGCGTTATCGCTGTTGGCGGCATCATGGTAGTGGTGTTTGTTGAGTTTGCTCCCCTGGCCTGCCACTCCGTCCTATTTCACCGCACCTTCCGTTACACCACTGATAAACTTACGCTGAAAAATAAGGAAGATGGCGACGATGGGCAGAATCGCGATCATTGCACCCGCCATCAGTTCCGGAATGTTTAAGGTATTTTTATTCTGGAAAAACATCATACCGATAGGCAACGTTCGTAATTCTTCTTCGTTAACCAGAATCAGTGGGATCAAGAATTCATTCCATGTCCAGATAAAGAGCAGCAGAGAAAGAGTGGAAAGCGTCGGCCAAATGGCGGGGACCAGAATACCCCACAATATTTTTTGTCGTTTGGCACCATCCATCACCGCCGCCTCAATCAGTTCTTTAGGTACTTGCTGAAAGGCGGTTGCTACCATCAATGTGCTGAAAGGAATAGACAGCGCCACCTGTGGCAGGATTAACGCCAGATAAGTGTTGGTTAGTCCCATCCAGTGCAGTTCATGGTAGAGCGGAATAATAAAGGCTTCAGTGGGCAGTACCATGCCAAGTGATAGCAGGAACCCTAGCAATTTTTTACCCGGCAGACGTAAGAATGCAAAAGCAAAGCCTGACAAGATGCCTGCCAGCACGCTGATGATAATCACGGGGAAGACCACCAGAACCGAGTTAAGGAAATACACTTCAAAATGGCCCTCACGCCAGGCGGAGAGATAATTGGCAATGTGAAAACTGCCTGGCAGCGTAAATACACCCTGAAACAGCTCGCTTTGGGTTTTGAATGAGGTAATCAAGGCCAGCAAAAACGGCAGGATGGTCATTATCGCGACAATCCAAATCACTACACGTGAAAAACGTGATGTCTTATGCATCAGTGACGCTCCCTGAGAACCAAATGAATCAATCCATTAAGAATAAACACCATCACCATACCGATGATGGCCACAGCGGAAGCGTAACCAAAATGATGCAGGTCGAAGCCTTGCTGATACATGTATATATTGGTCACCAGCGTTGATGTGCCCGGGCCGCCATGGGTCATTACATACACCAGATCAAAGGCTTTGATTCCTGCAATCACCGTAAGAAGAGTAGCGACACGAATTTCTGGACGAAGCGCCGGCAACGTGATGCGCATGAACTTCTGGCGTCTGCTGGAACCATCCAACTCAGCCGCTTCCAGCAAAGAAGGATCCATGCGTTGCAGACCAGCCATAAAGAGCACCAAACAAAAGCCGAAGAAATACCAGGTGGCAACCAGTCCTACCGCAGGGAGTGCCCAGTCAAAATCACCTAACCAGGATAAGGCCAGCCAGGATTGACCCATGGCCCGCAAGATCTGATCGATAGGGCCGAAGGCGGGATTATAGAGCCAACGCCACACGACACCGAGCACGGCCATGGGCATGATGTATGGCAGGAAGAAAAGAATACGTAGCAGACTGCGTTCCACGCCACTACGCGTATCGTTGAGAAAACTACAGAGTATCAGACCAACGATGATCGGAAACAAAGTGTAAAACAGGAGCAACAGGGCGTTATTGCTGATGGATATCCAGAAGGTAGCGTCTGCAAACATATGCGCAAAATTCTGTAGCCCGACAAATATTGGCCATGAGGTTCCATCCCATGCTGTAAAGCTTGCCCATAACGAGAAAACCAGCGGCAGTAAAAGAAACACGGTATAGAGCGTCATTGAGGGCAAAATGAACAGCAGATTTCGCATCCTGGACTTATTAAGCATTAAAAAATCGCCTCATTTCAGCATTCACTCTGAGTGCGCACGATGGCGCACTATTTCAATGAAAAAGGTGAAATCTATTCGGTGCAGCAGGTTATCTGGCACGTTATTAATGTTTGACTGACTTGAGATACTGCTGGTAATTACTGTCAAGTTTTTCGGTCAGCTGTTTCGGTGTCAGGCGGTTGGCCAGCAAGAGCTGTACATTAGCCTTGAGCGCATCACCCATTGTTGGTGTAGCCCAGTCGACGTAATGGCCTAAACCATTATTGGCATTGACGTTGACCCACACGTGATAGACATCTGCCAATAGCGGATTATTGGTAGGTATTTTTGCATCCTTGTTTGTCGATGCAGGAAGGAACCCGGCGTTTAACCAGGCGTTGGCGACCGTATCTGACACAATATAGTTAATGTATTTTGCAGCGATATCTCTCTGCGCCTTGGTTTTTGCAGTGACGGTAATGGAAAATGGGAGATCCGTTCCGCCTACCATCAACGGTGCTTTCACCCCATCGAAAGGCGGTAACGCCGCGAAGTGAATATTTTTATTGGTTTTAAATTGCCCCATATACCAGGTGCCACTGATGAAAAATGCCGCCTGGTTGTTACGAAACAACGATGCAGCATCATCGCTCGCTATACCCTCATAGCCGGGAAAGAAATAACCTTTTTTGTTCCAGTCCTGCATCATCTGTGCAGCTCTTTCGAGTTTTGCATCTTTAAATGTGCCGCCTACGTCATAGATCAAATTGTCCAGTGTCTTACGATCCGAGCTCTCAATCTGGTCTTCCCAGAGCGTAGACAGCAATTGTGGACCCACTGATCCAGCCAGTAGACCAAGCATCATGGGAACCGTGCCTTGTGCCTTGAGTTTGGCCATGGCAGCTTCCAGCTCTGTCATATCTTTGGGCACCGGTATGCCGGCTTTGTCCAGCAGCGCTTTGTTATAATAAAGACCGACCATTTCGCCCAGACTGGCGACGCCGTAAAGTTTACCGCTGCCAAAATCCTGTGTGTCAGACCAGCGGTTGCGTTTGAGAATGGCACTTGGGAAGCGTGTGTCCCACCCATACTGTTTGGCATAGTCATCCATTGGGAACAGCAATTTTTCTTTGACCAGCGCACCCATATCGCCGCCGCCCTGGTTGACCTGTGCGACCTGAGGGCCATCCCCTGAGGAGAGCGCCAGTTTCAATGGAATGCGTGTATCTTCAAAAGCATGCACAGATCGGGTGATTTTCGCTCCTGGGTTTTGTGCCTCAAAGTTTTTAATGGCTTGATCAATAACCGCCGTTTGTGCCGGATAGTTGTAGATGTCCCAAACGGCGATGTTTTCTGCTTGTGCGCTGCCGATAGTGATTGCACTGGATAAGCTGACAGCCAGTAACGAGAAAACCAGGTGTAGCAGATGTTTGTTCCGTGGCGGGCGTGACATGTTCAAAACGAGCGTGGTTGTAGACATGGTGTATCTTTCCTCCAACACAGGGTTAGTATCCCTTTTTCTGATGGCAAAAGCGTATCCTTTGCTTTGCAAAGAGGTGAATGTTTGAACACTACCCATCCACCATTCAATACTTACTTTATATACAAAATAAAGTCAAATAGCTTATTTGCTATACTGATAATGTTAATTTTTGCATCGAATCGCTGTTTTTAACTTAATTCTCAGTGTTAAATACCAGTTTGGTGAGCTATGTCATCAGGATGTGGTCTATCGGCCCTTGTAACCAGATAACTATTCTCTTTAATAACCTTGTTTTAATCAACTGTATGTTTTTAAATATGAAAATCTTATTTCTGAAAAGGATGTTAAATCTGACACATCAATGGTTCAAGGAGGGGATAACGGGCCTGGTACGGTTTTTCTCATAAAGAGTGAGGAAAAATAATTCGTTTTTATTTTATTCAGGAGTGTGATCTGATACCAAGTTAAAAAAATGTGAATTGTTGGAGTTATTATATATTGCAAACTAAGTCATCATTCTTTAGTTTAGAAATTCGTATTTTTGCTCATATTGGACGGGAGTTTACGATGGTCTCATCTTCTCTAGTGATACGGCACGCCAAGGAAAATGATTGGGATGCACTCTATGACATTTGTCTTAAAACAGCAGATGCCGGACAGGATGCCACTGCGTTTTACAGTGATCCCCAATATCCAGGATTACGTTTCTCAGTGCCTTATGCCGTTTTTGAGCCTGAACTGGCTTTTGTACTCTGTGAGGATGCTCAACCGTTGGGCTATGTGGTCGCGGCGCGCCATACCGTTCATTTTGAGCAACGGCTTGAGGCCGAATGGTGGCCTCTGTTGCAGGAGAAATACCGTGACCGCCTGGCGACGAAACCTTTGGATGAAAATATTCTGGCGTTTATCCGCCAGCCTGAACGTGCTTCACCGCAACTCACTGATGCCTATCCTGCACATTTGCATATCAATATTCTACCCTCTGCACAGAAAAGCGGGCAGGGGCGAAAAATGGTAGAAACTGAACTTGATGCATTGCGAGCCCAGGGGGTGGCCGGTGTGCATCTGGGCGTAAGCCTAAGAAATGAACAGGTTTGTGCTTTTTACGAGAAGATGGGCTTTCGGATGCTGTTTCGCAGCAATGCCCTTTATATGGGACTCACCTTGTAAGCGGAAAGATTATGGCGAATGTAGCGCTCAACTCTATCAAAAAATCTTATGATAACGTCCATGTTATTCATGGTATCGATCTTGAAATTCAAAGCGGTGAGTTCATCGTTTTCGTCGGGCCTTCTGGCTGCGGCAAGTCCACTTTGTTACGTATGATTGCCGGTCTTGAAGAGATAACCGCCGGTAAACTCAGCGTTGATGGTGTCGATATGACCCATCAACCAGCAACGGAACGCGGCATCGCGATGGTATTTCAGTCTTACGCCTTGTACCCGAATATGACGGTGCGCGGTAACTTGAGCTATCCGCTGGAAGTCGCCGGGCGGCCCAAATCCGAGGTGAGACAACAAGTAGAAGCCACGGCGGAAAAATTGCATTTGACAGAGTTACTGGACAGGCTGCCAAGAGCCTTATCTGGCGGGCAACGCCAGCGAGTGGCCATTGGCAGGGCGATTATTCGCCAGCCGCGTATTTTTTTATTCGACGAACCTTTGTCGAATCTTGATGCTGAACTGCGTTTACAGATGCGTATTGAGATTGCCAAACTCCATGAGTCGTTGGGTAATACCATGATTTATGTTACGCACGATCAGTTGGAAGCGATGACGCTGGCTGACAGGATTGTGGTGTTGCGACTAGGGAAAATAGAGCAGGTAGGCTCACCGTTAACGCTCTATCACGATCCGGATAATATGTTTGTGGCGGGATTCATTGGCTCGCCAAAAATCAATTTCATCAAAGCGATTGTCGCCTCGAATCATGAGAGCCATGTCGGATTACGGTTACCGGAGTTGAACATTGATAATCTGTTATTACCACTCAGCCATACTCTGCAAGAAGGACAGCATGTGTGGTTGGGTGTCCGGCCTGAACATTTTGTCGAGCCGATGGGCGCCGATTGTCAGTTTACGGCATCGCTGACATTTGCTGAGCGATTGGGTCATACCAACTATCTGTATCTGGATATTGGTGTGGAGAACACGCTGGTTATTGAGCAACGAGAAGCCAAACGCTATGAAACCGGCGACAGCGTATCACTGGGGATCAACGCCAGTCAGTGCCTGCTTTTTGCCGACAGCGGTGAGCGTGTTCGCTAAATATGATGCTGATTTTTCCCCTTTCAATCGGTCGAGAGGGGGAACCGTTTATTCTCCATCGGCATTTGCCGCCAGAATATCAATGAGTTTGTTAACCGCAAAACCAGCGGCACCCAATGCCCACATACGGTTTGACTCGGTCAGGAACATCAAGGGCGTCAATTGTGGCGTGAGCTTCAGGCGGTACGCCTGGAAACTCATCGTGACGCGTTCCAGTAATATCCGTGATGCCATTTGTGGCTCCATCGCTAGATAAACCACATCCGGATCCAGGGCTATCGACAGATTCGCCAATGATACACCAATGTGGTGCCCGGCATTAGCCAGGACATCCAGCATGTGGGGGGATGGTCGTTGATCAACTTCGAGTAAGTTCTTCGGCGGTGTTTCGCCTGTGGGTGTCTGGTGTGCAATGGCATTCAATATCGCGCGCGACGAGGCAATGTCTTCAAGATTTCCTGCCGTCCCGTCACCAATCAGCGCCATGCCTATTTCCCCCGCGTTACCGTGACGTCCGCGATACAACTGGCGCTCCAGGATAATACCTGCACCAATACCTTTACCGAAGGTGGCGATAATTGCTGATTGCGCACTGCCCAACTGACCAAATACGAGGGTCGCCAGTGCCATAGCATTAGCATCATTTTCGATATAGACCGGAATGTTAAAGCGCTCTTCCAGCATGTTGGCAATAGGTACATTGGTCCAGTCTAGTGCTTTAGAACGTACACAGTAGCCGTTTGCTGGGTCAACGATACCTGAGAGTGCTACACCGATAGCGCTGACTTTTGCGGCATCCACAGTCTTGAGGAACTTGGTCAGCGCATCACTTAACTGTTTGGGGGTTAATGCCCCGGTTGGGATCAGCTGTTCACCAATCAGTTTGCCATTCAGATCCGTCATAACGATCAGATTGCGTTCCGCATTAAGCTGAATACCAACGACAGTGGCATGATCGGGATTCAGACCCAACAGGATTTTGGGTCTGCCCATGGATTCCCGTCGAAGCCCGAGTTCATGAATAATTCCTTTGCTTAATAGTCTGTTCGCCGCCTGAGAAATGGTGGACATGCTCAGGCCGCTGCGTACTTTCAAGTCCGACTGGCTGATCGGAGAATTTTCAATAATAAGGCGCAGAATACGCGCTGAAACATTCGGAACAATCATAGGGTTTTGAATCATCTTATGGTTTCATGACAGAGAAATTGCTGCAATTATTGTCGATTATTGTGTCGCCAGACGCAACGCGCCTTGTAAAGCGTCCGCTTTGGCGCTAACCAGACGTTCACGCGTCACTGTGGGCAAATAGGGTAATATCGGTTTAGCGATACCACCCATTAATGCCACGTCACCCTGACACGCCTTGAGTAACCAATTCAGCATTAAATCAATATCTTCGGCTAATTGACTAACCAGAGTGAGCCCTTGTGGGTCTGATGCCTGTGCGGCCTGGAAAATCTCAGGAGCAAAACGCCCCCAGTCTGCTGGCCTGGCGGACAGTGACCAGTTGAGCAGTGTTTCTGGTGAGTCAGAAAAGTGCGCCATCAGCGAGCGCGTGAGTGGGGTATGTGTGAGAATGTTGTCGTGCGCCAGTAGTGCTGAGCGCAATGCACTGCGACCAAGAATGGCCCCAGACCCCTGATCACCAAGGTTAAATCCCCAGCCACCGATAGCATGAAAGTGATGCCCGTCGAATGCGGCCCCCTGACTTCCTGTCCCGACAATGAGCACGGCACCCGGAGAACCAGAATGTGCACCAAGACAGGCAATCTCAACATCCGATGCGACGTGAACTGCTGCAAAAGGCAGTACTGACTGTGTGACGCGATGGCGAAGTTCAGTGATATTCGCCCCGGCAAAGCCAAAACCGGCCACGGTATCAGATAATGCGGAAAGTGGCAGTCCGGCATTATAAAACGTCTGTTCAACGGCAGACATCGCCGTAGACAGCGCACCGTTAAAATCTGAAAATAGATTAGCGGCGCCGAGGCACGCTTCAGCCAGAATGGTGCCTTTCTTGTCGGTCAGTCGCGCACGGCATCGTGTACCACCGCCATCCACACCCACGAAGTAATCTGGTTGCAACCTTGCCTCCTTCTGGCTCTGAATCACCGGCTTTTAACACCATCAAGTAACAGCCTAAACCTGTGGCTTTTCACTCCAATGAATGGTGTGACCGGTATAGAGCAAAAAAGATAGGGTAAAAAAACATAAATCGCAATGATAAAAAAATTAAGAAAAAATAAATTTATAAAAAATCATTAAAAACATAATGATAATAAATTATTTCATTTTAACTTGAGCTTCATTTATTGACATTAGTTTTGCTATCGTAATAAGTTCTTGATGATTGTCAGAGCAATGTAAGCCTGGTCAGGGCCGTACATCATTACACCATTTCGCAAAGCATCTCTTTCAGAGACGGGCAGGGGACATAACATGAAAGTAGGCATTGTCGGACTCGGTTTTCGCATGTCAAATGTGGTTAACGAGTTCAGTAAAGTTGATCCGGATTTCAGCATTACCGGATATTTTGATCCTGCACCGGCAGGGTTACCGAATCTGAAAGCGTTCAATATCGATGCCGGTTACGCTTTCGACTCTTTTGATGCACTATTGCGGGCTGGTGGCTTTGATTTGCTGATGGTCGGCTCGCCAAATTATATGCATCTTGAGCATATCCGGGCGGGGCTGGCTGCTGGCGTGCGCGTCTTTACCGAAAAACCGGTAGTCATCGACGAAGCACAAAGCATGGCGTTGGCTGAACTGGTTAAAGAGTATGGGGCTGATAACATCATAGTCGGGTTGGTATTACGTTATTCGCCCTTGTATATCGATTTGCTCAAAGCGAAACAAGACAACCAACTGGGTGAAATCACTTCCATTGAGGCCACCGAGCATATCAAGCCTTATCACGGTGCTTTCTTCATGCGCGACTGGCGTCGCTATGAGAAATATGCTGGCCCTTACATTCTGGAAAAATGCTGCCACGATATCGATCTTTATCAGGGTTTGGTCGGTGAGCGACCTGTTCGGGTTGCCAGCTTCGGCGGGCGGAAATCCTTTACTCCGCAGCATGAGCCACGGGGAAAAATCACCACTGATTCCGAGGTGTATCACATCAAACCCAGTGGCTGGTCCAGCACCGATGCGGTATTTAACAGTGATGCGGATATTGTGGATTATCAGACAGCTATTATCGAATATGCAGGTGGTGCCACGTTAGCCTTCCATGCCAATCTGAACGTACCGGATGAATTTCGTCGTTTCTGCGTAATAGGATCCAATGGTATGGCGGAGGGCGATTTTGTCCGTAACTATTTTCGTGTACATGATGCCCGTACGGGGGACAAGCTGGTTTCTACCGAATATGAAGGTAATGCGTATGATGGTCATTATGGTGCGGATGCATTAATGGTCGAGGAGATTGTCAAGCATTTGAAAACTGGCAGTCCATTGAAAGTGTCTGTCGTTGATGCGCTGGAAGCCGGGTTAACGGCGATTAAAATTGATGAGGCGAGAAAACAGCGTACCGTTATCGATCTAACTGAATGTTGGCAACGTTTTGATCGGGCATTAGGTCGTGAGCTCTGTTAAGCGTTCATTGCCTACCGGCGTTAATCGGTCATAAGTGGCAGTGTTAGATGTTAAAGGCGCATCTCTCAATACTACGGTATGACTGGGTATCCAGGGGATTAAACGCAATCTGGCATTAAATTTAAGGGAGCGTATATCCGCTCCCTTGTCATCAATAATACCAATACGGTTATTACAGGCTTTCTGTGAAAGTACGAGTAATAACGTCGCGCTGTTGTTCTGGTGTCAGTGAATTAAAACGTACAGCATAGCCAGATACACGGATGGTTAGCTGTGGATATTTTTCTGGATGTTTGACCGCATCTTCCAGCGTTTCACGGCGCAGAACATTCACATTCAGATGCTGGCCGCCTTCAACGCGAACTGTTGGTTTGATATCTAACGGAATTTCGCGATATTCAAACTGGCCCAGCTCACTGACTGTCACGATTTGGTCTTCGCTATAGCCGGATTTTGCACATACACAGCGAGCCTGGGACTTCTCTTCATCCAACAGCCAGAAAGAATTAACCAGGGTATTGTTGTTTGCTTTGGTGATTTGAATACCAGTAACCATAATTGCCTCCGTAAAGCGGCGTTATATTATCTAAAATAAAAATGCGGGCAGTCAGTAACAAACCAGCGGTTTGTTTTTAACGATAAAGTAAAATTGACTGAATCTGTCTTCCTGTATACCAGCCAATTTACTGTGTCACTTTGATATAAATCAATTTTCAAAGAGCGCTGCGGTCACAGCTATGAGTAATTATTTGTTTTATATCAATTTTAGTCTCTTTTGGTAAATGCAAAAAAATTTGTAAATTTTCAATTATTTTTCAAGCGTGTGGTCGATAGCCACCAATATGTCGGTTATGGTTTTACCTGACAGTGATTGACCGGTAAGCTACATAATCAGGATTCACTGATTGGATAACGGATGCATGATGGAAAGCTCCTTTACCTGGCACGATGTGCTGGCCCAAGAGAAACAACAACCTTATTTTATTAATACGCTCAAATTCGTTAGTCAGGAACGCGCTACTGGCAAGGTGATTTATCCGCCGCAAAAAGATGTTTTCAACGCATTTCGTTTTACCGAATTTAATCAGGTCAAGGTCGTTATCCTGGGGCAAGATCCCTATCATGGACCTCATCAGGCGCATGGACTGTCATTCTCGGTCCGTCCTGGAGTGCCTGCGCCACCTTCATTGATGAACATCTATAAAGAACTGGCGAATGACATGCCCGGATTTAAAATACCGACACATGGGTTTCTGCAAAGCTGGGCACAACAGGGTGTGTTGCTCCTTAATACTGTTTTAACGGTTGAAGCGGGTAAAGCGCACTCCCATGCCAATCTGGGATGGGAAACATTTACCGATAAGGTGATTGAAGTATTAAATGCCCATCGGGAAGGGGTGGTGTTTTTGCTATGGGGATCTCATGCGCAAAAGAAGGGCAATATGATTGATTGCCAGCGTCATCATGTTTTGAAAGCGCCTCACCCGTCGCCACTTTCTGCTCATCGTGGCTTCCTGGGGTGTCGACATTTTTCGCAAGCCAATCAATTTCTTGAGCAACAAGGCATTACGCCCATAGACTGGATGCCGAGTCTGTCTGAAAATCAGGAATGATTGATACTGCCTTCGGGTAACGAGGGCATTCTGATAGAAGTGTCGTGGTGGCAGACAGATAATTTAATGAACAAGAGAGATAAAACAAGGAATTGGTGGAGCTAAGCGGGATCGAACCGCTGACCTCTTGCATGCCATGCAAGCGCTCTCCCAGCTGAGCTATAGCCCCACATATGTGGATGGTACTTCAGGAAATCTAGACCGTGATTTGGTGGAGCTAAGCGGGATCGAACCGCTGACCTCTTGCATGCCATGCAAGCGCTCTCCCAGCTGAGCTATAGCCCCATTCCTGACACAATATCCGTGTGAACGGGCCGCATGATATGCAACCGCATGTATAGTGTCAACGGCTAAATCCATTTCTGCAACTGACCGCTGAAAAAGGCGTCAACGTTTTGTTTGCAGGCAATTTCATCCTTTGGTTTGAACTCACATAAAGGAAACACGAGGATAGTGTTTTTGAAAGACACCATTCCTCGTGCCAGGCACAACTCTATATTCGGCTTCTGATCAAGCATGATGACGCAGCCAACCGAGTTGTTTAATGCGTCTTTATGACTGCGCTTCGCGTGCGGTGATAAAGTCCAATGCGCGGTCGATTCTCGCCAGAGTGCGCTGTTGTCCCACAGCATGAACCGTCACGTCTACGCCGGGAGACTGGCCTGCGCCCGTTACGGCCACACGCAGTGGCATGCCCACCTTTCCCATCCCCTGCTGCAATTCATCTGCCGTTCCCTGGATGGCATGATGAATGTGCTCTGGTGTCCATTCGCTGATCGCCGCCAGTTTGGCGCGTACCCGCTCTAATGGTTGACGTGCAACTGGGCGCAGATGTTTCTTGGCCGCGTCGGCATCAAATTCGTCGAATTCCTCATAGAAGTAACGGCATGAAGCTGCCATTTCTTTTAGTGTTTTGCAACGTTCGCCCAACAAAACCACCAGTTGGCTGAGTTGTGGACCGCTACGAGTATCAATCCCAGCTTGTTCGATATGCCAGGACAAATGTGTTGCGACATACTCTGGCGGTAGATGATTAATATAATGATGATTCAGCCACTGCAATTTCTCAGTATTAAATGCACTGGCGGATTTGCTTACCGCATCTAGCGAGAACAGTTGCTTCATTTCCTCAATGGAAAAAATTTCCTGATCGCCAGAAGACCAACCCAGGCGAACCAGATAGTTCAGCAGAGCTTCCGGCAAATAGCCATCATCACGGTATTGCATTACCCCAACCGCACCATGACGTTTGGATAACTTTTTGCCGTCGTCACCAAGAATCATGGAAACATGAGCATATTCCGGTACCGGTGCACCTAACGCTTTCAGAATATTAATCTGTCGAGGCGTATTATTGATATGGTCTTCACCACGGATAACATGGGTGATTTCCATATCCCAGTCATCAATCACCACACAGAAGTTATAGGTTGGCGATCCATCGGTTCGACGAATGATCAGATCGTCCAGTTCCTGATTACTAAACTCAATTGGCCCGCGAATGCGGTCATTAAAAATAACCGAGCCCTCTTGCGGATTGCGGAAACGAACAACGTGTGGCTCATGCTCATCATGATGTTGGTGAGAGTCACGACAACAACCGTCATAGCGTGGCTTTTCACCATTCGCCATTTGCTGTTCGCGTAATGCTTCAAGACGGTCTTTAGAGCAATAGCATTTATATGCGGTTCCATTTTCCAGCATCTGATCGATGACAGCATTGTAGCGGTCAAAGCGTCGAGTCTGATAGTACGGCCCTTCATCCCAGTCCAGGTTCAGCCAGTTCATGCCATCCATAATGGCATTAATTGCTTCCTGGGTAGAACGCTCCAGATCGGTATCTTCAATACGTAATACAAATTCGCCATTATGATGACGGGCAAAAAGCCAGGAATAAAGAGCGGTACGAGCACCGCCGACATGAAGATAACCAGTAGGACTGGGCGCGAAACGGGTTTTTATTTTCATTGGAATTACGGCCTTATTACGCGATGGCTGTTAGTGAATCGACACAAGTTCATAATTAAAAGTGAGCAATATTCTACCACTCTACCTTAATTCCTCAACGCTATAACACACCTGGGTGACGCCTATATTTGACAAAATAGGCGAGAATTCTACGGCAATGTCCAGAAATACGACATCTTGTTTAATTTTACAACGAACAGCTATTTTCGTTTTAAAAAGCGTTGACTCACTTTGAACTATCCCTATAATGCGACTCCACACAGCGAGGGTGATTAGCTCAGCTGGGAGAGCACCTCCCTTACAAGGAGGGGGTCGGCGGTTCGATCCCGTCATCACCCACCACACTTTTATAAAGTGTTCCCCCTGTGTAAGAGATTAAAAATATTGAGAAGTGGGTGATTAGCTCAGCTGGGAGAGCACCTCCCTTACAAGGAGGGGGTCGGCGGTTCGATCCCGTCATCACCCACCATTTCTGCGGGTCGTTAGCTCAGTTGGTAGAGCAGTTGACTTTTAATCAATTGGTCGCAGGTTCGAATCCTGCACGACCCACCAATTCCATTGTGGCCTCTTTCGTTATAAATTCACTGTTATTCCATAGTGCACGTGTCGTGCGGGTGAGAAGCTGCGCTCAGGTTCGAGCCGAGCGGATGCGAGACAACAACGCGCTAGCGTTGGCCCGTAGGGTGAGGCCAGAGGCCGAATTATCCTGCACGACCCACCAATTCCATATGTGATCCCTTTTGTTATCAATTCGCTGCCACCATTCTTAATGTTCTGTTTCCTGTCATTCTTTGTGTTTTTTCTCAGCGGCTATTTTTCAACTATTATTCTCTATGACACAGTTTTTTTGACTAGCTATATCAAATATATTGGTTTTTTATCTGAACAGGAAATGACGACACTAGTGTTGTTTATACAAACCCATTTCCCTCATAAAGGATATAAAAATGATTTCTCAAGCCAACAAGTGGTTCTCTCAGTTAACCGATCATCCTGATGCGGGGAAATTATTGCTGCGTTTAACTATTGGCATACTGCTGCTTTTCCACGGGGTTGCCAAGATTGAACACGGTGTGAGTTGGATTGTGGGAATGTTGCAGGAGAATGGTCTACCCGGCTTTATTGCTTATGGTGTTTATATCGGAGAAGTTGTTGTTCCGGTACTCATTATTCTTGGTTTGTTTACCCGTGTTGCGGGTGCTATTTCCGCTATAAATTTGTTAGTGGCCACGTTGTTGGTGGGGATGGGAAGATTTTTCACCATAACTCAGGTTGGTGCTTGGGGATTGGAAGTTGAAGCACTTTACTTCCTGGCCAGCCTGGTCATTATGCTGATGGGTAGTGGGCGTTACTCAATCACGTCAAACGAAGATTATCGATAGGCTGGATGAGGGAAACGCTCGTTTAGGACGGTTTCTAATTACTGACAAATGCGTAAGCGGATTATAAAACGTAGCAAGTACCTATATGGACTTTTGAGTAACAGAAAGTAATACTGCGTACGTATATCCGACCTGTTTGTGAGAATCTTTGTTCTCTGGCCTTAATGAGAACCGCGCCTTTGCTGCTTATCGTCCTTTCGGAGTCATATGCTCCTTGTACTCTCTCAGCATCTGCAAAGGCCGGTATTACCTGTTACTTCATTATCTGTAGTCGTGTTTTGAGGTGAGTTTAATACTCGATTTTTACATATTAACAAGGCCGATATTCGCTGCGATGAAACAGCATAGCCCAGATGATCCGTGCCAATTTGTTTGCAATTGCAACTGCCGCTTTCTGTTTACCTCACCGCTCAATCACCTTTAAGGCCCATACGGAGATCCTGTCATTACTCTTACTTGCATAGCGAATAATCGACCAAGCTCCCTGGATCAGTTGCCGCCGCAGATAGCTGTTACCTCGTTTGGTTATGCCGCCCAATTTCTGTTTCCCCCCACTGGAAAACTCTTTAGGAACCAGTCCTAAATTTGCAGAAAAATGCCGAGCACCATGATAGCCAGAACCATCTCCGGCAAATGACACCGCGGCAGTGGCAATGATTTCTGCAACGCCTCTTATACCCATCAGTCGCTTGGCATCCGGGTGCGTTCTTGCCTGCAGTTTGATGTCTTTTTCCAGCGAACCTATTGCAACGTTGATCGCACGCAACTCTTCCATCAGCTCACGAATGTATTGGCGTGCAATCGTAGTGAGTTGATTACTGGCATCCTCAAGTAATTCCGGCAGCAAAAGATTCAATGGATTACGTCCTTTAGGGAGGGCTATTCCATATTCACTTAGTAATCCTCTGATTTGATTGGTTAGTGCGGTGCGTATTCTGATCCGGCGCTCGCGAATTCTGTGAGTAATGATGATATCAACCTGCGGTAAGGTTCTCGGCTGGACGAAAATCATGTTCGGTCTCTGCGCCGCCTCACAGATAGCGAAGGCATCATTGCGATCGTTCTTATTGCCTTTGACAAATGGCTTAACATGCTGAGGCGGGATCAGTTTGACGTCATGCCCGAGAGAAAGTAACTCTCTGCCACAATAGTTAGAGCCACTACAAGCTTCCATCGCAATAGTGGCATCAGGGTAAGTACGCAGAAAAGTCAGGAGCTGAGCACGTTTAATCGAACGGTTAAAAACACTCTTGCCTGCTTGATTTACTCCACATACTTGGAAGATATTTTTTGCGAGATCAATTCCTATTAGTGTAACTTTCATTTTGGACACCTTTTGTTGTTATTGAACGTGCAAATTCAATATGGCGTAAATGACGCCTACTTCACAAGAGGTGTCCATCCCATCATCCTTGTAAGCTTAAGCCGCGCTATCCCTCTGGCGCGGATACTTTACTTCTATCACTCATTATCACCGTTCTGATTCGGCACATAGATTGATCAACGGTCTGAAGGGAGCATCGGCTCCCTTTTATTTTTATGGCTATAATGATCAACTTTCAGTCGGTTTTTCCATCTTGTCAGCGGGCTGACGACGTTTACCAACATTTTTACTATCGCGGTGACGAATTTTCACCTTTACTTTCTGTTTATCTTTCTCTTTCTGTTCTTTGCGTTTGGTCAACACTTTCTTGGATGGCTTTCCGGTCACGTTGTCGTTTGGTGCCCGTGTGCTGGGACGTAGTTCATCCACCACGCGAGGCTTTAACGGTTCATTCAGATAACGACTAATTTTCCCCAGCAGCAGGTGATCGTGGGCTTCAACCAGCGATATTGCACATCCTTTGCGACCTGCACGGCCAGTTCGGCCAATACGGTGTAGATAGGTATCTGCGGTGCGTGGTAAATCGAAGTTAAATACATGGCTGATATCGTTAATATCGATGCCTCGAGCAGCAATGTCAGTTGCAACCAGTACATTTACCCGCCCCTCGCTTAAGCGCTTGATAGCCTCGTTTCTTTTGGCCTGGACCATCTCGCCTTCCAGATAACAGGACTGAATGCCGGCTGCATGCAACCATCCAACCAGCTCATGGACACGTTCACGTTTGCGCACAAACACAATAGAACGAGTGACATCCGGTTGTTTCAATAAGTGGCGTAACAGGGCGGTTTTGTGTTCAAGATCATCGGCACGGTAGTACCATTGCAGAATCTTTTTACGTTCCCGGCGTGAAGGATCGGACTCTATTTCTATCGGATCATTCAGCAGGCGTTCGGCAAAATCCTGAATGGCGTCGCCTTCCAGTGTGGCCGAGAACAGCAGTGTTTGCTTGCGCCAGCGTGTTTCACCGGCGATGTGCTCGATATCCTGTGCAAAGCCCAGTTCCAGCATGCGATCAGCTTCATCCAGGATCAGCGTTTCGACTGCCCGGCAGTCAAAATTTTCTTCTTTAATGTATTGCAACAATCGCCCGGTGGTCGCAACCACGAGATCCTGATTTTCACTAAACACTTCGGCGTGGTTCATATAGGCGACGCCACCAGTGATAGTGGCTATATCCAGATGCGTGTGCGCAGCCAGCAGGCGAGCCTGGTCAGCAACCTGCATCGCCAGCTCACGGGTTGGCGTCAGAATTAGAACCCGAGGCGGTCCTGATTTTTTCCGTGGAAAATCGAGTAGATGCTGTAGAACCGGCAACAGATAGGCAGCGGTCTTCCCTGTACCTGTTGGTGCGGAGCCCAGTACATCTCGCCCTTCCATCGCTGGGGGAATAGCGGCAGCCTGAATTGCTGTCGGGCGCTGAAAGCCTATGTCACGCAAGGCATCAAGCAGGCTTTCGTCAAGATCAAACTCGGAAAAATTGGTTGCAGTCATTGTCTACCTCTGTTCGGGGCGGTGATTATAGACGCATTGGCCTGGTTGTTCATCTGTTTAAGCTGCGATGACTACTTTTCCTCGACTTGAGATTCTCTTATGCTACCCCGGTTTGGTACGGAATGACGAATAATGAAGCATCAAGACAGTAAATCAGGATTGCGGTCCGGTGGTTTTACCTTTAAGCAATTTTTTGTTGCGCACGATCGTTGCGCGATGAAAGTCGGAACCGATGGCATAGTCCTGGGCGCGTGGGCACCGTTGCGATCTGTGGGCAGAATATTGGATATTGGCTGTGGTTCTGGTGTGATTGCCTTAATGCTGGCTCAGCGTAGTGGGGGAGCCGTCCCTGTTGATGCAGTTGAACTGGATGCAGTGGCCAGTCAGCAGGCAATGGACAATGTATCTACATCACCGTGGTCTGACACGATTAATATTTATCATGCTGATATTACTCGGTTTATACCAGCTACCACTGCGCCATACTCGCTGATTGTCAGTAATCCGCCGTATTTTTCCCCAGGGGTGTCCTGTCGAACGGAACAGCGTGCGCAGGCGCGTTATACCACAACGTTGACACATTCAGACTTATTGAACTGTGCTCATCGACTCTTGGCTGATGACGGATTGTTTTGTGTCGTATTGCCCCACCAGGTTGTAGAGGAATTTCTGAATAATGCCCGTGATGGCGGCTGGCATCTCAGACAGCGCACGGATGTGGCGGAATATGCATCTCGGGCTGCTCATCGAGTGTTGCTGGCGCTGTCTCACCAGCCGGGTGCCGTGATAGAAACATCACTGGTCATCCGCGATGACCACCAATGTTATTCCGTCGCTTTCCGAACGCTGACCCAGGATTTTTATTTGTTTATGTAGGTTGAGAACAGCGAGGCTCAAGGCCCCGCCTTTCTCTCTCCAAGGGGATTATGGATGCAAAATCGTAGGCTGTGGTGTGTCTGAGCGCTCGGGGTAATCGAGCGTATAATGCAATCCGCGGCTTTCTTTTCTTTCCAGCGCACAACGGACGATCAACTCGGCAACCTGAACCAGGTTACGCAATTCCAGCAGGTTGTTGGAAATACGGAAATGTGCATAGTATTCATTAATTTCATGCTGTAACAGATTGATGCGGTGTAATGCCCGTTCCAGTCGCTTGGTGGTACGAACAATACCGACGTAGTCCCACATGAAAAGCCGCAGCTCATGCCAGTTATGCTGGATAATGACCTGCTCATCAGAGTTGTCCACCTGGCTTTCATCCCACGATGGCAGATGATCGACCAGCTGCTTGCTTGGCAGACGCTTAAGAATGTCTTCAGCCGCTGACCAGCCATAAACCAGACACTCCAGCAGTGAGTTGGAGGCCATCCGGTTGGCGCCATGCAATCCGGTGTAGCTGACTTCACCAATGGCATAAAGTCCGTTCAAATCGGTTCTGCCTTGCTGATCCACCACTACGCCACCACAGGTATAGTGTGCGGCGGGAACTATCGGGACTGGTTCTTTGGTCAGATCGATACCCAGTGACAGTAATTTTTCATAAATGGTCGGAAAATGATGAGTAATGAATTCCGCAGGTTTATGGCTGATATCCAGGTACATACAGTCAGCCCCCAGACGCTTCATTTCGTGATCGATGGCACGGGCGACAATATCTCGGGGGGCTAGCTCGGCACGTGAATCAAAGTCGGGCATAAAGCGGCTGCCATCAGGGCGTTTCAGGTAAGCACCTTCACCACGTAGGGCTTCTGTAAGCAAAAAATTCCTGGCTTGCGGATGAAATAGGCAGGTGGGATGAAACTGGTTGAATTCAAGATTGGCGACCCTGCATCCTGCACGCCATGCCATGGCGATACCGTCACCGGAAGAAACATCTGGATTGGTAGTGTACTGATACACCTTGGCGGCACCACCACTGGCCAGTACGACTGTTTTAGCCTGGCAGGACTCGACGACTTCCTTTTCCCGGTTCCAAATGTAAGCGCCTACCACCCGTTTATGGCCTGCTAGCCCCAGCTTGCTGGACGTGATCAGGTCAACCGCATTACAGCGCTCCATCAGCGTGATATTGGGATGTGCGAGAGCTTTACCAACCAATGTCGTTTCGACTTCTTTGCCCGTGGCATCGGCAGCGTGCAGAATGCGTCGATGACTGTGACCCCCTTCCCGGGTTAAATGGTAACGAGCTTCGCCATGAGGGGAGTTTTCAGTATCAAACAATACACCCTGGTCAATCAGCCATTGAACACAGTGTTTGGCGTTGTTGGCAATAAAGGATACTGCCTCGCGTTCACACAGACCATCACCAGCAATCAATGTATCTTCAATGTGGGAGTCGATACTGTCTGTTTCATCAAAAACAGCGGCGATCCCGCCCTGGGCATAAAAGGTGGCGCCTTCGTTCAATGGCCCTTTGCTGAGAACCATCACTCTGGAATGCGGGGCGAGGCGAAGTGCTAGCGAGAGTCCCGCTGCTCCGCTGCCGATGATGAGGACATCGCAGTCGTGTTCAGTAGTTGAATTCATGATGAGTGTTGTTTAGTTTATAAAACAGTAAAACGAATCCTAGCACTAGATAGGTTATTTATGCAGCCTTTTTGTTCATTTTGTTAAACATACTCTGAATGTGATGCTAACCCTCTATCGCAGCGTGACTTATGGTGCCAGAACTGTGGTTTTGGCGTATGATTCGCTCTGAAATGGGGTGCAAATGAGAAAAGATAGTGTGAACTATTGTGTATCCCAGAAAATTCAATGAAGTAGTCATTAAAATAAACGTCATAGCGCGGAACTTTATTATTCAATTACACTCCAAGCGTGAGCTTGCTCTGATTTCAGTGAATAGCTGGCAGTACTTAACATAGGCGTGGAGACGGGTTTGGGGAGATATTACCTCGGATGAGCGAGCAGTTAGCGGATCAGGTTCTGGTTGAGCGGGTCCAGAAAGGAGATCAGAATTCGTTCAATTTACTGGTTATTCGTTACCAGCATAAAGTGGCGAGTCTGGTATCCCGTTATGTTCCTCCGGGAGACGTGCCGGACGTAGTGCAGGAATCCTTTATCAAGGCCTATCGTGCGCTGGAGTCTTTTCGTGGCGATAGTGCTTTTTACACTTGGTTGTACCGTATCGCGGTGAATACGGCAAAAAATTACCTGGTAGCGCAGGGTCGGCGACCTCCCTCTAGCGATGTGGACGCCAACGATGCTGAAAATTATGAAAATGCCAGTGCATTGAAAGAAATATCGAACCCTGAGAATTTAATGTTGTCAGATGAGTTGCGAAGAATTGTTTTCCGTACCATAGAGTCACTGCCTGAGGATTTACGTTTGGCAATTACTCTGCGTGAACTGGATGGACTAAGCTATGAAGAGATAGCGTCCATAATGGATTGCCCGGTCGGTACTGTTCGGTCGAGGATTTTCCGCGCTCGGGAAGCGATTGATAATAAAGTACAACCACTTATTCAGCGTTAGCTTGTTCTTGACGCTAACAATGGCGGGTTTGACAAGGTAAGGGTGTCAGTATGCAGAAAGAGAAACTTTCCGCTCTAATGGATGGCGAAGTAGTTGATAATGAACTGCTGAGTGCTTTGTCGAAGGATGACAAGTTACAGCAAAGTTGGCAGAGTTATCATTTGATCCGCGATACATTACGTGGTGATGTCTGTGATAACGTAGTGAATATTGACATTGCCGAACGGGTAGCCGCTGTGCTGAAAAAAGAGCCGCTACGTCTCATTTCTCACACCGTAGCTGATGTTCAACCACATCCACAAACCTGGCATCGATTGCCGTTCTGGCACAAGATTCGTCCGTTTGCCAGTCAACTGACTCAAATTGGTGTTGCCGCCTGTGTTTCACTGGCAGTGATTGCTGGTGTGCAACACTATCAGCAAGGTAATGTGACGCCAGAAAGCGCTGGAGGAACACCGGTGCTGAGTACGACACTGCCCATGTTAGGTGCCGCATCACCGGTAAGTCTAAGTGTCCCGGCTGAAAACGGTGTCGCACATGGCGGACAGCGCCAGATGCAGGCGCAGCATGAGCGTATTAATGCGCTGTTGCAGGATTACGAATTGCAGCGTCGGGTCTATTCCGATCAGCTTCAGCTTCAGCAACCTGACGTTCAGCAGGCCGCCGTGCAAGTACCTGGGACTCAATCATTAGGAATGCAACCGCAGTAATGAAGCGCTTTTGGTTTGTCGCATGCATTTTTTTTGGCAGTCTGTCTTATTCTTCTATCGCTCTGGCGCAGAATGACTCCAGAGCGATATTGCAGCAGATGAGCAGTGCCAGTCAGTCATTAAATTATGAAATGTATTTCATCAATGTTTCCCACTTGGGAATTGATTCCCTGCGTTATCGCCATATTATTCAGGACAAGGATACACTGGCACAATTGATCCACCTCGACGGCCCTCGTCGGGAGATTCTGCAACGTGGCAATAGTATTATCTATCACGAAGCTGATATGGAACCTTTCACGTTGTCGGGTGAACATATTGTGGATTCTCTACCCGCCTTGATGTTCGCTGATTTCCAGCATTTGTCCGGATACTATGATTTCATTCCCACTGGGCGTATACGGCTTGCTGACCGTCAAGGGGACGTTATTCGTATTGTATCCCGTGATGGTACGCGTTTTAGCTATGTAGTCTGCCTGGATTCTGAGACCAAATTACCTCTGCGTGTCGATTTGCTTGACCAGAATGGTGAGATGCTGGAGCAGTTTCGGGCCATTTCCATTGTCGTGGGTGACAATATTCAAAAACTCATGGCACCATTGAAAAATCTTAAGCAGCCACCATTACTCAGTCTATCGACTAAAACGTCGGCAAATTTTAACTGGGTGGCTGAATGGTTACCGATGGGAGTAGAAGAGATTTCTCGTAATCAACATCTGTTGTCAGGTGTTAATGTTCCTGTGGAGTCGCGGTTTTACAGTGATGGTTTGTTCAGTTTTTCTGTGAATATCAGTCCGGCTAGTGAAACAGCTCGCTCTGAGCGAAATGCATTCGTTGGCCGTCGGACAGTGCATACAGAAATCCGTGATAACCATGAAATTACCGTCATTGGTGAGCTACCGTTGGCTACGGCTAAACGTATCGCAGATAACATTATTTTTAAGGCACAGTAGTAATGATTAAAGAATGGGCGACTGTGGTTTCATGGCAAAGTGGTATGGCGCTTGTGCGTTGCGAACCGCGTTCTGGCTGCGGTAGCTGTCAGTCGCGCACGGGGTGTGAATCGGGGGCGTTGAAGGCACTGGAGAGTCCAGAGCACCAATTACTCATCCCTTATCGACAGCCGCTTCAGTCGGGACAACGCGTGGAAATTGGTGTTGCAGAGAGTAGTTTGCTTCGTTCCGCCGTATTGATGTATCTGTTTCCCTTGCTGGGATTAATGGTCGGTGCGGGTGTGATGCAAGCATTGTATGGTAATGACATACTGTCTATCACCGGAGCATTGGCCGGTGTGATGATGAGTTTTTGGGCAGTACGGCTCTGGGCTGACAAAATAGGTGAAAACAGCGATTATCAGCCGGTGATCCTGCAAGTCTCCTTGCCGGAATCTTTATTGCGGGTTGAATCTTTTCCCACCCTTTGAATACAAGAGATGGAATGCTTGTATGCCATGCATCTTCGGTATTAATTTCAACAGCCGCTCAGTTTTTTACAGCTTCTTTCATCTTATAACTCGGGTATCTTCGATAAAGCAGTCATAATCGTGGGTAATACTCAGTCCATGACTAGGTTTTCTACCATCCGACATGTAGAATGCTGCGGTTCAGGTATAGGACAACGGCTATGGTTGTCACCTAATGCACGTGCCATCGGCAAGAATTTCAGGAATACCAAGGTAGAAAAACTTTTATAATGAAGCATATACGAAATTTCTCCATTATTGCTCACATCGACCACGGTAAGTCGACGCTATCTGACCGCATTATTCAAATTTGCGGTGGCTTGTCCGAACGAGAAATGGCGGCACAAGTACTGGATTCTATGGATCTGGAACGTGAACGTGGTATTACCATCAAAGCCCAGAGTGTGACGTTGGATTACAAAGCATCCGATGGTCAAATTTATCAGCTTAATTTCATCGATACGCCTGGACACGTTGATTTTTCTTATGAAGTTTCCCGCTCATTGGCAGCCTGTGAGGGCGCCTTGTTGGTGGTAGATGCCGGACAAGGGGTAGAGGCACAGACTCTGGCCAATTGTTACACGGCAATGGAAATGGATCTGGAAGTGGTTCCGGTCTTGAATAAAATCGATTTGCCTGCCGCCGATCCTGATCGTGTTAGTGAAGAAATTGAAGATATCGTGGGCATTGATGCTACCGATGCGATTCGTTGTTCTGCCAAAACCGGTGTGGGCGTACCTGAAGTGCTGGAACGTCTGGTGCGGGATATTCCCCCGCCAGAAGGTGATCCGGAAGCAGCGCTGCAAGCGCTGATTATCGACTCCTGGTTTGATAACTACCTGGGGGTAGTTTCACTTATACGCATCAAGAACGGTATGTTGCGTAAAGGTGACAAGGTCAAAGTGATGAGCACCGGTCAGGTTTATAACGCTGAACGGCTAGGGATCTTCACACCGAAGCGGGTTGACCGGGAAGTATTGAACTGCGGTGAAGTTGGCTGGCTGGTTTGTGCTATCAAAGATATTCTCGGCGCACCGGTCGGAGATACCCTGACTCTGGCCCGTAAACCGGCAGAAAAGGCACTGCCGGGTTTTAAAAAAGTAAAACCACAGGTTTATGCCGGACTTTTCCCAATCAGTTCCGATGATTATGAGGCTTTCCGTGATGCACTGGGCAAACTCAGTCTGAATGATGCGTCATTGTTCTATGAGCCGGAAAGTTCCACTGCACTGGGCTTTGGTTTCCGATGCGGTTTCCTCGGCCTTCTGCATATGGAAATCATTCAGGAACGTCTGGAGCGTGAATACGATCTGGAGTTAATTACTACGGCTCCGACCGTTGTTTATGAAGTCGAAACCACTGGCAATGAGGTTATCCACGTTGATAGCCCTTCCAAGTTACCGCCGGTGAACAATATCCAGGAATTACGCGAACCTATCGCCGAGTGTCACATGCTGCTGCCACAGGAATATCTGGGCAATGTGATCACATTGTGTATCGAGAAACGTGGTGTACAAACCAACATGGTGTACCACGGCACTCAGGTAGCTTTAACTTATGACATCCCTATGGCAGAAGTGGTGCTGGATTTCTTTGACCGTCTGAAATCAACCTCGCGTGGATATGCCTCTCTGGATTATAGCTTCAAGCGTTTCCAGGCCTCTGATATGGTGCGGGTGGATGTGCTGATTAACAATGAACGTGTGGATGCGCTGGCGTTGATTACCCATCGTGATAATTCTCAGTATCGGGGTCGCGAACTGGTGGAAAAAATGAAAGAACTCATTCCCCGCCAGCAATTTGATATTGCTATTCAGGCTGCAATCGGTAACCACATTATTGCGCGTTCTACGGTTAAACAGTTGCGTAAAAACGTGCTGGCCAAATGCTATGGTGGTGACGTAAGTCGTAAGAAAAAACTGCTACAGAAGCAGAAAGAAGGTAAAAAACGCATGAAGCAGGTCGGTAACGTTGAACTGCCGCAGGAAGCGTTTTTAGCCATTTTACATGTTGGTAAAGAAAGTAAATAAATTCTGAGGAGTTGGCATGGCCAATATGTTTGCCTTGATTTTGGCATTGGCGACACTGGTTACCGGTGTTATCTGGTGTTTTGAACGCTTTAGATGGGCGCCGGCGCGGCGTGCAAAAGTGGCGGCATTGAGCCATTCGTCCGATGGTACAATCGATCAGAAAACGTTATCAAACAACTTGAAACAGCCAGGTTGGATTGAAACTTGCGTGTCGGTCTTTCCTGTACTGGCATTGGTGTTTATTGTTCGTTCATTTATTTTAGAACCGTTTCAGATCCCGTCAGGTTCGATGATGCCGACGCTGTTAATCGGCGATTTCATTCTGGTCGAAAAATTCGCTTACGGAATTAAAGATCCCATTACGCAGACGACATTAATTGAAACGGGTCATCCTAAGCGTGGTGATATTGCGGTTTTTAAATATCCCAGAGATCCTCGACTGGATTATATCAAACGCGTGATTGGTTTACCGGGTGACCGGGTCAGTTACGATCCGATTGCCAAGCAGGTAACAGTACAGCCAGCCTGCTCTGGACAGCAACATTGTGACAAGGCGTTGGCAATTACATACAGCGATGTTCAGCCGAGCAATTTCGTTCAGACATTCAACAGTACCGGTCACGAAGTAAGTAGCGGTTTCTATCAGATTCCCGTCGGTGAAAGTAGTGACGGTATTCGTATGAATACCCGTGAAGAAACGTTGGGTAAGGTAACGCACCATATCCTGACGCTGCCAGGTGCTCAGGATCAACTCGGCCTTTATTATCAGCAGCCACATCAGCCTTTAGGAACCTGGGTTGTTCCTGCCGGACATTATTTCATGATGGGCGATAACCGTGATGACAGTGCTGATAGCCGTTATTGGGGATTTGTGCCTGAGAAAAATCTGGTTGGCAAAGCAACGGCTATCTGGATGAGTTTTGAAAAACAAGAAGGCGAATGGCCAACAGGTGTTCGTTTAAGCCGTATTGGCGGTATTCATTAATTCAACGAGATAAACACACAGCATATTTGTGTGTTCCGTTGTAGAATATTCCGAATAAATAAACGCAGGCTCCCGGTCGGGGGCCAATGCAAACGAAACAGTTTTGATTATATATTCTCAGTAAAGCAGGATTGTTCCGTATGCTGTTGTTTTAAAAGTATTATTGAGCTATTGGTAACACATGAACCCCATCCTCATAAATCGTTTACAAAAAAAACTAGGCTATACTTTCCAACAATATGACTTGTTATTGCAGGCGTTGACTCACCGTAGCGCCAGTAGCAAACATAATGAACGGCTGGAATTCCTTGGGGATTCTATCCTGAGTTTTGTTATTGCCAATGCGCTTTATCATCGTTTCCCTCGTATAGATGAAGGGGATATGAGTCGGATGCGGGCAACATTGGTACGTGGTAATACACTGGCGGAGATTGCCCGGGAATTTGAATTGGGCGAATGCCTGCGTTTAGGCCCTGGAGAATTAAAAAGCGGTGGTTTCCGGCGTGAATCCATTCTTGCCGATACGGTTGAGGCACTGATCGGTGGTATATTCCTGGACAGCAGTATTCAGATGGTAGAACAATTGATTCTTCAATGGTATCAGACCCGTTTGGATGAAATCAGTCCAGGTGATAAACAGAAAGATCCCAAGACCCGGCTACAAGAGTTTTTGCAGGGACGGCATTTGCCGCTACCGACCTATCTGGTCGTGCAGGTACGTGGTGAAGCACATGATCAGGAATTCACCATTCATTGTCAGGTGAGTGGGTTTAGCGAGCCGGTGGTTGGCACCGGTTCAAGCCGCCGAAAAGCTGAACAGGCTGCGGCAGAGCAAGCGTTGAAAAAGCTGGAGATTGAATGAGTGAAGAACAGACATACTGCGGCTTTGTCGCTATTGTTGGACGACCCAATGTAGGTAAATCAACCTTGCTGAATCAATTATTGGGTCAGAAGGTATCCATTACCTCGCGTAAGCCACAGACTACCCGCCACCGTATCATGGGCATTCACACCGAAGGCCCTTATCAGGCGATTTATGTCGATACTCCTGGGCTTCATATTGAAGAGAAGCGGGCCATCAACCGTTTAATGAATCGTGCTGCCAGCAGTTCAATCGGTGATGTTGAGTTGATCATTTTCGTAGTGGAAGGTACTCACTGGACAGACGATGATGAAATGGTCATTAATAAGCTGCGTGATCAAAAAAACCCGGTAGTGCTTGCCATTAATAAAGTGGATAACGTGACGGATAAAACCAAACTGTTACCTCATATTCAAATGCTGAGCCAGAAAATGGATTTCCTTGATGTAGTACCGATTTCTGCGGAAAAAGGGACTAATGTTCAAAATATTGCCAGCGTTGTTCGTAAACACCTGCCAGTTGCTGAACACCATTTCCCTGAGGACTATATTACTGACCGCTCTCAACGTTTTATGGCATCAGAGATTATTCGTGAAAAACTGATGCGTTTTCTCGGCGAGGAGTTGCCTTATTCAGTCACGGTAGAAATTGAGCGTTTTGTGACGAATGAGCGAGGCGGCTATGACATCAATGGCCTGATTCTGGTAGAGCGTGAAGGTCAGAAGAAGATGGTGATTGGCAGCAAAGGTACCAAGATAAAAACGATTGGTATTGAGGCTCGACAGGACATGGAACAGATGTTTGAAGCTAAAGTTCATCTGGAACTGTGGGTCAAAGTGAAGTCGGGCTGGGCGGATGATGAACGTGCGCTGCGCAGCTTGGGCTATACTGACGACCTATAAGGGCCTTGCCTATGGAGGGCTGGCAGCGCGCATTTGTCTTGCATGGGCGACCTTACAGTGAAACCAGTTTGTTGCTGGATCTGTTTGCTGAAAATGATGGTCGAGTCCGGGTGTTGGCCAAAGGCGCTCGCGCTCGACGTTCAAATCTGAAAGGCTGTCTTCAGCCTTTCACTCCTTTATTGGCCCGTTGGAGTGGGAAGGGGGAAGTGAAAACGCTGCAAAGCGCCGAACCCGTTTCGCTGGGATTACCCTTGACTGGCAGCATGTTGTACAGCGGGTTATATGTTAATGAATTACTATCCCGTGTTTTAGAGCATGAAACTAATTATTCATCGCTTTTCTTCGATTACCTTCACTGCCTGCAACAATTGGCCTCATTAGCAGGGTCTCCCGAACCTGCACTTCGTCGTTTTGAATTAGCGCTATTAGAAAGTCTGGGATATGGTGTCGATTTCCTGCATTGTGCAGGAAGTGGCGAGTTTGTGGCAGAATCAATGACCTATCGTTATCGCGAGGAAAAAGGGTTTATTGCCAGCCTGATCATCGATAACGCTAGCTTTACCGGCAGGGAATTACAGGCACTGGCTGCAAGGGAATTTCCTGATATAGCGACGTTGCGTGCGGCAAAGCGTTTTACTCGTATGGCGCTAAAACCCTATTTAGGTGCTAAGCCGCTAAAAAGTCGGGAGCTGTTCCGCCAGTTTATTCCCAAGCCTTCTACACCTCCTGTACATGGCGGTGAAGACGAGTAAAAGTGAACAGGTATTCTTGGTGTGCAACATAGGTGTAAACTCTGCTTTCTGTTATGTACTATTTTTTAAGGATAAATCATGGCTGAGTTGTTGTTGGGCGTAAATATCGATCATATTGCCACGTTACGTAATGCCCGGGGAACATCTTACCCCGATCCGGTTCAAGCCGCTTTTATGGCAGAGCAGGCTGGTGCTGATGGTATTACTGTTCACCTGCGGGAGGATCGTCGTCATATATTGGATCGTGATGTTCATATTTTGCGGCAGACTATCCAGACCCGGATGAATCTTGAAATGGCTGTTACAGAAGAAATGCTGACTATTGCTTGTGAGCTGAAACCTCATTTTTGTTGCCTGGTGCCGGAAAAACGTCAGGAAGTGACGACGGAAGGTGGTTTAGATGTAGCTGGGCAGCAGGAAAAAATGGTTGATGCGGTAGCCAGACTGAGCTCCGCTGGTATCTTGGTTTCTTTGTTTATCGATGCTGATCATATGCAGATCGATGCAGCCGTTGCCTGTGGTGCACCTTACATTGAAATTCACACTGGTGCCTATGCGGATGCCGAAGAGGACACAATACGTCAGCGTGAATTTGCAAGGATCCGCGAAGCGGCTACTTACGCTGCCAGTAAAGGATTAAAAGTGAATGCTGGCCATGGTCTGACTTACCATAATGTGCAGCCCATCGCCGCACTGCCCGAAATACATGAGCTGAATATTGGTCATTCAATTATTGGTCGTGCAGTGATGAATGGTTTGTCCGCTGCTGTGATGGAAATGAAGACCCTGATGCGGGAAGCCCGTCGTTAATGGCTATTCTGGGGTTGGGGACGGATATTGTTGAAATTTCGCGCATAGAGGCGGTAATTGCCCGTTCAGGTGACCGCCTTGCCCTGCGTATTCTTAGCGCGGAAGAGTTGAGTAATTATCAGACACATCATCATCCAGCCAGATTTCTGGCTAAACGCTTTGCTGTAAAAGAAGCAGCGGCGAAAGCATTCGGTACAGGAATTCGTAATGGGTTGGCATTCGCCCAGTTTGAGGTTTTTAATGATTCATTAGGGAAACCTGGGTTGCGCTTTCGTGATCGGGCCGCAGGCCTGGCGATACAAATGGGGATTAAGCAGGTTCACGTTTCATTGGCGGATGAGCGCCACTATGCATGCGCTACCGTAATTATTGAAGACTGACTGACGGATTGCCATTCTATATTTTATCTGCGTGATGTAACTGTACAAATTTTTCCCATAGTTGCTCGTTACTTTCCTGATTAGCCGGATCTTTAAGGATGGTATTATCGATGGGGCATACTGTTTGACAGGTCGGTGTTTCATAGTGGCCTATGCATTCCGTACAGCGTTCAGCTGCGATTTCATAAATATCTACCCCCATCGAAATAGCTTGATTAGGGCACTCTGGTTCACACATATCACAATTGATACATTTCTTGGTAATCAGTAAAGCCATATTTTTTCCCTTTCTTCGATCTGGGCGCAGATTATACTCTGCCTGAACCGGACTGCACACGTTGAACTTTGTTTACGGAATGAGTAGTGGTCGGTCAACGGAGGAAAGTAGTCATTATTTGCGCAACTAATATAGGCATTATTCTGAATTGTTACTATGATTCGATGTATAACACATGCTTGTGTATAGCCTTTTGATATGGTTAACTAATTGTTTTACATGCAATGTGTCCGTCATGTTATCAATGTAATGTAAATCACATTATGGTTGTATCCTGAATCAAGTTTTTCAGAATAGGGTCGATAACCTTATATATTTATATAGTCTCTTTTTATAGTTAAAAACGTATGTCTAATGGCGGAGTACATAGTGCGGCAAAAAAGTCATGTTGAGCAGGTAGGCTTATCTTTCTCTAATGTGGGGGAGGAAAATTTGGTCGATACTGATTGTTGGCGTTGCTGTGAAAGACAGTATACTTTTCAACCTATTTACCGAACTTCTGGAAGGTTGATGGGGATTGAATTACTTACCGCCGTTTTTTATCCGTCTACGCCACAACAGGTTATTTCTCCCGAAGCTTATTTTAAGACTCTTGATGTTGAAAAACGGTTGCAGGTTGTCATTGAACAGTTACAACTGTTAAATCAATGGAATCAGCGGTTTATACAGGATGATCTGTTGGCTTCTGTTAATATTGATGGCCTGACATTATTGGCTTTGCAGAAAAGTCGAAAGGCAAAAAAACTGATTACATCAATGCCATGGTTACGTCTTGAATTAGTTGAAAGTCTGGAAGGCCTTTCTAAAGATACATTGGTCAATTTGCCAGAAGCTAGAAGATTATGGCTTGATGATTTTGGTTGTGGTGTTGCCAATTTTTCATCTCTGGTGCTGACGAAATACGATTGCATCAAGATAGCCCGTGAACTGTTTGTCATACTGTTACAAACGGAAGAGGGCAGACAGCTTTTTCCTCTGCTTGTCACCTTGATAAGTCGTTACTGCAATTATGTCGTGATCGAAGGTGTAGAGACTAAAGATGAATGGACAGTAGTAAAACAATCCAATGCGACTGCAGCTCAGGGGTATTATCTTGCCCGCCCTCAATCGTTTGATCATTTCGATAGCCTGCAATTGGAGCTGTAGACATCCTTCTCAAACTTCCTGTATCCCTGTAATTTCTCTCTCTATTTTGCATCTGGTATGCTTTTATGCCTGTTTGTGCTTATGCTACAAGGTCAAAAGTACAAAACTTCATTCGGATAACAATCAGATGATAATCTAGTAAGTACGATAAATTAGCGTAATATCGATTTTTTTAGATTTAAATATTGTTTGTTTTATTTTTTCAGTATTTTATACCAAAAATAATGATATTTGCAAATTAAGATATATTTTGACATCTTATCAGCAAAATATTTCAATATTAAGCGATTAACTGTAATTAGTTGTTTATAATTGACTGATTATAAAAGACAAAAAAGAAAATCATTTGATTACAACGATCAAAAATCACTTAGTGATAGATTTTTTTGATTAAAACGGTACTGCTTATTGGTATAATTGATTTGCTTACGAAAATTTGGTGGTCAAAATACAACACAGACAAAGTACGTAAAGCATTGTTTAAAATAGTAGACAGACTTATAACCAAACTAACTACTCATATAGTAAATAAGCTAACCCTATTGATTTTATTATCTTATTCTCACACAACGATATATGGAGGCGTTATGCTGGTGTTTCTATGTTTCTGAACTATCCTGCAGACCGGATAGGTTTTTCTTTCATTCAATCTACTCTCCGGAAATGCACCAGCCCTGAAAACTCAAGCAAGGGGATGTTATTACCGAGATTTTTCGTTTTCAGTGATGTGATTTGTACGATCAGGACCACATGGGCCTGAGGAGAGTATTATTGTGTATGAAATTATAATAACTCTGTTAGTCGTTCTTTTAGGGGTTTCTTCCGCTAGGAACAGGAAATATCAGCAGAAAGTCAGTATAGAGCAAAAAAAACAAGACTTTCTCAATATGGTTTTTTTCGCTACGGAATATAGTCCTGCATCAATTATGATTGCAGATGAGAATTGTGAAATTATCTATGTGAATCGACAGTTTATTACCATGTCAGGATATGACGCCGAGGAAGTGCTTGGCAATAATCCGAGAATGCTGAGTTCCGGCATGACGAACGCCAGTGTTTATGAAGATCTCTGGGCTACTATGAGTCGGGGGAATATATGGAATGGCGAATTTATTAACCGTAAAAAGAATGGGCAGTTATATTGGGAAAAAGCCAGCATAGTTAAGATATATAATAAGGCTAGCAACTCTATTCAGTATGTTAGTGTGAAAATGGATATTACGGAAAGGAAAACACAAGAGCATCATGACAATTCTTATAATCGCGCGTTGGAACTATTATCCAGTGGTGCACCGCTGAAAGACATTCTCGATGCCATTGTATTTAGTATTGAAGAGAAAAATCCAGGCCGAATTGTTTGCTCTATTTTACTGGTTGATAAGGAAAAGAAATGTTTGACACTAGGTTCTGCACCTAGCCTACCGGGTTTTTATAAAAATGCTATTCATAATGTGAAGATAGCGGATGGTGCTGCATCATTTGGTACGGCAGCTTATGCTGGTAATCGAGTAATTGCAGATGATATCTCTACACATCCACATTGGTCTCTTTATAAAGGTCTGGCATTGTATGCGGGTTTGCGTTCATGTTGGTCAGAGCCTATTTTTGGGCAAAACAAGGAAATATTAGGTGTCCTTAGTATTTATCACCGTAAAGTATATTCTCCGACCGAAGATGAAATTACTTCTATCGAAAAATCAGCTCAATTGGTGTCGGTAGCGATCGAGCGATATCGGGCAATTGATATGCTGCGCCGTAGCGAAGAGCATTACCGTCAATTGGCTCATTATGATTCCCTGACATCTTTGGCAAATGGCCTGACATTTGCCGAGCAGATGGAACAGGCTATTCAATTGTCCAAGCAAACAGGCAGAAAGATAGCTTTGATGTTTCTTGATCTGGATAAATTTAAACAAATCAATGATACCTTCGGCCATGCTGTCGGTGATTTACTCTTAAAAGAAGCCGCTTCCCGTATGCGTGCGGCTGTCCGGGATACAGATACGGTATATCGTCGCAGTGGTGACGAATTCATTATTTTACTGGAAGGAATTAAGGAAATCGCCAATACACTTTATGTTGCTGATAAAATTCACAACGCGCTGAATGAAACTTTTGAGATTGGGGGGGAAAAGCTCGATATATCCTGCAGCATCGGCATTGCGCTTTATCCGGAACACGGTACCGATTCATTAACACTGGCAATTAATGCCGATGCGGCCATGTATCAAGCCAAAGCATTGGGCCGCAGCCAAACGCAGATTTATCACGATTTAAACACCCATCAATAAATAAGGGTGTTTTTATCTTTCATGTTGTAACGCTATTGATTATTTCAACTGTTATCTTTCTCGTAATGCCTCTGCTCTGGCTCGCAAAATAGGTTTTAAAAGGTAGCTGAGTATTGTTTTCTTCCCTGTCATTATATCTACTGTAGCAACCATGCCTGGAATAATTAACAAGGGTTTTTTTGCTGTGCCCAGATAATTTTTATCAGTTCGCAACCGAATGATATAAAAGCTGTTTCCATCTTTATCCGTCACGGTGTCCGGGCTTATCTGCTCCAGATGTCCTTTGAGTCCGCCGTAAATCGTATAGTCATAAGCCGTAAATTTAATGACTGCATTCTGGCCCGGGTGCAAAAAAGCGATATCCCGAGGACGGATTCGAGCTTCAATCAGCAGCTTGTCATCCAAAGGAACAATTTCGACCAGATCGCTGCCTGGTTGAATAACACCACCAATCGTATTAACTAATATCTGCTGCACAATACCTTTCACTGGTGAAACCACCAGTGTGCGATTAACCCGATCTTCAAGTGCCTTACCGGTAGCTGTAATCTTGTTGAGATTAGTCTGCGCTTCATTTAGTTGTGATAACGCATCACTTATATAGCGACCTTGAGCTTCCTCGATTTTATTGTTCACTTCTTTGAATGCGGCTTCTGCCCGCGGAATGGAAAGCGTTACAGAGTTAAGTTGACCGAGGGTTTCTACTTCTGAACGGCGCAAGCGTAACACTTCTACTTTTGAAATCGCGCCTTCGGCAATCAGGGGTTCCGACATCTTGATTTCCTGTTGCAGTAGCTTGAGGCTGTTGCGGAACTGTTCCTGCTTGGCGATAAAATCGCGCAGTTCTTGCTGGCGTTGAATCTGTTGCTCTTTCAGTCCGGATATCTCATTGTGGAACTGTTTACGTCGGCTGTTATAGAGATTTTGTTCACCTCTGGCAACTTCAGGAGCATCTTGGATAACATCCTTTGGCAGGTTAAGCTCTTTATTATTAATTTCCGCATTTAAACGTGCAATTCGGGCCACAAGAGTCAGTCTGTCGGCTTCGGTTTCACCTACGTTGGAAGCAAAACGGGTCGCGTCAAGTTGTAACAGCGGTTCTCCCTTGCTGACGATTTGCCCCTCATGAATAAACATCTTGCTAACAATACCACCTTCCAGGTTCTGTATTTTCTGCAATCGGGAAGAAGGGACCGCTTTACCTTCTCCTCGAGTGACTTCATCAATATTGGCCAACGCTGCCCAAAGAAAGAAAAAGATAAAGAAGGCCAGAATAGCCCATAGTGATAAGCGGATAATCCGAGGTGCGTCTTCTATCATGGCCCGACTAACTTCCGGCATGATTTGCTCTTCTTCTTCATTATGCGCAAAAAAATAGGCTAAAAGGCGTTTGGCGTTTTTAACGAGGTGCATTGATTTGCCCTTTTTTTAGTGCATCCATCACAATAGCCTTTGGACCGTCGGCAATGATGCGTCCTTTGTCGATGATCACCAGTCGATCAACCAAACCCAGCATTGATACGCGGTGAGTGACCAGTAACAACGTTTTATTCGATAGTACGGGGATTAATGCATGTTTGAGCCGATCTTCACTGCTGTTATCCATTGAGCTGGTGGGTTCATCCAGAACCAGGATAGGTGGATCCAACAATAGGGATCGGGCGATGGCTACGGCTTGACGTTGACCACCAGATAACTGCAGCCCTCTTTCACCCACTTGCAGGTTGTAACCGTCGGGATGAAGGCGGGCAAATTCATTTACGCCAGCAATTTCGGCGGCGCGCAGCATTGCTTCATCCTCAACATATCGGGCACCGGAGAGTAGATTATCACGCAGAGAACCGCTGAGCAGTTGGACATCCTGCGGAACATAGCCAATGTTGTGACGCAAATCGCTTACGTCGAGCTGGCGGATATCAACACCATCAATTAGTAAATTGCCGGATGTGGGCTGGTAAAGATTGACGATCAGCTTTTCCAGGGAGCTTTTACCAGAACCGCTGCGCCCGATAATACCGACCTTTTCACCCGGCGTGATGGAGAGATTAATCTCCTGAAGGGAATGGTTTTTTTGCTCAGGATAATGGAACGTTACATTGCGAAATTCAATGCCGCCAGAAATGCTTTCACGCTTGAGTGGGCGCTCTTTATCGCTGCGCTCCTGCGGTAATTGCATCATCTGTTCGGTCGTCGCCATGGTGAGTTTGGCTTGCTGATAACGGGTTACCAGCCCGGATAATTGTCCCAACGGCATGAGAGCCCGACTATTCAGCATATAGCTGGCAATCAGCGCCCCCATGCTGAGTTTTCCATTAATCAGGAGATAAACACCAAAAACGATCAGCACCACGCCGGAAAATTGCTGGAACCATTGTGTCAGGTTTACGGCCAATGAAGAGAGCGCTTTGGCCCGCATTTCCAGCCGGGTAAGGGTACCAATGGTTTGTTCCCAGTGGTATTGCTGTTCACTCTCTGCATTATTGACTTTAATGGCATCCAGTCCCCCCAGTGTTTCTATTAAGGTCGCTTGACGTTCGCTGGCGAGCTGCATTGTTTTTTCAATCGTTTCCGATAACGGTTTTTGTAGCGCCCAACTGAACAACAGTGCAACAGGGAAAGCCAGTAAAGGTACCCAGACCAGTGGGCCACCGATGATGCCAATCACGAGCAGCAATAATAAAGTGAACGGAAAATCAATCAGGGTGGTTAAGGTGAGAGAAGAAAGAAAGTCCCGCAGAAACTGAAATTCATGAATATTCTGCGCGAAATTTCCCACTCTGGCTGGCCGGGCTTTCATGGCCATGCCGGTAATACGCTCAAACAAGGTGGCTGAAATAATCAGATCGGTTTTTTTACCCGCCATGTCTAAACATAAGCCGCGCAGGGTACGTAAAATCAAATCAAATATGAAAGCACCCGTCACTCCTATCGCCAGCACCCATAAAGTTGATGTTGCCTGATTAGGCACCACCCGATCATAGACGTTCATGACAAACAGCGGGGTGGCTAGTGCAATAATATTGATTAAGAAACTGGCGATAACGGCATCCAGATACAGGAATCTGGAAAGCTTCAGGGTATCTTTAAACCAGGCATTGGTGCGTGGAATTAGCGAGTGTTGTTGTAATTCAAATCGATGACGCGGATGGGCAAACATCACCAGTCCCAGGTAATTCTGCTGTAATGTGTTGTGATCGATAGAAATCTCACCACCTTCTGTTTCACTGGGCATGATTTGTGCGCTGCCATCCTCGTTCCAACTGAGCAGTATTGCCGCTCTTCCTTCCCGCAGTAGCAGCATTGCGGGGAGCGACATCGCTGGAATACTGGACAGCGAACGTTTGAGTATTCGCGCCTGTAACCCTGCACGGGCCGCCGCTCTGGGGAGTAGCTTGATGGACATACGTTGTTCAACAAGAGGGAGGCCTGCCGTCAGGGTAGAACGACTGGCTGATTTGCCCTGTAATGAACACAATATTAATAGACTATCCAGCAGCGGATCATCATGACGGCTGCGTGGATCGTTGTGCAATGGTACAGTGGTGCTTTCCTCGTTACTGGTTGGTTGTTCGCTATGTGAATTCATATAACCGAACTTTTCCTTACTTAAGATGGTTTCCGGCCTGCATACGACAAGCAATTAACCGGTTAGTTTAAACTAGGCAGTTCGACTTGGGTTTTAACCTCACTCAGGCTTTGGCTGGCTGCAGGTGCAGGAATGGACAGGCTTGCTAATAAATTTCCCATACGGGCTTTTAAACGGTATTCGCTGAACATTTCAGTAAACCGAATTTCAACCATGCGCCGTTGTGCGGTAAAAAGCTCATTTTCACTGTCCAGTACGTCCAGCAGAGTGCGTTCCCCCAGACTGAACTGCTTTTGATAGGCATTACGTACCTGTTGACTACGTTCGGCGTATTCTTCCGCTATGGGCAACTGTTGTCGTGCGTTATTTACTGCGGACCAAGCCAGTCTAAGCTCTTCATTCAGTAAACGAAGGGTATTATTACGCACATCCTGAGCTTCTTTTACCTGATAAGCTTTTGATTCCATAGTGGCTTTAGTGCTTCCGCCTTCATACAGGTTGTATCGCATTCTCAGCATAGCCTGCCATTCGTTATCTGTCCCACGAGCACCATCAATGTTGTCACCCATCGAGCGAGATAATTCAACGTTAACTCGGGGGTAAAACCCGGCTTTGGACGCCTGATACTGTTTTTCTGTGGCAATAATATCTGCTTCTGCTGATTTCAGAATTGGACTATTAGTCAGCATGATTTTACGTGCTTTATCCAAAGAGTCAGGTAGTTGCGACGCACTCTGGGTTGGTATCTGTAGATTTTCCGGCTCTTTACCAATGGTACTGTAATAGGTTGTCTGGGAATCGGTCAGGTTGGTCTTTTCTGTCAAAGCATTATTACGTGCCTGTGCCAACCTGGCTTGAGCCTGTTCCAAATCCGCCAGCCTTCCAACACCTTGCTCTGTCCGCAACTTGATTTGATCGTAGATACGTTCATGGCTGAGCAGATTTGCCTCCGCCAGGCGGACATACTCCTGACGTTGCAAGACATCCAGATATGCCTGGATAGCGTCCAACGCCCGGTTTTCACTGGTATTCAATACTTTATAAGCTCGGGAATTGACGGTGGCCTTTTGCCGACCTACTTCACTGGACGTTGCAAAACCATCAAAAACCATCTGGCTTAGACTAATACTGGATTCACGTCGGTTGAGTTTATCTGAGTCAGTCCCTAGCGCCCGGGTAGAAGCACTGTCTGTATTCTCTTTACCTATCCCAGCGTTGGCAGAAATGTTGGGTAGATAACCACCTTCGGCTGAACGCATATCCTGCTCAGCAGATAGCCGACTATTAATGGCAGCACTGACTTCAGGATGTGTATGAAGTGTATCCTCAATGGCTTCTCGCAGCGTGTCGGCGAAAGACATGGATGAGGCCATTAGTAACGGTAGCAGAACAAACGAGTATTTATGTGGCATTAAAACTTTTTCCTCTACGTATACTTAGGTTAAAAATATCCTTACACTTTCAATGAATAGTTACAGAAAGTTATTCCTTAATTAAAAAATAAAACATATTAATATCAATGTGTTGAGAATTTATTGGAAATAATCGTTGCGAATATCGCGCGTTGGTTGTTTTAAAAAAGTAAATTTTAGTAAGAATGTTCCGAATTTTTTATTATATTAGGCAGAGAGTCAAGAGGTTGACGTTGAGAGAATAGCATTACACATATTGAATTAATTAGTTTTTCTTATCAATGTGATAATGTGACTTCTTGGTCAAATCGAATTGTTCAAAAAAAATAATTGGATATATCAAGGGGGTACTATGGCTAGTAGCGTTATCGGCACCATTAGATTTGTTATTGGCCAGGTATTCGTTGTCGCTTCAGATGGTACACAGCGCCAGCTAGTCGCAGGCGATCGTATTTACAATGGAGAAGAAGTCGTTACCGGAAATGCCGGTGCTGTTTCCATTTTGTTACCTGATGGCCATACGCTTGATTTGGGACGTGACAGCCGATGGGGAGATGGAACCGATATTACGTCACAACAGCCAGATCCCACTGCGGACGTCGCGGCGTTACAGGAAGCTATTGCTCAGGGCGCGGACCCTACACAGGTGTTGGAAGCCACAGCTGCTGGTGCCGGTAATGGGGATATCGGCGAGGCTGGTGATGGTGGCGGTGGACATTCAACAACTGACATCATGCTGAACCTGACAGGTAAAATTGTCGATCCTACGGCTGGTTTTGATACGACAGGTATTACTAATTCTGTAACGGATATTCCCAGTCTGACTGATCCTAATTTGCTGGCTGCACAAATTCAGGAAACATCAATTCCCAGTGATACAACATCTCCTTCTATTGTCATTACGTTTAATCGCGATGGTTCCCTCAATTTTCAATTTACTGAAGCACCGGTCGGTTTTGACCTGAGTGATATTACCGTTAATAACGGTATTGTCTCTGATTTATTGCAGGATCCCAATGACCCAACGCACTGGACGGCAGTATTGACGCCGAGTTCCAATTTTGAAGGGTTGGTGACGGTAAGCGTTGCAGATGGTAGTTATACCGACCAAGCGGGAAATGTGGGAAGTGGCGGACAGGTAACCACTCAGGTAGATACATTACCGCCGGAGGCCAGCATCAGTATTGATGCGGTGACGGCCGACAACACGATTAATGCCGCCGAAGCCGGACAGAACCAGACGGTGAGCGGCACGGTGGGTAACGATGTGCAGGTCGGCGACACCGTCACGGTGACCATCGGCTCGGCGACCTACCAGACCCAGGTCACTACCGCCGGCGACGGCAGCCGGGTATGGAGCGTCAGCGTGCCCGGTAGCGTACTGGCAACGAACGCCGCTATTCAGGCCACCGTCACGACGACCGATGCGGCCGGTAACCCGGCCAGCGCCACGGCCGATCACGCCTATCAGGTGGATACCACGGCGCCGGAGGCCAGCATCAGTATTGATGCGGTGACCGCCGACAACACGATTAATGCCGCCGAAGCCGGACAGAACCAGACCGTCAGCGGCACCGTCGGTAACGATGTGCAGGTGGGCGACACCGTCACGGTGACCATCGGCTCGGCGACCTACCAGACCCAGGTCACCAGTGCCGGTGACGGCAGCCGGGTATGGAGCGTCAGCGTGCCCGGCAGTGTGCTGGCAACGAACGCCGCCATTCAGGCCACGGTCACGACGACCGATGCCGCCGGTAACCCGGCCACTGCCACCGCCGATCACGCCTATCAGGTGGATACCACGGCACCGGACGCCAGCATTACCATCGATCCAGTGACGGCGGATAATGTTCTGAATCAGGCGGAAGCCGGACAGAACCAGACCGTCAGCGGCACGGTGGGTAACGATGTGCAGGTCGGCGACACCGTCACGGTGACCATCGGCTCGGCGACCTACCAGACCCAGGTCACTACCGCCGGCGACGGCAGCCGGGTATGGAGCGTCAGCGTGCCCGGTAGCGTACTGGCAACGAACGCCGCTGTTCAGGCCACCGTCACGACGACCGATGCGGCCGGTAACCCGGCCAGCGCCACGGCCGATCACGCCTATCAGGTGGATACCACGGCGCCGGAGGCCAGCATCAGTATTGATGCGGTGACCGCCGACAACACGATTAATGCCGCCGAAGCCGGACAGAACCAGACCGTCAGCGGCACCGTCGGTAACGATGTGCAGGTGGGCGACACCGTCACGGTGACCATCGGCTCGGCGACCTACCAGACCCAGGTGACCAGTGCCGGTGACGGCAGCCGGGTATGGAGCGTCAGCGTGCCGGGCAGTGTGCTGGCAACGAACGCCGCCATTCAGGCCACGGTCACCACCAGCGACGCGGCCGGTAACCCGGCCACTGCCACCGCCGATCACGCCTATCAGGTGGATACCACGGCACCGGACGCCAGCATTACCATCGATCCAGTGACGGCGGATAATGTTCTGAATCAGGCGGAAGCCGGACAGAACCAGACCGTCAGCGGCACCGTCGGTAACGATGTGCAGGTCGGCGACACCGTCACGGTGACCATTGGCTCGGCGACCTACCAGACCCAGGTCACTACCGCCGGCGATGGCAGCCGGGTGTGGAGTGTCAGCGTGCCCGGTAGCGTACTGGCGACGAACGCCACTGTTCAGGCCACTGTCACGACGACCGATGCCGCCGGTAACCCGGCCAGCGCCACGGCCGATCACGCCTATCAGGTGGATACCACGGCACCGGACGCCAGCATTACCATCGATCCAGTGACGGCGGATAATGTTCTGAATCAGGCGGAAGCCGGACAGAACCAGACCGTCAGCGGCACGGTGGGCAACGATGTGCAGGTGGGCGACACGGTCACGGTGACCATCGGCTCGGCGACCTACCAGACCCAGGTCACTACCGCCAGCGACGGCAGCCGGGTGTGGAGCGTCAGCGTACCCGGCAGTGTGCTGGCAACGAACGCCGCGATTCAGGCCACCGTCACGACTGCCGACGCGGCCGGTAATCCCGCCAGCGCGAGCGCCGATCACGCCTATCAGGTGGATACCACGGCGCCGGAGGCCAGCATCAGTATTGATGCGCTGACCACCGACAACACGATTAATGCCGCCGAAGCCGGACAGAACCAGACGGTGAGCGGCACGGTGGGTAACGATGTGCAGGTCGGCGACACCGTCACCATCACCATCGGCAGCCAGAGCTACCAGACCCAGGTGACCAGCGCCGGTGACGGCAGCCGGGTGTGGAGCGTCAGCGTGCCGGGCAGCGTGCTGGCCGGGCAGAGTGCCATTCAGGCCACCGTCACCACCAGCGATGCGGCCGGTAACCCGGCCACCGCCACCGCCGACCACAGTTATCAGGTCGATACCACGGCGCCGGAGGCCAGCATCAGTATTGATGCGGTGACGGCCGACAACACGATTAATGCCGCGGAAGCCGGACAGAACCAGACCGTCAGCGGCACCGTCGGTAACGATGTGCAGGTGGGCGACACCGTCACGGTGACCATCGGTAGCCAGACTTATCAGACCCAGGTGACCAGCGCCGGTGACGGCAGCCGGGTGTGGAGCGTCAGCGTGCCCGGTAGCGTACTGGCCGGGCAGAGTGCCATTCAGGCCACCGTCACCACCAGTGATGCGGCCGGTAACCCGGCCACCGCCACCGCCGACCACAGTTATCAGGTCGATACCACGGCGCCGGAGGCCAGCATCAGTATTGATGCGGTGACGGCCGACAACACGATTAATGCCACGGAAGCCGGGCAGGATCAGACCGTCAGCGGCACGGTGGGCAATGATGTGCAGGTCGGCGACACGGTTACAGTGACCATCGGTTCGGCGACCTACCAGACGCAGGTCACTACCGCCGGTGACGGCAGCCGGGTATGGAGCGTCAGTGTGCCGGGCAGTATCCTGGCGACGAACGCCGCCATTCAGGCCACGGTCACCACCAGCGACGCCGCCGGTAACCCCGCCAGCGCGAGCGCCGATCACGCCTATCAGGTGGATACCACGGCGCCGGAGGCCAGCATCAGTATTGATGCGGTGACGGCGGATAACACGATTAATGCCGCCGAAGCCGGACAGAACCAGACGGTGAGCGGCACGGTGGGTAACGATGTGCAGGTCGGCGACACCGTCACGGTGACCATTGGTTCGGCGACCTACCAGACCCAGGTGACCAGTGCCGGTGACGGCAGCCGGGTATGGAGCGTCAGCGTGCCGGGCAGCGTACTGGCAACGAACGCCGCTATTCAGGCCACCGTCACGACTGCCGACGCGGCCGGTAATCCCGCCACGGCGAGCGCCGATCATGCCTATCAGGTCGATACCACGGCGCCGGAGGCCAGCATCAGTATTGATGCGGTGACCGCGGATAACACGATTAATGCCGCGGAAGCCGGGCAGAACCAGACCGTGAGCGGCACGGTGGGCAATGATGTGCAGGTGGGCGACACCGTCACGGTGACCATTGGCAGCCAGAGTTACCAGACTCAGGTGATCAGTGCCGGTGACGGCGGCCGGGTATGGAGCGTCAGTGTGCCGGGCAGCGTACTGGCAACGAACGCCGCGATTCAGGCCACCGTCACCACCAGCGACGCCGCCGGTAACCCCGCCAGCGCGAGCGCCGATCATGCCTATCAGGTCGATACCACGGCGCCGGAGGCCAGCATCAGTATTGATGCGCTGACGGCGGATAACACGATTAATGCCGCGGAAGCCGGACAGAACCAGACCGTCAGCGGCACCGTCGGCAACGATGTGCAGGTGGGCGACACCGTCACGGTGACCATCGGCTCGGCGACCTACCAGACCCAGGTCACTACAGCCGGTGACGGCAGCCGGGTATGGAGTGTCAGCGTGCCGGGCAGTGTACTGGCGACGAACGCCGCCATTCAGGCCACGGTGACCACCAGCGATGCGGCGGGCAATCCCGCCACCGCCACGGCTGATCATGCCTATCAGGTAGATACCAGCGCACCGGAGGCCAGCATTACCATCGATACGCTGACGGCGGATAATGTTCTGAATCAGGCGGAAGCCGGACAGAACCAGACCGTCAGCGGCACGGTGGGTAACGATGTGCAGGTCGGCGACACCGTCACGGTGACCATCGGCTCGGCGACCTACCAGACCCAGGTCACTACCGCCGGCGACGGCAGCCGGGTATGGAGCGTCAGCGTGCCCGGTAGCGTACTGGCAACGAACGCCGCTGTTCAGGCCACGGTCACCACCAGCGACGCCGCCGGTAATCCCGCCACTGCCACGGCCGATCACGCCTATCAGGTCGATACCACGGCGCCGGAGGCCAGCATCAGTATTGATGCGGTGACCGCCGACAACACGATTAATGCCGCCGAAGCCGGACAGAACCAGACCGTCAGCGGCACCGTCGGTAACGATGTGCAGGTGGGCGACACCGTCACGGTGACCATCGGCTCGGCGACCTACCAGACCCAGGTGACCAGTGCCGGTGACGGCAGCCGGGTATGGAGCGTCAGCGTGCCGGGCAGTGTGCTGGCAACGAACGCCGCCATTCAGGCCACGGTCACCACCAGCGACGCGGCCGGTAACCCGGCCACTGCCACCGCCGATCACGCCTATCAGGTGGATACCACGGCACCGGACGCCAGCATTACCATCGATCCAGTGACGGCGGATAATGTTCTGAATCAGGCGGAAGCCGGACAGAACCAGACCGTCAGCGGCACCGTCGGTAACGATGTGCAGGTCGGCGACACCGTCACGGTGACCATTGGCTCGGCGACCTACCAGACCCAGGTCACTACCGCCGGCGATGGCAGCCGGGTGTGGAGTGTCAGCGTGCCCGGTAGCGTACTGGCGACGAACGCCACTGTTCAGGCCACTGTCACGACGACCGATGCCGCCGGTAACCCGGCCAGCGCCACGGCCGATCACGCCTATCAGGTGGATACCACGGCACCGGACGCCAGCATTACCATCGATCCAGTGACGGCGGATAATGTTCTGAATCAGGCGGAAGCCGGACAGAACCAGACCGTCAGCGGCACCGTCGGTAACGATGTGCAGGTGGGCGACACCGTCACGGTGACCATCGGCAGCCAGAGCTACCAGACCCAGGTCACTACCGCCGGCGACGGCAGCCGGGTATGGAGTGTCAGCGTGCCGGGTAGCGTACTGGCGACGAATGCGACCATTCAGGCCACCGTCACGACTGCCGACGCGGCCGGTAACAGTGTTACCGCGAGTGCCGATCACGCCTATCAGGTGGATACCACGGCGCCGGAGGCCAGCATCAGTATTGATGCGGTGACCGCGGATAACACGATTAATGCCGCGGAAGCCGGACAGAACCAGACCGTCAGCGGCACGGTGGGCAACGATGTGCAGGTCGGCGACACCGTGATCATCACCATTGGCAGCCAGAGTTACCAGACCCAGGTGACCAGTGCCGGTGACGGCAGCCGGGTATGGAGCGTCAGCGTGCCCGGCAGTGTGCTGGCAACGAACGCCGCCATTCAGGCCACGGTCACCACCAGCGACGCCGCCGGTAATCCCGCCAGCGCGAGCGCCGATCACGCCTATCAGGTCGATACCACGGCGCCGGAGGCCAGCATCAGTATTGATGCGGTGACCGCGGATAACACGATTAATGCCGCGGAAGCCGGACAGAACCAGACCGTCAGCGGCACGGTGGGCAATGATGTGCAGGTGGGCGACACCGTCACCGTCACTATCGGTAGCCAGACCTACCAGACCCAGGTCACCAGTGCCGGCGATGGCAGCCGGGTATGGAGTGTCAGCGTGCCCGGTAGCGTACTGGCGACGAACGCCGCCATTCAGGCGACGGTCACCACCAGCGACGCCGCCGGTAACCCGGCCAGCGCCACGGCCGATCACGCCTATCAGGTGGATACCACGGCGCCGGAGGCCAGCATCAGTATTGATGCGGTGACCGCGGATAACACGATTAATGCCGCGGAAGCCGGACAGAACCAGACGGTGAGCGGCACGGTGGGTAACGATGTGCAGGTGGGCGACACCGTGATCATCACCATCGGCAGCCAGAGCTACCAGACCCAGATCACTACCGCCAGTGACGGCAGCCGGGTGTGGAGCGTCAGCGTGCCGGGCAGTATCCTGGCGACGAACGCCGCCATTCAGGCCACGGTCACCACCAGCGACGCCGCCGGTAATCCCGCCACTGCCACGGCCGATCATGCCTATCAGGTCGATACCACGGCACCGGACGCCAGTATTACCATCGATCCAGTGACGGCGGATAATGTTCTGAATCAGGCGGAAGCCGGACAGAACCAGACCGTCAGCGGCACCGTCGGCAATGATGTGCAGGTGGGCGACACCGTCACGGTGACCATTGGCAGCCAGAGTTACCAGACCCAGGTGATCAGCGTCGGTGACGGCAGCCGGGTATGGAGCGTCAGCGTACCCGGCAGCGTACTGGCAACGAACGCCGCGATTCAGGCGACGGTCACCACCAGCGACGCCGCCGGTAACCCGGCCAGCGCGAGCGCCGACCACAGTTATCAGGTGGATACCACGGCGCCGGGGGCCAGCATTACCATCGATCCAGTGACGGCGGATAATGTTCTGAATCAGGCGGAAGCCGGACAGAACCAGACGGTGAGCGGCACGGTGGGTAACGATGTGCAGGTCGGCGACACCGTCACGGTGACCATTGGCAGCCAGAGCTACCAGACCCAGGTCACTACGGCCGGCGACGGCAGCCGGGTGTGGAGTGTCAGTGTACCCGGCAGCGTACTGGCGACGAACGCCGCGATTCAGGCCACTGTCACCACCAGCGATGCGGCCGGTAATCCCGCCAGCGCCACCGCCGACCACAGTTATCAGGTGGATACCACGGCGCCGGAGGCCAGCATCAGTATTGATGCGGTGACGGCGGATAACACGATTAATGCCGCGGAAGCCGGACAGAACCAGACGGTGAGCGGCACGGTGGGCAACGATGTGCAGGTCGGCGACACGGTCACGGTGACCATCGGTAGCCAGACTTATCAGACCCAGGTGACCAGCGCCGGTGACGGCAGCCGGGTGTGGAGCGTCAGCGTGCCGGGCAGCGTACTGGCAACGAATGCGACCATTCAGGCGACGGTCACCACCAGCGATGCGGCCGGTAATCCCGCCACCGCGAGCGCCGATCACGCCTATCAGGTGGATACCACGGCGCCGGAGGCCAGCATCAGTATTGATGCGGTGACCGCGGATAACACGATTAATGCCGCCGAAGCCGGACAGGATCAGACGGTGAGCGGCACGGTGGGTAACGATGTGCAGGTCGGCGACACGGTCACCATCACCATCGGCAGCCAGAGCTACCAGACCCAGGTCACTACCGCCGGCGACGGCAGCCGGGTATGGAGCGTCAGCGTGCCCGGCAGTGTGCTGGCAACGAACGCCGCGATTCAGGCCACCGTCACGACGACCGATGCCGCCGGTAACCCGGCCAGCGCCACGGCCGATCACGCCTATCAGGTCGATACCACGGCGCCGGAGGCCAGCATCAGTATTGATGCGGTGACCGCCGACAACACGATTAATGCCGCCGAAGCCGGACAGAACCAGACGGTGAGCGGCACGGTGGGTAACGATGTGCAGGTCGGCGACACCGTCACCATCACCATCGGCAGCCAGAGCTACCAGACCCAGGTCACTACCGCCAGCGACGGCAGCCGGGTATGGAGCGTCAGTGTGCCGGGCAGTGTACTGGCGACGAACGCGGCCATTCAGGCCACCGTCACGACTGCCGACGCGGCCGGTAATCCCGCCACGGCGAGCGCCGATCATGCCTATCAGGTGGATACCACGGCGCCGGAGGCCAGCATCAGTATTGATGCGGTGACGGCCGACAACACGATTAATGGCGCCGAAGCCGGACAGAACCAGACGGTGAGCGGCACGGTGGGTAACGATGTGCAGGTCGGCGACACCGTCACGGTGACCATCGGCTCGGCGACCTACCAGACCCAGGTCACCAGTGCCGGTGACGGCAGCCGGGTATGGAGCGTCAGCGTGCCCGGCAGTGTGCTGGCAACGAACGCCGCCATTCAGGCCACCGTCACGACGACCGACGCCGCCGGTAACAGTGTTACCGCGAGCGCCGATCACGCCTATCAGGTGGATACCACGGCGCCGGAGGCCAGCATCAGTATTGATGCGGTGACCGCGGATAACACGATTAATGCCGCGGAAGCCGGACAGAACCAGACCGTCAGCGGCACGGTGGGTAACGATGTGCAGGTGGGCGACACCGTGATCATCACCATCGGCAGCCAGAGCTACCAGACGCAGGTCACCAGTGCCGGCGATGGCAGCCGGGTATGGAGTGTCAGCGTGCCGGGCAGCGTGCTGGCCGGGCAGAGTGCCATTCAGGCGACGGTCACGACGACCGATGCGGCGGGCAATCCTGCCACCGCCACGGCCGATCATGCCTATCAGGTGGATACCACGGCGCCGGACGCCAGTATTACCATCGATACGCTGACGGCGGATAATGTTCTGAATCAGGCGGAAGCCGGACAGGATCAGACGGTGAGCGGCACGGTGGGTAACGATGTGCAGGTGGGCGACACCGTCACGGTGACCATTGGCAGCCAGAGTTACCAGACCCAGGTGATCAGTGCCGGCGATGGCAGCCGGGTATGGAGCGTCAGCGTGCCCGGCAGCGTGCTGGCGACGAACGCGGCCATTCAGGCGACGGTCACGACGACCGACGCGGCCGGTAACAGTGTTACCGCGAGCGCCGATCATGCCTATCAGGTCGATACCACGGCGCCGGAGGCCAGCATCAGTATTGATGCGGTGACCGCGGATAACACGATTAATGCCGCGGAAGCCGGACAGAACCAGACGGTGAGCGGCACGGTGGGTAACGATGTGCAGGTGGGCGACACCGTGATCATCACCATCGGCAGCCAGAGCTACCAGACCCAGATCACTACCGCCAGTGACGGCAGCCGGGTATGGAGCGTCAGCGTGCCGGGCAGTATCCTGGCGACGAACGCCGCCATTCAGGCCACGGTCACCACCAGCGACGCCGCCGGTAATCCCGCCACTGCCACGGCCGATCATGCCTATCAGGTCGATACCACGGCACCGGACGCCAGTATTACCATCGATCCAGTGACGGCGGATAATGTTCTGAATCAGGCCGAAGCCGGACAGAACCAGACCGTCAGCGGCACCGTCGGTAACGATGTGCAGGTGGGCGACACCGTCACGGTGACCATCGGCTCGGCGACCTACCAGACCCAGGTCACCAGTGCCGGTGACGGCAGCCGGGTATGGAGCGTCAGCGTGCCGGGCAGTGTGCTGGCAACGAACGCCGCCATTCAGGCCACGGTCACCACCAGCGACGCGGCCGGTAATCCCGCCAGCGCGAGCGCCGATCACGCCTATCAGGTCGATACCACGGCACCGGAGGCCAGCATCAGTATTGATGCGGTGACCGCCGACAACACGATTAATGCCGCCGAAGCCGGACAGAACCAGACGGTGAGCGGCACGGTGGGTAACGATGTGCAGGTGGGCGACACCGTCACGGTGACCATCGGCTCGGCGACCTACCAGACCCAGGTCACCAGTGCCGGTGACGGCAGCCGGGTATGGAGCGTCAGCGTGCCCGGTAGTGTGCTGGCAACGAACGCCGCCATTCAGGCCACGGTCACCACCAGCGACGCGGCCGGTAATCCCGCCAGCGCGAGCGCCGACCACAGTTATCAGGTCGATACCACGGCGCCGGAGGCCAGTATTACCATCGATGCGCTGACGGCGGATAATACGATTAATGCCGCGGAAGCCGGACAGAACCAGACCGTCAGCGGCACCGTCGGTAACGATGTGCAGGTGGGCGACACCGTCACGGTGACCATTGGCTCGGCGACCTACCAGACCCAGGTCACTACCGCCAGCGACGGCAGCCGGGTATGGAGCGTCAGCGTGCCGGGTAGCGTACTGGCAACGAACGCCGCTATTCAGGCCACCGTCACGACGACCGATGCGGCGGGTAACAGTGTTACCGCGAGCGCCGATCACGCCTATCAGGTGGATACCACGGCGCCGGACGCCAGCATCAGTATTGATGCGGTGACGGCGGATAACACGATTAATGCCGCCGAAGCCGGACAGAACCAGACCGTCAGCGGCACGGTGGGCAACGATGTGCAGGTGGGCGACACCGTCACGGTGACCATTGGCTCGGCGACCTACCAGACCCAGGTCACTACGGCCGGTGACGGCAGCCGGGTGTGGAGCGTCAGCGTGCCCGGCAGTGTGCTGGCAACGAACGCCGCGATTCAGGCCACCGTCACGACGACCGATGCCGCCGGTAACCCGGCCACTGCCACCGCCGATCACGCCTATCAGGTGGATACCACGGCACCGGACGCCAGCATCAGTATTGATGCGGTGACCGCCGACAACACGATTAATGCCGCGGAAGCCGGACAGAACCAGACCGTCAGCGGCACGGTGGGTAACGATGTGCAGGTGGGCGACACCGTCACGGTGACCATCGGCTCGGCGACCTACCAGACCCAGGTCACCAGTGCCGGCGATGGCAGCCGGGTATGGAGTGTCAGCGTGCCCGGTAGCGTACTGGCGACGAACGCCACTGTTCAGGCCACTGTCACGACGACCGATGCCGCCGGTAACCCGGCCAGCGCCACGGCCGATCACGCCTATCAGGTGGATACCACGGCACCGGACGCCAGCATTACCATCGATCCAGTGACGGCGGATAATGTTCTGAATCAGGCGGAAGCCGGACAGAACCAGACGGTGAGCGGCACCGTCGGCAACGATGTGCAGGTGGGCGACACCGTCACCGTCACTATCGGTTCGGCGACCTACCAGACCCAGGTCACTACGGCCGGCGACGGCAGCCGGGTATGGAGTGTCAGCGTGCCGGGCAGCGTACTGGCAACGAACACCGCGATTCAGGCGGCGGTCACGACTACGGACACCGCCGGTAATCCCGCCACCGCGACCGCCGATCACGCCTATCAGGTGGATACCAGCGCGCCGGAGGCAAGCATCACCATCGATCCAGTGACGGCGGACAATACGCTGAACGAGGCAGAAAGCGAGCAGACTCAAACCATCAGTGGTTCAGTAGGAAAAGATGTACAGGCGGGGGATACGGTTATTGTCACCGTTGGTGACCGGACTTACGCCACTATCGTGAATGCCGATGGTATCAGTTGGAGTGTTAGCATACTTGGCAGTGTGCTGGCAATGCATAGTCAGATTAGTGCCGCGGTAACCACACAGGATGAAGCGGGTAACACTATGACCGCCACTGCCGATCGATCTTATACGGTCGATACTGCTGAACCGGATGTCGCTATTACTGAATTTGCTGGTAATGACGGTTATATCAGTCAGGGTGAATTGGCTAATACCGCAGTGGGTGGTACCAGTAGTGAGAGCGTCGTCGATCTGGTGTTTACTGATGCAAATGGTAAATCAGTGACGGTAAATAATGTACAGGTCGTAGAAGGGCAATGGAGTCTTCATGCTGATCTCAGCACACTGGCTGAGGGGCAGGTTACCGTGGTGGCGACAGCCACCAGCCCGTCAGGTAATCACGCTAGTGATACGGACAGTGCCACCCTGGATATTACCGGACCAGTGGGACATGACCAGATAGTAACGGGTACGGAAGATACCCCGGTCTCCATCAGTTGGAGTGACCTTGGTACGTCCGGTGATACCAGCAGCATTGTGATTTCTTCTCTTCCTGATACCAGTACAGGAACGTTGTATTTTAACGATCATGGGCAATGGAAAGCGGTTTCTATCGGGCAGACCTTTACGTCGGCAGATTTTGAACTGCGATTTGTCCCTGCCGCCAATGTTTCTGGTGCTGATCTGACGGGCATGGCATATCAGCCAGTGGATGATGCGGGAAATCATGGGGATACGGCCACACTCTCCGTTAATATCACGCCGGTGGCCGATGCCCCGGATGTCTCTTTGACGATTACCAGTGGTGATACCGTTGCAGAAACGCCGACTTACATCAAGGTCAATGGCGGCAGCGAACAGCCCGGTGGTTTTGATGTACAGGATGGTGTGATTGTCAGAATCGGTGATGGGGTGCGTGTCTGGCTTTCTCCTGGTGATCCGGTGCCGGAAATCGTGGGCAATGGTGAAGTGGTTTACTACAACCAGGGGAATGTCAGCGGTAGTCGAGACTATACCGACATCTTTGTGGTGCATGAGGGCAGTGGATATGTGCAGGATGGCAATTATCGTACCTTAAATGCGGTGACAGGGAATACCGGGAGTGAGTCGTCAGGGGTCAAGTCAGACTATATTTTCATCCAAGGCACACAAGCTGACGGTTATAACGACACTGTCGGGACAAATAATAATGCTGATACATCGGTGAACACTTTTGATTCCGTCAATGTGACTTATCACGATGTAGCGCTGATCGGTGGCGCTAATAAACTTGACGGTATTATTTATGGTGACGGTACTATCAAGAGCGCCGATGCTTCCTCGACTTCTGAGGAAACGGTAACGGGTCAGGCCGGCTATCAGGAACATACCATCACGGTCTCTGCGGCGTTGACGGATACGGATGGCAGTGAAAGCTTGTCGGGAATCACATTGACAGGTATACCCGAAGGTACGGTGCTAATTGATCATATCAATAACGTCACGGTAACGATTGGCGCTGATGGCGCCTATCTGATCCCCAACTCATTGCACGTTGATTCGCTTGCCGGCCAGATAACACTACAGGTGCCGGTAGATGCGGGGCAATTTGATGTTGTTGCTCAGGCAACGGCGACTGAGCAGGCGAATTATGATTCCGCCACCGGCTATTCGTCTCAATCGGTAGAGCAATATGCTGTCACCGTAGGTACTTCCGGTAGTGATACCATAACTGGTACACACAGTAACGATATAGTTGTGGGTGATGTGTCCGGACTGCAAATCGTTGATGGTCAGAATTACAATATTGCGTTTCTGGTGGATTCCTCTGGCAGCATGTCGACAGAGAATGTGGCTAAAGCTATCACATCATTAACCGATGTATTTAACAGCCTGATTCATAGTGCCAGCGGTAGTTCTGCGGGGACCGTCAATGTCTTTTTGGCTGATTTTGATTCGCAGGTCGGGCAAACGGTATCAGTAAACCTGGCTGATCCTAATGCATTGTCCAGTCTTACGGCTGTGTTAGGTTCGATGATTTCAGGCGGCGGGACCAATTATGAGGATGTGTTTAAAACCGCAGCCAATTGGTTCCTGAGTGATACGGTGACCCATAATCAGGGCACCAATCTGACCTATTTTATTACCGATGGTGAGCCAACATTCTATCAGAATGGTGAAACGGATTCTGCCGTTGTCAGTAATAGCTGGTGGCAAACACAAACACTGAACATCGACAATATTGATTACCAGCAAGGGCAGTCCTATTCCATGAATATCATGGGGGCGGCCCGAGAAGTGATTGACACTAACGGCGATGTTTATTCGTACTCTCAGGGATGGGGTAACCAGGTCTATCGCTCGGTTATTGGTCATGTCAATGCCGAAGGAGATGGTACTTATGAAATATCTTATCTGGATGGCACCGGAAACAGCACGACGCATTCAACAATAACCAACTCTCAGGACGCATTTGCACTGTTGCAGAATGTCTCTACGGTAGAAGCGATCGGCATCGGGGATTCTCTGAATGCGGCTAGCTTGGTGAATTATGATTCGGATGGCGTAGTGCAGGATCACATTGATCCCACTCAGTTAAATGATGCGATTCTCGGTAGTAATCAGCCTGCAATGGCGGGCGATGATACGTTATCCGGTGGCAGCGGCAACGATATACTGTTTGGTGATTCGGTTACCTTTGATGGGATTGAAGGAAATGGGCTGACGGCGTTGCAGCATTATATTGCTGGTAAGCTCAATACCTCCACGGGAGCGTCATTGACGGTTCAGGAAATGCATAACTACATTTCCGGACATAGCGCAGAGTTCGATCTTTCGTCATCACATGATGGTAATGACATTCTGAATGGTGGTGTGGGAAACGATATCCTGTTTGGTCAGGGTGGTAATGATGTGCTTAATGGTGGTATGGGTAATGATATCCTTTACGGCGGTTCTGGGGATGATATCCTGATTGGCGGCTCCGGTAATAATATTCTGACCGGTGGTGCTGGCGCAGATACCTTTACCTGGCAATCTGGTGATACCGGCCATGATGTGATTAAAGATTTTAATCCTGGTGAGGGTGATCGGATTGATCTAAGTGATCTGGTAGGGGAACTGAAATCAGGAACTGATATTAGCCACTATATTCGTATTACAGAGAGTGCTGATTCTCCTACCATAGAGGTGAGCACGCAAGGGCAGTTTAATGGAGCAAGTGGTGGTACGCCGGATGTCTCTATCACGTTGGATCACTATCATGGCGTACTGCCTTCAGTAGAGAGTTTGATTAGCAAACCAGAACCCAGTGCGGCTTGATTGTGCATTGGATACAGAGAGCATCGTACAATATGTGCGGCGCTCTTCTCTGAAAATAAAAAAGGGTTGTCTATGTTCTATATTTTGCGAGACAGCAATAGCAATTTAATCAGGGTTGAAGAGTCACCGTTTCCTGAAATGAATGGCGAACTAGCGGAAGATTCTGTGGAAGCAATCGCATGGCTGAACAATCAGGAAGTCATTTTGTCCAGTCTACAGAAGTTGCGCAACAGCGATCTGGAAATGGTTCGTGTATTGGAAGATTTAATTCAGGTCTTGATCAATAAGGGTCAAGTGAATATCACGGATTTTCCTGTCGCAGCACAGCTAAAATTGATTAATCGAGCGCAGGCTCGTGAAGTGCTGGGTGGGTTGGATGCATTGATCCGTGAAGATGAAGATAAAATGTTTTGACGATATATGGCCCGTATATTGAGAACGGCTTGCCGGGGAAACCGACAGGCCGTTTTTTTATGTTGCTCTATTCTGCGGCAACCGGGCTACCCAAAAGGCGTCCCATCGCACCCTGAATACCCATTTCCTGCAATACCTGCAATTCGCCCTCTGTTTCGACACGCTCGGCAATGAGTGGGAGATCGATACTGTTGGTCGCACGATACAGCGCTTCAATAAACATTTTTTTGTCTTCTTCTTGATCAATATCGCGGATGTAACTTCCATCAATTTTCAGATAGGCAAGTCCCCATTGAGATAGGTTGCCGATCATCATAAATCGCCCGCCAAAGTGTTGCAGACCTAACTTGCACTTGTACTCGTTCAGCAGTTTTACCAACGACCCCAGATGGGCGGGGTCTGGTAGTTGATTTTCATCGAGTTCCAGAATCAGACGTTTGGCCAGTGCAGGTTTAGACTGTAACGGTTTTAGCAACTGTTCCATCAGTTGCAGGTCCAGTACGGTACTACCGGATAAACTCAAAGCCAGAGTACCTTCATGTTTTTCCAGGTAAGCAAGTGTATGCTTCACCATGATTTGATCCAGCCGGGTACTCCAGCCAAAACGTTGTATCCACGACAGAAATTTTCCGGCGTTAATCTTATTGCCCCGTTTATCAGTAATGCGAGCCAGCACTTTTTTGTGCATCACCTGTTCAGGGTGCAGGCAGTTAACGACGGGTTGCAGGAAAAGCTGAACCTGTTCCTGGTCAAGCAGCGGTTTCAGCAAACTAAACCAATAGTGTTGATCCTCGACCCATTGCGGGGACTCCTGATTGTTATCTTCCGATCTGATATCGACATTATGCTCAGCACGGGTGAGTAATTGATCTCCCTGGATAAACAAGGATTGAACGGTATCTCCGGTGTGGAATGGAACCAATACCACATGCGCAACCGGTGATACATCGGTTTCGTCGGCTAAAAACAGGGCTTCAATGCCTCGGGATAACGTGTTGGCCAGTATAGCAGCCTCTTTTTTTATCAGACCGGGACAAAACAAAGCGAATTCACCACCACGGATGCGGGCGGTCACGCTATCGGGGCCAATAGTGTGTGTTTTGCATTGATGGATAATATTCGCTACTGAAATCAGTAATTCATCGGTTCTGGCACCACCAAGACGCTGGTTCATCTTGCCCAGGTCCTGTAACCGAATCATGAGGAGATAACCGGGAGCCGTATCCTCAGCACTAAGTTTTGTTTTTAGTTGGGTATCGAATGCGCGGCGATTGGCCAGACCGGTCTGTGGATCCTGATAGGCTTCCTGTCGTAATTGTTCACTGCGCTGAGCTTCTTCCTCGAACAATGTTTTAAGCTTGGTGACCATTAAATTCATGGCCTCAACTACCCGACGTAGCTCCGGCGTTTTCGGCAGATCAGATAAGCTTAAAAATTCGTGACGACTGATGGCCATTGATTGTTCCACCATGTAGTCCAGGGGACGTAACTGACGGCGCAGAAAGAGGGCCCCGAGAGTCAGACCAATGGCCCCGCAGGCTAGCAACCAGATAAATGTGGCGACTGTACTTTGCCAGAGACGGGCGACAGCAAACATAGGATGACTGATGACTTTAACCCGGGCTGCCTGTTCCCAGCCACGCATGATGGTAGCTTCTCCGATACCCGGCTGCAAATTCACCAAATGAACAAACCAACTGGGAACATCCGGGATTTCAGGTGATGCGGTACGTTCCAGTATCACTTTATGGGTGGCTATATTCAGGACACGAATGCTGGAAAAATAGCCACTGTCAAAGATAGAACTGACCATGAGTTCTACCATGACAGGATCGTCAATATTGGGTGTGAGTGCTAACCCCAACGCTGTTGCCGAATCTTGTGCATGTGAGTTCAACTGATTGTTATATTGCTCACGGGAGCTTTCCAGGTTGGCAATGAAACCGCCACTGAACAGCACCAGCATAAACAAGCAGATGGCTATCAATAATTGTTTAAATAGCGACATAGCCTCGTCCTACTCTTCAATTGAAAATCCTTCAGCGCGCATCTTGATGAGTAAATCCTGCCAGCGCGAAAGGCGTTTACTGTCTCCGGCGCGTTTGTTACCGCTTGCGCCAGGCAGCCATAATCCATCACCATTGAATGAATAAACTGGAAATAAATCAGTGCGTTGTGTGGCTGGCTGAATCTTATTGATTAAGCTATCCAGCACCAATGGAATAGCATTCGGAGTAGGGTAGTAACTCAGCACCATATGCGCACGGTTTAAACGCAGCGCCTTAACATAAGTGATACGTAATTTTTCTCGATCAACACCCAGATGGCGCAGTGTTATATATTTGGCGATGGCATAGTCTTCACAGTCACCTTCGCCTTTACGCAATGCTTCAATCGGTGTAGCCCAGTAATCCACCTGGTGCCAGACATCAATATCTTCCTGATAAATAATTTTGTCATTGAAGAATCGGTTAACGGCGTCCAGCTTCTGGTTTTCGGTTGCATTTCGCTGGTTCAGCAACAGAGACTGCCACTCTTTTATTCGTTTGCGTGCATCAGGTGTGGCGGGGCCGTAAAGCTGGTCGGTGCGCTGTTCAATAGTAGCGAAATTCCAATTGGCATACAGAGAATCGGCCAGCAGCAGGAATACGCCAGTAAATAAATACAGCAATACTCTAAGGCATGATTGACAACGCCACTGGTATTTCAATCTGGCTTCTCTGCTTACCCAAAGGAATATCATCTAGCATTATTGCCTTGATGAATCTGACATTATAGACCGTCGCAGAATATCTTACTTTCAACATGCTAAAAAGAGCGTGTGTGGCAAAAGGGACGAAGGAGATAAAAAGGGATTACTATGTCGCCAACGACGATACCATCATGGTTAAAAAGTGGGAAGAATATGGAATTAGGGTCATTGGTTTCAGAAACTCGCAACCCGGCGACGATGAATTTAGATCTGTTGTCAACGTTGGATATGATGACGGTATTTAACCAGGAAGATCAAAAAGTACCCGAGGCGATCAGTCAGGTGCTGCCAGCGATTGCCCAGGTCGTTGAGGTTACTGCTGCCTGTCTGAAAGCTGGAGGACGGTTGATCTATCTTGGTGCGGGAACTAGCGGAAGACTGGGTGTGCTGGATGCATCAGAATGTCCACCTACCTTTGGCGTGCCTCATGGGTTGGTTATCGGTCTGATTGCTGGCGGACCCGGTGCCTTGCTGAAGGCGGTGGAGGGCGCGGAGGACGATCCAGCGCTGGGTGAAGCCGATCTGATTAACCTGTCCTTGAAACCGGTAGATATGGTCATCGGCCTTGCGGCCTCGGGTCGCACACCGTATGTGCTTGGTGCATTACGTTATGCGCATCAGCTGGGATGCCATACCGCCGCGATTTCCTGTAACCCCCAGTCCCCCATTGCTCGGGAAGCGGAGATCGCGATTTCACCACTGGTAGGTCCCGAGGCGTTGACAGGATCAACCCGGTTGAAGTCAGGTACGGCACAAAAGCTGATTTTGAATATGATTTCTACCGGTGTGATGGTGAAGCTGGGCAAGGTTTATCAGAATCTGATGGTGGATGTGAAGGCTACCAACATCAAGTTGATGGATCGCGCCTGCCGCATTGTCATGGAGACAACCGGCGTAAATAGGGCAGAGGCGCAGTCGGTGCTGGAACAGACCGACTACAATGTTAAACCGGCTATTGTGATGATTCTGGTCGGTTGTGACGCTGAAGAAGCACAATGGAGGTTGAGCCATCATAATGGTTATCTGCGCGCAGCGATCAGAGATTGATCGGTGTGAGAGCTGTCGCCGGTTACTGCTGAAATATTTCCCTCCGGGATGGCGTGTGTATAATGCTGCCCTCGGTACGGCTGTAAACGGTATCAAGAGGAATTATGAACCGCATAGTAGACGATGAATACTGGATGCGTCATGCCCTGACACTGGCACAGAAAGCCCAGAATGAAGGGGAAGTCCCGGTTGGTGCGGTTCTGGTGTGCAATGACCAGGTGATTGGTGAGGGTTGGAACAGACCGATAGGCAAGCATGATCCTACCGCCCATGCCGAAATGATGGCGTTGCGTCAGGGCGGACAGGTGTTACAGAATTACCGGCTGTTAAATACGACACTATATGTCACTTTGGAACCGTGCGTAATGTGTGCGGGTGCGATGATCCATAGTCGTATTGGGCGATTGGTTTATGGCGCGACAGATGAAAAAACCGGTGCCGCAGGATCGTTGGTGGATATTCTGCATCATCCAGGGATGAATCATCAGATACAGATCACCCGTGGTGTTCTGGCGGAGGAGTGCGCTGCTATGTTGAGCGCCTTTTTTCGTATGCGGCGGGAACAGCATAAAGCGCGCCGGGTTGCGGGAAAAGGAACACTTCCTGAGTAACGGCGATGAGAAACGTATCTACCGTGGAAGTTTTTCTGGCGGTACAACCGGATAAGCCTGCCCGGCCAGCTTCTGCTGCTGCAATTTGCTTTCTTTTTCTGACAGATACCCGACCAGGCTAACCATATAACGCCGAATATTCTCGACATAGTTATAGGCTTCGTGACCGCGGGCATACCCGTTGGCCGTCTGGGTATAGTAGCGTTTCTGGCTTAGCATCGGTAGCCGCATTTTTACATCAGCCCAACTGTCCGGATTCCCTTTCTGTTTTTCTGTCAATTTACGAGCATCCATCAGGTGGGCATACCCCATATTGTAGGCTGCCAGCGCAAACCAGATTTTTTCATCTTCGGGAATGGTATCTGGCATTCTTTGCATCATGTTCGACAAATATTGTGCACCACCGCGAATGCTTTCTTCTGGATCGAGTCGATCAGATACATTCAGACTCTCTGCGGTATTGCGCGTCAGCATCATTAAGCCACGAACGCCTGTGGGTGAGGTGGCCAGCGGATTCCAGTGTGATTCCTGATAGGAAATCGCCGCCAGGAGTTTCCAGTCGATATTCGTTGCGTATTTTTCAAACAGTGCACGCAAGGCCGGTAGCGTGTCATCAATGGCGGCGAGGAACGTCGTGGTATCCACATAATCGAATTCTCCCACATGACCCAGATATTTCTCTTGCAGACGAGCAAGGGTACCGTCTTCCTCTATCTGGCTGAAAAAATCGAGGAGTGCCGCTGACAGACTGTCGTCGTGAGTACGTCGCATATACCAGGTTACGGGTTCTTCATCACTGATATCGGCTGCTACTGCCAGTTGGGGATGAATCCGCTGCATTAAACCAATAGTGACCGAGTCTGCCAATGTGTAATCAAGCTTACCATCGGCCACTTGTTTGAGCAGGTCTTGTGTGGAGATATTCGAGGTGACTTCCCATTTCAATTGTGGGTATTTATGAGCCTTCAGATCGCGGAGGGTTGCCGCATGGGCGGAGCCGGACAGGACAACCAGCCGGCCATGAAGTTTATCCAGTGACGTCGGACGAGGCGTTCCCAGCCGATACACGAGCTGTTGAGACACAGAATAGTAGGTCGGTCCGGCTTTGAAACGCTTCAGGCGTTCATGATTGTAGATCAGACCAGCGGCCAGCAAATCGGCATTACCGTTATCAAGATCGTTGAACAGACCGTCAATGTTCTGGCGTGTTGAAACCACCAGCTGAACACCGAGGTAATCGGCGAACCGTTTTGCCAGTTCATAATCCAGTCCTGCGGGGGAACCGTGATTAAGGTAGTACGTCAAGGGGGAGTTGATAGTACTGACTCGCAACTCACCACGTGAAAGAATCTGCCTGAGCTGGACGTCCTGGCTGCTACGCCAGGGAATATTTGGCCATAGTGCCAACATCAACAGCAGAGCGATTACCCCGATGAAAAAATAATTTATCGTTAGACGCTTCAAATAGTTGTCTCTCGGTGACCTGATGGTCGGTCTGTCTGTAGCGGCAGTTTTTTATACGAAAAACCCGAGTCGGGGCATTTTGCGTAACAAATCGTCACTGTGCAACTTTTATTGACTTGGTTACAAATTGAGCTTGTCCGGTCGTGGATGTTGAACAATAGCGACGCAAACGGTTTCGTCGCGCGTCAGGATTCACTATAATAACGCGCGTTTCCCCCCTGTAGCGCCCATGACGCACTGCGGTCAGTGCATCGAAGATGAGAGAATTTTAGATTATGGAAATACTGCGTGGTTCACCTGCTTTATCGGCTTTTCGTATCAATAAACTGTTGGCGCGTTGCAATGAAAACTATCTGCCTGTCAGTGACATTTATGCTGAATATGTTCATTTCGCCGATGTGAGTGCCCCGTTAAGTAGCGATGAACAATCACGACTGACCCTCCTGCTGAAATATGGCCCTTCTCTCACGGAACATGAACCTACGGGGCATCTGATTCTGGTTACGCCTCGCCCAGGCACTATTTCTCCCTGGTCTTCCAAAGCAACAGATATCGCCCATAATTGTGGTTTGCAGAAAGTCCTGCGGCTGGAGCGCGGTCTGGCATTCTATATTCATGCCCCGACACTCAGCGAAGCACAGTGGCAGGAATTGGGTGCTCTGTTACACGACCGGATGATGGAAAGCGTGTTCGATGATTTGCAACAGGCGACACAACTGTTCACCCACCATCAACCTGCACCGCTAAAACGGGTGGAAATTCTGCTACAGGGGCGTCAGGCACTGGAGGCGGCTAATGTTCGTCTTGGCCTGGCATTGGCTGAAGATGAAATTGATTACCTGATGGATGCGTTTATCAAACTGGGACGTAATCCGACCGATATTGAGTTGTACATGTTTGCTCAGGCGAATTCAGAGCACTGTCGCCACAAGATTTTTAATGCCGATTGGGTTATTGATGGGGTTAAGCAGCCAAAATCGCTGTTTAAGATGATCAAAAATACCTATGAGCACACCCCGGATCACGTGCTATCAGCTTACAAAGATAATGCGGCGGTCATGGAAGGTTCAGCGGTCGGTCGCTTTTTCACCGATACGAAAAATGTGTATGACTACCATCAGGAAGAAGCCCATATCCTGATGAAGGTCGAAACGCATAACCACCCCACCGCTATTTCACCGTGGCCGGGTGCCGCTACCGGTTCTGGTGGCGAAATCCGTGATGAGGGTGCGACCGGACGCGGTGCCAAGCCGAAAGCTGGTCTGGTGGGCTTTTCGGTTTCCAACCTGCGTATCCCTGGATTCGTCCAACCGTGGGAACATGATTTTGGCAAGCCCGATCGTATTGTCAACGCGTTGAATATCATGGTAGAAGGCCCGCTGGGCGGAGCAGCGTTTAACAACGAATTTGGCCGTCCGGCATTGACTGGCTATTTCCGGACTTATGAAGAGTCTGTTGATAGCCATAACGGGGTCGAAGTCCGGGGTTATCACAAGCCAATTATGCTGGCGGGTGGTATTGGTAATATCCGTGCTGATCATGTGAAAAAAGGTGAAGTCAGTATTGGCGCCAAACTGATTGTTCTGGGTGGCCCGGCGATGAACATCGGGTTGGGTGGTGGTGCCGCTTCTTCCATGACTTCCGGCCAGTCTGATGCTGATCTCGACTTTGCTTCTGTACAACGGGATAACCCGGAAATGGAGCGTCGTTGTCAGGAAGTGATTGACCGCTGTTGGCAGTTGGGTGAAGAAAATCCGATTTTGTTTATTCATGATGTGGGCGCGGGTGGTCTTTCCAACGCGATGCCGGAACTGGTAAGTGATGGTGGTCGTGGCGGTCGTTTTGAATTGCGCGACATTCTCAACGATGAGCCGGGAATGAGTCCGTTGGAAGTGTGGTGTAACGAATCGCAGGAACGTTATGTCCTGGCGGTGGCACCGGAGCAACTGGCGCTGTTTGATGAAATCTGCCGTCGCGAGCGGGCACCTTACGCGGTTATTGGCGAGGCTACCGAAGAACAGCATCTGACCATGAATGACCGTCATTTCAACAATAGACCAATTGATTTACCGCTTGAAGTGCTGTTGGGTAAAGTGCCTAAAATGCAGCGTGACGTTGTGCATCAATCGGTGGAAGGCACACCGCTTGATCGCACGGGAATCTATCTGGCGGAAGCGGTGGAACGTGTGTTGCACCTGCCTGTGGTGGCGGAGAAAACGTTCCTGATCACCATCGGTGACCGCAGTGTGACCGGCATGGTTGCGCGGGATCAAATGGTGGGACCGTGGCAGGTACCGGTAGCGGATTGTGCTGTTACCACGGCCAGTCTGGATAGCTATTACGGTGAGGCCATGTCCATTGGTGAACGGGCCCCGGTGGCGCTGCGTAACTTCGCCGCCTCAGCCCGTCTGGCAGTGGGTGAAGCGTTGACCAACATTGCCGGTACGCAGATAGGTAACCTGAAGCGCGTCAAACTGTCAGCCAACTGGATGGCTGCGGCGGGACATCCGGGTGAAGATGCCGGCTTGTATGATGCAGTCAAGGCGATTGGCGAGGAGTTATGCCCGGCTCTGGGGTTGACTATCCCGGTGGGTAAAGATTCCATGTCGATGAAAACCCGTTGGCAGGAAGGGGGTGAAGAGCATGCGGTAACGTCCCCGATGTCGCTGGTGATTTCTGCCTTTGCTCGGGTTGAGGATGTTCGTAATACCGTTACGCCGCAACTGCGTTCCGGTCAGGACAACGCGCTGCTGCTGATTGATTTGGGGGCCGGAAATCATGCGTTGGCTGCCACGGCACTAGCCCAGGTTTATCGTCAGCTGGGGTGCAAGACAGCGGATGTGCGTAATGCTGATCAACTCGCCGGCTTCTTTAATGCCATGCAGAAGCTGGTAGCGGATGAAGCGTTGCTGGCGTATCACGACCGATCAGATGGCGGCTTGCTGGTAACACTGGCAGAAATGGCCTTTGCCGGTCACTGTGGTGTGACGGTTGACATCAGCTCGATGGGTGAGGACGCACTGGCTGTCCTGTTTAATGAAGAGCTGGGGGCTGTTATCCAGATTGAGTCGTCACGCCGTGCTGAGGTTGAGCGAGTGCTGGCTGACTTTGGGCTGGCGGATTGCACCCACTATCTGGGTACGGCAGAACCGGGCGATCACTTCGTTATCGCTCAGGGGAGTGAGATCGTTTACCACGAGAAGCGCACCACGATGCGTAACTGGTGGGCAGAGACTACGTGGCAGATGCAGCGTCTGCGCGACAACCCGCAGTGTGCTGACCAGGAGCACAATGCCAAGGCTGATGATAACGATCCCGGCCTGAATGTAGTACTGACCTTTGAACCGCAGGAAGATATTGCTGCCCCATTCATCAGCAACCAGTGCCGGCCTAAAGTGGCGGTATTGCGTGAGCAAGGGGTTAACTCTCATATAGAAATGGCCGCCGCATTTCATCGTGCCGGTTTTGAAGCCATCGATGTGCATATGAGTGATTTACTGGCTGGTCGGTGTGATCTGCAAGATTTCCAGGCTTTGGTGGCTTGCGGTGGTTTCTCTTACGGTGATGTGCTGGGTGCCGGTGAAGGGTGGGCGAAATCGATTCTGTTCAACAACCGGGTGCGTGATGAGTTCTCTGCGTTCTTCCTGCGTCCACAAACCTTGGCGTTGGGGGTCTGTAATGGTTGTCAGATGATGTCCAACCTACGTGAACTGATTCCGGGAGCTGAACATTGGCCTCGTTTTGTTCGCAATAAATCTGATCGTTTCGAAGCTCGCTTCAGCCTGGTTGAAGTTACTAATAGTCCGTCGCTATTTATGCAGGATATGGTGGGTTCCCGCATGCCGATTGCGGTTTCTCATGGTGAAGGACTGGTAGAAGTGCGTGACGATGCCCATTTGGACGCTCTGGAACAGAGCCGGCTTATTGCGCTGCGTTATGTCAATAATTACGGTCAGGTAACAGAAGATTATCCCGCTAATCCGAACGGATCACCCAATGGCATTACTGCGGTGACCAGCCTTAGTGGCCGAGCAACAGTGATGATGCCGCATCCAGAACGAGTATTTCGTACCGTGAGCAACTCCTGGCATCCGGAAGAGTGGGGGGAAGACAGCCCCTGGATGCGCATGTTCCGTAACGCTCGCAGACAATTGGGGTGATGCCGGAAATCTGCTTTACAGGTCGAAATCAAGAGGCTTCGGACTCTTGATTTCTGATCTGTCTCAAATTGGCGACATTGAGTACTTCGATTGTCTCAAAAAAGAGACTATTAACTTGTTGATTTATAATAATTAATTTAATAACGCTCAAGAGTGTCTCCTTCTGGAGACAGAACAACAGGTTATCGTCAGCAGATACTGATGATTGTCAGTGTTATTCCATGTTTGCTTGTGGCGTATTTTTATTTATTGTTATTATTCAATTAATTATGTTTAATCTTTGGCATTTGGCATGATTAATGCATTTAATTATTAGCTGCTCATTCAACTGGTTATGACTGCATTGCCAACTGGCATATTTTCGCTCATAACATCCAGAATGACGCCAAAAGAAAAGGTGCCTATCGTCCACCTCAGCGATAACTGTACGTGCAAGCGAACTTTATCAAACATCGGGCGACACGTTGAGTGAGGCACCACCTATTTCCAACCCGGTCAGGCAATTATGCTGGACCGGGTTTTCTTTTTTATCATCATGTGAATGCTGTTCTGTTACATGAACATCCCATTTCCGATGGTATTTCTCTGATAATCACATCGCTATTGCGAGCCGTTACGCACAGCGATGGCGAAAACATTGAACTTTTATCTGAGTCAGTTAGCATCTGAACGGATTGAAAGGTAACGAGATGATTTCCTTGAAACGATGGCGTTTATTCCCGCGTTCTCTGCGGCAACTGGTTATTATGGCTTTTCTGCTGGTGCTTTTGCCGCTGCTGGTATTGGCGTATCAGGCTTATAACAGTCTTGATACGCTCAGTGAGCAGGCGGCGGGAATGAACCGTACCATGCTGGCTGATATCCGCCGCAGTGAAGCGATGTCTAGAGTAGCTTTGGCAATGGAGCGTAGCTACCGTCAATATTGTGTTCTTGATGATCAAACCCTGGCTGATTTGTATCAAAACCAGCGTAAGCACTATGCCCAGATGCTTGATGTTCACGCGTCTATTCTGCCTGACCCCAGCTATTACCAGAATTTACGTCAGTATCTAACGCAACTTGCAGACATTCGTTGCCAAAACGGTGGCCTAGAGTCGACCGCATCAACTTTGCTGGAAACATTTTCCCACACCAATGCACAAATGGTTCAGGCCACCAGAGACGTCGTATTTTCCCGTGGTCAGCAGTTACAGCAGGCGATTGCGGAACGTGGCCGATTTTTTGGCTGGCAGTCGCTGTTGCTGTTCCTGGTCAGTCTGCTGCTGGTGATGTTGTTTACCCGTATGATCATTGGGCCAGTAAAAGGTGTTGAACGGATGATTAACCGGCTGGGCGAAGGGCGTTCACTTGGGAATACCAGTACCTTTAAAGGGCCGCGGGAAATTCGCTCATTGGCGCAGCGGATTATCTGGCTGAGTGAACGACTGTCATGGTTAGAAGCTCAACGACACGAATTTTTGCGCCATATTTCCCATGAGTTAAAAACCCCGCTGGCCAGTTTGCGTGAAGGGACAGAATTGCTGGCAGACGAAGTCGTGGGACCATTGACGGACGATCAAAAAGAAGTCGTGACCATTCTGGACAGCAGCAGTCGGCATTTGCTCGAGCTAATTGAACAACTGTTGGACTATAACCGTAAACTGGCTGATGCTCCGATGGAGTTTGAGTTAGTCGATGTAGACGACATCGTCGACATGGTTGTGTCCGCTCACAGTTTGCCAGCTCGGGCCAAAATGATGCAAACGCAGGTTGCATTGGATGTCACGCATTGCCGAGCTGAAACGACATTACTGATGCGGGTGATTGATAATCTCTATTCCAATGCGGTGCACTATGGGCAGGAATCCGGTAACATTTGGGTTTATAGCCGTCAGGTGGGACAACGTATCCAAATTGATATTGCCAATAGCGGTACGCCGATTCCCTGTGCAGAGCAAAACATGATTTTCGAACCTTTTTATCAGGGCGTCCATCAACGTAAAGGTGCGGTAAAAGGTAGTGGTCTGGGCTTAAGCATTGCTCAGGATTGTATCCGCCGTATGCATGGTGAACTGAATTTGGTCCCGGTTGACTACGCTGACGTCTGTTTCCGTATTGAGTTACCATTAACCGCTGAGAGTTAGCTATGAATGCACGGTCTGTTTATTTTGTGTCCCAACTGCGTCCTGCTGTTTTGTTGTCAGCATCGCCGGGCCATGTATTTAAGCGTCCGATGCTGCTTCTCCTTTTGTTGCTGGTGGGCTGCACCGATAACGTTATTCACCGCACTGACACTCATTATGTGATAGATACTCCCCCTAAAGAGCAGGTAGCAGATTATCATAATGTCTCGTGTGTTCACCTTTGGCGAGTTGACAGCCAGGATGCGATGAATAATGCCTTGTACTGGCTGCGTATGATGGACTGTGCTGGGCAATTAACGCCGGTTCAGGCCCGGGAAGCGTCACTATTGTTGACGGGACAAGACTGGGCAGTGACGTTCAAACAGGGCATTCTGCTGGATAGCGCCGACGCTTCTCTAGCGGAACAGCGTCAAATTCTCGAACATATTAATAGTAACCGACAGTACGTGCCGCCAGCAGTACTTCCTTTGCTGCAAGTCTGGAGTGATAAACAGAACCTGAGGATTTCGTTGGCGGATGAGCAGTTGCGTGCTCAGCGGATACAGGATGTCAGTGACAAACAGATCAGTGAATTACATGAACAGCAGGCTCAGTTGCAATATCAACTTGAAACAACGACCCGGAAACTGGAAAGCCTGACTGACATTGAACGCCAGCTTTCGTCACGTAAGCAGACATCTAGTACGCTCTCGGATGGCGATGAACATCAAGTGATTTCCCCTGTGCCGTCAGGAACAGAAAAGGCAGCTAAAAAAGGGGCCGGAGACGAATGACGACACGGAAAGCGGCTAATCTACTGCTGGTAGACGATGATCCCAGTTTATTGAAATTACTTGGCATGCGTCTGACCAGCGAAGGATTTAGTGTAATTACGGCTACCAGTGGGCAGGAAGCACTGAGGTTGTTGGTGCGTGAAAAAATCGATCTGGTTATCAGCGATTTATTGATGGATGAAATGGATGGGCTGGCATTGTTTGCAGAGATCCAGAAAAATCAGCCCAGTATGCCGGTAATCATCTTGACGGCACATGGTTCCATTCCTGATGCCGTTGCTGCAACGCAGCAGGGCGTCTTCAGCTTTTTGACCAAACCCGTTGACCGGGATGCATTATATAAGGCTATTGATGAAGCGCTGGCCTTGTCAGCACCAGTAGGTGATGACAGCTGGCGGAAAACGGTAGTAACGCGCAGTCCATTGATGTTGCGTTTGCTTGAACAAGCCAAAATGGTCGCCCAATCTGATGTCAGTGTGCTGATTAACGGACAGAGCGGGACCGGGAAAGAGGTATTGGCACGAGCCATTCATGCTGCCAGTCCCCGGGCTAAAAAAGCATTTGTTGCTATTAACTGCGGTGCGTTACCTGAGGCTTTACTGGAGTCGGAATTATTTGGTCATGCCAAAGGTGCATTTACCGGTGCGGTGAGTCAGCGCGAAGGGCTTTTCCGCGCGGCGGAAGGTGGTACGTTGTTTCTGGATGAAATTGGCGATATGCCGTTGTCATTACAGGTTAAACTGTTACGCGTTTTGCAGGAGCGTAAGGTTCGTCCGTTGGGCAGTAATCACGACCTGGATATCGATGTACGAATTATTTCGGCTACGCACCGTGATTTACCAAAAGCGATGGAAAAAGGGGAGTTTCGTGAGGATCTCTACTATCGTCTGAATGTGGTGAATATGAAAATCCCGACGCTGAATGAGCGTGCCGAAGATATCCCTTTACTGGCCAATCAGTTATTAAAGGAAACGGCAACCCGGCATAAACCGTTTGTACGCAGTTTTTCTACTGATGCGATGAAGCGCCTGATGACGGCTAGTTGGCCGGGTAATGTGCGGCAACTGGTAAACGTGATAGAACAGTGCGTTGCATTGACCAGCGCTCCGGTTATCAGTGAAGTGCTGGTGCAGCAGGCGCTTGAAGGTGAAAATACCGCACTGCCGACGTTTGTAGAGGCCCGCCATCAGTTTGAGCTGAATTACTTGCGTAAACTGCTGCAAATTGCCAAAGGAAATGTTACGCAGGCTGCCAGGATGGCTGGGCGTAACCGGACCGAGTTCTATAAGCTGCTGGCGCGTCATGAGCTGGACGCCAGTGATTTTAAAGAATAATGTTAATTGACTGTAAACTGTTTTAATCGCGGGTGTCGCAGTCTGTCTATTCACTACTGCCTGGCGCTAGCCGCTGTAAAGTTACTATTAAGTAAGGTTTCATCATGAAAAAAATTGACGCAATTATCAAACCATTCAAGCTGGACGATGTACGTGAGGCACTGGCTGAAGTAGGCATTACTGGCATGACGGTAACAGAAATCAAAGGGTTCGGTCGTCAGAAAGGCCATACCGAACTTTATCGTGGGGCTGAATACATGGTTGATTTTTTACCAAAAGTAAAAATAGAGATTGTGGTGGCCGACGATATTGTGGATACCTGCGTGGAAACCATTATGCAGACGGCACAAACCGGCAAGATTGGGGATGGTAAAATTTTTGTCTTTGATGTTGCACGTGTCGTGCGTATTCGCACCGGAGAAGAAGATGAGGAAGCGATCTGAACGCCTGTAGTTTCCCACGTTTGTAAAAGCCAGTCTTCGTGGCTGGCTTTCTGTTTTGAAATGATATGACACTGCGGTTACGGCAGCGTAGGCACCCAACCATCAAGCACTTTCAATTGTGTATATTCAGCCGCTTCCGCATTACTCAGTTGGCGACGCTGATCGCTCTTTTCTGCCCCGGCTCCATAGGATTTATATTCGAAGAAGCGTGAATCCTCCGGATAAAACCAAATGGTATTGCCATTTATGTCTTTACCGGACATTTTATCCCAGCCATAAATATGGTCATCCATGCTGGTGTTAATAAACACGGTTTGCCCGATCGCATTAGGATCAGCGTAGCGACCATCAGAAAACGTAGTCGTGGGGTGCCACGGGCGACCTAGGCCGTAGCTTTGGGTCGGAATGGCATCGCTTTCTTTTATAACCCGGCTATTTGTGAAAACCAGCCCGTATTTCTTGTTAATGTTGGTACTGGGGGCGGTCAGATAACCATAGACATTGCCGCTTTTGACATCCAGACGGTTGCGAGCAACCAGGTCGCAATTATCAAACAAGGCAGTCCCACTGCCAAAAATGAAATCCACCGTACCGCTGATTCGACAATCGGAGAAGAAGCTACGTACACCAGATACGTATAGCGTATCCTGATAGCTTATCAGGCTGACATCTTTGAAATAGGCCCGATCACTATTAGCCGTGACATACAGCGCTACGGCCTGAGTGCTGGTGATTTTCGTGCTATCGCTGTCACTTTTGGCCTGGTTGGCCGGGAAATCAAAATCGTTGCGAATAGTCAGTGATTGCGCGCTGAAATCGTTGGCATTGACTTTCACGGTGCTGCTGCCGGATGTCCCCGATTTAGTCCCATCTGATTTCAGGGTCCCTGCGGCGGTTGTGGCGGCGATAATGGTTCCGTCCCGACTTTGACCTTTTAGATGCAGGTTGGCGCGAGTGATCGTCAGGCGTTCGTGGTAAAGGCCATTTTTAATATAAATCACAAATGAGGTGTTATCTGCCGGGGCGCTGGCAATGGCATCCGCGATGGTCGTAAACGTTTTGCTGTCTCCCGGTGCAGTAGACACTACTGCATTATACGATTGAGCAGCCTCTACAGTGTGCCAGGGGGCTGCAATCAGGAGCGCTAGTGCTAACGTACCATAGGTTGTTTTCGGCATAAAAAATTCCTTATGAGTTAGTGTTTTCAGAATTCAACTGCTCTTCCCCCGCAGGAAACAACGGGCAGAAACCGCATCATTAATGAACGTTTTGAACAAGCTTTTCTGCCAGTGTGTGCAGTTCCGGCGTATGACGTATGGCATCAGCCACAATGGTGGATACCGCTATCGCGCCCTTCTGTTGGAAGTGGGTTGTGTCGGGTTTGCTTAGACTACCGCTTTGATCCTGATAATAGGGGTAGATAACCGGATCAACGGCCAGCCAGTATTGCTGCCACTGCGTACCATCATGCTGATTGGCTAACGCAATGGTTACTGTTTCTATATCTAATAGCGGGATTTGAGTATCTTTGGCGGTATCTTTGATCGTTTGGCTGTAATCCCCAACGAAGGCATATCCGTCAGCGGCGTTTTGACGAGTAAAATGGCTGTGAACGACTGGCGTACCACTTTTGCCTGCCGCATTTTTTACTCGTGTCGTCGGTGTCAGTAGAACTGGCGTCATGTGATGTTGCTGTGCATAGCGGATATAGCGCTTTAGTGACATCTGGAACGACATATCGGGTTTCCCTGCGGGGTATTGCAGTTTGCCGGCCGCGTTATTGGGATAAGTGCACAAGTTCTCGACATCAGCTATGCCACGAACTGCTTTGCTGCCGTTACAGTTCTGATCGTTATGTCCCATATTGATGAACATGTAATCGCCGCGCCGCATGAATGGTTCCATCTGCCGGAACCAGCCTTCATTATAAAAATCACGAGAGCTACGGCCTGAACGGGCACCATTGACAACCTTAACGTTGCTGGCGGGACGAAATTGTTGTTCAAATACCTGTCCCCATCCCATACGTGGAAAGCGCGCCTTCTCATAAGTGGCCGCAGTGGAGTCACCGACAATAAAGATTCGCACGCTGGCTTTTTTGAGTGCATCGAGCCGCTGGTGTGCGAAAGTGTAATCCAGAGGTTCATAGCTACCCTGCGCGTTGAGGCCAACAATCGGGCGGAAGGCAATATCGGTTAATACGGTATGTCCGGCTTGTCCGGTATTGTTGTGGTAGTTACGGGCATGATTAATCACTTGCAGAACTCGTTCTACTGCCTGGCGTTGATCTGCTGTGTATTTCAGCGGGTCAAACTGTTCTGGTGCGGTAATACCTGCCTGTTTTAGTGCGTTATCAAATCCGTTATGAAATGCTAAATAGGCACTTTCCCACGCGCTGGTTTTGAGCGCTGGCAAGATGGCATCATCAATAAGTTGCTGTGGCCCGATATACCCCGTAGCGGTAGCGACATCTGAAGCAATGCGATCAGTCAGTGGATTGATATTAATGATATTTTCCTGACCTTCAATGGGAATGGGCACCAATGCGCTCAGACAGATTGCTCGTGGTTTGTTACTCAGTAAACAATTTTCCCCTCCCGTTTCAATGGCAGACAGTCGTAATGGCGCCAACATATCGGAAACGTCTGCATGGTAACGCCCGTGGTTATTTGTCCTCACCTGGCGGATTTTTCCTTGCTGATCTTTGATAGTGACGGTAGCCGGATAAATCATGTCGCGATGTGCAACCATTCCACTGAGACGGGTATGCGGCTTTAGCGTTGTCGTAGGGAAAACGGCTTCGGAAGATAACGGGTTCTGCTGACTGGCTGATACTGGAATTGCTGTAGACGAGAGTATGTCTGCCTGAACGTAATGGCTACAGGCCAGGATAAGCAAAGGGAATATTTGTTCACCTGAAACGTGTTTCAACATGATTATTGTTTTTCTCTTATGTTGTTCAGGATAAAAACGGCCACTGATGAAAGTGGCCGTCTGTTGTACATGCTTATAATTTACCGTATCCGGCATTATTGTTGATGGTCGTCATCAAACTGGTGGTCATCGTTTTCGCCGTATAGCTGTAAGGGATTGTTGATGAATAGGCAGTGAATCCACAGCTGGACAGATCGACTGAGCTGCCGTTAAAGATAGAACCTTTATCTGAGAAAATGGTGCCATTAAAGTTTTTTACAATCTTGCATTTATCAGTGAGGTTACTGATATTAAATCCATTTTTTTCAGAAAGCAGACTGCCACTGGTACCGATACCGAAGCTATAGAGATAAGGGTAGACTGCGTGTTTTTTGTCCCCTAAATAGACGTTGTTGAATGCATGGATATTCCCGAAGCGAACGCGTGGGGTACGCTCAGTCACACGGTCAAACACGTTGTTAAAGAAGGTAACGTGCAGTTTTCCCTTATCCTGTGAGGAGTTGCTATCGCTGTGGCCAATCAGAATGGTTTTATCGTGTAATTCAAAGCGGCTATTGGATACGGTGATGTAGTCGGCCCCTTTTTTGATATCCAGTGAACCATCGTGCTGCACATAGGTTTCGCCGTTTTTCGTCGTATATTGATCATCTGTAAAGCTGCCATCAGTAATAGTGACATGGTCAACCCATACATGATCGGAGTTATCAATGTTCATGGCATCCCATTCAGCATTCCAGCCATCACCATCTTCATATTTCGGCGCGATATCGATCGGCGTTTGGATATAGATGTTACGTACGATAACGTTGCTGACGCCTTTGATAATTAACGAACCATTGGTGAATTTGCCTTTGCTGCCAATACCGATGATAGTGGTATTGGAGGGGATGCTGAGTTGGCTGCGGGATTTCTGATCTGATGAGCTGGTGTAGGCTGTGCCCCCACTGATATCAATTGGACTGGTAATCTGGATGATTTTGGCCGTACTGCCTTTTGCCAGTGCGGTTTTGAATTCAGAGATATTTTTGGCGGTATAGATATTGGATGAACTGGCTTTGGCACCTCCGGTGGTAGAACCACTCTGAGATGCCCAACCAGCGGAAGGCGCTGTAGTAAGGGCTTCGCTGGTAAGAACGCTGGCTGCGTTTGCGCTTGATACCATTACGGCGGCTGTGATCATGGTAGCCAGCAAATGTTTTGAAGTGGTAAGCACGCCACAGGAAAAAGAGGAACATCCTGTGGCTTTCATTTTAGAAACGGAAGTCATACTCGTGTTGTTCATGGTAATTTCCTTATATAGATGCACAATTAAAATCATCTTTTACATAAAATGAAATAATATTTTATTAATGGAAATAAATTTTTTTGTGATCGAACCCTGTTTTATTGTTTGGCTTATGTTCAGCGTTACTAAACTGTGACTGATACCGGTAACGAGAAGTAACAATGGATGTAATAACATTTTATTTTTTATGAACAATAAAAAAAGCCGCATAGCGGCTCAGACCGTTGACAAACCTACGTATAGCGTCAGAACGGTGATAATGAGAGAGAAGAGTAAAGCATCCGCGCCAGGGATGGCGCGGCTTGAGCTTACAGGGAGGGACTTGCAGCGTCTTTACGATCTTCTCATTATCGCCGCTATAGAGACGTTGTCATCAAACTCAAGCCGCATAGCGGCTTATCAAAGGGAAATTATGATGTGGGTATAGTTATTATTACTTGAAATGTACTTCATGTGGCTCAACGCATTCGTGATGGATAAGTGTAACGAGAACACCTATTTCATTAGCCGATGATAAAAGCACGCGGTGGGTGGTTATCTAGCCGGGTGATGTCTCGTTATTGTTACCTCTTTTAACGTATTTTAAATGCGCTTTAATAAACTCGTGCAGCGCGGTAAATGTTCACTGATAAGGTGACCTTATTTCATAAAAGGGGTGACAATATGAAAAAATCACAGGTTGAAAATGAGGAAAACTCGGTTTGAAAGTGAAGCGGGAAAACAGTCACAAGCCTTGTGCTGTCTGTAGCTAATCGTTTGCGTAAAAACCTCTGTCAAGACCTATCTTCACCAGTCTAAAACGGTTTACACTATAGACCAGTGCCCAAAAGGGTGATTTCGTATAGCAAGTTAGCTGAGTCAGGAGATGCGGATGTTAAAGCGTGAAATGAACATTGCCGATTATGATGCCGAATTGTGGCAAGCAATGCAGCAAGAAGTGGTGCGTCAGGAAGAGCATATTGAACTGATTGCTTCAGAAAACTATACCAGCCCCCGCGTCATGCAGGCTCAAGGGTCTCAGCTGACCAATAAATATGCGGAAGGTTATCCGGGGAAGCGTTATTACGGCGGTTGCGAGTATGTTGATGTAGTAGAACAGCTGGCGATTGATCGTGCAAAAGCGTTGTTCGGTGCAGATTATGCCAATGTTCAGCCGCACTCCGGTTCTCAAGCCAACTTCGCTGTTTATACCGCGTTACTACAACCGGGCGATACGATTCTGGGGATGAATCTGGCACATGGCGGTCATCTGACCCATGGTTCGCCGGTCAATCTGTCTGGTAAGTTGTATAACGTGATTCCTTATGGTATCGACGACAATGGCAAAATTGACTACGACGAAATGGCTGAGCTGGCGCGTACTCATCAGCCGAAAATGATCATCGGTGGTTTCTCTGCCTATTCTGGTATTGTTGACTGGGCGAAAATGCGTGAAATCGCTGACAGCATCGGTGCTTATCTGTTTGTTGATATGGCTCATGTGGCTGGTTTGGTGGCAGCTGGCGTTTACCCGAGCCCGGTTCCGCATGCACACATTGTTACCACTACAACGCACAAAACCCTGGCGGGTCCGCGTGGTGGCCTGATTTTGGCTTACGGTGGTAGTGAAGATCTGTATAAAAAGCTGAATTCTGCTGTATTCCCGGGCGGACAAGGTGGCCCGCTGATGCATGTTATCGCTGGTAAAGCGGTAGCACTGAAAGAAGCGATGGAGCCTGAGTTCAAGGTTTATCAGCAGCAGGTGGCCAAGAATGCCAAGGCGATGGTGGAAGTTGTGCTGTCCCGTGGTTATAACGTGGTCTCCGGTGGTACAGATAATCACCTGTTCCTACTGGACCTGGTGAGTAAAAATATCACCGGTAAAGAGGCTGACGCCGCACTAGGTCGCGCTAATATCACCGTGAACAAGAATAGCGTACCTAACGATCCGAAGAGCCCATTTGTGACATCCGGTGTTCGTATCGGTACGCCTGCCGCGACCCGTCGTGGTTTCAAAGAAGCCGAAGTTCGCGAACTGGCTGGCTGGATCTGTGATGTACTGGATAACATCAATGACGAAGCCGTTATTGAACGTACTAAACAGAAAGTTCTGGATATCTGCGCTCGTTTCCCAGTTTACGCATAATATTCTGATACCGGGGGTTTGCCCGGTCGCTATCTGAAAAACGCCAGCTGCGATGCTGGCGTTTTTCGTTCTCTCCTTCGCTTATGTATCACCATTGCACGATAGGGTGCACTCTGCCAGAGTAATCAGCCAAAATGGGAGGAGACATGATTCTGCAATCAACGCGTTGGCTGGCATTAAGTTATTTCACCTACTTTTTTTGTTATGGCATTTTCTTGCCATTCTGGGGAGGCTGGCTGAAAGGCGAAGGATGGTCGGCAGAAACCATTGGCATGCTGTTAGGGGCCGGACTGGTTGCCCGCTTCCTCGGTAGTCTCTTCATTACTCCCAGCGTAAAGGATCCATCACGGTTGGTTAGCGTGTTACGGCGACTCGCATTGCTGACGGGCCTATGTGTCACCGGGTTTTGGCTGGGTAATGCCTGGTTGTGGCTGATGTTGGTGATGGTTGGATTTAATCTGTTTTTTGCACCATTAGTACCATTAACGGATGCACTGGCCGCAACCTGGCAAAAACAGATGACGATGGATTATGGTCGGGTTCGTCTTTGGGGGTCGCTTGCATTTGTCATTGGTTCGGCCGTTACCGGTCAATTGGTCTCCGTATGGGGACATCAAGCCATATTGGTTGCGTTGTGCGCCGGATTGCTGGCAATGCTGTTGGGTATGATGCTACGCCCCAGCATTATGCCGATGGCATCCGTGAAATCGACAATCACGGACACGGTGACGCCCTGGAAAATACTGTTGACCGAACCGCCAGTCTGGCGGTTGCTGATTTGTGTAGCACTGCTGCAAGGGGCTCATGCCGCTTACTATGGATTTAGCGTTATTTACTGGCAAGACGCAGGATATTCAGCTTCGGTTATCGGTTATTTATGGGCATTGGGCGTTGTGGCGGAAATCGTTATTTTTGCTCTGAATAATCAGCTGTTCCGACGTTGGTCATCCCGTCAGCTTCTGTTGCTGTCTGCCATCTGCGGGGTTATTCGCTGGGGGTTGATGGGGGCTACTGTGGCGTTGCCATGGTTGATTGTGATACAAATTTTACATTGTGGTACGTTTACGGTTTGCCATTTGGCGGCAATGCGGTTTATATCTGCTCGTAACGGGGGAGATGTGCTGCGTTTGCAGGCAGTCTATTCAGCGTTGGCGATGGGCGGTGGTATTGCCATCATGACCATGGTTTCTGGTTTTTTGTTTGAACATCTGCACGGCAAAACCTTCTGGGTGATGGCGTTGCTGGCGATTCCACCACTCTTTCTGCGTCCTTCGGTTAGCCAACAAGAGGCATAACGTGGAGGGGAAAATTGATATTGGGCCGTTGTCAGGATAAAGATGTCCTATTGTAATGTGTTTAATTTTACATCTCGCGGGATGACATATGCGCTTATGGCCGTGTTGATGCTGTTGTCCCGGCAGGCTTTGGCACATCCGCACAGCTTTATTGATATGCAAACCACGGTAGAAGGCCAGGATGGGTACATCACAGGATTGCGCATGAACTGGACGATGGATGCCATTACTTCGGCTGATCTGTTGTACGATGCTGGAAATGCCACCAAGGATTCAGTCGTCTGGAAAAAGTTGGCAGCCCAAGTGATGGCGAATGTACTGGGGCAACACTATTTCACCGACGTGTATCGCAATGGTAAACGAGTGAAATATGTTGCGGTGCCGACGGAATACCGTCTTTCCCGCAAAGGCAATCAGGCGGTGCTGGAGTTTGTGTTACCGCTTGCCCATCCGCAGCCGCTAGCCGGTAAACCGTTGCAAATATCAACCTACGATCCTACTTATTTCGTTGATATGTCATATAAAGATGGAAAAGCTATTACTGTGTCGCCATTACTGGCATCACATTGTAAAACCACGTTGTGGACACCCAAACCCAATCTCTCGCTACAAGCCTATGCACTGTCACTGGATAAACGTAGTAAACCGGTGGCTGATGTTTCGCTCGGCAAACAGTTTGCCCAACAGGTAACGCTGCAATGTCAATGAACATGACCGGAACAATTCGTCCAATCTCCCGTTTTAGATGGCTTCTCAATTTATGGCCGCTGGTGCTGTTTTTGTTATTGTTAACGGTAGGATTACGCGAAGCTTTTGTTTATTGGCCCGAGGTCTTGATGAGAAGCGTTGTGTGGCAAAAATCACTGCATCAGCAGATGTCCCAACTGATGGAGCTGGTGAAGGCACAACCACACCGTGCGGGACTGAGCCTGATGGTATTCAGCTTGGTGTATGGTGTGCTGCATGCCGTAGGGCCAGGTCATGGCAAAGTTGTGATTGCAACCTATCTGGCAACGCATCCGTCTAAACTGAAAAACAGCCTGCAACTGACTTTTGCTGCCGCGATGCTGCAAGGCATGGTTGCAATTGTATTAGTGACGCTGGTGCTCACGGTGTTACAGCTTTCCAGTCATGCGTTACATATCAGTACATTCTGGATGGAAAAAGGCAGTTTTATTCTGGTGATCGGATTAGGGTGCGTGCTTTGCCTGCGTGCGGGCAAAGGTCTCATCGGCGTTTTGGTTTCCGCTTATCGTAATCGGCCGGTCTTTCGTATCCAACGCGTGACGTCAATCATGACGGAACGTACTCCCAAGAATATTCTCCGCCAGCCAGTATCCCCGGTGCATCATCATGATGCACATTGTGGTTGTGGACATCGTCATATGCCTACCCCCGAAGAGCTGGAACGTGATAGCGGCTTGCGTACCCGTTTACTGGTTATTCTGTCCATGGGATTACGTCCCTGTTCCGGGGCAATTATGGTGTTGCTGTTTGCCAAAGTGATCGGGGTGTTCGGCTGGGGGGTTGCCTCTGCGCTGACGATGGCGTTGGGCACAGCATTAACCGTCTCTGTGTTGGCGGTATTGGTATTTTATTGCCGACGGTGGGTTGAAAAGTTGAATCGTCATAACACACCAGTCATTTGGCAACATATTGTCTGGTATACGCTGTCTCTGGCTGGCGGTGTAGTATTGGTTGGCTCTGGGGTGTTGCTTTATCTTATTACCCAGCCAGCGTTGATGGGCGGGATCCGTCCATTTGCTGGTTAGTTCTCCCCGCCAACAAAATGTGAAACTGACGGGGTTAACACGGTTTTTAAATCGTGGGGGCTGAAACCAGACCGTCAATCATAACCTGTGGAATGCCTTGTGAGCAGCGTTCAATTCTTCCCCGCACACCATACACTGTGGCCAGACTCTCAGTATTAATGACCTCGTAAGGTTCCCCACTGGCCACCAGTTTACCGTTTTTCAGCATCAGAGCATGGTCGCCATGACGCAATGCGATATTAATGTCATGCACCACGACCACGGTAATGATGTTGCGTCTACGGGTTTCACGACGCACCAGATCCATCACGTGAAATTGATAGTTAAGGTCCAACGCGCTGAGTGGCTCATCCAATAATAGCAGCGACGGCTGGCGGACCAGTGATTGCGCCAGGCCCACCAGTTGTTTCTGCCCACCGGATAGCTGGTCGAGATAACTCAGTGCCAGATGTTCAATACCGAGCTGTTTAAGTAAGGTCATGACTTCATCGTGATTTGAGGGATGATGCAGACCACCGGAAGCTCGCTGTGCAACAATAACTGATTCCAGCACATGCAGGTGAACCCCCGCAGGCAGCGATTGTGGTAGATAGACGACCTTTTCCGCCCGTTGGGAAAAAGGCAATTGCATCAGGTCAACATCGTCCAGCCGTAGTTCACCGCTAGCCGGGTTAAGTCCCGCCATTGAGCGCAGTAATGTCGATTTACCACTGCCGTTTGGTCCCAGTAATACAGTGATTTTTCCTCGCGGTAGTAACGGAACTGACAGATCGGTGATAACCGGGCGTTTCGGATAACCTGCATGGAAATGTGAAATGGCTAACCCAGTGTGTGGCTGACTCATACATTCCCCCGGTGGCGCAGGATAATACTTAGAAAGAAGGGAACCCCTACCAGTGATGTGACGATGCCGACTGGGATGATGGCCCCGGGGAGCAGATTCTTGGACGCAATAGAAGCAAGGGAGAGCACTAACGCACCGATCAGTGCACTGGCTGGCAAATAAAAACGGTGATCTTCACCGAAAACCATGCGGGCGATATGGGGAGCAACCAACCCAATAAAGCCAATAGGGCCAACAAATGCGACTGACAGTGCTGACAGAAAACTGATACGCAACAGCGCGGAAAGGCGCAGACGTCGGACGTTAATACCAAAACTGATCGCCCGGTCTTCTCCCAGTCGTAATGCGGTCAGTTTCCATGAACTCATCATGGAAAGCGGCATGATAATGGCCAATGCCAGTAGCAAAATACCCAGTTTTTGCCAGGATGATCGGGCCAGACTGCCCATAGTCCAGAACACCAGGCCTTGCAGGGTATCTTCGTTGGCGACGAATTGCAGCATGGAAACCAGTGCATTAAAGGTAAACACCAGGGCGATACCGAATAATATTACGCCGGATGTGGCTACCTGTGTCCAGCGAGTAACACCGTCAAGCAGTAGGGCAGCCAACAAGGCAAACAGAAACGCATTCGCGGAGATAAACCATTGCGCCGGAATACCGGGAATACCAATACCTAGCACAATTGCCAGTGCCGCACCAAATGCTGCGGCAGAAGACACGCCGAGAGTAAATGGACTGGCCAGCGGGTTGTTCAGAATAGTTTGCATTTCCGCACCAGCCAATCCCAGCGCCAAACCAACGGTAACGGCCATTAGCGCATATGGCAGACGGATATCCCAGACAATCACCCGAGTGCTGGCATCAGCGTTAGCCGGATGAGTCAGCGTTTGCCACAGTACGTCAAGCGAGAGCCCTGATGGCCCCATTACAAAATCCAGCAATAGTGATCCGATAATCGCTGCCAGTATAATCGTCAGCAATATCAGTCGGTGACGGATAATGTGTCGATAGCTATTTATCACGCTGTTGCCAGTATGAATACCGCTGATATTGGGTTCGATAGTTACACTCATGACAAGTTACTCAGCCAGTTTCCATGTAAAGATAAAGTTGCTGTCAGGCAAGTGGGTAAAATGACGCACGATATAGTGGTAGGTATCATCTGGATTCAGTGAAGAAAATTGTTTGGGATAAACATCTTTTGCCAGATATTCCATACCGACAATATTGTATGGATTGTTATAAAACTGATGATAAATACCATAAACGTGTTTGGCCTGAACGGCCGGGATTTGACGAATACCGGTACGGTTTAACAGCATATCGGCCTGAGTTGTAATACTTGCTTGGGTCGCGCCATAACCAAATGGCAGTATTCTGCTGGTACCGTTACCGCGTTTGGAGCCAGTCATGATGTAAGTGTCGGGTTTTTCACTGATCACTTTTTCCAATGAAACGAAGCCGGCTGCACCCGGGAGTATATCGGAACCAATATTGTCGGCACCGATAGCTTCAAGCAATCCGCCCCAGCCATTATGTGCATGGGTAAAACAGCAGGCATCACTGTTACCGGCAATCGGTTCGATAAACACTTTTGGTTTAGGATGAATTGTTGCCGTTTCCCGTTGAATATCAGACAACTGTTGACGGTAGTAGTCGGTATAGGCTTTGGCGTTGGCTTCTTTGTTCAGCACTTTACCTAACAGGTCAATGCTGGGCGCCGTGTTTTGGGCTGGGTTAATTTCGTAGTCAACAAAAACAATTGGGATATGCAGTGAGTGGAGTTTGTTGAGTACGCCATTTTCCATCAGTGCCGGTTTGGCCCGCAGTTGAGCAATCATCAAATCTGGCCGCTTGGACAGAATACTTTCCAGCTCAACGTTACCTTTATCACTAAATCCCATATCCAGGATGGCACTGGATTGCGGCCATTTTCCTTTCAACAATTCCCAGGTGGCCGTGTCCTGTTTTTTGGGCAGGTTATTCCAGGCAACTACGCGGGTAAAGGGGTTATTCCTGTCCAGCAGAGCCAGCGCCATGATATCGCGGCCATCCTGAAGCACAATGCGTTTGGGTTCTTGTTTGATAGTGACTTTTTGTCCGGCAATGTCGGAAATAGTGAGGGGGTATTGTGTGGCGTAACTGGCAAAAGAAGTGGTGAATGCAGCGACCAACAAGACATGGCGCAATGATTTTTTTAACATGGCTATTTCCAACGTCCTACTCTCATAAATGGAATGATTATAATAATTATTATCATATAAAAACAGGCATTCATTCAATAGCGATGAGATGTAAGGAGAAATAACGGGGATGCATCATGCCAGCAGTGGCTGGCATGAGAGAGAGGAGATTAGCGCTTTAATGCGTCACTGAGACTATCACGAATGGTCGACAGTAGTGATTTAACCACTCGTGGATTGCCGGCGACAAGATTTCCGGAAGAGATATAGTTATGACCGCCAACAAAATCGGTCACGACACCGCCAGCTTCACGCACCAGCAGTTCACCGCCAGAGAAGTCCCAGGGTTTTAATCCAATTTCAAAGAAACCATCAACACGACCAGCCGCGACATAAGCCAGATCTAGCGCGGCAGAGCCGGTACGGCGGAAATCAGCACATTGACTGAACAGCGTTTCAAGAATACGAAAATAGCTGGCGCTATGCTGTTTGAGTTTAAATGGGAAACCGGTCGCCAGAATAGTGCCGTCCAGATCCCTGGCATTGCTGCTGCGTAAACGGTAGCCGTTCAATTGCGCACCCTGACCACGAGCAGCAGTAAAAAGTTCGTTGCGCATAGGATCATAAACCACAGCGACTTCAGTGCGGCCTTTAATGCGTACAGCGATGGAAACCGCAAAATGCGGCAGACGTTTGATGAAATTGGTGGTGCCATCCAGGGGATCGATAACCCATTGTACATCCTGATCCTCACCGGCCAGTTCCCCACACTCTTCACTAATGATGGTGTGCTGGGGATAAGATTTCTGGATGACGTCGATGATCAGTTTTTCTGCATCGCGATCAACGTTGGTGACAAAATCATTATTGCCTTTCTGACTGGCCTCTATGGCATCGGGTGTTTCGTAATTCTTAGCTATCAGGTTACCGCCTTTACGCGCAGCGCGCACGGCGATGTTAAGCATCGGATGCATGGTATCGTCCACAAGAATGTTAAAGAACAGGAAGCGGCGCGCAGTATAGCAGAGGAAAGGAAGAATATCTAAGTTTGTGTTAATCTAATCCGATTTTCCGTTTTGCACTACTATAGAGTCCGTATGCTACAAAATATTCGTGTTGTTTTGGTTGAAACCTCTCACACTGGCAATATGGGGTCGGCCGCCAGGGCAATGAAAACAATGGGGTTAAGTAACCTCTATCTTGTTAATCCGCTAGTGAAACCAGATTCACAGGCTATAGCACTTTCAGCGGGTGCCAGCGATGTGATTGGTAAGGCGACCCTTGTCGATACACTGGATCAGGCTATAGAAGGCTGTAGTCTGGTGGTGGGAACCAGTGCCCGTTCCCGAACATTGCCCTGGCCAATGCTGGAACCCCGTGAGTGTGGTGTTCGCAGCGTCGCTGAAGCGAAACATGCACCAGTTGCTATTGTCTTTGGTCGGGAGCGCGTTGGTTTAACCAATGACGAGCTGCAAAAATGCCATTACCATGTCGCTATCCCTGCAAACCCTGAATACAGCTCACTGAATCTGGCGATGGCAGTTCAGATTCTGGCGTATGAAATCCGCGTGGCTTATCTGGATAGTCTTCTGGTTGAAGAACCGGTTCATGAAGATAGCCCATATCCGCTAGCGGATGATCTGGAGCGTTTTTATCAGCATCTGGAACAGACGTTGCATCAAACCGGATTTATCCGGCAGGCGCACCAGGGACAGGTGATGAATAAATTACGCCGTCTGTTTACCCGAGCCAGGCCGGAAAGTCAGGAACTGAATATTCTGCGTGGGATCTTGAGTTCGATTAACAAAACGCGTCCTGAAGAGTAGTTGAGTGGTTTACCCGGACAAATAGTTGACTAAAACACTCGGGAATGTCAAACTCGCGTTATGTTTTGACCATACATGTTTCTATAATACATGTTCATCTACGGGTACCACAAACATGAGACTGACATCCAAAGGCCGTTATGCCGTTACCGCCATGCTCGATGTGACGCTGCACTCAAAAGACGGCCCGGTTCCACTAGCTGATATTTCTGAGCGTCAGGGAATTTCGCTTTCTTACCTGGAGCAGCTGTTTTCCCGTCTGCGTAAGCATGGTCTGGTGGCCAGTGTCCGTGGACCGGGTGGTGGTTATCTGTTGGGTAAAAGCGCCAGCGACATTGCGGTGGGGTCGGTGATTTCTGCCGTGGATGAATCGGTGGATGCCACTCGCTGTCAAGGACGTGAAGGTTGTCAGGGGGGAGATCGCTGTCTGACGCATACCTTGTGGCGTGACTTGAGTGATCGCATTACCGATTTCCTTAACAGCATTACGTTGGATGAACTGGTCAATAACCAAGATATTCTGGACGTTGCGGATCGTCAGGATGCAGATACGCGTCGTACCTCCAACGGACGCGTACAAGACACCATTAACGTTAATTTGCGCGCCTGAAATAAAACAAGATGCTTTGCACGTTTTGAAGTGATGTACGGAGTTTAAGAGCAATGAAGTTACCTATTTATCTGGACTACTCAGCGACAACGCCAGCCGATCCGCGTGTAGCTGAAAAAATGATGCAGTTTTTGACCCTGGACGGAACTTTTGGCAACCCGGCTTCCCGTTCCCACCGTTTCGGTTGGCAGGCAGAAGAGGCGGTCGATATTGCCCGTAACCAGATTGCCGAGCTGGTTGGCGCGGATCCGCGTGAAATCGTATTTACTTCCGGTGCGACAGAATCCGATAATCTGGCTATCAAAGGTGCTGCCAATTTCTACCAGAAAAAAGGCAAGCATATCATTACCAGCAAAACTGAACATAAAGCGGTGCTGGATACCTGCCGCCAGTTAGAGCGCGAAGGTTTTGAAGTGACTTATCTGGCTCCTCAACGTAACGGAATTATTGACCTGAACGTGCTTGAAGCGGCCATGCGTGATGACACCATTCTGGTTTCCATTATGCATGTTAATAACGAAATCGGCGTGGTACAGGATATTGCGACTATCGGTGAAATGTGCCGTAGCCGTGGTATCGTTTTCCATGTGGATGCTACTCAAAGTGTCGGCAAACTGCCTATCGATCTGAGTCAGTTGAAAGTTGATCTGATGTCTTTTTCCGGTCACAAAATTTATGGCCCGAAAGGGATCGGCGCACTGTATGTTCGTCGTAAACCGCGTATTCGCATTGAAGCGCAGATGCATGGTGGCGGCCACGAGCGCGGCATGCGTTCCGGCACGTTGCCAGTACATCAGATCGTTGGTATGGGTGAAGCTTACCGTATTGCCAAAGAAGAAATATCGACGGAATCTGCTCGTCTGCGAGCGCTACGCGATCGCCTATGGAATGGCATCAAAGATATGGAAGAAGTTTATCTGAATGGCTCCCTGGAGCAGGGAACACCGAATATCCTGAATGTCAGCTTTAACTATGTGGAAGGTGAGTCCTTGATTATGGCGCTCAAGGATCTGGCGGTTTCTTCCGGTTCCGCCTGTACCTCAGCCAGCCTGGAACCGTCTTATGTATTACGTGCGCTGGGGTTGAGTGATGAACTGGCGCATAGTTCGATCCGCTTCTCGCTGGGTCGTTTCACTACTGAAGAAGAAATCGACTACACCATTAAGCTGGTTCGTAAATCTATTGGTCGTCTGCGCGATCTTTCTCCATTGTGGGAAATGTTCAAGCAGGGTGTAGATATTAGCAGCATCGAATGGGCCGCACATTAATTCGCAGGAATCAGGACTAAATTATGGCTTACAGCGAAAAAGTAATCGATCACTACGAAAACCCGCGCAATGTCGGATCTTTTGACAACGCCGATCCGAACATCGGCAGTGGCATGGTCGGAGCACCAGCTTGTGGTGATGTGATGAAGTTGCAGATTAAAGTCAACAATGACGGTATCATTGAAGACGCCCGCTTTAAAACCTATGGTTGTGGCTCGGCTATTGCTTCCAGTTCGTTAGTAACCGAATGGGTCAAAGGCAAAAGTCTTAGTGAAGCAGAAGCGATTAAAAATACCCAGATCGCTGAAGAACTGGAATTACCACCAGTAAAAATTCACTGCTCTATCCTGGCTGAAGATGCTATTAAAGCGGCTATTGCAGACTATAAAAGCAAACATGACGCTAACTAATTGTAATATAAGTTAAAATTTAGAGGTTGTTGTATGTCGATTACCCTGAGCGACAGTGCTGCGCAGCGTGTTAATGCCTTTATGGTAAACCGGGGCAAGGGTCTGGGCCTGCGTCTGGGTGTGAGAACATCCGGCTGTTCTGGTATGGCGTATGTACTGGAATTTGTTGATGAACTGGACGCTGACGATGTGGTGTTCGAAGACAAAGGCGTTAAGGTCATTATCGATGGCAAAAGTCTGGTCTATCTTGATGGTACCGAACTGGATTTCGTCAAGGAAGGGCTGAACGAAGGCTTTAAATTCAATAATCCCAACGTTTCAAGCGAGTGCGGTTGCGGAGAAAGCTTTAACGTTTAACCGTCATGCGGGTTATTGGTCGATCTCTGGTGGCTTCTCTGCTCTGTGGAGTAGCCACCCAAGCGTTAGTATCTCCAACTCTCAGAGTACGCTATGGATTACTTTACTTTATTCGGGCTGCCGATTCGCTATAACGTGGATGGCAGCCTGCTTGTTTCCCGGTATCAGGAACTGCAGCGTCAGTTCCATCCTGACCGTTTTGCCGCCAGTCCCGAACGGGAACGCATGATGTCGTTACAACAGGCGGCAACGATCAATGATGCCTACCAGACGTTGAAACATCCGCTGAAACGTGCAGAGTATATGTTATCTTTGCACGGTTTCGATTTAATGAATGAACAGCATACGCTCCAGGATACCGAGTTTTTGATGGAACAACTGGAATTACGCGAAGAACTGGATGCTATCGAGCATCAATCAGATATAGACATCGCGTTGTCGGCGTTCTCCGATCGCCTGAATGGTATGATCCATCAACGTAGCGAACAGATGCAACGCGAACTGGATGACGAGTCCTGGGCCGTGGCAGCGGACACCGTACGTAAACTACGGTTCTTTGACAAGCTTCAGCAGACGGTTGAACAACTCGAAGAACATTTGCTGGAGCGATAAGTGTTAATCCCGGTGGGCAATCAATAGGCGACATAAGTTTATCGACCTTCCCACCAGCCAATTGATGGAAGCTCAATATGGCCTTATTACAAATCAGTGAGCCAGGACTCAGTACGGCGCCACATCAGCGTCGTTTGGCTGTTGGTATCGATTTAGGCACTACACATTCTCTGGTTGCGACAGTACGCAGCGGTGAGGCACAAACGTTACCTGATCCTGAAGGTAGGGAACTGCTGCCCTCGGTTGTGTATTACCATACACAAGGACATCAGGTCGGCTGGGATGCTCGTAATCAGGCGGGCAATGATCCGGTCAACACCATCAGTTCGGTCAAACGATTGATGGGGCGTTCACTGGCTGATATTCAGCAACGTTATCCTCATCTTCCTTATCGTTTTATCGCCAGTGATAACGGGTTGCCCGTGATTCAGACGGCGTCGGGCAACCGAAATCCTGTTCAGATATCGGCAGATATTTTATCCGCGCTGGCGCAGCGGGCGGAAGTCGCGCTGGATGGTACGCCAGATGGCGTGGTGATCACCGTGCCGGCTTATTTTGATGACGCGCAGCGTCAGGGCACCAAAGATGCGGCTCGTCTGGCAGGATTGCATGTGCTGCGTCTGCTTAATGAACCTACTGCTGCTGCCATTGCGTATGGTCTGGACTCAGGACAGGAAGGTGTTATCGCGGTTTATGACCTTGGCGGTGGCACGTTTGATATCTCTATTCTGCGCTTAAGCCGCGGTGTGTTCGAAGTCCTGGCGACTGGTGGTGATTCTGCACTGGGCGGTGATGATTTTGACCATTTGCTGGTGGAGTGGCTGCGGGAACAGGCTGGTATAACCAACCGTGACGATCACCATCTGCAGCAATCGCTGATCAATGCGGCGATTAACGCCAAAATTGCTCTTAGCGAGAAGGACGCTGTTCCGGTATCTATTGCTGGCTGGCAGGGTGAAATTACGCGCAAACAGTTTAATCTGCTGATTGCGCCGTGGGTTAAGCGCACGCTGTTGTCTTGCCGCCGTACGCTGAGAGACGCGGGGATCAGCCTCGATGAGGTGCAGGAAGTGGTGATGGTCGGGGGATCGACCCGTGTACCACTGGTACGTGAACAAGTGGGTGAGTTCTTTGGTCGAACACCGCTTACCTCTATCGATCCGGATAAAGTCGTGGCCATCGGCGCAGCTATTCAGGCTGATATCCTGGTGGGTAACAAGCCTGACAGCGAAATGCTGCTGCTGGATGTCATCCCATTATCCCTCGGTCTGGAAACGATGGGGGGGCTGGTGGAAAAAATTATTCCGCGTAACACCACGATCCCCGTTGCTCGTGCTCAGGAATTTACCACGTTTAAGGATGGTCAGAACGCCATGATGATTCACGTTCTGCAAGGTGAACGTGAGTTAGTGCAGGATTGCCGGTCGCTGGGGCGCTTTACGCTGCGGGGGATCCCATCATTGCCCGCGGGGGGCGCCCATATTCGTGTTACATTTCAGGTTGATGCCGACGGGTTGTTGAGTGTAACGGCGATGGAAAAATCAACGGGTGTGGAAGCCTCTATTCAAGTGAAACCATCTTATGGATTGAGTGATGATGAAATCGCCGACATGATTAAAGACTCCATGATGAACGCACAAGACGATATCAGTGCTCGTATGCTGGCAGAGCAAAAAGTAGAGGCAACACGTGTATTGGAAAGCCTGAACAGTGCGTTGGCATCAGATGCCGATTTGCTCACTGAAGACGAAAAAACAGCAATTGATGCCGCAACCCAGCACCTGCAACAGGTTGTAGAGGGAATAGATGCGGCAGCAATTGAGACCGCCATTAAAATAGTAGATCAACAAACCCAGGAATTTGCCGCCCGCAGGATGGATATTTCCATTCGTCGTGCGCTGGCCGGGCATTCCGTGGATGAGGTATAAGTATGCCTAAGATTGTTTTTCTGCCACATCAGGACTTATGTCCAGACGGGGCGGTTTTGGAAGCAGAATGTGGTGAAACCATTCTCGACGTTGCATTACGCAATGGTATTGAAATTGAACATGCCTGCGAAAAGTCCTGTGCCTGTACCACTTGTCACTGCATTGTCCGTGAAGGATTTGATTCGTTGCCGGAAAGTACCGAGGATGAAGACGATATGCTGGATAAAGCCTGGGGGCTGGAACCAGAAAGTCGTTTAGGTTGTCAGGCGCGGGTCACCGATGAAGATCTGGTGGTGGAAATTCCACGGTACACGATTAACCACGCACGCGAACATTAACAGGAGAAAAGTATGGGGCTGAAATGGGCGGATAGCCGCGCTATTGGTGAGGCGCTCTATGATTGTTATCCTGATGTTGATCCGAAAACGGTGCGTTTCACCGATATGCACCAATGGATTTGTGAATTAGATGATTTTGATGATCAGCCCGAGTCTTCTAGTGAAAAAATTCTGGAAGCAATTTTGCTGGTCTGGCTGGATGAAGCTGAATAACCCGTATGGCGGGCTGCTATCTGGCGGCCCGTTTTTTTCTTTTTCATTTTGGCAAAACTGGCCTGATAAAAGAAGAGCCTAATTGGGAGCATTATTATGACAACCGAAACTATGCTGATAACCCTTTCCCACCAACCTGCTGATGCGCGCTGGGGCGAAAAAGCCACGTTAACTGCCAACGAACAGAGCTTTACCATTCATCTGTCAGGTGATGCTCCACTGAATACTATTCAGCGCGCGGCACGAAAAATTGACGGGCAGGGTATTAAACACGTCAAGCTGGCAGGTGAAGGCTGGGATCTGGAAAGTAGCTGGGCGTTTTGGCAAGGTTACCGCGGGCCGAAAGGGAAATGTATTGTCGATTGGGCCCCGCTGGATGAAACCGCGCAACTGGAACTGGATCGTCGCCTGAAAATTATCGACTGGGTGCGCGATACTATTAACCTGCCGGCAGAGAATCTTGGACCGGAACAATTAGCGACGCGAGCCATCGATCTACTGTGCGCCGTGGACTGTGATTCGGTGTCCTACCGCATTACCAAAGGTGACGATTTGCGCGAGCAAAACTATGCCGGCCTGCACACGGTCGGCCGTGGTTCTGATCGTTCACCAGTATTGCTGGCGTTGGATTACAACCCAACGGGTAACCCGGATGCGCCAGTGTTGGCCTGTCTGGTAGGGAAAGGAATTACTTTTGATTCCGGTGGCTATAGTCTGAAGGGCAGCAGCTTCATGGATTCCATGAAGTCTGATATGGGTGGGGCGGCGTTGGCGACCGGCGCGCTGGCGCTGGCGGCTTCCCGTGGTTTGAAACAACGGGTGAAATTGTTCCTGTGCTGTGCGGATAACATGGTCAGCGGTAATGCTTTCAAACTGGGTGATATTATCAGCTATCGTAACGGTAAAACGGTGGAAGTAATGAATACCGATGCGGAAGGTCGTCTGGTACTGGCCGACGGTCTGATTGATGCCTCTGAACAGAATCCACAGTGGATTATCGACTGTGCGACGTTGACTGGTGCAGCAAAAACCGCATTGGGTAATGATTATCACGCGCTATTCAGTTTTGATGATGCGCTGGTAGACTCGCTGATGAGCAGTGCACGTGAAGAGAATGAACCGTTTTGGCGTCTGCCGCTGGCAGAGTTTCACCGTCAGCATTTGCCTTCCAGCTTTGCTGAGCTGAACAACGTGGCTGGGTCGGCACATACTGCTGGTGCCAGCACGGCTGCCGCTTTTCTCTCCTATTTTGTGAAAAACTATCAGCAAGGCTGGCTGCACATCGATTGCTCCGCCACTTATCGTAAAAGTGCCGTAGAACAGTGGTCAGCGGGAGCAACCGGTTTAGGGGTACGCACACTGGCCAACTTCTTGTTGAGTAAAGCGGATTAAATAAAATAGTGCCAGCTATGTGTGGCTGACCTTGATCTTGTTGGCAGAATGACGTCGGAGAACCGTAGTATCATCACAGGTTATCTGGCGTTATTTTTTATTGAGAAACAGCCTGGTTGCCAACCGATGTTCGACTCGGTGGATAAGGTTGTTATTGTGAGGATTGTTATGGATTTTTCACCGCAGAATAAACTGGAAGAAGTCTTAACGTTGGCAGCAACGGAGCCAGCGCATCGGCCTGAGTTTTTCAGTGAGCTTATGGACGCAACGGTTTATGTTCTGGGCAGTAGCGATGAGAATGAGGTATTCGGAGAAAAAGCATCGCAGTCGGACAGTAACATCCAACTTCAGCATTGGGAAAAACCTGATGGTAGCTCAGTGATTCCTTTTTTCTCTTCACTGGAAGCGTTGCAACTGGCTGTGAGTGAAGAACAGGCATTTTTGGCGTTGCCAACCCGTACCCTGTTTGAACTTACGCAGGGAGTGGCCCTATTCTTGAATCCTAAATTACCCTATGGGAAAGAGTTCCTGCCGCAGGAGATTGAGCATCTGCTTTCTGGTGAAGGCAACAGTCTGATTCAGCAGAGCGTGATTGAAGACGACGCTGAAATACTGATTGGTCAACCAGCTGAAATGCCAGTACAGATGATTGACTCGCTGACTCAACTGTTTACCAAATATCCGCAGGTGCATCGGGCGTTTCTGGTACAGATTCAGGAGCCAGATGAGGAACAGCCGCACCTGTTGATTGGTATTGATGCAGATAACGATGTCGAAGACATTATTCATGCGGCGGGTACGGTGGCCAGTGATACGTTACCGGATGATGGTTCGATCGATCTTTGCCTGGTACGGAACAATGAACCCGGTATCAGCCATTATATGACACAGCACACTACACCGTTTTATGAACGCAAATGGGGTAGTTTCCTGCGGGATTTCAAAAAGACGGTTCAGGCCTGAGACGTTGGGCCGACTGAGAATCGCTCGTTTTTGAGTATCTGTCGAACGACAAGGGATCCGTGCTCATGCAGAACACGGATCCTGGACGTTACGTCCGGGTGGTAACCGGCAGATCGTCTCTGGCACCCCATTCGCTCCAGGAACCATCGTAAAGTGATACCTGTCTGGCATTCAGTGCTGTAAGCGCGAGAACGACCACCGCGGCAGTAACACCAGAACCACAGCTGGCGATGACTGGACGCTGAATATCTACGCCATGCTGGTGGAAAATGGCTGTCAATTCTTCTGCCGGCTTTAATGCGCCGTCGGCAACCAGCTCTGTCCAGGGGACGTTAAGGCTACCGGGAATGTGGCCGCAGCGCAGCCCCGCTCGTGGTTCATTCGCTTCGCCGTTAAAGCGGGATGCCGACCGAGCGTCAACAATTTGTTCCGAATGATCGCGGCTGATAGCCAGCACCTCGTCACACTGGCGAATTTTTGTCGCATTAAGATGGGCATGGAACGTCGTTGCCGGACGGTTTATGTCCCCTGTCTCCAGCGGAAACTGACGTTGCTTCCACCCAGCCAGGCCACCGCTAAGAATAGACACCCGATTTACACCAAATGTACGCAACATCCACCAAGCGCGTGGTGCAGAGAAAAGATTGCCTTCATCATAGACAACAAAATGTTGTTGCTCGCTGAGTCCCAGTTTTCCCATCTCCAGAGAGAATACGTTAGTATCCGGCATCATATGTGGGAAAGGACTTTGATGATCAGAAAACGCTTCAATATCGAAAAAAACGGCGCCAGGCAGATGACCTGCGTTGTATTCATTATGCATATCGCCGGTCGTACTGCCTGCTGTCAGCATGCGGGCGTCAATCAGTGCTATATCAGGATCGTTCAGATGTGTGCTAAGCCAGGATGATGAAATAAAAATATCGGAACAGGATGTAGACATAAAACCTCCCACACTGGGGCTGATCTCGTTGCCCCTGAGTGACACAAGAGGTTAATTATCAGTGATTTTCCCGGGACCGGCAAGTCATGCTGTTATCGCTGGATCAACTCTTGTGTTCATCGTCCGAGATTGTTGTGTCAGTTATTCTCGTGCATTGCTGCGAAATACGGAAAATTTGAGAGGAAGAGGATAATGTTTTTTTAAAAAAATGTTATTACGCTGGTAGGCAAGCAGCGCTGGTGCCCCTATAATCGGCGCCACTTTCACTGGCCGGTATTATAACTTTCTCAACCGGCTGTTTCCGTTAGTTATTGAACGAGGTCACTATGACGGTAGAACGTACCTTTTCCATCATAAAGCCCAATGCTGTGGCAAAGAACGCTATCGGCGCGATTTATGCCCGTTTCGAAAGCGCTGGTTTTAAAATTATTGCAGCTAAAATGCTGCATCTGACCCGTGAGCAGGCAGAAGGTTTTTATGCCGAGCATAAAGGTAAACCCTTCTTCGATGGCTTGGTGGATTTCATGACCTCTGGCCCGATTATGGTGCAGGTACTGGAAGGTGAGAATGCTGTCCAGCGTAACCGCGACATTATGGGGGCGACCAATCCGGCTAACGCACTGGCAGGTACGCTGCGTGCAGACTATGCCGATAGTTTCACTGAAAATGCCGTTCACGGTTCCGATGCAGTTGCTTCTGCCGAGCGCGAAATTGCTTATTTCTTCAGTGCTGATGAAATCTGCCCGCGTTCTTGTTAATGGTGGCGGGTCTGCGTGACGCCTTAATAAAAAGTCGGCCACGGTAGCATCGTTGTTTTAAAGTTTGTACAATGTCACGCCCTGGATGAGCACGAGCTTACTGGGGCGTTTCTTCTGTATATCACACCTTTTCGCGCCATAACGTGTAATAACGAGGCCATGAGTCATTATGTCTGAACAAACTGCATCCCCAATTTCTGTTGTATCTGACGCTATTGTCAAAAAAGACGCTGAAAAAATTAACCTGCTGGATTTTAACCGCCAGCAGATGAGAACTTTCTTTGCCGAGTTGGGGGAAAAACCCTTTCGGGCCGACCAGGTCATGAAGTGGATGTATCATTACTGTTGTGACGATTTCACCCAGATGACCGACATCAATAAGGTCTTACGCGGCAAATTGCAGGAAATTGCAGAAATTCGTGCGCCGGAAGTGGTAGACGAACAGCGCTCTTCCGATGGCACTATCAAGTGGGCGATTCTGGTTGGTGGCCAGCGTGTGGAAACGGTGTATATTCCGGAAGAAGATCGCGCAACATTGTGTGTTTCGTCTCAGGTGGGCTGTGCGCTGGAGTGTAAATTTTGCTCTACCGGGCAGCAAGGGTTCAACCGTAACCTGCGAGTATCGGAAATTATCGGACAGGTATGGCGCGCGGCAAAAATAATCGGTACGGCCAAAGTGACCGGGCAACGTCCTATCACCAATGTGGTAATGATGGGGATGGGGGAGCCGTTGTTGAATTTGAACAATGTTGTACCTGCAATGGAAATCATGCTGGATGATTTCGGATTCGGGCTATCCAAACGTCGCGTCACGCTCTCGACATCGGGCGTGGTACCTGCACTGGATAAACTTGGCGACATGATTGATGTGGCACTGGCTATCTCCCTGCATGCGCCAAATGACGAAATTCGTAACGAAATTATGCCGATTAATAAAAAGTATAATATCGAAACGTTCCTGGGGGCAGTACACCGCTATCTGGAGAAGTCCAATGCCAACCAGGGGCGCGTTACGGTGGAGTATGTGTTGTTGGATCACATCAATGATGATACCGAGCACGCCCATCAGCTGGCGGCATGTCTGAAAGATACGCCATGCAAGATCAACCTGATTCCATGGAATCCGTTCCCTGGCGCACCTTATGGACGTAGTTCCAACAGTCGTGTTGACCGTTTTTCCAAAGTATTGATGGAGTATGGCTTCACCACGATCGTACGTAAAACCCGTGGTGATGACATTGATGCCGCCTGCGGACAGTTGGCTGGGGAGGTTGTCGACCGGACTAAACGTACTTTGAAGAAAGCAATGGCTGGGGAACCTATCACCGTCAAGACGGTCTGATTGCTGACAATCTTTATCAGGTATGAAGGTGATAAATACTTTTTTGCGGCTTATCATACTATGCTGTCACTTGTGACAGTTTCAGGTAACATACGACATACTGTTGGCCAGGATGGCACAAGGATAGTCAGGGATGAATCAGCAGTGTTGGCAGAAGTGTTGGCAGAGAAGCGCATGGTTGCTAGTCTCCATCCTCGTAGCAGGATGTAGTGATTTGTCACATAAGATGAATCCGCGGTTGGCACAAACGCGTTTACAATTGGGACTGGCGTATTTGGCACGTAATAACCTGGATGCCGCCCGCGATAATTTGGAAAAAGCGGTACTGGCTTCACCGGGTGATTATCGTACTCAACTGGGAATGGCGCTTTACGAGCAACGTATCGGCGAAAATGGTGCAGCTGAGCAGCGCTATCGCCAGTTGTTACGGCAGGTACCCGGTAATAGTGACGTGATGAATAATTACGGTGCGTTTCTTTGTGGTTTAGGGCAGTATGTAGCGGCTCAGCAACAGTTTCGTGCGGCTATACAACTCTCTGATTACAGTCAGGTTGCTGATGCTCTGGAAAATGCGGGGTACTGCTTTTTCAAAGCTGGGCAGGATGAAGACGCACGTCAATTGATTAGCCGGGCGCTGAAGTACGACCCCGACAAAGGGGGGCGGTTGCTGTTGGAAGCGGACCATCAGTTCGTGACAGGACATTATGAACAGGCGCAATTGCTCCTGGATATTTATCAGCCGATTCTTCCGGCCAGTGCTGAAAGTTTATGGCTACAGATTCGTTTCGCCGCGCTGGCGGGGCATACTGACGAAGTCAATCGTTATGGTTTGTTGCTGGCGCAAGGTTTTCCACAATCTAAACGGTACCAGCAGTTTTTAGCTAATGAATACTGAAGCCACTCAAGATAACACTGCATCAACGATAGCTACACCGGGCGAACGCCTGCGTCAGGCACGTGAGCGTTTGGAATTTACGCAACAAGTCGTTGCCGAACGCTTATGTCTGAAAGTGTCTACTATTCGTGAGATCGAAGAAGACAATACACCCGCCAGCCTCTCTCCTACTTTTCTGCGTGGCTATATCCGTTCCTATGCCAAATTAGTCCATCTGCCCGAAGATGAGCTGCTGCCGATGCTGGAAAAGCATGTGGTTCCCAGCCGAACCTCCAATGTGGCACTGATGCAGACTTTTTCGTTAGGCAAGAGCCGTAAAAAGCGAGACGGCTGGCTGATGATGCTCACTTGGTTAATTCTGCTGGTCGTTTTAGGATTGACCGTCGCTTGGTGGTGGCAGAACCATCAGGCACAGCAGCAGGAAATCAATTCTATGGTGGATCACACCAGCGCAGCGCAGACGAGTGGTGGGGAGCAGTCTGTTGCTCTCGGCCATAGTGAGCAGGCGCCGGTAGATCCTGATGAAAGTGCCGCTGCCGGAAGCGAAACCACTAATACAGCGGCACCTGCCGATAATACCGCCACTGATACAAAAAATCCTCCTGTCGCCGAGGTACAGCCATCGGTTCCGCCAGTAACGGTTCCGTCACAGTCGGCAACGGTTCCATCACAGTCGCCAGCGGTTGTTTCACCCAGTCAGGCACCGGTTCAGTCATTGCTGGGCCAGAGTGCTACTGCTGCTGCCAGCACTTCGCCTGGTAGTGTGACAACAGCGGCGAATACCATTGTTATGCATTTTACAGCGGACTGCTGGCTGGAAGTGGTGGATGCTTCTGGTAAGAAATTATTCAGTGGTGTTCAGCGAAGTGGCGGCTCACTTAACCTAAGTGGTCAAGCGCCTTATCGACTGAAAATTGGTGCACCTGCGGCAGTACAGATTGAATATCAAGGTAAACCAGTTGATTTGAGCCGGTTTGTAAGAAGCCATCAAGTTGCGCGCTTAACGCTTGCCGCACAGTAATACTCTGCAGTCAGCAGTAGTGATTTTGGAGAAGAAGTAATGCATAACGCAGCGCCCATTACCCGTCGAAAATCAACCCGGATTTACGTTGGTAAGGTGCCTGTAGGTGATGGGGCACCGATTGCTGTGCAATCGATGACCAATACCCGGACCACTGATGTCGATGCGACAGTTAAACAAATCGCTTCATTGGTGCGTGTCGGGGTTGATATCGTCCGTGTTTCCGTGCCAACGATGGATGCTGCCGAAGCATTCAAGTTGATTAAACAGCAAGTGGATATCCCTCTGGTGGCCGATATACATTTCGACTACCGTATTGCGTTGAAAGTTGCCGAATATGGTGTCGATTGCCTGCGTATTAACCCTGGCAATATCGGTAATGAAGCACGTATCCGTTCCGTAGTGGATTGTGCACGTGATAAAAATATTCCTATCCGTATTGGTGTTAATGCTGGCTCGTTGGAAAAAGATATACAGGAAAGGTATGGCGAGCCGACACCGGAAGCATTGGTGGAATCAGCCATGCGGCACGTGGATATTCTGGATCGCCTTAACTTTGATCAGTTCAAAGTTAGTGTGAAAGCCTCTGATGTTTTCCTGGCGGTGCAATCTTACCGTTTGCTGGCATCCCGCATTGATCAGCCACTGCATTTGGGTATCACGGAAGCAGGTGGTGCCCGTAGTGGTTCGGTCAAGTCGGCGATCGGGCTGGGTATGCTGTTGTCGGAAGGTATCGGCGATACACTTCGTATTTCACTGGCGGCAGATCCCGTAGAAGAGGTCAAGGTCGGTTTTGACATCCTGAAATCCCTGCGCATTCGCTCTCGCGGTATTAATTTTATTGCTTGCCCCACCTGTTCACGTCAGGAGTTTGACGTGATTGGTACGGTGAATGCGTTGGAACAGCGTCTGGAAGATATCATCACCCCTATGGATGTTTCCATTATCGGTTGTGTGGTAAACGGCCCGGGTGAAGCACTGCTTTCAACACTGGGTGTTACCGGCGGTAATAAGAAAAGCGGTTTTTATGAGGATGGCACTCGTCAGAAAGAGCGTTTTGATAATGACCAGATGATTGATCTGCTGGAAGCGAAAATCCGTGCCAAGGCCACAATGCTGGATGAAAAACAGCGTATTGCGATCAACATGGTTGATAAATAATCTTTGCGGCATGATTGGATGCAATTGTGCCTAAATCCTGAATTAATAGACCTGATGATGCCAGCACTACATTGAAGAAGTGGCGCTGTTCCTCCTATAATCGGACCTATTTTTTGAAAAACGCATAGAGAACTGACGTGGCGAAAAATATTCAAGCCATTCGCGGCATGAACGACTACCTGCCAGCCGAAACGGCATTGTGGCAGCGTATTGAGGACAGTCTGAAACAGGTACTCGGCAGTTACGGTTATGGTGAAATCCGTACACCTATTGTTGAGCAGACATCTCTGTTCAAACGAGCTATTGGTGAAGTGACTGATGTCGTGGAAAAAGAGATGTATACCTTTGAGGATCGTAATGGCGATAGCCTGACATTGCGTCCTGAAAATACCGCGGGTTGTGTCCGTGCCGGTATTGAGCACGGTATTCTGTACAATCAGGAACAGCGGCTGTGGTACGTTGGCCCAATGTTTCGCCATGAACGTCCACAGAAAGGCCGTTATCGTCAGTTTCACCAGCTTGGTTGCGAAGTCTTTGGGCTGAAAGGACCCGATATTGATGTCGAACTGATGCTGATGACCGCTCGCTGGTGGCGAGTGTTGGGGATTGCGGAACACGTAACACTGGAACTGAATTCCATTGGTTCATTGGACGCCCGTGCCCGTTATCGCGAAGCGTTGATCGCGTTTCTTGAACAGCATAAAGATCAACTGGATGAAGATTGTCTGCGGCGTATGTACACCAACCCGCTGCGAGTTCTTGATTCAAAAAATCCTCAGGTGCAGGTGTTATTGGATGACGCGCCGATACTTACCGCTTATCTGGATGATGAATCCCGCGCGCATTTCAATGAATTGTGTGAACTTTTAACGCAGTCGGGTATCCCATATAAGATTAATCCGCGTCTGGTTCGTGGTCTGGATTATTACAACCGTACCGTTTTTGAATGGGTAACCAACAGTTTGGGCTCCCAGGGAACGGTATGTGCCGGTGGTCGTTATGATGGCATGGTAGAGCAATTGGGGGGACCGGCCAATACACCAGCGGTTGGTTTTGCCATGGGACTTGAGCGTCTGATTCTACTGGTTCAGGCGATTAATCCTGAATTCGCCGCGTTACCCAGTGTTGATGTTTACCTGATTTCTTCCGGTGTAGGCACGCAGAGTGCGGCGATGCAACTGGCCGAAAGACTGCGTGATGATATGCCGCAGCTGAAAGTGATGACTAATTACAGCGGTGGTAATTTTAAAAAGCAATTTACCCGTGCGGATAAAAGTGGCGCACGTGTTGCGCTGGTGTTAGGTGAAAATGAAGTAGCTGCCGGTGAGGTTGTGGTAAAAAACCTGACCAGTGGTGAACAGGAAACACTGATGCAGGCCGACGTTGCCGCACGATTGGCAACGCTACTGGGTTGAGGAGAACGACACCGTGGAAGTCTATACCACAGAGAATGAACAGGTTGAGGTTGTTCGCCGTTTCTTTGCAGAAAACGGCAAGGCGCTTGTTGTCGGTATTGTGCTTGGTATTGGTGCACTGGCTGGCTGGCGTTTCTGGCAAAGCCATCAGGATGGTAATGCGATGGCGACATCAGCTGCTTACCAACATGTCAGCGACATGCTTACTGCTGGCAAATCTGATGCTGTTGCCGCGGTAGAGAAATTTTCTGCTGATAACAGTAATAATTACGGTGCACTGGCATCGCTTGAGCTAGCACACCACTTCGTGGAACAAAAAGATTTTGCTAAAGCTGATCAGCAGTTAAAACAGGCGCAGGGACAGACGAAAGATGATGATCTGAAAGCGTTGGTCAATCTGCGTTTGGCTCGTATTCAGTTGCAGGAAAATAAAGCGAATGAAGCGCTGAAAACACTTGATATGATCAAGCAGACCGGTTGGGAAGCGCTGGCTGCTGACGTTCGCGGTGATGCACTGGCTAGCAAAGGGGATAATAAAGGGGCGCGTGATGCTTACAACAAAGGCATGGCGGCAAATCCTCCCCAGGCATTGCAGTCTTTATTACGCTTGAAATTGAACAATCTGCCCAGCTAAGAGGAATTCCATGCAATTGCATAAAACACTTTTTGTAGGATTGATTTCTGTTGCCCTACTGAGCGGATGTTCCTTGTTCGATCACGAAGAAGATGTTGTCACTATGTCTCCGTTACCTCAGGTTGAGAATCAGTTCACACCAACCAAGGTTTGGAGCCGTTCTGTTGGTGATGGTACTGGCGAGTTTTACTCTAATCTGGGGCCAACCTGGCAGAATAATCAGGTTTATGCCGCTGACCGTCATGGTGTGGTAAAAGCGTTAGACTTAACTAATGGCGAAGAAAAGTGGCGTGTCGATCTGTCAGAAAAGACAGGTCTGTTTTCCCGTAACCGTTCAGCCCTGTTATCTGGTGGGGTTTCTGTATCCGGTAATCGCGTGTACATCGGCAGTGAAAGAGCGCTAGTCTTTGCCCTGAATGCAGATGATGGTGCCAAGGTATGGCAAACCAAAGCGGCAGGTGAAGTGCTTTCTCGTCCGGTCATCAGTGATGGTATGGTACTGATACATACCAGCAACGGTATGCTGCAAGCATTAAATGAATCTGATGGTTCCATTAAATGGACGGTTAGCCTTGATATGCCAACGCTGTCGTTGCGTGGTGAATCTGCGCCAACCACAGCATTTGGTGCCGCAATTGTTGGCGGTGATAATGGCCGTGTTAGCGCCGTGATGATGAATCAGGGGCAGTTAATCTGGCAACAGCGTATTTCTCAACCAAGTGGCGCGACAGAAATTGATCGCCTGAACGATGTGGATACGACACCAGTAGTTGTGGGCGATGTTGTGTATGCACTCGGCTATAATGGTAATATGACGGCATTGGATCTGCGCTCTGGTCAAATCGTGTGGAAACGTGATCTGGGGTCGGTAAACGATTTCATTGTTGATGGTGATCGTATCTATCTGGTAGATCAGAATGATCGGATTGTAGCGCTGAGTACCAGTGGCGGCGTTAATATCTGGCGCCAGAGTGATTTGCTGCACCGTAATCTGACGGCACCCGTTTTGTTCGATGGTTATCTGGTCGTGGGGGATGCGGAAGGTTATCTCCACTGGGTTAATACTGCCGATGGCCGTTTTGTTTCCCAACAGAAAGTGGATGGTTCTGGCTTTTTGAGCAAACCGGTGGTGGCCAGCGACAAATTACTGGTACAGTCTAAAGACGGTGAGGTTTACGCTTTCACCCGCTGATACACCAACAGTATGCCGGATCAGAATGTTCATCATCACATGATCCTTTTAACGGCTCCTGACACTATCAGGGGCCGTTTCGTCTTTTATCATCAGTGAGTGATACTTGCTGTAACAAATTGAAATATAAGCAATGAGGTTGTAACAATGATACCTGTCGTCGCGCTGGTCGGGCGCCCGAATGTGGGTAAATCCACGCTGTTTAACCGCTTGACGCGTACCCGTGATGCATTGGTGGCGGATTTCCCAGGGCTGACGCGTGACCGCAAGTATGGTCGTGCTGAGGTAGAAGGGAATGAATTTATTGTCATTGATACCGGAGGCATCGATGGTAGTGAGGAAGGGGTGGAAACACGTATGGCAGGCCAATCACTGCAAGCTATCGAAGAGGCCGATATCGTCCTGTTCATGGTGGATGCCCGTGATGGTTTAATGCCGGCAGATCGCGGCATCGCCCAGCATCTGCGCAGTCGTGAAAAGCCCACCTTCCTGGTTGCCAACAAAATTGACGGGATTGACGCGGATACTGGTATTGCCGATTTTTACTCGTTGGGATTAGGCGAAGTGTACCCTATCGCAGCATCTCATGGTCGAGGTGTCACTTCATTGCTGGAAAAGGCTCTACTGCCTTTTATTGGTGAGGCGCCTGAACCGAAAGAACTGACGGAAGAAGAGGCTAATGCGGCCTATTGGGCGGAGCAATTGGCTGAGCAGCAGTCCGATAGCGAAAATAGCGAACCGAAGGATGATTTCGATCCCGAATCGTTACCCATTAAACTGGCTATTGTCGGGCGGCCCAATGTTGGTAAGTCCACGCTCACCAATCGGATTTTGGGTGAAGATCGTGTGGTGGTTTACGATATGCCGGGAACCACCCGGGACAGTATCTATATTCCAATGGAACGTGACGGCCGTGAATATGTCCTGATCGATACTGCCGGAGTCCGTAAGCGTGGGAAAATAACCGAGACGGTAGAGAAGTTTTCGGTTATTAAAACCCTACAGGCGATTGAAGATGCGAATGTAGTCCTGTTGGTGATTGATGCCCGGGAAGGTATTTCTGATCAGGATCTCTCGCTGCTGGGCTTTATTCTCAATGCTGGCCGTTCGCTGGTGATTGTGGTCAATAAATGGGATGGGTTGTCACAGGAAGTAAAAGATCAGGTGAAAGAAACATTGGATATGCGCCTGGGCTTTATTGATTTTGCCCGTATCCATTTCATTTCTGCGTTGCATGGCAGTGGTGTCGGGAATTTGTTTGAGTCAGTCACTGAAGCTTACACATGCTCTACTCGTCGGGTAGGAACTTCCATGCTGACCCGTATCATGCAGATGGCGGCAGATGACCATCAGCCACCGTTGGTGCGTGGTCGCCGAGTAAAACTGAAATATGCACATGCCGGTGGCTATAATCCACCGATTGTCGTTATTCACGGCAATCAGGTAAAAGATCTGCCGGATTCCTATAAACGCTACCTGATGAATTATTACCGTCGTTCACTGGATGTTATGGGAACGCCAATCCGTATTCAGTTCAAAGAAGGTGAGAATCCCTTTGCGGATAAGCGCAACACATTGACTCCAAATCAGCTTCGTAAGCGCAAACGTTTGATACAGCACATCAAGAAAGGTAAGTAATCACATACGGGGCAGAGCATATCTGCCCCGTTGTTTTATGCCATTACCATAGACCAGATATCGTTTGACATTAACGTGGAGAGAAATAATGGAAGCCGTTTGTCCTCAGTGTCAACATGAAATGCAATGGCGAAACGACGAACATTTTTACTGTGCCATCTGTCAGCAGGGATATCTCCGCCAGATATTCTGTCCTGAGTGCCACCAGGCGTTACACGTGCTGAAAGCTTGCGGTGCAGTTGATTACTTCTGCCAACATGGTCACGGGCTGATCTCGAAAAAGCAGGTTGAATGCCATTACCAACCGGAATGAGCGGCGATTATCCCGAAGGGCCGTTACGCCAGAGCGCCTCCAACTCCACTGGTGCATCGCATTCTGGAATGAGTAGCACAATATCCTGATGTGAGGCATTGTGCTGATTGCTGTAGCTGATATGAATGCGGTAATAAAACTGATCGCCACGACCCGGTGGGCTCTGTCGATCAGGTTCTCGTACCGCAGAGAAGATGTTGCGCAGTATTGCACACGTTTTTTCCCGCGCCGGAGACGGGATATCGGCCAGCGCAAAACGTCGATGCCCCGCGAGTTTGGGTATCCAGGCAAAACCACCTTCACGTGCCAGTTCAATCACTGCATCATCAGTCAAAGCGGGCTGAATGTTCATTGGTTATTCCCGTTTCCACACCGACCTGATACCAGGCCTGAATGACAATATCGGCAACGACGGCATTAAAACGTTTTTCAGCATGTTCGGCAGTGAATTTGGCAAAAACGGAAAAATCGGCATTCTGGGGTAGTGATTTATCACATAGTGTGTCGTACCAGATCTGCCCGGCTTTTTCCCAGGAATAGCCCCCCAACCCCATTGCCGTCAGATAAAATGCCCGGTTGGGAATGCCGGAATTAAGATGGACTCCGCCATTATCTTCACGTGTATTGATATAGTCACGCATATGTGCTGGCTGTGGGTCGGTTCCCAGCAATAAATCATCATAAGCTGTGCCGGGTCTGGCCATAGAGCGTAGGCCTTTACCGTCAATATTCTCTGCCAGCAGACCTTCGCCGATGATCCAGTCCGCTTGTTGTGCCGTTTGTTTATGGTAGAACTGTTTTACCATGGAGCCAAATACGTCGGACATCGACTCATTGAGCGCCCCAGACTGACGGAAGTAGATGAAGTTTGCTTCACTTTCAGTGATGCCATGCGTCAGTTCATGGCCGACCACGTCAATCGCGGTAGTAAAACGGTTGAAAATCTTGCCGTCGCCATCACCAAAAACCATCTGCTGCCCATTCCAGAAGGCGTTCTGATAATCTTTGCCATAATGCACGGTCCCAGAAAGCGGTAACCCTTGGTTATCTAATGAATTACGGCCGAATATCTGCCAGAAAAAATCATAGGTGGCGCCCAGATAGTTGTACGCTTCATCGGCAGCGATATCACCATTACTGGCTTGGCCCTCGGTACGTACCTGGATTCCCGGCAGTTGCTGTTGATGTTCTGCATTATAGATTTTCCGATCAACCTGACCGCCAGTGTATATCTCATGCGGCACGGGTTTGGATAACATCTCTACCATCAGCGATTGGACATGCATTAATGTCTGTTGGGCACAACGACGCTCTTCATCAGAACCATTGTTGATAATACGATGCAGGATATAGGGGGGGATTATGCTACGTATTAGCCTCATGCCTCATCTCCTTATGATAGGTGAACATCATGTATGCTGATGCTCATCCCTACTCATAGATAACCAGTAATGAAGCGATAAGTATAGTGTAGAGATCAGATCTTCTGTTTATAACGTTTTTTCACGACAGTTGCGGATTCTGAGCGAATTTCGGTTATCTGGCTTGCTACCCATCCATCCTGAAGGCGAGTTTTCAGGGTATCGCCGATGGACGCCTGAATAGTTCTTTTCATTACCTGACCATCAGATGTCGATGTCACACTATAGCCGCGTGCCAGCGTTGCTAGCGGACTGACCGCTTCCAGGTGGGAACAGGTTTCACCAAAGCGCTGTTTATGCTGATTTAGCTGCCGTTCCACGGTCTGTTGCAATTGATAACGCAGTTGTTGCAAATGCTGCTGAGCACGGTGAATCCGCGGTTGCGGTTGTTGCTGCATCAGACGTTGCAACTGTCGCTCATGTTGACGCGCAGCATGACGAAGCCGGATTTGTATTACATCGTCTAATCGCTGACGCAGCCGGATCAGCTGATTTTGCTGCCTTGCCAGCCGTAGCTGTGGGTGCTGTTGCTGCAAGCGATGATAAAAGCGACTAAAGGTTTGTGCACGCTGAGCCAGATAGTAATCCATGCTCATTTCCAGCCGCTGACGCAAGGATTGGATCTGTCGTAGTAGTTCTGGATGATTACGGCTGACCAGTTCGGCGGCGGCTGAAGGCGTCGGCGCACGCAGGTCAGCGACGAAATCGGCAATGGTGACATCCGTTTCATGGCCTACGGCACTGACCACAGGAATAGCGCTGGCAAAAATGGCCCGTGCCACTCGTTCATCATTAAAACTCCATAAATCTTCCAGTGAACCGCCGCCGCGCCCAACAATCAGAACATCACATTCCTGACGCTGATTCGCCAGTTCAATGGCGCGGACAATTTGTAATGGCGCTTCATTACCCTGAACCGCTGTGGGGTAAATGACCACGGGCAAAGATGGGTCACGGCGTTGTAAAACTTGCAGGATATCGTGTAGTGCCGCACCGCTGGCAGAGGTGATAACGCCTACTTGTTTGGCGGGTTTAGGCAGGAGTTGCTTGTATTTCTGTTCAAACAAGCCTTCAGCGGACAGACGCTGTTTCAGTTGTTCAAACTGCTGTTGCAGCAGACCATCACCGGCGGGCTGCATACTTTCTGCCAGCAACTGGTAATCCCCGCGAGGCTCATACAGAGTAATGATCGCCCGGATAAGCACCTGTTGGCCATTCTGTGGGCGGAAGATTACCCGGCGATTGCTATTACGGAACATGGCGCAACGCACCTGTGCACGCTCGTCTTTCAGCGTAAAATACCAATGGCCGGATGCAGGTTGCGAGAAGTTGGATATTTCACCGGAAAGCCAGATCTGACCCATTTCGCCTTCCAGCAGTTGTTTAACCGTCTGATTAAGGCGACTTACGGTGAAAATTGCAGAAGAAGGAAGTTGAGACATTGTGAGCCAGATCAAATTTTAAAACAGTGACTTAATTGATCGATACTACCTGCCTGTAAAAGGTAATCAAGCATTTTAGTAAAAAAATGCTGGAGGCAACCGATTACGCTCTGTATAATGCCACGGCAATATTTTATCTAATCTTCCACCCACCCTTGGTGAGATATTGCCCATGCTACGTATCGCTAAAGAAGCACTAACGTTTGATGACGTTCTCCTTGTTCCCGCACATTCTACTGTCCTGCCTAATACGGCTGATTTAACCACTCGACTCACGAAAACGATCAGTCTGAACATTCCTATGCTGTCCGCAGCGATGGATACTGTCACCGAATCTGGTCTGGCGATTGCGCTGGCTCAGGAAGGCGGATTAGGTTTTGTTCACAAAAACATGTCTATTGAGCGTCAGGCAGAAGAAGTCAGCCGTGTAAAAAAACATGAAAGCGGTGTGGTTGTCGATCCACAAACCGTAACACCAACCACAACGTTGCATCAGGTAAAAGAACTGACCAAGCGTAATGGTTTCGCCGGTTACCCAGTGGTTACCGAAGGCAACGAGTTGGTAGGGATTATCACTGGTCGTGATGTTCGCTTTGTAACTGATCTTAACCGGCCGGTCAGCGATTTCATGACAACGAAAGAGCGTCTGGTGACGGTAAAAGAAGGTGAAGCACGCGAAGTCGTATTGCAAAAAATGCATGAACGACGCATTGAGAAGGCGCTGGTCGTGGATGATCAGTTCCATCTGGTTGGGATGATCACCGTTAAAGATTTCCAGAAAGCAGAGCGTAAACCGAATGCCTGTAAAGATGAGCATGGGCGTCTGCGTGTTGGTGCGGCAGTTGGTGCTGGTGCGGGTAATGAAGAGCGTATCGATGCACTGGTCGCAGCGGGTGTTGATGTATTGCTGATCGACTCGTCTCACGGTCACTCTGAAGGCGTGCTACAACGTATTCGTGAAACCCGTAACAAATATCCCGAGCTGCAAATTATCGGCGGCAACGTAGCGACTGGCGCAGGTGCGCTGGCGCTGGTTGAGGCGGGTGTCAGTGCGGTGAAAGTGGGTATCGGTCCTGGTTCTATCTGTACCACTCGTATCGTAACGGGTGTGGGTGTACCGCAGATTACCGCTATTTCAGATGCCGTGGAGGCACTGGAAGGTACGGGCGTTCCGGTTATCGCTGATGGCGGCATTCGTTTCTCCGGCGATATTGCCAAAGCCATCGCCGCGGGCGCAGCCTGTGTCATGGTGGGTTCCATGCTGGCGGGTACGGAAGAGTCTCCTGGAGAAATTGAGCTCTATCAAGGGCGTTCTTTCAAATCTTATCGCGGTATGGGGTCGCTGGGTGCGATGTCCAAAGGGTCTTCCGATCGCTATTTCCAGTCTGACAATGCCGCAGACAAATTGGTGCCGGAAGGTATCGAAGGTCGTGTCGCGTACAAAGGGCGTTTGAAAGAGATCGTTCATCAACAGATGGGCGGCCTGCGTTCCTGTATGGGATTGACCGGATGCGGAACCATTGATGAGCTGCGAACTAAAGCGGAATTTGTCCGTATTAGCGGTGCGGGTATTCAGGAAAGCCATGTCCACGATGTAACCATCACCAAGGAATCGCCGAATTACCGTATGGGTTCATAAGGTGGTTTGCAGGCGGATTTAACCCGTTAAACCCGGTAATCTTCACCGGGTTTAATCACTTTTAGCTTTTTGTATTTGGAATATATTTCCCATGACAGAAAACATTCATCAACACCGCATTCTTATTCTGGATTTCGGTTCTCAATATACGCAGCTGGTTGCACGGCGGGTTCGTGAACTGGGCGTTTACTGTGAGCTTTGGGCATGGGATGTCACTGAAGCGCAAATCCGCGAATTCAATCCAAATGGGATTATTCTTTCCGGTGGACCGGAAAGTACCACTGAGTTCAATAGCCCACGTGCCCCGGAATATGTCTTCCAGGCGGGCGTGCCTGTTCTGGGTGTGTGTTATGGCATGCAGACCATGGCGATGCAACTGGGTGGGACGGTAGAAGGTTCCAATGAGCGTGAATTTGGTTATGCGCAGGTTGAAGTCAAGGCGGACTGCACGCTGGTTCGGGATATTCAGGATTCTATCAGCGGTTTTGGTGTTCCAGTGTTGGATGTGTGGATGAGTCATGGCGATAAAGTGACGGCGATTCCTCAGGATTTCGTGACCATTGCCAGCACGGATACTTGCCCGTTTGCCATTATGGCGAATGAAGAGAAACGTTTTTACGGCGTTCAGTTCCATCCAGAAGTGACACACACCCGTCAAGGACAGCGCATATTAGAACGCTTTGTGCGTGATATCTGTCAGTGTGAAGCGTTGTGGACACCCGCCAAAATTATTGATGATGCTGTGGCCCGCCTTCGTGAGCAGGTAGGGAATGATAAAGTGATTCTCGGCCTGTCTGGTGGTGTGGATTCTTCCGTGACCGCCATGCTACTACATCGTGCCATTGGCGAGCGTCTCACCTGCGTGTTCGTGGATAACGGATTGCTGCGTCTGAATGAAGCTGAGCAGGTGCTGGACATGTTTGGCGATCACTTTGGTTTGAACATCGTGCATGTTCCGGCAGAAGAGCGCTTCCTGAGTGCGTTGGCGGGCGTGGATGAGCCGGAAGCGAAACGTAAAATTATCGGTCGTGTGTTTGTTGAAGTATTTGACGAAGAAGCCAGCAAGCAGTCTGATGTGAAATGGCTGGCGCAGGGCACTATTTACCCGGATGTTATTGAATCTGCTGCTTCTGCAACGGGCAAGGCGCATGTCATTAAATCTCACCATAATGTCGGCGGTTTGCCGAAAGAGATGAAGTTGGGTCTGGTTGAGCCGTTGAAAGAGCTGTTCAAGGATGAAGTCCGCAAGATTGGTCTGGAACTGGGTCTGCCGTATGACATGTTGTACCGCCATCCGTTCCCGGGGCCAGGTCTGGGCGTTCGTGTACTGGGCGAAGTGAAGAAAGCGTATTGCGACCTGTTGCGTCGTGCGGATGCGATCTTCATCGAAGAGCTGCATAAAGCCGACTTGTACAACAAAGTCAGCCAGGCATTCACTGTTTTCCTGCCAGTGCGTTCGGTGGGCGTGATGGGCGATGGGCGTAAATACGATTGGGTGGTTTCACTGCGTGCAGTAGAAACCATCGATTTCATGACCGCACGCTGGGCGCACCTACCGTATGATTTCCTCGGTCGTTGCTCCAACCGCATCATCAATGAAGTCGACGGCATCTCCCGCGTGGTTTATGACATCTCCGGAAAACCACCCGCGACGATTGAGTGGGAATAATGCTCCTTTAAGAAAGGTCTGGCATTAACAGGCACCAAATCATACTTAAGTCCGCGTAATTGCGGACTTTTTTTGTTTTTAGCTTAGTCATTTTTGGCAATGTCTGGCAACGCCAAGCACGGTTTGACCGTGGTATTTTGATGGGTATGATTCATCAGTAATACCATGGATTACGCCCGATACCATGCTGAGTGTTTTTGATGGGGCATGGTATTAAATTTTTATATCTATCTGTTTTATAATGATTAATCCATAATTATTTAGAGGTTTTTCAGCATGGTATCAAACAAGAATAATAGGTCGAAACATGCTGACTGATACCAAGCTACGCAATCTCAAGCCTAAAGATAAACTTTACAAAGTTAATGACCGTGATGGTCTTTATGTTGCTGTCACCAAAGCGGGGTCTATCTCCTTTCGCTACAACTACTCAATCAATGGCAGACAAGAAACCATCACCTTTGGCCGCTACGGAGTCGGAGGCATCACGTTAGCAGAAGCGCGTGAGCGTCTCAATGAAGCGAAGAGAATGGTTATTGATGGAAAGTCACCGGCCAAAGAGAAAGCCCGTGCGAAGGCGAGAACGAAAGATGCTGAAACCTTTGGTGCCTGGGCTATAAAATGGCTGCGTGGCTATCAGATGGCCGATTCTACCCGGGATATGCGTCGTTCAGTCTATGCCCGAGAACTTAAAGATAAATTTGGTAACTGGAAGCTTACAGAAATTACCCATGAGGATCTGCGTTCACTGACTGACTCGATAGTAGAGCGTGGAGCGCCCGCAACGGCTGTACACACGCGTGATATTGTACTCCAGGTGTATCGGTGGGCTATTGAGAGAGGGCAGAAAGTTGAGAACCCGGCAGACCTAGTGAGGCCTGCAAGTATCGCTCGATTTGAACCAAGAGACCGAACCTTAACACCGGCTGAGATTGGTTTGATGTACCGCTATATGGAAAAGGTAGGAACCACGCCTTCGATTCGTGCTGCGGTAAAGTTACTGTTGCTGACCATGGTACGTAAAAGCGAATTAACCAATGCGACCTGGAGCGAAATTAACTTTAGCGAAGCGTTGTGGACGATTTCTAAAGAGAGGATGAAACGGCGTAATCCTCACCTGGTATTTTTGTCACGCCAGGCGATGGACATTTTGATCGCCTTGAAGACATTTGCCGGTGGGTCTGATTACATTCTTCCTTCTCGTTATGACTCCGATGCCCCAATGAGCAGTGCGACGATGAACCGAGTCATGGATTTGACATACAAAGCCGCGCAAAAGGAAGGTCAGTCACTAAGTAAGTTTGGGCCGCATGACCTACGTAGAACAGCGAGTACATTGCTGCATGAAGCAGGGTATAACACTGACTGGATAGAAAAATGCCTGGCGCACGAACAGAAAGGGGTGAGGGCAGTTTACAACAAAGCCGAGTACCGAGAACAGCGCACGGCTATGTTGCAGGATTGGGCTGACATGATTGATGAGTGGGCCACTTAGTATCTTGCTATCAATTATACGAGTAAGTCTTAACTTGATCTGTCAGATGTGATGAGAAATTAATCATATCTGACAGCCATACAAGTACTATTTTTGACTCGTCTCATTTTAAGCTTATTGAGATAACAGATATTCAACGTAACTCATTTTTGGACAAATGTATTTTAGCTTTAGGAAATGTTTTGTTCTTATCGCATAAATAATACTAATCCCATATACACCATCAACACTTAGCTTTCTTCAATCTGTCACCTTTTGCAATTAAATTGGCGCCTTTTGCAAATCAATCATGTCTTTTCCGCACTATGATGATTTGGTCAACACAAATCACTGAGGAAAAAATTATGATGAATAAAACAGCATTAATTACTGGCGGAGCAACAGGTATTGGCAAGGCAACAGCAAAGAAGTTGATTAGCCAGGGCATTAACGTAATCATTTCTGGCCGTAATATCGACAAAGGTGCCGAGGCGGTTAAGGAAATTCAAAAGGTAGCAACACAGGGAGCTATCGTCGAGTTCATTCAAAATGATGTCACAGATGAACAAGCAGTTCAGTCGATGATTAACCAAATCGTTGAGAAATTTAGTCAATTAGATATGGCAATCAATAACTCGGGCATTTCAAACGAAACCGCTTCGTTGAACTTTTCCGATAGCGCTAACTTTCAGGCTATGCTCGACACCAATGTTTCAGGTTTGTACTACTGCATGAAACACGAGATTGTCCAAATGTTAAAACAAGGAAATGGCTCAATTGTCAACCTTGCCTCTATTGCAGGTTTAAACGGTATGCCATGGGCTGGCACTTACGCAGCCACAAAACATGCTGTGGTGGGACTCACTAAATCTGCGGCGCTTGATCATGCAGCTCAGGGGATCCGTATTAATGGCGTGGCACCAGGCGCAACCAAAACCGACATTATTGCCAAACAACTTGACGGCAGCGATGAAAACTATAATGAAGAAGTCATCAGCGCCATGCATCCGATGAACCGTTTAGGTAAACCAGAAGAGATTGCCAACGGTATCGCATGGCTGCTGTCCGACGAAGCTAGTTTTGTGACTGGTCACATTCTCAATATAGACGGTGGATTTCAGGCAAAATGATGACTCCTGATCGAATCAAATTACCCAGCGCTTTTTGGCTGGGTGTTGACCGGCTTAACATTAGCCGGTCTCTCTTAATCAAACAGGCAGAGTTGCCACTTTCAGTGGGACTGGAGCAAGCGAAAGTCACCACGGCACAATTTTTTGCGCTGTGGTCTGCCTTAGAGCAGTTGAAAGGCCCAGATGTGGGTATTGAGCTTGCCAGCACTCTGGATAGTAAGGTTTTGCCGCCTTCTTTTCTCGTAGCCTATCACGCTAAAAACTTTCTTGATGCTGTACAACGGGTCGTTAGATATAAATCTTTATGTGCTCCAGAGCAGCTCAGACTTGAAACTGGTGATAAATACACGAAAATTGTACCTCACTGGCCGTTTGCTGGTAACCATACCCCATCGGCCCTGACGGACGCGACGTTTGTTTCTATTATCGCTCTTGGACGCAACGGTACCGAAAATCCCATCCAGAACATCAAACTAGAACTGAGCAGAGCAAAATCCCAGGCTGTTGCCGATTATTTCCAGTGCCCTATCAAGTGGAATGCCAAACAGGATAGCTTGTATATCAGTAATCGCATGCTGAATTTGCCCTTTACCCAATTCAATACCGAACTGACCGCCATGCTAGATAGAGCTTTGGATGATGAATTGGATCAACAGCAAGCCAGTGCATCAATGTCAGATAAAGTACGTTGGTTGCTGCGAAAAAGCCTCACTGCCGGACGTCCTGAACTAAAGAGCATCGCGAGAGAATTGGCGATCAGCGAACGTACATTGCAACGACAACTCAGTAGTGAAGGGGGCAACTTCCAGACGATATTGTCCGATACCCGTCATGAGCTGGCGCTTGAATATCTGAGAGAAACCGAATATGACCTAAGCGAAATTGCCTATATGCTCGGCTATGAAGATCAAGCCTCTTTCTTTCGCGCATTTCAGGCATGGGAAAGTATCACCCCCTCGAAATGGCGGGAGGAACATCGATTGGGAAACAAAATTTAGAAATCATCATTATTGTTAGTGAGAGGTAGCATGAACATACTGATTTTTGGTGCCAACGGCATGGTAGGTCAAGGGGCTTTACGCGAAGCTTTATCCGAGGCGGATGTAGAGCAGATTTTTGTTATCGGAAGAAGACCACTCACGAGTACTGACAAGCGACTGACTCAAATAATATGTGAAGACTTCACCCTATTACCGCAATTGATTGAACAATTGCCGAGAATAGATGCCTGCTTTTTCTGTCTTGGTCAGTCTTCATCAGGAATGAATGAACAACAATATCATGCGGTTACTTACGATCTTACGTTGTCCGCCGCTTATACACTGGTGCAGAACAATACAAACATGACTTTTATTTATGTCTCTGGTGCCGGTACCGATAGTAGTGAACAAGGAAAAACCATGTGGGCACGAGTGAAAGGTTCAACAGAAAATGCGCTGCTCAGTTGTGGGTTTTCTGCCGTATACCTATTCCGGCCAGCAGTAATACAACCTTTAGACAATATTCGTTCGAAAACGGCTAGCTATCGTATTTTTTACCAAATAATGAAGCCGCTATTCCCATTATTAAAGCGACTGCTCCCAGCGTATATTCTAACAACACGAGATATAGGTCAGGCCATGCTTAACGCCGCGAGATATGGGTACTACACGCCCATCCTGGAAGTCAAAGACATCGCAATGCTGGCAAAACAATAACGCCTAATTCCGGCTCTTTGCGAAAAAGAGCCTTCTTCTTACCACCGTCCTCCATCCCCCAAGTTTGACCATTTTATCAAGAAACAATTGACGCCATCCGCAATAACTTTGGCGTCATCTGCAAGTCAAAATCAAATTGGCCGAGATACAATCAGTATCAGTTAAGTAAGAGAACGCGCCTTCTCAAAGATGTATAGAGGGCAACCTTAATGCTGGCAACCGACGTTAAAACTCACCAATTCAGGAGTGCTTTATGCAAATCATTACTAAACATTATATCAATGGCGACTTCGTGGAATCCCACGGTAATGATGTTGCCGATCTTATCAACCCATCGACTCAGGAAATCATTGGTCAAGTTGTACTCGGTAATGAAGAAGATACACAACGAGCGATCACTGCGGCAAAACAGGCTTTCAAAAGCTACGCAAAATCAACACCTGAACAACGAGCAGAGTACTTACAAAGACTTCATGATGCTATCGTGGACCGCTTAGATGATCACGTTGAGGCACTAGTGAAAGAGTATGGCTGTCCAATACGGATGGCGCAATATCTTGTTCAAGGTGCGGCGGGCGTAATCTTAAGTGCCAAAGAAGCCTTACAGAATATGACCTTTAAGGAAATGGTAGGTGACACAGAAGTGTCACTTCACCCTGTTGGTGTTGCTGGCCACATTACGCCATGGAATGCGAACATAATGTATTTTTGCAACAAAACAGCTTCTGCATTAGCGGCGGGGTGTCCTGTTGTGACAAAACCAAGTGAAATGAGTGCACTACAAACACAAGTGATTATGGAGTGTGTTCACGCAGCAAATTTACCCGCTGGTTTGATTAATATTGTCAACGGTCGTGGTGATGTGGTCGGTGCCGAGATAACCCGCAACCCTGATGTGGCAAAAATCTCTTTTACAGGCTCTACAGTGGTAGGAAAAACCATTGCTCGCGATGGTGCTGCAACACTTAAACGCGTCACTTTAGAACTGGGTGGTAAATCCCCACACATCATCCTGGAAGATGCCAACCTAGAACAGGCAATTCCGTTTATTCTGATGACCAGTTTCATGAATACCCCCTCTGGCAGGATAGTTGACACCCCAAACTGAAAATCTCTATGGGGCAACGGAGCCTGTTATGAAACGTTATTCACCAGAGCGTAAGGCCGCTGTATTGGCTAAATTACTTCCTCCTTACAACATGACCGTCACCGCACTTGCACAACAGGAAGGGATATCGGAAGCTACCCTTTATCATTGGCGGGTCCAAGCCAAATTGGAGGGAAAACCGGTGCCCGGAGCCAACAAAACCACAGACCTTTGGTCGACAGAAGCCCGTTTTGCCGTCATCGTTGAAACCGCCACACTCAGTGAAACCGAACTGAGCGAATACTGCCGTCGCAAAGGGCTTTATCCTGAACAAATAGCGCAGTGGAAACAGGATTTTCTCCAGACGCCACAAGTCGATACCCGGCAGTCGCAAAAACAGGCCCAAAAGAAAATCAAAGGGCTGGAGCGTGAATTGGCGCGCAAAGAAAAGGCCCTGGCGGAGGCGGCAGCCCTGCTGGTCCTGAGAAAAAAGCTGAATCAGTATTACGGCGAGGCGGACGAGGACGACTGACCCCCGCTCACGAACGCGTGCAACTGATCCGATGGATACGTGAAGCCATGAGCGCCGGCGCACGTCTGCTCCCCGCTTGTCGGGAAGCAGGGTTAAGCCTGAGCACCTGGCGGCGCTGGAATAACCAGGCTGAAGACCGTCGCCCCACGGCAGAGCGTCCGGTACCGGCCAATAAACTGACCGCCGAAGAAGAGCATCAGATAGTCACGGTATGTAATGAGCCGGAATATGCCAGCCTGCCGCCGGCGCAGATCGTGCCACGGCTGGCGGACAAGGGCCTCTATCTGGCCAGTGAATCGACGTTTTACCGGGTACTGCGGCGGCAGGGTCAAGTACATCACCGTGGCCGTAGCCGCGCACCGCTGAAGGTGAATAAACCGACCAGCTATCAGGCTGTCGGGCCATGCCAAGTGTGGACGTGGGACGTCACCTGGCTGGCCTCCAGGGTTCGCGGCCGCTATTTTTATCTGTATCTGATAGAAGATATTTTTAGCCGTAAAATCGTCGGTTACGAGGTTCACGAAGAGGAAAGCGGCGAGCGAGCGGCCGCGCTGCTGCACCGCACCGTGTTACGTGAACGGTGTTACCGCCATCCGTTAGTGTTACATGCCGACAATGGTGCGCCGATGAAATCCCAGACGCTGAAAGTGAAACTGGAAGAACTGAGCATCACGGGTTCGCACAGCCGACCACGAGTCAGCAACGATAATCCGTATGTGGAGTCGCTGTTCAGAACGCTAAAATATGTTCCGTCGTGGCCGTCATCAGGCTTCCTGGATCTGGCGGAAGCCCGGCGTTGGGTGGAGGGCTTTAGCCAGTGGTATAACAAGGAGCATCGGCATAGCGCGATCGGTTATGTCACACCAGAACAACGGCATCAGGGAGAAGATATAAGCCTGCTGGCAAAACGAAAAGCCTTGTATGACATGGCTAAAAAAGCCCGACCGGAACGGTGGTCAGCCTCATGCCGTCAGTGGCAGCGGGTAGATGTAGTAATGTTGAATCCAGACAAGCCAGAAACCGGGCTAAAATCTGCAGCGTAAAAACGAATAAGGGTGTCAACTTCGTTGACAGCTACCGGTGCAAGCTTATCATGAATGCGGATTGGCTGGGGTTGGGCTTATTCAGGCAGGGCAACCAGCTCTTAATGTATATATAGAAAATGGGAGGCTGGTGGAGGTCTTACCAAATCTATGTCCTGAGCCACTTATTGCATCCTTAGTCGTTACTCATCGGCGTAATCTATCAAAACGAGTTCGATGTTTTAAACAGTGGCTAGAAGAAATATTAGAACCGTATCTTGTTTAGGGAGTGTTACTTTCTCTTTATTGGTTCTAAAACCAGTGACGCTTTTCCAAATTCGTTTGTAAATGAGCAATTAAATTGTTAAGCCGTAGTCAAAACGGATTGAATCCAATCAGCGAAAACTCGAAATGACAGGTTTAAATGCTTGCTTTGAGGGTAAACGAGGGATAGCTGTATCACCGGCGTCTGGTATTGTTCAAGAACTGGTATATAAAATACTGCAAAACGTATTGAGCTACCGTCGTATCAACAGCAGCAACTGTCACAAATCCGAAGTTCGGCTTCGAGCGAAAAACGGTCATTTAGCATATTAAATTTTGATTAAGCTATCGCCGTAAAGCGGACATTAACGCCGAATTCATCGGTGGAGTAAACTATCGCGTTTTTTGCGATCCTTTGCAAAAAACGCGATAGTTTACGGAATCCGGTACAATTCCTTGTTATGTATTTAAAGTGATGGAAACCACAAAAGCGCTTGTGTGACGTTCTCAGTAGGTAAGAGCGAGGGGCTAACTCTTCAATTCGTCTATTACCGCTTAAATAAATCCATTTTGCTTCTAATGTAGCAATAATCATAGTGGGGAAGCCTATCTATAATATTTTGATAAACTATCCTCTATTTTATGCCTTTTAAATTTGGGCTAACCCACCATCAACAAAGAGTTCTGCTCCGTTTATATAGCTTGCATCATCAGATGCAAGGAATGCAGCAACAGACGCTATTTCACTTGGTTCTGCAAGTCTTCCTAGCGGTACTTGTGACGTAAATGACGAAATGAACTCATCTTTATGCGCTTCAGGGACAAGTCCAGCAAGCCCCGGGGTTTCTGTTGAGCCAGGGCTTAACACGTTGATGCGAATACCCTTTCCTTTAAGGTCGAGAATCCAACTACGAGCTAGGTTCCTGACTGCACTTTTGCTAGAGCTATAGACGCTAAATGCAGGTGTTCCTCCCGCTGAAGCCGTCGATCCTGTTAAAATAATGGATGCTGAAGAAGACATTAAAGGAAGTGCTTTTTGAACTGTAAAAATGACGCCTTTTACGTTTGTATCATAAGTACTGTAATAGCTTTCTTCTGTGATTTCACCAAGCGCTTGTAGTTCCCCACCACCAGCATTAGCGGCAACAATATCCAAATGGCCGAATTTTTCCTTAATCATTTGGTATAGATTATCCAGCTCATCAAGTTTGGAAATGTCAGCTTGAAAACCTGTTGCTTTTTCACCTAGTTCTTCAACAGCTTGATCGAGTTTTACTTTCCTGCGAGCCGTAATGATTACACTTGCTCCTTCTTGTATAAATTTCTTTGCTATTGCAAAACCAATTCCTGAGTTTCCCCCAGTTACAAGTGCTATTTTACCTTTAAGTTTTTTCATTTTTTCTCCAAAATCAATATTACTATAAGGATACTTTAATAGTATCCTTATGCGGCAAAAAAAAGCTATCCCCTTTGTGCTACTTTTTTCAACATATCTTGAATTGATTCAGACTTAAGCTTTTCTTCTAAAACGGTTTGCACGTCGTCAAGGACTTCATCCATTGCGGGCTGAATATGGGTGCTGATTTTGCACGACATATTTTTAGGGTAACTATGCACCATGAACGCTTTGGGCGCATCTACAGCCTTGTATACGTCAAGCAAAGTGATATTTTCTGCTTGGCGTGCCAAAACACTCCCACCATTTCTTCCAGATGAGGAGCTAATAAGACCTGAAGAAGAAAGCTTAGCAAGAATCCGTTTTATAAAAATTGGATTTGCGTTAACACTTCCCGCCAGCTCGCTAGAATTAACTTTACCGTACTTTGCTATCCCTACAAGGATATGAACGGCTATTGAAAATTGTGTGTTTGAGTTTGACATTCAAATAGGATACTTAAATAGTATCTATATAGCAACATGTGTTTTATGAAACTACATTGAAAGTAATTGGGGTCAGGGTAAATGAAGCGCCACATCAAACTTCTTTTTTGAAATATCGATGCCGAGTGTGGAAGTTATGGATTGATTCATGTTTTACTAACCTTGTGAATACAGGCTTTAAATACCTAAGATACCGTTCAGTAAGAAACAAGAAGGTGAGGGAATAATCTGACCCACGGGTTAAAACTACCCAAGAGTAAAACTGTATTCATAATTCAGTTGGCAAATCGGAATCGGTGACACTAACTGAGAAGGGACTGGCGAAATCAGCAAATAAACAAGACACCCACACTATAAATGCTATGACGGCGCATTGGGCACACTTACCATACGATTTGGTAGTGTTTAGAAATCTGTGTCACTTCAATCTATGATTTAGATAAACAGGAGTGACACATGACTCAAGAATTTGATTTCAATGAAGCATTAAAACAACTTCAATCTGGGAAAGCATTAGTTGGTAAAGATGGCGTTCTCACCCCATTAATCAAGCAGCTGACAGAAGCCGCTTTAAAAGCCGAACTAGAGCAGCATCTTGAAGATGATACCCAGCCCAATCGTAAAAATGGCTCAACGTCTAAAACGATTAAAACCTCAACCGGTGAGTTTGAATTAGAAACGCCCAGAGATAGGGCTGGAAGTTTCGAACCTCAGTTGGTGAAGAAAAATCAGACCAAATTATCTGAAGAAATAGACCTTAAAATTCTCTCCATGTTTTCAATGGGGTTCAGTTACCGAGATATCCGAAAGCATGTCGCTGATTTATATGGATTAGAAATCTCAGAAGCTTCAATTACGGCTGTCACTGACCAATTAGTGCCACAGCTTAAAGCCTGGCAATCTCGTCCATTAGATGCGGTCTATCCCATAGTGTGGTTAGATGCTATTCATTATAAAGTCAAAGACGAAGGCCGTTATGTCAGCAAGGCCGTTTACACCATTTTAGGGTTAAATGTTGAAGGTCAAAAACAATTACTCGGTTTGTATGTGTCTGAAACGGAAGGCGCCAATCATTGGTTATTTGTGTTAACGGACTTACAAAATCGAGGGGTGAAAGACATTTTAATTTCCTGTATTGATGGATTAACCGGTTTCCCTGATGCCATCGAAACTATCTTCCCCAAAACTCAGGTTCAGCTGTGTATTATTCACCAAATTCGCAATTCAATTAAGTATGTTGGCTCTAAGCACCATAAAGCGTTTATGGCGGATTTAAAGCCAGTTTACCGAGCGAATACGAAACTGGCAGCCGAAACCGCATTGGGTGAGTTAGAGCAAAAATGGGGCGCTCAATATCCGATTGTTATCGAGTCTTGGCGTAAAAAGTGGGATAAGCTGAGTATTTACTTCCAATACCCTGAAAACATTAGAAAAGTTATTTATACAACAAATGCAGTTGAAGCAGTTCATCGTCAATTTAGGAAATTAACCAAGTCGAAAGGCGCATTTCCAAATGAAAACAGTTTGTTGTATGCTGGCATATTGAATGCTCAAGAAAAATGGACAATGCCAGTTGCCAACTGGAACTTAGCATTGTCTCAATTTGCGATATACTTTGAAGGGCGGTTAGACGAGTATTTACAAGTTTAGACCGTATTTACCTGACACAGATTTTTGAACGCCCTCTACGATTTCTTAGGTAAGGTCTCTAACCGCATCATCAATTAAGTCAGCAGCATTTCTCGCGTTGTTTACGATATTTCAGGTAAGCCACCAGCCACGATTGAGTGGGAGTAGGGCTTGCCATCAAAATAGCTAATCATGCCTTGTAAAATAGATGAAAGGCCAGTTAGTAATTCTGATTGGCCTTTTTATTTAAATAATTCGCATAGAATCAAATATATCCATCAACTTAAGCTGTTCAGACGCTCGTTTTTTATATGAGTGATCCTTTACTTGTACTAATTCATACTTATTCTGTCATGCGTCTTGGACCGGTTCCCTTTGTACCTAACTCATCATATGGGTTGAGAAGTTTGCATCTTTCAAGAGAGAGGCAGCCACAGCCAATACAATCAGCCATCATACTTTTCGGCTCCGTTAATTGAGTGATCTTCCTATCAAGCTCTTTTTGCCAGCGTAATCCCAACGCTTCCCAATCCTCTATGGTCACTCGGTTTCGAGTGGGCAATTCTTCAAGCTCTAATAAGATATCGTCTAACGAAAACCCTGTCCGTTGAGCGACCTGAATCAAAGAGACAATGCGAATAACATGCTTAGGATATTACCGGTGGTTAGAAGCGTTTCGTTGACTTTTAATTAAGCCTTTCCTTTCATAAAAATGTAAGGCTGATATCGATACACCAGTTCTTTCACTCAAGATTCCCACCGAAATCCATTCAGGCATGATAATTTTTCGCATTTTCTACTTGACCTCAACTTAAGTTAAGGTTTCAGAATAGATGAAAAATTCAACTCATTCAATCTCACTTTTGAATCAAAGGGCTGGGAAGGTGCGGTTGAAAAACGACTCTATATGCCTAGGAAACGCTATCATGAAACTAAAATTATTCGATCTCAGCGCTCTGTGTTTGTTACTGAGCTCCACACTAACGGTTATGTCTAATGCCACAATTGCGCCTGCGTTACCGGGGTTGGCTGATGAGTTCTCGGGAACACCTTCTGCTGATTTTTTGGTCAAAATGCTGCTGCCACTCCCCGCGTTTTTTGTGGTTATTTTGCGCCAATTCTAGGCTGGACAGCCGATAAATTCGGTCGAAAAGAGCAAATCATCATTGCAACGGTCGTGTTTGCTATTACTGGGGCGGCGGGGGCACGGTTGCCATCTCTCGAAAGTATTCTTATTAGCCGCGCAATTTTAGGGATCTGTGTTGCAGGACTGATGACGGCGGTAACCGCCCTCATTACTGATTATTATTCGGGTGCAAAGCGCAGCCAATTTATGGGGTTGCAACAAGCCTTCTCTAATATCGGTGGAATGATTTCGCATCTGGCAATAGCCTGCATGTAAAAGCAATAAACACCTCCAAGCCCGCATAACTGCGGGCTTTTTGCGTTTTCAGCCTAGCACTGTCTGGCAAATTTTCGCATCGCCAAGCACGGTTTGACCGTGGTATTTTGATGGGTATGATTCATCGGTAATGCCATGGTTTTATATATCCGCTTCCTGATGCGCTCTTTTTTAATGAACTAAGGGACGATTCTGCCACCGCATTATCCCAGCAGTTGCCACGACGGCTCATAATCGGTGAAAGGTTATTGTCCCGACAGAACCGCTGCCAGTCATCGCTGCCGTATTGGCTGCCCTATTCGCTGTGAACAATCACGCTTTCCACCGGTTTACGGTCTTATATGTCAATACCGATTGAATTGTGACCTACCCTGCTTGGCCGCTTTTATGGTGATGCGATTTCTGCACTGCTTTCGCTCCATATCCTGAAACATTATGCGGGGATCAACACTATTGATATGCCGGCTGGCGTGACTTTCTCCACGGTCAGAAAAGAAGCCGTTCGAGACTATATTATGGCCAATTTGAATGCCGAATCGTCGCTTGATGAGATGGCGGCAGTGGTATCATTAAGCAAGTTTCATTTTTCGCGGGTATTTAAAAATATCTTCGGCATGGCACCCTATAAATATATATTTTTAGCCAGGATGCATCTGTTGGAACAGTTACTGGCTGAAACGGATGAGCCGCTGTACTTGCCAACTATCCGGTTTCGCTCTGACAGCTCCGGCCCTCATAGGCCTGCGCGCTGCGCCGTGCTGAGACGGTTTCAGGCAATTTCGCCCGAACAAGCGGAGCACGATTATGTCGCAACATGCTTTCTCTATACTGAACTCATCGCTGCTGGTGCGTGATGTCCAGGGACGTTATATGCCAGCGACGGATGGACAAATCTTGGATGCAGCGCGTCAGATTATCGATCAGAATATGTTGCGTGGTGCTGCACTCACGTCGCAGCACCTGGCGAAGGATTACTTGTGGGCCAAGCTGGCTGGCTTCGAGAGCGAGGTTTTCACGGTCTTGTTTCTCGATACTCAGCATCGATTGACTGAATATGCTGAGATGTTCCACGGTACGGTATCGGCGGTATTTACCGGCGCAGCGTGATGCTCTCTAGTGGACGTTACGCGATGATGCTGGATGACGGTCTAGGATTCAGTTTGGTACCATGGAAACCGGTAATTGAACCACGCTTGGGACAGCAGATGGCTGTAACCATGCGTGGCAACTGGGGAACCTGGGAATTCGGTCGGCAAAAAGGACCCACTATCAGTTAATACGTTAAACTAACAATGAATATAAAGCCGTTCGTTTTTGAATGACGTTCTACTGCGGCGTAATCAACAACGTAGAATTAGGATTGTTTTTTTATAGTGATGATATTGCATAATCAGTTTCGCCAGATCATCGTCTACAGCATAGAAATAGGCTTCCGGCACATCCAGTACCGCTGCGAATCGGCAGACCAGCTTGAAATCTGGACCATGGGTTTCCTTTTTATACTGACTGATACGCGAACCAGCCGATTCTTCATCAATCCCGCCCTGCTGTCCGAGCTCCGCCTGGGTTAAATCTGTATTGACCCTTGCCAGTCTCAAGTGCTTACCAATCACTATGTTACCCTGTTGATCAGACTATGATTGGTTATCACAGTATCTGCATTGTTCTTCTTGAAAATATCCTTTTAAAATGAAACTAATACTTTATTTTGGTTCTTTTTTTGCGCTTAAATTAAGTAATTTTTATAAAGATAAAGGATTGCTAATGAATGAAGGTATGAATATGTGAATGTTGTAAGTTCGATTCCTGTGACCGATTTAATGCTGGGGTGTATGAGGCTGTTGGCTATTGTGTTCAGTATTGCCAATAAGAAGCTCTTGCGACAAATACTCAATAAACGCTGAAACTGATGAAGGCATCGGCCTGACAGGCAAACGAACAAGGTGCATTGGGCGTGCAGGGGGCGTGTAACACGGAAGCACTCGGATAAGTTTCCCGGAAAGAATATCTGGCTCTAACATGACAGAGGAATTCAGTGCAATTCCCAGACCGGATAATGCCGCCTCACGTATAGCATCGCCTGAGTCAACTGTTAAACGAGGAACAATTTCCACTTCATAGCGCCCGTCCGGTCCGTCCATCAGCCAACAGTGGTTCGACCGCCACTGTGTGAAGCTAATACAGTTATGGCGTGATAATTCGTCCGGTGTGCTTGGTGTGCCGTATGTTTCCAGGTAACTGGGGGATGCCGCCAGAACCATGCGGTACGGCGGCATTGGCAGAGCTATAAGACCTTCATCCTGTATATTACCAATACGGATAGCTATCTGGAACCGTTCTTCAATCAGGTTGACCCGCCGATCGGTGAGAACCAAATCAATGTTCACTTCGGGATAACGTAAGAGAAAGGGCGTTAACATTGGTGTGAGGACGCGGTTACCAAATGCCACCGGTGCGCTGATGCGTAAATCGCCGGAGACTTCCTCGTTAAGATGGTGAATCAAGGTATCTGCTTCATGCACAGCAGAGAGTATTTGTAAACCATATGCGTAAAAGCGCAGTCCCGTCTCGGTAAGTCCTTGGCGCCGTGTGGTGCGGTGAATTAGTTGATAACCAAGTCTATTTTCCAGTTCACGGATATGCTTGCCCACCATCGCTGGAGTGATCCCCATCGCTTCCGCTGCAGCAGTAAAGCTACCTTTATCAGCGGCGAGAATGAATGCCTTTACACTTTTTAGATAGTCCACGCCAGTACCCAAGTTACATCTAAAAGTTAGATTATAAACTATCAGTAATAAATCAATAAATAAAACCACTATTTATTTCAGATCGAATCCTGTCGGATAATGTGCTCAACACATAAGTTTAGCTAATAATAACCCATAATGTGGTTATGTAATTCATGATGTTTTCTGTCGTTTCTATAATCTAAGTAAACATCATTGCTGATAGGACCAAGGTTATGAATAAATTTCTCATTTTTAATGGAAGCTCGCGTTATCCGAGTAATAGTGGAATTGTTGTGAAAGATGTGTTTTCCGAACGTGAGTTTGAGGAAATAAGATTAAAAGAATATAATATAGAACAGTATGAAGATTATCGAGAAACTGCAACTAAATATAAATTAGTAAACGATGATTATGATTTTTTGATCAATAAGTTTTTGGCTAGTGAAATTGTCATTTTTATTTCCCCTGTCTATTGGTATGGTATCTCAGGAACGATGAAAGTGTTTATTGACAGGTTTTCAGAATCTTTGAATAAAATCCCTGACTTTCGAAAAAAATGTAAGGGAAAGAAGATAATTACTATATTAATAGGAGGGGATAATCCAGAATTAAAATCTGATATTATCATCACTCAGTTCAGATATATTTGCGACTATTTAGGCATGACATTATGTCAATCATTCAAAGGTTCCGCTGAATTATGTGGCGACATTTTGAAAGATAAGAAATTTCTATTTTCAATAAAAGAATATCTTAATACTAACTTAACTATTTAATTTTTAAAATGTGAGGGTTTTATGAGAAAATATCAATGCATGACTTGTTCAGCTATGATTGATGTTGATGATGATATATTGGTTGGTGAGATAGTTGAATGTGGCGCGTGTGGTCAGGAACATGAGTTAATTAAGCAAGATAATGTTCTTAAACTTGATTTTGCTCCTGAAGTTGAAGAAGACTGGGGCGAATAAATGAGTAATAAAGGGACTGTATTTTTATTTGTCACAAAACTAAGGGAAGAAGAAAAGCGTATTGTTGAACTTCTACAACAATATAATGTAGATGTTGAGATTATTTCTGAACAGTCACAATGGGATATCACTGACCTTAAACGTTGCGATGTTGCTTTGGTGCGCTGTCTTTCGCAGAAAAGAGCGCTGATACGCGCTAAATACATTGAAGCTTTTGGCGTCAAAGTCATCAATACGCATCGCGCTATTGAAATATGTACAGATAAAACACTACAGTCAATATTACTATCGAAACATGAAATCCCGGTACCAGATTACCGGGTAGTTCATAATTATAGTGATCTGGCCGGTTTACTACCGCGGTTTGGCAACAGGTTCGTCATTAAGCCCATCAGTTCCTCTTGGGGCCGTGGTGTTACTCTTATTGATGGCCGCACTAGTCTTGACGTATGGTTATCGGCACGCCAGTCCATTGACGTAAGAAGTGAACATCTTCCCGTTCTGGTTCAGGAATATATAGAAAAGGACAACTTTGACATTCGTGTTGTTATTGTTGGCAGAAAACCCGTTGTGGCATTCAAAAGAGTATCGCAAAATAATTGGAAGACCAATACTCATCTTGGGGCGACTATTATTCCTTTTGAGATAAATGGTGACATAGCGAAACTAAGTAATGACATAGTAAATGTTATTGGTGAAGGTATTTATGGGCTGGATTTGATGCTAAACACGAAAACAGGGCAGTATGTTATCTGTGAAGTAAATCAAAATCCTGAGTTTGCTAATTCATGGAAGGTTCATCAGGTGGATATTGCTGATTTTATCTCTAATTATACAATCAAATTTATAGAGTATATAAGGTCGGGTTTATGATATCTAAAACATCTAGTGATTTGTCAGAACAACTCTTTCAGGTTTCATTTGTTTTAGCTCGGGTATTAACTTCAGGCATTATTATGAGCATAGAAAAAAATGAAAATGAGTTAAAAGGTCTGGAGAACATTCTAAAAAAAACATCCAGTAAGCAATATGCAGTAACATTTAATAGTATCAGTGGCGCTGTGATTGGTTCGCTCTGGGGTCAGGATATTGTTTATGGCGAAGCTACCAATCAGCAATCACTTGATGAACAGCAAGAAAAATTATTTAAGTGGCTAGGGATTGGCCACAGTAGTCTCTTGCCTGAACCTTATACTTTACATGCAATTAACTGGGGAAATATCTCCAACCTTCAGAAAATAACTCATGAAGAGGCGCATGTAACTCTACTCGATTTTACCAAACTAGGTTTTGGCCCGTGTGCTGTGCTATTAACAAATAATGAAACTATTTACAAAAAGTCAGAAAGATTAAAAATATTTGGTGCGTTTGATCTGAGAACGATGTGGACTCAGCGAGAAACAGAAAAAGAAATAAAACCAGGTTTACAGTTTAACTTTAGATTAAGTCCACTGGTTGGCGCATGCATTAAGATGGCACTTATTAAAATGGGATTAAATAAATGAAGACAGATTTCATAATGGTCCCGACGGCAATGCCTGATGAAAAAATGATCAATTACCAATTAGCTATTGATGGTGGAGAGCCCGTTATTCCTAAAGCAAATCGCAAAACCATTTTTCCGAACATTGCCAAAGAAGATTTGTTTCAAATGATGATTTCGGTGCAGAAACCGGAAGAAATGGTAGTGAGTGAGTTTGCCGAGAAATACCGCCAGCGCGTGGGCGCTCCCTACGCAATTCCGACAGCCAGCGGTACCTCCAGTCTACACTTGGCTTTAGTGGGTGCAGGTGTAAAAGCTGGTGATGAAGTCATTGTTCCTGCATTTACATTTATAGCTACGGCCCAGGCGATAGTTGCCGCAAAGGCCATCCCGGTATTCGCAGATATTGATCCTCAGACCTATTGCCTCGATCCTCGACAATTAGATAAAAAAGTTACCGCGAGAACCAAAGCAGTGATGCCTGTACATGTGCACGGCTTACCTGCGGATATTGATGCATTAGCTTCTTTTTGTCGTCAGCATCAGCTAGCACTTATCGAAGACGCTTCCCATGCTCATTCAGCAACACTTCATGGCCGTTATTGCGGTACCTTTGGTGATGCGGCCGGGCAGAGTCTGATGGCAGATAAAAACTTTCCTCTGGGGGGAGAAGCGGGTATCGCCTTTTTCAAGGAACGGGAAAGCTATGATCGCGCACTAGCTTTCCTGGAAGAATCCGGACTGGATTACCGCATGTCGTGGGTAGCTGCCGCCTTTGGTATTAGCCAGTTGGATCGTTTGGATTACTACGATGAAATCAGGCAACGCAATGCACAACGTTTGATAGATGAGCTGGCAACCACTCGTTTATTTACGGGCCCTATGATCCCAGCAGCAGCCAAACATAGCTTTAATATGTTCAGGATCAAAATCAATACTGCTTTGCCTGAGTTTAAAGATATCCCTGAATACAAATTGAAGTTAGCTTTGCAGCAAATTCTGAATGAGGAAGGGGTCTTTGCTCGGGAATGGCAAAACACATTGCTACCGTTTCACTTACCGTTCCAGAATAAAAAAGGTTTTGGAAAAGGCTATCCTTTCTTTTTGGGAGACAGCCAAGAATATAAGCATGAGCATTTTCCCAATGCTCTTCAAATGCTGAGAAGTACGTTAGTTTTGTGTCGTGAACTTCGCTCTCCGGTTGAGTATGAAAAACTGCACTCCTATATTATTACTTTTAAAAAGGTTGATAAAAATATCCAGCGTGTAGCGGAAATCGCAAGCCAGATAGACGATGTTCCGCCTTATGAAAAGGATGCGCGACTGGGATGAACAAGATAATTACAGCCGCCATTCTAGGAGGTTCGGGATTTGTCGGAAGTGAACTCTATCGGATACTCAGTATGCATCCGCAGATTGAGGTACGTTTTCTTTCTTCTGAATCTCAAAAAGGATTATTTGTTGAGCGACAACATAAGAGTTTTCGTTTTCACAACCATAATTCAGCGCTGAAATTTTCCTCACTAAGTCAGTTGGAAGAGCATTACGACATTATTTTCTCCTGTTTGCCTAATGGGAGGTTGCCTGAGATTGTGTCCCGGATCAGTAAACACTGTACTAGGCTATTTAACCTGAGCGGCGATTACCGGTTCCAGGAAGAGAATATCAATAAAGTCTTTTACCCTGCGACGTCAGGCAGCCTACCGGAAGGAATTGTCACACAGTATTTCATACCGGAATTTACTGAGGTGGAACATTCCGCCAATATTATTAACTTACCGGGTTGTATGGCAGTGGCGGCAATCTATGCACTTTATCCATTAGTTCGTAATGGTTTGGTGGCTGGGGATATTGTTATAGATGCCAAAACGGGATCCAGTGGTGCTGGGAAAAGTACCAGTGAAACTCATGCAGAAAGATCGAATAATTTCAGAATGCATAAAGCATTTAACCATCGTCATGCACCAGAAATCGCCAAATTGAAATACTTAGCACTGGATGAACTGGAGATAACTTTTGCTTCGTTTAGCTTAGATACTCCGCGAGGGATTTATATCAGTGCATACAGTACGTTAAAGAATGATTGTACTGAAAATGAAGTCAGAAAGGCTTATTTTTCCCATTATCAGGAAACATCATTTGTCCATTATTTAAAAAGTGGACAGATACCGATGTTGAAGACCGTGTGCGGTACAAATCATGTAGAGGTAGCCACCTTTGTTCACGCTAACAAATGTATAAGCCTCTGCTCTTTGGATAACCTTATTAAAGGTGCGGCAGGCCAAGCTGTTCAGGCCGCGAATATTTATCTGGGTCTTGAGGCCGTTTCTGGATTGGTACAGCTTAATGAAGCCGGGTGGCCATAATGAATAACCTTTATGTCATTAAAGCAGGCAGCAGTACGCTTTTTAGCAATAGTAACTTTTTCAGTGAAGTAATAAATATTAGCCGAGCAGGTGGAAAGGTGTTAGTGGTCTGTGGTGGAGCTGATGCTATCCAGCAGGAATATATGAAGCAACAGACTGAAATTGATTACCTACAGCTAGCGAAGGGTGGTGAAGTCAGATATTGTAGTGCCCGGCATATGCAGCTCATTGTCAAAGCCTATAATGAGTATGTTGCGGGTAAAATAAAAGAAGCGGCTAGCCAATTGGACTTTTCCTATTATTTTCAAATTTCCGGAGATCATGAGTTGGTGACCGGTGTAGTGGGAAAACCATTAAAGGTTATTGAGGCAGGGAAAAAACGCATTGTCCGAGATTCGCTATATGGTACTTATCATTCAGTTAAAAAGAAGGTTTTGCATGCCTTAATTGAAAGCTACGATGTTGTCTTTTTATCACCACCCATTTGGTCTAGCGGTTTGCAACAATATATCAATATTGATGCGGATATGTTGGCTGCACATCTGGCGGTGGAGATGAGTGCAAATCATCTGCGCTTTGTGACCAGCACTCGTGGAATTTTACGTGATGTGAATGACCAACACAGTACTATAAAAGATATTTATATTGATGATGATATTCCTGCCCATGGGCGTATGAAACAAAAAGTCAGGGCTTGCAAATTGGCTCTGCAACAGGGGGTTTGCGATATTTCTATCAATGGCCCTCATTCTTTATATGCTGACGCTACTTGGTTTTGGCGCGGAACCGGCGTCAATGAGCAAATGCATCTGCTGAATATGATGGTTAATATCTCCTCAATTTCCGGCGATGAATCGGTGCTGACTAGGTTTATTAAGAACAAAGTAGTTGACCCAGATATTAGCTCCTTGATTGATCCGGCTGGAAATTTGGTTCTAAGCAAAGGTGATGGCCCCCATACCTTGCTGTTGCTTGGGCATCTGGATACTGTTCCGGGGCTATGGCGTAGCGAAGCTAACCAAGACTATGTAAGTGGTCGTGGGAGTGTCGATGCTAAAGGATGTATGGCTAATTTTATTGCGGTAATCAAGGAGATTATCGTCCCGGCCCATGCACGCTTAATGGTAGTCGGTGCTACGGAAGAAGAAGTTTCCTCATCCAAAGGGGCTTATTATGTCCGCGATCATTATCCTGCGGATGCGGTAATTATTGGTGAGCCTAGTGGCATTATGCATGCCGTTATCGGCTATTACGGTTTGCTCAAAATTGCGATCACGGCGCGGAAAGATATTAAGCATACTGCCGCCCGAGATGGCAGAACGTCTATTGAGCGAGTCTATGATGTGGTGAATGATCTACGGATGATTATCAATGATTTTGATAACAATAATATTTCCAATATTATCACAATAACCCATAATCATTATGCTTCTTATGAAGAGTCACAACTTGTGATCAATTTTCGAGTATCTCCTGAAGCGAGTGATGGGTATCTGGAAAGAATGACGTCACTGACGGGTGATGACATCACTATTGAAGTATTAAGAAGCACTCCTGGCTATAAATCTTCACGTAGTAACCCACTCTACCGGTCGTTAAGCCAAGCATTTTCCCGTGTCTTACCTGACAATTTTTTGAAACCGGTGGTTAAGAAGGGCACTAGTGATATTAATACACTGGCAACCACTTGGCGGAATATCCCTTTTATTGCCTATGGACCGGGTGACTCGGTATTAGATCACACCGACCAGGAAATAAATTATACCGAAGATGTATTGGTTTCACGGAAGATTCTCAAAGAAACGATCAATAACTGGATGAGTTATTATCAAGGAGAAGAAAATGGTGTCGGTGAATGAATTAAATGCTCTGTCTGCACAAGCACGAGGCATTATCATTGATATTGCTGCCAGTGAGGTAGGTTGTCATCTTGGAGGCGCATTATCTGTTATTGATATCCTGATTTATACATTAAATAACTATCTTGCAGATCAAAATAACTGTGTTGTGCTTAGTAAAGGACATGCCGCTGCGGCTTTATACAGTGCTATGTATGTGCTTGGTTATAGTGATACTAATCCAGCTGATGAATATGGACAATGTCATTCGTTATATACCGGGCATCCGAATCACAAGATTCCTCATATTCGGTTCTCAACCGGCAGTCTAGGCCATGGTGTGGGGTATGCAGCGGGATGGGCTTTGGCACAGCGTCAGGCCGGTAGTAATGGTACTGCGATTGTTATCGGTGGGGATGGTGAATTGCAGGAAGGACTTTGTTGGGAAGTATTGCAAGTGCTTTCTGCGCAAAAAATAACTGATTTCATTTATATCATTGACAGGAATGGTGCGCAAAATGATGGCTATGTCAATGATATCTCCCCGATGGTGGATTTGAAGGAGCGTTTTGCTTCTTATCATATGGATGTTGTGGAAATAGACGGCCATGATTTTGAGCAATTAGCCAAGGCTCTCTCGAGTAGGAGAAATAGAGGGTTGGTAATTATCGCTAATACCGTAAAAGGTAAAGGTATTCCGCAAATAGAAGGGAATCCATCCTGTCATTACGTCAAAATTAAGCGTCACCAGGCTATTAAATGGAAAATGGAGTTAGACCATGCTTTCAGGTAGAGATGCATGTAAAGCCGAATTAGTTAAATGTGCCGAGGAAGATTCAACGATTATCTGCATCGAAGCTGATCTAGGTGGTCGGGATCATCCGTTTTTACGCCGTTTCCCCGAGCGTTTTTATAATCTCGGCATTGCAGAAATGGCTGCGCTTGACATATGCACTGGTTTTGCTGAGGCGGGTTTTAAACCCTTCTTTACGACTTTTGCGCCTTTTGTGGCTCTTCGCTGTGCAGAGTCACTAAAGCTTTCAATGGGTTATATGGGGAAGGCAATTACAGTCATTGGTTCTTACGGCGGTGTATGTGGAGGGTGGTTTGGTACAACACATCATTGCCTCGAGGATGTTGGTGTGGTCCGTCTTTTTCCCGGAATTAAAATTGCTTGTCCCTACGGTGAAGCAGAGACTCGCCAAGTATTACGTGAAGCCGCGCAGGCGACACAACCTTTCTATATTAGGTTGGGGAGAAATGATCGCTACCCTGACCTCATTCAATCCAGTGAGTTTGCCTCGCTGGCAATGGAACAGGGTTACGAGCGCCGATATCAGGTCACTCTGGTTTCTATTGGTGAAAAGGCAACTCAGCTATGCGTTGCGGCAAAACAACAGTTAGGGGAGGTTAACCATCTGCACCTTTGCTATGTCGATAATCTTTCACTGGCAAAAGTTATTGAACAGATGACCCAGCTTCCTGGTTTGTTTATTGTTGCCGAGGAGCACCGCCGTACCGGAAGTATTGCGGCGGAATTAGCACTGAGCTTGCCGCATAGAAGCATACATTCCTTTACCCCAAGTGATGACTGGCCAAAATTTGCTGGCTCACAAGATGACATACTGACATATCTGGGTTTCTCTCTGAATACATTTGTCTCCTTTATAAAAAACATTATTTATAAGAAGGAACACCTATGAGTGTGAACTGTACTATCTTAAAAGATGCCAAATTTCGATCGTTCTTTATTTCGGATATTATTTCTGGCTTTGGTGTTGGAATGGCTACAATTGGTGCCAATTGGTTTGTGCTCATGAAGACCGGCTCGAATAAATATGTTGGCATTTTACTTGCCGTCAATGTCATTGCGGGGTTTGTGGCCTCCCTGTTTTCTGGAGTGATTACCGACAAGTATAATCGTAAAGTGGTTATATTCCTGACGCATAGCATACGGGCATTTTTTCTTTTGCTCCTGTTTGTTGTGCTTGCGAACTTCGATTTTAGCATGTATTACTTATATGCTTTTGCAATTATTAATGGTGTGGGCTGGACTATTTATATGTCTGCGTCACGAAGTTTTCTCCAAGAGATTTTGGATGAGAAAAAATATATCACTGGGAATTCGTTATTGGAAATAAGTCTTCAGGTGGGTATGTTCTTGGCTGCAGCTGCCTCAGGGTTTATTTATAAGTATTTTGACTTTAACACAATTATATTAGTCAATGCATTAATGTTTATTCTCAGCGCAATTACAATTTACTTTATTAAGTATTCATCAGCCAAAGTTGAATCAACCACGGAAAATTATTTTCAGATGCTAAGCCGTGGTTGGGGTTTTTTATATGATAATAAAGCTATATTTATTTTAGGTGTGGTGTCTATTATTCCATTGATAGTTACGATGATTTACAATGTTGTATTACCTGATTATGTAAATAATACGTTAGGGAAAGATAGTGTGACATTTGGGCTTGCAGATATGTCTTACGGACTCGGTGGGCTACTGTCCGGGGTTATGATGTCATCCCTTGCTATTAAATTAGATACTAAAAGACTGATCGGTATCTTTTTTATAATAGCTTGTGCCAATTTATTTTTCCTCAGTCGAAATACGATTGTATTTAATTTATATTTATTCAGTTTATTATTGGGCTTATGTAACTCTTCGCTGCGTATATTGATGAATTCGGTACTGATGAAAACTGTGCCTGGTGACTATATGGGACGTTCAATGGCCGTTTGGATCGGTATTTCACTGATTTCTCAATGTATTTTCTCATTGTTTATTGGTTCTTATCTCGATAAGCATGGGGCAACTGTCGGTATTTTGATTATGTCATTAATAATGGGAGTGGGTTTTATCTTATTTGTACTTAATCAATTATTGATAGCTAAAAAAAATCATGAAAAATTACAGGAGTGAATTATGTCCGAGAAGAAAGTTGTTTTCTTTGTTGAACCTAGTTTTTTCGGGGTGAGCTTTGTCAAGGAAGCTCATAACTTGGGATGCTATGTTGTAGTATTGGTATCAGCTGATACAAATCCGTTACTTTATGGTTATGACGGAGAGTACGATGACTTGTTAGTGTGCGACATCCGGGATACGCAATCGATTTATAATGTTATTAGAACCAGTAAATATAATAAAATTGACGCGCTGCTTGCTGCCACCGATTATGCGGCAGCGACCACTGCTGGAGCGGCGGAGCGCTTGCATATACCTTGCATGAGCGTTGAAACTGCTATGATGGCACGTAACAAAGATTTGGCGCGCGTCCGTTATGGTGAACATCATGTACCGAGTGCAAAATTTAAGATTGTCAGTACATTTTCTGAGGCGTTAGATGCGGCGGAGACAATCGGTTATCCGGTGGTGCTAAAGCCAACCAATACCGCGAGTAGCCAGAATGTTTTCTTTATTAATGGGCAAGAACAGCTACATGATGCGTTCGCGGTGATAGAAAATTTTACCACGAGTTATATGGGTTTTAGCGTGCGCAAAGAATACTTGATTGAAGAGTATCTCGACGGCCCTGAATTTAGTGTGGAAATTTTTTTAGTAAAAGGTAATGTGGTATTCGCGGAAGTTACTGAAAAAGTGACATCTCCTTTGCCTTATTTTGTAGAGATGTTCCATATTTTTCCCACTTCTGTGTTGGAAGATAAAAAATCACACATGATTGGTATTACTCGCCAGGCTTTAGAATCGATAGGTTTTACTAGCGGTCCGGCCCATGTTGAAGTGAAATATACCAAAACAGGACCGAGAATTGTCGAAGTGAATGGCCGCCCAGGGGGGGATAACATTACCTCAGACCTTATCCCGGGGGCTTATCAGATTAATATCTTCCGTCAAGCGGTACGTAACGCGCTTGAGCAGCCAGTTACATTTACGGTGGATAATCCGGCAAGTTGTGCCGTGGGCTATATTTGTGCACCACGGGATGGCATTTTTGTGTCTATTGAGAATTTAGCTTTTGTTTTACAGGATCCTGTAGTTATACGATCGGTTATCAATGTGAAACCTGGTGACTGTGTAACTGTGCCCAAAAGCTCAGATGATCGGTTGGGGTACATTATTATTAAAATGGATACTCCCGCACAGGCTAAAGCGAAGATTATTGAATTAGTCAGCAGTTTAAACGTTATCTTACAAGACTGATCGAGCCCATAATTAAAAACCTGAAAACCTCAAAAAGCGTGTAGAAGTGGACTGCCCCCAAAACCGTGGACAGATCCTGTCCTCACGATGAGGCCCGTTCAAAGGCCTCGGGACTGACCCCGCCAAGGTGGCTGTGTCGCCGGGTACGGTTGTAAAACACTTCAATATAATCGAAGACATCCGCCCGGGCCATGTCCCGGGTTTTATATATCCGCTTCCTGATGCGCTCTTTTTTTAGTGAACTAAGGAACGATTCTGCCACCGCATTATCCCAGCAGTTGCCACGACGGCTCATTGTTGACACTGATGTCCAACAATAAATGGTATACCACTGCTGGGGAAGGAAAGGGGACATTCATTGCTAAAGATGACAGTGCCAGGGTTGCCACAGCATTATTACTGTAATCGCCCTTAAATCGGCATCTTTTTTTCAGTGATTAACTGCGCCACACTGCCGTTGTCTACCCTAAACACCGAGGCGCAATCATGAAATCTCAGCAACGTGCCGACTATTGGCGCGAACAGATCACCACCTGGCAAGCATCTGGTCTTTCTGGCCAGGTTTTCTGTCAGCAACAGCAGCTGACATATCACCAGTTTGTTTACTGGCGGTAAAAATACCGCACCGATCACCCGCCGCACGCATGTTCGGCTGGGTTTGCCAGCGTCATCGCCGACATCCCCCGCACCGAGGCTTCTGCTGAACTGACACTCTCATTACCAAATGGCCTGGTGATCACCGGTCTTAATAACAGCAATGTGAGCTTGTTGGGCGCTATTCTCAGGCAACTCTGATGCGTAACCGTGACTTACGCCCAGCGCTGGCGATGCCGCAGATTTATCTTTATCGCGCACCCATCGACTTTCGCAAGCAGGTCAACGGGCTGGCGGCGCTGATAGAACAGGAACTGGGGCATAATCCCTTTACCGGGGCGCTGTATGCTTTCACTAACCGCCAGCGCAATAAAATCAAATGTCTGATGTGGGAAGACAACGGTTTTGTCCTCTATTACAAGGCGCTGGCAGAGGAGAAATTCAAATGGCCCAGTCTGGCCGATGACCTGTTGCCCCTGACCGGAGAGCAGATTAACTGGCTGCTCGATGGTTATGATATCAGCGTGCTTCACGGGCATAAAAAACTGCATTATGATGGCGTTAATTAGTCGAAATAAGAAGCATCTTTACCCAATTTCTTATAGAATTCAGGATATTGATCAGAGGTGATTGGGTCCACAGCATAATCATGAACTTTGGCCTTGATCACGGCAGCACTCTCTGCTGAGGTTGTAGCTGGTGCCCGCTCTGATATATCCGCTTTTGTCGTCTGGGATGAATCGTCACCTCTACCAACCCAAACAACCATAATTAAGGCCAGTACACCAATGCCCCCCGAGATAAGAACGTTACGCAACGGAATTGCTTTCGCAGAACTCAAGCGATTATTGTCATCGTTATTCATCACATCATTCCCCAGATAATTATTTTTATTATTTGTCGGATTTTTTAAGTATGTTAAACCACAGCATCATGATTTTATTGTGACTAATCTTAAACCTAGTTTTAAGACGGCATCCTAGGCGAGTTCTTCCGTGACATAGTCAAAACAGGTGACACCATGACCAGAAGTAACAGACGTAATTTCAGTCCAGAGTTCAGACTCGAAGCCGCTCAGTTAGTCCTCGATCAGCATTACACCGTTACCGCTGCTGCTACAACAATGAATGTCGGTAAGTCCGCCATGGATAAATGGGGTTGCCAGCTTAAAGAAGGGCACGCTAGAAAGTCCTCAAAAGCGCTCTACCTGATTTGTCCTGACAATGAACATGGAAGGAATGTTTGCCAAGATCGATACCAATAATAGTAATATTTTGCATGATGGCTTTGCCTAAAAGTGGAACGCTCTGTCAACGTACCGCCACAAAATGGGAGTGACCATCTCATTAAACCCCTGATATTTGGAAATAGTGATTGACGAAAACATCACTCGGAAACTACTTAAAAAAACAAAACGTTAGTAAAACCATTTATGAGTTAATTAACTATATCCGGTTGCTTAATAATAAATTAATTTCTCTTGCGGTAAATATAATGCCAGGCTGAGTTAAGTCTTAAAAAATACCGTTGACTTAATTTGTTTTAGAAATATGTCTTGTGTAATATCAACTAGATTGGATAATTGTTGAGAGGAGTTTTCCTTAAGATAAGCAATTCCATAAGAAATAAAATCAGGAATATTTAGTGGGATGCTTATTAATTCTTTGTCCATGGGGCAAATAAAATGTGGCATTATGGCAATCCCAATCTTGCTTTTTATCATAACATATGTAATAGCGGCAGAGTCGCTGTAGTACACTATAGCGTTAGGTTGAAGATTTTGTATCTTACTTTGAATTCTGAGCATTTCCACAGGACATTTTATCGGGTTAAGTAAAATCAATGGTCTCTCCTTAATATCGGAAAGATCAATTGTTTTTTTTCTTGAAAGTTTGTCATTTATCGCCATGACGCAATATAGTCGGTTTTGATATAGTTCTTTGTATATCACTTCATTGCATGCTTCCATATTGTCTTTTACTGTGAAAATTATATCTGTTTTTCTGGTTAATAATTCATTCTTTCTTTCTATATAGTCAGATGTTTTAAGATGAATATGAACATTTTTTTCAATTTTTTGATATTCTTCTAGTATCATTGGTAATAAGTTATTTTCGAGTGGTGAATTATCATAACCGATTGATAAATTAGATGAGAATTCCTTGTCATAATTTGTTGCTTTAGCAATGGCAATATTTAGACGTATTAACACATCTTTAACGTCTGTATAAAAAGATACTGCGGCAGAGCTAAGTTCAACATTATGCTTGTCGCGAATGAATAATTTAATACCAAGTTCATCTTCAAGCTTTTTTATTTGATGAGTAACTGCGGGTTGAGTGATATGTAATAATTCACCTGTTTGAGAAAAACTACGCGTTTCATATAACTGGATAAAACATTTCAGTTGTTTGATATTCATATCATTTCTCTTTGTTATAAATAAAACTAATTAAGCATAAATGTTATTCATTTTCAAATCAATAGTTATGCTGATATTATATATTGATATTTATCAAGTTCATATAAGCGAGCGTACTATGAAATACATTATTACGGGTGTGGATGGGAAGTTAGGCGGCCGTGTAGCAGAAAATATGCTACACGAAGTTAACGCAAAAGATTTAATCCTGACTTGTCCAGATTTGCAACGGATGAATAAAAATACACTGCTAAAATGGCGAGAACGGGGCGTATCTGTACACGAAGCTAATTATGATGATCCTCAGGGTATGGAGAAAAGCTTCAAAAACGGTGACAGAATTTATATAGTGTCTGGTGTTTTAATCGGCGATAAACGCGTACAGCAACATAAAAATGTAATTGATTCTGCCATAAAGGCCGGTGTCAGCCATATTACTTATACTTCTTTTCTTGGTGCGACAAATCCTGCTTACGCACATGTATATGTGACGCCGGATCATACGGAGACAGAGAAATATTTAAGTCAATGTGGTGTAGCATACAATGCCATGCGTAACAATCTTTATATGGAGAACTATTTAACCACATCGGTTATGTTGGCACTGATGTCCAATAATAAATGGTATACCACTGCCGGGGAAGGAAAGGGTACATTCATTGCTAAAGATGACAGTGCCAGGGTTGCCACAGCATTATTACTTGGTAAGGGTAAGGATAACGAAGCTTATAATATAACTGGCGGTGAATCAATATCGCAACGTGACCTTTGCCAACTGATTAGTGAGCTTTCAGGAATAAACATTGAATACTGTCCTGTTGATAAAAAAGTTTTTTTTGACTATCTGGATTCTATGAATATTCCCCGTGATACCGATCAGGATTTTTCTAAATCACCGGTGCCTTGGTGTGGTAATGATATGGTGACCAATGAAGCAAGTATAGCTGAAGGCTTAATGGATGTGCATTCGAATGCGGTTGAATTACTGACCGGCAGAAAACCACTTACCGCTCGTGAGCTGGCGAAAAATTATAGTTATATTTGGGAGAATAACGTCACTCATTGGAAAGACATTCGATAATTTAGTGGCTGTTTCTTCATTCAATATAAAATTATGCATTTTCCCTTCATATAAAAACACTGATGCTGCTGAACCACCTCATATGAGGTGGTGACTGTATTTGTGCCAAGGGGGCGAATAAGTTGGTTATATTGTAGTGCCTTCAATATTTAGTCTTGATGAGTAGCAGTGCCATCTGACAAATACTCTGACAGAAACGCTCCAGTTACTGACGGGTTGTCTTTCACCATTCCTGAGGGACTTCCTTGATAGACGATCTTCCCCCCATGTTTTCCTGCACCAGGACCCATCTCAATCACATGGTCAGCCGCGGCAATTATATCGAGATTGTGTTCGACAACGATGAGGGTCATCCCTTGATCCGCCAGCGAACCGAATAACGGTATCAGGCGTTCCACGTCTGCCATGTGAAGACCGGATGTAGGTTCATCGAACAGATATATCTTTCCGGTTCGGCCAAGTTCTGCCGCCAGTTTCAGCCTCTGTCTTTCGCCACCCGACAACGTGGAAAGCCGCTGGCCGATCTGCACATATCCGAGCCCTACCTGTTCTATGCGCGCAAGTGCATCTGAGATTGTCGTTTCGTTCTCGAACAGATGTCGTACTTCTGGTGCGCACATGTTCATTACCTCGTCTATGGAGTGGCCCACAACTCGGGTCGAGCGCGCTTCCGCGCTATAGCCGGAACCGTCGCAGACTTCACAAACCGCCTCAATTGCATCGAGGAACGCGAGGTCGGTACGGACGACACCGCGTCCTTTGCAGATAGGGCAAGCTCCGGCCGAATTCGTGCTGAACAGTCCAACATGTTTACCACTCCGCCGCGCGAAATAGTGGCGAATGTCGTCGAGAATACCAAGATAACTGGCCGGTGTTGAACGAAAAGATCCGCGAAGCTCGGTCTGATCAATAACGACGACATCAGAACGAAGTCGGGGCAATATCCGGTTAACCAGCGTCGATTTTCCGGACCCCGCAACACCCGCGACCACCGTCATTACCCCAAGCGGGATTTCGACGGACATGTTATGTACATTGAACATCGATTGATTATGGATGCTGATCCACCCGGACGGGGTGCGAGGCTTTTCGTTGAAGTGCCGTAGCTTGCGAAAGCTTCGACCAGTCTCAGTATCCGCTAACTTCAGGTTCGCCACCGATCCTTGATAGACGACCTCTCCACCGCTTTGTCCTGCCCGGGGCCCCATATCGATTACATGATCGGCGATGGTGATGATATCGGGGTCGTGTTCGACCAGAAGAATGCTGTTCCCTTTGTCCCTCAAGCGGATAAGCAACTCACCGAGATGGCGAACATCGCGGGCGTGCAAACCAACACTCGGCTCATCGAATATATAGGCAATATCCGCAAGACTGCTGCCAAGATGACGGATCATTTTGATCCGTTGAGACTCGCCGCCGGACAGACTGGATGTTCCCCGATTCAAACTGAGATAGTCGAGCCCTATATCGATCATGCTTTCGAGTTTTTCTACCATGGATGATACGACTGGGAGCATCTCCTTCTCTTTTATTCCACGAACAAAATCGAGCAGTTCGCTTGCCTCCATCTCAGCACATTCTGCAATGTTGTGGTCAGCGATCCGGCAGGAAAGCACTTGAGGATTGAGACGGCCGCCTTCGCAAGCCGGACATGACCCGCTCGTCGTCACACGTGCCAGTGCTTCCAGTTCAAGGGAGGTAAGATCCGTCTCTTCGCGTTCCAGAAACGAGCGGCGCAGTCGAGGCAAAACACCTTCATAGACCGTGCTTTTCGGCCAGCCTGGCCTGGGGTTAGTTACGGGCGTACCTTCCTCGATGGTCAGACGTCGCCACTCTGCCTCGCTATACGTACCAAGAGGCTTTGCTGTATCGAAGAAGCCCGACAAAGTGTAGCGTTTCCAACGCCACGAAGACGGCTCGAATCCTGGGAAACGGATAGCTCCTTCGTCAAGTGAACGCTCCCGGTCGAACAGCGCTTCCTCGTCGATCATCCTGATCGTTCCTAACCCCTGACACTCCGAACACATACCATTGGGATTATTGAATGAGAAGAGGCTGGATTCTCCGATATGAGGCTTGCCAATGCGCGAGAAAAGCAGGCGCAGGAGAGCGTAAATCTCCGTCACGGTTCCGACGGTGGAGCGAGCGTTGCCACCTAGCCGACGCTGATCAACGACAATCGATGCCGGTAGATTTTCGAGACGGTCAGCTTCCGGGTGTCCCTGAGGCTTTAGCCGGTTGCGGACGAAGGTCGAATAAGTTTCGGCCAATTGGTGTTGCGACTCAGCGGCTATGGTATCGAACAGAAGCGACGACTTTCCACAGCCGGAAACCCCAGTGAAAACCACAATCTTATGCTTTGGGATTTCGAGTGTTACATTCTTCAGATTGTTCGTTCGCGCGCGGATAATTCGCATCGGCAAATCAGGCATTTTCAGATGCCTCTGCTTGTAATCCTTTAACGGCTTTGCAGCAGAGTTCGGCGAATATCGCTTGTTCTCCCGCCGTCATGACCAACGCCACCAGCCGCGCTGCATCGCATCGTTGGAGAGCCGCTCTTTCCATAAAGGCTTCGCCCTTGGCGCTAAGTCTGGTTTCCTGCGCACGGCGGTCGGTATCGTCAGACGATTGCTCGATTAATTCGAGATCTTTGAGCACACGCAGTGCCTTTGAAAGCTGGGTGCGGGAGACCCCCAAGCGCTCGCTAATGATCGATGGCCGCAAAGCACCGCCGACGCGCAGGACTTCCAGTACATCATATTGTGGCCATGTTATCGCCTCTGGCGTGAAACGGTTGCGACGGGCGACCAGTTCACATTGCAGAAGAGATAGTGAGTTTTCAAGATTTATAGTTTCCATTGGGAAACTATAAATCTTGTTAGATTGCCATTCAATCAGATTTTGTAGATTTATTGATAACCTTTTGGGTATCAATTGTTGACTGGACTAGATTTCTTCTCATCCGAACATTCGCGCCTTAGGGGTGTGCTGCGCCGGCGGGGAATGGATAAAAGGGCGGTTAAACACCGCCCTGACAATCAATGCTGTTTAATATAGATATTGCGGGTCAGATAAAATCCGAGAGGTGAAACGGTGAATCCGCCAATAAAGGGTTTCACCAATTGGTTCTGAACATAGTAATAAACTGGAATGGCGGGAACATCATTGCTCAGAATATCGCTGGCTGTTTGGTATTCCTGCTTGATTTTTCCGGCATCGGTCGTTTCACTGGCTGTCTGAATAGCGGCATCAAAATGACTATTGCTGTATTTAGTGGTGTTCTGCGTATCCCCGGTGCGGAAGGTATTAAAGAATGTAGAGGGTTCGTTGTAGTCGGCAAGCCAGGTATAACGGACCAGATCGAAATTCCCCTGGCGCATGGTATCAAGCATGGTTTTCCATTCCTGATTTTTCATAGTGACATCGGCCCCCAGATTCTTTTTCCACATGGATGTCGCCGCGATAGCAATGCGTTGATGATCCTGGGAGGTGTTATAAAGCAGATTCAGTTTCAAGGGATGCGCCGGAGTGAAACCGGCCTCAGCCAGTAATTTTTTCGCCTCTGCGTTACGTTTACTCTGAGACCAGGCGGCATATGCCGGTGGGGTGAACGTCATTCCACCAATTTTTAATGGCATCAGTGTGTCAGCCGGTTTTTGCCCTTGCCCCACCACTTTATCGGTGATAATGCTTTTATTCAGGGCGAGATTAAGCGCCTGCCGGACTCGAACATCGTTGAACGGGGCTTTAACCGTATTGAACTTGTAATAATAGATGCCGAGCAAATCGGTATTATGGACCTGCCCACCGAGTTCGGTTTTGAGCTGCCGGTACTGAATCGTTGGAATGGTATCGGTAATATCGATTTCGCCAGCCCGGTAGCGGTTAACCATGGCCGCCTGGTCTGCAATGGGCAGGTAAGTGACTTTGTTGATCACGGTTGCTTTATTATCCCAGTATTTAGGATTGCGCTGGGCCACAACTTTTTCGTTTACCACCCACTGAACGGGGGTATACGCACCGCTGGTGACGATATTGCCTGGCTGCGTCCATTTGTCGCCGAATTGCTCGACAACAGCTTTGTTGACCGGGAACAACGATATATGGCCCACGAACTGGAGAAAATAAGAAACGGGTTGGGAAAGCGTTACCTGGACGGTATGGTCATCCAGAGCTTTTACACCAAGCTGGCTGACGGGCATTTTGCCATCGGCAATGGCCTGCGCGTTTTCAATATGGGCATTCGAGGCAAAAGAAGCGTAGGGCGATGCGGTTTTGGGATCCACCAGGCGCTGCCAACTAAACACCACATCCTGGGCCGTGATGGGTTTCCCATTAGACCAGACGATGCCAGGGCGTAAATGAAATGTCCAGACCGTGTTATTCTGGTTTTCCCATTTTGCAGCAAGATCCGGGTGGATTTTGCCAGCCGCGTCAATACTGACCAGTCCGCTGAAACAATCCAGAATGATATTGAAGGATTCGTTACTTTCGGCGAGCTGTGGATCCAGCGTCGCAGGTTCGGCGCCGTTGCTGCGGACCAGTTCCTGTTTACTGGCTAGTGTGACCCCGCTGGGCACAATGGCTGCTTGTACCAGCGGAACTTGCAAGCCCATAAGCGCAAACGCTGAAAGTGTGATTATTTTCCTGTTGTTTATTTTCATAAGTATTTCCTCTTTATTATTTCCCATGCTGAATATTCAGCCGTGACGAGTTGTGTGTTTGCATTTATTTTTTGGTAAAACAGATATATTCCGTTCGGTTTCTATACTATGGAGGTGAAATGTAGATATGTGCTACAAATAATGAAAAGGTATTTATTTCGTTGTGTGTCACTTTAGATATAAGAAAAAACAATCAGTACTTTGATCTTTATTGAATATATAGGGAAAAATGGCCAGAGGAATACACTGTGAAGGTATTCAAAAAGAAGAAACAGCGAAGAACTACATTTTGTATCACTATTTCCTATATGTGTTTAATCAGTAGGTTTGCCATTCATTCATTGTAAGGTCGCGGTTTCCAATCTGAATCAGGCAAATGAAAAAATGGGTCAAAATGTGTGGCTTTCCCGCTGTTTGATGGCGCAATGATACCTATCTGCTGCCTGGATTTGAGCGTTTCATTACGATGCCGTTTATAAATATACCTTCTGGTTAATAACATGTGAATGACCGGAGGTGACAATTTAAAAAGGAGGGAATTTTGTCAGCTATTTCTATTGAAAAGAAATCCCGGCGGTTTCAACTTATGGCATACCTCAATCTGATATTAATCAGTTGAAATCAACACAGAGGGTCGGCCTGAAAGCTATCCTGTCTTGTAATATTGGGTGGCCTTGCGTTGAGGTGTGACATTCGGTCAGATGACAACCTTGGTGAACGCCAGGGATGCACCCAGCACGATCAGTACGATGCCGATGCTCTTGTCGACCACACTTTGCTGCTTGAGTAGCCGCCGACGCATGGTGGGCGCGGCAAAGAACAGCGCAACGATGCTGAACCAGACCCAGTGAGCTGCCGACATAAACAGGCCGTAGGCGAAGTTATGACTCAAAGGACTACCTGGCTGGACGACCTGGCTATAGGTGGCCACCACGAAAAGCATGGTTTTCGGGTTGAGCGCATTGGTGAGAAAGCCCATACGAAAGGCTGCAAACGGTGATGGAACACTGCCAGCGGCCTCCTCAAGTGTCAGTACGGTCTTGTTGGTTAGCGACTTATATCCCAGATAGATAAGGTACGACGTGCCCAGGACTTTCATGGTCATGAAAAGGAGGGGGGAGCCAGCTATCAGCACGGCAATACCAAACACGGTGTACATCACATGGACCTGTACACCGCAGGCAATACCCAGGGCTGAGAGCAGTCCGGTGCGCGAGCCGAAGGCATAGCTGTTGCGGGTAACCATCGCGAAATCTGGGCCGGGGCTGATGACGGCCAGAATGGTGATGGTGGCAACGGCGATCAATTCATTCATCAATCAAACTCCAGTGAACAAGGCAGGTCGACAGCCCGCCAGCGCTTTCAGCGCTTGTTGAAAGTGATAAAGAGAACGTCCCGATACCCCTGCCGGGTAGGGTCGTCCGCCAGCAAACATGGGTGTTACGCCATGTAGGGTTCCCTCATCGTTGGCGATGGCTGCCTCATTGGGAGTGGTCGGTGTGACGGGTGGGCTCTTGTGCTTCCTGGTTGTCGAGGGTGGTTTCGCTGTTCTGCGGGTAGAATCGCAAAATCCTCTTTGGCGATGATTTTGCACAGATTGATGGCATCATTATGAGCAGTTGGATACATAACTAACTGCTTTGATGGCGTCATCAACGATAATACATTCTCCATGGTGTTTCCTTATCTATTTGTTTTTATGCCATTTATATTATTGAAGGTGTACAATTATTGAATGCTTGCGTGATTCAAAAAAGCGATTTATCGTGAAGCAAATCTGATAAATTTCATCGTGTATATGAAACTTCCATCTCTTGCTTCATTTCGCTTCTTTGAAGCGGCAGCCCAAACCGGCAGTTTCGTCAAAGCTGCCGAGTCTTTGCATGTGACACACGGTGCTGTCAGCCGGCAGGTCCGACTGCTGGAAGAGGCCTTGGGGATAGAACTGTTCGAGCGACGCAACCGGGCGATCTTTCTGAACGCGGCTGGCCGTTCTCTGCATGCGGTCACTCAGTCGGTTTTCGAGCAACTCGACGGTGCGGTGTACCGACTACAGCAAACAGCACCGGATGAGGTGCTGACACTGTCTTGCGAGCCCACGATTGCCATGAAGTGGTTGATCCCTCGGTTACCCGCGTTTCACCTGGCTCATCCTGATATCAATCTTCATCTGGTTGCGGCGGGCGGCCCGATCGACTTCTCACGCAGTGGTGTTGACCTTGCATTACGGCGCGACGATTTTCATTGGGATCAGGAAATTCATGCCGTGAAGGTCTGCGACGAATGGGTGGGGCCGGTGAGTCGGGGCAGGCGAGGTCGCATGGACACTCTGGAGGACGTGCGCTTACTGCATTCTGGCTCGCGGCCGAAAGCCTGGTCGACGTGGCAACGCTTGGCGAAGGTTTCAACCAAAGGCAGTATTCGGATGGACTATGAGCACTTCTATCTGTGCATTCAGGCTGCCGTCTCAGGCTTGGGCATGGCGATGGCTTCCTTTCTGATGGTGCAGGACGAACTCGAGAATGGACAATTGCACGCGCCGTATGGGTTTGTACGAGACGGTTCGGCTTACTATCTGTTATCGCCAGGACCGCTTGAGCAGGATGAAAAACGCACACGTTTCCAAACCTGGCTGGTGCAAGAAGCGGCAGGTTGCCTTCCCGTGATCAAGGGCCACGATAGCGAAAAATAGTGTTGCGTTATGGTGGAAGTGGCCTGCGCTATCTCGATCGCTAAAGTACAGAGGGCAGGGCGACCGGGATACATAATAAGCATCGACAGTCAACACGAGCGCACGGTCTTGCGCCATACCGGCGGTGCCTGAAACAGGCGCTTGCCTGGCATGCCGGGAGACGGTGGGGAAAGTAATAACTCTATGATGGCGTTCGCCATATCGGTCAGAGGTTGGGCAAAGGTTGTCAGCTGATAGCCGACCCAGCCAGCCTGTTCGATGTTATCAAAACCGATAACACAGATGTCCTCGGGAATACGCAAGCCAAACTCGTGGCGCGCCACGTCGATAAAACCGCAGGCAACCAGATCAGTGACACAAAATACCCCATCCGGACGATGGCGACCCGCCAGCAGTTCCCGTGCCGCAGTCGCGCCGGTTTCATAACTGGCCGGCCCCGAACGGACTAACTGGCACGCTCCTCCGGCATGACTGGCGGCTTCGAGAAACTTGGTTTCCCGGATCACCATACTGGGTGATCGAACGGAAGAAGAAATCATCGTGATATGCTGACAACCGGCTCGTGAGAGCATGTGATAAGCATCGGTCATGGTCGAGGTGTAATCGATTTCGATGTTGTCGGCACCGGCGAATTGCCCCATGCGGTTAATCAGTATCACCTGCTGACCGCTTTGCAGGCAGGTTTCAACCAGTGAAGCCTGTGGCGTGCCTGACAGTACGATGGTGGCGGCGGCGCGGTAATTGAGCGTCTGGCGCAATGCGGTATTGGAGCTCTCTTCACCGCCGTCAGTGTTGATTACCATGACCGCACGCTGTGCCTGATGCAGACGGCGGGTGATCTGATCGAGCAGACTTGCCTGGTAGGGGGCGCTGAGATTGCCCCCGAGAATACATACTGGACGACAGGCCTCTTTGGACAAGCTGCGCGCCAGATGATTAACGTGGTAGTTAAGCGCTTCGGCGGCGGCCAGAACTTTACGGCGTGTTTCGGCTGACACGCTGCTGCCGGAGGTAAACGTACGCGAAACTGCCGAACGAGAAACCCCTGCCAGACGTGCCACTTCCGCCGCACTGGCCATACTTTTACCTGACAAAGCAGACATCTATTTACCTTACCTCTTCACTACTGGTTACTTAACGTCTGGTTGCCCAATGCCCAAACCCGCTGCCTTTAATACCTGTTCTATCTCAATAGCTCGCTGCGCCAGAGAAATGAGTATCGGTTTCGGCGTTTCGTGCCACTCATCCGGATGCAACTGGCGTTTATCCCGGATATGGGCGATAGCCGATGCTAACGTCGGATAGCGTTCCGGACATTCCAGATGCATAAATAAGGCGACGAGTGCGACAGAGCGACTGCGACCGCCACGGCAGTTGACCAGAATATTGCCCGGTTCCTGGTTACGGTAAGACGGCTTGTCGGGGATTTGCTGTAGCAGAGCGGAACGCATCAGGTGATAGCCGGCATGCAACATGGACGCTGCATTGCCGGAACCGTCGACGAGGCCGAGTTTATAGTAGCGAATGGGGCCTGAGCCGTGGTTGATCAAATGGGCAGACATATTCGGTTCTGGAGAGGAAACCCAGTCGATATCGAGGTTGACCGCGCAGTTGATGATGGTTCTGATGTTGTGCTGTTCCAGCAGCGCCAGATCGGTCGCTCCGGCGGAACCACCGATGTAAATGTCCATGCCCCAGCCGGGAAAGTCGGATTCTATCAAGCTGATAGCGGGTCTGGCGTAGCGCGGTGTTTTTGTTTCGTCATCGGCCGGCTCCTCGGCGCGAGGCGTCTCTGTCGTGGCGACAGGGATCCCTGTCGCGCGGGCCAACGCATTGGCCACACCGGGTGCGGCGGCTAAAACCGGCTGGCCGTTAAATATCTCAGCGGTGCTGATGGGGGAATATCCGGTACTGCCGCCAGCTTCCCGTACCAGCAATAAACCCGCCAGACAATCCCATGCGTTCATATGTAATTCGGCGTAACCATCAGTGCGGCCTTCTGCGACCCAGGCCAGCGCCAGTGCACCAGATGCCCCGCGACGTACATTTGCTCCCTGACTCAGTATTGCCGCCATGACATCCAGATAACGTCGCTGGGTGGACCGCGGAGACCAACCAAGTTCGAATGTGGCGTTGCGTACGTCATCTGTTTTGGCGGTATGCAACGCCTGACCGTTTTTCTGCGCGTAGTGGCCGCGACGCGCCATATACAGTTCCTGAGTCGCCGGGTTGTAAATCGCCCCCAGTTCAGTGACGCCTTGAGCAATGAAGGCGATAGCGACGCAAAAGTGCTCGATGCCGCGCGCGAAATTGGCGGTGCCGTCAATAGGATCAACCACCCACAGGCTGGATGCGTCATTGGCGCTGCTGCCGGTTTCCTCGCCCAGCAGAGCATCTTCAGGAAACTCCTCGGCAATGGCTTGTCGGATCTGTTGTTCTACCAGCGTATCGGCTTCGGTCAGGAAGTCCTGATGGCCTTTAAGCGAGAACTCCCCCGGTTGACGAGAACGAAAGTGCCGGAGTGCGGTATTGCCAGCGTCGAGAATAATACGTTTTAAAGCAGCTTCACGCCGCTCCAGGTTAATCAGAGTCAAAGGTTTGCTCCCAGTACGAAAACAATGGAGAGCGCAGCAGCGGGCGCTCTCCCGTTGATAGTTCTATTTCCGGTAATTCAGATTCCAAAGGTCTTGCCAATCCTGGCGGCTCTGCCAATCTATTTTCGCTGTTGAGGTTTTGTATACCATCAATTCATCGCGATATTTTTCGATGCCGGAGGCTTCATCTGCCGGCAGTTTTACCGTCTGGTTGGTAGACATCTTGCCGTCAACGCCTTGCGGTGCGATGCCCTTGGCGGTCATCAGGTAATGCATAAACAGTTTCGCGGCGTTCGGGCTGTGGCTACCGGTAGTAATGACGCCCAGACTGGGGTAATTCCAACCGATAAATGGTTTCATGCCGTGGCAGAGACCCAGTTTCATACCTTGTTTGTTTTCACGGAATTTCGCGGTAGAAACCAGACCGACGAAATCGTCTTTGCCATCTGGCGCACCAATGGCTTCTGCCGCATCGGTGTCGGAGTGGGTCAGCAGTGGACCGTTCGCCGCCAGTGCTTTCACAAATGCCGCCATCGCCGATTTCTCTTTCGTTTTTAGCGGCTTGTCAAACTCTTGTCGATACGCATCGCGTACCGTTTGATCGTAATTGGTGGCCATCTGACTGAACCAGTCGGTGTAGGCCGGCTTACCGGTTGGATCCTGCATCGCTACTTTGCCACGCCACTTTGGTTCGGTCAGTTGCCAGATGTTAGTGATCGGGCAACTGCTGTGATGCACCGTATTATAGGCAAAAACATTCGGTGCCAGTACCACCGTCAGCGGATCTTGATAGTGCGCTGGAATAACGGTTTTCATGTCACCTGGTACCCAACTTTTGACATAACCTTTGTCCAGAAGCTGCTCTATGCCAGCGGGAGCGTCTTCTATGATTGCGACATCAGATTTGACATTGTGCGCCAGCGCTTCGCGGCTGAGAATTTCGATAATTTGTGGTGCATTAGCCTTGATACCAACCGCCTTAACACCGTATTGCTGGCTAAATTCCTTCGCCTGTTGAACGATCTTGCCGGTTGAGGCGTAGACGGTGATTGGTGCTTCTTTTTTCGCCGCGGCGATCAATGATTGCAGATCGAAAGACTCCGCTGCATGAGCACTGGCGGTAGCAGTAGCGCACGTCGCGAGTATGACCAGGCTCGTTATCAATTTGTGGTTCATGACATTTCCTTTGGTTGCGAGTTTTTGTTGGTCTTGAATGGATAGTTTTTTTCGGTTTTCAATAGGTCGTTTTTGCTGGCCTGTTGTTAGCTTACAAAGTGTTCCTGACGTTGCCCCTGCTGGTTGAAAAAGTGTAGCGAGGCGGCAGGCAACTGACAGTGCACTTGCTGATTCGCCTGCCAACGTGGGCGCAGTTGTGTGGAGTGGAACAGGTGATCGCCGCCCCTTACCAGTTCAATCACCCAACTGCCGCCGGTTGGCATGATGTTGTCGATGATCATTGGCACGCTATCGGTCTGTGGCTGTTCGGATAGCATGATTTCTTCGGGACGAATGCCGCAGACATGCATTTCGTTCGGTAGGGAAAAACGCTGCTGAATGTGGCTCGCCAGCGTACTGGATGGCTGATTGAGCGAGATCATGTTCAGTTTGGGCGTGCCGATAAACTCGGCGACAAAGCGGTTCGCGGGTTTGGCGTAAATCTCGTCTGGCGTCCCGACCTGCTGTAAATGTCCGGCACTCATGACCGCGATGGTGGTGGCGAGAGTCATCGCTTCCCATTGATCGTGGCTGACAAAGACGATGGTCGTGGCAAAGGTTTCGTGTAAGCGTCGTAACTCGGCACGCATCTCCAGACGCAGGGTGGCATCGAGATTGGATAACGGTTCGTCGAGCAGCAGTACCCCGGGATTAACCGCCAACATGCGGGCCAGCGCGACACGCTGTTGCTGACCGCCTGAAAGCTGAGTCGGGTAGCGGCTGGCGTATTCGGCGATGCGCAGCTTTTCCATAACATCCTGGCAGCGGGCGATGCGTTTTGTGGTCGATACTTTCTGTAAGCGCAGTCCAAAATCAACGTTTTGTGCAACCGTCATATGCGGCCACAGGGCGTAACTCTGGAAGACCAGGCCGACGCGGCGCTGCTCCGGTGGAACAAACGTCCCCCGGGAAACAGAATCCATCACCTTATCGCCAATCGCAATTTCGCCGCCGCTGGCGGATTCAATGCCGGCAATCATGCGCAGAATGGTCGTTTTACCGCAGCCGGATGGACCAAGCAGACACATGAACTCGCCGTCTTTGACCGTCAGGCTGAGGTTGTCCACCGCCGGTTTCTGGCCACCGGGGTAGATTTTTATCAGGTTAGTTAAGGTAATTGCAGGCATATCAATTCTCCAGACCTTCAGCCAGACCGGTACCAGAAATCTTCTGGATCAATATTGTGCCGGTCCATGAAATCAGCGCGATCATCAACACCACAGCGTTGGCCGCTTGCTGGTAGTTGTAATCAATCAAACGCAGGGAATAAGTGGTGAGGACGTCAGTGGCGGGGATCGCCAGAATGATGAACAGGCTGACGCCCTTAATACCAGAAATAAACGGCAGCAGAATGCCGGTTGTCAGCGGCGCTGCCTGGATAGGGATCACAATCCGCCCGATACGGGTAAACCAACCGGCGCCGGCGACGCGAGCCGCTTCTTCCGGCTCTCTGCCCAGTTGTGTCATCGCCGCGATACCCGAGCGGCTGGCATATGGCATTTTCTCCGCGATGAGCGCAATGACCAGCAGCATGGGCGTACCGTACAGGGCGGGTATCGGCCCGTGAGCAACCGCAAACAGAGACAGGAAGGCCGCGGCAAACGCAATGCCGGGAACCAGATAGGGCAGGAAAGTAATCTGACGTAAAAATCCCCCGACCCAGCGGATGGAGCAGCGCATTACCGCATAGCCAACCAACAGGCCCAATACGCCGGCGGCAAGTGATGCGGAACCGACAATAATGACGGTATTCCATACCGCGTGCCAGAAATCAGGCGTGAGCAGAATTCCGTTATGCAGGGCGACCGTATCCAGGTTATGGCCAATCCAGAAATCAAAGGTGAAGTTATCGGCGGTAAAGCGTCCGGGTAATTTCATGATGGTGGAAAAAAACAGGGTGAGGAGCGGAATGGCAACACCCAACAGCACAAATGTGAGGGCTATGCCGAAAGCGGCGAAACCCCACCGGCCGAGATGGCGACGGCGATCCATTCCACTTTTGCCTCCCACCGTCACAAAACGTCTGGCTTCACGCAACATCCGCATATCCAGCAGCAAGGTGATCATGCCCATCAGCATAATGACCGCGGCGATCACTGCGGCAACACCATTCTGGCGCGATCCCAGTGCGCGGTACAAACCGGTGGACAGCGTCTCAAAATGTACCGGTAAACCGAGAATATAGGGAATGGCGAACTCGCCAATACAGTCGGCAAAGATCAGCAGCGCAGCTGACAACAGGGCCGGACGAACCAAGGGGGCAATAATACGCAACGCGATGACCTTGCGCGACGCGCCGAGGACTCGCGCGCAATCTTCTAACTGAACGTCCATTCGCTTTAGCGCGTTACCCACAATCAGGATAACCAGCGGCGAATAGTGGATCATCATAATCACTACAATCGGGAAATAGCCATAAGCCAGCCAGTTCGGCGTATGAATGCCGATCACTTCCAGCCAGCCAGGCTGACCGCCCACCGTGTGGTTTTTAAAGATCGTGGTCCAGGCCAGGGCAAAGGTCCAGGATGGCAACATGAATGGCACAATCAGCGCGGTGGCGAACCACTTCCGACCGGCCATATCGGTACGGTTGACCAGCCAGGCTAAGGTTACGCCGATGATCAGCGCACCTGATACGCCACTTATCGCCACCGAGAGGGTATTGATCAGCGGTGTCCAGAGTAGCAGGTCAGACATCCGCGACGCCAGGGTGCGCAGCAGATAGTAATAGGTAAAAGCGCCTTCGGTAGCATGTACGCGTACGCTATCACCGTTTTGTACCACGACAGCGTCGAACAAAATGGACAATACCGGCGCCAGAATAATCCAGGCGAACAGCAATATCAGCCCGACACCAATTAAATTAGCCGGCTCGTGGCGAGCGATTGCAAGCATGTGCCGTAACTTGCACCACCATGAAGGTTCTACATGGTTAACCGCTTCAGGTATCACTTGGCTTATCCCTTTTCTGGTTTCAGACAGAAAGGACTATATAGAGGCTTTATGACGATTCAGTGACTGTTTTGCACCTATGTGCATTATTTTTTGCATGCTGAAATAGACTCTATATCCCACGACGGCAACACCCGATCCTGAGCCAATCTCGGGTTGATCATGACAGGACGCAGTTAATAAAAAGTCACTTTTACTGAATAACTAAGCGTTATCTTATAGATCTGGATCATATTTTCCCGTTGGGAACGCGGCTATGTTGGTTATTCCGCCCAACCTGCTGTTATTTGTAGTGAGTGAGGGAAAATCATTGGATTGCGTCGTCAGGGGGGAAGCATGCTGGATCATTTGAGTATTCCGGTATCGGATCTGGGCCGTAGTCGGCGGTTTTATGGACAGGCGCTGCGGCCATTAGGGTATGAGCTGGTCAAGAATATGAAATTTGCCGTCAGCTTCGGTGTGCTGACGGGGTACGGTTGTTCATCTGATCCTGGTGGTGAATTCTGGATTTTCCACGGTGAGGTTCTCACTCGCCCACGAGTGCATTTCGCCTTCAGCGTTGCGTCCCAGGAACATGTAGATGCCTTTTTTGCCGCGGCGATAGCGGCGGGTGGCGTCGACAATGGCCAGCCCGGTCTGCGTACCCAGTATCATCCCAACTATTACGCCGCGTTTGTCCGTGATCCGGACGGGTACAACGTAGAAGCGGTATACCATCGGACCGACGATGGCCGACGGGTATGCCGTCCGTTTGATGATTTCCCGGCACAATGCCAGATTTAACGCTATAACATCTAGCACCACTGGCAATGATAAAAAATAATTATGATTGTTATTTTTTGATTTATAAGGATTTTGGTGTTATAGCCGGTGGTGTAGACAGCTATTGACCTTTATCTTTTCACTTTCAATAATACGTTGCTGACTCGGGGTGCCTTTGCATTAATTGCGGTGGCTGAGAATTTACCCGTATAACCTGATCTGGATAATGCCAGCGTAGGGAAGTCACGGTATCTCATCGGTTACCGCCTTCTTGATATGCTGGTTGGGAGATTTATGAACGCTCGACCTGTGCTGTTGCCTGCCGCTGTTGCCGCAGATTCCCTGACTCAATTCCGCCATCTGGCGCCGTTAGTCCACTGCCTGACCAATGATGTAGTACAAAGTTTTACAGCCAACGTCTTATTGGCGCTGGGCGCCTCGCCCGCGATGGTGGTCGATCCCGGCGAAGCGGCGCAATTCAGTGCGGTGGCCGATGCGTTGCTCATCAATGTAGGTACACTGGAGCGCGATCGCGCGGATGCTATGCTGGCCGCGGTGAACAGTGCCAATCAGGCTGGAACACCGTGGGTGTTCGATCCGGTGGCGGTTGGCAGGCTGACTTTTCGTACTGAATTTGCCCGTGAACTACTGCAACTCAAACCGGCCGCCATTCGGGGAAATGCTTCCGAAATCATGGCGTTATCCGGGCTAAACATTCAGGGGCGCGGTGTGGACAGCGCCAACGATTCGTTAACGGCATTGCCTGCCGCGCGTGAACTGGCGCGTCGCATTGCTACCGTTGTCGCGGTGACGGGCGAAGTGGATTACGTGACGGATGGTGATCGTGACTGGGCTATTCCCGGCGGGGATAAAATAATGACACGGGTTGTAGGAACCGGTTGTGCGCTATCTGCGGTGGTTGCGGCCTTTTGTGCGCTGGCCGGCGACCGTTTGCCGCATGTGGCGACGGCGTGTCATGTGATGGCACTGGCTGGAGGACGAGCATCAGTACAGGTACAAGGGCCGGGAAGTTTTATCCCGGCGTTTCTTGACCACTTATATCACCTGCGTGCGGAGGATCTGGTATGAGACGCATCAACGCACTGACCATCGCCGGTACGGATCCCAGCGGTGGTGCCGGTATTCAGGCCGATTTGAAAACGTTCTCCGCACTGGAAGCTTACGGCACCAGTGTGATCACCGCACTGGTGGCACAGAATACGTGCGGTGTGCAGTCGGTTTACCGGATTGAGCCTGATTTTGTCGCAGCTCAGCTGGATTCTGTATTGAGCGATGTACGTATTGATAGCGCCAAAATAGGTATGCTGGCTCAGACTGATATTGTCGAGGTGGTGGCCGAGCGTTTGCGGCGCTATGTCGTGCCGTATGTGGTGCTGGATACGGTAATGCTGGCGAAAAGCGGTGATCCATTACTGGCGGCTGACGCGGTCGACGCCATTCGGCAGATGTTATTACCACAGGTTTCACTGATCACTCCCAATTTACCGGAAGCGGCGGCCTTGCTGGCGTGTTCTCCCGCAGCCAATGAGCAGGAGATGCGTCAGCAAGGGGAAGCACTGTTAGCGCTGGGGTGTCAGGCGGTGCTGATGAAGGGGGGGCACCTGAGTGATGAGGAGAGTCCGGACTGGTTATTCTCGGTACAAAGCGAGCCGGTACGTTTCACCGCGCCCCGTATCCATACCCGTCATACTCACGGTACTGGCTGTACCTTGTCGGCAGCATTGGCGGCGCTACGTCCGCGTTATAACGACTGGCCTGCCACCGTCATGGCAGCCAAAGCCTATCTGCAAGGAGCGCTGGAGCAGGCGGATTCACTGGAGGTCGGGAAGGGAATTGGTCCGGTACACCATTTCCACCGCTGGTGGTAGCCTATGGTATGTAAGGCATAATAAAATCAGATAGATAATAAAAAAAGATCTAGACGGTGTTGATGGCCCCCCAATATTTTTGTGATCTGTGTCAAATTATCGTTACACTGATGTGCCAACAATTTAAGCTGCGGTAGGCAGACAATAATCGTCCATATTATTTGGCGCAGTTTGGGTAAGGAGTAGATGAATGGTGGGTTCAACACGCGTGGTGATGATTGCACGAGGATTGCAGGTGATACTCAGCGTGGGATTGTTGCTATTGGCTGTTATTCTGGTGGTGTTCCTCGGTAAGGAAACTCTCCATTTGGCGACAGCGTTAATGATCAGCAATGAGAAAGACTCTTCCTACATGCTGATTGACAGTTTGGTGGTCTATTTCCTGTATTTTGAATTTATTGCGTTGATCGTGAAGTATTTTCAGTCGGGATACCATTTCCCGCTACGTTATTTTCTTTATATCGGTATCACCGCTATTGTGCGCTTGATTATTGTCGATCATGACAATCCCTCCTATACCCTGGTTTATGCCGCGTCGATTCTGATATTGGTGGTAGCCCTTTATCTGGCTAACAGCCAACGTTTGAAGCGTGAGTAGTTGAAGAATGCGCTTTCGATTTCTATCGATGAAAATCCGGTAGGTCGGTGTGGTCGAATGCGGTTGTCATGGTCAGCGCTGAAACGTAGATGTGGCGATAAGTCGAAAAAGAAAAGCCAGCTCAAGGGAGATTGAGCTGGCCAAGGAGGTGGTTCCTAGTAGTATTTACTACGCTTATTTTTCGTTCTGTATTTTCTCAGCGCCGCAATAATAACCAGTCGTCAGGCCAATTGATGTGATCTGATTCTAATAAATGTTAAAAGTCATGCTGTTTACACTTAATGTTTGTTATTTCGCATGCGGGTTGCGGGTGGTTGTTCCCGGCAGATTGCGCAGCAACAGAGCATATTCCAGCGAGATATCTTCCGGTACAGGCAGATAAACGATATGACCATTACCGGGTGCGACATCAATAGCCTGACCTTTGGCATTCTGCATCGCTTCCACGGTAAATTGTATATTGCCGCCCGGCGTCATCATTTCCACACTGTCACCGCAGGTAAACTTATTTTTCACCGCCACTTCAGCCAGCCCGTTACGGCGTTCATTCGTGAATTCACCAACGAACTGCTGTTGGTCCGAGACCGAGTAACCATAATCGTAGTTCTGATAATCCTCATGGACATGGCGACGAAGGAAACCTTCGGTGTAACCGCGGTGCGCCAGCCCTTCCAAGGTTTGCAGAAGGGTGGGATCAAAGGGTTTTCCGGCAACAGCGTCATCAATGGCGCGGCGGTAGACTTGTGCGGTGCGAGCGCAGTAGTAGAAGGATTTGGTTCGCCCTTCGATTTTCAGGGAGTGAACCTGCATCTGGGTTAAGCGCTCCACATGCTGAATCGCACGTAAATCGCGGGAATTCATGATGTAAGTACCATGTTCGTCTTCAAAAGCACTCATGTATTCACCAGGGCGTTGGCTCTCTTCCAACATGAAGACTTTATCGGTTGGCGCACCAATGCCCAACGTCGGCTCCACATTGGTTACAGCGATCGGTTGGTGGATATGCACGATATTACCGGCATCGTCCTCTTTGCCTTCCTGTACTTTGTATTCCCAACGGCAGGCATTGGTACAGGTTCCCTGATTCGGATCGCGTTTGTTGATATAACCGGAAAGCAGGCAACGTCCGGAATAAGCCATGCAAAGCGCGCCATGGACGAAAATTTCCAGCTCCATGTCTGGAACCTGGGTACGTATTTCAGCAATTTCTTCCAGCGATAGTTCACGAGACAAAATCACGCGGCTAAGTCCCATCTGCTGCCAGAATTTCACCGTCGCCCAGTTTACCGCATTGGCCTGTACGGAAAGATGAATCGGCATGTGTGGGAAGTTTTCCCGTACCATCATGATAAGTCCCGGATCAGACATGATCAGCGCATCCGGGTTCATTTCAATTACTGGCTGCAAATCCCGCAGAAAGGTTTTGATCTTGGCGTTGTGAGGGGCGATGTTCACCACTACATAGAATTTTTTACCCAGCAGGTGGGCTTCATTGATCGCCTCGGCCAACGTCTGATGATTGAATTCGTTATTACGAACACGCAGGCTGTAACGGGGTTGACCGGCATAAATAGCATCTGCGCCGTAAGCAAAGGCGTAACGCATGTTTTTCAGCGTACCGGCCGGAGAAAGTAATTCCGGTTTAAACATGATGTCTCTCAAGTCTGATCACAAGTCAGGCTGCCCCCGGACGGGAGCAGTAAAGGCGGCGATTCTAACGCTTATGCGGTAAAAAATCAGCAGATGGCACACAGAAAGTCTGCTGACAAGCGGATAAATCCACGCCATGCAGGGGGGATCGTGGAAACGGCAGCTTAACGACCCACTCCGGCACGGTTGTGGGGGCGTTCAAGATCAATGTGTGGCCCCTGTGGCACTATCCCGGTGGGATTAAGCCACAGAATGCTGTAATACCCAATTTTGATATGCTCAAGATTGACGGTGTCGCTGACACCCGGCCACTGATACAGTTCGCGCAGATAGTTTGACAAATGCGGGTAGTCTTCAAGCCGGCGAATGTTACATTTGAACGCGCCATGGTAGGCGGTATCAAACCGTACCAACGTCACGAATAATCGCCAATCAGCTTCGGTCAGTGTATCGCCAGTAATATAGTGATGCGTCGCCAACTGGGTTTCCACCTTATCCAGCGTGTCAAACAGCGCCACCACGGCTTGATCGTAGTGGTGCTGTGTTTTGGCAAAGCCGGTTTTATAGACGCCGTTATTGATGTTGTCGTAAATCAGCGCATTCCAGGTATCAATGTCTTCTCGCAACGCCGGAGGATAAAAATCCAGTGTGTTGCCGGTCAATCCATCAAAGGCGCTGTTCAGGATACGAATAATGTCGGCTGATTCATTATTGACGATGCGTCCTTCCTGACGATCCCATAATACAGGCACGGAAACCTTGCCGGTGTAATGCGCATCACTGGCGGTATACAGTTGATGCAGATAATGGATGGGGGCTATCCGCTCTCCGACATCTTGTGGCGTATTGAATTCCCAGCCTTGCTCACCAATACGGGGTTCGGCGATGGAGAGGCTAATCACTGATTCCAGCGCTTTCAGCTTACGAAAAATCAGGGTGCGGGATGCCCACGGGCAAAGATAGGAAACAAACAATTGATAGCGTCCTGCTTGTGGGGTGATGTCAGTTTCCCGAAATGTCGTTGTCTGGCGATGGAACGCGCCATTTTTGATCTCTTCTGCCGCGATCTCACCATTAACCCACTGACCATTGACTAAACCTGACATGATTTTCCCCATTTCGATTGTTATTGCCGATGTGGCAATGCTAACCGCTGTGGAGAAAGATAAAATCGTAAATTTTTAAATGAATTGGGCAATTTATTTGACAGCATAAAGGGAAACTGGCGCATGTCGCTGATATTACGTTTCCTGGCCGATGGCGGCTTCCCAGCGATAACCGATGCCGTATACCGTGCGAATGAAAGAGGTTTCCTGATCGAGTTGTTCCAGCTTACGCCGTAGATTTTTGATGTGGCTGTCAATGGTCCGGTCAGTTACCACCCGGTAGTCATCATAAAGGTTATCCAGCAACTGTTCGCGGGAGAACACTTTACCCGGTTCGGCAGAGAGCGTCTCCAGCAGACGGAACTCCGCCGGGGTGAGATCCAGATGGCGTCCGAGATAACTGGCCTGATGGCGGCGCTTATCAATCAGTAAGTGAGGCTTCTCTCCTTCTGGAAGCGGTTCGTTTTGCCAGCGGCAACGGCGCAGCAGTGTTTTGACCCGCACGACCACTTCTCGTGGGCTGAACGGTTTGCAGATGTAGTCATCTGCGCCGATCTCCAGTCCCAGCAGGCGGTCTATCTCCTCCGTTCGGGCGGTGACCATAATAATCGGGATATTGGAAAATTGCCGAATGTCGCGGCAAATGCTCAAACCGTCACAGCCGGGCAGCATCAGATCAAGCAGTATCAGCGAGGCAGGATGCTGTTTTACCCAGGGTTGTACGTCATTACCATTGATGAGCCAGTGTGTTTGGTAACCCGCGGCCTGAAGGTAATCGACCAGCAATTGTCCCAGCTTGGGCTCGTCTTCAACGATCAAGACAGGCAGCGTTTCGGTACTTGAAAACTCGGTGGTTGTCATAGTGTTTCTACATGGCTGCGTGTAAAGGAAGCTTAATAGTCATTAGCAGGCCTCCCAGTGGCGAATGTTCAGCATACAGGTGTCCGCCATGGGCCTCAACGATATTGGAGCAGATAGCCAGACCAAGGCCTGAACCACCACTGGCACGGTTACGGGAACTGTCGGCTCGGTAAAATCGTTCAAAAATGAGTGATAGCTGTTCATCGGTGACGCCGGGGCTGCTGTCTTGCCAACGAATCAGCAACTGTTCCCGGGTGATTTCCGCGTCCACGTGGAGTTGGCCGTCATTATCGGTGTAGCGCAGACTATTTTCCAATAAGTTATTAAATAGCTGACTCAGCCGATGTGGGTCACCAAATATCCAGGCTTCAGCTGGGAAATGTGTCACCAGCGTTATCTGTTTATGCTGTAGCCGATCGGCAAAGGACGCGACTGATACCTGAAGTAATTTCACCATATCGATCGGTTTTTTACGGTAGGACAACGTCCCCAGATCGGAGAGTGACAATTGGTGTACATCATCCACCAGTTTGGTCAGTACTGCGACTTCCGCCTGCAATGAACGGAATGAATCAGCGCTGGGTTGACGGATGCCATCTTGCAACGCTTCCAGTTCACCTTGCAGGATGGCTAGCGGCGTTCGCAATTCATGGGACACATCGGCCATAAAGTCCCGGCGTGACTGCTCGTTTTTTTCCAGCGCGACGGCGAGATGGTTGAAGTCCTGCGCCAGCATGCCAAGTTCATCACGACTGGTGACCATGACACGGGCGCTGAAATTACCCGCAGCCAACCGATGAATACCATTGACCAGGCGTTTCACTGGGGCTAGTAAACCCCGAGACATCAACCAGGTGACGATGATTGCCAATAAGGTGGACAAGCCGACGATAAGCCAGCTGGTACGCTGTTGTTGATGATCAAAACTGATATCGGCGTTACGTGTCAGCCTCTCCAGCGGTGCTGCCACAATCCAGCCAATAGTTTGATTTTTAATGGTGAGTGGTTGCCATTGGCTGTCTTCAGGCGGTGTCATCGGTGAACCAATCAGTTTGTTTTTCTGCTGGTCAAACACCCATAATCGGGTATGCCAGCTTTGCAGGCTTTCCTCTCCGTTTTGCACCATGGGCCGTCTCATTCTGAACATTCCCCGGTCTCTGTTACGCAAGAAATCCCAATTGCCATATTGCTGATATTGGTCTTCCAGCGTTTCCCGCAGCTGTAATACTCGTTGTTCGTTTTCATTTTTAATGTAGTCGATAAACCCGTGCTCGAAGCTGAGGCGTATACCCAAGTGCATAGTGATCACCACCAGCATGCAGGTGGCGAAAATGGCCAGAAAGAGTTTTACGGTGATACCGAATTTCATGATGACCTCACTAACGGCGCGGCAGTGTAGCCTGCTTGATGTTGTCGCCCGGCGCCTGGCTGAAAATCAACGTCGGAAGAACCATGACGGCCATCATGCTCAGATAGGTATAAAGAAAAACAATATGGTTTTCCGGCGCTCCCGGTACCAGATGCTGATGGGCAAAGACGCCCAGCAACAGGCCAGCTATGCTGACGCCTATACTGGTGGATAGTTGCATTGACATTGAAAGCAAACTATTACCGCTGCTGGCGAGTTCATCCGGCAAGTCTTTCAGTGTCAGGGTATTCATGGTGGAGAAACGAATACCGTTGGTCATCCCCACGATAAACAGCACCAGAGGCATTAGCCAACGCCAGTTCATCAAGGCGACCAGGGCGAACAGAAAAGTGGCCAGTGCCAGTGACAGTGTAGATGAGATCAGTATGGTGCGATAACCAAAACGATTGACGATGTTCACCACCAGCCGTTTTATGCCCATATTACCGAGCACCATCGGAATCATCATCAATCCTGCATGGAACGGAGAGTATCCCAGCCCCAGTTGTAAAAACACTGGCGTCATGAAAGGCAACATACCACTACCGATACGGGCTACCCAACCGCCCAGTAGACCGATGGTAAAGCTGTTGGTCTGAAATAGTTGCAGTGTGAACAAGGCATGCTTATTGTTCCGCGCGTGCAGCCAATAACCAAATAGAGACAGACTGCCGGTGATCACCAGACCGATTAGTAGTAAGGATGACATATCCAGGCTTTTCTGTCCGTCCAGTGCCAGCGTCAGTGTGGCCATCCCAATGACAAGACAGAGAAAACCGTGTATGTCGAAACGTCGGGTCTGCATAGTGTAATTGGGCATCAGCATCAGCGTGGCAATAGCGCCGATAATGCCTATCGGTAGATTGATCAGAAAAATCCAGTGCCAACTGGCGTATTCCACCAGTATGCCGCCTAATGTCGGCCCCATCAGCGGACCGATTTGCCCCGGCAATGTCACGAACGTCATGGCTGCCATGTATTGATCGCGCGGCACTATTTTCATGACGGTTAGGCGTCCGATGGGAACCATCATGGCGCCGCCAATCCCTTGAACCATTCGTGACAGCAGCAACTCATTGAGGGTTTCCGAACGGGCGCATAACAACGAACCGCAGGTAAAAAGGATGATGGCTGAAAAGAAAATATTGCGTACGCCAATACGATCGGCCAGCCAACCACTGGCCGGTAAGACAATTGCGACAGTCAGTACATAGGCCACAATCACCGAGTGCATATGCAATGGGCTTTCATTCAGGCTGACGGCCATAGAAGGCAGCGCGGTGTTAACGATGGTGGTATCCAGCGTTTGCATAAAAAAACCGAAAGCCACAATCCATAGTTGCCAGCGGACGGACGCGGGCTGATTCATCATCTTTCGGGGTACTCCTTGAGATTATCCAGTTACAACATGTTTTCGATCACGAGGATACTGTGCTGATTACCGGTGCTTTCCGTCGACGCAGATGCAATCGGTCAAAAAACAGGTACACCACCGGTGTGGTATAAAGCGTTAGCAATTGGCTCATTACCAGACCGCCTGCGATAGTTATCCCCAGCGGCTGGCGTAATTCCGAACCATCGCCACTGCTGAGTACCAGCGGCAGCGCACCAAACAGGGCCGCCATTGTGGTCATCATGATGGGGCGAAAACGGAGCATACAAGCCTGAAAGATGGCATCTTTGGCGCTGAGATTACCCGATCGTTGCGCCACCAGGGCGAAGTCCACCATCATGATGGCATTTTTCTTCACAATACCAATCAGCAGCATGATGCCTATCAAGGCAATCAGGCTGAAGGGCTTGTTGAATGCTTCCAGGGCCAGCAGTGCCCCAACCCCGGCTGAAGGTAGGGTTGAGAGGATGGTCAGTGGATGTACATAATTTTCGTACAAAATCCCCAGCACAATATACACCGTGACAATTGCTGCGATGATCAACACAACCTGTGAATGTTGGGATTGCTGGAAGGCCAGCGCTGTGCCGGCAAACTGCCCGCGTATGCTGGAAGGGACGCCTAGCGATACCATCGTATGTTCAATGGCGGTAGTGGCTTCGGATAGCGTAGCGCCTTCCGGCAAGTTAAAGGCGATGGTTGCTGCGGCAGACAGTCCCTGATGATTGACCGCCAGCGGTGTATTGGCCGGTTGCCAGTGCGCGAAGTAGGACAATGGGATAGGTTTGCCTGCATCGTTGATGATGAACATTTTTTTCAGTGTGCTGACATCCTGTGTATAGGCAGGATCAACGGTCAGTACCACCTTGTACTGATTCATCGGCTGATAAATGGTTGATATCTGACGCTGGCCAAACGCATTGTTCAGTAGCGCGTTAGCACTGGAAACACTGATGCCCAGACGCGCCATGGTGTCCCGGTCATAAACCAGCGCCATTTCTGCGCCTTTATCCTGCTGATCAGAACTGACGTCCGCGAGTTGTGGCAGTTTACTGAATGCGGCGCGAATTTTAGGTTCCCAGGTTCGCAATGCGTTTAAGTTGTCGGAGAGCAGTGAATACTGATAGCTGGCATTGGCCTCACGGCCACCGATACGCACATCCTGTACAGCGGACAGGAACAGGCTCGCACCCGGTTCTTTGGCGAGTTTTACCCGCAATCTGGCAATGACCTGCTGGGCACTGGCATTACGCTGGGACAAGGGTTTCAGGCTGATAAACATATAACCACCGTTGGTTCGCGTTCCACCGGTAAAGCCGGTAACGTTATCCACGGCCGGATCAGACCTGATAATGGCCATGAAATCCTGTAATTTGGTTTTCATGGCCTGAAACGAAATGCTTTGATCGGCCTGCACGAATCCCATTATCCGGCCAGTATCCTGCTCGGGGAAAAAGGTTTTCGGAATACTGATATACAGCCAGACGCTGAGACTAATGGTCGCCAACAATATCAGCATGATCCAGCGAGTATGGCGCAGTACCCACATCAGCGATCGGCCATAGCCTTGTTGCAGCGCCAGTAGTAATCGGCTGAATCCTTGTTTGCGTGGCTGACTGTGGCGACGATGAGAATGCAACCAGTGTGCACACATCATTGGTGTCAGCGTCACAGAAACCAGTAACGAAATGAGGATAGCCACGGAAAGCGTGACGGCAAACTCCCGGAATAGCCGACCTGGCAATCCATCCATCAGTAAGAGGGGAATGAACACGGCAATCAGGGAGCAACTCATGGACACCACGGTGAAACCGACTTCACGTACCCCTTGCAGCGAGGCCTCCAGGGGCTTCATTCCCGCTTCAATATGGCGGGAAATATTTTCCAGCACCACAATCGCGTCATCCACCACAAACCCGGTGGCGATGGTCAACGCCATCAGCGAAAGGTTATTCAGACTGAAACCACACAGATACATGGCCGCAAACGTTCCTATCAACGATACCGGCACGGCGATCGCCGGGATCAGCGTCGCGCGACCAGAGCGCAGGAACAGGTAGACCACCAGAATCACCAGTAAAACCGCAATCACCAATGAACGCTCGACTTCCGACAGAGACGCACGGATGGTCGGGGAACGATCCTGCGCAATCTTGAGAGAAATTGCCGCCGGCAGGCTGGCCTGAAATTCCGGCAATGCTGCGCGGATGCTGTCGACGGTGGCAATGATATTGGCGGCAGGCGACCGGCGGATGATCACCAGAATAGCGGGTTTCCCGTTGGTCATCCCGGCATTCAGGGTGTTTTGGACCGAGTCCTTAACCGTGGCGACATCGCTGAGTCGAACGGGGGAACCGTTGTGATAATGAATAATCAATGGCCGGTATGCTGCCGCTGTTTTCAGCTCATCATTGGTTTTGATCTGCCAGTTCTGTACGGTATTATCAACATTCCCCAACGGTCGGCGTACATTCGCCTGACTAATGGCCAGCCTGACGTCATCCAGCGAGATGCCCTGGTTAAACAGCGCCAGTGGATTGAGCGCGACCCGCACGGCAGGCAGTGAGCTACCGCCGATAGTCACATCGCCAACCCCGTCCAACTGAGAAATACGCTGCGCCAACTGTGTCGAGGCAAAGTCATAGAGCTGACCCAGACCATAGGTTTCCGATGTTAACGTCAGGATCATGATTGGCGCGTCCGAGGGGTTAACCTTACGATACGTCGGACGGCTGGGAAGACTGCTGGGGAGCAGGCTCTGCGCCGCATTAATAGCGGCTTGCACATCGCGCGCCGCGCCATTGATATCGCGGTTCAGATTAAATTGCAAAATAATGCGCGTGTTACCCAGAGAGCTCATGGATGTCATTTCATTGAGACCAGAAATGGCGCCCAGTGCGTGTTCCAGTGGCGTCGCTACCGAAGAAGCCATGGTTTCTGGCGATGCTCCCGGCAGGGATGCAGAGACTGAAATCACCGGAAAATCAACCTGCGGCAAGGGAGAAACCGGCAGCAGCCGGAAGCCCATGATGCCGCAGAGTGTAATAGCCAATGCCAGCAGGGTTGTCGCTACGGGACGGTGGATGAACAGCGCAAAAAACTTCACTGTGCTTCCTCCTCCTGAAGCTGAGGCCGGCGGAAGCGGTGAGCCAAACGGTCAAACAGCAGATAGATTACCGGGGTGGTAAATAGTGTTAGCACTTGACTCATAAGCAGCCCACCCACCATGCAAATGCCGAGTGGATGCCGCAGCTCGGCACCGACACCGGTGCTCATCATTAATGGTAGCGCACTCAGTAGTGCCGCCATTGTCGTCATCAGAATAGGACGGAAACGTAGCAGACAGGCCTGATAAATGGCCTGATAAGGCGACATCCCTTGTTCACGTTCGGCCGCCAGTGCGAAGTCGATCATCATGATCGCGTTTTTCTTCACAATCCCAATGAGCAGAATAATACCGATGATGGCGATGATATCCAGATCGCTGCCAGACATCATCAGTGCCAACAGCGCACCGACACCGGCTGTTGGCAAGGTGGACAGAATGGTCACCGGGTGGATGAAACTTTCATACAACACACCAAGCACAATATACATCGCCACCACTGCCGCGACGATCAGCCACACAGTGCTGGTCAAGGCAGATTGAAATGCCAGTGTGCTGCCCTGAAAACGGGTGGTGATGGTGCTGGGCAAATGCATCTGCTGTTGTGTCTGCGTGATGGCTTTCACCGCATCACCCAAGGCATAGCCATTAGCTAAATTGAAGGAAATGGTAGTGGACGGAAATTGGTCGATGTGATTAATCGCCAACGGTCCCTGACGTTCTTCAATGCTGGCAAATGTATCCAGAGGAATGCTGTCGCCGTCAGTGCTGATAAACCGGATATCGTGCAAGGCATTCAGTCCGGTATTGGCGGTCTTGTTCTCCAAAACGACCCGGTACTGATTGGATTGCGTGTAGATAGTGGAAATCAGGCGTTGGCCGAATGCATCATACAAGGCGTTATCAATCTGTGACATGGTGATACCCAGACGGCTGGCACTGTCACGATTGACATTGACATAGGCGACAGCAGCATGGTCTTGCCAGTCGCTGCTCACATCTTTCAATTGCGGCAGCTTCTGTAGCTCACCCATTAAGGCCGGAACCCAGGTACTCAGTTCTTCCTGAGACATGGCTTGCAACGTGAACTGATATTGTGTCCGACTGATCTGGGTATCGATAGTCAGATCTTGCACTGGCTGTAGGTACAACTGTACGCCGGGAAGCTGTGCTGTTTGCTGTTGTAGTCGGGCGATAATGGCCGGAATACGGTCATGACGTTCACTGAGTGGTTTCAGGTTGATTTGCAGCCGTCCGCTGTTCAGCGTCGGGTTAGTACCGTCAACACCAACAAAGGAAGAAATGCTCTGTACAGCCGGATCCTTCATGATGATGGCGGTCACTTGTTGTTGCTTCTGAGCCATGTTGCTGAAGGAAATGGACTGAGCGGCTTGCACGGTGCCTTGAATAATGCCGTTGTCCTGTATCGGGAAGAAACCTTTGGGAATGATTAGATAGAGCCCGATGGTTAACCCCAGCGTACTCAGTGCCACACTTAGCATCAGCCAGGGATGATTGAGCACTTTGGTCAATGCGCGGCCATAAGCCGCGATAATACGGTTAAAAAAGCGCTCGCTGGCCTGAGTAAGCCAGTTCTGATGGTGCAATGACTGAGGGGTGAGCATTCGCGCGCACATCATGGGCGTCAATGTCAGCGAAACAATAGCGGAGATGAGGATCGATACGGCCAGCGTAACGGCAAACTCGCGGAACAGCCGCCCGATGATATCACCCATAAATAACAATGGAATGAGGACGGCAATCAGTGAGAAGGTGAGTGAAATAATGGTAAAACCAATCTCACCAGCACCTTTCAGGGCGGCATTAAGCGGGGTTTCTCCTTTTTCGATATAGCGTGAGATGTTTTCAATCACCACAATCGCATCGTCTACCACGAAACCAGTGGCAATGGTGAGCGCCATCAGTGTCAGATTATTGATGGAAAAACCCAGGAAATACATGACGGCAAACGTGCCAACCAATGACAAGGGAACCGCAATACTGGGGATCAGCGTAGCGACAGCGTTGCGCAAGAACAGATAAATCACCATCACTACCAACGCGATAGCCAGCAATAGCTCAAACTGCACATCGTCGACAGAAGCCCGAATATTGGTGGTGCGATCAGTCAATAGCGTGATATTCACTGACTTGGGCAGGCTGGCTTTCAACGCCGGCAATAAATTGCGGATGTGATCCGCTGCGGCGATGACGTTGGCGCCGGGCTGACGTTGAACATTGAGAATAATGGCCTGCTGCTGGTTTGCCCACGCCGCAAGATGGGTGTTTTCAGCGGCCCGTTCCACGGTGGCGACATCCTGTAAACGAACTGGCGCCCCATTTTTAAAGGACACGATCAGTTGTCGATAGTCCTCAATCGAGTGCATTTGATCGTTGGCGGAAAGTGTTACCGCCCGGGCGGGACCATCAAAACTCCCCTTGGGAGAATTAACGTTGGCTGCCGTGATGGCGGTACGTATTGACTCGCCGGTCAGCCCATAGGCTGTCAATGCGCCGGGATTCAGTTTTATCCGCACGGAGGGGCGCTGACCGCCTGCCAGCGAAACCAGACCGACGCCTTCAACCTGAGAGATTTTCTGGGCGAGACGGGTCTCAACCATATCCTGCACCTGCGTCATCGGCATGGCGCTGGATGTGACGGCTAATGTCATGATCGGCGGATCGGCCGGATTCACCTTGCTGTAGATGGGTGGATAGGGCAGATCAGACGGCAGTAGATTGCTGGCGGCGTTGATGGCAGCCTGGACATCTTGCTCGGCGACATCCAGCGAGAGTGCCAACTGGAACTGGAGTGTGATGACTGAGGCGCCGCCGGAGCTTTGGCTGGACATCTGTTTCAGCCCGGACATGGTGCCGAACTGGTGTTCCAGTGGCGCAGTGACCGATGAGGTCATTACGTCCGGGCTGGCGCCTGGATAGAGTGTGACAACCTGTATGGTGGGATAGTCCACTTCCGGCAAGGCGGATACCGGCAAGGCCCGGTAGCCAATAACTCCTGCCAGTAAAATAGAAATCATCAATAGCGTGGTAGCAACTGGCCGCAGAATAAATAACCGTGATGGGCCACCACCCTTTATTGGTGTGGTGTCTTGCATCAAGATTTCTCCGCGCTTTTAGCCGGATGTTTGTCGTCAGAAGCAGCGGTGGTGTTTTGTTTGACGTCAGAAGACGACAGCACTTCAACATGTGCGCCTTCTGTCAGGCGGTCGATACCATCGGTAACCACCCGAACACCCGCATTCAGGCCGGTTTTCACTACAGTTTGCTGACCATACTGTATGCCTGTGGTGATCAGATGTTTGCTGGCTTGGTTTTTATCATTCAACACCCATACAAAACTGCCTTCATTGCCCATCTGGATGGCTGCCGATGGCGCAATAACCACGTTTTGCAAGGTATCCACTTTCATCCGGATGTTGACAAACTGGTTGGGAAACAGCGCGTCATCGTTGTTCGCAAAACGCGCTTTCAACTTAATCGTGCCGGTAGTGCTATCAATCTGGTTATCCATGCTGAGCAAATACCCTTGCGATAGTTTCTGCTGATTAGTGCGATTCCAGGCTTCTACCAGTACCGGTCCGGACTTCTGTGCGGTCTGTATGGTGGGGATATCCCCTTCCGGCAGAGTAAATACCACATCAATTGGTTGCGTTTGCGTTAATACGACAATGCCATTGGTATCACTGCTGGTGACATAGTTTCCGACATCGATCTGTTTTAAACCAACCCGACCGCTGATAGGCGCGGTAGTACGGCTATAGTCCAACTGTAACTGGGAACTTGCGACCGATCCCAGATCGGATTTGACTGTTGCCTCATACTGCCTGACCTCCGCTTCCTGCGTATCGAGCTGTTGACGGGAGATAAGATTGGTTTTCACCAACTGCTGATAACGTGCCAAATCCCGCCGTGCATTGGCTGCAATAGACTGATCTTTGGCTAACTGCCCCTGCGCTTGAATCAGCTCTACCTGAAAAGGCCTGGGATCAACTTCAGCCAGCAGATCGCCGGCTTTTACTTGTTGCCCTTCCTTAAAATTCAGTGCTATTAGCTGCCCGCTAACCCGGCTGCGCACGGTCACGGTATTGGCGGCAGTAACTGTGCCCAATCCAGAAAGATAGTAGGGTACGGAATCTTTCTGGGAGAGCGCGACCTGAACCGGGGGTAGCGGCATTTGTCGGCGCCGTCCGCCACCACTCTTACCGCTGGATGATGAAGGCGTTGCGTTTATTCCATTTGTCGCGGCGGTCGGCGGCGCTGTTGTAGTTTGTGGTTGATGGAAATAACGCCAGATAAAAAAAGCAGCAGTAACGACAACAAGCAGAGTCAATAAGCGAAAGGCACGTTTGGCGTTCATATAAGAGTTGAGATCCCCATAAAACACGAACTGGCGTAACTACATAGAAGCATGCGCATAGGGTACTAGTTTAAACAGTTATCAGAGGATAAAAATGAAGGAAATATGGAAGATATGTCAGAGATTGTAGAGAAAGAAAATCTCTGATTATTCACATACAATCAGAGATTCTCCACAAAGGTCCCACTGAGATTAACGACGAGTCATAAAACCAGGCCGGCAATGGAAGCAGAAAGCAAACTGACCAGTGTCGAACCATAAACCAGCTTCAAACCAAAACGGGAAACGACATTTCCCTGCTCTTCATTCAGGCCTTTAATCGCCCCCGCCACAATACCAATAGAAGAAAAATTGGCAAAAGACACCAGAAAAACAGAGAGAATGCCCACGCTGCGTGGGGATAACTGGCTGGAAACCTTTTGCAGTTCCATCATGGCGACAAATTCATTGGAAACCAGTTTGGTTGCCATGATGCCGCCAACCTGTAACGCTTCTGCTTTGGGAATACCCATTATCCAGGCAAACGGATAGAAGAAATACCCCAGAATCTCTTGAAAACTCAGTCCAAAAATCGCGCTGAACAGGGCGTTTATTGCGGTAATCAAGGCAATAAAACCAATCAGCATCGCTGCAACAATGATCGCCACTTTGAAACCGGCCAGAATGTATTCCCCCAGCATTTCGAAGAAACTCTGCCCTTCATGCAGATTGCCGAGATGAAGCTCTGGTTCTTCACCGACGCGATAGGGATTGATCAATGACAGTACGATGAAGGTACTGAACATGTTCAACACCAGTGCGGTGACCACATACTTGGCATCGAGCATGGACATATAGGCACCAACAATCGACATGGAAACCGTCGACATCGCGGTGGCTGCCATGGTGTACATGCGTTTTTCCGACATCTTGCCCAGAATATCCTTATAGGCAATGAAGTTCTCTGACTGCCCCAGAATCAGGGAACTGACGGCGTTAAACGACTCCAGTTTTCCCATGCCATTAATCTTGGAAAGCACGGTACCAATCAGACGAATAATCAATGGTAATAGCTTGATATATTGAAGAATACCAATTAAGGCGGAGATAAAGACGATTGGGCAGAGCACTTTCAGAAAGAAGAAGGCCAGACCTTTATCACTCATATTGCCAAAGACAAAATTGGTGCCTTGGGCTGCATAACTGAGCAGTTTATCAAACAGCTCTGCAAAGCCTTTTACAAATCCCAACCCTACATTGGAGTAGAGGAAAAAATAGGCTAACAATATTTCAATTATCAGTAATTGAATAATAAATCTGATGCGAATGCTTTTGCGGTCGCGGCAAACCAGCAGTGATAAGCCAGCAATAACAATTAATGCTAAAACGAATTGCGCAATGTGAGACATTTTTGCTCCAAGTATGATGCAGACCGATTTCGGTTATCATTTTATGTAACGCATGCGCTAAAAATAAGATTAAACGCGCAGAATGCGAATTATATATTCGAAAAGAACCTAAACTGAAGCCCGGGTCTCATAGCATTTACGTCTTTGTAGATCACTCTCACGGAGAGTACGGTTCGATTGATATGCAAGAGGCAAATGACGCATGCTATGGATTCTTCCGTGTAGTGCGAGAAGTGGTGTGGTTTTTTAATAAAAGGAGATGATTTATGCCGGCGTCAGAATCATTACGTGAGCTTGGACAGTCAGGAATTCGGGTTCCGTTATTAACATTTGGTGGCAATGTTTTTGGGTGGACTATCGATCAATCCGTGTCGTTCAGCATACTTGATGCTTTGTTGGATCAAAAACTTAATTTTATTGACACTGCTGACGTTTATTCGATCTGGGCTCCGGGTAATAAAGGGGGAGAGTCAGAAACCATTATAGGTAACTGGCTCAAAAAGACCGGTAAACGAGATCAGGTGATTATTGCTACCAAAGTGGGCAAAGATATGGGCGAAGGTAAAAAGGGGTTATCAGCGCACTATATTCGCCAGGCGGTTGAGGATTCATTACATCGATTGCAGACAGATTATATCGATCTCTATCAGTCTCATGACGATGACAACGAAACGCCTCTTGAGGAAACACTGTCCACCTTTGATGCTCTGATTAAGGAAGGAAAGGTACGAGCTATCGGGGCTTCAAACTATGAAGCAAACAGATTACAGCAGGCACTTCGTGTCAGTAAGGAAAATCATCTGGCGCGTTATGAAACCCTGCAACCGGAATATAATCTTTACGATCGCCAACATTATGAAACCACGCTGGAGCCACTGGTAAAAGAGCATGGACTGGGTGTTATTGGCTATTATTCGTTGGCTAGTGGATTTTTGTCTGGCAAGTATCGTTCACCGGAAGATGTGGTAAAAAGTAAGCGTGGGCAGAGCGTTGTCGAGCATTATCTCAATGACCGGGGCATGGGGATTCTGTCCAAACTGGATGCTATCGCTGATGCTCATCAAACTACACCAACTCAGGTTGCGTTGGCCTGGTTGATTGCCCGACCAGGGATAACTGCTCCCATTGTCAGTGCGACATCGGTGCAGCAAGTACAAGAATTGGCCGATGCCACCAGACTAAAACTGATAGCAGAAGACATTGATGCTTTGAATAAAGCTAGCGCTTATTGTTGATTATCGACTCTGATGTGAAATTCTGCTTTTTGCCTTCTGACCTGAACGGTATTTCAAGTCATGGGAAGGTCGTCACTGTGTTGGATCTCAACCATAAAAAAACAGCCCCGGAACGAACCGGGACTGTTTTCTGTGACTCAATACGTCATACGCAAAGGTTTATCAATGTGCATGCGCTGAGTTGTGTTGTGCAACTTAAGCCTGAGGCTGAGTTACAACGTCTTTAATACCTTTAACTACGATTTCTACGCGACGATCCGGCGCCAGGCAGCTAATCAACGCGGCACGTCCTTTCACGTTATTACAGGTAGAACCGGTAACCGGGTCGGATTCACCAAGACCGCGGGCAGAAATCTTGTTAGACGGGATCCCTTTGGAAACCAGATAGTCAACAACACTCTGTGCACGTTTGGTAGACAAGGCCTGATTATACTTTTCAGAACCCAGACGGTCAGTGAAGCCCAGAACAGCAACAGAACCATCTTTAGGATCCATTGAACTCAGTTGAGAGTACAACTGATCAAGAGAACGCTGGCCTTCCGGTTTCAGCACTGCTTTGTCGAAGGTGAACAGAACATCGGATTTCAGTGTGAAATGTTTGGTGTTAACAACAGGTGCCGGAGCTGGCTCAACAGCGGGAGCTGGAGTCGGAGCTGCGGCAGTGTCCTGACCAAAGCGATAAGAAACACCGACACTTAACATACTGTTATCAGGACGTCCGCCAACAGTGGACGCGTCACCGATGTTGTTAATCCATTGATAATCCAAACGGGTTGCCCAGTTTTTGGTTATTGCGTACTCAACACCGATAGCTGCCAATGGGGAAACACCGGTATCATGACCGCTGTTGCCAGTTGCGTCATCGCTGCTATCAGCACGCCATACAAAACCCCCAAGACGAGTGTAGACGTCCAGATCACTCATTATTGGATAGCTCAACTTCGCTGCCAACTGAATACCTTGAGCTTTGAAATTGCCACGGTTTGCACCGACATATTTCATACGACCCAACCAGTCGTAACCCATTTCAAAACCTAAATAAGGGTTAGCCTGATAACCTGCAAAAATACCCGTGCCCAGTTGATCTTTCTGCGCATCGTTAGTCGTTTGATAACCGTTGCCATTCATACCAGCATCGTGATACTGGGACCAGCCCAGTTTACCACCTACATACCATGTATTATCGTTAGGTGCGGCTTGTGCTACTGTAGCAAAGCCGGCCAGTGCCACTGCAATAGCGATAGCTGTTTTTTTCATTTTACGCCTCATTATCATCCAAATCGGTTACTAGCGCTAAAGGCTAATAACCTTTGGTTAGAATCCCTCGTTGGAGCCATTGCCCTTATGTTTTCTATTCACAACCAATTAAGTGGTTTTTTATCCCATTAAGTGGCGTTATCAGAAAAGCAACTCCAGCGAAGTAAAGTCTACAACGTGATGTGAAAGTTACAAGTATGATGTGATGCAGCTCATAAAAATACCAGCTGTCTATACATACTTATTAACAAATAATAGCTGATTGTAGCTGTTTATATGGCGAAGTCATTATATTTAAAATCGACCAATCAGTTCTTAACATCAAGCATAGCGTGGGGATTCGCGTTGAGTAGTGTTTTTCCTGCTGAGAAAATTCTGAATTTGCTTAATGATATAATCTTGAGTGAATCTTTAGCGTAGAAAAGAGTCTATCAATAGTTTTATTCTCTGGACGCATGATAAATCCATAGGTGTTTCCACTCTGGGCAGCACGTTGCAATCGTATCTTTTCCTCATTACTTAATTCTTCTGACAACCAGCATAGTACGGCGCTGTAATTCCCAGTAAGCAGTGCTTTTTCCATGGCATCAACGGTGTTCACTGGGCTGAGGTGATGCAACTGGATTGTTTTATTCAGAGGTAACCCAGCTTGTTGTAACCAGTGACGACTGATTTTTTTCTGCGGAGAAAGCCATAGTAACCAGCGGGATTGCATTCCCAATTGCCGTAAGAGAGGAATCAGAAGATGTTCAAGCACTGGTTGATCCGGAGCGTAGACAATTTCACTGATAATACCGCCATTTGATGCGCTGGACGGTGCTTCATGTCCTGGCAATGAGGAATGACAGAAGTTGCGAGAATTAACGGATTGAGTGCGCATAATGTGTTCTACCCACAGCGTTACTGTATGGGTGTACAGTATCTTTTGTGCAAACAAAGATCAACCCGAATTTTTTGAAAGCGCCTCGCATAATTCATATGCAATTTCAGTCAACTCTATTTTGTATTTGAAGCTACCGCCCTCCATGTGTTTAATTAATGATTCCTGTTACATAGTCGTTAAATCAAACAGGGAAGATCTTTCACTACTAAGGGTAAAGTAATGAAACAACTATGCGAAAAAAGGATTTTACAGTCGAAATGTGTTTTTGCTCCTTTGGGACACATAAGCTCTCGTTCTCAGTTTGGTGGCTACAGTATTGCCGCTGATCAGATTATTTTTGCGTTGGTCTCGGGGGGAGAGCTTTATCTTAGAGCGACGAAACACCTTGAAGACTATTTTCTGGCACTCAATGTGCCCAATCTTATCTATACCAAACGAGGCATGCCTGTCCCGCTAAGTTATTATCTGGTAGACGATAGACTTTGGGGTAATCATGAGAAATTGCTTGGGTTGGCGCGGAGATCGCTACAGGGTGCCAGACAGGATAAAACAGCCAGGAGTCAGTGCTGTCGTTTAAAAGATTTGCCTAATCTCAATCATGATCTTGAACGGCTATTATGGAAAGCGGGTATCAAGAATATTGCGGATTTACAGGAACTTGGTGCTAAATTGAGTTACCTTAAACTCCGGACAGTGAGCCAACATCTCAGCGTCAATATCTTGCTGGCTCTGGCTGGGGCTATCTGTGGAATTCATTTAGCCGCGTTGCCTCACGGTATGCGTAATGAGTTGATAGAGTGGTTTGAACATAACACTCCAAGTATTAGCCAACCGCATAAACATTAAAGGTTTATCAAGATAATTCAGCAAGATAAATACTGCTTGCTCATCTTGGGCAAGCAGTATCCTGCATTCAATGGTTCGCAAATCATCAACATCAATAGCCCTGTTAATCGTTCACATAGCTGCATTTGCCGCACCGCGAGCTGTTCTCCCACCTTTGCTCATCAGATTATCTGGTCAATGTACAATTATGCCATCGACTCAGGCAGTGGGACGGTTATTGATGCTTGATTCAAACATCTGATTCTTCAATTGCGTTAATTCGGGTAACAAGCCAATAAGCAAGCCTATCTGTTGGAGAACCAAGGGCTCTTTGCTATCTGGGTCGGGTGACAGGGATTGAATACGAGCTCCCAACACATTGAGTTCCTGTGTAACGCGCGGCTGATCGCTTGCATTGTGATGGAGAGCATCATCGACATAACAAACCGCATCATCCAGAAGCTGCAATATCTCTGGCGCTGCTATTTTTTCTCGGTGTGCGCCCAGCGTAGAGATATAACTTAACAGCGTATGATTAAGGCACATCAGACGAAATACGCCTTCCATTGTTTCGCGGGTGGCGTGGGGTTCTGCTGACATATTGGATATGACTGAAGCCAGTTCCGCATCGCAGTTATGCGCATCACGGCGCGCAATACGGTAGATAAGACCATTATCTTTACCCTGATGGTATTGCACCATAATGGCATCCAGATAACGGCAGTTTGCATCCAGCGTTTTATTAATCACTGCTGGTAATCCCCGGAAACGCCAGTCAGGCCAGATAAAATTCACCGCCATCCAGGCGACCGCACATCCCAGTAATGTATCCACCACACGTGGTACAGCGACTTCAAATCCTTCACCCAAAAGATTAAAACAGAGCAACACCAGCAGAGTGATAAACATGGTGGCATGAGCATACTGCACATTACGAAAAGCGAAAAACAATACGCCGCTGATGACGATCAACACCAGCTGTCCTTCAATTGAGGGGACGAAGTAAAGGATCGGGAGCCCGAGCAGAATTCCGCTAAGCGTGCCAATAATGCGCAGTGCAAGACGGCGACGGGTCGCATTGTAATTGGGCTGACACACGAACAGGCTGGTCAGCAATATCCAGTAACCGTGCTGTAACCCGGTTGTCTGAATAAAGATATAACCGGCGCAAAGCAGTACAGACATGCGCACGGCATGGCGAAACAGGGCAGATTTTGGTGTCAGGTGGCGGCTGATGCGTAAGCGAACATCACTCCAGCCGGTGATTTTATCATCAGACAGACTGTTTTCCTGATGATTGTTCAGTTCAATAGTCTGTTCGGATTCGATGGTGGATAACTGGGCGTCAATAGCGCGCAGATTGTTAAGAAGATAACGCAGCGCCTTGATCTGACCTGCATCGACGCCTTGCTGAGCCACCTTGTCAAGGGTTGATCCAAGATGCACGAATGCTTTTTCAATGCGGGTGTCATGCTGGTACTTCTGATGCAACAAAATAGATTGAGCCAGTTGCTGACAGGCTCGGGCCTGCATGGAAAGCAGCCGTTGGAACCGGAACAATACATCACTGTAGCGCAGCGTTTCACGCAATTGTTCATATTGCACATGTGAAGAGCTGGCTCGTTCGTGAATGTCCTGCGCTACAAAATAGTAATGCAATGTGCGGCGAGTGCCTCGTTGACCACGATCTCCCCGTAGCCGGGTAAGTAGTGATGACTTTGCCTGATTTAACGTTGAAACCAACTGACTGTTGGCCAGAGCAACGTCGATCAGTGGTTGGTTAGTATCTTCACTATCAGGATCGAACAGATTGGCTTTTGCTTCCAGATAGTAAGCCAATTGTTGATAACAACGCGCCAGATTGTCCTGCAATGGTCGGATAGGGAAAATAAGATGACCAAGCAGTGTAAGCAAGTTGTACCACAGTGCGCCAACGAGCAGCATCAGTGGTTGTTGATACCAATTATCATAAAGGGAAATGCCCAGCATGGTGTAAATGGCAATGAGCAGCGCGCCAAAGGCGATGGTGGCATAACGCTGCCCCAAGGCACCTAGCAGAATAAAAGCGCAGGTAGAGAGAGAGAGTCCGATACCGAACAACCATGGATAAGGGAAGAGCAGTTCAATTGAGACGGAAGCGATCAGAAAGCAGCTTAACGTGATCAGCAAATTCACAAGACGACCAGAAAGACGGTCATCAAGATCTGTTAGTGCAGCGGCGACAACCCCCAATGTTACTGGAATAGTCGTGGTTGACTGCCCCAGCCACCAAGGTATGGCAGCCGCACCTGCCAGCGCCAGAAAAATACGAATATTGTATAACCAACTGCTATTGTAGATATGGCGGCGCATGCCGGGTGAAATGGTGAGCAGCACGATATTCTCCTGCCCCAGGGCTATTGGTAACGTCTACGGGCGTTGGCTTCTCTGGCAGCCTGAGCTTCTTCAACTGAAACTACGCGCCGTCCAATCGGCCAGAGTGCAATAGCTGCAATCTTGAAGTTGGCAATACCTACCGGAATACCAATGATAGTCAGGCATTGCACAATGCCGCTGATGATGTGCGACAGACATAACCACCAGCCAAAAAAGATAAACCAGAAGAGGTTCAGTAGTGTCCCGCCAGCAGTGAGAAGAGGATTTTTCCTTTCAGGATATAATTCATCGATATGGATAGCTTCATTGCCGTAAGGTAGCAGGGAGAGTTTAGTGATTTCCCAGCATGACCGGGTTAGCGGTAAGGTGAAAATAAGCACGATACTGATGCCGGTTGCCAGCAACCAGGCAAGGGTGGTGAAGAATCCACCCAGCACAAAATTCAGGATATTAAGCACAGCGCGCATAGTTTCTCCATGATTCCTGTTTAACCAAACTCTATGATGAAGAACGAATTATCACATTAACAGTCAGGATATCCTAACCTGTTTTTATGGCTATAGCGTGAAGTGATATACCGGTTAAACTACAGCCATGAACGATACAATGTCTCACAAGGTATAGCGCAGAGGTTATGGAACTTAAATCAACTTCTTTAGGTAAGCATCTGGCGCAGCATCCCTATAATCGGGTGAGATTGCTTAATGCGGGTGTGAAAGTCAGCGGTGATAAGCATGAATACCTTATTCCGTTTAATCAGTTATTGGCAATTCGATGCAAAAAGGGTGTGATCTGGGGGGAACTGGAATTTGAAGTGCCTGATCATCAGGTTGTGCGCCTTCATGGTACTGAATGGCAGGAAACCCAGCGGTTTTATCGCTACGTTTTGCAGGCCTGGCAGTGCTGGAGTGACGATATGAGTCAGGTCAGCGCCGGCGTGTTGCAACAACAGGTCGATGCTATTCAAACATTGGAAACGCGTGACCGGTGGTTGACTCGTAAGGCGCTGGCGCAGTTACAGAACACAATCCGCCAGGCATTTTCTTCTTTACCTATCCCGTTGGAGCGACTGAGTGAATTTGATTCGTGTCGGGAAAACTACCTGTACTGTCAACAATGGCTGGAGAAAGGGTCGCAACAACGAGAGAGAGCCAACCAGCGTTGGGTACAACGTATGCTGGAACAGCAGAAATCCTTTTTTGACACGGTTGAAACATCGCCGTTGAATATTATGCAGTGCCAGGCTGTTGTAAATGGCGAGGAGGCGGTACTGGTGCTGGCGGGAGCCGGTAGCGGAAAAACATCGGTATTGGTAGCCCGTGCAGCTTGGTTGATGCACCGTGGCGAGGCATTACCGGAACAGATATTGTTGCTCGCATTTGGTCGACAGGCGGCGCAAGAGATGAATGAACGTATTCAAACGCGTTTGCATACTGAGGATATTCAGGCCAAAACGTTTCATGGGTTGGCATTGCATATTATCCGACAGTGCAGCCGTAATGTACCGACGATCAGTGAATTGGAGACGAACGGTGTACGTCGCCGAGAGTTTTTGATTCAGCACTGGCAGCAACAATGTGCCGAGAAAAAAGCGCAGGCTAAAGGATGGCGTCAATGGCTGACAGAAGAACTGGATTGGGAAATACCGGAAGGTGATTTCTGGCACGATCGCGTGCTGGCTGAGAGGTTGGCGGGGCGTCTGGAACGTTGGCTGGGATTAATCCGTATGCATGGCGGCACACAAAGTGACATGGTTGCACAGGCCAATGAGGAAATCAGACCTTTGTTCCAGCAGCGAATACGTTTGATGGCGCCTTTACTTAAGGCCTGGAAAAAAGCGCTGAAAGAGCAAGGTGCGGTAGATTTTTCCGGATTAATTCATCAAGCGGTAAATTTTCTGGATAAAGGCCGTTTTATCAGTCCCTGGAAGCATATTCTGGTCGATGAATTTCAGGATATTTCGCCTCAGCGGGCTCAACTGTTGTCGGCATTCCGGCGCCAGAACAGCGAAACCTGCCTGTTTGCTGTAGGGGATGATTGGCAGGCTATTTACCGTTTCAGTGGCGCTGAACTGGCATTAACCACCGCATTTGAAACGCATTTTGGTATTGGAGCACAGTGTGCCCTGGATACAACTTACCGTTTCAATCGCCGGATTGGTGAAATGGCCAACCAGTTTATTCAGCAAAATCCCGGTCAGATTAAAAAATCGCTTAACAGCCTGAGAGACGGCAACAAGAAGGCTATGACGCTGTTACCTGATGGGCAGTTTGAGGCATTGTTGGACAAAATGAGCGGTTACGTGAAAAGTGACGAACGTATTCTTGTACTGGCTCGTTACCATCATTTACGTCCTGCTGTATTGTCAAAAGCAACAACGCGTTGGCCTAATCTGTCGATAGATTTTATGACCATGCATGCCAGCAAAGGACAACAGGCTGACTACGTTATCATCGTTGGGCTGCATGAAGGTAAAGACGGGTTTCCGGCGCCAGATCGTGAGTCGGTGCTGGAAGAAGTTCTGTTGCCCAAACTCGAAAGTTTTCCACATGCGGAAGAACGACGGTTACTGTATGTAGCACTGACACGTGCCAGGCATAAGGTATGGTTGCTATATGATCGCGATAATCCGTCGTTATTCGTCGAACAGCTCCATCAGTTGGGCGTACCTTTGCAACGAAAAGCTAGTTAACGGACAGATGGGCGGCAAACAACAGATGTCGCCCATTTGCTTCAGGCCGTTATTTCAAGCGTTCTTGCAAGTAGCGTTGGTAATCGGGAATAGCTATCGTTACTTGTTTCTTGAACAGATCTGAGTTGATTAAAAAATCCGCTGTAGAACGGTTGTTGGCTACCGGAATGTTCCACACTGTCGCCAAACGAAGCAATGCTTTGACGTCTGGATCGTGCGGAACCGCGTTGAGAGGATCCCAGAAGAAAATCATCATGTCGATTTTACCCTCAGAGATCAATGCACCTACTTGTTGATCTCCACCCATCGGCCCGCTCATCATGCTTTTTACCGGCAGGCCAGTATGCAGTTGAACCAAGTGACCAGTGGTGCCAGTAGCATACAGGTGGTGTTCAGCCAGTTGGGTTTTATTGGTGCTGACCCAATCCAGCAATGCTTGTTTACAGTGATCGTGCGCAACCAGCGCAATGTGCTTATGCGCTTCGATTGTGCGGGTAGTGAACTCCATGGTGACATCCTTAAAGCAGTATAGTTTGCACAGATTACGGAAACAGGGTTTCAGTTCAAAGAGGTAAACAAAAAAAATGAGAACATCTTTCCAAAAACAGTAATTTTTACCTGTAAAATCAGCAAGCTTATTGATTATCTTTTTTCTTTATTCATATCAGGAGACGCCATCGGGTATTTATAGGTCACCGGTCGAGATCTCAACATCTTAAATCTGAATCCATGAGTAATTTCAGGATGGTTTTTCAATCCAATGCATTATTGTTATCAACACTTGGTACCCGCTAATCCGCGCCCTGGATCCGGGGTTGTAAGATACACTTAATATCTGTTGACGCTATAGCACGGAGTAAACATGAAAGATCACGATATTGAATTGGTACTCAAAACAGTTAAAACCATCGCTCTGGTCGGCGCCAGTCATAAAACAACGCGTCCAAGTTATGGTGTTATGGCTTACTTGCTTGGTCAGGGGTATCAGGTTATTCCGGTAAATCCCACACTGTCTGGTCAAGAACTGCTGGGACAACCTGTTTACGCCAGTTTGGATGAGATACCCCAGCCCGTTGATATGGTGGATGTCTTTCGTCAGTCAGAGGCAGCCTATGAGATAGCCAAAGAAGCGATTGCTATCCGTGCTAACGTGTTATGGTTGCAGATCGGGGTAATCAATGAACAAGCGGCGATCTTGGCGCAAGATGCAGGGATGACGGTAATTATGGATCGTTGCCCTAAAATCGAAATTCCGCGTCTGGGGTTAGAAAAATAACTGACAGTATTTGATGGCTGACAGGACAGTGATCAATAAGACGGTCAGATTATCAATGCAATAAATGTGGCGCCTGGCGTTTTATGGTTTCGGCCAGCTCATCCAGAGAGGGATGTTCTTCCTGTTCGGGCCCCTCGCTAATCAACTGAGCCTCCGCCAGATAGGTGTGAATAGGCCGACCAAACTCATCTTCCATCACGACATGATACCAGGGTGCCGTGCGCAATATGTCATTGGCAGCAATTTCTTCCCACGCTGGTTTTTTCAGCGAGTATTCGGGATCGATATCGATCACTACGCCGGGATATCCCAGTAGCCTATGACGAATCTGCTGTCCGATGGTAAATTTACAGTTAATCATATAACCTCCTGAGGAACGTATTACCTACCTTAAGTGGGGGATGATACGTATTTTTCAAGTCATCAGGTGTTGGGTTCTTTTCTTTACCAGGACAGCTTTTGCCAATGAGCCATTCTATTTAATAGTATGACTCATGACGTTATAAATGCGTAAACAGTGCGTTATTTTCCGATGATGTGGGGGGGCAATATGTCAACAGTAGCCGTTATCGCTTATGTTTATGGCATGGTGCAGGGGGTTGGGTTTCGTTATCACACGCAGATGCAGGCTCAGCATCTAGGTATAGCGGGTTACGCCAGGAATTGTGATGATGGCAGTGTGGAAGTTGTCGCCTGCGGTGAGCGAAAAGCGGTGGAAGAATTCATCGAATGGCTTCAGCAGGGAGGGCCCCGCCACGCACGCGTTGATAAAGTGTTAACTGAACCGCATGGCAAAGTGGATTACTCGGGTTTTAAAATTCGTTATTAAGATCAGATACATTTGACTGGTTTCGGCAATCCGGCAATTTTTGTGGCTTGCTTGGCTGGACCTTTGGGAAACAGTCGATAGAGGTAACGGCTGTTGCCTTTTTCTTCACCATATTTTTGTGCCATTGCCTTAACCAGCATACGGATGGCGGGCGAGGTATTGAACTCCTCATAGAAGGTGCGAACAAAACGCACCACTTCCCAGTGTGCATCAGTAAGCGCAATACCCTCTTGTTCTGCCAGTATTGGCGCTAACGCTTCCTCCCAGTCACCACTGTTCTTCAGATAACCTTGAGCATCAGTTTCAATCACACGGTTTTCAAACGCTAGCATACGACCTCTGCATGACATTAAGACGCGGTTAGTCTAGCAAACTTTTATTCACCCCAACATGATTGATGGAGACAAACGAAAAGCCCCACCGAAGTGGGGCCGGATATCATTTGATAATTGAGTTAGTTGCTTCGTGACATTCCCAGCAGACTCAGCAGGCTGACAAAGATGTTATAAATGGACACATACAAGCTGACTGTGGCGCGGATATAGTTTGTTTCACCACCATGAATAATGTTACTTGTTTCCCAGAGGATAGCCCCTGCGGAGAACAGAATAAACATCGCGCTGATAGCCAGATGCAATGCCGGAATATGCAAGAACAGATTGGCGATAACAGCAACCAGCAGCACGACGAAACCGGTCATCATCATCCCTGACAGGAATGACATATCTTTCCGGGTTGTCAGTACATAGGCGGAGCAACAGAAGAACACCAGTGCGGTTCCTCCCAATGCCAGCATAATAATGTCGCTGGCACCTGCCGCAATCAGCGTACTGAGCAATGGGCCTAAGGTGTATCCCATGAAACCGGTCAAGACGAAGGTGGACAAAATTCCTGCTGGGCTGTTAGCTAGTCTGTAGGTTAAAAATATCAGTCCGTAAAAACCGACCAGCATTAATAGAAAACCCGGTGCGGGGAGGTTGAAAACGGTACTGAGTGTTGCGGTGATCGCAGAAAAACCCAGTGTCAGCGACAGAAGAAAATAGGTGTTACGCAACACCGTGTGAGTGCTGAGCAGTGAGCGTTCACGTTTTGAAGATACAATAATACGTTCCATAGTAGCGGCTCTCTTGCAGGGTGTTATTGTTCAATTCTGAAAGAGTAGATAGTTGCTCTGAGTTATCAAAGCCGTTTTACCCTTCTTTACGCTGCATTCCGCTATAAATATGACCACTGTGGTGATTTTACACTCGGTTAATGCTTGATAGGCTATTTTTAAGACAATTAAATCGGTTGTGACTTTACAATATCCGGCACTCTGTTTATAGTTCGCCTCGTTGCGGAGGAGTGGCCGAGTGGTTGAAGGCACCGGTCTTGAAAACCGGCGACGCGAAAGCGTTCTAGAGTTCGAATCTCTACTCCTCCGCCAAAAAAATTCAACGGGTTAGCTCAGGCTAGCCCGTTTTCGTTTTGGGTTTTTGAGTGGGTTTGGAGTACATGCCTGAAGTGATTCAGAACCTGTAGCAGCCAGTCACCGCGGATGCGTTTTTGGTTCCGGGGCGGATTTCTTCAATGCTATTGGTGATAACCACCACTTGGGATTTTGGCGATTGGCTTACATGAGATAATGCGGATTTTCTGGCAGACTGAGAAAGATAATATTGTTCGACCAGCGAAAATAAATCACTTCAATAAAATATAAAAAAGTATCCGATGTCTCCAATGACTGAATCAACGGTTTCTAAGGTCCTTTTCATAACCTGTTTCCCAGCGGGAATTTGAGAGAAAAGGTCTAAATCGGTCGAAAGGACGGCAAAAAGGATAGCGCTCAAGGACGTGTCTCCGTATTAGTCCACGATGGTGTCATCAGAATAATAATGCAATCGGTCTGTTTAATGCGTGGATGGAGCGAGTGTTGAAAATAGGTTCCTTCTACCGATCCATGCCGGTTCGGTTAAAATATGACGGACAGATTTTTCGTGAGTAGTATCTGGTTGTCTCTGGTTTTTTGTTCCCTTTGGGTTATTCCAGACAATTGACGTGTAAAAAGAGGCTAACGAATCCCCAGGCACTGAGATAACTCAGCAAATGGGGATTGTCTATCATTACTTGATCAGCACGGTTTTAGGATAAAGAGCTGTCAAAGCTCGTCATATATCGCTTTGGCAACCACGGGATCCATCAGATATTCCCGGATTCCGTGGCGATTATTACTGGTATTACGAACACTATTATAGTTGGTGACGATAGGTGATCCATGGTACCTGGCGGCTGGGATCTCATAAAGTGCCACTACATCGCGCTCATCTCGTGCATTGAACCAGTAGGGAACGCCCGCTGGTGCTTTGCGAGGAGGGCTGTCAGAGGGAAGACGTTGTAAGACTGCTTCAATTCCAAGTGGGGAGCCGACCGTAATGAGCTTGCGTATATTGCTTCTGTCATGGCGATCCATCAATACATTGTAGGCAACGATGGTGCCAAGTGAATGAGCCACGATAATACAGGGTTCGGTCTTGGGAATGGCATCATCCACGATGCTATTCACCGTTCTACGGGCACCGGCGTTGGTCAGGTAGCACCAGACATCACGGGTGATTAGTTCGATTGAGGCCGATGCAATGCTGGGGACATGATCGAGTAGTCGTAGTGCAGCCAATACCGACCGCCAGTTCTGAATCCCTTTATCAACCAGCTCTCCAGTGGTTTCTTCCGCAATTTGTTGGTGTGAGATGCCTTGTCGTGCGGCGATCTCAAATACTAGTTCACGAATGAATTGCTCCTCTTCGCTGCCAGGCAGTGGCGCATTGACGCCTTTATCTAACAATTCATGGAACCTTTTCTGGGTAATCTCTTCAGTGTCTTTGAACAATTGCTCACCATAATAAGGGAATAGGATATCGGACGATTGCGGAGACTTGGAGCCGATTTTTTTCAGGCCAATTAACATAGCCTCAGTCCAGTCTTTTTTGAGTTTGACCGGATCCTTATGGTGCTGACTTTGATCTTGTGAACGACCGTGTATGAAGACAATTTTCATGATAACTCTCCTCCGATGAACGCTTCGATAAGAGATGTTGAGTCCTTTATCAGGAATGTTGACCATTCTGCATTTAGCCGATGTTTCCCAGCGTCAAGAACTACGGATGGAAGTGATGAGTTGTCTGTGTCGGTATCAAACAAGGACCAGCCCAGGCTCATCATGGGGCAGAAAGGTGCATAGTGACTTGATGGAGCTGATGTCGCTCCAAATGCCCCGCCCAATAACCCACAATCGAAAGGGATAGGGGACGATGGGGTAAAGTTCATCTGGTATCGCTGGAAAGACCGTAAAATGGATTTTGCATTTGCGTCATGTCCCGCCAGTACATAAGCGTAGGACGCGTAGATACCCAGCGTGGGGTCAAGATGTTTGTCAGCACGGGACACGCGAGCCATATTCTGTGCGCTGCTTTTGCCGAGAAGTCGAAGTTTTCCGCTGCTGGCGAGCGCGGCTACGATAGCCTGTCTTTGTTCAATAAGAGGCTGGTACCCCCGCCGTAAGGATTCGTAGAGAGGATTTAGCCTGGATATTCTGAATGTCAGGGTATTAATCAGTCCATCAGTTACGCCGATAGTTCCTATATACCCAGACATGATAGGTAGTACTGCCATCGTTCCGGTACGAAACATGATGATAACGGAATAAGGGGCTCTGACAGTTGCTTCTTCCAGATTAATCACACTATGTAAGGCATGGTCAATGGTCTGAATTGAGAGGGAACGTCCACTACAATCCAGTACCTGAGTCACTTCTGCGCCAGTAATATAATAGCCGGTCATAAATTGGAGCGAATGTGATGCGCGGGATGTTTTCAGATTCCGTTGTACTTCTTCATTGATTCCCACCTCATCGAGTAGGTTATCAGGAATGACACGGTTTTTATTCAGAGAACTCGTCAGTTTCACGAATGCTTCGCTACGCCTGCGTGCAGGGGAAGGTTTGAGATTTTTCAGGCCAATGATTTTGCGATATTCACCTGTATTGGCGAGATTGGCCCTTTTTGTGGGGAACTCATTATCATGAAGCCGGTTCTGTTTCTCTGAATGAAGAAACATGTCGACATCTTCATCTTGCTTGAGAAAATCAGCATTAAATTGATCCGGGATACTGACTGATACTGGAGAGTCCGCCTGTTTTGGCATTGGATAACCCAGGAAAAGAGGTTGTCTGGACGAGGTATCAATTTGGGGAAATTGATCAAAACTTGGCATATGCTGATGCGCACGGGTCGGTACCAGCTCATAGAGATAATCTTCCAGCCGCCAGGTAGGTATGACGGGCGTGGAAAATCCTGGCCACTGCTCACATACATCTGGGGGGCTTTCAATTAGCGCCTCAAGCAGGACCTGGGTAAAAAATCCGTTACCTTTGTACTCTTTCGCGGTTTGGGAGGGCTCTGTTGCATAAAATACATCTACTTTTGGTCTCCTCACCCCTTTGAACGACGTTGATAAGATGGCCGTTTTGCCAGAGACTTGTCCAAGCGGACCAAATGGATCAACCGCATTACGGCATGCATCACTGATAATGACAATATGGGGAATGCGGAGCTTTTGCGCCTGTTTGATAGTCGCGGTGATGTCAATGGCTTCATCAGGATACTGACTGACTTCGGATAACAGAACCTGTTCACTATCACCATTTTTTACGATGCCATGCCCTGAGAAATAGAGGATCATCAGATCGAGCCCACCGTCGTTGATCATCTCCTGGACGGTATTCTGAATATTGCGCGATGTCACTGACCCTTCGTCGTCAGTGATTACCTTTATTATCGGTTCGACACCAAATAAAGTCTGTTGCCTCAGCCAGTCAGCAAATTCATGGGCTCCTGCAGCTGCACCTTTAAGCTCTTCAAGCGTAAGGACGCCTGTTCGATTGACACCCACAGCAACTAATCCGACGCGACGATCTCCGGGCATATTGCTCCCTTATCATTACCCATTCTTATGTTTTTAATTATGGCACAAGGAGAGGATTTAATTGTCAGACCTAACATACTGTAATTTGGGTATGAATGAGGAAATATTTCATTATTCAGGGGGGAAAATGCAGGTATTGCTTGTGATTGATATGCAAAATGCGGTGTTCTCCACGCCTCGTTATCATCAGACCATCATTGTCGGCCGAATAAATCAGCTTATTGATGCGGCTGAACAAACCATTTTTGTTCAGCATACGGAAGACGGTATGTTGCCTGGTAGCCATGAATGGAAACTCTTGCCTGAAATTCGCCAGCCGGAAAACGCAATTTATGTCACTAAAACTGCCTGTGATGCGTTTTATCGCACTACACTGAGTGATGAACTGGCTCAACGTGGTATCACTCATCTGACAGTGTGTGGCTGCGCTACAGATTACTGTGTGGATGCCACAATTAAAAATGCGGCCAGTCGTGGTTATGCAATGACGGTTGCTGGTGATGCGCATACTACTGCCGACCGACGGGTTGTTAGTGCAGAGCAATTAATTGCTCAACATAACGATGTCTGGCGCGATTTTATTATTCCTGGGAATACTCTGTTGGTAAAAGATACCTGGCAGATTCTGGCGGAGTGGGAGGCGGAAGCACAGTAAGTTATTTTCGGCCAATTGAGTCGTGTTGCAGGTCATTTTCAATCCATTGCAGAATGACAGAGACTATGTAGCGCTGTTCTTCGTCGCTTAAAGGATGATGTTGACTAATATTGTGCCATTTGCACAGGCATCCCCGACAGCAGGTTGCCGTGGCATGTTGGGCAATAAAAACCGGATGTCCGCGCATTGGAGTTTGTTTGCCGTCGTTGTCGGGTTCAGCCGGTGCCAAGCGTTTGGCAATGAAATCTGCCGCATGTTCGGCTATAACGCTTTTACCCTTAGCGTAGCAATAAGTCGTCTCTTTAGTACCAAGATGAAAACGCTGGCGAAATGTAGAACGAGACAGGCGAAGAAAAAGGTCGTCAGTATTTTTGGGCATAATGGAGTGGCTCGGTTAATGTCATCCGCATGGTTACAGGAATTTTATTCCTGGGCAAGCCTAAATCTCTTTTTGCCGCTTATCAAATCATATCATCATAACTATTTGTTTTTTATTTATTATTGATTTTATTCTGAATGTCGAGCCGCTTCACAAATGCATGACGAAGTGGTTTTGCCGCAGCAAAAGTGGGGATAATCTGTCTCTGTAAGTGTTAACAACGAAGGGGGCTGTTATGTATAAGACCATTTTAGTGCCCATAGATCTTGAAGAAGAAGAACTGACCCAAAAAGCGCTTTCCCATGCGGTTATGCTGGCGAAAATCGCTGGTGCGACACTGCACCTTTTCCACGCGCTTCCCGATGCTTCCGCTTTTATGTCCGCTTACTCCTTTGGTATCAAGGAGTTTGAGAATGAAGCGGTAGTCAAAGCTGATGAAAAGTTACATGCCATTATTAAGACAATAGATCTGCCACCTGAACGTCTGTCTCATAGCCTCAGTTTCGGTACGCCCAGAGATGAAGTGCTGGAATTGGCTGATGAGATAGAAGCAGATCTTATTGTGGTTGGTTCACGGCGTCCCAATGTAAAAACCTATCTATTGGGTTCCAATGCGGCGGCTATCGTCCGTCATGCAAAAACTACCGTGCTGGTGGTGCGCTAATGGGGTAAATAGATGTTCAAGACGCTGTTTCGTAAAGAGATAGCGTTTTGGGCGAACTATCTCAGTTGGCTGTCTTTGCTGCCGCGCCGGTTATAGCCGCTGTTCAAACGCTGCTTTTTATCAATCAGTGCCTGGCAGTCAATACAATATCGGACGCCAGGTAGTGCCTTACGGCGTGCTTCAGGGATCGGTTGACCACATTCGTCACAGTGCTGTGCACTTTCCCCGTGGTGAAGCTGATTGCGAGCATGAGCAATAGCATCATCAACGGTAGCATCAATTTGCTCCTGAACCGCATCATCATTAGACCAGCCGCTAGCCATGCTATTTACCTCTATCTTGAGATGATTAATTTATAGCAGGTGCGGAGTGGGTGATCCAACGGTGATGATTCAGAACAGTCCGTTTGATCCGGCCTGGTCGGTATCAATACGTTTCCGGACTGGGAAAAGTTGGACGGTATTCATTGCGGGAAGAGAAGAACTATCACGCAGCACAAAACCATGGGCCGATGCACAGGCAACACCGCAGTTGGCGTCAGCATTGAAAAACGATCGGTACTTATTCTCGTTTGGGGGGAGTCGCGTTGTCAGCAGTAATAAGAGATTGTTCAACGAACTCTTGCTGCTTGTCCTGATGGAGGAAAAATGCGCCAATGGCAGAATAGGTGACGCGGCCTAGAAGAATGATAAAACTTATCATGAGTACTGTACGAGCAACACTGCTACTCCTTCGTCGATGACGGATTGATATTCGTCGTCTATGGGTAATCGTGGACATTAACCTTTTATTCTCCAGATGAAAGCGAACATTCGCTGTTATTAATTTAGGCACAAGCTTGAGGTGTGGTCAATGTATGTTGAGTAAAAGCGAGGTAGTTATGGGGAAACAGCACCGATAGATCGCACTTTGTGAACAAAATCCCGATGAAATGAGAATCACGAGGCCCGGAGATGGGCCAAGTAACTGAAGATATCAGCACCTCTGCAACGTGAAAGACGAAGGAGATATGGACTTCCTGCTGGCTGGCGTCGGGTTACCTGGTTACTGCACCGTCAGCCAGGCAGTTTTGTCAGGCTGGTTCTTCTTCGATCTGTAGTCTCCAACCATTCACGCCTTGCCAGTATTCCTGTTCCCGTTCCAGATCAAGCTGTACCAGCGTGTTCTGTGTAAAAAATCCACTGGGGAAAAACAGTTTCCAGATATTGTCACTGACTATAAGGCGCAGTGTTTTCGGCGTGGTAGTGGCTTGTCGTTGATTGTTTAACAAGGTAGCTAAACGAAGCAGCTGTACCATCGGCAGGTACTGTTTCTTTTTGAAAAGGTTGAAGCGGGGCAACTCCTCCAGTTTGATGGCTTTGCGATGCAAACGTACCATCAGCGATAGCAACAGTTGTTGTTCCTGATTAAATCCTGGCAAGTTTGTATTTTGCAGAATATAGGCTGAATGGCGATGCATGCCGCTATGGTTAATACCCAGACCAACTTCGTGCAGCATGGCGGCCCATTTAAGAATTGCTTCCAACTGTGGGTTGGCCAGCGTTGCACTTTGTCTGGCCCACTGGGCATATAGCAGATCGGTAGTTTCCCGTACTCGTCGAGCCTGCTCACGGTCGATATTGTAATGGCTGGCAAGGCTTTGAGCAGTACGGATCCGGATATCCTGATGCCGGAAACGACCTTCCATTTCATACAGGACGCCTTCGCGCAGAGCACCGTCGGAAAGACGAAGTTCCTTAATAGCGAGCGCATCAAAAATCCCGCATAGAATAGCCAAGCCGGGCACCAGTACAGTCTGACGATCTTCCATAAGTCCGGGCAAACTGAGGGATTTGAAATTTTTAAACTGCAGGATCTGAGTGCGTAACATTTCCAGCCGATCCGGCGTGATCAATCCGTCTTTTTCTCCCATAGCGATCAGAATTTCATGCGTTGCCTTGATGGTGCCAGAGGCTCCCAGCGCGTAATCCCAACCGTAAATACGGTATTCCCAGGATAATGTTTCCAGCTTTTGCGCCGCGGACAAACGGGCACGTTTAAAATTGTTTTCGCTTATCTCGCCATTCGGAAAGAATTGCCTGGCAAAACTGACACAACCCATTCGCCGGCTTTCCACCAGTATTGGCTCGAAATCTTCACCGATCACCAGCTCTGTCGAACCGCCACCAATATCGAGTACCAGCTTACGACCTTTTTCCGGCTGGGTATGCTCCACGCCCATAAAAATCAGACGGGCCTCTTCATGACCAGAAATGATTTCAATGGGATAAGGGATTATTTTAGCCGCACGATGCAGAAATTCTTGTGAGTTGGCCGCCTGACGCAGGGCGTGAGTGCCGACAATTGACACATTGGGTGCTGGAAAGCCTTGTAACCGTTCGGCAAACAAGGCCAGCGTGCTGAGACCGCGCTCGATAGACTCTTCACTCAACATGTTATTACTGTCCAGTCCGCCGACCAGATGCACGCGCTGTTTTAAACGGCTTAGTACCTGTAGCGCTCCGTTGACAACGCGGGCCACTACCATATGGAAACTATTGGAGCCGAGATCGATGGCAGCGAATTCCTGAGGTTGCTCGGTATTACTATTCATTAACGGCATGGGTCAGGCTTACTCTCCGGATTGCTCAAGCGCTTTGATATAATCATAGATGGCACTTTGGGCGCGTACTTTGCGCCGGTTACCGCGGGTAACATATTGATTGCTCATTTCTTTATCGATCACGCGGGCTTTGACTGTATCGCTGAACAGCAGCTCTAGAATCTTCAGCACGCGTTCCTTGAGTGTCTGATCAAGGATTTCTACCGCGACTTCGATACGGTAATCAATATTACGTGTCATCCAGTCAGCAGAAGAGAGAAATACCTTCTTATCGCCGCCATTGTGGAAAACATAGACGCGATCATGCTCCAAATAGCGGTCCACAATACTGATAACGCGGATATTATCGCTGATTCCGGGGAGTTCTGGAATCAAAGAACACATTCCGCGTATCAATAAATTGATTTTGACACCCGCGCTGGAAGCTGCATATAGACGGTCTACCAGTCCTTTATCCACCAGATTGTTGATTTTCAGAGTGATGCCGGACTCAATACCTGATGCCGCATTGGCTATTTCATGATCGATTAATTGATATAGCCGGGCGCGAGAATTCTGAGGTGAAACCAATAGATGGTCAAAACTGACTGGGCGATAAGGGTTTTCGATGAAGTTAAATACCCGGCGAACCTCGTTGGTAATACGCTCGTCGGCGGTCAGCAACGAATAATCGGTATATAAGCGGGCCGTTTTTTCATTAAAATTACCGGTACCAATATGGGCATAGCGCACAATATTTTCCCCTTCCCGACGGGAAATCAGAAATAACTTGGCGTGAATTTTGAGCCCCGGTACGGAGAAAATGACGTGCACACCGGCTTCAGTCAGACGCTTAGCCCAGTGGATGTTGGCTTCTTCATCGAAACGTGCCTGCAATTCTACGACCACCGTGACCTTTTTGCCGTTGTGTGCGGCATGAATCATCGAATTAATAATACGGGAGTTCTTTGCCACCCGGTAAATATTGATTTTTATGGATAACACGTTGGGGTCGAATGACGCCTGACGCAGCATTTCCAGCACATGTTCAAAGGTGTGATAAGGGTAATAAAGCAGTATGTCTTGCTCACGAATGGCATCAAATCCGTTGCGGAACTTGCTGAACCAGACATGACGCAACCGTGGTAGTGGTTTGTTAACCAGATTGGCCCGGCCAACATTTGGAAACCCGATGAAATCCTTGAAGTTATGGTAACGTCCGCCCGGGATTACCGAATCATAAGAGGATATACCCAGCTTGCCCAGCAGGCATTCCACCATCGCGTCCGGCATGTCACGCTGATAGACAAAACGTACTGGTTTGGCTGTAAGTCGCTGTTTCAAACTGGAAGACATCAGTTCCAACAGGCTGGATTCCATCTCCGTGACCAAATCGTATTCGGCATCACGCGTCATTTTCATGGAGTAGGCGTTGAGCGTGTCGTAATCGAAAAAGCCCTTGAAGATATCATTCAGACAGTAACGCAGAATGTTATCAATCAGGATCATGGTTTTTCGGCGCCGGGGAGCTTCCGGCGGTAAATCGACAAAACGAGGGACTTTATCCGATGGGATCTCCAGCAACGCATAATTGGTATGCTCGCCACGAATGATTTCAACCGCCAGATAGGTGTAATCATCTTTCAGAAACTGTACCAGATTGGTTTCGGGCAAGATCAGAATCGGCGTAATGTGCGGGCGTAGATGTTGCCTGAAATAATCCCGTAGCCACTCTTGCTGAGTGGGCGACACCTGACGTTCATTCACCAGGAAAATTTGATTGCGGGCCATCTCCAGCAGGAGTTCATTGTAAAGATTGTCAAATAGCTGGTCGGTTTTTAGTACGCGAGCCTGAATTTTCCCTAACAGGTGGCGCATCCCACTGGCTGAGCCGGTTTCTTCGCTAATCAGAATCTGGCGTTTAAGATCGGCAAAGCGAACTTTATAAAATTCATCCAGATTGTTGGAGTAAATACCAAGAAAACGCATGCGCTCAATCAAAGGATTGGTTTTATCCGCAGCTTCCTGAAGTACACGTTCATTGAAAGATAACCAACTCAACTCTTTATCTAGGCAGAGTTTGTCCTGACTCATTATTACCCCGTTAAACTATTTTTACTGATATGGTTCTACTATCTATTTGTATTGTGGCGGATTTATGACGATAAGCACGAAAGTGTAAACAGACTTACCATTGTCATATTATGGGTGTAAAGGCAACATATGTTACCCGATTTTATCCTGGGATCAGGATAACTCACCCACAATGGCGAAAATAGAGATGACGGAGATAAACAACAAATTACTGAATCGGCGTCGGGCGTGAATTGTGATCACCTGACACATCGTATTGTGATAGAAAGCAGTTGGCGGAAAGTCGTGGCGTTCATTTTTTCATTCCTTGTGGTATTACATCATCAGACGTTTCGGATAGCCTCCATACATTTTTCTTATGAATACTTGATGTACATCCAATATCTGTCAGGTTGTTGGGTAATTGTCAGTACCCTTTGCGGCGTTGATGATAAAATGTGCGTGTTTTCAACCTTGGCGACAAATGGCGGGCAGCATGAGATTTAACACAATGAATGAAGGCGAAATTATTACCGAGCTTTGCCGGAGGATAAAAGATGCCCGCATCCAGCAACGTCTGTCTCAGGTCGATCTGGCTGAACGGGCCGGTCTGGGTATTGCCACGATCAAGCGCGCTGAAATGGGTGAATCCATTACGCTGAGTAGTTTGTTGTGTATTTTGCGTGGATTAAATCGTCTGCATCAGTTGGACGGTGTTTTGTTTGATGCCGAGGTGGAGTCATTCAATGCGCAACTGAGTGGTGGGAAACAACGCGCCCCACTGCGTATCCGCAAGAAAGCTCCGGTTTTTCCGGCCAAAATTATTAAAAGTGAACCGATTGTACCGCCTTCCAGTAACACAGTGGATTGGTATGTTTCTGCGGCTGAAAATAATATCATCTGGTCCAGACCGGATAGCGAAAAGAAGTAACGCCCCGTTTCCGGTAATAAAAAATAGCTAATGCTTTTAAACATTAGCCATTTTTTATACCAGCCTTAAACCACCTCCTCGGGAGGTGGTGATTGTTCTCGGCCGTTGGCAAACCTATGTACGGCGTCAGAATGGTGATAATGAGTAGAAGTGTAAAACACCCGCGCCAGATATAGCGAGCCTAGAGCTTATAGGGAAGCGCTTACCGCGTTTTTGCGATCTCTCCATTATCGCCGTGATATGCACTTTGTCGTCAAACTCATTTTTATGGTTGCTAAAATCGGGCCAACAGTAGAACGCACGGTCTTGTAAAGAGCAGATAATATCCTCTTTGCCAGTCTGAATTGCGCCATCCTTGGCGCGGGTACTTTCCATACTTTCCTGCGGTTACATAACTTCCCTGGTGTTATTCACACAACACGACTTTGATCGCCAGTCCACCGCGTGATGTCTCGCGGTATTTGGCGTTCATGTCTTTCCCGGTTTCGTACATGGTTTCAATCACTTTATCGAGAGAAACGCGTGGTTCGCTGGTACGACGCATTGCCATCCGGGCGGCATTGATCGCTTTTACTGCGGCAATCGCGTTACGCTCAATGCAAGGCACCTGTACCTGGCCGGCTACCGGATCACAGGTCAGCCCCAGATTGTGTTCCATACCGATTTCTGCGGCGACGCAGACCTGTTCCGGATTGGCTCCCAGCAGCTCAGCCAGACCTGCCGCTGCCATGGAGCAGGCCACACCAACTTCGCCCTGGCAACCGACTTCTGCACCGGAAATAGAGGCATTCATTTTATACAGTAGCCCGATGGCACCTGCCGCCAGGAAATAGCGCAGATACGCCTCGGGTGTGACGGGTTGAATAAAGTGATCGTAATAGGCCAGCACGGCGGGAACGATTCCACAGGCGCCGTTGGTCGGAGCGGTGACTACCCGGCCACCGGCGGCGTTCTCTTCCGCAACGGCCATGGCAAACATATTGACCCAGTCCATTCCGTCCATCGGATCGTTGGAGAACCGATCATTGATGAACAGTAAGCGATGCAGGGCGGAAGCCCGGCGGGGAACCCGCAGCGGGCCAGGCAGTACACCTTCGGTATTCATGCCGCGATGAATGCCGTTCTGCATGGTTTGCCAGACCTCGGCAAAATAGTGCTCGATGGTTTCACGTCCATGCAGGGCAATTTCATTTTTCATCACGATAGCGGAGAGTGACAGGCAGTTATCATGACAATGACGCAACAGTTTTTGTGCGGAGTAGAACGGGTAAGGGACGCTCTCCTCCGTAGTGACGACTTTACCAAAATTTTCCTGGTCGACCACAAAACCACCGCCAATGGAGTAATAGGTTTTGCTGTATAGCAGTTTCTGCTGGGCGTTAAAGGCACGGACAGTCATACCATTTTCATGTAATGGCAGATTTTCCGCCTGGAATCGCAGGGCGGTTTCCAATGGGAAGCTGACGTCGTACTGACCATTGAGTAATGGCAATCGCTGGGTTTGTTGTACTTGCTGAATAAACGCCGGAATAGCATCAATATCGACACTGTCGGGCAAGTTCCCCGCCAGCCCCATAATGATGGCGATATCGGTATGGTGGCCTTTGCCAGTTAGTGACAGCGAACCATAAACGTCAACTACAATACTGGAAACCGATGAAATAAGTGATTTACTGACCAGATCATCCGTGAACATGTTGCCAGCTTTCATCGGGCCAACGGTATGCGAACTGGAAGGGCCGATACCAATTTTGAAAATATCAAATACGCTGACCATGGGGTATTCCTTTGAGAAACGCCGGTCTGATTACCGGCGTTGTGGTACATCCATCAGTAACGGTGGAAAATGGTCTTTCCGGTTAGCCGAACAGGGTATAAACGATAGCGGTGATAGCAATCAGCCCCATGATGGTGACGAACACGTTGCTTATTTTGCCGCTGTATTTTTTCATGGCGGGTACTTTCTGAATGGCATACATCGGCATCAGGAACAGTAAGCAGGCAATAACCGGGCCACCCAGTGTTTCGATCATACCCATAATGCTGGGGTTCATTGTTGCCACCAACCAGGTTGTGGCCAGCATGAACAGTGTTGTTAACCGGTTCAGTTTTACTGAAGAGATGATTTTGTTTCTGCTGCGCAGTGATTTCACAACCATGCCGTTAAAGCCTTCACTGGCACCGAGGTAGTGACCGAGAAACGATTTAGAGATGGCAATGGTCGCGATAACCGGCGCCAGATAGCCCATTACCGGGTTGTTAAAATGGTTTGCCAGGTAGGACAAAATGGAGATGTTCTGTATTTTGGCTTCCATCAGTTCGGCCGGAGACAGTGTCAGTACGCAACTGAACACGAAGAACATGACTGTCAGTACCATCATGATGTGGCTGTAAGAGAGAATGCGTGAGCATTTCTTTTCAGCGCCTTCGCCGTACTCCTTGCGTTTGGCTACCGCAAAGGAAGAAATAATCGGTGAGTGGCTAAAGGAGAACACCATAACCGGAATAGCCAGCCACAGGGTTGCCAGTAAACCATTGCCCGTGGTGTTATTGGTTAAGGAAATATTTTCAAAAACAGAAGTATTCCAGTGCGGAACTAAATATACCGCCAGCCACATCAGAATAACAACAAATGGATAAACCAGCACGCTCATTGCTTTAACAATCATCGCTTCGCCAAAACGAACAATGAACATTAATGCCAGAATTAATACCAACGATAAAATAGCTCGCGGCGGTGAAGATAAATGCATCTGGTGCGTAATAAAACTGTCTACCGTATTGGTAATAGCGACACTATAAACCAGCAGTATCGGGTAGATAGCGAAAAAATAAAGCAGAGTGATTAATTTACCAGCGCCGACGCCGAAATGTTCTTCAACGACTTCCGTAATATCTTCACCTCCTTTTTTTCCGGATAAGACAAAACGGCATAAAGCGCGGTGAGAAAAATAGGTCATTGGGAAAGCAATAATAGCCATGATAATGAGTGGAATTAAGCCGCCAATACCCGCATTGATGGGCAGAAATAACACACCTGCACCAATGGCCGTACCATAGAGGCCAAGCATCCAGACAGTATCGCTCTTGCGCCAGCTGGAAGCCTGCTCAAGCACCTGGCTGCTTTCTTGAATCGTGCTCATGTTTGTTTCTCCTAGGTGAACACAGACTATAAAAAGTACAGTATCGGCCTATCGCCAATACAGGGATAAGTTATGAACAAAAGATAAAAATCATGTTGATTGAGTGAATCTGTTGTGTGGCGGCATTCTATATCGTGGCGGTCAGTAAATAATATTGTGGTGATCACATAAATGAATTAAAAATAATTATTTTAATTAAACCATATTAAAAATAAAACATCAACAATGATACTTTAAAATATTTATTTCTAACGTCTCTTTGTTGATGCGTTAATTAAGTGTTTTAGGTGAGAGGTAACTAACTAAATAAATAATCAATTCGTTTTAAGTAAGATTATGTTTTTAAGAAATCGCTTATTAAGCGGATAAATAATAGACCCAAATTTCATGATGTCACGTTAAAAAAACAATGTTAATCACATCTGGTGGTTTAACACACAACCGTAAGCTGCGTTTTCCGATACGGGCTGAACCTTTCGGTGGTACCGAGCGCCACAAAAGCGGGTACCGTTCGTACCCGCCTTTTTATGCTATGGGATTACGTTGACAACGATTGCTGAGCCCACTGTAATCCGGGTTGGTACTCTTCTGATAGTAAAGGTGCCAGTAACTGTAAGGTCTGACACAATTGGGCACTGTCAGGATGGTTGAGATTCAGGTGACCGACTTTACGCCCCGGACGGACCTCTTTCTCATACCAATGTAAATGTACCAACGGTAAGGCCAGCCAATCGGTATTCACTGCCGTGCCAATCAGATTGACCATCACGGAAGGTGCGGTGATTACCGGTAACGGAAGTGGCAGATCCAGAATGGCGCGCAGATGTAGCTCAAACTGACTGATAGAAGCCCCGTTTTGTGTCCAGTGTCCGCTATTGTGCACCCGTGGCGCCAGTTCGTTAATTAACAGCCGTTCTCCGACGATAAAGCACTCCATTGCCATCACGCCAACATAACCAAGCCGATTCATAATGGCTGAAAGCATCTGTTCCGCTTGTTGTTGCAGATGCGGCTGTGGTGTGGGTAATACGACGCTGGCACGCAGAATACCGTCCTGATGCAGGTTGTGGGTCAGAGGATAGAATACACATTGACCTTGTGTGTTACGGGCACCAATCAGTGACACTTCACCTGAAAAATGAATACCCTGTTCAACGATGCACTCTCCATAGCAGTCGGCCGGCAGAGCGGTTTCTTCACCGGGGTGCAGGCGCCATTGACCCCGGCCATCGTAGCCGCCCACACGGCGTTTGACGATGGCCAGTTCACCGAGATCTGAATAAATGGATGACCATTCATCACTACTGGCAAGTAATTGCCAGGGAGCGGTGGCGAGTTTCAGTTCGTCCAGCAACTTCTTCTGGGTATAACGGTCGGCCAACAAAGGGAAAATATCCCGATTGACGAAAGCAGTGTGTCGGGCTAATTCTCTGGTCAGTGCCGTTTCCGGCCAGCGCTCTATTTCCGCGGTAATGACACTGTGTTGAAACGGTACTGATTCTGGTTCGGCATCCAGGCCAACCGGATAAACGGCAATACCCAACGGCTCTCCAGCCTGACGTAACATGCGGCCCAACTGGCCATTGCCAAGAACGCAAACAGGCTTCATGCATCCTCCCGCGGATCGGGATGGTTGAGGACGTCATCGGTCTGGCTCTGACGCCAGCCGGCCAGCCGGGACGCCAGAGCACTGTCGTGCAGAGCCAGAATCTGGGCGGCCAGCAGTGCTGCATTAGCGGCGCCTGCTTTACCGATCGCCAGCGTTCCGACTGGAATACCTCGCGGCATCTGCACGATAGAGTAAAGACTATCCACGCCATTCAACGCAGCACTTTGTACCGGTACACCGAGTACGGGAAGTAGTGTTTTGGCTGCCAGCATACCCGGTAAATGAGCTGCACCACCCGCGCCAGCGATAATGACATCAATGCCGTTTCCCGCGGCCTGTTCTGCAAAACGGAACAGCTTATCGGGTGTACGGTGTGCAGAGACGATTTCAACGTGATAGGGAAGGTGCAGTGTAGTGAGGATTTCCGCAGCAAACTGCATGGTGGCCCAGTCACTCTTTGAACCCATAACGATGGCGATTTTGGCCGGGGCGGCGTTGGATGACATGCCTGTAATGCTCCTGTGATTGTGCATGGCGCCTATAGATTGCGCATGGTGATGTGCAGCATCGCCAGCCAGCCATATGGGCTCTGCCAGCGAGGGCGTAGAGCATACCATGAGCCCATAGCAAGGAAAACGGTTGCGTAACGATGAAAAAGGGAGTTTCAGTGAAAACGACGCTAAAACGTCAGCTTAGAAAGGAAAAGAAATCAGTTCGATATCCTGTGGGGTAACTTTGATCATTGAACCCTGATGATGCCAGGCACCGAGCACGGCCCGCTGCGCGGTGATGCCTTCCGCCCTGATGACGTGAATCTCCGGGCGATGAGTATGGCCATGAATCATGCCGTCAACCTGATAGTGCCGCAGGCGCGCTATTACCTGCTGTGGATTGACATCCATAATCTGCATAGACTTGGTTTGGTTGGCTCGTTGGCTGGCTGCCCGCATATTGGCGGCAATACGCAGACGTATACGCAGTGGTAGCAGCAGAAATAGGCGTTGTATTAATGGGTTGTGTACCCGGCGGCGAAAGCGTTGATAATCCTGATCGTCGGTACATAATGTATCGCCATGCAACACGAGAAAACGGCGACCATACAGTTCTATCATGTTCTCTTCCGGCAATAATGTGATACCGCTCTGAGCGGCGAAAGCCTTGCCCAGCAGGAAATCCCGGTTGCCATGAATGAAATAGCAGGGAACGCCTTGTTGGTGTAATGACTGCAAAGCCTGTGCAACAACCAGGTGTAGAGGTTGTGGGTCATCATCACCGATCCAGGCGTCAAATAGATCGCCAAGAATATAAAGTGCATCCGCCTGAGAAGCATCCTCACGTATAAAACGCAGAAAACCGGCAGTAATCGCCGGTTCATGAATACTTAAATGCAGATCACCAATAAATAGTGTTGCCATACTGCGGGGATTACTCGCTAATAGTCACGTGAGTAATCACAACGTCTTCTTTTGGCACATCCTGATGCATACCGCTGCGACCGGTTGCTACGGTTTTAATCTTTTCAACGACGTCCATACCGTCGACCACTTCGGCAAATACGCAGTAACCCCAGCCATCGGCCTGCTCTGAACGGAAGTTCAGGAAATCGTTATCCACGACGTTGATGAAAAACTGTGCGGTGGCGGAGTGCGGATCATTCGTCCGTGCCATCGCCAGTGTACCACTGGTGTTTTTCAAGCCGTTGTTGGCTTCGTTTTTGATGGGGTCTTTGGTCTTTTTTTGCTCCATGCCCGATGTAAAACCACCACCTTGAATCATGAACCCATTAATTACACGATGAAAAATGGTGTTGTCATAAAAACCGCTACGGCAGTAATTCAGGAAATTTTCTACGGTAATCGGTGCTTTATCAGCGAAGGTGTTGATGACGATATCGCCGTGGTTAGTATGAAACGTGATCATAGTAATAAATCCTACTTGGTCATAGGTAGATAGATATGGAAAGATGTTCTCATCATGGTGGTGAGCCATCAAGAGCGCTCTTATAACATAACTGAATGGTGGCGTCAGCAGCAGAGGGAGAGATAACGCCGGGAATAGGGTCAGAGTAATCCATTAATGAATATTGATTCAAATTATTTGCAGTAAAATTGTTAATTAACATAATTAAATTGAATAAGATTTTAGTTATACCATATTAAATTTTAACTAAGCACGACTATTTTTTTCATTTTTGAAACCGTAACCTATATGCTATTGAAATTGACTCCCGTTAACATTAACTGACTAGGATGAATGAACTATGATTGACCGGATTAATAGCCTATTAAACCGACCGGATTGCGGAAAACTGATTCTTCGTTTGTCATTCAGTATCCTGATGCTGTTTCATGGCACGCATAAATTGTTGGAGGGAATCAGCGGTATTCAGGGCATGTTGACTGCGCATGGTTTGCCAGCCTTTATCGGTTATGGCGTCTATCTGGGAGAGGTTGTTGCCCCTCTGTTCATGATTTTGGGAATACTGACCCGTTTATCTGCGCTGGGGTTCTGTTTCACGATGGTGGTGGCATTATTGCTGGCTGAACCAGAGTCTCTTTTCATGTTGGCAAAAACCGGTGCCTGGGGCGCTGAAAATGTGGCGGTTTATTTCTTCCCCGGTATTGTTATCGCATTACTTGGCAGCGGTAAATATTCTGTGATGTCGAATCCCCGCTGGCGTTAATTTTCTGTCTGGAACAGAAGGTATTTATATCAGGCCTGATCGTGTGATCAGGTTTTTTTTATCTCTGTGATGATCAGTTTTGCTGAAGATTAAGTATTTTACGCTCAATAGGAAATAGCGCGCCGGCAAGGTGTCGGTCTTGCACTTGTACGCTTGCAATAGAGCAGGGTTCAGGTTTCAATACACTGTTGGGTAATACACCCAGAAAGCGTTTATTTTTTTCTCACTGAGAACCAACAGTGATTTTCATATCCTGCGAATATCATGGAATACCCCGATGCTAAAGATTTTTAATACCCTGAGTCGCCAAAAAGAGGAATTCAAACCCATCCACGCTGGTAACGTCGGCATGTATGTGTGCGGGATAACGGTTTATGACCTGTGCCATATCGGTCATGGACGTACCTTTGTCGCGTTTGACGTTGTGGCTCGTTATCTGCGGTATCTGGGGTATTCGCTGAAGTATGTCCGAAATATCACGGATATTGATGACAAAATCATCAAGCGCGCCGCAGAAAATGGTGAATCTTATGAGCAGTTGACCAACCGAATGATCGCCGAAATGCATGCGGATTTTGACGCACTTAATATTCTGCGCCCTGATGAAGAACCCAGAGCCACACGCCATATTGCCGAAATTATTGCGCTGGTCGAGAAACTGATTGCTCGCCGACACGCTTATGTTGCGTTAAATGGCGATGTCATGTTTTCTGTGGATACCGCACCGGGCTATGGTGTTTTGTCCCGTCAGGATCTGGAACAGTTGAAAGCGGGAGCGCGGGTCGAAATCGCTGAAGTTAAACGTAATCCGATGGATTTTGTGTTGTGGAAGATGTCCAAGCCGGGTGAACCTTGCTGGTCTTCCCCGTGGGGAGACGGTCGTCCAGGTTGGCATATTGAGTGTTCCGCCATGAACTGCAAACAGTTGGGCGAGCATTTTGATATTCATGGCGGTGGCTCAGACCTGATGTTCCCACATCATGAAAACGAAATTGCCCAGTCCACCTGTGCACATGGTGGTGAGTATGTGAATTACTGGATGCATTCCGGCATGGTGATGGTTGATCGGGAAAAGATGTCCAAATCCCTGAATAATTTTTTCACTGTGCGTGATGTGCTGGCGTATTACGATGCGGAAACCATCCGTTATTTTCTGATGTCCGGTCACTACCGTAGCCAACTGAATTATAGCGAAGAAAATTTAAAGCAGGCCCGCGCCGCGCTGGATCGTTTGTACACCGCATTGCGTGGCACGAATGCTGATGCAGAAGCGAAAGGCGGCGATGTCTTTGAAGCCCGCTTTCGTGATGCGATGAATGATGACTTTAATACGCCGGAAGCGTATTCGGTGTTGTTTGACATGGCACGCGAGGTTAACCGACTGAAAGCGGAAGATCCGCAGGCCGTTGATGCGATGGCGGCTGAGTTGCGTAAACTGGCTAAAGTTCTTGGGCTGCTGGAACAGGATCCGGAACTTTTCCTGCAAAATGGCGCTGGGGCTGACACGAATGAAGTCAGTGAAATTGAAGCATTGATCAAGCAGCGTAATGATGCACGTCAGGCTAAAAAATGGGCACTGGCTGATGAAGCCCGTGATCGGCTTAACGACATGGGGATTGTGCTGGAAGATGGGGCACAGGGAACCATTTGGCGGCGTAAATAGCTGATGTTGCCGATATTAATGGTTCGTATCGTACTCGTTCATTGTCGCGCAATGAACGTTATCCTTGATATGTGAATTTATTCAGGATGTTTCGGAAATAACGGTATATACCCCAAATAATTCGAGTTGCGGGAAGGCGGCAAGAGAGTGAATCCCGATGAGCTTACTCAGATAAGTGATTTGGGTGAACGAACGCAGCCAACACACCTGAAACTTGAAGTATGACGGGTATAGAACGATAAAAGGGTTGTCATCCAGATCTGGAGCCCGGTTTATTGACCGGGCTCCTTTTTTACGCGTTGACTTCTACCGTCGCGTCATTGAAACAGACGGTTTGTCCGGCCACGATTTTGCAGCGTTTACGTGTTTCTGTGTGTCCATCGACACTGACTTCACCTGCCGCAATGGCCAGTTTTGCAGCAGCGCCGCTTTCACTCCAGCCCAGTAATTTCAGCAAATCGCACAGTTCGACATGCGGGTGATTTTCCAGATGAAAAATTTCCATACTTTCCTGCTTAAGGTTTTAGGTTAACGCGTTGTGTTATCGTGAAATTCTTCACAGGCCTGCAAGGTATTTTGAATCAAGGTCGCTACCGTCATCGGGCCAACACCTCCTGGTACGGGAGTAATGTAGGAAGCACGTGACTGCGCCTGTTCAAAATCGACGTCACCGACGACTTTCCCATTTTCCAGACGATTAATCCCAACATCAACGACGATCGCGCCGGGTTTAATCCAGTCACCGGGAATAAATCCGGGTTTACCCACCGCGACGACCAGCAAATCGGCGTGTTCGATATGGTGGCGTAAATCTTTGGTAAACCGATGGGTTACGGTAGTGGTACATCCTGCCAGCAGCAATTCCATACTCATGGGGCGGCCAACGATATTGGATGCACCGACGACGACGGCGTTTAGCCCGAAGGTATCAATATTATAACGCTCCAGCATGGTCACGATGCCGCGTGGGGTGCAAGGGCGCAGTAATGGTGCACGCTGACACAGGCGGCCCACGTTGTATGGATGAAAGCCATCCACATCTTTGTCGGGAGCGATGCGCTCAATCACTTTGGTATTGTCAATGCCTGCCGGCAGGGGTAACTGAACCAGAATACCGTCAATGGTTTTATCGGCGTTTAATTGGTCAATCAACCCCAGCAGTTCAGGCTCGGTGGTTGTGGCAGGTAAATCATAAGAGCGGGAAACGAAGCCCACTTCCTCACAAACCTTACGTTTGCTGGCGACATAAATCTGTGAGGCAGGATTCTCTCCCACCAGCACGACTGCCAAGCCCGGAGCGCGTTTTCCTTCAGCCAGTCGCTGTTTTACCTGCACAGCGACTTCGTCTTTGACCTGCTGCGCAATCGTTTTACCATCAATAATCGTTGCTACCATCAGAAAGAAAATCCATCATTTTTAAAACGGAGGAGAATGTCGGCTATTTTGTCAGAACCTGCACGTGCTGTCAGGCATTGTGTCAACATAATTGCTTTTGATGGTCGCTGCTGAACAATTTTTCCCTACCTGATTTTATTACCTAAGCGTTGCCTTAGTAGGATCGTGGTGAAAATGCGCGATGCTGCGAGAAAGACGCGATCGATCGCTTTATTGTGATTCTATCGTTCGGACTCAGTCATTCCGCGGGTTTGTCATCGCCGCGGAATTACTAACGTGATCAATGGTAAAGGCGTTCAGCTGTTGTCATGAATGTCGTGATTATTTTTTTCAGCATGGTCTGTAAGGCACTGGCTTTTTCTTCCTGCCAGTCGAACGGCAACGTCTCACGCATATAATTACATTGGGCCAGCTCCAGTTGTAGCGCATGTTGGTGCTGTGCCGGCAGTCCGTAAGCGCGAGTGATGTAGCCGCCTGTGAAACGCCCGTTAAGCACCCAACGCCACTGCTCCTGTGTTTCACAAACCGTAATCAACGCTTGCTCAATATTCGCGTCACAACTGGCGCTGTTATTGGTGCCCAGATTTAAATCCGGCAAGGTGCCGTCGAACAGTCGGGGGATGCATGAAGCGATAGAGTGGGCGTCAAACAGTAGTGCATAGCCATGCCGTTGTTTAATTTGGGCCAGCTCCTGCTGAATTTTCTGGTGGTAAGGGTGCCAGATGGTATCGAGATACGCCTTGCGTTGTGCTGGCCGGGGTTCTTTCCCCGGTTGAAAAGCTGGCGTGCCGTCAAACAGGACGTCTGGATATAAACCGGTGGTTGCGGTGGTATACAGCGGCTGATCATCTGCTGGTCGATTAAGATCGATAACAAACCGCGAATAGGTGGCAGCCAGCATGCTGGCACCAAGCGAGTGAGCAAAGGCATACAGTTGTGGAATATGCCAGTCGGTATCTGGCAAGGGACGTGCGGCGTCACTCAGCCCGTCGGCAACCTCGGGAGTGAGTGCGATCCCGGCGTGAGGAATACTGATCAGCAGCGGGCTATCGCCAGCAGTAAAAGAAAAAGGTTCCATCATCGTATTACTCCTCTGAAAACTGTCGTACAGGCGAGCTGCCCGCCCAACCAGTACACCAGTTCTGCCGGACGCGACAGTGGCCAGTGCACAAAATCCGCCACTTTACCGCTTTCAAGAGAGCCGTGGCTGTGTTGCAGTCCCAGCGCCTTTGCTGCATGCAAAGTGACGCCCGCCAGCGCTTCTTCCGGTGTCAGACGAAACAGAGTGCAGGCCATATTTAGCATCAGCCGCAGAGACAGCGCAGGTGAGGTGCCGGGATTGCAATCGCTGGCAATAGCCATAGGCACACCGTAGCGGCGAAACAAATCGACTGGCGGTGTTTGCGTTTCCCGTAACAGGTAATAGGCGCCCGGCAGCAGAACGGCGACTGTACCGGCTGCCGCCATCGCGGCGACATCGTCTGGTGTGGCATATTCAAGGTGATCGGCAGACAGCGCGGTGAATCGGGCCGCCAGTTGACTGCCATGTAATGATGAAAGCTGTTCTGCATGCAACTTGACTGGTAGTCCGTGTGCTTTCGCCGCCTCAAAAAGACGCGCCACCTGTGGTGGATTGAACGCCAGATGTTCACAGAACGCATCCACGGCGTCGGCCAGATTTTCACGGGCCACGGCGGGCAGTAGTTGATTACAGGCGATATCAATCCAGGTATCGGCCTGTCCCTTCAGTTCGGGGGGGATAGCGTGTGCCGCCAGACAGGTAGCGAGAATCTGTGCTGGTATTTCCTTGCCCAACGCCCGGATAACGCGCAGCATTTTCAGCTCGCTGTCGAGATCCAGGCCATAGCCGGATTTTATTTCTATCGTGGTCACGCCTTCTGCCAACAAGGGTTGCAAACGAGAGCGAGCCGAGCGTACCAGACTTTCACTATTGGCGGCACGAGTGGCGGTGACGGTAGCGAGAATGCCGCCGCCCTGGGCCGCGATATCCGCATAGCTGACGCCGTTCAGACGCTGTTCGAACTCACCGCTGCGATCACCACCAAAAACCAGATGAGTATGACAGTCAATCAAGCCAGGAGTGATGATGCCACCGCCAAAATCGGTAGCGTGTGTGGGAGAAAAGGATGACATATCGCGGCGTTCGCCCAGCCAGACGATACGCCCATCCGTTACGGCCAGCGCACCATCTTTGATGATGTGATACTGGCCATCACGCAGAGTAACCAGATCAGCCCCGAACCACAGGCTGTCGCAGTGCTGCGTCATAGCGTGCTCCATTAGTGTTATAGTCTTGTATAGACAAGTTATACGCCAGCGGTTTGTTTCGGCAAGCCACACAGCAATAGGAATTTCTTATTTTCGTTGCAGGTCACACGGTAGAGGTAGTTAAGCCATAAAAAAGCATTATGTTATTTACCGTGGGCTTTGGTGTATGTATATGTATATACAATGGCACTGACAGGATATGTGACATGCCCGCTTATTTTGCTTCCCGTGCGCTGTTGCCTGATGGTATGGCGCGTAATGTACGTTTTGATGTTGATGAACAGGGTTGGTTTTCGACCGTGACGCAGGATGCTTCTGCCGACGAAACCACCCGCCTGTCGGGGATTGTGGTACCTGCCATGACCAACCTGCATTCTCATGCTTTTCAGCGGGCGATGGCCGGAATGGCCGAAGTGGCGGGGGATCCACAGGACAGTTTCTGGACCTGGCGCGATCTGATGTATCGTATGGTGGCACGTTTGACGCCAGAGCAGGTCAGGGTGATTGCTACGCGGCTTTATATCGATATGCTCAAAGGCGGATATAGTCAGGTAGCTGAATTTCACTATCTGCACCACGACCCAAAAGGCAAAGCGTACCCGGGCGATGCCATGCTGTGCCATCTGCTGGCGGCGGCGGAACAGTCCGGTATCGGCCAGACCATGCTACCTGTGCTTTACAGCTATAGCGGTTTTGGTGCGCAGCCCCCATTGGCCGGGCAAAAACGGTTTATTCAGGATGTCGACCACTATCTACGTCAACAACAACATCTGGCTGCACAGGTACGCCACCATCCGCGGCTTAGTCATGGTCTCTGTTTTCACTCACTGCGTGCGGTTACCCAGAATCAGATGGAAGATGTTCTGGAAGCTACCGGTAGCGATTTGCCAATCCATATTCATATTGCCGAACAGCAAAAAGAAGTGGATGACTGTCTGGCCTGGAGTGGTGAACGTCCGGTGAGCTGGCTATTCAACCGTTTTGCTGTTGATGCGCGCTGGTGTCTGGTGCATGCGACACATCTTGATGATCATGAAATTAAACAACTGGCACATAGCCAGGCGGTGGCGGGATTATGTCCGACCACCGAAGCCAACCTTGGCGACGGCATTTTTCCTCTGGATCGTTATGTTGATCTTGGTGGGCGCTGGGGAATCGGTTCTGACAGCCATGTTTCTCTGAATGTGGTGGAAGAACTTCGTTGGCTGGAGTATGCCCAGCGTCTGCGGGACCGACGTCGAAACCGGGTAGTAACCGCTCAGCAACCGTGTGTCGGAACGGTGCTGTATCAGCAGGCATTGAGTGGGGGCGCGCAGGCGTGCCGTGTGCCTGTCGGTGCATTGGCGACGGGCTGGCGGGCGGATTGGCTGGTGCTGACTGAAGATGCGATGCTCAGCGCCATCAGTGATGAAGCACTGCTTAACCGCTGGTTATTTGCTGGCGGACAGCAGCAGATCCGTGACGTCTGGGTGGCGGGAAAACAGGTTATTGATCATGGACATCATGCGTTGGACGAGGAGTTTGACCGGTTGTTTATCGACGTAATGAAAGCGTGGCAGGCGGCGTAATGCACTTTTTCTCTTTGCTGGATTTACCGGTCAGCTCCTGGAAAAACGGCGGCGGAGAAACCCGTGAGATTTGCCGCATTCCGCCTGTGCCGGGGGATTTTTTCTGGCGGGCCAGTATCGCCACCATTGCCCGTGATGGTGACTTTTCCTGTTTCCCCGGCGTGGATCGTATTATTACCTTGTTATCTGGCGACGGTGTTGAGTTGAGCGGTAAGGATTTTCACCATCGGCTCAGTCTTCACTCCCCTTTTCATTTTGCTGGTGAGCAAACCCTGGTTGCCCATCTGTGTGGTGGCGTCAGTATGGATTTCAACATCATGACGCGGCGTGACAGCCATCGGGCCACGGTCGCGGTGGTGGCAAAAACGCAGATTCCTGCTGCGGTTACTGATGGTGTGGCGTACGTTCTGCGCGGTCGATGGCAGACAGCCAATCGGATGCTCTCCGTGGGTGAGGGTATGTGGTGGCAGTCTCAGGTACCGGCGATCATTCCCCAGAGTGATGATGCATTGTTGCTCTATGCGGCCATTATTGTGCGGTAATGGTGCGCTGTTTTTGTGCAAGGTAGCACCACTCATCTATTGATCCGTTCCCTCCGTCCTCCTGAAGACCGCATTTCATAACCTTTTGTCTATTATTGACCATTGTCTAAAAACTGGTCTGAATCTTGCAGTGTTATAGTATTGTATATACATGTATTTTCATTGACATCGCACCAGGAGTAGAGAATGAGTAAAAATAATATTTTTCAACGTATTATAAGTATTTCGGTGTTAAGTGCCGCAATTGCTTTTGCCTGTTCGGCACAAGCAAAAGAGTGGAAAACGGTCACGATCGCCACCGAAGGCAGTTATGAACCGTGGAATCTCACCCTTCCTGGCGGCAAGCTGGGAGGATTTGAACCAGAGTTAATGCACGTCCTGTGTCAGCGTATGTCGATAAAGTGCAAGCTGGTAGTGCAAAACTGGGATGGGATGATCGCTGGGTTACAGGCTGGAAAATTCGATGTGCTGATGGATGCAATTGTGATTACACCAGAGCGTCGGCAGGTTATCGATTTTTCCATTCCTTATGCCTCAACGCCGGCCAGTTTTATTGTTCTGAAAAACAAACTGCTGCCACCCGCAACCGGGGATAACGCGGTAATCAGGCTCACCAATGATCCTGCGCAGATTACCCCCGCGATAGCCGGATTACGCGAGGCGCTGAAAGGGAAGACAATAGGTATTGCGTCCGGTACGGTCTATACCCCTTTTATCGATCAGTACTTTAAAGATATCGCTACAATCCGTGAATATACAGCCTCGGCGGATGCCATTCTTGATTTGCAGGCCGGCCGCATTGATGCGGTATTTGATGATGTCACGTTTGCCAATTCCATCATGAACAAACCGGAAAATAAAGATCTCACACTGAGCGGACCACAACTCGCTGGGCCTATCTGGGGTGAGGGAGAGGCATTGGGCATTCGTAAAAGTGATCCAGAACTAAAAGCCAAATTTGATGCGGCAATTAAATCTGCCCTGGCGGATGGTACGGTGAAAGCGCTCAGTGAAAAATGGTTTAAGACCGATGTTACGCCCTGATCGTGAGGTGAAAGTATGTTGACCCTGTTAGGTTTTAGTGAGCAGGGGTGGGGCGGTTTGCTGGTCACTGCTGCCCTGACAACCCTTGGTCTTACGGTGGTGGCTTTGCTGACCGGCGCAGTGGTCGGTGCGGGCGTGGCGGCAGCTAAACTGTCTCATCGTCGGCTCTGGCGTATGGTAGGGGAAGCTTATTCGATCATTTTCCGTGGCATCCCGGAGTTATTGATCATCTATCTGTTTTACTTCGGCGGCTCGGGAATGATCACGCAGATTGGACATTGGTTCGGTGCAGAAGGTTTCATTGAAATGCCGCCCTTTCTGATTGGCGCACTGGCCATTGGGTTGATTTCAGCCTCTTATCAGGGAGAAGTCTACCGTGCGGCACGTCTTGCCATTCATCCCGGAGAACTGGAAGCCGCCCGTGCTATCGGTATGCCGGGATGGCGAATATTCCAACATATTCTGATGCCGCAGATTATTCGTTTTGCCTTGCCGGGATTGTCAAATGTTTGGCAAATGAGTCTGAAAGATTCAGCGCTGGTATCGGTTACCGGTATTGTGGAACTGATGCGTGCCAGCCAAATGGCGGCCGGATCAACCCGTCAATATATGGCGTTTTATCTGATTGGTGCTGTCTGTTATTTGATCCTGACGGTGATGTCCAATACCGCTTTTGCCCGGTTTGAAAAGCGTTTGGGACGAGCCCATCATCGCCGTATGCCAGTCTAGGAGCCAGGTATGATAGATTTCACGTTTCTGACGGAGACGTTTCTTCAGCTACTGGCGGCATTACCCGTGACGCTGGGATTATTTTTTTCTTCTCTGGCGATAGGCGCAATGCTGTCGGCCGTCATTGTGGCGATGCGTGTCAGCCGTTCTTTGCCGCTAAGCCTGTTTGCGCGTGGCTATATGTTGATTTTTCGCGGCACACCATTACTGATTCAACTTTTCCTCATCTATTACGGCCTCGGACAATTTGGGGCGATACGTGAAAGTTTGTTTTGGCCGGTCCTGCGCGATCCCTTTAGCTGTGCCGTGTTGTCGCTAGCGTTGTGTACGGCGGGCTATACGGCGGAGATCTTGCGTGGCGCGCTAATGGCGGTGCCAGCAGGCCATATCGAGGCGGGACTCGCCTGTGGTATGTCGCGCTGGTTATTACTCCGGCGCATTATTGGACCGGTGACGCTACGTTATGCGCTACCTGCCTGGTCAACGGAAGCCATTCTTCTGGTGAAATCGACCGCGCTGGCCAGCCTGGTAACGGTTTGGGAAGTGACCGGGGTCGCCCAGCAAATCATCCAGCGCACCTACCGCACGATGGAAGTTTTTGCCTGTGCGGCAGTTATTTATTTGCTACTTAACTTCATTATTGTGTGTGTGTTTGCGTGGCTGGAACGTACCTTGACTCCGGCACTTGCTGCACGTCATCCACCGGCGCTAAAGGCAACAGCGGAGAAAGAACATGACTAAATTACCCCCAATAACCCTATCAATGATTGATATCCGCAAATCTTTCGGTGATGTGGAGGTGCTTAACGGGCTCTCGTTGGATGCCCGGCAAGGGGATGTCATTTCTCTGCTCGGCGCCAGTGGCTCCGGTAAAAGCACCTTTCTGCGTTGCATCAATCTGCTGGAAATTCCTGATGCCGGTACGGTGGCAGTGAGTGGTGAAGTGATCACTCTACGTCGGGATAATAGGGGGCATCAGGTTGCCGCGGATCGTCGTCAGATTGAGCGTCTGCGTACCCGTCTGGGAATGGTATTCCAGAACTTCAATCTCTGGAGTCATATGACGGTGTTGCAAAATGTCATTGAAGGCCCGTTGTATGTGTTAAAAAAATCCCGAGCGGAATGTATTGAACAGGCGGAAGCCCTGCTGGCAAAAGTTGGATTATATGAACGGAAAGGCTTCTATCCGGCGCATCTTTCTGGTGGGCAGCAACAGCGGGTAGCGATTGCCAGAGCGTTGGCGATGGATCCTGATGTCATGCTGTTTGATGAACCTACCTCGGCGCTGGATCCTGAACTGGTGGGCGATGTACTGAAAGTGATGCGCAGTCTGGCGGAAGAAGGGCGCACTATGCTAGTCGTGACACATGAAATGTCTTTTGCCCGTAATGTATCCAACCGCGTGGTGTTTATGCATCAAGGGCGCATTGACTGTGAAGGGACTCCCACCGCCATGTTTGAAGGGGAAAGTTCGGCGCGTTTTCAGCAATTTATCGCCAGTCATCAGGCCGCGTAGGATACCAATATGAACAATGAAATAGTGTGGGGTGATGCGTCGTTCACCTGGCCGTCGCTGGTGCGGGTGGCGCGCTATGGTGACCGTCTTGTGTTAAGCCCATCGGCATGGTTGCGCATGAAAACATCGCGCCGCATTGTGGAGCAAATCGTTGCCAGCGGGACACGTGCCTATGGTGTGAATACTGGCCTGGGGGCGTTGTGTAATGTTGTCTTGCCGCCAACGGATTTGGCCACGTTGTCACGTAATACGTTGATGAGCCATGCCTGTGGCGTCGGGCCGATACTGACCACAGAGCAAACCCGTGCCATCATGTGTGCAGCGATAGCCAACTACAGCCAGGGGAAATCCGGTATTCAGCCGACGGTCGTGGAAGCACTGCTGGCACTACTGAATACCCATGTCACTCCATGTGTTCCTTCTCAGGGCTCGGTCGGTTATCTCACCCATATGGCGCACATTGCGCTGGCGCTGATTGGTATGGGCGACGTGGAGTATGGCGGTGAAGTCATACCCGCCAGCCAGGCCCTAGAACGGATTGGTCTGGAACCGGTCACGCTGGGGGCGAAAGATGGTCTGTGTCTGGTTAACGGCACGCCTTGCATGACGGGATTGAGTTGTTTGGCACTTGATGATGCCAGCCGATTGTTTGACTGGGCGGATGTCACCGCCGCGATGAGTTTTGAAGCGCTGCGTGGTCAATTTGTCGCATTTGATGCCGAAATCCTGGCGTTGAAGCGGAGTCCCGGTGTTCAGCTGGTGGGGCAACGTCTGCGGACATTACTGGCAGCAAGCCAGATTATTGCTGACAGTGAAGGGATTCGAACCCAGGATGCACTGAGTATTCGTTCCATTCCTCAGATACATGGTGCCTGCCGCGATCAGTTCTGTTTTGCCGCACAGCGTATTGAGATGGAGCTGAATTCAGCGACGGATAATCCGCTGGTGCTGGGGACACCGGAACACTGGCGCGTGGTTTCTCAGGCTAACCCCCATGGCGAAACGGTCGCCATGGCGGCGGATAGCCTGGCGCTGGCGCTGTGTGAACTGGGTGGTGTGGCCGAGCGGCGGCTTGATCGGTTAATTAATCCTCTGGTCAGTGGATTACCGCCTTTTCTGGTCAGTGAGCCGGGGGTGAATTCCGGAATGATGATCGCGCAATATGTGGCCGCGTCATTGTGTGGTGAAAACCGCCAGTTGGCTCAACCCGCAGTCATCGATAATTTTGTGACCTCCGGTTTACAGGAAGATCATCTCAGTATGGGAACCTCGGCGGCACTGAAGCTATTAAAGCTGGCCGAAAATGTCTGGCATATTCTGGCTATTGAATATCTGTTGGCGGCGCAGGCGTTGGACTTTCTAGGGTCGGAAAATACGGGGCAGGGAACCCGGCAGGCAGTGGCGCTGTTGCGTGGAAGTGTTGCTGTCTGGAAAGAAGATCGCTGGTTGGCCCCAGAGATTGCCCGTGCGGTTCGGGTATTAAAGGAAAATACGCTTACTGTAAGCGAGTAATACTTCAAACGAGCACAACAATATGCCTGTTTAGTCGGGCATCTTGTCTCTACCCGCAAAGGCTAAACGTGGCCATAAAGCTGGTAGCGGGATCCGAGATAAAGCAAGCGTGCTGGCGTGACGACCCGTGAACCGTGCCAGGTGCGACGGCGGATTAGCAGGCAGGACTCGTGGTTGTTCAGCGCCAACAGGTTGCGTAGGCGCGTTTCTGTCTCCACCGCTTCCACAATGTGCTCACCGGCAGTCAGCGGTACGATCTGGCTTAAATAGCGGTGTGGCGTTTGTCCACTGAAATCCTGTAACAGATAATCTGGTGCCACTGACGGATTGACATAGCGGATTTCCAGTTGTACCGGCACGTCATTTTCATAATGCACAATTTGTGAATGAAATAGCGGCTGACTGATAGTGATGTCCAATTGACTGGCCTGATCGCCGTCGGCTACCAGTGTTTCCAGCAGCAAAACTTTACTGCTATGGCGATTGCCTGTTTGACCCGTTGATAGATAGGGACTGGCATATCGTTTATGGCGGCGGCAAGTTGTGAGGCAGTTTGTGGATCGGTCACGGCATCATCTCCGACATGGCAAGCATATGGCACCAGTGTACTCAATGCCGTGTGGGCATATATATGTATATACAACCACTGCCGATGAGAAGTATCGGTGAACGAAACGGGTTAAATTACCATATAAAACCGTTGATTACTTATGGTGCGCGACGCACCGTTTTTGCGCAGTGTGGGCCCCGATAACTGGCTGTGTCGAGTATGCCGAGAGCGATTGCGCCAGCTAAAGAAAGCTGGCACAACCATTGCTTGTATAGACAAGACTATACACTTGAGTTTTCGAGCCACTCTTTATCGACAGGAGCAGGAAAATGAGTACACCACTACACCGCGCCAGTTGGAAAATATCCCTGATGATAGCCTGCCTTTCGGTTGCATTTGTTACCCGTGCCGCAGAGATACCGGTCGCCATTGGCATCTCTGGCTGGACGGGCTTCGCGCCGCTGACGCTGGCTGATAAAGCCGGGATCTTTAAAAAACATGGTCTGGATGTGGATATGAAAATGATTCCGCAGAGAGATCGCCATCTGGCGGTGGCGTCAGGCGCTATTCAGTGTGCGGCGACTACGGTGGAAACCTATGTTTCCTGGGCGGCCAGCGGTGTGGTACTCAAACAAATCGTTCAACTGGATAAATCTTATGGTGCGGATGGTCTGGCGGTACGCAATGACATCAAGCGTATTCAGGATCTGAAAGGCAAAACCATTGGTGTGGACGCGCCGGGCACCTCGCCATATTTTGCGCTGGCCTGGATGCTGGATAAAAATGGCATGAGTATGAAAGATGTGAAGATGGCCACACTGTCACCGCAGGCGTCGGCGCAAGCATTCATCGCGGGCCAGAATGATGCAGCGATGAGCTACGAACCGTACCTTTCCACTATTCGTCAGCATCCTCAGGCGGGCAAAATTCTGGCCACCACGCTGGATTATCCGATGGTGATGGACACGCTGGGTTGTACACCGGCGTTTTTGCAGCAGAATCCACAGGCCGGGAAAGCGCTGGTGGAAAGCTATTTCGATGCGCTGGCGATGATCAAATCACAGCCGGAGAAATCCTATGAAATCATGGGCGCGGCAGTGAAATCGACCGGCAAGGCATTTGCTCAGTCCGCCAGTTATCTGCGTTGGCAGGATCGTGAACAGAACCGCCGCTTTTTCAACGGCGAAATTCAACAGTTCAGCAATGAAGCCGCCAAACTACTGCTGGAAGCGAAAGTTATTCGCAAAAAACCAGATATTTCCACCCTGTATGACGCCAGTTATGTGAAATGACCATGGAGGAGTCTGATGTGAATAGTTTCACCAGCGCGGTCAATGCTGCGCCCCAAACGCCAACTGCTCTGCCGGACGCCGCGTCGCGCGTACATAATCCGCTGATGGTGCCGCTGAGGCCGGTTTCTTCCCGTCTACGCTGGACGCTGGGGGTCGCTTTCTTTGTGCTGTTTGTCGCTATCTGGTCACTGGTGACATTCGGTGGCGCCGTATCACCCACATTTCTGGCCGATCCGCTGACCATGCTGCATGAAGGCGTACTGCTGTTTACGGAGTACAACTTCTCGCTGGATATCGGCATGACGGTAATGCGCGTCCTGGCTGGATTTCTATTGGCGGCCATTATTGGTGTCCCGCTGGGGATTCTGATGGGCGCTTATAAGCTGGTGGAAGCGTTTTTTGAGCCGTTTGTCTCGTTCTGCCGGTATCTGCCAGCATCAGCCTTTATCCCTTTGCTGATCCTATGGGCGGGGATCGGCGAAATGCAGAAAATACTGGTGATTTTCATCGGTTCCTTTTTCCAGATTGTCCTGATGGTGGCCGTTACTGTCGGCACTGCACGTCGTGATCTGGTGGAAGCGGCCTATACACTGGGGTGTTCCAGTCGCAGTATTGTGCGACGAGTATTGATTCCCGGCGCTGCGCCGGATATCGCCGAACTGTTGCGGTTAGTGCTGGGATGGGCCTGGACCTATGTCATTGTAGCGGAGCTGATTGGCTCTTCCAGCGGTATCGGCCATATGATTGTCGATAGTCAGGCACTGCTTAATACCGGACAAATCATCTTCGGCATTATTGTGATCGGCTGTATCGGCTTGCTGTCTGATTTTCTGTTTAAAGCCGCTAACCGCCGGTTATTTGCCTGGAGTGCGTTGCGATGAAATACAGTAAATTATCCGTACGCCAGGTTGAGCGGGTTTTCACCGGGCCGAAAGGCGAAACTATCCAGGCACTGAAACCGATTGAATATCAGGTGAATGAGAATGACTTTATCACTATTCTCGGTCCTTCCGGTTGCGGTAAATCGACGCTGCTGCGGATCATCGCCGGGTTGGATGAACCGACCCGTGGTGAAGTGTGGCTGGATGGCCGCCTGGTCGATGGGCCGGGTGCTGATCGCGGCATGGTGTTCCAGAGTTACACGCTATTTCCGTGGCTGACGGTGCAGGAAAATATCTGCTTTGGTTTACAGGAGCGCGGTGTCAGTAAGGCACAACAAAAAGAGCGCAGTCATTATTATATTCATCAGGTGGGGTTACGTGGTTTTGAACATCACTACCCACGCCAACTGTCCGGTGGGATGCAGCAGCGTACTGCCATTGCCCGCGCATTGGCTAACGATCCAAAAGTGTTGCTGATGGACGAACCGTTTGGCGCGCTGGATAACCAGACCCGGGTGATGATGCAGGAGCTCTTGTTGTCAGTTTGGGAGTCATCCCGCAAGACGGTGCTGTTTGTCACTCATGACATTGATGAAGCCATTTTCATGGCGAACAAAGTCGCGATTTTTAGCGCCCGGCCGGGACAGATTAAACATGAAGTGGCAGTGGATTTCCCCTGGCCTCGTGACTATACCCTGAAAACGTCGCCGGCGTTCATGGCGTTGAAAGCGCAGGTTACCGAAGAGATTCGCAGTGAAACCCGACAAGCTCTGACGCACTGATGGATACCGCCGCTAGCGCCGAGCAGTTTGCATCACGCTGGTTGGCATGCGGGATATGATGCCGCAAAGCCTGTACGGTGGAGTATCAGTTGAATTTGCCGATGTTAAAATAAGCAGTGAACCGAGGTTGCGTCGATACTGTTACCGTATCCAGTGATACTTGCTGTACCCGTAGGGTGTGAATATGGCATAAAGTTTGTCTGATTAAGGTTTTGTTTCGAAACGTGCATTTATAAGGCAGATCACAGGAAGGATTATGACACAACAGGTTTTTTTCCCTGCTACCGTACTGCGTGGGGCCGGTGTAAGCCAGCAACTGGGAACATTGTGTGCCCGATTGGGTACACGGGTGTTAGTGGTCGGAGGTCGAAAGGCATTGGCCGCCACGGAAGCGCTGATTCGCGGGCAGTTGCAGCAGGCAGATGTAGAGCTGGCAGCGGAGGAGTGGTCTGGCGGGCATTGCAGTATCAGCCAGATTGAGCGGTTGTGTGAGCGGGTGCGTGCAACCGGCAGTGATGTGTTGTTGGCCGTGGGCGGTGGCAAAGCGCTGGATACTGGCAAGGCGGTGGCATTCCAGTGCGCCATCCCGGTGGTGACCTTGCCGACTATCGCGGCCACCTGTGCCGCTGTTACACCGTTGTCGGTGCGTTACCACGATGACGGCCATTTCCACGATCTGTACCATTTGTCTGTTGCCCCGGCCGCCGTGGTGATCGACAGTGGCTTGCTGGCACGGGCGCCATTACGCTGGTTGGCCGCCGGACTGGGCGATACGCTGGCTAAATGGTACGAATTCAGGGCGATTGATACCGGTCGTAACGACAGCGGGTTTGCAGCGTCTTCCCGGGCCAACAGCGAAATCTGTTTTCAACTGATTAACCGCTATGGTGCTGAAGCCTGTCAGGCGGTGAATGCCGGAAAAAGCAGTGATGCGTTGGATCAGGTGCTGGATGCCATCTTTCTGTTTGCCGGATTAACGTCGTTGATGGCCAGTGGCGCTCACGCGGCGGCATCTCATGCGTTGTATGAAGGGTTTACGGCGTGTGACAAGACCCGCGAGTTTGGCCATGGTTTGCTGGTGGGATTCGGTAATCTGTGTTTGCTGGCACTGGAACAACGCAGCGATGACGAGTTGCTGGAGGCTATCCGGCTGGCGCGTGTCTGTGCGGTGCCGTTAGCGCTGGCTGACATCTGTCCAGACCTGACGGAGGATGAATTGAAGACCATTGTCCGGGCATCGGTAGTGGCACCGGATATGGCCAATCTGCCATTTAGTGTCACTGAGGATATGATTCATCAGGCAATTCATCGCGTTGAAGCGTTGGCTGAACGCGCAATCGCGGGCTGAAGTTGATCATAACAACCGGTGTTATCGAAAGGGCAACTGCCGGATGATATACACCGGCAGATGAGAGGCGGGCTAGCCTAGTGTCTTTTCTATACAGCGCTTGAAAATTCGCACGCCCACCGCCAGTGACTTCAGATCGAAGTGCATGTCAGGGTGATGTAAGCCGGGTTCAAGGTTGGTTCCCAACCCCCAGAATCCGGCTTTTACATTTGGACGCAGACGTGGATAGAAGAAGAAATCTTCCCCTCCAACCGTACTTTTGGGCGGGGTTAATCCAGCGCTCCCCAGCACATCGACAATCGCTTCACTAATCAGTGCCGTGGCGTCCTGATGAATTTCCGCCGCCGGGATGAATTTCATCAGTTTGACATCGGCAATAGCGCCAAAGGCTGCGGCACTGTGTTCGATAGCACAGGTCACTTTCTCTTTCAGCATATCCATCGTGTCATTGTGTGCGGCACGTAGATCCCAGCAGACAATGGCTTTATCCGGAATGGAATTGGTGACGCCCGCGTCGCATAGAAAACGAGTGGCTTTGGCGCTCCAGGTGAGATGCGGCGGCAATGGGACAGCTTTTACCGCCATGACGGCATAGGCGGCAGCTTCCAGTGCATTAATACCCAGATGGGGGCGTGCACCGTGGGCAGGTTTACCGTGAAAAGTCACTTCCAGTGTACTGCTGGCAGAGTAATGCATGGCCGGAATGGCCTCGCCCAATACACACTCTTCAACCGGACGCAGGTGAAAGCCGAGAAGTATCTCCACATCATCAATAGCACCGCCTTCCACCATGGCGATAGCGCCAGTGGCCAGTTCTTCTGCGGGTTGAAACAGGATCTTCAGTCGGCCTTTTTTCACGCTGCCTTCGCGTATGACCTCCTGTGCTACGGTCAGCACCACCGATGCGTGCGCATCATGACCACAGGTATGACGGGCGCAGTGCTCACCATTGATAATATGGCCGAGTGCATCCATATCGGCACGCAGCGCCAGCACTGGACCGGGAATAGCGCTGTCCAGTTCGGCGACGATACCGGTGGTGCCGTTAACGCCACGGGTGACGTTATAGCCCACCGCTTCTAACTGGTTGGCGATATAATCGGCGGTCTGAAACTCCTGAAAACCCAGCTCCGGAATCGTATGAAGGTAGCGGTAATGTTCTAAAACAATGGACATGTATTGGTTCTCGGTTATCGATCAGCAGAAGCTGAATAAAGCAACTCTCGGGCCAACCATCAACGTTATGGTGATCGTACAAGCCATGGTACTCAGCAGATTACCGGTTAAACAGCGCTTATCCATCAAGATCAGTCAGGCGAGGTTGCAGTGTATCAGCGGCTCCATCCATCATTGCATCGAAAGAATGTTGTCAGATCAATAACCGGCTGCGTCGGTTGTGGCATTAGCTGTGCTACGGGGTGTAGACATTATTCCAGCGTTTGACGCTGTGTCAGCATCGGGAAACCTTTCATCCACAACGTCACCACCAACAGGGTGCCGACGCCGCCCAGCACGATGGCAGGCACGACGCCCAGCCAGGCCGCAGTGACGCCGGATTCAAACTCTCCAAGCTGGTTGGACGTGCCGATGAAAATGGAGTTGGCTGCGCTGACTCTGCCTCGCATTTCATCCGGCGTTTCCAGTTGAACCAATGTTGAACGGATCACCACGCTAATCATGTCGGAAGCGCCCAGCACCAACAGCGCGGATAAGGACAGCCACAATTGATTGGACAAACCGAACAGGATAGTTGCCAGCCCAAACAGGGTCACAGCCATAAACATGATTTTACCGACATTCTGACGCAGAGGACGTCGGGTCAGATAAATGGACATCAGCACGGCGCCGAGCGCGGGTGCACAACGCAACAGGCCAAGACCCCAGGGGCCGGTATGTAGAATGTCTTTGGCGACGATAGGCAGCAGAGCGGTTGCGCCACCCAGCAATACCGCAAACATATCCAACGATATGGACCCCAGTATTACTGGATTGCGGCGGATGAAATGTATACCGCTGAATAGGGTTTTCAGATTGACCGGGGATTTGGCCAGTGCCTGATGGGTGTAACGCAACCGGAACAGAAACAGGGATGAAAGTAGAAAACATGCCATGCTGGCGGTGTAAAGGATGGTGGAGCCCAATAGATAGATCAGGCCGCCAAGGGCTGGCCCGACAATGACGGTCGCCTCACGGGCGGACGCCATCAGCGCCAGCGCACGGGACAGCAGACCAGGCTCAATCAGGTTAGGCAGCAACGCCTGCGTTGCCGGCATCTCAAAAGCCCGTGTCGCACCCAGTATGGCTGAACAGGCATAAATCATTGTCGCATTGATGGTCTGTGTGAAACATCCCACTGCCAGCACCAGCACAGTGGCAGCCATCACCAGCCGGGCAAACAGAATAATCCGCCGCCGGTTGTACTGGTCCACCGCGTGGCCGGCAAACAGGGTCAGAGCCAACTGCGGCAAGAATTGGGCCAGCCCCACCAGCCCGAGATTTAATGCGCTGTTAGTGAGAGCATACATTTGCCAACCAATCCCCACGACTAACATCTGAAAGGCCAGAGAAGACGCAATCTGACCAGCCCAGAAACACAGAAATGTCGGGGATTTGAACAGTGAGGTTTCCACGGGTGGTGATCCTGAAAGAGTAATAGTAGGGCCGATGAAGCTACCAGTTTACATGAGTGACACTTTCATTAGCCAGGTTGGTTTACAGCAGATAATGATCGCATTCTGATCGGGTTTTCTGAGTTTTAATCTGATGGACCGGTATATTCAGTAGTGGCAAAGTAGTGAACATATCACACACACCTATTTTTTTTCACATTACTGACGGGGTGTTTGTCCTCAGTGATTCGGTTATCGCCTGCCTCTTGAAATTCATTGGGTATATACCCGTCATACTTCAAGTTGCAGGTGTGTTGGCTGCGTTTGTTCACCCGAATCACTTATCTGAGTAAGTTCATCGGGATTCACTCACTTGCCGCCTTCCTGCAACTCGAATTATTTTGGGTATAGATAGATTTATATTTTTTCACTATTATTATTAATAACGGATCATAGTGACTTGTCAGTGTGAAATTTATGGTTATTAACCACCGTAATCATGGTTGAATTATAGGGCTATATATCTTTAAAATAATCTGAAGTAATAATGGTTTTAATTCACTCATTTTTTTGCTGATTTTGTGTGATATATCAACAGTAGACTTGATGAATGACAACTCAACAACTAGGCTTTATTTAGCTTTAAATATCTTTGACAGGATATAAGGCTATTCAAATGAATTATATCCGTTATTTTTGCACCTTGCAGGTATGTTGGCGTGATTGCCCGGCCTTGCATAGGCCGCTATGATCAGCATTCAAATCGGCTCAAGGCAGATTTGCCGCTTACCGCCGAGCCTTACTCAGGTAAGTGCTCGGGGTTTATCTACTTGCTATCTTCCTGCATCTTGAAATCTAGTGGATATATACAGTAGAGCAAGGTAAATATTATGTCAGATCAAATGGTTGGTGAGTGGACTGGTTTTCATAAACTTGATGCGGTTGATATGGCTTTATTCGATTCAGTTGTCGTACATTTATTGGGCGTAAAATATACGCCACTGCTTGTTGCCACCCAAGTTGTTTCAGGGAGAAATTATTGTTTTCTCTCTGAGGCTGTTGGGCTTTATCCTAAAGCAAAAACCGATGTTGTAATAATCTATATTTATAAGCCCCTGGACGGGGATGCACATATCACCCACATTGATAAAGTCTTACCATAGAAAAGCGTAGAGAGGCTGACCACGGTCGGCCTCTCTACTATCTGCGGGAATCAGTATCCATAACGAATGGCATCTTTACTTTTCTGCATTAGCATATCAATCCTGGTTGAGTAATCTTCCAATCCTTTTGCATCACCTGCTTCTGAACATTGACGGCGTTTCGCGTTATAGGCTTTCATTAACTGCGCCTGTGCAAAACCGGGTTTCCCATAACAGGCTATACTCTGTTCCCAGCATGCGATCGCCTCATCCATCTCTTGTTGTTCATGAAAATGCTTTCCCAGTTCATTGAGGGCATTAGCGCGATCCAGTGGCGCAAGATCTTGCGCCATAATGGCCTCTATTGGTGTAACCATACATCCTCCAGATTTATGATTAATGGAATAGGTTAAGAATATGGCCGAATATCAGGCCGACGCTGATGACATCGGAGTCACTGAACGTCACATTGGATAGCCCGAACTTGCCAAGCAGTGGCAGAAGCAGGGCGGGCAATAGCGTAATGAACAGCCCGTGGAAGATACCGCCGATAATCGCCCCCCGGCGCCCACCCACTGCATTGGCAAATATTCCCGCGGTGCCGCCCGCAAAGAAGTTGGTCAACATGCCCGGTAAAATCATAGCCAGGCCGATAACCGGGAAGAAGAACATACCGATAATTGATCCAATAGTGGTGGAGATAAAACCGATGATTACGGCGTTAGGGGCATAGGGGAATAATACCGGGCAATCGAGTGCCGGAATCGCGTTAGGCACGATTCGAAGGGCGATGCCGCGAAACGCGGGTACTATTTCAGCCAGCAATAACCTGACACCCGACAGCAGGACATAAACACCGACCACAAACTGCACGGATTGCAGGAAAGAATAGACCAGATAATTGACGTTATTAGCGAAAGGCGCAATCACGACCGGACCTGCGGCGATGGCCGGGATGATATAGATCGGGATCATCACCACCATCATCGAAAGATAGGTATCCTGCAAGAAGGAAAATGCCTGGGGAAGTTCAAAATCTTCCGTACTCTTTTCAGCATTCCCGGTCAGTTTGGCGACCCCGGCCTGAATGATGTAGCCGATAGTACAGAAATGACCAAGCGCAAAATCATCCGACCCGGTTATTTTCCGCACGATAGGTTGCGCCAGTACGGGCATACCGACGGCCATTGTGCCAGCAATTACACCGCCGATGATAATAAGCTCTGTGCCGCGTAATCCCCCCATGTAGCCAATCACGGAGCAGACGGTTGCCATCCAAAGCGAAGCCTGACCGGTCAGAAATATATATTTAAATCTTGTGAATCTGGCGATTAATATATTTACTATGAAAGCCAAAACCATAATCAATGCGGTTTCACGCCCGAGAGTTTGTTGTGCAATACCGGCAATCGACCCGACATCGGTAACAACGCCGCGCATGTTGAATCCCTTCTGGAATATTTCACCCAGAAAATTAAGCGCATTAACAATGATATTGGCACCAGCAAGTATAATTAAAAAACCCAGCAGGGTTTTCAGTGTCCCTGTTATGACTTGCCCCGGGCTTTTTTTAAGGGCAATAAGCCCAATCATGGCAATGAGCGATATTAATATTGACGCTTGGCCAAGCACATCATTTACAATAAAATGGAGGAAAGACATAATAAGTCCCCTGTATGGATTCACAATAATCGGAGTGTTAATTAAAAATTATTTAGCCAAATATCCCATGGCTTGAAGCACGGGGATTAGCTTTGTTTTTATTTCATTTTTATCCACCAAACGTTTCAGATATATAATTGTCGCGTTGATGGTGTAATGCTGAAACTGAGATTTGAAGTTCTCACCGGTCATAATAATATCCGCGCGCGTTGAGGTAGCGCTGGAAATATCACAGTGAGCGAGAGTGGCTTCGATCCCCAAATCTTTCAGCGCCGCCTCAATACTCATTTCGCAGGCAAAGCTGCTACCCAGACCGGCGCCGCATACTGCCAGGATTGATAACTTTTCCATAAATATTCCTTAGGTGTTCGTTAGTCGATTTTGCGCTGCTGCCTACATAACCCTACATCTTTCAAGGTACAGATGCGCTGTCTTTATTACTCGGCCTTTCCATCGCCATCAGCCCTTTGGGCCGCGGCGAGCAGCGTTCAGATCGGCTCCAGGCAGATATGTCACTTATCTGGATTATTAACTTAGAATTGCTGAACTACTTCCAGTATCGTGTCTTTATCTTTCGCTATTTTTAATTTCTTTACGGTTTCCTCATCGCAGAATATTTTTGCCAGACTGGCAATCATATCAATATGTGAGTGGCTATCTACGGCGGCCAGACCAAATATAATATAAACTGGATCATTATCTTCACTGCCAAACTCGACACCTTCAGAGATAATAACCAGAGAAAGTGCGGTTCTTATTACCCCGTCTTCTGGTCTGGCATGTGGCATAGCAATACCTTCGCCGAGAACATAATAAGGGCCGATTTCGTCATGCATCGTATAAATAGCCTGAAGATAGCGTTCTTCAATCGCTGCTTGAGCGATTAATGGTTGCATGGCTAAGGCCACTGCGCTTCGCCAGTCTTCTGTTTTATTAATGATGCTAATGTTACTTTCATTAATCCAGTCAGTTAACATAATATCCCTTCTTGATGAATTGGAATTTATTGCAGTATGATGTTTCCTGAAAGTAAAAACTGTGATCTATCTTTTCCTATCTGTTATTTTCAAAAAAATAAAAATAGTCAGTAAAGAATGAAAAATAATGTCTTATAGAAATAGTGGTTATTTATTCTTTTATCATGACGAAATCCTTATCAGGAAAGATAATATTATTTAATAATGTTAATTTTCACCGTGCCATTATTAATGGGATTTAAATTTTCATACATTCGTCATCCTGAAATCTATTGGCATCGGTTCTGAAAGCGACTTGACTACCCAGTCATTAATGCTATCCATGTCTATCGGTTGATCTTGATCCACCGAATAGACCGGGCCAAAACGCATCGGCGTCGCTTTTTCGGCAAGCGCGATCAATTCTGGTATGTATTCAGCACCAGGATGCCCGGGCAAACGTTGATTGAGCCGTGCCGCATAGCGTTGTTCCGCCAGATTGCCAGAAATATGACACCAGATTTCCACCATGTTGGTGACACCCGCCTGCACCAGGTATGTTTTCAGTACGTCTTTCGGTTGAAAACCAAACCAGGCATCGATGATAAAAGTGCTGCCATTGGGTGCTCCGGCCACAATAGACCAGATGACTTGATAGCTCGCCTGACCCAGTAGGCGATTAAACCGGCGATCCACACCTTCAATGCGCTGAAGAAAAGGGTTTTTAATGCCATCCAGCGAGAGCTGAAGCCAGCCTGTCCGTTCAGAAAGTGCCACGGCAAGACGACTTTTCCCCGATGCGGGAATACCGTTGACCAGGATAACCCGCTTACCCGCGGCACGGTTAGTCGACTCAGGTTGTGATACCTGCGTATCAGAATGGTAGTGAGCCCTGGATTCAACATCAGACACTGCACTTTTCTCCGTCATTTTTCACCTGTCCGGCCTTATTTAGCGGCGTGGTAATATTGTTGAATAACTGCCTGAATCTCGTTCAGACGCGGAATGGCCAGCGTTTCCAGTCTTTCCCTGGTAGATGTTCTGTCCAGCGAAATACAGTCTTTCCACAGTGAGCGACCGGCAATCACACCGGAAGCCCCTTTGCTCATGGCATCGGCGACCTGTGTAAGGAACGTTGCGTGATCAACGCCTGCTGACAGTACCGCCCAAGGCACATCGCCGGCGAGTTTGGTGATCTCTTCGCACGCGTGTCGTGATCCCGGGTAGGGTAGTTTGAGCACCTTGGCACCACAATCAAGACAAATTTTGGTTCCTTCATAGATCAACGATGGCACTTTTTCTTTATAGGCTTCGTCGGTTTCGCTTTCGAGTTTATAGGTCAGGAACTCAACGACCAGCAATAAATCTTCGCGGGCAAAATCTTCAATGCAGTGGTGCAGGATTGCTATATTATGCTGATTGGCTGCTGGGTGATCGGCGCGTAGATAAACCATAATTTTACCTCCGGTTGCGCCTAGCTCACGTACTCGACGGGCAGTTATTTTCGGCACCAGTCTGGAGAGGCGATAGCCTTCCTGGGATACATCCCATCCTGACGCATCCAGACCAATCAGCAGCGCGGTATCTCGGGCGATAATACCGTCGTCGACCAATTGTGGTACGGCGCATACGGCATCGACCAGAACACAGGACGCTTTGCTGGCCAGATACCTGGTGATGTCCGCTTTAATTATCCCCAACTCACGTTCAGAGATCCTGGCCTGTTGCTGAGGATCGCTCGACAACAGGCTGCGCATGGCACCGCGCTGATCACAGGCGATGACCATCATCGCACCATCGTTACCGCAGATTTGCTGATAACTGCGTAATTCTGAAGTGGACATTTTTGACATATGTTTCTCCTTTGCGTGAAATTTATTGCATGTAAAAAATCTCTCTGACTGACGTGTAGTGATCTCCATTTTCTCTGGTTCCAGCAGGATTAAAACCGCTCAATGCGCCGGTATATAAGGGTTTTTTCGCCCTAAGTGCATTGCATTCTCTTGGGCGCTGCGCAATAATTACCCTATCAACGAAATGAGTGTAATACATTGCTGAAAGGAATTTCAAGCTGAAAGAGCCAATTTTGCAAGAAGTTGCAGCTACGCGCGCTATGATGCATATGGTGGCGAAGCTGCATTACGAGTCAGACATGTCTCAAAAGGAGATTGCCCAGAAATTGGACGTCTCTACCGCAACGATTTCTCGGTTGCTTAACAAAGCGCGTGCGGCGGGCATTGTTCGCATTGAAGTCATTGAGTTGTCTTCACCGGAAAATATGACCGCCGATCTGATTCAACGATTGGGGCTGAAGCAGGCATTTGTGGTGGATGCTCCGCCTAACAATGTGCTGGGTTCACTGAGCACTCCCCTGGCTTCGATTCTGCAGCAGGCCGGACTGGGTGCTGGCTCGGTGCTGGGAATTGGCTGGGGTCGGGCAATCAGAGAAGTGACACTGGCCGGACTACCAAGATTACCGGGAGTGCTGACCGTTGCACTGAACGGCGGTATGCAACAGGCGGCACCACATTTCCAGATAACCGAATTTGTCCGGCGCGCCGCTGAGCAGATGGAAGGCACGCCGTATTTTCTGCACGCGCCTTATATTTCTTCTGCTGAACTTCGTGATGCTTTTCTCAGTGATGCCAGTGTGCAGGAAATTATTTCACTGTGGGATCGTCTTGATGTCGCCATTGTTGGTGTGGGGTTAACCCATGCGCCGAAGCCGAGTGAATCCACGACTGCGACACCTGGCGAGCAGGCGTTGAGTCAGGCCGCTGGCGATGTGTTGCGCCACTATGTGACCGAGTCTGGTGAGATTCTGCATTGGGAAGGCGAGGAGAGAATGATTGCGGCATCGCCTGAACAGTTACGCCGTACACCGCTGACTATCGGTGTGGCGGCGACACCAGAAAAAGCCGCCGGGATTATCGGTGCGGTGCGTTCGGGGATGATTAACTCGCTGGTAACGGATGTCAATACCGCCCAGGCGATCCTGGAGAGACTGCCGGTGAATGGACTGTAGAACGCACGTCCCGGTAGTAAAACACGTCAGCCGGTACTACTCCTGGGCGGGTTTATGGTGGCACAGTGACGGTGAGCGATTCGTCTATTCCTACTTTTGCTCCATTTATTTTTTATTCCGGGAAAGCGTTTGTCGCTTTAGTGTCCACCGAACATATCCTGTGATAATAACGCAAAGTGGTTGTTACCCGGCGTAAACGGAGTAACAGCCACTTTCCGTGCTGGACGTATTCAAGCGTGTGAAACGCTGTCTGTACTACGACGGGACATATAGTCACGCGGCCCTTCTCCCACATACAACTGACGTGGACGATAAATATTCAGTGGCTCGCTGTGCATCTCGTTCCAGTGCGTCACCCAACCTAACGTCCGTCCGACAGCAGTGACCACGGTAAACATGGTTGAAGGTAATCCCATTGCCTTTAGAATAACCGCCGTATAGAAATCGACACTGGGGTACAGGCCATTGTCAATGAAGAATGGGTTGCTCATCGCCACATTTTCCAGCGCCATTGCTACCTGTAGCAAGCTGTCCTCCATACCCAGTTCTTTCAGAACCCGATGACAGGTATCCCTCAGGATAGCTGCGCGGGGATCGAAGTGTTGATATAACGAGTTACCAAAACCCAGGCGGCGGAACACGTCAGGATGCAACATGGCCCGGTTCAAAAACTCAGGGATCTGATCCTCGGTTTGGATCTCTTCCAGCATCTGCATGCAAGCCTCACTCGCACCACCGTGTGATGATCCCCACATCGACGCCAGACCTGCCGCAATACAGGCGAAAGGGTTAGCCCCTGAGGAGCCGGCAGCTCGTACCGTCATGGTGGAAGGGCACTGACCATGATCGGCATGCAAGATTAGAATCTGATCCATTGCATGCTCCAGTACGGGATGGATCTCGTATGGTTCAGCCTGCACTGCGAACAACATATGCAGAAAGTTGCCAGCGTAAGACAAGTTGTTGCGCGGGTAGTTAGCCGGTTGTTCGATGGCATATTTGTAGCTCATGGCTGCCAGTGTCGGCATTTTTGACAGCAGCCTGACTTCCGCCAGTTTTCGGTGATCCGGATCATCCACGTCCAGCACATCATGATAGAACGCCGCCAGCGCGCCCACCAACGCGCACATTAATGCCATGGGATGAGAATCGCGACGAAAGCCGCTACACATCCGTGCCATCTGTTCGTTCACCAGCGTATGGCGCGTGATGGTTTGTCTGAAATCCTGATACTCCGCTTCAGTGGGCGGTTCGCCATACAAAAGGATGTAACTCATTTCCAGAAAGTCACATTGACTCGCCAGTTGAGCCACCGGGAATCCCCGATGTAGCAGAATACTGTTATCGGTGTCGATATAACTGATGGCGGACTTACAACCTGCGGTATTGTTAAACCCTGGATCGAAGCTACATAACCCTTGTTTTTCCAGAGGCCGGATATCTACTCCAGCGCGTCCCAGCGTCCCGGAAAGCAAATCCAGTGAAATATCATCATGTTCGTCCAGCGAAAGTGTTACTTGTTGTTGCGTCATAAATATGATCTTCCTGACTGCAAGATGAGAAAATGGCGATGAGACGCGTCGCTCTGTCCGACAGGTCTGCGTCGATGCCGCCTGGCGGTGTTTCTCCAGGCAGGCTTTCCACAATAGCGACCTACTAGCGGTGATTCTTTGATGTAAATGAAGAAAAAGGAGGTAAACGCGATATGCACCCATCTCTACTTCACACTGAGATGAATACTCCCACTCCGATGATAAGTTAATGTCTGAACCATCAAATCTAACAGATCCTCGCCGGGGGCAGAGGCGCTAATACGAATCCCTGACTATTCCAGTATGGAGAGGAACGGCGCCAACGGCCAGAAATAGTAACGGGATCTTGCCGACGTTGTCGGCTGAACTGAATCAAGAATAGAATCTGTTCATCACCTGCCATGTTTTCTAAACTTATATCATATTAACTTATGCTGTTTTTCTTCGCTTAGTCCATGTGGGATATTTACGCGCATTGTATGTAATAATATATCGTTACATATTCTTGGTCCTTTTTTAATATAAGTCGTGGAGTTTTGTTCATCACTTTTTATGATGAAACATTGATGTGTTATTTATTAAGATTAATAAGTCATTCTACTTAATGTTACACATTTCTCTGGAATATTTTGGCTGCACGATCCTAAAACTACATGTCATGACACCTGATAGTGGATGAGCTGTTCGCTGAAAGATTTATTTTGGCTAAGCTAATACATTAAATAGTGGAATTAATTTCTAATGTTATTACATGGCGTCATATCAGTTTTGAGCGGCTACGACATCATGCAATAAGTATTTTGACATGAGGAGTACGGCTCAACGTGTAAAAGAGCATTTTTTGCGTAGATGTTAGTAGTTGTCGGGTCAAATTTGTTGCAAGTAAAAATTATAAAGATTATCAACTATAATTTTTTTTTACTTAATCTGGCATTAATTGCTAAATAATTAAATTAAACAGAATTATATTCTACATATGTAGGCGTATTTTTTCTATACGACACGGAATAAGAAATATCTTACATATGTATGAAAAGGTTAATTAGTTATTAAAAAAATCGTAAAGGACAGGGCTTCCCGTAAATTCTAATAAGATAATTCTTGGCAAAAAAAATATAAAACCGATCAATAAATGGTTATTTATAGCTTAGATCTATTGATCTGGTATTTACGATCGGCAAAAACGATTGGAATCATTTTCTCAAGGTAATATTCTTTCCCTGAGAATTATTAGAGTTATTAGTTTCCCGGGGTTGTTTAAAGTTATAAGAAAAGTAACTATTCTTTAAAAGATTTATTCTGTTACTTTGAAAGTGATGTTCTTTATCCTGATTTTAATAGGTCAATAATAGATGTGAAGAGGTGCTCGATGCCAAGAGTAGTAATATGGAGTGAATGCCACTACACAGAACAGGGATTAAAACTGTTGCTATTAAGACGGATGGCATTTATTAGAGAGGTTGCCTCTATTCAATTCAATCCAAAGATTGAGTTGAATACTAAAGACTATCTCATCATTAATTTAACAGGTAGTAACTTCACTAGATGCCTGGATTTTCTTAAGGAAAATGAAGAGGCTATAGATTGGGGAAGAGTCATAATTTTGTCATCTGAAATAGATGCCTTTATCATTGAGCTGGTTTTGATCAAGAAATTTAAATTCATATGTGTGTCTAAAAATATCTCTGAGATAGAAGAATTGTGCGAACAGTTCATTCTTAATAAGAGTGTTGAAACAGCTGAGTATAAATTAAATGTTACAAATATGGAAAGGAAGGTCTTGATTATGCTGATGTCAGGGCTCTCAACTATTCAGATTTCTTATATGTTAAAGCTCAGCTTTAAAACAGTCAGTCATCATAAGTGTAACTTCCTTAAAAAGATCGGTGTAGAGAAAACATCAGCTCTTAATTTTTGGTATCATCACCGAATATGTAATAAAAAAAAACAATGCAAAAAAGTCATTGAATATGCTTGATAGGGTATTCAATCCAAGCTTATACAATTTAACTATACGCTGGATTTCTAAGAGAGGGTTGGATATTGAAGCTTGATAGCCGAATAGACTTCTATTACACCTATGAACCCATAGTTGATTCTTATGGAAGAATATTTTGCTTTGAAATGTTAACCAGATTAAAGATGACAAATTCTGGCAGGAATCAGTGTATTTTCTCTGAACTGTCTCCTGAACTAAAAATAAAGATTTTTATTAATCAGGTTAGCATCATCATCGGCAATGCAAGGTTATATATTGAAAATAACATACTGGTGTCGATTAATATTGATCACGATATTGCAAAATTCATTCATGATGATGATGAAGTGTGTGAAATTTTAAAAAATGCACATTACATTAGACTGGAAATAAACGAATTTTTCCCTGAATTCAGACATGATTCAGATGGTTTTTTATTGTCGCACTTGTCCTCATTATGCCCGCTCTGGTTGGATGATTTTGGTGCTGGCCTGACGAATTTGAACACTGTTATGACCAAAAATTTCGAATATATAAAAATAGATAAGAATTATTTTTGGAAGCATAGAGGAACTGATTCATTTCTCAGAACGCTTAGTCATATTCGTCCTTATACGCAGGGTATTATCATTGAAGGTATTGAAAAAGACGCTGACATGGCCTGTTTTGAAGGGATAAGCAATTTGGCGATGCAAGGTTACAAATGGCCTTCCTTTTCTCAGGCCAGGTTTATTCGGTGGGCGTTAAAAAAAATACATTAATGTTTATTGTAAACGTTTTATAAATTGGTTTTTAGACCAAAAAACCAAGGGCGGTAGCATGGAATAAATATATTATAAATATTGAAATATATACGGGTATTGCTTGTCTTTGAATAAATATGTGATGGCGTAGTCATAAATGGCTTCTGTTTTATCAGGGGTGATTTATTAAATTAGCATTTAAAATGCATATTTATATTTGCTATGAAAATAAGTTGGGTTCATTGGTGACCAAAAAACCAAGGGCGGTAGCGTTGAAAAATATGATAATTGTAGATTGTCGTTTCTTTAAGATATTTATATCTCATAATGACTTAACGGATGAGAGCTTTTTCTGATCTTTGATTTTTAGGCTTGTTAATGTGATGACGTTTAAATAGTCCTTTAAATAGTCATTTTTAATTGAATGCACAAAAAATAGTGATAGTAATTAAATGACGAAAATAAAGTTGCTAGCATTTGTTTTATCAGCCTCGTTGCTTAGTGGGTGTACCGTTATTCCTGGATCCTACTTGCCGGTAAGTAATAAGACAGAGATAAAACAAGCAGATAATGACTATGATATTAATCAGTTAGTTACGCTTTATCCGATGACTCCAAGCCTGATTGAGAAAATGCGGTTAAGGCCTGCGGTGGCTCGTCAGAACCCCATTTTAAATAATGAACTGAAAAACTATCAATACCATATTGGTCCCGGTGATGTTCTAAATATCACAGTCTGGGAACATCCTGAACTGACGACCCCTGCTGGACAGTTCAGAAGCTCTAGTGAATCAGGAAGTTGGGTACATAGTGATGGAACTATCTTTTATCCTTATATCGGAAAAGTAATGGTAGAGGGTAAGACGGTCAGTGACGTCCGCCAGGAGATTACCCGCCGACTGGCGCAATATATTAAAAGCCCTCAGGTCGATGTCAATGTTGCTGCGTTTCGCTCGCAAAAAGTCTACATCACCGGCGAAGTAGTGAAGTCTGGCCCACAGGCGATCTCCAATATTCCGCTGACTGTCCTTGATGCGGTAAACCGTGCGGGCGGTATGACCGAATTTGCCGACTGGCGAAACGTCATACTTACCCATCATGGTCGGGATCTGCATATCTCACTGCAAGCTCTGATGCAAAATGGTGATTTGATGCAGAACCATTTACTGGACCCCGGCGATATTCTCTACATTCCCCGTAATGACGACCTGAAGGTTTTCGTGATGGGTGAAGTCAATAAACAGTCAACATTAAAAATGGATCGTTCGGGCATGACACTGACCGAAGCGTTGAGTAGCAGCCAGGGACTGAATCAGGCGGTCGCCAATGCAACAGGAATTTTCGTGATCCGTCCGTTACGTAAGGCTCATGGAAGTAAAATTGCCAATATTTATCAGCTAAACGCGACTGATGCCAGTGCGCTGGTCATGGGGACTGAATTTCAGCTACATCCCTACGACATTGTGTATGTCACTGCGGCCCCGGTTGCTCGCTGGAATCGTGTTATCAGCCAACTGGTGCCTACGATTGCCGGGATATATGACATCACTCAATCTGGTAAAGACATTCAAAGCTGGAACTAACTATGTTTAGTTCAATATTGGTGGTTTGCATGGGTAATATCTGTCGTTCTCCATTAGGTAAGGCGCTGCTGGAAGAGCAATTGCCTGACATTAATATCGACTCGGCAGGTCTTGGCGCGTTGGTTGATTGTCCGGCAGATCCCAAGGCGCAAGAGATTGCGCTCAGGCATGGGTTAAACCTGGAGCATCACCGGGCCAAAATCCTCACTGTCGAAATGTGCTATCGGTTTGATCTGATCTTGGTTATGGAAAAATGTCACATTGAAATGGTTGAAGATATTGCCGCCGAAGTCCGTGGGAAAACATTCCTTTTCGGGCATTGGGGGGGGAGGCAGGACATTAGTGATCCCTACCGCAAGGATATTCTCTATTTCGAGTCAACATACCAGTTGCTTAACTTATATTCAAAAAAATGGGCTAAGGCACTAAAGGGCTAATCAAGGAATATAATGCTAGATAATAAATCACCCACTCAGCAGTTAAATAGGGATTTTAACGAATTAAGTTTGGGGCAACTGTTTGGAATATTGATAGATAATAAATGGCTGATCACATTGATTGTGACGTCATGTATTATCCTGGCCTTCCTTTATTTGTTAATAGCAACGCCAGTCTACCGGGCAGATGCTATGGTGCAGGTAGAGCAGACTGAAGGGAGTTCAATAATATCCAGCCTTTCAACGGTATTGCCTTCTACACCACCTGCTTCAGAAACAGAAATAGAGCTTATCAAGTCCCGGTTGGTGATAGGGAAAACGGTCAACGACCTGGAACTGACAACGGAGGTCAGCCCAGATTATTTCCCGGTATTTGGCCGTCTGTACCATCAGATGACCAGCAAGAGCGCTTGTCCATGTATTTCCTTGTCCGGCCTGAAGGTGTCGGATGCACTGATGGAACAACCGCTGGAGTTAACGGTAACCGGGCAAAATTCATTTAGCCTGACCTATGACGGGGACGTTATTGCGACGGGAAGGGTCAATCAGCCAGTGGTAACAGGCGCGGTCAGCCTGCGTGTAACGCGACTCGATGCCCCCATTGGCACAGTATTTCAGGTCAAGAAAAGAGAAATGCTAAATGTCATTAATGAGATTTTGAGTCACCTGTCTGTTACTGAAAAAGATAAAAACACCGGTATTATTGCCCTCAGCCTGCTGGGTAATGATCGGGTGATGATCCGCAAAATTCTGAATAGCATCACTCAAAACTATCTACAGCAAAATATTGAGAGTAAATCTGCTGAGGCGGCCAGAAGCCTGGAGTTTATACAACATAAAATTCCTGAGATTAAAAGCGCTCTGATATTGGCTGAAGACCGGTTAAGCCGCTACCGTCAGCAAAACGATTCGGTTGACTTGTCTCTGGAAGCGAAATCCATGCTTGACGGTTCATTGCAGCTTGATAATGAGTTGAACCAGCTTGCGCTGAAAGAAGCCGATATATCCAGGTTGTATACCAAAGAACATCCGGTTTATAAGGCGTTGTTGGATCAAAAAAGGGTTATTGAGCAAGAAAAGCAAAAAATTAACAACCAGATTAGTCAGCTACCTAAAACGCAACAGGAGATCCTGGGTCTTACGCGTGATATGGATGTCACTCAGGATATCTATGTACTATTGCTTAATAAGCAACAGGAACTCAGCATCACTAAGGCGAGTAATTTAGGCAACGTCAGGATTGTCGATCCGGCAATAACGCAACTCAAACCAGCTGAACCTAAAAAAGCCGCCATTCTTTTACTGTCAGTGTTTGTCGGGATTATCGTCTCAATAGGATATCTGATGATGCGGACGGTTATGAACCAAGGGGTCAAGAATCCGCTGCAACTTGAGAACAACGGCATTAATGTCATCGCCACCATTCCGTTTTCTGAGGATCACTGGCATCGCAGTCGTATAAAAAATAGCGCTTATCCACTGGTCGATACACTTGGTGATGCAGTGGCCCTTGAAGCTGTCAAAGGTTTACGTACCAGTCTGCACTTTATCGCACTGGAAAAGGGCAACAATATCCTGATGATTACCAGCTCAGCGCCAAAGCTGGGGAAAACCTTTATCAGCGCCAATCTTTCGGTGGTTATGGCGCAGGCCAATAAAAAAGTGTTGCTGATTGATTGCGATATGCGGCGAGGAAAGCTACATGAGATCTTTGGTATCAATAAAAATCTGGGATTATCTTCGGTCTTGTCGGGGCAGGTATCTGCTCAAAGCGTAGTATTTCAAACCAGTGTGCCGAATATGGATATCATCCCTCGGGGTAAAGTACCGGATAACCCTTCTGAATTGTTGATGTCACCAAAACTCGATGAGTTATTCCGCTGGGCCAGTAAAGAATATGACATTGTCATCATTGACAGCACGCCATTATTGGCGGTAACAGATGCTATCATCGTTGGTCGATATGCTGGAATTTCATTGCTGGTTGTTGGGTTCGAAAATACCTCGATGCGTGAAATTAAAACGGTGATTCAGCGTTTCGAACGTAGTGGTGTGAACATTGATGGTACGGTACTTAACTCATTTATGAAAAGAGCCTTCAATTATTACGCCTACGGTGGTGATTATATTTACTCTTATGAAAAAAAATCTGAAAACCGGTGATGTATTCTGTTTAAGCCGATTCATGTACGGTATTCATAAATGAAGTTATCATGACAATATTGAACGTTGGAGTCTGGATTGAAAATAAATCCAGGTTATTAAAAGTTGCGTCTAATTTATCCTTAAGACTGTTATCAGCTTTCATTGGTGTATCAGCCCAATTTGTCATGGGTTATATGGTATCTCCAGCACAATACGGGCAATACCTGATTGTGGTGACAGTCTGTAACCTTATGCTTATTTTTTCAAAATGGGGACTGGATACGCTAATTATCAAAGAAATTTCGAAAGAATTCATCAGCCATAAGGTCAGTTTGCTACAACATAAAACCTCAGTGATCTATTTTAGTCTGCTGATTGTTTTCTGTTCTTCCGTACTGTTTATGCTTGTTCTCTATTTGGTGAAAGATAGCGGATTGTTCAGTTTTTATTGGTTATCTGGTATCAATGAAAAAATATTTTTATTGATCTCGTGTTTTTTGGGACTCTCAGCAATGGGGTTGTCGCTGCTGAGAGGGCAAAGTAAACCGGTAACCGCCGATCTGATAGAGAATATCATCAGACCTGTTTTTTTTATTGCTGTAGCTTTTTCTTTTTATTGCTGGTCAGGAATTAATGCACAAAATCTGGCGGTGATTTATATGCTGTCGTTTATGGTGATTTTCTTATGCTGTATTACACTCTCGACCCCTTTACTTCATCCGGTGAATATCTCTTTCGCGTACATAGGTTCTCAAAAAGGGCATTGGTTAAACCAGGCGCTGTTTATCAATATTACCGCTATCATCAGTTTTGCCTATTTCCAACTGGATACCTTGCTGGTTGCCAAATTTCTCGGTAATGAGAGTGCCGGTGTTTACGGCATGGTGTGTAATTTTACCCGCTTTGTCACCATGCTGGCGACGATACTTTCTCTGCAATTTCAGCCTATCTTTGTCAGGCTCAGTGAAAGGGCGAACCATGGTGAATTATTTAGTGTTCTTAAGAAATGTCTGTTGGTTTCATACCTGTTTTCATTGGCCGCTTTTATAGCATTGGTCATTGCTGGACGCTTTGTTCTTCATCTGATCAATCCTGCTTATGTTATTGGCTATCCAGCGTTGGTCATGGTGTCTTTTGCTCATACTTTCAATGCGCTGGCCATTGTTCTTATTGCTTTTGGTAATGTGGTTAACCTTCACAAAAAAGTCATGGTGTATTACGTCCTTGGCGCGCTGGTGACTACCGGTCTTGATCTGATTCTTATCCAAAAAATGAATCTGATTGGAGCTGGATTGTCATTAGCCTTGGGATTGCTGTTTTTTAATGTCTTTATCTCTATAGCGATATTTAAAAAAATGAAGAGCGAACGACATAATGAAATCAAATAAAATAATCTGTTATCCAAAGGTATCTCGATATGAGTTCGGTAATTATGGAATAGGAGGTCCAGGTCTGGGAAATATGTTATTTCCCTGGAGCAGAGCGTGCGTTTTTGCTAGAGATAATCACGGTATTCTGCTTAGTCCAGCCTGGGCTCAAATCAAGCCGGCGCGTTTATTGCGTGGTGATATGGATCGGCGGAATTACTCAGGTTATTTTAAGCACAATAATGAGTATTGGTCCGGATTGAAAAAGATAATGGCAATTTTCACCACCCGAATCATTGATGAAAGCCAACGGCATAAAGCAGTATTACAAAATAGTGTTATCGTTAAATTTGAAGGGATGGCGACTCTTTTCGAGGAGATCAAATCTGAGTCTACTTTTATTCGTCAGGAACTACTCGATATCACTCGTGAAGAGCATAAAAAAGCCCTATGTGAGGATTTTTCGCGTACGCTCTGCGTTCATATACGACTGGGTGATTTCCAGGCGCCAACGCCACAAGCGCTAAGCAATGGTCAGACTAATACTCGTATTCCTCTATCCTGGTACATAAAGTGTGTGGAAAAAATCAGAGCGCAATACCCAGTGCCGCTGAAAGTTTGTGTATTTTCTGATGGAAGCAATGAAGAGCTCGGTGAAATGCTTTCAATGAAAGATACTCACCGGGCTGATTATGGCAGTGCCGTGGCAGACTTATTAGCGTTGAGCTGTGGCAAGATACTTGTCGCCTCAGGTTCCACATTTAGCATGTGGGCCAGCTATCTGGGGCGTATGGATGTCATTTGGTATAAAGGGCAGTTAAAGCAAAAACTTTACCATGATGGTGAAGCATTGGAGGTTGAATGGGACGGCGAGGACAATAGCCTGGATAATATGTTCAAGAATAGGCATTAACATGTTTATTGTTAATGCTATTTTAGCGATACTTACCATTTTATTGGTGTTGTTATCTGTAGTTAACTCTGCTCGCAACGGATTTTACGACATTATTCCAGGGTTGATAGCGGGAGTGTTGGTTTTTATTTCCATGCCGTTGGTTATGGTGTTTGCTTTCGGTGAAATACCGCCCAGCTTTCTGTCAATTGATACATTAACGTTGCACGAAGATAATGGTATTTATTTCTTCATATTCCTTTTTGTTTCGTTGATATTGTTGGTTAACGTGTTGACGAAAAAGGTTAACTTTACGTTGAAACCCATTATTGACAAAAGTATCAATGATAAGTGCACAGATATTTTTGCGTTTTTAGTCATTGGATTGTATTTTTTTATTACTGTTATTATTGTTTTATCAACGAATAAAATATCGGGGGGGCACTGGAATGAAGCCTCACAAGATATGTATGAAAATAGCCTTGTGTCCGTTGTGTTAGGTAACTTCTCCAACGTCTATCGTGTTATTTACCCGATGATATTAGCTTTGTTAAGAGTGGATTGTAAAATCAGCAAAAAAACTTATTCTATCCTGCTACTTCTGTATCTGGTCATTGAATTGGTTTTTGTGAATAATCGAATAGTGGTGCTGTTTGCTGTAATGTCCTTAGCCTATGTTAATAAAAAAAGATTGGTCAGATTCTCCTTGGCTTGTATGATTATTTCTCCTTTTGTCGCATTTATTAATTATGCATACCCGATTGCACGGGGACTGATGTGGATCAATGGGTTTTCAATTCAGGGAATAAGTGATGCATTTAGCCTGGCGATTGCTTACCGAATGAATGAACGATCCAATGGTGAAGGTTCTTTTTTTGCAGAGATATTCAATAACCTGTTTGAAGCATTTAATATGAATGTGTTCAAATATGTCTATAACACGTTTGGATATATCCATGATTTCTATTATGGAAAGACAGTTTTGCTCAGAAGTTTTTCTTTCTTTATTCCGTCTTCGATTTGGCCCGGGAAGCCGGCGGGTATTGGTGTTAATTTGGGGAACATGATTACAGGTGAAAATATACTGACCCTCAACTCAACACCATTGGGGGAGTTTTATGGTAATTTCGGTTGGTATTCACTTATCTTCGCGCCAGCCTTATTTTTTATCATTTGGTTGATATCAAGGCCGTTGTTGGGAGTTAAGTCCATGAGCTTTTGTTTATTCATGATCAGTTTTGCGGCTCTGCGGTTTGATTTTTCTTTTATCATGATTTCTATCTTTACTCTTTATGTTACTACACTCATGACCCTTGCGATTTATTTGTTCAGATATCCTTCGTTGCGTTGAAGATAAACATGTTTACTCTGACATATCGTGTGTCAGTATTTTAACTTCGGGGTGTTATTGAAAAATGCACGGTGGTTGTCAATAATATTGCACCAGAGGAACTGATGAAATTATTCTTTTTTCAGCCGTACATGACTACTTATCGTGAACCATTTTTTGAAGATATTCATTGTAAAACCAATGGTGAATTTGAAGTTATTTGCAGTGTAACTCCACAGGATTTTCACCGTTCTGATAAAGTCCATTTTAAGATGACGTCGTTGGCGATAAAAAAAATAAACAGGCTGTTTTTTTTTCGTAACATACCCTGGAAGAAGATCCGTCAAACACCATCTTGTGTGATTCATTTTGCTGATTTTAAATATATTAGTCTCTATCAAAGTGTCTTATTAAAATGTATATCATTCACCAGAGTCTATTTACACGGTCAGGGTGGATATAAATCACATGGTACGATAGCGAAATTGTTTTATTTTTTCTCTGTTTTATTAACTGATGGTTATATTTGTTATAACGAGTTCTGTGCAATAGAGCTTAAAAAGAAATTGCCCTATTTTTTGCATAGAAAAGTATTCCATATCGATAATTGCCTGTATCTCAACCCTGTCGAGAAAATCAATGCCGATGCAGGAAAAAGTATTGCTTTCATCGGGCGCATCAGACCCCGCTGTGGCCTGGAGGAATTACTCGATGCATTGGAACTGGCCAGGCAGAAGGACACCAGCCTAACCATCGAAATTGTTGGTAGCGGTGATCCCGATTTCATTGTCGGTCTGTCACGGCGCTACAGCTTCGCCCATTTTCATGGTGCCGTTTATGACGAGGAGCATATTAAACACCTTCTCTCATCTTGCCTGGCGGGCGCGTATGGCGGCGATGCCGGATTATCAGTCGTTCACTATATGGCCCTGGGCTTGCCGGTCATTGTTCATAATGATTTGCGCCAGCACATGGGCCCTGAGCCGGCTTATGTCAGAGATGCTAAAAATGGTTTGCTGTTTGAAAAAGGCAATATCGACAGTCTTAGCAAAAAACTACTACAACTCGCTGATGATCGTGAATTGAGAAACCGTCTGGCGGGCGCTGCGCTTGATACGTTCCACACATTGCAGTCTCCCTCTATGGCTGACAAGTTATTGAACATTATTAAGGAATAGACCGTGTTATTTTTAGTGGATATGCCACCACCAGTACATGGGATGTCAAATATTAATTTGGCGATGTACAACCGTGTATTAAATGAAAATATTGCTGTTGTTGTTATTGATACTACGCCACACTGGTGCAATCTGAAGACGCATACACGGCGCTGGAAACTGGTTAGAATATTCCACGCATTATGGGTAATGATAAGAATCTTAAAGTATTGTGTATTCAGTCCAGACAAGAAAGTCTATCGGCCGATTAACGGAGATCGTGGGCAGGTTTTCGATTATCTGTATCTTGGATTATTGAGTTGGTTCAAATGTTCTATTATTATTCATCATCACTCTTTTAACTATATTCATGCGCAAAAAAAACTGTTCAATAAATTGGTGAAAGTGCTACAAGGAAATGTCCGACATATTGTTCTTAGCGATAATATGGGCGCGTCGCTTTCAAGCCTTTATGGTATACCTATAAAAAATTTTATCACGATTTCCAATGCCTCTTTTTTTAATGATGCGGAATGCTGTACACAACAGCAGCGACATGACTCAACGCTTACTCTGGGGCATTTATCGAATCTGTGTCTTGATAAAGGGATTGGAATTATATCCAAGACGATTGAATCATTAAATAAAACCACCATTCCTTTTACGTTTATTCTGGCTGGGCCGTTCGCAGATGAAGTATCCAAAAGAATTGTTACTGAGTTGTGTGAAAATAATCATAATGTAAAATATATTGGTCCTGTGTATGGCGAACTCAAGAAAGCGTTTTTTAGTAATATTGATATCTTTTTATTTCCTTCCGTTTATAAAAATGAAGCAGAACCATTGGTGTTATATGAAGCTGCGCAGCAAGGCGCATTGCTGATTGGCAGCGAAACTGGCTGTATGAAAGAGATGATTTCTTCTCTGGATGGAATCAGCGTAGGACTGCCGCTAGAGAGAGAATGTCCTGAATTATTCATTGATGCGGTGGTGTCATATATCACAGCGACGCCAATGAGCGACGTACAACGCGCGAAAAATCATCGTAAGAATCAGTTCCAAATTCTGGTGGCAAAGAATCGGTTGAAATTGCAGCAACTAATGAAGGATTTTACCGATGTATGAACTCGACAAATTTAGCCTTCCTCCAGGTTTTAGAGGACGTTCATCATTAATTGTCATTATCTGGTGGGCGGTTCAGGCAACACTTTTTTCCTGGTCACCGCAATTTTGTTATCGCTGGAGAGTTTTTCTGCTCAGAATATTTGGTGCCAAAATTGGTAAAAATGTTCTGATAAGGCAGTCGGCAAAAATAACTTATCCTTGGAAACTTACCATCGGAGATTATTCATGGATTGGTGATGATGTGGTGTTATATACCTTGGGCAAAATTCGTATCGGCCATCATTCCATAATATCTCAACGTTGTTATTTGTGTACAGGCAGCCATGATTACCTCTCATCCGGTTTCGATATTATAGAGAAACCTATTTATATTGGAGATTCTTGCTGGTTAGCCACTGATGTCTTTGTTTCACCTGGTGTGAGTATCGAGAATGAATGTGTAGTTGGGGCACGCAGTTCAGTATTTAATAATTTGCAAAATAACGCTATTTATCGGGGGACTCCAGCAGTAAAAATTCGGGATAAAGTCTGACATTACTTATTTTTTATTAATGGGGTTAATATGACCAAAGTTGCACTTATTACAGGTATTACTGGGCAGGATGGGTCTTATCTGGCAGAACTTCTGCTTGAGAAAGGCTATGAGGTTCATGGTATTAAACGACGTGCTTCATTATTCAATACAGAACGTGTTGATCATATCTACCAGGATCCTCACGAAACTAACCCGAAATTCTCTCTTCACTATGGGGATCTCTCTGATACTTCGAATCTAACCCGGCTTCTGGCTGAAATCCGCCCTGATGAAGTTTATAACCTGGGCGCAATGAGCCATGTGGCGGTGTCCTTCGAGTCACCCGAGTACACTGCGGATGTTGATGGTATTGGTACCTTGCGTTTGCTTGATGCCATCCGTTTTTTAGGCATGGAAAAGAAAACACGCTTCTACCAGGCTTCAACCTCAGAATTGTATGGTCTGGTTCAGGAGATCCCGCAAAAAGAGACGACGCCTTTTTATCCACGTTCGCCCTATGCAGTGGCAAAACTTTACGCTTACTGGATAACCGTCAACTACCGCGAAGCTTATGGCATGTATGCCTGTAACGGCATTTTGTTTAACCATGAGTCTCCGCGCCGTGGAGAGACCTTTGTTACCCGGAAAATCACTCGGGCATTGTCCAACATCTCGCAAGGCCTGGAAACGTGTCTATATCTTGGCAACATGGATTCATTGCGTGACTGGGGTCATGCAAAAGATTACGTCAAAATGCAGTGGTTGATGCTTCAGCAAGACAAACCACAGGACTTTGTTATTGCCACCGGGAGTCAGTATTCAGTGCGGCAATTTGTTGAACTGGCCGCCAGAGAACTGGGAATTACGTTGCGTTTTGAAGGGCAGGGCGTTGATGAAAAAGGCATTGTCGCGGCAGTAAGCGGCGATGACAACGTTAATGTGCAGGTGGGTGATGTGATTGTTGCGGTCGATCCCCGCTATTTTCGACCGGCTGAGGTGGAAACGCTACTCGGGGACCCTACTTTGGCAAAAGAAAAACTGGGCTGGGTACCCGAAACAACCCTACAGGAATTGGTAGCTGAAATGGTGCAGAGTGATCTCGAATCAGCGAAAAAATTCAGACTACTTAAATCACACGGTTATGGCATATCAATTTCCATGGAGTGAGTCGCTGATGAACAAACAACGCGTCTATGTGGCAGGTCATAAGGGTATGGTAGGTTCCGCTATTGTACGCCTGTTGGCAAAAAGAGATGATATTGAACTGGTATTGCGCGACAGAGCCGAGTTAGATCTGATTGACGCCAAAGCAGTGGATCGTTTTTTTTCCCAGGAGAAGATTGATCAGGTTTATCTGGCGGCAGCTAAAGTCGGTGGTATTGTCGCGAATAACACCTATCCAGCTGATTTTATTTATCAAAATATGATGATTGAAAGCAATATCATTCATGCCGCACATTGCCATGATGTCAACCGACTGCTGTTCCTGGGATCATCCTGCATATACCCTAAAATGGCGGTGCAGCCAATACAGGAAAGCCAGCTGCTGACCGGTGCTCTGGAAGAAACCAATGCACCTTATGCAACGGCGAAAATTGCTGGGATCAAGTTGTGCGAATCTTATAATCGCCAGTATCACCGAGATTATCGTTCGGTTATGCCCACCAACCTTTATGGGCCAGGCGATAACTTTCATCCAACTCAATCCCATGTTATTCCCGCGCTGATACGCCGTTTCCACGACGCAACACTGAACAATACGCCCGAAATCTGGGTATGGGGCAGTGGTAATCCAATGCGTGAATTTTTGCATGTAGACGATATGACCGCCGCCAGCGTGTATGTTATGGAGCTGGATGTTGTGATCTATCAGGCTAACACCCAGCCGATGCTGTCTCATATTAATGTGGGAACCGGGGTTGATTGCACCATCAGAGAATTGGCGGAAACCATAGCCCGTGTAGTGGGATATAGTGGCAATATCCTGTTTGATGCGACGAAACCGGATGGCACACCGCGTAAACTGTTGGATGTCACTCGGCTTAAAAACCTTGGTTGGCACGCTACGATTTCACTGGAGGACGGGTTAAAACAGACTTATCAATGGTTCCTTAATAATCAATCGGCTTTTCGAACATGAGCAGCTCTTCCCAGCGTTTTATTCCTGTCTGAATTCACATCACATCACATCACATCACATCATGGCGTGATGTGTTGCTTTCTGATTGTTTTGTCAATTACGCAATAGACGGTGATGTTATTCCGTGGGGGGAAGCTTGGCCGATGAAAATAGTGATTTACGGAATTAATTACAAGCCTGAATTAACCGGAATAGGGCGATACACGAGTGAAATGGCGGAGTGGATGGCAGCACAAGGTCATGACGTTCACGTTATCACCACGCCGCCTTATTACCCTGAATGGCAGGTTCACCGAGGTTACAGTGCGTGGCGTTATCGAAAGGAGGTAAACGGTAACCTCACTGTGTACCGTACCCCTGTTTATATACCCACCAAGCCCAGCACGTTGAATCGTCTGATTCATTTGAGTAGTTTTGCATTGAGTTCACTGTTTCCCTTACTGGCGCAAGGAAAGTGGAAGCCAGACAGGATCATTGCTATTGCGCCTACTCTGATTGCCGTACCAGGTATGTTGATGTTATCCCGATTAACGCGGGCGAAAACCGTGTTGCATATTCAGGATTTTGAAGTGGATGCCATGTTGGGTCTGGGCATGGCCAGTGAGGGCCGTTTTGCCCGGTTGGCCAGAGCGTTTGAAAAAAAATGTTTGTGCTCAGTTGATTACGTTTCTCTTATTTCACATTCAATGGTCAGTCAGGCCATTAAAAAAGGCGTGTGTGCCGCTAACACACTGTTTTTCCCTAACTGGACGGAAATAGAACGTTTCCTCAACGTCGATGAGATGAGTGTCGATATCTTACGCCACCAGTTGGGGTTAGCCACCGATAAAAAGATTGTGCTTTATTCCGGAAATATTGGCGAAAAACAGGGACTAGAAACGGTTATTTCCGTTGCAGAGCAGTTGCAGGATCAAGACATTATTTTTCTCATCATCGGGGAAGGTGCCGGTAAAGCCAGACTTGAAAAAAGCGTGACTGAAAAGCAGCTAACACGAGTTGTGTTTAAACCATTACAGCCTTATGAGCAACTGCCCGCATTACTAAAAATGGCCGATTGTCATCTGGTTATTCAACGTAAAGGCGCGGCAGATGCCGTTTTACCGTCCAAACTGACCAATATTCTTGCTGTCGGAGGAAATGCCGTGATAACCGCGGAGAAAGATACCGAATTAGGGCGTTTATGTCTCATGCATAAGGGTATAGCGACCTGCGTGGAACCGGAATCTTTTGAATGTTTGCTTTCCGGGATCACTTACGCTTTAACCCTGCCTAAATACAATGCGATTGCTCAGGAATATGCCCGGCGGTCACTTGATAAAGAAAACATTTTGAGCCAGTTCATTGCCGACATCAGGGGTTGATAATGAAACGTTCTCCGTTGTATCCCGTTATTATGGCCGGCGGTAATGGTAGTCGACTGTGGCCTCTTTCCCGCACTTTGTATCCCAAACAATTTTTGTGCCTCGACGGTCTGAGCTCCATGTTGCAAACCACTATTAAGCGTCTTGATGGTATTGCTTGTGAAGACCCGATTGTTATCTGCAATGAAGCACACCGCTTTGTTGTTGCAGAACAATTGGAGCAGATGGGTAAGCTGACCAAAAATATCATTCTCGAACCCGAAGGACGAAATACGGCACCAGCCATTGCGCTGGCGTCATTATTTGTGACTAAAAAATCATCATCGTTAAATAGCGTCATTGACAATGGTGGCGGGGATGATGACCCGTTGCTATTAATCCTCTCTGCCGATCATGTTATTCGTGACGAGGAAATATTCCGGCAAACGGTACTTAGTGCTATTCCCCTGGCAGCAGCCGGTAATCTGGTGACTTTTGGTATTGTGCCTGATGCGCCCGAAATCGGTTATGGTTACATTAAGCGCGGTAACCCATACTCTCCACCGACTGCAACGGACATTGCTTACCATGTCGCTCAATTTGTCGAAAAACCCGATGCTGACACCGCCCGGCAGTATCTCGAAAGTGGAGAGTATTACTGGAATAGCGGGATGTTCATGTTTCGCGCCAGCCGCTATCTGGAGGAGATTGAGCGCTGCCGTCCCGATATTCTGGCCGCATGTCAGGCCGCCGTGGGTCTGGCCATCCCTGATCTGGATTTTTTGCGAGTGGATAGAGCGGCTTTCATGGACTGCCCGGACGAATCTATCGATTACGCTGTCATGGAGCAAACCGATGATGCAGTCGTTGTGCCGATAAATGCGGGATGGAGTGATGTAGGTTCTTGGTCATCATTGTGGGAAATAAGTGATAAGGATGGTCACGGCAATGTTCATCATGGCGATGTGCTGAACTACCATTCAGTCGATAACTATGTCCATGCAGAGTCTGGGTTGGTGACGACTGTAGGGGTAGAAAACCTGATTATTGTTCAGACCAAAGACGCGTTGTTGGTGGCCAGCCGTGAACGAGTACAGGACGTTAAGAAAATAGTCGAGTTACTTAAGTTACAAGGGCGCTCTGAACATTATATCCATCGGGAGGTTTATCGTCCCTGGGGGAGGTATGACTCCATTGATACTGGGGAACGCTATCAGGTTAAACGCATTACAGTAAAACCCGGAGAAGGATTGTCTTTGCACATGCATTATCACCGGGCAGAACACTGGATTGTTGTTGGAGGAACGGCAAAAGTCACCAAAGGTACGACTACGCAATTAATCAGTGAAAATGAGTCTATTTATATTCCTCTGGGCGAACAACATTGCCTAGAGAATCCTGGCATGGTCCCTCTTGAATTAATTGAAGTGCGTACCGGTTCTTATATTTCTGAAGATGATATTGTCCGATTAAAAGATCGCTATGGTCGTATCTAAATAATAAAGACAGTTTCGTTTTCTATAACCGAATAGATGAGCTTACTTTAATATATCTAAGGACTATGGCATGACTTTGCCTCTAACATGTTTTAAAGCCTACGATATTCGTGGGCGCTTAGGCAGTGAATTAAATGAAGATATTTCCTATCGTATTGGTCGCGCTTATGGTGAGTTTTTTAAACCTAAAAATGTGGTGGTTGGCGGAGATGTCAGATTAACCAGTGAGGCCTTGAAAAGAGCGCTAACGGAGGGATTAAGGGATGCGGGAACTGATGTTATCGATATAGGGTTGAGTGGGACAGAAGAGATCTATTTTGCCACTTTCTATTTAGGGATTGATGGTGGTATCGAAGTAACTGCCAGCCATAACCCAATCGATTATAATGGTATGAAACTGGTGCGCGCTGGAGCCAGACCGGTGAGCGGCGATACCGGTTTGCGGGATATACAGCGTCTGGCTGAGATTAATCAATTTCCCCCGGTCATTGAACAGCAACGGGGTAGTTATCAGACACTTTCGTTGCTTAGCGAATATGTCGATCATCTGATGGGTTATATCAACCCTGAAAATTTTACTCCAATGAAATTGATATTCAATATTGGAAACGGTGCCGCTGGACACGTCATTGATGCTGTGGAAAAACGTTTTCAGCAACAGGCTATTCCTCTGACATTTGTCAAAGTGCATAACACGCCCGATGGCCATTTTCCCAATGGCATCCCAAATCCTTTATTACCAGAGTGTCGGGCAGAGACCGTACAGGCGGTATTACAGCATAAGGCAGATTGTGGCATCGCTTTCGATGGCGACTTTGATCGCTGTTTCTTTTTCGATAATCAGGGGGAATTCATCGAAGGTTATTATATTGTCGGGTTGCTAGCTGCGGCTTTTTTAGATAAGCAGCCGGGCAGTGTAATTATTCACGATCCCCGACTGAGCTGGAATACCATTGATGTCGTAAAAAAAGCGGGAGGGAAACCGGTAATGTCGAAGACTGGCCATGCTTTTATTAAAGAAAGGATGCGTAAAGAAGATGCCGTCTATGGCGGTGAAATGAGTGCACATCACTATTTCCGTGATTTCGCCTATTGCGACAGCGGAATGATCCCCTGGTTGCTGGTTGCAGAACTGATGTGTACCAAACAGACTACGTTGAGTGAACTGGTCCGTGACAGAATACGTGCTTACCCCTCATCCGGTGAGATTAACAGTGTACTGTCGTCGCCGGATACGGCTATCGCCAGAGTCTATGATCACTTCTCATCTCAAGCATTATCGGTAGATAAAACCGACGGTATGACTCTGGAGTTTATCGATTGGCGATTTAACTTACGCAGTTCAAATACTGAGCCGGTTGTCAGACTAAATGTTGAATCGAGAAATAATCCCGATCTGATGAAGCAAAAAACACAAGATATATTATCTCTGTTGCGATTGTAAAAATCGGTTCTGTTATTTCGATATTTCCATTTAGTAAAAAGCTCAGTATCACAGTGAGATATTTTGCTACATGATGGGTGTATTATGACAAATTTTAAAAATGCTCAAATCAGAGCAAGCACATCAGTTATTCTAATGGTGCAGCGTTTTGCTGATGCGACAATTATTCTTCTTTCAGTCTATTTTTTTTATTTAGTTAGGAATGATATTTTTTTTTACGAAAAGATGGTGTTGGTTCTTATCTCTCTGGCCGTTTTTATGATGATTGGCGAAATAGAGAACGTATATCACTCCTGGCGAGGAGTGAAGTTTACGACGGAAATAATCATTTTGCTACAGAGCTGGTCACTAAGCATTATTGTTACCTATTTTATCACTATGCTATTCGGTATTGATTCCGATTTTGTTCGTATTAGTTTATTTTTGCAGTGGTATTTCTGGGTTTCTGTGGGTTTATTCCTCAGTCGTTTGAGTATCAGGGTGATGACTCGATTAATTCTGCAAATGAGGAAATTTTCTCGCAATGTCGCAATTGCAGGCGCGCTACCCGTGGGGATCAATCTGGCCAGGAGCTTTAATGATGCCCGGTGGATGGGATTTAACGTCATCGGTATTTATGACGATAATGCCCAGAAGCAACAGATGGATTTTCCTTATGCTGGTGACTTTCAGACACTGATCCAGGAAGCCAGAAACGGTAATATCGACAGAGTTTATATTGCCATGCCGATGTCTGAAGAGATGAAGATAAAAAGTCTGGTTTGGGAGTTACTCAATACCACTTGCTCGGTCATGCTTATTCCCGACATCGCTTCATTAAGCATTCTGCAAATCGGTAGCGAAGAGGTGAACGGCGTATCAATTGTGTCGCTTGTCGACACGCCAATGAACGGTATTAACCAGGTACTCAAAAGGTTGGAAGATATTATTCTGTCCTCAAGCATTCTTTTGATTATTTTTCCACTGATGCTGGTGATTGCAGCAGTAATTAAAGTAACCTCGCCTGGTCCGGTAATTTTCCGTCAGACCCGTTATGGTATGGATGGTAAGCCGATTGAGGTGTGGAAATTTCGCTCGATGCGTGTCACGGAAAATGGGGGCAACATTATTCAGGCAGTCAAAGGCGATAAACGTGTTACCCCGGTGGGGCATTTCCTGAGACGCACTTCACTGGATGAGTTGCCGCAGTTCATCAATGTACTTAAAGGCGATATGTCTATCGTCGGACCACGTCCACATGCAACTGCCCACAATGAACAGTATCGCATTCTTATTCGTGGGTATATGTTGCGTCACAAAGTGAAACCGGGAATTACCGGGCTGGCGCAGATTAATGGCTGGCGAGGGGAAACCGATACTTTGGATAAGATGTCTGCCAGGGTGGAGTATGATCTTGAATATATCCGTAACTGGAGTCTTTGGTTGGATATAAAGATATTTTTCATAACGTTCTATAAAGGTTTCATCAGTGATAAGTCTTATTAACATTTTATACTCGTCATACTCCAGGTTGCATGTGTGTTAGCTGTACTCCATTACTCGACTTACCCTTGGGCCTTGCCCCTTTAGGGCCGCTGCAAGCAGCGTTCAAATCTGCTCCCGACAGATTTGTCACCCGAATCACTTACCTGAGTAAGCTCATCGGGATTCTCTCGCTTGTCACCTTCCTGCAACTCGAATTATTTAGCGTATAGGTTGCCATTATCACACGCGATGTTCTGTAGTACGTGTTCTGTATTATCTCTGATGTTGGGTTATATAGTGGGAGTTTGTTATGGCAGCAAGAAACAGACCTTTATTGAAGTCGATTAACCGTTCCAGAAGGATATTAGGCATTAAAGCATTATGGTGTTTGCTGCCGTTGTCATTTCTGACCACAGGTAAAGCCTGGTCGTCAATGAAATCACCGGCAACGTTACCCATCCCGCCGGAAAGTTCCTCTTCAACGGCACCTCGGTATACCGATACCATCAGTATTCTGGATTTCAATGCTGAAACGTCGGCTGCCGATAATTATGCCGCTATTCAGGCAGCTCTGGATTCGGGCAAACACGTTTATATCCCTGACGGGGAATATAGCGTGTCCAAAACACTGCTAATCAGACATTCGGGGCAAAAAGTATTTGGATCAGGCTCTATCGTGATGTCAAAAGGGGAGGTTGAAAATGTCTTCATAGCGGAAGGCATAAATAATATCACCTTTGATGGCGTTACCGTTATTGCCGGCGGTGGTATCGGATCTATTTATCACACCTGCTGTATTAAATTGGTGCAATGCAATTACCCGACGGTGAACGGCTGTATTTTATCCGGGCATATTGGTGGTGCAGTGCAGTTAGTTAATTCCCATTATGCGGTAATTAACAGTAACCAAATTGGTGCGGCCGGGGATGCCGGGCAGGAGGATGCATTCTCTATTGATATCGCCGTCTATTTTAGCGGTGATGGTCATCATATTCGTGGTAATCGGTGTTTGGGACAGGGTGGCTATGGCATAGTGGTACAGACGTTGAATGATTCTCCGGCGGATTTTGATCGTATTGATAACACGCTTATCAGCGAAAATATGATTGGCAAACATAGCTGTTACGGGATACTGATGTACCGCGGCAAGCAACGTTCCCAAGTAGTGGGTAGTGTAGTCAGCACCAATATTATTGATGGTATCACCGGGTCGAGAAAGAATCCGGCCAAAGGGGATAATAGCTTTGGTGCCGGGATTTATCTGCAAGGCGCAGAGGGGATATCGGTTACTGCAAACAATATACGAAATTGCAACCAACAAACCACCAGTGAATTATTGGCGCCAGCCGGAATTGGAATATCTAACTCCAAACGTGTGACGGTGGTGGGTAATATCATTGAAGACTGCCACTATCATGGTATTAATGTGAATGACTCGAATCATGATGGCTCGGTTATCGGCGGGATCAGCATTAGCGGTAATATGTTGCGTAATATCCAAAAAACCGGTGTTCGTATTGTCACTGCGTCAAATATCTTGATAAGCAATAATACGCTGGATACGTGTGAGCATGGTATTTATGTCTCCTCGCAGAAAAGCAAAACGCCCTGCGAAGATGTGGTCATCGCGTCGAATATCGTTAAAAATACGCGGGTAAATGGCCTCTATGCCATGTTTTCCCTGGGCTGCATTATTTCACTTAACAGGGTCGATAATTGTGGCGGCTCAGGCATTGTACTGTTCAGTTCCGGCAATACCAAAATTGCGGAAAACATACTGAGCTTCGCCGCTGTTAGGGGCGTTGATATTGATGCCACCTGTTTCGGCTTGAATGTGGTCAGCGGCAATATGGTGACGGATAGCCATACGGCTTTTCATTTTGCGGGCAAAACACAGAGTGTCAATAACCTGAGTAGCAACAGCAAACTCGAATATAGCGGAGCTTTTGCCACTGGAAACCCGCCGGGTTGATAACGATGATTACCCTAGCACTTGTTTTTCGGTCAGAAAATCAATAAACACCCGTACCTTTGGCAGCATATGGCGGCTGCTTGGCCACACCACCGAGAACTTTCCACCTTCTTTTAGATAAGACGATAATACTGACTCCAACTGTCTCGAAGCCAGATAACCACGCACGATAAACTCCGGCAAATAGGCAACGCCTAGCCCTTGCAATGTCGCCTGCAATATAGACTCCAGGTTGTTGCTGCTCAGCGCCAGCGGCAGTTCCAGTGGTGTCGGGGTATTAATTCCCCACGTCTCCCACAGGCCGTTCCCCGGGAAACGGTAGCGTAGACAAGCGTGATGCTGTAGGTCTTCTGGCGTCTGCGGCACCGGATGTTGTTTGAAGTATTCCGGGCTCCCGACAATCGAAAAACGAAACGGCCCCAGGCGGCGCGACATCATTTGTGAGCTACTCAGTTCGCCACTGCGGATCGCAATATCAAACCCTTCATCAATCACTGCCACTATCCGATCGCTGAAATCGAAATCCAGTTCTACCTCGGGATAACGCTGACGAAACTCAGACAAATGCGGTAACAGCATGCGGTAGCCGATGGCTGGGGCGGTAATGCGTAGTTTCCCGCGCGGTACGGCGGAAATCCGCACCAGTTCCTGCTCGGCTTCTTCCAGTTGCACCACGATATTCTGGCAGCGTTCAAAGAACATCTGACCTTCATCAGTCAGGCTGATGCGACGTGTACTGCGGTTAAACAGGCGCACGTTGAGTTTCTCCTCCAGCCGCACCACACTTTTTCCGACCGCAGAAGCGGATATGTTCATTCGCTCTGCCGCTGCGGCAAAACTCTGGCTTTGCGCTGCGCGAACAAAGGCCAGTAATCCGTTGAGATTATCCATTTCATCCTCTCACTCATTAGAGCGTTTTAGTCCGTAATAATCGGAAATAAAGCCTGTTTCGATAAGATTGACGACATTTTATCATTATTAGCATGTTTTCTTTCTGTTGGGGATACTAATGAATTCATCATCCACCCATCCGGCAGGTAGCCTTCGGGTTCTGGTCACGGTGTGTCTGGCGGCGGTGATCCTGCCGCTCAATTTTGTCAGTGGCGCGGTGGCGACACCGGCTATCTCCCATGAACTCGGCGGCAGTGCACAGGCGCTAAGCTGGATAACTAATGCTTTCATGCTCAGCTTCGGTTGCTTCCTGATGGCAGCTGGCGCACTGGCCGATGAAATTGGTCGCAAGAAAGTGTTTATCAGCGGCGTCTCACTATTTGCCCTGCTGTCATTGTTACAGGCATTCAGTAACAGTTTGTTGTGGATTGATTTGCTGCGCGCTGCACAGGGGATCGCCGCAGCAGGGGCCTTGGCCGGTAGCGCCGCGGCACTGGCGCAGGAGTTCGACGGTGCCGCTCGCACCCGGGCTTTCAGCCTGATGGGCAGCAGTTTCGGCGTCGGGCTGGCGTTTGGGCCGTTTCTGGCCGGTGTGCTTATTGCGCATTTTGGTTGGCGCTCGGTATTTTTTTCCGCCACGGTAATTGCGGCTCTCTCACTGATCATCGGCGCATCTAAAATGCGCGAAACGCGCAATCCTCAAGCGTCGGGCATCGACTGGCCGGGCACCGTGTTGTTTACCGCCATGCTGGCGTTGCTAACCTGGGCGTTAATGACCATTCCACAGTTCGGTCTGCAAAGCCCGATGGTACTGACACTGCTGGTTGGTGCCGCACTGTTGCTGGCGTTGTTTGTGGTGATTGAGCTGCGTGTGAAACATCCGATGCTGGATTTGTCGCTGTTCCGCTATGTCCGTTTTATTGGCGTACAGGCGCTGCCGTTGGCGACGGGTTTTTGTTTTGTTGTCTTGCTGGTAATACTGCCGATGCTGTTCATCGGTGTCGCCGGGCTGAGTGAGGAGTGCGCTGGTCTGATTATGATGGCGCTATCAGTACCGATGTTAATCGTACCGCTGCTGGCCGCCTGGCTGACGCGCTGGATTTCAGCGGGTGTGCTATGTACCTCCGGTCTGGTAATTGCCGCAGGCGGTCTCGGCTGGCTGAGTCAGGCCGTTCTGGCACAGAATATTACGGGGATGATTGCGCCGATGTTAGTGATCGGTGTTGGCACCGGTCTGCCGTGGGGGTTGATGGACGGGTTATCGGTCAGCGTGGTTCCCAAAGAACGTGCAGGGATGGCGACCGGTATTTTCAGCACCACACGTGTTGCCGGTGAAGGTGTTTCGTTGGCAATAGTTGGCGCCATTCTCGCTGCACAGCTCCATGATGCGTTGGTTTCGCGTTTCGCTTCCGGCGATATCAGCCAGGCAGCGCAAAGACTGGCAACGGGCAATCTTTCGCTGGCGAAACAGCTGATTCCGCAGGCCAGTACGGCGCAACTTCAGCAACTGTACGCTGCGTCTTTGCATCCTTTGTTGTTATGCCTGATGGCGATCACGCTGTTTTCCGCGCTGGTGGTGTTGCTGGCATTGCGCGGAAATGCGCAACCCCGTGAGGTGATGGCGATTTGTCAGAAGGATCTGTCGCCATAATTCACTTCCAGTACCGGACGCAGCCGTGCGTAGATTGTTTCAATCTCCGCCGGTATATCCACCTCGGCGATAAAGTCGGCACCTCGCGGGCCGTATCCTCCTGGTGCATTGCGCAGACGGGGGATCTCCCCCAGCAGCAACGAAGCAAAACGGGGTAGTGACCACAGACTCTGGTTATCCCTTCCGGCAAAACGCAGGCTTTCGCCATCGCGCTCAAGCTGTGGCACAAATGTCGGCCAGTTAAGGAAACTGATTTCAGGACGATCACGCCAAACGTGGCGGAAACTGGCGTCGGTACGTAATTGCATCAGCGGATCCTGGGTCAGGGTGATTTGCATATGCGTATCACCGGCGGCTTCCAGCACACGGCGTGCCTGTAATGCATTATCGCCGCAGTTGGCCGACGCAGTTTCTAATAGCAACTGCTCTGGCGACAGCGCAAAGCACTGCACGCCGATGTCATATAACACTTCCGCTTCGCTGCGCCCATCCGTGGCAATGTGCTGATAACGCGGATGTTGCTGCACCGCTTGGTATAGCAACGTTGTGGAATGACCGATGCCTCCGGCAATCAGCAATCTTGAAACAGAACCCTGAATCAGTGCCTGAAATGCCGCCTCGGCAGTAGGTAAAATCGCGTTGCCCAGCAGGATCAATAGCGAAGGCTTGCCAACCGGCCCGTGTCCGGTCGTCTGATCATAAGCGAGAAAACGTGCCAGTTGATTCATATCGGCAATAACAGCATCAGAAAACATCACCATCTCCATTCAATAAGTTCTGACATCAATAATTGCTTAACCTGACGCAAAAAGGTAAAAATTTCATCACTAACTCAGTAATCAATAAGATTAAATGCAAGTCTATAGAACAAAAATTATTGTTAAGACGCGGTTTGCTTCAAGGTTGACGTCACCGGATTTCTCTTCTGAATGAAAATAATACTCAGTTTTATCTGAGATAGTTTACCGCTTACTTAACGCCAGTTTTACAGCAAACAGGATATACCCGTCATACTTCAATTTTCAGGTGTGTTGGCTGCGTTCTTTCACCCGAATCACTTATCTGAGTAAGCTCATCGGGATTCACTCTCTTGCCGCCTTCCTGCAACTCGAATTATTTTGGGTATAAACGATCCGCCAGTAAAACGATCCATCCACTTGACTACCGACGCCTTATTAAGGCGGTGAGATATACGACGGGTCATTACTATCAATGGTAATGACCAGAGTGTACCAATCATAATGGTGTTATTAATTTATTTAATGAGCATCTGGCTATTATATTGACTTAACGATCCAATCATTCCATGTGTAGGCATTATAGTTAGTAACAGAATATTTTATTTATGAGAGAACTATGAAGCAATTAATTTTAAATTTAGTGGCTTTGTAATCCCTCCGACTTCAGTACCTCGGTTATCGAGACGCCTTCGTCGGATAGTTGTGGCCATGCTGATCGTCTTCCCGAGCGTTGGAAGGTGAGGAGGACGGGAGCGATGGAACACTCATTGTGGGTCTATTTGTGAATTTAGTTAAGAGTGATGAAGAATAGTGTTGCTTGCGTAAACAATGTGACACATCGTACGATGCCAGACAGTGGAAAGAATTAATATAGGATCAACGGGACGTCTACCTCGCCAGATGTTTGAGAGTGCGGGAAGTACTCGACCTCCGTGTGAAAGAGATCATTCTGACTGATCACCCAATATTCCGTATGGGTCCCGGTCAATGAGGCCTGCGAGCGGATAGTGCGCGTCGATGCGCTACCGTTCGTGATCGACATGGTTTCATGGTCCGCCGTGCGTGTTTAAGTCCACAAGTAACTATAGAGGATCATCAATATGGCATACGCTAGCACCAATCCCTACACGGGAAAAACCCTGAAGACGTTCCCTAACGCTACCGACATGGAAGTGTCGCAGGCATTGGAACAGGGTCAAGCAGCGTTCCTTAAGTGGAAGGATGTCACTATCGCTGAGCGTGTTGCAGTGCTACAGAAGGCGGCTGATTTGCTGCGCAAGAAATGCACTGAGTACGCCGGGGTACTGACTCTGGAAATGGGAAAGTTGCTAAGCGAAGCGAAAGCGGAGGTTGAATTGTCCGCGGCGATTTTTGAGTATTACGTCGAGAACGCTGAAAAGCTTCTGGCACCGCAGACGCTGCCATCCAAGGATCCGGCAGTGACTGAAGCGATGATAGTGCACGAACCGCTGGGGATTATTCTGGCGATTGAACCCTGGAACTTCCCGTATTATCAAATCGCCCGCATCATCGCCCCACAGTTGGCCGCTGGTAACGTGGTCGTGCTTAAGCATGCCTCTAACGTACCCCAGTGCGCTGACGTCTTTGAGAAATTGATGCTTGAGGCCGGTTTGCCGGTCGGCGGCTTCAAGAATCTCTACGCCACCCGCAGCCAGATCGAGATGATGATTAACGACCCACGCGTGCACGGCGTGGCGTTGACGGGCTCGGAAGACGCTGGTGCCATTGTTGCTGCCCAGGCGGGCCAGGCGCTGAAGAAATCCACGATGGAACTCGGTGGTGCTGACGCCTTTGTGGTATTGGCCGACGCCGACCTGGATAAAGCGGTGAAGTGGGCGGTGTTCGGACGCCACTGGAATGCGGGTCAGGTATGTTGCTCGTCCAAGCGCCTTATCGTGGTCGAGGCCATCTACGATGAGTTCGTCAAACGCTATGCTGCGGGTGTGGCCGCGCTCAAGGCCGGCGACCCGATGGATCCATCTACCACTCTGGCGCCACTGTCTTCTCAAGGTGCAGCCGATGATGTCATAAAACAGGTTGAAAAAGCGGTTGCTCAGGGGGCTACTGCTACCGTGATCGGTGCCGAAGTACCATCCAACGGTGCTTTCGTCCGACCCGTGATGTTGACCGAATTGACTGTGGATAATCCCGCTTATTATTGGGAGTTCTTCGGTCCGGTGTCGCTGATCTTCAAGGCAAAAGACGAGACAGAAGCCATCGCTATCGCCAACGACTCACCGTTTGGCCTCGGTGGTTCGGTATTTACCCGGGACATTGCGCACGGTGTTGACGTAGCCAAAAAGATCTCTACTGGTATGGTCTACATTAACCACCCGACCGCTGTGAAGGCTGACCTGCCTTTCGGTGGTGTGCGTCGCTCTGGTTATGGTCGTGAGCTGATTGATCTGGGCTTGAAGGAGTTTGTTAACCACAAGTTGATCGGTGTGACGGATATTGATGGTGCGTTTTGACGTGTTGTTAGCGCGGCCTTTTAGGTCATGAACGTTCCCATCATGATGACTTCATGCCAGCCGATTCATCGGTAGCAACGAAGGCCAAATGCATGAAGGGTGACTTGTCTGCCGGGTATTCCTGTTTCGTTGGGAACGCCCGGCAGGCGGACTAGGACGGTCTGGATCAGTGACAGTAATTTGCCCAGCACAGCCGATTTACGTTCGGTGAATTACGCCTCTCGCCTCATTTAGCATTTTTGATAAGGGTGACAACGACATTACGTGAGTGCAGCCAATGTTTACTATTTCGGAAGTAAAAAAGGACTCACTTGAGCTGAAAGCGCTTATCTCTGAGCTGGATGCTTTTCAATTGCCACGCTATCCCCTGGAAAGCGCTCACTGTATCGATTTAAGTGCACAAGATGATGATGCGATTTGTTGTTTATTAGTTCGAAATTCAGATGGGGCAGCTATAGGTTGTGGTGCATTATTATTTCAGGATGGAAATGCGGCTGAAATAAAAAGGGTTTTCATTAAGCCATCCTGCCGAGGTGTAAAGTTAGGGTATAAAATCATTTCCCATCTCGAAAAAGTCGCTATTGTGAATGGTTGTAAAATAGTGAGACTCGAGACAGGTATTTATCAACAATCTGCGATAAATCTGTATCAAAATTGTGGCTATCAATTTTGTGATCCTTTCTTTCCATACACTCAGGACCCACTGAGTGTTTATATGTATAAATGTTTAGATAAATCTCATCGTTAACAGAAATGGCGACATACTGATGGAGTGAATATATTAAAATAGTCAATTATGAAATTTATATTACCATATCAGCCTCTCCTTTTTCGTTGCAACATGCCTATATTACCAACAGAGTGTTAATAAAAACATTGCAAAATAAATAATAAATCCATTAATTGTTATTGGTGATAATCATTTTATCCTCAGCATACTTTACGTTGTCAATGTGTTTGTGCTGGTCGCTTTTACTCACTTCAGTTACTTACTTATACCAGCACCTGGGGATTGACTTGACTGCCGCCTCCCTGTGATTCGAATTATTTAAGGTGTGTTTAGTTAATATGAATATAAAATGTTGACGAATTGTTTATGCATTGATATGGTTGGTAACCATTAGAGTCATGATGTTACATATCAATAATAATGACTGGGCTTGTTTTATCAGGGAAAATATCGGTAATTCTCGCGTTTTTTACTAATATTTTCTGGGAATATTGTTGATGAATAAAGAGATCAGTTATTTTATAGAAAGAAAGCTAAAGGCCTATGGGAATGTTTTATTCGCTTACTTTATGATGGATAAATCTTCTTTATCAAATCCTGTTTTTATTTCTAACTACCCCCAAAAATGTATTGATACCTATATTGATAATAAACTTTTTATCAATGATCCTGTTATACATTACTCTTTAAAAAGAGTAACTCCATTTTCCTGGGATGATAACGATCTCGCTGTATTACGGTCCGAAAATGAAGATGTTGCCATGTATCTAAGGGAGCATGACATCACTGTAGGTTACACATTTGTTCTTCACGACCATGATAACAATCTGGCGATCCTGACTATTGCTAACAATGATGAAAAAAATGATTTTGAGGATTTTATAAAGAACAGAGAGAATGATTTACAAATGTTGTTAGTGACTACTCACGAAAAAGCAATGAAACATAAACACTTCGTTAAAGGTAAAACGGCGCCCTTGGATTGCTTGCAAAGTGCATTGATTACACCACGTGAAACAGAAGTACTTTTCTTGGTCAGTAGAGGGAATACTTATAAAGAGGTGTCCAGAACACTGGGTATCAGTGAAGCAACAGTGAAATTCCATATCAATAACTCTGTCAGAAAACTTAATGTCATTAATTCTCGCCATGCCATAAGCAAAGCACTTGAGCTCAATCTGTTTCGAGCCTTTACGGGATCTCTCATGACCAGAAAATTGGTTGCAATATAGTATATTTTAATACTTATATTTCGTTATATGGCTGACCAACCTTTAGATGATGCTGTACATCTATTACCTATATAAAAGAATAGTATCACCTATACCAATAATATTTTCAGACTATTCTTTTACGAAGGTTGTTTTTTTATCTGATTAGTTATAATTAACGCAGAATTAAAAATCGATCTCTTCGTCATATAAGGTATATCACTGTGAGCAATGGTTTTTGTGTCATTTATAAAGGAACAGATGCCGATATAGACAAACTTCAACAATCCTTTAGTGGCAAAGGTGAAGTATTACATAGCGGGTATCTTTATATAGGTCAAAATACACCCTACCATAAATTCCCTTTTGAAAAAGGGACTGCTTATCTTATTGGCACACTCTACAATCCAGATTTTCTGAAAACGGTAGCCGGAGTGTGGGATGGGGAAGCCTATACCGCAAATAATGCCGCTTTACTGGCTCTGCTGTATATGCGTCTTGGTGAAGGGGCGCTTGCGATGGCAGAAGGAGAATTCTGCTTCTTGATTGAGGATCCTCAAGGTGAATTGACCTTGGTGACCGATTCACGGGGTTTCTCACCTGTTCATGTTGTAGAAGCGGGAAAAAATTGGGTTACTAATTGTCTAAAATTTGTGACTACGGTTGAAGATGAGAACGCATTATATTTTGAAAGTGAAGATCGGGTTTGTCAGCGTTCTCTGCAGGCTGATGATTATACACCCATAAAAAATGCTCAGCGTCTGAAACCGGGTTCAATCAATGTCATTACCTATGATAGTGAAGGTTATTTATTTAATAACTGCAAAGCACTGGTTAGCCCATCCAGTAATCACACCTTGTACCTGCACCGCAAAATCCTTCTTGGTCTGATCGAACGTTACCTTACCGCCCCTCTCGACGAATTATCCCAATGTTATGACACGGTAGGAATTCCCCTTTCGGGTGGCCTCGATTCTAGTCTCGTCACCGCCATGGCCAGCCGTCGTTTTAAACAGCTTAATACGTATTCGATTGGGACAGAACTTAGCAACGAGTTTACGTTCTCTCAACAGGTAGCTGATGCTTTGGGAACTCACCATCAGGTGAAGATTCTTTCCGAAGCCGAGGTTATCAACGGCATTATCGAGTCTATTTACCACAACGAAATTTTTGATGGTTTATCTGCTGAAATTCAGTCGGGTTTATTTAATGTCTATCGGCAGGCACAGGGGCAGGTGAAATGCATGCTGACGGGTTATGGCTCTGACTTACTGTTTGGCGGCATTCTTAAACCCGGCATGCAATACGATAATCCTAACCAACTCCTATCCGAGCAAGTTTATCGCACCCGTTGGACTGGGGAGTTTTCAACACATGGCGCTAGCCATTATGGAATTGATGTTCGTCACCCCTTCTGGACGAATCATCTGATTGCCCTCTGCCATACGCTGGAGCCTGATTACAAAATTTATGACAATGAAGTCAAAAATATCCTGCGTGACTATGCCGATACGCTTCAACTGCTACCGAAAGAAATCGTTTGGAGAAAGAAAATAGGTATCCATGAAGGATCATCGGTTAATCAGGCGTTTGCCAATGTCCTTGGATCCCATGTCGATAATTATCAGGTCAAGAGCCGTTTTACCTACCGTGTTTATAAAGCATTTCTACAGCGGAGACTGACCATCGATGAAGTCACTCCATCACAACTTAGCGCTTTGATTAATTAGGAATAATTATGGTATTAGAAGAAAACCGAGGAGCGGTTAGGTTAATTACGCTGAACCATCCTAATGAGCATAATCCTTTCAGCCGTTCACTTGAAAATTGTGTCAAGGAAGCACTTGCCCGAGCCAATGATGACGATGCTGTGCGAGCCGTGGTGGTATATGGCGGAATTGGCCGTTCTTTTTCTGCTGGCGGTGATTTCAATGAGGTTAAACAACTGTCCCATAGCCGCGATATTGAAGCCTGGATTGATAGAGTTATCGATCTGTATGAAGCCGTACTGAACGTAAATAAACCAACGTTGGCCGCCATTGATGGCTATGCCATCGGTATGGGATTCCAGTTTGCCCTGATGTTTGACCAAAGATTAATGTCAAAAACGGCGAATTTTGTCATGCCAGAATTAAAACATGGCATCGGTTGTTCCGTCGGTGCGGCAATTCTGGGATTTACCCATGGCTTTAGCACGATGCAAGAGATCATTTATGAGTGTCAATCGCTTGATGCGACACGCTGTATTGACTACCGGCTGGTTAATCAAATCGTGGACAGCGAGGTGCTGCTGGATATCGCCATTAAGCGAGCGGAAAGCATGGCAAATTATCCAGTTGCTGCGTATCGCAATACAAAGAAAACAGTAAATCAACCGTTTATCAGTCTACTTGAAGAAACGCGCGAAGCGTCGAAATGGGTTCACAAAGCGGCTTTTCAGGCGAGAGATGCTCAACATCATTTTAAAGAAGTGCTAGGCGAAAAATATTAAAAGGAGAGGGTAATGGATAACAATGTGAAATTTAATCCGATCATGGCATCTGGTTTTGGTGCTTATATCGATCATAAAGATTTTCTGGAAGCAAAAACTGAAACCATAAAAAAACTGCTGATGCGGCAGGGATTTGTGGTGGTTAAAAACCTGGATATTGATGCCGATACCTTTCGCGATATTTATTCTGCCTATGGCACTATCGTAGAGTATGCGGACGAGAAAATCGGTGTGGGGTTTGGTTATCGGGACACACTAAAGCTGGAAGGGGAGAAAGGTAAAATTGTCACAGGACGTGGTCAATTACCTTTTCATGCCGATGGTGGCCTACTGCTTTCTCAAGTTGATCAGGTATTCCTGTATGCAGCAGAGATCAAAAACGTGAAATTCCGAGGCGCGACTACGGTATGTGATCATGTCCTTGCTTGCCAGGAAATGCCCGCTCACTTATTACGCGTACTTGAGGAAGAGACCTTTGAAGTTCGCGTTTTAGAACGAGGATATTATGTTGATGTATCACCTGCGGGGTGGTTTAAGGTACCCGTTTTCACTGATCTCGGCTGGGTGAGAAAGATGCTTGTTTATTTCCCATTTGATGAAGGGCAGCCAGCTAGTTGGGAACCGCGTATCGTCGGTTTCAGCGACCAGGAAACCCGAACTTTCTTTAAGGAATTAGAAACGTTCTTCAAGCAACCCCGCTATTTCTACAAACATTTCTGGGAAGATGGTGATTTGCTCATCATGGATAACCGCCGCGTGATTCACGAACGTGAAGAATTTAACGACGATAATATTTTGCGTCGACTCTATCGCGGACAAACAGCTGATCTTTGATCCACCTCTTTCCGGTGTATTTATGCGCCGGAAGGTTATTCTCTGGGAATAAAAATGAACAAAGATCTCGCCATAATCTATAAACGTTACTCTTCAAGTGAACTACTTTTTAAATATTTATCAACAAAAACGCTTACTCATAAATTGACACGTAAATTCTCACTTCTTTTCCTGAAAAAATATCTATCTCGACCTAAAGGGAAACTGTTTTCATTAATTAATGACATCTATTTTGGTGGTCAGACGTTAGATGAAGTAAAACAGACCGCTGTTAATCTGGCGCAAGCGGGTATCTCAAGTATCCTCGATTATGCAGTCGAAGGTGAAAACGATGAAGCACAGTTTGATTACGCTGTGGAGAATACCCTGCGTTTAATCGACATGTCACAAAAAATGGAAAGTATTCCATTTGTGGTCATCAAGCCCTCTTCACTAGGGCGCTCGGCAATATATGCCAGACAGAGTAGGGCATCTGTGCTGAACGCCTCGTCAGATGAAGAATGGGCTGGAATTGAGGCTCGATACCGCCGTATTTTCGAATACGCCGAAGCTCACAACGTCCGGGTAATGGTTGATGCCGAGCAAACAGCCATTCAGCCGGCAGTGGATCGGTTGGTGTTGAATATGATGCGCGTGTTTAATGTCAGAACCGCCACCATTACGCTAACGTTGCAATTTTATCTGAAAGACCAATTGCGCCTTCTTGATGAATATTACCAGGAGGCCTGTTTATATGATTTCGTATTAGGCGTGAAGGTTGTGCGTGGTGCTTATCTGGAAGAAGAAAAAAAAGTTAATGGTGGCGCGTGCTGCTTTTCCACCAAGCAAGAAACGGATCGCAGTTATAACGCAGCCATTGACTATATTTCACCACGCCTTGACAGGATTTCACCCTTCTTCGCTACACATAATGAAGACAGTCTGTCTCGTATTATGAAAAGTGAAGTGCTACATGCTCACCAGGTCTGGGTGGGGCAACTGTACGGCCTGGGAGACCACATCACTTATTCCTTATCGTGCCTGGAATTTCGTGTGTGTAAGTACCTACCTTATGGTCCTCTTGATAAGTCGTTACCCTATTTATTGCGGCGAATCGAAGAAAATGCGATTGCCACGGCAACGTTTAAAAAAGAAAATAAACTCCTGCAGAAGGAGTTACTGCGACGTTTGGCCGGAGGAGTATAAATGGCTGATTATCAATGTAAGGTAATTAATTCCAATACTACGTTTTTACTGTCATCAGATGAAACTATTCTGAGTGCAGCCTATGAGGCTGGCGTTAAGCTTCCCTACCGATGTGCCGCTGGTCATTGCGGCGTATGTAAAGTGCGTCTCACGGCCGGTAAAGTCAAAATGGATCACTCCGGCGGTATATCGCGCAACGACATTGCTAGCGGATATATCTTGCCATGCTGCTCTATACCACTCACTCACCTCGAAATTGAACCTGGGTCGTCATGTTGAAAAATCGTATTGCTTATTTTTTGCTACTTTTCACTTTCCAAAATGTGGGTAGCGCCCACGGAGAAATATTACCGATAGATGAAGTAAACGTAGACGGGGGGGATTTCTATGTCGGCCTCGTTTTTGGTAAAGAGGATTATGCAGCCCACGCCAACACGCATCTGACACCGTTTTCTATCATGAGAACGGAAGTTACGTATCACCAATATCAGGCATTGCAAGCATGGGCGGAGACGCGAGGTTATCAAATAAGTGGTGGTTGTAACGGCGCTACGTTTGAAGACTGCTGGCCATCAGAAAAAGACGGCGGTCGGCATCCTGTCACTAATGTTTCCTGGTGGGACGCGGTTATTTTCGCCAATGCATTAAGTGCCCAGCACAACTTACAACCCTATTATGTTACCGCCGACGGCCAGGCACTGAAAATTCCGCCAGAAGAGGGTACCGACCGCGGTATACGAGAAAATCCTCAGGCATCGGGCTATCGCTTGCCTACGCTAGCAGAGTGGCAGGTAGCGGCCAGAGGAGGAAATAAAGGATTGAGCGATGGAACCTATGGCAGCCGCTATGCAGGTAAAGACCAACCAGCGAGTGTTGCAAACCTCCCGGTATCAGGAACCCAGACATTCAGCACGCTACCCGTGGCCTCTAAACAACCAAATTCGCTGGGTCTGTATGATATGAGCGGTAATGTTTCTGAGTGGTTGAATGAGAATTACGCGGTAAAGGGCGGCAAAAAGATGTACTACTTTTGCGGTGGAAGCTATATGGATCGGGTTGGTTCATTAGCGAGTTGCGATGTACATACTCCCGGTTTTGCCATGTCTGATATTGGTTTTCGTTTGGTGAGGCCGATCGATGATAAATAAATGCTTCTGCTTATTTGCCCTGCTTATTAGCTGCGCAAACGCCTATGCTTTGACACCGGTAACGCTGAAAAATGGCGTCAATCAATTGGATATAAACCAAGATGGGTTAAAGGATTACGTCGTTCTGGCGCAGTTTGATAACAATACATCGCATCCCAATCTTGGGCTCACCTTTTTTATCCATCGTCCGGATGGTGGATACAGCATCATGCCGGTAACAAATAGTTCCGAATTCACCTGGTTTGATTATCGATTGTCTGCCAGCGCTGATTTTCTTGTTCAGGATAATCGGCTGTTCAAGATAAAAAAACACTATTATCTAGTGACGGCGAGGAAGACAGAGGAAGATTTATTCGATGTCGGCAAAGTTTCACTAACGATTTATCGTTTCAAGGTTTCGCGAGATGATCCCGGCGTGCCACTCTATGAATGGTCGATGAGTAAGACCGTAACAGCCCAACGCTCCTATCAGTCGGCCGATGAAGCTTATCAGGAAGTTGATGAGGCAATGTTAACAAGATGAAAATCTACCCCCTGATGCTCTTGATGTCGCTGTTTTCTGGTGATGCGTTGGCAAAAAATGACAGTAATACCTACCGGCAATTACTTCAGGATTTTTTTGGTGCAGAGCCGCCACTGTGTTTGGGAGAAAGAGCGTGGCCGGTGAACAGTCATACTCATGATTCGCCCTGGGTCAGCGGTCGCCTGAATGCGCTGGTGGATGCACGGCTGGCACGAAAGACTCAGGAGGGCAAAAAAATAATTTATAATTTGACTCCTCTTGGGGCGAAAAACTGGCGGAAATATGGTGACTTATGTTACGGCCGAATGCATGTCACACGTATTGAAAAAGTCGATCACATTAACCGCGAGTTGACGGTGGTCTATTTCTACTACCGCCTGGAGCCGCTAGAACGTTGGGCTCAAAATCGTTCGCTACGTTTTGCTTTTAGTGAGCTGGATAATCTGGTGAACGGAATGGATAAGATACGTTACACCGCTACTATCCGCGAAACCCTGGGTGGCGCGGCCAAACTACAAGATTACCCTACACCGGTTGAGCTGGATTATTGATCGCTAACGAGCAGGTAAGATGTCCGCTTGACACTTATTATTGCATCTCTCTTTGTTCATCCCATTGGCTGCGATGGGCAACCTGTTCGGCCGCTTTATGTCATTGGCACACACTGTGAACACACCCGTTGGTTTATGTCCACCGATAGTCGTTGTCCCGGCTACTGGACCGAAGATCTGGAGTATCTACCATGACTGATGCCGTAACTGTGCTGCGTGGCAACCGCCATCGTTGGAAAGTGCTGGGTATTGGCGTAATAGCGAATGTCTGCTTTTCGATGATCGTGGGCGGTCTGCCGGCGACTGCGGTGTTTGTGCGCTCCGGCTACCACATTACCAATGCTGAACTGGGATTTGTGTTGGGGATGTTAGGGCTTGGAATTGCGCTCAGTGAGCTGCCGTGGGGACTGCTCACCGATCGCTGGGGAGATAGGCCAGTATTGTTGACTGGACTGTTCAGCACTGCGGTGATGTTGCTATTAATGGCGGCGTTTGCTGCGCCATATACTGATTTTATTCCCGCTTATGGTCTGTTGATTGCAGGCGTTTTGGCGATTGGATTACTGGGCAGTAGTGTCAATGGTTCCAGTGGGCGGGCAATCATGGCTTGGTTTCAGGAAGGCGAGCGCGGTTTGGCAATGAGTATCCGTCAAACTGCCGTGCCAATGGGCTATGGCCTTGGTGCTCTGCTGCTGCCTTTTCTGGCGGCAAATTACGGGTTTGTGGTGATGTATATCGTGGCGGCGATATTGTGTGTGGTTGCCGGCTATTATGCCTGGTTATGGTTGCATGAACCGGATCCCCAGCATCATGCCAGCATGGCAGCGGGGATTCAGTTTCAGGTAAGTAAGGGGCCGCTGCATGATATTGCTGTCTGGAAAATTGTGTTGGCCATCGGCTTTTTGTGCGTCCCACAGTTGGCTTTACTGACCTTCGGCTCAGTATTTCTGCATGATTTTGCCCATCTGGACATGATGTTGGTATCGGTTAGTCTGGCCGTGATCCAGGCTGGAGCGATAGTTTTCCGTATCTGGAGTGGTCGTTGGACCGACAAAAACAAGAACCGTAAAAATTATCTGAGAACCTGTACCGCAATGAGTATTGTGGCATTTGCTGCGCTTGGTTTACTGGTCCATTACTGGCCGGGTATGCAGAATGGATCCCTGTCTACCGGGTTGCTGGTGGCCCTGTTTGTGTTCTCGGGCGTAGTGGTTTCTGCCTGGCACGGTGTGGCCTATACCGAGCTGGCATCAATGGCTGGCGTTAAACGTGCCGGTACGGCGTTGGCGATGGGAAATACCAGCGCGTTTATCGTTATGTTTATCACCCCGATAGCCATTCCCTGGTTGCTGGTTTTTGCCACCTGGAGTTCAGTCTGGTTGGTTTCGGCATTGTGTGCCGTAGGCGCGCTGATCTTCTTCCCGAGAGTCGGAAAGTAACGGTAGCTGGAGTTATGGATCGTACTCGCTCAAGAGTGATGAAGAAATAGCTGTCCTGAAGTGGTCGGCGGACGTCGGTAATAAAATGAGCTCAGCGATGCGCGGGTGGGTCTGCTGGCAAGTTCATCCCCTCATTCATTCGCTGACGCCATATAACATGATCGGCGCGGGCGAGCGTATCACTGACCTGCCTGAGATGGCCCGTTATGGAAAAGTGCTGCCATTCCCGTCGATGGGCACCGACCGGGTACTCGAAGCCGGAATGGTATTTTCCCTTGAGCCCAACTACGGCATCGGTCGGCGAGTGATCAATCTCGGCGGGACCGTTATCGTCGGCGAGAACGGCGGGATTGAGCTCAACAGCAACTCGACACGATTGATGCATGCTTAGCGTTTATCCGGGGAAAACGGACACCGGTTTTTAAAAATAAGATATTTTAAAACAAGGAATTATCGCATCTATGCACTCTCGCTCCAGGTAGGACGGTTGCTTCTTTATAGTCAAGCCGCCGTCCTTTCTCACGGCGTTCCTTCGTCGACTGAAGGAGAGCGGTTTCGTGACGCCGGCGGTCTAACGCAACCTACAAGCGTAAATCGACCCGAGCGATATGCATGACCGTGATTATACCATCATGGTGGTCGAGGATGCCTGTGCGGCCAGTTCTGAAGAAGAGCATCGGGAGTCCATGAAAGTTCTGGCGACGATTGCCGGGGTCGTTTCGGTAGAGAATTTGAAAGATCTATGATGAGGCTGGCGCGATTGTAGAAGTGTATATGCTGAATTGCAAAGAAAAAGCAGACTTTGAAAGAAGAGAATAGAAGAAAAGATGGTACGCCCTACTGGATTCGAACCAGTGACCTACGGCTTAGAAGGCCGTTGCTCTATCCAACTGAGCTAAGGGCGCTTTACGCGGATACTGTTGAATATACGATTGTTAAATAGATAACAGTGGGCTGGATTATACCCACCCGTCCCGGTGAGTCAATGTATTGGCGTGTGATTCAGACCATACGGCCAATCCCTGAACAAATACGCCACCGGCGAAGGGGATAATGACTGATAAGGCGTCGCCATCTTTGTACTACAGATGGCGGTTAAGCAGCGTTACTTCACTTGCTTGAGCACCATCTCAATATAAATTTCTCGTAACCGACGGGTTATTGGCCCCGGTTTTCCATCACCAATGATTTTGTCGTCCAGGCTGACAACCGGCAGCACAAATGTGGTCGCGGAACTAATGAAAATTTCACTGGCATGGTAAGCCTCTTCTGGCGTGAAACACCGTTCCTCCAGACTAAGGTGGTCCTGCTCGACCAGTTTCAACAGTGACTGGCGGGTAATGCCATGCAGAATATCGTTACTGAGCGGGCGAGTGACGATGGTTTTATCGGCCAGAACGATGTAGCAGTTGCAAGAGCTGCCTTCGGTAATGAAACCATTCTCAACCATGAAGGCGTCATCCGCATGCCGGGAGTGGGCATACTCTTTTGCCAGGCAGGCCGCCAGCAGGCTCACTGTTTTTATATCACGGCGATGCCAGCGAATATCAGGACTGGTCACCACATGCAGGCCACTTTCGGCCTTGGGATTGTCGAATATGGCGCGGGCCTGGGTAAACAGCACCAGCGTAGGTCTCACATCGGCAGGCGGGAAGTGAAAATCACGATCGCCCGCATTACCCCGACTGAGTTGCAAATAGATACCACCTTCTTGCAACTGATTTTTTTCGATCAAGGTTTGGTGGATATTTCTCAACTCGTCAACCGACATCGGTAAAGGTAGTGACAGCTCATGGCAGGAGCGCTGCAAACGCGCCATGTGGCCGTCGAACTCCGCCAGTTTTCCATGAATTACCGAGGTTACCTCGTAGACGGCATCAGCGAAGAGAAAGCCGCGGTCAAAGATGGATACCGTGGCATTCTGCTCTTCGACAAACTTCCCATCAACATAAACAATACGTTGCATCACAATACTCCTGATCATTATTCAATGCACGACGATGTGCGTTATCCCCATAAGGCAGCTTGCGGCGGCAACATGGTGCTGCTGTTATATTGCAGACCTGCGTCACGATCGCGTTGTAGTAACAACGGGCCGTCGAGATCAACCACACTCGCTCCTTGTGCCACCATAAATGCCGGGGCTATGGAAAGTGACGTGCTGACCATACAGCCAACCATGATCTGCATCCCTTTATTCAGGGCAAGTGCGCGTAAGCGAAGCGCTTCAGTCAGACCACCGGTTTTATCCAACTTGATGTTTATCATGTCATAACAATCCAGCAGCTTGTCCAATGACTGACTGTCATGGCACGATTCATCGGCACAGATAGGTATCGGATGAGGCAATGTCGCCAGAATGGCATCTTTTCCAGCGGGAAGCGGTTGTTCGATCATTGTGACGCCGAGCTGTGCCAATTCAGGAACCAGTAAGGTATACAATGTGGCGTCCCAGCCTTCATTCGCGTCGACGATCAGTCGGGCGAGGGGGGCGCCTTTACGTACGGCGGCGACGCGCGCCAGATCGTCTTTATCAGCCAGTTTCAGTTTCAGTAATGGACGATGGGCATGCTGTTGCGCAGCCCGATACATATGCTCCGGTGTATCCAACGACAAAGTATAAGCCGTTTCCAACGTGGTGAGATTAGGATAGTTCAATCGTTGCCAGATCCGCTGTTGGTGCTGTTTACATTCCATATCCCAGAACGCACAGTCGAGAGCGTTGCGGGCTGCACCTGCCGGAAGCCGGGTTTGCAATGTTTCCCTGTCCATATCATTGCGCAAATCGCTGGTGAGCGAGGAGAGTTGTTCCATTACACTCTCTATTGATTCACCATATCGAGCATAAGGAACGCACTCACCATATCCGGTCAGGTCGCCGGAATGCAGGGCTACCGTCACGACATCAGCCTGCTTTTTACTGCCACGCGAAATGGTAAAAACATGACTCAGTGGCCAGCTCTCATGAAAGAATTCTATTGATTTCATATTGTTGCCAATTGGTCCACAATGCGCCCAACGCCTTGACGGAAAGTATCCACCGTGGGAAGTCCCAGTTTGTTTTCGATATTGGTCATTAACAGTATGGCTTCCTCGTCGCTAAGTGCCGCCGTATTGACCGAGATACCGACAAATCGGCAATCAGGGTTGGTTAATCGGGCCATGGCAAGGTTCAATGCCATACAGTCAGCCAAATCGGGGATCGGGTAATCGACGCCGCGCATGGTTTTGCGGGTCGGTTCATGACAAAGTACCAGTGCATCAGGCTGAGCCCCATGAATGATACCGGTGGTAACGCCCGCAAAAGAAGGGTGGAACAGAGAACCTTGCCCTTCGATAACATCCCAGTGGTCGGCATCATTTGCCGGTGTAAGGGTTTCTACTGCACCGGCGATGAAATCGGAAACCACCGCGTCAATGCTGATACCCGCACCGCTGATAAGAATACCGGTTTGCCCTGTTGCTCTGAATGTGGCTTTGCCACCACGGGCGAGAATCTCTTTTTCGATGGCCAGCGCGGTATACATTTTTCCACAGGAGCAGTCGGTACCAACCGGTAATAATCGCTTCCCTGAACGTTTACGTCCGTTGGCTACAGGATAGGACTCGGTGGGATGGCGGACATCAGACAGTGAACGACCGAGTTTGGTCGCCAGTTCACTTAATGCCGGTACATCGGCCAACTTATTGTGCAATCCGGCCGCCAAATCCATTCCGGCTTCCAATGCTTCACTCAGTACGGTAATCCATTGTTCCGAAATAATGCCACCCCGGTTAGCCACGCCAATGACCAGCGTTTGTGCCCCGGCCGCCCGTGCTGCGTGAATATCGACGTCCGGCAATCCACAATCGGCATGGCAACCTGGCATACGATATTGTCCGACACAATATTCCGGATGCCATTGTTTAATACCGATAGCCACTTTTGCGGCTAATTGATCGTGGGCATCACCAAGAAATAACAAATAGGGCTTTTTAATATCCATTCTTTTTCCTCATAAACGTTATAGGGCGAATAAGTGAAACATGGTCAGATGGTGATTTTATTGGGGTATAAAAAGATTGTGTAATTGATAATATATGTAGTTGTTTATGTCAATACATCTTGCTTATCTAATTCATAAAATCAGATTATAGTATTTTTATGGATTTTTAATCCAATAATTTAAATCTGACAAGATTATTATGCTGTATAAATTAATTTTATCTGTTTTTTGCGGTTTTTTATAAAAAAGAGGATTCGTAATGAAATGTGTTTCTTATTATATGTTTGATTTTTAAGTATTTTTATATTTTCCGTTTTATGATCAAATGCACCATTTTGGTGCGTTGATTTATTATTGGGCCCTAAAATAAAGCATGCCTGATATTGTTTTAAGTTTGTTAATTGATATCAGCGAGACAGTGATTGTCTGAGATCGAGGGAACTCGAGTCTATTCAAGGATGCAGATAAGATAAGTAATGATATAAAGGTAATGTAATAACCACATTACACCCTCTCAACGCGCCTTTCTCTTTATCCGTACTTTATCTGTTCTACTTGTTGAGGCAGTAATAGGATTATATCTAAAATAACAGAATGAGGTGTGTTTATTACCATAATCATTATAGAATTTACTGAATTAACTTTAATTTTAACAATCTTATAAAATAAAACCATTTGACATATGACCAGACGAAGTCGGTGCTTTTTTTATACATACGATTCATGGTTAATTCAGCCAAGCGATAATCTGTTGCTGAGTTAAATCTTTCTTCCTTGTCGTCACTCGTTAGGCGTATTTCCCCAGTTATTCGATCTGATGCGTCTATTTTTTGCCAATGAATTTAATGATAATAATCAATTACCCCTTATGGTTTATTCTTACATAAAATGTAAAATCAGTTTTTTCAGATTGAAGAGCCCACTATCCATAGGTTCTTCATCTTATAAAAAACTGAACTGCCCACGCTGGGTAATCGCAATCCGGTGCTTAACCTGTTCGCTCAGGATTAACCATTATAGAAAATGATTAACGTTCTCCTGTCGGAGGCATAAACTTAGCCAGACTTTGTTTTTGCTTACCCATTTCGTCCATGTTAGCCGGGTTTAGCCAAAGTTGCATAGCCTGACGGATCCCTGGCCACTCGTCATCAATGATCGAATACCAGCGGACGTCACGACTATGCCCCTTGGAGACCTGCGTCTGTCTGAGGGTACCTTCATATTTAAATCCCAGACGTTCTGCTGCATTAATCGCATTCTGATGCAGACTGTCACATTTCCACCCACATCGCCGGTATTGCAACGTTTCCAGCGTATAAGACAGCAAAAGATATATTGCCTCGGTACTACATAAGGTTCGTTTCATCAAAGGTGACCAGTTTATCCACCCTATTTCTATAGCGCCATTATTTGGATCGATGTGTTGCAAAGCGACAAAACCCACAGCTTTACCTGTGGAAGCGCTAATCACTGCATAAAAAAGAGGATCCTTGCTTTGAGCAAGAGAAGCAATGTAGTGATCGCATTGCTTAATAGTGATGGGTCTTCTGATGTGAAAGTAGGTCCAGTCGCGCTCGTCATCAATGCAGTACCAAGCGGCAAATAAATCCTGGCTATGCTTGATGTCAATCGGCTCAAGAAGACAATAGTCTCCTCTGAGGATAATTTTTTGAGGGAGAGGTCGAGCCTGCCAGTCGGGTAATGATTTGCCCAATTCTTGACCATAAATATTTATTTCTGTCATTATCAAGCCCACCTGTGTTGTCGAATTTATAAAAAATGTAGACAAAGCATCCAGAAAATATTTTCACGCCTATTCGGCTGGATCTATCTCAATTCAATACCTTTCCCAGCGGCAAACAGGCAAGCTTTGCCACTTGGTCTATCCAGTTGATCATAGAATAACCCCATCAAATTGCTATATTACCGGGAACACTTACCTTATATATCGCACATAATCCGAATGACTATACACACGTTGGATAATATCCACGTTGTTCATGGTGTTGAATATGATACAGGGCAAGGGATGGCTCAATATTCTGCAACGCACAGCATTACCCTGATAATTTGACTCAACCAATCGCTTATATGGGGCAACTGTCCTATTAACCATTTTGTAAAAATGGATATACAACACATTATTCTTTGTATCGTTACCAAAGGTTATTTTGCAGAATAAAGTTTCGCCAAAGCTGAGATTTAGATAAAAATTTGTTGGTAGTGATATCGACAGACTGCGTAATCTGAGATAGTTTGAGTGACAGCTCTGAATGGGCTACAGCGTCGCTCGGACGGTCCGGGCGCTCACGTTACTTCGAGGATCTTATGGCTGATTTCAATTCTCCGCGTTGTTTTACTCGTATCGATCGTCTTCCCCCTTACGTATTTAATATCACTGCTGAATTAAAAATGGCTGCGCGTCGCCGTGGCGAGGATATTATTGATTTCAGTATGGGTAATCCGGACGGCCCGACGCCACCCCATATTGTAGAAAAACTTTGTACCGTAGCGCAGCGTGAGGATACCCACGGTTATTCCACATCCCGCGGCATTCCGCGGCTACGCCGTGCCATCTCTCGCTGGTATGCCGATCGTTATCAGGTTGACATTGATTCAGAAAGTGAAGCGATCGTGACCATCGGCTCGAAAGAAGGGCTGGCGCACTTGATGTTGGCCACACTCGATCATGGCGACACGGTATTGGTGCCCAATCCCAGCTATCCCATTCATATCTATGGTGCGGTTATCGCCGGTGCTCAGGTCCGCTCTGTACCATTGGTGGAAGGTGTGGACTTCTTTAATGAACTGGAGCGGGCAATCCGCGAAAGCATCCCCAAACCCAAGATGATGATTTTGGGTTTTCCATCAAACCCGACGGCGCAATGTGTTGAGCTGGATTTCTTTGAGCGGGTGGTGGCGCTGGCCAGGCAGTATGATGTATTGGTAGTCCATGATCTGGCCTATGCAGATATCGTCTATGATGGCTGGAAGGCCCCGTCCATTATGCAGGTGCCGGGTGCGAAAGAGATTGCGGTTGAATTTTTCACGCTATCCAAAAGCTACAACATGGCTGGCTGGCGAATCGGCTTTATGGTGGGGAATGCCGAACTGGTCAACGCGTTGGCCCGTATTAAGAGCTATCACGATTATGGTACTTTTACGCCATTGCAGGTAGCTGCTATCGCAGCATTGGAAGGGGACCAACAGTGTGTGCGTGATATTGCCGAACAATATCGGCAACGTCGTAACGTGTTGGTGCGTGGTCTGCATGAAGCTGGATGGATGGTCGATGAACCCAAGGCTGCCATGTATGTGTGGGCAAAAATACCGGATGCCTATGCTCACCTGGGATCGTTGGAGTTTGCCAAGCGTCTGCTTTCTGAAGCGAAAGTCTGTGTGTCTCCGGGGATCGGTTTTGGCGATTATGGCGATACGCATGTACGATTTGCATTAATAGAGAATCAGGATCGTATCCGCCAGGCAGTCAGGGGAATCAAGGCTATGTTCCGGGCGGACGGTTTGTTGCCAGCGCTTCGTTCAGGCGCTGCCAAGGTTGATTAAGTAGTGCGACAGCCTTTTTTGCCGGCAGAGAAATTTTTCTGATAGTTTGATCACGATGTGCTTTACCGTTACTTGTAGCGGTAAAGTGATAGTGTTTTTCTATCAGCCCTAATAGATGGAACTTAACCAATAAGACGAGTCATGTCATGCGCTTATCGCCATTGAAAATCTTGTTTATCAGTATATTTTGTCTCAGTGTCGTGGGGTGCCAACATTCTGCGCCGGTGAAACCGGCTTCTGGTCATCAGGCAGTGAACACGCCAGTTAATGAGCAGATTAATCAACTTGCCTCGTTAATTGCAGCTGGCAATTATCTGAAGCTGCAATGTAATCGCAGTGATTTGCCAGATAATAACACTATGCAGAAAACGGCATTACAGTTGGCGAAACAGAAAGGGTGGGACACCAGTCACTACCAGGCATTGCCGCAACTCAGCGCGAATCTGTATCAAGGGTTATTAAAAGATGGCACATTGAAAGCAACGCAGTGCTCCGCTTTTAATCGTTCGCTAGAACCATTTATTGAGGCTATGCGCAGTAACAAGTGACATTGTCATTCGGCGGGAGGTGCTGCCGGCTTTCCTCCCGGCCAGTCTTCCAGTGCATCAAGGATAACGGGTTCACCGTTAAAGCTGAACACGGTGACATCCTGCTCAATTCGCTCAATAATCAATCCTTTTATCGGGCTGTCTCCCTCATGATAAAGCTGCCGATTAAGCGTAATGCTGCGCTGTTTCTGTCCAGAGGTATAGACATGTGCGCTATAGATTAACGGCGGTAATTCCCCCGGTTCCACTGTATTCAGCGCACTATTATTGATGGTGTGCTTTACCGGGAGTCTGTTTTTTTTATGCTGTGTTTGAGCGGGGGTCAGGTTTCCCACCAGGCGGCCGGTTGTGTTTTGAGCCTGAACAGTGTGCGGCAGAATGGACGCGGCAATAGCGGTGGTGGGAACTATCAGCGGGGGATTTTCCATTTCCGTCCAACGTTGATGACTTAGCCATCCAAGAGAAATCAGCAGCGTGGCGTAAATTGCCAGCAGGTAGCCGGGAATACGATAACCCGCGGTAACGTCCGTGGCTGATGATTTGACTTCCGGTGTTTTATCCACATCTACCTCAAACGTTATCTCAATGTGATGCTCATCCCAAGCAAACGGCAAGAACAGCAGGAGCCAGCAGCATTTCATGCCTTATTTTTAATAAAATGGGAAGCGTTAAAAAGTCTCTTACACCATTTGTGTGACCTGAACTTCATTTCGACAAAAAACTGTTATCTTAGTAATTAATACCGGCAAAAACTTGAGCTTTGTCGCAAAAAAAATACATCAATATGTTTTAATGAAACAATGTTTTGATATTGTTTTTTTGTTGTTTCTTTTTAAGTTATAGTGCTAAATAAAATCAGTGTGTAAGACAAAATGTTGGAGGTTAAATAGTCGAATCAGGATAACAATAATATTATTGTCATCCTATGATAATGATGATAACGGAAAATCTGTGCCAATAGGTATAAGTGGATTTTATGGGCATTTTATTTTGTTTGATGTTATTAAACCGTTATAACCATGATATGGCACTGTATGCCAGATAGATTTCAAGTGCATGGGGAGAGCAGTGAATGATTCCCGATGCACTGACATGATTTATTGATTTTAATAAGTGAAAAACGTGTACAGAGCCAGTTTCAATACTGGCTATATCCAAAATAATTCGAGTTACAGGAAGGCGGCAAGAGAGTGAATCCCGATGAGCTTACTCAGATAAGTGATTCGGGTGAACGAATGCAGCCAACACACCTGCAACTTGAAGTATGACGGGTATATAGTGGTTCTTGGAAGATCGGACAACAACGCCAACACCAACACACCATATGACGGGTATAAAATAACGAACGATAAGTATAATGATATTGCTGTTTTTTAGTACACCATATTTGAATTATGCGTTTGCTAATAATTAATATTTTCATGTTGTGATTAATGAAAGCAGATTATAGACATGGTGAATGTTTGTAATGAACGTGTCATGTGTTTATTATCAGGATATTACCCGTTTCTAGATCGCAGTCGCATTACTAATATCGAAGAAGAACTCAATTGATTTATCTCGGTGATTGTTCCTGATTTTTGGTTAAATGTGAGTCTATACCCAAAATAATTCGAGTTGCAGGAAGGCGGCAAGAGAGTGAATCCCGATGAGCTTACTCAGGTAAGTGATTCGGGTAAACGAACGCAGCCAACACACCTGCAGCTTGAAGTATGACGGGTATATATCCAGAAAAGAGTGTTACATAAAAATAAAGAGGTTTTTGCTCTAGTGACGGGAATCTGCAATTACTGCTTAAACACCATTTCTATTGGTGATGGATATACAGTGATGGCATATGTCTATGGTTTCCCCTTAAACCGGGATGTGTTTCATTGGGGAGCGTATTAAATATATATCGACCGGGATTATTATCCAAGTATGCAATAAGACAGCAGAAGTGGTAGGCAGCATGATGATGTTTTCACCTGTGAATGCCTGCCATGTAGTAAACCCTTTGCTTCATATCATCTCCGCGGGTGGGGGAATAATAGGGCCGCGAACAAATAGGGACAATGTTTGCAGATGAAAATTTCACGACTGCCACCTGTATCTCCGCTTGTGATCAGGCGTACTTTGCTCTGTGTGTTGCTGTTACTGATTTGTCAGCAATTGGCGATGTTAGTCTGGCAGATGGTATTACCACAAAATATGCCACTGCCTGCTGCGCATGTCATGCCGGTACAGGCTAAACAGCAGTCTGTGACGCTGGGTGCTTTCACATTATTTGGTGTCTCGTCTGAAAAAACTAAAACGGCTGGCGGGCTGGATTCCGTCCAATTGAACAATCTACCGCTTTCTTCTCTGAAATTAAGTCTGACTGGCGTTGTCGCCAGCCGCGAGAGTGGCCGATCAATAGCTATTATTAGTAAGGATAATCATCAGGTTAGCCGTGGCGTCGGTGAGCGGGTACCAGGCTATGATGCCAAGATTGTCTCTATTCAGTCGGATAAAATCATATTGCAGTATCAGGGACGCTATGAGGCGTTGGGCTTATATGATCAGGAGCGGGGCGGTCAAACCGATATCGCGCAGTTGAAGGAGCAACTACAACAACGTCCTGCAGCAGCGATTAGTGATTATCTCGCTTTTTCTCCTGTGATGACAGATAGCAACAAACTTTCCGGCTATTTACTTAATCCTGGAAGAGACAGTGATGCATTCTATCGGGTTGGTTTTCAAGACAACGATCTGGCTGTGGCGATGAACGGCCTGGATTTGCGGGACGAAAAGCAAGCCAAGAAAGCGATGGAACGCATGTTGGATGTGCATGAGTTCACCGTGACAGTAGAGCGGGAAGGGCAGCGGAAGGATATTTATTTAGAGCTTGGGGGAGACGAGTAAAGTGTTTGCTAAAGGAATAATAAAACGCTGGGGTTGGTTAGGCATAATCGCCCTTTTGCTCGGATCATCCTGTGGATGGGGCGCCGAGTTTTCAGCCAGCTTTAAAGGCACCGACATTCAGGAATTTATTAATACCGTCAGTAAAAACCTGAATAAAACTGTCATTATCGATCCGACGGTACGTGGCACCGTAACGGTACGCAGCTATGACATGATGAATGAGGGGCAGTATTACCAGTTCTTTCTCAGTGTGCTGGATGTATATGGTTTCTCTGTCGTATCAATGAATAACGGTGTGTTGAAAGTGGTTCGCTCAAAAGACGCCAAGACATCTTCAATACCGGTAGCCAGTGACGAGCAGCCGGGGGTAGGCGATGAATTGGTTACCCGCGTTGTCCCTGTCAATAATGTTGCCGCCCGCGATCTGGCGCCGTTATTGCGTCAACTGAATGATAATGCCGGTGCGGGCAGTGTCGTACATTACGAACCTTCCAACGTTCTGTTGATGACCGGGCGTGCCGCTGTCGTGAAGCGGCTGATGGAAATTATCGATGAGGTAGATAAAACCGGTGACCGCAATGTCGTGACTGTTCCGCTGGTTTACGCTTCTGCGGAAGATGTGGTCAAACTGGTAACCAATCTTAACAAGAGTGATGAGAAAAATAGCTTGCCGAGCACAATGCTGGCAAATGTGGTGGCGGACGAACGCACCAATTCGGTGGTGGTGAGTGGTGAAGCGCACTCCTTAAAGTGGGCAGTAGACATGGTCCATCAACTGGATCGCAAATCGGTGGCACAAGGCGGGACTCGGGTCATTTATCTGAAATTTGCCAAGGCATTGGATCTGGTGAATGTGCTTACGGGAAGTAACAGCGGCAGTAGTAATAGCCGAAATACGTCCAGCAGTAGCGGCAACAAAAGCAAGTCGGGAAGTTCAGACTCAAGTAGCAGTAGTAGTACAAGCAGTTCGTCTTCTGGTAGCAGTTCTTCTGATAGTACCAGCACGGGGTTTGGTTCCGCTTTTGGCAGCAACTCGAGTTCCGGTGGAAAGACCATCATCATTCAGGGCAAGGAAGTGACCATTCGGGCGCACGATCAGACCAATTCATTGATCATTACCGCGCCGCCTGATATCCAGCGCGATCTGGAAAAGGTTATCGATAAACTGGATATTCGCCGTCCACAAGTGTTGGTTGAGGCCATCATTGCGGAGGTCCAGGATGCGGATGGCCTTAATCTGGGTATCCAGTGGGGTAACAACCGTGCGGGGATGACGCAGTTTACCAACACTGGTATGCCCATTTCGACTGCGATGATAGGTACTGATCAATACCGTGCAGACGGTACGTTAACCTCGGCTTATTCCAGCGCGCTTGGCAGTGTGAATGGTATTGCAGCCGGTTTCTATCACGGGAACTGGTCAATGTTGCTGACAGCATTGTCCAGTAATAGCAAGAACGATGTGCTGGCGACGCCCAGCATTGTTACGTTGGATAACATGGAAGCGACGTTCAACGTGGGGCAGGAAGTCCCGGTTCTTACCGGTTCTCAGACGACCTCCGCCGACAATATTTACAGTACGGTGGAGCGCAAAACAGTGGGTATCAAACTGAAGGTTAAACCGCAAATTAACGACGGTGATTCAGTGTTGCTACAAATCGAGCAGGAGGTCTCCAGCGTTGCGGACTCCAGCAGCAGTACAACCAGTGATCTGGGCGCGACCTTCAATACCCGCACAGTGAATAATGCTGTCATGGTGAACAATGGCGAAACCGTCGTGGTTGGCGGGCTGCTCGATAAATCTACCGTCGAGACGGATAGTAAGGTTCCGCTACTGGGCGATATTCCCTGGTTGGGTAGCTTGTTCCGTTCCAAGAGCCGTACGGTGTCAAAACGTAATCTGATGCTATTTTTGCGGCCAACCATCATTCGTGACCGCGAACAGTTTCGGGATGCATCGGTGGCTAAGTATCGTTCCTTCGATCATGAACAGGATCAACAGCGTGGTGCGGGGCAGGGAGAGCGAGTATTGAATAATGATACGCTGCATTTACCTTCTGGCGGCAATACCTACATCTTCAGTCAAGTACAGTCCGCCATTGCCACGTTTTATCCTCGGGAGGGCCGATGAGCGAATCGCTTATCGACGCTGTCGAGTCACGTCCTCTGCTGCCATTCGCCTATGCGCGAGCCCAACAGATTCTGCTGTTACAGGGTGAGCTAACCTCGGTTGCACAGGTTCTCTGTGTACCGCAAACATCGGCGATGGCGCTTCTGGAAGCGCGGCGCGTGGCAGGAGTACCGCTAAATATCAGTCGGGTGAGTGCCGAAGCGTTTACGCGAGAGCTGGTGATGCGCTATCAGCGCGATTCAGAAGAAGCGCGGCAACTGATGGAAGACATCGGTAACGATATTGATTTCTATACATTGGCGGAAGAGCTGCCCAATAGCGATGATCTGTTGGATGCTGAAGATGATGCGCCAATTATCCGCCTGATTAATGCCATGCTGACGGAAGCCATCAAAAACAAGGCATCCGATATTCATATTGAAACCTACGAACGTAATCTGCTGATTCGTTTTCGTGTCGATGGTGTATTGCGGGAAATTTTGCGGCCGCAGCGCCAGCTGGCATCGTTGCTGGTTTCGCGTATCAAGGTTATGGCCAAACTGGATATCGCCGAGAAACGTGTCCCGCAGGATGGTCGTATGGCATTACGCATTGGTGGCCGTGCCATTGATGTGCGGGTTTCAACATTGCCATCAAACCATGGTGAGCGGGTGGTGTTGCGTCTGTTGGACAAAAACAGTGTGCAGCTGGACCTGGATGCACTCGGTATGACAGAGAACAACCAGAAGCAGTTGGACACGCTGATTCACCGGCCACATGGCATCATCCTGGTGACCGGGCCGACCGGCTCGGGGAAAAGTACCACGCTTTACGCTGCGCTCAGCCGCCTTAATGCCACCGAGCGCAACATCATGACGGTGGAAGACCCGATTGAATATGAATTGGATGGTATCGGCCAGACGCAGGTGAATACCAAAGTGGATATGACATTTGCCCGTGGGTTGAGGGCCATTCTGCGCCAGGACCCGGATGTCGTGTTGGTTGGAGAAATTCGTGATAGCGAAACAGCACAAATTGCGGTGCAGGCATCCCTGACCGGTCATCTGGTGTTATCCACACTGCATACCAACAGTGCGTTGGGTGCGCTGTCGCGCCTGAAGGATATGGGCACCGAACCTTTTTTGCTGTCTACCTCTCTGCTGGCGGTGTTGGCCCAGCGGTTGGTGCGTACCCTGTGTCCGGAGTGCCGTCAGCCTTATGCGATTGATGAAGAGCAAGCCCATCAGTCCGGTCTGCCTGTCGGTACGACATTGCATCATTCGGTGGGCTGTGAGCAGTGCAACTTCACTGGCTATCGCGGCCGTACCAGCATCCATGAACTGTTGTTGATTGATGACCGGGTCCGGACGGCTATCCATCGTGGTGACGGCGAATTGGATATTGCCCGTATGCTGGGCCATAACCGCACCACTATTCGTCAGGATGGAATGGAAAAAGTATTGGCCGGTATCACTACCTGGGAGGAAGTGGTGCGGGTGACCAAAGAGGAATGACATGGCGCTATTTCAGTATCAGGCGTTGAACGCGCAGGGGAAAAAATGCCGTGGCTTACAGGAGGCCGACTCCGCTCGTCAGGCGCGGCAGCTTTTACGTGAAAAGGGACTGACGCCGTTGAAAATGGATGAGCAACGTGGTGAAACGACGGCGCAAAAAGGTTTTGGGTTGTCATTACGACGCGCTCACCGTATCAGCTCGGGTGACCTGGCATTGCTGACCCGACAACTGGCAACCTTGGTTGCCGCGGCGTTACCGTTGGAAGAGGCGTTAGATGCGGTTTCGAAGCAGAGTGAAAAACCGAAGCTGAGCCAGTTGATGTCATCGGTTCGGATGAAGGTCATGGAAGGACATTCGCTGGCTGAGGCCATGAGCAGCTTCCCCGGCAGTTTTGAGCGATTGTATTGTGCCATGGTGTCAGCCGGAGAGGCCTCCGGTCATCTTGATGCGGTGCTTAATCGTCTGGCTGATTACACCGAACAGCGCCAGCAGATGCGTGGGCGTATTCAGCAGGCGATGATTTACCCTTGCGTGCTGACGGTGGTAGCCATTGCGGTGGTGAGTATTTTGCTAACGGCAGTCGTGCCTAAGGTAGTGGAGCAGTTTATTCACATGAAACAGGCATTGCCATTGTCAACCCGCTTGTTGATGGGGATAAGCGATGGAGCACGCACCTTCGGGCCCTGGGTGGTGTTGGCTATGGTACTCGGCATTATGGGGCTACGGGTGTTGTTACGTCAGGAACAGCGGCGTATTGCCTTTCATCACCGCCTACTGTTTTTACCGCTGATTGGACGTATTGTGCGGGGCCTGAATACCGCCCGTTATGCCAGAACCCTGAGCATTCTCAATGCCAGTGCAGTGCCACTGTTACAGGCGATGCGCATCAGCGGTGATGTGATGACCAACGATTACGCTCGCTTTCGGCTGAGTCAGGCGACCGATGCGGTACGCGAGGGCGTCAGTTTGCATCGGGCGCTGGAGAAGACGGCGCTGTTTCCCGCCATGATGCGCCACATGATTGCCAGCGGAGAACGCAGCGGTGAACTGGATAGCATGCTCACTCGTGCCGCCGACAACCAGGACCGTGAGTTCAATGCGGAAATGACGTTGGCACTGGGGCTGTTTGAGCCGTTGCTGGTGGTCAGCATGGCTGGGATCGTGTTGTTTATCGTTTTGGCTATTTTACAGCCGATTCTGCAACTGAATACCCTAATGAGCATGTAGTAAAGACTGATATTGAATGAGGTAATAAAAGATGGAACGACGTCAACGAGGTTTTACCCTGTTGGAAATCATGGTGGTTATCGTCATTCTCGGCATATTGGCGAGCCTGGTGGTGCCTAATCTGATGGGAAATAAAGAGAAGGCTGACCGGCAAAAAGCAGTTAGCGATATCGTGGCGTTGGAGAGTGCGCTGGATATGTACAAGCTTGATAACAACCGTTATCCCTCAACGGAGCAAGGATTGCTGTCGCTGGTGAAAAAACCAACGGTACAACCAGAACCACGCAACTATCCACAGGATGGATATATTCGCCGTCTGCCGCAGGACCCGTGGGGCGCGGAGTACCAACTGCTTAATCCAGGACGTCACGGCAGGCTGGATATTTTCTCCTATGGTCCAGATGGCATACCGGATACGGAAGATGACATCGGCAACTGGAATGTTGGCACGCGTGCGCACAATAGCACCACTAACGAGTAATCAATTGTGCGGCAACATGGATTTACTCTGCTGGAAATCATGTTGGTCGTCCTGTTGGCTGGACTGGCCGCCATGATGGTCATGATGTCCATCCCGGTTCCCAAGTCGCAGGACAGTGCCTGGCAAATGTCCCGTTTCCGGGCACAACTGGAATTCGCGGTGGCGGACAGCCAGATGAATGATCACATCCTCGGTATTTACATCTTCCCTCAGCGTTGGCAGTACGTTTTGTTACAACGTCAGGTGATGGATTTGCCTGATGATCAACAGCGTTTGAGCTATGCGTGGCAACCATGGACACCCCATCGCATGGCATCGGTTACCGAGTTGCCTTCGGTATTTCAACTGGAACTGGCGGGTGCGGGAAAAGCGGCAGGCAACAGCAAGCGCGTTTCTGCTGCTGACAGAGACCCCGATATTATCGTTTTGCCCGGCGGTGAAGTGACGCCGTTTCGGCTGGCATTTCGAACTAAAGATCAGCGCGCGACCTGGCTACAGGTGGATGAGAACGGCAATTTGCTCACGTCACAGGGTGTGGAAAGATAGCGATGAAGCAACAAGGGATGACACTGCTGGAAGTGATGATCGCGCTGGTGGTTTTTGCGCTGGCAGGCCTGACGGTGTTAAAAACCACCGCGCAGCAGGCTGGCACGCTGAGTCGACTGGAGGAGAAAACCTTTGCTTCCTGGATTGCGGACAATCAACAGGTACAGGTGCAACTGGAGAACAGTTGGCCGGATACCCGCTGGATAGAGGGCGAAGTTCCCTTTGCCGGAACGCTGTGGTACTGGCGTTTGCAAGGTGTGGAGACGGCCGATAGTCATGTACGCGCGTTAGATGTCGAGGTCCGTCACAATAAAAACTCACCGTCGTCGGATGCCTGGTTGCGCAGTTATGTGGTTCGTAAGGGAGAGCCGGCACAGTGAAACCCTATTCAGCGATACGTGGCTTCACCTTACTGGAAATGATGTTGGCGCTAGCGGTATTTGCGGCGCTGAGCCTGAGTACCTCTGAAGTGTTGAATGGCGTAATACGCAACGATACGGTCTCAGCGCGCAAAGCCGGTAGACTGGCCGAGTTGCAGCGTGCATTTTCGCAGATGGAGCGGGATTTCTCACAGATTGTTCCCTATCGTCGTGCAGGAAGCAAACATGGCTTTTATGCCGGGCGATATCAGTTTGACAGCAACGACTGGGCTGTCAGTTTTATCCGCAATGGCTGGCTTAATCCACTGGGTGTATTACCGCGCTCAGAGCTGCAACCCGTGAGCTATCGTCTACGTAACAATACCCTGGAACGTCTGTTTTATGATTCTCCCGATCCACTCAATGGGCAGGAACCGGCAATCCGGCCGTTACTGACCCATGTCGATGGTTTCGTCCTGCATTTTTTTGGAAAGAGAGGCTGGCAGGATCGTTGGGACGATCCCGATAATCTGCCGGAAGGTATTGCTGTGGTTGTGAATCTGCGGGATTACGGCGAAATAACGCGGTTGTTCCTGCTGACGCATACTTACAAAGAGAAGAAAAAGAATAAGACTGGTACACAGGATGGCGACACGGAAGCGCGTCAGGATACCACCTATAACCCTGATGCGGGGCAGTCTGCGAGCGGGAATGGTTCATGAACAGTCGGCAGCGTGGTGTCGCGTTGTTGGTCGTGATGCTGATTCTGGCACTGATGGTGACCGTAGCGTACTCGATTACCGAGCGAACAGGCATGGCCTGGCAACGTACGGAAAGTCAGCTTAACCGGATGCAGGCGAAGTGGTATGCCCGAGGCGCGGAAGCTTTGGTAGAAAGCATCTTGTTGCAGGATGCGCTAGCCTCACCGAAGCAGACTTCTCTGGGGCAATCCTGGTCGCGGGTGATGCACCAGACGTTGTCCGATGGCGGAGAAATCCGCAGTCAGGTGCAGGATGGTTTGACCTGTCTAAATTTGAATGCACTGAATCAACATGACAACAAGAATGGAAATACGGAAAAAACCAGCGATACGCTGATGTCTGCGCCTTATGCCGCGAAAGTATTACGGCAACTCATTATTGGTCTGGGCGAAGATGCCACACGGGCGGACAACGTGGTTGACGCTATCCGTGACTGGATCGATGAGGATAGTCAGCCACGAGCCAAGGGCGCTGAAGACGAAAGCTACCCGGCCTATCATCCTGCAAACCAGAATATGGTGGATGTGAGCGAACTGCGCGTGGTGTCCGGGATGGATACCGCGCTTTATCGCCGGTTATTACCGTATGTCTGCGTCCTGCCAGTGAAGACGATGATGATTAATGTGAACACCCTCCGTGTTGAGCAGGCTCCGCTGATGTCTGCATTGTTTATGGGAGAGCTTAATACCGAGGATGCGCAAGCAGTATTGTCACAACGTCCGGCGAAAGGATGGGGCAGCGTGAACGAATTTATCCGGTTGCAGCAGTTACCTGATGGCAGTAAGGCTGGCGCACAGAAAGTGCTGGCGATTAAAAGTGAATGGTTTTTTGCCGATGTGCAGGTTCTGGTCGGTGACAATGACTTTTACCAGCGCAGTCTGTTCCATATTGATGGTAAGAAAATTGATGTAATACAACGGCAATACGGGGGATATAGGACGGTGAACCCATGAACAGGACAGAGAACGCCAGTGGGAAACAGCATCTTGTCGTGCGTTTATCCGCAGACGCGACAGACAGTCTTGAATGGCTGATTTGGTCACCCGGTCGTCAGTTGGTTGTCGCTCAAGGGAGCGGTACGGTAGCGGAGTTGAAGGAGAGTTTGGCGGCTTGCCCGGTAGTTTCCGCCCGGGTGCTGGTCCCTTCTACTGACGTGGTTTTTCATACATTGACGTTGCCACGTCAGTCACGACGGCAATTGTTACAGGCAATTCCCTTCATGTTGGAGGATCAACTGGCGGCAGATGTTGAAAAACTGCATTTTGCCGTTGTAGAAATACGTGATGAGCAGGGTACGGTCGCCGTTGTGCAGAAAGATCGGATGAGGCAATGGCTGAAACAGTGCCACGAGATTGGGGTCAGTGTGGAAACGTTGTTGCCGGATGTGTTGGCATTACCCCGGCTGGACAGTGCCTGGAGTGCGTTGAGTCATCACGATTTGTGGTTGTTTCGACAGGATAGCGGTATCGGCATGGCGGCAGAAACCTGCTGGTATCAGGAATTGATAAACGCGTTTCAGCCATTGCCGGCAGTACATTGCTACAGCCCGGTTCCTGCCGAAGCTATCACCTGGCAGCCACAACCTGTCACGGACTTGTTGACACTGGCCGCGAAAGCCTCATTACCGGTGAGTATGGATCTGCGACAGGGCGAATTTGCGCTGGTGAAATCCTGGCGTCAGGCTGTTCAGCCATGGCGTGGTGTATTGATCGCGCTGTCCGTCTATCTCTTGTTGCTGGCAGGGGATGCTGGTTGGTCACATTATAAACTTTATCAGCAGGCAAATTATTGGCATCAGGAGAGTATCCGTGTTTACCGCAAGCTGTTCCCGGAGGAAACCACGGTTGTCAATCCACGGGCGCAGATGCAACGTCATTTGCAGCAGGCCCAAGTGGGGAATTCGTCCGCTACCCTGACCGAACAGATAAGTCGCTTACAGCAGTTGGTCGCTCACAATGCCGGAATTCAATTACAGTCACTGTCTTATGAACATGCCCGGGGTGAGTTGCGGTTGAATCTACGCGCTAATTCATTTGAACAAATGGAGCAGTTTCGTCAGCAGGCGATGGCTTATTATCAGATTCCACCGGGTGAGATAAAGCAGGAAAAGGACCATGTGGAAGGGCAACTGTTATTAAGGAGTCAGCCATGAATGAACTGCGGCAACGCTGGCAGAGTATGAGCCTTCGGGAGAGGGGGTTGATGCTGGTATGTGTGGGGTTGGTGGTTCTGTGCTTGCTGTATTACCTTCTGTGGCAACCCTGGCAACGACAAAGCCAGCAATGGCGGCGGATGATTGAACGTGAACGACAGACGGTCAGTTGGATGCCGAAGCAGGCGGCGCGGCTACCGACATCGAGGGGACTGAAACCGCCGGTGAGTGGACGGGAGGTCAGCCTGACAGTACTAATTCCGCAAACCGCCGCACAATATGGCATCACCATTCAACGTTTACAGCCGCAGGGAAATCAGGTGTCGGTGACATTGTCTCGCAGTGATTTTAATACCTTGATGCGCTGGCTGTTGGAACTGGAGCAGAAAAACGGTGTGACTACTCAGGTACTGGATGTCGCCGCGGTGGAAAACAGTACGGGAGATGTAGACGTGAATCGACTGTTGCTGGAACGATTAAAGGGTGGCTAACATATTGATGGTTCGCCACAAAATGCGGGATGCCGTGCAAACATCATCGTCGGATTACGGTGATGATTGGTTTGATACCCAGGCTATGCCAGCATCGTTATCACAGCAGGGAGAACAGGGGGGAGTAACGCATGATGGATCTAAATACATTTGCCACTGTATTTCCGTGGACATGGCAGGCCGCTCTGTTTGTGTGCGGATTATTGATTGGCAGTTTTCTCAATGTGGTCATCCATCGCTTGCCAATTATGCTGGAGCGTCGCTGGCAGCAGGAAGCCTGTTTTCATCTTGGTCTGGCTGAACCAGAGCCCGTTTCTCGCTATGATCTCTGGTGGCCGCCCTCTACCTGCCCTGATTGCCAGCAACCGCTGCGTTTCAGAGATAACGTTCCTGTACTGAGCTGGCTGTGGTTGCGTGGGCGCTCTCACTGTTGTCTCCGACCTATTTCCTGGCGCTATCCGCTGATTGAAGTGTGTACCGCGCTGCTATTTGTACTGGCTGGCAGTTGGTGGGCACCGGGATTGGCGTTACTGGGAGGACTGGTACTATTCTGCTTCCTGTTAGTGCTGGCGGTGATTGATATCCGAACCCAATGGTTACCGGATGTGTTGACGTTACCGTTGCTGTGGCTGGGGCTTCTGTTTAATCTGTTTGAAACCTTTGTGCCCTTGGGTCAGGCAGTAGTGGGTGCAATGGCGGGTTATCTTTCACTGTGGTTGATTTATTGGCTGTTTAAACGCTTCACGGGGAGAGACGCTCTGGGATACGGTGATTTCAAGTTCCTGGCCGCACTGGGTGCCTGGGTGGGATGGTCGGCATTACCAAACCTGGTGCTGATCGCTTCATCACTGGGATTATTACTGACGCTGTTGTGGCGTGGTGCTCGGCGGCAGAATATACAGCAGCCGCTGGCGTTTGGCCCCTGGCTGGCGCTGGGTGGCGGCATCAGTTTGGTACTGAATGCCGTTAGTGGATTGAGTGGGTAATGCCAGGACTCCCCCAGGAATTAAGCGGTATCCTCGGTCAACATACCGGGGTTTACTCCACCATCAGTATGAAAGTCCCTACCCACAAAAACAGGATGAATGAAACCCCCATAAAGAAGTACTTCATTTATTTTTCTCCAGAAAAAGTCACTTGAGCAACGATGGCGATTGCACGTTTATTGTTCAGGGTATCATACCGACAATTACCCCACTGACGGTGCCCTGTATCATCGTCGGACTCATATCAGTCATGATGGAATTGGCGCTAAATTTACGCCTGGTATGGAGTGTAATTCAAGCAATAAATTCCTTTATAAACAGCTAATACCACTAAAAGTCGCTGCATGATATTACGTGCTATGGCGCTATTTTCCCCCATCACTAATTGACATATTCCCAGTCGGTTGAAGCCTAATAATGCGCGAGATCAGTATTTTTATACATTCAATCGTTATATTGTTTTATATATAACGATTGGCAAGGGAAAAATGATGCAAAAACAATGGCGGTCATTACTGATTATTGCGCTTTTCATGATTTCGACATCGGGGTGGGCAACGCGTCAGGTTACTGATCAACTAGGACGTCGTGTCACCATACCGGACCAGGTAACCCGAGTGGTCGTTTTGCAGCACCAAACGCTGAATCTGCTGGTGCAACTGGATGCACAGGACACGCTGGTCGGCGTCTTGTCCAGTTGGAAAAAACAGTTGGGTGAAGGTTATTTACGCTTGGCACCCCGCCTGGCAACGCTGCCAATGCCGGGTGACTTGACGCAAGTTAACATTGAAAGCTTGCTTAAACTGGCTCCGCAGGTGGTGTTTGTCGCTAACTATGCGCCGCCTGAGATGCTGTCACAGATTGAACATACAGGCATTCCGGTGATTGCGGTTTCGTTGCGTCAGGATAAAGCCAGTGAGGCGGATAAGATGAATCCGGCGATGGATGATGAAAATGTGGCTTATAACGAGGGACTGAAAGCCGGTATTCGTCTGATTGGCAACGTAGTTAATCGCCAGTCACAGGCAGAAGCGCTGATTGCTTACACGTTTAAACAGCGCCGTATCGTGGCGGCGCGTTTAAACGATATTCCGCTGAACAAACGGGTGCGTGTTTATATTGCGAATCCTGATCTCACGACCTACGGATCAGGTAAATATACCGGGCTGATGATGTCCCATGCCGGGGCTATCAATGTTGCTGCCGCTTCGGTGAAAGGATTTCGGCAGGTATCGATTGAGAGCGTACTGCAATGGAATCCACAGGTCATTTTAGTGCAAAACCGTTACCCGGATGTGGTGGGACAAATCATGCATGATCCGGCATGGCAGTCGATTGATGCGGTGAAACATCACCGAGTATATCTGATGCCTGAATATGCCAAAGCCTGGGGCTATCCGATGCCGGAAGCACTGGCGATTGGTGAATTATGGTTGGCAAAGCAGCTTTATCCGGCGCGTTTTAAGGATATCAATATGCAGCGTGCCGCCAATGACTACTACCGGCGCTTTTATCGTACGGATTACCAACCCGCTGTTCTCGCTACAGTAAAATGATGAGGGGCAGTTACCGAATCACGTTGTTGTTGATTGTACTCTTGACGTTACTGATCGCCGTGGGATCGCTCGCGGTGGGTCAGTTTGATCTGCCTATTGAGCGTATTATGTCGATTCTGATTTCACCGTTTACTGGCGTAGATTCGACTATCACTGAGGTGGAAAGGCAGGTGGTGTGGGATGTCCGGCTACCGCGCGTATTGTTGGCATTGTGCGCCGGTAGTGGGCTGGCGCTATGCGGTGCCGCATTGCAAGGGGTGTTTCGTAACCCGCTGGTTGATCCACACATTATTGGCGTGTCGGCTGGTTCCGCTTTCGGTGGCACATTGGCTATCCTGTTTGGCTGGCCGCCTTTGTTGTTACTACTGTCCACGTTTACCGCCGGCATGGTAGCCCTGCTGTTGGTGTTTATGATCGCGTCACTGTTGGGCAGGCAACAGATTCTGGTATTAATTCTGGCAGGGGTACTGCTCAGCGGTTTTTTCGGCGCGCTAGTCAGTCTGATGCAATATCTGGCGGACACGGAAGAAAAACTACCCAGCATCATATTCTGGTTGTTAGGCAGTTTCGCTACGGCACAGTGGGATAAAGTGATGATGCTGGCCGCATCGTTGACGGTGGCCGGTGGACTTTTACTGCGATTACGCTGGCGCATCAATGTGCTTTCCATGGGAGAACAGGATGCCACCACGTTGGGTATTCCCGTTCCGCTGTTACGTTGGCTGATTCTGACGCTCTGCGCGCTGATTGTCGCCGCACAGGTTGCGGTAAGCGGCTGTATTGGTTGGGTGGGCCTGGTGGTTCCTCATCTCGCGCGCTTGTGGGTCGGTCCGGATCATCGTCGTCTGTTGCCGGTATCGATGTGGTTGGGCGGCGGTTTTATGGTGTTGGTTGACGATGTGGCCCGCAGCCTGACGACGGCGGAGTTACCACTTAGTATCATTACGGCATTGTTGGGCGCACCGATGGTCGTGCTGTTGCTGTGCCGTAACCGAAGGGAGAATCGACTGTGACTGCCCCGATGTTGACAACAGAAAATCTGGGGTGTGGTTATTCTGCCAGGCAAGCGCTGTTTGCTCCGTTGAATCTCCACATTCAGGCTGGTGAGATTACCGCCATACTGGGGGGCAATGGACGAGGGAAAACCACGCTGATGCATACGCTGCTTGGGTATTTATCACCGTTAGCTGGCCGTGTGACACGTTATGGCAGTATCGGGTTTGTGCCACAGCGCTTTGCGCCATCTTTTGCCTACAGTGTGCTGGATATTGTACTGATGGGACGGGCAAGTAAGATTGGCTGGTTATCCATGCCTTCAGCGCAGGATATCGCACTGGCTAACGCAGCATTATCTCAACTGGATCTGATGGATCTGGCGGATCGACCATTCAACACGCTATCCGGCGGGCAGCAACAGCGGGTATTGATTGCCCGGGCACTGACCACGGAGTGCCAGATCCTGATGTTGGATGAACCTACGGCGGCACTGGATTTACAGCATCAGGCCAGCGTGTTGCAACTGCTGCGACGGCTGGCAAAGGAGCAGGGGATTAGCGTGGTGTTTTCCACCCACGATCCCGCGCAGGCGATGATGATCGCGCAGCGCTCACTATTGCTGATGAATGACGGTGAATGTCTACACGGGCTAAATGGTGACGTTCTGACGGAAGACAATCTGACCCGGTTGTATGGCATCCCGGTCAAAATGCTGACTGTTGCGTTCGCTCAACAGCATTATCGTACCTTGATCCCTCTGTTTACGGCGATGGAGTCCTGATGAATCGGGCATTACGTGTCTTTGCCGCAGGAAGTCTGAGACAACCTTTCAGCGTGCTGCTGAAAACATTCACACAACGCTATGGTGTGGAAACAGAACCCACGTTTGGCCCTGCGGGGTTGTTGTGCCAACAACTGATGAGCGGGGGTGTCGCCGATTTGTTTGCCTCCGCTGACTGTGGGCATCCGTTACGCTTACAGTCGCAGGGAATGACCGGGAAAACGGCTCGTTTTGCGACCAATCAGCTGTGCATAGTGATGCGCAATGATCCCGCATTGACCGGACAAGACTGGTTGTCAACGTTGCTCGATTCGCGCTTCACACTATCAACTTCTACACCGGGTAGTGATCCTGGTGGCGATTATGCGCATCAGTTTTTTGATCGGATCGAGTGTTTGCATCCCGGTAAAGGAAACCTGCTGCGCAGCAGGGCGAAACCTTTACTGGGTGCGGGACTCACGTCATTGCTTCCGGCGGGGACGATAGCTAGCGCTAACCTGATCCTTACCGGACAGAGTGATATCCATATCGGTTATGCCAACTACATTCCACAGATGCGACGTTATCCCGAACTGCACATTGTTAAACTGGCAGCACCTTATGCCGTTACGGCAGAATATATGTTGGCAACGCTCAAACCTGAGCAGCCAGAAGCGGTATTACTGGCGCGTTACCTGCTGTCTGAAACGGCACAGTGTTGTCTGGCCGAATATGGTTTCGGAATGATGATGTAACGAACGGTGTTATTTTGCCGCACGGTCAGGAGAGCGATTCTGGTATGATGTCTGTCGTTTTACGCTGGCGATGGGCTGGCGTCGCCTTCGCTAACGGGAGCACTTACCTTGATTTCCACCGATTTTTCTTCTCTCCCACTTCCAGCGTCGCAATTATCCAATTTGCAGGAACTGGGGTATGCCTCGATGACACCCGTGCAAGCGGCTGCGTTACCCGCCATTCTGCGCGGTGAAGATGTGCGGGCCAAAGCCAAAACCGGCAGTGGTAAAACGGCCGCTTTTGGTATTGGTCTACTAAACACCATCGAGACAAGTTCATTTACCACTCAGTCGTTGGTGTTATGCCCCACGCGAGAGTTGGCCGATCAGGTAAGCAAAGCGCTGCGTCGACTGGCGCGGTTTACCCAAAATATTAAAATCCTGACCCTGTGTGGTGGGCAGCCGATGGGGCCACAACTAGATTCGCTGGTTCATGCGCCTCACATCGTGGTGGGAACACCGGGGCGGGTTCAGGAGCATCTGCGAAAAGGGTCATTGTCTTTGGCCGCGATGAAAATTCTGGTACTGGATGAAGCCGATCGTATGCTGGATATGGGGTTTACCGAGGCGATTGATAATGTGATCAGCCATACGCCATCTCAGCGACAGACGCTGTTGTTTTCCGCTACGTATCCGGCGGAAATTGCGCGTATCAGCGCCCGGGTACAGCGTCAGCCAGTCAGTATCGAAGTTGATGAAGAACACGATGATACCGCTATTGAGCAGCATTTTTACGAAACATCCCGTGAACGTCGGCTTCCGCTGCTGGTTGCACTATTGAGCCAGCATCAGCCGGCCTCCTGCGTGGTGTTTTGCAATACCAAACGTGAGTGCCAGAGCGTGTTCGACGCGCTGGCCGCACAGGATATCAGTGTGCTGGCGCTGCATGGCGATATGGAGCAGCGGGATCGCGATCAGGTGTTGGTCCGTTTTTCCAATCATAGCTGTCGTGTGCTGGTGGCAACTGATGTGGCCGCACGGGGGCTGGATATCAAGCAACTGGAACTGGTGGTGAATTTCGAACTGGCGTTTGATCCTGAAGTGCATGTCCATCGTATCGGACGTACCGGGCGGGCGGGTATGCAAGGGCTGGCGATCAGTCTGTGTACGCCGGAGGAGATGAATCGTGTTCATCTGCTGGAAGATTATCTTGGTATTACCGTGAACTGGCGCCAGGCAGCGTCGGTAGGTGGTGGCATGGTGGCGCTGGAGTCGGAAATGATCACGCTGTGCATTGACGGAGGGCGTAAGGCTAAAATCCGTCCGGGTGATATTCTTGGTGCCCTGACAGGGGACGCTGGCTTAACCGCGGCGGAGGTGGGTAAAATCGACCTGTTCCCGGTTCATGCTTACGTGGCTATTCGTAAAAGTAGTGCCAAGCGTGCTTTGCAACAGCTTCAACAAGGGAAAATCAAAGGGAAAAGCTGCAAAGTTCGGTTGTTACACTAAAGCTGGTATCTGCTTGTATAACCCCGATACAAATCGATGATCACGTGGTAGGCTGGTAACTTATATCTGGAACAATGTTGCTACCGGATGTTAACAAAATGGAGTCGGCACAAGAGGATGAGGCCCGTTCGACGGTGATACCGTGTGGCTAAGTGAGTCAAGCTGTTATGCCCGCTCCATTGATACAGTTAATCAACAGGGAGAAACTGAGCCTGATGCAGAAAACAGAAGTGGACCTGCGGCTGGCGGAAATTGACCAACGCTTAACGATGATATTGGTGCCGGGATTACGTGACAGTGATGACGAACACTGGCAAAGCTGTTGGGAACAACGATTCCCTTTCTGGCAGCGTATCCGTCAGAAAGAGTGGTATCAGGCAGATCTTGATCGTTGGGTGTTGGCGATTCGCCGTGAGCTGTCGGCCTGTACCCAGCCGGCGATTTTAGTCGGTCACAGCTTTGGGGCACTGGCTTCCTGCTATGTCGTGCAGCAGAAAATGGAAGGCATTGTCGGGGTGATGTTGGTAGCACCTGCGGAACCTATGCGTTTTGAAATTGAAGATCGTATTCGTCCAGATTTGCTAACAGTGCCCAGTTTGGCATTTGCCAGCCATAATGATCCGTTAATGACGTTTTCCCGCGCAAAATACTGGGCGAAGGCCTGGGGTAGTGAACTGGTGGATGTTGGCGAAGGGGGACATATCAACGCGGAGTCCGGTTTCGGTCCGTGGGAATATGGGCTGCAACGTCTGGCTGAATTTGCTGAAAAAATCGCACATTGATCACATTGTCTGGGGAGACGTTCCGCGTCTCCTGTGATTGTCTCCTTTTCTATCCCGGCGTGACCCCCTCCTTTTAAACTGGCTTACTTATCGCCGTATCTTCTCTGATACTCAAGGTAGGAAAATAATGGATAAAATTACCCTGATTACCGGGGGATCTCGTGGTATCGGTCGCGCAACAGCACTCTATCTCGCTGACAAAGGGCATAAAATCTGTATTGGTTACCATACTCGTAAAGACAGCGCTCAAGAGGTTATTGCGGCTATTTGTCATAAAGGTGGTAAGGCTATCGCCGTTCAGGCGGACATCGCAGATGAAGAACAGGTGCTGGAACTGTTCCGACAAACCGACAAAGATCTGGGGTGCCTGTCTGGTTTGGTGAACAATGCCGGGATCCTTAAACCACAGGCAACCATTGAGCAGGTGAATGCTGATCGTCTGAACGCGATATTTGCCACCAATGTGGTGGGGAGTTTTCTCTGTGCGCGTGAAGCGGTCAAACGTATGGCCTTCAGACATGGCGGGCAGGGCGGTGTCATTGTCAATGTATCATCTGCCGCATCCCGGCTGGGTTCGCCACATGAATATGTTGATTATGCTGCCTCGAAAGGGGCAATTGATACTCTGACGATCGGCTTGTCGCAGGAAGTTGCCGGGCAAGGAATACGGGTTAATGCCATTCGTCCTGGATTCATTTATACCGAAATGCATGCTGATGGTGGAGAAGCCACTCGCGTCGATAGGATAAAAGATAATCTGCCGATGAAACGCGGCGGTCATCCTGTCGAGGTCGCACAGGCGATAGCCTGGTTGCTGTCTGATGAGGCTTCTTATGTTACTGGGAGTTTTATCGATCTGGCTGGCGGGAAATAGGCATCGCGCTGAATGATGCCCCGCAGTAAAGCAGTTAGAGAAACGGTAATACAAAAAGGCCGTAGGTAGCATACGGCCTTTTTGATTATATTTACTGCCCTGACCAGGACTGAATGGATCTATCCCGAACCTGTAATTTTTGTGCCGGGGTGAGTTTGTTGTAGCCGTTACTCATACCGCTTTCCCAGTCGCCATACAGGGGATTAGGTAACACAATAAACTGTGTACCAAATTTGATTTGGTTATGACGGACAAATTCACGTCGCTCAGCATTTTCCTTATGGTAAGTGGCGGCGCCAAAATCATTCAGATTATCGCCGATATATAGCACGATATCGTTTCCGGCTGACTTGACGGCGTTAAAGCGTTCCTGCTTGTTCGAATTCCCGGTATTTAGCAATACAGTTTGCGCTGATACACCGGGGAAACCCAATTTAATCATGTTATCGCGGGTATCATTAAATTCTGATTGTTGACGGTTTGAGATATAAACCATCTTCCCGCCGTGGCTGTTAACATAGTTGGCGAACTGCACCGCGCCTGGAATAGCTGATGCCTGTTTGGCTTGAATCCATTTTGCCCAGCTTTTACTATCAAAAGGTTGGTCATGTTTGACTTGCCAGCCGCTATAAAGACTGTTATCCAGCATGGTTTCATCAAGGTCAACTACGACAACCTTTTTCTTGCCTGGCGCGGCGGATGCATTATCAAAAGCACTCCGTGCGGTGTTAAATGCTTGATAGCATAATGCCTGATATTCGCCTGATTCTTGGAACCAGTTAAGCGCCAGCACGCTCTGATTGGATAATGTGGCCTGTGCTTGTGCTTCCTGGTGCGCTTGCTGTGCACAGCCAGTTAAGGCCAGCAATACGACCAGTGTCCCTGCCTTGAAGGTCAAATTTCTCATTGTCTCTCCTGTATGTATTCTGCCTGATAAAAAACAAAACTCATCAAATCAGTACGACTATAGGCTGTAAAGCTATTCATGCCAGTTTTACACACCTTACTCAGTTCAGATGACGAGAAAATTTTATTTATGAACACATCGGTTTTTCGCCGGGAATTACCACGGTATATATAATGTAATGCTTTTTATTTATAACGAATTTTATAGATAACATCGTATTCTACGGATGAATTGCCTACTGACATCATACATAGAGACTACTTTATGAAACTGGAATCGCTGGCTTTACACCACGGCTATGTATCAGAAGCGACCACGAAATCGGCCGCTGTACCTATCTATCAGACAACCTCTTACACCTTTGATGATACTCAACACGGCGCTGATCTTTTCGATCTAAAAGTGGCAGGCAACATCTACAGCCGTATTATGAATCCAACGACTGACGTGCTTGAACAGAGGCTCGCCGCGATTGAAGGCGGTGTCGGTGCGTTGGCGGTTGCTTCTGGTATGGCCGCCATCGCCTATTCCATACAGGCATTGACTGAAGTCGGCGATAATATCGTCAGTACCAGCCAGCTCTATGGTGGTACTTATAACTTCTTTGCACACACGCTACCTCGTCAGGGCGTTGAAGTCCGTATGGCTAACTTTGATGATTTTGACGGGCTTGAATCGCTTATCGACGATCGAACGAAAGCACTGTTTTGTGAATCTATCGGCAACCCAGCAGGTAACATTGTCGATATTGCACGTCTTGCACAAATTGCTCACCGGCATGGTATCCCCGTGATCGTGGATAATACGGTGGCAACGCCTGTATTGTGCCGGCCTTTCGAACACGGTGCCGATATCGTGGTTCATTCACTGACTAAGTATATCGGCGGACACGGTACGACTATTGGCGGAATAATTATCGATTCAGGAAAGTTCGACTGGGTTGCTAATAAGTCTCGCTTTCGTTTATTGAGCGAACCCGATCCTTCTTATCATGGCGTGATTTATACCGAAACGTTTGGTCCTGCGGCTTATATAGGCCGTTGCCGTGTCGTACCGCTGCGTAGCACGGGTGCTGCACTCTCGCCGCATAGCGCCTTTTTATTGCTTCAGGGGCTTGAAACATTAAGTCTTCGCATGGAGAAGCATTGTAGCAATGCACAGGCGTTAGCCGCTTTTCTTCAGAATCATCCGTTGGTTAACTGGGTTAACTACGCCGCGCTTCCTGGCAGTCCTTATAAGTCGAACTGTGAAAAAATAACGTCTGGCAAGGCTTCAGGGATTGTGAGTTTTGGAATAAAAGGGGGCAAAGATGCCGGTGGACATTTCATCGACGCATTAAAAATGATCTTACGACTGGTTAATATCGGTGATACCAAGTCTTTGGCTTGTCATCCGGCCAGTACAACCCACCGACAGCTTAACCCGGATGAGTTGGCTCGCGCCGGTGTGAGTGAAGACTTAGTCAGGATTTCTGTTGGTATCGAGAATATTGAAGACATCATTGATGACATTTCACAGGCCCTGGACGCTTCTCAAAAATAATATCTTTGGCTCTCCTGATAATGATCACATTTCATGTCGAAAGACGGCATTAACGGAGAGCTAATAGGAAAATCCCCGCGACAAAACGATGTATTCATAAGCAGGATTTTTTCGTCATCTGAACGGGGAAAATCGCTATGATCCGAAGGGTAGTGAAGCTCATAAATCGCGTTTCATCGATAGTCAAATTATGGCTATTAAAGTTGGGCTGTAATGGACTTTTATGGAACTGAATGGGATGTTGTTTCTATTTTACTTGGTGATTTTATGCACCATGGGATGTGTGGAAAGTGGTTTTGGTGCCCTGCAGGAATCGAACATTTACTTAATCCTATGTTATTTAGAAATAATTAATAATACTTCAATATTTATAACAACAAATGTACCAACATTTTTAGTCGTGAATAACTATATTGTCAATTAAAATCAATTCATTACGTCACTGAGATATAGTGTACATCTCTGGATGATAAGAATCGAACACAGAACCAGCTACAGGCATCTTGAACGATTTAGATAAAAAATGCTTTCTTTCAGCGGCCTAACCCGCTACACCAAGAGTCTTGACGTAACCAAAAGATAAATCAGCGTTTACGCTGTTAATACAGTCAAGGAAATGGTAATACAGATGAAAGCCAGCGACACAATGAAGGCTGTCAAGCGGTGGTTCAAGTTAAGCAATTATGACGTTCTTGAAGAGATCACAGTTAACGACCTGAGTTATGAAATCAGTCGGCGTGTATCATTGCACCGACATGATTTTAGTAAAGAAGAGCACTCCCGGCATGAACGCTATCTGCAAGAAGAAGCCAAGATTCTGGCTGGTCATCCTCTTTTAGCGAGTTCGACAGAAAGAACCGCCCCAACTACTAAAAAGAAAAACCCTTTAGTGGATGCTCGGCTGCATGTCAGGCATATGACCGTCAACGACATTAGTCGCTACGAGGCACGGCTACGGGACCTTGATCTACTTCAACGAGTAGGTTACTCAGCTGATGCATCGTCTGTCCCGACATCAAAAGAGGTTGGGGTGCGGAAGCTGAGAGACATTGACGAGTTTGATGATGGGCATCCACTGTATTTGTGGTTAAACATTAAGTTCCTGACTGACGATGAGGTTATTGAGCATATCAAAAGAATGCTTCCTGAATGGCGAAAGGAGCATACCGTTGGCGGCCAGCAATTGGTTCGTTTCGGTTCGGACTAAGCACTGTCAAAAAGGTGATCAATCTCAGGGTTATCCCAATGCTGGATCTGCTGCTTTGGGCGAAGCGGAATGATGCCAAAATCTCTTATGAGCAGTTTTCCCGTCTCCTCTACCCTAACGACTCTGAAGTCATCAGAGGCGGCTCTCAAATCAAGGATACCGACAAGCCGTTTGCTGAAAAAGTTCTCAAGCGCGAATTTGATCGGCTGTTTAACCTCTGGCTGAGTAAAAACGATTACATGATGGATACCAAGGTAGCCGAAGCGATGAAGATGAACGAAAAAGAAGAGGAAGACGAGAGAAAAGGAAAGTAACTCACTTCCTGCACGTAGGGGACTGCCGACAAGTCTGGTCCCCATTCTTCAAAACCAGCGAAATCCACAAACTCCCATTTTCCCCGAAAATCATTTCTTTCGACTTCCTCATAAAAATCTTGTTTGCCAATCTCTGCATCCTGCGATCTCAATGTTTCCTACTATAGCTCTTGTCGAAACAACAGAGGAAAAGACAAATGAGAAATGAAATCGCAGGAAAAACATTAATCCGTGTTCCTGAAGTTCTGAGAAGAGTCGGATTTAGTCGAACCACAATGTATGAGCTTATCAAAGAAGGACGGTTCCCGGATAAGGTAATCATAGGGGCAAGATGTGTAGCTTTTGTGGAAAGTGAGATTGATGGCTGAACCAGAAGAAGCCAAAATTGTTCTGGTGAAAACCAATAACGGCTGGGCAGCTCGGTAATTACAGGAAGAATGCAATGAACTCTATCTATTGGGTGCTTTTCATTGGCCTGCTGATGAACATACCATCACTGATTCCGGTGCTGTTTCTACATAAGATATCAAAGAAGGTGAAGGTATCGATGGCACTGAGGCTTTTTCTGCTATAACTTACTCCATTATCAGGTTTCTTAATATCAATGACTTTCTTAACTAAAGATTTTGTGTGATTAGATTAATATAACATGATGCTTTGTTGATCGATATAGTTAAAGTATATTCATATAATTGATTGTTGTTTTATATACATATATGGATATGAAAATGAGCCGCAAAGATTTTGAAACTGTCAATTAAACATTAAAGGATTTCTATCTGACAAAAATATCAAAACAAAAATGTCTCATATTTTAGATAAAGGTACGAGTGATTGGGAAAAAGGGTTTCAGATTGAATTTGAATATTTTATTGAGAATTCGTTAGGACATAGTGCTAAACGAGAGGTTCGCGCTATTGCTGACCGGCGTCATCAGTCAGGTAGGAAACATATGTATGTTGATTTGATATTCAGAAAGAAAAATACTCGCATTGATCGGTTTATTTACCTTGAGTTTAAATTGGCTAAAAATCCGAAAACTTTAGTCAATAATATGTGGAAATATATCGTTGAGAACTACGAAATAGTAAAATCTCATTTTAATAACTCAGATAAAAAACGCAGATCTGTATGGAGTATTGATTTTTTTATAGAAATTTCAACCCAACAAGTTTGGCTAATGTGAACAGAAGTTTGGGGGAAGAGTATGCTGAAAACTTTTATATTTAACATGAGTCAATTTTTATGTGTAAATGTCAAAGTAAAAAATATTCAGATGAGTGTAATAAATTGGGTATTACCATCATAGATTCTGGTGCCGATGAGTAACTAATTACCGGATAGGTCTTAGATATACTCGTTGTCGAAATTTTTTGTGTGAGGAACCGCTAAAGTATTATCTCTGAATGCCGATACTGGTGGTGTAGATTCGCAATTTAAAAGGATACTGACATGGATATTACGTTTTCAGATGCTAAAGTTCTTAACAGTTTGATGGGGCACTCTAACTTAGTTCAGTTGACATATTCTGTTTCTGATTTATGGCTAACTTCTAATTCTGTAGTTCTATATTGCTCTTCTTTTCAAATCGTAATTCTCCGCAATGAAAATAATAATGTCATCAATATTATTAATTTAAGATCAAGTGGTGATGTAAATAGAGAAACGATCTTAGTTCCACCAAAACCTCTTGTCACAACATGTCTTCAAAATGAACTATCAGCAAATAGACCATTTAATATGTCATGCTGTGAGTTTTTTGATGCAAGTAATCATAAAAATCCTCTGGGGGGCTATATTTCAATCCAGTAATCATGCTTGTATACATATCGTGTAGAGAATACCAATAATAAAATTAGCTACTATAATTGTAGATTAAATATCCCTCCTTCATATAGATAATGTGAAGAGAAGGGTTTATAGATCCTAAAAATAATTGCTATGTTCAGTTTTGTTACTGGTAAGCCTATATTCTCGTAAAATATTATTTTTAGGCGAAGGATTTAAAGCCGGGGGGGTATTTATGATAAGTATATTTTTATTTGATAAAATGTAAATTTTAAATTATTTTATATCTATAAAAATATAGTTTTATCATATATGATTGAAGATTGACAAAGGCCACTTTATTACAGCGTGGCCTTTTATTTTAAATTATTTTTAGTGTGAATTCTCTAGTGTTCCATTTACTGAACTCATCACAAAGAATAGAAACAGTGAATTTAAATTCACCTTTTTTTAATGGGATTAATTTGAAATCATGTGGTATTGTCGAAATGCAATCCTGTCGAACACACTGAATTCTTCCTGTGATTACTTTTGGATTATCGTCAGAAATATAAAAGTAATCTTCATCTACAAGTGACCTGCTTAAAGATGGGATCATCGAAAGTGAGCCGTGATTATATTGCATATTGCTTCTGTGTGATAAACCAAATAAATCACGTGAAGCAAAATCTCTTATATTCCTCTCTTTCCCTTCATCCTCTTTTCTTTTAATGGCTAAATCTATTGGTGATGCAGGAAAGTATATTGAAGGTTTTTTAATGTCCTTAATACTTTCTGTATCTAAAATTTCAACTGCGTCAGGAAATGTTATTTTAATTGAAAGGTTATTAGCTTTAATCTCTCCGCCATTTGAAATTTGAAGTAAAGTTGAAGTTGAATGTACTTGTTCAAAGTATTTCATTTTGCTGTTGTATTCATCAACCTCCTGTGCGGAAGGGTTTCTCTCATTATAATGTGTAATATCTTCATCATATATATATGGTGTAAGATCTTCTGGAACATCAGTTCTGTAAAAATTAGGTTTAACTGTTTCTAGTTTTAATTTTGGGAGGTCATCTGGCTCTAATATTTTTAAAACTAGATTATCATCACTTAGGTCGATATCATTAATATGAAATGAAATAATTGGTGCTTTAATCTTATTAGATTCTTCCAGTTGTTGAATTTGTTTTTTTAAATGACTATTTTCCTCCATTGCATTAACTAGTTTAGTTAATACTTCAGGATCCCCAGAATCCCCTCGAATCCATCCAGTGCGTGGCTCGTCTGTAAAAATTTTATATAATGCTGCTGATACTTTGTGAATCAGATCATCTTCCGAATTCCATAAAGAACATAATTGATCACCTTTTATTTCTTCAATCAAAGAATTAAGTTTTTTTATTTTTTCAAGATCTGACTCTCTATTGGCTCGAGTGGTTTGATAGTTTTCATCAGGAATAAAACATAGAGTAGGCAATCCAATTTCACGAGCATATCGATATTCTTTTTCTGTAAAGCTTATACCATCAACTTCTGAAATGCTGCCATAACGTTCACCAATAATTAGTATATAATAGTCGCTATTATTAATAGACTTTTGAATAGTGTTCCATTGTTCTTTACCATTTGCAGAAAACATTTCCATTCCAGCAGGAATGTGATTCATGCTCAATATATGTTCTGATATTTTCTTGCGAGTCTCAATTAGATCGCTATATGTGGAGCTTATAAATATTTGATAACGTTTGGGGGCGTTCATGTAATACTCCTTGGCCTTCTATTAACCCATGGGAATAAATAATGTACATTAATTTTTATTCTCTGGGAAGTATAATGTAAGTCATTGTGAACATATATGAACGATTGAATTTCTATTATGATTTGATTCTATATCCCGGTGGTTTAAGTTTTGGGGAGGTTCTATCGTTCTGAAATGATGTTATGGCAGGAGTTAGATCCATACTTATGTCAATATGTACCTTTTTCTCCTTAAGACGGCTTGGAAAACGCCTGATCTCATCAGGTGTTGGACTATAATTGTCACTGTTAAATCTGGCACATCTTTCATGCTCAGCGCGTGGGACGTAGATGCCTTGAACTTCATCGAACAGTCATTGTCTTTTATCCTGAATGTATAAGATCAATATAATGATACCACAAAAAAGATAAAAAAATAAAACCAGTCCACTTTAGATTTTGTTATTAATATTTTCATTGATTATATATTCAACAGCCATGACCTGTTTTTTATTTTTGGTAATTAATTAGTACGTGAAATAAAAAAGGACGATGAAAATTAACAAACAAGATAAAAAAGGGTCTCCATGTTAGAACTCGTATTGGTACTGGGCGTGGATAGTATGATGGCTTTTATGCGTTTTCAGGATTTGGCAGTGGTACTAAAGTCATAGGGATTACAGCAATTTTTTATACAGGCAAGTTTAATGTAAGCGTCCGGCGAACTCGTATTGTTAACAAAACTCTGCTGCCACATGCTTCCCTCATTCAATACAACGAATCGGAGGTGAAATATGGCAAAACGGTATTCTCACAGTGAGCGACAACAGCATCTCGATGCCTGGCAACAGAGTGGATTAACCAAACAGCACTATTGTCAGCAACACGATTTGAACCCTGCCACCTTTTATTATTGGCTCAAACATCATCGCAATGACGCTACCGTGACCGTTCCCGCCGCCTTCATTCCAGCTCGCCGGGTTCTGCCTGAGAATAATGACGCCGACACCGTGACGCTCAACCTCCCCAACGGCTGTTCGGTCAGGTGCCTTCCCGCTCAGTTGCGGACCGTGATGCAGGCCTTGTCCCTATGCTAACGCCGCAGCATATCTGGCTGGCGCGAGAGCCCGTCGATATGCGTCGGGGGATTGATACCCTGACGCAATATATTACCGACCACCTGCACCAACCCTGGCAAGGGGAAGCCGCTTTTGTCTTCTGCAACAAGGCACGCTCGCGTATCAAAGTCCTGCGCTGGGACAAGCACGGTGTCTGGCTGTGTCTTCGTCGTCTTCATCAGGGCCACTTTATCTGGCCCAGGCAAGGTGATGTCGCCTGGCTGCTGTCACCCGAGCAGGCAGACTGGTTGATGAAAGGCATTGACTGGCAGCGGGTGGATGGCCTGGATTTAACCGGCTGGAAATAACAAAAAATAGTATTTAATACATTGATTATCAATGACAATCTGGTGCCACGTTGATAAAATGGTCGCATGAATATCGATGCCTTGCTGACCTCAAAAGACCCCGATGAACTGCGCGCTCTGGCGTTGAAATTACTCGCGGACCTCGAGCAGCAGACGCAGCGAAACCAGACACAAACGTGCTATATCCAGCAACTGGAAGAGGCGCTAAAAAATGCCCGCCAGTGGCGCTTCGGGCGTAAAAGCGAAGCCTTCCAGGGTGAACAGCGCGGACTGTTCGATGAAGATATCGCGGCTGATGCCGCCGATATTGAACAACAGTTGGCCACGTTATTACCCGAACCCAAAACCGACAAACCCGCCGTGCCCACACGCCGACCGCTGCCGCCGGAACTACCACGCCAGGATATTCACCTTGCCCCGGCATCCGATAGCTGCCCGGACTGTGGCCATGCCCTGCGCTTTATCCGTGATGAAATCAGCGAAAGGTTGGAGTATGTGCCGGCGCGTTTTATCGTGCATCGCCATATCCGCCCGCAGTTCAGCTGTGAACACTGCGATACCGTGGTCAGTGCTCCGCTGCCGGCACAGCTGATAGAAAAAGGCCAGCCCGGCCCAGGGTTGCTGGCGCAGGTGGTCAGCGCCAAATGCCTCGATCATCTGCCGCTCTATCGCCAACAGGTTATCTATCAACGCAGCGGTGTTGATATCCCGCGCAGTACGCTGGCGGGTTGGTTCGGCGCCGTGGGCGCGGCGCTCAAACCGCTGGCCGAGCGCCTGCATCACGACCTGCTGCAACATCCGGTGCTGCAAGCCGATGAAACCACGCTCTCTATCCTCGACCCTGGCAAAGGCAAAACTCAACGCGGTTATCTCTGGGCCTATGTGACTACCCACAGTGCCGAGCAGGCGATAGTGCTGTATGACTGTCAGCCGGGGCGCAGTGGTCAATATGCGCGCGACATCCTTGATGGTTGGCGCGGTACCCTGGTAGTAGATGGTTACGCCGGTTACCAGGCCTTGTTCGACAGCGGCCAGGCCCTGGACGCGGGCTGTTGGGCGCACGCCCGACGAAAGTTCTTTGAACTGTTTACCATCAATAAAAGCCCGGTGGCCAAACTGGCCCTCGACAGCATCCGTGAGTTGTACCAACTTGAGCGTAAAATCAAACAGCGTCCGGCGGATAAAAAACGCCAATGGCGACAGCGCTATGCGAAACCTAGACTGGAGGTCTTCCATCAGTGGCTGGTGTTGCAACAGCCGCAGGCCGCGCCCAACTCCGCGCTTCGCAAAGCGTTGGAATACATCCTGAAACGCTGGCCGGCCTTACTGCGCTATCTGGATGACGGGCGAGTACCCATAGATAACAACCGCTGTGAAAATGTGATACGTCCGGTGGCTCTTGGGCGCAAGAATTGGATGTTTGCCGGTTCGTTGCGTGCTGGGCAACGGATGGCGGCTATCCTGAGTCTGCTGGAAACCGCCAAACTCAACGGCCACGACCCGTATATCTGGTTGCGAGATGTACTGACCCGCTTGCCGACCTGGCCCAACAACCGAATCAGCGAGCTGTTGCCCTACGCCGAAAACAGCTTCAGTTAATATCTGCCAGCTTATTACATTATTTTAATCACACAACGCGACTTCGCCGTACGCTTACGTAGGAAAGACGTTTATACTGATTTGACTTTATGGCGAGATGATATCACATGCCTTGAAATAAAATTGGTTAGCGAAAGGATAACCCGTTGGTGGGGAGATGGATGTGGAAGCTGCAGCCCCGGAAGTTTCTCATATTCAAATGGTGTGGTCCAGATAGGGGTAAATCAAGCATTTGTTGAAAGAGAGTTTACTTTGTCATGGTGGTAATAGAAGACATCAATCCTGTGGGTGGAAACAGTAGTGCTTTAATATTCTAATTTGGTGGCTTTTTTCTCTAAGGCAATAAGAAAGAACCTTAGGTCCTTTCTTATTACAGTTTCTTCATTTACAGTTATTTCAATCTTTCTCGTTTTCAATGTTTGCGATGATTACAGTTCTGGAATGTAAGCAGTCATTATAGTTTTCAACTTGTAGCGTCTTGGTTTTATAATCAGGAAAGAATTGAACTACTCGTTCACTTTTAAAGATACTTGGGGAAAGTGGTTTTTTTGCATATGGATTATGAAATATCATCAGACCATCCAGAATATTTTCATTATACTCAGAAGGTTTGCATATTGTTCCTTTCGGCTTGCCTGTGGGGGGTACCGCCCAAACTGAACTTATTTGCCCAAGAGGATTGTTTTTATTCGCTATTGCAACTACTTTTCCCCAAGTTGCGTTGCAATTAAACATTACTGCGCTAATGTTTTCGTATTGTTCATCGCAAAAAAAACCAAGAGGGATTTCTGTGCCATTATCTTTTGTAATATAATCTAAATACTGGTTAGGCGGTCCGTCAGGATAAAGCTCTGGGTTGTCTAAATATGCGTCTTCATTTATATAGTCACTATACAACACTGCTCTAATTGCACGATCATACTGTAAGTTAAAATATGGCTGCTCAAATGGAGCAACTGCCAGTACAAATGATTTCCCTTTGACATGATCCAGCTTTGAATAGCTGCTGCTATATTTTTTTTCTTTTTGTTTTATAGCGTTACTGATCCTTACCATAGCTTCTCTATTCAGCTCTCCAAATCGATTTAACTTTGCCATTTCTTCTGTGGTGTATTTTTTATCCCATTCAGGTGTCTTATCTTTTGCGGCATTTGCTGTTGTCGCTTCAATAACTATTTGCGCATCAGGAATACAAAAGTCAGGTGAAGAGAAAGTAAAATCAACACTCAGGCCATAATGCTTCAAAGCAGCGTGTAAATATACCTCCCAAAAGGTGGAGTTGAAAGATGTTTGAAATTCCTTTATTATCTTGTTATCTCTGTCTACAAATTCTGCTGCCCATTTATTGAAAAGATTTTGAGCTAGCTTGTCATTCTTTAATAATACTCTTTTAAAGTTCTCATGAAATTTATCTTCATTGACTAAAGGTAAGAAAAAATCCATAGAAGATCCTTGTGATTATATTAATTAGAGTTGCAATCGAGATAAACTATTTTCTCTTTTGCCCATAGCTCTTGTGTATTTTTCACTCCATTAAACTGGAGTATTGCAGAAGGGTATCCAAATGTGCCTTTAACGGTTTCTTTTAGTTTTTCGTCAACAACTCCAACATTCAATGGGCATCCATAGCCTTTCATTCTTTCATTTGCCTGTTTCATTAATGAAATGTCAGAGTTTTTATCTATTATTCCATAGTATCGAAGGATGTTGTATCCTGTGAAAGTTAATGCTGTGACTGAAAGTAAAATAATAAAAATCCCCCCCAAAGTTAGTAATGGATATTTTCGACAGAATCCAACTATCTCTCTGGATTTACTTAGTTCTTTATTGTCAATTATTATTTGTGGTTTTTTGAAAGCAGATATGAAATCTAAGGATGGAAAAAATGTTATTCTTAGCGATTCTTTGGGATCTAATTTTTGGAATGTTAGTTCATATTTTTTTGGATCGTAATTGTATTTTATAATGCGGTGTGTTTTATTTGTTCTCACTATTGGGGCATAGGATAAAGGTGCCGTAAGATTAATCCTTATATTATCTAATACTTTTCCTGATAGATTTTCCACCCATACTTGAGCGGTGAAAAAACCTTCTATCTCTGCTTTATCATGTAATTCGGGAGGCAACAAACTTGGCATCGGTGCCTCGTATTGAATGTTCACAGCCTCCGGGGCGTCTTTGCTTAACGAGTAAAGAAATGTGAAAAAAGAGAGAGGGTTTATCAATGTTGAAAATCCTATTCTATTGATTAACTTAATGTAGTTACTATTGTTAGTATCTCATCCCTCTAAGAAGAATCAACCATCCTTGGTTGTAATCGCTATAATTTTTTAGCAAATTCAAACGGCCTGATCATACAGTTGCTGTTGGCATCAAGGAAATTAGCCCACCACTGGAGCATTAGGCGGCGTTCATCCAGATGTTCAGCCTTATGGATGTATGCGGCTCGAACAGAGCTACGTTCTTGGTGACTCATCTGTCGTTCAACGGCATCTCTTGACCATAATCCTGATTCAATCAGAGCGCTACAGGCCATTGTGCGGAATCCGTGGCAACAAACGTCTTTTTGGGTGTTATAACCCATAGCACGTAATGCCTTATTAATCGTGTTTTCACTGATAGGCTTGTCGGCATAGCTGAAACCTGTGAATACAAATTTATGAGCGCCACTGATGGCTTTGATTTCTTTCAGAATGGCGAGACTCTGCTTGCTCAGCGGCACCAGATGGGGACTCTTCATCTTAGATCCGCGATGAGAGAACTTGATGTTTTTAAGGGGTTCTCGTTCTGCAGGAATCGTCCAGAGCGCATTTTTGAAATCAAACTCTGACCAACGCGCAAATCGTAACTCGCTGGAACGAATAAAGGTCAACAAACACAATCGAACAGCCAATTGGGTAAGTCCTTTACCTTTATATGCCTCTATACGTTCCATCAATTCAGCAATACGTTCAAGGGAAAGTGCTGGACGATGAACACTTTTGACTGTTGCTATTGCTCCCGCCAGATCATAAGCCGGGTTATGCTCAATAAGGGCATTATGTACTGCATAACGCATAATGGCGGTGATACGTTGTTGAAGTCGTGAGGCCAGTTCCAGATGCCCGGTTTGTTCCGCTTTTTTTACAGGAACCAATAAATCACGAGTTTTCAGGTCAGTAACATTTCTTTGACCGATGATCGGAAAAACATGAGTGGTTAGGCTGTTGAGTATCAGTGTGCGGTGGCCTTCTGACCATGTTTTATTGCTGGAATGCCAGCTTCTTGCTACCGTTTCAAAAGTTAAAGCGCCACTCTCTTCAATTTTATCCGCTTTTTTCTTTTCGCTGGGATCAATGCCATTAGCAATCAGTTTTCTGGCGTTATCACGTCTTTCCCTTGCTTCAGCTAGGGAGACGGAAGGATAGACACCAAGCGCCAGCATCTTTTGTTTACCAGCGAAACGGTATTGAAAGCGCCAATACTTTGAACCATTTGTGTGGACAAGTAGATGCATACCAAACCCGTCAGTGAGCTTGATTGGCTTACTGGAAGGTTTTGCAGATTTAACTTTTAGATCAGTTAGCGCCATTGGTTGCACCTCCCTGTGTTGGTACAAAATATATCGAACTTACGATACCAACAGATATACCAACAAAGCAAGGTTGATGTAGGCGGACGTTAACGGTTTTTGGCGAACAACAGGATATGGTTAACTTATTGTTTTTTAGATGATTGGTGGCTATCTCAGGACGTTGTCGAACAAGTCTCTGGTGTCCCCAGCAGGAATCGAACCTGCAACTAGCCCTTAGGAGGGGCTTGTTATATCCGTTTAACTATGGGGACGTTAAGGGAGGTCATTATACTCAATTCTGCCTTGATCATAAGCACTTATCGGCTCGATTGCTCAATCCGCCACCACTCGGTCGTGATTATTTTTCTCCTATAGGATTTTTCTTCGCTTTTGGCGGTGGTGTCGTTATCTGAGTGTCCATGGTTGCCAACATCCAGTGCCTCTGCATCCGTAAATCTCGCTGCCTGATACGCCAATATAAGATGTAACCCTTTGACGGAGGACAATAGTCACCTGTGGTATTATTACTGCCACAAAAATTGGTGATAAACTTTCGATATGGAAGCACTGCACCTAATTTGTATCTATGCTAATCAGTAGGTTGAGTCTTGTGGTAGCGCCAGACATGGTCTGGATGGTGCTTACCACCTCGTCGCGGAATAATTCGGCAACAAAATTCAAAAGTGAGAAAATATGAAAGTGACCAGATGCATGTCTAACGCCGCTGCGGGAATGACCATGAAGGTATCGTCCAGCGTTTAATGGTGGAAACTGTTTATCACTTTTATGGTCTGCTTGAGGGTTACTGAGCTTCGTCTATTTACTGCACAAATATTACTGAGCCACGGCTTAACTGTCTGATTAGTGCACCATGCTGAGAAAAATGTAGCGGGAACATGCATGCCAATCACTCAATTGTGAAGAAATCGCACATTTGGCGCTAGCGCTACACAATTGGTTACAGCAGGATCCTCATACTGAAATAATGGGCCTTCGGATCTTATTTTCACCGCCGCTGAAGTGAGATCAAGTATCTGCGATTGTAGGCAAAGTAGATGCGGTGAAATAAAATGTTACACTGTTAGGAAGGCTATCACTTTATTTTCTTAATCCATTCTTAACTGAGAAAATAAATACACATTTCTGCCAAATGGCTACACGAAAATGATCAGGGAGAACTATTATGAATTTCCGCCTGAGTGGAGTGGTATTGACGAGTTTATTGCTCGTCGGATGCGCCAGTTCCAAGGAGTCCGCGCCACCACAGCGTTCAGACCCCTTTGAGGGCTTTAACCGTTCTATGTTCAACTTTAACTATTATGTCCTGGATCCCTATCTGATTCGTCCTGCCGCTGTTGTCTGGCGTGATTATCTACCGCAGCCTGCGCGTAATGGGCTTGACAACTTTTTTGGCAACCTGGCTGAACCAGCTGCCATGATTAACTATTTTATTGAAGGCAATCCTTATAGAGCGATGGTGCATTTTAACCGTTTCTTTCTCAACACATTGCTGGGTATGGGCGGTTTTATCGACGTGGCGTCTATGGCGAATCCTAAACTGGCGAAGGACGAACCACTCCGTTTCGGCAGCACGCTCGGGTATTATGATGTGGGTTATGGTCCTTACATTGTTTTGCCAGCTTATGGTAGTGCGACAATCCGTGAAGATGGTGGTGATGTCGTGGATACGCTTTATCCGCCATTGAGCTATCTAACCTTTTGGATGTCGGCCGGGAAGTGGGTACTGGAAGGATTGGAAAGCCGGGCACAGTTGCTGGATTCCGATGGCTTGCTGCGTAATTCGTCAGATCCTTATCTGGTGGTTCGCGATGCATACTTCCAGCATAATAATTTCCTGGCTAATGATGGCAAGTTCACGCCACAGGTGAATCCCAATGCGAAATCAATTGAAAGCAGCTTGAGTGAGATAGATTCAGGCAAATAACTATGCCAGTTTGTTCTCCAGAGCGCCCTGGCCGGGACCGGAGAGGTTGGCAATTATCGAGTCTGAACGGTTGCTGTTGCGTGATGCCGTTCACTTGAACCGGAATACCACGTTTGGTTTCCTGTAGATGCCAAACGTGGTCGTTGCCTGGGTATTCCGGTTTCTTGGCTGACGAGCATTGTCTACATTATGGCGACCTAAAGGCTGTGATCAGAATTTGTAGTTGACGTTGACACCATAAAGCCAGGCTTTGCCTTGGGAAGTGAAACTATAGGAAGGTAACGACGCACTCACTCCCGGTTCCGTTATGTTCACTTTTTGTCCATGCATGTAAGACACCCCGACGTCGACAGACGTATCTTTATTGAACGCATAAGTGGTACCGGCACTCAACCAGAAACGATCTTGATCGGGGATGGAGATAGTGCGTTTATCGGAAGGAACCGGACTATCGTCATAGGCAATCCCGGTGCGGAACGTCCAGTTATCGTCAAAGTAATAGGTCGTTCCCAGCGCAATACGGTAGACATCATGGAAATTTTCATCTTTAAGAAACAGCGTTTGTCCATTGCTACCCGTGGCTTTCAATTGTTGGAAATGACTCCAGCCAGTGTAAGTGAGGCTGTAGTGAACCGCCCATTTTGGGGCTACGCGGTGGTAAGCGGAGACTTCCCACATTTCCGGCAGATTAAGGGTTAATTTCCCAGGTATTGTTGCACCTGCAGTGGAAATGGCGCTGCTGAATTTGCCATCAAAATCAATATCTACTTTTGATCGATACGTAAAGCCGAAACGATTGTTTTGATCTAACTCGTACAGGATGCCCGCGTTCCAGCCATATCCCCAGTCATTGCCTTCAAGTCGGGTGATTTCAGCAGAAGAACTCAGACCAAATGCCGGTCCGATTTCACCTGCATTACGCACGATTTTTGCGTCGGCATAAACGGCGTCGATTCCCAGGCCAAAACTGAAATGTTTATTAAGCCGGTAGGCGGCGCTGAGGTTTAGGTTCGACGTCGACAAATCGGTTTTGCCACCGATTGAGCCTGCAGAGTAATTGTCACTGAATTCAGTCGACAAACCATAGTAGGTGACGGCAGAAGCGCCTACGGCCCACTGCTCATTCAACGGCATAATGAAATGGAGATTCGGCACCCAGGCATGTGGGGCAATGTTTTTTGCCCCCGCATCCTGGCCACTGGAACTGGAGCCAGATAGATTGATATCAGGATTAATATAGGTCACGCCACCAGAGAATGCCGGGCGATCAAACAACGTCATAGTCGCCGGGTTACGGCTGCCGGACGTTGCGTTATCAGCTATGGCACTTTCGCCAGAGAAAGCGCGTCCGAGACCTGATGATGAATATTCATTGAGTTGAAAACCGGCAGCGGAAGCATTAGTGGATATCATGGTCACAACGGCAGCAAGTGACCATTTTTTTAGCGAACTTTTCTGGTTGTTCATGACCAAAACCTCATCATCTGCTCGTTATTTAACGCTGTTGTACATGTAACAAAGGATGTGCACTTCAGGGAGGGCTACGGGCAAGCAGAGTAGGCCCAGTGACAAAAATATAAAAAACAAAGCTAAGAATATTTTATTAAAATGTTAAAATTGTTAGCAAAATTATGCGTAAAGTGAGTAAAATATAACGAAAATGATAGCTTTCTTTATATTTATTTACATTTTCTTTTTTGGTAAGCCATCCAGAAATGTGATCGGTTTCACTTAATATCCCTGTGACCAGTAAGTTCTAGTGATATCTCTCAGTGACGAGTAAAATGAGCTGGAAGATATCATTTTACGATCTAGGTCGTGCCTGCCCGTCAGGTTATTGCCGTAGGAGAGTTTTGCGATGACAAATGTAATAAATAATTGCCATGCCGAAGAAACAGCTGCTTGTTGTTGTGTTGATGTAGGTACGGTGATAGACAACACTGACTGTACGGCCTCTTATAGCCATGTATTTGTTGCTCGTGCTGAAGCAGAATCCATGCAAAAAGCGTTGTCGAATAAAGCGCGGGCGGTAGAATCAGACCCCTGCATCATTAGCAGCACGTTGTCAGATGTGGAAGGCGGGGTAAAACTGGACATGAATTTCATTTTCAGTTGCCAGGCTGAAACGTTGATTTTTCAGTTAGGTTTGCGTTAATTCCTTTCCTGTCAGGGGGATGCTTTCCCCCTTTTTTAACTTCTTTTTAATACCTCATTCCTGATCTTGTTTTTTATTCAGCAAAGCTCGCCATAAAACGTGGATAGCGTCTATTTTTATTACTTATTGGTTTGTTGGTTGTAATAATGTAGCTAACAATGAAATCAAATCATATCAGTCGTACCCCTCTTCTTAATATCAGCAGGAGTATTTATGGGCGAGGTATTACCAATGGTAACCCGTCGGGGCGATCGCATTGCGATTGTCAATGGGTTACGTACCCCGTTTGCCCGTCAGGCAACGGCGTATCGTGGTATACCGGCTTTGGAATTGGGCAAACTGGTAGTCACAGAGCTATTGATACGTAGCGGTATTGACTCGGAACTTGTTGAGCAACTGGTTTTTGGTCAAGTGATTCAGATGCCTGAAGCGCCGAATATTGCACGGGAAATTGTCCTGGGAACAGGCATGAGCGTTCATACTGATGCCTACAGCGTTTCGCGTGCCTGTGCTAGCAGTTTTCAGGCGGTAGCCAATGTGGCAGAAAGTATTATGGCCGGTACAATTGAGGTAGGTATTGCGGGAGGTGCGGATTCATCGTCGGTATTACCCATTGGTGTCAGCAAGCGACTGGCTCGTATATTGGTGGATCTCACTAAAGCCCGTAACCTGAGACAACGACTGGCCTTGTTTGCTCAACTGCGCTTTAACGACCTGTTGCCAGTGTCGCCAGCCATCGCCGAATATTCGACCGGACTACGGATGGGTGATACCGCAGAGCAGATGGCTAAAAGCTATGGAATTACCCGTCAACAGCAGGATGAATTGGCGCATCGCTCACATCGTCTGGCGGCACAGGCATGGCAGCGCGGTGTGCTGCGTGATGAAGTGATGACCGCCTATGTGCCTCCTTACCAACAGGCGGTAGAGGAGGACAATAATGTTCGCCATGACTCCTCTCTGGCGCAGTATGCGCGGTTACGCCCCGCATTTGATCGCCAACATGGCACCGTCACTGCGGCTAACAGCACACCAATGACGGATGGTGCCGCCGCGGTATTGATGATGAGCGAATCCCGGGCCAATGCGTTGGGATTGACGCCTCTCGGTTATCTTCGCAGTTACGCTTTCATCGGCATTGATGTGCGGCAGGATATGTTACTAGGACCGGCCTACGCCACGCCGCTGGCGCTCGATCGCGCTGGTATCACCCTATCAGATCTGACCTTGATTGATATGCATGAGGCCTTTGCGGCACAAACGTTAGTTAATCTGAACCTGTTCGCCAGCGCCGATTTTGCCCGGCATCAACTGAGGCGCAGTGAGCCGCTGGGAAACGTGGATATGGATAAATTCAATGTGTTGGGGGGATCAATTGCTTATGGGCATCCTTTTGCTGCGACGGGAGCACGTATGATCACTCAAACATTACGTGAATTACGGCGCCGTGGCGGTGGTTTGGGGTTAACCACTGCCTGTGCGGCCGGAGGATTGGGGGCCGCAATGATTCTGGAGGTGACAGCATGACGGAACAGCCGGCAATTGTAGCGCTGGAGAAGGAGAAATCGGCTTTCTCGCTGACGTTGCGACCCGATAACATTGGTATTATCACAATGGATGTCGCGGGTGAAAAAGTGAATACCCTGAAAGCGCAATTTGCCAGGCAAATCATGGCGGTATTAACTCAGGCGCAACAGCATGCCGCTCTGCGGGGGTTGATTTTTGTGTCAGCCAAAGCGGATTCCTTTATCGTCGGGGCAGATATCACCATGTTGGATAATTGCACTGATGCCAAACAGGCCGAAGCGTTAGCCAGAACAGGGCAGGAGACACTGGCGTATATCGCCGGACTGCCTTTTCCCGTCGTCGCCGCCATTCATGGCGCTTGTCTGGGCGGCGGACTGGAGCTGGCACTGGCATGCGATTATCGGGTTTGTACCACAGAGGATAAAACCGTATTGGGATTGCCGGAAGTTCAGCTAGGTTTGTTACCTGGTTCAGGCGGAACACAGCGTTTACCCCGCTTAATTGGTGTTGATAAAGCGCTGGATCTTATGCTGACAGGAAAGCATGTTCGCAGCCAACAGGCTCTCAGGCTGGGCCTGGTGGATGACGCCGTACCATACAGTATTTTGCTGGAGACGGCCGAGGCGATGATACGACAAGGCAAGAGAACATCATCGCCAGTGAATTGGCGTATCGGTTTTATGCATAGTCGTCTGATCAGATCGTTGTTGTTCAGGGTGGTTAAGCAGAAAACACAGGCCAGGACGCAGGGACATTACCCGGCCACCGGGAAAATTATTCAAGTGGTACGCGATGGTTTGGAAAAGGGTGAAGCGGAAGGATATCTGGCGGAAGCGCGAGCGTTTGGCAAGCTGGTCATGTCACCAGAGTCCATCGCTCTGCGTGGTCTGTTTTTCACCGCTACAGCACTGAAAAAAACGTCGGAAGCCGGTGGTGAAGCGCGGGTGATCCATCGGGTTGCTGTGCTGGGTGGCGGTTTGATGGGGGGAGGTATTGCCAGCGTAACGGCGATTCGAGGCGGGCTGCCGGTAAGAATCAAAGATATCCAGGAAAAAGGGGTAAATCGCGCATTAAAGCACCATTGGCAGAAGCTTGAAAAACAGCTAACCCATCGACGCATAACGCATATCGAGCAGCAACGGCAAATGAGCCTGATGACTGGCAGTACGGATTATCGTGGTTTTGAGCAGATCGATATTGTTATTGAAGCGGTATTTGAGGATTTAGCCCTGAAGCAACAGATGGTGTCAGAGGTTGAGCAATTTGCCTCACCTGATACGATTTTTGCTTCGAATACGTCCTCGTTGCCTATTCATCAGATTGCCGCCAAAGCCAGTCGACCAGCACAGGTTATCGGCCTGCATTATTTCAGCCCGGTGGAGAAAATGCCGCTTGTTGAGGTTATTCCCCACACTGGTACTAGCGCGGAAACTATTGCCACTACGGTGGCATTAGTAAAAAAACAGGGAAAAACGGCTATTGTTGTCGCTGACCGTGCGGGGTTTTACGTTAACCGGATTCTGGCGCCTTACCTTGATGAAGCGGCGCGTTGCCTGCTGGAAGGCGAGCCAGTAGATACTATCGATCAGGCGCTGGTTCGCTTCGGTTTTCCGGTCGGGCCTTTTACGCTGTTGGATGAAGTGGGAATTGACGTTGCGATAAAGATTGCTCCGATCCTGACTCGTGAGCTGGGTGAACGTTTCAGTGTGCCTCCCGCGCTGAAGGTTATTGCCAGCGATGATCGTCAGGGACGGAAAAATGCGCGTGGTTTTTACCGTTATGGTTATCAGCGGCATATCTGGCAACGGTCTAAGAAAGATGTTGATAATACCGTTTATCCGTTGCTCGGTGTTACCCCGAAAGCGCATTTGGATTCGGCATTGATGGCACAGCGTTGTGTGATGCTGTTGCTGAACGAAGCAGCGCGTTGTCTGGATGAAGGCATTATTCGTAGTGCCCGCGAAGGTGATATCGGTGCGGTATTGGGTATTGGTTTTCCACCATTTCTGGGAGGACCATTTCGCTACATCGATCATTTGGGGAGCGATACGGTGGTTAAAACACTGCAAGTATTACAACAACAGTATGGTGATCGTTTTGCGCCTTGTCGTGCTTTGCTTTCCCGGAGTGAAAGCGCGGAACCGTATTTTTATCCTTCAAGGCATTCTGATACGTCCGCCCTGAAATCTGAGGCAGGGTAATTAGCTTTCAGGGATTCACTCGATTGCCTTTTCCCTGCATTTTGAAATCTGTTGGGTATATTACGAATGGCGGTCATCTATACCGAATAGATCTTTTTATTAAATAGACTAGAAGCCAATAATTAATTAGCTCATTGCGTTTTAACAGTGATATACCCTATTGGGCTATGACCAAATAAAATATGTTAATGTAAAAACGGCGAATATAGTAAAAAACAGTGCGCATTGAAGCGGAACGTGCATGTAATAAATGGGCTGAATAAGTAGTGAGTTTACTGATATAACAGGGGGTTTTGATTCCCTGGATGTTGGGCATAACCCTAAAATAGGACAGGAGAAAAATACAGTGAGTCTTCATTAATAAATGTAGATGAACAATCCTATTTTTCCAATCGCATGAAATGAAATTGTCATAAATAAGCGTCACGATATATTTAGAATAAAACTGGCATTATTTGTTCTGTATTTATTACTTTATTGGGCTTTTATGCTTAATTTGTCTTGTTATTTGGGTGAAAATAACGGAAAGAAAATAAATAAAGACATTGAAAAGAATATTGTTTTTATAATAACAGTGTCAGCCATCCCGTATGCAAGAGTAATGTGCTGAAAAGGTAGAAAATTACATCCCAATGCGTGATATGACGCTTTTGTCGGATAGTCGAGTGGTATGGCTGGTTGCTATCCAAGGATAAATGGGGTAAAAAAATGCGCTTTGTATTGGTTAAAACTGCTGCAAATATGCATTCAAGTACGCTGTTCCAGTCTGTGATGTAGAGCAACACGAGGGCGCGGCGTTTCAGGTAATCTATGATTGTTATAAATTTTTACCATCATTTTCATCAATATAGCGGTGTAATATGCAAGTTTTGATCATGCGTCATGGTGATGCTGTACCTGACGCAGCCAGTGATGCGCTCAGGCCTCTTAGCGCCCGGGGCTGTAATGAGACACATCAAATGGCTGCCTGGTTGAATAATCAGGCGATTGATATCGATCGAGTCTTGGTCAGCCCTTATCTCCGTGCCCGTCAGACGTTGCAGGCTGTGCGGAGCACACTTCCCCTGCCAGAGGAAGATGAATGTCTGCCGGAATTGACACCAGGTGGTGATGCGAAACTGATAAGCTACTATTTGCAAACACTGGCAAAAGAAGGGACTGGCGGTGTGCTGATCATCTCTCATTTACCGCTTGTTGGCTATTTGGTCGCCTCGTTGTGTCCTGGTGAAACCGCACCGATGTTCGCTACTTCAGCGGTTGCCTGCGTGAACCTGGAAGCGGAGTCCGGTGTCGGCGAGTGTCACTGGCAAGTGAGCCCTTCGCAGTTAACGATTAAAGCCAGTAGTTAGTAAAGCCAGTAGTTAGCCAAGCCACCTGGTCCTATTATTCCACTGTCGGAATATCCATTGCGACAAGTACCAATAGCGCGGCGTCGCCGCCGAATTCCCGTGGTGCCTGATGAAACGCCAGCACATCGGGGTGTTGGGCCAACCAGAGTGGCGTCTGCTGTTTTAGAATGTGTTTGCCGTGTCCATGCATGACGCAGGCGCAATACACATGTTCGCGGCGGCAGGCGGCCAATAGCGCCCCAAGTTCCTGTTTTGCTTCCTGCTGCGTCAGTCCATGTAAATCCAGAAAAAGCTCGGGTGAATAGTCGCCACGGCGCAACTTTTTCAGTTCGTAGTGGTTGGTATCAGGACGAATGTAGCGCGTCGGCCCTTCATTATCCAACTGGGGCTGAAATTCGTCAGAGAAATAGAAGCTGGCATCTACTTGTTCCTGTGTCACCCGACGAGGCGCTAATTCCCCAAGTTTACGACGTTCTGGTTTATGAACAAAAGTATCCTGACGTAACCGACGGGCTCCTGCCACAGAGGAGCGAAAAAGCTGTAATTCCTCCTCATTTAGCGTGTATTTTTTTTTCATAACGGTTTCACTTCGCGATAATTTCCTCACAGTGTACATTTTCTTCCTGACGTCACTAAATAAAACTCGGTATTACCGGGCGTTGGGCGGTGATATCTGCTGATTTGTCGTAGGCTTCATGGCAAACTAGACGCCGACTTTATATTGAGAGACATCTGCGGAGGGCAGACTTGGACAAAATTTTCGTCGATGAGGCGGTCAACGATCTGCATACCCTTCAGGATATGTTGCGTTGGACCGTGAGCCGGTTTAACGCAGCCCATGTCTATTATGGTCACGGTACTGATAACCCGTGGGATGAAGCGCTGCAACTGGTATTGCCCAGTCTGTTTCTGCCGCTTGATATTCCCGAGGATATGTATCGTGCCCGGTTGACCTCCAGCGAACGCCACCGCATCGTTGAACGGGTGATCCGCCGGGTGAACGAGCGTATTCCGGTAGCCTATCTGACTAATAAGGCCTGGTTCTGCGGACTGGAATTCTATGTGGATGAACGTGTTCTGGTGCCACGTTCCCCGATTGGGGAGTTGATCAACAACGGTTTCCAATCCCTGTTGCCCACATCGCCGCATCATATCCTGGATCTGTGTACTGGCAGCGGTTGTATCGCTATTGCCTGCGCCCAGGTTTTCCCGGAAGCTGAGGTGGATGCGGTGGATATTTCCCTCGATGCGCTAGCGGTAGCCGAGCAGAATATCCAGCAGCACGCTATGGAATATAACGTTACGCCCATCCGTTCTGATCTGTTCCGTGATTTGACTGCCATTCACTATGATTTGATCGTGACCAATCCTCCGTATGTGGATGAAGATGATATGGCCGATTTGCCACAGGAGTTCCGTTATGAGCCGGCACTGGGACTGGCGGCGGGTAGCGACGGGCTCAAGCTGGTGCGCCGGATTCTGGCTTGTGCGCCAGATTACCTCAGTGAAGAGGGAGTGCTAATCTGTGAAGTGGGCAACAGCATGGTGCATTTGATGGAGCAGTATCCGGATATTCCATTCACCTGGCTTGAATTTGAACACGGTGGTGACGGCGTCTTTATGCTGACTCGATCACAGTTGGTGGATTGCAAAACGCATTTCAGCATTTACCGCGACTGAATCTGTCCGGTAACGACCTAATTCTTTTATCACGCTAAGGAGATGTGATGGCAGGAAACAGTATTGGTCAGTTTTTCCGTGTCACCACCTTTGGTGAGTCTCATGGTATTGCCTTGGGCTGCGTTGTGGACGGCGTCCCCCCCGGTATCCCATTGACTGAAGCAGATTTACAGCACGATCTTGATCGCCGCCGTCCGGGAACTTCCCGCTATACCACCCAGCGTCGGGAGCCGGATCAGGTCCGTATTTTGTCCGGCGTATTTGAAGGGGTGACTACCGGAACCAGTATTGGCCTGCTGATTGAGAATACCGATCAGCGCTCGCAGGACTACGGTGCTATTAAAGATCTGTTCCGGCCGGGGCATGCAGATTACACCTATGAACAGAAATACGGGATCCGAGATTACCGTGGCGGTGGGCGGTCCTCGGCTCGTGAAACCGCGATGCGTGTGGCTGCCGGGGCAATTGCCAAAAAATATTTGCAGCAACAGCATGGTATTCAAATCCGCGGTTATCTGGCCCAGATCGGGGAAGTCAGTTGTGAATTGAAAGACTGGGATCAGGTTGAACAGAATCCGTTCTTTTGTCCGGATCCAGATAAGCTGGAAGCCTTGGATGAACTGATGCGTGGGCTGAAGAAAGCCGGGGATTCCATTGGAGCCAAGATTACGGTGGTAGCAGAGTCTGTCCCGGCAGGGATGGGAGAACCGGTGTTTGATCGTCTTGATGCCGATCTGGCCCATGCACTGATGAGCATTAATGCTGTAAAAGGTGTGGAGATCGGTGACGGCTTTGCGGTGGTGACCAAACGTGGCAGCGAAAACCGCGATGAAATAACCCCGGATGGTTTTCAGAGCAATCATGCTGGCGGTATTCTGGGGGGTATCAGTAGTGGTCAGGCAGTTATTGCACATCTGGCACTGAAGCCTACATCCAGCATTATGGTGCCGGGCCGCACGATTAACCGCGACGGTGAAGCAACCGAAATGGTTACCCGTGGGCGTCACGATCCTTGTGTGGGCATTCGTGCCGTTCCTATCGCTGAGGCGATGATGGCGATTGTGCTGATGGATCATCTGCTGCGTCAGCGGGCGCAGTGTGGTGATGTTGTCAGTCAGGTTCCCCGTTGGTAAGGCAGCATGAAAACAGGCTTGATAGCAATGGCGGCACTGTTGCTGAGTGTCGCAGCCGAGGCAAAAACGCCCTGGCAGGAAGTTACCCACCCGATAGCTGGCACGGCACAGTCCATTGGCAGTTTTGCCAATGGCTGTATCATCGGTGCGCAACCGTTAGCGCTGCAATCGTCGGATTATCAGGTTATGCGCGTCGATCAACGCCGTTATTTCGGTCATCCGGAGCTAGTGGCGTTTATTTATCGTCTGAGCTCGCAAATACGTCGTGCCACCGGGGCGGAATTGCTGATTGGCGATATGGGAATGCCTGCCGGTGGTCGTTTCAGTAGCGGCCATGTCAGCCACCAATCTGGTCTGGATGTGGATATCTGGTTACAACTACCTCGTCGCCGTTGGAGCCAACAACAACTACTTCAACCACAACCTGTGGATTTGGTGATGGCGGGTGACCGGCAAGTCAATCCTCATCTGTGGCGACCTGAGATCGACTATTTGATAAAAACGGCGGCACAGGATAGAGACGTAACACGTATTTTCGTTAATCCGGCGATTAAAAAGCAGCTTTGTCGTGAAGCCGGTGAGGATCGTGCATGGTTGCACAAAGTCCGCCCGTGGTTTGCTCACCGTGCCCATATGCATGTCCGTCTGCGTTGTCCGGCCGATAGTCTGGAGTGTCAGGAGCAGGACTCTCCGCCCGCAGGTGATGGTTGTGGGGCTGAACTTTCCAGTTGGTTTCAGCCGCGCCAGCCGAGTACTAAAACACCAGTAAAAACGTTACCACCCCCGTTGCCCCCGTCATGTCAGGCACTCGTTGACAGACATTTTAGTGTGGAATAATTCATGGAATGGTTTGTTGTAGGGCCAGAAATGCTGGGCCTGTTGTTTTTCGTTGGCATGCTGGCGGGGTTTATTGATTCGATTGCTGGAGGCGGCGGACTGCTGACCATTCCTGCATTGTTAGCGGCGGGGCTTTCGCCTACGCAAGTTTTGGCGACCAATAAGCTCCAGGCCGTGGGCGGCTCTTTTTCCTCCAGCTTGTATTTTATCCGCCATCGCGCGGTAAAACTGGGAGAGCAGAAACTGGCTATCGCTTTTACTTTTGTGGGGGCGGTTTTCGGTGCCTGGCTGATTCAGCAGATTCATGCCGGTTTCTTGCGACAGCTTTTACCGGTACTGGTGATCGGGATCGGCCTTTATTTCCTGTTGGTGCCCAAAATAGGAAATAATGATCGGCAGCGTCGTTTATCCGCTGTGCCGTTTGCTCTGGTTACTGGCGGCTGTGTCGGATTTTATGACGGTTTTTTTGGGCCGGGAGCGGGATCTTTCTTCGCTCTCGGTTATGTCACACTGCATGGTTTTAACCTGGCGAAAGCGACTGCTCATGCCAAAGTACTAAACTTCACATCCAATTTTGGTAGCCTGCTATTTTTTATTCTGGGTGGAAAAGTCGTATGGGGATTGGGTGGGGTGATGCTGCTGGGACAAATCATTGGCGCGCGCCTCGGTGCCAGAATGGTCTTGACCAAAGGACAAAAACTGATTCGTCCTATGCTGGTGATGGTTTCTGCACTGATGAGCTGTAAGTTAATTTATGATAGTCACGGCAGCGCTATTTCGCAGTGGCTGGGACAGATCTTTTCATGACAACGTCACCACAACACACCGTAGTTCATCGCTATGATCAACTGATCCAACTGTTTAATGACTGCTTTAGCCGCGATTACAACACTCAGCTAATCAAGGGTGAGGATGAGCCGATTTATCTGCCAGCGGATGAACAGGTACCCTATCACCGGATTGTGTTTGCACATGGTTTTTATGCCAGCGCCATGCACGAAATTTCACACTGGTGTATTGCGGGTGCAGCGCGTCGTCTGCAAGTGGATTTCGGTTACTGGTATTGCCCTGATGGGCGCGATGCCGAAACTCAACATCAGTTTGAAGACGTTGAAATAAAGCCTCAAGCGCTGGAGTGGTTATTCTGCGTCGCGGCGGGTTTTCCCTTTAATGTTAGCTGCGATAACCTCAATGGCGAGGTAACGCCGGATCGTATTGCGTTTCAACGGCGGGTCCACGGCCAGGTTATGCACTATTTGCAGCATACTATTCCTGAACGTCCGGCGCGCTTTATTAACGCGTTACAATTGTTTTACAATACAGCGCCATTAACGAGCACGGACTTTCCATACCCCGACGATCTCTGCTGAGTGACCGGTAAATATGAATAACTGAGGACGATAGATGATCGCAGAATTTGAAGCGCGTATTTTGACGCTGATCGATGACATGGTGGAACATGCCAGCGATGATGAACTTTTTGCCGGTGGCTACCTGCGCGGTCATTTGACGCTGGCTGTCGCCGAGGCGGAAGAGCATGGCGAGAATACGGCTGAAGCGCTGTGTACCCGAGTATATGGCAGTCTGCACAACGCGATTCAACATGGCGAGCTTTCCCCGCCCGACCAGGCGTTGGTGAATGACATGTGGGAACGACTTTATCTCCAGGCGCAGCACCAGCAGGCAAGTTAAGCCATGCTGTCTCATGGGCTGATTGATTGGCCCATGTTCGATTTATCGCCTGGACAGATATATAGATAACATTACACTGGCCGGCTTTTTAGCAACTTTCTTATCCAAAAGCGGTTTGGATTGAGTGCTGCCAGGGTTTCCTTATCCAGCGGCAACGGCTCACCGTATATCTGTGATGCCAGAATTTCTGCCGCCAGCGGTGCTGAACATAAACCCCGTGAGCCAAGCGCCCCCAGAATAAACAGGTTGTGGTGAACCGGCGCGGCAGCGCTCGCGTTTCCCGTCGCCAGTTGTTGTGGTAAATCCTGATAGTCTGCCACTGTCTGCTGATAATCAGGCACCGCTCCCAATAATGGCAGATGATCGCGAGTGGCGCAGCGGATACCACTGCGCGCCAACTGACCGCTGATATCAATGTCTTCTGACCAGGCGACATCTGGCAGACAATCAATCAGCCGTTGATGGTTCTGCTGCTGATCCTCTTCGCGGTAATCCGTTCCGCTATCACCACGCTGGTAACTGGCACCGATACAGTGCTGCTGATGCTGTGGGCTGAGTGGTGTCAGGTAGCCATTGTAGCAGAGTACCTGTTTAAGTTGTCTCAAGCGTGGGGTGGTGGGGATATGCGTTACCTGGCCGCGGACGGGATAGGCAGGTAAATGTCGGGTCTGTTCCCACTCTGTTAATCGATGACCGTTGGCCAGAATCACTGTGGCGTGGTTCTCTTCCCGATCTTCATTGAGTACCAGCGTCCAGCCTGACGAAGTCTGTACCAGACGCTTTACCGGGGTATTCATCTGTGCTACCAGTCCACGCTGTTGTGCCAGCGCTAACGTGGCGGTCGTCAGTTCTGCTGGGCATAACCAGCCGCCTTGTGGATAGGTGATACCATGAGTTTGTAACGGCAAATCGACGAGTGTGGTCAATTCCTCTGCTGAATGGTCGGCAACCAGTTCCAACGGCCAGTGACCGGCAATAATTTTTGCTATCTTGCGGGCGCTTTTGTCATCGTAAGCCAGCTGACTTACACCACACCATTGGTGCTCAAATTGAATGCCCTGAGCGGCAAGGGCATCATAATAGCGCCGTGCATAGGTAAATGCATTGGCGAAGAAACAGGATAGGGCATCGTGTTTATCGTTCAATAGCGGGTAGAGTGCCCCCTGGCGGTTGCCTGACGCACCTTGCCCCACCGTGTCGTCGGTACAATAAAGCGTGACGTGAGTTCCTCGCCGTTGCAGTGCCAACGCCGTTAGAATACTGGCTATACCACCACCGATAATTGCCACATCATGGGAATCTGTTGCCGCAGGCCGGGTATACCAGGGCGTGGTATCGAGTGCTGTTATGGCTTCTGGCACTGTACCGCATAGCATTTCCCGTTTATGACCAAACCCTTTGATTTTACTTACGTTAAAACCCGCTTGTTGTAGTCCGCGGCGAACGAATCCCGCTGCCGTGAAGGTTGCAAACGTACCTTGCGGACGACATAGCCTGGCCATTGAACCGAACAGATTCTCCGTCCACATATCCGGATTTTTGGCCGGGGCAAAGCCATCCAGAAACCAGGCGTCAATTTTGTGTGTCAGACTATCGTCCAATTGGGGTAGCAACGTATTGATGTCACCGAACCATAAATCCAGCGTGATAGCGCCTTTTGCCAGAATCAGACGATGACAACCGGGTAATGCCATTGGCCACTGTTGACGCAATTCATTGGCATAGTGTGCCAGCTCCGGCCACTGAGCATGTGCGGCGGCCAGATCGTGGCAACGTAACGGAAACTTTTCAAAACTGATGAAATGAAGTCGACGCAGCACAGCATGTGGTGCCTGTTTGCGAAACTGATCAAATGCCTGCCACAAGGTAAGAAAATTCAACCCAGTACCAAACCCGGTTTCCGCAACAGTACATACCGCATCGGAATGGTAGAAAAAACGTACCGGAAAATGGTTCCCCTGTAAAAAGACGTAGCGGGTTTCATCCAATCCATTCTGATTGGAGAAGTAGACGTCATCAAACTGTTGCGATACAGGTGTACCCTGATCGTTCCAACTCAGTACAGCATGTTGAATGGGAAGGGCTGTCACGGCAACTAACTCATTATTCAGGCAGTGGTGCGATTTTAGCGATCAGTCGGTTAGGGCGCAAATTTGAGAAGAGTTCGTCTGATCGGACTTGTTCAGCTTACAAGTGTACGCTAAAGTGCATGGCTAAATCCCAAACTATATAAGTGGAAGAGGTATTGAATGAAACGTGCTGTAATTACTGGTCTGGGGATCATATCTAGTATCGGTAATAACCAAGAAGAAGTCCTGGCATCTTTACGTGAAGGCCGCTCAGGCATAACGTTTTCCCAAGAGCTGAAAGATTCCGGCATGCGTAGTCACGTATGGGGAAACGTTAAACTGGATACCGCTGGACTTATCGATCGCAAAGTTGTGCGTTTTATGAGTGATGCATCTATTTATGCTTATCTTTCCATGGAGCAAGCTATTGCAGATTCCGGTTTAGCACCGGATCAGGTTTCTAATGACCGTACTGGTCTGATTGTGGGCTCTGGTGGTGGTTCCCCACGCAACCAAGTGGCTGGTACAGATGGTATGCGTGCCAAAGGTTTGCGCGGTGTTGGCCCCTATATGGTAACCAAATCCATGGCATCTGGTGTTTCTGCCTGTCTGGCGACGCCGTTCAAAATCCGTGGTGTTAACTATTCCATCAGTTCTGCCTGTGCAACTTCGGCTCACTGTATCGGTAATGCGGTAGAGATGATTCAGTTGGGCAAGCAGGATGTTGTTTTTGCTGGTGGTGGTGAAGAGTTGTGCTGGGAAATGGCCTGTGAGTTTGATGCCATGGGCGCGTTGTCCACCAAGTACAATGACACGCCGGAAAAAGCGTCACGTACCTATGACGCGGATCGTGATGGTTTTGTTATCGCTGGCGGTGGCGGTATTGTGGTAGTGGAAGAACTGGAGCACGCATTGGCGCGTGGTGCGCACATCTATGCGGAAGTTGTTGGGTATGGTGCAACCTCCGATGGTGCTGATATGGTGGCTCCGTCAGGTGAAGGTGCCATGCGTTGTATGAAGATGGCTCTGCAAAGTGTTGATACACCGGTTGATTACATTAATACACATGGTACATCTACACCAGTAGGTGATGTGAAGGAACTGTGGGCGATGCGTGAGGTTTTTGGCAACAATGTCCCGGCGTTCTCTTCAACCAAGTCGATGACCGGCCACTCTCTGGGAGCCGCAGGCGTTCAGGAAACCATCTACTCGCTGCTCATGCTGAAGCATGGTTTTATTGCACCGAGTATTAACATTGAAACGCAGGATGAACATGCCGAAGGCATGGAAATCATCACTAAGCCGACTGAGCGTAAGCTGAACACCGTGATGTCCAATGGGTTTGGTTTCGGCGGAACTAACGCCGTGTTGGTAATGAGTAAATATCCGCAGTAATTCTCTCTGATACCGGGGTAGCATCTATCTACCCCGGCATTCTTCAGTGTTCCGGTTATGGTTTTTCCTCAGCAAAATTTCCTATTATTAGAGCCCCGATAAGTCGCTACTTCATCAGAACAGCATCCACAGCAGAAGCATTACCAGTAATGTACCCATTATGGCTAATGCCATCGGTTTGCCAAATAATGGCCGCCACTCTGTGGGTAGCATGGCAATAAACGGGTTGACCAGTGGCTGACCAGATAAGGCGTAGGCAGACGACGCTTTTTCCTGCGTATTCTGCAAACGTTTGCTGAACAAAAAAGTCACTATGTCATTGATCTGAAAAGGTGTTAGCTGGGTTTGTGGTGTAGCGTTAAAATGAGTTTGGGCGTAATTCAGCAACATCTGCTGTTCTTGTGTATCGACAGGCTGTTTCAGTACGGTTTGCAGCGTTGCCAGCGTCGGCGCTGGATGATGCTGAATTAATGCCGTCTGCGTTTGCAGGAACTGGCTCAGTATTTGAAAATTTTTCGCGGGAATGGGATCCCCACTATCCAGGCCCTGGATATTCATCAGTGTCAGCCATACCTTGGCGACGGGTTCACCAGTGAGTGCTGTCAGGCGAGATACGAGTTGGTTCAGGCTGTTGTGTTCAGCAGGCAACAACGGTCGTTCCAGCGGTGTGGCGACCGATAAGGGAATGGGCGTGACAACCGAGCCGGGGGAAATGCCTTGCCCAGATTGTAACAATGGTCCTGATGGCGCTACCTGACCCGATGGCGGGAGTACTCCCGATTGCAATGACTGGCTGGCCTGCGGCATTTTGCCATTTTGCAGTAGTGTGACGACCTGTTGTAATTGTGAATGACTTAGTGAGCTGAGCACGGTATGACCGAATTGCTGACGAATAAACTGACTGACTGCCTGACGGTTATTCCCTTGCGGTAACAGTTCGGTAAGCTGTTGTAATAACTGGCGAGCGCCAAGTGTATCTTGTGCGGTGGAGAGTCGGGTCTGTAGCACTTGCTCGGCAGCCTTGAATTGCGTCGACATAATCTCCGCACCATTCTTGATTCCGAGATCATGGCGTAAACCAGCCCATATTTCCGCTGTTTTAGACGAACTGAGTGCCATGATTTTTACAATCAGCCGTTCCAGCGTGGTTCGCTGTGCTGGCGTCAAGGGTAAGTCTTCTCCCTGGGTACTGGCCTTTAACGATGGCGTATCGACTGTCTTGTCGCCTTGTAAAGAGTTACCGGGGCCGCTTACTGGTTGCATTGGGGATCCTTACCGGGTCGCTGTTCAGGGATTGTGCAACAGATTGAATAAAAGATAACCATGATATCAATCACCGGATCTTACGGGTAGTCAGGTCGCATGATTGTATAAAAAATTTTAGTCGAAAAGAGAACAGTGCACGTAAGCATAGATGCTGAATCGAATGGAGACCTCTGCGAAAAGGCGGTGTAACCGGAGTGAAACCTGTTGCCACCGTAATATTATGTCTACAGCATCTCTAATAACTGATGATGCCACGGAGGCAGTTCCGCTATCTCCGTGACGATATGTTGTTGTTTAACGAGGGGAGTACGTTATATCGGTTCTACTGATGACGTGCGATGATGGTATTTGCGCCAGACTTTCAGCACAACTGGCAGAATCAGCACGGCGATAGCCAGTATCAGCAGGCTTTTGCTGATAGTGCTGTCCCACAGAATGGCTAACCCGCCATTACTGATGGACAGAGCACGACGCAGATTTTGCTCCAACATGTCCCCCAGAACAAAGCCGAGAATCAGTGGTGACATAGGGAAATGCATTTTGCGCAGAATATAGCCAAATACGCCCAATCCCACCATTAGCATCAGATCGAACGTCGTACTGTGAACGGCATAAACACCCACAGCAGAAATGGCGGCAATGGCCGGAACCAGAAGTGACATAGGAACGTTCAGCATGCGGGTGAACAGGCCGATCATCGGAATGTTCATGATCAGCAGTATCAGATTACCAATCAGTAAGGCGGCAATCAGTCCCCAGACGATATCTGGCTGCTCGGTAAACATGGCCGGGCCGGGCGTAATGTTATATAGCGTCAGTGCTCCTACCATGACAGCGGTGGTGCCAGAACCAGGGATACCCAGTGTCAGCATGGGAATAAATGAACCGCAGGCCGAGGCGTTATTTGCCGCTTCAGGCGCGGCGATACCGCGAATATCACCTTTGCCGAAGGTGTCGCTATTGCCGCTGAGTTTTTTCTCGGTCATCCAGGCGATAGCGCTGGCAATGGTGGCGCCCGCGCCAGGCAGTACGCCGATAAAAAAACCCATTAGAGAAGAACGAATCGTCGGGCCGGCGCACTGCATGGCTTCTTTGGCGTTAAATAGCATGCGGCCGGTGTGTTTTACCGCTTTTTGTCCGCCACTGGTGCTTTCCAGCATCAGCAGAATTTCACTCACGGAGAACAGGCCGATGACCACGACGACGAACTGGATACCATCGGAAAGATGTACGTTATCAAAGGTGAAACGATATACACCGGTATTGGCATCCACCCCTACGGTGGCCAGGCTCAACCCTATCAATGCCGCCAGAAATGACTTCAGCGGATTTTGACTCATCATGCTGCCCAGACACGCAATAGCGAACACCATCAGGGCAAAATACTCCGCCGGACCGAAGGCCAGTGCCCAGTTAGCCAATAATGGTGCAAACAGAATAATGCCGAGAATGGCGATAGTGGAGCCAATAAAGGAACTGACAGCGGAAATCGAAAGTGCGATACCCGCCTTGCCTTGCTGTGCCAATGGATAGCCGTCCAATGCTGTCATGATGGCGCCTGCATCACCAGGCACATTAAGCAGGATAGATGAAATACGGCCACCATATTCACAGCCAATGTAAACTGTCGCCAGTAGGATTAATGCTGACTCGGCAGGCAGTTTCAATGCAAAGGCTAAGGGCATCAGGATAGCGACGCCGTTGATTGGACCCAAACCGGGAAGCAAACCTACCACGGTACCGATAAAACAGCCAATCAGGGCAATGACCAGGTTTTCCGGCGTCATGGCTACCGCAAATCCTTGCATCAGAAAATACCAGGTTTCCATTGTATTTATCTCCCCTTAGCTGAATACGCTGCCAATCGGCAGCGTGACATCAAGTAGTCTATCGAAGGCGTAGAACAGAAAAACGCCCATAACACATCCAGATATTGCAGCGGCCCACCAGGTGGCGCCAAATAACATGCCAATGCAAAATGCCAGCAGGGCGGTATCCAGTGGAAATCCCAGCCGCTCAAACCACCAGGCGTAAACAAACAGGGCGACAATCAGGGTCAGAAGGCGTTTTAACAACATGTAATGCGGCCATGACACCGTATCCGATTTCCGTATCAGCATAAAAATGGCACATATGGACATCAACAGCAGAATGCCGATAGGAAAAGGACGTGGTCCTACAGGTTCGTAACTGTATTCACTCTGAATGCCCCAGCCGATATATAGTCCAGCGAGACAGAGCAACAACCAAATGCCTGCGAATAAACGGTCACTCATGGCAACCTCCATTATTTTGCCAGACCAAAGTCTTTTGCTTGCTCGTGATAGTCGACGACCTGTCTTTTGACATAGGCATCAAGGTCTTTACCCGTCATATTGAATTCAAACAGACCACGCATATCGCGTTGTTTCTTGAACTCGTCGCTGGCGGCCATTTTTTTGAAAATCGTTTCCCACCACTGGTAGGTAGCATCACTGACTTTCGGACCGAGGTAAAAGCCGCGAATGACCGGCCATACCAGGTCATAACCCTGCTCTTTGGCCGTTGGAATATTGGCTAACTGACCGGGTAGACGGTTATTGGAAAATACGGCCAACACACGGATTTTCCCACTTTTTAAATGGGGAACCATTTCACTCATATCGCCAGAAACCACCTGAACATGTCCACCGAGCATGGCGGTCAGTGGTTCACCGCCACCTTCAAAAGCGACATAGCGCATTTTTCGTGGGTCGATACCGGCATAGCGTGCCAGCAACGCACTTTTCATCCAATCCTGACTGCCGATGGAGGCGCCTGCACCGATAACCACCTGATCGGGGTTTTTCTGCATGGCATTGAGTAGATCTTTCAGGTTTTTGTAAGGCGAATCGGCGCGGACGACCACCATGCCATAGTCGGTCCCCACGGCTGCCAGCCATTTCACATCATCAACGGTATAGCGGCCGAATTTTCCCTGCGAAAGATTAAGCAGTGAACCACCTGAAAACGCTACCACGGTGCCTGGCTCATTCGGACGCTGTGCAATGATGGTGTTATAGGCTACTGCCCCCACGCCGCCTGGCATATAAGTGACGCGCATCGGACTGTCTATCAGTTTGGTTTCCTGCAATGTCACTTGCAGCAGTTTACAGGTGAGATCAAATCCACCGCCAGGTTTGGCTGGCGCAATACACTCGGTACGTGATGGTGTGTCTGCCGCCTGAACCATGGGTACTGCAAACAGTAGAGCAGAGGCGGTAAGGGTAAGGCAGAGGTATTTTTTCATGATGACTCCTCATATTTATGCTGTTGGTGCATCCCTGTCACGGGAACGGTCGGTTGTTGAATTGTTACGGATGTAACCTTTCAGTTACCTTTCAATCGCTATAAAAGTTTCACTGATGTGATTTACATCGCTTAAAACAGGTGATAGAGGCGACAGGAATAGATGAAAGTGTTAATGGAATGCTGGATGTTGGTTCGCAAAATGAAACTTTTGTTGTGTCCGTCTTCCCATCAATGGTCATTATTGCCTTGGTGATGTGGTAAATAAATGGTGTCTGAAATACGAATGACTGATAAGGCAATTTTTTGATGACAACGATTTTTAACCAGAATAGTTTTTCACAATAGGTTGTTTGTAATGCGTATTTTACTTGTCGAGGATCATCCGGAACTGGCGCACTGGTTGCAGAAAGCACTCAGTGGTGCCGGGTTCGCGGTAGATCTGGTCGGCGATGGGCTGTCAGCAGATCATCTGTTGCAGAACGAATGTTATGCACTGGTTGTACTGGATGTCTCTTTGCCGCGGATGAACGGGCTGGAATTGTTGGCTCGGATCAGAAAACGTGGTCAGAGCCTGCCAGTGCTGTTGCTTACGGCACGCTCCGGCGTGGCTGATCGCGTCAAGGGGTTGAATTCAGGGGCGGATGATTACCTCACCAAACCGTTTGAACTGGAGGAATTGGAAGCCCGACTACGGGCTTTGCTGCGGCGCAGTCGCGGGCAGATGCAGGAAGTGCAACATTTTGGTGACTTGAGTTGGCATGACGAGGGGTATTTTTTGCTACAGGGCAAACCTCTGACATTAACGCCACGGGAATTGGCGGTACTGAATACGTTAATGCAACGGTGTGGTCGCCCGGTTTCCCGCCAACATGTTTACGACCAGGTATTTACGCTGACCGATGATGCCAATCCGGAAAGTATCGATCTTTATGTCCATCGTGTGCGTAAAAAACTGGCGGGCAGTAATGTGGTTATCGTGACATTGCGAGGGCTGGGATACAGTCTTGAGTGCCAGAATGCGTCTGACTGACTCATTACGTGGTCAACTGATTTTATATCTCGGCATGCCGATGCTGCTGTTGTGGGCACTATCGGTATGGACGCATTACCATAATGCGGTAGCGGCGGCCACGCAGGCTTATGATCGCATGTTGCTGGCTTCTGCACGGACGGTTGCAGAGCGTCTGACCGTGCGGCAGGGTCACCTGATAGTAGATGTTCCCTGGGTAGTGCTTGATAGTTTTGAGCGTAACATGAACGATCATCTCTATTACCAGGTGTTGTCTACCAACGGGGAAACGCTTTCCGGCTATGATGACCTACCGCCTTTGCCACCCAATACACCATTATCGACGCTTTATCCGGCATTGGTGCATTTCTATGATGCGCAGTACCGTGGTCGGGATATTCGAATTGCCGCGCTTTGGCAACCGGTCAATGAAGATAGTGTAGACGGCATGGCGCTGATTCTGGTGGCGGAAACGTTGTCTTCCCGACAGGATTTTGCCCGTCAGTTACTGATTACCGCTATTATCAGTCAGGGTGCTCTGGTTTTGATCACGGTGATCCTGGCTATTTTTCTGTTGAAAAAACTGCTGCAACCGCTGCGTCGTCTTTCCAGTCTGATGTTGCGGCGTGATCCCGGCGATTTAACGCCATTGCCGCCCATTTTACCCTGGTCGGAAACCCAACCATTGATTCTGGCTTTCAATCGTTATATCGAGCGCCTAAGCAACATGGTTTCTCGTCAAGAACGGTTCAGCGCGGATGCTGCTCATCAGTTACGAACCCCCCTCGCTGTACTGAAAACCCAAGTTTCGGTTGCGTTATCCAGCCCTCAACCAGAATTGTGGCGTGAGAGTCTGGCGGGGATGAAACAAACGCTGGACAGCACTATCCAGTTAACCGATCGCTTATTACAACTGTCACGTTTGCGGGCGTACGATAATAGGGAACAGACATGGCAGACGGTGAATTTAGCCGAGCTGGTACGTGAAACCTGTTTTTCCCGTTTGCCACAGGCGCGCAGTAAATGCATTGATTTGGGGTATGAAGGCGCGGTGTCTTGTCTGATATGCGGTGAGCCGTTATTGCTGACAGAATTGTGCGCCAATTTATTGGATAACGCGTTGAAATATACACCATATGGCGGTGTGGTAACGGCCAGGGTCATCGGCCAACAACTTGAGATCGAAGACAGTGGTCCCGGAATCGCTGAAACTGACCGGGCACAGGCGATGATGCCGTTTCACCGTCTTGACAGTGGCGCAGGACTGTCGGGTACGGGATTGGGACTGGCGCTGGTCAAGGACATTACCGCTTGGCACGGGACGCGTGCCGAGCTTTCTCAGGGCGCTGAGCTGGGGGGGCTGCTGGTTCGAGTGCAGTTCAAAAAGCGCCCATCTGCCTGAACCATCGCTCTGCCATGTAGCACGTCGACAAGGTGTATTCCCGCGCTGCCGGTATTCCCTTACAGTGGTTTGTGGCAAAATACCCCCCTTGCTTTCACTGGAACCGCGCGTTTGTCGCCAGACGTAAATCAGGAAATATAACGTGAAAATCCTCGTTGATGAAAATATGCCTTATGCCCGTGAGCTGTTCAGCCGACTGGGTGATGTTATTACCGTGCCGGGAAGGCCGATTCCGGTTGAGGCGCTGAATGGCGCTGATGCTCTGATGGTTCGCTCGGTCACGAAGGTCAATGCCAGTCTGCTGGCAGGGAAAACGATCAAATTTGTTGGTACGGCTACGGCGGGAACTGACCATGTTGATGAGGATTTCCTTCAGCAGCAGGGCATTGCCTTTTCTGCGGCCCCTGGTTGTAATGCCATTGCAGTGGTGGAGTACGTTTTTTCTGCCTTGTTGATGCTGGCGGAACGTGATGGATTCAGTCTGAAAGATCGCTGTGTCGGTATTATTGGTGTAGGGAATGTGGGGTCTCGTCTTCATGCCCGACTCAAGGCTTTTGGCGTCCGGACTCTGCTATGCGATCCGCCGCGTGCCGAACGTGGTGACAACGAGGACTTCCTGTCGCTGGAGCAGGTGGCGGGACAGGCAGATATTCTGACTTTCCATGTCCCGTTGTTTAAAGACGGTCCGTATAAAACCTGGCATAACGTGGATGCGACACTGCTTGATTCACTGAGAGACGGCACTATTCTGATCAATGCCTGCCGTGGTCCGGTGGTAGATAATGTCGCCCTGCTCAATGTGCTCAAACAGGGGAAAAAACTTAGCGTAGTGCTGGATGTCTGGGAACCTGAGCCCGAGTTATCAACGGAACTATTAAGTCTGGTCGATATCGGTACTGCCCATATCGCTGGCTATACATTGGAAGGCAAAGCGCGCGGTACAACCCAGGTATTTGAGGCCTGGAGCCGTTTTATCGGCCAACCACAGCAGGTGGCATTGTCATCCTTATTACCGGCACCGGAGTTTACTGAAATCACGTTAACCGCCTCGCTGGATGAACGGCTGTTAAAACGGCTGGTGCATCTGGTGTATGATGTCCGCCACGATGATGCATTGTTGCGTCAGGCGGCACCTATTCCCGGTGGTTTTGATCGGTTACGCAAATTTTATCAGGAACGTCGGGAGTGGTCGTCACTGCATGTCATTTGCGTTGACCAGGGCAGTGCAGAACTGTTGAAGCAGTTAGGATTCAATGCTGTGGTCCAGGGTGAACGCTAGTCATTAGTTTATCAACGAATTCGTTTTTTCAGGCGGTGTCTTCACCGCCTGAGGTGTTTTATAAAAAGGTTGGGGGAGAAGAACCACATGTCCAATGGCTGGAATATAGCGGTGCTTGGCGCGACGGGCGCAGTAGGCTCTGCGTTGCTGGAGTTATTGCAGGAACGTGAATTTCCAGTGGGTGAGCTGTATCCGCTGGCCAGTGAACGCAGTGCGGGGGAAGTTATACGGTTCAATGGTCGCTCCAGACCGGTCGAAAATGTCGCAGACTTTGATTGGTCACAAGCGCAACTGGCTTTCTTTGTCGCCGGACAGGAGGCCAGTTCCCTCTATGCTGACGAAGCGGGGAATGCTGGGTGCCTGGTTATTGACAGCAGTGGCCTGTTCGCGCAGGAACCGGATATTCCACTGGTGGTGCCGGGTGTTAATTCGCAGGTGCTGGCTGATTACCGTAATCGTAATATCGTGGCAGTGGCAAGCAGTCTGACCAGTCAGTTGCTGAGGGCCATTAAGCCACTGACAGAACAGGCCGGACTTTCCCGCTTGCATGTGACCAACCTGTTATCAGTGTCGGCGCATGGTAAAGCTGCCGTGGACGATCTGGCCGGGCAAAGTGCTCGCTTGCTCAATGGTATTCCGCCAGAACCGGGAATTTTCCCGAAACAACTGGCATTCAATCTATTGCCATTACTACCCGATAATGAAGGAAGTGTAAGAGAAGAACGTCAACTGGTAGATCAAGTAAGGAAGGTATTGCAGGATAATGGTTTGCCAATTTCAGTGAACTGTATTCAGTCACCGGTGTTCTATGGTCATGCTCAGGTCGTTCATCTTGAGGCATTACGTCCATTATCGGCAGAAGAGGCCCGTGATGAACTGAATCAGGCTGACGATATTGTGCTTAGTGAGGATCAGGATTACCCCACTCAGGTGGAAGATGCTTCTGGCAATATTCATCTCAGTATTGGTTGTCTGCGTAATGATTATGGCGTAGCAGAACTACTGCAATTCTGGTCGGTGGCGGATAATATCCGCTTTGGTGGTGCGCTGATGGCGATAGAAACTGCTGAACGTCTGGTTGAGGAGTATCTGGGGTAATGACCGAGTTGCAGGTTGATGAAGGTGCGGTATCACTGAAGATTGCCCTGGGAATCGAGTATGACGGCAGCCGCTATTGTGGCTGGCAGCGTCAGGCAGACGTAGAAAGTGTACAAGGTTATCTTGAACGAGCGTTATCACAAGTCGCCAACGAACCGATTACTGTTTTCTGTGCTGGTCGGACGGATGCCGGCGTTCATGCGACGGGACAAGTTGTCCATTTTACAACGCATGCAGTGCGTAAAGATGCCGCCTGGACCATGGGCGTCAATGCGAATTTACCGCCTGATATCGCGGTTCGTTGGGTTAAAACCGTGGACGATGATTTTCATGCCCGTTTTAGTGCTACCGCCCGCCGTTACCGTTATGTCATCTATAATCACCGCTATCGGCCGGCTATCTTGTCTCGCGGTATCACACATTTTTACCTGCCACTGGATGCGGAACGTATGGAACGAGCGGGGCAGTGTCTGTTAGGGGAACATGATTTTACCTCGTTTCGCGCGATGCAATGTCAGTCCCGTACGCCGTGGCGGAATGTCAAGCATCTAAAGGTCACGCGTTATGGTGACTATATTGTGGTAGATATCAAAGCCAATGCCTTTGTGCATCATATGGTGCGCAATATTGTCGGCAGCCTGATGGAAGTGGGATGCGAAAACCAGCCGGAAGGCTGGATTGCCGATCTGCTGGCGGCCAAAGATCGTTCGTTGGCAGCTGCTACCGCCAAAGCGGAGGGACTTTATTTGGTGATGGTTGATTACCCGGCGAGTTTTGGTCTTCCCAAACTGGCCATGGGGCCATTATTTCTGGCTGATGACTGATTCTGGTTTATTCGGGAACGGAGTGCGCTGTTGCGCGGAGAAATAGCATGATGAGATATCCAATATGATGGAATTTGTACGGTTTGTTATCGATTTTATCTTGCACATTGATGTCCATTTGGCGGAATTGGTAACGCAGTATGGCGTTTGGGTCTATGCCATTTTGTTCATTATTTTATTCTGTGAGACCGGGCTGGTTGTTATTCCCTTTCTGCCGGGGGACTCCTTGCTCTTTGTCGCTGGTGCGCTGGCGGCGTTGCCATCAAATGCACTGGATATTCATCTGATTGTTGTTTTACTGGTGATCGCAGCTATTTTGGGGGATGCGGTGAATTATGCCATCGGATGGTTGTTTGGTGAGAAACTGTTCCGCAATCCTGATTCAAAGATTTTCCGTCGCCGCTATCTGGACAAAACGCATCAGTTTTATGTTCGTCATGGCGGGAAAACAATTATTCTGGCGCGCTTTGTACCGATTGTGAGAACATTTGCGCCGTTTGTGGCGGGAATGGGACGCATGAGTTACCGGTACTTTGCCGCTTACAACGTGGTAGGCGCATTACTGTGGGTATTACTATTTTCCTATACGGGCTATCTGTTCGGTGATTTACCCTTCGTGCAGAAAAATCTGAAACTGCTGATTGTGGCAATCATCTTCATCTCTATTCTGCCCGGTATGATTGAGTTCTGGCGTCATAAAAGAGCTACGATACACAGTAGTAGGAAATAAGTGGAAAATTATTTTAACGCCCGGTTTGACCAGTTTTTTATCCACAGATCGGCGTCGTTATGCTTTAATGAGCGGCATTTATGGCTATGTTTATGTGGACAGCTATGAGTGCTAATGCCTACTCCTGTTCTTTCAGGTGTTCAGGCATCGCTTTTTCGGCTGCGTTACCATGGAATGGTAGCGCATAAGCAGCGTACTGGCGTACGCCAGGTTCAAGCAGAAAGGTTATCAATGAGCTGGATTGAACGAATTCTTAACAAAAGTAATATCACACCAACCCGCAAGGCGAACATCCCCGAAGGGGTTTGGACTAAATGTGATAGTTGCGGGCAGGTACTTTACCGCGCTGAACTGGAACGTAATCTGGGCGTGTGTCCTAAATGTGACCACCACATGCGTCTGTCCGCCCGTGCCCGTCTCAGCGCCTTCCTTGATAAAGAAGGTGCGATTGAGTTAGGTAGCGAACTGGAACCCAGAGATGTACTGAAGTTTAGAGACTCCAAAAAGTACAAGGATCGTCTGGTTGCTGCACAGAAGCAATCCGATGAAAAAGACGCCATGGTGGTCATGAAGGGGACGCTTTATGATATGCCAGTGGTAGTGGCATCCTTTGAGTTTTCGTTTATGGGCGGTTCCATGGCTTCGGTCGTCGGTGCACGGTTTGTGCGGGCTGTTGAGCAATCGCTGGAAGATAACTGTCCGCTAGTGTGTTTCTCCGCCAGTGGTGGTGCCCGTATGCAGGAAGCGCTGATGTCGCTGATGCAAATGGCGAAAACCAGCGCCGCGTTAGCCAAAATGCGTGAACGTGGACTGCCGTATATTTCAGTCCTGACTGATCCCACCATGGGTGGGGTGTCAGCTAGTCTGGCGATGCTCGGCGATCTGAATATTGCTGAGCCGAAAGCATTGATTGGTTTTGCCGGACCACGTGTTATTGAGCAGACGGTACGTGAAAAGTTGCCACCAGGCTTTCAGCGCAGTGAATTTCTGTTGGAAAAAGGCGCGATTGATATGATCATTCGCCGTCCCGAGATGCGCTATAAACTGGCGACTCTCCTGGCCAAGCTGACTAACCATCCCGAGCCGGAGGACATTGCTGAACATCAGCAAGTTGCCACTACCGAATCTCAGGATGAAGCCTGATTAAAATGATGAACAGGATTCGCGAGCACTACTGTGTTTCTCCGTGTTCTGTGTCAATGAACCGTAAGTCAGTGAACGGGACTCATGGATAATCTTCAAATACCACAAGCCACGTCGCCTTTGGCCACGTGGCTTCATTATCTTGAGCATCTGCATGCCCAGCCCATTGAACTGGGACTGGAGCGTGTCAAACAGGTTGCCGAAAATCTCCAACTCTTACAGCCTGCCAGCGTCGTATTTACGGTCGCTGGAACCAATGGTAAAGGGACAACCTGCTGTACGTTGGAATCAATCCTGCTGGCCGCCGGGAAGCGGGTAGGGGTTTATAGTTCTCCTCATTTGTTGCGTTATACCGAGCGGGTCCGCATTCAAGGCAAAGAACTACCTGAAGCGGCGCACTGCCAGGCTTTTGCGGATATCAACACTGGCCGGGATCGTGTTTCTTTAACTTATTTTGAATTTGGTACGCTGGCGGCATTGCAACTCTTCAAACAGGCGCAACTGGATGTGGTCATCCTTGAAGTTGGTCTGGGAGGGCGCTTGGACGCAACCAATATTGTTGATGCTGATGTGTCCGTAGTGACCAGTATTGCACTTGATCACACCGATTGGTTGGGAAATGACCGGGAAAGTATCGGCCGGGAGAAAGCCGGTATCTTCCGTCGTGGTAAACCCGCCGTGGTAGGTGAGCCGGATATGCCGGCATCGATCGCTGTTGTTGCGGAAGAAAAAGGGGCCGTACTGTATCGTCGTGGTAACGAATGGCGTTTTGTCTCTCAACCAGCCAGTTGGTGTTGGGAAAACACGTCGCATCAGTTAACCGGACTGCCGCTACCGCATGTGCCGCTGCCAAATGCCGCTACTGCACTGGCCGCGCTGTATTATTCTCCGTTAGACGTAGATGAATCTGCAATTCGACATGGCCTGCAGCAGGCAACTTTGCCGGGACGTTTTCAGATTGTGAACGAAAAACCACTGCTGATTCTGGATGTGGCGCATAATCCTCATGCGGCCGCTTATTTGGCCAGCCGTCTGTCTGCATTACCGCGAAGAGGTAAGATCCGCGCAGTAATGGGGATGCTGGCAGATAAGGATATTCCTGGCACGTTGGCGCATTTGACGCCGCTGGTGGATGAGTGGTATTGCGCTCCGCTGGAGGGCCCGCGAGGTGCCAGTGCCGATGAACTGGCCCGGTATCTTGATGCTTGCCGGCAATATCCGGATGTAGTGTCTGCTTGGCGACAGGCTATGCAAGAGGCGCTCGAACAGGATATCGTTATCGTTTGTGGTTCTTTCCATACAGTAGCGCATGTTATGGAAGCGCTTGACGGGAGCAGAATGCATGGCGAGTAAATTCCAGAATCGCCTGGTGGGAACCATTATCCTGGTCGCATTGGGTGTCATTGTCCTGCCTGGACTGCTGGACGGTAAGAAAAAACATTACGAAGATGAGTTCGCGGCTATTCCGCTGGTGCCCAAACCGGGTGATGCCGTGGAGGCAGAGTCTATGCCGTCAATTAATCAGTTATTGCCGACTCAGCCGCCGGAAGGTGCCGAAGCTGCGATGCAGGATAAGAATGACGGTTCGACCATGGCGGCACCGACAGCGAAAGAAGACGATGGATCTACGAAGCGTGTTTCACACTCGGAAACGCAGTCTGTGCCGGTAGCTGTAGCGCCGCCCGTTGTTGTTAAACCTGAACCCAAGTCAGAGATAAAACCAAAATCGGAAACCAAATCGAAAGAGGTGTTAAAACGGGCCGAAGGGAAACCGGAGACATCAACGCAAGAGCAGACGGCGCCAGCAGGTCAGGCATTTGTCGTTCAACTGGGTGCTCTGAAAAATTCAGACAAAGTGAATGAGATTATCGCTAAATTGCGTCTTTCCGGTTATCGGGCCTATACCACGCCTTCTGTACCGGTAGCCGGACAGATTACGAGAATCTATGTAGGTCCGGATGTATCAAAAGAGAAACTGCAATCATCATTGCATGAACTGAAACAACTCAGTGGATTGAATGGTCAGATAAAAACGTACAGCGCACGTTAGAGTGGCAACGGAAGGAGGAAAATGACCTTACCTTTTGCCGGTTTTATTTTACTGTATTGAATCAAATGATCGGTGTTGCTGTTGCAGGCGTACCCGGGTATTACAGCGGGTAATAAAATTTTCGTGCGGGTATCTCTATGGAGATTCGACGATTTTTTTATTTATGCATTTATTGAATTAATGACAGGGAAATCCGCTACGCAAACGTTTTCTTTTTCTGTTAGAATGCGCCGCGAACAGGATGAGCGGTGCTGTCGATAGTTATTGTTCATTATTAGGATAGTTCATGGTTTGGGTTGATTACGTCATTATCGGTATTATCGGATTTTCGGCTCTGGTCAGTCTTGTCCGCGGGTTTATACGTGAAGCGTTGTCGTTGGTTACCTGGGGATGCGCGTTTTTCATTGCAAGCCATTATTATGCGTACCTTGCGGTGTATTTCACGCGGTTTAATGATGAATTGGTGCGTAACGGCATTGCCATTGCCATTCTGTTTATTGCGACGTTGATTGTGGGTGCTATTGTCAACTATGTGATCGGTTCGCTGGTTGAACGTACCGGGCTGTCAGGCACTGATCGTGTTCTGGGGATCTGTTTTGGTGCCCTGCGTGGTGTGTTGATCGTCTCTGCTCTGCTGTTCTTTTTGGATACCTTCACTGGTTTTTCACAGAGTGCCGACTGGAAGCAGTCTCAGTTAATTCCGCAGTTCAGTTATATAATCAGGTGGTTTTTTGACTATCTGCAAAGCACGTCGAGTTTCTTGCCGCGGCACATTTAGCCACGGTAGCGCTGATGAGGAAAAGACAACATGTGCGGTATTGTCGGTATCGCCGGTTTTACACCGGTCAACCAGTCGATTTATGACGCATTAACGGTGTTACAGCATCGTGGACAGGATGCCGCAGGCATCGTCACCATTGATGCCTTTAATTGTTTTCGCCTGCGTAAGGCCAACGGCCTGGTAAAAGATGTGTTTGAAGCACGGCACATGCAGCGATTACAGGGTAACATGGGGCTGGGTCATGTGCGTTATCCAACAGCCGGCAGCTCCAGTGCTTCTGAAGCCCAGCCTTTTTATGTCAATTCCCCTTTTGGTATCACACTGGCACACAACGGTAATCTGACCAATGCTCACGAACTGCGTAAACAGTTGTTCGAGCAAGGTCGCCGGCATGTGAATACCACCTCTGATTCTGAAATCCTGCTCAATATCTTTGCTAAAGAGCTGGACCGTTTTCAGCATTATCCGCTGGAGGCTGATAATATTTTTGCCGCTGTTGCCTCAATGCAGCAGCAAATTCGCGGCGCCTACGCTTGTGTCAGCATGATTATTGGCCACGGTATGGTCGCATTCCGCGATCCGAACGGTATCCGCCCTCTGGTGATTGGTAAGCGCACACTGGAAGACGGACATAACGAATATATGGTTGCATCCGAGAGCGTGGCGTTAGATACGCTGGGCTTTGAATTTTTACGTGATGTTGCACCAGGCGAAGCGATTTACATTACGGAAAAAGGGCAACTGTTTACCCGGCAGTGCGCGGAGAATCCGAAGAGCAACCCTTGCCTGTTTGAATATGTCTATTTCGCACGTCCCGATTCGTTTATTGACAAGATTTCGGTTTATAGCGCCCGTGTACGCATGGGGCAGAAATTGGGTGAAAAGATTGCCCGTAATTGGGAAGACCTGGATATTGATGTGGTTATTCCGATTCCGGAAACGTCTTGCGATATCGCACTGGAAATCGCTCGCATTATCAACAGACCTTATCGTCAGGGGTTTGTGAAAAACCGTTATGTTGGTCGCACGTTTATCATGCCTGGGCAGCAGACGCGCATAAAATCGGTGCGGCGTAAACTGAATGCCAACCGGGCTGAATTCCGTGATAAAAATGTACTGCTGGTGGATGACTCTATCGTGCGTGGTACTACGTCGCAACAGATAGTGGAAATGGCGCGTGAAGCGGGTGCTAAACGAGTTTATCTGGCCTCGGCGGCACCGGAAATCCGTTTCCCGAACGTCTACGGTATCGATATGCCCAGCGCGAATGAGCTGATTGCGCACGGCCGCGAAGTAGAAGAGATTCGGCAGATTATTGGTGCCGATGCTCTTATTTTCCAGGATCTTAACGACTTGATCGACGCGGTACGTGAAGATAATCCTGACATTGTCCAGTTTGAGTGTTCCGTATTTAATGGCATTTATGTGACCAAAGATGTGGATCAAGGTTATCTGGATTATCTGGAAGTGCTGCGCAACGATGATGCTCAGGCATTGCGTAGTCAGAGCGAAGTGGAAGACCTGGAAATGCATAACGAAGGGTAAAACCAGGGAGTTGTGACACATCAAAAGGGGAGACGCTGATGCGGACTCCCCTTTATCATTGTTATTCTTGCCAATCACTGGCTGATGCGGCAAAGTCAGCGCAGATCATTTTACCGTATCCAGATATGGTATGTCAGAGGTCATCTTATGAAACGACTCATCATCGGTATTTCCGGTGCCAGTGGGGTAATTTACGGTATACGTTTATTGCAGGTTTTGCAGTCGGTGGAGGGGATAGAAACCCATTTGATCATGAGTCAGGCGGCACGACAAACGCTGTCGCTGGAAACCGATTTGAATGTGAAGGACGTACAAGCGCTGGCAGATGTGGTGCATGATTCACGTGATATCGCCGCCAGCATTTCTTCTGGATCATTTAAGACTGCGGGCATGGTTATTTTACCTTGCTCGATCAAAACCCTTTCCGGAATTGCCCACAGTTATACGGATAGTTTGCTCACCCGTGCGGCGGATGTAATGCTGAAAGAGCGGCGTTCACTGGTGTTGTGTGTGCGGGAAACGCCATTGCATTTAGGTCATTTACGCCTGCTGAATGCCGTTGCAGAGTTGGGGGCTATCATCATGCCACCTGTCCCAGCGTTTTATCATCGCCCACAAACTGTGCAAGATATCATCGATCAAACAGTCAACCGGGTTCTTGACCAGTTTGATATTAGGTTGTCACAAGATCTGTTTACTCGCTGGCAAGGTACGTAATCATTTATTTTATAGTGAAATTTATCTCCGGAAGCGCCTTTTCATGATTAACGGCTGAACATCGCGCATGTAACTATTTTGCCCTAGTTTACTACAGTGCACTATTATGATGCAGTAATGTGATCTAATTTGGTGCAATGTGATCTCTATTCATGCTTTTTTATCCGAAAATATGGCGAATGAAACGTAGGTGGAGAGCTGCCTAATTAATTGATTACATTGATTGATTAGTACAGTAGTGGCCATATTATTTCCCTTTGTTACTGGTATTTATTATGGCACGAAAAGTGCATTGCCATGCTGTAGCAAACACACACATAGTAAATACAATGGCATTATCGACTAAAAAAGCGTTTTGATTCAATGAATAGCTTCGGCGTTCAACCATTTATTGATAAGGGTAACTTTATGAAAAATCTGTTTAAACTTTTGCCTTTAGCGTTGGTATTCGCAACGAGCAGTGTCCTTGCGGAAATACCAAAAGATATAAAAATCGGTACTGATCCAACGTATGCACCGTTTGAATCTAAAAACGCTAGCGGTGAACTGGTAGGATTTGACATCGATCTGGCGAAAGAGATGTGTAAGCGTATGGCGGTTAAATGTACCTTTGTCGAAAGTGACTTTGATGCGTTGATTCCGTCGCTGAAAGCGAAAAAAATTGATGCCATTATTTCCTCTCTGTCTATCACTGAAAAACGTCAGAAAGAGATCGCCTTTACCGATAAACTGTATGCCGCCAATGCTCGTCTGATTGCTAAAAAAGGCGCCAATATTCAGCCGACGGTGGAATCATTGCGTGGAAAACGGGTCGGTGTATTGCAAGCGTCAACCCAGGAAGCTTACGCCAATGCCAACTGGCAGCCGAAAGGGGTTAATGTTGTGGCTTACCAGAATCAGGACCTGATTTACTCTGACCTGATTGACGGTCGTATTGATGCCGCCTTCCAAGATGAAGTGGCGGGGAGCGAGGGTTTCCTCAAGCAGGATATGGGTAAAGACTATGCTTTTGCCGGTCCGGCAGTGAAAGATAACAAATTTTTTGGCGTGGGCACCGGTATGGGGCTGCGTAAAAATGAAACCGAGCTGAAAGCCGCGCTGAATAAAGCTTTTGAATCTATGCGTAAAGACGGTACTTACAGCAAATTGGCGAAAAAATATTTCGACTTTGACGTATACGGCGGTTAACCCTTCCGTGATTAACTTCTGCCTGCTCTGGCAGGCAGAAGATGGTTTTTACTGAACGGATATACGTGATGTTGTATGGTTATTCCGAATTAATACTGGAAGGCGCGTACATGACGCTGCAACTGGCGATATGCTCGTTGTTACTGGCGTTGGCGATTGGTTTAATCGGTGCGGGTGCCAAGTTATCTTCTAATCGGCTATTGTCGATCTGCTTTTCTGGCTATACCACCTTGATTCGCGGCATCCCTGATCTGGTGCTGATGTTGCTCATTTTTTATGGACTGCAAATAATACTGAACAATCTGACTGACGCGGTTGGTCTTTCACAGATCGATATCGATCCGTTATCAGCGGGGATTATCACGTTAGGGTTCATTTATGGCGCTTATTTTACCGAAACATTTCGTGGAGCGTATCTGGCGGTGCCACGCGGACAAATCGAGGCCGCAGTCGCTTTTGGTTTCTCTCCGTCACAGGTGTTCAGGCGCATCATGTTTCCCTCGATGATGCGTTTTGCTTTGCCGGGTATTGGCAATAACTGGCAGGTTATTTTGAAAGCAACTGCTCTGGTTTCTCTACTGGGGTTGAGCGATGTGATTAAGGCGACTCAGTTAGCGGGTAAGAGTGCTCATCAACCTTTCTTTTTCGCCATTGTCGCGGGTGTGATGTATCTGATTTTTACTACCTTGTCTAACGGGGTGCTGTGGTGGCTGGAACGCCGTTATTCTGCAGGAGTCAGGAAAGTTAATTATGAGTGAGATCCTGCAACAATACTGGCGGCCTTTGTTATGGAGTGATGGCTATCACTTTACTGGTCTTGCCATGACACTTTGGCTGCTGATTATTTCGGTCGTGATTGGTGGCTTGATGGCGATTCCACTGGCCGTTGCCCGGGTTTCTCCCCGTCGTCGCTTTTCCCTGCCGGTGTGGTTATTTACCTATATTTTCCGGGGAACACCGCTCTACGTACAATTATTGATTTTTTATTCCGGTGTCTACAGTCTGGAGATAATCCGTGGCACGGATTTACTGAATGCTTTTTTTCGTAGTGGCCTGAATTGCGCCATCCTTTCACTGTCGCTTAATACGTGCGCCTATACTACCGAAATTTTTGCTGGTGCGATCCGTTCTGTTCCTCATGGTGAAGTTGAGGCAGCCAGAGCCTATGGATTTTCCCGTTTCAGGCAGTATAGTTGCATTATTTTGCCAAGCGCGCTGCGTATTGCACTTCCTGCCTATAGCAATGAAGTGATCTTGATGCTGCATTCTACTGCGCTGGCATTTACCGTTACTGTGCCGGATATCCTCAAGGTTGCACGCGATATTAACGCGGCGACTTATAAGCCGTTTTATGCTTTTGGCATTGCCGCCGTCATGTATCTGTCGATTTCATTTGTGCTGATCTCCTTGTTCAGAAAGGCAGAGCAACGCTGGTTACGGCACCTCCATACCCGTTCATCTCATTAGATATGCAGGAATATAGCATGCAGAATAATAAGCTGATGGTGACGGAATTACGTAAACGTTATGGTCAACATGAAGTGCTTAAAGGTATTTCATTGCAGGCTAAAGCGGGGGACGTTATTTCAATTATCGGATCGTCGGGATCAGGTAAAAGCACCTTGCTACGTTGTATTAATTTTTTGGAAAAGCCGTATGAAGGTTCTATCCATGTGGGCGGTCAGGAAATTCACATGGTGCGGGACAAAGATGGTCAATTGAAAGTGTTTGATAAAAAACAGCTTCAATTGTTGCGTACCCGACTGACGATGGTGTTCCAGCACTTTAATCTGTGGAGCTTTATGACAGCTCGGGAGAACGTTATTGAAGCGCCGGTACAGGTGTTAGGGCTGAGTAAAGCTGAAGCCCGTGAGCGGGCGATATTTTATCTTGATAAGGTCGGTATCACTGGTGTGGCACAGGACAAATATCCGGCTGATCTCTCCGGTGGTCAACAGCAACGTGTATCAATTGCCCGTGCGTTAGCAATGGAACCGGAAGTCTTGCTCTTTGATGAGCCGACTTCCGCGCTGGATCCTGAACTGGTAGGTGAAGTTCTGCGTATCATGCAACAACTGGCCGAGGAGGGAAAAACCATGGTGGTAGTTACCCATGAAATGGAATTTGCACGCCATGTTTCCAGCCACGTTATTTTCCTGCATCAGGGGGTTATTGAAGAACAAGGGCCACCAGAGCAGGTCTTTGGTAACCCGCAGAGTCCGCGTTTACAGCAGTTTCTATCTGGTGCACTGAAATAGCCTGAATATCCATTCAGGCTCAGACGGCTGACCGCGCTTTTCTTCCTCTATAAATATACTCCCGAGAAATCGGGAATATATTTATAATCAATGCATTAAATTACAAATAGCTCACGCGATTTTGTGGGCATGACAAGATTAAGATGTTTTTGTCATCAACCATAACCTAAACATTTGTTCAGGCCGGTATAGTGTTAAGTATCATGTCGGGTTGGGCCGGTTTCAGCCCGCGTTTTTAATCAGATCATTCAACGCTTCTTCCAATTCAAAGAACCGGAAACCGAATCCTGCTTGTTCCAGCCGATAGGGAATAGCGCGTTGTCCACCTAGCGCCAACGTTGCCGCTTCTCCCATTATGAGCTTCAACGCCCAACCAGGCATGCGCAAAAAGCCTGGGCGATCCAGCACATTGGCCAGCATGGCGGAGAATTTCTCATTACGGACTGGATAGGGGGAAACCATGTTGAATGGGCCACTCAGGATTGGATTATCCAGCAGGTAAAGAATACCATTGACCATATCGTCGATATGTATCCATGGCAGATACTGTTTGCCAGTGCCTATTGGCCCCCCCAAACCCAGACGAAATAACGGCAGCATCTTGGCCAGCGCCCCCCCTTTGGTGGAAAGCACTACGCCAGTACGTAGCAGACATACTCGCGTTTTATCGCTTTCAGCAGCTTGTGCCAGTGTTTCCCAATGAGAGCATAGTCGATAGGTAAATTCATCATGAGGCGTCTCGTCTTCTGTTACCAGCGCTTGTCCTTGGTCGCCGTAATATCCGACTGCGGAACCTGAAATAAATACTGCTGGTGGTGTATCGCTGTTTTTGATCAGTTGCGCCAGTTGCTCGGTTATTTCCCAACGGCTGTGACATAACCGATCTTTCTGGATAGTTGTCCAGCGTTTATCCGCAATAGGCTCACCTGCCAGATTGATAACGCCGTTAAAACCATCAAGGGACGTTTGATTCCGCAACGTAGGCCAGTAATCCACTTGATTACCCAACAGCCGACGGGCTTGTTCAGGATTGCGAGTCAATACGGTAATGCTGTGGGAAAGTGACAGTAATCGCTGAATCAAATGACGACCGATAAGGCCGGTGCCACCGGTGATTAATAGCTGCATATATGGCCTCGCTTAGTGCTTATCCCAATAGACTACGGTTGCCATGCTTGTGGTAGATAGTACTTACTGCGGTTCCTGGATACTGAGTGTATGCATCGATTCTAAAATACACATCTGAATCATCTTCCGCGTGGCATACCAGAGAGCCAGCTATATCTTGTGATAGCTCATGGTCATAGAGACGGAATCGGCATAACGCAGAGCAAACAGTTTATCGACCTCGACTTCTGCATAAGTCACCCATTCGTGCTCGCAGATAATATTAAGTATATCCTGCGTTAGTTTCTCCAGCAGTGAGAAACGGTTTCCCTCTACATGATGAATCACTTTTTTTGTGATGGTGCGATAATTCAAGGCATCGGTGATATTTTCGCTGTTTCGCGCCTTATCCGCCGGGTAATGGATCACAATGTTGATGACAATGTCCTGTTTATTATTGATTTCCTCTTCCTTGATACCAATAAAAGTGCGTAATCGCAGATTTTTTATACGAATAACAGCATTAGCGTAATGTTGCAGCATAGCGGCTCCGATAGTATTACTGGCATGACCTTTTATTTACCATACCAGAATTTATCGTGGGTCAATGTACTGGAATAGTGGGAATTAATTACTGTTCTGCGAGCTTATAAGCACGTTGAGTGGCAGAGCGATCCCGGATGCGTTCGAACCAGTCTTTTATTGCCTGAAATTCTGACAAGGCAATATTCTGCCGTTCATGAGAAACGACCCAGGGATAGGTTGCCATATCAGCAATACTGTAGTTTTCACCGGCCAGCCATGGCGTCTCCCGTAATTGTTTATTCAGTACGGTATAGAGACGATATGTTTCCTTTTGATAGCGCTCAATCGCATAAGGCACAGGCTGCGGCGCATAGTGATTGAAATGATGATTTTGTCCCAGCATCGGCCCGAATCCGGCGACCTGCCAGAATAGCCATTGTAGGGTAGCAGTACGTTCCCGCAAGTTTGTGCTCAGGAACTTGCCCGTTTTCTCTGCCAGATAAAGCAAAATGGCACCCGACTCAAACAGGTTTATGGGCTGTCCGTGATCTACGGGATCCAGATCAACGATCGCTGGAATTTTGTTATTGGGTGCGATGGCCAGAAAATCCGGTTTGAATTGATCGCCGGCGCTGATATCGATGGGATAAAGCTGGTAGGGAATCTGAGCTTCCTCCAGAAACAGTGTGACTTTATGGCCGTTTGGGGTAGGAGCGTAATACAGGTTAATCATGAACGGTACCTCCGTGTCATTTGATTCATCAAGACATAAGCATGACTGTAGTACAGAATCGTGTTTCATAGAAAACCGAATTAACTACTACCTTGATTCCAACAGCAATGACTATTGTCACATCAGTGGGAGGTATGATTTTTTGATCGAATTCAGGTGCGCATTTATGGAGCAAAAAGTGCTGTGTTCTGGTGCATTTGATTCAGAATGGCGCAGCATGACCGTGGTCGGATGAAGCAGATGATGGCTAACGTATAGCGGTGTTTCGATTTCACACTAATCTGGCAACTGGTACAACCTTTGCACTTCCCTGAACAATGATTGCTTCCAAGGGGAAAAGAGAATGCAACAGCATCCATTAGCGACAGGGTTGAAACGCACATTAGGTAGCTTCCATCTCTGGGGGATTGCCGTCGGCCTGGTGATATCTGGGGAGTATTTTGGCTGGAGTTATGGTTGGTCACAGGCAGGAACGTTAGGTTTTCTGATTACAGCACTGGCCATTGCTGCTATGTACTGCGCATTTATTTTCAGCTTTACCGAGTTAACCACGTCTATTCCTCATGCCGGAGGGCCTTTTGCTTACGCTTATCGGGCCTTCGGTCCTACAGGCGGATTCATCGCCGGGTTCGCAACCTTGATTGAGTTTGTTTTCGCGCCACCAGCGATTGCCATGGCCATCGGTGCTTATCTGAATGTGCAGTTTCCAGCGTTGGAGGCCAAATGGGTAGCCGTCAGTGCTTATCTTGTTTTTATGGGGTTGAATATTCTGGGGGTCGGTATTGCGGCCACATTTGAACTGATAGTGACACTATTGGCGATTTTTGAGCTGTTGGTATTTATGGGGGTGGTCGCCCCTGGATTTGAATGGAGTCATTTTACTCATGGTGGATGGGCTGGAATGGACACCTTCAGCCCGGTGGCCGTTTCGGGTATTTTTGCTGCCATTCCCTTTGCTATCTGGTTTTTCCTGGCGATAGAGGGAGCGGCGATGGCGGCGGAGGAAGCGCACGATCCACAACGTACCATTCCACGCGCGTTTATTGGTGGCATTTTAACGCTGACACTGCTGGCGATCGGGGTAATGTTGTTTGCCGGTGGTGTTGGCGACTGGAAACAGCTGTCGAACATCAATGACCCATTGCCGCAGGCGATGAAGTTGATGGTGGGAAACAGTAGTGGTTGGCTGCATATGTTGGTATGGCTGGGGCTATTCGGGCTGATAGCATCATTCCACGGTATTATTATGGGATATTCCCGTCAGATCTTTGCCTTAGCCCGAGCGGGTTATCTACCTAAAATGCTGGCTAATGTCCATCCGCGTTTTCGTACGCCGAACCGGGCCATTATTGCCGGTGGTATAGTGGGTATTGCTGCCATTTTTTCTGATTCTCTGGTGACGATTGGTGGTCAGCCGTTGACAGCCAACATTGTGACCATGTCAGTATTCGGGGCTATCGTGATGTACATTATTTCCATGTTGTCGCTATTCAAGCTGCGTCGCAGTGAGCCAAACTTGATCCGTCCATTTCATGCACCGCTGTTCCCATTCGTACCCGCCTTCGCACTGGTGATGGCCAGTATCTGCCTGATCGCGCTGGTCTATTATAATGTCTTACTGGCATTGGTGTTTACCGCTATGATGCTGCTTGGCTATGGCTGGTTCCGATTAACCACGCAGGCTCGTGCGATGGCCGTGTTTGATCCGCATTTGACTGTGTTGAAGTGAATGTCAGGGGACATATGTATCAGACGACGTTAGGACATCGCCGTTATATCTTCAGGGATTTGCGGGAATTAATGGCCAAGGCCTCGCCTTTTCGTTCTGGTGATGCATTGGCTGGCATTGCTACACAAAGTGCGGAAGAGCGCATGGCAGCACGCATTGCACTGGCGGATGTTCCTCTGCGCGCATTTTTACAGCAGGTATTGATTCCTTATGAGGAAGACGACGTTACCCGGTTGATTATTGACAGCCACGATAGTGTGGCGTTTGCATTGATCTCTCATCTGACAGTAGGCGAATTTCGCAACTGGTTGCTTAGTGAACAAACTGACAGTGCGCTGCTTGCTAAAACGGCCCCAGGCATCACGCCAGAAATGGCGGCCGCGGTCAGTAAAATCATGCGTAATCAGGATTTAATTCTGGTAGCCAAGAAATGTCGGGTGGTTACCCGTTTTCGTAATACCATCGGCTTGCCGGGACATCTCAGTGTACGGCTACAACCGAATCATCCTACTGATGATCTGAAAGGTATCGCTGCCAGTATGTTGGATGGGCTGTTATATGGCTGTGGTGATGCTGTCGTGGGGATCAATCCCGCCAGTGATAGTTTGCCGCTGTTGGAGAAGCTCAACTACATGCTGGATGACGTGATTAGCCATTTTGGGATTCCCACCCAGTCTTGTGTATTGACCCATGTTACCAACACACTGCGGCTGATTGAACGTGGGGTTCCGGTGGATCTGGTGTTTCAGTCGATAGCCGGAACGCAAGCAACCAATGCCAGCTTTGGCTTTAATCTGGCAATGTTGGAAGAGGCACATCAAGCGGCATTGAGCCTGAATCGTGGCACGCTGGGCAACAACGTGATGTATTTTGAAACGGGTCAGGGGAGTTGCCTGTCTGCCAATGCGCATCATGGCGTTGATCAGCAAACCTGTGAGGCCCGGGCATATGCAGTGGCTCGTCACTATTCACCGCTGCTGGTGAATACCGTGGTAGGGTTTATTGGCCCTGAATACCTTTATGATGGTAAACAGATTATCCGCGCCGGTCTGGAGGATCATTTCTGTGGCAAATTGCTGGGTGTGCCATTGGGCTGCGATGTTTGTTATACCAACCATGCCGAAGCCGATCAGGATGATATGGACACCTTACTGACTCTGCTGGCGACGGCTGGTCTTACTTTCCTTATCGGCGTACCCGGTGCGGACGATATCATGCTCAATTATCAGAGCACGTCTTTTCATGATGCCCTTTATATCCGTGAATTACTGGGACTGAAACATGCCCCGGAATTTGGCGACTGGCTGACACAAATGCAGATTATTGATGCACAAGGACGATTGCAAGATGCGAGTCACCAACATCCATTATTGCAGCATCGACCCTATCTTGAGGGGGAGGTATGAAGCCGGTAGTTCATCCCAATCCATGGCAGGAATTACGTGAATACACCGCCGCGCGTATCGCCTTGGGACGTACCGGTGCCAGTATGCCAACCGATGAACTACTGAAGTTCGGTCTGGCTCATGCGCGAGCGAGGGATGCAGTACATCAGCCTTTTGACAGTGAAATGCTAGCGAATTCACTGCACGAGGAAGGGCTGAAAACATTGACGGTACACAGCGCGGCAGAGCGTCGTGAACAGTATTTGTGCCGCCCGGATCTTGGGCGTCGTTTGTCGTCGGATAGTCGTGAGCTATTACTCGCGGTTGCCGATAAACCGGCCGATCTGTTACTGGTGGTGGGCGATGGTCTGTCTTCCAAGGCGGTTCATCGTCAGGCATTGCCGCTGATTCAGGCTGTGTTGCCCTATGTTGCACAACTGGAATTGACGTTGGCGCCGATTGTATTGGCACATCAGGCCCGGGTGGCGTTAGGTGATGATATTGGTGAGTGTTTGCAGGCGAGAATGGTGGCAATACTGATTGGAGAACGGCCCGGTCTGTCATCGCCGGACAGTTTGAGCATTTATATGACCTGGGATCCAAATACCTGCCGTCTGGAATCGGAGCGAAATTGCATTTCCAATATCCGTCCAGAGGGGTTGAATTACCCTCAGGCGGCCTACAAACTGGCCTGGTTGCTGGAACAAGCTTTCCAACGTCGCTTATCCGGCGTACAACTGAAAGATGAAAGTGATAACCCGGTAATGCAGGGACTTATCCGACCGTTGGCGTCTTTGCCGACAGCAAATGACGCATGAGGATTTTGCAGTCACGACTGACAAATGTTTTGGTAAACTTCTCCTGGTCTGATCTTTTTCCAAGACACTTCGGGAATTAACCATGAAACTGATGTTTGCATCTGATCTGCACGGCTCTCTTACGGCGACAGAAACAGTATTGACGCAATTTGAACGCAGTGGTGCGCAATGGCTGGTTTTGCTTGGCGATTTTCTTAACCATGGCCCGCGTAATCCGCTACCAGAAAACTATCTGCCAGCAGAGGTGGCAGTCAAACTTAATGAGTATGCTCCCCGGATTATTGCGGTGCGAGGAAACTGTGATAGCGAAGTGGATCAGATGTTGCTGCAATTTCCGATGATGGCACCCTGGCAACAGGTACTGCTGCCGCAATGTCGGTTATTTCTCACCCACGGACATCTTTACCACCCCGATCAGCGGCCTCCGTTACAGGCCAACGATGTTCTGGTTTATGGGCATACACATATCCCAGTGGCTGAACGGCATGATGATATTTACTGCTTTAATCCGGGTTCAGTCAGCCTGCCGAAAGGGGGATATCCCGCCAGCTACGGGCTGTTGATGCAGAATAGATTGCAGGTTGTGTCACTGGCTGGGGGAGAAGTTATTGCGCAGGTAGTCATTACACACTAATTTAGTTCTACTCTCATGCTACATCTATTATTCAAACAAATGGGCGCGATAACGCGCCGCTACTAAAAGGTTTCAGAGGATGGCGGAACAAACTCAGATGGCAGGTACCGAGTGGGTGGATATCGTTGATGAAAACAATGAAGTAATCGCTCAGTCAAGCCGCCAGCAGATGCGTGCGCAGTGCCTGAGGCATCGCGCTACCTATATCGTTGTACATGACGGCATGGGGAAAGTCCTGATCCAACGTCGAACCGAAATCAAGGATTTTTACCCCGGCTGGCTGGATGCAACGGCTGGGGGCGTTGTACAAAGTGGTGAAAACATGTTGGAATCAGCTCGTCGAGAAGCAGAGGAAGAGCTTGGTATTGCTGGAGTCCCCTTTGCCGAGCACGGCTTGTTCTACTATGAAAGCGACGACTGCCGTGTATGGGGGGCGTTGTTCAGCTGCGTGACTCATGGTCCGTTTGCGCTGCAAGAAGAGGAAATTGACGAGGTAAGTTGGCTGACACCAGAAGAGATAACGTCGCGCTGTGATGAATTTACGCCGGATTCACTCAAGGCATTATCACTGTGGTTAACTCGTAATAACGCCAACGAGTATGGAAAAATTCTGCCGCGGCCGGCACGTACACTGGTTGATGATCTTCCTGGGCCTGAAGATCGCAGTGCGCTGGAAGAGGAAAAATAGTACCACGTGATATTTTCTCTACATGGGATAGAAGAGGAACCGGCCTTGTCTTATCCCGTTAGGTGGAACACCAATAAAAAACGCCAGCGAAAGCTGGCGTTTCAGACCGTTGACAAACCTACGTATAGCGTCAGAACGGTGATAATGAGAGAGAAGAGTAAAGCATCCGCGCCAGGGATGGCGCGGCTTGAGCTTACAGGGAGGTACTTGCAGCGTCTTTACGATCTTCTCATTATCGCCGCTATATAGACGTTGTCATCAAACTCAAACTCAAACGCCAGCGAAAGCTGGCGTTTTGGCAGATAAAACTGACTAATTGATTAGATCTGAGTCGCCTGAATAGCAGTCAGCGCTACGGTGTACACGATATCGTCTACCAATGCACCACGGGACAGATCGTTAACCGGCTTGCGCATACCCTGTAGCATCGGCCCAATGGAGATCAGGTCTGCTGAACGTTGTACCGCTTTGTAAGTTGTGTTACCGGTGTTCAGGTCAGGGAAGATGAACACCGTAGCTTTACCGGCAACCGGTGAGTTTGGTGCTTTGGATTTTGCAACATCAGCCATGATGGCGGCGTCGTATTGCAGAGGGCCATCAATAATCAAATCCGGACGTTTTTGCTGGGCGATATGGGTGGCTTCGCGTACTTTTTCCACGTCGCTACCCGCACCTGAATCACCAGTGGAATAGGAAATCATCGCAACACGAGGTTCTATTCCAAATGCAGCTGCAGAATCAGCCGACTGAATGGCAATCTCAGCCAACTGTTCAGCTGTCGGATCCGGATTGATGGCACAGTCACCATACACCAGAACCTGTTCCGGCAGCAGCATGAAGAATACAGAGGAGACCAGTGAACTGTTTGGTGCGGTTTTGATTAACTGTAATGGCGGACGGATGGTATTGGCTGTGGTGTGAACCGCACCGGAAACCAGACCGTCAACTTCATTCTGTTCCAGCATCAGAGTACCGAGTACCACGTTGTCTTCCAATTGTTCACGGGCAACGACTTCAGTCATGCCTTTGTTCTTGCGCAGTTCAACCAGACGGGCTACATAGCGCTCACGAACGGCGACAGGATCGACGATCTCAATACCTTTACCCAGTTTCACACCCTGAGCGGCGGCAACACGCTGGATTTCATCTGGATTACCCAACAATATACAGTGTGCGATACCTCGTTCGGCACAGATAGAGGCGGCCTTAACGGTACGGGGCTCAGTACCCTCAGGAAGCACGATACGTTTGCCAGCTTTACGTGCCTGTTCCGTCAATTGGTAACGGAAAGCCGGAGGAGACAAACGACGTGAACGTTCAGAAGCGGCAGACAGAGAGTCTATCCATTGGCTATCAATGTGACGGGCAACGTATTCCTGGACTTTTTCTACACGTTCATGGTCGTCGATCGGCAGTTCCAGGTTGAAGCTTTGCAGACTCAAAGAGGTCTGCCAGGTGTTGGTGTTAACCATAAATACCGGCAGGCCGGTCTGGAAGGCACGTTCACACAGCTTGCTGATGCTCGGATCCATTTCGTAGCCGCCAGTCAGCAACAGTGCTCCGATTTCGATACCGTTCATCGCTGCCAGACAGGCTGACACCAGTACATCGGGACGGTCCGCTGAAGTTACCAGCAATGAGCCGGGACGGAAATGTTCCAGCATATGAGAAATACTGCGGGCGCAAAAGGTGACGGACTTAACGCGGCGAGTCTGAATATCGCCTTCGTTGATGATCTTGGCATTCAGATGCTTCGCCATATCGATCGCACGAGTAGCGATCAGATCGAAACTCCAGGGAATGCAACCTAATACCGGTAGCGGGCTGTTGGCAAACAGCAGTTTGGGATCAATGTTGGCAACGCTGGCCTTGGTTGAATCATCAAAAATTTCAGACAGGTCAGGACGGGTGCGACCTTGTTCATCCACCGGCGCATTCAGTTTATTAATGATGACGCCAGTGATGTTTTTATTCTTACTACCACCAAAACTAGAGCGTGCCAGCTCGATGCGTTCTTTCAATTGGGTTGGTGAATCGTTGCCCAGCGCCAGAACGAACACGATTTCTGCATTCAGGGTTTTGGCGATTTCATAGTTTAGCGCATTGGCAAACTGATGTTTGCGGGTAGGCACCAGACCTTCAACCAGCACAACTTCAGCGTCTTTCGTATTGTCGTGATAGCGGGCAATAATTTCTTCCATCAATGCGTCCTGCTGGTTAGTGCTCAGCAGTGATTCGACGTGGCTTATCTGTAGCGGTTCAGCGGCATTGATGGCGGAAGTTGCACGAATAATAGCGGTGGTCTGGTCCGGTGCATTGTCACCGGCACGGGGTTGGGCGATCGGCTTGAATACGCTCAGTCGAACACCTTTCTGTTCCATTGAACGGATGACACCCAGGCTGACACTGGTCAGACCCACACTGGTGCCAGTAGGAATCAACATAATTGTACGGGACACGACTTAACCTCTTTACGGTTGCTCGTTGTTCAAAAACAACTCCGTCAGCCTGAGCTGACGGAGTTGGGATACTTTATTTATGCGGTCAGACGGAGAGCATCTTGAGCGATAACCAGTTCTTCATTGGTAGGGATTACCAGAGCTGGTCGGCTGCTGTCTTTGGCAATGTTGCCACTGTTACCAAAACGGGCGGCAAGATTACGTTCGTGGTCGATTTCAAAGCCCAAAATACCCAGTTTGTTCAGTGTCAATTCACGGACCATGGCCGCGTTTTCACCAATACCACCGGTGAAGACAACTGCATCAAGCCGGCCTTCCATCAGCGCACTGTATGCCCCGATGTATTTAGCCAGACGATGGCAGTAAACGTTCATGGCGCGTTTGGCATTCTCTTTGGTGGTGTAGTTGTCTTCTACATAACGGCAGTCGCTAGTGACTTCTGTCAGACCCAGCAGACCTGATTCTTTGGTCAGCATTTTATTGATATCAGCAACGCTCATGCCCAGAGAGTCATACAGATGGAAAACCACTGCCGGATCGATATCACCGCTGCGGGTGCCCATAACCAGACCTTCCAATGGAGTCAAACCCATGGAGGTATCTACACACTTGCCGTTGAGGATAGCGGAAACTGAACCACCGTTACCCAGATGGCAGGTAATGACGTTCAATTCATCAACAGGTTTGTTAAGTACTTTAGCCGCTTCTTGCGTAACATAGAAATGGCTGGTGCCGTGAGCGCCATAACGACGAATATGATGTTCTGTATATAATTTGTACGGCAGGGCATACAGATAAGCTTCTTCCGGCATGGTCTGATGGAATGCGGTGTCAAAAACAACAACATTCTTGTCAACCAGTTTCGGGAAGGATTTCAACGCTTCGTCGATACCAATCAGATGCGCCGGATTATGAAGGGGTGCAAATGGGATGGCATCTTTGATACCCTGCAAAACATCAGCATTGATAATAGCAGAATGAGTGAATTTCTCACCGCCATGCACGATACGGTGACCAATCGCAACCAGTTGAGCAGAAAGCTCCGGTTTCTGGCCGAGAATGGTGTTAACGATGAAGCTCAGTGCTTCACTATGGGCAGCTCCTGCACCCAGCGCCGCTTCTTGTTTGCCACCATCCATTTTCCATTTGATTCGTGCTTCAGGAAGGTGGAAACATTCGGCTAGGCCAGACAGGTACTCGTCCCCGTTAACTGCATCAATGATGGCGAACTTCAGGGATGAACTACCACAGTTAAGAACCAGTACTAACTTACTCGACATGGAAGTACCTACTTGTTATACATGGTTAAAAAATGTCATACAGCACTCAGCATAGCGTACAAGGCGATTGACATTTATGATTAACATCATGGCTTGGTAGAATTTACCAGTCATGACATGAAAAGTGCCGTTGCTTAGGTATCTTCTGACGCACGGAACGCCGATGAATGGCTGGCATCAACACTCTAAAACCTTCGATTGTTGAATGAGAACTGACTACTGCATATTTAGTATGGAGTAAAGAACGTGCCTTTACTCGGCATATAGTCATACTACGTTAGTATATCAGGGCCAATTAAGGCCGAATTAGAATACCGATAGCGAACATCAAACACAAAATATATTTTAAGGTTGTCAATTGAAGTTGGTTGTTTGTACAAAAATTTTATTTTTTATATGTGAAGTTGAGGTTTGACAATGACGACAAAACCCACCGGCAAAATTGGCTGGTTACAGTTATTCCAGCGAGGCCAGCACTACATGAAAACCTGGCCGGCAGATAAGCGCCTGGGCCCTCTGTTCCCGGAAAATCGCGTCGTTCGCGTCACTCGTCATGGTATTCGTTTTATGCCGCCACTGGCGGTATTTACGCTGACATGGCAAATCGCTCTTGGTGGCCAGATAGGACCATCTGTTGCCACAGCGCTGTTTGCCTTGAGTCTACCCCTACAAGGGTTATGGTGGTTGGGACGCCGTTCTATTACACCGCTCCCACCTTCTTTATTGCATTGGTTTCATGAAATTCGTAGTAAATTATTGGAATCAGGCATATCGCTGGCTCCGCTAGAGGATAAACCTACCTATCAAATGCTGGCCGATGTGCTGAAAAGAGCCTTTAAACAGCTGGATAAAACGTTTTTTGACGACCTTTGATCTGGACTGGGTTTTTGCTTTGGATATTGGAATATTTTTCCATCCAATTCTGTTTTAAATCAATAAACCGGATGCTATTGCTACCGTGGCAACATCCAGTATGCGATTCTGCCGTCAATGTAATTTAGGCCGGAATGTGATTCAGGAGAGCACCATGGAAATGACAAATGCCCAGAGATTAATCCTTTCAAATCAATATAAAATGATGACGATGTTGGATCCGGATAACGCTGAGCGGTATCGTCGATTACAAACGATCATTGAACGTGGTTATGGTTTGCAGATGCGGGAATTGGATCGTGAATTTGGCGATCTAAGCGAAGAGGTTTGCCGCACGATTATTAATGTTATGGAAATGCACCATGCTTTGCAGGTGTCCTGGGCGAACCTGAAAGAAAAATCGGATCTGGATGAGCGTCGTCTGGCCTTCCTCGGTTTTGATGCGGCTACAGAAGCCCGTTATCTGGGATTCGTGCGTTTTATGGTGCATGTGGAAGGGCGCTACCCGCATTTCGACTCAGGAACACATGGATTTAACTCGCAGACCAAAATGTGGGATAAATACAACCGTATGCTGGCAGTGTGGCAATCCTGTCCTCGTCAATATCATTTGAGCGCAGTGGAAATCGCTCAGATTATCAATGCCTGAACATTAAAGGGGATGTCTGTGGAGTGTAAAGGTTTTCTGTTTGATCTGGATGGTACGTTGGTTGATTCATTACCCGCAGTGGAACGCGCCTGGAGTAATTGGGCAAAGGATCATGACATAGAACCACAAGAAGTTCTTGATTTTATCCACGGTAAACAGGCAATTACATCATTGCGTCATTTTCTTGCCGGGAAAAGTGAGGCGGAAATTCAGTATGAGTTTGTCGCGCTGGAAAAAGTGGAGGCGGCGGATACCAACGGGGTGACAGCGATGCCGGGCGCCATGGCATTGCTGGAACGACTGGATGCACTGAATATTCCCTGGGCGATTGTCACTTCAGGCACGATACCGATTGCCCATGCCCGTCACCGTGCGGCAGGGTTACCACAGCCAGCGGTTTTTATTACTGCCGAACAGGTGGCAAAGGGTAAACCAAACCCTGATGCCTATCTGCTGGGTGCGGAGAAACTGGGATTCCTGCCTGCTGACTGTGTCGTGGTAGAAGATGCGCCAGCTGGTGTACTGTCTGGTCTGTCTGCCGGATGTCAAGTGGTTGCTGTCAACACCCCGGCCGATACACCTAAGCTGGAACAGGTCAGTCTGATATTACATTCTCTGTCATCACTGCGTGTTGAGCCCACAGTCGACGGTGTGAGTGTTATCACATTTCCCTGAGTACAGAAAAGTGTAATGAAATATGATCAAAACCCTGCTTTGACAGGGTTTTTTTATGCCATGCTGAACCTATTCCATAAAAATTGTCCGCGTCAAGGTGGAGTATGCTGAATAGCGAACTTCTCTGGGTCTTATCCCTTTTGTTTATCACCATTGTGCTTTTTGCCACCAACAAGCTACGTATGGATGTGGTGGCGTTATTGGTGATTATTACTTTTGTGCTGAGTGGCACGTTAACGTTGCAGGATGCATTAGTTGGTTTCAGCGATCCGAATGTGATTCTCATTGCTGCCTTGTTTGTCGTCGGTGAAGGACTGGTCCGTACCGGGATAGCCTACCAGGTCGGAGATTGGCTGATGCATGTTGCCGGCCACAGTGAAATACGCATGCTGGTTTTACTGATGTTTACCGTTACCTGCCTGGGCGCGGTAATGAGTTCCACAGGCGTCGTGGCGATTTTTATCCCCGTGGTTTTAAACGTTTCGACGCGGATGAAAATCGCACCAGCACGGTTGATGATGCCGCTGAGTTTTGCCGGTCTGATCAGCGGTATGATGACGTTGGTGGCAACACCGCCGAACATGGTCGTCAGCAGTGAACTGATGCGTAATGGTATGGAAGGATTTCGTTTTTTCAGTGTCACGCCAATTGGTGTTGTCGTGTTGCTGATGGGGATTGTTTACATGTCCGTTGCCCGGTATTGGCTGGGTAATACTGAAAGTGATACCCATAAAAAAATATGGAAAAGAAAAACCTTCCGGGATTTGATCCGTGATTACAAACTGACGGGCAGAGCCCGACGTTTAGCGATTAGGCCCGGTTCATCGTTTATTGGTCAGCGTCTGGATGACCTACGATTACGCCAGCGTTATGGGGCGAATGTGGTAGGAATCGAACGTTGGTGGAAATTCAGACGAGTAATGGTCAGTGTGGCTGGCAACACGGAACTGAACCTTAATGATGTTTTACTGATTGATATGTCGGCTTCTGACATGGATTTACGGGAATTTTGTACCTCTCAGCGCCTCGAACCGATGGTGTTGCGTGGGGAATATTTCTCTGCACAGGCGCGTGATGTCGGGATGGCCGAAGTATCACTTCTTCCTGATTCAGAACTGGTGGGTAAAACCTTGCATGAAGTGGCATTCCGCAGCCGTTATGGTTTGACCGTAGTCGGGATCCGTCGTAATGGGGAGGTCATGGAAGGCGCGCTGGCAGATGAACCCTTAAAATTGGGGGATATCCTGCTGGTGATCGGTGACTGGAAAAATATCCGTCAATTACATCAGCAAAAGTACGATTTTATCGTGCTTAATCTTCCTGCCGAAGTCGATGAAGTGGCCCCAGCGGCCAGCCAGGCACCGCACGCGTTATTCTGTCTGGCATTGATGATTGCCATGATGCTGACTGATGAAATCCCGAATGCAGTGGCAGCATTAATTGCCTGTTTATTGATGGGGCAGTTTCGTTGTATTGACATGGAAAGTGCTTACCGAGCGGTGCACTGGCCGAGCTTGATTCTTATCGTCGGCATGATGCCATTCGCGCTGGCATTACAGCAAACCGGTGGTGTGGCATTGATTGTCCAGGGATTGATGGACGTCGCGGGGGATTCCGGGCCGCAAGTGATGCTGGCATGCCTGTTTCTTCTGTGTTCCGTGACGGGGTTGTTTATTTCCAATACCGCAACAGCCGTATTAATGGCACCGATAGCGATAGCCGCCGCTGGGCAAATGCATGTTTCTCCTTATCCCTTTGCCATGATTATTGCGATTGCGGCCTCAGCAGCTTTCATGACACCGGTATCATCGCCAGTGAATACGCTGGTATTGGCGCCTGGTGGTTATCGATTCGGGGATTTTGTGCGCATCGGCGTTCCTTTCACGCTGTTAGTGATGATTGTCAGCGTGATAATGGTGCCCTGGATCTATCCTTTTTAGCTGACGTCGCCTAGAGCGGTGAGTCCTGACTGATTTCATCCAGCGACAAACTGAAACTGGGAATGAATATCGTCACAAAATAATCCATCTCGGGACTTTGACGCTGTTGAAGCGTCTTTTCCAGACGCGCTTTCGCCATCAGGAATTCATTATTTCCAGCAGAAAGCTCTTCCAGACATTTCAGGTAAGCGCACAACGTATCCGCCTGCTTGACGATAGCGTGCTCATCTTCACTGGTAAATTTATCATCCAGCAACATGCTGTAATCTTGCTGTAGTTCTGCGGGCAGCATTTCGATTAACTTTTGCTGGGCGATTTTCTCTATTTTTTTATATTCGTGGGCAATCTGTGCGTTGTAATACTTGATCGGCGTAGGCATGTCGCCAGTGAGAACTTCACTGGCATCATGATACATCGCCAGCAAGGCAATCCTTTCTGCATTGAGATTACCATTGAATTTACGGTTTTTGATGACGGCCAGTGCGTGGGCGACAAACGCTACTTGCAGACTATGTTCTGAAACGTTTTCCATCCGTACATTACGCATCAAAGGCCAGCGGACAATCAGTTTCAGGCGGGATAAGTGAGCGAAAAAGTGACTCTGAACCATAAACAATCTCTCAGATAACAACAGGGAGGACTTCTATTGTGAGCGTCTGATGGTGAATAAGCAAATCAGTCACTGAACGGCCGAAGTGTCATAAAAGCAAGCTGGGGTCAGGTCCGAGCTTGCTTTAAGGCATTAGATATTTTCTGGCTTATTGGCTAAAAAATTACTGATGGTAGCCTTCCAGGAAGCGCCCCAGTTTATGTATCGCCATATCCAGTTCATCAATTCGTGGCAATGTGACAATGCGAACATGATCCGGTTCCGGCCAATTGAAGGCCGAGCCTTGCACCAACAACACTTTTTCTTGCAGGAGTAAATCGAGAACCAGCTTTTGATCGTCGTGGATGTTAAAGCGTTTGGCATCAATGCGCGGGAACATGTACAAAGCGCCATCGGGTTTTACGCAAGAGACGCCAGGAATCTGGTTGATAAGTTCCCAGGCTCGGTTGCGTTGCTCATATAGTCTCCCTCCGGGATGAATAAATTCGCTGATACTTTGGTAGCCACCCAGCGCTGTCTGAATGGCATGTTGCATTGGCACATTGGCACACAAGCGCATCGAGGCCAGCATTTCCAATCCTTCAATATATCCCTGGGCGTGTTTTTTCGGGCCATTAAGCACCATCCATCCCTGGCGGAATCCTGCAACACGATAGGTTTTGGATAAACCATTGAAGGTAACCGTCAATAAATCCGGCGCCAGTGTGGCGATCGAGTGATGTTGAGCATCATCGTAGAGGATCTTGTCGTAAATCTCGTCCGCAAAAATAATCAGATTATACTGGCGGGCGATGTCCACTATTTCCAGCAGTAGCGCTTTGCTATATACGGCTCCTGTCGGATTATTGGGATTAATAATAACTATGCCACGGGTATGGGGGGTGATCTTGTTGCGGATATCATCCAGGTCAGGGAACCATCCTGCTGCTTCATCGCATCTATAGTGAACCGCATTGCCACTCGATAACGAAACTGCTGCCGTCCACAGTGGATAGTCTGGTGCGGGCACCAGCATTTCATCACCCGTATTTAATAATGCTTGCATTGATTGAACAATTAACTCAGACACGCCATTGCCGATGTAGACATCTTCAACGGTCATATCACGCATATCACGAGCTTGGTAATGTTGCACAATCGCTTTGCGTGCCGAATAGAGCCCCTTTGAGTCACAGTAGCCTTGGGCTGTCGGTAAATTACGGATAACATCAACCAAAATTTCATCAGGCGCATCAAAGCCAAAGGGAGCCGGGTTTCCGATATTGAGCTTAAGTACCTTGTTTCCTTCTTCTTCCAATCGTTTTGCTTCTTTCAGTACCGGACCACGAATGTCATAACAAACATTTTCCAGCTTTTGGGATTTTTCTATCGGGGACATATACCAAGCCTTTTGCAGAGAACGCCTATTTTTCAGGTGGAGTAGCATAAGCGGCTTAATGTACTCCTCCTGTAGATACTTTTGAAGAATGATTCTTGGTTATGGCCGACATAGACAAAGTAATTATCTGTGTGGTTAAAAGTACCGCCATGGATACTAAATTAGGTTTTTATCACTATAAAAAGTCTTTTGTATTCATCATTAATGATAAATCTATGCATTAAAATAGAGATTTATTCGATGCTGAATTTGAGGGCTGTACCACGTTTCGGTTATGTGAATAATCTATGCTAATCACTCAAAAACGAATATTTCAAAAGTAAAACAATGCCACTATAAGCTAGAAAAGAGACTGTAACCGGTATCAGTAAATAGAAAATTGAACTTTTATAGTTTTTGTGCTCATTTATTTCTGTTGAAAGCAGCCATGTGGATGAAATGTTTTTTTTTAGTGAAAAGTTCATATGACTAATGCTAAACGTATAAATTTTTTATGGACCAGGTAATAGAAAAGGGTCTTTTCTCCAATAGTGAAGACAAATCAGCCGACGAATAATAGCAGCTGCTAAAATTTTATTTCCCTCGAAACTATTTCATACGGGCTAAATTTGGATGAATGCAGAGTATTGAGTGAAATTTATGGAAATGAAAAACCTATGCCTGTCTGTTAGTTTGATGATGAAATCGGATATCGGTTCGCATTAAAAAAACTGTTTTAGAACGTCTGACTGATCTGCATTCAGTTGGTGTTTATTAATGTATTACGTTGAAATATTGGTGGAAATATCTGATTTTGCTGAAAAAAAAGATATTTCGTAACTGAGTGTCATTAATCTGTCCAATTGATTTTGTCAGAGATTTTATGGGCTAATATGAAATGAAGTTTCAATTCATGCAATGATTGGCTCGTGCATTAATCATGAAAAATGCCATCTCTTTCCTTTGTTTCTAAGCGATTATCGATTTCGGGATGCACAAAATATGTGTAAAAAGGTAAAAATAAGAAATGCTTGTATATTAATAAGGTAGGAAAACAGTAAACGAATGCGCAGTCAAAATCTTATATCATGACCCTTCACTTTTTTATGACAGAAGTGTGGTCTGGCATTCTGAAGGCTTTTATTTTATGATCTAAAACAAATAAAAAAGGTTCTTTTTACAGGATTAATAGCATAATAAGATAATCAATAAGGAGGTCGAGAGTAAAAAGACGATTATGGTAACGAAGTATAAGTATTTTTTTGCCCTGATCGTTCGTCTGCGATATTGTCTTTCATTGTGTCGGACCTTACCGATGCAACGTATCAACACCAGGTATGTTTTGTTAAAAATTAAAATAGATAAGTGAAGAACCGTATGACAAATGCAAATCGCCCAGTACTTAATCTGGATCTAGATCTGTTGAGAACGTTTGTCGCTGTTGCAGATTTGAATACCTTTGCGGCAGCTGCCGTTGCGGTGTGCAGAACGCAATCGGCGGTCAGTCAACAAATGCAACGACTAGAGCAACTCATTGGCAAAGAACTCTTTGCTCGCCATGGGAGAAATAAACTACTTACAGAACATGGTATCCAGTTTTTGAATTACGCCAGAAAAATTCTGCAGTTTAACGATGAAGCCTGTGCATCTCTTATGTACAGCGATATTCAGGGCGTGCTGACTATCGGGGCCTCGGATGATACAGCGGATACTATTCTGCCTTTTATTTTGCAGCGTGTGACAACCGTGTTTCCCAAATTATCTGTTGAGGTAAGCATTAAACGCGGCACGGAAATGATGGATATGTTACAGGAAGGAAAAATTGACCTGATCATAACTACGGTCAACAATACTGATTTGCCACATGTCCTGTTAAGAACTTCACCAACTTTATGGTATTGCGCTGCTGATTATCAGTTTCAGCCAGGTGAGACGGTGTCGTTGGTGTTACTTGATGAGCCGAGCCCATTCCGTTCACTGGCATTAGAGCAACTTACGGCAGCGGGCATTCCTTGGAAAATATCCTATGTTGCCTCTACGTTATCTGCTGTCCGTGCTGCGGTAAAAGCAGGTTTGGGCATCACTGTTCGTTCGGTCGAAATGATGAGCCCGGAATTGCGAGTACTTGGTGAAGAAGAAGGATTGCCAAGATTGCCTGATACTCGCTATTACCTATGTAAAAATCCACAGCATGAAAACGAGTTGAGTACCGCGCTTTTTAATGCTATTGAGTCTGGTGCACGTTCTCATCTTCTTCCTGTCGGGATGTTACCGAATAATGATGTACGGGAACCACCTTTAGAGTAACGGTTGAAGGCGTGGCCTGATAGAGAAGGTCGTGTTACCCCGATATGGAAAACATCGTTAATACGGATGGTGTGGTTTACTCTGTCACCATCCGTCTTTTATCTGGCGATCTCAGTTTTCCGTTTTTAATGAAACAAAGGTTCTCTTTTTTTAAATCTTTGTTACTAAAGAGTAAGTGTTAACATTAGTGTACTCATTTTGGTTTTTTTAATAACATAAAGAAGGAAAATGTGTTCTGGATCAAAAAATAACCCTATTAACCCTACGGGGGGGAACGGTATTCGCTGCGAAAATGATATAGTGTTCATGCAAATAGACGTTTTTTGTCTTTAAAATTTGTTAACATGTGGTATCACTGACTCGATTTAGCTTAATAGCAGCACACAAAATGTTAACGAAAACCGCGTGCATGTGAAGTAATGTACTGTTAGTTTTAAAGAGGTTGAGAAAAGGTTACAAAACAAGGAATCAAACCATATTTTTATACCCACTTAACCCCATAAGTTGTGGTTCTTGATGTGGTGAAAAATCCTCCCTTTTAATCGATGTGGCGCATTAACTGCCGACAAAAGAGCAGGTGTACAGGCCACTTTTGATGAGTAAGCAAAGAGTATGTCAACAACTACTGAAGTTCTCGCCCACCATTGGGCTTTTGCACTATTCCTTATCGTTGCCGTAGGTCTCTGCGGTTTAATGCTGACCGGTGGGTTCTTGCTGGGTGGCCGTGCCAGAGGAAGATCTAAAAACGTTCCTTATGAGTCCGGGATCGATTCTGTAGGTTCAGCTCGTTTGCGTCTGTCCGCCAAATTCTATCTGGTCGCCATGTTTTTCGTCATTTTTGATGTTGAAGCCTTGTACCTTTATGCCTGGGCCGTTTCTATCAGAGAAAGTGGCTGGGTGGGTTTTATCGAGGCCACTATCTTCATTTTGGTGCTGTTGGCTGGTTTGGTCTATCTGGTGCGTATCGGCGCGTTGGACTGGACACCTGTGCGTTCCAAAAGACAGGTTATTAAATCAGACATTATGATCAACACCACCAACAATCATCAGCAGTAATAGCGAGGCATTAATAAAATGGACTATACGCTCACCCGCATAGACCCGGACGGTGAGAACGACCGTTATCCCCTTCAGAAGCAGGAAAGCGCTAGCGATCCTCTTGAACAGCATGTTCACCGCAGCGTATTCATGGGTAATCTGGAGCATGCTTTACATGATATGGTGAACTGGGGGAGAGGTAATTCCCTGTGGCCTTTTAACTTTGGCCTTTCCTGCTGTTATGTCGAAATGGTTACTTCGTTTACTGCGGTACATGACGTAGCTCGTTTTGGTTCCGAAGTATTACGTGCCTCGCCACGTCAAGCCGACTTCATGGTGGTCGCCGGTACGCCGTTCTTGAAAATGGCGCCTGTTATCCAGCGCTTATATGATCAGATGCTGGAGCCAAAGTGGGTGATTTCCATGGGAGCTTGTGCTAATTCCGGCGGGATGTATGACATTTATTCTGTTGTACAGGGTGTGGATAAATTTTTGCCGGTAGATGTTTACATTCCCGGCTGTCCGCCTCGTCCCGAAGCTTACATGCAGGCACTCCTGTTGCTTAAGGAATCGATTGGGAAAGAACGCCGCCCTCTGTCATGGGTGGTTGGCGATCAGGGTGTTTACCGTGCCAATATGCAGTCCGAACGGGAACGTAAACGTGGAGAGCGTATTGCAGTAACCAATTTGCGCTCTCCCGATGAGATTTGACCTGTGAATGATAAGCCAGTAGTGGTTGCGTAATATTATGATAATAGTGTGTAGCCATTATCAGTCACAGAAATAGCACATTTACTGTGGTGACATAACTTATGACAGATTTAACGACGCAGGATCTCGCACTGCCTGCATGGCAGACTCGCGATCATCTTGACGATCCGGTGGTAGGCGAACTGTGTAACCGTTTTGGTCCAGAAGCGTTTACTTTTCAGGCGACCCGTACAGGAATACCCGTTGTTTGGGTAAAGCGTGAGCAGTTACTGGAAGTTCTCTCCTTTTTGAAAAAGCAACCAAAGCCTTATGTCATGCTATTTGACTTGCATGGCATGGATGAGCGGTTACGTACTCACCGTGAAGGTTTGCCATCAGCGGATTTTTCCGTTTTCTACCACATCATTTCCATCGAGCGTAACCGTGACATTATGATAAAGGTTGCGCTGAGCGAAAATGATCTGTATTTGCCGACGATAACCAAACTCTTCCCTAACGCTAACTGGTATGAGCGTGAAACATGGGAAATGTTTGGTACTGTTTTTAATGGCCACCCGCATTTGACGCGCATCATGATGCCGCAGTCCTGGGAAGGACATCCATTGCGCAAGGATTATCCGGCGCGTGCGACCGAATTTGATCCTTTTGTTCTGACCAAACAAAGGGAAGATCTGGAAATGGAATCGCTCAAGTTCAAACCTGAAGACTGGGGTATGAAACGAGGTACAGAAAATGAAGATTTCATGTTTCTGAACTTAGGGCCAAACCATCCATCATCGCACGGTGCTTTTCGTATCATTCTGCAGTTGAATGGTGAGGAAATTGTAGACTGTATTCCTGATGTCGGTTACCACCATCGTGGCGCTGAGAAAATGGGAGAACGTCAATCCTGGCACAGTTACATTCCTTATACCGATCGTGTCGAGTATCTCGGCGGTTGTGTAAACGAAATGCCGTATGTGCTGGCGGTTGAAAAACTGGCGGGCATTGAGGTGCCGGAACGCGTCAAAACTATTCGCGTTATGCTGTCTGAGCTATTCCGTATCAATAGCCATCTGCTCTTTATCAGTACATTTATTCAGGATGTTGGTGCTATGACGCCGGTGTTCTTTGCTTTTACCGATCGTCAAAAAATTTATGATCTGGTAGAAGCCATTACCGGTTTCCGCATGCATCCTGCCTGGTTCCGTATCGGCGGCGTTGCCCATGATCTACCGCGTGGCTGGGAGCGTCTGCTACGTGAATTCCTCGACTGGATGCCGGCACGCCTTGACACCTATGTGAAAGCTGCTTTGAAAAACACCATTTTAAAAGGGCGTTCCCAAGGTGTGGCAGCTTATAACGCGAAAGAAGCGTTGGAGTGGGGTGTAACCGGTGCCGGTCTGAGGGCAACGGGTATTGGTTTTGATGTGCGTAAATGGCGTCCATATTCCGGTTATGAAAACTTTGACTTTGAAGTGCCAGTTGGCGACGGCATTAGTGATTGTTATAGCCGTGTCATGCTGAAAGTCGAAGAGCTGCGTCAGAGTTTGCGAATTCTGGATCAGTGTCTGAAGAATATGCCAGAAGGCCCGTTCAAGGCTGATCATCCTCTGACCACTCCACCACCTAAAGAACGGACACTACAGCATATCGAAACCCTGATTAACCATTTTTTACAGGTTTCCTGGGGGCCGATCATGCCCGCCAACGAATCATTCCAGATGATTGAGGGAACCAAGGGAATCAACAGCTATTACCTGACCAGTGATAACAGCACCATGAGTTACCGAACTCGTATCCGTACGCCGAGCTTCGCGCATCTCCAGCAGATTCCTTCAGTCATTCGAGGGTGCCTGGTATCCGATTTGATCGTGTACCTTGGCAGTATTGATTTTGTCATGTCAGATGTGGACCGTTAATTATGCATGATCATAACAACACTCAGGATCATATTGATGCGCAGGGGCAACCTGCTGTTGCGAATACGACGACGGGAAAGGATGTTTTTGTGTTAAGCGATGCTGAGCGCGATGCGATAGAACACGAAAAACACCATTATGAAGATGCCCGCGCCGCTTCTATTGAAGCGTTGAAAATTGTGCAGAAGCGGCGTGGATGGGTGCCTGATGGTGCTATTAATGCCATTGCGGACATCTTGGGTATCCCAGCCAGCGATGTGGAAGGCGTGGCGACGTTTTATAGCCAAATTTTCCGCCAGCCGGTTGGCCGCCACATTATCCGGTATTGCGACAGCGTAGTTTGTCACATTACCGGCTATCAGGGGATTCAGGCCGCACTGGAGAAAAAATTGGCGATTAAACCAGGACAGACCACATTTGATGGCCGTTTTACGCTATTGCCGACGTGTTGCCTGGGTAACTGTGATAAAGGGCCGACGATGATGATCGACGAAGATACCCACAGTAAGCTAAAGCCTGAAGATATCGATTCGTTATTGGAGCAGTATCAATGAGTAAAAACATTGTTCTGACTGCTGAGCAACACCCTCTTACCTGGCGTCTGCGCGCAGATAAACAACCAGTATGGTTAGACGAGTACCGGAGTAAGAACGGTTATTCCGGAGCCCGGAAAGCACTGGGTGGAATGGCCCAGAATGACGTTGTTTCTCTGGTCAAAGATGCAGGACTGAAAGGGCGTGGCGGTGCTGGTTTTTCCACTGGGCTGAAATGGAGTTTGATGCCGAAAGACGAAAGTATGAACATCCGCTATCTGTTGTGTAATGCAGATGAAATGGAACCGGGTACATACAAAGACCGTCTGCTAATGGAACAACTGCCACATCTGCTGATTGAAGGCATGCTGATTGGCGCTTATGCACTCAAAGCCTACCGCGGATATATTTTCCTGCGTGGTGAATACATAGAGGCGGCGGCAAATCTGCGCCGGGCAATTGCTGAGGCAACGGAAGCCGGGCTGCTCGGTAAAAACATTATGGGTAGCGGTTTTGATTTAGAGCTGTTTGTTCATACCGGTGCCGGGCGTTACATTTGCGGTGAAGAAACCGCATTGATTAATTCACTGGAAGGGCGCCGTGCTAACCCGCGTTCCAAACCACCATTCCCGGCATCTGCTGGGGCATGGGGTAAGCCTACTTGCGTAAATAACGTAGAAACTCTGTGTAATGTTCCAGCCATTATCGAGCACGGCGTGGAGTGGTATCAGGGGATTTCTGCTGGTAAGAGCAAGGATGCGGGTACCAAATTAATGGGCTTCTCCGGCCGGGTTAATAATCCGGGATTGTGGGAGTTACCTTTTGGTACGACGGCGCGTGAGATTCTGGAAGATTACGCCGGTGGCATGCGTGATGGATTAAAACTGAAAGCTTGGCAGCCTGGTGGTGCGGGAACTGATTTTCTGACCGGTGATCATCTTGACTTACCGATGGATTTTGAGCACATCGGTAAAGCGGGCAGCCGTTTGGGAACAGCGTTGGCGATGGCAGTCGATAACGAAATCAATATGGTATCACTGACGCGTAATCTGGAAGAGTTCTTTTCCCGTGAGTCCTGTGGCTGGTGTACACCATGCCGGGATGGTTTGCCCTGGAGCGTGGAAATATTGCGTGCTCTGGAACATGGCGAAGGCCAACCGGGTGATATCGAAACGCTGGAACAGTTATGCCGCTTCCTTGGCCCAGGCAACACTTTCTGCGCGCATGCGCCGGGTGCCGTTGAGCCACTGCAGAGTGCAATAAAATATTTCCGGGAAGAGTTTGAAGCGGGGATCGCTCAAAAAACCAGCAATAATGCCAAACCCATTCGTGGAATTCAACCGAATCTGCTGAAGGCGCGTTGGTAGTTGGTCGGTAGCGTGAGTGCTAAAACTCTCGTGTCGGGCGAGCTTGACTCTTATTCTGGTAGACAGAATTTTTTGATTAGTGCCTGCTATTAAGCGGGCCATTATGGAAGCATGCTGACTATGGCAACGATTCATGTAGACGGCAAAGAATATGAAGTGGACGGAGCAGACAACCTACTGGAGGCGTGTCTTTCTCTGGGACTTGATATTCCCTACTTTTGCTGGCACCCGGCGCTGGGGAGCGTCGGTGCTTGCCGCCTGTGTGCGGTTAAGCAATACCAGAACGCGGAAGATACCCGCGGTCGTCTGGTAATGTCCTGTATGACGCCTGCGACTGATGGCGCTTATATTGCTATCGAGGATAGCGAAGCCAAACAGTTCCGTAAAACCGTGGTGGAGTTTCTGATGACTAACCATCCCCACGATTGCCCGGTTTGTGAGGAAGGGGGGAACTGTCATTTGCAGGATATGACGGTAATGACTGGGCATAATACCCGTCGCTACCGTTTCACCAAACGTACTCATCATAACCAAGATCTGGGGCCGTTCATCTCTCATGAAATGAACCGCTGTATTGCCTGTTACCGTTGTGTGCGTTATTACAAAGACTATGCGGGCGGTACTGATCTGGGCGTTTATGGCGCGCATAACAATGTCTATTTTGGCCGTGCGGAAGATGGCGCATTGGAGAGTGAATTCTCCGGTAACCTGGTGGAAGTTTGTCCCACTGGCGTGTTTACTGATAAAACACACTCTGAACGCTATAACCGTAAATGGGATATGCAGTTTGCGCCCAGCATTTGTCAACAATGCAGCGTCGGTTGTAATACCAGCCCGGGTGAACGTTATGGCGAACTGCGGCGTATCGAGAATCGATACAATGGTAGCGTTAACCACTATTTCCTATGTGACCGAGGTCGTTTTGGTTATGGTTACGTCAATCTGAAAGATCGTCCGCGCCAGCCGTTACAGCGTCGTGGTGATGACTGGATCGCACTGAATGCTGATCAGGCTCTTCAAGGGGCGGCAGATGTATTGCGTCAGGCGAAGAAAGTCATTGGTATCGGTTCTCCTCGCGCCAGTGTGGAAAGTAATTTCGCGTTACGTGAGCTGGTCGGCGCCGAGAATTTTTACACGGGTATTGCCCAGAGTGAGCAGAACCGGCTACAACTGATTCTTAAAGTATTGCGTGAAAGCGGTGTACACAGCCCATCCTTGCGAGAAATCGAAAGCTATGATGCCGTTCTGATATTGGGTGAAGATCTTACCCAAACCGGTGCCCGTATTGCACTCTCAGTCCGTCAGGCGGTAAAAGGCAAAGCCCGTGAAATGGCCGCCGCCCAGAAAGTAGCTGACTGGCAGATTGCCGCTATTCTGAATATCGGTCAGCATGCCAAGCATCCCCTGTTCATTACGAATGTAGACAGCACCCGCTTGGATGATATCGCTGCATGGCATTATCGTGCCCCGGTGGTCGATCAGGCTCGCCTCGGTTTTGCCATTGCTCATGCATTGGATAACGCCGCACCAGCAGTTACCGATCTGGCTCCAGATTTGGAGCAAAAAATAGATGTTATCGTGCAGGCGCTGGCTGGCGCGAAAAAACCGCTGATCATTTCTGGTACCAATGCGGGTAGCGAAGAAATCATCGCGGCGGCTGCCAATGTGGCGAAAGCGCTGAAAGGGCGTGGTGCTGATGTTGGTCTTACGTATGTGGCGACGGAGGCAAACAGTATTGGCCTCGCCATGGTGGGCGGCTATTCGCTGGATGAAGCATTGACCCAACTAGAGAGTGGCGACGCTGATAGTGTTGTGGTCCTTGAGAATGATTTGTACCGTCATGCGCCAGCGGCTCGGATAGATGCTGCCTTGGCGAAAGTAACCAACCTGCTGGTATTGGATCATCAACATACTGATGTTATGGACAAGGCCAGTCTTATCCTGTCATCAGCCAGTTTTGCCGAAAGCGATGGTACGGTAATTAATCAGGAAGGTCGCGCGCAACGCTTCTTCCAGGTATATGACCCCACTTACTATGATGACAAAGTAGTGATGCTGGAAAGCTGGCGTTGGTTGCACGCATTGTATATTACTTACCATAGTCGTCAGGTTGACTGGACACAGCTCGATCATGTCATTGATGCCTGTGTTAGCGCACTGCCTCAACTGGCTGCGATCAAACAGGCTGCGCCTGACGCATCCTTCCGCATCCATGGACAAAAACTGGCTCGCTCCCCTAATCGGTCCAGTGGCCGTACTGCAATGCGTGCCAACATCAGCGTGCACGAACCACGGCAGCCCCAAGATAAAGACACCATGTTCGCTTTTTCAATGGAAGGGAATAATAGTCCAACCTCCGATCGTCAGGAGATTCCATTTGCGTGGGCTCCAGGTTGGAACTCACCTCAAGCCTGGAACAAATTCCAGAATGAAGTGGGCGGACAGTTGCGTCATGGTGATCCGGGTGTACGTCTTATTGAGGCGGGTGACGATACCCTGGGATATTTTGATCATATTCCGGCACCGTTTGTGGTTCAGTCCGGGCAGTGGTGTGTCGTACCTTACTATCACTTGTTCGGCAGCGAAGAGATGTCTCAGCGTTCAGCTGTGATTCAGCAACGCATGCCACAACCTTATGTGATGGTGAATTCCGCTGATGCAGCTCAGTTGGGGGTTAATCCCGGGACCTTGCTGGAGATTATCTGTGATGGTCAAACGTTACGTTTACCTTTACGGGTGAGTGAAGAATTAGGTCAAGGGCAAGTCGGTTTGCCGTTAGGCTTCCCGGGTATCGCCCCGGTGCTGGCGGGTGCGACTGTTGAGAAGATGCAGGAGGCCGCGCAATGAGCTGGTTAACACCGGAAACAATGGATATTTTGATCGCTGTAGGTAAGGCAATTGTTATCCTGCTGGTTGTGGTGACGTGTGGAGCATTCATGAGCATGGGCGAACGCCGTCTGCTTGGATTGTTTCAGGGACGCTATGGGCCGAACCGGGTTGGTTGGGCCGGCTCATTACAATTGGTCGCTGATATGATCAAAATGTTCTTCAAGGAAGATTGGGTACCAAAATTTGCTGATCGGGTGATTTTCACCTTGGCACCGATGATTGCCTTTACCGCATTATTACTGTCCTTTGCCATCGTTCCGGTAAGTCCTACCTGGATGGTGTCAGACTTGAATATCGGATTACTGTTCTTTCTGATGATGGCCGGGCTCGCGGTTTATGCCGTGCTTTTCGCCGGCTGGTCCAGTAACAATAAATATTCGTTGTTGGGCGCGATGCGTGCATCGGCGCAAACCCTGAGTTATGAGGTATTTTTGGGGTTGTCGCTGATGGGGGTGGTCGCTCGGGCAGGATCCTTCAATATGGGGGTTATCGTTGATTCGCAAGCCCACTTATGGAATATCATTCCTCAGTTTTTTGGCTTCCTTACTTTTGCTATCGCGGGTGTTGCAGTCTGTCACCGTCATCCGTTTGACCAGCCAGAAGCCGAACAGGAACTGGCCGATGGGTATCATATTGAATACTCAGGTATGAAGTTCGGTCTGTTCTTCGTGGGCGAGTACATTGGTATTGTTACGGTTTCCGCATTGATCGTCACGCTGTTCTTCGGTGGCTGGCATGGTCCGTTCCTGCCGCCATTTATATGGTTCGCATTGAAAACGGCCTTTTTCATGATGATGTTTATCCTGATTCGTGCTTCTTTACCCCGTCCGCGTTATGACCAGGTGATGGCCTTCGGATGGAAAATCTGTTTGCCATTAACGCTCCTTAACCTGTTGGCGACAGCCGCGGTCGTTTTGTATAACGCTTAACAAGGGTGAATAAACCATGACATTGAAAGAGCTAGTGATTGGTTTCGGCACCCAGATTCGCAGTATCTGCATGGTGGGTTCCAACGCGTTCAAAAAACGTGAAACCAAGATGTATCCAGAAGAGCCAGTTAATCCGCCACCACGTTATCGTGGACGTATTGTACTGACGCGTGATCCCGATGGTCAGGAGCGGTGTGTTGCCTGCAACCTGTGTGCTGTAGCTTGCCCAGTGGGCTGTATTTCTTTACAGAAGGCGGAAATGACGGATGGGCGCTGGTATCCGGAATTTTTCCGCATTAACTTTTCACGCTGTATTTTCTGCGGGATGTGTGAAGAAGCCTGTCCAACCACGGCAATACAATTGACGCCTGATTTCGAAATGGGTGAATTCAAACGTCAGGATCTGGTGTACGAAAAAGAAGATCTGCTGATCTCGGGGCCGGGTAAGTATCCGGAATATAACTTTTACCGGATGGCCGGCATGGCAGTTAATGGGAAAGGAAAAGGCGAAGCAGAAAACGAAGCCAAACCCATTGATGTCAAAGGCCTGCTGCCTTAAGGAGCCAAGCATGGAATTCGCTTTTTATGCAGCTGCGATAATTGCGGTATTGGCGACATTACGTGTCATTACTCATACCAATCCAGTACATGCACTACTTTATCTGATTGTTTCATTGTTAGCCGTAGCGGGTGTTTTCTTTTCATTGGGCGCCTACTTTGCCGGTGCATTGGAAATCATCGTTTATGCTGGTGCCATCATGGTGCTGTTCGTCTTCGTTGTAATGATGCTCAACTTGGGTAATTCCGTGGTAGAGCAGGAAAAAATATGGCTGAAACCCGGTGTCTGGATCGGTCCTGGCATATTGTCGCTGCTGCTGCTCGGTGTGATTGTCAAAGGTATCTTCAGCGTTACCGATCAAGGTATCGCAGGCAATATGGTCGATGCCAAGACTGTCGGTATCAGCCTGTTCGGACCTTATGTACTGGCCGTTGAGCTAGCATCTATGCTGCTGCTCGCCGGGCTAGTTGTGGCTTTCCATATCGGACGTGAAGACAAACATGGTGAATTGATCAGTAAAGAATCGGTGAATCAGGATGTTGATAAAAAAATAACGGGGGAACGGGCATGATTCCGCTACAGCATGGTTTGCTTCTGGCTGCCATCCTCTTCATTTTAGGGCTGACCGGACTGATTATCCGTCGCAACTTGCTGTTCATGTTGATCAGCCTTGAAATCATGATTAACTCGGCTGCGCTGGCTTTTGTTGTCGCCGGTAGCTACTGGGGACAGCCAGATGGTCAGATTATGTATATTCTGGCGATTACTCTGGCAGCCGCAGAGGCCAGTATCGGTCTGGCGATGTTGCTGCAGTTGTATCGTCGTCGTCATACTCTGAATATTGATACAGTCAGTGAGATGCGCGGATGAACTTACTCTATTTAACTATTTTATTTCCGCTAATTGGATTTCTGTTGCTGGCATTTTCTCGTGGTCGTTGGTCGGAAAATTTTTCCGCCACGATAGGTGTCGGATCCGTTGGTCTAGCGGCATTAGTGACGTGTTATATCGCTGCCGACTTCATTAGCCACCAGCATGGCGGCGGTGTCGTATTTTTCAATCAGCATCTGTGGACCTGGATGGCAGTCGGGAATTTTGACATCAGCGTTAACCTAACGCTGGATGGATTGTCTCTGACCATGTTGTCGGTTGTCACTGGCGTCGGTTTCTTCATTCACCTGTTTGCCTCTTGGTATATGCGTGGTGAAGAGGGGTATTCCCGCTTCTTTGCCTATACCAACCTGTTTATTGCCAGCATGGTAATACTGGTGCTGGCCGATAATCTGATGCTGATGTATCTCGGTTGGGAAGGTGTAGGGTTGTGTAGTTATCTGCTTATCGGTTTCTACTATTTGAACCCAAGCAATGGTGCTGCGGCGATGAAAGCCTTCATCGTAACCCGTATCGGGGATGTGTTTCTGGCGATTGCACTGTTCATCCTTTACAAAGAGCTGGGTACGTTGAACTTCCGTGAGCTGATGGTGCTTGCACCGCAGCGACTGGCAGAAGGTTCTTCGGTCATTACCTGGGCAACCTTAATGCTGTTGGGTGGCGCGGTTGGTAAGTCGGCTCAGTTGCCACTACAGACTTGGCTGGCTGATGCGATGGCTGGCCCGACCCCGGTATCTGCGTTAATCCACGCCGCGACTATGGTAACCGCCGGTGTTTATCTGATAGCCCGTACTAATGGTTTGTTCCTGATGGCGCCGGAGGTGTTGAATCTGGTCGCCTTGGTAGGTGCTGCCACCTTATTGCTGGCTGGCTTTGCGGCTTTGGTGCAGACCGATATTAAACGCGTACTTGCCTATTCCACCATGAGTCAGATTGGCTATATGTTCCTGGCGCTGGGTGTACAGGCGTGGGATGCCGCTATTTTTCATCTGATGACGCATGCATTCTTTAAAGCATTACTCTTCTTATCTTCCGGTTCGGTCATTCTGGCTTGTCATCATGAACAGAACATTTTCAAAATGGGTGGGTTACGTAAAACCATCCCACTGGTCTATGTCTGTTTCCTGGTGGGTGGCGCGGCATTGTCCGCGTTGCCATTATTGACGGCCGGCTTCTTTAGTAAAGATGAAATCCTTGCAGGTGCCTGGGCTAATGGCCATGTCAATTTAATGTTTGCCGGTTTGGTAGGGGCCTTTATGACCTCGTTATATACCTTCCGCATGATTTTCATTGTGTTCCATGGTGAAGCAAAGATAAAAGCACATGCTGGAAAAGGCCTTTCTCATCATCTTCCACTGTTGACCTTGTTGATATTATCCACCTTTGTCGGAGCATTGATCGTTCCACCTTTACAAGGTGTGTTGCCTGAAACGACTCATCTTGGACACAGTCAGGTACTGAGGCTGGAGATAACATCAGGTATCGTGGCGATTGTGGGTATTCTGGTGGCAGCGGCACTGTGGTTAGGGAAGCGTCAGTTGGTCAACAGTGTGGCAAACAGCGCACTGGGACGGTTCTTTACCATCTGGTGGTTCTATGCCTGGGGTTTTGACTGGTTGTATGACAAGATTTTTGTCAAACCGTATCTGGCTATCGGGAAGCTGTTGCGGCGCGATCCGTTGAATTCACTGATGAATATCCCGGCGGTGTTTGCCCGTTGGGGCAACCATAGCTTGATCGTCAGTGAAAATGGCCAATTGCGCTGGTATGTCGCTTCCATGAGTTTAGGCGCAGTTGTCGTGCTGGCGTTGTTGTTGCTGGTATAAACGGTGACGTGGTGATGTGAAGGGCGGGTTATCCCTGCAGGAATAACCCGCGGCAGCAAGTTTTCAGTTTTCTTTAATTTAGGGACACAAAACGCCATGCTACTACCTTGGCTAATTCTTATCCCCTTTATCGGCGGTCTGCTGTGTTGGCAGTTCGAGCGTTTCGGTACTAAAGTGCCGCGCTGGATCGCGCTGATTTCAATGGGATTGACACTGGCACTGTCTCTGCAGTTATGGCTGCAGGGGGGATACTCACTGGCGGTACCAACCGGTCTGCCACAATGGCAATCTGAATTTGATATGCCGTGGATACCGCGTTTTGGTATTTCAATTCACCTGGCATTAGATGGCCTATCACTGTTGATGGTGGTACTGACCGGCTTGCTGGGTGTGCTGGCTATTCTGTGCTCATGGCGTGAGATTCAGCGCTATCAGGGCTTTTTCCATCTGAACTTGCTTTGGATCCTCGGTGGTGTAATCGGTGTGTTCCTGGCTATCGACATGTTCCTGTTCTTCTTTTTCTGGGAAATGATGTTGGTGCCCATGTACTTCCTGATTGCCTTGTGGGGGCACAAAGGTTCTGACGGTAAAACACGTATTGCAGCGGCAACGAAATTCTTTATTTATACCCAGGCCAGTGGTCTGGTGATGTTGATTTCCATTCTGGCGCTGGTGTTTGTGCACTACAATGCGACTGGCGTCTGGACATTCAACTATGCGAATTTGTTGCATACCAAAATGTCTCACGGCGTCGAATACCTGCTAATGCTGGGATTCTTCATCGCGTTTGCGGTCAAAATGCCGGTGGTGCCGTTACATGGCTGGTTGCCGGATGCACATAGCCAGGCGCCAACAGCCGGTTCTGTTGACCTGGCAGGGATTTTGCTGAAAACCGCGGCTTACGGTCTATTGCGTTTTAGTCTGCCTCTGTTCCCGTATGCTTCACATGAGTTTGCACCTATCGCCATGTGGTTAGGTGTCGTCGGTATCTTCTATGGTGCCTGGATGGCATTCAAGCAGACCGATATCAAGCGTTTGATCGCTTATACCTCTGTCTCCCATATGGGATTCGTGATGATTGCCATTTATTCCGGCAGTCAACTGGCCTATCAAGGGGCCGTTATCCAGATGATTGCACATGGCTTGTCTGCTGCCGGTCTGTTTATTATCTGTGGCCAATTATATGAGCGTCTGCATACCCGTGACATGCGTCAGATGGGTGGATTATGGGCACGTATCAAATACCTGCCGGCGTTGTCTCTGTTCTTTGCTTTGGCCACATTAGGGATGCCGGGCACCGGTAACTTTGTCGGTGAATTCATGATCCTGTTCGGCAGCTATCAGATTGTGCCAATGATTACGGTTATTTCGACCTTTGGCTTGGTGTTTGCGTCTATCTACGCATTGGTCATGATGCAGCGTGCTTTTTATGGCTCTCCAAAATCTGATGAGCCGTTGCAAGCCATGAGCATACGTGAACTGTCGCTCATTATGCTACTGGTTGTTTTGCTGGTGCTATTGGGTATATACCCACAGCCGATTCTGGATACGTCCAGCGCAGCGATGACCAATATTCAGCATTGGTTCATGTCATCGGTCCCGGGTTCAATAATTTCAACAACAAGGCTGTAATTCGCCATGACAATAACTCCTCAACAACTGATCGCGCTATCGCCGCTGTTAATCGTTGGATTGACAGTAGTGGTTGTGATGCTGTGCATTGCGTGGCGACGCAACCATTTTGTCAACGCAACACTTACGGTTATTGGCCTGAATATCGCGTTGTTTTCCCTTTATCTGGTTAGTCAGGTAGGGCCAACAGACGTTACTCCACTGATTCGGGTTGATGGCTTTTCCATGTTCTATACCGGGCTGGTGTTGTTAGCCAGTCTGGCAACCAGTACTTTTGCCTATTCATGGCTGGAAGGCTATCCAGACAATCGTGATGAATTTTACTTGCTGGTTCTGATTGCAACGATGGGCGGCCTTTTGCTCGCCACCGCCAATCATCTGGCTTCATTGTTCATTGGTATTGAGCTTATCTCGCTGCCGTTGTTTGGTTTGGTGGGATATGCTTTCCGTCAGAAACGGTCACTGGAAGCAGGCATCAAGTACATGCTGCTCTCTGCTTCAGCATCGTCTTTCCTGCTGTTTGGTATGGCACTGATATACGCGGAGTCTGGCGATCTGAGTTTTGCCAGTCTGGGCAAAAGCCTGAGTGATCACCAACTACATGAACCGGTGCTGATGGTCGGGCTGGGTATGATGCTGGTGGGGCTTGGCTTTAAGCTGTCGCTGGTACCTTTCCACCTCTGGACACCAGACGTTTATCAAGGTGCGCCGGCACCCGTTTCAACATTCCTGGCAACGGCCAGCAAGATTGCTATCTTTGGTGCGGTTATGCGGTTGTTCCTGTATGCGCCAATGGTGGATAGCGAGTCTGTTCGGTTGACGCTTGGCGTGATTGCTTTCGCCTCTATCCTGTTCGGTAACCTGATGGCGTTGGCGCAGAGTAATATTAAACGTTTGCTGGGCTACTCTTCTATCGCGCATCTCGGTTATCTGCTGGTGGCATTGATTGCAGTACAATCGCACCAGTTGGCATTGGAAACAATAGGTGTCTATCTGGCAGGATATCTGTTCAGTAGCCTAGGCGCTTTCGGTGTCGTCAGCCTGATGTCCAGCCCATACCGTGGTTCAGATGCTGACTCCCTGTTCTCTTATCGAGGGCTGTTCTGGCATAAACCGATCCTGTCAGCGGTAATGACCGTGATGATGCTGTCCCTCGCCGGTATTCCGATGACCTTAGGGTTTTTCGGTAAGTTCTATGTGTTGGCTGTGGGTGTGAATGCCCACTTATGGTGGTTGACAGGCGCAGTGGTTGTGGGGAGTGCAATTGGTCTTTACTACTACCTGCGTGTCTTGGTGAGCTTGTATCTTAGTGCACCTCAGACGTTGAACCGTGATACACCGAGCAACTGGGCATTAACTGCCGGTGGTATTGTGGTGCTGATTTCCGCGGTTATGGTTCTGTTCTTTGGTCTGTACCCGCAGCCATTGATTTCTCTGGTGCAGATGGCTCAACCACTGATGTAACTGTCATTACTGTTGTAGATATCTAAAACGCCGAAGGATAATACCGACGGCGTAATGAAATGGTCACTCCACCCTGTAGCGGTACGTTACAGGGTGTTTTTTTCTAAAGAGACTAGATTGTGAATACGATTGCATGTATTGATATCAATCTCGGCAAGTATTCATTTCATATCCATCGCCAGAATAAATCTGGCTGGATTCATTGGGTTGGATGTTATTTCTTCGACTTCAATGAACAGGTATTGATTCCCATCAACGGATAGAGCGGACAAAATCCCACCACTCCCGTCAGAAATGGAATAACACCAATCCAACCCCACCATCCGATCGTGCCAGTTGCGACCAGTGCGATGAGCACCAGGCCAATAACGATACGGACGATACGATCCACGCCACCTACATTCAATTTCATAATTTTTCCTCATTGAAAACTTGATGACAAAACCGTTGTGATCTACCGGCACGTTGTCTCAGAGCCGGTTTATGCGGTGAGTACATTACAATTCTAGTGCATTATCAGCAACACACGGACTATCTTGCAGTCATTTTCTTTTTATTACTTAGACTTATACAATTTAGGACATACTAATGTAATAGCAAGCCACATAGCCTGACCGGTTGGTGCGTAATTACGATCCCACCGGTTAGCACCTCGCTTTCCTTATCCCATAAATACAATGATCCGACAGTCCTGTCTTAGTTGTGCGAAATTATCTATAGTTAATTCTGAGAGTAAAAAAATCTTTTACAAATAGGAGAATATCATGGCGTCGATCCATCAACAGCCTGGAGAAATCCATATTGAAGATGATTTGAAACTGCTATCTGAAATATTAGAAGAGATAGTGCGTTATTCGGGTGATTATGCAGATAAAACTTATCAAGAGCTGAAAAATAAAGCCGAGACTTCATTACAGCAGGTAAAGGCACATCTCAATGATATGTCTGATGGTTATTGCCAACGAGCAAAGCAGGTTGCTGATAAAGCGGATATTTATCTGCATGACAATCCCTGGTATGGGGTTGGAATCGGGGCAACCGTTGGTCTGGTATTAGGTGTTTTGCTGGCGAAAAGATAGTCCCTACCGATGTGCTAATTGCGATGGAAACCTGCGCTACTTCTCATTACTGGGGCGCACTTTTCAATCAATGGGTTTTCTCGTCCGGCTTATTCTCACCCAATATGTCAAAGCATTAGCACATCATCAGAAAAACGATGTTAATGAAGCCCTGGCAATCGGTGAAACTTGCTGTACGCCGATACTCATTTTGTTGCTATAAAAACCGTTGAACAACAGGATATTAAGGTTCTTTGTCGTGTCCGAGGCGAACCAGTCTTGTGCACTGGCAGTAGAACAAGGAGGTTCAGCCTGCTTGAGGGCAAAGACAATTTGCTCTTCGGTGAATAGTGACTTTTTCATCGGCACCACCTTCTTCAGGGGACTCTTCATCATGCCAGAATTCTGTTTCTGAATGGGGCAGGATTCCGGGTCAGGATCAGTTCCAGTAAACCTTGAAAAAGAGATATTTATTTTTGAGAAAATCGGGGTATCTGATGATAGAGCAGTGTTACACCGTATACTCTGTGCCGACTTTTGTGCGTTGATTTTATAACGAATAGTCTGAGCATTGCTCACTAAATACGGAGGTAAGCGTTATTGTGAATAATTCAGAAGCGGATTTAATTACATTGGGGTTTCTTGACATAGAATAGGCTATATCCTAAAAATCTTACTAGTGTCTTTTTTTTTCCTTGCTCGGTTCAATGCATTTTTAGCTTTTAAAATACAACTAAATTAAATTTATTAGCCTGCTTTTAATTGGGGCGGAAATTACTGCACTCAACGTTAATCGTTAGAAAAAGGCGGGAATATACCGTGGAATCAAGGCTGACTAATTCACAGAAAGAACTACGTGAAAACTGTAAAACCTTTGTAGAACAGAATATTGCTGTCAGGGCAACGCAATTTGATATGACAAGAGAATTTCCCAGAGAAATTATTTATATAATGGGGGAACGGGGTTTTCTTGCCCCGTTATTATCAAGGAAATTCAACGGTCTTGGCTGTAATGCTGTGAGTTTTAATTTAATTAATGAAGAAATTAATAAAGCCTGTTCGACGGCAAGAAGTTTAATTACGGTAATGTCAATGGTGTGCTATGCCATTGAAAGATGGGGCAGCGAAGAACTCAAAATAAAATGGTTACCCGGTTTGGCCTGTGGCGAATTTATTGGTGCCTATGCGTTAAGTGAGCCTGATATCGGTAGCCAGGCAAGCGGGGTGACACTGTCCGTCACCGAGGAGGGTGATCGCTTTATCCTGAATGGTACGAAAAAATGGATTTCGTTCGGCCAGATAGCGGACGTCTTTTTGGTGTTCGGGCAGTCAGCAGGCAAGTCGGTAGCTTGTCTGGTCGAGAGTAGCACTCCGGGGATTACCCTGAACCCGATTAATCACGTGATGGGCTGCCGGGCCAGCATGCTGGCGGAAATTCAGTTCCAGGATTGTGCCATAGACAAAAAAAACCTGATCGGTGGCCTGGGGCTGGGTATCTCCGCTGTGGCAATGTCGAGTTTATCAATAGGGCGGATGAGTGTTGCATCAGGCTGTGTGGGTATGGCGCAAGCCGCAATGGCGGCGGCATTTGATTATGCTGCCGGGCGACGCCAGTTTGATCAAAAACTGATGAAGTTCCAATTGATAAATCGCATGCTGGCGGAGATGAAAACCAAGATTGCCGCTGCCAGAGCTCTCTGCTTTCAAGCCGCGGATGCATTGGATCATAATCTGGATTCAAGCAGTGAAGAGATCGTGATGTCCAAGTATTTTGCCAGTGGCATGGTGAATGACGTGCTGCGGGATGCGGTACAGATTTTTGGTGCCAATGGCTGCTGTGAAGGAACGTTAGTAGAGCGGTTTTTTCGTGATGCCAAGATCATGGAAATCATTGAAGGCAGCAACGAAATACTGCAGTTGAAGTTGGGGATGAAAAGATGACCGTCAAATCTCATCGGAACGACACCTTTCCATCTGCTACTGCGACATGTTTACCGGCCAGTTTGCCCCAAAGGGAAAACAACAGACGGGTAAAATGTGTGGTGTGGGATCTTGATAATACCTTGTGGCAAGGCACGCTATTGGAGGGCGACTATCTGCACGTGACTGATGACGTGAGGAACATTATCAGGCAGTTGGATAGCCGGGGCATTCTGCAATCGATAGCCAGTAAAAATGATTACGACAGCGTACAGCATCGGTTGCAAGCGTTGGGTCTTTGGGATTATTTCCTTTACCCCCAAATTTCCTGGCAGCCTAAATCGGAATCCATCCAGAAAATTGCTCTTGCTATCAACATTAATCTTGATGCCTTTGCTTTTATTGACGATCAGGAATTTGAGTTGCGGGAAGTTGGCTATGGGTTGCCTGAGGTCTTGCTGATTAATAGTCAATCATTGCCAACGTTATTACAGCTACCCTGTGTTAATCCCGAATGCATTACGACGGAAAGTGCGCTGCGTCGCCATTACTATCAATCTGAGCAGCGTCGAACGTTAGCAGAGGAGAGATTTGATGGCCCGAACGAAGCATTTTTAGCGTCGCTGAATATGTCCGTTACGGTCACTTATGCTACCGCGCAGGATTTGATCCGCGCAGAGGAATTAACACAGCGCACGCATCAGCTCAATACCACGGGTTATACCTATAGCCAGTCGCAATTACAGGCATTCTGCAAGTCTGACAACCACCTGTTGCTGTTGGCGACGCTGTCTGACGATTTTGGCAGCTACGGAACAATCGGCCTTGCGTTGCTTGAGAAAAACCGTGATTTCTGGCAGCTCAATCTGTTTCTGATGTCCTGCCGAGTGGTCAGTCGGGGGATTGGTAATGTTCTGCTGGGCATTATCATGAAGATGGCGAAAAAAGCTGGCGTCAGCTTGCGCGCCGAGTTTGTTGCCAATCCGTACAATCGTCTGATGTATATCACTTATAAATTCAATGGATTCAAAGTGTTACATGAAAACAATGGATATACGTTGTTTGAACATAATCTAGAACAACTATCGGTCTTCCCTGCATTCATCAAAGTCAATACACCAGAGCTGGGCGATATCAAATAAGCCATCGGCAAGGATGCCGTGGCCTGAATACATGAAGGTTTCATAGCGTGCTGTTGGCTTAAATGGTGATGTTATCGTTAAAACCCTAAGTGGAGATAAACACATGTCAGTGAAGAATAAACTAACCCCAGAATTGAAACAGCGTTTTTTGGACAGCCTGGAAAAGCATGGCATTTCCCAGACAAAGGTCATTGCCAATGTTGTGACTACTGGCCCCAAAAACTACTTGAGTGATAGACCTGGTGTAGGCTCGCTTATTCCGGCAAACAAAATAGCAATCCATACGCTAGATGAGCTGAAAGCATTAGCAGGAAACTCGGATGACGATTATGCAAAAGGTGTGATGCAAGTACACTTACATGAAGACCTGCCTGCATGGAAGAAAAGTAAAAATGGACATGCCCCAGACAAGCTTTCCGTTGAAGAAAATGAAAATATTGTAAAGGCCTTTAAGACCTATATTTATGGTGATTCAGCTAAGGTCGCGAGCTATAAGGATATTATTCACCAGCACTTCTTCCCGATGACGTTGGCGACTTATGCAGCGGAAAATCTAACCGTAAAATCGGGGCATGTATTGATTGTTGATGGCAGCAAGGCCGTTGCGAAATTCGGTACGGTTACCGTAGAGCAAGGCGGGTCAATCAGCTATGAGGTGGATGCTTCCTGGACCGTCCAAAGCATGATTTTTGAATAACACCCTGGTCACTATAACCCAAATTAATAATTGAGGAGAATACCCCATGGCAGGTGTAAGCAATATCGGCAAAGACGGTGCGAATAATACCACGCAGCCGCCATCGCAAGGCTCGGTAAACCCCTCTGTCGCTGCATCCGGTAACGCGGGGTCGGACGACGGTAAAAGTTGTGGAACCGAGGCGACCAACGGCACCGATGGCATCATCGGTTTGACCGGGGTAACTGGCAGCAACGGCGGTAATGGCGGCAGTGCCAATATTATCAAATGGACCAATACCAATATGACCGGAACCTACACATTCGTCACGCAAGGCGGAAATGGCGGCAATGCCAGCCAGGGCGGGCAAGGTGGGCCAGGGCAAGATGGCGGCGAGGGCGGCAGCGGTTCCAGCCACTGTGGTGCAGGAAAACAAGGTAAAGGTGGCCCAGGGGGCACCGGGGGAACCGGGGGTGTTGGTGGGAGTGGCGGCAATGCCAACGACATTTACATCACCTACCAAAACGATCCAGGCGTTCCTCCTCCATCAATTACCGCAACCGTGACCGCAGGTTCCGGTGGTACCAGCGGCACCGGTGGACCGGGCGGTCCGGGGGGCAAGGGAATTACCACTGGGGGTACCGGCGAGACCGGACCATCAGGCGCTCCGTCCACCAACGGCGCTAATGGTCAGGTGTATGTTAACGGTAAAGCTATTGCCAGTAGTTGAGGATAACCTATGACTTTTTACAACATCATATTGAATGGTACTTCCGGCAACGCTGGCATCAATCAAGGGAACGGAAAAGATGCTGAACCGCTTGGCCCTTCTGGCGATGGCAAGGACGGTCAGCAAGGTGGCGGAGACCACAAGCCGAAAACTTGCACTCTATCGGCTAGCAACGGCAGTGCCGGCAACACTGGTTATCCGGCCCCGCCCGCGGGTAGTGGGGGACCAGGACAACCACCACCTTCATTGACACTCAAATGTGTTCAATTCAGCGGCACATTGAGTATCCAGACGGATGGCGGCAACGGGGGTAATGGTGCCGACGGAGGAACTGGCGGCAAAGGTTCTGCTGGCGGTAGAGGGGGCTCCCAACCCGAAGTTTGCCTTAAAGAGTACGGCAATACGACCGGAGGCATCGGTGGTAATGGCGGGGCCGGCGGCGATGCGGGCAACGGAGGCAATGGGGGTCGCGGTGGAAATATTGATGCGACTTATAGCAACAAAATCGCTAATCCCATCAGTAGTTCCAGCAACCAAGGGGGATCTCCTGGCAATGCGGGGCAGATTGGCATCGGGGGAGCCGGTGGCATGGGGGGGATGAACGGTGACGAAAAAACCTATGCGCCAGATGGTGGGCAGGGAGCCTTGGGTAAAACAGGCAACGCTGGCAACGGCGGTGACAGCGGTTCTTTCTCCTGTTCGCCGGCAGAAACAACTGACTTTCAATTTATGCTAACCGTCAGTTAATTGCCTTATTAGATGTCTGGCTGTGTGCCGTTATTTATTTTCACCGGCATGACTGACGGTGTATATCCGCTATCTTTCAAATTGCAGAATATTGCCTGCGCTGAAAGTTCATCGGGTATTAATTTGCATTTAATAGCGGAATACAGCCCGTTTTTTATTTATCGACCAAACACGCAGGTGAAATAAGTCATTGTCTGATAGTAGACCACCTGTAATAGCAATGTTGGTGAAATAACTGGTGGAATAGACAATGAACTTTATCGGCAAGTGGTCATTTCAGCAAAACAACCATTATCTGACGTTGGATAGCACTTCCCAGCAGCTCACCATGTCGGGTACAACCGAAGGTGGCGCGCAAAAATGGAATGCCTATGGTACGGAAGAACAGTTTATTTTACAGGCGCCAAATGGGAAGTATGTTTCCTATGACGGTAGTGCATATAAAGCAAATTGGAATAGAGATGATGCAATTAGCAATTTTGCATTGGTGATAAAAGAAGGGCAAAACTGCAATATTGTCGATCTGGGCATTGACGGAAAAGGGCCTGACCAGTTTTGGTGGAATGTGAGCGGCACCAGTTTGGTGAGATTGGCCAAAACGGGGACGGCTCCGGATTCAGCGCTCTTGGTGCAGAATATTGTCACCGTCGGCATGGAGCAATTTCTGAATTTCGGATTCTCATCACCACAGCCGGATCTGACCTGGGTTTATCTGGCAGGAGAAGATCTCAGCAGCGCCACCGAACTTATCCAGGTCAATTTTACTCAGGCTAATTTGTCCGGTGCGAATTTGTCCGGCGTGCCAATGACCTCCAGCAACTTTACCAACGCCATCGTCACCAATGCCAATATGTCCGGTTTTGCCACCGATTTGACGAGCGCAATACTGACCAATGCCGATTTTACTGGCACCAAGCTCAATTCGGCACAATTGCTAGAGGTGAACTTTACCGGTGCCAACATGAGCAATGTCGATATGACAGATGCTAGCCTGACCAAACCCAACTTTACCGGTACCAATCTGACCGGGGTTAAGATGAGCAACCCCAGCACTGGAGGCGGTTTTGGCGGCAGTATCGATCTAACGGAAATGACGTTCGACAACAAAACCTGTTTTACCCTTTGCCAACTGCGTTATAACGACCTGAGAAACTGCAATTTTACCGGCATGGTATTTAACCATGCTGATTTGACCGGCTGCCGGATGGATAAAACGATCCTCGACTATGCCGAAATGTCGTACTGCAACCTGAGTGGCACGTCCGTTACCGGCAATGTTTCTATGGTGGGCACCAACTTTAGCAATGCAACCATGACCGGTGCCGATATGACCGGCGCACGGATGGGCTCAATCAGCTTGCGCTTCCGGGTTACCGGGAGCACTAACGTGAGTACGTTTGAAACCGCCCTGATCAACGACGATGTCGCAACCGTCCAAAGTATCTTCACCCAAAACGGCTACCCGCTTACGGGGAACATTGTAATTACCTCATCGCCGTATGCCACCGATCGCGTGTGGACGGTGCAGACCAACAGCGAAAACTACACTGTACGAAAAGAAGGATCAGACTCGGGGGTCAGTCTGGCCGTTTATCAAACCGTCGTTGCCGCCATTCTGGCGAATGCCTTTATGAAAGATGTCATTTTGACCTCTGCCAATCTGTTTAATGTCAGGGCTCCCGGCGCGCAGATTTATGGCAGTGCCAAACTGGATGGCAACGCCATTCTGGAGGGGGCGCAATTTGATAATGCCAATATGGGCGGTATCAACCTGAAGCAGGCGCAGCTTTACGGCGTCAACTTTGACTATGCCACCTTGACCGGGGCCCAGTTTCAAGGGGCTGAATTGACGGTAGCGGCCACTGGCGGAGCAGTCAGCCTGACCCGAGCTAACTTACAGGGCGCAAATTTTTCAGACAGCAAACTTGCCGATGCCATTTTTACTGATGCGGCGGTGTCGGTGGCCAATCCTGCCAATGCCAGCGTGACCTGGGGCGTTTGGCTGTTTGATACGTTGTGCTCGACGGGATTGTTAGGTGAAATACAAGCGGCGGTTAACAGCGTTGAATTGGCAACCGAGATCCTGCCTTACATCCAACAGGGGAAAATTAGCAAGCAGCTTCAGGCCGGTTTCAGGCAACAGGGCATTACTATCAGCGACAACGCACTGGTTACCATCCAACAATACGGCCCTTATTGGACCATTACTGACGGTAAAACCAACTATGTCGTCTTCCACAGTTGCGATTCCGAACAGTATCAGCCCGCTCTTGGGGTGGCATTAGGTACCAGTGACACGGCAGCACCGCAGTTTTTTATTCCGCTATACCTTGAATCTCAATTAAAAACCGGCACCGTCACGCCTGACGTTATCGCCGCGTTTAAACAAAACGGTCATGTTACGTTGAGCAGTAGCTCTCAGGTCGCCGCCTGTCAGGAAGCCACCGACTGGCTGGTTACCGATGTCGATATCTCTTACAACCTATGGCGCGGGCTCAATAAAATGTGCGAGCTGGCGCTGACGGCAAGAACCGCAATACCTAACTTGCTCTCGGTGTTTAATGTCAATTCTCTGCCGCTCAGCTCACGCGCACTGTTTAGCATCAATACCAGCGGCGGCTGGTTGCTGGACAATGATGCCGATAACCCGTTTAACGCGGTGATTAATTACATCAAGTTTACACTGATCTCCGACACCACCACCGGCAATCTGAACGTGTATGGGCAGATGATGCGCGTCGTCCGGCTCTCTGCCCAAGGGCAACAGGAGTATGAGAACCTACGGTGCGATGTCACGGTGCTTGGCAAAAATATGTTACAGGCTTCAACGGTTTGCCCAAACAGTGCCCGCACCGATGTAAATAATGCGGCCGGAACCCCGTTTATTACCTGGATGAGGGCTCAGGAAATGCCAAAAGCGCCTTTCTGCGTACCTTCTGCCGACGGTACCTATTATTGCCCGCAAAAACCGCCGTCCAGTCCTGTAACCCTTGAATGATCTCTCCGTTGGGCAACGTTTCCCGTTGCCCGATATTTGCTGTTGTCTGTTAAAGCACGGCCTGTGTCACCCCCGAGTTATCAACAAAGGATACCGCTATGAGAGTCAATGAAAGTACGTTACTGCATTTTGATTTGAGCCATTGTCCGCAGGGTAAAAAATTCACCATCATCGGCGGAGATGGCAAGAACCATGAAGTGAAGTCCTATGCAGATCATCCTCAAAAGTTTGAAGAGCACAGGAAACTTAACAAAGCTTTGGCGATGATCCCTAAAAGTCATCAACACCTGATCACCCATTTTATTGAAGATGTACCAATGCCAAAGCACCAGGCATCTTTACGGCGGATTGTTTATGAGTCTCTGGACGATCATCCATTGCCGGAAATTGCCATGGCGTTTATCCATATCCCCAAAAAGGCCCATAAGAGCTCGCTGCATCCCAAAGCGAAAAAGACCGCGCTACACCAGCACCCACTTTTCAGCTATTACGGTATGAACCTGGCGGCGGTGAGTCGAGCCGATCATGAGGAACTGCTTAGTAGTGCCAGCACCATCAAGCCCCCTTATGAAACCGCGCGGGCGATTATTTTACAGCACCCGGAGCTGGGCTCGGTAAACCCGGCTGTCAGTAAATATATATTTGATAATTATGTAAATAATACCCAAGACTTTCAGGAGCTGATTACTTATATCGAACAAAACCCTCCTGGCTCGGATAGCTGTTGGTATAAGAAAGGCTGGATTATGTGGACCAATCCAGACACGCAGCAGTGGGAGCCGATTCCGGCCAATATGGATCTGAAATATAAGGATGGTGGTAAAACTGACTGGCCGGTGAACCCGGATACCGGTACACCCGGCATTCCGAATTATGAACTGACTGATGATACAGGGACCACGAGTGATAGCGGGGTCATCGGTGCCGCTACGCCAGCGGTGCAGAAAGTCCTGCTGCTGACCAAACAAGACGATACCCTGAACGGCCAACTGTGGACCAGCCAGAACGGCGTGACTGAAAAATCCCATACCGACGTGCCGCCCAACCAGACTCTGGTTGCCAAAGCGGTCGGTCAGGCAACGGCCTCCGCACAGGATAAGCCACTGTCGTTTGCGGCGGTTGAACAGACCGACAGCGCCAAAGGGTTCGGTATCAAGAACACCACCTCCAGCTATGGCCTGTATTTATACGATCAGGACATGAGCTACGACGCAGCGAGCAGAAAGTTAACATTCCCGGTCAAGAACTGGCCAAGCCGCTACCTGAGTTGTTATGTGGAGTTTTTAAAACAGGACGGTACGCCGATTAAACGGGTGGATATTTCTGGTTGGCAGGATGGGCTGCCGGAGTTTTTGCAAGCCGCCTTTGAAGCCAGCCCGACCAAAAACTATCTTGACTGGCTCAGTTCGGGCAATGCCGTATTTGGTGTGCCGGTTCCTCCATTGACCGGCAAGACCGATGTTGAGTTCCTGTGGCCAGAAGAAGCCAGTTCTGCCCGCGTCCTGCTGGGTGGCCTGGGGGCAGCTAACGGTTTTAAAGACTGGGATTCCGACGTTGATATCATTGGCGTATTGGGAACCGGGGTCGTTAACTACGGGATTTCGGTGTTAAGCATGCTGCTCACCGTCTATGTGGTTAATCCGTTTATTAGTGGCCTGAAAGGGGATGCTAAAATCGCCTTTTATATCATCTGCGGCTTTGGTGGCTCGGTAGCGGCGATCCTGGGAGGATTAGAGTATAAAACCAATATGGGCAAATATATTCTGGCGAAACTGTCTAACATCGCCAGCGGCATTATTTTTGGCGTGGTGGCCCAAAAAATCGTGGAGCAGGTCTATAAAGAAGCTATCGCTGTTATCATTGCGGAAACCGTTGCTGAGATCACCACGGAAGAAGCGCTTGGGCAAATCCCGATCGCGGGTTGGGCGCTGAAGGTGGCCAGCATCGCGGCCGATCTGGCGGCAATAACCGCCACGACGGTGGAGTGCGTACTGTCACCGGCAACCTATGATCTGCAAGTCCTGCACACGATGGATCTGACCGTGACCGTTAAGCCAGACCCACAGCACGGTACTGAACAGCAGGCACCGATTTGGCCAATGGTGAGTGACCATTATGTGATCCAGGTGAAATACCCGAAAGGTAACGGGCAGGATGGTGGTACAACTTATACCAAGGCCGGCCCGATGCCCGGTAAGCACGATCAGCCCATTCAGGTGACGTTTGCGGGCATTCCTGCTGGCGGCAAGATTGAGGTGGTGGCCAGTATTTACTCTAACAATGACTGGTTGGCGGGGGTCTATAACAGTGGCTGGATCAACGCCGATCCGGATGTCAATGCCAAACAGTCGGTAACCGGGGCGATCGTGGAGAATCTGGTGCCATTGACAGCCGACACCGCCTACAGCCAGAAACAGGCGTTGGCCTATACCGATGCCCGTAAGCACTACTGGGAAGTTACCCAGTTCACTGCCGATGCGGCACTGATCCCCGACTTTGATAAGGGCGGCAACCCGGATCAAGCCATTCGCGACGCGTTTGCCGCCAACGGTAATGATCTATCGGCATCCAGCCAAATCACTATTATTACCGCCGGTAGCGCCTGGACACTGAATGATCAAGGGGCAGGGATCGCTTACAGCGTGGTCAAGAAGCAGATTTACAGCGGAGACGGGCAAACGCTGTATGAACTGGCGGTGCAAAATACCACCCATCCGGCCCCAGGCCTACCGGCCGTGCCGAATGATTGCGGCTCAGACGGGCATCGTATGTGTGACCGCATGAATATCACCATCAACAACAAAGAGTATCAATTGGGTTATGCCTGGCGCGCTTCGGGTCAAAATATGCCTCTGGATTACGACAATACGGTCAGCAATGGCCAGATGTACACCTTCCAGAGCATTTCTACCTTGGCCAGCCCGCAGGATGCAATCATTGAGCCTAGTCGAGGCTTCTCTTCGCCCACCTTTATTGCTTATGACCAGTTCGGGCTCACCTCGCTGTTTGAGTTGGACTACCAAACCTATTCCGCCGAACTTAACCAGGGCGGGCCGGTGCCTGCCGGGGTCAGCAAAGAGTTTGCCGGTTTTAGTCTGCCGTTGCCGGAAGGGGCTACGGTCACCGTTGTAACGGCGAATCAGGATTGGACGATAGGCGTCAGTGGCCAAACTCCGGTATATGAGTTGGCTACTGAACGCGTGGTGATCGATGGTGAATGGGCCAGCATTATCAGCGTGTTCTCTTATCCGGTGCCGAAATTGGATAATTTCTATCTGGACTCGAGAACCTACACCCAGACAAACCCGCTCTATTATTTGCGTGGTGTCCAGTTCGCACCGGGGCAAACCACTTTCAACTACGACCAAACCAAAAGCTGGGGATCATTCCAGGATGTCACCATCAAGGGGCTGGCGGTACACCCGGAAGGTTATGTGGTGGGTGCCGATTATGATAATCACAAGCTGTTGACGCTGCGTCTGCCAGGGGAGGCGGTGGACAACGATCTGGCACCAGTGGCGATGCCGCTTTCTGGAGAAGGCTTGCGTGAAGGCTTGCTGCACCAGCCGGTTGCGTTAACCATCACCTCCACTGGGCGCATTCTGGTGTTGGAAGAGGGCAATAAACGTATCCAGGCTTTTGACATCAAGGGTAACGCCGTACCTTGCTTTACCGTTGGCCAGACCACCTGGCCCATGAGCACCAGCTTTATTCCACAGTTGGATGACAATACCCCGCAAACCGATATGGTGCAGCTGTTCCAGCGCAATGTTATTCCGGCCCGTGCGCCTTGTTTTTCCGGTGAGATGAGCTCTGTCGGTGCATTGAATAATGGCCAGGTTGACAGCGCATTAAGCGAGGATTTCGTCAATAACGGCTATTCGTCCGGTGCAGATTCGCAACCAAACTTCACGGTCGTCGTGACGGAAACAGACAAACTATGGCTGGTTACCGATACCGATTCCGGGGCGGAGTTTGATGTCCGTGTGATGCCTGACGATCTTGACATCGATCATCTTTATGTATTCCGGGCTTTCAGTTTGAGCGTCACCATTAATGCGCGAGGATTACGTTGGGAAATTAACGACACCATGAACGCCATGAATTTCCAGGTCGTTAAACCGCTCAATGGAGACTTACAGGTAACACAGTTGGTGGCCTTGATGCCGCTGCGCGATATGGGGAAACAGAATGTCCGTTATCTGGATCTGGCTGTTGAAAACAAAGGTTATGTGTACGTATTGATGGAAGTAGGTAACAGTACACCGGTCTTTATGCTGGATATCTACAACCCGGATGGATCGGTTCTGTTAACAGAACCGCAGCAAGGGGTCAATGCGGCGCGATTGACAGTGGACCAATGGCGTACCCTGTTTACGCTGAACTATGACCTGTTCCTTGGGCCAAACCAACGAACGGAACCCGGTATCAGCACCTGGATCCCGTCAACTCCAGGTAAACCTACCGCGTAACGCTGGAAGACTCGATTGGCTGGTATCTGCCAGCCAATCTTTTCTGGTTCTCACTTGAGGAGTGCATCATGACCGTTTTACCTCCGTCTCAAGTACCTGGCGCCGTTGCATCATCTTTTCCCGAGTTGTTGATGCTGGCTCCCAATATCCAAACCGTCATCTCCGGCATTATCAAGAACAGTGCTGGACTGCAATCTTTTCTACAACTGATTGAGCAACAAGGAGCGCCCGCCAATACCAGCGGCTGGGCCTACACCCGAGAGCTGGCAGCGCAACCGTCTCTTTACCGCCTGGATCTCTCGCCGCAAACCTGCGCGGCCATCCCGGCGTTTATGCAACCGATCCTGAATCAGGCGATGGATTCACCCGATCTGAAAAACTGGGTATGGACAGTGCAACAAGGCCGTTTACCTGGCCCAACGCCTGGGCCGTCATCGATTCCCGACTGGGAGCTCACAACATTAACCCCCCAGGGCGGTGTGATGTTCCCGAGTATAAAATTCAACGGTAACGGCAACGCATTTTCGCTTTCATTAACCAACCAGATTGCCAGGCACCTGGGTGTATATATCGAATTTCTTAGCGGCGGGAGCAGTGTGGTGCCCGCAGGCTGGCAGTCCCGATTACCTGCCGGCGTCACTTCGGCTTTTGAAACGACAACCATTAAATACCTCGGCTTACTGTTGCCCAATACCGCAGTCGCTGGGATTGAGGTTTCGCCAGCCGCGCAAACGTTTAACGTCGTATTGCCCGCCAATGCGGATACCATCCGGCTCTCCTTTGGTGGCATTGGCAACGGCAGCTGGCAAAATATCCAGGATAGCGCCGGCGTATTCGCTTCGTTTATTTATGATTACGCTGTGCCATTGATGTTAAGCCGGGCCAAGACCGGTGGAGTGGACTTACCAAGCTGGTTTCAACAATTGTTGAGTAATCAATCAATTCTGGCTGACGTGCTAAATGCCGGTCAGGGGTTGCTTTCAACGACGGATTTCCCTTCGGTTACCCGTGTATTGCAGTGGCTATCGGACAATACCAGCGAGCTGTTCCTGGGGGATCCGTTGGCTGCGCTGAGAGAAGAGATTAATAAAAAGTTTGGCGATACGACGGTGGAGAATTCCGCTGCCTATTTGGGCTGGCCAGCTCAGACGCTATTATCCCTGCTGGACGATCTTCATAATCCTGGCGGGGGCTATGCCATTGCCACCACCAGCCGTCTGTTGGCCTTACCTCCGCAGTTTTCCCTTTCACTTTCACCCAGCACGCTGGTGGATTTACTGGTGACTATTCAACCTGATGCTGAATATGGTCAGTGGTTGCTACAGGCCGACAAGATGAACGCCGAGGTGGTCTATTGCGGCGGTTATAGCCAGCAACGGCAGGCTGATATTCCTGTTACCGATCTGGCCAGACCGGTAACGTTGACCTTCGGTAGCGTCATCAATAAAAGCCAGATTAGCGGCCTGGTGAAGGTAAACGATAGCACGGGGAATCCAGTATCCACCGGCATCATTAGCGGACAACTGAACACCGCAGCAAGGCAGGCAGCGTGGTCTTTGCCGATCCTTGATACGCAAGCTGGCATCAGTACGGCAACTCGCTATGATCACAAATGCAAACTAGTCTGTAGTGAGGGTGAATTTAGCTGGCAAAATGGGGCCGCACCCACGGCAACCCTAGCCAATTTAACGGCCAATTCCCCGTTGTCGCAATTGATTGATATCACGTTGCAGCAGGCACAATCCAGCCTTGGCTATACCTGGCGCACCACGGAGCAAGGGGTTAAGGATTGCAATAGCGGAGGCGTGTTGAGTAATCCTTATTACATCCAGAATATCGGTGTTGCCCAAGCGCAGGCCGGTTTGAAAATGGTCAACTGCGGGTTTGTGCAAAGACCAGCGTTAGTTTATGCAGATTCCCCCTCTATTTCTGGGCCGAGCAGTTTTTATCTGGATCCACGCAACGGCAGCTATTTACGTCAGGTCGATCTCTCGCAAGCTGGCAATTTTGATCTGAATACACATCTGGCGGTTGCGCAATTTGAGGAAAGCAATCTGACAGGGTTCTCGCTTCATCCTGATGGTTTTGCGATAGCGGTTAGCTGGGCTAACGCCAAACTGGAGCGGGTGCTTCTGGCAGAACAACCCGTCAGCGAGCAAGAGGCGCCCCAGGCACAAGTTCTCAGCGGGCCAGGGACACAGCCTGGATTATTAAGTGGCCCGGTAGCGACGGCCGTCACCCCCGCCGGGTTTATTCTGGTGTTGGAGAATGGCAGTAAACGGGTTCAGGCCTTCGATCGCTACCTTAATCCCGCCCCCATATTCAATGATTCTGCTTATTTACCTTTGCAGGCAACCAGCGGAGCGACATACCAGGATATTGCGGTTGCCCCGAACGGCTGCATTTATCTCTTGTTGTACGTCGGTGACGGAGCATCGGTTACCGATTACTTGCTGGATATTTATCAACCAGACGGCAGCTTTATCAGCCGTACCACCGGTGTTAACGGTGCGCGTCTGGTGGTAGATACTCAATGCGTTGTTTATACACTGAACTTTGAGGTTATCTCCGGACCTGACAATCGGAGACAGCCTTCCATCAGTAAATGGCTACCACAGGAATAGACAAATCATGATGTTGAAGACGAGAGACGCTAATTTACTGGATCATTTCCCGGGCTTACCCAGCTTTGATGATTTTTGCCGACACTATTTCGGGGTGTTGCGCTGGTCGTCAGCCGCTTTTCCAACCGCCAGAGTGGATACTGGTGAAAATGACGATGTAACCTGGTTGTCCAGGGATGTCCGTTTCCCCAGCTGGATTAAGGCGACTTACTTTCTGGTGGAAAATGTAGCATTGCAAAAGTCTCTTGGTGGCATTAGTGATGATATCTATCAGCAGGAGAGGCTGGTGGATCATGTGGTAACCCCGCTTCCATGGGACTCAGGCTGTAACAACTTTGCTGCGACCACAGCGTTAACTACGGCGCAAAAACATGCTATTTGCCAGGCGCATTCGGCCTTTATATTTGGTAATAGCCAGCATGTTGCCAGCTACCAGCAAATTATCGATCTGGTGCATTATCCCTGTCACTTGGCCATTTTTTCTGGGCAACAGCTAATCGTGCGCAAAGGCCACCCACTGATCACCAAAGCTCAGTATGACGGTGAACCCGTTGTGCTGTTTTTCGATCAACTGTTTCTTGAGTCAGGGGCGGTGATTAACTGTTTAGCCGACACGTCGATTTACGTGCGTGAATTGATCCAGTTTGCAGGCGAGATTAGCAATGTTGTCACTGAGGCAGATTTGGCCAATGTAGAGCCGGTGGTGATCCAGAGCCTGGGGGAAGACGGGAAGCCAGCAAAGCCGGGAGAGGCAGGGGCCCACGGACAGGATGGCCAGCCTGGGCAACCGGCTCAGGATGGCAATATGTGCTGTGCCATGCCGGCGTCGATGGGCGGCCAGGGTTCCCCCGGTTTTCCTGGCAAACATGGCGGCAACGGCTCACGCGGTGAAGATGCCTTTTATATGGTACTGAAGGTTGGTTATCTCCACGCCAGAGTGGCATTAAGCAACTATGGAGGAAACGGTAGTGACGGTGCTGAAGGCGGCGACGGCGGTGATGGTGGTGATGGAGGAAGCGGTGGTGCACGATCCCGGTTTTGCCCTGCCGGTACGGTGGGGTTGGGCGCGGTCGGAGGAAACGGGGGGAATGGCGGCAACGGCGGTAATGTTGGCGATGGCCGCAATATCTACATTACCTGCTGGCGCTATGCTGAAAATAGCTGTTTTACTGTGCTGTCATCACGACAAAAGCCGGGCCGGGCGGGAAAAGGTGGTTCAGGTGGAAAAGGAGGATTGCCCGGGGGCATCGGTGGCCAACCTGGTGTTCAAGGGGAAAATGGCCAGCCGGGGCGACCATGCAAAGTCTTCGAGAATATGCAACTGCTTAAGCCAGCTTATGACTAATATAGCGAAACAGATGGTTTATCGTGTTGAAATTTTCTATATCCAGCTCCTGATTTTGCACGGTAATAGCGAAATTTTTTTCGACAAAATTGACCAATTGCAAAGCAAATATGGAGTTAACCCAGCCTTGGGTAAAAATGTTGTCGTCATCCTGAATGTCAACATCGTGAATATGCTGAGAAAGAAAGTCTTTCAACTGGGATTTAATCATCGCTGTCATGTTAATTGCACCATGATATTACTTTTGGTTTTCATGGTAGTCCGTATTGAATTAATTGCAAAGATGTAAGAATTAAAATAGCGACATGCAGACCCACTCCCCAGCGGTAAATACGGATAAATAGGACGAGTGAGCGTGGTGGCTTTTATTTAATACATTATTTAATGCGTCATTCAGGTAACAGAGGCATCGCATGGATAAAATAAACGCTGGTCATCTTCTTGATAGCCTGTTCGCAAGCGCAAAAAGTGAAAAAGGGATGTTACTGTATGACAGGTTTTTGCAACCACGCTTTATTTCTTACGCGCAGTTATTACGGGATGCCAGTGTGCTTTGCCAAAGCCTTGGGTGTCGTGGCGTCCCCAAAGATTCACAGGTCATTATCCAATTAAGCGATAACCTGCAATTTCTTACCTCGTTTTGGGCCTGCCTGCTGGGTGGTTACGTGCCGGTTCCGTTATCCTGCGTGGCCAGTAGTGAAGCGGCAAAAAAGTTATGGCAGGTTTTCCAACAGAGTGAACGTCCCGTTATCCTCACCGGCCTATTACAACGAGAAAATATTGCTACATTTCTTGGTGAGCGATGTGAGCCACAGGACATTGAACGTATCCGTAAAGCGGTGCTGATAGTTGATGAACTGGTAGCTAATAGCCCATCGGACGGCGTTATCTTCCCAGACAACCATCGGCAGAAAACCGCGTTTATACAGTATTCATCTGGTTCCACCGGTGAACCGAAGGGCGTGGTACTGAGCCATGAAAATGTGCTCAGTAATATCAAGGACATCGGCGAAAGAATACGCATTACCGAGCAGGACAAGACGCTCAGTTGGCTGCCTTTAAGCCATGACATGGGGCTGATTGGCTTTCACCTGGTTCCACTGGTATTTGGTTGCGATCAAGTCATTATTGAAACAGCCAACTTTATTCGCCGCCCGGCTTGTTGGCTCGAACTTGTCAGTCAAACTCGCGCCAGTATTACCGTTTCCCCCAACTTTGGTTTGAAACATCTATCCAAGCAGGTGCCGCCAGAGAAAATAAGCCCGTTGCAATTGGCGTCTTTACGGCTGGTATTTAACGGTGCCGAATCGATTTCTTATCAGGTGTGCCGCGACTTTCTAGCGGTATATGAAGATCATGGATTAAATGCAGACTGTCTGTTTCCTGTATACGGACTGGCAGAGGCCAGCCTGGCGGTTACCTTCCCTCAACCCGGCGCCAGCCTGACGGTCACTACGTTTTTGCGAGAAAGCCTGGTGCCAGGGCAAACGGCAATTGCCCTGTCTGGGACAGAAAACCAAGAGCGTCATGATGCAATCACCCTGGTGGCGGTGGGCACGCCGCTTGCCGGTTGTCGTGTGAATATTATTTCGCCGCAGGAACACGTCTGTGCCGATGGACAGGTGGGCTACATTGCAATCAAAGGTAAAAATGTGACCCGTGGTTATTACCGAGCGGAAAAAGCCTTGGGCAACAAGTACGGCTTGAATACTGGAGATCTCGGTTTATTTTATCAAGGCCAACTCTATATTACCGGGCGAGCCAAAGAGTTATTTTCAATCAATGGGCAAAATTATTACTCAACTAATCTTGAGCAGTACATTGAGTCATTGGCTATCCAAGGGGCAGAGCATACTGCCGTTGTGGGCGTAATAAATGCGCAGGGCCAAGAGGAGGTTATTTGTTTTGTGCGCTTCAAAGGCGCACCGGCTGACTTTATCCCGTTGCGCCGCGAAATATCCGCCGCTATTGCGGAAGCGTTTCATATGGAAATCTCCCATATTCTGCCAGTAAAACAGTTGCCAAAAACCACCAGTGGGAAATTAAAACGCACACTGTTGCAGCAACAATATCTCAATGGGCAGTTCGCCGATATTATCCAAAACCAGCACGATGCTGATGAGCGTTCGAGCCATAAATATACCCCTCAGCAGATCGCAGAGTCGATTTTATCGTTATTCAAATCATTGCTCAGTGAACAATCGATCGCTATAGATGATAATTTCTTAGAGATTGGTGGTGATTCAGCCTTGGCATTACGCTTAAAAACCCGCCTCAGCCAACGGTTTTCCATCGAATTGGAGGACAGCGTATTATTCAAATACCCAACCATTCGTGCCCTTAGCCATTTTATCTGGCAACGATTGACGGGAAATAGCGAGGAACAACCGCCAGCCGCAAATGGCCCAACGCGCGATACCGTTCAGGATATTGCCATCATCGGCATCTCGTGCCGGTTTCCCGGTGCCAGGAACAGTGAAGAATTCTGGCACAACCTGAGCAACGGAGTGGACAGTGTCAGCCATTTCAGCCAACAAGAGCTTGCGGACAGCGGTATTCCTGAGCAGTGGCTTGCCAGGGAGAACTACATCCGAGCAAAAGGAATTATCGACGACAGCGACTATTTTGCTGCCGGATTCTTCAATTATTCACCTTCAGAGGCGGAGAAACTGGATCCGCAAATGCGTTTTCTGCATGAATGTGCCTGGGAAGCGTTTGAGTATGCAGGATATGATCCGATTAACTATGCTGGTCCGATTGGCGTCTATGTGGGAGCTTCACCCAATCCTGCATGGCAGGCCAAATGGCAATCCGAAGGCTCGCAGGATGCCCGGCATTTTCTGGATACCCAGTCGGCGGACAAGGATTTTTCCGCTACCAGGCTCTCCTACAAATTAAACCTCACGGGCCCCAGCGTCACCCTGTATACCGCTTGTTCCACCGGTCTGGCGGCGGTAGAGATGGCCTGCCAGGGGTTGCTGTCCGGTAGCTGTGAGATGGCGCTCGCCGGTGCGGCTTCGGTATTGCTCCCCATAAAGCGCGGTTATTTTTACCAGCCGGGGATGCTATTTGCTCAAGATGGCGTTAATCGTAGTTTTGATGCCAAAGCCAGCGGCAGCGTTTTCAGTGATGGTGTTGGCCTGGTGCTGCTAAAGAAACTGGATCGGGCACGGCAGGACAACGACAATATTCTGGCCGTGATCAAAGGCATCGCGATTAACAATGACGGGCAGGGAAAGGCAGGATATACCGCACCGTCCATGCAGGGGCAGGCGCAGGTGATCTCGGCGGCGTTGCAACTCTCTGCGGTGGATGCCGAAACCATCAGCTATGTTGAGACGCACGGCAGCGCCACACCACTGGGGGATAGCATTGAGATTGATGCGCTCAAGCAAGCCCTGGATCGGCCAGGAAACGTCACTCTGCCCCAGTGCGTGCTGGGTTCAGTAAAAAGCCAGGTCGGGCATATGAATACCGCCGCCGGTATTGGTGGTTTGATTAAGGTGGTGCTGATGTTGCAGCACCGTCAACTGCCCGCCAACTTGCACGTCAACCAGGTCAATCCAAATTTACAGTTGGAGAACAGCCGTTTCTATATCAACCAGCAACATCGCCCCTGGCAGGGCAGTGTGTTGCGTGCTGGCGTCAGCTCTTTTGGTATCGGTGGAACTAACGTCCATGCCATTCTGGAGCAGGCGCCCGTTGCGACCTGCAACACCGAACCAACACGACCGTTGCTGTTTTTGCTGACGGCCAAGACGGCACAGGAGCTGGGTGCGCTAAAAGCGCGCATGCTGCAGTATATCAGCCAACAACCTTCTGCGTTGCTGGCCGATATTGCCTATACCCTACAGGTAGGCAGACATCATTTCCCCTTCAGAAGCTGTTTTATTTGCCAGACCAGGCAGGAGGTCCAAGACTATTTGTCAGGGGTACTGCCAGCCCGTCAACAACAAGTAACGGACGCTAAAATCCATCAGGTGCAGGGCCAATTAGAGCAGACGTTACTCTCGGCATCGGGCACACCGGCTTTCGCGGAGCAGTTGCAGCAGTTGGCAACGGGATGGCTGGCCGGTGCCCGCATCGATTGGTCCTTATTGTACTCAAATCAACAACATCGGCGTCTGCCTTTACCCACCTATCCCTTCAGCCGTGAATGTTATCCGCTCACACTAGAGGTTCCGGCGAGCCATGCAGAGAATGCGAAACAAACCTCGGTGCCGCAAAGTATCGATATTTATTGCTATTACCCGGAGTGGCGGCTGGCAGAACAAACTGCGCCACAACCGGATGCCTCCCTGTTGGCAGACGGGGTAATACTCATTACCCAGCCAACGACGCTTGCCACCATGTTGGAAAATGGTCTGAAGGATATCGGCGTAAAAAGCCTGGTGCTGGCACAGGACAGCCTGGTCACTGAGGCGGATTACGACAACGCTTTCGCCCGCATTATTGCCGAGCAGGGGCATTTACCCAAGCTTATCGTGCATCAGGCCAATATCGTTGAAAACCCGCTGACAGAGCAGGACAGCTATCAACGGTTTATCTCAGCTTACCAGCGGGTTTGTTTACTGTTCAAAGCGTTGCAACCGTTGTGCCATGAGCACCAGCTACAAGTGCTGTTGCTCAGTAACAGCCTGGCGGATGAGTTTGATTTTTCCCCCGAGCTGGCCGCCATCTCCGGGCCGTTACAGGCCATTCACCCAGAGGCGGGGAATATACACACCGGCGTATTGGAAATTGACTGGCCACAACCAACAGCCCAGGTTGCCGAACAGCTAAAACAGCAGTTACTGGTGGAAATTACCCGGCCGTTCGACAACAGCGGACAAAAAATTCTGTTGCGCGGCCAACAGCGTTGGCTGCCACAGCTAAGAGAGATGATTACGCCGGAATATAATGCCGCTGTTCCAGGGCTGAAAAAACGGGGAGTTTACGTCATTCTGGGTGGATTAGGCGGGGTTGGTTATGCATTAGCGCAGTATTTGGCGCAACAATGGCAAGCCACCCTGATATTGATCGGTAAGACGCCGTTACCGCAAGCGGCGCAATGGGATACCTGGTTAACTGACCACGGCCACGACGATCGTATCAGTATCAAGATTCGCCAGGCACAACGGCTACGGGGATTGGGGGCCACGCTATGGACACTGAATGCCGATCTGGCAGATCCTCGCCAGATAACAGACGTATTTAGTCAAATTTATGGTCGTTATCCCCAGATTCAGGGGGTGATTCATGCTGCCGGCGTTGCGGACGGTGCGCTAATCGTCAACCGTCGGCTTGACGCTGACCGTGCATTCTTTTCCAGCAAGGTTCAGGGGACGCTGGCGCTATCCCGGATACTGCAATCTGCGCCGCCGGATTTCCTGTTATTCTGTTCTTCTATCGCCGCCGTTTTGAACTTGCCGGGGCAGGCTGCTTATATCTCGGCCAATAATTTCATTGATGATTTCTGTCGCTACTTTTCTCAGCGGATCGTCAGTAAAGTCGTTGCTGTCAATTGGGATCACTGGCGCGATCTTGAATATTCCACTTTCAATCAGCACGATATTTTCAACCGTATTAGCGAGCAGCGGGTCGGTTTAAGCGCCGCGCAGGCGGGGCAGGCATTATTACGAGCATTGGCGGCAGAACAGTCCCAGATCGTCATCTGCGCCGCTCCCTTTTCCACCAGACAGGCGCAAATTCAGCAGGTTATCAACGCCGTCACGAGCCATTCTCAGGTTAATATCCGTCCAAGGCCGACGCTGAATGTCAACTATGTAGCCCCTGGCTCTCACGAAGAACAACGGCTAGCGACGATTATTCAGAAGTTCACTGGGTTGCAACAGGTTGGCATACATGACAACTACTTTGAGTTGGGGCTGACGTCGCTGGATATTTTCCAGATCAACCAAAACCTGATGCTGCAATTGGGCAGAGAGTTGCCCATTACCGCATTTTATACTTACCCGACAATACGGCTTTACGCCAATTTTCTGACCAGCAATGAAGCACCACTTGCTCCGCCAATCCACCGGTCGACACCGCCTCATGCCGAGGCCGGCGGCGGCATCGCCATCATCGGTATGGCTGGGCGGTTCCCCGGCGCAGGCAATGTCGAGGCATACTGGCAAAATCTGCTTGCCGGTATTGAATCCGTGCAATTTTTCTCACGAGAATCACTGTTGGCCGCAGGTATCGACCCGCTGTTATTGGACGATCCAAACTATGTTAGTGCCAAAGGCTATCTGGCCGATACCGACTGCTTCGATCACGAGTTTTTTGGGTTTTCGCCCAGGGAAGCGCAAGTGCTGTCGCCACAGGTGAGACTGACTTATGAGTGCGTCTGGAGTGCGCTGGAAAATGCCGGGTATCCGCCAGACAGTCACGAATTGTCCATCGGCTGCTTTTTGGGGGCGTCACACAATACCTATTGGGAAGAGCAGGTCAAACACTCTGCCGAAGGCGACAGTCTGGGCGAGTTTGTCAGCACGTTGCTCAGCCACAAAGCGTTTATGGCGACCCGAATCGCCCACAAACTCAACCTGAATGGCCCGGCCATCAACCTGTTTACCGGTTGCTCCACCTCGGCAGTTACGGTACATCAGGCTTGTCAAAGCCTGATGGCGGGCGAATGTGACATGGCGGTAGCGGGCGGGGTATCGGTGGAGTTCCCTGTCATCTCTGGGTATCTCTATCAGCCAGGTATGTTGTTTTCTCAGGATGGCCATTGCCGTTCTTTTGATGAACAGGCTTCTGGTTCCTGTTTTGGCGATGGTGTGGGCATTGTGGTGCTCAAACCGTTGCATCAGGCGCTAGCCGATGGTGATGTTATCACGGCGGTGATCAAAGGTTCGGCGATTAATAACGATGGTGCAATGAAAGTAGGTTATACCGCCCCCAGTGTTAAAGGGCAGGCGGCGGTTATTGCCAAAGCGCAGCACAATGCCGGTATTGTGCCCGATAATATCGGCTATGTTGAAACGCACGGTAGTGGGACCCCGGTCGGCGATCCTATTGAACTGACTGCATTAAATTCCGTTATCCCACGGCATTCCGATACGGAAGCGCCTTGTTATATTGGCAGCGTGAAAAGCAACATCGGCCATTTAAATACCGCTTCCGGCATCGCGGCACTGATCAAAACGGCCAAAATTATTCAGACCGGGGAGATCCCGCCCAGCCTGCATCTGACACAACTTACCTCCAGATTTGATTTTGCCAATAGCAGGCTGACAGTGTGTACGCAGCGGACACTATGGCCAAAGATTGCAGGCCCAAGACGAGCCGGTGTCAGTTCGTTTGGTATTGGCGGTACCAATGTCCATCTGCTGCTTGAAGAGGCACCACCGCAGATTGCTGCCCCGACGCAAGAGAAGGCTGGTTGTCTGCATCTTCTGCTGTTGCAGGCGAAAAACTTATCGGCATTACGGCAAATGGGGGCTCAACTTATTACCTTTTTGCAGCAGCAATCCGTTTGTCTGGCGGATCTGGCCTATAGCCTACAGGTGACCAGAACGCCGATGCCATGGTGCAGAATGGTCATTTGTCACGACAGGCAGGATGCCATTTCGCAGCTGCGGCAGGAATGGGAAACGCTGGAATTCATCAGGCAATGTGAAGACAGGTTTTACGTTTCTGTCCCCAGTACTGCCAGAACGGAAAACGCCATCGATCTTATGTTGTACCACCGTAATCTGCGGCAAGAGACCGAGCAAGTTCCTCGCTTACGGCAGTGTTTGCAAACCTTGCAACAGCAGGTGGGTGCAACCTTTCGGTTACCGTCAGCATCAAGTATTGGCCGCCAAATCCTGCCGTTACCCACTTATCCATTTGCACGTATAAGCCACTGGCTGGGAGCACAGCCAGCCGTTTCGCTAAAAGCAGAAAATGTAGAACAAACGCACAGTTACACGCCAATGTGGCTGGCTGACGGGGCCGTGACCGCCTGCGAAGGGGAAGGGTGTTGTTTATTGCTGTGCCAGCAGCAAGGGTTGCAAGGAAGCAACTTGCAGCAACGGCTATGGGCGAGCGGTATGCAATCGTTGTTGGTGACCCATGGTGAGAAAGCTGGGCAAGACTCGGACGATAGTTTTACCGCCTGCTTTAGCGATGTACAGCAATTGACGGCCTGTTTTCGCAGACTGAAGCAGGCATCGCGGCTACCGAGGACCGTGGTGCACTATGGCTCTGGTGAAAATAGCGAGGACGCCCAGAAAGCATTATCAGGGCTGGTCAATATCATCCGGGCTTACAAGGCGGTAGACGGCGACGCAGAGCTGAAGCTGTTAATCATTACGCAATATCTTTACAGCGATAAAGGTGGCAGTGAATCGGCTTGTCAGGCGGTTAAAACCGGCTTTGCGCGGGTCATCAATCAGGAATACCGGGACATTCATTGCCAGCTTGTCGATTTTGAATCTGACAAGGTAGCCGATATTGCCGCTGGCCTGCTGTTTGAACTGGCTAACCCAAGCGGCCAGGTTATTGTGCTTTACCGCGAAGCACAGCGCTGGTTAGCGCACTGGCAGTCCAGCAGGTTAACCGGCCAGCAGTCCCCTGGCTTCCGCCAGGGTGGGGTCTATTTGATAACCGGGGGATTAGGCAATATTGGCTTCGCTTTGGCACTGCGCTTAATTCATAAGTTTCAGGCAAAAATCGTCATTATTACGCGTTCCGACGGGCTCAGTGACTATCAGCAACAACAGTTGTCGGGCAAGCAAAATAATCTATTGATCTGCCAGGGGTCCTGTGCCAACCCGGATCAGTTGCAACAGTCAGTCACTGAGGCCGAGCAGGTTTTTGGTCCGATCCAGGGTGTTATTCACGCCGCTGGCTGGGCGAGCGAAGAGTCGGTCAGTGTTATTGAGAATATGGATGAGGCGTTCATCCGACGCCATTTCAATGCCAAAGTGGCAGGAACGCAGGCGTTGGTTCAGATATTCGCTGACAAGTCGCTGGATTTTTGTCTGTTGATGTCATCGATCTCCGCACAGTTAGGCGGGATTGGCATGGCGGCCTATGCCGGTGTTAATCACTATCTGGATTGCATGGCCCGTTATCAGAGGAGTAAGGGGCTCCCCTGGATAAGCGTGAACTGGGATCGGTGGCAAGGCGCCAGAGGCTGGAACAATGCCTATTTAAAACGGGTGTTGGGGGAGCGGCAAATAGCCGTTGAACATGGGTTGGATTGCATTGAGCACATTGTGCAGAACACGGCAAATTGCCAGCTACTGGTGTCCGGCAAAGATGTGCTTGGGCAACTCAATACTCAGAACCACATTTCCATCGCGTCGGCGACAGTGGCCGACGAAACCAACGGCTTACCGTTACGGGTCAAGGACAGAACCCATCTCAATAGCCGGTTTGTCGACGCCCGAAACCCGCTGGAACGGTTGATCACTGATGTTTTCGAGGAGCACTTCGGTTTTAGCGGCATCAGTATCCATGATAATTTCTTTGATTTGGGGGCCTCCTCCGTGGATTTGGTGCGGCTGCACCTGAAGCTCAACAAGCGGGTAGATACGCCGCTGACGATTGCCAACTTTCTCAACTATCACAGCATTTATACGTTAGCGCGATTTATTGAAGGGGATGCGGCAACTGACGAGCCTCAACTGTCTGGCGATGACCCAGAACCAAACGCTGATGAAAGCACCAAGCCGGGGGATAGTACCCCTCCGTCCGTAGCCGACGAAATGGATATCGCCATCATCGGTATGGCGGCTCAATTTCCTGGCGCACCAAACATTGATACATTCTGGCAAAACCTGCTGGCGGGCGTCGAATCTATCAGCCGATTCAGCCCGCAGGAATTGCGCAGCGCTGGCGTGCCGGAATCCTTGACTCGTGATCCCAGCTATGTTCCGGCCAGAGGCATACTGCCGGAGTCCCAGTCGTTTGATGCTGCATTCTTTGGCTACAGCTTCAAAGAGGCGCAAACGATGGACCCGCAAACCCGCGTAATGCATGAATGCGCCTGGCGAGCCCTGGAGCATGCCGGTTACGATCCACAGGGCTATGCAGGAAAAATTGGCTTATATGCCGGAGGGGGGCCGCATCCCTATTGGTCGTCTGTTTACTCATCCGCTGTGGTCAGGTCTGATAAACCCTCTGAACAATACGCCACAGTACAGCTCTCTGATAAAGATTTCTCCGCCAGCCGTATCGCCTACAAACTCGGTCTGAAGGGCAATACCCTCAGCGTTTTTACTGCCTGCTCGACCGGGTTGGTCGCGGTACATCTGGCAGCCAGTAGCCTGTTGCAAGGGGAATGCGATATGGCGCTGGCCGGTGGCGCTTCGGTGTGGTTGCCACAGAAGATGGGCTATTTACACGAACAGGGCATGATACTGTCAGCTGACGGGCACCACCGGGCGTTTGACGCGCAGGCTTCTGGGTCTGTTTTTAGTGATGGCGTCGGCGTCGTATTACTAAAAAAACTGACCAGGGCCATTGCCGACGGCGATTCAATCCACTGTGTGATTAAAGGTACAGCAATCAATAATGATGGTAACCGTAAGTTGGGATACACGGCGCCCAGCGTGGAAGGCCAGGTCGAGGTAATCAACGGGGCGTTAGCCAGAGCGCACATCACGCCGGCACAGTTAAACTATATCGAAACACATGGCAGCGCCACATCGTTGGGCGATGTGGTGGAAATTGAAGCATTGAAAAAAGTTTTTGCTGGCGATAATAACGTTGGTGCTGCTTGCGTATTGGGCGCGGTGAAAAGCAATATTGGCCATACCAACAGTGCTGCTGGTATGGCCGGCTTGATTAAAACGGCCCTGGTACTGAAATACCGCCAAATTCCACCCACCCTCCACTTTCACGAGCTTAATCCCAATATCAATTTGCAAGACGGTCGGTTACAGATAAATTCGACCTTGCAGCCGCTGTCAGGCGGCGTGACGTCCTGTTTCGCCGGGGTGAGCGCCTTCGGTATCGGTGGTACCAACGCACATGTGATTTTGCAGGGATACGAAGATCGCACTGTTACGGCAGACAGCGCCGGCCCCTGGTTATTGCCGTTGTCAGCCAAATCACCTTCGGCTTTGGCCGCTGCCAGCGCTAGCCTGGGTGATTATTTGCAGCAGAACCCGGCGATTAATATGGCCGATGTAGCTTATACATTGCAGGTTGGTCGTCCGCATTTTGCATATCGCACTACGGTGATGTGCCACTCTCTTCAGGAAGCGATTGACGCATTTACCGGTACCGGGGCTGGGAACATATTGTCAGGCCATTGCAAACGGGGTCCGCAGGCGATCGCTTTTATGCTGCCCGGGCAAAGTGCGCAATACATCAATATGGGAAGGGCGTTGTATGACCGGGAGCCGCTATTTCGGCAGGTGATGGATGCCTGCTTTAGCCACTATCAGACAATGACTGGCGAGGATATCGCTGAGGTGCTCTATCCGGCGCATCATGATATCGTCGCCTTGACCAACACTGCGCTGAGTCAGCCATTGTTGTTTATGTTTGAATATGCGCTTGGCCAACTGTTGATCGGCAAGGCTATCCGGCCTTCGTTGCTTATTGGCTATAGTTTTGGTGAATATGCAGCGGCCTGTATTGCGGGTGTATTCAGCTACCAGGATGCGCTGGATCTGATCATTATCCGTGGACGGCTGATGCAACTCATGCCGGCAGGTAAAATGCTCAGCACGACGCTGGCAAAAGAGCAGCTTATTCCGCTGTTAAGCGGTTCGTTATCCATTGCCATCGAGAATCCATCCAGTCTGATCGTCAGCGGTCTTGAAGCCGACGTGCTGAAACTGGAAAAGGCGCTTAAAACACAGCGTTGTTTTTGCTTCCCGGTAGATATCCATCATCTGGCGCATTCCCCGCTACTGAAAAAAATACTGCCAGCGTTCAAGGCGGCGTTGGCTAACGTTCGTTTTCATGCGCCACAGATACCCTATATTTCCAACGTAACCGGTAAGCGGGTGACTGCCGAGCAGGCAACGAGCAGCGATTTTTGGTGCCAACATCTTACGCAGACGGTGAAATTCAGCCAGGGGCTGGATTGTTTGCTCGAACAGGTTGAGGGAGTGGCGCTTGAGCTAGGCCCAGGGCACGATTTGAGTGTCTTGCTGCGTTCTAAAGCGCCAACGGCCACTCGGCTTGTGGCCATCAATCTGGTGGCTAACAAACATGAAGCCGTCGATAGCTATGGGTACTTTCTGGCAAAAATTGGCCAGATGTGGTTGCACGGCGGCGTTGAAGACTGGCAGATACTTCATTGCGAAGCGAGAAAACGCATTCCACTGCCGGGATATATATTTGAAAAACAGTTTTTCCCACTTGAGCCGTCTATTTTGTCAGAAACCGCTTGGCAGGGCGTCACCAAGACGATCCATAAAACACCAGAATTACAACAATGGTTTTATCGCCCGACTTGGCGGCCGCTCGCGCTCGCGTCAGACGACGCGGGCACGCCGCCGCCAGCGGGCTGTATCCTGGTGTTTATGGATGACATCGGTGTCGCTAGCGAGGTATGTAGCATACTTTCCGCGCAGGGACATACGCCGATAGCGGTAGCCAAGTCATCTTCTTTCCGTCAATTCGGCGAACGTAGCTTTGCCATCAACCCGGCGTGTTTGCAGGATTATCTTGACCTGTTTTCCGCCCTGAGGGGACGCTTGGGCGAGGATCTACAGCTGTATCACTTTTTTAGCCTGGGCAAGCCAGAGGATCCCCTTGATGCCGATGATATCGCTCCAATGATGTCTGTCGGTTTTTACAGCCTGTTGCATATTGCCAACGCGCTGGCAGAAACAACCAACCTTCGGCAGGTGACGCTTAGCGTCATCAGCAATCATCTATATCAGATCGCTGCCGAGCAGCACACAGCCGGTGCGAAAGGTGCGTTGCAAGCCGCCTGTCTGGTCATTCCGCAAGAACACCCGCATATTCAGTGCCACAGCATTGATGTGATGGTTCCTGACCACCCGAGACAGCGTTCCCGGCTGATCCAGCAGCTATGTCGTTTCCTGATGGCGAAAAGCTCACGGCCGGCAGCGGCGATACTACGGGACAACAGCCTATGGGGCCGGAGTTACGAACGGCTAGCCGCCAATGCGGCTCAAACTGCAGCGACACCGATCCGTAAACGGGGCGTATACCTTATTACTGGTGGTTTTGGCAGTATCGGCCGGTTGCTGGCAAGTCACCTGGCAACCCAGTATCAAGCCAGTGTGATCCTGAGTACCAGGGGAATGGATGACAATACGGAAAAAGGACGAGAGAAACACCAGTGGTTACAAACGCTGAGAGCGTCGGGAGCACAGGTTGAGATTATCTGTGCCGACGTGACAGATTATCACGCGATGGAAAAAGGGCTGGCTGTGGCCGAGGAGATATGTGGTGCCGTTAACGGTGTCATACACTGTGCTGGCTTGGTCGGTCAGATGTATCTGAAGCCGACGGCGAGTTTAACTCCGACAGATTGTGAGGAGATATTCTCCGCCAAAATAACCGGTGTTCAGGTGCTTGCCGCCCTATTTGAAGGTAAAAAACCGGACTTTTGTTTGTGCATGTCGTCGATCTCCAGCGTGTTAGGCGGATTGGGGCACGCGGCTTATATCGCCGCCAATATTTATATGGATTATTTTGTACAACAACAAAATCTGACTGCCGATTTTCGCTGGTTAAGTGTCAACTGGGACGGTTGGCAAACTGAACGTATGCAAGCACAGCGTGAAGGGGTAACCATTACCCAGGACAAGTTCGCCATGTCGCCAGCCGAAGGGATCGCCGCCTGTGAGTGGGCGCTGGCACAGAACGAGACGGATTTGCTGGTACACTCCACAGCTGATCTTGACGCGCGTATTAAACAGTGGGTAACGCTGGATAGTCTACAGGATCAACCCCGGTCCGTTTTCCCCAGGCCTCAGTTGGATACGCCATATGTTGCACCGGAAGATACCTTGCAGCAGGCATTGTGTACCATGATGCAAGAACGACTGGGAGTGGATAAGATTGGCATCAATGATGACTTTTTCCAGCTGAATATGGATTCGTTCATTATTGTGCAAATAACCAACATGATAAAAAAGCAGCTGAATGTCGATATTCCGGTGGTGACATTTTATAAATATCCCAACATCAATGTGCTCTCTGCCATTATTCAGCAGTTGGGATATGGGCCTGAAAATAATGGATAACGCTCAGGGACGTCTTTAACTGGTGTTGTTTACTCAACACGAGTGGCAAATACGACCAGTGAATAGCGTTTGCCTTCGCAGATGTTGCTGACGCCGTGGATCAAATTGCCGGCATGTAGCACCGCGTGGCCAGTTTTCCATGGGGCGATCCGCAATTGATCATCGTCTGCCATCATCAGAAATTGGCCGCCGCTGAATTCCTGATGGTCATTAAGGGCGATCACACAGGTGTAAGTACAAATATCTGAGTGAAAGGCGATATAAGGTCGGGTTTGTGCTGAATAAATCCGCAGAAACAGATTGAATTGTAGCGTTTCGTTTTCGCCTTCAGATTGACCATCGTGAAGTAAAGAGGGCAAGTTGAGCAGTTTGTCCAGGGTTTCTTGATTCAGCAACGCTGTCAACTGTGCAATGGATAGATTGACCTGATACTCGGGGTAGCCGTCTACTGAATCGGGCACGACGGCGGTAATGTGTCGATCGAGGTACGCTTTCAATTGACTGCACTGTTGCGCTGACAATACCGGAACCTGATCAACCACGCGGGTTTGTCGGTAATCCTGCTGCTGCAAACCGTGTTGCCGAATTAACTGAATTTCCTCTGGCGTGGCGGTGGCGGGTTCGGCATTATCGATCAAGAACCTTCTCACTACCGGGCTGCCTTCCAGTCGGTAGCGGATCGCCGCCTGCCGGTTTACCCACTCTACCTTCTGTTGCAGCATCTCCAGCGATGGCGTAGGAAGTGACAGAGGAAGGGCTGTGGCGGCCGCAAAGACGGTGGTATCAGCCAGGTTCTGGTGATGAAAAGTACGATCTTGCAGGGTAGCTACCCGGGCTAATTCAGGCAACGCGACGTCGTAGTGCAACACAATCGCGGCGCCGGTGACTTTGTGGCGTCGAAACCCGCTACTGATTAGCATAGCGCCGGGCAGGAGTGGTATCGCTTCGCCCTCTTCGAACTCTAGCCAGCAAGCAGCATCAGCGTCACCTGATGAGAAATCAAGGCGGACATGAACACTCAACGCATGTCTGCCACGCAGGTAAGGTTCACAACTTTCTGGCGTTCGAACCTGCAAGGACAAATTGAGTACGGTAGCATTGTTCAGTGGGATAGTGCGCTCACGCAAATAGCAGTAAAGCTTATCCACCGAGTTCCTGAATGCTTGCTGTTGCTCGCCGCCAAACAGTAGCTTCACGGTGCCGGTGAAGTCATGATACCAGTACTCTTCGGGAAAACCCTGGACAAGCTGTTGGCAGTCATGCCAGAGCGCTTCACTGGAGATATGCGGGAAAACAACGGCATCCCACAAGATATGCCCCTGGTGCGCGACCAGAGTGTAATCATCAATAGATTGGTAATAACGGGTGATCGTGGCGAGGTGCATTTTTCATCCTGTTAAACTGGGCGCGGTGTTTCATCTACATCGATTCGCGGGCCTGCCAATAGGGTATTTCTGAGCCTACTGTCAAATTTTTTCCAGTTTTCAGGTGAGGGCATCAAAAATTCTGGGGTTGCCTGACCCATATTTTGCCTGGCGGTAATAATGATATCGTATGAGATAGAGATACGCTCTTCATCGGTCTGGTTGGCAAGCACATCATGAGGTTGTTTGGCTGGAAACAGCAGTAGACGCCCTTCAGTAGGATAATAATTTACATGAGTATAATTAAATGCATTATATTCGCTATAGCCCTCGGTCATATTTGAATCTATACCATTAGACAGTTCGTTACTTTTTTTATCATTAAAAAAACGAGTCTGTCCGGCATCGCCTTCTTTCGGGATAGAGACATAATAAACCGCGCTTAGGTTGGCATTATGATGAGCGTGACGTGAAACCCACTGGCCTTTATTCGCGATAACTGGCCAAGAGCGTTGTATATATAACTCAATTTTATCCAGATCGTGTCCCAGCGTTTTTAGATAAAGTAGTACATGGCGTTCAATTTGCTGTGTTAACCAGGCGAAAACCGGGTCGTTATGTATCCCATCGACTTTATGCACGTCCCCCGTCCAACTGGCTGTTTCTGAGGTGCGTTTTTCACCGGAACCCGCTCGCAACTGCTTAATTCGTTCAATATATACCGCTTTATATTGCCCATGTTCTGGCAAGTCTTCATAGTAAATAGCTAGAGGAAACCAAGCGTCAATAGCCATACAATACCCTTTGTTTTTTGCGATGAAGGCGGTTGTTGATTCTGCTCAATCAGTATTGGCGATGCTGATAGATCTGTCCAACCGGACTTCTGGTCAACACAAGAGCGTGAAATTTATTTTCATCTCTTGGTTTTAATTCTGAGGTTAATTAAATCAAAATAGTGAGTGTGTTATGTCTTTAACGTTGATTATTTCACATTAATATTTATAGAAGCCCTGACCAGACTTTCTGCCATACAGACCAGCGTCTACCATCTGTTGTAACAGCGGAGCCGGGCGGAATTTGGGATCCGCTAAACGTTGATATAACTCTTCCAGCGTCAGTAATACGGTATCCAATCCAATTAAATCAGCCGTTTCCAATGGCCCGGTTTCATGGTTGTAACATTGTCTAAAAATGGCATCGACCTGTTCAGCACTGCCGATTTTTTCTTGCACGACCCTGATAGCTTCATTGATATATAGATGGGAAATACGGTTGGCGACAAAACCAGGGGCATCGTTCACGACAATGTGGCGTTTCTTAATCTGAGCGAGGAATGACGCTGCGCGATCAATGGTGGCATCGCTGGTGTGTTTTCCTCGTATGGTTTCGACCACCGGTTTCTGCGGAACCGGATTCATAAAATGCATGCCCAGCACTTTGTCTGCCCGCCGCGTTAAATCGGCCAGGCGGGTAATTGAAATGGCCGAAGTATTGGCCGCAAATATACAGTCAGGAGGGCAAATATCATCTATCTCAGGATAGATTTTTACTTTAGTGGCCCATTTTTCAGTGGTATTTTCTATAACAAAATCAACATCTTGAATATCATTGAGTGACGTTGTTACGTGGATAAGTGAAAACAGGACATTCAAATCCAGATCCCGATTCATTTTGCCCATCAACATATTTAGCCGAATATTTTGCCGGATTGTTGTCAGGGCATTTTCCAGAATAGCGTGCTCAAGATCCACCAGGATGACATCAATATGATGCTCTGCTAATACCTGACTGATGCCGGTACCCATGACACCCGCACCGATAACGGCAACTTTACCGATCATGTTAGATCCTTATTCTTGTACCAAGATTTTCTTGGCATTACGATAGAAACTTAATGATGTTCAGGAAAGGTAGAGCAAATAACAATGTCTTTTTCTAGCTCATTTCTGCTGACTCAATTTATGAAACTGACGGTTTCTCCTTTAGTGTACAACGCGAATTTACATGTCGCCAATTGCTGGTTCGATATCAGTCGGTTTGATGACGACTTGTTTATAAAAGAAAATATTTTCCTGCCGGCCACGGTGAAATGTTCGACGGGAAAAAGGCGCGCCGAATATTTTGCTGGCCGTTATTTGGCAAAGCAGTGTCTTACCGAAATGGGAATACAACAGTTTAATGTATTTAGCGATAGCAACCGGTGCCCGATATGGCCGGAACATTTGCTGGGATCGATCAGCCACAGTAACGATAGCGCCATATGTATTGTTGCTAAGAAAAAAGATTATGCCGCAGTTGGAGTCGATACAGAAAATTGGGTTGTTCAGGCAAACGCAGCAGAAGAGCTTGGCAATGTTGTACTCGATCAGCGTGAACGGTGGCTGGTTAACACGATGAGTGAAGGGCTGGATAAATACTTTACGCATATTTTTTCTGCCAAAGAATCTATATTCAAAGCGCTATATCCGGCGGTGGGACGGTATTTCAATTTTTCTGCGGCTAAATTGATAAGTATGGATCTGCCGCAGGATTCATTATGTTTCGAACTGGCGGAGAACCTGGCTGACGCCTACTGCGAGGGCGTGCAGCTACGGGTCTGGTTTAACGAGTCGGCAAGCGGCGTCACCACGTTGTGCTTGATTGAACACAAAAATATTTCCGGATGAGTGATTTTAGCCGTGCGGCAATGATAAAGGCGTCTTGCAGATCGAGATAGACGGGGCAACCACAGCGCAAGGCGCGCCATCGGCTGACGGAGACGAACTTATCGCTGCGTGCCCCCTAAAAATTGGTTTTATCATCAATCTGACAGGAGAATGCTATATTTCATTACCCTGGAGTATTAAAAATAAAAAATTATATTGTATTGGCTTTTCTCATTATTCTGCGGGCAGAAAACGAAACGGGTTAGCCAGCCATGCTTCCCCGCTATTATTGGTATCTTGATGAGTAATGCTAGATTTTGATAATACCGTCGATAAGGGTTTGGCTGTATCCTCCGATCCAGGGATGTCCATCGATATAAGCTACCTTCACTCGTCCACTGTGATTGAGGATTGTGCCCTGACGGACGCTGTAACCCAGCTTCAGCTTTGTGTCCATGTTATCTGGATAATATTCCATTTGTAGTAACCGGGCGATGCAGGCATTGGCGCTACCTGTCACCGGATCTTCAACCAGTTGTCCATTCTCTATGGTAAATACTCTGACTTCATAATCGTCCTGCATTGTGTTGTCATGAGGCCCGTAAAGGGCCAATCCATTGGACTGGCATTGTTGAAGCAGAGATTCGAGCGATGCCAGGTCGGGCCGGACATTCAGGCAGGTTGTTGCTGTTTCCATGCGTACCGTAATCCAGCAGGTCCCCATACGGACGCTGGCGGGCGCATAACGGTGATCTCTCAAACCGTGTTGCAGTGTCGCATCAATCAATGGGTATAGTTCTTCATGGATGACGTCAATGCAGGCCTCGGGTGCCCGAAACGCGAGCTGACCATCGGCGGCGATATTGATGGATACCAGGCCAATGCCACACTGCTGGATAAGCTGGCCGGAAACATGTGGTTTCAGTCCTGCTTCCAATAAGGCATGTGCGGTGCCCAGCGTGGGGTGCCCGGCAAAGGGGAATTCTGACACCGGTGTGAAGATACGCACCTGATAATCGGCTGCCGGGTCGGTAGGTGGAAATACGAAGGTGGTTTCAGAAAGGTGAGTCCAGCGCGCGATATCTTGCATTTGCTCATCACTCAGACCATCAGCATCCAGTATAACGGCCAGTGGGTTGCCTTTGTATGCAAGGTGAGTGAAGACATCGACTTGCTTAAACTTACGTTCTGACGGCATCGGGCACTCCTTTTTGGGCAATGAAAGTGCCCATATTATGGTTATTGAAAGACATTTGTCCTGTAGGGGATAAATATTGGGTCAGAAGAGATTAAAACTCACACAAATCTGACCGGGATTCTGACTCCGGCTTATGGCATAATGCGCGCCAAATCACATTCTAACGTGAGTAAGTGCTGTGTTAAGTACCAACAATATTACGATGCAATTCGGCAGTAAGCCGCTATTTGAAAACATTTCCGTGAAGTTTGGCAATGGTAACCGCTATGGGTTGATCGGTGCCAATGGTTGCGGTAAGTCCACCTTTATGAAAATCCTTGGCGGTGATCTGATACCGACCGCGGGCAATGTGTTTCTCGAACCTAATGAACGATTGGGGAAACTGCGTCAAGATCAGTTTGCGTTTGAAAACCATACTGTACTGGATACGGTGATTATGGGGCACGCTGAGCTGTGGACGGTAAAGGAAGAACGTGACCATATTTATTCCATGGCGGAAATGAGCGAAGAAGATGGGTATAAAGTCGCTGATCTGGAAATAAAATATGGCGAAATGGATGGGTATACTGCCGAGGCCCGTGCTGGTGAGTTGCTGCTGGGCGTCGGTATTCCGCTGGAACAGCACTATGGGATGATGAGTGAAATTGCGCCTGGCTGGAAGTTGCGTGTATTGCTGGCACAGGCATTATTTGCTGATCCTGATATTCTGCTGCTGGACGAACCGACCAACAACCTGGACATTGACACGATTCGTTGGTTGGAACAGGTGCTGAATGAACGTAACAGCACCATGATCATCATCTCCCATGACCGTCACTTTTTGAATATGGTATGTACCCATATGGCGGATCTGGATTATGGTGAGTTGCGTATTTATCCCGGAAATTATGACGAGTATATGACGGCATCGACGCAATCTCGTGAGCGTCTGCTGGCGGATAATGCCAAGAAAAAAGCGCAGATCTCTGAATTGCAGTCATTTGTCAGCCGTTTCAGTGCCAATGCTTCCAAATCCCGTCAAGCGACGTCCCGAGCCCGTCAGATAGAAAAAATCCAGTTGGAAGAGGTGAAAGCCTCCAGCCGCCAGAATCCGTTCATCCGTTTTGAACAGGATAAGAAACTGTTCCGTAACGCATTAGAAGTGGAAGGACTGACTAAAGGTTTTGATAATGGCCCACTGTTCAGCCAGCTAAAATTGCTGATTGAAGTCGGCGACAAGGTGGCTATTCTCGGTAATAACGGGATTGGTAAATCGACGCTGATGAAAACGCTGGTTGGTGATTTACCACCGGATGCCGGTACGGTGAAATGGTCTGAGAATGTAAAAATTGGTTATTACGCTCAGGATCATGAATATGAGTTTGAGGACGATCTCACCGTATTTGACTGGATGAGTCAGTGGAAACAGGAAAAGGATGACGAACAGGCGGTGCGTAGTGTATTGGGTCGTCTTCTGTTCTCCCAGGACGATATCAGAAAGAATGTCAAGGTATTATCCGGCGGAGAGAAAGGCCGTATGTTGTTTGGCAAGCTGATGATGCAGCGTCCGAATGTATTGGTGATGGACGAACCAACTAACCATCTGGATATGGAATCCATTGAATCACTGAACATGGCGCTGGAAATGTACCCAGGTACGTTACTGTTTGTGTCGCACGACCGCGAATTCGTTAGCTCATTGGCGACACGTATTCTGGAAATTACACCGCAGAAAGTGGTGGATTTTTCCGGTAATTACGAAGATTACCTGCGTAGCCGTGGTATTGAGTAATCGTTAGCGTCAATATACATGGTAATTACTCAAGGTAGTGGAGGAATCTCCGCTACCTTTTTTATCATCTGATGTCGGATTCGACTTGGTAAGATTAAATCTATTTCAGTATGAAAACAGCGATGAATATCGTGAATGCCACTAAAATTTGCGCCCAGAGAGTGTGTTACTTGCTTAGGAAAAGATAATATCCGTCAGACTTTTTTGCTTTTTAAACTAAAGTATTTAAAGTAACTATAATACAGCAGTGAATATAAGCCTCATGGTAATAAATGCAGGTTAAAATAACAAAATGAGCATCAGCAGTTTTAATGGAAATCCACTAAAATCAACATAGTATTTTATTTTATTTTTGAGTAATTATCTGTGTTAAATCGATTAAGCACTATCAGTAAAAGTGAAAATAGTGGTCTTAACGAGAGATTGCGATAATTTCTCATTCCACCGGATGACAAAAAAATTTTTAAAAGACAGCATGTGTATACAGTCACAGAATATACATAAATAAGATGGTTATTCTCCTGCGGATTGATAGAGATCAAGTCGGTTAAACTAATTTCCTCATTACCATATTCCCACACATCCGCGTGTTACTCCGTCTGAGTTACAGGAGAATAATAAAAAATGAGTGGGGAAAATTTAATGCTTTCCCATCACGGCGTTAATCGTCGTGATTTTATGAAGTTATGTGCAGCACTCGCCGCAACCATGGGGTTGACTGATTCAGCTGCGGCAGAAATAGCGCAATCCATTACATCACCGCAGCGTCCACCGGTGATTTGGATTGGTGCTCAGGAGTGTACCGGCTGTACTGAATCATTATTGCGTTCGACTCACCCGACCGTTGAGACTTTGCTGTTAAATACCATTTCGTTGGAATATCACGAAGTGCTGTCCGCTGCTTTTGGTGAGCAGGCAGAAGAGAACAAACACCGCGCGATTGAACAATATAAAGGGAAATATGTACTGGTGGTGGATGGTTCGATACCGATAAAAGACGGTGGCATCTACTGCGTGGTGGCGGGCAAGCCGATTGTCGAACATATCCGTAACGCAGCAGAAAACGCTGCCGCCATCATTGCCATCGGTTCCTGTTCCTCCTGGGGCGGCGTTCCGGCAACGGGAGGAAACCCGACTGGTGCCGTCAGCTTGCAGGACGTGTTACCGGGTAAAACGGTCATTAACATCCCCGGTTGTCCACCTAATCCACACAACTTCCTGGCCACTGTAGCCCATATTATTACCTATCACCGCGCCCCTGCCCTGGATAGTCACAACCGTCCGATGTTCGCCTATGGTCGTTTGATTCATGAAAACTGTGAACGTCGCCCGCATTTCGACGCCGGTCGTTTCGCCAAAGAGTTTGGTGATGAAGGTCATCGTCAGGGATGGTGTTTATACCATCTGGGCTGTAAAGGGCCGGAAACCTATGGCAACTGTCCGACGCTGGAGTTCTGCGATATCGGCGGCGGTATCTGGCCGGTAGGGATTGGCCATCCATGTTATGGCTGCAACGAAAAAGGGATTGGTTTTACCAAAGGGATTTTCCAGTTGGCTAACGTGGAGAATCCAACGCCACGAGTTGAAAAACCGGCAACTAACAGTCCTGAAGGTGGACAGAGTTCGGCGACAGCGACCGGGCTTATCGGTGGTGTGCTGGGTGCGGTTGCGGGTGTCAGTCTGATGGCGGTACGCGAACTGGGACGTCAGCAAAAACAGAAGGATGCCGGAAAATCATCCCGGGAGGATTGAGCCGTGAACAGACGCAATTTTTTTAAACTGGCTTCTGCCGGTGCGTTACTGGCCGGCACACCGCTGGCCAGTCAGGCGGAGGCGACCAATAAGCCGCCGATCCCTGGCGCACTCGGAATGCTGTATGACTCCACGTTGTGTATCGGCTGCCAGGCATGTGTGACCAAATGCCAGCAAGTCAACCATCTGGAACACAACCCGGACAGTAAAATTTACACCGGCGGTGCGCCGACCTGGTCCAACAACGACAAACTGAGTCCTTATACTAATAACATTATCCAGGTATGGAGCTCGGGTGATGGTAAAAACAAGGATCAGGAGCAGAACGGTTATGCTTACATTAAAAAACAGTGTATGCACTGCGTTGATCCTAATTGTGTGTCGGTGTGTCCGGTTTCCGCATTAAAGAAAGATCCAAAAACCGGTGTGGTGCACTATGACCCTGACATCTGTACCGGGTGTCGCTACTGCATGGTGGCCTGTCCGTTCGATGTGCCGAAATATGACTATGAAAATCCGTTCGGCAAAATTCATAAATGCGAATTATGCAATCAGCCCGGTGTTGAGCGCCTGGATAAAGGCGGCATGCCTGGGTGTGTTGAAGTCTGTCCTACCGGCGCGGTGATTTACGGTACTCGTGAGGATCTGCTGGCAGAGGCCAAACGCCGTTTGGCACTCAATCCGGGTGATGAGTATCACTATCCGCGTCAGATGTTGGATAAAAACGATACCTATCTGCACGCCGTGCCGAAATATGATCGCTATGTCTATGGTGAAAAAGAAGCTGGCGGCACGCAGGTACTGGTGTTGGCGGGTGTACCTTACCAGAATCTGGACTTGCCAAAACTGGATGAGCTTTCTACCGGAGAACGTTCCGAGCATATTCAACACACGCTGTATAAAGGCATGGTGCTACCACTGGCGTTATTAGCCGGGATTTCCGTACTGGTCCATCGCAATACCCGTGAAGACAGGCAGGACCATGATAAGTCACAGGAGGACGATCATGACGGCGCATAAAGCAAGTCCGTTGGGTGGGCGCCTGGTCAGTTGGCCCGTGATGCTGCTAGCACCGTTTGTGGTGATCTGTGCGGTGCTTATTCTCAAACGTCTGGTGTTGGGGCTTGGCTCGGTGGCTGACCTGAATGGCGGGTATCCGTGGGGGATCTGGATCTCCTTCGACCTGCTGGTCGGAACCGGGTTCGCCTGTGGTGGCTGGGCGTTGGCCTGGGCGGTATATGTCTTTAACCGTGGTCAATACCATCCATTGGTACGCCCGGCGCTGCTGGCCAGCCTGTTTGGCTATTCGTTGGGGGGGCTGTCCATCACCATTGATGTCGGACGTTACTGGAATTTACCGTACTTCTTCATTCCCGGTTTCTTCAACACCTCATCGGTGCTGTTTGAAACAGCGGTCTGTATGACCATCTACATCGGGGTGATGGCCCTGGAGTTTGCGCCGGTCATCATGGAGCGCTTTGGCTGGAAGGTTTCGCTCCAGCGGATGAATAAAGTGATGTTCTTTATCATCGCGCTGGGGGCGTTACTGCCGACCATGCACCAGTCCTCAATGGGGTCGCTGATGATTGCCGCCGGTTATAAAGTGCACCCGCTGTGGCAGAGTTATGAACTGTTGCCGCTGTTGTCTCTGTTGACCGCCTTTATCATGGGATTCTCGATTGTTATTTTCGAAGGCTCGCTGGTGCAGGCGGGGCTGAAAGGACGGGGACCGGATGAAAAAGTGCTGTTTAACCGGTTGGCACGCGTCACCGATGTATTGGTGTTACTGTTTCTGGTGGTGCGTTTCGGCGAAATTTTCTGGCACCACAAGACCCGTTATCTGCTGGCATTTGATCGCTACTCCATCATGTTCTGGTGTGAATCGGCACTGATGCTGTTCCCGCTGCTGATGTTCCGTCTGGAGCGTTGTCGCCGCGACTCGCGCTGTCTGTTCATCGGCGCAGTCAGTATGTTATTCGGCGCCGCTTTGTGGCGATTGAGCTATTCGCTGCTGGCATTCAATCCTGGTGGTGGTTACCACTATTTTCCTAAAGCGCAGGAAATTCTGATTTCCATCGGTTTCGTAGCGATTGAAATCTGCGCATACATCTTGTTAATCCGCCTGCTGCCGGTACTTCCCGCGCTGGAAGGCGTTCATAAGAATCATCAGGCCGAGGTAAAGCATGAGCCAACGCATCACCATTGATCCCATCACCCGCATTGAAGGGCATCTGCGCATTGATTGCGAAATTGAAAACGGGAAAGTCACCAAAGCCTGGTCATCCGGCACGATGTGGCGCGGCATGGAAGAGATCGTTAAGGGCCGCGATCCACGTGATGCCTGGATTATTGTGCAACGTATCTGTGGCGTATGTACCACGGTGCACGCGATTGCTTCTGTACGTGCAGTAGAAAATGCATTGGGTCTGAACGTACCGGTTAATGCGCAATACATCCGTAACCTGATTCTGGCGTCACATAGTATTCACGATCATATCGTGCATTTTTATCAACTTTCCGCGCTGGATTGGGTGGACATCACCTCGGCACTGAAAGCCGATCCGCAAAAAGCGGCCGATCTGTTGAAAGGATTGTCTGCGTGGCCACTCAATAGCGCCGCGGAATTTGCCAAAGTGCAGCAGAAGCTGAAGGATCTGGTCGCCAGTGGGCAACTAGGGATCTTTGCCAACGGTTACTGGGGACACCCGGCGATGGCATTGCCACCGGAAGTCAATCTGATTGCCGTGGCGCACTATCTACAGGCGTTGGAATGCCAGCGTGACGCCAACCGGATTGTGGCGATTCTGGGGGGTAAATCACCACATATCCAGAATCTGGCAGTGGGTGGCGTTGCCAACCCCATTAATCTGGATTCGCCAAGTGTGCTCAATCTTGAGCGTCTGATGTATGTGAAAAGCTTTATTGACCGGCTGGGGGATTTCATCGAGCAGGTTTATAAAGTGGACTGTGCCGTTATTGCGGCCTATTACCCACAATGGTTGACGTTGGGTCGTGGGGCTGATCACTATCTGAGCGTGCCGGAATTGCCGACCGATGACAAGGGCGGTAGCTTCCTGCTGGCGGGGGGCTACATTGAAAGCGGCAATCCTTCCACCTTCCGGCCGATTACCAGTCATAACGATCGGTTCCTGATCGATGGCATCAAGGAGAGTGGTAAGCACGCCTGGTACAAGGATGACGAACCACTGGCGCCGTGGGAAGGACTCACCCGTCCTGATTACACTGGCTGGCAGGAGGATGGGAAATACTCCTGGGTGAAATCACCGACGTTCTACGGCAACACGGTGGAAGTAGGGCCACTGGCCTGGTTGTTATGCAGTCTGGCTGCCAAACACAAGGATACAGAAACCCATTTCGCACAGCTTGGCGCTGCTTACCGGAAACTCAGTGGCCGCACGCTGGAAGAGAAACAACTGCACTCCACATTGGGCCGTGTGATTGGTCGCACCATACACTGTTGCGTGTTGAAGGATACGCTGGCACACCAATGGCAGGCGTTGGTAACCAACATTGGCAAAGGTGATCATGAGACCTTCATTAAGCCGGATTTTTCTCCGGATACCGAGTTCCGCGGCGTTGGTTTCGGCGAAATGCCACGCGGTATGTTGTCGCACTGGGTGGTGTTCAAAAACGGCAAGATAACCAACTATCAGGCGGTTGTGCCATCGACCTGGACCTCCAGTCCGCGTAACTATGAAGATAAAGCGGGTCCGTATGAACAATCACTGGTGGGAACGCCAGTGGCCGATCCGCATAAACCGTTGGAAGTAGTTCGTACCATTCACTCGTTTGACCCTTGCATGTCCTGTGCGGTGCACGTGGTGGATACGGTAAACGGCAATGAAGTCACACGGGTGAAGGTGCTGTAATGAATATACTGGTGTTGGGGATAGGTAATCTGTTGCTGAGCGATGAAGCTATCGGTGTGCGTATTATTGAGGCGTTGGAACAGCGCTTCATATTTACGCCCGCCATCGATATTGAGGATGGTGGCACGTCGGGGATGGAGCTGCTTGAAACCATGGCTGACCGTGATCACCTGATTGTCGCGGATGCGGTGCTGACGGGAAACGCGCCGGGAAACGTGGTGGTACTACACGATGACGAAGTACCGGCGCTGTTTACCCGCAAAATATCCCCGCACCAGTTAGGCCTCTCCGATGTATTGATGGCACTGCGACTTACCGGTGAGTTCCCGAAACAACTCACGCTGGTGGGCGTAGAACCTGACTCGTTGGCGCCAGGGATTGGGTTATCTGCTACGGCGACAGCGGCGATAGAGTCGGCGTTGCTGCATATTGTCGCCGCATTACGGCTCGGTGGTGTGACAGTGACTGAGCGTCAATGCAGTGAGGTGCCTTGTGAGTAATATGGGAAATCCTGAACACAGTGCTGCGTTGGTGGGCGATCAACACACTATGCCGGGTGAGCGCAAAGAAAATTCACTTATTCCGGTGCATGATCATCATCCGGCGGCCTGGCTGGAAGCCATATTTACCCGGATAGCGCAGGAAAAAATGCAGTCACTGCCTTTTTATCGGGCGGCAGTTCCGGTCCGGGCCTGCGGTTTTACCCTATTTGAACACCAATGGTTCGGTTGTCTGCTGACGCCCTGGATGATGAGTCTGCTGGTGTTGCCCGGTCCGCAACAGGACTGGCCGAGGCGTACTCTGGCAGAGCGTCTGGCGTTGAGTCTGCCGTGTGGTAATGTCAATTTTATCGTCGGTGAAATGGACGATGGCATTCAGTATCTCTCCTGTTCGCTGATGTCGCCGATAGATTCGGCATTAAGCGGAGAGCAGGCGATACAACTGGCGGAGCAAAGTGCCAAAATGGCGCTGTCCCTGCCAGTGACGGATGGTGAAGTACCGCAGAATCTTGGCCGACGAGCGCTGTTCAGCCTAAATCGGAGTTAGCAGCATGCATGAGATTTCCATGTGCTACAACGCGCTGGAACTGATTGAACAACAGGCCCGTCAGCATGGCGCACGGAAAGTAAAAGAAGTGTGGCTGGAGATTGGGGCGTTGTCCTGTATTGAAGAAAGCGCGCTGCGCTTTTGTTTTGAATCCGTATGCCGTCAGACGATGGCGGATGGCTGTGAACTGCATTTGCAGGTGCAGCCTGCGCGCGCCTGGTGTTGGGAGTGTAGCGAGATAGTCGAAATCACGCAGCATGACGCTGGGTGTCCGCGTTGCGGCAGCTATAATTTACGCGTTGATGGCGGTGACAGTTTGCAGATAAAACAGCTCGCCATTGAGTGACCACTTGTCCCGGAATGCTTGCCGGGCAAAAACGAAAAGTGTCAGAAACGGTTTTGTAACCGGGAGGAATTATCCCTATGTGTACCACATGCGGTTGCGGTGAAGGGGAGAGCAGAATAGAAGGCGATGAACCCCTTCATTCACATGATCACCATCATGAACATGCTCACGAACACACCCATTCTCATCCCAATACTCACTCACATCAGCACCATCATGCTCACGGGCATCATGATCATCACCATGATGAGGGTGAGGCGCGTTATGTCATTATTCATCATCATCACTATTACCATCAGGGCGACGTCAATCACTATTACTATGCCGCGCCGTCTGCGGAGCCGGTTGCTGCTCCGGTAGTGACCCGTGTGTCCGCCGCGCCGGATGAAGAAGACGTGTTCCAGCCAACAGTTGATCAGCAGGATTTGCATTACGGTCAGGGAGTGGCGGGGACTCATGCACCAGGTATTGGCCAGCAACGTCTGCTAAAGATTGAAATGGATGTCCTGAGTAAAAACAATCATCTGGCGGAACATAATCGGGAACACTTTGCGGAGCAGAATATTCTGGTGTTGAATCTGGTCTCCAGTCCCGGTTCCGGCAAGACCACCTTGCTTACCAGCACGCTTCATCTGTTGCAGGATCATCTGCCCTGTGCGGTGATTGAAGGTGATCAGCAAACGACCAATGATGCCGAGCGTATCCGTGCGACTGGAGTGAACGCCATTCAAGTCAATACCGGTAAAGGCTGCCATCTGGATGCGCAGATGGTGCATGACGCGGCACATCGTCTGCAACTGCCGGACAACAGTCTGCTGTTTATCGAAAACGTTGGTAATTTAGTGTGCCCAGCCAGCTTCGACCTTGGTGAGCGGCATAAAGTGGCAGTCCTTTCAGTAACGGAAGGCGAAGACAAGCCGCTGAAATACCCACATATGTTTGCAGCGGCATCACTGATGATTATCAATAAGATCGACCTGTTGCCATATTTGGACTTTAATCTGGAAGATTGTGTGGCCAATGCTCGCCGGGTGAACCCGGAGATTCAGGTCATTGCCTTGTCTGCCCGTACCGGAGAGGGGATGGACGAATGGTTGGCCTGGCTGGAGGGACAACTATGTGCTTAGGTGTCCCCGGTAAAGTGACCTCGGTAGGTGAAGATATTCATCAGCCTGCCTGGGTGGATGTGTGTGGCGTACAACGTGCGGTGAATATCGCGTTGGTGTGTGAAGGTGAGCCTTCTGCGTTGGTGGGACAGTGGGTGCTGGTACATGTCGGTTTCGCTATGAGCTTGCTGGATGAACAGGAGGCTCAGGATACGTTGGAGGCGTTGCAGTCAATGCAGGCTGTCGGACTGGAACTGGATGAAGTACGGCAAACGGGAGCCATTTATGCAGTACGTTGATGAATTCCGTGATCCTGAATTAGCCAAAGCGATATTGCAGCGCATTCAGGCATTGGTGGCGGATATGCCGCAACTGAAGACGCGACCACTACAGTTAATGGAAGTCTGTGGGGGGCATACTCATGCCATCTTCAAATTTGGGCTGGATCGGCTGTTGCCACCAGAAATCGAGTTTGTTCATGGACCGGGCTGTCCGGTGTGTGTATTACCGATGGGGCGTATTGATGCCTGTCTGGAGATTGCCGCCCATCCAGACGTGATTTTCTGCACATTTGGCGATGCGATGCGCGTCCCGGGCCGCAACGGCTCATTGCTGGATGCCCGTTGTCACGGCGCGGATATCCGGGTTGTCTATTCGCCGCTGGATGCGTTGGTGTTGGCGGAAAAAAATCCTGACCGGCAGGTGGTGTTCTTTGGACTGGGATTTGAAACCACCATGCCCAGTTCGGCGCTGACGTTGCAGCAGGCGAAACGGCGTGGTATCAAAAATTTCACGTTATTTTGTCAGCACATCACCATTATTCCGACGCTGCGCAGTCTACTGCAACAGCCCGATTTGCGTATCGACGGCTTTCTGGCGCCAGGTCATGTCAGTATGGTCATCGGCGCGTATCCTTACCAACCGCTGTGTGACCAGTTCCATAAACCGTTTGTCGTGACTGGTTTCGAGCCGCTGGATATTTTGCAGGCGTTGCTGATGCTGGTGCAACAGTTGCACGATGAACGCTGCGTGGTGGAAAATCAATACCGCCGAATTGTGCCGGATAATGGCAATCCGCTGGCCCAGCAGGCGATGGATGAGGTGTTTGAGGTCAAAGCCAGTAGCGAATGGCGTGGTCTGGGTGAAATTGCCTTGTCTGGTATGCAACTGCGTGAAAGCTATGCCGCTTTCGATGCTGAGCGACGCTTCATGCCGAAGCAACAGGATGTGGCGGATGAACCGCTTTCCCGCTGTGGTGATGTGTTGACCGGACGCTGCAAACCGGGTGATTGCCCGTTGTTTGGTCAGCGGTGTACACCACAGAACGCCATTGGTGCGCTGATGGTGTCTTCCGAAGGAGCATGTGCTGCTTATTATCAATACCGCCGGGAGTGTGCCTGATGACGACAGTAGTTCAGCCTAAAGAGATCACGCTGGCCCATGGCAGCGGCGGTCAGGCGATGCAGCAGTTAATTGAGAGTCTGTTTTTACAAGCGTTTGATAATCCATTGTTGGGGCAACGGGAAGATCAGGCGCGTTTGCCGCTGGCGCCGTTGGCCAGTGCCGGTGACCGGCTGGCGTTTACGACTGACAGCTATGTGATTGATCCAATCTTTTTCCCCGGTGGTGACATTGGCAAGCTGGCGGTATGTGGTACGGCCAATGACGTTGCCGTCAGTGGCGCCAAACCGCTTTACCTTTCCTGTGGTTTTATTATTGAGGAAGGGCTTAGCGGTGAAACATTGGTTCGCATCGTCAACTCGATGGCGCAAACGGCGCGGGAAGCCGGTATTCAGATTGTGACCGGTGATACTAAAGTGGTGCCGCGTGGTGCTGCCGATAAAATTTTCATCAATACGGCTGGTATTGGTGTGATTCCGACGGACGTGCGCTGGGGGACCAGTGAAATCCGTCCCGGAGATAAGATTATTGTCAGTGGAACGCTGGGGGATCACGGCGCTACCATCCTCAATCTACGTGAGAATCTGGGGCTGGAAGCGGAGTTAACCAGCGATTGCGCGGTACTGGAACCGATGATTGCTCCGCTGCGACAGATTGATGGCGTGCGTGCGCTGCGTGATGCCACCCGCGGTGGTGTGACGGCTATTTTGCACGAGTATGCGCAGGCCAGTGGCTGTGGCATGGAGGTACTGGAAAGCACGATCCCGGTGAAACCGGCAGTGCGTGGTATCTGTGAGCTATTGGGACTGGAAGCGCTGAATTTCGCCAATGAAGGCAAGCTGGTGCTGGTGGTTTCACCCGAGGCCGAAAACGCGGTACTGGATGCGTTGCGTGCTCATCCGCTGGGGCGTGATGCCACCACGATAGGTAGCGTGACAGAGAAAAAGCAGGTCCGTCTGTGTGGGGTATTCGGCGCGACTCGTCTGCTGGATTTACCGCACAGTGAGCCGATGCCGAGAATTTGCTAGTGTCCTTAATTTCTGGGCTATCAAAAAAGTGTCTTTCCATTGTTTATGCGCTTAATCCGTGGTTTTTTCTGACGTAATCGGGTTCTGGGGCGGAGGTGGCTGACCGCCCCAGGCTGGACGTAAACCGGATAGTTTTGGGAGACACAGGATTTTTTAGCGTTCAACATTATTTACGGTGCCCACAGACTCTCTATGTCATCAAACCACAACGGCATTGAAATCCGCGTAAAAGGCAAAGTGCAAGGGGTGGGGTTTCGTCCTTATGTCTGGCAGCTTGCCCATCGACTGCAACTGTGCGGCAACGTCAGTAATGATAGTGCTGGCGTGCTGATCCATCTCTATCCTGCGGCGGCGGCAGATGTGTTTCTAGTGATGTTACAGGCGGAATGTCCGCCGCTGGCCTATATCGACAGCGTGGCGCATCAGCCTTATCACTGGTCGGCTATTCCCACCGAATTTGTGATTGAACACAGCGGCGCCGGGCAGATGGATACCCAGGTAGTGCCGGATGCCGCCACCTGCGATGCTTGCCAGCAGGAGTTACACGATCCCGCCAACCGCCGTTATCACTATCCGTTTATCAACTGCACCCATTGTGGCCCGCGTTTTACCATCATCCGCCAGATGCCTTATGACCGTCCCTATACCGCGATGGCCGCATTTCCACTCTGCCCGGATTGTTTGCATGAATATCAGAATCCGGCTGACCGCCGTTTTCATGCCCAGCCGAACGCTTGTCCGACGTGTGGGCCACATGTGTGGTTGAGTGATGGTCAGTCAACACTGACAACGGATGATGATGCTATCGTTCAGGCCGCGCAGGCACTGCTGGCCGGGAAGATTGTGGCGGTAAAAGGATTGGGTGGGTTCCACCTGGCTTGTGATGCCACCAACCCGCAGTCGGTGGCATTATTACGGCAGCGTAAACACCGGCCGGCAAAACCGCTGGCTGTTATGTTGCCCGATGAAGCGTGGCTGGCGCGTTGCACGACGACGGATGATATCCCGGCAGCATTACGGTTACTGAAAAGTCCGGCCGCCCCGATTGTTCTGCTGCCACTGCGTAAATCGGGGCCGCTGGCAGCGGATATCGCTCCTGCGCTGGACGACGTCGGGTTGATGCTGCCTGCCAATCCGCTACAGCATGTGTTGCTGAAGCAGGTAGGGTGCCCGTTGGTGATGACGTCTGGCAATGCCAGTGGCAAACCGCCGGCATTGAGTAACCAGCAGGCACTATCCGATTTGGTGGATATTGCCGATCTCTGGCTGTTGCATAACCGTGACATCGTTCAGCGGGCGGATGATTCAGTGGTGAGGATGCGCGGGCGTCATGCCGAAATGCTACGGCGTGCACGAGGTTATGTACCGGACGCCTTACCGCTGCCACCGGGTTTTGACCCGCAACCGTCGCTGTTGGCGATGGGCGCTGATCTGAAAAACACGTTCTGTCTGCTGCGAGGGAATCACGCCATTGTCAGTCAGCATCTGGGCGATCTGGCAGACAGTGATATCGAACAGCAGTACCAGCAGGCGATCGCCTTGTTTGAGGATATTTACCGGTTTACGCCACAGGCGATCGCCGTTGATGCACATCCCGGTTATCTCAGTCATCAGCGGGGAAAATGGCAGGCGTTACAACAACAGATTCCGTGTATTGAGGTGCTGCACCACCATGCTCATCTTGTGGCTTGTATGGCGGAGCATCAACGCCCGCGTGATGCCGGGCCGGTCATCGGCCTGGCGCTGGATGGTATCGGTTATGGCGACCACGGTCAGTGGTGGGGGGGCGAATGTTTGCTGGTGGATTATGCACATTGCCGGTCCTTGGGCGGATTGCCAGCGGTGGCCTTGCCCGGCGGTGATCTGGCGGCCCGTCAGCCATGGCGTAACTTGCTGGCGCAGTGGTTGACGTTTGTACCTGACTGGGCGGATTTGTCTGAGGCCGCCGTTATTCCGGCGGCCTCGGTACCGTTACTGACGAAAGCGATCGAGCGAGGTCTTAATACGCCGTTGGCATCCTCTGCCGGACGGCTATTTGACGCGGTGGCTACCGCGACCGGTTTTCCTTCCGCAACCCAGAGTTGGGAGGGCGAAGCGGCCTGTTGGCTGGAGGCGCTGGCCCGGCAACATCAGCAGGCGAAACCGCCGGTTACGATGCCTGTGCTGGGAAACACGCTGGATCTGGCTACCTTCTGGCGGCAGTGGCTGGCGTATCGTGCTGCCCCGGCCGACAGGGCGTATGCGTTTCATGTGGCGTTGGCACAGGGGCTGGCAGCGCTGGTTCAGCGAGCCGCGGCACAGGCTCAGGTTGACACGGTGGTGCTTTCCGGGGGCGTGATGCACAATCGGCTATTGGTACAGTTACTTCGACAATCGCTGTCTGAGTTTGAGATATTGCAGCCCAGCCGCTTGCCCGCCGGTGATGGCGGTTTGTCGTTGGGGCAGGCGCTGATTGCTGCTGGTCGCCTCTCGTCTTGAGTTGACGCTTAGTCCAGTATGAGTAACGGTGGTGGTTTTTAACTCAAGATTGCGCCTTGCCTGGGTGATGATGCTGTGCTTAACTTTTTTGATTAATGTTATTCAGCATATTGCTAACGGGGGGGAACAGCATGGATGTTGTCAGGCGGATTCTTATTGAAGAAATTGAAAGCATTAATCGGGACGAGCGACGGGATAATCGTATTCGTTTCAGCCGTAAATTTATGGTTACTCACCCCTGGTTGTTTGGCGCGATGCTGGTAAGTTATGTCCCGGTGGCCGTTATCCTGCTTTATTCACCCTATTTCGGTTTACCTTATCTGATCGGATTCACTCTGTTTTTGGCGACGATGGTGCTGGCGCTATCAATGGATATCAGCCCGCGCTATCGGTTTGAAGATATTGATAAACTGGATCTGCGGGTTTGTTATAACGGCGAGTGGTATAACAACCGCCATGTTTCTCCGCAAGCGCTGGAAACCATCTTGCATCATCCGCAGATTGACGCGACCGTGAAAACGGGAATTTATCAAATCCTGCAAACCAAAGGTGATGTGTATTTTTACGATATATTCTCATTAGCTTATCGTAAGCCATCCGCAGTGTGATATGGCTAATTTGTACTGATATTGTCAAGGCCGTGTTCTTCCTCCGCCGGGAGTGGCGAAAGTGAGAAAACGTGAGGAGATGACTGGTTACGGCATCAGTTGCCCCCTTATCGGCTAAACCCTCACCGGTAGCACTGAGACTGCTGGTGAGGTATCCGGTTATTGTCCTTGCAGATCATGGGCGATAGCGGTCTTGAAGTCCGACATCGGACAGAAACCGTTAGCGTCAGTGTTACAACCGTCAATATGCAACGTCACCCGCTGTGCCGGTTTTTTCAGTGACAACGGCGTAGCGTTACGGATTTGCTCGGTAGATTGATAGACATATTCAATTTTCATCAGATCCTGATTAGTTTTTTCATCATGCCAGCGCTGAAATACGATCTTGCCGCTGATCGGGGTGCTTTCATACTGATTGGGTAATTGATAAGGCGCGGTTTTCATCGCGGCAAGCAAGGAGGCAATATTGGAGTCATGACCAACCAATACGGTAACTTTAGCTTTTTGCGCTGTGGCGGCCAGTTTGTTATCTGACGGTGTGCCATTCAATATGGCGCTGATAAAAGTCAGCAATGGTGCGGCGGCATTCTGCGCTACGGCCGGCGAACCAAACAGTGTTTCATGGTATAGGTTTTTAATCTCTTCCAGTTGACGCCACTGTTTTTTATCGCTGATTTTACCCCAGGCGACTTCATGTTTCGGGTAGCCTTCATAGTATTGCAGCATGAAACCATCGGCTGCACCAGTACCCATCCGCAGTGGACCACTGATTCCCGGCTCCTTGTTCTGTGCGAGAATCACGACGTTACTCTGTGTAGCCAGTGTGCAGGTTTTCTTTTCCATGCAGATTTTAGCGTGTCGATAATCCATCACCTGTTGCAGCACCTGATAATTGTTTTGCAGTCGTTGGTTAATTCCATCGACGCCGCCGGGGCCAGCATGTTGGTTGATGGAAGCCAGCGCCTTGTTCTTAAAATCATCGGTAACGTTGGCGGTAATGATCGGATTGAAGGTAGGGTCCATAGTGCCTACGTTGTCCTGATGGTAGACGGTTATTGCACAGCCAGGAAATCCACCCTGCACAAAACTTTTGGCTGTATCAATCGTCCGCGGCAGACTGTTGGCATACACAAATACCTCACCTTCCGGCGGACAACCTTGCGCTGGCAGAACGCCGTAGTGACTGAGCCATTCATGCGTGTATTGAGCAGATATCGCTTCTACCTTCGCCCCTTTGGGCGTCAATAATCCGCCTTCGGTTTTCCATTTTGGCCAATGATGGGGCGTCGATTCCGCCAGAATGTCACCATATCCCACCAGTGGCGCCCGGATGCCGTGACGGCTGAAAATTAACACCTGTTGCAACTGATAGCTGGCTGGTGGTTGAGCCGGTTCAGCCGACTGTACCGATAACGGCAGAATCAGCGCCAGGGTACTGAGGGTAAACATGGGGATTATATTTTTCTTCATTATTTTCCATCCTTTTGTTGTGAAACGGTCAGTTACACCGTTCGTATTAACCATTCTCTAGCATAGACGTGGAAATAAAGAGAGAACGGGTTAGCGTCGGAAAAACAGCAAAGAAGTTATCACCAGTGCTTCAGGTTCGGATAAGTCTGGTTGTTCGTGATGCTCAGTGAGCTATGGTCACAGATTCCGATTAGTATAGATGGAGGATTGGCGATGTATCTGCGCCCTGATGAAGTGGCTCAAGTTCTTGAGCATGCAGGTTTTACCCGGGATTATGTTACGGATAAAGCCTATGGATTTTATAAAGGCGAATACTACGTGTATGTGAATCGTGAAGCGAAAATGGGGCGTACCTCATTTATTCTTCACCCGGATCAGGGTCCGAAAAGTCTGAAATATGCTTATCCGGCAGAGGCATTACGCAGTAGCCCGGCGTATGTCCGTTTCCCGCGCGATCCTCAGGCTGTGAGCCCCGCATTTGTTGGCATTCCACATGGTTTTACCTCGCGGGTGATGCTGAATCGTTATCTGAACAACATGTTTCAGTAGATCCATTGTGCTGCCTGGCATTCGCGGGGCAGCGCCGATTATGTCATCTCCCGGTTGCTGGTATGTTGCCTGTCTTCTGTGGCTCAGTGCATCCCTGAAACTTGCTCTTCTGAGATCAGGGTCGCGGCAAGCCACGTTCAAATCTGTTTCCGGCAAATTTATTACCCCGGTATACCCGTCATACTTCAAGTTGCAGGTGTGTTGGCTGCGTTCGTTCATCCGAATCACTTACCTGGGTAAGCTCCTCGGGATTCACTCTCTATCGCCTTCCTGCAACTCGAATTATTTTGGGTATATTGGCGTTATTTAAAACCGAATAAAAACAGTGAATTTGGCGTTGTCGTTTATATTTAAAATAGAATCAGGTGTTGATTTTATGATTTTTACTGTCGGGATAAATAGTATCTCGCCGTATTTTAGGCAATGCCGCCTTATTTTTTGCGTGGAAGATAAACATCCTCCTTATATCTCTTTTATCGTGAATTAATACAATAATCGTTATGTAATTACATTTATAGCGATGAGCAATCACATCGTGAAAATAATGATAACCATTATCATTAATCTGGCCAATTGATTTAAAAAAACGCGATTATTGTGAGTATATGTGATGCATTTGTTGTTATTAAGATAATTACTTGAGGTTTTTATTAACGGATGCATAATGTATTACAGTTAATGTGGCTTTGCCATATTCACGTCTGAAAACAATTTATACCCAATAAATTTCAAGATGCAGGAAGGTGGCAACCAAGTGAATTCCCAGGCGCTTATTTTGATAAGTGATGGCGAGTCACTGAAGGCCAATAACGTGAACAATGACGGGTATATATTAATCAATAAACAATTACCACCTATATCCAATGGATTTCGAGTGCCAGGAAGTCGACAAGCAAATGAATCCCGATGAGTTTACTCAGATAAGTTATTTCGGTGATAAATCTGCTCCTGGCGGATGGATTTTGACGCAGCTTGTAGTCGCTCACAGAGGCGAGACGCAGAAATAGTCGAGCCATTGGGCGTAGTCAGCGCATCTGCAACGTGAAAGCGGGTGGATATAGATGGGATATGACTCTGGGTGATGTGGTGCAAGGAGTTCCCGATGCAGATCAGCAGACGACAATTTTTTAAAATATGCGCAGGCGGTATGGCCGGAACCACGGTTACGGCTTTGGGATTTTCTCCCGCTGTGGCATTGGCAGAAACACGGCAGTATAAATTATTGCGTGCAAAAGAAACGAGGAATAATTGCACATACTGCTCTGTCGGTTGCGGTGTTTTAATGTACAGCCTGGGTGATGGCGCCAAGAATGCAAAATCATCCATTTATCATATCGAAGGTGACCCGGACCATCCGGTTAGTCGTGGTTCTTTGTGTCCTAAAGGGGCCGGGTTGATTGACTTTATCCATAGTGCCCAACGCCTGCAATACCCGCAGTACCGTGCGCCAGGGTCTGATAAATGGCAACGCATCAGCTGGGACGAGGCTTTGGATCGTATTTCCCGCCTGATGAAAGAAGACCGTGATGCCAATTTCGTGGAAAAAAACAGCGCTGGGGTAACCGTTAACCGATGGCCGACTACCGGTATGCTCTGTTCTTCGGCGGCCAGTAATGAAACCGGCATGCTGGATCAACGTTTTTCCCGGGCACTGGGCATGGTCGGTATCGATACACAGGCTCGTCTGTGTCATGGGCCAACTGTTGCCGCACTTGCCGCCACGTTTGGCCGGGGGGCCATGACCAATAACTGGGTCGACATCAAAAATGCCAACATCGTCCTGGTGATGGGAGGCAATCCGGCGGAAGCGCACCCAGTAGGCTTTAAATGGGCGCTGGAAGCCAAGGTGAAAAACGGCGCTAAACTGATTGTTGTTGACCCACGATTTAACCGCTCTGCCGCAGTTGCCGATCTGTATTCGCCCATTCGCGTAGGCTCGGATACCACCTTTTTGCTCGGCGTCGTAAACTACCTGCTGTCTCATGACAAAGTGCAGATGGCGTATGTCAAAGCCTATACCAATGCCAACTTGCTGGTTGATGCAGATTATCGTTTTGATGAAGGCATCTTTAGCGGCTATAACGAGCAAGAACACAAATATGACCGTACCTCCTGGCAATATGAACGGGATGAAAATGGCTATGCCAAACGCGATCCAACCCTGAGCCATCCGCGTTGTGTCTGGAACTTGCTGAAAGATCATGTCAGTCGTTATACGCCGGACATGGTTACCAGCGTGTGTGGTACGCCGAAGCAGGATTTTCTCACTATCTGTGAATTGCTGGCGTCAACCAGTGTTCCCGACCGTACCGCAACTATCATGTATGCGCTGGGTTGGACACAGCATACGGCCGGTGCTCAGATCATTCGTACCGCGGCGATAATCCAACTGTTATTGGGGAATGTCGGTATGGCCGGCGGCGGTGTCAATGCGCTGCGTGGACACTCAAATATCCAGGGTTATACCGATTTGGGGCTGTTATCGTTGAATCTGCCTGGCTATCTTCCGCTACCTTCCGAAAAACAGCCCACGTTACAGGATTATCTGGTTCAGACCACACCGAAGGCGTTGCTGCCGGAACAGGTCAACTACTGGAAAAACACACCTAAGTTTTTTATCAGTTTGCTGAAAAGTTTTTGGGGAGACAACGCGCAGAAGGGAAATGACTGGGGTTATGACTGGTTGCCTAAATGGGATAAGAGCTACGATGCGTTGGCCTATTCCCACATGATGCAGGATGGCAAGGTAAACGGCTATATTGTGCAGGGATTTAACCCGATTGCCGCGTTTGCCGATTCCAACAAAGCCAGGGACGCACTGGCCAAACTCAAATATCTGGTGGTTATTGATCCACTGGCGACGGAAACGTCCAGTTTCTGGCAGAACCACGGTGAGCTGAACAATGTGGACCCCAGCCAGATCCAGACTGAAGTCTTCCGCCTGCCGTCCAGTTGTTTTGCCGAAGAAAATGGCTCCATCGTTAACTCCGCACGCTGGCTGCAATGGCATTATCAGGGTGCGGAACCGCCTGGTGAAGCTCGTCATGACGGTGTCGTTATCTCTGGCATCTTCCTGCGTCTGCGCGAGCTGTACGCGAAAGAGGGTGGTGCCAACCCGGCACCGATACTCAACATGGCCTGGGATTATCTGGAACCGGCGGATCCGTCGGCGGAAGAGATCACCAAAGAGGCCAATGGTCGCGCGCTGGCCGATTTGTTTGATGACCAAGGTAAGCTGATCCTCAAAAAAGGTCAGTTGTTATCAGATTTTTCGCAGTTGCGTGATGATGGCAGTACCGCCTGTTTCTGCTGGATTTACTCAGGCTGCTGGACGGAGCTGGGGAATCAAATGGCCCTGCGTGATAATGCCGACCCTTCGGGGCTGGGATGTACGCCAGGGTGGGCCTGGAGCTGGCCGCAAAATCGCCGCATCCTATATAACCGCGCTTCTGCCGATGAGCAGGGCAAACCCTGGGATCCCAACCGTGAGCTGATTCGCTGGAATGGCAACAAATGGACGGGAACCGATGTGGCCGATTATGCGGCGACAGCGGCACCAGGCAGCAGTGCCGGGCCTTTCATCATGCTGTCGGAAGGGCTGGGGCGTTTGTTCGCGATTGACAAAATGGCGGATGGACCATTCCCTGCACACTACGAACCTATGGAATCTCCGCTGAAGTTCAATCCGGTTTATCGCAGGGCGATACATAATCCGGCTGTACGCCTGTATGACGCGGATCGTCTGCGTATCGGCACAGCTGCCGAGTTTCCCTATGTGGCAACCACGTATGCGATTACCGAGCTGTTCCGTCACTGGACCAAACATGCGTTATTGAATGCAATTGCCCAGCCAGAACAGTTTGTGGAAATTGGCGAAGGGCTGGCGAAACAAAAAGGTATTCAGGCCGGGGATGTAGTGAAAGTCAGTAGCAAGCGGGGCTACATCAAGGCTAAAGCTGTGGTGACCAAACGTGTCCGCACGCTGATGATTGAAGGGCATCCGGTGGAAACCATCGGTGTGCCTTGTCATTGGGGGTTTGAGGGTACGACAAAGAAAGGTTTTCTGGCCAATATACTGACGCCAAATATTGGGGATGCCAATAGCCAGACGCCGGAATATAAAGCGTTCCTGGTGAATGTGGAAAAGGCGTAGCGGAGAAATACTATGGCAATGCAATCGCAAGATATTATCCGTCGCTCCGCGACCAACTCACTGACACCGCCGCCACAGGTACGCGATCATAAAGAGGAAGTCGCCAAATTGATCGACGTTACGACCTGCATCGGTTGTAAGGCTTGTCAGGTGGCTTGCTCGGAATGGAACGATATTCGTGATGAGGTGGGGCACAACGTTGGTGTGTACGACAATCCCACTGATTTGAGCGCCAAATCCTGGACGGTTATGCGGTTTTCCGAGGTTGAGGAAAACGGTAAACTCGAATGGTTGATTCGTAAAGATGGCTGTATGCACTGTGCTGACCCTGGCTGCCTGAAAGCCTGTCCGTCGGAAGGTGCCATTATCCAGTATGCCAATGGTATTGTGGATTTTCAGTCGGAACACTGTATTGGTTGTGGTTACTGCATCGCGGGATGCCCGTTCGATGTGCCGAGAATGAATAAGGATGATAACCGGGTATACAAATGCACACTGTGTGTGGATCGGGTGGATGTCGGTCAGGAACCCGCCTGTGTGAAAACCTGTCCTACGGGGGCGATTCATTTTGGCACCAAGGCAGAGATGAAGGTGTTGGCGGCGGAGCGCGTGATAGACTTGACGAGTCGTGGCTATAAAAACGCCGGATTGTACGACCCCGCAGGTGTCGGCGGCACACATGTGATGTACGTGTTGCATCACGCTGATCGTCCGCCGCTTTATCATGGTCTGCCTGACAATCCAAGCATTAGTCCGGCAGTCACTTTCTGGAAGGGTGTCTGGAAACCTCTGGCGGCGATTGGTTTTGCTGCGACCTTCGCTGCCAGTGTATTCCACTATGTCGGTGTCGGTCCCAACCGGGTAGAAGAGGACGAATCAGAGACGGATGAGCAGAAGCAGAAGCGCGAGGACAAACAGCATGAAAAAGAGTAATCGGATTCAGCGTTACAGTGCGTCTGAGCGCATCAATCATTGGATTGTGGCTTTCTGTTTTGTGTTTGCCGCACTCAGTGGGTTGGGATTTTTCTTTCCATCACTAAACTGGCTGATGAACATTCTGGGTACGCCACAGCTGGCACGGGTTCTGCACCCGTTTATTGGTGTGGTGATGTTTGCGGCGTTTCTGTTGATGTTTTTCCGTTACTGGAAGCATAACCTGATTCAGCGTGACGACATCGAATGGGCTAAAAATATCCATAAGGTTGCTGGAAATCAGGAAGTTGGCGACACAGGTAGATATAATTTCGGCCAGAAATGCGTGTTCTGGCTGGCTATTTCCAGTCTGTTGTTGCTGTTGGCGAGTGGTGTCGTTATCTGGCGTCCCTATTTTGCCGGCGCTTTCCCGATTCCGGCTATTCGCCTGGCCTTGCTGGTTCACTCAGTTTCAGCGGTCGTGTTGATCCTGGTCATTATGGTTCACATTTATGCGGCGTTATGGGTCAAGGGAACCATTACGGCGATGGTTGAAGGCTGGGTATCGACATCCTGGGCGAAGAAACATCACCCACGCTGGTATCGTGAAATTCAACGTAAACAACAGGAAAATAAACCCTGATGAGTATTCGTATTGTTCCTCAGGAACAGTTAACCGGTAATGAACAATCATCTACGGTGGGCGCAATCCCACCGCTGCTTTTTGCCAATCTGAAAAGTCTGTATAGCAGTCGCGTCGAGCGGTTGCGCCAACTGGCGGAAAACAACCCGCTAAGCGACTACCTGCATTTTGCCGCTACGGTAGTTGACGCCCAGCAGACCGTACTGCATGACCATCCGTTGCAAATGGATTTAACCGACATTCTGCAAAAAGCAGCCGGTCGCCCACCGCTGGATATTGCGACTTTCCCCCGCAATACCCATTGGCATACTTTGTTGCAGGCACTGATTGAAACGCTGAAACCAGACGCCAGCGGTCAGGTGTTATCGACGCTGGAAAATCTGGAAAAAATGCCAGTGCAGGAATGGGAAGCCATGGCTTCAGCATTATTCAATCATGAATTTACGGCGGAAAGTAATGACAAAGCCCCCTTTATCTGGGCTGCGCTCTCTCTTTACTGGGCGCAGATGGCAAGTCAGATGCCGGGTAAGGCTCGGGCCGAACAGGGTGAACATCGTCAGTTTTGCCCCGTGTGTGGCAGCATGCCGGTTTCCGGCGTGGTGCAGTTAGGTACCACCAGCGGTCTGCGTTATTTGCACTGTAATCTGTGTGAAACGGAATGGCACATGGTGCGTGTGAAATGCAGTAACTGTGAGCAATCCGGCGATCTCAACTATTGGTCGCTGGATAACGAGCAGTCGGCGATTAAGGCTGAAAGTTGTGGTGACTGTGGTACTTATCTGAAAATCCTGTACCAGGAAAAGGATCATCGCGTCGAAGCCGTCGCAGACGATCTGGCTTCGTTGGTACTGGATGTCAAAATGGAAGAGGAAGGTTTTGCGCGCAGTAGTATCAATCCTTTCCTGTTCCCGGAAAGTATGAATTAATGTTTAAAGACGCCCGGTTCTTATTTTAGAACCGGGGGCCGTCTGTTTGTTTATCCCTTCATGTGCTGCGAATGCTCTATCGCGCTGATCTGATCGATCCGTTCCTGATGTCGTCCGCCCTCAAAACGGGCACTGAGCCACTGATCAATAATCATTTTTGCCATCTCTGAACCAATAACCCGTGCGCCCATAGCCAATATATTGGTGTTGTTATGTTCGCGTGACAGTTTGGCTGAATAGGGTTCGCTACAGGCAACCGCACGGATACCGGTCATTTTGTTAGCCGCAATCGAGATACCGATTCCCGTTCCACAGATGAGAATGCCCAGCTCGACTTCACCTGCAATGATGGATTCTGCAACTTTACGTGCATAAATCGGATAATCCGTTCTCGTACTGGAGTTTGTTCCCACATCAATAACCTCAATACCCTGGGATGATAGGTACTGAATGATGCCACTTTTCATGTCAAAACCAACGTGGTCACTGCCGATTGCCATCTTCATAAGTGTCAGTTCCTGCTGTATCAGAGGTGAGTTATAGGCCAGCCAGTGGGTCTGTGCTGACCGAGAGTGGCTTATCGATTTATTTTCACAAATAAATTAATTTTGTGAAGTTTATAGGATTGAAACCCATGTTCACAACTGATTTTCTGAGCATTCATATGATGATAATCAGTTTGATATGATGATAGATAACGAATGATTCATCGTGGCTGTTTGCTGAAATAATCAACATATTATTGATTTTAATAAAAAATAATAATTTATCTCATCTGTAATGGTGCGATTGGCTCCATTGAGCGATATCTTTTCATGAATTTTATTAATTTATAAAAAAACAATATTTGTGAAGTTTGTTGCATATTTTTACTATCAGATATGGTGTTATTATTACCGGGATATGGATAAACCAGGTAATAACAATGAGCGAAACTGAATCAGAGAAAACGATCCCCAGGGGTATAAGCATTGCGCCTTATATTCGTATGAAGCAGGAAGGCATGACGGCGAATGAAAGCCGGATCGCCGAATGGTTTCTGGCGACGGGTAATGTCGGTGACAGTACAGCGATTAAAGACGTCGCCAATGCGTTGAATGTGTCAGAAGCGATGATAGTCAAGGTATCGAAAATTCTTGGGTTCAGTGGTTTCAGGCAGCTAAGAAGCGCCATTGTCGAATATTTTGAGCATGCGGCACATGACTCATCTGCGGAGCTGTCACTGACGGATAGCCCGGAAGATGCAATTAACAAAGTGTTTAATCTGACGCTGCGAACGATTGCCGAAGGACAAACTATCGTTAACCCGGAAGAGATATACCAGGCTGCCAGACTATTTTATAGCGCAAATCAGCGAGAGTTATATGGCGTAGGCGGTTCCAATTCGATATGCGCTGATATACAGCATAAGTTTTTACGCATTGGTGTGCGCTGTAATGCTTATCAGGATGCTCACATCATGATGATGTCGGCGTCGATGCTTAAACCAACGGATGTTGTATTAGTGGTATCACATTCTGGGCGCACCAGTGATTTGATGAAAGCGGTCTCTATCGCCAAGAATAATGATGCAAAAATAATTTGCATCACACATAGCGCCAATTCCCCCATTGCCAAATTGGCTGATTTTAATATTTGTTCGCCTGCACCTGAGACACCCCTGTTAGGGAGAAATGCCTCTGCACGTATTTTGCAGTTAACTTTGTTAGATGCATTTTTTGTTTCAGTAGCACGGCTGGATATTGAGACTTCCAGTAAAAATCTGGAGAAAACCAGTGCTATTGCGAGTTATCTAAAGCTTTAGCATTCATAACTATGCCCAAATAGATATCAAAATGCAGAAAGGTAGCAACCGAGTTAATTCCTGAAAACTTACGCTGATAAGTGACAAGGGTTAGCGAGGCAAGGCAACGCCTCTGTAACTTGAAAGATGACGGGTATATCTCACGGAGAAAGAGTAATGAATACGCTATTGAAAACGACGGGTGCCGCACTATTGGGATTATGTTTTTCTGCCATGGCTCACGCTGCCGATTATGCCGTCATTCTTAAAACGTTATCAAATCCTTACTGGGTTGAAATGAAAGGCGGAATAGAGAAAGAAGCCAAAGACCTTGGTGTCACGGTGGACATATTTGCTTCCGCTTCTGAAGGTGATTTTCAGGCACAGATGCAGTTATTCGAAGATCTGGTAAATAAAAACTATAAAGGTATCGCTTTCGCGCCGTTGTCTGCATCTAATCTGGTGATTCCGGTATCCAAAGCGTATCAGAAGGGTATTCGTTTGGTTAATTTGGATGAAAAGATAAATCTTAATAATCTGGCGAAAGCTCACGGTAATGTATCGGCATTTATCACTACAGATAATCAGGCTGTCGGTGAGAAAGGAGCAAAATTCATTATAAGTCGACTAGGCACTCAAGGGGGTGATGTCGCCATTATTGAAGGTAAAGCAGGTAATGTTTCCGGCGATGCCAGAAGAACCGGAGCAATGATAGCTTTTAAGGCCGATCCCGCGATTAAACTTGTTGCCAGCCAACCTGCGGATTGGGATCGAATTAAAGCCCTTGATGTTGCCACCAACGTATTACAACGGCACCCGAACCTGAAGGCATTTTATTGTGCTAACGACACCATGGCCATGGGTGTAGCACAGGCTGTAGCGAATGCTGGCAAGACCGGCAAGGTTATTGTCGTGGGAACGGATGGCATACCGGAAGCCCGTAAAATGATAAGTGAAGGCACATTAACTGCAACGGTTGCCCAAAACCCTGCTGATATTGGTGCATCGGGCCTGAAGTTATTGGTTGACGCTGTGAAGTCGGGCAAACAGATTCCTTTGGGTCAGGCACCTAAAGTCGAAATGGTTGATTCAGTATTAGTGACAAAATAATCGTACCTGGAGACGGTAAAAGAACTTGCCGTCTTAAATCACTAATCCGGGGAGTTATATGACCATTCCATATATTAAGATGGAAGGGATCGGTAAGTCTTTTGGTCCAGTCCATGCATTAAGTTCTGTCAATATAGCGATTAACTCAGGAGAAATACATGCGCTATTAGGTGAAAATGGCGCCGGGAAATCAACTCTCATGAAAATACTGTCAGGGGGATATGAACCGGATAGTGGTCATATATTTATTGACGGTAATGAGTATGGAAAGATAGACCATAAACTGGCGGCAAAACTCGGAATAGGGATTATTTATCAAGAGTTAAGTGTCATTGATGAACTGACGGTGATGGAAAATCTATTTATTGGAAAATTACCGGTAAAACGTTTTTGTGGCATCAATGTTGTTCATTGGCAAGAGATGAAAAAACGTGCCGCAATGATGTTGCTCCGGGTAGGGCTAAAGGTCGATCTGTTTGAGAAAGTTGGGAATTTGTCAATCAGCCATAAACAGATGTTGGAAATTGCCAAAACCCTGATGCTGGATGCCAAAGTTATTATTATGGATGAACCGACTTCATCCTTGACCAGTAAAGAAGTTGAGTATCTTTTTATTTTAATAAAACGATTAAAACAGGAAGGGAAAAGTATCATTTATATTTCCCATAAGCTGAATGAAACCAGAAAAATTTGTGACCGTTTCACGGTGCTGAAAGATGGAAGTAGCGTGTGTTCAGGGGAAATTAGCGATGTCAGTAATGACGATATTGTCAGGCTGATGGTAGGAAGAGAGCTTCAGAATAAATTTACTGCGATAAAAGAAAAAACGGGTACGGTAAACGAGCCGGTTATTTTCGAAGTCAGGGATATTACCAGTAAAGATAAACGACGTGTGAGGAATATCTCTTTTCAAGTAAAGAAAGGTGAAATTTTGGGATTCGCCGGATTGGTAGGTTCGGGACGTACCGAGTTTATGAATTGCATTTTTGGTGCGGAGCCTATCAGCTCTGGTCAGGTTTTACTGAACGGTGTGGAGATAACGCCTCGCTCGCCACTTGATGCGTTAAAGAAAGGCATGGGATATATCACCGAAAGTCGAAGAGAGAATGGTTTTTTTGACAATTTCTCAATTGAACAGAATATGGCAATCAGTAAAAGCCTGAAAGAGGGTGGATATAAAGGCGCAATAGGTTCGGTTAACCGTCATGATGAGAAACGCATAGCCGAAGAGCAAAGAAAATTATTGTCGTTAAAGTGCCGTTCTGTGGACCAGAATATTACTGAGTTATCGGGCGGTAATCAGCAGAAAGTCCTTATCTCAAAATGGTTGTGTTGCGATCCGCAGGTAATGATTTTTGATGAACCGACACGGGGTATTGATGTCGGTGCCAAAGCGGAAATTTATAAAGTTATGCGCGAACTTACCTTACAGGGGAAAACAATATTAATGGTTTCTTCCGAATTGCCAGAGATTATGTCTGTTTGTGACCGTATAGCCATATTTTGTGAAGGGACGCTTGCCAATATATTGGTTAATGAAGATGGGCTCTCGGAGCAAGATATTATGAAATGGGCTCTGCCAAATGATTGAGGATTATGTCAATGTCAGAATCAACATTTAATTTCCCTCGCTTTTGGGAAAAGTATGGCACGTTTTTTATATTGGCCATTATCGTTGCGATTTTTGGTGGTATTTCAAGCGAGTATTTTTTAACGACGAGTAATATCAGCCAGATATTTGTACAGAGTTCCGTTACCGTTTTAATCGGCATGGGGGAATTTTTTGCCATCCTTATTGCAGGTATCGACTTATCCGTTGGCGCGATTCTCGCTTTATCAGGTATGGTTACGGCCAAGCTAATGCTGGCTGGATTCGATCCCTTCCTGGCGGCGTTGATTGGCGGTGTCATCGTCGGGGGCGGTTTGGGGGCGATTAATGGTCTTTTGGTCAATTGGACCAGACTGCATCCTTTTATTATTACGCTGGGAACTAACGCCATATTCAGAGGGATGACATTGGTTATCTCTGATGCTAATTCCGTTTATGGTTTTTCTTTCGGTTTTGTTAATTTCTTTGCTAAATCGTTATTAGGTATTCCGATGCCGGTTATTTTCTCACTGGTTGTGGCGATTATTCTATGGTTCATTACCGCACATACCCGGCTTGGTAGAAACATTTATGCTTTGGGAGGAAATAAAAATTCGGCATTTTTCTCAGGAATAGATGTCAAGTTTCATGTGCTGATCGTTTTTGTTATCTCTGGAATATGCGCCGGTCTGGCGGGCGTCGTATCAACGGCACGGCTTGGTGCGGCAGAGCCATTGGCTGGTATGGGATTTGAGACTTATGCCATCGCCAGTGCGATTATCGGCGGAACCAGTTTCTTTGGCGGAAAAGGGCGCGTTTTTTCGGTCGTTATTGGCGGGTTGATTATAGGTACTATCAATAATGGGCTCAATATTCTCCAGGTACAGACATATTATCAATTAGTGGTCATGGGCGGTTTGATTATTGCGGCAGTGGCACTCGATCGACTGATTAGTAAATAGGAATAGAAGATGAAAATTTCCCCTTCATTAATGTGTATGGATCTGTCTAAATTTAAAGAGCAGATAGAATTCATTGATAGTCATGCTGATTATTTCCATATTGATATTATGGATGGTCATTTTGTACCGAATTTGACATTGTCGCCATTTTTTGTACAGCAAGTAAAGAAAATAGCCAGTAAGCCATTGGATTGTCATCTGATGGTGATGAATCCACAAGATTATATTGAACCGTTGGCTAAAGCGGGCGCCGGATTCATCACATTGCATCCGGAAACCTTATCTGGCCAGGCATTTCGTCTCATAGATAAAGTCAGATCGCTTAATATGCGTGTTGGTTTGATTCTGAACCCGGAAACCACTATCGCAGCAATGCATTATTATTTGCATAAAGCGGATAAAATTACGGTCATGACGGTCGATCCAGGGTTTGCCGGTCAGAACTTTATCCCGGAAATGCTGGATAAGATTGCGGAATTAAAACATTACAGAACAAAAAATAATCTTGCCTATGAAATTGAAGTGGATGGTTCGTGCAATCAATATACCTATAAGAAGCTAATAGATGCTGGTGCCGATGTGTTTATTGTGGGTACCTCCGGGTTATTCAACCACTCGCCGCATATTGAAAATGCCTGGGAAGTAATGAAAAGCCAGATTCAGGCGGCGCAACGCGAGGTGTAGCATGAATGACAAACAGCCGGTTGTCGTTGGCGTGGATATGGGCGCAACGCATATACGAATATGCATACTGTCATTGAAAAATGAAGTATTGGTCACCTCACGGGAAAAAACAGATAACGTTATTCTGGCGGGGTTGGTGGATGGCATAGCAAATTTTATTCACACTTATGTAGGTGCCCGAAGCCCTATTTCTGCCATTGTTATGGGCCTTCCGGCGTTGGTAGGAAAAGATAAAAAAACGGTTATATCAACGCCGAATCTTCCTTGCCATAAAAATGATATCGAAGGACTGGCTGAGAGGCTGGAGAATGTATTGCGATGCCCGGTATTGTTTGAGCGTGATGTCAATTTGCAGCTGTTTTATGATGTCAATGAATTCAATTTGGTTAACAAGTTGGTATTAGGGTGCTATCTGGGAACCGGATTTGGTTTTTCTATCTGGATGAATGGTATGCCTTTTACTGGTGCCCATGGCGTCGCTGGTGAGCTTGGGCATATTCCTTATGGCAATAATAGCCGACATTGCGGTTGTGGTAATGCAGGATGTCTTGAGACGATCTGTTCAGGTGTGGCATTACGGCGATGGTATGAAAAAGAATCAAGAGAATATGCGCTATCGGATCTTTTTATTCACGCGCAAGACGATGACGATATTATCCAGTTCATTGACGATGGTGCAAAAGCGATTGCGACGGGAATTAATCTGTTTGATCCTGATGCCGTGGTTCTGGGGGGTGGGGTAATTGATATGACCGCATTCCCGTTGGATATGCTGATTCAGCACATCCAACGCTATATCAGGAAACCATTACCTTTTGAAACCGTCCGTTTTTTAAAAGCGTCGTCATCCGCTTTTAATGGTGCGATTGGTGCCGCCCGTTTAGGGTTAAAAGATATACCCGTCATCTCTCAGGTTGCAGGTGCGTTGGTGGCACCCAGTCATCCGAATCACTTACCTTAGTAAGTTTATCGGGATGCTTTCATTTGCATCTTCCTGCAACTCGGCATTTATTGGGTATAGATAACGATATTAATGATTGTTGGGAAGGAAATATTTTTATCAGTAAGCGTTCTATTTGTAAGGTAATTGTGTGTCACATCAGGGAATATAATTCTATAAAAAAATAGCCAGGATGTTGCTTTCCCGGCTATTCATTAAATCAGTATTCTGGTTATTTTCTTTTGGATTTTGGGACTAGCACAACATAGGTCATGATCGCCAGTACGTAACACAGCATCATAACCAGCGCCATTGAGAAGGCGGATGTTCCTGTCAGCCCGGTCAACGGTACGCTGACGGCACCCAGCGCAAACATGCTAAGGCCAATCAAGGCCGAAGCACTACCTGCTTTGTTTCCCTGACCTTGCATCGCCAGGGCTGAAGCGCATGGACCAATCAATCCGATGACAATGACAGCGAAAAACAGCGGCACCAATACCCACAGTAACGGGGCGTGCAGATAACCGGCAATCAACAGGATAGCTGTCGAAACAACGGCAATGCTTAGCCCCAGTTTCAGCACCCGGGTTTCTCCCCAATGTAGGCTGAGTGCGGCAGAAAACTGGCCGGCAGCAATCAGGCCCACGCCATTAATGGCAAAGCACAAACTGAACATCTGTGGGCTGAGGTGATAAATATCCTGTAGCACAAACGGGGATGCCCCGATATAGGCAAACAGTCCGGCGCCAGACAACCCTTGTGTCAGGCATAATCCCATGAATTCACGTTCTTTGAGCAAACTGCCCAGTGAGGATAGCAATACGTTGACTCCCCCGGTGACCCGACGTGCTGGCGGCAGTGTTTCACTTAAGCGTAGCGCGGAAAGTACCAGCAGCAGGATGGCGATAACGGCTAACGCGATAAAAATGCCGCGCCAGTCGGTCAGACTCAACAGTGCTCCACCCAACACAGGGGCGAGAATCGGTGCGACGCCATTAACCAGCATCAGCAGGGCGAAAAAGCGGGTCAATTCATGCCCGGTATAAAGATCGCGCGCCACCGCACGGGAGAGTACGGCGCCTCCCGCGCCTGCGAGCCCCTGGAGGAGACGTGCGACGATCAACTGGTTGACATCCTGTGCCAGTGCGCACCATATCGAGGTCACCAGAAAAAGTGCCAACGAGATCAGTAATGGGCGCATCCTACCCAAGGTATCACTGAGTGGACCAAAGATGAGTTGGCCAGCACCGAGTCCTAGCAAACCGGCAGTCAGGCTGAGCTGGGCGCGGGAGGCAGACGTTGCCAGTTCTGTTGTTAACTGGGGTAACGCGGGGAGATACAGATCGGTACACAGTGGCCCTAGTGCGGCCAGCATTCCCAGCACGATGGCATAGCCAAGCCGGGAGGGCTTCTTGATGTTATTCATGAATAATTGTCTTCGGGAAAAGTTAACTGGAAGATATGTTGATAGAGCTGCGTTAGCGTAGCGATCGGTGCTTTTTGCGGGAGTACCGATCTAAAAGTAGTTCCCTCTGATAGCACCGCCATAAATTCTACTCGTGCCGCAATGCTTTCGGGTGAACATTGAGGGTAGCGTCGTTGCAGCAAGGTAACTGCCTGATGGAAAAGTTTGGCATCGGCTTCTTGCAGAATATCTGAGACGCGGGGATTCCGTGTTGCTTCCGCGGTCACCTCCAGCGTTAATGCCTTGTCGTCGTCATGTATCAGATCATCATTTAATGACTGTGTTGTCAGCGCATGTGCCATGAGTGAATGCGGATCTTTTTCTTCCAGCATCAGCATCAGTAGCTGAATTTTTTTATCGACGATACGCCGGACGATCTCCTCAATAATGGCGTCTTTTTTGGTAAAATAGCGGTAAATCTGGCCTACACTTAACTCTGCATGTCTGGCGATTTCCGCCATGCCAGCCCCATGAAAACCAGAGCGGCGAAAACAGGTTATGGCAGCGGAGATAATCTGATCGCGTCGGGTCTGAGCTTTGTCACCTTTCGTCTGTATTGGTTGCACATTACCTTCTACTGTCGACAGTTATACTTACAGGACATTACAGAACGTTATCGGACGACTTACTCAAATTTCTTTATATTGAGAATGAATGCTCATTCTAAATTCTAAGGCATCATTTCATGCGAAGTAAAACATTTCTTTTATTGATGGTCTTTTCTCTGGTGGGTTGTGATAGTGCTACCAGCCCAAAAGTTGACCATGCTCCGGTAACGGTGGTGGTCAAAACGTTGAAAACCCAGTCAGTCGTGCTGAGCAGCGAATTGACCGGACGAGTCACGGCAGCAATGGTGTCTGATGTCCGGCCGCAGGTGGACGGAATTATCCAGAAACGGCTGTTTACCGAAGGCAGTGAAGTGAAAGCCGGACAAGTGCTGTATCAGATCGACCCCGCCAGTTATCAAGCGTCTTATGATCAAGCCGTGGCGGCGTTGAAAAACGCAGAGGCTACGGTGCGTTCGGCCAAATTGAAAGCCGAACGTTATGCCCGGCTGGTGAAGGAAGATGGCGTTTCCCGACAGGATGCTGATGATGCACAAGCCAGCTACGAGGAAGACGTGGCCACGGTAGCGGAAAAAAAAGCATCACTGGAAACTGCACGGATTAATCTGGCTTATACCAAAATCAAGGCCCCGATCAGTGGGCGTATCGGTATCTCTTCGGTGACTCCAGGGGCGCTGGTAACGGCAGATCAGACTACCTCACTGGCTACTATTCGCCAGCTCGATCCTATTTTTGTTGACTTAACCCAGTCCAGTAGTCAGCGACTGGCAATGAGAGAACAGCAGAAGAATGCGCAGACGCCGGTAACACTGACATTGGAAAATAATAAACCCTATGCGCAGAAAGGGATCCTGAAACTGGCAGAGTTGTCAGTGGATGAATCCAGTGGCACCGTAACGGTGCGGGCTGAATTTCCCAATCCACAGGAAACCCTGTTACCTGGAATGTTCGTCCGCGCATCGGTGGAAGATGGTGTTGATCCCACAGCGGTTCTGGCGCCACAGCAGGGCATCACCCGGGATGTGAAAGGCAACGCGACGGCACTGGTAGTGAATGATAAACAACAGGTCGAACAGCGTCAGGTGGTTACCGGGCAGGCTATTGGTAACCAATGGCTAGTCACTTCCGGACTGAAGGCCGGTGACCGGTTGATTATTGAAGGTACCGATAAGGTAGCGCCCGGCGATACAGTACAACCAGTAGAAGACGGTTCGACTGCTCAACAACCCTCACCGACAGCCAATAATACAGGGAATCGTTAAGTATGTTTTCTCGCTTTTTTATTCACCGGCCGATATTTGCCTGGGTGATTGCCATTGTCATTATGTTGGGTGGGGCGCTGGCCATTCAAACACTGCCGGTAGCCCAGTATCCTGATGTTGCTCCGCCATCCATCGCCATCAAGGCTACTTACACAGGGGCTTCGGCACAAACGCTGGAAAACAGCGTGACACAGGTTATAGAACAGCAACTGACCGGGCTGGACGGCCTGCTCTATTTTTCTTCTTCCAGCAGTTCTGATGGCGAAGTGAAGATCACGGTTACCTTTAAGCAAGGTACCGATCCGGATATCGCGCAGGTACAGGTGCAGAATAAGGTTCAGCAGGCAGAAAGCCGCTTACCGACCGAAGTGCAAGAACAAGGGGTAACCGTCACCAAATCACAGAGTAGCTTTCTGTTAATCACCGCATTATATGATACGACAGATAAAAGCACTTCATCGGATATCGCCGACTATTTGGCCAGTAACCTGGAGGATCCTCTTGCGCGAGTGAGTGGTGTGGGGAGTGTGCAGGTCTTCGGTTCGCAATATGCCATGCGCATCTGGCTGAATCCGGCTCGTCTGGCGGCTTATAGTCTGATGCCTTCCGATATTTCATCGGCGATTGAAGCACAAAATACACAGGTGTCTGCCGGTAAAATCGGTGCCCGGCCTTCCAGCAGTGAACAGCAATTAACGGCAACGGTAGTCGCACAGTCGCGGCTGAGAACACCACAGCAATTTCGGAATATTGTGGTGAAAAGTGAGTCTGACGGCTCCATTGTGCGGTTAGGTGATGTAGCGCGCGTTGAGTTGGGAAGTGAAGATTACAGTAATACCACACGGTTGAATGGACATCCCGCTGCCGGGATTGCCGTCATGCTGGCACCGGGAGCCAATGCCCTGAGTACCTCGGAGCTGGTAAAAGCGAAGGTGGCTGAGCTCGAAGGTAGCATGCCACAGGGCTATAAAGTTGCCTATCCCCGAGATAGCACCGACTTTATCAAAATTTCCATCGAAGAGGTGGTGAAAACCCTGTTTGAAGCGATTCTTCTGGTAGTGATCGTCATGTTTGTCTTCCTGCAAAACTTGCGGGCGACGCTGATTCCGGCGATTGCGGTTCCGGTCGTGTTGTTGGGGACATTTGGCGTGTTGTCGGTGTTTGGTTATTCCATCAACACCCTGACGTTGTTTGGCATGGTGCTGGCAATAGGTTTGCTGGTGGATGATGCCATTATAGTGGTGGAGAACGTCGAGCGTTTGATGCGGGATAAAGGATTGTCTCCCGTTGCGGCGGCGGAAGAGTCCATGCGAGAGATTTCCGGTGCACTGGTGGGCGTGGCGTTGGTGCTGAGCGCGGTCTTTTTGCCGATGGCTTTTTTTGGTGGTTCTACCGGCGTGATTTACCGTCAGTTCTCCATCACGATTGTTTCTTCCATGCTGCTGTCGGTACTGGTGGCCTTGATATTGACGCCAGCATTGTGTGCCACAATGTTAAAACCGGTGGTGCATATAGCCGCACCTCGAGGATTTTTTGCCGCCTTTAACCAGCGGTATGGACGCTTGCAGTCATCTTACATCGAACGCGTTTCCCGGATACTGCGCGGTCCGTGGCGTTATCTGGCACTGTACGGTGTGATACTGATAGTGCTGGGAGTATTGTTTGCACGTTTGCCGGGCGGCTTTCTGCCGACGGAGGATCAGGGCAGCGTGATGGTGCAATTCACCTTGCCGGCAGGGGCGACCGCAAACCGCACGGACAAAGTAGGTAAAGTGATTGAGCACTATTTTCTTACTCAAGAGAAAAAAAATACCAAGGCCATCTTTGTTATTACCGGCTTTGGTTTCAGCGGGAGCGGCCAGAACGCGGGTATGGCATTCGTAGCGTTGAACGATTGGTCTCAACGTCCTGGAACGAAAAACAGTGCCGACGCAATAGCCAAGCGCGCGATGGGCGCATTCTCCAGTATCCGCGACGCTAAAGTCTTTGCCTTGACACCGCCTGCGGTGGACGGGCTGGGGCAATCTAATGGTTTTACTTTTGAATTGCAGGCTAGCGGTACGACCGATCGCGACAAGTTGCTGCAGTTGCGTAACATGCTACTGGCGTCGGCGGCCAAAGATCCCAAACTTTCGGCGGTTCGCCCCAATGATCTGGCGCAGATGCCGCAGTTGAAAGTGGATATTGATACCGCGAAGGCTGAAGCGTTAGGACTATCAATAAGTGATGTGACGTCCACGCTGAGCAGTGCCTGGGGTGGAACTTACATTAATGACTTTATTGATCGCGGGAGAGTGAAAAAAGTATACATGCAGGGCGAAGAAGATGCCCGCAGTAAACCGGATGATCTGTACAAATGGTTCGTGCGTGGCAGTGGAGATGTGATGACGCCATTCTCGTCCTTCGCCACTACCCACTGGACTTATGGGCCGGAAAGTCTGTCACGGTATAACGGACTTGCCTCGTATGAGATTCAGGGAGGCGGTGCTTCTGGTGTCAGTTCTGGTGAAGCGATGGATGAAATGCAGGTGTTGGCGAAAGCCTTGCCGACGGGCACCACATATTCGTGGAGCAGCTTGTCTTACCAGGAACGGTTGGCCAGCGGCCAGGCAGTATCGCTGTATAGCATCTCCATTCTGGTGGTATTCCTTTGTCTGGCGGCGCTGTATGAAAGCTGGAGTATTCCTTTCTCAGTCATACTGGTTATCCCGCTCGGCATAGTGGGCGCTGTGTTGGCCGCGACCTTCCGTGGGCTGGAAAATGATGTCTATTTCCAGGTTGCGCTACTGACGACCATCGGCCTTTCGGCAAAAAATGCCATCCTGATTGTGGAGTTCGCCGAAGCGGCCTATCAACGAGGGGCCACGTTATATGAGGCGGCGCTGGAAGGCGCACGAACCCGCTTGCGGCCTGTATTAATGACGTCTCTGGCGTTTATTGCCGGGGTTTTCCCGTTGGCCATTGCTACTGGCGCGGGTGCCAATAGTCGGGTGTCCATCGGCAGTGGTATTGTCGGCGGTACATTGACGGCGACAGCATTGGCCATCTTTATGGTGCCGATGTTCTTTGTTCTGGTCAGACGCGTATTCCCCCGTCGTGCCGGGAAAGTTGTAACGACGGATGATAAACAGGGAGACGCGTAAATGCGATATGAATTCTGGTTACTGAGCAGTGCCCTGATGCTGTCTGGATGCGTTTCTCTGGATCCGCACTACCAGCGCCCGGCGTTACCGGTGGTAGCTAACTGGCCAAAGGGGCAGTCCTATCCGGCAGCATCACCGGCGGCTCTTAACGCCAGTGATATACCCTGGCGGAATGTCATGGTGAATACCAATTTGCAGCGGGTCATTGAAATGGCGTTGACCAGCAACCGTGATTTACGCAAGGCCTTGGCGGATATCGAAGCGGCTCGGGCGCAATATGGCATCCAAAGAGCGGAACAGTACCCCTCGCTTACAGCCGGGGTGGATGGTACGCGCAGTCGCTCGTTGACCTCTGGCTCAAACTCTACCACCGAGCTGAGCAGTAGTTATAATGCGGATTTGTCCGTCAGTTCGTTTGAATTGGACTTGTTTGGTAAAAACCGGAGTCTGACCGGCGAAAAGCTGGAAGCGTATCTTTCTGAGACAGAAACGGCCAAAAGTACCTGGCTGACGCTGATTGCTGATACTGCGTCTGCCTATATCGCGTTGGCTACCGATCTCAGCAATCTGGCATTAGCGCAGGAGACGGTAATCAGTGCCCGGAAGTCGATGGAGGTAACCAGTAGCCGTCAACGTAACGGCGTGGCCTCAGGGGTGGATGTAGCGGAGGCGGAAACTACTTATCAGCAGGCACGTTCGGATGTTGCCAGTTACATGACCAGTGTCGCCCAGGATAAAAATGCACTTGTTCTGCTGGTCGGACAGCCTGTACCGGAGACACTGTTACCGCAGAATCTCGCTTCTCTGGCTACGGCTATCAAACCAGTGGCGGCGGGAATTTCTTCCGATGTTTTGTTTCAGCGTCCTGATGTGTTAGCGGCCGAACATACCCTGAAATCGGCTAATGCCAGTATTGGGGCGGCACGAGCAGCGTTTTTCCCCAGTATTAGCCTGACTGCCAGTAATGGATTAAGTAGTGGTGAGTTATCGTCATTGTTCAGTGGTGGCGCCCATGTCTGGTCGTTTGCGCCCAGCATCAGCTTGCCGATTTTTGATGGTGGTTCGAATCTGTCTTCGCTGCGTTATGCCGAAGCCGAGAAAAAAGGTTATATCGCCAGCTACGAGAAGACAATTCAATCAGCTTTCAAGGATGTGGCGAATGCGTTGGCACGTAAGGGAACGATAGATGAACAGCTCGCGGCACAACGGGCATATGTCGCTTCGGCGCAACGTAGTTATCAGTTAGCTAACGATCGTTATCGGGAAGGGGTGGATACTTACCTCAATGCGCTGGACGCCCAGCGAACGCTTTATACCGCCAGGAAGTCTTTGATCAGTACCGAGCAAACCCGGCTGGATAATTTGGTGACGTTGTATAACGCGTTGGGCGGTGGAGTGAAAGCGGAATATGGGGTGAAAGCGGAATAGTTGTCAGACCCGGTGTTATGCCTGTGTATGCCCGGACATTCCGGGCATACATCGCCATCAGACACACACGCCGTTTGGGACATTTTTATTCAATACAGAGAACGGATTGAAAAATTATTTTACCCGCACATCAAAGCCGGGGAAGTATTTCTTGGCCAGTGTATCAACGGTACCATCGGCCTGAACTTTTCTGATGGCATTGTTGAGTTCAGTGGCTAACGTGGTATCACCTTTGCGCAACCCGAAGCCGATGCCACTGCCCAGAATTTTGCTGTCTTCCACGGGCTGACCAATAAACGCAAAACCTTTGCCTTCGGGTTTGTCCAGAAAACCGGATTGTCCGGCTGCGGCCATAACCAACGTACCATCCAGACGACCAACCGTCAGGTCGTTATACACCAGGTTCTGATCTTTATAGGAGATAACGGTGACGCCTTGCGGTTCCCAGTGGGCTTTGGCAAACACTTCCTGAATTGAGCCCTGCAAGACACCGATGCTTTTACCTTTTAGTCCTGCCGCCGTTGGGGCCAGACCCGCATTCGACTTGCCGACAAGCTGGGTTGGGATACGGTAAATCGGGTTGGTGAAATTAATGGCTTCTTTGCGTTTATCCGTGATGTTCATCGCCGAGTTGATGGCATCAAATTTCTTGGACTCTAACCCTGGGATCAGAGCATCAAATGATCCTTCCACCCAGGAGCATTTAAAATTCCCGGCTTTACAGATAGCGTTCCCCAGGTCGATATCGAACCCTACCAACTGGCCCTGAGCATTTTTACTTTCAAATGGCGGGTACTCCGCTTCCAGACCAAAGCGTAGTTCAGTTTGCGCTAATACCACAGTGGAGGACAGGAAGCCCAGCGATAACAGCAATATGCTTAATTTTTTCATTTTTAGGATGCTCTCTGGTGAATAACACGATAATTAACGAAACATATATGGGATTTCTATCAGACGTCTTTATTTCACCTGGCACAAAGCCTTTGCACCGGCGCAGATAGTCATTTCATCTTTGGAAAATGACAAACGAATCAATTTATTATCCGTACCATCGGCATAGAACGCCGACAGTGGAATGGTGGCAACACCATGGTCAATAATCAGCCGCTTCACCATGTCATTGTCGCTTTCATCACTGAAATGAGCATAACTGGCGAGCATAAAGAAGGAGCCGGCCGAAGGCAGTAATGTAAACGGTCCATCGTTTAGTTGATCGACCATTAGATCTCGTTTCTGTTGATAGAACGCGGATAGTGACAGATAAGTGGCCGGATCAGCCATGTAATCCGCCAGTGCGTACTGCATCGGCGTGTCGGCGGAAAACATCAGGAACTGATGTACCTTCAGGATTTCATTCATCAGATCGGCAGGCGCCAGACAGAAACCCACTCGCCAGCCGGTCACGTGGAAGGATTTACCGAATGACGACACAATCACGCTGCGAGTTGCCAGCTCGTTATGGGTTGCCATGCTGTGATGCACCTGATTATCAAATACGATGTGTTCATACACTTCATCGGAAAGTACCACGATATCGGTGTTGCGGGTCACATTAGCTAGCTGCATCAGGTCTTCGGCATTCAATACCTGTCCGCTGGGATTGTGCGGCGTATTGATGATAATCATCCGGGTATGCGGAGTAATGGCGGCCTGCACTTCATCCCAGTTAATGGAAAATGATGGCACGGACAATTTCAACGCTACTGGCGTGGCCCCTTGCAGCCGGACAATGGGGGCATAACTGTCAAATGAGGGTTCGAAGTAGATCACCTCATCCCCCGGATGCACCAGCGCCGATATACTGGCATACAGCCCTTCGCTGGCACTGGCGGTAATCGTGATTTCGCTGCCGGCGTCATAGGTTTGCCCATAAAGCCGTTTCACTTTTTCAGCCACGATATCTTTCAGCGACACCAGTCCGGACATTGGCGCATATTGGTTATGACCTTGCTCCATCGCATGGGTGACCGCGTGAATCAACTTTGGCGAGCACGGAAAATTGGGCGCACCCTGTGACAGGTTGATGGCATGGTGTTGACTGGATAACTGACCAATAACGGTGAAGATGGTAGTACCTACATCCGGTAATTTAGAGCTGAATTGTACCGGGGTTTGAATCGGCATAGTGTTCTCCGTTTTTGCCGTTATAAATGAATAAGTATTCACTCATTAGACGTTTCTCGTATTGTCGCCACAATCGAATTGTTGTCATAATAGCCATGAGAAAAACGCATGGCTTATGCGGTAAATATAAATGACTGGATCCGGGTTAAAAGATCGAATGAACAAACGAAAACCTCCTCTTAATGCACTGCATGCCTTTGTGGTCACGGCGCGGCATCTTAATTTTACCCGTGCGGCGGAAGAGCTGTTTGTCACGCAAGGCGCGGTCAGCCGTCAAATTGCGGCGCTGGAAGCCTGGCTGGGGTTTTCCTTGTTCCAACGTCAGGCCAGAGGACTGCGGCTCACACAGCAAGGCAGTTTACTGTTGCCGGAAATCAGGGAAGCGTTTGATCGGCTGTTTACGGCCACTGATAACGCCTATCGTAAGAACGGGATTATCCGAATGAAGGCGCCGACTTGTGCGATGCGCTGGCTGGTACCACGGCTGATGAATATTGAGCAGGAACGACCCGATATTCATGTGTCATTGACCACCACCACGGAACATGATGTCGATTTCAACATCGAAGACTTCGATGTGGCCATCGTTTTCGCGCCGGATGTTGCACCACAGCAGCATGACGGCAAATTATTTGATGAAGTATTGTCGCCGGTGCTGGCACCGCATCTGTTGCCTGACGGGCCGGGTACGCTGACGCAGGCGTCGCTCTGCCGACTGACGTTTTTGCATCCGACTTATGACCAACGGGACTGGCGGTTATGGTTGAAAACGCACCCCATCGACGAGCAGGTGATGCGTCGTAACCAGCAGTTTGACACCATGGATTTGGCTATCAGCGCGGCAATTCAAGGGTTTGGTATTGCCATTGCGGATATCACTCTGGTGGCGGAGGATATTCAGCAACAGCGGCTGATAATGCCGTTTGACGACACGGTGAAGACCGGCGCCGCCTATTATCTGGTACACCGACCAGGCATGCAGGCCGAATGGTTGAACGACTTTATCAATTGTTTTATTGGCGGGATCGCCGTGCCCTGACGGTGACGTCAGCCGCATGCGCAGGCATAGTTGGCTGCGGTGAGTCGTGGGGCAGCAACAGCGGTATGTCTCACGTTTTGATAAGGTGCTCGACTGCATCTAAGATTATCTACATGAATCGATGACGGTGGCGTGTCTCAGCCGGGTTTCTACTTTTTCACACTTTCACCTACGTTTACTGACTGTATTGGTATCACCGTTTCTGGATATATTCTACGGCTGCGGCGCGCCACTCACTGACTTGATTTTGAACGCGGCGTCAGAGTAATTGATGTGGCGCTAGAGGTCGGGTGTAAAACACTGGGGTCGTTTACGTGTTTATTCAGGAGCACCTTTGGCCAGCCGCTGTCTACTTTTCAACGGCCTCCCGACGGGGATACCTGACATTATGTGTATCGATTCCGTTTACCGGAAAGGAGAATCATTATGCAGGTTGACATCGTTGATTTCAAAACCACACGGGTTGCGACACTTGAGCACTGTGGTCCGATGGAAAAACTTAACGATACCATCGATCGGTTTATCCGTTGGCGGCGGGAAAGCGGTCTGTCGCCGCAAGGCAGCAACCGGACGTTTGGTATTGCCTACGATAATCCCGAAACCACAGAGCCGGCACTGTATCGCTTTGACATTTGTGGTGAAGTGACCGCCGACGTCCCAGTCAATGCTCAGGGCGTCATCGCCAAAACAATCCCCGGTGGCCGTTGTGCCAGAGTCAGACACTATGGCGCACATCAGCGTCTGGGGGAAAGCATTTCCCCCTTGTACCGGGACTGGTTACCACAGAGCGGTGAGAAACTGAGGGATTTTCCGCTCTACTTTCATTATGTCAATCTGTTTCCGGAAACGCGGGAAACAGAATTGGTTACTGATATCTATCTGCCATTGAAGTAACACGCTGAAGTGGGAAAGCACCGGGAGAGTCCATATGCGCTTCGCTGGTGCTTTCCGCTATATTCATCGTTACCCGTTTTTTACGTTATACATGGCTATGCATACAAATGCATAGCCATGCGTTTCTCTGCTTCTGAAGGGTAAAAGCCGTGTTTTTCCATCACCATGCTTTCACTCTCTTCGTCAGTGTTGTGTGGCGCGTCAATAACCGATAGCGGCACCGGACGGGCGGCGTGAATCGTTGGCACCGTACAAATATCCCTCACGGACTTTGCCGGATACGGCGGCGTCATTGCCAGACGATGCCGAGGAGACGCCTGCCGCGCCAGGCAGACCGACCATAATCAGTTCAGCCGCGCCCCACGGTGTTTGTTCCACCATGTCATAACCCCGTTCTTTCAATAATTTCAGTGTATCAGCAGACAATCCGCGCTGCTCGTAATAGACCTTATCCGGTAACCATTGATGATGAATACGTGGCGCATCCACCGCTTCTTGTGGTGCCATACCGTAGTCGATGATATTCAGTGCGGTTTCCAGAGTAATGGTAATGATCCGCGATCCTCCCGGCGAACCCAGCACCAGGAATATTTTACCGTCTTTGGTGACCAACGACGGGCTCATGGATGACAGCGGACGTTTACCGGGCGCAATGGCGTTACGCTCTCCTTGTACCAGACCGTACAGGTTTTGCGCACCGACCTTGGTCGTGAAATCATCCATTTCATCGTTGAGGAAAAAACCGGTACCAGGGGCGATGACTCCCGCACCGAAACGGCCATTGATGGTGTAGGTGGTAGAGACGGCGTTGCCCTGATTATCGACAATCGAATACTGCGTGGTTTCCAGTTTTTCATGCGGCGCTGCCCCGGGTTTCACCTGGGTGGAAGGCGTGGCGTCTTGCGGTTTGATTTTTTCGCGTATCTCGGCGGCATAGGTTTTGCTCAGCAGTCGATCGAGTGGGTTTTTTACAAAGGCCGGATCACCCAAATAGGTGTTGCGGTCCATATAGGCATGACGCATGGCTTCGGTCAGAATGTGTATTGACTGCGCGGAGTTGAAACCCATGCTTTTCAGGTCATAACCCTCAACAATATTCAGTATTTCACACATCGTGGTGCCGCCGGAGCTAGGGGGTGGGGAAGAGACAAAGTTGTAGCCGCGGTAAGTACAACTGACTGGCGCGGTTTCAGTCACTTTGTAATTGGCGAAGTCTGCCGATGTCAGTATTCCGCCGCCTTTTTTGGCTGCGTCGGCGATGATTTGAGGCACTTTCCCCTTATAGAACGCATCCGGGCCGTGATCGGCAATCGCCTGTAGCGTATTGGCCAGATCGGTTTGCACCAATCGGTCACCTGGTTGTAACGGGCTGCCGTCAGGACGCAGGAAAATGCGAGCGGCTTCCGGGTCCTGTTTGAAACGCTTGACAGTGGTATCCAGAATATCGGTGTCGTAACGGGTCAGGATGAAACCTTTGCGTGCCAGTTTTATGGCGGGGGCCATTACCTGTTCCCTGCTTAGCTTGCCATACTCTTTCCGCGCGGTTTCCAGACCGAGTACGGTACCGGGCACCCCGGCAGCCAGGTAACCGTACAGGCTGGCACCTTTCTTCACGTTACCGTCGGCATCCAGATACATTTTGGCTGTTGCCGCTGCGGGTGCTGTTTCACGGAAGTTGATAAACGTGTTCTTGCCATTGGCCAGATGAATAGTCATGAACCCACCACCACCAATGTTGCCGCAGCACGGATTCACCACAGCCTGGGCATAACCAACGGCGACGGCTGCATCAATGGCGTTTCCGCCCATTTTTAGCACATCAATGCCCACTTGTGAGGCAAGATGCTGTGAACTGACAACCATGCCATTTTTTGCTTCTACGGCGGGAATAGATGCGGCATGAACGGTTCCACTGATCAGCAATGCGGCCAGGCTGACTGTCAGAAACCTTTTTCCTGAAGCCATGATTACTCCTGTTGGTTTCATTTAAGGTGTTTGTCTTTATATACAACCAATGGGTCATGCAATTTGCATGCACTTTTTTATTGCGTGTCGTCATCGGGTGATGAGATAAATGACTATACCCGTCATACTTCAAGTTGCAGGTGTGTTGGCGGCGTTCGTTCACCCGAATCACTTACCTGAGTAAGCTCCTCGGGATTCACTCTCTTACCGCCTTCCTGCAACTCGAATTACTTGGGGTATAAAATAGTATTGACGGTTAACGCGAGAAAAAATAGGGCGCTATGAAGGAAATATCTGTGCGGAATGGTTTTTGTGAACTGAACCCAATCTGGATGATATGAAAAATGACCGGAAATGCATCAAACCGGATTGGGTTATTCAGGAACGTCGGGTTTTCAGACCATCGGGGTGTTGTGATTCAGTTGTGCGGCACGCACGATGGCGACTATTTGCTCGTACACATTCTGATTTGCCTGAAACTGGTTTTTTATGTAGCAACAATGTTGGGCGATGGAGCGGTCAAATAAAATGCGTCCCAGCTTTTCGTCAAGGATAGCGTCGTCTGTCTCACTGAGGGCCAAACCACAGTTAAGATTGCTGATGCGCCGTGCATTGTCGAACTGATCAAATGCGCTGGGGATAATCAGTTGAGGTATGCCCGCGAAGAAAGATTGCGCGGTCGTACCAATACCGCCGTGATGGATAATAGCGACACAACGATGCAGATATTTTTCCAAATTGATGTGGTTCTCAATACGAATGCCTTTATCATGGTCATAAAGTGAATTCTTATTCCCAATAATAAGACATTGAAATCCTTTTTTTCTGACTTTTACTATTAACTCAGCTACCACGCTGTTATTAGCACTAAGTGCCCAGCTTGGCATAAATATGACGGTTTTGTTACTGGCATTAAAAAAACAGTCCAGATCATCGGTTTCCTGATGCGCTAATAAATTAAACAGAGGAAACCCGACCTGTTTAATATGTCGCGGCCAGTCAGGTTGTGGCGCGGCGAACCAGTCTGGGAAAAGACAAATAACATTGGAATCTGTTTTATGCGTCCAGGATGTGAGGATTTTATGAATTTTAGGCAAGCCGATAGATACGCGAAACTGATTAATATAGGGGGCTAATTCCCGATCGATAATATATCTTTCGATTAGCCCTAGCACGATTCTACGGATTCTGATCGGAAAGTGTGATAACCAGGCAGTATACCGATGAAGCGCGGTTTCATAAGCTGACATGAGAGTTGAAGGGCTGACTCTGACGGGAATAACACAGCAGCCTTTTTTCTCACTTAACATCTTGGCAGAAAACGCCCATAAAGAAGTCAGTATAATTGAGGATTCATCTGTCACGCTATTCAGTGCATCATAAAGCGGCTGTTGTTGTTGCATCATGAAGTGACAAATTTCTTTATAGGCATATTTCGGATGCCACAATCGTTTGGAGTTAACAGCGGCCAGATAATTTTCATTGGTACCCACGGAAATAAATTTTAGATGCCTTTCAAGTGCGGTCTTTTCGAAAAAAGGGTTGGTACAAAGATAAACATCATAACCGGCTTGTATAAGTGACTCGCCAATGGCGATAAAAGGATAAACATCACCCGCGGAACCTAGGGTGGCCAAAAATATCTTCATTTCTCCCTCCATAGAACGACTACTTCCATTATTCCTATTTGCCTTATTATATAAAGCAAATATATTACTGTTTTGTTACTATCATCATTTTCAAGAATGAAAATAAACAACTTCATGCAGTGTATGAAAACTGAATTATTCTGTACAGAATTAGTTACTGCCGGTTCCGGCTTCGGAACCGTTGATCATGATAGTTGTTAAAACTCTGCCGGATGATGCTCGGGGAATAGTAAAATTTTCGGTATATTTCTGATGTCGATAACGAGATTTGACGTTATTTGTCAGTCAATGACCGCCGTCGTGAATATTGAAATACAGCACAATATGTTTTACTGGTTGGAAATCTGTACCTTCCGCATTTGAATACGATGCCCAATATTTAGTGCCTCTGTGGTTATGTCCACCGCCAGCCATGGTGTGCGGTGGTACATGATCAGGCCCCCAGTGTTGCGCCACCATCAATCACCACATCCTGTAATGTGATATGGCCGGCCAGGTCGGATGCCATAAACAGAACCGCGTTGGCGATATCTCGCGGATGGGCAATTTTTCCCAGCGGGATGCCCAGCTTGAACTGTGTGGGGAACCCGGTAATGGTGTCTTGTTCTGACGAGGGGGAGTGCCACAAGCCGCGTTGCATCAGCGTATCTGTCGAGCCTGGAGAGATCAGATTACAACGGACACCATAGGGGGCCAGTTCCAGGCCTACTGTCAGACATAAGCTGCGTAACGCGGCTTTGGAGGCGCAGTATGCCGCCATACCTGCCCGGGGAACATGCGCGGCGTTGGATGAAATGGAAACAATGACCCCGCTACGTTGTTGTTGGAACTGGGGAATGACGGCCTGAAACAGGTTGAACGCACCGCCGGCATTGACCGACAGACACGCCTGCCAGTCCTGCTGGCTGAGTATTTCAGTCGCGCCTATGCGCAGAATGCCGGCCCCATTGATCAAAACATCCAGGCTGGGCGTTCGCATCAGTAACTCGCCACAGCTGTCGGCGACTGCGACAGCATCACTGATATCCAGCACCCTGGGCGTAAAAGGGATATCGTAATCAGGAAACGCCAGATCAAAACCGATAACGTTTGCTCCGGCCTGGGTGAAACGGCAGGCGATTTCATAGCCTATACCACGTCCGGCGCCGGTTACCCATACTTGCTTACCACGAAAATCGATCTGTTGGTTCATGCTTCCTCCCGTTGTAGGGCATTGAGCAGCGACAACCAGTGACTAATGGTGGGTTTTTTCACCAGCGAGATAAAGTCCAGGTCGTGACCAGCCTGTCGCCAACGCGCGACCAACGACATAATGTGCACGGAATCCAACCCGTAATCGAGCAGGTTTTCATCATCGCCAATGTCGGCGCTATCGTCATCCAGTAGTGGCAGTAACTCGGCTCGCAGGCGTGATGGGCTGTAACTCATGGGGGATGGTGTGGTTGCCAGCAACTGATCAGTGGTTATCACACATCCGCAACGACCCGCGGTATAGCGCAGCGCCATCATGTGTTCTTCCCGCGAGAAGTCAGCCAGCGCATCGGCGACCATGAAGGGTTTGATATCTCGCATGAAGGCGTCGTTGGCTGTGGTCAGACAGCCGATATGCGCATACACACCAGATATAATCAGCTGATTACGACCGGCATCACTGAGTTGTTGTTCCAGCGTGGAACGCTGGAACGCACTGTAGCGCCATTTGACGAGTACGGTATCGGTGATTTCCGGCGTCAGGGCCGCAACAATTTTTTGTTGTTCGGGATAGCGGTTAATACCCGGCCCCCACATATCGTTGAGCAAGGCCCGGTCGGCATCGTGCTGATGATTGGGTTGGGCGGTATAAAATACCGGGATACCTTGCTGACGGCAAAAGTGTTTCAGGCGCACGATATTCTGAATCAACTGAGTGGTCAGCGCGCTGTTTTCGCCCCAGAAATTCAGAAAGTAGTCCTGCATATCATGAATCAGCAACGCGGCTCGTTGTGGTTCCAATGGCCAGTTCACTTTGTTGCCAGGCAGTTCACCGGTTGTGGGAAGGGGGTAGTCAGTCAGTTTCTGGATGCTCATGGGTTATTCTCCTGCAATTAAGGTTGAGTGCGCTGCTGTGCGAGCTGGCGCAACCGCTGTTTATCAACTTTGCCTACCGGTGTTTCGGGCAATGACGAGATGTGTTCAAAACGATCCGGCAATTTATAGTCGGCAATACCTTGTTCACGCAGATGGCGACGTAGGGCCACGGGTTTGATGTTTTCGCGGGCGACGATAAAGGCACAGCTTTTTTCACCCATCAATGGATCCGGAATTGCCACCAGCGCGGCGTTTATCACCCCGGGGTGGCGTAACAACAGGTTTTCAATCTCTTCAGCGGCAATTTTTTCTCCACCACGATTAATCTGGTCCTTTTCCCGGCCAACAACCTGCAAGTAACCGTTTTCTGTCTGGATAACCAGATCGCCAGAACGGTAAAATCCTTTTTTATCAAAAACTTGATGATTGTAGTGCGGGCTACGATAGTAACCACAGAAGGTATAAGGGCCGCGGGTCATCAGTCGCCCCACTTGTCCGCATGGTAAGGGATTTCCCTCGGCATCGGCGACCCACACTTCGTCATCCTCACTGATAGGGCGCCCTTGCGTAGTGAACAGATGAGTTTCATCGTCATCTAGCCGGGTATAGTTCACCAGACCTTCCGCCATGCCGAAAACCTGCTGTAACTGGCAGCCGATGCAGGCCGGAATACGTCTGGCCAGCGCTTCACTCAAGCGAGCGCCACCGACTTGCAGTAGCCTGAGACTGTGTAGCGAGGCGTTGCTCCCGCATAGTTCGATGGCTTCCAGCCATAACGTGACGGTTGGCGGCACCAGCGCGGTGACATTAATTTGATGGCGCTCAATGAGTGGAAAACAGCTGGTGGCACTGGGATCACTCGCCATCACCACGCTGCCGCCGGCGAAAAATACGCCCAATGCTCCCGGTGAACTCATCGGATAGTTATGGGCTGCCGGTAAGGCACACAGGTAGCGGGTATGGTGATCAAAATGGCAGATCTCCACGCTGGCACGAATGCTGTAGTAGTAATCGTTGTGCGTACGTGGGATCAGCTTGGGTGTGCCGGTACTCCCGCCGGAAAGCTGGAAAAAGGCGACATCGTCAGCCGACGTAGGGGCGGTTGGCAATATAGGCGTTTCTTCTTGTAGCAATATCGCCAGATCGTCGGGGGAGCCATTATCGCCACGCAGTATAATGTGTTGCAGGGAAGGGTAACGCTGCTGTAATTCCTGAATGAAACTGTCATCGTGAAACAGGCTGTGACTGCGATCGGCGATCAGTAATGCCGGGGTGATCTGTTCGGCATAGGCACACAGTTCGCTGCGCTGATGGTTGAACAGGGCATTCACCGGCACTATGCCAGCGCGTAACAGCGCGAAATAGGTCAGGTAAAATTCGGCGATATTGCCCAATTGTACCAGTGCGGTTTGCCCATGTTGCACCCCGCGGCGCAGAAGCGCGGAAGCCAGACGATTGGCAGATTGGTGTAGCTGGCGATAACTGAACCTCCGTTCACCGCAGATCAGGGCGATAGCATCGTTGTTGGCCTGACGGTCGAGAATATCGCACAGTGGCAAATCGACCCAATATCCACGTTCCCGGTAGCGTTGTTCCCGCTCTGCCGGCCAGCGAGTGAATTCAATACTCATGCCGCACACTCCTCATCCTGCCTCAGGCCAAAGGCGCGCAACATGGTGCTTAATTTGACGCCGGTTTCGTGCCACTCCGCCGTGGGCTGTGAGTCGGGCACAATACCGGCACCAGCAAATAATCTGATGCTGTTCTTATGGACTTCACCGCAGCGGATGGTCACCACCCATTCACCATTACCTTGTGCATCACACCACCCGACAATGCCGCCGAAGCGTTCACGATTAAACGGTTCCAGTTTGTCGATCAGGTTTTTAGCCTGCTGATATGGCGCACCGCATAACGCCGGCGTCGGATGCAACAGGCAGGCGATCGACAGTGCATTCTCCAGTGGGTCACTGACTTCACCGATAATGTGGGTCGCCAGATGCCACAGCACTGGTGTGCTGAGCAGAGAAGGGGTTCCCGGTATCTGTAATGTGCGACAGCGAGGGGCCAGCACGTGCCGCATCTCTCTGATTACCAGGTTGTGCTCGTGACGATCTTTGGCTGAATCCAGCAATGATTGGCGCAGTTGGATATCTTCGCCGGAATCTTCGCTACGGCGGACGGAACCGGCCAAGGGTTGAGAGGTGATGTGATTGCCCTGTTTATGTAACAAGAGTTCCGGGCTGGCTCCTAGCAGCGCGCCCTGAGCCAGCGGCACATGAAAGTTATAACTACCGGGATTCTGTTGATTAAGCTGTAATAACAGGCGGATTGAGTCCAGCGGCTGATCGGTTTCTATCTCCAGCAGGCGGGAAAGTACCACTTTATCCAGTATGCCATTGCGGGTGGCATTAACACCCTCACGGATCATTTGGCAAAAGTCTGCGTTGGCCGGTATTTGACGCAACTGACGGATACGAATGGCCGCTTCTGTTTGTACGCCGGTTGCCAGCGTGTCGCGCGAAAACCAGTGTTGACTCTGTGGCATAAACAGATTGGCTGGCTGCTTTTTATCAAAAGGGATGGCACCGACAATCAGCGGGTTTTCAATACCATCACGGTGTGCCTGGGCGAATAACCGACGAACCTGATGCTGAAAATGGCCGTTGAGCATCGCGCCATCATCAACCGGGTGCGTTAGTGACGCATAACATCCGTGGGTATGCAGACTTTTGTCAGGTGACAGGAAAAGAAAATCGTCATGATGAAGATTGCTGATATCCAGAGACGAGGCGTGAGCAAATAAAGGCTGAGCAGATCGAATAGACACGGTTTGTTCCTTATGTCTGTTAAATGAGCATCGCAGCAGGTGCGATTCGCATTTCTATAGGTAAATGTACCGATTACAGATAAATGAACGACAGTTAGTGCGTGTGACTTGTTCAGGACACGGTGCTGCAACGCTATCCGCGCCTGCCTTTCAGACCGGGGCGTCGTGCCCCGGCGTTATGACTATGGGTTACCAGCTGTAGCTGACGGTGGCGACAATGCTACGACCACTGCCATAGAAACAGGAGGTAGTGCCGCTACAGGACGCGACATAATGTTTATCTGCCAGGTTATTGACGTTGAGCTGTACCGCCGCCCCTTTCAGGTGTGACGACGCTTCGGCCAGATCGTAACGGACCATGGCGTCATACAAGGCATATGAGGGAACCTTGAAACTCTCGGCGTTATCACCATAGCTGGTGCCGATATAACGCACACCGCTGCCAACGGTAACGCCTTTCAACGCACCGTCCAGGAAGCGATAGCTACCCCAGGCTGACGCGGTATGGCGAGGAATTGATGACGGGCTCTTATCGATCTGGTTGGCGGTGTTGCTCTCCTTGGTGACCGCATCAGTATAGGTATATGCCGCCATCAGGCTGATTTCCGGCGTCAGTTGCGTATGTACCTCGGTTTCCACCCCTTTGGATTTCACCTTGCCGATTTGTTCGTTATAACCAAGCACGCTGTTGTAAGAGGTAATGTTTTTCTGGGTGATATCAAACAGTGATACGGTCAGTAGTGTGTTACTGCCTTTGGGCTGGAATTTTATCCCGACTTCTTTTTGTTCGCCGGTCGTGGGCTTGAATGGATCGGAGCCAGGGGCGCCATTGTCCAGGTTGGGTTCAAACGAGGTACTGTAACTGATATAAGGCGAAATGCCGTTGTCAAAGGCATACAGCAGGCCGGTACGGCCGGTAAACTTATGGTCATTCTGCTGGGTTGTGCTGTCAGTTGTGCGATCCAGTGTGCGGACTTCACTCCAGTCATGACGACCAGACAACAGCAGATTCCAGTGGTTCCATTCCAACTGATCTTGCAGGTAGACCCCGACTTGAGTCAGTTTTTTCTTGGTGCTGGTGATGAGATTCAATGCACTGTCATCCACAATGGCAGACCCGCCATAAACAGGATTAGCCCAGTCAAAATCGTACTGACTGCCCCCCAATCGCCAGTACTTATAGTCACGGTTTTGCCATTTATAGTCGAGACCACCAACGGCGGTATGTTTGACTTCACCGGTATCAAACTTTGCTTTTAGCTGGTTATCCGCGCCGAATTCACCGACCTCTGTCTCTTCCCGTTGCTGACGTCGGGATAGTATGGTGCTGGTTTCTGACCCCCCGGTGGTGTAAACGAGATACTTATATTTTTCATTCAACTGGCTGTATCTGACGTTCTGTTGGAAGGAGAATACGTCATTAAAGGAGTGATCGAAGATATACCCTATTGAGGTTTGTTCCCGCTTTGACTGGTTATAGTTCGGATCGCTGACATTCAGATCGTAAGGTACCGTACCGGCACTGTTTCCCAAGACCGTGCCGTAGGCTGGCAGAAAGTTACGGAATCCAGCCTTCGGGTCATCCTGGTAGCTGGTCAGCAGCGTAAAACTGGTATCGGCGTTTGGTAGCCAGGTAATCGCTGGCGCAATCGCTACTCGTTGTTGTTTAGAGTCCTTGACGAATTCATGCTTGGTGCTGGCGATACCGTTCAGACGGTAAAGCAGGGTTTTATCGTCATTCAACGCGCCGCCAAAATCAAACGCCGCCTCGCCCAGATGCTGGTTCCCCGTGCTGAACTCTATTTTATGGATCGCTTCAGCGGTTGGGCGTTTGCTGGTCATGTTGATCATCCCACCGGGATTTACCTGTCCGTAAAGGACTGACGCCGGACCATGCACTAACTCGACACGTTCCAGCAACCAGGGATCAATTTTACCCAGTGCGGCGCCCTGGCCGCTCAGACCATAACTCAGGCCATCAAGAAATTTGGCGGTATAGCGGAAGCCACGGGAGATAACTTCATCATTGCGGTTGGAAGAGCCTCGATAGTTGGTGACGACACCGCTGGAGTAGTTAAAGGCGTCTGCTACCGAGGAAACCGCCTGTGCGTCCATCTGGTCACGGGTTACCACGCTGATGGCCTGTGGTGTTTTCACCAGTGGGGTATTGGTCTTGGTGCCTGAGGCGCTCTCTTTGGCCACGATCCCTTGCAGTGGTGCGGTAACACTTTCTGTGGTGTCAGCGCTGACAACAATGGTGTCGCTGGTGTTTGCTGTATTAGTCGCTGCCTTAGCATGCGCCAGCGGCGTCATGAGCAGAGCAGACGCCAAAACAAGCGGCATGCTGCGATTATCGGCGTGCAAAAACATCATATTTTCTAATGGTTTTTTTGTCGTTTTAAACATGTAGTGATCCCTTCAGAAGACGGCATTGTTTTAAATACATCAGCTGTTTTGAACCATGTCGGTTATGGCATGTGCCGAAAATCCACGTTAACCACCTCACGCGATTAGCGTGTGGTATGAATTTTCAGATTGGTAGCCCGTAAAACACGTTGGTTTCGCACTCTCATGAAAAGAGAGGTCGTTATCTTATTGCAAATGTAAATAATTCTCAATATTATTTGTGTTTGTGTGTCTGGCTATGTGTTTTTATATAAATCATTAGTTTTGTTAACTAAGTGTAAGCAAATTGAAGAGGCCATAACCTGGGAGGTTTACATGTCGGAAACGCAGTCGTCGGGTTGCGCAGCAGAACTCATTTCATCGCCGACGGCGGGGGAGGAAAACTGGTGGCGTGGTATCGCCAGTATGGGGACGCCGTTAGTGGAATCATTGGATGGGAAACGAGTGCGAGTGACGTTCTTCTGGCGCGATCCTGCCGGAGATGAGCGGCAGTCCGCCATTCAGCAGGTTTACATTGATGTCAACGGTGTTACCGATCACCACAGTTTTCAGCCGCAAAGTTTGCAGCGTCTGGCCGGAACGGATGTCTGGCATTGGTCACTGGATATTGAAGATGATTGGCGAGGAAGTTACAGCCTGATTCCGGTTACCGGGAAGCAATTGCCGCCGGCGTTTAGCGGTGATCGTCAACAACGTTGCCAGCAACAACGTGAGTGGTGGTGCTCATTGTTTCCGCATGCCATTGCCGATCCGCTTAATCCACTACAACCACATCTCACACATCGGGGGGAATCTCTTTCTGCGGCTCATATGCCGTATGCCCCGCCTCAACAGGCATGGCTGGCATTGGATCAGGGGCAGGCAACCGCGCCGGACAGTCGGCGGTTGCAGATTTTCCAATGGGAAAGCCTGCAACTGCGTAATCAGCGACGTATCTGGCTATATAGCACGGGTAATACTGCACTACCAACGCAGCGCCCACTGATCATTGTGTTGGATGGACAGAACTGGGCCGAGGAAATACCACTGTACTCCGCGCTGGAGATAGAAACGGTCAGCGGCCAGTTACCGCCGGCCGTTTGGTTATTCATTGATGTGATTGACATGGATTGTCGTGAGCGGGAGCTGACGTGCAACGCAAATTTCTGGCAGGCCGTGCAGACCGAGCTGCTGCCGTTGGCGGCACAGCACACCTCTTTTAGCGATGATCCACAGCGAACCGTGGTAGCCGGCCAAAGTTATGGTGGACTGGCGGCGTTGTATGCCGGTTTGCACTGGCCACACCGGTTTGGTCGGGTGTTGACCCAATCCGGTTCGTTCTGGTGGCCGAATCTGAAGTTCATCACTCAGTTTAACGCGTGCGACAGCCATGAGCCCGGTTGGCTGGTGGAACAGGTACGACAAGGTGTCGGCACACAAACGCCACTGACCATCTTTCAGGAAGCGGGTGATCGTGAACAAGATATTGATTTTGTCAATCAGCAGATGAACCAGGCGCTGGTCGCCGCCGGACATCGGGTGAATTACCGCGTCTACGCCGGTGGTCATGATGCGCTCTGCTGGCGCGGTGGCCTGATTGATGGCACTCGCTGGTTGCTGGCTGATGTGGCCGGATACGAATGAAACCAACAGATGAGGTGATATGAATGCATCAGGAACAGCAAAACCCGTTTGATGATGACAGCCTGGTCTTTTCAGTGCTGATGAATGAACGTCGGCAATACAGCCTGTGGCCGGTGTTCGCGGCATTACCCACGGGGTGGGAAAGGGTATTCGGACCACAATCGCGGGCGTCTTGCATTGAGTACATCGAAAATCACTGGCTCGACATGCGACCGGCTGACCTGAAAACCATATCGGTGACTGAACGCTGAGAGCGCGAATTATCAGCCGGTATTGCAATATTTCCCCGTTGCGAAGTAAGGAAAACAACGTGTCTGAAACAATGTTAACGCCTGATGTTCAGGCGGAATATCTGGAACTGCCCCTGATTGCCGCCCAGCCTGGAATCTGGATTGCTGATCAAATCGCCAGCCAACGTAATACGTTTACTGTGGCACATGCTGTTGAATTGTGCGGGAGTCTGGATCGTCGCTGTCTTGATGCCGCCATCCGTCAGGGATTGGCGGAGGCGGATACGGTTCATGCCTGTTTTTATCTGGACGATGAGGGTACGCCGTTACAACGCATTCCCCGGCGATGGACGCCGCAGCAGGTTATCGCCCCGGAATGGCTGGACTTGAGTCAGGAGGCGGAAGGAGAATCCGCCGCACGTGCGCTGATGGCTGACGACCTCGCCGCTGAACTGTCGGCTGATGGGCAGCGTCCGTTATATCGTCAGGTCGTGATACGCGTTTCAGACTATCCTGAACGCTGGTTTTGGTATCAGCGCTTCCATCATCTGCAATTGGATGGTTTCGCTTTTGATGCGCTGACCCGACGTATTGTGGATATCTATAATGCGCTGTGTCGCGGACGACAACCCGCCGACACGCCATTTGTCCCATTCGTGCGGGTGGTAGAGGAATATCAGCACTGGCAGAACACACCGGCTTATCAATGCGCCGCTGCATTCTGGCAGCAACATGCCAGTGACTTAGCCACGCCCGTCTCGCTGGCGACAGAAGTATGTCATCCGGTGCCTGAAGGAACCCGCACGCTACATCAACATTTGTCAGTCGATGCGTCACTGTTTGATGCACTGAAATGCGATACGCGGTTACAACAGGTACAGCCAACGGACATCGTGATGGCGGCGTTATATGTCTACCTCTACCGAATGAGCGGTGAATCACGTTTGTCGGTGGGTTTCCCATTTATGCGGCGCATGGGGTCGGAGGCGTTATGCGCCACGGGTCCAGTGGTTAACGTATTGCCGCTGCAATTGACTCTGCAACCGGATATGACGCTGATCGACGTTACACTGGCATTGGTGCGTGAGATCAAGGCAGTACGTCGCCATCAACGTTATGAGGCGGAACAACTGCGGCGTGACCTTGGTCTGGTGGGCAGCAGCCAAGGATTGTATGGCCCGGTTATCAATTTCAAGATCTATAACACTGAACTGAGACTGAATGGGGTGCCTGCCGTCACTCATACACTAGCGATGGGGCCGATCGACGATCTGGAATTTGAGCTCGGTTTCCATGACGGCACACTTCATCTGGAGCTGGTGGCCAATCCGACACGTTATGATCGGCAAACGCTGCAATGGCATGCCGAGCGTATCGATTACCTGCTGCATCAATTGGTGCAGCAACCACAACAGGCGATTGGTCTACTGTCATTGATCAACGACGCTGAGCGACAGCGTGTTGCTGGTTGGGGCAGCGGTCCACTCCTGAGTATGCCTTCCGGCGTGGAATCCGTACTGGATATGTTTTTACAGCAGGTAGTAAAACAGCCGGATGCGGTAGCGTTGATCTGTGGCGATGAGCGGCTCAGCTACCAGGAGTTGTCGGCCAGAGTAATGCGGCTGGCGAGGGTATTGATAGATCAGGGCGTGGGATCTGAGGATGTGGTGGCGATCGGTATTCCTCGCTCGGTGGATTCGCTGGTGGCTATTTTCGGTGTACTGGCCAGCGGTGCCGCCTATATGCCGTTGGATCTGGATTATCCACGAGAACGTCTGATGCTGATGTGCGAGGATGCCAGACCGGTGCTGCTGCTGACGTATCGAGCGGTTGCGCCGCAACTGCCGGAACTGTCGCAGAGGTTATATCTGGATGATGCTGTGGTACGGGCTGCATGTGATGCCATGTCGCCGTTACCGGTGAGCAATGCCGAACGTCGTGAAACTCTGCGCAGCGAACATCTGGCCTACATGATCTATACCTCTGGTTCAACCGGACGGCCGAAAGGGGTGATGAGCACTCACGGTGGGTTGCTAAACCTGCTGCTTTCCCATGCCACCTTGCTGTTTGGTCCGGCGATTGAAAAATTTTCTCGGCAACATGGTCGTCGTATGCGCGCCGGTCATAGCGCGTCATTCTCGTTTGACTCGTCATGGGAACCGCTGTTTTGCCTGATGCTGGGCAGTGAACTGTGTATTTTCGATGAAGAGTTACGTCGTGATGCCTGGGCGCTGGTGCAGCACATGAAGCAGATGCCCATCGATTTGCTGGATATCACGCCCTCATTTTTATCACAGTTGATCGACAGCGGTTTGCTGGAACCTGACAACCACCAACCGGCCTTCATTATGATTGGCGGGGAAGCGGCCACACCACGGCTGTGGCAACTTATGCAGCAGCACCCGGAAATCGATATTCACAACTACTACGGGCCGTCGGAATATACCATCGACACATTGGGCGCCAGCATTGGGGTGGCGGATCAACCGGTAATCGGTCGACCGGTCGCCAATACTGAGGTCTGGTTACTGGATCATCGTTTACAGCCGGTACCACCGGGTGTGGCGGGAGAGCTGTACATCGCCGGCGCGGGGATCGCGCGGGGTTATCTGCGCCGTCCAGATCTGACAGCTGCTCGCTTTGTGGCCAATCCGTTCCGCTGCGGCGAGGTAATGTACCGTACCGGTGATCTGATGCGCTGGCGTAGCGATGGTCAGTTGGCATTTATCGGGCGGGTGGATCACCAGATTAAAGTTCGTGGTTTCCGGGTTGAGCTGGGCGAAGTGGAAAATGCGCTGGTTGCGTTACCGCAGGTCAGTACCGCGGTAGTTATTGCGGAATCGATAGGCGTCACACATCGATTGATTGGTTATTGTTCGGTGCCGGATGATGCTTTGCGTGCAATGGCGGATATTTCCGGCGGTCTGCTGGCGCAACTGGCGACGCAATTACCCGAGTATATGCTGCCGTCCGTACTGGTGGTGATGGAGACGTTACCGCTGACCGTCAACGGGAAAATCGACCGTCAGGCGTTGCCTCGGCCACAGCCGGTTGCTCTGACGCAGGGGCGTGAGGCGAAAAATGAGCAGGAAGCCCTGCTTTGCCAGTCGATTGCCGCATTGCTGGGGCTGGAACGTATGGGAGCCGATGATGATTTCTTCGCCTTGGGCGGCGACAGTATTTCCGCTATGGGGTTGGGAACGTTATTGCGTCGGGCCGGCTGGCAGTTACGTCCACGGGAAATCTTTGCTCAGCGAACGCCGGCACGAATGGTATTGGCGATGCAGCCGGTTGATACGGGGAATACCTTGCCGTCGGTGCTGCAACAGGGCGCCATTGACGGACTGCCGATTTTGCACTGGTTTGCGCAACAACAGGGAATCGATTGTTGTTTCGCACACGGTGTATTTTTACAGGTGCCGGCCGGGTTACAGCTAACGCATGTCGAGCAGGCGCTGGCCGCACTGACTACAGCACATCCGGCATTGGCGGCGTTTACTCGCGACAATCGGCTGATTGTTGGTGAAACACCCCCGATTGAGGTCACGGCACGTGGTTGTGTATGGACAGTAACCGATGATCTGGCCTCCAGCGCGGAACTGGCGTTTGAAGCAGTCATCGAACAACTGGATTCTGCCGCCGGTCGGATGGTTCAGGCGGCGCTGCTGCAAGACGAACACCAGTCTTGCGGGTTGGTGTTGGTGATTCATCATCTGGTGGTGGATGGCGTATCGTGGCGGGTACTGTTGCCCGAATTACAACAGGCAGCAAATGCCGCAATGGCCGGGCAGACTATTACGCTGGCGGCGGAAGAGTACTCCCTGCATGATTGGTCAGCATATCTACAGGCGGATATGCCACGGCGGCGAGCTGAACTGCCATTCTGGCAGTCGATGCTGCAAGACGCGGTGCCGAGGCTGGGACACCGGGAGCTGGATCGTGAATACGATCGTCAGCACACACAGTGTGAAAAACGTCTTTTGCTGGGAACGGCGCAAACTGCGGCGTTGCTGGGGGTGCTGCCCCGCTACTATCGGGCCAGTGTCGAAGAAGTGCTGCTGTGTACATTGAGCATGGCATGCGCTCGGCGATATACAGTTTCCCAACTGCGTTTCACGCTGGAATCTCATGGGCGTATCGACGCCGGGCATGGTGTGGATCTGGCGCGTACGGTCGGCTGGCTGACGGCAGAATATCCGGTGCAGATTGGCTGGGCTGCCGTGGGTGATGATCTACCCTGGCAGGCTATCCGGGCGGTAAAGCGTGTTCTGCGGGCGGTGCCGGATCGCGGTATTGGCTACGGCGTGCTGCGTTATCTGGATACCGACAACGAAAATGTGCTGGCTACACTGGAGCAACAGTATGCGCCGGAAATCCTCTTCAATTACCTGGGGCGCTTTGCTGCCGGGGAGGGCGAATGGACGCCCCAGCGCACGCCACACCATTTCCGTGATGCGTTCGCGGTGGCGCAAGACCGTCAGATGCGTCTGGGCCATGCGCTGGAAGTGAATATTTTTGTTGATGAGCACCCGGCAGATTCCCGTCTGGCGATTAACTGGGGGTGGGCCGAAAGCCTGTTTACCGAACACGATATTGATGAACTGCATCGGGCAATGGCTCAGGCGGTGAATACGCTGCTGGCGTTCGCTCAACAGGATCCCCTGCGGGCGGCTGACACACTGGTTGCTGCGGACGTTGCTCTGCCGAGAGTAACGGACGACGATTTAGCCCAATTGACACGAACGTATGGACCATTGGCTGATGTGTTGCCCGTTCTGCCGCTACAACTCGGATTACTGTTTCATGCCCAGGTGTCTGAAACGGCGGGGAGTTATAATTCGCTAACCCGTCTGTCATTAAGCGGCTCGCTGCCGGCGGCGCATCTCCGTCGTGCGCTGGAAGCGGTGGTGCGCCATCACCCTCAGTTGGCGGCCCGTTTCGATACTGAACAGACGTTGACACCGTTACAGTTATTACCGTTACTGCGTGATGACACGGCTTATTGGTCGTTAGATGTGCAGTCGTTGCCGGCACTGGACATACAGAACGAGGCGGCAGCGTTGCTGGCGCTGGAAAAAGTGGAGCTGGCACGGGATCTGTTTCATCAACCGGGCGCCATGCTTCATGCACTGCTGGTTCAGCATGCCGACGAACCACGTTATACGCTGTTTCTTACCGCCCACCATCTGGTGGTGGATGGCTGGTCGACACCGGTATTGTTGCGCGATCTGTTCACCGTATTACACCATGGCGAAGCCGCGCTGGATGCGCATCGTGTCAGTTATCCTGACGTTATTCGTCAACTGGTGGCACGAGATCGTGCTATTTCCCGTCAGCACTGGCAGCGCGTTTTGCAAGGTGTCCGTCCGACCCTGCTATTTGGCGAGGCGTCGCCTACCAGTGAGGTCAGTGAACTGGAACTGTTGCTGGAACCCGCGCTCGAACAGGGGTTGGTAAGTTGTTGCCGGCAGCATGGGCTAACGCTCAATACCTTGATGCAGGGTATCTGGGGTGTGTTATTGAGTGCCTACAGCGGATTTGATGATGTCATTTTCGGCTCTCCGGTGTCGGGGCGCTTCGGTCAGATCGACGGTCTGGAGCAGCATGTCGGGTTATTCAGTAATACGCTGCCGGTACGAGTGCAACTGGATGTGCAACAATCGCTATTAAGCCAGCTATCCGGTTTGCAGGCTCAGCAAATTCAACTGATTGAGCATGATGATCTGGGGCTGGGAGAGATTCAGCAATTGGCTGGCAGCGGCACACTTTTTGATACCCTGTTGGTGGTGGAAAACTACCCCGATCACGGTGTACCCGGTGAAGGTGTAATGGGGGTGCGTTGTGACGGTATCCACAACCGTGGTTACACCCATTATCCGTTGACTCTGCTGGTATTACCCGGCGAACGCTTGCGTCTGCTAATGGAGTATCGGGCGAATGTACCGCAGCCCCGTCGTTTGGCGCAGCGTTTGTTGATGTTGCTGGAGCAACTGGTTAAGCGACCAGAAGTACCGCTTGGTGAATGGGTGCTACAGACTTCGGACGAGCAAGCGCTGCTGGCCGTCGTCAATCAGACCGATCATTTCGTTCCCGCAGGAACCCTGCATCAGGCAGTGGCCGAACAGGCGTACCGCACACCGGAACGTGTGGCGTTGGTAGATGGAGAACATCAACTGACTTACCGTCAGATGCGGATACAAACCCGTTTGCTATTGGATCGATTGATAAACGCCGGGGTGCGACCGGGAGACATCGTGGCGGTGGCGTTGCCGCGTTCAGTGCGGCTCAGTTTGGCGCTGATGGCGATTCTGGAAGCCGGTGCCGCCTGGTTGCCGCTGGATACGGGCTACCCTGATGATCGCCTGGAGTTAATGGTGAACGACGCCCAACCCCGGCTGATTATTACAGAAAGTCACTTACAGTCGCGTTTTGCGCCACTCGCCATGACACTGCTGTTGGATCGGCTGGCGGCGGCTGAGGTGGAACTGCCGCCGGTATCATCGGTGGTGGCGGTAGACCCGCGACAGGCCGCCTATGTGATTTATACCTCTGGTTCAACCGGGCGTCCCAAAGGTGTGGTGGTTAGCCATCAGGCGATCGTTAATCGTTTGTGGTGGATGCAGGATTGTTATGCGCTCACTGACGATGATGTGGTATTGCAGAAAACGCCGTGCAGCTTTGACGTATCGGTGTGGGAATTCTTCTGGCCGTTGATGACCGGCGCACGTCTGGTCATGGCGCCGCCGGAAGCGCATCGCGATCCGGATGCGCTGCGGCAACTGATTGCCGATTATGCCGTCACTACCCTGCATTTTGTGCCGTCAATGCTGGCCGCCTGGGTCGGCGCGCTGGAAATGCGCCAGCGTCAGGACGTTGGATGCGATAGCTTGAGACGCGTATTTTGTAGCGGCGAAGCGCTGTCGCGAGATCTGGCCGAAAGTTATCAGGCGCTGGTTGCCGCGCCGTTGCATAACCTGTATGGCCCGACGGAAGCCGCTGTGGACGTTACATATCAGCCTGCGTCGGGTGACGCGCTGGCACGGTGTTATGCGCCAGGCGTTCCGATCGGGAAACCAGTATGGAATACCCGGTTATATATACTGGATCGCTATCTGCGCCCGGTTCCTGTTGGTGTCGCGGGTGATCTCTATCTGTGTGGTGTGCAACTGGCGGAAGGCTATTGGCGACGTCCAGATCTGACGGCGAGCCGTTTTATCGCCGATCCTTTTGCGTCAGGCGAACGGATGTATCGCACGGGTGATATCGCCCGCTGGCTGGAAGACGGCGCGGTGGAATATCTTGGCCGTAGTGACGATCAGCTAAAAATCCGTGGACAACGCATTGAGCTGGGTGAAATCGAGCAGCAACTGCTGGCACAGCCCGGTATCGCACAGGCGGTGGTGTGCGCCCGGGAACTGGGGGAACACGGAAATCGCTTGCGTGGCGCGGATGCCCGCCAACTGGTGGCCTGGGTGATCCCGCAGGAAGGAACCTCTCTGGATGCTGATGCATTACATCAGGCGCTGGCGCGGCAATTACCTGCCCACATGCTGCCGGTCAGCTATGTACAAATGGACAATTTCCCGCTTAGCGCTAATGGCAAGCTGGATCGCAACGCATTGCCGGCACCCGCCGCGCCGCAGAATAGCGGACGTTTACCCAGATCGGACGGCGAACGTTTACTGGCGACGCTATTCGCCGATGCACTAGAACGCGAAACCGTCTTCGCTGACGATGATTTCTTTGTTTTGGGCGGTCATTCATTGTTGGCAATGCGTCTGGCGGCGGACATCCGTCGTCGTCTGAACCGGTCATTATCCGTCGGGCAGATCATGGTGGCACGTAGCGTTGAAAATATCGCTGCACTGCTGGACGGCACGACGGATGCCGATTCAGCGGAAAACCGGGGGATGGGGGACATTCTGCCACTGCGCACGGGTCGGGGTCCGACACTATTCTGTCTGCATCCGGCATCGGGTTTTGCCTGGCAATACACGGGGCTGCTGCGTTATCTGAGCGGACGTTACCCGCTGGTCGGCTTACAGTCGCCACGACCACAAGGTGGGATTGCCGATTGTGATTCGCTGGAGGAGATGTGCGAACGCTATCTGGTCACCATTCGTCACATTCAGCCGCAGGGGCCGTATTTTCTGTTGGGGTATTCGCTGGGCGGTACGCTCGCTCACGGCATCGCCGCACGCTTGACACAGGTTGGTGAACGGGTGGCTTTTTTGGGGCTACTGGATACCTATCCGGTGGAAGGACAGGACTGGAGCGGGCCGAGTGAAGAGGACGCGCGTCATGAAGTGATGCGTGAACAGGCGGCGTTTATGGCGGCGGCGGAAGAGGAACCCGATCCGCAACTGCGTGCTGAAAAGGCTACCATGCTCAACAGCATAGTGGCGAATTATCAGGATGCAGTGCGTCTGCTTTCGCAGGCCGTCACTCCGGATTATCACGGTGAAGTAACCCTGTTTGTGGCGACGCACACGTTGCCTGCGGGAATGGATATTCAGTCAACCTGGGCACCGTATGTGAGTTCTCTGGCGCTATATCCGCAGCCTTGTGAGCATGCTGATATCCTCTCCCCGGCATCGCTGGAGCGTCTGGGGCCGTTGCTGAATCGGTTGTTGGCGGAATATTCGGAACTGGCATAGTGGTGCTGACAATGGCCGGGTCGCGGGGGAACCCGTTTCCCGGCCATTGTTATAGCCAGCGTTAAACCATTTTCTCGGGCCGTGGTGAGCGTTGTTCCGTGGTAACCCTCGAGCAAGAAAAACGGGAAGGTTTAGTCTGGCTGACTGCCGGGCGCGAAGTGATAGCGCCCGCATGGAACGATAAGCGGTGTGTGAGATACCGGGTCGTCAATGATGATACAGGACATGCCAAACACCTCTTTTACCAACTCCGCGTTAATGATATCGGTCGGTTTTCCTTGGGCGATTACGCGTCCGGCGTGCATCACGATCAGATGGTCGGCATAACGACAGGCCTGATTTAGATCATGCAGTACGGCGATCAGTGTTCGTCCATGCTGTTGATTCAGCTCGCGGAACAAGTCCAGCAAGTCAATCTGGTGTGTGATATCCAGCCAGGTCGTTGGTTCATCCAGCAGTAGCAGCGGTGTCTGCTGCGCCAGTACCATGGCGACCCACACTCGCTGGCGCTGCCCGCCGGATAATTCATCCACGTTGCGCTCGGCCAGCGCACTCACATTTGTCGCTATCATCGCCTGTTCAACCGCTTCCCTATCGGCTTGACTCCATTGCCGGAGTAGACTCTGATGCGGATATCGACCACGAGCAACCAGATCAGTCACGGTAATGTTGTCTGGAACGATAGTGTGTTGCGGTAATAAACCAAGCTGACGTGCCAGCGTTTTGGTGGGGATCTGATGAATATTTTTCCCATCCAGCAACACTTCCCCTGCCTGTGGTTTTAACAGTCGGCACAGTGCACGCAGCAGGGTCGATTTACCGCAGGCGTTGGGACCGATGATGACGCTGAACAGATTTTGTGGAATGGTAACGCTCAGGTCATTCGCAATGATTTTATTGTCATACCCAAGTGTCAGGTTTGAAGCATACAAGAGAGGCGGCATTGATGTTCTACTCTTCATTGACGGTTAATGGCGTGATTCACGAATCAGCAGCCAGATCAGATAAATACCACCGATGCTGACGGTGACGGCCCCAACGGGTAGCTGCATATTGGTAAAAGCATGCTGGGCCACGATATCCGCGCTCAGCAGCAAAATGGCGCCAATCATCGCCGCCGAGAATAGGGGGATCGAACTGGCGCGGGTCAAGCGGCGTGCAATCTGTGGTGAGGCAAGTGCAATAAACGAAATGGGCCCGGCGGTGGCGGTCACTACGGCAGTCAGAATAATGCCAGACAACATCAGGCACAGGCGACTGGCTTCGGCATTGACACCCAGCGCACGTGCGCTGTCATCACCCATTTCCAGTAGTTGAAGGCGTTTTGCCATCAGCAATGCCGCGATGGTTGCCAGCGGTACCAACAGTAGTGCGGGCTGGCTTTTAGTCCAGGTGATGCCATTCAGTGTCCCGGCGCCCCATAGTGCAGCGGTCATTGCATGTTCCAATGAGCCGGTAATGATCAGCCAGGTGTTGAATGCGGTCAGAATGGCACCGATGGCAATGCCGACAATAATGAGTCGAAAACCGACGATGCCATCGCGCCAGGCCAGCAAATAAACCAGTACCGCCGTAATCATGCCGCCCAGTACCGCGCCGCCAGAGATCTGATAGTAGCTGCCATTGAGCAGGATAATGGTCGTCAGTGCGCCGGTATAGGCACCGGTGCTAAAGCCGACCACGTCAGGACTTCCCAGCGGGTTACGAATGATCGACTGAAAAATGCCGCCACTGATGCCCAACCCTGCGCCTAACAGCAGCGCCATCACGGCGCGCGGTGCTCGCCACTGAGTAATCACGGTGATGATTCCTGGCTCACCCTGACCGGCGAAGGCTCGCCAGACCTGTAGAGGCGACAGTTGCAACGTGCCGTAGCTGATAGCCACTGTCATCAGCAGCAGGCTTAACAGAATCAGCAGGCTGTTAATTAATAAAACACGTTTGGATAGGCGTCCGCAGATTATGTCCCGGGGCGTGCTAAAATACAGCGCTTTAGCAATCATGTCGTGTCTCCTCAGGCTTTACGCCGCCGTACCAGCCAGATCAGCACGGGGGCACCAATAAAGGCAGTAATGATTGAAACCCGCAGCTCCCCCGGCACCAACAGGCGACCAACAATATCGGCGCTCAGCAGCAGGATAGGGGCGAACAGGAATGAGTAGAGCAGGATCCAGCGCTGATCCGGCCCAGCCCACCAGCGTGCGATATGGGGAATCATCAGCCCGACAAATCCGATAGGGCCGACCAACGCCGTGGCTGAACCACACAGCAACATGATGGCGATGATGGAAACCAGCCGCACCAGAATCACTCGGGTGCCTAATGAGGCGGCGAGATCTTCACCCATGCCGAGGGTGTTTAGTGACCGGGCCGCTATCAGTGCCAGTATGCTGCCGAGCAAAATGGCGGGAGTGACCAGCGCGATGTTGTGCATGGAGCGGATATCCAGCGTGCCAGCCTCCCATAAGCGGAGTTGATCAAACGCTTCGGGATTGAGCAGAGAAATAGATGATGTAATGCCCATCAATACGGCACTTAGCGCCACGCCGGCCAGTGTCAAACGTACCGGGTTGACACGACCTCCACTCAGCGTCCCGATAACCCACACCATCAGACTGGTGACAAACACGCCTGCCCAGGCAAAACCCAGCCATGACCCCATGCTGTTAATGCCAAACACGGTAATACCGATCACAATGGCAAAACTCGCCCCGGCATTCACACCGAGGATACCGGGATCGGCCAGCGGGTTGCGGGTCAGCGCCTGAATCACGGCGCCAGCGCCGCCCAGCGCTATCCCGACGATAATACCGGCAAGAGTGCGAGGTAGCCGAGCAGCAAGAATAATCGTGCTGTCTGCGTTGGTTATCTGACCCGTCAGACTTGACCAGACCACATCCAGTGGAATGGATTTGGCACCCAGTATCAGGCTGGCGGCCACCACAACGACAATAATCAGTAAACACATCCCTACGCCGTATTGGCGTCGTGTATGAACACGACAATATGAACGGGGGGGCATCGCGACAGCGTCATGATGCGTCTGATGAAGTGGCATTCCCAATGACATTTCCTCTACTAAAGAAATCTATATGATTATTATTATCATTAACGTTATTGAGAAGCTATGGTAGCATGAGTTCTTCATCAAATACATTGACATAAACCTCGTGTTGAGCTGCCTGTCCGCTTCTGACAGAGGGTATGGTCAATGAATAACCTTCAACTTTCGTTTGGGTAATCATGGCTAAATCGTCCATTCTGCTGGATTTCAGCTTGCTGAAAAACAATGCGCCATTTCGCGCGATCTTTGTCGCCCGTATGTTGTCAGTATTTGCGCTGGGTATGCTGGCAGTCGGCGTACCGGTACAAATTCAGGCCATGACCGGGTCAACGCTCCAGGTTGGTATGGCGGTAGCGCTGGATGGCGTGGGCATGTTTATCGGTCTGATGCTGGGTGGCGTGCTGGCCGATCGCTTTGATCGCCGTAAGCTGATTCTGTTTGCACGTGGTACTTGTGGGCTGGGGTTTGTGGCTCTGAGCATGAATGCTTTTTCTGATTCACCGTCATTGTTGGCGCTCTATGTGCTGGCCGCCTGGGATGGTTTCTTTGGTGCGTTGGGTATGACGGCGCTAATGGCGGTTATTCCGCTGCTGGTCGGTCGTGAAAACCTCGCTGCCGCAGGGGCGCTGAGTATGCTGACGGTGCGTCTTGGCGCTATTCTCTCCCCGGCACTGGGCGGGGTGATTATCGTTGCGGGTGGCGTGGGCTGGAATTTCGCCATTGCCGCAATAGGAACCTTGGCCACATTGATTCCGTTGGTGCGTTTACCGCCCTTGCAACCGGGAGCACGCGAGCCAGAGCATCCGCTACGGGCTCTGGTCAGTGGCGTGCAGTTTGTCTGTACTAATAAAGTGGTCGGTTGTGTGGTGTTAATTGGCATGCTGGTGAGCATTGTGGGTGCCATGCGTATCCTTTTCCCGGTACTGGCCAATGACGTTTACCACGCCGGCCCTTCTGCGGTTGGCCTGATGTATTCCGCTGTCCCGCTGGGGGCGATGCTGGGAGCCTTTACCAGCGGTTGGGTATCGCATGTGACACGGCCGGGCTGGATACTACTGGGTAGTGCTACAGGCGCTTTTTTGGCGGTGACGTCGCTGGGGCTGGTTGGGCATATCCTTCCCGCATTAATGGCACTGGTCTGCTATGGCTATCTGAATGCCATCGCTTCTCTGCTGCAATTTACGCTGATACAGAGCCATACGCCGGATCACTTGCTGGGGCGGGTGAACAGTCTGGGTACCGCGCAGGATGTGAGCGGGGATTCTCTGGGAGCATTGGGACTGGGGATGATGGGACGGTTACTCACGCCGACACTGAGTGTTTTATCATTTGGCGCCGCTGCCGCTCTGTTAGGGGGATTGCTGGCCATCTGTGTGCGTCCGTTACGTCACTGTACCTTCAGTAATGCACAAGAGAATGAACCAGAGGAACAAGCCGGTGAGGTACCCGCCCGTTAATCCTGGGTGGCAAAAAGAGCAATAAACACCGGTTCTATCTGATGCCTGCCGTGAGTCGACCGGCATCACTCGCTGCGTGCGGTTATGGTTTTTTGAAATGCTGTTCAATGTGATTGAGCATATCGCTGGCACTATAGTAATCCAGGCGGAACGTATCCAGCCCCATTGCCCATACCCGATGCTGCGCTACTGACTCCAGATGGTTGAGAAATGGGTTGGCATTTAGCTTGCTGACCGTGCTGTCATCGGCGGCAAAAAGCAGCAGACTTTTGCCGTTCAGACTGTCGGCCGTGTTTTCACCGGATATTTGCACGATATCCTGGCGTTTCCCCTGTTTGGTTTCGGTTTTTATGCCAGCGGGCAGAGTACTCAGCGTGAAGCCCAGTTCTGTCAGTAACTGGCCTTGTGCGGAAGCCGCCGTCCAGAGGTTTATACCGCGGCCATCCTCATAATACACCAGTGCGGAAACTGGCTGTGGTGGCAGGGTAATCATCCTTTTTACCGTCTGAACCCGTTGTTCAAACCGGGTAATAATACGCAGGGCATCGGCATCATGGCCGGTGGCCTCACCCAATTGTTGCGCCAGTTGCTGCCAGCTTTTATTGCCATAATCAATGACTAATGTCGGGGCAATCGCCGACAGTTGTTTATACAGTTTTAACGCGGAATCACCGCCGGTGGCAGCAATCACAATCAGATCTGGCGCAGCCGCGGCAATGGCTTCTGCGTTCGGCTCGGTAATGTAAAGCGGTTTCACGCCACGGGCAGTGGCTTCCTTGCTCCATTGAGTAAAGAATCCCTGGCTGTCGGAAACGGCGGTATTGGGACTGGTTGCGCCGGAAGCGATCAGCGGCGCGTTAATCGCCAGCAGCGTACCGCTGATCGTCACACTGGTTGATACGATGCGCTGTGGCGGATGCTGTAATGTCAACGGCCCTTTAAGGGTTTCAATAGTCCGGGGCCAACCGACCTGATGCATTTGCGCTGTTGCATGAGGTGGAGGAGGGGGCAATGCCTCTTTATCGTCGCAGCCACTCAGCAGGACGTTTGCCAGAATACTGACAATAATTGCCTGTATCCAGTGTGTCATCGTCGGTACTTTGTGTTGCATGTCGTTTTTATTCCCTTTTAAATCAGTTTGTTAACGAAATGGCGGCTCATTAAAGGTGCGCAGTTTGCGTGAATGCAGGCGATCACCTTCTGCCCGAAGCAGTTCAATGGCGCAGATGCCAATCTGTAGATGTTCTGAAATCGCGCCTTCGTAGAAACGGTTGGCTTGGCCAGGCAGTTTGATTTCACCATGCAGTGGTTTGTCGGAAACACACAGTAGTGTGCCATACGGTACTCGGAAACGATAACCTTGGGCGGCAATTGTGGCACTTTCCATATCGACGGCGACAGCGCGGCTTAGGTTGAAACGCAGGGCAGAGGCTGAATATCGCAGTTCCCAGTTACGATCATCGGTGGTGACAACCGTACCGGTGCGCAGCCGTTGCTTCACTTCTTCACCGGGCATACCGCTGACGGTTTTGGTGGCGTCATACAGTGCGCGCTGTACTTCGGCGATGCTCGGAATCGGAATATCCGGCGGCAGTACTGAATCCAGTACATGGTCGTCACGCAGATAAGCGTGAGCCAGAACGTAGTCGCCGATGGTCTGGCTTTCGCGCAGGCCGCCACAATGGCCGATCATCAGCCAGGCATGTGGACGCAGTACCGCGAGGTGATCGCAGATGGTCTTGGCGTTGGATGGGCCGACGCCAATATTGATCAGTGTGATTCCCCGGCCACCGGGTGCGATCAGGTGGTAGCCCGGCATTTGATGATTTTTCCAGGTGAGGTCTGAAACGACCTGTTCCGGGTGGGTGACGTCAGGGGTGATATATGACCCGCCAGCACAGGAAAGCGCTTCATATGGGCTGTTCGGATCGGCAATTTGCTCACAACTCCAACGAACAAACTCATCGACATAGCGGGTGTAATTGGTAAAAAGGACGAAGGGCTGGAAATGTTCCGCCGGGGTTCCGGTGTAATGCCGTAGCCGGGCCAGCGAGAAATCGGCCCGTAGCGCGTCGAAGTGCGATAGTGGAAAGCGCGTGATGGTCTGCGTGGTGGTTTGAAATATTCCGTCGGCGGTTTCATCGCCGATTTGCGCCAGCTCGGTGGTTGGAAAATGCTGCGCAATTCCGGCACTCATCGACCGGTTAAGGACCAGATTCGAGCCGTCAATCACATAAGGGAAGGGGATTTCCTGTTGTGACGGACCGACATCAATAATGGCCGAATACTCTCCTGCCAGTATGGTGAGCTGGTCTGCCAGATAACGGCGGAACAACGCGGGTCGGGTGATGGTAGTAGTGTAGTGACCGGGATGAGTAAAACGACCATAGGCCCGGGTTTTGGAGTGGTTGGTGGAAGTGCCGTCCCAACTGATACGTAGCTCGGGATAAACGAATAACCCGTTGGCGCGCGCCTTCACGTCAGGCAATGTATTATCCTTGATGAAATCGCTGATGGCGTCGCGCAAGGCGCAAACCGCGCTGTTGTACAACGCTTCCAGTTTATCAAGCGCCTGTTCGACGGTGAGGGTCGTGCCGGATTCGTTGCTATGCATGCTTATTCCTTTCTGCTCCCGATTTTTCACCGGATAGTAACACTACTGCGGTTAATTTAGCGTTTTGTCAGAGGTGAGATCAATTTATCTTTTTGATTTTATTTGAATAAAATTAACCGATAGGGATAGTATAAGCCAAATAACCGTTCTGGGTCACAGTCGACGTCATTTGCGTTTTGCTGGTATTTGTGGAAATAGCGCTATATGGATTGATTAAACTGAATATTTGGTTTTGCGTGGCGTATTTTGATTTGCATGATAGTTCTCTGCCGATTTCCTGTTACTGATCTACTTAAGGCACGATTTATCAATACGAACATCTTGAGTTATTTCATGGTAATTATTGGTATAAATCACCAATAAGCATCATCTAAATCCGAGAGCCAACTCGAAAAAATCTTATTATTAAACCAATTTACAAAACCACCGACAGTTTGAGACTCGTATCACAATAATAGTGCGAGTATCTATAAATGCGCTTGATCATTTCTTAGATTAACTATATAACTTGCATCAAGAAATGGATTGTTACTGTTACAAAACAGGCAAAACCTAAAAGAAGACTCTTTCTTTTAAGTTTTGCCTTTTTTTTGGGCCAAATTATGAAAATCAGTAAAGTGCTAAACAACAACGTAGTGATCTCATTTGATGATAATGGCAAAGAGTGCATTGTTACTGGGAAAGGCGTTGGTTTTCATAAAAAACCTGAAGATATCATTGATGTTAACTGTATCAAAAAAATATTTCGCCTTGATGATGAACAAGATATAACGTTGAACGATGGATACTTTAACAGTGTATCTGATGAATTATTTAATATAGTTATTGATATAGTTAAACAAGCGAATAATCGGTTAGATAGGAAGCTACATAAAAGTGTTTATGCCGCTTTAATTGACCACCTTAATTTTGCATTAGAAAGAGCCAAACAGGGCGTATTTGTTAAAAGCATGCTCCTTTGGGATGTCAAACATTTATATAAAGACGAATTCAACATAGGATTGGCAGCAGTTCAAAATATTAAAAACAACATGGGAATTGAGTTACCAGAGGACGAAGCTGCATTCATTGCGCTGCATTTATTGGGGGCGCAAAAAAATGGCGAAGTTCCAGATATTAAAAACATAGCAAAAATAATTCAAGATATTTTAAATATTGTTAAATATCATTTTAAAATTGAATATGATGAAGAGTCTATAAATTTTCAAAGATTTGTTACGCATCTGAAGTATTTCGCACATCGATTAATTAATGGTTCTTATGTTGCCGGTGAGAATGGCTCACTGTACGATGTGGTAATAACAGAATATAGCCTGGCATATGAATGTGCAAAAAAAGTTAATAAATGCATTACATACGAGTATAACCGTTCTTTAACTGATGATGAAATGATGTTTCTTACAATACATATAGAACGAGTGAGAAACTAGTTGCATAGGTTTGTGACTGGCTAATGATTAATGATTTTTATTGTACCATCGTTTGAAATTTTTAAAATACACAAAAACAAATCATACCCCATAGATGTATGTGTACGTATGTACACGACTATTTTATGGATATATTAATGTTAGAGCAAAACTAATTAGGCATACCTATGAGTGACTTTAACGTGCTCTCAAAGAAAATTGTTGAGCTTGTCGGTGGAAAAAATAACGTATTATCGTTAACCCATTGTATTACCCGCTTAAGATTTTCACTAAAGGACGCTACAAAGTTCAACAAGAAGGCGTTGGATAATTTAGATGGTGTTATTCTGGCTATTGAAAGCAATGGTCAATACCAAGTGGTAATTGGTGATCATGTTAGCTCTGTATATAAAATTATTACTACTGATCTAGGCGTTCATGGTAGCGCACCGATATCTGGAGAAGATGCGAGTTCAGCTACTGAAGTAAAAGGTCATTTTCTGGCGCGGCTGTTCAACACAATGTCATCAATTTTTGTTCCTGTCGTTCCAGCGTTGACTGGCGCAGGAATGTTAAAAGCGTTGTTAGTTATTCTTACTACTTATCACTTCCTGGCAATTGATAGCAGTTCATATAAAATACTCGCAGCGGCAAGTAATAGCGTATTTTATTTCTTGCCAATAATGCTGGCTTTTTCGAGTGCTAAAACATTTAATGCACATCCATTTGTTGCCGCAGGCATTGTTGGGGCACTACTTGAACCAAATTTCACCGGATTGTTAGTAAATCAAGGTGATGTTACTTACTTCTTGGGAATTCCGGTTGTGTTGATGAAATATATGTCTACCGTAATTCCTGCCATTTTGTCGATTTGGGTCTATTCACATCTGGAACGATTGATGAAACGGTTTGTACACCACAGTATTGAGATGGTTATCATTCCAATGCTTGGTTTACTGATCATGGTTCCGCTTATTGCTATTGCGATTGGGCCTCTCGGTGTATTTCTGGGTAATGGTATTGCTAACTCAATTGCTTTTCTGACCGCTCGTAGTGGTTTGTTGACCGGCGCTATTATTGGTGGTGGTTGGACATTATTGGTCATGTTTGGTCTGCACTGGGGGATCGTCCCTGCCATGCTGAATAACATCGCCTTACATGGTTTTGACACCATCAAACCTGCTACGGCGACCGCTACATTCTCACAAGCTGGTGCTGCATTTGGTGTCTTCCTGAAAAGTAAGAACAAAAAAACCAAAACATTTGCACTATCTACAATGGTGCCGGCTTTGCTTGCTGGGGTTACTGAGCCAATCGTATACGGTATTTCAGTTAAATATAAACGCCCAATGATTGCAGCCCTTATTTCAGCAACAGTAGCTGGGGCATTTGTCGGTGCAATGCATACAACAGTAATGGCATACGTGTTCCCATCATTATTGACACTCCCTGCTTTTATGACATCAACATTTTTGTTCTACACGATTGGTATTTTCAGTGCGTTCATTATGAGTGCTGGGCTGACTTATCTCCTCGGATTTGAAGAACACATTGAAGATGATGGATTTGAGGAAAAAGCTGATGAAGACACGTTGGTTACCTCTTCAAATGGTCAATCTTTACCAGCGACACTGCTAGCTGCTCCACTGAAAGGTGACATCATCGCTTTAACTGATGTGAAAGACCCTGTGTTTGCCAGTGAATCGATTGGTAAAGGTATCGCTATCGTACCGACAGAGGGGAAAGTCTACGCTCCGCTGAACGGTGTTGTGACCACATTATTTCAAACTAAACATGCGGTAGGTATTACATCTGATAACGGCATTGAAGTACTGATCCATGTTGGTATCAACACAGTCAAATTGAACGGTGAACTTTTTGAAGCCCATATTAAGCAGGGCGACTGGATCAACACGGGGGATCTACTAATTACTTTTGACCTCGATGAGCTGAAGAAACGTGGTTTCGACGTAACAACACCAGTAATTATTGCTAATACTGAAGAGTGCGATCAGATCATGAACACTAACCGTCAGCATGTAGATCAAACTAATACATTAATGACTGTATCCTTGCGCGTATAGAAATAGTTTTTTAGGAGGTAACTAAAATGTTTGAGAAGAAAATTGAAGGATATCCAGACGGTTTTCTGTGGGGGGGGGCTGTAGCAGCGAATCAAGTCGAAGGTGCCTGGAATGTCGGTGGTAAAGGATTATCAACAGCTGATATGGCCATCAACAAAAAGAATTTAAAACCTGAAGAGTATGAAAAGCACTATACAATCACTGAAGAACAGATCAGTGAAGCAATGGCTGCGACTGATGCAACGAACTATCCAAAACGTCGTGGCATAGACTTCTACCATCGTTATAAAGAAGACATCACACTATTTGCTGAAATGAATTTTAAAGTATTGCGTGTATCTATCGCATGGACGCGTATTTTCCCTAAAGGCGATGAAAATACACCAAACGAAGAAGGTTTGAAGTTTTACGATGATCTGTTTGATGAGTTGGTTAAAAATGGCATAGAACCGTTGGTGACACTATCTCATTACGAAATGCCAATGCATCTGGTAAATCACTACGCTGGTTGGAAAGATCGCCAGACAGTAGACTTCTTTGTGAAATTTGCGGTCACGGTCTTTGAGCGTTATCAGCGTAAAGTAAAATATTGGCTAACGTTTAATGAAATTGATAGCATTATCCGCCATCCTTTTACAACCAGCGGTATTGTTCCTTGTCGTTATTCTGCTGATGAAATTGAGCATGTAATTTACCAATCCCTTCACCATCAATTTGTTGCCAGTGCTTTAGCTGTTAAACATTGTCATCAAATCCGCCCTGATGCAAAAATTGGTTGTATGTTGACTCGTCTATTAACATATCCAGAAAGTTGTGCACCAGAAGATGTATTACTGGCCCAACAAGAAAACCAATTAAACTATTTCTTTACTGATGTACAGATCCGAGGCCATTATCCTAAGTTCATGCAACGTCGTTTTGAACAAAAAGGTATCAAGATTGATATGCAGCAGGGTGATGAAGAAATATTGCAGCAACACACTGTGGATTTTTTATCATTCAGTTATTACATGTCCCTCGTAACCAGTATCAATGCAGATAAAATGGATAAGGTGGGTGGAAATATTGCAGGTGGCGTTAAGAACCCTTATCTGCAAACCACAGAATGGGATTGGCAGATCGATCCGATTGGCTTACGAATTGCGATGAATGACATGTATGATCGTTATCAAATCCCACTATTTGTAGTCGAAAATGGTATGGGGGCTGTGGATAAAATTGATGAAAATAATCAGATTAACGATGATTATCGTATCGAATTCTTTAAATCTCATTTAACACAGATGAAGGAAGCGATTAAAGATGGTGTTGAGGTGATGGGATATACTTCCTGGGGGCCTATTGATTTAATTAGTGCATCAACATCAGAAATGGCAAAACGCTACGGTTTCATCTATGTTGATCAGGACAATGATGGTAACGGTACACTGGCGCGTTATCGCAAGAAAAGCTTCTACTGGTATCAACATGTGATTGAAACTAACGGTTCTGAACTTTAAACGAATAGTTACGATTAGACGCAGATCTGAACGTAACCGATCGGTTATCTTTCTCTTCCCTGGTTAAAGAAAATCCATCGCTGAGTTCGAATTCATGAAAGACGGCGATGGATGAACGATAATCAAATGAATTAAAAAACCCACAAGACGAAATTTTTCATCTTGCTTCTCTCAGTTTCATTATGAAGGGTTTTAAAAAATTAACTAAGACTGCACTTGTTAAAATTAAAATGAAGCCTACAATTTGTCGGATTGATGGTATCTCATTTAAAAATGATGAGGCTATTATTACCGTAATTACAGGGGACAACAAAGTAGCATAGCTTGCATACTCAGCACTTTCATTCTGAATGAGATAAAACCATATGTAATAAGCTACAGCATTACCCACAATACCTAAATAAAGAACCGACATTAAACAACGAGGGTCAACAAATGCTTTTGATATTGGTTGTAGTAACTCACCGCTCTGAAAAAAAGGATATGTTGCACATACCAATATAGTCGACATCAGCATTTGCCAGAACAGCCTGGCTTTAAATGGGATAGTCGAGACTATCTTTTGTGATATGATTGCCCCAACCGCCCAGAAAATTGCACTACATAATATTACCGCTTCACCCAACCCAAACTTCACTTCCTTCAAAATGAACATTATTCCCGACAGGCATAAAACAAGAGAGAAAAGAGATATGATGTTTACCTTACCAGATATCGCCATAAGAATAAGTGAAGTAAAGCAGGGCATTGTATAGACAAGAATGGTTGCATTAGTCACTGATATATAGTGTAAAGCGATACTATTTAAGGTTGGGACAAGAAAGACATTTGGAACAGCAATTATGAATATTCTTATAAATGCTGACCTATCGATCATTTTAAAACTTGAAATAATGGTTTTATTAAAAAAAATGAAAATAACCAAACATGACATAAGTGAACCTGCAACCCTAAATGCATAAGGTCCTATTATATCAATGGCGATTTTAGAAACGGGAAAAGACGTTCCCCATATCAAAGCCATAAAAAATGTTAACCACAAGCTCCTTATAGCCATCTAATCTATGCCTTTCCGTATCTTGCTATCACAGACATTCTTTTATTTTTCTGGTTGACATTAATCATCGATACTAAATGAGGAATCTGAGTTTGAGATGTATCAAACAAAAAAAGTTCACCAAATGTTGGAGTAAGCGTATCTATAACTTTCTTTCTGTTGTGATCGAGGATGTGAGTAAGGCCACCATAATTATGATCCCAATCTTCAGTTATATTAAGAGCTATGCCAATACATCGATTTTAAGTTGATACATAATAAAATCGCTGGCCGAGCCTGTATATTTATCGTAGAAACTCCTACCGCGATAATTATAGTTTTGTGTCAACCATCTAAGTACCGGCCAATTGCGCTCCTCAGAGATTTCTTTTAGTTTCTCAAAAATTTTATCCGCTATTCCCAAACCTCTAAATTTCGGGTTAATAAAAAGATCATCTAAAAATCCCATGTCTTTACCTGAAAGACTGCGAGGGCAAGCTCTAAAATGTGCCAATCCAACATGGCAACCCTCTGAGGTTACTGCTAATAACCCCTCTAATGGATGTGAAGGATCTAATAACCATTGCCATACGGTTTCCTTAATCTCCGAGGACACTGATACTTTGTAAAAATCAGCATATCCTTGGAACAGCTCAAACCAAGCCTTCTTATCACTAGAATCAAGACCTCTTACCGTTATTCCGGAGCTCATTTATAAACCTCACTTAGATTTTCATGTTGGGACTATGCATCATAGGGAAATACACCTTATAGTATAGGATAGATTTGTATCTAAATACATATACTTAATACTAATGTGTGAACTGGATTTGTCGTGAACAAGAAAAAGTGGCCACAGTTTTAGTATCATTCTTTCCATTGGTTTTTCCAAACCCTGATGAAGTTCCTGTATCTAATGCAACTTTCCGAGTATTCATGACTTCACCTCACTTAATATAAATACTTAACGCATAAACTTATAAACAGACAAAGTATGGAGAAAATCAATACAGACTTAACTAAATTTCCCCCCTTTTTTACAGCCATATTGCTGCCAACATGATTGCCAAATACGTTACTAATAACAAGTGGCAGCGCCAGTGTGTAAATAATTTTCCCGGCAATAACAAATGCAACTAAAGCACCCGCATTCGAGGCCAGATTAAATATTTTAGTATTGGCTGATGCCTGAATAAGATTTAACTTTAACAGGTAATGAAAGGCGATGATGAACATGCTGCCGGCGCCAGGGCCAAAGAAACCATCATAAAACCCAACAACAAAACAGGTGATTGATGTTTTAATATAGAATTGTACATTTTGTTCTACCTTTTTATCACCGATAATGTTTTTGTCTTTTGGTATAAGGAATAATATAATTCCTGCGGGAATCAGTAGTAAAAGCAGTTTAGCTACCCACTTTGGGTCTATCAGCAATATGCTATGAGCTCCAGCGTATGCACCAATAAGTGAAAATGGAATACCAATGCCAATGACACCCCAAACCATTTTATGGTCTTTTAAAAAGTTTCTAATTGCAGCTAATGTTCCAAAAGTGCTGACTATTTTTTCTTGCCCAAGAGCCACTTGAGGTGGCATGCCCACAAGTAGAAAACCAGGCACAAGGAATAAACCACCACCGCCGGCAATGCTGTCTACAAACCCGGCGCAGAATGCAATAAGGCATAGTAGTAGTAATGCAAAATACCCGTATTCTTGCCAAAATAGGCCTAATAATTCCATTATATTTTCCCCACTCAAGTCGTGGGACTCAATTTAATTGTTCCTGTATGATGTTTGTATACACAGTTCTATAGAACATTTTCTATAACAGTTCATCGAGCTAACATGAAAGAACTACCCCAGTATGTAAAAATAGCGCAGTTTTTATGTACACCCATTGATAGTGGAACCTTAAAACCGGGAGATAAGCTCCCGTCAATAAGACAAATAGCGCGAGAGCATAAAGTAAGTACGATGACTGCATTACAGGCGATCCGCTTACTTGAAACGAAAGGAAAAATTACTGCTTATCCTCGATCAGGCTATTTTGTCGCAGAAATATTACTTACTGAAAATAAAGAAAAAATTGATTTTTTACCCCTAACGACAGACGAAGATCTCCATCTGTCATTAGTGGGAACCCCTTGTCGGATCAGGTTGGATCTCGCCAATGCCTCAACTGAGCTATATCCGACGGATAAACTAAGCATCATCATGCGGCAGTTGATCTATAAAACACCTGCGTTGCTCGGTGCGCCAGTAAATGGAATGGGATATGAACCCCTCAGGCACCAGATAGCACGCAAAGCATTAGATTATGGTTGTGCTCTTGATATCGATGAAATCATTGTAACCAATGGTTGTATTGAAGCGCTTTCACTGGCGATCAGGGCGACAACTAAACCAGGCGATACCGTTGTCGTCGAGTCACCAACCTATTTCGTTATACTGCAAATGCTACAGAAACTCGGGCGGACTGTTATAGAAATACCAACGACAGAAAGTGGTTTAGATCTAGAACAGTTAGAGAAAGCTATCAATATGCTCAATATTAGAGCAATTATTACCATCCCAAATGCAAATAACCCGATGGGAAGTACGCCGGATGAGCATGCTAAAAAACGCTTGGTTACTCTGGCTGAAAATAATGACATCATCATTATTGAAGACGATATATACGGTGATCTTTGCTACGCTAATAATCGTCCCAAGCCTCTACGTGCTATAAGTAGCAATGTGATCTTGTGTAGTGGGTTTTCCAAAACATTGTCACCAGGCTTTAGGATTGGTTGGGTTGCGGCAGGAAGACATACATCAACATTGTCAGCCATAAAATATACCACAACCATGGGGACAGCCATCTATCCTCAAGCCACCATTGCTGAGTTTCTAAGGTCGGGTAGTTACGATATTCATATAAAAAAATTACGAAAAGCGTTGTCTGTTCAAATAAAACATATACGAGATACTATCACTCAGTATTTCCCTCCAGGTACCACAGTCACTGATCCCAAAGGGGGATTTGTACTATGGGTCACGCTTCCTGAACATACAATAAACACCCGTGAATTATTGAAAAGGGCACGGTTAGAAGGTATCGGAATAGCGCCCGGGGCCATTTTTGCATCGGATAATCGTTTCGATCATGCATTTAGATTGAATGCGGGTTTTGGCTGGAATACGGAAGTGAAAAACGCAATTATCACGTTAGCCGAACTGGTTTGTAATTAAATAGCTTCTGTCGATAGCGGCAGAAGCTATATTGCCGAATAAATTACTCATTGTATCTGGCGGGAATTACTTATAACGAATAGATGATATAAATAAAAATTTTTAATGAGACAATTGACGATGTAGCCAGTATGTATATCCATTGAGCATAGACATCAGGAGCGTTCATGACTTTTTTTATTTATGGTGATACCGAAACTGACTGGTTAAGCAAGCGTGATAAACGAATGGCGGAGGCTATCGCGCGGTTCGGTGTTATTCGCCGTCCGTCCATGCCGGATTTATTCAGCGCACTGGTGACCTATATTGTTGAACAACAGATATCAGTTGCGGCTGCCAGAACGGTGAATCAGCGATTATTAACATTGTGCGATGGCGCATTAACCCCTGAAAGCGTGTACAACCTCAGCCCGGAGGATATTCAGGCATGTGGTATGACCATGAAAAAGGCCCATTACATTCTGGGGGTAGCGCAATCTGCTGTCAGCGGGGCAGTGGATCTGTCGGCGGTTCAGCATATGGATGATCAGGCGGTGATAAAAACCCTGACCACGCTGAACGGTGTCGGCGTCTGGACTGTCGAAATGCTATTGATTTTTTCACTGCGCCGGCCTGATGTGTTGAGCTGGGGGGATCTGGCCATTCAGCGAGGCATGATGCGACTGTATCATCATAAAAAACTGTCCCGGGAGCAATTTGAGCGTTATCGGCGTCGCTACTCCCCCTACGGAACCACTGCGTCGTTCTATCTGTGGGAAATGGCGAAAGAGATACCATAAGAAAACATGGCGGCACGGTAAAACGTTTTCAATAATAAGTGTCGGAATGACGCGCCATCATTCGGCGTTATCGTGGGTAAAATTAAAAAGCAAATAACGGAGTTTATTGTCGTTAGGTGACGGGCATAATCGCCACTATGCGGCCTGATCCGGCTCGTCATTGGCTGGCGATGATGACGATGGCTCCGGTAAATCGGGTATTGATTGTGCACAGGAGAATAGAATGATGAGTGATAACGCATCGTCGCCCGAACCTTGGGAAACGGATGACGCCCGTTGGCAGGCGGTGGTTGAGCGAAACAGTGCGGCTGACGGCAGTTTCGTGTTCGGTGTCACGACGACCGGCGTATATTGTTCGCCATCCGGTGCGGCCCGACTGCCAAAACGCGAAAACGTGGTGTTTTTTGATTCAGATGCCGCGGCAGAAAAGGCTGGTTTTCGCCCTAGCCGACGGTATAAGAGGGGGCAGCCGCCGCTAGATGCCGTTCATGCCGCTAAAATAACCCAGGCGTGTCGCTATATAGCGCAGACCGACGGTGCGGTAAAACTGGCCGACATAGCGACGCATGTCGGTATGAGTGCATTTCATTTTCATCGATTATTCAAAGCGGTCACCGGTTTGACGCCCAGGGCTTTCGCCAGTGCGCATCGAGGCCAGCGTTTGCGTGAAGCATTGGGTAAAACCGGCCGTGTGACGGACGCGATTTTTGATGCGGGGTTTAACACCACTAGCCGATGCTATGAGCAATCCGACGCCATACTGGGCATGTCGCCCAAAACCTGGCAGTCAGGCGGCAAAGGGATGCGTATCTGGTTTGCGGTCGGCGTCTGTTCATTGGGAGATATACTAGTCGCGCAGAGCGAAAAGGGGATTTGCGCCATTCTGTTGGGTGACGAGGCCGAAACGCTGGTTTGTGACTTGCAAGATCAGTTTCCACAGGCCGAATTGATCGGTGGCGATGATGATTTCGAGCAGGTTATCGCCCAGGTGGTGGGGTTTATTGAAGCGCCGGGACGTAATCTGGCTTTGCCGCTGGATATTCGTGGTACCGCTTTTCAATTACGAGTCTGGCAGGCGCTGAAGGATATTCCGCCGGGGACCACCGTGAGTTATAGCGACATCGCCCAGCGCATTGGTTCACCCAAAGCCGTGCGGGCTGTCGCCAGCGCCTGTGCCAACAACCGACTGGCGGTGGCGATCCCATGTCATCGTGTGGTAAGGCGTGATGGTGCTCTGGCGGGATATCGCTGGGGGGTGGAGCGCAAACGCGCGCTGTTGGATAAAGAAGCCCGCGAATTTGTATTATTGCGCTGATGGCCCTGTTTCAGTGCTGTTTGTTCGGCTGGAAGAGGCCTGAATTGAGCTGTTGATTTGCGGCATCAAATTCAAGGTTATTCGCTTGTCTGGCGATTTCATGCATGGCCTGGGTTTGTTCAGGCGTATTCCAGGGGTGTGCTGAGAGTTCTTCGGCAAGATCAATTGCTTTCATGTTTTTCTCAATTAGCAGGGATGACAGTAAATTCAGTTTGACGCGGATTTCTTGATGATTGTTCTGCTTATCAGAAGTCGGAGGCTCTTCATGCGTTAATGACAGATCGGCAAGCGCTTTATCCAGTACATCCAGATTGCCATGGAGCAGTGTATCCAATTCTTGAATATTCTGATCTGTTAACTCGGTATGAACCGATACACCACCCTCTTTTTTCGCTTTTAACCTGCTTTCAATCTCACCTACCTTACGAAAGAATACGTCCGCCCCGATATTGGCGGCAGAACCTTTAAGTGTATGTAGCGTCATTAATACGGCATTAAGATCGTCAGCTTTTGACTGCTGAGCCAGTTCAGTTAAAAGCCTTGTCGCGCTGTTTTTATATTGGGTCAGCATTTTTCTATAGAAGCTCGGGTTATTTCCAAAACGAGCGAGTGCTTTTTCGTGCGCATCCGATGGTTCAACCGCTGGCGGTGGCGCTATTTTCTTCGGGGTTATCTGCTGTAAAATAGTAGAGACAATATTATCAATGCTGAGTGGTTTACCCAGATGGGCATTCATTCCGGCGTCGATACAGGCTTGTACATCACTGGGATTAACATTGGCGGTCATGGCAATGATGGGGAGTTCTGTCTGGGAGCGGCTTTCCCGGATCAAGCGGGTTGCCTGTAAACCGTCCATTTTAGGCATTTGCATATCCATAAGGATAACCTGGTAATTTTTGGCGTGAGAAAGCACTTTCTCGGTAGCTTCAAGTCCATCAGTAGCGGAGTCCAGATCGGCGCCTTCTGCGGCCAGTAATTCAAAGGCAATCTGGCGATTGAAATCATTGTCCTCAACCAAAAGTATACTGATACCAGACAACCTTTTTTCCTGTGCTGCTTCATGCTGGTTCAAAGGTAGGGGCGCGGTTAACAAAGTCGGTGATTTATTCCTTAAAGCTCGCCTAATCGCCGATTTGATTTGCCCTGGTGTGATAGGTTTCATCAGGAAATCATCAAACAATTCACCATCGATGTGATGAGATGCTGACTGTAATACGTCATTTTCAAAGGCGCTAATAATGAGTACCACCGGGGACTCATCAGGCAAAAAGTGTTTTCTTATCTGACGTGCAACGTCGAGCCCGTTTATGTTGGGCATAACATAATCAAGCAAAATGACATCAAACGGTTTTCTGTTACGAAAGCTCATCAATGCCAATGCTTCTTGCCCACTACTTGCACATTGGGTTGTCCACTCTTCTTGTTTAAAATACTGCTTCAGAATATTGAGTGATGTCGCATTATCGTCTACCACCAGGCAACGAAGGTGTCGGGTATAATCGGCAATAGCCTGGTTGTGAGGGTGTTGAGTGGGAAGTGACAGGGAAATATCAAACCAGAAGCGACTGCCTTTTCCCAGTGTACTTTCAAGGGACAGGTGCCCGCCCATTAAATTGACCAGTTGCTTACTGATGGATAATCCCAGACCGGTTCCACCAAATTGCCGAGAGATTGACGAATCTGCCTGAGTGAAGCTTTCAAAAATAAGTGACTGTTGTTCGTGGCTGATGCCGATGCCGGTATCCTGAATAGAAAAACGCAAACGTGAATGAGTGCTGCCATATTCCAAAAGAGAAACACTGATAGTGACATTCCCGCTTTCTGTAAATTTGACGGCATTACTGGAAAGATTAATCAGGATTTGCTGGAGGCGAATCTTGTCGCCAATAATCTTATTGGGTATTTCCGGGTCAAGTTCGAACATGATTTCAACACTCTTTCCGCCTTGGCTGCCAATTAAAATAGCGGACAGTTCGGAGAATAATTCTTCTATGCTGAACTCTTGCATCAAGAGTTCAAGCTTGCCAGTTTCTGCTTTTGAATAGTCAAGAATATCGTTCAACAGATTGAGTAGCAATTTGGCAGCGGTGTAGGCTTTCGTCACGTAATCCTTCTGTTGGACAGAAAGCACCGTGCGCTGAATAAGTTGCAGCATACCGAGAATCGCATTCATCGGGGTGCGGATTTCATGGCTCATATTGGCCACAAACATCGATTTTGACCGACTGGCAAGGTCAGCTTTATTTTTCGCCGACTGAAGCTCCATTTCATATCTTCGTTGCTTAGTAATATCTTGATTTATACCAGTAATCCTGACTGGATTGCCATTGATGTCATACTGCACAAGACCTGCGCTTTTGAGGTAACGAATTTCACCATCAGGTTGTAATATTCTGAACTCCGGCAGAACTTCGATTTTCCCATCGCGCAAATTTTGTAAATTGGAATGAATCAGCGCTATGTCGTCGGGATGCAGGCGATCAAGTAACGCTTTAATGGGAATATTATCTTTATTGATATATTCAGGGAGCGTATAGAGTTCAACCATTTTATCGTTTAACGCGATCGTGTCTGTTGCCAGATCCCAGCACCATATCCCTAATCCTGCAATTTTTGCCGCTGTACTCAATTGATTGCTGGTGGTCAGTAAATCATCGGTTTGAATTCTGACTTTTTCTTCCAGGGAAGTATTAAGAGCATGTAATTCATCTTGCATCTGTAGCATCTGCGTGATGTCACGGAAGGTAATTGAGGCACCGGTGATTTCTCCAACGGGTTTGGTCAGTGGCGCCGCCGATTCTGAGAGGATGACGTGTTCCCCGTTTTTATGCCGGCGCTGAGTTTGTACGCGTGACAGTGATTGACCCTGGTTTATTATCTTCAATAAATCATATGATTCTGGTTCTTTCTGTATGGGTTCAGCCAGCGTCAGCCATGATTGACCAATGGTTTCTTTTTTCTTATATCCAAGAATGGCTTCGGCACCGGGATTCCAGCTCTCTATAATGCCTGCGCAGTTAATACTGATGATACCGTCTGAAGAACTTTCAACAATAGCCGCCAGCGACGCCTGTTTCGTATGAACACGCTTGCGTTGCTGTAAAAGAATACCGACACTTCCGGCAAGCAGGGTAATTAAAACACTTATTATTTCACTGATCAGGAAAACCCGCTGCGGTGATAAAAGATGCAACCCGGTAATAAACTCTGGAGAAACCGCGAGGGTGTACTGCCAGTGGCGCCCAAATAGTGTGAGGCCGCCGGTTATCGTTTTTTCATATAACGCGGTGTCCTGAGGGCTTTGATAAAAATGAACGGGGGTTTGGGCCTGAGTGATGTCAGTCAGGCTCAGGTGGAACTCACTGTTAAGATTAATGGCGTGTAAAACATCTTCTGTTAATAAAGCGGCGTAGCTCCATCCGATTAGTTTGCTGACGCGCTCTGATTCGCTTTCCGGCGTCACCGCATCGCGGTAGATAGGTAAAAGAATCAGAAATGACTGGAGTGGTTTCCCTGTGGCCTGTACCAGAGTAATCGGCCCGCTTAGTATGACCTTGCCAGTTTTCATTGATTGTATTGCTGCTTCTCTACGTGTTTCCTGAGAAGCAATATCCAGGCCGATGGCTTGCAGGTTAGGGCCTTCCGGCTCAATATATCGAATGATATAATGATCCCCGTGATGTTCTGTCAGTTGTTTGACAGTAAAATCACTGTGTCGAATGGCACGCACTTGTGTAACAAATGCGGCCAGTTGATCGTCCGGGACGCGCTGGATATAGCCAAATCCTCTGGCTCCCGGAAACTCATTTTTTATATTCCGGGTGCGGCTATAATTGGCAAAGAGATTTTGTGTCAGGTTGTCGCCGGCGACGATGATGGCGCCACGGGCTCCCCGTAGCCCGTACTGGTAGAGTGTGATTTGATCAACCAGTTGTTTTGTAATGTTCTGTGCCGATTTCTGTATCGCTTTTTCTACGAGCAGTTTGTTCTCTTCATGCCTGTTAACGGCTATTAGTACGCTGACTATTGTCAGGCTGATAAGGAGACTGGCGGACCAGTAGTTTGAAAAGATGCGTTTCAATCGTCGCAGCATGGGATTATTCTCGGCAAATTATCATTTTTATTTCTTTAATAACGTCAGTTCAGTTATAGCATTGAAATTATTAACCTGCTAAAAACAGTAGCAAACATGTCATTATTGTTATCTACCATCAATAATGATAGAGCATGCTGGTCTTTAGCATTTCCGATCCATACTATAGTGAGATAAAAATAATTTTTATGTCCGTTATACTTCAAGTTGCAGGTGTATTGGTTGCCCTTAATGGCTCGGTTTCCGTCTTTCTGTAACTCGAATTATTTAAGGCATATCTGGATTTTTAATCTGCAATAGAAAAATATAGGTGCACTATTTATATTATGGCGTATTTAACTGTATAACTTATTCTATTTGTTAAGTAAGTCATCATAACGGTGGTCACTGCTGTAGTGATAAGGGGAAGAAATGAGTAATGAGAGACTGGCTTTCCCCGGACAGGAGGAGAAGCAAAAAATACTGATTGTGGATGATCAGGTCGTCAACATAAAAATACTGAACGAAATATTTAAAAAAGATTACGACATTATTATGGCAACTTCTGGAAAACAGGCGTTACAACTTGCCAGAGAGCAAAAGCCAGATCTGATTTTACTGGATATTGTGATGCCTGATCTTGATGGCTATTCTGTGTGCCGGGAACTGAAAGCTTCTGTTGAAACCTCATATATTCCGATTATTTTTGTTACTGCCCGTGATGATGAGGGGAATGAGGTACAGGGTTTTGAAATTGGCGGTGCTGATTATATTACCAAGCCGGTAAACCCGGTGATTGTATATGCCAGGGTGAAAACCCATCTGATGCTTAAAAAGCAATTTGATTTGTTGGAAAATCTTGTCAATCAGGATGGGTTGACCCACATTGCGAATCGACGCAAATTTGATGAGATGTTGTCATGCCATTTCAACGTTTGTCAGCGTGAGTCATTACCCTTATCGCTTTTAATGATCGATGTGGATTTTTTCAAGCGATTTAATGACCAATATGGCCATGTCGCCGGCGACAAATGCCTACAGAAAATGGCTATCGCATTGTCTAATGAGTTTCGGCGGCCCTGGGATTTATGCTGTCGTTATGGTGGTGAGGAGTTTGCGTGTTTGCTGCCGCTTACCAATAAAGATGGGGCAACGAGCAAGGCACACTCGGTGCTGGAGGTTATTCATGATTTGAACATTCCACACGTGTCATCCGATGTCAGTGATCGGGTATCGGTAAGTATCGGTGTCGCCAGTATTATCCCTTCTGCCACGAATAGCGGCGAAATGCTTATCCAGCAGGCTGATGCCGCACTGTACCAGTCCAAGCAGGATGGTCGTGCAAGAGTGACAGTGTTTACGGAGATGCAATCTGATTAACGCCGGTTACTGGTACGTTGCACCGGTAACCGCGACGGGTAAAGATATGTGTGATGGCCGGTAGCCGATCCTTCATTATCTTGAATGGCGCACTCTATGCCAGTTCACCGTGTTAGCGAGCCGGGCTGAGTGAAGCACTGGCGTTAGGCATTGACTAAGCGGTAGTCCAGATTTTTATTGCTGGTTAACCTGAATATCGGCGCTGATTCGTGTGCCGTGTTCATCAAATATCAAACACTGCCCGGAATCGAAACCCAACTGCAATTTTTGATAGGGCGTGAAATGGGCATCCCCTGGCAGCAGTATTTTGAAGCCATCATGACCGTGGCACTGACCGAACAGATAGGTGTTATTGCCCAGTCGTTCCACCACTTCACAGTGAAAGTCCAGTTGTAACGGCATTGTGCTTGCTGTGGACAGGTGTTCCGGGCGGATACCGAGCGTCACGTTCACGTTGGGCTCTACCTGTTGAGTCCGTATCGCGAGGGTGAGGGTTTTACCGTATTCAATGGCCACGGTGAGCTTCTCGGGTTTCCAGTTCACCACCGTTGCCGGTAGAAAATTCATTTTTGGTGAACCGATAAACCCGGCGACAAATCGATTGTCAGGGTTGTAATACAGGTCCATCGGTGACCCCATTTGTATTACCCGCCCATCGTTCATCACCACAATTTTATCCGCCAGCGTCATCGCTTCAATTTGATCGTGGGTAACATATACCATGGTGGTTTTCAGTTCCTGGTGCAGTTTGGCGATATGCAGACGCATATCAACCCGCAGCTCGGCATCCAGATTGGAGAGTGGTTCATCAAACATGAACACGTTGGGATTACGTACGATGGCGCGACCAATCGCGGTGCGCTGTCGCTGGCCGCCAGAGAGTTGTTTGGGCTTTCTGTCCAGCAAATGGGAGAGTTGCAGTGTTTTGGCAACCATCTCTACCTGATGGCGGATCTCTGCCTTTGGTGTACCGTTGACTTTCAGCCCGTATCCCATGTTTTCGGCGACCGTCATATGCGGATACAACGCATAGGACTGAAACACCATGGCCACGCCACGGTGAGCAGGGGCGACATCGTTAACGCATTCATCGCCAATCAGTACCTCTCCTTCACTAATCTCCTCCAGACCGGCAATCATGCGCAGTAACGTGGATTTGCCGCAGCCCGAAGGACCAACAAATACCGCAAATTCCCCTCCCTCAATATCAAGATTGATATTGTGCAGCGTCACCGTTTTGCCAAAACGTTTGGTGACATTTCTCAGTCTTATGCTGGACATCGGTTGATCCTCGGAACGTTGTCAGTAAATGAGTCGTGTTAGAGAATGAATTACTCTCTTGATGTAATACGTATAACAAAGTTTAATTAATAACTATAACAGCTAAAAAGTCTTTAAAAGACTATAACTTGGCTAGATTTTAAGCCATATCATCGCGTTTCATTTATGCAATCATGATCACACATTGATGATAATTATATAGATTTAACAGTGATCTAAGCATAGCGTATAACAACTGAGGGAACGGGTGAGCTCTGTTTAGTCATGTTGTGGGATAGATCATTCATGTATCGATTGAATATCAAAATATGAACATGAATTAAAAAAATGTAATACCTTCACAAAAGAGGTGAGTGATGAAAATCAAAAAAATAACCGCTCTGCTCCTGACCGCACTGGTGGCGGGCCAATATTCCACTTTCGCCGCTGCCGCGGCAAGCCGGCAACTGACGGTGTGGGAGGACATAAAGAAATCTGTTGGCATAAAACAGGCCGTTAGTGATTTCGAAAAACAGTACAACGTGAAAGTCAATATGCAGGAAATGCCTTATGCACAACAGATTGAGAAGCTGCGTCTGGATGGCCCGGCAGGCATTGGTCCTGATGTGCTGGTGATCCCTAACGATCAGCTCGGTTCTGCGGTCGTGCAAGGATTGCTCTCGCCACTGACGGTCGACAAAGCGGAAGTCGCCGCCTTCACGTCGTCGTCCATCCATGCCTTCACCATGAACAACCGGCTGTACGGTATTCCCAAGGCGGTAGAGACATTGGTGCTGATCTACAACAAGGATCTGTTGCCCAAGCCGTTGGCTACGCTGGATGACTATTACCGCTTCTCCAAAAAACAGCGGGCGGAAAATCGATACGGTTTGCTGGCGAAATTCGATCAGCTTTATTACAGCTGGGGCGTCATGGCGTCGATGGGCGGCTACATCTTTGGCAAAGACAGCAAAGGTGGATTGAATACTCTGGATATCGGTCTCAACACCCCGGGTAGCGTGGCGGCGGTCAACAGCCTGAAAAAATTCTACACCGACGGGCTATTCCCCAGAGGGATCATTGGTGACAGTGGTCTTAATGCCATTGATTCTCTGTTTACCGAGAAAAAGGTGGCGGCGGTGATCAATGGGCCATGGGCCTTTCAGCCTTACGCTGACGCCGGTATCAATTATGGTGTTGCGCCGCTACCGAAACTGGCCAATGGCCAGTCGATGAACTCTTTTCTGGGGGTGAAAGGTTACGTGGTGTCCACCTGGGGCAAGGATAAGGTGCTGGCACAGCAATTTATTACATTTATCAATCAGCCTGAGTATGTGAAAACCCGTTATCAACTGACCAAAGAGATCCCACCACTGGTCGCAATGATTAATGACCCGTTGATTAAAAATGATCAGCGAGCCAGCGCCGTCGCTATTCAGGCCAGTTTGGCGACCGCCATGCCCAGCGTGCCCGAAATGCAGGAAGTCTGGGGCCCGGCTAACGCTGCGCTGCAATTGAGCATGACCGGCAAACAGGCACCTCAGGCCGCGCTGGACGATGCGGTGAAACAAATCAAGATGCAAATTGAGGCGATGAAAGCCAGCAATCAGTAACTCCGGCCTCCGCTTATCCTGAACGGGAGGACGGCTCCCGTCATAAAGAAGGAACAGTTTGTGATTATCACTCCCAGTGAAAAGTTAACCGTTGTTAAGGGGCGGTGTCGCCATGCGGCGGTCGCATTGCTGTTTGCCCTAGTCCCCGGTTTTGGCCAGTTCTATCACCGGCAGTGGGCGAAAGGGCTCATTTTCCTGGTTCTGCTTAGCAGCTTTATCGGTGTGTTTCATGACTTTCTCATGGAAGGTGTGTGGGGTCTGTATACGCTTGGCGAGCAAGTACCACGTGATAACTCCATTTTTCTGTTGGCGAAGGGCATTATCAGCCTGTTGATCATCGCGTTCGGGTTGGCAGTTTACGCCTTGTCACTACGTGATGCCTGGGTCAATGGGCAGAAACGGGATGAGGGGTTGGCGCTTAATAGTGTGCGGCAGCAATATCAGATATTGCTGAGTGAAGGTTTCCCGTACCTGATGATCACGCCGGGGTTTATCCTGCTGGTTTTTGTGGTGATCTTTCCCATTCTGTTTGGTTTTTCAATTGCCTTTACCAATTACAATCTGTATCACACCCCGCCAGCAAAGCTGGTGGATTGGGTCGGTCTCAGGAACTTCGTCAACATTTTTACCTTGTCTATCTGGCGGTCCACCTTTCTGGATGTGTTGCAGTGGACAGTGGTCTGGACGCTGCTGGCTACCACGCTACAGTGCAGTGTGGGTGTGTTGCTGGCCATTTTGGTCAATCAAAAGGATTTGCGATTTAAGCCCTTGATCCGCACCATTTTTATCCTGCCGTGGGCGGTGCCGGGTTTCGTCACTATTCTGGTATTTGCCGGCATGTTCAATGACTCTTTCGGTGTCATCAATAATGCCATTCTGGCGTTTTTCGGTATTGCCCCCAAAGCCTGGCTGACCGATCCGTTCTGGACTAAAACCGCACTGATCATGATGCAAACCTGGCTTGGTTTCCCGTTTGTGTTCGCCATGACCACCGGCGTGTTACAGGCCATTCCAGAGGATTTGTATGAAGCGGCGACGATGGATGGCGCGAGTGTCTGGACCAAATTAAAAACCATTACACTACCGTTGGTACTCTACTCCATTGCACCAATCATCATTACGCAATACACCTTCAACTTTAACAATTTCAACATCATCTACCTGTTTAACAATGGCGGCCCGGCGGTAGTCGGTTCCAACGCCGGAGGCACGGATATCCTGGTCTCCTGGATCTACAAACTGACCATGTCCTCTTCGCAGTACGCCATTGCCGCCACTATCACCATTCTGCTGTCCATTTTTGTGGTCGGTTTGGCGTTGTGGCAATTCCGTGCCACCCGTTCATTCAAAAATGATGATATGGCTTAAGGGGATAACCATGGCAACGTCGAAGAGCATAAAAAAAGAGAAGTGGGTGCGGCTGTCCCTGTCCTGGCTGCTGATTCTGCTGGTGTCGGTGATTATCATCTACCCGCTGGTGTGGACCATCGGGGCATCATTGAATGCTGGCAACAGCCTGCTGAGCAGTTCTATCATCCCGGAAAATCTCTCGTTTCAGCACTATGCCGACCTGTTCAACGGCCAGGTTAGTTACCTGACATGGTATTGGAACTCGATGGAGATCAGCGTGCTGACCATGATATTGACGCTGATCAGTGTCAGCTTTACCGCCTACGCGTTTTCCCGTTTTCGCTTCAAGGGCCGGCAAAACGGCCTGATGCTGTTTTTGTTGCTGCAAATGATTCCACAGTTTTCCGCGTTGATTGCCATTTTTGTCCTGTCACAGTTACTGGGGTTGATCAACAGCCACCTGGCATTGGTGCTGATTTATGTGGCCGGCATGATCCCGATGAACACCTATTTGATGAAAGGCTATCTGGATGCTATCCCGAGGGATCTGGATGAGTCGGCGCGCATGGACGGTGCCGGTAATTTCCGTATTTTTGTGGAGATCATCATGCCACTTTCCAAACCGATTATCGCCGTAGTGGCGCTGTTTTCCTTCACCGGCCCGTTAGGAGACTTCATTCTTTCCAGCACCATCTTGCGGACACCGGATCAATATACCTTGCCGATCGGTCTGTACAACCTGGTGTCCGAGAAGATGGGGGCCAGTTACACCACCTATGCGGCGGGCGCGGTACTGATCGCCGTACCGGTCGCTATTTTATACCTGGCCTTGCAAAAATATTTTGTATCCGGCCTGACCTCTGGCAGTACCAAAGGATAATGTCATGAATACAAGCACGTTGGCGTTTTTAGGGTTTTGTCTCGTTTTAGCCCCCGCGGCCCCGGTAGTGGCGGCTGACCCGATAGTGATCACCCCGCTGCGCCATGAGCCCACCGGGTTTATTAAAGGCGTGGATATTTCCACATTGGCTGATGTCGAGCAGCATGGTGGCAAGTTCTATGATGAGCATCACGTCCGGCAGGACCCACTGGTCATTCTCCGACACAACGGCGTGAATTACGTCCGTCTGCGCCTGTGGGTCGATCCGAAGGACAGCGCTGGTAACCCGTATGGCGGGGGTAACAATGATCTCGCCACCACACTGGCGCTGGCAAAGCGCGCCAAGGCGCAGGGGATGAAGTTGTTACTGGATTTTCATTACAGCGATTTCTGGACCGATCCCGGTAAACAGTACAAGCCCAAGGCCTGGCAGGGGATGGGATATGAACAATTGAAAACGGCGATTCATGACTATACCCGCGACACCATTGCCACGTTCAAACAGCAGGGAGTGCTGCCGGATATGGTGCAAATCGGCAATGAGATTAACGGCGGCATATTGTGGCCGGAAGGCAAAAGCTGGGGACAGGGTGGTGGTGAATTTGATCGTTTGGCTGGACTGTTGAACGCCGCGATAAGTGGTCTGCGGGAAAATCTGACCTCGCCATCACAGGTGAAAATCATGCTGCATCTGGCAGAGGGAACCAAGAATGACACCTTCCGCTGGTGGTTCGATGAAATCACCCGACGTAATGTACCGTTCGATGTCATCGGCCTGTCAATGTACACCTATTGGAATGGTCCGATCAGTGCGCTGAAAGCCAATATGGATGATATCAGCAAGCGCTACGGTAAGAACGTGATTGTGGTGGAAGCCGCTTATGGTTACACCCTGGCAAATTGCGATGATGCCGAAAACAGTTTTACCGACAAAGAGGCAAAAGCTGGTGGCTATCCGGCAACGGTTCAAGGGCAGAGCGATTTCATTCACGATTTAATGCAAAGCATCATTGATGTGCCCGATGGTCGCGGTAAAGGGATGTTTTATTGGGAACCCACCTGGATTGCGGTGCCGGGTGCCGGGTGGGCAACGCCAGCGGGCATGAAATATATCCATGATAAATGGAAAGAGGGAAATGCCAGGGAAAATCAAGCCTTGTTTGATTGCCAGGGAAACGTCCTGCCTTCCGTCAAGGTATTTAATTGATTTTTCACAACATCGTTATACCCGTCATTTTTCACGTTACAGGTGTGGTGTCGACCTTGGAAATTCCTGCGGTCGGCACCTTTCTGCAACTCGAAACCTATTGGTAAATACAGAAATTCAGTGGTCAATATTCAAGAGGTTGTAATGAATAAATTTCCTCCTTTAAGCGCAAAGGTTGCTGGCTTATTGCACGGAGCAGACTATAACCCGGAGCAATGGATTAATTATCCGGGGGTAATTGAACAAGATATTCAAATGATGAAGCAGGCGAATTGTAATGTCATGTCGGTGGGTATTTTCAGTTGGTCAATGCTGGAACCGGAAGAGGGAAAATATCAATTCGACTGGCTGGATGATGTGCTGGATAAATTGAATGCCGCCGGTATTCGGGTCTTTTTGGCCACGCCCAGTGGTGCCAGACCGGCGTGGATGTCTCAGAAATATCCTGAAGTGCTGCGCGTGGGGCGTGACCGGGTACAGGCATTGCATGGTGGTCGGCATAATCATTGCCCATCGTCACCGATTTATCGCCGCAAGGTCAATGCTATCAACCACCAGCTGGCACATCGCTATGCGTACCATCCAGCGGTGATTGGCTGGCATATTTCCAATGAATATAGTGGCGAGTGCCATTGCAGCCGTTGTCAGGATAATTTTCGTCGCTGGTTACAGCTGCGATATCAGACGCTGAACAAGTTGAACGAAGCCTGGTGGAGCACGTTCTGGAGTCATACTTATAGCGATTGGTCACAGATTGAATCACCGGCACCACAGGGTGAGGTGTCCATCCATGGTTTAAATCTGGACTGGCGGCGTTTTTGTAGTACGCAGGCCACCGATTTCTGTGCACAGGAAATCGTCCCGCTGAAAGCGGTGAACCCGAATCTGCCCGCCACCACTAATTTTATGGAGTATTTCTACGATTACGATTACTGGCAGTTGGCACAGGTGATTGATTTTATCTCCTGGGACAGCTACCCGCAGTGGCATAGCCAGCCGGATGAAACGGAACTGGCTTGCTACACGGCCATGTACCACGATCTGATGCGTACGCTGAAGCAGGGAAAACCGTTTGTGCTGATGGAATCCAGTCCAAGCGTCACCAACTGGCAACCGACCAGCAAGCTGAAGAGACCCGGTATGCATATTCTTTCTTCATTGCAGGCGGTGGCGCACGGTGCGGATTCTATCCAGTACTTTCAGTGGCGGAAAAGTCGTGGTTCGGTGGAAAAATTTCACGGTGCGGTGATTGATCATTCTGGTCGCCTTGATACCCGGGTCGGACAGGAAGTCAGTGAGCTGGGTCGCCTGTTGGGTGTTATGGCCCCGGTGGCGGGTAGCCGGATTGACGCTCGTGTGGCTATCATTTTTGATTGGGAAAGTCGTTGGGCAATGGATGATGCGCAAGGGCCGCGCAACCATGGACTGTATTATGAGAAGACTGTGGCGGAGCATTATCGCCCCTTCTGGGAACAGGGCATCGCCGTGGATATCATTAATGCCGATTGTGATCTCAGTGGTTACCAACTGGTGATTGCCCCCATGCTGTACATGGTACGTGACGGGTTCGCCAAAAACGCCGAAGACTTTGTCAGGCAGGGAGGGCAGTTTGTCACTACTTACTGGAGTGGGATCGTCAATGAGACCGACCTGTGTCATCTTGGCGGTTTCCCCGGTCCTTTGCGTCCGCTGTTGGGTATCTGGGCAGAGGAGATCGATTGTCTGAAAGAGGGTGAAACCAATAGCGTTAATAGCACACCTGGCAATACGCTAGGGCTGCAAGGGGCCTGGTCGGCGCGCCACCTGTGTGAATTGCTTCATCTTGAGGGGGCGACGGCGCTGGCGACTTACGGCAGTGATTTTTATGCCGGGCGTCCCGCTGTGACGGTCAACCGGTTCGGCGCGGGTGAGGCCTGGTATGTGGCTTCACGCAATGATGCGGCATTCCAGCGCGATTTCTTTGGCGCACTGGCGGCAAAGCTCAATCTGCCTCGTGCACTGGAAACCGTGCTACCTTATAGTGTTACGGCACAGCGACGAACTGATGGTGAGTGTGAGTTCGTTATTGTGCAGAATTTCAGTGATGAGATGAAAACGCTATCCCTGCCAGCGGGTTATGTAGATATGGCAAATGGAAAGGCGTTGTCGGGCATGATCACTTTACTGCCATGGGGCTACCGTATTTTATCCCGTTATCTGGCATAGGTTGATCTTTATGGATTGCGCCCGTTCTATTGATCGGGCGTTTTTGTTTTTGCATGATATGAGGAAATAAGAATGGTAAATTTGAAATCTTTTATCAACTATTTTTCCCACCCCAAAAAAATGGTGGAAAATAGTGATATTGACAACCAGTATCTGGAAAAATTAATACAAAACTTTGGTGGAAGAGAGAACATAAAATATGTAGATGCCTGTATTACGCGGCTGCGTGTTACCGTTAATGACCTGTCTATGGTGGATTCTAGCGGGTTGCAGAAATCAGGGGCATTAGGCGTGATTATTATTGGTCAGGAGGTTCATGCCGTATTTGGTACGCAATCGGATAATCTACGTAAATTACTTGAAACACGTTTTTCTATTAATGATTAAGAATAAAAAATATTGATAACCACTTGAAGTGGTTATCAATAAATGAATCTAGGCTCGTTATCCTGAAGTCTATTTTTTTATAGATAAAACACATTGCCAGCAATAGCAAAACTCAATTGCTGAGGGAAGTAATGTACAATTAATTTCAGTATGGAACGTTGCGGTTTATTCTATTTTTTTATTACCACCATGCTTCCACCTGTACACCAAAATTCCAGGTGTTGCTGGCCGTGCCATCCTGAAATGATTTCCCCTGCTCAGAATCATTCAGGTACGAGGCAAAGATGCGTAATTCCGGACGTGACATGAACGCCGGTCCATCCGCTAACCCCAGTGCAATGGTGTATTTCTCGCCACCCTGTTTGTACTGACTGCCATCTTTGTGGTCATCTTTCTGGTAGAAGACACCGACTTCGCCAATAGCGCGGACATAATCGGTGAATTGATACTGTGCACGGCCAACCAGCGAGATCAACCGGCTTTTATCGATTTGGGCGCTGATATTGTTTGCCGAGCCATAGGTCAATACGTGATTGAGCGAAAATTTATCGGTAATCGGGATCAGACCGGTATTGATCACCCGGTAGCCCGTGGCATCATCAGTATTGTTCCAAACGTCATACCAGCCGCCGCCCTGAGACACCATATTCTGCGCCAGACCTTTGGTGGCATACTGCAACACGATCTTGTCATAGCCACCCAGCATGTCCTGACTGATTTCACTGGTGAGCATCACGCCATTCTTGGCGTCGTACAGGCCACCATACTCTTTCTGTTTTTTGGTTGGATTAGGCATGGCGTAATCAATACCAAATTCTGTCCAGGCGCCAGACCAGGGTTTCCAACCGGCATAGCGTAGGTCGAGATAGTTGATGTTGAGGTCGTTATCGTTATTTACCCGGTAGTCCACATCATTGCCATCACCCCGGATCCAGGCCACTGAAACCGCGCCAGGACCAAAGGACAAATTTTCCACGCCCGCGCCCGCACCAGAGATATTCCAGTATTTAGTATCAATGATGTGCAGATCGTGGCGTTGGTAATAGCGTTTGCCGCCCCAGATCACCGCGTTTGGATCGCCAGGGATCAGACCTTTGATCTGTAAATTAAGCTGGCGGAGCCCGAACTGAGCGTTATCGCCAATAGTGGTTTCATTGTCAGTGGCACCGTTAGACACCATGCTGACCATACTGTCCACATAGAAACTGACATCATTTTTTTTGTAAACCTCACTGCCCAGCTCAACTTCGCCATAAGTGTCGGATTCATTTCCCAGACGACCTACCTTGTTTTTTTGCCACTCCTCCAGGCTGCCATTACGCGAGACACCCACACCAGATCGCAAATAGCCGTGAAAATCAATGGCAAACAGAGAAGGGGAAGTGAGTGTCACTGCAATAGCGACGGATAGGGTACGCAACGTCGTATTCATGTATGCCTCTTTTATTTGTAATACGTTCACATTTAAAAGGCTATGAAAGTACTAATTTATATAACAAGCAATTCTCTTATCAATTTATTGTGATTTAATGCAAATAAAACAGCGTTATTTGTAATAGGAAGTGAACTTGATCACTTGTTCTAATATGTGAACGAATAACTTTTATGGTGACTTTTTGACGTATTATAACGATAACTATGTTGGTGACGGAGTGCCTGTTACAATTAAGACATCACTATTGCAGGGAGCGAACCATGAAGTCGAAAAGTAGTACGTTAGAGGATGTCGCTCGTCATGCCGGCGTATCTTATCAGACGGTTTCCCGGGTACTGAACAAGTCTGCCAATGTGTCAGAATCCACGCGCCGCAAGGTTGAACAGTCTATTGAGCTATTAAGGTATGTGCCGAATCGTCTGGCACAACAACTGGTAGGTAAACGCAGCCGGACGTTGGGGCTGGTGACGATTTCACTGGCATTACATGCGCCTTCCCAGGTGGCGGCAGCGGTAAAACGTTACGCGAATACCGAAGGATATCTGGTGTTGATTTCAATGATTGATGAGAACGTCAATCATGCTATCCAGGACTCCATCAACGAGCTTAAGTCCCAACTGGTGGATAAAGTTATTATCAACGTCCCACTGGAAACGGCGGCGGCGGAAAAAATCGCTGCGGACAATGACGATATCATCTGTCTGTTTCTGGATGTTGACCCGTATAGCTCGGTGTTCAACGTCTCCTTCAATCCAGCAGATGGCACCCGCGCCAGCGTGAAGTATCTCTATGAGTTGGGGCACCGTGATATCGCGCTGTTGGCTGGTCCCCAGCACTCTATTTCAGCCAATCTGCGGCTGAAAAACTGGCAGGAGGCGCTGCATGATTACGGACTGAATCCCGTTACGGTGTTGCATGGTAACTGGGATGCGCAAAGTGGTTATGCGGGGGCGCTACAAATGATGCGGGAAACACCGCACTTCTCGGCGGTGCTGGTGGGTAATGATCAGATGTCACTCGGTGTATTGAGTGCTTTCCACCAACATCAATTGTCCATTCCCGGAGAGAAATCAGTAATTGGTTACGATAATACCTATGAAAGCGCGTTCTTTTATCCGGCATTAACCACCGTATCGCTGGATCTGGACTTGCAAGGCAAAGAAGCGGTGAGACGAGTGCTTGGGGTCAATGAGGACGACGCACAGCGTTCGTCGTCGATCCTGCCGGCAAAACTGGTGATACGTAATTCGACCGGGCCGCAGGTTCATGATGACAATAACTTGCAGCAGATTGCAGATGAATTGCGAGCGCTCGCTCAAAAGATAAGCCAGATGGGTGTTTGAGTGCCGGACGTGATACCTGCCAATCATGCCTGGAAAGGATTCCAGGCTGAGTAAGATAACGCCCTGCTTTGATAGAGTTGGCGTTTTGTAACCTACCTGCTCCGACAGAATATTCAATGGTCGGACATTTTATCTACTATACTTAAATTCGCTTTACTTTTAGTCACCTCCGCTCATGACGTGAGCGAATTCGAGCGGATGTTCGCACTCTCATAACTTTATTAAAGCACTGATACTCCTGTACCCATAAGGTTTGTCAGCTTTTTTGACGTTACTTTCAATACCACCTGTGCGGATTTTGCGCTCAGGTTAAAAGGCGATTATGAAAATATTCTCTCGATCACGGTTTAATTCGCGTGAATCCTCGTCGCCCTGGAATGATACTCTACCGGTAAGAGGCGAGTTATTTGGCCCGGAACGTTTGGAACAAAACGGGCGCACATTGGCTACCGTTCAGACGGTGACGAGTTCACCGCCTTTTGTTCCGCCGTTACACCATCGACTGAATGATAATGCTAAAGTGCTCCTGGCCGCTTATCGCGCCAATGCCGCCGAACTGGAAAAAGGCCGACGTGTGGTGCCGGCAGCCGAGTGGTTATTGGATAACTATCATCTGGTCGCTGAGCAGATTCGTGAAGTCCGCGAAGATCTTCCCCCACATTATTACCGACAACTGCCTAAGTTATCTCAGGGGCCGTTTGTCGGTTATCCCCGGGTACTTGGTCTGGTGTGGGCCTTTGTCGCTCACACGGATAGTTATATTGATCCAGAAGCATTACGCCGTTTCATCATGGCATATCAAGAAGTGCAGCCCTTGACGATCGGGGAACTGTGGGCTGTTGCCATTACCTTGCGTATTGTGTTGATTGAAAATCTACGCCGCCTGGCTGACCAAATGACCGCAGGGCGTCTGGCGCGAGCCGAAGCGGAATCCGTTGCGAATAATCTTTTGCGTGCCGGGGATGGGCAAGCTGCATTGGCTAATGAAATTGCCCGTTACAACAAGGCACCTTTGTCTGATACGTTTGCGGCTCAGTTGGTGAAACGCTTACGCGATCTGGATCCCCGAACTACACCCGCACTGGGATGGCTGGAATACCGACTGAGCCAGCAGGGAAGTTCGATGGATGAAGTCGTGCAATCCACCCAGCAACGCCTTGGCGCGTCCAACGTCACTGTGCGTAATATTATCACCAGCATGCGGCTAATCTCCGACATGGATTGGGCGACATTTTTTGAAAGTGTCAGTCTGGTTGATGTGTGTCTACGGGAAGGCAGTGCATTCGATGAGATGGATTTTACCACCCGCAATCTATACCGCAGTGCAATTGAGCATCTTGGGCGTCGGGCGCCGTGTACGGAATTGGATATTGCGAAAGAAGCCTTACTGATGGCGCAAGGTGATCCTGATTCATCGCCTTACGATGATCTCAGTGCCCGAAAACGCGATCCAGGTTATTACCTGATTGCAGAAGGGAGACCGCAACTGGAAGCGGCTATCGGTTTTCGGCCTGGCGCAGCACTGTGTTTTAACCGGTTTACCCGGCGTGTTGGCATGACCGGTTATCTGGGATCAATCGGGTTTTTTACTGCACTGTTATTCGCAGGGATAGGGGTCATATTGTCACTCCCCGTGGTTTCAGCCGTCTGGCTGATATTGATCGGCCTCGTCTGCCTGATTCCATTTTCTGAAGTTGCGATAGCCTGGGTTAACCGCCTGATTACCGCGTTATGCGGTGCCTCGCCATTGGCTGGGTTGGAACTATTATATGGTGTGCCAACGCGTTACCGGACCATGATAGTAATACCGACATTGCTGTCCAATGAGCAGGATATCCTGCAACAAATAGCGCAACTCGAAGTTCATTATCTGTCCAGTGGCCAGGGCGACATGACGTTTGCCTTGCTGACGGATGGTATTGATGCCGATACGGAAACTATCGAAAGAGATCGAGCGCTGTTAAGCCTGGCATCACGAACCATCCAGCAGCTTAATGATCGCTATGAACCGGGGCCTGCCGGCAGGCGTTTTTTATTGCTGCATCGTAAAAGACTGTTCAACGCCAGTGAAAATGTGTGGATGGGCTGGGAGCGTAAACGGGGAAAATTGCACGAACTTAACCGCTTATTGCGTGGTGCTACGGATACCAGTTTTATACCGGTTGAGCAACAAGCTGTTTATGTCCCGCCGGATGTCCGCTATGTGATTACGCTGGATGCGGATACGCTTTTACCTCGTGATACGGCATTAAAACTGATTGGCAAAATGGCGCACCCGCTTAACCAGCCATGCTGGGATGCCAGCGGTCAGCATATTGTCGCCGGTTATGCCATTTTGCAACCCCGTATTACGCCATCGCTGCCCGCAGGACATGAAGGGTCACGGTATCAGCGTATTTTCACTGCGCCGGGGGGCATTAATCCTTATGAAGCCGCAGTATCTGATGTCTATCAGGATTTATTCGGCAATGGCTCCTATACCGGAAAGGGAATCTATGACGTGGATGCTTTTGAACGGGCATTAGAGGGACGCATTCCTGAAAACACGTTATTGAGCCATGATCTGTTTGAGGGCAGTTATGCCCGTTCGGGACTGGCATCGGATGTTGAACTGATCGAAACTTTTCCCTCCCGCTATGACGTTGTTGTCGAGCGGCAACACCGCTGGACGCGTGGTGACTGGCAACTCTTACCGTGGATCCTGGGGCTGGCGCATACCGCTACAGGTAAGACGGCGTCGTTATCCGCAGTAGGACGCTGGAAGATGGTTGATAACCTACGGCGTTCGCTTTTAGCCCCCAGTTTGTTATTGATGATGTTTCTTTTTAATGTTTTGCCGTTGGCGCTGGCGTGGAAAGGTTTCCTCGTGGTGCTGTTGGTACTGGCATTCTCGGCTTATTTGCCGATTTTCTGGGATATTATTTCCCGCTGCTGGTGGGGACTGACACGCCAGAAGTCATTGCAGCAGAGCCATCCCCTCGAACATCTGCTAAGTGACCTCAAACTGGCATTCATGCAGGTCTTCCTCTTGCTGGCGTTTCTTCTCGATAATACCTGGCGAGTGCTTGATGCTCTCTCTCGTACCCTGGTGCGTTTGACTATCACCCGCAAGCATTTGCTGGAGTGGACGACCGCGGCGGAATCCGGGCGGCGCCCTCGTCTGACGCTGGTGGGCTTTTATGTTTACATGGCTGGCGGTTTGTTGCTTGGCGTGATTGTGGTGGGTGGCGCGCTGGTGATGTCACCCTGGAACTGGCCACTTTGGCTTCCGCTGGCATTGCTATGGTTAGCGGCACCCGTGTTGGCATTATGGGCCAGCGAAGAGCGTGCTATCACACGGGAGGAAAACATTAGCGAGGCGGATAAACAGGCGTTGAGATTGATCGCCCGGCGTACCTGGCGTTTTTTCGAAACCTTTGTCACTGAGCATGAACATGACCTGCCACCGGATAATTTTCAGGAGCGTCCAAAACCGGTTATTGCTCACCGTACCTCGCCCACCAATATTGGTCTGTATTTACTCTCCACGGTGTCAGCGCGAGATTTTGGCTGGATTGGCATAGAGAATGTGCTTGATCGTCTGGAAGCGACGTTCACCACTCTGGATCAGTTACAGCGTTTTAATGGCCATTTTCTTAACTGGTATGACACGCAGACGCTCCAGACATTATTACCGGCTTATGTCTCTTCGGTGGATAGTGGCAATCTGGCTGGTGATCTGATCGCATTGGCGAATGCCTGTGAGTTATGGCAGGAAGCGTGCTGGGAACAGGATGTTCGTGAGCCATTAGCCGACCATCTCCAACTGATTCGTGATGCGCTGTCTCGGCATCAGGAGACTCAGAATGAGCCTTTGCTACTCCAGTCGTTAGACAATATTGAGAATTTACTGAACAGTGATCTTGCCCCTGAACGTCTGTTATCGGCATCTCTTCGGCAGTTGGAACCGTTGTTGCAGCGAACTTATGCGTTGTTACCGCGAACTGATGATGGTGTTATCGTCGACCCCATTTTCTGGATGAATGCCGCGCGATCGATGTTAGTTGAGCAGGAGAGGGAACGGGTCTGCCCTGGTGCTCTGCGCGAGATGCTGGTTGAGCGGTTGCAGAACCTGGCTTCCCGGGCACGGACGATGGCGATGGAAATGGACTTTAAGTTTCTTGTTGACCCGGAGCGTAAGCTGCTGTCGATTGGCTATTTAATGTCGGAAAATCGCCTTGATGTCAGTTGCTATGATCTGCTGGCTTCCGAGGCGCGATTAGCCAGTCTGTTTGCTATCGCCAAAGGCGATGTCGGCACTCGACACTGGTTTCGTCTGGGACGGGGCGCCACGCGTATCGGCCGTAGCTCGGCACTAATGTCATGGTCGGGTTCGATGTTCGAGTACCTGATGCCATCGTTGTTGATGCGTGCGCCATTAGGGAGTTTGCTGGAACAGACGACCCGTCTGATTGTGGCGCAGCAGCAAACTTATGGCCGAAGCCTATCACTTCCCTGGGGCATTTCTGAATCGGCCTATAATGCGCGTGATATCGATTTCATCTATCAATACACCAATTTCGGTGTTCCTGGTCTGGGGTTGAAACGGGGACTGGCGGATAATCTGGTGGTGGCGCCGTATGCGACCGGGTTGGCAACCATGATCGATCCGCTTGCCGCCTGCCGAAACTATGAGCGCTTGGCGGCGTTGGGGGCTTCTGGCCGCTATGGATTTTATGAGGCAATGGATTTTACACCTTCGCGCTTGCCAGATAATGAAAAGGTGGCCATTGTTTACAGCTTCATGGCACACCATCAGGGGATGACACTGGTGGCGATCGCCAACACGTTGCATGATGGCAATATGCGCTGCCGTTTTCATCGTGAACCGATGATTCAGTCCTGTAACCTGCTGTTACAGGAAAGCCGGCCAGTGCACGTCGCTATTGCTGAGCCGCTGCCAGACGATGTGAAAGACAGCCGGAGTGAAAGCACTAATGAAGCGGCCATATTGCGGCGTTTTTCCGCTATACCCGTAGGGGCGCCCGTAACACATTTACTTTCCAATGGCCGCTATGCCGTGATGCTTACCACAACCGGATCCGGTTATAGCCACTGCCGTGGGTTAGCGGTTACACGCTGGCGGGAAGACCCGACCCGGGATAACTGGGGGAGTTTTATTCTGTTACGTGATATGCGCAGTGGAAGAATCTGGACTGCGGCTGACGAACATCCGTTAATGGAACCGGCGGGAAATCTGCCACCCCCTTCTAACATCATCAATAGTGCAATTGGCGAACCCCCCCATCGTCACGATGTTATTTTCGGGGAAGATCACGCCTCCTTCATCCGTTATGAACGCACATTGACCACTACGATGGATGTATTGGTTTCGTGTGAAAGCGATGGTGAAGTACGCCGTATTACCCTGACGAACAGTGGCCGGCGGCAGCGTGACATTGAACTGACGTCCTATGCGGAAATCGTGCTGGCTCCGCCCAGCGCCGATAATGCCCATACAGCCTTTTCCCGTTTATTTATACAAACAGAGTATCTGGATGAATTTTCTGCATTAATTGCTACCCGTCGGCCAAGAAGCCAGGATGAGCATCCGGTCTGGGCTGCACATTTTATGGTGCTGGAAGGGACGGATGGCAGCGAAATACAGTATGAATCCGACCGTGCGCGTTTTATCGGCCGGGGGAAATCAGTCATGACTGCCGATGCTATTTCAGGCCATAAGGCGTTGTCGAATACCACAGGCACGGTACTTGATCCCATATTTTCACTGCGTCAGCAGGTGACGGTTCCCGCCGGTAAAACGGTTCGTCTGGCGTTCTGGACCGTTATCGCTACCTCGCGTGAAGAACTGATTGATGTGATCGATAAGCATCATGATCGTAGTGCGTTTGAACGTGATAAAACCTTTGCCTGGACACAGGCTCAGGTGCAATTGCGTCATCTTGGTGTGAAGGCGGAAGAAGCGGCGGATTTTCAACGTTTGGCGGCCCCGGTACTCTATGCCGATCCGCGTTTTCGGGCCCCGGTTGAATCGATAGTCCGTGGTGCGGGAGCACAATCGGGTCTTTGGCCGATGTCGATTTCGGGTGATTTGCCCATTGTGCTGCTACGTATTGATGATATTGATGATATCGCCCAGGTTCATCAACTGCTGAGAGCGCATGAATATTGGCGTATGAAGTTGCTGAATGTGGATCTGGTCATCGTTAATGAGCGCGCATCGTCTTATATACAGGATCTACAGATGGCTATCGAAACAGCGATTCACAGTAGCCAGTCCAGACCGCGTTTGGGAGGGGCACAGACCCGGGGATCCGTATTTGCCCTGCGTGCGGACTTAATGTCGCAAGAGTCAAGGGCTTTGCTGCTATCGGTAGCGAGAATATCGTTGGTTGCCCGTCGAGGGGCAATTTCCCACCAACTTGACTTAATCCCGTATGCACCTCCCCGGCGTCGTCTGCCACGCATGTTAAAGCTGAGTGTGCCAGACAAGATGCCGCTGACGGAGGAACTCGAGTTTTTTAACGGTATTGGCGGGTTTGCCCGACAGGGGCGTGAATATGTCACGGTCCTCGAGGCCGGGCTCACAACCCCTGCGCCGTGGGTGAATATTATTGCCAACCCAACGTTTGGTTTTCAGGTGTCGGAAGTGGGTAGTGGTTACACCTGGGCGGAAAACAGCCGTGAAAATCAGCTGACGCCCTGGGGTAATGATGCGGTGTCTGATCCCGGTGGAGAAGTGCTGTACGTACATGATGATGTCAGCGGTGTACTATGGACGCCAACAGCATGGCCGATTAATGATGGTGGGTGCTACGTCGCCCGGCACGGGCTGGGTTATAGCAAGTTTGCTCATAATGCCAATGGCATTGAGCTGGAATTATTACAGTATGTCCCACTGGTTGATCCGATAAAAATATCTCGTCTGAAAGTACATAACACCTCAACGCAAGTGCGCTATCTGACTATTACTGCCTATGCCGAATGGGTGCTGGGTGGTTTACGTAGCGCCAGTGCGCCTTATCTACTCAGTCATGTAGATGCACAGACGGGCGCGATGCTGGTGAGTAATCTCTGGTCCGGCAGTTTTCCAGGACGCATCGGTTTTGCTGATTTAGCGGGTCAGCAGTCATCATTGACCGCCGACAGAACCGAATTTATCGGTCGTAATGGACAAATGAGGTTGCCAGCGGCACTGATGGAAAACCGTCAGTTATCAGGGAATGTAGCGGCCGGAGTCGACCCCTGTAGTGTGTTACAGACACAGATCCATCTGGCCCCTGGAGAGCAGACCGAGATAGTCTGGTGTATCGGTCAAGGGACCTCCGTTGAACAGGTCAGAGACCTGATTGAGAAATATCGGAAAATCGATCTGGATCAGGTGCTGAGTGAGGTTGAAGCGCATTGGGAGGCAATAACCGGTGCGATACAGATTAAAACACCAGACAGAGCAATGGACATTATGCTCAATGGCTGGTTGCTCTATCAGACGCTGTCATGTCGCATTCAGGCCCGTTGCGGGTTTTATCAGGCCAGTGGCGCATATGGTTTCCGCGACCAGTTACAGGATGGCATGGCATTGACCTTCTCCTACCCTCAGGAGACGCGGCAACACCTGTTGCGGGCGGCTGGACGACAGTTTGTCGAAGGTGATTTTCAGCATTGGTGGCTACCACATAGCGGTGCCGGGGTAAGAACCCATATTTCTGATGATCGTGTCTGGCTGGCTTTTGCCACCGCAACGTATGTGCAGGTCAGTCAGGATTACAGTGTTCTGGCCGAGTCCATCTGCTTTCTGGATGGGCCGCCGGTTGCCCCGGATGAGCATGATATCTTCTTCCAACCCATGCCGTGCGCTGAGTCAGCGTCTCTGTTTGAGCACTGTGCTCGAGGGTTGGATCAGTGCCTGTCGTTGACCGGAACTCATGGTTTACCGCTGATGGGGAGCGGGGATTGGAACGATGGCATGAATCGTGTCGGGGAAGGCGGGAAAGGCGAAAGTGTCTGGCTGGGATGGCTGCTCATCCGCACAATAGAAATCTTTGCCCCACTGGCCGATGCTTCGGAAGCAGAGCGCGTCTCACGCTGGCGTGAGCATGCCGAGTCGGTGCGGCAGGCTATTGAGCGTACAGCATGGGACGGCGCCTGGTATCGCCGGGCAACGTTTGATGATGGCACCTGGCTTGGCAGTCATAGCAATGATGAGTGTGTCATTGATTCGATCGTGCAGTCATGGGCGGTACTTTCCGGTGCTGCCATCCCTGAGCGCGCGGCGTTAGCCATGGCCTCGATGGAGGACTACCTGATTCGACGAAAAGAGGGACTGGCTTTGCTGTTCACGCCACCGTTTGATCACACTATGCATGATCCTGGTTACATCAAAGGCTACCCACCCGGTCTTCGCGAAAATGGCGGGCAATACACCCATGCCGCGCTGTGGGCGGTGCTGGCTTTTGCCCAGATGGGGGAAGGTGATAAAGCCGCAGAACTGTTTGCATTGCTTAACCCAATCAACCACGCTTCAACGCCGGAACAGGTTTCCCGATACCGGGTTGAACCTTATGTCATCGCTGCTGATGTTTATTCCGTTGCCCCCCATACCGGGCGTGGTGGCTGGACCTGGTACACCGGCTCGGCAGGGTGGATGTACCGGGCGGGTATCGAGGGCATTCTTGGCATTCATCGTGAAGGTGATCGGTTGATTCTTTGCCCTTGTATTCCATCACACTGGCCAGGTTTTGAGGCAACCGTCACGCTGGGGGACGCTCACTATACTATTCGCGTGGTGAATGATTCGCACCGGTGCCGAGGGATTGCACAGGCAACACTGGATGATGTGGCTATCCCCGTTGAGGCAGAGGAAGGATCGGTACCGGTTACGGTGGTGTCAGGGGATCATCAGATACTACTCACGCTGTGAGCGGGATCGGGATTTGAACAGCAGGAAAGTGGTTTAAGCGTTTTATCCATTGTCGGCAGAAGGTTGGCGAGTAATTAAGCCTCCATATAACATGTCCATAGCGGACGATGTTCAGTGGCGGCTACTATTGTTTGCGCCTTCTGCCGATAAACAGTGGGTTAGTATGTCACGAAAGCTGATTTACCTGCATAGACTGCCGCACTGCCAAGTTCCTCTTCAATTCGCATTAACTGATTGTATTTTTCTATACGTTCACCACGACATGGTGCCCCGGTTTTAAGATGACCAGCCATCAAACCGACTGTCATATCGGCAATAAAGGAATCCACGGTTTCGCCACTACGGTGCGATATAAATGTCCCCCAACCATGTTGATGGCACAGGTGAACCGCATCAATGGTTTCACTCAATGAGCCAATCTGGTTCAGTTTTATCAACGCTGCATTGGCTAACTGTTCATCTATCCCACGCTGTATGTATTTTACGTTGGTAACAAACAGGTCATCGCCGACCAATTCCACCTGGTGTCCAATGGTGTCATTAAGATATTTCCACCCGTCCCAATCATCTTCTGCAAGGCCATCTTCAAGCAGAATGATGGGGAAGTTTTTAATCAGCCCCTGGTAATAATCTGTCATTTCCTGGGATGTTAAGGCGACATTTTCGGTGCGGAGATGATATTTACCCTCTTTACAGAATTCGCTTGATGCCGGGTCCATACATATTCCGATATCATCCCCAGGACGATATCCGGCTTGCTCGATTGCCTGGACAATCAGTTCCAGCGGCTGTCGATTGGATGAAACGATAGGCGCAAACCCGCCTTCATCGCCAACACCGGCACTCAACCCCTTACTGATGAGAATTTGTCTTAAGGTTTGATAAACTTCGCTACCCCAGCGCATGGCTTCACGGAAAGTAGGCGCGCCCACTGGCGCAATCATATACTCTTGGAAATCTGCGCCCTGACCCCGGGCGTGAACGCCGCCATTGATGATATTCATACAGGGTACAGGTAATAAATTGGCGCTCATTCCCCCGATATAACGGTAAAGTGGCATGTTATAGACTGACGCCGTTAAACGAGCCACGGCCAGCGAAACACCCAGAATGGCATTGGCACCCAGTTTGCTTTTATTTTCTGTGCCATCAAGCGCAATCATTTTATTATCAATTGCTTTTTGATCCCGTATGTCCTGGCCAATAAGCATGTCGCTTATTTCATGTGTGATGCTGTTTACCGCATTCTTGACGCCTTTCCCGCCAAACCGGTTTTTGTCTCCATCACGTCTCTCTATAGCCTCTCTCTCGCCAGTGCTCGCGCCTGATGGTACGGATGCTCTGGCAAAAGCGCCACAGGGAGTATATACCTCTACTTCAACGGTTGGGTTGCCTCGGGAATCCAGAATCTCTCTGGCCAGGATTTTTTCAATTTTGAAACTCATAATGACTCCTAATTAAGCATTAATATGTTTTATAAGCACATCAACATCAAGGTGATTGATAAATTCAAGGGAACGGGAACTGATAATTCCCAAAAATCGATTAGTATGTCCCGCGATGACAAGATCTATATTTTTTTCATGGATAAGTTTTTCAACATCATCGAATCGGCGTAATGTGACGAGTACGACTGTATCGACATTTTCAGGAACAGCCGTAACGACTTTACTAAACATTGACTTGGCTTCTATTACTTCTCTTGATTGCACACCCTCCGTACGAGAGTCAGAAATATAATTCATGGCAAGATAATTGAAACTAATATGCCCAAGTGTGATTTTCATATTGCCATTATCTGAAATCTTTGCCGCGTGCCTTAATAAAATGGCGCCGTCTTTCTCATCATGGATTAAAACCAATGCGTGTTTATAGATATTCATGGCAGTCTCTCTTGTTGCTGACGTTATTGAGTGAATCCCGGAAGACGGTTTTTCCCGGCTCATTGACGCTGACAGACAGGTAGTATCGGGACCGATAAGTTTTACCTCCATGAGCGGAGGAATATGGAATGTCACAGGCTCTTGGCCAGGCGCAGCCAATTATGTTGGTATCAGAATTTTTATAATCAGTCATGTAACACATAATCTCCCCTGAAATAGTGCAGAAGAGAAACAGATGTCGAGAAAAATAGCCTGACATACGATACTCCTCCTTGATTAAGGAAACGTAAGCCAGGCGTCATCAGCTATATTCTATAGCGGTTGGGGAAGGTAGTACGCCATTACCTTTTATAGGTATGAATATAGACCACACATTATATCTTCACAACCGACAGACTGTATGGAAGTGTTACGTATTGACTCAGGGTGATCACTGTTTTGGCGATCACCCGAAGTCACTGGCCGCTTGAGCAAAGCGCCTTCATTTGCGCGGTGTGCCGTCGCCTGTATCAGCAATCCTCTATGATCAAATAAGCGGCATTGACCGGACCATGCACCCCGACCACTTTGATCAGCTCAATATCTGCCGTGGAGCTGGGCCCACTGATGAGATTGATGCAAGAAGGCATACGCTCACCTTGCTGCGCCATCTGATGCAGGCGCTGCGCCAATTGGGCGACGCGTGGCAGTATAGCGCTCTTGCGCAGCACAAAGATCGAGGACTCGGGTAGTAAACTGATCGCACAGCCTTGCTCCGCTGTCGAGAACAGTACTACACCACCCGACTCAGTCAGGCCGTACTCGGCGTAGACCACACCAATTTTGGCTTGTTCGGCCTGGCGGATCGGCGCATTACTGTCGATTGATGACCAGACTGCCGCCTGACATTCACGCTGTAGCCATGGGGTAATGCCCAGAGTGGCCAGCCGGGAATCACCACTTACGATCACCGGAGCATGTCCATATCGGTCACACAGTTGTAACGCCGCCTGTGCTACATCCGCTTCAGACGTCAGTTCACAGTGCGTCAGCATGACATTGGAAGCAATGTCGATAAACGTCTCATATCGCTGTTGGATGCTCAGTTCCGTTAGCCGTGTGCGGGCATAATTGTTCATCAGCGTTGGGAGCGGTTCTGGTGTATGACGAACGTCGCGCCCAAGTTGTTGAGCGATCCCGGCCAGAAATGCATCACGGTTTTCCATTATTTATTCCCCTGCGCCTGATGTTTTTTGAACCAGCTGCGAAAGCTTTCACCGTCGGCTTCCGGTAGATCCCGTGCTTCGGTCCATTCTCCGATGGCACCGATGTCGATCGGCGCTTTACCGCCTTTAATGAACCAGCTTGCCGCACGTGCGCCAGCAACCATACCGACTTTCCACAGCGCTGGATGACTATTGACGTAAGTGAACATTTTGGTCGCTCGCTGCTCGGCCCTGGATGTCATGCCACTTTCCGCCATGATGCGCCGGTGTTTGAGGATCAGTTTTGAGAGCGGAATCCGCACCGGACATACCGAGTCGCAGGCGGTACACAATGAGCAGGCGTAAGGCAGATCTTTGAAATCCTGATAGCCACCTAACAGTGGAGAAAGCACAGCACCAATCGGTCCGGGATAAATCGATCCGTAACCATGACCGCCGATATGGCGGTAGGCCGGACAAGTATTCATACAGGCCCCGCAGCGAATACAGCGCAAAATATCGCGAAACGATGAACCGAGTACCTGTGAGCGACCGTTGTCGACAATCACCAAGTGAAACGCTTCCGGACCATCAACATGGTTCGCCTGGCGTGGACCGGTCAGCCAGGTGTTATAGCCGGTCAAGCGCGCCCCTACCGCGCTGCGTGCCAGCAAAGTGATCAGTACGTCCACTTCTTCAAACGTTGGTGCGATACGCTCCATGCCCATCACCGCGATATGGGTTTTGGGCAAGGTGGTGCACAATCTGGCGTTACCCTCATTGCTGACCAGGCAAACCGAGCCGGTTTCCGCCACGGCAAAGTTACAGCCGGTGATACCAACCTCGGCGCTGAGAAAATCCTGGCGAATTTTCTGGCGGATAAACAGGGTCATTGCCTCTGGCGTTTCCGGGCCGTCATAGCCGAGTTTTTCATGCAACACCTGGCGAATCTGATAACGATCCTTATGGATGGCGGGCACTACCACATGGGAAGGCGGATCCTGGTCCAACTGTAAAATATACTCGCCAAGGTCGGTTTCAATGACGTTGATGCCGGCTTCCTGCAATACGTGGTTGATACCGATCTCTTCGGTAACCATTGATTTGGATTTCACCACCTTGCTGGCATTTTTAGATTGAACAACCTGTAGGATGTACTGGGTGGCCTCTTCTTTGGTTTTTGCGAAGCAGACATGACCCCCGTTGGCGATGACCTGTTCCGATAATTGGTAGAGATAGGCGTCCAGATTACTGAGCACATGGTCGCGGATTTGCCCGGCATAGTCACGCCACGCTTCCCAATGGCCCAATTCATCCACCATTTTCTGTCGATTGGTGCCGATACGCTCCTGCGCGTTGGCGACGGCCTTGCGCATGATAGGGTCTTCAATCTGGATACGGATGCGATCCTTGAATTTTACGTCGCTGGTTTTCAGGTACATATCAATTCCTTATCGACTCATCAGTGCTTCGGAGATGTGCATCACTTTGACGGGATGACCTTCGCGCTGTATGCGCCCACCAATGTTGATCAGGCAACTCACGTCGGCGCTAATCAGATAATCCGGTTGAACGGCCATCATATGGCTGACCTTTTCTTTGACCATTTCGCCGGAGATCTCCGCCATTTTGACCGAAAAAGTGCCACCGAATCCGCAACAGGTTTCCTGGCCTTGAAACGGTAACAGTTCCAGGTCTCTGATATGGCTAAGCAGTGTGAGCGGCTCTTCGCGAACGCCCATTTTACGGAACAGGCTACAGGAGGGATGATAGACCGCTTTGCCGGGTAACCGGGCGCCCACATCGGTTACCCCCAGATGATTGACAATAAATGACGTGAGATCGTGCATACGGTTGGCGACAGCTTCGGCGCGGCGCATCCACTCGGGTTCCGCCGTCAGATAGGTAGAATAGCTCTTGATGGCGTAGGTACAGGAACCCGCTGGCGAAATAATCGGATCGTTGTTTTCTTCCAGCGCGGCAATAAGATTTTTCATCCCGGGAATAGAATCCTTGATGTAGCCGCTGTTGATGGAGGGTTGTCCGCAACATCCCTGTTTTTCCGGAAAGTTGACCGTACAGCCAAGCTGTTCCAGCAGTAGCACGGAATCGCGTGCCATACGTGACTTGAGAGCATCACCGATGCAGGTGACGAAAAAATTAATGTTCACGACAATTCTCCTGTTGCGCTAGCGGATTAAAATACCTGGCTGGAATTGACGTTTGTCCAGGTTGTCTATTGCCATCCTGATTCTGTTTTTAACGCTTTGCGGCATTGTTATCGGTATTGCTATTTTGCATGCATAGACGCTTCATCTGTTTCTGCCATCATAAAGTCAGCGATGACGTAGAAACGTCTGATCTCCCCAGATGTAATTAATGGGTTGGTAAATTGGGATCGGATAGTTCAAAAAAACGATGCCATCCCAATAACCATTATTAAAAACACTATGTGAATTTAAGGGCAGATATCCCGTTTACTCATTGCGACAAGATGCTGAACTCAGCATGATTATCACCCAAAATATGATGTCTTATGTTATTATATAACGCCGTTATCTATCGATTAGAGGACAACTTTATGCCGCATCATTACACCGGGCTGGCAAAGAAGCCATATGAGCTGTATTTGCCGGTTTCTGTCCCTGAAGAAGTGAGTGACTTGCCGCGTCCGGTCTATTTTCGAACCTACCCGTTGAAAAAAAAGATATATATCGTGCGACATCAACATGCGTTTATTGAGTTTCTCTATGCGCGTGAAGGCAGTATGCGGGTGGAGATTGATGGCAAAACGCTTATTGTGCCGGTATTCCATGGCATATGGATTCCCGCCAATACGCCGCACCGTATATGGGCTATGAGTGATGTGCTACTCGAGTGTTTATATCTTGAACCTGATTTCATCAATATTAACAACAGTTACTGTAACGTAGTGATAATCAGTCATTTTGTTAGGGAATTTATTCATTACGCTACGGAAAACACTCCCGTTCTTTATGATGAAGATCAGCACGATGGTATGCTGGTAACGGTATTGGTTAATCTTCTTTTACAACTGCCGGATGCCGGGTTTTCGTTATCCTGGCCACGTTCCCCTACATTTATGCATGTCTGTAGAGAGATACAGGCAAATCCGGGTATGGCTCATAGCATTGAAGAGTGGGCAGAGAAAACCAGTATGTCGATACGCACTTTTTCGCGTCGTTTTAAAAAAGAAACGGGTATTTCATTCAGCGAGTGGAAAAAGAAAATGAGGTTATTGGAATCCGTCATCATGCTGAAAAATAATCGCAGTGTTACCCAGGTGGCCCTGGATCTTGGTTACTCCGGCATTGCGTCTTTTACCTTCGCTTTTCGCCAGATGTTTGGCGTTCCTCCGACACGTTACTAACATTTGCAATCCAATACTCATATCGGCGGAAGGGGATCAAGACGGCTGCCGCACAATGCCGTTCCGTTTTAAACGGATGGCCAGATGGGCATCGATTGTAGTGTCGAAAGGGGGGAGATTCCCTGACTTCCTCTGCATAAAAATCTCTCTTGGCTAAACAGATATTTTAGCCGTATACGTTAATAAGTATGGAGGGCGGTGGCGCAAAAGTATCGGACTGGACATTGTGATTGTTTCCGAGGCGTTTTTGCTACAACATCATTCTCTTCAATATTAACACTTTTATTCTGTCTGTCTCCTCAGTATAAATTAATGTGCCTTACCAATTAGGGCGTAAAATGCCTAATCAAATAACAAATGCACTCGATTTCTACTACTAATTTTATATGATTATCGGTTTGTAACTTTGAAATAATATAAAACAAACATAATGACTACATTTATAAAGCCGGAAGATATTTACTTTTCAGTGAAGATATTTTGTCTGTTCTTTTTTTTATTCAATAAAAATGTGATATTGATCATACTCCATGGCTGTGTGAAAGTGATATTTAATTACAGATCAATCCTGAAAATTTAGGAGTAATACACTATGAATCATCTGGAGCTACAGGCAATGCGCCAGCTTTTTCTGTTGAGTGTAGAGGAAGCTGCGCTCCATATTGCTGGAGATGGGAACACCGAGCAATGGTTAATGTGGGAAAGAGGGGAAAAGGAAATTCCTCCCTCGGTTATTGAAAAACTATCTCACCTTAATAAGGAAAGAAAAGAGAGGATTAACGCTATCATTAAAAAAATAAACAATCGAATTGGTAATAACACCATGCGATCCTTTATCGATTTTGATGCGTTTCTTTCGGTTTATACGGATGGTGACTTTTTGGAATGGAAGGTGTATCAATCCGTCGCCAATGAGCTTTATTCCCGCGATCTGGAACGATTGTGTTGAAGGGATAGATAAATGATAAATACGATCATACTTGTGGGACCCCGCGCGTCAGGAAAAACGACAGTAGGAAAGATGCTTGCAAGATGTTTGAAGCTTAGCTTTGTTGACACGGATGAAATGGTACAGAGAAAAACCCATAAAACGATTGCACAGATTGTCGATGAACAGGGCTGGGATGCCTTCCGTATGATCGAAAGCCAAATATTGAAGGAAGTTGCCATTTCCGGTTATATCGTCGCTACTGGTGGGGGAATGGTGATTTCAGAGATGAATCGTAATTATATAAAAAATAAAGGTATTGTGTTTTACCTTTCAACATCGGTCGAGATGGTGATCAGGCGTCTCGAATCCAATCCGGCGGTAAACCAGCGTCCTTCGCTGACGGGGCTATCCATTACCGATGAGATTTCCGATGTGATCAGAATACGTGATCCGCTTTATCATGATGCGGCCCATTATGTGATTAATGCCAACGAAGAAAAAGAACAGGTTGTCGAGGCGATTAAGTCTATATACCGTGCATTGCTGAATGACGCTGCCAACGATGTCTCTCGTCTTTTTCCCATTGAGAGGGCTACTCATTCAGAATAACATCTATAGCGTTCTCATTGACTCATAATATTCGACAAGGGAACAGGACGTTGGGTAAATTCTGTTTCTGGTAATGTACCCTCTATTTTTAGGGTATTTCAAAAATAGAGGGTACATGTTGCATTTATGTCCTGATTTATGTGAATGAAAATGGTTTTTTTATTTTATTTATGTCACTTGGCTCACAATATTATTTATCATCGGTTTCTCTATAGAAATAATCTATGGGTTTTTAAGAAAAAATTAATTATTTATTGTGCTAAATAGTTGGTAATGTAAAAGGTATCGAAATATTTTATTCTGGAGTCTACTTGTGGCCATTTAAAACCCTGTTTTTTGTCTTCACTCTGTCAGATATTTTACCGTGAAGTGCGGGGAGGATGAATAGTTACACCTGTTTTTTACCGCTTATTTTATTCATTGGAATAACACTAAAAAATCGTATTGTCATACTTTCGATAAGCAGAATTTTGGGCTGTAAGGTTTTTGAAAGACGGGAGTCATTTATAAATTTTCAGGCTCTGCACTGAGAACCCAGGAGAGAAACAAGATTATCACTCATTCAATGGACTACGCATTTTTGGCATCCGGGCAGGGAAGATAATACCGGTCATTGCATCAAAAACATCCTTTTCTGAACCGAAGGCCTGTATGAAAAATCGCTATATACCGACTGCGTTCGGGTTATATCTTAACTATCTGGTGCATGGGATGGGTGTCATATTGATGAGCCTGAATATGCAGCACCTGGAGCAACAGTGGCAAACTGATGCAGCTGGCGTGTCGATCGTCATTTCGTCATTAGGGATCGGTCGGCTAAGTTTGCTGTTGTTCGCCGGTTCGCTTTCAGACCGATTCGGTCGTAAGCCTTTTATCTACCTGGGAATCATTTTCTATCTGGTGTTCTTTCTGGGTATCCTTGGTACGAAGAGTATCGCCGTCGCATACTGCTTTGGCCTTATGGCAGGCATGGCAAACAGTTTTCTTGATTCCGGCACCTATCCGACATTGATGGAAGCGTTTCCCAACAGTCCTGGCACAGCTAATATCCTCATCAAAGCATTCGTTTCCTGCGGACAATTTCTGTTACCGATGGTGATTAGCGTATTGGTTTGGGCTAATCTCTGGTTCGGCTGGTCGTTCCTGACTGCTGCTGGCATCATGTTGCTAAACGCGGTATGTCTGTTCCGGCACCCTTTTCCCCCTTTTCGGCCTACACCTAAAGTAGATAAAAAACCGAACACGTCAGCGCAAAGGCGCACTAACGGTTGCACCTGTTCTAAACTGGATCTCGTTAGTTTCATTGTTTATGGATACATTTCCATGGCCACCTTCTATCTGGTCAGCCAGTGGTTGGCACAGTATGGACAGTTTGTGGCGGGTATGCCCTATGAGATGTCGATCAAATTGCTGAGTCTTTATACCGTAGGTTCCCTGTCGGGTGTTTTTATTACCGCTAGTCTGGCGAAGAAAGTCACCAATTCCAGTATGGTGTTGATGCTCTGTACGTTTGTCTCATTCATCACACTGTTGTTTGTGTGTCTGCACCCGACCGTTGCGACAGTGTTCGTGTTTGCCTTTGTGATTGGTTTTTCTGCTGCGGGAGGCGTCTTGCAATTGGGGTTAACGATCATGGCGCTCCGTTTTCCCCATGCAAAAGGGAAGGCTACTGCTATTTATTACAGTGCGGGCAGCTTGGCTACTTTCACTGTCCCCTTGATTACCGCCTGGCTGTCGCAAATCAGTATCGCCAGTATCATGTGGTTCGATGTCGGCCTCGCCGCTGTTGGTTTCCTGACAGCACTGTTTATTGGTTATCGTGACATGGAAGCGCGCATCAACATGAATCAGATAGAGATTTAACACCTGGCTGACAGGGAACAACACCGCGGGATATTTGCATTCCTACTGTATCGACTGACAGGAACTTAATATGAACTGCTTAAAGGATTCCGCCGCCGGCGATAGTATTCTGTCCTTGTGCGTCGCCAGATAGACATAACGGGTCTGTCCAGGATCCCGAATGCGCATAACATGCACATTGGAGTGAGCCAGTGTGCTGATGCGCGGCATGATGGCGATACCATAATTAATGCCAACCAGGCCCACCATTGCCATGTCCTCTTCTACATAGCAGGTAATTTCAGGGATCAGTTTTTTCTGCATGAATATTTTATCGATGAATTGGCGCAAGCCGCTTTTCTGCGAAAAGAAAATAAACGGATAGGAGATAGCTTCCTCCAGCTCGATTTCGCTGTCATGGCGTTGTGCCAGCGGGTGATCGCGGGCGGTAACCAACACCAGTTCCTGGCTGATTAACGGAGTAAATTCCACATCCGTTTCATCCTCAATATGGGAACAAAGCGCCATATCGAATTTGTCTTCCTTGAGTTCCTTTACAATAGACAGGGTTGTTCCTTGAAAAAAGGAAAAACGCTTATTTTTATTATCTGGAATGTGAATAAAACGATCTATTAGCTGTGGCACCACTGTTTCGCCCATAGTGTAAATAAAGGCCAGATTGATGACGCCATCGTTGGCGCCACACATTTTCTGCAATGCAATGCGGCCTTTTTCCAGTTCAAGAAGCGCATTGTCTACATAGGGCAGAAAGGTTTTCCCGCATTGTGTTATACGAACATTTCGGCCGCATTTTTCAAACAGAGTTACACCCAGCTCTTTTTCCAGCTCGGAAATAGCGTGGCTCAATGAAGGTTGTGTAATATACAGACTTGATGCCGCTTCCGTATAATGTTGTCTTTCCGCCAGTCTTTTGAAATAGTGCAATTGTTTTAAATTCATTCTACATCTCATGAAGTTAGTGAAGCGTGTATTTTTGTGGCCTGACAATATCAACATACTGCAAGCGAGAGGAAGATGTCGCTGATTAAATCACATTATGTCGTGTGGGCCTACTTACATGGAGTCAATGAGTATCGCAGTAAAAACCGTACTATCTTGTCTCGGTGTGCAAAATTATTATGGTGTGATGCAATATAACATGTCCTCTTGTCACTTTATGCCGGGAGAAAACGTAGCTAAGTTGTTAATTGATAATTGTCATAAACATGAAAAAGGCAAATATCGTCTACTATCGGGTATCACGGTTAGTTAAAAGATACCGTCTGATGCTTATTCATTCACATTAAAAATGTTATTTTTTTCCTGATTAGCCTCTTTTACAAAAAAAACTTATGTTATTTACTCGGGAACAAAAAATAAATTTGATCTATCTCTCAGTATTTATTTATTATGTTGATGTATCTCGTGATGGTATTTCATCTGCATAATGTGTTTTTTTTGTAAAATAACAAACAAATCCTCAACAAAGATCGACACTCTCTTCCTTGATTGCGTGCAATAAAGTTGACAACAAAAACCTTATATTACGTATTAATTGTTTCCTTTATTTTATACATTAACCATGAATATTAATTTGGTAAAATTTTATAAAGTATATGAAGACAGTGTAAATAAAGAACAAAAATGTGAAGTAAGACATCAGGAAATGAGTAATAAAAACATTAACTATAAACGGAGAAAAGAATGAGCCAGAATAAGGCCTTCAATGCGCCATTTTTATTAGCTGTCATAGGTATATATCTGAGCTATTTTCTTCATGGCGTCAGTGTCATTACCTTGGCACAGAATATGACCCCTTTGGCCACCAAGTTTGGCACCGATAATGCCGGTATTGCCTACCTGATTTCAGGTATAGGATTGGGTCGACTGATCAGTATCCTATTCTTCGGCGTAATATCTGACAAGTTTGGTAGACGTTTCGTGATCCTGCTGGGTGTCATCTTATATATCGTGTTCTTCTTCGGTATTCCCGCCAGTCCTAACTTGATCGTTGCATTTATTCTGGCCGTCTGTGTCGGTGTAGCGAATGCGGCATTGGATACCGGTGCATACCCGGCATTAATGGAATGTTACCCCAAAACATCCGGTTCTGCGGTCATTCTGATCAAAGCTATGGTCTCTTTCGGTCAGATGTTCTATCCGTTATTAGTCGGTTATTTACTGGTGAATCATATTTGGTATGGCTACGGTATCATCATCCCGGGTATTCTATTTATCTTTGTCACGTTACTACTGCTTAAGAGTAAGTTCCCCAGCCAGCTGGTTGACGCCAATATTACCAAAGACTTGCCACAGATGAACCAAAAGCCGCTGGCATGGCTTGAAGGGGTCGCCTCAATTGTGTTTGGTGTCGCCATATTCTCAACGTTTTATGTGATTGTTGTCTGGATGCCCAAATATGCAATGGCCTATGCGGGTATGGCAGAAGCTGACGCATTGAAAACAATCTCTTACTACAGTATAGGCTCGTTAGTGTGCGTGTTCGTTTTTGCCTTGCTGTTAAAAAGAATGGTCCGTCCCGTTTGGGCTAATGTGTTCAATTCTGGATTAGCCGTAGCTGCCGGTATCGTGATCTATCTGTATCCATCATCGCTCGTCTGTAATGTTGGTTCCTTCATCATTGGTTTCTCCGCCGCCGGTGGGTTGCTGCAACTCGGCGTTTCCGTCATGTCCGAATTCTTCCCGAAAAGTAAGGCCAGGGTGACGAGCCTCTATATGTTGATGGGCGGGTTGTCAAACTTCCTTATTCCACTGATTACCGGATATTTATCAGAAATCGGATTGAATTACATTATATTACTGGATGTCGCATTCGCTATATTAGCCTTTATCACCGCGATAATTGTTTTTGTCCGTTACTATAAAATATTCAATATACCAGCTAATGATGTGCGGTTGGGAGAGCGCTTTTTTATAATAAGAAAAGAAGACGGAAAACCACTGCATTTATAAATAACGCATTGTATGAGAAATACGTTTTTAATGAACTTTGCGTTAAATTGAGAGAATAAATTAAGGAGTTTCTAATGGATGTAACTGCAAAATATGAACTGATTGGATTAATGGCTTACCCCATCAGACACAGTTTATCACCTGAAATGCAGAATAAAGCACTGGAAAAGGTTGGCTTACCTTATACCTATATGGCTTTCGAAGTTGACAATACGTGTTTTGGTAAAGCAATCGAAGGGCTGAAGGCGTTAAAAATGCGTGGTACCGGTGTTTCCATGCCGAATAAGCAACTGGCTTGTGAGTATGTGAATGAGTTAACCCCAGCCGCCAAACTGGTGGGCGCCATCAATACCATTGTGAACGATGATGGTTATCTTACCGGCTATAACACCGACGGTACCGGGCATATCCGGGCTATCAAAGAAAGCGGCTTTGATATTAAAGGTAAGAAAATGGTGTTGGTCGGCGCTGGCGGCGCATCTACGGCTATCGGCGCCCAGGCCGCAATCGAAGGAATTAAGGAAATCATGTTGTTTAACCGCAAGGATGAGTTCTATGAAAAAGCGGTTGCCTTTGCAAAACGGGTGAATGACAACACTGATTGTACTATTACGGTTCATGATCTGGCTGACCAGAAAGCATTTGCCGATGCCATTGCCAGCGCGGATATTTTGACCAATGGTACGAAATTGGGTATGAAACCGCTGGAAAATGAATGTATCGTCAGTGACAAATCGATGTTGCGTCCAGACTTGCTGGTTTCCGAGTGCGTTTACAACCCGCATATCACCAAGCTATTGCAAATGGCAATGGATGCTGGCTGTAAAACGGTCGATGGCTATGGAATGTTATTATGGCAAGGCGCAGAACAGTTTAAACTTTGGACGGGGAAAGATTTTCCGTTGGAATATATTAAAAAGGCCATGGGGTTTAACGCATAGTAATCCGGTTTGGATTATTTTATGTTGCCAGTCGCTACAGTATGGCACCTGAACGGAACGGACCACTACTCGTCCAGGTTGCCAGCAACATTATCTGGGCGTTGTTCGTGTTCACACTGGCTGATGTCCACCATAACGCATTAATGTAAGGGAAAAGAATGAAAACCGTAACCGTGAAAAATCTGGTAATAGGTGAAGGCGCGCCGAAAATCATTGTGTCATTAATGGGAAAAAATGTGCCACTGGTTGAGTCGGAAGCGCAATATTACAAAGATTTTGACTTTGATATCCTGGAATGGCGTATCGATCATTTTGATGATGTGAAACATATCGATAGCGTTATCGATGCCGCCCGCAAACTCCGGCGTATTATTCACGACAAACCGATCCTCTTTACCTTCCGTACCGCAAAAGAAGGGGGTGAAAAAAGCATCGCGCCCGATGAATACATTTCCCTGAATAAAGCGGTTATTGATAGCGGGCTAGTGGATATGATTGACCTGGAGCTGTTTACCGGCGATCAACTGGTGAGTGCCACAATAGAACATGCTCACGCCAAAGGGGGGAAAGTCATTATGTCCAACCATGACTTTCATAAAACGCCGCCTAAAGACGAAATTATCAAGCGTTTGTGCAAAATGCAGACGTTGGGAGCGGACATTCCCAAAATCGCCCTGATGCCACAGAACAAGACCGATGTGGTGACGTTGCTGTCAGCCACACTGGAAATGAGTGAAAAATATGCGGATCGCCCCATTATTACGATGTCTATGTCGCAATCCGGTATCATTTCTCGCTTATCGGGTGAAGTATTTGGGTCAGCAGCAACATTCGGAGCATTGAAAAAAGCATCTGCTCCTGGGCAGATAGCAATTAAAGAATTAAGAACGGTTTTAAATATATTACATCAGTCATAAAACAATCTGTGGTTGACTATTTATTCGAGAACCTTCGTGGTTCTTGGATAGATATATATGGTCACTCAGGCTGTAGGTGTATTAATGTCCTGCAATAGATGGTTTATTGGGCGTATAAAATAATCATTTAAGTAAGTGATAGACACTTTTATAGCATTTTTCGTGGCTATATATACCCAAAATAATTCGAGTTGCAGGAAGGCGGCAAGAGAGTGAATCCTGATGAGCTTATTCAGATAAGTGATTCGGGTGAACGAGCGCAGCCAACACACCAGCAACTTGAAGTATGACGGGTATAGATTATCTCGGTTATTTAAGCTGTAGTGAAGTGTCTTATATTTTTAGGTGATTGAGAAAAATAAACTCGATCATGATTAGGAGTACCTATGAAACTGGAAAAACCGAAAAGAATTAATGGTAGAGTCCCGGTGTTGTCTGCGGAAGACGCTGTGAAATATATTCCGGATGAAGCCACACTTTGTGTCTTGGGGGCTGGTGGCGGCATTCTTGAAGCCACAACATTAATTACGGCTTTATCTGAACGTTATAAAAATACACAATCGCCTCGAAATCTTTCTTTAATCAGCCCAACGGGTTTGGGTGACCGGGCAGAAAAAGGAATTAGCCCACTGGCCCAGGAAGGTTTGGTGAGATGGGCGCTTTGCGGCCATTGGGGGCAATCGCCACGTATTTCCGAGTTGGCCGAACAAAACAAGATTATCGCCTATAACTACCCGCAAGGTGTTTTGACGCAGACTATCCGGGCTTCAGCCGCCCATCAACCCGGTGTTTTGAGCGATATCGGTATCGGTACGTTTGTTGACCCACGACAGCAAGGTGGGAAGCTCAATGAAGTGACCAAAGAAGATTTGATCAAACTGATTGAAATCGACAATCAGGAGTATCTCTTCTATAAGGCCATCGCACCTAATGTTGCCTTTATCCGCGCCACGACATGTGATAGCGAAGGTTATGCCTCATTTGAAGATGAAGTGATGTATCTGGACGCGTTAGTGATCGCGCAAGCCGTGCATAACAATGGCGGTATTGTGATGATGCAAGTGCAGAAGATGGTCAAGAAAGCGACGCTTCATCCCAAGTCAGTCAGGATCCCTGGCTACCTTGTCGATATCGTGGTTGTCGATTCGGCTCAGACGCAGCTTTATGGCGGTGCGCCCGTTAATCGGTTTATTTCTGGTGATTTTGTGCTTGACGACAGTACCAGAATGGATATTCCACTGAATCAGCGCAAACTGGTTGCACGGCGTGCGTTGTTTGAAATGCGCAAAGGGGCGGTGGGAAACGTAGGCGTTGGTATTGCTGATGGCATTGGTCTGGTTGCCAGAGAGGAGGGCTGTGCTGATGACTTCGTATTGACGGTAGAAACCGGCCCTATTGGCGGCATTACCACTCAGGGGGTCGCTTTCGGCGCTAATGTTAATACCCGCGCTATTCTGGATATGACCTCCCAGTTTGACTTCTATCATGGTGGTGGACTGGATGTTTGTTATTTAAGTTTTGCTGAAATAGACCAGCACGGTAATGTCGGTGTTCATAAATTTAATGGGAAAATTATGGGCACGGGCGGGTTTATTGATATCAGTGCGACGTCGAAGAAAATTATATTCTGCGGAACATTGACGGCGGGTAGCTTAAAAACAGAAGTTAGTGAAGGAAAACTAAAAATTGTTCAGGAAGGGAAAGTCAAAAAATTTATAAAAGAGATACCGGAAATAACATTCAGTGGAAAAATAGCACTGGAGCGTGGGCTGGATGTTCGCTATATCACTGAACGCGCGGTATTTACGTTAAAAGAAGATGGATTACATTTGATTGAAATTGCGCCCGGTGTTGATCTGGAAAAAGATATTCTATCTCAAATGGACTTCAAGCCAATCATATCCAGTGACTTGAAACTGATGGATGAAAGAATGTTTTATGACAAAGTCATGGGATTTGTTTTACCTGAAGTAGATAAATAATAGGAGTACAGAATATGGACTTTGGTTTAACCGAAGAGCAAGAGTTGCTGTTGGCAAGTATTCGGGAACTTATTACCAATAATTTCCCTGAAGAATATTTCAGAACATGCGACCAAACGGGAACTTATCCCAAAGAATTCATGAAGGCGTTATCTGACAATGGTATTTCTCTATTAGGTGTACCAGAGGAATATAATGGTATTCCGGCTGATTATGTGACACAGATGCTTGCGTTGATGGAAGTCTCAAAATGTGGTGCTCCCGCATTTTTGATCACCAACGGGCAATGTATTCACAGTATGAGAAGGTTCGGTTCGCCAGAACAGTTGCGGAAAACGGCGGAAAGCACATTGGCCACCGGCGACCCGGCTTATGCGCTGGCACTCACTGAACCCGGCGCCGGGTCAGACAACAATAGCGCGACAACAGCCTACACTCGCAAGAACGGCAAAGTGTATTTGAATGGTCAGAAGACTTTTATTACCGGGGCCAAAGAATACCCTTACATGTTGGTGCTGGCGCGGGATCCTGAACCAAAAGATCCGAAAAAAGCGTTCACGCTCTGGTGGGTGGAATCGAACAGTCCAGGCATCAAAATCAACCCGTTGCATAAAATTGGCTGGCATATGCTGAGCACCTGTGAAGTCTATCTGGATAATGTCGAGGTTGATGAAAGCGACATGGTCGGTGAAGAGGGCATGGGTTTTCTGAATGTGATGTATAACTTTGAAATGGAACGTCTTATCAATGCTGCTCGCAGTACCGGTTTTGCCGAGTGTGCATTTGAAGATGCGGCCAAATATGCTAACCAGCGCATTCAGTTTGGCAAACCTATCGGCCATAACCAGATGATTCAGGAAAAACTGGCTTTAATGGCGATAAAAATCGAAAACATGCGCAACATGGTATTGAAAGTGGCATGGCAAGCCGACATGCATCAATCATTACGAACCAGTGCCGCACTCTGTAAATTGTATTGTGCGCGTACCGCGCTTGAAGTGATTGATGACGCAATTCAGATCATGGGTGGATTGGGTTATACGGATGATGCCCGCGTTTCCCGCTTCTGGCGCGATGTTCGTTGTGAACGAATTGGCGGTGGAACTGATGAAATCATGATCTATATTGCCGGGCGCCAGATTCTGAAAGATTATCAGAATAAGTAGTCGTATTTGGCCATCTCCGTTCATCCCCGATGGGGTGAACGGGTTCAACTTACTGAGAAATTCAGGCGTTTTACTATTAATAGCTTCCCCAGTTTCCCTTTCGCAGAGAAAGGTCGGGGGTGATATTAGCACTAGAATATCTATCACTATACCCGTCATACTTCAAGTTGCAGGTGTGTTGGCGGCGTTCGTTCACCCGAATCACTTACCTGAGTAAGCTCCTCGGGATTCACTCTCTTTCCGCCTTCCTGCAACTCGAATTATTTGGGGTATAAACTTAAATTAACACTTCTGGGCGTTCGCCAAACTCTGTTATATATTCCAGCCCATTGAGATCGTTTTTGAACTGTTTTCTGTATTCAGAAGGAGAACAACCCACATGCCGAATAAATAATTTTGTGAAGTGATCGACATTCTCATATCCGACCCTGAAAGAAATTTCATTCAGGCATAACTCTGTGTTAGTTAACGAAAACTTCGCTTCCGTGATTCGGCGTTTAATAACATAGTTTATTGGTGATATATGGTACTCTTTGGTGAATTCATGGCAGATATAGCTGACGCTGGCACGGAATTTTTTCGCGAGTTGATCTAAGGTGATTTTTTCTCTGTAATTGTTGTTTAAATAAACCAGGATATCTTTTACCAATACATCTTTTATTATATGTCCTGAGTCAGTTCGATACGCACTCTTGAAGTTCTCATAAAACATGACGGTGAGAACATAACCAAATGCATCATAGACTGGTGATGAGAGACCATTCATTTGCTGAGGTAATAACATGCTGATTTCATGGAAAATATTTTTTATAACATTTTTATTTTTTGCTATTGAAACAATAGGACATGAGTTTGGTTGCATTATCCTATTTTCCTCAAGACCCGTAATCTTGAAATCATAAACTGCACAGGTATAGGTCGTTGCGGGTAATGTGGCATCAGAAGCCACGGAGTGCAAACAACCGCGTTCGATGACAATAATGTCGCCCTCCTGAGCAACATAATTCGATGAATCAATCGTCAGGTTGACAAGCCCTTTTTTTACATAGATCAGTTCGGTTTCCACTTCATGCACATGATGACCGGATTCCCAGTTGGGATCGTCGCTAATAACATATCGAGAGAGTTTAGGTGTCAGTCCATTTTCGAATATGGCATTCGTTTTATTGTCAAACCAGCGTTGATACATGACTACCTCCACATTGAACCGTAAGGTCTAAGCCAACCATTGAGTGGCACGACATACCCCATGCTTCACGTCGCAGAAGCGTTGGCTGCCCAGTCGCTTACTTACTATGCTATCGCTTGAGGATTGGCCCGGCTGTTGTCTTTCTGTAACTCGAATTATTTAGGATATATATAGTAAGCGAAGATAGTTATAACATGAACCTGGCGCACGAAAACAAGATTGTTTGTATGTCATGCAAGATAGTACGCCGGTCCAGACGTACTATAAAACATGCCGCTGTTACAGAAATTAATCAATTTACTGGTTCTGACCTACACATTGAGCTAATCAATAATATACATATTTGCCACATTGAATTTACAATATGAACGTAATTTCATTTTTAACTGAATTTAATAATGTTTTTTTTAAAAGAAATAATCATATTTATGATGTGCGTCACATCTTGTTTTTTCATCTCTTTTTGCGCATTAGTCTCATGTTTAATATCTGCCTTATTTTATGCACCAATTCATTGCGTGGGATAAAAACAAATAGCTACCGGGTTGTGTTAGATAACACTTTTTTTGCAAGATAGTTGGTAACTAAAACATATTATCATGTCGTTTTTTCTTCGGAGCAGTATCAATATATCACCATGAATTTTGTCTACTTCCTTTAGATGCTTGAGATAAATTATTTTTATCTAATAAACGGTCATTAGGGAAGTAAAGAAACTTACTTCATATATTAAGTGGATATATATTTTTAACCGGAGAAAAATATGAATCAACAAAAAGTATCTCCTTTTCCTTTATTGCCAGCGATTGGCATCTCTCTGAATTGTTGTATTAGCCTGTTGCGTCATCATTCAGGTATGCAAACCTTCACCATTAATTCAAATATCTGTTATTGCCGATAGGAGATACCATGAAAATTATAACCTGCTTCAAGCTGGTACCCGAAGAGCAAGACATTGTGGTTACCGCAGAGCGGACGCTCAATTTTGATCGCGCTGATGCCAAAATCAGTCAGTTTGACCTGAATGCCATCGAAGCGGCCACCCAACTGGCTGGCACTGATGGTCAGGTAATGGCGCTCAGTGTGGGCGGCAAGTTTCTGGAAAATACCAAGGTGCGTAAAGACGTATTGTCACGCGGTCCACATGCGCTTTACCTGGTTCAGGATGCATATCTGGAACACTCGCTCCCTAAAGATACCGCCGCGGCGTTGGCTGCCGCCGCCAGTAAAATCGGCTTCGATCTCATACTGTTTGGCGAAGGTTCAGGCGATCTATATGCCCAACAGGTCGGCTTGCTCGTCGGTGAAATGTTGCAACTTCCCACTGTTAATGCCGTCAGCAATATTCAGGTGGTTGATAACCATATTCTGGTTGAACGTACCCTGGAAGATGAAGTGGAAATTCTGGAACTACCGCTTCCGGCGGTGCTCTGTGTTACTTCAGATATTAATGTTCCCAAAATCCCGTCGATGAAAGCTATCCTCGGCGCCGGGAAAAAACCGGTAACGCAGTGGAAGGCCGCCGATATTGGCTGGACGCCAACGCTGCCTTTTACCGAACTGACTCATATCCATGTGCCACCGCAGGCAGAGCGTAAACACATCATCATTGAAAGTGATGCGCCAGAAGCGATTAGCGAATTGGCGGAACATCTGAAAAAAGTGCTGAACTAACCCGGGATGGAGAAAAATCATCATGAGTAAATTAACCAATGTATGGGTGTTCAGCGACAATATCGATCGCTACGCCGAATTGTTGGCTGGCGCACGCCAGTGGGGTGAGCATGTCAACGTACTGGTACAGGATGCTGATACTGTGCCTGGCATTAAGTCGCTGGGTGCGGATATGCTTTATGTGCTGGGGGAAAAGTCCGCTCAGCAGCGTATAGAAAACTATGCTGAAACCGTGGCTTCCATTGTGGAGAAACCAGCCGCTCAGTCTCGGCCCGTTACACTGATTCTGCTATCCGCGACGAAACGTGGTAAAGCGTTGGCCGCCAGATTGAGTATCTTGCTTGATGCGGCAGTGGTTAACGACGTTACGTCATTAACGGTCAGCGATGAAGGCACCCGTGTCGAACACCGTATGTACGGGGGGCTGGCATTCGGTAGCGAAAAAATCAACACACCGATCGCCATTATCACTCTGGCGCCCGGTGTAATGGAACCTATCGCGGCTAATCCTTCCCATGACTGCCCCGTCTATCAGGCCGCTTATGTCACGCCACGTCAGGAAATCTTGTGTAAAGAGCGTCGTGCCAAATCCTTGAGCAGTGTCGACTTGAGTAAAGCCAAACGTGTCGTTGGTGTGGGCCGTGGCCTGGTCTCTCAGGATGACCTGCGCATGGTACAGGAACTGGCGACGGCGATCGGGGCGGAAGTCGGTTGTTCCCGTCCGATCGCGGAAGGTGAACACTGGATGGAACGTGAACGTTACATCGGCGTGTCCGGGGTGCTGCTGAAGTCCGATCTCTATCTGATGCTGGGTATTTCCGGCCAGATTCAGCATATGGTTGGGGGCAACGGCGCTAAAACCATCGTCGCCATCAATAAAGACAAGAACGCGCCTATCTTCAAATATGCCGACTATGGCCTGGTTGGGGACATCTATAAAGTGGTTCCCGCCCTTATTGAGCACTTGACCCGTTAATGACGCAAATCCCGCCACGTTATATCGAATTGATTACGGATTGCAGGAAGTGAAGACGTCTGCAACGTAGAAGATGACGGATATCGTGGCGGGATAGGGAGCCGAAATAATGTCGGAAGAAAAATTTGATGCCATCGTGGTCGGCGCTGGCGTAGCCGGTTGTGTGGCGGGTTATGTCATGGCGAAAGCCGGGCTGGATGTTTTGGTCATTGAGCGTGGCAACACCGCGGGTAGTAAAAATATGACCGGCGGGCGTCTGTATGCACACAGTCTGGAAAAAATCATGCCGGGCTTTGCGCAAGAAGCGCCTGTCGAGCGCAAAGTCACCAAAGAGAAGATCTCGTTTCTCACCGATGAAAGCGCCGTCACATTGGATTTCCATAGCGAGCAACCGGATATACCACTGAAAGCCTCTTACACCGTACTGCGTAACCTGTTCGACCCCTGGCTGATGGAAAAAGCGGAAGAGGCCGGTGTGCAGTTCATCCCTGGTGTCCGGGTCGATTCGCTGCTCAGGGACGGTAATCGGGTGATCGGTGTACAGGCCGGTGAGGAGTCGCTGGAATCCAACATCGTTATTCTGGCCGACGGCGTTAACTCGCTTCTTGGCCGATCGATTGGAATGGTGCCGACATCAGCGCCTCATCACTATGCCGTCGGCGTTAAAGAACTGATATCCCTGTCGCCATCCCTGATAGAAGACCGTTTTAACCTTCCTGCTGGCGAGGGGGCTGCCTGGCTATTCGCCGGTTCGCCGTCTAACGGTCTGATGGGCGGCGGATTCCTTTATACCAATCGGGATTCTGTCTCGCTGGGACTGGTCTGCGGGTTGGGTGACATGGCGCATGCTACCAAAAGCGTACCGCAGATGCTGGAGGATTTTAAACAGCATCCCGCTATTCGTCCGCTTATTCAGGGCGGAACCATGCTGGAATATTCTGCGCACATGGTGCCGGAAGGTGGTCTGGAGATGGTGCCGCAGCTGGTAGATGACGGCGTCATGATTGTCGGGGATGCCGCGGGACTCTGCCTGAATCTGGGTTACACCGTGCGGGGTATGGATTTGGCTATCGCTTCAGCGCAAGCCGCTGCCCTGACCGCTATCGACGCGAAACACCATCAGGACTTTTCCGCCAACCAATTGATGCGTTACCGGAAAACACTGGAGCAAAGTTTTGTGCTACAGGATATGCACCGCTATCGCAAGGTGCCGGCGATGATGGAAAATCCGCGCATGTTTACTCAATATCCGCGGATGATCGCCGACATCATGACCGATATGTTCATTATTGATGGCAGCCCTAGCCAACCCGTGCGATCGAAAATATTGCGCCGGGCCAAGCAGGTCGGGCTGATGAATCTGCTGAAGGATGGCATCAAGGGGGCGAGTGCGCTATGAGCAGTGAAAATACGGTAAATGTGGACGTGAAACTGGGGGTCAACAAGTTCCGGGTGGACGAAAGCAACCCGCATATTGTTCTGGTCGATGATCCGGATAGGGAGCAATTCCGCAAGTTGCTTAATGCTTGCCCGGCAGGTCTCTACAAGCAGGACAGCGAAGGCAATATTCACTTTGACTATGCGGGATGTCTGGAATGCGGTACTTGTCGAGTGCTGTGCGGCGATACGATCCTCAAGAAATGGGAATATCCGCAGGGCACCTTTGGCATTGAGTTCCGTTTCGGCTAATGCTCTCCGCCGGAAAGCGGACGTCCCTCGATATAAAGAGGATAGGTATTGTCCGCCGTATCGTCGATTGTCGATACGGCGCAGTGCCACGTTATGCCTTCACGTAAATGCGGGATACAGGGTGGAATCCAGGCGTGAGACATTTCTCTGGGAACCGCCGGTATTTCTCTCCCGATCATGGGGTTGAGCGCATGGCATTACGCGGTGGAAGGACTGTTTATAACTGAGTAAAACCAATGACTGTCACAATAAAATTCAACGCTGCACGCAGGGAATTATATCGACAACAAGGTTACTGGGGAGATGCCTCACTCGCCGACTACTGGCATCAGGCGGTGAAAGCGGCTCCCGAAAAAAACGCCGTTATTGATAATCAGGGAGCCTCATATACATATGCCGAACTGGATCGCACGGCAGGATGTCTGGCTACCTATCTGCTGGCCTGCGGCATTCAGCCAGGAGACCGGGTTGCCTTTCAACTCCCCGGCTGGTGTGAATTCACGCTGATTTACCTGGCCTGTCTGAAAACCGGTGCTGTTTCGGTTCCCCTGTTGCCCGCTTACCGTGAGACGGAACTCCTCTGGACGCTCAATAAGAGCCAGGCCCGCGTATTGTTTGTACCGACGAAATTCAAGAATACCTGTCCGATGGAGATGATTACGCCTCTTCGTTGCCAACTCCCGTATCTAGAACAGGTGGTGGTGGTTGATAAACTCGCTCCCGCTCTCTCGGCTACGTCGCTCAGTCAGGTGTTGCAAGACTATCCACCGCTGGAATATCCGATCAAGGTGCATGGTGATCAACTGGCAGCGGTGTTGTTTACTTCTGGTACGGAAGGGGTTCCCAAGGGCGTTATGCTTACTCATAACAATATCCTGGCCAGCGAACGCGCCTATTGCGCAACATTGAATCTGAGTTGGCTGGATACAATATTGATGCCCGCGCCGCTGGCCCATGCCACCGGCTTTTTGCATGGCGTTACCGCACCGTTTCTCATCGGCGCCCGCAGTGTGCTGCTGGATATTTTTAACCCGGTGCATTGCCTCACCTTACTGGTACGGGAAAAATGTACTTGCGTCATGGGAGCAACCCCGTTTGTCTATGACTTGTTGTGCACAGTACAACAACAGCATTGTGACCTGTCTTCACTGCGTTTCTTTCTGTGCGGCGGTACCACTATCCCGAAAAAAATCACCCGCGATTGTCTACAGGTCGGCATCAAATTGCTGAGCGTCTACGGCGCGACGGAAAGCTCGCCCCATGCTGTCGTTAAGCTCGACGATCCGCTGTCCCGCGTGATCAATACTGATGGTATCGCCGCTCCCGGTGTCGAAATCAAAGTCGTCAGTAAAGATCGCTCGCTGGTTCCTCGTGGTGAAGAAGGTGAGGAAGCCTCCCGCGGCCCCAATGTCTTCATGGGATATCTGGATGAACCCGAACTGACTGCTCGATCGCTGGATGATGACGGTTGGTACTACAGCGGTGACCTCTGTCGAATGGATGAGGAGGGGTACATCAAAATCACTGGCCGGAAGAAAGATATCATTGTCCGTGGTGGTGAGAATATCAGCAGCCGTGAAGTGGAAGAGATTCTACTGGAACATCCATACGTGCGCGAGGCGGGCATCGTCGCGATGCCGGACGAACGTTTGGGCGAGCGTTCTTGTGCGTATGTGGTGTTGAAAGAACCTTCCCACAAGTTAACGTTGGAGGACGTCATCGCCTTCTTCGGCCGTAAGCGCGTCGCCAAGTATAAATATCCTGAATATCTGGTCGTGGTGGATAATCTTCCCCGCACTGCATCAGGGAAAATCAAGAAATATTTGCTGCGACAAGATATTATCCAGCGCCTCGGGTTGACGCCTGCAACATCTGGCGAGCCAGCGACGGCAAGTTCGATGACGCCGGGTTCCTTGCTGTCCCTATGAAATGGGCTGATGGGTAGTTGATGGGTAGCTGATGGGTAGCTGTTCGATATGGTCTGACGTCATTTATCTCCGACGCCGATATACTGGCGCCGGAGAATATTCTGCGAAAACCGGCGTACTGACTTCCTCGTTACGCGAGCGCTATCGGTTGTGATCCTTCTGCGTCAGCAAAGCCGCTTTTAAGACCATCGGTGGCCGAGACATCGGAGATGGTCTCTGATGAAACAATCTGCCGCACGGCCAACTCACGAAATTGTGTGGGACTGACGCCGACATGTTTGTGAAAGAAACGTGTGAAATAGGCTTCATCATTGAACCCCAGAGCCGCTGCCAGTTGCTTGATGGTTTTGGCGGTATAGACCAGTTCACGCTGGGCTTCCTGAATCACGCGCATGTTAATCACATCCAGACTCGACATACCGAGCGTCACACGACACAAACGTGAAAGGTGACCCGGCGACATGCTCATCTTGCAAGCGTAGTCATTGACCGATAGCCGTTGACGAAACTGATGATCGACCAACTGCAAAAACTTGTTAATCTGCGTCGTTTTGCGCGAGCAAATTTCATACTCCTGTGGTTCGACAACCTGCCCGCTAATCCGGGCCAGATGCAGAAACAACGACGTCAACAACGACACCCCCATGGCGATCTGATTGATGTTCGGAATACGCAGTTCGCGCAGCATGGCCTGGTAATAATCCTCTACAACATCACGGTTATCCTGTGCCTGCGCCAGTGAAATGATGCACGGAGTCGCAATCAGTTTCATGACATTGGGCGCCAGCAGGCTTACCACCGATTCCAGCGGTTTTTGGGATGCCGTAATCGTCAACCCCTCGGAATCCGGGGTATATTCAAGGCCGTGGATGGTCTGTGCCGGCACCAGAATGAGGCACGGCGCATGAGCGTTGAAACGGGTATAATTCAACAGGACGTCAACGTCCCCTTGCTGGATAAGTAGCAATTGCAGTAAGGATTCGTGTACGTGGGGAGACACTTTCCAATCCAATGTTCTGGAACGGAAAGACAGACGTTCCACATTGAAGAAATTCTCCCAGCTCAATTCAAATTGTTCGCCATAAAGCGCATAAGCAGGAATGGTGGTAGTCATCATGATTCCTTTTTTGTTCCGGCTTTAAAACGGATACCCGGTTATATATTGACAGCTAGCCGATTGGCCTGTTGGGCTCGTCCGCTGTGAAGCCTTTCTCGCAAGCGAAGACATTATCGATAAGTATGGCCTTATTTAGACGAAAACCATCTAACCTGCCTGATGCAATGAGTGTGTATGTCTGCTCTTGCCGGTAATAGGCTGAATGCGCGCCATCCACATGAACAGTGCGCCGACAATGGCGATGGTAGCGCCGAGATAGAGGGCATATTCATATTGTCCGGTCAGGTCGATGATCAGACCGGAAAACACCGGGGCGAGAATGCCGGCGGTGGTGCCGAACACACCGTTAAGCCCTACCAGCATTCCTGTGTTCTTCTGGGAAAAAACCATCGGTATTGAGAAGTGTGCCCCCATGGTAAAGCACAGGAAAAAGTTGGATGCCGAGATTAGCGCCGCCGCATTCCACAGACTGTTGGCGCGGGTACCGAGGATCAGAAACATCCCGGCCAGTAGCAGCCCGGCGATGGGGGTCAGCTTCCTGCCGGCATTCTGTCCCAGTCGCCGGACAGCGCCGTCTGTCACAATCCCGCCCAGCGGATAGGCGATAATGGCCACCAGATACGGCAGCATCGACAAGATGGCGCTCTGTTTCAGGTTGATGCCGCGGCCCATGGCGAAGTAGGTAGGCAGCCAGGTCATGAACAGAAAAAACAGGTAGTTGGTACAGAAATAGCCCAGCGAGCAACACCAGACCGAGGGGGTGGAGAAGATGTCCCGTTTGGTCAGCGGTATTTCCGTATTCCCTGATGCATTGGCGTCAGGTTTCTGCCCCGCTACGATATAGGCCAGTTCAGCCGGACTGACACGAGGATCTTCCTGAGGACGGTTTTTCCCTAGTCGCTGCCATAATAGACACCAGACAACACCCGGTACGGCTAACAGATAGAACACGTGTTGCCACCCCCAGGTCTGGATAATCCAGGCAGCGATAATCATCGCCGCTGCAATGCCGGCAGGGCAGCCAACCTGCAATAAGCCGGTGCCTTTGCCGGATTCGCTTTTTGGCACCCAGTTCGACAAAAGTGAAAAGTTGGCCGGCACCAGTACGCCTTGTCCGATGCCCACCAGAATGCGTAATGCCATCATGGAACCGAGCGTGGTGCCCAACGGCGTAAGAAAAGTGAATACCGCCCACCACAGCGTACCGATCATCAACACAATGCCACCGCCGAGACGGTCGGACAACATGCCCGATGGTAGCATGGTAATGGCATAACCGATAAAGAAGGCAGTGGAAACCCAGCCAAATTCGGTGGCGCTCCAACCGAACTGTTGCATCAGAATCGGGCCGCACATGGACATGCTGCTTCTGGCCACAAACATGACGAAATAATCGATAATCAGCAAAGTGACAATGCACCAGCGTCGAGACCCTATTGATGTGCTCATGATGACTCCCACATGGATCAAAAATGGCCGCCCGTCGTTTGTTACGGTGCGGCCATGAGGTTTTTCGTTATCGTTCACGGACGCATCATTTGATCACGCCGCGGCTCTCAATCAGTGGGCGGGCGATGGTCAGCCGTTGTACGGTACGCGGGCCCTCTTCGAACCACAGCGCACGGGCATCCCGATACATTCTTTCTACCGGCCCGTAGGGGTTGTCTTCGAAATAACCGATACCACCAAAGATTTCCAGACAGCTATCGGAGACGGTACGCACGGTATCGATGCCGTGCAGTTTGCACATGGCGGAGACCATTTCAATGTCTTCGCCGCGATCGAATTTCTGAGCACAGTCACGTAGCATGACGCGCAGTGCATGTACCTGAGTTCCCATATCCGCCAGCGTTTGCTGAATGGCCTGACGGGCAATCAGCGCTTTGCCAAAGGTGACACGGTCTCTGGCGCGGGTGATCGCCAGTTCCAGAAAGCGTTGGGACATACCCAGACAAGTCACGGCGATCATGGCGCGAGAGTGGGCCAGCGCGTTCATGAAGATATCCAGTCCGTCGCCCTCCTTGCCCATGATGTTGTGCGCTGGGACTTCACAGTTTTCAAAGCGCAAATAGGCATGACCGGCACCGCGGCAACCCATCATGTGGGGCATCGGATCGATGTAGTAGCCAGGGGTGCTGGTTTCCACAAAGAAGGCGGTCAGGCCGCCTTTCTTGCGCTTGTTCTCATCAGTGACGGCGATGACATAGGACGCATCGGAGATATCGGTGTGGGAGATCAGGGTTTTGGTTCCGTTAAGAATATATTTGTCGCCTTTACGCACCGCAGTAGTCCGGATATCCGCACCCGATCCGCATCCGGCTTCGGTCAGCGCAAAGTTGATATAGGCGTCTTTATTGGCCAGTTTTGGCAGCCACTTTGCCCGCAGATCTTCGGCGCCATGATCGTAGAGGATGCGCCAGTTTAGCCCGTTGGCATGATGCAGATTCATGCGCATTCCGCCTGGTCCGCGACAAAATTCTTCCATGACAGAAAAAAACTGCTCACAGTTGAGACCCATGCCGCCGTATTCCTCGGGAATGGCTAACCGGAATAAATCGTTTTTCCGACAGATATCATAATAGGCATCGGGAAAAACATTGGTTCTTTCCACTTCCAGTTGCAATTCTTCAAGATCGTTTTCTGTTACTCGCCGAATTCTTTCCTTTAACTCTGCCAGCGTACGTTCTGATAATATTGCCATATGCTTGCCTCTACGCATTATCAATTAATTCTCAACATAAGAACAAATAAGCCGGTGGATCAGGTAAATTATTCATGTTGTATAATGTAAAACGCCACTTCTCCCGGCTTCATTATTTCATTTCGTTTCATGTCGAGTATAAGCGCAGCATATTAATTCAAACCATTGACATTTAGATCATAATACAGGACAAATCGAACCTGTGTGATTATATTCTTATATATCAATATATTGATTGGTCATTCTGTTGGTGTGGTTGTTATTTATTCTCTTTATTGAGATTGTGTCGGCGTTTTTACGCTGATAGCGCTGTTACTTAAAATGGTTATTTGTAGTAAATGAAATAAAAATGAAAATCTTTCTTTTTAAATGGAGAAATAAGAAATAATGTTCGTTTTGTCCTGGTGATTATCAAAATTGTCTATCCACTATTATTTATGGGGGTTTTATTCTGTTGCTGGTCAATGGATTCATTCTTCCTGTTATATTGCCATGAATAATTTCACGCCCGGGACAATAAATAGGGGGTAATAAAAAATGCCTTGCAGAAGGTATTGTCATTGATGGATTTCCGGACCAGACATCAACAGGAGTCATTATGGATTTTGCTCTAACCGAAGAACAGGAATTGCTGCTCACCAGCGTTCGGGAACTTATCAGCCGTGATTTCCCCGAAACGTATTTCAAGACATGTGATGAGCAGCGTCGATTCCCACGAGAGTTTTTCACGGCACTGGCGGATAGCGGCATCAGTTTGTTGGGCATTTCTGAAGAATTAGGCGGTGTACCAGCGGATATGCAAACGCAGATGCTGGTGCTGGAAGAAATTGCCCGCATGGGCGCGCCTGCTTACATCATGACGGAAGGGCAATGTATCCACAATATGCGGTGTTTCGGCAACGCCGAACAACTGGCTAAAACGGCGCAAGCCGGTTTGACCGGGATTCCAGCCTATTCTCTGGCCTTTACCGAGCCGCAAGCCGGGTCGGACAATAACCGCATTGCCACCCTCTACACCCGTAAAAATGGCAAGGTGTACCTCAATGGGCAAAAGACTTTTATCACTGGCGCTAAAGATCTTCCCTACATGCTGGTGTTGGCGCGCAACCCGGAACCGCAAGACCCTAAACGTTGCTTTACGTTGTGGTGGTTAGATCCGAACTCCCCCGGCGTCAAGCGCAATGACCTGCATAAAGTCGGCTGGCATATGATCAGCAATTGTGAAGTGTTCCTCGATAACGTGGAAGTGTCGGAAGAGGATATGGTCGGCCGTGAGGGTTGGGGGTTTATCCACATGATGGAAAACTTCGAAATCGAACGGTTGGTGATAGCCGCTCATTCGTTAGGGGTGGCGGAATGCGCCTTCGAAGACGCGGCCCGCTACGCCAATCAGCGTGTTCAGTTTGAAAAGACTATCGGCCAGTTCCAGATGATTCAACTCAAACTGACCCAAATGGCCATCAAAATCCAGAATATGAAAAACTTCGTTTACCGCGTGGCCTGGGAGTGTGATAACGGTTTGCCGATGCGTTTGTCGGCGCCGATGTGCAAGGTCTATTGCGCCCAGTCCGCCTGTGAAGTGGTGGATGACGCCATGCAAATCCTGGGCGGCCTCGGCTACACCGATGACAGCCGGATTTCCCGTTTCTGGCGTGATGTCCGGGTTAACCGTATTGGCGGCGGCACTGATGAGATTATGGTTTATATCTCCGCACGCCAGATCCTCAAACAATACGAGGACAAATAACAGGCGGTGCGGCAGACAACCAGGACGCTAATTGATAATGGTCATTATCACCCTGATCCCCATTTTCTGTCTGACAGGAGGTACTAATGATATCGCCTTCCCCGGCATGGAAAACCACGAAGACCGCACAACGCCGTACCCGGATCAGGAATAGCACCAAACCGGGGTTTATCGTACCAGAACCGATCTTCTATCGTTGTGGGCAGTGTCGGCGACTGGTCGTACAGACAACCCTGTCGGAAGCGGCTACGCCAGTCTCCTGTTGTGGTACACCCATGTCGCAGTTGGTGGCGCAGGAGGCGGATTCGTCGTTGGCCGGTATTCACCGTATCACCATGGTTGTATCCGGCGGCTTCGACTCCAACGCCTTGTCTGTCACGGTAGGTGAACCGCCTCACCCGATGGAAACCGGACATTATCTGGAATGGATTTACCTCTATACCTTTCAGGGAGGACAAATCAAATTCATGTTGCCCGGTGATCTGCCGTCAGCACTATTTTCGCTGGCGGAAAAGGATGCCTATGTCTATTGCGACCGCGCTGTCTGTAAGGGCAAGCGCTGCAAGTTCAATTGTAAGCGCGGTTTTTGCGTTTTTTGTTACTGTAGTCAGCATGGATTATGGCGCAGTGCTTTTTAGACCATGTCCGCTTTAGGCCATGTCCGCATATAGATGAAAGAGGACTACATGCAATACTGATACTGGCTATTCAGTTGTGAAGACTGATATATATGGCTGTGACTGTTCTTTCAGAACCGCGGATACCCCATTTGTAATGAAAGGGTGTTTATATATTTGCCTGGATTTACAGGATATTGTTTTATCCATCTTACTTTCTGCTGATAATCAGCGTGTCAGTGCGCTGAATTATCCTGCTTTTTTATAAGGGGAAAAAACATGTTACCGTCATTACGCGCGTTGGTGGCTTTTGAGACGGTCGCGAAATTGGGTTCTATTGGCGCGGCGGCCAGAGAGCTGCATGTCACCCAGGCCGCCGTGAGCCAGCAGTTGAAAAGCCTGGAGGATTATCTCGACTGCGCCCTGTTTGAGCGTAGCCAGCGAGGTGTGGTATTGACGGCGGTGGCCCAGCAATACCTGCCGGTGGTGACTGGCTCCTTGCAGCACTTGCGGCTACAGACGGAAGTGCTGTTTGGTAAGCAACAACCTGATGTTTTGCGCGTTAAGGCCAATCATTCCATTGGTCATAACTGGCTGATCCCCAACCTTAACGATTTTATTACCAAGTTCCCTTTTATCCGTCTGGATCTCACCCTGGTGGATTGGCCGTCCCGTGAACCTTGTACTGATGCCGACGTGGAAATTACCAACGGTTTTATCGAAACTGAACATACCCGTGCTGAGCGGTTGTTTCAGGAGTCATGGCTGATGGTGTGCTCGCCTTGCTTTAAAGCCCTGCATGCCGAAGCGTTATCAAAAGGCGACTTGTCTTCATTACCGGCCATTCAGGTTAAAGGCTATGAAGAGAGCTGGATGCAATGGTTGGCACATAACAAGATGGTGCCTGTCGCCCCCAATATTCAGTTGGAATTAAGTAACTCGCTGCATGCCCTGGAAGCGGTAAAGCAGGGGATTGGGATACTACTGGTGCGTTCGCTTGTCGCGGCGCGAGATTTGCAGGCCGGGTATGTGGTTGAAGCGTTACCGGGTTCGATGCCTTCAGAGTCCGGTCATTATCTGATCACGGCCAACAAGCGGGATGCCAAAGTGAACTTTTTCTGCGACTGGTTACATCAGCAAAATTAGTCAACTCCCCCTATAGTTTCTGATCCTCACACCATTATCCCCCAATAAAATCTTATGACTGGTATTGGAAAATATAACGTCACGGCAAACAAGTCTGTCATAGAGGCTGCATAGGATATGCCCAACACATAACAACAGCAGCGCGTCCCATGAAGATAAATTTTCAATCATTGACGGTGAAGATCAGGGTGCTGATATTTATCGCGCCTTTGATGGTGCCGCTGCTGACTTTCTGGCTGATTCCTTTTGGCTGGAGTGTCTATATCAGTTTTACCGATTGGGACTATATCTCGCCTCATTATCATTACGTTGGTTTTGATAATTATCAGTACATGCTGGAAGACAGCGGCTTTCATCAGGCGTTGCTCAATACCTTCTGGTTCGCGCTGGGCGTGGTCATTCCAACCGTGGTCCTCGGATTGATGTTTGCCCTGTTGTTGCATAAGAAATTTGCCGGCAGTCAGTTTTACCGGGCCGTCATTTTCTCGCCGTGGATCACGCCAACCGTGGCGGTTTCAATTGTGTGGTCTTGGGTGTTCGAAACCAAGAACGGTTTGGCCAACCTGCTACTCACCAGGATGCACATTGCCCCGATTCCCTGGCTGGAAAACGGCAATAGCGCGATGGTGGCGGTTATTATTGTGACCGTTTGGCAGGCCATTGGCTGGACCATGCTGTTTTATATCAGCGCGCTGAACAAGATCCCCGTATCGCTCTATGAAGCCTCATTAATTGATGGTTGCAGCCCGATGACGCGTTTTTTCAAAATCACGCTACCACTGATTTCTCCCACCACTTTTTTTCTGGTGATCGTCAATATGATCACGGCGATACAAGCGTTTGACCAGTTCCAGATCCTGACTCAGGGAGGGCCAAGTGGCACCACCCGAACCTTGCTTTATCTGTTCTATCAGCAGGCATTCGAGCAATACAACATGGGACCAGCTGCGGCAACGTCACTGATTATTCTGCTGATAACGGGTGTGCTCACCCTCCTTAATACCTTGATGGGTAAACGTTGGGTGTACTACTAAAGGCGGCGTTATGACAATGCAATCAATTGATCTTTCAGTTGGAAATAACCAGGGCTCAGCCAGAGTCATGTCAGGGGAAATCAGGGAAATTTCATCCGATACTGCATTCGTTGACCGCGAAAAAATCACGGTGCGTCGCAAGATTTTTCCAGCGGCGACCATCGCCAGACATGTTTTCCTGGTTTTTTCCGGCCTGATTATGTTGTTCCCGTTCATCTGGATGTTATCGGGGTCGATGAAGTCCAATAGTGAGATTTTCAGCAATCCGTTGAACATTATTCCCAGGCATTTCCGCTGGGAAAATTTTGTGACAACCTTCCAGCTGGCGCCTTTTGGTCAGTACATTTTCAACAGTTTTACTGTGGCATTTTTCACAACGCTGATGGTTATCATTAACTCGTCGATGTTTGCCTATGCCATCACGCAGTTGCGTTTTCGTAGTCGAACGTTGCTTTATTTGGTGGTTATGGGCTGCTACATGCTGCCCGGTGCCGTGACCTATATCCCGTCTTACATCATCCTGGCCAAAATGGGGCTGCTGGACAGTCATACCGGACTGATTTTTTCCAGCGCCGCCAGTGTGTTTGGCGTGTTCTACCTGCGCCAGGTGTTTTTGAAAATCCACCCGTCGCTGGTGGAAGCCGCCCGCATTGATGGCGCCGGTGAGTTGAAAATTCTTTGGGCAATCGTTTTGCCACAGTGCAAGGCCGCCATTGCGACGCTGTCCTTGATCACCTTTATCACGGAATACAATAGCTACATGTGGCCGAGCCTGGTTATCACCACTCAGGACCGGCATCTAATCGCAGTAGGAATACGTCAGTTCTTTATTGCGCAAGGTAACTATGGCCTTAACTGGTCGCAGATTATGGCGGCCAGCACTATTGCTGTGGTGCCTTTGTTGGTTCTTTTCATGGTATGTCAAAAAACGATTTTATCCGGCATTGCCGATAACGGTGTTAAAGAGTGAATGGATATGAAACTGAAAAAACTCGCAATAATATGTACAAGTTTTGCTATGGGTTCGCTGGTTGTTGCCGGAAATGCGTCCGCTCAAACCGAGGTCGACTTCTGGTACTCAGGTGGCACCAAGCCTCAGCAGATGATGACCAAACTGATTGACGAATTTAACAGTCGTCAGCATGACTATGTCATCAAAGGCGCGTTGCAGGGTAATTACGCCGAGACTTTCCAGAAGTTACAGGCGGGCATGGCGTCTAAAACAGCGCCGGAATTTGCCCTGTTGGCGGCGGATCAAGCTGAATCCATGGCACACCGGGGACTGGTTCGTGATCTTCGCCCGTATATGGATAACGCCTTCCATTTTGATGATTTTATCAGTGCTTTCCGTCAGCAAGTGACCTACCCGGACGGTACTGTCTATGGCTTGCCAGCTTACGGTACCACACAAATTTTCTACTACAACAAGGCGAAGCTGGCTGAGTACGGCTTCACGCCAGCCGATTTGGCAACCTGGCAAGGTGTGGCTAAAGTGGCGGCCAAAGTCACCAGGAAAGACGCCAGCGGCAATACTGTCTATTACGGTTGGGAGCCGATGTGGGGCAAGGACAACATGATCGATGCCGCGCTTTCCAACGGGGGCAAGATCATTAGTGATGACGGCAAAACCGTACTGATCGACTCTCCACAGTGGGTCACGGTGTGGGAGAGCTTCCGCACATGGCTGCATAAAGACAATATCATGCGTATCCACCACGGTGGTCAGGGTTGGGAATACTGGTACAAAACCATTGATGATGTGATGAAAAACCAGGCGCTCGGTTATACGGGTTCTTCTGGCGATCAGGGCGATCTGGATTTCACCAGGCTTGCCGCGACGACTCAGCCTGGCTGGGGCAATCATCCGGCGGCACCTCAGGCGGGAGCGTTGGTTTTTGTGATGCCAAAAGGGACTGATGAGAAGGCCGCCAGGGGCGCTTTTGAATTTATGAAATTTTACACCAATGCGGAAAATACCGCGCGCTGGTCGATGTTTACCGGTTATATCCCGGTGCGGAACAGCGCGAAGGACGTAGCGGAGTATCAGGCATATACCAAAAAGAACCCACAGGCGCTGATCCCGTTGGAACAGGCGACGACAGCCAGCAAAGACTTCCTTGATCCGACAAATGGCCAGATTGGTGATGCGTTAGCGATTGCGGCTGATCAAGTCGAAATCGAAAATATCCCCGCTGAGAAAGCGCTGAAACAAGCTGCCAAACGTGCTCAGCGTGCGCTGGATCGCGTTAACCACCCTTAATCTGAGAAATAGCTGGTGGTGATGGCTGGGCTATTACCGACATCACCGCCTGCTATGACCGGTTGTCCGGATTTCCCTACCGAGAAAGAGGTAACTATGTTGACGTTTTCCGGTGAGCTGGCTTTCGGTCATCAGCTTGAAACGTTTGACGTGCCAGCAGGCACGGTGAGTCTGTCCTTGTCAGGAACCACGCTCAAACAGGGCTTCCTGTATGCCTATCTCTATGATGCCCGGCTGCAATTAAGAGCCTGTATGCTTTGGCAGAAACCGGAGAAGACCGTGGTGATTGGTTGCGAAAGTGCTTCCCTGGGCGGCATTGCGGGTGAGATCCCGGCCGGCCGGTGGGAACTGCATATCTACAACCTCGAGGGGGAAGATCGTGGGCATAAACCGATGCAATATCGGGTTGACGTAACAACCAGTGAAATAGCCGATGATGAAAATATGGGCATTCAGGTGCCAACGGTAACCAGCCTTAACGCGGATAATCATATTATGTTTGACTACCACGCGATAAAGAACCCGGCATCCGGTTGGTACCGCGGTGATATGCACGCCCACACGGTGCTTTCTGATGGGCATAACCGGCTGGAGGCGGCGGTAGATATTATTGCGCGTCAGCAGTTGGATTTTATCTTCCTGACTGAACACAACATTTGTCATCCGGCGTTACCTGACGGCGGTCGTACGTTGGTGCTGCCGGGTATAGAGGTCACTACTGATAGAGGTCATTTCAATGTTCACGGACCGGCAATGGGTTTGGCGATGCGTGATGCTGATTTTTCCAGTGAGGGGGTGATCCGTCAGGGGTTGGCGATAGCCAGGGGATCGGAACTGCACGGCAAGCCGACCGGGTGGGGCGGCGGCACTATCAGTATCAACCATCCGATGATGAAACCCTGGCACTGGCATTTTGCAGATATGCCGCTGGTACAAGTCAATACTCTGGAAATTTGCTGCGATCCAACCTGGTCGACATCACCCGCATCCACTGAAGCGGCGCTTGAAGTATTGAGCGCCATATGGAACAGCGGCCAGAAGATCTATGCCGTGGGGGGCAGTGATGCCCATCTTGAGCCCCAGGAGCGTAATCCACAGGCAACTGAGCCCTCTATTTACGGAGATCCTTCCACTTTCGTCTTTTCCCGGGGATTAAGCGGTGCGGGGATACTCACCGGGCTGCGTCAAGGCCATGTCTATGTCGAACGGCGGTGTGGTCTTGGGGTCAGTATTAACCAAGGGCGTGTCCTGCCGGGCCAGGATGTGGGTGATAGTGAGCTGAATTACCATCTGAGCGTTGCTGACCGCAGTGCGAGTTATTATGCCGAGTGTGTGGCCGATGGAAAGGTGATTGCGCGGGAGCAGATTACACCCAAAGGCATTGATGTTGATGTTGATATGCAGCATCAACAGTGGGTGAGAATTGATATTCGGCGTGGCAATCTTGCCACCTTGCCAGCGGATACGCGTGGCGAGTTCGAAGGCGTCATTAACCCGGTATTTAATGGACAGCATGTACGCTTTGCTCAACCGCAGGTTAACACCTGGGGAGAGTTGATGGAGACAATGGGAAAAAATGGAAATTAAAGGCGTATTGTTCGACAAAGATGGCACTTTACTGGAGTTCCATCAAATGTGGCTCAAGGTTTCGCAGGGTGTAGTCGGGGTGTTGTTAGAACGTTATCCAAACCAGTCTGTGATCAGTACAGAGTGCCTGCTGAGCGCGATTGGTGTATCGGGTGAGCGGGTTGACAATAGTGGTTTGCTGGCCTCAAACCCGGTTGAAGATATCGCCTTGGCCTGGTTTGAGATACTCATACCGGATTGTTCGCCAACACGCTTTATCGATGAAGTTAAAATGTTATTTAATCAACAAGTTGAGAAAAACTCGGCATTAATTCAGGCCTTGCCGGGCATCGAAGCTGTGCTCATCGCACTGAAACAAAATGGGTTCAAGCTGGGGATTGCGACGGCTGACACCAAGGCCGCAACACTGTACTCCCTGGAACAGGCTAACTTGCTTGGTCTGTTTGATTTTATTGGTTACTCCGATGGGGACATTGCCCCAAAGCCGGCTCCGGCGCTGATGGAAGCCTTCTGTCGCCAGTGTGGACTGACTGCCGGCCAGGTGGTGATGCTGGGGGACACGGTGTCTGACATGAAATTTGGTCGTAATGCCGGGGCGATAAGTGTCGGTGTGCTAACCGGGACGGCAACGAGAGCTGAACTGGCGCCACATGCCAGATTGGTGCTGGCATCGGTTGCCGATTTTAATCCCGGTTTACTGGACATGGCATAAGTCAGTGTGTGAAGCCCCTTGGCGAAACATAGCGTGTTCCCAGCATCACCACGCTGAACTTGCCGCTGATGAGCGCATCAGCGGCGTGTAATTAAACCGGCGAATAGCCACCGTCACAATGGGAATGCACCATGGCAGAAGTTGTACTTCGCAATGTAGAGAAAATTTACCCGAACGGATTCAACGCGGTGAAAGGTATCAGTCTGACTATTAAAGAGGGCGAATTCATCGTATTCGTCGGCCCTTCAGGCTGTGCAAAATCGACAACATTGCGCATGATTGCCGGTCTGGAAGAGGTAACCAGCGGCGATATTCTGATTGGTGACAAACGGGTCAATGATTTGCCGCCCAAAGATCGTGGTATTGCCATGGTATTCCAGAATTATGCCCTTTACCCGCATATGTCGGCTTATGAAAATATGGCCTTTGGCCTAAAGCAGCAGAAGCTGGATCGCAGTGAAATCGACGGTCGAATCAGGGCGGCCGCTGAAACGCTTGAAATTACGCACCTGCTGAATAACAAGCCAGGGGAAATGTCGGGTGGTCAGCGCCAGCGTGTTGCGCTTGGTCGGGCTATGGTGCGCAAGCCCGAGGTATTTCTGTTTGATGAGCCGTTATCAAATCTGGATGCCAAATTACGGGTATCAACCCGCGTCAGTATTGCTCAGTTGCACAACAACCTGAAAGCCGAAGGACAGACCGCCACCATGATCTATGTGACCCACGATCAGGTGGAAGCAATGACGCTTGGCGATCGTATCTGCGTGCTCGATCATGGGCAGATAATCCAGGTCGATACACCCATGAATCTTTACCAGTATCCCGTTAATAAATTTGTGGCGGGTTTTATCGGTTCGCCAGCGATGAACCTGATTAAAGCAACCGTTGAAGTCGAGGGTACGATAACCTACATCGTGCTTGAGAATGGCACCCGACTGTCACTGCCGGCGGATAAAGCGGCAAGAGTGCAGAATAAGATTGGCCTACCGGTGTGGTGTGGGTTGCGCCCTGAGCATATTACTGTTGCAGATGATATATCTCTTGATCCCCAGAGACAGAATATCGACATACAAACCATCAATGTGGTGGAGTCAATGGGGAACGAACTCTATCTGTACTTTAACATTGGTAACGACAATCTGGTGGCACGAATTCCATTTGAACCTCAGCGCATGATTACGCGCGGGGAATCAAAACCGCTCTATTTTGATCTATCCCACTGCCATCTGTTTGATATTGATACAGAGCAGTCTTTGCTACGGTAATAACCAGGCCGAAACCGTCAGTGGGCTTAACCACTCCGATGACTTGGCCTCTTTTACTTCGGTATCAGTATGTGGCATGACGGTACCCCCTCTTTCGATTGCTGGTAAAAGAAAAATTGAACCAGATTTGCCAGCATTTCTACCAGCAAAAAGGCGTGGCTTCGAGAGGTTTTTAACAGACGGGTGTAAACGTGGGAGAGGGGATACACAATTGATAAAAAATAAAAAAGCAGATGCCCGTAGACATCTGCTTTCTCTTAAATGGCTCCTCTGACTGGACTCGAACCAGTGACATACGGATTAACAGTCCGCCGTTCTACCAACTGAACTACAGAGGAATTGTGTGAACGGGGCGCATCTTATCCGTCCATCCCTAATGCTGTCAACGCTAAAATCACGATTGCTGGCTGACTGCTTAGCCTCTGTACAATTCGGTAGGGGAGTGGGCACCGATAAAAGCCAGGAAGGTGTGGTGGGGGAACGCGGTTAGCGTTGCAGACGGGCCAATGGTGTCTGGCGGTAGAAGGCACAGAAATCCTGATATACATCAGGGAAACGCTCATATAATAGCTCAGGAGCGCTGAAAAAATACTCTGATAATACAGCGAAACACTCCGCCGGATTGGTAGCCGCATAAGGATCCATACTGGCCGCGTCTTCCCCCACCAGTTCTATCTCTTCTTCCAGGGCTGTCATCACAGCATGAATATGGTGTTCCCAGGGAGCGACGTCGCGCAATGGTATAGCGGGAACCCCATTGCTCATTCCACCGTTACGGATGTCCAGTTTGTGGGCCACTTCGTGGATGATCAGGTTAAAACCTGACAAATCAAAAGAGTCCTGCACCTCCAGCCAGTTTAATACAATCGGACCTTGTTCCCAGCTTTGTCCTGACTGTACTAACGGGCCTGCGTGTATCAATCCAATATCATCCTGCCATTCATCCTGCACAACAAAAGGGGCGGGGTGGATTAACACTTCATGAAAACCATCCAACCAGTCAATCCCCAATTCCATGATCGGTAGCACGAAAAGCAGGGCAATCCGTTGTTCTATCAGTTCTGTAAGCGTCAGCCCTTGTAATGGCACCAACCGTTTTTGTCGCAAAAACTGTCTGGCGAGCGTCACCAGCTTCTGTTGTTCCGTATCATTTAACGGTGTCAGCAGAGGAATAGAGAGTGCCGGTTGCCACTGCTGGAGTGTTTCCGGATCGGGTTGATGTGTTTTCCATTGCCACTTAATCATGGTATTGCTCGTTAACTCATCACTTGAATTTAAAGGCGCGGGGTAGGTCTGTTAAAATGCCACAAAAACGTGCATGATAAGCACCACTTACACGGAGAGGTGCCGGAGCGGCTGAACGGGACGGTCTCGAAAACCGTTGAGGGAGTAATCCCTCCGAGGGTTCAAATCCCTCCCTCTCCGCCAGCATTCAATCAGTTACCCCAATCTTTTTCAGTGACCAAAATCCCGTTGAGAAAATCTGCTGAGAGTATATTGCCTTGGATCAAGCTCCGACGCTATGGTTTGATATTGCATTTTTCTATTTAGTGTTGGGCTTATTCTGGCTTTGCGGCCATAAACAAGAATCTGTGAGCCGGTTTTATGTCCACTGATCTGTACCAGTGGCAGGCGCTCAGGTTCGTTGCATACTATGGCTATCTGATGCTTTTCGATAGTCAGTTTATTTGTCGGCGCTAGACGTACCGCTGTGGGCTGACGGTTTTCAGACTGCCTTAGATATTGTGCTGAAAAGCTTTATTGAAGCGCTTAATTTTCACCATGTTAATTCGTAAATCATGAAAAATTAATTCCTTCTAAATGTTGTAAAATTGGCTCTCTTGTCGACTGTTTTGGCATAATTACTCATGAATAGTATTCTGCTCCTCACGTGGTTTTTTGTTGCGAATGTCAAAAATTATGTTAATAAAGTCATCTCGTGCTAAATAATTAATATTATTGTTCAAAACTAAATCAATATCCCAGTTAGTGTGTTTGCTGGTTGATTTTCACAAATAATTTTTAATTATTCAAAGAGATGCTATTTAAAAAATGAGCGTCTCATGGTGCCGATTAATTTCATCTCTGGTTAAAAAGTCTTCTCAATAATGAAAGTATTCGCCTTCGAGTTGGATTAATTTTATATTTTAATTCATTTTTTATTTGTACCGTTTGATTGAATGCATTTCTTGCGTTGTTCAACATCACGAGTGAAACGTTTAATTAACTCATCTCTTTGATTATTCGATGATATAGCATCAGACCTTGTTGAGGAAGACATATGAAATCAAGCTCTACAATCGCACCATGCTCATAATCTGCATGCGTCTTTCTTGGTAGATGAGACTACTCTTCTGCCATCACCACTTTATTTCGGCCCTGATCTTTTGCCTGGTAGAGTGCGATGTCTGCACGGTTAAGCAGCATATCCAGATTTTCTCCCGTCTGGAGCTCGGCTACACCACAGCTGACGGTGAAGTGTAATGCGTGTTTTTTGACTAAAACTGTCGAGATATCAACTGCACGGCGTAGTGTCTCCGCTCGTTGCAGTGCATTTTCCTTACTACAACCATCAAGCAGAATAACGAACTCTTCTCCTCCCCAGCGGCAGGCTTTATCGGTACTTCGTATGGTTCTTTGAATCAGTCTGGTGAGGTTTTGCAATGCCCGATCACCAATACCGTGCCCATAGCGATCATTTATCTGTTTGAAGTAATCGATGTCGATAAGAATAATCGATATCGACTTACGGTGTGTGAAGCGTAGTGCCCGCAATCGTCTGAAGAACTCTTCGAATGTCTGTCGGTTCATCAGCCCTGTCAGTTTGTCTGTTGTCGCCATTGTCTCTAGACGACGCTGATAATTACCGATGGTTAGCCACATCAGTAGCAAGAACAGTACACTGACGAAAATACTGATAAACAAGTTTTTGAGCAGCATGATCCATAACTGATGTTCATGGTGATAACTACTTTGTTCTACCATCAACCGCCAGCCGAATTCAGGGATGAATCGGGTATTGAGAAAGATATTTTCATTATCACGGCGATATTGATAGCTGCCGCCTGGCATAGTCAGTATCGCGGTTGCAATCCGTTTAATGCCAGGTTGTTGGTGGATATTAGCTGCTCGATGGTAATCTCCGCCATGTAGCATGACTTCACCATCATCATTAATAAAATAGATAGTCCGGTTATAACGTTGCTCATATTTTTCAACCAGTATCTTCAGGCTTACTACAGACAAACCGATACCGACCACACCAATGAAATTCCCCTGATAGTCCAATACCTTATGATTAATAAAAATATCCAGATGGTCACGGACTTCCGGGTCATGCCCAATATTTATACTGTAAGGTATGTTATCGGGGAGCTGTTTGGTGTCAAAGAACCATTGGTTTTCTTCATCCGGTTTAGAGGCCATTTTGAATACTTGGTGGGGATCATAATAAAGTTTGGTTTTGTCAGAAGCGAAAAAAGAGAGAAAGGTAGAAAAACGACGATCAATTTCCTTGAGATAGCGAATCATCGCCTGTGAGTCGGATTCATTATTAAGTGCCCAGTCTTTGAGAAAAGTATCATGGGCCATTAACGAGGAAATGAAAATTGGTCGTAACAAGTCCCGTTGAATTTCAGAGTAAACATTGTCACTGGTTAAAGGTAGCGAATTTTCTTCTATTTCTTCAAATACGGAATGGCTGGCAACTTCGTAGCTGCTCCAACTGATAATTAAAAAGGCGATTAATAGCATGATGGCGAACGAAGCGATTGCTCGTTTTTTATTCAACCAATTAAGGTCGGAAATTACATCATGCTGCAAAATAACATCCTCTATACGCTACCTACGACAAAAAATGACGAATATAAAACCATTAAAAAATACCCACTTTATTGCAGTTAAGCAATAGAACCACAAAATATCAATACTGAACACCATATTTAAGGTATGTATGGTGTTGTCTGTGCATTGGTTCACGGCGATTCATATTGAAAATTCAATGTTACCGCACGGGTCTTCAGATAATGATGTATTATGTTGTGATTGATAAAAGTGTTAAATACGATGGGATTAAAGGCAGATAGATTAACAGGTAAAAAAAATCAACATCGTATTGAACAAAAATGCCTGGTAAATAATCCAGGCATAGGGAAATGAGTGATATTCGGACAGGCAAAACAGAACTGGATATCAACTATTCAGGCGTTGAGCAATTTCAGCAACCCGTGCACCGTATAATTTTGCCGTATCCAGATCGCCAGCTGGGATAGCATCAGCACCCGCATCGGAAGGTGACTGGATCAGCGCGCCGACTGACCCGCCCAGATTATTGATATCATTACGAGTAGCGGCCTGCGTATTGGCAGGTAGTAGCCCTAAGCTGACCCAAATTCCGCCGTGCTGGGACGCCAGCGTCTGGAGATAAATCATGCAGACTTGTTTATCGCCATTCAGACTGGCGCTATTAACAAACCCGCCAAATACTTTGTCTTTCCAGCCACTTTGAGACCAGACTTTAGAAGAGGCATCGGCGAACTTTTTGAACTGCCAGGGCACAGAACCCATATAGGCTGGTGAACCGAAAATAATACCATCCGCATTGTTCAGCGTTTGCCAGTCATCTTCAGTAATATCACCATTGTTATCAATGGCGATCAGTGTTGCTTCTGCGCTTTCTGCCACTATTTCTGCAACGAGCTTAGTGTGGCCATAGCCAGAGAAATAAATTACTGCGATTTTACTCATATAGATTTCCTTATTTTTCATCAGAGTAAATCAGATGCTTCAGTCTTGATAGGAAAGTACAGAGAAGCTCTGATGAGGATATTGAAATAGTATCTTTTAATTATTGGCTAAACAATAAGTTACCTTTCAGTTCGCAGGTTACCCAGCGGTAACCTGTTACAGAACAACCTGAATGCCAGACAAGATAACTATTGATAACACCGTTGGCCTACCCAGCCTGCGAAAACGTTATTATTTAAACACGCGAAAGCGTTGTTCATCCGGCATAAAGGTTTTTTCACCAGCAGGTTGTACGATAGAACCGAACGGCATTTGCGAGCGAAGTTTCCAGCTGTCTGGCAGGCCCCACTCATTTTTTACATCGTCATCAATGAGCGGATTGTAATGTTGCAGTGATGCGCCAATGTTTGCCTGTGCCAGTGCACTCCAGACAGAGAACTGAGCGATACCCGTCGAATGTTCAGACCATACTGGAAAATTATCAGCATAAAGTGCGAACTTTTCCTGCAAGTCTTTCACCACCTGGCAATCTTCATAAAAAAGTATCGTACCTGCTCCGGCGGCAAAAGAAGCCAGTTTTTGCTTTGTTGCGTCAAAAGCATCGGCTGGAACGATCTTTTTCAACTGCTGCCCGGTGATGTCCCACAGTTTTTTGTGTTGCTCCCCAAGCAGAATGACGACCCGGGAACTTTGAGAATTGAAGGCAGAAGGGCTGAGCTTTACTGCCTCGGTAATAATATGAGTAACCTGATCTTCCGATATTGGTAGCACACTGTTTATGGCATAGATGGAGCGCCGTGCCTTGATCGTTTCTAAAAATGCATTATTCATTGTTAACTCCTCTTTTACAGGGTTACTGATGCGCCAGCACTTCTGCACCGATAGTAACCAAATTCAATGAGCCGGTATTGGGTTTCCCTATGGAAAGGCATAACGCCAGTGGAACCGAATATACTCTGCCTGTACTTGCCGTTTCCTGAAATGCTCCAGAAAATGGGATAAATAATCAGAATAATGGTACTGGACGGCCATCATCATTGACGGCAACAAAATTGAATTGTCCGGATATAACCTTAGTCCGTTCTTCGGTATACATCTGTTCAAGAAATACGGCAACGTCTACCGTCAGGCTGGTTCTGCCCACCCGGCTGACCTGACCGATAAGCTCAATGATAGTGCCTGACGGGATCGGCGTATTGAAATTAATCTTCTCCGTCGATACGGTCACCAGTGGTTTATGGCAAAATCGCGTGGCGGTGATAAACGAGATTTCGTCCATCCATGATAGCGCCGTGCCGCCAAACAGCGTGGAATGATGGTTAATATTGGTGGGGAAAACGACCTTTGCCACACGAGTAATCGCGTTCTGAATTCTTTCGTCAATGGTTAGTGTTGGGTTCATGGTACTGACAACCTGATAGACCGATAGGCTATTATCTTACACCAATAGTTTCCGGTGCGGCGGCTCAGCTATATTATGCTGAGCCGCCGTCGGTATCAGGAATGACAAACGTCGCAATCAGGGTTTTTCGGCAGTTTCATTTCACGGAATTGCAGGGTCATGGCATCGAAAATCAGTAGTCGCCCAGACAATACCTGTCCATAGTGGGTTAGTAGTTTGATGGTCTCCATGGCCTGCAGGGAGCCTATCGTGCCAACCAGCGGTGCCATCACTCCGGCTTCCACGCACGTTAACGCTTGTTCACCAAATAATCGGCTCAGACAGTGGTAGCAGGGTTCGTCCGGTTGATAGGTAAATACGCTGACTTGACCCTCCATACGAATGGCTGCGCCGGAAACCAGCGGCTTCTTTAACAAGAAACCGATGCGGTTCAGGCGATCACGAATCGATACGTTATCAGTGCAATCCAGCACGACATCGTGTCGCCCGGCCAGTGCCTGCAATGGCTCATCGTCAAGATTGTCGTTCACCGCGTCTACTGTCAGATGGGGATTTATGTCCATCAATGCGATACGGGCAGATTCCACTTTCGGCATGCCAATACGCTCGTCACGATGCAATATCTGACGCTGTAAATTAGAGAGTGATACGGTATCGAAATCTAACAGCGTCAAGTGACCCACACCTGCAGACGCCAGATATTGCGCGGCGCTACAACCCAGACCGCCAAGGCCGACAATCAGTACGCGTGAGGCTTTCAGCTTTTCTTGTGCGTCGAAATCGAACCCACGCAAGACTATCTGACGGTTATAGCGCAGTGTTTCGGCATCAGTAAGTTCCGGTAGCATTATGCTTTTCCCAGTAGCGCGTTAAAGGGTTCAATATCCACCCATTCTCCGGCCGCAATATTACTGCGTTCGGCTTCCAGCACGATAAAACAATTACCCAGACTGAAAGAGCTGAATACGTGCGAGCCTTGATGTCCGGTGCTGCGTACCTCTAGTTCGCCCTGTGCATTGCGGCTGAAAATGCCACGCTGAAAATCGAGGCGCCCTGGCGATTTCTTCAGCGCGCTAACCGTTTTGACTCGAATCCGTGGCGGCAACTGCCAGTGTGTATAGCCGGAAAGCCGTGCCAGCAGCGGTTGAACCAGTTGATAAAACGTGACCACCGCCGACACCGGATTTCCCGGCAGGCCACAGAACCAGGCCTGTGACAGTTTACCGAAAGCGAACGGTTTGCCGGGTTTGATTGCCAGTTTCCAGAAGTGAATATTACCCAGCTCATCCAGGATCTGTTTGGTGTAATCCGCTTCGCCCACGGACACACCACCGCTGCTGATAACCAGATCAGCCGCATGATCCGCTTCTTGAAACGCCTGGCTCAGTGCGCGGGGATCATCGCGGATAATGCCCAGATCAATGATGTCATAACCTAGTTGCTCCAGCATCAGGCGCACGGCAAAGCGGTTAGTGTCGTAAATCTGCCCATCCTGTAATGGCTGACCAACTGGCTGTAACTCATCTCCGGTTGAAAACACCGCCACTCGCAAACGACGATAAACATTGACCTGTGCAATACCTAATGAGGCCAGTAGTGGTAGCTCAGCTGTGCCGAGCCGGATACCGGCAGGTAACACCTGGGCATTTTTATGGATATCTTCACCGGGCAGTCGAATATTCTGCCCACGTTTGATCTCCCGGGTAATACGCATACCCGCATCATCGCTTTCGGTATGTTCCTGCATCACTACGGCCTCGGTGCCATCAGGTAGCGGGGCGCCGGTCATGATGCGGATACAGGTCCCTGTTGGCCATTCACCCTGAAATGGTGCGCCAGCGAAAGCTTTGCCAGCGACCGGCAAAGGTTGATGGGACAGATCGCTGCACCTTATGGCATAACCATCCATCGCTGAATTGGCGAATGGCGGGACGTCAAACGGCGAGGTAACAGGATGGGATGTTATTCTGCCTGATGCCGTGTGGAGTGAAACGGTTTCGGTACCCGTGATCGGATCAACCTGTGCCAGCATTTTTTCCAATGCCTGTTGCAAAGAGAGTAAACCGGGTTTTGATGTGTTCATGGGGGCTCCGTGATCAAGTGTGTCTCGCCGGGATGAACGGGCGAAAACAAATTGCATATGCAACCATTATGTCAGAGATCGATGATAGGGAGAACGCTGCTCATTCATGGAATCAAGGTGTAGTGATTATTGTATGGCGTCATATTTTACCCGATACGACATCGGCCATTATGGTCTGTTTTTCAATGTGCATAGGGATGTCGATCAGTCCGTCATTTATTGGTCTGAGCGCACTAGTCGTGACGCCGGAATGGGGAGCGATGCTAAATGAAGCCCGAGCCGACATGGTTATTACCCCTCATATGGCGGTTTCCCCCAGTCTGGCGTTATACCTCGCAGTGTCGGCGTTTAATCTGCCGGGTGAGGGTTTGCATGATGCACGAGATTCGGAATTGAAGAATTCGCGTGTATTTCATGTTGATGAAAGTTGATGAAAGAGCGGGCGCAGCCAGATGCTGCGCCCGTATATCAGGGACAATCAGAAAGAGGTCCGCTTGTAAGTGCGGTACTGAGGTCGCCAGAAGTTGTGGGTAATCGCTTTTATCAGGGCATCTTCAGAGGTTAGCACAGCAACCCCTTGCTGCTGAGCGGCTTTACCTACTTCCTGCGCAATGTATTTTGATACGTCCTGAATATTGGCAAGATCCGGCAATAACGAGCCTTCGCCGTGGTTGGCCAGCGGTGAGCAGTCAGCCAGTGCCCGGCTGGCGGCCATCAGCATTCCATCGGTGATGCGGGTAGCGCCGGAAGCCAGTACGCCAAGACCAATGCCTGGGAAGATATAAGAGTTGTTGCACTGATCTATCTGATACACCTTGTCTTTATAGGTTACCGGTGTAAACGGGCTACCGGTTGCGACCAACGCGGCACCATCAGTCCAGTTAATAATGTCTTCCGGACGGGCTTCCACGCGGGACGTCGGGTTGGACAACGGCATCACGATGGGGCGCGGGCAGTGGCGATGCATTTCACGGATGATCTCTTCCGAAAACAACCCAGGCTGACCGGATACGCCAATCATGATGCTGGGTTTGGCATTCCGTACCACTTCCAGCAACGAGATAGCGTCGCTGCTGACATCCCAATGAGCCAGGGCACTGCTTTTTTGTACCAGCTTGCTCTGGAAATCGAGCAGATTAGGTAGCTTATCTGTCAGCAGGCCGAAGCGGTCAACCATGAAGACTCGACTGCGTGCTTCTTCGTCGCTTAGCCCTTCAGCTTTCATCTGGGCAATAATCTGTTCGGCAATACCACAACCGGCGGAGCCGGCACCGAGGAAGGTCACCGTCTGATCACGCAACTGGCTGCCTGCGGCACGACTGGCGGCAATCAGGCTTCCCAGCGTAACGGCTGCTGTACCCTGAATGTCATCGTTGAAGCTACAGATCTCGTCACGATAACGGTTCAGCAGTGGTGTGGCGTTGTTTTGGGCGAAATCTTCAAACTGCAACAGAACGTCCGGCCAGCGGTTTTTTACTGCCTGAATGAAATCATCCACGAATGCATAGTATTCATCACCGGTAATCCGTGGGTGACGCCATCCCATATAAAGCGGATCGTTCAGACGCTGTGGGTTATTGGTGCCAGCATCCAGTACCACTGGCAGCGTGTAGGCTGGGCTAATGCCACCACAGGCGGTGTACAGTGACAATTTTCCGATGGGAATACCCATGCCGCCGATACCCTGATCACCCAGACCGAGAATGCGTTCACCGTCGGTCACGACAATGACTTTGACATTCTGTTTGGTGGCGTTTTGCAGCATATCGTTGATATGTGCGCGATTGGGATAGGAGATAAATAATCCGCGGGCCCGGCGGTAGATATCGGAGAAGTGCTCACAGGCTTCGCCTACTGTCGGGGTGTAGATGATGGGCATCATCTCGCTTAGGTGATTTTCCAACAGACGATAGAACAGCGTTTCGTTTGTATCCTGAATATTGCGCAGATAAACGTGTTTCTCAATATCATTGGTAAATTCCTGATATTGACGCCAGGCACGTTCTGCCTGTTCTTCTATGGTTTCAACGGCTTCGGGCAACAGACCATTCAGGTTGAACTGAGCGCGTTCTTCTTCGGTAAAGGCACTGCCTTTGTTCAGCAGCGGGAATTCAAGCAGAATGGGACCAGCATAAGGGATGTAGAGGGAGCGTTTACTTTCGTGTTCTAATTCCATGACTTTTAACTCTTTGAGTAACAGAAATGTATACGGTGGCAAGATGTTAGCGGGGATCTTAAGGTACCCGGAGAATATGTACAGAAAATGTTAATTAAAATAATTACAGATAGGTTGCATCCAGCAGCAAAGCGAAGGGGGTTACAATTCGCGCCTCTACTAATGAGATATCAATTAATTAGCTGTTGTCGTATATCAGAACAACCCAGCGTGGAGAGTATGGAATGGGTTATTGACCATTGGCTCAGTAACGAATTTTTACGTTCTACCAGTACAGCATGTTTGATGTCGGTAAGTGCTTCACCCGATAGGTTCATCATATTCAGTGCAGTTTGTAATGGCGACAGACTAGGGTTAAACGCCGCGTTTTCTGCATAACTTCCGGCATAAACCGCACCGGTTATACTCTCCAGCGCCACACCGCTGAATGCCTGACTGTAAGGGGCATGGCTACGATTGGCCGCTGCTAGCGCCGCCACTGTCAGCGGATCGGTTTCGGCCAACGTCAGTCCGTGATCTACCGTATCCATCAACAGTGTGCTAATGGAGAGATCCTGTGGACCAAAAGCGTCCGGCAGATAATGGCTCAAGGGCGCTGGCTGTCGGTTGGGTAAACAGATTTTCAGCGCTGGCGCACTATTCAACTCGGCCATAAACTGCCGGCAGTGACCACAAGGCGTGTAGTTGACCATGAGTGCACGTAACTTTCTTTCGTTACGCATCCAGGCATGTGTAACGGCGCTTTGTTCCGCGTGCATGGTTTGCTGTAGAGGCATGGTGGCCAGCTCGATGTTGGCGCCGAAATACAAGTTACCGCTGTTACCCTGTGCAATCGCTCCAACATGAAAAGCGGAAATCGGCGTCAGGGCACAGGCAGCGGCCAGGGGAAGCAATGATAAAGTCAGTGTCTCCGCATCCATCCCGCAATCCGCGCAGATGCGGCTTACTTCTTTGGCGCTCAAACAAGCGGCGAAATGATCGTTGTCCAGAACAGGTTTAAGCGCGGATTGAAGAGACAAGGGCAATTGCGCAAAAGCGGAATGAAAACGAGGTTGCATTATTATTCACCTTATCTAGTGATCCCATGACGGCGTGGTAGGCAGGATGCGATTATTATCACTTTAATAATGATATCAGCGAAAAATTATTAACGAATAGAGTATGGATATCAACTTACTGATAGGCAAGGATGCAAAGATAATTGCCCTCTCACAATCTTAATGACTGTGAGAGGCAGATTCAAGGATGAACACTTAACTGAACAGGTGCAATAACACAGGAAACAGGAAAGGTGCGATCAGCGAAGTAATAATGCCGCAAATGACCAGCGCCAATGAGCTGAAAGCCCCTTCCTGGAAATCAACTTCCGCACAACGAGCAGTGCCCAGCGCATGGGAAGCCGTCCCCATTGCCAGACCGCGTGAAGCTTTGGTGGTGATTTTCAGGCGGTTAAACAAACTGTGGCCTAACACGGCGCCAAGAATACCAACAAAGATAACGCATACCGCGCTGATGGCGGGTATACCGCCGATCGCGCTGGAAACCGCCATGGCGATCGGCGTAGTGACCGATTTTGGCATGACCGAAGCGGCGATTTCTGGCGAAGCGCCCATCCACAGTGCGACTACTGTGCCAGAAACCATAGCCGTTACGCTGCCGATGAAACACACGCTGATGATGGATTTCCAACGGGCGCGAATCTGGTGCAACTGTTCATATAAAGGAAACGCCAGTGCGACTACGGCGGGTTGCAGTAGACTGTTGAGTATTTGACTGCCCTTGAAATAGTGCTCATAAGGGATTTTTAACACCAGCAGGATAGGGATAATCACTGCCATTGCGACCAGCAACGGGTTGAGCAATGGCATTTTGACTACGGTTGCCAGCTTGCGGGCCGCAAAAAAAACCAGCAGGGTTAGTGGTAGTGACCACCATAAATACGCCAACATTACTTTTTTCCCTTATCGGTGCTGGTGATGCGTTCGCGCTGCATGATCTGTGTGCTGTAACCTACCACGACCATGATAATCAGAGTGCTCACCAGGCAGGAAACAATGATCGGGCCGAACTGGCTGACCAGCAGCGAATAATAATTCATGACGCCTACGCCGATAGGAACAAACAGTAGCGCCATATAACGGATAAAGAGGTGACAACCGGGTTTGACCCAGTTGGCGGGTAAAATTTGCGAAGCCAGCAAGGCGAAGAGGATGAGCATACCGATAATACTGCCGGGGATGGTAAGCGGAAGTAACGCTGATATCGCATTGCCTGCCAATAAGCACAGGTAAATCAGTGCGAAAGCGCGTAAATACTGCCAGCACACGTTGAACGTATTACGCATGAGAAATTCCTGATGAACTGAAGGTGTAATGATAACGCTAAAGTTATTAGCGTGCTACAGTTCACAAATTTAGAATTTAAAGAAAATGCCAATCAGTGAAGGCTGACTGGCATAGATAGTAGATGTTTTCTTGTCAAACGGGGAAAGGGCGGTTGGGTGTCGGTTTCCAGTCTTTAATGTTCCAGACCAAACCCGAATGGAAACAAGGCATTTTTACTGTCGTAGGGCAGATCAGCATGCTGTTTACGTACTGCGCTCATGGACGAGGGGAGCTCGAAAGGCAGTTTTCCGGTAAAGGCATTAGTGGAGGTGAGCTTGCTGAGCAGTACATCGTCACTGACACCGAAGTTGGCGATAATCGCCCGGGTTTTATTCACTATATTGCTGAGAATCGCCGGGCGATCCAGGTACACCGTCACGACTGTCGGTACTTTGGCGCTGACGCTGGCAATGACTCGATAATCCGGATTATCAGCGTTGAATGCCAGAGAACCTTCGTGATGTTTGGCACCAAAGTAGTAATTTTTGTGTGGTTGCTCGTAGGGTGCCTGAGTACGGATCAGCGCGATTTCAGCGTTCTCCGGGTCGGCCACCACAATGAACCCGGCTTTCTGTGCGGCCTGTTTTTCTACGCCATAAAGCCATATTTTCTGTCCTTTATGCAATGGCAGCAGATGGTGGTTCTGCAATAACACCAACGAACGAGCCTGAGCGTTATCAGCTTGCTGTTGCCATTCGGGGTTTCCAACAATCTGATTTGCCTGTTGCGCATTGACGTAAGGCCGTTCGAACAAGCCGGTCTGGAATTTCTGTTTCAGTATTCGGACTACTGACTCATCCAGACGGGATGCTGTCAGTCTTCCGTCCTGAACGGCTCGAATCAATACAGTGGAGTCGGTTACGCCGCCAAACTGATCAATACCCGCCTTGACTGCCTGAATAAATCGTTGATCGACCGTCATATGCTCAACACCCCAGGGCATGCCGCGGGGTACTGGTTTTTCACCGGGTTTGAAACCGTTGATGCAGTCAGCTTTGCAATCTTGGGTAATCAGCCAGTCGCTGAGGATGACGCCGTTGAAACCATATTGGCCGCGAAGCAGATCAGTCAGCAGGAATCGATTGAAGCCCGCACCCAACGGTGCAATTGTTTTTCCTCGCCAAGTGGCGTGTTTAAGAATCGAATAGGTGGGCATGACACCGGCGACATGCGCCTCGAATGCGCCGGTAAAGGGTTCGATATGCTGTTGCAGATTATTCTTGCTGAAGACGGCATATTTACCATAAGCGTTGTGACTGTCCCAGCCGTCTTGTGCCGCGCCATAACCGACCCAATGTTTGACAATAGAGATAACACTCTGATCATTCAGCCCATTTTCGCCGTTTTGCATACCGGTGACATAGCCACGTACCATCTTTTTGGTTAGCGCGGGATCTTCACCAAACGTGCCATTGATTCGTGGCCAGCGTGGCTCCGTCGCTAAATCTGCCTGTGGTGACAAAGCCTCGGTGATTCCTACGGCGCGATATTCCTGACGAATAATATCGGCATAGTGGCGGGCCAGTGTTTCATCACCAATGGCGGCAATGCCCAATGTTTCTGGCCATTTGCTGAATTTCCCGGAAGCGACGGTCGCGCCGACCAGATACTGAAATGAATTCCGGGGGTCGGTACTGATGGTGACCGGTATTCCCAGCCGGGTATTTTCGGCAATTTGTTGCAGCTGGTTGTTCTCTTCCGCCATCTGTGCCGGGTTTTCACCGGACAGTCTGGTAATCAAACTATTGACGTGTTTTCCTACGATCATCTTTTTTGCCGCCACAAAATCGTAAGTGGTTCCCGCGCCGGTCACGCTACCTGCGGTAGGCGCAGAACCATGCATCATCACCCCGGCTTTTTCTGCCAATGTCATACGTGACACCAGATCGGCGGTACGCTGTGCCGCGGAGAGTCGCCAGTCTTCATAGGGGTTAAGCTTGCCATCACGGTTGAGATCTTTAAATTGTAAGCCATCGACAGTGATGAGCTTTATTTCCCGGTATTCCAGCGTGGTTTGTTGTCCGGCCAGTACCAATGGAGAGAAGAGTAAAGGGAAAATGGTAATGAATGGGAACGATAATGGGATAGCACACCGAATATGATAATTATTCATAACATCCTTACCTGGAATTGAAGTATTTCTGACACTTTATGAGCAAAAAACACCTTGTCATTATCTGGAATAAATTTGCGTGTTATCGAAACAGCCTTTTACGCCATTGGCGTCATTACGTTGGGTGTTGTTTTGTTAAAAAAGCCTAGTTCACTCCTTATGTGGAGTACAACCTCAGGCCTGGAAATTTAGAACCCGATCAAAATAATTATTATTAGGCAGATTTTTAGACTATTAAATCAATTCATTATGTTCGCTCAGTGGGAGGCATTTCTGCTTTTTATATTTATTGAGCGTATATACCCGTCATACTTCAAGTTGCAGGGGTGTTGGCTGCGTTCATTCACCCGAATCACTTATCTGAGTAAGCTCATCGGGATTCACTCTCTTGCCGCCTTCCTGCAACTCGAATTATTTTGGGTATAGAATTTATAAAAAGGATAATGACCAGGATAAGGTTTTACTCTCTGAAAACGTCAGTACTTATCATCATTGCAACGTTAATTGTGTTATTTCCGCACTCATCGGGATGAAGACTAAACTGTTTTTTTAACCATCAATAACGATATTGAGTCTCGTTATTGATGGCCTGTCGTCGTGGAAGTAACGCGCTATTGATGTGTCTGCGGGAATAACGCCGTATCGTATACTGCGTCCTGGATGGCGTCGGTCAGTTGTTGCAACTGTGCTGGCTGGATAATAAACGGCGGCATCAGATAGATGAGTTTGCCAAATGGTCGAATCCAGACACCTTTTTCCACAAAAAAACGCTGTAACCGCGCCATATCGACCGGATGTCGGGTTTCTACTACGCCAATCGCCCCCAGTACCCGGATATCCGCTACCGGCGGAGCTTCAGCCAACGGTAACAAAGCCTGACGCAATTGTTGTTCGATAGTCTTGACCTGCGCCGACCACTGTCCTGACGCCAGTAGCGTCAGGCTGGCATTGGCCGCAGCACAGGCCAGTGGATTGGCCATGAACGTCGGGCCATGCATGAAGCAACCGGCTTCGCCGTTGCTGATAGTTTCCGCAATGTGACGAGTAGTCAGCGTGGCCGACAGTGTCATGTAGCCACCGGTCAGCGCTTTGCCCAGACACAGGATATCCGGTGTAATGCCTGCATGTTCACAGGCGAATAGCTTACCGGTACGGCCAAAACCGGTGGCAATTTCGTCGGCGATCAGTGGAATGGCATAGTGATCGCACAGCTCACGTACCCGTTGCAGATAGGTCGGATGGTAGAATCGCATCCCGCCTGCGCCTTGCACGATGGGTTCGAGGATCACGGCCGCCATCTCATCGGCATGCTGCTCTAACAGCGTCTGGAACGGCTGGATGTCCGCTTCTTGCCATGTGTCGTCAAAGCGGCATTGGGGCGCGCTGGCAAACAGATGTTGTGGCAGATAGCCCTGATACAGGCTGTGCATGGAGTTGTCTGGATCGCATACTGACATGGCGCCAAAAGTATCGCCGTGATAGCCGTGGCGTAAGGTCAGAAAACGCTGTCGTGACTGTCCCTGGGCCTGCCAGTATTGCAGCGCCATTTTCATTGCCACTTCCACTGCGACTGAACCGGAATCTGCCAGAAAAACACACTCCAGCGTAGCCGGGGTCATCGCCACCAGTTTGCGACATAACGTAATGGCGGGCGCATGGGTGATACCACCGAACATGACATGTGACATCTGTGCCAGTTGTTGTTGCAGCGCCAGATTGATGTGCGGATGGTTGTAACCATGAATGGCGGCCCACCAGGATGACATGCCATCGACCAGGCGTTCCCCATTTTCCAACTGTATTTCAACCCCATGAGCCGAGGTGATCGGATAACAAGGGAGCGGGTGGGTCATTGACGTATAAGGGTGCCAGATATGGCGTTGGTCGAAGTTGAGATCGTCGGGTGTTATCATTAACGTAAACCAAATCATGATCAATTTGGTTGACAGTATAACCCCATTAATTACACTGACTACACCTTTTTCACCCGGAGTAGTCATGATGACGAAAAGCATTCGCTGGACACTGAAGCAAGCGCAAGCGCTGTTTAATAAGCCTTTTTTAGAATTAATGTTCGAAGCACAACAGATACATCGTCAGCACTTTGATCCCCGACAGGTGCAGGTCAGTACACTGCTTTCCATCAAGACTGGTGCCTGTCCAGAGGACTGTAAATACTGTCCGCAGAGTTCCCGCTACCATACCGGTATCGAAACGGAACGCCTGATGCAGGTAGAGCAGGTGATGGAATCCGCCCGGCAGGCGAAAGCAACGGGTTCAACCCGTTTTTGCATGGGGGCTGCCTGGAAGAATCCACATGAACGCGACATGCCTTATCTGGAGGAGATGGTGAGAGGCGTAAAAGACCTGGGCATGGAAACCTGCATGACGCTGGGAACGCTGAGTGCTGATCAGGCGCTGCGTCTGGCTTCGGCTGGACTTGACTTTTACAACCACAATCTGGATACCTCGCCGGAATTCTACAGCAATATCATTACCACGCGGACGTATCAGGAACGGTTGGATACGTTGGAGAAAGTCCGGGATGCCGGCATCAAAGTCTGTTCCGGTGGTATCGTCGGGCTGGGAGAAACGGTGCGTGATCGCGCCGGACTGCTGGTACAGCTGGCAAATCTGCCGACACCACCGGAAAGTGTGCCGATCAACATGCTGGTGAAAGTAAAAGGCACACCGTTGGCGGGAAACGACGACGTTGAACCGTTTGATTTCATCCGCACCATTGCCGTGGCCCGTATCATGATGCCGACATCTTATGTGCGCTTATCCGCTGGCCGTGAGCAGATGAATGAACAAACCCAGGCCATGTGTTTTATGGCGGGCGCCAACTCCATTTTCTATGGGTGTAAATTGCTGACCACGCCGAATCCGAAGGAAGACAAGGATCTGGCCCTGTTTCGTAAGCTTGGGCTTAACCCGCAACAGACCAGTACCGATTACGGTGATAATCAGCAGCAACAGCGCCTGACGGAACAGCTGCTGCATGCAGACAGTGATCAGTACTATAACGCGGCGGTGTAAATGAGCTGGCAACAACGTATCGAAGGCGGGCTGGCGCAACGGCGACAGCAAGAGGCTTATCGGGTTCGGCTGGCGAATGATGGCGGTGGTGGCCGTTGGCTGGAGTACGACGCGAGACGCTATCTTAACTATTCCAGCAATGATTACCTGGGGCTGGGCGCACATCCGGCTATTGTGCGGGCGTGGCAACAAGGCGCTGAACGCTATGGTGTGGGTAGCGGCGGCTCTGGTCATGTAACGGGATATACCCACGCACATGCGATACTGGAGCAACAACTGGCCGACTGGCTCGGCTATCCACGGGCGTTACTGTTTATTTCTGGTTATGCCGCCAATCAGGCGGTGGTCGCCGCGTTGGCGGAGCCGGGCGATCGTATTCTGGCTGACAAGCTCAGCCATGCTTCACTGCTGGAAGCCGCCGCTCACTCTCCGGCGACGCTGCGCCGTTTTCATCACAATCAGGCTGACTCGTTACAATCATTACTGAGCAAACCTGCCGGTGGGCAGACGCTGGCGGTGACGGAAGGCGTGTTCAGTATGGATGGCGATTCCGCCCCGTTGGCTGCATTACATCAGCATTGTCGTGAACATGCGGCCTTGCTGATGGTGGATGATGCCCACGGTATTGGCGTGATGGGCGAACAAGGTCGCGGAAGTTGCTGGCAGCAGGGTGTTAAGCCGGAATTATTGGTGGTTACGTTTGGCAAGGCGGTAGGTGTCAGCGGTGCGGCGGTATTGTGCAGTGAACCGTTGGCCGAGTATTTCCTGCAATTTGCTCGCCATCTGATTTACAGCACATCTATGCCGCCTGCGCAGGCCTGTGCGCTGAGCGCGGCTCTGCACGTAGTACAGGAAAGCGATGATCGGCGTGCCAGGTTGCACGCCAATATCCGATGTTTTCGTGAAGGTGCGCGGTCATTGTCATTTCGTATGCTGGATTCTTCCAGCGCCATCCAGCCACTGATTATCGGTGATAACGGCCGGACACTGGCGGTGTCCCAACGGTTACGAGCGCAGGGTCTGTGGGTCAGCGCGATGCGGCCGCCCACCGTGCCGCCAGGCTCGGCTCGCCTGCGCATTACCCTTACCGCGACACATCAACCAGACGACATCGACCAACTGCTGGAGGCGTTACATGAGGCTGGCTGAACCCCATGATAAACAGGCGATCGCCCGGGCATTCGGCCGAGCAGCCGGTCGTTATGACCGTTTCTCTACCTTACAGCGCGAGAGTGGCGAAAAACTGATGGCGTTAATTGCCGATCATCCCGGTATTGATGTACTGGATGCCGGCTGTGGTACTGGTTATTTCAGCGCACGCTGGCAGCAGCGGGGAAAAGCAGTGACGGCACTTGATTTATCTGAAGAAATGCTGAAGTACGCACAGCAGCAGCAGGTAGCGACGCATTATCTGTCAGGAGACATTGAGTGTTTGCCCTTATCGGATGCGAGTGTGGATATCTGTTTCAGTAATCTGGCGGTGCAGTGGTGTGATGATCTATCCCAGGCGCTGGCAGAACTGTACCGGGTGACTCGTCCCGGTGGCGTGATTGCCTTCTCCACTCTGACCACTGGGACACTGGCAGAGCTGGATTCAGCCTGGCAACAGTTGGATGGTTCCGGTTCCCGGCATATTAACCGCTTTTTGGCTCATGAGACTGTTGTGGCTGCCTGTCAGCGCTACCGTCATCAGGTCTTTTCCGACCCGGCTATTTGCTATTTCCCGGACGTGATCAGTGTGATGAAGTCGCTGAAAGGTGTAGGTGCGACCTGGCTTCATCAGGGCAGGAACGCCGGATTACTGGGGCGTTCACGATTCAATGCGCTGGCTGCGATTTATCCGCGTCAGGATGAGGGCTATCCCCTCACGTATCAACGATTGTTTGGAGTGATTTATCGTGATTAAACGCTGGTTTGTTACCGGAACAGATACGGACATCGGTAAGACTATCGCCAGTAGCGCACTGTTACAGGCGGCCAATCGGGCCGGATATCGCACTGCGGGCTATAAGCCTGTGGCTTCGGGCTGTGATATAACACCGCAAGGACGGCGGAACAGTGACGCATTATTGTTGCAGGCAAACAGCAGCGTGGAACTGAGCTATGAAGCGGTCAATCCGCTGGCGTTTATCGCGCCAACGTCACCGCATATTGTCAGTGTCATGGAGCAGCGGCCGATTGCGTTTGATAGCTTAAGCCACGGGCTGCAAAGGTTATCCACACAGGCGGACTGGATAGTCGTTGAAGGGGCTGGTGGCTGGTTTACACCGTTATCCGAGCAACAGACTTTTGCTGATTGGGTGTATCAGGAACAACTGCCGGTGATTCTGGTTGTGGGGGTCAAACTGGGTTGTATCAACCATGCCATGCTGACGGCCCGTGCCATTCAACAGGCCGGACTCACGTTCAGCGGTTGGATTGCCAATGTGGTGACCCCACCAGGGCGGTATCACACCGAGTATCTGGCAACACTAAAACACTGTTTATCTGCACCGATGTTGGGGGAGATACCGCATTTGCCGTATCCCTCACAGCAGGAGCTCGGCCATTACTTAAATATAGCTTTACTGTCTGTCTGATAATGCGTTTCCCTAAGTGACTGCTTTTGCTTCTGACTGACAATATTGATAGACAGAATCATCTTGAAAATGCGGTCTTATCCATTTGAAGCAGTAAAATGGCTTCTTTTTTGTCAGAGATGATTATCACTTTTTCATATAATAGGTAACAGTTGCGTAACCAGAATTTTATTCAAAAAATCCATATTGTCGGACCAGTCAGAAGTACCTGTTATGGCGCTAGTGTAGGAAGGATGCGCACTTGTGGGAGTTATCCACTATTTCTGTGGATAACTGTGTGTATTAGGATTAGAAAAGCCATGCCAACCAAGAGCTGGCGCGGCTCTTGCTCCGGTTGTCGTTATTCTCTTCTTTTTTATAAAAACATTAAAAATCAATTGATTATCTAAAATCAAGCATCTTGTTCAAGGTTGACAACCGGTTGCATAAATTAGTAGCACTGGTAATAACAGTTAAGTTGAGAAAAATGATTTCTGGGGATAAATGCGCTATTTTTTTCTGGATACCAACCTCACTCTGTGCTAGCGATGTTAAGGGATATGTCGACTCCCCGTTATCTGAGACAGACACTGATTAGCGTTTTCTAACTGTTTACGGTATATCTCCGGAGGGAGGTTATTCAAACTTTCATGTGCACGATTCAGGTTATAATCCTGCTGCCAGAACCAGGCCATCTCTCTGACCTGACTCAGTGACTCAAGCAGATGAGGGTTTTTTCTCATGTCGTGAAAGGATTTTTTTAATCCTGCGCTTGAGATTTAGACCCAACCGGCAATAAACACGGTACACGCGTTTATGATTAACGGTATATCCCTTGAATCTGAGCCGGTAATAACATTTCCAGAAGCCTGCCTGGGGTGACTCAGCCAGAACGGCCTGAATGGCATCAATAACTGCTTTATCTTTTTCCCGCCAGTCGATTTCCCGTCGGTAAAAAGAAGACCGCGGTAAAGATGTCAGTTTGCAGGCAGTAATAACCGACAGACCTGCGGCCGTCAGTCATCTGGCACAGGACTTTTTCTCGGTTGCTACCAACCCGTTTTTGCAAAAAGCTCCTTCACGGCATGATTTCCAGACTGACTTCAGCAAACAATTTTTTCAGTCTGGTATTTTCATCCTCAAGTTCTTTTAATCTTTTAACATCACTGGATTCCATTCCACCATACGTAGATTTCCAATTATAAAAAATGGCATTATTGATCCCATTCTGGCGACACATTTCCTCAACTTTCATATCTGAATCAGCCAGTTTCAGCGCTTCATTACGGCATTTGGGCGATGCAGTTTCCGTGGCTTCTTGTTGATTGCTATAGGCTGTCCTGCCAGCAACTGCGGATTCAGTATTGACTCATTGCACCGCGTGTTCGCTCTTGCGGGGTCTGCTCGCCCCGCTCTTCTCACGGTACGCTTTAGACTCCGCCAATCCAAAGATTTTTCTCCTCTTCTGACCACAAGTGCAGAAGCATTTCTCTGAATTTTTCCGCCGCCGTACTCATCGTATTACCTCTTTTGAGCACCAGTCCAAGCGTTCTTCTTATCACCGGATCAACCAGGGGACGACTGACGAGGGTGTGGTGTTCTTCCATGGGCATCGCAAGTTTAGGCACGACTGCAATGCCCAGACCCGCTTCAACCATACCTAGCGAGGTGGATAAATGCCTGACTTCGTAAAACCAGTTTGGCTTCCATTCTAACGATTCCAGTGCACTGTCGATCAATAATCGGTTTCCACTCGATCTGCGTACCCCAATTAATTTTGCATCAGACAATTCATCCCAGCTAATGAGTTCCTTTTTTGCCAGTTCATGATCATTTCTGCAGGCTAAAACAAACGGCTCATTTACCAGCGGGGTGAAGTCGATATTTGAATGTGTGATGTTTATCATGTTTATACCGAAATCAGCATCACCATTCAGTACGGCCTCAAGACAATCATTGGCACCGTGCTCAAGGATACGAAATCGAATATTTGGGTAGAGATTGTTGTAATCTTTAATTACCGAAGGTAAAAAATAGAAGGCCGCTGTCGGCAGGCAAGAAATCGTTATCATCCCACTTTGATGGGTCGCCATTTCTTTTATGCCAAAAATGGATGACTCATAAAAATCTAGTAAATTCTTAGCCTTAGGTAAAAAACTACGGCCTACCGCAGTCAGTTTTACTCGTCGCGTTGTCCGCTCAAATAGCGGCGTACCCAGATTATCCTCCAGCTTTTTGACTCTTCTGGTTAATGCGGGTTGTGAGACATGTAAAACTTGTGACGCACTGGTAAAACACCCTATTTCTGCAATTTTTACAAAGGCTTGAATACCCTGGAGCTCATGGAGCATTTCTCATTATTCCTGTTGTGGTTATACAACAAACTCTAGCGGATTATTTATTAATACGCAAAACGCATGAATCGCTGGTTTTTTGGCATTAGAAGTATCTATTCCTCTGTGGAACACTGCCTGCCAATGAATAGCACCTAAGCTGAGAAACTCAACATGTTCCAAATTCCTTGCGTATTAATGCGTGGTGGTACATCAAAAGGCCCTGTAATTCTGGCAAGCGATCTACCTGCCGATATCAAAGCACGCGATGCCGTTTTATTAGCGTTGATGGGGGCCGGGCATGAACTGGAAATAGACGGTATTGGTGGCGGAAGCCCGCAAACCAGTAAAGTGGCTATCGTCAGTAAATCAGAAAGCCCGGATGCCGATATTGATTATTTATTTGCGCAGGTCATGGTCAAAGAACGACGCGTGGATACGATGCCCAACTGCGGTAATATGCTGTGCGCCGTCGGACCGTTCGCCATTGAAAAAGGGTTAATCGCAGCCCAGAATTCGGTCACAACGGTTCGCGTGCGTAACGTGAACACCAATACCTTTATTGATGTTCAGGTGCAGACACCGGGCGGCCGGGTCAGTTATGAAGGTGATACCCATATTGATGGTGTGCCGGGTAAGGCCGCACCACTCGGCCTGACTTTTTTAAATTCCGCCGGTTGTAAAACCGGGAAATTACTCCCGACGGGAAATGCTGTTGACAGAATTGATGGCGTTGAGGTGACCTGCATCGATATGGCAATGCCTATGGTATTGATTGATGCGCGAAGTCTGAATAAGACAGGCAATGAATCACCGGCCGAGCTGGATGCTGACAAAGCTTTTATGGCCCAACTGGAAAACCTGCGTTGTAAAGCCGGGTTGGCGATGGGGTTTGGCGATGTCTCGGGTATGGTTATCCCTAAACCGGTATTACTGAGCTCGCCAACAGCGGGTGGGACGATTAAAGCCAGATACTTTATGCCGCATAATTGCCATAAATCGCTGGCTATCACCGGTTCTATTGGTATTTCTACCGCGACGATTATTCCAGGATCAATAGCAAATAAAATTACTAATAATAACTCTGTTCACACAAACACTGAAATTGTTGATATTGAACATCCCAGTGGGAAAATTTCCGTTTCTCTGCTTCGTGGCAGTGAAATAGAAAATACGCGGGCCGCTGTCATCAGAACCACACGAAAGTTGTTTGAAGGTAATGTGTGTATACCCGATGTAGCCTTAACTGAAACTGTTTAACTCATTATCCGAATTCACACAAATACTATTTTAAAATGTGAAACCCTACCTATGAAATAATGAAGCCGAGGACTCTATGGCTAATAATAATGCAACTGGAAGTGAAAGCGTGATGAGCGCTAAGTATATTCGTATAACAATAGCTATGGCATTATCGGGATTAATTGAACTGGCCTCTTTGTTCTTTATTCAACCGTTAATGCCGGAATTAGCTATTAACTACCATGTTCCGGTACAACATGTAAGTATTATCTTGTCAGCCAAAACGGCATTTATGGCAGTAGGTCTGCTTTTTACCGGTACGTTGGCAGATTATTTTGGCAGGAAGCAGTTAATTATAGGCTCGTTAGTTTTGGGCGGTATGCTGACATTGCTGTGCCCGTTGGTGCATTCCTGGACCTCACTGGTGCTCATTCAGGCGACAACGGGTCTGGCATTGTGTGGGATTGCCGCTGCGGCCACTGCTTATATTAGTGAAGAAGTTGTTCCTGTGATCGCCGGTATGGTGACGGGATATTTTGTGTTTGGCAATTCAGTCGGCGGTATGTCAGGCCGTATTGTGGCAAGCCAATTAATGGGGAATGTATCTCTTGATGCAATTTTCTACGGTTTTGGTATTTGTTTACTTATTGCCTCGGTTGTGGTTTTCCTATTGCTGCCCGCATCGCAAAACTTTAAACCGACACCGAGTCTGAGTGTACTGAAAATTATTAAAGAAGGTATTGTGCACTTTAAAAATAAGAATTTAGCCCTGGTGTTTGTGATCGGCTTTATTATTTTTGGGGTGTTTACTTCTCTGTACAATTATCTTGCCTTTTTCCTGAAAGGAGAGCCTTTTCATATCTCACCCGTTCATGCTGGATTGTTATCCTTTAGTTTTGCCTTGAGCTTCTTTACTGCACCACAGGCAGGACGGTTATCCACAAAATACGGCAGTATGAAAGTATTGCGTGTATTACTGATAACAATGGCTATCGGAATGTTGTTAACGTTAATGCCAAATGTGTATGTATTTATTGCTGGCTCTGTCATTTTTACCGCATGTTTTTTTGGTTGTCATTCCGTAGGGCTGAGCTGGGTAAGTAAAAATGCATCTCATGCTCGTGGCCAGGCTGTCGCGCTGTATTTGTTCTTCTATTACATGGGTGGGGCCACGGTTGGTTTTATCAATGGCTTTATTTTCCATTTTACGGGCTGGAAAGGAATGACTGTTTTAATTGTTATTTTATTAGCCATTGGTGCCTTGGTAGCAACCTGGCTGGATGCAACCCATAAATCGAAAACCGCTCTGGTTGCAGTTGAAAATAAATAGGCATTGTTTACATAACTCGCTGTACGGGCATCAGATGTGCAGCGAGAAAAATAAAGGTATTCGTATGAAACTGGCAAATTACATTCATGCCGGGCGTAAAAGCTACGGTATTTATACCGATGCAGGAATTATTGACCTTGAAAGCCGCATAGGAAAGATATATCCCACACTGAAAGATTTTTTGGCTGCTAGTTTTATTAGCATTGCTCAGCAATATAGCCGGTCGCCTGTGGATTTAAGCGAAAACGACGTTCAGTTTTTGCCGGTCATTGATGAGCCCGGAAAAATTCTTTGCGTTGGCATGAACTATGCCGATAAGCGCAAAGAATTCGATCAGCATAATCCGGCACCTACGCTGTTTGTGCGTTTCCCTGATTCACAAACCGGGCATAACACACCAGTGCTGAAGCCGTGTCTTTCCAGTGAGTTTGACTATGAAGGCGAACTGGCGGTCATTATTGGCAAGGGCGGCGAACATATTCGTGCGGATGTCGCACTTTCTCATGTGGCTGGGTATAGCTGTTACATGGACGGTTCTGCGAGGGACTGGCAGCACAGCTGGTTTACCGCCGGTAAAAACTGGCCCCAAACCGGGGCATTCGGGCCCTGCATAACCACCACGGATGAAATCCCCGATCCCCATCAGTTGGTTATTCGTACCTGGCTTAACGGAAGAATGGTTCAGGAAGATACGACGGCCAGTATGATCCATCGGGTAGCAAACCTTATCGAATACATCAGTACATTTACCTCTCTGAGCACTGGCGATGTCATCATCACCGGATCGCCGGGCGGCGTGGGTAAAAAGCGCAATCCTCCGCTTTTCATGCATGCAGGAGATAGGATCGAAGTTGAAATTGAACGTATCGGACGTCTGAGCAACATCATTATGGATGCCCCGCAATATGAAATGGCGGAATCTCTGTAACCGGGGCGGTGTGGTATGACAGAACTTACTCTCACTTTCAGCGTTACCGACCTTCAACGCCACCCTCAACGCGTGGAGCCTGTTCGTCAGTTACTTGCTGATAGCGGACTGGATATGGACTGCGATATTCACTGGATGGTGGAAGCTCGCAGAGGGGGCGAATTGGTAGGCTGCGCGGGGCTTGTCGACAACGTTATCAAGTGTGTTGCGGTGAGCAAAAGTTTGCGCGGGGAGAATCTCAGCGCGCGTTTGCTTAGCGAAGTGCAGAATTTGGCGCTGTCCCACGGTCATTTCCATCTGTTTCTCTGTACCCGGCCCTGTAATCGTGAGCGCTTTCAGCACAGCGGGTTCTGTCCAGTGGCGCAAAGCGGCGAAAACGCCATTCTGATGGAAAACACGCCACGGGGGATCCAGCGTTACTGTCAGCGCCTGGCCGCATTCAGACAACCCGGTACGCACATCGGCGCGATTGTGATGAACGCCAACCCTTTTACCAAAGGGCATCGATATCTGGTGGAGCAGGCCGCCCGTAGCTGTGACTGGCTTCATATTTTTGTGGTGCGCGAAGATGCCTCTTTTATTCCTTTCGCCGATCGTCTGGCGATGGTGCAGAGTGGCGTCTCGGGGCTATCGAATGTAACCGTGCACCCAGGTTCGGACTACGTGATTTCACGAGCCACCTTTCCTGCCTATTTTCTGAAGGATACCGGGAAAGTTCAGCGTGCATGGAGTGAGATTGATGTCCTGATTTTCCGCGATAATATCGCGCCGGCATTAGGCATCACCCACCGTTTTATAGGTTCCGAACCTTTCTGCAAGATAACCCGACAATACAACCAGACGCTGCACAGTCTCCTGCGTGGGCATATCACCATGGTGGAATTACCGCGCATTGAAGCGGACGGACAGGCTATATCTGCCTCAGAAGTCCGCCGCTTACTGAAGACAGAACAATTTGCTCGTCTTCGGGACATCGTCCCGGAGACAACCTTTACACACCTTGTCGCTCGCTATGCGGCGGCGAAGATAGTAGTGGCTTAATACCAGGACAGGAATATGAAGATTGTTAAGGAGGCGCTGGCAGGAACGATGGAGTCCAGCGACCTGATGGTCAAAATCGCTCCCGCAAACGGTGAGCTGGAAATCATTATTAACAGCGAAGTGATCAAGCAATTTGGAGAACAGATCCGACAGGTTGTGACAGATACGCTACGCAAAATAGATGTTCGTGAAGGTCTGATCATGATTGACGACAAAGGTGCGCTGGATTGTGTGATCCGCGCACGTTTACAGAGTGCCATTCTCCGCGCCGTTGATGTGCAGGATATCGACTGGGGAAAACTGAAATGAAAAAACTCCGTCGCAGTATGTTGTTCCTGCCAGGCGCCAATGCCGCCATGCTTTCCACTGCATTTATTTATCACCCGGACTCTATCATGTTCGATCTTGAAGATGCCGTGTCGTTGCGTGAAAAGGACACCGCTCGTCTGCTGGTATTCCATGCGCTTCAACACCCGATGTATCAGGGGATTGAAACTGTGGTGCGCATCAACCCGTTGAATACGCCTTTTGGTCTTCCTGATCTGGAAGCGGTGGTTCGCGCCGGTGTTGATGTGATTCGCCTGCCGAAAACTGACACACCTGAAGATATTTACCAGCTGGAAGATCATCTGGAACGTATTGAGGCTGACTGTGGTCGTGAGCCGGGCTCAACCAAAGTGATGGCCGCCATTGAATCAGCGATTGGCGTTATTAATGCGGTTGCGATTGCGCGTAGTTCAAAACGCTTGATTGGTATTGCTCTGGCGGCATTTGACTATGTGATGGACATGCAAACAGAGCGGGGTGACGGTACAGAACTGTTTTACGCACGTTGCGCGGTACTTCACGCCGCCCGGGCAGCCGGTATTGATGCATTTGATGTTGTCTGGTCTGACGTTAACGACGAGGCCAGCTTTCTTCGCGAAGTGGATCAGATCCGCAAGATGGGCTTTAACGGTAAGTCATTGATTAACCCACGGCAGATTGAGTTGCTGCATAACGCGTACGCTCCGACCCAGCAGGACGTGGATTATGCAGCTCAAGTCATTGAAGCTGCGCAAGAGGGCGCTCGCAATGGGCTGGGTGTCGTGTCGCTGAACGGAAAAATGGTCGATGCCCCGATAATTAACCACGCTCAAATGGTACTGGAGCGTGCAGCTGCTTCTGGCGTGCGCCGCTAAGGACAACATCATGAATCAAACAGAACATCTTCATAAACAGTTTCCTCACCTGAATCTGAAGCCTTTCGAACATGCGCACACGGCAACCCCGTGGCTGGATAACATCGACAGTAAGCATCAACGCAAGCTGTGCGGTTCTCTGGTTGAAGCGATTGAACGCAGTGGATTGCGTGATGGAATGACTATCTCTTTTCATCATGCCTTTCGTGAAGGGGATCGGGTGATTAATCGGGTCGTGTCACAACTGGCTGCGATGGGTTTCAAAAATCTGACTCTGGCGTCCAGTTCGCTGATGACCTGTAATGACGAACTCATTGAGCATATTAGCAACAACGTGATCTCCCGTATATTTACCTCAGGGATGCGCGGCAAATTGGCGGAAGCTATTTCTCATGGCCTGATGGCTGAACCAGTGCAAATTCATTCCCACGGCGGTCGCGTTAAATTGCTGCAAGATGGGGAATTAAAGATTGATGTCGCCTTCCTGGGCGTACCGTGCAGCGATGAGTTTGGCAATGCCAATGGCACAGGAGGCCTGGCACGTTGCGGTTCGCTTGGCTATGCAATGGTGGATGCGCAGTTTGCGCACAAAGTGGTGCTGCTGACCGAAACGCTGGTGCCATTTCCGAATATGCCCGCCAGTCTGGGACAGGACCAGGTGGATTATATCGTGCAGGTGGATAGCGTTGGTGACCCTGACAAAATCAGTACCGGCGCCGCCCGTGTCACCAGTAACCCGCGTGAACTGATGATCGCCCGCCAGGCAGCAGAGGTCATTGAGCATTCCGGCTACTTCAAGAATGGTTTCTCGATGCAAACTGGATCTGGTGCTGCCGCAACGGCCTGCACTCGCTTCATGGAAGAGAAAATGGAGCGTAATGGTGTACAGGCGCGCTTTGCGCTTGGCGGTATCACCGGCAGCCTGGTCGATCTTCATGAGAAAGGGTTGATAGAAAAACTGCTCGATACCCAGTGCTTTGATAGCCAGGCCGCCGCCTCACTGGTGCGCAACCCTAATCATATTGAAATTTCAACCAATGTGTATGCCAATCCGGGTAGCAAGGCTGCCTGCTGTGATCAGCTGGATGTGGTTATCCTCAGTGCTCTGGAAATTGATGTCGACTTTAATGTCAATGTGATCACGGGATCGGACGGCGTGATGCGCGGTGCTTCCGGGGGGCATTGTGACGTCGCCGCCGCGGCTAACCTGACTATAGTGGTCGCCCCGTTGCTGCGTAGCCGTATTCCTACCGTAGTGAAACGTGTTACCACACGTTTAACGCCTGGGGAAAGCATTGATGTGCTGGTCACCGATCATGGTATAGCGGTAAATCCTGCCCGCCCGGAGATTCGTGAGCGTCTGGAAAAAGCGGGGCTGAAGGTGGTGACGATTGAGGCGTTATACCAGCGCGCTATCTCTCTGACTGGCGTGCCAGAACCGATTGCGTTCACCGATAAAATTGTCGGGGTTATCCGTTACCGTGACGGCAGCGTGATTGATGTCGTCTACCAGGTTAAGGAAGCAGAAGCATGACTATCTCGACGTCTGTGAAAACAGGTGTCAGCCTGGATGCGCTGCTCAGCGCGAGAGACAATCGTGCCGCGCGACAGACGGGCTGGCTGACCCACTACCGTAAAACAGTGATTTCGCTGACCCTGGTCACGCCAGGGGCGGTGAAGGACAGCATCCGTTATCGCAATACGATGGGGGTGGCGCTGCAGGCCTGCGATCAACTGCTGTGGCAGCAACGCTGGCGCGTCCTGGATCGCCAGGTGCTGTGGCTACCCACCGGGCCAGAAGCGATGTGGTGCGTGGACCATGCTGCCAGCGAAGTGAAAGCGCTCAGTGCTCAGCTTGAACAAACGCATCCGCTGGGGCGGCTGTGGGATATTGATGTGATTTGCCCGCAGCAGGGACTGATCGGCCGTAAAGCCTTGGGAGGCACGATGCGCCGATGTCTGCTGTGTGATGAACCTGCTCATGTCTGCGCCCGCTCTCGCCGGCATTCTCCAGCGCAAGTGATCGCGTGTGTGGAGGCTATGATTGATGACTGGTTTGCCCGTGACTAAACGGATTTTCCCTGATGTTTCAGTCCTGGCTGAAGAGGCGCTGCTTCGGGAACTGGAGCTAACGCCGAAGCCCGGGTTGGTCGACAGGGATAACAACGGTTCACATCGGGATATGGATCACCGCTTGTTCCAGAAGAGTATCGACGCGATTTCGCCCTGGTTTCAGATTTTTACCGAACAGGGAGAGCTCTATGCACATTTGCCTGTGGATCAACAATTGCAACTGCTGCGTCCTTTAGGCATGGACTGCGAGCAGGCCATGTTTGCCGCGACGGGGGGAGTCAATACCCATAAAGGCGGCGTTTTCTCTCTCGGATTGCTCTGCTTTGCTGCGGGACGTTTGCAGACACAAGGGCAATGGCTTAGCTGTGAGCGGCTGTGCGATGAAGTCAGCAAAATGCGCCAGGGCCTGGTAGCTCGCGAGCTGGTGGGCCGTAATGAAAGTGACATGGCAACAGCAGGTGAAAGACTGTTTCGCCGCTATGGGCTGCGTGGCGCAAGAGGTGAGGCCGAAAGCGGTTTTGCCACTGTCCGTCATCATGTGTTGCCGTTCTGGAATCAGGAAACAGAAATGCGACAACTTCACAGCGCGCTGCTCAGACTGATGGCCGTCAACCTTGACAGTAATCTGGTGTCGCGTGGCGGACCTGATGGGCTGGCATTTGTGCAGAACTATGCCGCTGAACTGTTAAAAAATGGCTGGGCGCACCGCGATCTCTGTGCAATGGATAAGATCCTCATCTCCCGCAATCTTAGCCCGGGCGGGAGTGCGGATCTACTCTCTGTTTCCTGGGTGCTGGCGTCAATTCAGGCGTAGCGATTCGGGGTACCTCCCTCGCATTATTCATAAGGAATTTAATTGTGTTAAATGATTATTGTCAGGCGCAGGCCGGGCGTGCGGCTCAACATATTCCTCCTCTGCCGCTGAATCAACACCAGATGAGCTCACTAACTGAGCTTCTGAAAAATCCCCCGGTGGGCGAAGAGACTTTTTTATTACATTTGCTCGTGCACTGTGTGCCGCCGGGCGTTGATGACGCCGCTCGTGTTAAAGCCGAATTTCTGGCTGCAATCACGAAAGGCGAAGCAATTTCTCCATTGGTATCACCGCAAAAAGCGGTCGAACTGCTGGGAACGATGCAGGGAGGTTACAACATTGAGCCGCTGATTGCGGCATTGGACGCGCCGCAACTGGCACCGATCGCCGCCAGGGCGTTATCACAGACACTGCTGATGTTTGATAGTTTCTATAATGTTGAAGAGAAAGCAAAAGCGGGAAATGTCTTTGCCCAGCAGGTGCTACAGGCGTGGGCCGATGCACAATGGTTCCTCTGCCGACCGTCTATCCCCGAAAAAATCACCGTAACGGTCTTTAAAGTTACTGGTGAAACTAACACCGACGATCTCTCTCCGGCCCCGGATGCCTGGTCACGGCCCGATATTCCGCTTCATGCGCAGGCTATGCTGAAAAATGTACGCGAAGGCATTGTGCCGGATGAACCTGGGGTAGTGGGGCCCGTTGCGCAGATAGCGGCGTTAAAGAGTAAGGGATTCCCTCTGGTCTATGTGGGCGATGTGGTGGGTACCGGTTCTTCGCGCAAGTCTGCCGCTAACTCTGTGCTCTGGCATATGGGTAATGACATCCCGTTTGTACCCAACAAGCGGGCGGGTGGCGTGGTGCTGGCCGGGAAAATTGCGCCAATCTTTTTTAATACCATGGAAGATGCGGGGGCATTACCAATAGAAGTGGATGTGACTCGCCTGAATATGGGCGAGGTAATCGATATCTATCCGTATCAGGGGGAGATTCGCCAGCATCAAAGTGGTGAGTTAATCGCCACGTTTACGCTTAAAACGGATGTGTTGCTGGATGAAGTGCGGGCGGGCGGGCGAATTCCGCTAAGCATTGGGCGAGGCCTGACCGCCAGAGCGCGTGAATCCCTGGGCTTGCCAGTAAGCAATGTTTTTCGGCAGGCCAAAGAAGTGACCACCGGCCAGCGCGGATTCACCCTTGCGCAAAAAATAGTGGGACGGGCTTGTGGTGTACGGGGAATGCGCCCTGGGTGTTATTGCGAACCGAAAATGACATCAGTGGGATCCCAGGATACCACCGGACCAATGACGCGAGATGAACTTAAGGATCTGGCTTGCCTCGGTTTTTCGGCCGATCTGGTGATGCAGTCTTTTTGTCACACCTCGGCGTATCCGAAACGCGTCGATGTTCAAATGCAACAGACCTTACCGACTTTCATCATGAACCGGGGCGGCGTCTCACTGCGCCCGGGGGATGGTGTTATCCATTCCTGGCTCAACCGGATGCTGCTGCCAGATACTGTAGGGACAGGGGGTGATTCGCATACGCGCTTCCCTATTGGGCTTTCCCTGCCGGCGGGCTCAGGCCTGGTGGCATTTGCTGCAGCAACGGGCGTTATGCCGCTCGATATGCCTGAATCGGTGCTGGTACGCTTTAAAGGAACCATGCAACCGGGCATCACTTTACGCGATTTGGTTCATGCTATTCCGTATTACGCTATCCAGCAAGGGTTGTTGACCGTTGAGAAGAAAGGGAAAAAGAATATCTTCTCAGGCCGCATTCTGGAGATAGAAGGGCTGCCCGATCTCAATGTCGAGCAGGCTTTTGAACTCACGGATGCCTCTGCGGAACGCTCGGCGGCGGGTTGTACTATCAAGTTGAATCAGGAGCCTGTCGTGAAGTACCTGCAATCGAATGTTGTGCTGTTGCGCTGGATGATTGCAGAAGGATACGGTGACAGACGCACACTGGAGCGTCGTATCCAGGGAATGGAAAAATGGCTTGCTGATCCTCAATTGCTGGAAGCCGATGTTGATGCTGAGTACGCCGCTATCATCGAGATAGATTTGGCGGAGATTAAAGAACCCATCGTCTGCGCGCCAAACGATCCTGACGATGCCCGCTTACTCTCAGAAGTACAGGGAACGAGCATTGATGAAGTTTTTATTGGTTCCTGCATGACTAATATCGGTCATTTCCGGGCTGCCGGTAAGCTGATGAATGAACATCAGGGCGTGTTACCGACACGGCTATGGGTTGCTCCGCCGACGCGTATGGACGCCTCGCAGTTGATGGAGGAAGGTTACTACAGTGTATTTGGTAAAAGTGGTGCTCGCGTTGAATCGCCTGGCTGTTCCTTGTGTATGGGGAATCAGGCACGCGTCGTTGAGGGTGCTACAGCGGTGTCAACTTCGACGCGTAATTTTCCCAACCGGATGGGGACTGATGCGAATGTCTACCTTGCTTCTGCTGAACTTGCGGCTATCGCCGCGCTGACCGGGAAACTTCCCTCACCAAAAGAGTATCACCAGCGGATGTCCGCGATTGTAGACACTACTGCGGATACGTATCGTTATCTGAATTTTGATAAGATCCGGCAGTACACTGATAAAGCCGGGGATGTCATTTTTCAGACGCAGCCTTAACGCATGCAGGTGCAACACCCTGGCAGGTACATTCTGCCTGCCAGGGCGCGGGAGGAACGCCGGTATATTAACGATTCAGGAAAATATTGCGCATTATTTGAATTGTGACGGCTTCGGGCCCCCATTCTTGAATGACCCGTGGCGTAGTTTAACCAGCGTATTGTTTCCTCAGTTGTATTCACAATTCAAAGATGTCTGTGCCCCCGTTCTGTTTAAAAAACCGGCTTGTCACGGGATGCGTTCTGTTTTCCTGGTAACTCAGACATCGACGGAGGCCACGCTGATGATGTTGGACAGTTGCCTCGATATCTGGGATTAACATTACCCGCGAATCAGCAAAGGCCGGTCTATTCCCGGAGCAAATTTCATGCCTTCTTGACTATCAAGACGTGTAAGATATCTCCGATGGACTATTTAGTGCGTAACGTTATTTATCTGGTGATTCAGCCAACATTAAAAAAATGAAGTATGCCGATCCAGAATTGGCGGCGGATAATGACCCTTTCTACTATCGATTCGGTGACCGCTCTGAGCGATCTGAGCGATCACCTTTAATTCTGTGACAGTTATACCCGTCATCTTTCAAACTGCAGGTGTGTGTCTGTCCCCCTTTACCCTAGCCGCTTATTGACGTATGCCCCCGGGTATTCACTCAGTTGCCGTTTTCGTGCAATTTGAAATCTATTGGATATATAAGTAATTATTTACAAGGTACATGTTTTTAAATAATCACAACCTTGATAATTTAGTTTTTACTCAGACACCGAGTTTTCTATGATATTCATCTCGGATTTTTCTGATATTTGCAGTGGCAACCTTGGCTTCCTTTAATTTCCCTGCATCAACTAATGCAATAGCATCGTCAATTTGTTTAATAAGCTTGGTCAATCCTTCATTGAAGACTTTATCTTTCGTAAATCCAGGATCTGCTTTCGCTTTGTTGGCATGTTCTTTAAGCTTCAATAAATCAGCTTTGAGCGTAGCCGCATCTGTAGCAGTAGAAGCGGCACTGTAATTTTTCTGCATAGAATGCATTTCACTGTTCACTCCCGCAATGCTGGTGTAAGGCAGCATTGTGGCTGAAACAGATAACGCTAAACAGATTGTCATCATCGTTTTTTTCATTGCTCACTCCTGTTAATTAAGTCAATAGCATGGCTGGTAGGTAATTATTGCCGTAGCAGTATTAATAACAATTGAGTGTCGGTCAAATAAAAAATATCTTATGGAAATAAGAATCATTCAAATTAATAAGTAGAGGATTACTATGTTGTAGAGCATTGCGAACTGAATTAATTAACTAATGTAATGGGTTGAGAAATATGTCAATACATGTCGTCTTTCAGATCGCAGATGCGTTGGCGGCGCTTAATTACTCGGCCCATCTTCTGGAGCTCGCCTTTTTGGGGCCGCTGCAAACAGTGCCCAAATCTGCGCCTTGCAGAGATTTGTTACCTGAATGACTTATCAGCGTAATTTCATCGGAATTCCTTTACTGGCCGCCTTTCTGCAATTCGAAATATATTGGGTGTAATGTTTTAAATCTAAAAAATAGTGCATTATTTTTATTCTATCTTCTGTTATTAACCTGTTTTAAATTTCACCAACACAGAATCCAGTTGTGAACAATCACTATTTAATATTAATGGTCGCTGTCGACGTGAGGTCTGATCATCAAATAGCAAATCGCGTTTATTATTGCCCTAATGGACGTTGATAGCGCCATAACCATTTGCCACTGATCATGCGGTGATAGAATAGTATGCCGCGTACTATCCAATCAAAAAACATTCCCATCCATATGCCGACAACACCGAAACCTAATATAACGCCCAGAATATATCCGGCAATTACCCGACATCCCCACATGCCCGCTAAAGCGACCCACATTGTATAGCGGGCGTCTTTTGCTCCTTTAAGTCCGGCAGGCAGGACCCATGAGGCGGCCCAGATTGGCATAAACAGCGCGTTTAGCCAGATTAGTTGCTGAACGACTCTGATCACTTCAGGTTCGTTAGTGTAAAATGACGCCAGCAGTCTGGCGCTGGGTACTGACAGTAGGGCTAGGGTACATAAACCAATATTGGATAACCAAAATATATATTTAAGCTGCCGGATGGGTTGCATAATCTGTCCTTTCCCTAATCGAGTGCCAACAATAATCGTAGAGGTAGAACCCAGAGCATTCCCCGGTAGATTAATTAATGACACGATAGAAAAGGCAATAAAATTTCCGGCAATTACCTCTGTGCCCATTCCGGCTACAAACCGTTGGGTGATCAATTTTCCTACATTAAACATCACAGACTCAACACTGGCAGGAACTCCAATACTAAGTACTTCGTATAATATGGCCGTAGTAAAGGGGGTAAAATACCCTTTAAAAGGAATACGCAAAGCACCATTGAAACCTTTCATTAATGTCAGAATGACGAATAGGGCACCGATATAGCGAGAAATGCTAATCCCTATACCCGCACCGATAAATCCCATGCCCTTCCAGGAGAAAATACCGTAAATCAAGATACTGCTAAGTAGAATATTCAGTATATTCATGCCGATATTAATGAACATCGGTAGTTTGGTGTTACCCGCTCCGCGTAGCGCACCACAACCAACTAGTGTGATGGCCACCGCGGGATAACCCCACACGGTAAGCCTCAAGAAAGTCAGTGCCAGGCCTTTGACCGCCACATCCGCATTATGTGCAATGAGGTTGATGATGGTATCGCCAGCAAACTCAACAAGACCAACCAGCAGAAATGAAATGAGTACTAGCAGGGAAATTGATTGTCGAGCAGCAAGCCTTGCTTGTTTGCGATTACGTTTCCCCAAACTGAACGAGACGACAACGGCGGTTCCTAGTGCTACGGCAGTAAAAAATGCGATGATCAACATGTTGAAGCTATCGGCTAACCCAACAGCAGCCATGGATTCTTTACCCAGCCAGCTAACCAGGAAGGTGCTGAATATGCCCATCAATATGACACAGAGCCCTTCAATGAATATAGGTACGGCGAGAGGCACTATTTCTCGGTAAAACAAGACATGGTTGGAGTGACGCTCTTTGTACCAGGTTGTTTTCTGCAATATTGCTATGAAGTGCTTTACTGTACTCAAATTCAGGCCTACCTATGTTCACGGGCGCAGGGTGTCGCATACTCGCTGTTCAGCGTTTTTCATCGTAGAAAGATGGCAGCAGAAAAGGCGCTGTCAGTGCTGATTTCAAGTCAGGATGTAGAGCAGTGTGTAATAGGTTGAACATGTAAACCATGATCTTATTGGGCTTCTTTATCTGCCTTTCCCAGGGGGTAAAAATGAACCTTCGGATCAGTGAGTATTCATCTGTATCGCATTGATACCGCTGAATGAGATTGGTGCAGATCATGGCCAGCGGGGCTATAACCAAGAGTTTACTACGGTTGACAAACTATCCACATTGGCGATTATAACCGGTACATGTAGTGCTCGCGATTACCAAAGAGTATAAAACACTAATTTGGATGAAACGCTATTTCAAAATTGTATATGCAAAATTTATCTCTATCTGAACGAGCTATTGTGTGAATAAATTCTGTCGTGATTCCTTTTATTCATTGACTTAAAAAACTGAAAATTAGTTCATCGTTAAAACCGGAAGAAGAAAAAGAGATTCACTATGAAAATAAATGATTTAGTCACGGTAAAAACCGATGGGGAGGCTCGTCGAGAGGGCGTTATTCTGGCAGTGGAGGTGTTTCAGGAAGGAACGATGTATTTGGTTTCTCTTAAGGACTATCCTGCCGGTATCTGGTTTTTTAATGAAATTAACAGTAGTACCCCTGATAGTGTTTTTGTCGAACCAAGGATATTGACTAAAAAATAACACCGGTACTCGCCTTATCGGGAAATTGTAGGCTAATACCGGTGTCGTGGCTGTTAGAACGTTTCCCAGTTGTCATTACCCGGTTTGGTGGATGGTCGTCTGGTTAGTGCTAAGGCTGAAGCGGACTGTGCTGCCAGTATTGGCTGAACTGTTGGGGTCGCAGCATAATCCTGAGAATGCCGTGAAGATAATTTGAATGCGGCTACAGCTCGTGTTAATACGGCAGCCTGCTCTTCCAGAGACGCTGCGGCAGCCGATGCTTCTTGAACTAAGGCGGCGTTTTGTTGTGTCACACTATCCATTTCAGAGATAGCCTGCCCGACTTGTGTAATGCCTCGACTCTGTTCATCAGAGGCTGAAGCAATCTCATTCATGATATCGGTTACGTTGGTCACGGCATGGACAATCTCTTGCATGGTTTGTCCGGCTTTATCGACGAGAGTTGAACCGCTGTTCACTAATGACACCGATTCCGAAATCAACCCTTCAATTTCTTTTGCAGCCTGTGCGCTACGCTGAGCCAGATTGCGTACTTCTCCGGCCACGACAGCAAATCCACGCCCTTGTTCTCCGGCTCTGGCTGCTTCCACTGCGGCATTGAGGGCCAGAATATTTGTCTGGAAAGCGATGCTGTTAATCACGTTAGTGATTTCGGATATTTTTTTGGAGCTACCGGTAATATTATTCATGGTACTAACAACACCAGCAACAATTTCGCCGCCTTGTCTGGCCTTACCTGAGGCATTTGATGCTAGTTGGCTGGCATTATGTGCGTTGTCAGAGTTCTGTTTTACTGTGGCCGTTAATTGTTCCATGCTTGCTGCCGTTTGCTCGATAGCAGCTGCCTGCTGTTCCGTGCGGGAGGATAAGTCTGTGTTCCCGGCGGTAATTTCTATTGAACCCTGATAAATGGAATCAGCGCTTTCCCGGACGGTAGATACAGTGTGGACTAATGCTGCCTGCATTTGCTGGACATTTGAGCCGAGTATCCCAATTTCGTTATGACCATAGTTTTCATCTGGCTGGGTGAGATCGCCTTGAGCAATACGCTGGATGCGACTCACCAGTTGATTCATCGGTTTAATCAGCACGCTTTTCAGTAACAAGAACGTGATAATCGTCATGATTGCTGCAATGATAAAACTGACACCCATCAAGCTATATCCCAGGAGCGCGTCTTTTTGCGCTTTTGTATTCAGCGCCTTGGCTCGTTCGGTTCGATAGGCAACAGCTTGCAACAATGGTTTATTGTATGCGGCATCTAGAATACGATTCTCTTCTGATTCATGTGAAAGGACTTCTTCAAAGTAGCCATCTTTGGCAGCTTGTAACGTTGGCATGATGCCTTGTTCTATATAAGCGTTGTAAGCTTTTTTCAGTGCCGGATCGAGAGCGATATCCGTTGCGGTTTTAATACTACGGTTCTCATAAACCTGATAAGCACGTTTGGATTGTGCAATGCGGCTTTCGGCCTGCTGCAGATTATCATTATAAACTTTAGTGTCACCAACACGGACTGCCGCGGCAGCCTGAATAAGTAATAAGCGGGCGGTGCGCAGGTTATTAGAACTGTTAGAGATGCCTAAGCGAACATCAATCTCTTGTGTTACGTAATCCAGGGTTTGGTTGCTGCGTACCAGAAAATAACTGGATACCCCGATAGACAATGCAAACAGTAGCATGATGCCGCCCAGAATAATGACGAATAAAGGCACTAAACGGAGGTTATTCATCGTTCCAATTTTACCCTGTTGTTCTGATTTTGATATCATTTTCATATCCATTTGCTCATTTTCAAAGGGAAGTAATGGTGACTCACCTTACTACTCACTGGTGTGTGGACGTTTTTGCTAAAAAATCGGTTGTGCCAACGGCTCGACTTTTCTAGAACCAATATAAAAGATAATGAGTATCTAGTGGGAAACATTAATGTGCATCAATGCGACGTTGATCACGATTTTGCCGTCTAAAAAGAGGGATGGGAAAGACAGTGATTAATTATTCGGCATATTAATTATTTGATTATATGAATAAAATAATATTTATACCTGCTGGTACATAATTGCTTAATGGCTAACATTTTAAGCTATGACCAGTTACATAACCAGAAATCTATAAAATACAGATGAAGGCACTTATAGAAATGAAATGTGAACATGAGCACTACTGTGGATAAAGCGGCCGTGAGATGAGTAACTTTAGGAAACTGCCGGGGAGGATTATGCCGTTAATAGATAATTAATATTATTATCTCAAATTACTTTTACTGCATCTACCAGAGTGAAGGTGTTAAAGTCAAGTTAAATATCTTCGAGGGTTAATGTGAATTCGTTTTCTTTTTATATTTTACATATGGTCAGTATTTTGTGTCCTTGTTTCCTATTTATCCTATTCTTAACAAAAATTCTGGAATTTTAAAGGAAATATTCTCTTATTTTGCTGATTTTATTCTATCCTATCCATAAAAGAACCCGGTTTGGAGTAAAATACTAGAATCAGACATGTCAGGGACATTGGGTCAGTGTTTTAAAAGATGATGTAATAGTAACTGAAGTGATGATCTGAATCATTATGGATGAAAAACCCTGTGATCTTATATTTAATCTTCGTAATTGATAAGTGGTTTGTTTTTTTATTTTATAAATCAATCCGTTAAATTTAATTGATCAATAATAGAGTCTGTTTTGATGAGGTCGTGTGTAATTGTGGTTATTTCGTATGCAAGAAAATAGGTATTAATTATAAAAAAGGAAATAATTAGGACCAATCCCTTCATTTTTGTGATCTACATCACGTTTTTGTCAAATTTCATGTACTATCGCGTTGTATGTGCTACGGCTTAGGCGGTAGAGTAAACAGGAATTAAGATTATTCTTATGCTCCATGTGTCAGGATGATTGTCAGCAAAGGATGGGTTGGTGTTATGGGCAAAGGGAATCTGATGTGCTTTAAGGACAGTGCTGCTGTCTTTGTCATAATAAAATATTTTAAAATTATAAATTTCATTTGGCACCGATAGTTTTCATGCCACCTATGGAGAGTATTTATTGAACTGGATGATATACACATCATCTAATTTATGTTTAAACATAGCTTGCCGGGATGAGATTATGGGTACTTCTGAGTTACTTAAGCATATTTATGACATAAATTTGTCTTATTTGTTACTTGCGCAACGTTTAATTAACGATGAAAAAGCATCGGCCATGTTTCGCCTTGGTATTAATGAAGAAATGGCTAATGCGTTGATGCAACTTACCTTGCCACAGATGGTGAAATTAGCTGAAACTAATCAGTTGATATGCCATTTCCGCTTTGATGATCACAATACTATTAAACTATTGACACAAGAATCCCGTGTAGATGATTTACAGCAGATACATACAGGTATTCTATTGTCGAGTCAGTTGTTACAACAATTTTCTTCAAAAGAAGAAAATTTGCCTAAAAAAAGGGCGTAATAATAATGGTGGAAAAAAGTATTGTTCAAGAAGCTAAGGACATCCAACTGGCGATGGAACTCATTTCTCTTGGTGCCCGCCTGCAGATGCTCGAAAGTGAAACGCAGTTAAGCCGTGGGCGCTTGATAAAGTTATATAAAGAGTTAAGAGGAAATCCTCCCCCTAAAGGGATGTTGCCTTTTTCAACCGATTGGTTTATGACATGGGAGCAAAATATTCATTCCTCCATGTTTTATAATGCCTATATTTTCTTACTGAAAAATGGACACTGTAGTAGCGTTGAGGCGGTAATTAAAGCTTATCGCCTTTATCTTGAACAATGTTCACCTCAAAGCGAAGCCCCTCTATTAGCATTGACCCGAGCATGGACGTTAGTCCGTTTTGTTGACAGCGATATGCTTCAATTATCGCCCTGTAATTGTTGTAGCGGTCTGTTTATTACCCACGCACACCAGCCTAAAAATGGATTTGTCTGCAGTTTGTGTCAACCCCCTTCCCGAGCGGTAAAAAGACGTAAACTTTCGCCGAATGTTGCCGATATCATACCTCAACTGCTGGATGAACAAGTAAAACACGCAGTCTGAGCCTGGTAGCGATTTATAAGCCTGTCACTTTTCTGGGTAAAGAGTGGCAGGTTTATCCTCAAGTAAGTTCCTGGCAAAATTGCACGATAACTCATCCATACGACCTCTTGATTATAAGGAATTCTTGTGCTGGTTATATTGGGTTATATCGTCATCATAGGCTCCATACTAGGCGGTTATCTTATCGTAGGTGGGGAGTTGGGTGCACTTTATCAGCCATCAGAGTTGTTGATTATCGCCGGTTCGGCTATAGGTGCATTCACTGTCGGCAATAACGGTAAAGCAATTAAAGCAACTGCTCGCAGTTTACCGCTGTTGTTTCTTGGTACTAAGTATACCAAAGCGATATACATGGACCTCATGGCCGTGCTCTTTCGCCTAATGGCAAAATCCCGTCAGCAGGGCATGCTTTCTTTAGAGTTTGATATTGATAATCCGCAAGATAGTGAGATTTTTTCTAGTTACCCCCGTATTCTGGCAGACGCTTATATTGTTGAATTTGTTACTGATTATCTACGATTGATGGTTAGTGGCAATATGAATGCGTTTGAAATTGAAACACTGATGGATGAAGAGATAGAAACGGTCGAGCACGAAATCGAGGTCCCTGCCAACAGCTTGAATTTAATCGGTGATGCTTTGCCGGCATTTGGTATTGTTGCCGCAGTTATGGGGGTTGTACATTCTCTTGCTTATGTAGACCGTCCAGCCGCTGAATTAGGCATGATGATCGCACATGCCATGGTCGGGACCTTTTTAGGGATTTTGCTGGCATATGGTTTTGTATCCCCGTTGGCCTCTTTACTGCGCCAGAAGAATGCCGAAAAGATAAAAGTATTACAGTGTATCAAAGTGACCCTGCTATCGAATCTTAATGGTTATGCTCCACAGATAGCCGTTGAATTTGGACGTAAAACATTGTATTCCACCGTTCGGCCTTCTTTCACCGAAATGGAAGAGCATATTCGTAGCGTGAAAGCTCCGGCTCAGCAGGCAGCGGAAAATGACGCATGAAACACCAGCATCCCATTATTCGCAAAAAGCGTAAATCTGGACACGCAGTTCATCACGGCGGTTCATGGAAGATAGCCTATGCTGACTTCATGACTGCCATGATGGCACTATTTTTAGTCATGTGGCTCATCTCCATCTCTTCTCCATCTCAATTGGCTCAAATCGCAGAATATTTTCGTACCCCTTTAAAAGTGGCTATCACCAGCGGTCCTAAAATGAGCGACTCGACGAGTCCTATTCCTGGTGGTGGTGACGATCCGACCCAGCAAGAAGGGGAAATGAGAAAGCAGATAGATACTATGGATGGGAAGCTAGAGGAGATAAGGCTGAATAAGCTGCGTGAGCGTCTGGATCAATTGATTGATACTGATCCGCGACTGAAAGCATTACGTCCACATTTGCTGATCGAAATGGTTGATCAGGGATTGCGTATTCAGATTATTGATAGTCAAAATCGCCCTATGTTTAAAACAGGCAGTGCTCAAGTAGAGCCTTACATGAGTGATATTCTGCGGGCGATAGCACCAATTCTGAATGATATTCCTAATAAAATCAGTCTCTCCGGACATACTGATGATACGCAATATGTAACGGGTGAGCGCGGTTATAGCAACTGGGAATTATCAGCCGATCGTGCAAATGCATCTCGTCGAGAGTTGATAGCAGGTGGGCTTTCTGAAGGGAAAGTTTTGCGCGTTGTCGGCATGGCGGCCACGATGAATTTGAAGCAAGCGCAGAATGGCAATGATGCTATTAATCGTCGCATTAGTTTATTAGTGCTGAACAAGCAGGCTCAGGAAAAGATTGAGCATGAGAATTCCGAAGACAACGCAGTCAGCATAGATAAAATAGAAAATTTACAAAGTATGGGGTTGGATAATGCTAAACCTGTGACCCAACCTGCCGAGAATAGTAATAGTGGTGCAGTTTTGCCTAGGCCCATAGCCAATGATATGCCTGCATCTGGTACGACTGAAGTATCTGGGAAAAATAAAGCACCGGCAACGGGCCGTCAGCAGCCGACTACAAAACTACCTGCTGCACCCGATAGCCAGGCGACACCTTCATCAATAGGCCGCGATTCACAGCAGAGGTGACCCACGTGAGCATGGATATGAGCGCTTTTTATCAAACATTTTTTGATGAAGCAGACGAATTGTTGGCGGACATGGAACAACATTTATTGTTGATTGATCCGTTAGCACCTGATACCGAGCAGATGAACGCAATATTCCGTGCTGCTCACTCAATCAAAGGTGGCGCAGGAACTTTTGGTTTTACGGCATTACAGGAAACCACTCATCTGTTGGAAAACCTGTTGGATGGTGCCAGACGCGGTGAAATGCAATTGAGCACCGATATCATCAACCTGTTTTTGGAAACCAAAGATATTATGCAGGATCAGTTGGATGCTTATAAAACTGCGCAGGAACCCAATGTTGAAAGCTTGGAATACATTTGTCAGGCCCTGCGTCAACTCGCTCTGGAATCTAAAGAGCAAAGTGAATCTGTTTCTGCTACTTCACCTGAAACAGGTTCAATAGTTTCTACTGCTTCAGCGTCGGCCCCTGATGGCGGACAAAATGAATTACATATTGTACTGACCGATCTTAAAGCGCAGGAAATCCCCCAACTGCTTGAAGAATTGAGTAATCTTGGCACCGTAAAAGATTCTCACCAAACAGATAGCAGTATTGAAGTTACATTATCCACATCCACTGATAAAGATGACATTAGCGCAGTGCTTTGTTTTGTTCTTGAACCAGAGCAAATCAACTTTAAACCCGTGGGCGAGGCTGCGGCGGCGGCACCTGTAGTTCAGTCGCCGGTTGATAACCCAACGGTACCAGCAGAGAGCGCCCCGATAACACCAAGTAAACCCGCTACTGCAGTACCTGCAACTGCAACAGTTGCGGCAAAAGTTAATGAAGCAGCCAAGGGCCGGATGAAAGCGGGTGACACCAGTATTCGTGTCGCTGTCGAAAAAGTTGATCAACTGATTAACCTGGTTGGTGAACTGGTGATTACACAATCAATGTTGGCTCAACGTTCAACAGAACTGGATCCTGTTGCTCATGGTGATTTGCTTAACAGCATGGGACAGTTGGAAAGGAATGCACGTGATTTGCAAGAGTCAGTGATGTCCATCCGGATGATGCCGATGGAATATGTGTTTAGCCGATTCCCTCGTCTGGTTCGTGATTTGGCTGCGAAGTTGGGGAAAGAAGTGGAATTGACGTTGTCCGGGAGTTCAACTGAGCTCGATAAAAGCTTGATTGAACGCATTATTGATCCGTTGACGCATCTTGTTCGTAATAGCTTGGACCATGGCATTGAATCACCAGAAAGCCGTATTGCTGCGGGTAAACCGGCTGTAGGGAACCTAACGCTGTCTGCGGAGCATCAGGGCGGAAGCATCTGTATTGAGGTTGTTGATGATGGTGCCGGGTTAAACCGAGAGAAAATATTGGCTAAGGCGCTTTCTCAGAAAATGGCGGTTAGCGAAAGCATGACTGATGAGGAAGTCGGTATGCTGATCTTCGCACCTGGATTTTCAACAGCAGAAAAGGTTACGGATGTTTCTGGCCGTGGTGTCGGGATGGATGTTGTGAAACGTAACATCCAGGAAATGGGGGGACATGTTGAAATCCATTTTCAGAAAGGAAAGGGTACTACGATACGTATCTTGCTACCACTTACATTGGCCATTTTGGATGGTATGTCGGTTAAGGTTAGCGGTGAGGTTTTCATTCTGCCACTCAATGCAGTAATGGAGTCTCTACAACCCCAGTCTGAAGATTTATATCCTTTGGCGGGGGGAGAAAGAGTGCTGCAGGTTCGTGGTGAATACCTGCCATTAATTGAGCTTTACCAAGTCTTTGATGTTGCCGAGGCTAAAACGGATGCAACACAAGGGATCGTTGTAATCCTGCAAAGTGCTGGCCGTCGTTATGCTTTGTTGGTCGACCAATTAATCGGACAGCATCAAGTTGTCGTGAAAAACCTGGAAAGTAATTATCGCAAGGTGCCAGGAGTTTCAGCCGCTACTATTTTAGGTGATGGTAGTGTCGCGCTAATTGTTGATGTTTCAGCGTTACAGGCGCTTTATCGGGAAAAGCGTGTGGTTGAAACCGCTGCTTAACAACAAAATAACGGTTATTGATTAAAGGTGATAAACATGACTGGACTTGCAAACGTCACAAAACTAACGGGTGAAACGGTGGGACAGGAGTTCTTGATCTTTACGCTTGGTGACGAAGAGTACGGCGTTGATATTTTGAAAGTGCAGGAAATTCGTGGTTATGACCAAGTAACCCGTATTGCCAACACTCCGGCCTTTATTAAAGGTGTAACGAATCTCCGTGGTGTTATTGTCCCAATTGTTGACTTACGTATTAAATTTGCGCAACAAGAAGTGGATTATGACGATAACACCGTTGTTATTGTCCTGAATTTGGGTCAGCGTGTTGTAGGGATTGTTGTTGATGGTGTTTCTGACGTGTTGTCATTAACAGCTGATCAGATTCGTCCTGCACCGGAGTTTGCAGTAACCCTGTCGACTGAATATTTGACCGGATTGGGATCTCTGGGCGAAAGGATGCTGATACTGGTTGATATTGAAAAACTGCTTAGCAGTGAAGAAATGGCGTTGGTAGATAGTGTTATGAAAGTTTGATTAACCACTATTGATTTGGACCACCTATTGCGTGGTCCAAACTATTCTTACTACACTTTTCCATAAATTGGAAGTCAATAAATATATCTTAATGAATGCCGTTAATATCGGTAATAGGTGTATAGAAAAGGCTCAATATGTTTACTCGTATAAAAGTAGTTACTAGTCTTATTATTGTACTAGGGTTATTTTGTATATTACAGATTATATCAGGTAGTTTATTTTTTAATTCATTAAAAGCAGATCGGGAAATATTTAGTAGCACGCGAATTATTAATCAGCAAAAATCAGAACTAGATGCAACATGGTCTTATTTGTTACAAACACGTAATACGCTGAATCGCGCAGGTACCCGATTTGCAATGGAGTCATCCGGTAACGTTACTGGCGGCGCGACTACCAAAGATTTGATTGAACTGGCAAAAAAACAATTAATGACAGCTAATGCTCATTATGCTAACTATGAAAATATTCCTTATTTAGACAAAGAAGACAGCCAGGTTGCCAAATCTATCAAGAGTAATTACGATGAATTAAATGCTGCTTTAACAGAGTTAATCCAGTTTATTTCCACTGCTCGATTAAAAGAGTTTTTTGAACAGCCAACACAAGGCTATCAAGACCGTTTTGAAAAAGCTTATTATTCTTATAAAGAGTCCTACGATAAAATCAACAGTATTGCCATAGCAGAAAATAATGCAGCTTATTCTTCTGCACTTTGGATTCTGGGAACGATTATTACTATTGTGATTATTGCTGTAGTCGTTGTCTGGTTGGGTATCAATAGAACCTTGATCCGTCCATTATATAACCTCGTTGAACATATTCGTCACATGGCCAAAGGTGATCTAACTCAGCGGATTGATTTTAACGGCACTAATGAAATGGGTATGCTGGCAGATAGCTTGCGGCATATGCAAAATGAATTTATCACGACAGTAAGCGCTGTCCGCCAAGGGAGTGAAGCAATTTATACTGGTGCCACCGAAATCAGTGCCGGTAATAATGATTTGTCTTCCCGGACAGAGCAGCAGGCAGCCTCGCTTGAGGAAACTGCGGCCAGTATGGAACAGTTGACTGCGACAGTTAAACAGAATGCTGAAAATGCACGCCAGGCTAGTCAGCTTGCTTTAAGTGCATCGGAAACTGCACAGAAAGGCGGTAAGGTCGTCGATAATGTTGTGACGACAATGCATAACATTGCTGGAAGTTCCCAAAAGATTGCCGATATAACGAGTGTAATTGATGGCATCGCTTTCCAGACAAATATTCTGGCCCTCAATGCGGCAGTAGAAGCAGCCCGAGCTGGCGAGCAAGGACGTGGATTTGCTGTCGTGGCCGGAGAAGTGCGTAATTTGGCGCAACGTAGTGCTCAGGCAGCAAAAGAGATTAAGACTTTGATTGACGACTCAGTTAATCGGGTTGATGAAGGATCTGTTCTGGTGGAAAGTGCCGGTGAAACAATGGCCGAGATTGTGGGCGCGGTGACTCGGGTAACTGACATCATGGGAGAAATTGCTTCCGCATCTGATGAGCAAAGCAAAGGTATTGAGCAGGTGGGTCAGGCAGTAACGGAAATGGATCAGGTAACTCAGCAAAACTCAGCGTTGGTTGAGGAGTCTGCGTCGGCTGCCGTTGCTCTAGAAGAGCAGGTTCGTGCCTTGAATCAGGCTGTGGCAGTTTTTCAGTTACCTAGAGAAAATGACAATTTTCGATCAACAGGCCAAGCAACTGTACCAGAAACGGCCACACTGCTGACGACATCCGTAGAAACCGGTAAAAAAGCCAAAGCAAGCCAGACGACTGATAACTGGGAAACATTCTAAAATAATTGGTAGACATAAGCTGGTGTAAAGCTGGCTTATGTCTGATGTGAAGTGGCTATGTGTTTAGCTGATTATTTATTCCAACAAGCCATTTTTGTTGTGAGTAATCCTGGAGACCTGGCTATTGCGATCATCGTTATATTTTATCTTTTTACCACAATAATTACTCCAATTTAGCTAAAGAAAGCGTTATTACAGCCGATGGAGATAGTACGTGGATATTTTAACCTGATTGTGGTGGTCGTTTATCTGGGTAGATTGCGGCTTTTCCCACAATAAAATTCGTATGAGGTTTGATGTAGATTGAGTCGAGACGACCGGCAGTATGGTGAATGGCGTTAGAGAGATCTCATTAATGGATTACTTCGTTTTTTCGATGTACAGCGTCGGTATTGAGTGGGTAATAGGTGCTCCCGAAAGGATGGATGTCTGACAAATGAAAGTACAAACCTGCAGTTGATGTGAGGAACGTCCTGATTGGACAACAATAAAATAACCTATCCATTTTCGGGCGGTTAGATATGAAAAATATACCATCGCCAAATCGTACTGGTTCTGCGTCCATTTTGACGCAGATGGTTGAACGGTTACCTCTGTCTGATGCGCATTTTCGGCGTATCAGTCAGCTTATTTATCAGCGAGCTGGTATTGTGCTGGCCGATCACAAACGGGAAATGGTTTATAACCGTCTCGTTCGTCGCTTGCGACTGTTGGGAATAACTGATTTTGGTCAGTATCTGGCGTTATTAGAGTCAGATCTCAACAGTGCGGAATGGCAGGCATTTATCAACGCATTGACGACTAATCTGACGGCTTTTTTCCGTGAAGCACATCATTTTCCTATTCTGGCAGAACACGCTCGAAAACGACCTAATGGATATACTGTCTGGAGTACGGCAGCATCGACAGGGGAGGAACCCTATTCATTGGCCATGACATTATCTGAAGTGTTAGGCGAACGAGTTAGTGGTTGCCAGGTCTGCGCCAGCGATATAGACACCCAGGTCCTGGAAAAGGCCGCCGCTGGCATATATAGGCAGGAAGAGCTGCGTTCGCTTTCTCCTCAGCAGTTACAACGTTTTTTTTTACGAGGTACCGGTCCGCATAGTGGGCTAGTGCGCGTCCGTCCGGAATTAGCTTCCATGGTGCATTTTCAGCAACTTAACTTGTTGGCGCCAGATTGGCCTGTCCCAGCACCATTTGATGCCATATTTTGCCGCAATATTATGATTTACTTTGATAAAGAGACGCAGGAACGCATCTTGCGTCGTTTTGTTCCACTGCTTAAACCGGGCGGGCTGTTATTTGCCGGACATTCAGAAAATTTCAGTCAAATCAGCCGAGAATTCTACCTGCGTGGGCAGACTGTCTATGGGCTGGCTAAGGAAAGATAATGAACAAAATAAAAGTATTATGTGTTGATGATTCTGCACTGATGCGTCAGATCATGACTGAAATTATTAATAGCCATCCTGATATGGAAGTCGTTGCTACCGCGCCAGACCCATTGGTTGCACGTGATTTGATTAAAAAATTCAATCCCCAAGTATTAACGCTTGATGTTGAAATGCCGCGTATGGATGGTTTGGATTTTTTGGAAAAACTGATGCGTCTTCGTCCAATGCCCGTAGTCATGGTGTCATCATTGACGGGGAAAGGTTCTGAAATTACGTTACGTGCATTGGAACTAGGGGCAATAGATTTTGTTACTAAACCGCAGTTGGGTATTCGTGAAGGTATGCTGGCTTATAGCGAGCTGATTGCGGAAAAAATTCGCATGGCAGCCAAAGCCAGGTTACCTCAGCGTAATGCTAATAATATACCAACAGTAATGATCCCCAGCATGCCATTGCTCAGCAGTGAAAAATTGATCGCAATCGGGGCTTCTACAGGAGGAACAGAAGCAATTCGTCATGTATTGCAGCCGTTACCTCCAACTAGCCCAGCTTTGTTGATCACGCAGCATATGCCACCGGGGTTTACCAAGTCTTTCGCCGAACGTCTGAATAAATTGTGCCAGATAACGGTTAAGGAAGCTGAAGATGGTGAACGTGTTCTGCCTGGTCATGCTTATATTGCACCAGGTGCCAGACATCTTGAGTTAGCGCGAAGTGGCGCGAATTATCAGGTGAAATTGCATGATGGCCCACCAGTCAATCGGCATCGCCCATCAGTTGATGTATTATTTCGTTCTGTAGCACAGTATGCAGGAAGAAATGCAGTGGGCGTTATCCTGACTGGCATGGGAAATGATGGTGCGGCTGGTTTACTAGAGCTTCACCAGGCAGGAGCCTATACCTTGGCTCAAAATGAGGCAAGTTGTGTGGTATTTGGTATGCCTCGCGAGGCTATTGCTCTCGGTGGTGTTGATGAAGTGGTGGATTTGCACCAGGTGAGCCAGCGAATGCTGGCACAAATTTCCGCCGGACAGGCGTTACGTATATAGCAGCTCCGGGTGAGCAATAAAATTAGGAGTAGGTATGGCTGATAAAGAACTCAGATTTTTAGTAGTCGATGATTTTTCAACAATGCGGCGTATTGTTCGAAATCTACTAAAAGAGCTGGGCTTCAATAATGTGGAAGAAGCAGAAGACGGCTCTGACGCACTTAATAAGTTGCGTTCTGGTGGTTTTGACTTTGTCATTTCTGACTGGAATATGCCCAACATCGATGGGTTAGAACTGCTAAAAACCATTCGTGCTGATGCTGCCCTTTCCAAACTACCAGTATTGATGGTAACCGCTGAGGCCAAGAAAGAAAACATCATTGCTGCGGCACAGGCCGGTGCTAGCGGTTATGTAGTTAAACCATTTACTGCTGCTACGTTGGAAGAAAAGCTGAGTAAAATTTTCGAAAAACTGGGTATGTAAGGAGATGCTATGAAGTCACATCCGATGCCCATTAACGATAACGCATCAGCCACAGAGATCATTTCTCGTATTGGGCAGTTAACGCGTATGTTACGTGATAGCCTGAAAGAACTCGGGCTGGATCACGCGATTGCAGAAGCTGCGGAAGCTATTCCAGATGCTAGAGATCGTCTTGATTATGTCGTACAAATGACGGCACAAGCAGCCGAACGCGCTTTAAACTGTGTTGAAGCAGCACAACCACGTCAGAATCAGTTGGAAGCTGATGCCAAGTCTTTAAAAGTTCGTTGGGATCAATGGTTTGAAAACCCGATAGAGCTGGCAGATGCACGTGAATTGGTTACCGATACGCGTAATTATCTGCAGGATGTACCAGAGCATACGTCGTTTACTAATGCGCAATTGTTGGAAATCATGATGGCTCAGGATTTCCAGGATCTGACGGGTCAGGTTATCAAGCGTATGATGGACGTTGTTCAGGAGATTGAAAAACAGTTATTGATGGTATTGTTGGAAAATATCCCGGAAAAACAGAGTCCAGCCAGACGTGAGAGTGACGGTTTGCTTAATGGACCTCAAGTCGATAAGAGTGCTGCAGGAATCGTATCGAATCAAGACCAGGTCGATGATCTGTTAGATAGCTTGGGATTCTGATTAACGTCCTGCGAACGCTGCTGTATTCAACAAGTAGCACGCAGTTTATGATTGCATATGTGTGGTTTTTTGCGATCGGGAGCATTCCCGGTCGTAAATTCCCATACTTATTTTCTTATGCTTTAAATAGCCATGTCTTTTCTCCTTTTTTCCACCCATAAAGTTTGAACATATTTGTCATGCTAAGCAGAAGATATTTCATGATTGCCAAGTGATATAGGTACGCTGTAGTGGCTGATGATAGTGATCTAGAAAAAACAGAAGATCCTACCCCCCAACGAGAAGAAAAAGCGCGAGAAGATGGCCAAATACCTCGTTCCCGGGAACTAACCTCTATTTTTATGCTTATCGCTGGACTGTCCATTTTATGGATAGGGGGGACCGCGATGGCGCATAAGCTCGCTGTCATGTTGACTCAAGGGTTATTTTTTGATCATGACATCATCAGCGATGACAAGCAGATGATACGACATGCCGGAGTCATGCTTAAATTAGCAGCATCTGCATTGATTCCTATCCTGCTTGGAAGCGTGATAGTAGCTTTGGCTGCCCCCATGCTGTTGGGAGGAATATTATTTAGTGCAAAAGCAATTAAATTTGATTTAAAAAAGCTCGATCCTATTGCGGGAATAAAGCGTGTGATTTCGACGCAGGCATTGGCCGAGCTTTTCAAAGCTATTCTTAAAGCCGTGATGGTAGGATCCATAACCTACTGGTTTTTATTGTATAACTGGCCAAAGATGTTGCACTTGGTTTCAGAGTCGCCTGTTACCGCATTGAGTGATGCATTAAATCTGGCAGTTAAATGTGGTTTTTTGGTCATCATGGGACTGATTCCTATGGCGGCGTTTGATATTTTCTGGCAAATCTGGAGTCATATTAAAAAGTTACGTATGACAAAACAGGAAATTCGTGACGAATATAAGGAAAGCGAGGGTGATCCTCATATCAAGGGCAAGATTCGTCAGCAGCAACGTGCCATGTCTCAACGGCGTATGATGTCAGATGTCCCTTATGCTGATGTGATCGTTACCAACCCAACACACTATGCCGTAGCTTTGCAATATGATGAGAAAAAAATGAACGCGCCTAAAGTCCTTGCCAAAGGTGCAGGGCAGGTAGCGTTACGGATTCGTGAGTTGGGGAGCGAACATCGGATTCCTGTTTTGGAAGCTCCCCCATTAGCGCGTGCGCTTTATCGACATTCTGAAGTCGGACAACATATTCCCGCTGTACTTTATGCCGCAGTGGCTGAGGTTCTTGCCTGGGTTTACCAACTGAAGCGGTGGAAACGTGAAGGCGGTTTAATACCGCAGAAACCTAAACATTTGCCGGTGCCAGAAGCGCTGGATTTTGCTAAAGAGAATATGACTGATGGCTAATCTGGCCGCTTTACTCCGTTTACCCAGTAATTTAAAAGATACTCATTGGCAAATACTGGCAGGGCCGATATTGATCCTGCTTATTTTGTCGATGATGATATTGCCATTACCACCATTTGTATTGGACCTGTTATTTACGTTCAATATCGCACTGTCCATCATGGTTCTGCTGGTAGCGATGTTCACCCATCGTACTCTTGATTTTGCTGCATTCCCTACTATTTTGCTTTTTTCAACCTTATTACGGTTATCACTGAATGTTGCTTCAACCCGTATCATTCTGATGGAAGGGCATACCGGGGCTGCAGCAGCTGGCCGTGTCGTTGAAGCCTTTGGACATTTTCTGGTTGGTGGTAATTTCGCTATAGGGATCGTTGTATTCATTATTCTGGTGTTAATCAACTTTATGGTTATCACTAAAGGCGCCGGTCGTATTGCAGAGGTCGGCGCACGTTTTGTGCTGGATGGAATGCCTGGTAAGCAGATGGCCATCGATGCTGATTTGAATGCGGGGCTGATTGGTGAAGACGAAGCTAAAAAGCGACGTTCTGAAGTCACTCAGGAAGCTGATTTTTATGGTTCGATGGACGGTGCCAGTAAGTTTGTTCGTGGTGACGCAGTTGCGGGATTAATGATTATGGCCATCAATATTGTTGGTGGCTTATTGGTCGGGGTTCTTCAGCATGGTATGTCGTTAGGGCAATCAGCCGAAAGTTATACCTTACTTACCATTGGTGATGGGCTAGTCGCTCAGATACCTGCACTTGTGATATCTACTGCGGCAGGTGTCATTGTGACACGTGTCAGCACCGATCAGGATGTTGGCCAGCAAATGGTCACACAGCTTTTTAATAACCCGCGAGTAATGGTATTAAGTGCTGGAGTGCTTGGCCTGGTCGGGTTGGTACCTGGCATGCCAAACCTGGTTTTCCTTCTGTTTACTGCGGGGCTGCTTGGTCTTGCCTGGTGGATGAGAAAAGATGCGGTAAAAATGCCTTCTCTGGCGGCAGAACCTTCTGTGGCACATGATTCTCCACAGATCGTTGAGGCTAGCTGGTCTGATGTGCAACTGGAGGATCCATTAGGTATGGAAGTAGGATACCGGCTTATTCCAATGGTGGATTTTCAGCAGAATGGGGAGTTATTGGGTCGAATTCGCAGTATCAGGAAAAAATTTGCCCAGGAAATGGGTTACCTGCCACCCGTCGTACATATCAGGGACAATTTAGATCTACAGCCGGCCAGCTATCGTATTCTGATGAAAGGCGTCGAAATCGGGAGTGGTGAAGCGCATCCAGGGCGTTGGATGGCGATTAACCCTGGAAATGCGGTAGGTGATCTCCCTGGGGAAGTAACGAAAGATCCTGCTTTCAATTTACCCGCGGTATGGATAGAAAGTGCACTTAAAGAACAGGCACAAACCCAAGGTTACACAGTGGTTGAAGCGAGCACGGTAGTTGCGACACACCTTAACCATTTACTTGGTATGCACGCCAGCGAACTGTTTGGCCGCCAAGAGGCACAGCAGTTGATGGAGCGAGTTTCTCAGGAAATGCCTAAGCTAACAGAAGACTTTATCCCGGGTGTTACTACTCTAACTACGTTACATAAAGTCCTGCAAAATCTGTTGAGTGAAGGGGTTTCAATTCGTGATATGCGTACCATCATTGAAACGCTGTCTGAGCATGCCCCGGTGCAGACCGATCCTTACGAATTAACGACCGTCGTTCGTATTGCATTGGGTAGCTCAATTACCCAACAATGGTTCCCCGGTAACGCTGAACTTCAGGTGATTGGTCTTGATGGTTCTCTGGAGCGTTTATTGTTGCAGGCGTTACAAGGTGGAGGCGGTCTGGAACCAGGCCTGGCTGATCGCTTACTGGAGCAGGCCAAACAAGCGCTCCAGCGCCAGGAGATGCTAGCAGCTCCACCCGTCTTACTTGTAAATCACGCTCTGCGTGCATTGTTAGCGCGATTTTTGCATAGAAGTTTGCCGCAACTGGCTGTTTTATCGAATCTTGAGATTAGTGATAACCGGCAAATTCGTATGACCTCTATTATTGGTGAGGTGTGATGATCAGAGCGCTGACGGCTTCTCTTCTCTGTGGGGGATTGATATTTCCTTTTTTCGTTAGGGCTTCGGCGGGAGGATGGAATGCAAGTCATCTCGGTGTGACACTGGAGTATCGGGGCGTTATGGCGGCTTCTCCGGCATTTTTACCCCCCAAAGGACTAAACGTTAGCAGTGCTGATACGGTAACTGTTGTTTACTGGCGTTATTTTTTAACATCACCGCCGCCACCTGATTTGGTTGTGAAGTTGTGTTCTGTGAACCGGTGCGCGAATTTAGACGGTGCGAGTGGACAAACGAGAGCATTGGGGGGAATTGCTGCTAACAGTGAATTCCGATTTATTTATTATATTCCTGGAGGTGGGAGATTGCGTACAGCAGTAAAAGTAAGAAGTAATGAAATTTCAATAAATTATAAATAGATTATAAGAGATGACAGAGACTGTTATTGGACAAAGTGCTACGTCTACTTCATATACTTATTTTTCGTCCGGAGATAGATTTGTTTTTAGAGTAACCGTCTGGTCCGTAAAGGGACTGAGTATGGCGAGGTTTTAGAACATCCAAGGCTTCATTGGTGTAAGCAATGTGTTGTTTCAATAGCAAGCCATTATGTTGATTTTTATTGTGTAAACTCTGAGTCATATTCTGAATATTGTCCCAAAGTTGATTTAATTCTCCATCTAAGTCATAAGGAGCCTGTAGGCGTATACGATTCTCTTCCTTGTGGCGGCCTTCTTCAAGATATTGCATGGTAGCTAATAGTGAGCTTTTTTTTTCTGTTATCTGCTGAAGTGCTGAACCGTTGATTCGACCTGCGCAGAGCAGCTTTTGCTCTTCATCCAAAATGGTTCCCAGATCGAGCAGGTTATTATACAGTTGCTCTAGCAATGTCTGTAGTTTTTCCATAACAGTCAGTTACCTGAAATCATGTCTTGAGCATCTTTAATTAATGCATCGGCAATTTTGCCAACATCCATTTTTAACGAACCATCTTGAATGGCTTGTTTTAGTGTTTCAACACGTTTCATATCAATATCTTGCGAAGAAGGTTGCATCAGTTTTGACTGTGCATCGCTAAGTTTGACCTGAGTACCTGCGACTTCAGTCTGAGTTCCGGCTGTCTTGTGTTTAGATTTGACAGCATCACCAGGATCTCGAGACTGAACCTGGTTGACAGGTTTCAATGGCTGGGTACGTTCGATGCTCATAATAGTCCACTCTTAATCTGAAAAATAAATGATTAACAATCAAAAGGATATTGTTTCATATGGGAATATCCGGCTGAAATGCAAAGTCATCAACTGTGATGCATATAGCATCGACCACAGTAGGGAAAACTTTAATAATTTATTCTGAGATCAGAATAATCCCATCTTCATTAACCACCCCTGAAACGATTTGCCCTGAAGGGGTTCTGACCCTGGCTGACTGACCGATTGCCGCATTGTTCATCGCTTTGCCTTCGTTACGGATAGTGAAACCTATGCCTTGGACGAGAATTTGTACATTCTGTCCGGCACGAATAACCCATGGCTTACGTATCATCGCAGAAGTAACAGCTTGCCCTGGCGCGATGTTTCGTAATGTTATGGCGCCTTGAGCGTCATTCAGTAACAGTATAGCGTGTGTCGGTAACTGGTCGAGTCTTCCTTGTGTAATACGAAGATCATTGTTGCTGAGTGTTGTGCCTCGGGGGATCATCCGGGATGTGACAACGTAATTTCCAGTCACCTGAACGTCGACCTGAATGAATCTCCGTTGCTGATTGCAGCGAATGGAGACGGAGACATTCCCCCAGACCTTGGCATTACTGGACAAAGATAATTGCGGATTATCGCACTGCAACCATTGAGACTGTGGCGATTTTATCACCACATTTATATGGTTAGGTGAGTTTTGAAAATTAGAAGCAAAGAAATTGTTTAATTGAGTCTGAAGATCGGCTGCAACGGCTGCCGTGGGCATGACCACTATGCTTGCCAATAATAAACCAAGACAACTACGAATACCCATCAACGTTCCCCAGACTACATCATGCTAGCTCATCAGTATAACGGTGGACGTACAAGGTTAAAGCAATAAATAGCGCTGCATTTTATGTCTATTCTTCCGATGACCTTGTCACGATAAGAATTATCCTATCTCCTCCAAATTCTAACTTGCGGAGGGAGCATGCTCGGTAAATTGGACACGTTTCTACAATTTCAGCAAGAGGCGTTGAATCTCCGAGCCCAACGGCAGGAAATTCTGGCTGCCAATATTGCGAACGCAGACACGCCAGGCTACCAGGCTCGTGATATTGATTTTGCCAGTCAGCTCAATAAAGTGCTTGAGCAAGGGCGAGCAAGTGGCACGAGTATCGCGTTGAGCTTAACGTCTGCACGGCATATCCCGGCGCAAAGCGTGCAGCCACCAGAACTCGACTTGCTCTATCGTGTCCCGGATCAACCTGCGTTAGACGGCAATACCGTGGATATGGACCGTGAGCGTACTAATTTTGCTGATAACAGCCTTAAATATCAAACTAGCCTGACTCTGATCAGTGGGCAGATAAAAGGCATGATGTCGGTATTGCAGTCAAGTTAATGATAACAGCATTGTTACAAGGTAGGTTTCATGTCTCTACTGAACATATTTAATATATCAGGTTCTGCGCTGTCAGCTCAGTCCCAGCGTATGAACGTTAGTGCCAGTAACCTGGCAAACGCTGACAGTGTTACTGGACCTGATGGTCAACCTTATCGTGCCAAGCAGGTTGTGTTTGAAGTCGATGCGGCACCGGGGCAGTCAACGGGAGGTGTGCGCGTCGCCAAGATTGTTGACGATCCCTCGCCTGAGAAACTCATCTTCCAACCGGGTAACCCTTTGGCAGATGATAAGGGATACGTTCGCATGCCAAACGTGGATCCCGTCAGTGAAATGGTTAACACCATTTCTGCGTCTCGTAGCTATCAGGCTAACGTGGAAGTATTGAATACCACGAAGTCCATGATGCTGAAGACATTAACGATTGGTCAGTAATCTGGAGGACTCATGGCTACTAGCGTAACGGATACTACTTCCGCAGGTAATGTTCAAAGTACGACTCCAACGTCTTCTATCAGCGGAAGCAGTAGTGCCGATCTACAGAACAGCTTCCTGACGTTATTAGTTGCTCAGTTGAAAAATCAGGACCCAACTAATCCAATGGATAACAACCAGTTGGTCAGTCAGTTGGCACAGCTCAATACCGTCAGCGGGATTGAAAAGTTGAATACCACGCTGGGGTCTATTTCAGGACAAATTAACAGTAATCAGTCAGTACAGGCCACAACGTTGATTGGTCATGGTGTCATGATCCCCGGGAAAAGTATTCTGGTTGGTCAAGGCACTTCTACGCCATTTGGGGTGGAATTGGAAAGTGCGGCAGAAAATGTGACCGTTACCATTACTGATGGTAGTGGAAAGGTAGTACGCAGCATGGAATTGGGGCAACTGACTGCCGGCGTTCATTCCTATTCCTGGGATGGTAAGAACGATGATGGGACTACTGCCGCAGACGGTTCCTATGCAATTGCGGTATCTGCTACCAGTGGTGGTGTGCAGCAAGTGGTACAACCGCTGCAATATGGCCTGGTTAATGGCGTGGTCAATACAACGGATGGTGCGGTGCTTGATTTGGGGCTGCGCGGTCAGTCTACGCTGGATGATGTACGCCAGATCTTATAGCAGTAACTGAAAGTGTGCCACGCCTTCTAGTGGGACAGTCATTTAATTTATCTGGAGAGCAATATGGGCTTTTCTCAGGCGGTCAGTGGTTTAAACGCTGCATCTAATAATCTGGATGTAATTGGTAATAACATTGCAAACTCCGCAACCGTCGGTTTTAAATCGGGTACGGTTTCTTTTGCTGACATGTTCGCGGGTTCGAAAGTCGGTATGGGTACTAAAGTCGCTTCGGTAATGCAGGATTTTAGCAACGGCACCATTACCAGCAGTTCACGTGATTTGGATATTGCCATTAATGGTAATGGTTTCTTTCGTATGCAGGATACCAATGGCAGTATCTACTATAGCCGTAATGGTCAATTTACCCTTGATGGCAGCCGCAATATCATTAACATGCAGGGTATGCAGCTAACCGGATATCCGGCAACGGGTACGCCTCCGACAGTTCAGCAAGGCGCTAATCCGGTAGCATTAAGCATTCCGGAAAATACCATGGCGGCGAAAGCGACCACCACGGCTTCAATGCTTGCCAATCTGAACTCATCTGATAGTGCCAATACCTGGAATCCTGCTGACCCAACTAATACGTCCAACTACAAAGGTTCTATTACAACCTATGATAGTCTGGGAAATGCGCATGATTTCGCTTTATATTTTGTGAAAAGCAGTACTGCCAACACGTGGGATGTCTACGCACAGGACACCAGTATCGCTGGGGCCGCTTTTCAGGCACCAGCCACGCTGACTTTTAGCTCCAGTGGTGCGCTGACCAGTACTACACCCGCTACCTGGAATATTAATCTGGATACGTTGAATGGTTCTGCAGCAAGCACCTTTACAATGTCTTTCGCTGGTAGTGTGCAGCAGAACAGTGGTTCCAACAGTACAAAAACGCCGACACAGGATGGGTATGCGCCAGGTGACCTGACGGGATACAGCATCAGTGATGATGGCACTATCCTTGGATCTTACTCTAACCAGAAAACCCAGACGCTGGGGCAAATTGCGTTGGCAAGTTTTGCTAACCCAGAAGGCCTGTCTCCTCAGGGTGATAACGTATGGTCTGCCACTGATAATTCCGGACAGGCGGTGGTCAATCTGGCCGGGACGGGCAACGTTGGTAAATTGGTAGGTAAAGCTACCGAGAGCTCTAACGTCGATCTCAGTAAAGAACTGGTCAATATGATCGTCGCTCAGCGTAACTACCAGTCCAACGCGCAAACCATTAAAACGCAAGATTCGATTCTGCAAACACTGGTTAGCTTGCGTTAATCATCGTAACGGGGATATTGCATGGATCACGCTATTTACACAGCCATGGGTGCAGCAAGCCAGACGTTGGAGCAGCAAGCGATCACGGCCAACAACATGGCAAACGTATCGACACCGGGCTTTCGTGCTCAGTTGTCAGCCCTGCGAGCGGTACCAGTACAAGGGGTGACTAACCCAACGCGCACGTTGGTTGTCGCATCTACACCTGGTGCAGATACTACTCCGGGAGCGATGGATTATACCGGTCGTGCAATGGATGTTGCATTATCTCAGGATGGCTGGTTGGCTGTTCAGGCTGCAGATGGCAGTGAGGCATATACCCGTAACGGTAATATGGAAATCGACGCGAATGGGCAGTTGACCATTCAAGGACATTTGGTTATTGGGGATGGTGGTGGGCCCATTGAGGTCCCCCCCCAGTCGCAGATTACCATTGGTCCTGATGGTACGATTACCGCGCTGAATCCGAGTGATGCACCAAATACTATTGCACAGATTGGACATCTCAAGTTGGTAAAGGCGACGGGTAGCGAAGTTGTTCGTGGTGATGATGGCTTATTCCGTGTATCACCTGCTGTGCAGCAGCAGCGAGGCACTGTACTGCAGAATGATGACACTATGCGTGTGATGGCAGGTGTGTTGGAAGGAAGTAACGTCAATGCGGTTGAGACGATGGTTGACATGATTTCTAACTCACGACGCTTTGAGATGCAGATGAAAGTAATTAGTAGTGTTGATGAAAATTCACAACGTGCTAATCAAATATTGGCAATGAGTTAAGCGCCATCGCGCATTAGGAGTGATTCGATGATTCGTTCTTTATGGATTGCTAAAACCGGCCTGAATGCTCAGCAAACCAATATGGATGTTATATCCAACAACCTGGCAAACGTCAGTACTAACGGTTTTAAGCGTCAGCGTGCGGTGTTTGAAGATTTGATGTATCAAACTATCCGGCAGCCAGGGGCACAGTCTTCTGAGCAAACAGTTCTGCCGTCGGGATTGCAGCTGGGTACAGGGGTTCGGCCAGTTGCTACCGAGCGTATTCATACGCAAGGCAGTTTTTCTGAAACGGGTAACGTTAAAGATTTGGCTATCAAGGGTCAGGGCTTTTTCCAGGTGTTGATGCCAGATGGCACAACTTCTTATACCCGTGATGGTTCTTTCCAACTGGATTCTAATGGGCAACTGGTAACGTCCAGCGGTTTTACGGTTCAGCCCGCCATTACTATACCGGCGAATGCAACCAACTTAACGGTTGGACGTGATGGTGTGGTTTCGGTGACACAACAGGGACAAACGGCAACCACACAGGTGGGGCAGTTGACCTTGGCCACCTTTATTAATGACAGTGGTTTGGAAAGTCTTGGCGAAAACTTGTATGCGGAAACGGGCAGTTCAGGCGCACCAACACAAAGCACTCCAGGATTGAACGGTGCTGGTCTGATCTATCAGAAATATGTTGAGACATCGAACGTTAACGTGGCTGAGGAACTGGTTTCTATGATTCAGACCCAGCGTGCTTACGAAATCAATAGCAAGGCAATTTCAACAACCGACCAGATGCTACAGAAGTTAACTCAGTTGTAATTGATCATTAGTGATGTAGCAGGAGGTAGTGAACCCGACATCCTGGCTGGCAACAAGCTTATTGGGTTCACCACTTGGATTATCAAGATGTTGATATATTTTACATGTAAGGCGATATCCGTAGTGATGATGAATGCAAAGTCGGTTGTGTTTCAACAGTTACGCCGGTCTCGTTTGCCGGTATTAATCGTAACGTTAGCACTCAGCGGTTGCGCCTATATTCCACATGATAAGGTCGTGAAGGGTCCGACAACTGCACAACCTTCGCCGCCGACAATGGCGATCCCTGACGGTGCCATCTTTCAGTCCGGTCAGGCGATGAACTATGGTTACCAACCTATGTTTGAAGACCGGCGTCCACGAAATGTCGGTGATACGTTAACTATTGTGCTACAGGAAAATGTTAGCGCCAGTAAAAACTCCTCGGCAAATGCCAGCCGTGGAGGGTCATCATCCTTTGGTATGACAGTGACGCCACGATTGCTTGAAGGGCCGCTGGGGAATAGTCGTGCTGCATTTGATGGCAGTGGAAAAAATGATTTTACGGGTAAAGGTGGTGCCAGTGCCAATAACACCTTTAGCGGCACCATTACTGTTACTGTCGACCGAGTATTGGCTAACGGTAATATCCATGTCGTCGGCGAAAAACAGATTGCTATTAACCAGGGAACGGAATTTATTCGCTTTGCCGGTGTGGTTAACCCAAGAACCATCAGCGGTAGCAACACCGTTGCTTCTACCCAGGTTGCGGATGCGCGTATCGAATATGTCGGAAACGGCTATATCAATGAGGCGCAAAATATGGGATGGCTACAACGGTTCTTCCTTAATGTATCTCCGTTCTAAGATTATGAGGCGCACGATGCGGATTATTTCATTTTTTACCGTGCTGTTTGCCCTGTCGGCGATAGTAGCTACTCCTGCTTCAGCAGAGCGTATTCGTGACCTGGTCAGTATCCAGGGTGTGCGCGACAATGCCCTTATTGGGTATGGTTTGGTGGTAGGTCTGGACGGTTCCGGTGACCAGACCACACAAACTCCTTTTACGACCCAGAGTCTGAGCAACATGCTTTCCCAACTGGGAATCACTTTGCCTACAGGCACGAATATGCAGTTGAAAAACGTTGCGGCCGTGATGGTTACGGCAAAACTGCCGCCCTTTGCCCGTTCTGGGCAGGCCATTGATGTTGTGGTTTCCTCGTTAGGGAATGCTAAAAGTCTGCGTGGTGGTACGCTTTTGATGACCCCACTGAAAGGGGTGGATAATCAAACATATGCAATTGCTCAAGGAAATGTGCTGATTGGCGGTGCGGGTGCGGCAGCGGGTGGTAGTAGTGTCCAGGTCAACCAATTGGCAGGTGGACGTATCAGTAACGGTGCGACCATAGAGCGTGAGTTGCCTAGCACCTTTGGAGCCAGCAATGTCATCACGTTGCAATTGAATCAGGATGATTTCACGATGGCGCAGAGTATTAGTGATGCCATTAATCGTCGTGGTCTTGGCGGCATTGCCACCCCGCTGGATTCCAGAACGATCCGTGTGGTCGTGCCTCAGGGGAACAGCTCCCAGGTTAGATTCCTGGCTGATATGGAAAATATCGAGGTTAATGTAGGTACGCTGGATGCTAAGGTTATTATCAACTCGCGCACTGGATCTGTGGTGATGAATCGTAACGTTCAATTGGAAAACTGTGCCGTCGCACAAGGCAATCTGTCTGTGACGATTAACCAACAATCGAACGTCAGTCAGCCAAATACGCCGCTGGCAGGTGGGCAAACGGTGGTGACACCACAGACGAATATTTCTCTGCGTCAAGAAGGTGGAGCGCTACAGCGAGTGAATTCCAGTGCCAATCTGAACAGTGTCATCAGAGCATTAAATTCTCTTGGGGCTACATCCATGGATTTGATGTCTATCCTCCAGGCGATGGAAAGTGCAGGGTGTTTACGGGCTAAACTGGAAATCATCTAATGAACGATATTCAGACATTAGGCAATGCCGCCTATGACGCGCAATCACTGAATTCACTGAAGCGGGAGGTTTCAGATAACCCGCACAGTAAAGAAGGGATCCGGGCTGTTGCCAAGCAAATGGAAGGCGTTTTTGTACAGATGATGATGAAGAGTATGCGTGCGGCATTACCGCAGGATGGGCTGTTCGATAATGATCAGACGCGTATGTTGACATCACTGTATGACCAACAAATTGCTCAGCAGGTATCAAGTGGTAAAGGTCTGGGGTTGGCCGATCTCATGGTTAAGCAGATGTCTGGACAAGGGATTGCTGGCACGAGTACTGGCATGGGCGCTAATCCAGTTCCATTCGAGTTTGGTAGTGATCTGGTGCGCAATATGCCGTTATCTACTGTGGAGCAAATGATACGTAAAGCCGTGCCAAAATTTGCAGATAACAGTGCACAATTACCACTAAGCAGCACCAATTTTATCTCCCGCCTCTCTGCACCTGCACAGCTTGTCAGCGAGCAAAGCGGTATTCCGCATCACTTAATTGTGGCCCAGGCTGCTTTGGAGTCAGGTTGGGGAAAACACGAAATACCGACGGCCGACGGACAGTCCAGCCATAACATCTTCGGCATCAAGGCAGGTAGTAATTGGGATGGTCCTGTAACAGAAATCACCACGACTGAATATGAACAAGGTGTGGCTAAAAAGGTTAAGGCAAAATTCCGCGTTTATAACTCGTATCTGGAAGCGATCAGCGATTATGTGAAACTACTAACGCAGAATCCGCGTTATGCCGATGTCGTTAATGCTGCGACCGCTGAACAAGGGGCAATGGCGTTACAGCAAGCAGGTTATGCTACCGATCCTGGTTATGCGAAAAAACTGGTGAATATGATTCAACAGATGAAAAGTACCGGTGAAAAAGCTGTCAAAGCTTATACGCATGATCTGAGCAGGATATTTTAAATTATCTTCAAGTTTTAGTTTTGCCAGCCGATAACAACAGTAAGTATTAGGGTGGTTTGTGCACGACTAACCCCTATTTAATAATGCACTGCTCCGCGAATGTGTAAAAGGAACTCCGCATGTCTAATTTAATTAATACCGCGATGAGTGGGTTAAGTGCTGCACAGGCGGCACTTAGTACAGTCAGTAACAACATCAGTAATCAGGCGGTAACGGGTTATAATCGTCAGAATGCACTTTTTGCACAAGCCGTTGGTACCGACACTTCGGCAGGTTATATCGGTAATGGTGCGAATGTAATAAGCATTAATCGTGAGTATAACGATTTTATTGCAGCACAGCTCCGTTCCGCAGAAATGCAGAGTAGTACTACTTCAACGTATTATGATCAGATTTCCAAAATCGATAACCTGTTGGCTGATAGTACAACCAGCCTGTCCTCGACGTTGCAAGATTTTTTCCAAAATCTCCAGAACCTGACCAGTAATTCTGGTGACTCCTCCGTTCGTCAAACTGTATTGGGTAAAGCTCAAGGGTTGGTAAACCAGTTTAAAGTGACGGACAACTATCTGCGTGATATGGACAACGGAATAAATAGTCAAATCAGCAGTACCGTTCAGCAGATCAATACTTATTCCAGTCAGATTGCTGATCTTAATAATCAAATTATGCGCCTCAAAGGTGCAAATGGCGGAGATGAACCGAATGCTCTGCTCGATCAGCGAGATAAATTAGTTAGCGACCTGAATAAGCTTGTTGGTGTTGATGTTACTGTGCAGGATGGCTCCGTTTATAACGTATCATTAAAAAACGGGTTGAATTTAGTACAAGGAACACGCAGCAACAATTTAGTAGCGATGAGTTCCAGCAGTGATCCAGGTCGTACAACAGTAGGATATAACGATAGAATTGCTGGTGTTTCTGAAATTAATGAAAAAACACTAACTGGCGGATCTTTGTCAGGATTGTTGACTTTTCGTACTGAAACTCTCGATAGCGCACGCAATCAACTAGGACAGATGGCACTGGCATTTGCTGATGCTTTTAATGCTCAGCATAGAGCTGGGTATGATATGAATGGTGCGCAGGGGGGCGATTTTTTTGCTGTTGGTGGTTCGAATGTGCTGAAAAATGATAAAAATACATCCACAACAGAAATAACGTCTTCTTATGCCAGTGATAAATATTCACTCCAATTTGACGGTTCCAATTGGAATATCACGCGCTCTGATAGCTCACTTGCTGCAACCTTTCCATCGGGTACGACTGCACTGAAGTTCGATGGTTTCGAGCTTGATGTAGCAGGGACACCTGCTACTGGTGATGCATATAACTTTTCAGTATCTCCAGGGGTTTCTGACATTACACAAACATCCAGTGGTACTGCTGGTGCTTCACTTGCCAGAAATGATGATAACTACATCAAGGCCAGTGATTATTCAGTGAAATTTATGGGACCAAACCCGCAGGACTGGAAGATTACACGACTGTCAGATAACGCCGATCTTTCATCTTCCGCTAACTACACGGCGGCAAGTGGTTCAACACCAGCCAGTTTGGTGTTTGATGGCATGAAGCTTGATATTACAGGTACACCCGCTGTCAAAGATTCATTTACTGTAAAAAGTGTTACTGATGTTGTGGCGAATATGTCGGTTAAAATTACCGATTCTAATGCTATTGCAGCTGCAGGGGCACCTATTACATCATCTGACGGCGGTGTAGGTGATAATAATAATGCCAAGGCACTTTTGGATTTACAAACGAAAAAGATTATCGAGGACAAGTCTACGGTCAGCGGTGCATATGCCAGTTTGGTCGGTGATATCGGTAATAAAACCAACACAACCAAGATTAATAGTACGTCTCAGCAGAATGTAGTGAAACAATTGACCGCTGAACAGCAATCTGTTTCAGGTGTTAATTTGGATGAAGAGTATGGTGAATTGATGCGATTTCAGCAGTATTACCAGGCTAATGCACAGATTATCCAGACCGCAGCCACGATTTTTAGCACCTTGATTGGTATTCGTAGTTAATTAATCACCGCCTGGAAAGGGGAATATATACCATGCGCCTGAGCACCAGCATGATTTACCAGCAAAATATGCAAGGCATTACTGATGGATTGTCTGCTTGGCAAAAAACCGGTAATCAACTTTCAACAAACAAGCGTGTTATCAATCCTTCAGATGATCCCGTTGCTGCCTCTCAGGCTGTTATGGTTCGTCAGGCTCAGTCTCAAAATCAGCAATACACATTGGCGCGTACATTTGCTAAACAGAATATGCAGCTTGAGTCTTCTATCCTGGACAGCGTAAATACGGCGATTACCAGTGCAAGTAGTGAGGTTATCAGCGGTGGTGGTGTGAAAAGTGATGATGACCGTAACTCTGTGGCTCTGACGCTTCAAGCGTTGAAAGATCAACTTCTTAATCTGGCCAATACGACAGATGGCAATGGTAACTTTATTTTTGGCGGCTATAAGACGGATTCCAAGCCTTTTGTCACCGATGCATCAGGTACGGTGAGTTATGCTGGGGGAACACAGCCTATTTCTCAGCAGGTTGATGCCAGCCGTTCGATGAATGTGAGCCATACAGGTAACCAGGTATTCAGTGGTGTGACTGGAGATGCTGTAAAAGAGCCGGATGGCGTCACTGTTCAATCCGATTTATTCCAGACCCTGGATATCGCTATTGCTGCATTAAAAAAGCCATATAATAATGCCAGTGATGCAGATAAAGCGCTAATTGATGCGGATCTTGCCAAAGCAAACCGAGGATTACGTAACTCGCTGAATAATGTCTCTGCGGTTAATTCTGAATTGGGTATACAGTTAAACGAAATTGATTCGCTTGATAGCCTTGGCGCAGATCGTGATATGAATAATAAAAATGAACTCAGTGCTTTGGTTGATGCTGATATTGTATCAGTCACATCAACATATCTGATGCAGCAGCAATCACTGCAGGCGGCCTATAAAGCATTCACAAATATGCAAGGATTGTCACTGTTTCAGATTAATAAATAATAGGCTAACCCAACTAAGCCACTAGAATTTTCTGGTGGTACATGCTTCGGATACGCTTAAACCGGGCGTATTCTTTAGGCATGTCATCTTTAATATAAAGAAGATGACATGCCATTTTTTGTGTTCCACATAATAAGATCTGCCCTCAGCTTCGTTTCCTCGCCATTCTTTTATATTCTATCTGTACTTAGTCTTTAATTAATCATCAGGCCATCAGAAACTCTACTATAGTTCACGTTGGCATTTTACTCAGTATCTCGGCGAGTAAGTCGAACACTTCCCCGAAAAGCTTTTCCGCATAAGGGGAAATCAGCAATATTAAAAAACCAACGGTGATAATGCCAGAGAGTAACGTAATAGGAAAACCTATTACGAAGATGGTTAGCTGTGGTGCCATTCGGCTTAAAAAGCCTAAAGTCATATTAATGGTTAATAGCAGAGTAATAAGTGGTAATGCTAACATTAAACCGTGTGAGAATATTAACCCTCCGGCTTTTGCTAATGCTAGAAATGCATTGCTATTAACTGGAGTGGCGCTGATCGGAAGAGTATGAAAGCTGTCAGCCAATAAGGAAATTAACCACAAGTGCCCATTAAAAGTGAGAAACAACAAAATGGCCAATAAATTCATGAGGCGGGAGATAACCGGCATATTCGGTCCGCCAGAAGGATCGAAAAATGTTGCGAACGATAACCCCATCTGTAGACCAATTATTTCACCAGAAAGTCTGATGGCAGCAAACGCTAACTGCATGGATAACCCTAAAGCAGTACCAATCAATATTTGCTGCATGAGTAGCCATACTCCAGCTGCAGAAAGAATGGGCGTATTGTTTGGCGGTAGATAAGGGGCAACAAGAATAGTAATAAACAGCGCTAAACCGACTTTTACACGTCGACTTACGGATCGTTCATTAAATATAGGTGCTGTGCTGAGGAGAGCGAGGATCCTCACCAAAGGCCAAAAGAACTGGTTAAGCCAGCTCATTATGTCAGCACTGTTAAACGTGAGCATGCCTATCCGATAATATGAGGTAGTTGGCTAAATAAAGTACGCATATAGTCGAGCATGAGATTCAACATCCAAGGACCTGCAATAACGAGAGTAAGAAATACTGTGAGCACTTTAGGAATAAAAGAAAGTGTCATCTCATTAATCTGAGTTGCGGCCTGAAGTAAACTGATAATCAAGCCACTGAATAGTGCGGCAAGGAGAGGTGGTGCAGCCAGCGCCAGGGCTATCTTCATCGCTTCATATCCCATCGCCATGATGGATTCGGGTGTCATATACTATTCCTCTATGAAGCTTTGGATGTTTGATATAAGCATTATGTGCTAACTGTAAAAACTTTGCGCTAGCGAACCCAGCAATAATTGCCAGCCATCTACTAAAACAAAAAGCATTAGCTTAAAAGGAAGAGATATCGTGGCTGGAGGAACCATCATCATCCCGAGTGCCATTAACACGCTGGCGACAACCAAGTCAATTATCAGAAAAGGAATGAATATCGTAAATCCGATTTGGAATGCTGTTTTTAACTCACTGGTGACATACGCAGGAACCAAAACCCGCATAGGTACCGATTCAGGGCCTTCCAGTGAAGGAATTTCTGCCAGCCGGGTGAACAGTGCCAAATCAGTTTCTCTTGTTTGTCTCAGCATAAACTCACGTAAAGGTTTAGCACCTTTATCGATAGCCACCTCCATATTGATTTTATTCTCGCTAAAGGGGAGATAGGCATCTTGATAGATGCGGTTTAATACTGGTGACATGATGAAAAACGTCAGAAAAAGGCTCAGTCCGAGAAGTACCTGATTAGGTGGCGCTGTTGGTGTGCCGAGTGCATTTCTCAGTAAGCTTAATACGATAATGATACGGGTGAAACTGGTCATCAGTAGTAATACTGATGGTATGAAAGTCAGCGAAGTGAGGAATACCAGCGTTTGTATCGGTAAAGACCAGCTTTGCCCACCGTTAGCAAGCGGTTGACTGACAATACTCGGTAACTGTGCCCAAACAGTTGGCGTAATAAAAAGAAAAACGAAGGCTAATGGATAACATAAAAAACGAAACTGTATATGGGAAAAGGAGGTTAACAACCGTGAGACGATGTTCATTCCGATTTTTCCGGACGTTTAGTGATTTTTTGTAAGAGTTGGCGAAAGTCAACTGACTTGATTTGGACTGTCGATGAACTATTGGCAATAGGTTGTGCGGGCATTGTATGTAGCTTGGTGATTTGTTGTGCTGTCACACCTAACACAAGCCATGTATTCTCAACTTCAACAATGACTATACGTTCACGCTGACCAACCGGGCAACTCGAAACCACTTTCATCATATGGTTATGCCTGGACTGGGGAGCTAAACCCAGTTTGCGAACCAACCAGGCAATAAACAGGATTAAAAGTAATACACCACCCAGCACACTACTGACTTGTGTCAGCAGTGTGCTGCCGGTCAATGGAGACTCAGCCACAGCGATTGTTGATTGCTGTGTCGTCAGCGTGGGCTGTTGCTGAGTTGGCATTAGCGGCTCAGTCTGCGCATACGCTCAGAAGGCGTTATGATATCAGTGATACGTACACCATACTTGTCCGAAACCACAACGACTTCACCTTGGGCAATGAGATAGCCGTTGATCATAATATCCAACGGTTCACCAGCCAAACCATCAAGAGCGACTACAGAACCTTGAGATAACCGTAGCAGTTCTTTGATTGTCATTTTAGTACGACCTAATTCGACCGTTAGCTTGACGGGAATATCCAAGATAAGATCAATATCCTGCATTCCACCCAGATTATCCTGCGCATCAAGCGTTTTAAAAATTCCGTCAGTGCTGGCACTTTTTTCTTTTTCTACTGACTGTTGCTCGTTAAATGCATCAGCCCACAGATCGTCTACAGAATCCTTTTCTTCAGACGGTTTCTTGGTGTCATTCATCGGGCTGTTCCTCGTTATTCAGAGAATTCAAAATAGGGTTAATCAAATGTTCAACACGCAAAGCATACTGCCCGTTTAAAGTGCCGTATTGGCAGGTTAGAACAGGGACACCGTCAACATGGGCAATTAGGCGGTCGGGTTTATCTATGGATAGGACATCGCCAGGCTTAAGTTTTAAAACTTTAGATAAGCGCAAGGGAATGTCTGTAAAATTTGCTACCAATTCCAATTCAGAATGCTGGACTTGTTTAGCCAGGGTTTCACGCCAGTTTTGGTCTTCCTGCCTGGAGTTCTCAAGAGGAGGATTCGCCAGCAATTCACGTAGGGGCTCGATCATCGAGAACGGAATACAAATGCTGAACTCACCTGTCAGTGTACCGATTTCCACATGAAATGGTGTGGTGACCACGATATCATTAGGTGATGTTGTGATATTGGTAAACTTAACCTGCATTTCAGAGCGGACGTACTCAACATCAAGTTTGTAAATGGCGTTCCAGGCTTCACCATAAGCCTCCAATGCCAGCTTCAACATTCGTCTTACTACTCGTTGTTCCGTATGTGTAAATTCACGGCCCTCAACTTTGGTGGGAAAACGTCCGTCGCCACCAAAAAGGTTGTCGACAGCAATGAATACCAGACTTGGTGAGAAAACGAACAGCGCTGTGCCGCGCAAGGGCTTCAGATGTATCAGATTTAGGTTTGTAGGTACCGGGAGATTACGCGCGAAATCATGATAAGGCTGGATTTTAATTGCACCTACTGTGATGTCAGGACTACGGCGTAATAAATTGAACAACCCCATACGAAACTGGCGAGCAAAACGTTCGTTAATGATTTCCAGTGCCTGCAAACGCTCGCGAATAACGCGACGTTGCGTGTTAGGATCATAAGGTTTAACGTCGCCGACACCGGCGTCGCTTTTTGCTGGCGTAGTGGTATCAGCAGTGCTGTCACCACTATCACCGTTTAACAGTGCATCAATTTCTGCTTGTGAAAGAATGCTGTCGCCCATAATGATTACCGCAAGATAAAGGCAGTGAACAAGACATCAGTTACCACCTGGTTTGGCTGGCCGGGGACCAGCGGTGGACTCAGCACCTGTTTAATATCTTCAATCAGTTTTTGCTTACCTTGTTCTTTAGACAAAACAGTCGCATCCTGACGTGAGAGTAACAATAACAATCTACTGCGCACTTCCGGTAGATAACTGATTAGCTTGGCGCGGGTAGCTTCATCCGGGAGACGTAATGTGAAGCCGATATATAACACGCGATCCAGGTTGTTATCGGGACTCGTCAGATTAACAGTAAATGTATCCAAAGGCATAAAGACCGGCTTTGGCGGCGGCGGTGGTGTTTGTACTGTAGCTTCAGCGTTTTTCAGATGTAAAAACCACCAACTTGCCCCTGCGGCAGCAGTTGCAGCAAGTGCAATTATAATCAACAATATCAGCCAGATGGAACGTCTACGTCCCGACTGAGCTTTTTTACCATTCGTAGCCAATGATAGGTCCTGTTACTTATCGATACTTAGCTGTGAATACATCACAGCTAAATTAATGCGTAATATTAATGATTATCCCGTCTATTCAGGCGATCAATAGCGTGAATAGACCAAGAAAACCGCGTTAACTTATACGTTCATCCTCAATATCAGGCAAAGATATCAACACCGTTTACTGAAGAAACCATAGATTGCAACCGTGTCGGAATGGGTAGTGGGTCTATTGTTTTACTGGTCGTTTCACTAAACTGCTGTTTATAGGATGATGAATTACCAGAGTTACTATTATTGTTGTTTGCTGTCTGTTGCTGGGCCTGTTGCCAACCTGCTGCGTCACTGCCTACACTGCTTTGTCCAAGGTTGATTCCACTTTCTGCCATAGCATTACGCAGATGTGGCAATGCGGCTTCCAGTGCTGAACGAACCTGGCTGTTACCCGATATCAGATGGATCTGTGCCTGGCTATCATCCAACTTGAGGCTGATCTGGAGTGACCCTAGCTCTTCGGGGTGCAAGCGTAATTCAGCGGTTTGCTGACCGCCACGCATGAACATGATCACTTGTTGACTCAATGTGTCATTCCACTGCTGGGTTCCTACCGGTACATTGATCTGTCCGGTGACATGTTGTGCAGCAGGAAGCGAAGGTACTGACACATTTGTGAGTGTGGATGCCATGTTTTGGAGGGATGCAGCATTAGACGTGCTATTGGTGTTAGCTGAGAGTGCCGAGGTTTGTTCCACGCTATCTTTTGCTGTTCTCACTAGTGTGGAGTCAACTTTTACCCGATCCTCTGGTGTCTGGGATGGATTCTGGTTCTGTAAGCGACTATCTTTCAGTGAAGCCTTAGTGTCTAAACTTATGAAAGATAATGCACTGTCTGATGCATCATCCTTGCTCTTTTTGTCATCGGATTTCCCGGTATCGGTAAACAACGCTGCATTGCCGCTTCGTTTATCATTAACTAACCTGGGTAAAACGTTCACACTGCCAGTGTCGTTGTTAGCAGTTTTCGTGACAGATGTTTGGGTATTTTGAGTAGGCAACATTGCAAAAAGTGCCTGCATGGCCAGCGCATTATCGTCAGATTTATTGTCTTTCTTCTCTTCGGTCTTTTTCACTTTGGATAAAAGGTCGGTTACAGAATTTAAATCTTCCAGAGAAATGGAACCATTTGAAAATGCGCCAAGGAGATCATTGAGTTCGTTGCCATTGACCATGATGCCGTTTTGCTGAAGTGTATTCAGAAGATCGTTTTTTTCACTATCAGTAACAACGGCTTCTTTATTACTGTTGCCAGTCGCTAAATTCTTACTCAAAAGCTGAATAAAATCTTTAGGTAAATTATCCTTCCCTAAAAGAGCGGTGAGGGTATCACCCGGCGAAACACTGCCTGTATTGCTGATATTGGTCGTAGTAGATAATGCGGGCAGATTCATGGTTCTATTTTCCTCATTGAGGCTCGTTGAGCAAATTCATCCATTTGCTTTTGTTCTAACCGATTTTCCCGGGCAAGCTGTTTAGTCTGTTCACGATCTCGCAAGGTTTCAAAAGCGTTCAGACGCTGCTGTTTTTCTTGCCAGGTCTTCATCACCAGATCCAGACGAGAAGTCCACTGTAATAGTTGTTGTCGATGTTGTTCAATCGCTTTATCCAGAGTCAGAATAAATTGTTGATAGTTTCGCCAACTGGTATTAGCCATACCGTCTGTCATCGAATCATTAAGCTTCTGTCGATAGTCGTCTTGGTAGTTTAACAGCATATTTAGCTGCTGTTCAGCCTGCTGATATGCTTGTTGTACTTGTCCCAGTTGACTGGTTGCCTTTTCAACTTCTTTTTCCGCTAATTCGCGTAACATGGCAAGAGATGACGGATTTTTCATCTTTCCTCCTGTTCATTACGAGGAAAAATGGTATTTAATGCCTGATAAGAGTCTGCATAATTGCTTCGTTCAAACATCCCTTGCTGTAGAAAAGCTTCCATTTGCGGATATAAACGGATAGCACGGTCAAGTGTCAGATCGCTGCCTGCAGCATACGCCCCAACGCTTACCAGGTCACGGTTACGTTGGTAGCTTGATAATAGCTGTTTGAATTGACGGACCGAGCCATAATGCTCCTCGTCGATCAGAGACGTCATGGCACGACTGATGGATGCCTCTATATCAATTGCTGGATAGTGCCCCGCTTCAGCCAACTGCCGTGAAAGTACTATATGCCCATCCAGAATTGCGCGAGCCGAGTCGGCAATAGGATCCTGTTGGTCGTCACCTTCAGTTAAAACGGTATAAAAAGCAGTTATAGAACCACCGCCATGAATACCGTTGCCTGCGCGCTCAACTAATGCAGGCAATTTAGCGAAAACAGAAGGGGGATATCCTTTGGTTGCTGGAGGTTCCCCAATCGCTAACGCAATTTCGCGTTGTGCCATGGCGTACCGGGTCAATGAATCCATGATCAATAATACATGCTGACCATGGTCGCGAAAATCTTCAGCTATACGTGTCGCATAAGCAGCACCTTGCATGCGCAGCAACGGTGAAACGTCTGCCGGTGCAGCGATAACGACAGAACGCGCGCGACCCTCTGGGCCTAGAATGTTCTCAATGAAATCCTTTACTTCGCGTCCACGCTCACCGATCAATCCCACAACAATGATATCAGCCTGAGTGTAACGTGCCATCATTCCCAGCAATACACTTTTACCGACACCTGAACCGGCGAATAATCCCATACGCTGCCCACGACCTACGGTAAGCAGGGCATTGATTGCTCGAACGCCGACATCAAGTACATCTTCAATGGGGGTCCGTTGCAAAGGATTAACGGGTGGCGTAATTAATGCTGCGCGATAGCCTGTATCGGGTGCCGGCAATCCATCCAGTGGTTTTGCGCTACCATCAAGAACACGTCCTAGTAACTCGGGGCCTAATGGCAATTGTTTTCCCTGGGTTTTCCCCTCCGGGCCCATTCGTTCGTAAACACGGGCACCCGGTATAATGCCTTCTACTTCTTCCAATGGCATGAGAAATAGTTTTTGTCCGTTAAAACCGACAACTTCACTTTCTACTTCCTCGACCTGATGTCCGTTCTGGCGCTCAATCAGACAGGTTGCCCCCAAAGGCATATGTAAACCGGTAACTTCGAGTACCAAACCTGTTGCTCGGGTCAGTCGGCCATAACGACGCACCGAAGGCGTATTGGCGATCCGCTTCTCAAACGAATCCAACGTGGAAAGCCAGCGAGAGAGACGGACGGTCATTATAGTTCTCCCGGTGCTGCCAGGCGGCAGAGTTCGTGCCAGCGAGTAGCAATACTGGCATCAAGGTCACCTTCTTCCGCACTGACTTTACAACCACCAGGGTGGAGCTGATTATCGGCTAATAATCCCCATCCATGAAGGCTAAGCGTTGGGCCGAGATGTTGCTCAACCCGTTCTATATCTGAAGGGTGCACCCGTAATTGTGGTTTACCAGTGAACAGCGGTTCTTGTTGAATGAGCTGTTGAATCTGGCTTAGTAATGCGTTTCCATCACACACCGCTGTCTGACCGATAACCTGCTTCGCAGCGGTGAGCGCCAATTGCATCAATCGAGATGCAATGACGCTGTCAAGCGCATCAAGCGTTTGCTGGAATTCAGTTACCATCTGCTGCATTTGGGTAATCATCGGTTGCTGCTGTTGTACCGCATCTTGTTGAGCTTGTTGCAGACCCGTATTCAATCCTTCTTGATAGCCTGCTTCATATCCTTGCTGGTGACCTTCCGAATATCCGGTATCGTGCGCTTGCTGTTGAACCTGCACACGTAGCGCTTGCAAGCTGTCATCATTCTGCTGATTGATAATGTCAGTAGAAGTTTGCGGCGGCTCACTGAGGTCAGATTCCTGCGCCGGTGGTTCCTGGGCGCCAGAGGACGCAAGATCGTCTGGTTTCCAGAGTTGCCAGGGCAGGTTATTAGATGAATCAGACATAAGCGTCATCGCCACCACCAATGATCATTTCCCCACTATCAGCCAGACGACGAACAATAAGCAGGATTGCTTTCTGTTCGTTTTCTACCTGAGACATGCGTACTGGACCACGGGTGGCCAAATCGTCGCGCAAAATCTCTGCAGCACGTTGGGACATGTTGCGCAGGAATTTTTCGCGCAGACCCTGCTCGGCACCTTTCAACGCAATCAGCAGAGATTCGGACTCCACTTCCTGTAGTAAACGTTGGATACTGCGATCGTCCACTTCCACCAGATTTTCGAACAAGAACATTTCGTCGATAATTTTTTGCGCCAGTTCACCATCAAATTCGCGCACGGCATCCATAACAGTTTCTTCGTGTTGCGTTTTCATCAGGTTGATGATTTCAGCAGCAGTACGAATACCACCCATCTTACTGCGTTTCAGGTTCTGACCATCCAAAAGGCCATTAAGAACTTCGGTTAATTCAGCCAGTGCTGATGGTTGCACTCCACCGAAAGTGGCGATACGCAGCATGACATCATTGCGCAACCGCTCATCAAATAAAGCAAGAATATCTGCTGCCTGGGCGCGTTTGAGGTGAACCAATATGGTGGCAATAATTTGTGGATGCTCGTCCTTGATAAGGTCGGCAGCACTTTGTGGTTCCATAAAGTTAAGCGTTTCCATGCCGGAAGATGTTTCTTTGCTTTCCAGAATATCTTCCAGCAGGCTGGATGCCCGCTCTTCACCTAACGCCTTGACCAAAACAGAGCGTAAGTAATCACCAGCATTTATACTCAGTGCCGCATACTGTTCGGCGTCACTTTCAAATTCTTTCAGTACTTCCAGCAATTGTTGTTGTGAAACTTGTCGCATACTGGCCATCGCTGTACTGAGATGTTGGACTTCACGTGTAGAGAGATGAGTGAATACATCTGCTGCGCGATCTTCTCCGATGGTCATCAATAAAATGGCGCTTTTTTCCGTACCGGTCATACTCATAGTTCGTTACCCATCCATTGACGGATTACCAGTGCGACGACACGAGGATCGTTTTCGGCCAGTTCACGTATCCGCTGACTTTGTAGTTCGGCATGAACGCGCTGCTGGGATTTCCTCTGTTGTTCCTCTTCATCTGTGCTGATATTCACAGTGACATCATCATTCCCACCGCTACTATTACGTAATCCAGCGGCTGCTTGAGCGGCTTCTTGCAGTTGTGCTTTTCGTTGTAGATGCGGACGTACCAGTTTTCGGTACATAATCAAAGCAACAATCAGTACCAGCAACCAGCGCCCGCCTTCTATTAACAGGTTGAAGAAGGCCGGTGTTTTCCAGAAGGGGAGTTCACCGCCACTTTGATCAACTTCTGAGAACGGCGTATTGACAACATTGAGCGTATCGCCACGTTTGCTAGAGAACCCCATTGCTTCGCGAGTTAATGACTCAATTTGCTTAATTTGTTCGGCAGTTAATGCGCTTGGCTTGCCATCAGTCCCAGTAGGGAGATAGTTGACGACAACGGCTACAGATAAGCGCTGAACATCGCCGGTGCTATGTTTAGTATGAAGGATAGTGCGGTCAACTTCATAGTTAATGGTTTGATCATGACGACTGCTGATCGTCTGGTTTGCAGCCGTGGTTCCTGTTGTCTGCGCCGTACTAGTGCCAGTGTTAGCTTTATTCGTATTATTGTTGGCATTGTTGGCATTGTTGGCCGGTGGTGTTGAAATCGGCGCTGTAGGTGCGGGTGCCGGTGTGTTAGATAATGCACCAGGAACGCCCCCTACATTTGGGCCGCCACGCTGATCGCTCTGACTTGTTTGTTCAGAACGCACGGCTGATTGGTTCGGTGCCTGGTTCGGCTGATACTGCTCGTCGGTTTGTTCGCGACTTGAAAAATCAATCTGGGCCGTGACCTGGGCGTGAACATTTCCGGAACCAACAATAGGTGCAAGGATCGATTCAATCCGGCGTTGATAACGGCTTTCTACTTCGCTCGCATATTTCAGTTGCGTGGAATCCAAACCGCGGCCAGCACCGTCAGATTGAGTTAGTAAATGCCCTGACTGGTCAACAACCGTCACTTTATCTGCCGGTAATCCTGCTACGCTACTGGAAATCAGGTAAACAATGGCATTGATCTGACCATCATCGAGTGCGCGCCCCGGCTGTAATGTCAGTGTAACTGAAGCGGAAGGCGACTTTTGCTCACGAACAAAAAGAGAAGGCTTTGGAATAGCGAGATGGACTCGTGCACTTTGAACCGGTCCCAACGTTTCCATGGTACGCGCCAGTTCGCCTTCTAGTGCTCGTTGGTAATTAATCTGTTCACTGAACTGGCTGATGCCAAATTTCTCTTGATCAAGCAATTCAAAGCCGACTGCTCCACCTTTCGGCAACCCTAGTTGCGCGAGACGTAAGCGAGTTTCATAAACTTTGTCTGTAGGAATCAGAATGGCCCCACCACCTTCAGAAAAGTGGTAGGGGATGTTCATTTTACCTAATTCCGTGACGATAGCACCACCGTCACGATCATCTAAATTACTGTAGAGTACCTGGTAACTTGGCCCTTTGGCCCATAAAGATAACGCTATAACGATGGCAATGGTTGCTGCCGCTGCTATTAATAGGGGTATTCTGGGATTGGCACGCAAGCGGTTGAGTATTTCGCCAAAGCCATTTCCACCGGCAGCTGTTCCTGATGTTGAGGCATTCATACTCTATTTCTGCCTAATTGTTGGACAATATAGCTAACGTTGTTACGTGACAAAACAGAACTCCGTGATTGCGCAATCATAAACGATTCATTGCCTACACTTGTCGGCATGTCATTATTTTACGTAATGCAAAATTCGATGGGCCGATAAGCCAGCATTTTTAACGCTAATTAACCGATTTAATACATCATGCATATGGTAGGGTGACAGCCGTGAAATAAAAAATGATGGACCATCGTGGATATATAATGCACTTGGTTATTTTTATTTCATTATTTATCAATTAGTTAGCGCGAATCTGCGGTTAAATCGATTTACCCGATAGAAAGTGAGGGGCAGTATGTCAGTTCAAGGCATTAATGGTGTATTACAACAAATGCAGGTTGCCATAACACAGGCAGCAGATAATCCGGTCACCAGACCTGCTATGGGACCAGGGTTTGCTAGCGAATTAAAATCAGCCATTGATAAAATCAGTGACACTCAACAGAGTGTCCAGGTTGAGGCCAAAAATTTCACTATGGGTGTCCCTGGGGTTGCACTGAACGATGTCATGGTGGATTTACAGAAGGCATCTGTTTCACTTCAAATGGGTATTCAAGTTAGAAATAAACTGGTTTCTGCTTACCAGGATGTGATGAATATGACCGTATGAGCGTGGCGTAAATATTATTACGACATAGCTTGCTGTTCTATATTACTTTTTATTCCAGTTTATGTTTGTTTGGGCATTAAACTCAGTCGGAAGCCAGCTTTTGATTGCTGGCCCATAGTTTATCAAAATGGTGTGATATGAATTTATGATTGTCATGCTCATGATTGTGGGTCGCCAGGCAGTGTTCGATGTTGGGAAAACTTACCATATGCGTCATTAATATTTTTTTGATTTAGCGATTTACCCATCAGTTCACCCAACTCATCCATCCGTTTCTGGAGCAAATGCTTAACGGTGGCTTCGTTATCTACAATTTCCTGCAAAATTTCCCGGAAATGTAACTGCGTAACGCTATCAATATTTGTAGGCAGCGGCGTCTTTGTTAGTGTTTCCACTGATTGGATATAAATAATTTCCTGTTTAACTAGTTCATCCCAGTGGCCATTAACAGCCAAAGCTAAAACCTCTTTGCTGAGAGATAAAAGCTGTCGGTAATTGTTGAGAAACTGATGGAGATTGTCCATTTAACGCACTTCCTGCTCAGGTTGATAATTTGGACCAATTCTGCGCCATGCATCAGCAATATTTTCCAGTAGGATATCGACTTCAATTATTGCCTGTTCATCGTTGTGTTGGTTAGCGTGTAATAATCTACGGGACATATAGTCATAAAGATCAGAAAGGTTATCTACCAGTTCATCATTACCTTCTGTATCCAGCCCTGCTTTTAAACCATTAATGATAATGTTAATAGCTTTTGATAAAGCATTACCTTTGCCCTGAATATCACCTTTCTGCATCAGGATTCGAGCACGGACAAGCGCACTGTGCGCGCCGTCAAACAACAGTACGATCAGTTGATGGGGACTTGCGCTCATTACACTACTTTCCAAGCCTACTCTCTCATAGGCTTGGCTACCATTTCTGTTATACATAAATTTCTCTCTTATCAACTACTCAAACTACTTGCTACTGGAACTCGAAGAACTCAGCAAGGAAGTCAGAGAACTACTGGTTCCGTTTAACTGTGATACCAACGTATTGAGCTGAACGAATTGAGCCTTATAGCGCGCAATATTATCATTAATACTGTTTGTCGTATTTTCGATCTGCTTACTCAGCGCCTTTAACGAGGTGTTGATGCCATCTGTAGAGGTTTGAATAAGTCCGTTGTTAGTATTTAACACTTCTGTTAGATACTGGCTGCTCTGTGTAGCGAAGCCCGTTGTTTTCCCATCACCCAGAAAGAACGCTTTTACGTTATCAGGTTGTTCATTAAGTGCTTTTTGCAATTTCGTTGTATCGACTTCCAATTTCCCCTGATCGGTACCAGTAGCGATCTGTTTAATCCCTAAATCATTAAGGATTTTGAGTGTGCCACTTTGGCTTTGTATCGAAGTCAACTGGCTTTGTAATTGGCGTTGGATACCCTGAACAGTACTGTTGCCTAATAATGCACCATTACCTGTACTCTGAGTCGTATCACCTGGACTAACAGCAACGTATTTGGTTTGCGACTTAATAGTGGTTTGCAGCGAGTTGTAAGCATCGACCCATGCTTGAATAGCCGTCTGTAACTGGGATGTGTCTTTAGAAACAGTCAGATTTTCAGTTTTGTATGTGGAAGGTGTGGTGGTGGTATCAAGATCTGATAGTTTCTTCAGATTAAAGGTAACGCCATCAATGGCATCATTGATCGTATTGCTCTGGCGTTCTATCGCGATGCCATTTAATGTAAAGGTAGCGTTTTGAGCCGCAGTGAGCTGAGTGGATTTATTATTAGCTGGCGTAGTGGTTTCGTAATGAAGCAGATTATCTAAAGAAGTGTCATTAGATTGGACGGTGATTTCAGATTTCAGTCCGGTGTCGTTAGCTGTTAACATCAGTTGAAAACTACTATCGTTGGCTTTCACTATACTTGCAGTTACGCCAGAATCCGATTTATTGATGGCGTCACGAATCTCGGTCAGAGAAGTCTGTGAGTCGGATAACGAAATCGTTGTTGTTTTATTTAGCCCCGGTTGGGCAATTGTTAGTGTTCTGTCGGTGGTCGGCGTACCTAACTTGTCAGTTTCGCTGGCTACTGAGGTGGATATCAGTGATTGCGCCTGTGCGATCTGGGTTACAGCCACTGCATAGTTACCCGCTGCCGCGTTGGCGGTGGTCGTCGCAGTGAACGCGGTATTGGAGCTACTGACAGAAGTTGTAGCGATATCGTTTATTTTCGCCAGCGATTCAGTGGCAGTATTCAGTTTGTCCAGCGACGTCTTTAAAATGCCAAAGGACGTAATTTGGCTGTTATAAGCCGTCTGCTTATTGGTTAAGGGAGTAAGGCGACCTTGCTCCTGAGTTGTTATGTTGGTAAGTAGACTATTTAAATCCAGTCCTGAAATATTTAAGTTATTTATGCCCGCACTCGCACCTGTACTTGCCATGAGTATTGATCCTTATTTTTTGTGCTAATGATGCTATATCGGATGTTGCGCTGAAAAGTTTATAGTAAAAATGAATTTTATTATCTCTCATAACTATATGAAAACGTAATGTCATGATAGGTAATGCGCTGCCATGAGAAAGTACCTGGTTCTTAAAAGGATCAACCGACTTTTTTAAAAAAAACTAAAGCTTCTTTAGGCCGTGCCGATACAACTTAGGACGGTGATTTAACGCCGTGGGCAACAGCCCGAAACCTAAAACCGACTTGAATTGAAAAGGAAACACCATTATGGCACAAGTCATTAATACAAACAGCCTGTCGCTGTTGACCCAAAACAATCTGAACAAATCTCAGTCATCTTTGAGCACCGCTATTGCTCGTTTGTCTTCGGGCCTGCGTATTACCAGCGCTAAAGATGATGCAACCGGCGAAGCTATTGCTAACCGTTTCACTGCTAACATCAAAGGGTTGACTGTCGCTGCACGTAATGCCAACGACGGTATTTCCATCGCACAAACCACTGAAGGTGCACTGGACGAAATCAACAACAACTTACAACGTGTGCGTGAACTGACAGTTCAGGCACAGAACGAATCCAACTCTGCTAGTGACCTTTCTTCTATGCAGGATGAAATCCAAGCCCGTATGGATGAAATTGACCGTGTATCGGCTCAAACTCAATTTAACGGTGTAAACGTACTGAGCAAAGATACCACCATGTCTATTCAGGTGGGTGCTAATGATAACCAAACTATTGATATCGGACTGAAAGAAGTAACGTCCAAAACTCTGGGCCTGGATGGTTTCAATGTAACTGGTCCAAACGGCGGCACTGCAACGGGTGCCTTGGCTACGGCAGATTACCAGAAAGCTTATGGTTCAACTACCAATGTAACGGGTACTACTGCCGCTGAATCAACCCCTGGTGATTTGGCAACAAAACTGGGTGTCGCTTCTGGTAGTGTTACTGTTGCTACGGGTGCCACTCAGGATAGTAAAGGCAACTGGTTTGTTAAAGTTGACATCACTGCTACCAGCGCTACTGAAGAAAACAACCTGAAAGCAAACGGTTTTGATATCGCTTCTGGTACTACTGGTTCCTTCTACATTGCAGTAGATCCGCAGAGTGCCGATACCAGCACGACTACTGGTACCGCAGCATTTAAGCTGGATACAGCGAACATGAGTCTGAAGAAGCTGACTTCTGGTGCAACGAGTAGCCCGTTGGCTGCAATTGATAAAGCAATATCATCGGTTGACGTACAGCGTAGTTCGTTGGGTGCGATTCAGAATCGGTTCACCTCTGCTATCAGTAACCTGAACAATACTGTTAACAACCTGACGGAAGCTAGAAGTCGTATTCAGGATGCTGATTATGCAACTGAAGTTTCTAATATGAGCCGTGCCCAGATCCTGCAACAGGCGGGTACTTCTGTTCTGAAACAGGCTAACCAGGTTCCACAGACCGTTCTGTCTCTGCTGCAGTAATAGCTGTGAATTTTACGTTCAAACCCGGCGAAAGCCGGGTTTTTTTTGCTCTTAACCAGCCATTGGTATTATTTCAGTATGCTAATGTGCGTATTCTGTTTTTCTATCTGCCCCTCGACGATGCTTACTTTCAAGGATATTTATATGCCTCGTGCATTATTGAGTATTAATCAACTTTCTGAATTCCACTATGAGCAAGTCGTCATACTGGAGGCCATTCGCTATTTAGTGACTAATGGATGGTTGGTTGATGTTTATACACATTATTATGGTGGTGCATGTCAGAAAGAAATAGGACAGTGGGATTTAAAAGATCAGATCCTCATCGTCGACCAATGGAGTCATGAGAGTTATGAATTTGATAACCATTATGAGTTTCTATGGGTGCAGGATTCGATTTTCAGTGTTGATATGCTGAGTCGATTAGAATCTACTGGTATTGAAAGTAATATTGTCTTTTCCCACTTAAGTACTTCACCGACTACATATCTTAACCATTATTTGGAAGGCCAATTAGCCGATAGCATACTTTGTGTATCCTCTGCTCATGCACAAATGTTTATTCAGGCGGGTATTTCGCACGATAAAATTGAGTCTGGTTATTGGGTAGCTGAACATTTCTGCAAGTCAGAGCATTATCGTCGTTGTGAAAAACTATCTCACGCGCTCATTATTACAGAGCAGTCTGCGCAGGAAGTCCATGAATTACAGAAACAATTGATGGTTAATGGAATAACCAGTGATTGTGTTACGAGTGGAGCTGCATCAGCCGCGCAATTTAATAGTGCGGATGTTGTTATTTCTACTCTGGAAGGGGTTGCCTATGCGCTATGTATGGGGATTCCCGCTTATGTTTATGGTGAGCATGGTGGGATTGGCTACCTTAGTGACAAAAATATTCAGTTGGCCATCAAAGAGGGTTTTTCAGCTAGTGAATCATCACGCAAGATTGACATTGCTTCACTGATTAATGAATTGCGCAGCGGGTTTGAGATTGCTCTAAATTTCTCGGTTGCACATCAAGCTGAATTCATTAACCGCTGGAGATTCTCTCGGCGTTTTAGTTCATTACTGGAAAAACTGGCTCCTCCTTATCTCAAGAAAATTTCCGAACCAGTAGTCCAGGAATTAGCGCTTCACAATAAAATACGTAAAAGTGTCGCTCTGCCACCATATTCACTGGCTCGCTGGCAACAAGATCGGCGACCATCTGCTACCCGAGCCATATTGTTACGTACTATTCTTGAGTCGCAGGACAGTTTGGGGAAAATAGCGGTAGTGCTGGTTGATAATAAGGGCAACGCTATAGAAATCAAACGGTCTTTAGCGAGTCTTAGCGAGCAATTATTATTACCTAGTCAGTTATTGATCATTTCACCATTGGTACAGCCTGATGGTTTTACTCAGGGTGAATGGATTACGAGTTCGGTCCACTGGGCGGAGGAGATCAACACTCGCTTGACAGCCTTTGATGAGGGCTACCTATTTGTTATCTACTCTGGTGATCTACTTGAACCACAAGCGTTGTTACTATTGGCGGAGCACCGGGTATGTAATAGCCATTCATTAGTTTGCTATGTCGACGAAGATGTCCTTAATGGCTGTGAGCCAGAAAAATTAGTACTGAAACCAGATAGTAATATCGACATGCTGCGTAGTTTTCCCTATATCGGCAAATCGTTAGCTTTTTCTCCTCAACATGCTGTTCAGGTTGGTGGGTTGAACACTGAATTACAGGATGCAGTACTGGTTGATTTAGCTTGGCGATTTGTTGAGCAAGTGGGGGCTCAGGCACTGGGACATGTTACTGAGGTGCTATTACATGCTGAAGAGTCAGTGGTTGATTGGTTGCAAAAAGGTAAGGTACTAGACCTCTCCGCAACGGCGGTAAAGGCCCACTTATCGCGATTGAGTATCGGTGCACAGGTTAGTGGCGGTGCATGTCAGGGAACGCTAAAAATAAGTTACGATCTCCCTGTCCAGCCGCTTATATCAATTGTTGTCCCAACTCGCGACAATCTGTCGGTACTACGTAAATGTGTTGAGAGTCTGATGGAGCGGACACTATACCCACATTATGAATTGTTAATTGTAGATAATAATTCACAGGATGCAGCGGCCTGTCAGTTCCTTAACCAACTGGACTGTATGAAGTTGGGCAATATTCGGATACTACGCTGGCCGGATGCTTTTAACTTTTCAGCCATTAATAACTATGCTGTAGAACATGCTCGCGGTGACGTTCTACTGTTTTTAAATAACGATATTGAAATCACAGATAGCAACTGGCTATCTGTGTTGTTGCAACATGCATTGCGTCCTGAAGTGGGCATGGTGGGTTGTAAGCTGGTATTTTCCAATGGCAGTATTCAACATGCCGGGTTCATTTTAGGGCTGGATGGCGCTGCGGCTATTGCTTGTCAAGGGATGGATGGTGATAGTGATGGATATCTGAACGGTTTGAAAGTTACACATAATGTCAGCGCGGTGAGTGCGGCATGTATGATGATGCGTCGGGACGTGTTTACTGAATTGGGCGGATTTGATACACAGGATTTTCCTGTTTATTTTGGCGATGTCGATCTGTCACTTAAAGCCCGTCAGCGTGGTTATCTTATCGTTTGGACTCCTGAAATCCAGTTGCATCATCAAGGGGGGGCAACCCGCTTGCGATCCGATTTGTCTGGTATAGAACCTCAGGCTGATGACGCCCAGATTGATAGGCTTTTCCAACATTGGTTACCCCAATTAGCTAATGATCCGGCTTATCATCCGGCATTCAGCCGTGAAGTACCTGGATTTCAGTTTTCAATAACATCATCCCGTTGTCAGACACCCTTGCCAGGACGCCCGTTACCGGTTGTTCTGGGATGCCATGCTGATTGGTTTGGCTGCGGGCATTACAGAGTAATACAGCCATTTAAACATCTTGAACAAAATGCCTGCATTGAAGGTGGGCTTCATCTGGGGCCGATGATTAATCTCACTGATGTCGCGCGCGTCGATCCTGATGTGATCATCTTACAGGGTGCGACCGGTGAGAAAATTCCTCAATTGATGCAGCATTATCGTAAGTATAATCGGGCTAAGGTTGTGTTGGAGTACGATGATTATTTACCCAACATTCCTGTAGCAAACCATGCTCGTCATCGTATTTCTCAGGATGTGATAAGACGTATCAGGAGAGCAATAGAGCAGGCCGACTGGTTGGTCGTTTCTACACCTGAATTAGCAAAGGAATATGAACCGTTTCATTCTGATATCCGGGTTGCACTTAATCGTTTGCCTCCTGAGTTATGGGAAAATCTTGTCAGTTATCGCCGTATTAGCAAAAAAGCGCGTGTAGGCTGGGCCGGAGGAAGCTCACACGCCGGAGATTTAGCGCTGATTAAAGGTGTCGTGAAAGCTCTCGAAAATGAAGTTGAATGGGTATTCATGGGCATGAAACCCAGTGATGTGGCTTGTGAATTTCATATGGGCGTTCCTATTGAGTTTTATCCAGAAAAACTTGCCAGCCTGAATCTTGATTTGGCTATAGTCCCCTTGGAAATAAATCAATTTAACCGATGTAAAAGTAACCTCAGGCTGCTTGAAATGGGGGCATGTGGTGTACCGGTAATTTGTACCGATATTGAACCATATCGCTGCGATCTCCCTGTGACGTTGGTGAATAATCGATTCAGGGATTGGGTGGATGCAATTCGGATGCACATTAATGATATAGAGGCGACATCGCGTATGGGAGATGCTTTACGCAATGCAATCCGTCAAAACTGGATGTTGGAAGGAACGGGGCTAGAAAGCTGGCTTACGGCCTGGATGCCTTAAAAATAAATCATCCAAATACAAGGAGGAGTTATCTTTTCTTGTTTTTTAAAAAGAATATGTAATATGACATTACGTCCCCTCATAGTATTCACCCCGATAGCTTATGACTAATAGCATTTTCAATGCAGGGAATAGAGCAGGAAAACAATAGGTATTCATAGGCTAGATTATGTGTCTTGCATGCCAGTTAATGATGTTTTTATTGGTATCATGAGGTGGGTACTCTTTGTGTACCGTAATGGTTTTTTACAAAAACGGGCAGTTGGTCTGGTATTCGGATTAATTACTCAATGCAGACAATGTTTCTGCATCTTGATGGATGTGATAAGCGTGTTGGTTGCTGTTAGCCAAGGCGGTAGCGTGGCCTTGGCTTTTTCCCCACATACCAAAAAGACTTTAATACACCATTTGCAACTGTCACATAATTATAGACATTGTTAGCCTAATACCTCTTTTATTCAAATGAATATAGGCACAATAAATAGATATACCCATCATACTTCACGTTTCAAGCATGTTGACTACTATTGCTCACCCCAGTCACTTACTTATGTAAGCTATTGGGAATTTATTCGATTGCTGTCTTCCTGCAACTCGAATTATCTAGGGTATACATCACGTTGAATGCTTCTCTCTTATCGTCGGATTACTAATGAGTAAAAGAAATAAATACCCATACTATATTACATCACCGGATTACCGAGAGTCTTCTTCTGGCATCCGGGTGCTTCATCGCTTGTGTCATTTAATTAATGAACAGGGTGGAGAGGCATATATGGTGGGGTGTAATGTAGGAAACCCTGACTGGAATGCTCCTTTATTGAGTGTAGACGATTCACAGAGACATCAATTAAACGGCGGGATTTTTATTGCGGTATATCCGGAAATTATTTCAGGCAACCCGATTGATGCCCCTGTGTGTGTTAGATTTATGCTTAACAAAGAAGCATTGCTTAATGGAAATATGCTTGAAGAAGGTGAGGATGACTTATTTTTTTACTTCCGTAAAGAGCTTGCTGATAATGAAGCTAACGTAAATCTACTCCGATTGGATTTTTATGACTTCGACCTATTTTGCGATGATAATAGAGAAAAAGATCTTGATCTTTTATATTTAAATAGAGTGAGCCCGGATTCTATAGATTATTCAACTTTACCTGAAGGCATAAAGATATTATCTATTTCCAATCCATTGCCATTGAACGAATTGGCACAAGTGCTTAAAAGAGGCCGGGTATTATATACTTATGAAGCATCGAGTACTTGTGTGTTAGCAACGCTATGTGGCTGTCCTGTTATCTCAAGGATTGCACCTGGTTATGAAAAGTATGCCATTACACAAGAAACAATGTCTGATATTGGTAATGTGGGGGTGGCTTGGAGTGATGATCCGGCAGAAGTGGCGTCAGTAAAATCTAATCTCCATAAAGTAAAAGAGCATTATGAAAGACTAGAAGACACATTCTTACAACAATTAAATGTGTTTTTTGAACTGACGCAGGAAAAATCTGAGCAATATGCGTGTACAAAAACAGTACGTGATTTAAAGGGTTGGCTATCTACACGAGAGGTATCATCTGGGCAAAAGATATTAATCAAAAAAGCATTTGACGAGCACCGTGTGATGCCTAAATTTTGCATTGCTATCCTTAATATTGGTGGCAATAAAGATGATCTATATTCAACCATTGACTCGTTGGCTGTGGCCAGGCAAGAATACCCATATATTGAGTGTGTTATCCTGACCGTTGATCATATTGAGTTATCTGAATCTGTAACAGATTGGGTAAGCCTTCTCATCGCAGAGCAACCACATACGCTGCTTAATCAGGTTATAGAACAGTATAATTTTGACTGGTTACAGTGTGTATATTCAGGCACATATTTTACTCCGAATGGCTTACTTATCGCCGGTTTAAACCTGGCAAAAAACGAGAATTGCTACGCGGTTTACAGCGATATGCTAGTGAATGACTCTGAAGACAATATTGCTGCTGACTTTTTCCCGGATTTTAATCTTGATTTATTACTAAGTTTACCCCAGAGAATGGCTAGACACTGGTTATTTCAACGTCAGACATTAATTGATATTGATGGTTTTGATTCTGGCTTCATCGTGTCTTTTGAGTTCGATGCTATTATCAGATTAATTGAAAGTAAAGATATCTCTGGTATTGGACATTTATCTGAACCTGTATTGATTGATGCTGATCGAATCAATAACACCCATGAAGAAAATATTTCTATTATCATGCGTCATTTACAGAATAGAGGTTATTCGGGGAGTCAGGTTATTCCACATTCCGTAGGTGGATATAGGTTAGTATATGGGCACCAGCAGGCGGCGCCACTGGTTTCAATTATTGTCATCGTGCAAGACTCACTTTCCTCGCTGCAACGTTGTGTGACCAGTCTGCTGGAAAAAACACAATATGCTAAATATGAATTAATCCTTGTTAAAGGAGAGTCATGCAATGGTGAAATTCATACTTGGCTAAGCGCGGTGGCAGAAATAGATTCATCACGTATCCGCGTTTTGTCGTATCCTCATTTGTCAACTATTCCGGCATTAATGAATCATACTGTAGAAGAGGTTAATGGCGAGTTCATATTACTATTAGATATAAATACATTGCTAGTTCAGGTAGATTGGCTTGATAACCTTTTAAATCAGGGGCTGCGCCCTGAAGTGGGGTGTGTAGGGGCTAAGCTGATTAATCTTGACAAGACAATAAGTTCTGCTGGTGTCATCTTGGGATTGAATGGTATTTCTGACAGCCCATTTATCGGTGACATATTTGACAACACCGGTTATATGCAGCGCCTGAACGCTGACCAAAATTATTGTGTGTTGAGTGGAGATTGTTTGCTGGTTAAGAAATCGGTATATACTCATGTTGGTGGAATGGACGAGAATATTCAGGTTGCTTCACTTCGTGATATTGATTTTGGACTTAAAGTCAGAGAATCAGGATACATGTCGGTATGGACGCCACATGCAGTTATTGCTCAAGACAATACAGGAAGATCGCCATCTTCGTATGAAGAATTGAGTGAATATGAAGTTAATGTTTATCGGCGTTGGTTACCTTTGATAGCAAATGACCCTTCTTACAATAAAAATTTGTCATTAAAAGGGAAGGGGTATGAACCTGAATGGAATTCCGCATTAACCTGGCAACCACTGAGCTGGCGTCCAGTACCGGTGATCATGGCCTGGCGCGGTGAAGATAAACGAAGTGCTGATTCCCGTATCATATATCCGTTGGAAAAGATGAAGTCTGACGGGGTGTTGGATGGAATCGTGATTCAGAAGGCATTAACCATTCCTGAATTATATCGCTTTAATCCTGATGTGTTGATTGTCCAGGGATGTCATCTCGCTGAACATTATCATTGGTTGGATCAAATCAAATCTTTAAACCCTATTTTTACTGTGTGTGATATCGATGAGCATTTCTTATCTGTTGGTTTAGTCAAGAAGAACGGGCATGGGAAAAGTAAGCATTTAATAGCACAATTTGACTTTATTGATCGTGTGATAACAACGTCAGAGACATTGGCTGAGCTTTATAGTAAAGATCACCGTGATATCTGTATCCTGCCTTCTTTTCTGAACAGTGAATGGAAAGCCCTGCAACAGGAATGTCAACCATCTGAAAAAGTGAGAATAGGGTGTGTTACTCATGATTTAAGCCCTGGTGATATTAATTTGTTAGCGACTATTATCAGGGAATTATCGGAACAAGTAGAATGGGTCTTTCTTGGGAAATATCCGGAAAGACTCAAGCCTTATATTACTGAGTTCCACCGATACCCTGGTAATGTGGATTATCCAAAGATACTTGCCGGTCTTAACCTGGATCTCGCTATTGCGCCTCTGGAAGACACTTTATTTAACCGATGCAGGAATAATTTACGTTTGCTAGAGTTTGGTGCATGTGGTATTCCTGTTATTTGTAGTGATATAGAAAGTTATAAAGATAATCTCCCTGTTAAAAGAGTTAAAAATCGCTATAAAGATTGGCTATCTGCCATCCAGATGCATTTGCATGATAGAAATGCAATGGACGCTAAAGGTAAAGAATTAAGACATCATGTCTTTAGCAACTGGATGCTTGAAAATGATAATATTAAATTATGTCTCCGATCCTGGTTACCTAAAGAATCATGGTAATTACTATCCGGCTATTTTTGTAAATTTGTTGTTTCTATATCCTCTGGTTTGGCAGGATATATAAAATCTTGCGAATAAAAGGTCGCATTATGAAAAATAATATATATGTCACAAGTCCATTATTGCCGCCACTGAATGAGTTTATTCCTTATCTGGAAAAGATCTGGGAAAATAAATGTCTGACAAATGGCGGGCCATTCCATCAACAATTGGAGAAAGAACTAGCTGATTATCTTGGGGTGGAGCATTTGTGCTTGTTTACCAATGGTACCTTGGCCTTATTGACCGCATTACAAGCGCTGAAAATTACGGGGGAAGTGATTACGACCCCTTATTCATTTGTTGCCACATCTCATACATTATTATGGAATGGGTTAAAACCGGTTTTTGTCGATATTGATCCTGTGACCTGTAATATTGATCCTGATCGAATCGAGGCCGCTATTACACCTGAGACGTCAGCTATTTTACCCGTGCATTGCTATGGCATTCCTTGTGACGTTGATAAAATTCAGAATATTGCTGATATCTATGGTTTGAAGATCATCTACGATGCAGCACATGCTTTTGGTGTGAAAAGAAACAATAGTAGCGTACTCCATTATGGTGATCTTTCTATTCTTAGCCTGCATGCGACAAAAGTTTTCAATACGTTTGAAGGTGGTGCAATTATTTGCCCTGATGCCAAGATGAAACAACGAATAGATTACCTGAAGAATTTTGGTTTTGCGGAAGAAACCAGAGTAGTGGCTCCGGGGATCAATGGGAAAATGAGTGAAATACAAGCTGCATTCGGGTTGCTTCAGCTAAATTACATTGAGAATGCATTGATAGAACGGCAGTCAATATATAATCGATATTGTGAATTATTAGCCTATATTCCTTATATTTCAATGCCTGATATCCCCGAGTCTATAGAGTGGAATTATTCTTATTTTCCAATATTCATCAAGAGTGAATCTCCTATTAGTAGAGATGAATTATTTATTACATTAAAAGAGAATGGAATTTTCACCAGGCGATATTTTTATCCTTTGATTAGTGATTTTCCCATGTATCGAGGATTACCTAGCGCATGTGCTTCATTACTGCCCATGGCTAATAGTGTTGCATGTTCTGTTCTTTGTCTCCCTATCTACCCGGGGTTATCAGCGTCTGATCAAGATAGAATTATTTCTATCATAACATCTTCAATAGCTACGGCATCGAATTAACTGCTACCTGCATACGATGATGATTTACCGGTTGAGCGCGATAAAACGACGTCTCAGATGGACATTTTAAAGGTTTTTTTATGAACAATAAAAGTAAACTACTTGTCTTCCCCTGTAATTTACCAGAAGCAGAGGAATACGCGCAATCAGCGATACTTATGGGAATGGAAGTGGTTCGTGCATCTTCTGATCCTGAAGGATTAAGCTATAAATCGGCTTATCTACCTTATATCAGCCAGGACAGTTTTGATAGTGAATTTAAGTCACTTTTACTTAAAGAAAATATTAGTCATATTTATGCGCCTCATGACGTAGTGCTAAATTATTTGGAAAAATTCAAAGAGAAAAATAAGACAAAATTTCATTTCCAGTTATGTAATGATTATATACATAAGCAGTTATATAAAAAATTCGATGCAGCTTATCATTGGGCTGAGAATTGTATTGATGATGTATTTCAAAATATAGAACTAACGGCCCCTGCACTTAGAAAAAATCAGTACGCAAATTTAATTATTAATTACAATAATGTGCCAGGGCAAAGTGATGAAAGTAAACTTAAAGTGTTGTGCTATTTATTTAGAAATATCCCATGCGGGGATATTGTAGAAATTGGTACTTTATGGGGAAGATCGGCATATGCAATGGCTTGGTTAGCAACGAAGCATCATATTGGAAATGTGATATGTGTGGATCCGTGGGCCTATATTTATGTCGGTGATCAAGGTGAACAGGCAAAACTTGTCAATGATATGGCAGATACTATTAATTATGACAAGATTTTTGAAGGTTTCCTCGTCTCAGCAGCGGAACTTGATAATATTAATTATATTCGTGAACCTTCCGTTATTGCTGGTGAAACATATGTCGGATGTAGATCGGTTGGTAAATTAACTACACCGGAATTTGGTGAAACATCTATCAATGGTAAAATATCCATTCTTCATGTTGACGGTAATCATAAATATGAAGATGTGAAAAATGATATTGAAACCTGGATGCCACATGTACAGCAAGGCGGATGGATATTGCTTGATGACTATGATTGGGCCTTTGGCGACGGTCCCAAACGTGTAGGTGATGAATTAATTCATCATCCGCGAGTTACATCACATTTCTTGATTAGCGATACGTTATATATAAAACTATAAGTATAAAAATATTTATTTTTATCAAAAGAATAGATATCACTTTCTTTCGTTAATATTATTTATTACAACCACTATAGGAAATAATCATTAATCTATCTTTTATTATTATAAGTAGCATTATCTGGGAGCAATAATGGCAAAAATAGATGCGCTAATCCTTGATGCTGGTTTTTCTTCCTTGCCACTTCTTCAGGCCAGTATGTCTTTTGGGCATTCTGTGGGAGTTTGCAGCGGTAAAGTTTCTGATCCCGGTCACTTATTGGCTAAAAAATCATTTCCTATAAACTATGCCAACCGAGAAGAGGTTCTTAAACTGGCTCAGAAAGAAAATGTTCAGGCGATATTACCAGGCGTAACAGATATGTCTTATCTTAGTGGCGCATGGATAGCAGAGCAATTGGGATTGCCTGGTTTTGATTCTACGGATACAACGAGTCTTTTGCTTAAGAAAGATAAATTTAGAGTATATGCACAAAAAAAAGGCTTTCCGGTTCCCAATGCGGTAACGTCGATTGAGGCTGCTAACCAGCTGCATTACCCTATTTTAGTTAAACCGACTGATGCATATAGTGGCCGTGGTGTCGTTCAGGTAAATCAGAAAGAAAATGTAAAGGATGCCTACCTGACAGCTATCCGTGAGTCAGTTTCTGGCGAGGCGGTACTGGAGGAGTTTAAAGAGGGCTCTTTACACAGTCATTCGGCGTTTATTCGTGATGGGCGTATCGCTTGTGAGTTTTTTGTCAATGAATTCTGCACTATTTATCCTTATCAGGTTAACAGTAGTTGTTTGAATATTCAAATGGATGAGACGCTAAAAAATAGAATCAGTGATTGCTTGCAGGCTCTAGTTTCAGATCTTCAGCTTTGCGATGGACTATTACATACGCAGTTTATTTATAATGGAAAAGATTTTTGGCTGATTGAAGTAACACGGCGCTGTCCTGGTGATTTATATAGTCAATTGGTTCAATATTCGACAAATATCGCTTACTCAACATTATTTGTTGCACCATTTTTTCGACATTCCGTGCCTATTTCTGAATACAGACCAGCATTAAAACGATTTATTTCCAGACATACCGTATCAACCAGTGAATCTGTTCCTTTTATGGCGCTCCAATGTGAAAGGGCGCCTTTCAGAGTTATTGAAGCTGTTTTGCTTAAAACATGTGGCGAGGTTTTACAAGCAGCACCACAGGATCGTGCGGGTATTATATTTTCTGAGTTTAAGAATGTAGAAGAAATGTCATTCCATACTCAGTTTCTTAAAAACTATTTTTTTGTTAAAAGTACTTTTGCGAGGCAGGAATAATGAGAGATATCTCAAAGCACTATCCGAGGCTGAAGATCGGTTTTATCGGCGGAGGAATAAATTCAGCTGTGGGCGAAACCCATAAAATTGCTTCTCAAATGGATGGTAGCTTTGAGCTGGTTTCCGGTTTTTTCAGTCGTGAAGCACAAACTAATAAAATTACCGCAGATGATTGGGGTGTCTCACTTGACAGGGCTTATAACAGTCTTGCTGAGTTTCTTGAAGCAGAAAGAAAAATGCTAGACGCAGTAGTCGTACTCACGCCTACCCCTATGCATAAAGATATTGTTATCTCCTGTATTGAACAGCAATTGCCCGTGATTTGCGAAAAGGCATTAGCCGTGAGTACCTGTGAAGTCGAAGAAATTCGTACTGCATTGAACTCTCATCAAGGGACGCTATTGGTTACGTTCAATTATTGTGGTTACCCCATGATTAGAGAATTGCGTCAGCGAATTGCTCAGCAAGAATTTGGGGTAATAAGACAAATAATGATTGAAATGCCCCAGGAAGGTTTTTTACGCCATACAGCAGAAGGTGAGTCTCCCCGGCCTCAGAATTGGCGCCAACGCGACGGTGTAATACCTACGGTTTCATTGGATCTTGGTGTGCATGTTCATCAAATGGTTGACTTTCTGATTGGAGAAACGGCACTGGATGTTTACGCTACACATCATACATTTGGTGAAGTCCCACATGTTATCGACACTGTTCATTGCATATCTAATTATACTAATGAAATAGTGTGTAATTATTGGTACAGCAAAGCTGCTCTTGGTTATCGTAACGGTCTAAAAATACGTGTGTTTGGTAGTGAAGGCTCGGCTGAATGGATACAGATGGACCCTGAACATTTGCGTATCAGTAACATAAGCGGTAGTTCCTGGACTGTTGACCGTACACACCCTGACAATATTGTGGCGAATCATGCACGATATAGCCGATTCAAAGCCGGGCATCCAGCTGGATTTATTGAAGCCTTCGCTAACTCTTATGAAGACATTGCTGCTTCACTCAGAGGAGAATGCAATAGTGATGTCTTTGGCATTGATGTCGCGTATCAGGGGCTTGATTTTTTAAGTAAAGTCAATGCCAGTGCAATTAAGGGATGTAAGGTAAAAATATAATTATTACTATTGGTTAGCATTATGTTAATCGTGCCATTATATCCTTAAAATTATAGAGAGTTGAGCATGAGTGCTGAAAATAACTTATTAAACAATGTCATTAGCAGCGTGAATAATGATGCTATACCTCCAGCCAGGATTGTCAATTCTCTTGATGTGGATAGCAAGTCTCTTACTGTGGCTTTTGGTGAGAGTAATTTTCCTTTCTTCTCTATTGTTATTCCTGTTTATAATGGCGAATCCTATATCCATAATTGCTTGTTAAGCATTGAACGTCAGGAAAAAATCAATCCCCTGATGTTTGAAGTCATTATTATTGATGATTGTTCTACTGATCAAACATTTAATCAATTGCAATTATCAACGTATAGTTTCAATGTTAATATATTAACCACGCCAATTAATAGTGGTCCAGGTATTGCGAGGAATATAGGAATATTCGCGTCAAGAGGTAAATGGATTATATTTTTAGATGCCGATGACCTTCTCTCTGCTGATGCACTTGAGATACTTTTTAATTATATTAAAGATAACGATGTTCAGATTGTTGCATTCGACTGGCAATATACCCGAGAATCTGAAGAGAGCCAGCGTGGTGGAAGAACAGATTTAGTTAATTTGACTAAAAAGAAGCAAAAACTAATCTGCGATTATATTTCATTGAAAATGGATGGATCCGTTATCTATACAGCGATAGAGCGCAGGTTAATTCTTGACAATGAGATTGTTTTTCATGGCGGATTTCATGAAGATATAGATTTCATTTTTAAAGTATATTTCCATGTGGAAAAAATAGGTGTTGTAAATAATCCAATTTATTTAAAAAATAATAGAAGTGGTTCTATAATCAATATTATAACACCCTCTCATCTTGAAGGTTTTTTTCGGGCCTTTAATGAAATTCATGATTTTTTGATTAAACAAGATTCGTTATCTCCACTGTTGCTCAGAAATTTGTATGTGGGGTTTATTGGTATAGTAGCGACTCGCATCAGAGAAATATGGGTACTAGATCCTAAAGATAAAAGAGAATTGTATCAGGTTATTTATACTTTATGGAAAGAGGCAGAAAATAGGCTGTCTGGTGTAAAGAAAATTGCTTTAAAAACAAAGTATTTCCTAATACATGAGAAATTCGTATCTCTGATGGAAAAAAATGATGATGCTGTTGTATCAAAGATATCTTCATTTATGCAAAATATAAAAAATAAAATGTTGAGTTGCTATGATTTACATCATTCAGTATTTTTTGCTCCGGATGAAATCCGTACTTGCTGCAAACGATTCTTCGTAAATGGCATAATGAAAGGCGATGTAGTACTTTTGAATAAAAATAACTATACTTTCAATCAGTTTACAAATGAGAATATATTAAAAGAGAAGAAAGATTTATTTTTACGCATTAATAAAGGTGAAGCCCCTGAGTGCGATGGATGCCCATTCCTGGAATTTAATGAGTGGGGAGATCTTGATGAACTGAAACCTGAGCACCTTTCATTAGAATATCACTCTGTATGCAACATGAAATGTGAATACTGTAGCGATAAGTATTACGGTGGGAAAGAGGCCAGCTACGATATTTATGGTTTATTGAAAAATATAGATCTTTCATTATGTAACTCTATTGTTTGGGGTGGAGGGGAACCAACTCTGGATAAAGAATTTTCTGCGCACTTAAGATATTTATCTAATAAATTCCCCAATTTAAAACAACGAGTCATTACTAATTCAACCAAATTCATCGATGCATTGTCTGATGCCATTAATAATGATAGGGCAAATGTCATTACCAGTATTGATGCAGGAACAAAGAACAAGTTTTTTCAAATAAGACAAAACAAAGGATTTGATAGAGTTATTAATAATTTAAAGAAATATGCTTCATTAAAACCACAAAACATAACAATAAAATATATTTTTACGGAAAATAATAATGATAAAAGTGAAGTATTAGCTTTCGTTAAAACCATGCTTGAAAATGATCTTTTATCTTGTAACTTTCAGATAAGCTATGATTTCAAAAAAGAAACAGTTGATGCTATATCAGCTGTGTCAGCTATTTTATTGTATGGGCTTTTGGTTAAAAGTGGATGCCGGCATGTATTTTTCGACGATTTACTCCGTCAGCGGATATCGTCTGTTCCCTCAGATAGATATACTGAGATAGTAAGCATATTATCTTCAATGGGGCAGGAAAATATTTTGGCAAATAAAAAGAATTTTTCAAGTGTAATTATTTGGGGCGCGGGTGCGCAAACAAAATTATTACTGGAAAATTCTAACTTCTTTAAGATGGTATCGGTTAAATATATAGTTGATAATACGCCTTCAAAGATAAATACTCAATTTTTAGGCATTGATGTTTATCATCCGGATAAACTGTATGAATCTGATGATCCAATATTAATTTCTGCTGTGCAAAGCAGTCCCAAGATACTTGAAGTTTTTAACAAAATGGGATTGTCTTCACAAAGGTTAATCAAGGGGTTGGTGATTTAAATTTAGTAAGTGGGCGCTGAAAAACTTTCTATAAAACACTTCATGGCCTTTGTTCTCACTGGTTAACCCGATGGATTGATAACATTAATAACGACAAATCATTTTGTGTATCATTGATAATGGTTATCATTGATGACATTTTAACAGACCATTTAATAACGCGAGGGTAATATTTCTCAAATAAGATAGCATATTGTGTTAGTTATGCTTAACTAGTAATGTCGGGCTGAGAGGCTGAGTAGTGGCGTACTGCTTACATTAGGTGCTACGTTGGGCTGTTTCAGTCGGAGAAATGTAAAGATTTTTCAGTATGGGAAGAAATAGCGGCTCTTTTATAGAGTTATTCATTCGATTATCTATGTAGACCAAACGCATAATAGTATCGATAACATTATCATCGTAGGTATTTGTCACTGTGAGCGATCTGTATACCGCCGAAGGCACAATGGATAAAAATTCTCTCTGGCAGCGCTATATCCCCTTGGTGCGGCACGAGGCTCTGCGATTGCAGGTTCGTCTCCCTGCGAGCGTAGAACTTGACGATCTGTTGCAGGCGGGAGGTATTGGTCTGCTCAACGCGGTGGAGCGTTATGATTCGTTGCAAGGCACGGCATTTACGACTTATGCCGTACAGCGTATCCGTGGTGCGATGTTAGACGAACTCCGGAGTCGGGATTGGGCACCTCGTAGTGTGCGACGTAATGCCCGTGAAGTGGCTAATGCTATGCGTCAGGCTGAACAGCTGCTAGGTAGGGCACCCACTGAGCAAGAAGTTGCTCAGGCTCTGGATATCACTCTGCAAGAGTATCGTCAGATCTTGTTGGATACTAATAATAGCCAGCTGTTTTCTTACGATGAATGGCGCGAAGAACATGGTGATAGCGCTGGTGCGTTGTTGGAGGGAAATGAAGAGGCCAATCCGCTGCGTCAGCTCATGGATGTTAGTGTTCGTGAGAGAGTGATGGAGGCGATTGAAAATTTGCCAGAGCGTGAAAAGCTGGTGCTGACTCTTTATTACCAGGAAGAACTGAATTTGAAGGAAATCGGTGCTGTTCTGGATGTTGGGGAGTCACGAGTTAGCCAGTTGCATAGCCAGGCGATAAAGCGTCTGCGTGTAAAATTAATGAACGATGTTTAATTGGAAGCGTAGACATGTAGTTATCTTACTATACTGTTATGGAATGGACTCATGCCGCAATCAACTAGGAAGAAACAACTTCTCAGCCGTTATTTAAAAGACTTCAAACATAGACAAACACATTGTGCCAATTGTGGCAAAGAATTAGATCGTGTTTCGTTAGTATTTCGTAATCAACTTATTAATAAAAAATCAATCGGTGGTATGGATCAGCTAATTGATAACGCTGTCTGGTTATCAGTGCAGGAGGAGTTAATTCCACTATGTCGTTTCTGTAGTGAAGTATACTGCAATACCCATGCTAACTATTTTGATATTAAGGCATTTACACAATATCTGATTGAACAGACGGAAGTTCGGCATAGCACAATGCGTGAATATGTTATTCGATTGAGACGACTGGATGAACTGTTGGTAGCGAAAAATTACCCACAGGAGCGTTTTGTGACCAGCGATAATATTCAGCAGCGAATCTGTGATTATTTACCGGATATTGAGCAAAATACCTACCGCAGCGCTTTGCGAAAATATGATCAATATCTCAGTTGGCAGCGGCATTATTGATTGGATCGTTTTCATCGAGTTGCGAGGGTGATACTTATCGAGTATATGTTTATGTTATGGCAGTGTGAAAGTGCTTGCCAAAGCGGGGTAGATTATTGCACTGTCATAATACTGAAACCGTCTGGCGGTAATTTTGCTTCAGATGGTTATCAGGATCTTTAATGCGGTCAATTATTATTCGTGGGAATAGTGGTTGTCACAGTGAGGAGCTCGAATGGCAGAGTCCTTCTTTGGACGAAATAGTCAACAAATCCAGCATTTCCTTCTACCGACTTATCAATGCGGAGGATTTCCCTCCCACTTCGTTTCTCCACTGTGTTATCGCTTTATCTTTTGTCGATATGACCATCCGCATTTACGCCGAAAGCCGATTGCAACTCAGCGATGCTATTTCGCACGAGTGCTCATCGGCTTTTTTCATTTCATGTTCTTCACCGGCTTAATAAGGAAGCCAAACCTCATTTGTGAGTGAAACGCCGTAGGATTTGAGTCTACGGTAAGTGAAACAAACTGTAAGGTGCCACTATGGGAAGACAAAAAGCAGTGATCAAAGCACGTCGTGAAGCCAAGCGTGTTATCAGACGTGAATCACGTAACCATCGGCAGCGTGAGGAAGAATCGGTCACTTCTCTGGTTCAGATGGGGGGTATTGAGTCTATCGGAATGGCGCGGGAAAGCCGTGACACGTCGATGATAGAAGCCCGTACATCCGCCCAGGAACATTACTTGTCTGCAATAGAAAATAAACAGTTGGTTTTTGCCACTGGAGAGGCTGGTTGTGGCAAAACGTTTCTCAGTACGGCCAAAGCGGCCGAAGCACTAATTCATAAAGAGGTTGAGCGAATAATCGTGACCCGTCCGGTATTACAGGCCGATGAAGATTTAGGCTTTTTGCCTGGCGATATCAATGAGAAGTTTGCACCTTATTTCCGACCGGTGTACGACGTCTTACAGCGTCGTCTGGGTTCTTCTTTTCTGCAGTACTGTCTGCGGCCTGAAATAGCGAAGGTAGAAATTGCACCTTTTGCTTATATGCGTGGTCGGACATTTGAAAATGCAGTGGTTATTCTGGATGAAGCGCAGAATGTCACTGTGAATCAAATGAAGATGTTTCTAACGCGTTTGGGTGAAAATGTAACAGTGATAGTAAACGGTGATATTACGCAATGTGATTTGCCGTCAAGTGTGAAGTCGGGGCTCTGTGATGCTCTGGAGCGGTTTATAGAAGATGAAATGGTGGGTATTGTGACGTTTGATAAGGACGACTGTGTACGTTCTGAATTATGTCAACATGCCTTGGTTGCTTACAGCTAAGTCCAGAGCATCGAGGGCCGTATTGCCGTCTGGTCCTCGGTGTGTTTGTGGCTGAAAAGCGAGTGTTACTGTTGTAGATCCTGAAATTAGTCGTATCGCTTCACTATAGAAAAACCCTCTGCCGCAAGTCAGGGGGTTTTTTTACGATCATGAGCTACCCGTTGGAAAAACCGACGTCATTATGTTGCTGGATAGAAAAGCAAGCTTGCGTTGTACGAACTACACTATTCGATTGAAACTTGGTCAGAAGAGGAGGGCATATGGTTCGCGTCGTTGGGATAGATCATCTTGCCATTCGTGTCGGCAACCTGAAGGAATCGAAGCATTTTTACGATAGCGTGCTGAACTTCATGGGGTTTGAGCTTGAATGGGAGTTCGATGAGGTTGTTGGCTGGAATAACGGAGAAACCATGTTCTGGATCACCCAGGCTGACACGATAGGCGTGCGTCATAAACACCGTACGGGCGATGTTGGTTATCACCATTATGCCTTCGAGCTGGCGGCACGAGAAGAAGTCGATGCGCTCTACGATTTTCTGATGAAGGAGAAAGTGACGATCGTCGATGCCCCGGCAGATTATCCCAGTTATGGTGAAGGTTATTACGCTGTCTATTTCCTCGACCCTGATGGTTTGAAGCTTGAGGCAATGCATTTTGTTGAGAAGGAGAAGCGTCGGGCGCGTCGTATCCGTGAGAAAGGTCCTGACAATGAGATAGGTGAAAGCCAGTGAGCTGACAACCCCCTACCAATAGCGGTATTTTTATATCATAGGGTACAAAGGAAAATTACTGGGGGATGCTTCGGCTGCCTAAGTAAGGGAAATCGGTATCCAATCTAGGGTTGAAATGGCGGGTCGAGAACGACGAAAACGGATGCCATAATCCTTTAGCGACGCACTCTGTTTGCCGGAGCGCTGGTCACGAGATTTTTGGAAAATCAGCAGTCGTCATTAAGATGGCGGAGATTGCAATGGTCTGAGGGCATTATCGATCAGGTCTTGTCCGTATTGTTCCGTCAAGGGTGCAAACCGTAGCAGCAATCGATAATAAACAGGGGCAAAAATAGCGTCGACGAGCAATTCCGCGTTTACATGCGCGGGAAATTCTCCGCTTGCTTTGCCTCTTTCGATATCGGCTATTGTGGATGTGCGTCTGACGCTGATGTGACGATTATAGAGTTCGTGCAAAATTGACGGGTCGCTCTGGCCCTCGGCGATTAGGTCCGCCATCACCTTGCCGAACGGCCCGTTAAAGGCGGCGATGAGAAGACGCATCTTGGCGCGGATCACCTCCTCCGATGTCGAGGCATGGGGCACCTCCTGCTTGGCGACGAGCCGTTCGTGAAACATGGCGAAGATGATGGCCGCCTTGGACGGCCACCACTTGTAGAGGGTTGGCTTTCCTACCCCCGCACGCTTGGCGATGGCCTCCATAGTCAGGTCACGCACCGAGCATTCCTGCAACAGTACATAGACCGCATCAATGATCGCGGCATGGGCGTCGGCTGCGTTGCTGCGCGGCCGGCCGGGCCGCTTTTGTGTCGTCGTCGATGTGTTCATGTGATTTATTTTAACGGACCAGAAACTAAATTGACAGTCGTTATAATTTAATATACGTTACGTTCAGTAAATTAAAAATATTTCACGACGACAGGACTGACCGATATGCAATCAGACTTTCAACTATCGGCGCGCAACCTCGCAATTGTTGAGCATCTGCTGACGCCCGAAGACCGAAACGCCATCGCTGCCATGCGCACGATGGTTGAACCCAATAAGGGGATGCTTGAAGGTATTTCGGCGCGCGGCCCCTTCGATGCGATCATGGCGCGCGTTGCGCCGGCTGAGGGCGTTTCATACCGCCCCGACGTTATTGGCGGCATATCCGGCTGGTGGTGCCTTCCCACTGATGCGCGACCGCGACAGGCAATTCTCCATCTGCACGGTGGTTGGTTCAACTGGGGTTCGGCGGAAGCGTTCAGACACTTCGTCGGACATATCGCCCGACGGGCGGGCGTCGAGGCTTTCGTGCCGGACTATCGTCTTGCACCCGAGCACCCGTTTCCAGCCGCCATCGACGATGTGCTCGCCTGTTACTATGGGTTGCTTGGGCGGGGGGCGAACAGCATCGCCTTGACCGGAGACTCGGCAGGCGGAAATCTGGCGCTGGCGCTGCTGTCACTCGCCACGGCCCAGGCATCTGCTGATCGTCCCGCTCCAGTTGGAACCGTGGTTCTGTCGCCGGTGACGGATCTGACGCTGGGCGGAAAGAGCTGGGAAACGCGGGCGGCTGCCGACCCATATTTCACCCTGGGACAAGCACGCCAACTCGTCCGCTCCTACACCGGCAGCCGCGATCCGGTTGATCCTTTGATTTCGCCGCTTTACGGCACTCTCTCCGGACTGCCACCGATCCGCGTGCATGTCGGCGATGCCGAGGTGTTGCTGGATGATTCGCTGCGTTACGTCGAGCGTGCCATCGATGCCGGGGTCGATGCCACGGCAGATGTGTGGAGCGGTATGCCGCATGGCTTTCTGGCGGGCGTAGGGCGGTTGACTGCCGCCGATCAGACGCTAGACGCGATTGGGACCTTTCTCTCGGCGCAGCTGGACGCTGTTGAGGCGAATTGATCAACAAAATTAACAATCCATAAAAGAGGGGAACATCATGCAAATCGTCGGTAATACGATACTTGTTACAGGTGGCAATTCCGGCATCGGCCAGGGGTTGGCCGAGGCCCTTCATCGTCTCGGAAATCAGGTCATCATCGCCGGGCGGCGGCAATCGGCACTGGACAAAGTGACCGCCGCCAATCCTGGGATGCAGTCGACGCTGCTCGACATGGATGATGCCGGCGCATTTCGCGCCTTCGCTACGGACATGGCGGCGCGCTTTCCAACCCTCAATGTACTGGTCAACAATGCTGGCATCCAGCGGCCGGAAAATTTGTTGAATCCATTGGAAGATTGGTCTGCTATGGAAGCGATGGTCACGATCAATCTGCTCAGTCCCATGCGTCTGACGAGCGCAATGCTGCCGCTTCTCCTGCGCCAAAAGCGATCGACGGTGATCAATGTGACCTCCGCAATGGCCTTTGTTCCCGGCGTGGGCGTCCCGACCTACTGCGCGACGAAGGCGGCGATGCATTCCTACACCCAGTCCCTGCGACGGCAGCTCAGGGAAACCAGCGTCAACGTCATCGAGATCATCCCGCCTTATGTTCAAACCAATCTGGGACCGGGTCACGGGACGGACTCCCGCGCCATGCCGCTTGCCGATTTCATCACGGAGACGATGGCCATCTTGCGTGACAATCCCGAGGCGACAGAGGTCGTCGTCGAGCGAAGCAAGCAGCTTCGATTCGCCGCCGAACAGGGCCGGTATGACGCTACGTTCAAGGGGCTGAACGAGGCTATGTGGTCAGCGTGAAAACATCCTGAAGGTTCAAGCCTGTTGCATGTTCCACGGTTCACAGCGCTGTCGTCGTCGAATCACGGAGAGGTTCTGACGACGGACGATCCGCGCCATCGGCGGGTTTCCGGCAGGTGCATGCCGGGGAGAGTGATATAGTGGGCCGACATTACGCCACTATAAAATTGATCGATAATCGATGGAGCGAGCGAGCCGCTTCCTGGCGTGCTGGCGGAATATGTGACGCTTCATGAGAATATCGCGGCCAAGGCACCCGTATGATGAGGAAGCGTCCACCTTGCCGGTCGCAGCACTGACGACAGGGTTTGTTCTCATTGAGATGTTACAAAGTACCAAGTGTAGGGTCGAAGCGTAGAATCGGCGATCGCTACTCCGCTTGGTGCCATGAGGTGATCGGCGGGAATATCGTGCCGCAGGGGGCAATCAGCGGGGCTGGCGGTGAGGGAGGGATTCGAACCCTCGATACGTTTACACGTATACACACTTTCCAGGCGTGCTCCTTCAGCCACTCGGACACCTCACCGGATTTGCTGCCACCTAGGCAACGGGGCGCTACTATATGAAGTCGCCTTCATTCGGTCAAGTAGTATTTAGTGGTTTTGAAACATCTGGTTAAGCATTGAACGTGGCATGAAAAACAAGGGTAAACCTGAAACAGGAAAGAGATAAAAGCCACCGGCAATGCGGTGGCTGGATGTTACATTTTCAATTAGGCTAGCAGTGATTTGATATAGCTGGTAAGTACTTCATCTTTGCTGTTGGCGAAGAAATATTCCTTGAATTTAGGACCAGCAATAGCGCCTTTCAGCAGATCTTGATCAATACCGTTCAGGATGCTGATCAGATCGTTATAAGCAACTGCCTTGACGGCATCCAAAATCTTTTTGTTACGCTGTTCTGGAATCACGCGATCACGTGGATAACCTTGGCCACCTTCGCATTCAAATAATTTTTCAAAGATATATTGCAGGTTCAGTTCAGCGCCCCAACCAAAACCTTTGGCGAACGGTAGCGCGATAGCGTTACCATCGTTGATCTGGGCAAACATGTACGCATCAGAGGGATCGATCACCAGACCGCAAATGACCCCTGGAAAAGTGTTACATGCCAGCATGGCACCGGAACCAGTGCCACACCCGGTTACCACATAATCAGCCGCGCCTGAATTAAGCAGGATGGCTGCTAGAATACCGTTTTGAACATATGTCAGCGCAGCGGTATCTTCAGCAGAATATTGACCGTAATTGAAAACAGTATGGCCCATGGGTTCAACCACTTTAGTCAAGGTCGCGGCAATCAGTTCGTTTTTGGCAGCCTGGCTGTTTTCGTTAATTAGAGCAATTTTCATGTTTGTTCCTTTTTTGTGACGGACAACTACATTTTTTAAAACACTATTTCAATTAACTACTGGCAGTATACCGTGAGAAAAAGAAAGCGCAAACCATCCGCTTCAAGATCACACGACTCTATGATCACTATCGCAATTCGTTGGATCGTTTAACCCGAAGAAAGCGACTACGCGTCATTTGATCCGTCAACTGGCGCAAGCCATTAAGTCCCGTCCCGATCACAACAAGTGCCGTTGCAAACACCACGGCAGCGGTTATAGGCTATTGTGGCGGGTAGTTTGGATGAAACGCAAATCAACAGTGCCGCCATGAAAACCTGGCTGGCATTCTGGGCCAATAGCATGCACTCTCCGGTGCTAAAACGGCTACAGCGAGTCAACAGTCGCTGACGCTATTCCCACTTGTGTGTGCGTTCCGACGGGGATTATCCGGCAAACGTCCCCGGGTGGTAGCGACAGGATTGGCGGGTTTGATTGATGGTTTATGATTGCGTAGTGCATTGACTGGCGATGAGCTTAACCATGAAGAGGTATTCTCATTACCTATGATTATATTGACCAGCAGTTGGCTGGAAGCTGAATAGGTGTGTGGATCAAATCTGCTTTTCAAGCGTGACGTTATCTGGAGAGACAGGTAATCTATGCTGATTTCATATCGATAACAACATGTGATGGGGGGATTGATATCCCTGACGACGTATTATTTTCGAGCTCGATTCTCCGTGATATACCGATACTGTGCTCCAGCTTTGTTATTGTGGCGATTGATCCCGGGCGAAAGCGATAGCTTGCCCGAGAATTCGCTTAGAAGTTGCTGGTGTCTTTAAACAGACCAACTTTCAGATCGCTGGCGGTATAGATGACACGGCCATCTACCAGCACTTCGCCGTCAGCAATCCCCATGATTAGTTTACGATTGATAACGCGTTTGAAATGTATACCGTAAGTCACTTTTTTGGCGCTTGGCAGTATCTGGCCGGCGAATTTTACTTCACCTACGCCTAGTGCCCGACCTTTGCCTTCACCGCCTAGCCAGCCGAGGTAGAATCCGACCAACTGCCACATGGCATCTAGACCGAGACAGCCTGGCATGACGGGGTCACCAATAAAATGGCAGCCGAAAAACCACAAATCCGGTTTGATATCCAGCTCTGCTTCTACATAGCCTTTTCCATGTCGACCGCCATCTTCAGTCATTGTAATGACACGATCCATCATGAGCATATTACCGGCAGGTAGCTGGGGTCCCTGTGGACCGAACAATTCACCGAGACCACTGAGAATGAGATCTTCGTTTGAATAGGATGCGCGTTTATCTACCATGTTTCTTTAAGCCCTGTTTTTGTGAAGCACGCAGGTTAGCGTACAGATGTACGCTGAGCAAGTATTGTTAGTGCTGGTTAAACCAGTTATTTGGCAAAAAACCAGGGGAACCTCCGTCGTTCCTGTGGTTGTACCAGAGCAATGCGCTCACGAATAATAGAAAGCAAGTTGGGTTGCTGTTCATCATCATAGGCAACATTAGTCAACAACGGTAGAGCCTCTGCGACGGTTTCAACCGGATAGAGATGGAATTGTCCTGTCCGTACCGCTTCAATAACGTCAGGGTGCAAGCAGAGATGACGCTGATTGGCCGCTGGCAGAATCACGCCTTGATGACCCGTCAGGCCACGCCGCTGACACACTTCAAAAAAACCTTCGATCTTTTCGTTCACACCACCAATAGGCTGAACGTGGCCAAATTGATCAACTGATCCTGTGGCGGCAATCTGTTGATTGATAGGTTGTAAAGCCAGTGCACTGATTAATGTGCTGAACTCCGCTAGGGACGCACTGTCACCGTCAACCTCACCATAAGATTGTTCAAACACAATTGATGCGGAGAAAGGTAACTGTTGTTCCAGCTCCAGTTCTGAAATTAAGAAAGCTTGCATAATCATCATACCTTTGGCATGAAGATTTCCACCAAGTTCTGCTTTACGCTCAACATCGGTAAATTCACCGTCACCGGGATGTACCACACAACTGATACGTGTCGGTTCTCCAAACATTATCGGATAACCGGGGTATTCCAGCACCGATAGACCATTAATCTGACCTATCACATATCCTTCGGTTTCAATCAGAATTTGACCAAGCTCGATCTCATCTTGCATGCGTTCACATAGGTAACCTTCACGCCAGCGCCGTGCCGTTACTGCATCAATAATAGCTTGTGCGGTAATTTCTTTCTGTTGCTGCGCATACAGCGCTGAATACTGTAGCTGATGTGTCAACCATTGCGGACAAAGCGGTAGGCAGCCTTGATCGCCACTATAACGTACCGCCAGCGTAAACAGTTCATTCCAGGCATCGGCAGCCAGCAGCGGTAGCTGATTTTCCCGGCACAATGCATTGATATAGGAACACCAGTGCACCATATCTTCGGGTTCAATCAACTGCAATTGTGATTCGAATTCACCGTAGATGGCCAGTTCGCCCAGCTCGGGTTCCATCTCATGAATATCACCCAGACTTTCTCGATCACCCAGGATAATGACTCTTATATTGATGGGCATCGGAGGAATGTTTACCGGCAAAGGTCGGCGTTCATCAGGAGAAAGCCAGTAATATTGACCGTCAAGGACGATCTGCTTTAATCGAAGCCACATCAGTGGTTGTGCTAGTAACGTCCTGGCAGAAAGAATCAGCGTTCCGCCATTAACCTGATGAATCAGTCCCGGCTGGAGTGAGATCTCATCCTGGAAACAGCGGACGCAGCCGAATAACTGCTCTGGTTCAATCCATTCCCGATACCCACAATGAATGGTGGCCGCAAAGTTGTCATCTTGACGTTGTGCTGGCTGGATGCTGATCTGATGTTTCTCTATCTGATACACGCTACCATATAATTCATCACTGGACGGGACCAGTGTGTTAACCGCATTGGCAATCAGCGCCAGATAGGCGTTGTTCTCCTGTGCCTTCAGCAGCATAAAGTGAGAAGGTGAGCGCGGATGACAAAAAATATTCAACGCATCAGCCAGACGAGCCTGAATCGCTGAAAATTCAGCGGGGGCGAGCTGTGCAGCCTGGGAAAATAACGTCTGATATGGCGTATGGTCGGGCAGTAGGTGCTGCCATTCGAGTTGATTGCTGGTCAAAGTGTCTAATATAACCGTCTGAAGGAAAACCGCAATTATACAAGAATAATGCCGGCTGCACATGAGCAGAGTCGAACGATTCACCAGTTGATTCACGTTGTGATGATATCGTGTGAAAAATAATCAGCAAAAAGTTGCTTGAAAAGGAAACTCAGGCAACAATGAAAAGACAATGGGATACGTTACACGGTCACTGAAGAATTTATGATGAAATATCAGCAATTAGAAAATCTTGAGTGTGGTTGGAAATGGAAATATCTGGTGAAGAAACACCGTGAAGGTGAGCCAATAACACGTTTTTTGGAGCAGAGTGCTGCGGAAGAAGCAGTGAATGCATTATTGAACATGGAGAGTCAACCAATAAACGTGTTGCAGTGGATTGAACAAGACATGAACCCGGCATTGGCAAACCGGATGAAACAAACCATTCGTGCCCGGCGCAAACGCCATTTTAATGCCGAACATCAGAACACGCGCAAAAAGTCTATCGATCTGGAATATCTGGTCTGGCAGCGTTTGGCGGGACTAGCGCATCGGCGTGGCTGTACACTTTCTGAAACCATTGTGCAATTGATTGAGGATGCTGAACATAAGGAGAAATATGCCAGTCAGATGTCGCTACTCAAACAAGATTTGCAGGCTATTCTGAATAATAAGGCGTGATGCGACTCCTTTCTCTCACACCTTCCCGGTTTTGCTGATCATTCTCTGACACTCGTTGTACTAACGCGCTTATATTATGCTCTGCAAACACCTCAATACCATGAATCAGAAGAAGCTCGGCTACTACGCCATAACCGGCCGTTGTCTGCCCATTAAATTGGCCGTTGTATACTCTCTGGCTTCCGCAAGAAGGACTCCCCTCTGTCAGCAATGCGAAACGACAACCATGCTCTTTGGCCATTTTCAGTGCCAACCAGGCACCGAGAATATACTTTTCTGTGACATCCGTACCAGAGGACTCGATTACTCGAGCACCCTGTGTAATAACAGCTCGTCCTGATAAGGAGGGAATAATCTCTGCTGAAGGTCGAGGTGTGGGGAATCCTGCTGCCAGTTCCGGGCAAAAAGTAACCAGCCGGTTTTCTTTGTGCCAGATATCCAGGTATTCCGACACCGTTTTTTTATCAGACCCATTATAACGGACCGGAAATCCTGCCAGGCAGGCGCTAATCAGGATTTTGCTCATCTGAAACCTTTAATCATTAATCACATGAGGACGGTGGCAAGATACGATGATTGTGGCAAGTCATGCATTATACAAGGAAATAATAGGTAATTTATTAACTAATAATAATTAAAAAAATGAAAAAACCAACACCACAGGAAAGCTTAATGGCCATGTCAGGCCAATTATCAACGCTGCCAGGAAACGGATAAACAGGGAATTATCACGACTCATTAGAAAAGTAAATAACATTGAAACCACAAGGCCAATGAAATAAACATATTCCATGATTTCCCATAGGTTATGATGCAACACATTTCTTTCCTTAGTATATAGAGTACAATTATTATAAAATATTAGTATTTAATTATCAATAAGTTAACTTGTCATTTCCGACTGCTCCAAACACGTTGTCAGGATGGTTAGCAAACCACAGTGATAAGTTTAGTCTGGATAAGCCAGCATCTGCTTTGTGTGAATATACATTCCCATATAAGCGGACTCCTATAAAGATTTGCATATGCTATCAATATTAAGGATAGATTATGGCGTCACTGTTTGTTGCTTTATTCATCAGTGTCTGACTATTGTTGCTGAATAATGTTAACGCTAACGGCATCATTGTTTCTGATGGGCATGTCAAAGAAAAAGTTATTCGGTCATCAACCTCAGCCTATTCAGGAAACTCCCTTGTCCGTTTAATATCACCAACAGTGGTTGGTTGTCGCTGTGAAAAGCACTGTGCATGGGATAGACAAGATGGGTGGTGCCTCTATTGGTTACAAAGAGGAGGTAACCGGGAAAAAGATCACATAGTGAAGACAGAAAAATGCCCAATCCACTCGTTAACCAGTATATGTGTAACATGTTCATAATGCAGCGACAGTGGGTGTTTAAGTCATATTTATGACAAAAATATTAATTTTTTGTTCTCCTATGGACATCGTAAGGAGAGTAGCATAGTTTGGGTTTTTATCTCTGTGATAAAGGTAATAAAATGAGTGAGATATCAAGTTTGTCGTTAAAGATTCCCTTGAGTCTGAAAGAGAAGATTAAAGTAGCTGCGCTGGAGAATCAGGTTTCGATCAGTACTGAGGTAAGCGACCGGTTGCTGAAAAGTTTTGATACTGATGTCCATTCCAGTGATGTTGATGTCATCGATAACCAAAATACCGAGGAAATGGCAGAGTTACCTCTTACAGCCAAAGAGATTAAAAAATTACGTCAGTTGCTGAAAGAAAAGCCTAAAAGCGCCTCTAAAAAAAAGTAATGCCTTCCTGAATGCATGCTGTATCACGTTCTGATATAGCATGCTCTAAATCTGTGAATCCCTAGAATGTGAACAAGATCGATAAAATATCTTCGCTTTGTGCCGATAGAGTACCTTTAGGCTGATTTATCTGACAGGGAATAAACATGCTCATGGGTACACTAAAAGAAACGTTACTGTTTGGTGCAACCGGTCAAGTTGGCATTCATCGCTATGAAATCTATAAACATGAGATGAAAGGTGGTTATTTTGCCATCATCTATGTACAAAAAACGATAGCTGTCCATGATAATAGTATGGTGATGTGGGTAATGGAGAATTCATATTTACCACTAAAATCAAATTTTGTACCGAATGCCCGCATGGAATGTGAAGTACATTGGCAAGAAGAAATTGCACCATCTCTCTGTTCTGGGGATTAATGGGTTAAACCTGTAACGGATGGCTCGTAGCTTAATAAACGGATGAGAAGACAAGGACGTTATCTAGATGATACATAAAAACATTTTTTTGATAAAAATTTTACTATTAACACGATTAACTTTTAAGGATTTTAATACTTAGAATACGTAACCGCTATCAAACCCGCGTTAGTGCTCTTTCGATAACTTACTGATCTAGTAAAAATCGTACAAAAATTAATACCAGGCATTATCTTTGCAACACTGATCTGGTCTGGTTGCAGAGAAGGCACAACATCGTTTACGATATCTCACTGCAATTGATTCATGGAGGATGAAAATGATTTTTTCTATGTGGGAAATAACGGATAGTTGCATTGGATATGTCCGTTCTTTGATTTCTATCAAAAATTTATCACATCTGCGACTGCCAACCTGACTTGATTTTCTGTGAACAAAATTATTTTTGTCAATTATTCTGTTTTTCTATTATGGAAATATTTACTACGTCACCTCAAAAATAATAGTCTCAAATATTGCATGACATTGATAATCTTTCTACTAAAGGAAATTAAATCCACAAGGTAGGATTCTGGATAAGCATCTTATTCAATAATAGTGGTTATTTTTATTTTGCTGGATTGTTAATAATAGGATTGAAGTTCAAAGGGGATTTATATGAGTTTTTCTAATTTACGCATAGGTTATCGCCTGGCCATTGGGTTCTTTTTCTTGATATTCATGTTATTGATCGCTGGAGGGGTGGCATTATTTAATATGAGTGATTTCAATAAAAAAATGGATAGTACGGTTTCAGAAATTTATCCGCTCACAGCCAAAGGTAATCAATTAATTGAGGAGTTGAATAATGCACTGATGGGACAACAGGTTATCCTTTTCCTTAACTCCGAATCTGATATCACCCGTAAACTGGAGGAAATCAAGGGGCACTCTGCCACTATCACTACAGTACTTAATGATCTTGAAAAGTCAGTTCACGACAAAAAATCCATTGATTTGCTTAATGAAATTCAAAGAATTCGCAAAGAATATATGATTTCTGGCAATAAAATCATGGAGTTGGTAAATAGTGGTAATAAAGATGAAGCAGTTTCGGAGTTGTTGAATGTCGCATTAACGCTTCAAAGCAAATATAAAAGTAAGGTTTCAGAGTTTGTTGACTATCAGGATGACCAAATGGTTGAGGCAAAAAATGAGGTGAAAAAAAGTTATTTTGAAGCTCGTTTATTGCTGATTTCGGTATTTCTGAGCAGTGTTGTTGTCGGTGTACTCATTGCGTGGTTGATGACTCGTAGTGTTACTCATCCATTACAGGAAGCATTGTTGATTGCTGAAAAAGTGGCGAAAGGAGATCTTTCTTCTGAAATAAAAACGGAGCGTAAGGATGAAACAGGTATGTTGTTGCGGGCACTCAACAATATGAATGCGAGTCTGCGTCAGATTGTCAGTCAGGTTCGAGATGGGGCTGAAATGATTTCCACCGCAGCTTCACAAATCGCTGCCGGTAACCAGGATCTTTCTGCCAGAACGGAAGAGCAAGCTAGTTCTCTGGAGGAAACTGCAGCATCTATCGAGCAACTGACCTCGACTATTAAAAATACCGCTGACAATACGTCACATGCAACATCGCTTGCTAGTGAGGCTTCTGAAACCGTGGAGAAGAGCGGTGAGATGATGGTAAGTGTGACGCAGGAGATGCGTGAGATTAAAGATTCATCTCAACGGATGGCGGAAATCATCGGTGTTATTGACAGCATCGCTTTCCAGACCAATATTTTGGCGTTGAATGCTGCAGTTGAAGCGGCAAGGGCGGGTGAGCAGGGCAGAGGTTTTGCAGTAGTGGCCAGTGAAGTTCGTGCGTTGGCGCAGCGTAGTGCAACAGCAGCAAAAGAAATTAAAGAACTCATCGACGACTCAGTGGAAAAAGTTCTGGATGGGATGTCTCTAGTTGAAAACACGGAATTAACTATGGGGTCGGTGATTCAGAATGTCCAAAATGTGAACGGCATAATCAATGAGATTGCTCAGGCAAGTCATGAACAGAGTGATGGTATTAATCAAATTAATCTGGCGGTTGGACAGATTGATACCACAACCCAACAGAATGCGGCACTAGTTGAAGAATCTGCCGCTGCTGCTCGTTCATTACAGGATCAGGCGCAGAATCTGACTAGAATGGTCAGTGTTTTCAAACTCGGCACATTTCATGTGCATTATGGTGAAAGCAAATATGTCTCGGAAAATAACCAGTTGGCATTAGTTACGGATTTACCCGATGTAAAAGGAAAGAAGATTACAGAGGATATGGCCGATTGGGCAACGTTCTGATATCACTGACATGATTTTTATGCTGAAAACCGTCATGGTGACCACGACGGTTTGTGCGTTTCCATCCTGGAATCGACCACAGCAGGGAAACACTTGACCTCGCCTATTGAGGACAGATTAGCCTGATTCAATGCATGCCAACACCATAGATTACTTCTCTTGATAATCAGCGACTGATGAACTGCTTTCTTGCGCTTCGGATGCGAAGCTATCTGGGAAGAAAACGACAGGTGTATGTTCTACCAGTCTATTGAGCCTCGATGAATATAATCCAGCCAGGCCGGAAAATGTTGCTGGTATAATTGAAGGCATACTGAATTGAGCAGGAGACAATGATTATTTTGTCACTTTACCTGAATCATGATAATGAGGTTATAGGAATGTTCTCTCACTGTGATTTGATGTGAAATCCCGTGGTGAATTTTTCAAAAAAAACGTGTCTATTCGAGTGATTAGAGGGAAGCACTTGCTACCTGTAGTGTGGAAGAGGACAATCAGCTTCTTTCTGTGTCAAAGGACTATTCTTAGGAATATCCTAGTTAGTATCCGTTATGGTAATAGCCATGCATAGAGCAATAAACGGACGGGGTGTTGAGGTGACAATGCACTGGAATTATTGAAAACCCAAATAATTTCTTGCCGGTGCAATAAGTCGATTTATCGGCGTTTTGCTATAAAAAAGCTGTTTATTGTCTTATAAAGATGTCTGTTGTCTAAACGCTGACCTATTATGATAGACCGCATCTTTATGAAGTTGTCGAAAGGCTAACTTATCCATTAATATGGATTTTAGTTGATTTAAGCACAGATACAGGGGGAGATGTGCTGGTTAATAATTTTAGGGTTAAACAGCGAGTGGCAAACCTTCGCTGGCTTTCAGCAGTGGTTATGTTGTCTTTGACTTCTTTACCCGTCTGGGCATTTTCTATTGATGATGTTGCCCAGCAGGCTGAGAAGCTGGCCGCAAAAGGTTTTGAAGCGCCGAAAAGTAATCTTCCTGCACAATTTCGTGATATGAAATTTGCTGACTATCAGCAAATTCGTTTCAAGCAAGACAAATCATACTGGAATGCAGCCAAAACACCGTTCAAACTGCAATTCTATCATCAGGGGATGTATTTCGACCTGCCTGTTAAGATCAACGAGGTTACGGCTACTAGTGTAAACGAGATCAAATATTCCCCAGACTATTTTGATTTCGGTTCTGTAAATCATGATCCTGAAACAGTGAAAAATCTGGGTTTTGCCGGATTCAAAGTACTTTATCCTATTAACAAGGCTGATAAGTACGATGAAATTGTTAGCATGCTCGGAGCAAGCTATTTCCGGGTCGTCGGTAAAGGTCAGGTGTATGGTCTGTCTGCACGCGGTCTGGCAATTGATACCGCACTGCCTTCTGGTGAAGAATTTCCTCGTTTTCGTGAGTTCTGGATTGAGCGTCCAAAACCGAATGACAATCATTTAGTCATTTATGCGCTGTTGGATTCACCACGCTCTACAGGGGCTTATCGTTTTGTTGTATATCCGGGACGTGACACTGTTGTAAATGTGGAAGCGCGAATTTATCTGCGAGATAAAGTGGGTAAGCTGGGTATTGCCCCGCTTACCAGCATGTATCTCTTTGGTGCGAATCAACCTTCGCCAACGTTGAATTACCGTCCAGAGCTGCACGATTCAGACGGTTTATCTATTCACGCGGGCAATGGTGAGTGGATTTGGCGCCCATTGAATAACCCGAAACATCTTGCTGTTAGTACTTATACTATAGAAAGTCCGAAAGGTTTTGGCCTGTTGCAACGTGGTCGTAATTTCTCGTCTTACGAAGATCTTGACGATCGCTATGATCTGCGTCCGAGTGGCTGGGTTGAGCCTTTAGGGGATTGGGGTAAGGGTAAGGTTGAATTGGTAGAAATACCGACGTCTGATGAGACTAACGATAATATCGTCGCGTTTTGGACACCCGATGTATTGCCGGAAAAAGGCAAACCATTGGATATGAAATACCGCTTGCGCTTTACCAGCGATGAAGATCAACTGCATACCCCTGGTATTGCCTACGTTAAGCGAACGATGCGCTCAACCGGTGATGTAAAACAGTCTAACCTGATTCGTCAACCAGATGGAACCACTGCTTTCCTGGTGGATTTTGTCGGACCGGAAATGGCAAAAATGGACCCGGCTACTCCCGTTACTCCACAAGTGAGTATCGGCGCTAACGGTGAAATTGTAGAAGACAGTGTACGTTATAATCCGGTCACTCATGGTTGGCGTTTGACACTGCGTTTACGCGTCAAGGACAATAAACAGCCAACAGAAATGAGAGCAGCATTAGTTAATGGTGATAAGACATTAACTGAAACCTGGAGCTATCAGTTGCCTGCTAATGAATAAGCCAACTTCTTCCTTCGATTATATCGATAAACTCCCTTTGTCTGCTGAGCAAGCGGGTGTCCTGCGTGAAAGATTATCGCGGGCAGATATCCAAGACCAGTCGGCGATTCATCAGGCATTGTCTGATAGGACGGCCGTCAATACCTTTTCAGGCGATGATGTCGCGCTTGCATCAGTGCAGGCACGCCTTGAAATTGCCTGGCCTGACGGGTTAAACGAAGGTAAACAGATAAGCAAAGACAAAGAAGGCCGTACGGCGTTACAGGCGATGCCAGTGATTACTCGTACGTCGATGTTTCCTGATGCATGGCAAACCAATCCGTTGGTACGCTGGTGGGATGGTTTGCTTGGCCGAGCCAAACCGCCTCGCCATCACTCAGAGGAGACAGTATATGAAAGCAGGTGGCGTATGGTTGGAACTATTCGTCGCTATATTCTGTTGATATTAACTTTATTTCAGACAGCCATTGCCACTTGGTATATGAAAACGATTCTACCTTATCAAGGGTGGGCATTTATTGACCCCTCTGAAATGATACATCAGGGGTGGTTTCAGATAGTAGTACAACTCCTTCCTTATATGCTGCAGAGCGGGATTTTGATTCTGTTTGCAATTTTGTTCTGTTGGGTTTCTGCCGGATTCTGGACAGCGCTGATGGGGTTTTTGCAACTGCTTATTGGGAAGGATAAATACAGTATCTCTTCGACTATTGTTGGCAACGAGCCTTTGAATCCCGAACATCGTACTGCACTGATCATGCCGATTTGTAATGAAGATGTGGACCGTGTTTTTGCTGGTCTGCGTGCGACTTATGAGTCAGTGGAAGCCACCGGACAGCTCGACTATTTTGATATCTATGTCCTGAGTGATAGCAATGATGCGGATATCTGTATTGCAGAGCAAAAAGCCTGGATGGATTTGTGCCAGAAAGTTGGAGGGGCAGGGCGTATTTTCTATCGTCGCCGACACCGACGTGTTAAACGCAAGAGTGGCAACATTGATGATTTCTGCCGTCGTTGGGGAACGCAGTACAGCTACATAGTGGTACTGGATGCAGACAGTGTGATGAGTGGCGAATGTTTGACGTCGCTTGTCCGTTTGATGGAGGCTAATCCTAACGCTGGTATTATTCAGTCTTCACCCAGAGCGTCCGGTATGGATACCCTTTATGCTCGTTGCCAGCAGTTTGCCACCCGGGTTTACGGACCGCTGTTTACCGCCGGTCTGCATTTCTGGCAGTTGGGTGAGTCTCATTATTGGGGTCACAACGCCATTATCCGCCTGAAACCTTTCATTGAGCATTGTGCATTGGCTCCTTTGCCTGGGGAGGGTTCTTTTGCCGGTTCTATACTTTCTCATGATTTTGTTGAAGCGGCGTTGATGCGTCGGGCTGGCTGGGGGGTATGGATCGCTTATGATCTGCCTGGCAGTTACGAGGAGTTGCCACCTAATTTATTGGATGAACTAAAACGTGACCGACGTTGGTGTCACGGTAATTTAATGAATTTCCGCTTGTTCTTGGTGAAGGGAATGCATCCTGTGCATCGTGCGGTATTCCTGACTGGCGTAATGTCTTATTTGTCAGCACCATTGTGGTTTATGTTTTTGGTATTGTCGACTGCTTTACAGGTAGTACATACCTTGATGGAGCCACAGTACTTTCTGCAACCGAGGCAATTGTTCCCAGTTTGGCCTCAGTGGCGCCCAGAGCTGGCAATTGCCTTGTTTTCAACCACGTTGGTTTTGCTGTTCTTACCCAAGTTGCTAAGTGTGATGTTGGTGTGCGCAAAAGGGGCAAAGGCCTATGGTGGCATATTCCGGGTGTTTATTTCGCTACTGGTAGAAATGCTGTTTTCCGTATTATTGGCACCAGTTCGGATGTTGTTTCATACCGTTTTTGTTATCAGTGCATTTCTTGGTTGGTCTGTACAGTGGAAATCACCTCAGCGTGATGATGACGCCACTCCCTGGAGTGAGGCATTCGTTCGTCATGGCTCCCAGCTAATCATTGGGCTGGTATGGGCGATTGGTATGGCTTGGCTGGATCTACGCTTCCTCTGGTGGCTGTCACCTATTGTCTTTTCTTTGATCCTGTCTCCGTGGGTGTCTGTGCTTTCTAGCCGTGCAAATCTGGGACTGAGCTGCAAGCGTTCAGGTTTATTATTGATCCCCGAAGAGTATGATCCGCCGTGTGAGCTGGTAGCGACGGATAAATATTTTCGTCTAAATCGTGATGGTAAATTGGATAACGGATTTATGCATGCGGTGTTCGATCCGTCGATTAATGCATTGTCTAGTGCTATGGCAACTGCTCGGCATCGGTGCAGTCAGCCGATTGAAAATATACGTGAACAGCGTGTAGCCGACGCATTGGCTCGAAAACCACAGCAGATTGATAATAACCAACGATTAGCATTAATCAGTGATCCGGTTACATTGTCTCGTTTGCACTATCGTGTCTGGCAGCAACCGGAGCATTATGCCGCCTGGAGTAATTACTATCGAAGTTTACCCGTGCCGGTGATTAAAAATTAATCTTTTTATATTTAGCTATCTGAAAAGCGACAACATAAGTTGTCGTTTTTTTTATATGAAAGAATAACGAAGGTGTTTAAATCTACCCTGAGTGAGGATGAACAATCATCTAATCACCCGGGAGTTCTATCCGAGTGGGTTTACGCTGCAAGCTCCACCACGAATAAACCGTATTGAGTAGTACCACACAAGCCGTCGCAATAAATACTGCCCTGAAACCATAATTAGCAGACACCGTGGCACCCAACAGTGGGCCGGTTACATTTCCGGCATCCCGGAACGATTGGTTATAACTGAAAATTCTACCAGCGACCTGATTGGATGAATGATAGATCAATAAGGTTTGTACCGCAGGCAGTAATGCACCATCAGCCGCCCCCAGTAAAAAACGTAAGACAGCAAGCTGCCATGGAGATTGAACTAACGCCATAGGTATTAACAAAATCACTGATATTGCCAGCATGGCCGTCAGAATACGTTCGGGGCCGACTTTGTCACCGAGTTTGCCTAGTCGGGGAGCACTGATTAACGCGGAAATTCCAGGAATCGCCGCTATCATACCGCTAATGAAGGCCAGATTTTGAGTTTGTCCAGCCAGATCCCTTACATATAAAGTAAGAATCGGGGCGACAGAACCGGTAGCGATCTGAATAATCATCGTTGTAACAAATAAGCTGAGAATAAGTTTTGGATTTTTAAGTGAAGTCATCACTTGTCTTCCATTCAACATGTGTTTCTTGTCTACCGGCGCAAAGTGCTCACGAACACTGAAAAGTGTAATCACAAAACACAAAAAGAGCACAGATGCTGTAATGAAAAACACAGGTTTGAGTCCATATATATCAGCAAGATAACCACCGATCAGTGGACCTATTAATGCACCACTGACGGCACCGGTTGACAGTGTTCCCAGGGCCCATCCACTTCGGTGGCGTGGTACTTGTGTGGCGATGAGTGCATTAGCATTAGGAACAAAACCTCCCAGCATACCTAAGGCAGCACGCAGAAATAAAAATTGCCAAATATTTTGCGCGAGACCCATTAATACCATGACTATAGCCATGCCAAGTGCAGAACGTAATAGCATCAGCTTTCGCCCTTTACGGTCGGCGAGTCTTCCCCAGAATGGTGACGCGATAGCAGAAAAAAGGAAGGTAATACTAAAGACCAAGCCTGACCACAGATTCAAGGCTTCATGACCCGTGATGCCAAGTTGTTCCACATAGAGTGGTAGGAAAGGCATGACTAGACTGAATGCAGCGCCGGTAAAGAAACAGCCTAGCCAAGTAACATACAGATTGCGCTTCCAATCAATCGGTTCTGCTTCAGAGGTCATAAATTCCTAATACAAATGATACATATTCCGAACCGGTGATAGAGGCAATGCTGCTGAAACTTAACTAACAGTATGTGCCTCTGGTCTTATGCCAGTAAATCGAATATTACATGGCATCAAAGGGTATTCTCAGTGAGTTTTCCAACTTAATAAAGGGAAGGCTCCCCTTCCGGGCGTGTCTTAAAGCGGCGATGCAGCCACATATATTGATCAGGTGCCAGCAAGATATTTTGCTCAATGAGACTATTCATCCAGGCAACGGTGGTTTCTTCATTTTCAAGCGGTATATCCGTTTCTGCTGGCTGAATAATTAATTCATATCCGTTGGCATTAGGCAGTCGGCGGGGGACAAATGGGACAACAGCCGGTTTGGCTGCACGGGCCAGCATGTAACTCCCTACGGTGGTGGCCGCTTTATCTACCGCAAACAGGGGAACAAAGACGCTACTACGTGGGCCATAATCATGGTCGGGTGCATACCATATAATTTCACCCTGTTTGAGCGCTCGAATCATACCTTTCAGATCTTTGCGATCCAGCATGGATTTGTTGGAGCGCATTCTTCCCCAGGTTTGTAACCAGTCGAGCAATTTATTGTCATTGGGTCGATAAACACCGATGCCGGCGTTTTGCATTCCAAAGATACGTGCGCCCAATTCCAAAGTAAGGAAGTGCAGGCCAATCAGCATAATACCCCGTTTTTCCTGTCGCAATGGCAACATGTGTTCTATCCCGATGACGGTAACCCAACGGTTGATTCGCCAGTCTGGCCAAAACCAGGCTATACCGGTTTCCATTATCCCCATTCCTACAGACTCAAAGTTTTTTTTCACCATGACATTACGTTCTTCCAGAGACATATCAGGAAAACAAAGTTCAAGATTGCGGTGGGTAATTTCTACGCGTCGCTTCAGAAAGTGCATTGCCAGACGTCCTAATGCAGTACCAATATGATAGATAATTGGATAGGGAAGCAGCACGATCAGATAGAGAACACCAATGCCTAGCCATGTTAGCCAGTAACGGGGGTGAAGCAGAGAGCGATTAAATGAAGGGATTTGTGTCATGGTCTCAAGTATCAAAATCGGCACAAACAGTGCCAGTTGTTAATGGTTAGAAATCAGAACTCACTCGGCAGGTGGATCACCACTGCATTGATAGCATCTGTGGTTACTATGCTACAGCCTAATTTTTATACGAAAATTCAACGTGAGGATTATAATAACATCCGCTATTGATCGTTTTAACTTTTGATGGCAATAAATGAAACAGAACATCATTGTATATATAGCAGAAAACTTGATTTTTATATCCTGATAGCAATTTTACTATCCTGACAGATAGTGTCCAATCAGGTATCATGCCAGCCCACACATTTAAGCAACAATGCTATAACATGGCGTTGATGTTCTAATCTCACTAAAAACAGGAAAGTACACCATGCCAGTGCTACATAACCGTGTTTCCAATGAGGAGTTGAAGGCGCGCATGCTCGCAGAAACAGAGCCTCGCATGACCATCTCCTTTTACCGATATTTTCATATTGATGACCCACAGGTTTTTCGCGACCGATTATATATGGCGTTCACTGCACTTAATGTTTTTGGTCGGATTTATATTGCTCAGGAAGGTATCAATGCACAAATCAGCATACCGCAGAGCCGCTTTGACGACTTTAAGACAACATTATTTAGCACTCATTCAGAACTTGATCACATTCGACTCAATATAGCTCTGGATGACGATGGAAAATCATTTTGGGTTTTGCGAATGAAAGTTCGTGACAGGATCGTGGCTGACGGTATTGACGACCCGACGTTTGATTCATCTCTGGTCGGGCATTATCTGAAAGCGGAACAGGTTAATCAGATGGCCGAAGATCCCGATACGCTGTTTGTTGATATGCGTAATCATTATGAATATGAAGTTGGTCATTTTGAGAATGCGATAGAAATTCCTTCAGATACCTTCCGGGAACAGCTTCCGATGGCAGTGGATATGCTTACTGATTCACGTGAAAAAAATATTGTCATGTATTGTACTGGGGGCATTCGCTGTGAGAAGGCTAGCGCATATCTACTGCATCGTGGCTTTAAAAATGTTTATCATGTCGAAGGTGGCATTATTGAGTATGCACGACAAGCCAAAGTCAAAGGTCTGCCGCTCAAATTTATTGGCAAGAACTTTGTGTTTGATGAACGTATGGGCGAACGTATCTCAGAACATATCATTGCGCATTGTCACCAATGTGGAACGCCATGTGACAGTCACACTAATTGCCGTAATGAGGGGTGTCATTTACTGTTTATTCAATGTCCTGTATGTGCGGAAAAATATGAAGGATGCTGTAGTTCAGCGTGTCAGGAAGAGCGAAAGTTATCACTTGAAGAACAACGATTCCATCGTAGTAACCGGGAAAATGGCATGAAAATTTTCAATAAATCAAAAAAATTATTGAATTTAACGCTACATAAACCTGGAATGAAATGAGTAAATAAACAAGATATTGCTTATCTGAGTTACCAATTGATTTCAGGAAAATAGACAGTATGGTTTGGTTTTACTAAACGCTCAATTTTGAATAAAGTCACACATAATATGAGTCGATGTGCCTATTAACGAGAAGATTTACCTGAAATTAAAAAGAGGCTCTGTGAGCTAAGACACCGCTCATTAAGAGCGGTGTCTATAGTGCTGAAAAGAAAATTGATGTAAATATAAAAATAAAATATCAGTGCTTTAGGTAATCAATAGCTTGAAATTCAGTCGATTCGATCTTGGCAATACCGGCTTCTAAAATATAAATAAGCTGTCTTGCCACATCTGTTGTTAACCACAGTGTGCGATCAACTTGCGCCTCATCGGGTGTTTGATCCGCTTTTGATAAATAATGCAAGCGAATCATCATTGCGTCATAACTGTCAACGGTACTGATATCCCAACCCACGAGTGGATGTGTTTGAATAACTTCATTTTTTCTGTCCATAAATACCCCTTATTGACTAGTTACTAACGTGAGTGACTAACGAGGTTTAAGGCGGCTCTTATCAAGTGAGCAATATCAGTATATCGTTGCTGGATTCATTTATGGAAATTAATTGTAGGAAATTTGCAAATAAAGATGTCGGTCAATAATTATTCAGACGAGATACAGAGAGTGATAAACAATAAAACCCGTTAACATGAGGAAGCTATTGCTTCATTGGCAAATAGTAATGTAGGCAGATCTCAATAAAAACAAGGTGCAGCTACACTGTTGAGTCCGCCTCTAAGCCGAAAAAGCTAAATGATGAAGGAGAAAAACGATCATTCATATTGTGCAAATTCATGATATGTGGATTCTCATTATTCAGATATAAACCAATCGTCAGCACTCTCCCAGGTTTCCTGTAAAATTTCTGAGATCTTTTCTTTGTCTTCCTTACTCCCTCCCAAAACACTCAGATTGTTGGCTGCGGCGTAGCGTACCTTAACCGCCGTTTCCGGGTAATAGTGGCTAATTCGCAAACTGAGTTCATGAGTTAGCGCCTCAATGGCACCAACGGGCAGGATTGATGTTTTTGCTATAGTGACTTCGACGTGCATGATATCCTCCAAAGTTAACTGTTTATTTATACAGCTGTTAACGCAGAAGGACAAGACATTGAATGAAAATTTTTATTTACGGGTAAGTGAGGTTTCACCCTGTCGGAGCAGGGTGAAGAAAGCCGATCAGCGAATAGACCAGTTTAATGTCTGGCCAGCAAGGAATGGGATCAATACGTTGTCACCAGCTTGAACCTCTTCTGGGAATGTGGTGGCTTCACGATGGAGTTCAATAAACGAGTCGTTTACCGGTAAATCATAAAAATGAGGGCCATTAAGTGAACAGAAGGCTTCTAGTTGATCCAGCGCATTCATTTCTTCAAATACAGTTGCATAAGCACTTAATGCTGCCTGCGCATTAAAAACTCCGGCACATCCACAGGATGACTCTTTGTGATGTCGGGCATGTGGAGCTGAGTCGGTCCCCAGGAAGAATTTTTTGCAACCGCTAGTAACTGCATCACGCAGTGCCTGTTGATGCACATTACGTTTTAGTATCGGTAGGCAATAAAGATGGGGGTGAATACCGCCAACTAACATGTGGTTACGGTTAAACATTAAATGTTGAGGGGTAATAGTGGCAGCCAGAAAGTGATCCCCTTCTTGTACATATTGTGCTGCTTCTCGTGTTGTAATGTGTTCGAAAACAACCTTCAACTCAGGAAACTGCTTTCGTAACGGTTCCATGACCCTCTCAATGAAACGGGCTTCCCGATCAAATATGTCTACCGCAGGGTCAGTGACTTCACCATGAACCAGCAGTGGTATGCCTAGCTTTTGCATCATTTCCAGTACGGGATAAATTGTCCTGATGTCAGTCACGCCATGACTGGAATTAGTTGTCGCATGAGCGGGGTAGAGTTTGGCGGCAGTGAATACGCCCCGTTCGTAACCTGATTCCAGTTCTGCCTTATCAAGAGAGTCTGTCAGATAGCATGTCATCAGCGGCTGAAAATTATCCCCTGCCGGGCGCGCGTCTAGAATGCGTTGTCTGTAAGCGACGGCACCTGCAACTGTCGTTATGGGCGGCGTCAGATTTGGCATAACGATGGCTCGGGCGAAAAAGCGGCTGGTGTGTGGTAGGACAGCTTTAAGCATCTGATCGTCACGTAGGTGAAGATGCCAGTCGTCAGGGCGACGAATCTTTAGAACATTTGGCAAGGGGGTCATGAATAACGCTCCGGCGGTCAGTGAATAAACATCATAATTAATGAACTGATACGGCGGGGAATAAGCATAAGCGGAAAGTCCCATCAATGCATCCGTTTGTTGATAAACGGTTGAAATTAATTCCGTACTAGCGTTTTATGGTTAAACATTCAAATACTTATGTAAATAGTAGAGGATAGTTATGGAAATTCGTATTGTTGCCAGTGTGCAGGCCAAACCTGGATACATTCAGGAAGTCACGGCAGTACTAAAACAGGTAGTTGACCCTAGTCGTCAGGAGTCTGGGAATCTACAGTATGATTTACACGAAGAAATCAACAAACCAGGTACTTTTGTGTTTTTTGAACGCTGGAAAAGTCAGGATATGCTGAATGAACATGAACAAACGCCACACTTCCAACAGTTAGTTGCACAGCTAAAGGGTAAAATTGAAGGTATGGACATCAACTTATTGAAATCTATTGCATAAAAAGCCCGTCATAGACGGGCATAGAGAAAAAAACAGAGCACCACGAGATGAACTTACGTGGTGCTTTTTTATGGTCAGTCTTCAGTCGTTGATGATGGCTTTGTCGCTGGTACACTAGCCTGATTAGCTGCGGCATGGCCGCCTGCTGCTCCTTTACCATCAAAATGGTAGCCTGAGCGCTGCCAGTCACTCAATTTTGGCGTGTCAGGCACATAAGAGGGAGCTGGTGCTTTTGTCATCGGTGCAGTTGCATGATGATAATGTGACTTATCATCGGCATCATGCTGTTCAATGACGGGTGAGGGTGCAGACTGAGGGGCTGCGACATAAGGTTCTGGTCGCTCACCAACAGGTTGAACGTCGATTATCTGTGGAGATAACGGCGCCGCTTCCTGTATTTCCTCGACGATTGGCTGAACAGCAACATCTGAAGATGTCTCTTGAGTCAGTGCGGCGACTTCCTCAATAATGTTAATGTCAGTTTCAAGAGCCGGGGATACATCGTGTGAGAGATGTGTTTCCAGCGGTGATGGCGATTGTGCGGTAACTGCTTCTTCTGGTGCAGTTATCGTATCTACCTCAGCGTCAGTGGCTACAGACTTAACTTCTGGTGACATGTCGTGGGATGTTTCCGTCACAACAGTTTCAGTCGCGAGCGTATTTGCTGTAGCCGCAGCTACCGGCAACAAGGGTAATTCAGATGAAGGCATCACGTCCTGTATCTGTTCCTCAGCAACTTCCGGCAATTGAGGTTGTGCTACAGGATATTTAATCCAGACTTTTCCTGATGCTATTTCAGGTGCAGATGCAGCCTGGGCCAATGGCATAGGGGAACTGACCGGATAACGCTCATCCCGATAGCGGCGACGGCGTTGTCCGCTGACGCGTAGATGCCGAGGAGAGCGGCGTGAACGCCGTGGCATCCCATTTTCACCAGTGGTACCACCACGATTAGTTTCTGTGATCTGATGGTTTTCCACTCCATTAGAATTACCTTCAACTTCAACCGATGCTTCTTCCACATCAGCCTGATGGGGCAGCACCAGAGAAACTTCCTCAATAATACCGATTGACGTATCAACAACATCATCCGTGGTAGATACATCACGAACACGGACTTTTTGCGTTAACTGACGACGCTGACGACGTTGCATTACCGGAGCTGGCTTATCCTGTTCCGCCGACGGGGAGGTCTCTTCTGCACTCTCGACAGTGGTATCGAGCGCTTTGACTTCTGGTTGTGTCGGCCGTTTTTCTTCCTGTCGACGTTTCTGACGATCTGCTCGTTGTTCGCGACGCTGTTCATCATGAGGTGCTTTTTCAGTCGTTGCGGCAGCAGCAGTACTACTTTGGTTTTGATCATCATCGGATACGACGTTCTGTGCGCGCTTATTCCGGCGCTGATCTTCACGCGGTTCTCTGTTCTCGCGGGGAGTTCTGTCACGGCGATTGCTGGACTGGCGACGGCTGTTATTCCGACGCTCCTGGCGTGGTTCTTCAGTAACAACGGGTACGGTGTCTTCTTTCTTATCCGTCTCGGTAGCCGGAGAGGCGAAAATGCCTTTCAATGCACCAAACAGCCGACCGAATAAACCAGGTTCAGTAGGTGCTGAGTTGGTTTCAGATGATGTCGCCGGGGAGGGGGAGACAGCTGGCACTTTTTTCTCAGAAAGTGGAATGTCCGGCATGGTAAAGGTTGCCAGTGCGGGTTGTTCCGGTATTTTCCGTTCAATAGGCTGTTGTTCTTCCAGTGCCTGCTGAGTTTCAGCTTCCAGCAATTGGGGAAGCAGGTAGCTGAGCGTCGGCTTCTCTTCGCCTTTGCGAACGCGGACGACAGAATAATGTGGTGTTTCCATACCATCGTGCGGAACGATAATTGCTCGTACACCGCCTTGTCGTTTTTCAACTGCGTTTACGGCATCACGTTTTTCGTTCAGCAGGTAAGAGGCGATAGGTACCGGAACAATGGCGTGAACCTCTTGGGTATTCTCCTTCAGCGCCTCTTCTTCAATCAAACGCAAGATGGACAATGACAGGGATTCATTATCCCGGATAGTTCCCATTCCGCTACAACGTGGACATACGTGATGGCTGGATTCACCCAACGAAGGACTGAGACGTTGACGAGACATTTCTAACAGGCCAAAGCGTGAAATCCGCCCAATCTGGATACGGGCACGATCCTGACGAACAGCATCACGCAGACGGTTTTCAACTTCTCGCTGATGGCGTACTGGGGTCATATCAATATAATCAATGACAATCAGGCCACCGAGGTCGCGCAGACGCAGTTGCCGTGCAATTTCATCTGCGGCTTCAAGATTGGTGTTAAATGCCGTCTCTTCGATATCCCCTCCACGGGTAGCCCGTGCTGAGTTGATATCTATAGCTGTCAATGCTTCCGTGCTGTCGATAACGATAGAGCCACCGGAAGGCAGTCGGACTTCGCGCTGGAAGGCCGATTCAATTTGAGACTCGATCTGATAATGGCTGAACAGTGGAATCTCACCGCTGTACAACTTGATTTTACTACTGAAATCTGGGCGACCCAATGCAGCAATATGTTCTTTGGCTAATTCGAGAACTTTTGGATTGTCGATCAGAATTTCGCCGATATCCTGACGCAGATAATCACGAAATGCGCGCACTATCACATTGCTTTCCTGGTGAATCAGGAACGGTGCCTGTCGGCCTTCTGCTGCTTTTTTAATGGCTTCCCAGTGCTTCAAGCGGAAAGCCAAATCCCATTGCAGAGAGTCAGCCGATTTCCCTACACCGGCGGTACGGACAATAAGCCCCATACCATCGGGTAACTGTAATGAACCCAGTGCTTCTTTCAGTTCTGTACGGTCATCACCTTCAATTCGGCGAGAAATTCCACCGGCTCTTGGATTGTTTGGCATTAGCACCAGATAACTGCCGGCCAGACTGATAAACGTTGTAAGCGCTGCTCCTTTGTTACCACGCTCTTCTTTATCGACCTGAACGATAACTTCTTGTCCTTCACGCAAAACATCTTTGATGTTCGGGCGGCCGTGAGAAGAGTAATTACTGGGGAAATATTCGCGCGCGATTTCTTTAAGTGGGAGGAAGCCATGTCGTTCTGCACCATAATCAACAAATGCTGCTTCCAGACTTGGCTCAATGCGTGTGATTTTACCTTTGTAGATATTTGCTTTCTTTTGTTCATGACCCGGACTTTCAATGTCCAAATCATAGAGGCGTTGACCATCAACCAAGGCAACACGCAACTCTTCTTGCTGAGTTGCGTTAATCAACATTCTTTTCATCGTAACTTACTCATTATTTTTACAATACATTATTGATAGAGCTGCGGATAAATACGGTGCATGACCGGAGAGAACCGATGGCCTCGAGGCTTATTGCAGAGACGTCAACCTCCCGGTTGTCGACTGCATAGAGACGCATTTTTCGGTAGCCTGTAGATCCTGGCGGGAGTTACAGCGCATTTACTGCGGGAACAGCTTCTGAAAATATATTACCAGACCTGATTCCATATGCCGGCCAAGCTGCAAACCGCAGCTCGCTAACTGCTTGATTAAACAATACGTCTTACGCCATTGCTGCGTTTATGTGTAATCAGGCAAATATAATAATTCCGCAATTTCCCTTGTTCTAATGGAAATCAGCATGGAAAACTAAAGCATTATTCCATTGCTGACACGTTTATAGCAAGGTGACTTTGCCTGTCTGTATAAAGCTTGTCGTACTGTTTTTAACCAAACTAGCAATAGTTGATACTAGTACCGGCGAGGCAAACCACTCTAACAATATCTTCATAAGTCAGACTGACAGTTAAGCATAGAAAAAGATGTGGCGCTATCTACCTGTGCTCTTTAGAATCCCGTTTCATGAAAACAGATAATCCATCAGTACAATTTTTGACGATTTCTGCTGAAGAGGCAGGTCAACGAATAGACAATTTTTTGCGCACTCGTCTTAAAGGTGTGCCAAAAAGCATGATTTATCGCATTTTGCGTAAAGGTGAAGTGCGTGTGAATAAGAAAAGGGTTAAGCCGGAATATAAATTGCTTGATGGCGATGAGATCCGTGTTCCGCCCGTACGGCAGTCAGAACGGGCTGAGAGCACTGTTTCGGCCAGTCTTGATAAAGTCTCTGCATTAGCAGATTGCATAATTTATGAAGACGACTATCTATTAGTGCTGAATAAACCTTCTGGTACCGCTGTACATGGTGGCAGTGGCCTCAGCTTCGGCGTTATTGAGGCCTTGCGGGCTCTGAGGCCGGAGTCACGTTTCCTTGAACTGGTACACCGACTGGATCGGGATACGTCTGGTGTGTTGCTGGTGGCCAAGAAACGTTCTGCATTACGGGCTCTTCACGAGCAGTTACGGATGAAAAATATGCAGAAGGATTACCTGGCGCTGGTTCGGGGACAATGGCAATCTCATTGCAAAGCTGTGCAGGCACCACTATTTAAGAATGTTCTTCAAAGCGGAGAACGTATTGTCCGGGTAAATAGTGAAGGAAAAGCATCAGAGACTCATTTTAAAGTCGAAGAGCGGTTCGAACATGCTACGTTGGTCAAAGCCAGCCCCGTAACGGGAAGGACACACCAAATTCGGGTACATGCGCAATATGCTGGCCATCCTATCGCTTGTGATGACCGTTATGGTGATCGTGATTTTGACCGACAGCTGGCGGAAACCGGATTAAAACGGCTCTTTCTTCATGCGCAGGCGCTACGCTTTGAACATCCTAATACGGGAGAAACATTGCGGCTCGAAGCTCCAATGGATAAGGAACTACAGCACTGTCTGCGGGTCTTGCGACAGGCTAAAAAATGATGCATAACGCCTGTCGCTGTTACAGGCATTTTTCTGATGCCGTTTATTGCAGGAGTGGGTGAACCCCTTCTTTACGCAGCATTTCCAATAAAGCGATTAACGGTAGCCCAATTAGGGTATTGGGATCGCGGCCTGACAATCTTTCAAATAATGTGATCCCCAACCCTTCACTTTTGAAACTGCCAGCGCAATCCCAGGGTTGTTCTTTATCTACGTAATGTTCGATCTCTGTGTCGCTAAGGTGCCGGAAGTACACGTCAAAAGGCTCTGTGATACATTGAAGATGTTGTGTCCCACTATTTAACAGTGATAATCCGGTAAAAAAAGTAACACAATTTCCGCTAATCTGACGTAATTGCCGCATAGCATTATCCTTGTTATGAGGTTTCCCTGTGATTTCGCCAGACAGAACACAAACTTGATCAGCACCGATGATTAAATGTCTGGGATATCGGGTAGCCAGTGCCTGTGCTTTTGCTGCTGCCAGACGTATGACAAGCGCAGTGGCATCTTCCCCGGGGAGTGGTGTTTCATCCACGTTGGGTGATGCACAAATAAAAGGGATATCCAGCTTTTCCAGCAGAGACTTGCGATAAATAGAAGTAGATGCGAGAACGATTTGATGCATAAATTTTTTTGGAAACCATAGCGTAATGATGAAAGGCATTCTACACTGAGCGCCGCTCAGGAAGCGAATAGAGGTAAGTGAACTGCTTCACTACCTTTTTCTTTGACTCTATGTCGTTACGACGTTAATATGCGCGCCCTATGCAAAAGGTAAAATTACCCTTAACCCTTGATGCGGTTCGCACTGCTCAAAAGCGTTTAGATTATGTTGGTATCTATACTGCTGAACAAGTAATGCGTGTTGCCGAATCAGTGGTGAGTGTGGACAGTGATATTGAAGCTGTGTTGTCATTCAGTATTGATAACCAAAGATTGGCTGTGATTAATGGAAGCGCTGATGTTGCGGTGACGTTACTTTGCCAACGTTGTAACAAGCCTTTCAAGCATCAAGTTCACGCTACGTTCTGTTTTAGCCCGATCATCAATGATGAGCAGGCCGAAGCTTTGCCGGAAGTATATGAGCCGATCGAAGTCAATGAGTTCGGTGAGGTTGATTTATTGGCAATGATTGAAGATGAAATCATTCTGTCTTTGCCAATTGCTCCGGTGCATGATTCTGAACACTGTGAAGTGTCCGACGCGGATATGATATTTGGTAAGTTGCCGGAAGAGGCAGAAAAACCCAATCCATTTGCCGTATTAGCCAGTTTAAAGCATAAGTAATTAAGGAGTAAGGTCCATGGCCGTACAACAGAATAAACCTAGCCGTTCCAAGCGTGGTATGCGTCGTGCTCACGATGCGCTGACCACTTCTGCAATTTCCGTAGATAAAGTTTCTGGCGAAACTCATCTGCGTCATCACGTCACTGCGGATGGCTACTACCGCGGTCGTAAGGTCGTTGCCAAGTAATTCCTGCGAATTTCAGCAAGGAAATACATTGACACGCCTAACTTTGGCGTTGGATGCAATGGGCGGGGATTTTGGCCCTTGCGTCACAGTGCCTGCGGCATTGCAGGCACTGGCTTCCAGTCCAAGCCTCCATTTGTTATTGGTTGGCGATCCTGCTGTACTTATTCCATTACTTGATAACGTCGATTCCTCTCTACTTTCCCGCTTGGATGTTGTACCCGCTGAATCGGTAATCTCTGGTGATGTTCGTCTATCACAGGCGATCCGTAACAGCAGGGGAACCTCTATGCGTGTCGCATTGGAGTTGATAAAGGAAGGGCGGGCAGAGGCATGTGTCAGTGCTGGTAATACCGGAGTATTGATGGGGTTGGCAAAATTGTTGCTAAAGCCGCTTGAGGGAATTGAGCGCCCTGCCTTGGTTACCTTGTTGCCGCACCAGCGACAGGGCAAAACGGTCATTTTGGATTTGGGTGCCAATGTGGAGTGTAGTAGTACCATGTTGGTGCAGTTTGCCGTGATGGGCGCGGTCATGGCAGAAGAAGTGTTGGGACTGACAAATCCTCGTGTAGCACTTCTGAATATTGGTGAAGAAGAGAGCAAAGGCCTTAATAATATCCGAGAAGCTGCCGCGCAGTTAAGAATGACACCGTCGATCAACTATATCGGCTATTTGGAAGGTAACGAATTACTGACCGGCAAGACAGATGTGATGGTCTGTGACGGCTTTGTGGGTAATGTCGCATTGAAGACTCTGGAAGGTGTGGTGAGGATGTTTTTGTCGCTTCTGAAATTTTCTTCGGGTTCAGAACACAGACAAAAACCGTCCTGGTGGCTGAAATTTTTGGGGCGTTGGTTGCAAAAACGACTTGCGAAGCGTTTTAAGCACCTGAACCCTGACCACTATAATGGCGCATGTCTGTTAGGATTACGTGGAACTGTAATTAAGAGCCACGGTGCCGCGAACCAAAACGCGTTTGCGGTAGCTATTGAACAGGCGATGCAGACGGTACAGAGGCAACTTCCGGAGCGGATTGCTGCGCGACTAGAAGCTGTATTACCCAAGAGTGACTAAGCGTACATGTATACAAAAATTATTGGAACGGGAAGCTATTTGCCCGCACAAATCAGGACAAATGCTGATTTAGAAAAAATGGTGGATACGTCAGACGAATGGATTGTTACTCGTACCGGTATCCGTGAACGACGCATTGCGGCACCTGATGAAAGTGTTGCAACAATGGGGTGTCGTGCAGCTCAGAAAGCGCTTGAAATGGCAGACGTGGATAAAAACAAGGTTGGATTGCTGATTGTTGCAACGACTTCCTCCAGTCATGCTTTCCCAAGTTCGGCTTGCCAGATCCAGCAAATGCTGGGAATCAAAGATACTATCGCCTTTGATCTTGCGGCCGCCTGTGCTGGTTTTACTTATGCACTTAGTGTTGCTGACCAGTATGTGAAAAATGGTGCAGTGGATTATGCTTTGATAATTGGAGCAGATACATTGTCTCGTACTTTGGATCCGACCGATCGTGGCACACTGATCCTGTTCGGTGACGGTGCGGGTGCAATGTTGTTAACCAAATCTGAAGAGTCAGGCATTATTTCCACGCACTTACATGCAGATGGCCGCTATGGTCAGTTACTGACGTTACCCAATCCGGAGCGTACTGGTCAAGAATCCGCTTACCTGACAATGGCGGGTAATGAGGTTTTTAAAGTTGCGGTGACAGAATTGGCCCACATCGTTGAAGAAACGCTGGTGGCATCTAATCACGATAAAAGCGAACTGGATTGGTTAGTGCCCCATCAGGCGAACCTGCGCATCATTAGCGCAACGGCTAAAAAATTAGGTATGAGCATGGATAAGGTTGTTGTGACTCTGGATCGTCATGGTAATACTTCAGCCGCTTCAGTTCCTTCCGCTTTGGATGAGGCGGTGCGTGATGGGCGTATCAAACGCGGACAATTAATCTTGTTGGAAGCCTTTGGTGGCGGTTTTACCTGGGGTTCGGCATTGGTTCGTTTTTGAGTAAACAGGATTTTTGATATGACGCGATTTGCAATGGTGTTCCCTGGACAAGGTTCCCAATCAATGGGTATGTTGTCTGAATTAGCTGAAAAGTTCCCGCAAATAGCAGAAACCTTTGTCGAGGCATCTGCTGCTTTGGGGTATGATCTTTGGCAGCTGGTTCAGCAAGGGCCTGCAGAAGAATTGAATAAAACATGGCAGACACAGCCAGCGCTACTGACGGCTTCTGTTGCTATATGGCGGGTTTGGCAACAGCAAGGTGGCAGAATTCCTGCATTGATGTCTGGTCATAGCCTTGGTGAATATTCTGCTCTGGTTTGCGCTGGAGTGTTGGATTTCAAGCAAACGGTCAGTTTGGTTGAATTACGCGGTAAATTGATGCAGGAAGCTGTACCTGAAGGTACTGGTGCTATGTATGCCATCATAGGTCTGGATAACGAATTGATTACTGGTGCTTGTATTGAGGCTGCGCATGGACAGGTAGTTTCGCCGGTTAATTTTAACTCTCCGGGTCAGGTTGTTATTGCTGGTAACAAGGAAGCGGTCGAACGTGCCGGGGGCCTTTGTAAAGCGGCGGGGGCGAAGCGTGTTTTACCTTTACCCGTGAGTGTTCCTTCGCATTGTGCTTTGATGGAACCTGCTGCCCGTAAGTTGGCGGATGCATTGGAGATAATCACGTTTTGTTCTCCCCATATTCCCGTGGTGAATAACGTGGATGCACGCATTGAAACCTCGTCAGAGGCGATACGCAGCGCGCTGGTTCGCCAGCTTCATAATCCGGTACGTTGGACTGAGTGTGTCGAATTCATGGCTTCGCAGGGTGTGGAAACATTACTAGAAGTCGGGCCGGGTAAAGTTTTAACCGGATTAACTAAAAGAATCGTTAGTACCCTGACTGCGGTAGCAGTAAACGATTCTGCTTCTCTGTCAGCGGCACTTGAACAATAGAAACGGTGAAAATATGATTTTTGACGGAAAAATTGCTCTGGTTACCGGAGCCAGTCGTGGAATTGGACGGGCCATCGCTGAAGTATTGGTTGCACGTGGCGCAAAAGTTATTGGCACTGCAACCAGTGAAAAAGGGGCTGCAGATATTAGTGCCTGGTTGGGAGAAAAGGGAAAAGGTTACCTGTTGAATGTCGCTGATGCGGCTTCAATTGAGAGTGTGTTGGCAAGTATCCATGCGGAATTTGGTGATATTGACATTCTCGTCAATAATGCCGGTATTACTCGAGATAATTTGCTGATCCGCATGAAAAACGATGAATGGCAGGATGTGCTGGATACGAACTTAAGTTCAGTATTCCGCCTATCCAAGGCCGTATTACGTACCATGATGAAAAAACGTTTTGGTCGTATTATAACCATCGGTTCTGTTGTTGGTTCCAGCGGAAATCCTGGGCAGGCTAACTATGCGGCTGCCAAGGCTGGATTGATCGGGTTTAGCAAATCTCTGGCATGTGAAGTCGCCTCTCGTGGTATCACGGTGAATGTTGTTGCTCCAGGATTTATTGAAACTGACATGACACGGGCATTGACAGATGAACAACGTGCAGGCATTTTGGCGGATGTTCCTGCCAACCGTCTGGGTGATGCGAAAGAAATCGCTAGTGCTGTTGCGTTTTTAGCCTCTGATGAGGCGGGTTACATTACCGGCGAAACATTGCATGTCAACGGCGGCATGTATATGATCTAATGAGTACGACCGTAATTTGCGTTAATTTGCGGCGAAAACCGCAAAAAAGCACAAAATCTTGGTTCGACCAGTCTTGATTTTGTTGCATCTTTTTCAACATTTTATACACTACGAAAACCATCGCGAAAGCGAGTTTTGATAGGAAATTTAAGAGTATGAGCACTATCGAAGAACGCGTTAAGAAAATCATCGTTGAGCAGCTTGGTGTTAAAGCGGAAGAAGTGGTAAATAATGCTTCTTTCGTAGATGACCTCGGCGCTGATTCTCTTGACACTGTTGAGCTGGTAATGGCACTGGAAGAAGAGTTTGATACTGAAATTCCAGATGAAGAAGCTGAAAAGATCACAACTGTTCAGGCAGCCATTGATTTCATTCAGGCTAATCAGCAGTAATCGAACATATCTAGGCGGTCATTCGACCGCCTAAGTTTCTTTTTTGCACCCCTGTATCATTTTTCCCTCCCTGGAGGTTCAGCGTGTCTAAGCGTCGAGTAGTTGTGACTGGTCTGGGCATGTTATCTCCTGTCGGCAATACAGTAGAGTCAAGCTGGAATACTTTGCTTGCCGGTCAGAGTGGTATCAACCTGATTGACCATTTCGATACTAGTGCCTATGCAACGCGTTTTGCTGGCTTAGTAAAGGACTTTAACTGTGAGGAATTTATCTCGCGTAAAGAAGCTCGCAAGATGGATTCTTTTATTCAATACGGAATTGTGGCCGGTATTCAAGCCATGCAGGATTCTGGTCTTGAGGTTACGGAAACCAATGCTCCCCGTATTGGGGCTGCAATTGGTTCTGGTATTGGTGGCCTAGGACTTATTGAAGAAAACCATAACTCCCTGGTTCATGGCGGGCCACGTAAAATCAGTCCGTTTTTTGTCCCGTCTACCATTGTTAATATGGTCGCTGGGCATCTGACTATTATGTATGGTCTGCGCGGGCCAAGTATTTCTATTGCTACAGCGTGCACATCTGGTGTGCATAATATTGGCCATGCTGCACGCATTATTGCTTATGATGATGCGGACGTGATGTTGGCTGGTGGGGCTGAAAAAGCCAGTACGCCATTGGGTGTCGGCGGTTTTGGCGCTGCCCGTGCATTGTCGACTCGTAACGATAATCCGCAGGCTGCCAGTCGGCCCTGGGATAAAGACCGTGATGGTTTTGTTCTGGGTGATGGCGCCGGTATTATGGTACTCGAAGAGTATGAGCATGCTAAAAAGCGCGGAGCCAAAATTTATGCAGAAATAGTGGGTTTTGGTATGAGCAGCGATGCTTACCATATGACTTCACCACCGGAAGATGGTGCTGGAGCTGCATTGGCAATGGTAAATGCGCTACGTGATGCCGGAGTTAGTACCTCTCAGGTGGGATATATCAATGCGCATGGAACCTCGACATCTGTGGGCGACAAAGCGGAAACGCAAGCTGTCAAATCCGTCTTTGGGGCAGATGCCTCCCGTGTGCTGATTAGTTCAACAAAATCCATGACCGGTCATCTGTTAGGTGCGGCAGGTGCTATTGAGTCTATCTTCAGTATTCTTGCACTGCGTGATCAGGCTGTACCACCGACGATTAATCTGGATAACCCTGACGAGGGATGCGATCTTGACTTTATTCCTCATGAAGCACGTCAGGTAGCCAACGTAGAATACACTTTGTGTAATTCCTTTGGATTTGGTGGTACTAACGGCTCACTGGTATTCCGTAAGATCTAATATGATGTTTTAGTAGAAAACCCGGTTTTACCGGGTTTTTTTTTGGATCTATATAAAATCAGATAGCGACTACTTGTGAATGATGGCATGCACTGACAAGCTGATTTGGTCAAGGGGGAGTAAATACTATGCTCTGGATTAATGGTGAACAGGAACAACAACTGTCGGCATTGGATCGTGGTACCCAGTTTGGTGATGGCTGCTTTACCACAGCAAGAGTGGTGAATGATCGTATCGTATGGTTTGAGCGTCATCTGCAACGTTTACAGCAGGCGGCAGAAAAATTGATGTTACCCACCGTGGAGTGGCAAAAACTTGAGGCCGAAATGCATCAGGCTGCTCGTGGATATCAAGATGGTATTGTGAAGGTTATCATCACCCGAGGGCAGGGTGGGCGAGGATACAGCCCTGGTGGTTGCCAAGGATCCACGCGTATTGTTATGCAGTCTGATTATCCTGAACATTATGCACGTTGGCGAAGCGAAGGCATTAGCCTGGCGGTTAGTCCGATAAGATTAGCCAGAAGCACATTGTTGGCCGGGATAAAGCATCTGAATCGGCTTGAACAGATATTCATCCGTATGCATCTTGAACAGACCAGTGCTGATGAGGCCTTGGTGCTTGACACCGCTGGCTGGGTGGTGGAATGTTGTGCGGCTAATTTATTCTGGCGCAAGGGAAACGTGGTATATACGCCAGATGTATCGCAAGCTGGCGTGGATGGCGTGGCGCGACAGCATATTATTGCGCAGTTGGCAGTGTCAGATTTCCGGTTGCAGATTGTAAATGCGCCGCTGGAGACATTGGCGGATGCGGAAGAACTGATAGTTTGTAATGCATTAATGCCAATAATTCCCGTAAATCAGGTGAATACCTGGTGTTATCGCTCAAGAAAGCTTTACGATTTTCTGAGCCCTAACCATGAGTCATGATTTTTATGCAGAGAACCAAAATTGGTCTTTTGATCGTAACCTTTCTGATTATTGGCGCAGTCGTTTTTTGGAAACAGGTACAGCGTTTTGCACTATCGCCACTATTGATCAAGCAGGATATCATTTTCACGCTTCCAACAGGAACTGGCCGCGAAGCGCTGGAAACATTGTTGATTGAAAAGCAGGTGATGAAGAAGAGCGCATGGTTTCCCTGGTTATTACGGATAGAACCTGAATTGGCGAACTTCAAAGCTGGCAGTTATCGATTTATTCCTGGCATGACTGTCCGTGAAATGCTGTCCTTATTGGCCAGTGGTAAAGAAGCTCAATTTCCTATTCGTTTTATTGAAGGTTCCCGCCTGAAAGACTGGCTGGAGATATTGAAACAGGCCCCTTATATTAAACATACTCTGAACGATGAAAGTGTTCAGGATATTGCCGATACATTGAATATCAAGGATAAACCTAACCCAGAAGGCTGGTTTTATCCCGATACTTATCTGTACACCGCAGGTACGACCGACAAATCGCTGTTGTTGCGCGCACATCAGCGTATGGAAAAAACACTCAGTAATATTTGGCAGGGACGTCAAGAAGGGTTGCCCTATAAAACACCAGATGAATTGCTGACCATGGCGTCGATTATCGAGAAAGAAACGGCGGTGAATGAAGAGCGGGCACTGGTCGCCTCGGTTTTTATCAACCGTTTACGGGTAGGGATGCGCCTGCAGACAGATCCTTCGGTTATCTATGGTATGGGGGACAGTTACGATGGTGTCATTACGCGCAAAGCGCTTGATACGCCAACCCCATACAATACTTATATTATTACCGGTTTGCCGCCGACACCGATTGCGATGCCTGGCAAGGCATCCCTGGAAGCTGCCGCACATCCTGCCAAAACAAATTACTTCTACTTTGTGGCGACGGGTAAAGGTGGGCATACTTTTACCACCAACCTGGTGGAGCATAACCGAGCTGTTCAGCAGTACCGTTCAGTTTTGGCCAGCGAAGGAAAATAATGAACAGTAAATTCATTGTCATTGAAGGCCTTGAGGGAGCAGGGAAAACCAGTGCTAGAAATGTAATAGTTGATACATTGCGCCGGTTTGGTATTCAGGATGTGATGTTTACCCGTGAACCGGGGGGCACACCATTGGCAGAAAAACTGCGTGATCTGATTAAGCAAGGGATTGATGGTGAAAAGGTAACGGATAAAGCCGAACTGCTGATGCTTTATGCTGCGCGGGTACAGTTAGTTGATAATGTGATAAAACCTGCATTGGCTCGTGGAATCTGGGTAATTGGTGATCGTCACGACCTCTCTTCTCAGGCTTATCAAGGCGGCGGGCGGGGTATTGATCCCCAGTTATTACTATCGCTACGTGATACGGTGCTGGGCGACTTTCGTCCTGATTTGACATTATATCTCGATTTACCACCAGCAATGGGTCTTCAGCGTGCTCGTCAACGCGGTGAACTGGATCGTATCGAACAGGAGTCACTAGCATTTTTTGAACGAACTCGGACGCGATACCAGGAATTGGCCGCTCAGGATGACAGTATCATTACGATTGACGCGTCCCAATCCATTGACGAAGTTGGCAACAATATTAGCAATGTCTTGTCGCAGTGGTTACGGCAGTCGGGAATCTCTGGTGAGGTACAAGACTGATGGAATGGTATCCGTGGCTTAATACCGCTTATCGTCAACTGCTTGGGCAGTATCAGTCAGGACGTGGGCACCATGCATTGCTGATTCACGCATTGACTGGCATGGGCGATGCCTCGCTGGTGTATGCGTTAGGTCGCTGGCTATTGTGTCAGCATCGAGAGGGGATCAAAAGTTGCGGGAAATGCCATTCTTGCCAGTTGATGAGTGCTGGTACACATCCTGATTGGCATGTGCTCCGTCCTGAAAAAGGAAAGCAGAGTCTGGGTGTCGATGCAGTACGTGACGTGCTGGAGACAATATATCAGCATGCCCGTCAGGGGGGGGTGAAACTGATTTGGTTACCGCTGGCAGAGTCATTAACCGAAGCTGCGGCCAATGCTTTGCTGAAAACGCTTGAAGAGCCACCGATGGAAACCTATTTCTTACTGGGATGCAGAGAGCCTTCTCGCTTGTTGGCCACCTTTCGCAGCCGTTGTTTATACCACTATCTTGATGTGCCGGATGAAACGTATAGCGTGCAATGGCTGAGTAGTCACTATCCGATGGACAGTCAGGCGACACTGACGGCGCTGAGATTATATGCCGGTGCACCGCTGGCTGCCGCCAAGCTGTTGCAGCCTGAACATTGGAAACCACGGCAAACACTGTGCCTGACGTTGTCTGATTGTCTGATACAGCGGAACTTTTTGCCATTAGTTACTCCGTTGAATCACGAAGATGTTGATGATCGAATTCACTGGTTGTCTGCATTGTTACTTGATGCCATAAAGTGTCAGCATGGGGCAGAGGAGTATCTGGTTAATCAGGATCAGCTTCATCTGGTGCAACAATTGGCGAACACGCTGGACAGTGATCGACTACACCATGAACTGCGTCAATGGTTACAATGCCGTCATCAGTTGCGCGTCATAACCGGTGTGAACCGCGAGTTATTGTTAACAGAACGGCTGCTGAACTGGGAACAAAATCTGTCGGTAACAACGCTTTTGCCATCCCATCCATTTTCTGTCTGATTACTACTGGATAGCTATATGTTGTTAGTTGATTCTCACTGCCATCTTGACGGACTGGATTACCAGTCTTTGCATAAAAATGTCACCGATGTGCTTGAAAAAGCGCAATGCCGGGATGTTGGGTTTGTGTTGGCTGTTGCAACCACATTGACTGGTTTTCGCGCGATGACTGAGCTTATCGGTGAAAGAGAAAACGTCGCTTTTTCCTGTGGAGTACATCCGCTTAATCAGGATGCGCCTTATGATTATGCTGAACTGCGCGAGTTGGCTTCTTCTCCTGCGGTGGTGGCAATGGGGGAAACCGGCCTGGATTATTATTATCAGCAGGAAACCAAAGTGCAGCAACAAGCGTCTTTTCGGGAGCATATCCGCATTGGCCGCGAGTTAAACAAACCGGTCATTGTGCATACCCGTTCGGCCCGAGAAGACACATTGACGATTCTGGAAGAAGAAAACGTAGAAGCCTGTGGCGGCGTATTACACTGTTTTACAGAAGATCTGCCGACAGCAAGGAAACTGCTGGATATGGGGTTCTATATCTCTTTTTCAGGTATTGTCACGTTTCGTAATGCAGAAGAGCTACGCGAGGTTGCTCGATATATACCGCTGGACAGAATGCTGATTGAAACTGATTCACCGTGGCTAGCACCGGTGCCCTATCGGGGCAAAGAAAATCAGCCTGCCTATGTCCGTGACGTCGCTGAATATTTGTCCGTCCTTAAAGGCGTCAGTCTGGAAACGTTGGCAATGACTACAACCCATAACTTTTCACAGCTATTTCATATTGATTCAGCACGGTTGACCGCCACTGAATAGTGGATGAGAATAGCCGGGTTTTTTTTCGCTTCGTAATTAATGAACGAGAACATAAGTCTAACTCAGCTTGTATCTGGGCCGGGTTGCGGCTTTTTTTAGTGATTGATCACAAATAACGAGACTTTCAGTATGGATGCTGTCTATCCGTACATTAAAACGTGACTGTTATCAAACATTGAACACGGCATTTATTTTACTCTGCGTAAAAATTATGAGGGTGCTAAGACACCCAACACCGGGAAGAATGTTATCCCCACCTTCAATGCCATATCAAAAATAAAAGTACTAGCACTATATACTCAGGAGCACTCTCAATTATGTTTAAAAACGCATTTGCAAACCTGCAAAAAGTAGGTAAGTCGCTCATGCTGCCGGTATCTGTACTGCCTATTGCAGGTATTCTGCTGGGCGTCGGATCGGCCAATTTTAGCTGGTTACCTGCGGTTGTCTCTAGTGTCATGGCACAAGCCGGTGATTCGGTATTTGCCAATATGCCACTGATTTTTGCTATTGGTGTCGCGCTGGGCTTCACCAATAACGACGGTGTTTCAGCACTGGCTTCAGTGGTTGCCTATGGCATCATGGTCAAAACCATGGCCGTTGTGGCACCATTGGTTCTGCATTTGCCAGCGACAGAAATCGCTGCCAAGCATTTGGCCGATACTGGGGTTCTGGGGGGGATTATTGCAGGCGCCATTGCGGCGTATATGTTTAATCGTTTCTACCGCATTCAGTTGCCGGAGTATCTGGGGTTCTTCGCTGGTAAACGGTTTGTACCGATTATTTCCGGACTGGCTGCCATTATCACAGGTCTGGTTCTGTCTTTCATTTGGCCACCAGTGGGAAGCGTTATCCAGACTTTCTCTCAGTGGGCGGCTTATCAGAACCCGGTAGTAGCCTTCTTTATCTACGGTCTTGTCGAACGTAGCCTGGTACCGTTTGGTTTACACCATATCTGGAACGTACCTTTCCAGATGCAGATTGGTGAGTTCACCAATGCGGCGGGTCAGGTATTTCATGGCGATATTCCTCGTTACATGGCGGGTGACCCGACTGCTGGCAAACTGTCTGGCGGTTTCCTGTTTAAAATGTACGGTCTGCCAGCTGCGGCTATTGCCATTTGGCATACAGCCAAACCGGAAAACCGCGCTAAAGTCGGTGGGATTATGATCTCAGCGGCATTGACCTCTTTCCTGACAGGGATCACTGAGCCGATTGAGTTCTCTTTCCTATTTGTGGCGCCAATTCTTTATGTAATTCACGCTATTCTGGCAGGTCTGGCATTCCCGATCTGTATCCTGCTGGGTATGCGAGATGGCACCAGTTTCTCCCATGGTCTGATCGACTTCATCGTATTAAGTGGCCACGGTAGCAGACTGTGGTTGTTCCCGATTGTGGGCCTTGGTTATGCGCTCGTTTATTACACTATTTTCCGTGTGCTGATTGTTAAACTGGACTTGAAAACACCTGGTCGTGAAGATTCCACTATCGAGCAGCTCTCACAGAACAGCACCGAAATGGCGGCTTCGTTGGTATCGGCATTCGGTGGTAAAGAAAACATCACTAATCTGGACGCTTGTATTACTCGTTTGCGTGTCAGCGTAAGCGATGTTGCCAAGGTGGATCAGGCTAGTCTGAAACAATTGGGTGCGGCCGGTGTTGTGGTTGCCGGCTCTGGTGTCCAGGCTATATTTGGTACCAAGTCTGATAACCTTAAAACCGATATGGATGACTATATCCGCAATCACTAAGCAGGTAGTGGGTTGCTATTGAAAGGAGGGTGCGAAAGCGCCCTCAGACCGTTGACAAACTTAGATATAGCGTCAGAACGGTGATAATGAGGAAGAGGAGTAAAGCATCCGCGCCAGGGATGGCGCGGCTTGAGCTTACAGGGAGGGACTTGCAGCGCCTTTACGATCTTCTCATTATCGCCGCTATATAGACGTTGTCATCAAACTCAGGGCGCGAAAGCGCCCTTTTTCATGCGTAAAAAACAGTCTGGACATGAAACCGATAATCGGTTCCCTCTCAGAGGATTTCAGCAGTAGGATAAAAGAACAACCGGTAGCAACATGATTAACCATACTTTGAAGGGAAGAGTGATGCAGATTTCAGCCGCCCAGTTAATACAGATTTCGCGTGAATTGTTACGAAAGGCAGGATGTGAGGAAGATGAAGCGTTATGTGTGTCCGATCATCTGGTGGCCGCCAACCTGAAAGGGCACGATAGCCATGGCGTCGGCATGTTACCGGACTATGTCAGCTTTATTGCCCAGGGCTTGATGCACCCGAATACACCTGCGCGTTTATTACGTGATGCTGGTGCTGTGCTACAGTTTGCCGGTGATCGTGGCTTCGGTCAGCGTACCGGAAAAGAGGCGATGCAAGCTGCTATTGAGCGAGTAAAAACAACCGGTGTCTGCCTGATGACATTATCATCGACTTGCCATCTTGGCCGAATTGGAACGTATGGAGAAATGGCGGCCGAGGCTGGCATGATAGCCATCCACTTTGTTAACGTTAATGACCTGCCGCCGTTGGTTGCACCTTTTGGTGGCAGCGAAGCGCGTTTCGGAACCAATCCGATTTGTATCGCTTTCCCTGGCACTCACGAGCACCCAGCGTTTATTCTTGATTTTGCTACCAGCATGGTCGCGTTGGGGAAAACACGGGTGGCTTATCTGGCTGGCAAAACATTTGATGACGATGTCATGCTGGACCAGAAAGGGCATCCGACCAACGATCCCCGTGTTATGTGGGAGGGCGAAAGTACCGGCGCGCTGAGGCCGATTGCCCTGCATAAAGGCGGTGGACTGATACTGGCGGCAGAGTTGCTGGCCGGTATTTTGTCTGGTGGGGGAACGGTTCAGCCAAACAACCAACGCCAGGGAGCGATTGTGAACAACATGACGACCATTGTGATCGATCCTTCTCAGTTGGTTGCCATGGAGTGGCTGCAACGGGAATATGATGACATGCTGGAGTATGTCCGTTCCTCAAAAGCCACGGATCCGAATACACCAATATTGATTGCGGGTGAGCCGGAGATACAGACACGGCAACAGCGTACCGCGGTCGGTGTAACGGTTTCAGATCAGGAATGGCAGAGAATTGTCGCTGCCGGGCATCAACTGGGAATGTCCGCTACAGCATTTTCTGTATAACCATAGGGCTAGTTTGCTTAAAGCGACAAAGAAAGTTGAAAATAACCAGATTCAACACGCATACTGCCAGCACACTGCTAACCAGTGCCGATTTTTAAAGGATATATATCATGGCTGAAGAAACTATTTTTAGTAAAATTATCCGCCGGGAGATTCCTGCCGATGTGGTCTACCAGGATGAATTGGTTACTGCTTTCCGTGACATCGCACCACGTACACCTACCCATATTCTGATTGTTCCGAATGTGTTGATTCCAACCGTTAACGACACCACCGCCGAGCATGAAGCCGCTTTAGGTCGCATGATTACGGTTGCCGGAAAAATTGCGCAGCAGGAAGGGATTGCTGATGATGGTTACCGCTTGATTATTAATTGCAATCGTCATGGCGGACAGGAAGTTTATCACGTACATATGCATCTTCTTGGCGGATGTGCGCTGGGGCCTTTGCTGGCTATTTAATTTATGCCTGTTATGTGCAGATCCATTGATACCCTGTCCGGTAACGGTGTCATTTTTCTGACAACATGCAGAACATTTTTCAATGCACAGTAGCTGAGATGTGAGACAGGCACGTTTTCAGCGCTTTCGGTACGGCGTGTTACGAGGATAAATATGAAAAAATATCTAGGACTATTGCTGTTGGCGTTGGTACTGGCTGGGTGTTCCAGCCGTCCACCCGAGTCTGGACAACCGCCTGCCAGCATTGAGCCGGTACAACCGGAAAAACCAACATTGCCGCCACAAAGTGAGCCCCTGCCTGTACCGCCTAAACTTCAGACATTTGACTGGGACGCGAGCATAACACCACTGATTGATCAGATGCTCAAGACGAGCGGCATCAACAAGGGCAGTATTCTGTTGGTGGATAACATGAAAAATAACACCAACGGTGCGCTGCAAACAGTCAACGCCACCACGTCTATTTATCATGCACTGGCAGCCAACACGGTGTTTACGGTGGTGTCACGGGAACAATTAGCCGTTGCCCGACAAACGTTGGGAATTTCTGCGGAAGATAGCCTGGGATCACGGACCAAAGCCATTGGTCTGGCGCGTTACATCGGCGCACAATATGCACTGTACAGCGATGTCAGTGGAGATGTGAATTCGCCCAATCTGGATATGCAACTGATGCTGGTACGAACCGGTGAAATCGTCTGGTCCGGCAGTGGCACGATACACCAGTAAAAATGAGTTGGTGGCACTCATCCGTCAGGTTATCCCGACGGTGGTAACCACCGGTTTTCATTTGGTGCCGATCAGCGGGCTGAGTTCGGAAAACTGGCGGATTTGCACGTCGCAAGGTGATTGGCTGGCGCGTCCCCAGTTATTGGCGGGATTACAGATTGGTACTGATCGTCAGCGTGAGTTTGTGGTATTGCGTCAGATGGCGGCGCATGGATTGTCGCCCCGACCGCTATGTTGGCAGAAAGGATGGCTGATTATTGAGTGGTTATCCGGCCATATCGCCACACAGGAGACATTCATTGATGCAGTTAATGATGGCAGTCTGGCTGTCAGTCTGGCGCGTTTGCATCAGCAACCTGGCTATGGTTTTCTGCTTGATCTGAAAACACGGTTTGCCCGCCACTGGCAGTTGATGGACCCTGGTCGTCGTTCGCCGGCATTATTAAAACGACATCAGATGTTTCAACATCGTCGCCTTCCTGAAGGTGGTATCTTCGCACCTCTGCATCTCGATATACATGCTGGCAATCTGCTGCAAAAACAGGATCAGTGGTGGTTTATTGACTGGGAGTATGCCGCTGATGGTGATATTGCGCTGGAAGTGGCTGGGCTATTTCGCGCCAATGATCTGAACGAGGCATCACAACAACGTTTTCTGGACGCGTATTGTCATCAGTGGCCGGGATTATGGCCTGATGTGCTCGGGCATCGGGTTTACCAGTGGTTACCCTGGGTCGACTTCATGATACTGATGTGGTACGAAGTGCGCTGGCAACAAACACACCAGAAATCATTTTTGCAGGCTGCTGACGCGATGCGGCTGAGATTGGGAATAACACCTTGAAACGGCAGGAGCCGTGACCTATACCATACCGAGCAGATAAATAAAGGGGTTTTTGTGGGGCCGTTAATGTTAGATGTTGCCAGCTATGAGCTGGATGCTGAAGATCGTGAAGTTTTACAACATCCGTTGGTCGGTGGCGTGATTCTATTCAGCCGAAATTTTCATGATGTCGCACAGTTGCGAGAACTGGTGCGGCAAATCCGCCAGGTTTCTGGGACGCGGCGAGTGATAGCGGTGGATCAGGAAGGTGGCCGGGTGCAACGGTTTCGTGAAGGTTTCACCACGTTGCCAGCAGCACAGGCATTTGCGGCACTCAACGATCTGTCCCGTGCCCAGCAGTTGGCGGAAGAGGCAGGGTGGTTGATGGCGGCGGAACTGGTGTCAATGGATATCGATATCAGTTTTGCCCCGGTATTGGACGTGGGTCATCAGTGTACCGCGATTGGCGAGCGTTCATTCCATGACCAACCGGAAATTGCATTGGCCGTGGCGGGTCGATTTATTGATGGTATGCACAGCGCGGGAATGAAAGTTACGGGTAAGCATTTCCCCGGACATGGTGCTGTTATTGCTGATTCGCATAAGGAAACCCCTCGAGACGACCGTCCGCTAGATCAAATTCGTACGCGCGACATGTGGATGTTTCGTGAGTTGATTTCACGTCAGCAGTTAGATGCCGTCATGCCTGCCCATGTAATTTATACTCATGCTGATCCGCATCCTGCCAGTGGTTCTCCTTACTGGTTAAAACAGGTACTCCGTCAGGAGCTGGGTTTTGGCGGCGTCATATTTTCTGATGATCTCTCAATGGAAGGTGCGGCTGTGTTGGGAAGTTATACGGCGCGTGCGCAGGCGGCGCTGGATGCCGGGTGTGATATGATTCTGGTGTGTAACCAACGTAAGGGCGCCGTTAGTGTACTGGATAATTTGTCTCCGGTTATGGCGGCAGGAATAAGCAATCTTTATCATCGGGGAACCTTTACCCGTCAGCAATTGCTAGACTCACCGCGTTGGAAACAGGCCAATCAAGCGTTGATTGCGTTGAATGAACAATGGCAGACGTACAAGACGGATAAGCTATAAACACCTATTCTATTAGGTAATAACCTGGTGTGTCAGTAAATGCAGTGGTGAGGATACAGATGATTATCTACTTACACGGTTTTGATTCAAGCAGTCCCGGCAACCATGAAAAAGTTCTGCAGTTGCAGTTCATTGACGACGATGTTCGTCTGGTTAGCTACAGCACATTACACCCCCGTCATGATATGCAACACCTACTGAAAGAAGTGGACAAACTGTTGCAGTTTAGTACTGATGATCGTCCACTTATCTGTGGTGTCGGGCTGGGGGGGTTTTGGGCAGAGCGCATTGGTTTTCTGTGTGATATTCGACAGGCTATCTTCAATCCTAATCTGTTTCCACAGGAAAACATGCTAGGGAAAATTGATCGTCCCGAAGAGTATGTGGATATAGCCACCAAATGCGTGGATAACTTTCGTGAAAAAAATCGTGATCGTTGTCTGGTAATGTTGTCCCGTCATGATGAAGTTCTTGATAGCCAGCATACTGCCCAAGTGCTGGATAACTACTACGAAATTATTTGGGATGAAACTGAAACCCATAAATTCAAGAATATCTCACCGCATTTGCAGAGAATGAAAGCGTTTAAAACGCTGGGATAATTCCTTTCAAATTTCTTTTTTCTTTACCTCATCAGGCTCAGCATGATACGGGCCTGATGCCCTTTTCTAAATGAACAAACCCACTCTAAATTATTGAACAATAGGTTAAAATAGCGGCTTCGTGGCCTATGTAACTAAAATAAATTGATATATATCAATTTTGGTGTGACCAAATAACCACGCATGCTATTCTGATGAAAATCACTCGATTTAATTTAAACATAACACTATGTAATATAATGTTATTCTCTATTTAACTTATTATTAACTATTGGTTCATTATTTTCTCAGGGGGTTATTTTGACATCAATGCCAATCAAAAAAATCGTGATTGTCGGCGGCGGTGCGGGCGGACTGGAACTGGCAACCAGTTTGGGTCATAAACTAGGACGCAAGGGCAACGCTGAAATCACGTTGATTGATCGCAACCATAGCCATCTCTGGAAGCCGTTATTGCATGAAGTCGCTACCGGTTCACTGGATGATAATATGGATGCGTTGAGCTATCTGGCGCATGCTCGCCATCACCATTTCCGATTTCAGTTGGGTACGTTGACGGATATTAATCGTGAAAAAAAAGTGGTTCAACTGGCGGAAATCCGTAACGAACAGAGTGAACTGCTGGTAGTGGAGCGTACCTTGCCATATGACATTCTGGTGATGGCGTTGGGTAGCATATCGAATGATTTCGGTACTTCTGGCGTTAAAGATCACTGCATTTTCCTGGATAACCCCAGACAAGCACACCGTTTTCACAATGAAATGCTGAATCTGTTCCTGAAATTTACAGCCCACCATGGCGAGAAGGATCGGGTGAATATCGCTATTGTTGGTGGTGGCGCTACTGGGGTTGAGCTGTCTGCTGAACTGTACAATGCGGTTAAACAACTACATAGTTACGGATTTGACGGATTAGATAATCAAGCGCTGAACGTGACGCTGGTAGAAGCGGGTGAACGTATTCTGCCGGCGCTGCCAGCACGAATCTCTGCCGCCGCGCATCAGGAGTTAACCAATATTGGTGTCCGGGTATTGACCAAAACCATGGTGACCAGTGCGCAATCGGACGGATTGAATACCCGGGATGGTGAATTTATCAATGCCGATCTGATGGTTTGGGCGGCGGGCATTAAAGCACCCGACGCGATAAAGGACATTGCGGGTTTGGAAACCAACCGTATCAACCAGTTGGTGGTTGGGCCAACGTTACAGACAACCCGTGATCCTGATATTTTTGCCCTTGGTGACTGCGCTTCCTGTCCGCAGCCAACTGGAGGCGTTGTGCCACCGCGTGCTCAGGCCGCGCACCAGATGGCGTCACACTGCTATAGCAATATTCTTGCGCTACTGAATGGTCAGTCACTGAAACCTTATATATACAAGGATCACGGCTCACTGGTTTCGCTGTCTAAATTCAGCACGGTTGGTAGTCTGATGGGCAACCTGATGCGAGGATCGGTGATGATTGAAGGCCGAATCGCCCGTATCGTTTATATTTCCTTGTATCGTATGCATCAGATAGCACTACATGGATATATTAAAACGGGATTGATGATGTTGGTAGGTGGTATCAACCGAGTGATCCGTCCGCGTCTGAAGCTGCATTGATCGTTTGTCCCTCCTGGTCTGCATTCGCAGGCCAGCTACATTATTGATACTCTTCTCTGGGCAGCAGAATATCCCGTCTTTTTGCGCACTCTCGTTAAGAAAATTCCCAATTGGGTTTTTATTGTCACCAATCTACTATTTTTAGTTAACAAATCCTATTGTGAGCGAGAAAGACATTGTGCAAACTCTCGCATGTTTACTGGCGGCGGCGGTGTATATGTCACTATCTCTGAAGGATGGTTATTTAGATGTAATCTCTGCGCTGCCGTGTAATGCATGTCGGGGCAGATGATGAACAATGTATAGTCATAGAGTCAGGAGGTTTCCTGTGAACAAATCAATGTTAGCGGGTATAAGTATCGGGATGGTTGCGGCATTGGGGCTGGCTGCAGCTGCCAGTTTGGATGTCTTTTCGTCCAAACCTCAGTTTGCGCAAGTGTTGACAGCAATCCCAATTAAAGAAACGGTGAAAACACCACGTAAGGAGTGCCGTAATGTGACGGTCACACATCGTCAACCGGTGCAGGATGAAAATCGTCTTGCCGGTTCGTTACTGGGGGCAGTTGCGGGTGGTGTACTTGGACATCAGATCGGTGGTGGTCGTGGTCAGGATGTGGCAACAGTTGCGGGTGCGCTGGCTGGTGGTTATGCCGGGAATCAAGTTCAGGGGAAAATGCAGAACAGCGATACCTATGTGACCTCCCAACAGCGTTGTAATACGGTCTATGATAAATCGCAGAAAGTGCTGGGCTATGACGTGACCTATAAAATTGGTGATCGGCAAGGCAAAGTCCGAATGGATCGCGATCCTGGCACCCAAATCCCACTGGACCGCAATGGTCAGTTAGTGCTTAATCCGCAGGTTTAAATTTGAGTATCAGATAAACAAAAACGGCGTTTTTACCGTAATGATTGTCGGTTATGAAACCCGGCTACAGAGGAAAACAACCACGTTAGGTATCTCTCTGGGAACCCAACGTGGTCTCTCTTCTTAAAACAGGGTTAAGTGAGCAGCATTAGGGTGTTGGTGGCTATTATTATAGCCAACGCTTTTTTCCATTTGGTATGTCTATTCAGTCATAAAGATTATCTGCCTGTACCGGGGCATGCATTTTACTCGGGCGAATGCGTTTAACCGAATCACGGATCACCAGCGTGCCATTCAATAGCAGATTACCCATTACTCTGTCCGGCTGCATAAGCTGGAGTTGTAGTAATCTGACGGCTTCTTTACCTAATTCGTCTCGCGGTACCTGCACCGACGTCAGGGGAATATCATGAATCGCTGCCAGATTAGCGCTATCCATACTCATGACGGAAACCTGCTGTGGTACTCGTAACTGGGCTTTATGCAATGCATTTACTACACCTGCCGCCATAAAATCACCGCCGACCAATATGGCTGTCGGCATCTGTTCTGGCGAACAACCGGCTAAAAATTCAGTGACTTTCTGTTCTGCTTCGGTCGTGCTAAATCCTTGAGTAGTCAAGAGACATCGCGCTTCGTCAAAGGATAAATTATGGCTTTGGTAGGCATCACGGATACCTGCCAGACGAAGCTCCATGGTGTAACGCCGCAGACATAAAAGAGTAAGTACCTCGCGGTGCCCTTGTTCAAATAAGTAGTTAGCTGAGAATTCGCCAATCAATTGATGTGCTGGCGAAACACCCGGTAGCTTCATTTTGCGATCAATACAGTTGATCAGAATGCAGGGTTTACCCAGGTCGGTTGCCAGCGCATGAACATACGGATCATCAATACCCACCAACATGGCGGCTTCTGTTTCAGGATCACGCATTTTTTCCAGAAACAGTGCCACATCACAATCATTCTCTTCCAGACCACAATAGCGCAGGCGCACATCATGCAATGACAGCGCCTCGATGATGCTTTGAATAACGTTGTGATAAAAAATGTCAGACCGCACATTGAATGCCCGGGATGGCGCGAAAATCATCAAACTCTTCAGCAATAAACGCCCCACGACCAAATCATCCAGTACGCCCTGCTGTCGGGCTGAATGAAGTATGCGTTCTCTGGCAGTGTTGCTGGTATTGGTTTTTCCCGACAACACACGAGAGACTGTACTGATCGAAAACCCCGTTTGTGCCGCGATTTCGCGTATTTTCAGGTTTCTTTTCATTTTGTGATCTCACTACATTTATCAAATGAAAAAATTTTCATGACAGATAAATAGCTTTCATACGGGTGTTTTCTGCCAGAAAGATGTTTCTCTGAACATAACATGAAAATAATTGCAAAAATTCGGGTATTCCCAGGTTTTCAATTCTTCTATCTTGACTCCGATAAATCAATTCAGTGCTGATCACTGGGTTCATTAACTATAAATGTTTTAAAAAACAAAAAGATAAACATATAACTCTGCACAGCTTGATGACTGGTGGGTTTGGCATATAGCAGAACGCTGTCAGTCAGTGCGGTCCTACAAGGAGATCATCATGAGTCTCGACATTAATCAGTCTTCATCAGTAATAAAAGAAAAACGTAAATTGAAAAATTTGCGCTGGTGGATGCTTGTCCTGTTCCTGCTTGGTGTAACGGTCAACTACATTACTCGCAACTCTCTGGGTATTCTGGCCCCGGAACTGAAAACCAGCCTCAATATCAGTACCGAACAATATTCATGGATTGTCGGCGCTTTCCAACTGGCCTATACCATTTTCCAGCCATTATGCGGTTGGTTGATAGATGTGATTGGCCTGAAAGTGGGCTTTATGGTCTGCGCCATTGTCTGGGCAATGATGAGCCTATTGCACGCAGGCGTCAGTGGCTGGTTACAGCTTGCTGTCCTGCGTTTCTTTATGGGCGGAGCGGAGGCAGCCGCTACTCCGGCCAATGCCAAAACCATTGGCGAATGGTTCCCCAAAAAAGAGCGCCCAATTGCGGCCGGTTGGGCCGGGGTCGGGTTTTCCATTGGTGCGATGTTGGCACCGCCGATTATTGTTCTGGCTCACGTGTCTTTTGGCTGGCAAGGTGCATTTTTGTTTTCCGGCCTGTTGGCAATGGTGTGGGTGGTACTCTGGGGGTTGTTTTACCATAGCCCGGAAACGCATCCCAATTTGAGTCGTGAAGAGCTGGCAATTATCAAGCAGGATAATGAACCGGCTCCGGTCAGGCAGCCTTTTTTCACTGCGCTGGCGACGGTGGCAAAGAATAAGCGTTTTTATGGTATCGCTATTCCAGCATTCATGGCAGAGCCGGCGTGGGCTGTGTTGAGCTTCTGGGTTCCACTGTATCTGGCCAAAGATCAGGGAATGGATTTGAAGCATATTGCCATGTTTGCCTGGTTGCCTTTTCTGGCGGCTGATTTTGGTAGTGTAATCAGTGGTTATCTGACCCGGTTATATGCCCGGTTGTTCGGTTGTTCCCGGATTAACTCCGTCGTCGCCAGCTCAGTAACCGGTGCCTTTCTGATGATATCGTTGGCGTTGGTCAGCATAACTAAAGACCCTTACGTCGCTATCATGTTGATTTCGATTGGTGGATTTGGTCATCAGGTGATCTCGTGCATGCTCAGTGCGCTGGTGGTGGAATCGTTTGACAAAGGGCAGATGGCCACTGTCAACGGTATGCGCGGGTCTTTCGCCTGGATTGCCAGCTTTCTATTCTCACTGTTGATCGGTGTGACTGCGGACAAGATTGGTTTTAACCCTTTGTTTATCGCCATGGGCTTTTTCGATCTGTTCGGTGCAGTGTTCCTGATCGCATTTATCGCTGAGCGTCGCTCACGAGTACATTAAATCTGCTATCGCCATAATGAAAAAGAGTTACGCATGAAAACACTAAAAAACTGGGTATTCCATCAGCAAACCGCTGATCGGATTGAGTTACTGGTTGATGATAGGCATATTTTCCAACTTTATGTTCTTGAACCCGGCCTATGTCGGGTATTAATTAAACAGGATGGAAAGTTACACCTGAACCGTACCTGGAGTATTGCGCCGCAGCAGGATGTGCCGTGGCAGGGGCGGTCGCGTGAAAGTACGGATGGATTTAGTCTGCCAGGATTCTCCTTGCGGCAACAGGATGGTGAATTGCAACTCAGTACTGATCGCCTGCGAATAACGATTCATCAGCCTTTGGGGCTGGAGTGGGAATATTGCGATTCGCAGGGCGAATGGCAGCCATTAGCCGCCGATCGGCCGACCGGTGCGTATCTGCTGAATCAACATGGTGATGGCGTTGAGCATTATCAACGCCGTTTCCCTGAAGATCATTACTATGGTTTGGGAGAGAAAAGCGGCGATCTCAATCGGACGGGCCGTCGGTTTGAATTCCGTAATCTGGATGCAATGGGATATAACGCGGCAACGACGGATCCGCTCTATAAACATCTTCCCTTTACCATTACTCACCGTAGAAACGTCAGCTTTGGTGTTTTTTATGACAATCTCAGCACGACATGGCTCGATTTGGGCAATGAAATCGACAATTACCATCAGCCATACCGACGCTATCAGGCGCAAGCCGGCGATCTGGATTACTATCTGTTTCTCGGCCCCCAAATTCTGGCGGTGACCAAAGCATTTGTCCGGCTGACCGGGAAAACCCTGTTCGGACCTAAATGGAGTCTGGGATACAGTGGCTCAACGATGCACTATACCGATGCGCCTGATGCGCAGCAGCAGCTAATGAAGTTTATCGCGCTGTGTCAACAACACGATATTCCCTGTGATTCGTTTCAACTCTCTTCCGGATATACTTCGATCGGTAGCAAGCGCTATGTTTTTCACTGGAACCGGGACAAAGTGCCGAGCCCGCAGATTATGTCGCAAGCCTTTCATGATGCGGGCATCAAACTTGCCGCTAATATCAAACCTTGCCTGTTACAGGATCATCCGCGGTATCAGGAGGTCGCCTCACAAGGGTTGTTCATCCGTGATGCAGATTGCGACTCTCCCGAACGTTCCAGCTTCTGGGATGATGAAGGTTCTCATCTCGACTTCACCAATCCGGCGACGGTGGCATGGTGGCAAGAGAACATCATGGTTCAACTGTTGGAAAATGGCATAGATTCGACCTGGAATGACAATAATGAATTTGAAGTCTGGGACAAAGAGGCTCGTTGTCACGGGTTTGGTGAAGAAATTGCCATCAAACATATCCGACCTGTTATGCCATTACTGATGATGCGGGCCTCACTGGAAGCTCAGCAACGTTTTTCCCCACAGTTACGTCCTTATCTGATTTCCCGCTCTGGCTGTGCCGGAATGCAACGTTATGTCCAGACCTGGAGTGGCGACAATCGTACCAGTTGGCAGACGCTGCGTTATAACACCCGTATGGGAATTGGAATGAGCCTGTCGGGGTTATATAACATCGGCCATGACGTTGGGGGATTCTCCGGGCATCAACCGGATGCGGAACTGTTTGTGCGTTGGGTACAAAATGGGATTATGCATCCACGCTTTACCATTCATTCGTGGCATGACGATGGTACGGTCAATGAGCCGTGGATGTATCCGGCGGTAACACCGATCATTCGTGATGCCATCATGCTGCGCTACCGATTGTTACCGTACTTTTATACGTTGTTGTGGCTGGCCAGCGCCGAAGATGAACCGATGCTGCGAGCGACCTTTCTCGATCATGAGCATGATCTACAGACGTTTGTCGAAACCGATGACTTCATGTTGGGACGGGATCTGCTGGTTGCCAGTGTGGTGGAACCGGGACAACGGCAACGTCAGGTTTATCTGCCGGATAATGAGACCGGCTGGTATGAATTTTATAGTGGCCAATGGTACAGCGGAGGGCAAACGATAACACTGGATGCGCCGTTGGAACGTTTACCGTTGATGGTAAGGGCCGGGGCTATGATTCCGATTGCTGCACGGACGCGCTTTGTTTGCCAGGCCGATGATGACCAGCGAGCGTTTTTGGTATTCCCACCACTTGCCGCAGGGCAACAGCGTGGCGTGTTGTTTGAGGATGATGGAGAAACCCATCACTGGCGGCAGGGGGATGCATTATGGCTGCACTGGGAAATGACCTGTGATAGCCAGCGTATTGATGTTTGTTTCACCCCAAAGGGCAATTTCCATCCGGCTTGGCAGCAAATTGCGCTGCAATTGCCACCGGGAGAAAAACGGCAACTGTACATTAACTCGCGTAAAACTGATTGTTATTCTCTCTGAGTAATAGTCCATTGTTGTAGAGAAGCGCGTTACGCTGGCATAGGTCAACGCGTTTCTTATTCCAATTGCAGTTGTAAAATAGAAAGTTGCAGGTTTATCAATATGATCGTCGGCGTTATTATCTGAGATAATGAGAGAGATTAACCGGCTTATCGAGGATGAAAAATGCTGGATAGCACACAATTACATTATTATCTCCAGAGAATTGGCGTTGATTCACTGCCCTCAGAACCATCATTGTTATTACGAACTTTGCATATCGCCCATCTCAGAAATATCCCGTTTGAAAATCTGGATGTGGTTTTTAAAAGAAAGATAACATTGAGTCAATCCGCCATTTATAAAAAGGTTATTGAAAATGGACGCGGCGGTTTCTGTTATGAACTGAATTATGGTTTCTATCTGTTATTAAAAACCCTGGGTTTCACTACGCAGTTGTTATCTGGCCGGGTATTTAATGTTGAAGGATATGGCGCTTATTTTGACCATCTGCTTTTACTGGTTGATCTGGATAACCAGACGCTCATCGCTGATGTAAGTTTTGGTGATTCATTTTGTATTCCGCTTTTACTGGATGGAACGGTTTCTCATGAAGATGCCGCGAGCTATAAAATTATTCCTTTTGATGATGGCTATCAGTTGTTACAAAAGAAACCGCATGCCGACTGGGCACCGTTGTATATTTTTGATTTGCATTCCTGGCAGTTGGATGATTTCGCGGTTATGGCCGATTATCACCAAACATCCCCTCAATCGTTGTTTACGAAAAAATCGATTTGCAGTCGGGTAACGGAAGATGGTCGAATAACGTTGTCGGATAATCAATTAATTATTACGCGGCAGGGCAACAGAACTGAAGACGTCATTACGGATTGTAGCCGTTATATTGAGTGCTTAAGCCACCATCTCGGAATCCGTTTGCCGGAAGATTATAACGTTCAGCACTGGTTCGATTCGTTAGCTTCTCCATTATGAAATAATTCACACCTGCAATTGGCAAAAAACTCAGTTCACGGTATAAGGCGTTCAGACTCCATAGCCTGAACGCCTGAGAGAATGACAGAAGCTGTAGTCGCCATTGGCGTTAGCCAGCTAGTTTGGTTCATGCTTCCCGGAACACAATTTCCGCCCAGCGGGCCAGGCCTGCGGTGACAGAACCGAAATCATCGCCACTGGCAATCGGGATGCCGGGCAGACACTGCTGTACGGCGTCGCGCAACAGCGGTGAACGGGCGCTGCCGCCGGTCAGGTAAATGACATCCGGTCGGGTCTGTCCGTCTTTCTGCACCAGCGCAATCTGCTGTTTGATATGTTCCAGCGGCTGGACAATCGCCTCTTTCAACTGACTAGTGGAGATCCGGGTTGTCAGATCGGGTGCAATGAAGGGCAAATCAGCCAGTGTGGTTTCACTCGCCGAAAGCGCAATCTTGTGCTCTTCAGCCACACGTACCAACCGATAACTCAGCTTTTGTTGCCAGACGGTCAATAATCGTTTTACCTGCTCAGGTTCGCGGGCGTCACGAATCAGGTCGCGCAGAAGCTTCCCACATGCCGCACTGTAAAATTCGCTTTGCGCCGGTACATCATTAATGGCAACGGCATTCCACCAAGGCAGAATCGGCAATGCTGTCCCTTTTTCCGTGCTGCCATTCATCCCGAGCAACGGGCAAAGTTGTTTGAAAGCCAGCATAATATCCAGATCGTTACCACCAACCCGGCAGCCGCTGTGCCCGAGCAAACTCTGCTGACGTTCGTGTTTCTGATGCCAGTTTGGTCCCATCAATAGCATTGAGCAATCGGTAGTACCGCCGCCGATATCCACTACCAGCACGCGTTTCTCTTCGTGCAGCGTGGCCTCAAAATCCAGCCCGGCGGCGACCGGTTCAAATTGAAACACCACATCCTGAAATCCGGCACGTTGTGCGGCCCGCGCCAGAATACCTTGTGCTTGCTGGTTGGATTCTTCGCCGCCAATACCTTGAAAATTAATCGGACGACCAATTACAGCACGATGAATGTTATCACCGAGCTGTAGTTCAGCCTGTAGGCGGATATGCAGCATCATGGCGCAGACCAGGTCTTCAAACAGAGCCACCTGTTGTGCTTTCAAGCCAATGGCGCCAAGAAAGGACTTAGGCGATTTAACAAACCAGACTTCTTGCGGGTCGTCCATATAGTGTGACAGTGAGGCTTGGCCAAACTGAACACTGCCGGAGTGAACGTGAATATCCTCTTCGCGGTTAAGGTTGATCGCCCGCTGTAATAATTGCGCATTTTCCCCGTCGGCAGGCACCTGATGGTGACGCCATAGCCATTCACTGACGGCTTCTCGCATTGGCGCACAAAGCATCGACGGCATATAGGGTGAACCGTTTTCCAATGGAAGTAGCCGTGGCGTACCCTGGTTCATTACCGCGACAGAGCAGTTTGCCGTGCCATAATCAAAACCTACAAACATTGTTATATCCCCATGCCATTAGAGAAGGGGCGGGAATTTACCGCTTTGAGGAGGCAGTTGTAAAGATGGATGACTGATAAATGTCTGTTTTGATAATAAGGTGTCAGAGGGTTGCACTTAGGATGTACGTTCACCGAGGCTTGTTTATCGTTGTAGCGTGTCTTCAATCTACGGTTTATCCAGCCATGTTTTTACTAATTCAGCAAAAGGCATGGGTATTGAAAACAGATAACCCTGTAGAAAATCAATTTTTCTGCTGGAAAGGAACTCAGCCTGAAATTCAGTTTCTACGCCTTCGGCGATAGTCACTAATCGCATTTTCTGTGCCATATCAATGACGCAGTTCACCAGTACGCTGGCTTGCGGGTCTTCTCGATTAATCATACTGACAAATGATTTATCAATTTTGATGATATTTACTTGTAGCTTTCTGAGATAGTCAAAATTTGAATATCCGGTACCAAAGTCATCCAGTGCGATCAAAATACCTGCTGCACTCAGCTTTTTGAAAAATGAAATGGTTTCCGGGGTGATATCAATTTTTTCACGTTCGGTAATTTCAACCATCAACCGAATTTTTTTATCACCGAGCGCGTCCATGAAATTCTGGCAATCGGTGATAAAACCATCGTATTGGCAATGCTGTGCGCTGATATTAATGCCAATGTGTAAGCCGTCGGGCAGTTTATCCAGATAAAGACTGAGATCCTGGATGACACGGTTCATTAGCGACTGCGTCAAAGGAATAATCAGACCACTTTGTTCGCACAATGGAATAAATACGTCCGGAGATATAATTCCTGTTCGGGGATGATTCCACCTGGCCAGCACCTCAAAACCATATATTTCGCGTGACTCGGTGGTTATCACCGGTTGATAGAAAGGAATGATTTCCTGATTTCGAATGGCCCTTTTTATTTCATCATAAGGTGATTTGCTTTGTGTTAAGTATTTATAAGTCAGACCCCCGGAACTGAGTGAAATCAGCAGAATAACCAGAAATGTCATTTTTTCCTGACGCCAGAAATCGTTAAGCGAATAGTCATCGGTGGAAGAGAATAAAACGGCAAAATGATATCGGTTGGAAGGGATGATAACAAAATTACGATGATTATCCGGATCGAATGACATCACTTTACCGTCAACGGAAATCCAGGTATAGCCAGCCTGCATATACAAGCTCCGCCGCTTACTGAGAAAATTAAGTACGCTGATGAGGGGAGGGACATGAATGCCTATTCCCACACTACCGTTGGCGGTGGTTTTCAGGTACATCAACAAAGGGGTATTTGGTGTAACCGTGTTGCCGGCTAATAACGCCAGTTGCCCTTTATAAAAACGTGCCAGCATCGCCGGGCGATGGTCTACACCAAATAACGAGGAACAATAAACCACATTGTCTTTAATCAGGCTTACGGTTCTCAGATGACTCTCTCTGGCCGCCATCATATTGAGCTTTCTGATGACGTCGGGGGTACAGGATCGCCCCAGCAAGGGGATGCTGAGTTCAGCCGTCTGTTGCGCTTCATTAATAACCGTTTCAATATTATTGACAGCTTTCTCGGCATTAGATACCGCTAATTTATAATCAGCCTGATAATCCTGATAATAAATAACCCCCACCCCGATGATTAGCATCGTTAAAAAGGTTAAAGAAGCAATTAGTTTATTCATCTATTCATGGCCTCTACTAACCTTCTTGTCTTGCTATATCGGCGTTTGTAACGCCGACTTGAATTGAACCATGATAGTTTTGATGAAAAACGTCATACTGCGCAAGTGTGTTGTGCCATATTCCCCAGAAGATTGTCGATAAATTCAAGACGTTGCTGGCGGGCAGTCAAATCCTTGATAAATTTTAACCGTGCAGGGCCATCCAGCCGATAAACCTTGGGTTCCCGTTGTAGTAAACCAATCAGGTGTGTGGGATCAACACAGTTATCTTGACTAAATTCGATAAAACCGCCTTTTTCGTTACTTTCAATTCGTTTAATTCCAAGCTTATGTGCCTGCTGGCGTAGCGCGGCAATCTGCAGCAGGCTGCGGGTGGCATCTGGCAGTTGTCCAAAGCGATCAATTAGCTCGACTTTTAGCTCATCCAGCTCGTTTGCTTGTTTGGCGCTGGCGATACGCTTATAGAACGAGAGCCGGGTATTTACATCCGGGATAAAGTCATCAGGCAAGAGCGCCGGCAAGCGTAGCTCCACATCGGTCTGACTGCTGATGAGATCTTCCAATGAGGGTTCGCGGCCTGCTTTGAGCGATTCGACGGCGCTTTCCAGCAGTTCCATATACAGTGAAAATCCGACACTTTCCATCTGGCCGCTCTGATCTTCCCCCAGCAATTCACCAGCACCACGAATTTCCAAATCGTGGGTGGCCAGCGCAAAACCGGCGCCCAAATCTTCCAACGAGGCAATGGCCTCGAGGCGTTTGTGTGCATCGACACTCATTGCTTTGGGATTCGGTGTCAGCAGATAGGCATATGCCTGATGGTGGGAGCGCCCCACGCGTCCGCGTAACTGGTGCAATTGTGCCAGACCAAAATGGTCGGCCCGCTCGATGATGATGGTATTGGCGCTGGGAATGTCGATACCGGTTTCAATAATAGTAGTACATACCAGCACATTGAAACGTTGATGATGGAAGTCATTCATGACGCGTTCCAGATCGCGTTCACGCATCTGACCATGCCCGATGGTGATGCGAGCTTCCGGCACCAGTTCATTCAGGCGTTGCGCCGCCTTTTCAATATTTTCGACATCGTTATAGAGGTAATACACCTGGCCACCACGCAGAATTTCACGCAGGATAGCTTCCTTCACTACCAGACTGTCATATTCACGCACGAAAGTTTTCACCGCCAGACGTCGCGCCGGCGGGGTGGCGATAATAGACAGATCACGCATACCACTCATTGCCATGTTTAGCGTGCGGGGAATTGGCGTGGCGGTCAGTGTCAGGATATCCACATCGGCACGCATAGCTTTAATGCGCTCTTTGTGTCGTACACCAAAGCGGTGCTCTTCATCTACGATCAACAGGCCGAGATCGTGCCAGTGCACATCACTCTGCAACAGCTTGTGGGTGCCGATCAGAATGTCGACTTTCCCGTCCAGTGTCTGTTCCAGTATCTTGGCTTGTTCACGTTGGCTGCGGAAACGTGAGAGCATCTCGATTTTTACCGGCCAGTTGGCAAAGCGATCGAGGAAATTGTCATAGTGCTGCTGAGCCAGCAGTGTCGTAGGTACCAGCACCGCAACTTGTTTATGGTTTTCTATGGCCAGAAACGCGGCACGCATAGCCACTTCGGTTTTACCGAATCCCACATCACCGCACACCAGACGGTCCATCGCCAGTGGACGGCACATATCACTCAATACCGCGTTGATGGCTTGTTCCTGATCGGGTGTGGTTTCAAACGGAAATCCCTGACAGAACAACTGATACTGCTGTTTATCATGCTTAAAGGCAAAACCGCTCTTGGCGGCGCGCTGTGCATAGATATCCAACAGCTCGGCCGCGACATCGCGTACTTTTTCTGCTGCTTTCTGTCGGGCGCGCACCCAGGCGTCGCCGCCCAGCTTGTGCAGTGGCGCACTGTCGTCGGCACCGCCAGCATAACGACTGATCAGATGCAGGGAGGATACCGGAACATAGAGCTTGTCTGCTCCGGCGTAATTCAGAATCAGATATTCAGCTTTGATGCCACCCGTTTCCAACGTAGTCAGACCAGCATAGCGTCCAACACCATGCTCCAGATGAACTACCGGCTGACCGGGACGTAACTCGGCCAGATTACGGATCAGTGTATCGGCATTGATGGTACGTCGATTATCTTGACGCCGACGGCTGACGCGTTCGCCCAGCATATCGCTTTCGCAGATCAGCGCTCGTTGACGTAGCGTGTCAATAAAACCGTGTTCGCTGGCTCCAATCAGTAGATAAGGGCCTTTGGTTTTAGCCTGTTCCAAACGGGTAATAGGAGAGGGTGCCAGCTTGATGCGGGACAGCAGTTCTTGCAAGGTTTCACGGCGGCCTTCGCTTTCTACGGAGAAGATAATCTGACCAGTAAACTGTTCCACAAAGCGGCGCAACGCATCCAGCGGAGCCTTGAGCTGATGCTGGACTGCGAGATCGGGCAGAGACTGGTAGCCCAGATTCACGTTAGCGGTTTTGTGTGGCAGTGTATCGGTACGCAGTTGTATGCGTGGCCAGTTTTTCAACTCCCCGAACAATGCGTCAACCGGTAGCCATAATACGTCGGGCGACAACAACGGACGCATGGGGTCAATGCGGCGGTTTTCAAAGCGCTGCTGGATATCCAGCCAGAAACGTTCCGCACTTTGTTGGATATCGCCACTGTTTACGATCAGCGAGTTATCCGGAAGATAGCTGAACAACGAGGGTAAAGGCTGGTTGAAAAACAGGGGTTGCCAGTACTCAATGCCCGCTGGCCAGCTATTTTTACTGACTTGCTGGTAGATATGTTCGGCATCACGGCGGACATCAAACTGTTCGCGCCACTGACTACGGAACAGCTCAATTGCTGTTTTGTCAGTCGGAAATTCATGTGCGGGCAGCAGGTTAATATGGTTGACTTCACTCAGTGTGCGCTGGGTATCGATATCAAACAGACGCAGACTATCGATTTCGTCGTCGAAAAAATCGATGCGGAAGGGTTCTTCACTTCCCATCGGAAACAAGTCCAGCAAGGCTCCCCGGGTGGCAAACTCACCATGTTCCATCACTTGGTCGACACTGCGATAACCCGCTTGCTCCAGTTGTGACCGTAACTTGTCCCGTGACAGGCGCTGTCCTTGTTTCAAGACCAGCGCATGACCATGCAGGAACGAATGCGGGCATACTTTCTGCATCAGGGTGTTGATCGGCAGAATCAGTACGCCGCGTTCCAATGTTGGTAACTGATACAGTGTGGATAAACGACTCGAGATAATTTCCTGATGAGGAGAGAAGCTATCGTAAGGAAGCGTTTCCCAGTCAGGCAGTGTGATGACCGGATGTTCGGTAAATTGCTGAACTTCATCCCGTAACCGCAAGGCATTTTGCATATCAGGGGCGATGAGCACGACCAACCCGGTATGGCGTTCAATGATTTCGGCACATTCTACGGCGCAGGCAGCGCCAGTCAGTTGTCCCAGCAGGCGTTGCTCACCCATTTTGCATGGCAACGTATAACGATATTGTTCAGGCATAATCTGATTATCAGGTCTCAGCCTCAGTATCCGTCAAGAAAAAGCCGGAGAGAGAGGTAGTTAGGGTTCCATAAAGCGGTGCTACCCTTTATTATCCTTGATCACTTTGCTTTAGCAACCTCATCCAGACGGATTTCATGTATCAACCTGTCGCTTTATTTATTGGCTTGCGCTACATGCGTGGGCGGGCCTCGGATCGTTTCGGGCGTTTTGTTTCCTGGCTGTCAGCTATTGGCATCACGCTGGGGGTAATGGCGTTAGTCACCGTGTTATCCGTTATGAACGGATTCGAGCGAGAGCTGGAGAACAATATCCTGGGGCTGATGCCGCAGGCGCTTATCACCACTCCCCAGGGGTCACTTGACCCGAAAACACTACCTGCTTCCTCGCTTGACAGTCTGAAGGGGATAAAACGTATTGCCCCTTTGACCACCGGTGAAGTGGTTTTGCAGAGTGCCCGCAGTGTGGCGGTCGGCGTGATGCTGGGTATTAATCCTGATGAACCGGACCCGTTGTCTTCTTATCTGGTTAATACCCGGCAGCAACAATTACAGCCAGGGAGTTATCAAGTGATTCTTGGCGAGAAGTTGGCGAGCCAACTAGGGGTGAAGCGAGGCGATCAACTGCGTCTGATGGTGACCAGCGCCAGCCAACTGACACCGATGGGGCGTATCCCGAGTCAGCGTTTGTTCACTGTCGCGGGTACCTTCGCCGCCAATAGTGAGGTAGATGGTTATGAACTGTTGGTTAATCAACAGGATGCTTCACGTCTGATGCGCTACCCGCTGGGCAATATTACCGGCTGGCGTCTGTGGCTTCAGCAACCATTGAGTGTCGATACGCTCAGTCGGCAGACACTGCCGCCTGGGACGGTGTGGAAAGATTGGCGGGAACGTAAGGGCGAATTATTTCAGGCGGTAGGAATGGAGAAAAACATGATGGGACTGTTGCTCAGCCTAATCATCGCCGTTGCCGCTTTTAATATCATTACTTCACTGGGGTTACTGGTGATGGAAAAACAGGGCGAGGTTGCCATCCTGCAAACGCAGGGGCTGACCCGAGGTCAGATTATGGCGGTATTTATGGTACAGGGTGGTAGTGCCGGGATTATTGGCTCACTATTGGGGGCGTTGTTAGGCATGTTGCTGGCCAGCCAGCTTAATGCATTGATGCCAATGTTGGGGTTGTTGATTGATGGTGGTGCACTGCCGGTCATGATCATGCCGGAACAGGTGGCGGTTATTGCGTTGATCTCAATGCTGATTGCGCTGCTTTCCACGCTTTATCCTTCCTGGCGCGCGGCCGCCGTACCTCCTGCTGAGGCTTTACGTTATGAATAATTCATTTTTATTGCAGTGTAACCGCCTGTGCAAACGCTATCAGGATGGAAAACTGTCTACCGATGTGCTGCGCGATGTCTCTTTTGAGATGCGCGGCGGGGAAATGATGGCTATCGTCGGCAGTTCTGGTTCTGGTAAAAGTACGCTGCTGCATTTGCTGGGAGGATTGGATTCTCCCACTTCGGGAGACGTTATTTTCAAGGGTAAAGCACTGGATAAACTCTCTTCTGCCGCCAAAGCTGGGCTTCGTAACCGGGAATTGGGATTTATTTATCAGTTTCATCACCTGTTGCCGGATTTTTCTGCGCTGGAGAATGTTGCCATGCCGTTACTAATCGGCAAGGTTGCCCCTGGGGAGGCGAAAGAAAAGGCCCTTGAAATGCTGGCAGCGGTAGGTCTGGAAAAACGGAGTCAACATCGTTCTTCCGAGCTTTCCGGTGGCGAACGCCAGCGGGTTGCCATTGCTCGTGCACTGGTTAACAACCCGTCGTTAGTGCTGGCAGATGAACCGACCGGCAACCTTGATCAGCATACTGCGGATACCATTTTTGAGTTATTGGGTGAACTGAATGTGCGTCAGGGGACGGCATTCCTGGTCGTGACCCATGACTTGCATCTTGCCGGTCGTCTGGGCCGTCAACTGGAGATGCGTGATGGTCAGTTGCAGTTGATGGGAGCGCAACAATGACGTTTCCTCCGCTCTCCCTGCTGGTTGGTTTGCGCTTTAGTCGTGGCAGACGGCGTAGCGGCATGGTGTCACTGATTTCGGTGATTTCCACCATCGGTATTGCTCTGGGGGTCGCCGTCCTGATAGTGGGGCTGAGTGCGATGAATGGCTTTGAGCGCGAATTGAACAATCGCGTTCTGGCAGTGGTGCCTCATGGGGAGATTGAGCCAGTTAATCCACCTTTTCTCGGGTGGCAGGCACTATTGCCGAAAATTGAGCAGGTGCCGGGGATTGTAGCTGCGGCACCTTACATCAATTTTACCGGTTTGCTGGAAAATGGCGCTAATTTGCGGGCCATTCAGATGAAAGGCGTCGATCCCCAGCAGGAAAAACGTCTCAGTGCGTTGCCGAATTTTGTCTTGAATAACGCCTGGTCACGGTTTCATTCCGGTGAACAGCAGGTCATCCTGGGTAAAGGCGTTGCTGATTCGCTACATGTTAAAGCGGGCGATTGGGTGACGGTCATGATTCCCAATAGCGATCCACAGATGAAGCTACTGCAACCCAAACGTATTCGTTTACACGTCAGTGGTATCCTGCAATTGAGTGGGCAGTTGGATCACAGCCTGGCGCTGGTGCCACTGGCAGACGCGCAACAGTATCTGGAGATGGGGGATAATGTTACTGGTATTGCGATTAAGGTCAAAGATGTGTTTGCCGCTAACAAGCTGGTGCGGGATGCTGGTAAAGCCACCAATGATTACGTCTATATTCGCAGTTGGATCGGTACCTATGGCTATATGTACCGTGATATTCAGATGATCCGCACTATTATGTATCTGGCGATGGTGCTGGTGATCGGTGTGGCCTGCTTTAACATCGTTTCAACGCTGGTCATGGCCGTGAAGGATAAAAGTAGTGATATCGCGGTGTTGCGTACGTTGGGTGCCGGAGATGGACTGATTCGTGCCATTTTCGTCTGGTATGGTTTGCTGGCGGGATTGCTGGGCAGTGTTGTCGGTGCGGTTATCGGCGTTATCGTCACGTTGCGGCTAACCGCGATTATCCGCGGTATTGAAGCATTGATCGGGCATCGTTTTTTATCTGGTGATATCTATTTTATTGATTTCTTGCCGTCTGAACTGCACATGACTGATGTGGTGAGTGTGCTGGTAACCGCGCTGCTTTTGAGCCTGATCGCCAGTTGGTATCCGGCTCGCCGGGCCAGCCGTATTGATCCTGCCCGGGTATTAAGCGGACAATAATCATCGCAGCAGCAGGCAACCGTGTTGGAGGGGGCAGTAATGTATTACGGTTTCGACATGGGTGGCACTAAAATAGAGATGGGCGTGTTTGATGCCAACTTGCAACGTCTATGGCAACGACGGGTGCCAACTCCGCGAGACAGTTATGAAGAACTGTTGCGGACGGTTATCACGCTGACGAAAGAAGCTGATGCTGAGATAGGCAGCCCCGGCAAGGTCGGCATCGGTGTGCCCGGTATTCAGGCTGGCGGAAACGGCGCGTTATTTACTGCCAATCTACCTGCCGCCATGGGGCGCCCGCTACAGGCTGACTTGAGTCAACGGTTGCAGCGTGATGTCAGAATCAGTAATGATGCCAACTGTTTTGTCCTCTCCGAAGCCTGGGATGAAGAGTTTCGGCGTTATCCGGTGGTGCTGGGTATTATTCTTGGCACGGGGATGGGGGGCGGACTGGTAATTAATGGCAGATTAGTTAATGGTTATAACGGTATCACGGGTGAGTTTGGCCATTTCCGCCTGCCATGTGATGCGCTGGATGTTCTTGGCGTTGACATCCCGCGCCAGCCCTGTGGTTGTGGGCAGACCGGATGCGTAGAGAATTATATCTCTGGCCGCGGTTTTGAGTGGCTATACGCGCATTTTTACCGGCAACCGCTGTCAGCCCCGGTGATTATCCAGAATTATCGCAACGGTGAGACTCAGGCGATGTCGCATGTGGCGCGCTTCATGAATCTACTGGCTATTTGTCTGGGCAACCTATTGACTATCTTCGACCCACATCTACTGGTGTTGGGTGGCGGATTATCCAATTTTGACGAGATTTACCGGCAATTGCCGGAGCAGCTTCCTTCCCACCTGATGCCGATAGCGCGTTTGCCACGGATTGAAAAGGCGCGCTACGGCGATGCCGGTGGGGTTCGCGGAGCAGCCTTGCTACACATAGTGGGGGAATAATGAAGGAGCTTTTATGCATACGCGTAAGCGATTAAACCGTTTTCATCAAGGGAAACGTATGCGCCAACAGCGTTTGCGTGCCCGTATTTTCCATATTGATTATCTGGCGAGTAATGATGTGAAAAAACCACGCGTTGTCGTGCTCACCGGCGCCGGGATCTCTGCCGAGTCAGGTATTCGCACTTTTCGCGCGGTGGATGGCCTATGGGAGAACCACCGGGTTGAGGATGTGGCGACACCGGAAGGTTTTCAGCGTGATCCGCAACAGGTTCAGAATTTTTATAATGAACGCCGGCGTCAGTTACAACAGCCGGAGGTGATGCCTAATGCGGCCCATCTGGCGCTGGCTAATCTGGAAGCCATGCTGGGTGATAACTTCCTGTTGGTGACGCAGAATATTGATAACCTGCATGAACGCGCTGGTAGTAAGCGGGTGATCCATATGCATGGTGAATTGCTTAAGGTGCGTTGCAGTCAAAGTGGTCAGGTCTTCGACTGGCCGGGTGATTTATCCGTCGAGGAGCGTTGCCACTGTTGTCAGTTTCCAGCACCACTACGTCCGCATGTGGTCTGGTTTGGCGAGATGCCGCTAGAAATGGACCATATCTATCACGCATTGGCGAAGGCTGACTATTTCGTCGCTATTGGCACGTCCGGACATGTTTATCCGGCAGCTGGCTTTGTGCATGAAGCCCACTCTCACGGTGCTTATACCATTGAAATGAATCTGGAACCCAGTCAGGTAGAAAGTCAGTTTGATGAGAAGATTTATGGTCCGGCCAGTCAGATAGTGCCGGAATTTGTCGGTGCCTGGCTCAGCCGGCGTAAGCGTATCGTATTCTGAGCTATCTCTATCTGTTCAAAATGGAACCCGAGGTTTAATGCTGGTCAGTGATGGCCTGTCGATAACCCGGGTTCCTTGTTTATATCCCGGTCCAGTAACAGAAAACAACATCGCGAGCCTTAACATCTCAGTGTTCGTTTTTGTCCGGTTGCTCAGGTAACTGCCGACATTCACAGGTCTGGTCAAAAGGAAGGTTACCCGCGTGATTGTAGAAGCAGAATTCGCATTCTCCACAGTCTGGCGTTTTCTTTACCATTGATGGCTTCGGCTCAGTTTTTCCCCGCAGGCGGCGGAAAGTTTGAATCAGAAATGTCAGCATAATGCGGCCTCACTGACTTTAGTCATCATACCCGAATAAGAGATCCGCTGATGGAGTCTCTCCCATACCAATAAGGGTAGCCGATATTTCAGGATGCCTACTGCATCCGCTATCAAATCAGGACAACAAGCGCCATTTTGAGGGCTGAAAGGAAAAAACTCCGCCTAATTGATGATGCAATATAGATGAGTTGCATGCCATTATCTTGATTCATATGTAGATATACGCATGATTACGGTAATACTCCTAATTTTTAGGGCCATAATAAATTATGCACTCCGCTGGCAGGTGTTATACCCAACTGAAACAGCAGCAACAGATTCGTGCTCGTTGGCAGATAGCCGGGCTGTTGTTGTTCATGTTGGTTGTGTTGATGGTGAGCTTGTGTGCGGGTGACCGGTGGATCTGGCCATCGCACTGGCTTGATGATGGGCAATCATTGTTTGTCTGGCAACTGCGGTTACCCCGCACGCTGGCCGTGATGCTCGTGGGCGCTAGTCTGGCGATGAGCGGTACGGTGATGCAGGCCATTTTTGACAATCCACTGGCGGAGCCCGGATTACTGGGTGTTTCTAACGGTGCTGGCGTGGCGTTAGTGCTAGCTGTGTTACTGGGGCAAGGTCAGTTACCCGTCTGGATACTTAGTCTGTGTGCAATAGCCGGCGCACTGCTGGTGACGTTTTTGTTGCTGAATTTTGCCAGAAAGCGGGTATCCAACGCTCGTTTGCTGTTGATCGGGGTGGCGCTGGGGATCATTTGCAGCGCTATCATGACCTGGGCGGTTTATTTCAGTACCAGCCTGGATTTGCGCCAGCTCATGTATTGGATGATGGGCGGGTTCAGTGGCATTGACTGGCGTTATGGCTGGTTGATGCTGGTGCTGGTACCGCCGATCATCTGGCTGGCGAGGCGTGGGATGGTGCTGAATCAATTGGCCTTGGGGGAGATTCAGGCCAGGCAGCTTGGTGTGTCTGTATATCGCTGGCGTAATGTTATGGTTCTGGTGATCGGCGCCCTGGTAGGACTCAGTGTCGCGTTGGCGGGGGTGATCGGGTTTATTGGTCTGGTGATTCCGCATATTTTGCGCTTGTGTGGTCTGACGGATCAGCGTTATTTATTGACCGGATGTGCATTGGCTGGTGGGAGTGTTCTGATGTTGTCGGACACGGTAGCCCGGGTTGTGCTCATCTCCGCTGAACTGCCCGTTGGGGTTGTGACGGCAACGCTCGGTGCACCGTGGTTTATCTGGTTGTTATTACGCAACAAGGCGTGATGGTTTTCAGCCCGTCAGTTAGAAACATTGGTTTAATAATACACCGGTATTAGCAATACACCGGTTCAACAATAAACAGGAATAGATAATGAGCAACGATTTATATTCGATTCCCCTGCGAACTATTGATGGTCGTGAGACGACGCTGGCAGATTGGCAAAACAGCGTGATTCTGGTGGTGAATGTGGCTTCCCAGTGTGGGTTGACGAAGCAGTATGAAGGACTGGAAGCGTTGTATGAAACCTATAAAGCCCGCGGATTTGTGGTGCTAGGTTTCCCTTCCAATGAATTCGCCGGGCAGGAGCCAGGCAGCGACGAAGAGATTCAGACGTTCTGCCGTGGCACCTTCGGCGTGCAATTTCCGATGTTCAGCAAGATTGAAGTCAATGGCATGGGACGTCATCCGTTATACCGTTTACTGATTGAGGCTCAGCCACAGGCCCTCCGGCCAGATGACAGTGAATTTTACGAACGACGTATAAGTCGGGGACAGGGGCCAGCGCATGCCGAGGATATTTTATGGAATTTCGAAAAATTTCTGATTAATCGACAAGGGCAGGTCATTCAGCGTTTTTCACCGGATATGACCCCGGACGATACCATGATCGTCAATGCCATCACTCGGGCGCTGGCAGAGTAACCATGTCAGTCACATCGTTGTTGCGGCTGGAACAAGCCGGTGTCAGGCAACGTTTGTTGCCGGTGGATGCGGAGTGCCACACAGGTGAATTGCTGCACATCATCGGCCCGAATGGCGCAGGGAAGAGTACCTTACTGGCGTTGATGGCCGGATTAATTGAAGGATGCGGCGAAGTGGTACTGGCAGACAAACCGCTGTCACACTGGTCTGGTCGCGATTTGGCACTGCTGCGTGCCTATTTGCCGCAACAGCATCCGCCAGTTGCGCTGATGCCGGTTTTTCAGTATCTCTGGCTGCATCAGCCGCCATTGAACAACATTGCCGGGATTGATGATGTGGTACAGATGCTGGCCGAACGATTGATGTTGGCAGATAAGCTACAGCGTTCACTAACACAGCTTTCCGGTGGTGAATGGCAGCGGGTGCGGCTGGCTGCGGTACTGTTGCAGGTTTGGCCGTCGGTTAATACCTCGGCGCGATTATTGCTGCTGGATGAACCAGACACCAGTCTGGATATCGCCCAGCGGGTTGTGTTGGATGAGCTTTTGTCTGAACTGTGTTACGCCGGTATTGGTGTGGTGGTGTCTACCCATGATTTGAATCATAGCCTCCATCACGCTGATCGTATCTGGTTGATGGCTGATGGAAAGCTGGTCGCACAAGGGAAAACCGAAAAGGTCATGCAGCCGGAGACATTGTCACCGGTTTTTGGTGTCATCTTCCAACGACATAGTGTTGACGGACATCACTGGATGATTACCCGCAGTGCCTGACCCAGGAGGTCTTATGCGTATAAAGGCGATAAAAAAACATCTGTTTCTTTGCCATTACGAACGCTAATAAATTGATATAGTTGACTATGGTTATAGCAGGCGATTTGTTCTGGCACCTAGTGCAGGCAAACCTTACGACTATTCGACAGACATGAGAGTAGACGCATGATCCTGATCCGCTGGAGATATTGTCTATTATTGGCAAGTTTAGCGCTGGTGGGCTGTAGCAGCCATGTGCCACAACAGAGCGCGCGTTTGAGTAATTCAGCGGAAGTCGTGATTCAACTGGATGATCAGTTGTCGCAATGGCAGGGAACGCCTTACCGGTATGGCGGTCTGGATCACCGAGGTATTGATTGCTCTGGTTTTGTCTATCTGACATTTCGTGATCGTTTTGGCCTGATATTACCGCGTTCCACCGAGGGGCAAACCGAGATCGGTACGCCAGTTGATCGTGATGATCTGCTTCCCGGCGATCTGATTTTTTTCAAAACCGGCAGTAGCGGTAGTGGGCTGCATGTAGGAATTTATGACACTGATGCTCAATTTATTCACGCTTCTACCAGCAGAGGCGTAATACGTTCTTCTCTCGATAATGTGTACTGGCAACGGGCTTACTGGCAGGCTCGTCGTATTTGATTGTGGTTATGGTCGGTTCTTTTTCTGCATGGAGTGGTTATGTCGTCGTTGCGTTTATTGCTCTCTACGTCGTTTGATCCCTGGTTTAATCTGGCGGTGGAAGAGTGTATTTTCAGGCAAATGCCATCAACGCAACGGGTCCTGTTTCTATGGCGTAACGCGGAAACGGTAGTGATTGGTCGGGCACAGAATCCGTGGAAAGAGTGCAATACCCGACGTATGGCAGAAGATGGGGTCAAACTGGCGCGGCGCAGCAGTGGTGGTGGGGCGGTCTTTCATGATTTAGGGAATACCTGTTTTACCTTTATGGCGGGCAAACCCGAATATGACAAGCGAGTGTCTACCCACATTATTTTGGATGCGCTGGTCATGCTGGGAATCGAAGCTACGGCGTCCGGGCGCAATGACCTGGTGGTGCCAACGGCTGAGGGGATTCGGAAAATTTCTGGTTCTGCTTATCGTGAAACTCGAGATCGGGGTTTTCATCATGGGACGCTATTGTTAAATGCCAATCTTTCCCGTCTGGCCGATTATCTCAATCCTGATGTAAAGAAACTGCAAGCAAAAGGTATTGCTTCTGTTCGTTCTCGCATTGTTAATTTGGTGGAATTGTTACCAGAGATCACTCATGAAAATGTTTGTCAGGCAATTACAGAAGCCTTTTTTCGTTACCATCAAGTTCGTTGTGAGCCGGAGTTGATCTCCCCGGCGGCATTACCCGATCTCCCAGGGCTGGAAGCGCAATTCATAAAGCAAAGTCGCTGGGAATGGAATTTCGGTCAGGCACCGGATTTTACTCATTCTCTGGATACCCGTTTCTCGTGGGGCGGAGTGGAACTGCATTTTGACATCGAGCGGGGTGTCATTAGCCGCTGTCAACTTTTTACCGACAGCCTTAATCCTGAACCACTGGAAACACTGGCCGGTAGATTAAAGGGGAAGGCATATCGTCCTGATGAACTAACGAAAATCGGTAGAGAAATGGCATTGCAATACCCACAGCATCAGAGTGAAGTTGTGCAGTTAATTGACTGGCTAAGTGAAAGTATTCGTTAAGAAATAGAAATGGTTATAGGCATTTTGTCAGATAAGCGAAAAAAAAATTGTGTTATTCTAAAATTGAACTATAAATTATTAGTGATTTTTTTTCGTAAAATGGGTATTCGCCGAAAAAGGAGCAAGGTTATTAATAATGTCTTTTCGCCTTTAATACGGCAGACGATGGAGCGACATCTTTTTCTAAAAGAATGATATGGTTAATAATCTTTAAATTTATATGGGAGTGGTTTTAGCGAATCGGACTAGGCTTAATATTAATTAGGTCTGCCTGTGTTGACAGGTTTCACTTAACTTTTGGCTATGACACTATGCGTATCCGGCTTGAGATTGATTATATCAGCAAGTATCTGTTTTCTCCTATTTATAGCTTAGCGTCAAAATTATATGCAGTAGAAATTATAGGTCGTTTTCATAGCGTATCAGGTAACCTGGCCATGCCACAGGAGATCCTGATGGGAATGTTGAACAGAAAACAGAAAGAAACACTGTTAACGGAACAGTTGTCGATTATTAAAAGTAAATCAGATTGGTTTAGGGATAATCAAATTCTTTTACTATTAAAAATAGACTACGGTCTGTCAGAGTTTCTGATTGGAAATGAGCAGATCAGGAATGAATTACAAGCGCTTACATTTGTACAACTTGAGATTAATGAGACTTTCCCTAACTTATCTCAGGGTAAAGAAAGTCGGAGTATCTCTGAATTAAGCGCATCCTTTGATTTGTGGCTGGATAATTTTGGTTCAGGTCAAAGCAATTTGAAACCACTTTATGATGGGCTGATGCATAATGTGAAGCTGAATCCTAATTTTGTCTGGAAATTATTATCCCGTCCGGTTTCTGTTTCTATGATGAATCCTTTATTAAATGTTATGAAAAAACATTGCCACTCATTAACTGTGGTTGCCAAAGGCATTGATAATATAGATTATCTGGAAAAGGCTTATCGCCTGGATATTAATGCGGTACAGGGTGACCTGTGGCCTGCTGTACCATTGGAGCAACTAGAGAATCAGCTATTACCTTCCGTTTGCTATGGTTAGTAGCGGGTTGCCGTATTTCATTTGCACCATAGCATTTATGGCAATATCCCTATTGTTAATCAGTGTTAATTTCCCCCGCGTAGTTTTACACTCTCGGTAATAACCATATGGCTCAGTTGATGAACTGAGATACCTGGAGTGATCATGGTGTGAAGTATCTATGATGTAAGGAACACCTCACACTATGTTTCCCCTATCATCAACGTATGTGGACCGTTTTACGGTCAGGGGGAATTATGCCGAACCATCCTCAGTTCAATAACCATTACCACCGCCAATTACCCGGGTTTTATACTGAATTGACACCAACGCCTCTGCGGGGCGCTCGGTTGATTTATCACAGTGAAGCACTGGCCAATGAGCTTGGTTTGTCTCCCGAATGGTTCTGTGGAGAAAACAGTAAGATCTGGTGCGGAGAACATCAACTACCAGGAATGATGCCGTTGGCCCAGGTTTACAGTGGTCACCAGTTCGGTGCCTGGGCAGGGCAACTGGGTGATGGTCGCGGTATTTTACTTGGCGAACAACAGCTCGACGGTGGCCGTTGCCTTGACTGGCATTTGAAAGGTGCTGGTCTGACACCTTATTCTCGTATGGGGGATGGTCGAGCAGTGTTGCGCTCGGTGGTACGGGAGTTTCTCGCCTCAGAGTCCTTGCATTATTTGGGAATACCCACAACGCGTGCATTGACGATTGCTACCAGTGATCAGCTTGTCCAGCGCGAACAGGAAGAACGAGGTGGAATGTTATTGCGGGTGGCAGAAAGCCACGTGCGTTTCGGCCATTTTGAACATTTCTACTATCAACGTGAGCCGGAAAAAGTACGGCAGTTGGTTGATTATGTGATAAGTCGCCACTGGCCACTGTGGCAACAGGAAAATGATCGTTACCAACTGTGGTTTACCGATGTGGTAGAACGTACGGCGCGGCTTATTGCTCAGTGGCAGACGGTGGGATTCACACATGGTGTTATGAATACCGATAATATGTCGATCCTCGGTATTACCATTGACTATGGGCCTTATGGGTTCATGGATGAATATAACCCTGGTTATGTCTGTAATCATTCAGATTACCAAGGACGTTATGCATTTGATAATCAACCGGCTGTTGCACTGTGGAATCTGCATCGTTTGGCTCAGTCACTATCAAAACTGATACCGGTTGAAACGCTACAGCGAGCTCTCGAACGTTATGAGCCCGTTTTAATGCAGGCTTTTGGGGAACGGATGCGGGCAAAGCTTGGCTTGTTCACCGTGCAGGCGGAAGATAATGACATTCTGGTAGGGTTATTGCGGTTAATGCAGCGGGAAAAGGCAGACTACACCCGAACATTCCGACTGTTATCGGCAACGGAACAGCAAAGTGTTCAATCTCCATTACGGGATGAATTTATCGACCGGCCTGTTTTTGATCAATGGTTTAATACATACCGAAGACGTCTGATGATAGAAGATTATGACGATAGCCACCGACAACAGGTAATGATGTCTGTTAATCCTAAGTATGTTCTGCGAAATTATCTGGCGCAGCAGGCGATTGAACGTGCGCAACAGGATGATGTCAGCGTTTTGGCACGATTACATCAGGCACTGAGTCACCCTTATCAGGAACAGCCGGAAATGAACGATCTGGCGGCGTTACCCCCGGAGTGGGGTAAACATCTTGCCATATCCTGCTCCAGTTAAAAGGTAGCTGGCTGTTACTCTTTTTCCTGGATGATAGAGAAGTTCCTGCATATCGCTAATGTTAAAAACACGCTATTGTGTGATGGTTATTTATGACACAAATGAATAGCCATCTATCAGGCTCGAAATTTATTCGTCTCCCGTTTCTCATGATGGCATCGTGAAACGCTATCGGATAATCAGTGAACATGGACTCAGTGTTAAATAAGTCTGTCAACTATAAAGCAAAATACATTTTCTGTTTATATACTAGCGAGTAAGGCAGGGGTCGTTTCTTCAAATGTGTGGGTGACCAGCCATATCCGCTTTATGCGATAAAAATATTGTCACCATCAACGTGGACACTTTTTTGCGGTATTGGAAGTTGGTTATTTTATTTCTATGGGTAGCAAGGTTTGTCCTGGAAAGTATGGTGGGTAATGAACAGGGGATATGGGATGTTGTTGACGAGACAGAAAACGCAGAGACTGTTTTGTAGTGCTATTAGTGCGTTATTGTTGGGAAGTGTGTTTTATCCATTTATAGTTCAAGCGGCATCACCGACCACGACTATCGGGAGAACCGCGGCACCAGTCGATATTTCTTCGCAGGCAAGGCGGATGGCGTTAATGTCAGCACTTCCGGCGAATATTTCACCTCACTATTTGTCTGAATTGACAACGCTTTATACCCGTCACGCTATGCAACCTATGTGGTCTGATCATCGCGCGGTTCGGGAGTTTCAGCAGCAATTGGCCGAAGTCGCTCTTTCCGGTGTACAACCGCAATTTACTACTTGGGTTAGATGGCTGACCGATGCCAGGCTCACCGGGTTTGCACGTGATGTTGTCCTTTCCGATGCCATGTTGGGATACATGCAGTTTGTGTCTGGCGTTGAAAAAAAAGGTAATGACTGGCTTTACAGTAAGGTTTCTTATCCGTTGGCAATGCCGCCGGCAGTAATGATAAATCAGTGGCAGCAGGCTATCTCGGCAGGCAGCGAGGCCCTTTATATTGCCACATTAATACCGCATCACTCGCAATACGCTAAAATGCATCAGGCATTGAAAAATATGTTATTGGATAATCGCCCGTGGCCGAAACTGGTCCTGTCGGGTACATTGCGACCTGGCGATTACAGTACTGATTTGCCCGCGCTGCGAGAAATATTACAGCGTACTGGGATGTTGACCTCTGTAACATCCTCAATATCGCACGACGAGTCCTCTTCCAGCGTTCAGCCGTCCGTTAATGTTTATGATGGAGAATTGGTTGAGGCAGTGAAGCGTTTTCAGCAGTGGCAAGGGTTGCAAGAGGACGGCGTAATTGGTAGACGTACACGTGACTGGCTTAACGTTTCATCCCAGATGCGAGCAAGGCTGTTGGCACTGAATATTCAACGTTTGCGTCTGGTCCCGGATAATGTCAACACGGGTATCATGGTGAATATCCCCAATTATTCTCTCATCTATTATCATAATGGGGCTGAAGTTCTGTCGTCACGGGTGATTGTCGGGCAGCCGAAGCGTAAAACGCCGCAGATGAGCAGTTTGCTAAATGATGTGGTGATGAATCCGCCGTGGAATGTTCCGACAAAGCTAGTGCGCCAAGATATTATTCCCAAAGTGATTCAGGACCCGGGCTATCTGCAACGCCATGACTATGTCGTACTTTCTGACTGGGGACGAGACGCTCAGATCATCGATCCAAGCATGATCGACTGGCCGTTGGTGTCGGCAATGAATTTTCCCTATCGGCTGCGTCAATCCCCAGGGGCGAAGAATTCCCTGGGACGCTATAAGTTTAATATGCCGAATTCAGATGCGATTTATCTGCATGATACACCGAATCATAACCTGTTCCAGAAGGATATTCGGGCGTTGAGTTCAGGCTGTGTCCGGATCAATAAAGCCTCTGAACTGGCTGCCTTGCTATTACAGGATGCCGGTTGGAATAATGCCAGAATCTCCTCAACAATTGATCGGGGGAACACCATCTACGTCCCGATCCGTCAACGTATACCGGTTAATCTCTATTATTTGACCGCCTGGGTAGCCGATAATGGTAAGCCTCAATTTCGTACAGATATTTACAATTATGATGGCATGGTGAGAACCAATGCTCAGGCCTTGCCAAACGTCGGGTCATTTTTGCAATAACTAGCGGTAATATCAGATATTGCTCGTTTTTTACGGCAATGGTGGTGAGCGATAAATCATTAGGATCCTCGGCAACCTTTCATATAAAGCAGGTTGACTCACTTTTCATCGGCAGTTAAGGTTCGGATGGCGCATTTTTTGTACCATTACATCGATTTTTTTAGCCATTTTTAGCCAGGGTAATACTGCTTTATGGAACATATTGACAATCATCGTCGTAAATGGTTGGCACTCGGGAGTGTGGCGTTGGGATTAGCCCTGCTTCCAGGTCGGTCTTTTGCCTCTTTTTCTACGTCCAGACCCCGCATTCTTACGCTGAATAACCTTCATACGGGCGAACATCTTAAAGTCGAGTTTTTTGATGGACACCGGTACAATAAAGAAGAGCTATCACGCTTAAATCATTTCTTTCGCGATTACCGGGCGAATAAGGTGAAAACCATCGATCCCAACCTGTTCGATCAGTTATATCGGTTGCAGGTTATGCTGGGTACCAACAAACCAGTACAGCTTATCTCCGGTTATCGTACTTATCGCACTAATGAGAATTTGCGATCTCACAGTCGAGGGGTTGCTAAGCACAGTTATCACACACAAGGTAAAGCGATGGATTTCCATATCGAAGGTGTGCAACTGGCTACTATTCACAAAGCCGCTCTGAAAATGCGTGCTGGCGGTGTAGGGTATTACCCGAAAAGTAATTTTGTACACATTGATACCGGAGCGGTTCGTACCTGGTAAGGCATAATAACTACATGACATGGGCGGATATAGCATGTCATGGGATAGTGGGGTAAAAACGGAACTGTATGAAATACCAGATTATTCCTGTTACGGCGTTCAGTCAGAATTGCACTTTATTGTGGTGTGAAGAAACCAAAGAAGCCGCTATTGTTGATCCCGGTGGTGAGAAGGAAAAAATCACGCAAGCCGTAACACGGGCTGGCGTTACCGTTAAGCAGATTCTCTTGACGCACGGGCATCTCGATCATGTTGGCGCGGCTGCATCATTGGCTGAGCATTATCAGGTACCTATTTTAGGCCCACAACGTGAAGACGCGTTCTGGCTGAATGGTTTGCCAGCGCAAAGCCGCATGTTTGGGCTGGAAGACTGTCCGGCGTTAACACCTTCCCGTTGGCTTGAAGAAGGCGATTCGGTGACAGTAGGGACAATTTTGTTATCGGTATTACATTGCCCCGGCCATACACCAGGGCATATCGTCTTTTTCGACGCAGCATCGCGTTTGGCATTAGTTGGTGATGTGATTTTCAGAGGTGGTGTCGGGCGTAGCGATTTTCCTCAAGGCGACCATGAGGTATTGATTGCCTCTATCCGGAATAAGCTTTTTCCATTGGGTGATGATGTCGCTTTTATCCCGGGACATGGCCCAATGTCGACGTTTGGTGAAGAGCGGAGAACTAACCCGTTTGTCCGTAATGATACTGCATTTGGTTAATCTGCAATTAATCGTTACCAAGATAGATCAGATAAGATCATTATTGCCAGAGTGACGATTAATCATCAAAACGATATGGTTATAACAGGATTTTTCCCCAAACGCTGAATACATTACTGCCTGTCTTATCAACAAATATCATCTATCTTTCGCAACAAACCCGCTAGCTGTCACGATAGCGGGTTTGTCGTGTTGATATCAGAGTACGGCGACAATGGCTTCACACAACGGAGACATATTCTCCGGTGTCATCCCAGCGACGTTGATACGGCCAGAATTCACGGCATATACGCCAAATTCACTGCGCAGACGTAGTACCTGGTCTTTATTAAGCCCACTGAAAGAGAACATCCCATTTTGCTTGATAATAAAGGAAAAGTCTTGTTGTGCGCCTTTTTCTTGCAGGGTGCTAACAAACAGCTGGCGCATCCGCTGAATGCGTTCTCGCATCGCGGTCAACTCTTGCTCCCAGATGGCGCGTAGCACGTCATTTGACAGAATAGTTGCTACGATTGCGGCACCATGAGCCGGCGGATTGGAATAGTTGGCGCGAATAGTGGCTTTTACTTGGCTGAATGCAGTGTCGGCTGTGGCAGAATCAGCAGCAACAAACGTACAGGCACCGACACGTTCATTATATAGGCCAAAATTCTTGGAGTATGAACTGGCAATAATCAGTTCTTGATGTTTGGCCGCAAAAGCACGCAAACCTTGTGCATCCTCATTCAGACCTTTTGCAAAACCCTGATAGGCAAAATCAAACAGCGGTAACCAGCCTTTCTCTAATGCCAAATCGGCTAATGTAGCCCACTGTTCCGGGGTAGGGTCGATGCCGGTGGGATTATGGCAGCAGCCATGGAACAACACTACATCGCCAGCCTGAGCCGCATTCAGGCTGCTGAGCATGCCTTCAAAGTCGAGTGTGTGATGGGCCGCATCATAGTAGGTGTAATCACAGACCTCCAGACCTGCAGCTGAAAAGACATTTTTATGGTTAGGCCAGCTAGGATTACTTACCCAGATACGCTTGGCACTGGTTTTGTTGGCGATGAAGTCAGCGGCTACTCGTAAACCACCCGTGCCGCCTGGAGTTTGCGCGGTGCGTGCGCGTTTATTGGCAATAATGTCGCTCTGTTCACCGAATAACAATGCCTGCGTGCAACGGGCAAACTCAGGCAGACCATCAATACCCAGATAGTTTTTGGTGGTTTCGTTTTCCAGTAAAAACTGTTCTGCTTTTTTAACACTGGTCAGAACCGGCGTTTTACCGGTTTCGTCTTTATAAACACCAATACCCAGATTGATTTTATGTGGACGCTCATCAGCGCGGAAAAGATCGGTCAAGCCAAGAATTGGGTCGGCGGGTGCAGCAGAGATATTCTCAAACATTGCGAGATAGTTCCATAACAGAATAAGGAAGAAATAGCAGGTTACCGCTAGCTTATGGCTTTGCCAACCGTTTGCATCAAAAGAAATGGAAATAATCACCACGGCAGGGAAGGCAAAATAAAAGCCTGGGCGAGAGGAAAAGATCAGCAGCTAAAAACAAAAAGACAAGGCGGTTAGGCCTTGTCTGAGTTTGAGATGATTTTACGAAAGTGAAATCAACTTTAGAACTGATAAACCATACCAACAGCTACAGTGTCATCGGTACCTTTACCATACTTATCGTCAGCCGTTTTAATCAAGTTGATGTCATATTCAGTGTAGACAGACATGTTCTTGTTAAAGGCGTAAGTAGCACCCAGGCTGACATATTTGGTGATATAAGCGCTGGTTTTGGTTGCGCTGGTGTCATTATCAGCTTTGGCAGAAACATAACCCAGAGACGGTGTTAAACCGAAGTCAAAGTTATACTGAGCAACCGCTTCAAATACTTTGGTTTTGTCAGCATAAGCAGTGCCTGTTGACGTTGAACCAATATAAGTCAGGTTATGGTATTCACCGTAAGTAGCCGCTACATAAATACTATTTGCATCATATTTTAGACCAGTCGCCCATGCATCGGCCTTGGCACCTTCGCCGCCAGCTTTCTGAGCACTAGTACGATTATAAGTGGCATAAGAACCGATTACAGCAATGCCGATTGGCGAAGTGTAAGAAGTTGAAAAACCATAACCATCGCCATTTTGTTTCTTGAGCTCACGAGAGCCTTCGTTTTTACCCAGGTACTGCATACCGAAGTCCCAGCCATCAACCAGGCCGAAGAAGTTCTTGTTACGGTAGGTTGCAACACCGCTGGTACGATTGGTCAGATTATCGGTGTAGCCGGAGTCGCCACCGAATTCAGGCAGAACGTCAGTATAAGAGATACCGTCGTGAGCGATGCCCCGGTTACGACCGTAGTCGAAAGAGCCAAAATCAGCAAATTTCAAACCGGCATAAGCATAACGGGTTTTACCAGCACTACCGTTGGTCGTTTCTGGATTGCTGGCATCGAATTGATATTCGAAGCGGCCATAACCAGTCAGTTGATCATTAATCTGCGTTTCGCCTTTAAAACCCAGACGAGCGTAGCTGTGGTCACCGTCAGAGTTCTGGCTCTTATCTTTTGCAAAATAATGCAAGCCATCGAGTTTGCCATACAGGTCCAACTTGTTGCCGTCTTTATTATAGATCTCAGCAGCGTGTGCTGTGCTTGCCATCAGTAATGCCGGGATGATTACGGCCAGAATATTACGCTTCATCATTATCAATACCCTCATTGTGTTATATGGCACCTGTTCGTTTACAGATAAAGCTTAAGGAACTTCTGCAAGACGCCGGTGTCGTTCTGTGTTCGCAGGCAGTGTTCCATCCACAATGCAGGGGATCTACAATTAAAATGATACTAAATGATTGTTATAGAAACAAATTGTATTAATATGTTTCTAAATATTTTACATTTCTTTATTTTTACCGGTTTATGAATTTTTTAATAAACTATTTGTTATTTTTTATATATTTTTCATTAAATAAAGCGGTATTTTTGATACTTAAAATAGTTTAATGTTTTATAAAAATCCATAATATTCATGGTATTGAAATATGTTTCTACTATTTCTGTCACAAATAATGTGTAATATTGTCGAAAGCAATAGAAGTGTGACTTTCCTTGTTCTTTTACATTATGCGTAAACTTTAAGACCGAGACCGAGACCGAGACCGAGACCGAGACCGAGACCGAGACCGAGACCGAGACCGAGACCGAGACCGAGACCGAGACCGAGACCGAGACCGAGATGTACAAGCTGTGCTTTGTTAACGCGGCTATGACCAGGTTTTAGTCAGGTAAAGTATTTTGGTACTGAAGAACTAAAGATGTGTGTTGAAGACGTGCGGAGCAAGGAGCAAGGAGCAAGGAGTAGAACAGGCATTGGATGCAAGATGGGGGGCAAGGGAAATGGGCAAAAAATAGAGAACGCCAGTCAGCAGGGCCAACTGGCATTAAAATTACCCAATCAGACTGATATCACCATCAGCTGATAGATAATTAGAACTGATAAACCATACCAACAGCTACAGTGTCATCGGTACCTTTACCATATTTATCGTCAGCAGTCTTAATCAAGTTGATGTCATATTCAGTGTAAACAGACATGTTCTTGTTAAAGGCATAAGTAGCGCCAAGGCTGACATATTTGGTGATATAAGCGCTGGTTTTGGTTGCGCTAGTGTCATCATCAGCTTTGGCGGAAACATAACCCAGAGACGGTGTTAAACCGAAGTCAAAGTTATACTGAGCAACCGCTTCAAATACTTTGGTTTTGTCAGCATAAGCAGTGCCCGTTGCCGTTGAACCAATATAAGTCAGGTTATGGTATTCACCGTAAGTAGCCGCTACATAAATACTATTTGCATCATATTTCAGACCAGTCGCCCATGCATCGGCCTTGGCACCTTCGCCGCCAGCTTTCTGAGCACTAGTACGATCATAAGCGGCATAAGAACCGATTACAGCAATGCCGATTGGCGAAGTGTAAGACGTTGAAAAACCGTAACCATCGCCATTTTGTTTTTTGAGTTCACGAGAGCCTTCGTTTTTGCCCAGGTACTGCATACCGAAGTCCCAGCCATCAACCAGGCCGAAGAAGTTTTTGTTACGGTAAGTTGCAACACCGCTAGAACGACCGGTCAGGTTATCGGTGTAGGAGGAGTCGCCACCGAATTCAGGCAGAACGTCAGTATAAGAGATACCATCGTGAGCGATGCCTTGGTTACGACCGTAGTCGAAAGAACCAAAATCAGCGAATTTCAAACCGGCATAACCATAACGGGTGTGACCAGCACTACCGTTGGTAGTTTCTGGCTCACTGGCGCTGAACTCATATTCGAAATGACCATAACCGGTCAGTTGATCAGTGATCTGCGTTTCGCCGTTAAAACCCAGACGAGCGTAGCTGTGGTCACCGTCAGAATTCTGGCTATTATCTTTTGCAAAATAATGCAAGCCATCGAGTTTGCCGTACAGGTCCAACTTGTTACCGTCTTTGTTATACACTTCAGCTGCATTTGCTGCGCCAGCAGCTAACAGAGCCGGGATTACCACTGCAAGAATATTGCGCTTCATCATTATTACCCTCATTGGTGTTATACAGACACCTATTGCAACCATTGAAAATTCCGTGTGGAACTTTTTCCAGAAGCTTGGTGTCTTCCTGTGTCTGCACGCAGTTTTCCATTCACCAGTCCGTTAATCTACCGCGAAAATGATACTAACTGCCTAACTGAGTAACAAATAGAAACTATGTGTTTCAAAATGTAAAAACTACGGAACTTTTGTCGACTACGTCACAAATAAAAACGGAGGTTCGGATTTACCGACCCTCCATTTTCTAGTTATTTGTTTTGCTTATAGTAATTTTTACTTAGAAGCTGGCATTGCGTGGTGAGCGTGGGAAAGGGATAACATCGCGTATGTTTTGTACACCGGTAACATAAGCGATCAGTCGTTCAAAACCGAGGCCAAACCCTGAATGAGGAACGGTACCGTAACGACGCAGATCGCGATACCACCAATAGTCTTCTTTTTTGAGTCCCATCGCTTCCAATCGGATATCCAGTTGTTCCAGTCGTTCTTCACGCTGGGAGCCACCGATAATTTCGCCAATGCCGGGGGCCAGAACGTCCATGGCGGCAACAGTTTTACCGTCGTTGTTCATCCGCATATAGAAGGCTTTGATGTCTTTGGGATAATTTTTCACGACGACCGGCGCTTTGAAATGTTTTTCCGCCAGAAAACGTTCATGTTCAGACGAAAGGTCAACGCCCCAGTAAACTGGGTTTTCAAACGTCTGACCACAGTTTTGTAGAATAGTGACGGCATCAGTGTAATCCACCTGAGCAAAGTCCGAATGGACAAAGCCTTCAAGCCGACTGATGGCCTCTTTGTCGACACGTTCGGCAAAGAACTTCATATCATCAGCACGTTCTTCCAGCACGGCGTTGAAGACGTACTTAAGCAGATCCTCCGCCAGTTTGGCGATATCGTCCAGTGTCGCAAAGGCCACTTCTGGTTCAATCATCCAGAATTCAGCCAGATGACGGCTGGTATTGGAGTTTTCCGCCCGGAAAGTGGGGCCGAAAGTGTAGACTTTGGATAGGGCACACGCGTACGTTTCGCCGTTGAGTTGGCCGGATACCGTGAGGAATGCTTCCTTACCGAAGAAGTCTTCGCTGAAATCCACTTTGCCCTGTTCAGTCCGCGGCAGATTTTCCAGGTCAAGCGTGGATACCCGGAACATCTCACCGGCGCCCTCGGTATCAGAAGCGGTAATCAACGGTGTTGATACCCAGTAATAACCGTTTTCGTGAAAGAACCGGTGAATAGCCTGGGCCAGTGTGTGCCGTACGCGAGCGACAGCGCCAATCAGATTGGTACGTGGGCGTAAATGCGCGACCTCACGCAAGTATTCAATGCTGTGGCGCTTGGCCGCCATTGGATAGGTGTCCGGGTCATCAACCCAGCCGATCACATTGATATTTGTGGTCTGCAATTCAAAGCTCTGCCCTTCACCCGGTGAAGCAACTACGCGACCAGTCACTTCCACGGAGCAACCGGTGGTCAGGCGTAGGACGTCGCTCTGGTAATTAGGGAGATTATTATTGACAACAGCCTGTAGTGAATCAAAGCAGGAACCGTCATAGACGGCAACAAAGGAAATACCGGCTTTAGAGTCTCTCCGGGTACGTACCCAGCCGCGCACGGTGACTTCGTTGTCAACGGCGACACGGCCTTGCAGTACGTCGACTACAGGCACTACGCTCATAACATTCTCTCTTTAATTAAAATTTGTTTGGAAACAGTGAGTGACCCAGATAAAAGGGCGCTTCGCTATGTTACTTGTCGCCTGTCAGGACACAAGCAGAAATCACCGGAATGCAATAAGTTTTGTGCAATTCCGGCGCTGCTGGATTAAACATTAGTCAATACGATGACAGACCAACAAATTTCATGAAGCTTTTTTGACCAATGGCAAGTCAAATGCTTTACGTAGAGCGCTGACAAACGCTGGATCCCGACAGATGGTTTTACCAGGGCTGTCAGACAGTTTGGCGACGGGTTTACCGTTACACTCCACCAGTTTAATCACGATATTCAGCGGAGTTACGCCGGGAATATCACAGGTGAGGTGGGTTCCGATACCAAAAATCAGATTGATGCGTTGCCAGAAGTGGCAGTAAATTTTTAGCGCTTTATCAAGATTCAGACTGTCAGAAAACACCAGTGTTTTAGTTAGTGGGTCGATACCCAATCTTTGATAATGGGCAATCGCTTTTTCTCCCCAGGCGATTGGATCACCAGAATCATGACGCAGTCCCTGATAACGTTGGGCAAAGGTGCCATCAAAATCTCGCAGGAATGCATCCATGGTAATGCAATCGGTCAGCGCAATGCCTAGCTGGTCGGGGTATTCCTGAAGCCAGGCTTGCAGTGCTGCACGCTGACTATTTTCCAGCGTTGGGCTAATTTGCTGATGTGCCTGGAACCATTCATGGGCTTGTGTGCCGACGGGGTTCAGTGCTAGCCGACGTGCCAAATCATAATTGCTGGTACCAATCAGATAAGGAAATTCTGCCTGCAGAGTAGTTACTATCTGTTGCTGTATCTTGCGGGAGAAGCGACGACGGGTACCGAAGTCCATCAGTTTGAAATGGCTAAGATCGATATCTGTACTGCTAGCACGAAAATGCGCCAGAGTATGATGTAACTGCTTGAGTGCGGCATCGACAGTAACAGCCGGTGAACGGATACGGTGAACCACTTCACTGATCACTGCCAACAGTGGCACTTCCCAGAGAATCACTTCACGCCAGGGGCCGGTAATACGGATATCTAATTTGCCGTGATGGTTTTTTACACGGATCTGTTGCGGGTTAAAACGAAAGGTTTTCAGCCAATTTAGGTAGTCGGATTTGAAAAATGGCAGAGAGGAAAGATAGTTGAATTCTTCCTCGCTTAGCGCCAGCTGGCTCATCAACTCAACTTGAGCGATGATTTCATCTGCATAGACCCCCAGTAACTCATCGCCACGACAGCGAAATTCAGCCGTCACATCCACATCAAAATAGTGGTGATATACCGCCTGCTGCATATGTAGTTTATAAGCATCGGTATCAAGCAATGAGGTCAATATCGGGGAAGTGTGTAAAGTCATAATGCGTTACAGCATCCTCGTTAGACGCGTATTTACCGTCATGATAATCATCAGCTCCAGAAAGACCTTGATCATCCATTTACTATTTAATGGCGCTATCACATCATAATGGGGACTTTAACGCGAGATTCAAATGTGCGATTGTGACAAAAAAGTGTCTGATTTTATGTTATATTTAACATTAGTGATTGAAATTAAATGTTTTTTATACTAAACAAAAAACTAAGAAAAGTTCGCCAAATACGATGAACACACTCGAGCATCATGTTGGATTATATTCTGGCAGAGACTTTCCGTTAACAAGGCGAAGCCTTGTTTGAGTATCGGAATTGCACATAAAACAGATGGATAGTGAAAGTATATGGGGCAGATAAAGCATCACACTATACAATAATCTATTGCGCCTGCTGCTCCGGTATTTGTTTACTGTTGTTTACCCCGGTTTACTGAATCGGTCCTGGCACAGGCATTGATGCCTTGCCACCGGATATCAGCACATGGCGGTTGATGATGAACGCATCTGATGTCTCAAGCAGGTCAGAAACCGAACATACCCGTCATTATTACTGCATGTCATAAGGTAAAGATTTATGAGCCAACAACCACAAGTAAAACACCGGCATGATTATCGTGCGCCGGATTATACCATCACTGATATCGCACTGGATTTCGATCTGCATCCGGAAAAGACACGGGTGATTGCTGTCAGTCAGGTGGTGTTACAGGGTAAAAAAGGGGTGCCATTAACACTGGATGGTGAAGGGTTGCAACTGGTTAGTGTCCATGTCAATGATCAGCAGTGGTCTGATTACTGTTTGCTGGATAACGGCCTGGAACTGAGCCAGCTACCAGAAAGTTTCACCCTGCGGATTGAAACTGAAATTGCCCCTGTAGCCAACAGTGCGCTGGAAGGGTTGTATCAGTCCGGGGAGGCATTGTGTACACAGTGCGAAGCGGAAGGTTTCCGTCATATCACTTACTACCTCGATCGTCCGGATGTGCTGGCTCGTTTTACTACCCGCATCAGTGCTGATAAGACGCGCTATCCTTATTTGCTCTCTAATGGTAACCGTATCGCACAGGGTGATCTGGATAATGGTCGTCACTGGATCAAGTGGCAGGATCCGTTCCCGAAACCGTGCTACCTGTTTGCCCTGGTCGCTGGTGACTTCGATGTCCTACAGGATCGCTTCATTACTCGTTCAGGAAAATCAGTGGCGCTGGAACTGTATGTTGATCGCGGCAACCTTGATCGTGCTGGTTGGGCCATGACCTCACTGCAAAATGCCATGAAATGGGATGAAACCCGGTTCAGTCTGGAGTATGACCTCGATATTTATATGATTGTGGCGGTAGATTTCTTCAATATGGGCGCGATGGAGAATAAAGGACTTAACATCTTCAACTCCAAATATGTATTGGCAAAGGCGGAAACGGCTACCGACAAGGATTATCTCAATATTGAAGCGGTGATTGGCCATGAATATTTCCATAACTGGACGGGTAACCGCGTTACCTGTAGGGACTGGTTCCAGCTCAGTTTGAAAGAAGGGCTGACGGTGTTTCGCGATCAGGAGTTCAGTTCCGATCGGGGTTCACGCGCGACCAACCGTATTGATAATGTACGGGTGATGCGAGGTGCTCAGTTTGCCGAAGACGCCAGCCCAATGTCCCATCCAATTCGTCCGGACCAGGTGATTGAAATGAATAATTTCTATACCCTGACTGTGTATGAAAAAGGGGCTGAAGTGATCCGAATGATGCATACATTGCTCGGTGAGGCGAATTTTCAGGCTGGTATGCAACTTTACTTTGAGCGGCACGATGGTAGCGCAGCGACCTGTGATGATTTTGTACAGGCGATGGAAGATGCTTCGAATGTTGATCTTTCCCAGTTCCGTCGTTGGTACAGTCAGTCGGGAACGCCGATTCTGACTATTCGGGACGAATATGATGCTGGCAGCGAAAAATATCAGTTGCATGTTAGCCAGATGACGCCAGTCGGTGTGGATAAACAGCCAAAGCTGCCGTTGCATATTCCGCTGGATATTGAGCTGTACGGCCCGGCAGGGCAGGTTATCCCTCTATTGCAAAACGGACAGCCAGTGGCTTCGGTGCTGAACGTAACACAGGCGGAGCAGACATTTGTCTTTGATGGTGTGTCCAGTCAGCCGTTCCCCTCTTTATTAAGAGAGTTTTCGGCACCGGTCAAACTGAACTATGCCTGGCGTGATGAACAACTGACATTCTTGATGCGTCACGCCAACAATGCATTTTCCCGCTGGGATGCGGCACAAAGTCTGCTGACCAACTACATTCGCCTGAATGTGGCTCGCTATCAGCAACATCAGGTGCTTTCCCTGCCGATGCATGTGGTTGACGCTTTCCGGGGGGTTTTGCTGGATGACAAACTGGATCCGATGTTGGCATCGCAGATCCTGACTCTGCCCAGCGAAAATGAAATGGCTGAGTTGTTTGACATTATTGATCCAGAAGCGATTGCCGCCGTTCGTCATGCCATGATTCAGGCGCTGGCGCAGGAAATGGCAGATGAGTGCCTGGCAGTGTACCGGGCTAACAATATGCCAGAATACCGTGTAGAACAGGCGGATATGGGCAAACGGGCATTGCGTAATGTGTGTCTGCACTATCTGGCGTTTACGGATCGAGCACAAGCAGATCACCTGGTTACGGCTCAATTTGAGCAGGCGGATAATATGACAGACTCGTTGGCGGCGTTGTCTGCGGCGGTAACCGCTCAATTGCCGGGGCAAGGGGCGTTGCTGGCGGCGTTTGATGAACGTTGGCACCAGGATGGTCTGGTGATGGATAAGTGGTTCACACTGCAAGCAACCAGTCCGGATGCAGATGTTTTGAGTCGAGTGCGTGAATTACTCAATCATCGTTCATTCAGCTTGAATAACCCGAATCGGTTACGTGCGCTGGTCGGCTCCTTCTGTTCCGGCAATCCATCGGCTTTTCATGCGGCTGATGGTAGTGGTTATCGTTTCCTGACGGAGATGGTGTCTGATCTCAATACCCGTAACCCACAAGTGGCGTCGCGCTTAATCGAGCCATTAATCCGGTTGAAACGTTATGACGTTTCTCGTCAGGCATTGATGCGTCAGGCACTGGAAGAGTTGAAAGCGCTGAAGAATCTGTCTGGGGATTTGTTCGAGAAAATTAACAAGGCACTGGAAGCGTAAGCATTATCTTACATGACCGAAATAGTGTGTAGACCCACCGCCGATGGCGGTGGGTCTTTGCTTTGGGTTGCATGAGTAATGTTTGCAGAAATTCACGGGTGCTCATTGCCATATAGCCGATGCTGGAACTAGCCAAAATGGTTTCTGCTACGATCAATGTTAGTCACATCAACCCAAGTACAACGCGACGCCTGTCATGATTGATGGCAGGGTTCCGGGAAGAACCATCTGTCAGAAAAGGCTGAACCCGGATCGTCTGTAGCTATGAGCCATGTTAAGCGATCCACGCTCCAGATCACGGGGATACGATACTAAGTATTCAAATAGGCCGGAAACAGCGTACCCAGAGCAACCAGAAAAACCCTGGTGCGCTGGCTAATGCCAAACCCTAGGATCTCCTGTGGGATCCTGGTCCGGCATGTTATGCGACATCGGTATTGTGGTAACAATGCATTTGTTGTTAGAGAGTGGCTTATTTTTAAAATGATCTATTATGGAATTTAAAGTCAAAAATAGCATAAGGAAGGGGATGTCCTCCTGGAAAAGGAAAACGGTTGCGTTGTTTCAGTCCTTTTTGCCTCAGGTCAATTCCCTTTCCGAATTGGATAGCTGATAATCTGCCCCCGGTTTGCTACTGGGAATTCAGGAGAGTTCATGTACCCCCTCATTCGTAATGTGTTATTTCAGTTCGATCCAGAACGAGTTCATGAGTTTACCATCCAACTATTGCATCGTATCGCCCACACGCCACTGGAGCTTTTAGTCCGTCAGTCTGTTCCCACCAAACCCGTTACCTGTATGGGATTGTCTTTTAATAATCCGCTGGGGCTGGCTGCCGGTCTGGATAAGGATGGTGAGTGTATTGATACACTCGGTGCTATGGGATTTGGTCATATCGAAGTAGGTACCGTGACACCACGCCCGCAGCCGGGCAATGATAAGCCTCGTCTGTTTCGGGTAGTGGAAGCGGAAGGCTTAATCAACCGTATGGGGTTTAATAACCGTGGCGTTGATTACCTGGTCGAGAACGTAAAAAAAGCTCGCTTTGGTGGTGTATTAGGCATCAATATCGGGAAGAATAAAGATACGCCGGTAGAGCAAGGGAAAGAAGATTATTTGATCTGCATGGATAAGGTTTATTCTCATGCCGGTTATATTGCTATCAATATTTCTTCTCCCAATACACCGGGATTACGAACGCTGCAATACGGCGATGCATTGGATGATCTGTTACAGTCTGTAAAAAATAAGCAGTCGGAATTAGAACAACGTCATCAAAAATATGTTCCTGTGGCGGTAAAAATTGCGCCGGATCTTTCTGATGATGAATTGATCCAGATTGCAGACAGTTTGGTTCGGCATAATATAGATGGCGTAATTGCGACGAATACGACATTGGATCGTCAATTGATCCAGGGGCTGAATCATTGTGGTCAGACGGGAGGATTAAGCGGTCTCCCCCTTCAGTCTCGCAGTACGGAAGTTATCCGACGTTTGTCGCTGGAATTAAATGGACGATTACCAATAATCGGTGTGGGAGGAATTGATTCATTGATTTCAGCCCGTGAAAAAATGGTGGCGGGCGCAACACTGATTCAGATCTATAGTGGTTTTATTTTTCACGGACCACGTTTGATTAAAGATATCGTTACTTATATCTGATTTTTATCCTTTCATTATTGCCGGGGGGGTTTATTTATTCTCCCGGCTAGTCTATATTTTATTTGCTTGTATAAAAATACGTCAGAACCTTGCCTGATTGATTATTCTGGAAGCAGTAATTATTCAGCAGATAGTGGTGAGGATAAATTAAAGGTAATCCGATGAAATTCACACCTGACGATAATTGGCGCTGGTATTTTGATACTGAACATGAGCGGTTAATGCTTGATCTTGCCAATGGCATAATATTCCGCTCTCGTTTTCCAGCCAGCATGCTGACACCTGATGCGTTTAATGAAAGCGCTTTTTGTGTGGATGATGCGGCATTATTTTTTACTTATCACGAAAAGTGCCAGTGTATGAATATCAGCCACGAAGCAAAAGCCGAACTGGTATTGAACGCGCTGGTGGCAAACCGTTTCCTGAAGCCACTGATGCCAAAAAGCTGGTACTTTGCCCAACAGGAGATGAAAAGCTATTGTCCACAAACGGGCGATCTGGTTCAGGTTGTGCTTAATGACAACCACGAACAGGCCAGTTTTATGATCGTTGAGGCGGGAGATAAAGCCAGCTTGTGCCTGCTGGTACAAGCACAGGTCGCGTTAAGTGGCAAAACCATGATGATGGGAGATGCAATAAAAATCATGCATGACCGGTTGTCACCAGTAGATGAGGAAACCGTGGCTATGTCATCCCCATCAACGGGTTATGCTCGTGCTGTTTAGAGTTCTCCCAACTGGATATTGCTTTGCGGAATACAACTGCAGGACAGGATGGTTCCATCAGGTCCGATAGCGCTATCTTTCAGCGCTGAAACTTCACCATTCTGTAAGGTGAGACGACAACACCCACACAACCCGGCACGGCAGGAGTAAGGAACACGAATTCCATGTTGCTCCAACTGATCCAGTAGAATTTGCTGGTTGTTCCCTTGAAATTTTTGTCCTTGATAATCAATGATTATTGTCTGTGTATTTTGTTGAGGTATCGACAAATGCGCTGCGATGTCCCCGGCCCCATAGGGTTTTGGTGGTCTGGTTGCCAGTACTTCTATTTCATCACCTGCACGAATAATGCCATGGGAACGGGCAATCAGATTCTGACCGAAGTCGACATCGCCATTTTCGGCGGTACGATATTTTTGCAGTGTGGCGAGCGGTTCACCCGCCGGGTGTTTACGTCCGCGCTCTATACTAACGGTAGTGAGTACGCAGCGGCTACAGGGCTTTACGACATCGAAAATAACGTCACCAATGCGGAGGGTTTGCCAACTGTCTTCAGCAAAAGGTGCCGCGCCGGTAATAACTAAGTTGGGACGAAACTGCTCAATTTTAATACCTGCCGGACAACGCTGGCGCAAATCGTCAAAAGAGGCTTCATTGATTAAAAGAAACGGGTAGCCGTCGGCAAATGTCAGTGGAATTTCCGGATGACGTTTCACTCGTCGGGAGAGATCGCGCCCCAACCAGCGTAGTTGCACTGGGCGTTGCAGATACGCGCTGAGCCACTGATTAACGTGTTCGGGCGCAATGAGCGCCTGAAAATGGTTACCCCATACTTCGGTGGGGTGCGGGGCATGGGTGAAATCATCAAACCGGATATCGATACTCTGTCCATCTGTTGCGGCCATGACGATGCCATCCTGCATCAGTGCCGGAGTAAACAATACCAGTTGAGGAAACTGGCGGGCGGTAATAAATGTTCCATCGGTTTCTGTGATCATGAAAATGCGGTCGTACGCCAGGCCGCTGTCAGAAACCATACTGTGCGAAAGCTGGATGCCCCGCATGGACTTTACCGGGTGAATAAAGAGCCGAGTTAAATTGATCACGGAATATTCCTTGCCGAGATAAAGCGGCAACTTTATGACAACCCGCGGGGATTAGCTATAATGCGCCTCAATTTTCTTTAAAGTGATAGCGTCGATATGAACTCTCTGTTTGCCAGCACTGCGCGTGGGCTGGAAGAATTGTTAAAAAGCGAACTTGAGGCGCTGGGCGCCCAGGCCTGTAGTGTGGTGCAAGGAGGAGTGCATTTTCAAGGTGACGATCACCTGCTTTACCAAAGCTTGATGTGGAGCCGTCTGGCATCGCGCATTCTGCTGCCGCTGAATGAATTTAAGGTTTACAGCGATCTTGATCTTTATTTGGGCGTTCAGGCGGTGGACTGGTCATCCATTTTCAGTGTCGATAAAACCTTTGCAGTGCATTTTACCGGCACTAATGATGAGATTCGTAATAGCCAATACGGTGCGTTAAAAGTCAAAGACGCCATCGTTGATAGTTTTACTCGTAAGAGTGGGCTACGTCCGGATGTGGCCAGGCAGCAACCGGATATTCGTATTAACGTCTTTCTGCAGCGTGAAACGGCTAACGTGGCTTTGGATTTGAGCGGTGATGGTCTGCATATGCGCGGCTATCGTGAAATGGCCGGGCAGGCTCCGCTGAAAGAAAATCTGGCGGCGGCAATTGTGCTGCGTTCCGGTTGGGAACAGGGTATGCCGATGGTGGATCCTCTGTGCGGATCCGGCACGTTGTTGATTGAGGCTGCCATGATGGCGGCGGATCGTGCGCCGGGTTTGCACCGTCAACACTGGGGCTTTTTGGCCTGGCAGAAACACGATGCCTTATTGTGGAAGGATGTGACAACGGCCGCACAAAATCGTGCCTGGCAAGGGCTACAAGCCACTACTTCCCGGTTTTTTGGCTCGGATAGTGATCGCCGGGTGATTGAGATAGCGCGAGCGAATGCTCGGCGGGCTGGTGTCAGCGAATTGATCACTTTTGAGGTGAAAGACGCGGCACAGTTACAGAATCCGTTGCCGCAAGGACCGAAAGGTGTAGTGCTCAGTAATCCGCCATACGGTGAACGTTTAGACAGTGAACCGGCACTGATTGCCCTGCATAATATGCTGGGCCGTAAGATGAAAAGTGAATTTGGTGGTTGGCAGCTTTCCTTATTCAGTGCATCGCCGGAGTTATTGAGCTGTCTGCAACTGCGGGCCGACCGCCAGTTTAAGGCTAAAAACGGTCCGCTGGATTGTGTGCAGAAAAACTATCAGTTGGCCGAAAGTTCAGGTGTTTCTGTTGCGACGATGGCGGAGGATTTTGCCAACCGGCTGAAAAAAAATCTGCGCAAACTGGATAAGTGGGTAAAACAGCAAGGTATCGAATGTTATCGCATTTATGATGCCGATCTGCCGGAGTACAATGTGGCGGTGGATCGCTATGGCAGTTGGGTAGTCGTACAGGAATATGCACCACCCAAAAGCATTGATGCACAAAAAGCCCGTCAACGTCTTTTTGATGTGATAAATGCGACCCTGAGTGTGCTGGATGTGCCTGCCAATCAGTTGGTGCTGAAAACCCGTGAGCGCCAAAAAGGTAAAAACCAGTATGGCAAACTGGCGCAGAAAGGAGAATTCTTGCTGGTACAGGAGTACAACGCCAAGCTGTGGGTGAACCTGACGGATTATCTGGATACCGGCCTGTTTCTCGATCATCGTATCGCCCGCAAGATGCTGGGTGAGATGAGCAAAGACAAGGATTTTTTAAATCTGTTTGCCTATACCGGCAGTGCCAGCGTGCATGCCGGGCTGGGTGGCGCACGCACCACCACTACGGTGGATATGTCTCGAACCTATCTGGAATGGGCAGAGAAGAATCTGCGTGCCAATGGCTTGACCGGACGTCAGCACCGTTTGGTACACGCAGATTGTCTGACATGGCTGCACCAAAGCCACGAACAGTTTGACGTGATATTTATTGATCCACCTACATTCTCTAATTCTAAACGTATGGAAGATACATTTGACGTACAACGCGACCACCTGGTGCTGATGCGGGATTTGAAACGTCTGCTGCGCCGTGGTGGCACGATCATGTTTTCTAACAATAAGCGTGGTTTTCAGATGGATGTGGCGGGGCTGGCCGCCGCGGGATTGGTCGCAAAAGAGATTACTGATCGCACGTTATCACAGGATTTTGCTCGTAATCGTCAGATTCACAACTGCTGGCTGCTACAACATGCCGGAGAGGAAAAGTAACCACAATGTCATTAATCAGTTTATCGGGCGCATGGCTGTCGTTCAGTGATGCCCCGTTGTTGGATAACACCGAACTTCATATTGAAGAAAATGAGCGTGTTTGCCTGGTCGGGCGTAATGGTGCCGGTAAATCGACACTGTTGAAGATTTTAGCCAAGGAAGTTCCACTGGATGATGGCCGTCTGGTGTATGAGCAGGATGTGATTGTGGCGCGTCTACAACAAGACCCACCGCGCGATGTGGAGGGTACTGTGTTTGATTTCGTGGCGGAAGGCGTCGCAGAGCAGGCCGGATACCTGAAAGAGTATCACACCGTTTTACGGTTGATCAGTACCGATCCCAGTGAAAAGAATCTCAACCAGTTGGCGAAAATTCAGGATGTACTGGAACATCAAGGGTTGTGGCAGTTGGAAGATCGCATCAACGAAATTTTGGAGCAACTGGGGCTGTCGGCAGATATGCCGTTGTCGGCACTGTCCGGCGGCTGGCTGCGTAAAGCCGCATTAGGACGGGCATTGGTTAGCTCACCGAAAGTGCTGTTATTGGATGAACCCACTAACCATTTGGATATTGAAACCATTGACTGGTTGGAAAGTTTCCTCAAGACATTTCAGGGCAGCATTGTGTTCATTTCACATGACCGATCGTTTATTCGCAACATGGCGACCCGGATTGTTGACCTGGATCGCGGCAAGCTGGTGTCCTGGCCAGGAGATTATGATAAGTATCTGCTGGGCAAAGAAGAAGCGTTGCGGGTTGAAGATCTGCAGAATGCGGAGTTTGACCGTAAGTTAGCTCAGGAAGAAGTCTGGATTCGTCAAGGCATCAAAGCGCGGCGTACTCGTAATGAAGGTCGGGTTAGAGCATTGAAAACGATGCGTCAAGAGCGGGCCGGGCGTCGTGAAGTGATGGGCTCTGCTAAAATGCAGGTTGAAGAGGCGGCCCGTTCCGGCAAAATTGTGATTGAGCTGGAAAATGTGCACTATCAGGTAGACGGGAAGGTACTGGTAACCGATTTTTCGGCGCAGGTACAGCGTGGTGATAAGATCGCGTTGGTGGGGCCAAACGGCTGTGGCAAAACTACGCTGTTGAAACTGATGCTGGGCCAGTTACAGGCCACTCGTGGACGAATTCATTGCGGTACCAAGCTGGAAGTCGCCTATTTCGACCAGCATCGTGCGGAATTAGACCCGGAACGTACGGTAATGGACAATCTGGCGGAAGGTAAGCAGGAAGTGATGGTTAATGGCCGCTCACGTCACGTATTAGGCTATTTGCAGGACTTCCTGTTCCATCCCAAACGTGCTATGACGCCAGTGAAAGCGTTATCTGGCGGAGAACGCAACCGGCTGCTGTTAGCCCGCCTGTTTTTAAAACCCAGCAACCTGTTGATTCTAGATGAACCTACCAACGACCTGGATGTGGAAACGCTGGAATTGTTGGAAGAGCTGATTGAAGGTTATCAGGGTACGGTCTTGCTGGTCAGTCATGATCGACAGTTTGTGGATAATTCGGTGACCGAGTGCTGGATCTTTGAAGGTAACGGCGTTATAGGTCGTTATGTCGGTGGTTATTATGATGCACAACAGCAACGTGCTGAAACTATACCGCTACGTAACCCGGCTATTGTGCCTGCTGCCGCTGCCTCGGTAAGCGACGCGCCAACCAGCGCCGCACAACCCGCCAAACGGTATTCTGGTAAATTGAGTTATAACCAACAGCGCGAGTTAGCGCTGTTGCCGCAGCAGATTGAGGAACTTGAGCAGGAAATCAGTTCATTACAGCGACAAATGAGTGATTCTGGCTTCTTCAGTCGTTCGTATGACGAAACCCAGCAGGTTCTGCACGCGCTGGCGAAGGCAGAGCAGAGCCTTGAAACCTGTTTTGAACGCTGGGAATCACTTGAAGCGCAAAAGAACGGCTAATCTTTAGCAGCAGATGGCCTGGCGTCGCCTCTGTGTCAGGTCTATCCGAAGGAGGCTGTTAATGTGTACCCAGGTTCACGATAGTGATCGTCACATGCTATGCCCACATTGTGATCTGTTAGTTGATCTCCCGCTGGTACACGACGGTCAGCGTGCGGTGTGTCCCCGCTGCAAAACGGTATTAATCAGTCGTTGTTCCGAGCCGCGCCGGCGTCCTGCCAGCTATGCTTTCAGTGCGGTGATGATGTTGGTGTTGTCTACCTTGTTTCCCTTTGTCTCAATGCAGATAGCGGGTATTACCAACGAAATTACCTTGTTGGAAATTCCCCAAGTGATGGTGGATGACGATTATGCCAGTGTCGCAACCTTGTTTATGTGTTTTGTGCAACTGGTTCCGGCATTTTGCATGGTGGCCATTGTCCTACTGTGCATACGTGCGCCTTTGCCTTATGACCTGAAGCGAAACATAACCAAAATTCTGTTTCGATTGAAAAGCTGGGGAATGGCAGAAATTTTTCTGGCCGGCGTACTGGTCAGTTTTGTCAAGCTGATGGCGTATGGCGATATCGGTATTGGTGCCAGTTTTATTCCTTACGTCTTATTTTGTCTGCTGCAATTACTGGCGTTTCAGAATCTGGATCGCCGCTGGTTGTGGGATGATGTAGCGGCTCCACCGAGTCTGCCTGTTGACTTGCAGGTTGGTCGTAGTGGATTGCTGCAAGGGGTCCGCTCGTGTTCTTGCTGCACGGCGATTCTGCCAGCCGATCAACAAATTTGTCCACGTTGTCACACGCATGGACATGCTCGGCGTAGACATAGCCTGCAATGGACGCTAGCGTTGCTGATCACGTCGGCGCTGCTTTATATTCCGGCTAATATCATGCCGATTATGGTAACGGAATCGTTGGGTAATCGCACAACATCCACCATTATGTCGGGAGTTGCCCTGCTGTGGGATATGGGATCGTATCCCGTGGCATTGGTGATTTTTGTTGCCAGTATCATGGTGCCAACGCTGAAGATGCTGGCGATGTGCTGGCTGTGTTGGAATGCTCAAGAGAACGGCCATCATGATAGTGAGCGAGTGCATCTGGTGTATGAAATTGTTGAATTTGTTGGCCGTTGGTCAATGATTGATATTTTTGTTATTGCAGTGTTATCGACAATGGTCCGTATCGGCAGGTTGATGAATGTTTACCCGGAGATCGGGGCCGTACTTTTCGCCTTGGTGGTGATCCTGACAATGATTGCCGCAATGACGTTTGATCCCCGTCTGTTATGGGACCGACATAACTATGAGTTAGAGGAGCTTCCCGTTGACGAAAAGTAATCACAGCGTAGCGGAGATTGAAACGATTAAACGCTGGTCGCCAGTCTGGATTGTCCCAATCGTCACGGTGTTAATTGGTGCCTGGATTCTGTTTTATCATTTCAGCCATCAGGGGCCGGAAATTACGCTTATCACCAGTAATGCAGAGGGTATTGAAGCGGGTAAAACAACGATTAAAAGCCTCAATGTCAATGTGGGGATAGTGGAAAGTGTTGTATTGAGTAAAGACCTGCACCAGGTGGAAATCAAGGCGCGTTTGAATCATGGAATGAGCAAGTTACTGAGCCGCGATTCTGTTTTTTGGGTAGTCAAACCCCAGATAGGTCGGGAAGGTGTTTCGGGATTAGGGACGTTGTTGTCTGGGGCATTCATACAGTTACAACCGGGATCCAGTGAAGATGAAAGCAAGTCATTCAAGCTGTTGGATACGCCGCCATTGGCGCCACCGAATTCAAAAGGGATTCGTATCATCCTCAATAGCGAACAGTCTGGGCAACTGAACCCAGGTGATCCGGTGTTATTCCGTGGTTATCGTGTGGGATCGGTAGAAGCCAGCCAGTTCGATCCCAAGGCTAGAATGATGCACTATCAGCTGTTTATCTCCGCCCCATACAATAGCCTGGTGACAAGCAATGTTCGTTTTTGGAAAGACAGTGGCGTGTCATTGAATCTTTCCGCGCAAGGGATGCGCGTGGAGATGGGTTCCCTGAGCACACTGATCAGCGGCGGTGTCAGTTTTGATGTGCCTGCTGGCTGGGAGCCAGGGAAGGTCGCTCGTGATCGTGCTGAATATAAATTATTTGATAATCAGAACAGCATTCAGGATTCTCTTTATACCGAATACAAAGAATATCTGATGTTTTTTGATGAATCAATTCGCGGGTTACAACCGGGGGCACCGGTGGAATTCCGGGGCATACGGCTGGGCACAGTGACACAGGTACCGTACTTTCCGAAAGAGATGCTGCAACGTATTGATAGTGACTACCGTATTCCGGTGTTGATTCGTATTGAGCAGGATCGTCTGGATAAAAATATCCGGGAGAGATTGAACCTGAACCAGGAACTGCACAACGCCTGGTCAAAGGGATTGAGGGCCTCGTTAAAAACGGCGAATATCCTGACCGGTGCATTGTATATCGATATGGATTTCTATCCAAAACAGAAAGGTCAGCGTAGTAAGCCATCGACAGTGGATGGCTACCCGGTTTTCCCTACGGTTAATAGCGGCTTATCGGAGATACAGCAGAAACTGATATCAATATTAGATAAGGTTAATAATCTGCCATTGACCCCGATGGTAGAACAGGCAACCAAAACATTAGCAGAGGGTCAGTCAACCCTGCGAGAAATGCAAAAAACACTGGTAACTCTGAATCGGATTACTGGTAGTGAAGCCATGCAGGGTTTACCACAGGATATGCAACACACGCTTCGTGAGTTGAATCGAAGTCTGCAGGGCTTTCAGCAGGGCTCTCCGGCTTACAATAAAATGGTGGCAAATATGCAGCATTTTGATCAGGTGATACGGGAGTTGCAGCCACTATTACGCACTTTGAATGAAAAGAGTAATGCTCTGGTGTTTGACGCCCCGGGTGCCAAGGATCCTCAACCGAAGAAGGCTAAACCATGATGAAAGGATGGTCACTGGCGCTGATACTATTGCTGAGTGCTTGTAGCAGCGCCCCACAGAAAGTGTATTACCAGATTCCGGTTGACGTGAAGGATTCAGCGGTCTCTATTACTCCGGCATCTGGTCATTATTTAGAAATCAGGACTGTCAATCTGGCTGATTACCTGTCCAATTCGGGGATTGTGTTTCAGACATCAGATGTGCGTTATACCATTGCCAGCAATAACTTGTGGGCCAGTCCACTCGATCAGCAATTGCGGCAGGCGCTGATGGTTACTTTACATGACGGACTGCCGGGATGGCGAATCACCTCCCAGGACATAGGAGGCAACCCGGCAATGCTTGATGTAAACGTCACTGCGTTTCAAGGGCGTTACGATGGTAAGGCGGTGATTAACGGAGAATGGATTCTCCGCTATCAGGATAAAGTGGTCACTCATCCGTTTCATATAGAGATACCACAAACGGCAGATGGATACGACGCTCTGGTCAAAGCCTTGTCCCAGGGCTGGCTACAGGTTGGTCACTCTATTGTTCAGCAGATGGCTTCATTCCCCTAAAGCATATCCAATACCTTTGAACGTTATTTTTAATCTAAAAAAAATACGTTCAGAGGTTTTGTTTTGACCTCAATTCGTTAGCCATGATTTATGGCTGCCGCTAGTCGAAAACTTTCAATATAGTTCACAAATATGACATTGGCGTGAATTTTGCGCCTTGATCTTCCATGAAATACTCGCTATTCATAACGTGTGATTGACTGAAAAGTAATCACTGTTTTCTTTCCACCAGATATGAAAGTGAGGGAGATAAGGCATGAAGAGACAGAAACGAGATCGCCTGGAAAGGGCTCATTCACGAGGGTATCAAGCAGGTATTTCTGGTCGACCAAGGGAGTTATGCCCTTATCAATCGATCAATGCCCGGTCTCACTGGTTGGGAGGTTGGCGACAGGCCATGGAGGATAAGGTAGTGACTGCCTAGCACACCTTATCAATTGAAAAAGGAACAACCTCCGCCTGGGCGGAGGTTTTCGTTAGTGAACCAGCGTAAACGGTTCAGGCTGCGAAGGCAGACAACTCAAAAGCGGACGTCCACCGCCTCGGCTAATTGCGATAATATCAGTTCACTGTCTTTCCAGCCGAGACAAGGATCAGTAATCGATTGACCGTAAGTCAGTGTTTTCGGATTACGTGAGGGCTGATTACCTTCAACCAAAAAGCTTTCTATCATTACGCCGGTAATGGCCTGTGAGCCTTGGCGGATTTGTTGGCAGATATCCTGGGCAACATCCAACTGGCGGTGATATTGTTTCTGACAGTTTCCATGACTGAAATCGACAACCAGATATTCTGGCAGGGAATATTCGCATAAATCAGCACAGGTGATGGCGATGTCTTTGGCATGGTAGTTGGGGGTTTTGCCTCCACGCATGATGATGTGCCCAAAAGGGTTACCAGTAGTTTGATAGACGGTCATCTTTCCCTGTTTGTCCGGGGATAAAAACATATGTGATGCGCGGGCCGCACGGATAGCATCAATCGCGATGCGCGTGTTACCGTCAGTGCCGTTTTTGAACCCTACGGGACAGGACAGCGCCGACGCCATTTCACGATGGATCTGACTCTCGGTGGTGCGGGCTCCGATGGCACCCCAACTGATCAGGTCGGCAATGTACTGACCGGTGACAATGTCCAGAAATTCGGTCGCAGTAGGTAGGCCTAGCGTATTGATGTTCAGTAAAAGTTGACGGGCCAGCGCCAACCCTTCATTGACTCTAAAGGTGCCATTGAGATCCGGATCGGAAATTAATCCTTTCCAGCCCACAACGGTGCGCGGTTTTTCAAAGTAAGTGCGCATGACGATTTCCAGTCGGTCTTGGTAACGATCGCGTAGTTCAGCCAAGCGTTGGGCGTAATCAAGGGCACTTTCAGGATGATGAATAGAGCAGGGACCGATGACGACCAGTAATCGGCGATCCTGACCAGTAAGAATATTTTCTATTTTTAAGCGTGACATAGTTACTATTTTTGTCACCGCAGGCGTTACCGGTAGCTTGGTTATCAATGTATCAGGTGTAACCAGACTAGTGATGCGCGCACTACGCAGCTCATCTGTTTGTTGCATGTAGAATCTCTGAAATTTTTTAAAGGTCAGTCCATCCGGTTTGTTTCACTTGTTGCTTTCAAATCAATTAAACCGCGATTCCTGAATACTATACCATGTACTAGTACATGCGGCGACTCATACCTAAAATATCAATAATCTTGGCGGAAATTTCTTCCACCGAATAATTGGTGGTATTGATGTATTTGATCTGATGCTGGCGGAATAATGCCTCCACTTCACTCAGCTCTATCCGGCATTGCCGTAAAGAGGCATAACGGCTGTTACCTCGCCGCTCTTCGCGAATAGCGGACAGTCTCTCGGCATCAATAGTCAGGCCAAACAGCTTTTGCTGATAGGGTTTTAAGGCCTCCGGCAGGCGTAGGTTGTCCATATCGTCATCAATGAATGGATAATTGGCGGCACGGATTCCAAACTGCATAGCCAAATAAAGGCTGGTAGGCGTTTTGCCGCAGCGCGAAACACCCAACAAAATGACTTGGGCCTGATCAAGATTACGTAAAGAGATGCCATCGTCATGGGCCAACGTATAGTCAATTGCCGCGATGCGGGCGTCATATTTATTTAGATTACTGGCTGTCAGGCCGTGAGTCCGATTGGCGATCGGCATTGGAGCGATATTCAGCTCCTGTTGCAGTGGTGCCACCAGAGCCTGAACAATGTCCTGACAAAACCCTTCACTGTTGACAATAATGTCCCGTACTGTGGGAGTCACTATGGAGTAGAATACCAGCGGACGGATACCGCTTTGATGATAGATGGCATTAATCTGTTCACAGACTGCGCTGGCACGTGTTTCGCTTTCAACAAAAGGCAAGGTATAGCTAACCGCGTTGATCGGAAATTGTGAGAGCACGGCATGACCAATTGCTTCGGCAGTGATTGCCGTGCCATCTGATATATAAAACACACTTCTTTCCACAATCGCTCCTTACGCTTTTGTCTGGATACTAAAAAATCTTCTGTGCTGTAAATTGAGTTTTCCGTCATGATTTTATTGAAACGGCATTTTATTATGTTCATGATTAGAATGCTATTCTTTTACAATATTCAGGTTTTCTCCTAATTAAGCAAAGAAAACCTGCCAGTGTAGTTTTTTTTCATAGGTTGATCGATTCACCTTTCCCGCATTTTTAAAACGCTATGCTACCCTAAAAGCGCTGATATCGATTCTCAGCGAACTCTTCCATACCCCAATTGTATGCAGAAAGGATTATTTTCGATGTCCAATAACGGCCCTGATATGCGTAATGTCCTCTGGTATAACCAACTTGGTATGCACGATGTTGAGCGGGTGGGAGGCAAAAATGCTTCTCTGGGTGAAATGATTACCAACCTGTCTGAACTGGGCGTTGCTGTCCCCAATGGTTTCGCGACTACCGCCCAGGCGTTTAATGATTTTCTTAATCAAAGTGGGATTAACCAGCGTATTTATGAATTGCTGGATGGCACAGATGTGGATGACATTAGCCAACTGGCGAAAGCCGGGGCACAAATTCGTCAGTGGATTATTGATACGCCATTTCAGTCCGAGTTGGAACTGGCTATCTGTGAGGCTTATCAGCAACTGTCTGAGGGAGAAAACGACGCGTCCTTCGCCGTGCGCTCTTCAGCAACCGCAGAAGATATGCCAGATGCCTCTTTTGCCGGTCAGCAGGAAACTTTCCTTAATGTGCAAGGAATTGATGCCGTCATGACGGCGGTGAAACATGTATTCGCTTCCTTGTTTAACGATCGTGCCATTTCTTACCGTGTACACCAGGGATATGACCATCGTGGTGTGGCATTATCTGCGGGTGTTCAACGTATGGTCCGCTCTGATCTGGCGGCATCCGGCGTGATGTTCACCATTGATACGGAATCCGGTTTTGACCAGGTCGTATTCATTACCGCTGCCTGGGGTCTGGGGGAGATGGTGGTGCAGGGAGCGGTTAATCCTGATGAATTTTACGTTCATAAACCCACTTTGCTGAAGGGTAAACCCGCTATTGTTCGTCGCACGATGGGCTCGAAAAAAATCCGTATGGTTTACGCTTCCAGCCAGGAACATGGTAAACAAGTCCGTATTGAAGATGTGCCAGAACAGCTCTCAGGACGTTTCTGCCTGAGTGATGAAGAGGTTCAGTCACTGGCGCACCAGGCATTGCTGATTGAGAAACACTATGGACGCCCGATGGATATCGAATGGGCGAAAGATGGTCATAGCGGCAAGCTGTATATCGTTCAGGCTCGTCCGGAGACCGTGCGTTCAAACGGGCAGGTGATGGAGCGTTACAATATGCCAGAAGGTGGTGACATTCTGGTAGAAGGCCGAGCGATTGGTCACCGTATTGGTGCCGGCGAGGTCAAGATTGTCCACGATATCAGTGAAATGCACCGTATCAATGCCGGTGATGTCCTGGTGACGGATATGACCGACCCGGATTGGGAGCCGATCATGAAGAAAGCGGCTGCCATTGTCACCAATCGTGGTGGGCGTACCTGCCATGCGGCGATCATTGCTCGCGAGTTGGGCATTCCGGCCGTGGTGGGATGTGGCGACGCCACCGAACGTTTGCATAATGGACAAAAAGTCACGGTGTCTTGTGCGGAAGGTGATACTGGCTATGTTTACAAGGATGTACTGGATTTCACGGTGAAAAGTTCTCAAGTGGATGAAATGCCCACGTTGCCCTTGAAAATCATGATGAACGTGGGTAACCCGGATCGGGCTTTTGACTTTGCCTGCCTGCCGAATGAAGGTGTAGGTCTGGCTCGTCTGGAATTTATCATCAATCGCATGATCGGTGTTCATCCTCGCGCGTTACTGGAATTTGACCAGCAGACACCTGAATTACAACGTGAAATCAAAGCGTTGATGCAGGGTTATAATGATCCTGTTGAGTTCTATGTCGAACGTTTGAAAGAGGGCATCGCTACGTTGGCGGCGGCTTTCTGGCCAAAACGTGTCATCGTGCGTCTATCCGACTTTAAATCTAATGAATATGCCAATCTGCTTGGTGGCGAGCGTTATGAGCCGGAAGAAGAAAACCCAATGCTGGGTTTCCGTGGTGCCGGGCGCTATGTGTCACCCGATTTCAAAGCGTGCTTTGCGCTGGAATGCGAAGCCGTCAAGCGGGTACGCAATCTGATGGGGTTAACCAACGTTGAAGTGATGATCCCGTTTGTCCGGACTGTCGCTCAGGCTAAGGCTGTGGTTGAGGGCTTGGCGCATCAGGGTCTGCGCCGTGGTGAGGATGGGTTGAAGATTATCATGATGTGTGAGATCCCCTCCAATGCACTGTTGGCGGAGGAGTTCTTGCAGTATTTTGATGGGTTCTCTATTGGTTCCAATGATATGACCCAGCTCGCTCTTGGCTTGGATCGTGATTCTGGCGTGGTGTCCGAGTTATTTGATGAACGTAATGACGCAGTAAAAGCCTTGTTGTCGATGGCCATCAAAGCGGCAAAAAAACAGGGTAAATACGTAGGGATCTGTGGTCAGGGACCTTCTGATCATGAAGATTTTGCTGCCTGGTTAATGGAACAAGGTATCGACAGTTTGTCTCTGAACCCGGATACTGTGGTGCAAACCTGGTTAAACCTGGCTGAAACGCTCTAGTCCAGTTCACGTATAAAAACTAAAACCGCTCGTCAGCTATACGGCTACGGGCGGTTTTTTTATAGGTTAGCTGAAGTTTCGCTTTTTAACGGCTGACATGGCTCACAGACCATCGTCTTATGGATAAAAAAAAGCCCATCTCAGGGGATGGGCAAAGACTACACACAGCAATTCGTTACTGACTTTGACCAGGAGAAACCTTATTTGCAAACATTACGTTAACAATAGCGCCGGTATCCATAGTATGAATTTCAATCTGTAGAGTCATTAAGAATCATCCCAATGGTTAATGTTTTTTTAAGAATTATTTTAGTAACTGCAAAGTATGTTCAAAATATTTAGCATAAAACAAAATAAACAGATCTAAAAAAAGAATAACCATTGGGAATAATCTTATATTGATTAGATTAATTTATCATTTGTGAGATTATCGGGGGAGTAACCCCCGAAATGTAAAATGAGGCGTATTTAATTCCTTGTGCACAAAATGTTGCTATTTTTTGCCTGTATTTTTAACGCTAGTTAAGCTCGGTGGTTCAGGAGCTTCCTGCATCCATGCGGACAGGAGACGATAAGACACTGCCAATACTACCGGGCCGATGAATATGCCTATCATGCCAAAAGCCAGCAAACCACCGATAACGCCCGATAAGATCAGTAACATTGGTAAATCAGCCCCCATGCGAATCAATAGAGGGCGGATGACATTATCCAGCGTACCAACGATACAGCTCCAGACCAACAGCACCGTGCCCCAGGTGGTATCACCACTCCAATACAGCCAGATAATCGCCGGGATTAGTACCAATAGTGGCCCAAGTTGCGCAACACAGCACAGGAACATCAGAACAGTTAACAGTGTGGTATAGGGAATACCCGATAGTGAGAGTCCTATACCTCCAAGCAGAGACTGTACGATTGCGGTCACTACTACGCCGAGAGCAACGGCTCGAATGGCTTGCGCGGCAAGGATCACCGCAGTGTCGCCGCGCTGTTTACCCAGACGGATCGCAAAGCGTCGCACGCCCAACGCTACCTGATCGCCCTTGATGTAGAGCAAGACGCTGAATATGACCATTAGGGCGCAGTGCATCAGAAAACGGCCAATGTGCGCGGCTTGCTCTACTATCCAGGTGGCTGTTCTGCCGATGTAAGGCTGAACCTTTGCCATTAACGCGCTGCCACCACTGTGTACCAGCGTCTGCCAACTGCTGTAAAGTTTATCGCCAATCAGTGGGATGGATTCCAGCCATTGCAGTGATGGCGGTGTCATCTTCTGTTGACTGGATGCCCATTTGATCAATGCCGCGCTATTATCAATTATGCTACTCACCAGAATGGAGGTCGGGATGACAAACAGCAGAATCAACAACAGTGTCATCACGATAACGGCCAGGGGACGGTATCCCCACAATATATGTTGAAGGCGAATTAACAGTGGCCAGGTCGCAATTACCACCATGCTGGCCCAGGCAAACCCTAGAATGAACGGTTGCACCACCCAGAAACAGGCAATAATCATAATAGCGATGAACAGCAGGCTGAATAATATTCGGGTGATATCAAAGTGCTGAGGTTGAGGCTGAGACTGTTTCATCAATGAATGTTACCTCTGTAGGCCGGTACGATGCCTGATATTATCTCGTGCCGGCAAAACGATGAAAAATGAGAATAATTTATCATGCGTGATTTCCCGCAGTTTGGACAGGACGTTCACGTATTTACAAGTAGCGATGGCTAAACACTAGTATAAGTTTTTGCGCATACATTGGCGCATATCGCAGTGAAATATGATAAAACAAATTGAGTTCGGTCATGATGTAAACGCATCAGCCCGACAATGATTGTATTGGCAAACACCTCTCGCACGGACAGAGTCAAAAATAATGATCCCACAGATCACCCAAGCACCCGGACTTGTTCAACCGGTGCTTAACTTTTTGGAAGCATTGAAGCAAAACGGGTTTACGGGCGATATCGCCACTGACTATGCTGATCGCCTGACGATGGCGACAGATAACAGTATTTACCAGTTATTGCCGGACGCGGTGGTTTTTCCCCGTTCGACGGCAGATGTGGCGTTGTTAGCCCGGCTGGCTGGCGACCCACATTTCCTGGAATTAACGTTCACACCTCGTGGCGGCGGTACTGGCACCAATGGTCAGGCGCTGAATCAGGGGGTTGTGGTGGACATGTCCCGCTATATGAACCGAATTCTGGAAATCAATCCTGAGCAAGGTTGGGTACGCGTAGAAGCTGGGGTTATCAAAGATCAGCTAAATCAGTATCTCAAACCATTCGGTTATTTCTTTGCACCGGAACTCTCCACCAGCAATCGCGCTACGCTGGGCGGCATGATTAATACCGATGCCTCCGGACAGGGGTCGTTGGCCTACGGCAAAACGTCTGATCATGTTCTTGGGTTGCGGGCCATATTGCTTGGCGGCGACATGCTCGATACGCAGGCCATGCCGGTAGCGTTGGCCGAACAACTGGCGAGAGAAAATTCTCCGCTCGGTCGGATTTATCATACCGTATTGCATCGTTGTCGCGAGCAACGGCAATTTATCGTAGAAAAATTCCCCAAGCTCAATAGATTCCTGACGGGTTACGATTTGCGTCATGTTTTCAGCGATGACATGCAAACGTTTGACCTCACCCGTATTCTGACTGGGGCCGAAGGTACACTGGCGTTTATCACTGAGGCAAAACTGGATATCACCCGTCTACCCAGAATACGGCGGTTGGTGAATGTAAAATATGACTCTTTCGATTCCGCCTTGCGTAGTGCGCCCTTTATGGTAGAGGCACAGGCGTTGTCGGTGGAAACGGTCGATTCCAAAGTGTTGAATCTGGCACGGGAAGACATTGTGTGGCATTCGGTCAGTGAATTGATTGCCGATATCCCCGGTCAGGAGATGCTTGGCCTGAATATTGTGGAATTTGCTGGTGATGACGAAGCATTGATTGATACTCAGGTCAACGGGCTGTGCCAGCGTTTGGATACACTATTGCATCACCGTGAGGCGGGCATTATTGGTTATCAGGTCTGCCACGATCTCGTGGGTATTGAACGTATTTACGCGATGCGTAAAAAAGCCGTTGGTCTGCTGGGGAATAGCAAAGGGTTGGCAAAGCCAATTCCGTTTGCGGAAGATACCTGTGTTCCACCGCAGCATCTGGCGGATTATATTGCGGAATTCCGTGCTTTGCTGGACAGCCATAACCTGACTTATGGCATGTTTGGCCATGTTGATGCTGGCGTGTTACATGTTCGTCCCGCATTGGATATGTGCGATCCGCAGCAGGAGATCCTGATGAAGCAGCTTTCTGACCAGATTGTCGAACTGACGGCAAAATATGGCGGTTTGTTGTGGGGGGAACATGGCAAAGGATTCCGTGCCGAATACAGTCCGGCGTTCTTTGGCCCGGAATTGTATGATGAGTTGCGCCGAATAAAAGCCGCGTTTGATCCGGATAACCGGTTAAATCCCGGGAAAATCTGTGCGCCCCTGGGTGTTGACGCGCCGATGATGAAAGTGGATGCGGTTAAACGTGGGACTTATGACCGGCGTATTCCACTGGCGGTGCGTAGTGCGTTTCGTGGGGCCATGGAATGTAATGGCAATGGGCTTTGTTTCAATTTCGACGCCCGTAGCCCAATGTGTCCATCAATGAAAATTACCGGTAACCGTATTCACTCACCGAAAGGTCGGGCCTCGTTGGTACGGGAATGGTTGCGCCTGCTGACTGAGCAGGGCGTTGACCCTTTGACCCTGGAACAGCAGTTATCGCAGCAGCGGATGAGCCTGCGGAGCTTGATTCATAAAACCCGTAACACCTGGTATGCCCGTCAGGGAAATTATGATTTCTCCCATGAGGTAAAAGAGGCGATGTCGGGATGTCTGGCCTGTAAGGCCTGCTCGACCCAATGCCCGATCAAGATTGACGTTCCCAGTTTTCGGGCACGTTTTCTACAGCTTTACCATACTCGCTATCTGCGTCCGGCCAGAGATTATCTGGTTGCGGGGGTGGAAAGTTATGCGCCATTAATGGCCCGTAGTCCCAAGACATTTAATTTTTTCCTGAAACAGCCGTGGCTTAGTGCCTTAAGCCGTAAGTATATCGGAATGGTCGATTTACCACTGCTTTCGTCGCCCTCATTGCATCAGGTATTTGCCGGGCACCAGGCAATGGCAACCACGCTGGAACAACTAGAACAGATGTCGCCGCAGATGCGGGCCGACTATGTGCTGATTGTACAGGATCCCTTCACCAGTTATTACGATGCGCAGGTAGTGGCAGATTTTGTCCGTCTGGTGGAAAAACTGAATCTGAAGCCGGTCTTGCTGCCGTTTTCCCCGAACGGTAAAGCACAGCATATCAAAGGGTTCTTGCAGCGTTTTGCTAAAACAGTCACGAAAACCGCAGAGTTTCTTAATCGGGTTGCCCGCCTGGATTTGCCCATGGTTGGTGTCGATCCGGCGCTGGTTTTATGTTACCGGGATGAATATCGGGAAGTGTTAGGAGATAAACGTGGTGATTTTCAGGTGTTGCTGGTTCATGAATGGTTAACGGATGTTCTGGCTGATAAAGCGCCCCAGCCCTTGAACGGTGATCCTTGGTATCTGTTTGGTCACTGTACGGAAACAACGGCGTTGCCTGTTAGTTCACAGCAATGGTCGGCTATTTTCGCCCGCTTTGGCGCGACGTTGGAGAATATAAGTGTCGGGTGTTGTGGCATGGCGGGAACCTATGGTCATGAGAGCAAAAATCTGGTCAATTCTCAGGGAATTTATAGCTTGTCATGGCAACCGGCTTTGCAACGACTACCTCAGCAGCGTTGTCTTACCACAGGATACTCCTGTCGCAGTCAAGTGAAACGGATGGAGGGCAGCGGTTTGCGGCATCCTTTACAAGCATTGTTGGAGTTAGTGTGATGCTGTGGAAAAGAGATATCGATCTGGTGCAGTTTAACCAGCAAAGTATGGGTTGCATGTTGGGACACCTGGGGATCCGTCTGACACATATTACGGATGATACGCTGGAGGGCATTATGCCGGTGGATAACCGAACCCAACAGCCATTCGGTCTGTTGCATGGTGGAGCGTCAGTAACACTGGCAGAATCACTGGGATCGATAGCGGGTTATCTATGCACGGAAGGCGTTCAACAGGTGGTGGGCGTTGAGATCAACGCCAATCATCTGCGCGCGGTTAGTGAAGGAGAAGTGCGCGGCGTTTGCCGTGCGTTGCACGTGGGCAGAAGACATCAGGTCTGGCAGATAGATATCTTCGACCCAGTAGGTCGATTGTGTTGTTCGTCACGCCTCACCACGGCGGTGCTTACACCGGACGAATAAGCCCTCCACCTGGCCCATTACAGTTTAGGTAAACGCACGAAAATACCCGGGATGCCTACGGGATGGGCGCTCTCCAGGTAATTATTATCGTGTTTCTAGCATCATCGATCTCTTTAACCAATCGATGATGTATTTTTATCAATCCCCGCAAGTGATGGCAGTTATTGCCATATTTATGACTTGATTTCACCATTCTCATACCAGTCAGATGATAATGTTTGGGCTGATCAATACTGCTGTTAGATCGATTTAACAGTAATTCAGCCATATCGAACTCCAACGTGGTATTACGGCGTTTTCGTCCATGTTTATCAATACGCTGCCAGAGGTTAAAACTGATCGTTCGAGTGATCTCTTCCGAGTCTGTTTTCTATATTCCTCCTCTTATCATGTTTCACGGACATAATATTATCGGTGGTCGGTATTATTTTCCCTGTTTATAAAATAGATATTGCCTATGAATACTGTGATTTTTACATGGAAATTCGAACTATTAAAGTGAGTCATATTCGTGATTTTTCTAATTTTTTATTAGTAATCAATGAATTATTTATCATGGCGCCAGAAGTCAATGGCTTGTCATGTTGGCAGAAGACTTTCCCATAATCGGGATAACACTGTAGCTGGATCAAAGCCCCAAAGATCACGTGGTTGAAGCAATAATCATTATCACCAATGATTAGGGTAGTACGGCGTGAAATGGGAAACAGAGATGAATGAGGTAATCCCAATGCAAGCGGACGATAAAGTAGAAATGTTTTCACTGGCGGAGAATACCTGGCAAGGATTGACCCTGACGGAAAGTGCGGCGTCCCATATTCTGAAACTGATGCGGCAGGGACATGAGGTACAGGGTATACGACTTGGCGTTAAGCCATCGGGATGTGCCGGTTTTGGTTATGTTCTGGATCTGATTAATCAACCCAACGCAGGCGACCTGGTGTATGAGCGTGATGGTGCGCGGTTGTATGTTCCGTTGGACGCGATGCCTTTTATCGACGGTACTGAAGTGGATTTTGTCCATGAAGGTCTGAATCAGGTATTTAAATTCACCAATCCAAAAGCTCAACATGCCTGCGGGTGTGGAGAAAGTTTTGGCCTCTAAGCGGTGATGCGATCATGGCACGTAGTAACGTAGAAGTATCCGATGATGTCCAGACAAGGATCGAGGACGGACGCTACAAAGAAGGTTTTTTCACCGAACTGGCCACGGATGAACTGGCTCACGGTATTAACGAACATGTGGTACGGGCTATTTCTGCCAAGCGTAATGAACCTGAATGGATGTTGGCGTTTCGGCTTAATGCTTACCACGCCTGGCTGGAGATGGAAGAACCTCACTGGTTGAAAGCGCACTACGATAAACTTGACTATCAGGATTATAGCTATTACTCGGCACCGTCCTGTGGCGATTGTGACGACAATTGCAGCGCTCAACCGGGCGCCATTCAGCACTCCGGGACTGACGAGACCAGCCTGCCGTCAGACCAGAAAAATTACCTCACTACCGAGGTGGAAAAGGCGTTCGAGCAACTGGGTATTCCGGTGCGGGAAGGCAAGGATGTCGCGGTAGACGCGATATTTGACTCGGTATCTGTTGCCACCACTTACCGGCATGAACTGGCGAAACAAGGCATTATTTTCTGCTCATTCAGTGAAGCAATTCAGGAACATCCGGATTTGGTACGTCAGTATCTGGGTAGCGTAGTACCGTCCAACGACAACTTTTTTGCCGCCCTGAATGCGGCGGTGGCTTCAGACGGAACCTTTGTGTATGTGCCGAAAGGTGTCCGTTGCCCAATGGAACTTTCTACCTATTTTCGCATTAACGCCGCAAAAACCGGCCAGTTTGAGCGGACGATTTTGATCGCTGATGATGACAGTTATGTCAGCTATATCGAAGGATGTTCCGCACCGGTTCGTGATAGTTATCAACTGCATGCGGCGGTAGTGGAAGTGATTGTCAATAAAAATGCCGAAGTGAAATATTCCACGGTACAGAACTGGTTTGCTGGTAAGGACAGTAAGGGCGGGATCCTTAACTTCGTGACCAAGCGAGCACTGTGTGGTGGAGAAAATTCAAAGATGTCCTGGACGCAGTCAGAAACCGGGTCGGCGATCACCTGGAAATATCCAAGTGTGATTCTGCGTGGTGATAATTCGGTTGGTGAGTTTTTCTCCGTGGCATTAACCAGTGGTCATCAACAGGCGGACACTGGGACCAAAATGATCCATATCGGTAAAAACACCCATTCGACCATTATCTCAAAAGGAATTTCGGCCGGGCATAGCCAGAATACCTATCGTGGCTTGGTGAAAATTATGCCAAGTGCGACCAATGCCCGCAATTTTACCCAGTGTGACTCGATGCTGATAGGTAGTGATTGTGGTGCACACACCTTTCCGTATGTGGAAGTGAGAAACAATACGGCCCAACTGGAACACGAAGCAACGACATCCAGAATTGGTGAAGATCAACTGTTCTATTGCCTGCAACGTGGCATCAATGAAGATGATGCTATCTCCATGATTGTAAATGGCTTCTGTAAAGATGTGTTTTCTGCGTTGCCGCTGGAGTTTGCAGTGGAAGCACAGAAACTCCTGGCGATCAGCCTTGAACATAGCGTGGGCTAATGCATTAGTGGCTCCGTCACGGCAACGGAAATGGCACTCCGGTGCACATAATGATGAGCGTCAGCAATCAAAAGACGCCAGAAGGATAAATATGTTAAGTATCAAAAATTTGAGAGTCAGTGTCGAAGAGAAAGAAATCATCAGAGGGCTGAGTCTGCATGTTAAACCAGGAGAGGTCCATGCCATCATGGGACCAAATGGTTCAGGGAAAAGCACCTTGTCTGCAACGTTGGCTGGACGAGAAGATTATGAAGTGACTGCTGGTTCACTGTATTTCAAAGGCAAGGATCTGTTGACATTGGCACCGGAAGATCGCGCCGGAGAAGGCATTTTCATGGCTTTCCAATACCCGGTGGAAATTCCTGGCGTTAGTAATCAGTTTTTCCTGCAAACCGCAGTCAACGCCGTGCGCAAATATCGTCAGCAGGAACCGCTGGACCGTTTTGATTTTGCTGATTTCATTGAAGATAAAATCCAGCTGTTGAAGATGCCAGCAGACCTGCTGACACGTTCAGTAAACGTGGGGTTTTCCGGCGGTGAGAAGAAACGGAATGATATTTTGCAAATGGCGGCACTGGAGCCGGATTTATGTATTCTGGATGAAACAGATTCCGGTCTGGATATTGATGCGTTGAAGATTGTCGCTAATGGTGTGAATACACTACGTAATACTCAGCGTTCATTCATTATTGTTACCCACTATCAACGCATTCTGGATTACGTCAAACCTGATTATGTGCATGTGTTGTCTCAGGGAAATATTGTTAAATCCGGCGATTTCTCATTGGTTAAACAGTTGGAGGAACAAGGCTATGGCTGGCTTACCGACCAACAGTAGTAGCAAACAGCAGCACGTTGTGCAGCAGTGGCAGCAATTATTCAACACGGCTGCGCCGCGATCTCCCGAGGCCGAACAACACTGGCAACAGGTACTGCGGTTAGGGCTGCCACATCGTAAGCTCGAACACTGGAAATACACACCGTTAGATAGCTTATTGTCTCACGTATTTACTGTGCCGACGGCGCGCTTCATCAATCCAGAGTTGCGAAACATGCTGGCTCTGCCTGTCGACAGTTGGCGTCTGGTATTTGTTGACGGGGTGTTTAATGCGATGTTGAGTGACGTGGCGTGGGGGCCTTACCAGATAGATGTAAAGCCAGCTGGATCGCCCTTGTCATTATCTGTCGCTATTCAGCCAGAGGTCTTCCTGCATCTGACAGAAAGCCTGGCAATGTCAACTACGCTTATCCATCTGCCTGCTGGCGTGCAGGCAGATAAACCGCTCTATCTGTTACACATCAACAGCAGCGGTTCTACCCCGGCTTTGAATACGGTTCATTATCGACATCACCTGAGTGTCGGCCAGGGAGCCAGTGCACAGATTATCGAACATTATGTCAGTCTGGATGAAGGGGCGCATTTCTGTGGTGCGCGTTTAACTATTGATGCAGGAGAAAACAGTCAGGTAACGCATTACAAGCTGGGATTTGAGTCGCCAGCCAGTTATCACTTTTCTCATAACGATCTGTTACTAGCACGTGCGGCGCAGGTGAGCAGCCATGGTTTTCTATTAGGTGCCGGGCTGACGCGTCATCACACCAGCGCCCAGATTAACGGTGAAGGCGTTAATCTGGTGATGAATAGTCTGGTCTTGCCGGGTGGTAATGAAGTCTGTGACACTCGCACCTATCTTGAACATAACAAAGGCCATGGCGAAAGCCGCCAGTTACACAAAACCATCGTGCGTGATCGTGCCCGTGCCGTATTCAATGGCACGATTAAAGTGGCGCCTCAGGCGCTGAAAACCGATGGAAAAATGACTAACAATAATTTGTTGCTGGGTCGTCTGGCCGAAGTTGATACCAAGCCACAATTGGAAATCTATGCTGATGATGTGAAATGCAGTCATGGGGCTACGGTGGGGAGAATCGACGAGGAACAGCTATTTTATCTGCGTTCACGTGGTATTAGCGAGCGAGACGCACAACAGATGATTATTTTCGCTTTTGCTGCGGAATTGACGGAAGCGATTACGGATGAAGTATTGCGTGATGTGGTAGTCAGTCGCATTGCGCTTCGGTTGGAAAATACAATGGGAGGTGCTGCATGAGTTACCCCATTGAGCGAGTGAAAGCTGATTTCCCTGCGCTACAGCAGGAAATCAATGGTCAGCCTCTGGTCTATCTGGATAGTGCCGCCAGTGCTCAGAAACCGTTGGCCGTTATCGAACGGGAACGGGATTTTTATCTGCATGAGTATGCGGCAGTACATCGCGGCATACATACGTTAAGCGCGCATGCTACCAGCGCGATGGAAGGTGTCAGAGCACAGGTGGCTGCGTTTATTAACGCAGAGTCCGCCGAGGAGATTGTATTCGTCCGCGGCACGACTGAAGCGATTAATCTGGTGGCAAATAGTTATGGCCGTACCTTTTTCCAACCCGGTGATAACCTGATCGTGACCGAGATGGAGCACCATGCCAACATTGTACCTTGGCAAATGCTGGCAGCGTCTCACCAACTGGAGATTCGTGTCTTGCCGCTAACCGTCGAGGGTACGCTCAATATGGCGAAATTGCCTCTGTTATTGGATGAACGCACACGCCTGGTAGCGGTGACACAGGTCTCCAATGTGCTGGGGACGGTAAATCCGGTCAGTGAGATTATCCGGCAGGCCAAAGCAGCGGGTGCGAAAGTGCTCGTCGATGGGGCTCAGGCGGTGATGCATCAAGCGGTAGATGTTCAGGCGATGGATTGTGATTTTTACGCTTTCTCTGGTCATAAAATTTATGGACCAACGGGGATCGGCGTGTTGTATGCCAAAAAACAACTGTTGCAAGACATGCCACCATGGGAAGGCGGCGGGGCGATGATCAGGCAGGTCAGCCTATATTATGGTACCACCTATGTTGATGCGCCCTGGCGGTTTGAAGCTGGATCACCAAATACGGCGGGCATTATGGGGCTGGGTGCGGCGTTGCACTATGTCACGACCTTGGGGCGTGAAGCTGTCCACGTCTATGAAACCGAACTGATGCAGTATGCTTTGGAAGCGTTAGAGCAAGTAGCGGATTTTACGCTCTATGGCCCGCATCAGCGCCAGGGTGTGATAGCCTTTAATCTTGGGAAACACCATGCCTATGATGTAGGTAGCTTTCTGGATCAGTATGGAATAGCAATCCGTACCGGGCATCACTGTGCCATGCCATTAATGGAGCATTATGGTGTCCCCAGTATGTGCCGAGCCTCGCTGGCGCTCTATACTCAACGGGAAGACATTGACCGGCTGGTGGCTGGATTACAGCGTATTCACCGATTATTGAGCCGCTGAGCCGGTAAACGTCTGGAGATATTTATGACAATGCTGCCTGAACCACAAAAACTGATGCGCAACTTCCTGCGCTGTCATAACTGGGAAGAAAGGTATCTTTATATTATTGAGTTGGGGGTAGGTCTGAAACCGTTACCTGAGGCGTGGCGTCAGGATGAAAATGTCGTATCCGGTTGCCAAAGTCAGGTATGGATTGTAGTGCGACAGGATGAACAGGGGCGCATTATTCTTCATGGTGATAGTGATGCGGCTATTGTCAAAGGGCTTATCGCCGTGGTGTTCAGTCTCTATCAAGGGTTGAGCGCACAGGAGATCGTCGCGTTGGACGTTCGTCCATTTTTTCAGGAACTGGCGTTGAGTGAGCACCTTACGCCTTCTCGCTCTCAGGGGCTGGAAGCAATATTACGCGCTATACGAAGCCGGATTTTACCATTGATCTGAACACTTACTCTGGCCGAATGATCTTAATCACGTCAATGTAAAATATGAACATACGTGGGGATGAGGTTTCGGATGGTGCCATTCCTCGCGCTAAACTTTCGTATCTTGATCCTTTGGCGGATGGGGGTATCTAATATCAAGTTAACCTTAATTGCGTTAATTCATATTTCAGATTTCATCCCGTAGATCTTCTTCGGGACAGCTTTTATCCTTGAGTACGAGATTTTTTACAGTATTGAATTATAATATATTGATTCAAATAAACAAAACCTACCCTTGTTATATTAATTCCGAAAAAGTGAGCCATGAAAATAATCGCTTAGTGGGTTAACTACCATTTTTTATATCTATCTTTGAGCAGTGGAACAGGAAATTAAAAATGAAACACGCTTTTAAATTATTAACTCTATTCTTTGTGTCGTCCCTGGTGGGTATCTCAGTGGCGTGGGCGACAGAATATCCACTTCCACCACCAGGAAGCCGTTTGATTGGCGAAAATATTATTTATACCGTACCCAACGATGGCCGCCCTCTGGAAGCAATTGCTGCTGATTATAAGATTGGGTTGCTTGGGATGTTGGAGGCGAATCCGGGAACGGACCCTTATTTGCCGAAGGCGGGAACCACATTGATAATTCCGACACAGATGCTGCTGCCGGACGCGCCGCGTGAAGGTATCATTATCAATCTGGCTGAGTTGCGCTTGTACTATTATCCCAAGGGCAAGGATACGGTAATTGTTTATCCTATCGGCATTGGTCAGTTAGGGCGCAGTACCCCAGTTATGGTCACCCGGATCAGAGAAAAACATGAGAATCCTACCTGGACACCAACGCCGAACATTCGTAAGCGCTATAAAGAAGATGGCATCATTTTACCGGCAGTAGTCCCAGCTGGTCCGGACAATCCGATGGGATTATTTGCCTTACGGTTGGCTAAAAGTGGCGGGGTTTATCTTATCCATGGAACCAATGCCAATTTTGGCATTGGTATGCGTGTCAGTTCTGGTTGTATCCGTTTACGTCCTGATGATATCAAGGCATTGTTTAATGCTGTACCAGTAGGAACTCAGGTGCGGGTTATCAACGAACCTATCAAGGTGGCGGTAGAACCGGATGGTAAGCGCTATATGGAGGTACATCAGCCACTGTCCAGATCGGATAAAGATGACCCACAAACCATGCCGATTGCTCTTAGCAAGGACGTGAAGACGTTTATTCGCAACAAGGATACCGATGCAGGCAGTGTCTCTGCCACGATTGCTCGTCGTTCTGGTATGCCCGTATTGGTTAATGTTGGACAGCAGATTCACGACTTTCAGTTACCGCAGACGACAGGCGCTGCTGCACCTATTTCTGCCATCAGTCCATCACGGTAAAATTAAGGTAAAAAAATGGCGCACAATGTGCGCCATTTTTTACTCAACCAATTCGATTACTTTTTGTAAGTACGAACTTGGTTGTCCAGACGCTGGTTAGCACGAGCTGCGTCATCTTTAGCAGCCTGTACGTCAGAGCGGATTGCATTCACATCAGTAGCCAGTTGATCAACTTTGCTGTTCAGAGTCTGAACATCAGTAGACAGTTGATCGATTTTAGCATTGGTAGAGCAACCAGCCAGCAGAGTAGAACCCAGAATTACCGCGCCCAGTACCAGTTTAGTACGATTCATTATTAATACCCTCTAAATTGAGTTAATCTCCATGTAGCGTTATAAGTATTACACAAACTTTTTTCTAATGAGAATAAATTTTTGATTGGAAGATGCTTAATTTTGACTGTTCGCTCAAAGAATCAGCGAGTTTCACTGGCAGATTAAAAAAAGTAAATAAAACAGCAAGGTTATATCAGATAACTCTGAAGTAGAGTCACTCCAATATATCAATTAAGTATAACTAAAATGGCAATGAGTTAGCTGGCTCGTGTAATTGGAAAATAAAAAAGCGTCCCGAAGGACGCTTTTTCGTATAGGTTTTCATTACCGGCTTATTTTACAGACGCTGCACAGATGCGGTATTGGTGGTGCCACTGGGGACCAATGCTCCAGAAACCATCACGACAACGTCGCCTGGTTGTGCAAAGCCGCTGCTCAGAGCCGCTTCTTTCCCAATGCGATAGAAATCATCAGTCGAGGCAATTTCTTTCACCAGCATAGTTTCGATGCCTTTGCTCAGCAATAATTGGCGGGCGGTGATTCCATTGGTTGTCAGCGCTAGAATGCGGGCGTTAGGAAAGTATTTACGCACGGATTTAGCTGATTTACCACCGTTGGTGGCAACGACGATCAATGGCGCTTCCAGTTTTTCGGCGGTTTCCACTGCACCACGACATACCGCTTCCGTAATGCGCAATTTGCCCTCGTTGTGCAATTTTTCCAGACGGGGCTTCATCACTCTATCGGTACGTTCACAGATGGTTGCCATGATAGTCACTGATTCCAGAGGGTATTTACCCTTGGCGCTTTCTCCAGACAGCATCACGGCATCTGTACCATCAATAATCGCATTGGCAACATCGCCAGCTTCAGCACGGGTTGGGCGTGGATTCTTGATCATGGAATCCAACATTTGTGTTGCTGTGATAACCACTTTACGGGTTTCGTTACATTTTTCGATCATCATTTTTTGCGCGAAAATCACTTCTTCTACCGGGATTTCCACACCGAGATCACCACGTGCAACCATGATACCGTCGGACGCTTCCAGAATTTCATCAAAGTTGTTCAGGCCTTCCTGATTTTCGATTTTAGAAATGATCTGGATATGTTCCCCACCATGCTGTTTCAGGTGGGCTCGGATCTCTTCTACATCAGAACGTTTACGGATAAACGATGCGGCAACGAAATCAACGCCTTGTTCGCAGCCAAAAATCAGGTCGCGTTTGTCCTTTTCTGCCAATGCGGGTAACTGAATAGATACACCTGGCAGGTTGACGCCTTTGTTTTCCCCCAGATCACCATTGTTCAGTACTTTACAGATAACTTCATTACCCTTGATATCGAGCACTTCCATGCCGATAAGCCCGTCATCAACCAGTACGGTATTACCTGTTTTCAGGTCTTCGGTAAATCCGGCATAGGTCACGGCAACACGGTCTTTGTTGCCAATAACACTCTGCTCGGTGGTGAACGTGAAAATCTGGCCGGCAGTCAGAGAGACGTCGGCACCATTCTCCAGCTTCATGGTTCGGATTTCTGGACCTTTGGTATCCAGTAGAATGGCGGCTTTGTTACCTGTTTTTTCCGTGATGGCCCGTAGGTTCTTAATACGCTGGCCATGTTCAGCATAATCACCATGCGAAAAATTGAGGCGCATTACATTCATGCCGGCATTGAGCAGCTTGCCCAGCATTTCCTCTGATTCGGTTTTGGGGCCAATGGTACAAACGATTTTGGTCTTTTTCATAATGGTTAGTTTCTACAAGTTGTGATGGATAAAAAATATGTGAGCCGGCGGCTGATAGTGCTAATCCACCGGGATAGATATGGTTGGCGGTGATTCTGAAAGCTAAGTATAGGTGGTGACAGCAATGAGAGAATAAACGAGTATGTGACAGGATATTGCCCGGTCATGTGAAGTGATTTTATTGATGATAGTGGCACGTTAATTAGCTGAAACCATTCAATGAAACGACGTTCCGTATTATAGTTGTTAGATGGGGAGAAACAAGCCAGATGAGGTGATGATAACGCATATTTTAGTGCGTTTACGCAAAAAAATGTGCGATTTGTCATTTTTACACAGACTTGTTGCGCAACTGCCTGAGAAAAACTTATTGTGGTGCAAACGAACCAATCGCCAGTTTGGCTAATTGTGTGAAACAGGTCAACTGGATAGATAAAAATGAGAACAAGATGTGAAATGCTTGTATTTGTGTCGATCTCTATCACGTTTCTGTGTGTTGGATATTGAGACTACGATGGCAAATGGTAGTTTATGTACATACAGGATTGTTACTGCACTCGGCAGGCAAGACCAGATGTTCGCTTCATAGCGGGTATCTGGTTTTTTTGTTTTCAGAGCGTGAAAAATGAAGATAGCCAAAATACTTAACAATAATGTCGTCACCGTTATAGATGAACATCATAGTGAGCAGGTGGTGATGGGGCGAGGGCTAGGTTTCAAAAAACAGATCGGGGATGATGTAGATAACACACTGGTTGAAAAGGTATTTGAACTTCGTAGTAGTGAGTTGACCTCCCGTCTCAGTGAACTGCTGGCTGGCATTCCGCTGGAAGTCATCACGACAGCTGACAAAATCATCACTCTGGCCAAGACGCGATTGTCGGGACAGTTACAGAACAGCATCTATATTTCACTGACTGATCACTGTAATTTTGCCATCGAACGACATAAGCAGGGCGTTGATATACGTAATGTTCTGCTGTGGGAAATCAAACGGGTTTATCAGAAAGAGTTCGCGGTAGGCCTGGAAGCATTGGATATTATTGAACAACGTCTTGGTATCCGTCTGCCAGAGGATGAGGCGGGGTTTATTGCTTTGCATCTGGTCAATGCTCAGTTGGATAGCCACATGCCTGAAGTTATTCAGATTACCAAAATCATGCAGGAGATTCTTAATATTGTTAAATACCAATTGAATATTGACTATAACGAACAGGCTTTCAGTTACCATCGATTCGTTACCCATTTAAAGTTTTTTGCGCAGAGATTAATGGGACACAATACGGTATTCAGCAATGATGAGTCTTTGCATGATGTGGTAAAAGAGAAATACTCACAGGCATATCACTGTGCCGAGAAAATCCAGAGTCATATTATTCAGCAGTATTGTTACACTCTGACTAAAGAAGAGTTAATGTTTTTGACAATTCATATTGAAAGAGTCAGATCTGAATTATTGGAAAGCCAATAGACATAGTGGAAATGTATGCTGTAAATCACAAATCAGTGATTATTGATGAGAATAGACTTGCTGTTGAAGTAAAAATAAGTAGTCTATATTGGAAGCGTAAAAACTGGATTGCTACTGTATTCACCACCTGAAGAATACAGGCAAAACCTAAACCACCTTTCTTAGTGCTGATAGCATTCAAAAAGGTGGTTTAGGTTTTTTTTTGTCTCAAAAACAGTGTCGGGTATCTGATGCTATCCGGTTTTACCTGTGAAGTTACTGAGTATTAAGGATTGTCAATGAAATATAAAACGTTAGCCAATGAGATAATTGAAGGTGTCGGAGGGCTCAGTAATATCAATAGCGTATTACATTGCGCTACACGCCTGCGTTTTAAGTTAAAAGATAATAATAAGGCGAATGCTACTGCACTGAAGAATAACCCCGGTATCATTATGGTCGTGGAAAGCGGCGGTCAATTTCAGGTAGTGATCGGGAATCATGTCAATGAGGTGTATCAGGATTTGATCGAAATGTCCGGCATTCAGAATTTATCTGATGCAAGTCGTGACAGCAGTGGCGATGACACGACAAAGGAGAATATCCTTTCCCGGTTGATTGATGTCATTTCTGGTATTTTTACCCCATTTATTGGCGTAATGGCAGCCTCAGGGATTTTAAAAGGATTTTTAGCACTCAGTCTAGCATTGGGATGGATGTCAGATAAGAGTGGTACGTATAAAATATTATTTGCTTCCAGTGATGCCTTATTCTATTTTTTCCCCATTATTTTGGGATATACGGCCGGTAAGAAATTTGGTGGTAATCCATTTGTCTCCATGGTAATTGGTGGAACATTGGTACATCCTTCAATGATCGCTGCCTTTAATGCTATGCAAACAGCAGGATATCAATCACTTCATTTTTTGGGGATACCAATCACCTTCATTAATTACAGTTCATCAGTTATTCCAATTATTTTTGCCAGTTGGGTTTCCTGTAAACTGGAAAAACCACTTAATGCATCTCTACATGTCAATATTCGTAATTTTTTCACACCGTTGCTTTGTGTAATGATTACTGTCCCTTTAACATTTTTATTGATTGGGCCTACGGCAACCTGGTTGAGTCAAATGCTGGCTAGTGGCTATCAGTTACTTTATGGCTTTAACTCATTATTGGCTGGGGTATTCATGGGTGCTATCTGGCAGGTATGTGTAATCTTCGGGCTGCATTGGGGGTTTATCCCCATTATGCTAAATAATCTCAGTGTAATGGGACATGATACATTATTACCATTACTTACCCCGGCAGTATTAGGCCAGGCAGGCGCAACATTAGGGGTATTACTACGCACCCGCGATATGAAACTAAAAGGCATTTCGGGATCGGCACTTTCTGCAGCCATTTTTGGTATCACTGAACCTGCGATTTATGGTGTCACATTGCCATTACGTCGCCCTTTCATCTTCGGATGTATTGGCGGAGCCATCGGCGCAGGAATTATGGGTTATTTCCATTCCACTATTTATTCCTTTGGATTCCCTAGCATCTTTACTTTTACCCAAATTATTCCGCCATCAGGGATTGATAGCAGCGTATGGGCCGCCATTATTGGTACAATCGTCGCTTTTGTGTTCGCCGCTCTTGCTACCTGGTTATTTGGCATAAAAACAGCACAACCTGAAACGGCGGCTACCGCTATTGAATCTGTTCAATCATCTTCAGCGTCATTTGTGACAGGCGATGGACGCAGGCAAACGATCATGAGTCCGATACAAGGTAAGGTGCTGCCGCTGGATCAACTCAGTGATCGTACTTTTGCCAGCGGTCTGATGGGAAAGGGCATTGCCATTAAACCAACGGAAGGACAGTTGTTTTCACCAGTGAACGGTACTGTTGCATCATTTTTCAAAACCCATCATGCCATTGGCTTGTCCACTGATGAGGGGGCAGAGGTTTTAATTCATGTTGGTGTGGATACGGTGAAGCTGGACGGAAAATATTTTACGCCGCATGTCAGTATTGGTGACGTAGTAAAACAGGGGGATCTGTTGCTGGAATTTGACTGCCTGGCTATTGAACAGGCTGGTTATGACACCACAACGCCCATTATTATTACCAATAGCGCTGATTATATTGACGTCTTGCCTGTCGCTAGCGGTGACATTACCGCGAAAATACCATTATTAGTATTGGTTCGCCAAGAAAACGATATTCAGATCAATCCAAGGGAGGAACATAAATAATGAGCCATCATTTTCCAGAAACATTCTTGTGGGGCGGAGCCGTTGCTGCCAATCAGGTTGAAGGTGCATATTTAATCGACGGAAAAGGGTTGTCGACATCTGATGTACAGCCTCAGGGTATATTTGGCGAAATCATTGAGCGCCAGCTTGGGGACAGTGGAATAAAAGATGTCGCTATCGATTTTTATCACCGCTATCCGGAAGATATTGCGTTATTTGCCGAAATGGGATTTAAATGTTTGCGCACATCGATTGCCTGGACGCGTATTTTTCCTCAGGGAGATGAAGAAACACCCAATGAAGTTGGCCTGGCATTTTATGATCGATTATTCGATGAAATGGCGAAATATGATATTCAGCCTTTAGTGACACTATCTCATTATGAGATGCCATATGGTTTGGTCAAAAATTATGGTGGTTGGGGTAACCGTAAAACAATTTCCTTTTTTGAACGTTATGCCAGAACGGTATTTTCACGCTATAAAGATAAAGTGAAATTCTGGCTTACGTTTAATGAAATCAACGTGGCGCTGCATGCACCCTTTACCGGTGTTGGCTTGCCTCCAGAGAGTAGTAAACCAGATATTTATCAGGCAATTCATCATCAATTGGTTGCCAGTGCAAAAGCAGTTAAGGCCTGCCATGAAATTATTCCGGATGCCAAAATCGGTAATATGTTACTCGGGGCCATGCTTTACCCTTTGACCTGTAAGCCAGCAGATGTAATGGAAAGTCTGCAACAAAACCGAGAATGGTTATTTTTTGGTGATGTACAGGCACGAGGTGCTTATCCGGCGTATATGACTCGATTCTTTAGGCAAGCTGGTATTACGTTGAATATAACACAAGAAGATCGGCAAGCATTAAAAGAAACAGTCGATTTTATTTCTTTTAGTTATTATATGACCGGCTGTGTCACGACCGATAAAGATTATCGTCAAAAAGCGCGTGGCAATATATTGAATATGGTGCCAAATCCACATTTGAAAAGTTCAGAATGGGGGTGGCAAATTGATCCGGAAGGATTACGATACCTATTAAATTTCCTTTATGACCGATATCAGAAACCATTGTTTATTGTTGAAAATGGGCTGGGAGCTAAAGATAAACAAGAAAATGATGGTTCGATTAACGATGATTATCGCATTCAGTATTTGAATGATCATTTGGTCCAGGTTGGTGAGGCGATTGATGATGGTGTCGAGGTATTAGGTTATACCTGCTGGGGACCGATTGACTTGGTCAGTGCATCAAAAGCAGAGATGTCAAAACGATACGGATTTATTTATGTGGATCGAGATGATGCGGGTAATGGAAGTCTAACGCGATATAGAAAGAAAAGTTTTTTCTGGTACAAATCGATTATCGCCAGTAATGGTAGTGCATTAATCCGTTAACTTAGTCTTTTCCTGCGGATATAACTTATCCGCAGAATTGTATTTTATCTGGCATATTTAGGCTAGAGGGCTAAATACGCTTGTAACATACAACTTTTCTATTTTTTTTGATTTTCTTCATCGAACACTTAACAGGGATAATTATATGAAATTAAAAACCAGTTGTTTTGTTATTATGTGCGTATTATATCCAGTGGCATTTCCTACTATCGCAGCACCGCTTACCATTGAACAACGATTGGCTGCATTGGAGAAAGATTTACAGGAAACAAAGCTGGAATTACAACACTATAAGGATCAAGAGAAGGGAAATAACGATATTGTGTTAGTTAAGGAAAATAAGATACACAACAGTAAAAAGAAGAATGTCACTAATTCAACCTCTGCGTTGACAACTAAAATGGGTGATACGCTATCTGCGCCTATGTCATCGGCTGTTTCTGCAAAAGAGACCACATCAGCCATGACACTGCATGAGTTAAGTCAGTATGTCAAAGACGATATCGGATTCACCTACTCAGGTTATTTCCGTTCAGGATGGGCCACTGGATCACAAGGCTCACCGAAATCCTGGGCAATAGGATCGCTTGGTAGGTTTGGTAATGAAAATACCAGTTGGTATGATTTGATATTAAACCAGCGAGTGTTTAATAAAGATGGGAAAACGGCACACGCAGTGATCAAGCTGGATGGTAACGTCGATGAGCAATATTCAAGCGGATGGTTTGGTGATAGCAGTACGAATAGTAATAAACTTCAATTTTCGGATATTTATTTAACAACTAAAGGTTTTTTACCTTTTGCACCAGAAGCTGATTTTTGGGTAGGTAAACATGCTCTACCAGTTTATGAAATTCAGATGCTTGACTGGAAAAGTAATAGAACCGACTCTTCTGCCGGCGTGGGGATAGAGAATATTAAGGCAGGTGTAGGTTCATTTGATATCGCACTAACGCGTGAGGATGTTAATGTTTACAATCGAAGTCTTACTGCATATCAACAACTGAATACCAATGCGGTGGAAATGCGTTATAAAGATATTCCGTTATGGGATGGCGCGAAGCTGATGGTATTAGGAAAATATGCCATGGCGAATAAAAATGACAGTCAGAAAAGCAGTGAGGAAAATGGCACTTATTACTCATTAAAAAATGCGTGGCTGGGAGGCGCTATATTACGACAAACCCTTCCACATAAGGGATTTAACGAGTTCACGGCCCAGATGGCCAATAATTCTATTGCCAGTAGTTTAGCGCGTTATGCTGGTTCAAGCCCCTTTGTCGCGGTAAATGGAAACTATTATGGTGAACATACTGGTGGCACGGCGGTACGGTTGATTTCTCAGGGAGAAATGTACTTGCGTGATAATGTTATTATGGCTAATGCATTGGTTTATACCAATGGCAATGATGTTTATAGCTATGATACTGGGGCACACACAGACTTTGAAAGCATTCGTGCAGTATTAAGACCTGCCTATATTTGGGATGATTATAATCAGACCGGTGTGGAGGCTGGTTATTTTACCCAGACCAATAAAAATCAAACTGGCACAAAATTCACTGAATCTGGTTATAAAGCCACCTTGTTTCACACAATTAAAGTCGATACCAGCATGCTTAGTTCACGACCAGAAATCCGTTTCTATGGCACGTATTTAAGAGTGCTGGATAATGAACTGGATGCATTTACATTTCCAGATACAAAAAAAGACCAATTTACTGTAGGTATTCAAGCGGAAGTGTGGTGGTAGTCGCTGTTTAATTAATAGTATTTGCTACTTATGTATATCAGTTATTTTTCAAGTTGCAGATACATTGCCTTCGTTTACTCCATTGAATCACTTATCTGGGTAAATTTATTGTAATTATTATGTTTTCTGCTTTCTGCGACTCGAAATCTGTTGGGCATAGTATGAAAAATATGAGGGTTGATTTAATGAAAATGACAAAAAATAGTTTGTATCTGCTGATATCCAGCTTGTGTCTGTTTTCTCCATTGAGTGCCAACGCGTTTCCAAAGGGGATACCGGCGTTCCCGCGCTCTGATGTGGTTTCGACGCGCTATCTGTCACAAGTAAATGCGGATAAAAGCATCACATTCCGGCTATTTGCACCTACGGCGAAAACGGTCAGCGTAATTACCGGCGCTACACCAGAATCCTGGGCAATTCATCCCATGGTCAAGGATGAATTGGGTGTGTGGTCTTTCCGTACGGCACCACAGTCCCCTGATTTGTACGAATATTTTTTCAATGTTGATGGTTTCCGTAGTATTGACACCGGGTCGTCCACACCCAAACCACAGCGACAGGTGAATACCAGCATGATTCTGGTTCCTGGCAGTATATTGGATACCCGACAGGTACCTCATGGTGATTTGCGAATCATTACCTATCATTCATCGGCGTTGAAATCAGAACGTCAGATGTATGTCTGGACGCCACCAGGATATAGCGATTCAGGTAAACCACTGCCGGTACTCTATTTTTATCACGGCTTTGGTGATACCGGAGATTCGGCGGTTGCCCAGGGGCGCGTCCCCCAAATTATGGATAACTTGCTGGCAGAGAAAAAAATAGTGCCAATGCTGGTTGTGATTCCGGATACTGAAACGGATGCAGCCAACGCAATACCAGAAGATTTCGTGCCGCAGGACAGACGAAAGGTTTTCTATCCTCGCAATGCAGCAGCTGCGGACAATGAACTGATGCATGACATTATTCCCCTGATCAGCCAACGGTTTAATGTTCGTCATGATGCCGATGGTCGAGCGCTGGCAGGTTTATCTCAAGGGGGATATCAGACGCTGGTATCTGGCATGAGCCACATTGATTATTTTGGCTGGCTGGCTACCTTCAGTGGTGTAAGCACGACCACCGTTCCTAATGCTAAAGTCTCTGCACAACTGGCGAAAGCGCAGCAAGTTAATCAGCAATTACGTAATTTCACTGTAGTGGTGGGTAGTAAGGATAGTGTCACCGGGAAGGATATCGCTGGTTTGAAAAAGGAATTGGAGCAGAAAGGGGTAAAGTTTGATTACACCGTTTATCCCAATCTGGGGCATGAAATGGATGTCTGGCGACCGGCTTATATAACATTTGTTCAGAAAATATTTAAATAATATTTGATTACCAACACATAATTAATGCGGCCCCAATAAGTAAACAGCGGGATTCATAATGAATAATGGAATCACTATGGGTTTACGTTATGCAATAGCCGATATTTTATTAATGGCTGTCACTTTCGGGGCCGCGATGGTAACAATGAAAATTAGAGTAGATGACCCATCGGTGTCGTACATCTCTTTGAACGTGGGGATAATCTCACTCGTGATCATGCTTTTGGCATACAGAGACAAAACCTGGCTGTTCATTTCTGTGATACGTGTTTGATTTTTCTTTATCAGTTGCGGTTCAGTGGTGTCTTCACAGCCACGGGGCTCTGCTGAGCAGAGTGTTAGACGAGTAACCGTTATGCGTATTTTGAGCCTTTTTTCGAGGCATTTCTCTCATGCCTGCCATGGTTGGTAGGCGTGAAAACTGGTTGAGGTCGTCTTCTGTTTTAATGTCTTTGACCCGCTCGGCGGTGAGCGCCTTGAGTTTCTTTCGTTCATAGTGTGACTGTCTTCGTTGCCAGGACAAATATAATAAAAACAAGCAATTATACAGTTTAAATTACAGTTTTTAACGTTAACAAAAAAACACATTTTATCTATAATTTTTTCTTACTTAATGGGCGTTGACATAAAAAATCATTTTTTTATTTATTTTTAGCTAAATACTCTGATTTTTTTTTGCTCTCTATGCTTGGGGAAATTAAATATTATTATTGATTTGTTTTATGAAATTTTATGTTTTCAGTGAAAATGAATATAGAATAAATGCTTTAGACCTGCTAATGTTTTTGTGCATGCAGCGCATTTGATTTTACCGGGAAAGTAGTAGTTATCCTTGAACTCAGGAAGAGGTGGCAGTATGTCAATTCTGACAGAATGCACTGGAAATGATATTGGTGCTTATTGTAATATCTTCGTTGAAGAATATGAGAATGATTTAATCAAAAATCATCATCTCAGTCAGTCTGAAGCACATAAAAAAGCTATTGATGTATTTAATTCTTCGTTTCCTGATAATCGAGCTGAGAAAAACAACTCTCTTTTACACATTAACAAAATGCTAAATGATAAATCCTATCATGTTGGTTATATATGGCTTCTTTATTTCCCAAAAGAACAGTCAGTATTTATTATGGATTTCTATATTCTTCATGAATATCGTAATAAAAAAATCGGCTATGAAGCTATGAATGATTTGATATCAATGATCGGACGTTCCAATGTGACGATGATAAAACTACGTGTTGAGCCTGAAAATCAGGCAGCAATTGGTTTATACAAAAAAATAGGTTTTGATATTACCGGCATAAATATGGTCCGCAGGATAACCTTAAAGGTTGGAGAGAATGATATATCAAACAAGTGAGAGTATTAATAATGGAAATATTTTTTTAAAATTTAACGATTTCATAAAAAACAACAGCGTCTATATAAAAATAGAAAATATGAATCAGGGTGGTTCAATAAAAATAAAAACTGCTATAGCTTTAGTCGATGCAGCAGAAAAAAACGCTGGATTAAAAGAGAAAAAACATGTTATTGAATCTAGCTCAGGAAATCTGGGAATCGCATTAAGCATCATCTGTGCAGCAAGAAAATATAAATTCACGTGTGTTGCCGATAAAAATACGTTGCCTCATACTATCAAGGTCATGAAGGCATATGGTGCTGAAGTGATTGTCATCGAAAAACCTGATCCAGAAAAAGGCTATCTCGGTAGTCGACTCAACTATATCAGGAAAACATTGATGTCAGATAATAATTTGGTATGGACTAATCAATATGAATGTCCCGATAATAGCGAAGCCCATGCAAGATTGACGGCCAGAGAATTACTGAATGAATTTCCTGTTATTGACTACCTTTTTGTCGCAGCAGGAACGACGGGTACATTGATGGGATGTGTCCAAACTATTACTGAAGAATCACCAGCAACAAAAATTATTGCTGTTGATACTGAAGGGTCGGTCATTTTTGGTACGCCGCCAGCACCGCGCTATATTCCCGGTATGGGAGCCAGTGTCCCTCCGCCATTATTTGACAGTAAGAATCTGTTCGACATGGTACAAGTGTCAGAAATGGATACGGTGCAGACCTGCCGGATGGTCGCACAGCGCTACGGTTTTCTTGCCGGAGGTTCAACAGGGACCGTGCTGACTGCCATTCAGCACTATAGTCATAAAATTCCCACCGGTTCAGTGGTCGCCATGATTAGCCCGGATGGCGGAGAGCGCTATATCGATACCATCTATTCCGACGAGTGGTGTCGACAAAAAGGCTTATTGCAACTAAACGAGTTATCCAGTTGTGATTCCTTTTCTGGAGCAATTGCCGAATGAATAATTTGAAATTTGATGTTGTATCAGGCGAAACGATTGCCGAATTTCTTGCGAATTCTTATTGTGAAATTATGCACATTGTGCGGGAAACGTATTTACTCCATGAAGAAGGAGTCACAAATAATCCCGATAGCTATTTCTTACGTTTTAATGATAAACCTGAAGCGAGAATCATTGCACTGCCGTCGGCAATAAAAGGGGCTAAATCGGTTGCGGGAATAAAATGGATTGCCAGCTACCCCAGAAATCTGGAAAAAAATTTACAGCGTGCTTCTGCAACAATTGTTTTAAATGATTATGAGACTGGATATCCTTCTGCATTGCTGGAGGCATCGCAAATCAGCGCGTTTCGCACTGCGGCATCCGCAGTACTTGCGGCCAATACGCTGACAAATAATCGAAAGGTTGCTAGCAAGGTGGCTTTTATTGGTACCGGCGTCATCGCCAGAAAGATCGCCGATTTTTTCCGAGCTGAAAACTGGAATATCGATCTGGTTGTTGCTCACGATATAAACTCTCAGGATGCTGAAAATTTTTCACGTTATGTCAATAGTACACATGGATATCAGACAACAGTGGCAGACAATCTTACGGTCGCCATTGGTGAAGCCGACATTATTGTATTTGCCACTAACGCTGGCACGCCATATGTTACCGCTCCTGATGCAATAAAGAAAAATCAGATAGTATTAAATATCTCTCTAAGGGATATCGGTCCTGAGATTATTTTGCGTTCAGCCAATATCTTCGATGATATAGAGCATTGCATGAAGGCCAATACATCACCACATTTGGCGGAACAGATCAGCGGTGGGCGGGATTTTGTTGATGGTACACTGGCAGGATTAATTAATCGGCGATTCCAATTGCGAGAAAATAGACCGATAGTATTTTCACCCTTCGGTCTCGGGGTACTGGATTTAGCCGTTGCAGCTTATTTGCATCAACGGGCAGAAAAAGAAGGGCGGTGCTATTCTATTCCTGGTTTTTTCCCAGATATGACACGATAGATTTACTGTTTACCGCGAGTTAATTTGGAAAGTTTAATCGCCATTATTACTTGAGAGAAATATGAAGAGCAGTCCTATATTGCTTCGAATTGTAGTCTTTATGTTATTTCCGGTTATCGCTGTTTGTCTTGTTAGTTATATTTATTTGCTTCGCAGTCTGCCTGTTGTCGAAAATTTTACGCTGACAGGGCCGGGCTATAATAATGTCGTAGTGAAAAGAGATCATAATGGCGTGGTCTATCTTTCATCTGATGATGACAATAGCATCTATTTTGCCATGGGTTATGTTCAGGCGCAGGACCGCTTGTGGCAACTGACATTACAGCAGCGGATTGTTCAGGGAAGATTAAGTGAGATGCTTGGCGAGAAAGGGGTGAAAAGTGATATTTTCACCAGAACGCTGGGCATCTATCGTGCAGCCCAGCAGGCATGGACGCGGCTGGACCGACCGGCTCAGAATTCGCTAGTTGCCTATGCGGCAGGCGTCAATCAAGCTATCAAGCAGCAGCGAACCTTGCCCCCGGAATTTATCTTGCTGGGGGTTGAGCCGGAAAACTGGACGCCAATTGATTCTCTGGCATGGGTCAAAATGTTTGCCCTAGACCTGGGTGGCAACATGTTCAAGGAGATACAGTACGATGTTGCCACGGAAAGCCTGACCCACGAACAGGTTATGCTACTTTTCCCGACCTACGTTTCCGCTCCGCCTGACAGTGCTGCCAACCTTGCGCTTGCAAGGGGGACCGCGATGCAGCGTGTTGACGCTATCCGGCAACAACTGCCGTATTTTAGTACGGGAGGAATGGGGGTTGGCAGTAATGCCTGGGTGGTATCGGGCACGCATACCGTGACGGGGTATCCGCTGATGTCGAACGACCCGCATCTAAAATTGCAGCAGCCTTCGCCGTGGTATGTGGTATCACAGAATGGATCTCGGTTACATGCTCAGGGCATGAGTCTGATAGGGGTCCCACTGGTTATTTTCGGCAGCAACAGACATATTGCCTGGGGCGGCACAGCGCTTACGGCGGATGTGGAAGATCTGTATGTTGAAACCGTCAAACCGGGTGAGCCTTCCCAGTATAAGGAAGATAATAAATGGTTGCCTTTTACGCAAAGGACAGAGAGCATCCGGGTCCGCAGTGGTATTCCTGATGTGTTCTATCCACCCCTCAAGGATATTACGTTAAATGTGAAGGAAACACGCCACGGTCCGGTAGTGAATGCTCTGTTTCCTAATATTCACCAGACGCTGTCGTTGAAATGGTCGGCTCTGGATCCCGATGACACCAGCTATATGGCGTTCATGAGGATCAACTATGCCCATGACTGGCCGTCGTTTCAATCGGCGGTTCGATGGTTGGTGGCTCCTGCGCTCAATCTCCTTTATGCCGACACCCAAAACAACATTGGTATGTTAAGTGCCGGGGCTATTCCGGTTCGGGGATATGGTAATGGCGAACTGCCGCTGCCGGGCGAAAACAGCCGTAATGATTGGAAAGGCTATATTCCGTTTAACGAGCTGCCTGTGAGCTGGAATCCAGACTCGGGATTTATTGTTTCCGCTAACAACGAGGTCAGCAATCTGACATATCCGCATTTTATTTCTCATGACTGGGCGCTGCCGACACGCAAAGAAAGAATCATCGAACTGCTCGGTAACCGGATCGCCAAATCGGGAAATAAGGTAACGAACGAGGACATGATGGCCATTCAACGGGATACACACGACCAGAATATTGAGGCATTTCGCCAGGCGGTGGTGAAGAAAACTCGTCCGACAAGTGAACGTCAGCAGATGGCGATCAACAGATTAGTCGAATGGAATGGCGATATGACCAAGGAGAGTGTTGCCGCCACCCTTATTGTCAGTTGGGCCCGGCACTTGCGGATTGATATGGTCGTGGATTCGCTGCCCAAATCCTGGGGCGAAGATGAAAAGAACACAATGATGGGCAAGCTGGGCACCTACATCCCGCTGTCATCGTTGGTGAAAATCATCAATCGCGACCATGGCACCTGCCAGACGTTTGGCCGCCAGGTGTCATGGCATAATTGTCAGGATGTACTAGAAAAATCTCTCGATCAGGCGCTCGATGAACTGGGCAGAATGCGAGGTGATAATATGGATAGCTGGCAATGGGGCAGTCTGCACTCCAGCTATTATGCGCATAGCCTGTTTAGCGGAGTACGGTTTCTTGACAATATTTTCAGTACCCGAATAGAAAATGGTGGTTCTCCGAATGCAATCAATGTTGCTGATATGAATTTTGACTTGTCGAAAGGCTATTCTCAGGAACTGGGTGCCAGCTTCAGAATGATTATCGACGTCAGGCCGGGAAAAAGTAGAACGCAATATATCAATTCGACGGGGCAATCCGGCAATATCATGAGCGAACATTACCGAGATATGGTGAAGCCGTTCAATACATTCATATTCTTTGAAATCATGAGCGATTTCGATAGTAGCGTGAATCAATAAGGAGCTGGCTGTGGGATTATTCAGGAATTTCAGTCATAGTGCTCCGAATCGGGTTTTGCTATCAGTTTTTTTGGGCGCGCTAGCCGGAGCGATATATGCATTATTGATTCCACTGACATTGAGCGGATTGAACTCTTTGCCGATGGCGCTCAGTATTGCTGGTGAAAAGACGATCTCCATATTAGGGGTAACCATTTCTAACTATCGTCTCGCATTACTATTTTCTATTTCGATTATATTGATCCTTTGTTTTACTTCGATGTCGGAAATTTTGCTTATCCATGTTGGAATTGATTTTGCCAGAAAGCTGCGCAAGGATATTTATCAGAAGATAAGCCTGTTAAGCATTGTCGATCTTGAACGGCTCGGATTGGCAAGAATTACGGCCATTTTAACTACCGATGTGATGCAGGTTATTCAGGGCGCAAAGATAATTCCAACAATCATTATTAGCATGGTGACAGTGACAGGTATGATGTTATATCTGTATGTTGTCAACAATGAAATATTCTTTTTTATTATTAAAGCAATAGTGTTTGGTGTGTTGACTTATCAGATACCCATTTATTTTTCCAGATATTATCTGGTAAAAACACGCAATAAGGTCGATGAGTTGCGTAATCTGAATATTTCGTTGGTCAGAGGTGCTAAGGAGTTGAAGCTTGATCGTGCCAAACGCTATTATTTCCATCAAAATATATTAAATGCTGTTGAGGATAATATTGCCAGTAATGAAAAGAAGGGACAAACTATACTGGCGATTGCGGTGAACTATGGCGATTTACTCAGTTTCTTTGTCATTGGTTTTACCATGTTTGTATTTGGTAATTATCATGCGATCACCAGTCAGGAATTGATCGCTGTAATAATGACATTGCTGTATATCACTGCCCCCATCAGTGTCATTATCAATAATATTCACAATGTCACTCTGGCTGCTATTTCCATGAAGAAGATAACGGAAATCATCAGCATCATGCCTGCTGAGTCAACGATCAGTGGCGGCGAAACGCTGGTGCCTTGGCGGGAAATGACATTCAACGATGTGGTATATGAATATGTGTCGGAAGACAAGGATACAATATTTACCGTCGGACCGATCAGTTTCACCCTGCAACGCGGAGAGCTGGTTTATATCGTCGGCGGCAATGGGTGCGGTAAGTCTACTCTGGCGAAACTGATTACCCAGCACTATCTGCCCAGTCACGGTCTGATCAAGGTGGATGGGCAGAATGTTGATGATATGAATCGTGATGCAGTCAGACAGCATATCAGTTGTATTTACTCTGACTATCATCTTTTTGATTCACTGCTGATTGCCTCTGAAAATAGTGGTCTTGAAATCAAAGGTTATTTGAAAAGTCTGGGACTTTCTCATAAAGTCAAAATTGAGTCAGGCATATTTTCTACGACATTTCTCTCAGATGGCCAGAGAAAACGACTGGCATTACTCACGGTGTTGCTCGATAACAAGGATATTTATCTTTTCGATGAATGGGCCGCCGATCAGGACCCAGAATTTAAACGCATATTTTATGAGAAGATTCTGCCGGAGATGAAATCGCGCGGAAAAACGGTTGTCGTCATTACCCATGATGATCACTATTTCCATCTGGCAGACCGTGTTTTTAAAATGGACTCTGGAATGATGACGACGCTGAGATAGTGAGTTCATTAATAACATAATTAATCTGCATTAATACCACCTTATTATGGGATGTTGGGATGGAATCTAATAATGATTTATTCGGGCTGACATTGTCTCAGATGGATATCTATCTAGATCAAATCAAGTCTATTACTAGCCCAAAATTTAATATCGGCGGGTATATAAAACTACTCGATATTGATAGCGACCGCTTGGTTGCCGCGCATCAAATACTGATTGAGCAGTATGATTCATTTGGCATCAGAATATCTGCCAATACCGGACAGCCGCTACAGTCGATCTCCTCTGGTAGGAATATACAGTTGCCGATCATCGATTTTTCCACCGTTCCGGATGGCAGAGAAAAAGCGCGGGATTGGGTCAATCATGCTTTTTCCAATCCCTTTAATCTAGAGAACAGTGAATTATTCAAATCTTGGCTGATCAGAATTGATGCATCCGAGAGCTGGTATGTCGGAATTGCTCACCATATTATCAACGATGGCTTTGGCTTTATTAACTGGACGAAACGGCTTGCCGACATTTATAACCGCGAGAATCTGCCAGTCGGATTGCGTTGGCATGATATTGCTAACAGTGATAATGACTATTTGCACAGCGAAAAATATTTGACGGATCAGCAATACTGGTCTGAACGTCTGCACGGCGCTGTGGGAACGCGGCTGATGCAGGTTCATTCTGCGGTGGAAAATGAAAGCGGCAACAAAACCAGTGGTCGTGAAATTCGCCGAATGACCCGCCAAGCCTATAACCAATGGGTTTTTGCAACAAAAGAACACGGTCTCACACTCTATCATTTGATAGTTGCAACCATGGCCATCTATTTCTTTCGTAGCGAAAACGCCGGTCAGGTCGTTATCGGTATTCCGGTACACAATCGCCGTGGTAGTGAACAGAAGGATGTTATCGGTGTGTTTACCAATATTACGCCGGTGTATCTGGACATTTCAGAACATATGCGTGTTCTTGATGTTGCTGTGCTGGTTAAAGAACAGCAGAAGCAAGGCATCAGCCATAACCGTTTTCCGTTAGGGCACATTTCACAACTGGCGGCCGGGATTACCGACACTCGTAATGTCTTCGATGTCAGTTTTAATTATCTCAAAGTTGGTGGTGGCGTGGCATTTGGAGAACAGTCATCCGAACTGTTTTATTTGAGCCATTATCATGATGATACGCCGCTGAATGTTACCGTGTGGGAATCTGGAGGCAAACAGGAAATAGAATTTCATTTCGATTACAACTTCAGGTATTTCAATCCTGTCGAGGCGGAACGACTGGCGGACAGAATGATGTTCCTCTTCGACGTTTGCTGCCATGCAATAATGGATAATGTCTGTCAGATCCCTGTTTTGCCAGAATCCGAGCGACGATTGGCGTGGCAGTTTGCCGCAAGCCAGCAAGAGGCGCTCCCGCCGGATTCAATGCCTTTCCTGCACCAGCTAATAGAACATCAAGCGGCCATGACGCCCGATAACGTGGCACTAGTCGAACCTTCAGGACACCGTCTGAGCTATTTTCAGTTGAATCGGCAGGCGAACCGATTAGCCCGATACATGCGGCAACAAGGTGTCAGCATTGGCGAGCCGATTGTGCTTTGTGCTTCTGCCGGATGCGATGCAACGGTAGGAATGCTGGCAATATTGAAATCAGGTGCTGTCTGCGTACCTGTCGATCTGCGTTATCCGACGGAGCGTATTCAGCATGCGATCAGCCAATCAGGCAGCCGCTTTTTGCTGGCGGATACTCAGGCGGCCGGACATGAGCGGCTAAATGAGATACCTCACGGCTGTCGTGAGATAGCGCTCTGTCATTCGCCGTCCGATGAAGATGAGGCGCAACATCAGAATATTAACCAGAATGCAGTGGCATTAACGCCGGACTCTGCTGCATACATCATCTATACCTCCGGTTCGACTGGAAAATCGAAAGGCGTCGAGGTGGAACATAGTGCTTTCGCCCGACATATTCTCAATATCAATCGTTGTTATTGCATTGACGCCGCTGATCGTTGTCTGCAAACGGCATCGATCAGCTTTGATGCTGCATTGGAACAACTGTTTGTACCGTTGACCTGTGGAGCGTCGGTACATTTCATCGATCTGCGGATGAATGATGTTGATAGTGTGGTTTCATTTATTGAACGACGTCATATTACTGTCGCCGATCTGACGGCGTCTTATGTGAACGAATTCCTGAATCTCTATTCGGGCGTCAGACCTCATGCTTTGCTCAGGTTATTGATCGTCGGTAACGAATGTTTTTACAGCGCCGTATTGCGTCGATGCCTTGCCGTCAAGCTTGCGGACAGGGTGATTAATGCCTACGGGCCGACCGAAACGGTGATTACCAGTATGCTCTATGAAGTGAATTGGGATGATTTACCACTGGGTGTCACGGTTCCCATTGGGCGGGCAGTACCCGGCAATCGTACCTATATTGTCGGTCAGCATGGACAATTGAACCCGATCGGCAGTATCGGCGAATTATTAATTGCTGGGGAGAGTCTGGCGCGACGTTATATTAATGACGACGTGCTCAATGCCGGTAAATTTATTATCAAGCAGTTTATTCCAGAGGTAAATGAGCGATGCTATGCCACGGGGGATCTTGTCCGTTATCGTGAAGATGGAAATATCGAATATATAGGCAGAAATGATGGTCAACTGAAAATAAGGGGGCATCGTGTCGAGTTGCTCGAAATAGAGTCTGCACTGCTGGATATCAATGAAGTAAAGAATGCGCTGGTCAATTATCAATATGATGAGCAAGAGCACGGCCGATTAGTAGCCTATGTCGTTCCCAATGCGGAACAGGCCCTTCCTGTTGCGGTTATTAAAACGGTCAAGAGCAAACTTCGTTCGGTGTTGCCGGATTATATGATTCCATCGCAAATTATCATTAAACCGCAATTCCCTCTGCTTCCCAATGGGAAAATTGATGTCCGCCGTATTATCAATACACCGGCAGATTATGAAGACATCATTTTTAGACCGATAACACCCATCGAAATCAGTCTGGAAAAACTATGGCGTGAAATACTGCTGATGGATGAAGTGGATATTCATACCAGTTTCTTCAGTCTGGGCGGTGATTCGCTACTGGCTATTCGGCTTAACGCCATGATTAAGGATACTTTTGGCATTTCTGTACCTGTAGAACTGATTTTTAACTATTCCACTATTCATGAAATGGCAATGAATATTGACCTTATCCGCGATCAGGTTACTCATCACAAAAATCATATTCAATCTCAATTTAATACCGAGGGATTCCTATGAGTGTTCTCAATATTATCAATAAAGCGAAAGAATCTGGGGTCTTTCTCTATTTAAATGAGGGACGACTGGCCTTTAAAAGTCAAGGTGAATTAAGCAGTGAGCTGAAGGCCGAAATAATAGAACAGCGCGATGAGATTATCGCCCTTCTTGTCAGTTACGAGCAGTCTGTACCAGTGTTGGAAGCTAATACGCCCGTGGCAAAGCGTCGCACGATACAGGAAAAAATACCGGTTACCTTTGAACAGCAGAGGATGCTGGTGCTGGATACCATTTCCGCCCACAAACAAAGCTACAATATGACGGCGTTGATTACGCTGTCGGGGCAATTGGATACAGTTGCGCTAGAAAGCGCCATCAATATTCTGGTGGAACGCCATGAAGTATTGCGCACCTGCTATCGATTCGATGAACCGGGGTACTATGGCGTTCTTCACCCTCATGTGGATATCGCGCTGGCGATAGAGGACCTGACCCTCCTTCTTGTATCGCAGCGGGAAGCGCGTCTGGTTGCCCTGACGCAGGAAAGTGCAGAACTGGAATTCGATCTGGCCCATGATATTCCGTTACGAGTGAAACTGGCCAGAGTGGCGGAACAGGAGCATAGCCTGTTCATCACGTTACATCACATTGCCTTTGATAATGTTTCGATAGCCATTTTTTGTCACCAGCTTAGTACGGCTTACAACCATGCCGTCAATGCAGGCGAGGCACCGTTAGCGGCTTTGCCGCTACAGTATTCAGACTATGCGGATTTCCAGCTCAGCCAGTTAAATGTACACCACGACAGGCTGAAACATTTCTGGTGCGAACGCCTTCGCCACCTACCTGTACTGCACGATCTGCCGTTAGACTACGTTCGGCCGGCGACGCTATCGGCTGCGGGAAAACTGTACAGTGAGCGCGTGTCGGCGGAATGGGGTTTGCAGGTGACTGCGCTGGCGGAAAAAAGCCAGACGACAGTCTATGCGCTGCTGCAATCGATTTTTGCCGTTTTCCTTCACCGCTATAGCGGTGCTGAAGATATCGTCGTTGGTACACCGGTCAACAATCGAACGAATAGCGAACTGAATACGCTCATCGGTCTGTTTGTTAATACCCTAGTTATCCGCTCGGAAATTCGCTTAGGCGATACGTTCGATCAGTTTCTGACCAATAATAGCGCCACGATTCAGCAGAGTGTCGCTCACTCGCTGTATCCGTTTGAACAGCTGGTCGAAGCGATGAAAGTTGAGCGCAGCTTGAGTTACAACCCATTATTCCAGATCGTGTTTGTGTATCAGGATGAACGGCAGACACTGCTTCATTTGAACGGTTTGCAGTGCCGAATTGATGAAGTTCATACCAATACGGCCAAGTTTGATCTCATCTTGACCCTTAGTCACCACCACGACGGCTTATCGCTCAAGTGGGAATACGCGACCGATCTTTTCGACGCTGCATCAATAAAAAGCATGTCCCGCAGTTTTATCCGGGTACTGGAAAGTATCTGCCTCGATTCTTCGCAGAGGATTGGCGCTATTGCGCTGCTCAATGCCAGCGAGAAAGCGGCGAACATTGCTGTAGCCGATGCTGATCGCCAGTGCTATACACCTGCACTGACATTGGATCGTCTGTTTGATCGCCAGGCGGAGAAGTATCCGCAGAAAATGGCGTTGGAACTTGGTGAACATTCCCTCAGCTATGCGCAGTTGAAAGCGACGGCGGAACATCTGGCGAAGCGGATTGCGGATGCTGGCATTCCTCCACAGTCCCGGATTGCCATCGTGGCAGAACCCTCGTTTGAGATGATCATCGGCATTCTGGCGGTATTGAAGGCGGGTTGCGCCTATATTCCGATCGATCCCGCCAGTCCTGAGGCGCGTATTCACTACATTGCGCAGGATGCCGCCGTCGATGTATTTCTGGTAACGGAGCATACCCGTGAGCTGGCGCTTGCCGGATGTGGGCATTGCCTGCTCATCACGCTTGACGCCGACCAGACTCCGTCGGTGGCATTCACGCCGATGGCCTCCGGCCCGGACGATCTGGCCTATGTCATTTACACGTCGGGATCAACCGGCAAACCGAAAGGCGTAGAAATCACGCATGGCAATGTCGTGAGATTGTTCTCTGCTACGGACAAGCAATTCGGCTTTCATCATCAGGACGTCTGGGCGCAGTTCCATTCTTTCGCTTTCGATTTTTCCGTATGGGAAATCTGGGGCGCCCTGTTATTCGGCGGGAAACTGTTACTGGTCACTCGGGAACAAAGCAGAGATCCGGATGCGTTTTACGATCTGGTGGTGCGCCGGGAAGTCACTGTGCTCAATCAAACACCAACTGCTTTTAATCAGTTTATTACCGTCGACAGGAAGCAGCTGCGCAATCTGGCGTTGCGCTACGTCATCTTTGGCGGCGAAGCACTGAATCTGATGAGTCTGCGCCCCTGGCTCCAGCAGCATGGCGATCAACAACCACGGTTGATCAACATGTACGGCATTACGGAAACCACCGTCCATGTGACCTACAAACCCCTGACCTGTGACGAGATAGAGTCTGGCCGTGGCAGCCTGATCGGTAAGCCGCTGGATGATCTGTCGCTTTATCTACTCGACGCTTCATTGCAGCCGGTACCGGACGGCGTCGTTGCCGAACTGTTTGTCGCTGGCGGCGGTCTTGCCAGAGGATATCTAAACCGTCCGGAAATGACTGCCGAGCGGTTTATTCCCAATCCGTTCAATCCACTGGAACGGCTTTATCGTACCGGCGATCTGGTTTGCCGCTTACCGTCGGGAGAGTTTCGTTATCATGGCCGTTGCGATCAACAGGTAAAAATCCGCGGTTTCCGGATTGAAACTGGAGAAATTGAATTTGCCCTGTTGCAGCACCCGCAGGTGCGTGAAGCCGTAGTCATGGTGTATGAGCAGGAAAAACACGGTCCACAACTGGTGGCGTATGTGGTGGGGGATGGCGGGCTGAGCAACAGCCAGTTACAACTGGCGCTAAGACAGCATCTCAGCACGACGCTAGCCGACTACATGATCCCGTCACTGTTCATCGGCATAGAAAGCATTCCTCTAACTATCAACGGTAAGGTAGCTCGTCATTTGTTGGCAAGACCGGATTTCAGCACACTATTCGAGAACAGTTTTGTTGCGCCGCGTTCCGGGGTGCAACAACAGATGTGCGAAATCTGGCAGCTTACGCTGAATGTGTCCCGCGTCGGGGTTGAAGATAATTTCTTTTCTCTCGGCGGTGATTCGATTCGCGTGATTGGTATGGTGGCGGCGGCCAGAGACGCCGGTATTGTGTTTTCCGCCAAAGATGTGTTTGTGCATCAAACTATCGCCCGATTGTCGGAACATCTGGAACAACAGACGGGTGCGGTGGCGGTCAATGATCAGCCAGCACCTTTTTCACTGCTCAATGAGCGGGAAAAAGCGGTGTTGGATGGGTTACATATGACCGGCACCTTGCAGGATGCCTACCCGTTAACCCAATTGCAAAAAGGGATGGTCTTCCATAATCAGCGCGATGGTGATAAAGCGACCTACCACGATATTATGGGCCTGCAACTGGTTATCACATGGCATCAATCCGCATTCCTTACCGCGTTGCGCGCACTGGTCGAACAGCATGACATCCTGCGCACCCGATTTGTGTTGCACGGCGATGCCATGCTGCAAGTGGTAGCAAAAGAAGCTGAGCCTGAGCTGGAGTTCTTTGATTTACGCGACATGGCGGTAGCGCAGGCGCAACAGACGATTGATGCGTGGATGGAAGGCGAAAAATGCCGCGCATTTGATTACGACAGCCACATGTGGAAAGTCACGGTCCATGTACTGAACGATGAAGAGATTAATTACACCCTGACTTGCCACCACGCGATTATGGATGGCTGGAGTGTGGCGCTGTTTAATAGCGAACTGTTCAGACTGTATCGCGGTGCATTGCTGCAACAACCTTGTGTGGCGGCCAAAGGATTGCCTTATAGCCAGTATGTCGCCAGTGAAATGGCCGCGGTGCGATCCGCAGCGGCAAAAGATTACTGGAAGCGGACACTGGATGGCGCGGCGCTGCCCTGGTGGCACTGTAGCGAACGTGGTCGCATCATCCTGCAATCGGTGGAGATAGACGCGGAAGTCAACGCGGCGTTCACCCGACTTGCACGCCAGTTACAGGTGCCCGAGTCCACTCTGTTTCTGACCGCACATCTCTTTATGCTGGCATTTCTGAACGGTAAGAAAGATATCGTGACGTCGATCGTGACCCATCAGCGCCCGGCTATAGCGGGAGGCGACAGCGCGCTGGGGTTGTTCCTCAACTCGGTACCGTTACACATGACGCTGGACGCCAGTACGAACTGGCGGCAACTGATTGGCGAGGTTCAGCAACAACTGGCCGCGATGGCGGATTATTGTGATTACCCGCTGGCGAATATCCAGAAGGACACATCACTGGATTTCTCTTCATCGCTGTTCAACTTTACCCATTTTCACACCTACAACGAACTGGCCGACTCGCTAAAACTGATTAAAGAACAGTCTTTTACAGAAACCAACTATACGTTTGCTTCGCAATTCTCCAGAAACGTCACCACCCGACGCTATGAGTTGTTGCTGGAGTTGGACAGCGCGGTGTTTGATCCGGCGTTTTCACAGCGTATTGCGCAGTATTATTGTACTCTGCTTCGACAGATGGTCCGCCAGCCGGAGAGCGCCGCCGATTACTACGCTATTCTGGGGGATGACGAGTATTTACGCGTGCAGCAGCAGATTCAACATCCGTTCGAACTATTTCATCCTGGTCAATGTATCCATGAGTTGTTTGAAGCGTGTGTGACCAGTCACCCAGAGAAAGTGGCACTGAGGTTTGCCGACGAGACGCTGACTTACCGGCAATTGAACCAGCGCGCCAACCAGTTGGCCAGTTGGCTGGTGGGAAAAGGTATCGGGGCAGATAACCTGGTCGGGTTGTGTCTTGAACGTTCGCTGGAAATGGTTGTCGCCATTTACGGCATCCTTAAAGCTGGGGCCGCCTATGTACCTTTGGATCCAGAGGCGCCAGCGCCGCGGTTACAGACGATGATTGCCTCTGCAGAGATTCCCCTGGTTATTACTTCTGCCAGCGTAGCGCCGAAACTCAATCTGGTGGATGCCGAACAACTGATTCTGGACGACGTTGACACGGCACTGATGCTACAGCGCTATTGCATCGAAAATATCGACAAGGCCAGTCTGCTTCTGACGCCACGGCATCTGGCCTATGTCATACATACTTCGGGTTCTACCGGTACGCCCAAAGGCGTGATGGTAGAACATGCCGCGCTAGTTAACCGCATCGGCTGGATGAACAAGGCCTACCCACTTGCCTGCGATGATGTGGTACTGCAAAAAACGCCATTCAGTTTCGACGTGTCAGTGTGGGAATTCATCTGGCCGTTGACGCATGGTGCATCGCTGCTCATTGCCAGACCGCTTGGGCATAAAGATCCCTATTATCTGGTGGACCTGATCGTCTCTCGAGGCGTAACCATCGTGCATTTCGTGCCTTCTATGCTGCGGGCGTTCCTGAGTATCAGCGAATGTCGCCGCTGTACATCACTACGGCATGTCATATGCAGCGGCGAAGCGCTGCCAGTGGCTGTGGTTAAGGGGTTTCACCAGGTGCTGCCTGCGCGGTTGCACAACCTGTATGGGCCGACCGAGGCGGCGATTGATGTCACCTTCTGGGATACACAAGATAGTACTCTGGCAAAAACGGTGCCGATTGGTTACCCGATCGACAATCTGCGGATATATATCCTCAATGACGAGAAAAAGCCGATGCCGCAGGGGTGCCCTGGCGAGTTGTATATCGGCGGCGTGGGTCTGGCGCGTGGGTACCGTAATCGTGACGATCTTACCCGCGAGAAATTCTGCCATATTGCCGATCCCTTGTTTAACGGTGAGCGGGTCTATCAGAGCGGTGATCTGGCGGTATATCACTCGCAGGGAGAAATTGAATATCTTGGTCGTATCGACGAGCAAGTCAAGATCAAGGGATTCCGCATCGAACTCCAGGAAATCGAACATCAAATCACCGGGTTTCAACCCGGTGCATACGGAGTGGTATTGGTCAGAACGCAACACCACGATAAGCAACTGGTGGCATTTGTTTCTGGCGTCAGTGATGTCGACGCACTGCGCGCTTTCCTTTGCACACGGCTCAACGAGTACATGATTCCCGCCCATTTTGTAACACTGGATAGCATCCCTCTGTCGGTAAACGGCAAGGCTAATCGCAAGGCGCTGGCCGCGATAGTGATCGACGATATGGCGACTGTCGGCGAGTTTATCAGCGCGTCAACATCAATGGAGCAGGCGCTGGCACAGGTTTTTGCCAGCGTACTGGGGGTTCGGAAAGTTAGCATGCGGGATAATTTCTTTGCGCTGGGAGGCGATTCTATTCGCAGTATCGCGCTGGTGGCTGAATGTCGGGCCAGAAGCATACAGATTAGCGTTCAGGATGTTTACAAATATCCTCAGGTGGATCTGTTGGCAGAATATCTGGCGTTCCGGCATCAGGAGCAGGACGACACTGCGCTGGTGGGACCGGTGGTACTGTTGAGCGATGAGGATCGACGTCGGCTTTCTGAGGATATTCAAGAGGCTTATCCCTTGACGACGTTACAGAAAGGTTTGGTGCTGGAAAGCCAACTCGCGCCGGGCAGCGCAATCTATCATGATATTGTGATCTATACCGTCGACGATGCTCTTGATTATGTCGCGTTTGGGCAGGCGTTGAGTGAAGTACAGCAACGGCATTCGATTCTGCGTACCTGTTTTGACTGGTTGACGTTCAGCGAGCCATTACAAATTGTACGGGCAGGACAGTGCAACGGGCTGGAATGGGTGGATTTGACGGCGCTGTCGCCGTCACGGCAACAGCAGTCTCTGGACGATTTTCTGACCAGCGAAAAACAGCATGAATTCGACTGGACAGCACCGTTAATCCGCTACTTCATTCATCAACTTTCGGCGGATCGCTATCAGTTCACGCTCAGTTTCCATGATTCCATGTTGGATGGCTGGAGCATCAATGCCTTATCTTCCGAGATTTTCGACCGTTATTTTGCTCTTCGGCGCGATCAACCTCTGGCTGAGAAATATCAATTGCCGGTATTACCATTTCGGCAGTACGTTTCGCTGGAAATGGCTGCCTTGCTGTGTCAAGGGGATCGCGACTACTGGCGCGACAAACTTGCCGATTTCACCTTCACATCGCTGCCGTTTACCGGTACAGGTGCAGACAACGCGATTTGTTATACGGATGTCGAACTGGCTCCCGGTATTTCCCAGAGTCTGCTGAATCTGGCTGTGCAGATGGGAGTCCCGGTCAAGGTCGTGCTGTTGGCAGCCCATATGCGCGTACTTGCTTTTATCTGTGGTCAATACTCTGTGGTTTCCGGGCTGGAACAAAACGGGCGCCCGGAATTGGCCGATTCCGAACGGACGTTGGGGTTGTTTTTGAACACGCTGCCATTCCGGCTGGAACTGTTACCGGGCAGTTGGAAAGATCTGGTGCGTCAAGTGTTCGATGAAGAAATAGCGCTGATGCCTTATCGCCATTACCCCATGGCACAGATGCGTCTGGACAACGGTATTGGTGATCTGTTCGAGATTGTCTTCAATTATGTTCATTTCCACGTCAGTCAGGACACCATGATCCAGCACGGTCAGGCACTGGCACATCTGGATTCGGTACTGGAAACGGAGTATCCACTGCGCGCCGAGTTCAGCCGGGATACACAACAAGGGCTGGTTGCGCTCAGCCTGCATTACAACCCGAGCCGCATCGACGACGACGAGGTGGCGATTGTCTGCCATTACTATCAGCAGGTGCTGAGCGCAATGGCCACCGACAGCGATGCCAGTTGGTTGGATTTATCACTGCTGACCGCAGAGCAGCATCACGACTTCATGCATCGTTGGAACGATACCGGATACGCGTTACCGTCCGATATGAGCATTCATCAGTTGCTTGACCAGCAGGCGTCGCTGATGCCGGATCGCATCGCGGTGATTGAAGGTTCCCGGCGGCGGAGCTATCGGCAGTTGTCTGAAGAGTCGAACCGCATCGCCAGCGCATTGCAACGGCAAGGGGTGACATCCGGTGACGTGGTTGCTCTCTATGCCAGCCGCAGTATCAACTTCCTGACGGTTATGCTGGGGATCTTTAAGGCTGGTGCCGTCTACTTGCCACTGGATGTGAATCACCCCGGCGACCGTATTCGGACGATTTTGGCGCAGTGCGACAGCAATATGCTGGTAACGGATCAGGACCATTTTGCCTCGTTGAGTTCGATAGCCGCCGAGCTGCCGTCTTTCCCCAGTATGCTAATGATTACTGACCTGCAAGCGCATGATTCGACGCAACTTCAATCCGCCGTCAGTTACGATCTCAATGATCTGGCGTATATCATTTTTACCTCAGGTTCCACGGGCATGCCCAAGGGAGCGATGGTGGAGCATATCGGGCTTATCAACCATATCTACGCCAAGATGCGCGATTTGTCGCTGACGACGGCGGATATCGTGGCCCAGAATGCCTCTCAGTGTTTTGATATCTCTATCTGGCAATTCCTGTCCCCGCTGGTGTTCGGCGGTTGTGTCTGCATCTGTCCGGACGAGATTTTGCTGGATGCGCGCGGCTTGATTGCTACCGTGGCCGAACAACGCATCACGATTCTGGAACTGGTGCCTTCACTGTTGAAAGAGGTTATCAATCAACTGGAGGATGTGCCGGAAATCGGCCGTCAACTGGCTCAGCTACGCTGGTTGGTGCCGACCGGTGAAGCATTGCCGCCGCAACTGGCAAGACAGTGGCTGACCTTGTTCCCGCAGGTGCCAATCCTGAATGCATACGGCCCGACGGAATGTTCCGACGATATTACGCATTATCCGATCATGACGCCGCCAGCGGCGGACGTCGTCAATATGCCGATTGGCAAACCGGTGGCTAACATGCGGATGTATATCCTCGACAGCCGTAGAAAAAGGGTACCGTTGGGAACAGTTGGTGAACTGTATGTTTCCGGTATTGGCGTCGGCCCCGGCTATATCAACAACCCGCAAAAAACGGCCGACGCGTTTATCAACAACCTGTTCGACGATGGCTATTCCCGTATGTATCGCACGGGCGATCTGGCTCGCTATCAGAAAGATGGCAATATCGAATTTTTGGGGCGCATTGACCATCAGGTGAAAATCCGCGGATTCCGCATCGAACTGGGCGAGATCGAAGCCAGCCTGCGGCATTACCCTGACCTCAATGAGGCCGTGATTGCTGTGGTGGAAAACAGTCAGCATGACAAGCAACTGGTGGCTTATATCAGCCTGAAGAATAGCCGCGAAGCCGAACTCGCCGCACAATACGAGCCTATCGTCAAGGCGCTGACTGCGTTGCTGATGGAAAACCTGCCGCAATATATGGTGCCTGCTCATTTTGTCCTGCTGACGGCGTTGCCGCACTTGTCTAATGGCAAGATCAATCGCAAGGCGTTGCCGGATTATCGTTTGCATATTCCTGTCGCCGCCTTGACTACGCCACCCGTAACACCATTGGAACATCAGATAGCCGACCTGTGGCAAGAACACCTTAATACTGAATCTATCAGCATGGACGACAATTTCTTCAATGTCGGTGGTCATTCGCTCATGGCAATGCGCCTGGTGAGTGATATGAATAAAATGTTTGGTATGAAAGCCGGCGTGAAAGAGCTGTTCATGCATCCAACTCCGGCCCATTGGGTGCGTGAAGTCGAATTGTTGCAGGAGCTGACCAGAAATAGTGAGGCGATCACTGGCGGCAGTGATAACGATGGCGTAGAAATTGAGATGGAGTTTTAATGTGATGGATATCATGGAGATATTGCGTTTCTGCAATACGCATCGAATCAGAATCTCGGTAGAGAACGACCGTCTGAAGCTGAAGTCGACAGAAAAGATCACCGACGAGCGGTTTATTGCCAGCATAAAAGAACAGAAGTCAGCCTTGATCGCTATGTTATCGGCGCATAACGGTAGCAGCGATGACATGCCCGTTCCGGTGATGGATGACGACCCGTCATCGCTGTCCTATACGCAGCAACGCCTGTTTCTGTTGCATAAAATGGATCCGCAGTCCGGCGCCTACAATATGCCGAATCAGATTGACGTTAAAGGGGAGTGGGATCGCCAGATATTTGAAGGCGCCATCCGGGCGCTGGTTGAACGACACGAAGTATTAAGGACCACCTTTCAGGCAGAAAACGAGCAGATCCAAGCACATGTTCATCATGATCGTTATCCGGTGATAGATTATCAGGATCTGAGTGATTATTCTGGTAATGCGCTGGATGAACAGGTCAAGCTGCGGGCTAGGGCGGAAGCGCTGTGTGCGTTTGATTTGCAGCGGGACATTCCCTTCAGGATCGCCCTGCTGCAATTGGTGCCAGGGCATGCCATCTTGCTGTTTACCTTGCCACACATTGTTTCTGACGGCTGGTCGATGGGAGTGTTGGTCAGGGATTTTTGTCGGTTATACCGCCGCCTTGCCAGCGGGGAAGCGCAACCGCTCGCGCCGTTGCGTCATCAGTATGCCGACTACACTCGCTGGCAGAAAGCCTATTTTTCCTCTGATGACATGCGACGATCCATGAATTACTGGAGCAGCAAGCTGGAAGATTTGCCGTTGTGCCACAGTCTGCCTGTTATTTTTGGCGGTAGGGAGAGGAAGGTATCGTTGGGAGAAAAGCTGACATTACGGCTCGAACCGTTACTACGCGACAGCATCGAGACGTTTTGCCAGCATCACAATGTTACGCTGTTTATCTTTTTGCAGACAGTATTTGCGTTGCTGGTTTCACGTTATGGCAATGATCGTGATGTCGTCGTTGGTTTCCCTATTTCTGGCCGCGATGATGACCGATTTTTCGATAATATTGGCTGTTTCGTCAATACGTTGCTCGTCAGAACCCGGATCAATCCTGATGATGCGTTTCTGACCCTGCTTGAGCACAATAAACTGAATATTATCGAGGCGTATGAACATCAGCGAGTACCGTTTGACATGCTGGTGGATCGCCTCAATCCGCTACGTTCCTACCAGTGCAACCCGCTGTTTCAAATCTTGTTCACCTTGCAGAACAATGAGGAAGCCGCAGCCGTCCTTCCCGGCGTCGAATTGACGCGGCTGGAAAATCAGACGGCGTTACTCAAGCTGGATCTGGAGGTCAGCGTGACGGAAACCGAACGCGGCATTCAGATCGATTGGCTGTATAACCCAAGCCTGTTTGAACGCTACATTATGGAAGGGATGCTGGATAGCTATCAGGCATTGATTCGCGGTGTCCTGGCGGCGCCAGACTCTGGGGTTGAGGTGATATCGCTTCTGTCTTCGCAAGCGACTGCCGACATGTTGCGAATCGGCCGAACCGGGCCTACCGGGCCTGTCGATGTCTGCTTTCACCAGTTGTTCGAGGCGCAATGCCAACGTTCGCCGAACGCTATTGCGGCGGTTTTTGGTCATCGTCGCATCAGTTATCGACACTTGAATGCTTCAGCCAATCACCTGGCGTACCAGTTGCAGCAACAGCACAATATCACGTCCGATACAGTTGTCGGCCTGTACTGCCAGCGTAGTGCCGATATGCTGATATGTCTGCTAGCGATCCTGAAAGCAGGTGCGGCCTATCTTCCGCTTGATCCCGGCTATCCAGAGCAGCGTATTGCCTATATGTTGTCCCATTCCGGCGCCGAACTGGTGCTGACGACGCCGCAACTTGCCGTGTGTTTACCGACAGGCCCGGAGAACGAGGTGCTGATACTGGAGGAATCATTGCTGGTCGCCGAGTCTGAAGTCGATCACTATCCGAATCTTGCCTCATGTTCTCCAGACCGTCTGGCTTACATCATCTACACATCGGGCTCTACCGGCACCCCAAAAGGGGTCATGATCGAGCATCGTTCAGTCGTCAATTTTCTCCAGTCTATGAAACAGTCACCAGGATTCAGCTATCAGGATCGCCTGCTGGCAGTGACGCCGATAAGCTTTGATATTTCAGTGCTGGAACTCTTTTTGCCACTGAGTTGCGGTGGACAGGTTGTTATCTGTCCGGAACAGGATAGCCGTAATGCGGAGATCCTGAGTGAAATGCTGTTAAAACACCAGATTACTGTAATGCAGGCGACGCCAGCTACCTGGAAACTGTTGCAGCAAAGCTCTCGCTGGCGGGAACATAGGCATTTGAAAGTGTTAATCGGCGGTGAAGCCATCAGCCGTGAGCTAGCCGCAGCGCTGTGTGAGAATATGGGGTCGTTCTGGAATATGTATGGTCCGACAGAAACGACGGTTTGGTCAACCACGGGACAGATTGATACTGACAGCAACGACATCACTATCGGTCAGCCGATCACCAATACCATCCTCTATATCCTGAATGAACATCAACAATTGTCGCCGGCCGGTGTCGTCGGCGAGTTGTACATTGGCGGTGATGGCTTGTCTCGCGGTTACTACAAAAGGCCCGACCTGACAGACGAACGTTTTACAACCGATCCGTTTGCGCCAGGAGAGGGGGGGCGAATCTATCGCACCGGCGATGTTGCCAAATGGAATGCACAAGGGCAGATTACGGTACTCGGGCGTAGTGACAGCCAGGTAAAAATCCGTGGATACCGGGTAGAACTGGGGGAAATCGAAAGTGCCTTGCTATTGCATGAGTGGGTCAGTGATACGGCAGTCAGGCTCAGTATCCATCATGATGGAATGCTGGTCGCCTGTGTGGTGTTGGTGCCAGCGTTGCGCCAGCGTGCAGACCTTACCAACGAGATGCTGATCGGGTCGCTCAGAGAAAGCATATCGCAACGGCTTCCTGATTATATGGTTCCGCATCAGTACCTCTTTATTGATGCACTGCCATTAACGCCTAACGGTAAGGTGGACCGCAAAGCCCTGCCTGATATAACACAGGTGATGGTTTCCAATACACATTACGTCGCCGGGCGAAACCGTCGGGAGAAACAGCTCTGTGAGATCTGGAAAAACATACTGGATATCGAGCAGGTCGGCATTCATGACAATTTTTTCAGTCTGGGCGGGAATAGTCTGACCATGTTCAGACTGTTCAATAAGATGAAAAACAGCGGTTTCACATTCACTCTTGAAGATCTCTTCAGATATCAGAGCATCAGTGAACTGGAGATTTACGCCCATCCGGTTCTTGATGTGCACACGATCGATATTCCGGAATCCTCGGTCGTCGTGAGACTCAACCATTCATCAAGTCCTCGCAAGGTGTTCTGTATCCATCCAGAAGGTGGTATCGCCACCAGCTATTCCGCACTCGCTGGGCAACTGGCGGACTATGCGCAGTTTTATGGCTTACAGGCTCCGACGATATTCGGCGATTTCGGCCCTGGCACCATCGATAATCTGGCGAGTTACTATGTCGATGTCATGCTTCGTCAGCAGCCGACGGGGCGTTATCGGATTCTGGGATGGTCTCTCGGTGGAAGTATTGCCTGGCAGATGGCAGTTCAACTGTGCGGTCGTGGTTATCAGGTGGATTACCTGGGGGTTTTCGATTCGGAGTTGCCAGTCATGGCACCAGTAGACAAACGGGAAAACCTGGCCTGGGAAGCATTGATTAAAGACTTTAGCGCCGACGGATTATCACTAGACAGCGCACTCCTGGCCTCGTTGACGCCAGCTAACCGTAAGGTTTATCTGCTGGAACAGATCGTGGCCAGCAAGATTCGGCCTGAAGGCATCACGGATGAAATGACCCGTCGTTATCTAGACTATCTCATTGATGTTAAACACTCAAAGTATGGCACTCGCTTAACGGCCGCCAATATAGATATCGATTATTATGCAATAGAAAACAGCATCTACCATGCGCAAGGCCAGTACCGCGGTTGGGATGACGTCTCGTTAGGCACGGTGACACTGTTGCCTGCGAAAGGCAGCCATTTGACCATGCTGCAATCGCCGTTTGTAGAAGCGCTATCCAACACATTACGTACACGGTTGGGAGAGCAGACTGGTGAATGATACCCGACAGGTTTATCAGATAAAAAATCCTCTGACACGCTCTCACACCCCGGCTAATCCCTGGTTCAGATGCTTAAATATATGCACAAGACCACGACTACGGTTATTTTGCTTTCCCTATGCAGGAGGTAGCGCTTCAGTCTTTCACGACTGGCCTGCATTTTTTACGGAAAATATTGAGCTGATCAGTGTCCAGTATCCGGGGCGTGGTGAACGCTATAACGACGCACTTATTGCCGATTGTAGCCAGATGGTCGATGCGATTTACGCGAATATCACAACGTTGCTAGACATCCCAACCCTATTTTTCGGGCACAGTAACGGTGGGTTAATCGCCTATGAGCTGGCGCGGAAATTACAGTCCGCAAGCGGGTATTCACTGTCTCATCTGTTTCTTTCTGCCAGCTGCTCAGCGGCTGATCGCAAAGCGACAGCGAGGCGTTCAGCGCTGAATGACGACGCGTTAATCAGCGAATTAGCCAGCCTTAATGGTACGCCACCAGCACTGCTGGCGAACAAAGAGATGATGGAACTTTATCTCCCTATTCTGCGCGCCGATTTTACTATTTCTGACAGCTATCGCTATTGTTCTACGCCACGCCTTAAGAGCGCGACAACCGTCTTTTACGGATTACAGGATGACAGTATGTCGTTGAATGAGATAAACGGCTGGCAGAAAATTATTCATGGAAACGTCGATTTTGTTCCCATTAACGGCGGGCATTTTTTTATTCATGAAAGGCTGTCGCAGGTTATTTCACACATCAAACGCTATCTATGATCTACAGACGCCAGCGAAAATCTGTGAAATAAGAATTGGTACGACCGAGTGGACTCGAACCACCGACCCCCACCATGTCAAGGTGGTGCTCTAACCAACTGAGCTACGATCGTATACCAGGAATGGTGCGTTCTAATGGACTCGAACCATCGACCCCCACCATGTCAAGGTGGTGCTCTAACCAACTGAGCTAAGAACGCATTTTAAAAGCATTGCCGCCAGAGTAGCGGCGGGGACGAATATTAACGGGCTATATCGCCGCTGGCAAGGAGAAAAACATAAAAATTGTCTGCTTACCAGTCTGATTGTCGAGCTTATATGCAGTACGCCGTTTTTTTCGTCACACCCTCTGTTTTATCGAGATGCGCGAGTCAGGATCAGGGACGCAGGCTGTCGTTGTAACCAACGGATGCGCGTTACCATCATGATGGCTGAGGATGTCAGCCCGATAATGAAGCCGCACCAAAAGCCGGCAGGTCCCATTCGGGGAACAATTAGGTCGGTCAGTGCCAATGCATACCCGCTGGGTAATCCTAATATCCAGTAGGAAACAAAGGTAATGAAGAAAATAGAGCGGGTGTCTTTATAGCCACGCAGGACACCGCTACCAATGGTTTGAACGGCATCAGAAATCTGATACACCGCTGCCAGCAACATTAAGTGTGATGCCACCGCAACGACATCCGGATTTTTGTTATAGAGCATGGCAATGGGTTCACGCAGTGTGATAGTAAAAATAGCGGTGCAGATTGCCAGCACAATTCCAGATGCAATACTGGTATGGGCCGCGACACGAGCATCGGCTACAGAGCCTTCTCCCAATCGATGTCCGACACGGATGGTAGCCGCAACACCAACGGAAAGCGGCAGTACAAACATTAGCGAACTGAAGTTGAGGGCGATCTGATGACCAGCGACATTCACCACACCCAGTGGGAGTACCAGCAAGGCAACAATGGCGAACTGCGTGACTTCGAACAGAATTGCCAAGGCAATAGGTAAGCCGAGTCCCCACAGTCGCTTTAACGCCTGCCAGTCTGGCCTGAGTGACGAATGGTGTTGGCGGATATCCCGCAGCCAGCGGGCCTGACGAGTATAGCCAGCCAATAAAAGCATCATAATCCAGTATACGGAAGATGTCGCCACACCGCAGCCTACGCCACCCATTTCAGGCATACCCAATTTACCGTGAATAAAGACATAGTTAATCGGGATGTTAACCAATAACCCGATGAAACCAATAGCCATTCCCGGTTTCGTTTTTGACAACCCCTCACACTGACCGCGTAAAACCTGATAAAACAGATATCCTGGCACACCCCACGCAAGAGCATGAAGGTAATCAATTGCCTTCTCGGCCAGTTCCGGCGGGCCATTGTGCATCAAGTGGATTACGTACTGCCCCTGATACAGAACTATCATGGTGACAACAGAAATGGCACTCGCCAGTAAAAAAGATTGCTGTACTTGATGGGCAATGCGATTTCGCCGTCCAGAGCCGTTCATTTGCGCAACGACAGGCGTTAGCGCCATCAGTAAGCCATGGCCGAATAAAATGGCTGGTAACCAGATGGACGTTCCTACCGCTACTGCGGCCATGTCGGTTGCGCTATAAGAACCCGCCATAATCGTATCGACTACGCCCATTGAGGTCTGGGAAACTTGCGCAATGATGACAGGAATCGCCAGCGTTAATAATTGACGCGCCTCCGACAGATACTTCTGCACGAACACACCTTCCTAATAGGATCGATAGATATCTCAACCAGAGAGAAAGACAATCATCCTTTTTTACATGAAAAGAGCGGGCATTGTAACGATTTATCAGCAGTAAACCAATGAATTACCATTTCTTCCTGTTCTATTGAGATTATGTCAGCAATGCTGAAAAATTCGCTGATTCAATAGCGCTTTTACTCGGTAATCAAGTTTGGTTTTCTTTTTAATATCGTGCAAACTGCCTGGATAATGTTGAAATCAAGTCGGTATCAATGGATATGGTCCGTTGACACTGCATTTTTTAAACGAATTTAAGAGGCACTCCGCATGTTTACCGGTATTGTTCAGGGCACGGCTCCTGTTGTGTCCATTGATGAAAAAACCAATTTTCGCACGCACACTGTTCAATTTCCGCCTGAAATGTTATCAGGGCTGGTGCCAGGCGCATCTGTTGCTCATAACGGTTGCTGTTTGACAGTGAGCGCGATTGAAGGGGCGCGAGTCAGTTTTGATTTGATGAAAGAAACACTGCGTTTGACCAATCTCGGTAACGTGAACGTAGGTGATTCAGTCAATTTAGAGCGTGCTGCCAGGTTCGGTGATGAAGTCGGTGGGCATGTTATGTCGGGCCACATCATCTGTACGGCAGACATCGTTAAAATTCTGACCTCGGAAAATAATCACCAGATCTGGTTCCGAATGTCGGATGATGCCTTGATGAAATATGTACTACACAAAGGGTTCATTGGTATTGACGGTATCAGCTTGACTATTGGTGAAGTTACTCGCAGTCGTTTCTGCGTGCATCTTATCCCTGAAACGTTAAACCGGACTACGCTGGGGCAAAAACGATTGGGTGATCGTGTGAATATTGAGATTGATCCACAGACACAGGCGATCGTGGATACGGTTGAGCGTGTATTGTTGAATCAATCTCACCGTCAACAAGATCCGGCCACAGAAGCAACAGAATAAAATAGTGTAGCCGTCAGCATAAAGCTGGCGGCCAAGTCAATCCGTCAGTGGGGGACGCGTATCCCACCTTCAACGCCGTCAACACTGAATAGCACCTGCCACAGTTGAATATCCCGTGCGCGAAAGGCACCAGCACAGGCGTTCAGATAGTAACTGAACATGCGGTGGAATTTTTCAGGGTAATTCGCTGACAGTTCGGACCAATGTTGCTGGAAACGTGCATGCCAAGTCATCAGCGTTCGATCATAGTCAGCCCCAAAGTTGTGCCAGTCTTCCATGACCAGATAAGGTTCACTGGATTGGGCAATATGTCGGACCGACGGTAGGCAACCATTAGGGAAAATATATTTGTTGATCCAGGGGTCGACTTCAAGATTCGTTTTGTTGGCACCGATAGTATGTAGCAGAAAGAGGCCGTTGGGCTTCAGGGTTTTACGTACCAGTTGGAAATAAGTATCGTAATTTTTGGGGCCGACGTGTTCAAACATACCAACAGAAACGATGCGGTCGAACTGGAGATTCAGATCGCGATAATCCTGTAATAAAATCGTGACATCCAGTTCCTGGCATCGCTGCTGAGCCAGTTTCTGCTGCTCACGAGAAATAGTGACACCTGTGACCGATACACCGTAGTGACGGGCTGCAAATGCCGCTAGTCCGCCCCAACCACAGCCAATATCCAGCAGTGTCATGCCGCGACGCAGCTGTAACTTTTCGCAAATCATACGAAGTTTGTCTTCCTGAGCTTGTTCCAGGGTGTCTGCCTGTTTCCAGTAACCACAGGAATATTGCATGTATGGATCAAGCATCAGTGAGAAAAGATCATTGCCGAGGTCGTAATGTTCTTTCCCTACAATCCACGATCGTCTCTTTGATTGAAGATTGATGACTCGTGCAAGTAGAATCCGTATCAAATCGCGCCAGCGCTGCGGTATTTTTTCTTCCAATCCGGCTCGCAGTACCCGATGGAAAAACATATCCAGACGTTCACACTCCCACCAGCCGTCCATGTAACTCTCACCAAGACCCAAAGAGCCTTCACGCAGAATGCGTTTATAAAAATCGGTATTCTTGACAGTGATATCAAAAGGTCGCGAACCATTAATAGTGATGTCAGCCATTGACAGCATTTCATGCACAATCTGGAACCAGGACGTATTATGCCTACCTAGCTCCTCTATATAAGACGAACTCATAATCTCTCCCTACCTTGCCATTTGAATTACAGCAAGGAACAACATAGACAATTTTTACCTGTAATAAGAATCGGTGGATGCTTATCCATCGTTTACCCTCTGAACTATTTCAGAGAAATAAATAAGAGAAACGTTGGTATGGAAAGCACCTATCCAAATTAGACGACGAAGGCGTTCGGCAGTCTGAGTATAAGGATAGTAAAACTATTCAGTATGTCTTGTTTGCCTGTTATGTTCACATAAGGCAATAGCAAGTCTATGACTGCTTCAGCCTGTGGACAAGCATAAATAGTCTGAAGCAGTGGTTAAAAATTTAATGAAATAAGGCAGCAATAAGTAAATTGTCTGAATTAACGGCGATAATCACGGAACGGACCATCTGCGACAGAGCGTCGTTCAATCAAGGTAGGGTGGACTTCAATGACCTGTGCTTCTTCACGTTTGCTGACAATGCGATCCAGTAGCATAGATAATGCAGACTGTCCCAAACGCTCTTTGGGTTGATGCACCGTTGTCAGCGCTGGTGTGAAATAGCGAGAGTGCCGTACATTATCATACCCGATCACCGAAATATCCTGCGGTACACGTAAGCCGAGTTCGTCAGCTGCACAGATTGCCCCCATGGCCATGATGTCACCACCACAGAAGACGGCTGTTGGGTGATGCTTTTGTGCCAGTATCTGATGCATGGCTTTATAGCCGGATTCCGGTTCAAAATCGCCTTGAACAATCCACTCTTCATGTATTGTGATATGCGCTTCTTTCAGGGCCTTAAGAAAACCCAAGTAACGCCCGCTACCCGTATTCCGTTCTTGCAGACCGGGAATGGCGCCGATGTCGCGGTGACCACGCTCAATCAGGTAACGACCTGCCATATAGCCACCTTCAAAAGCGTTATCAATAATGGTATCGGTAAAATCACTGTGCCCCTTGCCCCAATCCATCACGACCATAGGAATGTTACGGTAATCTTCCAGCATGGAAAGCAGTGCTGGTGGATATTCAGCGCACATTATCAGTAATCCATCTACTCGTTTTTGTGCCAGCATAGAAAGATAAGCACGTTGCTTATCCAGATTGTTGTGGGAATTACACAGAATTAGTGTGTATCCTTTTGCGTAGCAACTATTCTCAACAGATTCGATAATTTCTGCAAAGTAGGGTGCCTCACTTGAGGTCGCAAGCAGTCCAATGGATTTTGTATGATTAACTTTCAAGCTGCGGGCAACGGCACTTGGCGAATAATGTAATTCTTTGATGGCTGCCCTTACGGCGGCTTTAGTATCTTCGGCGACGAAACGTGTTTTATTGATCACGTGTGATACGGTTGTGGTAGAAACACCTGCGCGCTTTGCCACATCTTTAATCGTTGCCATGTAAAATGACTCCTGAACTCACCTGATTACAGCAGTAAGTAAATGGTTAATCGTTTGCCTGCGTGAATAGTTCTCTTTCTGAGCACGAAAGCAGAACTTCAGAAGGAGAGAGTCGGCGGTTTAGACCTGAAGGGCAAGGTTGACGCTTTCGACCAACGCAGGATGTGTACAGTAAACTGCAAATTCTGTCCGATTTAATGCAAAAGTGGAAGTGCTAATTCATATTATGTCTGCGATATTCGGAGAGGATTTCCCGATCAAATTAAGAGAAAGTTTCCATATACCCACTACTATTGGTAGTATTTATTGTCTGGCTTGGGGTAATAAACCCATTCTGATTACAATAACGGATGTCAATACTGAGTCTGCAAAGGAGGTACTTATGGATACGGCTCTAAAAATGTCGTTGTTAACCACAGTGTGTGCATTGGCCATTATCATGGCGTTCAGTTTTACAGCAGTGCTGAACTGATAAGCTTTAGTGACGGTGTAAAGCCACTGAATTAGCCATTTTTGGCATGACAAGACAGAAAGACAACGGGACCGGAAGGTCCCGTTGTCAGTTGGAGTATCCCTCGGTGCGGTATACCCAGGTATCTTGAGCTTAACGAGAATGTTACATCAGCGAACGGTCTTTGGCGTGACGACACGGCGTGCGCCGACATAGTGTTCTTGCCAATAATTGCCGCTCAATTTGCTGATCTTGATATCGGAACCTGTCCGCGGGGACTGAATAAAACGCCCATTACCAAGGTAAACCCCGACATGGTCGGCTGCACCGCGATTACTAATGTGGAAGAACACTAGATCACCTCTTTCCAGCTCACTCTTTTTGATCGGTGCTGCATCACGCAGGTGGAACATTTCATTAGCTGTGCGTGGGATCGGTATTTTTACTACGTCTTTGTAGGCGTAATAGATCAATCCGCTGCAATCAAATCCGGCAGCAGGTGAAGCGCCTCCCCAGTGATAGGGTTTCCCAATCTGTTTTAGCAACTTATTCATTGCAGTCAATTTGACGTGTTGGTAATGCTTTCTGCGCATAACACTAAGGGGTAGTGCTTTCTTGTGCTTGCTTTCTCTGCTTTTGGTTCGTGCCGCTATTTTTATTTTTCTATCTTGCGTTCTGTGATGTGTGGGCTCACCGTTTTCAATGTGTCTTTTCGATGCCACATGCTTGATTTCTGTTGCTTTAGTCTCATGGGTTTTTGTGCGATGTTTGGTCGATGGTCTAGTCAGATGTTTGGGATGAGCGGCTGAGTTTCGTGTGGCTTTGCTGTGGGAATGTGCTGTTTTAGTCGTTTTTAGCGAGTATCCCTTACTGCCCTTCTCTTTTTTATCGTGTGTCGGTACTGTGGCTTTTTTGGTATTTTTGGACGGTTTGTTTTTTCTTGTATCAACCGTGTCAGTTACGCCCACATTGAGCTTATGCAGGGAAACCGCCACGGCGTGTGGTGCGGCTTGTGCCAAATTAAAAAACAGGTTGCTAAAAAATAACAAGAAAAAGGTAACAAATAACCGCATAATTATTATGACTGAATGTCGTCCTCAATCGCTCGATTTCCACAGTATTCCTGAAAATGGGACGATAAAAAAGTGAGAATAGCCGTTTTATTACAACAAAATAGTGAAAAATCGTTAACGAGTGTAATTATGGTGTGATTATCATCAGTTTCCGCATCAGATTTCACCAATCATTATCTAATGATAGCCCTAGTTTAAAACCCTACAAAAGATAACGTTTTTTTGTGACTGCCGCTATCGTTACAATACAAAAGAGTCAATGTGATATTGGCAATATCTATAACTGATGCTGATGGCGGCGGATCAACCGTATAGCCATCACGTGCTTGAGGAAGCAATAGAATGACGACAACGACAATTGAAAAAATTCAGCTCCAGATCGCTGAAAACCCTATTCTGCTATATATGAAAGGTTCTCCAAAACTGCCAAGCTGTGGCTTTTCTGCTCAGGCGGTACAGGCGTTGTCAGCATGCGGCGAGCGTTTTGCTTATGTTGATATTTTGCAGAATCCAGAAATTCGTACAGAATTGCCCAAATACGCCAATTGGCCCACTTTCCCTCAGTTATGGGTAGACGGTGAACTGGTCGGTGGATGCGATATCATCATTGAAATGTATCAGCGTGGTGAGTTACAGCAACTTATCAAGGATACTGCAGAAAAATACTCGTCCCAGAAAGATGGTCAGCAACAATAAATCGACACTATGTTATTTTATACGCGATGATTTTCAGGCGGTAACCACCGCCTGAAAATCTCAATCTTCGCTATGGGCAGGTGAAGGTTCTGCCTCGGGTTGCGTGGCTGTTGGCCATCCCCCCATTCGTTTCCAGCGATTTACCAACTCACAGAATAGCATTGAGGTCTGTTGGGTATCATACAAGGCAGAGTGGGCCTGACTAGGATCAAATGGGACACCGGCAGTAATACAGGCTTTAGCCAGGACTGTCTGTCCTACTACCAATCCACTGAGCGCTGCGGTATCAAAGGTGGCAAAAGGATGAAAAGGATTGCGTTTCAGTCCACAACGCTCTGCAGCGGACATGAGAAAACCATGATCGAAAGTAGCATTGTGTGCGACAACAATCGCCCGATTGCATCCCTGATCTTTAACCCCTTTACGCACGACTTTGAAGATTTCATGTACCGCTTCATATTCACTGACGGCACCACGTAAAGGATTGGTCGGGTCTATGCCGTTAAACGCCAGTGCTTCTGGCTGCAAAATTGAGCCTTCGAACGGTTCAACGTGAAAATGCAATGTCTGATCCGGCAGTAACCAACCATTGTCATCCATTTTGAGTGTCACTGCGGCAATTTCCAGTAGTGCATCCGTTTTAGCGTTAAATCCTGCGGTTTCCACATCAATTACGACCGGATAGAATCCGCGAAAACGGGCACTCAGGACATTAAGGTTATTTTTGTCAGCCATCATCTCTTATTGGTCTTCAGCAAATGCAGTGCGCATTATGGCAAATTTTAGTGGCGGATGCAGTAACGTCAGATCTAACAGGTACCGATCTGGCACCTGTCAATGCAGGGAATATCAGTTTCCCAGACCCAGATCGGCCTGTGAACGTTCAATTAACTCAATTTTATAGCCATCAGGATCTTCGACGAAGGCAATGATCGTGGTCCCGCCTTTTACCGGGCCTGCTTCACGGGTGACATTACCGCCAGCTTTGCGGATACGCTCACAGGTAGCTGCAACATTATCCACCCCGAGTGCAATATGCCCGAAGGCGTTGCCGAGATCGTAGCTGTCTACTCCCCAGTTATAAGTCAGCTCTATCACTGCACCTTCACTCTCTTCGGTATAACCGACAAACGCCAGTGAATATTTGTATTCTGTGTTTTCACTGGTGCGCAGTAGCTGCATACCCAAAATATGGGTATAAAAATCAATGGAACGTGATAAATCGCCAACACGCAGCATGGTGTGAAGTAAACGCATAATTTCCTCTATTGGCTTCAGTGGTTAATGGTAATTTGCAGGTAAAATCAATGAGAGAAGTATAGCGGTGCATATAGCTTGAGTCCAAGCCATGGGTCACAGAAGCCTCCTGGCTGTCGACTCTTGGTGGGAGGTAATGTTGTCTTGCCCGAAGCATTTTTCTCATTGCTTGCCTCTTTTTTACTAAAAAAACGCAGTTTCGACAAAACTGACTGGTATTTCCATAGTGACGAAACTATTTTTATTGTTATTGTTAATCAATGCTTGCCAGCCGGGACGATCAACGCTTCAATAAAAAGGTTCGATGAGGAGGAGGTCCCGTGGCTGAGCAACTTGAGCTTTTTCCTGTACCCAATCCCTGTCGTGGTATCTGTCAGGCTGATGAGCGGGGTTTTTGCCGAGGGTGTTTTCGTAGCCGGTCGGAACGTTTTAGTTGGGGACAAATGAGCGATGTTCAGAAACAGGATGTCTTACGTCTTTGTCGGCAAAGGATGAAACGATTGCAGCGTGTTGAGAAAATTTCAATACCGCCGGAACCAGAGCAATCGAGTTTGTTTTAAGATAGGTCGTGATATTTTGTGTAATAAATTAAGTTTAAGATCATTTTTAGGTAACTATTATTTGGTAGAATACTTATTGTATTTACAATAAATATATATTTTTCGTTTTGTCTTATTTTCATTTTTATAAATCAGAGTTGATTGCAATCCAGGGATATAACTTAGCATGCTAATTATAAGGAGTAGTGATGGAATTGCCATTAGGATCTGATTTAGCCCGGTTAGTACGTGTTTGGCGCGCCTTGATAGACCACCGTTTGAAGCCGTTAGAACTTACACAGACGCACTGGGTGACGCTGCATAATATTCATGAACTGCCCCCAGGGCAGTCCCAAATTCAGTTGGCGAAGGCGATTGGTATTGAACAACCGTCATTGGTCCGCACTTTGGATCAGCTTGAAGATAAGGGATTGATTACCAGACATATATGTGTACATGATCGCCGAGCTAAGCGCATTATGCTGACAGATATGGCTGACCCGATCATTCAGGCGGTTAATGATGTTATCGATCAAACGCGCAGTGAAATATTAAATGGAATCACACCTGAAGAGGTTAGTGAATTAGCGACCATAATTTCCAGGTTGGAAAGCAATATTCTATCGTTATATGAAATGCAGTCTTAATTTGTATGGCACTTGAAAAATCTTGGTTTTAAAAATTAAATTCTGCTGATTGTTAATTAAATTGCCATTAACAGAGTGTTTTGCTGAAATTTAATTTTGCCGATTAATCACCCCTCGTTAGAGTGGTGATTAATCGATTTGCAATTAGCGAGGAGAAACAGTTACTGAACGGCCATCACTGACCATTGCGATTCTCTGACCAGCATAGAATTTGGTAGTACCTTGTTTTTGTACCACCATAATGGTATTGCCGTCATCTTTACGGATTTCCAGTTGAACACCTTGAACACGGTTTATCGCTCCCTCAACACTTTGCCCAGCGACACCACCTGCGACAGCACCAGCGGCGGTGGCCAGGCTACGTCCGGTTCCTCCACCAACAGTATTGCCCAGGAAGCCTCCCAAGACTGCCCCGCCAAGAGCGCCAATAATGTTATTCTCTTCGCCAGCCTGTATTTGTACTGGCCGTGTAGAAATAATTGTGCCGTAAGTTACGGTTTGGACCTGTTTGGCATCAGATGCGCTGTAAACGTCTCCAGATAATGTACTGGTATTTGCACAGCCAACCAAAGTGATACTTGCTAAAGTAATCACAAGAAAATACTTCATCATTTAAGGCTCCTGTAATGGCGATGTCGGACTGGCGCTGCCCTTGTACCGACTAAATTATTTACATGCAGATTATGACGTGGACTAAAGCACCATTCCACTTTTTTACCTGATCACCAGGATAAGATAATGCACTTAACTTTATAATAAGCCGACTATAAAGTTCACGTTAAAGCCCCATTTTTGTGAAAAGACATGTCAAATGGTTATTTTTTACAAAAACTGGCGACAACATAGAAAAAATGACAAAAGTCCACTAAGAATGTCGGTGAAATGCTATTTTTATCGGGTACATTTCTCACCTGCCATTACTGTGTGATCCCCACGGAAAGTAAAAGGTTAATAAGATGAAGTCAGGCAGATATATTGGCGTGATGTCGGGAACCAGTCTTGATGGTATTGATGTGGTGCTGGCCGCGATTGATGAATACACTGTAGCGCAGCAAGCCAGCTATTGCCATCCGATCCCACAGTCTATCAGGCTGGCTATTCTCAGCATGTGCCAGGGGCAACCGGTGACATTGTCGGCACTTGGGCATTTAGATACCCAGCTCGGTATTCTGTTTGCTGAAGCTGTGCTGGCGTTGTTGAAACAGTCGGGAATCAGCGCTTCAGATATCACCGCTATCGGTTGTCATGGGCAAACAGTATGGCATGAACCCGGTGGTGATGCGCCTTGCACTATGCAGATTGGTGATAATAACCGTATTGTGGCGATGACTGGCATCACCACTGTGGGTGATTTCCGCCGCCGGGATATGGCTTTTGGTGGTCAGGGTGCGCCGTTGGTGCCGGGGTTTCATCATGCGTTGTTATTTCATCCGGCTGAGCGGCGTATTGTGTTGAATATCGGTGGGATAGCCAATATTTCCTTGTTGGCGCCAGGGGTACCAGTCAGAGGTTATGATACAGGTCCGGGTAATATGTTGTTGGATGCATGGATTTGGCGTCATTGTACACAGCCTTATGACAGGAACGCTGCATGGGCGTCAACCGGGCTGGTGCATACTGACTTGTTGCATCATCTGCTGGCTGATCCCTATTTTTCGTTGCCCGCACCGAAAAGCACTGGGCGGGAATACTTCAATCTTGGTTGGCTGGAAAGGCAGCTCGCCGCTTTTCCGCTGATAAAACCGGAAGATGTCCAGGCCACGCTGGTGGAGTTGACGGCGGTAAGTATTGCTGAGCAGGTGCTGTTGAGCGGTGGGTGCGAGCGTTTGCTGGTTTGTGGCGGAGGAGCGAGGAATCCGTTGATCATGTGTCGTCTTTCCGCGTTACTGTCGGGTATTGAAGTTAGCACAACCGATGAGTGTGGTGTCAGTGGTGATGATATGGAAGCCCTGGCGTTTGCCTGGCTGGCATTTCGTACATTATCAGGCCTTCCTGGCAATTTGCCCTCGGTAACCGGCGCCAGCCGGGAAACCATCTTGGGAGGAATTTATCCCGCCATGCACGACTAATCAGACTTCGCTGAGATTTCTGATATTAACTGGTTGTTAGACTGTTATTGAGTTGCGTGTTGGTCTGGTTGGTAATGCAGTCAGAATGCAGTATGCCAGGAAAAATAACAGGAGAAGACTAATGAAACACTTGCTGACAGGCGGAGCCCTGTTGCTTTTAAGCGGATGTAGCCAATGGATAGGGGAACAGGAACACACACTACATTATCAATGTGGCACTATGCCGTTGACGGTAACGATGATTGAGCAACCACGGCAATCCCACGTCACTTTTCTGCTGGATGGTGAACTCCATACCTTGCAACAGACACCATCGGCTTCAGGCGTTCGCTACAGTGATGGGAAATATACGTTCTGGAGCAAGGGAAATCACGCCTTTATCCAACGGGGGAGCAACATTATCGTTAACGATTGCATCTTGAAATGATCGGGTTCCCGTTCTATGTCAACCGTTGAGATTTTACCTGTACGGGCGCAGAATGATCGCACTTTTTTCTGGCCCGGTTTAGCGATGGCAGGACTCAATGATGATGGAAAATGAAAATTCGCGCAATACGATAACCGCAGTGCCGGTAACAGAAAGCACGACAGATATTGCGGACTTACGTCGTGAATATACTCGCAGTGGCCTTCGGCGCCATGATTTGACGGAAAACCCACTTGACCTGTTTGAACGGTGGCTAAAACAAGCGTGTGAAGCTCGGCTTGCTGACCCCACTGCAATGTGTGTAGCGACAGTAGACGAGCAGGGGCAACCTTATCAACGGATTGTGCTACTAAAGCACTACGATGAAAAAGGGATGGTGTTCTACACCAATATGGGGAGCAGAAAAGCCCAGCAACTGATGAACAACGCCCATATCAGTCTGTTATTTCCCTGGCATATGTTGGACCGGCAGGTCATTGTTCTGGGGCGAGCCGAGAAACTACCGGCACTGGATGTGCTAAAGTACTTCCATAGTCGGCCTAAAGACAGTCAGATTGGTGCCTGGGTATCAAAACAATCCAGTCGAATTTCTACCCGTGGAATTCTGGAAAGTAAGTTTCTGGAGCTTAAACAAAAATTTCAAAATGGCGAAGTTCCTTTACCCAGCTTCTGGGGTGGATTTCGTGTCAGCATTGATAGCATGGAGTTCTGGCAAGGCGGAGTTCATCGCCTGCATGATCGTTTTTTCTATCAACGTCAGGAAAATGGTTGGCAAGTAGACCGTTTGGCGCCTTAAGTGTGAAATATCCCTATTAACCCACTGGCGCTCCCGTCGGGAGCGCTTTATTCTATGAAGCTTCGTGTTGCTGGCGCTTTAAAGGCAACATAGGCCACAAACTGACGCATCAGAAACAGATATCGTCTTTTTTCCTCATTTATCCTGGGGATAATTAAACCTGTCATGTTCGATGATAGTCATTCTGCTGAACATGCGACATGATTTTTTTGCATAAAAATGGAGTTATCGATGGCGAGTAGTAACCTGATTAAACAATTGCAAGAGCGAGGCCTGGTAGCTCAGGTAACGGATGAGAACGCGTTAGCAGAGCGACTGGCGCAAGGGCCGATTGCTCTATATTGCGGTTTCGATCCGACGGCTGACAGCTTGCATTTGGGGCATCTGGTTCCTCTGCTGTGTCTGAAACGTTTCCAAATGGCAGGCCATAAACCAGTAGCATTAGTCGGTGGGGCAACGGGGCTGATTGGTGATCCCAGTTTTAAAGCGACCGAACGTAAGTTGAACACGGAAGAAACTGTTGGAGAATGGGTAGATAAAATCCGCCGTCAGGTCGCGCCATTCCTCGATTTTGACTGTGGTGAAAACAGCGCCATTGCCGTTAATAACTATGACTGGTTTGGCAATATGAGCGTGTTGACCTTCCTGCGCGATATCGGTAAGCATTTCTCTGTGAACCAGATGATTAACAAAGAAGCTGTGAAGCAGCGACTGAACCGTGATGATGTCGGCATCTCCTTTACTGAATTCTCTTACAATTTGTTGCAGGGCTATGATTTTGCTGCCTTGAATACCCAATTGAATGTCGAATTACAGATTGGCGGCTCGGACCAATGGGGCAATATCACGTCTGGGATCGATTTAACCCGACGTATGAATCAGAAGCAGACATTTGGCTTAACTGTCCCGCTGATTACCAAAGCCGACGGTACCAAATTCGGCAAGACCGAGGGGGGAGCCGTCTGGCTGGATGCCAGTAAGACCAGCCCTTATAAGTTTTATCAGTTCTGGATAAATACTGCTGACGCAGATGTTTATCGCTTCCTGAAATTCTTTACTTTCCTGAGCATGGAAGAGATCAATGCCTTGGAAGATGAAGATAAAAACAGTGGCAAAGCCCCGCGAGCCCAGCATGTACTGGCTGAAAAGGTGACCCGGATGGTACATGGAGAAGCCGGTCTTGCTGCTGCGCAGCGAATTACCCAGAGTCTCTTCTCGGGTTCATTGCAGGATATGACGATAGAGGATTTCGCCCAACTGGCGCAGGATGGGATGCCGACCATTTCGCTGGATCAGGGGGCTGATTTACAGCAAGCGCTGGTCAGTGCTGAACTGGTACCGTCTCGTGGTCAGGCCCGCACGATGATTTCTTCCAATGCGGTAACAGTGAATGGTGAAAAAATAGCCGACGCTGAATACACCTTCAAGGATACCGATCGTCTGTTTGGCCGTTATACGTTACTGCGTCGGGGTAAAAAACATTACTGCCTGATTTGCTGGCAGGTATAACGGCGATAATCAAAAAAGGACTTTCGGTTCCTGATGTTTATCATTTGAAGGCGATATCCGGGACGGCATGGGGATGAGGCTCTCGTAAGGGCTTCTCCCTCTGGCCTGAACCCGGTATAACCGCTCTTTTGATTGACCAGCACCTGGGTTTATCGTGTCCTTGTTTATCAAGAGTATGTACGAAAGGTGCAGGCAGGGATAACAACGATTTATGAAAAATATATTGTCAATTCAATCACATGTTGTTTTTGGTCATGCAGGGAATAGTGCAGCTGAATTTCCTATGCGCCGGATGGGTGTTAATGTGTGGCCACTGAATACCGTTCAGTTTTCCAATCACACACAATATGGGAAATGGACCGGGTGCGTTATGCCTGCCAGTCATTTGACTGATGTTATTCAAGGCATCAATGATATCGATCGCCTTAAAGATTGTGATGCGGTGTTGAGTGGCTATATCGGTTCGCCAGAGCAGGGCGGACATATTCTGGATATTGTCAGACAGGTGAAAGCGATCAATCCGCATGCCGTTTATTTTTGCGACCCGGTAATGGGGACGCCGGAAAAAGGATGCATTGTGGCGCCTGGAGTGACGGATTTCCATTGTAATCAGTCATTGCAGGCCAGTGATGCTATTGCACCAAACCTACCGGAACTGGAACTGCTAAGCGGTCGTGCTGTACAGAGTGTTGATGAAGCCGTACAGGCTTGTCGTGAATTGTGCCAGCGAGGACCAAAGTTGGTGTTGGTAAAACATCTCAGTCGGGCAGCGTACCGTAGTGACAGTTTTGAAATGCTGCTGGTTACGCCGACGGAAGCGTGGCATATCAGTCGTCCACTGGTGGATTTTGGTGAGCGTCAGCCAGTGGGTGTGGGTGATCTTACCAGCGGTTTACTCTTGGTTAATCTCCTTAAAGGCGTCGCGCTGGAAAAAGCGTTGGAACATACCACTGCCGCTGTTTATGAGGTGATGCTGATGACCAGAGAAATGAATCAGTATGAACTTCAGTTGGTTGCAGCCCAAGACGGCATCGCGAATCCTCGCCACCATTTCCAGGCGGTACGTCTTAACTGATGGCGTCAGCCTCCGCGAGAGCGGAGGCATTCCTCGTACTTTACAGCAACAATAATCCTTCTGCTGTTAACGCTTTTTCCACCGATGGGCGTACCTCAATCCTCTCCAGATAAGCCTTCAGTGCAGGGAAATGCGTAAGATCAAATTTAAGTGCCTGTGCCCAACGAGCAATCGTATACAAATAGGCATCGGCTACACCGAAACGATTACCGACCAGGCAGTCATGCTCACTTAACACTTCATTGATATAGCGAAAGCGCTGCTCCAGATAGCTGCGTAAAAGATCTTTATACGATTCAGGCGTTCCCGGGCGGAACAACGGCGAGAATGATTTATGCAATTCAGTAGCAATATAATTCAGCCATTCAATGGCGTGATAATGGTGAATAGTATTCGGAGGGGCAATAAGATTATATTGTGGCGCCTTATCCGCCAGATAAAGCGCAATAGCGACGGTCTCTGTTAAAATAGAGCCATCGTCCAGTTCAAGGGCCGGTACCAATCCTTTTCGGTTAATTAGCAAATAATCCCTATCCTGTTCGGTTTTTTTGGTGCGCAGGTCGACTTTTTCCAATGTGAACCGAGTCCTTGTTTCATGCAGGATGATGTGGGGAAACAAGGAGCAACTCCCCGGTTTGTAATAAAGTTTCATGTGCTATTCCTTCCTTAAGCGTCGAGAGAGTTTTTTGTTGCAAATTGATAATAATATGTATGATTTTATTAAATAATAAGTAAGGCATTATTGCTATAAATTACATCCTCTCGCTGTGCGTTGTCTCGCAGATTATTTGATCTGAAAAATCAATGGCACGCTGATTATGTTGTCATGTCTCCTGCCAATTTAGCCTGTCTGACACAGAGTAATAACTATTGTTGAAGCTCAGGAGCAAAGCTGAAAGAACGGTAAGTATTTTGATAGGTATAGGTGATTTCTATTATCAATTTTAATGTTAACAAAATGTTATTTTTAGTTTGTGTTATCTTTAAAGAAGATCATAAAATTCGGGCTGGATAGCGTTTGTCGGAGCTACAAACGAGAACACCAGCACGAAAAATCTATCCAAATGAAGAGGCGGGTTACCATAAATCATGCTTCTTCAGATAGATACTCAGTCACCCGGGAGGAAGTATGTCATCTCAACTTCGTGAAGCTTGTGTCGCTACACTCACCGTCCGAGAACAATCTTATAACTACTATAGTTTGTCTTTGGCTGCTCAGCGGTTGGGTAACATTGATAGGTTGCCTAAATCGCTCAAGGTTCTGCTGGAAAATCTGTTGCGCCATCAGGATGGCGATGCTGTGCAGGATGCCGATCTGGAAGCACTGGTTGCATGGCAAGATACCGCTCACGCCGAACGTGAGATTGCGTACCGTCCATCCCGTGTATTAATGCAGGATTTTACCGGTGTGCCGGCTGTCGTCGATCTGGCGGCGATGCGGGCAGCAGTGCAGCGGCTTGGAGGAGATGTCAATAAGGTCAACCCATTAACCCCAGTGGATTTGGTGATTGATCACTCCGTGACCGTCGATTATTTTGGCGACAATCAGGCTCTGGTGGAAAATACGCGTTTGGAAATGGTGCGTAATTATGAGCGTTATGCTTTTTTACGCTGGGGACAGAAAGCCTTCCACCATTTTAGAGTCGTGCCGCCAGGTACCGGGATTTGCCACCAGGTGAATCTGGAATATCTCGCGAAAGTTGTCTGGCATGAAAAGCAAAAGGAAGAATGTGTTGCTTACCCGGATACGTTGGTGGGGACGGATTCTCATACCACGATGATCAACGCTCTCGGCGTATTGGGCTGGGGGGTTGGTGGTATTGAAGCTGAAGCGGCGATGCTGGGACAGCCGGTTTCAATGTTGATTCCCGATGTCGTCGGTTTTCAGCTTACCGGTAGACTGCGAGAAGGTATTACGGCAACGGATTTGGTGCTGAATGTCACGCAGATACTGCGTAAACAAGGTGTCGTGGGTAAATTCGTTGAATTTTATGGTGACGGGCTTGATCACCTGGCACTGGCTGATCGTGCGACGATTGCCAATATGGCGCCGGAATATGGTGCAACCTGCGGTTTTTTCCCGGTCGACGATATTACGCTGGACTATTTGCGGTTGACGAATCGCAGTGACGATCAGATTGCACTGGTGGAAGCTTACTGCAAACAGCAGGGGTTGTGGCGATATGCTGGTGATGAACCCCGGTTTACCAGCCAATTGACGCTGGATATGAATAGTGTAGAAACCAGTCTGGCGGGCCCCAAACGTCCACAAGATCGGGTAGCGCTGGTGGATGTTCCCAACGCTTTTCAGGCCACGCTTGAGCTGGATCTTGCAACCGCTCGTCAGCCGGATGACGACACCTCTTTACCGGAAGGGGAAGATTGTCGCCTCAGCCAAGGCGCGGTAGTCATTGCTGCAATTACGTCCTGTACCAATACATCTAACCCCAGCGTCATGATGGCAGCCGGATTGTTGGCCCAGAATGCGGTCAAGCGTGGGTTGAAGACGAAACCCTGGGTGAAAACCTCTCTGGCACCTGGTTCTCGGGTCGTAACGGATTATTTCGCCAAAGCAGGATTGACTGACTCCCTCGACCAGTTGGGTTTTAATCTGGTGGGGTATGGGTGTACTACCTGCATTGGCAACTCGGGCTTGTTACCCACTGCCATTGAGCATGAGATAAAAGAGAAGGATCTGACGGTTGGCGCCGTGCTGTCCGGTAATCGTAACTTTGAAGGTCGCATTCACCCGCTGGTGAAAACCAACTGGCTGGCTTCTCCACCGCTGGTAGTGGCTTATGCGTTGGCTGGCAATATGAACGTGAATTTGACGAGTGATCCGCTGGGTGAGGATGAACAGGGGAAGGCGGTTTATTTACGTGATATCTGGCCATCAGCGAAAGCGGTGGCGAACGCGGTATTGCAGGTCAATGCGGATATGTTTAGAAAAGAGTATGCGTCGGTGTTCACTGGAACGCAGGAGTGGCAGGATATTCTGGTAGAGGACAAGGCCACCTATGATTGGCCGGTAGATTCCACTTATATTCGTAAGATACCCTTTTTCGATGAGATGTCACCGGAACCTACACCAGTACAGGATATTAACGGTGCTCGGATTCTGGCGATACTGGGTGATTCCGTCACGACTGACCATATCTCTCCTGCGGGCAACATCAAAGAGGATAGCCCGGCCGGGCATTATCTGCTGGAACATGGGGTGGCAACCGAAGCGTTTAATTCTTATGGTTCACGACGTGGTAATCATGAAGTGATGATGCGTGGCACGTTTGCCAACATTCGCATCCGCAATGAGATGGTGCCCGGTAAAGAGGGTGGATACACCCGGCATATACCATCGCAGGATGAAATGACGATTTATGATGCTGCAATGCGTTATCAGGACGAGAATTTACCGCTGGCGTTGATCGCCGGTAAGGAATATGGGTCAGGGTCCAGCCGTGACTGGGCAGCGAAAGGCCCTCGTTTGCTCGGTGTGCGAGTTGTGATTGCCGAATCGTTTGAACGTATTCACCGTTCCAATCTGATCGGGATGGGTATTTTACCGTTATCATTTCCGGCAGGTGTAACGCGCAAAACACTACAGCTCACCGGTGATGAGCAAATTGATATTACTGGACTGACTACGCTTCACCCTGGTTGTACCGTAACCGTAAAAATCACCCGACAGGATGGTCAGCAACAGGTGATTGACACGCTGTGCCGTATTGATACACGCAACGAACTGATTTATTTCCAGAACGACGGTATCTTGCACTATGTCATTCGTGGAATGTTGTAATTTATCCGTTGGCGCAGATCGGGTTCTGTGCCAGCGCGGTCATATTGTTAATGTGTTCGCTGGATATTTACACCGTTACCTATTGGTTTTTCTGCCCCAGATGATGGATTTATCGTCTGGGGAAATTTTGACAGGTGTTACTTTATATCCAGTAGATGGCCCATCTTGGCGGCTTTGGTGGCTAGATAGCGTTCATTTTTCGGGTTACGACCGACGATCAACGGAACACGTTCCACTATATTAATACCTGCTTCGCTTAAGATTTTGACCTTTTGTGGATTATTGGTCAGCAGGCGTACGGCACCAACATGCAATAACTTGAACATATCGGCACAAAGGGTGAAATCACGTTCGTCGGCGGCAAAACCCAACTGATGATTAGCTTCAACAGTATCAGCTCCTTTGTCTTGTAACGCATAGGCCCGAATCTTGTTCAGCAAACCGATATTACGACCTTCCTGACGATGGTAAAGCAGTATTCCGCGGCCTTCTTCAGCAATATGGTTAAGCGCCGCTTCTAACTGAAAACCACAATCACAACGCAGACTGAATAGTGCATCTCCGGTCAGACATTCTGAATGCACTCTGGCTAAAACCGGCTCCGGACCGGAAATATCACCGTATACCAAGGCCAGATGATCCTGACCGGTCGCTATTTCTTCAAAACCGACCATCAGAAAATCACCCCAAGGTGTAGGCAATTTGGCTTCTGCCACCCGCTTTAGCTGCATGTTAATCTCCAAAACAAAAAATACTGATGCGCATCCTACCGTTGGATGGGAACCTTAATCAGCCCAAGATCTGACTCGAATCAGATCGATGTATGTGGTTGTCGGTGCTTGATCGATGACGAAATGGCTAACGTTGTAGCAGTGTCGTTGATAGAACCGGGAGGTATTTTACGCCATAGTGGCTGCTTATGTCCTGTTTTCTGGTAAAATTGTGAAAAATATGTTGCTTTATATCCCGCTGAAAAATAGGGAGAAATGATGTACGAACTCGCCAGACGAACTGCGCTGGGTGTAATAGTATTGCTGTTGATGCCGCTAATTATCTGGGTAACTGGCTGGCAATGGAGACCTGACGTCTCTGGCTGGTGGCTACTGGTATTATTTTGGATAACGGAAACGGTCTCTTCACCGTGGGGGGTATTAACCTGCATGGGGTTGAGTCTTTGGTTTTCGTGGTGTCTACGTTTTCGATGGGCACCGGCATTAGCGTTGATAGTCATTATGGCTATGGCCATTCTGCTGGGACAGGGCGTGAAATCTGTCATTAAAAACTGGGTCCAGGAACCGCGACCTTTTGTTGTTTGGCTGGAAAAAAAACATCAGGTTGACAGTCACTATTTCTCACTCGGTAATACCCACACTGGATTGGCAAAAGAACCGCGCAATGTGGAACAACCACCCCTGTGGTTGCGCCATTACTGGCAGGGTGAACATGGGTTTGCTTTTCCTTCCGGACATACGCTGTTTGCGGCCACTTGGGCATTGATGGGGGTCGGGTTGTTATGGACACGCCGTCATTATGTAACGGTAACGCTATTGATGATATGGGCCATCGGGGTGATGGGCAGTCGGTTGGCATTGGGGATGCATTGGCCACAGGATCTGATAATGGCAACGGTGATCAGTGGAATATTGGCTATGGTCGCGACATGGTTGAGCCAGTACTGTGGGTGTTTGCCAGTGTCGCTCAAGGATACAGAAAACAGGTAAGGCAAGTATTTGTGGATCGCTCGGATTAACGTCTTTCTCTCTTACGACGAAAATTGATTCAGGATAACGCGCTTAATGGAATAAGCGCGTTATCCTTTATGATGTTGTGGTGATTTTCATATCAGAAGCCATTAAAGCGTCAGTGTTGTGTTTTTAACCCTGTGATAAGTGAAATGTGGGAATCAGCCAGCTAATGGGTTTTTCCCTCGGTACATATCTCTGTTTCTGCAGCAGTTGGACTGATATCTGAACGCCAGTTGTATCTCGTATCTCAACCAGACAGCATTTCCCACCGCGGAGCAGAAATGCTAATTTAGTGGGGTTTACCGCCGAAATTTGGCATAATTCATGCGGTTAACGCGATATCACAGGAACAAAACGTGAAATACATGCTAATTTTTCTCCTCGTGCTGGCGATATTCATTATTTCTGTCACACTGGGCGCGCATAACGATCAGGTTATTACCTTTAATTATCTGGTTGCACAGGGCGAATATCAGCTTTCAACGTTGTTGGCGACACTGTTTGCGGTCGGGTTCATTTTGGGATGGGTGATCTGCGGTCTGTTTTATCTGCGGGTACGCATTGCGCTAGGGCGTGAACAACGTAAAGTCAAACGCCTTGAGCAGCAATTACCCATCACTGATGACGTCAACACACCGCCTGAGCAAACAACGACCCACTAAGGAATCACTCCCTATGTTAGAACTGCTGTTTCTGTTGCTGCCAGTTGCCGCCGCGTATGGCTGGTATATGGGTCGCAGAAGCGCACAGCAGGATAAACAGGATGAAGCTAACCGTCTGTCGCGGGATTATGTGACAGGTGTCAACTTTCTGTTATCCAATCAGCAGGATAAAGCGGTTGAGCTATTCCTTGATATGCTTAAGGACGATACCAACACCTTTGAGGCTCACCTTACACTGGGAAATCTGTTTCGCTCACGTGGTGAGGTTGACCGCGCCATCCGTATCCACCAGGCATTGACGGAAAGTACCGCGTTGACGTTTGAACAACGTTTGCTGGCCGTACAGCAACTGGGGCGTGATTATATGACGGCAGGGCTGTATGACCGTGCCGAAAAAATATTCAAACAATTGGTGGATGAAGAAGATTTTCGCCTCAGTGCGTTACAACAATTACTGCAGATTTATCAGGCGACCAGTGACTGGCAGACCGCTATTGATACGGCGGAAAAACTGGTCAAATTGGGCACCGACCGATTGCGGGTAGAGATCGCCCACTTTTACTGTGAACTGGCACTGCAATTCATGGGTAATGATGATTTGAACAAAGCCATGGCGTTGTTGAAGAAAGCCATAGCATCGGATAATCAGTGTGCTCGCGCTTCTATCATGATAGGGCGTATTTATATGGCCCAGCAGCAGTTTTCCCCAGCGATAGCGGCGTTGCAACAAGTGTTGGAGCAGGATAGGGATTTTGTCAGTGAAACGTTGCCGATGCTGGAGGAGTGCTATCAGCATTTACATCAACCTCAGGATTGGTCTGCGTTTTTGAAACGGTGCGTGGAGGAAAACACTGGCGCCACCGCAGAACTGATGCTGGCGGATATTATTGAACGAGAAGACGGTACCGAAGTCGCTCAGATCTATATCAACCGCCAGATTCAGCGACACCCTACCATGCGAGGATTTCACCGGCTGATGGACTTTCATTTGCGAGAGGCAGAGGACGGAAGAGCCAAAGAGAGCCTGGTTGTATTGCGTAAGATGGTCGGTGAGCAAGTCCAGACAAAACCCCGCTATAGTTGTAACAAATGTGGATTTACATCACAGTCACTATACTGGCATTGTCCTTCCTGTCGGACGTGGGCCAGTATCAAGCCCATTCGCGGCCTTGATGGTGAATAGCCGTGGCAAATGTTTATTTATCTGATTTTAGTTACAACATACCAATAGTGCATTTACTCTTCTGGTGCTGACCATCAGGCAATAGACTGGTAATGCTTTCCAGGCGGCTGGGATTTGCTGGTCTGGACATGTAGAATGCGCGGCGGGAAAGTAGGGCTTTACTTATCAGCATGTGTAATTGAGGGAAATACTCGTGAATGTCGAAACTGTAGGGCAGAAAAAAGCATCAACCACATCACCGATTATCGTTGCGCTCGATTACGCCGATCAGCGTGCTGCCTATGATTTTGTTGATCACATCGATCCGCAAGACTGCCGCCTGAAGGTAGGCAAGGAGATGTTTACACTGTTTGGTCCACAGTTGGTCAAGGATTTGCAACAGCGTGGTTTTGATGTTTTTCTCGACCTGAAATTTCACGATATTCCCAATACCACCGCGCGTGCCGTGGCCGCTGCTGCCGAATTGGGCGTGTGGATGGTGAACGTTCACGCCAGCGGTGGTGCTCGCATGATGGTGGCGGCTAAAGAGGCGTTGCATCCGTTTGGTAGCGAGGCACCTCGGTTAATTGCCGTGACGGTACTAACCAGTATGGACACAGATGATTTACGTGGCCTGGGTATTACATCGTCGCCGGCAGAGCAAGCTGAACGACTGGCCATGCTGACTCAACAGTGTGGATTAGATGGTGTAGTGTGTTCTGCGCATGAAGCTGAGCATTTGAAACAGGTATGTGGTGCCGGGTTTACGTTGGTGACGCCGGGTATCCGTCCGGCGGGCAGCCAGGCGGGCGATCAGCGGCGTATTATGACACCGGAACAGGCGCTACAGGCTGGCGTCGATTATATGGTTATTGGACGCCCCATTACTCAGTCAGCGGATCCGGCTCAGGCATTGAAAGATATCCGGCTGTCACTGCAAGGGAGATAATGATGAATGATGATAGCAGCCGTCTGGTGTATACAACGGAAAGCGGTCGCATTAAACCGGAAGACGCGCCAGTGTCACGCCCTCAGGGCGATGGTATTGTCCGTATTCAGCGTCAGACCAGTGGACGTAAAGGTAAAGGTGTCTGTGTTATCACTGGTGTCGAACTTGATGATGCCGCACTGGAAAAACTGGCTGGCGAGCTGAAAAAACGATGTGGTTGTGGTGGTTCGGTAAAAGACGGAGTGATTGAGGTGCAGGGCGATAAACGTGATCTGTTGAAACAGTTGTTAGAAGCCAAAGGGATGAAGGTAAAACTGGCGGGAGGCTAACGGTGACCTCAAAAAAACTATCGATGACGCCATGATAATGCAGGCTCGGAAAATCGAGCCTGCTCAGGGAATCACTTAGTGACTTGATGACCGACAATACCTCCTACGGCTGCGCCACCCACCGTTCCCAATACACTACCGTGGGTCAGAACTGAACCGCCGATCGCACCAGCGCCAGCGCCAATAGCTGTATTTCGATCACGTTTGGACATATTGGAGCAACCGCTCAACCCGATGGTTAGTGCTATTGCCATGGCGGCTATGACTAAACGTTGGTTCACTATCATGGTTTTCTCCCGTTGGATCCGCTTTACGTTTTAAACAAGATTATTGCTGGCCTGAAATGAGGAAAATATTGTTGTTCGTGCTTTTCCTGAAATAAAATATAAATTTTTTGCCTTATATCACCCAGGCGTCAGTATAATCATCGATATTCGCAGCAACAGGTAAAAACTCTTAATTCTGTTCATAGTACAGTTCTCATTGCCGTTGTTGTCAACGCGCGATCTGTCAGACTTGCCAGTCTGGTTATACTTTTGCTGGTGCAGCAGAACGCTGACAGATCTTTAGCTATTTAGCCCATACCGGGAGTGACGTGTCACCGAGAGAATAGAATGAAATGGCTAAAGGGAGTGGATAATGTTAGATGAAATTAAAAATCAGGTACTTGAAGCTAATTTGGCCTTACCTCGGCATCACTTGGTGACATTTACCTGGGGTAATGTCAGCGCGGTAGATCGTCAGCAAGGATTAATGGTGATTAAGCCTTCAGGCGTAGAATACGATGTGATGACAGTAAACGATATGGTGGTCGTAGAGCTGGAGACAGGTCGTGTAGTTGAAGGCTCAAAGAAGCCGTCATCAGATACCGATACTCACCGGGTGCTTTATCTGGCCTTTGATTCGATCGGTGGAATTGTCCATACACATTCTCGCCATGCCACTATTTGGGCCCAGTCAGGACACGATCTACCGGCATGGGGAACCACGCATGCCGATTACTTCTATGGCGCCATTCCCTGTACCCGATTAATGACCGATGACGAGATTAACGGCCACTATGAGCGGGAAACCGGCCAGGTTATCGTTGAAACCTTCCACCAGCGACATCTTTCTCCCACCGATATTCCTGCTGTGCTGGTGAATTCGCACGGTCCTTTTGCCTGGGGAAGTGATGCTCACAATGCGGTGCATAATGCCGTTGTTCTGGAGGAAATTGCCTATATGGGGATATTTTCACGTCAGCTGACGCCGACCCTGGAACCGATGCAGCAAACCTTGCTGGATAAACACTACCTGCGTAAGCACGGTAAGAACGCTTACTACGGACAATAATCTATTTTGCCTGATGTCACGAATTTACTTCACTGGAGACGTGAATATTCAAGCAATAATAAAGTGTTATAACGGATTACTCAGAAGTAAAACAAAAAAGAACGAGTCTGGCGGTCATTGCCGGACTCGTTTTGCGTTATGGCAGTATATTTCCGGCGGCACGATAGATTTCGTACCACTCTTCACGTGTTAAGCGCAGTTCCGACGCCAGGGCAATATCTTGCAGGCGCTGGGGGTCCATGCTGCCCACAATCACCTGCATGTTGGCCGGATGGCGCAGGATCCAGGCCACGGCGACAGCGGTATTTTTCACACCATATTGCTCGGCAATGCGGTCAATGGTGGCATTGAGTTGCGGGAATTTTTCATTGTCCAGAAATACGCCAGTAAAAAATCCATACTGAAAAGGTGACCAGGCTTGAATGGTCATATCATGAAGGCGGCTGTATTCCAGCACGGCACCATCATGATTCACGGATGCCGGGTTGGTCATATTGACATTGAGGCCAGCATCAATCATCAGCGTATGCATGATGCTGAATTGCAACTGGTTGGCAATCAGTGGTTGGCGTATCGATTTTTTCAGTAGTTCAATTTGTAACGGATGCTGGTTGCTGACGCCGAAATAGCGCACCTTGCCAGTGGTTTCCAGTTCATCGAAAGCAGCAGCCACTTCATCCGGCTCGAATAACGTATCGGGGCGGTGTAGTAACAGGGTATCCAGATAGTCGGTGTGCAGCCGACGCAAGCTGGCGTCTACCGAAGCGACAATATGTGCTTTGGAAAAATCAAAACAGCCTTTACGAATCCCGCACTTGCTTTGGATAAATAGTGCGTCGCGTGACATGGCCGATTTCTGCATGGCGGCGGCAAAAATTTCCTCGGATTTTCCAGCCCCATAGATGTCGGCGTGATCAAATAAATCGATCCCAATATCCCGTGCGGTGTTGAGGATAGTAACTGCCTCATCGACACTTTTACTGGCCAGGCGCATACAACCCAACGAAATGTTGGCAGTCAGTAACGTTGAATTCCCGATAGCAATTTTTTTCATTGGTGCTCCAGTGATAAATCCAGCGAGAATTGTGCCATCAGGAGAACCCTGATGGCGCGATGTGCTTAAGCTGCTGGTTTGGCGATAATGTTGCGAGTATCCAGACGAACTTCAGCAATGGTCACTTCCAGCGTATCACTTTGGCGATATACCGTTTCACCTTTCACCGTCACGGTACCGGTTTCCTGGCTGCATGCCAGTTCATCACGTACCGCATGAATAAATGATGCAGGAATAAATGCCGAGGCACCGTTATCCAGTAAACGAACACGCAGACCGCCGCGAGTCACGTCCATGATTTCTGCCAGAAAACGTGCGTCAGTGCCTGCTTTTTCTTTTAGAAAACGGGCATACAACCAGTCACTGACATCACGTTCAGCCATACGATTCAAACGACGGCGTTCTGACAACTTCACAGTAACGTCATCCTGTGGTTTTTCTGTCGGCTGACCACTAATAATTGCTTTCAGCAGGCGATGATTCACCATATCTCCGTACTTACGGATTGGCGAAGTCCAGGTGGCATAAGCTTCCAGACCAAGACCAAAATGCGGCCCAGGCGTGGTGCTGACTTCCGCAAATGACTGAAAACGACGGATACGACTGTCAAGGAATTGTGTTGGCTGAGTATCCAGTTCACGGCGCAACGCACAAAAACCCTCTAATGTCAGCAGATGTTGCGCATCGGCATGAATACCATTATTTCCCAGCACGGTGACCGCTTGTTCCACCTTGGACGGGTCAAAGCCATTATGTACGTTGTAAATGCCAAAACCAAGCTTGTCACGTAGAACCTGCGCCGCACAAACGTTAGCGGCAATCATCGCTTCTTCCACAATACGGTTGGCAATGCGACGGTGCTCTACCACGATATCCAGCACTTCACCTTTGTCTCCCAATAAGAAACGGTAATCTGGGTGATCTTTGAATACCAGAGCATGTGTCGTGCGCCAGTGACTGCGGGCCAGGCATACGCGTTGTAGCAGACGGAGCTGATGGGTAATTGTCTCGCTGGCAGGTTGCCAGTCACCTTGTTGTTCCAGCCAATCAGAAACACTGTCATAGGCCAGCTTGGCTTTGGACTCAATCCAGGCGGCGAAGAAGTGCATGTCATCCAGCGTTCCGTCGTCGGCGATAGTCATGCGACATGCCAGTACTGGGCGACGTTCTCCTGGCCGTAGTGAACAGATATCATCCGATAAATGGCGCGGGAGCATCGGGATATTGAAACCAGGCAAATAATTGGTAAACGCGCGATGACGCGCAATGGCATCCAGTTCACTGCCAGCAGGGACATACGCGGTAGGGTCGGCAATTGCCACCGTCAGTTGCAGTGAACCATCATCGTTATCCTGTACGAACAAGGCATCGTCCATATCTTCCGTACTGGCACTGTCGATAGTGACAAAATCCAGCGCGGTTAAGTCTTCTCGCTGCAAATCTCCGTCATCCAGTGCGGCAGTATCGGCTTCGGGGGCAGTGCGCTCCAGATCGTGACGTGACAATGTCACCCACCATGGGACCAGAGGATCCTCACTGTTAGTAATGTACTGCGTTAGTTCAGCGTGGAAGTTGCGATCACCTTTCAGCGGGTGCCGGCGCATTTCCGCTACAGCCCAGTCGCCCTCCTGAAAGTCATGCGCCAACGCGTGTGCGGTGTGGCAAGAGATGGATTCTTTCAGTAGCGGATGGTCAGGAATAATAGCCAGACGATCGTCTTTCTTCTGAACACGCCCGACAAAGCGGGTCAGGAACGGCTCAACTAACGATTCTGGTTCGACGCTTTCTCGCTCTTTTTCCGTATGCACTGTGGCGACAATACGGTCACCGTGCATGACTTTCTTCATTTGCGGTGGCGGAATGAAATAACTCTTTTGAGCGTCGGCTTCAAGAAAGCCGAATCCCTTATCGGTAGCTTTAACGACGCCTTCTACCCGTGGCGTTTGGGAATGGAGTTGCTGTTTAAGCTGAGCAAGCAGCGGATTATCTTGAAACATAGCGTCCAGGAATGCGGTTATAAGTGGCTTTAGCGGCGAATAGTTTTACGCGAATCAGTCGCTGGCGGCAAGCGCTGATCAGGTAATGCAGGGAATATCCGGCTCGGGCCTTGTGCAATCTGAGTATCCCCCATTCGAGTGCGGTTAGGCAATCCGGGATTCAGACTGTTCCGCGCTGGGCGTAATCCGTACTGGAATTGACTTGGATGTCGGCGTAAAGGTTTCGTCACCATAGCTGGAAAGCGGCACCAGTGGATTGGTTTCTGGATAGTAAGCCGCCAGGTTGCCGGGGGGAATATCATAACCCACTAGCCGGAATCCAGTTATTTTGCGTAAGATACCATCATGCCATAAGGTTTCAATATCCACCCGATCACCATCCTCCAGCCCCAATCCGGCAATATCTTCCGGGTGCATAAATAGCACCTCGCGTTGGCCGTATACTCCGCGGTAGCGATCATCCAGTCCGTAGATAGTGGTGTTGTACTGATCATGCGAACGAAGTGTCTGCAACGTGAACGGTGCGGGATCATCGCCTTTGGGAACCACACTGACTGGTAGCGGGGCACTACTGAAGCGGGCTTTACCGGTTGGCGTGTGAAAATGGTATTCAGCCGCCGCATTGCCCAGCCAAAATCCCCCAGGTTCGGCACAACGTTGATTGAAGTCGTTGAATCCTGGTAACGTTGCAGCTATATAATCGCGTATTAGCCCATAGTCTGCCGCCAGCGCCAGCCAATCAACGTGATTGTTGCCTAATGTCGCTTGGGCAATACCGGCTACGATAGCGATTTCGGAACGTTGCTCCGGCGACAATGGCTGGCCGACGCCTTCAGAAGCGTGCACCATACTGAAAGAGTCTTCCACCGTGATGAATTGTGATCCGCTGGCCTGTATGTCCTGATCGGTACGACCCAGTGTGGGCAGGATTAATGTATCTTCTTGCGTGGTGATCAGATGACTGCGGTTAAGTTTGGTACTGATATGAACCGTGAGATGACAGCGGCTGATGGCGTCAGCTGTACGTTCGGTATCTGGTGCAGCGGCGGCCAGATTGCCTCCCAGGGTGATTAGCACCTTGACTTCATCACGCAGCATGGCCTCGATAGCTTGTACCGTATTGTGGCCGTGACCACGCGGTGGGGTGAAGTGAAAATGATCGGACAGACTATCGAGCAAAGCAGTGGACGGTTTCTCGTCAATACCCATAGTGCGATTGCCTTGTACGTTGCTGTGACCACGCACTGGACATAGCCCCGCGCCCGGTTTTCCTAATTGCCCAAACAGTAGTTGCAGATTAACGATTTCCCGAACTGTCGCCACTGAATGTTTATGCTGAGTAATACCCATTGCCCAGGTACAAATCACCCGTTTTGATCGCTGATAAATAGCGGCAACATAGCGGATCTGTGTTTCACTCAGTCCTGATTGCTGTTCGATTTGTGGCCAGCGGGTGGCATCCACCATTGTCAACCAGGCGTCGACCCCGTCGGTGTGCTGGTCGATAAATACCTGATCAAACAATCCTGTTTCACCGATGGTCAGACGTTGGCGATGTGTTTCCAGCAACGCCTTCGCCATGCCACGCACCGCAGCCATGTCGCCGCCAAGATTGGGTTGCAGATAGGTTTCGCTGATGGTGCCAGACAACGGTGTTAGCAATTCCAGCGGATTTTGTGGATTGGCGAAGCGTTCCAGACCGCGCTCACGCAAGGTGTTGAACGCCACAATATGGGCACCGCGGTCGGCGGCATGCCGCAGGCTGTGCAACATCCGTGGATGGTTGGTGCCGGGGTTTTGCCCGAACACAAAAATGGCATCGGCGAGTTCAAAGTCCTGTAAGCGGACGGTGCCTTTACCTACGCCAATACTCTGTTTTAGCCCGGTGCCACTGGCTTCATGACACATGTTGGAACAGTCCGGAAAATTGTTGGTGCCTACCATGCGGCCGAATAATTGATAGAGGAACGAAGCCTCATTGCTGGCACGACCCGACGTATACAGTTCGAGTTGATCTGGATGCGCCATCTCATGGATGTGGCGGGAAATAATGGCAAACGCATCGTCCCAACTGATCGGCACATAGTGATCATGCTGACGGTCATAGCGCATCGGATGTGTCAGTCGCCCCTGATACTCGAGAAAATAGTCACTCTGGCGGCGTAGAGCACTGACACTGTGGGCGGCAAAAAAATCTGGTCCGACAGCTTTGCGAGTGGCTTCCCAACTAACGGCTTTGGCCCCATTTTCGCAAAAGCTAAACGTACTGCTGTTATCGTCACCCCAGGCGCAGCCAGGGCAGTCAAATCCTTTGCTTTTATTGACTCGCATCAAATGGCGGATATTTTTCAGTGTTTGCTTGCTATCCAGTACAAAACGGGTAGTGGCTTCTAGAGAGCCCCAGCCGCCCGCAGCAGCGCGGTATGGCTTGATAGATGATTTAAATTTCATGATTTTCTATGCAGGTGATGATGTTTCGGATATGTAGCGTTTTCTTTAATACTTTGTTTGCTAACTAAGAAGTTTAGGTGCTGCACAAGATGCTGTCTAATCGAAGGAGATAATAGCGGGATAGATAAAGCTTATCGTCGCCAAAGGGTGCAATCTGATGTGATATAGTAGTTTTTCCATGCGGAAAAGAGCAATACTATGGATATCAAGCAACTGATTTATCTGTGTAATCTGGAAAAAGAACGTCATTTTGGTCGTGCTGCCGAAGCCAGTTTTGTCAGTCAGCCGACACTGTCGATGCGATTGAAAAATCTGGAGCAGGAACTGGGACTGGCGCTTATCAACCGAGGTAATAATTTTGAAGGTTTTACCGCAGAAGGTGAACGGGTATTGGCCTGGGCTCGGGAGATGGTGTCAGTATATCAGGGACTCAAGTTGGAAGTAGGATCACTGAAACGTGGGACTAGCGGTCTGTTGCGTATCGGAGTGGTGCCGCAATGCAGCCTGGCGTTGCCTGAATTGCTAGCTGCCGTCAGTGCCGATTACCCACATATGGATTATCAGGTTTCGTTGTTCAGTGCTGACCCATTGCTGGAGGCGCTTAATGCACATGCTGTGGATGTCGGTATCGGCTTTTTTGAGCCGACTGTATTGCGAGAGCTGAATTTTCAAACCGCCTCTTTGACCGAGCAGCGAGTGGCATTGTTGTATCATCCACAGCATTTCCCACAGCTTGTAAGTGACAGTGTAACTGAATTGACGGAGATTGCCGAGTTGCCACTTTGCCTGGCAGAACCCAGCCGCTATTTCCGGCGCTATCTGGATAACCAATTCCGCGAAGCCGGTATTACGCCGCGGGTACGAATGGAGAGTTCATCTGTGCTGCAACTGATCCAGGGTGTGTTTGTCGGGCTGGGTTGTGGCATTGTTCCTGCCGGTAGTTTGATCCCGGCGATGATGCCCGAACTGATGTGGCGTGAATTGGCGCTGCCGTCGATGCCACGTCACGGTGCAGTAGTGATGGCTGCAAGCGGGCGGGCGACAATGCTGGCTCAGCATTTCTTTGATGTGGCGCGAGATTGGTTGTTAAACAGGGATCGGTAAATAGAATGAAAAGCAGAGGAAGGATATCAAGTTCAAACTGATAAGTGAGTTTGATGGCAGAGTCTATATAGCGGCGATAATGAGAAGATCGTAAAGGCGCTGCAAGTCCCTCCCTGTAAGCTCAAGCCGCGCTATCCCTGGCGCGGATGCTTTACTCTTCTTCCTCATCATCACCGTTTTGATGCTACACGTAGGTTTGCCAACGGTCTGAAGTGAGCCTTGTGGCTCGCTTATTACCAGATACCGGATTAATTATCCAGTTCCAGCTCATTCATGGAAGCGATATTGAAACCGCCATCAACGTGCAGTATTTCACCGGAGATACCGGCCGCCAGGTCAGAACACATGAAAGCAGCCGCGTTGCCTACATCTTCAATAGTGACTACCCGGCGAATAGGCGTAACGGCTTCGCAGTGCGACAGCATTTTTTTGAAGTTTTTGATGCCGGAAGCAGCCAGTGTGCGGATCGGACCAGCGGAGATAGCATTGACGCGCACGCCTTGTGCACCCATGGCATTCGCCATATAGCGGACGTTGGCTTCCAGGGAAGCTTTGGCCAGCCCCATCACGTTATAGTTCGGGATGGCGCGTTCTGCACCCAGGTAGGAAAGAGTAATCAGTGCAGCGTGCGGGTTCAGCATGTTGCGGCAGGCTTTCGCCATGGCAACAAAACTGTAGGAACTGATGTCATGCGCGATAGAGAAACCTTCGCGGGTAACGGCGTTAACATAGTCTCCGTCCAGTTGGTCGCCTGGGGCATAACCAATAGAATGAACGAAACCATCGAAATTTGGCCATACTTTTGCCAGTTCAACGAACAGTGCTTCAATGCTGGCATCTTCCGCAACATCACATGGCAGAATGATGCTGGAACCCAGTTCATGGGCAAACTCTTCTACACGAGATTTCAGCCTGTCGTTCTGATAAGTGAACGCCAGTTCTGCTCCTTCTCGGTGCATCGCCTGTGCGATACCGAATGCAATGGAGCGGTTACTGGCAACACCAGTTACCAGAATGCGCTTGCCGTTAAGAAAACCCATAGCAGTATCCTTGTGATCATTGTTGCTGCGGTCATCACCAATAAAAATAGTTAGTTATTGATGGTCGCGGTGAATAAACCGGATGATTCTATCATGTATGACACACAGAGGGGTACTCCGAGGAGTCATGCGGTTGGTCACCCGCGGAGAGTATTTCTCTGTTGGTTATCGCGTCGATTGAATCAAAAGTTTCCGTTGTCGCGTCGCCAGGCATCAGCGCTCAGTGCCTCACCAAAATGGCTGGCTATCAGACGTTTGGTCAAATCATGCAGTGGGGCTGCCAATACGTCGGCGGTACTGCCGCGTTCAACCACTTCTCCGTCGTGCATTACCAGCATTTGGTCACTGATATGTTTCATCATGCCCAGATGCTGGGTAACATAAATATAGGACAGTCCGTGTTTTTCCTGAAGCTCCAGCATCAGATTGATAATCTGTGATCGCATGGACATATCCAGGGAGGCCAAGGCTTCATCGGCCACAATCACCTTGGGCTGCAAAATCAACGCCCGAGCCAGTCCGACGCGCTGTTTCTGCCCCGGAGCTAACGCGTGCGGATAGTAGTAGGCATGGTCTGGCCGTAGCCCGACTTGCCGTAACGCCACATTGATGGCTTTTTCCCGATCTTCAGCATTCAAACTGGTATTCAGTCGTAAGGGGAGATCCAGCAATTGGCCAATACGCTGGCGTGGATTCAGTGCATTGGCTGCATCCTGGAAAATCATGCGAATACGTTGGCTGCGGTAGCGATAATCACCATAATGAAGTTGATGATCGTCGATCAGCAGTTGTCCGGAAGTGGGGGCTATCACCCCAGCCAACATTTTTGCCAGCGTCGACTTGCCTGAGCCATTTTCACCAATGATGGCCAATGTCTGCCGCTCTTTCAGCGTAAAACTCACCGATTTCACTGCTTCTATGTGATGGCGTTGGAACAAGCCAGTACGATAGCGAAATGTTTTGGTCAGGTTTCGGGCTTCCAGCAGTGTTTCTACCATCAGGATTCCTCCATGTTGAGCGGAAAGTGGCAGGCATACAGATGGTTTTTCATTGACACCAACGGTGGGGTTGTCATGCATTGTTTCTGCGAATAAGGGCAGCGAGGGCCGAGTCGACAGCCCACAGGTAAATGCTCCAGCGATGGGATAGCCCCTGGCAGTGCATTCAACCGGCTCTTGTGCGGCAGAGAACGGCCAAAATCAGGCATGGCGCGAATCAGTGCCTGGGTATACGGATGATGTGGTGTAGTAATCAAATCTTCACCGGTGGCGCTTTCTACGGTTTGGCCGCAATACAGCACATTAATGCGGTCTGCCCATTTACTCATGGTTTGCAGATCATGGCTGATAAGCAGAATCGTCGTATTGTTATTTTTATTTAACCGGGACAATAAACGGAAAATTTGTGCCTGAGTGGTGGCTTCCATCGCATTGGTGGGTTCATCAGCGATTAACAAACGAGGCTGGTTAGCCAGTGCAATAGCGATCATTACTTTCTGGCACTCTCCATCCGTTAGCTCATAAGGGTAGCTGCGCATAATGTCTTTATGGTCTTTGAAACCGACCCGATGAAGCAATTCTATGGCGCGACGTTTGCGCCAGTTAATGCGCTGCCACCAGCGGCCTTTGTAAGTCCAGCCGGGGATGACCTGCATTAGTTGGCGGCCAATACTGGCGGAAGGATCGAGACAGGATTGTGGCTCCTGAAAGATCATGGAAACGTTGTGTCCGACCAGTTTGCGCCGCTGCCGCGTGGATAACTGTAACAGGTCGATATCGTCAAAACGAAAACGGTCGGCGCTGATGCGCCAGTTATCTTTGCTGATGCCGCAAATTGCTTTGGCGATCAGGCTTTTTCCTGAGCCGGATTCTCCTACCAACCCACGCACTTCGCCTTCACTCAGGCTAATGCTCACTCGGTCTACTGCTTTGACCGGGCCTTCGGCGGTGAGTAATTCAATGGTCAGATTACGAATATCCAGTAATGGCATAACCTTTCTTCACCCTTACTCAGTTTGAGTCATCAGAGCACGGCGTACACCGTCGCCCAGCAGATTGACAATCAGTACGCTGAAGGTAATCGCGGTACCGGGCAGCATGACTGTCCAGGGCGCAACATAGACTAGTTCTAGCGAGTTCCCCAGCAAGGTACCCCATTCTGTCGTAGGGAGTTGGGCTCCCAGATTCAGGAAGCCTAGGGCGGCAATATCCAGAATGGCGACAGAGAGGGCGCGGGTAAACTCTGTTACCAGCAGCGCCAGAATATTGGGCAGTATCGCATACCAGATGATGTAAATTATTGAGGCACCATCCAAACGGGCGGCCACAATATACTCTTTTTCCAGTTCTTCATGCACAGCCGTGTATATGGTGCGCACCATTCGCGGCAGCAGTGCCAGACCTATCGCCAGCATGGCGTGTCCCAATTGTGGCCCAATGAAAGCGATCACAACAATGGCCAGCAACAGAGAAGGGATAGAGAGCAGGGCATCGAGAATATGGTTCAGTACGGCGGAGCGTAACCCGTGGGTAACGCCTGCCAATACGCCTATCAGTACGCCACACAGTGCAGCGGTAACGGTAACCACCAATGCGGAACCAAAGGTTGGTGCGGTACCGCTCATCAAACGGCTCAACAGGTCGCGGCCCAGATCGTCGGTGCCGAGGAAAAAGGAAACTTCACCATAACGTGACCAGGAGGGGGGCAGTAGCTGGTAGCCCAAAAATTGCTGATCGACGGCATAAGGTGCCAGTGCGTTACCGAATAAGCATAAGGCGATCAAAAACAGGAAGCCATAAAGGCCCAACATGCCCAAGATATCCTGATAAAACGCTTGCCAGGTATCACGCCAACGGCTGGGTAGATTCTTTTCACTATAGACATTATCGAAGGGCATACCATTCCTTATGTTTCAACGGGTTTGCCATTGCACCCCAGATGTCAGATAACACATTAATAGAAATGACCACCGTGCCGATGACCATGACGCCTGCCGAGATTGCCGAGTAATCCTGTTGGCGGATAGCGTTCACCAGCCAGCGCCCCAGACCTGGCCAGCTGAATACCACTTCAGTGATCATCGCCAGCGTTAACATGGTGGAAAACTGTAATCCCAGTTTGGGAATAATCGGTGGAAGGGCGTTATGCAGTAGGTGACGGCGGATTACGGTTGAGCGTGACAGCCCTCGGGTTAAGGCGGCTTTGATGTAGTTCTTGCTGCCAATTTCGGCCGTACTGAGGCGCAATAGTCGGATAACTTCGGTCGTTGGTCCAACCGAGAGCACAATGACGGGCAAAATCAGATGACGGATGGCACTGAGTAACATTTCATCCCGGTACGGTGAGTCTGACAGCCAGGCATCAATTAAGGCGAATCCGGTGACGGGGGGAACCTGATACAACAGATCAAAACGCCCAGATACTGGCAACCAACCGAGATGGAGTGAAAAAAACAGCGTCATCAACAGAGCCAGCCAGAATACCGGTAGCGAGAAACCGAGCAAGGCCAATCCACTGATAAATTTATCCATCCCCTTGTTTTGCATCACACCGGCGGTAATCCCCAACGGAATCCCTACCAACAATGATAATGAGAACGACAGGACACATAATTCAATCGTGGCAGGGAATACTTCTCTCAGTTGTTCGTTGATGGGTTGACCGTTAATACTGGAAAGTCCGAAATCACCCTGTAACAGGCTGACAAAATAGAAATGATAGGCATCGAACAGTGCCGCACCACTCAGCGGAGCATGGGGGGTAAAATAAACCAGGCTAAAGCTGATCAGCGAAAGCAGAAACAGTGTCACCAACAGCAGTAGCAAACGGCGCAACGCATAGATGATCATGGTTTTTCCTCTTTAGCTGGCATCGGTGAAGAAGGATCCACGGATGTTGCATCCGGTTTTTCCTGATGTCCGTCGTCCCGGTAAACCCCAGCGAATGAGGCGTTGCCAAATGGGCTGAGTATTAACCCTTTCATATCAGCGCGGTAAGCCTGCATGCGGAGCGATGATGCTAACGGCAACACAGGTAACTGTTCGGAAAGAATGTGCTGAGCTTGCTGGTAGTACTCAATGCGTCGGGATAACTGTTGTGAAGAGCGTGCATCCTGCAATAACGTATCGAAATCCTGATCACACCAGTGAGCATAATTGGTCTGTGAAGGAATGGCGGCGCAACTTAGCAAGGGACGGAATACGCTGTCTGGGTCATTGCTGTCGGTGGCCCAACCCGCCAGTGTCAGATCATGGTCCATCTCCATCAGGCGAGCTTCCTGAAAACGACCTTCAACGGGAACTATCGTGACTTTAATTCCCACTTGCGCCAGATCGGCCTGAATCAACTCGGCAGTTTTTATCGGGCTGGGGTTATAGGACTGAGAGGCCATGGGTACCCATAAGCGCAGACTTAGATTGGTAATCCCTAGTTTCTTCAACAACTGACGGGATTTTACAGGATTATATTCTGTCACCTGCGATGAGTTATCGTAGGCCCATGACGCTCGAGGCAGGATAGAAGCGGCAGTTTCCGCCGTGCCGTAGTAAATGGATTGCATCAGCCGGTCATTATTAATCGCCAGGGCAATGGCATGCCGGACATCAACATTATCCAGTGGTGGTTTCCGCACATTAAACGCCAGATAGGCGACATTCATGCCGGGTCGCAGAGACAGACGTAAGCGGGGGTCGTTACGCAGGATGGATAATTGGCTGGCCGCCGGATAAGCTAATACATCGCATTCACCGGTCAGCAGTTTTGATAGCCGTCCGGTGCCGCCGGAACCGAGATCAATGACCACCTGAGCCATACGTGGTTTCCCACGCCAGTATTCATCGTTACGTTTCAGGCGGATATATTGACCGTAACGGTATTCGTCCAGCATATAAGGCCCAGTGCCTACCGGTAGACGATCGATCTGCTCTTTTTTGTCTTGCTGCACCAGTTTCTGCGCATACTCAGCCGAAAGCACTGGCGCATAATGTGTCGCCAGATGCCACAGGAACGATGAGTCTGGATGATTTAGCCGGAACTCTACGCTGTATTCACCCAATTTTCGGATGCTCTGTACCATGCTGGAAAACTGCAAACTATCGAAATAGGGATATTCACCGCCATTGATGTCATGAAACGGGTTATTTTTATCCAGCATGCGTTGAAAGCTGAACATCACATCATCTGCATTCATCATGCGTGTTGGGGTAAACCAACGGGTTTTCTGAAACGGAACATCCCGCCGCAGCCAAAACCGATAGGTTGCGCCATTATCTGATACTTCCCAGCGTTGGGCCAATTCAGGCATCAAGCGATAGGTATAGGGATCGACCCCCAGCAGACGATCATACAGCTGGGCTGCCAGGGTATCGACCATTAATCCACTGCGCGCCATTTGTGGGTTAAAGGTGTTTAGAACATCATTGACGCAATAAACAAACCCACTGTGTCGGATATCTTCCAATGGTGTCGTTGGACCAACTGGGGGTGGTACCGGTACGGCCAGCGCGGGCAACGACAGACAGAACAGCACCAATACGAGAGTTATTTTTCCGGACATACAGGCATTTTCACACATTATGTAATACACAGAGTGTATCGCACTCTGCGCCTCCTCCCAATCTGTTGTGCTTATCTGGCCTCTTTTCCATCAGAATTGCTGCATAACTCATCATTTAAGTACAGTAATTTGGCAATATGCGTAACACGATGATTAACCCGCCGCATCCAGCCATTGTTGGTTTTTATCGTTCCTGCCGGTTTAGCATGTTCTGTCACGTACCGTCGATTTTTTATCAAACGTTATGTTATAACATTCCATAGTTGTGCTAATGTAATTCCCGATTATCACGTGAGTTTGACGCATAACCGTTAGTCAGCCATTGCGCACACATTTCAGGCAGGAGAAAAGCCATGCAGCCACTACCCGTCACTGTATTGTCCGGTTTTCTGGGGGCAGGAAAAACCACTGTACTAAACCATGTATTAAATAATCGTCAGGGAAGGCGTGTCGCAGTAATTGTCAATGACATGAGCGAAGTGAACATTGATGCTGATCTGGTGAATAATGAAGTTACGCTGGATCATCGTCAGGAAAAGCTGGTCTCCATGAGTAACGGCTGTATCTGCTGTACCCTGCGTGAAGATTTATTGATTGCTGTGCGGGAGTTGGCGCAGGCCGGATGTTATGACTACCTGCTGATTGAATCCAGTGGTATTTCCGAACCGTTACCTGTAGCGGAAACCTTCACGTTTGAAGATGAGAATGGACAGCGTCTGTCTGATTTCGCCCGGCTGGATACGCTGGTCACTGTGGTGGATGGGGTGAATTTCCTACAACAGTATCAGGCGGCTGAGAGTTTGTATGATGTTGGGCAAAGTCTGGACGAAGAGGATATGCGCAGCGTGACGGATCTGCTGATTGAGCAGATTGAATTCTGCGATGTGATGTTGATCAGCAAAACCGATCAAATGACCACTGAGGCGCGGCAAGAGATTATTACTGTGCTGCAAACCCTCAACCCGACCGCGCATATTGTGCCTATCGAGCAGGGACAGGTTCCGCTGGAAGAGATACTGAATACCGAACGCTTCAATTTTGACAAGGCGGCACAAGCACCCGGCTGGTTGCAGGAACTGCGAGGGACACATACGCCGGAGACAGAGAACTACGGCATCAGTAATTTTGTCTATCGGGCTCGGCGGCCCTTTGATACCCGCAAGTTTCATGATTTTTTGCAACAAGATGACTGGGGCGGCGGACTGTTGTTGCGTTCGAAAGGATTTTTCTGGCTGGCAACCCGGCCCTTTGATGCCGGATTATGGAATCAGGCCGGTGGTATACTGCGCTATGGATTGGCTGGCAAGTTCTGGAAGGCCATACCGGTCGACCAATGGCCACAAGATGCAGAAACACAACAGATGATTACTGAAAAATGGCAGGAGCCGTTTGGGGATATGCGCCAGGAAATGGTTTTCATCGGCCAAAATATTGACCCAGCCTGGATTACCCATCGACTCAATGCCTGCCTGATTAATGACAGCCAGTTGGCCGCTGGCGTAGATCATTGGATGGAAATGGAAGATCCTTTTCCTGAGTGGTAAGGCGTGTCTAATTCCAGCTATTCATTACTCACGGATAATTCATGTTTTTTCAACAAACCGCGGAACTGATGGTAGGTCAATCCCAGGAGTTCCGCGGCTTTGCGCTGATTGAAACGTGCCTGCGTCAGTGATTGCTCCAGCAGATGTTTTTCCTGATCCCGCTGCCAGCGACGCATATCCAGCGGTAAATCGGGAAGGGCATCGCTGGGGGTGGCGATAAGGTCCGGTAGTATTGGAGCATCTTTTTGGAATGGATCAATAATAATATTATCCAGCGCTGTCGCGCTGCTGGCGTGGCGATACACCGACCGTTCTACCACATTCTTCAATTCCCGGATATTCCCAGGCCAGGCGTAGTGCAACAAGGTATGTTCAGCATGCGGTGTGAACCCCGGGAACAACGATTGGCCCAACTCACGGCACATCTGCACGGCAAAATGCTGAGCCAGCAACATGATATCCTGCTGGCGTTGGCGCAGTGGGGGGAGATACACTACGTCAAATGCCAGACGATCCAGCAGATCAGCACGGAATTTTCCTTGCTCAGCCAGTACCGGCAGATTGTCGTTAGTCGCACAGACCAGCCGGACATCCACCTGTAATGGCTGTCCACCACCAACGCGTTCCAGTACACCGTATTCGATGACCCGCAATAGTTTTTCCTGCACCAGCATGGGGGCAGTCGCCAGTTCATCAAGGAATAACGTTCCACCATCGGCACGCTCGAAACGCCCGAGATGGCGCTTTTGTGCGCCAGTAAAGGCACCCGCTTCGTGTCCGAACAGTTCAGAGTCGAGTAGGTTCTCATTTAATGCCGCACAGTTAAGGGAAATGAATGGCCCTTGCCAGCGGGGAGACAAATAGTGCAGTCGGCTGGCGATCAGCTCTTTACCGGTACCGCGTTCGCCAATTACCAGTACGGGTTTATTAAGCTGCGCCAGTTGTGACACCTGTTCCAGCATTTCAAGAAAATTGTTGGCTTCACCCAATAAAGATTCTTTTTCATGATCCATAACACTCGCCTTGTCATTTTCACCAACTATTGGCTTATTTGACCATGATAATGTGTGGTGTAAAAAACAGCAATAAAATAAGTATTTATATTTCATGTGGTTAAGTAAATATAAAACTTGGCATGAAGTTTGATTAGGTTATATCGACACGCAAAGGTGTTATCCGCAGTGGCTGATAACATCACTGAATCAGGCGTATGCACGCCGAAAATCATCAGGAGAATTATGTTATGGGTATTTTTTCTCGTTTTGCCGATATCGTGAATGCCAACATCAATACGTTACTGGATAAAGCGGAGGATCCGCAGAAACTGGTAAGGCTGATGATTCAGGAAATGGAAGATACGCTGGTGGAAGTTCGTTCGACCTCCGCGCGTGCACTGGCAGAGAAAAAACAGCTAACGCGCCGTATTGAACAAGCTCACAGACAGCAGTCTCAGTGGCAGGAAAAAGCAGAGCTGGCCTTACGTAAAGATAAGGACGATCTGGCCCGGGCGGCGTTGATTGAAAAGCAGAAACTGACGGATCTGATGGCGGTATTAGAACAGGAAGCCAGCAATGTGGATGAAACGCTGGAGCGTATGAAGCGGGAAATTGGTGAGCTGGAAAACAAATTGACCGAAACTCGTGCTCGTCAGCAGGCGCTGACGTTGCGTCATCAGGCCGCCTCGTCTTCCCGCGATGTTCGTCGTCAATTGGATAGTGGTAAGCTGGATGAAGCTATGGCGCGTTTTGAACAGTTTGAGCGCCGGATAGATACGCTGGAATCTGAAGGGGAGAGTATGGGTCTGGGTAAACAGAAATCGCTGGATCAGCAGTTTGCCGAATTGAAAGTTAACGATGAAATTGACGCGCAACTGGCGGCGTTGAAAGCTAAAGTTAAACCCATGGAGTAATGGCGACGGTAGTCGTTAAATTTGGCGGCTGCCATGATTGACCATCATAATAATTAAGGAGAAAAAATGGGTGCCTTGTTTCTGACTATGATACCGCTAACCATATTTATGCTGTTTGTGGCACCGATATGGCTCTGGCTTCATTACAGCCAGCGCAAAAACAATGCTCAACTCAGTCAAGATGACATACAGCATTTGGTCAGATTGACAGAAGATGCAAACCGTATGCGAGAACGTATTGCGGCGCTGGAAGAGATTCTGGACGCGGAACATCCAAGCTGGAGACAATCCTGATGAACAGTACCTTGACGGGTAAAAAACTCTACCTTCTACCTGAAGAAGGCATCATCAAAGGGGTCTGTGCTGGTCTGGCCCGCTATTTTGACGTTCCTGTGAAGTTGGTGCGAGTTATCGCGATATTATCGGTGTTTTTTGGGCTATTTCTGATCACCGCTGTGGCCTATATCATTCTGAGCCTGGTGTTGGATCCGGCCCCTGCATCGTTTTACCGGGAAACCCCGACGCAGACACCACGCCAATTGCTGGATGATGCCGATGCGACGCTCCGCGCCAGCGAGCAGCGTTTGCGGCATATTGAACGCTACATTACTTCCGATACTTTCGGGGTACAAAGTCGATTCCGTCAGCTTTAACCTTACTGGTACATGATGCCGCGCTGCTTCGGCAAGCGGGCGTTGTGTCGTATTTTTTGGTGTTGAACGCGGTAAAATGATAACGCACCGAGTGTCCGAAAGCGTTACAAGGAACAGGAGTGCCATGTCTCATCCTCTTAATCGACTGCAAAACGAGTTAGGCTCGTTGGTAAACCGTGGTGTCGACCGTCATTTACGATTGGCGGTGACCGGGTTGAGCCGCAGTGGTAAAACGGCGTTTATCACGGCGTTTGTCAACCAGTTACTTCATCTACATAGCGGCGCCAGATTGCCGCTTTTTTCTGCCGTCAGGGAAGGGCGGCTACTGGGTGCAAAACGCATTCCTCAGCGCGACCTGGGTGTCCCGCGATTTGCTTACGATGAAGGCATCGCTGCGCTGTATGGTTCTCCGCCCGCATGGCCGACACCGACCCGTGGTGTCAGTGAGATCCGACTGGCGCTGCGTTATCGCTCTCATGATTCTCTGCTCCGGCATTTTAAAGACACGTCGACCCTGTATCTGGAAATTGTCGATTATCCTGGCGAATGGTTGTTGGATCTGCCGTTGCTGGAACAGCGTTATCTTGACTGGTCACGACAGATGACCGGATTGTTGCAAGGGGATCGCATCGCCTGGGCGCAGCCTTGGCTGACGCTGTGTGAAAAACTGGACCCTCTGGCTCCGGCGGATGAAAACCAACTGGCGGCTATCGCTCAGGCCTACACGGATTATCTGCTGAAATGTAAGCAGGAAGGTTTCCATTTCATTCAGCCCGGACGGTTTGTGTTACCTGGTGATCTGGCGGGCGCGCCGGTACTGCAATTCTTTCCCTGGCCCCGGTTGGATGTGCAGGGGGAGTCCCGACTGTCTCAAGCGGATGTTCGTACCAACATCGGCATGCTGCGCCAGCGTTTTGACTACTATTGTCAGTCCATTGTTAAAGATTTTTATAAACGTCACTTTGTACGCTTCGACCGTCAGATAGTACTGGTGGATTGCCTGCAACCACTGAATAGTGGTGTCAATGCGTTCAACGATATGCGTCTTGCCCTGACGCAACTGATGCAAAGTTTCCATTATGGTAAACGTACATTGTTGCACCGTCTGTTTTCCCCTCGCATTGATAAGCTGATGTTTGCTGCCACAAAATCGGACCATATTACCGCCGATCAGCACACCAATCTGGTGTCGTTATTGCAGCAATTGGTGCAGGAAGCCAGACAGAGTGCTGCCTTTGAAGGTATTAGCATCGATTGTGCCGGTATCGCTGCCATTCAATCGACACAAGGTGGCATCGTGGAACATCAGGGACAGAAAATCCCGGCCTTGAAGGGGCACCGACTCAGCGATGGACAACTACTGACACTCTATCCTGGCGACGTACCGGCTCACCTTCCAGGCGCGACATTCTGGCGTGAGCAGGGGTTCCATTTTGATCAGTTCCGCCCGCAGGAAATGAGTGTGGATACGCCGTTGCCGCATATCCGGCTGGATACGGTAATGGAGTTTTTATTGGGAGATAAATTGCGATGAATGAACCGCTGAAGCCGCGCATTACTTTTGAGCAGAACGAGCCAGAAGAGCCGCAGCCGACATTGCGTGCGAATCAGACTTTTGATGAGCAAGACGCACAACGGTTTACCCCACAGGATCCCGCCAGTGAACTGCCGGAAGACGGGATGGCGGAAGCGGTTATCAATGATGTTTTGCACCCTAAACGTAGCCTATGGCGACGTATGGTGATGGCGGGGATCACGTTGTTTGGCATCAGCGCGCTGGCGCAGGGAGGGCAATCTCTGTATCACGCCTGGCTGGCACAAGACTGGATAGCGTTGGGCGGTATTGCCGCTGGCAGTTTGATCGTCGGCGCGGGTGTTGGTTCGCTGGTGATCGAGTGGCGCCGGCTTTATCGCCTGCGCTTGCGGGCGGAAGAGCGCGATATTGCGCGTGATCTGTTGCACAGTCACAGCGTTGGCGCCGGACGGGGATTCTGTGAAAAACTGGCCCGACAGGCAGGGTTGGATCAAGGACATCCGGCGATACAACGTTGGCAGGCGTCGCTGCATGATACCCATAACGATAGGGAGGTTGTCGAACTGTATGCCCGGTTGGTACAGCCTGTGCTGGATAATCACGCCCGACGGGAGATTAGCAGCTCTGCTGCCGAGTCAGCATTGATGATTGCTGTCAGCCCACTGGCACTGGTGGATATGGCGTTTATTGCCTGGCGTAACCTGCGGTTGATTAATCGTATCGCAACGCTTTATGGCATTGAACTGGGGTATTTCAGCCGTCTACGACTGTTCCGTCTGGTTCTGCTGAACATCGCTTTTGCTGGCGCATCTGAGCTGGTGAGAGAAATTGGCATGGACTGGATGTCGCAGGATCTGGCCGCCAGAGTGTCGGCTCGTGCCGCACAGGGTATTGGTGCTGGTCTGTTGACCGCTCGTTTAGGCATCAAAGCAATGGAGCTGTGTCGTCCTTTGCCCTGGCTGGATGATAAACCACGGTTGGGTGATTTTCGTCGTGAGCTTATCGGACGGGTTAAGGCCATCATGCATAAAACATCCTGACAGTTTCAGCACGATGGGGTGATATCTGGCATTTCTCCTGAAATTTCTTACTATTAGTCAAGAAAACGTTCATGTTTTGGTGCATTCATCAGTACCGTTGTGATAAGCATAGTCATGTATACCGAGTACGGGTTTCATGCAAATACCGATATGTGTATGCTTCTCTTCCATTGACGGGATGTTTGCTTATGCACCACTGTAAAAAAATCATTATTACCGGACTACTCTGTTCTGTGTTGCTCTCTTTATCTGCCCAGGCACAATTGGTGCTGGCACCCGCCGATGCTCAACGTTATGCACAAGGCAGTTTCCCCGAATACCTGGACTGGTTGACACTGCCTGATAGTACTGAGTCCTCGTCCGATATTCAGCACAATGCCGCATGGCTTATCAACGCGCTCAAGAAGCGCGGGTTCATTACTCAACAATTGAAGAATGATTTACGTCCCATGGTTTACGCCGAATGGGGGAAACCACAGCCGAACCGCAAAACCATCCTGTTTTATATGCACTTCGATGGGCAACCTATCACTGCAACCGAGTGGAAAACCGATCCCTGGAAACCGATACTGAAAGTTAATGATGGAAAAGGGGGATGGCAGGTACAGCCTGACAACCATCTGTTAACCACGTCCGCACTCGACCCAGAGTGGCGTATCTTTGCTCATTCTGCCGCTGATGGTAAAGGGACCATTGGCATATTTCTGGCGGCGATAGATGCACTGAAAGGATCGAATACACCAGCGACGGTAAACATCAAAGTGTTGCTGGACTCAGAAGAACGACGGGGATCACCACATCTTATTCGAGTGGTGGCACAGAATGCGGCTCAGCTTAAAAACGACGGTATCGTCATTTTCAATGGTGCCATGTCCGATAATGATAAGCCGATGATCACCTTTGGTTATCGGGGTAGCATCCAGGTGGATATGACCGCTTTTGGTCCTATCGTCGGTGCGCACAGTGGGGCTTACGGCAACATTATCTCTAATCCGGCCATGCAGCTGGCAGCGTTGCTGGGCAGTATGAAAGAAGCGAATGGTCGGGTGACGATCCCCGGTTTTTATGATCGGGTAAAAATCAGCGACAGCGATCGTAAACAGATGGCCGAATCTGCTCCATCGCCTGGAACGATAGAAAACCGCTATGGTGTGAATCAGTTGGATAAGATTGCGGACAATCCTATTGAGGCGCTGCAATACCCTTCATTGGATATTATCGGTCTCAATGCCGGGGATACCGGTCGACGGGCTATGACGGTCATCCCGGCGACGGCTACCGCCAGTATTAACCTCCGAACGGTACCGGAAACTCCGCCGGAGTATCTCTACGATTTGCTGAAAACGTATGTGGTATCCAAAGGTTTTCATATCATCCGCTCTGACTCACCTTCGTTACAGGAGCGGAATCATTATCCTCGTCTGATTTCCATGACGATGCTGGCCTCACCTGGCAGTGCCGTCGCGGTCAGAACACCGATGGATTCCCCGTTTGCGATATGGGCGGTAAAGGGAATAACCGCCCCCAGGGGGATTGCAGCGGAAAAAAATCGCATGGTGGGTATTTCACCGCCAATTAATGGCCCGGTTCGTCTATTAAAAAGCAGCTATGTGTTCGTGCCGTTATTGAATGCAGACGACAATCAGAACAATCAGGACGAAAATCTGCGCGTTGGTAACTATATCGAGGGTGTAAGAACGATCGTGTCCATGGTGACTACGCCATTCCCGTAAATTTAATCGCTGCTACTGGAATAGCGGTTCGCCGTGCTGAAGCGGGTATTGCGCCGTGTTTGAATTATTCGGTGACTGTCAACTTTTGCTGACACTTTACTTCATCCTGTGACAGTGAAAGGGTATCATCAGGTTTTATCCTCTGCCGCACCTGATTAAGAAGGCTGTCGTTGATGCGTCTGGAAGTTTTTTGTGAAGACCGTATTGGTCTAACCCGCGAACTGTTGGATTTGCTGGTACTCCGCCATATTGATTTGCGCGGGATTGAAATTGATCCCGCCGGCCGAATTTATCTCAACTTCGCGAGCCTGAGTTTTGATGACTTCCGGGGATTGATGGCAGAAATTCGCCGTATTGATGGTATCAGCGATGTCCGGACCGTCGCCTTTATGCCTTCCGAACGTGAGCATCGAGCGTTGAACGCCTTGTTGGAATCAATGCCGGAGCCGGTGTTGTCCCTCGACTTGAGAGGGAAAGTGGAATTGATCAATGCGGCGGCGTTGAGGCTGTTTGGATTGCCGGTGGAGAAGTCCCGTAACCTCACCCTTGGCCAATTGATCCACGGATATAATTTTACCCATTGGCTGGAACTGGGTAGTGTGCCAGAAACCGAGCGAGTGGTGATCCAGAGTCAGGATTTTCTGCTGGAAATAACACCGGTATATCTGGACGACGATACCGCTAAACCGACGATTGTCGGTGCGCTGATAATGTTGAAATCTGCGGCGCGTATGGGACGCCAGTTGCAGGCGATCGGCATTAATGATGACAGCGAATTTGATCATCTGGTCGCTATCAGCCCTAAGATGCGGCAGGTGATCGATCAGGCCAGAAAATTGGCGATGCTGGATGCGCCGCTGTTGATAGTGGGTGAAACGGGCACAGGTAAAGATATGCTGGCACGGGCGTGCCATCTGCGCAGTACCCGTGGAAAAGAACCGTTCCTGGCACTGAATTGCGCTGCTTTGCCGGATGACGTCATGGAAAGTGAACTTTACGGTTATGCGCCGGGCGCTTATCCCAATGCACTGGAAGGTAAAAAGGGATTTTTTGAACAGGCTAATGGGGGGTCGGTATTGCTGGATGAGGTGGGAGAAATGTCACCTCAGATGCAGACTAAACTGCTGCGCTTTCTCAATGATGGTACGTTCCGTCGGGTAGGGGAAGAGCATGAAGTTCATGTGGACGTGCGGGTTATTTGCGCCACTCAGAAGAATCTGCTGGAACTGGTACAGCACGGTCAGTTTCGTGAAGATCTCTATTACCGCCTCAATGTGTTGACGCTGACGTTGCCGCCGTTGCGTGATCGCCCGGCGGATATCATGCCATTGACCGAACTGTTTGTGGCACGTTTTGCGGATGAGCAAGGCATACCAAGACCAAAATTGGTGCCGGAACTGCGTAATCTGCTGCCGCAATACGGCTGGCCCGGCAATGTGCGTCAGTTGAAAAACACCATCTATCGCGCACTCGCTCAACTGAATGGCAATGAATTGCGTTTGCAGGATATCGATCTGCCCGCTTTCGTGGCTGAGTTGCCGCAGAGTGATGAACCACTGGAGGGGTCGCTAGACGATATCAGTAAACGTTTCGAACGCTCGGTACTGACTCGTCTCTACCAGACCTATCCCAGCACTCGCAAGCTGGCGAAACGGCTTGGCGTTTCTCATACGGCGATAGCCAATAAACTGCGGGAGTACGGGCTTAGCAATCGTAAAGTCAGTGAGGAAGAAGACGAGTAAGCACTGTGCCTCTTTAACGGGCATGAAGGCTATTTGCGGGAACCAGTGAATATAGGGCAGCATCGATCGGCTGCTGCCGGATGATGATCCGGTTTCTGGCGATACCTTCATAGTGCGCTCCCGCTTTCTCTGCCACCCGGCGACTGGCCCCGTTTTCTTCGCCCGTCACAATTTCCAGCCTGGTTAGTTTTAGCTGACTGAATCCGTATACGGCTATTGAGTTAACGGCTTCAAGTGCGATACTTTTTCCTTGCATGGATTGCCGTACCCAGTAACCAATATTGCCCATTTGGCGAATCGGCTGAATTTCATTAATAGAGATACCACCTAAAAATCTTTCGGATGTCCGGTCAAAAATATCAAGATCAACCGCGGTATGTGCCTGCCTGCTCTGGTCACAGAAGGTGAACCAGTCTGTGGCTTCTGTAGTGCTGTAAGTGGATGTACACCAGGGTAGCCAGCGCCCGACAGTGTTGACAGACTCCAACACCGCCTCGACAAACTGGGGAATATCATCATTGGCGAAGGGGCGAATCACTAGTCTGGATGTCAGTAAAGGGAACATAAACTCACCTGAATGCGTATCGGTCATTTGGATTCATTTGGCGCCGGAAACGTGGCGAGAGTATCCAGTAATAGCTGATCTTGTTCTTCCGCAGGCATATAGACCAGCATGCGGTCGCCATTACGTGATGCTGTCCACCAGTTGATCTGTCTCAGTGAAATGATGCCGAGATTCGGGTGGTAGAAACGTTTTACTCGATCATCAACGCCCTGAATTTCGTAGTGTTGCTGCCATAACTGACGAAATTCTTCTGATACGGCAAGATAGCGCTGCAATTGCGATTCCCATCGCCGGTCGCCAGCATGTTCCGCCATCTGTGCGCGAAACATAGCCACAATATTGGGCAAAAATTCATGAAGATCGACCAGGTGCTCTCGCCAGCCCTGATGGGTTAACGCCAGGTAGATGCAGTTGCGATCTTCTGGTGGAATCTGGCGCAGATCGATATTTAGCAGGCGGCACCAAGACTGGTTAAATCCAAGAATAGTAAAACGGGCATTGACAATAACGGCGGGAAAGGGGTTGAGTTGGTCAAGGATCCGCTGACTGGCAGCACTAATTTTTTCGCAGCTTGCCTGCACTGATGGTGAGAATGGTAAACCTGCCAGCATAAACAGATGCCGGGTTTCCACCTCATTGAACTGCAATGCATCGGCGATAGCCGTTAGCGTTTTGACTGAAGTACGAATAGGTCGCCCTTGCTCTAGCCAGGTGTACCAGGTAATGCCAACATCGGCCAATAGCGCCACATCCTCTCGTCTCAATCCGGGAGTACGTCGCTTGCGGGGCACTGCTAATCCCAGACGCCGTGGGTCGAGACTTTCACGGCGCGAACGCAGAAACGTACCCAATACTTTACGGTTGTTCTGTATGGTTGGCGGAGCTTTAGCTTCTGACTGCGGATTAACATTCATTATTGCCATTACGTGTCTTCTTCTATTCTGACAGGTAGTGTTTATACCAGGATAATCAAGAACTGGTACCCGTTTAATTTACAGGTGATGCTAGCTCCGGTTGGTTCTTAACGCAATGGGTACAATTATGAAACATGCTTCATCCACCCTGGGGTTAAGCAGTATCGGTCTGGTGATTTTATTAACCGGACAACTGCTGCCGATGATTGATTTTTCGATAGTCAACGTGGCACTGGAGTCTATTGCCCATTCCCTGTCGGCCAGTCCTGCTGAGCTGGAGCTGGTGGTTTCTGTTTATGGCGTAGCTTTTGCCGTTTCTCTGGCGATGGGAGGGCGGCTGGGCGATAACTATGGCCGTCGCCAGGTCTTTATGATGGGGGTCTTTTTATTTGGGCTGGCCTCTCTGCTGTGTGGTATTGCGCAAACGGTATGGTTGTTACTGGTGGCTCGGGCATTGCAAGGTGTGGGTGCGGCGTTGATTGTGCCGCAGATTCTCGCCACGCTGCATGTCTGTCTGCGTGGTAGAGAGCATGCGCATGCCATCGGTTTGTACAGTGCCATTGGCGGGTTGGCGTTTATTGTCGGACAAGTATTGGGTGGGTTACTGATTCAACTGGATATTGGTGGTTACGGCTGGCGTAGTGTATTCCTTATTAACCTGCCTTTTTGTCTGTTGGTGTTGACCTGTGCTCCGCGATGGGTACCGGATACCCGTGGTGAGAAAAAGGTGGCGCTCGATCTTCTTGGCATTGTGGCATTGTCGCTGGCGATTATCTGTCTATTGTTTCCACTGGCACTTGGCCCGATATGGCACTGGCCGTGGCAGTGTCTGGCGGCGCTGGCTGCCACGCTGGTGCTATTCCCTCTGCTGTTGTGGATTGAACGTTACCAGGAACGACAACAGCGAGCACCGTTATTGCCCCCAGCTTTATTGCGTCTACCCAGCGTCCGGTTGGGATTAGTGATTGCCGTGCTGTTTTTCTCCAGTTGGAGCGGATTCATGTTCGCCGTGGCTTACACATTGCAATCTGGTGCAGGGTTTACGCCGTTACAATCAGGGAACAGTTTTATTGGTCTGGGGTTGGCTTATTTTATTGCTTCACTATTCAGCAGTCGAATAACGGGACGGGTTGGCAAAACGCGTGCTCTGTTGATTGGGTGCACCATCCAGATGATCGGATTGTTGCTATTGATAGCCACGCTGGTATGGGTGTGGCCCGTGTCGGAAGGGGTGTATTTATTACCCGCAACGTCGGTAATTGGGTTCGGCCAGGCATTTATTGTCAGCAGCTTTTTCCGTATCGGGCTGTCTGATGTCCCTATGGTGCATGCGGGTTCTGGTAGCGCACTGCTTTCCACGGTGCAACAAGCATCGTTGGGGTTGGGGCCTATTTTACTGGGAACGGTGTTGGTTCAGACGCTGCATTTTACACAAGGACGATTTTTGACCGCGCTGATCGTTACGTTATGTGCTGAATGGGGATTGATGCTGATATTAGTACTGCGTACAGGCCTGGTGTTGCGTAAGGAAAACCACGAGCCGCAACAGGTCACTATTACATCTTGTGTGGCGGTGGATATTCAGAAAAACAATTAATTGATAATGAAAAAATGCCAGTCAGTAAAACGCTGACTGGCATGATGAACGCCGATGACGGGGATTATTTCAGTACTGCCAGTGCGGCATCATAATTCGGTTCGGTGGTGATTTCGTTCACCAACTCGCTGTGCAATACGATATCGTTTTCATCCAGTACCACAACCGCACGAGCAGTCAGGCCTTTCAATGGACCATCAACAATGGCGACACCATAGTTTTCTTTGAATTCAGCGCCACGCAATGTAGAAAGCACCACTACGTTATTCAGCCCTTCTGAACCACAAAAGCGTGACTGGGCGAATGGCAGATCAGCAGAAATACACAACACAACGGTGTTTTCCAGCTCGGAGCCCAATTGGTTGAATTTCCGCACGGATGTTGCGCAAACGCCGGTATCGATGCTGGGGAATATGTTCAGAATTTTACGTTTGCCTGCGTACTGGCTGAGAGCAACGTCAGAGAGATCTTTGGCAACCAATGAGAACGCGCCGGCTTTGCTACCCACTTTGGGAAAGACCCCGGCTACGGGTACTGGATTGCCTTGAAAATGTATGGTCTGTGACATGTCTGCGTCCTTAGTTACATGTGGTTAACATGCTGTTCAGTGTAGGGCAATACCCTCAAATTTGATATAAAAAATTATGCCCCAACAGGTTAACCATCGGGTCAAGATAACGCTCATTTGCCGTGTCTGCGGCAATGACGGGCAGCTCGGCAGTAATACATAGCAGCGCTCTGTCGGCACACCAACTGCCAAACGAGCCCGGTGTGCCATACCCTACATTGTCTACCTGCGGTAAGGAAAAATGGTAAGCCATCCATGTGCCTAGTACAGAACATTGTGGATCATCAATACAGGCCAATGGTTCATGAAATGACACGACCCACGGAGGGGAGAGTCGATCAATTAACTGGCACAATGCCTGGGTTTCCGGTTCGGACCCTGGAGCATCACCGGTCGATAGCGTGACATCCCGCGCCTTAGTGGCGTCACTCCAGCGATAAACGGTTTCACCTGGTTGCCAGTTACTGGCCGGAAAGTTGCGGTTGATATCGACACCATTGGCATTGGAACGTATCCCAAGCTGACAGCCATCCGGGTTTACCGCCAGAATGACATGATGATGACGGTGGCCTGGCGCCAGGCTGCGCATGGCGCAGGACAGCGCGATGGTAGAAGCGGTTTCATCTCCGTGGGTGCCTGCAATGATCAGCCCGCTACCGCTATGCTGAATTTCAGCAGGGAAATAAAGAAGTGGTGCGCCCAGTCTTGAGTGACCATAAGGTTCACTGGATGTGGAGAAAAAGCCACGTGATTGCCTGTCTCGATAGGGTAATGCATGTTGCGTCATTGCTGTATTCCTGCGTCATCATTGTCAGGTTCATCATAGCAAATAATACTTCTGTGATGCCGCCGGGAATAACACCCGTAATATAGTCATAATGGCTGGATGTAAAAGCGGATTTTTGACTATTATAACTCACGGGATAGTAACCATTTTTTATGCGGTAAGGTGAAATATGTGTATTTGTGATATCAGTGTCGAGGACGTCTATGTTCGTTTGCCCTTATCGGCTTCCGTCGCCTGGATGCTGGATCGGCAGGCGGAACGTAAGCTGGGGTGGAAACGTTTTTTAGCACCGAAGAAAAATGTCCGCCCAAGCTGGAAACTTAAACCGCTACAAGACAGTTATGAAGTTCGCTTTTATCCAAAAAGAACGCCAGAGCTATGGTTTTTCAGCGCGGAAAATGCTGCCAGAAAGCGTCTCTAGGCATAACAATGGTTCATGTTCCCCTGTTGCTGATATTCGAACAGGGTGGTTATCAGGTAAGGTCAATTCATCATGTTATTTCGTTATTCCATCCTGTGTGGCGGGTTATTTACAGCGTTAATGAGCAGCGTCAGTGCCGCACAAGTGCCTCCGGGAACCATACTGGCTGAAAAGCAGGAAATTGTTCGTCATATCAAGGACGAACCTGCCTCACTGGATCCGATAAAAGCGGTGGGATTGCCGGAAGCGCAGGTTATTCGTGACCTGTATGAAGGCCTGGTCAATCAGGATGCGTATGGCAATCTGATCCCCGGCGTGGCGCTACGTTGGCAAACCAATGATAACCGTACGTTTATTTTTACATTGCGTGACAATGCCCGTTGGTCCAATGGTGATCCGGTAACGGCCAAAGACTTTGTGTACAGTTGGCGCCGTCTGGTTACACCGAAAAATGCTTCACCATTTGGTTGGTTTGCCCGTTTGGCTGGCATTCTCAATGCCGATGAGATTCTGGCGGGTAAACTACCGGCCGAGAAACTGGGCGTGATCGCAATGGATGACCACACTCTCAAAGTACAACTGAATAAACCCGTACCCTATTTTGTCAGCCTGGTAGCTAACTTCAGTCTTTATCCGGTACATCAGGCCACGTTGGAAAAATACGGTAACGACTGGACCAAACCCGGTAATTTAGTGGGCAATGGTGCGTTTAAACTGCAAGACAGGGTGGTGAATGAAAAGCTGGTGCTGGTGCCGAATGATGACTATTGGGATCATGCCCATACCTGTCTGACCAAAGTTACTTTCGTACCGATTAACAGTGAATCGAGCGCGACTAAACGCTATCTGGCTGGAGATATCGATATCACGGAGTCGTTCCCCAAGAACATGTACCGAAAGCTGATGAAAGAGTTACCAGGTCAGGTTTTTACGCCGGATCAACTGGGAACGTATTATTACGCCTTCAATACCCAGCGCGCTCCGACGAATGATCCGCGGGTACGCAAAGCGCTGTCGTATGCTATTGACCGGCAGGTTATTGCGGAAAAGGTTTTGGGAACCGGAGAAAAACCTGCTTATCACTTTACGCCGGATGTGACGGCAGGGTTCAAGCCTGCACCCGTGGAATTGCAGCAATATTCACAAGAAGAGCTGGATGCTCAGGCCAAGGCACTGATGGCGATTGCCGGTTATGGTCCCGGAAAACCATTGAAGTTGTCGTTACTGTACAACACACAGGAAGTGCATAAGAAGATTGCTATCGCCATCGCCTCAATGTGGAAAAAGAAACTGGGTGTGAACGTGAAGCTGGTCAATCAGGAGTGGCAGACCTACATCGATAGCCGTAATACGGGAAATTTTGATGTAGTACGGGCGTCCTGGGTAGGGGATTACAATGAGCCTTCAACATTCTTGTCTCTGTTAACGTCGAATCACAGCGGTAATATCGCTCGTTTCAAAAATGCGGATTATGACCGGGTGCTTGAAGACGCCGCGGGACAGACCGATGCCAAGATGCTGAATGACGACTACAACAAAGCCGAACAGATACTGGCGGACCAGTCCCCGATTGCACCGATCTATCAATATACCAACGGACGGTTGATCAAGCCGTGGGTAAAAGGGTACCCGATTACCAATCCGGAAGATGTGGCATACAGTCAAACACTCTATATTCTCAAACATTAGCCACTCACTTCCGAATGTCAGTACGGGGGCGTCCATCAGGGTGGGTTGGGTTTATAATACCGGAGGTAACGTGTGGTAGCCATTGAAGGAAAATCATTACAGCAAACAGGGGCCGTTCATGCTTACCAACTGGATGGTGACGGCGGCGTTATGCCGATTGGCGAGCATGGCACGCTTAGCAGCACCAAACCCTGCTGGCTGCATCTGGATTCTACCCAACCTGACAGCATCCGATGGCTGAATGAAACGACGTTACTGCCTGACAGTATACGTAGTGCTCTGGCGGGAGAAAGCGCCCGTCCCCGGGTGAGTCGACTGGGTGAGGGGATCATGATCACGCTGCGTAGCATTAACTACAACGCCAATGCCAGACCGGATCAACTGGTGGCTATCCGGGTCTTTATTACCGACCAGTTGATCGTCTCTACCCGGCGACGTAAGGTCGCGGCGATTGATGAGGTTGTGGACGACCTTAAGAATGGTAATGGTCCTACTGATAGTGGCAGTTGGTTGGTCTCTATTGCGGAGGCGTTGACTGACGACACCAGCGAATTTATTGATGATCTGCATGAGCGGATTATCAATCTTGAAGATAGCCTTTTGGATGAGAATATTCCGCCACGCGGCCAACTGGCTCTTATCCGTAAGCAACTGATTGTGATGCGCCGCTATATGACGCCGCAACGTGATATTTTTTCCCGTTTGTCCAGTGAGCATCTTCCCTGGATTCAGGATGACGACCGTCATCGGATGAAAGAGATTGCGTCCCGGCTGGGGCGGGGGCTGGATGATCTGGATGCCAGTATTGCGCGGACCGCCGTTATCGCTGATGAAATAACCGCACTTATGACCGATGCTTTAAATCGCAGAACTTACACCATGTCCCTGCTGGCGATGGTGTTTTTGCCGTCTACATTTCTTACGGGGTTATTTGGCGTTAATCTGGGTGGCATTCCCGGGGCCGGGAATCATTGGGGATTTGCCGCGTTTTGCCTGATGTTGGTCATGTTGGTATTTGGTGTTACCTGGTGGTTAAAACGCAGTAAATGGTTATGAAAAAACAATGATTCTTATTGCACAAATAATCACACTCTATGAGCAGTAGACAGAAAATCACGGCAATATTGAGCTATATCAACATTTTTTACCCATTGGTACGGCACTATCACCCCCGCAGGTGAATGCAACGTCAAGCGATGGGCGTTGCGCTCCATATTGTCTTACTTCCTTTTTTTGAATTACTGCATAGCACAATTGATTCACACCATGCCGACTTTATGTCGGCATTTTTTTCGCCGGTAGTAAGGATAAAAAATGTCTTGGTTTGAGGCGTAACTCCTCTGCGGGCGCCCCATCCATTACCTGGTTAAACGATTAGCGCCTGGATTATTTGATTTCCAGCACGTCCAGTTTTTCCGGTGAGGCAGTGACATCGTCATCGTCATCATCATCTGGTCGCCAGCCTGACGGTTGCAGCGGTAATATTTCACGATCGAACGCCAGATCACCGCCATTTACCACCTCGCTATCGTGAGTAATGGATTTAAAATCAAACAGAGCGGTATCACACAGATGGGATGGCACTGCGTTCTGCATGGCACTGAACATGGTTTCTATCCGGCCTGGGTAGCGTTTGTCCCAGTCACGCAGCATGTCCTTGATGACCTGACGTTGCAAGTTAGGTTGAGAACCGCACAAGTTGCACGGAATAATCGGGAACTGCCTGGCATCAGCAAAACGTTCGATATCTTTTTCGCGACAATAAGCCAATGGGCGAATCACCACATGCTTGCCATCGTCGCTCATCAGTTTGGGCGGCATGCCCTTTAACTTGCCACCGTAGAACATATTCAGAAACAGCGTTTGCAGAATGTCATCACGATGATGACCCAGGGCGATTTTGGTGGCGCCTAACTCAGTGGCGGTACGGTACAGAATGCCACGACGCAGACGCGAGCACAGCGAACAGGTGGTTTTCCCTTCTGGAATTTTTTCTTTCACGATGCCATAGGTATTTTCTTCCACGATATGGTACTCGATACCCAGGCTGTCCAGATACTGTGGCAGTATATGTTCAGGAAACCCCGGCTGTTTCTGGTCCAGATTAACCGCCACCAGCGAAAACGTGACGGGCGCACTGCGTTGCAGATTGCGCAGAATTTCCAGCATGGTGTAACTGTCTTTGCCGCCGGACAGGCAGACCATAATGCGATCGCCGTCTTCAACCATATTGAAATCGGCAATAGCTTGTCCCACGTTACGGCGCAGGCGTTTTTGAAGTTTGTTCAGATTGTATTGTTGATTTGGTTTAACTATTGGGTTCTCTGTCATTTTTTAATCTGCTAAAAAGGATTGGCACCCGCTGACAGTAGTCAACATGCATCAGTATGATGTGTATGGTACGGATTGCAGCGACGAATGCCAGATCGTTTTACGGCGGCGTTCCATAATTCACCGGTTGAAGAAAGCGAATAACTCGCTTTTTGCTCACCTTTTTGTTTTCGTGGCTGAAATACAAAGCGTAACCGCTGAGTTTCAGTGAGCCGGTGCTCCCGATGAGGGTAGATGATTTTTCTCCGAGGTTTTTCCCCTGTGAGTCCCTTTACGCTTTTAATGCTTCAATCGCGGGAGTAAGACGGGACATCGTGCGGATACCTGCTTGTGTGTTTATTCATGTGAACGCCAGTCTGGGCAATTCAGCGCAGACTGGCGTTTGCTATGTGCAGACGACCAGATTTATTGGCAAAGCCTGTCAGTTGGATTAAACGACAGTGGGATCCAGGCGGCGAGTTTCGTCAAGTGAGATTGTCAGTTCATCCTTCGTCATACGTACGCAGTAGGAGGGCATCCCTCGCTCAAATCTCCAGCCTTCAGACAGTGCCCCTGCATCCACAGTGTCAAAACCGAACGCCTCGTAGAGTCCGGTTGCGATCCTTTTACCATCAATGTCATTTCCAGCGAGAGGTAGTGCCCGGCGTAAAGCATTGCCGGCGGGCAGACCATCACTTACAAGCTGGGTCATTGGAATGGCATTGAATGCCTTAGTGATCTTCGCGCCAGGCAGATGACTGGACAGAAGTTCACTTGTGGTCGTCGTCTGTTTATCCAGTTCAGCAATATGACCATCGCGTTCAGGATAGTAGTTGACTGCGTCAATGACCTGTTTCCCTGAAAGCGCTGAGACCGGTAGCTGCCCGATCGCGGTAAGGGGCACGGCAATCACAACGATGTCACCGAATAGGGTGGCCTCACTGGCGGTGCCTGTTTCGCAACCGATCATCGAACGAAGACTGAATAGTGTCTGTGGCCCACGCGAGTTACTGAGCATTACCTGATGCCCGGTCTTGATCGCAAGTTCAGCAATCGCCCGCCCCACAAAACCTGCGCCGATAATACCGATTTTCATCACTCTTTCCTTTCAAATATCTTCTGGAAGAGAAAGAATAATTAAACACCTTGTGTTGATAAATGATAATTAATGGCATAGATAAACAATATATAAGAGGGAATCATGGACCGACTGACCAGTATGAATGTCTTTGTCAAAGCGGCAGAGCTTGGCTCCTTCGCCGCAGTGGCAGAGGCTTTACGAATTTCGCCGCAGATGGTGGCGAAGCATGTGGCTCGGCTTGAGGCGCGATTGGGTACCACGCTTCTGAGCCGAACCACTCGTCGCCAGCACCTGACTGATATTGGTCGTAATTACTATGAACGCTGCAAGATTGTGCTTGCAGAGGCAGATGCCGCCGACGCAACCGCACTTGAGATGAAAGTCACACCTTCCGGCACGATCCGGGTGAATGCACCCGTGACCTTTGGTGCTGTAGCTCTTGCACCTTTCATTACGCGCTATCTGGAACACTATCCCGATACTCAGGTCGAGCTAACGTTGAGTGACCGAGTTGTCGATCCGCTTGAGGAGGGATATGAGGTTATTATCCGTATCGGCGAACTGACTGACAGTCCGATGATTGCCTATCCTTTGCGGCCTTATCGACTGATTGCCTGTGCCTCGCCTGATTATCTTGAGCAGAAAGGTGTGCCAGAAACGCCTGCTGATCTTGTGCACCATTCGTGTCTTATCTATGGAATCTGGTCTCCTTCCATGCCTTGCCGTTGGTTGTTTTACAAGGCGGGAAAAACCGAAGAAGTACGGCCTGAAGGCCGGTTTCGCTCAAATGACTGGCGGGCGCTCCTGTACGCGGCAATCAATGGCTATGGTGTGACGCTGGGTCCTGAAGATGTACTGAGGGAAGAAATCAGTGTGGGACGTCTGATACAGGTTCTGCCGAATTATGAAGGACCCGTTCGCCCGATGAATATGCTGATACCCGCCGGGCTGCGACAAACGGTAAAAATCAGAAGTTTTGTCAACGCGGTTAGCGAAGCTTTTGGCCTGCCGACATGAGTGTGATTTTAGTAATGTAAAGAAGCGGGATTAATAGACACTGCTGTCACATACATCGCTTCAATTATCGTTAATGATCGAAAGGTATATCACCCCTAAACCGGAGATAAACCGAGGTTTCTCTCTCCCCATGTTGTAAATTGTGGTAAATAGGATTATTACGAATAATAGGAAAACGGTTCAGGAACCAAAAAGAATGAAGTTGTCACAATGGTTTTTGGCAAGCACCGCATTGATCTTAGTGGCTTGCAGCAGCAATGAAAACATAGAAACCGCTTCAGCAAATTCACCGATGATGTCTGCTCAGGATATGGCCACCTTGCAGAATGATGGCTCGTCAGTGGCCGTCATTTGTACGCTGGCTGGTGGGAAAATGGGCATATCACGACAATTGAACGGTGCCCGTATTGGAACCTGTTTGCTGACTAACGGTAAACGCTGTGATGAGCAGGAATTAATGAGCGGAACGTGCTCTGCTGGCTGAATTCGGCAGTAGGCAGAGGCTACCGTCGCCAATGCGTTGGATATTCACGGGTTCAGTAGGTTAGGGCACTCTTCATTGCGATTGATTTGTTGCAGGTTTTGCAATGTGGTTTGTGAAATGCTGGTCAGTGCTTCTTCAGTCAAAAATGCCTGATGACCGGTAAACAGCACGTTATGACAGGCGGAAAGACGCTGGAAAATATCGTCCTGAATGACGTCATTTGATTTGTCGGTAAAAAACAGGCCGCGTTCGTTTTCATAAACATCCATGCCTAATGCGCCAATTTTATGCTGTTTCAGCGCGCTGATGGCCGCCTGAGAGTCAATGAGCCTGCCACGGCTGGTATTTATAATCATCACGCCATCTTTCATTTGTGAAAATGCCGTTTTATTAAGCAGATGATGATTTTCCGGTGTCAGGGGGCAATGCAGAGAAATGACATCGGCATTGGCATACAGTGTTTTCAGGTCAACATATTTAGCACCCAGTTCCAGCGCCTGTGGGTTTGGATAAGGGTCAACAGCCAACAGGTGCATACCAAATCCTTTCAGGATACGCATGGTGGCGATGCCAATTTTACCGGTGCCAATAATTCCGGCCGTACGCTGATGCATATTAAAACCAATCAGCCCTTCCAGTGAAAAATTGGCATCGCGGGTTCGCTGATAAGCGCGGTGAATGCGGCGATTCAGGCACAGCATCAGACCAACAGCATGTTCAGCTACTGCCTCCGGCGAGTAGGCCGGGACACAAACCACTTTTATTCCCAGCTCAGAGGCAGCGGCCAGATCAACATTGTTAAATCCTGCGCAGCGTAGTGCCAGGGTTTTAACGCCTAACTCGGCTAATTCCGTCAATACTTCTCGTCCACCGTCATCATTGACAAAAATACATACGGCCTCACTGCCGGTAGCGGTTTTTGCGGTACGCGGGCTGAGCATGAAATCAAAAAATTCCAGTTCGTAACCAAAGTGCTGGTTAACCTGTTCCAGGTATTTACAGTCATATTGTTTGGCGCTGTAGATGGCCAGTTTCATGGCAACGGCTCCAGATTATCGGTTAGTTGTTTCTAAATAGTAAACTAACAGAAAACGATAAATAAAGAGACAAACCGTTACCTAATTAATGGTAACGGTTTGGAAATGATAAGAGAGAAAAATGGTTTAATGTGTGTTACTGAAGACTGAAACCGCTTCCGCCATGGTAGTGATCTGGCTTTGCAGACGTTCGATTTCAGTGCTGGCGTGGCTGGCAAGGGTGGTATTTTGTCGGGTAGCGTCGTCAATGTTGTTCACTGCATCATTGATCTGACTCATCCCGATAGATTGTTCCTGTGTCGCATGGGTGATCTGTTTCACTAATTCGTTTACTTGTTGCACTTGATGATGAATGTGACTCATGGACTTCGATGTATGTTCAACCATGCGGTCGCCGCTATTAATGTTATCAATAGTCAATTGAATGATGCTGGCAATATCTCGCGCTGATGAAGCACTGCGTTCTGCCAGCATGCGAACTTCCCCCGCCACAATAGCGAAGCTTTTACCCATTTCTCCGGCATGGGCAGCCTCTACCGCGGCGTTGAGCGCCAGAATATTGGTACGGAATGACAGATTATTCAGTACACCGATAATATTGTTGATTTCGTGACTGGAATGGATGAGGGTTTTCATCGTCTGGGCCACCTCCTGGACGGCTTCTTCTCCAGCACCTGCGGCCTGATTAGCCTCCTGAGCAAAGTTTTCCGCCAGTTGGGTGGCAGAGGCATTGCTTTTAATAGTGACAGTGATTTCTTCCATAGAAGACGCGGTATTTTGCAGATTTTCTGCGGTTTCCTGACAACGTTGGCTCAACATATTGTTGCCTTTGGCTATCTCGGCACAAGCTGTACGTAGCTCGGCCAGTTGTCCGCTAACATCATCGACAAAGGTACGAAAATTCATTCCGGACTGATTTACCGCACGTAACAACATTCCAACTTCATCAACGCGTTTAAGTTCAAATTTAAGATCGGCTTGTCCGGAAGCCGCTTTAATCGCTTGTTTTAGTATGCTCTCTAATGGTCTGGCCAAATGTTGTACCAATAATTCACTGGTAACCAAAGCTCCAATAAAAAGAAATAAAGCAAAGAGTAGTGTTACGATGTTGGCAGGAAAGACGTAGATTAAGAGGCCCAATGCTAATAGTAGAAAAATAATAAAGTAAACTCGGATACGCCAGCGCACGGGAATAATTTTAAACAAACTTAACAATTTTAATGAGCCTTTATAAATCAGCAGTCCCTGATATAACTCTCTGGTTTTTAATTTTTCTTCATTTATGTTCTTATACAAACTGTCGGCTTCTTTTATTTCATGTGCCAACGGTGTCGTGCGTACCGACATATATCCCGCGATATTCCCATTTTTAATTAACGGTGTCGTGCTGGCTTTTACCCAGTAGTAATCACCGTTTTTACGACGGTTTTTCACTATTGCCGTCCAGATTTTTCCAGATTTGAGCGTAGACCACATGTCTGCAAATGCAGCGGGCGGCATGTCTGGATGACGCACAATATTATGTGGTTGATCGATGATCTCAGCAAAGTCATAACCACTAGCTTTAATAAAATCTCTATTGGCATAAGTGATATGACTGTCTGGTGTTGTCACCGACATCAGTTTTGTTTTTTCATCTAACACATACTGAATATCACTGACTGGAAAATTCTTACGCATCGTTCAATCCTTGTGCTTTGGGAAAGTGTTATTGCTAATATTCAAAAAGAAGCTAACAATTGAATTCATTAATGGCAAGGATAGATATTCATTAGACACGAAAGTAAAAAATGCTGACTAATAAATAGACATACACTGTTTAATTTTCATGTTTGTTATTCATTTTTCCCATTACTGTACTCAAATGATAATGTTTATTATTTTAATAAATCAGAAGTAATTAATATCCATAATAGATTATCTTGCTTAAATTTTTGCCAATAAAAATAATAGCAGCGTGAGTGATTTCGCTATTCCATCATTTATACCCCAAATCATTCGAGTTGCAAAATGGCGGTAGGTGAAATGGAAGGTAATGGGTTGAATGTGCCCCACTGATATGTACAGTTTATACCAGTGGGACAGTCGTATATTAATTAGAGGCACTAAACACTGACACCGCTTGCGCCATCGTGGAGATCTGTTGTTGCAAGTGACCGGTGGCGGAATTGGATTGACTGGCTAATGCCGTGTTCTGATGGGTTAGCGCATCAATCTTGTTTACCGCGTCGTTAATCAAGTTGAGTCCCTGTGATTGTTCCTTGGTGGCCATGCTGATCTCATTCATCAGACGGGTAACTTGTTGCACTTTCGTCAGAATATTGCTCATCGACTTATTGGTGTGAGCAACTTGCTGATCGCCGGTCCGGATACTGCTAAGTGTGTCGTCAATCAGTTCAGCAATATTTTTGGCTGAATTGGCGCTGCGTTGCGCCAGTGAACGAACCTCACTGGCAACCACGGCAAAACTTTTCCCCTGTTCGCCAGCATGTGCCGCCTCTACGGCGGCATTAACAGCCAATATATTGGTTTGAAAGGCAATATTATCCAGTACACTGATAATATCGGTAATTCGCTCACTGGCTTGGGTAATGGTATCCATGGTACTGGCGACTTCAGAAACCGCTTTTTCACCAGCATTCACTACCTGATTAACGTCCTCGGCATATTCTGAGGCCCGGACTGACGCATCGGCATTGCTTTTGATAGTGGCAGTGAGCTGCTCGACGGACGCGGCGGTTTGTTGCAGGTTTTCCTCGGTTTTTTCACAACACTCCGCTAACGTGCTATTGCCCTGGGCTATCTCGCTACAGGCATTTTTCAACGCATTCAGGTTATTATTCACGTCATCCACAAAGGTGCGAAAGTTCATACCGGACTGATTTACCGCTCGCATCAACATACCGACTTCATCTGCACGATTGAGTTGCACCAGATTATCCGCCTGTCCGGCTGCTGACCGCATTGCCTGTTCCAGAATCCGTTCAATCGGTTTGGCAACATGCAGTACCAACAGCTCACAAAAAAGACCGCTACAGAGTATCAACAACGGAAACAGCATCCATACCAGGGGTGTATGGATCAACAGAGAAAATACCATTGCCAGTGGCAACAGGCCTAACAGGGCAAAATAGCTACGAATACGCCAGCGCAACGGCATGGTTTTGAACATGCTCAGCCATTTTAGTGGTCCGCGATAAACCAACAGGCCATAATGGAAAGTCCGGTGTCGAAGTTTGCCTTCGTTAACCATGGCGTAGAGTGTTTCCGATTGCTGGATCTCTTCCGATGATGCCGCTGTGCGTACTGACATGTAGCCGATCAGTTTCCCTTCTTTTTTCAGCGGAGTTGTACTGGATTTTACCCAGTAATGATCGCCGTTCTTACATCGATTTTTTACAATACCCGTCCAGATTTTCCCTGCTTTTAGCGTACTCCACATATCAGCAAAGGCTAAGGGCGGCATATCCGGATGGCGGATAATGTTATGCGGTTGATCCATTAACTCGTCGGACTGATAACCGCTGACCTTAATGAAATCTGCATTGGCATAGATGATATGGCTGTCAGGTGTGGTGACGGACATTAATTTGGTGCTGGCATCCAACGGATACTGATGTTGGCTGACAGGATAGTTTTTGCGCATTACTTAATCCCTTTCGTGCATATCCTGATGGTGATTCTGTTATTGAGGTGACAGATACCGTCCAGGTAACTACAACATTGATAGCCCCAATGAAAAGTGACGTACTATTGGCGTATTTATGTAACGACAAAAGTGAAAGATAAGAACGACTCATTTCAATTGCTGTGTATATGTAAAAATTTTACCACCCGCGAGTGAGTTGGATGTATGTATTTTGCTGTGAAATGTGAGCTGAATGGTTAATGTAGAGGCAAGTTAATGGGTACTTCGTACCAAAGGGTAGACATGACGAGGATGAAACAGTGCCAAAAAATAATAACCATGCGGAATAATTCCTGATGTTTAAGAAATTTTTACTGGCTATTGGCCTGTTAGCCAGCTTGGTCTTGCTACTGATTACCATGTGGTTATCGTTGCCGCACTGGATGCCACGGCTGTTGGCGTTCTGGTTGCCAACCGGCGCGTCAGTCACTATCGATTCACCTCCTCGCTGGCAGAAAGGCCTCTATCTGCCGGGGTTTAGCGTCAATTTCCAGCAATGTCGGTTTCTGTCGGTGGAGAGCATTGGCTTGCACCGTCGGCAGGGTTTATGGGCCTTGGCGATAGACCGTCTGCATGTCGATGCGACCTGTCTGCAATACTTGCCTGAGGCGGATCACCATACTCCTGCGTCGCTGGCGCAGTGGCAGCGGCGTCTGCCTTTAGCTGATGTCACCATCCATCATTTTTCACTCTCCCCCTGGATTAATGACAACGGCGCATTGCATCTGAAGAGTCGGGCTGAACAGCAGACGGTGGATTTTCAGGGAGAACGACTGGGGTTATTGGCGGATATCAACGGGCAATCACTGACACTGCGTGAAGGTCGTATTGCTACTTATCAGGGACAGCCGCCAGTGAAGCTTAGTGGCACCTTACAATTGGCTACGTTACTGAATCAGTTACCCGTTGAGGGGCATTTACAAGGAAGTATGGTTCCGCTGCAATTGTCAGAGCCGGTAACGGTAGCGTTACATTGGGAGAATAATCACGGCGAATTGACGCTGGGAACGGTGGGCGAAAAGACACCGTTGCTGATTTTGCCCTGGAGTATGGATGCCGACAGAATTCAGGTCACCAATGGACGTTGGCACTGGCCCTATGGCGTTCAGCCGGTGTCGGGAGGCGTTGCCATGACACTGACGGACTGGCAGCAAGGGATAAACCATACCCGCATTGAAGCGCGTATCAATATCCTTACCCAAGGACACAATGGTAAGGCCAATGCGGTACTGGTACTCGGCCCTGGCACGCTGGGGATGGTCGACAGTAATCTGCGTTTTCAACTCACCGGTCAGGCCAATTTAAAAGCCGTGTCTTTCTCGGCGTCGTTGCCAGGGATTCTGCGTGGTCCGGTGCTTAATCCAACGCTATCCATTCTTCCCGGTGCGTTGCTACGAGCCTGGGGAAAGTTAAAGCCAGATATGACGTTGGAAGAGGCCCGCTGGCCGCTGGCAGGCATAACAGTGAGTGAGGCAGGGGTCAGTGGCCGTCTGCAAGCGATTGTTCGGGTGCGAGATGCGTATTGGGGGCGATCCAGGCTCCACTTTGATGGCGTGGCGCACGATTTCTGGCCGGATAACGGCAATTGGCAATGGCGTTATTGGGGGCGAGGGGAATTGCTGCCGTTTCAGGGACACTGGGATATCGCGGGGCATGGTTACTGGAAAGACTCGTTGCTTGAAGTCAGTGCGCTGTCCTGCGGACTGGATCACATTCACTATGGCGCGATTACGGTTGTTAAACCGAGGCTGACGCTGGCGCAACCGTTGCGTTGGCAACGGGACAAAACTGCAAAGTCGTTACAAATGGCATTGCGACTGGTGGCCGAACAGGTGGACTTCGGTGGGGCGAGTTCATTGCCGCCAGCGACCTTGATGCTGAATATTAAAGGACGTGAGCCGGATGATTTTCAATGGGAAGGTCGTTTACAGACAAATGACATAGGTCCAGTGACCTTGTCTGGCCGTTGGGATGGCAAGCGATTACGCGGTAGCGGTTGGTGGCCTGCACAACCACTGCGGGTGTTCCAGCCGCTATTACCCGCGGATTGGAAAATCACTCTTCGGTCCGGTAAATTTTATGCTCAGACGGCATTTTCTGCTGCCCGTGGACAAGGATTTAGTGCTGGCGGACACTGGGTAGTGAAAAATGCAGCGGCGTGGATATCGGACGGTGATGTCAGCGGCGTGAATTTTATTCTGCCTTATCGGTTTCACGATCGCCGCTGGCAACTGGGGGTTAAACAACCAGTCACATTACGGATGGGTACCCTGAATAACCTGTTCCATATACAGAATATCCTGATGACGCTTTCTGGCTATTATCCTTACAGTGACCGATATCCGTTGACGTTGTCACAGGTGGATATGGATGTACTGGGTGGGCATATCTCGCTCTCTCCGTTACGTATTCCACAACATGACGCGGCTATCCTCCGGGCCGAACATATTGAAACGAGTGAGCTTTTTACCGTACTGAAAGTTAAAAAAGTCGCGATGTCTGGTCGTGTAAGTGGCATATTACCGCTTGATTTTACGTATCCAACAACCGTGGTCCAACATGGCTTTTTTACTAATGATGGTGCGTTGACGTTACGCTTGGATCAACAACTGGCCGATGAGCTTGCAAAAAAGAGTTTGACCGATGCTATGGCTGTAGAGTGGCTGCGCTATTTGGAAATTGATCGTTTCTCCGCCAGTATTGATGTGGATAAACAGGGTTGGTTGCTTCTGAAATCACATATTCGTGGTAAAAGTTCCCTGCGCAACGCCAGGCGGGAAGTGATACTGAACTACCATCATCAGGAGAATATTTTTCAATTATGGCGCAGTCTGCGCTTTGGGGATAATTTGCAGGATGCACTGGGACAGCAATTGACGGAATAATAACTAAGGAATCGTGCTATGAAAAAAGTCTGTGCTGCCTTATTACTGTCTATGGTGTGGCTTACCGGATGCATGCCCCGGATTGAACTGGCAGCGTCCAAAGAGCCGATCACGATTAACATGAATGTCAAAATTGATCATGAAATACATATCAAGGTGGATAAGGACACCGCCCAAATGTTGGAAAAATCAGACACCAAAGTCAGCGAAGTGGTAAAGAAAAGCGCGCCTGATAAAGGCGCGCAATAAATTACCAAAGTACAATAAAAAATGGGGGGTAATGAATGATGATGTTTACGCTGTTGCCAACTGGGACAACTGGTCTTTCGCGTCTTGCAGGGCCTTTTGCGCTACATCCGGACCATAGCCAAAACCTTCTGCAAATACGAATTCAATGTCAGTAATGCCAATAAAGCCAAGGAACAAACGCAGATACGGGGTTTGCAGGTCACTTGGCGCGTCTTTATGGATACCGCCGCGGCTGGTTAGTACCACCGCTCGTTTGCCTTTCACCAGACCTTCAACGCCATTTTCACTGTAGCGGAATGTCACACCAGCGCGGGCAATAAGATCAAAGTAATTCTTTAGCTGAGTGGGAATGTTGAAGTTATACATCGGTGCAGTCATAACAATGACATCATGAGCCTGTAGTTCGGTAATCAGCGCATCAGACAGCGTCAGGGCTTCCTGCTGACGTGGCGTCAACGGTTTATCGGAAGGACGCATGGCGCCGACCAGTTCTCCATCCAGTACCGGCACTGGCTCAGCAGCCAGATCGCGTTCGGTAATGGTATCACCGGGATGAGCCGCCAGCCATTGAGCAGTAAAGTGGTCAGCCATTTGGTTTGACTGAGAGAAGTCGGCCAGAATACTTGATTTCAGAACTAATACTTTACTCATTGCCAATTCCTTGTCTTGTTGAAGGTGACGGAGAACATGTCTTCGAATAGAGGCATAATAGGCAGGTTGCCGATGACGTGATAGCTGAATATTTCGAGTGCTTTGTTCGATTTTATTGAATGAGCATTTTCTCCCTGTGTTATAGCCTGTGGCACCAATGTGATACCATGCCCGCCGCATTACCGCCGTAACCGGCTCTGCGCCAGAGAAAAGTATTTAAGGAACGCACCGTGAAATCACCTCTCAATGCATTAAGCCTTCAGATCAATACGTTAATGCTACGCGATCAACCACGCTTGCGCCGCCGTGTGCAAGGCGCGATGAAAGTGGCAAAACCACAAGCTCAGGCGGCGATTGCTCAGGAGATTGAGGGAGAAATTCTTGTCGCCCGCCAGCGGGTGGAAAACCGACGCGCGTCTCTGCCTGTCATCACTTACCCCGAGGCTTTACCGGTCAGCCAGAAGAAAGAGGCTATTCTGGCAGCGATACGCGACCATCAGGTGGTGATTGTGGCGGGGGAAACCGGTTCGGGTAAAACCACCCAGCTACCTAAAATCTGTCTGGAACTGGGGCGAGGCATCACGGGACTGATCGGTCATACTCAGCCACGTCGTCTGGCGGCACGAACGGTGGCGGATCGTATTGCCGCTGAGCTGGAAACGCCGTTGGGCGGCACGATAGGTTATAAGGTGCGTTTTCATGATCAGGTGAGTGATAACACGCTGGTCAAGTTGATGACTGACGGTATTTTGCTGGCGGAAATCCAGCAGGATCGGTTGTTGATGCAATACGACACGATCATCATCGATGAAGCGCATGAGCGCAGTTTGAATATCGACTTTATTCTGGGCTATCTGCGGCAAATTCTGCCCAAACGTCCGGACCTAAAAATCATCATCACGTCGGCCACTATCGATCCTCAACGTTTTTCCCGTCATTTCGGACAGGCGCCAATTATTGAAGTTTCCGGACGTACCTATCCTGTGGATGTACGCTACCGCCCGGTGGTGGAGGATGCGGAAGACAGTGAGCGCGATCAACTGCAAGCGATTTTCGACGCGGTGGATGAGCTGGGACGCGAGGGGCCGGGTGATATCCTGATTTTCATGAGTGGTGAACGCGAAATCCGGGATACCGCCGATGCGCTGACCCGGCTGGATTTACCCCATACTGAAATTTTGCCTTTGTATGCGCGTCTATCCAATCAGGAGCAGAATCGTGTATTTCAGTCGCATCATGGTCGCCGCATTGTGCTTGCCACCAACGTGGCGGAAACCTCGCTTACGGTGCCGGGTATTCGGTATGTCATTGATCCCGGCACGGCACGTATTAGCCGTTACAGTTACCGCACCAAAGTGCAGCGCCTACCGATTGAACCCATTTCACAGGCATCGGCTAACCAGCGGAAGGGCCGCTGTGGTCGCGTAGCGGCTGGCATATGTATCCGGCTTTATGCGGAGCAGGATTTCCTTTCACGACCAGAATTTACCGATCCGGAAATTCTGCGTACCAATCTGGCGTCGGTCATTTTGCAGATGACGTCACTGGGGCTGGGCGATATTTCCGCTTTCCCATTTGTCGAGGCGCCGGATAAACGCAATATTCAAGATGGTATCCGTTTACTGGAAGAACTGGGCGCGATCCAAAGCGGAGAAAACGGGCATTACCATTTATCACAACAGGGGCAGCAACTGGCACAGTTGCCTATCGATCCACGGTTGGCGCGTATGGTGCTTGAAGCTCGCAAGATGGGGTGTGTCCGTGAAGTCATGATTATTACTGCTGCCTTGTCGATTCAGGATCCGCGTGAGCGCCCACTGGATAAGAAGCAGGTGTCAGATGAAAAACATCGGCGCTTTGCCGATAAGGAGTCTGATTTTCTGTCATTTGTGAAACTGTGGGATTATTTGCGCGAGCAGCAGAAAGCGTTGTCTGCCAGCCAATTCCGCAAGTTGTGCCGTACCGATTTCCTGAACTACCTGCGAGTGCGTGAGTGGCAGGATGTCTATACCCAGTTGCGTCAGGTCGTAAAAGAGCTGGGATTACCGGTTAACAGCGAACCTGCCGATTACTTCAGCATTCACTGTGCGTTACTTTCCGGGTTGCTTTCCCATATTGGACAGAAAGATATGGAGAAGCCGGAGTTCAGCGGTGCACGCAATACCCGGTTTGTGATTTTCCCTGGCTCCGGTTTGTTTAAAAAGCCGCCCAAGTGGACCATGGTGGCCGAACTGGTGGAAACCAGCCGGCTCTGGGGGCGGATTGCCGCGCGTATTGAACCGGAATGGGTGGAACCGTTGGCCCAGCATCTGATTAAACGCAGTTACAGTGATCCACATTGGGAGAAAGCACAGGGTGCGGTCATCGCTCAGGAAAAGGTAACGCTGTTCGGTTTACCGGTCGTGGCGGCACGCAAGGTGAATTATGGCTCCATTGACCCGCAGCTATCCCGTGAGCTGTTTATCCGCCACGGGTTGGTTGAAGGTGACTGGCAGACACGGCATGTATTTTTCCGCGCCAATCTGAAGCTACTGGCTGAAGTAGAGGAGCTGGAAAATAAATCCCGCCGTCGCGACATCCTGGTGGATGATGAGACGCTGTTTGCGTTTTACGATCAACGGATTCCACCTGATGTCATTTCCGCTCGTCATTTTGACGCCTGGTGGAAGACCGCCAGCCAGTCGGACGCTGATCTGCTGAATTTTGAAAAGAATATGCTGATTAAAGACGGTGCGGATAGCGTCAGTGCACTGGATTACCCCAACTTCTGGCACCAGGATAATATCAAACTGCGACTGAGCTATCAGTTTGAACCAGGAGCTGACGCTGACGGCGTTACGGTGCATATTCCACTGCCGATTCTCAATCAGGTGAAAGAAGATGGCTTTGAATGGCAGATTCCCGGCGTGCGGCGTGACTTGGTGATTGCGCTGATTAAATCGCTGCCAAAACCAACCCGACGCAATTTTGTGCCTGCACCTAACTACGCTGAGGCGTTTCTGGCTCGAGTAACACCGCTGGAAAAAGGGCTGTTGGACGCACTGGAACGAGAACTACGTTTGATGACCGGCGTGACGGTTCCTCGTGAAGAGTGGCAGTGGGATCAGGTGCCCGATCATCTTAAAATGACCTTCCGCGTGTTAGATGAAAAGAATCGCACTTTGCGGGAAGGGAAGAGCCTGAGTAATCTGAAGGAACAGTTGAAAGATAAGGTACAGCAAACGTTATCAGCTGTGGCAGATGAGGGTATTGAACAAAATGATCTGCACACCTGGAGTTTTGACCACCTGCCCGAGTGCTATGAGCAGAAACGCGGTGGTTATGCGGTGAAAGCCTATCCGGCGTTAGTGGATGAAAAGGACAGCGTGGCAATTCGCCTGTTTGATACACCACATCAGCAGCAACAAATGATGTCGCGAGGGTTGCGGCGATTGTTACTGCTGAATATTCCTTCCCCTATCAAGTATCTACATGAAAAGTTGCCCAATAAAGCCAAGCTGGGATTGTATTTTAATCCTTATGGCAAGGTGCTGGATCTGATTGATGACTGCATTGCCTGTGGTGTGGATATGCTCATAAGGGAGTTTGGCGGGCCGGTGTGGAAAGAAGAGGATTATCTGCGGTTGCATGACAAAGTCCGTGCCGAGCTAAATGACACGGTGGTGGATATTGCCAGGCAAGTAGAGCAGATCCTGACGACGGGTTTTGCCATCAACAAACGGTTGAAAGGGCGGGTAGACATTACCATGGCGCTGGCGCTGAGTGATATCAAAACCCAGCTTAATGGGTTAGTTTACCGCGGCTTTGTGACTGAAAATGGCTGGCAGCGTTTGCCGGATGTATTGCGTTATCTGCGGGCGATTGAACGGCGGCTGGAAAAACTGGCACAAGACATTAATCGTGATCGGGCGCAGATGCTGAAAATCGAACAGGTTCAGCGGGCCTGGCAGCAGTGGTTGCACAAATTGCCGCTGGAACGTCGGGATGATGAGGACGTAAAAGCGATTCGCTGGATGATTGAAGAACTGCGGGTCAGCTATTTTGCCCAGCAACTTGGTACGCCTTACCCCATTTCTGATAAACGCATCCTGCAAGCGATGGAGCAGCTTGACGTTTAAACCTGGTTTTTCCCCGGTTCCGGTCAGCTTCAGCATGCATCCCCGTTTATGCCATTGAACGGGCAGATACGGTAACCATTTTTCGGAAGAAGGGCGTTTTCAGTTCAGAAAACGCCGATAAGCTGATTCAGTGGGATGCGTGTTCAGACAACGTTTCTAATTGTTGACGAATAGCGGTAACGGCCACGGCACGGTTGTCTGCCTGGTTTCGGGCACTGGCGTCCGGAGCGGAGCTTTGAATCCCCATCAACACCCAGCCATTAGGGGTTTTCAACATCAACGGCGAGCCACTGTCGCCCGGTAAAGTGTCGCACCGGTGTGACATCACGGCCTTGTGTACCCAACCCGTAATCAGACAATTCTGGTGCCGGTACAGTGTTTCCTGGTGATCTTCCGGATAACCCGCCTGAGTAACGTGCTGGTGTGCCTGCGCTAAGGCGATTTTCAATGCCTCCAGCGAGCCTGACCATAACGGTAATGGTTTGATATTGGGTGGCGTCTGTTTCAGGCGGATAAGCGCGTAATCCCACGGTGCCGCAGCGGGGGGAACGATCCAATCGTCTCCATCGGCCTTCAGTCGTTTGGCCAGCCGTCTGTTGGTTAGCGCTACAATCTGGTGGGTCTCATAGCGCCAGCCGTTGCCGGTAGGTAAAAAGCGTAAGGCAATGGGTTTGTCGGCGACACCTGGAGGCGCAAGCACGCAATGCCCTGCGGTAAGTGCCAGATGTGGCGAAATCAGTGTTGCCGTGCAGAGATTACCGCTGGCGGTTTCTAACTGGCCGATGGCCTGCCAGGGCCATTGGGATACATCAGGAACTTTATCGCGATCATCATGGTTAAAAAACAGGATTTGCTTTTGCTGCTCAGCGCTGGGAACGGTATCTGCCCAAACCGTTGGAGCAAGAAGGGTGAATGAACATAACAAGCAGGCTGATATGCGCATAGAAGAGTTCGCCTTTGAGTAAAATTCAGCGTGTTAACAATGGGGTGAAATAGCTAATAGTATGAAATAACTATAGACGGATTTGCTGTTGGACGGATCGGACACCATTGCTGTCATCCCATCGATGATATGAAAATAAATTACAGGAAAAACAGTATGATAACCAACGCGCAAATAAGCAGAAAGGACAATACGATTTCAAATGAATAACGACGCAGCATCATCCTATCCCCATGAAATAAACACCCGGTCAAACCGGGTGTTTAAGGTCACTTATGTCATGTTGGAAGTTGAATAATGAGCGAATCACTTCCTGTATTCATGACTGTCGATAGACAGCATGCTTAATTAAGCTGCCGGGGTAGCAGTCTTCTTGGCCGGAGTGTGTTTTTTCACAACTTTTTTCTTGGCTGCCTGAGCTTTCTGGGCAGGGGTAACGTGTTTTTTCACAACTTTTTTCTTAGCGGCCTGTGCTTTTTGAGCAGGGGTTGCTGTTTGTTTTGCATGTTTCACATGCTTAACATGTCTTACGTGCTTAACATGTTTCTTAACATGAGCGGTTTTAGCCATAGTTGTTGACGCGCTAGCGGTAGGCGCCGTTGTAGCAGCATCAGCTGCAAAGGCAACAGAGGACAGACCCAGAGCTACACCTGCGATCATTACTAATACTTTATTCATCATCATTTCCTCATTATCCAATTCGTATTTCGAACCCCTAAGGTGGGCCGATGAAAGGAGAATAAGCGAATATAAGCTATCACTCTGTGAGTGATTGGTTTCCGCGTGTAACGAATTGTACAACCTTTGTCGGCAAACCACCGGAAGCCGATGTAGAGGTGATGACTGGCCAGCGAAAAATAAACCGTGCACCGCCCAGTGAACTGCTTTTCACACTGATGTCTCCACCATGAGCGCGGACGATGGCGTGAACAATCGCCAGACCCAGTCCACAGCCGCCACTGCTGTTTTCAATACCAGAATCAAGCCGAATAAAAGGTTCAAAGATGGTTTCTCTATCTTGTGGGGCGATGCCGGGCCCATCATCTTCAACTTGCAGACAGGCTACGCCTTGATCCAGAGTGAGTCCTATCCGCAAGCGGTTTTTGCAGAAACGCAGCGCATTAGTGACCAGATTATTTAAAACTCGCTCCATCAGCCGTAAATCGACATAGCCGAAATTAGCGGATTGATGAATATCCAGCTCAATTTTTTTATCCGCATGAACCAGTTGAAAATCCTGAACCCGCTTTTGTAACCAGTCTGATAAGGCAATGGCTTCCAGATGCAGTGTGACTTGTGGCCGATCAAGACGAGCGTAAGTGAGTAATTCATCAATTAATGCCTCCAGTTGACTGATGTCCCGGTTAATCGATTCTTGCTCCTTTTCGGTCAGATTGTCGCTGATTGCCAGGCGGTAGCGCAGGCGCACCAAGGGAGTTCGCAGTTCATGAGCGATGTTGTCAATGAGCTGTTTTTTACTGGCAATCAGTTGATTCAGATTGTCCGCCATACGATTAAAGGCCACCCCGAGACGGAAAAGACTAGAGGTGTTGTCAAAGTGAGTACGTTCTTCTAGATGCCCGTCCCCCAGTCGTTGGGCCGCGCTTTCCAGTTGCAGCATCGCTTTCCAGTGTGGGCGCATCCACAAAAATACGGGTAGTGCCAGCGACAGGCCGATCAGCATCAGTACAAATAAATTAAGAAGCCGGATTTCATGCAGGAAAAACAGATAAGGAATCGGACCAACGGCCAAAACGTAGTGGCTGCGGGGGATGCGTTGAATAAACGTGTATTCATCGTCCAGTGCGATGATCTCGCCCTGTACCAGGCGCTGATGTTCCCGGGTACTGAGCGTGTATTTACTGATGGGTTCGATGTGCAGTTTGAATGAAAGATTCAGGTCCATCTGATTAATGGTCTGATGCCATTCGCGTGGGGGAATAGCGCGCAGCTCATTGCGGATCAGATAAAGTGAGCTTTTCATCAGGTCATTCATGGACTGTCGACCCGCGCGTTCAGCAGTAACTTTATAAACCAGCCCGACCAGCAGGGTCATTACCAAAAAGCTGGCAAAAAGTAACAGAAAAAACTGAATAAACAGCTTTCTCATGATAAGCGTGTCTCCCAGGCGTTGGGGGCGAACAGATAGCCTTTGTTACGGATAGTTTTGATACGAACGGGTTCCAGCGCATTGTCGTACAATTTTTTGCGCAGACGGGAAATGGCGACGTCTATACTGCGATCCATGCCGTCATAACTGACACCTCGCAGGTTTTTGAGCAATGCTTCCCGGTCCATGATTTGCCCGGCATGAGTAGCCAGTTGCCACAGAAGATCAAAATCGGCGGTGGATAGTACGATGTTTTCATTATCCAGTGTAACTTCCCAATTGATCGGGTCGATGCACAATAGACCAAAGTTCAAGGGTTTATGCAGCTGCACTGACTGTGGTTTATCCAACGGAGACGAAGGTGTCGCCGCGTATTGACGGAAATGCAGTCGTAGCCGCGCTAACAACACCGCTGGCGGTGTGGTTTTCAGAATGTAGTCATCAGCACCCATCTCCAACGCCAGAATATGGTTCATGTCGCTATCAAGAGAGGTTAGTAGAACGATAGGACCGGAAAATACCGGTCGCAGTTCACGGCAGAGCGTCATGCCGTCTTTGCCGGGCAACATAATATCCAGCAGTATCAGGTCAGGCTTTTGTTTTTCAATAAATGCCAGAGCCGTGTCCCCTCGGGGCTCTATCTGCACATCAATATCATGTTTGCCTAAATACGCTGCGATCAATTTGCCTATTTCAGCATCATCTTCAACAAAAACAATTTTATACATGTTTGTAAACTCACAACTTAAAGCATTCCAAAGCATAGGGTTACGTCACCCGCGGCGCTATTACTGCGGTGTAAACAAGCGTGTCAGGTTAGCGTAGCGGGCGACCACCGTCTAATCCCAGCGTCTTACCGGTCATGTAGTGACTACTCAACAGATAATGAACCAGCCGGACAACCTCTTCTTCGCCAGGTACGGTTTCTATCAAGGATTTTTTCAGAGCTTTCTGACGATACCTGGTCGTATCGTCCGGGTGAAACATGATCAATGCTGGCGCAATGGCATTGACTTTGACATCGGGTGCCAGCTTCTTGGCAAAGGAGCGGGTCATATTGTCCAGCGCCGCTTTACTGGCGGCATAGGCAATGTGCTTCTCACTGCCTTTTTCCACGACATAATCGGTTAGATGAATGATATCGCTTCCTCCGACCCCCTGACCATACAGACAAGATTCCAGCAGTTGATTAAGTAGGTAAGGGGTATAAACGTGGATTTGCAACATTTCTGCCAGCGTTTGTTCCAGCGGCTCATCATGCTGTTCAGCCCGCCATGTGCTGGCGTTATGAATAACGGCCCGCAACTTCGGCGCCAGCGCCTTGACGCGTTTGGCAAAATCATAAACGTTTTCGGTAGTTGAAAAATCAGCTTGCAGGCAGATTGCACCCTGCTGTGACAATATTTCCAGCGACGGGTAGTATGTACGCCAACTGACAATCACTGGCACATTCTGTGCCAAAAAGGAGTGTGCCAACGCCAGACCAATGCGTTTCGCACCACCGGTAATCAGCACGGGTGCGGTAAAAGAAGTTGCCACAATAAAAGCTCCTGCTTTTGCGGAGTAACACTACAATTATTCAAGACACTATACCTTATTACGTCTTTTTTGCGTTGTAATGCGCGATGGTGAATGGCGGAATTGACCCACTGGTAACGGAGAGGAGAAACCGATGAAAAAGGTTCATCTTGTACCTACAAACTCCAGTGAAAGAATCTGCATTGATTACACCGCTTATCTTGGTGCGTTGTGCAACAAGCGCTGGCGCTTTATTGATGCAATCTATGGCGTGATGCCGATTTTCGGTATTGTCACGAAAATGCCGGAGAGGGAACCCGCTACTGAAAATGAGAAACTTGAGACGCTGGCGTTGCAAGTACTGTCAACACAGGTCAGCGATGAAACCAATATCGCTCGTTTGATTACCCTGGCGCAGCAGCAGGGACTGACGGATATTGATATCCGTCTGCCCTATGCCCTTTCAATGGAGCAACTACAGGCTATTGGCCAGGAATGCGATAACTGTTTGCTGGCATTGACGCAGTATGAAGAATATCTGTCTATCCACATTACCGTGCCTATGCCGGGAAATGCTCCGTGAATCCTGCCTGATATATGCAGTAGATCCTTTACACTTTATTCTGGTGGTGTGTCTTGCAGCGATGCTGTCGCCTCCAGTGCTTGTTCCAACGTAGCGTAAAAGCTTAAACGGTTGGCGATGGGCATTACATTGGCCCGCGCCAGAGTTTTTAGTGGCTGGAACGGAATATCCGTAATGATCAGATGTTTGTCGGCAGGCAGCAGTTCACTGAAACGCATGAACGCACTCAAACCACCCGCATCCAATACCGGTACGGCATCCCACTGCAAAATAATGGTGTGATATCCTTCACTACGCTCCAGCAGATCGTTAAAAATGCGTTCCGCGGCAGCGAAAAACAGTGGGCCATTCACGCGTAAAACCAGTCTCTCGTTCGGCAGCTTTCCCGCCAACTCACTCAATCGGGTCATTTTGGCGATGCTGCGCATAAATAGCAGTGATGCCAGCACAATGCCCACGGTAATGGCAATAACCATGTCAAACAGCACAGTCAATGACATACACAACACCATCACGATGATGTCGTCTCTGGGGGCCCGACGTAGCAGATCAATTACCTTGTGGGCTTCACTCATGTTCCAGGAAACAATAAGCAAAAGAGCAGCCATCGCTGCCATTGGCAGGTAAGAGAGTGACGGTGCCAGCACCAGCAGGGCCAGTAGTACCAGCAAAGCATGAATCACCGCAGAAACAGGTGATGTAGCACCGGCTCGCACGTTGGCGGCTGAACGGGCAATGGCGGCGGTGGCGGTAATGCCGCCGAAAAAAGGCGCAATGATGTTGCCGAAACCTTGTCCCACCAGCTCAGCGTTTGAGCGATGTTTCCGGCCAGTCATACCATCCAGCACCACAGCGCACAGCAGTGATTCAATAGCGCCAAGCATCGCCATGGAAAACGCCGCCGGGAGTAAGGCAGAAATACTCTGCCAACTGAGCGTCATGGTTTGTCCACTGGCTGAGGGAACATTCCAGGGAAGTACAAGTTGGGGAAGAATAGCCGGGATACCCTGACCCTGAGAGCCATCCGCCAGCAGATAGCTAAAGCGAGAGCCAATGGTCGCAACTTCTATATGCATCAATGACAGTATTCCCATGACAGCCGTACCTGCCAGCAATGCGGGCAAATGTCCGGGCACGCGAATATGCAATTTTGGCCAGATAAGCAAGACAAACAAGGTTGTACCGCCAATAAGCAAATCACCGATCTGTAGTGAAGGAAGCGCATGAACGATTGCTATTACTTTCCCGACGTAGTGTTCTGGCATTACCGGCATCGTCAGACCAAAGAAATCCTTGATTTGCATGGTCGCGATGGTAATACCGATCCCGGAGGTAAAACCGAGAGTGACAGACAAGGGAATATATTCGATCAGGCGACCAAGGCGGCACACCCCCATCAGCAACAAAAATACGCCAGAAAGTAATGTGGCCACTAATAACCCGGAGAGCCCAAATTGCTGGGATACCGGATAGAGAATGACCACAAATGCGGCAGTTGGACCGGATACGCTGTAGCGGGAGCCGCCACTGAGTGCAATCACCAGCCCGGCGACGGCGGAAGTATAAAGCCCGTATTGCGGTGGAACGCCACTGGCGATAGCCAATGCCATCGCCAGTGGTATGGCAATGATACCTACAGTGATACCGGCAATAACATCATGAGTGAAGCGCTGTAACGTATATTTTTCACGCCAGCATGCCTCTATCAGCGCGCTGAACGGTGTCGTGCCGTTAATTCGGTGTGAGTTCATCTAAGGCAAAAAACCAACAAAAAGAAAAGGGAATGACGAGTCGCCAGTCAGTGACCCGACGTAGATTGAAGCGCTACGATACGCTCTTTGTCTGATGGAGATCCAGAGGTATATCAAGAGAAAGGTGTTACCCCTGTTGAGGGAGTGAAATGTAGCCTATTATTGGGAAATTCAGTTCTATTACAGCACTATTATCCTAATATCAGTGGGAAATAGCGCCGGATATGGGTTGCCATTCACCACATAGATGCACCGATAAGGGAAAAGGATGTTATTACTTTCAGCGAATTTATTATTCTTAATGTGTAATAGATTATTTTTTGCAATTAATTTATGTGCACATAACAGACTGATTATTTATTATTCATAACCATGGTTTACATTTTTAATCTTATTGTTTTTATTGGCTACTGCGGCTTAGAAAAAATGAGCGGTATATAACGGCAATTGCACAGACTCAATAGAATGCAAAAACAGTAATGATTGGTTATCTTTTGCCGTAATATAATCAAACTTACATTGATGATCCAGTTTATCATCGGTGAGAATATAGCGTGTCAAATGCATGGTAGACATGGTAGAAAAGTTTTGGGGCGAGGGTGGTAAGCTGTGTTAACGCGTGATTTTTTGCAAAAAGCAGATTGTAGAACATCGTTTGGTTGTATTGAGGAAACTTTATTACTCACCCCACAGCAACGCGCTGATTCATTGGCGAAAACACTGGCATGTCGTCCTAATGACAGTCCGGTTTGGGTGTTTGGCTATGGTTCTTTGATGTGGAATCCGGTATTTGATGCTGAAGAGAAGAGCCTGGCGACGCTCAACGGCTGGCATCGGGCATTCTGTCTGCGTTTGACGGCTGGTCGTGGTACGGAAAGCCAGCCTGGTCGAATGCTCGGTCTGAAACCGGGTGGTAGTACTACCGGATTGGCCTATCGTTTGTCGGAAGCCACGCTACAGGAAGAGCTGGAATTACTCTGGAAGCGTGAAATGCTGACCGGTTGTTATCGTCCGTTATGGTGTGAGTTACTGCGGCATGGCGGCGAGCCTATTTCAGCATTGGTGTTTGTCACTAATCCTGATCACCCTCAAGTGGAAGCGGATACCTGTATTCAGCATGTGGCACCGTTGATCGCCCAGGCCAGCGGGCCGTTGGGTACTAATGCGCAATATCTGTTTGCACTGGAACAGGAGCTTTATCATTACGGTATGACTGATGACGATCTGACGGCGTTGGCCAGACAAGTATGGAAATTACAGAGCGGCTACTGAAACATTCATGAATAAACCGATTTCTGGGTAATCGGGGTAACAAATTTGCCGAGAGCAGATCCCCGCTTTCGCGGGGATAACCGGTTAAACAACAGCAACGCACCTGCTTGCACAGAGGGATGTTCTTGTGAGAGCGAAGCCGTTCCTTATCAAATTGATTACCAGCCTACGCCAAGTCCCAATGTATATAATGTGTCGTTGACATTACCCTGTACGCTTTCGGTACGGGCGCGTGTCACTTTCATGACCACAGAAGACCAATTGGTTACTTTGAAACGCAGCCCTACGCCAGCCTTGAAATATAATGGTGTGGTGCCGTCAAAGGAGCGGCCGATTTCACCGTCGGTAAAGGCTTCAGTACGCTTACCGAACAGGAAGCGATCATAATTCCATTTAAGACCACTGGAGTAGAAGTTGTCCTTCTCGTCATTTTGGTAAATGAATTCCTGTGAGTTGATCAGCGTCGTTATAGAGAACGAGCCCAGGTCGTTGTCCCAGAACTGATAACCAGGACCGGTACCGAAAGAGCGGTTGATTTTGATATCTTCAACCCAGTCTCGCTTGTATTGATAACGGGTCTGCCAGAACCAATTCTCGTCGATGAATTTATCCAGTGCATATTCACCAGCCGCATTTTTGGTACTTTCCACTTCATCTTCTTTGGCCATATGGTAGCTGGCATCAATGTTGTGACGCCAGGTACCGTGGCGAAGTTTGGTGTTTAGCGTGACATCATGATTATCGGTTTCAGTAGAGCTTTTCTTGTGAGATAGGCTGACATCAATATTACCTTTCCAAGAGAAGTCCGCTATCAGCGGCTTAGGCTCGACCATAGTGGTGATACTTGATAGTGGCAAGGTTTCCTGCGCGCCACTGACCTGACCATCGTCGATAGCAGGCCGGGCGATGATCGCACGCGTTTCGGCCGGTTTTATCGATGGATAAAGCGTACCTTTTTCGTAGCGATGACCCTGAATGATCATTCCATGGTCGGTCTGGAAAGTTTTTACTTTATCCCAGGAGATAGAAACGGTGTCCGCATAGTCTGTTTTGATGAACAGTTTGCCGCTATCCAGTAGGGTGATTTGTCCGCTGAGCTTGTCGCCGTTGGCTAACCAGACCGTGTCTGCATAACTGCAAGAAATACCTGCGGCACTGAGACTGATAAACAGGCTCAGAGACGATATTGCATATTTGGAGTTTGTCATTTTGTCAGATAAACAGTAGTGACTCATAGTGAAAGACGTCATTGAGGACGTACGGCCGATAAAGAAAAAGCCGGTTCTACCCGGCGGTGCAAACATTAACAGGAATCATGCTGAGGCTCTATGCATAACTGTCTTATTGATAGAATGTAAATTGTTATAAATAACGCTATTAATGAGGTTCCGCTATATATGACGCGAATCATATTGTTGTCACTGTTATAGCGGAATAGATAATTACACCGCGCGACTTGGTGGCCCAGCCTGAGGAGACAAAAAGCGTGCTGTCAGCGATTGACGCAGTTTGATGACTACCCGTTCCTGAAAGAGCAGGCAAAGGAGAATGGTGGAAAGCAGGAATATGCCGTAACCGACAAGTGACAATTGCACCTGACCGGCTATGCTGATGCACTGTGACCAATTAGTGAAGCACTCGATCGGATTACCACGTACCAGTTGTTCACCCGTGCGGAACAGATTAAACAGCGGGACATGCAACGCAAAAATAGATAATGAGGTCGCTCCCAGTCGAGTCGACCAGGTTTTTATCCAGGTGTGGTCGGGTTCTTTGGCTTGTGCACACAGATATACCAGTGCAACCTGTGCGGGTAGCAGTAACCCGTTGTGCAGCAGAAAATACCAATAAGGCGCTCCGCTCCGGGTGAACAACCAGGTGGCAGCAATAAAGCTTAATCCGATAAAACATCCCAGCCCTCTGTTTTGCCAGGATGTCAGTGCCGGCAATTGGCCGTCACGGCATTTGCGAAAAATAGCATAGCCAAGCACACCGGCCAAAAACTCGGGTAGACGAAGGAGCGGCGCACGTTGCAATAAGCCGGTATAAGGTATGCCGTACCATTGGTGCCAGACGGCCAATACAGCGGGCACCAGGTAGAATAGGCATATCATTGCCAGCCACAGGCGGGGATAACGGCGGTTCACCAACCAGGGTGCCAGCAACGGAAATAACAGATAAAAGAAAAACAGGGTGGACAAAGACCATAATGGCGCATTAAACGTCAGAAAATAAGGGTTCCATGCCTGAAGCATCAACAGTTGCAGCAAGCTGTTAAACATCAACTGGCTGTTGGTCATGTAATGCCGCAACGTTTCAGGATTTACACTGGGATCATTGCTGTCATAGATAACAAAACGGGCACTGGCCGCCTGACCTTCAGGAGGAATGGCTAGCCAGTACATCAGGCTAACGGCCAGGATTGATGTTACTAAGCCGATAATATGTATTGGATACAGATTAAAGAAACGCTTGGCTAAAAATACCCGTGCCGGTTCTCGTAACTGGCCATTCCGAATGTAGACATGAGTCAACAAAAAACCTGACAGTACAAAAAAAGTACTGGTGGCAAAGAATCCCATACTGGTCAGTTCACTGAGGAAAGGGATGCTTTTACGTTGCGGGTAAAAATGGAATGTATGATAAATCATGACATAACAGCCCAACAGAAAGCGAAGCCATTCCAGTCCGATAAATCGCTCTTTACTACCAACTTGCATTATTTATCCTCCAGTGCCTGATAACAACGCAATGAAGCGCAGTAATAGCACTAGTCTAGTCAATAAATATGGGGAAATATTTAGGAAAACGGCTATAAATTAAGAGAAGTCTTTTGAATGCCTCAATATACAAGTAATTATGAAAAGTAATGTATAGAACCGTATATCTGTGTATTTTATTATTGGATTAATAAACAAAGGGTTATATAAGAATTTATATATATTCCTTGTACTTCATGTCGGTTGCGTTAGAACACTTTTTCTTGTAATACCCATACAGCGGCTTCCACGCGGGATTTCAATTTCATTTTTTTCAATAGATGTTTTACGTGTACCTTTACCGTACTTTCAGTGATGGTGAGCTTGCGTGCGATGACTTTATTCGATAACCCTTGGGCGATCAGCTTAAGAATATCTTTTTCACGCGGTGTGAGTTGCTGAATATCTCGTTCGCTGTTATGGCGATTTTCCCGCAGATTGGCGGCCAGAATCGGTGTCAGCGTTTCGCTTAATACCATTTTCCCTGCCGCTGCCTGATGTAACGCGGCCAGTAGATCTTCAGGCTCCATGTCCTTGAGCAGATAACCATCGGCGCCATTTTTCAGCGCATTGATCACGTCATCTTCATGATTAGAAACACTAAACACCACAATCCGGCCGGAAAGCGGCTTTTCCCGTAGCCGGTTCAGTGTCTCCAGACCGTTCATTCCCGGCATATTCAAATCCAACAAAATGAGATCCGGGTCGAGCTGCTCGGCCAATTCCACACCTTGTTCACCATGGCAGGCTTCTCCGGCGACGCGTAAGTCGGCATCCATGCTAATCAGCTGTTTTACGCCGTTGCGTAGCATGGGATGATCATCAATCAGTAAAAGAGTCGCTGCATCTTCGTTGTTAGTCATTGTGTTCTCCCGTTAAAGATGATGGGTGATGATAGTCGGCAATGAAACTGACCTTGACTTCGGTTCCTCCCTCATCACAGCGCCGGATAGTGAAGTCGCCGTGCAAACTGCGAGCGCGATCGTGCATGATGATCAAACCATAGTGATTGATGCGACTGGCATCATCAGTGATACCGATTCCATTGTCACACACGCTGAGCACAATCCGGCCCTGATGCTGCAATAATCTAATGTCTACCTGGGTGGCCTTGGCATGTTTATAGATATTACTGAGTGCTTCGCGCACGATTTGCAGTAGGTGAATCCCCTGATGGGCAGACACCGCCTGTGGTGGAAGTTGGTAAAGTAGACTAATGGGATAACCCAGCCGCTTACCGAATTCCTCAGTCGTGGTGCGTAGCGCCGCCAGCAATCCAGGCTCGGACAGTTTAAGCCTGAAGGTGGTCAGTAATTCACGCAACTGGCGATAGGCGGTGTTAATTTCATCCCGCATCGCCGACAGTTGTTGTTGTGTTTCTGGCGACAATGTTTCGTTCTGCATTTGCAGGCAGCTTACCTGAATTTTCAAGCAGGAAAGCGATTGGGCGATCGAGTCATGCAGTTCGCGGGCAATAGTGGCCCGTTCTTCCATCAGCATCAGTTGCTGCTGGTGGCTGGACTGACGTTCCAGCGCCAGCGTGCTGGTCAACTGTTCCAACAGCGTGTTAAGTAATTGATGTTGATCCTGGCTGAGCTGAGTATCGGTAGGTAATCGTGCCAGCACGACGCCGTAGTGCCCCAGTTTGTCACTCAGATTCCAGTATAGTGGCTCCGTCGGCGTTTCCTGTGTCGGTGCCTGTGTACTGCAATACTGGCAGCCGACATCGGGACATTGATCCAGATCGAGTGATGCGTCGTGGCTGAACTGATGAAATTGTTCCTGGTTGTTATCTTCATACAACCGCAACTGAATATCGCGTAATGGAGCGAGTTTACTCAACTCATCCAATACTGGCATCAGTCGGCTACAAATAGGCATACTGGTATGCAGACGGCGGCTGACGCGGTATAGAAAAGAGAGGGTGCTATTTTTCTGTTGTAAGTCGGCGGTTTTTTCCTCTACGCGTTGTTCCAGATCGCGATAGATGGCAGCCAATTCATCGGACATGCTGTTTAGCACCTGTGCCAACGTCCCCATTTCGTCTTTTCCGCTGATCATCACCCGCTGTCCGAAATCACCACGGCCAATTGCCTGAGACATGGAAACCAACTGTTGCCAGGGGCGGAGTAGACGGCGACGCAGATAGACGATAGTGCTTATCAGCAGCAGAAGCATGGTGGCAATAAATATGCGCTGCACCTGTGCAACCAGCCGTAAACGCTCTTCCGTTTTATGGTCAATGGCGGAGACCAGCGCATCCAGTTGTGTGACATAACCGGCTACCTCGGCAGATGCATCGATTGGCCGGGTAGCCCGCTGTAAATGGGGTTTTAACGATACCATCCAGTATTGTTGCAACGTATCAAATTGTTGCCCCAATCCTTCACGCTGTACCGCCTGTTGCAAATCGCTGCTGGTTTCATCCCGTTCAAGAGCCTGAAGATAGACTTTATGATTGTCGGATAAAGGCACCATTGACAGTAGTCGATAGCTTTGCATACGTAGTGAACCGGCTTTATTGATAGCGTGCGCGTTTCCCTGAATGCTTTGTGCCATCCAACTGGAAACCGCCATGCCGGCAATACCGAGTATGCCCAGTAACAGCATCATTAGTGCTACCTGGTTAACCAGCGATAGCGGTAGCAGAAAGCGTTTGAACATGTAGAAACCCCCTATGACCGAGGAGTAGAAAATCCACATCGGAAGATGTCACCCTGTCGGTATTTTTCCCTATCCTCACGGATAACCCCATACCTATAACTGAGTACCACCAAATTTCCACCTACCATTATGCGTTAGAACAGAAATAATGGGATGAGATATAAAAATATGAAATTAAAGATTTAATTTTCTCCGTGATGTTACTCATTAAGGAGTGTGACGATTTGGGGGGCGTTTTTTTACCTAACACCCGGTTGATTTATATCAACTTTGCCAGCGGTGTAACCCCTAATGTGACGCGTAACCATACAGGTGTTTCTATTGACCGAGGTTTTTATGACGCAGCCAACAATGACTCAAATCACGCCACGTGAGACGGTGATCAGGGAGTGGTACCCGGAAGATCCGCAATTCTGGCAAACCCGTGGGCAGGGTATTGCCCAACGCAATTTATGGATATCTATTCCTTGTCTGTTACTGGCATTTTGTGTCTGGATGTTGTTCAGCACGGTAGCGGTTAATCTCAATAAAGTAGGCTTTCATTTCACCACTGAGCAACTATTTATGTTGACGGCGCTCCCGTCGGTTTCCGGTGCGCTGCTACGCATACCCTATTCGTTTGTTATTCCGCTGATGGGAGGACGTCGTTGGACTATCCTGAGTACCCTTGTTCTGGTGATCCCCTGTGTGTGGTTGGGGTTTGCCGTGCAGAACCTGCAAACCTCCTATCATGAATTTATGGTCATTTCGCTGCTGTGCGGTTTTGCGGGGGCGAATTTCGCGTCCAGCATGGCCAATATCAGCTTCTTTTTTCCGAAAGCCCGTCAGGGTGGGGCGCTGGGATTAAACGGCGGCTTCGGTAACCTGGGCGTCAGCGTGATGCAACTGCTGGTGCCGGTGGTGATTTTTCTACCGATATTGAGTTTTACCGGTAAAGGCGTTGCCCAACCGGACGGCAGTATCATTCAGTTACAGAATGCGCCGTGGGTGTGGGTGCCGTTTCTGCTGATCGCGGCTGGCGCCGCCTGGTTCGGTATGAACGACCTGAGCGCTGCCAAAGCTTCTCTGCGTCAACAGCTACCGGTGCTGAAGCGCTCACATCTGTGGATACTCAGTGTGTTGTACCTCGCCGCGTTCGGGTCGTTTATTGGATTTTCTGCAGGTTTTGCCATGCTATCCAAAACCCAGTTCCCGAGTATCGTCATTCTGCATTACGCCTTCTTTGGGCCGTTGCTGGGAGCATTGGCACGTCCGGTGGGGGGGATGCTATCCGACCGCTTTGGTGGTGTTCGGGTGACATTGATTAACTTTATCCTGATGTCGATACTTTCCGCTCTGTTGTTCATTTCACTGCCAGGAACCGGCAATGAGGGTTCTTTCCCACTGTTCTTTGGTATTTTCATGTTGTTGTTCCTGACGGCGGGACTGGGAAGTGGTTCCACTTTCCAGATGATTGCCGTGATTTTCCGTGGATTGACACTGACGCGGGTCAAGGCCAGTGGCGGAAGTAATGAAGACGCGCAGCGCAGTGCCGTTACCGATACGGCTGCCGCACTTGGGTTCATTTCCGCGATGGGCGCGATTGGCGGGTTCTTTATCCCGAAAGCGTTCGGGACTTCGCTGGAACTGACTGGATCGCCAGCTGGCGCGATGAAAATTTTCGTGGTGTTCTATGCGGTTTGTGTGCTGATTACCTGGCTGTGCTACGGTCGCAAAAAAAGTCAGTGACTGACGAGTGAGTAGTCAGGGATGACTTCTCTGGAACCGGGCATGTTCTTACCGATATGCTCGGTATCCAATTTCTGCAATAAGCAAGCCAGTCAGTTGCTGTTGATCCCTGCCTTTTTTCTCTGCTTAATCGCCAGTCACATACTTTTTCACTATCCCAGGCAATGCGGAATTTATGTAAAACGAGATTTACGAGTTTCGCTGTGGTGTTAATTTAGTTACAACATTCTTAATGGAAAAATCAAGTGGTGCCTCACCTTTAAATAAAGAGAAAATTCATTCTGGTAAGCATGTTTCTGCGGCTACCCCCAAATAGTTGCAGGTATAAATCCTGTGCCTGTCATTTATTTATCAGGTTAATAATCTATTTATTTATCAATGTCTTGATTTCAAAAAGGTATATCACCCTTTGGTGGTATTTTACCCGTTACCCGTTGATCCCGGCTCCATCTCTCTTGATCACCATCAATTTTGACTTATGACGCGCTGGCTAACCTAGCGGCAAATTGAGCGATGTGTCGTAAGCAAAGCCTACGCGTCTGCTACGGACATTTTATAACTACAAGTTTATAACTACAGGGGCCAGCAGGCTCCGCAGCAGGAGAGTCCGGATGAGCAAATTTCTTGACCGGTTACGCTACTTTAAACAACTAGCCGAGCCATTTTCTGATGGTCATGGTCAAACCCTTAATACCAATCGTGATTGGGAAGATGGTTACCGTAGCCGCTGGCAGTATGACAAAGTGGTACGGTCGACACATGGTGTCAACTGTACCGGATCGTGCAGTTGGAAAATCTACGTTAAAAACGGGCTGGTCACCTGGGAAACCCAGCAAACCGACTATCCACGTACCCGCCCGGATTTGCCAAATCATGAACCCCGTGGTTGCCCACGCGGTGCCAGTTACTCCTGGTATCTGTACAGTGCTAACCGTCTGAAATATCCGATGATGCGCAAACAACTGATCACATTGTGGCGCGAAGCCAAACAACATCATCGCGATCCCGTGGATGCCTGGGCATCAATTGTCGGTGATGTGGAAAAAGTTCGCAGCTACAAACAGGTACGTGGTCGCGGCGGCTTTGTGCGTTCTGACTGGAATGAAGCCAACGAACTGATTGCGGCGGCTAATGTTTATACCGCCAAAACCTTTGGTCCTGATCGTATCATCGGTTTCTCGCCGATTCCGGCCATGTCGATGGTGTCCTATGCTGCTGGTGCTCGCTATCTGTCGCTGCTGGGGGGTGTTTGCCTCAGTTTTTACGACTGGTACTGTGACTTGCCGCCCGCTTCACCGCAAACCTGGGGTGAGCAGACTGACGTACCGGAATCTGCCGACTGGTACAACTCGTCCTATATCATTGCCTGGGGTTCCAACGTGCCGCAAACGCGTACCCCGGATGCGCATTTCTTTAGTGAGGTCCGTTACAAAGGCACCAAAACGGTAGCGATTACGCCAGACTATGCGGAAATCGCCAAACTGTGTGATCTGTGGCTGAATCCGAAGCAGGGCACCGATAGCGCGATGGCGCTGGCAATGGGCCATGTGATCCTGAAAGAGTTTCATCTGGAACGTCCGAGCCACTATTTTATCGAATATGTTCGTCAGTACACCGATATGCCAATGCTGGTGCTGTTAGAACCCCGTAATGACGGTTATTACGCTGCTGGTCGGCTGCTGCGGGCGGCGGATCTGATCGATAATCTGGGGCAGGACAATAACCCGCAGTGGAAAACAGTTGCGATTGATGAGCACAGTGGCAATCTCACCGCCCCGCAGGGCTCCATCGGCTATCGCTGGGGGGAACAGGGCAAATGGAATCTGGAGCAGCGCGATGGAACCAGCCAGCAGGATGTTAGTCTGCGCCTTAGCTTACTAGGGACCCATGACGATGTTGTACCGGTGGGGTTCCCTTATTTCGGTGGCATCACCAGCGAACATTTCAACAGTGTCGGACTGGATGAAATCCTGTTGCATCAGCTGCCCGTCAAACGCCTGCAACTGGCGGATGGCAGCGATGCGCTGGTGGCCAGCGTGTATGATCTGACGCTGGCTAACTACGGTGTAGACCGCGGCCTACAGGATGACAACTGTGCCAAGGATTATGATCAGGTGAAGGCATACAGTCCGGCGTGGGCTGAGCAGATCACTGGCGTTTCCCGACAGAACATTATTCGTGTCGCCCGTGAATTTGCCGATAATGCGGATAAAACCCACGGCCGGTCAATGATTATCGTCGGTGCCGGAATGAACCATTGGTATCACCTGGACATGAACTACCGTGGGCTGATCAATATGCTGGTTTTCTGTGGTTGTGTCGGTCAGAGCGGTGGTGGCTGGGCGCATTACGTCGGACAGGAAAAGCTGCGCCCGCAAACCGGCTGGCTGCCGCTGGCGTTTGCTCTCGACTGGCAGCGTCCGCCACGCCACATGAACAGCACCTCGTTTTTCTACAACCACTCTAGCCAATGGCGTTATGAAACCGTAACGCCACAAGAACTCCTGTCGCCACTGGCGGATAAATCCCGCTTTACCGGCAGCATGATTGATTTCAACGTGCGCGCCGAACGCATGGGCTGGTTGCCGTCGGCGCCGCAACTGGACACTAACCCGCTGCATATCGCCGCCAAAGCGCAAGCCGCCGACATGACGCCGCAGGAGTACACGGTCGCTGCACTGAAATCCGGCGAGTTACGTTTTGCGGCCGAGCAACCGGATGACCCGCAGAACTTCCCACGGAACCTGTTTGTCTGGCGTTCCAACCTACTGGGCTCGTCCGGTAAAGGCCATGAATACATGCTCAAATATCTGCTGGGTACAGAGCACGGTATTCAGGGACAAGATCTGGGCGTTCAGGGCGGAGTGAAACCGGAAGAAGTGGAATGGCAGGATCAGGGCGGTGAAGGGAAGCTGGATCTGGTGGTAACGCTCGATTTCCGCATGTCCAGTACCTGCCTCTATTCGGATATTGTGCTGCCCACCGCCACCTGGTACGAGAAAGACGATATGAATACGTCGGACATGCATCCGTTTATTCATCCGTTATCGGCGGCAGTCGATCCGGCCTGGGAATCCAAAAGTGACTGGGACATTTATAAAGGTCTCGCCAGTGTATTTTCCCGCGTGTGTCAGGGACATTTAGGTACTGAAACCGACGTGGTGACGTTGCCGATTCAGCATGATTCTGCCGCTGAACTGGCGCAGCCGTTGGGTGTACAGGATTGGAAAAAAGGCGAATGTGACCTGATTCCAGGGAAAACCGCGCCACATATTATGGTGGTGGAACGCGACTATCCGAATACTTATGCGCGCTTTACATCACTCGGTCCGTTGATGGATAAGCTGGGAAATGGCGGTAAAGGCATTAGCTGGAACACCCAGACGGAAATCGATTTTCTGAAAAAACTGAACTACACCAAGGCAGAAGGTACTGCCGTCGGGCGACCGAAGATTGAAACTGCGATTGATGCTGCCGAAGTGATTTTGTCGCTGGCACCGGAAACCAACGGCCAGGTGGCGGTTAAAGCCTGGGCCGCACTGAGCAAGGTGACGGGGCGCGACCACATTCATTTGGCACAGTCGAAAAAGGATGAAAAAATTCGCTTTCGCGATCTTCAGGCTCAGCCGCGCAAGATTATCTCCAGCCCCACCTGGTCCGGTCTGGAAGATGAGCACGTGTCTTACAATGCCTGTTACACCAACGTTCACGAGCTAATTCCGTGGCGCACGCTATCGGGTCGCCAGCAGTTGTATCAGGATCACGAATGGATGCGCGCCTTTGGCGAGGGTCTGCTGGTCTACCGCCCGCCTGTGGATACCCGCACGACCACACTGTTGCTGAACAAAAAATCGAATGGTAATCCGGAAAAGGTGCTGAGCTTTCTGACGCCGCATCAGAAGTGGGGCATTCACTCCACCTACAGCGATAACCTGTTGATGCTAACGCTGGGACGCGGTGGTCCGATTGTCTGGCTGAGCGAAGACGATGCCCGCGATCTGGACATTGTGGATAATGACTGGATTGAAGCGTTTAACGTCAACGGTTCTCTGACGGCTCGCGCCGTGGTGAGCCAGCGTATTCCTGCCGGTATGACCATGATGTACCACGCACAGGAACGTATTTTGAATCTGCCCGGCTCGGAAATGACCGGACAGCGCGGTGGTATTCATAACTCTGTGACTCGCATCTGTCCGAAACCAACACACATGATTGGGGGATATGCGCAACTGGCCTATGGTTTCAACTACTACGGCACCGTGGGTTCCAACCGTGACGAGTTTGTGGTGGTTCGCAAAATGAAGCGTATTGACTGGCTGGATGACGAAGGCCAGGACGATATCCAGACCAACAGCACAGCAGCTAAACGCCGGCAGGAGAAAGCCTAATGAAAATTCGTTCACAAGTTGGCATGGTGCTGAACCTCGATAAATGCATTGGGTGTCATACCTGCTCGGTCACTTGCAAAAACGTCTGGACCAGCCGTGAAGGTATGGAGTACGCCTGGTTTAATAACGTCGAAACCAAACCTGGCGTTGGATATCCTCATGCCTGGGAAGATCAGGAGAAGTGGAAAGGTGGCTGGATCCGAAAAATCAACGGCAAGCTGGAACCACGGATGGGCAGTCGTGTCGGCGTACTGGCAAAGATTTTTGCCAATCCGGATGTGCCGTCCATCGATGACTACTACGAGCCGTTTGATTATGACTACCAGCATCTGCAACAGGCCCCGGAAGGCAAGCATCAGCCGGTAGCGCGCCCACGCTCGCTGATTACCGGTCAGCGCATGAAGAAGATCGAAAACGGTCCGAACTGGGAAGACGATCTGGGGGGCGAATTCAGTAAACGTGCGTTGGATAAAAATTTCGACCAGATGCAGAGCGCGATGTACGGCCAGTTCGAAAATACCTTCATGATGTATTTACCACGGCTGTGTGAGCACTGCCTGAACCCGGCTTGTGTAGCGACCTGTCCGAGTGGCGCCATCTACAAACGCGCCGAAGACGGCATTGTACTGATTGACCAGGATAAATGCCGTGGCTGGCGTATGTGCCTGACCGGTTGCCCGTACAAAAAAATCTACTTCAACTGGAAAAGTGGCAAGTCGGAAAAATGTATTTTCTGTTATCCGCGCATTGAGTCCGGCATGCCAACGCTGTGCTCGGAAACCTGCGTGGGACGGATCCGCTATCTTGGGGTTTTACTGTATGACGCAGACTGCATTGAACAGGCGGCATCAGCGGATAACGAACAGAACCTGTATCAGCGTCAATTGGATATTTTCCTCGACCCACATGACCCGGTAGTCATTGAGCAAGCGTTGAAAGATGGCATACCACTGAGCGTCATTGATGCCGCGCAGCAGTCACCGGTGTACAAAATGGCGGTGGACTGGAAGCTGGCGCTACCGCTGCACCCGGAATATCGCACGTTGCCAATGGTGTGGTATGTGCCGCCTCTGTCACCGATTCAGTCTGCTGCTGATGCTGGTGAACTGGCACACAGCGGCATCTTGCCGGATGTCGAAAGCCTGCGTATTCCGGTGCAATATCTGGCTAACCTGCTGACGGCAGGGGACACTCAACCGGTGTTGCTGGCGTTGAAACGTATGCTGGCCATGCGCCACTACAAGCGGGCTGAAACGGTAGATGGCATTACCGATACTCGTGCGTTGGAGCAGGTGGGCTTAACTGAAGCGCAGGCTCAGGAAATGTACCGCTATCTGGCAATTGCCAATTTTGAAGATCGCTTTGTGGTTCCCTCCAGCCATCGTGAAATAGCGCGGGAAGCCTTCCCGGAAAGCAAAAGTTGCGGGTTTAGCTTCGGTGACGGCTGTCACGGCAGCGATTCTCCGTTCAACCTGTTCAATAGCCGCCGTATTGATGCCATTGATGTCAGTAGCAAGACGCGGGATATGAACAGCAAAATCATGCGGGAGAACGGTCATGATTAGTCTTCAGGTGATTGCCCGTCTGCTGGACTACCCGGACCGCGAACTGTGGGAAAACCAATCGGCGCTACTGGAGGCAATAGAGCAGACGGAGGAACTGTCATTGCGTCAGAGCGCTCAACTGATGCAGTTTATCGGTGATTTTTACCGATCAGACTTATTAGATAGACAGGCGCAATACTGTGAGCTGTTTGACCGTGGTCGTGCTACTTCACTGTTGCTGTTTGAGCATGTACACGGTGAATCGCGCGATCGTGGTCAGGCGATGGTGGATTTGATGGAACAGTATCGTCAGGCCGGCCTGATGCTGGACAGTAAAGAGCTGCCAGACTATTTGCCGCTGTATCTGGAGTATCTGGCGCAGCGAAAACCAGACCAGAGTCGTGCCGGATTAACGGATATCGCGACAATTCTGGCATTGCTGGGAGCCCGCTTGCAGCAACGTGACAGCCAGTATGCCGTGCTGTTTGATCTGTTGTTGTCGATTTCCGGTAGCGCACTTAGAAGTGACAATGTCACTAAAAGCATCGCCCACGAAGCCCGTGATGACACCCCGCAAGCGCTGGACGCCGTGTGGGAAGAGGAGCAGGTCAAATTCCTCGGTGAGCAGGGTTGCGCATCGGCGCAACAGACTCAACATCAGCGCCGCTTCACTGGCGCGGTGGTACCACAATACCTGAATCTTGATACCACGCCGGTAAAAGGAGGATGCTAATGTATTATATCAACCTGTTTTTTTTCGATATTTATCCTTATATTGCCGGTGCGGTGTTCCTGATCGGTAGCTGGTTGCGTTATGACTACGGGCAGTACAGCTGGCGTGCAGGCTCCAGCCAGATGCTGGATAAAAAAGGGATGCGACTGGCCTCCAATCTGTTCCACATCGGCATTCTCGGGGTACTGGGCGGCCATCTGTTCGGCATGCTGACGCCACACTGGGTGTACGAAGCATTTTTGCCGCTTGAAGTTAAGCAGAAAATGGCCATGTTCGGTGGCGGACTATGTGGCGTGCTGACGCTGGTAGGGGGTGGTTTACTGTTGAAGCGCCGCCTGACTAACCCGCGAGTGCGGGCTACGTCCACTACCGGCGATATTTTGATCATGACACTGCTGGTCATTCAGGCGGTGCTAGGACTGTTGACTATCCCATTCTCTGCCCGACACATGGATGGCAGCGAAATGATGAAGTTGGTGGAATGGGCGCAGGCCGTGGTGACGTTTCGTGGTGGCGCGTCTGGGCATCTGACCGATGTGGCGCTGATTTTCAAACTGCATTTGGTGCTGGGGATGACGCTGTTCCTGCTGTTCCCATTTTGCCGGCTGGTGCATATCTGGAGCGCGCCGGTGGAATATCTGACGCGCCGTTATCAACTGGTGAGGAACCGACATTAACTGATATTAATGCTGAACAGATAGGAAAATCGGTTTTTTTGGTTATGCTGGTGCACTAACCACACCGGTTAAATAGGGCGGCGTAAAGCAAGATGGCTTTACGCCGCGTATCATTTCAATGTTTTAAATCCACTGTATTTCATCTCCACCACGTTTCAAACGGGCTGGATTTCAGACCAACTGTGACGCTGCCACTATCTCACACATCATAACTAATTGATTTTTATACTCTAAAATTTTCCATTACTCCCAGGCTAACGTTTGTAACAGGTGGTTAATTGATAGCCAGTCGCTGCCTTCCTATTCTATTGCTACGCAAAAACGCGACCCGCGTAATACGTAATAAATAACCGGGGAGGTTTATATATGTCGTTTCAACAGCAACCCACACGCGTTTGGGATACCCGTCGTCAGGAAAAGCGTCGGCGTATTGAGAGCGTACAGGGTTTGGTCTCAGGAAAAGTGATTCCCACCGATGACATCATCGCCGCACTGGAAAAGCTTATTGCGCCCGGCGATCGTGTCATTCTGGAAGGAAACAACCAGAAGCAGGCGGATTTTCTGTCTCGCCAATTAGCGGAGGTGAGCGCATCACATATTCATGATCTGCATATGATCATGCCTAGTGTCGGGCGACCGGAACATCTGGATATTTTTGAGAAAGGTATTGCCCGCAAGTTGGACTTCTCGTTTTCCGGCACTCAGAGCCTGCGTATTTCGCAGTTGCTGGAAGATGGTTTACTGGAAATTGGTGCTATTCACACCTATATCGAACTTTATGCTCGACTGTATGTGGATTTAGTGCCGAATGTGGCCCTTATCGCCGGTTACAAAGCCGATCGCCACGGTAATCTGTACACCGGGCCGAGCACCGAGGATACCCCGGCATTGGTGGAAGCCGCCGCGTTTAAAGACGGCATTGTGATCGCTCAGGTGAATGAGTTGGTGGAAGATGAGTGCGATCTGCCACGTGTGGATATTCCCGGCTCATGGGTTGATTTCGTGGTGGTAGCCGACAAGCCATTCTTTATCGAACCGCTGTTTACCCGTGACCCTCGTCTGATCAAACCCGTGCATGTGCTGATGGCAATGATGGCCATCAAAGGCATTTATGCCAAACACCAGGTGCAGTCACTCAACCACGGTATTGGTTTTAACACTGCCGCCATCGAACTGCTATTGCCCACCTATGGTGAACAACTGGGATTGAAAGGGAAGATCTGCAAACACTGGACGCTGAATCCGCATCCGACCTTGATTCCAGCGATTGAAAGCGGATGGGTAGATACCGTTCATTGCTTTGGTGGCGAACTGGGTATGGAAGACTATATTGCCGCTCGCCCGGATGTTTTCTTTACCGGCAGAGACGGCTCGATGCGCTCCAATCGCGCATTCTGCCAGATGGCCGGGCAGTACGCCGTCGATATGTTCATTGGTTCAACTTTACAGGTTGATGGGCTGGCGCACTCGTCTACCGTTACCCGCGGGCGCTTGTCCGGCTTCGGCGGCGCACCCAACATGGGGCACGATCCGCATGGTCGTCGTCACGCTACCCCAGCCTGGCTGGACATGATTGAGGAACCCGATCCGCTTCAGCGCGGCCGCAAGCTGGTAGTACAGATGGTGGAAACCTTCCAGGCAGGCGCCAAACCCACATTCGTGGAAAAACTTGATGCTGTTGATGTCGCTAAAGAGACATCAATGCCGTTAGCGCCGGTCATGATTTACGGTGATGACGTCACCCATGTTCTGACTGAGGAAGGGATCGCCTACCTGTACCGCGCCAAATCGCTGGAAGAACGGCGGGCAATGGTCGCCGCAGTGGCAGGCATTACTGATATCGGTTTGGGCGTAGATGCCAAACGCGTGGCAAGCCTGCGGCAGGAAGGCAAGGTGGTATTCCCGGAAGATATGGGGATTCGCCGTACCGATGCAAGTCGTTCGCTGTTGGCGGCGGGCAGCATTTCCGATTTGGTTGAATGGTCCGGCGGATTGTATAACCCACCGGCTAAATTCCGGAGCTGGTAATGCTATCTCCTTCCTGCTTTTTCGATCGCGCTGCTGAGACCGGTGCCGCTTTTCTGGCAGAACAGGCGACTCATGCACTACTGGATGAGGTTCGCTTGTCGCCAAAACCGGGCCTGGTGGACAGCCGTGGCAACGGTGCTCATCAGGATCTGTCGCTGGCACTGATGGAGCGTTCTGCCTATAGCCTGCAACCGACATTTCATGCGCTGGCGCTGGCGGGTTGGCAACGCCGAGCCGATGTCGCGCTGCGCCGGGAGATCGGAGAAATAGGACGTGAGGGTGAAGTTGTCATGATGCAGGCCACCGCTGGCGTCAATACTCATCGCGGCGCCATTTGGGCACTGGGGTTATTGGTAACGGCCTCTGGCATGCTCGGTGGCCGAGGCGCACCTGAACAGGTGGCGCAACAGGCGGCACAACTGGCACAACTGTCTGACTCTGCCAGTCCTAAACGCTTCAGTAAGGGGTTGATCGCCACCCGCCGCTATCAAGTTCCCGGTGCGCGGGAAGAAGCGCAGCAAGGGTTTCCTCATGTGATACGGCTGGCATTACCGCAGCTATGGCGTAGCCGGGCGATGAACAGTGGTGAGCAGGCCGCCAGACTGGATGCGCTAATGGCAATCATGACTAGTCTGAGTGACACCTGCGTGTTGTCTCGTGGTGGGATGGCGGCGCTGGATGCGATGCAACAAGGTGCCAGACAGGTACTTACCGCCGGTGGTTTTTCCCATCCAGACGGGCGTCAGGCGCTGGCAACATTGGAAAAGCATCTGTTGCAGTACAACGCATCTCCCGGCGGCGCGGCAGATTTACTCGCCGCCGCATTGTTTCTCGATCGGGCCTCGGCCCGTGGAGTAACCAGATAAGAGGACGTTATGGAAAGTATTGAATTACGTTATCCGGCACAACAAAGCCTGCCGGGCAGAGCATTGGTGGGCGTGGTGGGCTCCGGTGATCTGGAAGCTTTGTATGAACCCGCCACGGATCAGACATTGACAATCAGGATTAAAACGTCCGTTGACGGCAGTCGGGTTCACTGGCAAATGCTGTTTGACCGGCTGAATACCTTGACGACGTTGCCCACTGGCCGTCTGGACATTAATGATTTTGGTGCCACGCCGGGTGTAGCGCGGTTACGCATCGAACAGGTTTTCGAGGAGGCCAGCCATGCGTGATGCCATCAGCTTTATTGAACTGAGTGCTCGCCAGCGGGCGTGTAACCTGCTGGATGACGGGACGTTCCACGAGTTACTGGGGCCGTTTGAGCGCATCACGTCGCCGTGGCTGGAACCGCAGGGCATTGTGACGCAGGCGGATGACGGGATGGTGGTCGCCAAAGGCACCATCAACGGTAATTCGACGGTGGTGATTGCGGTAGAAGGGGCGTTTCAAGGCGGCAGCATGGGGGAAGTCTCTGGTGCCAAGATGGCGTCGGCACTGGAGTTGGCCGCAGAGGATAACCGCAAAGGTATTCCCACGCAGGCTGTGCTGCTGCTGGAAACCGGTGGTGTGCGTTTGCAGGAGGCCAATCTCGGATTGGCAGCGATAGCTGATATTCATGCCGCAATTGTCGATCTACGTCGTTATACCCCCGTTATCGGCATTGTTGCTGGGACGGTGGGGTGTTTTGGCGGTATGTCGATTGCCGCCGGATTGTGTAGTTACCTGATCGTTACCCGCGAAGCCCGGCTCGGCCTCAATGGTCCACAGGTCATCGAGCAGGAAGCCGGAATTGATGAGTATGACTCCCGTGATCGTCCGTTTATCTGGAGTATGACCGGCGGCTCAGTGCGTTATCGCAGTGGTTTTGTGGATCGGGAAGTGGCCGATTCACTTCCAGCGGTAAAAGCTGCCATGCAGGCATGTCTGGAACGTGGTGTACCGGAACAGCATCGCTCGGAACGGTTTGACTGGTTCTTGAACCGGTTGACTTCTTTTGATACCCGCCAGCAGGCTAGCGCCGCGCTGACCGAACAGTTATTTACCCGGGAGGAACGCGCATGAGTACTTTACCTTTAAGCCGCGGAGCGTATTGGTTTTCACTACTCACTGCGGGAGCCGTACCGGTAACGGGACTCTGTCCATCTGTCCGTGCCGCTGACGGTGACATTGACGGACAGGCCGCTCGTTTTATTGCTGTAGTACCGGATGCCAATAACCAGTATCCGCGGGCTGCTCACGGCGAAGTCGGGCTGCTGGAAGGCTGGACGCTAGCGAAAGTGGTCACGCAGGTGGTGGCGGAAGATCGTCAGCAAACACAAAAACGAGCCATCGTGGCTATCATCGACGTTGCCAGCCAGGCTTATGGTCGTCGGGAAGAAGCGTTCGGCATCCATCAGGCGCTGGCTGGCGCGGCTGGCGCTTATGCCAGTGCTCGACTGGCGGGGCATCCGGTGATTGGTCTCATCGTCGGCAAGGCGATGTCCGGCGCGTTTCTGGCGCATGGTTATCAGGCTAATCGGTTGATCGCTTTCAATGACGCAGGCGTGATGATCCATGCCATGGGTAAAGCCTCTGCGGCGCGTATTACACTGCGCTCGGTGGAAGCATTGGAAAAACTGGCCGCCACTATTCCGCCGATGGCTTATGACATTGAAAATTATCACTCATTGGGGCTGCTGGATCAGTTGCTGACCATCGTGGATCCGCTTAATGCCAGTGTTGATGAACAAACACAGGTATACACGGCGATTAGTGATGCGATTACCTCTGCCCGTCAACAAGGTACTGATCTGCGTAATCGGTTAGGTGCGAAAAACCGCCACAGTTCTCAACTGGTGCGGGAACGTATGCGCGCTGAATGGTAGTGCATGGCATGCGTTGCCTACCTTTCTAAAACGCGCTGTGCGCGCTGGTGTGTGCGGCAAAAAGTGCGCACCAGCACGTTGACACCTGCCTGATAATCGCCACAACGTGCAGACATCAGGCTGAATGTACCATCAACAATTTTTTCTTATTGGTAACAGGTGATTTATGACCTACGTGATTATTCATGCCTTGGCCCCGATTTTTCTTATCATGTTGCTGGGTTTCTACGCAGGAAAGGCCAAAATGGTGGATAACCAGAATGTGTCTTTGCTGAATATTTTTGTTATGGATTTTGCCCTGCCGGCTGCGCTGTTCAGCGCAACCGTACAGACGCCCTGGCGCGGCATTGTCGACAAATCGCCACTGATTGTGGTGCTGGTTCTGGCGATGTGGATTACCTATGCGGCGATCTATTTTTTCTGTACGCGTGTGCTGCACAAATCACCACAGGATTCGGCGGTACTCACGTTGACAGTGGCGCTGCCTAACTATGCTGCTCTCGGCCTGCCAATCCTCGGTAGCGTACTGGGGGGATCCACTACCACGTCGCTGTCGGTGGCGGTATCCATTGCCTGCGGATCGGTGCTGATGACGCCGTTCTGCCTGCTGATTCTGGAACGGGAGAAGGCGCTAGCCGCAGGTCAGGCGCAGGGTTCCACTCTTGCGATGCTACCGGTACTGATGTGGCGCTCGGTGAAAAAACCGATTGTCTGGGGACCGCTGCTGGGGGTGGTACTCTCAGCCGTAGGGATCCATATGCCGGAAATCGTACTGACATCGATTAAACCGCTAGGTCTGTCGGCAACCGCGTCGGCACTGTTCCTGACCGGTGTCATTTTGTCCGCCCGTAAGCTGAAGGTGAATGGTGCGGTAGTGATTGCCAGTATCACCAAACTGCTGGTGCAGCCACTACTGGCATGGGGACTCGTATTGGGACTGGGACTACATGGCGAAGTGGCGATTACTGCGATCCTGATGATTGCTCTGTCTGCCGGTTTCTTTGGCATCGTCTTTGGCAACCGTTTCGGCGTACAGTCGCCGGATGCTGAGGCTACACTGCTGATTAGCTCGATGCTGTGTATCATCACATTGCCGTTGTTTATCACCTTGACTGCCGGATTGTAACTGGAGTCTGTCGATGATTCGTCCGCATGATTTGATCTGGGTTGCTGATCTTGCTGCATTGGGCACCGAACAGGAACTGCCTGAATGGGTAAGTCGGCAATGGCATATCGATCTACCACTGATAGTCCGTCGGGACAGACACCATGCCGGACGAATTCCTGCGGGCATTCGTGGGACGCAACGTAGTCAGCGGGCTGCCGTCTGGGTAGACGCTGCGGCTGTGCATCGAATCACAACCCCCGAGTCACTGGTGACCGACGCCTTTGTTTTATTGCGTTCTCCATTCATTTCCCTGCCGCCAGTACAGGCGCTGATGAGTTTGCTACGCCTGTTGAGAAACTGGCATTGGGGTGTGACCGGCAGTTGTGGCTATGCGCTGGCAACCGGGCTTCCGGTGATGCATGACGACAGTGATCTGGATATCGTGGTGCGTTGTCCGCAGCCGGTTGAACGCACAACGTTGATTGAGCTGACACAGTGCCTGCAATTAATACCATGCCGTATGGATGTCCAGATTGAAACACCACAAGGCGGCTTTGCCTTGCTGGAGTGGTTGCGTAGTGATCGGGTACTGATAAAAACCAATACTGGCCCACGGCTATCTGTTTCTCCGTGGGGCACCGATGAGATGACGCTATGAAAATTTTGTTTACGTTTCCCGGGCAGGGGGCGCAAGTCGCGGGTATGTTGCATCAGTTACCGGATAATATGGCCTCGCGACAACTGGTCGTGCAAGCCAGTGATGCGCTGAGTGAGAATGTGCTAACGCTGGATAGCGATTCTGCGCTGCATCACACCCGCGCAGTTCAACTGTGCCTGCTGATTGCCGGTGTGGCTTATGCCACCGAATTGGACATGTTGGACGTCACGCCGGACATCGTCAGTGGCTTGTCTATTGGCGCCTTCCCCGCCGCGGTGATTTCCGGAGCGCTGGATTTCAGCGATGCGGTACGCCTGGTGGCGTTGCGTGGGGAATTGATGGAATGCGCCTATCCGCAAGGTTATGGTTTGACAGCAATAAGCGGTTTGCTACAACCGCAGATGGAACGACTGCTGGCAGAAGAGTATAGCGTGGCATCACCAGTCTATCTGGCGAATATTAACGCTGAAGATCAGATGGTGATTGCCGGCAGTGATGCAGCGATGCAACGAGTGATACAACGGGCTCGTGACGCTGGCGCCCATAAAGCTCAGCGGTTGGCAGTCAGTGTACCTTCGCATTGTGCTTTACTGGATGAGGCGGCACAGCAACTGTCCGATGCCTTACAGAAAGTCAAGGTGCAGCGTCCGCGAGTCGCTTACCTGAGTGGCAGCAATGGGCGGGTGTACTGGCAACCAGAGCAGATTTCACGGGATCTGGCATTGAATATGGCGCGTACTGTGCATTGGCATGACGCGATGATTGCGGCCAGCGAACGGGGTGTGCAACTGGCTATCGAAATGCCGCCCGGCGCGGTGCTTACCGGATTAACCCGACGAGCATTGGTGCAGGGTGAAGCTATTTCCCGTTGTCAATTGGGGGTGAAGGCAGTGACGGAAATTGTGGCCCGCTATCGCCGGTATGCCCGGTAAAACTCAAACGGTACCAACAGCACGAGCGTACATTCTGCCTTCTGCCGCCAGTGCCAAAACATTAGGATCCAGCTCGCGATTGCGGGCAAACACCAGCGCAATGGTTTGACGCATTGGGTAGTCATCACACAGTGGCATGAGATGTACGCCATTTTCATAGACTTTCTTCATCCGTCCGGGTAACAGGGTATAACCCACACCAGCCTGCACCAGACTGATCATTGAAAAAATATCGTTGACGCGGGTAACAATATCCGGCTCAAAACCAGCAATCTGAAAGGCTTCGCTGAATCCGTGGTAGGTGGCAAAACCTTCTGTCAGCGCAACGAATTTCTGGTCGCGAAAATCACGTAAGTCAGCCGGGCCGTCCACGATCAGAGGTGAGTCGGCCGGTGCCGCCAAAAAAATATCATCCTTAAACAGGGGGAGTATTTCGAAATGGCTGGCATCAACCTGACTATCAGAAACCGAAATCAGAATGGCATCCAACTGTTGATTTTCCAACTGAATGAGCAGGTCTCGGTTAGAGCCCATCGTCAGGTCAATTTCGATTTCCGGGCGGCGGACTTTTAACCCCATAATCAAACGGGGGACAGTTTCCAATGTCAGGGAATACATGGTGCCAATCTTCATGCGTTGCTGACCAAAACCTGCCACTTGCCGGGTTTGTTGAATACCTTTCTCTGTCAGCCCGACGATATCGCGGGCGAAATCCATAAGTGTGTGTGCGGAAGGTAAAGGGATCAAGCTGCGACCACGATGAATAAACAACGGGCAACGAAAACCCTCCTCCAGTGTGTGTAATGCGCGATGTACGCTGACACTGCTCAGGTTCAACTGTTCTGCGGCCCGGCCTATATGTTCTGTGTCCATAAATGCCAGAAAAATTTCTAGCTTTTTAAGCGTAATATCACTGTCGATCATCATAACCGTCTGTGGTGCGGAGTCAGGCCCGTACCTTATCAAATTTGAGCATAGTGTTTTTATCGATTGCGGAGATAACGATGGATTTATCTGCTTTTTTTGATCTCAGCCGGATTTTACTCGCACCGGAGCGTTGTGTGTTCAGAAAAAGAATTGTCTGTTTTATGGATTTACCGGTTTGATTTTTTGTAAGTTTGCGCATTTGGTGCAATGCTTAAGTCGCTAAGCAGATTGGCCTGAGGTTACAGGCGTAGAAACTAAGAGGATAAGGTATTTATGGGCATTATTTCATGGATTATCTTTGGTTTGATCGCCGGCATTCTTGCTAAATGGATTATACCTGGACAGGATGGCAGCGGCTTTGTTATGACCGTTTTGTTGGGGATTATCGGTGCTGTGGTGGGGGGGTATATCAGTACGTTCTTTGGTTTTGGCCGGGTCAATGGTTTCAATATTGGTAGTTTTGCTGTAGCGGTTATTGGCGCGGTGGTCGTATTATTGATTTACCGTAATATTCGCAGCTAGCCAGTATTCATTATCCGCGTCCTTGGGGATGCGGATCTCTTCAACATCTGCTGTTGTTTTAAACGCTCCCAGGGTATTTACCTCTCTCTTTCTCCAAACGCCAGAGGGTTACCCATTTGACTCGGCGCTCAATCCGAAGCAGGCAATACACGAGGAAATCGTGGCTACTTTTACCCAGCGATGTAAATCGAAATGGTTTCCGGAAGGGACTTCAACCGGTTAAAGGTAGACGTAAACTACAATACGCTTCACTTAATCCTGTTGTTGAAGTAGCCACTACGTTTGGTTCCAGAAGGGATGCCGAACGTGGTGGCTACTTCGCCTGACTGACATGCATCACGATGCCAGCAAATATACACATCCGTCTTAGTGCGTCGTGACGACATCCAACGCTCGCAGGTTTTCCGGCATCCAGGACAGTTTTACTTCCGAACCGATTTTCCAGGCCGGATTCACCTCGTTGGCGGACATTTTTATCATAAACTGTGGCTGTCCGGCGACTTCAGTTATTAAACGGACGTGGTCGCCCAGATAGATAAACTGCTGAATACGGGCATTCATCTGCTGTGCGCTGGTGGGTAAATGTTCGTCATTAACTTTTACCCGTTCGGGCCGGATGCACAACGTAATCTTTTTACCCGGTGAACTTGGCCGGACTTTCAGTGCTTTCAGCATGGTGCCGTCATCCAGACTCACATGGTAATAATCGCCATCGGTACCTGTTTGCGTGCCGATCAGTGTGTTGTTTTCACCAATAAACTGGGCAACAAATGCGTTCTGTGGACGCTCATAAATATCGTTGGGATAATCCATCTGCTGAATGATGCCATCGTTAAATACCGCCACCCGATCAGACATAGTCATCGCTTCACTCTGATCGTGAGTAACATAGACTACCGTCAGCTCCAGTGCCTGATGTAGTGCCTTGATTTCCAACTGCATGTGTTCGCGTAACTGTTTATCCAATGCACCCAGCGGTTCATCCATTAATACCAGACGGGGTTCAAACACCAGAGCTCTGGCTAGCGCTACACGCTGTTGTTGGCCGCCGGACATCTGTGCCGGATAGCGATCCGCCAGATTTGTCAATTTCACCCGATCCAATACCCGATCCACTTTTTCTTTGATATCGCTGCGATTCATGCGGCGGATCGACAGGGGGAATGCCAGATTCTCTGCCACGGTCATATGCGGGAAAAGCGCATAGTTTTGGAAGACCATCCCAATACCGCGTTGATGCGGCGGCAGATGATGTAATGGTGTGTCGCGCAACAGGATTTCCCCTTGCGTCGGGGTTTCAAACCCGGCCAGCATCATCAGACTGGTGGTTTTGCCAGAACCGGATGGCCCCAGCATGGTCAGAAATTCGCCTTCCTGAATATCCAGATTAAGATTCTTTACCACTAATCGATCGCCATCGTAGGTTTTCTGAATATTCTTGAAGCTGACATAGGTTTTCATTATTTCATTCTCTCACTGTGTCTGGAACAGCAAGTTATATGCATAAACCATGCCTATTAATGAAATGGGCGCATGACGAGCAGGGTTGTCAGGATAAATCGGCACGCTGAACGCATGAGCCACACGTTCTACCTGTGGTGATGCATGAAATCTTAAAACTGGGCATATTGACCATATTTTCTCACTGTCCGTGTGATCAGACTTATAACCTATGCCTCAAAATAGTGATCTATTGTTAATTAAGGGCACTAAAAAAGTGCACTTTTTCCTTGCGATTACCCAACATCAGGTAACGCTTTCAGCTCATTCAGACTGGTGACAATCACGCCGAATGCTCGCACCATTTCATCTTCGTCCACACTGGCGTAACCCAGTAACAGACCTCGTTGATGAGTGGGGTGCAGATAGTAGCTGGAGAGCGGTTTTACCATCACACCGCGTTGAAGAATGCGAGCGCTGAGTACCACATCATCCACTGTATCGGGTAACCGCATAATCAGGTGCAGCCCGGCGTTACTGTTGTATCCCAGATAGTCTTCACCCAGATGCTGTACGATCAATTCGCTTAGCAGGGTGCGACGGCGGGCATACAGCAGACGCATACGGCGGATATGTGCGGCGTAATGTCCTTCACTGATAAACTGGCTCAGTGTTAGCTGAGTCAGTAAATGTCCACCGCGGTACAGCTCGGCATGGGCAATTTTCAGTTCCTGGGCCAGATGAGGGGGCAGCACCATATAACTCACTCGCAAACCGGGATACAGCGTTTTGCTGAAAGTACCGATGTAAATCACCGGCGGCTGGTTTTTTAACCCTTGTAACGCTGGAATTGGGCTACCGGAGAAACGGAATTCACTGTCATAGTCGTCTTCAATCACCCAGCTTCCGTGCTCTTGGGCCAGCGCCAACAACCGTTGACGACGCGCCAGGCTCATTACTGACCCCAGAGGGTACTGGTGGGATGGTGTAACGCAAATCAGGCGTGGCACCCATTGAGGGGAAACCTTATCCGGCGGCACCATACCTTGCTCATCCACTTCTATCGGGGCGACCCGTAGGCCATTGATAGTCAGTACGTTACGCATCCCCCAATAGCATGGGTCTTCAAGCCAGGCCAGATCGCCAGGATTGCACAGCATTTTTGCCAGCAAATCCATTGCCTGATGTGTCCCTTCGGTAATCAGAATCTGATCCGGCGTGCATTCTACTGAGCGTGCGATCCGCAGGTAGTCCACCAGCGAGCGCTGTAGTTCCGGGCATCCGCCGATTGGTGAATAGGAGAGCTGTTCCGGTTTGAGTCGACGAGCGAGACGAGTTTGCAGCCGTCGCCACAGATCATGTGGAAAGCTGGTGATGTCAGGAATGCCCGGCATAAAAGCCCCCCATTGTTTTGCCGATGCTCCGGCATAACCCAGCAAATGCAGGCCCCGGCGGGAAAACTCCTGTACCACTGGACTGGGGGCGGGTTCAGTATCGTCACGCAAGTTCGGAATTGCCGTGTCCGGCAGCTGTTCTGTTACATAAGTACCGCTACCGGTACGGGTTTCGATGTATCCTTCGGCGAGTAACTGTTCATAGGCGGCGATCACTGTGTTGCGTGACAGCGAAAGCTGCTGCGCCAGATCCCGCGAAGAGGGCAAGCGCCGCCCAGCTGTAATGGCACCCTCCAGAATGGCCAGCCGGATAGTATCGTAAAGACGTTTGTTTAATGTGCCTTCCTGTTGGCTTTCCAGCCCCTGCAATAGCAAGTCAGTCAGTAGTGAGCGCAAAGTGGACCCCTCAAATATTAAAAACTGGCTCTGGATTATAGGGCCATAGCGCGCATAAATAGCAACACTAAGGCATAAAATTGTCAGTCATAACCTATTGGGTGTGTTCATCGAATCGGAGCAGAAAATGAATAATAGCGAATTAAATCAACGCCGTTTGGCCGCCACGCCGCGTGGTGTAGGGGTAATGTGTGATTTCTTTGCTGCCAAGGCGGAGAATGCCACGTTGTGGGATGTGGAAGGCCATGAATATATTGATTTTTCTGCTGGGATTGCAGTGCTGAACACTGGCCATCGCCATCCGAAAATTCTGGCTGCAGTGCGTGAACAGCTGGAGTGTTTTACTCACACCGCTTATCAGGTTGTGCCTTATGGCAGCTATATCACGCTGGCCGAACGTATCAATGCGATAGCGCCTATCCACGGGCCGGCAAAAACCACTTTCTTCACGACGGGTGCTGAAGCTGTTGAAAATGCAGTGAAAATTGCGCGTGCTTATACCAAACGCCCTGGTGTGATTGCCTTTAACGCTGCTTTTCATGGCCGTACATTGCTGACCATGACATTGACTGGCAAAGTGGCACCTTATTCCACTGGTTTTGGCCCATTCCCAGGGTCCATTTTTCACGCGGTATATCCTAGCGAGCATAATGGCGTCACGGTAGAACAGTCGCTGGAAAATATCGATCGTTTGCTGCATACCGATATTGCTGCTGATCAGGTGGCGGCTATTCTGCTGGAACCGGTACAGGGTGAAGGCGGTTTCAATGTGGCGCCACCGGAATTCATCAGCGCACTGCGTAAACTGTGTGATGAGCACGGCATATTGTTGATTGCCGATGAAGTACAAAGCGGTTTTGCCCGTACTGGCAAAGTGTTTGCGATGGAGTATTACGAAGAAAAAGCGGATCTGATCACCATGGCGAAAAGCCTGGGGGGCGGTTTCCCGATTTCCGGCGTGGTTGGTCGCGCTGACGTGATGGATGCCCCAGGACCGGGCGGACTGGGTGGCACCTATGCTGGTAACCCCCTGGCGGTGGCGTCAGCTCTGGCGGTACTGGATGTGATTGAAGACGAAAAACTGTGCCAGCGTGCGCAGCAACTGGGAGCCACACTGGTAGAGACGCTGAGAAGTCTGAAAGCGAAGTGCCCGGCGATCGTCGATATTCGTGCCCGTGGCTCAATGGTGGCGGTAGAATTCAATGATCCGCAAACGGGTAAACCTAGTGCGGAGATTACCAAGACATTCCAAAAAGAGGCGCTGAATCAGGGGCTGCTGCTGCTGACATGTGGTGTGCATGGCAACGTGATCCGTTTCCTGTACCCGCTGACCATTCCTGATGCTCAGTTCAGTAAAGCATTGGACATCCTGACCCGCGTCCTGACTCAGTAAAAGGATAGCTATGCAACTGAAAAATAATATTTTATTCCGCCAGCAATGTCTGATTGGCGGTGAGTGGCTGGATAGCCAGAGCGGTGAAAATCTGGTTGTGAACAATCCGGCGACGGGTGAAACGTTGGGAACTGTACCGCTGGTGACTGCCGATCAAACCCGTCAGGCGATTGACGCGGCGGAGCAGGCGCTGACTCCGTGGCGTTTGCGTACTGGAAAAGAACGTGCGGCGCTGTTACAGGCATGGGCACGGCTGATTCGTGAAAATCAGGATGATTTAGCTGCGTTACTTACTGCTGAACAGGGAAAACCGCTGCCTGAAGCGTTGGGGGAAATCGGTTATGCCACGTCGTTTATCGATTGGTTTGCCGAAGAAGCCAAACGAGTTGAAGGCAGTGTGTTGCAGTCACCACAGGCCACCCAGCGTCTGTTGGTAATTAAACAGGCGATCGGGGTGTGCGCGGCGATTACGCCGTGGAACTTCCCGGCCGCGATGATTACCCGCAAGGTCGCGCCGGCACTGGCGGCAGGCTGTACCATGATTGTTAAACCGGCAGAGCAGACACCGTTTACGGCACTGGCGTTGGCGGAATTGGCACAACAGGCTGGCATTCCTGCCGGAGTATTGCAGGTGGTGACCGGTGACGCGCCTTCGGTAGGGAAAATCCTGTGCGATAGCCCGGTGGTTCGCAAGTTGAGTTTCACCGGCTCAACCGAGGTCGGGCGTATTCTGATGGCGCAAAGCGCACCAACAGTGAAAAAATTATCACTGGAACTGGGCGGCAATGCGCCGTTTATCGTGTTCGACGATGCAGATCTGGAACTGGCGGTGAAAGGTATTTTGGCGTCCAAGTTTCGTAACAGCGGTCAAACGTGTGTTTGTGCCAACCGGATTTATGTCCAGCGCGGTATTTACCCGGCACTGGCGGCACGGCTGGTAGAGGAAGTGAAGAAGCTTAAGGTGGGAGAAGGTACTCAACCCGGTGTTACACAAGGCCCGTTGATTGATGACGATGCGGTCAGCAAGGTGCAGCAACACATTGATGACGCGCTGTCGCAAGGGGCAACCTTGTTGGTGGGGGGAGAACCTCATGCGCTGGGCGGTACGTTCTTCTCTCCAACGGTGATTGGCGATGTAACGCGCACTATGCGTTTTGCCCGCGAAGAAACCTTTGGCCCGGTCGCGCCGCTGTTTCCGTTCAGTGAAGAGGCTGAAGTTGTCACCATGGCCAATGACACGGAGTTCGGTCTGGCTGCCTATGTTTATACCCGGGATGCCATTCGTCAATGGCGAGTACCCGAAGCGCTTGATTACGGCATGGTAGGTATCAACACTGGCCTGATTTCGAACGAAGTGGCTCCATTTGGCGGTGTGAAACAGTCAGGTTTGGGCCGTGAAGGTTCACGGTTCGGTATCGAGGATTATCTGGAGATGAAATATCTCTGTGTAGACCTCACGCCTTCAGTTTGACGCAAGGAAAGACAGGGACGTCTCACTTTGCCGTTGTTCTATTATGGTGCGTCTGTCTTTCCCGGAAGCACCATAACAAAGCAGTAAACTCTCAATAACAATAGTTCTAAAAACAGGGCGCTTTGCCTATCTTATGGCGTCACGCTTCTCTGCCCCATCGCGTTAACCCCACAACATTTATCAGATATTGGCACGAAATATGCTTTATATAAAAGTACATGATGCATCGGAAACGATTTTACGATGTTGCCGTTTTGGCATTGCGTTGACTAACTCTCCAGGAGCCAGACTATGTTAAAAAAATTTGCCGTATCTGTACTTTTCATTGCCATGGCCGCTCAGGCACATGCGGAAACGTTAACCGTCATCTCTTTTGGCGGTACTAACAAAGATGCGCAGGAAAAAGCGTTCTACAAACCTTTTATGGCCGCGAATAAAGACACTATTGAAGCCGGGGAATACAACGGTGAAATGGCACGTATTCGTGCCATGGTGGAAACCAAGCAGGTTGGCTGGGATGTGGTAGAAGTCGAAGGGCCGGAGCTGATGCGCGGTTGCAACGAAGGACTGTTCGAGCCACTGGATTGGAAAAAACTGGGCGACCCGTCTCAGTACGTCAATGGCGCGGTTACTGAATGTGGCGCCGGCATCTTTGTGTGGTCAACGGTACTGACCTACAACGCGAACAAACTGAAACAGGCACCTAAAAGCTGGGCTGATTTCTGGGATGTGAAAAAATTCCCCGGCAAACGAGCATTGCGTAAAAGCGCCAAATTCACACTGGAAATTGCGTTGTTGGCAGATGGCGTGAAACGCGAGGATCTGTACAAGGTATTAGCAACGCCGGCAGGTGTTGATCGTGCCTTTAAAAAGCTTGATCAGATTAAATCCAATATCCAGTGGTGGGAATCTGGCGCACAGCCGCTGCAATGGCTGGTTTCCGGTGATGTGGTGATGACTTCCGCCTATAACGGCCGTGTTGCTGTGGCGCAGAAAGAAAAACCCGGTATTCATATCGTATGGAAGGACGGCATCTACGATCTGGATAACTGGGCTATTGTGAAGGGGTCTAAACATAAAGCGCTGGCGGAGAAATTCATCGCTTTCGCTAATCAGCCAGAAAATCAGAAAGTATTCGCTGAAAATATTGCCTATGGTCCAACCAATGTGAAGGCGACCAGTCTGCTGCCACCTGCCGTCGTCGCCGATCTGCCTACGGCTCCGGAAAACCTGTCGCAAGAGTTGCAAGTTAACAACGAGTTCTGGGTCGATCATGGTGAGGAACTGGAACAACGCTTTAATGCCTGGGCTGCCCGTTAGAACGAACCGGTCTAACATAACAAGGAGATATAGCTTATGCCCCAGAACGATACGTTGGCTGTTGAGCCGCTATCAGGCAATAAAAAAGCAATAACCAGTTTGAAACAGCAATTACGTGTGGCACAAGCCCGCTATAAAAGACGGTCGCTGCTGCTGATTGCGCCATTGTTCTTGTTTATCCTGGTGAGCTTTCTTTTCCCTATTACCTCGATTCTGGGCAAAAGCGTGTCAAACCCCGATCTCCGTGTCAGTATGCCTTCCACCATTGCCGCAATGCGGCAATGGTCAGGCAAGAGCGTGCCGGACGAGGCGGTGTTTAAGGCCCTGGTGACGGATTTACGCAACGCGCGCAGTACCGGGCAGGTGTCTGCCATCACCAAACGGTTGGGGTATGAAGACTCGATGTACCGCACGTTGATTAGCCGGACGCTGCGTAAGCTACCACAGGAAGATACGCCTGATATACGTGGCCAGCTAATTGCCAACCAGCCCCTGTGGGGCGAAGTGACCACCTGGAAGACCATTGCCCGGGCATCAAAGCCTTTCACCAGCTATTACCTACTGGCGGTATTCGACCATAAAGTCGATCCGCAAACGCAGAAAATTGTGCAGCAACCCGCCGATCAGGCGCTTTATGTAACTGTCTTGCTCCGCACTTTGCTGATGGCTGGCGTAGTAACGCTGTTGTGTGTTGGCCTGGGTTACCCGCTGGCATACTGGTTGGCGAAACAACCTACTAACCGGGCCAATCTGTTGATGATTCTGGTTCTGTTGCCGTTTTGGACCTCATTGATTGTTCGGACGGCTAGCTGGATTGTGTTACTGCAATCCGGCGGTCTGATTAACCATGCGCTGCTCGGACTTGGCATTATTGAGCACCCGTTGGTGTTGGTCTTCAACCGGGTGGGGGTGTATATCTCCATGACCCACATTTTGATGCCATTTTTCGTGTTACCGCTGTATGCCGTAATGAAAGGCATTTCTCCCAACTATGTGCGAGCAGCGATTTCACTGGGAGCGCATCCATTTATCGCATTCTGGCGCGTATACATACCTCAGACCTATGCAGGTGTTACGGCGGGGGCGCTGCTGGTATTCATGATGGCGATTGGTTACTACATCACGCCAGCATTGCTGGGGGGGCCAGGTGATCAAATGCTGAGCTATTTCGTGGCGTTTTTCACCAATACCACCATGAACTGGGGAATGGCGGCCGCATTGGGAACACAGTTGCTGGTTATTGTCACGTTGTTGTATGTGGTTTATATGCGTGTTACCCGTACCAATGCAGAAGCGGCTGCGCATTAACAAGAGGATAGGGAAATGAGACAACAGGGTGCGCTGGTTATCCGTTTGTGGAATACCTTTTTTAACGTCTATGGCGCTGCGATGTTGCTGTTTTTGGTAGTGCCGGTACTGGTGATTGTTCCACTATCATTCAATGCCGGTTCATTCCTCAGCTACCCGCTGGCGGGATTCTCCTTACGCTGGTATCACGAATTTTTCAATTCCAGTGAGTGGTTGAATGCGCTGGGAAACAGTCTGCTGATTGCCCCATTGGCGACATTGCTGGCAACCGCACTGGGCGTTCTGGCTGCGGTAGGGCTGGTGCGTGGCGAGTTTCGTGGTAAATCGTTGGTGATGGCAGTATTGATATCACCGATGATTGCACCAGTGGTCATCGTGGCGGTAGGAATGTTTTTCTTCTTCGCCAAACTGTCTTTACTTAACAGTTATGTTGGGTTGGTGCTGGCTCATGCGGTGCTGGGTGTGCCTTTTGTGGTGATCACCGTGATGGCAGTGTTGAAGAATTACGATCAGAATCTGACGCGGGCGGCTGTCAGTCTTGGCGCATCGCCATTGACTGCGTTTCGTAAGGTGACATTTCCGCTGATTGCCCCAGGGGTGTTCTCCGGTGCACTGTTTGCATTTGCCACTTCATTTGATGAGGTTGTTGTCACGCTGTTTTTAGCCAGTCCACGTCAGCGAACGCTCCCGTTGCAAATGTTTGCCGGCATTCGTGAGAATCTGGATCCCACTATTGCCGCCGCCGCTTCGCTGATGGTGGCGGCGGCACTGATTCTGTTGGTGGTGATGGAGCTTCTGCGTCGCCGGACGGAGCGGTTGCGTGGTGGTCACTGAAAACTGAAAACCGTGTCATGGGGGGAATCGCCATGACACGTGGTTATTGTCAGAAAACAAAAATAGCGATACAAACTGCATTAGCGGTTATTCCTGTGTTTCCACCCGTTTTGTAGAAGGTACAAAACAAAACCTTTGCTCGAAAAGGGCTTCATGTTATTGACATAATTGAAGGCACTCACGTCATAAAAAAATTTAATCCTCTACTTCCATTTATGATCTTACTTTCAATAGCGTCGATTTTCGCGTGATGACACCTCAAACTTTGCAAAATCTCATTTGAGCAGATACGTGCCAGAATGTACTCTGGTCCGCCCATAGGTCTACTGGCAGTTTGGCGCTGCAGCGGTGTTTGTGTTGGCGACCGCGTTTATATTCATAAAAGCAGCAGGGTTGTTGGAAGCCTGGAAGCAATAACTGTCGTTGCCTTGCACCGCGTAGAAACACGATGAGACGTTCGCTGGGATAGTGATGTTATTGAGTCCACCAATCCTGAAGATTGTCGCAGTTGCAGCCCGGGTCGCGGGGCTATTGGGGTTTTTCCGGAATGTGATGCCGGTGTTGGGTGCCCCGACCTGAATGGCTGCATAATTGGTACAATTGGCACTGAACGGCAGGTCGACAGCAAAAGCGGGGGCGGACAAGGCGGTGAACGCACCCAAGATCATGCCCGTCGTCAGGTAGTGGTAAAAATATTTTATATTCATCATATTAGTGTCCTTTTTTTCGTGTATGAAAATCTGTAAAAACAAGTGAAGACGTTGTTGCAACATTTCAGCTTCTTTTGCCTTTGCCACCGATTGGTGACGAGTGTGCCGTAAAGATTTTTGAACTATCATCATTTACGGTCATTATCCGATAGACGCGAATGTCTCCATGACACCCTTCTTTATAAAAATTAACCGATGATCGATGTACATAAGTCAGGTTTGGCAGAAAGTCAAAGTACCGTCCAAAATATATGTCAAGTCCATTGCCCCGGATCCGAATACAATCTTAGTCGGCGTACTCAAGCTGGACTTTGACTGTATAATTGAGTTTTCATCGAGTTGCGTATTTAGCTTTGGCAGCATAACGCCTTGTGCAAGGTCGGTTACTGTTAGATAGTATGAAATTTGTGCAATATCGAAATAATAGCGGGTATTTGGAGCACCTTGCATGACTAATGCCGGGTACTGGGCAACATATAATGCAACGCTCATTGTCAATGAAGCAGAAACGGTAAAGCTGGCATCTGTCGTGATCTCTAACTTGTTGTGAATATTTGGGTTTAAATAAGGAGTACCAGAAAAAAAACCGTTATTATTGTGTTGAACAGGAAGTGCATTATTGCTATTTGCGGTGGTTGGAGAGACGGATGTTGGAGATTGTCCTGAGGTGAATAGAACACCGATATCAACGGGTTGAGACGTGTTCCCCCAGCCTAATCCAAAATCAGTTTGATCCCACTTGAATGAGTAATTCCCACCATTATTAATCGTCGTCACTAACCAAACGAGCGAAAATTCATTAATGTCTGAAGCATCAGCCAGAAATATGGCCACATTCTGTGGTGCACCACTGCTATTAGTTACGTTCACGGAATAAGTCATGATCGACGCTTCCTTCTCAACAGCAAGCATGGACGGCAGTATTTGCTGGATAATGTGATGATCCATGAATGGGATCAAATAATGAAAATCAATTTCCTCTTGATAAGGGCTGAAGAGAACTCCTTAACTCTCAATACTATATTTCGAAAAACCAATCTGTAGAAAACAACAGATTGGTTTTCTTAAACGACGGCTGAGAACAAAATGCTACTGATCCTTAAGACGTCAGCAAAACAAATTGTAAAGTATCAGTGAGTTTGAATTTCAACGAAGTTACGCCTTCGGCGAAGGAGAACTGTGTTGGACTACTGACAAATGTTCCCGAAACAGCAACACCTTGTTTTGAGTCTGTGGTGCAAATCCAATAGGTTGGGTGTGTATCAAACAAAAAATTCCCATTTGGTTTGCCTTGCATGGCAAATGCTGGCAAAGAATTCATGTAAACAGCAAGGCTCATCGCCAGTGATTGTGAAACAGTAAATGATGCGTCGGTTTTCACTAACATGCTGCCGCTAGACACCTCTGGATCATAGAACGCTGTGGGTGACGTTTGAAACTGACCATTAGAGTAAGTTACACCCATCTCGTTGTTTCCTCCGGCAGCAGTAGGATTCATGTTCTGGAGGGGGCCACCGGAACTCCATAAAACGCCAGGTGCCAATGGCTGTTCAGTGGTACCCCAGTTGAGAGCCCAATCTATTGACCAATTGTAGCTATTTGTATTCCCATTGTTGATCGTTTGCAGGAGCCATACCAAAGGCAAGCCTGCTTTGAGGTTAGGGTAAGTTTGATAGATGGCAACATTCGCGGGAGCGCCGCTGGAATTTAATACAGAGATAGAATAGGAAGACATAATTTATATTCCTTTCAGTATGTATGAACTAAATAAGCGTTATTTTGAGCCAATTGGCTACGGCATTTCGTTCCGGAATAACGTAATTATTGTCTGTTTTTTTCATTGTGCAAGTATATTTTTTTTATTTATAAATTTCGTGTTTGTTGTTGTTTAAAAAAGAAATAATCATATTTATTTTTTTTATTTAAAATATTTTTTATACAAAAATATAATGTATTCAATGTGCTGGTGATTTATTTAAATTTATAAAAACAGATGCGTAGCAGTGTCATCATTTTAAAATAATTTACCCAATATTTTTTGGTTTTTCTTATATGTATGATTTTATTATAAATAAAACCCTAAATTGTTGTTTTCCAGATTATTTGTCTTATAATTAATTTAATTATTATTATTGCTATGTATAATCATATCGTATTGGGGTTTTTTAGTAAGTAAACGTGGGCTGGAGTAATCAAGGTTACTCTTTAACTCATTACGTCAGTAATTATTTAACTGAGAAATAATATAAGCATTTTAGATACTATCAACATAACAATACAGACAAAAAACTTTTATTGTGCTAATTGAATTAATGATTATTCATCTCTTTAAAATATTACAGTATGCAGTAGTCAATAGAAATTGATTACGCTTTAGCGTTTTTCCAATGTAATCATTATGATTCATTTGATGTTAATTCATCGTTATATGGGGGACTGAGCTGACTATAATAACCGATGGTATAATTCGTTATTGATCTATTCGCATCACTAAAATTACCGTATCCACTGTTTGATACCCGTGTGCACCCGTGTGCTGCTCAACGGTTATTGCAGAACTGCATCGAGCGAGTCTTATCATCATTACGATTGTTCCACTATCGTTCAATGCCGGTTCGTTCCTCAGCTACCTGCTGGCGAGGTTCTCTTTACGCTGGTATCACGAATTTTTCAATTTCAGTGAGTGGTAATGTGCCAGGAAACAGCCTACTGATTGCCCCATTGGCGACAGCATGGGCGTTCTGGTCGCGGTAGGGCTGGTGCGTGGTAGTCACTGAAAACCGTGTCATGGGGGGAATCGCCATGACACGTGGTTATTGTCAGAAAACAGAAATAGCAATACAAACTGCTGCATCAGTAGCAGTCACATACCAGAAAAACATATTTTGTTACCTAAAAAGAAGAGTAATCAAATAATTTGTTAATAATACATCTCAGTACATAATATGTTACTTGATTAGTATGTTAATGGCCTGTTTCATGATTTCTGTCAAAATAAAGTGATAGGGTTAAGTGTTTTATATTAACTACGATTTAACCATACCCGTCATACTTCAAGTTGTAGGCGCGTTGGCTTTCCTTGCCCACTCCAGTCACTTGTTTGAGTCAGCGCTGAAGGGTCACTGTGTTGCTGTCTTTCTGCAACTTGCCGTTATTCAGGGTTAAACCTTTAATCAGCAGGTATTCAATGCATAAAATTAACACGATGGAGCCGGTTACAGAGCAGTCGCTTTCACTTTCGCCTTTGTTCTGGCAGCTTGTGGGCGTGATGGCGCTCGCCGTTCGTTTGGTCTCCGGCTGGACTTATTGGGGCGGCGCGAGTCGCAGGTTGATTTATGACCTGGCCAAGCTGGATCCGACATCACCCGCTTATCTTGCCAACAAGCTGGTACATGCTGCACCGGGTATGGCATTTGATTTGTCTGGTGTGATGTATTGGTTGCTGGCCCATCCAGTACTGCTGCACATTGCGATAATCTTTTTCACGCTGGTTGAATTGGTGGTAGGCGTGGGACTGATCATCGGCTTTGCCACCCGGTTTATGTCTTTTATCGGGTTAGGTCTGTCGGTGACCTTAATGATCATTTTTGGTTGGATGGGGACCACCTGCCTGGATGAGTGGACCATGGCGGCCTGCGGGTTTGCCATGTCGGCCGTCGTTCTGGTCACCGGCGGTGGCAAGTGCGCGGTGGATCAACTGTTGCTGCCGATGATTGAGAGAAGCGGTGCTCGTTGGCTGGTATGGTTAACCAGTGGGCCGTTGCCACTAACAACCAGGCAGGTGATGAAATTTGCTTCGACAATGGCGGTCATCTCTATCGTATTTACCGTCGGTTTTTATGGTTATAATTTTGGAGCGCTTATCACGCCGCTTGGTAAACGCCTGGATAATGCGCACCCAACAGTTACGTTATCCGATGCCACCCTGATGGATCATCACTTGCGGGTCGCTACTTACATAAAGACGGGCCCAGATACGCAAGGGGCCTATGTGACAAAGGTTTCGTTAATCCAACAGGAACAAACGCTGATAAGCTACCAGGCCGCGGATTTGAAAGACCCAGCCAAAGTGGTGTTGAAAAATCAATTTGCACCATGGTCAACCTGTAAAGCAATGGCTTATGCAGTACGTTGCCAGCTAGGTTCCAAAGCCAATTGGGTGATTACACTGCCAGCAGATTTAACCATGGATGACCATAAACCACTTACGGTTGAATTTACCGATGTGGAAGGGAAAAACTACACTGCACTGGTTGAGCTTCACTAAGATGATCTCGTACCAGATGGCGTTGTAATAGATATGAGGTTACGCGACGGTCATTGACACGTGGAAACCGCGTCATGGGCAACCCCCACGACGCGGGGTCATGGTCAGGATGCTCCGACGTTGTCAGCAATCTGATGTGATGGCGTATCTTTGGGATCCTGAACGAAATCATCGCTATCTGTAATTGTTGCCTCAAAACTGCGCAGACGCTTATAGATTGATAGCAGTTCGACAATGGTGGTCCAGGAGTTGATCAGATACTGGAATGAACTGCGCACTTGATCAAACACATTGGTAATCTGTGTCATCAGCCCGAGCGTCAGACTTCCGGCAACGATGGATGGCAGCAGGACTATCAGACCAAATATATTATCGGTTTGCAGATACAATACCCGCGCAATATTGAAATAGGTGTAGTGGAAATAGAGACGAAAATAGTTTTTACGTACGTGAGTAAATAATTCCCGCACAGTAACCGGGGCTGCCCGCTCCTCATTATCTTCTCCATACACCAGTTCTTTACGGTAGGCGGCCTCTACTCGCTGATTATTGAACTCCAGCCCTGGCAGTTTGATCCCGATTATCGCCAGTAACCCGGTTCCCATCAGCGACCAGATAATGGCGGCAATCAGTAGTGCATAGGGAATATGGCCGACGATGGGTAATTCAGTCACATGGGATGACAATGAAATCAATATGGGTAAAAATGCAATCAATGTCATGATTGACTGAACCAGATTGACACCCAACCCCTCCACCGTTGAGGCGAAGCGCATACTGTCTTCCTGAATACGCTGTGCTGCGCCCTCGATGTGACGTAGACGTGGCCAATGAGAGATGTAGTAGTCATTCATTGCCATACGCCAGCGAAAGACATAATGGCTGACGAAAAACATATTCATAACACCCACTGTCACGGCGATTAATGCAATGCCGAGAAATATTCCCAGTTCATGATAGAAACTGCCAATAGCTACCGCATGAGGTGTCGACAAGGCTTTCTGAATCAAATTATAAAAAGGGACGTACCAGGCGTTTATCGCGACGCCAACTTCAACAGAGAAGTAGGTGGCAAAGATGATCAGCGCGGAACCGAGGATTGACCAACGCTGCCAGCGGTGAGGCGAAAAAACAAACCAGCCGGTGGCAAAAATGCCGACACTGAGCAGATAATAACCATAAAACCATAAAAAAGGCGGTGACCAGAAGCGTGTTGCACTGTTGGGTAATGGTTGCGTGATATGCAACAGGCTATTGCCTAATGGTTTTCCCCATGTATACCAGAGTACAACAGACAGCAATGTCCAAAATAAAGCGGAAGAAAAAAACAGTTTTGGATGCGGAAAAAAAGATTTAAACATAACGCGTTTTGCCTGTTAGAAATATTTGTTTCATTAATGTGTTTTCATTACCAGATATCTGATTCACATGCAGGTTTTTTATTGCAACGATATTTGACGGTGCCATCATTTCTTTACAGACCGTGGATAATAAATTAAGCAATAAGCAAGAATCAGGCGAGTGATACTGATAACCGCATAACCGCAGCCGACGTAATTTATTTTTCGTATATACCCGTCATACTTCAAGTTACAGGTGTGTTGGCTGCGTTCGTTCACCCGAATCACTTATCTGAGTAAGCTCATCGGGATTCACTCTCTTGCCGCCTTCCTGCAACTCGAATTATTTTGGGTATCGATGTTTACCTGTGTTTTACTCGATTTCAATAATTTCCTTTTCCCTTTTCTGCTCCTGTTCCAACTGACGTAATATCCGATAAACCTGTGCGACTGCCTGCAAGGTATCACGAGGAATGTAGTTGCCGGTCGGAATACGGTAAAGCGTTCGGGCCAGCCATACAAAACGGATCACCGGAATATCGGCTTGATGGGCGCGGGTGATCAGTTTCTTCGCCTGATCATCTTTCCCTTTACATAGAATGCGTGGCAACGGTGTTTTTCCCGGACGATAAAACAGCGCCACCGCATAGTGCGTAGGGTTAACCAGCAGCAGGTCCGCATCTTCAACTTTGCCTTTGGGGCGCTGGGTGGCCGGTTTATTCAATATCTCATTCGCCAGTGACTTACGATGTCCTTTCATGTGCGGATCACCTTCGGAATCTTTATGCTCACTACGGAGATCTTCATGACTCATACGTTGTTGTTTCATAAAAAAATATTTTTGCAGGCCAAAATCCAGAGCGGACAATACCAGCAGTGCCGTCAGGGTGGTGCGTGCACTATGGTGTAATATTTTCGCCACACCGTGCCAGAATCCGTCCAGGTCACCGTAAGACAGCTCCGCCAGCGACTCCAGATCGGGGATAATGACCAGATAAAATATCGTGCCGATGGTGCTCGCTTTTAGAATGTTGGTCAGCATCTCCGTCAGTTTTCGCATGGAGAACATCTGTTTGAACTGGTTGATGGGATTCAGTCGACTAAGGTCAATGCGCAGTGCTTCCGGCGCAAACAGCGGGCCATACTGGAGCCACCCGCCGACCAGACGTAACAGCACTGCCACACTGATGGTAAGCAGGCAAAACGTAGCAAGCAGGGATAACGCTTCACTGAAAATTTCTTCTGCCGCATGGCCGAATGGGTCACTCAGACGTGCCAGAGGGAGTTGCATCAATGACTGCAATTTTCCCATGCTGCGGTCTGCCAGCGCCAGAATAGTTTCCAGCAGACTGGTGCAAATCAGTAATTTTGGTACATCCTGGCTTTGGCCAACTTCCCCTTTGCGCCGCGCATCCTGTAATTTTTTGGTCGTGGGTTTTTCGGTTTTTTCGCTCACGCAGACTCCTTGCCACGCTGTTCAGGGTTGAACGGAAAAAAACAGCGGCAACAGATATTTCAGGTCGGGCAAGGCCATAATTCGACCCTCTGCAAGAAATTGCACTACTGGCATATAGACAATAAAGAATGACATACCGGCCAGGCATTTTGCCGGTACCGATAGTACGTAAACCTGTAGTTGCGGGCTATAGAGACTGAGCATGGCGATGCTGAATTCCAGTAACAACAACAGTGCCACCAGTGGACCGGCATACACCACCATGTGGCTGAAGGTTTCTTTTAACAGATCCAGATAGGTGTGAAATCCTTGCTCAGACAATGGTGGGAGCCATTGCAGGGGTGGCCAGATCTGATAACTGTCCCAGATCACTTGCATTGGGCCGGAGATACCGATGGTTAATATCAGCAGCAGAATAAATGTCTCTTTCAGCAGATGACCGAGCGGCGTGACATCTCGGCCCAGCGCCGGGTTCAGTTGCCCGCCGATCAATGCTCCGCGCTGGTTGTCAAACAGTGCGCCCACGGATTCAAACATCCAAAACGGCATGGATAGCAGTGACCCCAACAATAACCCGACAACCATTTCCTTCAGCAGCAGCCCTGTCAATATCAACCAACTAAGGTCAGTTACCATGAGTTGTTGTTGAATGGCGGTAGCGGGTACCAGTGCCAGTGTTATCACGACAATATTGCGTAACATCCCTTTGACCACCGTGAAGGAAAATATCGGTATTAGAAACAGACAAGGGTAGAGGCGGGCGACGCCCAGCGTGATGGCGAACAGAAAGTGGTAGATGCTTTCAATCGTGGAGATCATAACAACCTCATACGTGGGTATGTTCAATCATGCTGAAAGCCGTGACGGCCAGTTGAATCAGCTCGCTGCCAATCCAGCGCCCGGTCATCGCCAATACCAACCCGACAGAAACCAGTTTGACGGCAAAGGGTAGCGTCTGATCCTGAAGCTGCATGACGGCCTGTATCAGCGATACCAGTACCCCGACCATTACCGCTGCCAGCAAGGGGGGGGCCGAGAGCATCACCACCAGAACCATGGCTTGTTTGAACAGATTGAGTGTTTCCACGGCAGACTCACAAATAGCTGTAGAACAGACCGTCCAACAGACGTGTCCAGCCGTTCACCAATATGAAAAGTAATAACTTGAGTGGCAGTGAAAGGGTGGTGGGTGCCACCATCTGCATCCCAAGCGCCAGCAGTACGTTAGAAACGATCAGATCAATAACGATGAAAGGGATATAAACCAGAAACCCTATTTTGAACCCGGCCTGCAATTCCGAGAGTACAAACGCCGGGATCACCAACAGGATATTTTGGGTATTCACTTTCTCCGACATGCTTGCCGGCCACATGCGGATGCTGTTTTCATGCAGGTGGACAAGAATGTCCGGGTCACTGTTGCGCGACATGAATTTTTGTAGTGGCGTGATCCCGCTGCCGAGCGTCGTTTCCAGTGTTTCAATGCTGTTTAAATCCAGCGGCGTGTCCTGAAATTGTTGCCGGATATCGTTGAATACCGGCGCCATGATAAACAGTGTGGACGCCAGAGCGATACCATACAGCGCCATATTGGGGGGCACTTGCTGCACGCCAATGGCATTACGGGTAATGATCAACACCATGGCGATTTTAAGAAAGCAGGTACAGACGATCATCATCATCGGAATCAGTGAAAGCGCGCCGAGGAACAGGGCAAGCATCACTGGATCGAACTGACCGGAGATCATGATGCCAGCTCCTGTACAACCGGTGTGTCAGGGATGCCCATCAAGCGTTCAATTTTCAGTCCCAGTCGTCCTTCCACATCCACCAGTTCACCACAGGCCAGTGGTTGTTCCCCGTGATACAGCATGGCTTCACCGGGAATGGCGTGTTGCAGCGTCAGGATGGCCCCACGGTCAAGTCGCTGTAATTCCCGTAAGGTCATGGTCAGGTGACCACAGCGAACGGTCAGAGTAAGAGATAATGGCGGAAGTGGAACAGCGTCCAGGTTATTCGGCATGTCGTCAGATATACCATCTTCCATGGGGGTTTCAGGATTCTCATCGTCATTAAAAGGGGAAGTCATGGGGTAATCCTCACGTTCAGTCACGATAAAATGATAAGGCGCACCACCATCCATCTGGAGTTGCCCGGATAAACGCCAGCCAGCCAATAACACAGAACCCTGGCCCTCCGGCGAAAAGTATTGTGTGGGTGGCAAAATCAGGTCGCCCGGTTCCATATGCAGAATGTCATCATGGGGCAACGTCACTTCTGCCAGTATCAATGGATGATGAAAACACAGTGCTGCCGGTAGTGGATGGTGCTGAGGCACCCAGCCGGACTGCGCCAGCAGCCGCAGTAATGAAGATAAAACCATCCATAATCGGCTACGCACCTGGTGTGGTCCCAGGCTGACGCCGAGCCAAAGCGCGATATCTGGCTGGGCAGCGGGCAAAGAGGTTGGCTGCAACTCACCTAACAGTTGGCGCAGCGCCGGGCTCAAATAGTGGTTGTAAAGCGTCCAGTACCACTCCTGCGTATCCTCCTCGGCATCATCGGCTGTGCTGGAATGTTCCGGCAGCAGCGCCGGGCAGGACGAAAACAGAGACAGTACGGTGTCGGCGCTGTCCAGCAGTAATCGACCGTGGTCACAATGCCAACTGGTTTCCGTTCCGCGGAGGCTCGCTGTCTCCGCGAGATTTAGCCGTAGCTCACCGGGCTGACCGTCAAGCGTAAACGCAAAACGATAACCGGCTGCTAACCGGCGATAAACCAGTGCTTGCTGATAGCGTACTGGCGGCAAGTTAAGTGGTTGGCAGTTCATATCCCGCCCCCTGCGTTTCAAACTGTAGGTGGATTGGGCAGGCGAGTGCTTCTGACAATGAACGGCGGCAAGACTCCCGACGGGTCTTCAACTGTTCGTAAGTGTCTTTGTTAAAGCGCAATGAAACGTCCCAGCCGTTAGGCCGCAGCGATGCCATCCGCACATCAATGTCGCCGAGCTGCGGTAATTGCAGGCTAAATGCCAACGGTTCGCCGGGCCGGTTTCTCAGTGATGAAGTCAGTTCGGTTTCCAATGATTGCCAAAATGACGGTGTCACAGAATGTGTAGCGTCCGCGGCACCGCTGCCTTCCGTGTCCATCGAGGATACGGGCAGGTTTTCGGTGATAAGCAGTGCCGGTTGGGCAATCAATTGCTCAAAGCTGAGGGGGGAAGCGAACGGTTCCCAAAACGCCATATCCGCATGATTTTTTTTAGCTGGCGAAGGTTTATCCAGCTGACGGGGCGGTGTCTCATTTGAGGATGACAATCGGTTATTCATAAATGCTCCTGCTTGAGTGTTAACAAAAATTCCAGTTTTTCCACGGCTTTCTGATTCAGTCGAGTGCCTTCTCGTGCATCGCTAACCCGCTGCTGTTGAGCCAGATAGTTTTTCTGCCAGTCGGTACACAGCAAAATTTGTGCATGAACCTGGCGGATGTGTTTTTGTTCTTCTTCCAACTGATTTTTGAGTGATTCCAGCGTCTGGGTTTTTCCTACCGCTTGTCGCTGGAAGGTTTCACGGTGCCGTTGGTAGTTATCCTGTTGTTGCGCGAGGTGTTGCTGATGTTTCCGCAAGGCATGTTCAATGCGCAGCAGTTCCTGTTCTTCCTGACGCAACTGCCGCTCTGCCCGGCTGAGACGTTGACGACGGATCGGCATCAACTGGTTAAGGGTGGCATTCAGCGCCTGTGCGGCGCTATCTACTGCTTTTTCTTCGATAGCACTAGACGGTGGCATGGGTACTGAGCTCCGCTAATCGGGCCTGAATATCTTCAAATGACAATGGTTCGCGCATGGACTGCTGCAAAAAATGATTAATCTCATCATTGGCGTTCACGGCGGCATCGGTAAAGGTATCGTGTCCTGGCTGGTATTCTCCCAGCCTGATCAGCATTTCTACCTGTTTATAGGCTGCCATCAACCGCCGCACGGTACTGGCGTCACGGGTATGTGTTTTTTCGACGATATTACTCATGATGCGGCTCAGGCTCATCAGCACGTCGATGGCCGGATAGTGATTACGTTCCGCCAGATGGCGTGACAGTACGATGTGGCCATCAATCAGTGATCGCACTTCATCCGCCACCGGGTCGTTCATCGAATCCTGTTCAATCAGCACCGAGTAGAGTGCGGTAATAGCGCCTTGGCGAGTTTGCCCGGCGCGTTCCACCAGCCGTGGCAACAGGGTATACACCGACGGTGGCAGTCCGCCGCGACCTTGCGGTTCACCCAACGCCAGGCCGATTTCGCGCTGAGCACGGGCGAAGCGGGTGAGTGAATCAAGGATCAGTAACACCTGTTTTCCCTCGCTGCGGAAGGCTTCCGCGATAGCCGTGGCGGTAAAAGCCGCCCGGGCGCGTTCCATACTGCTGCGGTCTGAGGTGGCGCAGATCAGGACGGTACGGCGGCGCAATTCCTCATCCAGTTCGTGATCAAGAAATTCACGTAATTCACGGCCACGTTCTCCAATCAAACCGAACACAATGGCGTCACAGGGGGTGTTACGCGCCAGCTCGGCCAGCAGTGTGGTTTTTCCACAGCCCGCCCCGGCAAATATGCCGACACGCTGGCCGCGACCGATAGTCAGTAAACCGTCGATGGCCCGTATTCCGGTGGGCAGCGGTTGGCTGATCCGCGGGCGTTCCGTAGGGGGTGGAGCATCGCCCAACACTGGCGTGGGATGAACCGAAATGTCACCGGGTTCGACAAACGCACTGGCGCCACCTTCTTCCAGCGGGCGACCAAACCCATCCAGCACACTGCCAAACAGCGCATCGGAGATATGTACGCAATGTGGCTGGTATAACGGCGTAACCACGGCGCCCTGCGCGATACCGTCCAACGCGCCCAGCGCGGAGAGAAAGGTGTTTTCCGCGCTGAAACCAACGATTTCCGCCAGGATCTGCGTTGCATCATTGCGTTTCACCAGGCACAGATCACCTATGCGGGCGCGGGGCAGACTGGACTCCAGCAAAATGCCACTGATGCCAACGATCCGCCCCTGCAAATTGACCGGGGAATACAGCGCCAACTGCTGCCGTTGATGGCTTAGCCAGCTATCCAGTAACGGATAGCGGAGATGTCGCACGGTTTCCTGACTCATCATTTACCAGTTCACCTTAATTTGCTGCCGACCACGAAATTCAATCAGATGGTCGTCAATACTGACCAAACGAAGATTGTTCACCTCATCACCGACAAAGATTCGTCTGCCATCCGATGTCACGATATTGGCCTGTGGGCCTCTGGTGACCTGGATGATGCGGAAGGGCAATTTCTCAAGCTTCACCGTGGTGTGATCCTCAATTTGCAAGGTGGTGTTATAGCGTTGGTGGAATTGCATCAACATTCGTTCCAGGCGTTTCTGCATTGCAGGACGGATATTGCCGCTCAGTACCACATGGTTATTTTCCTGATGGGTATCAATTTCTGATAACAGATCCCGCTCTCTGAGCATGGTCTGTAGCATGCTGTTAAGCTGCGGCAGTGTACTGATAGGCATCCGGGTATCCTGTGGCGGCGGCGCTGAAGGCATGGCGGCGCTTTCCTGCAACATCCAGCTTCCCACCATCAGGAACAGCAGTACGCCCAGCAGCAGATAGCTGCACTTGGCCCACCAGGGTAACGCTGCTTTTTTCGTGGCTTTTGGCCCAGACAGGGTAGGAACCGGATCATGGTGTGACGTTTCCGGTGGTGGCAGGACATCTTCATCCGGCAGTTCAGACGGCGTCTCTTCCTGCCAGGGCAGCGCAGCGTCTACGACGCACAGCCAGAGGTGACCCAGGGCAAACGGTGTTCCCGCTTGCAGCGCCAGTTGATGTTCAATCTGATGACCTTCACTGTCACTCAGCGGGCCTTCATCGGCGTACAGCGTCCACCCCGAATCCTGCCTTTCCAATAGGCAATGTTTAGCGCTGATGCCGGGATCGTATAGCACCATATCAGACTCGTCGGAGGAACCGATACGCCATGAAGCGCCGCTCAGCGGCAGCGCGGCTCCACGATGTAATCCGGTCAGAACACGTAGCTCAAACATTTTTCCTCTTCCTATGCACTAAAAGGTTCGACTGTTTCTTGCAGATCGATACGTCCGATGACGTTAATCGACAGATGTGATTCCAGCTCAGTAAATGACAGCACCGGCACATGATGAAACTCATCTTGCAACAGCGCTCTAAGCGGGCTGCGTAAATCCTGTGCTACCAGAATCACAGCAGACAGCGGCGCCATCGGTGGAAACGCCTGACGCAGTTGCATCAGTAGCGTGGCGGCATACTCTTGCGCCAGGGCAAAGAATGTCTCGTTCTGTGTCTGGCGCAGAGCATCACGTAACAGTTCTTCGGTTTCCGGTGTTAGCAGCCAGACAAACAGGTTGTCGTCCTGACTATACTGGTGGCAAATCTGGGACTTCAGTTCCAGACGAACGTAATCGGCGAGGGCGTTGGTATCCCGCTCATGCTGGCCGATTTCGATCAGCGCTTCCGCGATGGGCCGTACCGAGCGTAGTGGTACGCGCTCTGATGCCAATCGTTGCAACACGCTGGCAAAGCGCGATAGCGGCATAATGCGTTGTAGTTCCTGCGCCAGTTCGGGTTGTTCGCCCTCCAGCCAGGCCAGAATGGATTTGGTTTCCTGGAGCCCGATAAACTGTGAACCACTGCGATGGATGGCGTTTTCCATCCGTTTCAGGATCAAGGATTCGGTGTCCCAGTGCGGTAGGGGGTCCTGTCGCAGCAAGTCATGCTCGGGAGCCAGCCACAGCCAGTGGTGCTCATCACGCGCGTTAATGCCGGGATGCATGGTGTCGTCCTGCTGCTCTTCCGGTATCAGCCGTTTTTCTACCGCGACGTGCCGGGAGCCGAAGGTCGCACGTAGCAGCGGGATTTCGTACACACAGAACTGGAATTCATCCTCTGGCACCGTGGGATTGAACTCGATATCAAATGACGGCAGGGTAAAGCCAAAGTGATAGACCAGTCGGTTTCTCAAACGGCGGATCTCTTGTACCAGCAATGCGGCCGCCTGCGCGTGCTGGAACACTGGATTAAATTGCAACAGATAAGCACGGGTTGGGTTAAAACGGCGTAAATCCTGATAGCCATTCTGTTCGGCGGGCAGATTATCTGCCGCGAGCAGGCTGTCAGCCTGCAACCCGCTTTGCTTGATCCGCCACAGTTGAAATAGCCCGCTGCCGAGGGAAATCAGACTGATAACCGCGAACACTATCGTTGGCATCCCTGGTAACAGTGCGAAACCAAACATGCCAATCGAAGAAATAATCCAGGCTTTGGGCTGACTGGTCAGTTGTTCAGCAATTTCTCGGCCAATGTTGTTATCTACTTTCTGCCCATCGGCAGAAACGCGGGTGATGATCATCCCGGCGGTCAGTGAGATCAGCAATGCCGGTATTTGGGCGATCAATCCGTCGCCAATGGTCAGTACCGAGTAGATATGCATCGCGTCACCGGCGGTCATGCCGTTTTGCAGCACACCAATGGCAAAACCACCGAGCATGTTAATGAACACAATCACCAGACTGGCGATGGCATCCCCTTTAACGAACTTCATGGCACCGTCCATCGCCCCGAACAACTGGCTCTCTTTGGCCAGATTTTCGCGGCGTTGCCGGGCCTGATGGGTTTCAATCAGGCCGGCACGCAGGTCGCTATCAATCGACATCTGCTTACCGGGCATGGCGTCGAGGGTAAAACGGGCGGCCACTTCAGCGACTCGCTCCGACCCTTTGGTGATCACCATAAAATTCACGACGGTCAGGATCAGAAAGATAACCAGCCCTACCGTCAGATTACCGCCCACCACGAAGTTACCGAATGCCTCCACCACATGCCCGGCATCTTGTTGTAGCAAGATCTGTCGAGTAGTAGAGATAGAGAGCGCCAGCCGAAACATGGTGGTCAGTAGCAATACCGCCGGGAACGTAGAAAATGCCAGCGGTTTGGGTAGATACATCGCCAAAACAATCAGCAGGGAAGACATACAGATGTTTAAGGCGATCAGCACGTCAATCAGTCCGGTTGGTAACGGGATGATCATCATGAAAACAATCGACATCACAATGACGGCACCAACGATCTCGGAACGTTGCATGGCGCTAATGGCGATGCGGTTAAGCCAGGAGATCAGTAGGCTCATGCATCCTCCTTATTTCGCTGCCCGGTCATTCATCTGTTTTTCATACTGCGCAAAATCCCCAATTAAGCCCTTAATCAATTGCAGCGCGGTCTGGCGATTTTTGCTGTCGCGCCACAACGGATGCGGTAGTTCGCTGATCAGCGGCAGTAGTGCATTGAAAAACAAAACCTGTCGGTGCGGGTCCTGACCGGCGATTTCCCGCCCCAGATTATGCAAGTCACGCACGTAAGCCCCGTTGGCACTTAACCCGATCAACCGCCGGGTTAATTCCACTGCGTTGAGGGTGCAATCTGGCAACCTGGCCGCCAGGCGTAATAGCAAACTCTGGCTGGATGACAACGTATGGCTCAGGTGACGCGAATCATTCAGATTGCTCAGCATTTTGCTCAGTATCGATTTGGAAATGGACGGTGCCAGCGAGGCGATATCGGCTGCCAGCGCCCGTTGTAAGGTGCGCAGTCCGGCGGCGAAATGCTGAGAATCAAAGCGCTCTAACAGAGCATCCAGCAGCGAACTGGTGGATTGCTGATGAACAATTTTCTGGTAGTAGAGTTCGCGTAGTGCCTGTTTATGGTTCGGATCGGTGCTGAACAGAGAAATCGACGCGGCGGTGTTCAAACCAGCGCGGACTTCCGGGCCTTTTTCCTGATGTAGTTGTGTCAGGCTGTGGGTCGCGGTTTTCGAAAGTGTGGCATCTTGTGTCTGCGTCTGATTAATCACATGGCGCAACACGATATCAGCGCGGGCGGCATCACCTCCGGCCGTCGTGATGATAGCCTCTACCGTAGGGGGTTCAGACTGGTTGAGTAGTGCCTTCATCTGAAGGATTTGTTGATCCAGTGTCGGCTGTTTTGGGTTCTCCAATAGATGGAACAATTCCGTCAATTTTTCGATGCGCTCAACATTGGCGGCAAGTCGGCTTTCGGGTTGTGTGATTTGTCGGCGGTTTAAGGCTTTGCTTTTTCTTTCTACCTGTTCGCCAAAGGTCATAGACACTTCTTCCATTGAATCATGTAGGGAAGACGCGGCGTGAGTGACATGAGGCGCGCTGGTTTTTGCTGGCGTGGTGACGGATTCCTGGTTATCCACATCATGGGTAATTGGCGTGGAACCCGTGTTGAGTGCGGAAGAAATGTTGGGGATCGTGATCATTTTCCTGTCCTGCCTGAATCAGGCTGTACTGCAACGATGTGCTGTTATGTGGTGGGCAGGAAAATGTGGTTCCCGTTAAAAATAGTTGCATCGCAAATAATAAATCACGGTCAGTAATATGGTGATCATGCTAATACTTTCTAATTTACGGCACTGCAAACTCTTGCAATATCGTCTTTTTTTACCAGCGAAAATTTGCATTAAAATGCAAAAGTTAAAATATAAATTTGTTTTAAAACAATTAGTTAATTTGCATTAAGGGTGTGGCACACGCTTTGCTATCTCGCTCATGCCAATGAGGGCATAACGAGGGAGAGTTAGCAAAATGGAAACCACCACACTGAAACAAATTGAGCTGTGCCAGATATATACCCCTATTAACAATGTGGACTGGGAACAGATATTTCGACAGCACGGTAAGCGACTGCACAATTTCATTCGTAAGCGTGTGTCTAACCGTGAGGATGTAGAAGATTTACAGCAAATGACCTATCTGGAAGTGTTAAAAAACAGCGAGAAGTTCGCTGGTGCCTCACGTCCTGAAACCTGGGTATTTGGTATTGCTCTCAACCTGGTGCGTAATCATTTCAAGCAGGCCCGTATCCGTGCCAATGAAGTGGGTGATGAAATACTGGAGTTTCTGTCCAACGATATTGATCCGAGTCGTATTGTCGAATGCGACTATTCGCTGGTCAGGGCTGTTGCGGCAACGGCTCAACTGCCGGAAGAAACCCGTAAAATGTTACTGATGCTGATTGATTCTGATGTCAGTTATCAGGATATCGCCAACATGCTGAATATCCCGATTGGCACTGTACGTTCGCGACTATCCCGTGCCAGGCATTTTCTCCGTCAGGCGGTAGACGCCTAACTTCATTCCTGACACAAAAAAGGAGTTGAAGGAAACCTGTCAGTCAGTTTTATCACACGGTCGCAGGTAATCTTCTTAATGGGGGATCCTGTGGTTTTCCTGTTCTGCCTGTACCGATAGCGATTCTCTGATACAGGCAGACTCAGCGATAGCAAGGAGATGGCTATGTTATATACACCGACTTCTCAGCAAACACCAACCCCGGATGGTGTTCCCCAGCTTGAACTGGTGGATTTTGCTTTCAGCCGTATCAAAGATGCCATTTATATCGTCAATGAGCTGGAACAGTTTTGTTATACCAATGATGAGGCCTGCCGCATCCTGGGTTATAGCCGTAATGAATTCCATCATATGCGTGTTCAGGATATCGACCCGAGCTGGAACAACGAGTCGGCACACCGCAGTTGGCGTGATCCCCGAACCTGGCAACGGGGTTTATCCTTTGAGACCCAGCATAAAACCCGTTATGGGATGATTATTCCAGTTGAAGTCAGCATCAATCATTTCAGACATAAAGGCCGAAAATACAGTATGTGTGTCGTCAGGGATATCCGTGAGCGTAAACATATCGAGCAGTTGGCCTATGCACGGGAACAGGAATTTCGGGCGCTGGTTGAAAACAGCCCGGATGTCATTATTCGTTTTGATCCGCAGCTGAACTGTCAATATGCCAATCCTGCCGCGCTGAACCATCTGGGGTTTGCGGCAGAACAGTTGTATGGCCGCCAGATAACGGAACTGTTACCCAACGCCAAATGTGCTCTACGGATTACTCAACTGGTGCAACTGGTGGTGGGAACAAAAAGTAGTGCCGAAGGAGAATTGACGGAGGATATTGGGAATATCGATGAAAAACATCATGTTATTTACCATATTAGCTGTGTGCCGGAATTCAACCCAGACGGATATCTGGTCTCGATCCTCACTGTCGGCCGGGATATTACCGCCATTCGCTATGCGGAAAAGAAGCTAGAGGACTCCCACATGCAACTGCGGTTGCTGGCGCGACAGCGCGAGATTTCTCGCGAAGATGAACGTAAGCATATTGCCCGGGAAATCCATGATGAACTGGGGCAGCACCTGACCTCCATGCGGATGGGTTTGTCGTTAATGCGAATGCAGTTTGCAAAAGATAATCCACATCTGCTCACGCAATTACAAAATCTGATGACATTGTCGGATAAGACCATTCAGGTGGTCAGGAATGTTGCCACCCGCCTGCGGCCCAACGTACTGGATATGGGGTTGACGCCGGCGCTGGAATGGTTACGGGATGATTTTATCCGCCAATATGGCTGTAACTGCCAACTCCAGGCACCGGAACCCGAAGTGGTGCTGAACGATGAATGCGCCACGGCGGCATTTCGTGTTGTGCAGGAATCTCTAACCAATATCGCCCGTTATGCCAAGGCGAGTCAGGTGAAAATTACGCTGGAAAATCGTGAAGGTCTGATTGTGCTGAGTGTGCAGGATAATGGCGACGGGTTTGACACCTCGGTCAGAAAGCCGCACGCATTTGGCCTGATGGGGATGAGAGAACGTGGGCGAATGTTGGGTGGCGAAGTGGTGATTGAAAGCGGCGTTGATAAGGGAACATTGGTTCGCCTGACTTTCCCGCAGAGTGCGGGCTTGCGTTAAGTGTAGCGGCATTGAGGTTTGGAGATGATTATATAATGTGCAAACAAATTCGATTAATGATTGCCGATGATCACGCCATTATGCGTGAAGGACTGAAACAAATTTTCGCGTTGGATCACTTGCTTGAAGTGGTTGCCGAAGCGGGAACCGGGTCACAGGTGTTGATGAAGCTGCGTAGCAACGAAATAGATTTATTGTTGTTGGATATGAGTATGCCGGGTATTTGTGGTGAAGAGCTGATTATTCGGATCGCGGCGCAGTATCCGCGACTGCCGATACTGGTGCTGAGTATGTATAGCGAACCTCAAATTGCCCTTAGAGTGTTGAAAAGTGGAGCCCAGGGTTACATTACGAAGGATAGGGACCCGGAAACCCTACTGTCCGCTATCCGACGGGTGGCCCAGGGTTCGCGTTATATCGATCACACCATTGCTGAGCAGATCGTGTTTTCAGACACAAATACCCATGATGGTGGCCGGGATGAAAGACTGACGCCCCGAGAGCACCAGATTATGATCATGCTGGCGCAGGGAATGGGGATTAATGCGATTGCTGAAGCATTAACTATCAGCAATAAAACCGTGAGTACCCATAAGTCGCGTTTAATGGAAAAAATGTGTTTTATCACCAATGCCGATATTGTGAAATACGCACTGAGCAGGCGTTTGGTCCCTTGAGCGCCGCGCAATCATGATGACTCCTGTTCACGGTGTAAGGATTTCCCTACCGCCCATATCCGAAATTCCTACTGTAACTTCAGCCGTTGGCTGATGGTTCGTCACGGCAATGACGGTAATGCTTTATTAGTTTCATTAACTTTTAGTAAGAAATGTATGTATATCGTAAATTATCGTTAAATAATGCTAATGGCCATAATGATGTAACACGATGATTAATTAGTAAAAAAAGATCTGTTAAGGATAACCCGAAAGGGTACAGGAGTTGTCATGAATGTCAGAAATTACAGTGAACCGAAGCCGCAGATTCACTGTTTACCCCATGAGCCTTTTTTTGAATACCCACGAGAGGATATCCACGGCACATTGTTATCCCTTATCAATGATATCGCCCCGCTAAATGTTGACATCGTCCTGGAGGGGGAAACTGGTACCGGCAAAGATACCTTGGCGCGTCGCATTCATAAGTTGTCTGGTTGTAGTGGCCCGCTGGTGGCAGTGAATTGTGCCGCCATTCCGGAAAGTCTGGCGGAAAGTGAATTGTTTGGTGTGGTTTCCGGTGCTTATACCGGCGCCAACCGTTCCCGGGCCGGTTATCTGGAAACGGCTGACAAAGGTATTCTTTTTTTGGACGAAATAGACAGTATGCCATTGACACTACAGGCAAAAATGTTGCGTGTTTTGGAGAATCGGGGGATTGAACGTCTGGGTAGCACCCAGTTTAAAGCCGTGGATATGCGGGTTATTGTCGCCACCCAGACACCTTTGTCAAAGCTGGTGGAGGAGGGCCGCTTTCGTCGTGATCTTTATTTCCGGCTGGATACCGTCAAAATTCAGCTTCCAACGCTACGTTCGCGTATCGACATCATCCTGCCGATGTTTCAACGCTTCACTCGAGAAGCCTCTGCCCGCCTGAAACGGTCTTCTCCACCGATACCCGTTTCCGTCCATGAACGCCTGCTGACGCATAGTTGGCAAGGCAACATCCGTGAGCTTAAGGCTGCGGCAGAGCGTTGGGTGCTGGGCCTGCCGCCGTTGCCGATGGTCATGGAAACCTCAGCACAACATCACCCCTTGCTGAAAGAGCGCTTGCGCCGCATCGAGAAATTTCTGATCCAGGACGCTCTGACGCGTAATGGTCATTGTATTGATGATGTGGTGACAGAACTGGGCATCCCGAAAAGAACGCTCTATCACCGGATCAAACTGTTGAATGTGCGATCTGCCAACGGTTGCACGCCATGCAGGACCATTCTGACCGGCAACGAAAAAAACTGACAATAGGTCGGAACCGTGACGTGGTATCTCCTACTTAATGGATGAACACGATAACGATGTAAGTCGATAAGTGTTCAACCAACGTAGTTAACATAACCAATTGATATCTGGAGATACATATTATGATGGGACTTTCTAATGCAGCTTCAATGGCTTCCATGGCGACCCTGGACAAAACCATGGCGGAAACCACCGCAATGACCACGGCTGCTCAATCACAGAAAATGAAAACCGACGCCATCAGCTCTATTACCGATGGCCAGATGGACTCTGCCACCAAAGTGATGAACTCAGGACAGAAAGCGGCGAAAGCCATTCAGTTCTGATGTGCTACAGGTAGTCGACTACCGGGGGGACTCCCCCGGTTATTACAAAGGTAAACTTCCATCGGCAAGGGATAGATACATGATGAAAATCACACATGTCAATGCATTCAAGGGAGTGATAAATGACGGTGAACCGCGCAGTCTGGATGTTCCGGCATCGGCTGATGTGAATTGGTTCAGTGCGGCATTGAACCCGATATCAAACGTTATGCCATCTGCTGATGATAAATCCTGGGTAAACACGCTGGTTGAAAAATCCAATCATCTGGATAACTTGCTGGAACACGCCGAGCGTCAGGTCGGAAAGAGTGTCAGTACCAACAATCCGAAAGATGTTATGGATGCCACCCGAACGCTGTCCTCTTTCTATCTGGAAAGTCTGATGAACGCGAAGGTGGTGGCGAAAAGCGTGCAGAGTCTGGAAAAACTGACCAACTTACAATAGTGGCCTTCCATGAGTAAATCCGTTCTGAATCGATGCCTTATCCTGCTGCTGACCCTGATACTGGCTGGCTGTGGTGACCAGGTGGAACTACACCGCGGCCTGTCTGAAAACGATGCCAATGAAGTGATTGCCGCGCTGGGGGGGTATCACATCGAGGCAGAAAAACGCCTGGATAAAACCGGCGTCACCATTCTTCTTGATAAAAAAGACATTGATCGAGCAGTAAATATCCTGAGTGCCGCCGGATTACCTCGCCAGGCCAGAACCAATCTGGGGGAAGTGTTCCAGAAAAGTGGGGTGATTTCGACGCCATTGGAAGAACGCGCCCGTTATATCTATGCATTGTCTCAGGAAGTGGAATCCACACTGACACAGATTGACGGTGTTCTCGTCGCTCGTGTGCATGTGGTACTTCCAGAGCGTATTGCACCGGGAGAGCCTATCCAACCGGCGTCCGCTGCCGTGTTTATCAAGTATCGTCCTGAGCTGGAGCCCGACAGCATTGAGCCGCGTATTCGTCGGATGGTGGCCAGCAGTATCCCCGGCTTGGCCGGAAAAAGTGATAAGGATTTAGCCATCGTGTTCGTTCCTGCCGAGCCGTACATCGATCATATTCCCATGATATCTCTCGGCCCATTTCAGTTTACCCCGCAAGAGATGGCGCAATTGCAGTGGGTAGTCACCCTGTTGATCCTGTCCGTCATTGGCGCATTGGGCTGGTTGATTGGTAAACCCTGGTGGATTCAGCATCAGGAACAGAAAAAATCGACCCCACCACAGGGAGTGTAACGTGATGAATCCAGATACCCACGAGATAACACCGCAAGACCGTCTGGCATGGGTGCAGTGGTGGGTCTACGGCTGTGGATTACAGGCGGATAACAGCTGGCATGCCGCGGGAGAGCGTGCCGGGGAAGCCGCTTTGTTGGCGTCTGTCGCACCGGTCTATCACCATCTTCTGCGCTCGCGCCGGACGGTGCCTGACGACTTTCCAGCATGGCCGGAACCGAAGTTGTTACATCTGGCCGCACTGCATCCGGTACAGCGCCAATGGGTGCTGATCCTGATTGCCACTGTATGCCGTGAACAGCCGCAGAACCGCTTGTCTGAATCTGTATCGGTGTGGTGTCGAAGGTTGGCGAAAGCGCTGCGACCGGGATTATGGCTACCGGATACCTTACTGTTTAACACCCGGCGAGATAGCGATGCACTTTGCATCCTGCGTAGTCACTATCCGGCGGCATGCTGGTCTCGGTTGCGGTTGCTGTTTCCACAAACCGTAAGTGAGCAGGCTGAACAGCATGAAATTGGTGGTTTACCCGCCGCACGGATAACGACGTTGTGTGAGGCCATTATGTGGAAAGTCAGCGATAGCGCGGCATTTATCACGCCATCGCCGATGTAGTAAACCTGTCGGGATGGATACCGGGAAACATTGCCTACAACGGAATAAGCCGGGGAGAGGATTATCATGCTTACCAGAAGAAAACTGGCGTTGGTCGCCGGAATGGATGCCGAGGACGTCGGGTTAATCAAAGCTGAACGACTGCAACAACATTGGCTCGGTCTGGATGTGTTGGCGCAGGCGCGTCAGCAGTCGACGGCGTTGATTGAGGAGGCCCGCCAACAAGCGCAGGACGTGATCTTGCGCACGACCGAACAGGCGGAGCAACAATTCTGGCGGCAGGCGGATGACATCCTGCGCGGCTGGCAACAGGAGCGGGATGAAATGGAAGCGTACCTGGCCTCTCAGGCCGGGCAAATTCTGGCTGACGCCATGACGCAATTGTTGACAGATGTGCCGGATCCCCAGCGCCATCAGGCATTATTGCGCCAGTTACTCCGGACTCAGGGCGGCGAAGGTCGTGGGATGCTGTACTGTCATCCTCATCGTAAAGCCGACGTTACCGCGTGGTTGGATGAGCATGCCCATCTGGGCTGGAAGCTCAACGGTGATGATACGTTGGCGGAAGATGCCTTAAAGTTGGTCACGCCACAGGGCGTGATGACACTGAGCTGGCAACAGGCCGTAGATCAATTATTGCCCAAGGCTGATGTTATTCCACTGCATGAATAATGGCCCGGACAGTGAGGTAATGGGCAGTCGAACCACTGCCCGACGGACAACGATCCAGGACGGTTCCTTATGGGACGTCGCGTTTTTTGTCAGCTTGACTATCGGTTTGTGGCCCGATAACGGTCGATTTATTCTCACTTATCCATTGCTACAAAAACGACACTTCTCCATTGGAACTCCCATTTCACACCAACCACACAACTACAGGTCAACAATACGGGAGTAATAATGATGTCTTCACCTACCGCACTGCAACGTCGACTCGACTCGGCTTTTTCTGATGCGCAGTCACGGCTTGATGATCTGGCCATGAATGTCGCTGATGAAGGTGCCAGCCTGTCAGACACTTATGCCTTTTATGAAGCCAGTATGGATTACTCGAACGCCAACTGGGCGGCCGGGCAAATGCTGAGCGTCAAACATGGCTTGGCTAAGGCCATCATCAATGACTTCAACTGAGTTAGTCACCGTTATTGGGCGCTGGCTGGATAGTACGGCGGCGCAATTCACGTTGCATATTGATGGTAGCCCGGTGGTGCTGAGTCGCTATCGTTGCGGTGTAGGTTGTGCGGCGGTACTGGCGTTGTCGGTCAGCATTGATGACCAGTTACTTCAGGTCGCATTGCAGTTTTCCTCTCCGGCACGACATCGGTTTGGTACCCAGGCAGCAGCGTTGGCCTATTCGCCTGTGGACGAACAACTGTGGTTGTTGACACACCATGAGCCAGATAACCCCATACAACTGTGCCGCACACTGGAAACACTGGCTAATCAACGAGATGTGTGGCAAAGCCTGTTAGCGCCTGCTGTCAAGTCGGTATCCCACTCCGCGCTGAATTTGAAAACGCTGGCATTTTTGCAAGGAGATCAGCATGCGTCGTAACACGTTGTATACCATCCTGTTTACCCTTTATCGCTGGTTTTGCTGGTCATTGGTTTTTTTGGGTATGGTTCCTATGGCGCACTCATCCACACCGACTGAATGGCGCAAGGGGGCTTATGCCTATTCCGCAGAACAGACGCCGTTATCGGAAGTATTGCAGGATTTTGCTAATAGCCATGGCGTGGATCTGGTGCTGGGCCATATTCCGGACGTGAGTGTGGACGCTAAAATCAGAGCCGACAATCCGGTTGCTTTTCTTGACCGACTGGCGCTGGAGTACCGTTTCCAATGGTTTGTTTATAACACGACCCTTTATGTGAGTGCGAAGGATGAACAAACCTCGGTACGGCTGGAAATTTCCCCCGAAGCGGCACCCGATCTGAAGCAGGCGCTGACCGGAATCGGGTTGCTGGATTCTCGTTTTGGCTGGGGTGAGTTGCCGGATGATGGCGTAGTGCTGGTTACCGGCCCGGCAGAGTATGTAAACCTGATCCGCCGTTTTAGCCAACAGCGGGAAACCAAGGATGATCGCCGCAAAGTCATGCTCTTTCCTCTGCGATACGCTTCCGTTTCTGACCGGACTATCCAGTATCGGGGTCAGAATCTGATTATCCCCGGAGTGGCCACCATTTTAAGCGAACTGATGGATGGTAATCGAAACCTTCCAGCCGGAGCGGCGGCGAGCAGCAATGGCAACGCTGAAAACGCAGCCGGTGGGCCGATGGCAATAGCGGATAGCGGAATGCGGGCGATACAGAACAGCGCCAGCTCAATGCTGGTGCGTCTGGCAACCCGCGGCAGTGCTGGCCGGGAGGCCGGGAGCCGTCAGCGTGACGCACAACTTAATGGCAAAGTATCGGCAGATGTGCGGAATAACGCGTTGTTAATTCGTGACGATGAAAAACGGCGTGATGAATATCAGCAGCTTATCGACAAGATCGATGTTCCGCAGAAGTTGGTCAATATTGACGCCGTTATTCTGGATATTGACCGCACGGCCCTGTCGCGGCTGGAAGCCAACTGGCAGGGGAAATTGGGTGCGGTAACGGGCGGTGTCAGCATGATGTCAGGGTCCAGTACCTTATTTATCAGCGATTTTAAACGCTTCTTTGCTGATATCCAGGCGCTGGAGGGCGAGGGTACGGCCTCTATCGTGGCGAATCCTTCCGTGTTAACGCTGGAGAATCAGCCTGCGGTCATTGATTTTAGTCGGACGGCATTTATTACCGCGACTGGTGAGCGGGTCGCCAATATTCAACCCATTACTGCCGGAACCAGCCTACAGGTGACACCACGAGTAGTGGGACAAGGTCGTCAGAGTAGTATCCAATTGGTGATTGATATTGAAGATGGGCAAGTCGAAACCAATACCGACGGCAATGCCTCCGGTGTTAAGCGCGGCACGGTGAGTACACAAGCGTTGATTGGTGAAAATCGCTCGCTGGTATTGGGCGGCTTTCATGTAGAGGAGAGTGGTGATCGTGACAAACGGATCCCGCTACTGGGCGATATTCCCTGGATCGGTAAACTGTTCACTTCCCGGCAGCATGAAATTTCCCGACGTGAACGATTGTTCATCCTGACACCCCATCTTATTGGTGATCAAACTGACCCCTCCCGCTATGTTTCGGCGGATAACCGACGTCAATTGAATGACATGATAGGACGGGTATCGCAGCGTAACAGCAAAACCGATTTCTACAATGTGGTTGAAAATGCATTGCGCGATCTGGCCAACGGGCAAACACCCGCCGGTTTTACCACCGAACACACTGGCACCCGATTGAGTGAAATCTGTCGCCCGAATATGTCGCTGTTGTATGAAGGGAGTCGTAATCAATGGTACAGCACGTCTGCGGTCAATCTCACTGTGGGCGTTGTGAAGAACACCGGCAATCGCCCTCAACGTTTTGATGAAGCCAGTTGTTCCGGCAATCGCACGTTGGCGGTAGCCGCCTGGCCTAAAACCATGTTGGCTCCCGGTGAATCCACCGAGGTATATTTGGCGTTGCAAGCGTCTCGTAACGTGCAACCTTCCAGAACCTCGTTAATCAAACCATAAGCCTTTAAGGAGGCGTGCATTGATTCATCAACGAATTCTATTATTGAGTGGTGCGCTGTTGTTAAGTGCCTGTAGCAGCGTTACGCCACAAGAAAGCTGTACTTCAGTCGCCTGCCGGCCACAGCCGCAAGCACGGCAGTTGGTTATCTGGTGGCAACCTGATTTGCGTACCGGCGCGTCGGATTTCACACAGGTTAGCGTTCAATGACAACTTCATTACCGCTCTTCGAGCGTCACGCCGACTTTGTCGCGGCCATGAATCGTCATCAGGCCGCTCGATGGATCCCTCACTCTGGTGTCGAGCTGATTTTTCAGTACGGTGAATCAGGAAAAGAACTGATGATGCAGATCCAACCGGGGCAGCAGTATCCCGGTATGCTGCGCAATATCTTGAGCCGGCGGTATACCGAGGCTGCGGATATAGAGAACTGCCATCTGGCACTAAATGGCGACAACGTATTGATTCTCTGGTGGTCACTGTTACAGCCACCGGTAGAGTATCCGGCGGTTATTCGACAATTGTTTCATCTGGCGGGGCTGGAACTGCCGACCTGAAGAAGATGGAGTAAACATCATTTTTTGCCTGAAATCGTCACGGTCAGGAACTGTTCTACTTCTGTTATCACTCAATAGACAAGTATCTATAGCAATGCCGACATCGTGACAAATGTGGGCATCACATGCGGATACTTTCTTGTAAACACCTTTCATGAATGAGGAAACGATATGATGAATATCACTATCAAAGCCAGTATTGGCGGTGATGCAGGGTTATCAGGACTGGGTTCCGGAACGCAGGGACTTAAAGGGTTTTCTTCCGGGACATCGCCTCTTGGTTCGAGCATTGACAGCCTCAATAGCACAGTTGGAAAACTGACCACTATACTGACCGCGATGATGTTTGCCAGCCTGCTGAGCAGAGGTATGGGTTCCGGAATGAATTCTGGTATGGGCTCCGGTATGAACACGGGTTCTGATATGGGGCGGGGTTCGGGGCTGAAGAATACGCAAAGCAACAGTCAGGACAACGCTATGGGATCGAGTAATCTGCTGTCGGCGCCCAAATCGGGAACGGATGCGTTGTCCCAGATGCTTGAGAAATCGCTGGACGATCTGTTGGGTCACGATACCGTTACCCGCCTTTCCAATCAGACTAACAGCCTTGCCAACAATCTGCTAAATGCCAACCAGCAGACGGCAGACAATATGAATGCGTTTAGTGGCGGTATGGGCAACTCACTGTCTTCTATTATGGGCAATGGTTTGAGCCAAACTTCCAGCGGCTTTTCTCCGATGCCATTAGGTAATGGTGGCCTGCAAGGGTTATCCAGCTCTTCTGACTTCGGCCAACTCGGAAGTGCGCTTGGTATGGGGGTCGGTCAGAATGCCGGGTTGCAGGCGTTGGGTAACATCAGTACCCATAAGGATGGGAATAACCGGCATTTTGTGGATAAAGAAGATCGCTCTGTTGCCAAAGAAGTGGGTCAGTTGATGGATCAATATCCGGAAATTTTTGGTAAACCTGAATACCAGAAAGATGGCTGGAGCTCAGCGAAGCAGGATGATAAATCCTGGGCTAAAGCCTTGAGTAAGCCAGATGATGATGGCATGACGGAGGCTAGCATGAACAAGTTCCGTCAAGCCGTTGGTGTGCTGAAAAGTGCGATAGCGGGTGATACTGGTAATTCAAACTTGAATCTGCGCGGCGCTGGCGGTGCTTCACTGGGGATTGATGCGGCCATGGTAGGTGACAAAATAACCAATATGGCGTTGAACAAGCTGGTGGCCTGATCGTCGGGTCGGGCTGCATCATTACAATCGATAATAGCTTCACTGTGAATGTAAAGAGACGGAATCGCTGCCGTCTCTTTATCCCGACATTATGATTCCTAAAATTGGTGTTTATCAGTAATAAAAAACTGATAATTTTATCTATATTGATTTTTTGTATCGAGATAACAAAAAAAATTCACATATTACTTGTATGTAAAGTTATGTATTGTAATTGAAAGAAATTAACATTACTCTATTAAGAAATTTTAAGTACATGGAAGTTGTCAATGTGTAGCAGAATGAAGCTACTGGGTGTATCGCTTTTTTTTATTTTCATCCTCTACTCCTCTACTTTATTTTCTGCAGAATTAAACCCGGCAGATCGTAATGAAATACAGCAACGGCAATCTGACGTCATTGAGCAGTCGAAACAACAGCGCGACGCTCTGCAACAATTAAATGACATTGTGCAACCACCTCTAAAAACCGATAATTTACCGGCTGGGCCTTGCTTTATTCTGCACGATATCGCTTTTCATCACAGTACCTTATTGACCGAGAAAGATAAGCTTCGGCTGAAAAAAAATTATATCAATCGTTGCATTAATGTTAATGAAATAAATAAGCTAATTCATGATGTTAGCAACTGGTATATCGAACGTGGATTTATTACCAGCCGGGCTTTTATCGGTGAGCAGAACCTGTCCAGCGGAATATTGCAGATTGAAATCCTGGAAGGGAAACTGGAAAAAATAACCATTAACCATCAGCAGGAGCGTCAATCTGCATGGGCATTTCCCACACGAAAAGATGACATACTCAATCTGCGGGATATTGAACAGGGCATGGAACAAATTAACCGCATGCCCACTCAACAAGTCACCATTGAAATATTACCGGGTAGCCGTCCAGGCTATTCTGTCGTTAATCTCACCCGTCAACCACATATTCCGTTCAGCGCCAATGTTAATATTGATAATAGCGGGCAGAAAAGTACCGGAGAATGGCAGCTGAATGGCGGAATAGGGCTGGATAATATTTTCGGTATCGCCGATCAGTGGTTGTTGTATGGCGGGCATAGCAGTGAATTTTCCACCAGCCATAATGCGGAAAACTATCAGGCGAGCGTTTCCCTGCCTTACGGGTATTGGAACCTGAATTATACCTACGCCTGGAGCCGCTACCGCAATGCATTTCTCAATCAGGGGTTCCAGTGGCGGCCCACCGGGGATAGTAAAACGCACCGTCTCTCCGTGTCACGGGTGGTATTCCGCAATGGGAATATGAAAACCGCTATTTCAGTTACCGCAACACACCGTATTGGTGACAACTACCTGAATGAGGTTTTGTTGCCTTCCAGCAGCCGCAAACTGAGTAGCGCTATCCTCGGTATCAGTCACAGCCAGAAGCTCTGGGGCGGGCTGGCAACCTTCAATCCCTCCTATAGCCGCGGAACCACCTGGTTTGGCGCGGAGGATGATCACGATAAATCCACTGATGCACCCAAGGCACAATTTAATAAGTGGGCGGCCTCGGCCAGTTACTACCATCCCATTACTGACAACATCAGTTATTTAACCACTGTCTATGGGCAATACTCCGCCCGAATTTTATATGGCAGTGAACAAGTGACCTTGGGCGGAGAAGCATCGGTCCGTGGCTTCAAAGAGCAATATCTTTCCGGTAATCGCGGCGGGTATTGGCGCAATGAAGTGAACTGGCGACCATTGCAACTACCGGTGTTGGGGACGTTGACTTTCACGGCGGCGCTGGATGGCGGCCGCCTCTATAACCATAAACAAGATATTGGCACCGCAGGCACCTTGTGGGGTGCGGCGGTGGGTATCAGTACCGCCAACCGTTATATGACACAACAGGTGACGCTCGGTTGGCCGTTGTCCTACCCTGCGGCACTGAAACCGGATATGGCGGTGGTGTACTACCGGATTGGCATATCACTTTAATGCGTTCAGACAGAGATAACTATCGGAGTTCAGGGATGAAACCTGTCAAGACCACACAGCGCTTGTTGAGCTATGTGCTGATTTATCTGGTTGCCATGCAGCCACTGCTGCCAGCAATGGCTGCAGCAGTGAGCGTCGCCTCGGGCAATACTTCACTGGATAACGCTGGCAATGGTGTGCCGATTGTCAATATCGCCACGCCCAACGCCGCTGGCATATCGCATAACCAATATAACGATTTCAATGTCGGCAAATCGGGCCTGATTCTTAATAACGGTACGGCACGGTTGAACTCCACCCAACTGGGTGGATTGATTCAGAACAACCCCAATCTGAATGGCAAAGCGGCTGACGCCATCATCAACGAAGTGGTCTCTTCAAACCGCAGCACACTGGCTGGTTATCTGGAAGTAGCTGGCAAGCAAGCCAATGTGATGGTCGCCAATCCGTATGGCATTACCTGTAATGGCTGTGGATTTATCAATATCCCGCAGGTCACGCTGACCACCGGTAAACCGCAATTTGATGCCAACGGGCAGTTACAGGCACTGGATGTGCGTGACGGCAATATCACTATTACCGGCCAGGGGGTGGATGCCAGCGACAGTGACTATTTCAGCTTGATCGCCCGTACCGCCACACTACAAGCCGGACTGAATGCCAAAGATATCCGCGTGGTCCTGGGGGCGAACCGGGTCGGCAGTGATGGCAGCGTCACACCACAGACGCCGGGCAGTGCCGCGCCCACACTGGCGCTGGATACCAGCGTGCTGGGTGGAATGTATGCCAACCGCATCCGTCTGGTGTCAACGGAAAACGGCGTCGGGGTGAATACCGGTAATCTTGGTGCGCGCAGCGGCGACATTACGCTGGCAGCCAACGGTGAACTGACGGTAGGGAATGTGGTTGCTCAGGGCAATATTCAATTGCAGGGCGGAAAACTGGCCGTACAAGGCAAACAACAGGCGGGCGGGCAGCTCGATTTACAGGGACAGCACGGCATCCGCCTGCAAGACAGCACGCTGCGATCAGCGCAGGACATTACTTTATCGTCCAACGGACAGATTCAGTCGACAGGCAGCACGATAAGCGCAGGAGTAAACCGTCAGGGAACAATCCAGGCAGGGAATCAACTGACGATAAAAGGTGACAATGTCACAATAAACCACAGCCAGCTGGTGGCAGACCAGGTGGCGTTGACGGCAACCGGGCATCTGCAACAGGATGCGGCCGGGGTTATTCGTGCTGGGAAAACACTCCGTCTTGGCAGCGCCAGCGCCGAACTGAATGGTGAAGGTGGCGGTGAAACACTTCGGCTGGAGAGCGGTGTGTTAACAGGTAGCGGTCGTTGGCAGGCAAGCGACGACCTGTCGCTGAGCGGCGTGACCCAGGGTGACTGGTCAGGCAGCCTGCTGGCGGGCAATGTGCTGGATATCCGTGCGGGTGATCTGACCAACAGCGGCACGCTATCGGGTGGGCAAGTCAGTCTGCACGCCGGACGTTGGAGTAATAGCGGAACGATCAGCGGTCGTCAACTGGCGATGACGGCGGATTCACTGATAAATCAGGGTACGCTGGGCGCAGAGAAAGGTGTCGATCTGCTGGTGAACGGTGACTTCGATAATCAGGGAACATTGCTGGCTGGTGATACGCTGCAACTGACGGCGGCGTCGCTGGATAATCACAGCGTGATCAATGCTAACCAATTGAGTCTTCATGCCAACAGCCTGATCAATGCCGGTACATTAGAGGCTCAGGGGGATGCCGATCTCACCATTGATGCCCTGTTTAGCCAGACGGCGGATGGCATGTTGCTGAGTGGCAATATGCTGACGCTGCAAAGCGGCGATCTAAAGACCGCAGGGCATCTTCAGGCGCAACAGTTGACGCTTGACACACAGCGTTGGCTGAATACCGCCGGTGTCAATCTGGGCGGTGACGGAAGGGTCACGCTGGCCGAACTGAATAACAGGGGCAACCTGTTGGCAGGCCATGCGCTGGACATCCGTGCGGGTGATCTGATCAACAGCGGCACACTATCGGGTGGACAAGTCAGTCTGCACGCCGGGCGCTGGGATAACAGCGGAACGATCAGCGGTCGTCAACTGGCGCTGACGGCGGATTCACTGATAAATCAGGGTTCGTTGGGCGCAGAGAAAGGTGTCGACCTGCTGGTGAACGGTGACCTGGATAATCAGGGAACATTGCTGGCTGGTGATACGCTGCAACTGACGGCGTCGTCGCTGGATAATCACGGCGTGATCAATGCTAACCAGCTGAATATCCATGCCAACAGCCTGATCAACGCCGGGACGCTACAGGCTCAGGGGGATGCCGACCTCACCACTGACACCCTGTTCAGCCAAACGGTGGATGGCATGTTGCTGAGTGGCAGCATGCTGACCCTGCAAAGCGGCAGTATGGCAACCGGAGGTCGGTTGCAGGCGGGGCAGTTACAACTGGATACTGGCCGTTGGCTGAACACAGCAGACATCAGTTTGAGAGATAATGGACGTGTAACGCTGGCCGAATTGGATAATCAAGGCAGCATGTTGACGGAAGGCGGTTGGCAACTCACCGGTGAGCGGCTGAGCAATCAAGGCCGTTTGCAAGGCGGCACACTGCGGCTGGATGCTACCGATATCCTGAACAGCGGGCACATGCAGGCAGCACAGGATTTGGCATTGAATGCCCACCACTCCGTTACCAACGATGGTGACGGGTTGAGCGGTGCGACACTGACCCTGACCGCTCCCTCGCTGGATAACGGCGGTACGTTGCAGGCCCGGCAACTGGTGCTCAGTGGTCAGCACCTGGTTAACCGGGGACAGTTGACCGGCATCGACCAGCTAAACATGACGCTCAGTGGCGCGCTGGATAATCAAGGAATGCTGGGCAGTAACGCACTGACATTATCGGCGGATCGTCTCGCCAACGCAGGGACGATGACCGGCATCGACCAGCTAAACATGACGCTCAGCGGTGCGCTGGACAATCAGGGGATGCTGGGCAGTAACGCACTGATGTTATCGGCGGACCATCTCACCAACGGAGGGACGATAACCGGCATCGATCGGTTGAACCTCAGTTTGAACGACGATCTGACGAACGATGGCAATATCAACAGTAACCAATTGACAGTGACTAGCGGATCGCTCAGCAACAGTGGCACCCTGTTGGGCGTGAATGGCGCTGACGTGCGTCTGACCGGTAATCTCGATAATCAGGGAATGATTGGCAGCTCGGCGGCTCTGGCTGTGCAGGCGGCGGCAGTGACGCAAAGCGGGCGGATGGAGGGACAAACGCTCGACGTTCGGGCCGACTCTCTGGATAACAGCGGTACGCTATTGGGCTTGGATGCGCTGACGCTGGCGATACGCGATAGCGCCCGCAACACCGGAAAGTGGCTGAGTCAGGGCGATAGTCGCCTGCGTACGACGCAACTGGATAACCGTGGGCAGTGGCAAGCCGATACCATGACGGCGAATGCGAACACCGTCACTAATGCCGGGCAGATACTGGGGATTAAGGCACTGACGCTGACGGCAACAGACAGCCTCAGTAACCAGACGGCGGGCAAACTGCTGACGCAAGGCGCAGCGGTACTAACGGCCAATCGCCTGAGCAACGATGGCGAATGGCAAGCCGGTAATCTGACATTGCAGGCCGAGCAGTTCACCAACACCGGTCGAGTACAGAGCAATGGTGCATTGGACGTGACATTGTCACCATATACTGCACCGGAACCGGTAACATCGCGTCTGTTAGGCACCTCACTGTTGGCACAACGCCGTTTGAGCAGTGCGGCCCCGACCGGCCTGTTCAGCAATAGCGGTACAGTTGCCGTGGGCGGTGACAGCCAGTTCCGGGTCAGTCAATTAGATAATCAGGGTACGCTGGCGGGTAGCGGCGACATGAACGTTCGCGCTGACCAACTGGATAATAGCGGAAACTGGCTGACGCAGGGCAGTTTGTCACTGGACGGTAACTATCAGGGTGGTGGTTTACTACAGGCGGGTGACACACTGTCATTACATGGTGACCAACTCAGTAACAGCGGGCGTTGGGATAGCGCTGCGTTGGTGTTGAACGGGGGTGCCTTCGACAATCAGGGAATTGTACAGGCGGAAAGCGGCGGCACGCTGAATCTGACCGGGGCATTGACCACTGGGGCGGACAGTCATCTGCTGAGCAATGGTCTGCTAACGGTACAAGCGGGGACGTTCAGCCAGGCGGGAGAAACTGGCGCGGGCCAGTTGCAGGTTACCACCGGTTCATTGGATAACCGTGGGCGGTTGGTGGGGCTGACCGACCTGGACCTGAACAGTTCTGGCTCGCTAACCAACTACCGTGGTGGCGAGATACTGGGTAACGGCGCCAGCGCGCTCAGTGCCGTCACGCTTGGCAATCAGGGAACGATCAATGCTGCGGATGTCAGGTTACGAGGCACGGACATCACTAATCAGGGGAATATACAGGGGAGCACGGCGCTACAACTGCGGGCCGATAATAGCCTGATTAACCAGACCAACGGACAGATCTTATCTGGCGGCAATACCGGGCTGAACGCTAACCAGGTAGACAACGGTGGCTGGCTGCAAGGGAAAGATCTGACGTTGAATGCCCAACAGTTGACCAACGCCGGTACTCTGAAAGTACAAAATGCACTGACGCTCACCGTGCCTCAGTGGGTGAACAGCGGCACGCTGCAAGTAGGACAGGCGGACATCACCGCCGACACTATCGACAATCGCGGCGCATTGCTGGGGCTGACGCGGCTGGCGTTACAGGCGAATCGCATCACCAATGTCGCCGGGGCGAAACTCTACAGCGCCGGGGATATGTCGCTGAAAACCGGGACACTGGAACAAAATGGCCAACTGGTGGCGCTGGGCAACCTGCAAGCCGACATATTGAACCCGATGAGGTTCGCCAGCACGCTGGCGGCTGGTGGGCAACTGACGCTGAACGTCACCGGGGATCTGGTACAAGCCGGGACGTTGCAAGGCAATGGCGTGACGGTGACCAGCAGCGGAAACCTGACCAATCAGGGCAAAATTGTGGCCGGCAGCGGTAATTCCACGCTGAGCGCTGCCGATATCACCCAGACGGCGAGTGGCAGCATACAAACCGGGAATAGTTTATCACTGCTGAGCCGTGGAGGGATCAGCAATCAGGGCTTTATTGGTGCCGCGGGGGATTTATTACTGCGTGCCGGTGGGGTGGTTAATAACACCAGTTTGGTCTACGCCGGAAATAATCTGCGGCTGTTCTCGGATTCGTTAATTAATCGCTTCGGCAATATTCTGGCGGGTAATAATCTGTGGTTACAGCGGGATGAAAACGGCACGGCTAACAGCAGTATTTTAAACAGCTCCGGCACTATCGAAACCCAGCACGGCGATATCAACATTAATACCGGGAATCTAACCAACCAGCGGGAAGGGCTGGTGGTGACAGAGAGTAATAGCAGCACAGCAGATATGCCATCCTGGGCCGGGGGGACGACAGCAAGTATTCCCATAAGTTGGTTTAAAGATGGGGAGCTTGGGATTGCAGAGTATGATACAAGCCGGAAAACCGGACATGATGATGATATATATCACTTCTACTTTTTCAAAGTGCCTTACGCTAAGGCTTATGATCAAAAAATAGAAATCTCAAGTAAATTTATTTCTATTAATGCTCAAGATACCGCGGCGAAGATAAGCTCTGCTTCTAATCTTTTTGTAAATGCAAAATCAATATTAAATAATGCATCATCTATATTTTCAAAGAATAATATTTCAATGAGTGGTGATGTATTAAATAACAAATCTTATCAGTCTGGATATTTAAAAGAGTATCTTCTTTATAAGTATAATGGAGTAGTAGATCCTGAGAATAATCGGTACAGAAGATATTTTCTTCCAGATAGTGATCAATCTGATTATAAATTTGTTAATGTTAAAGATAATAGTAAGGATGGTATGTCCTATGATTATATTAAATATCATAGTGGTAGTGGAAAAAATGACGGTTGGGTTTCTAAATTTAATTTAATAAATAAATATATAGACTATGAACTAATTGGCGACCCCATCACCGAATTCACACCCGGCCAAAACTATAACGCCACGATTCAGGCCGGTGGATCTATCACCGCCAGTTTCACCAGTAATATCAGTAATACCAGTTTACAGCCGGGCAGTGGCAGTTTTATTCCCGCTGCCGCAATCCCCACGCTAGCGCGTGTCTCTTCGCTGGGCGGATTGACTCAACCGGGTGACCGCAGCCTGAGTACCGGCAACAGCGACCTGTCCTTATCTCACAGCAGCACGCCGACACTCGAATTACAGCCGGGCGTACAGGCAGCGGCGATTAGCGTTGATCCGGCCCATCCCTTCAGCAATCTCTCTGCGTCGGATCTGATAACGTCGATCAATCAGGGTTTACAACAACTGAACCAGCAGACGCTAACGGACTACCCGTTGCCATCCGGCAATAACGGGCTGTTTGTCGTAGACCCGAACAGCGACAGTCACTATTTGATCCACAGTAATCCGAAGCTGGATCAACTGGGTCAGGTAGACAACGGTCTGTTCAGTGAATTACAGGGTATGCTGAATCAGACTCCGGCCACGCAGGCGAAGGTGGAAACCCGTTCCCAACTGACGCAGGCGAATCAGTTCCTTGGTTCCAGCTATCTGCTGGGCAAACTGAATCTGGATGCGGATCATGACTATCGTTTCCTTGGTGATGCCACTTTTGACACCCGTTATATCAGCAATGCGCTACTTGATCAGACCGGTCAACGCTATCTGAATGGCCTGGGGTCTGATCTGGCGCAGATGCAGTATTTGTTGGATAACGCCGCACAGGCGCAAAAAAGTCTCAACCTGCAACTGGGGGTCAGCCTCACCCCTGATCAGGTGGCAGGGCTGAGTCACAGCATCGTCTGGTGGGAGAACATTACCGTCAACGGCCAGACAGTCTTGGCGCCGAAGCTCTATCTGGCGCAGGCTGACCAAAGCAACCTGCAAGGCAGTAGCATTGTCGCCAACAGCGTCAGCCTCAGCGCGGGCGGTGCGGTCACCAATAGCGGCAGTACGGTGAAAGCGGTTGAGGCGCTGGCCATTGCCAGCGGCGATAAAATTGAGAATAGCGAAGGTGGACTGCTGAAATCGAATGGCAGCCTTAATCTGGTATCGCTGGGCAATCTGACGAACAGCAGTGCCACCATTCAGGGGAATAATGTCACGCTGGCCAGCATCAATGGCGACATTATTAACACCACTACGGTAAATCAGTGGCAGACAGCGGCGAAAGACGGTCGGGGTAGCGGTTCGCTGACACGCACCGATCTGGGTAAAACCGGCAGTATTGTGGCGGATAATGCCCTGACATTACAGGCTGGGCATGATATCCAACTGAATGCCGGACAACTAAGCGCCGGCCAGAGCATGGCCCTTAGCGCTGCCAATGACATTACGTTGAATGCGGCACACACGCTGAAGGATACGGTCGACACTCGCGGCGGCGGCACCAGCCAGAATCGTACCCAGGGGTTGGTGACCAGCCAACTGACCAGCGGAGGCGATCTCAGCCTGAGCGCCGGGCGTGACCTGACCACCGAGGCCGCCGGACTGAATGCGACGGGCGATATGGCGCTATCTGCCGGGCGGGATCTGAACCTGCTGTCGGCCACGCAGGAACAATACAGCGGTCACTGGTGGGATCGTCACGCTGACTGGCGTCAGACAGTCAGTCAGCAGGGTACGACACTGGACGCCGGTCGCGGATTGAGTCTGAGTGCGGGCAATGACATCAACCTACAGGCTGCTCAGGCGGAGACAAACGGCGCACTGACGGCAAAGGCCGGCAACGATATCAACCTGCTGTCGGCGACTGAAAGTCAGCATGATTTCTTTGAAGAAACCAAAGTTAAAAAGGGACTGTTCTCAAGGAGTGTAACTCATAATTTACAGGACACGCTGCAAACCACCGAGAAAGGGACACTGCTCTCGAGCAACAGTGTGGCATTGACATCCGGACATGATATTAATGTGCAGGGCTCATCAGTGGCGGCCGAAGACGATGTGGCGTTGACGGCGAAAAACAACGTCAACACCGCTGCCAGTGTGGAGAACTACCAGAACTACGAAGAACACAGCAAGAAGACCAGTGGGTTGTTCAGTGGCGGGGGTATCGGCTTTACTATCGGCTCCACGTCGGTCAGCCAAAAGCTGAGAGATAAGGCGGCGACCGAGAGCCAGAGCGTCAGCACGCTGGGCAGTACCGGTGGATCGGTGCGTATTAATGCCGGCCAGGATGTCAAATTGGCGGGAACGGATGTTATTGCGGCCCGTGATGTCCAGTTGACGGGCAACAGTGTTACTGTCGATCCGGGTTACGATAAACGCCAGCAGGAACAAAAATCCGAGCAAAAAACCGCCGGATTGACGGTGGCGCTCTCCGGCGTAGTGGGATCGGCGCTCAACAGCGCGGTGCAAAGCATTCAAGCTGTGCGTAAAGCGAGCGATGGTCGGTTGGCCGCGTTACAGGGCATGAAAGCCGTTTTGTCCGGTTATCAGGCGTACCAGGGAACGCAGCAGGCCACCAACAATAAAGGGGCATCGTCATTTGTTGGCATCAGTGTATCGGCAGGCGCACAGCATTCCAGCAGCAGTCAACACAGTGAACAGACACAAAGCTTTGCCTCTACACTGAGTGCCGGTAATGACATCAGCATTACAGCGCGCAGTGGTGATATCACGGCGGTTGGCAGTCAGTTGAAGGCAGTCAACAATGTCGAACTGAACGCGGCACAGGCCATCAACTTGCTGTCGGCGCGTAACAGTGAGGAACTCAGTGGTAAGAACAGTAGCAGCGGCGGCAACATCGGCGTTAGTTTCGGGTTGAGTAATGGGGGTGCCGGGCTCAGTGTTTTTGCCAATGTTAATGCAGCCAAAGGCCGGGAACTGGGCAGCGGTAACAGCTGGTCAGAAACCACGGTGGATGCGGGGCAGCGCGTCGGCCTGACCAGCGGTGGAGACACCAACCTGATTGGTGCGCAGGTCAGCGGTGAGCAGGTCAGCGCCAATGTCGGCGGCGACCTGTTAGTGCAAAGTCAGCAGGACAGTAATCAATACGACTCGAAGCAGACTACTGTCGCGGCAGGCGGTAGCTTTACCTTCGGCTCAATGACCGGTAGTGGTTACCTGAGTGTGAGCCAGGACAAGATGCACAGCAATTTCGACAGCGTGCAGCAACAGAGCGGGTTATTTGCGGGCAGTGGCGGCTATGACATTGATGTCGGCAACCACACGCAGTTAGACGGGGCGGTGATTGGCTCGACGGCCAGTGCAGACAAAAACCGGCTGGATACCGGCACGCTGGGCTGGAGCGATATCGGCAATAAAGCCGAGTTCTCGGTATCACATACGGGTATCGGACTCAGTGCCAGCCCGTCGCTGAGTGGTACAGATATGCTGAAATCGGCGGCGTTGACGGTGCCGTCGGCGCTGATGGCGATGGGCAGTGGCGGCAACGCCAGCAGCAGCACCTATGCAGCGGTCAGCGACGGTACGCTGACAGTCCGTAATCAGGCGCAGCAGACGCAGGATGTGACGATGCTCAGCCACGACGTCGAGCATGCCAACAACGCGCTGAGCCCCATCTTCGACAAGGAGAAGGAACAAAAACGGTTGCAAACGGCGCAACTGATAGGAGAAATTGGCGGGCAGGCCATCGACATCGTTCGTACGCAGGGCGCCATCAAGGCGGAGAAAGCGGCGGAAGCGAGCGGCGAGTCGAAAGTCAACCGCCCAGCGGAGGATGGGTCGGAAAAAGCGTGGGAAGATTACAAAAAGGCGCTGACGGAGACCCCGGCCTATAAGGCGGCGATGAAGGATTATGGCACGGGGGGCGATTTCCAGCGGGCGGCTCAGGCAGCAACGGCGGCGCTGACGGCGCTGGCGGGCGGCGATATCCAGAAGGCGTTAGCGGGGGCGTCGGCACCGTATCTGGCGCAGCTGGTGAAAGCGGCCACGATGCCGCAGGACGGCAGCAAAGCGACGGCATCGGATATTGCGGCGAACGCGATGGGCCACGCGGTAGTGGGTGCGGTGGTAGCCGAACTTTCCGGTCAGAATGTAGCCGCCGGTGCAGTGGGCGCCGCTGGTGGAGAGCTGGCGGCGCGAAGCATCATGGGGTATCTGTATCCGGGCAAGGAAACGAAAGACCTGACGGAAGCGGAGAAACAGTCGGTAAGCGCGCTGGCGACAGTGGCCTCGGGACTGGCATCTGGCCTGGCGGCGGGAGATACTACCGGCGCGGCCAGCGGTGCCCAGGCGGGTCGTAATGCGGTGGAGAATAACTTTTTGAGTGATAAGGACATCAAAACCTTCACTGAGAAATATGCCGCCGCGAAGACCGATGCCGAGAAAGAACAGCTTGTAGCTGACCTGAAAAAGCTGGATGCAGATAAGCAGAAACAGGCGCTATCTACAGGAATATCAATAGCCGAGCAGAAAGATGCACTGGCTGATCTGAAAGCCCTTGTCGCATCACCAGAATGTACAGCGAAGTGTCAGGAACTGGCTGCTTACTCCATATCAGAACTGGAGCCCGTCGCCAACAACACGCAACTGCATGAAGACAATCTTAAAAAGGGAATACTGGCGGGTGTTATTTATGCTCTGACAGTAGAGAAACCTGCATCCGGTGGTTCTGGTTCTGGCCTGTCTTCATTGACGAAAGAGCAGCAACAGTTAATCAGAAATGCTGAAACAATCACGACAGCCAAAGGGATACAGAATCCATTCCCAAGGGATTTGAATGAGAAGGTTCTGTGGAATGGAGTTAAGGCTAATCCATCGGCTGGACAAAAACTTGATGGGATGAATAAAGATCCTCGTTTCCCTGCATCAGCAGGATTCCAGAAGATGCAAGTTACTCATGAATTACCCGATGGTTCTAATATCACAATACATTATCAATATAATTCAAATACGGGTAAGGCTTACGACATGAAAATTACATCTCCACAAGCGAATCCGTTGCAACCAGGCCCATCAATAAGGGATAAATAATGAAAATAAAAACTAAGCGTTCTGAAAAAATCATTGAAGTTTTTGCAATGTATTGCATAGCTCAGGAAACTTATTTTCTTGGACATTCAAAAGGATATGCAGGGTTACTTGCATACAAAGCTAAAGATGTAGAAATCATAGATCCCGATTTATCTGGGAATTTTACCTATTTTGGTAACAATGGCTATGGGATTTATTATTCCGCGCTTATTAAAGAAGAATTACTCGATGATTTACTTGAAGGTGACGAAACTGCCTACAAACGCTTCCTTGAGATCCTGAAAGTAGAAGGCCGGATAGATCCAGACTATTTTTAACCGCCAGTGATCCCGGCCTTCACGCCGGGATCGTCTTTTTACCGGCTTGTCAGACTCTCAGTTCCGCCTCAATCACCAGCCGCCCGCGCTCGACGGTGACGATAACCGGCTGGCCGGTGTTAAAGCCGAGGTCTTCCAGCCATCGGCCCTTCAGCGTGAGTTGTGGCGGCGGGTTGCCCTTCATGCCATTGGGGGCGTAGCCGACGGTGTAATGCCGCTGGGGTTCTTTTACTTCAGTTACGCGGGGTTCTGACTTAGAATCGCGTCCAGCCATAGTAACTACCTCATATAGTTGCTTGTGGTGAGCGGTTGGGACAGGTTGCCGCCTGTTCTAACCGCGCTCAGTAATCTGTTTAGCCTGGTACTTCAGTATCATCCCATCCAGTAACGCCTTGATAATACGGCGCTCTTCTTCGGGCATCCCGCTGACGGCCTCAAACTGCAACGCCAAATCATCAGACGGGCCACGCTCGTGGTCATCAAACACCAGTCCATCCAGCGAGACATGCAACACTTTAGCCAGCCTGATGAGGGCGTCTAAGGTGGGTTGAGCCGACCCCGCTTCATAGCGGCGTATCTGGTTCACATGAATGGACGCGCTGTCGGCCAATGCCTGTTGAGTCAGGTCTGCGGCTTTGCGCAGTTGTATCAGTCGGGTAGGAAAGTTCATCGGTAAGAACCACAAAGTTGACGTAGCCATACTGTAACCTGCCCCTCTAATACTGTTTGACATATACACAGTATAAGGTATTTAATAAAAACATTAAACGGTTATTGACAGGTTTTTACAGGAGCAGCGGAATGGGACGAATGACACCGGCAGAGCTGACGCGACTCAAGCGTGAGGTGTCGCTGCTGACTGTGGCACAGAATCAGGGTCATCGGTTGAAAAAGCAGGGTGACGACAGCGTGGTGTGCCTGTGTCCGTTCCACCGGGAGAAAACCCCGTCCTGCGTCATCACGCCGTCAAAGAACCTGTATCACTGCTTCGGCTGCGGCGCATCGGGGTCGGTGCTGGACTGGCTGCAACACACCGAGAAACTGACCTATCCGCAGACTCTGGTGCGGCTGCGTGAACTGGCCGGTTCGGCTTCTTCTTTAGCCGCCGTCCCTTCACTGGCTTCACCGGCTTCGCCGCCGTTGGTGCGTACGCCGTTGTCCGATCTGGATGATGACGGTCAGGCGTTGCTGCATCAGGTTATCGACTTCTATCACCAGAATCTGCTGAACAACCCGGAGGCACAACAGTGGCTGGTCAGTCGCGGGCTGAACCATCCCGAACTGGTGAGCCACTTCCGCATAGGGTTCGCGGGGCATCACGGTATCGGCGGCAGTGCGGGAGTGTTGCCCTCCAGTGCGAGCGGTGAGGGAAAACGGCTGCGTGAGCGGCTGGCCGGACTGGGGGTGCTTCGTCAAACCACACGACAAGACCACTTCCGGGGCTGCGTGGTGATGCCGGTTATCGGCTGGGCGGAGTCGGCGACTGTGGCGCAGCGGGGTCGGGTGTTGCAGTTATACGGTCGCCGAACCACGGCGGACTACGCGGTGAAAAAAGGCGCGGCGAAGCATCTGTATCTGCCGTCACCGTTAAGCGGGGTGTGGAATGAGGAAGCGTTGAAGGCGTCGTCAGAGGTCATCCTGTGTGAAGCGTTAATCGATGCCATGACCTTCTGGTGCGCGGGGTTCCGCAACGTGACCACCGCTTACGGGGCGAACGGTTTTACCGCTGAGCATCTGGCGGCGTTGCAGTACCACGGCGTGAAGCGGGTGCTGATAGCGTATGACCGGGATGAGGCGGGCGACCGGGGTGCGGAAGCTGTGGCCGGTGACTTGCTGGAAAGCGGTATCGAGGCGTGGCGGGTGCAGTTCCCGCAAGGGCTGGATGCGAATGCCTATGCGCTGAAAAGCGGTAATCCTGAAGCGGCGTTAGGGCTGGCGCTGGAGCAGGCACAATGGATGGGCAAGGGAATCGGACCGGGTGTGGTGTTCTCGCATGAAACGCCAGTATCTGAAGTGGACGGTGGAGCTTCTTCTTTAACCGCCTCTGCACCTGCGGTTGATGTGGTGCCATGCGAACAGACGGATGCAGGTGAGCTGCTGTTACGCGCCGGACCACGGGTGTGGCGGGTGCGGGGCTGGCAGAAGAACAGCGTGGCTGAAGTGATGAAAGTGAACGTGCAGGTGCGGGATGAGTCAACTGGCGCGTTCCATGTGGACAGTCTGGACATGTACAGTTCGCGTCATCGTCAGGGCTATATCAGCGCGGCAGCGGGTGAACTGGGCTGTGAGGTGTCGGTCATCAAGCGCGAGTGCGGGCGGGTGCTGCTGATGCTGGAGCAGAAGCAGGACGAGCAGCGGCGGGGTACAGAGAATGCGGAACCCGTTGCCATTACGGTGAGTGGTGAAGACGAAGCGGCAGCGCTTGAGTTACTCAACGCCCCCGACCTGGCTGAACGTATCGTGGACGACCTCGCGTCCTGTGGCGTGGTGGGGGAATCGACCAATCTGCTGATGGGGTATCTGGCGGCGACGTCGCGCAAGCTGGATAAACCGCTGGCCGTGCTGATACAAAGTAGCTCGGCGGCAGGCAAGTCGTCACTGATGGACGCGGTGCTGGGGCTGATGCCGGAAGAGGAGCGAATCCAGTACTCGGCGATGACCGGTCAGAGCCTGTATTACCTTGGCGAAACCTCGTTACAGCACAAGATACTGGCGATAGCGGAAGAAGAAGGGGTCAGACAGGCGGCGTATGCGCTGAAGCTGTTGCAGTCGGACGGGGAACTGAAGATAGCGTCAACCGGGAAGAACGAGCAGAGCGGCGAACTGGTGACACGGGAATACAAGGTGCAGGGGCCGGTGATGCTGATGCTGACCACCACGGCCATCGATGTGGACGAAGAACTGTTAAATCGCTGTCTGGTACTGACGGTGAACGAGTCCAGAGAGCAGACACAGGCGATACATGCGATGCAGCGTCACGGTCAGACGCTGGCCGGGCTGCTTCAGTTCTCAGAAAAACAGTATCTGACCCGGCTGCACCAGAATGCACAACGGCTGCTGCGGCCACTGAAGGTGGTGAATCCGTATGCCGACCGGCTGACGTTCCTGAGCGATAAAACCCGCACCCGACGCGACCATATGAAATACCTGACGCTGATACAGAGTATCGCGCTGTTGCACCAGTACCAGCGGGCGGTGAAGCGGGTCGAACACCGGGGCGCGGTTATCGAGTATATCGAGGTGGCGCAAAGCGATATCGTGTTAGCCAACCGGCTGGCGCATGAGGTGCTGGGCCGGACGCTGGACGAGATGCCGCCACAAACCAGAAAGTTACTGGTGTGGCTGAAGGGCTGGGTACAGGAGACGGCACAGGGACAGGCGCTGAAAGCGGAGGAGGTCAGGTTCACGCGGCGGGACATCCGGGCGGTACTGGGCTGGGGCGATACGCAGTTGAAAATCCACCTGTCACGGCTGTTGGAAATGGAGTACCTGCTGCTGTTCCGGCGCGGGCTGACGTATGAATACGGGCTGCTGTGGGACGGGGAAGAGGGCGGCGGGGCGCACCTGTGCGGGCTGCTGGACGTGTCGGAAGCGGTTCCGGCAGGTGAGGGCAGCGATACCCGGTCGGGTCTGGAAGCGGCTCAGTCGGTCTCCGGTCGGGGTGTGGTCGGTAGTCAGTCGGACAGTGAAAAAGTAATGTCAGGCCAGAGTCAGCAAGGCTTAGCGAGTGAAGCAGTCGGGGTTGCTGAAAACGCAGCAATAAGAGGAAAAAGAAAACGTGCTGCTGCCATCGCCCCGAATGTAAACAAGGAGGCGTAGCATGGCCAACCGTAAACCGCGTGCGGATGCGCTGCTGACGGTCGATGAGGTCTATCGTCAGCCCGTCGGCCCGGCCAGCGACCCGAAAAGCCTGTACGCGCTGCTGCTGCGGTTCGTGGTATGGCGACGGGAGCGTAACGGGTCGGAAGCGACGCTGAAGGTGCAGACGCATCACCAGTACCGCTTTATCCTGTGGGCAACGGAGCGCGGGGTGCATTACGCCCGCGACGTGACTCGGCCAGTCCTTGAACGTTACCAGCGCCACCTGTACCAGTACCGCAAAAGCAACGGCGAGCCGCTGAGCACCCGAACCCAGCGGACGGCGTTACAACCGTTGCAGGCATGGTTCCGTTGGCTGACGAAACAGCATCTGCTGCTGGCGAACCCGGCGGCAGACCTTGAGTTACCGAAGCTGGAAAAGCGGTTGCCGCGCACGATACTCAGCGTGGAAGACGTGGAGCAGGTGCTGGCGTTGCCCGATCTGACGACGCTTCAGGGTGTGCGTGACCGGGCGCTGATGGAGCTGCTGTGGTCAACGGGGCTGCGCAGAGGTGAAGTGGCAACGCTGGACGTCTACAGCGTGGATGCGAGCCGGCGAACGGTGACGGTAAGGCAGGGAAAAGGGAGAAAAGACCGGGTTATCCCGATAGGAAACCGGGCGCTGCGCTGGCTGGGCTATTACCAGCAGCAGGTGAGGCCGCAACTGCTGGTCAACCCGGACATCACGGCGCTGTTCGTGGCGCTGGACGGGGTAGCGGGGCTGACCGCGAACGGCATCACGAACACGGTAAGCCGTTACATCAGGGCATCGGGGATAGCACGATGGGGAAGTTGCCACCTGTTCCGGCATGCGATGGCGACACAGATGCTGGAGAACGGTGCAGACCTGCGGTGGATACAGGCGATGCTGGGCCATGCGAGCGTGGAGAGCACACAAGTCTATACGCAAGTCTCCATCAAAGCGTTATCCGCAGTCCATGCGAGTACGCATCCGGCGGAGCGAGAGGACAGTGACGAGACCGGACTGCTGGCCGACCTGACGGCGGACGAGGAGGAGGACAACATGCCCGTGCCGCCGGACAGCGCGAAAAAGTAGCTCACTCTCTTCATGGCCGCAGGACGGTGGAGGGCAAACGCCGCGCCGTCCGTGGCGCAGCGCTTGCCTTATGCGGCTAAGGTGCTCCGGCGGTAAATGTCGCCCGGCCAGCACTTACCTCAGTCACTCTCTGTCATTAACGTTGCTGGCCAGTCGTCATTCAACATAATGTGGCATTACGCGAAAGCCGCTGAACGCGGCCCACGCGTAACGAACATTATGTCGGCGTCGGTTGGGTAATGGGCGCGTTGCGGTCTTCCTCCACAACGGTGAGCGGCTGGCCGCCGGGGTTGGGCTCTGTGGTGCGGTGTGGCGCACAGCTCGCAGGCTCGCTCTGCTATCAGCATCGCGTTCCTTCCTTGGCTTCCACGGTGTGGCCGCCGTCCCTGGCGGCGCAGGCTCCGGCGTCATCCTTCAGGCAACATCAAGGTCAACATCAACAGAAAAGGGGTTGTCGGCCTTCGGCCTCTGCTGAAGGGCGTTACCTCGCCCCCGCCGGGGGCCTCCCTGCTAAGGCATCTACCTGCGGGCTTCGCCAGCCCGCACCCGGCAGACGCTTCGCCGTCCCACAGGCAAGCTGCGGAACGTCTCGCGCCGCGATAAGGACGAACGGCAAAACGGGTAATGGCAGCGGCTGACGCCGCTGCTATGATGTGGCGGTTGCAGTCTGAAAAGTCATGGCGGGGCGGTAGCGTGTCGGGGGCCAAAACCGCGTATCGGGGCTTCGCCGTCTGGGCATCGAAATGCATCAGGAAAAACCGGTTGTAACTGGCTGACAGCACAGGGAAAAAGTGGGTTCGTCGGCTGACTTCGCAACGGATGAAGTTGTTGTGGAGAATAACTTTTTGAGTGATAAGGACATCACCACCTTCACCGAAAAGTACGCGAATGCCAAGACAGATGCGGAGAGAGAACAGCTTCTGGCCGACCTGAAAAAGCTGGATGTTGAGCAGCAGGCGAAGGCGCTGGCAACCGGTATTCCGGTGAACGAGCAGAAAGCTGAGCTTGAGAAACTGAAAGCGCTGGCTGTTTCACCGGACTGCAATGCACAGTGTCAGGGACTGGTTGCTTATTCGATCTCTGAACTGGAGCCAGTGGCAAATGACACGGAGCTGCACAAAAATAATCTGAGTAAGGCGGTACTGGCGGGTGTGATATTTGGATTAACGGTTGAGAAGCCTGCAGCAAATAATCCTATATCGCATCTGACAAGGGAGCAGCAGCAACTAATCAGGAGTGCTGAGACTATCACGACGGCTAAAGGGATACAGAATCCGTTCCCGCGCGATCTGAATGAAAAAGTGTTGTGGAATGGAGTTAAGGCTAATCCATCGGCTGGCGAACCGCTCAGAGGAATGAATAAGGATTCTCGTTTCCCAACATCTGCGGGATTCCAGAAAATGCAGGTTACTCATGAATTACCTGATGGTTCTAATATCACAATACATTATCAATATAATTCATATACCGGTAAGGCTTACGATATGAAAATGGTGACACCACAGGCTAATCCATTGCAACCGGGTCCATCGTTAAAGGGCAAGTAATGAAAATAAAAAATGATAGATCTGAAAAGATTATTGAGGTTTATGCAGTTTACTGGAGCCGTGGAGAAACTTATTTTTATGGATTGTCAAAAGGTTATAACGGACTGCTTGCTTATAAAGCCAGTAATGTGAAAATCATTGATCCTGTGATGTCTGGTGATTTTATCTTCTTTGACGATGGGATTTTTTACAAACCATTGATAGCCGAAAAGCTTCTTGATGATTTACTTGAATATGATGAAGCTGCTTACAAACGGTTCCTTGAGATCTTGAAAGTAGAAGGCCGGATAGATCCAGACTATTTTTAACCGCCAGTGATCCCGGCCTTCACGCCGGGATCGTCTTTTTACCGGCTTGTCAGACTCTCAGTTCCGCCTCAATCACCAGCCGCCCGCGCTCGACGGTGACGATAACCGGCTGGCCGGTGTTAAAGCCGAGGTCTTCCAGCCATCGGCCCTTCAGCGTGAGTTGTGGCGGCGGGTTGCCCTTCATGCCATTGGGGGCGTAGCCGACGGTGTAATGCCGCTGGGGTTCTTTTACTTCAGTTACGCGGGGTTCTGACTTAGAATCGCGTCCAGCCATAGTAACTACCTCATATAGTTGCTTGTGGTGAGCGGTTGGGACAGGTTGCCGCCTGTTCTAACCGCGCTCAGTAATCTGTTTAGCCTGGTACTTCAGTATCATCCCATCCAGTAACGCCTTGATAATACGGCGCTCTTCTTCGGGCATCCCGCTGACGGCCTCAAACTGCAACGCCAAATCATCAGACGGGCCACGCTCGTGGTCATCAAACACCAGTCCATCCAGCGAGACATGCAACACTTTAGCCAGCCTGATGAGGGCGTCTAAGGTGGGTTGAGCCGACCCCGCTTCATAGCGGCGTATCTGGTTCACATGAATGGACGCGCTGTCGGCCAATGCCTGTTGAGTCAGGTCTGCGGCTTTGCGCAGTTGTATCAGTCGGGTAGGAAAGTTCATCGGTAAGAACCACAAAGTTGACGTAGCCATACTGTAACCTGCCCCTCTAATACTGTTTGACATATACACAGTATAAGGTATTTAATAAAAACATTAAACGGTTATTGACAGGTTTTTACAGGAGCAGCGGAATGGGACGAATGACACCGGCAGAGCTGACGCGACTCAAGCGTGAGGTGTCGCTGCTGACTGTGGCACAGAATCAGGGTCATCGGTTGAAAAAGCAGGGTGACGACAGCGTGGTGTGCCTGTGTCCGTTCCACCGGGAGAAAACCCCGTCCTGCGTCATCACGCCGTCAAAGAACCTGTATCACTGCTTCGGCTGCGGCGCATCGGGGTCGGTGCTGGACTGGCTGCAACACACCGAGAAACTGACCTATCCGCAGACTCTGGTGCGGCTGCGTGAACTGGCCGGTTCGGCTTCTTCTTTAGCCGCCGTCCCTTCACTGGCTTCACCGGCTTCGCCGCCGTTGGTGCGTACGCCGTTGTCCGATCTGGATGATGACGGTCAGGCGTTGCTGCATCAGGTTATCGACTTCTATCACCAGAATCTGCTGAACAACCCGGAGGCACAACAGTGGCTGGTCAGTCGCGGGCTGAACCATCCCGAACTGGTGAGCCACTTCCGCATAGGGTTCGCGGGGCATCACGGTATCGGCGGCAGTGCGGGAGTGTTGCCCTCCAGTGCGAGCGGTGAGGGAAAACGGCTGCGTGAGCGGCTGGCCGGACTGGGGGTGCTTCGTCAAACCACACGACAAGACCACTTCCGGGGCTGCGTGGTGATGCCGGTTATCGGCTGGGCGGAGTCGGCGACTGTGGCGCAGCGGGGTCGGGTGTTGCAGTTATACGGTCGCCGAACCACGGCGGACTACGCGGTGAAAAAAGGCGCGGCGAAGCATCTGTATCTGCCGTCACCGTTAAGCGGGGTGTGGAATGAGGAAGCGTTGAAGGCGTCGTCAGAGGTCATCCTGTGTGAAGCGTTAATCGATGCCATGACCTTCTGGTGCGCGGGGTTCCGCAACGTGACCACCGCTTACGGGGCGAACGGTTTTACCGCTGAGCATCTGGCGGCGTTGCAGTACCACGGCGTGAAGCGGGTGCTGATAGCGTATGACCGGGATGAGGCGGGCGACCGGGGTGCGGAAGCTGTGGCCGGTGACTTGCTGGAAAGCGGTATCGAGGCGTGGCGGGTGCAGTTCCCGCAAGGGCTGGATGCGAATGCCTATGCGCTGAAAAGCGGTAATCCTGAAGCGGCGTTAGGGCTGGCGCTGGAGCAGGCACAATGGATGGGCAAGGGAATCGGACCGGGTGTGGTGTTCTCGCATGAAACGCCAGTATCTGAAGTGGACGGTGGAGCTTCTTCTTTAACCGCCTCTGCACCTGCGGTTGATGTGGTGCCATGCGAACAGACGGATGCAGGTGAGCTGCTGTTACGCGCCGGACCACGGGTGTGGCGGGTGCGGGGCTGGCAGAAGAACAGCGTGGCTGAAGTGATGAAAGTGAACGTGCAGGTGCGGGATGAGTCAACTGGCGCGTTCCATGTGGACAGTCTGGACATGTACAGTTCGCGTCATCGTCAGGGCTATATCAGCGCGGCAGCGGGTGAACTGGGCTGTGAGGTGTCGGTCATCAAGCGCGAGTGCGGGCGGGTGCTGCTGATGCTGGAGCAGAAGCAGGACGAGCAGCGGCGGGGTACAGAGAATGCGGAACCCGTTGCCATTACGGTGAGTGGTGAAGACGAAGCGGCAGCGCTTGAGTTACTCAACGCCCCCGACCTGGCTGAACGTATCGTGGACGACCTCGCGTCCTGTGGCGTGGTGGGGGAATCGACCAATCTGCTGATGGGGTATCTGGCGGCGACGTCGCGCAAGCTGGATAAACCGCTGGCCGTGCTGATACAAAGTAGCTCGGCGGCAGGCAAGTCGTCACTGATGGACGCGGTGCTGGGGCTGATGCCGGAAGAGGAGCGAATCCAGTACTCGGCGATGACCGGTCAGAGCCTGTATTACCTTGGCGAAACCTCGTTACAGCACAAGATACTGGCGATAGCGGAAGAAGAAGGGGTCAGACAGGCGGCGTATGCGCTGAAGCTGTTGCAGTCGGACGGGGAACTGAAGATAGCGTCAACCGGGAAGAACGAGCAGAGCGGCGAACTGGTGACACGGGAATACAAGGTGCAGGGGCCGGTGATGCTGATGCTGACCACCACGGCCATCGATGTGGACGAAGAACTGTTAAATCGCTGTCTGGTACTGACGGTGAACGAGTCCAGAGAGCAGACACAGGCGATACATGCGATGCAGCGTCACGGTCAGACGCTGGCCGGGCTGCTTCAGTTCTCAGAAAAACAGTATCTGACCCGGCTGCACCAGAATGCACAACGGCTGCTGCGGCCACTGAAGGTGGTGAATCCGTATGCCGACCGGCTGACGTTCCTGAGCGATAAAACCCGCACCCGACGCGACCATATGAAATACCTGACGCTGATACAGAGTATCGCGCTGTTGCACCAGTACCAGCGGGCGGTGAAGCGGGTCGAACACCGGGGCGCGGTTATCGAGTATATCGAGGTGGCGCAAAGCGATATCGTGTTAGCCAACCGGCTGGCGCATGAGGTGCTGGGCCGGACGCTGGACGAGATGCCGCCACAAACCAGAAAGTTACTGGTGTGGCTGAAGGGCTGGGTACAGGAGACGGCACAGGGACAGGCGCTGAAAGCGGAGGAGGTCAGGTTCACGCGGCGGGACATCCGGGCGGTACTGGGCTGGGGCGATACGCAGTTGAAAATCCACCTGTCACGGCTGTTGGAAATGGAGTACCTGCTGCTGTTCCGGCGCGGGCTGACGTATGAATACGGGCTGCTGTGGGACGGGGAAGAGGGCGGCGGGGCGCACCTGTGCGGGCTGCTGGACGTGTCGGAAGCGGTTCCGGCAGGTGAGGGCAGCGATACCCGGTCGGGTCTGGAAGCGGCTCAGTCGGTCTCCGGTCGGGGTGTGGTCGGTAGTCAGTCGGACAGTGAAAAAGTAATGTCAGGCCAGAGTCAGCAAGGCTTAGCGAGTGAAGCAGTCGGGGTTGCTGAAAACGCAGCAATAAGAGGAAAAAGAAAACGTGCTGCTGCCATCGCCCCGAATGTAAACAAGGAGGCGTAGCATGGCCAACCGTAAACCGCGTGCGGATGCGCTGCTGACGGTCGATGAGGTCTATCGTCAGCCCGTCGGCCCGGCCAGCGACCCGAAAAGCCTGTACGCGCTGCTGCTGCGGTTCGTGGTATGGCGACGGGAGCGTAACGGGTCGGAAGCGACGCTGAAGGTGCAGACGCATCACCAGTACCGCTTTATCCTGTGGGCAACGGAGCGCGGGGTGCATTACGCCCGCGACGTGACTCGGCCAGTCCTTGAACGTTACCAGCGCCACCTGTACCAGTACCGCAAAAGCAACGGCGAGCCGCTGAGCACCCGAACCCAGCGGACGGCGTTACAACCGTTGCAGGCATGGTTCCGTTGGCTGACGAAACAGCATCTGCTGCTGGCGAACCCGGCGGCAGACCTTGAGTTACCGAAGCTGGAAAAGCGGTTGCCGCGCACGATACTCAGCGTGGAAGACGTGGAGCAGGTGCTGGCGTTGCCCGATCTGACGACGCTTCAGGGTGTGCGTGACCGGGCGCTGATGGAGCTGCTGTGGTCAACGGGGCTGCGCAGAGGTGAAGTGGCAACGCTGGACGTCTACAGCGTGGATGCGAGCCGGCGAACGGTGACGGTAAGGCAGGGAAAAGGGAGAAAAGACCGGGTTATCCCGATAGGAAACCGGGCGCTGCGCTGGCTGGGCTATTACCAGCAGCAGGTGAGGCCGCAACTGCTGGTCAACCCGGACATCACGGCGCTGTTCGTGGCGCTGGACGGGGTAGCGGGGCTGACCGCGAACGGCATCACGAACACGGTAAGCCGTTACATCAGGGCATCGGGGATAGCACGATGGGGAAGTTGCCACCTGTTCCGGCATGCGATGGCGACACAGATGCTGGAGAACGGTGCAGACCTGCGGTGGATACAGGCGATGCTGGGCCATGCGAGCGTGGAGAGCACACAAGTCTATACGCAAGTCTCCATCAAAGCGTTATCCGCAGTCCATGCGAGTACGCATCCGGCGGAGCGAGAGGACAGTGACGAGACCGGACTGCTGGCCGACCTGACGGCGGACGAGGAGGAGGACAACATGCCCGTGCCGCCGGACAGCGCGAAAAAGTAGCTCACTCTCTTCATGGCCGCAGGACGGTGGAGGGCAAACGCCGCGCCGTCCGTGGCGCAGCGCTTGCCTTATGCGGCTAAGGTGCTCCGGCGGTAAATGTCGCCCGGCCAGCACTTACCTCAGTCACTCTCTGTCATTAACGTTGCTGGCCAGTCGTCATTCAACATAATGTGGCATTACGCGAAAGCCGCTGAACGCGGCCCACGCGTAACGAACATTATGTCGGCGTCGGTTGGGTAATGGGCGCGTTGCGGTCTTCCTCCACAACGGTGAGCGGCTGGCCGCCGGGGTTGGGCTCTGTGGTGCGGTGTGGCGCACAGCTCGCAGGCTCGCTCTGCTATCAGCATCGCGTTCCTTCCTTGGCTTCCACGGTGTGGCCGCCGTCCCTGGCGGCGCAGGCTCCGGCGTCATCCTTCAGGCAACATCAAGGTCAACATCAACAGAAAAGGGGTTGTCGGCCTTCGGCCTCTGCTGAAGGGCGTTACCTCGCCCCCGCCGGGGGCCTCCCTGCTAAGGCATCTACCTGCGGGCTTCGCCAGCCCGCACCCGGCAGACGCTTCGCCGTCCCACAGGCAAGCTGCGGAACGTCTCGCGCCGCGATAAGGACGAACGGCAAAACGGGTAATGGCAGCGGCTGACGCCGCTGCTATGATGTGGCGGTTGCAGTCTGAAAAGTCATGGCGGGGCGGTAGCGTGTCGGGGGCCAAAACCGCGTATCGGGGCTTCGCCGTCTGGGCATCGAAATGCATCAGGAAAAACCGGTTGTAACTGGCTGACAGCACAGGGAAAAAGTGGGTTCGTCGGCTGACTTCGCAACGGATGAAGTTGTTGTGGAGAATAACGCGCTGAGTGTGTCGGACAACAAAGCTCGCGCTCAGGAAATGACTCAGTGCCAGGGCGGTGTTGCCTGCGAAAATGCTGTTATTGATAAGTATAAGAAAATCAATGCCGAACAGCATGAAAGCGTTGTGGGATGTAAAGGCGCTCAGGACTGTGTTAACAAAGCTAATGAAGTTGGACAGTTACAGGCTGATTATGCCAACCGTACCAATGAGTTGCTGGAGAAAGCGCGTGCTAATGGTGGTTTAAGCCCGGAAGAACAGAACGAATTGTCTATTCTTCAGGTGACGTCTATCCAGCTTGAAGCAGACAGAAACGCGGCGATCCACAATGCGCTAATGTCAGATGATTCGTCTGAAGCGAAACAGCTTGCGATCAACTCACTGGCACAGGTGGCAGGAACCAGTGCGGCGGGTATTGCTGCCGGGATTGGGAAAGGGAAATACCAGCCTAATCAAGGAGCCGTTGGCAATATGAATGAACTGCTTAGACAGCCTGGTTTTGGTAGTGAAATAAAAAACTCCGTACAAAAATCATCTCAACAATATCAGGGGCAAAGCGTTTATAAAGCGACTGATGATGTTGGTGAATATATCAAGAAGGGCGACCAGTTTTATTTAGACGGCCAACATAAGGACCATCTTGAAGTCTTCGATAAACGAGGTAACTTCAGGGCTGTATTGAATTTGGATGGATCGCTCAACGAGGCTAAAACTAAAGCTGCTGAAGGGAGAAAATTCAAGTGATTGATAGTATTAAAAAACTTGAACATGATCTTACTAGTGCTCTTATTAATAAGAATAACCAGTCAGATCTGAATATATCAGATGTTGCAGAAAACTATGAACGTTACATTAGTGACTTTAAATTAGCAGTAGAGTTGTTGGGTAAGACAGTAGAGGAAGATGACAAAATAGCAATCCAATGTGCATTAACAAGAGTGAGAATAGCTTCGCTGAATTTATCAAATATCTATCAAGATATTATTGATGATGTGGTATTGATAAATAAATCTGACTCATGGCCAGCGATCCCTGATGGTTATCAAATACCCGAACATTATAATCACTCTAAGAAATAACGAAAATCCCGGCCCCTAAAAAGGCCGGGATTTTTTGTCGGTCATTCAGCCACAATACGTATCAACAGTTGACCGTGTTCAATGGTGACAATAACCGACTGTCCGGTGTTAAAGCCGAGATCTTCCAGCCAGCGGCCCTTGAGGGTGAGTGGCAGCGCGTCGGCCTGACCAGCGGTGGAGACACCAACCTGATTGGTGCGCAGGTCAGTGGTGAGCAGGTCAGCGCCAATGTCGGCGGCGACCTGTTAGTGCAAAGTCAGCAGGACAGTAATCAATACGACTCGAAGCAGACTACTGTCGCGGCAGGCGGTAGCTTTACCTTCGGCTCAATGACCGGTAGTGGTTACCTGAGTGTGAGCCAGGACAAGATGCACAGCAATTTCGACAGCGTGCAGCAACAGAGCGGGTTATTTGCGGGCAGTGGCGGCTATGACATTGATGTCGGCAACCACACGCAGTTAGACGGGGCGGTGATTGGCTCGACGGCCAGTGCAGACAAAAACCGGCTGGATACCGGCACGCTGGGCTGGAGCGATATCGGCAATAAAGCCGAGTTCTCGGTATCACATACGGGTATCGGACTCAGTGCCAGCCCGTCGCTGAGCGGCACGGATATGCTGAAATCGGCGGCGTTGACGGCGCCGTCGGCGCTGATGGCGATGGGCAGTGGCGGCAACGCCAGCAGCAGCACCTATGCAGCGGTCAGCGACGGTACGCTGACAGTCCGTAATCAGGCGCAGCAGACGCAGGATGTGACGATGCTCAGCCACGACGTCGAACATGCCAACAACGCGCTGAGCCCCATCTTCGACAAGGAGAAGGAACAAAAACGGCTGCAAACGGCGCAACTGATAGGGGAAATTGGCGGGCAAGCCATCGACATCGTTCGGACGCAGGGCGCCATCAAGGCGGAGAAAGCGGCGGAAGCGAGTGGCGAGTCGAAAGTCAACCGCCCGGCGGAGGATGCACCGGAAAAAGCGTGGGAAGATTACAAAAAGGCGCTGACGGAGACCCCGGCCTATAAGGCGGCGATGAAGGATTATGGTACGGGGGGCGATTTCCAGCGGGCGGCTCAGGCAGCAACGGCGGCGCTGACGGCGCTGGCGGGCGGTGATATCCAGAAAGCGCTGGCGGGGGCGTCGGCGCCGTATCTGGCGCAACTGGTGAAAGCGGCCACGATGCCGCAGGATGGCAGCAAAGCGACGGCATCGGATATCGCGGCGAACGCGATGGGCCACGCGGTGGTGGGTGCGGTGGTAGCCGAGCTTTCCGGTCAGAATGTAGCCGGCGGTGCAGTGGGTGCCGCTGGTGGCGAGCTGGCGGCGCGAAGCATCATGGCGTATCTGTATCCGGGCAAGGAAACGAAAGACCTGACGGAAGCGGAGAAACAGTAGGTAAGCGCGCTGGCGACAGTGGCCTCGGGGCTGGCCTCCGGGCTGGTAACGGGAGATACTACCGGCGCGGCCAGCGGTGCCCAGGCGGGTCGTAATGCGGTGGAGAATAACTTCTTCGCGCCACCCATACCGGTGGTTGTTGGGGGGGAAGCGGCTGCGATGGCGGGAGCGGTGGGACAAGGCGTTCGTCAGGGCGGTGGGAACGGTGATGACGAGGATATGGGTGGCAGTTGTGAAGGCACCCGTGAGCAGTGTGCGGTACGTGATGGCACCCGTGGGCCGGGACATACCGAATTACCGATAGCGGATAAAGACCCGACCGGTGGCAAGCTGGAAAACCCGGCCCCGACAGAGAACACGGCCACCACGCTGACGACACCGGACCAGTCAGGGGAAAATGGTGCCAGCGATACCGGTAATACGGAGGGCGCGCCAGCTACCGCCGGAAATACCACCACGACGCTTATCCCGGATGGGCCAAATAAGGATGATTTGGCTTATCTGGCTATAGGAGATAAACCTGCAAACTTATCGCCTGAAGGCTCAGCAAGAGCAGGGGCATTCAATGAGGCTAAAAGACAATCTGGCATCCCTGTTAGCCAAAGCCCGAGCAGAGTATCTCCAAACGTTGACAGACGCGACAATGTTCAACCCGGCTATATATATGAGTTTGAAGTACCGAAGCCTGGTGGCGGAACTCAAAAAGTATATATTCGTGATGATGCCGGTGGACATTTCTATGGGGATGATTCCAGCCAAAACCGTGGCGCACACTTTAATGATGAGCAAGGTAATCACTATGACTATTAATTATATTAAACGATATGCTGAAAATTTAAATGTCAAAAATGATATTGCTAATTTCAATGGGTTACTTTTTTCATTGGATGGTATTTCAGCTGTAAGCTGGGAGCTGCCGGGGTGTTCACGGAGAGAATATGGTGAGCAATTGTTGAAGGATATATATACTGCCACCACTGGTAATAATAGTGATGGTATTCATGTAATGGTGAAACTAGTGCCAGAACAGCCTGATACTGCAATAGTTAACTATAAAAAAACTTGGGGTTTGATTGAGCATTCAGGTGTGAATTTAGATAATATTTTCGATAAAAGATCCTTTATTGATAATGGAGTTAAAGGACTTGTGTTAACTGGGTTTGGATATATTTTTAATACAGGGGGTGGTGAGATACAAAAATTAATAAACGTGGAAGAAAAATTGTTTTTTTCAAATTTATCGCCAGACATTGACATTAATAATAACTCTCAAGCGGATCGTCTTACACAGTGGTTACATAATATTTTACTCAATGATGGGACCATTTTTTTTCTCTTGGGTCGTTTTGATGAAAAAGACTCAGAGGTTGTTGCTTTAGGTAGTAAATATGCTTTGAGAAAAATCATGTAATTCATTGTTGAGAATAACTCGCTGAGCGTGCCGGAAAACAAATCTCGTAGTCAGGAAATGACTCAGTGCCAGGGCGGTGTTGCCTGCGAAAATGCTGTTATTGATAAGTATAAGAAAATCAATGCCGAACAGCATGAAAGCGTTGTGGGATGTAAAGGCGCTCAGGACTGTGTTAACAAAGCTAATGAAGTTGGACAGTTACAGGCTGATTATGCCAACCGTACCAATGAGTTGCTGGAGAAAGCGCGTGCTAATGGTGGTTTAAGCCCGGAAGAACAGAACGAATTGTCTATTCTTCAGGTGACGTCTATCCAGCTTGAAGCAGACAGAAACGCGGCGATCCACAATGCGCTAATGTCAGATGATTCGTCTGAAGCGAAACAGCTTGCGATCAACTCACTGGCACAGGTGGCAGGAACCAGTGCGGCGGGTATTGCGGCGGGGATTGGGAAAATTAAACCTGGCACACAACCAGGAAATCGAATTGAACAAACACTTTCCCCTGAGAAAAACTGGGAGAGCGCCCGAAATAAAGCATTGGATATTGTCGGTAACCTAAGTGCTGATTCTAAACCTGTGATTGGACGGTTGGAAGTAAGTGCTGGAAATGGGAAAGTTATTGGGCGGCAATCCAGCGATGGTAAGGTAGGTTGGCGTGTCGATTATGATCCTGAAAAAGGTACTCATATCAATACATGGGATTACTCTCAAGGTAAAGGACCGGGAAAAGCAATAAAGCAGGTAATACCATTTGAGGGTAATGAAAAATCTTTTGAAACGATATTGAAACAGCTAAACAGGTAAAGTAAATGACTTTATTTGAAGAGTGTAAAGAAGCACTTAGCGCCGATTTTAGTGTGCTTGATGGACAATCTCTGAAGGATGCTATGGATATTTTAAATGAATATCCATTTTCAAGTGGAGGAGTTGTTTGGTCAGAAATGAAGTCTTCAGATTATGAAAGCATTGATGATCTGTTAAGTGAGAACCTTATAAAAAAAAGTGATGTATTCGTTTTTGCAGATGATACTAGCATTCCTATCTTTAGAACGAAATTAAACTTGATTGCTGAGAATGTTTATGATGTTACAGCCTTGTCGCCAAAATTATTTATTTTTAATGATGAAGTAATATTACAACCTTTGTTCCCAACTGAAATGATTCGCTTAGGTATAAAGGCCAAGCTATAAAAAACGATCCCGGCCCCGCGCCGGGATCGCCGATTTTACCGTTCAAAATCTAATCTCAGCCTCAATCACCAATCTGTCTTTCTCCACGGTAATAATCATCGGCTGGTCGGTGTTAAAGCCGAGATCTTCCAGCCAACGTCCAAACGTGAACCGTTAATCAGACCCAACTGAGGGACAGGAAATGTTTTGTAGCCACAGCCACGCTGGCCGTGCCCCAAAACCACCCGGTCAGGGCCATGCCCCGACACCCCGCGCTAAAACAAAAACCCCCGGTATGGCCGGGGGGACGTCGGTCACTCGGTGAACCGCAGTCCACCGGGGTAATGGTTGAGCCAGTTGGCGGCGGCGTCCGGGTCAAAGGGTTCAATGCTGAGGCCTTCCAGACAGTGCCACAGCTCGCGGGTGTTCTGGGCGGTGATGACCATGCAGCCGGGCATGATGCGTATTTTTAACGGCATCCCGTCGGTAAATCCGGCCTCGGTGAGCCACTTCCCCTTGAGACTGATAGCCTGAAACCGGGCGCGTTCAGGCCGCAGCTGCTGGCCAATCCCGACATCAAGGCGCTGTTCGTGGCACTGGACGTGGTAGCGGGTCTGACGCCGAACGGTATCACCAACACTGTCGGGCATTACATCAGGGCGTCGGGAATAGCACCATGGGGAAGTTGTCACCTGTTCCGGCATGTAATGGCGACACAGATGCTGGAGAACGGCGCGGATATCCGGTGGATACAGGCGATGCTGGGCCATGCGAGTATCGAATCCACGAACTTTACACGCAAGTCTCGATCAGGGCGTTATCGGCGGTGCATGCGAGTACGCACCCGGCGGAACAGCGGACAGAAAACAGGCCGGACGTTGCCGAAGGAGAATGAAGCAGTATACTAACAGTTAATAACTGATAGTAATCCTGATGGAGAAATGACCATGCCAACCAGCATAGCACTCAGCCCTTACTTCGAAGCGTTCATCCGTGAACAGATAGAAAGCGGACGGTATAACAACACCAGTGAGGTGATCCGTGCAGGACTCAGAGCACTGGAAGAACGGGAGCAGCAGATGAAACTGGAATCGCTACAAAAAGCGGTCAGCGCAGGGATAAACAGCGGTGAAAGCAAAAACGCGGAGGAGGTGTTCGGCCGCCTGTCGCAGAAATACCGGCGTCAGGTCGAAGGCGGTAAAGCGTAATGAAATTGGGTATATCGCCTTTGGCAGAGCAGGATATGGAAGCCATCGGTGACTATATCGCGCAGGATAATCCGGTACGGGCAGTGAGCTTCACGGAAGAGTTGTACCAGCAATGCCTGCTGATAGCAGAGACACCGGTCATCTACAGAGAAAGGCCGGAGCTGGGGCAGTGCGTCAGAAGCTGTGCTTACGGACGCTATCTTATCGTGTTCAGAGTGCTTGATACAGAAGTGCGTGTAGAAAGGCTGCTGCATGGCTCACGGGATATTACCACGCTGTTCGCAGAGCCGGACGGAGCAGCAGAGCTGCCGGAAAACCCGTAAAGTTAGCGGTGCAATTGTGTTACGGAACCCCCAGCCTAGCTGGGGGTTTTCTATAGACAAAAAAATCCCGCCCTCAGTGGCGGGATTTTTGCTTCTACGACTTAAATCCGTCCACCTCCCGCCGCTGCAACCGAATAACATTGGTCGTGGCAGCGCGGATTCTCATTGTTCCGCAGAGTGAAGGTGGTTCGACTTGTCTCTTAAGCGGCCAACGTCCGAACGTGAACCGTCAATCAGACCCAACTGAGGGACAGGAAATGTTTTGTGGCCACAGCCCGCTGGCCGTGGTCCCCAAAACCATCCGGTCAGGGCCATGCCCCGACACCCCGCGCTAAAACAAACACCCCCGGTATGGCCGGGGGTGAGGGTGTGATTACTCGGCGAACTTCAGGCCGCCGGGGTAATGGGTGAGCCAGTTGGCGGCGACGTCGGGGTCAAAGGGTTCAATGCTGAGGCCTTCCAGACAGTGCCACAGCTCGCGGGTGTTCTGGGCGGTGATGACCATGCAGCCGGGCATGATGCGTATTTTTAACGGCATCCCGTCGGTAAATCCGGCCTCGGTGAGCCACTTCCCCTTGAGACTGATAGCCTGAAACCGGGCGCGTTCAGGCCGCAGCTGCTGGCCAATCCCGACATCAAGGCGCTGTTCGTGGCACTGGACGTGGTAGCGGGTCTGACGCCGAACGGTATCACCAACACTGTCGGGCATTACATCAGGGCATCGGGAATAGCACCATGGGGAAGTTGTCACCTGTTCCGGCATGTAATGGCGACACAGATGCTGGAGAACGGCGCGGATATCCGGTGGATACTGGTACGCTGGGCTGGAGCGATATCGGCAATAAAGCCGATTTCAGCGGTCAGCGACGGTACGCTGACAGTCCGTAATCAGGCGCAGCAGACGCAGGATGTGACGATGCTCAGCCACGACGTCGAACATGCCAACATATGTCTTGGCTAGACTTGGTTTTTTTGCCGGATTGCCGGATGCGCATTGCTGAGTATCGCTTGCTACTATGCACTATTTCGCGAGATTCGCTTTACAATGGAAAATATTCACAGCCAACCAAGAGATAGCTACGTGAAAAACATTACTTTCTATAGCCGTTTTGAAGCCGACATCATTGCAGGACGTAAAACCATCACCCTGCGCGATAAAAGCGACGCAGATTATGTACCGGGTGATAAGGTCAGGGTGGCTCGCTATGAAGATAACCAATTTTTTTGTGATATTACGGTAAAGTCGGTCAAGCCAATCAATTATGACTGCCTGGACGAATCGCACGCCAGGCAAGAAAACATGACCTTGCCAGAATTGAAAGCGGTGATCGCCGATATTTATCCCGGGATCACCGAACTTTATATGATTGAGTTTGAACGTTGCTAAGCTCAGGACTTATAGCAGCCAAGCCAAATGCGGCTATTCAAGCATTGATATCCTCAGACGCGCTTTCTATGGTGCTTGCAAACTACCTCAGTAAGCACGTTGTGGGCGGTAAGGTGACAACACTTCCATCGTTTGTCCCACTATTTCTTGTGTGACCAGTCGAGCCAGTAAAGGTGACAGGGTCACCCCGCTGTGTGTGACTACCGTATAATATCCCGTTACTCCCTCCGTCGGGCCAACAATTGGATAGCCATCGATCGGTAAAGCGCGGATACCCATACGTGCCTGATAATGCTCGGGTTTCAGCAAAGCAAGTTTTGGCCACACCGGGCTGGCCTTTTGCAGAATATCCTGAGCCAGCTCGTTTACCCGTGTAGCTGGCGTGCTTTCATCGATGTCATAAACGCCTTCATTGGGACAAATCAACGTGGCGCCATTACCATCAGGACGGCAATGGAATAGCGGCGTGGCCAACACGTGTTTCACCGGCGCATATTCGGCAGGAACGCTAATCAATATCCCGGTGGTAGGTGCTAATTTTGTTGCCAATGTATTGATATAAGGTGGTTTATCTGACCATCGACCGCTGGCATTGATAGTCATATCGGCAGAGTGAATATGGCCGTCAGCCGTTTTAACCCCCGTAACAACGTTCTTCTCATGTAGCACTTCAACGACTTTGCTGCCGGTCACTATTTTCGCCCCAACGCTCGCGCTGGACTGAAGAAGCAGCCGGATGTATTGCTGAGTATCAACCCAGCCTTCAGAGGGAAACCAACCAATGATGCCTTGTTCGCCATCAAGCCGCATATCCGGTTCGTACTGTTTTAATTGCGCGGCGCTGATCCATTCAGCGGGATAATTCAATTGCTGGAGTTCATTCAGATTATCCTTCATCGCTTGCTGCTGATCGGTCGCGCGCCATTCGAGGCAGCCGGTCAGATTAAGCCAGGGTGCATGCCCAAATCGTTCGGCTAATTCTCGGTGCGCCTGCATACCCGAAGCATTGAGTCGATGATAGGCAACTGGCGGCTTGTTATGGGAATTTATCCAGGCGAAGGAATTGGCGCTGGTACCTTTACCGGCATCAGAAGCATCAAACAACGTAACGGAAAGACCGGCCTGTGTCAGTTCCCAGGTAAGGGAAGCACCAATCATGCCTGCGCCAATAACGATGATTTTCATGAGCTCTCCAGAAAGTGATGGATCTGCGCGGCCCAGGTACCGCAACGAACATGACTAAAAAGACAAATGGTCTTATTAATCAATAAAGTAGACAATCAGTCCGCAGTGTGCAACTTTTTTATGCCTTTAAGCAGCTACCCAGATATCGTCATATTTGTGCAATAAACCATCACTAGACTCGCAGCTAACAATAAATCCCAAAGAGGATAGTACCCATGACTAAACCAGCCCCTTGGCCGGTGGCGCTCGCCCGTGCATCTAACCGCGGAATTCCCTTCGCTTTGGTCGCACAATGAGTGAAAACGGCTTCACGCCCCCTGCTGCGATCCGCGTAGAAAATGTTTTCCATTATTTCTCCGCCAATCCTGTATTGAACAATATCTGTCTTGAGGTGCCCAAAGGCACCATTATGGCGCTGCTTGGTCCTTCCGGCTGCGGTAAAAGCACGCTGTTAAAACTGCTGGCCGGACTGCTGCATCCTGGCGCTGGTCGCCTTTTTTTTGGCGAACAAAAAGTCGTCGATGGCCGTTTCAGCCTGCCGCCTGAAAAACGCGATCTGGGGATGGTTTTTCAAGACTATGCTCTATGGCCGCATATGACGGTGGCGCAAAATGTGGCATTTCCGTTGCGAATGCGTGGCGTCACGGCCAAATCACGTCGGTTGCGTGTATTGGAAGCTCTCGATCGCGTGGGGCTGGCCGACTTCTCTCAGCGTCAACCTGCAGAACTTTCGGGGGGTCAACAACAACGCGTGGCCTTGGCGCGCGCCATCATTGCCGAACCTCAAATTCTACTTTTCGATGAGCCGTTATCCAACCTTGATCGCAATCTGCGCGAAAGTCTTTGTGAAGAGATGGCGGCGTTATTACGGCAATTGGGCACCACCGCAGTATATGTCACTCATGACCCACATGAAGCACAAACTTTAGCTCACAGCATTGCCCATATGAATCAAGGCGCGATTGAACGAATCGATCAGCTGGACGTTGTTTCCCGAGTCACTCCTTTTGTTGCATAACCTTTAGTGGAACTACTAAATGAGCACATTTAAAAACAAAACTCGTCAACCTTCCTTTATCAAAACAGGTCTACTTACTGCAATGACGTTCACTTTTGCACTGGCAGCGGCTAACGCACAGGCGTTGACTGTCTATACCGCAGGCCCTGGTTCTCTGGCTAAAAAACTGGCGGCTGGTTATGAAAAACAAACTGGCGTTAAGGTCGAGGTTTTTCAGGCGACCACCGGCAAAGTCATGGCGCGTCTGGATGCCGAGCAAGCTAATCCACGCGCCGATGTGTTGATTTCCGCCTCCTGGGATACGGCTTCAAGTCTGGAGAAACGTGGCTGGCTGCTGCCTTATCAAAGCCCTAACGCTATGCATGTGCCGGCAGCTTTTAAAACGCCTTATTATGTCGCTCAGGGGATATCTGCGCTGGGTATTGTCTGGAACACCAAAAGCGGCACGCCGGAGCCAAAAGATTGGCAAGACCTCGCCCAACCGGCATTTAAAGATAAGGTCACTATGCCAGACCCTTCACTTTCCGGTGCCTCTTTGGATTTGTTGATAGGTTTGCAAAATGCATACAGTGAGCAAGCATGGAAACTGTTTGGCGCACTCAAGGCCAACGGTATGATCATTGCGGGGCCGAATGCCCAAGCGCTTACACCGGTCTTGCAGGGCGCAAAAGCCGCCGTGTTTGGCGCGGTTGACTATGTTGCGTATAACAGAATACACGCGGGGGAAGCAATTAAAGTGATTTTCCCTGCCAGTGGAACAGTGATCGCCCCACGTCCAATGATGATCCTTAAAAGCAGCAAGGAGCCGGCGCAGGCAAAAGCCTTTATCGACTATGTACTGTCTCCGGAAGGTCAGAAACTGGTCGCTGACACCTGGTTAATGCCAGCCCGAGATGATGTTGCTGCCAAACGGCCTCTGTTTAATTCACTAAAAATCTTACCCGCAGAAGCCGCTAATTCGGTCGATCGCAAGCTGGTTCTGGATAAATTTGCCACCCTGTTTGCCGCCAAATAAGTCGACAATAGCGCGTGTCTTTATCTTCCTTGTAATGAGCCGGCGGAACATCCCGTCGGCATAGGGCTTCTGAAATGAATAAAAATACGCTGCTACCCCTATTTACCGGCAGTGCTTTGCTGCTGTTGGTGGCGGTGCCTGTTACTTTTGTACTACTACAGGCCATTTTCCCCCATCTGGACAGTGGTTCCTTTGGCGCACCATTCAGCGCCTTTGCTCGCATTTTCCATGACTCACAGTTCCCCGTATTACTAAGTGGAACGCTTAAGCTCGGTCTCGGCGTGGCATTGGGCAGCGCGTTGGTGGGTATTCCGCTTGGCACCCTACGTGGCCTTTTTGCTCTACCTTGTGCCGCACTGTGGGATATGCTGTTTTTGATCCCTTTCCTGTTCCCGCCATATCTGGCTGCGCTTTCGTGGATGTTGGCGCTGCAATCACACGGTTACGTTCAACAACTGTTGTTGGTCGACTTCAACAACGTTCTGTTTTCTCTGCCAGGATTGGTGATGGTGATGACGCTGAATGTGTTCCCGGTGGTTTATTTTGCCGTTTCCCGCAGCATGGCAGCCAGCGGGAGCCGACTGGCGGACGTGGCGCGAGTACACGGAGCGGGTCCCTGGCGTGCATTTTTCAGCATCACGCTCCCGTTGGCACTGCCAGCGATGGCATCAAGCCTGTTACTGGCTTTTACTCTGGCAATTGAAGAATACGGCGTACCGGCCGCATTAGGCAGCCGCAGCGGGGTAGCGGTGCTGACTACCGGCATCGAACAACGTTTAGCCGACTGGCCTATTGATATGCCTGGTGCCGCGGGGCTTTCAGTCGTTCTGGTGGCCATTGCCTGCTGCGCCTACTGTGTACAACGCGCCATCATCGCCGGAAAAAATGTGGAGACAACCTCGGGAAAACCCACCGCTGTAGTGCCGAGATCTCTGGGTTATGGGCGTTACCCGGCTATTCTTCTGCTCAGCCTCGTTGCTTTGGTCTCTGTTGGCGTGCCGTTAGCCTCAATGCTGGCAACGGCTTTCACGCGCACGCTTTCTGGTGGGCTAACCTGGGACAACATCACCCTGAGGCATTTTATCGTGCTGTTTGATGTGCAGGGGGATGCCCTGGGCGCGCTGACAACCAGTCTCAGCCTGGCGATAATCACTGCCCTGATCGTTGGTGCTGTAGGTCTCCTCGCTGCCTGGCTTGTCGTCGCGCAACGCATCCGCTTTGCCGCCTGGATTGACGCACTGTCGCTGTTTCCCGCTGCCTTGCCGGGTATCGTCGTTGGCGTTGGCTTGATCCTTGCCTGGAATCGCAGTTTCTGGCCGGTTACGCCTTACAACACGTGGGGAATTCTGCTACTGGCATACTGCTGTCTGCTGTTGCCTTATCCTGTGCGCTATGTAAGCGCGGCGATCAAACAGATTGGTGAAAATCTGGAAGCTGCCGCCAGAGTACATGGTGCGAGTGCGGCGCAGGCATTGCGGTTAATTATGCTACCGTTGGTCTGGCCGAGTTTGTTGGCGGCGATGATGATGGTGTTCGCCGTGGCATCACGGGAGCTGGTCACGTCGCTCTTGCTTGCCCCCGCCGGGGTACAAACCGTTTCTGTGTTTGTCTGGCGACAGTTCGAGCAAGGCTCGGTGGGTGACGGTATGGCGATGGCGAGCCTGGCTGTTTTACTCACCTTGTCCGTGATGCTGTTTGCCGTCAGATTGCAAAACCGGCAACTTCGTTAAGTATATGCGCCGCCAGCAAATCGTTTATGCAGGGCCGGCAATGCACAATAAGGATACTTCTAATTCTGAATATCGCAGCCAGCAGTAGTTCCAATCAATTTTCTGTTCTAAATGAAATGATACCGCAGACGTGAAGATGGTATCACTGACATCGGAGCACAGCGTTCGGTGGCTCGGTCGGCGATAGCAGAGTTGCAGGCTGACGTGTACCAGAAAGCTCGGAAATAGATTGAGCGGAGAGGGAAGCGTTCAAGCCAGAGGTAATCTGATAGCCATCTGTATCAATAACCGGTAATGGTTGGTATCAGGATACGCCATTGGCGAAAAGCCGCTATCTTCTCACCAGTCGCTACTTAATCGCACATTCTCTAAGGAGAGTCTGCTGGCGCATTCTGTATTTTCTGGTAAATATTCCTGACATGGATAAGCCCTGCCAGTTTGATTGCCGGTTTTAGCATCAGTTGCGCACTGCCGACGATAAAAAGCCAAGTACCATCAATCACTAAGGTATTATCTAAAAAAAACACGCTGCCAACCAGAAACCATAACGCAATAAAAAAGTCATTTAGTGCCCCCAAAGCTTCATAGCGATGCTTAATAGCAAGATGTTCTCCCGCTACAGAAAACACGGTTCTATCAGTTAACATAATGGCTCCATCTGTGTTGTAGCGTTTTATACGAAGTGGGTGGTCATAATGAAACCACGTCGCTTTACTGGGTGCATGAGTGCTCTTCTGCGTGAAGGAAAATTGATAGTTCAGGTCTGATAGTGCCAGTGAAGCGTTGTTTTCAGTGGTTCTGGCAGGGTGTTGTCATCATGCCTCATTTCTGCCCACGAGTTGTTGACCATATAAGGACGTCCCGCGTTGTGCAAGTGCTGAATTAAGTCCCTGTATGCATTTATCCCAGAGTGCTTAAGAGCCACGTTGATCTCTGCCACTCTTTTGCGTGCGGTTTTGCAACGGTTGTTATCGGAGAGTTCTTTTTCTATTGCAGCAGGATTCAGCGGTGGCCTGGATTCAAGTATTGTCGCGGCGATAGTGGCTCAATGCGGTTATCGTGTTCATACCTATGGGTTGTTTATGAGCGCTGAATTTTTTTATATTTTTCCTCTGAGATTTACCTCGCTATTATTTGGACCTTTACCATATCAGGACTGCCGTTAAGAGATGGATTACTTGCTGCTTTTACGACACTGATATATACCTTTTTCATGGCATTCATGAGCCATATGGTGCCAGGTTTCCTGCTCCTTCATTTATTGTGGACTGGCTCGATATTGGCCATTTTAAACAAGTCAATGACGAATATGGTCATGCCATAGGAGATAACGTATTAATATATTTTAGCTCGTTAATAAAAAATCATATTTGTCGAAATGACTACGTCTTACGAATGGGAGGAGAAGCATTCTGTATTTTGCTAACCAATACTAACCTGTCTGAAGCTACTACCGTCGTAAAAAATACATGATGCTACAAATACCCATCTGACTCCCATCGTAGGATATAAAACGGCGAGTATAGGGGCAGCGCAATATTATTTTGGGAAAACATTAAAAATGTACTAAACAATGTTGATATGACCATGGAACACGCTAAAAAAATGGTCAAAATACTTATCAGATATTCTCATTTGAGGGGGCGGTTGTAAAAATCTTCGGTGAAGACGCATGTCAGTGACGCCTTTTTTATCATACTTCCTTATCCGCTTTACTGGTTTTTCCCGCCATTTTCCCACCAGGGATTTATTATCATAAAAATAGGTAGAGTGTCATAACCGTTTAAGATAGATGGATTTTCTCTGTAATGATCTGAATGATCACCACTGGTGAGGGAGATAACTTATTCTTATTATTGTTCAATTTCCACTTTAAAGTGGAAAAAGTGTGTCTACAAACCTTACCGTGTCGGGGTTAGTTTATTTTCAACGCTAATTATTAATATTGTTCGTCACGGGAACAGGAGTATTGCGGTGAGTAATGGAGCGGTAACGGTAAATAACGTAGTGAGTCCCGAAAGTATTCAGATATTAGCAGACAACGTGATGGTGCAGATTGGTGATCTGTTTACCGCTAAAGCGATTCATCCAAACGCCGTACAGCAACAGATGTTGGCTTCCCATGTCCAGGCGATGGCGCGGCGTTCACTAACCGGTGAGTCCCTGCCAGATGTCGATGCGGAGCTGTTTGAGGAGATCTCCACCGATTCCATGCAACTGGCAGCCGAGGTCGTGGCGCTGTTCGGTAATCTTCCTGTTGAAGAGTCGTGGCTGCTTTCGGTGCATTTTGAGGTCGCCAGGGAAAATAAATAACGCGAGCAACATGGCCGCGTAGTCCCTGATTTTTGAACCAACATATTAAGGAACACAACATGGTAACCGTAGTCATTGGTGATCGTTTAGGTAAAGGTCAAAAAGTTGCCATCGGCGTAGAAAAAGCCGGCGGTCGGGCAGTGGTCGTACCGGGGGTCGCGGCAGACATGAAGCTTGGTGATGTCATGAAAGCGGAAAACGCCGATTTTGGCATCTCCTTCTGCGGTAGCGGTGGTGCCGGCGCGATTACTGCACAGAATAAATATGGCTATAAAGCGAAACACGGCATGCGCTCTATTGATGAGGGGGTCACCGCGATTAATGACGGCGCCACGGTGCTGGGTTTTGGCTTCATGGATAAAGAGGAATTGGGTGAACGGCTGGTACAGGCCTGGAACAAGAAATACGGCAGCTAACCATGAAAGAACAATTCACCACCATGGTGAAGGTCAGCGGTAAAGGCGACAGTAAAGCGAAAGCCTTTGCCGATGCACTCAGCCAGGTACAGAACCAGGTGCTTCGAAACACCAATAAGATTCTGCTGCGTATTGAACCACAAAACGTGAAGGTGATTCGTGCGCAGGAGAGTGTGAGAAAGGAGCGCTTTCTGTTCTTCTTTCTGGCGCGTGAGCGGCGGAGCTACAGCGTGGAGCTGGAGATTACCGTCAACGTTACCGTAATTGATACTGATAAGGTGACATTTACGGCGGCGAAATAAAAACGTTAGGCGATAAGACGAAAGGAAAAACTGATGTTTTTAATAATTTTGTTCAAGTCGTTAATCATCGGCGGGTTAGTGGGTGTGGGTGTCGGCGCAGGGGCCGCACGCATGTTTCACGCACCGACCACGCAGGGGATGGGCGCATTTCGTACACTAGGTGAATTAAACTCATGTGAGGGCGATCCGGCTTCTCATTTCTCTTTTGGACTGGGTTTTTTCTTCAATGCCTGGGCGTCCTCAGTGGCGGCCGGCGCTTTTACGCAGGATGTTGATCATCGCATTATCCCCCATTGGGGTGCGGCGGCCTTGATGGTGAAAAACCGTAACGTGGCTGAAACCCTGTACGATCCGAAAAAAATGGCTATTGCCTGCGGCCTCATCGGCATGGTTGTGGTGGCCTTTCTCAACACCACGGCTTCTGCTGTACCGGCTGCGCTACAGGTTACAGCGGTGAAGGTGCTGGTGCCGGCGGCTAACCTGCTGGTGAATACCGTTATGCCGGTGATTTTCTGGCTGGCGGCGATCGATGCGGGTAAAAAATCGGGTTTCTGGGCCACGATTTTCGGCGGTCTGGCGCAGATGATCATGGGGAATGCCGTACCGGGACTGGTACTGGGTATTCTGATCGGCAAAGGGGTGGAAGAGAGCGGATGGCATAAGGTCACTCAGGTGATGATGTGCGCCATCATTCTGCTGTTTGTCTTGAGCGGCTTCTTCCGCGGCTTTGATATGAAACTGCTGCAATCTTTCCATTTGGGCATTCCGGGCTGGCTGGATCTGATTCACCACTCCCTGAGCGGTAAATAACGAGGACAATGACAATGGACGAAACAAAAAGCGGTTTTTGGTATGCCGACTGGTCTTTTCCCATCTTTGTCGGCTTGATCTCCTCCGGAGTGTTTGCCGGTACACACATGTATTACCTGTATGGTATCGGTGCTTTTAATGAAGTGGCTTTTGTCTCCATGCTGCGTTCCGGTATCTCGACCGGCGTGTATGGCGCGGTAGCGGCATTCGGCGCCAGTTTCCTGTTTGCCCGCATCATCGAAGGTTCGCTGGTGGGGATCCTCGATATTGGCGGCGCGATCCAGACCGGCGTCGGTCTGGGCGTTCCGGCGCTCTTGCTTGGCGCGGGCATCGTATTTCCGGTGGCCAACTTTGCCGCATCACTGGTGACGGGTCTGCTGCTGGGGCTGGCAATCGGTTACATCATCATTTTGGCGCGTAAATTCACCATCAATCAGAGTGATTCCACTTACGGTGCAGATGTGATGATGGGGGCGGGTAACGCTTCGGGCCGTTTTCTCGGGCCGTTGATCATCCTTTCTGCCATGACTGCCTCCATTCCTATCGGTCTGGGAGCGTTGGCGGGCGCGCTGGTGTTCTATCTGTGGAGCAAGCCTATCACCGGTGGCGCGATCCTCGGTGCCATGATCCTGGGTGCCATCTTCCCGATTACCATTAGCTAAGTTGTCCTTGTGGTCTGCCCTGGGTGGGCAAACCACTGTTCAAGGAGTTATAGATCATGTTCGATCTCATTATCCGGCGTGCGCGTCTGACCGATGAACAACAGGTCGATATTGCTATCCATGACGGTAAAATTGTCGCCGTCGGACAGGTAGTGGGAACGGCGAAATGCGAGCGGGATCTGGCGGGACGCTACTATCTGAGTGCCGGCTGGATTGATTCCCATGTGCATTGTTACCCCAAATCGCCGATTTATCATGATGAGGCGGATCGCATTGGCGTCAGTACCGGTGTGACGACGGTGATTGATGCGGGTAGCACTGGCGCGAACGATATTGATGATTTTTATGCCATTACCCGCAGTGCCGCCACGCAGGTGTATGCGCTGCTGAATATCGCCCGTACCGGCATTGTGACGCAAAACGAACTGGCGGATATGCAACAGATTGATCCGCTGGCGGTGCGCGATGCCGTGCAGCGTCTACCGGATTTTATCGTCGGTATCAAAGCGCGGATGAGCAGCAGTGTGGTGGGTGAAAACGGCATTAAACCGTTGCAGCGCGCAAAGGCTATCCAGCAGGAGATCGGCGGTCTGCCGTTGATGGTTCACATCGGCAATAATCCTCCCGATCTTGATGAAATCGCCGGGTTGCTGACTGCCGGCGACATTATCACTCATTGTTATAACGGCAAGCCGAACCGCATCCTTACCCCGGCAGGCACATTGCGGGAGGCCGTTAAACAGGCGATTGAGCGTGGTGTCCGGCTGGATGTCGGCCACGGTAACGCCAGTTTCAGTTTTGAGGTAGCGCGTATCGCCATCGCACAGGGCATTCTGCCTGACACCATCAGTTCGGATATTTATTGCCGTAACCGCATCCACGGTCCGGTGCGTAACCTTGCACATGTGATGTCGAAATTCTTCAGCATCGGCATGACGTTGCCGCAGGTTATTGACCGAGTTACCTGGCGGGCTGCCGATGGTCTGCGCCTGCAAAACAAAGGTCGTCTCGAGGTGGGTCTTGATGCTGATCTGACCATTTTTACTGTTAAACAGGGCGCTTGTCCGTTCATTGATTCCGAAGGGGAACATGTGCAGGGCGAGAAATATCTGATGCCGCTGGCGGTGGTTGCCGCCGGCCAGTGGATAGTGACCGACGAAGGGAAAACAAACGATGTGTTCGGTGTATGAAAAATATGGTTTAAAACAGGTTATCAACGCCTCCGGGCGGATGACCATCCTCGGTGTTTCCACACCGTCCGCCGATGTGGTGGATACTGTGCGGTACGGTCTTAATCACTATTTTGAAATGAAAGATCTGGTGAATAAGACCGGCGCTTATATCGCCGGGTTGTTGAATGTGGAAAACGCGGTGGTGGTCTCCTGTGCTTCTGCGGGCATTGCCCAGTCGGTCGCGGCGGTGATCGTCAAAGATAATGACTGGCTACTGGATAACCTGCATGCTTCACCACTGACCGTGGCGCATGACATTGTGTTGCCGAAAGGTCACAACGTGAACTTCGGCGCGCCAGTTGGCACCATGGTGGCGCTGGGTGGCGGTCGACTGGTGGAGGCAGGTTATGCCAATGAATGTTCGCCGGAACAACTTTCTGCGGCAATTACCTTGCAAACCGCAGCAATCCTCTATATCAAATCCCACCACTGTGTCCAGAAAAGCCACCTCAGCGTGGCGCAGGCGGCCGTCGTGGCGGCTGAACACGGTGTACCGTTAATCGTTGATGCGGCGGCGGAAGAGGATTTGCAGGGTTATTACCGTGCTGGTGCCGATTTGGTTATTTACAGCGGGGCGAAAGCCATCGAAGGGCCAACCAGCGGTCTGGTGATCGGTAAGCATCACTATGTTGAGTGGGTGAAACGCCAATCAACCGGGATTGGTCGCGCGATGAAAGTGGGTAAAGAAGGTATTCTGGGCCTGACGCAGGCGATTGAAAACTACCTGACCCAGCAGAAAGTGACCGGTGCGCAGATGGTGGAAAAAATGACCCCCTTTATCGCTGATCTCAATAGCCTGCAAGGTGTCCGTGCCCGCGTGGTGTGGGATGCCGCTGGACGCGATATTGCCCGTACTGAAATTCATTTCGACGAAGCGGTGATTGGCCGTACCACTGGCGAGGTGGTGCTGGCGTTGAAAACCGGTGATATCGCCATCTATTTCCGCGGCTACAAAGCTAATGAAAGCATTATTGAAGTCGATGTGCGCAGTGTTACTCCAGATCAGCTAGATACCATTTTTATTTGCATGAAGACTTTATTAACAGGAGATAAAAGCGCATGACGTTGACACCCAAATTCTATAATGATCGTGTGTGCCTGAATGTGCTGGCGGGCTCCAAACAAAATGCGCGTGACATATGGCTGGCTGCCGATGGGTATGTGCTGGTGGGGGTGTTGTCGAAAAATTATGACAGTGTCGACGCCGCCGTGGCGGATATGCTCGACTATGCCCAACTGATCGATAATGCCATTTCCGTTGGGTTGGGTGCGGGTGATCCGAATCAGTCGTTGATGGTGAGTGAAATTGCTCGTCAGATTCAGCCACAGCATGTTAATCAGGTATTCACCGGCGTGGGGACCAGCCGGGCATTGCTGAGGCAATCGCAGACGGTGGTGAATGGACTGGTATCACCAACCGGTACAGTTGGAATGGTGAAAATTTCCACTGGTCCGTTGAGTTCTCTGGCGCCTGACGGTGTTGTTCCAATAGAGACTGCCATTGCGTTACTGAAAGATATGGGCGGCAGTTCAATCAAATATTTCCCGATGGGCGGGCTGAAATCGATTGACGAGTTCACCGCGGTGGCACAAGCCTGCGCCAGGCATGATTTCTGGCTGGAGCCGACAGGTGGTATCAGTCTGGATAATTATGCCGAGATTCTTAAGGTGGCACTGGATGCCGGTGTGAGCAAAATCATTCCGCATATTTACAGCTCAATTATTGATCCAGCGTCTGGTAACACACGGCCTGATGATGTTCGAGCGTTATTGACGATGACTCAACAGCTACTGGCATAACAAACGTGTTGTATAACCCTGGGCGGCCAACTTTATGGTTCGGAGGAAACAGATGGATAACGGGCAATTCTCTGGTTTGCCGGGAATGAAGATGGCCGCTGCCAATCATATGTATAAATTCGTAACATGGGATCAAATCACGTGAGATTTCCCAACCAACGATTGGCGCAGTTGTTTGATGCCTTGAGAAATGAACCTCTGCCGCAGGGAGAGTTGGCACGGCGTTTTGCCGTGTCGACACGCACTGTACGTACTGATATCACGTCGCTCAACGAGTTGCTGGCGGATCACGGCGCGAGTTTCGTGCTCAATCGTGGTGAAGGTTACCAGCTAAAAATTATTGATTCAGCGCGTTACGATGACTGGTTACAAGCGTCGCCATCTCGGTTGAATGTGCCGCGAACTTCGGCAGAGCGCGTACATTATCTGTTAATGCGTTTTCTGACCTCCGCTTTCTCTCTTAAACTGGAAGATGTGGCGGACGAATGGTTTGTCAGCCGGGCGACACTGCAAAATGATATGGCTGAAGTGCGGGAATGGTTGAACCGTTACAGTCTGTCACTTGAGGCCAGACCTCGCTACGGCATGAAACTGTTTGGCGGCGAAGTCTCAATTCGTACCTGTCTGACCGATCTGCTGTACCAGATTGAGCAGAATAATAACGATAACCCACTGCTCAGTGCTGATGTGCTCGACCGTGGTATGGTGTCGATGTTACAGCCGTTGCTACATCAATGTCTTTCTCGCAGTTCAATTCGCATGACGGACGACGGGGAGCGCTATCTGCAACTTTACTGCGCTGTGACGATACGGCGCATCAACGAAGGGTATCCACTTTCCGATTTCGTTGCTGAAGGGGTTGATGAGGATGTGTGCCATGCGGCACAAGATATCATCCAGGTCATGCGGTCGTTGACCAGTAAACCGATTTCTCTGCCGGAAGAGGCCTATCTGCGGGTGAACATTGCTGCACGCCGTGTGCAGGAAATTACACCGAGCGCCATCAGTGCTGACGACAGTAATTCCCTGGTGGATTACATCCTCAGTTACATCAACAAACACTACAATTTCAACCTGCAAAATGATCCACAACTGCGCGCTGACCTGTTTACCCATGTCAAAACCATGATTACCCGCGTGCGCTATCAGATTCATATTCCCAATCCACTGCTGGCCAACATCAAGCAGCACTATCCTATGGCTTACGACGTGACGCTGGCGGCGGTTTCCAGTTGGGGCAAATATACGCCTTATGTCATCAGTGAAAATGAGATCGGTTTTCTGGTCTTACATATTGGCGTTGGTTTGGAGCGCCACTACAACGTCGGTTATCAGCGCCATCCTCAGGTGTTATTGGTTTGTGACACTGGAAATTCTACCATCCGCATGATTCAGGCCGTGTTGATGCGTAAGTATCCGCAAATTGTGGTGAACACCGTTAGCTCGCCGCGGGAATATCAGGCGATGCCGAGCATTGAAGCTGATTTTGTTATTTCAACCACCCGCTTGAACGAAAAAGATAAACCGGTGGTGGTGATATCGCCATTTCCTACCGGCTACCAACTGGAACAGATCGGTAAGCTGGTACTGGTGGATCGCACCAGGCCGTACATGCTGGAGCGGTTTTTTGACGCACAGCACTTTCACATTATCAATACGCCGATGGATCAATCGCAATTGTTCCGCTTGCTGTGTGATCAGCTTGAGCGGGAAGGGTATGTCGACGCGGCATTTTATCCTTCGGTGGAAGAGCGAGAAGCTATCGTCAGTACCATGCTGGGTGAAGGGATTGCATTACCGCACTCGCTGGGATTGTTAGCAAAAAAAACCGTGGTGTTTACCGTATTGGCGCCGCAGGGCATTGCCTGGGGCGATGAAACCGCTTATGTTATTTTCTTGTTGGCGATCAGCAAAACCGAGTACGAAGAAGCCATGGCGATCTACGATCTGTTTGTCACTTTTATGCGGGAGCGGGCGATGACACGTTTGCGCGAAAGCCCCGATTTTGCCAGTTTTAAAGCGGTCGCGATGGATTGTCTCAGTCGGTTGTAGCCTCAGTATTATCGCCACTTATCTGGTTGTTTCCCGAACATCGGCAACCTGCATATCGCGTGTTACACAATAAGAAAAGCCAGCGATTATTGCTGGCTTTGGTGTGTAGATGGCGCTCATGTCACAGCACTTGTCGCTGCTTCTGTAAGGTTATTAGCTGGTCGGCAATAGAACGGATAACCCAGAAAGCTGTTTGTCCGATATCACTGCTTAAACCAGGCGAAACATTATTATCCTCATTTTTCAGAAAATCATTCTCCAGCGAATCAACAAAAGCATCAAAGTTAAACTGACCTGTTCGTGGCTGATCTTTCTTACTGAGCACCAGATTTAATCGACCACTAACCATTTGGATGGCTTGCTCAAAAGCCTGACGTTGTGCCGGGGTAATGTATCCCCCGCGATGAACAAGCTCGACCCAACGGGGTGGTGATTCCACATCGTGTTTACTTACACCTCTATGCATATTATTTCACCTGTAGATGGGTTGATTCAGGAACCTTGTAGTGATTTTTCACGTTGTTAAGGGTGGCATTGCTCACATCGACATTCAGACCTTCACTGTCACTTTTCACGAAGGAGAACTTGCCGTTTTCCGCATCGATGTTGCTCAGGTTCAGATTCCAATTGCCTTGCTGGCCACCGTTCGTCCGGACAAAGGTTCCGAAGTCTTTCGCCTTGAAGTTATCAACGTTGAAGTTGGCATCGGCATTTAACTGGAAGATTTTGTCAGACGCGCCCTGAGCACTGCTATTGGTGATGTTGACATTCGCCGGTTTACCACCGACGTTATCTTTCACGGTTAATGCGTCTTCACCAACGTTGGTCCAGTGCACGTTGTCAATGTTGGCATCACCATGCAGATGAATGCCGTCCGCCCCGTTATCCCCCAAAATAACGTTCTTAACGGAACCGCCATCAGCGACTTCAAACAGCGGTTTCTGTCCTTCTTTCTGGTCTCCCGTTCCTAATTCCGGGCCTGCGGTATAAGTTTTACCTTTGCCATCAAAGACTTCACCGGCACCTACCTTGATAGGTTCATGGAGCACGATAGCATTGGTATTATCTGCCGTGGGGAAGGATACATCGTCAAGACCGCGGGTACCGCCAGTAGCCCCGATTCCGGTCGAGGATGTCGGTGAAGTGGCGCCACCTGAAAATGAAGTATCACCGCCCACGGAAGGTGTATCTCCACCCATGCCACCACCACCCACGGAAGGTGTACCGCCGCCAGTGCCGCCACCACCCACGGAAGGTGTACCGCCGCCAGTGCCGCCACCACCCACGGAAGGTGTACCGCCGCCAATGCCGCCACCGCCTGCGGACGGTGTACCGCCACCACTGCCGCCACCCGAGGTTGTCGGCGTAGACATACCACCAGAGTCATCTGATCCGCTCTGTGGGTCACCAAACTGGCTCTTTTGGTTGTCCATCAGACGGGATAATAGCTCCAGTATCATCATCAGTAATTTGTTATCACTGATTTGTCCACCACCATCCTGCGTAGGAGAAATGCTGTTATTCAGTGCACTTTCACCAGTATCTTGTAACAGTGAACGGCTGAGATCTTGCGGGTTCTGTGTATTTCCTTGTGTGCCGGACAGCGGTGAGGTGCCGGTGTTGTTGACCAGACTATCTGCTGTGTTTTGGCCATTCGGTGTGCTTTGACTACTTTGTGCGCCTTGGCCGTTTTGTGTCCCTTGCTTTGGCATCAATACATCCAACACCTTCGCTAACAGATCGGTTAAACTGCCGCTGCTTTGGCCATTTTGACCGAGCCCGCTGCTCTGATCTAAACCACTTCCGAGTCCATTGCCACTTCCGAGTCCACTACCACTGCCAAGCCCACTACCACCGCTGCCCAATGCATCACTACTGCGGCTCAATGGGTTGGTCGCGCCATTCTGATTACTGCTGTTACCCAGCATGTTGGGCAACAACGCAGCCAGGATGGTTGCCAGCGCTTCAACTACCTGCGATTCCTGGGAGGTTGATTTACTCTGCGAAAGACCACCGCCAAGGCCGGTATTGTTGTTCAGACCCCCCACATTGCCAAGGCCGCCTGGCCCTGATGAGCTCATACCGGCACTGGGAAGTGTCAATGAAAGATTAATGTCAGCCATAAATTCGCCTTTTTAAACAAAGAAGCAGATGCGCGTTCGTGAAAACGCGGTATGTGTAAAACGAGCAAAACGCGCTTGCTCGCTGCTTTTATGTAAAAAAAATGGCCGGTAGGTTCCTGTTTCAGGACAGATAAGTAACAACACTATTTTTTATCCGACGGGAACCAATAGTCATCGACTGACACTTATCAGACAAATCACCCCCTAATCCATGTCAGCGACGGGAGTCAGTTATGTTGGGCAATATCAATAATATTCAACATCAGCAACCTGTAGAGGAAATTCAGCCTGCTTCATCTCAGAGCACCCCGTTGACTCAGGGGAGAACAGCGCTAACACCGCAGAAAGGGGCGGCTTCTTTGGAAAAGGAAGGTATGCACAGTGTCAGCATGCCGAAGGTCAGTCAGCAAATGCAATTGCCTGAAAATAAGGGGATGCAGCGTGGCCGATTTTCTAATCTGAAAGGGGCTTGGACGGAATTACTGAAGGGCGAAAAGTCAGATAACACAGTTGGCACGCATCAATCTGAAAAATCGGGAAAGCCGGGAATAGTTGCCAGCATTTCAGGTGTGCAGAAAAAATCCTCGACGAGTCTGGGTAGCCTGATGATGGCTGACCGGACAAACGCTACCTTGTTGCGGGGCGTAGCGTCGCCGGTAACGCTGGATAGCAAAGGCAGGCTCGAGCTTGGTGCTGGTATTACTGATAGTGTGAAAACTTTGTTGCAGCAAACGCTGGGCAAACACGACCAGCCATTTATTGCGGCGTATTCCAGTCCAGATAACCTGCAACATGTGTTGATGGACAAAAGCGGGAACCTGTTTAGTCTGCAACAACACGATAACGGATTTACCGCCTTGCATAGTAGCCAACCCAGCGAGGCGAAATATGCACTGGATCAGAAGCTGGATAAAAAAGGCGGGACGTTTGCGTTACAGGTGGACAAAGGTAGTGCGCAAATCACCTTACAGGTGCAGCCCAGGAGTGGTGTACCTGTAAAGTTGCAGGAAACATTATCACTGCCGGGGAAACTTCATCATTCACTGTTGACCGGAATTTATCAGCAACCGGAAACGGCCAGCCAGGGCGGTGGGGAGAGTCTGCGACTGCATGAAAACACGCTGTTTGCGTTAAATGATGTGACGGGTGAATGGCAGAAAAAAAATGATGAATCCTATAACCATCTTTCCCGTCAGGCTGACGGCAATCTTTACGCCATAAAAGACGTTCATACGCTACGCAATCTCTCTGATGGAGAGGAGTCAGTAAAGTTCGATGACAAAATAAAATCCTATGCTGCTAATACACAAGGACAAGTGGCGCTACTTACGGCAAAAGAAATCGGCTTACCGCAACTACGTTTATTGCGTTCAACCAGTGCACCACCGGATTTGCATCAATCAATAAAATTCAAGCTGGAGGGTACACAAGCGCTGGAGCGTGGCAGTGAGCATGTTAATGCCACTGCCGTTGGACTGGCAGAACAAAAAATTTTTATTGCGGATGATAAGGGCGATGTTTTTACCGGGAGCTTACCCCAAGCCGGCGATCATATGGTGCAATTACAGCGACATGTCAGCGTAGATCTGGATGCCTTATTGGGCGTTGATCACAAGGTTCAGGGGTTTGTAAACGATGAGCAGGGGAAAATTCATGCGCAGGTGAGCGATGCGACCGGACAAAAACATCTGGCCCCGATGGGCGATAATCCGCAGGCCGGATTCAAACCAGGTTGGAATCTGAGTGATTCACTGACGGTAGATAATAAAAAAGGGTTGGATCAAGCACCGCCTTCTGCACATGAAATGCTGGACATGGGGCGCCTGGGCACCATGGCCTTGCATGAAGGCAAAGTGCATTACATGGACAATACCACCCAGAGCTGGACGAAAACGGATGTGGGGGCCAGTCAATTAAAACGAGGATTGGATAACCAGGCTTATGTGCTTGATGGCGGTCAGGTCAAAAAGCTTTCTATCAATCAACAAGCTGACAGCGTCCAGCATGGACACAACAATGTGTTTGCTTTTAGCCAGGCCCGCAATACTCCCTCTGCGGGAGAAGCACTGCCGGGGTTAGAGAAAGACAGTGGTGTTATCTCCATGGCGGTGATTAATGCCAACAAATACATTTCCGCTAATAGTAAAGGTGAACTTCAGTTACATCAGCTAAAACCGGGCATGGATAGAATTGCCGTCCCTTCCCAGTCATTGCCCACGGCCGGGCTTGAAGGGGATGTTAAAGATCTGACGTTGGATAAAGATCACAATCTGTTTGCGCTGAATAAAGAGGGTCGAATATTCACACTGGCGAGTCACGATTGGCAGGGTGAGGCCCAAACCCGCAGCACGGCCCGTTGGCAACCGGTAGAGACACCGGCAGAGGGCAAAATCGATCGACTTGGCAGCACTAAAAATCATGAAGTCCTTGCTTCGACAATCGATGGATCCGGGCACAACTTAACCCCCGGTGGGTGGAAAGCGAAAAGTGGCGGGAACCAGACTACGACAGCGCCGCAACCTCGTGAGGCAGAAACGGTTTACAACCGTCTGGCTGACGCGACCAAAACGGTACGTCTGCCCGGAACGGGCGTGACACTGACCGGCTCGGCCCAGATATTTGGCAAGATGTCACAGGAAAGCGCCAAGCTGGAAAGTAAATTCACTGATCGTGTGCGTGCTCATGTATTTGGACTTATCAAGGAAACGCCTGAAAACATCGGGGACAGTATTAAACACCACTTTACCGGTCGGGAGGGTTTGCAACCGCTTTATGATACCCAGGCCTCTCTGTTTAAACAGTTGGAAAGTGCCAATGCACCCTATAACCGCACCAAACCCCCTGTAGCTGAGGATTTGAAAACCAAACTGGATATGCTTGATCTGGGTGAACAGGGGAAAGCGTTGCATGAAGAACTAAAGTCTTTCCATAACGATCTGGAAACCAGTTCGGCCAGGTCGGCGCTGATGCTGGGTAAACATCAGGGACTGGTGAAAGACGATGGCCGGATTAATCATGATTTTACGCCGTCCGCCATTAAATCACTGGTGCAGGGGATTAATCCGCAGCGTTCCGGTAAAAATCTCAGCGAAGCGTTGATAACAGCCATATTGGTTAATCCGCCGTCACAAAACAGTAAGGCTATCAGTCTACTTAAACAGTTTGTGATGAAAAATGTGGATATGAGCTACCAAAGTGACAAGGTGGCGACCAGCTCGCATCGTGATATTCATGACCCGATGGCGTTGACCAAATCCCGTCTGGTACTGGATACCCTCACCGTGGGCGATCTGCATAAGGTTACTGACCAACTGGCAACATTGTCAGGGAAAAATCCCACTGCTGCGGATTTGCAACCGATGAAAGACGCGTTGACTCAACTGCGTGATCAGCAATATGGCGGCAATGAAGTGAAAAAAGTGACTGACATGGGCTTTACCAACTTCAAAACATTAGAAGCTGATTATGATGCGATCAGATCCTTTGCCAAAGCATTCCAGAATGAAAACCACGCCGTTAGTGTGACGTCACGCACCGCATTGCAGGCTGACTCCCAAAAAGAATTGCTGCAAAAAATGAAAGACACCATTTTGTCGCTGAATAATGGGGAGAATCTGAGCTTTAGCCGTAACTATAACGGCGGGTTAAGTACGGTCTATGTGCCGGCACTGAAAAGTCTTCCCGTTCCCATCGTCCCAGGAGGTGGGTTGACGGGTGACAGAACCTATAACCTGAGCTTTACCCGCAGTGATAATGGAATCAATGTCAACTTTGGCCGGAACGGCGGAGTGACTGCCAAAGCTTCGGTGGGAACCGGTTATCAACCCATTGATACCCAAAAAACTGTCGCGTTGGATAAGGAACATAACCTCACGTTCGATCTGCGCGCTGGTGCCAGCGTTGCTGCCAGTGCGGGTTCCGTATCACAGAATGGGCTGACATTTACCCTGTCTGAAGACGAGTTGCCTGAGTTCATCGATTCGCTGTCAAAAGGCATGCTTAATCCGATGACGTTGGCAGAGAAAGGGACTCAGCATCTGGTACAAGAAGGTTTTTCAATGAGTTTTAACGTTGATGCTGGTGCCACACTGGATGGACGAGCTGGTGTAAATCTTACTAATACCGGGGCTTCACCTGACTCAGTAACAGCCAGGGCGTCGGTCGGCATCAGTGTTGGCAGTAACCTGTTATCGGCCACCCATGAACACAGCACGTTGCGAGGCGAGTTTACCGAAAAAAATTCGACGACCAACAATCGGGCCCGTTTCTTTAATCAGGCGTCGGCTGGTGCTAACGCCGGCTTGTATGTGGGGATGGCGCATTCCGATAAAAATGGGGTATGGCCGATAGGAACGGCAACCGGGGTTTCTGGGACCATCTCGGTTGATGCCAAAACCAACCATAGCATCACTATGCAGGTGAAAGCGGCGGAGCCATTACAGCGTAAAGAGGTGGAAAAATTGATTACATCATTAGGGAAAGCGTTTAGTGACCCGGAAACTGCTCAAGTGCTGAAAGGCATAAACACCTTGACGGATACCGATGAAAAACTGGCCATTTTGAACAAACACTGTGCAGTCAAAACCCCTGATGATGACGCTCAGTATGCGGCGTTGCAAAGTCTGAAACAAAGCACCGGTCAGCATGAAACCGCCAAAAAACAGGGGATTGTACTGTCCGGATCCAGCTATGTCACGACGTATACCAACCTGTCGAAGCTCGACAGTAATGGCATTCTGCATGCGTTACACCGTCTGGTTAGCGATAATTTACCGCCAACTAATGCGGACCGGATTAAGGGTTTTATGAATGAAAACCCGGCATTAAAAGCAGTGATTAACCATATGCAAACGCTAGGTAATGCAACCGCCAGTGTCACGCTGGAATTAAAAGATGATGTAAAAGCGAAGGTAGAAAAAGGCATTCAGGAAAGCAGCCTGGGCAAGAAGGATCTGGAGGGTATTTTCAAAGACAGTAATAACCTGCGAATAGCCTCTATCGAACTTAACCAGACAGTAAGCAAAAAAGAGGGATTGACGATCCCCATGCCACTACTCGGCGGTGCCAGCAGTGCCAATGTTTCCATGAGCAAACTGTTGGGGAAAGTTAACTTCAGCTACGGACAGAATCAGGAGACGCCGCGCAACTATAGTCTGGAAGGCAGCATTGCCAAAGCGGCACCAGAAGTCGCGAATGCACTGCATGATTTGCAAAAAGAAAGCATTGAGCTTGCTAAAAACTAAGTGGCTTCAGGGGCTATCAACAGGAGAGAAATGATGACATCAGCACAACAGAGAGCGGCTCATTTGCTGCATTACTTTGGCCGTTCCTGCCGGACGGAAATCACGCTTAATGAGGGTATTTGTGTTCTGCTTGGCGATGATGGTCAGGAAGCCGCAGTCATTGAAGTACCGGAACATGGCGATAGTCTACTGGTTCATTGCCAGATACTGAACCTGCAAGGGGAAGAGAACCCGGTTGTTTATAAATTGATGCTGCAACTGAACTTTGAAATGGCGGCGATGCGCGGCTGCTGGCTGGCGCTGGATGAATATTACAATCTACGTCTTTGCGCCCAACATTCACTGGCAACCCTGGATGAAGCCAGGTTTAGCGCTATCTTGTCCGGTTTTATTCAGCAGGTGAAAGAGACGCAGAGTTTTATCGCTTCATTATTGGAAAAAACACGAGCAGCCTGAGAATCGCCATCAGGTCTCGTATCACCCGATACCTGGCGAATAGTATTGTTGGATTTCGTCACCGGATGATGTTCCCGTGATGAAATCCAACCTCTTCCTGCAAGGGTTTATCTCCAGAATGCCCTGGTGCGCTCAGCGTTAGTGCTTTCACTGTCGACGTCGTTCAAGCATGGCGAAAAAGATAACTGACATGATTAAAACGATCAGTAAAAGCATTAGCGCGGCGGCGGCACCTTCGTTGATGGTCAGCCCGAGGAAAGCGCGGCGATAGGCAAAGAAACTCAGCACTTCGGTTGCCGACCCCGGACCGCCTCGCGTCAGGATATAGGGAAGATCATAGGTTCTTAGCTCATTAATCAACTGGATAACCACGGCGATGGCGGAGACAGGACGTAACATCGGCAGCGTGATATACCAAAACTGCTGCCATCGGCGTGCGCCGTCAATCTCCGCCGCCTCGTAGGGATCCTTGGGTAAGGCTGCCAGACCGGCAGCCAGGATCAGCACGACAAATGAGACCTGTTGCCAGATATCAATACCGGCCATGGTCCAGAACGCCAGCGTCGGGTTGCCCAGCCAATCCAGAGCGGGTAGACCGGCGCTTTGCAGCATGTGGTTAACTATCCCGAGGTTCGGTTGCAGCAGCATACGCCATATCAGCGCCACACTGACCGGCGACATCGCCATCGGGATAGTCAGAAGGGCAAAATAGACCGGGCGCATTTTAACCACCCGGTTGAGCATCAATGCTATGCCCAGACCAATGATAAATTCGCCGGATACAGTCAACACCGAATACCGTATAGTCAGCCAGGCCGCAGACCAGAACGCCTCATCACTGAGGACAGAGATGATGTTTTCCAACCCGGTAAAGGGCGCCATATGCGGAGCCAGCAACGTGTAGGATGAAAAGGCCAGCATGATGGCATACACCACCGGAAAACCAAGCACAATAGCTAACGTCGTCATGCCCGGCGCGGCGAATGCCCATCCTGTCAGACGAAAACGGTCAATGCGGGAAAGCTGACCGGGCTTGATGGTATTCGCCGTTGAATAAGAGGTTCTGATCGGCATCATCACTTATTTCTTCATCAGTTTTTTAAGTTGATCGGCGGATTGCGTCAGTGCGTCATCGATCGTGCTGCTACCGCCAGCGACCTGGGACAACGCCGTGCCCAATACGTCTTCATATTTAGCTGAATAGGTAAAAATCGGGAATGATTTACCGGAAGCCACTACTTTTTCTGCATCAGCGTAGTAAGGGTATTTTGCCAATACGCTGGCATCTTTATAGACATCCGCACGTACCGGCGCATGTCCTTCAAGTGCCCGAGCGGTACTGATGTCTTTGCTTTGCACCCACTGAATAAACGTCCAGGCGGCGGCTTTTTCTTTATCCGTGGTGTTCTTGGGTATGCCCCATCCCCAGCCGCCGCTCTCGCCGTGTCCACCTGGCATGGTGCTTAGCGCCAGTTTCCCCGCCACCGCCGGACAGGTTTTCGGATTGTCGAGCGTCGGCAGCATCCACCAGTAAGAGACCATGCTGAAAGCCTTGCCGCTGCACATCAGACGAATGGTATCGTCCAGGGTGGCGGACAAGGCGCCGGTTTGTGCTCCGTTTTTGATGGCATCGACGTAAAGGCCCATGGCTTTTTTGCCCGCGGCGTTGTCGAGCACTACCTTATTATCGGCATTCAGATAGTCGCCGCCCGCGCTAAACAGGTAATTGGAGAATTCCATACTGTTTGGATCGCCGCGCTGTCCCTGCATGGCAGCGCCAGGGTTGCCCGTTTGCTGTTTGATGAATTTCACCAGGGTGACATAGTCATCAAGCGTTTTTGGCAGTTCCAGCGGTTTGTTGAAGGTGGCCTGGTATTTGGCCTGCAAGTGCTTATCTTTAAGCATATCGGTACGGTAAATCATCCCCATGGAGTAGTTATACATCGGGATAAGCTCGATCTTTTTCGGGTCGGTATTGAGCAGTTTTACCGTTGATGGAATGAATGCCGATATATCAAAGCCCGATTTTTTCACCCTGGGCGTCAGATCGGTCAGCCAGTTGGCGCGAGAGAACTCCCCGGCCCACAGAAAATCCACTTCAAGCAGGTTATAGTAGCTCTGTGGCGAGATAAGCTGTGGAACCAGCTTGTCGTGCATATCGCCGTAACCGATTTTTTCAAACTCCACTTTGATGTGATATTTGTTCTCGAATTCAGGCAACATTTTTTCGATAATAGTGGTTTCGGGAACATCTTCCATCAGGGCCCGTAATACGATCTCTTTTGCCTGCGCCGTTGAGCAAAGCCCTGACAAAATCAAACCGGATAACAATGCTGTCTTTGTCTTGTTAAACATAAATAACTCCTGGTATATGAATGCCGGGATGCTAACGGCGGTGGTTACAAAAGCGCGTCTGGTTATTTCACACCACCAAAGGTCAACCCTTTGACGATGTAGCGCTGGATAAAATGTGAAGCGATAATCAGCGGCAGAATGGCCAATACTATGCCGGCCGAGACTTTACCTATCTGTATGCCATTCGAGGTTTGTAAGGCGGCAAGCGCCACTGGTATGGTGGCGGTTTGCGGGCCGCTCAGCACCAAGGCAAAGAGAAACTCGTTCCAGGACAGGATAAAACCAAGCACCCCCGCGGCGGCCAGACCCGGCAGTGAGACCGGCAGTACAATATGCCAGAATGCCCCCCAGGCGGTGGCGCCATCGGTCATCGCCGCCCATTCAAGATCGACCGGTATCCCCTCGAAGAACCCCATTAAAATCCAGGTCAGGAAGGGCAGGTTGAGTGCGGTATAAACCAGGGTCAGACCGATCAGTGAATTGGTCAGTCCCAGTGAGCGCAGCACCGCGAAGGCCGGTAGAACCAACGCTACGGCTGGCAGCATCTGTGTGGCCAGCATGATAAATCGGGCCGACTTACCGCCAGTCTTGAAGCGGGCAAAGGCATAACCAGTCGCTGCGGCAAACGGCATTGCCAGCAAAACAGAACAAAAGGAAACGATCAGGCTGTTGCCGTAATGGGTGAGAAAATGGTTGCTTCCTATCAAACCTACATAATTTTCAGCAGAGAAACCCGGAAAGATATCGCTGCTGTAGGACATTGATTCCGGCACCAGGCTGGTGCGGACGATCCAGATAATAGGGGCGACCACCAGAAGGCAGGCGAAGATCAGGCCAAGATGCAATCCAAATTTACGTAACATGTCGGGAGCCCTCAGTTCTGCGGATGAGAAATAGGGTGACGTGGCACCACATTCCCTGAATCCGGATCAAAAAGGTGCAGCGGATTGGGATCCATATAGACGGTAATAGCGTCATCGATTCGTGGTCGGCTATGTTGATCCAGTCGGACGATGACCGGTATGCCATCTATCATGCCGCTGACGATATTATCGGCCCCAAGGGACTCGACCGAGGTAACGTTCAGGTTCACCGGCTGCCAGTAGGGTTGACGCTGATGCGCATGAAAATCTTCCGGGCGAATACCCATAATCATCTTCCTCCCCCGAAGGTGTGCATAATCGGCATACATGTGATCAGCAACTTTCAGCATTGGACCGTCTTTGAGTTGTAACCATAATGTGCTGTCGATTTCGGTAACGGTGCAGGCCAGCAGATTGATGGGTGGGGAGGAAAGAAACCTGGCCACGAAGGTGTTAACCGGATTTTCATAAACCTCCAGTGGCGCGCCGATCTGTATCAGATAGCCATCACGCATAATGCAGATACGATCCGCCATCGTCATGGCTTCAACCTGATCATGGGTGACATAAATCATGGTTTTGCCGAGCCGCCGATGTAGTTTAATTAGCTCACGGCGCATTTCCGCACGTAATTGGGCATCCAGGTTGGAGAGTGGTTCGTCCAGTAAGAAGGCCTGTGGTTCACGCACAATGGCGCGCCCCAGGGCGACACGTTGGCGCTGGCCACCGGATAGCGCTGCCGGTTTGCGGTGAAGCAGCTTATCCAGACCCAGTAACGCCGCGCTTTCAGCGATTTTCGATTCGATGACGTCTTTTGGCGTTCCGCGCATCTTCAGGCCAAAAGCCATATTCTCCGCCACCGTCATATGCGGGTAGAGCGCGTAGCTCTGAAAGACAACCGCAATATTGCGGTCGCGTGGCGCGACATTGTTCATATTTTGCCCATCGATCAGTAAAGCGCCTTCACTGATGCTTTCCAGACCAGCAATCATCCGCAACGTAGTCGATTTCCCGCAACCAGAAGGACCGAGGAAAATGACAAATTCCCCATCGCGAATTTTCAAATTCACATCACGTACACTGTACTGACTGTTGTTATAGGCTTTTGAAACGCTCTGCAACTCAATGGATGCCATGCTCTTATACCTCTGTCATACCCGTGATGTTCAGGCCGACCGGGCTTCCGATCCTGCCTGATAATGTTGATGAATCCAGTTTGATGTCAGACATGGCTGTCAACGTGTTGTTTGTATTTGTGCGTTTAACCGGTGTATACACCACCGGTCACGTTAACACCCTGGCCCGTCATGAAACGGGCGGCATCTGAACTCAGAAACGCCACCACATCGGCGACATCTTCCGGCGTCTGAAGCCGGCCGAGCGGTGTCTGACGGATATAATCCTGAACAACCTGTTCGGGTGATATACCACGCAGTGTAGCTTCCCATTCGACTTCTCGTGTTTGCATGCCGGTTTTAACAAATCCCGGGCAAACAGCGTTCACGCGAATGCCCTCAACAGCCAGCTCGCGAGCCAAAGCCTGAGTCCAGCCCAATACCGCGAATTTGCTGGCGGAGTAATGTGCCAGCAATGGTGCGCCAACTTTCGCGGCCAGTGACGCGGTATTCACGATAACGCCCTGTTTTTGCTGTACGAACTGACGAGCGGCTATCTGATTGGTAAGAAAAATACCGCGAATATTGACATCGAAGTTGAAATCCCACTCTTCATCGGTGATATCCAGCGCACGCTGCATGGTGGAAACGCCCGCATTGGCTATTAACAGTTGATAACCACCAAGCATTGCCGTTACCTGGGAAAATCCCTCGATAACCGACTGACGGGAACGCACATCAATGCCGAAAGAGAAACAGTGGTCACCTAATGATGCAGCCGCGTTTTTGGCCGCCATGTCGTTTATATCGCCGATGGCGACAGTCATTCCCTGAGCCAGTAACGTGCGGGCAATTGCCAGCCCGATACCGGTGGCGCCGCCAGTGACAATCGCCGTTTTCCCCTTCAATCCTGGGTAATATCCAGGCACTGCTAATACGTTGTTCATCGTTTTTTCCTCCGGTGATGATTATTTATTACACTATTAAAACGGACAAATCAAAACAAAATTAACTTGATTAAAACATTTATCTTCATATTATGTGTTAATTATGTTTGTATTTGTTTACATTATCCATGATCGCACGGTATGGCGTATGCGATCCGTGTCAGCTAATTCCTTAAGGGACTGACCAGTCCCCTGTTAACTATCTGGAGTACGTCATGATTTTCGATTTTTTCGGTAGCAAGAAAAAAGCAGTTATCGCTATGGCTCACATTGGTGCGCTGCCTGGAACGCCGCTTTATAACGCCGACGGAGGTATTAACCGGCTTATCGACGATGTGCTAAGCGATGTGGAGAAGTTACAAGAGGGCGGGGTCGACGCCATTATGTTTGGCAATGAGAACGATCGTCCGTACGTATTTAACGCCGCGTTGGAAGGCGTCGCGGCGATGTCAGCTATTGTTCAGGCGGTAAAACCGGTGTTGAAAGTGCCATTTGGTGTTAACTATCTGTGGGACCCGAAAGCCAGTGTCGCTATTGGCGCCACCACTGGGGCCAGCTTCGTACGTGAAATTTTCACTGGCGTGTTCGCCTCTGATATGGGGGTCTGGGCTCCAGATTGCGCCGCCGCATCCCGACTGCGTCACAACCTGGGGCGCGATGACATGAAGCTGCTTTTCAATATTAACGCGGAGTTCGCGCACTCACTCGATAGCCGTCCCATCGAGTTACGCGCACGCAGTGCCGTATTCTCCTCAATGGCTGATGCTATTCTGGTTTCCGGTCCCATCACCGGCGAACCGGCGGATCAATCCAACCTGCGTAAAGTGTGCGAAACGGTGCAGGATGTACCGGTATTTGCCAACACTGGCACTAACATTGATAACGTCAGTGATATCCTGAAAATGGCCGCTGGCGTGATTATCGGCACGCACTTTAAAGTTGATGGATGTACGTGGAACACCGTAGACGGTGATCGTGTGAAACGGTTTATGGATGTGGTTGAACGTCAACGTTAATAGCCAGCAAATACAGGAGGTTGTATGAGCTGTTTACTGGGTATTGATATTGGAACGACATCGACTATCGGCATACTGATTCGTTTACCGGATCACGTGCTGGGCATTGTCTCCCGTCCGGTGACGTTGTCCTCCCCGAAACCGGGATGGACGGAAGAGTCTCCTGACGAATGGTGGAAAAACCTGGGGGAAATCACTCGGGAGCTGCTGCAAAAAAACGACGTTGTACCCGCAGACATTGCCGGAATTGGCGTTACCGGCATGCTGCCAGCAATTGTTTTGCTTGATGATAGTGGCCAGTTGCTGCGCCCCAGTATTCAGCAAAGTGACGGGCGTTGTGGCGAGCAGGTGGATCAGATGCGTGGGGAAGTGGATGCTGATGCGTTTATCCGTCAGGCGGGGAATGGTATCAACCAGCAACTGGCTGGTGCCAAAATTCGCTGGCTGGAGCAATATGAACCCGATGTGTTTGCGCGTATCGCCACCGTGTTCGGCTCCTATGATTTTATTAACTGGAAGCTGACTGGTGAGCGATGCATTGAGCAAAACTGGGCGCTGGAAGCCGGTCTGGTCAATGTAGTCACCGATGAGATTGACGACCAACTGGTGAGCTTCGCACATTTACACCGTGATGCAGTGCCCCGACTGGTCAAATCTGATCAGATCATCGGTGCAGTGACAGAAGAGGCGGCGCGTTGCACCGGGCTGATGGCCGGTACGCCAGTTGTTGGCGGCGCGGCTGATATGATAGCGTCGGCACTAGGCGCGGGTGTGACACATCCGGGCGATATTCTGCTGAAATTTGGTGGCTCGGTTGATGTATTGACCGCATCATCAACGATTCGACCCGACCCGCGGCTGTATCTTGATTACCATCTTATCCCGGGGCTTTATATGCCCAATGGTTGTATGTCTACCGGTGGATCCGCCCTGAACTGGTTCGCGGATAATTTTGCGGGTCAGCATCTGGCCACCGCGACAGCGCAAGGGCTGTCCCTCCATCAGTATCTCGACACACTGGCCGCAGCTCAACCGGCAGGTTCGGACGGATTGCTGTGCTTGCCCTATTTCCTGGGAGAAAAAACCCCATTACACGATCCGCTGGCTCGTGGGGTGTTTTTCGGGCTGACGCTATCACACAATGGCGGCCATTTCTGGCGTGCACTGCTTGAGGCATATGCTTATGCCATCTACCATCATATAGAGACGCTGCGTGATATCGGCTATCCGGTTACGCGTTTTATCGTCTCGGATGGAGGTTCCCACAGTCGGCTATGGATGCAAATTGTCGCTGATGTGCTGATGGTTCCGCTCCAGCGCCTTAGTGGACATCCCGGCTCCTGTCTTGGGGCGGCCTGGACTGCGGCGATGGGTGTCGGGGTCAGCGAAGACTGGAACGGTGCCAGTGAATTTGTTCACTTCAGCGAGGTTATTATGCCGAATCCTGATAATGAGGTCTGCTATCGTGAGGGGTATCGGCTGTTCAGAGCGCTGTATGAAAGTTGCAAACCGCTCACGCATCGAGGGTTTAATGAAATTTAAAGCTGTTGCCTGGGATGTGGACGGTACGCTGGTTGATAGTGAACCGCTGCATCATCGTGCATTACTGGCCGTGTGCTCACGCTATGGGGTCGATCTCAGTGATATTACAGAGTCTCGCTTTTGCGGTGTGCACATCAACGATGTTTGGCACATATTACGCGCGCGCCTGCCTGAGGATCTGGCTCAACAGGAGTGGTTGACCGCTATTGAAGATTATTACATCGCTCGCAGCGATGAATTGGTGCCGATAGCGCATGGAAAGGACGCTATTGTCACACTCAGAAATAACGGTATTCGGCAGGCCAGTGTCTCCAATTCATCTCGACGTATTGTGGAGGCTAATCTGCGCACCATCGGGGTGCTGGACATGATGGAATTTTTAGTGACGTTGGATGATGTCAGCGCGGGCAAACCTGATCCCGAACCTTACCGCCTGGCGACGACGCTTTTCGATTTGACGCCGGGCGACGTGCTGGCGGTGGAAGACAGTGTAACCGGCGTTTTGGGGGCTTGTGCCGCCGGGCTGACTGTCGTCAGTTATACTCAAGGCGCGCCTTTGCATCCCGGCAGCATTGCCGTTAAGGACCTGAGTAACATCACTGCGCTCGTTTTATCAGAATGATCTATTTGCCCCATTCCGAGTTGTATGCATCAGGATGGGGCAATTTCCGCACCAGAATCTTCCATCTCTCGCCATAAATCAAACAAAAACGAACATTTTTTGGTTTTAAAAAATGTTAATCTACCATAGAATTAAATGCCCGGAGAGCGGCATTCAAATAACGTCGCCGCTCATTTCTAACGGATTTGATGAATGACCGAGAGGCATATCGCAGTGGCAGGTGATGAATTTAAGGAAAATGGCGGCTCTGTCCGTCCGCGCTACCTTTCTCAGGAGAGAAAAAATCATATTCTGGAAGCGTTGATTGGGAAGGGTAGCGTTACGGTTAGCGATGTTTCCAAAACACTGAACGTATCAGAAATGACAGTGCGACGTGACCTGATAGAGCTGGAAACTGAAGGCCGGCTGTTGCGCGTTCATGGTGGCGCGGTGCTGCCCGCAACAGAAAGTCAGACAGTTATGGATAATGAGCCAGCCAACTTTGAGGAGCGACTGCAACTGCGTGCTGACGCCAAGTCGAGGATTGCGTCGGCAGCGGCGGTAATTGCCAGCCGACACCTAACCATCGCGCTGGATATTGGTACCACGACTCTGATGTTGGCGGAACGCCTTCTCCATTGCGGCAGAATGAAAATCTTCACCAACAGCATCCGGGTGGCTTATATTTTGGGCCAGCGCGATGCATTGCCTGATGTTTATCTGGCCGGTGGCTTGGTTCGGCAGGACGAAATGGCCATTGTGGGCCCTTCAGCACTCGCACAGTTCGAACAGCTCTGGTTTGATGTATCGTTTACCAGCGTTGCGGGGTTGACCGGTGCGGGATTGTACGACAGTTCTTTTGAAGAAACGGAAATGAAGCGCGTTTACCTGCGGCGTTCAGGTTACAAAGTCGTGCTGTGTGATTCAGCCAAGTTCCAGCATATGTCGCTAGTACATATCGCTTCGTTGCAGAATATAGATATGCTGATCACGGATATTGCACCACCGCCAGCGCTGGCGACGGCGCTTGATGTCGCTAAGGTTGAGGTATTGATTGCGAAATAGACTTGGCCCCCATTTTGCAATCCAGTCTGAGCGTAGTTATGGTTATGGCCATCATTTGGCGGGAGCAGGGCATAGTGGCAAGAAGCAAATATTGTCGCTACAATCCCTTTGTCCATTAACTAACGGAATACAAGGAGGATCACTATGCTGCGCTGTGAATTGTTTAACACTTCACATCCTTTTGGTAATTGCCATAGCTCAAGCGTTATCGGTATCGTGCTGCGATAACTTCGGCTTGAGCGAAGCAAACCACTAATCTCCTTCCCTCGGGCTTACCGGGTTATCGTCAGCGATGTTTGACGAGGTACTGCTGTACCTATAACTTTTGAGTAAGCAATGAGCACTTTACTAACTGCACAATCTCTCTGTGTTGATACGCCTTTCGGTCCACTGCTGACTGATATCTCCCTCACCTTGAGTAAAGGCGACCGCCTGGGACTTATCGGTCATAACGGTTGTGGTAAAAGTACACTGTTAAAACTGCTCGACGGCACGCTCTCGCCGACTAGTGGCTGCGTGACCAAGGCAAACCACTGTCTGTTGGCCCGCGTTGAGCAACATTTTCCGATGGCGTTGCATTCTCTGACCATGCTGGATGCGGTTCTGATACAGCTCTCTGAGGCTGAGCGAGCCAGCGAAGGTTGGCGGGCGGAAGCTTTACTCGCCAGCATGGGTTTTAGCGATCAGGACTGGCGTCTCGCCGCTGGAACCTTAAGTGGTGGGCAGCATACCCGTTTGTTGCTGGCCAGGGCGTTAATCAGCACACCGGATTTGTTGTTGCTTGATGAACCGAGCAATCATCTGGATTTACCAACATTATTGTGGCTTGAACAGTTCCTGCAACAATGGAACGGCAGCTTTGTGCTGGTCTCTCATGACAGTCAACTGCTGGATAACGTCACGAACGGCAGTTATATCCTGCGTGATCAGACTTTGCACTTTTTTGCACTGCCTTGTACCGCCGCGCGTAACGCTCTGGCCGAACGTGACCGCAGCGACGCGTTGCGGCAAAAAGCGGAGCAAAAAGAGATCGATCGCATCACCGCCAGCGCTAAACGGCTGGCGATATGGGGCCAAGTCTACGATAACGAAGATTTGGCACGCAAAGCCAAGCAAATGGAAAAGCAGATTGGACGCCTAAAGCAGGAACAAACAGACGTGACGGCTGGCAGCCAGTGGCAGCTGACGCTGCATGGTGAAGCCCTGCCAGCCGATCGTTTGTTGGAAATGAAAAACCTACAAGTGAGTCCATCGCCTGACAGTTCAACGCTTTTTACCTTGCCCTTACAGCGCGTGAAAAGTGGTGATCGGGTGGCCGTTATCGGTCGTAACGGCTGTGGTAAGTCTTCATTATTGCGTCTGTTATGGCGACAGTATCAGCAACCGGTTGGTGGCGATGCCATTCGCCTGCATCCGCGGGTCGATATGGGCTATTACGACCAAACGCTGCATCAGCTGCGTGATGAGGACACACTGCTCAATGCTTTGGAACCTTTCGCTCCGCGAGTACATGATAGAAAAATGGCGCTTATCAGTGCCGGTTTTCCATGGGAGCGTCATCAGCAGACTGTTGATACTTTAAGCGGTGGCGAGCGCTCAAGATTACTGTTTGTGGGACTGTCTCTGGCGCGCTATTCGTTGTTAATGCTGGATGAGCCAACCAACCACCTGGATATTGAAGGCAAAGGGGCGCTGGTGCAGACGCTGCAAACTTTTGCCGGTGGTGTGTTATTGGTGACACATGACCGGGTGTTGATGAGCCAGAGTTGCAATCGCTTCTGGCTGATTGATAACGGTATGCTGAGCGAGTGGCATGACCTTGATCGCGTATATGAACGCTTAAGCACCCTATCTCCCATCTCTGTTGAGGCAGTAAGTCCAATACCACCAGTGATAAAGGATGCCTGTCATAATGAGGATAGGCTACTGGAGCGATTGATCGAGCTTGAGAAGACGCTGGCAGATGATCTGTCTCGCAAGGAGAAACATCAAAAACCGGCATTGCAAGTACAGTGGCGTAAGGAGATAGCAACGATCAAAACGCGACTGGCGCTGGAGTAATAAAATGTCCCCCTCGAGTAGAGGGGGATTCATCTATGTTGTACTCCATTCGGAGACTACACAGAATCGAAAACAGGCTCTCTGCCTTTCTGCACCATCATCCTTTTATCGCTTGATTTCCTTGCTCCAGCACTGTGCACATGCATTGCATGAGGACGGTGCTGTTATTCAGGTCGGCTATCAATAGGTAGCAAGCTTTCCCTTACTTTTCATCACGCTATCGAAATCAGCCATAGCTTTTTCTGAACCAATAAACAATTGGTTCGAAATTTGCCTGTTATTTATACATACGGAAACGGTGATAACACATTGAGAAGTCGAAAAATGCGTAATGACGGGATGAAATAAGACAAAGGGGGAATGAACCAATTATGACTGGTTCTTATGGTCTGAGGGCGAATTCCAGTTCCGCACTGGAAAAAATGCGTCAGCTGATTCAACAGCATGACGACCGACCTGATCAGCCGCTGCCGACCGAGCGCGAGCTGGCGGAGCTGTTTGGTGTCGGGCGGCGAGAGATCCGGCGGGCGCTGGATGTGCTGGAAGAGGAAGGACGTATCTGGCGCAAGCAGGGCAAAGGGACTTTTGTCGGCCCGGCAGCGCCGGTACAACCGCTGGTACTACAGGATCTGCCGCAGCAGTCGAATTTGCTGGAGGTCATGGAAGCCCGTTTGCAACTGGAGCCGGGATTGGCGCGATTGGCGGCGTTACGGGCCAGTAAAGAGCAAATTGCGTTGATGTCGCGTTTACAGGAACGTATGCAACCGATCGCGCCGGACGATGGCGACCAACATGAGCTGTGGGACAGCGCTTTTCACCGTGCTATTGCGGAAGCGGCAGGCAATCGTCTGATGCTGAGTTTGTTTGACGCCATTGACGCCATTCGGCGTGAACCGGACTGGCAGCATCTGCGCATTCAAGCGCGTACGCCATCGCGTCTTGTTCACTACGACCAGCATCATCAGCGACTGGTGCGGCATATCGCTGCTCGTCAGCCAACGGAGGCCGCCGCAGCTATGCGAGAACATCTGTTGTCGTTGCAACAGGCGTTAATGGATGCGATTCACTGCAATGATGATGAGGAACAATTATGACGCATCCTAACCCGGTGCCGGTTCTGCACCTGCGTAATCTACAGGTGCAGTTTCAGGGTTCTCCCGTCACGGTTCTGGATGGCATCACTCTGACATTACAGGCGGGGGAGACGCTGGCGTTGGTGGGGGAGTCCGGCTGCGGTAAGAGTATCACCTCGCTGGCGCTGATGGGGCTATTGCCGACCAGTGCACATATCATCAGCGGAGAAATGGTCTTCAACGGGCAGGATCTACGTGCGCTACAGGCCCGGCAATACGCCGATTTACGCGGTAATCAGTTGGCGATGGTATTTCAGGAGCCGATGACTTCGCTTAATCCGGCGTTCACTCTTGGCGATCAGTTGAGTGAGGCGGTGTTACGACATCATGCGGTTAGCCACCGAGAGGCGATGGAACGGGCGCGGGCGATGTTGCAGAAAGTACAGATTCCGGCGGCGGAGATGCGTCTGCGTTCCTATCCACACCAGTTGTCTGGCGGCATGCGTCAGCGAGTGATGATCGCCATGGCATTGATCAACCGACCCACGCTGCTGATTGCCGATGAGCCGACCACCGCGTTGGATGTCACCATCCAGGCGCAGATTCTGGCGCTGTTGCGACAACTACAGCAGGAAACCGGCACCGCGGTGCTGATGATCACCCACGATTTGGGCGTGGTGGCGGAAGTGGCGCAACGAGTCGCGGTGATGTACGCCGGGCAGGTGGTGGAAACCGGCCTGGTAGCCGACATCTTTGACGATCCACAACATCCTTACACGATTGGACTGATGGGGGCGATCCCCAGTATGGGAACACGCCAGCACGCGCTGTCCACTATTCCCGGACAGGTGCCGTTGCCGGAAGCGATGCCAGCGGGGTGCAGGTTTGCCACCCGTTGCCCGTTTGCGCTGAAGGGGTGCCATCAGGAAAAACCACCGCTGCACAGTGTGAGCGATCAGCACGCGGTGGCTTGCTTCCGTGCCCCGCTGGAAACCCATGTCACCCCGGAGATAAACCCATGACCCAACTGATTCTCGAATGTCGCGATCTCAGCAAAACGTTCCCCGGACCGGCGCGACTGTTCCAGCGTAATCAAGAGGTGACGGCGGTAGATCGCATTTCACTACAGGTCAGGGTCGGGGAGACGTTGGCGATTGTCGGTGAATCCGGATCGGGCAAGTCTACGTTAGGACGGCTGTTGCTGCGCTTGTTGCCTGCTTCCGCCGGGCAAGTGTTATATCAGGGGGAGGAAATCACCCATGCCAGCGGTGCGCGCCTCAACCAGTTACGCCGAGAACTGCAAATTATCTTTCAGGACCCGTTTGCTTCGCTCAATCCGCGTATGACCGTAGAAAGCCTGGTGGGCGAACCGCTGTGGCTGCACGAATCGCTGTCGCGGGCGGAGCGCCGGCCACGGGTGGATGCATTGTTGCGTACGGTCGGGTTACCGTCAGCATGGGCGTCACGTTATCCACACGAGTTTTCCGGTGGACAGCGCCAGCGTATCGGTATCGCCCGGGCGTTAGCCTCCGGCCCCAGACTGCTACTGGGCGACGAACCGGTTTCTGCGCTGGATGTGTCGGTGCAAGCGCAGGTGGTGAATCTGCTGGAGAACCTGAAAACCCAGTTTGGGCTGACGCTGATTATCGTGGCACATGGATTGGCAGTGATCCGCCATATGAGCGATCGGGTCGCAGTGATGTATCTCGGTCAGATCATTGAGCTGGCGCCGGTGGACGATCTGTTCAATGCGCCGCTACATCCCTATACCCAGGCGTTGATGGCGTCGGCACCCCGATTGCAGCCCGGTAGCGACAGAGTATTGCCGGTGTTGCAAGGGGATCTGCCCAACCCTGCCGCGCCGCCGACGGGGTGTCGTTTTCATACCCGATGCCCCCACGTTCGTGACGAGTGCCGTCAGCGTGAGCCGATCGCACAGATATTACCTGGCGGACGGCTGGTCGCCTGCCATCGTTGGCGGGAACTGCAAACTGACCGTGGCGTTATCACTATCGCACCGCCGTCTGCCGCTTTTTTACGCCGTCGCTCGCTGTTCGAGCAGGCGGTTCGTCAGTAATCGCAACCTTAACCCGTTTGGAGAAGCATAGTGATGAAAGCCCGTCATACCCTGTTGAGTATACTCGGTGGCATGCTGCTGCTGGGCACCGGTGCGGCCGCACAGGCCGAGAGCATTATCCGTATCGGGCTGGGGGCCGATCCAGACATGCTGGACCCTCATCTGGCGCGCACCTACTACGGCCGTTTTGTGTTTGCGGCGATGTGTGACCGTCTGGTGGATGTGGACAAAAATCTGAAGGTCGTGCCGGGACTGGCGACTGACTGGTCATGGAGCGCCGATGGTAAGACGTTGACCATGAACCTGCGCCATGGTGTCACCTTCCAGGATGGTGAGAAATTCGACGCGCAGTCGGTGAAGTTCAACATCAATCGGGCGATGACGCTGCCGGGGTCGCTGCGTAAAAGCGAACTGTCTTCTGTGGCGCGTATCGAGGTGACCGGGCCATATCAGGTGATGTTTCACCTTAAAAACCCGGATGCCGCGTTGCTCAGTCAGTTGACCGATCGTGCCGGAGCCATGCTGGCACCGCAAGCGGCAGCCAAACCGGATTTTGCCATGCATCCAGTCTGTTCCGGGCCATATGCCTTTGAAAGCCGCGTTCAGCAGGATCGCATTGTACTTAAGCGTTTTAATAACTACTGGAACAAAGCGGCCTACCATTTTGACAAAGTGATCTTCCTGCCAATTCCAGATGCCTCGGTGCGGTTGGCGAATCTGCGCGCGGGTGATCTGGATTTGACCGAAGGCATCAGACCTAGCGACGTGAAGACGGTGGCATCCAATCCGGCTCTGCGCTTGGAGAAAGTCACCGGACTGGGGTATCAAGGCATTACCTTTAACATTGCCAACGGCAAGACGAATACGGCTAATCCCTTTGCCAAAGATGCCCGGGTGCGTGAAGCCTTCTCGCTGGCTATTGACCGAGAAGCGCTGAATCAGGTGGTGTTTGAAGGGTTGTTCACGCCGGCCAATCAGGCGTTTTCACCGGTCAGCCCGTACCATGTCAACCTCCCGGTGGCGGCACGAAATGTGGAAAAAGCCAAAGCGTTGCTGGCGGCGGCTGGCGTGAAACCACCGGTTAATGTGACGCTGCTGGTAACCAATAATCCTACCGCACAGCAGGTCGGACAGGTGATTCAGGCCATGGCTGGCGAGGCCGGGTTCAATGTGACCTTGCAGATGAGCGAGTTCGCCACCTTGCTGGATCGCCAGCAACGCGGCGATTTTCAGATTAGCTTGTCGGGCTGGTCCGGTCGGCCAGATCCAGATGGCAATATTTTCTCCTTCATCTATAGCAAAGGTGGGTTGAATGATGGTCACTACAGCAATCCGCTCGTGGATAGCTGGCTGATCGAAGCGCGTCAGGCTAACGATGTGGCGAAGCGTCAAGCATTGTATGCCAAGGTAGTGACCCAGCTACAGACAGATATGCCGTTGGCCTACCTCTATTTCGAGCCGCGTATTTTTGGTATGACCAAAAAACTCACCGGATTTACGCCATCACCGGACGGACTGGTGCGGCTTGCCGGTGTAAAAATGGCGCCGTGATGGCGGGGAGCGACCATGCTTGAGTTGATTGGGAAGCGTCTGTTGCTGGCAATCCCCACGCTGTTACTGGTGAGTATCATGGTGTTTGCTTTGCAGAAACTGCTGCCGGGCGATCCGGTGCTGGCGATGGCGGGTGAGGAGCGGGATCCCGCGGTGATCGCGCAACTTAGGGAAGCTTATCATCTAAATGATCCCCTCTCGTCGCAGTACCTTTACTGGATAGAGGATGCACTACAGGGAAATTTGGGAATATCGCTACGCACCAAAGAGCCGGTAACGACGTTGATTGCCAGTAAGTTGCCAGTGACGCTGGAGTTGTCGCTGCTGGCGATGCTGGTGGCGCTGACGATGGGTATCAGTGCCGGCATTATCGCGGCGGTACGCAAGGACAGCTGGGTCGATCGCACTACCAATCTGCTGGCGCTTTCCGGCATATCGGTACCGCATTTCTGGCTGGGGATCTTACTGATTATGCTGTTTTCAGTGCACCTGCAATGGTTGCCGGCCTCCGGTTATGTGCCGCCGGGAGAGGATCTGGCGCAGAACCTCAAAACATTACTACTGCCAGCGCTGGTGTTAGGCACCGGGTTGGCGGCGACGTTGATGCGCCATACCCGGGCGGCGATGATCGACGTGTTGCAGGCAGATTACATCCGTACCGCCCGTGCCAAGGGATTGCTGCCGGGTAGGGTGATTCTCAAGCATGCGTTTCGCAACGCGCTGGTGCCGGTGATCACCCTGACCACGTTATTGTTTGGTGAACTACTGGGTGGGGCGGTGCTCACTGAGCAGGTATTCACCCTACCTGGTTTTGGCAAGATGATTGTCGATGCGGTGTTCAATCGGGATTATGCGGTAGTGCAGGGGGTGGTGATGGTGGTGGCGATCAGTTTCCTGTTACTCAACCTACTGGCGGACGTGCTGTACCTGCTGATTAACCCGAAAATGCGAGGCTGACGATGAGTGATGCGCTGGTTTCCTATAACGCTGTGCTGCGCAAACCGCGCAGTAGGGTGCTTGGCAAGTTTTTGCGCAATAAAAGTGCGCTGGCGGGAGCGGTGATTGTCACGCTGTTTATAACGCTGGCACTGCTGGCCCCCTGGTTGGCGCCGTTTGATCCGATTAAGACCAACTTTTTAGCGGTGCGCAAGCCGCCATCGACGTTGTACTGGTTGGGTACTGATGAGCTAGGGCGCGATATCCTCTCCCGTCTGATTTGGGGAGCGCGAACCTCATTACTGGCCGGGGGGGTCTCGGTGATGATTGCGCTGGTGATCGGCGTGCCGCTGGGACTGATTGCCGGTTACTGGCAGAAGCTGTGGGATGGTGTGATTTCACGGGTGATTGAAGCACTGTTGGCATGTCCGTTCCTGATTCTGGCGATTGCGTTGGGGGCATTTCTTGGCCCCAGCCTTAGTAATGCCATGATCGCCATCGGGTTGTCGGCGATGCCGATTTTTGCTCGTCTGACCCGCGGGCAGGTAATGGCGATCCGTAACGAAGAGTATATCGATAGCGCACGGGCTATCGGTCTGCCAGACCGCTGGATTGTGTTGCGCTACGTATTGCCGAATGTGTTATCGCCGATTCTGGTGCAGGCGACGCTGGCGATTGCGGCGGCGATCATCACCGAGGCCAGCCTGTCATTTCTTGGTCTGGGACAGCAGCCGCCTGCGCCGTCGTGGGGCGCGATGTTGAATACGGCCAAAGGCTATATGGAACAGTCTCCCTGGATGTCGGTGTTTCCGGGGCTGGCTATTTTTCTCACGGTGCAGGGTTTCAACCTGCTGGGTGATGGACTGCGAGATGCGCTTGATCCGCGTAACGACTGATAAAAGGAACCAAAATGAGTGGAGCTGTTGATTTTTCCGTAGGGTATCCGTCCTGGCGTGTACCGATGATGGGGGATAACGCGGTGGCAACGTCGCAACCGCTGGCGGCACAGGCTGGGTTGCGCATGTTGCTGGCCGGTGGTAACGCCGTAGATGCGGCGATCGCCACCGCCATGACGCTGACGGTGGTGGAGCCGACGGGGAATGGTCTTGGCAGTGATGCGTTCGCCATCGTCTGGGACGGGCAGCAACTGCATGCGCTCAATGCCTCGGGTCGGTCTCCGGCTGCCTGGTCACCCGAGCGCTTTTCTCACCTGACAAAGATGCCTGAAAAGGGTTGGGAGTCGGTGATTGTGCCGGGTGTGGTTTCCGCCTGGGTGGCGCTGGCGGAACGTTTTGGTTCATTACCACTGACCACGCTGGCGCAACCGGCAATCGAGTATGCCCGCCAGGGTTTTCCGGTGTCGCCGCTGATCGCGCATCTGTGGCAGCGTGGTTATGACAAGTTGCATGATCAGCCCGGTTTCAGTGCCTGTTTTGCGCCGCAAGGTTGTGTACCACGAGCGGGCGAGATCTTCCGTAATCCCGATCTGGCGGATTCGCTGGAAAAAATCGCTGCCACCAACGGCGAAACTTTTTACCGCGGAGAGCTGGCTCATAAGATCGCCGCGTTTGCCGATGAACATCAGGCGGCATTGACGCTGGCGGATTTGAGCCGCCACCGTGCCGATTGGGTGCCGACACTGTCCCGGTCGTTTGCCGGTGGCTCGGTGCATGAATTACCGCCCAACGGACAAGGTATTGCGACATTGATCGCGCTCGGCATTCTCGAACAGTGGGATATCGGTCGCTACGTGCCGGACTCCGTACAGTGGCTGCACCTGTCGATTGAAGCCATGAAACTGGCGCTGGCGGATCTGGATCGTTATGTGGCGGATGCCGAACACATGGCATTCCCGGCTGAAAAATTGCTGTGTGATGACTATCTTAAACAGCGCGCGGCGCTGATTGATCTGCAACAGGCCGGTGATTTCACCTTTGGCGCCCCCAACCAGAGCGGTACGGTATATCTGTCTACCGCCGATGCCAGTGGCATGATGGTGTCGTTTATTCAGTCCAACTATATGGGATTCGGCTCCGGAGTGGTGGTGCCTGGCACCGGCATCAGCTTGCAAAATCGCGGCGCGGGGTTTGTGCTGGAGGAAGGACATCCGAACCAGGTGGCGGGCGGAAAACGTGCTTTCCACACCATTATTCCGGCGTTTGCACTGGATACGCACGGCCAGCCACTGATGTCGTTTGGTGTGATGGGGGGACCGATGCAGGCGCAGGGACATTTGCAGATGGCATTGCGCATCATGTTGCACGGTCAGAACCCGCAGGCGGCGATTGATGCGCCACGCTGGCGGGTGGAACAGGGGCGTCGGGTGGTAGTGGAGCCGTCGCTGGCACGTAATACACTGGCAGCGCTGCGCGACATGGGTCATGACGTGGTGGTGGAAGATCCGCTGCAAACCTACAGTTTTGGCGGTGCGCAAGTAGTGATGCGCAATCCGCACGGCGGTTATATTGCCGCCACCGAAAGCCGCAAGGATGGTCAGGCGTTGGTGTTCTGACGTGTTATCCGATGGGGTCTGACGTTGAGCTCGCCGTTAAGTGTCAAGCCAACGTCGCCGGGTGTCCAGAAGACTAACCTTCAGGGCACGCCGCGTCATCTATCTTGACGGAGAGAGCTCAACGTTACTTTTGCGCCTGTTGACCCTTTGGTATTAGTGAAGAGGATAACGCTGCAATATGTTGGTCTACTAACAGTTCCACGACATCGCTGCGGGTGGTGTTGGCGAGAATGGCCAATTGGTCGATTCTTCTTAACACTGACATCCGTAGAGAGAGCGAGACAGATTTCTTTTTTTCTTTGTCCAGAGATACTTGTCTCACGACATCTCCTGACTTTGGCTCTCCACTCGCGGTTAATACATCATTCATCCATTTTAAGGCTTTTTTATCCAGCAGCGTTGACTCGATAAGTTGATAAGTATGCGTCGCCTTACTGTATTTTATATCGGCTGAATAACTGTCTCGTAGCTCTTTCAGGGCACGCGTTAATGTGGGTTCTGAACAGGCAAGCTGAGTGATGATTTTCTTCGCCGATACAGGGTGCCTGGAACTCAACAGGATCGCCAATCGGAAAATGCGTGCTTGTCGGGTGCTGAGTTGCATGATTATTCAGTGCCTGTCGTCAATTTAAGGGGAGTGCTGTTGCTCATATTCAGGTATACATCTGGAGTGATGCTGAGCGCTTTTCGGAATATGAATTTCACTTGTCTATCCTCAGCTTTGATTTGTTAACGTGATGAACCTGACGCCATCTTGCGCGCTATCCGGGGCAATGCCGTAAATCTGTGCCTGTTCGAGGATGCGTGCGGCCCAGCGGCGGTGGGTCGCCGGTTCACACATCGCGCCCTGTGATTTGAAAACAGCCTGGCTGGAGTTAAGGATCCGCAGGGCATCTGCATGATCAGCGGATGACACCATGAGCGCCTGTTCGATCTTGGCGATTTGATTTGGGTGAATGGCCGTCTTGCCTACCAGTCCGTGCGCCATGTCGAGCGCCAGCTCACGCTCCATCACTTCATGGTCATCAATATGTTCACACACCGGTGAGGTCAGGGCGAAGTCACGTGAACCGAACACCGCCACCAGCATTTTAATGACATATCCCATAGGGCTGTCATACAGCGTGAGATAGCGTGGACGGCGTAGCGAGATGACATTCATCAGGTCATTGCCACCGATACGCAATGCGATGATTCGATCATGACAAGGATGGTCTACCAGCACCGTGGCCAGCTTACGCATTTGTACTACATCAAAGACATCTTCGGTCTCCAGTGTTGGCATCATGCACAGGTGCGTGTCCTTTACGATAGCCCACCACACTGGCAGGGAAGCCAGGGTGAATTTGGGGAGCACCAGTCCGTCAATCGGAGTGAGACTTTCTGTTTCAGTCAGTAGCTTACCCATTTCAGCATGGCGCGGACGGATAAACACCAGCGGCCATTCGGCACCATAACCAGCCTCTTTCGCACGGGTTAGCGCTGACAGCACTTGCTTTACGTTGTGCAGGGCAACAGGCACGTCCGTTTCACTGACGGCATCCTCAAGACAGATGACGATAGAGCGTAGCCCCTCAATTTCATTATTCAACACACATTGGGTGATGTCAGTGCGCGTCGCAGGCATGTAGAGTGTGGCGCCCAGCCGATAAGGAGATAGTCTCTTTGTCATCAGTGAACCTTCTTAATAATGGTGACAGCGCGGTATTGTCCGATACGGTTACCCACTTCAGTGATGGTGATGTTCTTTTCGCGGGCCAGATATACCAGCAGGGCCACATCAGGATCATTTACTGAACGAACCAGCACGTGTTCCGGAACCCGGCGCAATACGGCACGCGTCGCTTCTGCAATACCGGGTTTAATTCGATTTATACTGGAAATATGGTACTCCTCGGTCAGCGCCGTAATGACTTGCTCGCTCTGCACTTTCAGGTGCGCATAATTTTCTGGCTCCCACTGGCTGGGGGCAATCGCTTTAACATCGAGTTTTTCGCGACAATCCGCCACCGTATCAACCAACTGCCGGCTACATTCGAACGGGCTAAGGTGGTTGCACTTCACACAGCCGTGCAGACCTTCTGACGACCAGATAGAACGCGAGATGAGCCCGGATACGGGGGCTCCCATGATACCGAACGGGATCAGCCAATCATCGTCACTGGCAGCCAGCCACGAACATCCGCACGGATCAGCCAGCACCACCAATCGTGGTTGAAACGGGTAACCCGGACGCCCGGACAGCGACTGTTGTAGCTGACGGGTAATCGCGCCTTTTCCCGTCCAGCCGTCAACAAACACTACCCCATCGGTGCCGTGCTGTGCCTCGATCCAATCCATAGCGGTTTCATCAATACCCCGGTCGCGGATGATGCTTATCCCGTAATGATGTGAGCGCTTTCCCATTGCCCGCAACGTCTGGTGCAACATGACGCCCAAAGGGACGCCAGCACGCACCAGGCTGACCAAGACAATCGGTGTATCGCCAAAACGGTTCACCAATGCCTTGGCCAGCATAACCACTTCAGTCGCCAGCCGAACGGCTCCTTGATCGAGCGCTCGCGCAAACAGATCCAGATGCCAGTCCGTCGGCTCGGGTTCTTGACTCAACATGTCTGAGTAATGCCTGGCGCCAGACTGAATAAGTTGCTCCTTCATCTCGACCGGCGTCATTTCCATTTCCACCAGTTTGAGCAGAAAGTGAACGTCATTCGGGAGATATGAGCCAGAAAACGGGGTGAATGCTTGCATATTATTCCTCTCCGAAAATGTGGGTGCTGATCTGCCTGGCGAACTGGCTTTGTTGTGGCATCCCAAACCAGTTGCACAGCTTCATGAACCGATGGTCGCTGAGGCTATCTCCCAGCCCAATGACCGGAAACACGCCGCGTTCTGCCCGCAGCTTATTGAGCAGGAATTGTGTGGCGAGGCCTTTTTCTACGGGCATGGGTAACCACGCAATATTGTTGCTGTTGCGATGGATGTAAAACCCTTCGGATGAGAACTTGCCTTCGATTTCATCGCCGAGGGTGTACAGCTCTTCGAGTCGGGTACTGTCAGTGTGTTTCATCACCAGATACACGGGTGTATCGTTGTATTCGTAGTTGATCCGCGCCCAGCCGTTGACATTACGTTCTGCCATTAGCGTGGTGATGCCACGTTGTAGGTCGAGCAGACGTTCACGGTATACCGCCAGACTGGCCAACATGTGCGCTTTCCATTCCTCGTCAGGATCTCCTTCTGGCGTGAGGATCACCGCACCGTGAGTCGTAATAGACCATGAGTGAAAAGGGATAGTGACGCGGCTTATCTCTTCGGTGCCACGGGCCGTCACTGGAATAACGTCAGCATGTTCAAGCAACCAGTCCACCAGCATAGACTGCTCTTCACTCATAAAGCTGCGTGGGGTCATGGAGCGATCTAATGCACCCGGACGGAAAGGTTTCTGCGCCAGTTCATCGACCATCTTGCGACGCGTCTGAAACAGGGTGTCATCGAGATCTGAAAGAATAACGGGCTTATTCATAGGAGATGACTTCTACTGTAGGGGCAACACGGTTAAGCGCGTCCAGCAGCGACGGATCGACACTGTCGACCGGTGTTTCGACACACAGCAGAATTCGGTCAAACAGCTGGTGGGCAACGTTATACACAAAGTTAGGAATACCCAAGCCATAGTTATCTGCGAAGGCAATGGTCGATTCAATGGCAAATCCGGTAGCAATTGGCGACCGGGTCGTACAGCTGAATTTGACCTGCGCCCCTGCGTTTTCGAGACGTTCGGCCAGCAGTAATGGTTCCCAGACAAACTCCCCGGATCCCAGCACCAGGATCTTTTCTCCAGATGATGTTGTAATAGCATTGCCCAGATCGCGTGCTGGTGCTGCCATCCCAAGGCGACCCCAACTCTGTTTGCCGGTGATCGGTACGCTTCCGGTGGCCGTCTTGCTAATGCAAGGCATGATTGGGATAGGGGCGTTGGGATTTTTCTCCCAATGCCAGTCGCCCTGAATGAGAGAGACCGTGGTCACGGGTAGCGGGCATTGTGCCTCAATTGCATTGCCGCTCCAGTCGGTCAACGTCACGGTTACAACGCGCTCCAGTTGTGTCAGGCCGGCATGCACACGCAGCGACTCCAGCAGATTAATGAAAGTATTGCCAGTGGTGGCTTCGTCATCCACCAGCACCAGGCTGCGTGCATCGCGCACGCGAGCACGCAATATCGGGTCGGTAGGGTGATAAAGAAGGTGATCCGTAGCGTGGCTGTGGTTTTCTTTAAATTCACACAGCAGTTCACCCTTCATCGGATGACGTGTGGAGCTCAAATACACTGAGTGCTCAACGTGACGCATTGCTTCATCAAAGACGCCGGCACCCAACCCCACGGCGGTTTCCGCCATGCCAATAAAGAGTACCGGTCCAGGCAGGTCAGACGGAATTTGCTGCGCCAACTGCCGATAGGCCGAACGTATGGTAAAGGGGGATACCGGGATATGCCTCCCCAACACTTTACTGACGAATAAAAATGCGCGCTTTGGGTTCCGGCGCTCAGCAATATCAAATAAGGTATCCAGAGAATGTGTGCCGCCAGTCGGAGTGACGGTCAGCGTACCGCTGGAGAGCTCCCGGCGATAGACAGGGAGTGCATTGAAAGTACTCATGTATCACCTTTACTAAAGGATAGATTATTCAGTGTCGGGTTGTAGACCACCACATCGATGAATGAGCGCACGACAGCGGGGATGAAATTACCCGTTGTCTCGGCGATAACAGCTTTCGACTCTTCGATAAAACCGAGCTGGCGCATGACAAATAGGCCCGACAGATTTACGCCGCTATGGCGGGTATAACCAATGCCGCCTGATGGACGCAGGTTGATTTCAAGTAACACTGGCGCGCCATTGTCATTGTCTCGGGTCTGAACATTCACCAGACCATCAGCTTGCATAAGCTCAGCACAAGACTTTCCTAGTTCATAGGCAGGGCCTGATTGCTCAAGATATTGCAGAGCACCTTCTTTACGGCGGGCGACTGCCGCGATGACCTTTCCCCGCTCCACCAGCATGTCGACCGAGTACTCAGGGCCAGGCAGGTAGGGCATTAACACTAACGGTTCGAGGGCGTCCTGTTGCTCTAGCGCATGCAGGTAAATCTCAGGGTGTACTTCGCGGCTATCAGGATGTGTGAATGCTGCCATTGCACTGGCATTGTCATCAAAATGCCAGAATCCCATGCCATAAATACCGGTGACGGGTTTCACACAGAGCAATTTTTTACCGGAAGGAGAATGCCTATTAGTTTCAATATGATAACGCAATTCTTTGGCTGTCTCCACGCGAATGGACGGCACAACCGGGAGACCATGCTCTTTCATGAAATTGGCGAACTTGACCTTATCATTGGCCAGCTCAAACATAGCGGTGCTTGTGGCGCCGGTTGTCAACGCGACGCCCAAAACCTCGATATCCTGACGGTGTGTTTCGAACCACTGGCAGTTACGTCCCGTATGGATGACGCTAACGCCATAGCGTTTCACGGTTGCAGTAATAAAGGCCAGACGCTGCTCATCTTCATGAGGCTCGATCAACGCAATATCAGCTAGAGAAAGTATTTCATTTCGACTGTGGCGATGAGATGCAATAAGAGTGACGTTTTTATTAAATTTTTTACAATAATCTTTAATGCCTAAAATAATATCACGTTGTGATGACAAACCTTCCATTATCCAAATTACATGACTCATCGGTTTTTATATTCCAATAATGAGAGGTGAGGGAAAATCAATCTACGAGTCTAAGTAGACATTTTACTCATGTCAATCATGATATGATTTTTATGGCTGCGTGAATTATTACAAAACAATTCTTATATTTTCTGAAAAAATATGTCAGTTAGTGTAAAAAATAAAATAAAAATCAATTTAAAACAATGTGTTAAAAATTAACATACAAAAGAAGACTAAATTGTGGGTTGTGTGGTAACTGCATCATGATATGATTTTTTCAGTGTATGAATTCAAAAATTTAAGAAATAATGGCTCACCCTATCGCTGAAGGAATAAATAATGACTCAATCTATATCTGAAGGAATAAATAATGGTTTCATTAAGTAAAAACCAAACCGTTTCACTCAGCAAAAAAACATCTTCTCTAAATCAACTTCAATTTGGTTTGGGGTGGGATCCATTAAAGAAGAAAAAAGGGTTATTAAGCAGTCTGTTTGGCGGTGGTAGCGACTCAATTGATTTAGACGCGGGTTGCGTTTTGTTAGACAGCACGGGAAAAGCCCTCGATACTATTTGGTTTAGAAAACTGAAATCAAATTGTGGCTCCGTTGTGCATTTGGGGGACAACCTGACCGGTGAAGGTGAGGGCGACGACGAAGTGATCACCGTAGACTTGGTCCACTTGCCATTGCAAGTCGAGTATCTCGCGTTCACGGTAAACAGCTTCCGGGGCCAGACTTTCAATGAAGTCGATAACGCGTTCTGCCGTGTGGTCGATCAGGCTGGGGAAGAACTTGCACGTTACCAACTGACTGAGCAGGGATCTCACACGGGTATCATCATTGCCTCTCTGTATCGTAATGGTGGCAACTGGGATTTCACCGCTCACGGTAAAGCCTCAAGCGGCCGCACCATTGATAATATGCAGGCAGATATCGTTGCAACGGTGGTGCGCCAATGACGATGACGCCAGGGGGGAATGCCCCCGTACCTTCACAACTGCTGACCGTTCGTGTTATCTCCGGCGTTCCGGTCGACGCCTCTGCGTTCCGTCTCTATGCTTCAGGTAAAGTGCAGGGCGATGCCGACATGGTGTTTTACGGCCAGCCGGTGAATGACGATACGTCTGTTCGGCTCTCCGGGGCTGGAACGGATACCGCGTTTACCGTCGATATCAGCCGCTTGCGGCCAGAAGTGCAAAAGTTAGCGTTTACGGCTACTTGTGACGGTAATTTGACGCTGTCGGGCCTTAAGCACCTCTCCGTGCAAGTTGAATTGAACGGCAGCGTATTGCTCGTGGGAAACGTCGATATTCTCGGGCGTCAGGAAGCGGCGCTGATCCTGGGTGAACTCTATCGACGAAATACGGAGTGGAAATTCCGCTTTATCGCTCAAGGTTTCAACGGCGGGCTTAAACCCCTGGCTGAACATTTTGGCGTTGATATCAGTGACTCTCCGGCACCCACCGGTACGCCGAGCCCCGCGCCAGCCCCTGCACCGGAACCTGCAAAAATCAGCCTGAGCAAAGTGTCTCTGACCAAAGAGAAACCGGCTATCAGCCTTGCCAAGCGAGATAATTTCGGCCGAATCCGAATCAACCTCAACTGGAATCAGGGCGACGGTTCTTCTGGTAGTTTGCTCGGCATGTTCAGTAAATCCAAAGGTATTGATCTCGATTTGGGGGCGTTTGTTGAACAACAAAGCGGTACAAAAGATGTCATTCAGGCATTGGGTAATCGATTTGGGGCATTTGACCGTGAACCGTTCGTTGAGTTGCAAGGTGATGACCGCACCGGTCAGGTCAGCGACGGTGAATGGCTGCACATCAATGGTCGTGAATGGAAAAATATTCGACAAGTTCTAATTTTTGCCTTCATCTATGAGGGTGTGGCGAGCTGGGATAAAACAGACGGTGTGGTGACAATCCATATGCCCGATCAACCCCCGATCGAGTCTCGTTTAACGGAAGGATCTAACCGCCATAGCATGTGTGCGATTGCGCGCTTGGTGAATGAGAACGGGGCAATAAAGGTTGAGCGTATCAACCAGTTCTTCAGTGGCCATCGGGAGATGGATAAAGCATTTGGCTGGGGTTTCCATTGGACTGCTGGTTCTAAATAATTATTTAAAATAAGAGGATTAGACATGGGTATCTTCGACAAAGTTAAAGACGCAATCAATGCCGGTCGTAGTGAGTTGACCAAACAGGTCGGGCGTTATAAGAACAAAAAGTTCATGCAGGGTACGGTGGCCGTGTGTGCTCGGATCGCTGTAGCCAGCGATGGGGTCAGTGCCGAAGAAAAGCAAAAGATGATCGGCTTTCTTCAGGCTTCACCTGAGTTAAAAGTATTTGAAACTAAAGAAGTCATCGAATTCTTTAACGAACTGGTGACCAGCTTTAACTTTGACTATGACATTGGTAAAGGCGAAACCATGAAATACATTCTGGCACTGAAAGATCAGCCAGAAGCCGCTCAGTTGGCTGTTCGTGTCGGGATCGCTGTTGCCAAAAGCGATGGTAACTTCGATCAGGATGAGCAAAGTGCGGTTCGCGAAATTGCCGTGGCGCTTGGCTTTACCGCAGCGGAATTTGGTCTCTAACTTCAATACATTGGCTTAAGGGCTATTATGGTATCCACGCATATTGGTTTCCCGGCTGAAACCGTTACGGTTTTTGTTGTTCTGGCTATCGGGGCCATTTTTGTCGACTTGTTCATGCACCGTCATGACGAGCCGATTTCATTAAAAAGCGCGGCGCTATGGACAGTTTTCTGGATCGCCATTTCCATGCTATTTGCCGGTTTTCTCTACATTCATCATGGTGCTGAAGTGGCAAGCCTGTTTGTTACCGGGTATGCATTGGAGAAAGTCCTGTCGATTGACAACCTGTTTGTAATGATGGCTATCTTCTCGTGGTTTTCAATACCGGATAACTACCGGCATCGCGTTCTGTACCTGGGGGTCATCGGCGCCATCGTGTTCCGGGGCATCTTTGTTACCATCGGGGCCGGGTTGTTAACATTGGGGCCGTGGGTCGACATTGTCTTTGCGCTGGTCGTTGCCTGGACCGCCGTGATGATGCTCAAAAAAAGTGGCGACGACGAGGCTATTGAAGATTATTCACAGCACATTGCCTACCGACTCGTGAAGCGTTTCTTCCCTATTTGGCCCAAATTAAAAGGGCACAGTTTTCTGTTGAGCCAGAAGGAAGTAAATGCCGAGCTCGCCAAACCGGAAAACAAAGATATCAATGTCGGGCGTGCAGGAAAGGCACTCCTTTACGCGACTCCGCTGATGCTCTGTCTGGCGGTAGTTGAACTATCTGACGTGATGTTTGCCTTTGACTCTGTTCCGGCTGTCATTGCAGTGAGTCGTGAACCACTGATCGTATATAGCGCCATGATGTTCGCCATCCTTGGTCTGCGTACCATGTACTTTGTTCTGGAAGCACTCAAACAATACCTGGTTCATCTTGAAAAAGCGGTCATCGTGCTGCTGTTCTTCATCGCGGTGAAACTGGGTCTTAATGCAACCGACCACCTGTGGCATCACGGCTACGAAATATCTGCCAATGTGAGTCTACTGGTAGTTCTAGGGGTTCTGGCTCTGGGTATTATTATCAGTGTGCTGTTCCCCGGTAAACCTGAAGCTGAGGAAGGAAAAGCGGGCTAATCCCCCTTATCACTCCACTCTGAATATCAACGTTAATATTGAGGATGTAATTATGGGAGTTTCTCTTTCTAAAGGTGGTAATGTTTCTTTAAGCAAAGAAGCACCAACAATGAAAAATATGTTGGTGGGTCTGGGCTGGGATGCTCGCTCAACCGACGGACAGGATTTTGACCTTGATGCGTCAGCGTTTCTGCTTGCCAGCAGTGGCAAGGTACGCGGAGATGCAGACTTCATTTTCTATAATAATCTGAAATCATCCGATGGTTCCGTTCTGCACACGGGTGATAACCGCACGGGTGAAGGCGATGGTGATGATGAAGCACTGAAGATCAAACTCGACCAGATCCCGGCAGACGTAGATAAGATCGTATTCGTGGTCACCATCCACGATGCGACGGCTCGTCGCCAGAGCTTCGGCCAGGTTTCTGGCGCCTTCATTCGCTTGGTAAATGACGATAATCACGTTGAAGTCGCTCGCTATGATCTGACTGAAGATGCGTCAACAGAAACCGCGATGTTGTTTGGTGAGTTATATCGCCATGGCACCGAGTGGAAATTCCGTGCAGTAGGCCAGGGCTATGCGGGTGGTCTGAACTCCGTGTGTGCACAGTACGGTATCAACGCGTCTTAATCGCGGCAAAGTAAAACGTAGCAGGTGGTGTTTTGCTGCCTGCGCTAACGAGTATTTCAGATTGCAGGAGTTTTGAATGGCAGTTTCTCTGATTAAAGGCGGCAACGTATCCTTAACTAAAGAAGCACCAACCATGAATGTGGCAATGGTAGGTCTGGGCTGGGATGCTCGCGTGACTGATGGCGCTGAATTTGACCTTGACGCTTCCGTGTTTATGGTTGGCGAAAGCGGTGAGGTCGTCTCGGACGCAGGCTTCATTTTCTTTAATAACAAAACGAGTGCATGTGGCTCTGTTACCCATATGGGAGACAACCGTACCGGTGAAGGTGAAGGTGATGATGAACAGGTGAAAATTGACCTGGCCAAGGTCCCTGCCGATGTCAAAAAACTGGTGTTCGCTGTTACCATTTATGATGCAGAAGCCCGTAAGCAAAACTTTGGCATGGTCAGCAACAGCTATATGCGAGTGTTTAATAACGACAATAGCACCGAAATTGCCCGTTTCGACCTGTCTGAAGATGCATCCACCGAAACTGCCATGGTATTTGGTGAACTGTATCGCCATAACGCAGAATGGAAATTCAAAGCTGTCGGTCAAGGCTTCGCCGGCGGCCTGTCCGCACTGGCATCTCAACACGGCGTGAACATCTGATTTCTGCTCATGTTTGCCAGAGCCCCGGTGGTAGAACATCGGGGCTTTTTTTATAAAAATAAAAAATATTCTCGGTATACATATGCAAAAGAAAAAAACGAGGAAGGGGCGGCTTTAATCCTCCTCATTATTGGCGTGCTGGTGTTTATTCCCTTCATAATATTGGCCTATCTCCATTATAGAAAAATGAAAATGAGTGTCTGGCGGCGTTACAACAGTGTATTAAGTTTCGTGTCACGCGTGATTTAGGGTATTAATCATTCGCTGAATAAACAGGACTGTCTGATATGGAATTACAATCCGGGCAAAATATTGCGTTAAAACAAAATTCATTGCGCATCTATGTGGTGTATCCAAAAACAGCAACATTTCGCAGTGATATTGATGCTTCCGCATTTATGCTCTCGACCCAGAATAAGGTCAGAGGGGACAACGATTTCATTTTCTTCAATCAGCCCTCTGCTCCGAATGGCAGCCTTAACCTTTCTTCATCTGGCGAAAGTAGCCTGTTCACACTGGACCTGAACCGGATCGATAACGATATCGCGAAGATAGCCATTACGCTGGTGATAGATGGTGGCGATTCTGTCTCAGGCTTGCATCGCATCCAGCTCAATGTCGAGGGTGTGGCGACGTTCAATGTTCCTCCTCTGGATGGACGAACTGAAAAGGCACTGATACTTGGTGAGGTCTATCGGCACAATGCAGGCTGGAAGTTTCGAGCACTGGGGCAGGGTTTTAACGGCGGTCTCGAACCACTGGCGATTAATTATGGTGTCGACGTGTCATCCCCTGTAGTAGCGCCTGCTCCCGCAAAGCCACCTGTCAGTTTAGAAAAACGTATCCAGGAAAAAGCGCCACGCCTTGTTAGTCTGGCTAAAAATGCCAGCGTCAGCCTGATTAAACACAATCTGCAATCGCTAAAAGCGAAAGTCGCTTTCGTTCTGGATGCTTCGGGTTCCATGACCAGTGAGTTTAAGAAAGGTCATGTTCAGGCAGTGCTGGATCGTATAGCTGTACTGGCGGTTCAATTTGACAATGACGGTTCCATGGATGTATGGGGCTTTGCTGAGAAGCACCGTAAGTATGAAGATGTGACGCTGGATAATCTTGAGGGCTACATTGAGAGGATCCAGAAAGTTGGCAAGCATGGCATGCGGGAGTTATTACCGGGACTTGGTGGAACCAATAACGAGCCGCCATGTATGACAGGAATTATCGATTTCTTTGAAAATAGTGAATTACCTGTCTATGTGGTCTTCATTACTGGCTGATGGTGGAATCAGTAAAACGAAAGCTATTAAAGATGCAATTCGCCGTTCGGCAAATCACGCCATCTTCTGGAAATTTATAGGCTTGGGCGGCAGTAATTACGGCATCCTTGAACAACTGGATGACTTCACCGATCGCCGGGTTGATAATACCGGATTCTTCCCTATTGATGATTTTGCGAAGATGAGTGATGAAAAACTCTACGATTTGCTGCTCGAAGAGTTCAATGGTTGGAATCAGGCGGCAAGAAAAGAAGGCATTATCTCGTAATTTGAAGCCCCCAGTGCTGGGGGCTCGTTATTTTTAAGCAGTTTGCTGCAGGGCGGAAGAACCTCGCTTTCAGGTATTCCTGCCTATTTAAGAATGGCCTTTAATTTTGTCAATCGGAGGATTACGCTTTCCCCATGCACCGTGAAAGTGACGCCAGTACGGTTCCTGCGCCGCGGCCAGCATCTCATAGTCTCCACGTGTATCACCCCAGGCTCGAAGATGGTATGAGGAAAGTGGACCGTACTCAGCTTCCAGACGCTTGACTTTCTGGGCACATCGGCAATTTTGACCGCTTATCCGCCCGGTAAGCACGCCATCTTTCATGTCTAAATTTGTACCTATCAGCCGGATACCCAGACGCGCTGCGAATGGTTTCAACACTATCGCCGGAGACGCTGAGCAGATCGTCACGATAGCACCAGCGTTGATCTGTGTTGCCACCGCTATCAGTCCGGATGGGCGCATTAAACGCATCCAGTACCGATCGCAAAACTCGGCAGCCTTCTGTTCAACCCACGTAGCCTCGACACCGCTTAGGAACGTGTGGATCAAGGCATCTTTCAGTTCATCGCGAGTCAACTGACGGCCAATATATTTCATTGCGGGTAATATCAGTCTCATTAGACGCCAGGCAAATACACGATTACCAAAGGCGAATCGCAGGAAAGGCACAAAGCTGTCACGCTTGGTCAACGTGCCATCAAAGTCAAAGACGGACAGTAATTTTCTCTCGCCTGATATATCGCTAACCATCGTTTAATGCACTCCATCTATGGTGATTGTTACCAACAAACTGCGGGAAGGATACCAACTGTTATAGTCGATAGCGGAATTGTACTCACACTTCAGGCACTAGAAACAAAAATCCACGCAGTTGTATGGATTTTAATGGTTTCACCTGCCCGGCAAAGATATTCAGATATCGCTACAAGGCGATGACGTTGAACGGTGAAATAAATTCCATCTCATTGTTTTATAATATTTATTGAAATGGATAATCACTTCATACTCACTATTGTACTCAGATTGGTTCTTTTATTTTTGCTTTCTTTTTCCCTGGTACTTAAAGATGACAGAGAGGAACTGGGACACGTGTCCTGCCCGGCAGGACGCTCATTGATCCCGCAACCGTGTTGTTGGGAAAGTGATAGCTTTTCAATTATGGTGTACTGCGTTTCTTTGTTTCATAACATTTGATTTGTTTTTGGTTTACTTTTCTAAGCAAAACCTTAACATCTAGCCTCGTTTTCCTGACTCTGACGCATTCCTTTTAATGATGTATTCGCGCCGACTGATCGCTCGCCTGACCACATATGCTGCGATGTTCACCATATTGATGCTGTCTGGTGCGCCCATAATCTCAAGGCATTTGCAGTGTGCGGGATTACTGACGTCTGTACAACATGACAAAGGTGAACATGCTGGGCACTCATCTATGCGTGTGTCCGGTATGGCGAACGCATCTATGGAAGAGGAGGCAGGGCGTTCTTTAGTTCATCATGGTATTGACGGAGAAGACAGTGCCTGCGGTTACTGCGATTTGTTGATTCATGTTCCGCTGTTACTGTGGTTATTCGTCCCGGCTCTCCGGTTTATGCTGTCCTCCCGGCGAGAAGCGGTTAGCATCACAGCTCCTACTCTTTATTTGTGTCTGAATGCTGCTTTCTTCCATCGTCCCAGAGCACCACCGTACGTTTCAGTTCGTTGCAAATTATCATCCGCGCGGAAAAGAGTGGCTTCCGCTGTCGGATATTTTTCGATAACTGAAACGGTGAAATCATGTCAAATTCTTCGACAAACACACGGGCAGTTCGTGGTGCGTTTTTAAATCTCATCCGGCGTCTGCACTTCTATATTGGACTATTTGTCGCGCCTTTTATTTTTGTTGCGGCACTGACCGGAACGCTATATGTGCTTACGCCACAGCTGGAAAATTACCTTTATAAAGATGCGTTGACTGCATTGCCCGTTGGTGAGGCAAAACCTCTGTCGGTACAAATCACCGCGGCTCGCCGCTATGCAGGTGAAATGCTGAAAGTTTATGCGGTTCGGCCCGCGCCACAGGCGACGGAAACTACACGTGTGCAGTTTGTCAGCGGTGACTTGGGACCTTCAGAGTCGCGTTCCATATTTGTTGATCCTTATTCTCTGGACATAAAAGGTGATATGACCGTGTACGGGACTTCCGGTGTGTTGCCGTTGCGGTTGTGGCTGGATAGGCTACATCGCGGGCTATTGCTGGGCGATCCTGGGCGAAACTACAGTGAACTGGCGGCATCCTGGCTCTGGGTCGTGGCGCTGGGCGGTGTTGTACTCTGGCTGGGAACTCGCCCTCGCCGTAAAGCGAAGAAGGTAAAGGACCATTTTGCTGTTTCCCGATACTGGCATATTACGCTGGGGCTGACGCTACTCGCCGGATTACTGTTTTTTTCTGCAACGGGATTAACCTGGTCGCAATGGGCGGGCGGAAATATCGATCATTTACGCACCTCGCTGAACTGGCTCACACCACAGGTCAATACTGACCTCGGAGTTGCAAAACGGACTGCGCCAACCGATCCACATGCTGAGCATCATGCAAGTATGTCCCTGTCAGGAATGAACATGGCAAATACATCCCCTCATCAGATGGCGATAAATCAGCCTGACAGTGATTGGGATAAGGTGCTTGTCGCTGCGCGAGCTGCCGGAATCTCTGCGGGAAAAGTTGAATTGCGTCAGCCTAAAGGAGAAGGGAAGGCATGGACTGTAACCGAGGTGGATCGTAGCTGGCCGACCCAGGTGGATGCGGTATCGGTAAATCCGCGGACGTTTGCAATTGTCGACCATGTATGGTTTGACAACTTTCCGCTGGTTGCTAAATTGACCCGTTGGGGGATTGACGCGCATATGGGGATTCTGTTCGGACTGCCGAATCAGTTGATACTGGCGTTTTTTGGCGTTGCACTGTGCGGCATGATTGTCCTGGGTTATCGGATGTGGTGGTTGCGACGCCCATCTATTGCACGAGTTAGCCCGCTGGATACGCTTTCCGGCGCGTGGCTGATGTTGAATGGTTTGCAGAAAACGCTGGTGTTAGTTATCACGGTCCTGTTGGGATATGCGCTGCCGGTAATGGGAATCAGTCTCCTGTTCTTTATGCTGATTGATATCTGGCGCTGGCAACGTCTTAACCGTGATATTCCCCACCATAAAAAGCACGCAAAATTTACTGTTGAGGCTGATTATGTTCAGGCGAAATTTGCCGGTAAGCCTGAGCAGGTACGCAGATAAAATTCAATCTCATCACGCCACACATTTCCGTGTGGCGTTGCACATTTCTTATCTTACACCGTCATTGCTCTCACCTAAAAATGAAGATGAAAACTGATTGTCTCTATCCATGTACTCATTTTTAGCTGCGCTTCTACGAAACCATTTGAGACGTTATGAAATGAAAAATCCACGCAATTGCGTGGATTTTATAGGTTTTTGTGATCTTTATGAGATGCATTGAGATCCCATGAGACAGCAGAAGCAAATTAGACGTTGAACAGGAAGTTCATAACATCGCCATCTTTAACGACATATTCCTTGCCTTCAGCGCGCATTTTGCCGGCTTCTTTCGCGCCTTGTTCACCCTTATAAGTAATGAAATCCTCATAAGAAATCGTCTGGGCGCGGATAAAGCCTTTTTCGAAATCAGTATGAATTTTACCGGCTGCCTGCGGAGCCGTCGCACCGACAGGAATGGTCCAGGCGCGAACTTCCTTTACACCAGCCGTGAAATAGGTCTGTAGGTCGAGGAGTTCGTAACCAGCACGGATAACGCGGTTGAGTCCCGGTTCTTCCAGGCCCAGTTCAGCCATAAATTCATCGCGTTCGTCATCATCGAGTTCAGCAATATCGGATTCCACTGCCGCACAGACAGGCACCACAACAGAACCCTCTTTTTCTGCGATCTCACGAACTTGATCAAGATACGGGTTGTTTTCAAACCCATCTTCGTTGACGTTAGCGATGTACATGGTGGGTTTCAGCGTCAGGAAACTCAGATAGCGGATAGCCGCTTTCTCTTCCGTACTCAGATCCAACGCCCGTAACATTTTTGCGTTTTCCAACTGTGGTAAGCATTTTTCCAGTGCTGACAGTTCGACTTTTGCGTCTTTATCGCCACCTTTGGCTTTTTTCTGTACGCGGTGAATCGCACGTTCACACGTATCCAGATCTGACAGCGCCAGCTCGGTGTTAATTGTGTCAATGTCGTCAGCGGGATTCACTTTTCCTGAAACGTGAATGATATTGTCATTTTCGAAGCAGCGGACTACGTGACCAATGGCTTCAGTTTCACGGATATTCGTCAGGAACTGGTTTCCCAGGCCTTCACCTTTTGATGCGCCTTTTACCAACCCGGCGATATCAACGAATTCCATCGTTGTTGGAAGTATTCGTTGAGGCTTTACGATCTCTGCCAGTTTCTCCAGACGCGGATCCGGCATTGGCACTACGCCGGTATTTGGCTCGATGGTACAAAACGGGAAGTTGGCCGCTTCGATACCGGCTTTGGTCAGCGCATTGAACAGTGTGGATTTACCGACGTTAGGCAGCCCAACAATACCGCATTTGAATCCCATGTTTATATCACCTTAAATAACTTATTAATCAGGCCATTAGATTCATTGGCCTGTCAAAATGAAAATATTCCGGCCAATTATACACATAATGATGCTTTAACTCGATCTGCCGTCATCATGCCGTATGACTATGATGACGCTTTAAAGGCGTGCAGACGGTTCATCGCTTTGGTCATGTTTTCTTTCAACAGAATATCCGTGCAGTAGATAGCTTCGTCAATCGCCTGATCAATCAGCGACTGTTCACTGACAGGCGGCTTACCCAGAACAAAACCAACCACTTTATTTTTATCACCCGGATGGCCAATACCGATCCGTAAACGGTGGAAATTGGGATTGTTTCCCAGCTTATTGATAATGTCTTTCAAACCGTTATGACCACCATGGCCGCCACCTAGTTTCAGTTTGGCAATCCCTGGCAATAAATCCAGTTCGTCATGGGCGACCAGAATTTCATCTGGTTGAATGCGATAAAACGTTGCCATCGCTGTAACCGCTTTACCACTCAAGTTCATGAAAGTGGTAGGTACCAATAAGCGGATGTCGTGCCCGGCAAGTGTCAGACGTGAGGTGTAACCGAAGAACTTGCTTTCTTCTTTGAGTGGCTGCCGGTGGGATTCTGCCAGACGGTCAACGTACCAGGCGCCAGCGTTATGACGGGTCGCAGCATATTCAGCGCCCGGATTTGCCAGCCCCACAATGAGTTTGATGCTGCTCACAATACAGTTCCAGATTACGCGTTACATGCCGTAACGCAGAGTAAAGTCACTAAAACGGGTGCGTTAGTTTACACGGACAACCTGGCAATCACCAAGTATCGGCGATGTTTGCAAGAGAAAGAAGCGAAGCGCAGGGATAAGCGAGTAACTGAGCATAACCTGCGTGCCTGCAACTTGATAGATGGCGGGTATCGCTTGGTTATTATTGACCTGTGTTTATTGTTTAACATGTGTACGGAATTTGTTTTTTATCTGTGACCTTTCACTCAATGTCAATAGGGATAATGTCTATAATTATAAAGAATAGTAATGGAATGCAGCGACATCCTCATTATTTCCACAGATATTTCTGGAGGTGAAATATGAAACATAAACATTCTGTAGCTGTAGGTAACATATTTATGGGGTTGGGTATGCTACTGATGATCCTGGGGATCGCTTATTCTATCATTGGTCAGTTGCCTAAGTTGGATTTGCCCGGCGCATCAAATTACGTTGAACTGATAGCTATTTTCGTCGGAGCCATTTTATGGTTGGTGGGGGCGCGTGTCAGTGGCAGAGAGCATGTAGCTGACCGCTATTGGTGGGTAAAGCATTTTGATAAACGTTGCCGCCGGCAAAATCATTAATCATGGTAATAAAATCATGTTGGATGTGAGGTAATAAAAACCCACAAGACTATAACGGTTCTTTATTATCTCTTTATTTTTAGTATTTTGGGTTGTTGCTTTTTTCTATTTACAGCCATACAGGCCATTACATCGTTTAATAACCTATTGAAAATAATTATAAAAACAAAAACGCCACCGGTAAATTGGTAGCGTTTTTTTCTGCTTATCGTGTTGTGTGACTTAATGTTCAAACATGGCAGAAATAGATTCTTCATTACTGATACGGCGAATCGCTTCCGCCAGCATGCCAGACAGCGTCAACATGCGTACATTCGGTAAAGATTTGATTTTGTCAGTCAACGGGATGGTATCGCAGACAATAACTTCATCAATAACCGAATTCTTGATGTTGTCATAGGCATTGCCGGAGAAAATCGGGTGCGTGGCGTAAGCAAATACACGCTTGGCACCGCGTTCCTTCAGCGCTTCGGCTGCTTTGCACAGTGTTCCGCCCGTGTCGATCATGTCGTCAACCAGGATGCAGTCACGCCCGGCGACGTCACCGATGATGTGCATTACCTGAGAAACATTAGCGCGCGGACGACGCTTGTCGATGATAGCCATGTCGGTATCGTTCAGCAGTTTGGCGATAGCGCGGGCACGTACCACACCACCAATATCCGGAGAAACCACAATGGGATTATTCAGATCCTGTTGCAGCATATCCTCCAGAAGGATCGGGCTACCGAAAACATTATCCACAGGGACATCAAAGAAACCTTGGATCTGTTCAGCGTGAAGATCAACCGTAAGTACCCGGTCAACACCTACGCTAGAGAGAAAGTCGGCAACCACTTTGGCTGTAATCGGCACACGGGCAGAACGTACACGACGGTCTTGGCGCGCATATCCGAAGTAGGGAATAACCGCAGTGATACGTCCCGCAGAAGCGCGGCGCAGGGCATCTACCATGACAACCAGTTCCATCAGGTTATCATTGGTGGGTGCACAGGTGGACTGGATGATGAATATATCACCACCGCGTACATTTTCGTTAATTTGCACGCTGACTTCACCGTCGCTAAAACGACCAACAGCGGCGTCGCCAAGGCTAGTGTACAAACGGTTGGCAATACGTTGTGCTAGTTCCGGGATGGCGTTACCAGCAAAAAGCTTCATATCAGGCACGAGAAGAACCTCAGGCTTGCGTCCAGAGAAATACCATATCGGCGTGAAACCGGGGTGCATGCCACGCAGATACAATATGCATACGGGTGTAGGAATAAAAGGCGTTAAAACACCACTGATGCCGGTGGTTTTTTAGCGACCCTCGAGTTGCCCGGAAAGCGTGCGTTGCAAAGGTGAAATGTTAACACCTTGTGCGACAAAGCCATTCAGCCATCCCGGGGCCCGGTCAAGCACCTGACGAGCAGCAGACTCAGTGTCGAATTCAGCAAACACACAAGCACCAGTGCCAGTCAGGCGCGCCGGGGCGTATTCTAACAGCCATGAAAGTAGCTGTTCAACCTCACGAAAACGTTTTCTTGCAATAGGTTCACAATCATTGACGAAAGTCTGCTTTAACCGTGCCTCCAGCGGACAAACGGGAGAGTCACGTTTTAGGTCAGGATCGTTGAAAATGAGTGGTGTAGGAATATTAATGCCCGGGTGAGCGACCAAATACCATTTTTCCGGCGGTGACGCGGGGGTGAGTTTTTCTCCCACACCTTCAGCAAAAGCGGCATAACCGTGAACAAAGACTGGCACATCTGCTCCCAGCGTCAAGCCAATCTCTGCCAGCGTGGTGCGATTTAATCCACATTGCCATAGATGATTTAGTGCCACCAGGATAGTGGCGGCATTGGATGAACCGCCACCCAGTCCGCCACCCATAGGCAGCCGTTTTTCAATGGCGATATCGGCTCCCGCCACGGGCAGTCCATGTCGTTGACCGTAACGCTGTAACAGGGTTGCCGCACGGATTATCAGATTTTGCTCGTCTGGTACCCCGATAATTGGGGTGAGGAGCTTAATAATGCCATCCTGACGTGGCGTAATGGTGACAGTGTCACCATAATTCAGAAATTGAAACAACGTTTGTAGATTATGATAGCCATCGGCACGCCGTCCGGTGATGTACAGAAATAAATTTAGCTTGGCGGGGGAAGGCCATTGATTATCCAGTGAATATGTCACTTACTGAACCGTCCAGTTATCCATCTTGAGTTTGATGCGTTGTTCACCCTGTGTCAGTTCCAGACTTTGTGGCAACGGTGGAATGCTGTCTTGCATATACCCCAGGTAAGTGACATTCCAGCGTTGATTCCCCTGATGATACGTGAGGTTACGCAGCAGGTAATGATCATCCAGTGAATAATCCTGGGCATCTCCCGGGATACCGAGCATCCATTGACGTAGACTGTCGAGCGGAATCGCCATGCCAGTCAGTTGCTGTACCATATATTCCGCATCTTTCCCGACATAGCGCTTACCTTGACTGTCGATAATCTGCACATTTTCAGGTTGAGCTCTCAGTTCCAGTTCGGTGCTACCCAACGGGCTGGTCAGTAGCAGGCGATAGCGTTGAGGTGAGAATTGCTGCAGGAAGAATCGGGCATAAAGTTTCTTCCTATTAGAGATATAGGCAAAGGATCCGCGTGTTTGATATTGGGTCAAATGCTGTACCTTGCTTAGGTGATCCTGCCACTGAGGTGAGGTCGGGCTTTTACCCGGAACGTTGGGTTGAGTAAGGCTACAGGCTGTCAGTAATAGACAGGCCAATGGCAGTAACCGCAGGCAACGGACGGGTTTTATTGACATATGACTATTGTCCTATAAAGCATGATGGATTCATAACAATGCGTCACGCTAACGGGCTTGGTCCTCAGCGTCAATCATTGTTATTTTACCCGTCAGATATAATTTCGAATAACGAGAGGCATATAGTGTCGCTTTTCTTGCTTGTCTGCATCAAGTAGAATGCCTAACAGATGAAACCCATACTAACATCGGTATTACTCAGAACTATCCATGACCCTGCTTGCGCTTGGTATTAATCATAAAACTGCACCTGTTTCTCTGCGAGAACGTGTAGCCTTCTCGCCAGATACTCTGGGGCAGGCATTGCATAGCCTGTTACAGCAACCGCTGGTGCAGGGGGGCGTGTTGCTGTCTACGTGCAACCGTACCGAGTTATATCTCAGTGTTGAGGATCGGGAAAACCAGCGTGAACAGTTAGTCAACTGGTTATGTGAATACCACAGGCTAGACCGGGATGACGTGCAAAAAAGTGTCTACTGGCATGAAAACAATGCTGCAGTCAGTCATCTGATGCGCGTCGCCAGCGGATTGGACTCCCTGGTGTTGGGTGAGCCACAAATTCTGGGCCAGGTGAAAAAGGCGTTTGCAGAATCACAGCGTGAACACTCTCTTTCTGGTGAACTTGAACGGTTATTTCAAAAATCTTTTACCGTAGCAAAACGAGTACGTACCGAAACGGATATCGGTAGCAGTGCTGTGTCTGTCGCATTTGCTGCCTGTACGCTGGCCCGTCAGATTTTCGAATCACTGGCTGAGGTCAATGTTCTGCTGGTGGGGGCGGGCGAAACTATTGAGCTGGTTGCCCGTCATCTGCGAGAGCATCGGGTAAAACGCATGGTTATTGCCAATCGTACTCGTGAGCGGGCCCAGGCATTGGCTAATGAAGTGGGGGCGGAAGTTATTACACTGGCGGAATTGGGTGAACAGTTGGCGTATGCCGATATCGTAATCACTTCCACGGCCAGTACGCTGCCAATCATTGGCAAAGGCATGATGGAAAGAACACTAAAGGCGCGACGTAACCAACCCATGTTGATGGTGGATATTGCTGTTCCGCGAGATATTGAGCCGGAAGTAGGGAAACTGCCCAATATCTATCTTTACAGTGTGGACGACCTGCAAGCGATTATTCAGCATAACCTGGCGCAGCGTAAGGCTGCCGCCGTTCAGGCTGAGTCTATTGTTCAACAGGAAAGTTCAGAGTTTATGGCCTGGCTGCGGGCGCAGTCGGCTGTTGAAACCATTCGTGATTATCGAGCTCAGGCAGATAGCCTACGTGCAGAAATGACAATGAAAGCCATGGTGGCAATCCAACAAGGCGGCGATGTTGAATCCATTGTGCAGGAATTGACATACCGCCTGACAAATCGCCTGATTCATGCTCCTACCAAATCTCTCCAGCAGGCTGCCCGCGATGGTGATCTGGATCGTTTGCAGATTTTGCGTGACAGCCTCGGACTGGATTAGCATTCTTTTCTCTTTATATTCAAACAGGATTTAACATCACGCATGAAGCCTTCTATTGTTGCCAAACTGGAAGCGTTACAAGAGCGCCATGAAGAACTCCAGGCGTTGCTTGGTGAACCTACTGTTACTGCCGATATGGATCGTTTCCGGACGTTATCCCGTGAGTATGCGCAGCTTACGGATATTACTCGTTGTTTTCAGCGTTGGCAGCAAGCGCAGGACGATGTCGCCACAGCGGAAATGATGCTGGACGATCCGGAAATGCGAGAAATGGCACAGGAAGAACTTAGAGACGCAAAAGTTTCAGGTGAAGTAATGGAACAAGAGTTGCAAGTTCTGCTCCTGCCCAAGGATCCTGATGATGAACGTGGCTGTTTTCTGGAAATTCGAGCCGGTACTGGTGGTGACGAAGCCGCGCTTTTTGCTGGTGATTTATTCCGCATGTACAGCCGCTACGCTGAGTCATGCCGTTGGAAAGTGGAAATCATGAGCGCCAGTGACGGCGAGCATGGCGGCTATAAAGAAGTGATTGCCAAGGTTATTGGCGAGGGAGCATACGGACAACTGAAGTTTGAGTCTGGTGGACATCGCGTGCAACGGGTTCCTGCCACAGAATCTCAGGGCCGTATTCATACGTCGGCCTGCACCGTGGCGGTCATGCCGGAAGTTCCAGAGGCCGAGTTGCCGGAAATCAGCCCGTCGGATTTACGCATCGATACTTTCCGTTCTTCAGGGGCGGGTGGGCAGCACGTCAACACGACAGATTCCGCTATCCGTATTACGCATATTCCGACCGGTATCGTGGTGGAATGTCAGGATGAACGTTCACAACATAAAAATAAAGCCAAGGCGTTGTCAGTGTTGGGTGCCCGTATTCGTGCGGCTGAAATGCAGAAACGCCATCAGGAAGAGGCTTCCACGCGACGAAATCTGCTGGGGAGCGGCGATCGTTCAGATCGAATCCGGACATATAACTTCCCACAGGGAAGGGTGACCGATCATCGCATCAACCTGACGTTATATCGTTTAGATGAAGCGATGGAAGGCAAGCTGGAAATGCTGATTCAGCCGATTGTGCAGGAGTATCAGGCTGACCAGTTGGCTGCGCTTTCAGAGCAAGAGTAATGGATTATCAATGCTGGCTGGCTCAGGCCATCGCACAACTCTGCGGTAGTGAAAGTCCGAAGCGGGATGCGGAGATTTTACTTGGTTTCGTCACTGGCAAGCGGCAGACATTTTTACTGGCTTTTGGTGAAACCCAATTGACAGTAGAACAGCACCAGCGGTTGGATATGCTACTGGCTCGGCGGGTAAAAGGTGAACCGATTGCTTATCTGACCGGCGAGAAGGAGTTTTGGTCATTGCCGCTGTCCGTTTCACCAGCCACGCTGATTCCTCGGCCAGATACAGAATGTCTGGTGGAGCAGGCTTTGCGATATTTGCCTGCTACTCCGTCATCCATTCTGGATCTCGGTACTGGTACGGGTGCTATTGCGCTGGCTATAGCCAGTGAGCGTCCAGATTGCGATATTATCGGTATTGATATTCAACCAGAAGCTGTTGTGTTAGCCCAACATAATGCTGTGCGTCTGGGGCTGACGAATTGTCGGTTTTTAACCGGGAACTGGTTTTCCCCTCTTACGTCTCAACAATTCACGTTGATTGCCAGCAACCCACCTTATATCGATGCATCGGATCATCATCTCGCTGAGGGTGATGTCCGATTTGAACCTGCCAGTGCATTGGTGGCAACCGAATCGGGCATGGCTGATTTACGTATCATCATCAAGCGTTCGATAAATTTTCTGCAGGAAGATGGATGGTTACTACTGGAGCATGGTTGGCAACAGGGTGAAGCAGTGCGTCAACTTTTACAACAACAAGGTTTTTGTCAGATCGTTACCTGTCGGGATTATGGAGGCAATGAACGGGTTTCGCTTGGCCAATGGACAAAGCAGGATACTAACGCATTATCGTCTGCCATTGTGTAGCTGCATTATTCTGCTGGTGGTTACGCATTTTATCTGCTTTCCGTTAGCGAAAGCTGGCTGACGAAAAAACGGTTTGGCATTATTATTGACATTCCTTTGGCGCTATGGCGCGGAAGGTCACGCCTATACGGATCAAAATCCGCTGCTGGCGTTCGTAACTCACCTTGGTGACCTGTTCCCGATTATTCGGGTGCCGCTTATCAAGTTACCTGTGCTGATGGAATACCTATGAGTTCTATTGCTGATTTTGAATTCAACCGTTCACAGTTAAGTGAAGGCATTATTTTAGTTTCTCAGGCCATACGTCGTGATTTCCCCACACAGCGTGTACGACACGATCTACAACAGTTAGTTGATGAGGCCAGGAAAGTCATTCCTGAAAACCTGGATCATGATCAACGGCTTGAAAAGCTCATCGTGCTTTTCTTCAAAACCTGGGGCTTTGGTGGCGCTGGCGGAGTGTACTGCCTGTCTGATGTCTTGTGGTTGGATAAAGTGCTTGAGTCTCGTCAGGGGATGCCTGTCTCTTTGGGGATTGTTTTCCTGCATATTGCTCACCAGTTGGCGCTTCCATTGATGCCGGTTGTTTTTCCCACCCAGTTGATTCTGCGCGCTGATTGGCTGGATGAGGAGATGTGGCTGATCAATCCATTGAATGGCGACACGCTCAATGAACATGTGCTGGAAGTCTGGCTAAAAGGCAACATCGGACCTTCTGCCAAGTTGATAGATGAAGATCTCGACGAAGCAGAAAATATCATGATTGTCAGAAAAATGCTGGATACGCTGAAAGCGGCTCTGATGGAAGAGAAACAAATGGAACTGGCGTTACGCGCCAGCGAAACTGCATTGCAGTTTGACCCGGAAGACCCTTACGAAATTCGTGATCGCGGATTGATTTATGCTCAGTTGGATTGTGATCACATTGCGATTTCCGATCTGAACTATTTTGTCGAGCAATGCCCGGAAGACCCGGTGAGTGAGATGATCAAGATTCAGATTCATTCTATTGAGCAAAAGCAGATAGTGTTGCATTAATCGCTGTTTTTTGATTTATCCGACATAAAGGTAAGAATATGAATAACAAAGTGGTCAAAATCGGGGATATCCCGGTTGCCAATCATCTCCCCTTTGTCCTGTTTGGTGGAATGAATGTGCTTGAGTCGCGTGACTTGGCAATGCGTATTTGTGAGCATTATGTCACGGTCACACAAAAACTCGGTATTCCCTATGTTTTCAAAGCCTCTTTCGACAAGGCCAATCGTTCATCCATCCATTCTTATCGTGGTCCGGGCCTGGAAGAAGGGATGCGCATTTTTCAGGAACTGAAACAGACTTTTGGTGTGAAAATTATCACCGATATTCATGAGCCACAGCAGGCACAACCCGTTGCTGATGTGGTCGATGTGATTCAATTACCGGCGTTTTTGGCCCGACAAACTGATTTGGTTGAAGCGATGGCGAAAACAGGTGCGGTTATTAATGTGAAAAAACCACAATTTATCAGCCCGGGGCAAATAGGCAATATTGTTGATAAATTCAAAGAAGGGGGCAATGATCAGGTTATTTTGTGTGATCGTGGCACAAATTTCGGCTATGACAATCTGGTCGTCGATATGCTCGGTTTCAACGTGATGAAACAAGTGTCTGATGGTGCGCCGGTTATCTTTGACGTCACTCATGCGCTGCAATGCCGTGATCCGTTTGGTGCAGCGTCGGGTGGACGGCGTGCTCAGGTCGCAGAATTGGCGCGGGCAGGAATGGCGGTGGGGCTGGCAGGCTTGTTTATTGAAGCACATCCTGAACCCAACAGTGCCAAGTGTGACGGTCCCTCAGCATTACCATTGGATAAGCTTGAACCTTTCCTGTATCAGATCAAAGCTATTGATGATCTGGTGAAAAATTTTCCGGAACTGGACACCAGCCATTAATTGAGCACGGATGCGTTTCATAAAAAACCCGCTTCCGGCGGGTTTTTTATGGGGTAAAGATTTACTTATACAGGTCGGCACTGATTGTGTAGCGATTGCCTCTTTCCTGCCACTCTCTGGTGATGTGATAGTACTTAGCCCCTTTCTTTCCCGCTTCCTTAGCAACAGCTTCGGAGATATCCGTCGGGGAAGTAAAATTGTCCCGCAGGGTAATAGAATCAAACGGCGCCATTTGGGCGGCGGTGGCATTGTTCAACTCCTGAACCTTTTTGCCATTATCCAGGGTGACAGTGTAACGGTTATTGGGTGAGCTTTGCGTCTGAAAGAAATTACCTACTTTATTACTTAAACTGGAGGAAAACGCTACACCAGGAATTTCCACTTTAGAAGCTGCCGCACCGCCTTCCGCTAAAGCAGCTTTGCCAGCATCAGAATCTGCCGGGATAACATCGGGACTCTGAACCCGACGCTTAGGTGCATCTTTTTTATAAATAAACGCCGTAATACTCTGACTATTGCCATCAGAGTTGATATCGACTTGTCGCACAATAAAGAATGAGTATGCGCCTTTTGCTTTTGCCGCGTTGGCTATGCTTTCCTCGATGTCTGGCTGATTAGAAAAAGAGCCATTAACGGTTACGGTATCATAAGGTTCCAGCTTGACGGCTTCATTTTTGGGTAACTCTTTAACACCGTTAAATTCCCGATAAACGACATCGTGGGTAGCCGGAGGCGCATCTTTATGGTACAGATCTACCGTAACAGCCCATCGCCCACCGTTAACTTCCGAAGTGCCCTGAATATAAAACGCGTCAGCCCCATGTTTGTCAGCCTGTTTGGCAGCATCTGCTGCGGCTTGATAGATGGCGTCATAGCGTCCCATGAACGTGATACGCTCAAAGGGTTTTATTGATTGTGCTTTTTCTGGAGTAAGTTCCTGCGCAGCCTGCGCCGAAAACGTTAATATTGAAAAGAGGGTGGATGCAATAACGCTGGTTTTCAGCTTCATAAAAAATCCTTTCTTCTGACGTAATACGGTTAATTCGTACTGGCCACTCTAGGTTCTATGTTGTAGCGGATGATTATGACACGGAACAATCTCCATTGCTTCAGCATTTTAAGTAATATCCTAGAGGGAGTGGCTACGAATAATGGCGATAAATTGGCTGCAATGAAAACGATTAATAATAGTAGTGAATGGTATTTTTTGCATCATAAAGCGTATTTATAGACATTAGCATTATTTAACAAGCATGTAACACGTGGTTTTTGTGAATTGGTGCAGAATATTGTTATGTTATTAATGCTAAAAAAGCGTGTAATAAGTGTTATATCTGACCGAAAATTGGGGTTGTCACCCGCCATAACTCCGCTTTTAGCACAAAATGGCTTTACATGTGGATTATCAATCATATTTTCAGTAGGTTATAACTGAGTTTGCCGTCATGGCAATGGGGTTGAACAGTGGCGGTAAACTGTTTTTCACGTGGGTGACAATAATAGATGGTCTTCGTTAAAAAATAAGCGAAAAGGGATTCAGTATGCGTATTGGTGTACCAAAAGAACGGTTGACCAATGAAGCCCGGGTCGCAGCTACACCGAAAACGGTGGAGCAGCTGCTGAAGTTGGGTTTTGAGGTCGCAATAGAAAGTGGAGCAGGGAAACTTGCCAGTTTTGACGATTCTACTTATGAACAGGCTGGTGCGACCATTCTGGGAAAAGAGGATGTTTGGCAAAGCGATATTATCCTGAAAGTCAATGCGCCGCAGGATGATGAAGTTGAGATAGTCCGTGCAGGCAGCACGATAATCAGCTTTGTCTGGCCGGCTCAGAACCCTGAATTACTGCAAAAGCTGGCTGAGCGACAGGTAACGGTATTAGCCATGGATTCAGTGCCGCGTATTTCCCGTGCGCAATCCATGGATGCGCTCAGTTCAATGGCCAATATCGCGGGTTATCGTGCCATTGTGGAAGCTGCACACGAATTTGGCCGCTTCTTTACTGGGCAGATTACCGCTGCCGGTAAAGTGCCTCCGGCAAAAGTCATGATTATTGGTGCTGGTGTGGCGGGTCTGGCGGCAATTGGTGCGGCGGGCAGTCTGGGGGCTATTGTCCGTGCGTTTGATACACGACCTGAAGTGAAAGAGCAGGTCAAAAGTATGGGGGCCGAGTTCCTCGAGTTGGATTTTGAAGAAGAGGCAGGCAGTGGTGATGGCTATGCCAAAGTCATGTCTGAGGCTTTTATCAATGCCGAGATGGCCCTGTTTGCGGCGCAAGCCAAAGACGTGGATATCATTGTCACTACTGCATTGATCCCTGGGAAGCCTGCACCACGTCTGATTACCAAAGAGATGGTATTGAGCATGAAGCCTGGAAGCGTAGTCGTCGATTTGGCGGCGCAAACAGGCGGTAACTGTGAGCTTACGGTCGCCGATCAGGTTACGCTTACGGAAAATGGCGTCAAAATCATTGGTTACACCGATCTGCCGAGCCGTCTACCAACCCAATCTTCACAGCTCTATGGCACCAATCTGGTGAACCTGCTCAAGTTGTTGTGTAAAGAGAAAAACGGTGAAATAGATATTGATTTTGAAGACACCGTTATCCGCGGTGTTACCGTGGTTAAAAATGGCGAAATTACCTGGCCAGCGCCGCCAATTCAAGTCTCAGTCCAACCGCAGCAAGCGAAACCCGATGTGGTAACGGAGAAAAAGGAAGTCAAAAAGTCTTCACCATGGAATAAATTCATTTTCATGGCGGTGGCTATTGCGTTGTTTGGCTGGTTGGCTAATGTGGCTCCAAAAGAATTTCTCTCGCATTTCACCGTGTTTGCACTGGCCTGCGTGGTGGGATACTACGTGGTGTGGAACGTGAGTCATGCTCTGCATACCCCGCTAATGTCGGTCACCAATGCAATATCAGGCATTATTGTGGTGGGCGCATTACTGCAGATTGGCCATGGTGGATGGGTATCGTGTTTATCCTTCATTGCCGTATTGATCGCCAGCATTAATATTTTCGGTGGTTTTACCGTCACTCAGCGCATGCTGAAAATGTTCCGCAAGAATTAAGGGGTAGCACATGTCTGGGGGATTAGTTACAGCAGCGTACATTGTCGCTGCCATTCTGTTTATTTGTAGTCTCGCTGGGTTATCCAAGCATGAGACATCCCAGCAGGGAAACATTTTCGGTATTACCGGGATGGCTATCGCCTTACTGGCAACGATTTTGGGACCTCATGCCGGCAATATCGGCTGGATCATCATCGCTATGCTGATTGGTGGCGCGATTGGTGTCTATCTGGCACGTAAGGTGGAAATGACTGAAATGCCGGAACTGGTTGCCATTTTGCACAGTTTCGTGGGTATCGCCGCAGTACTGGTAGGATTCAACAGTTTTCTTGATCACGGAGAAATTACCGATGCAGTAATGGTAAATATCCATTTGACGGAAGTTTTCCTGGGGATCTTTATTGGTGCGGTGACCTTTACCGGTTCAGTGGTGGCTTTTGGTAAACTGCGCGGCCTTATTTCCTCTAAGCCGTTGATGTTGCCTCATCGTCATAAGATGAATCTGGCGGCGCTGGTCGTTTCTTTCCTACTGCTCCTGTTATTCGTAAATACTGGCAGTGTTGCATTGCAGTCCATTGCGTTGTTATTGATGACCGCTATTGCGCTGGTCTTTGGTTGGCATCTGGTGGCATCCATTGGTGGTGCGGATATGCCAGTGGTCGTTTCAATGCTGAACTCCTACTCTGGTTGGGCGGCGGCGGCGGCGGGTTTCATGCTGAGCAACGATCTGCTGATTGTCACCGGGGCATTAGTCGGCTCATCGGGTGCGATCCTGTCGTATATCATGTGTAAGGCGATGAATCGTTCTTTCATCAGTGTAATTGCCGGTGGATTCGGGTCTGATGGTTCTTCTACCGGAAGTAGTGAAGAAGTGGGAGAGCATCGTGAAACGTCTGCGGAAGAGGTTGCAGAGTTGCTGAAGAATTCCAGTTCGGTGATTATTACTCCGGGGTATGGAATGGCGGTGGCACAGGCACAATATCCAGTGCATGACATTACCGACAAGCTGCGAGCTCGGGGTGTGAAGGTTCGTTTTGGCATTCACCCGGTTGCTGGACGTTTACCTGGGCACATGAACGTGTTGCTGGCTGAAGCCAAGGTTCCGTATGACATCGTGTTGGAAATGGATGAAATCAATGATGATTTTGCTGATACCGATACGGTGCTGGTTATCGGTGCTAATGACACGGTAAACCCGGCGGCACAGGAAGATCCGCATAGTCCGATCGCAGGTATGCCGGTGCTGGAAGTGTGGAAAGCACAGAATGTTATCGTCTTTAAACGTTCAATGAATACCGGTTATGCAGGTGTTCAGAATCCACTGTTCTTTAAAGAGAATACTCAAATGCTGTTTGGTGATGCCAAAGCGAGTGTGGAAGCGATTCTGAAAGCACTGTAACGGGTGGATAGGCTATAGCGTTTCATTGAAGGGTGCACAATCAGGGGAAATTAACCCCCTGATTGTCAATAAACCCAGGTATGAGATCGGAATTTTACTCTGTTTTATCCTCGTTATTATCGTTTCCCTGAACGATTGGAGAAACGAAATCCTCGGGTTTTATCGCCAGCAAATCGCATTTTAGGTGATCAATAACATGCTCGACAGTGTTACCGATAAAGGCGGCGGACAGTCCTGTACGACCCAGAGAACCCAACACCACCACCCCAGCCTGTAAGTGTTCCGCTAGATCAGGAATGACTTCTTCTGGCAGCCCTTTTTCAACATGGGTTAGTCGTTCATCCAGATTAAATTTCTGACGTAGCGCTTTCATGGCAATCAAATGTTGCCCACGAATGGCATCGTTGTAGACACTGGGGTCAAAATCAGGCAGTTCAATGGCAATATTGATGGGGGTTACCGGGTAGGCACCAACAAGATGGACTTCTGTTTGGTTCACCTGCTTGGCCAATTCCAAGGTTTCGGTAACCAGTTTTACATTAAGTGGGTCGTGATAAGGGTCTTCACTCGCCAGATTGACAGCAACCAAAGCGCGTCCGCCTTCCGGCCAGGGCTGATCTTTTACCATCCATACCGGGCAAGGACATTTACGCAACAGTTGCCAGTCAGTAGGTGTAAAGATAACGGCTTCCAGCCTGTCATGCTGGTGAGCCATTTTGAGCAATAGATCATGCTTCCCGGTAATGACTTCCTGAATGATGGCTTCAAAGGGTTTATTGTGCCAGACCACTTTAATATCAATAGAAACGCCTGCATCAATATAGTGTTTGCATTGTTCTGCAATCCATTCAATACGTTGAGCGATGACGCCCTGTCGCATCTCTGTTCGTTCATCGGGTGAGAGCAGAGTGGTCATTTCGTAAGAAAAGTCGTAAATAGGCAGGAACGCCTTGATACGGCCGCCAAGCCGTTGAATCAGGTAAACAGCGCGACGTAATGCCGGTTGGTCATCTTGATCAGGGTCAATAGCTACCAGTAGGTTCTGATACTTCGCCATAGGGTCCTCCTAACGACTGTCAATCCACAGCCAGTAAATTAAGAGTACCTCAATGAAATCGCTTTGAACAACTGATGATGGGCGCTGGATCAATAATTCAGAAAAATCATTGATCCGGCAATAGGTTAGGCGTTGCTTTTGGCAGCACCCGCCAGCTCGGCCAGCGTCTCATTGTTTTCAATAGTGATATATTTCCCTTTCACCGCTAACATGCCGCTTTTCTGGAAGCGTCCCAGCAAGCGACTGATAGTTTCTACCGTCAGTCCCAGGTAGTTGCCAATATCGCCACGGGTCATGGTGAGACGAAACTCGCGCGGAGAGAAACCGCGTTGGGCAAAACGACGCGAGAGATTATAGACAAATGCCGCCAGACGTTCCTCGGCATTTTTCTTTGACAACAACAGTATCATGTCCTGATCGCCTCGGATTTCACCGCTCATCAGGCGCATTATCTGCTGGCGCAAATTGGGCATTTTACCGGAAAGGTCATCAAGTGTTTCGAAAGGGATCTCACAGACCATAGACGTTTCCAGAGCTTGCGCAAAACTGGGGTGCAGGGCACTGCCAATCGCGTCAAACCCCACCAGGTCACCGGCCAAATGAAAGCCGGTGATCTGTTCGTCACCCTGTTCAGTAATTGTATAGCTTTTTATGGTGCCGGAACGAATGGCGTACAGCGACTTGAGTTCATCACCCGCTTTAAACAACGCTTGTCCTTTCTGGATTGGTTTTTTTCGTTCAATGATATTGTCGAGTTGATCCAGCTCGTGCTCGTTCAAGGTAAACGGAATGCAAAGCTGGCTTATGCTGCAATCCTGACAATGAATTGCACAACCACCAGACTGAATGCGTCGAATTATTCGCTTTTCCGGGATCATAGATTTTGCTCAGGCAATAATTGATATTGGTCAATTTTAACAGCTTTTATTGCGCCTGATAAGAGCCCTTATTCCAAGAACAGATTTATAAATAGTGAGCTAACTAATGTTTTAAGCGACTATTTATCGAAAAGGGATGCTGCGGGCGGGTGTTGCGTTGTATCATTAATTTTATAGCGAAAGGTTTTCTGTGGCAGTAAATACCGTTTATTTCGTGGAAATTCTCCCCGCCTTTGACGGGCGGGGAGGAAATTAGAGGCGAGGTCCTATAAAACTTTCCGCCCTACGATTTGGATAATGTTGAAATATTTTCCGGCCCCTGCCTGCATTATGGGAATCATTTTTTGAGCATGCCAACTGGGTGATTGCAGATATTCATCCCATGCCTGCTGGCATGAGTTCATTTCGCGCAGTATGGTAATTTTTATGCCCGGTTCTTTTACCCATAAAGCCTTCCACCAGTTACAGGAATAAAAATACCAGTCTGGTGTCCAGAAAGGTTGAACCTCCTCCGGCAACTGATCTTCTGGGTAGTCTTGTATAAATCCAGGTACGGCAACCGCTATCAGTCCATTTTTTTTTACAAAAGGCAGGAGTTTCGACAGCATGGCTTCGTTACTGCCGAAGTACTGATAAGCATCCACACTTATGATCATGTCAAAGTATTCATGAGCAAATGGGATCTCTTTCGTTGCATCGACCAAAAGAGGAATTATTTTGGATTCAAGCCCCAGCCCCGCGAACCGCTTTGCGTTTTCGGTAGGGGAGATCCATAAATCGGCTGCAAACACGGTCACATCATATTTTTCCGCAAGCAGAATGGAAGAAATTCCCGTTCCGCAACCGAGGTCGAGAATACGCATTCCCGGAGAAATGGGGAGCATATTTGCCATTTCTTCCATAATGCGCATGGCATTCGGCCCCATCATCGTTTCCAGAAGAAACGATTTGTCATAGTTGTCGGTAAAAGGTGTGCTCATCGTCATATTCATGACTTACTCCTTAGCGATTGTCCGGCTGGGCGCGAACGTTGTTCAGCCCGGTGGTATTGATGCGGTAGGGCTGACCATTGACAGACTTAATCAGCTTTTTAGTTTTGAGTTTTTTGAAGACGGCAAGTGTGCAGTCGCTGAGCAACAGTCCTTCGCGGCTGTAGCATTCAACGGATGTGACGCGGCCTGAATCATTACGGACGTGCATGATACGTCCACCTTTGGCGAGAACATGTAAGGTACGTTGTTCCTGACGGGATAAATTCATACTGAAAAACCTGCTAATCATCATGTGCAAAAACGAACTAACACCCGCAGGTGTTTGCGTAAGGTTTAAGCGCAGCGATAACCAGTCCGGCCTGAGAAGGTCGGGAAGCTGATTATCTGATGATTACATTCTCCAGCATCAAAGCCTCGGTATGAGATGAACGGTATTTACACTGTCAATAATAACACGCTCCACATAATGCCTCCAGGTAGATACGGGTTATTTCATGGTTCAGATGTACGCTTTCCTTCAATGGGGTTAAATGCCGAGAAATCTTGGGGTTGTGTGACAACGACAACGAATTATACATCTCACAGACACACAGCTCTTTGGTCTCAGGTATATTCATATTTAAATGAGGGAGGATGAATTAATGCAATTTAATTTTCTAAGTAAGCGTGTGATCTATGGAATGTTGCTGGCGCTACCACTGTATGGCTATGCGGATCAGAATAATGCTGATGTTATTGCCGGTTATACCACTCAGGATTTGGCTGCTGCATTACCCACTTCGGCCGATGGATTAAAACGGCGTAGTATTAACGTCGACCCCGCCAGTCATGCCGTTGAGGCCGAATATATTGAATCAGCGACCAAACGCAAAGCGCTGGTTACCCTTTATGCACTACCTATGGACAGTAACGGCAAAATACCTGAAGCAAAAAACGAAGGTGAGCCTTATCTGAAAGCTGTGCTTGCCAGTGCCGAGAAAGAGATGATTCGCCAGCGTATCAGACCGGAAAAACGGGAATTGGTGACGGATTCCGGGCTTACGTTTAATTGTCTGGAGGCAATGATTAATAATAAGGTGCTGCATTTATTATGCGCGACCACCGTTAAAGGGCGGGTGATGGAGGTTCAGCCGGTGACCGTCGTTGATGATAAAACATTCGATGCAGTTAGCAAAAAGAGTGATGATTTAATTGCGGCGCTGGCCAGGAGTGTGGTGGGTTTCAAAAAGTGAGGGATTCATCCTGGCATAAGTGGACACTTTTTATGCCTTCCGGAACGCTTGATGGATGTCATCAAGCGTTCCGTAGGTATTTGATTTTTCGTTGACTCACTGACGTGGTATGACGCATGAAGTGTTATAGATTATTCGGGAAATCAGCTGGTAACTCGTTGGCTGGGCAGTTAATCACACTGTCATCGTTCTCACCGCAGTCACGTATAAAGGTGATAGTGGCAAATTCATCAATCACCTCTGTTGGATAAGCCGGGCCTGCCTCGCGGTAAGCTTCCATTTCAGCGATATGATCATTCTGGAAGCACACGGTTTTCTCCGGGTTATTGATAACCCAGCGAGGGAAGAAGATAGTGCCGTGGAAAATCCGCTCACTCAGATTGATGGACAGGCTAACATCCGTTCCAGTAGGCTCGGTCCAGGAAACCTTATAGACCTCACTGGCAATACGCACGAGATAAACTAACTGATCTTTGACCCAACGGTTACCGACGATACCGCTGTGAATGCGGTAGTCTATGGTTTTCGCGTTTTTAATGTAAATCTCATAGTTCCAGCCATTATCGTAGGTATAAACCAGATGCTTACCTACAAACCCATTCAGATCATGCTGATTAAAACTTGGCATCGTTTGCCCTCCGTTTATGATGCAAAAAGTATATATATGAATTAAATTGATTAATAACGCTGTTTTTAATGTTATTTAATTCAAAAATTCGATGAATCAATGTTGACTAAAACCACACTAGAACAATGGGAATTATTGCGCGCCGTGATTGAATATGGCGGTTTTGCTCAGGCAGCCGAAGCATCTAATCGCAGCCAGTCGTCAGTGAGCTACCAGATTTCCGTATTGCAGAAACGGATTGGCGTGCCATTGCTAAAACAGGTGGGCAGAAAGGCCGAGCTCACTGCACAAGGGCAATTACTGTTGTCACAGGCATTGCCCTTATTAGCGGCTTTTCGAGATTTGGAATCCCGTGCGGAGGGATTAAAACGAGGAGTGCGAGCCCGGATTGACTTGATCGTGGACTGTATTTTCCCTAAAAATCATCTATTTGCAGTATTACGAGCGTTTCAGCAGCGTCATCCGTTGACGCAAGTACACTTAGCCGAAGTGTTGCGTAGCGAAAGTCCGGCACAATTAACTGATAAGGATGCGGATATCTGGTTGATAACACAACCTGCTGACGGGATAACCCGTGGTCGGCTATTAATGGACATAATGTTTGTCGCCATTGCACACTGCGATCATCCTCTGCATCAGATTCCGGCACCGCTTTCCAATAATGATCTGGCACGCTATCCACTTATTGAATTTGTTGACCGACGCCAGCAAAAGAACAGCCGTCGTATGCCCGTCGCGGCAGAAAATTGGACGTTTACTACCGTTGAAGCAGCAATTGAAGCGATTACTCACGGGGTTGGTTATGGCTGGTTACCTGAATCGCGTATCCGACACTGGTTGGACTGCGGTGAGCTGAAACCGTTGCCGTTGATTCAGGGCGCACGCCGTGCGACGTCGTTGTATTTGGTGGTAAATGAAGAGAAACAGTTTTTTGATCAGGAAGTAAACACCTTGGTACAACTACTGATGGACGAAGTGTCAGATGCAGTGGGTTGACATTCGTGACAATGTCACGAATGTCACGGCTGTCACGGCTGATAAAGCGTCTCCTGTGGAAAAAGTCACCTTGTATAGCCGTCACCAACTATGGTTTGCAGCGATTTTAGCAGCCGGAAACTCAATGGCTTCAGTTCGATTGCCAGTTCATCAAGTTGGGGTAGATCATGCTGCCTGGCCGCGTGTTCTATCCGTTGCAATAGTGCTACCAACTCATCGCAACCAAAGTTGCTGCTTTCACCTCGTAATTTATGTGCTTCCTGCTGAACTGTTTGTAGTTTACGTTCGTTAATCGCGGTATGAAGCGTTGTGATCGAATCCGGGAACCTTTGGATGAAAATGCCTGACAACTCTTTCATTAATGCGGTATCGCCATAAAAGCGTTGTAATAGCGTCTGCTCATCCAGCGTCTCACTTGTGGGATCAGGTAATGGCGTAAGTTTCTGCTCTTGAGTCATCACCCGGTGAATTTCCTGCTGTAGTGCCTTCATGGTAATAGGTTTGGCAAGATAACCGTCGAAACCGTGTTGCAAACAATACTCCCGGTCCCCCTGCATGGCATGAGCGGTTAGCGCGATGATGATATGGTGCTGTAATGCGGGCTGATGGGACTCCATGTCGCGGATAATCTGTGTGGCTTTTCCGCCATCCATTTCCGGCATTTGCAAGTCCATAAAAATCAGGTCGTAACTAGTCTCATCGAGTTTTTCCAGCACTTCCATGCCGTTGTTGGCAACATCACATTGATGGCCCAGCTTATTCAAAAAATTGACCGCCAGTTTCTGATTTACCAGGTTGTCTTCCGCCAGCAGTATGCGGTAAGCCTCCAGGGAGTCTGGCTGGGGCGTTGCCGGTTCCTCTGGCACCGCCAGACAGTGCTTTCCGGTAAACGATTTGACGATAATGTTGAACAGTTCGCTCTGCGCGATAGGTTTACTGAGAACGTGGGACACACCAAGCGCTGTTAATGCGGTCGAATCCATAGCGCGACCCATGGAACTCAGCATGATGAAAGTACTATTGTGGAACGCGGGCATAGCGGAAAGAGTGGCGGCCAGCGATACACCATCCATGTCAGGCATCTGCACGTCGAGCATAATCAATGGAAAATCACTGTTGCTTTCCACCAGTGACAGCGCTAATGCGCCACTGCTGACTGTAATGGGGCGGAGTCCCATATTGCGCAGCATATCTTTCATCAGACGCAGGTTAGTTGCATTGTCATCCACCACCAGTACCGGTGTACCGAGGAGTTCGGCGGGAAGTACCAATGATCGGATATCAGTATGGTGGGAAAGGGGAAAAGGCAGGGTAAAGCTAAAGGTACTGCCTTCCCCTGGCACGCTTTCGACCACCAGTTTTCCTTTCATCATTTCCACCAATCGGGAAGAGATTGTCAGCCCCAGACCGGTTCCGCCGTACTTGCGAGTGGTGGATGCATCGACCTGACTGAAGGATTCAAAAATCAGTTTCTGTTTTTCGTCGGGAATACCAATACCGGTATCATGTACCAGAAACAGAAGACGGTCGTTGTGGGGGACCAGGCTGATTTTCAGTAAAATTTCGCCATGATGAGTGAATTTCAGTGCATTACTGACCAGATTGTTTAGCACCTGACGTAAACGGAGGTTATCACCCCGTAGCATCTGTGGAACATCTTGAGAGATATCGACCAGCAATTCGATGTTCTTCTCTGTCGCGTCCGGCATAAAAGGGCGGATTATTTCCTGAATAAAAGGGCGTAGCTCAAAATCCTCTTCATTCAGGATAATCTTTCCCGCTTCAATTTTGGAAAAATCGAGAATATCGTCAATGATGTGTAACAGGGAGCGAGCGGAGTTATACACCATGGTGATGTAATCATGCTGTTCATGGGTCAGTTTCGTATCCAGACAAAGTTGCGCCATACCTAAAATACCATTCATCGGTGTGCGAATTTCGTGACTCATGTTTGCCAGAAACAGACTTTTGGCTTCGTTGGCGGCTTGCGCGGCGGCGGCGGACTGACGTGAGAACGCTTCAGCTTCCTTACGGTTGGTGATGTCCTGCATGGTGCCGATAACACGTTCTATTTTTCCTTCTATCGTCAAGCTGCTGATTTGTCCGGACAGCAGCATCCAGCGATAGTGACCGTTGAAATGCCGAATACGGATTTCACAGTCAAAAATAGGAAGTCGTTGGTTACTGGCGGCATGTAACAGATTGGAGACGGTTTCCCGATCATCAGGATGGGTTAGCTCAGCCAGCAGGTTGGAAGAGTAATACCAGGCGATGCGTGGATATCCGAGCAATGCCAAAAAAATATCACTTACCTGCAAAATATCTTTTCTGGCGTTCCAGTCCCACACGCCAATATGAGTGGATTCTGCTATCAGCAAAAAATCTTCATGGAGTTGTTTGCGAGAATTGAGGACTTCAGTGTAGCGGGTAATATCGGTATGCAGACTGACTCTGCCTCCATCCGGTGTATGACTGATCTGAATAAACAACTTGCGGTCAGGTAACTGCCGAACTTCGTAGTGTCTGTCCAGACGACTGCGTTTTACCAAGGCATCAATTAATGATTGTCTGTTTTCTGTGTCATCTGAAATATATCCGGCAGAAACGAAACTGGCGACCAGATCATGAAGGGTGATGCCTACTTTCAGCACATCCTTGACTTCCGGATAGAACTCAATGGCTTTTTGGTTAAACGCTATCAGCCGGTCATCTGCATCATAAACCAGTATGGCGGCATTCAGATGATCAAGCGCAGGGGCAAGTAGCTCAGTCATAAATCTCCCTAAGACAGATTGTTGGTAGCATCCCTTTAATGACGTAATTACGTAGCACAGTGTTAACTGAAACATGAGCTAATGGTGAAAGTAATTTAATGAGTGTAGTCGTCCATTACGCTTATGGCGCATTATGAAAGTGTTTGACGAATAAAACCCATTTGGTCTGTGTAACCAAATGGGTTCAGGAACGGTATCTAAGAGAGGACGGCATTATGCTCAGGATGAACAGCGTCGGAATGAGAAGATATTCAGGCAAAATAGCACGCTTTGAATGGCATCATCGCCGCGCCGACTACGGAAGGATCGCCTGGGATCTGACTGATCAACATACGCGGATAGTAGGCGTTGCATCCATAGCGCTGTATCTGGACCGTCAGTGGAATCTGTAACAGCATTTCTCCCAGCGCATGAGGCAGTTCACCACCGAACACAATGGCTTGCGGATCGATTATAGCGCGCATGGCATCAATAGCCCGATTAAGATAAGGGCCAACTTCTTCCACCCACTCGGCGACGCCAGGCCAGTCAGGATTGAAGTCGCGCCTCAGGGCACTGACGGAATGGATATCAATACCACGGTTGTTCAACCGCTTGATGAGTTCTCCCAGTGCCGGACGGGAATGGCTCTCTTGTGCGGTATAAATACGGCTTATTTCACCGGCATTTCCAAATGAGCCAACAAATGGTTTGCCATCAATAATAATGCCGCCGCCAAAACCGTAATTAAAAGAAAAATAACCGAATGTGGGGTAATCCAATCCAGCGCCGAGTAGGGATTCTCCCAGTGCACCAGTCGTGCCGTTATTTTCCGTCCAGACTGCCATATCGAACAGGGCGTGTAACTCATGTCTAAGATCTACCAGCGACCAGTCACGTAAAGGTTCGGGAGCATTAAACATACGCATTTCCCCTATCAGGAAACCCGCCATGGCAAATCCGACACCAACCACATCTGATGCAGAAATATGTTTATCCAGCAGTGCCTGACGGACACGATCTTTTAGCATGATCATGGCTCGGGCACGGTTATCAAGCGGGATATCCAGTACCTCTTCATGAATAACATGGCAGGCAAAATCACACAGGCAGAAAGAGACGCTATCCGTATTGACGGAAATGCCGATGCTATAGCGTGCTGTAGACATTAATGTCAGTGCCGGACTGGGTTTGCCGCGCCCATGAACAATGGTTTCTCCCAGCTTCAATAAACCGCGTTCCAGCAAGGCGTCAATAATGCGGTGCACGGAAGGTTGAGTAAGGTTGGTTAGTGGCGAAATAGCTGAACGCATCACGTTTTTATGACGGCGAACTATCTCCAGTACCATCCGCTCATTTACTGACACGCTGTCATTACTCTTGCCATTCAGCAGAGGCATGTTATGGATTTTTTCATGGTTATTCATCATCAGTCGAAAGTGCATTTCCGTTGTATTTGAACATGTTCCTGCCGTGTTATCACGATCCCGAAAGTAACGGGGAACTCAGTTGGGTATTGCATTGTTAATTATTAAACACAATGAATGATAAATGAATTTTTTTTATTTAAAAACAAAAAATATGAGATTAAAAGTGGATTTATTTAATGGCTATAAATAAATATATTTTATTTTTCAGTAAGTTATTTTAATTAAATTTCTATTCACTTTTATGAAATATAATTGAAATTATTATCATTCACAATGCATTATAAATGAAGAATCAAGAAGCATAAAGAGTGATGACATCAATATATACCCAATAGATTGCGAGCCGCAGGACGGTGGCAAATGAAGGAATCCCGATGAGCAAAAGGTGAGTGATTTGGGTAACAGAGCGCCACCAGTGCACCTGAAACTTGCAAGATGGCAGGCATACCGTGACAGAAATTGACGCTTTGTTTAAGGAGATACAAACATGAGTAAGCTAGCAGTCGATGGTGTCAGCCTGCGCTTCGATAATACTCCGGTACTGAAGGAGATATCATTTAAGGTCGAGGAAGGGTGTTTTATTACGCTTCTCGGCCCTTCGGGATGTGGGAAAACCACTTTGCTACGGGCCATCGCCGGGTTTATTCCTCTGGATGCGGGGAGTATCCATATTGGTGGGAAGAATATGGCGGGGGTGACACCGGAACGGAGAAATACTGCGATGTGCTTCCAGTCTTACGCACTGTTTCCTCATTTGACCGTAGCGGAGAATATTGCCTTTGGCCTGAAACAAAAACGATTCCCACAGAAAGAGATTACCTATCGTGTTATGGAAACGGCGCTGAGCGTGTCGTTGGCCGGGCATCTGGATAAATTGCCGAGCCAGCTCTCCGGCGGGCAGCAGCAGCGCGTAGCACTGGCCCGTTCTATGGCGGTTCGGCCTGATGTAATGCTGTTTGATGAACCCTTGTCCAATCTGGATGCTCGGCTACGGGAACAACTGCGTCTGCAAATTCGAACACTTCAACGTAAACAGGGTTTTACTGCTGTGTATGTGACGCATGATCAGGCGGAAGCGTTGGCGATGTCCGACGTGGTCATTGTAATGGATGCCGGCACCATTGTGCAGATGGGAACACCACAGAATATCTACTATCAGCCGGTAAATCGGTTTGTGGCTGATTTTGTGGGTACTGCCAATATTATGATTGGCAATGTAATTGCCAGTGACGAGGTCGGCGGTTGTTACCGAATCACCACTGTGCTGGGTGAAATGATAGTAACGTCTGACGAACCGCCGTTGTTTACTCGCGTTTATGTCTGTTGGCGGCCAGAAGATGCGGCTTTACTGCCCGAACGGAGCATAGGGCAAAACATTTTTCCGTTAAAGATTAAGCGACAAATATTTCTCGGTAATCTGACGGATATTGAGGGGTGCTCTGACAATAATGATAACGCTACATTCCGTGTGCAACAGCTGGGATATAAACCGCTGACAGAAGGGACGATCTATTCTTTCTCCGTTGCTTCCGACAAGCTTCATTTCCTGAAGGAGAAGGTGGCATGAGATCGCCATGGTATGCCTATCTGCTGTTACTTCCAGGGTTGGGAACCATTATTGTGCTGATAAGTGCCGTGATTGGCATGACTATCTCCCAGTCGTTTGGATTCTTTAACTTTGCGGGGCACAGCGGTTTTTCGTTGCATTTTTGGCAAACCATCCTGAATGACTCCCAGCTTTGGCGTGCCTTTTTCTATTCGGCACGTATCGCCGTACTGAGCGCCATATTCTCTATCGGGCTTGCCTATCCAGTGGCTATCTGGTTGCGCAAGCCGTTTCCGGGGTCATCCATGATTGGCGCATTATTGAAAGCACCGCTGCTGGTGCATGGGCTGGCAGCCGCGTTTCTGTTTGTGAATTTCATTTCTTATCAAGGTTTTCTTAATGCTGCGTTGGTGAAACTCGGTCTGATTGAACGCCCGATACGGATGCAGAACGACACCTATGGCATTGGGGTGATCTTGCTGCAAATCTGGAAACAGATGCCGATGGCTTTGCTACTCCTCACCGGTTCCGTGCAAGCAATCAGTAGTGATCTGCTGGATGCGGCTCGCAATTTGGGTGCGGGTCGCTGGGATCGGTTTCGTCGCATCATTCTACCGTTGACACTGCGTGCGTTGCAGACAGCCACAGTATTGATTTTCATTGGTGCGGCTGGCGATTTTTCGTTTCAGGTAGTGGCCGGGCCTGTCAGCGTTAATTCCATGGCACAGTTCATGTTACGCACTCAGCAAGAGAGTGCCGCTGGCTGGAATATGGCGGCGGTAGTGGCCGTCATGCTGATGCTGTTATCCCTGTGTGGTGCTGCCCTGATGGCGCTGTCTGTTCAGTCATTTGTTAAAATAATAAGGAATTGATTTAATGCCACGTACCCGTCTGGATACCCTGAACAAATTGTTGGTTCTAGGGATACTCGCACTAGGGATGGTCTGGATAATTCTACCGTTTGCCATGGCGGTGTTGTGGTCGCTGGTGGACCCGGCTCACCCCTGGTCTTATCCGGCAATTTTCCCGCCGAAGCTATCGTTTGAACGCTGGATAACATTGTGGAATACCACATCGTTACCGTTGACGCTGATGCACAGTTATTTGCTGGCCCCGACGGTCACAGTGATAACCTTATTGCTGGCATTGCCTACGGCATATGCCTTTGGACGGCTGACTTTTTATGGCAAGAATGTTGCCTGGCTATTGACACTGTTACCGTTGGTATTACCCAGTTTTGTGATTGCGGTCTTTTTTTCATCGTTGTTAACTCGGTTCAACATCTATTCACGTTTCATCGGGATTCTCATCGGTCATACGGTACTTTTTCTGCCTTATGCCATCCGTATCCTCAGTGTTTCTTTCAGCCAGGTTCGGCAGGATTTGATTGATGCCGCTCGCAATCTGGGGGCATCCAGGCTGGCGGTGTTCTGGGTAGCTCATTGGCCAATACTGAAATCAGGTCTGCTGGCATCTTTGATCATCGTGTTTGTTCTCTCAATTGAGGAGTTTTCTGTCTCCTTTATCATTGGCGCCCCTGATTTTATTACCGTACCGACCATGCTCTATTCGTATCTCGGATATAACTTCATTCGGCCTGACGCTGCCGTTGTCACGCTTATTCTGGTCGTCCCCAATGTACTATTGATGCTGATTCTGGAAGGTTTCCTGAAAAATGTCACACCAACAGCATTGATTGGAAAAGGCTAATGACGACAGTTACTGTTAAGGAAATCTACCGATGCTAAAGATTTTTACAGTCATGCTTCTGGTAACACTGTTTTTGCCATTTTCATGGGGATACGCCCAGGATCTGTCATCAATGCGCTGGGATGAGGTGGTGGCTGAAGCGCGTAAAGAAGGGCAACTTAACTGGTTTAACTGGTATTTTCAGGATCGTTTCCGACAGCAAGTGAAAGCGTTTGAATTGGAATACGGGGTTAAAGTCACGATTCCGGATGGTAGTTTACAGGCCAATATTAATAAATTATTGGCGGAAAAGAACCGGACTCAGGGCGATATCGATGTGCTTTCCATTGGTGCGGATCAGCTTGATTCTTTTGATGTGACGAAATTGTTCTGGGGTCCATTGCAGAACCGGCTCCCCGATAGCGAAAAGCTTCGTTTCAAGATGGCGGGGGTGGATTCGCATGGCTACGCCGTCGCATTTTGGGGAAATCAATCGGTTATAGCTTATAACTCGGCTCGATTAAACGAGGCTGATGTGCCACGAACACTGGATCAGTTTGAACGCTTTATCCAGAAAAACCCTGGCGAACTGGCCTTTAATGTGGAGAACGGTGGATCCGGACCGGCATTTATTGAAGCGATTACCCGCAAACTGGTGCCTGATGTGAATTATCGCCAGGGTGATGCCTCGCCAGATGTATTGCGTCGTCTGGCTCCGGCCTGGGCATGGTTCAACAAATATAAAGGCGATTACGTGATTACCGCCTCTAATGCTGACAGCATCACCCGCCTCAATGCAGGTGAATTCGAAATATCCCCTTCCTGGGAAGATTTTGTGCTCGGGTTACAGCATCAAGGTGAAATTTCACGGGACATCAAATTTTATATTCCTGATTTTGGCATGCCCGGTGGCGGCAACGTGGTGGCTATCCCGGCGAATGCCAAACATAAAGCGGCCGCGCTGGTCTTTATCTATTGGTTGACCCGCAGCGACACTCAGGCGCATTTCCATCAGGTATTTGGCTCTGCTCCACAGTCGAAGGATATGAATAACAACATTAGTCATCCTTCCACTGGACTTGATCGCGCCAAGTCGCTTGTCTGGGCAAAAAAGCCACTTGGGGATGAGATAAGAAAACAGTTTGTCGACAATGTATTGATGAAATAAACGCTGATTTTCATTCAGAAGTGCAGGTTAGCTAAAGTATCTGGCTACCTCTTATGCCTATACACCAGGGAAATATTATGTCTGAGACGATATGTCGCTATCCGCAAGAACATCGGATTGTGGTACCGGAAACGTTGATTGCACACCGTGGTGCGTCGACACTGGCTCCGGAAAATACGCTGGCCGCGATGTGTAAAGCGGCGGAGATGGGCGCCAAATGGCTGGAAGTGGATGTGAAGCTCTCGCGTGACCGCCACCCGGTGATCATTCATGATGACAAAGTCGATCGTACTACCAACGGTCAGGGGTATGTTGCCGGGCTGACGTTCGAACAGATTCGTTCACTCGATGCACGCGCTACGTTTGGCAGTGCATTCGCCGGGATCAGGATACCGTCTTTGCAAGAGCTGATTGAATGTGTATTGGAACTGGATGTTGGATTACAACTGGAGCTGAAACCTACTGCCGGGGATGATATCGAAACCGCAGAAATTTCGCTCAACATACTAAAAACCCTGTGGCCTGCTAATCGTGAACAGTTATTCATTTCCAGCTTCTCCATCCGTGCGATTCACGCTGCGGCGCGTTTGTTGCCGGATGTTCCCCGCGCATTTGCTGTTTCGGTGCCGCCACGAGATCCCCGGGCATTATTGCAGGAAACACACTGCCAGATTTTGCATTGTCAGGCACAACTGACGGATATCGAGGCGCAGAAACGGCTGGCTGACAGCGGTGTTGAATATGCGGTCGCGGTCATCAATGATGCCGGGCGGGCACGCGAGTTTCTTAACGGAGGGGCGCAGACTATTTTGTCGGATATTCCCAATCTACTTGGTTAATTAAGGGTGGTTCTTCATGTCTGAATTACAGCGGCGTTTTGAGACGGCTAACTCGGTGGTTGAAGAGGCTGCACAATTGGCACGCCAACTATTTGCCAAACGTGAAACCCTTATGCCGGAACAAAAGGCAGTGCATGATTTTGTCTCTGATGCTGACCGACAGATAGAACAGCTTATCTGGGATCGTCTGCGGCATGAGTTTCCCAACGATGCCCTGTTGGGCGAAGAAAGGGGGGATGACGTGAATGACACATTCTGGGTAATTGATCCGATTGATGGCACCAGCAACTTTTTACGAGGTTTGCCACTGTGGGGAATTTCTCTGGGATATGTCGAAAATGGTCTGGCGTTGGTAGGAGCCATCGTGTTGCCGATGCTAGGTACAGCACTTTCGGCGGCAGTTGGATGTGGGGTGTGGCGCAATGGCATGCCTTATAAACGGCAGGTGGATTTCCCAGAGGTTCGACTGGTGGGAATGGGGGACAGCGCAGGCTGGCCGATTACCGAAGTCATGCTGATGGATAGTTGCCTGCGGGATGAAGGATGGGCGGTGGCCAGATATCATTGTGCAACCATTGGCCTGAGTTTTGCCGCATTGGGGTTTACCGACGGTTATATCGAAAAGAATACCAGCATCTGGAATGTCGCCGCAGGCACGGTTATCTGCGCGGAAGCCGGGCTGGTGGTGAAGTATCACGGTGCATATATGACGGGCAAAATGAATATTTCTACCGCGGTACCGGCGGTTCAGAAAGTGGTAGAACCATTTTTTTATTCATAAGACTGGCGCTGTATAAGACAGCCTGATGATACCGAAGTGCTTAGCCATATTCATAATCTCTTCGGGAAACTGCCCACACACGGTTATCGATGTGCATGAGGTAGGAAAAATAGGGACTCTGACATTGTCCCTCAGCATGTCTCATCTGTTCTGCTTACTCCACTATTTCATCATGAAAGTTATTGTTATGGGGCCGGCCTCATACCCCTACGCTTACAATGAAAAGGCCCGAGTCAATGGAATCTTGAACTCAGGCCTTTAACTGTCCATTATTTGCGAACAGCGCTTCGCTTAATGAAGTGAAAGCAAAAAGCCGATCGCCACCAGTGCATAGAAGCCGGCGCAGATTAAGTCAAAGCTGCGCCGGGCGCGGTTAAGGTACTTTTCTGCCGTGTGTGAGGCGAAAATCAGCGCATACAGGCCAAATATCACTACGCCTAAAAGCGCACACGTCGCTACCAGAAAGTAGCCTTCCCACTGCGGAGCGCCACTCGACAGCCCCACGCTGGTGACGGTAAACCAGGTTAATGCAGCTTTGGGATTGCTCAAGTGTAACCCCAGGCCCTGCAGATAATAGCCGCGCAAATATTGATGCTGTCGCGTCGTCCGGGCAGAGAGATCGCCCGGACGAAAAGCGCTGCGCAACGCTTTGAAAGCCAGCCAGAGTAAATAGGTCGCCCCCAGCAGTTTAAGCCAGACCATAAAACTCTGCGAAGAGATCAAGATGGCTGACACACCCAGGGCCGTTAACATTCCCCAGCAAATTGAGCCTGAAATCACACCGGTTGCCAGCATCAGACCGGCTTTACGGCCATAATTCATCGCCGCATTGGCGATAGAAAGATTTCCCGGGCCCGGCGAAGCCGTACCTATGCTGTAAACCAGCAGTGCCGCAAAAAACGAAGACATATCCCACATACATTCACCCGACTAAAGAGCACTTCTGAGCGGTATCACTTGAAACAGCGGTGATCCGGTTCATTTTCCCGTACAGTTAACATCCAGTTTTTTAATTCAGACTGTTTATAAAGCCGCTCTCCCCAATGATATTCAGAAACCGGTAACGGTTTACCCTGAACGATATAGTCACACATCAATCGCGCAAATTGTTGCAGGCAGGAAATGCCAACGTGCATACGCAGTGAAGAAGCCGTTGCACCGGGGGCAATCGTAAAATTGGCAACGTCAATGATTTGTCCGCTGTCTACTGAATGGGCCATATGATGACAGGTTGAACCGTAGGTCTCATTACCATAATAAATCGCATAGTGCTGGCTGCCTAAACCCCGGTAACGAGGTGGGGCCGGGTGAAGGTTAATCGCCCCTTTACGCGCTCTTTTATAGATGCGCTCAGGAAAGATAAAGTCTCCGCGATACGAAATAATCCAGTCACCCTCCCAGTTTTCCAGGTGTTCTGGCCACGCATCACCGGGATCCCAACAGAATACTTCGACGTCTGAAAAGATCGTTTTCGCAAATTCAACGCCCAGGTCACACCAGTCCATGGTGCAGACTGAAAGTAATACTTTATCTTTACAACATAAGTCTTCAGACATTGTTCATCCTCTTCCTGTTAAATTTCGTCTTTTTACTTCAGATATAATTTTGAAAGCACTGTGGTGAACCGTTCGACCATCAGCGCCAGCTCGTCATCGCTGGCAATAAAAGGGGGAGCAAACAACATATGTTGCCCATTGACGCCATCGACCGTACCGGTACCGGGATACAGCAGCAGACCGTGCTCTAATCCTGCAGTTTTTAAACGTGACGCGAAGTGTTGAGGTGGTGTTAAAGGGTTCATGCTGTAGCGGTCAGTGACAAATTCAATACCCGTGAACAAACCTCGCCCGCGGATATCACCTATATAATCAAGACCGTGCAGCGACTCTTTCAGCATGGCCCGAAAAAATTCTCCAGCCCGATATATGCGTGGAAGTAGCTGCTTTCTGCCTGCAAAAGCAAGCCTGCCAGGCTTTTTTAGCCTGCTCAGATCACGCTTTAATTTCAGCCGCCAATAGCTCAACGGAAGAAATAGCAGAAGAGCTTTTTATTCTGATTGTCAGGGTCAGTGTCTCATCACCGATCCATATTTCTGGAACCTGCGTGTCTTTGAATTTTTTACGCCACAGTTACTTCCTTTTTAATGTCTTAAAACATGGGGTAAATTGAGGAGTCGTTCTTTTTTTCTTTTTTTTTCGAGAGAAAACAGAGAGTATTTTTTTAAAAACTGCATCTTTCTTTCCTTTTGTTAAATGGCATCAAGGATAATTTGTGAAACTTTCCTGTGACCGTGGTCCGTAAAGTGGATACGATCCACAAATATCCATTCGTCGTCTTTAATGGCATCGCGAATTAATGGCGTACTATTTATGAAAGGAATGCCCAGTAAAAAACGCACCGTTGTCGCACCGATACCAAATACAGTCGAGTTTCCGGCTAAAAGTTTGTATCCCTTCTCACCATTATGTTCTGCAACAGAGAAGATTCTTTTATCTTTCTCTGCATATCTGAAGCCAAATTTATCAGTATTTACGACGGGAGAAACATGCGAGACAGGATGGAAATACATCAGGTAAGGCAGCCATCTTACCAGCCCACCATCGGTAAATTTTTCTTCATATTCTCTCATGTACGGAATAAGACTTTGACGATTCATGGTTACCGGCACACTCGCTAAAGGGTGATATTTACCGTGAATTAGTTAACCATGACGGTCTGACAGATATAAGATACAAATATAATTTTTTTTCATGATAATGTTGCGATAATTAACATTAAAAATCGGATAACTGATGTCGAACTGTGCTTTTTTTCAGTACAGTAATGTTAAAACCCCCCACTGTCAGGTTTAACTAATTAATCATGAAACTTTATATGAGCGTGGCAGAACACCTGCGTGAACGGATCGAAAAGGGCGTTTTTTCTGGCGGGACGCGTTTGCCTTCGGTACGGACCTTGAGCAACGATCACGGTGTCAGCTTAACCACGGTGCAACAGGCCTATCGTCAGCTTGAAAGTGATGGTTTAATCGAATCAAAACCCCAGTCTGGCTATTATGTTAAAACGATACAGACATTGCCTCACCCCGCAGAAGCCAAAGATAGCGTTGATCTTTCGACTGCGCACTCAGAGTTCCAGGAAAGCATAGCGTTTGAATACTATATGGAGCATCCCGGCCTGCTGTTTGGGACAGGCTATCCATGCATAAATGCGCCCTCCATGACCCCGTTGTTTACCGCTTTACATCGCCAGACAAAATATTACGTTAAGTTTCCTCAGACGCGGCGGGATCCTGCGGGTTTACTGGTTTTGCGCGAGCATATTTCGCGTTTGATGCTGGATGCGAGCTGCCAGAGCCAGGCAGAGGATGTCATTATTACCAACGGGTGTAAGGAAGCGCTGTTCATTGCTTTAAAAGCCTGCTGCGAGCCAGGAGATTTAGTGGCTGTTGAATCACCTTGCTACTTTGGTATTCTGGAACTGTTCAAAATTGCGGGCGTTAAACCGGTAGAAATTCCTGCCGATCCTGTGCACGGTTTAAGTCTGGAGGCACTTACCGTGGCGCTGGAAACATTGCCGATTAAAGTCGCTTATCTTTCGCCAAACTGCAACAACCCGCAAGGATACACAATGTCAGATGTCCGCAAGCGTCATTTACTTAATATGGCGGATAAATATGACATTACGTTGATTGAGGACGATATCTACAGCGAGCTCAGCTACCTGTTACCCCGGCCACGGCCGATAAAATCCTGGGATAGCCAAAATCGCGTTATTTTATGCAGCTCTTTCTCTAAAACTTTGACGCCTGATATTAAAACGGGGTGGATCTATGCCACTTGCCAGCAGAATAAGCTACTCAATTTAAAATTGATGACCTCCGGTATGACGGCATTAACACCACAGCTGGCAATTGCTCAATTTATCGAACAGGGCCACTATGCAAAACATATTCGCAAAATGCGCCGACTCTATCGACAACACCTGACCATTGCTCAGGAGAATGTATTAGCGCATTTCCCTGAGGGCACGCATTTTACTCTGCCGCAAGGCGGCTACCATTTGTGGATTAACTTACCAGGTGAATTACGGGTTAGCGAACTCTGCAACCAGTTAGAGCTGAAAAAAATTAAAATTTCCCCGGGCACCCTATTTTCTCCACGAAAACGCTTTTCTTCTTCGATAAGATTGAGTTATTCCTCACTGCATCTGTGTGATGCTCACGGGATGATCGCATCGCTGGCAAAATCAGTGGAGCAATGTCTTATCGAGGCAAAAACGCCTGCGTTTGGCCTTTAACATTTAATCAGGCAGACCGGGTCGGCAATGGCTACGACTCAACGATTGTTCCTGAGTGAATCAGGACAATGCGGGGCAGAACATTATCATGACTGGAACGCGTACCACACACGGTTATTAATGTGTCTGAGGTAGGAAAAATAGAGATCTGGCATTGTCCCTCAGCATGTCTCATCTGTTCTGCTTGCCCGTTCGTCGCAAGGACGGACTGCGGTGAAAACCGTAATCGTCGTTATGACGTGGGATGAGGTAGATCGGCGGGCAGGGTGGAAGCATGAGGCGCAGCCAGTGCAGCCTGAATGCGCATTGGGTTAAAATATTGACGCATCAAGGTGACTTTATGGTCATCATTGAATTCATAGCGGATCGCCCAGTCATAGCTGTAAGGTACCCGCGTAGATTTTGTAATACCTTGTTCGCCACCATAGGTCATCGCCTGGTTATCGCTGAAAAACATTTTATCGATGCCAACACTGCTGAACTCGACGGTTTGTTCCATCAGTGACCAAAACCGACTAAACCCTTCATGTCCATAGAACACCCCGGCATAGGGGACATCTAATGGGCCGGAAATATCCCAAATGATATTTTCAGCCATACAGGCCATCGCCATTTGCAGATTACCGGTGGAATAGGCATGTTGCAGTTTTTCCAGTGTCACCTGATTGTTGGCGAAAACCAGTGACTGACTTTTGACCGGTTTCGACGTTTTGTTCGGTGTATATTCAAAAGTAGGTGCGCAGTGATACTCGCTATCACCAGGATACGGATTGGCGGTAATTGCCCGGAAATCGTCGCGCAGTGAACACATGGCGATCACGGCAGGCATCAGTTTTTGTGGCTTGCCGGTAAGACCGGTTTGCAGGTTTTCCAACAACTCACAGTAGTGGCGGTTAAAGCGAATAATAGCCTTACGAGCTTCACCTTCCGGATAATCACTGACTTTTGCACCACTGTGCGTTTTCACTGCACTATGCCATGGGATCTCCAGCGGTTCGCCGGTAGGGCCGCTGGCAATGGTATCGTCAAGGGTATAGCGGCGTTCACAGTGAATCTCGTTAAAACGGAAATAGTGGGCGAGTTCGTTATCTTCACTGCGCCAGATAGAATGAGCGGTACCTTCACCCTGGTGACTAATCAACCGTATCGCCTTAACTGCATTTTCCAAATTCAACACCGTAATGACACGACTACCCTGATTATACTGAAACTGCTCCGGGCAGATTTGCCGCTGAGGGTCGCCGCAAAATATGGCAGACTCACCAAAAGTAGCGACTGCTGCTCTAAGACGTGATTCGATATAGATATAAAACTCACCGATGGTCATATCACTACAGACATGGCTGGCAATTACTTCGGGGCGGATATGTTTGGGATGCTCAATCTGCATCGCTTGCGCGATGGCGTGCTGAGAAAAAGCATGTAATTGTATTTCAATATCATCTATGCCGTAAGGCAAGGGGGCCGGGTAGTCGGGTAAAAAATCAGGGCTATTTACTGTAGGTGTACCGCCGATAGCATTGAGAATATTGGCAACCAGAACAAAATGCAGCATCTCTTCAATCACCACCGAGCGAATAACGTCCGGTACCCGATTGTCTATGTGTTCATCCAGGCTGTAAAGCATGGTTAGGTAAGGCGGGATGGTGGCATGTTCCAAGACCATTGCCTTTTGCAGCAATGTTCTGATATCTGCCAGTTCCTGAGCCAAATCTTTATGACTGGTCAGTTTGACGTAGCCGTACTCCCTGAACATGACTTCCGACTGTTTTTGTGCGGTTTGCTCATGTAGATTCATGGTGATAATCCCGTCCTGATTAGATTTCAGCGGTCGCAATTCTGGCTGTGACAAATCGTCTGCTGTCATGATGAGCGTACCGGCTATAAATATCATGAAATCATAGTAGCTTCACGTTACATGCTGGTTTTTCGTTCGATATCGTGTGCTATGACACACTCTCTATTTACGCGGTCCAGGCATTATTTGGTTTCCGGTTTAATCTGTGCCAGTAGTTGACTTAAGCGTTCACGCTGAACAGGGCTGACATCTTTTCCGGCGGAATAGCCCGCATTCTGAATAATCATCTCGTTGAGACCTATCAGCCAATCATAGATATAGAAGGCGGTATTGTTGGTTGGTGTGACTGACAGTTTTGTCAGTCGTCGTGAGGCTCCGAAATTGACTGCCGGTTGCTCCGGTTTGGCGAAAATTTTATGCCCCCGGTTAATGCGACTGTCAGGGCGATCGGTTTCTTTGATCTGATGGAAACCCAACCAGGCCACAAAGTCGCCTAATACAGTCAGCACCCGTGAAACCTGGCGATCAGCCTTATTCTCACGATTAATGCCCAACTGTTCGGAATCAATCAGCATGGTGCGAAGATTTTCTTCGATATTCAGCCGAATACTGGCAGTAATAAGTTCTTCAACCAGCATCTCTATGGTTGGTTTGGTGATGCCGAGCAGTTCTATCATGGCCGCATTTTCTGGCATGCTACGCAAGTAATTGATCCAGAAACGGTAGACGTTACGGGCAAACTCGGCTTCATAGCCATGATTTTCCAGTGGTTCAGTCTCAAGAGGAATCTGTGCTTCCTCGTTTTCTACTTCCGGTTCTTCGCTAAACAGATCGATATCCATCCCTACGCCAAAAGGCTCAAAACTTGCCAATGGTGTGACAATGTCACTACTTTTTTGATGATGAATATAATGGTGTTGCTGCACTTGCTGTTGCAAGTACAGCCGACGTAAATCATCACGAGACGGAAGCAAACGCTCCAGTAATTCGCCGTGTACGCCGGTACGGGTTTGCAGCGATTTGAGCATGGTTTCGGCGATATGCTGTTTTTTTATCGGGTCATCAGCGCCTGTTGGTTGATACCAGCAGCCCAGCAGGTTATCCGCCAGATCACGTTGCAATTCACTCAGTTGTTCATCGATACGACCTAATTTTACTTCTCGGTGTACCTCTGCATTCAGCCAGGTGGTCATGCGATTGACACCTCGTTTGTCCATCGCCAGCATCGTTCCCCAGGCATCACCAGGACTCCCCACATAGCGCTGCACTGCTTCATCATTGTTTTGTCCATGTGTAAAGCGACGATCAAATTTGGTGACAGCCCATATCAGGCCGGGTTTACGGCGGCTACGCGTCTGGGTATTTTCCCCCTGAGTGTGCCGCACCCAATAATCCAGTGATTTTGCCACGGGTTTGACATCTGATTTATTACCAGCGGCAGTACATACCATCAGCAGGTTCATCTCTTGATTATCGGTATAACGCTCAAGTAGATAAGCGCGTTTGGCCCGTAACAGCATGTGCGCCAGCGGATGAGGTTGGATGTGGACGGATAGGTTAGGTTCATCGTCCTCATTTTTTACTTCATTCGAGGTGATGACTTCTTGACTAAATCCCGGAAAATCCAGCAGGTCAACTTGTTCAAATAAGGCTTCCCGGGGCGGTGACTGCAAGGGAATCTGTAATTCGGTGGTTAACATGACCAACTCGGCCAATGACAGCTCGACGGATTTTGCTGCACGACCATTGACTATCGGGCGTACCTGCACACTGAAATCGGAAGGGCTGTTAAGCTTATCCAGCATGGCGGCGTTAAGAATGCCATTGTCGGGCTGTAGGTTTTCATCCACCAGAATGCTGATCGGCGCCAGCACTTTGTGTGAGCCGGAAAGATGCTGAATTGCATAAGCAAAATGGCGATGAATAGCGGAAAGATCGCTGAGTTCTCCCCATAGAATGGAGAACAGGCTGGCACGGTCATCAATACTAAGATAGGGTGCTAAATCGACTGCCAGCGGCCAGAATTTACTTTCCAGTTGTTTTTGCCGTTTTGCATCGTGTCGCACCATATAGTCCCATAGCGCGACCACGTCGTCACCACTCATACCTGCAACGGGTTCTGGCTGGCGATGCATGATAAACATCTTCAGATGTTCGTCAATATGCTGTTCATCGAGCTCGTAAAACGTGGTGTGCTGATTGAAATCATGCAGAAAGACATTGGCAATGATTTTGGCGATATCCGTCTCATTCAACAGAAATAACTGAACCGGATTGGGGGTATTTTTACCTTCCACCTGTCGAGTGAAACGGGTGACAAACGCGTTAGGGCGATTATCCGGATTAAGGTGTTTCTGATAGTCCAGCGTTAATCCTCCCACAGAGGTTTCCAGCTGGTTATTTTCACCGGATGCCAGTGAGGTAATGAGATAGGATTTTCCGGCTTGCGCGAGTCCAAAAAAGCCGATGGCAATTTCTTTTGGTGAAGAGTCGGCAAGACCACGCGTTTTGTTGCGGCTGCGGCGCAACTTGACGATCAGACGGTCAGCTTCCATATCCAGTCGCGGTACATGGCGACGGTTTTCCTCCACCCAATCTATCGCCTGATCGACACCTTGTAATACTGCCTGTAACTGGCGGCTGAGGCGGGTTGATAGCTGCTTGGGTGTTAAAGGTTTCATTTTCTGAATACGCTCCCGCTATCGATCCAATAATGTGTCATGCCGGGTCCAGTACTGGATAATGTGTTCAATCTGAGCCTCAAATGTTGTAGCGGGACAGGATGTCCATTGCCCAGGATGGCTTCTGCTATTTGAAAATATTCAGGCGTATCATGATTTTCACCTTTTACGACCGCCAGTCTGACGCGCAATACGCTGTCGCCAGCGACTTTACGCGCCAGTTCCGCATCAACAATAGATAGCATATAGAGCGGGGAGGCTGGCCAGCGTTCATTGTCCAGTTGGCGAAAGCCAAGGCACAGTGAACCCCGTACCTCGAAGCCGTCCTGAGCGTCGAGTGTAAAGTCGATCTGGTCCAGATCAATGTCACTGTAGTAAACATTATCTGTAGTCAGGGCATTGTTGCTATCCAACATTCCGAGGTAACGGATGGTGGAATAAGGTTGGAAGTCGCCCGCTTTGAAATAGAAACCGGGTAAACGTAAATCCAATGCTAGCAGGCATAGCATGGCGCCTACTGCTGCCGTAGATTTCGGGTTTTCAATTCGTCCGCGTTTGTTGAATGGATACCAGTCACTGGTGTGATAGCCATCCAGTGACAGCATACGATTGATCGGTAGTGGTTGTAGATGACGGAACAGCGCTTGAATGCCCGGAAAGCGAGAAGGTCGACCCGTTAGCAATAAAACATCACAGGAATACAGCGAAACCACCTCGGACATTAACCGCAAATGCTGGGTAATACTCATCCGATTAGACAGAAATTCGCCATGCAGCTTGCTTAACCGCACAATCAGTGGTACCCGCAGGATATCAAACGCAGTTCCTTCCTCGGGGAGTTCGCGCTGTACTTCGTTATTAACGTAATCCAGAACCTTTTGGGTCGGAACCTGAGACAGACAGTCGGCAAAAAGAGTATCAATCTCGGCATTGAGATCCAGAGGATCAAAACGTTCATAAGCTTCAAGAATGGCCTGTCCAATCGGAATGAAAATCTGCAATGTCACCTGCTGGCGCAATGTCAGTTGCCCATCCATCCGACCTTCACTGCCAAATAGACGTGTCATCAACCCGTCAGTGTTGGTCATCCCCGCCTTTTTGAGTGCGGCCTGTAGTGCTGGCAGAATGTACAGCTGGATCACATCCAGCAGAATATCGTCGCCGGCGACTTTGAAACCTTCACGAAACAACAGGCGTGGAATGATCTTGACGTTACTGCCAACGCCATCGTCCAGCCAATATTGGGTTATGGCCAGATCTGTCGTGCCACCACCGATATCAATGGAAGCGATGCGCAACGTCTTTCCTGGCTGTTCATCTTCAGTCAGCTCTTTGTCCGGGCGAGCCATACTGGCAAAAAACGCTTCCGCTCGCCCGCCGAAATTGACTTGCGCCTCATTATAGAGGTACACCATCTGTCCGCAGGTGGCTTCATCCCACTCCATTTGCACATCAGGGACTGGTACCTGGCTTTGGCGTTTATCTTCCGGTGTTTTGAAATCATCATCGGCGGGATGCCATCCGATGGCTTTCCATACCAGACCAATTGCTTCATTCATTCTGCGGCGGAAAATTTCACGCTCCGGTTTTGGCATGGCGGAGGGTAAGGTCAGAATGATATTACGCAATTGGCGCGGGGCGGTGGTGTGGATCATTTTTGAGCGTTGTGTCGCGCTATTTATTTGCATCAACGCTTGCGCCAGCAGTTCAGACAACATGAAAGTCATCAGTGAACTGCGGCTGTAGTGCGGCGCAAACACTGGCAATCGGTCATCAAGTGGTAAATCGAATAAGGGCTGACCTTCGTCATTGACCAGCATTGTCAATGGCATAGTGGTCGCCAGCGGTTCTTGCATACTGGTTCCCATTACCTGACTGAAACGCCAGCCTGGAACATATGGCTCTTCATCCCACAGATAACGTCGTGGGCTTGAGATACCGCTTGATCCTTCGGTTCCCTGCCGTTGCAACGCCAGGCGAATGGCCTCTCGGCCTACGCGGATAATAGAGGGCCAGACAAAAGCATCATCACGGCCACTTTCAAAGGAAAAATCCGGTTTGCCAAATTTGGCTGGAGAGAACTCGGCCCGGCTGTTAAACAGTTCGTTATATACGTAGTGTGGCTGGCTGAGATCACGTATTTGCAATTCATAAGTTTGTTTCAGACCATTGCTTTCATCGGCATGATCTTCCACCAGAATACCGGCCGTATGAGAGTTGCCAACATCCAGAATCAGGTCGACATTGACCGCGGGCTCCTGCAATGTGCTGGCATTAATTCGGATTTCCGGCATATTGAGCTGACTACCCAGAATATCCAGTAGGTTGAGATAGTGTGCCTGATATTCAAACTCCCGCAGAGCAAGCTTGATATCACGAACGCTGCGATTCTCCAGCAACGTCGCCTGCTGAGTAAAGACTTCGCGCAGCCAACCGTCCACCCAGGTGAGATCCAGAAACTCATTCAGTTCGTCACTATGGTATGCCAGGGTAAAGCTGCACCCGCTCTTGATGTCGTTTTCATTGGGGGCCAGTGATTCATATTCATGGCCTTCCGGATACACTTTCGTATCAAAAGCTACACAGATGCGGTAGGCATTACCTTCATCATCGGGTTCATCCAGTGCTAAAATCTGTACTCTGGCCCAGTTATCCGGCCCGCCCATAAAAGTACGTGGCGGGTTGAAACGAAAAAAAGGCAGTGGTAACCAGACTTTATTTAGCAAAGTCAGTGACTGTTTCAGCGTGAAACTGGATTCGGGTTTTGCTATTTCAGGTAACATGCCCATGTCACCCGGCAGAATATATTTGCCGTTATTTTCATTGTAGATCAGTCGCAATAATGGCCCGTTACTGCTTTTACGCACGAAACGATTAGCCATACCCGCGTCTCCGTCTGACTTTAATGCAAAGTCCAGAAACTGAATCCCGCTGTTTTGAATCAGCGTAATGCGCTGTTTATAATCAGTGATTGTTGCCAGCATTATTATTTACTCTCACGCTTGATCGTTACCGGTAAGATAGTGTCAGCATCGTAATGGGCGTTACATTCGGCGACATCAGTCAATGCCTGCCGGGCACAAATAATCTCCGGTATCCGATATCTGGAACCATCGCTACAGTGGGCTTTATACCGGCTGTTAATCACCAGATTACCGGATCGATGTAACCCGGCTGAAACGTCAGCCTGACAGGTAATTCCTTCGTTATAAGTGAACCGCACTTTACCTTTACCATTTTTGATCTGGTACTTCAGTACTGGCGGCGTGCCGGTAAGCGGATTCTTAACATTAACGGTCGCGCTCCACTTACCACTCAGGAAGCTGACTGACCCTATTTTTACGTCGGTTGCCGACATCATCAGCAGGTCTTTGGTTTTATCTATCGTGGCTGGCGTTTCCGGCGCTTTTTTAACCGGTGTGGGCGGTATATATAAAATGGCCTGGTCTACAGGCACGGATATTACTGGTAGCGCCTGAAGGGTTTCCTGCGGTTTTGTCACTGTGATTTCTGATGTACCCAGTACCCGCTTTTCCGGTTTTATAGTGGCAACGACCAAGGCCTTGTTCTCCGGTGTTTCAGACACGCAGCCTCTAATCTGCATTACCAACGTGACCAGCAGCGCCGCACCGGGAGCAAGCCACCAAAACCTGAGCCACGGGGTGCTGGTTGCCAATGTGACCGTCGGCGGAGTGGGTTCTCCGGGTAACGGGGCAGGTGGGGGCGTGAGGGGCTCTGGCACTATTGGCGTAACCGTGGGTTTATTATCAACAGATGAGACTGCTGGGATGGGCGTCGGTTCTGGCGTGATTTTTTCTTCTATTATTACTTCTGGTATCTCCGGCAGTTCAACCGGTCGGAGACATGCCAACGCATCCAAACGTGATTTTTTACCAAGATTGACGAATCCCCAGAATGTCAGTACCGGCTTGTCATCAACCAGATAAACATGATTAGGGCCTGGAAATTGGATGGCCTTGGCCAGCAGGACACCAAACAGTTTCTGCGCCGGTTTGTCTGAACTTTGTGCTCTCAGGCTGATCTCAGCAACAATCTTCTGATATTGCTCAAGCTGTTGAAGTGCGGTCTCTCGTTGTTCATCGCTGGCCGCTACCCAGGATGTGACGTTGCCATCAATAGGCGAATACCAATTGATGCGTTCACCGTTCTCATTGGGTTGGGGGATGGCCAGACAGTTGGCAATGTGCTGTTGTTTACGAAGACGCAATGTTTCCCGTAGCTGAAGCGCTGAAGTATAAACCGGCTGACCGTTCTCACCCAACGCAAGAAAATCGTCTAAATTTCCACTGCGTAAAAATATTTTTGTCACGCCAAAGGGACCTTTTGTTATAAACAGCCAAGGCAGAGAAGCCGTGTGTAATCTGCAATTATAGATAGTCTAATTCTGATGATAGAGAATCAATGCGTTGAAGAAGTGACAAAACTGACAAATATTCGCGTCATTAGCATACGAATACATCAGTATTACGCTAATTGTGTGCGACAGAATGCCAAAAAAAATAGATGAGAGCCCGTTTAGGTGAAGAATGTCGGATTAGCATCGACTTCATTTATGATTTTCATCATACAGATGGCGCTGTGCCATAATTTGGTGGATGTTGGTTTCCAGCCAGTCGGCCAATCCGGCAATTCGTTCCTGTATTTCTTCTCCTAACGGCGTCAGCGAATATTCAACATGCGGGGGTACAACGGGGTAGGCGATACGTTTGATGAAGCCATCCTCCTCCATATAGCGCAGCGTCTGTGACAGCATCCTTTCGCTGACACCGCCAATTTTCCGACGCAGTTCGCTGAATCTTAATGTTTCATCTTTTAGCGCAATGAAGATCAATACGCCCCAGCGGCTGGTGATGCGTTTAAGAATGTCTCTGGAAGGGCAATTGACATTCAGTAACTCTCCACGCTGCATCTTTTCTGAGAGTGAATCGAAAACAGGCTGATTTTTTTTCAAACTAACACTCCTGTAAGTACTTACTTAAAGTTAGTTTAAGCTATATGCTTTATTTCAGACAACTTTTTTTGTCATCCCCTCATCATGATCTACGCTTGATGTTGAAACTTTTTAAAAAGGAGTTCGTTATGATAGCGATCACAGGTGCGACAGGTCAGCTTGGCCATTTGGTTATCAATATACTGCTGAAAACTATTCCACCAGATCAAATTATTGCTGCGGTGCGTAATCCTGATAAAGCCAGTGAGTTGGCTGCACAAGGTGTCATTGTTCGTCTGGCGGACTATAACCGGCCTGAAACGCTGGAAGCAGCATTTGTCGGTGTGGATAAATTATTATTGATCTCATCCAGCGAAGTTGGACAACGGGAAAAACAACACAAAGCGGTTATTCAGGCGGCGAAAAAATCAGGGGTTGGCTTGATTGCCTATACAAGCCTACTGCATGCTGATACGTCCCCGTTGGGACTGGGTGTTGAGCATCGTGCCACTGAAGCGGCTCTGAAGGATTCCGGTATTCCTTATGTGTTGTTGCGCAATGGCTGGTATACCGAAAACTATGCTGCCAGCACTGCGTCGGCATTAGCCCACGGCGCTTTTATTGGTGCGGCGGGAGAAGGGCGTATTGCATCTGCTCCACGAAAAGATTACGCCGAAGCGGCTACCGTTGTTTTACAGCTTGATGATCAGGCGGGGAAAGTCTACGAACTGGCAGGGGATAGTAGCTATTCTTTGGCCGAGTTTGCTGCTGAAATCAGTAAGCAGAGCGGAAAAAACGTCAACTATGTGAATCTTTCCGAAGCCGACTTTGCCAAGGCTTTGAAAGATGCAGGGCTTCCGGCAGGATTGACTGAGATGCTCGCTGATTCCGATGCCGGTGCAGAGAAAGGCGCTCTTTTTGATGACAGTCATACTTTGAGACATTTGATTGGTCGCACAACAACCCCCTACGCCGATGTTATTAAAGCAACACTAGCTACGCTTTAAACGGCTGCGTGAGATATCGTGCTGGACAAACCTGACCGCGGTTGGTTTGCTATTCTCTATTTCCCTATCCCTGCGTAGCAGGGATTTTTCTTGTACAGTCATCTTCTGATGACTGAATTATAGATTTCTGACATAGCATTCTGTATTGAATAGTCCCTGTCGTATCAAATCATTAGTTAAATTTAATCTAACGGAAAGTTAATTACCATTTTGCTTTGAAATTCCATTTTTAATACGCCAGATATTATTTTTGTGCGGATGTAAATACGTTCTGGCACTATCATGAACATGGTACTGGAAAGATTAACAATAAACCTTCTTATACGGTGGAACAGGCAGCGTCTCAGATTGAACGCGGGAATTCGAGCGTAATCGTGCCGGTCCAAAGCCACGAAATAGTCACCCATACCGGCACTGCATATTGCGGATCATTATTTTGTTGAATCAAAGTCACCGTTATAAAATAACATACAACTATTAGCACATTAATTAGTCAAATAAAAAATCATTAAGTTATGAAATAAGCCAATACCTAAATATGACAGAACATCTGGATTTATAGGTGAGTGTTTACTATAAATAATAATGCTTCATCATAATTCAGTATCATCATACTACTGCATAAGTAATGATATAAAGAATGAATATAACCAAGCTATTTGTTTTTTTAAAACCCAAAAAAACAGTATTTAACCACTGTGAAATGGAGATTCATATATGCCTCTTTTCCGTTTAAATGAAAAATCAGTAATCAATAGTGAAAACCATTTTCTCTGCAAAAACGTTTTTCTATCTTGCGTTTATTTAGGATTAAGTATTGTCTGTCTTTCCCATAATGTGTGGGCAAGCGTTGAGCCTTTATCTGTCAGCGGTAATAAAATTTATGCAGGTGAACAAGTAAAAAGCTTTGCTGGGAATAGTTTATTCTGGAGTAACAATGGCTGGGGGGGAGAGAAATTCTACAAATCCTCCACAGTTACCATGCTAAAAAATGAGTGGGGGTCAAGTATTATTCGTGCCGCGATGGGAGTTCAGGAAGATGGTGGTTATATTCAAGACCCGGCTGGCAACAAGGCAAAAGTTGAAACCGTTGTCGATGCGGCGATCGCCAACGATATGTATGTCATCATTGATTGGCACTCACATAGTGCAGAAAGAAATCAGAGTGAAGCGATCAGCTTCTTTCAGAAGATGGCGCGTAAATATGGCGATAAACCCAATGTCATTTATGAGATTTATAACGAACCACTACAGGTTTCATGGAGTCAAGTTATTAAGCCTTATGCGGAATCCGTCATCACCGCTATTCGTGCAATAGATCCGGATAATCTGATTGTCGTTGGAACTCCGAGCTGGTCACAGAATGTTGATGAAGCCTCATTGGATCCTATTAGCGCAACCAATATCGCCTATACATTACATTTCTATGCTGGTACTCACGGAGAATCATTACGAAATAAAGCTCAACAAGCTTTGAACAACGGTATCGCTCTGTTTGTGACAGAGTGGGGTGCCGTGAATGCTGATGGTGATGGCAGTGTTAATACAAGTGAAACCGATGCTTGGGTAAGTTTTATGCGTGATAACAACATCAGTAATGCGAACTGGGCATTGAATGATAAAGATGAAGGAGCATCAATTTTCTATCCAGATTCAGAAACCTTGACTGAGTCAGGCAAGAAAGTAAAAGCGATTATTCAAAACTGGCCATACAAAACGGGTAGTGACACCTCGGCAACGATGGAGACCACAGCAACTACAAGTGAGTCAACAACGTCTACAAGTTGTAATAATGTCAGTATTTATCCTGACTGGGTTAGTAAAGACTGGGATGGTGGACAAGCAAACCATAATGAAGCTGGTGAGTTAATCATCTATAAAGGCAATCTTTATAGTGCGAACTGGCATACGTCATCAGTGCCAGGTAGCAATAGTTCCTGGACTCTTATGGGGGTCTGTGACTGATATTCCAATCTTATTTAAGTCATGAAAAACAGGGCTGCATAATATTAATATGCAGCCCTGTAAAAAATGAATAGCCGACTAATCCCGCTCAAATGCACCTAAATCAGGTGCACTTCCGGAATAACTGATGCCGCTTTCTTTAGACCCAGCGTCAATTAATTGCGAGGTAGAGGATAAACGGAATAAGGCGGTGTCCGGTAATGACCCATCAGTGTTACGTGATGTTGTCGCCAATGACGTATCCAGGCTGACAAAATCAGAAGAAGAAGCGCTTGGGCCTGTATCCCATGAGTCATATTTTGCATTGGCATTTTTGACAGTGACCGATCCCGATAAAGACACGTTATTGCGGAAATAATGCGTTTGGCCGGAATCAACGCTGCTCCCAAAACCAAAATTAATACCGTTTTTGTATGCGGTGTTGTTTATAACGGTAACACCGCCGGCATTATTATTCTGATCGAAACCTTTATTTACATTGCCGAAAGCTACAGAGCGAGTGATAAGATGGTTACCAACAGCGGCATTTCCACCTAACTTGAAACCGTTGCCGTTACCACTGAATGAACTGTCATTCCAGTAGTCGATTCCATTACGAAAGGCCCAGCTATTTTTAATGACAACTTTCTCAGAACTGTCATATAGATCAAATCCATCATCAGAGTTTTCCCAGGCACGACAACCAACAAAACTATTCCCCGGCCCTTGAGTTTGTTTCGGTCCAAAGCCATCAGCCATACTGCCATTCTTCTTAGGATCATAGTTGCGGTAGGCATCCGAATTAATCACTGTGTTATATGAGCCACCTTTATTAATTTCCAACCCCGTATTTCGGTTATGGTGAAAAGTCATATTTTCGAAAGTATTGTGACTGCCAGTAACGTAGGTACCTTGATAGCCAGCGCGAGTTACATCAATTCCTTTGAAGTACCAATAATTTCCTGTCACATAGAAACCGAAGGAATTCTGTACCCACTGGTCATCCGGGAATGAAAAATCAAACACCGCCCGACCACAATTTGCAGTAGCAATATAAATGGGTGAGCTACTACTTCCAGACTTACTGAAGGTAATCGTATTTTTGTTGCCTTTGGTATAAGTAATCGTATAAGTACCGGGTTTCAATAAAATCATTTCTCCTGCTTTCACTGCTGTTACCGCAGTATTAAAACTCATCGGAGAATCAAAACTACTGCCACTATTACTGCTCGACCCCCCTGTAGTAACATAATAAATACGACTCGCACTAACACCACTGATACCACTGCTACTGCACGCCGCGGCTAATACGACTCCGCTGTTTGCCAGCATAAATATTGCCAATCCGGTATTGAAAATATAATTTAAATTTTTCATTTATTGCCTCATTACGTTATAAAAACCATATACTCAAGCAGCCTTAAGTGGTATTTCTCTATAAATATCACTTGGGGTAAAAAGACAGGCAGCAATTTGAGTGACAAGTGATACTTGTCGAAAATTCGCATTGGAATGGAATACCATTCCTTCGGTTATATTCCACAACGATGGTGATAAGCACGCTATATCCTGCATATTGAGGTAGCTTGAGTATACAAGGTTTGTCGCATAGCGATATGCAGACGATCTAATAGAATAGTGACAGCTGTAGATGTATATTCGGTAAATAAATTTTTTTTATAATAAAATGCCATTAGTAATAAAATTTCATAACTTAATATTGCACTAATAAAAATTGGCACAATTAGGGCGTTAGTTTCGATCGGTATCACACAATCATAAATTGGTAGAACAACCATTATTAGTTACAACATACAGTAGATAATTTAAAACAGAGTGCTCATCTGTAAGTCATGTGAAAATACCGCCAAAAGGCGGTATTCATTAAAACGTCTAGCAGGGAGAAAAGGGATTATAAGCCTCGTTTTTCCATCAGCAGGGCCAGATCGACCAGACGGTTTGAAAAGCCCCATTCGTTATCATACCAGGCAAGAATTTTGACCAGCTTACCACCGATGACTAGCGTAGAGAGTCCGTCGATAATGGATGAGCGTGGGTCGCCGCGGTAGTCGCTTGATACCAGTGGTTCTTCGCTGTAGCCCAGAATGCCTTTGAGCGGGCCGGATTCAGCGGCGTTACGGAACGCCGCATTAATCTCTTCAATTGTCACTTCACGTTTCAGATTTACGGTCAAATCGACGATGGAGACCACCGGAACGGGAACCCGCAGCGAATAGCCGGTCATGCGGCCATCCAGTTCCGGGATGACTTTACCTATCGCTTTCGCCGCACCGCTGGAATAAGGGACAATCGAAACCGCGGCGGCACGCGCACCACGTAGATTCTTTTCAGGTTGATCGTGCAACGCCTGACTGTTGGTATAGGCGTGAGTGGTGTTCATCAACCCGTGCTCAATCCCAAAGGTTTGATGTAGAACCTGGGCAGCCGGAGCCAAACCATTTGTTGTGCAACTGCCGTTGCTGACCACTTTGTGTCTGGCCGGATCGTACTGCCCGTCATTCACACCCATGACGATAGTGATATCGTCGTTCTTAGCCGGTGCGGAAATAATGACACGTTTCGCGCCACCTTTGATGATATGCACTTCAGCTTTGGCTTTTTCAGTGAAGAAACCGGTAGCTTCAATCACGATATCCACACCAACGCTACTCCATGGAATCGCTGCTGGATCTCTTTCGGAGAAAACCCGGATGGCTTTGCCATCGACCAGCAACTGGCCTTCACCAGCTTCGACATTAGCTTTTAACGTGCCGGATAATGAATCGTATTTCAGGAGATGGGCAAGAGTCTTACTGTCGGTGAGATCATTAATTGCAACCACCTGGAAATCGTTACGACCCAGCGCGGCGCGCAAGACATTTCGGCCAATCCGGCCGAATCCATTGATACCTACTTTGACCATGATCAATACCCCTTTGTTATCTGACTTGCATTTAATGTAGAGCGAAAGGAGATTGGCGTAAATGACAATAAAGGATCAATTTACGCCATCAGGCGTGAGTAGAAGCGTTCTCTGTATTCTGTTGGTGTGAGCTGTAAATTTCTTTCGAAAACACGCCGCAGATTGAGGCCATTGCCAAACCCAGTAGTGAACGCGATGTGTTCGATGTTTTGTTTCGTTTGTTCAAGCCGTTGTCTGGCGGCACTCAGACGAACTTCCTCAACATATTTAGCCGGGGTAATTCCAATTTCACGGGTGAACACACGGGTGAAATTCCGCGGGCTCATGGCGACGCGTTCCGCCAGATTTTCGACAGATAAGTCATCAGCAAGATTTTCAGAAATCCAGGACTGAAGATCACGAATCGGCCCTTCACTGGCCTGATTCAAAAGATAGCGGCTGAATTGTGACTGTCCCCCAGGACGGCGGAGGAACATCACCAGATCCTGTGCCACATTGCGAGCCAAATTGAACCCATAGTCGTCCTCAACCAGAGCGAGAGTAAGGTCAAAACCAGAACTGACGCCGCCTGATGTCCAAACATTTCCATCCTGAACATAGATCGGACCGCGCTCGACTGTCACCTGAGGAAACTCGGCTTGCAGAGTATCGAGCAGTCGCCAATGCGTGGTGGCATGACGTCCGTCAAGCAGACCGGTTTTAGCTAAAAGCATTGCACCGCTACAGATGGAAACCACACGCCGAGTGTGGGGCGCCGCACGTTGAATCCAATCAACGACGCTGGCGCCTTCTTCTTCGCTCAGGCCTTTGCCGGTAATCATGATGGTATCACGCGGAAGTTCAGGGTTGAGATCGCAAAGTCGGTGGTCGGCCAGCAGGTTCAAGCCTGACGCACCGTGAACCACATGATGCGGTTGCGTGGTGGCAACGGTCACCTGATAGGCCGAATTTGGCATCAGGCAATTCGCCTGCATAAGAATGTCGGCGATACCCGCCGCTTCGAACAACAAGCCCCCATCCGGGACGATAATCAGAAATGTAAGCATGGCATTAAAAATACAATTTGTATTAAATATGTCAAGTGATGGATGTCTATGATAAACCGGATAGACAGAGAGTAGGGTACTGACGCAGGTATTCGCACTTTTAGTAAACGAGATCAGCGTAAAACGCCATTTAATATATGACCCTCGGTAACGATAACGGTATCTTGTCAGTGTCCGAAATCACGTACTTACTTTTGCTTATTTAACCTTGGTAATTCCATGACTTCACTACTCAAACATTCGTCACGATTAGGCATGTTGATCATACTGATGATTTTGGCAGGCTGCTCCAGCAAACCTCATTATAAGAAATATGACCCACACGCCTATGATGATGAGATTAAGGAAGCTGCTGACAATTATAAAGTCGATCAAAAACTTATTAAGGCGATCATCCAGGTCGAATCCAATTTTAATCCGGAAGCGGTAAGTCCTTCAAATGCAATCGGTTTGATGCAACTTAAAGCGTCCACCAGTGGCTGTGATGCGTACCGTTACAAAGGTAAACGTGGCTGTCCTGATGACGACGATTTACTGGATCCGGAAACCAATATTGACCTGGGAACGGCGTATATCAGCTCGTTGCAGCATCAACAACTAAATTGGATCAACAATCCGGTCACGCGGCGTTACGCAACCGAAGTGGCCTATGTCAACGGTGCGGGGGCATTGTTGCGGACTTTTTCAAGTAACCGGCAAGCTGCTATTCGGATGATTAATCAACTGACACCGGCAGCTTTTAGCTGGCATATCCGTCAACATCATCCAGCACCTCAGGCACCGAGATATATGGCGAAAGTTGAGAAGGCCTATGCCGGTTTATAGTCGTTAACGTATTAAATCGACGGATGCGCTACGTGAATTCTAAGATTTCATCAGTACTGCAATGCAGCAGAATTCACGTAGCGCGATCACATAGAAAGATGAAAAATACGCAGCGAAAGGAGATAGTTGAATGATAACCAATTTGCTCACCAATTTTCCTGAAGCGGCTCTTGGAAGAGAAACTGAAACTTTCGAGGTATTACTCACGCGGCCAGATATTCGCATCGAGAGAATTATTTCAACCGGGCAATCGAGTCCACCAGGATTTTGGTATTGTCAGCCGCAAAGCGAGTGGGTAACGGTGTTACAAGGTTCTGCCGGGTTACGATTTGAAAATGAATCTGATGTGCGGGTAATGAAAACCGGTGACTTTGTGAATATTCCGGCGTTGTGCAGGCATCGTGTTGAATGGACAGATTCCCAAAAACCAACGATTTGGTTAGCCGTTCATTATAGTGTGGCTCCGGATGAGGCAGGAGAGGCGTAATACCGTAATAGTTGCCTAGTGCATCATCATAAATCGTATTTAACATAATATACATTATGCGTATCAACATAGAATCAGACAGAATCCGACGTTTTGTGGGTACCGTTGGCCTGGTTGCTGATGGCCTCTGAAAGCTCTTTCTCCAGCGCTGATACCATCACGCTGGCCATCTGATAATTCGACTTGCCACCATGACTGCTTTTCCAGCCATCGCGTTCACGGCGTGCGCGCTCCAGATCGTACTCAACTTTTTCAACTGTTCGTGCCATTCCATCTTCCTCAATTATTATCGGTCGTTCGTTAAACACATACTGACGCGCCTACGGCTTGTCCAACCCGCCAAAACACCGGAAAGAATTTCCGGGCATTCGTCTCGTTCCTGAATGGTCTATCATCACAATCGCAGTCTGCGAGTGATTATGCTAAGCGGATGGTCACGCCGATACTTCACCAGTTAAAACGTGGCAAATACGTCTGCGATGACATAGGCCGAACGAATTTTGCGGTAATGCAATGGCTCATTCACCTTACTTGTCTCTTGCCACACAAAGACTTCGGTTTCCTGAAGATGTCAGGCTGATAATGCCAGACGAAGACGTATTTATGTCTGGCGATATAAAATATAAAACGGCTCCAGAGACGTCATGTGCCCATTGGGAAGACGGTCGCGCGCCCTGCTCTTTACAGACATAAATAATCCTCTAAGTAAATGAACTACCTAGAAGATGTCGTATTGTTCATACCCCGTATTATTGCTCGTGGCCACATAAGTTGCTATCTGAGCGTCATTAGATAGCAGTGCTTTACAGCTTTTTATAGCGATCCCACTGCAATTGTTTGCACTTTATTCACAAACTGTAGCTATTTTTCAATATAGGCAATGGTGATTATTAATTTTTCCAAAAGAGAATTATTTTCTCTTATAATTTTTGATCAAATTACATGATAATTTTAAAATATGCACAACAAAATCGTATAACTACGTAAAATGCCAAAGAGTTAAAATCATTTATTACATTTTATTAAACATTGAATCATTTTGATATGAAGAATTATTTTCTGTTTTTTTCAAAAAAAAGTACCTTTTAGAGAAAATAAATCTCCATAGCTATATTATTTACCCGCAGTTAGTTAGAGATAATATTATTATCTCACAAATTCAGTTGGAGATTTAAATTATAAGCATGGAATTAATTTTATAAAAAATCATTCTATAATGTAATCGAATTATAATGTAATAAATTCTTTTAATTTAATTTTTATATTGCTATGCGATTTTACAATGAGGGTATACCATCAATAACGCATTAATTATCTGTTTTTATTGATAAAAAATTATCTGTTATAAGCATTTTTGCACATAAATAATTGTTAACTTTTATCGTGTAAAAGGTTAACAATAATGGGATATAGTAATTTACCTCTTCAGTTTTTAATTATGGTAATTTATTTTTACAATAACGGACTTTGATATAAAGTACGGTAGAAGTTATTTTGTTGTTTCTCATATGGGAATATTATCTTTCCCATAAATAGGAATAAAAACATCATAGGTTAGTATCCCTTTGCGTAAAGTAAGGGGGCTATATATTTAAAAGGTATCCACATGGACGTCATTGAAAAAGATAGCGAGCTATTTTTACTTCATCCCGCGCAAGAAAATATTTATTTTGACCAGATCAGAAAACCTGACGAACCGCTTTATAATATTGGCATCTATCAAATAATACCGTTCAATGTAAACTCAGGTACTATGCGATATTGCTGGCAGTTGCTGCATCAACATCTGGATGCGTTCCGCATCATGCTTATAGAGCAAACTGACTCAGCACCTGTTCAGCGCATAAGAAATACAGTCGATGCTGTTATGGAGGAATACGATTTCTCAAAAGAACCCCTGCCCCACAAAGCAGCAATGGAATGGATGTATGAACAACTTTCCCTACCAATGGATTTTCTTTCAGGCCAGGTTTCCGCTGCTGCGCTGCTGAAGATTAATGAAAATCAACAATATTTATTCTTCCGTTTTCATCATATTTTTATCGATGGTGTTGGCGTGACGGTGATGTTGGATTATCTCTACAAACTCTATGACTGCGCGATCGGCAAAAAAGATATCTCATGGCTTACGCAGATTCCTCAATATCGCCCATATGCGGAAAATGCGGCTGCCTACCTTGGCAGCAAGCGCTATGAAACAGACAGAAGCTATTGGCAATGTAAAACCAGCGAAAACAATAATACGCGACTCCCTCGCCGCTACGATAAGAAGGGAAATTTGGATGTCAGCTTACCGCTGCCTGACCATGTAAAATCATTACTTTCAGATTTCTGCCGGATGCATAAAGTCAGTCCACTGGCAGTGCTGACCTCTGCCGTTCATCTTTATTTTTCAGAGGATCAACACAGCACACTGCAGGTTGTGGTTCATGGGCGGAAAGGCAAAACGGGCATGCAAGTCGTGGGCATGTTCTCCGATTCAATGCTGGTCACCTGCAATCATAAGCCAGAGTGGGACTTCAGCCAGTTGGTGCAACAGAGCAGTAAAGAAATCACTGCTGGCCTAAGGCATTGCCGATTCCCAACCAGCCATTTATCACGCTTGCTACAGAGCGACGGAGAATCATTACCTGATATCATCGTCAATTATGAGCGGTTTGAACATGAGGTGCTGGAAGACGACATAAAAATTCCATTAATCCATCTTAAAGGTGGGTGGGAACAGCAGCCTTTGCAGGTTCGACTGATTCATTATGCGTTTAATGAAAACTTGAGTTTGAAAGTGACTTGTGGAAAAGGTTATTTTTCTCATCAAGAAGCAGAACATCTTGCCCAACAGTTGATCAGCATTATTGAACATGGTCTTAAAGAGGCGGACTGGGTAGTAGAAAAACTGTTAATTATGTCGGCGTCCGAACGCCCAGATCCCGATTATTTGGCCGCTTACAATGACACTGTAGCCGATATTCCCGTCACATTACTGCATCTTCCCATCATCGAACAGGCAAGACGCCGACCCGGTGCAACGGCCATTGCCTGCGATGCCAGGCATCTCACCTACCGGGAGTTGGTGCGGGAAGCGACCCAGGTTGCCTATCAGCTGGATGCCAGAGGGGTGCAGACCAATACCCTTGTTGCGGTGGTCATGGAAAAAGGCTGGGAACAGGTGGTCGCCGTTCTCGGGATCATGATGGCCGGCGCCGCCTATCTCCCCATTGATGCCAGCCTGCCGCCCGCCCGCAGAGCACAGCTGCTTGCATCCGGTCAGGTCAATGTGGCCCTGACTCAACCCCATCTGTCAGCATTGGGTATTGAGTCCGAAGGTGTTGACTGGTTGCAGGTTATTCCCTTGAATGACGCGCAGTTGGTCGAACCGTGGCCATTCTCCCCCCGCCAGTCATTGACCGACCTGGCCTATGTGATCTTTACCTCCGGCTCTACCGGCACGCCCAAAGGGGTGATGATGAGTCACCAGGCGGTGTCCAATACCGTACTTGATATCAATGCCCGTTATGAGATCACGCAAGATGACCGGGTGCTGGCCATCTCAGCACTCAACTTCGACCTTTCGGTCTGGGATATCTTCGGTGTGCTGGCTGCCGGTGGTCAGATGGTGCTTCCGCCGGTTGAGGGGTTACGTGAACCCGCTGACTGGTATCGGTGCATGCAGACCTACGGCGTCACGCTGTGGAACACCGTTCCCGCATTACAACAAATGTGGCTGGACTGGGCGAGCGAGCAAGATGTGGACGCCATTCCCCTGCGGCTGGTCATACTGAGCGGCGACTGGATCCCGCTGGGGTTGCCGGGGCAACTGCGGGGGATCCATCCTTCCGCTGTTCTGCACAGCCAGGGCGGCGCCACAGAGGCGGCCATCTGGTCTATCTGCTATCCGGTTGAAGCGCTGGATCCGTTGTGGTCAAGCATACCCTATGGCTATCCACTGGCTAACCAGCATATGTATATTCTGGATCGGCAGCTGGTCCCCTGTCTGGAGCGGACCTGCGGCGAGATCTATATAGGCGGTGTGGGGCTGGCAGATGGCTACTGGGCTGATGCAGAACGTACCGCAGCGCAATTTATCGTCCACCCGAGAAGCGGAGAGCGTTTATACCGAACCGGTGATCTGGGCTGGATGCACCCGGACGGCTATATGGTATTCGTTGGCCGGAATGACTCCCAGGTCAAAATCCGCGGCTACCGTATTGAACTGGGCGAGGTGGAAAACGCGCTTAGCAAGTTGCCGGATATCAAACAGGCCCTGGTTATCGACCGTGAACGCGACGGCGGCAAGTATCTGGCGGCATATGTCGTGGCGGAATGCCCTGTCGATTTCTATCTGTTGCGTCAAACCGTGGCGGAGGTCCTGCCGGACTATATGGTGCCGACCACTTTTAGCCAGATTGAAGCCATCCCACTGACGGCCAACGGGAAGCTGGACCGCACTTCCCTGCCTGAACCCCTGTGGGGTTGTGAAGATAACTATGTTGCCCCACGCAATGACATCGAGGCACAGCTATGCCATCTCTGGCAGCAGGTGCTGAGGATCGATCGAGTGGGTATTTACGATAACTTCTTCCAGATTGGGGGGAACTCCATCAGTGCCTTACGATTGTCGACTGCCATCCGACAAACTATGGATACTAATGTAACACTGGCAATAATATTTGAAACTAAAACGGTGGCGGCGTTAGCCTCTGCTATTGTAGGAAGTCAGAGAGGCCCCGTTCTCACATTAATCCCGCATATTGATACTGACCATTATCCGCTCTCTTTTGCGCAAGAGAGCCAATTGTTCATTGAGCAGTATGAGCAACAGGTAAGTGCCTATCATATTCCTCTTCTCGCAGAACTCCTTCCTGATGTACGGTTAGATGTTCTGATGGAGTCACTGGAAAAGACCATTGCTCGTCATTCAGTCCTCAATTCAATCTACGTACAGGAGGATCCTACTGGAGAGTCCGTGCAACGGATTTTGAAGAGACCCATAGCGATAAATCATCATCAATGTGATAGCGATAAAACATTGCGCGAATCAATCACAGCAACGATCCAACAACCATTTTCCCTCAGCACCAAGCCGCCAATGCAGATACATTATTATCGTGTTGGTGAGCAGCAATATTTGCTGTTACTTTGGCACCATATTGCCTTTGACGGCTGGTCAACCGACATCTTCCTGAATGAATTAGCCATTATCTATAAAGCATTGTGTGAACAAAAGCAGCCTGTTTTGCCTGAGCACACCATCAGCTATGGTGATTATGCTTTGTGGCAACAGCAATATTTACAAAGCAAAGTGTTGGAGCAACAGCTGGCCTATTGGAAAACGACCTTATCCGGTTATGAAAATCTCACGCTCCCAACCAACCTGCCACGTCCAGAACAGCTGGATTACAGAGGGCAAGACAGGCGCATTTTTATCGATGCTGATTTGTCCACCCAACTGCGCGCTTTAGCCGCCGACCGGGAAACGACACTGTATACGGTACTGCTCAGCGCCTTTTATGCAACATTGGCGATGATATCCGGTCAGGATGACATCGTGGTCGGCACCCCGTCGGATAATCGTCATCATCCTCAAACTCAGGAGCTGGTCGGTCTATTTGTCAATAGCCTGGCACTCAGAGCCAGGGTACAGCCGCAAATGAGCATTACCGCATTAATTGCTCAAGTTCACCAAGTGATCACTTCCGCAAAAATACATCAGGAATTACCCTTTGAGCGGTTAGTCAATGCGTTGAACGTCACCAGAGATCCGTCACGACATCCTGTTTTCCAGGTCATGTTCAGCGTGCAACACTTTGCTCAGGCTGATGTTTGGCAGGAACTACCGTTGATACCGTTAGAATCCGTCAATGGGCAAACACTGTATAGCCCGGCCAAGTTCGATATTACGCTGTTTCTCGATGACAGCCTGACATGCATTACGGGATGTCTAAATTTTGCGGAAAGTTTATTTGAAGAAAAAGTAATTTCACAAATAATTGATTTATATATTGAAATCCTAATATTTTTTGTGAAAGACACTGCCCTGATGATAGGCGAGATCGCCGCAAATTCAGCCTTGGTATGTCGGGAGCCCGATTATTTGGCTGCTTACAATGACACTGTAGCCGATATTCCCGTCACATTACTGCATCTTCCCATCATCGAACAGGCAAGACGCCGACCCGGTGCAACGGCCATTGCCTGCGATGCCAGACATCTCACCTACCGGGAGTTGGTGCGGGAAGCGACCCAGGTTGCCTATCAACTGGATGCCAGAGGGGTGCAGACCAATACCCTTGTTGCAGTGGTCATGGAAAAAGGCTGGGAACAGGTGGTCGCCGTTCTCGGGATCATGATGGCCGGCGCCGCCTATCTCCCCATTGATGCCAGCCTGCCGCCCGCCCGCAGAGCACAGCTGCTTGCATCCGGTCAGGTCAATGTGGCCCTGACTCAACCCCATCTGTCAGCATTGGGTATTGAGTCCGAAGGTGTTGACTGGTTGCAGGTTATTCCCTTGAATGACGCGCAGTTGGTCGAACCGTGGCCATTCTCCCCCCGCCAGTCATTGACCGACCTGGCCTATGTGATCTTTACCTCCGGCTCTACCGGCACGCCCAAAGGGGTGATGATGAGTCACCAGGCGGTGTCCAATACCGTACTTGATATCAATGCCCGTTATGAGATCACGCAAGATGACCGGGTGCTGGCCATCTCAGCACTCAACTTCGACCTTTCGGTCTGGGATATCTTCGGTGTGCTGGCCGCCGGTGGTCAGATGGTGCTTCCGCCGGTTGAGGGGTTACGTGAACCCGCTGACTGGTATCGGTGCATGCAGACCTACGGCGTCACGCTGTGGAACACCGTTCCCGCATTACAACAAATGTGGCTGGACTGGGCAAGCGAGCAAGATGTGGCCGCCATTCCCCTGCGGCTGGTCATACTGAGCGGCGATTGGATCCCGCTGGGGTTGCCGGAGCAACTGCGGGGGATCCATCCTTCCGCCGTTCTGCATAGCCAGGGCGGCGCCACAGAAGCGGCCATCTGGTCTATCTGCTATCCGGTTGAAGCGCTAGATCCGTCGTGGTCAAGCATACCCTATGGTTATCCACTGGCTAACCAGCATATGTATATTCTGGATCGGCAGCTGGTCCCCTGTCTGGAGCGGACCTGCGGCGAGATCTATATAGGCGGTGTGGGGCTGGCAGATGGCTACTGGGCTGATGCAGAACGTACCGCAGCGCAATTTATCGTCCACCCGAGAAGCGGAGAGCGTTTATACCGAACCGGTGATCTGGGCTGGATGCACCCGGACGGCTATATGGTATTCGTTGGCCGGAATGACTCCCAGGTCAAAATCCGTGGCTACCGTATTGAACTGGGCGAGGTGGAAAACGCGCTTAGCAAGTTGCCGGATATCAAACAGGCCCTGGTTATTGACCGTGAACGCGACGGCGGCAAGTATCTGGCGGCATATGTCGTGGCGGAATGCCCTGTCGATTTCTATCTGTTGCGTCAAACCGTGGCGGAGGTCCTGCCGGACTATATGGTGCCGACCACTTTTAGCCAGATTGAGGCCATCCCACTGACGGCCAACGGGAAGCTGGACCGCAGCGCTCTCCCATCAGCCGTAGATTACAGTATGCAGGAATCCTATGTAGAACCGCAGGGGGAGACCGAAACGCTGTTAGCCGCGATCTGGAGTCAACTTCTGGGCGTTGAGCGTGTCGGACGCCACGATAATTTCTTTGAGTTGGGTGGTCATTCACTCTTGGCGGTGAAACTCATCGTACAACTGCGCAAAGCCAATCTGACCGCCGGTATCCAAACATTGTTCTCTGCCCCTACCCTTGCCGCTTTGGCGCAGGAGTTGGTCACGCAATGTGAAATCAAACTTCCTGAAAACCTGATCACAGTGGATACTCAGCGAATAACGCCAGAGATGCTGCCGCTTGTCGAGTTGAACCAAACTGAGATCGACAACCTGGTTTTGCAAGTGCCGGGAGGGATAGAAAATATACAGGATATTTATGCGCTATCCCCGCTGCAGGAAGGCATTCTATTTCATCACCTGCTAACGCAAGATGGTGACCCGTATTTATTGTCGGCGCTGCTGCTTTTCGATAATCGTGCACTGTTGGATCTATGGTTAGCGGCTATGCAACAGGTCATCGACCGTCATGATATTCTGCGTACTGCATTTTTCAGCACAGGATTAACTGTTCCGGTTCAGGTCGTGTGCCGTCAGGCACGATTTTCAATGACTGAAATTATACTTAATCCGGCAGATGGGCCGATAGAGCAGCAGTTGTTAGCGCAGTACGATCCACGCAGCACCAGACAGGATATGTCGGTTGCCCCACTACTGTATTTTATCGCTGCTCAGAAACCGAACGGAAGCTGGTGCGTACTGCAACAGTGGCATCATCTGATAGGCGATCACTCTACGCTGGAGCTGATCGATGAGGAAGTCAGCGTCATTATGGCCGGGCGCAGTCATGAGCTCCCCCGCGCACAACCGTTCCGCAATGCAGTGGCGCAGGCTCGGTTGGGAATGAATGACGCCGAACACGAGCGCTTCTTCCGTAATATGCTAGAGGATATTAATGAGCCCGTGCTGCCGTTTGATCTGAAAGATGTTCACGGTAGTGGCCGGCATGCGGTAACGACGCATCGCTTACTGCCTGCGGAATTGAATATGCGATCACGGCAACAGGCAAAAAGGTTGGGCGTCAGTTTGGCCAGCCTGTGCCATTTAGCCTGGGCGCAAGTGCTGGCATGCAGCAGTGGTTGCGATGCGGTGGTTTTCGGCACGGTGCTTCTCGGACGCCTGGCGGCCGGAGGCGAAGCCGATCGGGCAATGGGACTATTTATTAATACATTGCCGCTACGACTGGATATTGATGGCCGTAGTGTTAAAGAGGCTGTTCGACAGGCCCATCTAAATTTAAGCAATCTTTTGGCGCATGAACATGCCTCACTAGCACAGGCGCAACGCTGCAGCGGCGTGGATTCCGGCATGCCATTGTTCAGCGCCTTGCTGAATTATCGCCACCATAACCATCGGGAACAATCGCCGCGTCCCAAAGGCATTCAACTACTGAGTGCTCAAGAACAAACTAACTATCCTTTGGTGTTATCTGTAGAGGATGGTCTGGATTCGCTTGGTTTAACTGCGCAGGTGGTTGACTCGCTTAGCGCGGAGCGGATATGCGATTATATGCAACAGGCGTTAACCTCCCTGATTAACGCCCTCGAACACACGCCGGATGTAGCAATATGCGACCTGCCGATAATCCCTGACAAAGAATATAACCTGCTGATAAACGAATGGAATAACACGGTCAGGGAATACCCTCGACATCAGTGTATTCACTCGCTGTTTGAGGCTCAAGCGTGCGCTGTGCCTGACGACACTGCAGTGGTACATGCTGCAAAAAGCCTGACCTACGCGCAGTTAAACCGTAAGGCAAACCAGCTGGCGAATCATTTGATTAAGGTCGGTATTGAACCGGGACAAAGGGTAGCGACCTATATTGAACGCAGCTGCGAATTAGTTATCGCCCAATTAGCTATTCTCAAAGCGGGAGCCCTATATGTTCCAATAGATCCTGGCTTACCCATCACGCGCCAAAATTGGATTATTGAAGACAGCGGAGTGGAATGGGTCATTATTGGGGAAAAAGATGCGGCGCAAATCAGCGCTAAGGTGGGCCGACTATTTGTTCATTCAGGAGTAAGAGAATCCGCTCACAACCCAACGCTGAAGCTTTCAAGCTCCGCCGCGGCCTATATCATGTATACGTCAGGCTCTACCGGCATGCCGAAAGGTGTGATGGTCACGCATCAGGGTATTAGCCGATTAGTTATTAATAATGGTTTTGCCAACATAGATCATACCGATCGTATTGCCTTTATCTCCAACCCGGCATTCGATGCCTCTACTTTCGAAGTCTGGGGCGCGTTGCTAAACGGTGGCTGTCTGGTTGTGGTTGATCCGTCCGACGTGATTGATGCCGAACGATTTTCAACGATTCTTAAGCAGCAAAAAATCAGCACACTGTTTCTAACCACCTCTTTGTTTAATCAGTATGCGGATACCATAAGTTCAACGCTGGCTCAACTGAAGTATCTACTCAGCGGTGGTGAAGTGGCCAATCCACATGCCTATTCACAGGTGCTGAAGGAAGGCGGACCGGTTAATCTGATCAACGCTTATGGGCCTACTGAAACCACCACCTTTGCGACTACAGCGCATATCACGGATGCAGCGTCTCAACTGCGGGTGCCCATTGGCCGTCCGATTGGCAACACGAGCATCTATTTGCTGGATGCTCATGGCAAGCCGGTGCCTTTGGGTGCTGTCGGTGAGATATATATTGGCGGCATTGGTGTCGCGCTGGGGTATCTGAATCAACCAGTACTCACGGCTGAGCGCTTCCTGGCGGATGCATTCACCCCCGGCGGATATCTTTACCGTACTGGCGATCTGGCCCGCTATCTTCCTGACGGCAATATTGATTATTACAGACGTAACGACCAGCAGGTTAAAATCCGGGGATATCGTATTGAGCTGGGTGAAATTGAAAATGTTCTTATCGGGTTGCCGCACATCAGGCAGGCGGTGGTGATTGACCGTGAGCTGGATGGAAACAAATACCTGGCTGCTTACGTCGTGGCGGATAGTGCAGTTGATTTCGACGAGCTGCATCAAACACTAGCGGATCGTTTACCGGACTACATGGTGCCGTCAGTGGCAGCCTTTACCCAGATAGATGTGGTGCCGCTCACGTGTAATGGCAAACTGAATCGCAGCTTATTGCCTGAACCTGACTGGGTGAATGAGGATAATTACACCGCTCCCCGAAATGATATGGAAACGCGACTTTGTCATATCTGGCAGCATGTTATTGGGCTGAAGAAAATAAGTGTTCACGATAACTTCTTCAACATAGGTGGCAATTCAATTTTGGCGTTGAAATTAGTTTCCAGCATTAATCAACAGGTTCAGAATGGGATATCCGTAGCGGATATATTTATTCACCCAACGATTGCAAAACAGAGCGAATATCTTAGTTTGACGGTGGGCGGTTCTTTGCTAAAACGTTTGTCCTCGAGTACAGAATCTTTACCGCCGTTATTGATGATTCATCCATCCATCGCTGGCTGTGAGGTTTATCATTCTCTGGCGGCATGCCTGTCATCTTATTTCAATTGTTATGGGCTTGATAACCATAATCTTTTGTCAAATGATAAAATTAGTTGCTTGTGCACTCTGGCAAACCGCTATCTGAATGAGGTCGAGAAGGCAGGACTACTAAACAAGCCGATTCGTCTGTTGGGGTGGTCACTCGGTGGGGAAATCGCCTTGGAGATGGCGGCTATTCTGGAAGCGCGTGGGATAAAAGATATTGATGTCTTGCTGCTTGATAGCTTTATTTACGCCAACAGATCTTCTGTTCCCAACGCAGTATCGGTGGCGGGTATGGCGCAACTTTTACCTCAGTTAGGATACGATAAAACGTGTATTGAACGAGCGCTAGCCAATGTAGATTATGACGCCAAACTAGCCGGTTCAACTCTGTCTGGTATTTTAGAATATACTCGGGTGACATTATTAAAAGCGGGAAAATCCTCGCCATTCGAATCAAATTGCAAATATTTTTCTGTCCGGCAACTCCTGGATATCCCTGATAATTACATTTCGGACTGGGTTAAGCAGTTACATGTTCAACTGCTCCCTCATCGGCATCATCACGATATTATTGAGGAGGAAGAATTGATCACTGAAGTGGTTAAAACCTGGCTACAATAAATCAGACATAGGAACGTTTCCCTCACTTCAGATTTGTGACTGAGGTGGGGGAATCCCCTTTGCCATGCGAAAAGCACAGTGATTCAAATTGAATTCGATAAGGGAAATGATACCTACGTTGATTTGAAGCCTAATCAGAAGTGTTTCTGTGGCCCTGGAATCAAATTCAAGAAGTGTTGTCGAGGCAGGACAATAGTTCGTCATGTACATTATGGTTTCATTGGGGTTGGTCTAGATATTGAGGGCTCACTGTAAGAAAATTATTGTTATTACGCTCAGTGGATAGTGAGTTGTACAAAAAAAATTCTTAGCGTGGGATGTTTTCCCTTTTCCAACCGGGCCTCTCTTAATAGAGATTTTTTCGGAGTAAATTAGAAGGTTTAGTATGGAATTTAATTATTTTCCTTCGTTAAATAAAGTGATATTTATAGGTGTAAAATTCAATTTAAACTCATCATCATCAGGAGATGCTTTGTAAACCCCATGTATTGAGCCATCGAGTTTGTGAAAAAATTTTCAGGGATATAAGAATTACCACTTATATTACTCTTGCAGCCAAAATAAATTCCGGTTAGTTTATCATAATTAACACGAACAACAAAAATACAGTCATCACCTTCATTTTCCCATATGTCACTTAAGGTTGTAATGTGATTATTTCCTAATAAGAAACTTAAGCTTAACCCGTTTATTTTAAAAGGATATTTGTCGTTTGAATTTTCATTTATGAACCTTTGCTCAAAGCCTTCAAATTTAATGTTATGCAATGCTTTTTTTAGCCCTTTAGAGGTAAATAAAATTTCCCAATATTCTGCAAAAGGTAAAATAAACCTATACTCGTTCTCTTTATCCCAGTTATGTGATTTTATGAAATAAGATTTACTTATAATATCGTTTAACTTATTGCTTGATTTGGATATTACCCTCGAACTCTGATACTCTACTGGACCACATTGAAAACCACTTGGCGATTTAATGTGACTATTTTCAAAAACATTTCCCATTCCAAAAAATAAAGACTTAGGATCGCCTTCATCAAAAGTAAACTCAAGTAAAACTCCTTTATGATTATCTGCATAATGAGACCACATATATATACTTTCTTTAGTCGTGGACATTGATATGCAACCCGACATATTTAAATACTCATTGAAATTTTTTTCCCATCATTGACTTTAAATAAACCATCCAAGTAGGTGGCACTCAAAAGAAATTCGAAGGGGTCATTCTGAGAGTGCGCCTTTGTAAGCCTTAACGTTTTATTTTTCACAAACTCTTCATAATTTCTCATGCTCATATACTTGTAGGCTTTCACGTATAGCTCCTTATTTTTTTATAATATTAAAGAAAACCTAAGCGGTGGATTCAACTCCGAAGTGCAACGCTAAGTAGCCTTTCTTAACTCTGCAAACACCACCGAGGGTTGTCTGAACCCAAGACACTTGCGTGGCCTGTTGTTCTTTCCGTTTTCCAAGCGGACACCAGTTAGCGGGTTTCAGAGGACAAAGGACTTGGTTATCATATCCATTTAAGTCGTCAATTCATCATTGCATTGCATCTCTGTTAAAACATCCATGTCAGAATACCCCAGCATCCCAGAGAAAGTAGAAATACATGCCACGATTTTAATGACGTTGCCGCACTCATCATCCAGGCCAATACAATGGGAATCAGCCAGTGAAAATCAAATCCCTTACGATCTCCCAATTGATGCACTGCTCCTGCCAGGATTGTGGCCAGTAGCACTACGGAGATATATTTTGCCAACCGCGCAATTATTTTCTGTATGGGATGCGGTAGCCTTTCTACATCAATCATTAGCGGCAATAACCGGCACAAACCAGAAACCAGTGCACAAGTAATAATAAAAACCCAAAAATAATGCTTATCTGTCATAGCAAAAACTTATTAAAAGCGTGATGGCGAGAATCATCATCAGATTGATAACGCCTCCCCACCATAAACTGACTGCGCAGGAAAGAAGCGCCACAATTTGTGCTAACAATTGGTCTCCGTCTTTGCCCATTTTTCCCAAAGAAGAAGCGATAAAGATAGCCACGATAATCGTTATATTTTCAGCAAAATCTTTTCCCGCTACAGAAGCAAAAAAATAACCGACCAAGGTTCCGGTCAGCGCCGTGCCATAAAGTGTGAAACTCACTGTATTACAGTAACGACGGGTCAGCGGATATTGTTCCCTGCGTAATGACATCAGGGTAAACGCCGCGTTCGCCATAACCAGAATGGAAGGAATATAACCAACCACTCCTTCTTTCATGCTGCCGCGTAAACTCAACGTAAATACCATAAATCGCAGGTTGATGCTTAACGCAGAGATTAACACCACCACAAATGACAGAGTATGTTGCGAAACCTCTAGTAACGTCATCTGTAAAGGGGCTGACATTAGTGCTCCACTGAATAATAAACTGTGGAAAAAACCCAGCCCTTGTTGATAACTCAGCAGTCCAATCATGCTGAATGACAATAAAAGCGTAAATACAAAGGGCAAAGCATCCCCTACCCCTTGTAAAATCTCACTCTGGCTACCAGATATCATTTTGGAATCAGGCGGCGGCATTACGCATCATCTCTATTTTTTGCTGATAATCAGTCGCTTTTTTCAGATAAAACTCTGTGCTGTAACGGGGAATAAACTCCTCCACGACCGCCACACCCCGGTAACCGGCTTGGGCAAATTTATTTAACACATCACTTAGGGGTAAATTGCCTTCTGTGATCGGTAAATGCTGATGATGTGTATCTTCCAAGTCAGCAATATGTAGATGGCGGGTTACAGGCGCAAGTCTGGTAATAGCATCAAAAAGCGCCTCACCATAAGCATGCACCGAACATAAGTGTGTTACATCAATGGTAATAAAACATCCTGTTTTTTGATGAAAATGGATATGCTCATCAACCGTGAAGACAGGATACTTCGGCCGCTCCCCTCCCATATTCTCCAGACACAATACCAGTCCGGCAGTATTACATTGCGCCATAACGGCATTGATCGATTCAATAAGGCAGTTAAGCAATGTCGTATTGTTGTACTTGTCTTTATAGCCGGGATGGAACGTCACACTGGTTGCGCCAGCCTCGTAGGAAAAGTTAACTGCAGCGGCAAGGCACTTTACCGCCGTTACTCGTTCCTGTAGATCAGGTGAACACAGATTGTACTGTCGCCCCCACCATCCCGCATGTACGGTAAAAACAACTCCATTTTGCTGGCAAAAATCTCTGATTTGTTTTGCCAACGCCAGGCGCTGCACCTCACTCATTGCCCAGAAAACATTTTCAGCAGCTTCCCCTATTTCAAACTCAACCGCTTTAAAATGTTGGGAAAGATCCTTTATGGATCCAAAAATATCAGCAGGATTGTCATAAACGTTGGTTGAGAATGAAATAACCGGAAAATCAGGGTGCATTTTCCCTTCAATATGATAAGTAACATTATTCATGAAGGTCTCCTCCGTTTTATACGCAATTTTCAGATCACAGATAATGTCGAGACAAATGCCACCCCATCTTCTTCACTACACCCGTAAAGATAATAGCCGTAGCGGTCGGATGAGCACTGTACAGGACGTCCTATTTTCTGTCTGTCAATGTGTGTACGAAATAGCCAGGGATTGTCATCTCTAGGCACAGTGGTATTCGTGATGAATCTGATGGCCATTCGGTCAAACTGGACATGGTCAGGTGTCAGCTTCTGTCCGGCCATTGCGGCAATAGTGGCACCAGCCTGATGAATTCCTGTGACTCGCCAGACCATTTCCCAGATCTGATCGCCACCAAAACGTGTTTGGGTTTCAATAAAATGCAGCGTATCACCACTAATCTTCACCTCAGTATGCGCTGGCCCCCATTGGTGTCCCAACGCATCCAGCAACCATTTCACCGCGTCATGAATTCGCTGCTCATCTTCAGGAGGTAAACTCGCTGGAAAATCGTGCCCCGTCTCGACGTAATGAGGTGTGCCGGTAGTGTATTTGCGGGTGATGCCAAGTATATGATGCTTACTATTCAGAGTGAGGGTCTCGACGCTGAATTCATCGCCTTCAACAAACTGCTCTATCTGTTGGTTACCATCAAAAACAATGTGACACAAGTCAGCAGCTTTATTGACAGCATAAATACCCTTGCTCCCGGAACCATCCACCGGCTTAATAATCGCGGGGCCATGCTGTTTAATAAATTCCAGCGCTTGTTGTGCACTATTAACTTTCGATGCCGGGAGTGCCCAGCAGCTCGCCGACATAAGTTCGCGAAATTGTAGTTTGTCCCGACTCAGTTCCACGCTACGACGAGGATTGTGCAGTATCCCCAGTTGTTCACCTGCTTTTGCCGCAGGTAATAACCCCAGTTCAGTAAAAGAGACAATCGCGACAAAGGGGCGTTTCTCGTGGTACTCAAGCAGTTGTGGTAACCAGCTATCGATATCAGTAATATCGTTTGTCAGAATTATATCAGCATAATGGCGCTGATATTCCGTAAGCTGATCTGGCGTCTGAACAAAAGTAAAGTCGAATGCAAAATTGCCAGGCCAGTTAAGAGAAGAGTCTCTCCCACCCACAATAATTACCGCTGGTTTTTGTAATTCGCCAAAGACATCAAGATTTGTTACCTCTAGCAAAGATGTCCGCAGCCCGGAAGTATTCGAACAGCGAAACTCCGCATAGACATAATTCTGAAATCCATTGCTCGCGGGGCCAATTATTTCCCCCTCTTTTACCCAAGCGTCCCAACGCACAAAACCAGGTATTCGGCGTAAAAGCTCTTCATGCTGTAATCCCTGCCAGGGACGATTGTGTCGAGCAAAAGGAGTCGCAATACCAAACGCGATTGGCAATATTTCTTTTTTAGGGACCGAGTTTCCAGCTAGAACGCAATGGTAATAATAGTCCATTTCAATTCCCCAAGCTTCACGAATAACATATATCCGGCTTCCACCTGGGCGAGCACCGACTTCAAGGATACGAGGTCCTTTCACTGTCATAATAAATTCGACATGGGCAAATGTGCCTCTCAGCCCTAGAGCAGCAACCGCATCACAGGCCAGTTTGTGGCATCTCTCCATTTGATCTTGATCGGGTTGCAGGATTGACGGAGAGTAACGAGCAAAGTGATGAAAATCATTGCGTTGGATGTCAATCCCAGCGATGACATCAACAATCGGGAACGTAGTTACCTTTCCATCGGCAGAGATCACACAATCAATAGAGTGGTTGGAACCTTCCAGATACTCTTCCAGTAGCAAGACATCATTTTCGCGACTCTTGTTAGCTACATAAGCCTGTAGTTCAGGCCATTCCTCAAGAGAATAACGTTCCAGCTCATAATTACTGTGTAGGCACTTAACAAACAGACTACTATACAAACTTGCAGGCTTCAGAACGCATGGCCATGTCAACGTCGCGGCTTGTTGTAACAGTTCACTCATCGTGACAGTACGTGACATAACGTGTAAGTCAGGGTTCGAGCTACGATTAAAGCAAGCCCGTTGTTTGGTTTTATCCAGCGTGATTGAGATATTCTGGTGCATATGGGATAGCTCTGTCTGCCCACGACAAATATGTTCTGTGATAGCAACATAGCTTTCCCTGTAATTCAGCACGCTGCTAAAGGCGTATTGCTGATACAAATCATTCACCAGTTGCTGTAAATCTTCACTATATCCTTTTGAAAAATCATAGCTGGCAACAGGTTGTATTTTCGACGGATCGGCTTTTTTAGTGACCTGCTTCGTATCGGAGAGAAGCAGGATAGTCACGCCCTGTGCCAGCAAACCTTCATATTCGCCTTCACGAACATTGCCAATCACTAAACAACATACTTTTGCCATTATATTAATCCCTACTATCAAAACTATAGTGCACATGCTGTAACTGCTGACCCAGAACTTCTATCTGGTGTTTCGTTGCTGTAGTACCAGCCTCTTCCAGTAAAATCTGCCGTAGCACCCCCGATACGATAGACAACTGTTCGTTGTTAATCCCTAGACGAGTTATTTCCTGCACACCAAGCCGCAGACAGGAACGACCATATAAAGATTTATTGTTGACCCGTAATCCCAGTTCATTGAAATAAGCTGCCATATCGGAACTTTTTTCTCCCATCAGCAGGATCTTATGAGTGCTGGTCGGAAGTACTTCCCACCCAGGGATATCTGTCAGACTCTGTGCAAGAAACTGTGCATTGCTACACATTTGCTGTGCATAGGATTCACCGTATTGATCCATCTCCAGTAAAGTGACAAATAGCTGTAATAAAGAAGATAAATTCGGTGAAGAAACCATGCCGGTTTCCAGCCCTTCGCTGATTCGACGAGCCAGCAATGGACACCGTGCGGCGATGATTGCCCGATGAGGCCCAGGGAATGATTTATGCGTATTTCCCTGTAAAATATCAGCCCCTTCATCGAGAGGGTTAGGCACTGTTTTTCCAGCAATTAATCCCAGCAAATGAGATGCGTCATAAATAATCAGCACTCTCTCAAGTCCCTGACGCACTAACCACTGTCTGATATGAGAAACTGAAACGATATTATTTGCCAGACCATGATCTATCACGATGGCGGAAGGAGGATTTGTTAGTAAAAGCGCTAGGGCGTGTTCATCGAATTTGCTGTTGTCTTTCAGTAAAAGGTACTGGTATTTACGCCCCAGCCGTTCAATGAGCGGTCCAGTTGCAAAATGCCCACCACAACGGGGATCTAGTGCCCAGACAGTATCTCCGGGTTCTGTAAGAGAGGCAATCATCGCTAATGTACAGTGAACGCCGGACAATACTCGAAACTCGATAAAAGATGCAGAGAATAATTTTTGGGCCGCCACCATAGCAGCTTCTTTTAACTCTGAAACTTCTGGAAAATTTTCAAATTGCATCCCATTATAATAGGATGCATATCGACACCCGCTATTAAGTTCCCCATCAAAATAATAACGGTCATAATAACGATTCTGGCCTAATAATCTTGCCGTATCTGATAATATATTTTCATTTGCCGTTAGAGAAATAGTCGTTTTGCGACGTCTTCTGGCAAATGAAAATAATTCCACGACTCTATCAATATAGTTATCCACTGTAGATGATGACGATGTACTTAGAAACATTTCTATTATAACCTCACTGCATCTTGTCAAAATCAATAATCAGCATGTCTCGCCAGCCAGGATTGCCTACATCATTTCCAGGAAATAATGGGGTAACATTATGTTTTATTGCACGATCATCAATCAGTAACGTTTCCAGAAAATGCTCCAGGGTATGTCTGAGAATCAGTTCTCCTTCAGAAGAATATATTTCGCTTTCGCCACCAGACACGTTATTCCTGTTAATAATGTGTTGGAAAACATAATCATGTCCATCTGAATGTATTCCTTCAGGAGTCGCAAGGCCGATATTGTCATGGTCACACAGAATACGAAATTGATGACAGGTAATCAGCCACCTACAAGCACTACACACCTGTTTTAATAATCTAATATGGTGATGTATGAGGTGTGATAAGAGCTGAGAATTAATAAAATTCGTCTCGCTTCTTTGGTATACTCGTTCTATCCCACCGAGCAATACATTGACTTCACCACTTTGATAGAAACGGCAATCATTCAGTGGAATTAGATAACCTCCAGTATCTATTTCAAATTTACAAATACGCCGTTCCCGGAGGGTCTTCTCTTGCAGATAATCATCAATGGTAAGGTTATCCCACGTATTTATAAACTGTTTCTTGTTCCCCTCTGTTATATTTTTACATATTGATTGATATAAATTATTAATATGAAGGTAATAATTTTTACGGAAAGAATACATTTGTGTTGATAAATAATTATTTTCCATAGAGTAATAACCCATCATCAGTCTATTGACCATAATGCATATCAAAATTCCATAATTAGTTTAAAAATAGCATTGGTTAATAAAAAGTAAACAATGTGTTCATGGCATGTTTGTTAAGAATTATTTCAGAATGATAATTTGCAGTGATATCAGAACAAAGCAAAAAACAGATTACAGACTACCTAGCTAGCGCAGTTGATATGGACGCTTGATCACACAGTTTCCGATTTTTATGAGTTCATCGCTGTTTTCCTCTACAATGATAGCACCCTCTCTTTTATCAGGCCGATTCTCATGCCAGAACCCAGACTGACCCAGAAGGACATGACGGAAAGTGAACAGCGTCAACTTAAGACACTGCTCGATCAGGAAAGAAAAAAACACGGACGTCCGCTCACTAATTCTGAAAACAATCATATTAAAGATGACTACATCGATAACCTCATGAAGGAGCGCGAGACTGCCGCGAAGCAACTCACCGCGCGTAGAAAGAAAAACAAATTCAAACCTGATACTTCCGTGACTTACGAATGGTCTGCCAACATTCATCTGCGTGGCCGCCGCTAGGTTTGTTATTGTTGACGATGTGAGTTTATGGCGGCTATGCCGTAAATTCACGTCGCTGGCCGCGTTACCTTTATTATCCAATATCTTATTGAACAAACTGATTTAGTTCCCCTTCTCTATTCTCGCTGTTTCATGCTTGTTGGCGTTAATTATGATAACCGCTATTCTTATATAGAATAAGTAAATGTGATTTTTATTATATTTATCATATTGATACGATACATACCTCTCCAATTGGGAAACGGTTCAGAACCAGAAGGAGATTGAATGCCTGAATTGAGTTCTGCGTTGATAGTTTTTAGCGATTTGGATGGTTCTCTGTTGGACCACGATACTTATAGCTGGGAACCGGCAATTCCCTGGCTGGTCCGGTTGCAGCAGCATCAGGTACCAGTGATTATTGCAAGCAGTAAAACGGCTGCTGAAGTGGTACCACTACAGCAAACAATGGGACTGCATGAATATCCTTTTATCGCTGAAAATGGTGCACTTGTTACTTTACCGCGCAGTTGGTCATCACATCCCGATTATCCCCGTAAGATTTTTAATGCTGACTATTCGTTTATCTGCCAGGTATTAGGCACATTACATAAAGAGTATCAATTTGATTTTCAAGGGTTCTCTGACATGGATGATGAGAAGGTCTCCGATATCACAGGTCTGGGGATCGAGGAGTCTGCATTAGCCCGTCAACGTGAAGCTTCTGAACCGTTACAGTGGTTTGATGATGACATCGCTTTAGGTCGATTCCGGCAATCATTGGAGAAATACGGCTTGTCTTTGACACAGGGTGGCCGTTTTTATCATGTGATGGGTCGTGGTGTCAGCAAGGGAAATGCCGTCAATTGGCTGACATCACAGTATGTGCAACAACGAAAAACAGAAATGCTCACAATTGGGTTGGGCGATAGCCCGAATGATATCTCAATGCTGGAATCCACTGATTACGCTGTAATTATCAAAAACAAATCTCACTTGCACGTGACAATGTCACAAAAAAATCATACTAAGATATACCTCACTCAGCAATCTGGCCCGTCAGGATGGAGTGAAGGCCTTAACCATTTTCTCGCTGATGGCGAGTCGATTATTTAACGTGAGGGGAACCGGTATGAGTGATTTTTATCAGGATGGCATTATTACGAACTTTCATAATCTTACTCAGCGCAGTGTGGAAGAGCTTGAATATGAACTACAGGTTTTTTCCGGGCAGAACAGTATGGGACTGATCCTCCCTTCCCTGTTTTCTGAGCTGGAGGGACCGGCGCTTAGTAAGATTATTGATCTATTGGCGCAGGTTCCCTATCTCGGTGAAATAGTGATCGGATTAGATCGTGCCGATCGTGATCAGTTTGAACATGCACGCACGTTTTTCTCTCGGTTGCCACAACGGCACCGTATCTTATGGAATGACGGCCCTCGCCTTACGGCGTTAAGTCAGGAATTGGCCGAAAAAGAGTTGGCGCCGATGGAACCAGGCAAAGGACGTAATGTCTGGTTTTGTGTCGGGTACACTTTGGCTTCACGGCGTTCGTCTTGCATCGCTCTACATGATTGTGACATTGTCACGTATGACCGTAGCATGTTGGCCCGGCTGCTCTACCCGGTCGCCAACCCAAACTTCCATTACGACTTTTGTAAGGGTTACTACGCTCGGGTAGCTGAAGGAAAGTTGAATGGGCGTGTCGGGCGTTTGCTGGTGTTTCCGCTGCTGAAATCGTTACGTCGTGTCTACGGTAATTCAGACTATCTGGAGTATATGCGCAGTTTCCGTTATCCCCTGTCAGGAGAATTCGCCATGCGCAGCCATGTGCTACGTAACTTGCGAATACCCAGTGATTGGGGGCTGGAAATCGGCGTGCTGTCGGAAATTTACCGAGGCACGTCAATCAGCCGCATCTGCCAGGTGGATATCGCTGATAATTATGATCACAAGCATCAGCCGATGTCGGAAACAGATCCAACGTCTGGCTTGCAACGCATGGCGCTGGATATCACCAAAGCGCTGTATCGTAAGCTGGCGATTCAGGGGGTGAATATTACTACAGATTCATTCCGGGTACTGCGCGCCACCTATTACCGAACAGCGCTGGATATGATCGATGCATTTGAACATGATGCGCGTATGAATGGTTTGCATTTTGATCGTCATACTGAAGAGTCTGCGGTGGAGTTGTTCTCGGATGTTATTACCCTATCCGGCCAGATTTATAGCGAAAGCCCCGGCGATAAACCGTTTGTTCCCAGTTGGAGCCGGGTTCAGTCAGCATTCCCCGATATTCTGGAACGCCTTTATGAGGCGGTTGAGGCAGACAATCAGGAAATCAACGACGGATGAATATTCAGTAATTGCTACGGTATCACTTTACTGGATTTTTTGTATAAAGTGGCACAGAGTCATTACTGTCTTGCAACCAATCAGGGAGTTAAATGATGGAATATCGTCTGTTAGGCCACTCTGGTCTCAAAGTGTCAGTCCTGAGTTTGGGCACCATGACATTTGGCGGTCAGGGAAAGTTTGCGAAAACCGGAAACACGGACCTGCAAGGTGCGCGTCGCCAGATTGATCGTTGTATTGATGCCGGGATAAATCTGTTTGATACCGCTGATGTTTACTCCAGCGGTGAATCGGAAAGAATTCTTGGTCAGGCAATCAAGGAAAAACGCCACCAGGTGTTGATCGCCAGTAAAGCTCGTTTTCCCATGGGTGATGGACCGAATGACCGAGGGTCATCACGCCATCATATTATTCGTGCTTGTGAAGCCAGTCTGAAGCGATTGGGTACGGATTATATCGACCTTTATCAATTGCATGAATGGGATGGCCTGACACCACTGGAAGAGTCGCTTGACGCATTGGACTATCTGGTACGCAGCGGTAAGGTTCGTTATGTCGGGATTTCCAATTTTTCCGGTTGGCACCTGATGAAAACGTTACATCTTTCTGAAAAATCAGGTACCGCGCGCCCAATAAGCCAGCAAATTCATTACACGCTACAGTCTCGGGAAGCAGAGTATGAATTGCTGCCTATAGCGCAGGATCAAGGCGTCGGCGTATTGATATGGAGTCCGCTGGCCGGTGGGCTGCTATCCGGGAAGTATCGGCGTGACCAGGCACCCGATGGTACGACACGGCATCTGGAACACTGGAATGAGCCACCGGTTCGGGATGAAGGTTTGTTATACAATATCGTCGATGTGCTGGTTGATATTGCCGGGCAGCATGGTGTTTCGGCGGCGCAGATTGCACTAGCCTGGCTATTATCTCGCCCGTCGGTCAGTTCAGTGATCATCGGTGCTCGTACGGATGATCAATTAGAGGATAATCTTAAAGCGGTGGATATTGTGCTTAACCCGCAAGAGATTGCACGGTTGGATGAAGTCAGTCGCCCGCCACTGATCTATCCCTATTGGCATCAGGCTCAGACCGCCGCGGATCGTCTTTCCCCCGCTGATTTATCGTTGATCGCCCCTTATCTGAAAAAATGAAATAGCCGTTAGAGGAAAACAGCATGATTATTTTTGTTACTGGTGCCACAGCCGGATTTGGTGAAGCCATTACCCGAAGATTTATTAAAGAAGGTCATAAGGTTATCGCCTGTGGACGTCGCCAGGAGCGTTTGGATGTACTGAAAGATGAACTGGGAGCGTCTCTGCATACCCTGCGTTTAGATGTTCGCAATCAAAAATCAATTGATCAGGCTATCACGTCGTTACCTGCTGCATGGCGTAACATCGACGTTCTAGTGAATAATGCCGGGCTGGCGCTGGGTTTAGAACCCGCTCATAAAGCTTATGTGAATGACTGGGAAACAATGATCGATACCAACAATAAAGGGCTGGTCTTTGTGACCCGCGCACTGTTGCCTGATATGGTAAAACGTAATATTGGCCATGTTATTAATATGGGTTCCACTGCGGGTAACTGGCCATATGCCGGCGGCAATGTGTACGGCGCCAGCAAAGCGTTTGTACGTCAGTTCAGTCTGGGGCTGCGTGCTGATCTGTTTGGTACCCGTGTACGAGTGACCAATATTGAACCAGGACTGGTCGGTGGTACCGAGTTCTCGGCAGTGCGTTTTAAAGGTAATGAGGACAAAGTTCATCAAACTTACGATAAAGCAGACCCTCTGATGCCGGATGATATCGCCGAAGCGGTATTCTGGGTGGCTACTCTGCCTGCACACGTTAACATCAACACACTGGAAATGATGCCGGTCAACCAGACTTTCGCTGGGTTGAAGGTGTATCGAGACAAGTGATAGCGTGGGTTTTACCCTAATACTGCTTATTCAGCCGATTTTTAGAGAAAACATCACGTTTGGTTTCCAGAGGGACACTGAGCGTGATGGGTACATTAGGGTACTTGAATGGAAAATTCATCCGATCCTCTGCCTACATGGCACGCACTCCCGGTCGAACAGACCTTCAGTATACTGAAAAGCTCCGACGACGGCCTGTCATCGACGGAAGCCTTGGCTCGGTTGAGCAAGCACGGGCCGAATCATATCGAGCACGGACCACGCCGCGGTGTGCTTAAGATCCTGCTGCGTCAGTTGTCCGACCCGTTAATCTACGTGCTGATCGCCGCCGGGCTGATCGCTGCGTTGATGGGCAAGGTTACCGACGGAGTGGTCGTTCTGACGGTCGTGGTGATCAACACCTTGGTTGGTTTCGCGCAGGAAATGCGTGCGAGCAAAGCTATCGAGGCATTGAGCAGCTTAATGCCGCAGCAGGCAACTGTCACGCGCGACGGCGATGTGACCGTTGTACCTGCACATGAACTCGTACCTGGCGACGTATTGCTACTACAGCCAGGCGATCAGGTGTCGGCCGACGTCCGGCTGTTTGAAACCAACGGGCTACAAGTCGAAGAAGCAATGCTTACCGGTGAGTCGGTGCCAGCAAATAAGTTCGAAGCACCGGTGAAGGCCGAGGCGGTGCTTGGCGATCGGCGCTCAATGGCGTTCGGCGGCACGCTGGTCGTTGCCGGCACCGCGAAGGGCATCGTCATCGCCACCGGTGCCCGTACCGAACTCGGCCGCATTTCGCAACTGCTGAGCGAAACGGTCGAGCTGGAGACGCCGCTGACACGCCGGCTAGGCCACATGGCGCGGACCATCACGCTGGGGATCGTGATGGTCGCCGTGCTGATCTTCATCGTCGGACTGCTGCGCGAGTACCCGTTGATCCACAGCGCACTGGCGGCGATCACGCTGACGGTTGCATCAACCCCCGAAGGGCTGCCAGCTGTGATCACGATCGCCTCGGCGATCGGTGTGCGACGGATGGCGCTGCGCAAAGCGATCATCCGCCATTTACCTGCAGTGGAGACGCTCGGCAGCATTACCGTCATCTGTACCGACAAGACCGGAACGCTAACGCGAAACGAGATGACCGTCAAAGCGCTGTGGACACCGACGGGAACCGTCGCAGTCACTGGAACCGGTTATGCGCCCGAAGGTGAACTGCATAATAACGATGATTTGGCACCTGCCGCGTCCGCAGTGGCGACCGAACTGCTGCGCGCTGCTGTTCTTTGCAACGACGCCACGTTGGAAAACGATGGCGGTCGCTGGAAGATCGTCGGCGACCCTACCGAAGGTGCGCTCGTCGTTGCCGCGCGCAAGGCGAAGCTCAATGAAGACGAGCTGCGCGAGGCTTACGTGCGCTTGGACGAGATTCCCTTCAATTCCGAACGGCAGTTCATGGTGACTTTACATACCAACGCTGAGGGTGGCCAGCTGGTTTGCATCAAGGGTGCACCGGAGGTGGTGGCCAAGCTGTGTCCGGTGATTGATGACCAGTCGATTGAGTTCGACATTGTCCAAGGGGCAGCGCATTCACTGGCCGAACGCGGCATGCGCGTGCTTGGTATCGCCACTGCCCAGGTCGACACTATCCCGAGCCTCGAAGACGCCACATGGCGGCGTGAACTACGCCTGCTCGGTCTGGTGGGAATGGTCGATCCACCCCGAGAAGAAGCTACCGAGGCCGTTCGCGCCTGCCAGCACGCCGGTATTGTAGTAAAGATGATGACGGGCGATCATCCGGCTACTGCGCGTACGATCGGCGCCCTGTTCGGGTTATTCGACGGCGAAGGTGATGGTGCACAAATTGTTACTGGCCACCAGATCGAGACGACCTCCGATGCCAATCTCGTCGCCCTGGTACGTAAGACGCACGTGTTTGCGCGCGTGGCGCCCGAACACAAGCTACGGCTCGTCACGGCACTGCAGGCCGATGGCCAGGTGGTAGCGATGACGGGCGATGGCGTCAACGACGCGCCGGCACTGAAACGCGCCGAGATCGGCGTGGCCATGGGAATAAGTGGCACGGCGGTGGCTAAGGAAGCCGCCGACATGGTGCTCTCCGACGACAACTTTGCTTCGATCAGCGCGGCGGTGGAAGAAGGCCGCCGCGTCTATGACAACCTCTTGAAGTCGCTCGCCTTCATCCTGCCGACGAGCCTTGGGCAGGCGATGATCATCTTGGTTGCCGTGTTATTCTTCCCGATCGTCGACGGACATTTGCAGATGCCGATCGAACCGGTGCAAATCCTGTGGGTCAACCTTGTCGTGGCGATCGCCCTCGCCTTACCGCTCGCGTTCGAAGCCCGAGAACCGGACCTGATGGACCGCCCACCAAAACCACCGGACGAACCGTTGATCGGACCTTTCCTGGTTTTTCGCACGTTTTTGGTTGGCGCACTGATGACCATGGGTGCAATGAGCCTGTTCTTCTACGAGTACCACTCCGACCTCGCGGCCGGCATTGCGCCCGTGCTCGCACGTTCGCAGACAGTAGCCGTTACGACGATAATCCTGTTCCAGTGCGCTTACCTGCTGAATTGTCGGTCGCTGACGGAGAGTGCGTTCCGCATTGGGCTGTTCAGCAACCTCTATGTCTATTTCGGGATCGCCGCCACGCTCGTGCTACAATTGTGCTTCGTCTATATGCCGCCACTGAACGCACTGTTCCACACCCATCCACTCGACGCGACGGACTGGATCGCACCCACGCTAGTCGCGCTGGCCGGGCTACCGGTGCTGTCGCTCGAAAAGCACTTCTGGCGTCGGCGAAGTAAGTCCGCACACGACGCAGTGGAAACGCAACGAGAGGCACGAAGACCATGAACGAGTCCGATCCCGTCAATCGCCAGCAACCATCTGCTGCGGGCTTCTGGTCCGAGCGTGGATTGTCCGACCTCGCATTGCTCGCGCTCACCGTTCTGGCATTGCTGCTATGCTATCTGATCGCGCGACCATTCATTACCTCACTGGCTTGGGCCACGGCGCTTGCGGTGATCGGCTGGCCGCTGCACCGTTGGATTGTCCGTCGCATTCACTGGCCCACTGCCGCGGCCTCGCTGTCCGTCACCATACTCTCGTTGCTACTGATAGTGCCGTCCGGCATGGTCATCCCCAGCATGATCGACGAGGCTCTCAGCGGATACAGACTTCTCCGGACACAGATCGAGTTCAATGACTGGGACGAAGCGCTCTCTCAGCATGTCTGGATCGCACCGGCATGGGAGTGGCTGCGACAGCGCCTGGATCTCGGCGATTTGTTGCAGCGTGCGGGATTGGTGCTGACTGCGATCGGTTCTTTTACGGTAAAGTCATCGTTCGTGGGAACGATCAAATTCGTTCTGACGTTCTTCTTCCTCTTCTATTTTTTGCGGGATCGTGACGAGTTGCTTGCGAGCGTTCGATCTTTATTGCCACTGTCGCAGACCGAAACGGAACGGGTCTTCCGCGTGGTCAGCGACACGATCTTTGCGACGATGTATGGAAAGGTGCTCGCCGGTATCGTCCAGGGTGCTCTCGGTGGCCTCATGTTCTGGTGGCTCGATCTGCCGGCGGTTTGGTTTTGGGCGATCGTAATGGGGTTGCTGTCGATCATCCCGCTGCTGGGACCACCGATTATCTGGGCACCTACAGCACTGCTCCTGCTGCTCAACGGTGAATGGGGACATGCATTGCTGCTGGTGGTCTGGGGCGCGGCCGTGGTCGGGCTCGCGGACAACCTACTCTATCCGATCATCGTCGGCAAATACCTGCGCTTACATACTGTGCCGCTGCTGATTGCGCTGATCGGCGGGGTCGTCGTGTTCGGCGTGGTGGGATTCTTTGTCGGTCCAGTCGTACTCGCGCTTACCATGGTGGCGTTCGAGATCTGGCGTGCGCGAGCTGGGAGCTCATCAACCTGACCGGCACTTGTGATGCAACAGCGCCAAGTTCAGTTCGCTACATCCATTCTCCAAGTATTAACTTACAATTTTCCCGTTTTCTGAGATGAATATATTAGGATTTTTCCTGCGTTTTTGATATTTTCACCAAGCGGATTATGGTTTCATCAATATCAGGTATGGTATATCTCCTTTGTTGCTAAATAAGCGCTTGTATTTAATTAATTGTATTAACCAAAACTGTTTTGTCAGGGTGACAACATGAATCGAAAATTTCCCACATCATTGCTGCGTGCCTTGATTCCTCTGTCGCTGGTTGTGTTTGCTGGTATTAGCACTCCCAGTATTGCTGAGACACACCAGATTATTATTGATAATGGTAATAGCGCCATATCAAAAGAAGCTGTTCGTCAGAGTAGAGAAGATCGGAACGAGACTCGAAATCTACGTAACAAAAAAGTGAAGATCGAAGAAAAATTGGCAGATCGTCAGTTAAGAAATATCGATCGTGAAGATAGGGCGCTTGATTCTGCCGAAAGATGTAAAAACAGCAGCAATTTTAATGTCTACTGGGAAAGTTCTTCCGCACGTTGTCTGGACCGTAGAACCGGTCGTCCAATTAATCCGTAAACATGTCCCCTGCTTCCTGTTCCTTTTTAGGGCAGGAAGCAGTGATAATCCGAACATCTTTTCGATACAGTAACCGCTATTGATTGATGGCGGAAAGATCAATATAAGAGGACAAATCCCGCTGTTCCGCTCGAGGCAAATAAGGTAATTCGCCTAGCTGCGGGGCCGGGATTTTTTTACGCAGTGCATTAATGATGTCAGCATAATTAGCCAGACCAGGATTGATACGGTTGGCTACCCAACCAACCAGTGGCAGACCATCATTCAATATGGCCTGTGCGGTTAACAGTGCATGGCTGATACAACCCAGCTTGATGCCAACCACCAACACGACGGGTAATTGTTCCTGCACGACCCATTCAGAGTATATACGCATGTCGTTCATGAGTGTACGCCAGCCGCCGCTGCCTTCGATAATGACCACATCTGCCAGATTACTAAGTTGTTGCAAACCTTCAGTCATGGCACTGTAATTAATCGGTGTTTCGCTGGCACTGATCTCATCTTCCAGTAGAGCAATTGGATTGATGAGATTATAAGGAAGGTCCAACGTTGATGCTTGTTGCAGAATGAGCGCATCTTTGCTGCGTAGCCCTTCTGCAGTTTCCATGCACTCTTTGGCTATCGGTTTATAACCCACTACTGCCTTTTGGGTTTTCGATAGCGTTTGTAATAACGCTTTGGATACAACCGTTTTACCTACGGCGGTATCAGTACCAGTAACAAACATGCGTTTTAACATGAAAACACCACTCCAGAAGTACCATCTGAAAACATAGACCAAGAGCCTAAACAGACTGCTGAGAACCAAAGTCTAGGCTAAGGGGGATCAGAGCAGTTTGCGTTAGCTCAATGTTTTGTTTTTCAGTGGAAATCAATGGTATTTCTGCGAAAAGTCTGACAGGGAAGATTATCCCTGTAACAGTTTCACCAACAGCGATCCGTTATAGAGCGCATCTTTGACCAGTGCGGCGCCCGGCATTGTGCCCTGGTTATAGAAATAAGTGGCTTCTACGTGAAGATTATGACTGTAAGCTGGCAACGATTGTTGTTGAATACACGCCATAATTGCTGGATAGAGAATACTTGATGCCTTGTTCAAGGGCGAGCCTACCAAGATTTTATCAGGGTTAAACAGGTTTACCATAATGGCCACGATGCGACCGACATTGTTCCCTACCCCGATGATAATATCCTTTGCCAGTTGGTCACCTTTTAGTGCTGCTTCGCACAATGAATCAACTGTAAGCGGCGACCCATGCAACAGGGAACTCATGGAAGCATTAAGACGTTGTTGGGCTAGCTCCAGCATGTTTTCAGTGCTGGCAACGGTTTCCAGACAGCCATGATTACCGCAGTAACAACGTTTGCCATACGGGTCAACCTGCGTGTGGCCAATTTCCACCAGATTACGACTGCCAACATGCAGAATCCGCCCATCGGTGATAATACCCGCCCCTACGTTATGATCGATAACAATCTGAATGACGTCCCGACATCCACGGGAAGCACCATACAATGCTTCCGCCATCGTCCAGGCGCAAATATCATGCTGTAAGAAAACAGGAACACCGGTTCGTTGTGATAATTCCGGACCGATGGCCATCTCTTCAACATCATAAAATGGCATCCGGTGGATAATGCCAGTGGTCGAATCGATCATCCCTGGGGCAGTAATAGCAATCGCGGTGAGACGTTCGAGCTTTTTCTGATGCCGAATGAAGAACTGATCGATTTCCAGCAGAATTCTATTCAGTAATGGCTGTGGGTGTTCGGTGGGCAATGATACCGTCTCTTCAACCACCAGTTTACTGCTCAGATCGCGCAGTGCCAGGGTAATGATATTGCGGCTGATCCGGATTGAAAGGTAGTGCCAAGCCTCGGTATCCAGTATCAGTCCGATGGCGGGACGCCCCCGACTGCCAACATCCTGATATTCTGTTTCCTGTACCAGATGGGCTTCCATCAGTTCCCGGACAATTTTGGTAATACTGGCTGGCGCGAGCTGAGCCTTTTTGGATAATTCTATGCGTGACACGGGTCCATGTTGATCAATCAATCTATAAACCGTTCCCGTATTCATTTGCTTGATTTGATCAATATGTCCGGGCTGACCGCTGGCTATCACTCTGACCTGACTCCTGGTTTTTAACGCATTGTTGGTATTTTTTACACTGCAAAATAAAAAAACTGTCGCTATGGTGTAGTTTTTATGAAAAGCCGTCAAATATTTGATTCGTTATGTGATTCGCTGCACACATTTACGACATTATTGACGCAGCATAAGTGAAATAAGCGTCTGTGCCGCTGTATTGATTGGCCGATTTCGATGAGTAACCAGCCACACCTCACTGATGGCATCCGGTTCAGACAGCGACAGATATTTCACGCCATCCACCCGGATACGCATAAATGAAGCGGGAAGAAGAGACACGCCCAATCCTGATGACACCAATCCAACAATGGTCATTGCCTCACCGACTTCCTGCGTAATATACGGTGTGATGCCATAGTTTTTCAGCAAGGTCAGCGTCTCATCGTAAAGCGCAGTGCCGACTTCACGGGCAAAAAAAACAAAAGGTTCGTTTGCTAACTGCTGAATGCTAATGGTTTTACCCGGTGTCGAAGCGAGCGAGTGTTCCTCATGAACCACCGCGACCATCGCTTCATGCAGTAACAATTGATGGCGCAGTGCATCCGGCAAAGGATTATTACGCATTACTCCCAGATCAAGTTTGCCGTTGAGTAATGGTTCAATTTGCTGCTTGGTATTGGTTTCCTGCATTTGGATATGCACTTCCGGGTAGGATTGACGGAAGTGCAGCAAACTTTGTGACACGGCCTTGATAAATGGGGCTGACGAGGTAAAACCAATATTCAGTTCGCCGATCTCTCCCCGCTGGATACGGGCAGCCCGTTCTGCGGCCTGATTGACCTGGTTGATGATAGCCCAGGCTTCTTTTAGAAACTGGGTGCCGGCTGGCGTCAAACGTACAGTTCGATTGTTGCGCTCTAATAGCCTGGCGCCAATCTGCGCTTCCAGCAATTGTATTTGCTGACTCAACGGTGGTTGGGAGATCCGCAGTTTTTCAGCTGCACGTCCAAAATGTAGTTCCTCGGCGACCGCGATGAAGTAGCGAAGATGTCGTAGTTCAATATTCATATTTTAAACATATCATTTATTATTATTAATATATTATACAAAACAATCGATTAATCCTATGATCCCCATCACTAATTGATTATTGCTGTACCAGCTTGGATAAGGATTTATTTTGAGTACCCCGCTGTCTTCCCAGGGAATGTCGGTTTCCGTCATTGATGACATTCAGGATTATCGTGAGAAACACACGTTCGATCACAAAGCGAAAACCCCTTTTATCAAACGAGGTACTCCCGCTTTTATGCGAGTCACACTGGCACTGTTTTCCGCCGGTCTGGCAACATTCGCGTTGCTGTATTGTGTACAACCCATTTTGCCCGTGCTTTCGGCCGATTTTGGTATATCACCGGCAACCAGCAGTCTGTCATTATCCATATCCACCATTATGTTAGCGGTCGGTTTACTGTTTACCGGGCCGCTATCGGATACGGTAGGACGTAAAAATGTAATGGTGGTTTCTCTACTGCTGGCATCAATTTGTACTCTGATCAGTACCTTTATGACCAGTTGGCATGCCGTGTTGATTATGCGTGCCATGCTTGGATTATCGCTGAGCGGCGTTGCCGCCGTTGCCATGAGCTACCTTAGTGAAGAAATACACCCCAGCGTATTGGCTTTTTCCATGGGGCTATATATTAGTGGTAACTCTATTGGGGGAATGAGTGGTCGTCTGATTACCGGCGTATTGACCGATTTTTTCTCGTGGCGGGTGGCTGTAGGTGCTATCGGCGTATTGGCATTACTGGCAGCGTTGACCTTTTGGCGCATTCTGCCTGAATCCCGCCATTTTAGGGCCGGATCATTACGACCAAAATTCTTACTGGTTAATTTAAAACTGCACTGGCGGGATGACGGTCTACCGCTGCTGTTTGTTGAAGGGTTCCTACTGATGGGCACCTTTGTCACGCTTTTCAATTATATCGGTTATCGTTTGCTTTCCGCCCCGTACAACCTGAGCCAGGCTGTCGTTGGTTTACTGTCAGTGGTCTATCTCACCGGCACCTACAGTTCACCTCGTGCGGGAGCCATGAGCGTCCGATTTGGCCGTGGACCCGTATTAATCACGGCAGTATTACTGATGATGTCCGGTTTAATATTGACGATTTTTTCATCATTAGCGATCATTTTGATCGGTATGATGCTGTTCAGCGCTGGTTTTTTCTCGGCCCACTCAGTCGCCAGCAGTTGGATTGGTATACGTGCTCGACGGGGTAAAGGACAGGCATCATCAATGTACCTGTTTTTTTACTATCTTGGTTCTAGTCTGGCGGGTACCACCGGCGGTATTTTCTGGTATGCCTATGGCTGGACAGGAGTTACGTTATTCCTGATAGTCTTGCTTTTCATTGCATTGTTTATCAGCTATCGCCTCAAATTACTGCCGCGCCTGTCATAATAAAATCCATGTAATGATGGCCTGAATATTTTTTTTTCCCTGCTTAACGATAATGAACTCATTGTCTAAGTGGGGGATTTAAAGTATATATTAATGTATGTTGTAACTAAATGGCTCGGCAATAATGTCACGCTACGATCTGATAGCTCGAATGAATACCTGTTTTACCACTCTGGAATATCATTTGACGGAAATGGTTTCTCTATTTTCTGGTTTCCAGTTACTGGCGGGGAACGTTTTTGTTTTACCAGACATTCCAAAAGGTAAAGAACATGACCCAATAACCCAGATAACCGTAACCCCATTGATGGGTTCTGCGGCTTGCCAACTGGGATTGGCGCATTTCCAACGTTTGTTTATCCACCATCACGCAGAATCAATTAGCAGTAAAGCTGCCATTCGCTTGCCAGGAGCGTTGTGCTTTTCCGTCGATCATCAACAATATCTGCAAGCCTATCAGCTGATTGACACCATCAATGCGCTGAAAAAAGAGCTGGAACACATGATTACCGTTGAATCCGGGTTGGAACCGGAACAACGCTTTGATTTCGTGCATACCCACTTACGAGGGTTAATCACATTAAGCGTTTATCGAACCATTACGCTGATTACCAACCCCACCTCCGTGCGTTTTGGCTGGGCCAACAAAAATATTATCAAGAACATCAGCCGGGATGAACTACTGGAAAAATTAGAAAAAAGCCTAAAAACCGGCCGTAGTATGGCCCCGTATAGCAAAACACAATGGTCAGAGTTACTGGAACAGGAAATAGCGGATGTTAAACGCCTGCCAGAACAGGCGACACTGAAAATAAAGCGACCAGTAAAGGTTCAGCCTATTGCCAGAGTCTGGTATCAAGAGCAACAAAAACAGGTACAACATCCCTGTCCATCGCCATTGATTGTGCTTTGTCAGCACGAGTACGGCGACTCAAGACCAACGCTCGGAGAATTGAAGGATTACGATGTAGATAACATTCAGTACAAACACAAACCCAAGGCAAAAGCGCTGCGTCTACTTATCCCCCGCCTGCACCTGTATACCGATGAAGGAATATCATGACGGCGATATATTCACGTTACCGGAAGGATATTAGGGTCTGACGTTCAGTGGAACGAAAACTCACCATCTGGGCAAGCTGTCTCTAACTAAGTTTGTACTTGCAGTCCGATATGCGAAAAAAATTAATATTTCAACTTATAAGCACCGAACGTAATGATCAAGAACGCCGCCGCGACGGAGGAGAATGCAACGTACAAGCTAGAGAAATGAGCGATAAAACCGATCAGCGCCGGGCCACCGAGTATACCTAGGTAACCAAGCGTGGCGACCATTGCGACCGACATGTTCACCGGCATTACTTTCTCCTGACCAACAAGAGTAAATAACACTGGTGCGATATTTGCCACACCAACGCCGACCAGTGCAAAACCACATATTGGTAGGATCCACCCCGGTAACAGCACCACCATCAGATAACCGGCAATCCCCAGAATACCGCCGACAACCAGCACTCGCTTACGCCCGAGTGCGCTGACAATCGCATCGCCGGTGAAACGCATCAACGACATGACAATCGCAAACACAGCAAAGCCCCAACCTGCATATTCAAGCGCCAGACCTCGCTCGCTGGCCAGGAATACGCCACTCCAGTCGAGCACTGCGCCTTCGGCCATGAAACATATCATCATCATGACCGCCATCAGTATCAGGCGAAAATTCGGTCTGGCCTTCGGCTGTCCTTCCGCGCTATCCTCCTCATGCGCGCCGAATGGCAACAGGCTGCGGAGTGAATATGCTGTCCCTAAGATGACCAGCGCGACAACAAAAAATGTACTGCCTTGCGGCGTAACGCCTGAACTCAGAAGCAATGAGCCACCGCCAGCTCCGACAATCCCGCCGACGCTCCACAGACAGTGAAAACCAGACATCAACGGTTTACCCGCCGCCTGCTCCACCATTGTCCCCTGCACATTGACCGCGACATCCGCCAGCCCGATGCCCATTCCGAAAATAAATAGGCTCATCGCCAACAGCCAGATATCGCTGAACGTCGCCAACAACGGTAACGTCAGGCAATACATCACGACCGCAGCGATGATCACATTACGGCAACCAAAGTGACCGATGATCTTTCCCGAACCCAGCATCGAGAGCAATGAACCTGCGCCGAGACACAGCAACAATAACCCCAGCTCGCCTGCTTCAGCATGGGTACGCAACTGCGCGTAAGGAACTAGCGCACCCCACAAGCCCATCGCCATGCCGGTGACAAAAAATATCGTCCGTGTGGCAACCCGCCTGACCGATGCTCCGGTGCCAGCCGGTATATTTTCAAGTTCTGATGACTGTGACAAAACGTTATCCTATTAAGAGAAAATACAGTTATTAAAAGTCTTTTATTAATTAATGAGTATATCGACGTGAATGAACGGAAGTCAATGCGCGCGGCGCATTAAACGCCGAAGGCGACGTGCCGATTGTAATTGTTTAAGGTCAGTTCGGTGATGCCTTGCAGATAATCCTGGCGCATCGAAGGACGGTAGGTCAATGTGGGCATATGTTGCACAGGGATATGCATATGGCAGCGCTGAAGCAACTGGGGAATCAGCGCTTCACCGATTTTCCGGCCTGAAAGTGCAATGGTCACCGGGTTGATGATGGCAGCAAGCGAGACGATCACTTTCGCCATTTCATCGGCAACCGGCAGCTTATCCATATCTTTAAATGGCAGATTCGACACTTCCCCGGCAAACTGGCTGGCACCATGTAATACTTGGCCGTTAATCACCATTCCGCACCCGAGACAAGGGACATCTGGTTTAAAAATATAGGCCACAGGTGCTGTGACACCGTCACAACTGCTGCGATAAAATCCATACACAGTATAGTTCATGTCGTTATCCGCCTGCACGTAAACGCCGAACCGCTCCCACAACTGTTGCTCTAGCGCAACACCGGCAAATGCGCTGATATCACAGGTAGCTACTGACCCCTTTACCACTACGCCCGGCAACCCGACCCCCAGCGCTTTGATACTGGGATACTTCACCAGCAGGCTGGCAATCTGCTGATAAAACGTCTCAAGCACCAGTGGCAAAAAACGGACTTCGCCCTGCGCCAGACTTCCCCCCGTCGCCGAATTCACCGACCAGATAATTTGCGCCGCCGCATCGCTGCCCTGTGCATATAGGCTCAGGACCGAGAAGTAATCAGGGTTATAGGCATAACGCTGCGCAGGCCGTCCACCGCGAGAGACTTCCTGCCCTAGCGCCAGCACTTCGCCGCTAAGGCTCAGTTCATTGAGCACCGCACCACACGTCGCGATACTCAACCCCGTCATCACCGCCAACTCAGCCTTCGTCGCCGAACCCAGTGACTTCAATGCATCAGTGACCAGCACTACATTGTTTATCTTCATTTCACGGGTTGTACGGTTTAAGGGAGTAATCATGGTGTCTCGGGTGCTTGAGGAAATCTGTGCAATTTAGCATAGTCTACCTTGAATAACGCGCAACTGCATGTTTACAAATAGAAATGGTACAACTGACACCACTTACCGGCGGGTCAGCTTCAGCATGACCTCTATGATTTCAATTTCAGGCTACCGACCATATCTTCGGGACGAACCCATTGTTCAAACTGTTCATCGGTCAGATAACCTAACTTCAGTGCAGAAGCCTTTAATGTTAGCCCTTCCTTATGGGCTTTTTTCGCAATTTCTGCGGCTTTATCGTAGCCAATATGCGTATTTAACGCCGTAACCAGCATCAGTGAATCATTCAGTAACTGCGTAATTCTGTCTCTGTTCGGCTCTATACCCACCGCACAATGCACATTAAAGCTGTTCATCCCATCGGCCAGTAAACGAACCGATTGCAGAAAATTATGAATAATCATTGGCCGGAAGACATTGAGCTCAAAATTACCGGCAGCGCCCCCCATATTAACGGCGACATCGTTCCCCATGACCTGACAACAAAGCATCGTCATGGCTTCGCACTGAGTGGGGTTGACTTTACCAGGCATAATTGAGCTTCCTGGTTCATTTTCCGGAATGCGTAATTCACCAATACCGCAGCGGGGGCCAGAAGATAGCCAGCGCACATCATTGGCAATTTTCATCAGCGAGGCAGCCAATCCTTTCAGTGCGCCATGTCCATGAACCAAAGCGTCGCAGCTTGACAGGGCTTCGAATTTATTCGGTGCAGTCACAAAAGGATGCCCTGTCAGTTCGGCCAACTCGGCTGCCACTCGAGTGGCATATTCCGGATGGGTATTCAGTCCGGTTCCCACAGCAGTTCCTCCCAGAGCCAACTCGCACAAATGGGGAATGCTGTTCTCAATATGCCGGTGACTATGTTGTAGCATGGCGACCCAGCCAGAAATCTCCTGCCCCAGAGTTAACGGAGTGGCATCCTGTAAATGCGTACGGCCAATTTTCACAATGTTGCTAAACTGCCCGACTTTGGTGGTCAGCGTCTGTTGTAATGTTCGTAATGCCGGGAGCAAATGTTCAGTTAGCGCAATAACCGCCGCCACATGCATCGCCGTAGGGAAGACATCATTGGAACTCTGGCTCTTGTTAACGTCATCATTTGGATGCACCAACCGGCTATTGCCCCGCTCACCGCCCAGTAATTCGCTAGCCCGGTTAGCCAGGACTTCATTCATATTCATGTTGGTCTGGGTCCCGGAACCGGTCTGCCAGATGGCCAAAGGAAATTCGCCAGCATGGTCTCCAGCCAGCACTTCATCAGTGGCCTGAATGATGGCCTTCCCACGCGCCTCCGGTAGTAGTCCCAGATCAACATTGACTTTCGCCGCCGATCGCTTGATTTGAGCCAGTGCATACAGCAATGCTTGTGGCATTTTTTCTTCGGAAATACGGAAATGTTCTAAAGATCGCTGTGTCTGCGCACCCCATAGCCGTTCAGAAGGCACTGTTATTGATCCCATAGAATCGTTCTCGATACGTGTAGCTACCATTATTTTCCCCTTGGATAACGCGTTGATCGAATAGCAGAATCACCGTTACATCGTCTGGTATCGCGGCACATAAAGCATTACCATGATTGCAAACTGAAGTAGTTAATTAATACTCTCTTATTATTAACCATTTTCATCATAAAAATTAACAATCCTTTTAATGGCAGGAATCCGTTATGCAAAGAATGCTTAATCGCATCCAACACTATGCCTGGGGCAGTAAATGTGCATTAACAGAGAAATATGGAATTGATAACCCTGATAATTTGCCCATGGCCGAGTTATGGATGGGTGCCCACCCCAAGAGCAGTTCCTGCCTGGTTGATGAACAAGGACAACAACACAACCTGCGAGAGGTGATAGCCCAAGATTTAACCGGCCATTTAGGGGCGGCGGTAGCACAACGATTCGGGGAACTCCCTTTTCTCTTTAAAGTGTTGTGTGCAGCCCAACCACTTTCCATTCAGGTTCACCCCAGTAAAACAGCGTCCGAATTAGGGTTTTCTCGTGAGAATGCGGAGGGTATTCCTTTAGATGCGGCAGAAAGAAATTATAAAGATGCCAACCATAAACCAGAGTTAGTATTTGCGCTGACGCCGTTTCTGGCTATCAACGGCTTTAGAGATTTGTCTGAAATTGCCACCCTGCTACAGCCAGTCGCCAACGCACATCCCGCCATCACGACCTTTTTGGGTCAGCCGGATGGCAAGAACTTGTCCATATTATTCGCCAACCTGCTGAGTATGGACGGAGAGCAAAAAGAAAATGCGATTGGCGTACTAAAGAATGTATTAAAGAACCGGAACGACGGCCCCTGGGCGGCCATTCATTACATTATTCAGTTCTATCCAGATGATAGTGGTTTATTTTCACCACTATTGCTGAATGTGGTCACGTTGCAACCGGGTGAAGCAATGTTCTTATTCGCAGAAACACCTCATGCCTATTTGCAAGGCGTAGCATTAGAGGTGATGGCCAACTCCGATAATGTGTTACGTGCCGGTCTGACGCCCAAATATATTGATATTCCCGAATTACTGGCTAATGTGAAATTTGAACCCAAGCCCGCTGACAAATTACTTACGGTGCCAATCAAACACGGTAATGAACTTGATTTCCCTGTTCCGGTCGATGACTTTGCTTTTTCTCTGCATTATCTTGCCGATGAGGCACACGCGTTGACTCAGGATAGCGCGGCGATTGTCTTTTGTATGGATGGAGAGGCGGTATTGGAAAAAGGCCGCCAGCAAGTCGTACTTCACCCGGGTGAATCGTGTTTTATCCCGGCTTATGAATCTCCAGTTCAGGTTCGGGGACAAGGATGCATTGCACGCGTCTATAATAAGTCATTAACTGCCTGATGTTACTCATCTCCAATTGCATGCATACCCTGGGTATGACAGGTATATTGCACAAAAATCGACTAAAAGGATGTATATAAAGTGACAAAAAAATCATTAGTGGCCGCTGGGATTATTGTTGCGCTTGGTGCCGTCTGGACAGGAGCGTCCTGGTTCACAGGAAAGCAAATAGAAAAAAATGTCGCTAAATTTACCGTCGACATCAATGCCCGGTTGAAAGAAGCTTACCCGAATGCCGGGTTAACTGTTGTTTATCAAGATTACCAGCGTGGCATATTCAGCAGTCACCTGACGTATGTACTGCAATCTGACGGATCCGCTAATGGCCATCAACTCTTATCCGCCAGTGATAAAGTGATATTTAATGAAACTATTTCTCATGGCCCATTTCCACTGGCACAGATTAAAAAATTCAATCTGATGCCGGCCATGGCATCAGTACACAGTGAACTGGCGAACAGTGATCCCCTGAAATCGTTATTTAAATTAACCAAGAATAAGCCATTCGTCACCGCAGAAACCCGAGTTGCCTACAATGGAGATACCCGCTCTGAAATTGTATTGATACCAGTCGATTACCAAAGCGAAGAACAGAAGTTTTCTTTCAGCGGCGCAACAGTAGAGGCCGATATCAGCCACGATTTGCGAGCAGCTCACGCTGTAGGAACAGTCAGTGGACTGACGATTGAGAAGAAAAACCCGTGGGGACAGACAGAAACACTGAGTATTCAGGGATTGGCGCTAAACAGCGATACACACAAAGGCAAGTTTGATATCAATCTGGGTGATGGGAAAATTGTGCTAAAGAGTATGGAGCTGCAAGTTCAAGGTGGCGCTCCGGTCACTATCAACAATTTTGTGGTATCCAGCCATATAACAGAAGATCAAACCAATATAGCGGGTCAACTGGCATTGGGTATCGATTCCCTCATTCTGCGCGATCAAAATCTGGGGTCAGCCAAGATGAACATCAGCTACGACAGATTTGACGGATTGGGTGTGAAACAATTCGCTGAAGATTACCAGAAAAAAGCCGAAGAGCTGATGCAGGTCGACCTGGATCCTGAAACATATCAGCAGCAGATTGCCATGTTGGTACTTCAGCATCTTCCTCAGTTGCTTAAGGGCAATCCCAGCATAAAAATTTCACCTGTCAGTTGGAAAAACGCCAAAGGGGAAAGTACATTTACCCTATCTCTGGATCTGACCGATCCATTGAAAACAGACACAGCCCCTCAATCTCAACTGTCTGATGAAGAGGCCATTTTCCGCAAATCAGTCAAAAATCTGGATGCGAAATTAAATGTGCCGATAGATATGCTGACAGAATTAATGGTTCAGGTTGCGCCAAAAACGTCAACCGATGAAGAAAAGAAACAGCTCGAAGCCATGGCCCGCCAGCAAGCGCAACTCATGGCCAGTCTGGGTCAGATGAGCCAGGTAACCGTAACCAAAAACAACGCCATTACCAGCTCACTGCAATACAGTGATGGTATGGTAACCTTTAATAATCAAAAGATCCCGCTGGCTAAATTTATTGCCCCACTCATCACGCAGCCGGAAGGAAATAACATAGAAGAACAGACGCCCAACGCTCAGAAAAAACCCGTAACACAATAACCATCTGATTGCCCCCGTGAACTGACTTTCACGGGGGTTGCTTTAAGTAATATCTACGTAGTGATACCCACTTTTTTCCCAACAAATGGTAATTCGGTGGTGTTTGTTCTTATACTGCACAGTAATTCACTGCCAATTGATTTTATTGATAACAAGAGTAAAAAATGATTGATCCGCATATCCCTTTGACGGATATCCACCGCCATCTTGATGGCAACATCCGCCCACAAACTATTCTTGAACTGGGACGTCAATTCAATATTGACTTGCCGGGAAATACCCTGGAATCACTACTCCCACATGTTCAGGTTACTGACACTGAACCCAATTTACTGAGTTTTCTGCAAAAGCTGGACTGGGGCGTATCCGTGCTGGGGTCGTTGGATGCCTGCCGACGAGTCGCTTACGAGAACGTTGAAGATGCGTTGCGCGCCGGTCTGGATTACGCCGAACTACGCTTTTCTCCATATTACATGGCGATGAACCACCAATTACCCATTGAAGGTGTAGTTGAAGCGATCATCGATGGCGTCGCTGCCGGTTGCCGCGATAATAATCATGACATCATGATCCGTTTGATTGGCATCATGAGCCGCACTTTTGGCACTCAGGCCTGTCAACAAGAGCTGAGTGCCCTGTTAGCGCATAAAGACCATATTATTGCACTCGATCTGGCGGGTGATGAACTGGGTTTCCCTGGCGAGTTGTTCACCCCCCATTTTAATCAGGCGCGAGATGCCGGTTGGCATATCACGGTACATGCCGGTGAAGCCGCTGGCCCGGAGAGCATCTGGCAAGCGATTAATCAATTGGGCGCGGAACGTATTGGTCATGGCGTGGCGGCTATCATTGATACATCACTGATGAAGTATATGGCTGAATATCAGATAGGCATTGAATCCTGTCTGACATCAAACCTGCAAACCAGTACCGTAAACTCGTTGGCAGAACATCCACTGGCGCATTTCCTGCATCATGGCATCCCGGCTACCATCAATACCGATGACCCCGCTGTTCAGGGAATTGATATTGCCCATGAATACCAGATTGCGGCACCACTGGCAGGCCTTTCACCAGAAGATATTCGCCAGGCACAAGAAAATGGTCTCAGCGTGGCGTTCATTACCGACCAGGAAAAACTACAGATCCGTCATCGGGTTCAGCAGCGGCAAGCATAAACCATATTGAGCATAAAAAAAGGCAGGGACTTCAGTTACCTGCCTTTTTATTTAGAACCGAATGCCAATGGGGTAAAGCATCAATCTTTCGGAACAAGAGATGAATGGTGGCTGGTGATCAGCCATTCCTTACCATCCCAACCATAAGTGAAAGTGTAACGCGCCCTAGCCTGTGATTTATCACCAAACGTGAAGGTATAGTTCCCAGTATCCAGTGCCTCATTACACCCTACTCTGATCGTGCGGCTGTCAATATGCCCTACTGGTTTGTCATGCAAGAAGTGTTCAAAATAATCGATTCGTTCTGCTGAATTCTTCCGTGCTCTAGACGACAGCGTCGGTAACAGAACCGCATCAGCGGCATAATTGGCATTGACCTTTTTCGCATTACCCGTTTTTAAAGACTGATTCCAGCGATCGAATAATCCGGCAATGGTGTTCTGATCAGTTTGCACACACTGTACAGACTCAGTGGCATAAGCAGATGAACCCGCGATAACACCTGATATTGCCAATAGCAAAAATGTATTCTTGAACATAACACCCCCATTATTTTCAGGTGAATGGATCACCGGTCATAAGCCCCAAAACCAGAAACAACGTCGAACAACTCTTCGTCGATAGCACTCTGACGCAATCGGTGAAAATCACTGCTCAGCGTTTCTAAAATCTCACCAATATTTTTTTCTGCACGTTGCATTGCCGTCAAACGGCAGATATTTTCACTGGCCAGTGATTCCGCGCACGCACGGAACAAAGAAACAAAAAAATACTCTCGCACAAATGCAAACATGGTTCGTGCAATATCCGGCATTACCTCTGGCAAGTTATTAGATGGCCAGTGACGACTGGCCATCTCACGGTACCATTCGTCATCCAGTGGCAATAAACGCTGACAGATCGGTTCACTGATAGCCCCTGAAATAGAGCGATTGTAAAACAGGTAAACAGGGCCAATTTCTCCCCGAGTTCGCCAACTTTCCATTTCAAGCAAAACATGTCCGACCAGTGATGTGATCGCACCGATCGAATTAGGTAACTGAAAGTTTGCCCCAACGCTGAGCTCGCTGTTGGCCAGACGAGCCTTGATTCGCTCCCCAACGGCCCAGACTATTTTCCGTCCAGGCAATTTTCCCAGCGTCTCGACAGCGAACTCAACAAGAAGATCATTGAACTGGCCAACCAGCCCCTGATCTGAACCGAAAATCACCGCGCCGATGGCACCTTCACTTTCGCGGTTTAACTGACCGGTAACAGCGGGATGCTGCTGCTGACAGCAAGCAAGAAGGCCGAGTTGTATTGTTCGATTATAGTCATCCAATGAGCGTACGGCATTCTCATACTGGCTGATACTCGACGCCGCCATGGCTTTCATTGTGCGTACCACAGATTCGAGATCAGTCGCAGTGCCAATCTTGTGATGCAGGCTGACGGTGGTATTACTCAAGATCCCTCCTTGATAGCCAGTTCTGGCAAGAAGGCGATCAACGCCTGCTCCGCAAGTTGAGTTATCAACGCCTTGTCCGCCTCACTCAGTGTATCGGCCGTCTCTAATTGTGCCGCTAATTCGTCCGGCATATCGGCAGCCGCGGCATAAATGGCCAGCTCGGCGTCAACCATTCGGGTTAGCGGCACCCGGTCAAACAACCCGGCAGTCAATGCCAATAAAACCGTAATTTGTACGGGTACCGGCAATGGCGACAATTCCTGCTGCTTAAGACAAGCTCGTATACGCAACCCATGATCGAGCTGTTGGCGGGTTGATTCATCAAGGCGGGCACCGAAGCGGGAGAAACTTTCAAGTTCCTCAAACTGGGCATAAGACAATTTCAAATCACCCGCTACCATCCGATAAGCAGCGCGTTGCGCCTTACCACCGACACGTGACACTGATTTACCAACATCAACCGCCGGCAACACGCCGAGTTCGAAAAGCACGGGTGACAAGTAGATTTGCCCATCAGTGATTGAGATCAGATTGGTCGGAATGTAAGCCGATATATCCTGAGCCTCTGTTTCAATGATCGGTAAGGCAGTCAGCGACCCTCCTCCCAAATCTGGACTTAAATGGGTAGCTCGCTCCAGCAACCGCGAGTGAATATAAAAAATGTCGCCGGGAAAGGCTTCACGACCTGGTGGTCGACGTAGTAACAAGGAGAGTTCACGATAGGCGCGAGCATGGTGAGTCAAATCATCATAGACCACCAGCACATCCCGCCCCTTCGCCATGAAATATTCAGCTATGCTGGTCGCCGCATAAGGCGCGATATAAGCTAACCCAGGCGGGTCATTACCTTCCGTGACCACCACGACGGTATAAGCCAATGCGCCCTTTTCACGTAGCGCAGCGATAACTTTTGCCACACCGGAAGCACGCTGACCGATGGCACAATAAACACAGAGGACGTTCTTATCGTGTTGATTGAGGATGCTATCAAGCGCAATGGCCGTCTTACCGGTCTGTCGATCTCCGAGGATCAACTCACGTTGACCACGACCAACCGGGATCAGCGCATCGATAACCTTGATACCCGTCTGCAACGGTACCGTAACCGGGGCCCGATCCATGATCGGCGTCGCCGGTCGTTCAACCGGCAAGCGAGTACCGCCCAACAGCGGCTCTAACCCATCGAGCGGTCTTCCTGTTGGATCAATGACCCGACCAAGCAACCGCTCACCGACAGGCACATCAACCACATGACCACCACGCTCGACGAGATCACCGGCCTGCAATAACCAGTAATTGCCAAGCAGGACAACGCCAATTTCGTCTTCGTCGACATTGAAGGCAATACCCTCAATGCCGCCAGGAAAATTAAGAACTTCCTCAAAACCCACACCTGGCAGGCCGGATACCTTGGCAATACCGGCCGCAATGCTAGAAATTCGACCAAATTCACGGGGTTTCAGCTGTGGAGCGAACACTTCACACGCCGTGTCTATGCTGGAGAATGTCTGATCCAGGATATCGCTTAGTGGCTTAGTGCTCATTGACAATACCCTCTTCCGGGATGGCATTCTGAGCCGTCTTCACGTTGAGTAGTTCAATAACACCGTTTTCCATCTCGGCCAGGTATTCGGCAATACTCCATGCCACCTTTTGCCCATTGGCGCTCAACTCAATACCGCTGACCATTTCTGGGGCCGTTTCAAAACATAACGTCGTTTTAGCGCCAAACAGTTCTCTGATTTGAGTTTCGATAATCGTCCGGTCTGTGGCTGGCAGCTCAAAAACCGTGCGCACAACAATCGGCTGGGCCGCTACGAGCAAAGCATCCACCAGCTTTTGCTTTTCATCCGTGCTCAAATTTTGTAACCGAGCCACAAAAACCAAAACCATCCGTGTTTCCAGCGTCACATCAGCCAGATCAACCAATGTTTTGCGAGCAATAGAAAATATCTGTTGTCGCGTGCGACGGCTGATCTCCTGCTGTAATTCCTGCGCTTCACTTTGCAAACGTTCCTGACATTTGGCACTCAGCGCTATCGCCTCCTCACGGGCAATATCAAGCAGGCGCTGACGTTCATCATTCGCCGTCTTCTTTGCCTGACTCAGCAATGAGGCTCTCTCTTTGTCAAAGGCCGTATTCTTATGTTGAAATTCGTCGCGGGCCTGCTCTGCTTCCGCCTTCTTGGCATCAGCATCGGCCAGTTCTCTTTCTATCCGTTGCTCTCGTGCATCAATGGCATTAAGTATGGGAAGATAGAGAAAGTGCTTCAGTAACCAGACCAGAATCAGGAAGTTGAGAACCTGCGCGCCAACGGTGAACCAGTCTATAAGCATGGTCTACTTTCCAGTTATCTGAGTGATGGCATAGTTCCAGAATGGATTGGCGAAGAGCAGGATCATCGACACCACAAAGCAGTAGATGGCTACCGACTCGATCATCGCAAGCCCGACGAATAGAGTACGTGTAATGGTTGCCGATGCATCGGGTTGTTGTGCCAAAGAACTGAGTGCTATGGCGACAGCCCGACCTTCGCCTAGCGCTGGGCCAATGCTGCCAATAGCGATGGTTAAGCCGGCTGTAATGATCGAGACTACCGCAATAACTGTCATACTATCCATGGTAATTCCTTTCGTTGTTTATGTTTTTACTTCAGCGCTATCTTCTTGGTTGGGTGTACGAGCGCGTGTCGCTGCCGCGATGTAAACCGCTGCCAGAATACTGAAAATGTATGCCTGCACCATGCCGGTCAACAGCCCCAAGACACTCATGACGATCGGAAAAATAAACGGGGTAATGGTCAGCAGGATGGCAAGGATCATCGTGCCACTCATCATATTGCCAAAAAGTCGGGCAGCCAGAGCCAGAGTGCGTGAGAGTTCACTAATGATATTGAAAGGCAACATGATGACTGTCGGCTTCAGATAGGTATTCAGGTATTCCCTTGGGCCACAATTGGCGATACCGAACATAGGGACGGCGATGAAAACACAGATAGCCAGTGCCGTCGTAGTAGATAACGAACCCGTGGGTGGCTCGTAACCAGGCACAATGGTGCATAGGCTGGCCAAGCCGATGAACAAAAACAAGGTGCCAAGAAAGGCCAGGTACTGGCGTGGGTTTGTCAGGCCCACCTCGCCAATCTGCGTGACAATGCCCGTCACGACAATCTCCAACAGGTTCTGCCAGCGACTACGCGTGAGCCCGTGCGACAAACGCCGCGTAACAAGATAGGACCCCAGCGTCAGCACCAGCATCAACACCCAGGTATAAACAATGGTGGCATTGATATTGAACCAGCCCCACTGCCAGAAAATAATGCTGTCGGGACTAAGATGCATGATTGTTTTCCTTAATCACGATACTCGGACGGGTTACCCGTGAGATGGCCCATCGAGCCATGCTGAATCCGAGCAAGGCCGCTAGCCAGTTTTGCCAGTCTTTGCCGCAAACCCAATAGAAGCCGGGTAACACAATCATCAAACGGACCAACAGGCTGGCGAAAAACCACTGAGCCACACGCGGCGACGACATCGCCCGCTGAACCGTCCACCACAGGCCACCAAAAAATACGACACCAAATACAACACCCGCCAGCAACGGCACTAAAACTCCTGAGTCAATCATCGTCGTCAGACTCCTGTTTGCGTATTTCCTGACCCTCTTTGACCACCCAGCGCCACGCGCTAAAGCACCCCAACATCAGACCAGCGACCAGCAGTGCCAGTGTCCATGATCGTCCACCTGGGTACCGAGCATCCAGCCATAGGCCCAACGCCGCACCGAGCAGTGTCGGTAGCGCCACAGACCAACCGATCATCCCCATCATGCCCAGCCCAGTCCAGACAGTTCGCGTCACATGGCGCTGCGCGTTACGCTTGCGTGCGGCCTTGAGGCCAACCCGCTGGCTGAAATCACTCTTGCCAGAGGAAGACTTGCCATTTTTATTACTCATGATGCCAGACAGTAAAATGGCGAATAAAACTGCTCTCAAGTTTCGCTAGTACCGAACGCACATTTTTTTCCTGTTCATTCAGCTTCAGAAACTCCTGTTCGATTGCCTCATGGAGCTCCTCCAGCGCCATGCCACCGATGGCATTACGCACGGAAACCAATACTTCCTTACCGGTTTTAACCAGTACGCCTTCGTCAACCGCAAGACAGACCTCTCCCTCGTCCGCAGTTTCATAAACCAGGATGCCGGGCACCAGCGACGAGACGCAGTCGAGTCGGTTTGGCAGCAAACCGAAGGATCCGCCAGGTGATTCAGCGACGATCCGCAACACATCATGTTTCTCAGCGAATACTTTAAAAGGCAGCAAAATCTTAAGCTGCATGTTCGTTATCGACATGTCTATCCTCCGCCGTTTCCTTGATAATCGCTTCGTCAATGGCTCCGATCATATACAAGGCGCTTTCCGGTACATCCTTGAACTCATCGCGCAGGATACGTTCACAACCGTCCAGAGAATCCTCAAGACTCACCTGCCTACCTTTCAGACCAGAGAATTGTTCAGTGGTAAAAAACGGTTGAGTAAGAAAACGCTCCAGTCGACGCGCCCGCCCGACTATCTGGCGGTCTTCGGTTGATAATTGTTCCAGGCCGAGCATAGCGATGATGTCCTTGAGGTCGGCATATTGTGCCAGCGTCCGGCGGATCTCCTGCGCCAACGCGTAATGCCGTTCACCGATAATACTAGGCGTCGCCATTTTTGAGTTTGACTGTAGAGGATCAATGGCTGGATATAGCCCCTCGCTGGACATTTTTCGTGACAGAACAATAGAAGCGGAAAGATGCGAGAAGGTATGTACCGCCGCCGGATCAGTAAAATCATCCGCAGGGACATAGACCGCCTGAATAGACGTGATGGCGCCAGTATCAGTATTAGCAATACGCTCTTCCAGTTGAGCCAGTTCCGTACCCATGGTCGGCTGGTAACCGAGCCGGGATGGCATCTGTCCCATCAGTCCAGACACTTCCATGCCAGCCTGAATAAACCGGAAGATGTTATCAACCAGCAAAAGAACATCTCGATGTTCATCATCACGAAAATATTCAGCCATCGTCAACGCGGCATGACCGACCCGAAAACGGGCACCCGGTGGCTCATTCATCTGGCCAAAAACCATCACCATATTGTTAAGCACACCCGCGATCTTCATATCTCGATAAAGTTCTTCCCCTTCACGGCAACGCTCACCAATCCCACAGAAGATGCTGACGCCCTCATGCTGCCCCACCATGTTGTGGATCATCTCCGTCAACAACACAGTCTTACCCACACCCGCGCCACCGAACAGGCCGGCCTTGCCACCGCGTTCCAGTGGAACCAGAACATCAATGACCTTGATACCCGTTTCAAAAACCGTCGATTGGGTCGAACGATGCTCCAGTGAAGGTGGCGTGTTATGCACACTGCGCCATTGAATGGCTGCCGGGGCGGGAAGTTGGTCGATAGCATTACCAAAGACATCGAACATCCTCGATAAAATTCCCTTGCCAACCGGTGCCAACAAAGGGCCTCCACTATCCACAACTTCCATGCCGCGGGCCAGTCCCTGCGTTGGCGTCAGAGCGATACCCCGCACACGCTGTGCATCAAGTTGCGACTGGATTTCAATAAAAATTTCGCCATCCTTCCCCGCATGCAACAGAGAATGAATTGGCGGTAGTATGGACTGAAAGAAAATATCGACTACACTGCCACGGATTGAAACGATGACGCCTTTATTTAATGAATTATCAATACTTGTCATACACTTCTCCTCGGCCCAGTATTAGTCTAGTGCAGAATCGAGGGATTTGTGACATGACGGGAAATCAGAGCGCGCTAATCGATGGAAAAACATCATGATTAACGCGCTCTGAATGCTTCAGCTTATTTCAGGCAGGCATCAGCAACCTGATGCCAGGCGTGACGATCAGAAAGGTAGAAGGTAGATAACCACCTCAATGACCACGACAGATAGCCTTGTCTAAAAAGGCAGACGGAATCAACTGTCGTGGCGTCGAGAATATCAGTGGTAGCATTCCGTGATAGAACGCTTATTGATCAAGCTTTATCGATCACCGCAATATCTTCATTTTCAGCACGCTTGGCATAGCGCTGTGCCAATGCAGCACAAACCATTAGCTGAATTTGATGAAATATCATCAACGGCAACACCATTGCCCCAACCGCAGCAGCAGGAAATAAAACATTCGCCATGGGGATCCCATTAGCCAGGCTCTTTTTCGAGCCACAGAACACAATCGTGATTTCATCTGCCGTGCTGAATCCCATTTTACGGGCCACTACCGTGTTGATCACCAGAACAATCGATAACAGCACAATGGAGCAAACGACGACAGATAGCAGAGCCCAGCCATCAATCTGCTTCCAGATGCCTTGCACGACCGCTTCACTGAATGCGACATACACCACCAGCAATATAGATGACCGGTCAGTAATATTTATCCATTTCCGGTGGCGTTCCACCCAATGGGCAATCAGCGGACGGGATAAATGCCCCACCACGAAAGGCACCATCAACTGCATGATGATCGAGCCAATCGCATGCAGCGTATCGGTTTTCCCGCCCTGGGAGTGCATCAATAATCCCACCAGAACCGGCGACAAAAACACGCCCAGGATGCTGGAAGCTGACGCACTGCAAACCGCGGCGGCGATATTACCTCTGGCCATTGAGGTATACGCGATGGCGGATTGCACCGTTGCAGGCAAGGCGCATAAATAGAGGAAGCCAAGATACAGTGTAGGTGTCAGTACGCCAGGAACCAAAAAGGACATACCGATTCCCAACAATGGGAAAAGAATAAACGTGCTACTGAAGACGACCAGATGCAAACGCCAGTGGCCAAGGCCTGAAGTAATTGCCTCGCGAGACAGTTTGGCACCATGCATAAAAAACAGTAATGCAATGGCCGCCGTAGTCAGTCGCTCGAAAAACACCTTCGCAATCCCTTCACAAGGGAAAAATGATGCAGTAACCACCACCAGAATTAAAACCAGTAAAAACTTATCAATTCTCAAGCGTTGTAACCATGCCATAGCCAGCTTATATCCTATGCGATAAAAAGACAGACAACCCTAGGATCATCTGCCTAAACAAAACGTTAATATCGACAATAAAAAGCAGAATCGCTAGCTATTTTTAAGCGTAACCGTTTTTTTCTGTTCATAGGAAATCAATCCCAGCTCAATTAACTCCATCACTTTGATAGCCTGGTATATCGGGACCGGGTTTTCCCCTTTTCCAAGTAGCGCACCGCTCACCGCTGCGTAATAAGCTGGATAGTTACCCGGTATGGTAGGTACGTTCTGTTCAGTAACAGTACCATCACGGTATAACGTTAGCACGCCATCGCGTTTATCTTGCCCCCAATCTGCGTGTGCCTCTGGGCGCTCACCCGCTTTCAGACGGGCTTCCTGCGGATCCAGCCCGTACTTCACATAACTACCGTGGGAACCATGAATGATGTAACGAGCCGATTCTGCCGCCGCCAGCATACTGGCATGCAATACGACACGACGTTGCGGATAAATCAGCGTGGCATGAAAATAGTCGATGGACTTACCACCTGGACGTAACTGGGCCATATCCGCCTGAATCGCTACTGGCATACCAAACAGTTGCAGTGCCTGATCCAGCACATGAGGACCTAAATCGTACCAGATGCCGCTGCCCTCACTACCATCTTCACGCCAGCGTTGCCGTATTTCCGGGCGATAGCGGTCAAAATGGGATTCCATGTAGATGACATCCCCCAGAATTCGGGTGTGCAGCAAACTCTTCAGCGTCAAAAAATCGCTGTCCCAGCGGCGATTGTGAAACACCGAGAGTAACTTGCCGACATGTTCTGCCAACAGATTCAGTTCATAGGCTTGTGACAACGTCACGGTAAAGGGTTTATCTACCACGACATGTTTACCCGCTTCCAGTGCCTGCTTGGCCAATGGAAAGTGCGTATCGTTAGGGGTTGGAATGACGATTAAATCAATATCAGGATCGTTGAGCAGTATTTGCGGATCAGGCACAACCCGCATCGCTGGCCAATCAGTATGGACTTTGCTGGCATCACTGCTGGAAATCGCCGCCAGTTCCATGCCGGGTGTTGCGGCAATTAACGGCGCATGAAACGTTTTACTCGCATAACCATAGCCCAGTAACCCAACACGAATAGTATCAGCCATAAAAATTCCCCTTAGCCTGAGAACCTGCCCGACAGGTTCTTATTTACGGTCATGAGACCTCAGTATATACCTGTCATCTTTCAAGTTGCAGGTATCGGCATCACTGCCCGGCTAAGGCATGTTTTTTGGAATTCACTGTAAGCAACATTCAAATCTGTTCCAGGCGGATCAAATCACGTAGGCAAAAACACCAGGACTTATTCGATTGTGTTTTCCCGCATTTTTGATATCTAGGGGGATACTTATGTTTCTATAAAAATTTATTTATCAGATAGTTCTATCATGTTGTTACCACCCGAACCCCTTTAGTCTCATCCACTTCCCAGTTAGCGGCGACGGTGATCTTCTCTGACAGATGATTAATTTCACTGTTGCGGCGGCGAAAATCACTTGGGCTGACACCCACACGTTTACGGAAAACACGGGAGAAATAGAGCTGATCGTCATATCCTACTACCCGACCGATGTTGGCAATGGATTCCTGCGTCGTCTGCAACAGAAGCTTGGCACGGATGACGCGCTGATCTTCACGCCAACGCAATATATTGATTCCCACCTGTTCGCGGAACAAATGCGCCAACCGTGACGGCGACAGACAAACATGCCGGGCAACTTCATCAATTCTCAATTCATCCGACAGATTACTGGTAATAAACTGACAAGCTTCGATCACTCGAGGATCCATGATTCTTTGCGGACTGAGCGGGTCTTCCTCCATCGCACGTAACAATAACCGCTCTAGCAGATTCATCGCCAGTTCTTCCGAAAAACGCCGTCCAGACTGATGGGTTTGCTCAATACTGGCGAATAGCTGGTCAAACTCTTTTAACAGGTGCGCCGGCAGGCTCAATCGTCCAACATCGCAACTCTTGCTGTGCCATTCCAGCCAATCCGTCCAGTAAGCCCGGGGACGAAAATAAACCCAACGATGATACCAGCAGTCATTATCAGGTGAACGTCCATAATAATGACGCGATTTGGGTGGGAACAAGAGCAGGTCGCCAGAATTGCAATAGAACGTATTATCGCCATCCAGCACTTTTCCCTGCCCTTTAATGGTCAGGTTAATGATGTATCCTTTCATGCCGTCTGGACGATCGATAAAAAAATCCAACGGCCCACCTGCCAATATCGGTGTTAACCCCGCCACCAGATACGCGTTAAACGAGTAGCCGGGTAGCAACGGATTGGACTGAAATTCATGTGCCATACGGTGATACATTAAGCCTCCCGTACCGGGTAAAAGGGAACTGGCAACGCCGACAGCATTTAGAGTGCTGTCGGCGGCGTCAGTGCTATTAGTCATTAACCTGACAACAGCTATGCTACCTTTTTCGATAATACTTGTTTATAACGGTCAAAGATTACTGCCACCAGCAGAATCAAACCGCGCACCACATACTGGGAAAACGGCGAAATGTTCAGCAGGTTCATGGCATTTTCTACTGTTCCCAGAATCATGACCCCGGCGACCACATAGGAAATCTTGCCAATCCCCCCTTTTAACGACACCCCACCCAATACGCAAGCGGAAATAACAGTTAACTCATAACCGATAGAGGTCATTGGTTGACCACTGGTCATGCGGGATGCCAAAATAATACCAGCCGCCGCAGAAACCAGCCCTGACAAACCAAAAATAATGATTTTGGTACGCACGACGGGGACACCGGCCAGACGGGACGCTTCTTCATTACCACCAATGGCCAGTGTATTACGACCAAATGTGGTTTTATTAAGCAGCAATCCAAATATGATCATACAGCCGACAGTAATCCAAATAGGCGCTGGCAGCCCTAACCAATTGGTATAGCCAAGCGCGAAGAAATGTTCATTTTCGATCCCTACTGCTCTACCATCAGAAATAATGTATGCGAGACCACGCACGATCTGCATCGTCGCCAGGGTGGTGATCAATGCATTAATTTTCAGTCTGGCGATAACAAAACCGTTCAACAGACCGAATGCTACACCCAGCAACAAGCCCGCCGCGATACCTACCAATAAACTGCCGCTGAGGTTGATCACCACGGCAGTGGTTACCCCGGCGCAAGCAATTATCGAGGCAACCGACAGGTCGAAATCACCGGAAGCCAGGCAAAACAACATACCGCACGACACCATGCCGGACATGGAAACCGCCAGCCCCAGTCCTTTCATGTTAATAAACGATCCAAAATTGGGAACAAACACACTACACGCAATAAATAACACTGCAAAAACCACTAGCATGCCGTAGTTATCCCAGATGCGGGACATTCCGATGCCACTCTTGTTGTTCTTCTCGGGTGTGGTAGACGTAACCGTTGACATTATTATGCTCCTTTGCGGTTAAGCAACCGCGGACTCAATAGCAGGGGTTTGTAACATCGCCAGGCTCAATACTTTCTGTTCGCTGGCCTCATCGTGCAAGAGTTCACCGGAAACGGCACCTTCACGCATCACAACAATGCGATCCGCTAATCCAAGCACTTCAGGTAAGTCACTGGAAGCAAACAGGACCGCGATCCCTTGCTTGGCCAGCGTATAAATGACGTGATAAATTTCATGCTTCGCTCCCACGTCGATACCGCGGGTCGGTTCATCAAGCATGATGACGCGCATCTCTTCCGACAGCCAGCGGCCCAAAATGACCTTTTGCTGATTACCGCCGGAAAGATTCATGATCAACTGTTCTGGTGACGGTGTTTTAATATTCAGCGCTTTGATTTGCTGATCTGCATTTTCGGCTTCCCAGCGGTTATTAATAAGAAAACCACTCTTCACGCTTTTACGCCGCGCACTGATATTGATGTTATCGCGCACCGAATGTACCGGGATGATACCGTCCGCCTTACGATCTTCCGGGCAAAGCATCAGCCCCAGGCTAATGGCATCAATCGGTGAGGTAATTCGGGTCGGTTTCCCATCCAGCAACACTTCTCCTCCGGTAATTTGCGTAGCGCCAAACAGTCCTTTCATTAACTCACTGCGGCCCGCCCCAACCAGCCCGAACAACCCGACAACTTCGCCACTGCGCACACTGAACGATATGGGGGATTTCACTCCTTCAGCTTTTACCTCATGCAGGGTCAGACGTTCTTCACCATGTTCCCGAGATTCATACCCATAGATATCACCAAGATTACGGCCCACCATGGCCTTTACCAGCAAATCATGATTGGCCTGCCGTGTATCTTCGAACGTTTTTACATAACGGCCATCCTTGAACACAGTAATGGCATCGCTGAGCGTAAAGATCTCTTCCATACGATGTGAAACATACAGGATGACCCGTCCCTCACTACGCAACTCACGGATCACCCGGAATAATTGTTCAATTTCGCGGGCAGATAACGAGCTGGTCGGTTCGTCAAAGGCAATGATTTTGGCGTTTCTGGCCAACGCTTTGGCGATTTCCACCATCTGCCATTGGCCGATGGAGAGATATTTCATCGGTGTATCAGGATCAATATCCAACCCCAGATGTTGCAATTGTAGTTTAGCTTCATAGCGCAACAGGGAGTAATTCACTATTCCGCCTTTATGGGGTAATTGTCCCAGATAAATATTTTCTGCGACTGTCATCGTCGGTATCAGATGCAATTCCTGATAAATGATCGCCACACCGGCGTTTAGCGCCTCCATGGTGTTATTAAAATGGACAGGCTCGCCCTTAATACGGATTTCTCCCTGTGACGGGGTATAGTTACCGCTCAGAATTTTCAACAGCGTTGACTTTCCAGCGCCGTTTTCACCCATCAACGCATGGATTTGTCCTGCATGGCAGGAAAAACTGATATCGTCCAGCGCCTTAACACCGGGAAAGTTTTTACTAATCCCGTGAAACGATAAATAGGGTGACTGTGCTGTCATTTCGGCTTCCTCATGGTTAATGCCTGTGATTACCCTTGTCGGGCAAACACGGCAGCCCTTCGGTTACGGATCGGGTTTTTTAGTATTGTTATAATCCGTTGATCAACGGTCTTGACACCAACACTGGCGTTTTGCCTGCCAGCGTTGGTGTCATACCATCCTGTCTCTGATTACATCAGGCCTTTCTTCTTCAATTCGGCTCTAAAGTTCTTGCGCGTAATTAACACCACGTCCGTCACTTCGGTGAATTTCGGCGGCTCTATACCTTTAGTCACCCAGTTAAACAGCATCTGAATACTCTTGTAGCCGTGGATGTCCGGGCTCGGCAGCAGAGAACCGTAGAAACCGGTAGCTTTATCTTTGGAAAGTTCGTTGATCGCATCCACACCATTGATCCCGATACCAATGACATTCTCGGGCTTGAAGCCTTGCCCTTCAGTCGCGCGCACGCCACCCAGGACCGTATTGTCATTCATCCCGACTATCAGCCAGTTTTTCACTTCAGGATGCTGTACCAACATTGAGTTCCCGGCATCAAATGCCCCAGGGATGTCGTTGGATTTGGTCGGAACCTGATAAATCTGTTTTGCCGGGAAACCGGCGGCTTTCAGAGCATCCATCGACCCGGTGGTACGACGGCGGGCCGTATCAAGTTCATCGTCTGTAATGGCCATAACCGCCGTGTCTGATATTTTCCAGCCACGTTTATTCATCTCTTTCCACAGTTCCTGGCCCTGACGTTCACCAATTTTGGTGGCTGCCATCATGACCAGCGGAACATTGGTCATCGGTTTGCCTTCAGCGTTGACAAACTGATCATCAACAGCGATCACTTTCAGTCCATAGCCACGAGCTTTCGCCACAATCGCAGGGCCCAGTCTCGGATCAGGAGTACAGATAACGAAACCTTTCGCTCCATTGGCTGCCAGGCTGTCGATGGCATTCAGGGTTTTTTCACCATCCGGTACAGCAATCTTGATGACTTCAAAACCAAGATCCTTGCCAGCCTTATCAGCAAACCTCCATTCGGTCTGAAACCAGGGCTCTTCGGGTTGCTTGACCAGAAAACCCAATTTCAGAGTTTCCGCTATAGCTGATTGTGACATAATTGCTGTCAGTCCAATCACCGCTAGCGCTTTAGTGAATTTATGCATGGTCTTCTCCGCTGTTTTTTTCTCTATAACACTTCAATGATTTAAAGTGTGTAAGCGTTATTAGTAAGGTAACGTCGGTCTGAACAACGTAAAAATGCACTGATTTATTGAGGTTGAGATATTCAGCATCGCTCAGACGCTGTTTGTTTTAGCTGTTATCTTCACCAAGAATGGAGAGCGTTATCACAGAAGAGAACTACAGCTGGTTTATGCATACATTTAGCGAATTTAACCTAGCGTTAACTTTTGACAGACGTCACAAAATGATTAGTAGTGACAGAAAAATGCATACATCTAGCTAACGGCTCCTCACGTCATGCCGACGTCCTGTCTATCGTAACTAACAGTTAAAATAGAATTAACGGGAGCAGAAAGATGAGTGCGGGTGCGATTACCATTGGTCTCGACTTTGGCAGCGACTCAGTACGTGCCTTAGCCGTCGACTGTCAAAGCGGGCACGAGCTCGAAACAGAAGTTATCTATTATCCGCGCTGGCGCCTGGGACAGTATTGCCAGCCTGCCAATAACCAATTTCGCCATCATCCTTTGGATTACATAGAATCATTGGAACAGGCCATTCGTGTGGTGGTATCACGGCTTTCCGTGGTTCAGCGTCAGCAGATTGTAGGTATCGGTGTGGACTCGACCGGCTCAACGCCTGCGCCGATCGATGAACAAGGCGAGATTCTGGCTCTGCATCCAGAGTTTGCCGAAAATCCCAATGCCATGTTTGTGTTGTGGAAAGATCACACAGCAATAGAAGAAGCGGAAGAAATCAACCGTTTGTGCCGTAGCGGACAGTTCCCGGACTATAGCCGTTACATCGGTGGTGTTTACTCATCGGAGTGGTTTTGGGCCAAGATTCTACATGTTTCTCGGCAAGACCCTAACGTACGGCAGGCTGCGGTTTCCTGGATTGAACTGTGCGATTGGGTACCCGCGTTACTGTCGGGAACCACAGCGCCACAACACATCCGCCGTGGACGTTGCAGTGCTGGACACAAGTCACTCTGGCATCCTGACTGGGGTGGCGTTCCGCCAAAAGCCTTTCTGGAAGCGTTGGATCCCTGCCTGACAGAACGACTGCAATACCCGCTGTTTACCGATACCTGGACTGCCGATCTCCCTGTGGGGAAAATCACGCCAGAATGGGCGCAACGCCTGGGCGTCCCGGAAACAGTGATGCTTTCCGGCGGGGCATTTGACTGCCATGTCGGCACGGTAGGTGCTGGCGCCCAACCTTACACACTGGTTAAAGTCATTGGCACGTCTACTTGCGATATTTTAATCGCGGATGAAGCTACAGTGGGTGAAAAGACCATCGCTGGCATCTGCGGCCAGGTCGATGGCAGCGTGGTGCCAGGTTATATCGGGCTGGAAGCCGGTCAATCCGCTTTCGGTGATATGTATGCCTGGTTTGGTCGATTACTGGGTTGGTCACTGCAACAGGCAGCTAAAGATCATCCTGAATTAACGGCCCAGATGGAAGCGACCCAGTCCAAACTACTGGAGCGCCTTACCCAAGATTGGGCAGCTAATCCGACACTGGATCATCTACCGATTGTGCTCGACTGGTTTAACGGTCGCCGCACCCCTTTTGCCAATCAGCGACTGAAAGGTGTTATTACCGATCTGAATCTGGGCACTGACGCCCCTACACTGTTTGGCGGTTTTATCGCCGCGACCGCCTTCGGTGCACGCGCCATTATGGAATGCTTTGAATCACAAGGCATCCCGGTAGAGAACATTCTGGCATTAGGCGGCATTGCCCGTAAATCACCCACCATCATGCAGGTCTGTACCGATGTTATGAACCGGCCATTGCAGATTGTCTCTTCCGATCAATGCTGTGCTCTGGGTGCCGCTATTTTTGCCGCCGTAGCCGCTGGCATTCATGCCGATATTCCAACGGCTCAACGTCATATGGCCAGCAGCATCGAGCGAACATTGACACCAGACAAATACCGTGTAGCCCGTTACCAGCAGTTGTATGAACGTTATCAACAGTGGTGCCAAATGGCTGAACCCGCTTACCGCGCCACATCAAAACCCGGGGCCTAGTCAGCCAACAACCGTATATAGACGATTACATCTCCCTCTGGGATAAGAAACAGGAGTTATCATGGATCACTTTAAGCAGCTTGAGGTCTGGTTTGTTATTGGCAGCCAGCATCTTTATGGCCCGGAAACTTTACGTCAGGTAAAAGAAAACGCCGAAAAAGTGGTAAACGGCCTGAACAGGGACGCCGCACTACCGGTTAAACTGGTGCTTAAACCGCTAGTCAAAACCCCGGATGAAATCACTGCGTTATGCCGTGATGCCAATTATCAGGACAACTGTATCGGTTTGTTAACCTGGCTGCACACCTTCTCTCCCGCCAAGATGTGGATTGGTGGTCTAAGTATTCTGAACAAACCCTTGTTGCAGTTCCATACCCAGTTCAACGCCGAAATTCCGTGGGATACCATGGATATGGACTTTATGAACCTGAACCAGACCGCGCACGGAGGTCGGGAATTTGGTTTCATTGGTGCCCGTATGCGTCAGGCGCATCAGGTCATCGTCGGTTACTGGAAAGATAAAGCCGCTCACGAACGTATTGCCCAATGGATGCGTGTCGCGTCCGCTATTCAGGAAAGCAAACAACTGAAACTGGCCCGTTTTGGCGACAACATGCGTGAAGTTGCGGTGACCGAAGGGGATAAAGTTGGTGCACAGATTCAGTTTGGTTACTCCGTCAGCGCCTGGGGACTGGGTGATCTGGTCGGAGTGATAGACGATGTCGGCCAAGGGGATATTGATGCCCTGATTGAAGAGTATGAAACGACCTATACCCTGACGAACGCCGTGCAACTACATGGTCCAAAACGCCAGAATCTGTTAAATGCCGCACGCATCGAACTGGGGATGAAACGTTTTCTGGATCAAGGCGGATTCAAAGCGTTTACCACTAACTTTGAAAACCTGCATGGTCTGAAACAGTTACCGGGTCTGGCCGTTCAGCGCTTAATGCAACAAGGTTACGGTTTCGGTGCCGAAGGTGACTGGAAAACAGCAGCACTGCTGCGCATCATGAAAGTGATGTCCCACGGTTTAAGCGGCGGCACCTCGTTCATGGAGGATTACACTTACAACTTCCAGCCGGGAAACAATCTGGTTGTCGGATCACACATGTTGGAAGTGTGCCCCAGCATAGCGAAAGAACCAAAACCCATTTTGGATGCCCAGCATCTGGGAATTGGTGGCAAGGAGGACCCCGCTCGCTTGATCTTCTCTGCTCCGGCAGGGGCGGCGCTGAATGCCAGTCTCATTGACCTGGGAGATCGCTTCCGCTTGCTGGTGAATGCCGTGGATGCGGTTGAACAGCCCCACCCACTGCCAAAACTACCCGTCGCCCGAGCTATCTGGCAGGCACAACCCTCACTGGAAGTGGCAGCCGAAGCCTGGATTATCGCCGGTGGTGCGCATCATACGGTGTTCACTCAGGCCTTGAGCCTTGATTACCTGCGGATGTACGCGGAAATCAATAACATTGAACTGGTAGTGATCGACAATCAAACCAGCCTGTCTGCGTTTAAAGATGCGCTACGCTGGAACGAAGTCTATTACAAACTGTGCAGCCGATAAGATAACCGGCCATTATCAGTCAATAAGCTCGCGGTATATTCAGGGGTTTTCATCATGAGGCATCGGTTATCGGTGCCTCACATTGCTGATTCATGTCGTCCACATACCAAAATCAATCTGCTGTTTTGCGGCTTAACCGTGTCTTACTACCTACTGCTATTCCACTATTTTTCATTACTTCCGACAATCTCTAGGTCTGGCGGTTTTCTTTTTGGCTGTCACTGACGGCAGTCGTGATGCTTTTTCACCTTTATTTCAACAACAAACGATGTATTCTCTCTCTCAAAAGAATCGCTCAGCCGAATATCCCTACATTGGGTAATGTTGTCGAATGGCGGACAATGCCTGATAATATGCCGGTTTTATTTCTTAGGCACTGCAATGACCGATTACGCACTTTTATTTGTTGGCACCATCCTGGTCAATAACTTCGTTCTGGTGAAGTTTCTGGGACTCTGTCCGTTCATGGGGGTTTCCAAAAAGCTGGAAACCGCTATCGGGATGGGGCTGGCTACCACCTTTGTCATGACGCTGGCGTCCATTTTTTCCTGGCTGGTAAATGCCTTTATCCTGCTGCCACTGGATTTGGTCTATTTGCGGACACTGGCGTTCATTCTGGTATTCGCCGTCGTCGTTCAGTTCACCGAGATGGCCGTGCGTAAAACCAGTCCGGCGCTTTATCGCCTACTCGGTATTTTCTTGCCGTTGATTACCACCAACTGCGCTATCCTCGGCGTCGCTCTGCTCAACGTAAACCAGTCACACAACTTCTTTCAGTCCGCCGTGTATGGTTTCGGTGGTGCAGTCGGCTTCTCCCTGGTGCTGGTATTGTTTGCTGCTATTCGTGAACGTATTGCCGTTGCTGATGTGCCAGCGCCGTTCCGCGGCGCTTCCATTGCCTTGGTTACCGCCGGGTTGATGTCTCTGGCCTTTATGGGCTTTACTGGCCTGGTGAAATTCTGATGAGCACGATCTTCATAGCCATGATGGCATTAAGTGCTCTGGCGTTAGTGTCCGGGTTAATTCTGGGCTTTGCTTCCCGCCATTTTAAGGTAGAAGAAGATCCGATTGTCGAACAGGTGGAAAACATGCTGCCGCAAAGTCAGTGTGGTCAATGTGGCTATCCTGGTTGTCGCCCTTATGCACAAGCCATCGCCCTGAATGGTGAGCAAATCAATAAATGCGTACCTGGCGGCGAACCGCTGATGTTGAAACTGGCAGAGCGGCTGAATGTTAAACCACTGCCGTTAACCGATGCGGTGTCCTCACAGAAACCCGAACGTAAAATTGCCTGGATCGACGAAAGCAATTGTATTGGCTGTACCAAGTGCATTCAGGCTTGCCCGGTCGATGCCATTGTCGGCAGTACCCGCGCCATGCATACGGTAGTCAGTGATTTGTGCACTGGGTGCGATCTTTGTGTTGCTCCCTGCCCGACCAATTGTATTGAATTACGACCTGTCGCCCCGACACCAACAAGCTGGAAATGGGATCTCAATACCATTCCGGTGCGCCTTATCCAAGTAGAAAACCATGTTTAAGCTGTTCTCAGCCTTCAGAAAAGACAGAATTTGGGACTTCGAAGGGGGAATACATCCTCCGGAAATGAAAACGCAGTCCAGCCGAATTCCTTTACGCCAGGTTCCGTTACCGGCATATTTCATCATTCCGCTCAAACAGCATCTCGGACCGGAAGGTGAACTGTGCGTTAGCGTCGGCGATAGCGTACTGCGTGGTCAGCCGCTGACTCGTGGCGTGGGAAGAACGCTGCCTGTTCATGCACCAACGTCAGGCACAGTTAATGCCATCCGCCACCATATGACGGCACATCCGTCAGGGCTGTCGGAACTCAGTATTATTATTATCCCGGATGGAGAAGACCGCTGGGGAGAGCGTCAGACTATGACAGATTATCGTCGCGCCTCCGCGGACACCCTATTGGCACATTTGCATCAGGCCGGTATCGCCGGACTGGGTGGTGCCGGTTTTCCTACTGCCGCCAAATTACAAGGTGGGTTGCCTGGTATTGAAACCCTGATTATCAACGCCGCCGAGTGTGAACCCTACATCACCGCGGATGACCGTCTGATGCAGGAGTGTGCGGATGACATTGCGCTGGGTGTGGATATCCTCGATCATTTACTACAGCCGCAACGCATTCTGCTGGGCATTGAGGACAACAAACCGGAAGCGATCACGGCACTAAAACAGGCATTGCAAAACTATCCCAACATTCAGATACGGGTTATTCCCACTAAGTATCCTTCCGGCGGTGCCAAGCAACTAACAAAAATTCTGACCGGGAAAGAGGTGCCTTTCGGCAAACACTCCTCCTCTATCGGTGTACTGATGCAAAATATTGGAACGGTATATGCGATTAAACGCGCCGTAATAGAGGGAGAACCGTTAACTGAACGGGTCGTCACGCTGACAGGGGAAGCCCTGCGCCAACCCGGCAATGTCTGGGCGCGTCTTGGGACACCGGTAAGACATTTACTGCGCCACGCCGGATACCATGTTAATAACGCACGCCCGATGGTAATCATGGGAGGTCCGTTGATGGGCTTTACCCTGCCTGCATTGGATGTTCCCGTTGTAAAGATCAGCAACTGCATTCTCGCCCCCTCCAGTGATGAGTTTCAGCCGCCGGAAGATGAACTCGCCTGCATTCGTTGCAGCAAATGCGCAGATGCCTGTCCGGCGGGGTTATTGCCACAACAGCTCTTCTGGTTCAGCCAAGGTCAGGAGCACGAAAAAGCCCGTAACCATCATCTATTCGATTGTATTGAATGTGGTGCCTGTGCTTATGTCTGCCCCAGCAATATTCCACTGGTACAGTATTATCGTCAGGAAAAAGCGGAAATCAGAGCGCAGGATCAGGACGCCCAGCGTGCGGCACAAGCCAAAACCCGTTATGAAGCCCGTCAGAGCCGCCTGGCACGGGAGAAACTAGCGCGTGAACAGCGTCATAAACAGGCTGCATCCACCACACCAACGACAGATAAACAGGCAGTGATAGCCGCGCTGGAAAGAGTTCGTAACAAACAGACTGCACCAACACTGCAAGTGGCTATCCCCATTCAGCCAGGCCAAACACCGGATAACCGTGCCATTATCGCAGCCCGGGAAGCACGTAAAGCACTTGCACGGGAAAAGCAGGCAGAAAAATCGCCCGATACGATAACCGACACCGCAACTACGCCGCCTAAAGCTGCTGTGGCTACGGCGATTGCGCGTGCCAAAGCACGCCAGGCTGAACAGCACATTCAGCCATCGGCCACAACGGCCGCCGTGTCACACGAAACTCCCCCATCGACTACCGATCCTCGTAAAATAGCGGTTGCCGCCGCAATCGCCCGGGTGAAAGCCCGTAAAGCCGCACAGGCTCAGAACGGCGTTGATGAACCGAAGAACACCGCAGAAGACGCCCTATCACGGGTAAATCAGGCGGAGAACAGTTGTTCGTCGTCAACGGAAAGCATACGCGATAAAGCACGAACAGTTGCTCAACAGCGCGAGGTCATTACCCGTAAAGAAGCGGAACCCGTCACGATCCCCCATGACGACGGTATTCTTGCTGATCCGCGTAAAGCGGCGGTTGCCGCCGCGATCGCACGGGTAAAAGCCCGAAAAGCCATACAGGCATCGCAAAAGTCTCAAGAGGAATAAATGGCTTTTAAAATAGCGAGTTCCCCGTTTACCCACAATCAGCAGACAACCCGTAATATCATGCTGTGGGTCATCATGGCCAGTATTCCCGGTATAGCGACCCAGGTTCATTTTTTCGGCTACGGAAACCTGATTCAAATCGGGATTGCCATCGTCACGGCATTGATGGCAGAAAGCCTGGTGTTGTCGCTCAGAAAATATCCAGTCATCGGCACGCTCACAGATAATTCCGCATTATTGACAGCCATATTGCTCGGTATCAGTTTGCCACCATTGGCACCTTGGTGGATGATCGTGCTGGGTAGCGCATTTGCCATTATCATCGCAAAGCAACTTTATGGCGGTCTGGGCCAAAACCCATTCAATCCAGCGATGATTGGCTATGTGGTATTGCTGATTTCTTTTCCAGTACAAATGACCAGTTGGCTTCCTCCGGCAGGATTCCAATCCGTGCCCATCGGTTTTCACGATACCTTGCTGGCCATTTTTACCGGCCACGATGCGTCAGGCATGGCGGTTCAACAGCTTATTCAGGGTGTTGATGGGATCACCCAGGCGACACCGCTGGACGCGATTAAAACCGGGTTACGTTCTGGCCATTCCGCTTCAGTTATCCTGCAACAACCGTTACTCAGCGGCATAATTGCTGGGCTGGGCTGGCAGTGGATTAACCTGGCGTTCCTGCTGGGCGGCCTGTTCCTGCTGCTGAGCAGAATCATCCATTGGCACATTCCATTCAGTATGTTACTGGCACTTTCCCTTTGTGCGCTGATCGGTTGGTTAATCAAGCCGGAAACCTGTGCGCCACCCATGATGCACCTGTTCTCCGGTGCCACCATGTTAGGGGCATTTTTTATCGCTACCGATCCGGTTACTGCCTCCACCACCAATCGAGGCCGCCTTATTTACGGTGCATTGATAGGCGTGCTGGTATGGGTCATCCGCACTTACGGCGGATATCCAGACGGTGTGGCTTTTGCCGTTTTGCTGGCCAACATCACGGTGCCATTGATTGATTACTTCACCAAACCGCGGGCATATGGCCATCTTCGCTAAGGAATCATTATGTTGACAACCATGCGTCGCCATGCCGTGACGCTGGCGATATTTGCCGCGCTGACCACGGGTCTAACAGCTGTGGTTTACCACCTGACCCAAAACGCCATTTCCCGGCAAGTGCAGGAACAGCAAAAAATGCTGCTGGATCAGGTGATTCCTGCGACGCTTTATGACAACGATCCTCTGCATGAGTGTTACGTTGTCACTAATGATGCTCTGGGCAACACCGCCCCCCATCGAGTATTCATCGCCCGTAAGGGTGGCCAACTTATTGCTGCCGCACTGGAGAGCACCGCCCCTGATGGCTACTCTGGTTCCATTCAATTACTTATTGGCGCTGATTTTCAGGGTACGGTATTAGGCACCCGGGTGATTGAGCAGCATGAAACGCCTGGATTAGGCGATAAAATTGATATTCACGTCTCGAACTGGATCCTGAGTTTTACTGGCAAAACAGTACAAGGACAAAATGACCCTCGCTGGGCAGTGAAAAAGGATGGCGGGGAGTTTGATCAATTTACCGGAGCGACCATCACGCCTCGCGCCGTGGTCAACGCGGTTAAACGCAGCACGTTATTCTTGAAAACATTGCCGCCACGTCTTGCCACCCTTACCCGCTGTGGAGAAATCCAATGAGTGATCCCAGAGAACTTTTTATACAAGGATTATGGAAAAACAACTCTGCATTGGTGCAATTGCTGGGGTTATGTCCGCTGTTAGCCGTTTCCTCCACCGTCACCAATGCACTGGGGTTGGGGTTAGCGACAACACTGGTTCTGCTGTGTACCAACGTTGCGGTATCGGCACTGCGCCGCTGGGTTCCGGCAGAAGTCAGGATCCCTATTTATGTGATGATTATTGCTTCGGTAGTCAGTGTGGTACAGATGCTGATCAACGCCTATGCGTATGGCCTGTATCAATCACTGGGGATTTTTATTCCCTTGATCGTCACCAACTGTATCGTCATTGGTCGTGCTGAAACATTTGCTTCTCGGAATCCCATAATACCTTCGGCGCTGGATGGATTAGCGATGGGACTAGGCGCCACCGGAGCCCTCCTCGTGCTGGGAGCCATGCGTGAGATTTTAGGCAATGGTACGGTGTTTGATGGGGCCGATCGCCTGTTAGGGAGCTGGGCCAGCGTATTGCGTGTCGAGGTGATCCACCTTGACTCTCCATTCCTACTGATGATCCTTCCACCCGGTGCGTTTATTGGTCTGGGGCTGATGCTGGCGGGTAAATACGTAATTGACGAGAAACTCAAACAGCGCCATCAGGCGGTACAACACTCTGCGACATCTTCAAAGGCTGAGGCAAAATTATCATGAACAAGGAAAAGCGGATTACCATTTTAGCTCGACTGCGAGAAAACGATCCTCATCCCACAACAGAGCTTCATTACGCCTCTCCGTTTGAATTGCTGATCTCTGTATTACTCTCCGCACAGGCTACCGATGTCAGTGTGAACAAAGCCACGGAAAAACTTTATAAAATTGCCAATACACCACAAGCAATGCTGGATTTAGGCGTGGATGGAGTCAAAACCTACATCAAAACTATCGGGTTATTTAACAGCAAGGCGGAAAATGTGATAAAAACCTGCCGTATGCTGATAGAGCATCATCAGGGGCAGGTTCCGGAAGACCGCGCCGCACTTGAAGCTCTGCCCGGCGTAGGTAGAAAGACAGCCAATGTTGTACTGAATACCGCTTTCGGTTGGCCAACCATTGCCGTCGATACGCACATTTTTCGTGTATGCAACCGAACAGGGTTTGCACCGGGCAAAAATGTCGAACAGGTAGAAGAAAAACTGTTAAAAGTGGTACCCGCCGAGTTCAGAGTCGACTGCCACCACTGGCTGATTCTGCATGGTCGCTATACCTGTATTGCCCGCAAACCACGCTGTGGTTCTTGTCTGATTGAAGATCTGTGCGAGTTTAAAGAGAAAACATACGCGTAACATCGGTTACGCTCCTTTCCTCAACGCATGGCGCATCAAAGCATCGCGTTTTATGACCGTCACGTCGTTTTATTTCCTTTTTGTAACTATTACCTAATCAACCAATAATTCTGGTCGATTTATTTTTTTCTATCGTAAATTTAGTCATGAAGTATTGATCTAAAACTCTGTTCATTTTTATCCAAAACCGATCACTTTCATTTATTTTAGTTAATTCCGTATGAAATAAGTAAAACAACATATATATCTTGATAACTACACATAACTGCCAAATAAATTCCAACATATAGCTAATAGTCAAGATTATTATTCTTAATTAAATTTTACACTGATTGTTTCAATATAAAGATTCAAGTTAAAACGAAGATACAAAATTAAAATCTACATAACAATTCATTTTTAGTCTTATTACACTGGAAAAACCATGTGTAACCAAACATGTAAAATGACTTGTCTGTGTCGAGAATAGAGTCAATATAAGCGCCCTTTGTCCTTCTCATAACAACAAAATCAGATACAGAACAGCTGTATCACGCTTGTTATTTTCTCGCTTAAAAAAACGAGATACCAACAATCAGAGGTTTTTTTAGTGTCTTCAGCAAACAAAAACAACACGCCTTCTGAAAGCGTCAGTATGAATGCGTTCAAACAACCAAAGGCGTTCTATCTCATTTTCTCTATCGAACTATGGGAGCGTTTTGGCTACTACGGTTTACAAGGCATTATGGCCGTCTATCTGGTCAAAATGCTGGGAATGTCGGAAACAGATTCCATTACACTGTTTTCTTCGTTCAGCGCCCTGGTTTATGGCTTTATTGCCATTGGTGGCTGGCTGGGAGACAAAGTATTAGGAACCAAACGCGTCATTGTACTTGGCACAATGACGCTGGCGATAGGTTATGCCATGATCGCCTACTCCGGCCATGATCTATTTTGGGTTTATGCTGGTATGGCAACCATTGCGGTGGGTAACGGGCTGTTCAAAGCCAATCCCGCCGCCTTGCTCTCTACCTGTTATGCCAAGGATGATCCACGCCTTGATGGCGCGTTCACCATGTATTACATGTCGGTGAACATCGGCTCATTCTTTTCCATGCTGGCGACACCTTGGCTGGCGGTACATTATGGCTGGAATGTAGCATTTTCCCTCAGCGTCATAGGCATGGTATTAACCCTGGTCAACTTCATGTTCTGCCGTAAGTGGGTGAAAAAATATGGTTCACAGCCCGATTTTGTACCGATCAACATTCGAAAACTGCTGATGACGCTGGTCGGGATTGTTGCCCTGATCTGTATTTCAGTCTGGCTACTGCATAACCAACTCGTTGCCCGTTGGATGCTGGCTATTATCTCTCTGGGCATTATCCTGATTTTCGCTAGAGAAACATTCCGCTTGCACGGTACGGCACGTCGCAAAATGATCGTCGCCTTTATATTAATGATTGAAGCCGTCGTATTCTTTGTGCTTTATAGCCAGATGCCGACCTCACTTAACTTCTTTGCCATCCGCAATGTTGGGCACTCCATTTTTGGTATTGCCTTTGAACCGGAACAGTATCAAGCACTAAATCCGTTCTGGATCATGGTTGCCAGCCCGTTCCTGGCGGCAATATACAATAAAATGGGCGATCATCTGCCTATGCCACACAAGTTCGCTATTGGTATGGTGCTCTGTTCCGGCGCATTCCTGGTACTCCCCTGGGGAGCCAGCATGGCCAATGAACAAGGTATTGTTTCGGTTAACTGGCTGATAGCAAGTTATGCGCTACAAAGTGTGGGTGAGCTGATGATTTCCGGTCTGGGTCTGGCTATGGTGGCACAGTTGGTGCCGCAACGCCTGATGGGGTTCATTATGGGAGCCTGGTTTTTGACTACGGCGGCGGCGGCGCTGATCGCAGGTAATGTTGCCAACCTGATGGCTGTACCGAAAAATGTGGTGGACGCTCATGAGTCACTGGCTATCTACAGCCATGTCTTTCTACAGATTGGTATCGTAACCGGCATTATCGCCATACTCATGCTATTGACCGCGCCGAAGCTGACGCGTATGACGCAAGAAGAACACACCACAGAAATAGCGACTGGTATTATCAACATCACCCAGTAAAACCTTCTCATATAAAAAGCCTGAAATGTATATATCTCAGGCTTTCCATTTTTACTGCCTTACTTTACTGGCAGACTAATATCTTTAAACATCAATTCGATTTCTTCATTGGAACGTAATGCAACGGCTGTGTCGACGACATCCCGAGTAAGATGTGGAGCAAAACGCTGAATAAAATCATACATATAACTACGCAAAAATGTACTGCGACGAAAACCGATCTTCGTCGTACTATAGCCAAAAATGCTATCCGCATCGAGGGTCACCAAATCGGGATCGGTCAGTGGATCGACGGCCATATTCGCAATCACACCCACCCCTAACCCTAACCGTACATAGGTTTTAATCACGTCTGCATCTGTGGCAGTAAACACAATTTTCGGGGTGAGACCTGCACGGTTAAACGCGGTATCCAGCTCTGAACGGCCGGTAAAACCGAAGGTATAGGTCACGATAGGATAGGAAGCCAGTTCTTCAATAGTGATAGTGGTTTTAGACGCCAGGGGATGATCAGGGTTCACCACTACCGCACGGTTCCAATGGTAACACGGCAACATAATCAAATCGTCATAGAGGTGTAGTGCTTCCGTTGCAATGGCAAAATCTGCGGTGCCTTTTGCTACCGCCTCCGCTATCTGAGTCGGTGATCCCTGATGCATATGCAGAGATACCTGAGGATAACGCTCTATAAAGCCTTTAATCACACTTGGCAGCGCGTAACGAGCCTGAGTATGTGTCGTTGCGACATAAAGCGACCCTTTATCTGGATAAGTATGTTCTCCGGCGACGGCCTTGATGGCATCTACCTTGGATAACACTTCCCGGGCAATACGGATGATTTCCTGACCCGCAGGCGTTACCTGTGTTAAGTGTTTTCCGCTGCGGGCAAAAATTTGAATCCCCAGCTCATCTTCTAACATTCTGACTTGTTTACTGATCCCTGGTTGAGAAGTGTAAAGGCCTTCTGCAGTAGAGGAAACATTCAGGTTGTGATTAACAACTTCAACAATATAACGAAGCTGTTGCAGTTTCATAATATATTCCATCCCAGATTGAATAATGCGCACACCATCTTTAATTTTTTGATCATCACTGCAAAAGAACTCACTTCACCCCTAATAAACGGCATATTTTTTCACCATTTAAATGACATTTAATCATAAAAATATATTTTATATAACCACTTTCTTTTTCGCCCACAGAGAAACTATCAGTATGAAGAAAGCGTTATATTTCTCTCATGACCCTGGTAGCGTATTATCACCCTTGACAGATTACACTCACCTTATGCAGATCAAAAAAGCCAGCCTAAACAGGCTGGCCATAAAGCATTTGGTTTTATTAACCGGGATACCTGAGTCTATCGGCAAAAAAGCTATTTCTTTGTCTCAACCCATTTTCCGTCTACATAAAACGCTGACCACCCAGTAGCCTTACCCTCTTTCTCTGAAGAAACATACTGCTGTTTGGTCTTACGGCTAAAGCGGACCAATGTTTTATTCCCCTCGTTATCCGTTATCGGAGCATCAGCCAGATAACGTAGTTTCTCCGGCAACCGATCTTTGAAACGAAACAGCTCTTCGACCAATGGTGCCCTCGTCTCACGAGATTTCGGGAACGTATTGGCGGCCAGAAAAACACCCGCAGCACCATCACGTAGTACGAAATAAGCATCGGATTTTTCACAAGCCAATTCAGGCAGCGGTACAGGATCTTCCTTCGGCGGAGCAACCTCACCACTGCGCAAAATCTTGCGGGTATTACCGCAGCTCTCATTCGTACACGCCATATACTTACCAAAACGCCCCATCTTCAGATGCATTTCCGAACCACACTTCTCGCACTCCACCACTGGGCCATCATAGCCTTTGAGACGAAACTCGCCGTTTTCTATTTCATAGCCATCACAAGATGGATTATTACCGCAGACATGCAGCTTACGCTGATTGTCGATCAGATAACTATCCATAGCAGTGCCACACTTCGGACAACGACGGCGAGCACGCAGTGCATTGGTTTCGGCTTCATCACCTTCCAGTATGTTCAGCACTTCAGCTTCTGGAATCAGATTGATGGTGGTTTTGCAGCGTTCTTTTGGCGGTAGAGCGTAACCTGAGCACCCCAGAAAAACGCCCGTACTGGCGGTACGAATCCCCATCTTGCGACCACAGGTCGGGCAATCGATGCTGGTCAGCACCATCAGATTGGGTCGCATTCCCCCCGCTTCTGGTTCCTGCTCAGCGGTTTCCAGTTGCTGGCTGAACTCGGCGAAAAACTCGTCCAACACGGCTTTCCATGCCGCCTGATTGTTCGCGACCTGGTCTAAGCTACTCTCCATGCGAGCAGTAAAATCATAGCTCATCAGCTCGCGAAAATTATCTTCCAAACGGTCAGTAACAATTTCCCCCATTTTTTCGGCATAGAAACGACGGTTTTCAACCCGCACATAACCACGATCCTGAATGGTGGAAATTATTGATGCATAAGTGGAAGGACGGCCAATGCCACGTTTTTCCAATTCCTTCACCAAAGACGCTTCACTGTAACGCGCAGATGGCTTGGTAAAGTGCTGGCTTGGTAACAGTTTTTCTAACGTCAGTGTTTCGCCCACCTCAACGGATGGCAATGTACGATCTTCATCACCTTTGCGTAACGCCGGAATCACTTTGGTCCAGCCATCAAAACGCAAAGTACGGCCTTTGGCACGAAGCTGGTAATCATCGGCTTTCACCACCAGCGTGGTGGAGTCGTACTGTGCAGGCGTCATCTGACAGGCCAAAAACTGACGCCAGATCAGCTGATACAATTTCTGGGCATCCGCTTCCATATCTTTCAGTTGTTCAGACAAAACCTTGACATCTGAAGGACGGATTGCTTCATGAGCTTCCTGCGAATTCTCTTTACTGCTGTAAAAATTCGGCGACTCAGGCAAATAACGCTGACCGAATTCGTCGCTGATATATCCGCGCACCATATTCAACGCATCCTGACTCAGGTTAGTCGAGTCAGTACGCATATAGGTGATATAACCCGCTTCATATAAGCGTTGGGCCATCATCATGGTTTTCTTGACGCCAAAGCCCAAACGGGTACTGGCTGCCTGCTGAAGCGTCGATGTAATAAAAGGAGCGCCAGGCTTACTACTGGTCGGTTTATCTTCACGCTCAGCCACGACATAACGGGCTTTTTCCAACAAACTGACGGCCGACTGCGTCTGGACCTGATTGACTGGCTTAAACGGTTTTCCGTTATGGTGCGTTACCTGCATTTGCAGCATGATGTCATGGGCCGTTTGCATCTCGGCGTGAAGTTCCCAGTATTCTTCTGGGACAAACGCCTTTATTTCTCGCTCACGATCCACCACCAAACGCACAGCCACTGACTGCACACGTCCCGCCGATAACCCTCGGGCAATTTTCTTCCATAGCAAAGGCGATACCATGTAGCCTACGACCCGATCCATAAAGCGACGGGCCTGTTGGGCATTAACACGATCGATGTTCAACTCTCCAGGGTTTTTAAATGCCTGCTGGATCGCATTTTTGGTGATTTCGTTGAACACCACACGACTGAACCGTTTTTCATCCCCACCAATTATTTCCCGCAGGTGCCACGCAATGGCTTCCCCTTCGCGGTCAAGGTCGGTAGCGAGATAAACATGGTCTGCTTGTTCTGCCAATGTCTTCAGCTCAGAGACGACCTTTTCCTTGCCCGGCAGGATTTCATAATTCGCATCCCAACCGTGATAAGGATCGACCCCCATTCGGTTGACCAGCGCCGATTTTTCATCTTTTTTGACGGCTTTTTTAGTTTTGCCGTTGGTTGAGTCCGAACTCTTCTTACTACCGGAGCCACTGGTTGGCAAATCGCGCACATGACCGACGCTGGATTTCACCACGTAGTCATTGCCTAGATATTTATTGATCGTTTTGGCTTTTGCCGGGGACTCAACTATGACGAGAGCTTTACCCATATTTATGGTTACCTACTGAATTCTTTAAAAAAGTAAAAATCTTCGCAGGCATCTATCGCTACTTTCAGCATCAGATGCTCAATTAGCCGCCTGTTACGGGAAAATCGTTCTGTTATCGTGGTATCAGGCCGGATATCACCGTCTACCTTACCGCAACGCTATGATCTATCTGTGGTATTCATTTACTACATTGTAGTCACAAACAAACGCAGGCAGCTATGGTGTAAAGAAATTATTCCGCTGACTATACAAAATCCCACACTCTACCTGATAAATAACGTCACGCAACCTAATTAGCATATCTCGCTCTTTTCACTGATGAAGAGACTAAGCAGTATCGGCAGATTGTATGAAAAAATGTAGTCCAATTGCGGGAAAGTCACGTCAGGCAGTACAATGCCCTGAAGATTGTTGATGCAGGAGTATGAGCACATGTCCGATTTTATACACTCAAATGAAGAAAAAATATCGATCGATCGCCAGGCACTACTGACTGAAGCCAACATGCTGATAAAAAATCATGACGATTATCTGCATGGTATGGAGGCCAACGACGTGGAGCAGAAAAATGGCATACTGATTTTTCGCGGTGAGTATTTTCTCGACCAGGATGGACTACCGACACTGAAAACTACGGCCGTATTTAATATGTTTAAACATCTGGCTCATGTGCTGTCGGAGAAGTATTACCTTGCGGATTAAAGAAAGTTGACGCTATGAACAGTGACAATGTCTATTTATGAGCGGCTTTACCAGACATTAAAAAGTAAGGGTGACCCGGCCTGGACCGGCGCAGGTTACGAGAGGGCCTGGCATTATCTGACAGCCACGATACAAACTTTGCAACAGGCTGGCATTATACCTGCGCCCGGTTCCACCTGTCTTGAACTGGGATGCGGCAATGGTGCCATGGTATCATTGTTGCTGGCCCGGCAAGGGTATCTGGTTGATGGTGTGGATATTTCACCTACCGCAATTACCTGGGCGCAGGAGAAATTTTCCGCCGAAGGCCTGATTGGTCGTTTTCAACAAGGGGATGTTTGCGTGCTGGATAACTATGCTTCCCAACAATTCATGGTGGTCTACGACGGCAGTTGTATCCACTGCCTGATTGGGGAACAACGGCCACGTTGCTTCAGCCAAATTAAGCGCGTCCTCAAATCCGACGGGATATTCATCGTCAGCAGCATGTGTGGAGAACCCAAAAGACCGCAGGACCGTGAAAATTATGATGCGGAACACTATCAGCTCAGGAAAGAGGGCCAACCCTGGCGAACGCTTATGCCTTTGCCATTGTTACGAAAAGAACTGGCTGAACATGGTTTTGAGGTATTCCATGAATCGGTCAATGATAACCCATGGTGGAACCATGCGACGCTTTGCTGCCGTATATTGGACAAAACCTGAGGGAACGTGTTAATTAACACTCTACTCCACGTCCACCCAGTTTCAATACTGACAATATATGATTATGGTGAGCAATAATTTGCTCAAAAGAGACTCCTCTCCCGCTACAGGTCGAATCGTCAACACCCTTTAAGACAAAAAAATCCCGCCTGATATTGATAGCCCTTTGCAGAGTTGTCAGTTATCCAACTCTTGTGGGCCTTGCAAAACGGCGGGCCTTTTCATTAACAATCGATTCAGTTACAACCGCGGCTGGTTCCCCCGCTGCCACCAGCGCAACATCATTCTCTCTATCGTGTCCCCGGTGCTACCTGTCAATCGATCAATCAGGCGTTTACGGCGGGTATAACGCACGGACAACACCTCATGTGTGGCAATTTCCGCAATCAGTAAATCGTCGCTGGTACCAATGGCATCAACCAATCCCAGATCTCTCGCCTGTGATCCAAACCAATGCTCCCCTGTCGCCACCGCATCAATATCCAGTGAAGGGCGCATTTGTTGAACAAACTGTTTGAACAACTGATGAGTTGCATTCAGCTCCTCGCGAAATTTCTCACGTCCTGCTTCCGTGTTTTCGCCAAATAGCGTCAATGTCCGTTTATATTCGCCAGCCGTATGTAACTCGACATCAATGTCTTTATTTTTCAACAGCCGGTTGAAATTAGGGATCTGTGCTACAACACCAATGGAACCCACAATAGCAAACGGGGCTGCAACAATGCGATCCGCCACGCAAGCCATCATATAGCCGCCGCTGGCAGCCACTTTATCCACTGCCACGGTAAGACGGATCCCGCCCTGGCGTAAACGCTGTAACTGAGATGCAGCCAACCCATAACCGTGAACCACACCGCCAGGACTTTCAAGACGCAACAAGACCTCATCTTCCGTTCTGGCTACTGCCAGAATGGCGGAAACCTCTTCTCGCAGTGAACTGACTTCGCCAGCATCCATACTGCCATTAAAATCAAGGACGTAAAGACAGGGTTTGATCGCTTTCGTATCCCCCCTTTTAACGCGCTGCTTTTCCTGTTTAGCGGTTTCCTTTTCCTCTTTTTTATTTTTCTTCAACAACACCTTGCGTTCAGCATCGCTTATCGCAGCCGCTTGCATATCCCGCTGCATTTCGCGATATTGCTCACCCAGATTAACGACCTGTAACTCACCTTTACGCTGGCGTTTACGTTGGGTCATACTGAATATCAACACCACCAATACGCCGATTGCGACGACGATGGTCAGGATTTCTGCCAGGAATAAACCATACTGAGAAAGTAACTCCACAAATACCGCCTTCATTGACCAAATTATGAATATAATCTTGATTATTAACTAACTACAACATTGCGTACGTTGTACGCTGTCTCTATAACGTAACGTATGGCGCGACCAATGGCGATGATCTTCATGCTTAATCCATACTTTCCGCTACTTTTTGTGACGCAGTTTGAGGTAAATCGCCGCAGTCTCATTGAAACCCCTTATTGTTTCAGGCATAAAAAACCATTATTGCCTTTTCTATTATCAGGTTGTTCACCTGAGTAAAGACAATAGACAACCTGAAAATCGGCATGCCACAGCCAAGGCAAGAGGATATTGCTGTGTATTACACACCTAAAAAAGACCTTTTAAAACGAAGAATTATATTAGTTACCGGTGCTGGAGACGGTATTGGACGAGAGGCTGCACTCACCTATGCTCGTTTTGGTGCCCACATGGTTTTGTTGGGCAGGACAGAAAGTAAGCTACATGATGTAAAACGACAGATTGAGCAAGAGTGTGGTACGTCGTCGTTGGTAATCCCCTGCGATATGCTGACAACCACTTCAGAGCAATTTTTCTTGATAGCAGAACAGATGTCTCAGTCCATTCCTCAACTTGATGGTGTGCTGCATAATGCTGGTCTGCTAGGTGATATTGCTTTAATGGCGGATCAATCAGTGGAGCATTGGCATCAGGTAATGCACGTCAACGTCAACGCAACATTCATGCTTACCCAGGCATTGTTGCCGTTATTACTAAAGTCCCCGAGCGCCTCATTGGTATTCACCAGTTCAAGCGTAGGCCGTCAGGGACGTTCCGGCTGGGGAGCCTATGCAGTTTCGAAATTCGCTACTGAGGGAATGATGCAGGTACTGGCAGAAGAGTATCGCCACAAAAATCTGCGAGTGAACTGTATTAATCCCGGCGGCACTCGTACCGCTATGCGCGCAGCTGCTTTTCCGAATGAAGACCCGGACAAGCTCAAAACACCAGCGGATATTATGCCGCTTTATCTTTATTTGATGGGTGATGACAGCCGACGTAAAACAGGAATCAGTTTTGACGCCCAACCCGGTAAAAAACCGGGGACCGTCGACTAATTGCGACATCCCACACCATAAATAAGCACTGGGGAAACCCCGACATGAATGATGAACGACATCAGCAGCGTCAGCAACGTTTGAAAGAAAAAGTCGATGCCCGCATTGCCACCGCAACCCAGCTACGCGGCATTATCATGATATTTACTGGCAATGGAAAAGGAAAAACCACCGCAGCCTTCGGCACGGTAACTCGAGCTGTCGGACATGGACTGCAAGCAGGCGTGATTCAGTTTATCAAAGGAGAATGGCCCAATGGTGAAAAAAACCTGCTGCAACAGCATGGTGTTGAATTTCAGGTCATGTCTACTGGCTTTACCTGGGACACCCAGAACCGGCAAACCGACACCGAGGCGGCACATCTCGTGTGGCAACACGGAAAACGCATGCTGGCTGACCCGCAATTGGATTTAGTGGTGCTGGATGAGCTGACATACATGATCAGCTACGATTATTTACCGCTGGATGAGGTGATTGAAGTATTGAATGCGCGACCTTCGCACCAGAGTGTGATTATCACCGGACGAGGCTGCCATCGTGATTTACTGAACCAGGCCGATACTGTGACCGAAATGCGCCCGGTGAAACATGCTTTTGATTCAGGGATCCAAGCTCAGCAAGGCATTGACTGGTAATCACACAAATAACATCAGGATCAAATAACATCAGGATACTGTGCATTGTGCAAGTATCCTGACGCATGCTAACCGTTACGTTTAGGCGCGTTACGGCGCGTGGTACTCACTTGGCTATGTCGTTTCACGGCACGACGGATTTGATTGGCTTTGACACGCCGACGTTCGCGTTCCACGGGTAGTTTGCTAACGGTTTCTGGTATAAGTTTAACCAATTCACGCAGATAATTGACATCCGTGAGGTTCATTTCTGCCCAGCCACCACGGGGCAACCCTTTGGGTAGTTGGATATCACCGTAACGAACACGGATCAACCGACTGACCTGTACGCCAACGGCTTCCCACAAACGACGCACTTCACGGTTACGTCCTTCGGTCAATGTCACGTTATACCATTGGTTTAATCCTTCACCCCCCTGGTAGCGAATCTTGCGGAATGATGCCGGACCATCATCCAACTGTACGCCCTTGCTGAGTTGTTTGATTTTTTCATCATTTACCTCACCAAACACACGTACAGCGTACTCCCTTTCTACTTCCTGGCTGGGATGCATTAATCGGTTTGCCAGTTCACCATCCGTAGTAAACAACAGTAATCCAGACGTATTAACATCAAGACGACCTACTGCTACCCAACGAGACCCTTGAATTTTTGGTAAACGGTCAAACACGGTAGGACGACCATCTGGATCGCTGCGGGTGCAAAGTTCGCCTTCCGGTTTGTAATACATCAGCACGCGGCATACTGTTTGCTCGGTATCCCGAACAACAACCACATGACCATCAATGCGGATTTTTGTCGCGTTGGTGACCTCAACACGATCGCCCAGCGTGGCAATTTTACCATCAACGCTAATTCGTCCCTGCTGGATCATACTTTCAATTTCACGGCGCGAACCATGACCTGCGCGCGCCATCACTTTCTGTAGCTTTTCGCTCATCGAGCAACCTCTAAGTGTCGCCTTCCCAGGCGTCGGGGGGATGGATCTGTTACCAGCTGTAGCGGTAACTCATGGAAAAATAATGAGTTATAAAAAATAATGGCGCGATTATACAGAGATTCGCGCCATTTGTATGCCAAATGTTAGACCCAATGAAGGGAAATCCACCACCCTCTATAGAAAAGGGGTGACATCTCCGGTACCTTCCCGAACGATCTGCGGCGACGTGTCGGTCAAATCAATCACGGTGGTCGGTTGTTGCCCCAAAGAACCACCATGAATAACCAGATTCACTCGTTTTCCCAAACGTTCCTGTATCTCCTCCGGATCTGACTCCGCAAAATCATTGCCCGGCAAGATTAATGTCGTGGACATCAGCGGTTCGTTCAACGCTTCCAACAGTGCCAATGCTATTGGGTTAGAAGGAACACGCAGACCGATGGTTTTACGTTTTTCATTCATCAGGCGGCGCGGAACTTCTTTTGTTGCTTTCAGGATAAAGGTGTAATTCCCAGGGGTATTGTTTTTAATCAGACGAAATGCCGTATTATCCACATAAGCATAGGTGGATAATTCGGACAGATCGCGACACACCAGTGTGAAATTATGATTATTGTCCACGTTGCGTATACGGCAAATCTGTTCCATCGCGGATTTATCTTCCAACATACATCCCAGTGCATAGCCAGAATCCGTAGGGTAGACAATAACCCCCCCCTTATGCAGCACTTCCACCGTCTGATTAATTAGTCGTAATTGAGGGTTCTGTGGGTGAATATAGAAAAACTGACTCATACTACCTTATGCCTCCCAAAACACAGCGCACCAGTCTTTTGCTCATCAGCAGTCCGCTGATCTGATCGCGCCAGCAGATACTCACCGTTGCGTCAGCGCCGCATGCTGCCACACTGGCTCAACATCGCCAGGTAACCACAACTTACGACCTAACTCAATCCAGGCACAGGGTTGATGAAAATCTGAACCCTGAGATCCCAGCAAACGATATTCCCGCGCATAACGCGCCAATTGCAAACGCTCATCAGGTGCCTGCTGGCACTGCGCCACTTCCATTGCATCACCACCACAATCGGTGAAATGACGCAGTAGCCGTTTCAACCACTTAGCCGTTAAATCATAGCGTCCAGGGTGAGCCAGCACTGCAACACCTCCTGATTGGTGTATTGCGTCTATAGCCTGTTGTATTGTACACCACTGTGATGGAACATAACCGGTTTTCCCTTTTGCCAGGTACTTCTTAAAGACCTGACTGATATTCTCCGCACGCCCTTGTTCTACCAGATAGCGGGCAAAGTGCCCACGAGTTATCGTGCCGCCAGCGGCCAGTCGGGCGGCACCGGCGAACGCGTCAGGAATTTGTGCCTTTTCCAGCCGCAAGCCGATATGCTCCGCCCGTTGCAAGCGATAGTCGGACTGTTGCTGCAACAGGTTTACCAGTGCCGGATGACTGCAATCCTGCCCCAGCCCAACAATATGAATTTCATGGTTTTCCCACAATGTTGAGATTTCAACACCGGTAATCAATCGCAACGGCAAAGAACACTGGCGAATCGCGGTCTGCGCCTCATCCAGTGCAGCCGTCGTGTCATGGTCGGTAATAGCCAGCACACCGACCCGCATCTCAACGGCACGCTGAACTAGTTCTGTTGGCGTCAGTAGTCCGTCGGATGCTGTCGTATGGCTATGCAAATCATAAAGCGGAAAAGAAGAAAGTATCGAAGACGCTTCTGGCACAGTGGTTATTTATCCAGTCAGGAGTGAAGACTTGACGGCATCATGCCATTAACAAGGGGAAAAGGATAAGAAAGAATCGGATTTTCTGACTATAGGTACTCTGTGTGAAACACCTTAAAAATAACCTGAATTTTTTATTGACTTATTTACTTCGTTCCAGTTAACTAGTACACAAGTTCAGCAAAACGCAAGGGATACGATAATGGCAATGCTGTTTAAAAAGAAAAATGCAGGTTGGTGGCGCTCTTCCCTTTCGCGGGCGGAGTAATCACGCATAGCTGTTATCAGAACATGCAGATATCCCAAAGCCCGCTCATCAGCGGGTTTTTTTATGGGCAAAACAAGAGTAAAGATAATGCAGACAACACAATCCGAACTTGAACTCCTGAGTACTGAGGCAACTTACCACAACAATCCCAGTGCGATGTTTCATCAGCTCTGTGGTGCCAGACCTGCCACACTGTTGCTGGAATCGGCTGAAATTGATAGTAAGCAAAACCTGAAGAGTCTGTTGATCGTTGACAGTGCATTGCGCATTACCGCACTGGGTCCCCAGGTTTTCATACAGGCGCTAACCGCTAACGGCGCGTCATTGCTACCATTACTGGATGATGCCTTTCCGCCCAGTGTGATTATTGAAGCGCGCCCCAATTGTCGCGAACTGACTTTTCCTGCTACAGACATGATACAGGATGAGGATGCACGTCTGTGTTCCCTTTCCGTATTTGATGCCCTTCGTCAGTTACTGACTCTAGTAAAGTGTCCCCCCAACGAACGTGAAGCCATGTTTCTAGGTGGACTGTTTGCCTACGATCTGGTCGCCGGATTTGAGGCATTACCACCGCTGGGACAACAACAGCGTTGCCCGGACTACTGTTTTTATCTGGCTGAAACCTTGGTGATTGTTGATCACCAACAACAAGTCACTCACATTCAGGCCAGCCTGTTTACGTCAGACAGTGCCGAACGTCAGCGTTTGCAGCAACGACTGAAACAGTTACAGCATCAGTTGCTTCAACCCGCCCCGCCTCTGCCTTGTCAGTTCGTTGAGAGTATGACTCTGAGCTGTAATCAAAGTGATGAAGACTATGGTGAAGTAGTCAGTCAGATGCAACAGGCTATCCGCATCGGGGAAATTTTTCAGGTCGTTCCCTCCCGACGTTTCTCTCTGCCCTGTCCTTCCCCGCTGTCTGCTTATCAAACGCTGAAGGATAACAATCCCAGTCCGTATATGTTCTACATGCAGGACCAGGATTTCACCCTGTTTGGCGCTTCACCGGAAAGCTCCCTGAAATACTCAGCTGATAGTCGTCAGATTGAAATTTATCCAATTGCCGGCACCCGCCCCCGAGGACGCCATGCGGATGGTTCCCTGGATCGCGATCTGGACAGCCGTATCGAGCTGGAAATGCGTACCGATCATAAAGAGCTGGCAGAGCATTTGATGCTAGTGGATCTGGCACGCAACGATCTGGCGCGTATCTGCGAGCCGGGTAGCCGTTACGTGGCCGATTTGACCAAAGTTGACCGGTATTCATTCGTGATGCATCTGGTTTCCCGCGTAGTCGGCACGTTACGAGCCGATCTGGATGTACTACATGCCTATCGCGCCTGCATGAATATGGGTACGTTGAGCGGGGCCCCCAAAGTACGCGCCATGCAGCTGATTGCCAATAGCGAAAAGAACCGGCGAGGCAGCTATGGCGGCGCCGTCGGGTATTTTACCGCACACGGTGATCTGGATACTTGCATCGTCATTCGTTCCGCCTATGTGGAAGATGGCATAGCCACGGTTCAGGCTGGCGCCGGTATCGTGCTGGATTCCGATCCCCAGTCTGAAGCCGATGAAACCCGTAACAAGGCCCGTGCTGTTTTACGCGCCATTGCCAGCGCCCACCACGCCAAGGAGGTGTTCTAATGGCGGATATCCTATTGCTCGATAACATCGACTCGTTCACGTACAACCTGGTCGATCAACTGCGGGCCAGCAAACATCATGTTGTGGTTTATCGTAATCAACTCCCCACCAGCGTGATAATCGAGCGTCTACAACAAATGGAAAACGCGATTCTGATGCTGTCTCCCGGTCCCGGCACGCCCGCTCAGGCCGGTTGTATGCCCGAGCTGTTGCAGCAATTACGTGGACGATTGCCAATCGTCGGTATTTGTCTTGGGCATCAGGCCATTGTCGAAGCCTACGGCGGTCATGTTGGTCAGGCCGGGGAAATCCTGCATGGCAAAGCCTCTTCTATCGAACATGACGGACAGGAAATGTTTAACGGCCTGCCAAACCCCTTACCGGTAGCGCGTTATCACTCGCTGGTAGGCAGTAACATTCCCGACGAACTTACTGTCAATGCCCGCTTTAACGATATGGTGATGGCGGTTCGTCACAATGAACATAGGGTCTGTGGTTTTCAATTCCATCCTGAATCCATACTGACCACCCACGGTGCACGGTTGTTGAATCAAACCCTGGAATGGGCACTGGCATAGCCAAGGAAAAAATCATGAAAAGTATTCTCGAAAAACTCTATTGTGCAGAAACGCTCAGCCGCCAGGAAAGTCACCAGTTATTCCGTGCCATTGTCCGGGGTGAACTGGAGCCGACCCAATTGGCCGCCGCGCTGATTAGCATGAAAGTCCGTGGTGAACATCCAGACGAAATCGCCGGGGCTGCCGCCGCACTACTGGAAGATGCTCAACCGTTTCCACGCCCCGACTATCTGTTTGCCGATATCGTTGGTACCGGTGGCGACGGCACCAGCAGCATTAATATTTCCACAGCCAGCGCATTTGTCGCGGCCAGTTGCGGAGTGAAAGTGGCTAAACATGGTAATCGCAGCGTATCCAGCCGCTCCGGCTCTTCCGACCTGCTGTCAGCATTTGGTATTCGTTTGGATATGTCGGCACAGACATCTCGTCAGGCACTAGACGAACTTGGGGTATGTTTCCTGTTTGCTCCGCAATATCACACCGGGTTTCGTCATGCAATGCCGGTTCGTCAGCAGTTGAAAACTCGCACGGTGTTCAACGTACTGGGTCCGTTAATCAACCCGGCACATCCACCACTGGCGTTGATCGGCGTTTACAGCCCGGAACTGGTTCGTCCTATTGCTGAAACACTGAAAGTATTGGGTTATCAGCGCGCCGCAGTAGTACATGGCGGTGGTATGGATGAAGTGGCCATTCATGCTCCGACTCAGGTAGCCGAGCTACGTGACGGTAATATAGACGTGTATGAATTGACTCACCGCGATTTTGGATTGGACAGCTTTCCACTGGCGGCATTGCAGGGCGGCACGCCCGAAGAAAACCGTGATATTCTGGCACAACTGCTACAAGGTCACGGTGAACGTGCCCATGAAGCTGCGGTCGCCGCCAACGTCGCGTTGCTGTTGAAACTGTTTGGACAGGAAGATCTGCGACAAAACGCGCAACAGGCACTGGAAGTGATACATAGCGGGCAGGCATATCAGCGCGTTGTTGCCTTGGCCGCCAGAGGATAATGATGTGATGCAAGACACCGTATTAACTAAAATTGTGCGCGACAAAGCGTTGTGGATCGAGGGACGTCGGCAACAGCAGCCACTGGCAGATTTTCAACATCTGGTGAAACCCAGCCAGCGCAGCTTTTATCAGTCACTAAAACGTGCTCACCCAGCGTTCATCCTTGAATGTAAAAAAGCGTCTCCCTCAAAAGGGTTGATTCGTACCGATTTTGATCCGGTGGCGATAGCCCGGGTTTATCAGGATTACGCGTCGGCAATTTCCGTATTAACAGATGAAAAATACTTTCAGGGCAATTTTGAATTTTTGGCTCAGGTCAGCGCAACAGTCCCACAACCGGTACTGTGCAAAGACTTTATTATTGACCCTTATCAAATCTATCTGGCCCGGCATTATCAGGCGGATGCCATTCTGCTAATGCTCTCTGTTCTGGATGATACGCAGTATCGGCAATTGGCCGCGGTGGCGCACAGCCTGAACATGGGCGTATTAACAGAAGCCAGTAATGAAAGCGAATTACAACGCGCTATTCATCTTGACGCGCAAGTTGTCGGGATTAATAACCGGGACTTACGTGATCTCTCCATCGATCTGAACCGAACCCGCACGCTGGCACCACGTTTACCCGCCAGTGTTACCGTGATTAGCGAATCAGGCATCAGCCGCTTTGCAGACATTCAGGCGCTCAGCCCGTTCGCTGACGGTTTTCTGATTGGCAGTTCCCTGATGTCTGAGCCGGATCTTGCCTTGGCCGTACGCCGGGTCATTCTGGGAGAAAATAAAGTCTGCGGGCTGACTCGACCCGAAGATGCTGCCGTCGCCTATCAGGCCGGTGCTGTTTATGGTGGGCTGATTTTTGTCGAGTCATCTCCCCGGTATATTTCCGTCGCACAGGCTGAAACCATCATCACGGGTGCGGCGCTGCGTTATGTCGGTGTATTTCGTGATGCAACAATTGCCGATATCGTCACAACAGCAGAGAAACTTAATCTGGCTGCGGTTCAATTGCATGGACATGAAGATCAACACACCATCAACGCATTACGCCAACAACTTCCAGCACAATGCAAAATCTGGAAGGCACTGGGTGTGAATACCACACTACCTGGGCTTGAACTGGAAAACGTCGATCGCATCGTGCTGGATAATACCCAAGGTGGCAGTGGTAAGACGTTCGACTGGTCCTTGCTGCACGGACACACACTAAATCATGTGTTACTGGCTGGCGGATTGAGCACAGAAAATACAGCCCAGGCCACTACGTTCGGTTGCGCCGGTCTGGATTTTAATTCCGGCGTGGAAAGCCAACCGGGTATCAAGGATCCACAGAAAATCGCGGCGGTGTTTAACATCCTGCGCACTGCGCAGCAACATCGCGCCCCATTGAATCAAATAAAGACAGGCTTATTATGACGTTACTTAATCCTTATTTTGGTGAGTTTGGTGGACAATACGTACCACAAATACTGATGCCAGCGTTGCGCCAGCTTGAAGATGCATTCGTCAATGCACAGCGTGATCCTGAATTTCAGGCCGAGTTTACTGATCTGTTGAAAAACTACGCCGGGCGCCCCACAGCGCTGACCTTATGTAAAAATCTGACGGCGGGAACCCGCACCAAACTTTACCTGAAACGGGAAGACCTCCTGCACGGTGGCGCGCACAAAACCAACCAGGTTCTGGGACAGGCATTGCTTGCCCTGCGTATGGGGAAAACAGAGATTATCGCTGAAACCGGTGCGGGTCAGCACGGAGTGGCAACGGCGTTGGCCTGTGCGCTTCTTGGGCTAAAATGCCGTATTTATATGGGAGCGAAAGATGTAGAGCGCCAGTCGCCGAACGTATTCCGTATGCGACTGATGGGAGCGGAAGTCATCCCGGTACACAGTGGTTCCGCTACACTGAAAGACGCCTGTAATGAGGCGCTGCGAGATTGGTCTGGCAGTTATGAACAAGCACATTATCTGTTGGGAACGGCCGCCGGCCCACATCCCTATCCCACGATTGTTCGGGAATTTCAGCGGATGATCGGCGAAGAAACCAAGGCGCAAATGCTCGAAAGAGAGGGCCGCCTGCCAGACGCCGTACTTGCGTGTGTTGGGGGGGGCTCCAACGCCATTGGTATGTTTGCCGACTTTATTGACGAGCCAACGGTTCGCCTGATTGGTGTTGAACCTGCAGGGTTAGGCATTGAAACCGGACAGCATGGCGCTCCGCTAAAACATGGCCGGGTCGGTATTTACTTTGGTATGAAATCGCCAATGATGCAGACGGCTGAAGGCCAGATTGAAGAGTCCTATTCACTTTCCGCCGGACTGGATTTCCCATCAGTCGGGCCACAGCATGCCTATCTCAATAGCATTGGTCGGGCGGATTACGTCTCAATAACCGATGATGAAGCATTGGATGCCTTTAAAGAATTGTCCCGCCATGAAGGGATAATTCCGGCGCTGGAGTCTTCTCACGCATTGGCTTACGCGATCAAAATGATTAAAGCAGAGCCGGAGAAAGAACAAATCCTGGTCGTTAACCTTTCCGGTCGTGGGGACAAAGACATTTTTACAGTTCACGATATTCTGAAAGCTCGGGGAGAAATATGATGGAACGTTACCATGCCTTGTTTAGTCGATTGGCAGAAAAGAAGGAAGGTGCTTTTGTACCTTTTGTGACACTCGGTGATCCCTCCCCTGAACTATCACTACAAATTATTGATACGCTGGTTGCTTCGGGGGCCGACGCGCTGGAATTAGGCATTCCGTTTTCCGATCCGCTGGCGGATGGCCCAACGATACAGAATGCGACCTTGCGAGCCTTCGCTGCCGGAGTGACGCCTGAACATTGTTTTGAAATGCTCACTGTTATCCGCCAGAAATACCCTGAATTGCCAATGGGATTACTGATGTATGCCAATCTGGTGTTCAGCAATGGTATCGACACATTTTACCAGCGCTGCGCCCAGGTTGGCGTCGATTCTGTACTGGTTGCGGATGTTCCTCTGGAAGAGTCAGTACCATTCCGTACTGCGGCGCAGCGTCACAACATTGCGCCTATCTTCATCTGCCCACCCAATGCAGATGATGAACTGCTACGCGAAATTGCATCTCACGGGCGTGGCTATACTTATTTGCTGTCCCGTGCCGGAGTTACTGGGGCGGAAACCCGGGCTCAGTTACCGCTGCACCATCTGTTGGCCAAGCTGCATGAATACCACGCCGCACCGCCGCTACAAGGGTTTGGCATTTCCGATCCCACCCAGGTCGAGCTGGTATTAAAAGCGGGTGCCGCCGGCGCCATTTCTGGTTCTGCCATTGTAAAAATTATTGAACAACACCAGAAGCGACCAAAAGAAATGTTGGAACAACTAAGTGAATTTGTCCGTAGCATGAAAGCGGCGACCCGCCCTTCACGCTAAAAGTGTCTCATTGTGTAATGAGTAATAATCAACTCATTCATCTGACATCATGCAGGAAATAAATACCCGACAGAATGAGATAAAAAAGCGGCGGGATAACTATTCCGCCGCTTTTATTTCACATAAAGTACCCTTTCGTCGTTAGTTTATTGTGAAATAAATTCAGTTAACAAGCCGTACAATAACTAAGCGAAGGCTACCGCTTTTCCATCATATATTGATATCAGCTCAGAACTTGTAACCTACGGCAAACATAAATAACCAGGGATCAAGACGAGTGCTGACAGTTTGATCTTGACCGCCTGACTTGAATTTCACATCAGTGCTGATATCCATCCACCAGAGAGACATATTCAGTAACCAGTTTTTATTCAGGTTATAATCCAACCCGGCCTGGGCGGCTATCCCCCAGGAGTCAGTGAAACTTAAATCACTTAAACCCGCGTTTGTACCCGTATCATTGAATTTTTCATCAAAGAAAGTCGTATAGTTCACACCAACCCCTAAATAAGGGCGCAACTTGTCTTCTTTTTGTCCAAAATAATACTGAGCCATTAATGTAGGGGGCAGATGTTTCACTTCCGCGATCGTGCCCATACCATTCAGTCCTACTTTATGCTGGAACGGCGTAGCTGCCAGTAACTCCACACCAATATTATCAGTTGCCATATAAGTGAACGTTAATCCCAATTGAGTATTGTTATCAACGTTAAAAGATCCTAATGACCCCAGCACATTATCTGAACCCTCATTAGGACGTAAAGTAGCCGTACCTGCACGAACAATGATATCACCCGCTTGATTAGCCTGCGCAAAAGCTGGCATTAACGCTGCTGCCATTAATAATAAAGACGCCTTTTTCATTACCCACCCCTTTTGTATGGTTTAAAGTCGAGCGCAATATACCCCCGGGTAAGTATTCTTGTTTTAATCCAGATCACATCCTGACATGTTTCTTGGTAAATTTTTACACACATCAATTTGCTCTAAGTCATTAAAAATACAAGACTTGATCTAAATCAAAAATCGACCTTAAGGCATAAAAACGGCATTGAAATAAAAACTGTCACAGGATTCATTTAGGCGTAAATTTCTTCTTCTACTGCGCATGATTCAATACTGACGAAAGTCGGCGGGATAATCAGAATGAGTGAATACATCAGCCCCTGTATGCAATGCGGTGCTTGCTGTAGTTATTTTCGCGTTTCTTTCTATTGGGCCGAAGCTGATGACGGTGTGGGCGCCGTTCCTGTCTCGCTAACGGTACCTATATCTCCTTTTCTGCGTTGCATGCAGGGAACAAACCGTAAATCGCCTCGTTGTTGTGCATTAGACGGTGAAATTGGTATTGCGGTCCGGTGCCGAATTTACGCCAATCGACCTTCCACCTGCCACGAATTTTCTCCGTCAGGAGAAAATAGCCAGATAAACGAAGCTTGCGATCGTGCCCGCGCCTATTACGGACTTCCTGCGCTTATAGCAACCAGAGTGATTAAACTTAAGGATTGAAGTTCGGAACAAAAAGAAACAGATAATCGTGATTACTGTCGGGGTGCCACTGTCTAGCGTAACGAGTTACAATCAGCCACCAAGTTAGATTGATAACCTTTTGCCAAGGAGTTTTCATGCCTATCACGGCCAGTACGTTGTACCGTGACACGATGTATTTTGCGCGTAACCAGTTTGCCAGCATTCTGATGTTGGCACTGTCGGCAGCGTTGATTACTGTCGTTATCAACCATGTTTTTACACCAGATAGCGACCAACTACAGCTACTGAACAGCGACAGCCTTAACCTCTCTTCTGTCAACCAGCCGGGATTGAGCGAGCTCATTCAGCAAATGACGCCAGAACAACAACTCGTCTTGTTAAAAGCGTCAGCGGCAGGGACATTTGCATCACTTGTCGGTAATGCATTGCTTACGGGTGGAGTGCTGATGTTGATCCAGATGGTATCCGCCGGTGCCCGCACCAGCGCCTTGCGAGCAATCGGCGCGGCGGCACCATTATTGCCAAAACTGTTACTACTGCTCCTGATATGCACCTTGCTTATCCAGGTCGGTGTATTGCTGGTAATCGTACCGGGCATATTATTGGCAATTGCATTGAGTTTATCGCCCATCATAGCCATTAGTGAAAAGCGCGGGATTCTCTTCTCCATGCGCGCCAGTAGCAAACTGGCCTTTGCCAATTTACGGATTACCGCACCGGCGGTTATGTTATGGCTTATCGTCAAAGTTATTCTTTTACTATTGGTTGCTAAAATGCCGATGGTTTCACCGACTGCATTGGCAGTGATAATAAATGGTGCCAGCAACTTTATTTCCGCGCTGTTACTGATTTATCTGTTCCGTCTGTATATGCTCTTACGCGCCTGACATCCAAGGTGCTACTATTCAAGTGGCACCAGCCTCTGGCTTTACCGGTGGTGATGTGACAGTATGACTTCCGATAGAGCCATAAGATGGTCTATCGCCAATACAAGGTTAAGCGACGGATTACCACAATGAAGCAACTTCTTGATTTTATCCCCCTTATTGTTTTTTTTACTTTTTATAAGCTTTACGACATCTATGTTGCCTCCGGCGCATTGATCGCCGCTACGGCCGCATCACTGCTCATCAGTTGGTTTATCTATCGCAAAATTGAAAAAATGATGCTGATTACCTTCGTTATGGTTGTCATATTTGGTTCCCTGACGCTGATATTTCATAACGACCAGTTCATAAAATGGAAAGTCACTTTTATTTATACCCTGTTTGCAGCTGTGTTATTAGTAAGTCAGTTTGTCATGAAGAGACCTATTATCCAGCAGATGCTAGGCAAGGACATCACTCTGCCACAGCAGATATGGGCAAAACTTAACGTCTCATGGGCGCTCTTTTTCATTATCTGTGGCCTGGCAAATATTTATATTGCCTTCTGGATGCCGCAAAGTGTTTGGGTTAATTTCAAGGTGTTTGGATTAACCGGTCTTACGCTGGTATTTACCTTACTGTGTGGGCTCTACATTTATCGCCATCTATCGATTGAACCGGGAAAGCCGGAACATGATGAACGCGATACCTAATTTGACGCTTAAACACGCATTCATATTACTCACACTTTTTAGTTGATACTACGATGAACAAACAAGACGTAATACTACCCCATGGTGAATTGGTACTCCGAACACTGGCGATGCCTGCGGATACCAATGCTAACGGTGATATTTTTGGTGGCTGGTTAATGTCCCAGATGGATATTGGCGGCGCGATTCTGGCTAAGGAAATCGCGGAAGGTCGAGTGGTTACCGTTCGTGTAGACGGTATGACCTTTCTCAAATCAGTGGCTGTCGGCGACGTAGTTTGCTGTTATGCCCTTTGTACCCGTACTGGTCGCAGTTCAATCACCATCAATGTTGAAGTGTGGGTGAAGAAAGTCTCTTCCGAACCCATTGGACAACGTTATCGAGCCACCGAGGCACTGTTTACCTATGTAGCGGTTGACGATGACGGAAGACCACGGGAATTACCCTCTGGAAAGAGCCATTTTACGCTAGATAAGGGATGATATCCCGGCTCAATGATAGCGCCTAAGTTTGATGACAACGTCTCTATAGCGGCGATAATGAGAAGATCGTAAAGACGCTGCAAGTATCTCCCTGTAAGCTCAAGCCGCGCCATCCCTGGCGCGGATGCTTTACTCTTCTTCCTCATTATCACCGTTCTGACGCTATACGTAGGTTTGTCAACGGTCTGGCCTAATATCCCGATATTGAGGCAATCACTCCATCGCCGCCCCACCATTAATTTTGAACATAATGGTCACCACCAAATCCTTGGCTGGCTTATTCTCTTCATAACGCCATTTACGCATCGCTTGTTTGATAGCACGCTCAAACATATTTTTAGGTTCAGCCGATAACACGCGCACATTATCCACTCTGCCGGATGCATTAACGTCAAATTGCAACTTAACTCGCCCTTCAATGCGCAAGGCAAAAGCACGCTCCGGATATTCCGGCTGCGTACGACTGAGCGGCCGAGGACCGGACGATGGCACGTTAACGGTTGGAGACTGCCTAACTGGCGCCGTGTTTACCGACAGTAACGGCTCATCACTGGTGAGATGTGACGGTGGCTGTTTCTCTACAGCGCGCTGGCGAATAGGCGGTTTGGATGGTTTGACTTTCTTCACCGGTCTTGGTTTTGGTTTTGGCTTGGGCTCAGGCAATGGAACCGGAACCGGCTCAGGTACGGGTTTTGGCTGTAGTTCAGGTTCATGCATTGGCTCCGAAGGTGACGTTTCTTTGGGCCGTGGCGCCGGGGCAGCCTCCAGTACAGCGGGATTAACCATCACCACACTGATGGGTTGCGATTCCGTTGGTAAGGTTGTTGTGGGATTATTCAGGGATGCGTACAGCAGTCCGGCAATCACTAGACAATGAAAGCCAACTGAAAGAATGAAAGGCCATGAGAATCGACGAGCAAGGAAAAACTTTTTTTGCGGCATAGTATTACATTGTCCTCTTAGGACTCCGATTTTAAATGCAAATAGCAATCATATTCAATACCGTTAGACTACATTGTTAAAAACCGGTGATTAAGATGGATATTCAGCTACAGCGTCAATCAGTTTCCCTTTTACAGACATTCCCTATGCTAGAATCTCCGTTCTGAAACGTTATCTCAAAACATCTCCCGCTATCACTCGGCATAGCGATGACTACTGAGGGCTACTTTAATGCTTTATCTTATTTACGCTACTGACACACCTGATGCCTTACCGCAACGTCTGGCTGCCCGACCAGATCATCTGGCCCGACTGCAAACACTGCGAGATCAGGGCCGTCTTTTAACCGCTGGGCCGCTCCCCGCCGTTGACAGTGAAGACCCCGGCACAGCCGGTTTTACCGGTTCGGTTATCATCGCTGAATTTGACTCCCTGCATGAGGCCGAACTCTGGGCAGAGGCCGACCCTTACACCGCAGCAGGCGTCTATAGCAGCGTCACGGTGAAACCGTTCAAGAAAGTCTTTTAATTCTAAAATGATGGAGATCAATAGCAGTATCAATAAGTCAGATCTCCATTCCTTCGACTATTATCTGAAATATTTTAGTCATTTAACGATGATATTTTGACGACTCTTAATCTGTAGAGAGTCAAAATATATGTTAATGTCCACAACATCACAAACCAGGAAATGGCGCAGACTCCATCAATATCGGCTGAGTTTCCTTTCCGGTTTGTTGTTGATTATCGGGTTATTCTCTTTACTGCAAATTTTTTCAGTCGGGATTATCTCAAAAACCATGACTCAGGTACGGCTAGATAGCGCCGCCAATGAAACATTACGACAGCAACAAGCATTAATGGATCAATCCCGCATGGAGATCATGAATGCCAGTGACAAACTGAATCGCGCAGGCATCTATTTGATGGTTGATAAAGAAACAGGCTCTGTCGGCAGCTGGCACAGCCTGATGAGTGAGGCAGAAACGTCTTTACAACAAGCCGAGAAACATTATCAACAACTCAATACCCGCACCGCAGCACAGAAAGATCCAGCCTTTGCCGCGTTGAAAGTCAGTTACCAACAACTCTATGCCGGTCTGCGAGAAGTGGCGGAAAGCATTAAAAAAAGCAATCAGATTGATATTTTCTTCTCCGTCCCTATTCAGGCTTACCAAAACGACTTCACCAAAAAGTACTCTCGTTATCTACAGGACAATGACACTCGACAAAAGCAACACAGTCAGAAATTACTTAACAATCTGGATGAAGCGCATACCATTTTCATCATCGTGCTGGGGTTATTAATGATGGTATCCGCCATGGTATGGGCAGGCGTTAGTAAAACCATTATTCGCCCCTTGAAGCGTATTACCGATCATTTGCAATTAATTGCCGCAGGTGATCTCTCTCATACGATAAAAACTGAAAAACGCGCCACCCGTGAAATATCCCAATTAAATGACAGTGTGATCCAAATGCAAAGCGGATTGGTTGACCTGGTAAATCAGGTTCGCCAAGGCATCGAAAATATGGTGGTACAGCTTGATCATGTCACCAATGATAACCAGACGCTATCGACTCAAGCTAACCGTCAGTCACTGGAGCTAAAAGCCACCACTGAGCATATTATCCAGCTCAGTCAGCATTTGGAGCAGAATTCACATCATACTCAGCAGGCCAGTCACCATGCAGAAGAAACCAGCCACATCGCTGAGCGTGGCGAAAACATGATGAATGATGTCAAAAGCGCCATGTTGAATATTTCCGGGCGCACCAAGGAGATGACGGAAGTTATCAGTATGATTGAAAATGTTGCGTTTCAGACGCACATTTTGTCGTTGAACGCCGCCATTGAAGCTGCCCGCGCCGGTGATATGGGGCGGGGATTTTCCGTTGTTGCGCGGGAAGTGGGAACACTAGCGGCACAGAGCAGCAACTCTGCACAAAACATTAATGTCCTGATTCGTGAATCCGATGACAGTGTAACCACCGGCGCACAATTGGTAACCCGTTTGAATGACAGTTTGCAGGAGATCATTCGGGCAGCTAAAGAGACATGCACATTCCTGAACGACATTGCCACTATTTCACTGCAACAAAACCAGAGTATCCACGAAGTCACCAACCGAATCAGTACGCTTAACGATACGGTCCGGCAAAATGCCGGGCAGGTAGCAGCATCGGCTCAAACTTGCACATCATTACTGGAACAAGCGGAACAACTAACCGCTTCGGTCTCTCTGTTTTCATTACCCCGACCGGCTGATCCCGCGCCACATGGTGCCGCAGCAGCAGCAGCATCAATGATACCGGTATTATCCTAGCGTCAGGACACCACTAACATTTCTATTCGGGACGATAGCTCTGCGCCAAGGATGGTGCAACATCAAACAGAGCGCATCAGACAGTATCGGTTTTACCATTCATACGCTACCGCATACAGTAAAGCTCGGCGCTGGTGTTTCTGCTGTAGGTAACGAGCATAGCGAATATGACAATAGCTGCGAGACTGGGCTTCAAGCCAACGGCTGCGGCGGCGTTGTATCTGACGCTGCATTCTCCAGCGACTGACTTCATTCCGACTGCGTTTCATAGCATGACTCTTTTTATCAAGTGATGATTTTTTTCGGGGAACGTGCGGCGCACATTATAGTCTCTTCAATTAATGCGCCAAGCCCTGTTTGAAATTTAGTGTGGTGTAATGCGCTATTTTATTCAGACTAAAGGAATTTCCCCTTTACGCAAACTATGCGTACACTCTGAAGACATACACTTGCCAAAAGGAATGATGTCTCTTAATCATGACAACATTTTATACCATGCTTAGTGGAGTAATTGTTTTCGGTTACTGGCTACTGATTGCAGGTGTCACGCTGCGGATTCTGATGAAACGGCGTGCAGTTCCCTCAGCCATGGCCTGGCTGCTGGTGATTTATATCCTTCCACTGGTAGGTATTGTGGCCTATCTATCTTTTGGTGAACTCCATTTAGGAAAGCGTCGGGCCGAACGAGCGAGCAAAATGTGGCCGTCAACCGCAAAATGGCTGCGTGAACTCAAAGAATATCACCATATATTTGCGACTGAAAACAGTGTGGTTGCCAGCGCACTATTTCAACTTTGCGAGCACCGTCAGGGTATCGGCAGCGTAAAAGGGAATCAACTTCAACTGCTAACCTCGTTCGACGACACAATCAAGTCACTGGTTCGCGATATTGAACTGGCTCGTAGCAATATTGAGATCGTATTTTACATCTGGCAACAGGGCGGATTGGTAGAACAAGTGACACAGTCACTTATAGCAGCGGCACAGCGTGGTGTTCACTGTCGAATTTTGTTGGATTCAGCAGGCAGTGTGCAGTTTTTTCACAGTACCAATCCTGATGAGATGCGAGCCGCCGGTATCGAGGTGGTACAGGCGCTAAAAGTCAACATTCTGCGTGCTTTCCTGCGCCGCATGGATTTACGTCAGCACCGCAAAGTCATTTTGATTGATAACCGCATTGCTTATACCGGTAGTATGAATATGGTCGATCCACGCTACTTCAAGCAAGATTCAGGGGTTGGGCAGTGGGTTGATTTAATGGCGCGCGCAGAAGGTCCGGTTACTACCACCATGGGGGTCATTTACAGTTGTGACTGGGAGATGGAAACCGGAAAACGCCTGCTGCCACCGCCACCGGACGCCAACATTATGCCGTTTGAACAAGAAAGTGGTCACACCACCCAGATTATTGCCTCTGGTCCTGGCTACCCGGAAGAGCTGATTCACCAGGCATTGCTGACATCGGTATACGCAGCCCGCAAACAGTTAATCATGACCACCCCCTACTTCGTGCCAAGCGACGATTTATTGCATGCCATCTGCACAGCAGCTCAGCGTGGTGTAGATGTCAACATCATTGTACCGGACAAAAATGACTCGGTGATGGTCGGTTGGGCCAGTAAAGCTTTCTTTAGCGAACTACTGGCCTCCGGAGTAAAAATCCATCAATTTAAAGGCGGTTTGTTACATACCAAGAGTGTGCTTGTCGATGGACAGCTAAGCCTGGTTGGTACTGCGAATCTGGATATGCGCAGTTTGTGGTTGAATTTTGAAATTACACTGGTCATTGATGATGAAGGGTTTGGGAGTGATCTTGCCTGTGTGCAGGAGGATTATATCGCCCGGTCTCAACGATTAAATATCGATGTGTGGCAAAAACGTCCTTATTGGCAGCGGATTGTTGAGCGTTTATTCTATTTTTTCAGTCCACTGCTATAACTGGGCTCTGCCCCCGTGTTCTAATAGTCTCATTATATTTTCACAGGAATGTTGTATGGATTTAAATAATCGTCTGACCGAAGATGAAACCCTGGAACAGGCTTACGATATTTTTCTGGAACTGGCGCCAGAAAACCTGGACCCGGCAGATATTTTGCTGTTCAACCTTCAGTTTGAAGAGCGCGGCGGTGCCGAGTTATTTGATCCGGCAGAAGATTGGCTGGAGCATGTGGATTTCGATCTGAATCCTGATTTTTTTGCCGAAGTCATTATTGGCCTGGCAGAACATGACGGTGAAGATATTAATGATATTTTTGCCCGCGTTCTGATTTGCCGAGAAAAAGACCATAAGCTTTGCCATATTCTATGGAAAGAGTAATCCAGGTAAATAATCATTCATATAAGCGTTGAAAACGATTGCACTGTTCTTGAAAGTCGAGCCGGGATTATCCCGACCCGGCTTATTTCATTGTGGCAGAGGGTCGACTTTCAAACATGAAACCGCATGGCGAAAACTACCCTCCAGCACGGGGCGTGTTTTAACACACTCCGGTCCGGCAATCGGGCAGCGGGTACAGAACACACATCCAGTCGGTGGGTTAATGGGTGAAGGAAGGTCACCTTCCAGCAACTGAATCTGCTTATTCCGCTCTTTATCCGGATCTGGAATCGGTACCGCCGACATTAACGCCCGAGTGTAAGGGTGCAGTGGATTATGGTACAGCTCATCATAAGTGCCCAGTTCTACCGCATGGCCCAGATACATGACCAACACCCGGTCAGAGATATGTTTAACCACAGATAAATCATGCGCAATAAAGATCAATGATAATCCCATTTCACGCTGCAACTGCTGCAACAGATTCACTACCTGTGCCTGAATTGATACGTCCAGCGCCGACACGGGTTCGTCGCAAATGATCAGTTTTGGCTCCAGAATCAGCGCTCGGGCGATCCCGATTCGCTGACACTGTCCACCGGAAAACTCATGCGGATAACGGTTGATCAGGTTTGGCAACAACCCCACTTTCATCATTATCGTCTTAACCCGATCCTTGACGTTCTGGCGGGATAACTTCGGATGATAGGTACGCAGTGGTTCAGCAATAATTTCCCCGATGGTCATCCGTGGGTTCAGCGAAGCCAGCGGATCCTGAAATATCATCTGGATATCGTTGCGCACTTCCCGCCACTGTGTATTTCCCATCCCCAATAAATCGTTACCCATCCAGGTAATACTGCCACCGGTGGCTTTCACCAGACCGATAATGGCGCGGGCCAGTGTGGATTTGCCACAACCGGACTCTCCAACGATCCCCAGCGTTTCACCTTGATACAATCGCAGAGTGACGCCATCGACTGCTTTCAAGCGCATTGGCGGCTGCCAGAACCACTGCTTTTCATCCCGGACATCAAAATGAACTTTCAGCTCGTCCACTTCAAGCAGGATTTTTTTATCGTCCATCAGGCTCATAGCAACTCCTCCACGCGTCTAAAACAAGCGCGCAGTCTACCTTCTCCAAATGGTGTCAATGCAGGTGGCTGATTGCAACGTTCCTGCGCATAAGGGCAACGTGGTTGGAAAGGACACCCTTTCGGTAAACGCAGCAGATTAGGAGGATTACCTGGAATAGTGGCCAACACTTCATTTTCAGCATCCAGACGAGGAACCGCATTAAGTAAACCGATGGAGTAAGGATGAGTCGGATTATAGAACACCTCGCGCGCTGTACCGTATTCCATAGTACGTCCCGCGTACATCACCAATACCTTGTCACAGATACCGGCGACTACGCCCAGGTCGTGAGTAATCATAATGATAGCTGTATTAAATTCACGCTTGAGCTCATTAAGCAACGTCATGATCTGCGCCTGCACCGTCACATCCAACGCCGTGGTGGGTTCGTCAGCGATCAGTAGTTTTGGGCGACATAACAACGCCATGGCAACCATCACCCGTTGGCGCATCCCACCAGAAAATTCATGTGGATACATACGCATACGTTTTCTGGCTTCTGGCATTTTCACCGCATCCAACATCTGGATTGATTCTTCAAACGCTTCACTCTTGCTGAGCTTCTTGTGCAGCATCAGCACTTCCATCAACTGCTCCCCTACTCTCATATAAGGGTTAAGCGACGTCATCGGATCCTGAAAAATCATGGCGATTTCTTCAGCACGTAGCCGGTTCAACTCACGCTCAGGCAGATTCAGAATTTCCCGTCCATTGAAACGCGCCGAACCAGTAATATGTCCATTGGTGGCCAGCAATCCCATCAGAGCAAACGCGGTCTGGGATTTACCCGAACCAGACTCGCCAACAATCCCCAATGTTTCACCTGAATTCAGCGTAAAATTAAGATCATTCACGGCGGTCACATCACCATCCGGCGTATCAAAAGTTACGCGCAAATCTTTTACGTCCAACAACACGTCCTGGGGCTCTGACGTATTCATCATGGTCATGAAGCGTCTCCTTAGCGATCTTTCGGATCGAGGGCATCGCGCAAGCCATCGCCGATAAAGTTAAAACAAAACAAGGTGATTACCAGAAACCCTGCCGGATAAAACAGTAACCAGGGTGCAACCTCCATCGAGTTGGCACCATCGTTCAGCAGTGCGCCCCAACTACTTAGCGGTTCCTGCGTACCTAAGCCAAGGAAACTCAGAAAGGATTCAAACAAAATCATGCTGGGAACCAGCAATGATGCATATACCACCACCACACCCAACACATTGGGAACGATATGGCGTAATACAATCCCGCGCGTGGATACGCCACAGACCAGTGCGGCCTCGATGAACTCTTTGCGCTTAAGGCTCAGAGTTTGCCCACGCACAATTCGCGCCATATCCAGCCATGACACCATGCCAATAGCCACAAAAATCAACAAGATATTCTGACCAAAAAATGTCACCAACAGAATGACGAAAAACATAAATGGGAAAGAATTCAGAATCTCCAGCAGACGCATCATTACCGAATCGACTTTACCGCCAAGGTAGCCGGACACCGCGCCGTACAACGTCCCCACGACGACTGCAATCAGTGCTGCTGCCACACCCACCATCAGGGAAATCCGGCCGCCGATGGCAACCCGTACCAGTAGGTCGCGACCCGATGAATCCGTACCAAAATAGTGTCCGGAAGCCAGATCCGGCGCACTAGACATCATGTTCCAGTCAGTATCGGCGTAATTAAATGGCGAGAGCATCGGCGCGAGAATGACAAACAGGGTAATGAGTATCAGAACGATCAAACTGGTCAATGCCGCCCGGTTATGTATAAAACGACGCCGGGCATCCTGCCATAGACTGCGCCCTTCAATTTCAAGTCGTTCACTAAAGCTATCTACTGCCTCAAGGTTACGTTTATTCCAGAACATCAGCTCCCCCGGTTCAGTAACGGATCTTCGGATCGATAACGGCATACAGCACGTCAATGATCGCATTAAACAGAATGGTCAACCCACCCACCAGGATGGTAAGACTAAGCACCAGCGAGTAGTCGCGGTTCAATGCCCCGTTGACAAACAACTGGCCGATACCCGGCAACCCGAAAATGGTTTCTACCACCATCGAACCGGTAATAATCCCGACAAATGCCGGCCCCATATAGGACAGTACCGGCAACAGTGCCGGTTTTAGTGCATGGCGGAAAATAATATGTCGCATTGGCAAGCCTTTGGCCCGGGCGGTACGAATAAAGTTGGAATGCAACACTTCAATCATTGAGCCACGAGTAATACGAGCGATACTGGCGATATAGGCCAAAGACAGTGCCACCATCGGCAAAATGACATACTTTGGTGCCCCACCATTCCAGCCACCACCTGGTAGCCAATGCAGTGTGATGGAAAAAACCAATACCAATAACGGCGCCACCACAAAGCTGGGAATCACCACCCCGGTCATGGCAAATCCCATTACGGTATAATCCCACTTGCTGTTTTGATGCAGTGCTGCGACCACGCCAGCGCTCACGCCCAGAACCACAGCCAGCAGAAAAGCCGCCAGCCCAAGCTTGGCGGATACCGGAAAGGCACTTCCCACCAGATCATTCACCGAATAATCTTTATATTTGAACGACGGTCCGAAATCCCCATGCGCTAACTGCCATAAATAATCACCATATTGTTTAATCATGGGATCGTTAAGGTGATATTTGGCTTCAATATTGGCCATGACTTCGGGAGGAAGCGTTCGCTCTCCGGTAAACGGGCTGCCGGGTGCCAATCGCATCATAAAAAACGAAAGGGTAATCAAGATGAACAATGTTGGAATTGCTTCAAGACATCGACGAAAAATAAATTTTAACATTGACCTTACCTATAAAGCCGGTCTGAAAGTTTAACGTTAATTACCAAAACCAAACGGGACTGCGTGGTAACACAGTCCCGTAGGAATATTAATGTTTGATAATGTAAAGGTTCTTAACGTAGACATTATCCAGCGGATCTTTACCGGTTAAGCCACCCACATAGGGTTTCACCAAGCGGGTGTTGGCGTAGTAGTAAACCGGAACAATCGCGGCATCTTTTTCTAACCGTATTTCCGCTTGTCGATAAAAATCGGCCCGTTCATCTTCGGTTTTGGCCGCCATTGCTTTTACCATCAACGCATCAAACACCGGGTTCTTGTAATGGGCGGTGTTGCTGCTGCTGTCGGAAATCATAATGTTCAGGAACGTGGACGGCTCGTTATAGTCCGCACACCATCCCCCGCGGGCCAGGTCATAATTCCCCTGATGACGGTTATCCAGGAAGGTTTTCCATTCCTGATTATCCAGTTTTACCTCAACGCCAATGTTGTGCTTCCAGATAGACGATGCTGCGATCGCCATCTTTTTATGCAAATCGGAAGTATTGTACAGCAGATTAAACGTCAATGGTTTTGCGGCAGTATAACCGGCTTCAGCCAGCAATTTTTTCGCTTCAGTATCGCGTTTTTCCTGTGTCCAGCTAAACCACGCCGGCGCGGTTAATTTCAGACCGTCAATATAAGGCGGGGTAAAACCATAAGCCGGAATATCACCCTGATTTTTCACTTTGTTAGTGAGGATATTTTGGCTCAGACCTAAAACCAGCGCCTTACGTACTCTGGGATCGTTGAACGGTGCCTTCTGATTATTAATTTCGTAGTAGTAAGTGCAAAGATAAGGATTGACTTTAACTTCGTTCGGGATCTCTTTTTTCAACTTCTGGAACAGTTCTATTGGCAGATAGTTATACGTCATGTCGATTTCACCGCTGCGATAGCGGTTAACATCAGTCACTTCAGATGAAATAGGCAAATAGGTAACTTTGTTAATCACAGTGTGGGCGTTATCCCAGTAATACGGATTACGTACCAGCACCATTTTTTCGTTAACCACCCACTCTTTCAGCTTATAAGCACCATTGCCAACCCAATTTTCTGGCCGCGTCCATTTTTCACCAAACTTTTCGACAACGGCTTTATTTACCGGGAAAGTCGATGGATGAACCAACAATTTATAAAAATATGGAACTGGTTCGCTCAACGTCACTTCCAGCGTATGGTCATCCAGCGCTTTTACACCCAGCGTATCCGGGGATTTTTTACCGGCCACCACATCATCAATATTGACAATATGACCAAACTGCAAATAACTGGCATAAGGCGAGGCGGTTTTCGGGTCGGAAACACGCCGCCAACTGTAAACAAAATCTTGAGCGGTAACCGGATCGCCATTAGACCAACGGGCATTTTTACGCAAGTGGAACGTCCAGACTTTAAAATCCTTGTTATCCCAGCTCTCCGCCACCCCCGGTGCCGGATGACCATCAGGAGAAGTGACCAGCAAGCCTTCCAGCAAATCACGCGATACATTGGACTCAGGAACCCCTTCAATTTTGTGTGGGTCAAGTGAAGAGACTTCAGCACCATTATTACGCACCAGTTCTTGCTTGGCTGCCAATTGCACACCGGCTGGCACATTAGCAGCCCAGGCAGAGGCACCGGCAGACGCCCCCAGAACTGAGAGAATCCCGACGACAAGTCGTTTTTTTGTTGTTTTAGTTAACATTATTATCATGCTCCTGTATTTACTATTAGCGCACCAATAAGCGCCACATAACCCTGCTTAAAGCACCAAACGTTTGACATCAGAGGAACGTATCTGGTGATTTCAACATTTAGTGATTGAGAGATCGTCTATTTATATAGCATCTGACCGATTACCGACTGTACATCACTTAAAATAAGGCAGTGATTGTCTGAGGCAGGCGGGGTCAGAAATGTCATTACGCATCTCATCTGCTGCCAGAAATCAACAGCGTATATATGTCCTTCCCTACCTATAGAAAGGTGATTAAATACTCAAAATACATCTTTATAATATCGCAGTGACACATGCCATCTTTTCAAGAAAACACAAAGCGTTTTGGAAGCCATGGGCTGCCGATATCCGTTTCTGGGAAGCCACAAAATCAGAGATACTGTTATCTATCATTTGCCCTGTTATCTAATCTAGTACAAATATGTTTTCCATAAAATTAACTTATGCATAACTACAGTATGAAAAGTAACGGTTCCGAACGTATCAAAAGAATTCACCTGCGCCAATAGATTTTATATGTTGTTACTTAATTTTCTTTTCTATCCTCATAACGATACACCTACCTTAGATTACTAACAGCAACGCTGTTCTGATGAATTCCACAAATAAGTAAATTGCTTATTTTTTAGATTATAACTTTAATATACAACACATTGACAACATAAAATTTACACACATGAAATAAAACAATATATTATTCTTTGTCGTAAAACTGTGATCATAGCAGCACAAAAACGTAGATTTGTGAAAAAATTAACAACATGCTGGGTATGGGCGACAAGGATAGATTGTTCAACATTCCTCAGTTCACGTAAGTATCAATGTCTTAACGGCATGAGAAATAGATAAGATTTTTTTATCTTAATATCCATGGTAAAAATAATGGGAAGGCAGGATATAATCAGACCGTTGACAAACCTACGTATAGCGTCAGAACGGTGATAATGAGAGAGAAGAGTAAAGCATCCGCGCCAGGGATGGCGCGGCTTGAGCTTACAGGGAGGTACTTGCAGCGTCTTTACGATCTTCTCATTATCGCCGCTATATAGACGTTGTCATCAAACTCATATAATCCTGCCTGATCATCAGAGGACATAATTAAAAGAGAGAAGAAAATTAAAGCAGTCCAGGGAAAATGGCTTTTATGCCTGTCACAATAAACTCAATGCCCAGAGACATCAGTAGTAACCCCATAATACGGGTGACAACGTTGATTCCCGTCTGTCCCAATACTTTGACCAAAATAGGTGCCACACGGAATAACAGCCAACAGCAAAAAGCAAAAATGGCAATCGCCAGAGAAAGTCCAAATAAATTCAACCAGCCATGATACCGGGAACTCCATACAATGGTTGAACTGATAGCGCCAGGCCCGGCCATCAAGGGTAAAGCCAGTGGCACAACACCAATGCTTTCACGATTGGCAGTTTCCGTTTTTTCTTGCTTATTCTGTTTATCTTCCCCTAATTTACCGCTGATCATTGACATCGCAATGGTGACCACCAATATTCCTCCGGCAATACGGAATGAATCAATAGAAATTCCGAACAACCGCAGAATACTGTCGCCAAAGAAAAGAGACCCCCACAGAATACCGACGACTGAAAGATTGGCGGTCAAATTGGTCTTGTTACGCCCAATCGTCCCTTGATAATTAGTCATGCTAATGAAAACAGGCAAGATACCAATAGGGTTGATCAACGCAAACAACCCGATAAAAAACTTGATATAGCCGGAAAAATCTAACATGGACTGCATCACAAACTACCTCAAATGGATTAATGTGAAAGCTAGGAACCTTCGCGGCGCTACTGTAATGTAAGTAATGGCGCTAATCCATTACTTGATAGACATCTCACCTGTCATTTTTTCTCTATTTTCGATATAAACAGTGAAAGATTGCATTTGATGATGCTGATTGTTTTATCTACAGATGCACAATGTTGATAATGATTCTCATAAACGCGCTGCTGAATGGAGTCAGCATGGATAATTTTAGATAGAGATCACAAAATTACTCTCTGTAAGTCGGTATGCTTCTTCTATAGCAAAGGACGGAAACCAGTAAGACATTCATAGACAGGAATTAAAACTATTTGGGAAATTGAAAGAGAAAAAAGGGAAACTACCAAGCTCTTTGAGTCAATGGAATAAGGACTAATGACACAAGTAATCCATAAGACTTTTGTCATCACCGTATAATCAAGTGTGATTATCTATACTTCTTACTTGTTCGACAGACCATTGACTGAAAGAATTTAACATTATCAGGAGAGCACTATGGCCGTAACAAATGTTGCTGAACTTAACGCACTGGTCGCACGCGTGAAAAAAGCACAGCAGGAATTTGCTAACTATTCTCAAGAGCAGGTTGATAAAATTTTCAGCGCTGCCGCACTGGCTGCCTCGGACGCTCGCATACCGCTGGCAAAAATGGCTGTCACTGAATCCGGTATGGGGATTATTGAAGACAAGGTCATCAAAAACCATTTTGCCTCTGAATATATCTACAATGCTTATAAAGATGAGCAAACCTGTGGTGTCTTATCTGAAGATAAGACCTTCGGAACAATCACCATCGCGGAACCTATCGGTATTATTTGTGGTATCGTTCCTACGACCAACCCGACGTCAACCGCAATTTTCAAAGCATTAATCAGCCTGAAAACCCGTAACGGCATCATTTTCTCCCCTCACCCACGCGCTAAAAACGCGACTAATAAGGCCGCTGATATCGTGCTGCAAGCCGCTATCGCTGCAGGCGCACCGAAAGATATTATCGGTTGGATTGATGAACCTTCTGTTGAGCTTTCCAATCAGTTAATGCATCACCCTGATATTAACCTGATCCTGGCTACCGGTGGTCCTGGCATGGTGAAAGCCGCATACAGCTCAGGCAAACCGGCTATCGGCGTCGGTGCGGGTAATACCCCGGTCGTCGTTGACGAAACCGCTGATATCAAACGTGCAGTCGCCTCCATCTTGATGTCAAAAACCTTTGATAACGGTGTTATCTGCGCGTCTGAACAATCCGTTATTGTGGTAGACAAAGCTTATGATGCCATGCGTGAGCGTTTTATGACTCATGGCGGTTACATGTTGAAAGGCAAAGAATTGGAAGCCGTTCAGGGTGTTTTACTGAAAAATGGCGCACTGAATGCAGCTATTGTCGGCCAGCCCGCGCCTCGTATTGCGGAAATGGCAGGTATCACTGTTCCAGCTGAAACCAAAGTGTTGATCGGCGAAGTCACCAATGTTGATGAGTCCGAACCTTTTGCTCACGAAAAACTCTCCCCTACGCTAGCTATGTATCGGGCCGATGATTTCGAAGATGCCGTCGTCAAAGCTGAAAAACTGGTGGCTATGGGGGGGATCGGTCACACATCCTGTCTGTACACCGATCAGGATAACCAGACTGCGCGGGTTAATTACTTCGGCGACAAGATGAAAACCGCCCGTATTCTGATCAACACCCCAGCATCCCAAGGTGGGATTGGGGATCTTTACAACTTCAAACTCGCACCGTCATTGACATTAGGTTGTGGTTCTTGGGGCGGTAACTCCATCTCCGAGAACGTCGGGCCGAAACATCTGATCAACCGCAAAACAGTCGCTAAGCGAGCAGAAAATATGTTATGGCACAAGCTCCCCAAATCAATCTACTTCCGTCGTGGCTCTTTGCCAATCGCACTGGAAGAAGTGGCAACAGATGGTGCTAAACGCGCCTTTATCGTGACCGATCGCTTCTTGTTTAATAACGGTTACGCTGATCAGATCGTTGATGTACTGAAAAATTGCGGATTAGAAACCGATGTCTTCTTCGAGGTGGAAGCTGATCCAACGCTGAGCATCGTTCGCAAAGGCGCCGAACAGATGAATTCGTTCAAACCCGATGTCATTATCGCGCTTGGCGGTGGTTCACCGATGGATGCTGCCAAAATCATGTGGGTCATGTATGAACATCCTGATACCCACTTTGAAGATCTGGCATTGCGCTTTATGGATATCCGTAAGCGTATCTACACCTTCCCGAAAATGGGTGTAAAAGCGAAATTAATCGCGGTCACGACAACATCCGGCACGGGTTCTGAAGTGACACCGTTTGCGGTAGTTACCGATGATGCCACTGGTCAGAAATATCCGTTAGCAGACTATGCACTGACACCCGATATGGCGATCGTTGATGCCAATCTGGTTATGAACATGCCAAAATCCTTGTGCGCTTTTGGTGGCCTGGATGCCGTTACCCATGCACTTGAGGCTTATGTTTCTGTCCTGGCGAATGAATATTCCGATGGTCAGGCTTTACAGGCGCTGAAACTGCTGAAAGAAAACTTACCTACGAGCTACCACGAAGGCGCAAAAAACCCGGTCGCCCGTGAACGTGTACATAACGCGGCCACTATCGCCGGTATCGCTTTTGCCAACGCCTTCCTTGGGGTATGTCACTCCATGGCGCATAAACTGGGATCTGAATTCCATATCCCACATGGTTTGGCTAACGCCCTGCTAATCTCAAACGTGATTCGCTACAATGCCAATGATAACCCCACCAAACAGACAGCATTTAGCCAGTATGACCGCCCACAGGCTCGTCGTCGCTATGCTGAAGTGGCTGACCATCTGAAACTCGGCGCTGCGGGTGATCGTACCGCACAGAAAATTGAAAAACTGCTGATCTGGCTGGACGAAATAAAAACAGATCTGGGCATTCCAACGTCTATTCGGGAAGCTGGCGTGCAAGAAGCCGATTTTCTGGCCAAAGTTGACAAGCTTTCCGAAGATGCGTTCGATGATCAGTGTACCGGCGCTAACCCACGTTATCCGTTGATTTCTGAATTGAAACAGATCCTGATGGATACTTACTATGGTCGCCCATTCACTGAGCAATCTGGCGCAGGCAACAAGCCAGCGGTTACACCTGTCGCGACTGCGCCGGTAAAACAACAGGAAAAGAAAGCGAAAAAGTCCGTTAGTTAATCATGGACAATAATGTACTGATTTAACTTGCTAAAAAAGCCCTGTTTTCTATGAAAGCAGGGCCTTTTTGTTTCTGTATGGTGATTCTTTGTATCTGTAGAATCCTTCTACTGATACACCATAATTCCCGATGGACACCAACATCCTGCCATAGGCAATAAAACGCTGTAAAACGCAACATAACGCGCTTATTGCTTTCTACATATAGACCCCAAGCTTAGACCGTATAAATCGTTTCTGATGCCTATTCTGAAAGGTATATCAACAATCTACCCACATCACCGACACGGCTAATCCGTTACAGACCAGCTACCGACAAAATGATAAGGGTGGTTAATACATGGCCAAATTATCTGTTACCAACAAACCAAGTCCGCAATAAAATAGCGGCTGATATTTATCCATAACGCTGAAAGTCTGAGTCAGGTTGGTCCAAAAAATTTTCCTGTTATCAGGAACACGCTTCCATACCGTCCGTGCTCCCAAACGTAACGAATGTTAATTTATGCACCCGTAATCCAATAAACAAATAGGCATGCCGAGCCTTAAAATAAGGTCAATTATTAATATGGAAAGTTAAGGTTTCCAGATGAATAACCACCTATTAAGCGCCTTGCTCCGACCAGTCGTAATATACGTTTATAATGCTCATAGTAAACAAGTTTGTCGCTTTCATTCCCCCTGATACGGGACTGTCCACCATCAATATCAACCCACACCGAAGCATCCAGAGTAATACATTTACCCGCAACCGCCCCCTACAACACGCCGTTTTAAGTTCAACTCTTCGACAATGCCAGCTAATAAATAATGACTATCACTAAATGGTTAGCAACAAAAGCCACTGCCTGTACCATACAGAAAATGGAAATACTCAATGTGCTACAGCATCTGACTACCCGTAAAAATTACCAACCTTCGCCATATCAATTAACACGGTGAATAGTTTGCTGGCAATACGCTTTCCTCAACAGATCAAATAACATCAACCAACACTTCAAACGATATTTCTGATGATTAAGAGGCCAGGTCACTGGTCTACTTACCCATATCGACCTGATAATCTAATTCGTTTTACTGCCGCTAAACAGCCATATCCCTCGCCTGTCAGTTATAGGAAAATAACAATAGCATCATGAGTTTTCTGTGTTTCTTTGTTTGAATAGAAATAAAACAAGAACACATTGTACCGTACTCAAAAGCCCCCAGATGCCACGATAAGATCGTTAAAACTTGTTGAAACATCGTCACATCAAACCAGTATCATGTCAGTATTATCCTATGGATTCGTCTGATAAACGTTCATCCACGCAGAAGATAAACAATTCCAATAACGTTTCCCTCTGTAAACTATATGCCCGGCGTTAACTGATTTGATACAGACGACATCTGTAACGGAATGTATTACGAACTTCCACAACTTTTATATTGAGTAGTCATAACGTGATTATCGTTTTAAATCTGCCAAATTTTATCATTATTACAAATCTACCTATTGCAGAAAATAAAATAGCGCTCTATTATCTTACCACTGCCACCAATAATATTATTTTGAGATTAAAACAATGAGCGAAGCACTTAAGATTCTAAACAACATCCGTACTCTGCGTGCCCAGGCAAGGGAATGTAGTCTGGAGACTTTGGAAGAAATGCTGGAGAAACTGGAAGTCGTAGTTAATGAACGCCGCGATGAAGATAACCAGGCTCAGGCAGAAATTGAAGAACGTACACGCAAATTACAGCAATATCGAGATATGTTGATTGCTGATGGTATTGACCCGAACGAATTGCTACAGTCACTGGGGTCTGCCAAAGTTGCAGGTAAAAGCAAACGTGCTGCACGTCCAGCCAAATATCAATATACGGATGAAAATGGCGAACTAAAAACTTGGACCGGTCAGGGTCGTACACCTGCAGTTATCAAGAAAGCCATTGAAGAACTGGGCAAATCTCTGGATGATTTCCTACTCTAATCGATATTGGAATAAATTCTGTTTTTTAAAATACCTCCTGTCAGACAGGGGGTATTTTTATATCATACGACTAGTCGTTTTTATCCCTCGGCAAGGTACTATGCCAAGGGATAAAAGGATATTATTTGACTTATTTGTTAATCGTTTCTTTCAGCCATTGTGTAAATTCATTGCCTAGCGTGCCATGCCGCATACCATATTCAACAAAGGCAGACATATAACCAAGCTTATTACCACAATCGTGACTGATACCTTTTAGGTGATAAGCATCAACCGTTTCTTTTTCCATAAGCATGGCAATGGCATCAGTAAGCTGAATTTCGTTTCCTGCACCAGGAGGTGTCTTTTTCAACAGATCCCATATCTGGGCGGAAAGGACATAACGGCCAACAACAGCTAAATTGGAAGGTGCTTCAGATGCTTTTGGTTTTTCAACAATACCGACCATCGGCGCGCTATCACCAGGTTTCAACTCTCGCCCCTGACAATCTACAACTCCATAGCTGCTGACATTATCTACAGGCTCGACCATAATCTGGCTGTTTCCCGTATGATAAAAACGCTGCAGCATTTCACTCAGGTTGTCGTTATTCAGATCGGATTCGTATTCATCAATAATCACATCTGGCAAAATAACGGCGACAGGCTCATCACCAACTAATGGATGTGCACAAAGTACTGCATGCCCTAACCCTTTTGCCAATCCCTGACGGACTTGCATAATAGTCACATGCTCTGGGCAAATAGACTGAACTTCATCTAATAGCTGACGCTGAACTCGCTTTTCCAGCATGGCTTCCAGTTCAAAGCTAGTATCAAAATGGTTTTCAATAGAATTCTTGGATGAATGGGTAACCAGAATAATTTCGTTGATACCTGCTGCAATACATTCGTTAACAACATACTGAATTAAAGGTTTATCTATCAGAGGTAGCATTTCCTTAGGGATAGCCTTGGTTGCAGGGAGCATTCGTGTTCCAAGTCCAGCCACGGGAATAACCGCTTTTTTTACTTTTTTATTAACAATTGACATAAACAACCTCGTATATCTTGTTCAAATAATAAGCTTTATTTATCCGGGACGTAAAATAGCGAAAGTATATCAGCTTCAATGGACAATACTCATCCAACCTAGCGTACTGACAAAATAGAACATCAATAAGTGACATAATAGGAAATAATAACGGCAAAGCCACATAAACTGCAGCAAACAGACCACAGTGACTATCAGATTATTCTGTAGAAAGCATCAAGCGTAGTCGCCCACCGCTCCCCCATATTTGACATTGCCATGACTCACAATGATAACTGAGCTGATTCAGATAAGCGCCGTTCATCGTCCCCAATGGAACACCACTGTTTAGTGCCAGCTGATTCTCGTTTACGTTTAACGTGGCATGCAAACCAGCAGAAATCAGAATCAATCTATTTAGTTCTCGATGATAATAACCCACCAATAGTGGAAACTGGCCTTTTAGGCTGGCTTTACGTAACAGCTGATTTACCTGCTTTAGCAGAATAGGTAACTCTGGTAGCCGTCGTCGCTGGTGAGCCAAATGCTCCTGCAGCAATTCATTAAATAGAGTCCGCAATAATAATGCAGCCAGGACCCCATTATTATTGACTCCCTGGGTAACATCCAGGCAGTAGAAAGCCAATTCGTTTTCAGATAATGCAGCAATATCCAATACCAGCCCAGAATGGTCTGCTACGGTGAGTTGGCGATAATTGATCCGACATCCGGCAATAGTTTGCTGTACCGGCGGTTGTAATTGTTTAAGCAGTTTAATCGCGGCCGTTGGTGACTGATTCAGGGAATCCATGTCCTGCATTAATTGTTCCACTTCATTAGCCTGGGACATAAACATATCAGGATATAGACAGGACATCACGGATTCACGCAAGCGTGAATAGTCACGAATCGGTTTTAACAGCACATCCTGCACACCTAGACGTAATATTTTTGCGACATCAGCCATTTGACTTGTCGCTGAAACGACGAGAATGGGTGTAGTCGCATCATGTAATCTCAGACGCTCAACAAATTCAAATCCCCCCATTGTGGGCATATTGAGGTCACAGATAATCAAATCAGGTGGATGATGCGCTGCCAGACTTAGTGCTTTCAAGCCGTTTCCAGCTTCATGAATATTGGCTCCCAGTGATGTCAAATAACCCGCCAGCACAGAACGGAAAACAGCTTCATCTTCGACGATTAAAATATGTTTACCCGTTAGTGGTTGTGCCATTGGCGACCTCTTTCTCCCAACATATTTATTGTTACTCTTATTTTTTGTCTCAGGTTCACAGCCAAGCGAACTTTACACGGATCCATCTATAAGTAGTAACAACTCATCCCTTTTTTTTTCAACTGCCAGCCGTCCCGCATCAATAGCCTCTTGCGCACGGTGAAAATCAAGCGTAGAGATTTGAGGGCAATGGGGTTGAATCAGTATATCGGGAGGGTCACCCGCCATACGATTCATCTTGAGACGGTTTTCCAAGATATGGATAGACGTACTCATGATCTCCATAGCGTTAGGTATGTTTCCTGGCGTCCGTCGCAAACTGCGGGTTAACCGATCACGAATTCGTCGGGGCCAGCCTCGCAAGCGTCTATCAGTCTCATTTCCTATTAGCTTCTCTGACATGAGGTCATGGTGTCTCAAATTGGCATCATGTTGTAAATCAACGGCAATAACCACATCCGCCCCCATGGCCCTAGTCAACGAAACCGGAACCGGATTGACAACAGCCCCATCAACTAACCAGTAGCCATTAAACAACACTGGAGATAGCAACCCTGGCATGCTGCATGAGGCTCGGATAGACAGATGTAGATCTCCTTGCGTCAGCCACAGCTCTCTGCCAGTACTCAGATTAGTCGCTACAGCTCCGTATTTGATGGCACAGTCTTCAATATATCGTGTATCAAGCAAGTCTCTTATATAATTGAACACCCGATCACCTCTCAATAACCCTCCTTTACTCCAGGAAAAATCCATCATCCGAATAACATCCCAATAGCGGAAACGGCTGACCCAACGTTCCATGTCGTCCAGATGATGCGTAGCATATGCCGCACCAACCAATGCCCCAACCGAGCAACCAGCCACGATTTCGATCTCCACTCCCATATCCTTCAATGCGTTAATCACTCCGATATGAGCCCACCCCTTTGCCGCTCCCGAGCCTAGTGCCAGACCGACTTTTACCTTCCGCATGGTTTTGCCTCCATCTGTTTTCATTCTAGCTTACATTGCTACTTTCAGGACTTTGAGTAACATACGAGATGCCTTATTGAGGCTTTCTCATTATTTCAACGTTATACCAAGTCTTGTAGGAGATATTGTGTCGGAATGTTGCCCGTGTGGTAGTGGTCAGTCGAATGAAACATGTTGCCAACCCTATATAAACCAGATGATTGCTGCTCCCAATCCAGTCTTATTGATGCGTTCACGCTACACAGCCTATGTTAGACAAGATGTAAATTACCTGATCTCGACCTGGCACCCCGACTGCCAAGCAGAAAACTGGCGCAGTAGCATTACCGAAAGTTGTGCAGACACTCACTGGCTTGGTTTGACGATCATTGCCCAGACACCCGGTAAAAATAAGGATGAAGGATACGTTGAATTTGCAGCACGCTACACCCCAACCCAGACACCCCGGCATTTGATGATCATGCGAGAACGCTCGCGCTTCCTTCGTTATGATGATCGCTGGTACTATGTCGATGGTGTTCATCTACAGACTGGCAGAAATGACCGTTGTCCATGTGGTTCCGGCAAAAAATACAAAAAATGCTGTGGACAGTAACATCTATAGGCAGAGACTCCGGTGCGATATAGCGATACAATCCGCCGATTTACGTTTTAGACAGGATTCACATTTCTATGCAATCCCATAATATACAAAGAAAAGTATTACGTACTATTTGCCCTGATGCGAAAGGGCTGATCGCTAAAATCACCAACATTTGCTACAAGCATGAACTTAATATCGTGCAAAACTCAGAATACGTAGACCACCGAACGGGTCGTTTCTTCATGCGTACAGAGCTGGAAGGTATTTTTAATGATACAACCCTGCTGGCCGATCTTGATGGCGCATTACCGAAAGGTTCGATCCGAGAACTGAGTAGTGCCGGCCGCCGCCGAATTGTTATTCTGGTAACAAAAGAAGCACATTGTCTGGGTGATCTGTTGATGAAATGTGCTTATGGTGGTCTGGACGTAGAAATAGCCGCAGTTATTGGCAACCATGATACCTTGCGGTCCCTGGTCGAACGTTTCGACATTCCGTTCCATCTGGTCAGCCATGAAGGGTTAAGCAGAGAAGAACACGACCTCAACATGATCGCTCAGATCGACCAGTTCAAGCCCGACTATGTCGTGTTGGCAAAGTATATGCGCATACTGACGCCGGCTTTCGTACAGCATTACCCGAATCAGGTCATTAATATTCACCACTCTTTTCTACCTGCCTTTATCGGTGCACGCCCGTACCATCAGGCTTACGAAAGAGGAGTAAAAATCATTGGCGCCACAGCGCACTATGTCAATGACAGCCTTGATGAAGGTCCGATCATCATGCAGGACGTTATCCATGTTAATCATACTTATACGGCAGATGATATGATGCGTGCCGGTCGTGACGTGGAAAAAAATGTATTAAGTCGGGCACTCTATCAGGTGCTGGCACAACGCGTATTCGTTTACGGTAATCGCACGATTATTCTGTAATTCTTACAGCTACGTTATTTTTCGCTCACAAGACCGACAGATGGCATAAAAAATCGGCAAACAGCTCTGTTTCTGCTGTTTCCGTCTTTACAGGGGCGCGACATTTGATATGATGCGCCCGCTTAACGCGAAAGACGATTTTTAGGCCAGTGGTGGGGTTCCCGAGCGGCCAAAGGGAGCAGACTGTAAATCTGCCGTCACAGACTTCGAAGGTTCGAATCCTTCCCCCACCACCATCTCAGGTATACTCCAGCACTCCCCCCTGTAGAGACAATTCAGAAGGTTCCCATGTGAAGGGGAAGGTGAAGAACCTTCGCCAAGGTTCGACAAAACCGTAGGTTTTGAACAATGCCTATGCATTGGCCCGCAGGGCAAGGAGCGCAGCGACGCGTAATCCTTCCCCCACCACCATCTCAGATATACTCCAGCACTCCCTCCCTGTAGAGACAATTCAGAATGTTCCCAACGCTTGCCAGCGCTACTCTTTCCAGCGTCCCGGTATATAGGAGAATACCGGCAATTTCCAGGACCAGCGGATAGCGGCCAATCGCACAACCAAACCGATAACAAATGAGATTAATTGGTTGACGTCATGATTGAAAGACAGTTTCCCCAATCCCAAATAAATCAAGGCAACCAGTAGCGATACACTGGCATACAGTTCTTTGCGCAATACAAGCGGCGTTCGGTTACAGAAGATATCCCGCAGAATGCCACCGAAGATACCAGTGGTAATCCCGGCCATCACCACGACAGTCACCGAGTACCCTAGCCCCAGAGCAACATTACAACCGATGATGGTAAAAGCGATCAACCCCATGGCATCCAGTACCAAAAACAGTTGCTGTAGATGATGCATAACCCGGGCAATAATAATAGTGAACAAACCAGCCCCGATGGTGAGGTAAATATAAGCCGGATGTTGTGTCCAACCGATGGGGTAGTTTCCCAGCAGGATATCCCGCACGGTGCCGCCGCCTAACGCCGTGATGAAGGCGATAAGAGAAACGCCAAAGATATCCATATTACGACGTCCGGCGGCCAGCGCCCCCGACATACTTTCCGCAGTGATGGCAATCAGATAGATGTAGGTCAACACACAAGAACCCCTGTGAAATGCGCCCCTCCCTCTGTCCTGTTTACCTGAGAGTTTAGCAGCCAACGCTGCTTGCCCCTTCGGTGGATTACCTGAGCAATCTCTCTCCAGTTGGCATCAATGGAATTCGCAGTATGGCAGCCTGAGCGATTATGGGAGTTTGCGCCTTCGGCGGGGTACTAAATTTAGTGCCCTCTCTCCTGCGAGTCGCGGAGTATACGGGCTCCGATAAAGGTGTTCAACCAACCATCAGTGATTCTTATTACAAAAAATACGCCTTCACACCCTGTGTCGTGACTCTGTGTACCGGTTTCTGCTAACATCAGTGCACATTCTTTAACAATGGCAGCGAACATGAAGTTTGTTTCTTTTAATATCAATGGGCTGCGAGCCAGACCACATCAGCTGGCTGCACTCATCGAACAGCATCAACCTGACGTTATTGGCTTACAGGAAACCAAAGTTCATGACGACATGTTTCCACTGGAAGACGTTAGCCAGTATGGCTACCATGTTTTTTACCATGGTCAGAAAGGGCACTATGGCGTAGCGCTATTGACCAAAAATAAGCCACTGGACGTAAGACGCGGATTCCCCACTGATGAAGATGACGCGCAGCGGCGTATCATCATGGCTGATATTGCAACATCCCGCGGCAAACTCACCGTTATCAATGGTTATTTTCCTCAAGGTGAAAGCCGTGTTCATCCAGTGAAATTCCCGGCCAAAACCCGCTTTTATCAAGATTTGCAAGAATATGTTGAACAGCATCATAAAGCCGATCAGCCGCTGATTATCATGGGGGACATGAATATCAGTCCAAGCGATCTGGATATTGGTATTGGTGAAGAAAATCGCAAACGCTGGCTGCGGACAGGCAAATGTTCATTTCTGCCAGAAGAGCGTGAATGGATGGCTCGTTTACAGAATTGGGGGCTAGTTGATACATTTCGGGCCGCTAACCCAGAGTCAAATAATCAATTTTCATGGTTTGATTATCGTTCCAGCGGCTTCGACACTAACCGCGGACTGCGTATTGACTTGATATTGGCAAGTCAACCGTTGGCGGACTGCTGCACCGGAACCGGTATTGACTATGTCATCCGGGCAATGGATAAACCATCCGATCACGCACCAATATGGGCGGAATTTTCACTTTAAACCAATAATGGCCTGCGCATTTTGTGTTAAGGCCATTGCTTATTTGACTATCTGCCATATCAGGTTATTGGTACCCAATGACTGTTTGTCCCTCACGCATTGCAGCAAAACGCCTTCCGCTTTCAATACCGCACCTTCCGAATAGCTTTTATTCTGATAAATGCAGCAACTCATGCAGTTGGTGGGCACTTCACGTGATGTACTATTCCCGTTTCCCCAGACCACTTGTGGAGGCACGGGTACCACAATGTCAGTATTCGTTTGGCCCGTCTGATTGGCCTGAACCAATGAAGGCAGCATCGCAGCTGCACCGACAACGAACAGAAAAATAAACCGTCTCATGGATGTTGTTCCTTTGCTTTAGACTGTGGCTTCCGCCGTTTTTTCCCGCTCACCTGTGCAGGTGGCAATCCTTTAAACGCAGTAATATTACCGCTCTGTTTTGCCTGCTGAATCAACTCATATAGCGACTGAGTCAACGGTTGCATGAAATCCTGATAGCGGCAGTGCTTTTCACTGATTTGTGTCAACGTCGCCTCCCAATGCGCTGTCATGTCCGGATGTGCCGCGCTGGGTGGTAATGAATGAATCAGAGCCCTGCCGGTTTCACTGGCGTGAATATAACGCCCTTTTTTGATTAGGAAGGCCCGTTTGAACAGTAACTCAATAATACCCGCTCGCGTGGCTTCCGTCCCTAACCCATCGGTAGCACGCAGGATCTTCTTCAGCATTTTATCTTGTACAAACCGGGCAATCCCGGTCATGGCTGAAAGCAACGTCGCATCAGTGAAATGACGTGGTGGTTGCGTCTCCCGCGCCACGACCTCTCCTCGTTCGCAAAGTAATTCATCGTCTTTGGCAACAACAGGCAACGGCATTCCTTCATTCTCTTCATCCCGTTCTTTGCCACCCAACAAGGTTCGCCAGCCCGCTTCCGCCAAAAAACGCGCTTTAGCCACAAACTTTCCCCCGGCAATATCCAGCTCGATAACACACTTGCGGAATACAGCATCCGCGCAAAACTGCATCAGATATTGTCGGGCGATAAGACCATAGACTTTGCTTTCATTATCAGTCAGCACCGTGCGGGTACTGCGTGCTGTTGGGACGATGGCATGATGCGCATCGACTTTACTGTCGTTCCAACAGCGATTGCGTCGTTCACTATCTACTGCCGGCTGAGGCAACAAATCTGGCTGATGCGTGCCAATCGCCTTGAGTACCGCATGACGTCCGGCAAAATGCTCTTCCGGTAAATAACGGCTATCAGATCGAGGGTAAGTGATCAACTTATGGGTTTCGTATAGACGCTGGCAAATATCCAGCACTTGCTGGGCACTAAGCCCAAAACGTTTGGCCGCTTCAATCTGCAACACAGACAGGGAGTATGGCAACGGCGCCGTTTCTGATTCCCGTTTATCACTATAGCTCGTAACAGTGGCTGGCTGCCCTTCGATGCGTTTGACCACATGTTCGGCCAACGAACGATGTAACAAACGGCCCTCTTCATCCTGATAAGGCTCACAGGACTCACTGGGTTGCCACAGTGCGATAAAGCGTTCGCCAGCAGGTGTCAGAATATGGGCTTTTACTTCAAAATAATCTTTGGGTACGAAATGCTCAATCTCCTCATCGCGCCGGACCACCAGTCCAAGAACCGGCGTCTGGACGCGGCCAACAGACAACACACCGCTATAACCGGCGTTTCTTCCCAACAATGTATATGCCCGGGTCATATTGATGCCATATAACCAGTCAGCACGCGAACGAGCCAGTGCGGACACACATAATGGGATAAACTCCCGGTTTTCACGCATCCGGGAAACTGCACGCTCCACGGCTTGTGGGTTAAGATCGTTAATCAGACAACGATGTACATGCTGTCGCTTTTCATCCGAAAGTGAAAGATATTCCAACACTTCATCCACCAGCAACTGCCCTTCACGATCCGGGTCGCCAGCATGAATAATTTCATCCGCCTGCGCCAACAGCCGTTTAATGGCATTTAACTGCTTGCTGACCGACGGACGCGGCTGTAACAGCCATTTTTGCGGAATAATCGGCAGGTCAGCCAATGTCCAGCGCGTATAGCGGCTGTCATAGGCATCCGGCTGTGCCTGTTCCAGCAAATGCCCGATACACCAGGTAACAACATCGTGCTCACCACAGGCGATATAGCCATCACCGCGCCGATGTGGCTTGGGTAGAACATCAGCAATCGCACGAGCAAGGCTGGGCTTTTCGGCAATAAACAGTCGCATTTTTCACCGCAATACAGACAGTCATTTCTTGTAAGCCATCTTCATAAAGGAATGAAGATGGCATTGATAATCATCAGAAATAATTAACAAACTTTTTCGTGTCGAGTGGCGTTACCGTTAGGGAGGCTTTGAGTTGAGGTGTACCAAGGTAAAGGAAACCGACAATCTCATCCTGCGGTCGACAACCAAATGCCTCACGTACCAGATTGTGATGAGTCCAGGCACCACTGCGCCAAATGCCATTAAACCCCTGGGCTTGCGCGGCCATTTGCATAGCATGAACGGCGCAACCAGCCGAAACCACTTGCTCCCACTGAGGAACTTTGGGGTTTTCTTCACAGTGCGCAATCACGGCAATGATCATTGGCGCCCGAAACGGAGACTGACGGGCTTTTTCTATAACCTCTTCATCCAGTCTATCCTGCTGTGCAGCCTGCGTCAGTACAGCACTAAAACGGGACAGCCCCTCATCCTGAATAATAAAAAAGCGCCAGGGTTGCAGCGCGCCATGGTCGGGAGCCCGCATCCCGGCATGAATGATATTATCAAGCGCATCGCCGGATGGTGCAGGGGTAATCAATCGAGATGCCGAACGACGATTTAGTAATAATTCAAGAGCATCCATCACACTTCTCCTGTATTACATCGAGTGCCAGTGATAAGACAAATATGCGCGCCACGTTATCACAGGTAGAAGTTTTGTTACAAGTTAGCCACCTGACCGCATATTTCGGACATGATAAAAGCTGACTTTTTTCTATCGGCTCATTAGGATACTAAACTGTTTCTTCCGTTTTCGGAGTTATCATGCGCACGATGTGGCGAATTTTTAGTGGGTTAGTTAAGTGGATCTGGGGTCTACTCAATCTTATCCGTGAATTTATACTCAATATTTTTCTTATCCTATTGATTTTATTAGGTATCGGGATTTATAACCAAATCAGAGCCCCTCAGGAAGAACCTTCCCGTGGCGCACTGTTGCTTGATTTAACCGGTGTCGTGGTAGACAAACCCTCAGTCAACAACAAACTACGTCAGTTTGGCCGTGAGTTTTTGGGGGTTTCCGCCAGCCGGCACCAGGAAAATTCCCTGTTTGATATTGTTGACAGTATCCGCCAGGCTAAAAACGATAGTAATATCACCGGGATAGTAATGGACCTGACGGATTTAACCGGTGCTGACCAGCCTTCCCTGCAATATATTGGCAAAGCACTGCGCGAATTCCGTGATAGTGGGAAACCCATCTACGCGGTCGGTGATAATTACAACCAGATACAGTATTACCTGGCTAGCTACGCGAACAAGATTTACCTGACTCCGCAAGGCAATGTCGATCTGCATGGCCTTGCGACCAACAATCTCTATTACAAAACGCTGTTGGATAAATTGAAGGTAACAACCCACGTCTTCCGGGTCGGCACCTATAAATCAGCGGTTGAGCCATTCATCCGTGACAATATGTCTTCAGCGGCTCGCGAAGCCGACAGCCGTTGGATCAACATCCTGTGGCAGCATTATCTGGATACTGTTGCAGCCAACCGTCAAATTACACCGCAACAACTTTTCCCTGGAGCTGAAGGGATTCTGGCGGGATTACGCGCAGTTGACGGCGATACAGCGCGCTACGCGCTGGAAAATAAGCTGGTCGATGAAGTGGCCTCACACACAGTAATCGAACAGTCATTTATAAAAGCGTTCGGCTGGGATGCGAAAGACAAAAATTTCAACTTCACCAGTATCTACGACTATACACCGACTAAACCGACACCGGACGCCAACAAAATTGCGGTGATCTTTGCCGATGGAATGATCGTCGATGGGTCGGAAACCCCAGGTTATGTTGGTGGTGATACCACTGCCGAGCAAATTCGTGAGGCCCGGCTCAACCCTAAAGTTAAAGCGGTTATTTTACGGGTTAACAGTCCAGGTGGTAGCGTTAATGCCTCCGAACGAATCCGTTCCGAACTAGAGGCAGTTCGTCTGGCTGGAAAACCGGTTGTCGTTTCTATGGGCGGAATGGCGGCTTCCGGTGGCTACTGGATATCAACTCCCGCCAATTACATTATTGCCAGCCCCAGTACACTAACTGGCTCTATCGGTATTTTTGGTGTGATCAATACCTTTGAGAACTCACTGGATAGCATTGGTGTTCATACTGACGGTGTAGCCACATCACCATTAGCCGATTTGGCTGTAACCAAGCCATTACCCCCAGTATTTAGTCAGCTTATGCAATTAAACATTGAGCGCGGTTATAAAAACTTCGTGTCACTGGTTGCTAAATCACGGAAGAAATCGACTGCGCAAATTGATGAAATCGCTCAAGGACACGTTTGGGTGGGTAGCGATGCCAAAACCAACGGTCTGGTGGATCAATTAGGCGATTTTGACGACGCAGTGAAGAAAGCCGCCGAGCTGGCAAAACTCAATCACTACCAACTAAGCTGGTTTACGGAACAGCCAAGCCTGTTCGACGTCATGTTCAATCAGGTTAGAGGTTCCGTTTATGCCATGCTGCCTTCAGCGTTACAGGCCATGCTACCCGCGCCAGTAGCGCAATTGGCGGAAACCATTCGTTCACAACCGTCTATCCTGAATAAGATGAACGATCCACAAAATCGGTATGCGCTCTGTCTCACCTGTGGAGATATCCGCTAAACATACTGACAGCCCGGTAAGACAGCCGGGCTGTTTTCCTGCTGGTTACATTTATCATCCAGCGTTTTATCTCTTGTAATGATATCCATGCAAAAAAAATCCATTTATGTTGCCTATACCGGCGGTACCATCGGTATGCAACGCTCAGAAAACGGCTATATTCCCGTCTCCGGTCATCTGCAGCAGCAGGTAGCCAACATGCCGGAATTTCATCGACTGGAAATGCCGTCTTTCACCATTCATGAATACACGCCGTTAATCGACTCTTCGGATATGACACCAGCGGACTGGCAATCTATCGCCAATGATATTCAGCAACACTATGACAATTATGATGGTTTCGTCATTTTGCATGGCACAGACACCATGGCATTTACAGCATCCGCACTCTCCTTCATGTTGGAGAATCTCGCCAAGCCGGTAATAGTGACAGGGTCACAAATTCCATTGGCCGAACTGCGCTCGGATGGTCAGACTAATCTGCTGAATGCGTTGTATGTAGCCGCCAATCATCCAGTGAATGAAGTCAGTCTGTTTTTTAACAACAAACTGCTACGTGGAAACCGAACCACTAAAGCGCATGCTGACGGTTTTGATGCGTTTGCCTCCCCCAACTACCCTCCATTGCTGGAAGCCGGTATCCATATCCGTCGATTGGCGCCACTACCACAAACACCCGCCTCCGGTGCGCTGATCGTCCATGACATTACGCCGCAACCCATTGGCGTTATCACTATTTATCCCGGTATTTCCGCCGATGTTGTCAGCAACTTTTTGCGCCAGCCCGTCAAGGCACTGATATTACGATCTTATGGTGTCGGTAATGCCCCACAAAGTTCTGGACTGCTTAATGAACTTCGCCAGGCGTCAGAGCGAGGCATTGTGGTCGTTAATCTGACACAGTGCATTTCAGGACGAGTCAATATGGAAGGATACGCTACCGGTAACGCACTAGCACAAGCCGGTGTCATCAGTGGTTTCGATATGACGGTTGAAGCCGCACTGACAAAACTACATTATTTACTCAGTCGTGATGATCTCTCGCCAGTCGATGTCCGCCGTCTGATGCAGCAAAATCTACGCGGTGAGCTGAGCGACAAAGATTAAGAGGAACAGTTATGAACAGAGCGTTATTACTGATCGATTTGCAGAATGATTTCTGTCCAGGCGGCGCGTTGCCGATAACTGACGGTGACCAGGTTATTTCAGTAGCCAATCAAGCCATTGAAGCTTGCAAGGCAGCCACTGTTGCAGTCATCGCCAGTCAAGATTGGCATCCAGCAAATCATCGTAGCTTTGCCATCAATTCTGGCTCAGTGGTGGGGGAAATAGGTGAACTGGACGGTTTGCCACAAGTTTGGTGGCCAGTTCACTGCGTACAAGAACAGACTGGTGCCGATTTTCATGCCGATCTCAATCGCCAAGCCATAAACTGGGTTGTACGTAAAGGTACGCAAAGCAATATCGACAGTTATAGCGCCTTTTTTGATAACGGGCATCGTGCTAAAACCTGCCTGGACGATTGGCTGAAGGCACACAGTATTAACCGACTCACCGTTATGGGACTGGCGACAGATTACTGCGTTAACTATACCGTGCTAGACGCTCTGTCCTTGGGATATCAAACAGAAGTATTAGTCGAAGGATGTCGGGGCGTCAATCTACAGCCGCAAGACAGCCAACTGGCGCTTCAAAACATGGCGCATCATGGTGCCACATTGATAGACTTGCCGACGTTTATCGACTCTCTTTCATAAAGTGTGTGAGTCGATCGGAATAACCCGTAGTAACATCAATTACGACGGGTTACTTAAAATCAGGATGCTTTCAGTTGCCTAATCCTGTGGTTTCAGTGTAATTATCGGCGCTTCCTGAAATTGCTGTTTCAGTGTTTGCTTACTTTTTATTTCAACTTCACCTTGTGTATTAATGCTCATGTGTTCCGCATCAATATTATGCCGGGACTGCCACAGCATCACTATTTGCAACGAATTTTCTTTCTGTTCCGCAGTCAGTGACACACCATCCGGCCATTTACCCAATTCGACAGCCGTTACCAGTCGCTGATAAATTTCCGGGGTCATAGTATTGATCAAGTCATCAAGTTGCATCTGTTTTCCTGCCATCCAACACGTTTTGCTGAAACGTTTCAAGTCATTAGATTACGAAACGAATTATCCGTCTATTTTTTCTCCATCGTCCGTATCAGTGAAACTGAGTGACGTGGAGTTCACACAGTAACGCTCACCAGTCGTCTCCGGGGGACCATCAGGGAACACATGACCTAAATGAGCATCGCAATGGCCACATCGGATTTCAATCCGTTGCATATTGTGTGAATAATCATCCAGATAACGAATCGCGTCGATGGATACCGGTTGATCGAAACTCGGCCAACCACAACCAGAATCATATTTCCGGTCAGAGTAGAACAACGGCTGCTGGCAGCACAAGCAGTGATAAACGCCTGTTTGCTTGTTATGAAGAAACTTGCCTGAGTATGCCGGTTCAGTGCCCCGCTGTTGTGTGACATAACGCTGCATTTCAGTCAGACGCTCCAGCGCAGGTTGAGAAGATGTATCTTTTGTCATAGCTTTCTCACAGAGACTTAAAGCATTATCTACCGATGTGGTTTTTAATTCTAACAAAAAATTAACACCTGAGCAGGCCATTTTGGCCTACACTATGGCTCAATAGCAGGGCATAATTTTAATTGTGATCTCCGTCTCAATTATGTCTGTGATAGGTGTTCTATTGATGAGGTATTCCTCATATCATTGAGGCATATGATCTAGTTACACTGATCGCTGTTTTATCGTGCAAAGATTGTTCAGAGTTTTGACTTATAGCAACTATTGACACGATTCCGCTTGACGCTCAGTAAGGTTTTTGTAATTTTACAACCAACCTTTATTCACTAACCCATAGCTGGTGGAATATATGACTATTAAAGTAGGTATCAACGGATTTGGCCGCATCGGCCGTATTGTTTTCCGCGCTGCACAAGAACGTTCTGACATCGAAATCGTTGCTATCAACGATCTGTTAGATGCAGACTATATGGCTTACATGCTGAAGTATGACTCAACTCACGGTCGCTTTAACGGCACCGTTGAAGTGAAAGACGGCCATTTGGTAGTTAACGGCAAAACTATCCGTGTTACCGCTGAAAGAGATCCGGCTAACCTGAAATGGGGCGAAGTTGGCGTTGATGTCGTTGCTGAAGCAACAGGTATCTTCCTGACCGACGAAACTGCTCGTAAACACATTCAGGCTGGAGCCAAGAAAGTCGTTCTGACCGGTCCTTCCAAAGATGCTACCCCGATGTTTGTAATGGGTGTAAACCACAAATCTTATGCTGGACAGGACATCGTTTCCAACGCATCTTGTACTACTAACTGCTTGGCTCCGTTGGCAAAAGTTATTAATGACAATTTTGGTATCGTTGAAGCATTGATGACCACTGTTCATTCAACTACCGCTACTCAGAAAACAGTTGATGGTCCTTCTCACAAAGACTGGCGTGGTGGCCGTGGCGCGTCTCAGAACATCATTCCATCGTCTACCGGTGCAGCCAAAGCTGTAGGTAAGGTCATTCCTGAACTGAATGGCAAACTGACAGGTATGGCGTTCCGTGTACCGACCCCGAACGTATCTGTGGTTGACCTTACTGCCCGTCTGGCAAAACCGGCTTCTTACAAAGAAATCTGTGCGGCCATCAAGGCGGCTTCTGAAGGCGAACTGAAAGGCGTTATGGGCTACACGGAAGATGACGTGGTTTCTACCGACTTTAACGGTGAAAAACTGACATCTGTGTTCGATGCCAAAGCCGGTATTGCTTTGAGTGACACTTTTGTGAAGCTGATTTCCTGGTACGATAATGAAACTGGCTACTCCAATAAAGTTCTGGATCTGATCTCCCATATCTCTAAATAACCGGGTGATCGATAGATGAAAAAGGGCGACACTGTGTCGCCCTTTTTATTTGCTGGTTAGTAACAAACAACAAACGGGCAATATCATGAACGATAAAGTTTTCTCTCTCCCCATACTTCAACAAATCACACCTACAATCAGTCAACGTCAGTTAGATCACCTACCGGTGATCGTGGTGGAACATCCGCAAGTTCGTGCTGCCATTACACTACAGGGTGCACACCTGATAAGCTGGCAACCGCAAGGAGAACACCCGGTATTGTGGCTGAGCGACAATACACCGTTTACAGAGAATGTTGCCATCCGCGGCGGCATACCAATCTGTTTCCCCTGGTTTGGTCCAGTATCAGAACCGAATCATGGCTTTGCTCGTCTGCTGCCGTGGGAGTTCACATCTCACAGTGAAGATGAGAAAGGTGTTCACCTGGCATTCACTCTGCGTGATAATGCCAAAACACGCGAACAATGGCCGCATGAATTCACGCTCATTGCACGTTTCAATTTAGGGAAAGAGTGTCACATTGAATTGGAATCACATGGTGATTACAGCATTACCAGCGCGTTACATGCTTACTTCCAGATTGGTGACATCAAGCAGATCAGTATTAGCGGTCTGGGCGAGACATTCATTGATAAGGTTAATCAAGGGAAGATAGCAACTCAGCAGGGCGATTTGCGCTTCACCGATCGCACCGATCGCATTTATACCCAGCCACAAGCAATCAGTAAAATTCACGATCCTGAATTGCATCGCACTATTGAGATACACCACACTCATCACAGCGATGTTGTGTCATGGAATCCAGGTGCAGAATTGTCCCACACTATCGCGGATATGACGGATGACGGTTATAAAACATTTGTCTGTGTGGAAACTGCACGCATCAACCAGCCGTTTACCGCGACGACACATACGCCAGCCAGGTTATCGACGACCATTAAGATCAAAAAATAGCCTACGTATTACGTCTATGGCTGGCAGATACCAGCCATATTTCTCGGGTGGTTACACCACGTCCAGCATTTGCTTGTGTGATAGTGCAGGGAAAGCCTTGTCCAACAAGGCAATATCTTCCGTGCTCAATGTTACCGACAGTACCTTTGCGTTTTCTTTTACATGTACTTCTGAGCTGGCTTTAGGAATGGCGATTACTCCATGCTGGCGAATCACCCAAGCCAATAGTACTTGTGCTGCCGAAAGCCCATGTCGCCGCGCAACCGTCATCACTGTTGGCGCTTTCAATAAATCACATTTCAACTTTCCAGCCTGTGCCAACGGGCAATACGCCATGACCGGAACATGTCGTTGTTGACACCACGGTAATAAATCATACTCAATACCACGCGAAGCCAGATGATAAAGAACTTGGTCGGTCATGCACTGTTCACCGCCATTCAACGACCACAATTCCTGCATATCATCCACAGCCAGATTGGATACACCCCAACGGCCAATTTTCCCGGCCTGCTGCAATTGCTCCATGGCAGCAATCGTATCCACCAGAGGAACACCGCCTCGCCAATGCAGCAGATAGAGATCAATATATTCCGTCTGTAAGCGCTTCAGACTACGTTCACAAGCCGTTATGGCTTTCTCACCTCCCGCATTATGCGGATAAACCTTAGAAACCAGATACACCTGGTCGCGACGCCCTCGAATAGCTTCGCCTACGACGTCTTCGGCCCCGCCCTCTGCATACATTTCAGCAGTATCAATCAGTCGTAATCCCTGTTCTATTCCAACTCGCAGCGCCCTGACCTCTTCAGCTTTTTGCTGCGGGTTTTCTCCCATATACCAGGTTCCCTGACCGATAGCCGGCACACTCGAACCATCAGGAAATGTTACCGTTTTTACTGCCATAATTGTCGGGCCTCTTTCTACGTGGGCAACACTAAACTTCACGCACTGAAAGTATGCAAATAGAGTAACAGCGCCCCATTACTGTGCAACAAGCGCACAATAGGTGAGCAGAACAACTCAGAAAGTATAACTAACTCCTGCACCGAACAGCAGACTGTAGTTTTTATCTACTATCGGGCTATTTTTTACCTCATCAGCCAGATGAGTGTAACGGCTGGTTACCCACGCGTTCCATTTTTGACTGATTTTGTAGTTTGCTAGCAGTTCCACATAAGGAGACCAACTGTCATTCGGGTTATAGCTACTCAAGCCCGAACGTGCGGATTCACTATCAGAAACACCATAATAATAGCGGTTCTGATTCTTGCTGTCCCAAGTTACCCCGACACCAGGTGTTATGCTCCAGTCGTCCATGTTAAAACGATACAAATAGGCGAGATCCCCGGTAAGACCATTACTGTTATCCAACGTATCCCCTACCAGTGACGTGCGTATTGTCCCCCAATCTTCATCATGCCTATATGCAATACCGGCCATCAACGTACTACGGCGTCTATCTAACTTCTGTACTTGGGCATCACTACTATCGCTGGGCTTGAAACCAAAGGGAAAATAACTGGCAGTTAGCGAAAGTTTGTTCCGCTCATCATTCCATAGGTAATATCCCCCTCCCAAGCCATGAAAATAAAAATTTTCACTCTCATAGGAAAAAAATGGAAAGGGATCTACATGAGTATCGTCTCCCTTATATACCGAGTTTTCCCCGATAATCCCTCCCCCTAATGCGAATTCGCCCGCATAAGCAGAGGATGCGACTAACGTTCCGGTAACCAATACCGTTAAAAGTGATAGTTGACATTTTTTCACAGTTATCTGTTTCCTGTTCAGATTTGCATCGTATTAAGATTGAGTCGTTATCATTTCTGGCAGTTACCCGATCAACCACTTCTAGCAGTTACTTGTCCAACCAGATTGGAGGCTGATACATAGTAACCACTTTATCTGTTAAAAACGATAACAATTCGAATGCACATGTTAGCTATGGCAAATGATATTATATGTAATGCTACTGAAGTGAGTCATTGAAATATCTTAAAAAATGTTGGGAGAATAGAGGAAATTTCACGGATGCAAACTACGCTTTAAACAGAAGGAGAAATTTTCCTTGAGTTCATGCTGTAAATTTATTATCACAGCACTCTGCACCACAAGTTGGCATAAGGGTTGCTGTACTCAGAGAGAGTTTCTTCTTTTGGGAGAGCCAACCATTATATAGGCCACATGCATTCTATTCGCTCTCTTACTCTGTGTTAATCGACGAAGGACGGGCATCGCTATGAACATATTTGATCACTACCGTCAGCGCTACGACGCTGCCAAAGATGAAGAGTTCACTCTGCAGGAATTTCTTGCCATCTGTCAGCAGGATCGCAGTGCGTATGCAAATGCTGCCGAACGGTTATTAATGGCCATTGGCGATCCAGTAATGGTGGACACCGCACAGGAATCGCGTCTGTCCCGTTTATTTTCTAACCGGGTGATTGCCCGGTATCCTGCGTTTGAAGAATTCTATGGCATGGAGGAAGCGATTGAACAGATCGTGTCTTATCTCAGACATGCCTCACAGGGTTTGGAAGAGAAAAAACAGATTCTCTATTTGCTGGGTCCGGTTGGTGGGGGGAAATCATCCTTGGCGGAACGCCTAAAAGTACTGATGCAGCGAGTGCCCATTTATGTGCTCAGCGCCAATGGCGAACGGAGTCCGGTTAACGATCATCCGCTAAGTCTGTTTAATCCACAGGAAGATGCCTCTATTCTGGAAAAAGAGTACAACATTCCCCGTCGTTATCTCGGCACAATCATGTCCCCATGGGCAGCTAAACGCCTACAGGAGTTTGGCGGAGACGTTACCAAATTCCGTGTTGTTAAGGTCTGGCCGTCAATTCTGGGCCAACTGGCTATTGCCAAAACCGAACCTGGCGATGAAAACAATCAAGATATTTCAGCCCTGGTCGGCAAAGTAGACATCCGTAAACTGGAACATTATGCTCAAAACGATCCCGATGCCTACGGGTATTCCGGTGCATTGTGCCGTGCCAACCAAGGCATAATGGAGTTCGTGGAAATGTTCAAAGCACCGATTAAAGTGCTGCATCCATTGTTGACTGCGACTCAGGAAGGCAACTATAACGGTACGGAAGGCATCGCGGCCCTGCCATTCAACGGTATTATTCTGGCCCACTCCAACGAATCCGAATGGGTACAATTCCGTAATAATAAAAACAATGAGGCCTTTCTTGACCGTGTTTATATCGTGAAAGTTCCTTATTGTCTGAGAGTGTCTGAAGAGGTCAAAATTTACGATAAATTACTGAAAAACAGTGAATTATCAGACTCTCCTTGTGCACCTGGCACGCTGGAAATGCTGGCTCGTTTCTCCATATTGTCACGGCTTAAAGACCCGGAAAATTCCAGCCTTTATTCAAAAATGCGGGTCTATGATGGTGAAAGTCTGAAAGATACTGACCCTAAATCAAAATCATATCAGGAATACCGTGACTATGCCGGTGTGGACGAGGGAATGACTGGCCTTTCCACCCGCTTCGCCTTCAAAATTCTGTCTCGAGTATTTAACTTCGATCACGGTGAAGTGGCAGCAAATCCAGTACATCTGTTTTATGTGTTAGAGCAACAGATTGAGCGTGAACAATTCCCACAAGATATAGCGGAAAAATATCTGGAGTATCTGAAAGGCTATCTGATTCCAAAATATGCGGAATTTATTGGCAAAGAAATTCAGACCGCCTATCTCGAATCCTACTCGGAATATGGACAAAACATTTTCGATCGCTATGTCACCTACGCCGACTTCTGGATTCAGGATCAAGAATACCGAGATCCAGATACCGGACAATTGTTTGATCGTGAATCGCTTAACGCCGAGCTGGAAAAAATCGAAAAACCGGCTGGTATCAGCAATCCAAAAGATTTTCGTAACGAAATTGTCAATTTTGTGCTGCGTGCCCGAGCCAACAACAATGGGCATAATCCAAACTGGACCAGCTATGAGAAATTGCGCACCGTCATTGAGAAAAAAATGTTCTCCAACACGGAAGAGTTGTTGCCGGTCATTTCGTTTAATACCAAAACCTCGACAGACGAACAGAAAAAACATGATGACTTCGTTGACCGCATGATGGAAAAAGGCTACACCCGGAAACAGGTTCGCTTGTTGTGCGAATGGTATCTGCGTGTGAGGAAGTCGTCTTGATGCAGCATATCGCCAGGCAACATCGTTTGGGGGAATCATGGCCTATTTCATTGATCGACGGCTAAACGGAAAAAACAAAAGCGCGGTTAACCGCCAGCGCTTTTTACGCCGTTACAAGTCGCAAATAAAACAGTCGATTTCCGAGGCCATCAACAAGCGTTCGGTAACCGATATAGATAACGGGGAATCCATCTCGATTCCTAATGCAGATATCAGCGAGCCGACGTTCCATCAAGGCCAGGGGGGCGTGCGCCATCGTGTCCATCCAGGCAATGACCACTTTGTCGAGAATGACAAGATCGAGCGGCCGCCGAGCGGAGGTGGCAGCGGTTCTGGTCAGGGGGACGCCAGCCAGGACGGTGAAGGACAAGATGAATTTGTCTTTCAGATTTCAAAAGATGAATATCTTGACCTGTTGTTTGAGGATCTGGCTCTACCAAACTTGAAAAAAAACCAGCACCAACAGTTGACTGAATATAAAACACATCGGGCAGGCTATACCGCCAATGGTGTTCCTGCCAATATCAGCGTGGTACGTTCACTGCAAAACTCCCTCGCCCGTCGAATGGCAATGACTGCTGGGAAACGCCGTGAACTGCATCAACGGGAAGAAGACCTCGCGTTACTGGAAAATACCGAGCCAGTGCAATTATTGGAAGAAGAACGCCTGCGTAAGGAAATTGCCGAACTACGTCAACGTATTGACAGAGTGCCATTTATTGACAGCTTTGATCTACGTTACAAAAACTATGAGCGGCGACCCGAACCTTCGAGCCAGGCCGTCATGTTCTGTCTGATGGATGTGTCAGGGTCAATGGACCAGGCAACAAAAGATATCGCCAAGCGCTTTTATATTCTGCTGTACCTGTTCCTCAGCAGAACCTATAAAAATGTTGAGGTGATATATATTCGCCACCATACTCAGGCCAAAGAGGTCGACGAGCAGGAATTTTTCTACTCACAGGAAACCGGGGGCACAATTGTCTCCAGCGCCCTGAAATTGATGGAGGAAGTGGTAAAAGAACGTTACGACCCTGCACAGTGGAACATTTATGCAGCACAAGCTTCAGATGGCGACAATTGGGCTGATGACTCACCGCTATGCCATGATCTGTTGGCTACCCATCTGCTGCCAATAGTACGGTACTACAGCTATATAGAGATTACTCGCCGTTCTCATCAAACCTTGTGGCGAGAATATGAACTGCTGCGGGATAAATTCGATAACTTTGCCATGCAACATATCCGCGATCAGGCTGATATCTACCCAGTGTTCCGGGAATTGTTCCATAAACAAACAGTTGAAAAATAATCAGTTATCAGCCAGCATTGGATCGTGCTGGCTGACCATTTCTCAATTATTCATCTCAGTTTAATCATTCTTTAACCAAGCGACTTGTGTTTTATCTTTCAATATGTCTTTAGCCTATCGCCGGTCAGCGCAACATGGGAAGATTAGGCATAACGGGAAAATGATAGGTCATCTGATTCAATATCCGGCGTTTTTTCAGAGATAATATCCGCCAAGAGCTGCCCTGAGCCACAGGCCATGGTCCATCCCAATGTGCCATGGCCCGTATTTAGATACAGATTTTGCAGCGGCGAACGTCCAACCAGCGGAGTACCATCTGGAGTCATCGGTCGCAGACCAGTCCAAAACGTTGCCTGCTCTATCGATCCGCAATGAGGGTATAGATCGCGGACCACCATCTCCAGCGTTTCACGCCGTTTAGGATTCAGCGAAAGATCAAACCCAGAGATCTCTGCCATACCCCCGACACGAATACGTTGATCAAACCGGGTAATAGCGACTTTATAGGTTTCATCCAGTACAGTCGAAACCGGAGCACTCGCTTCATCCGTTAACGGAATAGTCAAAGAGTAACCTTTCAAAGGATAGACCGGGATTTTGAACCACTGCTGCAGTAAATTGGCAGAATAAGAACCACATGCCACGACATAAGCATCAGCAGTGATTTTTTCGCCATCGCATTGCACACCGGCAACCCGCTGCCCCGCTACCTCCAGGTACTGGACAGTATGACCGAAACGAAACGTTACGCCTGCCGCCGCCGCCATCTGCGCCAGTTGTTTGGTAAACAGCTGGCAGTCACCGGTTTCGTCATGAGGCAAGCGCAATCCCCCAGTCAGACGGTGACTGACACCGGCCAAAGCAGGCTCTACGGTTATCAGTTCGGATGTCTCCAGCAATTGATAGGGAACGCCTGCATCCTGCAACACCGCGATATCACGGTAAGCGTTCTCATATTGCTGCTGGGTACGAAACAACTGCAATGTCCCGCCCTGCCGGCCTTCATAATGAATAGCTGTTTTTTCACGTAATACCTGCAGGCAATCACGACTGTATTCCGCCAGTCGGACCATCCGAGCCTTATTAATCTTGTAATGTGAAGTGTCACAGTTGAGCAACATTTGCCACATCCAACGCAATTGTTCTGTCGAAAAATCGGGACGAATAGCCAATGGTGCATGGCGTTGAAACAACCATTTTATCGCTTTAATCGGTATACCCGGCGCAGCCCAGGGAGCAGAGTAACCGGGAGAAATCTGTCCGGCGTTACCGGCACTGGTTTCCTGTGCTGGTTCTGGCTGCCGATCAATAACAGTGACCTCGTGCCCTGCCTGTGTTAGATACCAGGCCGAACTGACACCAACAACACCACTCCCTAAAATAACCACCTTCATCGTTACTTATCTCCCCATCCTTTGCTTTTTTGCCGCGAAATCTGCTGAATAAAGGCTCTTATACTGGAATAAAAGACTACTTTAGCATTTAGATAATAATTGTCATCAATTGCAGATATAGTTTTTATCTATTATGAGAGGCAGTAGACTGGACGTATGATTGAATATCGACCCTAACTTGCTTTTTCTGCCAAGCTACCGATTTACCATCATTTTTCCCAGATTGAACTACGATTTAGTTATGTCGGCACGATAATGTGATGACAGCAATTGTGAGGGGCGCACTGATGGCTATGACGATTGATGATCGGATACAAAACCCACAACGTCTGAATGATGGACCTGACTGGACGTTCGATTTATTGCAAATCTATCTGGATGAGATAGATCGGGTAGCCAAACTGTACCGGTTGGATACCTATCCTCACCAAATTGAAGTAATCACCTCCGAACAAATGATGGATGCCTATTCCAGTATTGGGATGCCCATCAATTATGCACACTGGTCATTTGGTAAGAAATTTATTGAAACAGAACAGCGCTACAAGCATGGTCAACAAGGGCTAGCGTATGAAATCGTTATCAACTCTGATCCTTGCATCGCCTACCTGATGGAAGAAAATACCATGACAATGCAAGCGTTGGTAATAGCCCATGCCTGTTATGGACACAATTCTTTCTTCAAAGGAAATTATCTGTTTCGTAGTTGGACCGATGCCAGTTCAATCATTGATTACTTAATATTTGCCCGTCAATATATTGCACAGTGTGAAGAGCGTTATGGTGTTGATGAAGTCGAACGGCTATTAGATTCTTGCCATGCATTGATGAGCTACGGTGTTGACCGCTACAAACGCCCACAAAAGATCTCACTGGAAGAGGAAAAGTCACGTCAAAAAAGCCGCGAAGCTTACCTGCAAAGTCAGGTCAATGATTTGTGGAAGACGCTTCCACGCAAAGAGCAGGAAATCTCACCAGAAAAATCACGTCGTTTCCCATCAGAACCTCAGGAAAATCTGCTTTACTTTATGGAGAAAAATGCGCCGTTACTTGAACCATGGCAGCGTGAAATACTTCGTATCGTGCGGAAAATAAGCCAGTACTATTATCCGCAAAAACAAACACAGGTTATGAATGAAGGTTGGGCCACATTCTGGCACTACACCATCCTTAATCACCTCTATGATGAGGGGCGGGTATCTGATCGTTTTATGATGGAATTTCTGCACAGCCATACTAATGTCATTTACCAGCCGCCTTACAATAGCCCTTACTACAATGGTATTAATCCGTATGCATTGGGTTTTGCCATGTTCCAGGATATCAAACGCATCTGCCAGAATCCGACGGATGAAGATCGTTATTGGTTCCCGGATACTGCCGGCAAGGACTGGTTAGATACTCTGCACTTCGCCATGCAGAATTTTAAGGATGAAAGTTTTATCAGTCAGTTCCTGTCACCCAAGATAATGCGTGATTTCCGTCTGTTTACCGTATTGGATGACGACAACAACAATTACCTCGAAATTGCGGCAATCCATGATGAAAAAGGCTATCACAAAATTCGGCAGGAACTTTCTGCCCAATACAATCTGAGTAATATAGAACCTAATATTCAGATTTGGAATGTGGATTTACGAGGCAACCGTTCATTGACACTGCGCTACGTTCCACAGAACCGGGCTCCACTGGATAAAAGCGCGCATGAAGTGATGAAACACATATACCGACTGTGGGGGTTTGACGTTTATATGGAGCAAATGAACGAGGATGGCAATATCGAACTGTTAGAACGCTGTCCGCCTCGGAATAATCCGCTATAGCTAGAGTTTGCGTTATATCAGCGTACATAACGATAAACGGGGAGTCTGCAGTGCAGATTCCCCGTTATTATTGCCTTCTGACGACTATCGATGACCTTCCGCCAGATCGTGCGGGATGGCACTCTGCATACTGTGCCAAATCACACTGCTTTCCTTGCCATAATGACGAACTGTCTCTAATACTTGCTCATAAAGCCCATCATGGCACATGGCATCCAACCGACGATAGAATGCCAACGCCAGCTTACGCGCATCCGGGTTAGAGAAATAGTAACGCCCAACGCGTAAATACATCCCTTTTAATCCATTCAGAATTAGCCCATATATCGGATTGCCGGAAGCAAACGCCAGCCCACGGAAAATATTGTAATCCAGTTCAGCGACAGCATCAGCGCTATCATTTACTGATTCAACTGGCTTAAGAACTTCCTGAGCTTGTGCTGGATTAATCCTCAGTGCCGTGCGAATAAAAATGCCGGCGATATTGGTACGAACAGCTAACAGATTGTCGATCAATTGTGGAACGCTGTCGTGATCCAGTCGAGCCAGTGTCTCAAGAATATTGAGACCTGACGTTTCCCAAAAGTTATTGATTTTTGTTGGCTTACCGTGCCGAATTGTTAACCAGCCATCACGTGACAACCGCTGCAATACTTCACGCAGCGTAGTACGTGTCACGCCAATCAGTTCGGAAAGCTCCCTTTCTGCCGGCAGAATGGACCCAGGAGGAAATCGATTATTCCATATACTTTCAATAATATACTCTTCCGCGAATCCCGCCGGACTTTGCGCCTTTATAACCATAAGTTTATATTCCGTAGCGATGTTTACCAATGAAAGTCAACATCATCATACCAAACGAACTCTTCAGCACATAGCATACAGGACTTTAAAAGACAAATTCGACATAAAAACTGTGATTAAAGACAATTCCATTCAAACAAACAGGGATATACTTTCCGTTCTGATATAAATTTCTTCAAATACAATTTATATTGTTAAACAATTTTAACGGTAAGGGAAAAAACACGACAATGTTGGACATACCTGTTCACAGTATTCTCCTCAAGAATTTTTTAGGTAAATCACCAGACTGGTACAAACTCACCATACTGCTGTTTCTCGTTATAAACCCATTGCTGTTCTTTTTTGTCAGTACTTTCGCTGCTGGGTGGTTACTCGTCATCGAATTTATTTTCACTCTGGCCATGGCATTAAAATGTTACCCCTTGCAGCCAGGCGGATTACTGGCACTGGAAGCGATATTCATTGGCATGACCAACCCAGACCAAGTGTGGCATGAAGTCACTGGCAACATTGAAGTTTTATTATTGTTAGTATTTATGGTTGCCGGCATCTACTTCATGAAACAGCTGTTGCTGTTTGTGTTTACCCGCTTACTACTAAATATCCATTCAAAAATTGGGTTATCTCTTGCCTTCTGTATTGCGGCAGCGTTTCTTTCCGCATTTCTGGATGCATTGACCGTGATTGCGGTTATTATTAGCGTAGCAGTTGGTTTTTATGATATTTATCATCGATTTGCCTCGAGTCAGGGTGAGTACACGGATATCAATGATGATAGCGGCCTGACAGAAGAGGCGCATAAACAATCACTAGAACAGTTCCGCAGCTTCCTACGCAGCCTGTTGATGCATGCCGGTGTTGGCACAGCATTGGGAGGAGTGATGACCATGGTAGGCGAACCGCAAAACCTGATTATTGCCAAAAGCGCGGGTTGGGATTTCGTCAGTTTCTTTCTGCGGATGACCCCTGTTACCATGCCAGTATTCTTATCCGGCATTCTAATTTGTGTTCTGGTTGAACGCTTTAAGCTGTTTGGGTACGGCAGTACATTGCCCGCCATTGTGCGCAATGTGCTGCAAGACTATGACCGGGAAGCAACAGCCAAACGTACGTCACAGGATCGTGCTCGTCTGGTAATACAGGCTCTCATTGGCATCTGGTTGATTATCGCGCTGGCGTTTCATTTTGCTGAAGTAGGATTAATCGGCCTATCGGTGATTATCCTTGCCACTTCTCTCGGCGGCATCACAGAAGAACATGCTATTGGGAAAGCCTTCCAGGATGCGCTACCTTTTACCGCCCTGCTGACAGTCTTTTTTACTATTGTGGCAGTGATCATTGATCAGCATTTGTTTAGCCCTATCATTAATTTTGTCTTGCGATCATCTTCCAGTTCACAGATGACGCTGTTTTATCTGTTCAATGGTCTACTGTCATCTATTTCAGATAACGTGTTTGTGGGTTCGGTTTATATCAATGAAGCACGGCACGCCTACGAGCAAGGAAGCATTTCTCTGCGACAGTTTGAATTGTTGGCCGTGGCCATTAATACCGGGACCAATCTACCTTCAGTGGCAACACCAAATGGTCAGGCAGCATTTCTGTTTCTGTTGACATCTACACTGGCCCCCTTGATTCGTCTCTCTTATGGCCGAATGGTTTGGATGGCGCTACCTTATGCCATAACGATGACACTGGTCGGCTTGCTGTGCGTCGAGTATACACTGGTCCCACTTACCGATATCTTTTTGAAATTGCAATGGATTACCTATCCGACAATTCCTTTATCAGTCGGTCATTAATCCAGATAAGTTGTATATAGTATGGGGTAGGACTGGTAATATTAGCACCGGTCCTGCCTCAGGCAGTATTGAAAACCAACGTGATTTTACGCAGCAAAAGCCTATCCTGTCAGGCGTTGTTGACACAGCCACTTGATAATGATTACAACACCCAGGCGCACCAGAAAAATATCTTTCTGACATTAGAAAACAGTCGTTGTTGCATGAGTATGATCTGATTCAATATGGTAAATGATTGCGTCCTAATGGGATAAGTTTTACATGATGGCAGTGAGTTTCCACTACCAATTCGATTGTTTCTAGTATGGAATTTTTGTTATGTTGCGATTTTTGAACCGTTGCTCCCGTAAGCGCGGCACTTGGCTACTAATGGCATTAACGGCCTTTGTCCTTGAATTGGTCGCGCTTTACTTCCAGCATGTGATGCTACTGAAACCCTGTGTGCTGTGCATTTATCAACGTAGTGCGCTGTTTGGCATTATGGGTGCCGGTCTGGTGGGAGCTATTGCTCCGTCAACCCTTCTGCGCTATCCCGCTATTGCATTATGGATATACAGTGCGGCAGAAGGCTTGGGGCTGGCCATAAAGCATACTGATGTTCAATTGCATCCTTCACCATTTAACACCTGTGACTTCTTTGTCAGTTTTCCATCCTGGCTACCGCTGGATAAATGGCTACCTGCTATTTTCAGCGCTACCGGAGACTGTGCTGAACGTCAATGGCATTTTATGAATCTGGAAATGCCACAATGGATGATAGTGATCTTTGGTGCCTATCTGCTGGTCGCTGTACTGGTCTTGGTTGCACAACCTTTCCGGCCTAAACGGCGTGACCTTTTCGGACGTTAATCCACTCCCCGCCATGATTGGGCATTATTTGGCCCAATCATGCTTATAAACATAGCTAGCATTAAAAAACGTTGATCTGCTCCCCCTTTGGCTAGAGCTTGATAGCCGTTTCCTGTCACTACTATTTGTCATTTCGTCGTTAAAGATATTCAACCCGTGTTCAATTGGGCCAAGGTGATCCTGAGTTATCACATCTGAGACTTCTATTTGAACATTTAGCATATTGTCCTCTTATGATTGACTACTATTCTTCCTTGAACCGTTCCCCTGCCACCTTATTCCCGGGATTCAGATCAGAGTGCAACGTCTTGACGAGGCGGTGAGCTCTTGGCCCCATTTTCTTGAGCTATTATTTATAATTGAAGCGCTAGAGAACGACTAGCATTGAGATTAACGCTGGCAAGAGTGGAATTTCCATCGAGATGGCAGTAACACTGTGTTGCCCGTGTGGGAATTGCTAAAACAGATAACAATACGGTGACAGCCTGACTCGATCGTGCATCAAAAGGGAGAGACTCAATGGCGCTACGCTTGCTCGAATTGGTGTTGCAGGAGAGGGATAGCGGCGACGTCCGCGAGCTTCTTAAGGATTGCAAGGTACTTGAACACCGACATATCCGGTTGACCGATGACGAAGTGCTGGTGCGCATTCTGTTGGATGCTGTGCAAAGTGAAACGGTATTGGATTTACTGGAGAAACAATACACCGGCAGAGAGGGCTACCGGGTAATGGTCCTGCCGGTCGAAGCGACATTGCCACGCGCCCAAGTGGAACCAGAGGAAACTGCCGCGCCCGAACCATCTGCGCCAGAAGAAAAAACGCCCGAGCGGATCGGCCGTGAAGAGTTATATGAAGACATTAAGAACGGCGCGCAATTGTCACGGGTCTATATGGCACTGGTGGCGCTGTCCACGGTGGTGGCGGCCATTGGCCTGCACCATAACAACGTGGCTGTCATTATCGGAGCAATGGTAATTGCGCCGCTGCTCGGTCCAAGCATTGCGCTGTCGCTCGGCATTACATTAGGCGATGTGTCGCTGCTTCGAAAAGGGCTCCTGACGGCGCTGGCAGGGAATGCGTCGGCATTGGTATTGTCCGTGCTCATCGGTTTACTTCTGAACGTGGACCCGACGTTGTCCGAATTGGCGTTGCGCACCCAAGTAGGTCTGGGCGACATCGTGCTGGCACTGGCGTCCGGCTGCGCAGGCGCGTTGGCATTCACAACGGGAGTATCGACTGCATTGATTGGCGTCATGGTGGCGGTAGCAATGTTGCCGCCACTAGTGACCTCAGGTCTGCTGTTTGGTGGTGGGCATCCTACCTTGGCCATGGGAGCCCTTTCGCTGTTTCTGGTGAACTTGATTTGTGTGAATCTGGCGGGAGTAACGACGTTTTTGATACAGGGTATCAAACCGACGAACTGGTGGGATAAGGTTCAGGCCAAGAAAGCCACGCGTATTGCGATTGCGCTATCGATTGTCCTGTTGGCGGTGCTGGTCGGCATAATCCTGCTAGTACACAAGGGTTGAATAGGATGGGAAAAAACATGCCCCACGCATATTCTGTGTGACCAATAATACCATATAAATCAGATGTTCAACGCGCCCAATCAGGCTTGTTGAGGACAGGCAGTAGTATTTCTCAGCTCTGCGTCTTTGTCCGAATTATCTGAGTAAAAAGCCATAGTTACCGCAGTCGATTTATGCTCTTACGTTCTCTTTTAGATCGTCTGCGGTATTTTTATGTCCCATCCATGCCCCACAGTCCGCAGCTCTCTTTATTCGTCACTCATATGCCTGTACTATCAATAGTGTTACTTCACATACAAAAACGAAATCATGAAAACCATTGATTATCACGGAACGACGATCTGCGTATTAGACGACAACGACATGCTGACAGATTGCCCGATAGGCTCTTATGCAGTTATCGAAGACTCTGGATTTTATGTTGCTGTTCGTGTCGATGAGAAAGACGCGCCAACAATTCACACAGACCCAGTCCCCACACTTGAGGATGCACTCGACATTATCGCCGAGCAGCATGCGTTCTTTTCTTAAGATGCGCGAACAATCCTATTAGTAATGTAGAAATAATCAATACCTCTATATCTCCAGTCAAATCTGAACCTGACCGCTCGACCGACAAAAAAACCGTTCAAGTAGAATCCGGAAAAATTTAGGCCGAGTCGTATTGGCGTAACTTTAGCTTTAAATGAAACGGGATTAGGATATGGAGTCTTGTAGGCTTCAGTGCCATTTGTAGCCATGGAATATTCCATGTCATCATCATCTATAGCGACAACTTGCGAGCTAGTAAGTTGGTAATCAGTTCCTGTTGGATAGAATGCAAATCCGTCACCTGTTTGAGTCATAGTTACCCACGTAGATGTGGAGGGGGTAATATACAGGCTATTCCCCTCACTAGGGTCCCACTGAACCGGTTCGGACGGAGTTGCGGGGAATATTTTTTTAAACGTCCCGTTATCATTAATCCATGCTGCAGCGACGGATTTAAATTTTCCACTATCATTGATATTCAGCGCAGTGACCGGGGCGAAAACGCCCCCAGAATTTTTGCGATAAATCGGCATGGTTATTCCTCCACCTGATACCAGATATGGCCTGCACTATAACTGCTGGCATCGGTCGGCACCGCATCGGTCGAAATGGTGTAACTCACTCCGAGGTTTTGTCGCGCCACTGTCGCATTCGTCACATCAGAAAGGTTATTAGCAGACGTCAAGAATCCGCTCCCCTCTTTTAACCACGAACTAAAAGCTGGCGTCGTGGCTGTGGTATCAACACAGTAGCGGTGATAAACCTCCGTTGTGTTATAGGGATAATAAATCTGGCGAAGACCAGTGGCGGTGGTTTTAATTACATCCAGCATGCCGGCCAGTGCAACCGGATAATTCCGTGCCAGCGTCGCACTGCTGGTTAAGGACTGAAACTTACGGCCCGGTGAAAGCACAGTATTCAAATTTTCAGTGCCGAGCGTTACGTTAGCCTGTGGAACGGCACCAACATCATCAGCGGTCAGACTGTCTTGGGTTGCCAGTGCTTTTAATCCCAGATTGGTTCGTGCCGTTGCTTGTGCTGTGCTGCCCTTTCCCGCTATTTCAGCGAGGTTTTCGTTAATCTGGAGATATGTTTCCTCCTCCTCAATTTCTATTGACGTAATCACTAATGACTCAGTGACTCCCGAGTTTGTCCCTGTCAGTGACAGCGTTGCCGTTCCTGCTCCACTGATGGTCAGCGTGCCACTACTGGACAGTGATGCGATAGATGAATCAGAAGATGAGGCGTTTACTGTCTCGGTATAATTATCAGGGAAATAGGTTACCGCGATCGAATAGCTGTTACCGGCAATCAATTCTGAAGGAGCAGAACCGATGGAAATGGCGGTCAGATAAACATGCTGGGTGATCGTTGCCGTTGACGCCAGGCCAGTAGAGATACTGGCAATAATAGTCTGCGTGCCGCTTTCGCCCGTCTTTGACGTATACAGACCGTTACTGTCAATACTGCCCAGCGAACTATCCGATACAGTCCACGACACTGGATAATTGTCAGCCAGGGTACCCGGTAATACCGTGGCCGAGAATAGCTGTGTCAATCCCGCATTCAGCGTTTTGGTTCCCGGCGTAATGACAATCGCAGTAGGTGTCTGTTCTCCGGCAACGGCCTCGGCCTTGTCGGTTTTAATAATATACATCGCAGCAATGTTGGTTGGTCGAGTTTCAGTGGCTGTACGCACCACACGCGATGCATCAAACGAATATTTACGCAACTCAAGATCGTCCTGATTGCCAGGATCACCAGTGCCGACACCACCTTCATCAGCAAACGCCCCAGAGACACCCTGACCCGCTCGACTGGTGGCCACAATATCAGCAATAAACGAACCGGTAATGTTCTGCAATGCATCGTCCTGATAAGACCCGATGCTTCTCGATGAGTCAGGATCAATGGTAGACCCATTGGCCCAGGCACGCACAAAACGCCCTCGCCAGTCAGGAACGCGCCCGCCTGGATATATTGCGACCAGCTTCGGGTTTTCGCTTATATCAAAACTCTGCCCGTTCAGTTCCAGCCATCCATCCGGCGGTGTAGAAGCACTCCATAGGATGATCGCTCCAACTGGTAACAGGTAGGGTGCCATTGCCTCGGTAATGGTCGATTTCAGCTTGTTGTCCAGATAGGATGCCGCAGCATGCAAACGTCGGGGGGTGATCACCTGCGTGCTGCCTTCACCAGCAATCGCTTCCTCTTCGGTCGCCTCAAGCTGGATATACACCTGCCATTTAGTTTCGTCGACACCCGGTGTCGCGGTGTTATTGTCGACGAGCGACAGGTACAACACGCCGTTATATTCTACGACGACACCAGCATCATAGCCGAACGCGGCGCCGTTGTTATTCGCTGTCGTGATCCACTCTGGATATGTGTTTGTCTGGTACTGACGAATAGCCGTGGTAATAGCGTTCAGTACACTATTCATCGCCTCGCGTTCAACGGGTTTCGCGTTCGCATCAGCCGCCGGGTCTTTTGCGTAGTCCGGCCCCCATCCCGAGGGATAGTTCACACTACCATCGCTGGTAGTAGTGTCGGGAATGGCCTGGGTATCTCCGCTTGACGCGAACGGCACACGGAAAAATTTCTGATCCATTTATTGATCTCCAGAAATGAAAAAACCGCGAGGTGCGGCCATTGGAATATTGGTTTAGTGGGTTATTACAATTAGGGGTATGACGCCTCAACGTTCACCCATTCGCATAGTGGCGTCAGGACCTGAGCACGAGCTACAACAATGAAATCGGCGCCGACATTTGGTGTGGCACTAAAATTACCATCAGCATCGGTGACCAGTCGTTCTGTCACCGTAGCGCCACTTGGCAGCGTGTAAATCAGCGTGATATCGACATCAGACACGATAATACCCGCATTCGCTGTCAGATCGCCGGATAACACGCTATTGGCGAGCGTGATGGTTAATTTCAGATTGGTGTAAATCTTAATGCCGTCGCCGTGCCAGAATGGAGCGCAGAAATTGGCATAGTGCTGGCCGAATCCGAACGGTTTGTATGTGAGAACGCGAACATCCTTCATCCCAACACCTTGCGGTCTGGGTATCAGATCGTAATCACGGATTAATTTTTGCGTGCCAACATCGACGTTATGCGTGAACCAGATCAGGCGCATTGTCATGTCCTGCCCGTCCAATAACCGAGTTGGTTCATTCATGATGTAGTCGGCAGAAAACTGGATTTCGTCAATTGTGGCCGCGCTATTGTTCTTGAATATTTTCGCCTTGATCATTCGGCGAAATAGCTCGTCATTAACTGGTGCGGGTTGGCACGCTGGATAGAACGTCCCGATCGGGCGTGTGCGATAACCAACGATTCGCCCGCAGATATCAAGTTGCTCCCCCTCCGCCGTGTTGATATTCAGCATCTGTTGAATTTTGTCGGCCTGGTCTTCTATGTTGGCCTGTGCGATATCCGGTAATGTTTTTAACCATGCAATCAGTTTCGTGGCGTTTTTATACTGCCAATAGGCGCGGGAAAGTGCTTTTTTCTGGTGGTCATACATAGGTCACCTCGATGTTGTCTACACTAAAAACACCGAGCTGGTTAAACGCAATATCGACAGCCACACCATTCATTGTTGCCGCCGAGGTGCCAACGTAAATCGTATTCACAAATCCATCGCCAGCAACAATATAGTTAACAGGCGTAAACAGTCGCCCCGCGCCAACGTTCTCTCCGATATGAAACCCGGTTTTTGCAAACCCGGGAGTCCGTCCAAATCCAATACTGGCATATTCGACGATTGCGCTTTTGATGCTCGCGTCATCAAATCGACGATCACTGGCGATTTCGACACGGACAAAAATAGAAATGAACTCAGGTCGGAAAAATGTGGCATTAAAGGGATTTCCGCCAGGCGTAACCGTATCAATGCTGATCTTGTTGGGGATACCTTCGTTATAACGATTCAAACCACAACCAGGGTTTTTCCTTTTCGCCATAGTTGCCACGATGTCATCTATCTCACCACCATCGATGAAAATCGCCATGGAATGCCCATAAACACCGTTTTTATCCAGCACCGATTCGGTATTCTCGTAAATGCGACGCTGTTTAACCCCGTCCAGATTGACCAGCGCGGCATCGATATTGTCAATCTGGTTATTGCCGGGGAACGCAACAGATTCATTGCGGCGAATGCGAAATACATTATCGGATTCCTCATCCTTCCCCAGCGATGCCGGATTATTATTTGTAACTGAGGTGATGCCACCAATTGGCGTAGCAATAATGGACAGGTTGTTGCTATTCCCTCCCTGAGCACCAGCCGTTGTGCATGTCACATTAACGGAGGACGAACCGCTATTGTTTGTCACTACAGTGTTGTCGGTTGCCCACAGCGTGTTAGTAATACGATTGCGAACCAGCGTACCCACCGGGATTTCTACTAATGGGATGCCTGTAAATGTGACGGTGGCAGTGGAGAACGTCGCATCAAGCCGTGTAATACCAGCAAACGCCGCGATACGGTCAAGTTGCTGGCCGATGGCTGAATTCGGATCAGCGGAGTGGTAAGCGCTGATAACAGCCTCATCAAGATTTGCCAACATCTCGCACCATGCAGCAATAATGAGCCCGTCCGGTGATTCAGGATTGATATTCCAGCCATCATCAATATCCAGGTAGCGCTGACGCATCACCATAATATAGCTATTCAGCGTTTTGCCGGTTACACCGTCTTTGGTAATTTCAGCCATCAGATAATTTCCTCGTCAAACAGCAATTCGAACTGTTCGTTATTGATATCCATCAGCGCGGCGTAAATAGTGATTTTTCGTGTGGGCTGGTCGATGTTGAATTCAAAACGGGTGATACCGACTACACCCGGCGAAGTCAAAATTCGCTGCTTGATATTGGCTGCGGCAATGTCTGTTTGGGTTTTACCGAGGACGCTCTGAAACCACTGAGTACCCTCCGTGGCATCAAGAAAATACTCACTGAAAAATAGCCTCAACCGTCTGATAATTCCCTGCCGAGTCGCCTCTTTACCGGTTACAAAATGCTCATCGTGCGTGACAATGTCACCATCTGCAAAATTTCGGATCACGGCTGAATCCCCATAAAAAAAACCCAGCGGATGCCGGGACCTGATGTGTGATGGCTAGGTGTTACTGCGGGCCGTTAGTGTTGCCGCCACCTCGCTCTACACCGCTGTGAATGTGATCGCTACCGATGTTCGTACCGTTGTGCACCAGTCCGGAGGAAGTTAGCTCCAACGTCTGACCATCAGCGGTGAGCCTCACCCCTTTATCGGTGAGGTGAATTGTGATAGTGCCGGCGGAATTGCTCATGCCTATGCCAGACGTGGGCAGATCGGGAATGGCGGTTTTTAGTGAGCGATAACCAGGTGAGAAAAAAGCGTCACTCGCGCTGAACATTTCAGGGCCGGTAGGTGGTGCCGGCCCTCCCATATCCAGCCATGCATCAACTGAACGCTGACTAAAATGAATGTAACCCTCAGTACCTGCGGGTAACTCATGGAACACCGACCAATCAGCAGAGCCAGGGAATTGCACAGGGACATTGACGAGCAATGGCAACGTCTGAACAGTGCCATCGCTCATCTGGCGCTGAATACCACACTCTATCTGGGCTCGTTGAGTGCTGGGATAGTAGGCAACAACATGGCCGGGCATACCGATCATTAAGCCACCAACCATCTCCATGCCAGCGGACTGAATAGCTGAAAATAGCGGGTTCGTGCTTTTCATTGGGCTGTACTCCACTGGCAGCGCAACATAGTGCGCCAGTCATCATTCCAGAAATCGCCCTGATGTGTAGTTGATAGCACCCGGAATGATCCCGTCCGCCGCTGGATATTCGCCATATCATTTAGCCCGGTGTTGTACATACCGCTGTAATTTATCGTCCAAAAATCGGAGCGTATTTTTATCAAGTCACCGGGCTGAATAATATGGTTAAGGCGAACGTCAACCTCCAGATCTTTCTGATACCAGCGCGGGGAACTTTCCATGCCGTTATCAGAGTTGATTTCATAAATAGTTGGGCGCGTAGCCCCCTCACGAATTAGCGTGGTTTTATTCTCAGATAGTAGCCAGTCATAACGCCACGCCGCTTTCATGGCATTTAAAAAGTTTCGGCTTGATGTATACGGCAATGTATATCCATGATTGAAGACGGGGAGATCAGAGAAGTTGCCCACGGTTTCAACTGGTGGCCCGAATGAGCGCGCCACGTCCTGCAATATTTCTATTGCCTGCGTTTTTTCTCCCCACGTTTTGCCAATCGTTGCATCAGACCACATCACAGAGTAGCAATTTAAACGCAGGTATACACTGGCACCATCGCGACCCACTTCCACGCTGTTTATCTGGCCTGAGAATATGTCACCAGACGATTCCTCATAGCCCGCTGATAATCGAACCATTCCGTATCGTTGACTATTTTTATCGAATTTTTGGATAAATTGCCGATATTGATAAGATACTCCGTAAATCATAATCATGGCCGTTGCCACTTGATTATTGGGCATATTAGTAATCAGAAATTTAACCTGTGTGGGCGGCTCACAGGTCAACTTATTACCCTCTGCCGATGTAATTTCAAGATTGTAGGTTCGCCCGAATAATCTAGTCATTTGGATACCAAATCAGGTTATTAGTGACACCAAGATTAGTTAGTGTCGGCGTTTCACCCTCCAGCACGATTTTCCCGATGCTGGTATTCAAACCAGAAAGCAGATCAACACCGGCATGTAATCCACGACCGGGAGCGATCGGCTCGTTATTGGCATCACGAATATCAACGACGAAATAGCTATACCGAGTTAACCAGCGAACATTGAATCGTAGCAGCATGTTATTGAGCGTTGAGGTAAATGAAAAATCGGCCAGTCCACGAGTAAGAGGGATGGTCTTCATTGTGGTGTCACCTCCCCTAAATGCACATTTGCCTGCCCCTGAGTGGACGCTGAATCACCAGTTGGAAGCCTACTATTTATCGTCGTCGCCGCGTCGTCATTTCGGTTTTTTATCAGCAGGGAGCGCATTTCCACAACGATTTCCTGTCCACCCTCGTTCTGCTTATTCTTTTGAACTCTGGTGTTAGTGATAATCATGTTGTCGTATGAGGAGTTAATGCCAACAACGGTTAATATGTTTTTTTCGACCTGTAATTTTCGCAGGTCCAACAACGCTGACTCTGAACGTTTTGTTCCCGATGCCACAAATGACAGCCCTGCTGATGCCGCTAACCCAGCCAGCGCCGCCGCGCCGCCTCCCAGAAGAGAACTTGCAGCACCGACAGCGACACCAGTACCGATCCCCGCGATACCTGAAAACTGCCCTGCGTTGGCCATCAATGCTTTAACCGGATTGTCTGAAATCGCAACGGTCATCACTATAGTCATGGGGCGTGTGACAGCGTTGTCGCTTGCTTTCTCGCCCGTTTCTAACGGGTACTCGCTAACATCCGTTCGCAGCTCACTGGATTCCTCCAGTATTGCATCAAAAAAAATCCCGCCGATTTCCGGGCGGGATTTATTGAACACTCCGACGATTGACATGATCACCACCCGTTTCTGTTAAATGACTGCGCAAGGTTTTCCCCTGTCTCCGTTAATGCCTTTCCTATTGAGTCTTGCACTTGTTGTTCATTCAGACCCAATCCAGAAATATTCAGTTCTACATGCTGAGTAACGGTGACGGGCTGAGAAGACTCAGATCGGCTGGCAGATGGGTTGTACGGCGCGGCACTGCGTTGATAATTGTAGTCGGGTAGATAATACCCTTCCATTTCTGCAGCACTGCGTTTCGGTTGCGCATAGGGCGATGATGGTAGAGACGCCCATACACCACCCAGGTGATTAGTCGCATCCATGAAATTGCCGTTCAGCACGTTATCAAGCTGTCCCGCGCGTTGAATAAGCCATAGCGCAGCCAAATCCTGGCTTTGCGGTGAAAAATCGTTTAACCCCAGGACTTTTGCTGCCTCATCCCATGATTTTTGCGTGAATTGATAGCGCCCCGCTGCCGAGGTTTTGTTCCACGTTCCGTTTATCTGCTGGAAGTTTTTCAACTGTCTAGGATGATCGGCCAGGCTGGCAACCTGCCCGCCACCAAACATCGTGTGATAACCGGAATTCATGTATCCACTGGTGCCTTCGGCGCGTGAAATAGCATCGAGATAAGAACGGGCGTTGGGATTGTTGAGGACATCGTGAAGATTACCGCCTTGCTGCTGTTTCAATCCCTGTATTTTTCGAGGATCAATCCATTTTCCGTTAATCCATTTCCCCGACCCGTTGCCCAGCAGCGCATTACCAAAATCACCCCATGTGGGCGCAGCGCGGATGTTCTGGAAGTAATCAGATCCGCCGAACAATCCGTTTAATCCCATATCAATGAATGGCTCGCTAATTTCTGCTGCACTCCAACCATACCCGACAGCGCCAGTTACTTTTGAAAGACCTTTTAGCCCCAATATTTTCATACCTTGCTGGGTGATAGCAGTAGCGGCAGCTATCCCAGATCCTTTCAGTATTCCTTCGGAAGCTTCAGGATTTGATTTTGCGAATTCATTAACCTTATCCAATAAAGAATTAACTACAGGTAAGAGTTTTCTACCCATCGAATAAGCAAGAACCTCAAAGTTCCTGCTTAAATCAGCCATTTCGTCGTTAAATATTTGGGAATTTTTAAGTAAATTTTCATCTATCGCATATGGATTTTTATCTGACTTTTCTTGCGACTCTCTGAAAAAGTTTGGCCCCATTTCCATCAGTCTGGTTATAGGCGAGTCTTGACCAAACCCGCCGCCCTCACGCAGGAATGCTTGTTGGTCATAATTCATTTTTTGATAACTATCTATCAGGTATTTCAGTCCATCTTGTTGGCTCATTTGGGAAAATGCTGTCGGGTTAAACGCCTCGCCCCAATACGCCTTGCTATTGAGCTCCCCGTATTTGGCCTTTCTTTGCAATTCAGGAATTGTTTTTGCTATATCGTGTGCAGCATCTGGAGATAGATTTAAGCGACGCATCGCCATTTCCAGCCCCTGGATCTGGCGGATGGTAAAACCCGTATTATCGCTGAGGCGTTTCATTTCTAACGCCGAGTTAGCCACACCGCTAGTCAGAGCCTTAATACCAAGCCCTACACCGGCAACTGCGGCCAGTTGCAACATCCCATCAGTTACGCCTTTTATTGCGTCTGCGCCTTTCTGAAATGACTTTGCGTCAGTTTCAAGACCAAGCGAAACCAACAGAGAATCAATTGTTCCTGTATTTTCAGCCATTTATTTTCTCCGGGCATTAAAAAACCCGCAATGGCGGGTTTCTATTACATCGTTCGGTAATAATAGGCCCGTAAAGCCCACTCCCCGAAATCTATAAAACTGCCGTAATAACTCATAGTGTCGGCAAACACCTCGTTGCTAATTCTTTTATCGTTCACCGCACGCAGCCACAGCACCACCCCACGCTCAACAGAAACAGTACACTCATTGCGCTGAATTTTTCCCGAGTACGGAGAGGCGCAACTGATAAGCGCCATCTCTAAATATGCGCGGATACTATTCGGATCTAGCGGGATTGGTCGCCCATCAATTTGTAGATCATTACCTTTTTTACATGTTACCTGATGTTTGTTGATGATGCTGACAGCCCGCGAAATATGGGGAATAAATTGTGGATGGCTACCCGCCAAAGGAATTTCACACTTCACTCGTGGTGCGTTGCGTATTTCATCTAACTTCCGCTGCGCCTCCTGCTCTTCCTTAATCCTCGCATTTCTCTTAACCTCGGTGATCTTCCTATTCTTTTCCTCCATCATGGAATTCCATTTTTTATCCTGCTCAATCTTTTCGCTGGTAAGTCCTTGTGAGCAACCAGAGATAAAAAAAATCAAAGCGAATACTGTTAATCCCCTCACATCCTTGCCCTCAACCAGTGATATTCAGAAACATCCTATCATCGGCATCAGAGCAAGGGAAAGCAGGAAACCCGCAATTAAGCGGGTTGGACTTATGAATTAGTCGTTACGCGGCCACGCCGCTTACGCCAAGCATTTTCGAGATCTTAGCGATTCCCTTAGCGGTTACGAGCACCTGCTCAACAATCTTCTCGCTACCATCCGAACGGGAAACGGTCGTTACTTTATGTTCCAGGTAGCCGGACTGGATCTTATCCTGATACCCCAGCCACGCTTTCCCGCCAGCGCGTCGGTAAATCCAGTGGTTTTCTGACAAGGTTTTGAACAGAAACTTCGGTTGAACCTGTAAGTGCTTCGCGGCGTCAGTGATGCACATGCTGCCATCGGACTTAGTGGCTATACGGTCAAATGCCTCTACGTCTGGACGCATTTCATCGACCTGATGCTCAAGGTCAAGAACCTTTTCGGTATAGACAAGTAACAGGCCACGCATCGTCGCTGGATCGCTCAGCGCTTTCATCGGGTCAGCCACTGGAGCTAACTTCCCAGAGCGGTAATCAATGAACGTCTGGTTTACCTGTAATCGGAACGCTGGAGAAATCCAGCCGGCATATTCAACAGCCAGTAGTTCGTGGGCGAAAGTGCCGCCGTTCCTGCCTTCTTTCGTAACTACCGAGATCTGGGTAGTTTGAGTTTCGAGCTCAGCAATCAGTTGCTTCGTACCATCGAGAACCAACCAATAACTCGGCCCGTTCTTTTTCTCCGCACCACTCGCTTTATGTAAAGCGTTCAGGTTAAACCGCCCTTCTGCATCCGTGGTAATGTCCACGCCAGCGATGACAGGAAGGGATTTGTTTGTTACAGTTGATTTAGTCATATGACCTCATTTGCTACGGGTTTTGACGATGCCAGCAGTTCGCACCTGCTGGCGTTTTTATTTGCACTACTGCAAATTCTTTATTGCCCCAGTTATTTTTTCGAACACCTCCTCTTTGTGCATGACAATCCAGCCCTCGCGCCGTGCCAGTTCAGCAAATGTGTTCCAGCTCGCCACCAGCTCATCGGGCGCGATGGGAAGTGAGCCTGTCACAGAGCCGTTGGCGTCGAGGTACAGCAGAACACGGCGGGAACCCACGGGCGTCACGGCGGTTTTCGTTTCCTGTTGCCCGCGCTGGATATATTCACCCTCCAGTGCGTCGAGGTAATCAATGGCCTCATTAATTTGGTCTGGCTGTAACTGGTTGATGGTGGTGATTTCATAACGCTTGTGAACCAGCTTCCAGATATCGCCGTAGATATTACCCATGCCAGTGGCAATTAATCGTTCTACGGTCTGGCGCAGCGGGGTTAGCTGTTTGGCGGTGGATTGGCGGGCTTTCCGAGGGTTAGTCACCTGCCCTTTTGTCCAGTATTCGTATAGAACGTCGTCGCATTCATTCTGATAATGGATAACGCGATCGCGGATCTCGGCTTTAACTTTATTCGGGCTGATAGTGTTCAGCCATGCGGCCAGTTTACGTAGAGCCAAGCAAATCATCTTTTGAATGCCGCCAGTAGTGGGTATAGAGATTTCCTCTATACCTTTGGAAAATCGTTGTTTCAGCTTCGTATACTGCCCCATCCAATCCATTCCCATGCCTTCAACGATAGGTTTCATTGGTGTGTATGGTTCGCCGCAATAATTAACGACATAAAGATCTGTTCCGTAAAACGGTACATTGATGGCGCATGGTGCTGTTGCTATACTGTTCATGTTGGTTTTCCCGCAAAGGTTGGCTGACAAACAGAAGCCCTGACTATCACAAGTAGTCGGGGCTTTCTCATTTTTGGCTCGCATTAGCACGCTGCCCTTTGATGCGATTCATTCTTTCCGTAAGAAGCTTCACCAATTCCCCATTCAGTGAACGAGCATTAAATTCAGCCTCAGACTCAAAAAACTCCCTCACATCAGCAGGCATACGCAATGGATACGGTGTCGTTCTAGCTACTTTATGACTCATATGGACTCACTATTTTATTCATCTAATTAATGAAACCACACAAGAATGGATCACATGGACTCACTTGTCAAGCAAGCCATAGCTGATAGACTTTCTTTAGATGAGTCTTATGGAGTCATATTGATGTCAAGAATAACGCCATACCCTTTACGGATGCCCGCCGAAATGAGGGAGCGGTTAGAAGCTGAAGCGAAAGAATCTGGCAGAAGCCTTCAGCAAGAGGTAATGAAACGATTAGAAGTGTCCATGGCTCTTGATGAGATAACAGGGGTTGCTGTGGAATACCTGCCAACCTTAGTTGAAGACCTTCAGTCTGGGATAGAACAAGTCAAGATGCTGAAATCGGAGAATAATGAACTAAGCAAGAAGCTAAAAAATCTACAATCAGAGGTATCAGCTTCGTTCTCTATATCAGGCACGGAACGTTCAAACTTGGCTTTAATGAAGCTAAAGAAGGCATACGCTCACATCTCATCAGGGTTGGATGAAATAAAGAATCTCATACCCGAAGACAATAAATAGCCCAGTTAACCGGGCTACCCTTTCGCACTATCTCTGGCCTTTTCCACGCTATCGATCGCAGCCTCAATGACAGCGTGCATGGCTTGCACGTCATCAATCGTGTATGTGCCGTCGAGCATATCAGCCCATCTCGCCAACGGCGGGCAGACATCACCCGCCCCCACACACGGACGCCAGAGGAACCAGTCTACGCCGCTGCCGTCTCGCTCGTCGCTGCTGCTACGCTTGCGCCGTTTTCGCTCCCTGCGCTGAGCCGCCAGAAAGGGCCTACATTCTCCCGCAGTAACAAGCCGACCAGCAGTAGGTAGTTATGCACTGAATCCTGAAACAGATTCTCCGCCACCGGCACACCGTCGCCATCACGAACGATATTACCGTTTTTGATGCACAGTTCTTTCAGACGATTGAGCGCTAGCGTATCAGCACTGGCAAGAGACACAACCAGCCCCATATCAGACGAGCCCTCGCCCAGCGCCGGAAGAATGCCGTTTCTAGTGACAATCTGTAGCATTTCGAGCTGCTCTTTTGCTGATGCTGTGGCACCGCTATATATCACGCCGTCGATTTCAACTTCAATTTTACGTCCCATCGGTTAGGTTTCCTCACTGTCTGCAAATTCAAAAATAAACTGTTCGTCAGATATGCTGGTTTTACCGCCGCGCGTCACTGAACCACGGTTGATCATCACGCCATCGAATCCGGCGAAATATTCATTGGTGCCGCTCTGATAAAATGTGAATGTCGCATCTACACCCGTTTTCTCCACGGCCAGCAACTGACGTACCTGGTCTGAGCCTGGCATTAGATTGATGGTGACTCGTTTGGCCCGGGTCTGGTTATCCAGTCGAACAGATGAGCCACCAATGCCGCGTTTTAACGTTGCTCGTGGTTCAAGATCTTCAATCGTAATCGGCGGGTCAGTATCACCAAACTCATCAATAGGGATACCAAAAATCGTGAGGTTAGCGCCGTCAGCGCCGTATTGATGCATTGTCATTGGGTATTACTCCACGTAGACGTTGATTTCAGCGACGTGACCAGCGCGGGAAAGAATAACGAGTATCTTGGTTGCCGGATATTCACGTGCTCGGCGCTGGGCAGTAGTCAGATTGAGAACATCTTCCGGTTTTGCCTGAACGACGAAGCCATAAGTCGCCGTTTTTTCTTCCCCGGTTTCAGCGTCCGTGTAAATTCCCTCACCGAGCACACCGTTGTCATAGAATCGCTTACACGTAGCCGACACAGCAGAAAGCAGCCCTGCATAATCACGCGGCGTCAGGGCACGTTTTGAACCGGCATTGACGATGTAGTTGTAACCGTCCACCTGGATATGATTTTTCAGCACATCCAAGTTAATTACGTCATCCATAAATTCGTCATACGACGACATGGATTTGGTATTGATGGCCCGGCAACTGTCCGTTTCTCCCGCCAGCTCGATTTCAGTGAAAAAAGCGGTATTTTTCGATTTCAGGGCAATGTAAGCACTGGTCGCCAAATCGTCACCAGTAATACCAGTCAGCACCTGATATTCCGCAGTGATAGCCGAATTTTTAGACATGGGTTTGAACTTGTTGAAGGTGGCCGCAAGTTGGACCATCGTATAAGCCTGTGAAGCGTCGGTTTCGATGGCGCTTGCCAGTCGGTAGCCCATGAAGATATGGCGATTGCCCTTCGCTGACATTACCGCTGCAATATCAGTGGTAGACGAAGAGTTGGTGGCACCAGCTTCACTGGTCGTCACCCATATTGGATGCGCAGAGGTATCCGACCAATCGCCCAACAGAAGCAGATTTGCCGACGTCAGGTCGCTATTTTTAAAAAAGTAGTGATAGCGCCAGGCGGTGTCTTCCGCTTTATTTACAGTCACAAGGATGGTGGCATCATCAGGATCCTTCATCCACACCGTAATGGTTTTTGGTTTCGGGATCTGCGTAAAATACCGGGTGGCAATCAAGTAAATATCACTAGTGGTGGCAAGGTCTTCGGCAATTTCAGTAGGTGAACTGTAATCCCGATACGTATCAGCATCGAATGTTACACCGTTCGCAAGATCGCTTTGGTCAGCAAAGACGAACGCCGTAGAAAAATCACCGTACCCCAGCCCGGCAGAGGTCAAATAAAGATTGACCGGAATAATATTATCAACGGAATAAGACATAATCCCCTCAGTTTATTTCGGTTTGAATGAGACTGAACCCCGCCGCACGCAGCACAGCGTACGTTACGGTTTGTTCAATGAATAAGTGGATGTCAGCCTGCCAGCGCGGCTGGATGCCCGCCTGTAATATTCCGGTAAGGTTTCGGCATGTGCTGACGTGTCGCCAGGCTATTTCGTTGCGGTAAAGGAATTCACTGACGGGTTGGCGGAAATTGGCATTTTGCAACCGCATGATGGCCGTGTCTCCGCCCTCGTTAATGATGTTCACGGAGAGCATGAATTCCATCGATGTGACGACGGTTTCGCTTAAGTCCTGCCACTGCCCCAGTTCGGAATCGACGTCCTCCGTTGCCGAAATTAATTCACGCTGCGTCTTTGACCAGCCATAGGCGCGTACCGGGATCGGTTTATAGGTGGCATACAAGCCAGTCGGGGCGTCACGCCCTTGGTCAGCGAGAATGACGGTTTGAACGCCCGACGCTAAGGAGACCAGTTGTTGTAATACGTCGTGCAGTTCGTCAATAGTCTCCATATCAGCCGGCACCTCTGTAACGCTCAACCACGGCACGGCAGAAATTACGCCACGGCCGGTTATCACACGACATCACCCTCCACTGCCGCACCGTCTGCCCGTCACTGAATTCCAGCAGGTCAGAGAATTTGCCGTTGTCGTCCGGATAGAGATAGGTCATGCCATCGTTGATATGAACCACACGCACATCCTGCGGGTTAGCCGTGCCGCCCATGCCCATTAGTATCTGTATGTCTTTCCATTTGGCGGTCTGTACGTTAATGCGATCCAGTTTGATGGGATCATTCTGTTGCTGTTCCCATTTACCACCGGGTCCGGTATAACCGCCAGCACCGGCGCGAATCAACCAAACGCCACCAGGTATAGGGGAATTAAACGTTGAGTCGATATGTCCATGCATATCCAGACCGTTACCGAACATCGTTAATCCTCCACAACGTGCGTGATAGCGCCTTTCAGAGTGCCATGGTTGACCAGAGGCTTAGCCGAGCCTTTCTGACTGATTGTCGATGGTGCATTCGCTGGTTGAATCCCATGCTCAATGGCTTCCTTGCAGTAGCCAGCAGCCTTCGCCCCGATTTGATCCAGCATTTGAAAGGCGGTGATTTCTCCGCGTGTCACAGCGCCAGTAAGTGAACGAAAGGCTTTTTTGATGTTGTCCTGATTCTGACGTAGCGGGACGCGCAGAAAAGAACGCTCGGGAATGTTAATGGTGTGCGGGCCTGTAACACCCAGTTGCATGAGCCCCGCGCCATTTTTCATGAACCTTACTTTGCCAGCTACCGCATCTTTCTCGTTGCGGTAGCCGTAACTTGTGCCGCCTGGGTGTTGAATGGTGCCGCCGAACTCATTCACAGCGCCAATAACAACCAATGGCGTACCATCATCGCTATTGCCAGAGCCAGCAGGCAATCCCACCAGCACCTGTTTTTTAGCCATGACACGATCCTGAATCTGCTTGAGCTTATGCGCGATTTTATTACCGCCACGCACCTCCGCATTGAATTTCATATCATCAGTCCCCCGGTACCCGCGCGACGACGCAGGCGCATAAACTCTACGCCATACGTTGTTAGCGGCAGATCGCCATTAATCGTCAGGTCATCCATGGTCACAGATGGCACAGCAAACGATGTGGATTCATCCCCCACAGATTTACCTGAAATGGCGTAGGCTGCACCAACATCACCCGTAGCTGAACGTTGGCGCATAATGATACGGTGAGCGGCAAACGCGAACATGCCACGCTTTTTGATGCTCACCACCCGACCGTCCAGGTAAACGCCCCAGCGCTTACCGGTTTCTGCATCACCCTCTTCCAGAGCAATAATTACCGCCGAATTCGACCACGTAGTTTCGTTGCCAAATTCGGGGTAATAGTCTCGGAAATCAGTGACTATCTGCGCTGTGATTTCCATTGTTACCCCTGAAATAAAAAACCCCATCACAGTGACGGGGTTTATTCGGTTTCGGTGGCATCCGTGCTGACGCTGCTTTCACCAGAGTCAGAACCTGAACTATCGACAGCTTCCTGTTTCGCCGCCAACGCCTCATTAATGGCTTTCTGTAACGTGGCGGCTTTCGCTGCTGACGGCGATTTTTTGCCGATCAATAACTCATACTGCTCACGCAGCGTGGTAATATCGGTCTCGATGGCATCCGTGCTGACGCGTTCTGTTTCCACTTCAATCACGGAAATCCAGCCCCGCTTAGCGAACAAGTGATCAGTAAAATCACCTTCCAGCTTGAATATCAGGCCCGGAGCAATGGTATGCCGTTTTCCTTTGGCATCCGTTACTACGACCGGGGCGCTACTCTTGTTCGTTACTTTCTGCATAATTACACCCCATCGACATAGTGAGCCGCCTTCGGGATACGCCACTCGGTACCACCTGTGCGCAAGATTGCGGGAACCTTGAAGTTCACATTATCTGCCGTCGCCGGAGCGAGAAAACGGAGAGGCATTACGTCATGCCCTTTCACTACGCGGATTTCTTTCTTGTACACCGCTATGCGATCCGTTCCACCCGTTCCTACACCTTTCAGCAGAATGTCGTCATCGAACGTCATGTCCTTAAAGTTCATTCGCAGGAATTCCAGCAATGTAACGTTTGACGCGTTCTGCGAGGACAGCAGCGTACGCATCAATAACTGAAACTGTTCAGGCGGCAATACGAATGCGCTGGGACGATGAACGGTCAGCGTATTATCCAGGTAAACCTGGTTATAGGCCGCACCGAAGAAATCGAGGATCGGCTGCGTACCATTCGTCGGAATAGCCGCGACTAGAGCAGCCAGCTTAGATGTGGCCACTTCGAGCGACACGTTAGAACTGGTATAAAGACCCTCGCCGATATCGTCATGACCCAGCATGTAGATTTTATTCAGCCCCTGCTCTACCACATCACGAACAGCTTGGCCGCGCTCGGCATCCAGATTGACGTTGTTCATCATGGCAAAGCCGATTTCTTCCAGCGTGTAGGTGTAACCCAGCGCCGCAGTTTTGATTTCGTGGAATCCCTGGTTCATCGCGATATCCACCGTCGGAACATCGGTAGAGTTAGGACCAAAAACCTGTAACTCGCCGCGAGCATCAATCGAACGAAAAGCGACCACTTTCACCCAGTCTGGTGCGCTATTATCAAGCGGTAGCAGCGAGCTGTATTTATACTGCGGATATTCCAGTCGATAAATTTCCGACTCGATATATGCAGCCTGCTGAACCAAAAATGACAACGCGGATACCGGGCTGACATCAAAAACACTTCGTTTCATGAATTTTTTCCTTTCTCTTATGCGTTCAGGATGCCATCAACGCGGATCTCGCCAATCTCACCAGCTACCACGTCATCAACCCATTTAACCTGATTGAGAACCAGCAGACCGTCCCCTGTTCCAGTGGTTAATCGCCCCTGATTTTCACCAGCAACCAGGTTTACACTGACCGTATCGCCTGCACTAGCACCATCAATGCACAGCGCAAACATACCGCCGCGCCGCAGGATCGATGCCGTATGATCAACGTCATATCCAGTACTATAATCAGGAGGGTTAACGGGCACGCTGTTACTGAACTCTGCCATCGAACGCACAGAAAACCCGATAATGTCGTTAGCGGTCGTAGTGGTGGAAACCGGTGCGCACGATCGGGCTGCTTCGCCCCGAACAACTGCGCGTCCAAACTGAATCAGTGCGGTTTTCACGCGTCGAGACACAACCTCAACCACATCAATCGTAGAAATTTGCCCTTCGTACGCCTTACCTCGATAAAGTGTAAAATCACTCTGAGCAATAGCCATTATTTAGCCTCCTGTGTACCGTAGCGTTTATCCAGCCATGCCTGACGAACGCTGTCGCGTGTTGTCTGCGCGTCGCCAGTTTTGGCGCGTCTCATGTCTTTACTAAAACCACGTAGTGAGTCATTGGACGATTTATCAGGATCGCTTTTGTCTGGGTCTTCTTCTTCCTCGCTTTCCCGGCGCTCTTCTTCCGCATCAAAATAAGCGGTTACGTATGCATCGGGGGCTTTATCCCAGGATTCGTACTTGCGGCATTTAATGCCTGCTGAATCCAGTGCAGTGCGTTTGATTTTCAGCGGGTCGAGTGAATCACAGGAGAATTTTTCACCTGCGATTTTCACAGCGGAATCACGAACAGAAACCACCTCGGCTATCAACCGTGAAATCGAGTCTTCGGACGTTTTCTCCTTCAGCTTTTCGATCTCTTCGTCTTTCGCGTCAGCCTTGGCTTTTTCCTTTTCCAGTTCCTCTTCCGTTTGGTCTTTCGCCTCCTCGGCCTTTTCTTTCTCTTCCTCGGCATCCTTGACGCGCTGGCGCAGGCTGTCGATTGTCGATTGGATCAGCGTATGTGCGTTTTCGTCGGCCACTTCGACCTTTACGCCGCTGTCCAGCGTCACTTTTGGCATGGGTTTTACTCCCTTTGGTTTGTTGTCGAACAGACGTGCCTTGTGTCCGGCGCGAGCCTGGTCACACAACGCAATGTGATTAATGGTGATGTCGCGCTGGACATATTCGTATGCGGTACCGTCCGGCGCGATACCCGGCGTGTTGTCATATTCAGAGGTGTAACCGGCGGATAGCTCCACCTTGCCTTTGCCGATTTCATCAATGGCCTGCTGGTCTTTGATTAGCAAATCGACAACGACATAGCCCTCATCATCTGTGCGTCCGGGCGATGTTGCATGTCCGGCAGTCACCTCCTTAAACGTGGTTGAATTCACCAGGTCGTCAGGGTGATCGATGGTGACGTCCATATTGTCGTAACTCGCCAGACTATCCGGTTTAAACACCTCCTCCGGCGGTCTGTAGACATTAACGATTTGACCGGGTGGCCTGTCACTCAATCCCAACTCAGATGCCAGATACTGCTGGATACCGACGCGAGCAACCCGCCCGGGGACTTTTAAATAGCCCTCAGGAGTGATTTCGCGTTGAGACGGGATAGGATAGGACACGCGGTCACGAACAGTGATCCGCATAGTTTTTCCTGTTAGTAGTCGAGCCCTTTAATTTGGGGGATAGCGTGGCAGCGGCAACCGATGTGACATCTGCCGGGGAATAAGCCTGTCTGGCCGTTATATCTGGCTCCACGCGACCAAAGATAGACGCCGTCTCCATACCCGGCATTAGTGCGAGCAATCACAAAACATTTGATTTTCGCCAATGGGTATTTGCCCGCCGGATTACCAGAAACGCGCACATCCTGTGATGTTGACCAGCGAAAGCGATCAATACCGGCGTTCTGCTGTCTCGCACTGGTGATATCAGCCTGAATTCTTGCTGTCTGGTCACGGGCTATCAGATGAGCGCGGTTATAGGTTGCTCCAGTAACATGCTGGAGATTACGAACAATCGTAGTAAGAGAGTCGCCGCGCAGGATGCCGTCAAACACCTGCCTTTGAATGTCTTCAAAATAATCCGACGATAGCGATTTAATCAGCGCTACATTGCTCTCTATTGACGCATCGACATAATCAACAAGGTTGTTGTTGACCATTAACGCGGTCATATCGATACCGATGGCCCGATTGATTTGCTCGACGAACGCTTCTGTACTCGCTGACTCAGCACGACTGACAACGCGTTGAGAAAGCCGCTCGGTTTGCCGCCGAAACGTCATACTCATAAATCGCTCTGACGCCTGCCGTATGGCCTCTTTCAAAATATCAGTGAGATAACTGTCTGCCGTGTAATTCCGGCGCAACACCGGAACCAACGCCTCATCTACCGCCTGCGCCATTTGCTGAATGATTTCGCGCAACTGTGCCCGATAAAAGCGTTCAGCATCATCATTCGGTTGGATTGGCCGGATCGATGCCCGGCGGCGTATTGGCGTTTTCGCCAGCAGCGTTTGCAAGTTCTCCAAACCTGAACTGATAATCACCTTCTCGTTCGGCCTTTTCGTCAGACTCGATGTTGGTAATATCAGACTCGTCGATACCATAAACACCTTGCTCCATCAGTTTACGCGCCACCTGAGACGGCCTGACAACGCGTTGCTGTAGTCGGATATCATCCGCCTGCGCATCAGCCAGCCGCTGTGCCGACAGTTCAGAGTCTGTCGGTTGTGCCAGTGGCGCAAACTCGAAATCGAGACCATCAGGCATCGTACCCAGCGTTGAACGAATTAACACCTCGTCAATAGGCTTCAGAAACGGTCGATACTGCGATTCCTGTCCCCCCCGAATGGTGTTGTAGTAGTTATTCATATCGCCCTGGCCACTGTCGCCCACCCCTTTTGATTGAACACCAAACAATCGCGTCATTGGAATACCGGCGGCACCCGAGGTCCACTCCATCAATGCATTGAGTATTTCACCGAGTCCACCGAACGATAACTGCTTGCGGTCTAACTCCTCGTCTTTATCCAGCAATGCCAATCGGTATAGCGATTTCATCATGCCAAAAATGTTGTAGCGCTTCGCTATAGCGTCATCCATATCGCCGGATGATAAGTCGTTAGCTAAGTTAGCTCTGTTGATAACATCGATGTTCGCCTCTTGTATCAGGGCTGCTATACCGCCCTTGGCTGACACGGCATCTTTGATATCCTCCAGGCAGCGACGTAGCCGGCTATCATCCCATCCGGCATTAATCATTCTCAACCGCATGGGTAGCGGTGCGCCGGGGGCTTTAACGAAATGGCTGTAATGAATTCGCTGGGTACCGCCATTCACAACGTAGTAATCCGGCAGCATATAATTCTCTGCCATCGGATCGGTCACATTGAACGCCTGCCCGTTAATGAACATTCGATCCAGAACCAGAAGGCGCTTTAACGATCCTTTTTGTATTTTTTTTAGCTCCAGCGGCTTATCAAATGACTGATCGGTAATCATCAATATGCCAGCACCGCCGTACACCCCCGCCCACTTGAATGCTTCCTGCGTTACCGATTGGACGTTGTACTGCTTTTCGGCTTCACGAATTGCTGTAGCATCATCTGATGCGAACTCGCGCCACTCCCGGGTAGCGTCGTCAACCGGGAAATCAATAATTGCGCGAGCGATCCAGTTTTCGACGTAAGCCGCTTCCAGCTCGCTGAAATCCTGCATCATGCCAAACTGGAAACGGTTGAACATGCGGCGGTCACGATCAGTGCCCATGCCCGTCATCACGTTAGCGAGCCCGTCGCTAGTCACCCTGATTCGGGGTTTAGAACCGTATTTGTTATCGGTCATCGTTAAACCCATCCCCACCCGGCACCCGCGCCGGAAATTAATTCAATATCAATCGCATCCATGAACGTATCCAGGATGTCATCATTTTTGTGACTATCGTCAGCTGAGAAGTCGGCGCATTCGGCCAGCGCAGGCATAACCCAGTCGGTTTTTGCTGCTACCGTGCCGTCTTCGTAATAAACCTGATCAATACGCTGTCCGTCGTCCGTCATTAGCGCAGGGATGAACACCTTCCCGATTTTCATTTGGGGAACAGTGTTGAGGCAGCGGATCAGTTTGTTCTGTCCCGCGCCGCGAGGAATTTCCAGCACAGGAATACTCTTGCGTTTTTTCAGTGTGGTGATGAGTCCCTGTCCGGCTTGTTTGTCCTCGATCCCCATATGCCGCAGTGGCGCGGGTTTCTTGCGGTTAAATGGCTTCCACTTTTCCCACAGCTCGATGGCTTTTTTCAGCAGGTCTTCCGGGTCCCACTTTCCACGAACGCTATCGATGAGATAGAGATTGCCGTCAACGCCCATGCCCACCAGCGAAAACACAGTGTAATCGTTGAAGTCTTCTACCTTGCCAGAGTTGGTATCAACATAGACGGCGCGATGCGTCAATTGAGGGAGGTGCGAATAACGTTTAAACCAGTCGGTATCAATCAGCCCACCAGTCAGCGCGCGCGGCCGCTGCATGTACTGAGACATGAACGTGTATTCGTCACGCTCCCACAGCCGCATCAAATCGCCGACGTATTCGTTTACGGGCCAATACGACCAATAACGAACGCCACCGACAACAACACTTTCAGTATCCTTGACCGCAAACCAGCACAGCGAACGCCATGGCTCAGGCAGCGAATCGATGTATTCCTCGTTGACCAGCGCCGGAATAGTAACGTGATGGAAATCCATCCCCATGCCGCCCGCGAGCATGAATCCTGTCGCATCGTCTGTGTGTAGTCGTTGCTGGATACTGACGAACGGCGTCGGATGGTCTTTCGATTTATCGCCACGTCGTGAACGAATGGTGTTTACCAGCAGGCGATTTGCATTCTCTCGCTTGGTGCCGGAAAACATATCCTCCGGTTTGTTGTAGTCGTCGAGACAGACAAACCCGGAAAAGTCAGCGCCTGGGTACCCGGCACGACCACCGGTAATTTGCCCGCCACTGGAGCGTGAAACTGTCTGGCCTACAGTGCGCCCGCGACCATTCACCACCTCCCATTCTTCCGCCTGGTTCACACCAAATCGGCACGGCCATAGGGATTGATATTCAGGGCTGGCGATAATGTCACGGGTGCGTCTGCTGTTACGCTTAACCAGCGTGTCGGCGAATGATATGTTGAGATTACGAAATCGCCGAAGCCGTTCTGTTTGCACCAGCATGTTGATGTATGCCGGAAGATGAACAGAAACAAACTCCGTTTTTGTCCCGCCTGGCGGAACGTTGATAATCAAATTACGCGGTTGAAGCTTGTTGGCTAGCAAGTCGTCAATTTTCGACGCCATCATGCGGTGATGCCAGTTCACCAATAGGCGATCGCCCTGAAGCATTTCGAACCACAAGCGCGTGAAGTTTAAAAATGATTTTTCAGACTTGGATTTCAGAGCTACCCGTGCTGGGAAATCCAGATTTTCCCATTCGAGTAGTTCGCTCATGTTCCAGTCCTATTTTTCATCGAACTTAAGGGCTTAACCATCATGACTACTTCATGTCAGACACGAAAAAGCCCGCAAAAGCGGGCTTCATAAGTTAAAACACCCCACGACGTTGCAGCTCCTGGATAATTTCATCATTAGCAACCATAATCCGCTCGATATCATAGTAATAGGACAGCCCACTGCTGTTTATCTCGTCAATCAACCTGCGGTTATTACAAAGCGTTTTTATAAGAAAATCTGTAGTTCGGTGCATATAGCATCCTCCGTAAATAGTTAGTTATGAGCACCATGCTCACTTCTATTTATCAATCGGAGAGATATTAAAGTCATAATTCATTTAGCAAAAAGTGCTATTTTCAAGATTAATTCACCCTGTCGGCCATTCAACGCACCAGCGAAACCATACTCAACATAAAAACAGATCAAATTAGGTAAAAACCACACTATCCCTAGACTTAATCAGTCCAGATCGCGGAGTTTATTTTCTAACGCGGACTGCGCTTTCGCGTAGTCCTCTGGCGTGTAATTCACCTGGTTAATCGGCCCACCATTGGCACCGGTTAACTCGGTCCGATTTTTCAGCATACCCAGATGTTGAGCGACCATTTTCAGAGCGTCGTCCTGATTGCGGGTAATCATCTCTAGCCCGAACTTGCCTTCTTTGATACCGGCATATAACCGGCGGGCCGGGCCGCGCAAATCCCGCGTGTCGTGGAAATATGACCGGCTAACGCCCTCACCATTGCAACGTGGGCAATCAGGGTTCGGGTCGAGTTGAGCATCAAAGCCGTAGCCACCGTTATCCAGCGGTTCGCGTTTTTTACTCTCAACTGCGTTTAACCTGGCTTCTTCAAACTCTACCGCGTCCCGCCATTGGTACTGATGACCGAAGCCCCAGCAGTGACGGCAGCATAAGTGGCGCAGTTCGGCGAGTTGGTTCGCGTCGGCGGTCGCTATCTCCCACCACATTCTCAACACCTCATCTTGTGTGATTTGGGTGCGGCGTTCTCTCGCCTCCAGAGCGTCGCGAATGGCCTTATTAACCGATACATTCCGATACAAGCGTCGTGCTGCTGCCGCTGCTGTTTCGCCTTCACTTTTATACCCCGCCCGCTTATATGCGGCCGTTTTATCCATGTCGGTCAGGTACTCATTCACGAAACGAGCCTGCATGTCGTTCAGCCCGTAGTCATCGGGGGTTAGCGTCCATTCGTCATCCGTACTTTCAATTTCTGGGCGAACTGAATCAATTTGAGGAATTGATTTTGGGAGTTTAGTTCGCAGGTTCGCGTTTTTATTCGCACTCGTTTTCTGCGAACTTGACTTGCGAACTTTTTCAGGTTTCTCCCAGTCTTCTTTTTTCGCCATCTTTCTGATGGCTGTATCGCTTACACCGTACTGCTCCGCGATCGCCCGTATCGAAAGCTGACCGACAGCGTAATTGCGCTTGATCGACTCCCAATCCGGCTTTGCCATATTCTTTACCTTCATCTAATTCTGTAGGAATAAACTTCACCTTAAGAGTCAAAACAACAAAAATGCAGCATCGAATCAGTTACACTCATCTATTTACCATTCTTCTAAAAGTTAAAGTGGCTAAAGATCTGGGGAAAAATACCGATAACATTTGACTAAGAGGATCACGACTAATAGTTAGGTGATCCTCCTATTTCAAAAAACCAAGGAGGTAATGAGTGCTTAGCATTTTATCAAAAATGTTCTCCCTTTTTATGAGATTTTGGGATGGACTAAGTGACGAGAAAAAGGAAAAAATTATCGATATCGTGGTGGATGGTTTTGAACAAATCTTTCGACGCTTTTTTCAAGAAAACAAAGACGAGGCGAACAATGGTTAAGCTCAAAGATATAATTAACAAAGCAAGCAAAGCATCTACTTCTCTAATCAAATCTAGCCCTATAAAAACCAGCTTAAGCGCAGTAATTACTCAAAGAATAGATACAGAATTAGTCACAAGTTCTTTGTTTTCAGGCAGCGATTCAAGCAAACGGGAAAAGTTTGCAGAACAAGCTGCTCAAATTGTCACAGAAGAAAAATTTCTTGATGAACTGGAAGAAAGCATTGGAAAACCTCATCAAAATGAAAGCGAAAACGCTTTTGTCAATCGCGCGAAAAGACGCATGCGAGAGATGTTAAGAGCCAAGCTCAAGTAATTTGTCTCCAGATATTTGCCATTACCATGGATCTACCCATGGTAATGGCAATAAAAAGTCACCAGCGAAAGACAATATCTTAGGTATTTTTCCCTTTGGGAAATGTTTTAAACTGGCGTTGGTCGATATCGCATGATGGCTTCCGCTACATCCTGCATTAATGGCTCTCGATCCACATATCCAACCAAGTACATCTCGCCATCATCAGAAATGTATTCCTTAATGATGAACTCGATGGCCCTTAAATGTGGATCCTGGGGATGAGGAATATATTGATGCCTAATTGCTCCCTGCTCGACCTGCCGCACTTCGCCATCCCAACCTTCACCAAATAGCATAATGTCATGCATCGCTTGATCTCTGTTGAAAAACACATCGAAACATTATCACAGGCACTCAGTGAATAGGGATGGGAATGGGGATAAATTTTGTTTAATATTCAGAAATTATGCAAAGTTGCATTTCTGGACAAACGATATGACAAACGAGAAAAAATTAAGTGCCAAAAATGCTGGTGACGCCGCTGAGTTTTACGTGGCATACATGCTTTCAAGGCTTGGAATAAGTGCAGCCCTGACAACTAGTGGAACAAGTGCTGTTGATATCGTCGCCACAATTGATGGTTCAAAAAGCATTAGTATCCAAGTTAAGGGCTCATGGGCAAGAAGCCAGCCTCGCCAATGGATGATTGGGACACACATGCCCAGTGTGTCGCCAGATCTGTTTTACATATTTTGCAATATGCCAGGCGAATTCAAAGAACGTATTTCCCCTGAAATTTTCGTTGTACCAAGCGCTGACGTATTTGAAACTGCAACATGGCGCCACAAAGCCCCATTATTCAAAATTACTCCGGCCACAGAAGATAGCTATAAGAATAACTGGGATGCACTACTTACCGCGCTAATACACTTGGGGTAATGAAAAATACAGGTTGAAAGATTCCCCATTTTCCCCACCGAATATATTCACAATCGTTCGAGCACTTTCATCGGCAACGATGACATACTTTCCATGGTGATGATAAAAGCTAGCTATTACGGCTAATTTTGATTTTTTGAGCCTGCCTATAATTTGCTTATCTTCATTATCAGGAAAAACATATCAAAAACAGGCAATTACACAAATTCATCTGCAGGCTTCTATTTTTATCGATTTTATTGTGTCTTTATCAACTTTAAATTTAAACACTTTTCCCGTACCTGTTTTCACATTGAAGCAGAGTTTTGAAATTTCCCGGCCATGCTTTTCTACGTTTTCAATAAAAGTAGACGCCAAACAATTTTCATTGAATTCCAGGTAATATGATGCTGAATCTCCTACCCCTAATTTTCGTGGGAATGGATCGGAGTTAGTAGGGTTAAATATCTGAACAATGGTAAATTTAGTGCCGCAAGACCAGTGTATACTTTTCAAAAATATGGGAATATCGCCAATGTTAGCTACACTTATAACTATTCCTACCGATGTGCCGTGCGGCATCCGATCCTTTGAATAGTAAGAGATCGACGCTGTAATCAACGCCTTTGGTTTTCTGCTTGCCAAGTATAAGGACGTCAAAACCGCCATGAACGTTGCCACCCCAGTAAAACCGGTTGCAACCATTATCCAATAAGTCCATTTTGCGGTTTCTTCTGCTGCCAGCATACTTTCGTAACTGATGATATCAGTGTCCATTTATCCTCCCATTTTAAGTGGAACACATTGTATAACAAAGCATTATAAAGCACTCGACTTACAATGCTTGGCTTATAGGTATTTCTTGGCAAGTTCTTTCAGTTCGTCTTTCGTCGCTTGTCCCAATTGATCAACTTCGCTCTCAACGAAGATCAGCGCGCGTCAAAGTCTGAGACTCCTACCTTGGCTTCATCGACATTCGCTACTGCGGCTGGTTGAGCAACTGTTGCTACTCGTTCGGCGGCTGCTTGTGAGTCTACTAATGATTCTGACATGCTTTCTACCTCTGGTGTTTTTGTTTCGGCTAGTGCCGGTTTAAAATAAATGCTTTTCAGCCATGCAAGAAAGCGCTTAATCATTTCTGTCTGGCCTCTTCGATTTGTTTAATTCCGTTGATCTGGCTATTACAGTTCTGCAGGTCTGTAAGTAGCAATTCGTTCCATTGCACAGATGCCCCATACGTAAGTGGGTCACTTGGCGGCGGCGATGGCTTTTAGCCATAATTTGAATTCGGAGAGAAAGGTCATTTATGCCTCTTAGTTTCAATCTGCCGTATGCTTGCGCGGTCATTATTGACCTTGTCGATAATAGTCAGCAACGGGTCAATCCAGTAGACGGCTTGCCCATACGTCAATCGGCAGGCGGTGGCAGCGGAATCAGCACTGGCTGTGTCAGTTCTGCTGGCAGTGGCGTACATTGCGTTGGCACGTAAACGGTGCGTGTAGTCGAGCAACCGCTGAGCCACATCATCAGGCACACACTGACGACTAGCCGGATCGCGTTTGATGATCGTGCGGTATACAATCTGTTTCTCATCTGATTGAGCCTTGATGTTGATGGCGTAATGATTGGCCTGCTGTGCAATTTCGTTATAGCGCTGAAACTCCAACGCCTGACCTGCAATAATCACCTGCTGGCTCGCGCTGATATCATCAGATTGTTGTTTGATGCGTTCGGCAATGTCAGCATCCCATCGCAAACCCTGAACGTACCAACCGATAGCTATACCGACCATCAATGCAACTATCGTTACTTTCCAGCCTGGGAGGATAGACATAACGCACGCTCCTTATCCCGACGAACCACCAGCCCCGGCAATTTTTTATTGCCGCCGTATACCCAACGCGGGAACTGCTCACACGCCGCATGAATATTTCCGGCCCGGAATAACTGGAACATCGTTGATTTTTGCATCATCGGGCAACCGGCATTAAAAGCGATACTTGAGGCAGCGCTGAACGCACCATCTGGCAACTTTTTTCCGTTTGCGTATCTGTCAACGCAGCGTTCAGCGTCGAGAATGTTTTTCTGCCAGTCTGCAGCGATTTGCGCGTCTGTTTTACGGGTTCCATCTACCACGCCGTGAGTGTTTCCGATTCCATCAGTGAGAATGCCAGCTGGACAGACATACGGATCACGACGACAGGATTCAGCATTGCCGATCAACTCTAACCCACGTTCATTTGTACGAACCTGTCCGTTAGAAACCACGATGGCAATTATTGTCATTACGGAACACACTACACCAACGGCACCACCCGCTTTCTTAACGTTAGTCATGATTAATCTCCGCGAATAATCGTCTTTCCTAACGAGGCAGCGGCCTCTATTGCTCGGGTCTGTCTGCGTTGAAAATAAACATTTGTGAAATACGTCGCGATAGCCACTACGATCCCGATAATGACCGCCGCCTGGCTCCAGTCGATGTGGTGAAACCAATCGAAAAATTTTCCTAACGCGATTAGCAGGCCGGATGACGAATACGCCCCAGCCGTCGTTATTTTCTCAGGCATTTTAATCATGCTCCGGCCTCCTCGATGTTCCCGAGGGTAGTGATGTAGTAATAGGGATCTGCCCGTTGCCGTAGGCGCTTCGTAATTTAGAATTGATCGTCAGATTTAGCAGGGGCAGAAAAAGGAAAGGCCCACCGAAGTGAGCCTTGGAACTAACTTAACACATAGTGATTTAGGTTAACGCATTAAGCGGCGACTAGCTCCAGGCGTTTACCTAGTGCTGATATCGCCTTTTGAATGGTGTCTATTTTCGTTGAGTGATGCAGATCGAACAACCGTGTTACTTCCTGCTTTTTAATGCCCATACGCGACGCCAGCTCAACCTGAGTTAAGCCGGAATCTACAAAAGCATTTAGCATGATGACTTTCGCGGCCACGCTGGACGGAACCTCAACATAATCACCGGTGATTTCTCCCGGTAATGGCACGCGCTGATTGTCCTCGAAGTAAAACTCAAAGGATGTAACCAATGCACCAAGCGCCATCGCTAATGCTTCCTCTTTCGTATTCCCCTGAGTTAATGCTTCGGGGACGTCAGGGAAGCTCACCACATATCCGCCAGTGTCTGGCTCTAAATTTACAGGATATCGCATATCGTTATGATGAATCTCCGCGAGTACCAGCCCCGAAGGGCTGGTTTGTTATTTAAGACCTAACTGCTTGAGTATGGCCTTTCTTAGCGGTTCTTTTATCTCAGCGCCGGGATGTCTTGGCATTACGCTTCGATTTCCGTTATATCTCAGTTTCAAATGGTTAGTACCGTTTGAAACTTCGACTCCCTGAGATTCAAGCCACCGCCTGAACTCGCTTTGCTTCACCACTCCTCCATTTTGTTGAACATGTAATTATAGTAATCATTTACGCTTACCAAGTCAACATTTTTGCTTACTCATATGAAGTAAATTTCCGAATAAAAAACCCGCACTGATGGCGGGTTTCTGAAATTCTGTCGCTTACGATGTACAGCTTCGCGAAGCATATCAAAATTTAACCAGCTATTGGTTCAACTTTCAAGTAAAATCTTTCGCTATTTGTTTCGAATGCATCGCACATTGGCTTGTATAACATTGATTCAGCCATCCCGAGCCACATATCGACGCGGCGTCGGCAAGTCATTACGCTTAGCTCGGGGTATACATCATTCAGTTCTCTTGCCATTCCACGCAGACTCATTTTTTCCTGATACCGATGCTCCAGAACATGCAGCAATCCTTGATTGTTTTTCATTATGCGAGCGATAACCCTATCCATCAGTAAACCCTCATCATCCGTACAAAATACAAGACTGCTGTGCCGACTCTGCTGGAGCATGTCATTTACCCAAGACTCAAGTTCTATCGATGAGCATCCTCGTTTGCGCAGTACCTTTAACGCCTTACTGAGATCGTTCTGGGTGATAACATACTTGCTAAGCAGTTTTTTGAACATATCGCTGGCCGCGGGGTTCATGTTGATGGCAGACCACCGCCCCCACATGCGCAACTTCCCCTGGATCCACACACTCTCCAATGTCCGGAGGCGAACCAGTTCACCCGCTTTACCTGTTTCGGATGGATAAATCATTGTGCCGCCTCCTCTATTATAATCAGCCCCTTCTGGCCCCAGATTTTCGATACCCTGCCATCCCATACCCGGCTGTCGTCGTCGAAGATTGCATCCAGCAACGCTTTTTCCAGATTGTCTTTGTCGGGCTTCTGCTGGTGCGGTTTGCCGTTCATTTCATCACGCCGCTTCTTGCTCCAGCTCGCGGGCATCGGCAGCACAAACGTGACATGCCAGCCGGACTCTGACAGCGTGATTTTGTTCAGCCGAACCTCATCACAGAATGCGCGGTACCGAAGTACCGGCAGGCGTTTTTGCCATTTGTCGCGTTGCGTTTGCCGTGGTTTACCAATAGGCGTGATGTCGTAGGTTTTCATTTCGGCACCACCAGACCCTGGCGGGCGATTTGAATGATAGTCAGAACGATGGCGCGGTCCATCAGTTGACGACGCTCATCGCGGGAGAGATTTTTACCGTTGTCGATCTCGTTATGACAATGAACGCAGATCGCCGCCGTGGCGCAGTCGTCGGTCTTCATGCCAATACCTTTTGACTCGTTCCGATGTGCCACTTGCGTTCCCCACGTCCCGCACAGAACGCACTGCTGAATAGTGCCGACTGCCGCCAGCCATTTTTTATTGCGATAAATGGTTTTCATGCCGCATACCCCAATAGTTGCATTGCGGTATCTTCTGCAGCCTGATGCGTAGGAAATGTGCGGCGGAGAATGAAATTCCAGAGCACATCAAGGGTGGATTTATACAGGTCGTTGAATTCCAAATCGTCCATTTTAGCGAACGACACGGAACGGGCTTCTTTGTGGATACTGCCATCTGGCATGATGAAAGCATCATAGTGACCAGCCTCAACAGTCACCCAGCGGCGGAAGGCATCAAAAGATTTAGCAGCAGAAATATTGACGACACGTTGCTGTGACACTTCATCGAAATAGGCGTCAGCAACAGTATTCAGGGCATCTTCTACACCAATTTGACCAGCAAGGAAGCGGACGTAACCGCGAACGAACTCTCGTTCAGGTTGTGAAATGGTACCGCCGACCGGTTCCCAGTAATCAAAACCGAGGCCCAGCAGGGAGAAGTATTTGCGATGAAAGGCCGGATTACGCGCCTTTTTGAAGTCAGCAGAAATAACCGAACCAATTTTCAGTCGATTCAGGTAATCGCGTGTATCTGGTGCAGATGGGATGAGTATTCCACCAGCGGATTTTATAAGTGATAGTTGCGCCATGGTGTTCTCCATCGGCGCAGCAGGTCATAGGTTGTTCAGGCCTATGAGGGAATGTTACCAGAGGTGCTGGTAATTCGGTAGCCTGCTTTCTCCAGCATTTGCATAAACAACGAGGGCGTACCCACTATTTCATCATGCTGCAGAGGCATAAACGAAACCATATCTCCACTCCTATACATTAGCGCCCGATCACAATCCGGGAAATCCATGAACTTCGCTACAACAACCTGATCACGGCACCTAACCACCGCATAGCCAGTGGCTGGCAATTGTTCCTGTTCTTCGGCCACTCCAACTCCCTTTTTGAATAACTGTACAAATATACAGTAATAATTATTAACCTTAGCTAACACAATTGCAACGAAAAAGGAGTTGTTGTGGACTTGATCACGCAGCTACCTCCTGCCGTGCCACGCACATTTCCGGCAGATTGGCGCGAACAAGCGCCTCTGCGAACGGCGGCGGTACAGCATTGCCGCACCGCGCTACCTGCTTGTCTTTGGCGTATTTGGTTCCGCGATAATCTTGATCGATGATGTACCAGCTCGGGAAACCCTGAGCTGCGTAAAGCTCGTGCGGTTGCAGCATGCGCATGCCGATATCAACGATCTGATAGTCGATTCCCTCTACAGTCACCAGTCCGAACCGGTCATGGCTGACGACTGTATGCATAGGGTCATTGATATCGACGCCCTCTTTCTCGTTGCCGTAGTATTTCAGCAAGAATGCGCGCACTTCTCCAATGTGCAGGCCCCCGGCCGTAACTGTCGGCATCGGTTCAGTGACTGGCTGACCGTCTTTGCATGTGCCGCGCAACTTGACCAGGTGCGACGAAACCAATGCATGATGATCTGTTGTCGTCACTGTATGGGCGGGCTCATCCATCGCTGCGCCAGGCCCCGTATAGTTTCCGCCGTAATGTTTCGCCAGAAACGCGGATACCAGCTGCGATTTTCCTCCGCCACCGGCGGTAATTGTGCCGTTTGGCTCATCAGCACTGTGACCAATACTGTTCCCGAACTGACGAGCAATAACAGGAGCTATCACACACGCGTGATTCGTATTGCACAACGTATGCATGGGCTGTTCAACGCTGCGCGGCTTTGCTGAATATTTCGGACCGCCAGCGCCAGCAATAAACGGTTGTACCAGCGCATAGCCGTGCGTTTTAGTGATCGTCTGCAACGGCTCTCCCAGCGACTGACCACGAAAACAATCGTATTTCGTCCGGTTACTGGTGTGGTTGCACTTGACGATAAACGGCGTCGGGTTATTGATAACAAAACGTTCCACCCCACGCGCTATACGGCGCAACGTGTTTTCAGCCAGCGGCTTTTTGCGCTCGAAAATCGACGGGCAAGGAATCGACCAGTCGATACATTCAGCTGCTGTGCGCCACGGCACCAGCTTCCCACTTTGCACGTCCAGTGATTTCGGATCCCCGTGGCTCGCAGCAGGCCATTCAACTGGCTGGCCGTCACAACGCATCACCATGAAGAACCGGCGCCGCCTGGTCGGCGCGCCGAAGTCGCAGGCGCGTAACTCTTTGTGGTCAACAACGTAGCCCAGACCGGCGACCAGGCGGCAAACGTCGTCGCTGTTAACATCGATGTTCAGCACTTCGCAACACTCAGCAATTGCCGGATGATCCGCTGCAATGCCGGTGGTCAGCATGCCGATGAAAGCAGCAAAGGTTTTACCAGCGCGCGCCGGATCCGGATGCTCTGTGCCATCTTCGGTGGCCAGCAGTGGCCCCCACGTTTTAAACTCCTCGACGTTCTCCAGCATCATGACGCGTGGCCGCACGGCCAGCGCCCAACGCAGCACAATCCAGGCAAGTCCACGGATAGCCTTTTCAACAGGCTTCGCGCCTTTGGCCTTTGAGAAATGACGGCAATCAGGGCTGAACCATGCTAGGCCCACCGGGCGGCCAGAAGTTGCCGCCATGGGATTAATATCAAACACGCTTTCGCAGTAGTGCAAGGTGTCAGGGTGATTCGTCGTGTGCATGGCAACGGCGTTTTCGTCGTGGTTGATGGCGATATCAACGCTACGGCCAATCGCCAGCTCAATGCCGGTACTGGCTCCGCCGCCGCCCGCAAAATTATCAACAATGATTTCACTCACGAGTAATTCTCCATGGCATTGACCAGTGATTTGGTCGCTTTGACGATGTCCGGTACCGACATTTTTTCCAGCCACATACGATTAATGTGATGATGTAACCGACGCTGATGATGCGCCGGAATTTCCCCAGCGCGTTCAACCTGCGAGTAGACCATTTCAACTTCTGCAGGCCATACCGTTTCCGGCACATCCACCAGCATCATCGATTCCAACTCGATAATACGTCTGGTGGCGTATTGCAGGAGTGGATCGGTATCCTCCGCCACCGCTGGCAACACGCCGTCTTTCAGAAAACAGATCCAGTGTGTATTCGAGCGTTTGCCGGATTTATGCCCTATTACAGGCTTATGCTCCGTCAGAGTCAGAATCAGGCTTACAGGAATATGCGTTTCGTTCCATTTGAAAATAAGCGTACCTCTAGGCCGCAGCACCCGAAATGCCTCACGAAAACCAGCACGCAAATCATCTCGCCATGTTTCTTTGTTCAGCGCTCCATACTTGGCGCGCATGTAGCTGTCGTCACCAGCACGAGCAAGATGCGGCGGATCGAATACTACCAGGCTAAAATTTTCATCGGCGAACGGCAGGCTGCGAAAATCAGCGATCACATCAGGTGAAATCTCCAACGTCCGTCCATCACACAATGTATGCGTTTCCTGACGGATATCGCTGAAAACGGCACGCTGATCGCTCTTATCGAACCAGAACGCGCGGCCACCGCAGCACATATCAAGAATTGGTGATACATCAGTCATGCATCACCGTCCTTACGTTCAGTGCGTCTGTGTAGCGTACCCAGCACGCAGCCGCGCCATCTTCTGTATCGAATATACTCACTAGTATCCAGCCTGTGCCGTTCGGCGGTGTTGGGTTCCATGCCGAAACCGTGTCGCTGTTGTAAACGCATTCTTCACAAAAATCGAAAGACATAAACGTGTAGTCGTGCTCCATACCACGTTCAGCGTGCCAATTACGCACCTCTTCTGCCGTAGCCCCTTCTTCAAACGGCGGGTTGTATGCGGGGTGATACCAAAATCCACTCTCATCGCGCTCAGGGAGCGCAGGCCTAATGCGGGGATCATTCACGGACTGCGGGTCTACGGCGTCATTGCAGGCTTTTTCGATTAATGGAATGACCTCTGGCGTGGCACCATCCAATAATTTTCTCAATTCCGATCGTTCAGAGCGTAACGAAAGAATCTCCGCATTCATCCGAGTGTATTCCGTCACAACAACAGCCTGTACAGACTGGTCTGGTGGAATATCCAGCGCATGACGAATACATTCCACCTCACGTGACATACTGGATTCGGTAGACAAAAGCCGTTCAAGTCGATTGGCAATGGAAGCCAAAAACTGCCCTTTTAGTGATTGATCATTCGTGGCCATTGAGCGAATAACCTCAATCATCACCGCTGTAGACATTTCAGGTTTCATGCCCGTACCTCCGCCAATAGCTGATTAAATTGTTCCTGCCGGGGGTGTACGCCAAATTTCGGTACTTCAGCATATCCGTCGAACGTCGGATAATGCAGGTGACGACCATTAGCACCGGTGCCATTTACACAGACAATCCCTTCATCTTTCAATTCGCGGATTTCCTGGCTTACTACGGAGACACTCAAGTTTAATCGGCGAGCTATTTCTCCAATAGTCGACCCCTCGCTGGTCTTGATATAGCGAGCAACACGCTGTTTAGTCGTTAATTTTTTGGTCATTGGTCAAATCTCGATTTGTTTATCATTCGCCCATAATTCGGGCCGATTATTAATCAAAATATCCAGCGGCTTTTTTCCGCAGATACTCCGCGTGCAGCAATTGCGCCGGTGTTGGCCCACTCGGGTGCTGGGGTGCTGCCAGTTGGCGACGAATCGGCGGGATACTCATGCCATTACTCACGTTTTTTACCCACTTCGTCAGCAGCCGTTCTGCTAGCCGCTCCAGTTCTCCAGTCGTCATGCGTTTCTCAACACCAGCACGCCGCATTTCGATGCAGATGTGATACAACACCGGGTGGTGCCAAGGGAATTTGTCACTGCTGGAATAGCGATATGACTCGTTTCTCCAGCGCTTGTATTCAGCCATTACGTCATCGGTATTTAGGCCAAACGGGTTGGCGCCGCACTCTGCGGTCAGCGCCATAAATTCGGCCAGGTCTGGTGGCCACGTGTTTCCAGCGGCACAACGCGAAACGCAGCCATTACACACTCGAGTTATCTGGTCACTGGTCATGCTCCCAATCTGAGTAATCCACAGCTCGTTCGGCCGATTGCCATTCTTCGTGATCCAACGGTTCGAATAGATCTTTCCCATCGTTTCCCACATTGCCCATGCCATTTCCTGCGCGTTCACGTTCCCAACGTTCACGTTCTGCCCTGATTTGCTGTACTGCTGTTGATTCGCCACTGTTGTTGGCCTGATTTGTTTCTGCATTTGAACCTCCGATTGGTTTTCTCATTGACTCCTGACGGCGCTCGTACAGCACGCTGTCAGCAAATTTTTGTTCCCACTGGACGTGATTGAATACTTTCCCATCCGCTTTCCAGAACGCAGTAAACCTTTCCAAATCTGTAGTGGTGTACCCTGGATCCGGCCCGTCAAGAATTCGGTTCCAAAGCGCAACCCGTTTTCGGAAGTCCGGAGAAGGTTGCCAGCCCGAGTACATCGTGAATTTTCCAATCGGGATGTCTATGTCATCCAGGTAGTCCGGCAGTGTCGGTTCAGGTGGTGTTTGAGTTTCTGATTGAACCTCTCCGCTTAAATTTTCATCGCCCCCTATAGAGAGAGGTTTATCTTTTAGATCTTCTCTTCTCTTCTCTTCTCTAGTCCGCTTTTTGTCTGCATTGGGTGCGGACGATTTGCGGATGTTTCTTTTCCTGTCTGCCTCCTGCGCCCGACGTTTTGCCGATTGCCCGTTATGCTCAGAAAACCTTGGCATACATAGGCTTGCATCAACGTAATCGAGCCAGCCAACGGCAATCATTGCATCAGCGAAACCGGGAAAACCGATCATGTCGTCGAGTGTCTTTGGTGAGTACCCGTCTAGCATTCCGTCAACTGAATGCGCGTCAAACAGACACCATGCGGCATGCAATGCGCCGATTACGCGCAATCTGTCCGCATTGAGTGCGGACGCAATGCGGACGACTTTCGGATGCGTATGCAAATCAGCGCGCATCTTTATCCAGTCTCCGGCCATCAATTAACTCCTGGTCATTAGTTACTAATGTCTCTCATTCAAAAGACGGTGTTGGTTATTGGTCAAAACTCGATTAAAAACATTGCCCCAGCATTGTGGCCACGCTGCTGAGAACCGGTCCCCAGCTATCCGGCGGCATTAAGCGCATCAGCGCTTCAACGCCTTCCCTAACTTCTTTTTCAAGAACATGAACCTTGGCACCGAGCATTTTTGCCTGTTGAGCTTCGGAACATTCTTTGATTGCAGCAGCCACCAATTCCGCCTCCGTTCGCCCCTTCTTCAAACCATACCGTCGGGCAATTTCAATCGGCATTACGTCGGCAATCACTGGCGTTAATTGCGCGATATATCCGGCGTATCGTGCCGAGTTGAACGGGTTGTCCAGCCAGCGAAAAATGTTCTGCCTGTTGTTGCGGGCAGAATCGCCCAGTTGCAAGCCACGTCCACCATGACGACGCCATTCATCAACAACCAACTGCGCGATAGTGTCCTGCGCCCTGCCCGGCAATGTTTTCTGCCACGCTTCCACGGCTTCACGAACGACTGCATGAGCGGCGACAGAACGACGAGACTGATTCTGGGATTTCAAAAATCCTGCTTTTGCGTAGTTATCATCCTGAGAAGAGATGTGCATGGTTAGGCTTCCTGCTCCTTGGATAGGCCGTCGGTTGGATTTGGGTAAAGGTCAGGGCGTAGTTCGTGGGGGGTTACTCCTGTTGTGTTGTAAATAGCGAATACATGATTTGATGGGATCGCTCCCTTATGACGTCGTTTCCAGTGGCTTATGGCCATAGATGAAATGCCTAGTAATTCAGCCAATTTAGTGGCGCTACCGGCATTGTGGATGGCTTTATCAAGGGCGTTCATATGTTCTCCTGTATATCAACACCAATAATTAAACAATAAGTTTAATAAAAAATCAACATTATGAATGTTCATGACCTTAAACATATGGTTTAAAATGACCTCATGAAAGAGAACTCGCACCAAGTAGAACACCCGCAAGTAAAGCGACTAACGGAGTTGATGGAACTGAAGGGTATCTCGAAAGCAGAGATGGCCAGGATAGCTGGCGTCAGCCCACAATCCGTCAACAACTGGTTTAATCGTGGGACGGTGGGAAAAAGTTCAGCTTTAAAGTTAGCTGACGCGCTCGGCGTATCCGTTGCGTGGCTGCTGGGCGAGGATGTGGAAGAATCGACTGGGTTGAGTAGTGATGAAATGAAGATGCTTAATCTTTATCGTCAATTACCAAAAGCAGAACGCGAAAGAATGATTGACCTATTCCAGCTCCGATTGAAAGAAATTGATGACTACGTGGATAAATACCTCAGGGGCAGATATAAGCCCGTTGATGAGTGATCTATGCTGTAGTAAAGCCATAGGCACTGGACTAGCAATATTGCGACTCGCCAAATTCAGCTTTTAATCTAACCTGTGTTCATACATCTCCTCATCCCGCTCCGGCGGGATTTTTTTTACCTAAAATTCCCCTACCACAACCCGTCGGCTAACTCTCACTCAGGAAGGTAAACTTTTTGTTTATTTTTATATATTCATAAAGTTGACAAGAAGATAAACATTGTGTTTAATAATCCTAACAAAACGCAGTAACGCTACGACGCATAACACACTGAGCAATACCCCGAGTTACTCAGTAATGCGAAGAGGCTAAGTAGCCAGCCCGAGGCGTACGAACATGACGGCAGTTGCTGAAATTGGAATAGACGCGCAGCAGGTTAGAACCGTTCCGGCGACCCGCCGTTAAGGGCAAAGAGGGGCTGATGATTAACCACCAGCAGTTACGAGAAGCACAACGCATGGCCGCAGCCGCAGTATCAAGCCGCGACAAAAAAAAATGGGAAGAGGCTAAACGCCTTTTTCGGCAGGCAACAGGGAGGACTTTGCACTAATGGGAACATTATTCGCGCTCGTTATCAGCGTTTGCATGCTGAACGGCAACTGTGATGACGCAGTTCTGGGCGTTTATGGGTCCAAGCAGGAATGCGTTCAGGACATGTATGTTCAGCGCGTTCACGGTGAATGTTATCCAGTTGAGGGGATTGTCCCCACAGGAGATGGCCAGCGCCCCGCTACACGTTAATCGAGTTTTGACCAATTGCCATTTGTTGGCCTGTTTGCCAGCACTGGGGAAACGCCCGCTCCACGTTACGGAGCACCAATTGCTGTGTGTAGTCTTTCGGCGGTGCGGGTTTATTACTTTACCAATCCGCCGCTTTTTAAAACGCAAAAAACCGCCGAAGCGGTTTAATGCGCCGATTCGCCGACCAAAGCAAATCGGAATCGAGTTTTGACCAATAACCACTCCCTAAGGGCGCAATCAATGGCTCAGGGGATTCTACAACCCGAAGGAGCAAAAACGCAATGAACAACTATGCGTTTGTCATTAAAGCGAAAGCAAAATCGGACAAAAAAAGTCTGTTCTGCTGGTTCTCTGCAAAATCTGATTCACGCGCCGAGCGCGAAATTGCCAATATTCTTGAAGATGCCGAAATTGAAACTGGCCGCGGTACCGATTATCTCTTGCCCGTCCGTACCAACTGGCACGTTGTTGATGACCTGCCGGACGAGGGTGTCATTGATGATACGTGGTGCGATCGCTACGAGCTGAGTGAAGATAGCCTGACGTGGAAGCGGATCCCCGCGCCGCCGCCATCAGTTAACATTCATGACGACCACGCAACCGTAGCCGCTGCGCAAGTGGAACATTCTGGCGCGCAACTAGCACAGGATACAGAGCAGACCGGCACGCAATCGGAGCCGCAGCAAGACAGCGCCGTTACATTTGAACAGGCTACGTTTACTCAGCGAGTTCTTGGCGCGTGGCTATATAGTAAATTCACGGCTCTCGGGCCGCAAGGCCTGCGCGATATTGCTACGTTGCAGCACGATATGGACGCAGCATACCCACAAAACCTGCTGCTGGCGCTGAACAATGCAAAAGACTTGCTACAGCTCAAGCACTGCTTCCCTAAAACGCTTTTCGATCTGATTCGTGACATCAAAAGTGTTTGGCCGGTGGACGACAAGGCGCCGGACGTCGGCCACTTGCTGACGTTTGCAAAAGAATGGATTAACGCACACAACAATCAGTCCGAATCATCTAATGGTCCGTTACGTGAAGATATTACCGCGAAGTGGGTCGCAAAACAGGGCATAAAACGCACTAATGCAGGCACGAACGCAGGTGGTAACAATCAAACTGATCGCGGCAATGACATCACGCACTCTCTTGATTTGCTGAATAAAGAAATAGCGATGGCCACCCTGCCGATGGATTTTGATATCTATGAAATACCCGGCCCCATACTCCGCCGGGCCAAAGAGATTATTGCTAACAAAGAAGAGCCATTTAATACGTGGAGCCAAAAGTTACTCAACATGCCCGGTATTCTGGATTTTTCCCGTGCCGCGATTTTCGCGTTAATTCGCAATGCGATCCCAGACATCACCAAGATGCCCGCATCAATGCAGCCGTATATCAATTCCAGCCTCACAGAGTCAAACCACGCACACCCCTCACTGGAATTATTAACGCTAGCACGTCACCTGCCCGCCATCACTGAACCGGGCAACACCACCGAAACCAATAATGGCACCGATTCAACGTTGGAAAATACCAAACTAGGCAGCACTGACGCTCAGCCAGAAATGAAAAACCTTGGCTGCGGCATGTTCTCTATTGATGGATTGTCTCAGAAAGCCACCTCAAATGAGGGAGAAAAACCGGAAAATCATTCCGAGGAGGTTGGTGATGTGCAGATGGAAACGAATGTCGGTCAGTCGAGCGAAGCTGTTACTTCGTTACCACCAGCAACGAGCGAACATGGCACGGTTGAAGAAGCGGCCGCAAATCTGGCGAATGCGATGAAGCGCTGTACTGATGCTATCCCGTCAGTACAAAAAATCGAACCACGAAATATTTCAGAAAATATTCCTGCCAGGACTGATAGCGAACACGTCGAAAAACTCGAGGCCCGTATAGCTCGTCTGGAGGGGATTCTGGCGTCATTTGCTGCTGCGTTTACAACTGCGGAGGACACGCTGTGAAGAAATATTGCGACCATTGTCTGGTACAGCGTGAAAGTGACGAACTACGCGCTTACCCAGTGAAACGCTATATGGGCATAACTCAGATGCACTTCTGCAAAGACAAGCCCTGTTATCAAGAGTACGTGAAAGCAAATTTTTCACGCCTCAATTTCCGGAGGCGTGCATGTTAACTCACCCACTAGAGCATCAGGTAGCGCTGCAGTGCATCGCGTTGATATGCCTGAATAGCGGTATTTCGCCCACAGACCTTGAATTTATCGCTCTCAAGCTCGCGGAGTATGACGCAGTTTGTGACGCTATTACGGATGGAGAAAATCATGTTACGAGTCATTGATACGGAAACCACCAGTTTTGAGGGTGGCATCGTCGAGATTGCCAGTGTCGACATTGTTGATGGCGTCATTTGTAATCCTATGAGCGATCTGGTTTGTCCGCCTGAGGCTATCAGTTTTGAAGCAATGGCGATTCACCATATCACTGAGGATATGGTTGAAAGCGCGCCACTAATTAGCGAGGTTATTGGTCGCTATTTGGGGGCCGATGCGTACGTTGCTCATAATGCGGCGTTTGATAAAGCAAAACTGCCACAAATTGATTCCCCATGGATTTGCACAATGAAGCTGGCACGGAAACTATTCCCGGAACATGCCAGCCACAGCAACCAGTACCTGCGTTACAGCCTGGGACTTAAGCCCGAATTACCGGAAGGTCTCTACGCCCACCGCGCACTATATGACTGTTATGTCACCGCTGAATTGCTCATCTATATGGGGCGCATGGCGCAATGGACTATGAGGGAAATGCGGGAAATAACAAACAACCCGTCCCTGCTCCACGCCATGCGCTTCGGCAAGCATAAAGGGAAAACCTTTGCGGAACTGTCAAAAGGGGATCCCGGGTATCTGCGCTGGTTGATTGCCAGTGACATGGATGAAGACATCAAATACACGGCCAGGCATTGGCTTAACGGGGGCATCTAATGGGAACGCCAGTGCTGATCCTCGGTGACTCTGGTGCAGGCAAGTCATACAGCTTGCGCAATTTCAATCCCGATGAAGTGATGCTGCTGCAATGCATTCCCAAAATGTTGCCATTCAAATCTGCAGGTTGGAAATTGCACGGTAAAGAATTGCCGGACGGCACCAAGCAGCGTGGGAACGTTCTGCGTTCTGATAACTGGGAAATTGTACTGGATACAATTTATCGAATGGTCAAGTCACCTACACGCCGCGTGCTGATCATTGACGATTTCCAGGTTGTCATGCAGCACGAAAATATGAATCGGGCCTATCAGACCGGGTATGCAAAATTCACAGAAATGGCGGATCACGTCTGGCGGGTCATTACTGCGGCCACGCTGTTACCTGACGATTTCCGCGTTTATTTCCTAGCTCACACAGAAGAGAGCGAGGGAAAAATCAGGATGAAAACCACCGGGAAAATGTTGAATGAAAAGCTGACGCCTGAAGGATATTTCTCAATCGTGCTGAGGGCTATCAAGAAAGACGGCAAGCACGTATTCCTGATTAAAGGCGATGACAATGATACGGCCAAGGCACCGCCAGATATGTTTCCAGATAAAACGGAAATGGATAACGACCTGAAAGCGGTCGATGTGGCAATCACCGAATTTATGACAGATTTATAAAGATTAAGGATCACACCATGAATCAACCAATGAGTTTTGTCTGGAATGCCGACGCTGCAGAAATGGCGAAAAAAGCTGGAGCATCTGCCGGAATAAGTGAAACAGGTGCGTACGAGGGCGTCATAACCTCTGCAATCTATACATTTGGCCGGGATGGGAGTCAATCCCAGGCGCTGGAACTGTCTCTTGATTCGAATGGAGTCAAGGCTAACTACTTGCGCATTAATTTCATCGGCAAAGACGGGCAGCAAACGTTCGGAATGGGATTGGTATCTGCTCTTATGTGGGTTGCTCAAGTGAAGCAAGCTCAACCTGTGCAGGTACCGACTGCCGAAGGCACAGAATGGCACTGCCCTGCATTGGAAGGGAAAAAAATCGGTTTGTTTCTGCAGAAAGTCCTCTACACGAAACAGGATGGATCGGATGGGTATAAATTTGAAGTGCGTCACGTGTTCCAGCCAGGAACGCGCCGGACGTATGCCGAACACGCCGAGAACGCGCCTGCAGAAGCAATCGCAAATCTTGAAAACTCAATAAAAGACAAAGACGAACGAAATCACGACCACCGGCAATCAACAGGTCAACGCGGCGGACAGCAAGGAAACCCTTACACATCAGGAAATCCCTATGATCGACAAAATGGCATTCCCCAATCCAAGCTCCAGCAGGCCGCAGCACAGCAACAATCAGAACCCATTTACGACGACGATATTCCGTTTTGAATGCCGGAAATTTTAATGGTCTGGGAGGTGGAAACCTCCCCATTAATAGAAGAGAAATTTATGGCAGATGATATCGATCGCGCTAGTGAAATTGAGGATTTACAACGTTCCGTGGCTATAAGCTCTCACCGCATAGATAGAACTGCTGTGTCAGCAACCGAATGCAAAGAATGCGGTGATGCAATCGAAGAGGCGCGGCGCCAGGCATACCCAGGCTGCACGCTGTGCCTCACCTGCAAAGAGGCCAGCGAGTCCCGCGCGAAGCATCGGAGGACATGATGTTACGCCTTACCGATCAAACATACGCAGCCCGGTCAGATGGACTGTCTGATTTTGAATTATCAATGACCCCGGACGGGGCTAACTGAGGGAAATCATGAGTGAAGTAATGATGATGATCGTCTCCCCAGGGAAATGGGTTTCAGAAGAACAGCTCATTGCGCTGAAAGGCATAAAAAAAGGAACCTTAAAGAAGGCTCGTGAGAAATCTTTTCTTGAAGGGAAAGAATACAAACACGTCTCGTTCGACGGGCAACCGTGGGATAACAGCCCCTGTTTTTACAATCTAGATGAAATTGATCGCTGGATCGAACGTCAGGCATCAGCGAAACCGCGTCGGCAATTTGCTTAAATACCCTTACCATCAACCAGACGAGGAATCGTTATGAGTAAATACCCAACAGGAGTAGAAAACCACGGCGGTACGTTGCGACTGTGGTTTATCTATCAGGGTGTGCGTGTAAGGGAAAGTCTGGGTGTTCCTGACACACCCAAAAACAGGAAAGTGGCAGGTGAATTACGTACATCCATCTGTTACGCCATAAAAATAGGGATGTTCAACTACGCGGTGCAGTTTCCGCAGTCACCTAATTTGCGTAAATTCGGTTTTGTTCAGCCAGAGGTCACACTGAAAGAATTGGCTGTACGGTGGTTGGAACTGAAACGCATGGAAATAACAAAGAATGCTCACACCAGATATGTTTCATATATCAAAATATGTACAGAAATACTCGGGCCAGAGAAAACTGTCGGTAGATTTAACAATGAAGACATGCTACTTGTCCGAAAAGAACTGTTGACCGGTTATCAAATTTGCGGAAAGCATCAGAAAAACCGTTCGGCTAAAAAGGGGCGTACGGTAAGAACAGTAAACGTCTATATGAACTGTCTGGGCGGAATGTTTCGTTTTGCCGAACTCAATGGATATATAGAAAAATCACCATTTTCTGGCGTTGACCCTCTTCGCAAAAGCAAAGCCGAACCAGACCCATTAACGAAAGATGAATATGCTCGCCTACTTGACGCGTGTCCCTCTGAGCAAATCAGAAACCTATGGATCCTCGCGGTGAACACAGGTATGCGCCATGGTGAAATATGCGCACTGACATGGGAAGACATTGACCTAAAACACTGGACGATAACTATCAGCAGAAATATTGCTATCAAAGGACACTTCACGCCGCCAAAGACCGATGCGGGCAATCGGGTTATTAATCTGACTCAGTCAGCCATTCAGGCATTGAAAAACCAGATGGCATATACGCGCATGGGAAAACAACACGATATAGAAGTGCATCTGAGGGAATTCGGGAAAACACGAATCGATTTATGCAGCTTCGTCTTTGTGCCTAAACTTACGGCGAGAAACGGGAAAGGGGGAGACTGGTATGCTCCAGGTTCATTCGGCGCGACATGGAATCAATTATTGAAACGTGCGGGTATTCGGCATCGCAAAGCATATGAATCCAGGCATACTTTCGCGTGCTGGGCGCTCAGTGCTGGAGCAAACCCAAGTTTCATCGCAACACAAATGGGGCACACTTCGGCTCAGATGGTTTACAGCGTTTATGGAAAATGGATGACCGACAACAACGTGGATCAGATGAGTATTTTGAACGCGAGTTTTATCTCTGATGCCCCACCCATGCCCCACGCATATTCTATGTAATCAAAAACACTATATAAATCAGATGTTCAACGTGCCCAATCAGGCTTGTTGAGGACATGATCTTGCCAGTCCACCACATCGTTTTCCCGTACGGCAATATAGCGTACCGATATTTGCGCCTGATGCATCGCCGCCTTTGAGCCAACAATCAGTGGATGCCAATGTGGTAAGCTTTTCCCTTCATGGACCAGACGATAAGCGCACGTTTCCGGTAGCCAATTGAACGTGACTAAATTCTCTCGCGTCAGTTTGATGCAATCCGGTTCATATTCAAAACGACGTGAATAATTGCGGCACTGACAATTTTTGATATTCAATTGATTACATGCCACATTGGTGAAATAGACCTCTTCGGTGTCCTCATCAATAAGCTTATGCAAGCAACAACGCCCACAACCGTCACAGAGAGCTTCCCACTCCTCATCAGACATTTCAGCCAGCGTTTTTTGTTCCCAAAAAGGTAATTGCTTCATTGAGGTATCCATGGTGACAAACGGGAAGCACTATATAACGGTTTTATTGATGCTAAACAAGGGCCCACCCCTCCCGTTGTCACAGCAGGCAGCATCCTGCTCATATAACGCGGGTATTCAGGGTATTTTCGTTCAAGGTAATGGTCAGTATATCCCCGGATTGAAGTGGTCCCACGCCCTGAGGTGTTCCTGTCAGTATGATATCTCCGGCACGTAGTGTGAAAAAACGGCTCATGTAAGCGATCAACGGCAGGATCGGCGTGATCATGTCACGTGTATTCCCTTGCTGACGTATCTCACCATTAATACTAAGCCCTAATTCAGTCTGCTGTGGATCACCAAATTCCGACACGGAAATAAAGCCAGAAATAGGACAAGAACCATCAAAACCTTTGGCCTTTTCCCACGGTTGCCCCGCCTTTTTGAAATTCGCCTGCAAATCACGCAAGGTCAAATCCAATGCCACCCCATAACCGGCAATTGCACGGGCCACAAGCTCTTCATTCGCCTGTTTTAGTGGTGTACCGATCAATACCGCCAGCTCCACTTCATGATGTACGGAACCCAAATGCTTGGGAATGGCCACAGGTTGACACATATCGCACAAAGCCGTTTCCGGCTTAATGAACAGTACTGGCTCAACGGGGGTCGCACTACCCATCTCCCGGATATGCTCCGAATAGTTGCTGCCCACACACACTACCTTGTTGACCGGGACATCCAACAACGCGCCCTGCCAGTCTCTATGCTGATACATGTTTCTTCTCCTGACCTGTTTATTAGTGAACTATTGCGTCATTGACACCATCACCTTGATACCAATAGCAATTAAAGGCAATAACTCAAACCATGATAGTACAAAAACTGTCATGTACTGAAAAGGGTCTGCGCTACATTCTACGGGAGGAACCGGTCAGATATCTGAGCACAAAGCACGCCATATGATACAGAAAATGTAAAATAGCATCCTGCATCTTCAGCCTGACACCCCTGTATATAAATCAGTATAAAACAGATAAAAAGGACGATATTACTTTTTCCCCTGACTTATTCTGACTACAGACTTAATGAAATTAAGTCGCTAATTATGTCTACATCCTCAGGTATTATCCTAAAATAATTCAGGTATCACTTTTTACACTTACCTGATGAGCATTTAATAAATTCTCTGTCACTGGCGGTAACTGCAGATAAAATCCCTGCTCATTCAAACACTGCTTTACTTTTTCTATATCGGCTGAAGCCAGTTTTTTACTGCCATTCAGCGGTAATAACATTACCAAATGAGGTTCACCGAAACTTTTCATTAACGTTTCCGGCACACGGGAAAAATCGTCTTTTTTTTCGACATACAGATATGTTTGGTCGCGTTTAGCGCTTCGATAGATCACACAAAACATTTTTTTTACTCTAATTAATGGAAGCGGTGTCTTGCCTGTATATTCATGTAACTATAACATGCTTGCAGCGCTCTGGAATATCATGCCTCGAATGTTAGTTCGGGGATTTAAAGATGCTGAAACTGAGTCAGGATAGATGTCACAAACGCCAATTGAGCTAAAAGGCAGTAGCTTTACCTTATCGGTTGTTCATTTGTATGATCAACAACCCGAGGTGGTTTATCAGGCACTGCAAGAAAAGATCGAGCAGGCTCCCGCGTTTTTTAAAAATGCGCCGGTCGTAATTAATATTTCGATGCTGACTGCAGAAGCAAACTGGACAAAACTGCAGCAAGCCATTTCGTCCACCGGGTTACGTGTTGTCGGCGTCAGCGGGTGTAAAGATGCAAAGTTGAAAGCGGCGATCGAACAAGCCGGTTTGCCGCTGTTAAGCGAAGGGAAAGGCAAACATCGGGTGACGGAGCCTGTTGCACCAGCGACAGTCAAAACCAAGATGGTGAACACTCCGGTGCGTTCCGGTCAACAGATTTATGCTCGCAACTGCGATCTTATCATCACCAGCAGCGTTAGCGCAGGCGCCGAAGTGATCGCCGACGGTAACATACATATTTATGGCATGATGCGGGGCCGCGCCCTGGCAGGCGTATCTGGCGATGTTCAAAGCCAGATTTTTTGCACGCATCTGTCTGCTGAACTGGTATCCATCGCCGGTCGATACTGGCTCAGTGACCAGATACCGGAATCCTATTTAGGACAGGCTGCACGGTTAAATCTCAACCTGCTGGATAACGTTCTAAACATCAAACCTCTAGATTAAGCCCTTGACAAGGAATCATTTATGGCACGCATCATTGTTGTTACATCGGGTAAAGGGGGCGTTGGCAAGACCACTTCAAGTGCGGCCATTGCTACCGGTTTAGCCCAAAAAGGGAAGAAGACGGTTGTCATTGATTTTGACATCGGTCTTCGTAACCTTGACCTGATTATGGGATGTGAACGCCGGGTGGTTTACGATTTTGTGAATGTCATTCAAGGTGATGCCACTCTAAACCAGGCATTGATCAAGGATAAACGCACCGAGAATCTGTACATTCTGCCCGCTTCCCAGACCCGAGATAAAGAGGCGTTAACCCGCGATGGCGTGGAAAACGTACTTAACACTCTGGCCGAAATGGAGTTCGAGTTTATCATCTGCGACTCGCCAGCCGGTATTGAGACTGGAGCGCTGATGGCGCTTTATTTCGCTGATGAAGCCGTTATCACCACCAATCCGGAGGTTTCTTCAGTACGCGACTCCGATCGCATTCTGGGTATCCTCTCTTCCAAATCACGTCGTTCTGAACGCTCCGAAGAGCCGATTAAAGAGCATCTGCTGCTGACCCGTTATAATCCAGGCCGCGTTAATCGTGGTGATATGCTCAGTATGGAAGACGTACTGGAAATTCTGCGCATTCCCGTGCTTGGTGTTATTCCGGAAGACCAGTCAGTGCTCCGGGCATCAAACCAGGGTGAACCCATCATTCTGGATGGGGACTCCGATGCCGGGAAAGCGTATGCTGATACTGTGGATCGTTTGTTAGGAGAAGAACGGCCTTATCGCTTCATTGAGGAAGAGAAGAAAGGTTTCCTTAAACGACTTTTTGGGGGATAAATAATGGCCCTACTTGATTTTTTTCTGTCCCGAAAAAAAACGACAGCAAATATTGCCAAGGAACGGCTGCAAATTATTGTCGCGGAACGACGTCGGGGGGACAGTGAGCCCCATTATTTGCCGCAATTAAAGCGGGATATTTTAGAGGTCATCTGTAAATATGTACAGATAGATCCCGAAATGGTGACAGTTCAGCTAGAACAGAAAGGCGATGATATATCGGTGCTTGAACTGAATGTGACATTGCCTGAACCTGAAGAAACACCTAAATGATCCCTCCGTTCTAATTATCCCCTGCAGAAATTGCAGGGGATTCCATATTTATCTAGCGTTACTGCTTGTTCTTATTTTAACCTTCCTACGAACAATTTCATTACTATTAATAAGCCAGACTAATTATTCTCTCTGAATTACCATAACAGGACAGCAGCAGAGAATATTCATGGTGGGATAAAATATCACCTACGCTGACAAAAAATTAATAGTTCGCCAAAATTTCTCGCAATGCGTCACCCAATAATTCATTACGCCAACCAGCAAGCAGCTCGGGTTTGCTTTCCTGATGTGCTAATTTCCAGTGCCAATTCAACAGACGATTAATTTGGCGGCGGGAGGCCAGCAATTCAGCAGATAAACCACTATGCTCACTACAGCTTTGAATTAGCGACTTGATCTCTTTAAAGACTTTTTTATAACCAGGATATTCGATCAGATTGATTACTGGTGGTGGATAATCCGCCTCGGCCAAATTACGGCTCTCCTCCACCAGCATTAACAAGGTTTTACCATGATAGCGGATTTCCGGACCGCTTAATCCCAAAGAATCCATCTCACCCAATGAATTTGGCAGGAAACGAGCAACCTGCCAGAGATGTTCTTCCCTGACAATAAAATTAACCGCACTATCACGCTCTCGGGCTTTACGTAACCGCCAATCGGCCAATCGCTGCAAACAAGCCAGATGGCACCCCCGCAACTGCCAGGCATTATTGATATCTCGATACGCCAGCGCTGGATCGACAACCTCTTGACGACGCTGACAAAGCAGCTTGCATTCATCCAGTGCCGCCTCTAACCAGCCCGCTACTTTAGCTTCCTCCACCAGCCTCAAGGCCATCGGTAACAGATAAAACACATCGGCGGCGGCATAGTCACACTGTTTCTCACTTAGTGGACGAGCGATCCAATCCGTGCGTGACTCGCTTTTATCCACTGTAACCTGCATATACTCCTCTACCAGCGTTGCAAAACCACAAGAAAGCGGACGGCCAAGGAAAGCCGCCAGGATCTGGGTATCAATAAAAGGTGTAGGAGTCATACCGAACGCATTGAGAAACACTTCAAGATCTTCACTGCCTGCATGCAGGAATTTCACTACCTGCACATCCTGTAACAACGCCTTAAACGGCGTCCAATCGCTGATAGCCAACGGATCAATAAGCGAAAGCGCATCACCGTCATACAATTGAATCAATCCCAATTGCGGATAATAAGTGCGGGTGCGGACAAATTCGGTGTCCAGCGCCACATGAGTGACACGGCGCGCCTGCATACAAACCTGCTGTAACCCGGCATCGGTAGTGATTAACTGATAATTCAAAACATCGTTCTCTTGGTTGTGTCCAACAAATGGTTGTGACAATAAAAATAAAGCCGGTCAAACCGGCGTTCAGAATAGTGCGCCAGACTGCCCAATAATGGGCACAATACGAAGGAATGGGTATCACCCTTGGCTTAGAAACACTGGCTGTGACTGATGAGGCTATCATAACGTGTTCTGCTGATTCAGTCAGGCCTGTTCAATATACCTTTTTCGCAAGAGCAGGCATCATTCAGGCGGCTGATTGATCACTACGTAATTCCCGGCGCAGGATCTTACCGACCATAGACTTCGGTAATTCATCTCGAAACTCAAAAAGTCTGGGGACTTTGTAACCCGTAAGGTTTCGACGACAGTGCGTAATCAGTTCATCTTCCGTCAGAGAGGGATCCCGGCGGACCACAAAAACTTTTACCGCCTCACCGGAAAACTCACTGGGCACACCAATAGCTGCAACTTCAGACACTTTGGGATGTTGACTGACCACTTCCTCAATTTCATTCGGATAGACATTAAAACCAGACACCAGAATCATGTCTTTCTTGCGATCGACAATTCGCAAAAAACCCTGTTCATCTGCGGTCACAATATCACCGGTGAGCAGCCAGCCCTCTTTCAATATATCCTCGGTTGCTGCAGGCTGTTGCCAATAACCCCCCATCACCTGTGGCCCACGTACCCATAACTCACCAGGTTCACCCGGTTCAACATCATTGCCATCTTCACCTACAATGCGAACATCGGTAGAGGATACCGGTAAACCGATACTGCCATTGTAATGTTTCAGATCATAAGGATTACCCGTTACCAGTGGTGAGCTTTCTGTCAGTCCATAGCCTTCCAGTATGTGATGTCCGGTCAGCTTTTCCCAACGCTCAGCCACCGTTTTCTGTACTGATGCCCCACCGCCCACCGACAGGCGCAGTGTGGATAAATCCAGTTGTTGAAATTCACGGTTATTCAACAGCGCGTTGAATAGCGTATTGACACCCGTCATCGCGGTAATAGAGTATCGGCTGAACTCTTTCACCATTTCCGGGATGTCTCGAGGATTGGTAATCAGCAGATTCTGTCCACCCATTTCAACAAACAACAGGCAGTTCACTGTCAGGGCATAAATGTGATACATCGGCAATGCAGTGACAACCAGTTCATGTCCCTCTTGCAATAGCGGACTGTAGGCCGCCTTCGCCTGCATCAGATTAGCCTGCATATTGCGGTGCGTCAGCATCGCTCCTTTGGGTATACCGGTCGTACCACCGGTGTACTGCAAAAAAGCCAGATCATCGTTAGTAATATCCGGCTTCACATACTGTAGCCGGCGCCCCTGCTGCAAAGCGAGACGGAATGAGATGGCACCCGGTAGGTGATATTTCGGTACCAGTCGCTTGATATATTTCACCACAAAGTTAACCAGTGTCCCCTTGACCGTAGAAAGCTGATCTCCCATACGAGTCAAAATAACGTGCTTAACTTGCGTGTTATAAACCACTTTTTCCAGCGTATGCGCAAAATTGGAAACAATCACAATAGCACTGGCACCACTGTCTTTAAGCTGATACTCCAACTCGCGAGGGGTATAGAGCGGGTTGATATTTACCACAACCATACCGGCACGCAAAACACCGAATAGCGCCACCGGATATTGCAATAAATTAGGCATCATCAGTGCAATGCGATCACCTTTCTGCAGTTTCAGTTGGTTTTGCAAATAGGCGGCAAACGCTCGACTGCGCTCTTCCAACTTGCGGAAGGTCATCACCTCCCCCATATTAATAAACGCAGGTTGAACGGCATAGCGTGTCACCGCATTTTCAAACAACTCAATCAGGGATGAATAACGATCCGGATCAATTTCAGCCGGCACATCGACCGGGTAACGGGCTAGCCAGATTTTTTCCAAGGCGACACTCCCTAGATTTTTTCTTAGTGGCATGCTCAGTCCCAGTCTTGAGTGGCTTTTAACATTATTTTAACGCGACTTGCTCACTGGAAAATAAACAATGTCCAGGTTGAGAGGCCGATCACTTATTTCAACATCTTACAATCAATGCAAAAAATAAGGCGACCAAAGTCGCCTCTACAACAACAAATAGCATTACGCCATTGTTATTCTGTCACTACTGACTCAATCTGGGCAGGTCCGTATTCCATACTATCGCCCCAACCAGGTCCCCAGCCATATGGATATCGCTGTCCCCACCACGGATCATAAGCACGCGGCGGCAGAATCACCTGTTGAACCACACGCCAACGCTTATAACCCTGGACATCAATTACCACATAACGATAAGGCCTATGACCAATTGTGCCTTGTTCTGTCCCGGTAATAGGTCCGACAACTGTCACCAGTTGGTTTTTAAAATCCACTGGTTCGAGGAAACCTTTTACATAAGCAATAAAACGCCCATCGGAGAGTGCGCCCAGGCGCGGACGAGCGCCATCATCTAGCGGCATACTGCTGATTTCCAAGCGAGTTCTATCCGCCTCATTACGAATACCAACCACTCGTCCACCGAAACGTGACTCTTGGCCGACGTACAACGAAGGAGCATTCATTACTCGAACCAAATCAGTCTGCGGTGTCGGAGAGGTTCCCCTAATCGCTTCCGGCACCGTCACACAGCCAGTTAACAATCCGCCGGTCACCAGCAGTACACCATACATTTTGAAACGTAGTGATGAATACATGATCTGAACACCACACCAAGAGTGATTGATTGCCATAGCACGCACCTTTTTCATAACCTGATAGTTAGACTATAAGGCATTCCCTAAGTTGCGGTTTACTACCGGCCCGGTAACTTTTTCCATGTGACTTCATTGCGTAAATAGCATGGCTGAGCCATCTCGACACTCACTGACAGCCCCGCCTGCCACTGCTGGATAGCCAGTGGCAACATATCTTCAGCATGTGGCAACAGCACGCCACTATCCTGTAATGAAATAACCGGATGACGCACTAAATCCGGATAAGTTTGCCAACCAGTACCTGCTGTGGCCCAGTTGCCTTCAAGTGTTGCCGTCTGCATCTGTACCTGTTGCGGTGTCAACACCGCTTCCGTATCACCACCTAACCAGGCACCGTTAGCATCGTGGCGATACTCTGCCCAATACACTTCGCTCATTCTGGCATCAATAGCGGCCAGAACCTGGGTAGCACCGGTAAGCCGGAATGCACCCTGCGCCATTGTCGCCAGCGTAGAAATGCCAATCATCGGCAAATTTGCGCCCAAGGCCAGCCCTTGCGCAATACCAATACCAATGCGAACGCCAGTAAAACTTCCCGGCCCTTGTCCGAAAGCCAGCACGTCCAGGTCGCAGAGCGACAGACTGGATTCGGTCAGGATTTGTTGCACCATCGGCAATACACGCTGGGTATGTTCGCGGGGACAAACTTCAAATAACGAATGGATTTCACCATCATTCCATAGTGCAACAGAACAGGCTTCTGTTGCGGTATCAAGCGCTAAAATTCGCGTAGACATGCCGACCTCAGGCAGGGAGAAAAAATCTTAACGGCGCGCATGATAGCACAGCGCCAAATGGATTGCCGTCACGGTTTCATCGTCAGGAAATCAATTGCCTGAGCGATATCCCGCGTGCGAGGTGCAGGTGGCAGGCTATTGAGAAAAACCTCGCCATAAGGACGCATAACCAAACGGCTGTCGCAGATAACCAGCACGCCGCGGTCATCAACATCGCGGATCAGGCGTCCCACACCTTGCTTCAGTGTGATCACTGCATCTGGCAGTTGTATTTCACCAAAAGGATCACCGCCATGCACACGACAATCTTCCATTCGTGCTTTCAGCAATGGGTCATCTGGTGAGGTAAAAGGGAGCTTATCGATAATCACACAGGATAGCGCATCCCCACGCACATCAACGCCTTCCCAGAAACTGCTGGTTGCCACCAGTAACGCATTGCCAGCGGAGATAAACTGAGACAACAACTGTGGTTTACTGGTTTCTCCCTGTAATAACACGGGTAGCGTCAATGATGCACGAAACTCAGCCGCCAGATCGCGCATCATCTGATGCGAGGTACACAACATAAAACAGCGCCCCTGATTCGCCTCAATTAACGGACACAATATGCGGGCGAGCTGTTTTGCCGCACCAGGGCGGTTAGTTTCCGGCAGGTAACGCGGGACACACAGTAATGTCTGACGCGTGTAATCAAAAGGGCTAGGCAATAACAACGTAGTGGCATTATCCAGACCAAGACGCGACGTAAAATGTGCAAGCTGATCATTCACTGACAGGGTGGCTGAGGTAAATATCCAACTGACGGGTTTTTCTTTCATCACATCACGGAAGCGATCCGCCACCGACAAGGGTGTCAGTGCCAATACAAAATGGCGGGCATTGCATTCATACCAGTAGCTATAACCTGATTGCTGAACATCCAACAGACGTTTCAGACGGCTACGAAACAGCGTTGCGCGATCAAAAGCGGCATCAAGCAATGCCGAACGTCCCAGGGATAGTTTTGCCACGTCATAGCAAAGCTCAAGCGCATCATCAAGCAGTGTCAGTGAGCGTTGAAGAGATGCGTCTGTGACAATGTCACGTAAGTTACCCCGAAAACCGGGATCACCCAGCGCCAGACGAAAATCCTGTGTACTTTGCGTTAACCGATCAGCACTTTTCTGCAACTGTGCGGCATCACGGACTTCGGTGCGGTAGGCAATAATCATGTCTTTCGCCAGGTCCATCAGTTGGCGACTGGAAAGCTGCTGACCAAAATATTGGCTGGCGATATCCGGAATCTGATGTGCTTCATCAAAAATAACCACATCGCTATCTGGAATCAGTTCGGCGAAGCCACTCTCTTTTACCACCATATCAGCCAGATATAGATGATGATTTACCACGACAACATCCGCGTCCATCGCACGCCGACGTGCCTTGACGACAAAACAGTCTTTATAGTGAGGGCAATCGCTTCCCAGGCAATTGTCGTTGGTACTGGTGACCAACGGCCAGACCTGACTGTCTTCGGCTACTTCACCACAGTTACCGATGTCGCCATCCAACGTTTCTGATGACCACCGCCGTAGCCATACCAGTTCTCTCAGGGTTTCCACCGGCAGATCCCCCCCCGCCAGTGATTGCTGTTCAAGCCGCTCGGTACACAGATAATTAGCGCGTCCTTTCAGCAACGCCAACGATCCCTGATAATTCAGAGCTTGTGCCACGGTAGGCAAATCGCGGCTATAAAGCTGATCTTGCAAGGCTTTTGAACCGGTGGAGATAATGACTTTCTTGCCGGAACGTAATGCCGGGGCCAAATAGGCATACGTCTTACCGGTGCCGGTTCCCGCTTCCACCACCAATGGTTGTTGTTGTGCGATGGCCTTTTCTACCGCCGCTGCCATTTGCCGCTGTGGCTCACGCGGTTTAAATCCGCTGATGGCCAGTGCCAACACACCATCGGTTGCAAAATCGTCGCTTACTGATGCCACTCTGCCTCTCTTGATTTCTGATGTTCCAGAACAGATATTGGAGGCTGATTATGTCAAGCCTGTCCTCAGGGCACCACTTTAATCAACCGCTAAAGAATGCAGTGGTGAAAGAATATGGTAGTCTCATGCACTTTATCGTCATGGCTGAATACGAGGTCACCAATGATGTCAATCACCCGCATCAATCCAGAACAACGCTGGTCGGATGCTGTCATTTACAATCACACGTTGTACTATACCAGCGTGCCGGAAAATCTGGATGAAGATGCACAGGCGCAGACTGAAAACGCGCTGGCTGCACTGGATAGTGTTTTACAACAAGCAGGAACGGATAAAAGCCGTCTGTTGGATGTCACCATTTTTCTGGCTGATGCAGGGGACTTTGCGGCCATGAATGTCGCCTGGGATGCCTGGGTCGTTTCCGGCAGTGCCCCGGTTCGCTGCACCGTACAGGCAAAACTGATGAACCCGCGATTTAAGGTCGAAATCAAAGCTATTGCGGCGATCTGACTGACAGAGAATGCGGTGTTATTCCTGGTCCGCATTCTCATCATCTTCATCATCAAACATGGCGGAAACGTTCTCCCCCTGATGGCTCTGACGTAGCGCCGCAGCAACCAGAGCGATTGCTTCACCACTACTTAACCCTTCAGCCATAAGCGCGTGAATTTCCTCCACTGCCTGCTGTTGCTGTTCATGCGTCAACGCCGGGGTACCTGCGTACATTGTTATTCTCCTGAAACGGTTTTCATCATGATACGTTGTACGGCTGCGCCGTATGCCTACAATTTATGGTACGCTTACATGTCTGAAATTGGCCATTAATCTACATTAACCACATACTCCGGCCATCAGCATGATAAGAACCGAGAACCTATGCAAACCCCGATAGTCTACCATGCACTTCCATACCAGCCTGATGCTTTATTAACGCTTTTCGCTGCATTATCACACCGCCCCTGGTCGATGCTGTTGCATTCCGGCTTCGCCGAACACGTGCATAACCGGTTCGACATACTTGTCTCCGACCCATTAGTCACCTTGCAGACCCGTGGAAACAGCACCGAAATTGATGCAGATGGTCACTGTCATATTTCTGAACAAGACCCGTTCAGTCTGCTAAAACAGCAGATGGACACGCTTGGCCTTCACGCGGACTCCCATCCTGATTTTCCATTTCAGGGCGGTGCACTGGGATTGTTTGGTTATGACTTAGGACGCCGGGTAGAGCGAATCCCCAGTATTGCCCTTCAGGATATCGATGTACCGGATATGGCTGTAGGCCTCTATGACTGGGCATTGATTGCCGACCACCATAAGCAAACCTTGACACTGGTGGTACATGGCAATCCCGATGCCCGACTAACCTGGCTTAATGCGCTGCCTGCCGCGGTTCACCCCCGTGATTTCAGACTCAGTAGTCCCTGGCAAGCCAATATGTCCCGGCAGCAGTACGGTGAAAAATTCCGCCGTATTCAGGATTATCTGCACGCTGGTGATTGTTATCAGGTCAATCTGACACAACGTTTCCACGCACATTACGACGGCGATGAGTGGCAGGCATTTCTGCGTCTTTCAGCCAGTAATCGCGCACCATTTTCCGCCTTTCTCCGGCTACCTGAAAACACGATCATCAGCACCTCGCCAGAACGTTTTCTGTGGTTGCATGATAACCAGATCCAGACTCGCCCAATCAAAGGGACATTGCCGCGATTAGCTGATGCGAAAGACGATGCCAGACAAGCTGAGCGGCTGGCATCGTCAGACAAAGACCGAGCAGAGAACCTTATGATTGTCGATCTGCTGCGCAACGACATTGGCCGGGTGGCTGTTCCTGGTACTGTCAGCGTCCCTGAATTGTTCATCATTGAGCCATTCCCGGCAGTACATCATCTCGTCAGCACCATTGAAGCCACACTACCGGACCACCAGCATGCCACGGATCTGCTTCGGGCCTGTTTTCCCGGTGGTTCTATTACCGGTGCACCGAAAGTCCGAGCGATGGAGATTATTGAAGAACTGGAGCCACAACGACGTACTGCATATTGTGGCAGTATTGGTTATTTGAGCGTCTGTGGCACAATGGATACCAATATTACTATCCGTACCCTGGTCACCGCTCAACACACGATTTACTGCTGGGCAGGTGGCGGTATTGTCGCCGACAGTCAGGAGCAATCGGAATATCAGGAAACATTTGACAAAGTTGGGCGGATCTTACCGTTACTAGAACAAACTATTCCGGACAAAACAGGCATTGATTCGTGACACATTCAATAATGGAACACAACGTGTTACACCCTTACTCATTGCAACAGCCGTTCAGTCTGGAACGGTTCATCACCCGTTTTCAATTGCAAAGCGCACCTTTGCTGACCCCCGCCCGTAATCATCGCCATGCAGCGGTACTGGTGCCAATTATTCGTCGTGCCGAACCCACATTACTGCTGACCCGTCGTGCCCCCTGGTTGCGGAAACATGCCGGACAGGTCGCCTTTCCCGGCGGTGCTGCCGATCCGGGAGATAGCTCTCTGATCGAAACCGCATTACGCGAGGCTCAGGAAGAAGTTGCAATATCACCCAACGCGGTTCAGATACTAGGCACGTTGCCCGCACTGGACAGCAGCAGTGGCTATCAGGTCACGCCTGTCATTGGCTTATTACCAGCAGATACACCGTTTCATCCCAGCGAAGATGAGGTTGCCGAGCTATTTGAAATACCGCTCTACGAAGCCTTTTCTCTAGCCCGTTACCATTCATTGGACATTGAACGAAATCAACAGCGTCATCGGGTTTATCTATCATGGTATCAGCAACAGTTTGTTTGGGGACTGACTGCCACGATCATCTGTCAGCTTGCATTACAGGTATCCTAATTGGTCAGTACAGATCTTGCTCTTTATTGCGCGGATAATTGACGATTGCGTTCTTATGTTCATATCATTTCAATAACGGCTTAATCTATTAGTGGTATTTATTTTGCCCTGCATGCTAATTGCAACGTAACCCACCTTTTTCCCCTAAACAAAACAGATGTACTATAAGTTCTATTGCAAGATGGCATAAGTTTATTTCATGCGAAAAAAAGAACATGTCAGTATACTCCCCTCTACAATAGCGGCGATCCATCGAGTTTTATTCTAGCCATCGGCAGCATCCTGCGCTTTTAAAGGAGTTTCAGTGTGATAAGCGTATTCGACATGTTCAAAATCGGTATTGGCCCCTCTAGCTCTCATACGGTTGGACCGATGAAAGCCGGTAAGCAATTTGTCGATGAATTAAAACAGGCATCGCTATTGGTCGCCACTACTCGCGTATCAGTTGACGTCTATGGTTCCCTTTCATTAACCGGCAAAGGACACCACACCGATATTGCGATTATCCTTGGTCTGGCGGGGAATATGCCAGATACAGTGGATATTGATACGATTCCCGCTTTCATCCGCGATATAGAGCAACGCGAACGACTGCTGTTATCCGGTGAACATGAGGTCGATTTCCCCCGCGAAGGTGGGATGGTTTTCCGCAGTGAAAATTTACCTTTGCACGAAAACGGAATGACTATCACGGCTTTTGCCGGTAACAAAACACTCTTCAGCAAAACCTACTATTCCATTGGTGGCGGTTTTATTGTGGATGAAGCCAACTTTGGTAAAACCATTGATAGCACCATTAGCGTACCACACCCCTATCGCTATGCCCTGGAGATACTGGCTCACTGCAAACAAGGCGGTTTATCCATCTCAGGCATGATGATGCGTAATGAGCTGGCACTGCATAGCCGTCAGGAAATTGACGACTATTTTGCCGCCATCTGGCAAACCATGCGTGCCTGTATTGATCGTGGCATAAATACCGAAGGCGTACTACCTGGTCCGTTACGGGTTCCCCGTCGAGCAGCGGCATTACGCCGTATGTTAGTCTCTTCTGACAAACTGTCTAACGACCCGATGAATGTGGTGGATTGGGTTAATATGTTTGCGCTGGCAGTCAATGAGGAAAACGCTGCTGGCGGACGTGTTGTCACCGCCCCCACCAACGGCGCTTGCGGTATTGTTCCCGCTGTACTGGCTTATTATGACCATTTTATTGAACCAGTAGGTCCGGGAATCTATCTGCGTTATTTCCTGGCAGCCGGTGCCATCGGTACACTCTACAAAATGAACGCCTCGATTTCCGGCGCAGAAGTGGGTTGTCAGGGAGAAGTCGGGGTAGCCTGCTCAATGGCAGCGGCCGGACTGGCAGAATTGCTGGGTGCCAGTCCAGAACAAGTGTGCGTCGCTGCGGAAATCGGGATGGAACACAATCTGGGGTTAACCTGCGATCCGGTTGCCGGTCAGGTACAGGTTCCCTGCATTGAACGTAATGCAATCGCTTCAGTAAAAGCCATTAATGCCACACGCATGGCAATGCGTCGTACCACCGAGCCACGCGTTTCGCTGGATAAAGTGATCGAAACCATGTACGAAACGGGTAAAGACATGAACGCCAAATATCGAGAAACCTCACGAGGTGGCCTGGCAATTAAGGTACAGTGCGACTGACTACCATTTTCGACACCCGTCGTTATCGCATCATTTCATCGTTCGATTGTCTGCAACAAGATCAAACCTGACGCGGGTAGTCGCCATACCCGCCCATTAAGACGAAAACCAGGGATGGCATACGGAGCAGCATCCATCAGCTAACTGCACCCGTATGCGCCCTTAATTATCACGTTCAAATGATTAGCATTACCGTGCTGGTAACACGTTCTTCTATCCACTATCTGGTAATTAACGCGCATCTTCCCGAGTCGGGTCAGGAATACGTTCAACCCGGACCAGCTCAACTCGATAGTCTGTCGCCGCTATAACCTGAAAACGCAGTCGATGCAGCTCAACGATATCCCCCACTTTAGGAAATTCATCACTGTGCGCCAGCAGCAATCCTGCCAGCGAGGTGTAATCTTCTTTCGGGTCCACCAGCTCGCTGCTGTTGAGTACCTGCTGCAATGCGTGTAGCGCCGTTCCCCCTTTCACCAGCCAGCCATTGCCATCTGCCACAATATCCAGTGTTTCGTCTTCATCCGGAAATTCACCGGCAATCGCTTCAAGCACGTCCAATGGTGTCACCAGCCCTTGTATAACGCCAAATTCGTTGCTTACCATGACTAAACTGCCCTTGGCCCGGCGCAATACCGGCAACAAATTAATGACGTCAAGCGTCTCCGGTACAACAATTGGCGGGTTGGCAGCGGCAAAATTTTCGACATCCGCATGTTCTTCCAGAGCAACCAGCAAATCTTTGGCGCGCACTACCCCAACCAGTTCATCCAACTCACCCCGGCACACCGGAAACAAACTGTGCGGCGTATCTAGCAATTGTATGCGGATTGCCTCAACCGAACGCTCACAGTTCACCCAGGAAATATCCGTGCGTGGTGTCATGACACTACGTAATGTTCGGGAAGCCAGCGTCAATACACCACTAATCATGTAACGCTCTTCCTCAGCGAATGTCTCTTCGGACTTCAGCAGTGGCTGAGCCTCATCATGCTCAATCATGGCTTTGCGAGCGCCCATCAAGCGCAAAATGGCTTCAGCTGTACGCTCACGCATCGGACGATGTGATTGATGCTTGATAAAGTTATGACGGGCTATCTGATTAAACATCTCAATAAGAATGGAGAAACCGATCGCCGCATACAGATAGCCTTTAGGAATATGGAAACCAAAACCTTCAGCCACCAGGCTCAAACCAATCATCAGCAGGAAACTCAGGCACAGAACTACCACCGTCTGATGAGCATTTACAAAACGAGTCAATGGTTTGGAAGCCAGTAGCATCATGCCCATGGCAATCACCACCGCCGTCATCATGATACCAAGGTGATTAACCATACCTACTGCGGTAATCACGGCATCCAGTGAAAAAACCGCATCCAGAATCACTATCTGCGCCACAACCACCCAAAAGCTGGCATGGGTTCGTCCATCATTTACATCAAGTGGTCGATTTTCTAACCGTTCGTGCAACTCCATCGTGGCTTTAAACAATAAAAATATCCCCCCGACGAGCAGAATCAAATCGCGGCCGGAGAAACTGAAATTACCTACATGAAATAATATCCGGGTCAGCGTCACCATCCATGAAATCAACGAGAGCAATCCAAGCCGCATCAGCAACGCCAGCAATAAACCGATAATGCGTGCTTTATCACGTTGTTTTGGCGGAAGTTTATCCGCCAGTATGGCAACGAAAACCAGATTATCGATACCCAAGACAATTTCGAGTACCACCAACGTCAGTAAGCCTGCCCAGATTGAAGGATCCAGCAAAAATTCCATGTCAGACTCCAGGAAATGAACGAGCAAATGACAACGATGTCACTGCAATGGGGGAAATTAATAAGGAAACGGAATCAGCAAAATGCCAAGGATCACCAAAACAGCTGATTGAAGGAAAAGGAAAAACGCCAGCAAAGGCTGACATAAAGAGAAAAAATCGTCGGTGACAGTCCATGGGATGGGCGTCCGCCCGAAACTCCTCTGAAATATTAGGGATATCAACTTTATCAGGTTGTTTATCCTTTTCACAAAGATTTTCTCAATCACTGTTTTTGGGCGTAAATTTGTAACATCTCAGTGAGTTATTCCATGTTTGCATAACAGATCACTCATCGTTCCTCTAATTATGGAGCGATATCACATAATTTATTTTTTCACTCCGTAAAATAAATCCCGTTAATACACGTTCGCGCCTGTTTCGGTAGGCATATAATATGCTTCATAAATTTCAGGATGCAGGAAGACGGCAATCGAGCCACTGGAGACAGACGACAAACGGCAACTTGAAAGATGATGGGTATATACAAACAGGTTGATTGCACTAACATTCAACCGTTGCAACACATCATATGCGCATGGAGATAGCGAGCCCAGTCCGATTCCCGGATCAATCGACTCACTGTTTGAAGTAAACTATTGAACAAGGAACAACCTGAATCGATTCATGAATAGTGCGATGCCATACATATATTTTTGTATCAAAAAAATAAGCAAGAAAGTTTCTTACGACCATACTGATATCACTGCGGATAAAAATTCATCCCGATGATTTATCCGCATTATCTGACACATTACACACTCTACGAGATAGTGACTAATGAGGAGGTAGCAAGTGAGTATTGCGATTATGTTGTGCACTCACGGAGCCACTGCCGGTCCGCTGTTAAAAACAGCTGAAATGATTCTCGGCGAACAGAGCAACGTTGCCTGGATGGATTTCGTGCCCGGAGAAAATGCTGAAATATTAATTGAGAAATACCAGGTCAAATTAGCTGAACTGGATACATCTCAAGGCGTACTTTTTTTGGTTGATACCTGGGGAGGTAGCCCGTTTAACGCAGCCAGCCGTATCGTTACCGATAAAGAAAATCATGAAGTTATTGCCGGGGTAAATATTCCTATGCTGGTGGAAACTTTCATGGCCCGTGATGATAACCCCGGATTCGCTGAACTGGTTGCCATTGCAGTGGAAGCAGGCCGTGCTGGGGTAAAAGCACTGAAAACCGCCGATACGGAAGAACCGTCGGCACCCAAAGCAATATCATCAACAACAAAGGCTGTTCCCGTGGCAGGTGCTGGTGGACATATGGAAATCGGTCTGGCCCGTATTGATGACCGCCTGATTCATGGGCAGGTTGCCACCCGCTGGACGAAGGAAACCAACGTTAAACGCATTATCGTTATCAGTGATGAAGTGGCAGCGGATACCGTTCGTAGAACGCTGCTGACACAAGTCGCCCCACCGGGAGTCACAGCTCACGTGGTTGATGTTGATAAAGCAATTCGTGTTTATAACAATCCAAAATATGCCGCAGACCGCGTCATGCTGCTTTTCACCAACCCAACTGACGTGCTTAAACTGGTGGAAAACGGTGTCAAGATCACGTCGATCAACATTGGTGGTATGGCTTATCGTCAGGGAAAAATCCAGGTGAATAATGCCGTTTCTATTGATGAGAAAGACATTGAGGCCTTCAAGAAACTTAATGACCGTGGTATCGAGCTGGAAGTCCGAAAAGTCTCAACCGATAGCAGACTCAAGATGATGGATTTAATTAACAAGATGGCGAGTTAACGCAGCAACAAAATAGGGTTTATAACGGTTTAATTACTCAGAAATCTATTCTCACAGGAGAAGTACAATGGAGATCACCACACTTCAAATTGTGCTGATATTTATCGTAGCTTGTGTCTCGGGCATGGGATCTATTCTTGACGAATTCCAGTTCCACCGCCCGTTGGTCGCCTGTACGTTAATCGGCTTTGTATTAGGTGATGTAAAAACAGGGGTTATTATCGGCGGTACGTTGGAAATGATCGCGTTGGGTTGGATGAACATCGGTGCAGCTGTCGCACCTGATGCCGCACTGGCTTCTATCATTTCCACCATTTTGGTTATTGCTGGTGGTCAAAGCATTGGGGCCGGGATTGCCTTGGCTATTCCTCTGGCTGCTGCAGGCCAGGTGCTCACCATTATTGTTCGTACTATTACTGTCGCTTTCCAACATGCCGCAGATAGCGCGGCGGAACGCGGTAATCTCTCCGCTATCAGTTGGATTCACGTTTCTGCTCTGCTGCTACAAGCCATGCGTATCGCCATCCCGGCAGTGATTGTCGCCGTTTCTGTGGGTACGGAAGTGGTTCACTCCGCACTCTCGTCTATCCCAGAGGTGATTACCAATGGGTTGACTATCGCCGGGGGGATGATCGTTGTCGTCGGTTACGCCATGGTCATCAATATGATGCGTGCTGGCTATCTGATGCCATTCTATTATCTGGGCTTTGTTACCGCAGCTTTCACCAACTTCAACCTGGTCGCACTGGGTGTCATTGGCGTGGTAATGGCGGTGTTATATATCCAGCTCAACCCGAAATATAACAAGATGCAAGGCTCCTCTGCTGAGGCATATAGCAAAAACGACCTTGATAACGAACTGGAATAACAGGAGTGAGAGAAATGGTTGATTCAACACATGATAAAAAACTCACGGCCAGCGATATCCGCGCGGTATTTATTCGCTCCAACCTGTTTCAGGGGTCGTGGAACTTTGAACGTATGCAGGCGTTGGGTTTCTGCTTTTCCATGGTGCCGGTGATCCGTCGCCTCTACCCGGAAAACTCGGAGGAACGGAAACAGGCTATCAGACGCCATCTGGAGTTCTTCAATACTCAACCGTTTGTCGCCGCCCCGATTCTTGGGGTAACGATGGCGATGGAAGAAGAACGTGCTAACGGTGCACCAATTGATGATGCTGCCATCAACGGTCTGAAAGTTGGGTTGATGGGGCCTCTGGCTGGTGTCGGCGATCCAATATTCTGGGGAACCGCTCGTCCGGTTTTTGCTGCCCTCGGGGCCGGTATCGCAATGAGCGGTAGTCTGCTTGGCCCGATTCTGTTCTTCGTACTATTTAACCTGGTGCGTTTGCTGGTCCGTTACTATGGCGTAGCGTATGGCTACCAGAAAGGCGTCGCCATTGTTGGTGATATGGGTGGTGGACTGCTGCAAAAACTGACAGAAGGTTCATCTATTCTCGGCCTTTTCGTCATGGGGGCACTGGTTAATAAGTGGACACACGTGAATATACCACTGGTGGTTTCACGAATAACCAACGCAAACGGACAAGCAACCGTTACTACGGTACAGTCTGTTCTGGACCAGTTAATGCCCGGTCTGGTGCCATTATTACTGACCTTTGGGTGTATGTGGCTGCTACGGCGTAAGATTAATGCGCTGTGGCTGATTATTGGCTTCTTTGCCATTGGTATTTTTGGTTATTGGATCGGCCTGTTGGGGCTGTAATTTGTACGTCCGGGGGGAAACCCCCGGCACGCTTCACGGAGCCATACATGTCAGTTACCGATATTGCCTTGATAATTTCTATTATCATTGCCCTGCTTTACGCTATCTATGATGAATTCATCATGGCTCGACTTCAAGGCACTACCCAGCTCTGTGTCTATCTTCGTCGCAGCAATCGTCTGGATACATTTATTTTTATCGGTCTTATCGCCATTCTTATTTATAAAAACATCACCACTCAGGGAACACCATTGACGACCTTTTTACTTTCTTTTCTGGCGTTAGTGGCAATATATATCGCTTATATTCGACATCCAAAATTATTGTTCAAATCACAGGGTTTTTTCTATGCCAATATTTTTATTGCGTATCGTCGTATTAAAAATATAAATTTATCTGAAGATGGCATTCTGGTGATAGAACTTGAACAACGGCGTTTGCTAATTAACGTTCAACAATTGGATGATCTAGAAAAAATATATAATTTTATGATTGAAAATCAGTAAGTTATATAATTTTTATTTATTCGCATCAACCGACAAATACTCCACAAAGAATATGGTGTTATTTTAACCACATTGTTTTGTTGCTATTTTAACCAACTATTTCATTTATATCAGAAATGAAAATTATTATCACTTGCCATTATTAAACCCTACCATCTTTGCTGTTGTTTCCTGCCTGAATAATATGTTAGTGTTGCGCAGTCATTGGGGAGTAGCCGATTCCTGAAGAATTTATCAGGAATGTTCGTGTCAACATACTCGTTTTCTAAAAACGTGGTGCGAACGGCCAAGCTGGCAGGCGAGACCATAGACACGGGATTCACCGTTATGGTTGGGGGTGAATGACGTGGATATGGGAACCGTCCAGCCGAGGCTATGAACTATGAATTTATCTGCAACGCTTATTCTTGCTTTTGGCATGTCAATGGATGCTTTTGCTGCTTCCATTGGTAAAGGTGCCACACTGCACAAACCTCGCTTTAGTGAAGCTATCCGCACCGGTTTAATCTTTGGCATCATCGAAGCCATAACACCGCTTATCGGTTGGGCACTGGGGTTTTATGCCAGCCGTTTTATTGCCGAATGGGACCATTGGATAGCGTTTAGTCTGCTGTTAATACTTGGCGGACGTATGATTGTGGGAGGCATGAAAAACAAGGACACCTGTCAGTGCGAAAAGATCAGTAAACACAGTCTGTTTATTTTAATTTGCACTGCGATAGCAACCAGCCTGGATGCATTGGCAATAGGCGTGGGACTTGCTTTCCTACAGGTTAATATTTTTCATACCGCAATGGCGATTGGGTGTGCGACCATGATTATGGTAACGTTCGGCATGTTAATTGGTCGCCACGTTGGGCCTATTCTTGGCAAGAAAGCAGAGATTATTGGTGGTCTGGTGCTGATAGGCATTGGCTGTAATATTCTTTATGAACACGTGATCAATTTAGCCTGATATTTTATCCGCAGCAGTTTTTGTCTGCGGGTAAAACAACACTAGCTGTTTTTCATTCAACCTGACGCTGATGAGTACGAATAATAAAATCGGTTTCACACGCGAAACTTTCCCGTTCTTTTAATTGCTGTCCCACATCTGGCGCCGCCCGCCATGCGAATGGTGTCATCTGTAATAATGCGGCGCTTTCTTGCCCGGTGAGCACCATTTGATATTGCACGCTATGCTCATCAATTTGATTGAAACCAGACAATGTTTCTTCTCTGATCGGATGCAGCATCACATCCTGATATACCAGGGCCTTCAATTGATAAAGATGTCTAGGGCCTGGCGATACCGTGATAACAATGCCGCCAGGTTTCACCACCCTCTTTAGCTCTTCGTCATTGCAAGGCGCATAAATTTTCAGCACAGCATCCATTGATCCAGGATTAAATGGCAAACGCTGGCTGGATGCTACGCAAAAACACACCTGCCGGTAACGTTTGGCGGCTCGCTGAATAGCCACTTTGGAGACATCCAGTCCATATACTTGTATAGCATTGTGTTGCGACAGACAGTCGGCTAGCGCCGCTGTGTAGTACCCTTCCCCACAGCCGATATCCAGAACGGTTGTCGCAGACGGAGACAGTCGGTAATCAAGATGACCCGTTAGATAGTCTCGCAATGGCTGATAATGCCCCGCATCAAGAAATACGCGTCGGGCTTGCATCATTTCGGCACTATCACCTGGCTGTTTTGAGCGTTTGAACTGTACTGGTAATAAATTCACATACCCTTCTCTGGCACAATCAAAGTGATGATGGCCACATGACCAACGTTGTGATTCCAGGTTCAAAGGCTGATGGCACAATGGACATTGGTATGGTGCTAAAAACATTCCCATTCTTTTTCTTTTTGATTAACTGTTGGAAACCAGAAAAACAAAAAACCCGCACCAAGGCGGGTTTTGCTACGTAGGCTGAAAATTACAGCGCAGTAACGTTAACGGCAGACGGACCTTTCTGACCATCCTGAATTTCAAACTCTACATTCTGGCCTTCTGCCAGTGTTTTGAAGCCGTTACCTTGAATTGCAGAGAAGTGAACGAACACATCTTTGCTGCCATCAGCCGGAGTGATAAAACCAAAGCCTTTAGACTCGTTGAACCACTTAACCTGACCTTTAATCTTTGCCATTTCAAAATTTCCTTTAATAGTTTAAACCGCACAGAGGCGTCATACATACAAATCAGAGTCGTTACTGCTTGAGGCACTAAAATAAGGATCGGCAGAGAAGTGGTATTCAACGCTAACGTTTGTACTCATAACTTCTTTACTGAAAATGCCATTCATATACAGAACTGTACCTCGTTTTACCCAGATGCGTTATTACACACTCTGTAATCATTGGCAAGCCATTTTTTGCCAGTGATGGACATGCCGCACAAATTAGGTCTTTTAATGTCTTACTAATATATCAATTCGCATTAAGTTGCTATATTGAACACAGAAATACATCATCAGACGGCACGCCCAATGATTTGATTATGTGCATAATATCGTGATTACGCAAGTCGATACGCTTAATTAATTGAGCTGACACGTTAAACATAACAAAACATTATTACTATACTGTGTAGAATGTACAAATTCAGTACAGGAAATTGTGTTCGCGCCCACTAACTACTGTGTAAGTGGTGTTACTTATTCGTTGAAAATGATAAGAAAATCTTTCTCATGCGATCAGGTGCCAGAATGGTTTGTTACAGTTACCTCATGTGATTGCTTGTCAAGGCAATAATAATGAAACAAAGATAATATAAAGCCTCTTATTTTATTGTCATCACTACTTGCATGATGAAATTGTTTGCTAAAATAAATAGTTCAACGTTGCATCAGCACTTTCCCTAAACCGTTCGAATAGCTATTCAGTAATCTCGATAGTGAACTTTTTTAATGGTGATAACACTATTATTTCTAATCAGTCAGGTTTATATGCTTGGCAGCAAACAGAAGGAATTAACGCGCAATATGCCTGGTTAACTTAGCGTCACATTGATACCTTGAGGTGAATACAGTTTGAGCAGACGCGGCTGTAAGCCACAACATCAGGATTATCAATAAAATAAAAATTCGGTGTTGGCTATATTTTCTGTTTCATTGCTTATACTTTCATGCTCCCTGTTGGTTTCCTCATTCGGGCAATGTCGTTTCCGTCTATTGGAAGAGCAGCTAAGGGATGCCGATGAACCGTCGGTCATCACGTCAAAATGCACTGTCATACTCCGCAGTTGCTAATCGATCCCTGATGATTATTATTGTGGTTCACAGTGACAACAGCGGATTATCGACGATAGTGTATTCCACAGCATCACGACTTTTCGCTCAGCTATCCCGTTAATAAACACGTAAAGTCTCGGGTGTGCGTCAGATTCAGTTTTTGTACTGCATAAATCGCTAACGTAATGATATATCGGAAACATCGACAGGAGATGACCCCATGTGGCAAACAATTAGCCAATTACTGGAAGAACGGCTGGGACCTGGCGAAATGCTGGAACGTCGGGAGCTACCCGGAGGTGAGACTCACCCTGCATGGTACCTGCGCTATGGTGAGTATACGATTTTTGTAAAATGCGATGTACGGGAAATGCTGCCAAAATTCATGGCGGAGGCCGAACAGCTTGAGCTACTGGCTCGCAGCAAAACCGTAAATGTACCCAAAGTTTATGGCGTAGGTCACTTTCGGGATGACAGCTTTTTGTTGCTGGAATATCTGACCATCAAACCATTAGATGCCCACAGCGCCTGGTGTCTGGGGGAACAACTGGCACACTTGCATCAGTGGAGCGATCAACCCCAGTTTGGTCTCGATTTTGACAATGATCTATCAACAACAACTCAACCCAATAGTTGGCAACGACGCTGGTCAACATTTTTTTCAGAACAACGCATTGGCTGGCAACTGCAACTAGCCGAGGAAAAAGGTATGCATTTCGGTGAGATTAATACACTGATTGCACAGGTCGAGGAGCGTCTCGCTGGCCACCAGCCGCAACCTTCATTACTACACGGTGATTTATGGCCCGCAAACTGTGCCGCCAGCCCTCAAGGAGCCTATCTGTTTGATCCGGCCTGTTACTGGGGAGACAGAGAATGCGATCTGGCCATGTTGCCACTTTATCCCGCCTTACCGCCACAAATATACGATGGTTATCAAAGCATCTGGCCGCTGGATAAAGGGTTTGTGGAACGACAACCTCTTTATCAGATTTATTATCTGCTTAATCGCGCCAATTTATTTGGTGGTAGACATATTGTTGCCGCTCAACAGGCTATCGAACAGCAACTCTACTCAGCGGACTGACTACGGAGCCGACATTTATCTGCTCCGTAATAAACGCTCAGACCGCCAGCCCTAGCAGTTTCAATACCATATAGCCAATGACGGCCACGATGACCGGCAATACATACAGGGGGAAATACTGAACCAAAATCGTATGTCGGGGCAGTATTATCAGCGATTCCAGTTGCGTTTTTGTTTTACCGTCGACGCCTTTTATTTTCTCCAGGATGAGTTGATCTTCCAATCCTTCACGGATGTGTATCACCTGCCGGGACAGCCGAGCGCCGGATACTTGCATTGCCAAACCAACAAACATGAGCATGTAGATTAACCAGAACATTATGGTAGAAATAGCCTGTAACTGGTTGAAATCAGGAACCGGTGAGTTATACCAAAAAATATCCAGAAAAGGTGTATTAAAACGTAGAACTTCCACAACCAAATGCAGAAAGTCCTGCATCACCCCATTAATTCCTTGTTTTCTCTCTGTAAAGGCATGGATAAGATTTGCCAGTGAAATCAGTGTCGAAAGCATAGCCGGAATAAAAACAATCCATCCCGCGATACGTTTAACCACGGCAACACGGCCAGCCTGTTGATACGTCATGAGTTCCCCTTGTGAGTGACGCAGTATAAAAATGTCGCCAATCCGATAACAAACAGTGTAGACACATAAAAACCCGTTAGCAGGGTACTTCACGTTTACACCGAGTCAATATTTCTTTCTGTATCTCCTTTATTGGTAATACGTTAACGTATAATGATGGCTTTTAGCGTTTCTTTCCCCAAGGAGCTTGGTGATGACCCCTGTTTACCCGATTAACGCCGTGATTTTTGATATGGACGGATTACTGATTGACTCGGAACCACTATGGGAAATGGCTGAACTGGAAGTGATTGCATCACTGGGCATCGATACTGCGTTAAAGGAAACCATGAGCGACACACTGGGGCTACGTATTGATATGGTAGTTGATCTCTGGTATCAACTGGCTCCCTGGTCCGGTCCGGATCGCGAAGAAGTTGTCTCCCGTATCATCGATCGCGCAATAGCGTTAGTGGACGAACGTCGCCCACTCCTTCCTGGTGTTGAACATGCCTTACAACTGTGTCGCCGGCAAAACCTGAAAATCGGACTTGCGTCGGCATCTCCCGATCGAATGTTGCTGCAAGTACTACATATGTTTAACCTAGAACATTATTTTGACGTACTTGTATCAGCAGAACATTTGCCTTACAGCAAACCGCATCCGGAAATTTATCTACAGACGGCACGGGATCTCGGAGCTCATCCCTTGCAATGTGTCACGCTGGAAGATTCCATCAACGGTATGCTTGCCACCAAAGCAGCGCGAATGCGCTCAATCGTGGTTCCTGCCAAAGAATTACAACATGACCCACGCTGGGTACTGGCAGATAAGAAACTGATGTCTCTGCAACAGTTACATGTGAATGATGTGATGTGATGACGGAAGGAGCATCGGTCAAAACGTGACCGATGCTGACACACTGTCAGAGGAAATCTGCGCGTTTGGGAGAAAATGTGTCGATCAACACACTGCCCTCTTCCAATGAGATAACGCCGTGCATTTCATTTTTCACAGCCATATAAGCATCACCGGTTTTCAGAATTCGCTTTTCACCTTCAATCATCACTTCAAAGCTACCCGCTGCCACATAAGCAATCTGATCGTGGATATCATGTTTGTGAGGCGTGCCTATTGCCCCCTTGGCAAAATGTACGCAAACCATCATCAAATCATCGCTCCAGCTGATGATTTTGCGTTTGATGCCATCACCCAACTCTTCCCAAGGTGTTTCATCGTCAATAAAGTACCGTCTCATGCTTTCTACCTCCTTATTCATCGTATCTCTGGTCCACCTGTTGCTGATTTACAGGAATGGAATAATTGTAAATACCGACATTCTAGTAACATCGGTACAGGATGAAATATAAAATAAGCAAAACCATGACGATCCTCAAGAAATAAATAAAACATTATTTCATTTTTATTGAATTAACATCCCAACCACACTATCATCGCACTATAACAAGAAAGCACCGGGCAACACAGGCACAGGTGCCGTTGTCACTGCCACGCAATGACACTTGTGCCGCTTGGCGCTTTCATTCAGGGCTTAATACCCATTCTTTATTCTGTCTGAAAAACGAGGCTCATTAATGCAAGTTCGTCAAAGCATTCACTGCGACCATGCCAGACAACTCGATACAGCTGGCCTGCGTCGTGAATTTCTGATTGAGAGAATCTTTGAAGCTGATGCCTACACCATGACATACAGCCATATTGACCGCATTATCGTCGGCGGTGTTATGCCGGTACATGCTGTCATCACCATCGGTGATGAAGTTGGCAAGCAATTGGGTGTCAATTATTTTCTGGAACGCCGTGAATTGGGCATCATTAATATCGGTGGTGCTGGCGCTATCGTGGTTGATGGCGAACGCTATGACATCGGCAACGAAGAAGCGCTATATATCGGCAAAGGGGCCAGTGATATTCGGTTCCAGAGTATATCGCCCAAGCATCCTGCCAAGTTTTATTATAACAGTGCGCCGGCACATACCACCTACCCGACACGCAAAATCACACAGTCAGAGGCATCGCCGCAAACACTCGGTGAAGACGTCAGCAGCAATCGCCGCACCATCAACAAGTATATCGTTCCTGACGTTTTACCAACTTGTCAGCTCACCATGGGCCTGACCAAACTGGCAGAAGGTAGTCTCTGGAATACCATGCCGTGCCATACACATGAGCGTCGCATGGAAGTTTACTTCTATTTTGATATGGATGAGGAAACAACCGTATTCCATATGATGGGGCAACCGCAGGAAACCCGTCACATTCTGGTTCATAACGAGCAGGCGGTGATTTCACCGAGCTGGTCAATTCATTCCGGTGTTGGCACCAAACGCTACACCTTCATTTGGGGCATGGTTGGCGAGAATCAAGTTTTTGGAGATATGGATCACGTCAAAGTTAGCGAATTACGCTAATCGCTATTAACCGGAATTACTGATATTCCCCTACAGTAACAGCGCACGACGAGGTATTGTCGTTTACAGAGAGATTAAGGCTATGATTTTAGATTCCTTCAATTTGCAAGGTAAAGTTGCACTTATCACAGGTTGTGATACAGGACTGGGACAAGGTATGGCTATCGGCCTGGCACAGGCTGGTTGTGATATCGTCGGCGTCAACATTGTTGACCCCAAAGATACCATTGAAAAAGTCACTTCCCTGGGGCGCCGTTTCCTGAGTCTGACTGCGGATATGAGCAACATTGCCGGCCATGCAGCACTGGTTGAAAAAGCGGTTGCTGAATTCGGCAAGGTAGATATCCTGGTTAACAATGCTGGTATCATTCGTCGTGAAGATGCGATTGATTTCAGTGAGAAAAACTGGGATGACGTGATGAATCTGAACATCAAGAGCGTATTCTTCATGTCTCAGACCGTTGCCCGGCAGTTCATCAAGCAGGGTCACGGCGGTAAGATCATTAACATTGCGTCTATGCTGTCCTTTCAGGGTGGGATTCGTGTACCGTCTTACACTGCATCCAAAAGTGCCGTTATGGGGATCACTCGCCTAATGGCCAACGAATGGGCAAAACACAATATTAACGTCAATGCTATCGCCCCTGGTTATATGGCAACCAATAACACCCAACAATTGCGTGCCGATGAAGAACGTAGCAAAGAAATTCTGGATCGTATCCCGGCTGGTCGTTGGGGTCTGCCGCAGGATTTGATGGGGCCATCAGTATTCCTGGCTTCCAGCGCCTCTGACTACATTAATGGCTATACCATTGCTGTTGATGGTGGCTGGTTGTCGCGTTAAGTTTTTTTGGATCTTTAATGTGATGCAAGGCACAATCCTGAATTGTGCCTTTTATTTATCTATCAATATCTTACTTATAAATTTCGATTTCTCTCACGCTTCCAAAGCCTTTCAAAAAATTTTCAAAACAACGTTCCGACTTTGATCACACTTTCGATATTGTGTGCATGACGGATGGGCGGGTAGCGCAATATAATCAATCGAAACAGCGTTTCTATTTATAAGGAACCGTCTAACAGTTCCATGAGAAGGTGCTCCATGAGTATTTTTAGTCACTTAGACACCAGCAAAGAAATACAGCTCGATTTATGGCTCGCCGCGCTGAACAGCCATATTGAAAAAATACAGCAATATGGACACAGCCACAGTAATCCGACACCGTTATTGGCTGATGGCTTCGATGTACAAACGAGAACGCCAGTTGTCTGGAAATTTCCTGATGGGCACGATGCTCCCATTTCTAATTTTGCCAGCCAGCAAAATTGGCTTCGTTTGTTAGATTCCATGAGTATCGTCACAGAAATAGAGAAATATCAGAAAACGGCTATTTCCCAATGTGAATTTTTCTTTTCTCACTTTGTTGACGAAAATAGTGGTCTTTTCTATTGGGGTGGACATCGCTTTATTAATCTGGACTCGTTGAAAAGCGAAGGACCAGAGTCAAAATCTCTGGTGCATGAATTAAAACACCATTTACCCTATTACCCGTTCTTGCACCGTATTAATGCCGAAAAAACACTTCATTTTCTACAGAGCTTCTGGAACGCACACGTCGAGGATTGGAACTCACTGGATTTAGGTCGTCATGGTGATTATGCCAAACCACGCGATCCACACGTTTTTATGCACACGCACCACGATGTGGTAGACCCTGCAAAATGGCCTGAATTACCGCTGACGAAAGGGCTTACTTTTGTCAATGCCGGTACCGACCTGATTTATGCCGCCTTTGCCTATGCACAATTTAGCGGGGATAAACAAGCGGCCTTATGGGGAAAACATCTCTATCGTCAATATGTATTGGCGCGCAATCCGGAAACCGGAATGCCGGTGTACCAATTCAGCTCGCCCTTGCAACGCCAGCCGATTCCGGACGACGATAATCAGACACAGTCCTGGTTCGGCGATCGCGCCCAACGCCAGTTTGGCCCGGAGTTCGGCGCCATTGCCCGTGAAGCGAATGTGTTATTCCGGGATATGCGTCCATTGTTGATCGACAGCCCACTGGCGATGCTGGATATCCTGCATCAGCACCCTGACAGTGACATGCTGGAATGGGTGATTTCCGGGCTGAAAAACTATTACCAATATGCTTACGACGCTGACAGTAATACGTTGCGCCCCATGTGGAATGACGGTCAGGACATGACCGGTTATCGTTTCAAACGTGATGGTTACTACGGAAAAGCAGGGACAGAGCTTAAGCCCTTTCCACTAGAAGGTGATTATTTATTGCCACTGGTGCGTGCTTACCGACTGAGTGGTGATGTGGAATTGTACACACTGATCACTACCATGCTGGAGCGTCTGGGAAAAGACGGATTAAGTACGGTTGCGACCCCATTTCTACTGCTTGCCATGATAGAACTGGCTGAACATCAGCAATCAAAAAAATGGGCTGATCATGCCTGGGCACTGGCAGAAATATTATTTGATCGTCATTTTCATCATGGTCTGTTAACCCGTTCAGAAAAGCATCGTTATGTTCGTCTGGATGACCCCTTCCCTTTAATTTTGCTGGCGCTGGTTGCCGCCTGCAAAAACAAACTGAACAAATGCCCGCCCATACTGACACAGGGGGGGTATGTACACGGAGACTTTCGCATTAATGGGGAAAATAGGGTCATCTATGACATAGAGTTTATTTATCCTGAATTATTAACACATTAATTTTATTTTTACTGGTTCACAATTACTAAGTAGGTAAGCATTATGAATGAAAACAGAATGCTGGGGTTAGCCTATATCTCTCCTTATATAATAGGGCTGATAGTTTTTACCGCTTTCCCCTTTATTTCTTCTTTCATACTCAGTTTTTCTGAGTATGACCTGATGAGTCCGCCAACATTCACCGGCCTGGAAAATTACCACCGGATGTTTTTGGAAGACGATCTCTTTTGGAAATCCATGGGTGTTACATTTGCCTATGTATTTTTGACCATTCCTTTGAAACTGATATTCGCGTTGTTAATCGCGTTTGTTCTTAACTTTAAATTACGTGGTATTGGTTTTTTCCGTACTGCTTACTATGTTCCCTCCATTCTGGGCAGCAGCGTAGCCATTGCTGTATTGTGGCGAGCACTGTTTGCTATCGATGGACTTTTGAACAGTTTCCTTGGCGTACTGGGTTTCCATGCCATCAACTGGCTTGGTGAACCTTCTCTGGCACTGTTTTCTGTGACCCTATTACGTGTCTGGCAATTTGGTTCCGCCATGGTGATCTTCCTTGCCGCACTACAGAATGTCCCTCAGTCACAATATGAAGCCGCGATGATAGATGGGGCTTCCAAGTGGCAGATGTTCATGAAAGTTACCGTACCATTGATTACACCGGTTATTTTCTTCAACTTCATCATGCAAACCACACAGGCATTCCAGGAATTTACCGCGCCTTATGTCATTACTGGCGGTGGGCCTACCCACTATACCTATCTGTTCTCACTTTATATTTACGATACAGCATTCAAGTATTTCGATATGGGGTACGGCGCAGCGCTTGCCTGGGTTTTGTTCTTGGTTGTAGCCGTGTTTGCGGCAATTTCCTTCAAATCATCTAAATACTGGGTGTTCTACTCCGCCGATAAGGGAGGAAAAAATGGCTGATATGCATTCACAAATGTCTGCACAGGATATTGCAGCAGAAGAAGTACGCCGCACACTGCGTAAAGAGAAACTCAATGCAGGCATTCGTTATGTAATTCTGTTGTTTGTTGGCTTGCTGATGCTCTACCCATTGGTCTGGATGTTTTCAGCGTCTTTTAAGCCAAACCGTGAAATTTTCACCACGCTCAGCTTATGGCCGACACACATCACGTGGGATGGTTTTATTAACGGCTGGAGAACGGGGACGGAATACAACTTCGGTCACTACATGATTAACACGTTCGAGTATGTGATTCCGAAAGTCATCCTGACCATTATTTCCTCCACCATCGTGGCGTATGGCTTTGCCCGCTTCGAGATCCCGTGGAAAAACTTCTGGTTTGCCACACTGATTACCACCATGTTGCTGCCCAGTACCGTGTTGTTGATCCCTCAGTACATCATGTTCCGTGAAATGGGCATGCTGAACAGCTACCTGCCATTGTATCTACCGCTGGCATTCGCAACACAAGGATTCTTTGTGTTCATGCTGATTCAGTTCCTGCGTGGTGTTCCACGTGATATGGAAGAAGCCGCTCAGATTGATGGTTGTAACTCCTTCCAGGTGTTGTGGTATGTGGTAGTGCCAATTCTGAAGCCGGCCATTATCTCGGTAGCACTATTCCAGTTCATGTGGTCCATGAACGACTTTATCGGCCCGCTGATTTACGTTTACAGCGTTGATAAATACCCGATTGCGTTGGCTCTTAAGATGTCTATTGACGTTACAGAAGGCGCACCGTGGAACGAAATTCTGGCAATGGCAAGTATTTCAATCCTGCCATCCATCATCATTTTCTTCATGGCTCAGCGCTACTTCGTTCAGGGCGTTACCAGCAGCGGAATTAAAGGTTAATTGAGGATCTATCATGGCTGAAGTTGTTTTCAACAAACTGGAAAAAGTCTATTCCAACGGTTTCAAAGCAGTGCACGGTATCGACCTAACGATCAAAGACGGTGAATTCATGGTTATCGTTGGTCCGTCTGGCTGTGCTAAATCCACAACCCTGCGCATGTTGGCTGGTCTGGAAACCATCAGTGGCGGTGAAGTTCGTATCGGTGAACGCATCGTCAATAATCTGGTACCCAAAGCACGTGGCATCGCAATGGTGTTCCAGAACTATGCCCTCTACCCACACATGACGGTACGCGAGAACCTGGCGTTTGGTCTGAAGTTGAGCAAAATGCCCAAAAAACAGATCGAAGATCATGTCAACGAAGCGGCTAAAATTCTGGAGTTGGAAGACTTGATGGACCGGTTACCGCGTCAGCTCTCCGGTGGTCAAGCGCAGCGTGTCGCTGTCGGTCGCGCCATTGTAAAAAAACCGGATGTATTTCTATTTGATGAACCCTTATCAAATTTGGATGCCAAACTGCGCGCCTCAATGCGTATCCGTATCTCGGATTTGCATAAAGAGTTAAAGAAAAGCGGTAAACCAGCCACCACAGTCTATGTAACTCATGACCAGACCGAAGCCATGACAATGGGTGATCGTATCTGCGTCATGAAGCTAGGCCACATCATGCAGGTGGACACGCCAGATAACCTGTATCACTACCCGAAAAATATGTTTGTGGCCGGTTTCATTGGTGCGCCGGAAATGAACATCAAGCCCGGACAGTTACTTGAACACGATGGTCAGATCGGATTGAAAGTCGGTCACTATCCCCTGCTACTCAACCAGTCACAACAGAGCAAAGTTCAAGATTATGTAGGCAAAGAGATCTGTTTCGGTATACGTCCCGAATACGTCACTGTTTCAGAAACCCCTTTCGAAACCAGTCACTCACAGGGTGAATTGGTCCGCGTAGAAAATATGGGCCATGAATTCTTTATGTACATAAAAGTTGATGGCTTTGAATTAACCAGCCGTATGCCTTCCGACGAAGCCAGGCTGATTATCAAGAATGGCCTGCATCGCCAGGTATTCTTCCAGTTTGATATGGATAAATGCCATATCTTTGATGCAAAAACAGAACAAAATATCTCTCTATAACAGGAGTAGTAATCGATGAAAAAAGTGATCCTACGCACATTAATTGCCTCATCTCTGGCACTGTTGGCACATCAATCTTTTGCAGCAGATCAGGTTAATCTGCGTGTGTCATGGTGGGGCGGTAACGGACGTCACCAAGCGACACTGAAAGCCATTGATGCATTCCACAAACAGTACCCAAACATTGACGTTAAGGCAGAATATACTGGTTGGGATGGACATCTCTCTCGTCTTACCACACAGATTGCCGGTAATACTGAACCCGATGTAATGCAGACCAACTGGAACTGGTTGCCTATTTTTTCCAAAAATGGCGATGGCTTCTATGATTTGAACAAAGTGAATGGCCCGCTGGATCTATCACAGTTCAGCCCCAAAGAACTGCAAGCTACGACTATTGACGGAAAATTGAACGGCATTCCCATCTCCGTCACGGCCCGGATGTTCTACTATAACGACGAAACCTGGAAAAAAGCGGGGCTGTCCTATCCGAAAACCTGGGATGAACTGCTGAACGCCGGTAAAGTATTCAAGGAGAAACTGGGAGATCAATACTATCCCGTCGTTCTGGAACATCAGGACTCGTTGGCGTTGTTACGTTCTTACATGGTGCAGAAATACAACATCCCTGCCGTGGACGAAAAGGCGAAGAAATTCGCTTATACAGAGGCACAATGGGTTGAGTTCTTCCAGATGTATAAAAAAATGGTCGATTCCCATGTTATGCCATCATCGAAATACTATGCCTCGTTCGGCAAGAGCAATATGTATGAAATGAAACCGTGGATTGCGGGTGAATGGGCGGGTACTTATATGTGGAACTCTACCATTACCAAGTACTCTGATAACTTGAAAGCGCCTGCCAAGTTGGTACTGGGAGACTACCCCATGTTACCAGGTGCCAAAGACGCAGGTCTGTTCTTTAAACCTGCACAGATGTTTTCTATCGGTAAATCTACCAAGCATCCGAAAGAAGCCGCGATGTTAATCAACTTCTTACTGAACAGTAAAGAAGGTGTACAGGCCATGGGCCTGGAGCGTGGCGTACCATTGAGCAAATCCGCCGTCGCGCAATTACGTGCTGATGGCGTAATTAAAGATAGCGATCCATCGGTAGCAGGCCTGACTATGGCACTGTCTTTACCACATGCAATGAAGACATCGCCTTATTTTGATGATCCGCAAATCGTAGTACTATTCGGTGATGCCATTCAGTATATTGACTACGGTCAGAAGTCGGTGGAAGAAACAGCAAAATATTTCCAGCGTCAAGGTGATCGTATTCTGAAACGTGCCATGAGATAAGAATAGAAGTTATTTTTTATATTAATAACCCTGCCATACCCATGGCAGGGTTATTTTATTAAAACTGAAACAGATTATATATTCCAATTGATCGCCATCACAAATTGAAACCAAGTTTCAATTTTTAATACTCAAGCCGATCTTGATCACAAAATAGATTTAATATGTCCTTAAAATAGAACCTGCTTTAAAACGAAATATTGCGTCTTTCAATTTTTGCTTCACTCCTTAATTAATAGGGAAAATTAAAAATGAAATTAAAACTACTCGCTCTGGCTGTAACTTCATTAATTAGTGTAAATGCACTGGCTGTATCAATTGATTACCGACATGAATGGCGGGATACTGCGAAAGGTGACCAACGAGATCGCTTATTAATATCAAACCGCTTCGCCAATGGTTTTGGATTATCTTCAGAAGTATCATGGAAACAATCCAGTGCAGACAGCACGCCGAATAAGCCGTTTAATGAACAGGTTAGCAATGAAACTGAAGTGATTGCGAGTTATCTCTATAAATTCAATCAAACTTTTTCTCTGGAAAGTGGCTTTAGCTTAGTCTCCGGGTCCACATACCGTACTTATCGTCCTTATCTTCGCGGTGGAGTAAAATTTGCCGATGACTGGACTGCCACACTGCGTTATCGCCCTTATTACAAACGTATCAGTGGTAATATTGGTAGTTCAAGTAATACGGCTGAAAATGGCTATAATATTACCGCAAATGTCGGCTATACATTCCTCAAAAATTATAATATTTCTTATGAATATGACTTCAAGAAAATTAACCATGCCGGAGCAAAGAGCTATGACAACCATAGCTACAATGCCGATCACCAGGTTAAATTGTCTTACAAATGGGATAAAAACTGGAAGCCTTATATTTCTTTATCCAACCTCGCAGATAACGGTACCAGCGATCATCGTCAAACCCGTTATCGTGTAGGTGTAGTCTACACATTCTAATAGGTAACGGCAGACTGCCTTGCTTGTTATAGAAGGCGGTTTATATTTTCGGATAAATTAAATTCATAACTGGTTTGGTTTTAAATTACATATTTATAATCATTGCTTGTGAATTTATTTTAATAACGCTATCATTAATTGAGTTTGATATTCCTGTGTCTAACTACCCTCTTTACGAATGAACGTTATTTGTTTAGTCATTATTTTATAGCGGACATTTTCTCCGATAAATGTCCGTTTTTTTTTGCTGAAAAAAACAATATATCGAAACTGACTCTTTTCACTATTGCACCTATTACAAACCAAAAGGTATATCATGATTCTCCGTTTATTAATTGCCGGAACCATTATGATGTCAGTTAATGGATTCAGTTACTCCCAGTCGGCTTTCCCCGTCTGGCCACAAGGGGAAGCTCCTGGGGCAGCGACCTCACACGCACAACCACAGGTCGTGGAAAGAAGCAAAAACCCGGCGTTACCCGATCGAGCCGCCACCGGCGTTCGTAGCCCGGAAATTACTGTCTATCCAGCGAGTAAACCTAATGGAATCGCGCTACTCATCACACCAGGCGGCGCCTACCAACGAGTTGTTCTGGATAAAGAAGGCAGTGTATTAGCCCCTTTCTTTAATCAACAAGGCTATACCCTGTTTGTGATGACCTATCGAATGCCTGGTGAAGGTCACAAAGAAGGTGCAGATGCTCCGTTAGCCGATGCACAGCGAGCTATTCGTACCTTACGCGCCAACGCTGTCAAATGGCATATCAATCCACAACAAATTGGCATTATGGGTTTTTCTGCCGGTGGCCATGTTGCTGCCAGTCTTGGTACACGATTCGATCAGGCTGTTTATCCCGCCCAGGATGCTATTGACAAACTAAGTGCCCGACCTGATTTTATGGTGTTGATGTACCCTGTCATTTCCATGCAAACAGCTATTGCCCACAATGGCTCCAGGATTGCACTGATAGGTCATCATCCTACCAATGCACAGATTAATCGCTATTCTGCCGAAACACAGGTTACCGATCAGACACCCCCAACATTTTTGGTCCATGCGGTGGATGATCCTTCCGTTGCTGTTGATAATAGTCTGGTTATGTTTTCGGCATTACGGGCGCATCATATCCCGGTTGAAATGCATCTGTTTACGCAGGGTAAACATGGTTTTGGTATCCGTGGGACCCAGGGATTACCCGTCGCCACCTGGCCGCAATTACTGGATAACTGGATTAAATCATTGCCAGCCATAAAAAAAGAAAATGATCATGCGGAGAAATAATCTTTATTGATGAATGGTTACCGATAATATGATTAATGTCATCAATAAAAATAAATAGTTACGCTGTCACTGCTTTCGTCACTCATCACGATCTCCTATACTGTATAAAATAACAGTTTTCGAGACGTTTCATGACTGCGGAAGGACACCTTCTCTTCTCTATTGCTAGTGCTATCTTGGCTAAAAAAATAGAACTATCGCCCGCGCTGGCCGCAGGAGACTGGTGGCATATTATTCCAGGTGCGTTACTGACGGCCTTGTTGCCAGATATCGATCATCCTAAATCAGTGCTGGGGCAACGGTTAAAGTGGATTTCCGTTCCTATCGCCCGGGCATTTGGTCACCGTGGTTTTACCCACAGTTTGTTGGCAATCATGCTCGGGCTCTATTTTATCCATACCCAGTTACCTACTGACTGGCTAATACCCACTGATGCCTATCACGCCATGATCGTTGGTTATCTTAGCCATATCGCTGGCGATATGCTGACTACCGCAGGAGTTCCGCTACTATGGCCATGTCGCTGGCGCTTTCGTTTGCCTATCCTGAACAGTCAAAAAGGTAATCAACTGGAGCGTATCCTCTGCATTGGATTGATTGCCTTTTCAATCTTTCACCCCCAACAACCGCTCGATGGCTGGAACGACACGCTGTCAATTAAGCTTTTCCAGCACCGTGTTCATCAATTACTCATCCCATAACATACAAAACTGGCACAATATTAATATCTGACCATTTTCACAAAAAAAAACCAGAGGCGGTTACTCACCTCCGGTATGATTATACTCAACCTGAATTAATGCTGTGGATTCGTATCGTACTCCTGACAGCTTTGGAAACCCTTGTTCATAACGTGGCCCGTTTCATCAAAGCTAACGAAATAATGCTGAATCTTGCCATCATGCGTTCCCAGGATATAAGTATCACACGTTCCCCTGGCATTGACCATTGTAACGGTCGTCGAAGGAGAACCGGCAATTTGGTTCACTTGCTGTCTGGTCATACCCTTATTCACATCTCTTACCACGGGTTTTGTTAAATAATTTTCAGCCCGATTATATGCTGTACATCCGGAAAGCATCACCGCACCTGCGGCAATACACATGATGAGTCGACCATTTTTCATTGAGGTACCCCATTTTTATATCCATTAGACTTAAGACTAGATGAGAATGTGTGACTTCTCAAACCGAAACGCTGCTTTTGATAAGATAAAAGTTGGCACCAATACCACTAATCTCGTGTAAAACTCTCCCCACATGACTTGTTCTTTTACTCTGTGGCAGTTAACGTTAATCTTTAGCAATGAGAATAATTATTCTGGCGTATCAATAAGTTCAGGAGGGGTTGTATGTCATTACAGCAGGAAATCATCCAGGCGCTAAGTGTAAAAAGCACCATCGATCCAGCGCAGGAAATCCGTGTGAGTGTTGATTTTTTAAAAGATTATCTTAAAGCACACCCATTTATCAAAAGTTTGGTATTAGGAATTAGTGGCGGCCAGGATTCGACCCTCACTGGCAAACTATGCCAAACCGCCATTAGCGAATTGCGCAATGAAACCGGAAAAGACGATTACCAGTTCATCGCTGTTCGTTTGCCGTTCGGTGTACAGGCCGATGAACATGACTGCCAGGACGCCCTTGCATTTATCCAACCAGACCGAGTGTTGAAAGTAAACATCAAGCCAGCCATAGAGGCCAGTGAAGCGACCTTGCGTGAGTTAGGTATTGAACTGTCCGATTTTGTAAAAGGCAATGAAAAAGCACGTGAACGGATGAAAGCTCAGTACAGTATTGCGGGCATGAACGCAGGTCTGGTGGTGGGAACGGATCATGCTGCTGAAGCCGTAACGGGTTTCTTCACCAAATACGGTGATGGAGGTACGGATATCAATCCAATCTTCCGTTTGAATAAACGCCAGGGGAAAGCGTTGTTAAAACTGCTTGGCTGCCCGTCCCATCTCTATACCAAGACCCCCACAGCAGATTTGGAAGATAATCGGCCGGCTCTGCCTGACGAAGTGGCGCTTGGCATCACTTATGAAAAAATTGATGATTATCTGGAGGGCAAACAGATTGATCCGAAAGATGCAGCAATCATCGAAAACTGGTACAGCAAGACCGAACACAAACGTCGTCCGCCAATTACCGTTTTTGACGACTTCTGGCGTTAATTGACATAACTCAATACGTTATGCGGATGCCATTATGACATCCGCTTTTCATTGGACCCCATCTTAAGCCCTCATCATGGAAATAACGTCACAACGCGCTACGCTGGTTGGATTAAGTGCCATACTGCTTTGGAGTACGTCTGTTGGACTAATACGGAGGTTGACAGAATCGCTGGGCCCTCTTGGCGGAGCCGCAATGATTTACTCCTCCAGCGCACTATGCCTTATTCTGTTCAATGGTTTTCCTCCCATTAAAAGTCAATCCAAAATCTATTTACTGCTAGGTGGAGCCCTGTTTGTCTGCTATGAGATCTTTTTTTCTCTGGCTATCGGCTTTGCAAGTAATCGTATGCAGGCTATGGAATTGGGAATGATTAATTATCTCTGGCCTTGTCTGACTATTCTGTTCGCCATCGTTATTAACCAACAGAAAAGTCGCTTTTTCCTGTGGCCAGGTATTGCGCTGTCATTAGCCGGTATCGTATGGATCATGAAAGGCGATGGTGTCTGGTCACTATCACTCATGTGGCACAACATTATTGCCAACCCCGTAGCTTATGGATTGGCCTTTGCCGCCGCCATTGTTTGGGCACTGTATTGCAATGTTTCTCGCCGTTTTGGTGGTGGTAAAAGCGGTATTTCACTGTTCTTTGTTGCGGTATCAGCGGTGTTGTGGCGTCAATATCTGTTCAGCGAAGAACCCGTGCTTTCTTTTTCTCTGACCACGGTGTTGGAATTGCTGTTTATCGCAGGCTCTACGGCATTATCGTATATGGCGTGGGACATCGGCATACAGCGGGGTAATCTCACATTGCTGGCCACCGCATCTTACTTTACGCCAATGCTATCTGCATTACTGAGTGCATTATGGCTGAATATTATCCCCACCTTTTCGTTCTGGCAGGGAGTTCTCATGATCACGGTAGGATCACTGCTGTCCTGGATGGCAACACGTTCCTCATAAACGTATTTTTTCGCCCCTTGGTCGATAATGTGCATTCCATCTTTATTCTTGTGGTGTGAACCACTATTTCATCATTGATAAATTGTATATAAAATATATCTATGAACTCAAGCGCTGTGCAGCAGGAGATGGGAGAAATAATATTATGCCGGGGAAACGAATCCAACGAGAAATCCATACTGTCAGCTTGATGATTGATCTGTATGAAAAAAGGCATCCAGCACCAGAAAACGATGCCGACCGTTATGTTCATCTATTCCAATATGCGGTGAATCGTCTGGAAAGATGTTACTTTAAGGAAGGAAAACCGGCCTGCAAACAATGCCCCATCCACTGCTATCAACCAGCAAAACGCGAAGAAATCAAAACAATAATGCGCTGGTCAGGACCACGAATGCTGTTATATCACCCTATTCTGGCTATCCGTCATTTAATGGATGACAATCGCCCAGTGCCCCCTCACCTTGTACCCAAAACAAAGAAACCCTCTAACGATACCTAAAGTTCAGCGCTCACTCAAAAAAAAGGCCGCTTACGCGGCCTTTGGTTTAACTCTTCATTCTTTGGGTGAAGCGTTTTCTACCCGACTTTTCAATTTCTGCCCCGGACGGAACGTGACCACACGACGCGCCGTAATCGGAATATCTTCGCCAGTTTTTGGGTTACGTCCCGGTCGTTGGTTCTTGTCTCGCAAGTCAAAATTACCAAAACCAGACAATTTGACTTGCTCGCCATTTTCCAAAGCGCGACGAACTTCTTCAAAAAACAGCTCGACTAGCTCTTTGGCATCCCGTTTGCTCAGCCCAAGCTTTTCAAACAGGTATTCTGACATTTCAGCTTTTGTAAGCGCCATAGGTTCAATCCCTCAAGGATGCTTGGAATCGCTGTTTTAATGCCGCCACACATTGCGCAACCGTAGCGGCAATTTCCTCTTCTGCCAGTGTACGAGAGGTATCCTGCAATATCAGGCTAATAGCCAGGCTCTTATACCCTTCCGCTACGCCCTTTCCTCGGTACACGTCAAATAAGTTTACGCCAACTAACTGATTTGCGCCAACTTTCTTGCATTCGGTTAAAACATCGCCTGCGAGCACGTTTTCAGAGACGACCACAGCGATGTCGCGACGATTAGACGGGAAGCGTGAAATGTCCTTCGCATCAGGCACCACGCGGTCTGCAAGCCGATCCCAGCAGACTTCAAACACTACAGTACGCCCATTCAGATCCAGTTTACGTTCCAGCTCAGGATGAATGACACCAATAAAACCAATGCGTTCTTCACCTAAATAAATTGCAGCACTTTGCCCTGGATGTAATGCCGGGTTCGCCTCAGCGCGAAATTCAATGGCTGACTGCTTACCTGTCAATGCCAGAATAGCTTCCAGATCACCTTTCAAATCATAGAAATCAACAGCCTGACGGGTCAGATCCCAGTGCTCTTCATACCGCGTTCCAGTAATCACCCCTGCCAGCATCATATCCTGACGAATGCCCAGGTCTGCACTTTGATCCGGAACAAAGCGTAAACCGCTTTCAAACAGGCGTAGACGGCTTTGCTGACGGTTCTGATTATAGACTATCGCTTCCAGTAAACCGCTCCACAGTGAGAGTCTCATCGCGGACATTTCAACCGAAATCGGACTAGGCAGAATCAAAGCCTCTTCATCTGGATGAACCAGAGACTGAATTTTGGGATCAACAAAACTGTAAGTAATTGCTTCCTGGAAACCACGGTCAACCAACATGGTTTTCACTCGTTTGAGCGACAAATCCGCTTCACGATGCTGAGTCATTGTCAGTGGTGCCAGCGTCGCCACATTGGGAATATTGTCATAGCCATATATGCGTGCGACTTCTTCCACCAGGTCCTCTTCGATTTCCATATCGAAACGCCAACTTGGTGCTACCGCCTGCCATCCAGCATTGGTTTTCGTTACCTGACAGCCCAGATGGCTCAGGATAGTGCTGACTTTTTCATCGACAATATGATGACCAATCAACCGATCCAGCTTTTCTCGGCGCAGTTCAATGGTGGCTCGAACAGGTAAGTCTTTTTCGCTAGTAACATCAATGACCGGCCCGGCATTGCCGCCACAGATATCCAAAAGTAAACGGGTAGCACGCTCGATAGCCTTATGTTGCAAGGCCGGGTCAACACCACGCTCATAGCGATGGGACGCATCCGTGTGCAGACCATAACGACGGGCACGACCAGTGATAGACAGCGGGTTGAAGTAAGCACACTCCAGCAACACATCCTGTGTGTCCTCATTTACACCCGAGTGTTCCCCACCGAAAATTCCACCTATAGCCAGAGCCTTTTGGTGGTCCGCAATCACCAGTGTGTCACTGTTCAATGTGGCATCACTACCATCCAGCAGGCGCAGAACTTCGCCGTCTTTGGCCATACGCACGACAATACCTCCGTCCAGACGGCTCAGATCGAAGGCATGCATGGGTTGTCCCAGTTCCAACAAAACATAGTTGGTAACATCCACCACCGGATCGATAGAACGAATACCGCAGCGTCGCAGTTTTTCACTCATCCACAGCGGTGTTGTCGCCTTAATATTAATGCCCTTCACTACCCGGCCCAGATAACGCGGACAAGCTTGAGTCGCCTCAACGCTAATCGGAAACGTATCCTGAATAACGACATCAACCGGTACAATTTCCGGTTCAGTCAACGCCAACGCATTCAATACGGCCACATCACGTGCAACCCCCAGGATGCCCAGGCAATCCGCACGGTTCGGTGTCACACTGATTTCGATAGTGTGGTCATTGAGCGCTAAATAGTCACGGATATCGCTACCTACTGGGGCATCCAGTGGTAACTCAATGATACCACTGTGATCATCGGTAATAGCCAACTCCGAAAATGAACACAACATCCCTTCCGAAGGTTCACCACGCAATTTTGCCGCTTTGATTTTAAAATCGCCGGGAAGAACAGCCCCCACGGTTGCGACTGCAACTTTCAAGCCCTGACGACAATTCGGTGCGCCACAAACGATATTCAGCAGGCGCTCACCTCCAACATTAACCTTTGTTACACGCAACTTATCCGCATTAGGGTGCTGTGCGCACTCCATCACTTCCCCTACAACAACACCATGGAAGGCACCAGCAACAGCTTCAACGCCATCGACTTCAAGACCCGCCATAGTAATTTGTTCAGATAAGGCATCGCTGCTGATTGCTGGATTAACCCATTCGCGTAACCAGAGTTCACTGAATTTCATGATGATGTATCCGCCTTATTTAAACTGTTTGAGGAAGCGTAAATCGTTTTCAAAGAATGCACGTAAGTCGGTGACGCCATAACGCAACATCGTCAGACGTTCCATACCCATGCCGAATGCAAAACCGGAGTAAACTTCTGGGTCGACCCCCACATTACGTAGCACATTCGGATGCACCATGCCGCATCCCAAAACTTCGAGCCATTTACCATTTTTACCCATTACATCCACTTCAGCTGAAGGCTCTGTAAAGGGGAAATAGGAAGGACGAAAACGGACCTGTAAATCTTCCTCAAAGAAGTTGCGCAGAAAATCATGCAGCGTTCCTTTCAGATTGGTAAAGTTGATATTTTTGTCAATAATCAACCCTTCCATCTGATGGAACATCGGCGTGTGCGTTTGATCATAGTCGTTACGATAAACGCGGCCTGGCGCAATAATGCGAATCGGCGGCTGCTGTTTTTCCATTGTACGAATTTGCACGCCTGAAGTCTGTGTACGTAACAAGCGCCCGGCATCAAACCAGAATGTGTCATGATCGGCGCGTGCAGGATGATGACCGGGAATATTCAACGCATCAAAGTTATGATAGTCATCTTCAATTTCCGGACCTGATGCCACTGAAAATCCCAGTTCGCCGAAAAAAGTTTCAATCCGGTCAATGGTACGGGTTATCGGATGTAGCCCCCCGTTTTCCATGGTTCTCCCTGGCAGAGAAACATCTATTGTTTCTGCGGCCAGGCGAGCATTCATTTCTGCTGATTCCAGTGCTTGTTTGCGGGTATTCAGCGCTTCCTGAACATCCTGCTTTGCCTGATTGATTACCGCACCCGCGGCGGGACGTTCTTCAGCAGGCAGCTCGCGCAGCGAGGTCATCTGAAGGGTTAAGTGACCTTTTTTACCCAGATATTCAACACGCACATTTTCCAGTGTAGTGATATCTTGAGTCTCTTCTATGGCTGTTCTGGCTTTGGCAACCAGCTCTGCGAGATGTGGCATTGCATTCCTCTTCTTCTACCTGTATGTCCAATGATCATAATTGGAAAAGTATGGTTATCAGTGCGCATGTAACAACGATGATCCTGCCATTAAATACATTTCCGGGATCAAATAAAAAAGCCTCCACAGAGGAGGCTTAAGCGCTACTTTTTGTTTCTTTTCTTACGCGCAAAGCCCCTGGGATTCAGGCGCTAAAGAAAAAAAAGAAACGGAAAATAGCAGTTTGCATACTTGCGTTACCTTGTCATCGTCTAACTTGTTGAGAATATAAACACATTTTCTTCGTTTTCGAAAGACGGAAAATATAAATTCATTCATCAATACGATTTATCATAAAACGGAAAAGAGGGAGACAAGCTCCCTCTTTTAGCTGGCTTACACCAGTGCTAATTTCGCTTTTTCGACCAATGCACTAAAGGCAATTTTGTCGAATACGGCGATATCAGCCAAAATCTTACGGTCAATTTCAACAGAGGCTTTTTTCAAACCATTGATGAACTTACTGTAAGACAAACCATTCTGACGGGCTGCTGCATTGATACGTGCAATCCACAGCTGACGGAACTGACGTTTACGCTGACGACGGTCACGGTAAGCATACTGACCAGCTTTGATTACTGCCTGGAAGGCAACACGATAAACACGCGAACGGGCACCATAGTAACCTTTCGCTTGTTTCAATACTTTCTTGTGACGTGCACGGGCAACTACACCACGTTTTACGCGAGCCATATGCTCTCTCCTAATGTCTTATTCTGAATTAAAAAAAGTTACTTATGCGTAAGGTAGGCACGCAACGACCAAGCCCAAATCTCCTTTGGAGACCAGACCTTTCGGACGCAGATGACGTTTACGTTTAGTCGCCTTTTTGGTCAGAATATGACGCAGGTTAGCATGCTTACGCTTAAAACCACCATTAGCGGTTTTTTTGAAGCGTTTCGCGGCGCCACGTACTGTTTTAATCTTTGGCATTATTGTTTCCACTTCGCATTGTTAATTAACAACGAACCAGATAAGGCGAACAGAACGCGCCACATAAAAGTAGCGCGGATATGTTACTTGAATGCCTTACTGTTTCTTCTTCGGTGCAAGCACCATAATCATCTGGCGGCCCTCGATCTTCGTCGGGAAGGACTCAACAACTGCCAGTTCACTCAGATCGTCACGAACGCGATTAAGCATTTCGATACCAATCTGTTGGTGTGCCATTTCACGTCCACGAAAACGTAGTGTTATTTTGGCTTTATCACCATCTTCCAGAAAGCGAATCAGGTTGCGTAGTTTGACCTGATAGTCGCCATCATCAGTACCAGGTCGGAATTTGATTTCCTTGACCTGAATAACTTTTTGCTTCTTCTTCTGCTCTTTAGTGGCCTTACTCTTCTCATAGAGGAACTTGCCGTAATCCATGATTCGGCAAACCGGCGGCTCGGCGTTCGGACTGATTTCTACTAAATCGACACCTGCTTCCTCGGCTTTTTCTAACGCTTCATTCAGGCTGACAATACCAAGCTGTTCGCCATCAATACCCGTTAGACGTACCTCGTGTGCGCGAATTTCTCTGTTGATGCGATTAGGACGCGCCGGTTGAACTCGTTTTCCGCCTTTAATACTTTATTCCTCCAATTGATGAAGACTACGGCTGCGAATCTCTTCCTGCAGCTTACTGATCACTTCACGGACATCCAGGCTCCCCAAATCCTTACCACGACGAGTACGGACTGCAACTTTACCTGCTTCAACTTCTTTGTCGCCGCAGACAAGCATATAAGGAACACGCCGCAAAGTGTGCTCGCGGATTTTAAAGCCTATCTTCTCATTTCTCAAGTCTGCTTTGACGCGAATTCCTGCTTCCTGCAGTTTTCTGGTTAATTCGCTGACATAATCAGACTGATTGTCGGTGATATTCATAATCACCACCTGTACCGGAGCTAACCATGTTGGGAAAAAGCCTGCGTATTCTTCTGTAAGAATACCAATAAATCGCTCCATAGATCCCAGTATAGCCCGGTGAATCATTACTGGTACCTGACGTTCATTACTTTCTCCGACATAAGAAGCATTCAAACGTCCAGGTAATGAAAAGTCGAGCTGCACCGTACCACACTGCCAGGCACGATCCAAACAATCATGCAGAGTGAATTCGATCTTTGGACCGTAAAACGCCCCCTCTCCCGGCTGGAACTCAAACGGAATGCTATTTTCCGCCAACGCTGCGGCTAAATCATCTTCAGCACGGGTCCACATCTCATCAGTACCAATACGTTTCTCAGGACGAGTAGAAAGTTTCACTACAATCTTTTCAAAACCAAAAGTGCTGTACATGTCATAAACCATTTTTATACAGCTATTTACTTCACTACGAACCTGATCTTCAGTACAGAAAATATGCGCGTCATCCTGCGTGAAACCGCGAACCCGCATTAAACCATGCAGCGAACCTGATGGTTCATTACGGTGACAACTACCAAATTCGGCCATACGCAACGGCAAATCACGATAAGATTTGAGACCCTGATTAAAAATTTGCACATGTCCTGGGCAGTTCATCGGTTTAATGCAATATTCACGGTTCTCAGAAGACGTCGTAAACATGTGTTCTGCATAATTTTCCCAATGCCCCGTTTTTTCCCACAGGACACGATCCATCATAAATGGGCCTTTTACTTCCTGATACTGGTACTCTTTGAGCTTCATACGAACAAAGGCTTCAAGCTCACGGAAAATTGTCCAGCCATCGTTATGCCAGAATACCATGCCTGGCGCTTCTTCCTGCATGTGGTACAAATCAAGCTGTTTACCGATTTTACGGTGATCACGCTTGGCGGCTTCTTCCATACGTTGCAAATAAGCACTTAACTGCTTTTTATCCGCCCATGCGGTGCCATAAATGCGTTGCAACATTTTATTTTTGCTGTCACCCCGCCAGTAAGCACCTGACGTTTTCTGTAATTTGAAATGGTGACAAAACCGCATATTCGGTACATGCGGACCACGGCACATATCGATATATTCTTCATGATGATACAGACCAGGATGGTCGTCATGGCTGATATTTTCATCAAGGATAGCGACCTTATAGACTTCTCCGCGGGTCATAAATGTATCGCGCGCTTCCTGCCAGCTCACTTTTTTCTTGATGACATCGTAATCTTTGCTGGCCAGCTCGTGCATACGCTTTTCAAGCAGGTCAATATCTTCCTGAGTCAGCATGTGATCCAAATCGATATCATAGTAAAAACCATGATCAATCACCGGACCGATCGCCATTTTGGTGTCTGACCATAATTGTTTAATAGCATGGCCTAACAAATGCGCACAGGAGTGACGGATAATCTCTAGACCGGCGTCATCTTTAGCGGTGATGATCGCCAGTTCGACATCCGATTCAATCGGATCGGTTGCATCGATCAATTCGCCATTTACTCGGCCAGCAATACAAGCTTTCGCCAGACCTGGACCAATATCCATGGCAACATCAAGAGGAGAAACTGTGCGGTCGTAATGGCGTTGACTACCATCAGGAAGTGTAATAACAGGCATGATAATTCCCTTATTTGCAGTGGTGACCCACACGTAAGATCACATACAAAAGATAATTGTGTTTTATTTCAGTGAGTGAGAACTTTATTTAACCCACAATTGTTAAATATGTCCCAAACGGTTAATCCAAGAGATTACTATGGCTCGTCTAATTGGTTTGAAACAACCAGTAAACTTACCCCGTAACTCGACGGCGTAGAGTAGCATCATGCAGAGACGCATTCCACCTACTATGGGCAAATATACTGCCATAACAGGCAATTATTCATGCTTATCTCTAACAGACTCCATTTCATTCATCATCAGATACAAGAGCACCCCATAAGATACATTCTCTAATCAATCAGGTCAGAATGCCAGTTCTCGGGATTCTACTTAAGAAAGCGCCTGTATGTTTTAACTGACATGTCATCGTTCTACTTTGCGCTGGGTTTGTATGAAAATTAGGGATAGTAATGCTCTATAACCCACCCTCAGCGTCCCATATCAACGTTCCGGGATCACATCTTTGAAATAAATATCTTCATCAGCGTTATATTCTGAATCCGACGGAGTATTACCTTGATCTCTGCCCACAGCCGTCACCAATGTCTGCAACAGATCAGATTGCAGCTTCTGTTGTTCCACGATTTCCTGTAGCAGTCTGATTTGTTCATTAGCTCGAACACTGATCCGATTAATAAAAAACCAGATGAACATAATCAACAACATGACCAAAACAACAAAAATACCCCCTAACGAGCTTGAAGCTACTTCACTCATGTCGAACCCTATTAACATTGGCTGATTAAAGCGAATACTGTAGCACCGAGTCTCGGGTAAATTCGACCCCGAATTATGCTGTCCATACAATTACAGATAGATATGCTGCGATATATGATCGTTTTTTAATGGCAGTAAAAAGCCTGTCACCAAGACAGGCTAATCTAAGTCAAACCCAGATTCAGAATGGGTAATCGTGATATCCCATCTGTTCAGAAATATTGCGAGCGGCGGTATGCAGCATCGCTACATACTCCTGCTTATTGTCTTCAGAAAAGCGGATAGTGGGAAACGATACGCTCAAACCCGCGATAACCACGCCAAAACGGTCAAAGACAGGAACAGCAATACAACGCAACCCTTCTTCCTGCTCTTCATTATCCTCGCCATACCCTTGGCTGTGGACCAGGTCAAGCTGAGGTAACAGCTCCTCAGCACTGCAAAGTGTACGCGGTGTACTGCGTTTGAACTCTACCAGTTTCAGGATTTCTTTTACTTCCTCACGGTCACGCCAAGCCAGTAAAACCTTACCAATTGCAGTACTGTGTAATGGATTACGGCGGCCAATACGCGAATACATCCGCAAGTTATACATAGAGTCGATTTTATGGATATAGACGATACTGTCTTCATCCAACGCCCCCAAATGAATAGTTTCCCGCGTGAGTGCAGAAAGTTCCCTCATCTGAATATCAGCGCTGCGGATCAAATCGACGTTTTGTAGTGCCTTCGCTCCTAGTTCAAACAATTTTAGCGTAAGCGAGTATTTTTCCGACTCACCTTCCTGAGCAACATAGCCTAAAGACTTCATCGTTTGTAGGAAACGATAAACTGTACTTTTAGACATCATGACACGCTGTGAAAGCTCAGTGATACCAATTTCACGTTCTTCGCCTAACGCCTGCAAGATACCAAAAACCTTCAAGACAGACGACACGGAATCGGGTTGTTTATCTAAATCTGCAATAGCCATTTTGGTGGTTACCCTACTCAGTTTTTTTGTTTTAAAAAAAATAGAACAATGGTTTTAGTATAAAGGGAACACTTTGAGTATGGCAATGGAACAATCATCTATAATCGACACTCTCAATAAGTTGTTGGTTATAAGCGTTGCCTCCCTGATATTTACCTAACATCAAAAAGCTAGAAACCACGCCTGATTGCACGTGGTTTCTTGAAGCATTATTGCCAGACAGAGTCCGGCACTTTCGCCAGATATAATGCTGGCATACCATCCATATCAGATGTAAACAAAATTTGTTTATTATCCGGTGTAAAAGATGGGTGCGGATGGGTTACTTGGCGGTCTCCCTCCAGAACGTCCCAAGAGGTGTTATGTTGAGCGACCCGATGTTGTTTACCCGTTTTCATATTAAATACATACAAGAAAGGATCATTTTCAATCTTATAACCACCATCGTCCTTCACATCTACTGGCGCATTGGAACCATCACCCACCATTAACGTACCGTCATAGTTACTCATCAAATGTGAGCAGGCTGGCATTTCCATCAATTGCCGGTTTTCTAATGTTACGGGGTCAATACTACAGATAAAACGATTCGTACTGCCTTTCATATAAGAGACATAAACAAGGGCGGAACCATCTGGAACCCAGAATTCATGAGTACAACTTTCACCCGGCGCATGCTCTTTCACCTTCCGCATGTTGCTGCCGTCCTCATTAATGAACCACATACGGGCATCGACCAGATCATGCGGTCCCTCATGGCAGAAGGCAACAGTATTATCATCGCCAGGGCGATAGATTGGATGTCCAAGCCATTGGTTTTCTTTAAGAATAGTTTTTGCCTTACCCGTCTGTAGGTCTACACAAATCAAGCGGCAACATGGATTAGTGAAATAGAACTCCTGAAACTTTTTCCAATCAGTAAGCGGTTTCCAGTCCTCTTTTTTAATTTCAATCCCCACCATCTTGCTACAATCAGAATTAGCCACCCAAGTACCGTATCCAACCCAATCATCCGGAACCTGATAAATGGTCGATTCTTCCAGTGTTTCCAGATCCACGCGCATCAAGTTACGTGTCTTTTTTACGTAATAGAGTGCATCATCTTTCGGTGATAGAAATCCTCCAAACGTATTATCACCCGTCCCTTCTGTTAGCTGTGTTGCCTGTTGTTTTTTAAGATCCAGTAAATAATAGTTCCACGAACCGTCAAAAGCGCCACCAAATAACAAGTTACTTCCATCATTACTGAAACATTTCTGATAAAAATAATTGCGGTGACAGATGACATCGGGAGGAGTGAGACGTACAACGTCAGTACCAGTTACTGGATCCTGGTAGGTATGAAACGTGAAAGGAAGCTTATTACCTTTAGCCATCTGTAAATCCTTAGAGCTTATCATGAAGAATCTGATGTCGTCTGAGAACTATGTTGCAACGTAGCTCAAACAGTTCACCTGTAATATTGATATTTTAGAAACATCGTTTCACTTTTCCGTGATCGTGGTTTTATTTTATGAAATATTTCAGATGTTTTCACTCACTGTTTGATTTGAGGCAAGATTATTTTATCCAGTACTGGAAAATAGATAGTGTTGTCATTATCCCTGTTTTCCAAAAAAAAAGGCCCCATTCGGAGCCTTTATCGACAAACTAGAGACGCTAGTTATTTCAGGTATGAGCCATTACGAAGTGCTTCGATGCGCTTATCCAGTGGCGGATGAGACATAAACAGTTCACTAAATGATTTAGACTTACCATTAATACAAAACGCCATCATACTGCTATCTTCTTGTGGCTCGTAACTGGTTTTCAGACGCTGTAAAGCAGCAATCATTTTTTCCCGACCTACTAACGTGGCTGAACCGGCATCGGCATGAAATTCACGATAACGGGAAAACCACATCGTGATAATACTGGCCAAAATGCCAAATAGCAGTTCCAAGACCGTCGCGACCGCAAAATAAACCAGTGGATTTCCACCACTGCCTTCCTCACCATCATCTCTGTTACCTGAAAGGAAACCAGAAACCACTTGGGCAAGAAGCCGTGAGATAAAGATAACAAAGGTGTTAACTACTCCCTGAATCAACGTCATGGTAACCATATCCCCATTGGCAACATGACTGATTTCATGGGCGATAACTGCTTGAGCCTCATCACGGTTCATATTCTGCAACAGGCCACTGCTGACAGCGACCAAAGAAGCATCACGGCGAGCACCCGTTGCAAAAGCATTGATATCAGGAGAATGGTAAACAGCAACCTGCGGCATAGTAATGCCTACTTGCTGTGATAGTTCTCTAACGGTGGTAAGCAGCCAGCGTTCTGTTTCATTACGTGGTTGTTCAATCAATTCACCGCCGACTGAACGCAATGCCATCCATTTCGACATCAACAGTGAAACAAAAGCGCCGCCAAAACCAAACAGTCCGGACATGATCACTAATCCTTGTACACTGCTGGACTGAATTCCTGTCAGGCTGAGCACTAACCCGAATACCAACATCACCGCCAGGTTGGTGATAAGGAAAAGCGCAATACGCATCATATGGATCTGATTCCCTCACTCAATGAAAACAACACCAGAATGGTGTCTGAAACATTGATATCGTATGGTCTGCCGTAATGTTTTCAAGCATTCTTAACGTTTCAGTTACTAAATACACATAACTTTACATTCTCCTCTGCCACATCAGGCAAAAAGGAGGAATTTTTTAGGCACAAATACATTTATCTTTCCCATGCAATACACTTACTGCCACTTTGTACAAAACCATATGGAAGCCAAAAAAGAATCAATAAATGCCGGGATAGTAGTAAGGAGCGATATGATTTTTAATGCGGATATAAACATTATTTGCAAGTACGTTCTGGTTATTTTTTAATTGGGTTGCTCAAAAAACGCCCCTTCATTAAGCAAAAAGGCAACTGATTAAAAATCATCACTCTACCAAAAATGGTTGATTTTAAGACAGTGCCTTTCCGCTGTGGTCATCAATTACACTGTGTTAGATTCCTTACCTAATCCAAGTAATTTCTCAAACTCAACAGCAGGTACAGGACGCCCAAACAGATATCCCTGAGCCTGTTCACACCCTTTATTTCTTAATCGCTCATACTGTTCCTGCGTTTCAACGCCTTCAGCAATAACATTCAGACCAAAACTTTTGCCAAGGTAAAGAATAGCGCGAACGATTGCCGCATCAGGGGGAGAATCACACATGGCAAAAACAAAAGTCTGGTCAATTTTGAGCCGAGTTACCGGATAATTTTTCAACATACTTAACGAGGCATATCCGGTACCATAATCATCAAATGCGATACCAACGCCTTCGTCACGAAGCTCGTTTAAAAGCTGCAACATATTTTCATCATGTCGAAGAATGATATTTTCGGTGATTTCAAGCTCCAAAGCGTCCGGGGGCAATCCAGTGAGGGATAGTACCGACTTTATATTTTGTGCCAGCATTCCAGAACGGAACTGAGCAGCAAACAGATTAACACTGATACGAAAATCTTTGGCACCGGCATTGCGCCAATCCGCAGCCTGCCAGCAAGCTGTTTGTAAAACCCAGTCACCAACACGCTCGGCCCATGGACCTCGTTCCAATGCTGCAATGAAAGCAGCAGGACTCAGTAATCCTTTATAAGGATGTCGCCAGCGTAGCAGCGCCTCAGCGCCAACAATCCGATTATCAATCAGGCTGACCTGCGGTTGATAAAATACCTCAAATTCACTCTGTTCATACGCACGAATAAATTCCAGTTGGAAAGCATGCTTGGCTTGAAAAACTTCCCTTAACTCACGAGTGAAGAAACGGTAACAGTTACGCCCCTCTGCCTTAGCCTGGTATAATGCCAAATCAGCACTGGTTAACAGATCCTGCACCGATACTCCGTTGGACGGGTGCATGACCAAGCCAATGCTGGCACTGGTATTGATCTGCTTATCCTCGATAATAATAGCCTGAGAAATATCATAGATAATCCGTTCAGCAATATTTGCTGCCAGTCGGGGATCATCAAGTCGAGGCAGCAGCAAAGCAAATTCATCTCCGCCCATACGCGCCACAAGATCATCGCTACGGACACTGGCCTGCAACTTTTTTGCTACACTGATAAGAATTTCATCCCCGCTGGGGTGGCCCAAACTATCGTTAATATATTTAAAACCATCCAGATCGATTATCATCACGCACACGGAGGAACCGACCTTCACTACTTGCTCTAAAGTCGATGTCAGTAACGTCCGGTTGGCAAGCCCTGTGAGCGGATCACGATGAGCTTGAAGAAATAACCGTTCTTCATAACGCCGACGCTCCATCGCATCTCGCAAAATGGCGCAGTAACTGGCAGTATTATTCTCTTTCCACATAGACACGGAAATTTCGATCGGAAGTAGCGCACCACTCATGGTCCGGGCTTCACGTTTAATGCTACCGCCTTTGAGCTGCGCCGTGCTGTCCATAGAAAGATGATGAAGCTGAACCACAAACATATCAGGTACCACTGTGCTGATGTGCTGGCCAACTATCTGTTCTCTGGTATATTCCAGCATTTTTTCAGCCGATTCATTCCAGAAGGTGATAATCCCTTTCTCATCAACACATAAAACGGTGTCTGGTGATGTTTTTGCGATATGTTCAAAACGTATCTGACTATCCATCCTAGCCAATTGAAGCCGCCGCATTTCCAACTTATCCATAACTAATGCAGCCAAATCCTGCAAGTTATGAGCATCTCTTGCACTGAACGATGTTCGCGGTTTCTGGTCGATAATGCTAAGCGCACCAATAGCATAACCAGTGGACGTTCGCAGCGGAATCCCAGCATAGAACCTGATGTGGGGTTTTCCGATCACTAGAGGACTATTTTTAAAACGGGAATCTTTGCGAGCATCAGAAATAACCATAATCCTTTTTCTGAGGATCGTATGGGTACAAAATGAAATTTCACGTGGCGTCTCACAAGTTGAAACCCCTGTGCCGACCGCAATGAGCTGACGCTCTCCTTCCAGAAGAGAAACTAATACGATAGGAACATTAAAAACATTTGCCGCCAGGTTAGTCAGATTATTAAAACCAGAATCAGACAATGGGCAATTGATACCATACTCACTCAACGCCGCAAGCCGGTTTTGTTCATCTTTATTTACTGGGGCTCGACTCATGGGGTTCCCCTTACATTATCCATTGTTTTAGCTGTCAAAATTTGTAGCTGGTTGCCATAGAACTCAGTGCCGTTTCTTTTTGATCACACAAAAACAGGTTATCGATGGAGAAAACCACCGACCTGTTGATTAGTGATAATACGATAACTGTCTACTATCCTTTTTTGCCTGTTTACCTTGTTGAAATGGTTACATCACTCAATACAATTGCCAAGCAGTGTTTGACACAATAGCAAAATGCAGGCATTGAGAAAGCATTATGATAAAAAATTTTGCGCTGTTCTTACACCCTTGAGATCAGTAATCAAGGAATAAATACATTAAGTTACCTAAGTAAATTACTTTATGTTACAACGGAAAATGCCAAGATTTGCAAAAAATAAAGGATTAAAAATTATCATCTCTGTGCATAGATAATAGTACATCTAATACTCATCAGCGAAATAGCAGACTCACCACGACAGCTAAATTAAGAACATTGTGGTGAAAAAACCACTCTTTGTCATTAATCTTCACGCTACTGGTGAAAGTGGGCACTATTCAATATTAATTGGGGAAAAACACGGCGTTACATACTCAGAGAGAGCACTTCCTCACATGAGAAACATGGACTCGATCAGCACAAATAAGAGGGAAAAATCCCATTAGATGGACGTAAATGCTGATTCAAAACTTACAAGTTGTAATAACGAACCCCACGAAACTCAAGTGTCGTGAGGTTCAAAATTATAATATCTTACATATTGTCAATAATATCTTGCGCAAACTCACTGCATTTACGCAATGTCGCACCATCCATCAGACGTTCAAAATCGTAAGTTACAGTCTTATTTTTAATCGCCCCTTCCATGCCTTGAACAATCAGGTCAGCGGCTTCAAACCATTCCATATGGCGTAACATCATCTCTGCAGACAAGATAATAGAACCAGGGTTGACCTTATCCTGACCCGCATATTTTGGTGCAGTGCCATGAGTAGCTTCAAATAGCGCACACTCGTCACCAATGTTGGCTCCCGGGGCAATACCGATACCACCGACCTGCGCGGCCAAAGCATCTGAAATGTAGTCACCATTCAGGTTCATGCAAGCGATCACATCATATTCAGCCGGACGCAGTAAAATTTGTTGCAGGAACGCATCGGCAATAACATCTTTAACAACAATATCTTTACCCGTTTTCGGATTCTTGATTTTTACCCATGGTCCGCCATCAATCAGTTCACCGCCAAACTCTTCGCGAGCAAGCTGATATCCCCAATCTTTAAAGGCCCCTTCAGTAAACTTCATGATATTGCCTTTATGCACCAGCGTGAGGGAATCACGGTCATTCGTGATGGCATATTCAATCGCTGCGCGTACCAGGCGTTTGGTCCCTTCTTCAGAGCACGGCTTCACACCAATACCACACTGCTGTGGGAAGCGGATTTTAGTAACGCCCATCTCTTCACGCAGGAATGCAATCACTTTATCTGCTTCAGCAGTACCTGCTTTCCACTCAATGCCTGCATAGATGTCTTCTGCGTTTTCACGAAAGATCACCATGTCAGTCAGTTCCGGATGTTTTACCGGGCTTGGCGTCCCTTCATAATAACGAACCGGACGCAGACAAATATAAAGATCCAGTTGCTGGCGTAGCGCTACGTTTAAAGAGCGAATACCGCCACCGACTGGTGTTGTCAGAGGGCCTTTAATCGCCACACGATATTCACGAATCAAATCCAGCGTCTCTTCTGGCAACCAGACATCTTTACCGTAAACTTGTGTTGATTTTTCACCGGTATAGATTTCCATCCAGGAAATAGCACGTTTTCCCTGATAAGCTTTTTTTACTGCAGCATTAACAACATGAATCATGGCAGGAGTAACATCGACACCAATACCGTCCCCTTCAATGAACGGAATAACCGGGTTATCAGGAACCACCAATTTACCCTGACTATCAACTGTGATTTTCTGACCTTCCGCCGGTACAACTACTTTGCTTTCCATTAACCTCTCCTTCGAGCGCAATTTTGTTAATGAGTTGTAAGATGTATGCCGATACTACTTGAATATTCAGCTCACGCCAATCGCAAACCATTTCGAGTATAATGTTTTTGTCATTCGCAACCAGTAAGAAGATGAATAAATTCTCTGTTAGAAATCACAAGCTTAAACGTTTCAGCTCACGGTCGTTCAAAAAAAGCACACCTGCTTCTCAGCTGCGTCGTATTGTGCTGTTTAATAAGCCTTTCGATGTACTATCACAGTTCACAGATGAGGCCGGACGAACAACACTGAAGGACTATATACCATTCAGTGACATCTATGCGGCAGGGCGTTTGGACCGCGATAGCGAAGGGCTGATGATCCTGACCAACGATGGTGTTCTTCAGGCCCGTCTGACACAGCCCGGCAAACGAACACCTAAAATCTATTATGCGCAGGTTGAAGGTATCCCTGATAACACGGCACTCGCGCAGTTTAAAGCTGGTCTGGCATTAAAAGACGGACGCACGCTGCCAGCAGACGTCGAGATAGTTCCTGAACCAGAATGGTTATGGCCCAGAATCCCCCCTATTCGCGATCGGAAATCTATCCCGGTGTGTTGGCTAAAAGTTACTCTGTATGAAGGCCGTAATAGACAAGTACGCCGGATGACGGCTCACATAGGTTTTCCTACACTGCGGCTGATACGTTACAGTATGTCGAATCATACCCTGGAGGGATTACTCCCTGGGGCATGGAAAGAGGTAGATAATGTTTAGACCCCACGTCACTGTCGCCTGCGTTGTCCAGGCGGAGAGTCATTTTTTGATAGTGGAAGAAATTATTAACCATAAACGGCTCTGGAATCAGCCAGCCGGGCACCTTGAAGCCGATGAGACATTGATTCAGGCAGCCAGTCGTGAGTTGTGTGAAGAAACAGGCATACGAGCCATGCCACAGGCTTTTCTGCAACTGCACCAATGGATCGCCCCAGACCATACATCTTTTTTGCGGTTCTGCTTTACTATCGATCTGCCTGAACGTGTTGCGACCATGCCACAAGATAGTGATATTGACTGTTGCCACTGGCTGACCGCAGAAGAAATCATTCATTCAGATCAGTTACGCTCCCCGCTAGTCGCCGAAAGCATCCGTTGTTATCAACGTGGTCTGCGTTATCCACTCGCATTGCTGGAAGCCTTTAACTGGCCATACTAAAGCAGCAGCAGAAGGCGGTGCAGCCCAATAGTCAACATGCTAAAATGCACCACCCGTTTTTTGCCTTAACGCATTATATATTTTTCAGTTTGTGAGACTCTCATGTCAGATAACAGCCAGAAAAAAGTAATTGTCGGTATGTCCGGCGGTGTCGATTCTTCCGTTTCCGCTTACCTGCTTCAACAACAGGGATATCAGGTCGAGGGCCTGTTCATGAAGAACTGGGAGGAGGATGACGACACAGAATACTGTTCTGCCGCTACTGATCTGGCCGATGCACAAGCCGTTTGCGACAAGCTGGGTGTCGAGTTGCACACAGTAAATTTCGCCGCAGAATACTGGGATAACGTTTTTGAACACTTCTTGGCGGAATATAAAGCGGGACGCACGCCGAACCCCGATATTCTGTGCAACAAGGAGATCAAGTTTAAAGCCTTCCTTGAATTTGCCGCCGAAGATCTGGGTGCCGATTTTATTGCCACTGGGCACTATGTCCGGCGTCAGGATATTAATGGAAAAAGCCACCTGTTGCGTGGTCTGGATGGCAATAAAGACCAAAGCTATTTTCTTTATACACTCAGTCATCAACAATTGTCACAAAGCCTGTTTCCGGTCGGTGAACTGGAAAAACCGCAGGTCAGAAAAATTGCCGAACAATTGGATTTAGCGACGGCTAAAAAGAAAGATTCCACTGGCATCTGTTTTATTGGCGAGCGTAAATTCCGCGAATTTCTGGCTCGCTATCTACCGGCTCAACCAGGCGCCATTATCTCGGTTGATGATGGGAAAACGAGGGGTGAACATCAAGGGTTGATGTATCACACATTGGGACAGCGCAAAGGCTTGGGTATTGGTGGCGTGAAAGAAGGCGGTGACGATCCGTGGTATGTCGTAGATAAAGACGTCGTGAATAATATTCTGTACGTCGCTCAGGGTCATGAACATCCAAGATTGATGTCTGATGGTCTTATCGCCCAACAATTGCATTGGGTTGACCGCAATCCACTCACCCATGAACTGCATTGTGTGGTCAAAACCCGTTATCGACAGGCTGATATTCCATGCACGGTTATCCCCATCGACGGTGACCGGATTCAGGTTCGCTTTGGCAAGCCAGTCGCTGCCGTCACACCAGGACAATCTGCCGTTTTCTATCAGGATGAAATCTGTCTTGGTGGAGGCATTATCGAAGAGCGTCAGCCCGCTTACAATTAACCGTGTTACTCTTTTCGCATGGTAAAGGATGCCAGGTGGTGTCCTTGAGCTTGATAACAAAGTGCACATCGCGGCGATAATCGGAAGATTGTAAAGACACTGCAAGTACCTATATGTAAGCTCAAGCCGCGCCATCCTTGACGCGGATGCTTTACTCTTCTCTCCCATTATCACTGTTCTGACACCGCACATAAGTTTGCCAATGATCTGCAGGTGCCAGATGGCGCCTTTTTACTTATTGCATTAACGTATTCGGCAACAATCAGAATTTTTCCCAGTTGTTATCATTAGATACCATTTTTTTCGCTGACGTTGCGCCAGGGAGCGCTATTGGTTGTGATCTGCTGCTTTCTCTCTCTGGTGAACGTTCATCTGACTCCGACATCTGAAAAATAGAAACGATTTCCGTCAAACGTCGTGCCTGTTCTTCAAGCGATGCTGAAGCAGCCGTTGACTGTTCAACCAATGAGGCGTTCTGCTGAGTGACACTATCCATCTCTACAATCGCCTGGCCTACCTGGGAAATACCCTTACTTTGCTCATTGGAGGCGGATGCAATCTCACCCATAATATCGGTCACGCTGGTTACAGCTTTAACAATGTTATCCATTGCATCACCCGCACGAGTGACTTGCGTTGACCCCATGTTCACATTATTGACAGATTCCCCGATAAGTCCTTCTATCTCTTTGGCCGCCTGCGCACTACGCTGTGCCAGACTCCGCACCTCACTGGCAACTACAGCAAATCCCCGCCCCTGCTCTCCGGCTCGCGCAGCCTCCACTGCTGCATTCAACGCCAGAATATTGGTCTGGAAAGCGATACTGTTGATAACGTTAATGATATCGGCAATTTTCTGAGAACTGCTACTAATTGCCCCCATAGTTTTAATCACTTCGCCAACGATATCACCCCCTTCGTGTGCCGTTTTCGACGCATTCTGTGCCAGCACGCTTGCCTGGCTGGCATTGTCAGCGTTTTGTTTCACCGCAGCACTAAGCTGCTCCATGCTGCTCGCAGTTTCTTCAAGCGCAGAAGCCTGTTCCTCGGTGCGTGAAGACAAGTCGGTATTACCGGAAGAAATTTCACTGGTTCCACGATAAATAGCTTCAGAGCTGCCACGGATTTCCGAAACAGTTTTTACCCAGTTATCCTGCATTTGCTGCACATAAGGAACGAGCTGACCTACACAGTTTCTTCCGGTATTTACCATTCTGGTATACAAATTACCGACAGCCAGAACTTGCAGATGCTTTTTGATTAGCTCAAGTGGTTTGATAACATAGGTTGCCAGATAACGGTCGGTGAGCAGTACAATGATAAAACCGACGATCAGCGCAGCAATCAACATTTGCTGGCATCGGTTCACCCATACAGAAATGCGGTCCTGAGCTTCAGCTTTTAACTGGAATATAGCCTTGTTGTATTGCTCGATGGCTACCGTAAAATTGTTACGCAGCGAAGGGAAAATTTGAGTCAGTTTTTTGGCATCATCAATCCGATTCGCTTTGATGGCATCCGCTAACGGCGTGACACCTTCGGTGAAAAGTTTATAGGAGCTGTTGTAGATTAAACCAATAATCTTAGGATCAATGTTGACATGATCAATAGATTTAAATTGATCAAGTCCTTCTTTTAATTTATCCATCTCTTTCCCAGCCATCATAAGCTGGATATCCGCTAGTGAAGAATTGTCCTTGATTCTTGCGTCTAACGCACTGTAAAGCTGGTTTTGAACACGATAATAATGTGCATTAGCATCATTTATAATATCGCCATTTCCTTGCTGAACATTCGTCAACTGTAACTCTTCAGTCAATTGATCCAGTGAGTAAAGCGCAAATGCTGACACCCCTCCCCATAAAATACAAAATAGGATAAGAATCAAAACCATCATAGTTCTTATTTTTATATCTCGAAGAAATCTCATAATTCTACCCCTGATAAAACGCGTTACGTATTGACCTCAATGAAATGAGGTAATTATTGGCTTTTCCGCTGGAACTCGTCCTATGGAGAGTCTTGCCTCCGGCTAAGAAATAAAGTTCTATTCTATTATCGGCACGCTGAGGAAAATCTTTGATCATTAATTTGAATCTGCTCAAACTTTTGATATTGATTTCACATGCATCATAACGTCTATTTAAATAACCACTCATATGGAAAAAATGAATAACAACGGTTAAAAATCAAGAACGCAAATAAAAAAACAAAATACAGTTTTACTTATAATTATTACTGATAGATACCAACAATAATCATTTACTCCATATAACACTTCATGCAGAAAATGAATCTTCATTAAATGACAACCCATCATACTTTCTGCATAAAAAGAGATAATAACGTAGAAAACCAATCCCATTCAGACTGTCTATAGACAGTTAATCGATTACAAAGTAGTCAAACGAAACAAAGATATGCACATTATCTTCTCGTATTGCCATACGTAACCAACGATTGGAGAAACTGCATCTGTATATTTCTCTCTATCTGGCCCTACCAGAGGCTGTGTTCAACCAGCGTTTTATGGCATGATCTACTGAATTCAGCATTGCACTCCAGTACAAATGTGGAAGTCCAGCATCAATTCAACTATCACTACTGATAAAAGGATTGCTCAACACTTTCTCCAGGTGCCATCCAGCAAGGCACTCATGCAGGCTATTATCTATTATAAAGAACAATGACAGGAGCAACTGTGGCTAAAAATTATCACGACATTACGCTGGCATTAGGCGGTATCTGCCAATCTGCCTGTCTGGTTCAACAACTGGCACATCAGGGCAACTGTAGTAGCGACGCTCTGAGAATCTCGCTTAACAGCATATTGATCGTGAACCCTGCCACTACACTGGACGTTTTCGGCAATGAAGAAAGTAACCTGACAACAGGGTTGAAAACCTTGCTAAGTATACTGAATAGCACCCGTGGAGCTCTTAATACTGAGCTATCCCGCTATACATTCAGCCTCATAGCACTTGAACGACGCCTCGATAAAAATCGTTCAGCATTCAATGAACTGGGTAGTCGTATCAATCAGTTGGGCCGACAGACAGAACACTATGATTTGCTTTCCGATACTATCATCAATGTCCTGGCTGGTATTTATGTGGACGTTATCAGCAAATTAGGTCCGCGTATTCAGGTTACAGGTTCAGTTGATATATTAAAAAACAATCAGATTCAAGCTAAAGTCAGAGCCATCTTGCTGGCTGGTATCCGCTCAGCAGTCCTGTGGCAGCAGGTCGGTGGTGGGCGTCTACAATTAATGTTTGCTCGCAACGCACTGGTAAAACACGCCCAACAGATACTGTCACACTCTTATGCCTGATGATCTCCTCGGAATGATGGAGATTACACCATAAGAGTGGTGGTCGCTTATTCCGGTTCGGCCACCAGCATGCGATACTATTACAACAATACATTTTATTTTTTGTTAAACCCAATCTCAGGAGTTGCTTGCAATGGAATTATCCTCACTGACCGCCGTTTCCCCTATTGACGGACGCTACGGCGATAAAGTCAGCATGTTGCGCACTATTTTCAGTGAATATGGTTTACTGAAGTTTCGTGTGCAGGTTGAAGTACGTTGGCTGCAAAAACTGGCGGCCTGTGCAGAAATCCAGGAAGTTCCTGCATTTGACGCTGACGCAAACGCTTTCCTTGATAGAATTATCAGCGAATTCAGTGAAGAAGATGCTGCTCGTATCAAAACCATTGAGCGTACCACCAATCACGATGTCAAAGCTGTAGAGTATTTTCTAAAAGAAAAAGTGGCTACCGTACCTGCTCTGCATGCGGTCAGCGAATTTGTTCATTTCGCTTGCACCTCGGAAGACATCAACAATCTTTCCCACGCACTGATGCTGGGTACCGCACGCCGCGAGATCATCCTGCCTTTCTGGCGCAATATCACTGATGCCATCAAACAGTTAGCCCATCAGTATCGTGATATTCCGCTGTTGTCCCGTACCCATGGACAGCCTGCAACACCGTCTACCATTGGGAAGGAATTTGCCAACACAGCCTATCGAATGGAACGCCAGTTGCAGCAATTACAACAGGTTGAAATAATGGGGAAAATTAATGGTGCCGTCGGCAATTATAATGCACATATGGTCGCCTATCCTGATATTGACTGGCATCAATTCAGCGAAAGTTTTGTGACGTCACTGGGTATCACCTGGAACCCGTATACCACACAAATCGAACCGCATGATTACATTGCCGAACTGTTCGATTGCATGGCACGCTTCAATACCATTCTGCTTGATTTTGACCGTGATGTTTGGGGTTACATTGCCCTTAATCACTTCAAGCAGAAAACCATTGTGGGTGAAATTGGCTCCTCCACAATGCCACATAAAGTGAATCCTATCGACTTTGAAAATTCCGAAGGCAATCTGGGACTATCTAACGCCGTATTAGGACATCTGTCCAGCAAACTACCGGTTTCACGCTGGCAGCGTGACCTAACAGATTCAACTGTACTTCGTAATCTCGGCGTCGGTGTGGGCTATGCCGTAATCGCTTATCAGGCTACGCTTAAAGGCATCAGTAAACTGGAAGTAAACCGTGCTCATCTGGCCGATGAATTGGATCATAACTGGGAAGTGCTGGCTGAGCCGATTCAAACGGTAATGCGTCGTTATGGTATTGAGAAACCCTACGAAAAGCTGAAAGAGCTTACGCGCGGTAAACGTGTCGACGCTGAGGGAATAAAGCGCTTTATTGATGGGCTGGCGCTACCTGAAGCAGAAAAAGTCCGCCTGAAAACATTAACACCCGCTAATTACATTGGTCGCGCGTTGAAAATGGTTGATGAACTGAAATAAGTTATTCCCTACTTGGCAGGCGAAACTCTGTCTGCCATCATTTCTACTTCCGTTTGTTTACCTGCCGTTTATGGCAGTTATGGATAATCTTATCCGTCATTATTGCCAACCGTGTGATATTGGCTCACCGCTATAGTCAAAACACCTTCCTTCAGGATCCACTCAGAGAAAAAACCATGCGTATTCTTATTGTTGAAGATAATGTTCTGTTACGCCATCACCTGAGTGTTCAGATGAATGAGATGGGACATCAGGTGGATGCGGCCTCTGATGCCAAAGAAGCCGATTATTTTCTCCATGAGCACGCACCAGACATTGCCGTTATCGATCTAGGGTTACCGGTTGAAGATGGCACCAGTTTGATCCGACGTTGGCGGGCACAGCAGATCAAACTGCCAATTCTGGTATTAACCGCCCGAGAAAGCTGGCAGGAGAAGGTCGCCGTTCTGGAAGCCGGGGCCGACGATTATGTCACCAAGCCATTTCACATGGAGGAAGTAGTCGCTCGCATGCAGGCGTTAATGCGTCGTAACTGTGGCCTGGCATCACAAATTATCAGCATTCCCCCGTTTGAGATCGATCTGTCTCGCCGGGAATTACTGGTCCGTGGCATCAACGTAAAATTAACAGCTTTTGAATACACCATTATCGAAACGTTAATTCGTAACTGTGGAAAAGTCGTCAGCAAAGAATCACTAATGTTACAACTCTATCCCGACGCCGAACTGCGTGAAAGCCACACCATTGATGTACTCATGGGTCGACTGCGCAAAAAATTACAGGCCATAGACTCCCATGAAGTCATCACGACGGTCAGAAGTCAGGGCTATCGCTTCGATATCAGTATGCACCAGGACTGATATGAGCAAAAAAAAACCACTCTCACTACGCTTTCGCTTCTTGATCGCCACTGCAGCGGTCGTACTGGCGCTCACCCTTTCTTACGGCGGTGTCGCTATCGTGGGGTACAGCATCAGCTTTGATCAAACGTCTTTTCGCCTATTGCGTGGTGAAAGCAACCTGTTTTATAGCCTGGCGCAATGGCGGGATCACCAACTTACTATCACTATCCCCGCAGAACTGGATATTAACTATCCAACATTGGTATTTATCTACGATAAACAAGGAAAATTATTGTGGCGAGAACATGCTGTACCAGCGCTGGAGGCGCTGATTAAACCCGAGTGGTTACAACGGACCGGCTATCATGAGTTAGATACAGACCCCCGTACCAGCAGCGCCGTACTGTCCGGCAACGCACAGATCATGAACAAGTTACAGGCGTACAATTCCGAGGATGATGCGCCACTGACACACTCTGTCGCCGTTAACATTTACCCGGCATCTGAACGCCTACCGTCACTCACCATTGTCGTTGTTGACAAAATTCCACAAGAGTTGCAACAGACTGATGTCGTATGGGAATGGTTCCGCTACGTTCTTATCGCCCACCTCTTGCTAGTGCTACCGTTGTTATGGCTAGCCGCACACTGGAGTCTGCGCCCCATCAAACATCTGGTTCACCAAATTGGCGAGTTAGAAAACGGCACCCGAGATCAGTTAGATGAGAGCTCACCTCGAGAACTGCATAGTCTGGTACGTAACCTCAATACATTGCTGAATAATGAGCGTCGGCGCTATCACAAATACCGCACCACGTTAACCGATTTGACTCACAGTCTGAAAACCCCGCTGGCGGTATTACAGACCACATTAAGGACATTACGCACCGGCAAGGATATTACTATTGAGCAGGCAGAACCGATTATGCTGGCGCAAATCAGCCGCATCTCACAACAGATTGGCTATTATCTGCACCGCGCCAGTATGCGTACTGAGCATCTGGTGATGGGCCGGGAAGTTCATTCCGTCCCCGCCCTGCTGGATAGCTTGTGCTCCGCGCTCAATAAAGTTTATCAACGTAAAGGTGTTGTACTCACGCTGGATATTTCCCCGGAACTGACGTTTATCGGAGAAAAAAATGATTTCATGGAAATAATGGGCAATATTCTGGATAACGCCTGTAAATACTGCCTGGAATTTGTGGAGATCAGCGCACAATATTCCGAACAGAAATTACATCTGATTGTTGAAGATGATGGCCCCGGTGTTCTTCATAGCAAACGGGAATTGATTTTCCAACGCGGACAACGAGCCGATACACTTCGTCCTGGTCAAGGTATCGGTTTGGCGGTGGCAATAGAGATTATTGAGCAATATCAGGGTGAGATTCTCATCAGCGACAGCACGTTGGGTGGAGCACGCATAGAAGCCATTTTTGGCCACCAGCACCTTAATCAGAATGAGGGATAAAAGACAGTACATCCGGCTTCCGCTATAATTGTTGCCAGCTCCCATTACTGGAAATATGTCATGGACTATCAACTTAATCTCGACTGGCAAGATTTTTTAGCACGCTACTGGCAAAAGTGTCCAGTCATTATCAAAGGCGGATTCTCTCCTTTCCTGGATCCGATTACCCCCGACGAACTGGCTGGTTTGGCACTCGAAAATGAAATAGACAGTCGCCTGGTCAGTCATCAAGACGGCCGTTGGGATGTGAACCACGGCCCGTTTGAAAGCTATGACCATCTGGGGGAAACCAATTGGTCTTTGCTGGTTCAGGCCGTCGATCACTGGCATGAACCGTCCTCTGCGTTAATGTCCCCATTCCGTAAACTGCCTGACTGGCGTATTGACGATTTAATGATATCTTTTGCCGTGCCCGGCGGCGGTGTTGGTCCGCATATCGATCAATATGATGTGTTTATCATTCAAGGCACTGGTCGTCGCCGCTGGCGGGTCGGAGACAAAATGCCAATGAAACAGCATTGTCCTCATCCTGATCTGCTTCAGGTTGGACCGTTTGACGCCATTATTGATGAAGAAACCTTGCCAGGCGACATTCTGTACATTCCACCCGGCTTCCCACATGAGGGCTATTCACTCGAAAACTCGCTAAACTATTCGGTGGGTTTTCGCGCACCCAATGCTCGCGAGCTGATGAGCGGTTTTGCCGATTACGTATTGGCTCATGAATTAGGCAACTATCGTTATAGCGACCCTGACATCCAAACGCGTGAACACCCTGCAACTATCCTGCCACAGGAATTGGATGTTCTGCAGCAGATGATGCTGGATCTGGTGCAACAAAAAGACTCGTTTCAGCAATGGTTTGGTGAATTCATTTCCCAATCCCGTCATGAACTGGATCTGGCACCACCTGAGCCGCCTTATCAGGCCGGAGAGATTTATGATCTCATGCAGCAAGGAGATTCACTGCGTCGTTTGGGAGGGTTACGGGTCTTGTGGCTGGGAGAAAGCTGCTTTGTGAACGGAGAAGAGTTTCGAAGTCCATATCAGGATGCGCTTTCAGCCCTTGCCCAGCATTCTGTCATCGACATGACTATGCTCAACGGTGCATTAGACGATCCGTCATTTCTCGCTCAGCTTACCGTACTGATAAACAATGGTTATTGGTACTTTGCTGATTAACACGAAAAATGGGCAGAGAAATACTGCCCTCTTATTGACACAGAGTACGGTCAGTTCGTTCGATATCTACAGCCGAAGAGATCCTTGCGCTTTCCAGGGATAACAGGATTAACGCCGCACACTTATCAACCGGGGATGATGTTTCGACAACATTCCCTTTTATACTTTTGCAGAAACTGGATTACCGGCAGTGTGTAAGGTACGAGCCTGCAACGCGGTTAATTCTGCAATACGCATAATGACAGATACTGCGCTTTCCATCCCTTCTAATGTGATGAATTCATGCTTACCGTGATAGTTATATCCGCCAGTAAATAGATTCGGACAAGGCACCCCTTGAAATGACAACTGAGCCCCATCGGTACCACCACGGATTGGATTCAATATCGGCTCAATATTACAATCCCGCATAGCTTGTTGTGCCAGCGCAACGACATGTGGATGTTGTTCAATTTGCTCACGCATGTTGTAGTAACTATCAGTAATAGTCACTTCAATATAACACTCTGGATGTAGACCTTTTCCGACCTTTTCTGCAATCTCGATCATTGTCTTTTTGCGTTTTTCAAAACCGTCACGCTCAAAATCGCGAATGATGTAATGCAGTTCTGCACGCTCAACCGTTCCTTTAGCACTATGAAGATGATAGAACCCCTGATAACCGTCAGTATGCTCTGGAACCTCCGTTGCAGGGACTTCCTGATGATAGCGTGTCGCCAACGTTAGCGCGTTAACCATGACACCTTTGGCACTACCAGGATGAACATTGTTACCAACAATTTTTACCATCACGGATGCGCCATTGAAGTTTTCGCACTCTAGCTCACCGACACCACCACCATCTACGGTATAGGCCCACTGGGCATTGAACGCATCGACATCAAAAAAATGCGGGCCTTTCCCTACTTCCTCATCTGGCGTGAATGCAATACGAATTTCACCATGAGGTACCTGCCGCTTCTGAAGCCGAACCATTGATGTCACAATTTCTGCAATCCCGGCTTTATCATCTGCCCCCAACAGGGTTTTACCATCGGTGGTGATCAGCGTATGTCCAAGCAAATGGTGCAGAACCGGAAACATCACCGGTGATAACACCTCATCACCGATACCCAGTGCGATATCACCCCCACGATAGCTTTCGACAATCTGCGGATTGACGTTTTTCCCGCTGTAATCCGGCGATGTATCCATGTGGGCAATAAAGCCGATGTTCGGCACGTCCCAGGCCACATTGGTAGGTAGTGTCGCCATGACACACCCATGCTTACTTAATGAGACCTGTTCAAATCCCAGTTCAAGCAGTTCCTGCCGTAGTGCGTGAGCAAGCTTAAGCTGGCCTTCAGTACTCGGAACCTGCCGGACACCGGCTTTGGATTGCGTGTCGAAAGAAACGTAATTTAGAAAACGATCGAGTAATTTATCCATCTTTGCCCCCCGGAGCCTGAATTTCATTATGAAGAGGGCAATAGGAGCAGATATTGCGTCAGGTCAGTTTTTGTTTTGTTTCACGACTTAACTATCACTAACCGAGTCGCGCCAGTATGCTGGCATGCCATGACGAAGACATAAAGCACATAAAAAACTTCGCTCGGAAACGCAACGCTTCGGCAACAAACTGGAAAAATATGAAAGGTGTGTATTCAGATAAAAAAAGGCAGGCGTTGCCTGCCCATAATAATAGTCAAAGGTGGGAATGGATCTATACAGATCCCAGCCATTCATAATATTGGCTAATACCTTTATCACAAGAACAGCAACTACCACATTTACCGTTATCCACTGTGCGATGACAACGTATTTTGCCCTTCTGAACCCATACATCCAGCATCCCTTCGACAACACCCGGTTCGGCGTGAAATGTCATGCTGATGTCACGTAGAGAAACCTTTTGTTTTTCACGCACAAAGTCACGCAATTCAATTAAGGTCATTCTTTTCTCCTTGACGTTCCCGGCGGGAACAATATTTCCCGCGGTCACAAAACTTTTATTTCAATTCGTCTACCATTACACGCTGTCTCGGAACACCTTTACGACGTAGCAGCATAATTGTGGTAGTAAATACCACCAGCACTCCCGCTATGGCCAACATGGAATATTGCGGATGCTGGGCAAACCGGCCAATTTGGTAAACAATGACAGCCGTGCCATACCCCAGTTGAATCGTCCAGGCTATGCAAAATAACGTCCATGCGGTGCCGACTTCACGCCAGACGGCAGAAACGGCGGCAACACAAGGCACATACAACAACACCATCAATAGGTAACTGAATGCGCCCAATTTGCCATCAAACAGTTGCGAAATTACGGTCAGTGAAGTAACCGAAAATTCATTCTTCGCCGCCACTGTCGCGGTATCACTTAAATCCCCGATCTCAATACCCAAAGGATTAAGCAGCGCATTGCCAAGCTTGCTGAAGTTCTCGGGAATAGTCGCCAGCGCTTCTGATACACCATCCACTAAACTGAATGGTTTTTTTTCTTCTTGCGTTCCGCCTTCCTGATGAGCCGCCATAGCACCATAAAGCGAGTCCAGTGTCCCTACCACCGCCTCTTTAGCAAAGATGCCCGTAAATACGCCGACAGCAGCCGGCCAGTTATCATCTTTGATACCCATGGGTTTAAACACCGGTACAATCTTCTGCCCAATGGCCGAGAGCACAGATTTTTGTGTATTCTGATTGCCAAATGATCCATCAACCCCCATAGAATTGAAGAAGCTCAGGATCATGACAACCATTACAATTAGCTTCCCGGCTCGCAATATAAACCCTTTAAGCCGCTCCCAGGTCCGAATCAACACACTGTGCAATCCCGGTAAATGATAAGGAGGAATCTCCATCACAAATGCGGCTGCATCCCCTTTTAACGCCGTATTTTTTAGTATGAACCCCGTTGCTATAGCGGCGACAATACCAATCAGGTACAAGCCAAACACCAGATTTTGACCACCACGGGTAAATAAGGCCGTCGCAAATAACACATAAACCGGCAATCTCGCGCCACAGGACATAAAAGGCGACATCATTACCGTAACCAAACGGTCACTGTGTCTCTCCATCGTTCTGGTTGCCATTATCGCCGGCACATTGCACCCGAATCCCACAATCAGCGGGACAAATGCCTTACCTGGCAACCCCATGCTGCGCATGAAGCGATCCATCACAAACGCTGCACGCGCCATGTAACCAGAATCTTCCAGATAAGAAAGGAACAGATACAGACAACCAATAACCGGGATAAAAGTGGAAACCGTTTGAATACCACCGCCAATGCCATCAGCCAACAATGTTTTCAGCCACTCAGGCACATGCATATTCAGCAACAGCTCACCAAACCCATCGACAAAAATCGTACCAAACAGCTTATCGAAGAAATCAATGAATGCGCTGCCAACATTGATGGTGAAGACAAACATCAGATACATCACAGCCAGAAAGATCGGGATCCCGAAAAAACGGTGGAGAACAATGCGATCAATTTTATCCGTCATCGTTGCTGAAACTTCACCACCCCGAGTAATAGCAGCATTCGCTATAGTGGCGACAAACCGATAACGTGCGTCGGCCAAGAAAATGTCCAGTTCATCCTCATAATCCGCAACCAATGCAGCAATCGTCTCATCAGCCTTAGTCAACAACGGTTCAGGTACGCGACTGCGTACTGTCACGTCTCCCTCCATCAACTGGATAGCCAACCAATAGGCATTAGGAATATCAGCAACACCACGCAGCGTTAGTGCAATTTCCTGCGCAGCTAGTCGTAACGGTTCATCATACGGGATGGTTATCTGCGGTGTGGCGGGGTTTTCCAATGCAGTTTGACACATCAATCGTAGGTCATTAATTCCCTTCTTCTGACTGGCAGTCACAGGAATGACCGGACATCCTAATTGCCGTTGCAATTCTGCGATATCAATGTCCAACTTGCGGGAAGCTGCGATATCCATCATGTTCACCGCCACCACCATGGGAACATTCATGTCCAGTAATTGAGCGGTCAGATAAAGATTACGTTCCAGATTAGACGCATCAATGATATTAAGTACCAGATTCGCTTCACCGGAGAGGATGTAGTCACGTGCCACACGCTCGTCTTCTGAACTTTCGGATGACGGATTCAGAGAGTAAACGCCAGGGAGATCCACCAGCGTCGTCAGTTTATTTTGATAACGGTAATAGCCGACTTTCTTTTCTACCGTCACACCCGGCCAGTTACCTACTGTCTGCTTACCGCCGGTAAGGACATTAAATAAAGTTGTCTTGCCACAGTTGGGGTTGCCTACTACGCAAATAACAGGTTGCACATCCATAAAAAATTCCTTACCTACCGCGCACTTTTAACATTTTTCCAGAATCAGAATCTGGACTTCGTCTTTGCGAACACTGATTGCTGCACCGCGCAGGCGTAATTCAATAGGGTCACCCAGCGGCGCTACCCGAGAAACTGTAAATTCCACCCCCGGCGTAACCCCCAATGCCAACAGACGTTTACGATAATCAGCCGATCCCTTTTGAAACCCGACCACCCGCCATTTAGTCGCGACGGACAATACTTCCTGTGCCATGGTTTTCCCCTTTATAAGCCTGAACCCTGTGGAGAAACCCAAACCTGTTTCCCCATATCCCAATTGATTGCCACACGGCCATCACCGGCAGCCAACATCAATGGTTGATTAGCTTCACGTTGAATCACTCGAACATTGCCACCCACACGTATGCCCAGTTCAGTCAGGCGTTGCTGACTTTCTCCCGTCAAGCGGATTCGGGCAACAATGGCATTGGCATTAAGGGGAATATCGAGCAGAGTTTGAAGACTTAAGGCCATACATCATTCCTTCACTAAAACATCAATAAGTTCGCATTTACTGAAAGGGATTTTATCTCTCAATCACTTTGTGAAAATGATAAGTGATAACTATTATCAATAATATTCCTATCAATAGCTATTCTTTTGACGCACATCAAACTAAGAAGAAATAATCCTGGCCACAACTTTTCATTCGTGGCGATACATAGTCGATAGTGCTTTCACAAGCGGAGCTGAAAGGAAATTGCTAATCATCCCGGTAAGGCAGGAAGCGTGGGTATTCAGTAAGAAGTAAAAAAAAAAGCCCCGTCCAGATTACTGGTCGGGGCTTGATAGCCATCAGAAAAAACTATTTCTTCTGCTGCTGAGCCAAATCCTCAGCAATCTGTACAGTTTCATCCAGATACGGATCAGGGCCTTGATAATCCTTCGGTAGCGCATCCAGCGATTTCAACAATGGTTTGCCTTGACGTTTAAAACGCTCATTAATGCGCTGTAAACGCAACGCTTCATCTTCATTATTCTCTTTTTCGCGTTGTGCCAAATTGAGAGAAACATGATTAAGCTTATCTTTCATTTCATTATAACGGGCGACATCCTGCTCGATAAACTGGAATTCAGGATCCTTCGCAATCCGTTCCTGGTGCCGTTTAATCAGCTCTGGCAGTATTGATGAGAAATCACCGACTTTGCTGTAATTAGCCGCTTTAATGCTATCCCATGGCAAAGCGTTATCCTCAAACTTCTCTCCGGTGTCCACGGTCTCCGTACCGGTTGGCATCATGATATCTGGCGTGACACCCTTTCGCTGAGTGCTGCCACCATTAATACGGTAGAACTTCTGAATCGTGTATTGCACCGACCCCAACGCTGGCCATTCCGGACGCAACATCTGGTCATAGATCCGGTTCAGAGAGCGATACTGCTGTACAGTCCCTTTCCCGAATGTCGGCTCACCGACGATTAATGCACGTCCGTAATCCTGCATCGCCGCAGCAAAAATTTCCGACGCCGATGCACTGAAACGGTCGACCAAAACAACTAGCGGTCCCTTATAATAAACGATGCCGTCAGTATCGCTATCCTCACGTATCTTACCGTTATTATCACGTACCTGAACCACTGGCCCACTTGGAATAAACAGACCGGAAAGGCTTACAGCTTCAGTCAACGCGCCACCACCATTGGCACGCAGGTCGATGACGATACTGCTGACATGATCTTTTTCCAGCTTCTGTAACTGAACCTTCACATCATCCGTCAAACCAACGTAAAAACCGGGAATATCCAGTACGCCGACTTTATCTTTCCCTACCTTTTTCAACGTCATTTTGACAGCACGGTCCTCCAGGCGGATACGCTCACGCGTCAGTGTCACCACCCGTGTCTTGGCACCTTTACCTGCTGGCAGAATTTCCAGACGAACCTTACTGCCTTTCGGGCCCTTAATCAGCGCAACGACATCATCCAGACGCCAACCGATAACATCCACCGTCGCTTTGCCAGCCTGTCCAACCCCTACGATGCGATCGCCGACATTAATATGTTTACTTTTTGCTGCCGGGCCACCAGGTACCATAGAGTTGATGACCGTGTAATCATCATCCATCTGTAATACGGCGCCGATGCCCTCCAGAGACAGACTCATTTCCGTATTAAACTGTTCAGTATTGCGGGGGGACAAATAGCTGGTATGCGGATCTATTTCCCGAGCAAAAGCATTCATGATCAATTGAAAAACATCTTCACTATTACTCTGCACCAAACGTCGAATTGCGTACTGATAACGTTTGGTCAATGTGTTTTTAATTTCCTGATCACTTTTGCCAGTCAGTTTCAGATTCAGCCAATCATATTTAACCTTGGCATCCCACAAGTGGTTCAGCTCGTCGACACTCTTAGGCCACGGAGCCTTGCTACGATCAAGATCGATAGTGTCATTACCATTGAGGTTTATCGGCTTGTTCAATAACGACAACGCATATTGATAACGTTCGAAACGTCGCTTCTGCGTCAAGTTATACAATGCGTAGGGCAAATCCAGTTTACCCGCTTCCAGATCCTCACCCAGTTCACCTTTTTTACTGGAGAATTGAGCTATGTCAGACGCCAGTAACACGTTATGACTGTAATCCAGCATATTGAGATAGCGGGCAAAAATTTTACCGGAGAATTGTGCATCCAGCGTAAATCGTCGGTAATGAGAACGCAGGAAACGCAAAGTAACACGATTACTCACTGTTGCATGCTGGGGTTCCGGATGCAGTTGAGGGATCTGATCGACGCGTGTAATGGTTTCACTGGCGAAACTGCCGCCCGCCAGCAGAAAGCAGGCTAATACGGTTGCTTTTACTAATTTGTTCATGCCCAGGTTGGCCTCCGTATCAGAACTGCAAATGTTCTGCGCGTACGATCATTGCCAAACCTGAAGTGAGTTGAACCCTGACTTCACCTTTAGCAATCTCAAGCACAGTGGCATCCATGGCATTTTTGCCAGCTCTGACTTTAATTTCCTGACCGATTTGCAGTTTAGATATATCTGTAACCACATCTCGCTGAGTCTGTTTTTCCTCACGGACAGGTTTGGACTGGCGTGATTGAGATTTGTCTGTCGACGAAGACGGAGGGGGAATCTGCGTTGGGCGAGAAACAGTCTGACGCGGTCGGCGAGCAGCAGCACCGGAGTCATCCCGATCACGACGAGGAGCAGAACGCTTGCGGACGGGTTCAGTCACTTCTCCCGCTTCACGTTTCTTCGCTTGTTGTTCCGCTCGCTGGGCCTGAACACGGGCTTTTGCCTCTTCCAGTTGTTTACGTGCATGTTCCACATGTTGCTGTTCAAGCTCTCCGCAAGGATTACCATCTAAATCAACACGCTGAGCACCTAGTTTGATGCCATACAAATAACGCCAACTGGAAGTGTAAAGCCTCAGAGCAGACCGCAATTGTGTTTTGCTGACATGATCTGATTCAGGCACATGTGCGACCAGATCCTGAAAGATTCCGATCTTCAACGGACGGGCTTCACCTTCACTGGTGAAGCAAAGCGGGAACCGCTCCGCCAAATAAGCAATAACTTCTTTACTACTGTTCAACTTAGGTTGATTTTCCATGAAATTTCCTGATTACAACGGGTTTGCCAACCAGCGCGGGCATGAACAGGCGCCATTATAATGACGCCATCGGCAATTGCTACGTTATCCGTGTCCCAACATGAGAGAATTAATAAAATTCGATATATCACTCTGTTCAAGCTGAGTGCAAAGTACCGCAACCAACGCCTTAAGCCCTTCTTCATCAGCGGCGTCAAACCGTTGATAAATAATGCTATCAATATCCAGTACACCAACAAGCTGCCCACCAACCTGCAACGGCAGCACAATTTCAGCATTGCTTGCCGCATCACAAGCAATATGGCCGGGAAATGCATGAACGTCCCCTACACGCTGTACCCGATTTTCCGACACAGCGTGGCCACAAACGCCTTTACCCGCAGGAATACGAACACAGGCGACATGGCCCTGGAACGGCCCAAGAAACAAGGTATCTCCTTCTAACAAATAAAACCCTGCCCAGTTCACGCCTTCAAGCCGCTCGAACAGCAAAGCGCTGCTGTTTGATAATATAGTGATAAACCGATTTTCACCTGCAATTAATGAGGATAAGTCACGCACTAACTCATCATAGAATTGTTGTTTTTTCATAAAAATACGTTTTTCTTTGTAGATCATTCAGCTACTGGTATCAAATTTATATTAAATAAGTATTCAGGTCAGGATGCTACAAGATTTATCTGTCTGCACAAAATATCTCTGTTGAATATCGACATAATACAGGAATGCCATTGTGCGCTCAGGTACTGATTATTGCGCGACAATAATCACATGATATAAATCATTCAAGTTACAATCATTAATACTAATAATACCCATTATGAACAATAAGATAACGTTAAAGTATCAACCCTTCTCATTATGTGGCTGCTATCCTGAGGAACACACAAGTGAGTAGTTTAACCGCATTTTTCGCCAGCCATCATTCAGTTAAGCTATGATAATCGCGGACCAGTTAACCCGTTGGCAAGAAATGTAAAAAATTCGCAGGATAATACATCCTGTTCTGTTAAGTTATTTTTACAGATCCGTCATGGCCGCGCCTCAGTAAGAACACGTTCCACATTACAGCTATCATACTAATCCACAGATGAAGACCCACGCTCTCTTATCCTGGTGGCCGGTCTCGCTACTATAGGCCATTTATCTGCAATAGCAGCGATAATTCCCGCTCCGACATTCAGCACCCATCGCAATCCTGACTTAGGATAAAATCCGTGGTTTCCTAAAGGTTACCGTTGGCAACATGAGGCCATCGTGGCGTAGCCGATCCATTTGCCGAACCGACATTCTCTCCCAATCGTGAACAAATGTGTGACTGGTTCAAAGATAAAGATGCCCTCTCCAGATGATTCGCCGGCTCCCACACGAATCAGTCCGCGATGGTGCCTGCGTGGGCGCCAAACATCGTTGATGGATTATTCAACGCTGATGACGGTTATCTCGTTCAGCACCGATATCACCACATTATGTATTTTCATCTACAATCTTTTTATGAACCAAGAAATAAAAAACAGTTATACCTATACCGGTCGATAAAAATATTGAGGAAAACATGTTCGTACTGGTGATTTTTGTTTGTTATCTGGGTAACGGCTGTGACGAACTTGTGATCGATGCTTATTTCACCGAATCGCAATGTCTCAGAGCCATGAGCGAACAACGTATTCGTAATGGAGGTTGTTTGCCTATTGAAGACATCATTGATGGTTTCTGGATCCCCGCACAAACGTACGGCAATTTATGAATCTGATTGCCAAAGCTCACGGTTCTCAGAGTTATAGTTTTGAAATACGCACATCTCAGTAAAAATACACAAAAAGTGGCAGCGACGCAGATATACATTCACGACGCTGCCAAACGGGATGGTTACTACTCTATTTTTATTATAATTTTTTATATTCATTAGAATTCATACGATTGCCGCCGTTCTGTATTTCAAAATCTATCGGGATTAGACAACCATCATGTTGGTAATGATATTCACTTTATTTTCATATCGATACTGAACGCAATAATCGAAAGTAGAATGTTAAATATCATTAGCTAAAGCGCACTCCCATTAAAGTAGTGACAAGAAACAGGTTCACCACTCTATTTATATACAGTATTACACAATTTTAATATTGGGCAACAAAGTGCAGTTTGCAATAAACGATCAGATATTCATGGTAAGCGTCAATATTACAAAACCCAGTGGAGTCACCTCATCCACACCACATTGGAAGTGAGAAGAACTCCCCACCACATTAATCTTGCGACCCGGTAACAGCGCAACGTCATAAATATCGCTTTTACCATCAATATCCAGCAACCAACGCCCATTACTGACGCTCGTCACCCCAGTATCCACCAACCATGATGCGGAACTACTTTCGATCCGCAAAGGATTAAGCAATCCTTTGGGTAAAAACTGTGGGTCAGCCTTCCAGTGTGCAGCATCGTACAATTTGCCGACCTTGAGCATTTTGCAAGGGATCGGAATAATATCCGTTTCCTTATCCTCATCGCTGCGACTTTCCGCCTGAACAGCCCGTCCCTTACCAATAGCTAACCATTCCAGCGAAACCCCAGTATCAAGTGCGCAAGCTATCACAACATCACCAGGGAAAAAGTCTCGACGAATCCAGGTACTGATAGTACCAGGCGCGATTCCCAGTAAGTCACCTAACTCTTTTTGCGTACTAAAACCGTAGGCATCCAACATTCGACGGAGTACCGCTTTACCACCGGAAGATAAAATCTGTTCATAAAGCACCTTACCTTTCAACGGTGTTCTGCCAAGCACATTATTTGAATTTGCAAAATTCCCCGTAACTAACCACCCAGCATCTGCGCCAGTATCAAGTGCGCACTTAAGGATGATATTACCAGGAACATTTTCACGCTGAATCCAGTTACTGATTGTGTTTGTAGGAATTTCAGTAACTTCGCTCAATTCCTTTTGAGTTTTTACCCCATAGCTCGACATGATACGTTCAAGTACAGAGGCTGCTACTGCGGTACTACTATTTATATTCAAAAACACCTCGAGAGTATTTACATATACACGTAATGTGTTCTATAGTGTCTCCACGCCACATGTATCACCATACAACACCATAACCTGCAGGAGATATTGCTTTATGTCTGATGACATTGCAATCCAATCACACCTTTCTAAGGGAAATCTTACTGTCGAATACCCAACGCCAGTGATACGAATACCCAAGCCATCCCATCGCCACGGTGGCGTAATCAAGTGCACCATCACTCATCACGTTTCATTTACTAAATGAGGTAAATAGAGTGGTCCGGTGAACAGTTCAGATGTCTTTACATCCCAAAAATGGGGTATCAACAAGACTATATTACTGCTCAACTTCCTAACCAAAACTTTTATATTCATTCGCAAATGCAAAAGTATGGAAAAGAAACACGTTTTAGTGACAAGAAATCACAACAGATACTTGATAAACAGAAACTATTTGTGTCGAGAGGCCATCATAGAACAACTGGCTGTCACTATGCAAAACCATAATTCGACAAATCGAATTCCATGATAATAGCATCAATCGTTTCATCAAAATTGTTTCGTTCATCATGCAATTTATGACGGAGACATCTGTTATGACATCACATTATGCGGTTACAGCCACACATCTACAGGAAATGCCGGCAAAATTGCGAGCACTGATCGGAAAATATTTTGCAGAACCACGCTGGCGGCACACTTGCTATTTTTACAACCGGATGTCAGAGCGCTATCGGCGAACAATCTGCTTCCATGCTGGATTGAGCAATAGCAATACGGTGTATCAACTGGAAGAGATGGATGAAACCACCCGCGAACGGGTAATTAGCGCACTCGATGAACTACGCCAGGCCTTCAATCATTCACCGCGGCTGTCAACACCGGTTCTTGGTTTTATTCATCGGCTTTCTATCAGTGAACGCCGAACACTGTTTTTCCATGCCGGATTATCAGCCACTGAATTTAACCAACCGATCCAAAGAATAGAGGACCAAAGTTGTACCTGGAGTACGTCATTGCTGGTGGCACTGGATGAGCTGAAAACACTGTTTGATGACACCCCGGCCATTCTCACCAGTGTAAAACCTGAAAATTATACCCGGTAACTCAAGCTAGATCAGATTAAAGCATTAAGCACGGTCGCAATAGCGACAGGCTTCCTACCGTCTGAAAAGGATAAATATCTTGAAAAATCAATCATTATCACACCATTACCAGCCACAGGCTGCTTTCGACCGAGCGCTCATAACACGACGCGAAGAGCTGCTGTCAGAAGCGGCCCGTTTTTACGCAGGTTATCTAAAACAACTGGCCGCTCACGCCCAACATGAACACCTTTCCGCACCTGACATCGTCGAACTACTTTGTCTGGAAGCAGAAAAAATTCAGCATCAGGTAGGGGAACGGTGCTAATGGCAGACAGTATGGATATCTCCCAAGAACAACAAGCGTTAATACTATCAGCCCAGATTGCCAGTGCCCGCAAATTGCCGACGCAGATATCAGCACATACCTGTGAAGACTGTGATGCAATAATCCCGGAAGCACGCCGGCTGGCCATTCCTGGTGTCACTTGCTGTGTGTCATGTCAGGAAATTCGGGAACAGAAAAAACGCCGCGTTCAGGGGTCATCATGACAATTTCCCGACCCGTTGCTGTCCTGATTGACTGGTCGTCCGTCAGGACCATCTTTTTCTTTTGTATCAATTAATTGTCTTTCAGAGTGACTGCACATGACACGATCAGTCCGGGGGCGGTTCCCCCCGACACTGCCACCTCCGTTCCCCGGTAGACACGACACTACGTTTGTTGGGCCTTATCCATGGAATGCACCGCGTCCGGCAATTGGTCAAGAAATATCGTCGCTGTCTTGTGAAGAGATGCATCAAGGACAGGCTGTGCTATTACGCCTGAATATATTGCCACGTTTTCTTGCCACTCATTTCCAACGGCGTTTTGAGTTTCTCAAACAAAATCAAGGATTACAGACTGCATTTCGTTATCTACGGATGGTTGATGAACGGCTTTGGTCACGTATTGAAGCTATTAACGCGCGACATCAGATGAATATCAGCATATCGCCCCGTTTTCTCAACAACGAGGATAATTATCAATGCTTACCGGATATGTCTGATAAAACCTTACGCACATTTGCCAGTCATATCGCCAGACAAATGCATGACGCTTATAACGATCTCAGTGATGAATATCTTGTTATGCACCAGGGTGACAGACAGCAACTATTCACTGATGCGGCACAACAATGGCTATACGGAAAAGTTGCCGGAATGGCTCGGGCCTTTAACATTGCGCCCCTGCATTGGCATAAATATCAAAAAAAACGCCTCACGCAACGTAACGCCTTCGCAGCACTCATCCGTCTGGTTACAGAACGTTGGTGGGAGCGCCAGTTAAAAAGCCAACGTGCACGTTGGCGTGAAGCGTTATTAATCGCCATTGGCCAGGTTACCAGAGCGACCTCACCCTATGCCAGCCAGCAGGCGATACAGGACATCCATGCACGCCGGATATCTAACCTCGATTTTTTGAAAAGTTGTGAATTGGAAAATATCCACACTGGAGAACGCATTGAGCTCATTGACAAAGTTATGTCCAGTATTGCCAATCCAGAAATCCGACGAATGGAACTGATGAGCACCATTGCCGGTATTGAGCGCTATGCCTGCGAGCGGGGTGACATCGGTATGTTTATTACGCTGACGACCCCATCCAAGTATCACGCTACCCGTGTCGTGGGCCAGGAAAAACGAGTTCTGCTTAATCGGCATTGGAATCATTCATGCTATACCCCAAAAGACGCTCAGCATTACCTGGTCAGAATATGGGGTAACATTCGCACTGCACTGAAAGATCGCAAATTGCCGGTTTATGGACTGAGAGTCGTAGAGCCTCATCATGATGGCACCCCACACTGGCACATGATGCTGTATTGCACCCGAGAACAACGGCAAGCCATCGTTGATATCCTACGCCACTACGCGCTGAAAGAAGATGGAAACGAAGCGGGTGCCCAACAAAACCGTGTCGATTGCAAACATTTGAATAAAGGCGGAGCAGCGGGATACCTTGCCAAGTACATCGCCAAAAATATTGATGGCTATGCTCTGGATGACGAGCTGGACAACGAAACCAACAGACCATTAAAAGAAACCGCAGCCGCAGTCACTGCCTGGGCTTCAACCTGGCGCATTCCACAATTCCATTTTATCGGATTACCCACTATCGGCGCCTATCGAGAGTGCCGGCGTATCCGCACTATGTCACTGGAAAAGCACTTTGATAAACAAATCGAAGCCGTAAGGCAAGCAGCCGATATCGGCGACTTCGCCGCTTACATCCAAGCTCAGGGCGGAGCCAACACTCCCCGGATCCGACAATCTGTGCGCGTCGCCCGAACACTGAGTGATTCTCTTAATGTTTATGATGAAAAAATCGCAAAAGTCACCGGCATTTTTTCTCCCCGCTATGGTACGGAGCACATCTTCACAACGCGTCCAAATGAGTGGCGTATCGTTAGCAAATCTACTGAATCAGAGACATCCCATTTAACCCGCGATGTTGCAACGCCTTGGAGTTCTGTCAATAACTGTGGGTCGAATGCGAGACGTCCTCTTCTGCGGCAAGCGAATGTACAGTATCAACCTTACAATGATTGGAACTCATCCACACAATCAGCTTCTATTGACTGGCAGGATGAGAACGTAATGCGGACGCTGGCCATTTCAGTTCTCCGACAAACCCCTCCGCGTCGTTTCCTGCAACAACCAGTGGATCCCACAAAGGATCTCCCACGAACGCCATCATCTCGGTTGACTCAAACGCAACGCCAACAGTTGGTTTATCTGAAAACAGCACTCCGGCAACAAGGTGTCGCAACATCACGTTGGGAACGGGAGGCACTGGCCCGTGGCGCTACCATAATTGTAGAAGGCCAGAGAATTCATAATCTTCAGAACGGGAATTCGATTAAAAAATGATTAAAGACACATTATATAGTCACATCTTATGAACTTATGTATTGACGAACATTTCAATATATAAAATACTGTATATAAATACAGTCTACCAATGGAAAAGGTATCGTGGAACAAACTGAGAACACAGGGTTATCCCTATCACGGATTAGATTAATTGCTGATATGTCACTGATATCACAATGTAATCCTGAAGAAATGAAAATCGCCATGTCATTGATTGCGGATCTGTCTCACAACGCCATATCCACCGATGATTATCAAAAAATTATTAAGAGTTATGGCAATTTTCAACTACTGGATACGTGGTTAGCACAGCATGGACAGTAAGACATTATGATCGATAATATTCAGCAGGAGTTCCACTGGCTAGAATTAAAAACGTCATATCTCCTTTTCCCTTTATGTCCGCCAGATATAAAATTTTCTCCTCATTTCAGCTTTTTTGCTGAAGCCATGACCATGGGGCTGCCTTAACGCGTAGGCCGGTTTGATTATTACGTATCATCGCCCATGACTTTTTTTAGGTGTCATTTGGTAAACCACCGACCACACGTTTCTGCCTTTGCCGATGACACCTCCGGTGTGTGAATATCTCTCTGTAACAGTGAGTATATCCAACACAAAGATTGTATTGATCTTCCCCGTCTCTGAACTATCAACTCGTCGTTGAAGATAGTGTCTTTACACGCCGAACCCCGCTGATGTCAAAGGTATTTCGGTTTGACTTTCCATTTACATCGTCTTCATCGGTTAACCACTGAGCATCACGACACATAGGTGGTTGTATGTAATAAGGAACAACCCCCCTTCGTTGCGATATGTCCCCTGGCCCAGGAGGATAGCAGGCCTGACATCCACTGTTTTTATTCATTCTGAGGTTTCATGTCCACACGATTACCTAACGCTCAATCAGAGCGTGATCCGTTGATAAAAAGCCTATTTTTCTGGCTTGGCGTTCAACCAAAAATCATGTTCGTCAGACAAAGCATTAAAACGCCATGTCGTCATGCCGCAAACATCGAACAACTGTGCAATACCCGTTCTTCTCTGAGTGGAGATTGTTAAATGAAAATTTATGCCCACCAAGACGATACCCTTGATGCCCTATGCTATCGCTACTACGGCCGCACACAAGGCGTTGTGGAAACCGTACTGCAATCGAATCCTGGCCTTGCCGATTTGGGCCCAATCCTTCCCCACGGTACGGCAGTTGAGCTTCCTATTATCCAGTCCTCATCGACACGTGAAACTATCAATATCTGGGAATAACCATGGAAAAAGCCACCTCTACTATATCTTATGCTGTCGCCGTTTTTCTGGCCTGGTTTGGTGGATTGTCATCACAAGATATTGCTTTTTTCGTCGGTGCCGCTGTCGGCGTAGGAACCTTTCTGGTGAATTGGTATTACCGGCGAAAAAGTTATCAATTACTGCGGCGCACGAACTTGCGTCCCGAGGTATTCGATGAACTCAACCGCTAAGCGCTGTATTGCCGCTACGGTATTGATGCTAGCGGCCCTGCTACCCGACTATTCCCGGCTACATACCTCCAGAAATGGATTGGCACTCATTGCCAATCTGGAAGGTTGCCAACTGTCACCTTATAAATGCAGTGCACATGTATGGACTAACGGTATTGGCCACACGGCCGGTGTATCCCCCCATCACACGATTACGGAACAGGAAGCGGCGGCCAATCTCGTGTCAGATGTGATTAATGTAGAACATGCGTTGTCCCGCTGCATGCCGGTAAAGATGCCGCAGCCGATCTATGACGCAGTTGTAAGCTTTACCTTTAATGTCGGCTCCCGCGCTGCATGTCAATCCACGTTAGCCTTTTTCATTAACAAACAACGCTGGCTCGACGCCTGTAATCAATTACCACGCTGGATTTACATCAACGGAGTAATTTCTCCCGGCCTGGAACAACGTCGCAAACGGGAACGGACGCTCTGCCTAACGGGGGTGATGTGAAAACATTACTGATACTACTGGTGTTATCTGCTGGTCTCATCGCCGGATTGATATGGCAAACCCACCATCTGAGTCAGGAACTGGCTTCTGCTAACCAGACGCTGGGACAGCAAAAAAACACACTGATAGCCCAGGAGGTCACTATCAATACGCTACAGGAAACATCGCAACACAATACTCAGGCACAGGCAGAACTTCAGGCTAAGACAGAGCAGGCCGGGCAGTTAGCTACTACCCGTAGCCGAGAAATAACGAGGTTGCTCAATGAAAACAAAAATCTGCGGCGTTGGTATCAGTCTGTTTTACCTGACGATATTGTCAGGCTGCACACACGCCCAGCCTTCAACCAGCCCAACGATTATTTACGCTGGCTGTCCGACCGTGCACAGTTGCCCGATTCCGGGAAGCCAGCCCAAAAGCAACGGTGACTTAAGTGCCGATATCCGTCAGTTGGAAAGTGCGCTGATCAATTGCGCACTACAGGTGGAAACCATTAAACAATGTCAGGAAAACTATAATGCAAAAACCACAAAGTCTGCGCCTCGCGCTTAATGCCATGTTCCCCAGTTTGCAGGCGAACCCTGAGCTACTGCAATCTACAATAAAAAAAGGCGTTATTGCTTCAACATTGGCTACATCACTATCATTTGAATATCAGTACAAACTGGTATTATCACTGAATAACTTCAGCGACAATCTGGATACATTATTTGTGACGATTCTTTCCTGGTTGCGTACCCATCAGCCGGATTTGATGACACGGGAAGCAATGCGTAACCGCGGATTCAGGTTCAATATCAGCCAGAATACGGATGGCACAACAGCAGTACGCATTACGTTAAAGCTCACTGAACGTAACTGGGTTCGGGAAGAAAATGAATCGCTCTACCTCACCTATGAACCTGAGCCCACACCACCAGAACCCGTCACGCGTCCAATGTCGTTATACATTAATGGTAATTTGATAAGCCAGTGGAGTAAGTAATTTACCTGTCATAGCGGGTCACTGAATTAAAGTGGCCCGTTGATTACCCCAACGCCTTCCTATTTCATCTCAATTACGCTTGTCCGTTTCCATCCACTTTATTCCCACCCTCCTCCTTAATGCCTGTTGGAAGCCAATTCCGGTGCGGAGTGTACGTCTATCAACAATGCCAGTACCGGTATCATGACCGACCGCGTTTATCAGTAGTCATTGTGTCAGGCACCGGCGGACCACCTCGCATTGCGCCAAGACATTGGAAACTTCATGCTTTCCTCCCATGAATACATATGAATATCTCTCCGAAATCCAGCGCGCATTACGCAACCTGATCCGTGTCGGCGTTGTTACTGAAGTCGATACTCAACAGGCCCTCTGTCGCGTGCAAACCGGTGACATGGTTACCGGATGGCTCCACTGGTTGTCTCGCCGCGCCGGACGTTCCCGCGCATGGTGGGCACCCTCAGTGGGTGAACAGGTTGTACTGCTCTCAATGGGAGGTGAGCTCAATACTGCATTTGTTCTACCTGGCATATTCAGTGATAACCATCCGGCACCTTCGGTATCCGCTGATGCCTGCCACATCCGCTTTCCCGATGGGGCCGTCATGGAATATGAACCGGCAAACGGCGCACTCTCCGTTACGGGAATAAAAACCGCCAACATCGTAGCGACAGAATCTGTGGTCGTTACCACTAAAAACGTCACCATTAACGCCAGCGAAAAAATCACGCTGGATACACCCGAAGTCGTTTGTACCCACAAGTTGACCACCCAGACAATCGACATTCAGCAAGGCGGCACTATAACCGGTGATGTAACCCACTCGGGTGGTAGCCTGACGTCAAACGGCGTGGTGGTACACACCCATCAACATAGCGGCGTACAAAGCGGTGGCGCCACCACGGGAGGACCATTATGACCACCAGTTATACCGGTATGAATCGAAACAACGGAGAGAGTCTGAGTGATATCAGCCATCTACGTCAGAGCGTACGTGACATTCTGATCACGCCTCAGGGCAGCCGGGTGATGCGTCGCCAATACGGTTCACTGTTGTCAACATTGATTGACCAGCCACAAAGCCCGGCGGTCAAACTCCAGGTGCAGGCTGCTTGCTATATGGCATTATTGCAGTGGGAGCCTCGCTTAAAACTCACTGCCATTACGCTAGAAAGCTATTACGACGGCCAGTTAGTTGTCGATATTACTGGCGCCTACACCGATACCGGCGACACCCTTTCGTTAACCGTTCCTGTGAGTTGATACCATGCCCATCATTGATCTGAGCCAGTTACCTGCCCCCAGCGTGGTCGAAACGCTGGATTTTGAAACACTATATGAAGAACGCAAAGCAACACTGCTCTCGCTTTACCCATCGGACCAGCTTGATGCCATCTCTCGCACACTGGCGTTGGAATCAGAGCCGCTGGTGAAGTTGTTGCAGGAAAATACCTATCGGGAAATACTGCTGCGCCAACGCATCAACGAAGCCGCACTGGCAGGCATGCTGGCCTTTGCTCAAGGAAATGATCTCGACCAGTTGGGTGCCAATGTCAACGTTTCCCGCCTGGTAGTCACCCCGGCGGATGATACAGCCATTCCTCCGACATCAGCTGTCATGGAATCAGACTCCGATTTCCGGGTTCGTATTCAGCAGGCCTATGAGGGGCTGAGTGTCGCTGGCTCTGTCGGTGCCTATCAGTTCCATGGACGCAGTGCCGATGGTCGTATCGCTGATGTTTCTGTTATTAGCCCCAGTCCGGCGAGCGTTATCGTTTCAGTCCTATCCCAGGAGAATAATGGCAGCGCCAGCGATGAACTGATAGCTATTGTTAACACCGCACTGAATGCCGAAGACGTTCGACCGGTGGCCGACCGAGTAACGGTACAATCGGCGGTGATCGTTCCTTATCAAATTGAAGCGACGCTCTATCTCTATCCCGGCCCCGAAGCAGAACCGGTTCGTGCAGCGGCCGAACAAAAACTGATCAGCTACATCAGTGCCCAACATCGGTTGGGTCGTGACATCCGTCGCTCAGCCATCTATGCCGCGTTACACGCAGAAGGGGTTCAGCGAGTAGAGTTGGCACAGCCCGCCGCCGACATCGTTCTCGACGAGACTCAGGCATCATTTTGTTCTCATTACCAGTTAACCCTGGGAGGTACTGATGAGTAACAACTGCTTGTTACCACCCGGTTCTTCCACCCTGGAACAAGCTGCCGCTCAAACGGGTGCCGAGTTGGAAAAAACGCCGATCCCGCTGCGTCAGCTCTGGAACCCTGATACCTGCCCGGTCAGCTTGCTTCCCTACCTGGCCTGGAGTTTATCTGTCGACCGCTGGGATGAAAACTGGCCAGAAGCCACCAAACGTAAAGTCATCAAAGACTCGTTTTTTATTCATAGACACAAGGGAACCATTGGCGCATTAAAGCGAGTCGTTGAGCCACAAGGTTATCTGATTCGCATCAAGGAATGGTGGCAGACCGGTGGTGAACCAGGTACCTTCCAACTGGATATCGGTGTGCAGGAGAACGGCATTACTGAAGAGACATTTCAGGAACTGGAGCGATTGATTGCCGATGCTAAACCGGTCAGCCGCCACCTGCTGGGATTAAACATCAATCTGGACAGTCGGGGCACGACCTATCTGGGGGCCAGCCTCTACAGTGGTGATGAGCTCACCATCTATCCGTATTTCCCGGAAACCATTTCCGTGTCGGGCAATGACGTGAACGGCGCAGCCGTTCATCTCATCGACAGCATGAGCATCAGCGTCTGACTTACCATTCCTGATTTCCAACCTTCTCCCACAGCCAGCTTCTGCTGGCTTTTTTTTCTATGGGCTGTTGTGCCATCGGCATGACTACGCTCACGGCGTGTCCTGGCAGCCGCCAACAGGCATTATTGATTTGTTCGATTAGCCAAACATAAACAACTTATTCAGATGTTTTTCATCGATGTCGCACCACACATCATGTTCAATTACGGCGATATGAGAGGACTACATGAGTACGAAATATTTTACCCTGCTGACCAATATCGGTGCAGCGAAACTGGCAAACGCCACCGCGCTGGGTGAGCGTCTTGCTCTCACTCAGATGGCGGTGGGCGACGGTGGCGGCACACTGCCCGCTCCCGACCCAACGCAAACCCAACTGGTTAATGAACAACACCGGGCCGCGATCAACACGTTGAGCATTGACCCGGAAAATACCAACCAGATCATCGCTGAGCAAATTATCCCGGAAAACGAAGGCGGTTTTTGGATCCGGGAAATCGGGCTGTATGACGCAGATGGCGACTTGATCGCTGTTGCCAACTGCCCGGAAACCTATAAGCCACAGTTGCAGGAGGGCTCCGGACGTATTCAAACTATCCGCATGATCCTGATAGTCAACAGCACCGATGCCATTACGTTGAAACTAGATCAATCGGTGGCATTAGCAACACGTTCATACGTGAATGACAAATTTTCCGATGCAACGCTAACTGGTACACCGACCGCGCCCACCGCCGTCAGCGGCAACAGTTCAGACCAGATTGCGACCACTGCGTTTGTCACGGCGGCGACCGACGAGGTGGATGCTGTTCTGGCGAAAAAGCTAGATATTGCCGAACTGGTTGGCATCCCGCTACCCTGGCCGCAGGCCACCGCGCCAACTGGCTGGCTAAAATGCAACGGTCAGACATTCAATACAGCGTTATATCCAATGCTGGCCATGACGTATCCGTCCGGCACCTTGCCCGACCTGCGCGGCGAGTTTATTCGCGGTTGGGATGATGGGCGCGGGGTAGATTCAGCGCGTGCGCTTCTATCTGCGCAGGCCGCAACGTGGATTCAGCCGAACATCGAAAACAACACCGCCGCGACAACAATCAAAATCGATAATGTGGATAGCACATTTAATACAGGTGAATATTCAGCGGTCAGCAATCTGACAGAATACGGGCACGACGGATCGCGGGCGCGTTCGTATATACGCCCCCGCAACGTGGCATTTAACTACATTGTGAGGGCTGCATAATGAGTGATTCAATTCAGGCACAAACACACCTTAATAATACCGGGCTGGCCGTAAACGCGGGCTGGATAACTGTTTACCATGTTGACCCACAGACCCGCGAATATTGCGGGGCCAGTGATGAATACCTGATGCAGGGCGTCGGTATTCCCGCCGACAGCTACGCCGATGAACCCACATCACCCGAAGCCGGTCAGGCGCTACGCCGCACGGCAGACGGTAGCGCATGGGAACAGGTGCCCGATTATCGTGGCCAGACGGTATACGGCACGCAAACTGGCCAGGAGCAAACAGTCACCGCCCTCGGTAATTTACCAGATGATGTGACACTGATGGCACCAGCAACGTCGTATGATAAATGGGATGGCAGCGCGTGGGTAACCGACACTGACGCCCAACACGCCGCCGCTGTCACTGTTGCACAGCAGCAACTGGCAACACGCCGCGCAACTGCTAACGCCCGTATCGCGGAGCTCACCTACGCGGTGGATCTCGCCATGGCAACCGACGAGGAAAAAACCGCATTACTGGCGTGGAAAAAATACGTGGTATTACTGAGTCGCATTGACACGTCTACAGCGCCGGATATTGACTGGCCGACGGTGCCAACGTTGTGAGACTGAATACCGCAACAACGTTCCTCCGCAGCTAGACCAACGTTCTTATTACAGAGGGACAACACCGCTCGTTGTTGTCCCCTTTCTCATCCAACGCCTGTAACGTGCTTCGGCAAAAAACGCTCCCCATAATACCGTCACCCAATCACAGCGAAACATATCTGCCAAATAACATCAGTTTTGTCAGACAGAGCCATTGGGAAATGGGAAACGTTACTTTCAAATCCATTCTCTGCCAAACTTAACAGTATCATTCGACAGTTTTCAGAATTAGGTTCAAATGCAAGCACTCTGCCATTTTCACCAACGAGTGATGCAGCCGGCATCGTATGGGCACCGATATTCACGCCAATATCAAGTACTGTCATTCCAGGACGAATCTTCTCTCGCATGAAATTAGTAAGGTGCGGCTTGTGTTGATCTTCAGCAATCATGCCGGAAAAAACAGCAAAGTCGAGGTGACCCAGCCATAACTGAAAGCCATCAAATTGCTTGAGTAGTAATTCTCCTTTGTCAAATCGCAGGCTCATTCGTGTCGGGTGAGTCTGCCGATCAAAAGCACCGATCATAGTTCTTATTATTTAGGGGTAATTTCAGTAGCGTACTCTCCCCCCTTGGGAAACATCGCGCTACGTGATTTTAAAAAATAACGCTCAACATAAACCCATGAAAACGATGCCAGCATAGTTGTAATTAGCATGGATGCTATCAAACTCCACCAAAAATTAAAATTAAGCTCATTTACAACTATCTGTTGTATGGGGTATGCGTATATATAAATCCCATAAGATATATCAAATCTACCTTTAATGATGCAATCGCTGAATGAAAGACATATTGGTAATATTATCACAGGGACAGACAAGTAAAAAATCACATCATTTTCATTTTTTTTGCTTAGAATTATTATTGCAAGTGCACCAAGGAACACCATCAACGCCTTGTATTTTCTTGTGTCCCAATACTTTTGTGTACAGGCAAGAAACGCCCCAACGGCAAACGGAGTCAGGAAAAGGCTACCCCTAACCAAGGATTGATGAAAAGATATGTGGTTTACGACAAACTCTTTTATGATTCCTGGCATTGGATTGTCTTGAGTAAAGTAAGCTAAAGAGAAACAAAAAAACAATGCCATTGAGGATTTTATAATCAAATGCCTTTTCGTAAAAATAACAATCATTACCAAAATATAAGCGGTAAACTCATACCCAAGAGACCAAAGACTTCCATTTAATCTATTTTCATGGATATACCCTGATGCAAACCCATTAATATCAATAGGCACCCAGTTCAGAGTAATATAACCAACAAATGTCGCAAAGGCGGTTTTTGATGTCATATACTCTACTGCATCCCCATTTCCAAATAATGGACAAATTATATATGTCATTATTGCCGAGCAAATTATTAATGCCGGAAATATTCTCTTGCACCGATTTTCAATATATACAATGGGGCTTTTTGTTTTTATGTAACTTTTTGTTATTAGAAATCCTGATATTGAGAAAAATACAATAACAGAAAATGTTCCTAGTTTTGTAATTTCAAAAACTTTAGGCTCAGCAAGTCCATTAAACGCATAATGATGGCTGAACATTACAGCAAAGGCTGCAATCAGCCGCACGATATCAAAGAGGTTGGAACGGGTTGTTTGCAACTTGAAAGGCCTGTTCGTAAAATTATTAGTAATTATATCATTATTTTATAACCAGGAACCATTCGATCACAACCCATTGAAGTAATAAAATCCTAACTAATCCATAAAAATTATATGGATAATGGTGTCTGCACAACTGGCCATTTGTTTATCGACACAAAAATGTCCATGCGTTCTTCCAACTTTATTTCCAGCCAGATCAGTCCGTTGGCCCTCCCTCCTCAAGACTTCCTTGATCTGCGACAATGTCAAATAATGCTGTATATATAAGGGTCTTCCCCTGTTGTGGTGGCTAAGGGCATTATAATGGCAGTTTTGATTTTCTGAGGAGCCTGCCATGGACGAAAAGTCCCTCTATGCCCATATCCTTAACCTGTCAGCCCCGTGGCAGGAGAAATCCCTTTTTCTTGATGAAAAATCTGGTTTAAGCTGTGACCCTTAACTTAACAACCGCTTCAAAAATAACCTGATCGCCCCCAGTTTTAGCATACTCAGGTAGTTTCTGGCTGTTTTTTCCGAGCGTGTAGCGATACGACGATTTTCTTTGAGTATCGCAAAGCAGCGCTCCACGACATTGCGTTTTTTGTACAGGCGCGTGTCGAGGGGCCGACGTCCGTCCTGACTGGCCTTCTCGTTCGATTTAAACGGAATAACCGCTTTTATTCCTTTTATTCTCAAATGAATGCAAAGGTTGTGAGGGCTGCATAATGAGCGATTCAATTCAGGCACAAACACACCTCAATAATACCGGGCTGGCCGTAAACGCGGGCTGGATAACGGTCTATCATGTCGACCCTCAAACCCGTGAATACCGCGGGTCCAGTGATGAATACCTGATGCAGGGCGTCGGTATTCCCGCCAACAGCTACGCCGATGAACCCACGCCACCCGAAGCTGGTCAGGCGCTACGGCAGACGGTAGTGCGTGGGAACAGGTGCCCGATTATCGCGGCCAGACGGTATACCGTACCCAGACCGGCCAGGCGCAAACCGTCACCGACCTCGGTGATTTACCGGAGGATGTGACACTGATGGTACCCGTTACGCCATTCGATAAGTGGGACGGTGCGGCCTGGGTAACCGACACCGACGCCCAACACGCCGCCGCACCGCCAATGACCGTATCAATGAACTCACCTATGCGGTGGATCTGGCTCTGGCAACCGACGAGGAAAAAAACGCATTACTGGCGTGGAAAAAATATGTAGTGCTGCTGAGTCGCATCAATACCGCTACCGCGCCGGATATTGACTGGCCGACGGTGCCAACGTTGTGAGACTGAATACCGCAACAACGTTCCTCCGCTGCTAAATCAGCGTTCTTATTACAGAGGGACAACACCGCTCGGTGTTGTCTCCCTTCTTATCCAACGCCGGTAACGTGCTTCGGCAAAAAACGCTCCCCATAATACCGTCACCCAATCACAGCGAAACATATCTGCCAAATAACATCCTTTTTCTTCTGCGATGTGCTTCGAAACTTCGTTGATGTCGCACTGCGGCATCATTCCATTCCAACCGTATGAGTAACCTGCATGAGTACAAAATACTTTGCTCTATTGACAACTATCGGTGCGGCAAAACTGGCAAACGCCACCGCGCTGGGTAAGCGTCTTGCTATCACCCAGATGGCGGTGGGTGACGGTGGTGGCACACTACCCACTCCCGATCCAGCACAAACCAAACTGATTAATGAACAGCGAAGGGCCGCTCTCAACACTTTGAATGTTGACTCGCAAAACCCCAACCAGATTATTGCCGAACAGGTGATACCAGAAAATGAAGGCGGTTGGTGGATACGTGAAATAGGTCTGTATGATACTGACGGTGATCTGGTCGCTATTGCCAACTGCCCGGAAACCTACAAGCCGCAGTTACAGGAAGGTTCTGGGCGTATCCAGACCGTGCGCATGATTTTGATTGTCAGCAACACGGAGGCGGTGACGCTGAAAATTGACCCGGCTGTGGTGTTGGCCACACGTCAATATGTTGATAACGCGATTATTGAAGTCAAGGCCTATGCCGACAGCCAACTTGCCGCGCATGTTGCCGCTGATAATCCGCATTCTCAATACGCCCCGATTAACAGCCCGGCATTGACCGGCACACCGACCGCGCCGACCCCGGTACAAGCGACAAACAGCACACGGATTGCCACCACGGCCTTTGTTACCGCTGCAACAACCAGTCTATCGGCTAGCGTCACATCGGAACTGGCGTTAAAACTGGGTATCAGCGAACTGGTGGGCATCCCGCTCCCCTGGCCGCAGGCCACCGCACCAACCGGCTGGCTAAAATGCAACGGTCAGACATTCGATACAGCGTTATATCCAATACTGGCCACGGCGTATCCGTCCGGCACTTTGCCCGACCTGCGTGGTGAATTTATTCGTGGTTGGGATGACGGGCGTGGGGTTGATAGTGGTCGCACACTATTATCGCAGCAATCCCACGCGATGCAGCAAATGACAGGCAGTGTACCCGGGGTGCACGCACAAACATTGGGGGCCCAATTCGGGGGGTTAGGAGTATTAAAAATGTACCATACTGACAGCACAATAGCCCCAGCAGCTGGGGGGGGCGACTATGGTGGGTTTGTTTTGGAATTCGATAACAATGTCACCGGTATAAACGTATCGACAGAGAATAGGCCACGCAACCTGGCATTTAACTACATTGTAAGGGCCGCATAATGAGTGATTCAATTCAGGCACAAACACACCTCAATAAAAACGGGCTAGCCGAAAATGCCGGCTGGATAACGGTTTACCATGCTGACCCACAGACCCGTGAATACCACGGGGCCAGTGATGAATACCTGATGCAGGGCGTCGGTATTCCCGCCAACAGCTACGCCGATGAACCCACATCACCCGAAGTCGGTCAGGCGGTACGCCGCAATGATGACGGTAGCGCGTGGGAACAGGTGTCCGATTATCGCGGCCAGACGGTATACCATACCCAGACCGGCCAGGCGCAAACCGTTACCGCCCTCGGTAATTTACCGGATGATGTGACACTGATGGCACCAGCAACACCGTATGATAAATGGGATGGCAGCGCGTGGGTAACCAATACCGACGCCCAGCACGCCGCCGCTGTCACCATCGCACAACAGGAACTGACCACACGCCGCGCAACTGCTAACGCCCGTATCACGGAACTCACCTACGCGGTGGAACTCGCCATGGCAACCGACGAGGAAAAAAACGCATTACTGGCGTGGAAAAAATACGTGGTATTCCTAAGTCGCGTTGATACCGCTACCGCGCCGAATATCGACTGGCCGACGGTGCCGGAGAACTAACTTCGCCACAATCTTTTCCACTCGCTCCAACTTTACGTGGTGTGATATATCGCTCAGGCAAACGTGCGTTTATCACACCCGTATAAGCTGGTCTTTTGTTTTAAAAGCACTGACAACATTTCGTGTTTTTTATCGTCATCATCCACATAACAGTTTATCTGCTGAATATTCTTGTCGTGCCATGCAGCTATAAACGCGCATTACGTGTCCTCACTCCAACCAACAGGCATCATTATTTTGTTCGCTTAGTGACAACTCCCGATTCTGATTTCCGTCACCGGTGTTGTACACCAACATCATTTTCAACCACAGTTGTATAAGTAGGTTATATGAGTACAAAATACCTTGCTCTATTGACGAACGTCGGCACGACGAAACTGGCAAATGCCACCGTGCTGGGTAATCGTCTTGCCATCTCGCAGATGGCGGTGGGTGACGGTGGTGGCACACTACCCACTCCCGATCCAGCACAAACCAAACTGATTAATGAACAACGACGGGCCGCTCTCAACACTTTGAGTGTTGACCCTCAAAACGCCAACCAAATCATCGCTGAACAAGTTATTCCTGAAAAAGAAGGCGGTTGGTGGATCCGTGAAATTGGCCTGTACGATACTGACGGCGATCTGGTCGCTGTGGCTAATTGCGCCGAAACGTACAAACCGCAGTTACAGGAGGGTTCCGGGCGTATTCAGACTGTACGCGTAATTTTGGCTGTCAGCAGTACCGAGGCAGTGACGCTGAAGATTGATCCCGCCGTAGTGTTGGCGACACGTCAATATGTTGATAACGCAGTTATTGAAGTCAAGGCCTATGCGGATAATGTGTTGTCCGAGCATGTTGCCGCCGCTAATCCCCATAAACAATATGCCCCGATTAACAGCCCGGCTTTGACTGGCACACCGACGGCACCGACACCGGTTACTGGTACCAATAACACGGAACTGGCAACCACGGAGTTTGTTCAATCCGAACTCAATAACGCGTTAGTGGGCATTCCACTCCCCTGGCCTTCCGATACTCCCCCTTCTGGTTATGCGCTTATGCAGGGGCAATCTTTTGATAAAGCTGCCTATCCATTGCTTGCAACTGCATATCCTTCAGGTGTCATCCCGGATATGCGCGGCTGGATGATTAAAGGTAAATCAGTAAGCGGTCGTGCATTGCTATCACAAGAGCAGGATGGAATTAAGTCACACATCCATAGTGCCAGTGCATCCAATACGGATCTAGGTACGAAAAATGTTTCTTCCTTTGACTACGGCACCAAAACGGCCAGCACTTTTGACTATGGAACCAAATCAACCAATACGACGGGTGAACATACTCATACCATTTACAGAGGTAATTCCAACACCAACAGTCAAACAGATAAAACCGGTTTTGATAACCCGTCTTTTAACGGTACATCAGGTGCAGCGGGTAATCATGCCCACACGGTAACTATTGGCTCTCACAATCATACCGTAGGAATTGGTCCCCATTCTCATACAGTCACTATTGGTGCACACAGTCACACAATCACTGTTGCTGCATCGGGTAATTCAGAAAACACCGTTAAAAACGTCGCATTTAATTATATAGTAAGGCTTGCATAATGACTTTTAAAATGAGTGACGCAGAGCAAACCGTTACCGTTTACAGCCTGCGGTCAGATACCAATGAATTTATTGGTAAAGGTGGCATATTTATTCCCGCATTTACCGGGCTTCCTGCAAATTGCACGACGGTAAAACCACCGGAAACAAAAGACGGTTTCATCACCATTTTTGACACAGAAAATCAAAAGTGGCTTGTCAGTGAAGATCACCGCGGCGAGGTTGTGTTTGGTACTGAGGCTGGTAATGAAATTGTAATAACAGAGCCGGGACCCTATCCGGCAGGAACGACGCTCATCGCTCCTGCAAATTCCTGGCAAAAATGGGATGGTACTACCTGGGTGGATAATGTCGAAGCTGAACGTGATGCATTAACTGGAGAAGCCCATGCAAAAAAAAACACACTGCTTAAGCAAGCCAATGATGCAATTGCAACTTTGCAGGATGCTGTTAGTTTCGACATAGCAAGAGAAGAAGAAAAAACACTGCTTGTTGCATGGAAAAAATATCGGGTGTTACTCAGTCGCGTTCAGCCAGAAGATGCGCCGAGTATCGACTGGCCAGTGATACCGACGTTGTAATTAATTTCGCCCACACATCAATTGCGGTGGGATATCTCACCGCATCTTATCCAGCGTTGTTATCATTCATTACGCTACCGCTTTATCCCTCGTCATAAAACTGTCGCATTCCAGATTTAGTGTATTTCAGCCAATTCGATAATTATCGGGATACTACTATGCGCGTTTGCCTTTCTGCACTGGCTGTTGCCTTATTACTCCAAACCGCTCAAGCGGCGGATATTCATACTGAACATTACCAAATCACATTCCCTGCCAACGACCATGTTGCCTACAACGGTGCATGGAAGGCTAATTTCCCCGCTGGTTTCCCCATGGGGGTCGGTTCCGGGCTGGTATTTACCGGACGCAATGGCGATAAATTGACGTTTACAACCGTCACTGATCGTGGGCCGAACGCCGATGCGCCGAAATACCAGTGTCATGACGCTAAAATTTTCGCCACACCGGATTTCACCCCGTCATTAATGACGATTACCGTTGATGGCAAAACAGCGCAGGCAACGGCACTGCGTAAAATTCACGATGATCAGGGCCCCATCAGTGGCTTGCCGTTACCCAGTTCTCTAGTGGGAACTACCAATGAAATCGCCCTGAATGATGTTTTAAAACAACAACCTGATGATAGCCGTGGACTGGATACGGAAGGGATTACGCCTGATGGCAAAGGCGGCTTCTGGCTGGCGGATGAATATGGTCCATTTCTGATTCATATTGATGCCCAGGGAAAAATTCTGCAAAAATTCGGCCCGACGCCGGAGAAAAATGAACAGGGTATTGCGAGTGGATTACCCAATATCATCAAATGGCGCCAACCAAACCGCGGTTTTGAAGGGATAACCCGGATGCCAGATGGCCGCATTCTGGCCGCTGTGCAAAGTACGCTGAACATTGACGGGAAAACCAAAAATCGAGCGATATTTACCCGTCTGGTCAGTTTCGATCCGGCAACCGGTAAAACGGCGATGTATGGTTATCCGCTTGATGTTAATCACTGGAAAAAAATGGCAGATGCCAAGATCGGTGATATGGTCGCGCTGGATAACCATCAGGTGCTGGTTATTGAGCAAGGTGCGGATAAAGAGAAGGTAATGCACAATATTATCTATCGTGTTGACCTCGACAAAGCAACGGATCTGACACCTTTCGACCAGCAACCGGCCGAGTGGGATAATGCAGCAACACTCGCCAAACGCGGTATCAGCCTGGCGAAAAAACAGGAGATTGTCGATCTGCGCAAACTCGGCTGGCAGCCGGAGAAAGCCGAAGGACTGGCGCTTATTGATGCTAAAACGCTGGCCGTCACCAATGATAATGATTTTGGTGTGCAGGCCGTGCTGATTAATCCAGTAGATGGGGTGAAAAAAATCGGTAACTATCAGGCCGATGAAAGCGGAAAATTGTCGTTAGATGGCAAACCCACAGCAACGAGCATCGAATTAAAACCCTTACCTGCCAATGAATCGTCCAGCCAGATTTGGATCATCCATCTGCCAAAAGCGCTGAAATAATTACCGTATTAACCGCATTTTCCTGTCCATCCCGGAGACTATTCCAGGATGGATAGTCTCCCGATTTTTCTCGCTGAGTCGCATTGCGTTGCCAAATAAGCGATTAACGGGTTGCAACGGCTACGGCCGATCTTTCCAGGTACAGAACGTTATCATGGGGAATACCACTCACCGGCTGCGCTTGGCATGGCGTTCACGATTATCCAGACGGGACTGCTCAGATTTTCTCAGTGCCACATAACAGGCACCGGTCCCACCATGAAAAGGCTGTGCAACGCAAAAAGCCTGTACCGCATCAAACTGTGGCAACCAGCGCGACAGGTAGTTACGGATTACATTTGCATGTGATTTATCATGTCTGCTTTTACCATGAATAATCAATAAATTACGCAGATGATGTTTTTGCGATTGTTGCATGAAAGCAAATAAGTTCTGCCGGCAGGTTTCCACCGGCTGGCGTAGTAAATTCAGACTGGCATCCAGTTGATATTTTCCTTGATGCAATTTGTCCAGAACACCTTGCTGAATGCCATCACGCTTGAACTCAATCGGTTCGGAACACGGGAAAAGATCAATAAACCCGGTAATCAGAAAATTATCCGGCTCAGACGCTTCACACGGCCTGACAGTCGTGTTGAGAGGCGAAGGCTTCAGATAAACGATGGATGAAGGTTCCAGCGGTTTGACATCATCCATAGCATGTTGAAACAGCATTTTCTCGTCGGCGTTCATATTGATGCCCCCCACGCTTGCGCAGACAACCCCCCTACTATAACGGGAGTGATAGAAAATATCACACCCGTACTGCGCTGGGTTTTATACACCGATTTATTTACTGATGTCATAAGCAGTGATAAACAACCATCGTCTTCCGCTTTTGATTCCCATTCTTTAATAATTTAATAATTTAATAATTTAATAATTTAATAATTTAATAATTTCAAGTAGTTAAATAAATTCAGGAACAAATGACCTCACTATTTCGCACCAGATTAGCTCGGCATTGTTGTGTCATCCCGTGCTAAACCTGGTTTTGATGCTCCTGCTTCACAAACGCGGCACCATTAGCTGCACCCCACAACAGGAGACATTCTGGATGAGTGATTTTCATCACGGCACGCAGGTCGTCGAAATCAACGACGGAACCCGCGTAATTTCCACCGTATCAACCGCGATTGTCGGCATGGTCTGTACCGGACCAGATGCTGATGTCACAACCTTTCCACTCGACACTCCGGTATTAATTACCGATGTCATCACTGCCGCAGGCAAAGCAGGTAAAACCGGGACACTGGCCGCTGCACTACAGGCGATTGGTGACCAGACCAAACCAGTTACCATCGTTGTCCGTGTTGCTGAAGGCGCCGATGAAGCCGGAACGGTATCCAATATCATTGGCGGTTCCACTGCCGATGGAAAATATACCGGGATGAAAGCCTTGCTGGATGCGCAGGCTGTCACTGGCGTGAAACCACGCATTCTTGGCGTTCCTGGACTGGATTCTCTGCCGGTCGCCACAGCACTGGCGTCAATATGCCAGTCACTGCGTGCTTTCGGCTACATCAGCGCGTATGGCTGTAAAACGCTGTCAGAAGCGATCAAGTATCGCGACAACTTTAGTCAGCGTGAACTGATGTTGATTTGGCCGGATTTCATCGCCTGGGATACCACGGCGAATGCCAGCGCCAATGCCTATGCCACCGCTCGTGCTCTGGGTCTGCGCGCCAAAATTGACCAGGATACCGGCTGGCACAAAACACTGTCTAACGTTGGCGTTAACGGCGTCACTGGTATTTCCGCCAGTGTGTACTGGGATCTGCAAACCATTGGTACCGATGCCGATCTGCTCAACGACGCTGGCGTTACTACGTTGGTGCGTAAAGACGGGTTCCGCTTCTGGGGCAACCGTACCTGTGCAGATGATCCATTGTTCTTGTTTGAAAACTACACCCGCACGGCGCAGGTTCTGGCTGACACCATGGGTGATGCGCATATGTGGGCCGTTGACAAACCGGTAACCGCTACGCTTATCCGCGACATTATTGAAGGTATCAAAGCCAAGTTCCGCGAACTGAAATCCAACGGTTACATCATTGACGCCGACTGCTGGTTTGATGACAGCGCCAATGACGAAGCCACCCTGAAGGCGGGAAAACTGTACATCGACTACGAGTACACCCCGGTTCCGCCATTGGAAAACCTCACACTGCGCCAACGCATCACCGATAAATATCTGGTGAATCTGGCCGCATCCGTTAACAGCTAAGGAGCCACAGACACATGGCAATGCCACGTAAACTGAAATACCTCAACCTGTTTAATGACGGTTTGAGCTACATGGGACAGGTCAATTCCATCACCCTGCCGAAGCTGACTCGCAAACTGGAAAACTACCGCGGAGGCGGTATGCACGGCGCAGCATCAGTGGATTTTGGTCTGGATGATGACGCACTGGTACTGGAATGGTCTATGGGCGGTCTGCCCGACGAAACCTTCTGGAGCCAATATGCTCTGCCGGGCGCCGATGCGGTGCCGCTACGTTTCGCCGGCTCTTATCAGCGCGACGACACTGGCGACGTCACGGCTGTTGAAATCGTTATGCGCGGTCGTCATAAAGAGATCGATAGCGGCGCAAGTAAGCAAGGTGAAGAAACCGAGGTAAAAATCTCCACCCAGTGCACGTATTACAAACTGACCATCGACGGCAAAGAGATGATCGAAATTGACACCATCAACATGATTGAACGTGTCAATAGTGAGGATCGTCTGGAGCAACACCGTCGCGGTATCGGCCTGGCCTGATACGTCACCCTAATCTGACCAGCTTCGGCTGGTCATCCTTTTGACCTTTTTTGAGATACTTATCATGACGGCTGAAACAATAGTACAAGACAATGTAGTTATCCTGAACACGCCTATCAAACGCGGCGAGATACTGATTGAATCCATCACACTGATTAAGCCTACCGCTGGCACGCTGCGCGGCATCGGCCTGGCTGCGCTAGCCAATGCCGATGTGGAGGCGTTAATTAAAGTACTACCCCGTATGACCTACCCTTCTTTGACGGAAGCTGACGTGATCGCACTGGAACTGCCAGATCTGATCGTACTGGCGGGCAAGGTGATCGGTTTTTTGTCACCGAGCTTGGCACACTAACGCTGCCTTCCAGCCTGACGGTTGACGATTTGATGGCCGACATTGCAGTCGTTTTTCATTGGCCGCCATCAGAGCTTTACCCCATGAGCCTGGCTGAGCTTGTTCACTGGCGTGCCAAGGCGTTACAACGAAATGGACAACCCAATGAATAGTTCCCCTCAGCTGCGAGCATTCGCACTTGCCACTACTCAGGCGTCATATCGCCTTTATGACGCCGAGCAAGGTATTAAGTCGGTCAATGATAGTCTGGACACTATCCAGGCGAATTTTAGAAAACTGACCGAACTGGCCGATTTAGTCTCTCAGGGCAGCACGCATGTTATTGATCTCATCAATGATGGTAAAAAACTCGCCAAAACGGCAAGCAGCCTGAAAGATCGGGTAAAGGCGCTTAAAGCGCCTTTTATTCCCACGGTTGCACAACGTAAAACGCAAAACACCGCCACTAACAGCACTGAACCATTAAAAAATGTAAATAATTCAGAGTCATCTAACAAAAACAGAAGCATTGAACAGAAAAACCGCCCCCAAAAAGTCAATGCAAAATCAAAACCGCGTCGCAATAAAAAACAGAAGCTGAAAACGGGCAATCGTCCGCAAGGTAACATCGCCCGTCATCCTCAGACACAACCCGAAAATACGACTGGCAGCACTCCCCACATGGAAAAAAACAGCGTGGGAAAAGGACAGAAACTGATTGCCAGGGTCAGGAAAGGGGCAGGAACCGCCAAGGTATTTGCGCAGAAAAGCGCCGCTCTGGCACAAGCATTCGGTGAAAAAAGTGCGGAATTTCTTAAACCAGGCTATGACTTCTCCCAGAAAAACGCTGAATTACAGGCTAGCCTGGGCCTGAATTCAAACTCGACCGATGCCAGCAGACTTAAAGATCAAGCACGCCACATTGCTGACACCACCCCGCTTTCGCCTGCTGAGGCAACAGATGCACAGCTGACCATCAAAAAACTGGGCGGCAATAAAGATACCATCCTGGCAGCAGCGCCAACGACAGTTGCCATGTCTCAGACTAATGGCGGAAGTATTGAAGATAATGCGGCGATGTTGCTTAAAACACGTGATGCATTTGGACTCGCCAGCAGTGCATTACCTCACTTGGGCGATGTCATTACCACCACACTTCAACAAAGCGAAACGACTTTCGACGGATTCAAAACCGCAATAGACACAGTCGCGCCGGTCGCCAAATCGGCCGGTATGAGTGTAGAAGAAACCAGTGTAATGCTCGGTGCTCTGGCACATGCAGGCATTACAGGAAGCGAGGCGGGAAATGGCAGTCTGGCAGTACTGGAGAGTTTAAAAAATCCGACAGAGGTGGCTCAACAAGCGCTGGGACAATTAGGTGTAACTACCGTTGATGCTAGCGGACAGGCCAAATCTTTATTTGCCGTACTGGATGAATTGCATTCCAGTTTTAAACGCCAAAACATCGATGCTTCACAGCGTGACCAATACATGAATACCCTATTCGGTCCGCAGGGAGCCACTTCCGCTAACGCCTTAATGACCCAGTCGCAAAACGGCACGGTTTCACAGCTGACCGATAATATCAGCAACGCAGACGGCAGTGTTAACACAGCGTTATCCGTACGACAGAACAGCCTGTCCGGCGATATCAGTGCGCTTCAGTCAAGCTGGGAAGGACTCAGAACCGACATTTTCACCCAGCAAGATGGAGCAATTCGTGATTTGACTCAATCAGCAACTCACTATCTGTCACTACTCGACCAGTGGATTCAAAAGAACCCCGCCGTTGCCAGCACAATAGGCAATATTCTGGCTGCCGCAGAAACATTCGCTTCTGTCGTCGCAACCATTGGTTCGGTAGCGCAGACAGTGATTAGTGCCATCGATGGCATTATGTCAGCAGGCAAATTAATCGGGCCGCTGTTTATCACAGTTTTTCGTCTGGTTGGATCACTACTGAGCCTATTGATGACACCAGTAGGACTTATCGCCCTCGGTGTCGCTGCTGTTGTTGGTGGAGGATATGCCTTATGGAAATTCTTTAGTGGCAACGATGATGCGAAGAAGAAGCTAAATGAAGCCCAGGATCGCATGAGTAGCAACAGTGAAAATCCGCTTTTAGCGGAGTCCGCAAATAAATATCTCAGTGAACACAACAAAGCCAAAGAAACGCTGAATCTGCCACAAAGCAACCCCATTACCGATGCGCAATCCGCTGTATCGTCCGGGAATGTGAGTGCCGACGCCGGGAATACGCTGGGCAACGCGACAGAAAACCGCAATTACACCGCGCTGGCACCCGTGAATAACAGAAGCTATACCGACAGCAGTGTCATCAATAACAACGTACAGGTAACCGTGCCGGAAGGTTCCTATCGCGAGCAGATAAAACAGTACATCGACGACGCGCTGAATAAACAAGCTCAGGAACATCAGAATCGCCAGTTGAATTATATGACCGCCGACGCCCTTAATTAAGGAATTATTGCTCATGATGTTAACCCTAGGACTATTTGTTTTTCACCTCCGGACCCTGCCCTATTCGACCTTGAAGCGAGATGTGAGTTATCGCTGGAAAGGAAACGAACGAATTGGATTACGTAATGCTTATCAATATCTTGGGAAAGGAGATGAATCGATAACTCTTGCCGGCACGTTAATGCCCGAGGTTTCTGGCATTACCAGCAGATTATCGATGGCAGCCTTGGAATATATGGCAGCGTCAGGTCGGTCCTGGCCGCTGATTGAAGGTAGCGGCACCATTTACGGCATGTTTGTCGTCGAAAGCTTTAACTATACCGGCTCTCAACTCTTTTCAGACGGCAGTGCCCGCAGCATCGCATTCACCCTGACGCTCAAGCGTATTGATGAATCACTCATTTCAACATTTGGCGATCTTTACGACCAGGCAACGCAGTTATACAACGACAAGGTCGCCCCCGCATTGTCTGAGGCGACGAGTGCTATTGGAGGATTGCTGTCGTGATTACCAATAATCGCATTGATATTGGCGCCCAAATGGCGCCAGATTTTCTGATCACGTTAATAAAAAACGAGACTGCCGCTTCATCGAGTACAACCAAGTTGCAACAGAACAGTGTCAACATCAGCCAGCGTCTAATCTCAATGAGTCTTGAAGATAATATTGGTTTTACGTCAGATAGCCTGACAATAACCCTGGATGACAGCGACGGGCAGTTACAGATGCCGCAGCGTGGAGAAAAGATAGCCGTCAGTATTGGCTGGAAAGGTCAATGGCTAACGCGGAAAGGGAGTTATATCGTCGATCAAATCACTTATACCGGTGCCACAGATAAGATCACAGTGATGGCCCGCAGCGTGGATTTTCGTGGCACGTTTAATAGCCCGCGTAGTGATTCCTATCACGCGACGACACTTGGCGATATTGCCAAAACCATTGCTGAACGCAATGAACTGAGCGTTGCGATCGACACGTCATTGTCCCTGAAAACCATCGAGCATGTTGACCAATCAAACGAATCGGATGTGAAATTCATCAGCCGGATAGCCCGTCAATATGGTGCCACGGTGACCCTTAAAAACGATGTGCTGATCCTATTTATCGCTGGTTACGGGAAATCGATTAGCGGTAAGTCACTGGCCACCGGGTTGATTGAACGCCGTGATGGCGATTCGCATAAACTCTCTATTGTGGACCGGAAATCGAAACCGGTGGTGATAGCAAAATGGCACGATTACAGAGACGCAAAAACACATTTCGTGAAGATTTCAACCAGGGAAGTTCAAACGACTGACCCCACCATTACACATCCCAAGGCACAATCAACGACCACCGCGCAACAAACGTCGGGGAACTTGCTATCCGGCGATCAACAAAACACCACCACACTGTCAAAAAGTTATGCAAATAAAGACGACGCCACGCAGTCAGCTGTTAGCCAGTGGGCACAGCTTCAGCGCGAAGGCGTTCAATTCACACTTAGGCTTGCCAAAGGGATGGAAAAACTGATCCCCGGCATGTTAGTGAATATCAAGGGTTTCAAGCAGATCATTGATGATAGGCTCTGGAATATCAAAAAGTTGACGCACACCATTTCCAGCACGGGTTTTGTCACCGAAATGGAACTGGATGTGATGATGCTCGACCTGGAATACGATATTGAATACGGCATTGAGAATGAAAAAAAATCGTAGGGCGAATTTGCAAACTTTTAAGTTTGCAAATTCGAATTTAATGCTACAATGAACCTGTAACGTACTTGATTAACCCGAACATATAAGGTGATTTCAAAATGATGCATTGTCCATTGTGCCGCCACGCCGCCCATGCCCGTTCCAGTCGCTATCTTTCAGAAAATACGAAAGAACGTTATCACCAGTGTACTAATGTGAATTGTGGTCATACATTCGTGACGATGGAAGCGGTTACGCGTTCCATTATGGTTCCGGGAAAAACCGAACCCGTTGAAGAACAGCGCAGCGATAAATCCAATACTCTCAGTGTCTGAGTTTCTTTAGTCTCCTCTCCTTCTCTGTCCGTCTTCCCCACCGCCCGGTGGGGTTTTTTGATCATATCACCGCGCGCGTAATCATTGCCTGCCCCTCGTGATACCCCCGTTATATTAGAAAAACTTATTATTGACGCACAATCACCTGTGCTTTTAATATCAGTTTGCTTTTACTGATTTTCAGTCACTTGCCGTGCCAACACGTTCGGATAAACCGTTGAGCGCGGTAAGCAGATAAACCTTCATGACGATGGTGTTACTTCCCGCCTGCACTATCAAAAATCAGACTTTATTTCCATTTCATAAACTCTGATGTCAGGATTGATTTTTATGGACAAATTTCTTCGTTACACACTTGTAATTCTATTTATGGGGATATGCATGACTGCTGAGGCCGACACCCAGGCATACCGTGCCAGCGTGTTATATTTTGTCGCCGACCCGCAGCACGATGCACAGGCGACTCATTTCCTTGAAGATGGTTTACTGGTTATCCGCGACGGTAAAGTCGTTGAAGCCATTGATTACACCAGCGTACCGACTGCTCGCCTGAAGAGACTTCCCATCACCGATTATCGCGGCAAACTACTCTTGCCCGGATTCATTGATACGCATATCCATTTTCCACAAACAGAAATGATTGCGTCTTATGGTGAACAATTGCTGGCGTGGCTCAATACCTATACTTTCCCTACCGAACGCAAGTTTGCTAACGCAGACTATGCCCGGCAGCGTGCTGATTTTTTTATTCAGGAGCTACTGCGTAACGGCACCACCACCGCGATGGTGTTCGCCACGGTGTATCCACAATCGGTTGATGCCCTGTTCAACGCGGCGGCCCAAAAAAATATGCGGCTGATTACAGGTAAAGTAATGATGGACCGCAACGCGCCCGATTATTTGCGCGATACGGCGCAGCAAAGCTATGAGGACAGTAAGGCGCTGATCAAAAAATGGCATCACCATGGGCGGCTGCTGTATGCGGTGACGCCACGCTTCGCGCCCACATCAACGCCGGAGCAGTTGGCGCTGGCGGGTCGTCTGCTTAAAGAATTCCCGGATGTCTATTTGCAAACGCATCTTAGCGAAAACAAAAATGAAATTGCCTGGGTAGAATCGCTGTTTCCGGAAAGAAAAAATTATCTGGATGTCTATGCACACTATGGTCTGACCGGGTCTCATTCCGTATTTGCCCATGCAGTTCATCTGGATAGCGATGAAATCCATACGCTATCTGCCAGTCACTCTGCCGTAGCATTTTGCCCAACCTCAAATCTGTTTCTGGGCAGTGGTCTGTTCCGGCTGCGTCCGCTGAAAAACGCCGGTATCCGCGTCGGTATGGGAACCGATGTCGGCGCAGGAACCAGTTTTTCACTGTTGCAGACACTGAATGAAGGCTACAAAGTGCAGCAATTACAAGGCGAAAAACTGTCAGCGCGCGAAGGGTTATATCAGGCGACATTGGGTGGTGCCACGGCATTATCACTGGATGATAAAATAGGGAATTTCCTGCCCGGTAAAGAAGCGGATTTTGTGGTATTGGACTGGGCCGCCACACCGTTACAACAGTTGCGGCAGAGTCAGGCCCACTCGCTGGATGAAAAGCTATTTGCCTTGATGATGCAAGGTGATGATCGCAACATTCTGGCGACCTATGTCAACGGCACTCGCGTCTACTCGCGCTTATAGTGCGAAAAACCGGGTACGGCGGGTACCCGGTTTTTCTACGATCCCCGGCAAGCTGTCGCTACCGCCATTTAGCAGCATAAATTCCTGGTAATCCGCCCGGCCACCGCTTTCCTGCATCTAAAGATATAGTAGTTATAATTATGTCATCACTATCGCATGGCCGGCTATCCCATGCTTTTCAACTCCACAGGAAGGAGAATTAACAATCCACAACAACTCAATATATAAGGCATAAACATGACGCCTCTTGGACCTGACAGTACTGAGGAACAGCGGAGCACTCTTCTGCGAATGATGAATATTCTTGATGCGCAACCGATCGAAGAAATGGAACACATCACGCGCATTGCCCAGTCCTTTTTTCAGGTCAGTAATATAGTAATTTCGTTGCTGGATACCAAACGGCAGTGGTTTTTACCGCGCCAGAATCCGCCCAGGTCGGAGGCACTGCTGATTGCCAACGATTCACATGAAGACGCGCATTTTTACAACGATCCGACAGTGACCGATGAAAAACACATCCAGTTTCATGCCTGCTATCCATTGTGCTCTGTTCACGGTATCTCGTTAGGCACACTCTGTTTGTATCACAATAAACCGAGAGCATTTACCACTACACAACTTGAGCAGTTAGGTGCCCTGGCATATATGATACAAACCTGCCTGCAGAAAATGGAGATAGAAGCCGAGTCAGCAATCACACATGATATGCTGCGCAAAACCAACTATATCAACACGCAGATTTTCTCACGATCCGCCATCGGACTGGTGCTGATGTCACTGGACAAGCGGCCTTTAAAAGTCAATCCGGCCATATGCACCATGCTGGGTTATAGCGAAAAGCAGTTATTAAACACAGCGATGAAAGATATTACTTTCCAGGATGATTTATCGATATCAAATGCGTTGTATGGCCAAATACTGCGGGATGATGAGCATCATGGGGTGATCCAGAAACGGTATATCACCGCTGATGGCTCTCTGTTATGGGCAATGGTATCAATTTCCATGTTGTACAACCCGGATGGTAGCCAATATGGACTACTGCTGGCGATCAGTGATATCAGCGAGCAGAAAGACGCTGAATCAGCACTCATCACCTTAAGTCATGACCTGGAACAACACGTTGAACAACGCACCCAAGAACTGCAACGCAGTCACAACTTTATTCAGGATATTACCGACCATATTCCGGCGATGATCTCCTGCATTAGCCCAGACAATACCTTTACCTTTGCTAACCGCCATCTGCGTTCACTATTGGGATACAGTGACAATAGTTTTTATCATCTGGATATCCGCGGTATTATACATCCGGATATCGTAAATCTCTTTATCAGGAAACTGGAAGAGTCACGTCAGCAACACAAACCGATATTTTTTGACCATTCCATTGATATTCCTCCGAAAAAGAAAATCACGCTCCATACTGAAATGGTCCCGGCCAAATCGCCGGAAGATGGTACCTACGTGCTTTCCACGGATATTACTAAGCTGACATCACTGCGCGATCAGCTTGAGTTTGAAGCCAATCACGACCATCTGACCGGGCTACCCAATCGACGAGCGATAATTGCCTATCTGACCCATCTCGCCGGGAAACAACGCCACAGAGGTTTGGCTCTGCTGTTTTTCGATATTGATAACCTCAAATATTATAATGACCACTACGATCATGATTTTGGTGATCGGGTTATCAAGGCTTTTGCCCGTATTCTACGCAAACACACTCGCTCCGATGATCTGATTGGTCGATTATCCGGTGACGAATTTGTAATGATCGTCCATGAGAAAAAGAATCTGATTAAAGAGGTGGATGCCATTAGCAGGAAACTGAAGTTCTATATTGAAAGACCCATACTGATCAAAGGGGAAACCCTGTCTTTGTCAGCCAGTATGGGAAATACCCTGTTGAGCAAAGATGTCAAATTAGATGTAAGTGAATTTATTCGTCAGGCTGATGCCGCGATGTATCATGTTAAACGGAATAGAAGCCGGAAGGCCTGAACAAAACGGTGTCATTCTCACCAAAAAGTTTACTGCTGGCTTCATTGAAGCTGAATCAGGGTTAATTTTTTGGAAAAAAACGCCCCGGTGTCGATGTAATACTGATTCCAAAAGGTTTCAGGTTTATTGGTCGGCGTGTGGCCGAAAATGAACAAATCGGCCCCGGTTATCGGACCGCCAATCTTGTTCATCGCGTTACTGATACGCTTCCTGTTCCAGAGAACCTGGTTCAGATCGATAGTTTGTTCAAACGCATAGACGTCCGACGGATAATCCGCGTGAGCGATCACCGTCACGCTTCCACCCGCATTAACCTCAATGACATAGGGTAATTGAGCCGCGTTCACCAACAACGCGTTGACCAATAGCGCCTGATTATGCTCAAGACGAAAATACCAGCCACCCCCGTTATACACCCAGTTGGTGATGTTCCCGTCGTCGCGCAGACTGTCGATCGCCATTTGCTCATGATTGCCTCGCACAGCCCTGAACCATTTCTGATTAATCAGTTCAAGGCATTCCACACTCTGAGGACCGCGGTCTATCAGGTCACCAACCGAAATCAGCAAGTCCTGTCCGGTGTCGAAGCCAACGTCATCAAGTTTGCTCAGCAGCAACTGGTAGCAACCATGCAAATCACCTACAACATAGATGTGCGACCACGCTGAACCATCAATTCGTTGATAGATATCCATTGCCGTTGCCCCGCAAAACAGAGTGATAAATTAAAAAGACAGAGAACATGCATTACATCATTATAATAATGATTAATTATTTCGCTTGTATCTGTCCGTTTTATATCATATTTATATTCTATCGTTTTACACCGCTTCACGACGAAATAGTGATTTTGACCCTTTCAATATTGTTATCTACAGTTAAAACGTTAGCTATATATACCCGATAGAATTCAATATGCAGGAAAGTGACACGCCTATAGGTACTGCCGCACTTACCTAAGTAAGTGATTCAGATAAATAATGGCACTGACATATTCGCCATTTAAAAAATATCGGGTATCTCACTTAATGTAATATTCACGATACAGGAACAAATATAATGCAGAGAAAAATCACTCCGCGGTGTTGCGGTGTCGCTACCACTTCAGCATTACTCGTGTTACTCGTCACCTCCGCTAGTGCGTTAGCCGCTAATGTCAGCGGCACACTCACCAATTACAAGGGCAGCGGCACGAATTTTACCTATGTCGAACAAAAGTACGGCGGTGCTGGTGCGGGTCCTCGTGGTATCCGCATTATGTCGGGCACCCGTGACCAGACGTATAAATTCAGCCCTAATCCGCATGATGATCGCTGGTATAACAAGAATCAGACGGCATTCTACAAGCAAGCTGCTGAAGCATTGGCCGACGCCTACCTGGCCAAGACGACCAATCCCATGTTCCCAAGATATGGTTTTAAATCCACCATTGGTAACGTTGAGTATACTTATAATCAGCCATAATGTGGCTGGTAGCACAGCGACGGACTCGACGATTTATCATGATAATCGTCTGTCCATTCAGAGAATGGATTCTAATGATATTGTCGATGGCCTGTAAATATTGAGCATTTATTTCAGGCCAGATAAAAACACCATACATTCACGCCGCGATATTAAATATCACCCGTATTGAAAGTACATTTCGTTTTAATAGACGCTATTCAGATACTGCAATCCGTATCATGTTATACTGAACATCCTTCTGTTGAGTACCCATTCATGAAATCAGATGACACGCTAGACTGGTATCCAGCCCAGCTCCCCCCCGTTAAAATCATATTAGGCAATGCGGTGCTTGAGGTTTCAAAACTCGGTCGCCCCATTAATACCAGAACGTTGCTTGAGTTTCTTCAGGTAACTCAGGAAAAACAAAAACGGCGTGATGACAAAATCGCCATGCAAACAGCCATTGATGTACTTAGAGATAATCAGAGAATACATGGACGAATTTAATGATTAAAAACCGTCGCCACCGCCTGACCGGGACAACGGCTGGCTACAACAGTGTTACACACCATGCCGGTTTTTTTTCACATGATGTTTGCCGGGGTGGCGTTTGTTACTGCCGGAAACGGTCAAATGTCGACGTTAAATAGCTTTCTGAAAGCCCGCTTGCCATCAGGGGTTATGGTTACTTCCCTGAAACCTGGTGTTTTGGTTAACCATCCCTTCTGCTCACAGGTAATGAAGAATGCCGCCCCCGCCGCCCCGCCGAGATGAAATCGTCTTTCACTCCAGTCGAGACAAGCGCAACACGCCTTACGCCGCGTTTTCGGATCAAGCACTACGCCCAATTTCTGAAACTGCATACTGCCAGTGGGTGTCATTGCGGCGCCATCAGGGGTAACCCAACCGTTATTCGCCATATAGTCGTAAATTCTTACAGCGATTTCTCCAGCCAGGTGATCATAGCAAGTGCGGGCATGACGTATTTTTAGTGGCGCACGGGTTTTCGGTGGCGGAGTCCTTTTCCATGAAACGCCCATGATTGTTTCAACCAGTTCAGCAATATCACATCCGGCAAGGCGATAATAACGATACCGCCCCTGGGATAAGCAAACTATCAATTTACGCTCCACGAGTCTGGCCAGGTGAGTGCTGGCGGTTGAAGAAGCGATATCAGCAACGGCACTCAGCTCGGTTGCCGTCCATGCGCGACCGTCCATCAGTGCGCACAGCATTTTTACGCGTGAAGCATCAGACAGGGCAGCGGCGATGGCTGCCACGGAAAGCTCCAGTGAGTCGTCATCTTCAATAGGTTCGCTATTTTTATGCATGCTCACTGAGGTAAAACAGCCCATTTTTCGGTTACTTTGTCAGCAACAGTATTATTGTCCGTGACAAGGATTAGTTGATTTTCATGATCGCTGTATTGAGTAAGGATGTTGATTCCGTTTTCAGCCAGCACCGTCGCTATTTCACCCAGTTCTCCGGGTCGCGCCTGCCTGAGCTTTCTGATCAGCGGCTTTTGTACATTTTGTACCTGGAACCCTTCAGTCTCAAGCACTGAACAAGCCTTTTTGCCATCGTTGACCAAGAAGTGGGCGTGACTTTCATTACCGATGGCGAACACACCACCGCCCTCAAGACCGACGCCGTGGCGGCCCAGAACAGTCCCGAGGGAGGCTAACGCGCCAGGTACGTTTTTCAATACAACATGAACATCATACATCTGATTATCCTTTTGTATTTGATGAGTAATCTCTGATTACGTTGACAATACGAATCCTGTAGAAAGAAAAAATGGACTCACGTCCTTCAGCCTGGGCTGCTTTGTGAAAAACATTCTCCTTCCATAGAGTTACCGCGTTTTCATCCCGCCACCAGGATAACGAAAGTATTTTCCCCGGTGTTGACACACTTTGGAATCGCTCAATGGCAATGAATCCATCTATATCGGCAAGCCGCGGTTTTAGTTCTGCTGCGAGCTGTAGGTAACGCGCTTGTTTGGCTGGAACCGTATCCGCTTCAAAAAGTACCGCTATCATGATTTTTACCTCTGATATTCGAGTGAGCGTCACTTTACTGGTTTCATGGTTGAATACTTCGATGGTGAGCGAAATAAGAATGGAGTAATGGTGCTTTTTCCTGCCGCGTTGACATCGGCACCGTTCCCACGGTATTTCGCTGCAAAAAAATGAGTGGGTAGAAATTTAACCAAATATCAAAACCAGCATTATTGCAAGCATTGCCGGCATACTATTTTTGCGGTCCGTTATTCTGGCCATTTGCAGTCGGTTGAAATAAGGAAGGTCCGCTAATGGACCTTCCTCTTCAGGAGTTACTTTTTATATTGGCAGGCACTCTGCTTTACCAAGCATTTGCATCTTCACAGACAACGGTCTGTCTGGTTTTCTGCTACGGCTGGCAGTGACATAACCAGTTGAAACCAAGCCTTATTCCGGCTTTCAGCTTCGCTATTCCCCCGTCCAACCCCGAAGACAAGATCATTTTGCCATGTTGCCCAGACGTAACTCATAATCTGCGAATCCCGGGTCCGGTGGCTATCCCATTGTGGTTGCAAATTATATTGAGTGGCATCTGGTCGTTCTTCATCATGGCTGAATTTCTTGGCCTCAACGTCGAAGAAAGCCAGAAACTGGCGATATAAAAACTCGTGCCCCAGTTCCTTATTACAGATATCAGCCATCACCTGGATATGCTGTTGAAAACGAATTAACAGCGGACGGGGTGGACGAATACCGTAATAATAATCCAGTAAATACCCCAGCCCCCCTTTACCCGACTGTCCATTAATCCTGATGATCCCTTCGTAATTACGTCCTATATCATGTGGATCAAGCGGTAAATAAGGTACATCCCAATATGTCCGATATTTTTGTAACTCCAGAGATTTACGGATTGCATCCTGATGCGAGCCAGAGAATGCTGTGAATACCAGACTACCTGCATAAGGGTGGCGAGCCGGTACAGCCATACCGGTGGAGGATTCATAAATATTCACCACCTTAGGTAGGGAGCGGAAATCGATCATGGGATCAATGCCCTGGACGAGCATATTAAGTCCAAGCGTCACCAGGTCGACATTACCGGTTCGTTCTCCGTTGCCAAACAGCGTTCCTTCGACACGTTCGGCACCGGCGAGCATGGCCATCTCCGCTGCTGCAACCGCACATCCACGATCGTTATGCGGGTGGATACAGAGGGTCACTTTATCCCGGTGATGCAATTGCCCAGATATCCACTCTATTTGATCTGCATAGACATTGGGTGTACTCAGTTCAACGGTCGCAGGGAGGTTGATGATAATATTGCGTCCCGTTTCGCCAACCCACAGATCGATAACCGCATTGCAGATTTCCACTGCAAAATCCATTTCGGTAGCAGTAAAACTTTCCGGCGAATATTGCAGAATCCAGCGTTGCTCAATGGGTTCCATTGCAGCCATCAGCCAACGGATGCCCTGCAATGCCAGTTCTGTCACCTGCGTACAGGAAAGATTAAAAACCTGCTCCCGCTGTTGTGGTGAGGTGGAGTTATAGAGATGAATGACCGCCTCTGGCACGCCGCGTAATGATGCTACGGTTTCAGCAATCAGACTTTCCCTTGCCTGTGTCAATACCTGTATCCGCACATCATCAGGAATCAACTGCTTATCAATTAATGCACGAACAAATTGATAGTCAGTTTCGGAGGCCGCGGGAAAACCCACCTCGATCTCCTTGTATCCCATTGCAATCAGTTGATGGTAAAGCGCCAGCTTCTGTTGCATTTGCATAGGCTCGGGTAATGCCTGATTACCATCACGCAAGTCAACGCTACACCAACGGGGGGCTTGCTTTAACATTCTGTCCGGCCACTGCCGTTCCTGCCAGCTAAATGGTGTTGAATGACGGTACTTCACACCAGAGAGTTGTGCTGTCATGCCGTTTCCCTCGATGTTGTGACTTCCACTTTCGGAAAGAAAATCAGTGCAATAACAGCACACAATGCCGATGCCAGCCAGACGCTACTCCAGCTCATTGAGGTTTGTAGCCAGGGAATGGCAATTGGCGTGATAAACATCACCACAAAAACACTGGTATTTCCCATTGCCAGTGCGGTTCCTGCCCTCTTTGCCCCGGCCATTGAAGCAAGTTCCGTATATGCCACACCATGCCATGCTGAAACCACCATGCCAGACAGAATAAACAGGCCGACCAACAGTAAAACTATTTCCCGCGTGTGCGATAACGTTGGCCATAACCACACCAGTACACTCAATAGAACAAAAGAGAGGATGCTTAACAGCGTACAGCCACGAAGATAACCTTTGCGGTTTTTCTTCTTGTCGGTCCAGCGCCCGCTCCAGATACGCAGTACCATGGCACCAATCTGAATCACCGCAAGGCAGACGGAAACCACGACCACATCAATATGTGCAAAGTCATGCAGAAATACGGAACCGAACGTCAGTAGCGCAAACTGTGGGCCGCATAAAATGCCAATTGCCAGCACGATCTTCCAGATCGCCGGGTCCTGCAATGGCCCTTTGCCGGTTATGGGGGCGGCAACGGCTGTCACATGTCTTTTTTCTCTTGCAAGATCAGGTTCGTGCAACCAGAGCCAGGCATAGTATCCGGCGACAACACACAGCAACGCGGAAACGATAAATAGAACGACAAACCCATAACGTGCTGCCAGCCAGGGCAGCAAAAGCGCTCCCAACCCATACCCCATAGGAACCGCCGTCTGGCGGATACTCATCGCCAGACCCCGTTCCCCTTCCTGAAACCAGGCCATGATCGCCCTACCACTGGAGCCATTGACACTACTTCCCAGCAACCCGATACCCAGAACGCCGGCAATCAACAGCCAATAGGCTGGCACAAAACCGTTATGCGGCGCCGCAAATGCCGCCATCAACAACAACATGGCACCGGTGCTTAACAGCCCGGTAATCAAAACCGGCCGATCACCCCACCGGTCTGTCATTAACCCCCAGGGCAGCTCACTGATAGCGATCCCAAGCCCCAGCATCCCGAGGACAAACCCCAACTCAGCATTAGTAATATGGTAATCGGCCCGCATAAAAACAGCCGTCGCAGGCAATCCGCCGACGACCATAGAGAAGCATGCATTGGCGGCCACACCAATACTTAGTACTTTCCAGCGATGGCGTACACCACGCAGTGTTGTTGTCACAGTATCAGTCATTGGATTGCCTCCGGTGATTTTTTCGGTGCTGTAATAAGCGAGAGTTCTGCCGTTGTAGACAAGGTTGCTATGCTGCTGATAACTTCCAGGCCAGCCTGATGTTTCACTTCACTGATTGCGGATACCGCATCCTTCAGCACTATGATGTTAAAACCACGATCATGAGCACTCATCGCCGTTGCCAGAACAACAAATTCGGTTGATATGCCAGCAAGGATCAGGGTATCTACGCCCATACTTCGCAGCGTTAGCTCCAGGTTAGTTTGGTAAAATGGATCAACGCGGTGTTTGCGAATAACGTTCTCTTTAGAAAGTGGCGCTAACTCGGCGATAATATCTGTCGACCACGTATTGAAGCACAGCAGGTGATTGTGGCGTGCTATGTCAAATATTTCAGATCCGACCGGACATTCGACATAGTTTTCAGAAAACCCGACCACCACATGCAATACAGGAATTTGGCTGGCGCGAGCCAGTTCAAGCGCCTGGGCTGCATGTTTCACCACATCATTTTCTTTGGCCTGCTGAAAATAGCCCATCTGTGCGTATACACCATGGGGGTGGACAATTTCATTGAGAAAATCCAACATCAGTAACGCCATTTTCTTCATTGTCTAATATCCTGATTCAGGTTCGGGACGACGGGTAAGGCCGTCAGAATGTGTTCTGCAATAGCATCCGCATCACAAATAAAATCCGTCCAATAGCCCGGACGACTACTCCCCGCAGACATAAACCATCGTGTGTGTTCACTGGGTATTCCGATAACATAGAGTTGCCGGACAGCTTCTCCCTGCTGGTTTAGAGGATGGAAAGGTGCACGTGTTACAGCAACGCCCCCGGTTACCACCCGTGTATGGCCATCTTCCGGCGTAAAGTTTTGCCAGATACCACGCTGGCAGAGTGCCTGGGTAAGCGGTGATATATCCCGTGCCAGATCCTGGGAAGGTACCCTGGCATCCAGGAGTGTCTGTACATGCCAGACGGCGCCTTCGACCTGTGGAGAGGTGAGTTCAAAACAGCCCGACGCATCATCACAGGAAATCTGCATATGTGGCCCGACGACATGCAGAATATTTGCATCTATCAGCGCCAGCATTTGTCTTGTGCGATACCGTGGTGGACCTGCAGAAAGCAACGCACTAACGGGAGAATAACGGTGGAGAAACGCATCCCTGAAGGATGACGGCGTCAATCCACCGAAATCGACCACTCTGCGGACAAGGCCGCGCGTATCGCGCAGCGTATCCAGGGCAGCCTTCAGTGGGTTATCAACATTCCCCCCTTCGGCCTCCAGATAATCACGGACAAGCTCTTCGCGAAGTACGGCACGGAAATGGTCCGCTGAGATAAACTGGCGAGCGCCGAACGGATCCCCAAGCTGATAAATATCCAGCGCAGGTAAGTCTGTAACACCAAAATTTCGAGCGATATCGGGAAGGGAGTCAAACGCCTCTTCAGGCAAGGACTGTATATAATGACGGAATTCATTTTCTGCCGATGCACCATAGCGCTGACGGATTACAGTGGCGTACCATGTCAGATTGACCTCTGCCATTAGCAGAGGTAACACCTCACGATCAAAGTCAACTTGTCCTCGCAGGGCAAGTGCCTCGGCATGCTCAGGTGTAAACAGAACACTCTCATAGCGAAAATTATGGTGCTTCTGATTCCGTCCACGGCCAGGAATCGGCAAACTACTCCGCGAACCGGCAATTAATTGAGGTTCACGACCCGAAGGCAGGTAGCGCAGCGAACCGTCAGGTTGTTCTTTGAATTCGCCTCCTCGCGCGGTTGTCAACGCCGCCATTACATCCAAAAAAGAGAGTCCCAAACCCAGGATGCCGACATGACTCCCTGCAGGGATCGTATCCAGCGGCATATCTGCCGCCGAATCACCCTGGATCCAGCGCAGTCCTGGGTGGTTTTCAGCGAAGTTTTGCCATTGCTGTTCCTGAATTGAGAGCCGATTTTTAGGATGTCCGGTGGCAATGACGACGCGATCCACCGTCAGCGTCTTGCCATCCAGAAAATGTAAAGTTGCCTGCTGTTCGTCAACAGGAATGATATCGACAACCTCTGCTTGTCGAGGGAAAAAACGCTGTGTATCGGTGAGTGATTTTTTAATACAGTCCAGGACAAACTGCATGTATTCACCATAGAGTGCCCGTGGAGCCCAGGCATTGGTGCCAGGAAAATCATCGCGAGTCTGTTTCCACCAGATTGCCAGGGACGGTCCACTGCCAGGTCTGGCATTTTCGACATCTCCCTCGCCAGAAAAGGCGGACACCTCTTCGGCAACAGTGTTCATTACAAAGCAACTGTCTTGATCCTGGCGCCATATCCGCCCGGTTCCTGGATGCTGTTTGTCGATGTAGTGGATATCGATCTCAGCATTCGGCTGGCTCTGCAACCTGGCGGCTAAACGTTCCAGTACGGACAGCGCCCGTGGACCGTTGCCGATAATGGCAATACGTAGCGGCGTCGTCATGACACCTCCCGTAATACATCATATTTGGCAATAGACTGTGTGATGCTATCCATTGCAGCGACAATAGTTTCCATTGCTCCCGCAAAAGATAATCTGATCGCCATTGATTCTTCTTTGCCAAATGCGGTTCCGGGGGTTACAGCGACATGCGCATGGGTGAGCAACCAGTGCGTAAATGCCTGTGCATCTCCCATATCCAGCCCACTGATATCGGCATAGACATACAGTCCTCCCTCGGGGGCCCGGCATTCGATACCGTCTATCATATTCAGGCAACTGACCATAAAATCACGGCGTTTTCGGTATTCCGTTACCATATCAAGCATGGGTTGCCTATCACCTATTAGTGCGGCCAGTCCCCCTTGCTGGATAAATGAACCTGCGCAACCCACACTGTGTTGCTGTACCTTCAGCATTTCATTCAGCAGGTATTCCGGAGCGCAGAGATAGCCCAAGCGCCATCCCGTCATTGCCCAGGCTTTAGAGAAACCACTAATCGTTACCGTCCGCTCGAACATTCCAGGCTCGGCCGCAATGCTCCGATGAGGATCGGGAATGTAGCGTATGTGTTCATAGATCTCATCCATGACGACGAATAGATCATGTTCCTGAGCAACCTGACAGACAGCCTGAATTTCATCCTCAGTAAGAATGCGCCCGGTTGGGTTATTTGGATTGTTGAGCAGTAATACACGCGTTTTGTTGGTGATACAGCTCTTCAATGCCTTACGGGTTAACTGAAACTGATTCTCACGCTTTAACGGTAAGGCAACTGCTTTTGCTCCAGCCATTTCAGCCATCGCTATATAACTCACCCAACAAGGTGAAGGGATAACAATCTCATCCTCTGGATTAAGTAATGTCATCAGGGTAATAAATAATGCATGTTTCGCTGAGGGGGTAACGATAATATTTTTATCCCAACTAACAGGGAGATGATTTTCCTCAAAAAACTGATTAGCTATTGCTTTTAACAAGCTGGGAGATCCTTTGCTTGCTGTATAATGTGTAATACCATTTTTCATAGCTGAAACAGTAAAGTTTACTATATATTCAGGTGTGGCAAAATCTGGCTCTCCCCCACCCAAATCATAAATCACTTTACCTTCCGCTTTCATTAATTTCACTTTATCAAGAATGGCATAGGTTTCAGAAAGGCCTATGCGTTTAACACGATCGGCTACGCATCTCATATTAGATTTTCTGCTTTTAATAGATGGAAGAATTATTTTTATAACGAATTAATCATTAACACGCCCAAATATTCCATTGTCCCAGTAGTCCTTATACTGCGCTGCTTGTTTCTCGTCACGAAAGGCATATGTTTTTAATAGCCAGCGACGCGCAGCATTTTCTTTATTCTGAATATCAATTTTCTCCCGATTATGCAAACCATCCTGGTTAGCAAAAACCAACAGATCCCCCTGAATAATACGGTGGCGTTGTTTTTCTGCTTTTGTCATTGCCTGCATAAAAGCAATCAGTGCTTCTTTTGCCTGAACCGGAGCACATGGAGCAACCTGGGTCAATGTGTCCAAATAACGAATACTGTGATGGTTTTTAAGGATAGCATGGTCTGGCGAACTGATCTGACGGCTATTTGTCTCACGGGAATAAACATCAAACTCCGTTCTGTACCATGGCTGACGCAGTGCTTCCTGCAACTCTTCTGACAAATGCTTTATTAGCTCTTTGCCATCAATATAGCCGGTAAAAATCAGTTCTTCATCAGGACAACGTAAACCGAGTAGCGTGACAAAATCAGCACGTACCGCATGTGCTGTACGATCGTTGTGATAAACAAGTTCGCTGTCACTGAACCCGGTTAATTGTCCACTGTATTTCCGAATTGCAACGACATCAGTAAAGAAGTCTCCATTATGGCGACTGCCATATGCCAGAAGTGGTGTGCCTGTTAATAATGAAAAGGTTTCAAGTAATGCTTCACCAATAAACGTTTTTTTCTTTTTATATTTATCTGCAAGTGGATTGTCAGGGTCTAATTCCGGAATATCAGTATCTCGTGGGCAATTACGTAAAACATGAATATCACTGATACCCTGTTTTCTTTCATCCTTTATTGAATTGCAAATATCAACAAAAAAGCCTGGCACTCTTTTTAATTGGCAAAGCTCACTGACTACATATTTAAATTCTTGATAGTGTACATAAGGACTTATAACAATTTGATTAAAAAAATGAGTTAATTGCTTATTCTCTTCATCTGAGAAATGATAAAAAGGCTTCATGATTTTTTGCATCCTGTCAATGGAATTGTAATTAATCAACTGTACTGAATTTTCAAATCATTGAATGAAATTATTTCACCCTTTATTGCACTGGCAACCACCGTAGAAGGACTGGCAAGCCAGACTTTTCCTGGTCCGGAACGTCCCGGGAAATTTCGATTAATCGCACTGATCGTTACCTGGTTGTTATTAATAGAGGAACCAGGGCCGCAATTTGCGCAGGCACCACAAGCAGGTTTCAATAATATTGCCCCGACTTTTTCGAAAGTCTCCAGATATCCTTGTTCGCGGCAATATTCATAAACATCCATAGTGCCAAATTGAAGATATAACATGACGTCTGATGAGCGTTTTTTCCCTCGCTGTACCGCCCAGTGGAGAACCTTATGATACTCATCAAAGTCATCCCGTTTGCCTGCAGTACATGATCCCCCGTAAGCAATGTCGATTTTTACAGGTTCAGTCAGTTGCGACAACGCCAGACCATTACCCGGATCGCCGGGATAAGCAACCATGGGGGTCAGTTCCCGACAGTCAATTTCTATAACGGAGGCATAACTCGCGCCTTCATCACTGCACATCCACGGTTCAATAGTGAAGCTAATACCACGACGCTCTTTCAGAAACGCAACCGTATTGGCATCAGGCGCAATCAGTCCGGACACGCCGCCCAGTTCGGCAACCATGTTGGTCAGCGTGATACGATCATCAATAGATAATCGTTCAATAGTATCGCCACAGAACTCAAAGACCTTGCCAATTCCGTTGCCCTGACGGATCCATTCCGTAGCCAGCAGGCGGAGTATCATATCTTTTGCACCAGTTCCTTCTGGCAAAATACCGGTGAAAACGACCCGCACGCTTTCAGGCAGCGTCAGACGAAAGGCTCCAGTTACCATGCTAGCTGCCATATCTGTGCTGCCGACACCGATGGCGAGGCAGCCCAATGCCCCACAATGTGGGGTATGGGAGTCAGTACCGATAATCAACTGGCCTGGCAGTGCATAGCGTTCAGCCATAAGGGCATGCGAGATACCTTCTGCGCCATCACCATCTGAATTATAACGGTGTGCATTAAGTCCCCATTCCTGGGTAAATGCCCGGTGCGCAGCCAGCAAATGTTCAAGATCGCCAGTTAACTGCTGTTCCACATGAACCTTACTTTGATACATGTAAGGAAGATGATCTTCGAAGGTAATGATCGATTCAGGCTGCCAAAGTGCCAGATCATGGCCAAAGGTGCGTCTTAGCATATGGCCGCACATGGCGGTGTAGTATTCATGAATAAAACGCCAATCCGGGCGTAGTTGTACTACATTGCCTGAAGAATGGGTTTCAGCATTGCCTGAAGAATGGGTTTCAGCGAGTACATGGTGGGCAATAATCTTCTCGCATAACGTCATGGCTTTCCCTGTCATGACGGTTTCAGCCAGCTTTGGCGCGCCCTGCTGTTCCAGTTGTGTTTTCCACCAGGACAGCAGCCCACCAGACTGAATAACTCGACGAGAAGTCTCTCCTCGATCGGCAGTAATCTCCTCAAGCGTGACGGTTTCGCCTCGTTCCAGCCTGGCAATCAATCCCATATCGGTCGATGTCAGCAGACCGATATTATCTGCATTCTGTCGATAGATACGCTCAAAACTTTCAGCGACTACCAGTTGTATCCCCGCCGCTTTTTCCGCTACCGGACTGTGTTCACGCGACGAGCCTTTACCGTAGCGCAAGCCACCTACCACAATATTTATGCCGGATTTTATAATGGCGTTTTTACCGATGGGGTTCTCGCTTCCGCATTTTAGTCCAGTCCAGACAAAGCTCCCCAGTCGCTCGTCATAATATGCCAGCGCCGGAATGGGGGTAATTTCATCCGTTGAAATGTTATTGCGCAAAGGCCGGGAGGACGCCAGTGTTAATTCCTCCCCACGCAACTGAGCTGCGATTTTTTGAGGGTCCTCCGCCAGAAATAAAATTCTGGCCTGCATCAGAGTGGGTTTCATGCTACAGCACCCGTCAATTCTGACTCTACACGATCACCCCATGTTGCATATATCAGTGCACCCTGAGGTGTGCGCCAGGCATGCTGACTCCCTGGCGCATAACAGATAAGGTCACCTGGATGATAAACACCATTGTCATCTTCAAATGATCCATCCAGAATCAGAAATGTTTCATGTCCTTTATGGAAATGGGATTTTGCCGATGCTCCAGGAGCGCAATGCACCAGTGCAATGCGCTGTCCGGAATCATTATGGAAAATGTCAAAAATACGTGCGTTCTGGCGACCAAGCGCACTATGTTCGTCCCATTTAATAGTATTAATGTCTTTAATCACCGAAAATAAATTCATGGTAACGGGTAAACCGTTATTCATTTCTTTTCTCCATAAGACCAGCATGACCTTTAGTTGAGCATTTCAATCACTCCAGCGATGGCCTGTTTGTAATAAGCTTCGGACTGTGTCGCCCGGGCAATAACAAACGCTCCCTGCATGACTGAAATAAGTGTTAATGCTGTATTTTTAACATTCAGATTGGCGGAGAACTCTCCGGATGCTTTACCGAATTCGAGTACCTTCTCTATCTCGCCAATCAACCATTCGAAATTATTTGCAATCGGTTCACGGAGTAAGTCATTACCGATAATTTCACTGTCCTGCGCCAATCCTCCCATTCGACAACCAGAAAGAATGTCGCGCTCACGCTGCAAGTAGTTCTCAATGCGTTCACGGGCACTTTTCTGGGTATGTAAAATTCCGGAAATCTCATGTTGCAATTCCTCGGCATTACGCAGAATTGTCTGACGAGCCAGATCTGCTTTACCTTTGAAGTGGTGGTACATGCTTCCCTGCCCTACACCAGAAACCTGCTGTATCTCTTTCGGGCTAGTGTTGGAGTACCCCTTCGTCCACAAAAGTTCTTGCATCGTTTTTATCAGTGCGTCTTTAGCTTTCATTTTGTACCTATTAGTATGTAAAATGGCAATCACAAAAAAATAAAAAGTTGTTAATTCTAAAATCATAAAGTTTGTCTATTGTTAATTTTATGTTTACTTTTGTGTCCAGCATAAAAAACCATTCCTTCATCCTTATGTGCGAGCGATCACAGTTCAGTGTCTTAACATCAATGCGTTTACTAACACAGCATTGGTAACAGTAAACGTCTTGGTAGTGTGTCTGATTGAGGTTGCTTTTCATTCCACCCTGCTCCTTAGCATGTAACAAAAATGGAAACTTTCGGAAGTGTAGCATGCTCAGAGAATAGGCTAAGCAGTCAGATGGCGAGCAAAACGAGGATGGAGTAATGGTGTTTGAACGACGCTCAATCCGATTTTGTCATAGTCTTTGTTAAATATATTATCGAAGCTCCTTACGAAGCGCCATTCTGTAGATCTCAGGCACATGTTGAGAGCGTTAATAATTCTGTATCACGTTAAAAATCACTACAACGTAATCACTTTATTGAGGCAACCTTCAAAATAAATCACTAAGCGGGACAATGTCAAATTTCAGCTCTGGATCGGCATTATCCATTTTTCCCGCGCACGCATCCGCCCCAGACAAAGTAACATTAACAGGTTGTTTTTATTAGTAAAAATGCCATTTTTTAGCAGCTTTCTAAATTGACGTTACACCGATTCAATCGCATGTGTCGTGTAAATCACGTTACGGATCGTCGCCGGATGCCGGAAGTAACACGACAGGTTGACCCATTTTCTGCGCCACAACGGAAGCACCGCCGGATACTGGCTGCCCCATTTATCCTTCAGCTCGTCCAACGTGTTTTCTGCCGCCTTTTCGATACCGCAACGGTAAACCGGTCTGAAGCGCCTTCAGCGCTTTATCAAAGTGGAATGTTGTCGGTATTTTATTCAAGTGACACAGAGTCTCTAACACTCCCCCACATAATCTATGGCCTGAGACCAAAAATCCCGTACACTTTGGCTTCAGATAGATACAAAAGGAGTTGTCATGAAATACGTAATGTCAGCATTAGTGGCTGTACTAGTTACCTTCAATGCCTATGCCGTCGATGTCTCGCCTATCTATGGACGAATTCAGATTGTTGATGCATTCCCAGATTATCGCGTTCAGGTAGTGAGTGCATTTGCAGATCTTGATGTCAAAGTTGTTAATGCCTTTGCAGATGCTCCCGGCAAGTGGCAGATAGTAAATAATTTTCCTGATTATAAAATACAGATTGTTAATAACGCTGCTGACTTCAAAATCAAATACGTCGATGCATTTCCGGGTGTTCGTTAAAAGGCATCGTAACGACAGTTAGCCAGTGAGTAGTACACCTTCGATTAAAATCATTACGTCGGGGTTATCAAACGGCACCCGCTGTTTTTATTGCTCCTCCGGCCGGAATATAGCACTCTGGGTTATCAACTTTACTAGTCAGGTGTTTTTATGGATCATCCGGTTAAAAAATTAATACAAAATGCAGATATCGCTATAACAGCGGAGGATTTCGATACCTTAATGACCTTCTACTCCGATGATGCCGTACTGATTATCAAACCAGAGTTGCAAGCAGTGGGTAAACAGCAGATTAAAAAAGCTTTTATCGCTATCGCTGAATACTTCAACCACAGCATTGAAGTCAGCCAGGGTGACATGATGGTTATAGAATCTGGCGATACGGCATTGGTTATTATGGAAACAATGCTGAAGACTCAAGATATACATGGTATCCAGAATGACATAACCCGCAAGGCAACCTATGTCTTTCGTAAGTACGATGACGAGAAATGGCTATGTGTTATTGATAACTCCTACGGTACTGACCTGCTAACCAATACACATGAATAAAATGACAGTAAAAAACCGCTCCGGTGAAATACCCAAGATATAAGGCTTACTTAATCAAAGCGACGAGGTTAATTTTTCAGTGTTTTTGTGTGGCTGTGGTCGTTTCACTGGCTCCAGCGTTGTTGGATACTCCAGCGCATTACCTGGTATTTTAGCCCCAGTTCCCGGCGGCCAGCTCATTATCCAGTATCTGATCACCTGGAGAGGCTTATAGGGCATATGAGTTCACGCTAATCAGATAACATAAAACCCACCGTCAGGTGGGTTTTATAGTTTGTTGAATAAATCAGATTCAGTGCAAATTCCCGGCGATAAATACATCTCAGGCAACAGGCGAATTATTAGGTTGCACTTACCGCTTACGACGACAAAATTATTACCACACACTCTCTTTTCCATCTATTACATATTTCAGTATATATTCAGTTGGTGATGTGGGGATCTTGGTATTTTTCTTATATTCCATATAACTTTCTACCGTCATCCATTTATGTAACCACCACGCATGCTCTGGGCCAGCTGTAAAAAAAACCTCATTTGTAACTGGGTTAATGAGGGTAAAACTAATTTCTTTCTTATGCTGATGATCCGGCCACCACATTTTAGGCTGCCAGCTTTTGTAATAAATTCCAACTTCAGCGCCAAACCCACCCACGAGCCCCGGCATGTAAGATGGGCAAAAACCCTTCCAGAGTTGGATTACCACATCACGACCATTAACCTTTGTGTCAATAACCTTAGTGTCATATTCAGGCCAATGCATTAGAGCCGTGCATGGGAATGCTTCTGCTAAACCTTCAGGAGGAAGCTCAGTGAATTTATAACTCATTATTTTCCCCTTTTTATATTTACTTTCTATACCCAAAATAATTCGAGTTGCAGGAAGGCGGCAAATGAGCGAATCTCGATGAGCTTACTCAGGTAAGTGATTCGGGTGAGCGAACGCAGCCAACACACCTGCAACTTGAAGTATAACGGGTATATATTCAAAGATTGTGTGTAGTAGTCAATAAAAATGGGCTATCTTTTTCAAGTTTAACGGCTTTGTTGAATAAATCGAACTTTTGGTCACTATTGGGATTAGATCACTCTCTTCCTGATGACATCCTGGCATTCCGTAGCAAAACAGGCATGCAAAATTATCCAACTGAGAAAAATACAGCAAGGTGCGTATCGTCCGCTGGTTGGCTCCTGCTTTTAAACTCTGGCATTCGGTGTCGATTTTCACTGACCGTGAGACAACCCGCTAGCCGACCACCTGATATTCCAGGTCTATAATTTTCGGTTGGCAACGCCCCCTTTCCAGTTGTTCCATTTCAGTGGGGATAATCAGCATATTGCGACACGGTTGTTAGACAATACCCAATGCAGCCGGAATGGCGTTGAATTTTTCCTATTTTCCTGTTTTTTTGTCATCGGTGTTGAAATTCATGACATTCTCCTTTATTTTTAGGCCGTTAGTTCGTTCAACGCTATCTGACTACTTCTCAAAAGTGACAGTGTGCGGTTAAATGCTATCTATAACATATGAACAAATATGCACCATTCGTCAATGCCTGGACTGCATATAAACAGTCTCTACCTTGAGTAAGTGAACGTTTATAGCCTGCAATTTAATTTTCCTCTGGAGGATAGCCAGATTATGGGAATGGCCAGGTGAACATTGAAATTTCACCAAAAATTTATTTGGGATGATGCAAAAAAGACACGTGCAAAAGAATTCTTCTCGAGAGAAGTATAGGCGCACGGCGGCTTCCACTGAGAAAACCCTGGGTTGATTTAGATGTGAGCCAGACAATCTACTTTCAGAAAAAAAAGAGGATGTTAACTATAATGGCAACAAGAATTAAAATGGAAAACCTCAAAACGGGCGAGTGTGTGGATGGTTTTTATGGCTATTCATGGACGAGTCTTTTCTTTGGTTTTCTTCCCGCGTTGTTCCGAAAAGACTTCATTACTTTTATTGGTTATTTCGTTATATGGGCGATATTAGCCACATTTACCTTAGGTGTGGGTAGTTTGCTAGTGACCATAGCGTGGTCTTTCATCTATAACAAATACTATACGACGAATTTGCTGAAGAAAGGTTTTGCCTTTGCTGGCAATCATACTGAAAACGAGATAGCCGCAGGTCGTATCGGGGTAAAACTGAATTCTCAGAATTGTTTGACCGTCTCCTGAGACCAGCCAGCCTCGATCAGATAACAGCCTCATCTCTATGGGGTTGTTTATCTAATCCCGTAGATCCAGTGACACAAATCCTGCCTGACGACGGGGTTTTATACGAGACAGACGTTATTCTTGCGTTAAATAGAGAGAATCATTAAACGCATCTTTCTGTTCTTTCAAATAATCTCAACCGCAGTTATTGCGGCACTATAAGTACCTGTTTCTACAGGGATATCAACGATCTTAGTCCCAATATTCAGTATAAAATCTGGTTTGTACTTGCTGGAATATTTTACTGCTGTGGTTATCTCTAATTTAGCCGGGACTTTGAGGCTAATACTTTCCGGTAGCGCTTTTTAGCATCATCTTTTTTAGCGCCATTAATTGCATCAGTAAATTCCTGGATTTTATACTTAATAGCACTCTTATAATCATCGGCATTACCTTCTAGCATCAAGAAATCATTTGCGCTTTTGTCTTCAAAAATCATTTCTACCGATATGTGGACAAGCTAAAAGCAAAAATTCACTGATATATTGAGAGTCCACCTGTAAGCATCCTGGTAAACCGAACCATTCAGATAATAAACCAGTAACTGAGTGCGGTGGTGCTCTTCTTCCAGATGTTCCCGTTCTTCTTTCCGTTTTGCGTAATACGTTTTCACGGTAAAAAATGCCGAGATAACAGCACCAATGGCAAAAATGTGGTCTTGAAGGCTTAGGGTAGAAAAAAATGCCAATGAACCAGAGGTGGTTAATATAAAAATAAGTGTTGTGTTATACGCAACACATGATATAGTGTTTCTCATGACGCAACAGCAGGAAAGCGATTAATGATTAAAAGCTTCAAGCATAAAGGGTTGCGTCAGTTCTTCGAAAAAGGCTCCACCGCAGGAATAGACGCAAAACAAGCTGGGAAAATCAGGCTTCGTCTCGCGGTTATTGATGCAGCGGAAGAGATAAAGGATATTGACCGCCCTGGCTACAGTCTCCACCCGTTAACCGGAGACAAAAAAGGGCAATGGTCCATAACCGTCACAGGGAACTGGCGCATTACATTTGAATTTATCGATGGGAATGCCTACATCGTTAATTATGAGGATTACCACTGATGACTATGCATAATCCCCCGCATCCGGGGGAAATCATTGCCGAAACCCTAGAAGAATTGGGTGTAGGCATCAGAGAACTAGCCAGGGCACTCGGTGTAGCGCCTTCCACTGTACAACGTCTTGTTGCAGGGAATGCTGCTATCAGTCCTGAAATGGCAGTAAAACTATCTGCCGTTCTGGGTAGTTCGGCGAAATTCTGGCTAAACCTTCAGGGCAATTACAGTCTATGGGTAGCTCAGCAGACCGTTGACACGTCAACCTTGCACAAACTTGTTGCTGCATGATAAGAGGCCACTACGGTGGCCTGAGTTTGATGACAACGTCTCTATAGCGGCGATAATGAGAAGATCGTAAAGACGCTGCAAGTCCCTCCCTGTAAGCTCAAGCCGCGCCATCCCTGGCGCGGATGCTTTACTCTTCTCTCTCATTATCACCGTTCTGACGCTATACGTAGGTTTGTCAACGGTCTGAGGCCACTACGGTGGCCTTCATGTAATTACAGAATGCTCTAAAATTGAAGGCTATCGGACTAACCATTGCTGGCGTGATAGAAACATGTCGGAACACCAGTAAAACTGATTACCTGACAAGCGCCGGTGTCAGAAAAATTAGCCCGGACGGACTGATGAACGCAGACAGTCTGGCAAAAGGATTTGTAACAGCGAGGAACGCGACAGGGAACACTTTTGATGAAAATCCACCGACATTTCATGAGATAAGACGCCTGGCTGGCAGATTATATGAGAAAGCATATGGAAAGGAATTCGCTCAGAAGCTACTGGGTCACAAGTCAGCAAAAATGACCGATAAGTATCTGGATACAAGGGGAAAGGAATACACTTATCTGTAAAAGGCCGGATATCGAATTTCGGACAAATTTCGGACATTTTCGGACAAATGAAAATAAATTGTTTAAAATCAATGCATTAAAAAAAGACCGAATACGATTCCTGTATCCGGTCTAGGGAAATGGCTCTAGGGAAAGAGCCGTGCGCTAAAAGTTGGCATTGTTCAATCTGTACTAGCTTACCGTTCAAGCATAGACAACCCTCACTGGTTTGCCAGTTTGTTGCGCAGGTAGGTTCTTAAAAACGGAATTTTATGTACACTTTGTGACAATTTGCGCAAACCCAAAATTTAACCGGCATCAGTCACCGATATATGTTAAGGACACAGTAATAACGCCCGGTCAATAAAGGGTTGCAGGCTTTTTTTCTGACCCGGGTGTTCAGGATCGTCCCGTCGGATAATATCGATGGATTGCGCCGTAACCTTTCCGGTTTGCATCTGTACCTGAGCCGTATCATTGAGTGGATATTGCATTAGCGTACTGGGATTAAGCACGTACAATGCGCGGTCCGCACGACACATTAATTGAACTTCCTCTCGAGTAAACGCCCAACGTTCACCGTATTCCAGCTTACTGATAGTGACCAGTTGAGCCGCCGCCAATGTGTTGCCGGACAACGTGGTTAAAACAAGTGATAACAGTAGTTTCTTCATCATGATATTCCGCAGCAGTGTTGCTTTCAGCACAGTACATAACTGAGCGCTATTAGCCTGAAATTCAGTCGGTTGTTGGCGGATCATAGCCGCTGTATTCAATGAAGTCGAGCCAGCGGAATAGACCCGGTCAAAGGGCAGAGCAATCAGGCTAGGCGTGGGGAGGTGATCCCTTTCGAAACCACCTCACGCCTTGATAATAGAAAGGAATATTATGCGGTGCTTAAACAAAATCAGGCCGAGGCGGACGTGCCGATCGACATTTTTTTGAGATCCTGGTCGATAAAGAACAGACCACCTTCGGTGTTGTTGACCATAGCCAGCTTGTCCAAAATAGATTTGAACAGTTTTTCTTCTTCATGCTGCTCGGAAACATACCACTGTAGGAAGTTAAACGTGGAATAGTCATGCTGCGACATCGCAGCGTGGGCCAGTTCGTTGATTTTACCCGTAATGAGTTGCTCATGCTCATATGTCAACTTGAACACATCTGTCAACGATGAAAAATCGACTGGTGGCGCCGCAATGGTACCCAGCACAGGCATACTGCCGGTATCATTCAGATAATTAAACAGCCGATGCATGTGCTGCATTTCTTCCTGCGATTGCGATTTCAAAAATAGGGATGCGCCTTCATATCCTTTGTCGCCGCACCAGGCGCTCATCTGCAAATACAAATTTGCAGAGTAAAACTCCAGGTTGAGCTGATCGTTCAACTGCTTAACCATCGCTTTTTTTAACATGACAACCCCTTATTTTACTGGCCAAGTGACTGGTACTGCTTTCAGTATGCACTGAAATAATAAAATTAAAAACAGATCATCAACCCGATGTCGCCACCCTCGCTTACCTCCTGCAAGGCAACAGGCATAGCAGGTATTGTCTGACAGCACTGCATATAGGCATACGTTAACCAATAGAAATATATACCCGTTATACTTCAAGTTGCAGATGTGTTGGCTGCGTTCGTTCACCCGAATCACTTACCTGAGTAAGCTCCTCGGGATTCACTCTCTTTCCGCCTTCCTGCAACTCGAATTATTTGGGGTATAAAAAATAGTGTAAACAATGAGTTGCTAGACTTATTTTCCACTGGGGTCATTAATTATTACCTGCATAGTTCGTTATAATTAATGCCATTTTTTTAGCTTAATTTCCCCACATAGAGTAAGTGTTCTTATTCTACCTACTCCTTGCCATTTGTCGGGGACTGATTTATTTTCTGTGCGCGGCATGTGTAACTGTAATAGACAGAGGAATATCAGTATGAGTCACAATCTGGCGGAACTTCCATTCGAAGAGATGGAAAAGGTAAATGTGGATCTGGCTGCTTCCGGTGTGGCATTCAAAGAGCGTTATAATATGCCGGTTATTCCTCAGGAGATTGAGCAACAACAGCCGGAGCATCTACGCAGCTATTTTCGTGAACGGGTGAGTTATTATCGCCAACTGTCACTCCAATTTTCCACCCTGCCCTATGAGCCGAAAGCCAAGTAATGCCATGTGCATGTACATAATCAGGCCATGCTGGCCATTGGCGGGTATCAAGCCGGTGCCTGAGTGGCAAAAATGCTGACCAGCATGAGTACCACTGTCGCGAGAGCAAGTTCCAGTTGCGTCAGGCGTATCAGTTTGTGCCGTGCCGTGGCGCTTTCCTGCCGCAAGCGAGGAACCAGCCAGTAACGATTAGCCAGGGCTATCATTACCATTAGCGCGACGAGAAAAATCTTCACCGACAACAGCTGGCTGTAAAGGGCGAAGCTAACCAGTGGAAAGCCAAGGATCATCACGCTATTGACGATCCCGGTCATGATGACAAGCGCCACAGCCAGATGACCATAACGAGAGAAGCGCATCATGATGCATATAGCATCGGTGCGGTTTTGCATCTGCCTATCCCGCATCAGAATCAATAGTGGCAACAGCCCGCCTACCCAAAATGAAGCGGCGATCAGATGCACAACCTGATTGATACGCTGTAGTGCGCCAGGCCAACCATCCAGCATCACTGCATGTCCGACAAACGCTAACCCACACAGTTGAGCGAGACCGGATACCAACAATACTCGTTGTCGCACCTCGCCACGCAAGGTAAATGCCATACCGGCGATGAGCGGCAGGATTATCTGCCAGCGCCATGCCATACCGAACTCGGTGCCCAGCACCGCTTGCCATGTTTGCCGGTCAGCGATGTTATGCCAGTCACCGATGAAGCCGAGACAGTGGGATTAAAACGATTAATCCCTGCTCAGCCACAAACCGCTGGGATCCATGCCTGCAATTTTTCAAAATCCCGACGTAAAACCACCGAATCATCATTCACAAACGTCAGGATACCGGCAGTGTCAATTAATGATCGTGAATCGACGTCTTGCCCCACGGTAATATGCCAGTCAATATGGTACACACTCTCTATATCTGGTTGATTGAGTGAGAGTACTTTACCGTGACCAACCGGCAAGAGGGCCGAGACAACATTATTTTTTACTTCAGGTTTGATATCCGCCAGTGCGGGAGAGTCTGCGGACAATAACAGATTGGCATCAATAAGATTGATATTGCTATTTTTAGTATGATAAGGCACGCCGATACCACCTGGGACTCTGGCCGCTATTTCAAGAAAAATGATCTCGCCGGAATCTTTAACAAAGAGTTCATGATGCGTAGAACCATCACTAAATCCGAGGGTAGTGATAATATTCTGATTAAAGGCAAAAAGTTTATTATAAAGCTCATGAGAACTGACCGGATATACCGATAGTGGTTTGCCGAGTACAAAATCAAAATTAGTGCATCCTAATTCAAGTATCCCGGAAAAAACCACTTTCCCATTCCTGATAAACGAATCACACTGATACATCTTCCCGCTGATAAACTCATCGACCTCATAATCAAATACATGTTCATCATGATTTATCATGTCCACTGCGGTACAGAGATCATCAACACTATCAACGATTTTGACATTGAAGCTGCCAGCACCAGACGTCGGTTTTATAATTAATTTACTGCCCAGTTTTGCTACCAATTCATGGTAATATGTTACGGCATCATTTTTAATTGATTCAATGTCTAAGCGTTCGAATTTAGGCAGTGCCTGTGGAAAAATAGCGTTTACGGCTTTTTTCATTTCTATTTTGTCACGGAATTGACAGATTATTTCTGGTCTATCGCCAGCAATGTTAAACTTCGCTCTCAACTCGGCAGCCAACAGAACGTTATCTTCCTGCTGGCAGAAAATAGCCAGGTCATTCACACTACCCGCGCGTTTTATTTCCGCCGCCAAGATATGTGATACCTCGTCAAAATCCAATACCGGTCGTAGGCTATTTTCGAATGAACCGCTAACTTTATAGAGTCTTGTAATATGGTTTTTAATGTGAGGGTGTACCTCTTCACTCTCATGAATAATTAATATCACATCGATGTTTTCTTTAAGATAAGAAAGAACCGACTCTGATGCGAAATGCAAATAAGATTGAGAAACCAAAATTATTGACTTTTTCATATTAACGCTTCCTATGATACATTACATTCATTCTATGGAGTAAACGACTATCATCTTTTACATATCGTGGCTGAATATTATATCCTCTGTGCAGCGTGCTCATATTATCCCATAGCACCAGGTCATGAGGATTGTACACATGCCGATAGCATTGCGCATTTTCAATAATGAAATCTTCAAGCTCATTTAATATTTCCAATGAGTCCTGCGCAGATACTCCCGGTATAAACATTGCCGTACCCGATATGGCAAATAATGATTTTTGACCTGTACAGGGGTGTGTTTGAATCATTTTGTGTAACACCGGCTGCATGTCAGCTTTCTGCTGCGAGGTCAGCTTCTGTTCGCTGGCTTCAGGATTAGTCTGCTTTCTTCGGTTGCCGAAAATATGCGTGATGACCACATCGTCCAGATCACATTGACATAGCGTGGTTATTTTATCAGTAAGACGGGTATTACATTTAAGCTCATCAAGGCCGTCAACCAGATCAATAAAGTGTGTTTCTCCGCCCTGACGTTGCGTTCTCACTGAATATAACGCAGTAGCAATACCGGTAATCGGTTTATATGACATATCGCTGTGCCAATATGCCCCGCCATCAGTCACCCCTTCAGGCTGACCTTGATGATCAACAAAGTTGGAAATTTTTATAATATCGGGATAATCCGGTAGCGCGAACTCTTGTAATACATGTCTGATGGGCTGACCTAAGGATGAGATGAAATCATAATAATCCTTATAGGTAAAACCAACATTTTTTATAACCAAAACTTTATATCGATAAAGCCATTCGGAAATGGTAGCAGCATCAACCTCATTTACGCTATCAATCTCGAGAGCGAAATTATTTTGTAGTAAAGTAGACTTCATGCTAATACTCCGTTATCTGCATGTCATTAACCGATCTGGCACCCGCCAGCGTTCCACAAACGTAAAGACCGCTTAGCCCAGTTTTCCCTTTTACGTTATCCACAAACCCTTCATGGTTGAGTTTTAACGACGGTATATCATTTTCAGGAATACAGCCCTCGGTACCAATCGCCGAAATAAACAACGTTTCAGCCGTCGAAATACACAACTGTTTTTCCGTATTATTCTGCCGCGACGTATTATCACAAGACGATATATAACTGGCATTATTGATCGATAAATTTGCTATATGACACGCATTTTCGCACTCTAATAAATTCACAACTAATTCATCGTTATAGAATGCAAGAGAGGTATAGATAAAAAAATTAAGTGGTGTTATTAATGGATCGGTTTGACTTTTCCATATACGTTCAATAACTGATTGTGTCGGTGCCCGTAGAGCATAACGGTCATTCGTCTCTTGTGGAAATACACCCAAATAATTTTTTGCTAATATGGTGGTATTCAGCCCCGCCGCCGCCGCTGACTCGGCCAGTTGAAACGCAGAGTTTCCACCGCCGATAATAATGGCCTGTTTGTATTCCCTTAAGGCTGGATTACCCTTTATCAATAATTTATAAGCATCAAAACAGGTAATGGTATTAAACTGATATAGCGCTTCAGAAATACGTTTAGGCTGTATACCTGTGGCCAGAACCAGATGCGTGGCACGATATCCGTCAACACCTTGTCGGTTACTCACTTTACAGATGAAAACATTATCATCATGCGTAATGAAAACCACATCACCTATAATCCGTTCGACGGGTTGATTATCAATATAATGACTGACATAGGTAATATATTCATCGGCGGTTGGGGAAAATGTCAACTGTGACATAAAGTTATCCAACCCTATTGCACTGTCCGGAAGCTCCAGTTCATGACAATAAGATTGTAGTCGTCGGCTGCCCATCATGCTCATTGTGCCGCCAGGCTGTTTATAAATCATTAAAACAGAGGCGTTGTTCATTGCCAGCCGGTGCGCTTCAATTGCCGCTGACGGGCCGCCACCGACAATGATGTAGTCATACATAGTCAGACTCCCTTGACATTGTTGATGAACGCAATCTTTTGCCGACTTCAGCAATTAATGTTGAATTGACGGCAAATGAAAAACGCAGCCAACAGCGGGTATTTTCTTCTAAGAAGCCATCCAGTGGTAATGGTGTAACACCGTAATTATCGGTTAACATTTCACAAATTTGAAAGGCACTTAAATTCTCAACGCCTTTCAATCTCGCCATGATAAAATGGCCTCCATCTGGATTTATGACGTCAAAGCCAAAATTAATCAGGGCATTACGCAAATCATCTCTTTTCAACCGATAATGATGCCGGATCGCTTCCAGCCGGGAATCTTCTATTCCATTGATCATTTCCGCCGCAGCCTGTTGAATAATGCCAGGAGAACAATTTGACATATATCGATGCGCATCACGTGCGTGCTCAATAGCGGGTCCGTTACCGGTTAACCACCCGATTCTGGCTCCGGTGGCCGCGAGTGATTTAGACAGTGAACCGGCAATAATAGCCGTCTTCCCCTGAAGAAGAGAATAAGGCGTTTTATAATGGCTATAATTAAAATCCCGATAAACATCATCAAATAACAGTGCCGTATGATTGTTGCTTATTATATCGAAAAGATGATTCCAGTCGTCGGGAGTCAGAACATATCCTGTCGGGTTATGTGGAGAATTGATGAGAATAACGCTTTTAGATAAAGTGGCTTTCCTTTCTATCGTATCGAGATCTAACGCTAATTTACCCTTTTGCACCAAAAAAGGCACTGAGACAAAATGCAAACCAGACAGTTTTGCCATTCCCGTATAGTAAGAATAATAGGGTTCAGTAACAATAAGTTGCGTATAACCTACCTGACGATATGCATGCATCGCACACAACAAAGATTCAGTACATCCTGATGTTATTGTCACCTCGTCAAAACAATCATTATAAAATCTGGATTTTACTGCATCCTGTAAACAGTCCATACCATTGGTTGGCATATATTGCCAGTTAACCTTCTTTTGGACGCTTATTGCCGTTTCCCAAGCGGCATCCATACAGTTCTCAGGAATACCTTGCGATAAATTAACAGAGTTTTTATTGCGTGCCATTTCAGACATCATCTGAAATATACGAACAGTATCCGGTAAAGATAAATCCCTCATCATCCCTCCAGAAAGCATCAGCTAATGCAATAAACATCGACGAGTACAATATTTTTAGATATTGCACTCGTGTCTATACCCTAAATAATGCGCGTTGCAGAAAGGCAGCCGAGTGAATGCCCAGTCACGGAGATAAATCAGTGACTGGGGTGAACAAGGACAACCAACTCACTTACAACGGGGTATATTCTACGATTTCGCGCTCTATTGATGTATTGATGCTTATTATGCGGCCATCTTTAACGCTAACTGATTCAGCCCATGCCAGAAATCATTTAATATGGCCAGAACCTGTTCCGCTCCGCTGATAATCTCTTCGCAGGCGGTTTCATCTGTAGCCGCCGCAAACAAAGCATCCTGGATCCAGTCAACATGGTTGCATTCGATAAGAATATGAAGATAAAAATAGTTAAAATCTTCATGCTTCCATCCGTCGTATAACCGGAATCCTTCATAGAGATTCGCTATCATGGGAAAGCCGAATTCCTCTATGACATAGTGAGCACCAATAGCATAATTAGGTGATTCACTCAGAAATAGCCGTCTCAAGCCATTCACTAAATTCTCTGCTTCAGGAATATAGTGGGCTTTCTGGTAATCATCTAACTTAACACCAATTCCTTCGAGAGATTTTTCGAACATAATATAGTGTGGTTCACCTTTGCCATCACCCAGTTCAGAGACGACTGTCCGGCATATTTTTAAGCGAATGAGTTCATCATCTACTCTTGGTGCCAGGCCAGATAGAATTTGGGGGAATGTCCGGATGTAATAATAATACTGTTGAAAAATATCCTTTACCGTATTTAGTGGCAACTTTTCTTGCTGAAATGTTTTATAAAAAACATTTTCGTTTATGCCCGAACTGTCAATCATTTCTCTGATCGTGTTGACAAGAACATTACCGCTTTGCGTTTCCTGATAAGACATAACTACTCCTTACTTAGCGTTGATAATATTACTCGTTTTTTATCTGATGATATCCACAGATTCGTCATAATTAAAGAAAAACATACCATTACAATAAGTACCGGAACAATAATGCTGCTCCAGGGTGAATAGATATACTCCACAGCCAGTGCAATAACCGGAACCAATGGTGTGATAACGGAAACACGAACGGCACCCAGCTCGGAGATAGAATATTGTAGGCAAAAAATAGGTATAATGACAAACAATATAGACAGTAGTGTTAATTTAAACACGACTGAAATATTGGTGCTAAGTAATTCTACTAATTGATGTCTGGCAAGAAATCCGGTCACCATCAGCAGAATAAAAAATCGGGTAGCCAGTATATTTACCGTAGAGGCATTTCCGTTTATATGCATTCTTGAAGAGAAATACACATAAACGCCGCCAGTGCTACCTGCTAATGAAGCCAGTAAAATTCCGGTGATAACATTGGAATAATTGGCATTATCTGATGATGCTGAATAGATTCGCGCGGCAACGAGCATAAAGATAAACAAGGCAATAATAAAAGGCCCCATGGCCGACATACTTCTAAAGCGCTGCTGCCCGACAAAAAGCCCAATGAGTAATACAATAACCGGCACCCATCCTTGATATATTGCAGACTCAACTGATGCTTCAATTCTTTGTAATGCCATGAACATAAAGAGCCAGCTGGTTAACGTTAGTACATTAATAATAAAAACATTTTTTTTATTTTCTTTAACAAACTGTAATGGTTGCGATTTTTTTACTATACTCATCAATAAAAAAAACACTTGTGCCAGTAGCAGAGTAAAGAATGTCAATGTCGAGCCGCTAATCGACGAGAAAGACGATGAAACCCACACCGCTGAAATGGAAGTAAACAAGCAGTAAATAATAATGCATGTCCATCCGTTGAAATTAAGGCCTCTTCGTATTAATTGAAGCATTATTCATACGTCCTATTAAATGAACCCGTTACTGATTCATAAATTTCACTTAACCTATCTTTAACACAACAAGATATGTATCGACAATGAATATTTACATATTGATTTTTTATATAAATTGGAATTATAGACTGAGGAAATTATATTTAAATGATGTAAAAAACCTCAATTAATCAAATAATCCCATACCAGTGCAATAAATTAACATTCACATCGTGAATATCACCAAAATAGTGCATAGCAATCGTACTATATTATGGATAAATAGGAATAGTATTATGTACAAATTGGAATAATGAAAATCATAGTCCACAGAATTAAATGATCAATTAATGTGTTCATGTCATATTGAATACATTAATTGCATGAATGTGTATCTATTTATATCCACCATGACGAGCGACAGAAAGGCAGTAATAGGTCAACCCCGATAAGCTTACACCGCTAACGTGATTCCGTTGAGGAATAAATCTGCCAGGGACCGAGGCGAACGCCGCTTGCTGTGGCGCATAAATAGGCGAATCATGCGATCAATACACCGACAACGGGAAAGATAACGGGGTTATCACTTGCCATTTGTCAGAGACTGTTTTACTTTTTGCCGCGCTTAACAGAGGAGTATCAGTATGAGTCACAATCTGGCGGAACTTCCATTCGAAGAGATGGAAAAGGTAAATGTGGATCTGGCTGCTTCCGGTGTGGCATTCAAAGAGCGTTATAATATGCCGGTTATTCCTCAGGAGATTGAGCAACAACAGCCGGAGCATCTACGCAGCTATTTTCGTGAACGGGTGAGTTATTATCGCCAACTGTCACTCCAATTTTCCACCCTGCCCTATGAGCCGAAAGCCAAGTAATGCCATGTGCATGTACATAATCAGGCCATGCTGGCCATTGGCGGGTATCAAGCCGGTGCCTGAGTGGCAAAAATGCTGACCAGCATGAGTACCACTGTCGCGAGAGCAAGTTCCAGTTGCGTCAGGCGTATCAGTTTGTGCCGTGCCGTGGCGCTTTCCTGCCGCAAGCGAGGAACCAGCCAGTAACGATTAGCCAGGGCTATCATTACCATTAGCGCGACGAGAAAAATCTTCACCGACAACAGCTGGCTGTAAAGGGCGAAGCTGACCAGTGGAAAGCCAAGGATCATCACGCTATTGACGATCCCGGTCATGATGACAAGCGCCACAGCCAGATGACCATAACGAGAGAAGCGCATCATGATGCATATAGCATCGGTGCGGTTTTGCATCTGCCTATCCCGCATCAGAATCAATAGTGGCAACAGCCCGCCTACCCAAAATGAAGCGGCGATCAGATGCACAACCTGATTGATACGCTGTAGTGCGCCAGGCCAACCATCCAGCATCACTGCATGTCCGACAAACGCTAACCCACACAGTTGAGCGAGACCGGATACCAACAATACTCGTTGTCGCACCTCGCCACGCAAGGTAAATGCCATACCGGCGATGAGCGGCAGGATTATCTGCCAGCGCCATGCCATACCGAACTCGGTGCCCAGCACCGCTTGCCATGTTCCCCAGTCAGTGATGTTATGCCAGTCACCGCTCATTAGTCCTGTTTGCACTGCCAGCAGTGTGCTGGCGCTCAACAACGCCAGCCAGACCATGCTCATCAGGATCGAATGCAAACGCGCAGCCAATTGCGGCCTGAAATGCTTAGGTGAAAGCAATGCGCTGTAAAATGCACTGCCCGTCAGTAACATCACCGAGGTAAAATGCAGCCAGCGCAACAGGATGTACAGGGTTTCTAGCGTCATGATTTACTTCACGCGGAAGGTATAGGCTCCTTTGGTTTTATGACCGTCCACTGACAACGCATGCCACTTCACCTGATAACGTCCACTCGACAGCGGTTTTGCCAATACGACGCTCAACTGATTATGCATCCCTGGCGTGAGCTCGGTTTTAGCCGTTGAAATTCGTTGATGATGGCTTCCGGTGAGTTCAATACCCGTGAAAACCGGCTCAATATCTTCAGAGAAGTTCAGCTTCAATACTTTTGGTGAGACATTAACTTGTGTATTGGCTGCCGGCTCCTGACTTTTCAGATGGGCATGCGCCAACACCGGTGAGGAAAAAACGACAGTAATCGCTAACGCAGCAGTACTCAAAATGGCAGGTGATTTTAGGTTAAACACGGTTTTCTCCAGTAATATTGCGGCGAGAGTGGCACCGGGAGGCGTCCCGGAGAATCCGCAGCATATCTGCCAGACTACGTTATGTCGAGACGGCCACCGATTGGGTACAACCCGACATGTCTTGTCAAACCACGCATCAGCCATCAGTACAATGCCGGCGCGGCGCGGCAAGCAGTGGTATGACAGGATTGTGGCAGTGTCCAGCGAGGTGCGCAGATGACATTTTTAGACATTAAAAACTGTTTTTTTCGCTTGCATCTGTACGCAAACAGGAGGTTAATGAACAGGCAAACCACACTTTTACCAAGAGAGGTAGATATGAGTAAAGGAATGGACAGCAAAAAGAACAGTAAAAAGAAACCCTTGAAAACAGTCGCTGAAAAACGGGCTGAAAGGCGTGCCAAAAAAGGCCAACAAACAGACATTGTTTAACCCCAACCTTGCCACGACAAGTAAACCCGCGCCAGCGGGTTTACTCTGAGTCACCCTCTGACTAGACCTTTTCCCGAATCATCAGGATAAACGCATACTCCAGCGCAATATCCTCGTAATGTGTAAAGCGACCAGACTTGCCACCGTGACCGGATTCCATGTCGGTATAGAGCAGTAGCAGGTTGTCATCGGTTTTGAATTCCCGCAATTTAGCTACCCACTTTGCCGGTTCCCAGTATTGCACCTGAGAATCATGTAAGCCGGTGGTCACCATCATGTGTGGGTAACGCTGGGCCTTCACACCATCATAGGGACTGTATCGCTCAATGTAACGATAATAGTCGGGATCATTTGGATTTCCCCACTCATCATACTCACCGGTCGTTAGTGGAATCGACTCATCCAGCATGGTAGTTAATACATCCACAAACGGCACCTGCGCGACTACGCCCTTAAACAATTCCGGTGCCATATTCACTACCGCGCCCATCAATAATCCCCCCGCGCTGCCGCCCATAGCGAACACCTGGTGTGGATCGCCATAGTCTTGCGCCAGTAGCGCGCGGGAAACATCGATAAAATCGGTAAAGGTGTGCATTTTATTCAGCAAACGGCCATCGTCATGCCACGGTTGTCCCAACTCACCCCCGCCACGAATATGGGCCAGCGCAAAGACAAACCCCCGGTCGAGCAGACTGAGACGGCTGACACTGAACTCAGGGTCCATACTGCTGCCATAAGCGCCGTAGCCATACACCAACAGCGGATTTTTCCCCAGTTGGCACGTCTGGCGATGGTATACCAGTGATACCGGTATCTCTTCACCGTCGCGCGCGATAATCCAGAGTCGCTCGCTACAATAATCCTCAGTGTTGAAATTTTTCACTTCGGCCTGCTTCAATCGTTGCTGCTGGCCGGTAGCCATATCCAACTCATACAGTGTGCCGGGCGTTGTCATTGAGGAGTAGCCATAGCGCAGTCGTGAGGTTTCCGGCGTCGGGTTATACGCCAGCCAGGTCACATAGCTGGGGTCGCTAAAATTGATGCACTGCGCCGTACCACTCTGCCAATCGATATAGCGAATGTGGGTCAACCCTCGCGACCGTTCTTCCACCACATACCAATCGCGGAACAACGAGAATCCTTCCAGAATACATTCCGTTCTTGGAGCAATCAGAGTCCCCCACTGCGCCTCCTGCCCGTCAGAGGCACGATACAGGCCGAACGTTTTACCCTCTCTGTTGGAGCGGAGATAAAAATAGTCCCCATAATGGTCGAGATCATATTCATGATCCTTACGGCGCGGTACAAACATCTGCGGCATGGCTTGCGGATCACGGGCATCGAGCAACAGGACTTCACTGTTGGTGGTACTGCTGAGATGAATCAGGATGTAACGTTCAGAGGTGGTTTTTTCCAGGCTGACGTAATAGGTATCGTCCTGTTCTTCGTAAATCAGTGCATCTTGCTGAGGATCGCTGCCGATGCGATGGCGGTAAACCTGATATGGCAGCAGCGTCTGCGGATGTTTGCGCACATAATAGATGGCCGTGGAATCGGCGGACCATTCGGTGACAGCCGAAACATGTTCGATCAGGTCCGGCAACCATTCGCCGGTGGTGAGATCACGCAGGCGCACATCATATTGGCGACGGGAGAGGAAATCTTCCGAAACCGTCATCAGACGATTGTCCGGGCTGACATCCAGTGATCCCATGTCGTAAAAGTCGCCATTTTCCGCTCGCTGGTTGCCATCCAGTAACGTTTCCCACGGTTCCGTCGCTGACGCTGGCTGGCGCAGATAAACCGCATAATCTTTACCCGGCTCATAACGGTTCTGATAGCGGTAGCCATTCTTTACATAAGGTACGGAGGTATCTTCACGGGGAATACGCTGCACCATTTCATCATAGAGCGCCTGTTTTTGCTCTTGGCAGGGCGCCATAACCTGTTCGCTATAGCGGTTTTCCTGCTCCAGCCAGCTCAGTACATCCGGATTGTTACGCTGGTCATCGCGCAGCCAGTAATAGTTATCGATGCGGGTTTCTCCATGCCGGGTTAATGGATGGGGACGCTTTTCAGCGCGCGGGGCTTTCATGACACGTAATTCCTTCTGGTGAAAAAATAAAATTCGCTATGCAGGAGCATCAGACAATGGGGGAAAAGAGTGGCACGAATTTTCATCCGAATCCAGGCGTGATCACGCATCCCGATAACAGTTGCTGTGCATTTAGCTATAATCCGGTACGGATGCGTACGCAAACGTTTTCGTTTATACTGCGGCGATTTTTACAACCCGATCAGGTACTAAAGTTATGTTAACAATGGGAACGGCTCTGCGTCCCGGCGCGACCCGCGTTATGTTGCTGGGCTCTGGCGAACTGGGAAAAGAAGTGGCGATTGAATGTCAGCGTCTGGGGATCGAGGTCATTGCCGTCGACCGCTATGCTGATGCACCGGCGATGCAGGTTGCCCACCGCAGCCATGTCATTAACATGCTGGATGGCGAGGCGTTAAAGCAGTTGGTGGAAAGCGAACGTCCGGATTATATCGTGCCGGAAATTGAAGCCATTGCCACCGATATGCTGGTCGTGCTGGAGCAACAGGGGCATCATGTCGTGCCCTGCGCGCAAGCCACCCGGCTGACCATGAACCGTGAAGGCATTCGTCGTCTGGCGGCTGAAACCCTGGGACTCCCCACCTCCCGTTATCATTTCGCCGACAGTGAAGCCAGCTTCCATCAGGCGGTTAACGCCATCGGTTACCCGTGTATTGTAAAACCGGTAATGAGCTCTTCTGGTAAAGGTCAGAGCCTGATTCGTGAACCACAGCAACTGGAACGTGCCTGGCGTTATGCGCAGGAAGGCGGTCGGGCCGGCGGTGGCAAAGTGATTGTGGAAGGGTTGGTGCAATTTGATTTTGAAATCACATTGCTGACCATCCATGCCGTTGACGGTATCCATTTCTGCGACCCGATTGGTCATCGTCAGGAAGATGGCGACTATCGCGAGTCCTGGCAACCGCAACAGATGAGCAGTGAAGCACTGGCGCGGGCCAGGCACATTGCCAGCGAAGTGGTGAAAGCGTTAGGTGGTTTCGGTCTGTTCGGCGTTGAACTGTTTGTCTGTGGTGATGAGGTTATTTTCAGCGAGGTTTCTCCCCGGCCACACGATACCGGGATGGTCACGCTGATCTCTCAGGACCTGTCTGAATTTGCGCTGCATGTGCGGGCGTTTCTGGGTTTGCCGATTGGCGCCATCCGTCAGTATGGCCCATCCGCCTCAGCGGTGATCCTGCCGGAGCTGACCAGTAATGACGTTCGCTTCCACGGATTGGAACAGGCGCTGCAAGCGCATACCCAGATCCGACTGTTCGGCAAACCGGAGATTAGCGGCAAGCGCCGTATGGGCGTGGCGCTGTCCACTGCGGAAAATACGGATGCGGCGGTCCAACTGGCAAAAGCGACGGCCAGCGCGGTGAAAGTCAGCGGCTGAACGCCCCTGCTTGAAGATGGGTGGATCAGGCCAGGCGTTATCTTCGGGAAAGGATGTCTGACACCAACACGAATTGAATGGGTAACCGATAGATTCCCGCCCGTTGGGCGGGAATGAGGGACTTATGCCTTGGCGCCAGCCACCGCTTCGCGAGCCAGTTCAGTGATCCGCGCATAATCACCGCTTTCCAATGCATCCACCGGTACCAACCAGGAACCCCCTACGCACAGCACGCTTTTCAGTGCCAGATAATCACGATAGTTTTTCGGTGTGATCCCACCGGTCGGGCAGAAACGGATTTTCCCGAATGGTCCGGCAATGGCCTGTAGCGCCTTCACACCACCATTGGCTTCCGCCGGGAAGAATTTGAATTCACGCAATCCATAATCCATCCCCAGCATCAATTCAGACACCGTGCTAATACCCGGAATCAATGGAATGGTGCCGTCAATAGCCGCTTTCAGCAGCGGTTCGGTCAGACCCGGACTAATGGCAAACTGCGCACCGGCTTCAGTCACTTGCGCCAATTGCTGTGGGTTGGTCACCGTACCGGCACCGACAATAGCGTCTGGGACTTCTTTGGCAATCAGGCGAATCGCGTCTACCGCGCAGTCAGTACGTAGTGTCAGTTCCAGCACACGGACACCACCAGCTACCAGGGCTTTTGCCATGGGTACGGCATGTTCCAACTTGTTAATCACAATCACAGGAACAACCGGACCGGCTGTCAAAATCTGTTCCGCACTGGTCTTCCAGTTTTTCATCTAGGGTAATCTCCAGTCATGCCTTCAAGAGGCATCATTAATTGTCTGGCGCGCCCCTGCCACAGGGATCCACAGTTACCCACGGATGTCCGACCGCACCGTTAGCTACACACAAAAAACCGGCAAACGACCACCCCAAAAACCAGGGTGGTGGCGCCATTACTCTACTTCATTCCAGGAGCGTCCATCGCGGGTAATCATCGCAACCGAGGCAACCGGGCCCCAGTTCCCCGCCGGATAAGGCTTCGGTAAATCATTGTCCATGCCCCAGGCTTCCATAATGGAATCAACCCATTTCCAGGCTTCTTCTACTTCATCACGACGAACAAACAGCGCCTGAATGCCGCGCATGGTTTCCAGCAGCAAACGCTCATAGGCGTCAGCCAGATGCTGTTGATTAAAGGTTTCGGAGAAACTCAGATCCAGCTTGGTGGTTTGCAACCGGTGTTTATGCTCCAGCCCTGGGATCTTGTTCAGGATCTGGATTTCAATACCTTCATCCGGCTGTAAACGAATAATCAGCTTGTTCTGCGGTAATTGCTGATAAGAATCATGAAACAGATTCAACACCGGATTTTTGAAATACACCACCACTTCAGAACATTTGCTCGGCAGTCGCTTACCGGTACGCAGGTAAAATGGCACGCCGGACCAGCGCCAATCGTCAATATCCACACGAATCGCCACGAACGTTTCGGTGCTGCTGGACTTATTGGCGCCCTCTTCTTCCAGATAGCCGGGCACTTTCTTACCTTGTACAAAACCCGAGGTATACTGCCCGCGTACCGTGGTTTCATGCACGTTGGTACGGTCGATACGGCGCAGCGAGCGCAGCACCTTCACTTTTTCATCACGGATGCGGTCAGTGCTGAGATCAGATGGCGGCGACATGGCAATGATGGTCAGGATTTGCAACAGATGGTTTTGGATCATGTCACGCATTTGACCGGCCTGGTCAAAATAGCCCCAACGTCCTTCAATCCCCACTTCTTCCGCCACGGTAATCTGCACATGGTCAATAGTGCGATTATCCCAGTTGTTCGCGAACAGCGAATTGGCAAAACGCAGCGCCAGCAGGTTCAGTACGGTTTCTTTACCCAGATAGTGGTCGATGCGATAGACCTGGCACTCGTTAAAGTACTCCGCCACCTGATCGTTAATTACCCGTGACGACGCCAGATCAGTACCCAGCGGTTTTTCCATCACCACACGAGCCGGTTCTTTGTTCAGCCCGGCTTTACCCAGGCCACGACAGATCGCACCAAAGGTGCTGGGCGGCATGGCAAAATAGTTAATGGTGGCGCGATTTTCTTGATCGAGCATCGCTCCCAGGCGCTCAAACCCGGCGGTATCCTCAACATCCAGTTGGCAGAAATCCAGACGTTCGCTCAGTGTTTTCCATAATGTTGCATCCAGCGGCTCTTTGAGAAAGGTATCAAACGCTTCCTTCACCACCTCGATATAAGCGGTTTTATCCCACTCCGCCCGGCCCACGCCGATAATACGGGTATCCGGGTGAATATGGCCTGCTTTTTCCAATTGATACAGTGAAGGCAGCAATTTACGGCGCGCCAGATCGCCCTTCGCACCGAAAATCACCAGGTCACACGCCTGGGCTGTAGAAGTTACCGCCATTTTCAATCTCCTCATAGCAGGATGCTGTAATTTTATTACAGTAATAATGTACTCTTTTTGACTATAACCAGTAAACCCGTAATAAAATAACAAGAAATATTGCCTCTACTGTGACAATACTTCATATCGCAGGTGTAAACACGGGTAAATAGGCTACAAAATCATCAAAAAAAGAAATTTTCTGTCTTTTATGACAGTTGATTACTATTCTGAAAGTTAGACACAAGTCATGTTCTGGAAAAAAAGCACATAACTTCGCATGTTGTTCTCTAACAACCTTTACAGGGCCGTAGTATATTTCCACAAACCCCGTATTGGTTTCACCTTTGGCTGAAATCGAAAATACCATAGATGGTCTTTGTCTTATGAATATGCTGGAAAAAATCCAGAGCTATCTGGAGCTGCTGAGTAAATCTGAACGAAAAGTGGCTGAAGTCATCCTCGCATCACCCCAGACAGCCATTCATTCCAGTATCGCCACACTGGCCGGTGTGGCTGAAGTCAGTGAACCCACGGTCAATCGATTCTGTCGCCGCCTTGAGACCAAGGGTTTCCCTGATTTTAAACTACATCTGGCCCAAAGTCTGGCTAATGGCACACCTTATGTGAACCGCAATGTAGAAGAAGATGATACGGTGGAGGCCTACACCAGTAAGATCTTTGAATCCACCATGGCGGGATTGGAACACGTGAAATCCTGTCTGGATATTGCTGCCATCAATCGCGCCGTGGATCTGCTCACGCAAGCCAAGAAGATCTCTTTCTTCGGGTTTGGTGCGTCGGCGGCCGTCGCTCACGATGCCATGAATAAATTTTTCCGTTTTAATATTCCGGTGGTTTACTTTGATGATCTGGTGATGCAGCGTATGGGCTGCATGAACTCGGGTGAAGGCGATGTGGTGGTGTTGATTTCGCACACCGGCCGCACGAAAAGCCTGGTGGAAATGGCACATCTGGCCCGTGAAAACGATGCCACCGTTATCGCCATTACCTCAGACGATACACCGCTGTCCAGGGAAGCCTCACTCACTCTACGCGTGGAAGTACCGGAAGATACTGATGTCTATATGCCAATGGTATCGCGAATTGCCCAGCTTACATTGATTGATGTGCTGGCCACCGGATTTACCTTGCGTCGCGGCGCAAAATTCCGGGATAACTTGAAGCGTGTCAAGGAAGCATTACGAGAATCGCGTTTTGATAAGGAAGAACGATTCAGCAAACCCTTTGGTTAATTTGGTATGATGCAGGGTGAGGGTGTACTTCTTTTAGCGGTACGGGCAGCTCACCCATATAATAATCAATAACCTCACGGCATCCGGATAACAATGGTGAAATAGTTTTATTGTAAAAGTAGTATTTCATTCGCGTTATCCGACGTTACCGCACTACAACAGCTTCACTAGTCAACGGAGTTATACATGTCCAGACGGCTCAGAAGAACCAAAATTGTTACTACACTGGGGCCGGCTACTGACCGCGACAATAATCTGGAAAAGATTATTGCCGCAGGCGCGAATGTAGTCCGCCTGAATTTTTCTCATGGCATCCCCGAAGATCATATAATCCGTGCCAATAAAGTTCGTGAAATTGCGGCCAGACTCGGCCGCCATGTTGCTATTCTGGGCGATCTCCAGGGTCCCAAAATCCGCGTTTCCACCTTCAAGGAAGGTAAAGTTTTCCTCAATATCGGTGATAAATTCCTGCTTGATGCCAACATGACCAAGGGCGAAGGCGATAAGGAAAAAGTCGGTATTGACTATAAAGGCCTGCCAGGTGACGTCGTGCCGGGTGATATTCTGCTGCTGGATGATGGCCGGGTGCAGTTGAAAGTATTGAAAGTGGAAAACATGAAGGTGTTTACCGAAGTGACGGTAGGCGGCCCACTTTCCAACAACAAAGGCATCAATAAGCTGGGTGGTGGTCTTTCTGCCGAAGCGCTGACTGAAAAAGACAAAGAAGACATCCTCACCGCCGCCAAAATCAATGTGGATTACCTGGCAATTTCCTTCCCGCGTACCGGCGAAGACCTGAACTATGCTCGTCGTCTGGCCCGTGATGCGGGTTGTAACGCTAAAATTGTTGCCAAAGTGGAACGTGCGGAAGCCGTCGCCAGCGACGAAGCGATGGATGATATCATTCTGGCGTCTGACGTAGTCATGGTGGCACGTGGCGACCTGGGTGTGGAAATTGGCGACGCGGAACTGGTTGGTATCCAGAAAAAACTGATTCGTCGTGCCCGTAAACTGAATCGTGCAGTGATCACCGCTACGCAGATGATGGAATCGATGATTACCAATCCAATGCCAACCCGTGCGGAAGTAATGGACGTCGCCAACGCCGTGTTGGATGGTACCGACGCCGTCATGCTCTCGGCGGAAACCGCGGCGGGTCAGTATCCGGCGGAAACCGTGGCCGCCATGGCAAAAGTGTGTCTGGGCGCGGAAAAAATCCCCAGCATCAACATATCCAAACATCGTCTTGACGTGCAGTTTGACAACATCGAAGAGTCTATTGCGATGTCTGCCATGTACGCGGCCAATCATCTGAAAGGGGTGACCGCGATTATTGCCATGACCGAATCTGGCCGTACCGCGCTGATGATGTCCCGTATCAGTTCTGGTCTGCCGATTTTCGCCATGTCTCGTCATGAACACACGCTCAACCTGACCGCATTGTATCGTGGCGTCACACCCGTACAGTTTACCGGCTACACTGACGGCGTTGTGGCCGCCAACGACGCCGTGCTCATATTGCGCGACAAAGGTTTTCTGGTGTCCGGCGATCTGGTGATCGTCACTCAGGGTGATGTGATGGGAACCATAGGCACAACGAATACAATCCGTATTCTGCGGGTGGAATAACCGGTTGATTCCCGCTCAGCAAGCGGGAATCCCCCTGTCTAATCAATAAAAAATATCCGATGTGACCCCCGTTTTTCACGGGGATCACTGCACTTGCTCTAAACACTCGCCCTGAATCCTGATGCGCCACGGTTACTTACGCGGATAAAGATCCTTGCGTAAATATGGCTCTGTCTCGCCTGATTTACGTGTTTTCAGTATTTTCAGAATCCAGGTGTATTGTTCCGGGTAAGGTCGCACCAGCGTTTCGACCTCTTCATTCATCCGCCGGGCAATATAAGTATCATCGGCACCGTCCAGATCGCTCATCGGCGGGCGAATATAGACTTCCAATCGGGATTCTTTCGCGTTATATACCGGGAATAACGGCACAATCTCGGCCCGGCACACTTTCATCAAACGCCCTACCGCAGGCAATGTGGCTTTATAGGTCGCGAAGAAATCCACAAATTCACTGTGTTCCGGCCCATGATCCTGGTCAGGAAGATAATATCCCCAATACCCTTTTCTTACCGAGTTGATAAACGGTTTGATACCGTCATTACGTGCATGCACACGCCCACCGAAGCGGATACGCAATGCATTCCACAGATAATCCACCAGGGGATTTTTCTGATTATGCATCATGGCCGCGATCCGGTGACCACGCCAACTGATCAGCATCGCCGGGACATCCACAGCCCAGCCATGTGGCACCAGAAAAATAATATTACGCTGCTGGGCTTCCAGTTGTTCAATGATCTCATAACCATGCCAGCGCACTCGTTCATTCACCCGCCGGGGAGAAATGACCGCCAGCTCCATCATCAAAATCATGGACTGTGTGGCGGTGGCAAACATGTCATCAATGATTTTTTCCCGCTGTAACTCGGGTACATCCGGCATGCAATACAGCAGATTGATGCGAGCACGTCGCCGTGCGCCACGTGACACACGCCCGACCAGACGGCCAAGCGCCCCCAGTACCGGGTCACGCAGACGCCCAGGAATGCAGGCAACCACGATCATCATCCCAACACTCAGCCACACCCCCCAATAACGCGGATGAAAAAACTCACGACGGAACCGGGGAATATATTCAATGTTAGCTTTTTGCTCTTTTTCCATGCATCAACTCTTCATAACAATTACGCGGCAATAATAATTGCTAACCATTGTTTCGCAATTAACCTCACCGATATAGCAGAAAATCGTGACATAACCGCGAATAAAAAACAGCCGGCAGCACACTGGCTACCGGCTGGATAAATGAACTCAGGTATTAATCAAACTGCAACTGGGGCGCCATTTTACGTACCTGAGCCAGATAATCGCGGCGCTCTTTACCGCTCAACCCTTCAGAACGTGGCAGTTTCGCCGTTAGCGGATTTACCGCCTGCTGATTGATCCAAACCTCATAATGCAGATGTGGTCCGGTTGAACGGCCCGTATTACCAGAGAATGCAATACGTTCACCGCGTTTCACCTTCTCACCGGGTTTCACCAGCAGCCGATGCAAGTGCATATAACGCGTAGTGTACTGGCGTCCATGACGAATAGCGATATAACTCCCTGCCAGGGGATCACGTTTAGCCACCACGACTTCACCGTCACCGGTCGCCAACACTGGCGTACCAACCGGCATAGCAAAATCGACACCTCTATGTGGTGCCACACGCCCCGTTACCGGGTTAAGGCGCCGCGGATTAAAGTTGGAAGAAACCCGGAACTGTTTCATGGTGGGGAAACGCAAGAAACCGCGTGAAAGTCCTGAACCTTCCCGATCGTAGAATTTGCCGTCGTCAGCACGGAACGCATAATAATCTTTGCCGCCGCTTCTCAGACGTACACCCAGCAGTTCGCTCTGCTCATTGTGGCCAGCCAGCACTTCGCGGGACATCAATACCGCAAAACTGTCATCTTTATGCAATTTGCGGAAATCCAACTGCCACTGCAATGCTTTGATGACTTCCCTAATCTCGTTGGTGGTTAATCCGACACTGCGGGCGCTGTTAACAAAACTGCTAGTCAGCCGTCCGGCGATTACACTGTTATGCCACTCACCTTCAACATTCTCGATGGATTCTTTGAAATTATCGCCAATGCGTTGATAGGTCCGGGATTCACGACGGGAAACCTGCCAGTGCAGGCTTTGCAACAGACCGGTATCACCCAGTTGCCAGGTGATCTGCTGACCGATTTTCAGATTACGCAATGCGGGATTCTGCTCAGCCAGTGCAGTGATATCGGCGATATCAATACCATACTGAGTCAGAATACTGCTGAGGGTATCACCAGCCGACACCACATACTCGTGAGATCCGCTATCATCAGACACTTTATCGTCCAGCTCATCAGACGGGATATCCTGCCCCGGTGCTGGCTGATCAAGTGGTTCGCTGTTCATTTCCGTAGATTCTGCAGAGGCTGTCGGAGGCGCGGCAGGAGTGGCATCCAACGGTTCACTTGCAGACGGAGTGAGTGATTGTGAAGATAGGGTTTCAGTTTTACTGCCAGGCGTATTAGTAACCGGAGGATAAACAAATGGCCGCCAGACAGCGACGGCCAGGGTGACTACAGTTAGCGACCCCAGCATCACGCGGTGGGGTCTGGGTAGACTGTTATACGCCAGAGCGATAGTTCGGACTATCTGCTGCACTTATTCGCATCCTCATTATTTTTTCTCCAGGCAGCTCAGATATTCGTTAGACAATTTCAGCAGAAAATGCGTGTAGCTGTCTTTATCCAGAGCGACGTTGCTTCCCAATGGATCGAGTACGCCGATACGCACACCCGTTCCCTTAGCGACAGCATCAATAACTGCTGGCCTGAATTGTGGCTCAGCAAAAACGCAAACGGCCTTATGCTCAACCAACTGAGTTCGTATTTGATGTAAACGCTGCGCACCAGGCTGGATGGCCGGGTTGATCGTAAAATGACCAAGTGGCTTTAATCCATAGTGTTTCTCAAAATAGCCGTAGGCATCATGAAACACGAAATAGCCTTTCCCTTGCACAGGCGACAGCATATTACCAATATTTTTATCCGTTTGTGCAAGTTTCTCAGTGAAATAACGCAGATTGCCGTCTAATTTGTCTCTATTCTGTGGCATAAGTTCCAATAATTTATCATGTATAGCGACAGCGGCGGCTTTTGCTATCACTGGCGACATCCAGATATGCATGTTGATATCCCCATGATGATGCCCGTCGCCATCATCATCTTCCGCCTCCGCGGTGGCATCATGTGCAGAATTCGCTGTCATTTCATGCTCGTGATGCAGTGGTGCTTTCAACAATTCAGCCTTGATGGCCGGCACATCCGCCAGTGAAATCTGCCTGGCTGCGGCGACCTGCTGTAGTGGTTTAGCCAGAAACGCCTCCATGTCAGGACCGATCCAAATAACCAAATCCGCAGACCGTAAATGCTGGACATCAGACGGGCGCAGAGCATAATCGTGGGGCGATGCGCCATCGGGCAACAAAATATCTACCGGCGTGACGCCATCCGCAATCGCGGCGGCGATAAATCCCAGTGGGCGAATTGATGTCAGTACGGCGGCTGAGGCCACGGGTATTGACGCAACTGACGTCAAAAGCACGCTGGCAGTCAGTACAGATTTCAGCCAGTTATTTAAGTGATGCGTGGGCATAGCAAGTCTTCCATCGATTTCAACATGAATTTCGTTATATTATAACGTCATAAAGTACTTTCAAACTGAGTTATATGTCTACTCTGGTCACGCTTGATAATATTTCTGTGCAATTTGGCAATCGGCGCGTGTTGACCGATATTTCCCTCACCCTTCAGGCAGGGCGGATTTTAACCCTGCTCGGTCCGAACGGTGCCGGAAAATCGACACTGGTGCGGGTGGTTCTGGGTTTACTCTCTCCCGATAATGGCAATATTCAGCGTGTCCCGAATCTGCGTATCGGTTACGTGCCGCAAAAATTGCATCTGGACGCCACACTGCCGTTGACCGTCAGCCGCTTTATGCAGCTGCGCCCCGGCGTAAAAAAGCAGGATATTATGCCGGCGCTTAAACGCGTCCAGGCCGGACATCTGCTGGACCAACCGATGCAAAAACTCTCTGGCGGGGAAAACCAGCGTGTCCTGCTGGCCCGCGCCATTCTCACCAATCCGCAGTTATTGGTGCTGGACGAACCCACCCAGGGTGTCGACGTCAATGGTCAATTGGCACTGTATGAACTGATTAACCAGTTGCGACAAGAGCTTAACTGCGGCGTACTGATGGTTTCTCACGATTTACATCTGGTTATGGCCAAGACCGATGAAGTGCTGTGCCTTAATCAACATGTCTGCTGTTCTGGAACGCCTGAAGTGGTTTCCCTGCATCCGGAATTTCTGGCGATGTTCGGTCACCGCGGCGCGGAACAACTGGCTATCTACCGTCACCACCATAACCACCGGCATGACTTGAATGGACGCGTTATTTTGAAAAAACAGGATGGGAACGACAAATGATTGAGCTGTTGTTTCCCGGTTGGCTGGCGGGGGTTTTTCTGGCCATAGCGGCAGGCCCGCTGGGGTCGTTCGTTGTCTGGCGTCGAATGTCCTATTTTGGCGATACGCTGGCACACGCGTCATTACTGGGCGTCGCACTGGGTCTGCTGCTGGATGTGAATCTGTTTTATGCGGTGCTCGCTGTCACACTGGTATTGTCGCTGGGGTTGGTCTGGTTGGAACAACGCCCTAATCTGGCGATTGATACTTTGTTGGGCATTATGGCCCACAGTGCGCTGTCGCTGGGGTTGGTGGTGGTCAGCCTGATGAATAATGTTCGCGTGGATCTGATGGCCTACTTGTTTGGTGATCTGCTTTCCGTTACCACTCGCGATTTACTGCTGATTGGCCCTGGTATCGTGCTGGTGGTCATAGTTCTGTGCTGGCAATGGCGCGCGCTGTTATCCATGACCATCAGCCCGGAACTGGCCCATGTCGATGGTATCCATCTGCAACGCACCAAACTGTTATTGATGTTGATAACCGCATTAACCATTGGGTTGGCGATGAAATTTGTTGGGGCGCTGATTATTACTTCGCTGTTAATCATCCCTGCCGCCACTGCCCGTCGCTTTGCCCGCACGCCGGAACAAATGGCCGGAGTAGCGGTGATTATCGGGATTCTGGCGGTAACGGGTGGACTGGCGGTTTCTGCCGATCTCAATACACCGGCCGGCCCGTCGGTTGTATTGTGCGCATCACTGCTGTTTATGCTGAGTCTGCTAAAGAAGCAGGCCGCGTAACGCAACCTGTCTGCATCAACAATGAGTAGATCCCCGTTTCGACGGGGATAACCACGGTGACGGAATGCGGCGGTAGTCCGAATAACATGCACGAATAACAGATAGTACGGATGGCCGAATCAAGGCAAGTGGCGAGGCCATTACTCCTCGCGAGTCAGGCCAAAATGACGGTAAGCGTGCTGAGTGGCGATACGCCCACGCGGTGTCCGTTGCAAAAAGCCTTGCTGAATCAGATAAGGCTCCAGCACATCTTCAATGGTTTCACGCTCTTCACCGATGGCCGCTGCCAGGTTATCCAACCCTACCGGCCCACCCATAAATTTATCGATCACAGCCAACAGCAGTTTGCGGTCCATAAAATCAAATCCTTCAATATCTACCGCCAGCATATCCATCGCCTGAACGGCCACGTCCAGCGTAATCGTGCCATCCGATTTCACTTCAGAAAAGTCACGTACCCGGCGCAACAGCCGGTTGGCAATACGTGGCGTACCGCGGGAACGACGAGCCAATTCCAGTGCGCCATCTTCCGTCATCTCCAGCCCCAGACACAGTGCGCTACGGCTGACAATATGCTGCAAGTCCGCGACCTGATAAAACTCCAGACGCTGCACGATCCCGAAACGGTCACGCAGCGGAGAGGTCAGCGACCCGGCACGGGTGGTCGCGCCAATCAGCGTAAACGGGGGTAAATCCAGTTTAATGGAGCGCGCCGCCGGCCCTTCACCAATCATGATATCCAACTGATAATCTTCCATAGCCGGATAAAGCACTTCTTCTACTACTGGCGATAGACGGTGAATTTCATCAATAAACAGCACGTCGTGGGGTTCAAGATTGGTCAGTAACGCCGCCAGGTCACCCGCTTTCTCCAGCACCGGGCCGGATGTGGTACGCAAATTGACCCCCATTTCGTTCGCGACAATATTGGCCAGTGTGGTTTTACCCAGCCCCGGCGGGCCGAAAATCAGCAGATGATCCAACGCGTCACCACGCTTGCGCGCCGCCTGAATAAATATATCCATCTGCTCACGGACTTTCGGCTGTCCGACGTACTCCGACAACAGTTTAGGCCGGATAGCCCGGTCGAAGATCTCTTCCTCTTCAACAACAATCGGCGCAATCAAACGATCAGCTTCAATCATGAATACCTCACAGTACCGCGCGTAACGCGTCCCTGATCAGGGTTTCGCAGGTAGAATCCGGACGGGATACCTTGCTTATCATCCGGCTGGCGTCCTGCGGTTTATAGCCCAGTGATACCAGCGCGGCTTCCGCTTCTGCCAGTGGATCCGCTACCGGTTCGCTCACGGGCGTTAACGGTGGCAAGGCCATGTTACCCGGTGAATTGAACAGATCGCCATTCAGTCCCTTGAAGCGGTCTTTCATTTCCACCACCAGCCGCTCCGCAGTTTTCTTGCCTACGCCCGGCAGTTTGATCAGGACGCCAATTTCCTGCCGCTCCACCGCGCTGACAAACTGCTGCGCCGACATGCCGGACAAAATCGCCAGTGCCAGTTTCGGCCCCACACCGTTAACCTTGATCAGCTCGCGGAACAGTGAACGCTCCTGCTTGTTATTGAACCCAAACAGCAGTTGCGCATCTTCCCGCACCACAAAATGGGTGAAGATCACCGCTTCCTGGCCAAGATCTGGCAGTTCGTAAAAACAGGTCATCGGCATATGGACTTCATAGCCCACACCGTTGGCTTCAATCAATACCTGCGGTGGTTGTTTCTCCAGAACGATGCCTCTGATACGACCTATCACGTGTTGTTTTCCTTATGGGACTAACCTGGAACAAGGCGTATAGCTTATAACACAAAAAAAATATCTGATACAAAAAAGCTGGATGCATATCCAGATATTGTTGAGAATAAAAGGAAAGTCTCCGGCATCGGTATGACCACCATAAAATACCGGAGATATCAGTGAAGAATCGCGGTTCATCACCCCTGACGGCTGGGTTCTGCTGTCGGGTTATGCAGGGCGTCGTAATTTTTCCAGCGGTAGTTGCACAGCGAGATCACCCAGCAGGCGACAAACAGCGCCACGACATAGAATCCGGCGTTGCCGAGTTGCGCATTGAAGGCCTCGACCACGCCCCACAGCCCGGCATGCAGGTCAAGTTTGTCCGCCAGTAGTCCCAGCGCTTCCATACCGCCGATAAAGACCGCCACCACTACCGACGTCGCCGTAATGGTCATATTGTAGTAGAGCTTGCGCTGCGGTTTACTGAACGCCCAGCCATAAGCGCCGACCATCACCACATTATCCAGTGTATCCACCAGTGCCATGCCGCAGGTAAACAACGCCGGGAAAAACATGATCGACCAGATTGACATGCCCTGTGAAGCGCCGGCCGCCGAGATACCTAATACGCCAATTTCGGTAGCCGTATCAAATCCCAGTCCGAACAGCAGACCAACCAGATACATGTGCCAGCTTTTGCGCACCAGACGGAATGTTGAACGGAAAATCCAGCCCATCACCCCTGACGCGGGAATATCGTCCATCTGATCAGGCGCCTCGCCCATCCCTTGTTTGAATTGTTGAAAACGTTTCCAGACATCGCGCAGAATCACCAGATTCACCAATGCCATCAACAACAGGAACCCGGCTGAAACCAGCGTGCCGATGACGCCCCCCACTTCATGAAACCAGGCCATATCATCCCGCAGCGCCGTCGCGGTGGCGGCCAGCGCCAGTGACGCCAGAATAACGATGGTGGAATGTCCCAGCGAAAACCAGGTCCCGACACTCAGCGGCCGTTTCCCCTCTTGCATCATTTTCCGGGTGACATTATCGATGGCGGCGATATGGTCCGCATCCACCGCATGGCGCAGTCCGAAGCACCAGGCCAGCAAACTGGTCGCCATCAAGGCACCATGTTCATGAAACAGACGCCATGCCAGCAGCCATACCAACGCGTTAACCATCACCAGACCGCCCAACATCACCATCGAGCGTGGATTGTCCCTGAAAAGCGAAGACAGCATGTGAAAACCTTTTGTCAGTCCGGCGGGCGATCACCGTCGGGTTCATTGCGAGTATGAGATTTTATAAATTGTTCATACATCACTGTGTTATCACAGATCAAAGGAAGGCTAATTATGACGGATGTGTTTGCCCAAAGGCGAAGATGGCGTTGCTCAACGGCGAGAGTTGAACCGGATAACGGAAAGCGGCATCAGAACAAGGGGTGGGCTGCCTTTCCTGGTAAAAACAGCGCTTCGGTCAGGAAAGGCAGTAAAATATCACACGCCAATCAACGAAGACGTCCGCGGGCCATCGTAAGCTTATCGACACTGATACGAGTAAGGTTCTGGCTGAAATGACAGTGCGTGATGGCAATGGCCAGCGCGTCGGCCGCGTCCGATTGCGGGCTGGCGGGTAACTTCAACAACACGCGTACCATGTGCTGCACCTGCTTTTTGTCGGCGGCACCGGTACCGACTACGGTCTGTTTTACCTGACGCGCCGCATACTCGAACACCGGCAGATCCTGATTTACGCCCGCCACAATAGCCGCGCCGCGCGCCTGTCCCAGTTTAAGCGCCGAGTCCGCATTCTTGGCCATAAACACCTGCTCTATCGCCAGACAGTCGGGATGAAACTGGGTAATGATCTCACTGACGCCGGCAAAGATCAGCTTCAGACGGCTGGGGAGATCGTCCACCACAGTGCGGATGCAACCGCTACCGATATAACTGAGCTGCCTGCCCCGTTGCTGGACGATACCGTAACCGGTGACACGGGAACCGGGGTCGATGCCCAGAATAATTGTCATCAGTTACTCCCCGGACACTGATTGATGCCATGTGGCAATGCCATCACAGCAATGCCGCCACCTCGTCGGAGATCTCACCATTGTGGTAAACCTCCTGCACGTCGTCGCAGTCTTCCAGCATATCGATCAAGCGCATCAGTTTCGGTGCGGTTTCTGCATCCATATCCGCGCTGGTGGACGCGACCATTGATACCTCGGCGGATTCTGCCACCAGACCAGACGCATCCAGCGCATCTTTCACCTGACCGAATGTTTCCCACGGTGTGAAGACGTCAATAGCGCCATCATCATACGTCACGATATCGTCAGCACCCGCTTCCAGCGCCGCATCCATCACCGTATCTTCATCCAGACCCGGCGCATAGGAAATGACGCCCTTCTTGGTGAACAGATAGGCAACCGAGCCATCCGTTCCCAGGTTGCCGCCGCTTTTGCTAAAGGCGTGGCGAACTTCGGAAACCGTACGATTACGGTTGTCGCTCAGACACTCCACCATCACGGCAGTGCCGCCGGGGCCGTAACCTTCATAAATGATAGTTTCCATGTTGGCATCATCATCGCCCCCTACACCACGGGCAATAGCGCGGTTCAGGGTATCGCGTGTCATGTTATTGGACAGCGCTTTGTCGACAGCGGCACGCAGACGCGGGTTGGCACCGGGATCACCCCCGCCCAGTCTGGCGGCGGTGACCAGTTCACGGATAATTTTGGTGAAAATCTTACCGCGTTTGGAATCCTGTGCTGCTTTACGATGCTTGGTGTTGGCCCACTTACTATGACCTGCCATAAAAATCTCCGAAAAAAGCCTGTTCAGGCCGGATAAATAACAAATTCTTCAATCGCCTGCCGGTTGCTCCACGACTTGGTGAGCTGCGCGGCACTGGGGGCATCAAGCCACTGGTAAGCCAGATGTTCGGTTAGCTCCACCTCACGCTCTTTGGGCAACACCAGACAGAACCAGGATTCTGTATTGTGCGTCACCCCCGGGGCATAGCGATGTCTCAGATAAGCAAATATCTCAAATTCCACACAGCGCTGGCAATCGATCAACGATAGCGACTCTGCGCCGATATCAATGTTAACCTCTTCCTTAACTTCACGCTGTGCGGTAAACCACGCACTTTCACCTTCCTCCAGGCTGCCGGTCACCGACTGCCAGAAATCAGGATCATCGCGTCGTTGAAGCATCAGCACCCGTCCGGTATCAGCAGCATAAATCACTACCAGCACCGAAACGGGTCGCTTGTATGTCATAGCTGTTCTCTGCTTTTCTCTGCGTCCTTCGCATCCTGTGCGGATTTCCCTTTACCCACCACCGCAATGGAAAGCTCTTCCAGTGCCGTCGAATTGGCAAAGCTCGGCGCTTCCGTCATCAGACAAGCCGCCGCCGTGGTTTTCGGGAAGGCAATCACATCACGGATATTATCGGTGCCGGTCAGCAGCATCACCAGACGATCCAGGCCAAAAGCCAGACCGGCGTGCGGCGGCGTACCGAATTTCAGTGCATCCAGCAGAAAACCGAACTTCTCACGCTGTTCCTGCTCGTTGATACCCAAAATGCGGAACACCGTCTGTTGCATATCACCATTATGAATACGCACGGAACCACCACCCACTTCATAACCGTTCAACACCATGTCATAGGCATTGGCAATGGCGGACACCGGGTTGGCTTCCAGCGCTGCCGGCGTCATGTCACGCGGCGCGGTGAACGGATGGTGCATGGCCGTCAGACCACCCTCACCGTCATCCTCAAACATCGGGAAGTCAATCACCCACAACGGTTGCCAGCTATTTTCATCGGTCAGTTTCAGGTCGCGACCCAGTTTCAGACGTAGTGCGCCCAGCGCGTCGGTGACAATGCTGGCACTGTCGGCACCAAAGAACAGGATGTCACCATCCGTCGCCGCTGTGCGATCCAACAGCGCGCTCAGGATGTCATTGGTCAGGAACTTGGCCACCGGGCTTTGTATACCCTCCAGCCCCTTGGCCCGCTCATTGACTTTGATGTAGGCCAGCCCTCGGGCGCCATAGATTTCAATAAACTTGGTATATTCATCAATCTGCTTACGGCTGAGTCCCGCCCCGCCCGGTACGCGAATAGCGGCCACGCGGCCTTTCGGATCGTTAGCCGGGCCGGAGAAGACTTTGAATTCAACGTCTTTTAGCAGATCAGCCACATCCACCAGTTCCAGCGGGTTACGCAGGTCCGGTTTGTCGGAACCGAAACGGCGCATGGCTTCAGCAAACGTCATCACCGGGAAGTCACCCAGTTCCACGCCTTTGATTTCCAGCCACAATTCACGCACCAGTTTTTCCATCACTTCACGCACCTGCGGCGCGGTCATAAATGAGGTTTCCACATCGATCTGGGTGAATTCCGGCTGACGGTCGGCACGCAGGTCTTCGTCACGGAAACATTTGACTATCTGGTAGTAGCGGTCAAAACCGGACATCATCAATAACTGCTTGAACAGTTGCGGAGACTGCGGCAGCGCATAAAACTTGCCTTTGTGGACACGGCTCGGCACCAGGTAGTCACGTGCGCCTTCCGGTGTGGCTTTGGTCAGCATCGGCGTTTCGATATCCAGGAAACCGTGGCCGTCCATGAAGCGACGCACAAAACTGGTAATACGGGCGCGGGTTTTCAGACGCTGCGCCATTTCCGGGCGACGCAAGTCCAGATAGCGATATTTCAGTCGCGCTTCTTCGGTATTGACCTGATTGGAATCCAGCGGCAGCGGCTCGGCGCGGTTGATAATAGTCAGCGTCGTCGCCAACACCTCCACTTCCCCGGTAGCCATGTCTTTATTAATCTGGCTGTCCGGACGGGCACGTACCAGACCAGTAAGCTGAATACAGAATTCATTGCGCAGTTCAGAAGCCAACTTAAAGGCGTCCTGACGATCCGGGTCGAAAAATACCTGAACCAGACCTTCACGGTCGCGCATATCAATAAAAATCAAACCACCCAGATCACGGCGACGGTTGACCCAACCACACAATGTCACTTCCTGGCCCATATGGGCCGAGTTCAACTGCCCACAATATTCAGTACGCATTACGATGTCCTTTTACTCAGCCGCTGCTACCACGCCTTCCCCACTCAGATAGCTGATGGGAAAAAGCGGTCTGTTTTGCCGGACGGCATAGTTTTTCTGGATTACTGTCCGATGAAAAAAGGGGGACATTATAAAGGAAATTCCCCCCAACGATAAGTACGATGGTAGCGGTCTACGTGTTGTCCCGCCTACTCTTTTTTACTGTTGGCGTTATCGGTTAACAAAATGGAGGTTATTATGAAAGGAATTTGTTACCGGGCTGACGTTATTTTATCAGGGTTAACCTATGTATATCGGATTACCACAATGGCAACATCCCGCCTGGGGGCGGCTGGGATTACGAGATCTGGCAGACTACGCACGCTATTTTAACTGCGTGGAAGGCAACACCACATTTTATGCCCTGCCATCATCGGATGTTGTACTGCGCTGGCGTGACATGACCCACGATAACTTCCGCTTCTGTTTTAAATTTCCCGCGACCATCAGCCATCAGGCCAGCCTGCGCCATTGTCAGCAGGACGTATTGCAATTCTTCCATTGCCTTGAACCGTTAGCCGCCCGCATCGGCCAGCTCTGGTTACAGTTACCGGCAACGTTCGGCCCGGATCGACTGGATGATCTATGGCAATTCATGACCGCGCTGCCGCAGAGTTTCAGCGCTGACGCCCCCGGCTTCAGCTATGGCGTCGAGGTCCGCCATCCCCTGTTTTTTGCCAAAGGCGACGACGAACGCCGCCTTAATCAGGGCTTGCATCAGCGCGGTATCAATCGGGTTATCCTGGATAGCCGCCCGGTACACCATGCGGTGGCTGACAGTGCGTCTCTGCGCGAGGCACAGCGGAAAAAACCGAAAGTGCCGCTGCATGTGGTACTGACGGCCAACCAGCCGTTAGTGCGCTTTATCGGCAATGAAGATCTGGCTGATAATTTGCGCTGGTTTGCCCCGTGGATTGACAAGCTGGCCCAATGGCAGCGACATACACCGTACTTGTTTATCCACACACCGGATGTGGGCGATTCCCCGGCATTGGCGCAACAGTTGTGGCCACGGCTAAGTGCCGTTATCCCCGGATTGCCCCCTTGCCCTGACTGGCCACAGCAATCATCGCTGTTCTGATTTTGCGTTATTGCCAGACTGTTAGTACATTTTCTTATAACGGGAATTTTTGAGAGACGAATTTCACACAAAGAATCAAGTCTTTTCAGGCGACAGTCAGGTGGCAGAAACGTTATTATTCTGCCAGCCGTATTGGTCAGGCAAGGGAGTAGAAAATGGTAAGCGCGCTTTATGTAGTGCTTGGCGCATTGTTGTTGATTAAGTTATCGATTGATGTAGTTAAACTACGGATGCAATATCGTGTGGCTTATGGCGATGGGGGTTTTTATGAGTTGCAAACAGCGATCAGAGTTCATGGCAACGCGGTAGAATACATTCCTATCGCCGCCATTCTGCTGGTACTGATGGAGATGAATGGCGCGATTACCGCCATGATCCATCTGTGTGGCATTCTGCTTATCCTTGGCCGGTTGTGTCACTATTATGGCTTGCGTAACCGCGAGATCACCTGGCGTCGTTACGGCATGCTCGCTACGTATCTATCACTGATACTGATGGTGATGGCCAATCTTTACTATCTGCCCTGGGAACTGGTGCTAACCCTTCGTTAATCCCGCCCGACGGTAAGGTCGCACCTTGCCGTCTTTCGCAATACCGCTTTACTGCCCCTTTCTGCTAGAATACGCGACTATTATTGTTTATTTGTGCGTTTTTCCCGCTATGTCAAACCGCGATATACTTTTTTCTGCTCCCGTCGCCAATCTGGGCGACTGGACTTTTGATGAACGTGTTGCCGAAGTCTTCCCGGATATGGTTCAGCGTTCCGTGCCGGGCTATTCCAATATCATCTCCATGATCGGTATGTTGGCGGAGCGTTTTGTCCAGCCAGACAGTCAGGTCTACGATCTGGGCTGCTCACTGGGCGCGGCGACACTCTCCATGCGGCGTAATATCCATGTTCCCGGCTGTACCATCATCGCCGTCGATAACTCACCGGCAATGGTGGAACGTTGCCGCCGTCATCTTGACGCATTCCGGTCAGAAACACCGGTAGAGATCCACCAGGCCGATATTCTTGACACCGTGATCGAAAACGCGTCCCTGGTGGTACTCAATTTCACATTGCAGTTTGTTTCTCCTGAATCGCGCCTGCCGTTGCTAACGCGTATCTATCAGGGGCTGAGACCCGGCGGCGCGCTGGTGCTATCGGAAAAATTCAGCTTTGAGGATGAAAAGACAGGCGAACTGCTGTTCAACATGCATCACGACTTCAAACGTGCCAATGGCTATAGCGAACTGGAAATCAGCCAGAAACGCAACATGCTGGAAAACGTCATGCTGACGGACTCGGTAGAGACGCACAAATCACGTTTGCGTCAAGCCGGTTTTGAGCACAGTGAAGTCTGGTTTCAGTGTTTTAACTTCGGCTCACTGCTGGCGATGAAGGCGGAGAACGGTCGATGATTGATTTTGGCAATTTTTACCAACTGATCGCCAAAAGCCCACTGAGTCACTGGCTCAACACGCTGCCCGCGCAAATCAGCAGTTGGCAGCAGGAATCGCTGCACGGCAAGTTCAAACTGTGGTTTAACACCATCGATCACCTGCCGATGTTGACACCCGACACACTGGATTTGATCCACAGTGTTACCGCCACCACGCAACCCGAACTAAGCGATGGCCAGCGTGAGGGCGTCGAAAAACTGTTACGTAACCTGATGCCGTGGCGCAAAGGTCCATTTTCCCTGTATGGCGTAAATATCGATACCGAATGGCGCTCTGACTGGAAGTGGGATCGCGTGCTGCCGCACATCAGTCCGTTGCAGGATCGGCTGATTCTGGATGTTGGCTGTGGTAGTGGTTATCACCTGTGGCGCATGGTCGGCGCTGGCGCAAAACTGGCCGTCGGTATCGATCCGATGCAATTATTTTTGTGTCAGTTTGAAGCGGTTCGCAAGCTACTGGGGGATGATCAACGTGCCCACGTCCTGCCGCTCGGTATAGAACAGCTCCCGTCGCTGGCGGCGTTTGACACCGTATTTTCCATGGGGGTGCTGTATCACCGCCGCTCACCACTCGATCACCTCTGGCAGTTGAAAAATCAACTGGTTTCCGGTGGCGAACTGGTGCTGGAGACGCTGGTGGTGGAAGGTGATGAACACGATGTCCTGATGCCGGGCGAACGCTACGCTCAGATGCGCAACGTCTACTTTTTGCCGTCGCCGACCGCGTTGATGGTCTGGCTGGAAAAATGCGGTTTTGAAGATGTGCGACTGGTGGATAAATGCGTCACAACCCCCCAGGAGCAACGCCGTACCGACTGGATGATCACCGAGTCGCTGGCGGATTTCCTTGATCCAACCGATCAGACTCGCACAGTGGAAGGCTACCCGGCCCCGCTGCGGGCAGTATTTGTTGCCCGTAAACCCTGATAATTTCCGGCTGTCATTGCGACCGCCGGAAGCCTCTGAGAACGGGCGCGAAATACTGCTAACGATTGACCGTTTTGACAATCAGTTCTATAGCGTCTTTCTCGGTCACGATGCCATCCTGAATTTCAACCGATAATTCCTGGCCGTTGGTTTCATTCAGTAATACTGTATTGCCGGTAACATTCAGATCCCCGGTAATAGCATCTCCCCGTTCAGCCCCATAGTTGCCATTCAAACGGGCGACGATGACCCCGCCCTCAAGCTCGCGGATAACGATGAAACCAATGCGATGCTCATGATGCACAACGATTCCACGCATAACAGGATTCCTTATTGATAAGTCGGTTCTGCAACATAACACTCACCATAAAATATAAAATGCAGACGTATAACAATTCAGGAAATTAGCGTCACGCCGACAGTTGACGAAAAAAAGCCCCGGCAACATGCCGGGGCTTGGTACTCGCAAGCAGACGCTAAACGTCATGCTGCGCGGGAAACGCTACACCTGTAGGCAAATACTCATACAGGTGCTTGATTTATCATTATAAAACCGGCAAGGATACTTTATCCGGATTCAAGGCGCTTTTCATGGCAGCCACCATATCGCCATCAACACAGTAGTGTTGGAGTTCATCCATACCGGCATCACCGTCAGAACACAACGTTACGCCAACCTTACGGTAACGCATCGGAGACGCTACCCACTGTCCCGCCGAGCTGTGCAGTTCCTGAATACCACATAGACGAAACTTGTTCAGGTTGGTTAATCGAATACCAGAACCAGCCATAATGATTGGACCCCGACTGGCCTGATTAAGTTCCCTTAATAAGATTAACCCGTTTTCTGCGCTTTGCTGCTGACCGGAAGTAAGAATGCGCGCGACCCCCATGTCGGTCAGTTGATCCAGTGCCAGACGTGGGTTCAGACTCATATCGAACGCCCGATGAAATGTCACGGCCATGCCGTCACAGCGCGACATTATTTTTTTCATCCGCGGCAAATCAATATGTCCTTCTTCATCCAGCACACCGACGACCACGCCGGGAAACCCCATTTCACGGATTTGATCAATATCGTATTGTATGGACGCAAATTCCGCCGCACTGTAGCAAAAATCGCCACCACGCGGACGCACCATTGGATGCACGGGAATAGAAATCCGCTCTCGGGCCTGACGTAACACACCATAACTTGGCGTCAAGCCACCGTCGCGTAGCCCTGAACACAACTCAATCCGATCAGCCCCCGACTGTTCCGCCGTTAGCGCACAGTCAATGCTGTAGCAGCACACTTCTAGTTTTGCCATCACCACCCCCCCATTCAATCTACTGAAAAAACAGCAAATGATGCTGTGAAATGATCGTTTTACTTAGAGAAACAACTAACTATGACACTCAACGAAGAATTCGGGAGAGACAAAGGTCACAATGAAGGGGCTAATTCGCTACAGAATATGACCGGCCACACAATTTCAGATAATACCGGTGTAAATCAGCTAGGCTGACGGCCTGTTGACGCCGCGCTGCTCACTAGTGACAACGTCACGGATATCAAATGGATGAAACTTAAGGGTGACGATGCCATCGGAAACCGCCAGCGTCGGATTGGGTAACCGTTCACGCTCGCCTTGTGGTGCGCTGAACTTCAGTTTTATCCCCGGCGTGGTAAGTGCCGCATCCGGTAAACAGGCCAGCGCCCGCTGATGCAGCGTCGCCGGATCGCCCGTCAACACCAGTTCCACATGCTCCCAGCCCTCATGCGGATAACGTTTGTTGCCCGGCCACGGCAGTTCCACACAATCCATCCGCCACGGCCCGACGACCAGCGGCTGCGCCAGAATAAACAGGCAAATAGGTCGGTGATTGATGATGTTCTCTGACAGCAGCGTGCCGCAGGCCAGCAACTGCTCACGCCAGCGTTCGGCGGTCGCATTCTGATGGCAGCGCAAGGCAATATGATCGGCCTGAAAGTACGATAGATCCAGTTGTAACCGCTGCGCCAATGCCAGCAATGCCTGCTCAAAACGCACTAAATCGTCCATTAATTCAGGCGGTAACAGCGAATGGGATGGTTCGCGCATTGTGACCTCATGTTTGTTGGCACTATTTTCCCGTCGTAATGTACCTATCCGGCTCATCAACATCCATCATTTTCTCCGCCCCACGCGGGTATCCACGCCTTATATTGCGGGGGTCTACAGCGTCGTGCTGCTGACGAACAAACCCGAATATGGTATAAGAACAACTTGATTTGTCATTTAAGGTAACCCGGTGAATATTCAGGCTCTTCTTTCGGAAAAAGTCCGTCAGGCATTGATCGCTGCGGGCGCGCCCGCTGATAGCGAAGCACAGGTTCGCCCATCAGCCAAGGCGCAATTTGGTGATTATCAGGCGAATGGCGTCATGGCCGTCGCTAAAAAATTAGGCATGCCACCACGCCAGTTGGCGGAAAAAGTGGTGCAGTTATTACCACTGGATGGTATTGCCACCCAAACGGAAATTGCCGGTCCCGGTTTTATCAATATTTTTCTCGATCGCCAATGGTTAGCAAGCCAGTTGGAAACCGCGTTGACCGCGCCGAAACTGGGTGTCACGCCGGTTGAACCACAGACCATCGTCATTGATTATTCAGCACCGAATGTGGCGAAAGAGATGCACGTTGGCCATTTGCGATCCACTATCATTGGCGATGCCGCAGTACGCACTCAGGAGTTTCTCGGCCACCACGTGATTCGTGCCAACCATGTCGGCGACTGGGGCACTCAATTTGGTATGCTGATCGCTTATCTGGAAAAAGTGCAGAATGAAAATGCGGGCGAAATGGAACTGTCCGATCTGGAAGTGTTCTATCGCGAAGCGAAAAAGCATTATGACGGAGATGCCGCCTTCGCCGAGCGGGCCCGTGGCTACGTGGTGAAATTACAAGGCGGTGACGAATATTGCCGCACCATGTGGCGTCGGCTGGTGGATATCACCATGAGCCAGAACCAGCGCAATTATGACCGACTGAATGTCACGTTGACCCAAAACGACGTGATGGGCGAAAGCCTGTATAACGATATGCTGCCGGATATCGTGGCAGATTTGAAAGCCAAAGGGTTAGCGGTGGAAAGTGAAGGCGCCACCGTCGTGTTTCTTGATGAGTATAAAAACAAGGATGGCGATCCGATGGGCGTCATCATCCAGAAAAAGGATGGCGGCTATCTCTACACCACCACCGACATCGCTTGCGCCAAATACCGCTATGAAACGCTGGGTGCCGACCGGGTGCTGTATTACATCGATTCCCGCCAACATCAACATCTGATGCAGGCCTGGACCATTGTGCGTAAAGCCGGTTATGTGCCGGAATCGGTCAGCCTGGAACATCATATGTTTGGCATGATGCTGGGCAAAGACGGCAAACCGTTCAAAACCCGTGCTGGCGGCACCATCAAGCTGTCGGATCTGCTGGATGAAGCCTATGAGCGTGCGCTAAAACTGATTGCCGATAAAAATCCGGATATGGACAGTAACGAACTGGCGGCACTGGCGCAGGTGGTTTCGGTTGGTGCAGTCAAATATGCCGATCTGTCCAAGAGCCGCACCACTGATTATGTGTTCGACTGGGACAATATGTTGGCGTTTGAAGGGAATACCGCGCCGTATATGCAATATGCCTACACTCGCGTGGTGTCAATCTTCAAACGTGCCGGGGTGGAAGCTGCCGACCTGACGCAACCGGTGGTGCTGAACGATGATCGTGAACAAGCGCTGGCAACCCGGTTGTTGCAGTTTGAGGAAACCATTACCACCGTGGCTCGCGACGGTACGCCGCATGTGATGTGTAGCTACCTGTACGACCTGGCCTGCCTGTTCTCCAGTTTCTATGAACACTGTCCGATCCTGAATGCACAGAGCGACGCCGAGCGTCAGAGCCGTCTGAAGCTGGCACTGTTAACCGCCAAAACGCTGAAGCAAGGGCTGGACACACTGGGTATCCAGACTGTCGAGAAGATGTAGCCACTATCTGAATAAAACGCCGGAGATGACGGTTTACTGTCATCTCCGGCGGCGGAACCTGCTTTGAGAAACAATAGGTTATTATGATAGCTCCCCGCCTCATGGCAGACGGTGCAACATCAATGGCAACCGTGGCAGGGACCGCTCACATGCCATGACGAGCAAAATCCCGCAGACGAAATCCCAGCAACGCCAGCGTCGCAAAATAACTCCCCGCCCCGACCACGACCACCAGCAGCAGCCGCAGAATACGTGACGTCATGCCACCCATATCCCAGGCGGGCATCCATGCGCAAATCCCCAACAGCACCAGCGACATCACGACAACGGCCACCACAAGCTTAATGAGAAACAGCCGCCAACCGGCTTGTGGCTGAAAGATCTGCTGTTTACGCAATTGCCAGAACAGCAACCCGGCATTAAGACAGGACGCCAGACCGATGGACAACGCCAGACCCGCATGTTGCAGCGGCCCGATAAACACCAGGTTCATCAATTGGGTACAAATCAATGTCACAATGGCGATTTTTACCGGCGTCTTGATATCCTGCCGGGCATAAAATCCCGGCACTAATACCTTCACCAAAATCAGTCCCATCAGACCAACGGAATAAGCCACCAAGGCACGTTGCGTCATGGCCGCATCAAACGCGTTAAACCGGCCATACTGGAATAATGAAACAATCAGCGGCTTGGACAGAATGCCCAGCGCCACGGCGCTCGGTAACGCCAGCAGGAAACAGAGCCGCAGCCCCCAGTCCATCAGCCGCGAATAGTCTTGCAGATTGCCGCTGGCCACGCTTTTCGACAACGATGGCAGCAGAATCGTCCCCAGCGCCACGCCCAACACCCCAGAGGGAAACTCCATCATGCGATCGGCGTAATACATCCAGGAAATCGCGCCCTGATTGAGGAAAGAAGCAAAAATCGTGTTGATGATCAACGAAATCTGGCTAACAGACACCCCGATAATCGCCGGCCCCATCAGCCGCATAACCCGCCAGACACTCGGGTCGCGCCACTTGAGGCGCGGCAACACCAACATGCCGATTTTTTTCAAGTGCGGCAGTTGATAGCCCAGTTGCAAAAACCCACCCACCAGCACCGCCCATGCCAACGCCAATACCGGCGGGTGGAAATACGGCGTGGCAAACAGCGCAAAGCCAATCATGCTGACATTAAGCAGTGTCGGCGCAAACGCCGGTACCGAAAAACGGTTCCAGGTATTCAGCACCGACCCGGCCATTGACGTGAGGGAAATCAGCAGAATATAGGGGAACGTAATACGCAGCAGCGTCGAGGTCAGCGCAAAGCGCTCTGGTGTGGCGGCAAATCCGGGCGCGGTGGCCATAATCACCCAGGGTGCAGCCAGCATCCCCACGACCGTCACCGCAGCCAGCACCAGCGTCAACATCCCGGCGATATAGGCGAGGAAGGTGCGGGTCGCCTCTTCACCCTCCTGGCTCTTGTACTCGGCCAGAATCGGGACAAACGCCTGGGAAAACGCTCCCTCAGCGAAAATGCGCCGCAACAGATTCGGCAGTTTAAACGCCACAAAAAAGGCGTCGGTCGCCATACCGGCACCAAACACCCGTGCCACGATCGCATCCCGCACAAAACCCAACAGACGCGAGAGCATCGTCATAGAACTGACCGCAGCCAGTGATTTAAGTAGATTCATTTAAATTTTTCTGAATACCGGGAAAATCGGATGTCCGTCATCCCCGCACCGGCAGGGAGCCATTGCCAATCAATACGTTACTGTTCAGAATCTCTCCCGGCGTTCATCGGGTTGACAAAGAGAAACCGATCATGGTGCTCACACTCATCGCTGAATGCGCCGCCTAGTCTACGCATTGTGTGACCAATAGCTACACTCGCATGTCATGACCGCCTGTTTTTTCAGCTTTTTCCCAGCAGTGATTCAATAATGCGCTGCGCACGCAACGCCTGCTCCCCCGAGGTTTGTGGCGGTTGTTGTTCAGTGACCGCATCGATGAAATGATTAACGGCACCAACAAAACCGCGCTGTTCCAGCGTAGTTTGCCATGCTGGAGCTGGAGATTGCAGCACGCATCCGTCACGTTCCTGTCGCCATTCGCACAAATTGGCTACCTGATACAGCGCCCCGGTCGTCACCGCCTGAATGGCTTCACGCTGACTGCCCGCCTGTCGATGCATGCTGGTGGTTATCTGACACGTCCCAACCTGAAAATGGTGTTCGGCATACACCAGTTGTCCTTGTGGATTACAGCGGATTATGCCGTTGTACAGCGTAACGTCGCCTTCTGCCAGCCACAGTGCCGTATCCACCACATGCAGATAATCATCCAACAGCGTGAAACCGGCATCCTGTGGGCCAATGTCATCAAGACGGTGCTTCTCCATACGAATAGCATCCGGCTGCACCAGACACTGCTTGAGTTGCAGATACAACGGTGCAAAGCGACGATTGAACCCAACCATCAGCGTCCGTTGCTGCTGCTGCGCCAGCATCACCAACGCCTGCGCTTGTCCCAGTGTTTCCGCCAACGGTTTATCCACGTACACATGCAGCCCGGCCAGCAACAGCGTTTCCACTATCGCATAATGGCTGGCGGTGCTGCTGTGAACAAAGACGGCATCACACTGTCCCATCAAGTCGTCCAGACTGGCAAAACAGGGGATGCGATACGATTGACAGATCGACTGCGCCCGGCGTTGATTAGGCGAATAGGCTCCCGCCAGTACCCAGCGCTCTGCCTGACTGAGAATAGGAAGATAGGCTTTACGGGCAATTGACCCCAATCCCACCATGCCGATGCGCAATGGTGTTATGTCCACGGAGCGGCTCAATTTGTTTTTTCCGATAAATGTGTTTTTTCCGATAATAGCGCCGCCAGTTGCTGGCGTAGTTCAGCGACGTCATTTTCCAGCGCCGCCACCCGTACCGACAGACTGCTGTCAGTGGTGTCGTCCTCAGTTGACAACAGCGCTTCATCCGTAACATCGCCGTTAAAAAGATGCATAAACCGGCTTTCACGCTTTCCCGGCTCCCGCGCCAGCCGCACCACAAACGGGCCATCATCACGCTGTTGCAGTTGCTGGAGTACGCTTTCCGCTTCGCTGACATCGGCAAATTCATACAAACGGGCCGCGCGTGTGCGCAGTTCGCCGGGCGTTTGCGCCCCACGCAGCAACAGGGTACACACCAGCGCCAGTTCCGCAGTAGAAAATTTCAGATCGCCAAATTCGGAATTGCAAAAACGGTGTTCATATTTGATGACCCGGTTGCCAAATCCGCTGACGGTACGCAGGAAATGCTTTTTCACCAGCCTATCCAGCGTCTGCTGAACCTCGCTTTCGCTCAGGTTCATGACCGGCTCACGATTGGTTTTCTGATTACAGGCGGCGGTCAGTCCATTTAATGACATCGGATACTGTTCTGGCGTGACGACCTGCTTTTCCAGCAGGCAACCAATCACTCTGGCTTCGTGGGCGTTTAGCTGATATTTCATGACAATTCCTTAGCGCTTGTCGGCATTATCTTACCGCATCGGTGTCCATTCATGGTTAGTCAGGGCGGTGAGCACGTGATCCTGCCACTTACCATCAATCAATAAATAATGTTTGGCGTACCCTTCTTTTTCAAAGCCCAGCCGGGTCAACAGGTCGCCGCTACGATGATTGTGCGGCATGTAGTTCGCCATAATACGGTGCATATGTTGCTGATGTTGCATATAGCGCAGTGCCGCCCGCAGCGCTTCATACATCAACCCTTGTCCCTGCCACTTTTGCCCCAGCGAATACCCCAGATAACAGGCATGAAACGAGCCGTGCAGTACATTGCTGAAATTGGCGACGCCACACACTTCTTTTTCATCTTGATCAAGCAGCAGGAAATAGTAGGCACTGCCCTGCTTGTGCATATCACCAATGACACTTAAACGCGCTTGCCAACCGGAAGGATAGCAGTGACTGGCATCACGCACCGGTTCCCAGGGCTTCAGAAAATCACGATTTTCCGTGTAATACTCTGCCAGGCGCCAGGCATCACGCTCATAAGCCAGACGCACCACCAGACGGTCCGTCGTCAGACGTACTTTGTCCGGCATGGGACGATAACCAAACATTCCTCTCTCCCAAGGTTACTGATCGTCGATAAGTAAAATTCATTGAATAGACGGGGCCTACCTCTGTCGAAGGAAAATAGGGTAAGTAACCGTTAATCCTTACTATAACCACATAAATTCTCTGACGTAAAATCCCTATCGCCGAGTTATTATGCAATCAGAATGATAAAAATTCCTTTTCTTCAAAAATTGCTACTCAGATAACGCTAAGTCGATAAAAAAATATTATCCCCAATGATCTATCGTAAATGTTGAAGAGACGCCAGAATAGCCATGTCAGTTATTTTCTCTCTGCCTCTCGTGGTGAAACATGTCGTTGATGGCGCAGGCTCGCAGCCTGGGTAAATATTTTCTTCTACTGGATAACATGCTGGTAGTATTAGGTTTCTTCGTCGTATTTCCTTTGATTTCCATTCATTTTGTCGATCAGTTGGGTTGGGCCGCACTTACCGTTGGGGTCGCGCTGGGCCTTCGCCAGCTTACCCAGCAAGGTTTGGGGATTTTTGGCGGCGCGATTGCCGACCGGTTTGGTGCCAAACCGATGATTATTACCGGTATGCTGATGCGCTCCGCCGGGTTTGTGTTTATGGCACTGGCGACTACCCCTATCATGCTGATCCTGTCGTGCATTCTCTCCGCACTGGGTGGCACACTGTTTGATCCGCCGCGTACCGCGATGGTGATCAAGCTCACGCGCCCACACGAGCGTGGTCGTTTTTTTTCGCTGCTGATGATGCAGGACAACGCAGGTGCCGTGATCGGCGCCCTGATCGGCAGTTGGCTGATGCAATACAACTTTACGGTGGTGTGCTGGGTGGGCGCATTCGTATTCGTACTGGCGGCCGGCATGAATGCCTGGCTGTTGCCGGCTTACCGTATCTCCACGATTCGAACGCCGGTACGTGAAGGGTTGTTGCGTGTTATGCGCGATCGCCGCTTTGTCGTCTACGTCCTCAGCCTCACCGGTTATTTCATGTTGGCGGTTCAGGTGCTGCTGATGATGCCGATTATGGTCAACGAACTGGCGGGCACACCAAGTGCGGTGAAATGGATGTATGCGATTGAAGCGGCACTATCGCTGACGCTGCTCTACCCAATTGCCCGCTGGAGCGAAAAACGCTTCCGGCTGGAGCAACGCTTGATGGCCGGATTGTTTGTCATGACCCTCAGTCTGTTCCCGATGGGTATGGTTACCAGCCTGCAACTGTTGTTGATGTTAATCGGCCTGTTTTACATCGGTTCAATCATCGCCGAGCCGGCACGAGAAACGCTCGGCGCCTCACTGGCGGATGCCCGCGCCCGCGGCAGCTACATGGGGTTCAGTCGTATGGGACTGGCGCTGGGTGGCATGCTGGGTTATAGCGGCGGCGGCTGGCTGTTTGACGTTGGGAAGTCGCTGGGACAACCCGAACTCCCGTGGTGTATGCTCGGCATTATTGGTCTGATAACGTTGGCGGCGCTGTACTGGCAGTTCCATCTGCGTCGCATTGAACCGGCGATGCTGGGCAGTTAATGACATCATAAGTATCACCCATTGGCGTTTTTTTTCGGCACTATCCGATTGGCGCATCGTCATGAATATCGCACGCTGCCCAGGCTCCGTACTGACGGAAGCACTGAGGGAGATTAACGAGGTTATAACAATGAAAAAATCAGGATGGGCAACGCTGGCGTTGCTGGGCACATTTTTGCTAAGTGGCTGTAATCAACTCACGCAGTACAGTCTGAGCGAGCAGGACGTCAATCAGTACCTGCAAAAACACAATGATTACCAAAAACAGGTAGGGGTTCCCGGCGTGTTGGATGCCCACATCGTTTTAACCGATTTATCAAGCCAGATTGGCCGAGCCGAGCCGGGTAAAGTCACGCTGACGGGCAACGCCAAAATCGATATCAGTTCACTGCTCGGCTCTCAGTCCGCCGATATGAAACTGACACTGAAAGCACAACCGGTATTTGATAAATCCCAGGGCGCCATTTACCTGAAAGATCTGGAATTGACCGATTACACCGTTCAGCCGGAGAAGATGCAGTCGGTAATGAAAACGCTGACGCCTTATCTTAATGAGTCGCTGAAAAGCTACTTCGACCAGAAACCGGCTTATGTGCTGAATGGTGATCACAGCACCAAAGAGGCGATAGCGAAAAAGCTGGCGAAAGGCATTGTAGTCAAACCCGGACAACTGGTGATTATGCTGACCGATTAAAAACAATAAACCGGTGGTCATGACGGCCACCGGTTTATCTATCTGTGTCTACTACGTTTTATTCTGCTTCGTCAACGTCCGCCGTATCATCTGACACCGCTTCTTCCAGCTCATCGCGCATTGCCCCCAGCGCTTCGCGGCACACTATCGCCAGCGTGCGATAAAACGCCGTCGTCGCGTGACTCTCCACCTGGCCCAGAAAACGGTTGCTCCACGGCAGCAAATAATTATCGAACAGCGCCGTCTGTGCAGCGGTTTCATCTTCCTGCGCGTGATCTTCCAGCCAGGAAGCCGCCAGCAGTAAACCGCCGAAGTGATCTACCGGACCATCACCCAACGGCATCCCGCGCTGTTGCAGAAAGGCGCGGATTTCCGTTTCAGGCGAAGCAGGTTCATAGGCGGACCGCCACGGCGACATCGATGCGGCTTCGCCGACGAACAACGCCTGATAATCCTCATTCAGCGCCGGCAGGTCGACACTTTTTTGCAGCCGTTCCAGCAACGCATCCTGCTCCAGAGGCCACTCCTGACGTAGTTTGCCTTCGCGAATCAGGGTAAACAACGGTGCCAACAACGGATCCTGTGGCTGACGATAAAACAGCGTACCCAGGATACGGCACACAATGGAAAACTCATTCATTTCACAACCTTGTAATTATTGGTGACAACGTCACAACTCCGCAAATTCAGGAATCACTGGCCTGCCGCGTTGTTCCAGAAAATCAAGAACCCGACGAGGGCTGACATTCAACACGCGTTGCTGTGGGAAATCAATATCCCGCAAAATCTGCTCGCACTGGGAAAATTCCCCCAGAGAAAAAGCGATGTGCGAATCTGAACCGAGTGCCAGATAGCCACCGGCATCCCGCACCGCTTCCGCAATCGCCCGACAATTCGGTTCACTGCCTTTACGGGAGTGAGTAAACGAAGAGTTATTCAATTCCAGCGCCACATGATATTTTGCCGCCGCCTGCGCGACAGCGCGAATATCAATCGGAAATTTAGGGTTACCCGGATGGCTAATAATATGCACATCGCCTTGTGCCATCGCGGCAATCATCGCCTCGGTATGCGTGGCTTCATCCCGTGGCGGAAACACCGGTTCATGAAAACCAGCAATCACCACATCCATGCACTCCAGCATGGGACCGGTGCAATCGATATCACCGGCCAGGTTTTTGATATTGGATTCAATTCCGCGCAGGATCCCTACTCCATCCACCATCCGTGGCCAGACCCGCATATTGATAAAATGCCAATGATGCGGCGCGTCCGCCATATCCGGACCGTGGTCGGTAATGGCAAACAGACGGATCTGCTTTTGCTTGGCGATAGCGATGTAATCATGCAGGGTACTGTAAGCGTGCGTACTGGCAACAGTGTGCATGTGTAAATCGACGGGATACATGATTTCTCCTGGTTCGGCATTTGATAGCCAGCATATCATTTATCCGCTGACGATACAGCGGACACGACCAGGACGTAACCATAAATTAACATAATGGCAACCCATTCCAGCATGGCCCATATCGTGTTTCTCTGTCGAACTGGCGAGGAAAGCAGCAAATTGCGTTAAGTTTGGCTAAACGCACTGTTTCATGACACAAGGAGGTTGACGCTGTGGCTGAATTTCCCTAGAGTAGCGCCGGTCGCCGATAGGCGCATCCGGTGAGGTGTCCGAGAGGCTTAAGGAGCACGCCTGGAAAGTGTGTATACGTGAAAACGTATCGAGGGTTCGAATCCCTCCCTCACCGCCATTTCAGTCCCATCGTGTGTTGGCGCACGGGCGCCGACATGATCGGCCACCAGACGGACAATGCGCTCGTCATCTTGGTCGCCCGGAAGTCCTGTTCAACACCGAGATGAACTTTCAGACTGTCTCATCCAATCCAGCACCCGCCGCGAGCAGCAACTCGTCGTCGGGCGGAAACTGCGCCACCTCGAGCGGCCTCCCCTCATCAGCAACGCGTCTCGCTGACTGTCAGCGAGACGCCACGATGAACAATCGTGGGAAGGGCAGCAGCACAGTACCATCAGACAATGTCGGATATGCATCAGAAACGGCTGCACGATATTGAGAAAGATATCTCTCTTGTTCAACATCGTTGAGTGGTAAGAGGAAGGGACGAAGGCCGCTGCCTTTGAACCACTCCACCACAGCGTTCGCGCCTCCTGCGAGTGGGTGGTGATAAGTGGTTCGCCATATGTCCACTCTGCTGCAGAGCGGCCGCAAGAGGCTATAATACCAATCTGCACTTTCCACTATCGTACGCTCACCCGCAGACTTGGCGAGTTTGTCGGCCCATGGCTGTTCGACGGCTATTTCACGCATAAGCCGGTGCGCGGGTTCGTTGAGGTTGTCCGGCATCTGTATGGCCAAACTTCCTCGACTGCTAAGAAATTTGATCAATCGCGGTAATAGAGATGCGTGGTTGGGCACCCAATGGAGAGCCGCATTTGCGAGAATGACGTCAAATGAACCGGGCCCATCCCAGGCCTCGATAGACGTGACCGTGAATTGGCATTTCGGGAGACGCTTTCTGGCAGATTCGATCATATCTGCGGAGCTATCTATTCCGCTGACCGATGCATTTGGAAATCTGTCTACAAGAATCCCAGTTGAATTGCCGGGGCCGCAACCGAGATCGATTGCCGCCATAACATCGGTAGTAGATACCGCATTGAGTAAATCGCGTACTGGACGGGTGCGTTGATCCTCGAATACAGTGTATTGTTTGGGTGACCAGCTCATTGCAAATTGCCTCCGAATTTTCCGAACTTGGCGACCGGCGCATTTATTGTCTTCTGACTTTGAGCCGGTTTATGCGCCAGAAATTCCAATGGGCTGGATGAGAGGCACACGCGATAGCCCAATGCGTTGTGCTCGCGTCACTACCTCCCGTCAAGCGCCTCGGGATTAATCATGTGGATAGGTTGTCCCCGATCGAAGGCGACGATCTGATCGAAAACATCCGAGAATTGCAGATCCCATTCCTCGAGCGTGACATAGCCAATATGGGGGGTTGCCGTTACGTTCGGCAGGGTTAGTATGGCATGGTTCTAGGCCGGCTTCTATATTTTGTGACGATCGCGAAGGCGCGACATATCACGCACGCTGCGGCACAGCTCGGGATACAGCAGGCACCCCTGAGCCAGCAGATCAAGGTGCTGGAACAGGAAGTTGGCGTTGGAACTCTATCACGCCAGCTCACCGGATCTCATCCGGAAGCTTCAGTCGCTGGAGCTACATGTCGCCTTTGCACGCACGACACTTCGCGTCCCCTCTGACCTTCAGGTCGTGCATCTCTTGGAAGAGCCGATAATAGGTCGCCATGACACATCCGAAGTGGGTCATGGTTAAATCCTCCGCCGTTTGAGCCAAGCCTGATGGCGCACAAGCGTGTAGAAGCCCGGCATTCAGAGGGCTATGGCGAACCGTGGCGAAGAAACAGCGGCTTACAGCGTGCCGGATTTAGAGGGTGCTGATTCCGGCACCCCGGCGTCGGTCCAGGGGGTGACGATTGAAAAGAAGCGCACCGCGCAGAAAGATGTTCGGAGACGATGCGGCTCACACGCCCGGAGGGAGTTTGGAGCGCATCATTTCCTTGCGGTCGAGCCTGCGACCGTCCACAACGAAGGTGCCGTCCCCAACGGCGTGCAACATGCGCTTCTCCTTACGCATTGCGTCCAGATAGGCCGCAACACCCTCCAGGACGACGATGCTATGCCGCTCGACGATGTCCGTGACGCGGCATTCGATATTCGCCAGACATTCCCCGATGAGCGGGGCGCGCACATGTTTCGCGGGCAGAGCCGTAAGGCCGAATTTCTCGAACTTGTCGGTATCTGCGCCGGAGCAGGTTCCTATTCCGACGACGGTGTCGATCATGTCCACCGTCGGGATCGAAATCACGCATTCCCGTGAGGATTCCAAAGCAGCGTAGGAATAGTTCCAGGCTCCCGTGGTGATCGCGAACGCCGCAGAAAACCCCATGACCATTGTCCAGGTAATGGTCATGATATTGTTCTTCACACCGTCATTCGTCGTCACGAGGATGACGGGTCCGGGTTCGACCAGGGTGAATGCTTTTTCAAGGGAAAGCGTGTGCATGTCGCGCTCCTTCGTCGTGGATAGTCACATTATATACGCTTCTGCCGGATGCTCATGTCGGGTCTTGTCCGCTGTCGGGCTGCGGCAGACGGACCGGACGCTCGATGCGCTTCGTCGCCTCTTCAAACGCGGGCTGGACGAAGGCCCGCACCAGCATTATCATAGTGCTCATCTTCGTCGGGCGCTGCCCGCCATATTCGACGTACATTAACCCCCAGACGACAGTCTGGGGGTTTTTCGTTTATAGCAAGGCGAAAAAGTCAATGTCACAATAAAGCCTGACGACGGCCCAGCCGTGGTCAAGCGACTGGACGTTGGCGATGAACAGGCATTGATGCGCAATTGCATATTCGGTTAGTCACCAGGAACGGGAGGACTGAACCCAGACCCTTTAGCGCCTATTACGCTGTTTTCAGTCTTCGTGGCAGGATATTAAATTCATGCAGGAAGATTGCAAAAAATACTAATCCACCGCCAATATATTGGGATATGGTTGATACCTGCCCCAAAAATACCATACTAAAAATTATTGCAAAAATAGGCTCTGACAATTCAATCAACTGAACTGACTGGCTTGATGTCAACGTCAGCGCTTTAGTGGTACACCAAAAGCCCCCTATCGTTGGAAGGATAGCGAGAAGAATAAGAATTAAAGTAACCTGTGGTGATATATCGCTTATTTTTAACTCTTGATGGACAGGGATGTAGAGATAAATTGAGCCGAATAATAGCAAGATGCACATTTGCGGTATGCCAGAACCCAACTTTAGCTTTTTTGACAAAAACAAGAAAAGCCCATACCCAAGCCCGGCCAAAGCAGCATTAATAAGCCCCTTATCAAGAGAGAGATTAATACCACCATCATTAGAGAAAATAAGGTACAACCCGACAATGGATAATACTATGGCCTGTATTTCTTTGACGTTAAAAAAACGTCTCTCAGAAATAGCTGACAGGAGAAATGAAAATACAGTAGCACTGCCGAATAGAATAAAAACGACTGTCGAGACATTCGTTGTAACGTAGGCATTTGTTTCAAAGTGGTATAGCACGAAGAAACCAAAGAATGCACACACCGCGACGACTATCCATTTAGATTGGAAAAAAGTCACTAACGCCTTGCCTTTTCTAAAAGAAAATACAATTAGTGAAATGATGATCAGTCCAAGAGAGCATTTATAGAACGCAACTTGATTGGGAGATAAACCAGACTGGAATAATTTCACGCTGAATACACCCACGGTGCCATTGAATATAGCGGCCAGTAAGGCATATATTATTCCTGATAATCTCGTTGCTTTCATTGCCTAACTCCTTGCCACAGTGTTTAGTCCTGCGTGGTTATTAAAAGATGACAGTGGAGCCAGCTTCTCCATAATTTCATTGTTGAATTCAAATTTCATTATTAACCCTCAAAGCGATTTACGACAGATTTTGAATTCAATGAATATTGACATAGAAGTCTACCTTCAGAAGGATGGCGATCCATTAAATCAAGGAATTTTCGTTCTGATGTACTGGCACTACCAAGGTTATCTTGCACCACCCCGACGAAACACTCACCACATTTTTCTTGTAAGCCCCAGGGGTTTAGAGCGTCAGTTGATGAAATAACAATTGACAATGCAGGCCCTATCAAAACGTTAAACGCCGTTCCATTTACAGTAAGCTCGGTCATTTTTGTTAAAAATATTTAATGTTACTTGTCAGAGTTGCAAAGTTACAACACTGTGAATTTTTAGTCAATAAATCTGATTTAAAATTCACTATTGTGGTTATTTTATATTTATAATCAAATAGTTAAATTATTAGCATGCTATTTTTTTTCAAAAAAGGCATCTCAATCGCGAATTTTCTGCATGGCAAGCGTAAGCCTGTTTTTAACCAACGCAGTTGTCGCCTAAGTGGCGCGTTTGCGCATTCTATCTCCTGTTGAGCTGGTAACGCCAGATTGGGTAATCACCGCAGCCAACAGGTGCATATACGCCTGTTGAAGCAGAAAAAGCGCACGACACCACATCTCTGATAGTCGAGATGCTGATAGTCAAAAAAACACGGATCAAAGAAGTATCAATATATTTTTTAATTTTTCAATTGATAAATATTCATTATGATTTTGTTGCATGGTTGTTTCCCGATGGTCTAGCATTTCCTTACAAAATAGTAGAGATGTTAATTAATAACTGATAATCGAGAGAGAAACTTAATGGTTACCACTGATGCAATGTTAAAAAAGCTTGAGTCCGCCGTTGATACCTGCATGGAAGCGGAGTTTGCCAAAGACGAAATCATGGCGGAGTTTCACAAGGCAGACTGGTTCAATGAAGGGTATTACAAGCGGCATATCCTGGAATGTGTCATTCGCATTCATATGAATAATGAACTGGATGCACGAGCGGTACAGGCCGCAGCCATCAATAACATCTCTGCTGCCAAGCAGCTTTCCTATTATTTGTATGACGAGTTCGGCCATGACGAAATGTTCGGTCAGGATCTCAATATTTATGGCTATGCAAAGTCTGACATTCAGGCGGAAAACGCCTTCCCGGAAACGTGGAAACTGATGGGCTACCTCAACCTATGCGTCAGTAAGTTCGGTCCACTCGCGGCAATCACCTGGGACTGGTTCCTGGAGTATTATGGCGATAAATACAACCCATTCATTACGCAGAAAGCGAGCGCGAACATGGGCCAGCCGGCAGTAAACGGCGCCGCGTCACACGTCGCCTTTGATGAAGCAGAAGACCACAGCGGTATGATGAATAACATGCTGTCTTCCGTCATCAAGGATGAAAAAGACCTGGAAAAAGCGGTCGTTCATATCAAGGCCTTTGTGCCGATGGTAGGCGAGTATTTCCAGGCACTGCGCGCCGCAACGCTTTAACTCAGAAACGCAGACCGGTGTAATGGCAAAATATCGCGTTCGCATTGGAGACCTGACGTATACCGCCGACAGCAGTCAACCTCTAATCGACGCGATCCCCAGCGGAAAAGTCGTAAAAGGCTGCCTCAAAGGTGTATGCAGAGTTTGCAGATGCAAGTTGGTTTCAGGGAAAGTGATGGAAAACGGAAAAGTAATCACCGCCAAAAGCGAATTCCTGCCCTGCATTAGCCAAGTGGCAGCTGATGTTGAAATTATCCCTGCCATCAGTAACTTTCAGCCAGCCAGAGTCAAAAGCAAAACGTGGCTGTCCGAACAAATCCTGGAAATCGTTTTAGAGGTTAACCGGGTTTTCTACAATGCCAAGTCGATCGTGACGTTAAAACACCCCGAAACTGCGGCAGTGCGCAGCTACTCTGTGGTGTCATTGGGCAAAAGAGCTTACGACAGCCTCACCTTCCACGTGAAATTACGCGCCGGAGGACTCTTCTCCACTCTGTTTGCAAACCTGTCCGTTGGCGATCGGCTGGATTACACCATGGTAAACCCTTTGCTGCCCCACTATGACACACCGGTGAGCCGCGTAAACGTCGTGAGTGGCGGCAGCGGTATGGGGGCTGCGCTAAGTCGCGCCCTGGAGCTGGCCACTAAATACAACCCTCGGGAGATTGGGGTCTACGCCATCAATCGTGCCGAGATCTGCGACTATCATCTTGGCTGCATAGCGATGTTCTGCCGCTCTGTTGAATGTGAGGTCAACGTTACCAACATTCCCTTCCATGACTGGACCAGTGTCAATTTCGATATCGAAGCACACCTAGCCCAAGACGCACTGACCGTTGGTGTGGGATCGGATTTGGTGATTAGCAGGTTACAAAACCTGCCCTTTTGTGAACTCGAAAGTTTTGGATAATTGGAGATTGAGCAATGTCCGTAGTCATTATTGATCCTGTGTCGTCTGGTATCACCTATCTCACCGCGGCACAGCAACTGGGTGTCGATCTGTATGTGTTTTCCGCTGACGAGGGTGAACGCCAACTCAGCCCAGAGCTACGCGCCAAGGTACGCCAGGTCATCAAGATTGACACCAGTGATTTTGACCTCCAGAAGGCGATGCTGGATGAACTGGGAAATATCAATGCCATTCTGCCCGGCGTAGAGTATGCGGTGCCGATGGCCGCACGCTTAGGGGCGGCACAAGGAAAAAGACATCTCAGTGATTACGCCGTGCAGCGGGTACGCAATAAATTTAACTTTCGCAGCCAACTTACTGAAGCCGGGCTAAGCAATATCGGTTTTTTCCTGCTTTGTGCCGGACAGCCGGTGCAGATACCTTCTAGCTTCAACTTTCCGGCGGTAGTTAAACCGGTTGATATGGCCGGCAGCATCAGCGTGCGCAAGGTTCACAATCTCGGGGAACTAACCACCGTAGTGGACGCCTTCAGCCAAGCATTACCAAACGACGTAGGTTTCACCGCCAGCGGATGTGTCATTGTCGAGGAGTATATCCCCGGCAAGGAGTACAGCATTGAAGGCGTGGTGCGTAAAGACGGCAGCATTACCATCGCCTCTGTTACTGAAAAACTACTCGGTGCGGAGCCATACTTTGTTGAAATCGGACATATAGTAGGCCAGCGTTACACCGAAGCGTTTTACACGACCATGAGCAACTATGCGCTGGCGGTGTTGGACGCCATACAGCTGAACATCGGCCCATTCCACCTTGAACTACGCGTCACACCGGAAGGTCGTCCCGTGGCAATTGAGCTGGCGGCCCGCCTGCCCGGCGACAATATCGTTGAGCTGATCAGATACTCCAGCGGGATCGATCTTGCCACTGAAACGCTGTGCCAATACCTGGGCACCGATAGCCCTGCCGTACACGGCACACCCGGTATCAGTGCCATCGCGTTTATTCCCCGCGGTGAAAAAAACGAATTTACCACGTTGTCCGGTCTGGAAGAATTCATCGACCATTCACACTATCTCGCACACCAGGTGTATTACCAGCCAGGGGATGCACTGGGCTGCGCCCAAGACTGGACCTCGCGAGTCGGCTACGTGATGTTCGGTGGTGATGATGAAGCGGAAGTAAGAAGCCTGGTCAAACGGGTACACACCGAGGTAAAAATTGCATGAAACACGTTCTGGTCATTAACCGCTACGACGACGAACTATCTGACTACCGCAAATATATCGATCACACACAGGTTGGCGTCTCCTATATCTCTTTGGTGGGGCACTCCAGCCTGATCGACCCCGCTATCAGTGTCGCCATTGTGGAAGTCAATACCCTGGATGCAGACACGGTTCTGCGCGAGGCATGTCGTATCCATCATCAACGTCCCATTGATTTTGTGCTCGCTTTTTCAGAATACGATCTGGATGCGGCCGCACTGGTGCGCACCGAGCTCAACATTAGTGGGGCAAAAATAGCCGATAACCTGCTGTGTCGCAACAAGGCCAGCATGAAGGCGTCGTTAACCGGCTCGACCGTGCGTTACCCGCACTATCGGCAGGTGTTGTCGCGTGAAGACATTGAAGCGTTCTGTTGCGAACAGGGCTACCCGGTTATATTAAAACCGCAGGTCGGCGCCGCCTCGGACGGTGTCGTGAAGCTCGAACGTCGGGAAGATATACCCGAGCTAGTGGACTTCACCGGCTATGAAGTCGAAGAGTATATAGAAGGCGATATTTATCACGTCGACGCCATTCTCGCCAACGGCAGCATGCCTTATTTTAAAGTGTCGAAATATCTCAACACCTGCCTGGACTTCCGCAATGGTCAACCGCTCGGCTCGGTAACCGTTGACAACCCCGAGTTTATCGCCACAGCGCAAATCTTCACTCAGGAAGTCTGTACCCGATTGAACCTGGAAAACCAGGCTATTCATTTAGAGCTTATCGAATGCCACGGGGAACTGGTCTTCCTGGAGATTGGCGGTCGGGTTGGTGGCGGAGAGATTCCATTCATCACCTTACGCAGCGAGGGGATCGATCTTTATGCGCTGTGGACTCAGGCCGCGCTCGGTATCGCCATTTCCCCAGTGAAAACGCGAATCACCGGTTTTGTCATGATGCCGAACCCGTTTTCCGGAGGTTATGCCTTCGATCCGAAGATGAATCTGTCTCACCCCCTGCTGACATATCACTGTATCCAGCCTGGAGGCGAAAATAGCGAATTCAGTTACGAAGATATCCCCGCCAAGCTGCACTTTACGGGAGATAACCAGGCCGACGTGGAAAGCGCCATTACGCAGTGTATGAACATTCTACAGAAGTCTATCCGTGCGGTTTGAGTTAGCAGGAAACGATTAGTGAAAGTCCTTCTACAACTCCCCTCCGTTGCGCAACCCGTCACTATGTCGGTGTTTATGGAGACGCAACAGCCCTACTTGCTCCGGCAAGCTGATGCCGATGTGCTGGCACTGGCCAGGTCGTTTAATGCTGCGGGTATCCTTACCGCTTTCTTATCTGATGCCCTGTTTAACGATGATGGGCCGCATGTTCCGATAGAAGAGATGCAGCGACTTGCTGGACGCGCGCTACGATTTGCCGATGACGTTCCGGAGACCCGCCAGCACCTTGCCCACGAGCAACTGGCTTGCATCAGTCGCCAGGCGCTGGCAGAGATTGTCATCCATCAGCCGAAACTGCGGTTGCACTACAATGATGAACTCGGTCGCATCAGTCCTGACGCTACCTACGAAAGCTATGAAATTAACCCACTGTATGGGTTGTTGTTTCCGCGTGACCACTTTATTAACGTGGGTGGTCAACCGGTTTTCGGTCGTCTGAAACGCCAGGATCGGGCTCGGGAAGTCGAGGTCGTAAAGAAGGTCGTTACCGCTCACGGACATAGACTTGTAGAGCTCGAACAATTACTTGAGGGAGGTGACTATCAGGAGAATGAATTCGTCTCTGTTATCAACGTCGGTTTCCGCACTGAAGAACAGACCCTACATTTTTTGCTTGCTTCCGGCCTGCTCAAAACCGATGTTGTGTTGGCGGTACAGGACACATGGCGCAATCCCGAACAGTTCCATCTCGATCACTATGTCTGCCTGCTGCGAGATACGCTGTTGATTGACACAAGAAGAGCGGACGCTATTGACCGTTCAACGGTCAGCATTTATCGCAGGACACCATCGGGCTGGCGTGTGACGGAGGAAAACCTGACACTACGTCAGGCAGCGCAGTCCGCCGATCTGAAGCCGATCCTGCTTGATGAAAAGATGATGGCGGCCTGGTGCGCTAACGCGTTCTCGTCGGGGAACCATATCTGGATTAATAACGCCGCACCATCGCGCCTGCTTGACCAACTGTCGGCCCGTGGCTATGACATACATCCGATCTCTTTTTCCGAGCACCAGAAGCAGTCTGGCGGCATACACTGCTCAACCCAACTTATATAACTGTAAGGACGCGTCATGAAGGTGAGTAATAATGCTTTACTTCCCGTTTTAGCATTAATAGTAAGTACCATCGGCGTTGCATCTGCGATTGCGTTCGTCAAGCTCAGCGAGGTTGATGCGACGTCAACGCTGATGTTACGCATGTTCCTGGCTGGCGGTTTAGCCTCCGCCGCCTTTGCCTGGCCTTCAGGCAAGAACCAGGATATAAAACCCAAAAATTTCAGGCGTAGCAATCGGGCGATGCTTGGGTTGCTGGTGCTATCCGGCGCAGTATCGTCCGTAGATTTACTGTCAAACCACTGGGCGGTAAAGCTGACCAGTCTGGCAAACACGTCGATCTTAATGAACTTGTCTCCCGTCTTTGTGGCACTGCTGTCTTTTCTTTTCCTGAATGAAAAGATCGGCACATATAAGCTGCTGGCGCTGGCGTTGAGTATCCTTGGGGCCTGTCTACTGGTATTTGATGGCAGCGCCGGAGTCGCGTTTTCCAGGCTGTCGGTGACCGGCGACCTGCTCGCGCTTAACTCAGCATTTTTCTACGCTATCTATTTACTACTGGTTAAGTCGCTGCGAGATTATTTCACCTCTCACCAGATTATTATCTGGAACAGCTTCACCTGTGCGTTACTGCTATTACCCGTGGCGCTAGCCACTAGCGCGCAAATTCTGCCGGATACGCAGAAGGGCTGGTTAGTGATCGCCTTGCTGGCGCTGATCAGCCAACTTCTGGGCCATGGACTGATGGCGTATGCGCTCAAGCACGTAGATGTGGTGCTGGCCTCGGTCTCGACGCTCGCCCGCCCGGTAGTATCGATTCTGCTTGGCTTTTTTATTTTTGATGAAAAGCTGGCATTGCTGCAATGGATTGGCGTCGCCGCCGTACTGTTGGGGATCTGGTGGTATAAAAGTCCGGCGCCGGCAACCCGTTCGGCGGTACAGGAAAAGACGTCCAGTGAAGTTTAACTGCGTGAGGCGCCAGGCGGGCGTCATTCACCAGTGCAGTCTTAACAGCTGCGTTGATTGCCAGAATCAACATTAAAAAACCGTGTGCCGGCACGTCCCCTGTGTCACCAGGGTTCACGACCTTCAGCGCTGAAAAACGCGCCCGTTGGACCGTCGTCGTCGAGAAGCGCCAGGCGAATGGCTTCCGCCGCGCCTTGTGGAATGGTTTGGTGTCCCCGATAGCCATTGAGATCCGTTGCCGTAAAGCCGGGATCGGCGGCGTTAACCTTGATACCGGTATCGCGAAGTTCAGCCGCGAGTTGTACTGTCAGCATGTTCACAGCGGCTTTGGCGGCACCGTAGCCGATGAGCCGATAAGGGGCGTATTCCCAGTTCGGATCACTGTGGAGCGCGAGAGAACCGAGACCACTGGAGACGTTGACGATCCGCGCCGGGATAGACTTTTTCAGCAGCGGCAGCATGGCCTGCGTGACGGCCAACGTACCGAAAAAGTTCGTGTCGACGATCCGCCGAACAGCGTCCAGATTGGCCGAGCCCGGTGATCCATCTCGAAGGTCCGTGATACCAGCGTTGTTGACCAGGATATTCAGCTGCCCTTCCCGGTTGTGGATATCCGCAGCGGCGTCTTCTGCGGATACGGGATCAGTCAGATCGATGCACAAGAAACGGGCTACAATCGCCTCATCCTGAAGAACCTGAGTCGCTTTCATTCCTCGCTCCCTATCACGAGCCGCCACGATAATGTGCAGCCCTGCTTTCCCAAGCTGACGGGCGATCTCCAGGCCAATACCCTTGTTGGCTCCCGTGACGAGAGCGGTCTTACCGATAAACTGTGTCATCACTCATCCTCTTGCGAATTTGTTGAAGCGCATATGAATTGACTGTATTTTATGAGGTATTATTCAGCTTTGGAATTCGCCTATGCCGAGGATGTCTCCCGAACACCTAAAAGCCCGGAAACAGCCGCATCAGACCCGTGCGAAAGTCACTGTCGATGCCATATTCGAGGCGACCATTCAGGTTTTGCTGTCGGATGGGTTATCGCGTCTGACCACTACGCGGGTTGCGGAGCGTGCCGGTGTCTCAGTCGGCACGATGTACCAATACTTCCCGCAAAAGCAGGCGCTACTTTTTGCTCTGCTACAGAGGCACCTCGAGGCTGTATCCGATGCGGTTTTGACCACTTGCGCGCGTTGCCGTGGCATGTCACTGAAGAGCATATCCGATACACTGGTCGATGCCTTTCTTGATGCGAAAACGCGGGATACCGACACAGCTCGCGCACTTTACGCCGTTGCAGCGGAACTCGACACGGACGACCTCATCGGTAACGTCGCCCGACGCAACCACGCGGCGATGAGTGAGCTGTTGAAAAGCGCCAAAGATGCAACTTTCGACGACCCAGATGCGGTTGCCTTCACCTTGCGTGCTACGTTGGCAGGCGCTACCCGCGCCGTGCTGGAGCGCAACGCGACACGGCAAGAACTCGCGGCACTGCGTCGAGAACTGCCGATGCTGTGCCGGGCCTATCTCTTTGCAAGAGCGGTCGTTTTTGAAGATAACGGTTCTGTCATTACCTGACGTCCCCCGAAATTTAATCGTACTGCGGAACCCTCACTGGCAGTGATACACAATCTGGAGAAATACAGCATGATCAAGAAAGTCGGAAAGACTGAAATTCAGCTAAAACACAAAGCGACGTGCCACTGCGGTGCGGTTGAATTAGAGCTAACGTTGCCAAATGGCATCGAGAATCCAAGACGTTGCGATTGCTCAATCTGCCGGAGAAAAGGGGCAATTGTTGCATCGGTTAAACTCGATGGAATTCGTATCGTGAAAGGTCAAGACATGTTGAAGCTCTACCAGTTCAATACCCATACCGCGAAGCACTATTTCTGCTCAAATTGCGGTATTTATACCCATCATCAACGACGCTCAAACCCGTCTGAATATGGCTTTAATGTAGGTTGTCTGGAGGGTGTAAATCCGTTTGATTTAGGTGAGGTTATCACTAACGATGGTGTAAATCACCCTGCCGATCGAACGGCTTCATAACCAACAGTTCGATCGGGTTATCAATGTGCGGTATTTATCAATCGACACGGTGGTCATGGCCACAATCACAATGCTCGGGTTGCCTGTAGTGTGACAGTTTTGAGGTGTGGCCGATCCCCGGATTGAAACAATTCAGCGGGTCCAGGTTTTCATAATGGGCCTTCAACGCGGGTTTGGCATGATAGAGGTGACCAACATTGTGCTCAGCCGGATATTCAGCGCCGCGCTGGTCCAGTAATTTCCACATCTGATGCTCAATAGCCATGCAGTCGTTGCCTTTTTTTACGATGTAATCCTGATGGAAGACATAACACAGGAAGTGGCCGTAATAGAGTTTCAGCGCCAGTTTTTCTTCCATGTCTTTCGGCAGGGTTTCCAGCCACTGATGGGTATTTCTTGGCAAGGCGATATCAAGGGCCATAATATCTTCAACCTCCTGGGTGTGTACGGCCCGATAGCGATTTGCCGCACCCGCGGCGGCAAAACGGTGCAGAAATGCTTTGGCCCCCTCTTCATCCGTACATTCAAAGAAACTGCCGCCCGCCCTCTCAAAGTAATCCTGCAAATAAGCGCGGGCTTCATCCACACCGGCAGCGGAGACTTTCAGCAGTAAATGGTGTTCATACTGATCCCGGAATTCGAGCATCCGTTTCGGTAAATGGCTCGGGAACAGATGACTCAGCCCCTGCATCACCCGATCGGTGAGATTTGCCGGCAAGAAAGGAATTTTCCCGAAGATCGCATCACATTTTGCTTTCAGAGCAAATAAACCGGGTAACCGGTTAGTGCCGAGCCACTCAATCATCAGGAAGGTATCTTTGCCGTAGATTTCCGCAATATTAAACGCGTCGCGGTGTAGATATTCGCCAGAGATCGGCAGATATTTAAATTTGCCCAGAATATCGCGGCGAATATCTGTCAGCTCATCAGCACTGTTGGTGCCGATATAGAAAACTTTCGCTCCTTTCTCGATAGGGAACGTGTCCAGACGTACCGCAAACACCATGACTTTACCCGCCGAGCCGGATGATTCATAAAGACGGGCCGGATCAGCATTAAAACGAGCTGGCGTCTCTTCATCAATCTGGCGGACATGTTCAGCATAGTGATGATCCGACGCCTCACCGACGTTGTGCTGAATATCTTCTGGTTTGAATGTGCCGTTATCCAGCGCCGCCAGAATCTGTTCCGGTTCATCGCCGAGTTGAATACCGAGGTGGTTGATGAGTTCCAGTTTGCCGGATTCATTCACGCGGGCGAAGACCGACATCTGGGTGTAGGCCGGGCCACGGTGCACCAGTGCACCGCCGGAGTTATTACATACCCCGCCGAAAACCGAGGCGCCGATGCAGCTTGATCCGATGACCGAATGCGGTTCGCGGCCATGCGGACGTAACGCTTCTTCAAGCTGGTTGAGCGTTGAGCCCGGTAAGCAAACCACCTGTGTTGCATCTTCAACCAAGTAGATTTTCTTCATGCGGGTCATACTGACAATCACGATTTCACGGTCATAATCATCACCATCCGGGGTTGAACCGCCGGTCAGACCCGTATTGGCGGCTTGTGACAAAACGATCACATTTGCTTTAATGCAGGCGGTCAGCACATTCCATTGCTCCACCAGTGAACCGGGGCGAACCACGGCCAGTGCTTTGCCATTGCCGAAACGAATGCCTTTCCGGTATTGCTGGGTAGCGCTTTCATCGGTCAGGACATATTGATGACCAACAAGGTGTTGAAGTGTTTCAATCAGTTGTTTATCTGTTGTTTTTTCGCAAGCCAGTTCAACTTCAGAGGTATGAATAAGCGTCGGCATAACGGAAGCTCCTGATGGTCTTATGACCATGGACATTTAAAACCTTTGTAAAGTATATGTTAAATATATCCATATGAATCTGTGACGTCTAAGACTTTGTTATTGTCTTTTTAATATGGAAAAGATATTAGTTACCCCATAACAGAGGTGCTCAAATGGAATTCAGACAATTACGGTATTTTCTGGCCGTGGCAGAAACCCTGCATTTCACGGCGGCCGCCGAAAAGATAGGCATTGCTCAGCCGCCGCTGAGCCAGCAGATTCAGAAATTAGAGCATGAAATTGGCACAGCGCTGTTTATCCGCAATAAGCGTCATGTTGAACTGACCGAGGCGGGCATCTTCTTTCGTGAAAAAGCACAGAAGATTATCGCGGAAACCGAAAGTGCGCTGGCTCAAATAAAAATGGTCGCCAGGGGAGAAAGCGGCCATTTATCGGTCGGTTTTGCCGGTTCGATCGTCTTTCACGGTTTCGTCGCATCAGCGATGCGGGAATTCAGGAAAATATATCCAGAGGTGGTTATCCATTCGAAAGAGAGCAACAGTATCGATTTAATGGATAAGGTTCGTGATGCGGCAATTGACTGCGCACTGGTTCGGCTGCCGCTAAAAATTGAACACCTCAATTGCGTGCAATTGGTCGATGAACCGATGATTGCGGTATTGCCGGTTGGGCATCAACTTGCACAAAACCCGGAAATCTCGCTGAGTGATTTGGCTGGCGATAGCTTTATCACCTTTCCCCGTGAAATCGGTCCGGTACTGTATGACTCGATTATCCGGGCTTGTCAGGACGCGGGTTTCTCCCCGCGCCTTAAAATGGAATCCCCGCAGATTTCGTCCAGTATTAATCTGGTCGCGGCAGGATTCGGGGTCGCGGTAATTCCCGAATCGCTAAAAAGCATTCATTCCGATGGCGTGACCTATCATGGTATCAGTCAACCGTTGACGACGGCGCTGGGGTTGATTTACCGCGAACAGGAGAAGTCGGCTGTGATCCGGAATTTTGTCAGAATGATGAGTCAGGCGAGCGGATCGTAATCAGGAAAAGACCGGGGCTTTGACACGCTTAGAAAATAAGCCATTTTTATCATTCCATGAACTTCGGAGCGTCATATGGAAAGTGGAAGAATCAAATTGGTGCCACCGTCAACAGATGTTGCGCCTAAAATATTTGAAGCCATTGTGGAAAGCCAGATAGCACTTTCCGAGTTTCTGCCCTGGGTTCCTTATGCATTAACGTTGGAAACTGCGGTGAGCAATACCCAGGAGGCGATAAAAAACTTTAAAGATTTCAATAATGAGCTACGATTCAGCATTGTTTGCCAGGAAAACAACACTCTACTCGGTGTTATTGGCTTGATGATTATCGATAAATCAGTGCCTTATTTTGAAATAGGTTATTGGTTGAGAACCAGTCAGGTTGGTAAAGGTTATGCGTCAGAGGCCGTACGTCTTCTACAGCAATATGCTTTTAGAGAGCTTGGGGCACAAAGGGTTGAAATCAAAATGGCTGAATCCAATCGTAAAAGTCAGGCTGTAGCCGAACGTTGTGGTTATGTCTACGAAGGCAAATTGCATAACGCACGCCGTTTACCATCAGGAAAGCTGGACAACACCTTTATTTATGCAAAAACGGGCCTATAACCAACGGTTCATACAGATGAAGCCCTATGAAAATTGTCTCTTTTAGCGAAGCTCGAAAGAGCTTTAAAAGTGGCGTCAGACCATTAACAAACCTACGTATGGCGTCAGAACGGTGATAATGAGGAAGAAGAGTAAAGCATCCGCGCCAGGGATGGCGCGGCTTGAGCTTACAGGGAGGGACTTGCAGCGTCTTTACGATCTTCTCATTATCGCCGCTATATAAACATTGTCATCAAACTCACTCCTGGTTTTCATCCGGGGGTTTTCATTTTAAACCCGACGAAAAAGCCAGTTTCACGATAATGCATCACGATCTGTATAAATTTCCCGCCTAAATGAGCCATTCCCCGGATGTATGCCAGCGCGAATTTGGGAGGAAATCCTCATGCCTCTTATGTAGATCACGCCACCATGAACTACAGTTTCTTAATAAGAACCTCATCACTATTCTTCATGCCGAACATGGGTTTTCACAAAGGGTGTCATATGAAGAAATCGACTAATGATATGACCCAGCCGCCTGATTTACGGACTAAAACAGGCACGGGGCCGATCCGACGTACTCATCCCGTTTATCAAAATTCACTACCGCCTTGTAATCAGGCCTGTCCGGCTGGCGAGAATATTCAGGAGTGGCTGGCGTTGGCACAGGAAGAGCGCTACGAAGAGGCCTGGCAACATTTGGTGGCCAATAACCCGATGCCCGCCGTGCATGGCCGGGTTTGCTACCATCCTTGTGAAAATGCCTGTAATCGAGCCCAGGTCGACCAATCCGTCAGTATTCATGCCGTCGAGCGTTTTCTGGGCGATCAGGCGCTACTGCATGGCTGGAAAACCACATTCACCGCCGTTCCGAGCGGTAAAAAGGTCCTGGTGATCGGCGCCGGTCCCTCGGGATTATCCTGTGCCTGGCAACTCCGTCGCCTCGGCCATGAGGTGGAAATTCACGAGGCCGGTCCGATGGCTGGCGGGATGATGCGTTTCGGCATCCCTGCTTACCGAATGCCCCGTGATGTGCTGGATCAGGAGATCCAACATATCCTCGATACGGGCATTACGCTGAAGCTCAATCAGAAAGTGAATGATGTCCTCAAGGTAAAAACCGAGTATGGCTTTGATGCCGTTTTTCTGGCTATCGGTGCGCATTTAGCCAAGAGAATCGACATTCCAGGGCGTGATGCCGGGCGCATTCTGGATGCGGTCAGTTATCTTTCGGCGGTTGAACAAGGCGACGTGCCCAAATTGGGTCGTCGTGTCGCTATCTATGGTGGCGGCAATACGGCGATGGATGCAGCGCGTACCGCGCATCGTCTGGGGGCGGAAGAAGCGGTTATCATCTATCGACGAGATCGTGAACATATGCCGGCGCATCAGTTTGAAGCCGATGAAGCATTAGAAGAGGGCGTCATCATTAACTGGCTGCGCACCATTCGGGATATTGATGGTACGACGTTAACCATTGAAGAGATGGAGATTGACGACAACGGACGGCCACAGCCAACCGGCCGATATGAAACGCTGGAAGCTGACAGCGTGATCCTGGCGTTGGGACAAGATGTGGATCTCTCGGTTATCGCCCGCATTCCCGGCATTGAATTACATGAAGATGGCGTGGTGGTGGTTGACGAACACATGATGACCAGCGTGCCGGGTATTTTTGCCGGTGGCGATATGGTGCCATCGGAACGCACCGTCACGGTCGCCACCGGGCATGGCAAGAAAGCGGCGCAACATATTGATGGCTGGCTACGTCATCAACCCTACCGAAAAGCAGACACTAACGCCGGCATTCCCTATTCAGCATTGAATCTGTGGTTCGACACGGATGCCGAGTCAACCAGCCAGCCGGTTGTCACCCCGGAACAGCGCGATGGATTTGACGAAATCATCGGCGGACTCACCGCCACACAAGCGCGTTATGAAGCGGCCCGCTGCTACTCCTGTGGCAATTGTTTCGAGTGTGATGGCTGTTACGGATCATGCCCGGAGGACGCCATTCTCAAGTTGGGTAAAGGACGGGGATATCGTATTGATTACGATAAATGTACCGGCTGCGGCGCGTGCTATGACCAATGCCCCTGTCATGCCATTAGCATGGTAAGTGAGGTGGTTGATAATGAATACACATTCTGAGACGTCCATCTCCGACATGGTGATGACGGATGGCAATGAAGCCGCCGCGTGGATAGCGTATAAGCTCAGTGAAATCTGCGCGATTTACCCCATCACGCCCTCTTCCACCATGGCGGAGCTGGCTGATGAGTGGGCGACGCAGCACATTCCCAACCTCTGGGGAAACATTCCAACCGTCGTTGAGATGCAGCATGAAGGCGGTGCGGCGGGAGCGGTTCATGGCGCATTGCAGGCTGGCGCACTGAGTACCACGTTTACCGCATCACAAGGGCTGATGCTGATGATCCCGAATATGTACAAGATTGCCGGTGAACTCACGGCGACGGTTTTTCATGTGGCCGCCCGTTCGCTCTCGGCGCAGGGATTGTCCATTTTTGGTGATCATCAGGATGTGATGGCCACCAGACCAACCGGCTTTGCCTTGCTTTCATCTGCGTCGGTGCAACAGGCACAGGATATGGCGATGATTGCCCACGCCGCAACATTGCGCACCCGCATTCCGTTCCTGCACTTTTTCGATGGTTTTCGCACCTCCCATGAAGTCAATAAAATTTCCCGTCTGTCCGATGAACAAATAAGGCAGATGATCGACGATCAGCAGGTTCGTGACCATCGGGCCCGGGCGCTGAATCCGGATCAGCCATTCATCAGAGGAACGGCTCAGAATCCGGATACCTATTTTCAAAGTCGGGAAACAGTTAATTCGTATTACGATCGCGTGCCGGATGTTGTTGAACGGACCATGACCCAGTTCGCTGAATTAACCGGGCGACAATATCATCTGGTTGACTATCATGGCGCAGACGATGCGGAACACGTCATCGTCATTATGGGATCTGGCGCATCGACCGTGGAACAGACCGTTGCGGTGCTCAATGCCCAGGGGGGAAAATACGGTGTGGTGACCGTTCACCTGTATCGTCCCTTCCCCAACGACATATTCATTAAGGCGTTCCCGTCCACCACCCGATTTGTCACCGTCCTGGATCGCACCAAAGAGCCCGGTTCACGGGGTGAACCACTGTATAAAGACACCGTCAGCGCCTTCGTTTCCGCCACTCAACATGGACAATTACCACACCTGCCGAGGATCACCGGCGGGCGATATGGTTTGTCATCCAAAGAGTTCACCCCCGCGATGGTCAAAGCCGTTTTTGAGGAGCAACAGAAAACCAGCGCGAAAGAGGGCTTCACCATCGGCATTATTGACGATGTCACGCAGTTAAGTTTGCCGTGGGATGAAACCTGGCAAATCGAACCGCCCAATCAGGTACGCGCCTTGTTCTTCGGTCTGGGAGCCGATGGCACGGTCGGCGCCAATAAAAACAGCATCAAAATCATCGGCGAATTACCTGATTATTTTGCCCAAGGCTACTTTGTCTATGACTCGAAAAAGTCGGGTTCAAAGACCGTTTCACATTTGCGTTTCGGCCCTGAACCCATCGACGCCCCTTATCTCATTACCTCGGCAAATTTTATCGGTTGTCATCAATTCAATTTCGTCGAATCCCTCGATTTATTATGTTACGCAGAAACCGGCGCCACCTTTCTGCTTAACAGTCCCTACCCGGCAGAGGACACCTGGTCACATCTGCCACGCCGGGTACAGCAACAGATCCAGCAGAAACAATTGGCGTTCCATGTGATCAATGCGGCGGAAGTCGCGCGACTGACCGGCATGGGAACACGCATTAATACCATCATGCAGACCTGTTTTTTCGCCTTATCCGCCATCATGCCCAAAGAGCAGGCCATCGCGCTGATCAAAGAGAGTATTGAGAAGACCTATCAAAAGAAAGGCCGCGACATCATCGAAAAGAATTTTGACGCTGTGGATGTCACATTAGCGCACCTGCATCCGGTGGATATTTCACAACACGGCGCCGGTGCTTCAGACGCCGGCTGGAAACTGCCCGCCACCGCCCCATTATTTGTGCGCAACATCACCGCTGAGATGTTGCAGGAACGGGGTAATCAGATCCCGGTGTCACGATTACCGCCCGACGGGACTTATCCATCAGCAACCAGTCAGTGGGAAAAGCGCGATATTGCGCTGGCGATCCCTGACTGGCGCGAAGACCTGTGCATTCAATGTGGTAATTGTTCCTTTGTCTGCCCACATGCTGCCATCAGAGCCAAGTTTTATCATCAGGATTTGGTCGAAAACGCCCCACCAGGCGCCAAATGGATGCCGATAAGCGCCCGGGGATTTCCAGATACGCTCTACACATTGCAGATCTATCCGGAAGATTGCACCGGTTGTGGTCTGTGTGTAGAGGCTTGCCCGGTTCGAGCTGACGATACCGGCCAGCGCGCCATTAACATGGTCGATAAGTTACCGATCCTTGAACGGGAAAAAAGGGCGCTGACGTGGTTCAACACCCTGCCCTGGCCGAAGCGCTCTGCGGTTGATTTTTCAACGGTACGTGGCGTGCAGTTTTTGGAGCCGCTGTTTGAATTTTCAGGTGCTTGCGCCGGTTGCGGTGAAACGCCCTATCTGAAAACGCTCACTCAGCTCTTTGGTGACCGCATGATGGTAGCCAACGCCACCGGCTGCTCATCAATTTATGGCGGTAATCTGCCCACGACGCCGTGGGCAAAAAATAGCGACGGTAAAGGCCCAGCCTGGTCAAATTCATTGTTCGAGGATAATGCCGAATTCGGCCTGGGTTTTCGCCTGACCGCCGATCATCATCGGATTCAGGCGGCGAATGCCTTGAGGGCCACCGCGCAGCAACTGGGTCCCGAGCTGATAGAGCAGATAATCAATGCGCCCCAGCAAGTCGAATCACAGATCCAACAGCAACGCGAACGCTTACTCGACGTCCGGGCGTTATTACAGTATGACTATTCGGAAGCCGGGCTTAATCTACTCAGCTTGTTAGACCATCTGATCAGGCGTTCGGTCTGGATCATCGGTGGCGATGGCTGGGCCTATGATATTGGCTCTTCCGGATTGGACCATGTGATCGCCTCCGGTCGTGATGTCAACATTCTGGTGATGGACACCGAAGTTTATTCCAATACCGGCGGCCAGATGTCAAAATCCACCCCCCTGGGCGCGGTGGCCAAATTTGCCGCCGGCGGCAAAACCATGGCGAAGAAAGATATGGTGTTACAGGCTATCGCTTACGGCAATGTGTATGTCGCCCAGATCGCTTTCGGTGCCAATCCCCAACAGTCGCTTCAGGCCATGCGGGAAGCCGAAGCCTATCCGGGCCCGTCACTGATCATCGCTTACAGTCATTGCATCGCACATGGCATTGATATGAAGACCGGGTTAGCCCAACAAAAACGTGCCGTCGCGTCAGGTCACTGGCCGTTAATTCGCTTCAACCCAATATTGCGGGAACAGGGGCGTAACCCCTTTACTCTTGACAGTCTGCGACCCACACTGCCACTCAGCGACTATCGGCAACATGAAAGCCGTTATCAGTCGCTGGTACAGCTTCATCCGGAAGAGGCGCAGCGGCTCATCGATATTGCACAAAAAGTCGCTGAACAAAAATGGGCAACCTATGAAGGAATGGCGCGCTCTTCCGCCGAAGCGTTCCACCCCGACGCCCGAAAGAACCGGCAACACCATTGACCCGACACCCTGTGATGTCGTGGATTGACCTGTTGCGCATTCGCGGAGTGATGCAACGCACCGTCAGGAAGAGATAACGGAAGAAATCGAGATGCTTCGGTTATCGAGTGATAGGGTAAAAACCACCAAAGATCTCCTCTAAACCTATTAGGAATAGCGGTTATGTTCATCATATTCGGAGGCTTGCCCGCGACCGGCAAAAGCACGATTGCCCGGCAACTGGCCTATGACCTCAACGCCGTTTATCTGCGCATCGACTCCATCGAGCAGGCGATCCGCTCATCCGGTATCCTCGCCCCCGACGCTGACATCGGGCCAGCAGGATATCTGGCGGCTTACCGCGTCGCGGCGGATAACCTCCGTATCGGCCGTACCGTCATCGCCGATTCGGTCAACCCGCTTTGCATCACGCGGGATGACTATCGCGCCGTTGCCGAAAAAGCCGATGTCGCCTTCCTAGAAATAGAAGTCGTGTGCTCCGACAAAACCGAACATCGGCACCGGGTGGAAACCCGGCGTTCCACTGTCGATGGTCTGACGCTTCCGACCTGGGAACAGGTTGAATCTCGCCATTATGAAGCCTGGAATCGCGACCATCTGGTGCTGGATACGGCCACGTTGTCTCCCGCCCGATGTGTAGCCATCATTATGGAACGCCGCCGCAATTTACCCCGCTAAAAATTTTTTTCAATTGCAGTGTAAGAAACCGGTGCCTTACTCCGACTATGTATGTGAAAGAGAGAATTGACGGTCCATCGCCAATTTCCCTTTGCCACATACACCTGCCCTTTGGGCGTTAAAAATAAATAGCCAGGAGAATCACCATGACGACAAAAACGACCGCCGCTGCACTTGCCCTTGCTTTGGGTACCGTGTTGACCATGAGCGCCTCTGTTGCACACGCTGCCGACAAAACAGGTATGAAGGGGATGGAGAAGTGTTTTGGCGTCGCCCTTAAAGGTAAAAACGATTGTAAAGCCGGTGCCGGCACGACCTGTGCGGGAACCGCCAAGAAAGATTATCAGGGCAATTCCTGGAAGTTGGTCCCGGCCGGAACCTGTGTGACCACCGCGTCCCCGACGTCACCAACCGGTATGGGTCAGTTGAAAGCGTTCACAGAAAAACAGGCTTAATCTTTTACCCACATTGCCAACACCAGGGAGCACCCAGGATGAAATCGACTGTTTCTTTTGCACCATCAGCCTGCGGTGCTTCTCTTATCACCACGGGTAGCGCATTACCCCTTCGGGCGGGAATCGGGCTTAAACCCGAGCATTTTCTGGCGATTATTGAGGAGCAGCCCGACCTGGGCTTTTTCGAAATTCACGCCGAAAACTATATGATGGCAGGCGGACCTTTCCACCACTATCTGACCCGGATCCGGGAGCAGTATCCTTTATCCATTCACGGCGTTGGCTTGTCAATTGGCAGCGAGCGTCCTTTGGACAAACCGCATCTCGACCGACTGGCTACCTTGATAGACCGCTATCAGCCCCAGTCGTTTTCAGAACATTTGGCCTGGTCCAGTCATGGCGGCATCTTCCTTAATGACTTGTTGCCACTGCCTTACAACCAGCAGACGTTACAGCGGGTCTGTGAACATATCGATCAGGTGCAAAACCGGTTACGTCGTCCGATGTTGCTGGAAAACCCCGCCACCTATGTTGAATTTACCACCTCCGATCGTAGTGAGACCGATTTCATCCGCGAGGTGCTTCGGCATACCGGCTGCGGCCTGTTGCTGGACGTCAACAACGTCTATGTCACCTGTACCAATCATGGACGCGATCCTTACGCTTATCTTCAGGCGCTGTCCGGGTTATGGATTGGCGAAATACATCTGGCCGGGTTTGCCCGGGAAGAGGATGCGCTCGGCGACCCATTGCTGATTGACAGTCATGGCGCGCCGATTGCCGACGCGGTCTGGCAACTCTATGCGTTTGCCCTGTCTGAACTGGGGCCGGTTCCGACCCTGATCGAGCGCGATAATGATATTCCCTCGCTGGCGGTGCTGTGCCATGAAGCCCATCTGGCGGAACAGCGATTGAACGCCCATGCCGCCCGACATCATGATCCCATGGAGGGCACAGTATGAGCGGACAACACGCGTTTTACGATGCGCTGCGTGACCCCGATGCCCCGATGCCGCCAGATCTGTTCACCTGGAACGGGTCAAGCCCCCGGGCACGCTTTGACGTCTATCGCAATAATGTCATGGTTTCGCTTATTGATGCGCTGGCCGACACCTTTCCAGTCACTCAGCAACTGGTTGGTGAGCCCTTCTTCCGCGCCATGTCAGCGCTGTATATAACACATCATCCACCGCGTTCACCGATTCTGGCGGATTATGGCGCCACACTGCCCCGCTTTATCGCTGATTTTCCCCCGGCGGCATCGGTGCCTTATCTGGCGGATATCGCGACGCTGGAAGTGCTTCTCGTCAGGGCTTATCACGCGGCTGACGGCGTGTTGTCGTCACACGATCATCTGGTCGCCGCGCTGTCCGATACGACATTGCTGTCGGATCTGCGCGTCGGTCTGCATCCCTCGCTGGGATTACTGAATTCACCCTACGCCATTGTCTCTATCTGGGCGGCACATCAGGAGACTGGCTCACTGGCCGACATCAACCCTTATCAGACTGAACATGCGCTGATCATCCGACCCGCGCTGGAGGTCAATGTGCTGTCTATCGATAACGGAACGGCGCTGTTTCTCGCGCAACTACAGCAAGGTGCCAGCCTCGGGCAGGCACTGACACAGGTTCAGCAGCACATATCCGACTTCGATCTGATTACCGCGCTGAGCCTGTTAATTCACAGCCATACACTGGTGTCGTTGCATCCATAAGGAACATTCCCATGGCCATCACCTCTCTGCACTCCAAACCCGCCAACGCGCCACGGTTCAGGTTATGTTCACGGGTTATCGCCGGTTTTAGTCTGATTCCGGATAGCCTGATTACCTTGCTGGCCCGATTTTCCATTGCCGCCATTTTCTGGCGCTCGGGACAGACCAAGATTTCCGGTCTGGCAATTGATCTTGTTGCGGGGAATATTCACGTAGGCTGGCCTCACCTGAATGAGTCCGCCTTGTATCTGTTTAAAGAAGAGTATCGCCTGCCCTTGATTCCACCGGAGTTAGCCGCCCTGATCGCGGCCAGTGCCGAGCATGTGCTGTCGGTATTGCTGTTAATCGGTCTTGCCACCCGGTTTTCAGCCTTGGGGTTATTGATTATGACCCTGACAATAGAAATCTTTGTCTATCCTGACGCCTATCCAACACACGGCGTCTGGGCCGTGGCATTACTGTTCTTGATGGCTAAAGGTCCGGGACGGATCTCCATCGACCACTGGCTTATTCGACGCTATGGCTGAACAAACCGCCCGCGTTCTCATCAAGAGAAAGGGGCGGTCATCCATCATTGCCCGTCATCGTCGGAATCGTCCCCTTTCCTTTTGGCATAAGCCTGCGATATCTGCCGGATAGAGAAGATTTGCTGATTAAAATTACGGCAGCCGGTACAGAGCATCAAGTGTAATCTGAGCGCTGCTTTTTCTTTTAAAGCCAGCGGACGATCCTGTGCCTCGGATAACAGGCGGGTGGCCTGACGACAAGTCAACATGACGATTTCTCCATGAACCAGTTTGCATCCAGACACAGCCGTAAACGCATGCGAGCGCGGTATAACATAATATTTAAATTGCTGACGGAGATGTTGACCGCCGTACAAATTTCATGGCTATCCAGTTCAATAAATTCACGCATCATAAACACCCGCGCCTGTTTACCAGGCAAATTCTCCAGACAGGCTTCGAAAACGCGCCAGAATGCGGCTTCCCGCACTGACTCTTCCGGGGTTTCCCATTTTCCGGGGCGTTCATCGGCGGGCCAATGTTCACGCTCGTCAAAAAGCGCCGCGAAATCCTGACTTTCGTCCTCTTCATGTAACAAACTACGGGCTTCCGTCGTGCGCTGCTTCTGCCGCAAAATATCTGCAATCTTGTTTTTCAAAATGGCAAACACCCAGGTTTTCAGCGCGGCACGGCCACCAAAAGAAGCGGCGTTCTTTAATGCGCCAACCAGCGCTTCCTGCACAGCATCCTCAGCCTGATGATGTTCAGAAAGTTGTAATGTGGCAAACCTCAGCATTTGAAGCCGCAGGTTTTCTAAAAATTCGCGATCCATAAAGTGTGACGCGGCATCATCGTTTGAGCCACGTTTCTGATTTGCCGGAACGTCTGTCATGACTACTCTCTCTTCCCGTATTTTCTATCGCTCATCTGGCAGCGGGTTCGGCACCATGATGGCGTATTTCCGATGCGCAATACAGCACTAAAGGATGCGCTAAAGTAGGCTATGCTAATACCAGAGAGCACATATCATCGTCCAACAGGACCGTCTATGCGGGGACATTATGAGAATCTCAACTGCGTTTCAAACCTTTCTGACTGAAGCTCCCGGTTATGCCAAAATCTGGATGAAAACTGTTCACGAACTCGGCGACACCAGTGCGCTCGACAACAAAACACAAACGCTTGCCTATCTTTCGGTACTGGCCGCAACCCGAATGACATCTGGCATTCCGTTTCATGTTGATTGCGCCAAAGCGGCGGGAGCCACGCGTGAGGAAATTACCGGCGCCATACTGATCGGCCTGCCTGCGGTGGGTAATACGGTTATTGAGTCGCTTTCTATTGCTCTGGCGGCCTTTGACCGGGCTAATGGTGAAAAACCCTGCTATCCGCGTGCGGGAGGCGATCCCTCCTGAGGCCGACACAGTAACGCCAGCACTATTCCCGCAACAGTGCAGGAATAATACTGGCGTTGATGTCTGTGGTGTCGATACCGACATCACGGCATGAAACAATGTGGTTAATTAAAACCTCAGACCAACTCGCCCAGTGAGGCAGGCTCAAACCCTTGCAGGTGCTCAGTGTCATGCTGACGCACTTTCACGACCCAATTCGGATCGGTTATCAATGCACGGCCAATCGCGATTAAATCAAACTCGTCACGCGTCATCCGTGTCAGCAGATTGTCCAATTGTGCCGGCGTTGCGCTTTTTCCGCTAAACGCCGTCATGAACTCATCCGACAGCCCCACCGAACCCACACTGATCGTGGCGGCGCCGGTCATTTTTTTCGCCCAGCCGGCAAAGTTCAAGCCATTTTCGCCATCCACCTCGGGGAATTCTGCCTCCCAGAAGCGACGTTGCGAACAGTGCAGAATATCCACACCGGCATCCACCAGCGGGGTGAGCCAGTCGGCCAGCTCCAGCGGTGTATTGGCCAGACGTACGCTGTAATCCTGCTGTTTCCACTGACTGACGCGCAACAGGATCGGGAAGTCCGGTCCAACCGCCTGACGCATGCCCTTTATCACTTCGGCGGCAAAGCGGGAACGCTGCTTCAGCGTAGCGCCACCGTATTCATCCGTGCGCAGGTTGGTTTTCCCCCAGAAAAACTGATCGATCAGGTAACCATGCGCCGCATGTATTTCCAGTGTATCAAAACCAAGTCGGACGGTATCTGCCGCCGCCTGGGCATAAGCCGCGATGGTATCGGCGATGTCTTCTTCACTCATGGCCTGACCACGCGGCACATCCGGCGCCACCAGACCAGAAGGACTTTCAATCCCGGATTGTGGTTCCCACTCCGTTCCCGGCGCTTTAACCGAACCCACATGCCAAATCTGCGGCCCCATTTTACCGCCAGCCGCATGGACTTCATCAATCACTTTCTGCCAGCCTTTCAGCGCCGCCTCACCATGAAAAAAAGGAATATCGGGATGATTACGCGAGCCGGGCCGGTCAATAACCGTGCCTTCAGACAGGATCAGACCCACCTCTCCCTCTGCACGCCGGCGATAATAAGCCGCCACATTGTCTCCCGGTACACCATTCGGTGAAAATGTACGGGTCATCGGCGCCATGATAATTCGGTTCTTTAATTCCAGCGATTTCAGTTTAAACGGACGAAACAGGACATCAATGTTAGGTATAGTCATCTGATTTAGCTCCTTTAATTTGCCACCATGATGGTATACATTGTAAACCTAGTGTCAATCAGGCACTCTAAAGTTACCAGGTAGCCTAGAGGAAACTTAAATGCCGTCCCCCGATAACTCACAACAGCATAACGCCTGCCACACCCGCTTTCTACTTGATCAGATCGCCGATAAATGGTCAGTGCTGGTACTGAATGTATTGTGTGAAAATCCACTGCGCTTTAATGAAATCAAACGCCGCTTGGATGGCATTACTCAGAAAGCGTTGACGCAATGTCTGCGGCGTCTGGAACGCAACGGTATCGTGGAACGCCGCGTGATAACCGCTTCACCGGTCGCGGTGGAGTATCGGATAACACCACTCGGCCATACGCTTAAAGAACCTTTTCAGGCGCTTTGTCTGTGGACGGTGAAATATCTGCCACAAGTCGAGCTGGCCAGACAGGCATTTGATCAGAAACAATTCGAACAAGAGACGACATTGTGATGGGCTATTCCGCATCTCATACACGCTGGCGTCGTCATCACAACACCGTGAGTTTTACTGTTATGGAGCGCTTCAATGTGGAATGAAAAATATGCCAACGAACAGTTTGTTTATGGCACTGAACCCAATGATTTTTTGAAAAAAAGTAGCCATCACTTTGTTCCGGGTAGCCGCATTCTCTGTATTGCTGAAGGCGAAGGACGCAATGCGGTCTGGCTGGCGAGCCAGGGATTTGATGTCACGGCGGTAGACGCTTCCGACGTCGGTCTGGCCAAAGGCAAAAAACGGGCTGAAGCCAATGGTTTGAAGATCCAGTGGATACATGCTGATCTCGCGACTTATGATATCGGCAGACAGCAGTGGGGGGGCATCGTCGCGATTTTTGCCCATCTTCCGCCGACATTGCGCCATCAGGTACATGGAAATTGCGCCAGCGGATTGCAGAGCAGTGGCGTGTTCCTGCTTGAAGCCTATACGCCGGAGCAACTGAAATTTAAAACCGGCGGTCCTTCCGATATCACCTGGCTGATGACCCCGGAAACCCTGCGTCAGGAATTACCGGGATTACGGTTTGCGCATTTACAGAAACTGGAACGTGAAATCCATGAAGGGATCGCGCATACCGGGCATGCCAGCGTGGTACAGCTGATCGCCCGGCGAGATTAGACCGCATCCGGACACCGGCACAATGCGCGACGTCACGCTACCGTGAACGACGTCATCATGCCGGTGTCTTCATGTTCCAACAGATGACAGTGCGCCATGAACGCCCGTTCTTTAGGGGCGGGATGATCGAACTTCACCAACACCTGGCTGACGCCCCCCTCCACCCGCACCGTGTCCTTCCAGCCACGACGGTGCGCTGCTGGTATCTGACCATTTTCGGACAGAATACGGAACTGGGTGCCATGAATATGGAAAGGATGCAGCATCATGTCACCCACCGCGGAAACGGACCAGACTTCATATTCGCCACGCTTGACGGCAAACATCGGCTGTCCCATCTGGAAGGCGACGCCATTGATACGGTTGGCGGTCATGATATCCAGTGGCTGTGACGTTGATTGATCATTCATCATGCCGCCAGATGTCGTTTGATCATCCATCATGTCGCCGGGAGATGTCGTTTGGCCATTCATTCCCTGGTGTCCTTCGTGGATGGGCATCTCGTTCGTGCCGGCACGCCCGCCATAATCGCCCATCATCCCTTGTCCTTGCATCATTCCCGACATGCCGCCATTCGCACCCATATTCATCTGCATGCCGGCCATAGCCTGCGGGCCATAACGCTGCATCAATGCCAGCATACCGAGCCGGTCAAGTCGTGGGTCCATCGTCAGTTGCAGGTTGCGAGTTTTCAAGCCTGACGTTGGCGGCAGAGCGGGAAGCGTAGCCAGCTTGTCCGGCAGTTTTCCGCTACTGGTCTTCAGTGTTGGCTGAATGTGCAGCACTGGCAGTGGTGCATCAAATGGCGGTAGTGTCATACCCATTTGCGAGACCGGCAACGTCACGATATCAAAGGCCTTACCATCGCGGGTATCCACCAGCACTTCAAAACGTTCGCCCATCAAGATCGGCAGCGACGTCACTTTCACTGGTTCCGCCAGCAGACCGCCATCACTGCCGATCACATACAGTGGCCGACCATCGCTGGTCGCCAGCATCAATGAGCGAGCATTACACCCATTGAGCAGACGCAAGCGCAACCATCCGCGTGGTGCCGCATGCTGTGGGTAACGCATGCCGTTGGTCAGCATCAGATCGCCAAACCAACCCACCGCCGCGGACATTTCGTCCAGATGGTAGTCGATCTGCCCTTTTTCGTTCAACTTTTTATCTTGCAAAATCAAAGGGATGTCATCCACTCCCCACTGAGAAGGCAGTGCAAGTCCGCGGCTTTCGCGATCCTGAATCAAGATCAAACCGCCCAATCCCATCGCCACCTGACGCCCGGTGACACCATGCGTGTGGGGATGAAACCATGCCGTCGCGGCTGGCTGATCAACCGTAAAGCGCGCAGTCCAGATCTTGCCCGGCGCGATCAATGCCTGAGGCCCACCATCGGCATCGCCCGGAATCTCCATGCCATGCCAGTGCATGGTGGTCACGTCTGGTAGCGTATTATTGACATTGATGGTGACGGTCTGTCCTCGTTCCAGTTGCAACGCCGGGCCGAGAAAACCTCCGTTGACGCCCCAGGTCGCGGTTTTCATTCCCGGTAGCCAGCGCATATTGCCGGTCTGAACTTTAAGAGCCAAATTGCCGCCCGCATCCGGCGTCAATAATGGCGGCACCGGCAACACCGGACGATCAGCGGCAAACGCGCTGCTGCTCCACCCAGGCAGCGCGCTGGCGGCCCCCAGCAGAGCGGTAATTTTGATAAAATCACGGCGATACATATCAATTTCCTCTGTACAGTAATAAAGCAGGAAGAAAAACGATAACCGCTGTCAGCCTGCACCTTCCCGTAACTGGAAGGTCAAGGCCTTTTATATCTTATATCCGCTGACGCGGCAGGTCCGAGACAGGCACGACGCCTAATACTCCTTACGCCCCAGCCAACGCTCTTTAAGTATGCTGCCTTGCACGCCGAGATCAAGAAATGGACGTGGTGGAATATAATTGGGTTTTCCCAACGCCAGCATATCGGCAATCAACGGATTATCCACACCAGTCGCCAAATCCGCCAATGTGCTGCCAGCCACCGTCTGTTTTGAAATTCCCGCCCCGTTGCATCCCACGGCGGCATAGACATTGTCGCCGTATTTTCCCCAGCCCGGCGCACCATTGCGCGTCACGCTGATCATCCCGGACCAGGTGTGGGCAATCTGCACATCCGCCAATTGCGGGAAGCGCGATAGAAAAATCTGGCGATGCTGCACGACCAGTGGTGTGGTTCTCAGCGCCGTCACCGTGTAATCCGGCACATATTTCACATGCTGACGTATCAAAAAACGGTGATCGCAGGTATAGCGCAACGTCGCGCCGGCAATCGCATTGGCCGGTGTCATGCCCCATGCAGCGATATTGCCGATGCGCTGTTGTTGTTCCGCAGTCAAGGGTTCGGTGAGCGTGGCGAAAGTGGAAAGCCCCACCAATTGGTTGGAAAATGGCGCCAACTGGCGAGCGCACCCATTAGTTGCCACCATCAACTGTCCGGCCCGCACTTCACCATAAGGTGTACGCACATGAACATCGCGGCCCGTGTTGATCTCCAGCGCCGGGGATTTTTCATACAGGGTGACGTTATCCGGCAGGCTGTCCACCAGCCCATGCACCAAGGCGGCCGGATTAAGCAAGACACAGCTCGGTGTATAGATAGCGGCATGGTAATAATCGGTGCCCAGATTTTGCGCCAGAGACTTACCCTCCAGTCGTTGATAGGGCTCATCCAGCGCCTGTAGTTCATCAGCGTACTGCGCCAGCAACCCATCCCGTTCAGGACGCACGATGCAGTGATATTTCCCGCTACGGTGCCAATCACACTCAATTTGATGTCGGTGTATCAACGCGTCCAACTGCGCAATCCCCGCCTGTAATAAGCGGCGGTAGTTGGCGGCTTTTTCCAACTCGGCGGTGGAGCTGCCGATGTTATGCGGCAAATCAATGGCAAAACCGGAATTACGCCCAGAGGCACTCTCTCCCGTCATGGCGGCATCGATGATCACCACCTGCTTATCAGGATGGTTTTCCGCTACGCGGCGGGCAAAGGCGAGCCCGGCATAACCGGCGCCGATCACCAGCCAGTCGGCCCGAACATGACCACGCAAAATCTTTTTCACCTGCCGGGCAGGAATGATCGCCGACCAGCCATTGATGTTGTCATCCAACGGTAATGCCTTGATTTTCAATTTTTCTCCCCTGAAGCTAAATCAGATTTCCGTTAACGCCATAACTCATCCGCCATCCGAACGATCCACATAAATGCCCGTCTACGCAAATTGCGCAATATAACGGGTGTCCGTGGCGGGTATCGTGACCAAATAGTCGATGATGCCCGCTGGCGCGGGCATCGGTGAGAAATTATGATGCGTGCTGCGTTTGCTCGGGTTCGGTGGCGAAACCGCGCAGACCGACGACATGAACATGTTCGTGGTTCTGGAACATCTTACGCACCAGCTTATAGGTGGTGCCTTTTTCCGGGCTGATGTTTTCCGGCGCAGCGATGATCAGCTGCATTTCCAGCCGGTCACACAGCTCAAACAACGTGGCGATGGATTTGGCATCCAGACGTGCGGCTTCATCGAGGAACAGCAAACGACAGGGTGAAATATCCTTGCCGCGCAACCGTTTCGACTCTTCCTCCCAGCTCTGTACCACCATCACCAGAATTGACATCCCGGTGCCGATGGCTTCCCCGGTGGAAAGCGCCCCGCTCTCGGCACGCAGCCAGCCGTCGGCACCCCGGTTTACCTCAACCTCCATTTCCAGATAGTTGCGATAATCCAGCAGTTCTTCACCGATGGTCTGCGGCGTGCGCTGCCCCATGTCAATTTCCGGATTCAGGCGCTGATACAGTTTCGCCAGCGCTTCCGAGAACGTCAGGCGGTTGCTGTTGAACAGATCCTGATGCAGTTCCTGTTGTTCAGACAACACGTTAAGCAACGTGGTGTGCGTTTCCCGCACATTGACGTTAAGCCGTACGCTTTTCACCTGGCCGAATGACACCGATTGCAGCCCCTGATTCAGCATGCGAATGCGGTTTTGTTCACGTTGAATGGTCTTGCGGATGATATTCGATACACTGCGCGAGCTAATGGCCAGCGTTTGTTCACGCGCCGTCAGCTCTTCCGTCAGACGGTTCAGTTCAATCTCCATCTGTTCGATGGCTTCCACCGGATCGTCGGTACGGATGATGTCCTGACGGATACGTTCACGCAGGTGTTGATATACCGCGATATAGAACTGGATTTTACGTTCTGGCCGTTTTGGATCTTCCGACAGGCGCAGTACATCGCGCAAATGTTCGTTATCGGCGACCGCCAGACGCAGCGCTCCCAGCGCCTTATCCGACATGGAGCGCAATTCGTCACCCTCCAGATAGGCCAGTTCACGCCGGTGCAGACGCCGCTCTATACCATTGTCTTTCACCAACCGCATCACCGTGCACCAGCCAGATTTGGCCGTCACCACCTGTTCGCGGTTAGCGTGATAATCACGCTCCAGCTTACGCAGTTTCTTCTGTAGGCCGTCCATTTCCGCTTCACAGAAGGTAAGTTGTTTTTCCAGCTGATTACGGCGCGCTCGATTATTACTCAGTGAAGCATGCAATTCATCCCGACGCTGGCGAGCACGAGACTCCGCCTCTGCATCCGCACGCACGCCGATATCCGCCAATTCCTGCGTTAACTCTTTGAGCATATCGCTCTTGGCATCAAAAGCGCTCTTCAACGACGCTTGCACCTGACTGTACTGTGTCAGTTGGCTCTGATGCTGCCGTAACTGCTCACGGGCCTGGGTACGTTCCGCTTCCGCCTGCTCCAGCCGTTGGCGCAGCTTGTCGTTCAAATCGGCATTGGCGTGCAACATCCCCGCCGAATCGGTGTAACCAAAGTGCGCGCGACGTTGCACCACTTCCGTCAGGGAAAACGCCTGCTGTTTCGCCAATCGCTGCGCGCTTTGCGCCTGCGTATAATCTTCCTGTAGTTGCTCATGCTGCTGCGGGTCATTCTGCAACACGCTAACCAGCGGCTCCAGCTTCGCCAGTGTGGCGCCATGCTGCTGTAGAAAACGGGCCGACGCTTCTGCCTCATCCAGTTCGGCGCGAATCTCTTCAGCACGATCCGTCAGGCTGTCGTCACATAACAGGCTGATACGCGGGATCAGTCGGTTCAACAGCGACACGCTCTCTTTCGCCTGTTCATACTGCTGGCGCTGTTGCTGATTTTCGTTGTCAAAATTACTGATAGCGCGTTCCAGCTCACCCCGACGGCTGCTCAGTTGACGAATATCCACTTCCGGGTCGTCATCAAACACCACCGCCAGATGGGTGCCAATAAAACGGCTGAAAGCCTGATGCAAGCGCTGGGTTTTCTGCACGTCAAACGACAGCGTGGCATACTGCTCCGCCAGTTCTTCACGTTCATCGCGCAGGGTTTCCAGCCGTTGTTCTCGTGCGGCCCGGCCAAACAGCGGCACGTCGGGGAAGCGGGAATAGCGCCACTGGCGATCGGAAACTTTCACCACCACCGCTTTTTCCAGCTCTTCCATCGCGAACACGCTGTCATCAAATGACTGCGGATCGCCTTCAATCAGGTATAAATCTTCCGGACAATCTTCCAGATTCTCCAGGTGCTCGCGCACCAACGACAGATCCGTTACCACAATCCCATGACGGGATGGCCCGTATAACGCAGAGAAATACGGCGCGTCGTCCAGCGTGACATCGTCATAAATTTCCGACAGCAACACCCCGCCAAAGCGCTCCGCCAGCGCGTTCAAACGCGGGTCTTCCGAGCCGCCCGGTTGGCTGAGGCGCTCAATCTGCGTTTCTATCGCCCGTTTGCGGGACGCTACGTCATCACGCTCGACGGTGGTTTCCCGTTCACGTTCCAGCAGTTGCTGCATGTATTCCGTCACCTGACGGCTATCAGCAAATGTTTCGCCGCTCTGCTCACAGAGTTGAGTCAGGGTTTCCTGTGCCGCCAGCCACACCGGCGCCCGAACAGTTAACTGCTGAATACGCTGTTGGGTCTGCTCTAGTTCCTGGCGCAACGTCATGCGACGCTCACCTGCTTCCTCCACCAACACCGACAGGCTTTCAATCCGCGCTTCCAGCTCCTGCTGCAAGCTTTCCAGCGCTTCCGGCTGATAGCGCGTCTGTCCGTTACGGTTATTGAAATCCTGCAACAACCGTTCGGCGTCCTGCTGCTCACGCTGGCGCTGTTCCAGTTCGGAAAGTCGCATGCGCAGGGGATGGACACGCTCGGCCTGATACCGCTGTTGTGAACTGTCACGCAGTAATTCGCGCGCCACTTGCCAGGCGTCACGACGACTGACGGCCCCGGCGATACTGCTCACCAGTTGATACGCCTGCTCGAACTGACTGTGGGCGGCATCCGCCACGCTCAGCTTCTGTTCCAGCATCAGTAATAGCTCGGTGGCTTCCTGTTCTTTGGCGTGAATACTGTCGAGCCATTCATCGGCGTTATCGGCGCTCAGTTCCGGTAACTGGCACAACGTGCGAGCACGTTCCAGCGCCTGCTGCGCCTGCTGATACTGTATGGCGCGGGTTTGCTGTACATCCAGAGCCTGCTGATAGTCGGCCAACTGGCTTTTCAGCTCATCCACCTCCTGCTCGGCGGCATCGGCGCGGGCTTCGTTTTCCTGCTGTTGGTCACGCGCCGCTTCCACCACCTCATTCTGCTCTTCCAGCCGGTAACTCAGCTCTTCCAGATCGGCATTATAACGCGCGATCTTTTCCTGCTGGCGCATCGCCGTCTGTACCAGATTCAGGTGATCGCTGGCGGCCTGATAGTCGGTTTCCAGATCGTTTTCGGCTCCGCTCTGCTCCGCCAGCTCGCGCGCCATCTCCACATGGCGGATCTGCTCATTGCCCAGTTGTTTACGGCTACTGAACAGATCCCGGCGCAGTTCCAGAGCGCTATCCAGATGAATACGTCGCTCGTTGGCGTGGCGCATATAATCAGCGGCCACATAAGAGGTCGCTTCAGAAATCAGGTGCTTGAACAGATCCCGGTCCGACTGGGTGACGCGAATGGCTTCCAGCGTCATGCGGTTTTCCCGCAGAGCGGCTTCCATATCCTGAAACGCCTTGCGTACTCCGCTGTTTTCCGGCAACAGATAATCACGCAACGAACGGGTAATGGCGCTGGAAATCCCGCCGTACAGCGAGGCTTCAATCAAACGATAAAACTTGCTGCGATCAGCCGAGGAGCGCAGACGTCGCGGCACAATGCCCAAATCAAACATCAATGAGTGATAGTCGGTGATGGACGTGAATTGCTTGAACTGCACGCCTTCCATCTCATCAAGGCGCTCTTTCACTTCCTGCAACGACAAGACTCGTGCCTGATGATCGCCCACCAGTTGAGTCAGAATTTGCGTGGGCGAAACTGATGTCGGCAACCCCTGAATGATGAAGGGCTTGATATCGACCTTTCGATCACGGCCTGCCACCTGTTGTAATCGCACGCCGACCAGCACTCGCTGATGGCGGGAATTGACGACATCCAACGCGGAGTAGCACACGCCAGCACGCAGCTTGCCATGTAGACCTTTATCACGGGAGCCGGAGGTTGCTCCGGCCTCGGTGGTGTTACGAAAGTGCAGTAACGTCAGATCCGGGATGAGCGCGGTGATAAACGCCGCCATGGTGGTGGATTTACCGGCGCCATTGCCGCCAGAGAGGGTGGTTACCAACTCATCCAGATCAAAAGTCCGGGCAAAAAAACCGTTCCAGTTAACCAACGTCAGTGAGCGAAATTTACCGCGTTCAATCATTCCTGTTCATCCTCAACACATTGGTCTTCACCGGAAAGGTTATCACCAGCCGACTCGCTATCATCGCTATCGTCCAGCGACAGGCTGCTATCCATCGGCATGGCTTCACCATCACGGATCATTCTCAATTGGGCTTCGCGCGGATCGTCACCGCTGCGCACATCAGCGCCAAAACGAAACGCCGCTTCGGTAATGCGAAATTTGCTGTTGTCATTACCCATAAAATAAATCATGCCCAGACGACGCAAGCGGTTCAGGGAGGTACGCACTTTTTCCTGCAACTTTTGTCGGTCCAGGTCGGAACCGGTGGAACGCTGGTTTACCAGCTTCAGCAGTTTGTTTTCATCCGCCAGACTCAGCAGTTCCTCATACAGTTCTTGTTGGCTGAAAATGCCTTCGTGCGCCAGACGTTCCGGGCTGAGGTAGAGGTAGCAGAGAATTTTCCCCACCATCATATCCAGCGCAGACAGCACCGAACGTGGAATCAAGGTGGTGGAACGCGGACGCAGATAGAAAAACCCTTCCGGCGCACGGATCAGCTCCACGTTATAACGGCTGTAGAAATGTTCCAGCTCATCTTGAAAATCCATCAGAAAGGCGTGATTTTCCAGTTCTTCTACGCCAATATGTCGACCAGCGCGCAATTGACTGTCCAGTGCGGGAAACAGTGTGTTAGACAGCGCTGTCACCAGTTTGGCTGATACGATTGGTTCAATATTTGTCGATGACATGGGCCTGTACCTTGGCTCCGTATTCATTGATTGCCTGCCACAATGCTGGCAATCCGGTGAAATCTGCTTCGGCCACCCCCAGGCGTACTGCCTGGTCGACCACGATTCGGGCAACATCAAATTGTTGTGAGCGAGGATACTGCACCAGATAGTTGCGCATCACGTCGCTCAGATTCAACGGAACCTGTTGCTGTTTGTAGTGCAGTAAGGCCTGCTCCACCAGTGCCGTGATCTGCTCACGCACTTCACTGAACTCTTCATATTCCAGATCGGGCGGCAGTTCGCCGGTCACTTCTTCGCTGCGCAGCGCCAGCTCTTCATCACGCATATCCAGCAAACGGTCAGCGTTAGCGTAGGTCAAGGCCCAGGGGTTGTCGAAATAGTTCTGCACCGACTGACGCAACCGTTGGGAGAAGACCCGGTTTTTGTCCATATCAATCGCGGTACGGATAAATTTGTGTACGTGACGATCGTAACCGATCCACAGATCGATAGTTTGCTGGCCCCAACTGATAATACGGTCCAGTTTGCCCTGTAAATCGAACACCAGATTATCCACAAAACCCAGTTTGGCGTTGCCGAGGGTCGCATCCTGAATGCGCAGCAAGCTGGTTTGCAATTTGTCGCCTGCCGCTTCCAACGTATCCTGCAACTCCCGCAGGGTATCGGAGGTCTCGGTCAGCAATTGTTCGCAATTGAAAATGGCTGTGCGCCAGTCCTGACTGAGCAAGGCGGCGATATTGTCTTTCACCCCTTGCTGCTGTTCATCCATCACCCGCTGAGACAGATCGATACTGTCAAAAATTTCCGCCACCGAGTATTTCAACGGCGCGTAGACATTACGGTGCCAGTGGAACTCGTCACCGCCCTCTTCTGCGGCATCCGACGCCCGGCCCAATTCCTGAGCCACGAGCGAAAGCTGCATGGAAAGCCGCAAGGCGGAGAACTCCCGCTGACGGATGTAATAGTCGCTGATGCCGATCCCCAGCGGGGTCAGTCGATAAATAGCATTACCATCCGCCAGTTCGCTGGTAAACCGACTAAGCAGCCGCTGGCGCACCAGATCGTTAATCGCATTATTGGCACGCACCGTAATGGTTTCGTGAGTCTGCTCAAATCCTCGGCTAACGTGGCGAAAGGCATCCACCAACTCGCCTTCGCTCATTTCGCCATCCATACGTTCGCTGTTCAGCGTGGCAATCGCCAGCAGGAAAGTCAGACGCTCCGTCGGGAGTGAAAGTGCAAAGTCATTTTTTCTAGCCCAGGCGACCAGTTCGGGTACGGTCTGGGAAAAGTCACTCATAATACATCCTTCAAAAGGGGCTTATTCGCCATGACATGGATGTAGCGCCCCAGGCTGACAAAAGGTTCCTGCCGGCAATAACGCTGTTCCAACGCCAGCAAAATGTCAAAATCGTCAATCTGTTGTTGCTTGTTCTGCAAATAGTCATGAAACACCCGCACGCCGGTTTTACCACTGATGGTCAATCCCAACGAATCAAGCCACTGGTAAACTTGCTGTGGGTCCAGCGGGTGATCGGGGGATAGCGAACGCCGTTTACGTTTCGGCATTCCCGACGCCACATAACCAAAGTTACCTAACACCATGTTTCGCATCAGCAAGCCATGATGATTATAAAACATCAGCGACAATGCGCCGCCGGGTACCAGACAATTCGTCAGCGCCTGTAGTGCCTGCTGAGGCTCGGCTACCCATTCCAATACCGCGTGAAACAATACCAGATCAACCGGTTTTTCTATATATGAAGCGATATCCTGTGCGGCGCACTGCACAAAACGCATATTATGAGAAACGTTTTGCGCCAACGCCGCTGTTTTGGCGCGTTGAATCATCTCATCGGATAAGTCACACAACAAGACCTGATGTCCTAAAGCCGCCAGCTTGCAGGCCATGTAGCCAGCCCCGCCCCCGGCATCCAGAATCTGCAATGGCCGCGACGGCAACGTAGACAGCAAGATCTCCAGATCTTGCCACAATACAGCCTGACGCAGTTTCCCTTTGGTGGTGCCGTAGATATTCTGGGCAAACTTTTCGGCGATGTCGTTAAAGTTACGATCCTGCATTCCACGGTTCCAGGTTATTGGTTCAGCGCCGTCAGATGTTAACGGGCTGTTTTTCTCTCAACCTGACATTTTGTCACAGGCTAGCGTAGAATAAATCGTCTTATGCCACTATCTTATTCCGGATGGCGTTTTTTCACTCAAAACGGACACTATTTTATGCTTTTTGCCGCCAAAAAATATATCGGCAGCTTGCTGCAACCGTTGCCTTTGCTGCTGCTACTGATGGGAATGGCTCTACTGCTAATCTGGTTTTCCCGTTGGCAGAAATCCGGGAAAACGCTGCTATCGCTAAGCTGGCTGACACTGTTGCTGATTAGCCTGCAACCCGTGGCCGACTACCTGCTGCTACCGCTGGAATCGCAGTATCACACCTGGCAGTCCAGCCCGCAGGCACCGCATGTCAACTATATTGTGGTCTTGGGCGGTGGTTACACCTTCAATCCAGACTGGGCGCCCAGCTCCAATCTGATCAACAACAGTCTGGCCCGTGTGGCCGAAGGCGTTCGACTTTATCGTGCCAATCCGGGTTCGAAACTGATATTTACCGGCGCGGCAGCACAGGGAAATCCGGTCAGCAGCGCCAAGGTCGCGTCACAGGTGGCGGAAAGCCTCGGCGTGCCGACACAGGATATGCAGTTACTGGATACCCCTCGGGATACCAAAGAGGAAGCCATGGCCACCTTCGCGCTGATCGGTCAGCAACCCTTTATATTAGTCACCTCGGCCAGCCATATGCCACGGGCGATGCGCTTCTTTCAGGCTCAGGGATTAAACCCGATTCCGGCTCCCGCTAACCAATTGGCAATCACTACGCCACTGAATCCGTGGGAAAAAATCTTCCCGTCCGCACTGTATCTTTCACACAGTGAACGCGCCTGGTATGAAACGCTGGGCAACTTATGGCAATACATTAGCGGCACAACAGAACCACAACCGCAGAAGCAGGAATAATCACGCTATTCCAGCCAGGGCAGCAGTTCGCGGGAAGCGATATCGAAGACGCTCCGGTCCAGTTGCCCGGTGTGGATATAGCGGGAAATCGCTTCCCAAATGGCATACAACCAGCGGCGATAGATGAAATCTTCAGCCACCGGCGCCTTGCTGAGGTAGTGGTACAGCAATTGTTCCGGCATACCGGACTCACACAGCCGGAACAGTTCATATTCCCGTGGCGCCCACAGCACAATGCCGGGATTGATCATCGCCAGCAATTGATCGCTGCGGGCATCTTTCAACATACTGCGCAATGACAGATTGCCGTGCACCAATACACATCCATCATCGAAATCGTCAAACAATTCGGGTAAACACTCACGGGAACGATAAAGTAATGTACGATCTTCCTGCGTTAACAGCGGGGCATTGACGTTCACCACGGTGGACCATAGCACCTCTAACCGCTGCTGATACCAGTTGAACCAGCTATTTTCCTGAATGCTGTCAACTGTACCGACACAGCTGTGGCTATCAATCCGATGCCAGGCCAACACACTTTCCACGATCTGATCCATCAGTGACACCCAGCGCGCGGGGGTTCTGGGTGGCGCCTCCACCGAAACGCCGCGCAACCGTTCGATCAACAACAGTTCTTTATAAGGCGGCTGATGGGTGGTGACCAGCCCATATACGGTTGGCAAACGGACATCCCCCTCACGGGCCAGCATGGTCAGCTTGTAAGCTTCCTGTTGTGCGATACCCTGGCAGACATAACCTTTGGCAAGCAACGGAATGGCATTGCCTTCTTTATCGTACAAGGCATACAGGTTGGCGTAGGGTTGTTCACTGATACATTCGAGACGACTGAGCGATTCCCCCAGTACCGTACTTAATTCCGCTTTTAACAATTCCATAAACGGCCAGACCTCTGTTGAGCAGGAGTGCTCAAGCATTTATCATGCGGTCAGAAAATGACAATTTCTTCAATACAGATCAAATAAAGCGTAAAGCAGGCATTGATTAATAATCATCTGATCAGGCGCGGATGCCCGCTTACGCAGAAATAACATGAAATGCCACGATTTTTCCGCGACAAGAACATCCGCGCCGCGCTCAACGATGATGCCCACGGACACACAGGCATTCGTCTAAGGCTTACTCACGTTCAAACGCGCCAAGGTCCGGTGCGGATCCCTTGTATGGCAATTTGACATTACCCCCCTTGTCGATCATCCAACTGCCGGATGCCAGGTGCAGACTTTTCAACTCAGGCAGACTGCCGTCGGATTGGCGGGCTGCATCCCAACCGCTGGTGGATACGCTGCGGAATTCAGCATCGGACAACACATTACTGAAATTCCAGGAGTTATAACGCATATTGGCACCGCTGCTATTGGACAGCGCAGTACCACCGTAGGCGATATTATTGCGCAATGTCCCGAGCGCAACACCATTGCCGCTCGAATCAATCCCGAGCAGATTGAAGTTAGGATGATTTTTGTAGCCGGTATTGTTGAAGTAGTCATTTGCCAGTGGGTGATGATTGGTATAAAAACCAGCGGCTTTATTCAGGAAAGCCACCGAATTACGTACCGTATGTTTAGCGGCATTACTCACATATACACCGCCATACCCCCCGATCTTGAAACCATTCCCGTTACCCGCAGCAAGCGACGTTGTCGTACCCGGCAGATAGCCATGTAGCCAGGCCCAGGAGTTCTCAATAATCACCGATGAATAGGCGTTGATCAGGTCAAAGCCATCGTCAGAGTTCCACCATGCCCGACAGCCACTGAAAATATTGCCGGGCATATTGGCGGAAATATGAGCACCAAAGCCATCAGCACTTTGTCCTGCGCCGTTGGACGTCAACGGATCATAGTTATGGTGGGAATCGCTATTGAGAATGGTGTTGTAGGCGCCATTCTGTAAAAACAGTCCGGTCCCCATGATGTGATGAATATTGAGCTGTTCGAAGATATTGTGGCTACCTTTGATCCATACACCCCATGACTCATGGTTCTTGTTATTATGTTGCGGCACACCGGTAATTTCCAGGCCTTTCAGCGTGATCCAGTCCGCCACCACATTGAAGCCTTTGACACGACAATCATCCGTCATCTTGCTGAAATCGAATACCGGCGTTTCCCCCGTGTAGGCCATATACTCGATCCGGCTACCGGATGATCCACTCTTGTTTAAGGTAATCGCATTCACCGTATCCGTCTGGCTGGAACAGCTATTCAGACCCGCCGTGAATGTATATTTACCACCACGGATCCACAACCTATCTCCCCCCGTGAGCGTTTGTTGTGCGCGCGCAAACGTTTTCCAGGGCGCGCTCTGGTTCCCCGATGCCGAGTCACTCCCCGTCGGGGCCATATAGTATGTTTGTGCTAAACATTCAGAAAAAGAACCCATTAAGATGCATCCCAGAAGCAGTGAAATTCTATGCCCTTTAATATTCATAGCGTTAATCCATCCTTAGTCACATTAAGTTAAAATAACCATAGAAAAAGATAAGATTGGATTATCATTTAGACAAATATGAAGGCTGAATTTCTTGACACAACATGCATATTAATTGCAACAGGATGGTAAGGTCATCGCCTCGTCATCAAGGCCAGATGCCAAAATAGTGGTATAAGGTTTTGATGACACGTTCTTCATGCTAATCAGCATCATCTCCGCACAAATCAGCATTCTATCGGCCAGTCAATACAGACTGTAGGGATGATGATGGGCATGTCAGGATAGTGGACATGCGGGATGGCGACCTTCTGCTATTCCTGCGAAACGAGACATCCTTACTGACATCGGTCTTTATGCCTGTTTTCACAGGCATAAAACCGACTTCACACCGAAGAACTCAACCAGCCGCCATCGCAATCCGCACGCGGGCCAAATCTTCCGGAGTATCGACACCCACGGAGGGGATTTCTTTTGCCACTGCGACATGAATTTTCTCGCCATACCACAGCACTCGCAGTTGCTCCAGCAATTCAATCTGTTCCAGTTGGCTCGGTTCCCAACTTACATAACGGCGGATAAAGCCAGCGCGATAGGCATAAATACCAATATGACGCAGGAAATGGTCACCAATGGTTGCTTTCGATTGAGCAAACCGTTCGCGATCCCAGGGGATCGTAGCGCGAGAAAAATAGAGTGCATAGCCTTCAGCATCGGTCACCACTTTTACCGCATTGGGATTGAACGCTTCTTCGCTAGTGGTGATCGGGACCGCCAACGTTGCCATCCCGGCGACACTGGCCGCCAGGTTTTCGGCTACCTGCCGAATGATAACCGGCGGGATCATCGGCTCGTCACCTTGCACATTCACAATGATATCGTCATCAGCAAAGCCATACCGTTCAATGACTTCGGCCAAACGCTCAGTACCGGAATGGTGGTGTGGGCTGGTCAGGCACACTTCGCCCCCCGCCTGTTGGATCACCTGCTCGACATCCGGATGGTCGGTTGCCACAATCACGCGCTGAGCACCAGACTCTTGTGCCCGCTCCATCACATGCACCACCATCGGTTTACCATTGATATCCGCCAACGGCTTACCGGGTAAACGACTCGACGCAAAACGGGCCGGAATAATAGCGGTAAAATTCATCGTGAAATCTCATCCTGCGACAGTTTGCGCGCCTCATGTTCCAGTAACACCGGAATACCGTCACGAACCGGATATGCCAGCCTTTCTGTTTTGCAAATCAGTTCCTGCTTCTCTTTATCAAAGACCAAGCGCCCGTTACATACCGGACAGGCAATAATTTCAAGCAAACGGTGATCCATGCTTCCTCCATAAAGAAGCTATTTATAAGTGAAGGGAAACCCAGACCCGCATCAATCTGCACGATGCTTCCCCTGCTGATAATTCGTTAGCAGTTGTTCCAGCCGGGACAACAACGCAGCGGCAGGCACCTCGGATAATACCGCGTCTACTGGCAGATACCACCAGTTCGTCTGGGCGAAATGACGACATTTGACAGCATCCTTTTCTGTCATGATCAACGGCTGCGATTGATTGTCCGTCAGAGCACTGAGGTGCTCCGGTTGATAGCTTTGGTGATCGGCAAATGCCACTTCACGGCATAGCGTGGCCCCGTTCTCACGCAAGGTGGTAAAAAAACGCGGCGGATGTCCAATCCCCGCCATCGCCACCCATGCAGGAAAATCTGTCACGCTACGTCGTTCGCCACTGACCAGATTCACCGCTTCGCTCGCAATCAGATGCATGGCAATTTCACCCGCGCTGGCTTCACCGCCATTCACGATCACGGCATCAACGGTTTTCAGCCGCCCGGCTCGTTCACGCATCGGGCCGGCGGGCAACCACCAGCCGTTACCAAACCGCCGCACGCCATCTACCACTACCAGTTCCATATCCCGCGCCAGCGCGTAATGTTGCAATCCATCATCGGTGATAATCACATCCAGCGAATGCTGCGCCAGCAATGCGGCAACCGCCTCACAACGCTTCGGCGCCACCGCCACTGGCGCGCCGGTACGCTGATATATCAATATTGGCTCATCCCCGGCCTGTGCCGTGGTGACAGTATCACTGACCACCAACGGATAGTGATCCACTTTGCCACCGTAGCCACGCGATACCACACCGACCCGGTAACCCCGCCGCTGGAGTTGTTCCACCAGCCAGATAACGACGGGTGTCTTGCCATTACCACCGGCGGTCAGGTTGCCCACCACCACCACCGGTAAGGGCGCGCGCCAGGCGCGACGCCATCCCAGGCGATAACTTAAGCGGATGAAACCGCTGATCAGCCCGAACAACACCGACAGCGGTATCAACAGCCAATACAGCCGCGATTGTCCCGACCAGATGCGCTCAATCATGCGCCGAACTGCATTCTATACAGCTGGGCATATGCCCCGTTGCGTGACAGTAATTCAGCATGTTCGCCACGCTCGACAATCCGCCCCTCTTCCACCACCAGAATTTCATCCGCATTTTCAATGGTGGAAAGACGATGGGCAATAACCAATGCCGTGCGATCTTTCTGCAATTCATCCAGTGCGGCCTGAATCGCTCGCTCCGACTCGGTATCCAACGCGGAGGTCGCTTCATCCAGAACCAGAATCGGGCAATCACGCAGTAACGCACGGGCGATGGCGATACGCTGACGCTGACCACCAGACAACAGCACACCATTCTCGCCAATGATCGTATCCAGCCCCTGCTCCATCTTGCTGATAAAATCCATCGCGTGCGCCATTTCAGCCGCACGCTCAATATCTTCACGGCTGTAGCGATCATTACAGGCATAAGCAATATTGTTGGCGATAGTGTCGTTGAACAGATGCACATTTTGGGAAACCACCGCCACCTGGCTGCGCAGCGTAGCCAAGGTATATTCACGCAGATCATGCCCGTCCAGCATAATTTCACCGGACTGAATATCATAAAAACGGGTAATCAGGTTGGCGATAGTGGATTTACCCGAACCAGAGCGCCCGACCAGTGCCACGGTTTTTCCCGGTGGAATATGCAAACTGATATTTTTCAACGCCAACGTTTCCTTACCCGGATAGGCAAAATCCACGTTACGGAATTCAATAGTGCCTTGAACATGTTCCAGCGTCCGCTGGCCAGTGTCTTTTTCCTGTTCCAAATCCAGAATTGAGAACAAGGTCTGGCAAGCCGCCATACCACGCTGAAACTGGGAATTGACGTTAGTCAGCGATTTCAGCGGGCGCATCAGCGCAATCATGGAAGAGAACACCACAGTGATAGTACCTGCGGTGAGCGTCGCCATTACCGATGGGAAACTGGCGGCATAGAGCACAAATGCCAACGCCAGTGACGCGATCAACTGCACAATGGGATCAGAAATGGAAGCGGCGGATACCAGTTTCATGCCCTGTTGACGCATACGGTTGCTGACAATGTCAAAGCGCGCGGCCTCCACTTCTTGTCCGCCAAAAATCAATACTTCTTTATGCCCTTTAAGCATCTGTTCCGCACTGGTGGTCACCTGCCCCATGGTGTTCTGCATGTTTTTACTGATAGCGCGAAAGCGTTTGGATACCACCCGAATACAATAAGACACGACGGGGGCAATCACGATCAGAATCAGTGACAACTGCCAGCTATACCAGAACATCAGCACAAACAAGCCGATGATTGACGCGCCTTCTCTCACTACCGTGATCAGCGCGTTGGACGATGAAGAAGCTACCTGCTCAGAATCATAGGTGATACGAGATAACAGCGTACCGGTCGATTGCTGATCAAAGAAAGAAACTGGCATCCCCATGATATGGCTGAACAGGCGACGACGCATGTTCATGACTACTTTTCCGGAAACCCAGGCGACACAGTAGCTGGAAACAAAGCCCGACACACCGCGCATGACCATCAACCCGATAACCACCAGCGGCATCCATACCAGAATACTGCGGTCAGCTTTACCAAACCCCTCATCCAGCAGCGGTTTGAGCAGCGACAGCATCAGTGTATCGCCAGCGGCGTTGATCACCAGCGCAACGGCCGCCACAATCAACCCTGTTTTAAAAGGAGAGATCATCGGCCAGAGGCGACGAAACGTCTGCCACGTGGAGAGATCTTTATCATTCATCATGCAATAAACCTGAGCCTATTAAAGAAATAGCCGCCTATATTACTCATTATCCCGGCTACCGCCAAACCACCTGTGGAACCAACGAGGGGATATGTCCCTCCTGTAGCGCAATATTCGCCATGAATCGTTGAAAAAACGTACACTCAGTTGACCGAATGTCGCCGTGTCCGCCCACTGATATCCATAATCACGATAACGCCGCACAATCTTTGCAGACGGCAGCCGCCACGGGCTGTAGCGTGCTGCTGAAGCCAAAATGGTCGTGGCGCCAACGGCCCGTATGAACGGTGGCGATGACGATGTGCTACTGCCATGATGCGGTGCCTGCAATACTTCAGCCGCCAGCAAGGTGCGTTGGTTTTTTAATAACTCGGCTTCGGCTTCCGCCTCCAGATCACCGGTCAGCAACACCCGGTGCCTGCCATCGTCAATGCGAACGACACAGGAATCATTGTTTCCGGCGGATTGTACCCGTGATGGCGGCCACAGTACGCTGAATGTCAATGTCTGCCAGCGCCATTGTTGCCCGCGGACACAGGGTAGATGGTTATGCTGTCGCAGCGGACTATAAACCGGTATGGTGGGAAAAATACGCTGTAATGTCTGTAATCCGCCGATATGATCCAGATGGCTATGGCTGATAATGATTTTCTCCAGTTGTAACCCTCGCCATTTAAGATATGGCAGGATTTCCCGGCTGACCATATCCCCACCTTCCCAGCGATTACCGGTGTCATACAATATCGCCTTTCCCTGGCGCTCTATCACTACCGCCAGACCATGCCCGACATCCAGCATGTCCACCCGCCAATCGGGTGATGGCGGCTTCGGCCTGACGAGCACAAATAACAGCAGAGCGCCGATACTGACGGGATACTGTCGCCACCAGGCAAAACGCCAGATAATCACCGCCCCCCATCCAAAAGCACTGAACGCCAGAAAATCAGCCCCGCGATCCCACCAGCCATCCTGCACCACGGTCAACGGGGCGAACACCAGCGCCAGAGAACGATCCGCCAGCCACCACACACCGGCCCCGATATCCAGCACACCCGTCAACGGTAAAGCCAGCAGAATCAATGGAGTGGAAATAAACGAGACCAGTGGTACCGCCCACAAATTGGCCGGCAGCGATGTCAGGCTCATGCCATGGAACAATACAATCTGTAGCGGCAACAGCAACAGCGTGATCCCCCATTGTAAATGCAGCCAACGCAGTAGAAACCAACGTTTATCGCGCTGAAAACGAATGGGTAGCGGCGCCCACTGATACCAGAAAATTAATGATGCTACCGCCAGGCAGGATAACCAGAAACTATCCGACAGAATGCTGAGCGGATCACTGAACAGGATTAAGGCGACACACCACAACCACACTTGCCAGGGAGAGCAACTGATGCCGCGCAACCGCAACAGTGTCCAGACACTGAGCGCCAGTGCCGCTCTTACCGCTGGCGGGTTAGCGCCAGCCAGCGCGACATAACCCCAGGCCACCAGCCAGCCAAACGTCAGCGGAAAACGATAACCAACCCAGCGTGGGGGAAAACTGTATTGAATTGCGCGGGCGATACCCCAGCCGAACAGCGCCGCCAACGCAACATGCAGCCCGGATATCACCATCAGGTGCATCGTCCCGGTATGCTGCAAAAGAATACGGGTTTCATCCGCCAGCGTGGCCATCTCCCCTACCGCCAACGCCAGCAAAATAGACCGCCACGGCAGCGATGCCGTCTGTTGCTCAATCCGGGCGATCAATCGTTGGCGCAAGCTACAGTCAGCGGACACCACCTCTGCACTCAGCACCCGTCCGGTAAAGAGTTGTCGATGCGCCAGCGCCCAACGCTGACGGTCAAATCCACCTTCATTCAGGCGGCTGTGTGCTGGCCGCAAGCGCAGCCTCATCTGCCATTGTTGCCCGCCACACCAGTCGGTCATGGGCGGCATGGCATTCAACCGGACGTACAGCGGTGGAAATATCCAACGCTGATTGACCTGCCACACACGCACTTCCGGCGTCTCAATACCCGCCTTAGCGAATCGCATACTGCTGATGCTGACCTGTGCGGTCACCGGTTTGACACTGAACGCGTCTATCTGCCCGAGCGTCATGCGGGCACTGTAGCTACTCCAGAACACGCCAACCGCTACCAGTCCAACCACATAAAACCGTGTTCGCACCAATAGCAACAACGGTAGCAACAGCATTAGCGTTCCTGTATCGGGAATCCTGGGCAACACCAGCAAAGGCAACGTGCCGACGACCAATGTGACCGCCAGTTGATTCAATGAAATTCTGATGGTATGTCCCTTTCCCTTTGATGACCGTCCTGTGCGTCGCTTTCGGTCACATTGCCATCACGCTGGCGACAATTCGTTACGGCATGCAGTCTGCCAGACCGGTCATCGCCGTAACAGCATCAGAAAAGAAAGTCGGAATCACCACCGCAAATAGTCTTATCTGTTGCACTCTGTTTCAGTACATCAGGGGTGCTGATGAGAGTATTGAGCGGCTCGCTGTCTGTGCACATCACCAGCCAGCCAAACCCGAACACTGTCTAAGGCCAAATTCGAGAGGGTTTATCCGGCGGCGAAGGATTACGCGTTAGCCATTATCAAAAAAAACGAAGGGGATTATGTGTGGACAAGGCCGCATTCAGCCGTGAGTAGCGTTCTGTATGAGACAGAAACCGGCTTTGATACCCGAAATCACCGCCGGATCATCGGTCACGATCGAATACACCGCCAGGGACTTCAGGTCATTTGGCGGCGGATTTGATCAGGGCTGCCGGGCAGCCCTGGTGCAGAGCGGGGTTATTTTTCTTCAACGCTCGGTTTAATTTCACCCATTTCTTTGATTTTGTGTGATAACTCACGACGCTCTTTCGAAAGATCCGCGTTTTTGATGATGTATTCATCCACACGGTCTTCATAGTCACCACGCATGTTGGCGATAATGGCCTGAATATCTTCAATTGACATCCCTGGCTTGATGTACTCACTCAAGTTATCCAGCAGCAGTACACGCTTTTTGTTATCACGAATTTTCTTTTCGTTATCAACGATTTCACGCTGTAATTTGTTTTTACGACGGAACATACGCACGAACTCCAACACGTCCTGGAAACATGGTTTGCTGTTGCCCTTATCCATTTCTCTACCCTTACTTGACTCATATTAAGATTTGTCGACCTGTACTAAACATACAGGGTAGCAGCTATCGGCGACAAGACGGTTTTTTACTGTCATCCCGGTTTATTGATCTTAAACGGCAGGTTGACACGGTTTTATGACTTTTCTTATCGCCGGCGGTTACAAAATCCCCTTGATGTGGCTCTCCTTAATAGGATACGCGCTGGTACAGATTTTATCGGCGTATGACGTAAAACCGACAGGAAAGCGAAACAGGATGTGGAATCAATGATATCCTTACTTTTTTGCATCGCACCCAACGTTGATTGAAACGCAGATATGGCTGATAAAATCCAATCCACCTTCTTCATCCACGATTATGAAACCTTCGGCATACATCCGGCAAAAGATCGTCCGGCACAGTTTGCAGGCATCCGTACCGATGAAGACTTCAATATCATTAGCGACCCTCTGGTGATTTACTGCCAGCCTGCCGACGATTACCTGCCTGAGCCGGAAGCCGTGATGATCACCGGCATTACGCCACAGGCCGCACTAAGCCAGGGTGTCTGCGAAGCCGAGTTTACCCGTCAGATTCATGACGCCTTCAGCGTTCCTGGTACCTGCATTATGGGGTACAACAATATTCGTTTTGATGATGAAGTCAGCCGTAACCTTTTTTATCGTAATTTCTACGATCCTTACGCTTACAGTTGGCAAAACGGCAACTCGCGCTGGGATCTGCTGGACGTGCTGCGTGCCTGCTTCGCCTTACGTCCAGAAGGTATTATCTGGCCGGAAAATGACGACGGATTTACCAGCTTCCGGCTGGAACATCTGACGCGCGCCAACGGTATCGAACACGAACACGCGCACGATGCCATGTCCGACGTTTACGCCACCATCGCCATGGCCCGGTTGTTGAAACAGGCACAGCCGAAGTTGTTTGATTACCTGTATACGCTCCGCAATAAAAATAAGGTCAGTGCACTGATAGACGTCCCGCAAATGAAACCCTTACTGCATGTTTCCGGGATGTTCGGCTCGGCTCGGGGCAATACCAGTTGGGTGGTACCGCTGGCATGGCATCCGGATAACCGTAATGCGGTGATCATGTGCGATCTGGCCGGAGACATCACTCCGCTGCTGGAACTGGAACCCGAAGAACTGCGGGCTCGACTTTATACCCGCCGTGACAAACTTACCGAAGACCAGTCCCCGGTTCCCATTAAACTGGTGCATATCAACAAATGCCCGGTACTGGCGCCAGCCAACACGCTCCGCCCGGAAGACGCAGCCCGGTTGGGCATTGATCGCCAGCATTGTCTGAATAACCTGCATCAATTACGTCAACACGCGCAGGTGCGGGAAAAGGTGGTCGCGTTGTATGCGGACGCCCCGGCGTTTGAAGTGGTGAACGACGTCGATATGCAACTTTATAATGGTTTTTTCGGCGACGCCGACCGTGCCGCAATGGCGATTATCCGGGAAACCGCGCCACAGAATCTTCCCGCACTGGATATGCAGTTTGTGGATAACCGCATGATGCCGCTATTGTTCCGCTATCGTGCTCGTAATTACCCCACAACCCTGGATGATCTGGAGCAACAACGCTGGTTGCAACATCGCCGCGAAATACTCACGCCAGAGCGATTACAGGCATACATCACTCAATTGGATGCGCTGTACCAGCTTTATGATGGGGATGAAAAAAAGATAACGTTACTCAAGGCATTGTTTACTTATGCCCAGCAACTGGCAGAGTAAATACCCTGTTTTATGCGTTACTTGTCAGGCCGACGTCCATCCAGCCGATAACGCTCACATTGTTTAGCGAGGATGCACCCGCAGACGTCCCCACGCGGGTGCCGCGTAACGGGGAGAAACGGTTTCAGTTGACGACGCATCCTCCGATGCATTCATATCCTGAATCAGGACTTCTGCCGGGATTCCCAGCCCTTCATGCAGTTTTCTTATCATCGTCAAGCTTAACGGACGTTTACGGTTAATCACTTCGGAAACCTTGGACGGTGAACCGATGTATCGCGTTAAGTCAGTCTGAGACAACCCTTGTTGATCCATGATGAGCTTGATGACCTCAATTGGATCGGGTTTTGCCAGCGGATAATGTGCATCTTCATAGTGACCGACCAACAGACTCACTAGCTCAAATTCGTCCAGTGCTTCACTACCCGGTAATAAATCACCGTCCGCCAGCATGACAAGACGCGCCATTCCCTTTTCATAATCTTCATGAGTTCGGAATATTTTCCAGGATGTCATCATCATTATAATCTCCATTTATCGTAATCTGCGTGGGTGCCAATCCGCTCAACAATGACCGTCCCCGCGACATAAACCACCTGAACTACCAGCCGAAAAATTACCTTTAAGATTAAATATCACCCGGTTATGCGCCAGAAAATCCGCACTCCGATAACGCCCTTTAATATCCTGAGGCGTTACCCACTCTGCACGGCTGACATCATCGTACCAAGCTTCAACCACGCCCCTGGCCTGGTTATGTTTCATGCAAAAAGCATGAAGTTTGTCTCGTCCTCTTACTTTCATCGTCATCAAATTCCCTTTTTGGGAAGTATACACCCATCATTCCCAAAAAGGGAAGCATACTTACCGATAAAATTTCCTGTTATGACCCGCGATCAGTACGACTGAATCCCGGTATGGACAACCACGAAAGGTTCGCCGATAACTTATCGAAGGGCAGCAGGTATTGCCAAGAGAATGGATGACATCAGGAATACAGGTCGCAAAGATGCCTGAACATTATGGTCGTGGCACCGATATTGAATCCGTTCTAAAACGGATGCATTGATTAGAAAGCGAATTTCTGCCTATGCAGGCATCCCGTTGCAAAACAAAGAAGCGTTTGTCACTCATGTCTCACGCGGCCAAGAAACAGCGTGAGACATGGCGCTCAGTGGATTTACGGGACGTTAAACCAACTCTTCATTACACTGTGGAACCGGCTGACGAAAGCGGCGTGTCACGACCACCAGATACAGCAGACCCACGGCAGCCCACACCAGACCCAGGGTCATGGACGTTTGTTCCAGATTGAGCCACAGCGCGCCGACAGCCAGCGCGCCCAGGATTGGCAAAATCAGGTAATTGACGGTGTCTTTCAGTGTGGCATTACGGCGTTCACGAATATAGAACTGCGATATTACCGACAGGTTCACGAAAGTAAACGCCACCAGCGCGCCAAAATTGATCAGTGCCGTAGCCGTCACCAAATCAAAAGATACCGCCGACAGCGCAATCACCCCGACCAACAATACGTTCAATGCCGGCGTACGCCATGTCGGATGAATATAGCCAAAGAAACGCGTCGGAAAGACGCCATCACGACCCATCACATACATCAGGCGAGACACCCCGGCGTGAGCCGCCATGCCGGAAGCCAGCACCGTTACGCAGGAAAATACCAGAATGATCGACTGGAACAGTTTACCCGCCACATACAACATAATTTCCGGCTGTGAGGCATCCGGGTTTTTGAAGCGGGAAATATCCGGGAAATAGAGTTGCAGGAAGTAGGACACCACCACAAAAATGATGCCGCCAATCAGCGCCGTCAGGAAAATCGCTTTCGGGATAACCCGCCCGGCATCCGGCGTCTCCTCTGACAGAGAGCTGATACCATCAAACCCGAGGAACGAGAAACACAGAATGGTCGCACCGGTCACCATCGGCACCACATGGGCATTCTCCGACCAGAACGGTTTACGGCTGACCAGCGTTCCTGTGCCTTCTCCATGAGACACACCGTGGATCACCAACGCAAGAAACACCAGCATAACCGCCACCTGCACCACCACAATGATGGAATTCAGGTTGGCGACAATATTGATGCCGCGCAGGTTAAACAGCGTCATCAGCCCTACCAGCGCTGCCACGAAGATCCATGACGGCACACCGGGGAAAATCGCTTCCAGATAAATTTTTGCCAGTAGAATGTTGATCATCGGCATAAACAGGTAGTCCAGCAGCGAAGACCAGCCAACCATAAAACCAATATGCGGACTGATGGCCTTTTGGGCATAAGTGTATGCCGAACCAGCGGAAGGAAAGCGGCGCACCAGTTTGCCATAGCTCAGTGCGGTAAACAGAATGCCGATCAATGCGAAAACATACGCAGTAGCAACATGTCCATCCGTTAACCCCGACACAATACCGAAAGTGTCGAAAATAGTCATGGGTTGTAAATAGGCAAGCCCCATCATGACCACTTGCCATAACGTGAGGGTTTTTCTTAATTGGATACGCTGACTGGACACCGTCGTCTCAAGCGACATGCTGCGTCCCTCCATTGCCAGCACCGGCGAGTGACGCCTCATCTGATACACCCGCTGTCACCATGACAACATCATCACGGATCTTACGGGATAAACCGGCGGGCACCGGTACAAAAACAACGACTTGCCCCATTTCTTTTTCCTCTGCGTTGCACTATGGCATACGTTTTACTGATATCTATCCGGAATGTGTTCCGGCCTCTTGCGGGAAACATGACTACAAAAAAATAACCGACGCTATCAACGTCGGTTACTTGTAGGGCGCGTATTTTGCCCCAGAGAAGTTGTGGTGACAAGACCAGGCAGACCTGGTTGTTTCCTCTATGGCAGAAGAAGCCGTATACATTGACAAGCCACATCCGATAATTCCGAAGTCGGGTATGAAAGCGCATCTCGAGAAAGTGGCCTGGGCTAATTTTCCTGATATGACATTCGACACGTTGAAACTTTTCGGCTGCACCAACATCTACGCCTGGGAGTGGGCACTCCATGCGTCAAAGTGTGGCGTGCTGGTTGGACAAACATCCGATCGGAACATCTATTGCGAGGGAGTGGACATACTGATGCTCCACGCAAAAGGGCAAATTGTACAGTCCGTTTGTCACCTCGACAGGAAATCCCTGTGGGATTCAGTTGTAAATTGGAGTGGTAACTCAACTGGGCCCCCACAGTGACAGTAGTAATAAAACGACGACTCACATTATCGTCGCTCAAATATAGGCGTTGTGTACCAGCGTCGCTATTATCATTACTGAAATTTTTTACGTTTCTTGCTCTGTTCTAACTCCAGTTCAACAATCACCTGTTGAAGCTCGCGCTCCTCCAACGATGTCAACTGTGGAAATCGGAAACTCAGGCGTTGCATTTTCTTTATCTCACCTTTGTTACTCACCAACTTGGTGGTAGCGTGCCCTACCAACTCCAGATCCAGCGTAAAGTGACCATAGTTATTCAGGTCTATTTCCGCACTTTTAATCACATCACCGGGATTGATTAGCGTGTCAATATCGTCACGCTCCGTATACAGGCAGACACCGCCCAGCGAAAGGTCTTTAACCGTAAACTGGAACTGGCTTTTATCCGACAAAGTACCCCGGCAAACCATCGGCGGCCATGCCGGAGAAGTGATACGGAAAAAATTACGGCGCTGTATATAGTAGAGTTCAGACGGGATATCAGCACAAAACGCCGGCAGGCCTTCATACATCATCGTGCGCGTGATATGTGATTTGAACTCGATTTTTGCACCGGCAGGTTCAGCCAGAAAATCCAGCTCGCCGGCAAACAATGCCCGGCTGTTTTCCTGCTCCAGACCACCCAAATCAAACAGAAAAATATCGTTATCAGGCTGGACATCCAGAACTTTACTGATGAACTGTCCACGTGAATGGAAAACCATTACGGTGGTATCGTTTTTCTTTAACTCCCGCAATGTCGCACAAATTGCCAGCTTGTTGCGCTTAACAAACTGCTCTTTCAAATTTTCATCCACTACATCCAGCCCCACGAATTAGTTGAATGGTAAATACCTGATAATTTCTCTACATCATTCACGTTACAGGAAGGCGGCAAGCGAAAAGATCCCGATGAACTTACTCAAGTAAGTGATTCGGGTATCATCGAGCGCCGCCAACGCACATGCAACTTGAAGTATGACGAGTATAGATTGAATGAACCACAAGAGATCAATCCGTTCAATCGGTATCGGCATTTACCACATCAACTTTAGCTATCGCTGACAGAACGTCAGGCAGCCGGATAGTGGGACAGCAGCCAAGTCAGCGCCAACAAGTCAGCACTGCCTCCCGGGCTGAGATTGCGAACGACAAATGCCTGATTCATATCCTGTAGCGCCGCAATACTGACGCCCTGCGCCAACAGACGACGAGCGGAAGACTGTACAAACGTCAGGCCTTCCATCCCACCCCGCGACACCACATTGGTATCCGGGTTGTGAGCCATCAACACCACCAGCGTGTGTAGCAACGCTTTTTCTTCATCCATACCCTGCTGTAACGCTTGCTGATATGCCGGTAGCGCATACTGCCGCACGGTGCCAAAACCACTGGCCGCTTCGCCCCGCGCCCCAGTCAACCCGTGACGCTGAAACAGTCGCTCCCCGGCGGTGACCGCACTGCCGCCCTTCTCCAGCTCATTGCGTACCAGATCACCACACATATCCGCCACGGCCTGACACAGCCGCGCTTGAGTTTGTGGCTGACCGCAGCCCACCAGCCATCCTGCGGCGGTACACAATAATCCGAATGCAAAAATCCCGCCTTTATGGGTGTTGACCCCGGACGTCGCCTTCAGCATCGATTGTTCGCAGGCAATTCCCACCGGGCGAGCGTAGCTGAGTAACTGGCTGAGCGGCAGGGATGCATGATGGAAACCTGTTTCGGTAAACCGCCGGAACCAGGGTGCTACCGCCGTAATGCTTGACTGAAACAGCGGCACGTCCATATCCCGGTGTGAACCGTTATTCTCGCTGTCCACCAGACCGGGTTTTGGTGTCAACATGACTTCAACGGTTAACGCCCGGGCGACCAGACGGTCGATATCGGGTAGCCCCGCAGCGACGGGATTGCGCACAAAGGCGTTTCCCATCTGATGGCAGGAGAAGATCGTACCGGTATCAGTGCGGGTCGAAATAGGCATGAAGCATTCCTTCAATCTGCTGGATGAGCTCGGGCAGTGGATGACGCCGCGAGCGAGCGCAGGCATGCGCCGGTTCACCACACAACATACACGAACGCCCGGCATGCGCCAGCAGGGAACGACCAATAGAACCTTCTTGTGGGCAAAATACATCGAAATCCCACAACCGACCCAATGCGTGATGCTCTTCCAATGCTATCGCCGCTGCTTTTACCGACAGAGCGTCTTTCTTCACTACCCAGAACCCTTCGGCCCCGGTTTCCAACCAATGTAATTGATGTTCCAGCACACGCCAGCCCCGCGCGCGACACAGTACATCGAAGGCACTTACCGCTTCGTGCATAGCCTGGCGGTACAGTGTCGAATCCTTCACCGGACCCGGCGTCACCAGTGTCAACGACACCAGCGTGGCGCTATAGCGCACCAGCAGCTCGCGCTGCCGGGCGGCGCGGCGATCCTTCGCCGCCAACAGGTTTTCCAGTGAAACGGCGACCGATTCGGTCAACGTATCATCACTCACTCGTTATCCTCTTTTACCTGACGGACTACATCGATCACACTACCATCACGGTAGCGAATCACCCCGACAATGCGGTCGTGGAACGCAATCGCTCTCGGCTCGCCCACCAACGCGGTGGCGCGTTGATACAGCGCTTCCATCGACATGACGTTAAGACCGGCCTGTTGCAAGCGCTCTGCCACTTCCGGACGTGCCGGGTTAACTGCAATACCGTGATCGGTCACCAGGACATCAACACTCTCTCCCGGCGTAACACACGTCGTCACCTGACGCACCACCGTCGGAATACGGCTACGGATCAGCGGAGCGACCACGATGGTCAGGTTCGCAGCGGTAGCCACATCGCAGTGACCGCCGGATGCGCCACGCATCACACCATCCGAACCGGTAATAACGTTGACATTGAAATCGAGGTCGATTTCCAACGCACTCAGAATCACCACATCCAGTTGGTCACAGCAGGCTGCTTTACCCGTCGGGTTGGCGTAGACATTGGTGGAAATTTCCACATGCTGCGGGTTTTTCGCCAGCGACGCAGTGGCGCCAGCATCAAAACACTGCGTATCCAACAGTGTCTCAATCAGTCCTTTCTCGTGCAGATCGACAATACTGCCGGTGATGCCGCCCAAGGCGAAACGCGCCACAATATTCTGCTGCTGCATGCGATCTTCCAGAAAACGGGTGCACGCGGTAGAGGCTGCGCCAGAACCGGTCTGGATAGAGAAACCTGATTTGAAGTAACCGGAGTGTTCAATCACGTCAGCGGCACTACGGGCAATCAGCAGCTCACGCGGGTTACTGGTAACTCGGGCCGCGCCGACGCTGATTTTAGCCGGATCACCGACTTCATCCACCTGAACGATGTAATCTACCTGATCCTGAACAATGCTGGCAGGCATGTTCGGGAATGGCACCAGACTTTCCGTCAGCAGCACCACTTTGTGGGCAAATTCGGCATCCACCATGGCATATCCCAGCGAACCACAGCGAGATTTACCGACCGTGCCGTTGGCGTTACCGAATTCGTCACTGCACGGTACTCCCAGGAACGCCAGATCGATCTTCAGTTCACCGCTCTGTAGCAGATGCACACGACCACCGTGGGAATGAATCTGTACCGGTTCTTTCATCAGACCGTGAGAAATGGCATCGGCCAGTTTGCCACGCATCCCGGACGTGAAAATACGGGTTACCACACCATTGCGGATGTGCTCAATCAGCGGGGCATTGCAGCTCATCAGGGAGCTAGAGGCCAGCGTCAGGTTTTTGAACCCCATCTGTGCCAACGTATCCATCACCCGGTTGATGACTTTGTCACCTTCACGGAAATGGTGGTGGAACGACACTGTCATGCCATCTTTCAGCCCGCTTTTACGAATAGCGTCCTCCAGAGAGGCGCACAGCTTACGCTCATGCTTCTGCGTGATATCGTTCAGCCAGGGCGTGTGGTGATTGGCGCTGACGAACGGTTCTAAATGGTTTTTTTCCGGGTACTGCTTTTGCAGCGCTTCAATAAAGTTACTCATGATCTTATCCTGTCATTGCTGATGACCCGCCGGTTCGGCACTCAGTCCATACCGGGCCGGTCAGTGCATAAAACGGTCTGTACAGAAAAACGGGCGACGCTTATTTACGAACGCCAGAAGCCTTAACACGTTCCACTACCGTTCTGGCGTGGTTGATTATCGGGCCATCAATCATTTTTCCGTTGAGTGAAATCACGCCTAACCCGGCACGTTCGCCCTCTTCTGCCGCCTTGATCACCAGGTGCGCATAATCCACCTCGTCCTGCGTCGGGGCATACGCATTGTGCAGCAATTCAATCTGGCGGGGGTTAATCAGGGATTTACCGTTAAAGCCCAGCCGGCGGATCAGGTCCACCTCACGCAGGAAACCCTCATCATCGTTGACGTTGGAATACACCACGTCAAAGGCATCAATACCGGCGACACGGGCAGCATGCAGCACCGCGCAGCGGGCATAGAACAATTCGGTGCCGTCGCCGCGTTCGGTCTGCATATCCATCACATAGTCAAAAGCCGCCAGCGCGATACCGATCATGCGCTCGGATGAACGGGCAATGGATACGGCATTGACGACTCCGATTGCCGACTCAATCGCCGCCATAATGCGGGTAGAACCGACTTCACGACCGCACGCCTTTTCAATGCGTACCAGATGCTGTTCCAGCTCGTCCACGTCGTCGGTGGAATCGGTTTTCGGCAGGCGAATGACATCAGCACCACCACGTACTGCGGCTTCCAGGTCTTTCAGACCAAACGGCGTGCAGAGCTGGTTAATGCGCACTACCGTTTCAATTTCACGGTACATCGGGTGTTGCAGCGCATGAAATACCAGCAGGCGTGCGGTATCTTTTTCCCGCAGGGACACGGCGTCTTCCAGGTCAAACATGATGGAATCGGGCTTGTAGATAAACGCGTTGGACAGCATGGCGGCATTGGCGCCTGGGAGGAATAACATACTACGACGAAGTTTTTTCATGATAATTTCTCCCAGTCAATCTGCTCTTCATCAGCGCCACGTAATACCGCACTCTGCACACGGGCGCGGATAACACAATCCAGCGCGCCCTTGTCATCGACAATAATGGTGCCTTCCTGTACGTCCAGCGCTTGCAGGGTCTCGTTGATGACCGCTTTAATCTGGTGACCAAACTGTTTGATGACTTCACTGTTGACGACGACCGTCAACTGCCCTTCAGCTGGTGCGACCTTCACCAGCAAATCGCTGGATTCAAAGGTGCCCGCCAGGGCTTCCTTAATAATTTTCATCTCTTTTTCCTGCTCAATACTATTAAATGTGCATCACGCGCAGGCGGGTTCGCCATAACGCTGTAGCTGTAAATACTGAAAAGTGGTCGCGGGGACAATATCCTGAATAGAATCAAACTGACGCAGTTTTAACAGCTTGCGCACCTCGGACGCGGAAATCGCCCGTCCGGCTTCACACTTGCGTTCAATTTCAATCACTTTCAGAGCCGGGGCATTGACTAACTGCGACTGTTCCAGCCAATAATGCATGTCCTGGTTATACTGATGGGTGACCGGACAGAATGGCTCAGTCCCGACAAAGCGTTGGTTAATACCGAGAGCCGGCGCGATATATTGCCGGAAAATGATCAGATCCAGCGCGGAGTGCGCCTGGGTGATCAATTTTTCTTCTTTCAGGAAATAACCGGGGAAAGTGGCCTTGGAGATCATATATTCTGACCCGATATGCACCGTCAGATTTCGGATGTGGGCCACGCCCTGTCTCACCATATCCAGGCGTTCGGTAAACGGGAAAAAGGAGACATCTTCCCGCACCACAAAGATGTGTAGCCAATCGCAGGCCGCTGCCGCCTGCTCCGCCAAATAGCAGTGCCCCAGGGTAAACGGATTGGCATTCATCACGATGGCGCCAATGTTATCACCCGGTTGTCTCTGTTTGGTCAGTGTCTGGCAATACTGTTTGATGCCGATGGGCGTATTTTCCATCAATACAGCGGCATTATCATACTGAGCCAGCGGGTAGAATCCGCAGCCACGGAAAATATTGATATTATCGGGTTTGGTATACAGAAACAGGTGAAACCGGCCACGCAAAGCGGCCTGTTGCACCACTTCATTCACCACCTGGACACCCAGGTTGAGGTCACGAAAAGCGGGATCGACCGCAACACATTTAATGGTGTTAGCCGCCAGTCCGGCACAGGCGACCAGTTGGCCATCATGCCTGCCCACCACAAAGGTCTCAATGTCATTATCCATCCCCAGTTGGCAATGGGCCAGAAACTGACGCACAACCACGACATCCTGCGTATGGACGCCCACCTCAAGGGTGGTAAAAACAAGAGCCTCATCGGCATACATAACAGTAATCCTGCATATAGCTAAAGTAATTCAACATAAACGCTGACAGACGTCTTCGGGTCATCCCGAAGCCTGATCTTCAGTGAGCCAGCGCAGCGGCGGGCATCGCTTTTGCCGGCCGGCTGACTTCGGCGATGGTGTTACGTAAATGACCGACATTTTCAATCTCAACTTCGATGCAATCACCCGGTTTCATAAACAGCGGTGGCGTGCGTTTTTTACCTACGCCGCCAGGTGAACCGGTAATGATCACATCACCCGCGCTCAGGGCAGTGAAAGTGCTGATGTATTCAATCAGTTCGGCAATGGTATGGATCATGCTGCGAGTGTTGTCGTCCTGTACCATACGCCCATTCAGATAGGTGCGAATGGCCAACGCGTGCGGATCAGGGATTTCGTCACGGGTAGTCAGATACGGCCCAAAGGCGCCGGTTTTCTGCCAATTCTTGCCAGCGGTAAACCAGCTGTGCTGCCAGTCACGAGCGGAGCCATCCATATAGCAGCTATAACCGGCGACGTGAGACAACGCCTCTTCGCGGGAAATGTTCTGGCCATCTTTGCCAATCACGACGGCCAGTTCACCTTCATAGTCAAATTCATTGGAGAAGGTTGGTTTGAGTACGTCGGTACCGTGGCCGGTCTGTGAATCGGCAAAGCGGACAAACAGGGTCGGTGCCGGGTTCAGTTCATTGAACTCTTTACGTTTTTCGGCATAGTTCATCCCGACGCACAAGATTTTGGACGGTGTCACAATCACGGGTAAGAAGGTAACGTCCGACACTGACACATCCGGTGTGGCATGGATAAATTCAGCCGCCTCGTGCAGGGCGTCACCCGCCAGCAGCGCTTTCAAATCTGCATAGCGCTGACCGAGTTTGCTGCCCAGGTCGATTAAGCCAGCCGGGGTGTAAATCCCGTAACTGTTTTTGCCGTTATAGCGATAGCTTGCAAGTTTCATAATAATTCCCGGTTAAAATGAAACTGCGGTGATTTGCAGTTTCATCTTTTTACTTAACAAAACATCAGACCAAAAAGTTGCCCAGAATCAGTAGTGCCAGAGAGACATTGATAGCCCCGCCGATACGCGTGGCAATCTGTGCGAAAGGCATCAGCACCATACGATTACCGGAAGTCAGGATAGCAACGTCGCCGGTACCACCCTGTCCACTCTGACAACAGGAGACAATGGCAACATCAATCGGGTGCATACCAATTTTCTTACCAACAAAGAAACCGGTAGCGACCAGAGCGCCCACAGTGGAAACGATAACCAGCAGATTGGAAATGGTGAACGCATTCACCAACTCCTGCCATGGTGTAATCGCCACACCCACCGCGAACAGAATCGGGTACGTCACTGAAGTCTGGAAAAATTTATAAACGACCTGTGACCCTTCCTGAATGCGCGGAGAGGCACCGTGAGCCAATTTAATCAATACCGCGACAAACAACATGCCCACTGGCGCTGGCAGACCGATCAGTTTGTTACCCAGCATACCTACCATGTACAGCAGTACCGCCAGCAGAGCGCCGGTAGCGATGGTAGTTACATCGGTTTTACCACTGGTTGACGCCGTCAAAGACGCTGGGGTGCTGCCTATTGAATTACTCTTGTTCGGCATCAGTTCGCCTTCACCGGTCAGGTGTGGATAACGTTTACCCAACTGATTCAAACAACCGGCAATGATGATAGCGGTCAGACTACCCAACATCACGATAGGCAGAATCCGACCCAAGGCGACACCTTGTTCCATATGCAGCAGGGTGGCATACCCCATCGATAGCGGGATGGCACCTTCACCCACCCCACCAGCCATGATCGGCAACACCAGGAAGAAAAAGATATGGAACGGATTCATACCCAGCGCCATACCGACGCCCATGCCCACCAACATACCGACCACTTCGCCACACACCATGGGGAAGAAGATACGCAGGAAACCCTGAATCAAGGTCTGCCGGTTCATGCTCATGATGCTGCCGACGATAATGCAGCAGATGTAGAGATACAGAATGTGGGTGGATTTATAGAATTGAGTAGTAGACTGAACAATGGTGTCCGGTAACAGGCCGTAATGCACCATTGCAGAAGGAATAAAGGTAGCGCAGATCGCTGCTGCCCCCATTTTACCCACGATAGGTAAGCGTTTACCGAACTCGCCGCAGGCAAAACCAAAAAACGCCAGTGTTGCAACCATCACGACGATGTCGCTAGGCAGTTTCCCATTCAGACAATCAATTCCGATTAACGCACCAGCCAATAAAAATAGCGGTACCGGAATAATACCTACTTTATAGGTATCCAGAATGTGCCACCATTTTTCTTTTAATGAAACCTTCGCCGAGGCCTCATCTTTCACAACAATATATGAATCATCAGTGGTACTCATAACCTTCTCCCCTTATTATTTTCCTGGGCATAGTAGGAGGTCAATGACTATTATTATGTGATAATCATCAAATTAAAAAACGAGTTTTAATGGCACTTATGGTTTTTATGGTTTTTATTAAAAATTCATTTATAAACAATATGTTAATAAAACAAAATTCATGCTAAAACTTTAAAAACTTTATGGTTTTTATGGTGTTAATTAGGCGTTTTATAATAATTTATTCTTATGTTGTGAAAAGGTAATTAACTTGTTTATCAAGACGATTAATTTGGTCTAAATGTTGCCAATAATAAGTAACAAAAAAACACATGATTTAAAACTTTATCGCGTGACGGCTCACAAGATTATATTCACCGCCCCTTCTTCTACTCCATTCATGATAAATTATCCACTCCAGCACAGATTGATTTGACGGTTTTTAATGGCGATGAAATACAGACTCACTTTTCACCTCAAGTTATTCATTTACTTGATTATTTTTTTCTCGGTACTGCTATTGATGGTAGGAGGCTACTACTATTACTCGGTAGATAAGCAGCTTTATACCGAGTTAGGTAATCGTGCCCAGGTGCAGGCACGGGAGATCGCCATCATTCCGTCGCTAATTGACGCCGTAAAAAAACGGGATATTGCCGCCATCGCCACGCTGGGTAATAAGCTAAAACAGCGCAGTGACGCCAGCTTTATCGTTATCGGCGATCAGCACGCCATTCACTTGTACCATTCCGAAGATCCCGCGGCGCTGGGTAAAAAAATGGTTGGTGGAGACAATAAGGATGTGCTGGCGGGGAAAAGCATTATTTCATTGCGGCGCGGTGGTATCGGCATTTCTTTGCGCAGCAAGGCGCCGATCATGGATGGAAACACCGTGATTGGTATCGTTTCCGTGGGTTACCTGAAAAGCCACATTGATAACCTGACACTCGGTAAAGTCGGCCACGTTCTGTTAGTCATTCTGTCCTTGCTGCTAGCGCTATTCTGTTTTTCCTGGTGGTTCTCACGCAATCTGAAAAAACAGATGTTCGGGCTGGAGCCGCTGGAGATCCGCCTGCTGGTCCGGCAGCAAAAAGCGCTGTTGGAGTCCATTTACGAGGGCGTGATCGCCATTGATAAACAACATCGTATTGCCGTGATTAACCATGCAGCTAAAGAGTTGCTGGGGCTGGACGGACCATCTTACAAATTGCGTGGCAAACCGATTGAAGAAGTGATTAAATCCGTTCCCTTTTTTGCCAATGAGGACATGTGGGTGACAGACACGCACGACGAAATCTGTCGTTTCAACCATATTACGGTGATTGCCAGCCGGGTACGTATCATGCTGAAAGATGAGCTACAGGGTTGGGTCATCAGTTTCCGTGACAAAAACGACATCCACAGTCTCAGTCTGCAATTGAGCCAGGTAAAGCGCTACGCCAACAGTTTGCGTATTTTGCGCCATGAACAACTCAACTGGACTGCCACGCTAGCCGGATTATTACATCTGAAACGCTATGATGAAGCGGTGCAATATATTGAAGCGCAATCAGAAAGCGCCCAGGTGGTACTGGATTTCGTTTCGCGTCGTTTCTGTTCCCCCGCGCTCTGTGGTCTGCTACTGGGGAAATATGCCAGCGCGCATGAAAAAGGCATCGAACTACTGTTTGACCCACGCTGTCAGTTGAATGGAATTCCCGCCGCACTCAATGAAACCGAACTCATGTCGATTATCGGCAATTTGATCGATAATGCAGTGGAGGCCACACTAACCTGCCAGGAAGCCCATTATCCTGTTGAAGTTTACATTCATGACGGTGAGCAGGAACTGGTGATTGAAATTGCTGATCAGGGAACAGGTATTGACCCGAATATCGCCGAACGAATATTTGAGATGGGTGTCACCAGTAAGTTGGAAGGCGATCATGGATTGGGGCTGCATCTGGTAGCCAGTTATGTTAATCAGGCTCACGGGATAATTGAAGTTTCCGCCAACCAACCGCACGGAGCAATTTTTTCCATTTTCATTCCCAAAAATTCTTCCTTTAATCAACCTACAGAGACTCACAGGGATTCAGAGCACCATGCCTATTGATAATTTCAACGTTTTGATCGTTGAAGATGAAAACAAGCTGGCGACTATCCAGGCTGAATTTATCGAAAAAAACTTTAACATGCGCGTGGTCGGCATTGCCGCCACCTTATCCGAAGCAAAACGGTTGTTACAACTGTACAAGCCACGGTTGATTTTGCTGGATAATTATCTGCCGGATGGTGAAGGTGTATCACTCATTGAAAGCGAATTGCTGAAAGGCATGAACTGCTCGGTTATTTTTATCACCGCCGCCAGTGATATGAACACCTGCGCGCAGGCTATCCGCTGCGGAGCGTTTGATTACATCATCAAACCTGTCTCTTACCCGCGTCTGCGTTCGTCGTTAGAGCGTTTTATCCAGTTTGTGAAAACCCAGCACACTTACAAAATCGTCGATCAGCAAAATGTGGATGTGCTTTATCAGCTTCAGGCGTCTACCGTACCAAATGGCCCCGGCAGCAAAGGCATTGAGGAAAATACCCTGAATCTGATTCAGCAGATCTTCCTCAATGAGTCGGAAACGCTATTCTCCGTTGATGATGTGGTCGATAAAACCGGACTGAGTAAAACCACTGCCCGCCGTTATCTCGAATTTTGCGTGGAAAACCAGTTTCTGGAAATCGAAATGCGCTATGGGAAAATCGGTCATCCACGGCGACTGTACCGCAAGAAAAACACGGATTGAACGGTTTTTTCTCGCCGTGCGATACCTGCAAACGTATCGGAAACCTGCGTGGTAAAACCTGAACCCACGCAGGAAATAACATCATCAAGCGTCATTTAACACTGACTTTTCCTTACGCTTTCTTAGGCAGTAATACATACGCGATAATGGGTTCTATCTTTTGCGGTGCCTGTAACCAGCCATTGAATACGTTACCAATCCCTTTCTTTTTATAGGTCGCATCGCAACTTGCCGAGGTCCCCGTTATCCCCAGACCGTATGTACCGCCACCTTCCGCTTTAATCTGACAGTGGTGTTTGGTCGTGAAGTCATCGTATAACCAACCAGGCTCAATGGTACTAAACAGAATCATTACACCAGGATCTTTAATCGTCAGATAGCTCGCGGAATAATCATATTCCGGCGCAATACCGCAGAAACTTGCCTGGGAAACACAGGGTATTATTTTATATCTATTGGTATCAAATTGTTTATATTCGGCGATTCCCATGCCTCGATACCAATACATTGAATGTGCGGCATCGATATTACTTTTCGCCGCTTTAGGATTAGTCAGAATAATTTTATTTGCTGTATCGGTTGTAAGCTGTAATGTTCCATTTTTATACATGGTCATGACACGGGTATTGTCCAGACCATTACTTGCAATCACGCCCACTATCGCAGGATCGGGTGCCGCCTGCGCACTACACGCCAAAGATGCGTAGAGTGTCATCGCGCTGAAAAGGCTTATTATGCCTCCCAGTATTTTTTCTCGTCTCAACATAAATTATTCCTTATCAGAAAGTAAATATGCTTAATATCAATAAAACCTGATAAAGCACAGCTCATTTATTCTGCTGATTCCGATAATAAAAATAGACCACGACACTTTACAGCGCAAAAAATAAATACGCTGAGTGGTTCATATTGCTGAAGAGAGATTCAATTAAATATTATTCAATCTGGATTATTATGGTTGATATTATTTATATAAAATAGATTTCATACTGAAGCAAAGCAGCGAGAAAATGAACCCGGAAGTGAAAATGATTCAACTAAAAAAGCCCCGAAAAGCCAAAACGCCTATCCGGGCCTGAAATTAAAGGGGAAAGGTCATCCCGCCAGATCTTCCGTGGAACGCCTTACCCCATCGGCATGGTCATCGGATCCGGGTGTTGATATTCAAACCCCAGCTCGCTACAGATTTTATGCCCATCCACCAGCCGCGCCAGTGCCGGATCACCCGGCAGAAATTGCGGCGGGTCCAGGTGCATGTTACGCGCCTGCGCCGGATAAAAATCCTGCCTGGCTGGATGTTCCGGTGCACAAAGGTTGTAAAGATGACCCCCCTGTGGCAGTTGTAATAACAACAGGATCGCCGCTATCACATCTTCCTGATGGACCAGATTGACGCCGTGCGACCCATTCGGCAGATTACGCCGCCCAGCCAGAAAACGCCCTGGATGGCGATCCGCTCCCACCAATCCCGCCAGACGCAGAATATCTACCGACGTATTGGGCAACGCGTGCAACCACTGCTCCAGTTCTACCAGCGCTTTCCCGGTCATGGTCTCTGGCTGTAGTGGACTGTTTTCTTTTACCCGGCCATAGGTTCGACCATAAACCGATGTCGAACTGGTAAACAGAATACGCGGCACGCCATAGGCCAGCGCGCTATCGACCAATTGCTGCACCGCCTGCATGTAGCTCTCTCCATTCTGTGCGGTACGGCTGGGCGGCAAGGTGATAATCAATGCGTCAGTCTGTAACAACACCGCTAAATCTCCAGCGCCACACTCCAGTTCCGGCGTCAGTTGCAAACGATAGCAGTCAATACCGCTCAGCTGTGCCGCGGCCACACCATCATCCGTCGTTTTACTCCCGACAACGTGATACCCGCGACCAAGCAGCGCCAATGCCAGCGGCATTCCCAGCCAGCCAAGCCCAATAATCGATACTTTTTTCATCGTTCCTCTCCTGACCTACACCGACGCTTCACACCCACTATCCACGCCCTTTCAGTTATAGCAATATCAATTGACTACATCAGGTAAAAAAGTGTTGCATCACCACCGCAACATGGTTTAGGTTAGCTGACAAGCGACACAAACACTATCGCCAGAAAAGAGAAAATTCATGTTACGTATTCTGATTAACCACCATCATCACCATCATCCTGACTAGTCTTTCAGGCGATTGGTGCTGGAAGACACGCGGATCTTCCAGTGGTGCAGAACGTAAAGAGAGCCCTCGGAAGATCACTTCCGAGGGTTTTTTTATGGCCCGAACTTTTTAGAAGTCTATTTGAAAATAGACATTATCAGACAGGTTAAATTGAGGTTCACATGCTGGATAAAACACGTTTGCGCATTGCTATGCAGAAATCAGGTCGCCTGAGCGACGATTCCCGAGAACTGCTGGCCCGTTGCGGGATTAAAATCAATTTGCAACAACAACGACTTATCGCCTTTGCGGAAAATATGCCGATTGATATTCTGCGCGTGCGTGATGACGATATACCCGGTCTGGTGATGGATGGTGTTGTGGATTTAGGCATCATCGGGGAAAACGTGCTGGAAGAAGAGTTGCTTAACCGACGCGCCCAGGGTGAAGATCCGCGCTATTTTACCCTGCGACGTCTTGATTTCGGCGGCTGCCGTCTGTCACTGGCCATGCCGCTGGATGAAACTTATTCCGGCCCGCAATGCTTGCAAAACAAACGTATCGCTACCTCCTATCCGCACTTGCTTAAAAAATACCTCGATGAACAAGGTATTGATTTCAAATCATGCCTGCTGAATGGCTCAGTGGAAGTGGCGCCGCGCGCCGGGTTGGCCGATGCCATCTGCGATCTGGTTTCCACCGGCGCCACACTGGAAGCCAATGGCCTGCGCGAAGTAGAAGTGATCTACCGCTCTAAAGCGGCGCTCATTCAGCGTGATGGCGAGATGCCCGCCGACAAGCAGCAACTCATCGATAGACTGCTGACTCGCATGCAGGGCGTGATTCAGGCGCGTGAATCCAAATACATCATGCTGCACGCGCCCAGCGATCGGCTGGAAGATATCGTGGCCCTGTTGCCAGGCGCCGAACGGCCGACCATCCTGCCACTGGCGGGCGACAAGAACCGCGTCGCCATGCATATGGTGAGCAGCGAAACCCTGTTCTGGGAAACCATGGAAAACCTGAAAATGCTCGGTGCCAGCTCCATTCTGGTGCTGCCAATTGAGAAGATGATGGAGTAACCGCGATGGCGAACAGCTTCAACACTATTATTGACTGGCAGTCCTGTTCGAAGGACGAACAACAGCAGTTGCTGACGCGTCCGGCAATCTCCGCCTCCGAACGTATTACCTCCATCGTCAGTGAGATTCTGGACCGGGTCAACGCTGAAGGTGACACCGCGCTACGTGACTACAGCGCGCGTTTTGACAATGTACAGGTGAGCGATCTGCGCGTCAGTCAGGCCGATATCGATGCCGCGGCGGATCGTCTGGATGATGACATCAAACAAGCGATGGCAACAGCGGTGCGCAACATTGAAACCTTCCACAATGCGCAGCAACTGCCGCCGGTTGATGTGGAAACCCAGCCTGGCGTCCGCTGCCAGCAAATCACCCGGCCGATTGCCAGTGTCGGGTTATATATTCCAGGCGGCTCGGCACCGTTGCTTTCCACCGTATTAATGCTGGCGACACCCGCACGTATCGCGGGTTGCCAACGGGTGATTCTGTGCTCACCGCCACCCATCGCCGATGAAATTCTCTACGCCGCAAAATTGTGTGGCGTGCAGGAAGTATTTCAGGTCGGTGGCGCGCAGGCAGTGGCGGCAATGGCATTCGGCACTGACAGTATCCCGAAAGTGAACAAGATTTTTGGCCCTGGCAATGCCTACGTCACCGAAGCCAAGCGCCAGATCAGCCAACGGCTGGATGGCGCGGCGATTGATATGCCCGCCGGCCCGTCAGAAGTGCTGGTGATTGCCGACAGTGGCGCCACCCCGGATTTTGTCGCTTCCGACCTACTGTCACAGGCGGAGCACGGCCCGGACTCTCAGGTTATTCTGCTGACGCCGGATGCAGTAATGGCCCAGGCGGTAACCGATGCGGTAGAACGTCAGCTTACCTCGCTTTCCCGAGCCGATATCGCCCGCCAGGCGCTGGCCAGCAGCCGGGTGATTATCGCCCGCGATCTACAACAGTGTGTGGAAATCAGCAACCAGTACGGCCCGGAACATTTGATTATCCAGACCCGTAATGCCGCCGATCTGGTGGATAGCATTACCAGCGCCGGTTCAGTATTTTTGGGTGACTGGTCGCCGGAATCCGCCGGTGACTATGCTTCTGGCACCAACCATGTTCTGCCGACTTACGGTTACACCGCCACCTACTCCAGCCTGGGACTGGCGGATTTTCAGAAACGGATGACCGTCCAGCAATTGAGCCCGCAAGGTTTATTGCGACTGGCGCCCACCATTGAAATTCTGGCACAGGCGGAACAGCTTACCGCCCACAAAAATGCGGTTACGCTGCGGGTTAATGCCCTCAAGGAGCAAGTATGAGCATTGAAAATCTGGCACGTGACAATGTGCGTCGGTTAATGCCCTATCAATCAGCCCGTCGTCTGGGCGGCAACGGTGATGTGTGGCTGAACGCCAACGAATTTCCTCAGGCACCGGAATATCAGCTCACGCTGCAAACGCTAAACCGCTACCCGGAGTGCCAGCCGAAACAGGTGATTGAACGCTATGCCAGTTATGCTGGCGTCACGCCGGAACAGGTGCTGGTCAGCCGCGGTGCGGATGAGGGGATCGAACTGCTGATCCGGGCGTTTTGCGAGCCGGGAAAAGACGCCATTCTGTTCTGCCCGCCCACTTATGGCATGTACGCCGTGAGCGCCGAAACCTTCGGCGTGGAACGCCGCACCGCCCAGAGCACTGCTGACTGGCAACTGGATATGGCCTCCATCGAACGGCAATTGGACGGCGTGAAACTGGTTTACGTGTGCAGCCCCAATAACCCGACCGGCAATCTGGTGAAACAGGAAGATCTGCGTCGCCTGCTGAATATGACGCGCGACAAGGCGCTGGTGGTCATTGACGAAGCCTATATTGAATTCTGTCCGCAAATGTCCACCGTTGACTGGCTGGCGGATTATCCACATCTGGTGATTCTGCGCACGCTGTCAAAAGCTTACGCGCTGGCCGGGCTACGCTGTGGTTTTACGCTGGCTAATCCGGACGTCATCCAACTGCTACTGAAAGTGATTGCACCTTATCCGCTCTCGTTGCCAGTGGCCGACATCGCCGCGCAAGCACTGAGTGAAGACGGTGTAGCGCGCATGAGGCAGAATGTGGCGCATGTCGTGGAAAACCGCCGTTGGCTGGCCGACGCATTAGCGCCGCTACCCTACGTAGACACCGTGTTCCCCAGTGAAAGTAACTACCTGCTGGTACGCTTCATAACGTCCAGCACGGTGTTTAAAACCTTATGGGATCAGGGCATTATTCTGCGTGACCAGAATAAACAGCCCGGACTGGCGGGTTGCCTGCGGATCACTATCGGCAACCGTTATGAATGCGAGCGTGTCATCAGCGCGCTGCAAGCGTTATCCGCTACCACCGCTTAATCTTGAGGAACCATTGTGGGAGTAAACTATCTTTTTATCGACCGAGACGGCACCCTAATCGCTGAACCTCCCGAGGATTTTCAGGTCGATCGGCTGGATAAGCTGGCCCTGGAACCAGATGTGATTCCGTCGCTGCTGTCATTACAGAAAGCAGGCTTTAAATTGGTGATGATCACCAATCAGGATGGACTGGGCAGCGACAGTTTTCCGCAGGACGCCTTTGATGCGCCACATAACCTGATGATGCAGATTTTCACCTCACAGGGTATCCGCTTTGAAGGGGTATTGATCTGTCCGCATCTGCCAGCGGATAACTGTGACTGTCGCAAACCAAAAACTGCGCTGGTGGATGCCTTCCTGAAAGACAATGCGATGGATAGCGCCAACAGCTACGTGATTGGCGACCGGGAAACCGACATGCAGCTGGCACAGAATATGGGCATTTCCGGTCTGCGCTATCAGCCCGACGGGCTGAACTGGCAAGCGATCACTACCCAACTTACCCGCCGTGACCGTCACGCCCATGTTAATCGAGTAACACGCGAAACCGCCATTGACGTTAACGTTTGGCTGGATCGGGAAGGCGGCAGCAAAATCAATACCGGTATTGGTTTCTTCGACCACATGCTGGACCAGATCGCCACTCACGGCGGTTTCCGTATGCAAATTGAAGTAAAAGGCGATCTTTACATCGACGATCACCATACCGTGGAAGATACGGCACTGGCGCTGGGCGAAGCGTTAAATAAAGCGCTGGGTAACAAGCGCGGCATTGGTCGATTCGGTTTCGTGCTGCCGATGGATGAGTGTCTGGCCCGTTGCGCACTGGATATCTCCGGCCGTCCACACCTGGAATACAAAGCGGAATTCAACTACCAGCGTGTCGGCGACCTGAGTACGGAAATGGTGGAACACTTCTTCCGTTCACTGTCTTACGCCATGGCCTGCACCCTGCACCTTAGAACCAAAGGCCGCAACGACCATCACCGTGTCGAAAGCCTGTTTAAAGTGTTTGGCCGCGCATTGCGTCAGGCAATCCGCGTTGAGGGCGATACACTGCCCAGTTCCAAAGGGGTATTGTGATGAGCGTAGTGATTCTTGATACCGGTTGTGCCAACCTCTCATCCGTTATGTACGCCGTGAAACGGCTGGGTTATGAGCCACAGATCAGCCGCGAGCCGGATGTGGTACTGCGTGCGGACAAGCTGTTCCTGCCGGGCGTCGGCACGGCACAGGCGGCAATGGATCAACTGGCGGAACGTCATCTGATCGATCTGATCACAGCCTGTACCCAACCGGTACTGGGGATTTGCCTCGGTATGCAGTTATTGGGTTCCCGCAGCGATGAAAGTGGCGGCATACCAATGCTGGGTATTGTTGATACCCCAGTGAAACAGATGGAAGATCGGGGACTGCCATTACCGCATATGGGTTGGAACCAAGTGGCAGCCCAGCGGGGACATCGCCTATTCCGTGACATCCCCGATAACGCCTATTTCTATTTTGTACACAGTTATGCCATGCCGGTGTGCGCCAACACGATCGCGCAGGCACAGTACGGCGACGCCTTTACCGCTGCCGTACAGCGCGATAACTTCTACGGCGTACAGTTCCATCCAGAGCGATCCGGTGCCGCCGGGGCGCAGCTACTGAAAAACTTTCTGGAGATGTAAACAGTCATGATTATTCCCGCGTTGGATCTGATTGATGGACAAGTGGTCCGTTTACATCAGGGTGATTATGGACAACAGCGTCAATATGGCAGCAACCCTCTGCCTCGGTTGCAGGATTATCAACAACACGGTGCGCAGGTACTGCATCTGGTAGATTTAACCGGTGCCAAAGATCCGGCCGCCCGTCAGATTTCCTTACTGAAAACATTGCTGGCCGGTGTCACGGTACCGGTACAAGTCGGTGGTGGTATTCGCACTGAGCAGGACGTGGAAGCGTTACTGGCAGCCGGTGCCCGTCGGGTAGTGATTGGCTCTACCGCCGTGAAACAACCGGCACTGGTCCAGCAGTGGTTTACCCGCTACGGTGCCGAAGCGCTGGTACTGGCGCTGGATGTGCGCATTGATGTCAACGGCGTTAAAAACGTCGCCATCAGCGGCTGGCAGGAAAGCGCTGGCGTTACACTGGAACACGCCGTGGAACGTTATCTGCCGTTCGGCCTGAAACACGTGCTGTGTACTGATATCTCTCGCGATGGCACACTACAAGGTTCCAATGTCGACCTCTATCGTGAAGTCAGCCAACGCTATCCGCAGGTGGCGTTTCAGGCCTCTGGCGGTATCGGCTCACTGGACGATATCGCTCACCTGCGTGGCAGCGGCGTGCAAGGCATTATTGTCGGTCGTGCGCTTTTGGAAGGTAAATTTACTGTAGCGGAGGCGATTTCATGCTGGCAAAACGGATAATTCCCTGTCTTGATGTCCGTGACGGACAGGTGGTCAAAGGCGTACAGTTCCGCAATCACGAAATCATTGGTGACATCGTACCATTGGCGCAGCGTTATGCGCAGGAAGGTGCAGATGAATTGGTGTTTTATGATATCACCGCCTCGTCTGACGGCCGGGTGGTAGACAAAAGCTGGATATCCCGCGTATCCGAGGTGATTGACATCCCCTTTTGTGTCGCTGGCGGCATCAAAAGCGTGGAAGATGCAGGCCGGATGCTGTCATTCGGCGCGGATAAAATTTCCATCAACTCCCCGGCACTCGCAGACCCGGAACTGATTACCCGGCTGGCAGACCGCTACGGCGTGCAATGTATCGTGGTAGGGATTGATACCTGGCATGACGCCAAAACCGGTCGTTATCATGTTAACCAGTACACCGGTGACGAAACCCGAACCCGTGTAACCCAGTGGGAAACGCTGGACTGGGTAGAAGAAGTACAAAAACGCGGTGCCGGTGAAATTGTCCTCAACATGATGAATCAGGATGGTGTGCGTAACGGCTACGATCTGGAACAACTGAAATTGGTACGCAATATCTGTAAAGTACCGCTGATCGCCTCCGGCGGCGCCGGTACCATGGAACATTTCCTGGAAGCCTTTCAGATCGCCCAGGTCGATGGCGCACTGGCCGCTTCCGTGTTCCACAAGCAAATCATCAATATTGGTGAACTTAAACAATTCCTTAAGCAACAAGGCGTGGAGATTCGGGTGTGTTAAGCGAACAACAACGAAGCCAGCTAGACTGGCAAAAAACTGACGGCATGTTGCCCGCCATTGTACAGCATGCCATTTCTGGTGAAGTGCTGATGCTGGGTTACATGAATCAAGAAGCCCTGCACGTTACCGAAGAAAGCGGCAAAGTGACCTTTTTCTCTCGCACTAAACAGCGCTTGTGGACCAAAGGCGAATCCTCCGGGCACTTTCTGCACGTGGTATCCATCACGCCAGACTGTGATAATGACACACTGTTGGTGCTGGCTAACCCGATCGGTCCCACCTGTCACTTGGGCAACACGAGCTGTTTCTCCCCGGCATCCAGCGAATGGCAGTTTCTGTATCAGCTGGAACAACTGCTCGCTGAACGGAAAAATGCCGATCCGGCCAGTTCCTACACCGCGCGACTGTACGCCAGCGGTACCAAGCGTATCGCGCAGAAAGTGGGGGAAGAAGGACTGGAAACCGCACTGGCGGCCACCGTTCATGACCGTGAGGAGCTGACCAACGAAGCTGCTGATTTGATGTACCATCTGCTGGTTCTATTACAGGATCAGGATCTGAATCTGGCCACTATCATCAATCGCCTGAAAGAACGACACACGAAATAGCCCGGTCATTCCGCCCATTTGATCCCATCGAGAATGGCAGCAGGGGCAACCCGCTGCCACAGCTTAATCTGATAGATTGGGATTGCGATTGGGATAAAAAAATGGCACTCCTAAGAGTGCCATTTTAGCGAAATTGCAGGTAATTTACCGTTATTGATTAACCGTAGATATTGGCGCGATCACGTAATTCTTTGCCCGGTTTAAAGTGCGGAACATATTTACCTTCCAGTTCCACCTTATCTCCAGTTTTCGGATTACGACCAACACGCGGTGCACGGTAGTGAAGCGAAAAACTGCCGAACCCTCGGATCTCAATACGATCACCTTCAGCCAGCGTTGTGGCCATTTGTTCGAGTATCTCTTTCACTGCATCCTCAACCACTTTGGCCGGGATATGAGATTGCTGTCCAGCAAGTCTTTCAATAAGTTCAGACTTGGTCATGATTCCTCCAAGCATGTGGTTAATCACCACCACAATAACTTACTACCGTTTCAGGTTAAGCGGCAAGAGCCACTTAACCCACCGTGATTACTCGCCTTTTGCTGCTTTGAACGCTTCAGCCATCGCGCTGGAGAAATTGCTTTCTTCCTGCTTGCTGCTGCTGCTATTCACAGAAGCGATAGCGTCTTTCTCGTCAGCTTCGTCTTTAGCACGAACAGACAGGCTAACAACGCGGTTTTTACGATCAACACCAGTATATTTCGCTTCAACGCTGTCACCAACGTTCAAAACCAGAGTGGCATCTTCAACGCGATCACGAGAAGCTTCAGAAGCACGCAGATAACCTTCAACGCCGTCAGCTAATTCAACTGTAGCACCTTTGGCGTCAACTGCAGTAACTTTCCCCGTAACAATTGCACCTTTCTTGTTTACAGACAGGTAGTTATTGAACGGATCTTCCGCCAGTTGTTTCACACCCAGGGAGATACGCTCACGTTCTGCGTCAACCTGTAGTACAACAGCTGCGATTTCGTCGCCTTTCTTGTATTCACGAACCGCTTCTTCACCTGCAACATTCCAGGAGATATCAGACAGGTGAACCAGACCATCAATACCGCCATCCAGACCAATGAAGATACCGAAGTCGGTAATAGACTTGATCTTGCCTTCTACACGGTCATTCTTGTTGTGAGTTTCAGCGAACAGCTGCCACGGGTTGGATTTACACTGTTTCAGGCCCAGGGAAATACGACGACGTTCTTCATCGATATCCAGAACCATAACTTCCACAACATCGCCCACGTTAACCACTTTGGACGGATGGATGTTTTTGTTAGTCCAATCCATTTCAGAAACGTGTACCAGACCTTCAACGCCTTCTTCGATTTCCACGAAGCAGCCGTAATCAGTCAAATTGGTCACGCGACCGGTCAGGCGAGTGCTTTCCGGATAACGTTTGGCAATAGCTACCCACGGATCTTCGCCCAGTTGTTTCAGGCCCAGAGACACACGAGTACGTTCGCGGTCGAACTTCAGCACCTTAACGGTGATTTCGTCGCCCACATTGACGATTTCGCTCGGATGTTTAACACGTTTCCAAGCCATATCAGTAATATGCAGCAAGCCATCAACGCCACCCAAGTCAACGAATGCACCGTAGTCAGTGAGGTTCTTGACGATACCTTTGACTTCCATGCCTTCTTGCAGGTTTTCCAGCAGTTGATCGCGTTCAGCGCTGTTTTCAGATTCGATAACGGCACGACGGGAAACAACAACGTTGTTGCGTTTTTGATCCAGCTTGATTACTTTGAACTCAAGCTCTTTGCCTTCCAGATGAAGCGTATCACGTACCGGACGTACATCTACCAGAGAACCCGGCAGGAACGCGCGAATACCGTTCAGCTCGACAGTGAAACCACCTTTCACTTTACCGTTGATAATACCGGTAACCGTAGCTGCTTCTTCGTACGCTTTTTCCAGCACTACCCATGATTCGTGACGTTTCGCTTTCTCACGAGACAGCAGGGTTTCACCGAAACCATCTTCTACTGCGTCCAGAGCTACATCTACTTCATCGCCAACCTGGATTTCCAACTCGCCTTGGGCGTTTTTGAATTGCTCTATCGGAATAGCAGATTCAGATTTCAGACCAGCATCAACCAGTACGATATCTTTATCAATAGCAACAACAACACCGCGCACGATGGAACCAGGACGGGTTTCAATTTCTTTCAGGGATTCTTCAAAGAGTTGAGCAAAAGATTCTGTCATGTTGATAATCTTAGGGTTTTTAAATTTAACGTCCATCTGGCATCCTGCTCAATGGGGTTGTTTAACATACCTCGCTGCAAATCCTTACTGTGAGGTTGATATTCATTGTTTTTCGTTGCTCAGACTAAAACCTGACGCACGTACGCCAGTGCCCGTTCAACGACTTCATCCAGTGCCATATCTGTTGAATCCAGCACCAAAGCATCTGGGGCTGGCACCAGCGGCGCAACAGAGCGAGTCCGGTCACGGTTATCCCGTTCCTTTATCTCGGACAAAAGACGTTCAAAGTTAACACTAAAGCCACTTTCCTGCAACTGTAGCATGCGGCGTTGCGCACGTTCTTCCGCGCTGGCATCCAGAAATATTTTTACTGCCGCATCGGGAAACACCACTGTTCCCATATCCCGACCATCAGCAACCAATCCTGGCGCTTCACGAAACGCCCGCTGGCGGCGCAACAACGCCTCTCGCACCCGAGGAAAGGCGGCCGTCTGAGATGCCGTGTTACCCACCGCTTCAGTTCTGATTTCATTACTGACATCTTCACCTTCAAGAATGATTCTCAACTGCCCATTCTCTGGGATAAACCGTACATCCAGATGAGTTGCCAAGGGAACCAGGGCGTCTTCCGCAGTGATATCCACCTGATGATGCAGTGCTGCCAGCGCCAGTACCCGATAAATCGCACCGGAATCCAGCAGGTTCCACTGCAAAGCCTCTGCCAGCCCTTTGCATAAAGTACCTTTGCCCGCGCCACTCGGTCCGTCGACCGTAATCACTGGTGCAGTCGCCACCATTTCATTCTCCTTCAGGGAAAAACGATCCCGTCATTGTGTAGACAATATGGTAGAGCATTATACGCATCTCTGGCGATAATCGTTAAATTAAAGACTTATCCTCGCAATAAATAGGGCAAAATCCGAAGAGAGCGGAGGAAAAAACTATGTCCAGGGTATTCACCCACCCTAGACATTTTGGATTACACGTGTTGACTCAGCCGTTCCAACTGGTCGAAATAGTCCGGGAAAGTCTTCGCCGTGCATTTCGGGTCCATAATTGTGACAGGCGTGTCAGATAACGCGACCAACGAAAAACACATTGCCATGCGATGATCATTGTAAGTAGCAATGTTTGCCGCCTGTAGCTGTTGTGGCGGCGTAATACGGATGTAATCCTCACCTTCTTCAACCTCGGCACCGACTTTGCGTAATTCTGTCGCCATCGCAGCTAATCGATCGGTCTCTTTTACGCGCCAGTTATAGATATTCCGCAGGGTGGTCGTTCCCCCTTGAGCAAATAACGCAGTAGTCGCAATCGTCATAGCCGCATCGGGAATATGATTCATATCCATGTCAATAGCATGAAGTTCACCACGTTGGCATTCGATATAATCGTTACCCCAGCGGATTTTCGCGCCCATTTTTTCCAGTACATCAGCAAAACGGATATCACCTTGCACACTGTTACGACCCACGCCGGTTACGCGGACTGTCCCGCCCTTGATCGCGGCCGCGGCCAGAAAATAGGATGCTGAGGACGCATCACCTTCCACCAGATAATCACCCGGAGAACGATAATGTTGATTCCCGGTCACCATAAAGTGCTGGTAATTATCGTTATCCACCTCAATTCCGAAGGTTTTCATCATATGTAGCGTGATGTCGATATAAGGTTTGGATACCAGCTCACCTTTGATACTGATCCTGGTATCGTTTCCCGCCAGCGGCGCCATCATCAGAAGTGCTGTCAGAAACTGGCTGGAAACGCTGCCATCGACACTGATTTCTCCGCCCTGAAAACCGCCGTAAAGACGCAGAGGCGGATAGTTTTCCTGCTCCAGATAATCAATTCTTGCACCACCTTGACGTAACGCGTCCACCAAATGGCCGATGGGGCGCTCTTTCATTCGTGGTTCACCTGTCAGCACAACGTCACCGGCAGTCAGGCACAGCGCGGCGGCCAGCGGACGCATTGCCGTACCGGCATTCCCCAGAAACAACGCTATCGGAGTTTCAACCGTGAACGCGGTTCCCAGCCCAACGATGTCACACCGAGTACGATCGTCTGAGAGTTGATAACTGACACCCATTGCTTGCAGGGCATTGAGCATGTGACGCACATCATCACTATCCAGCAGATTGGTCAGGTGGGTAGTGCCTTCAGCTAGCGCAGCCAGTAACAGTGCACGATTGGATACGCTTTTCGAACCGGGCAAATTGAGGGTGCCATTAACTAATTTAATAGGATGTAGAGTCAGGGATTCCTGCATGTGAAACACATTCTCCAAAAGCATTGATATAAAAACCCCGGCAACACAACCGGGGGTTTTAAAATAACAGCGACGTTGTCGGTTCAGAATGAAGATAACCGCTCTGATGCTACACGGTGCCATTTCCGCATAAGCGAGGATTTATCAACAACATATCCACATCAGATTGAAACCCTGCCTCAGCAGGGAGACGAAACCTTTATCAGCAATCTCGGAACATCGTCGCCTTGATGCGGGTTATCAGCCGTGACGGCGTTCAAAATCGACCATAAACTCAGTCAGTGCTTGCACACCAGCCAACGGCATCGCGTTGTAAATAGATGCGCGCATCCCTCCCACTACCCGGTGACCTTTCAGCGCATGCAGACCTGCGGCCTGAGCCTCCTGCAAGAACACGCTGTCCAGCGCCGAATCTGCCAGCAGGAACGGAATGTTCATGCGTGAACGGTTAGCGGGTGACACATCATTGCGATAGAAGCCACTGCCATCAATCGTAGAATAGAGCAAATCAGCTTTCGCCTGATTGCGTTTCTCCATATCAATCAAGCCGCCTTGTTCTTTCAACCATTTGAATACCATACCGGAAAGATACCAGGCAAACGTTGGCGGGGTATTGAACATGGAGTCGTTATCCGCCAGCACTTTATAATCCAGAATAGAAGGCAGCTCACGACGTGCCTTACCCAGCAGATCGTCCCGCACGATGACCACCGTCAGCCCTGCCGGACCGATATTTTTCTGTGCGCCGGCATAAATGACACCGTAACGACTGACATCAATCGGGCGGGACAGAATGCTGGAGGAGTAGTCTGCCACCACGACTTTGTCGCCAAAATCAGGCTCTTCTTCGATAGCCAGCCCGTCAATAGTCTCATTCGGACAATAATGAACGAAGGCGGCATCATCAGACAGAGACCACTCACGCATCGGTTTTACTGCGCGCAGACCATCAATCCGGGTTTTAACATCAATAGTATTCGGCGTGCAGTATTTTTCCGCTTCATTAATAGCGCTGTGTGCCCAGTAGCCGCCGTCAATATAGTCAGCTTTATCGCTGCTACCGAGAAGATTAAGCGGCACAGCGGCAAATTGCGCACGCGCACCGCCGTGGCAGAATAACACCTTATAGTTGGGAGGGACTTTCATCAAATCACGTAAATCTTGCTCGGATTCTTTGGCAACCTGAATAAACTCTTTGCTACGGTGGCTAATTTCCATCACCGAAGTACCCAGACCATGCCAATTGCATAATTCCTGTTCTGCCCGACGTAACACTTCTACCGGCAACATTGCTGGACCGGCACTAAAATTGAAAACTTGAGTCATGTCCCCTCACCACATATCTATAACCGCGACCATATTTAGCACATTCGTGCCGCCGCATTTGTTTTTGCCCTGCTACCGGTTTTATCACTCGGCTTACGCTCCTGCAACGCTTATTACGCGCTGTAGACGAAAACTTTAGCACCATATTCAGCGATCTTCCTCACTGTTACCCATCTGTTACAGAATAAATAGAGTCGGCACGCAAAAGCCCGTATTATGCGGTTTCTATTTAAAACATCACCGAGTGAGTGCCATGACTCAAACGTTTATCCCAGGCAAAGACGCCGCCCTGGAAGATTCCATCGCCCGTTTTCAACAACAGCTCCTCAATCTGGGGTTTAACATCGAAGAAGCCTCGTGGCTGAATCCGGTTCCTAATGTTTGGTCAGTACATATCCGTGATCGCGACTGCGCGTTGTGCTTCACCAATGGTAAAGGCGCGACGAAAAAGGCAGCATTGGCCTCCGCGCTGGGTGAGTATTTTGAGCGCCTGTCTACCAACTATTTTTTTGCTGATTTCTATCTGGGCAAGGAGATTGCCGAAGGCGATTTCGTGCACTATCCAGATGAAAAATGGTTTGTGCTGCCGGAAGATGACACGCTGCCGGACGGTATTCTGGATGCGCGCCTGCGCGCCTTTTACGATCCCGAGCATGAACTGGCAGCCAGCGACCTGATCGACCTGCAATCCGGTAACGCCGCCCGCGGCATCTGCGCGCTGCCCTTTACCCGTCAGTCCGATCAGCAAACGATTTATATTCCGATGAACATCATCGGTAATCTGTATGTTTCCAACGGCATGTCTGCCGGCAATACCGCCAATGAGGCCCGGGTTCAGGCGCTTTCCGAAGTTTTTGAGCGTTATGTGAAAAACCGGATTATTGCGGAGTCTATCAGTTTGCCGGAAATTCCATCTGCGGTTCTGGCTCGCTATCCCACCGTGATTGAAGCGATTGCCGCACTGGAAAAAGAAGGCTTCCCGATTTTTGCCTATGACGCTTCTCTTGGCGGTCAGTATCCGGTCATTTGTGTCGTACTGTTTAACCCCGATAACGGTACCTGTTTCGCCTCTTTCGGCGCACACCCGGATTTTGGCGTGGCACTGGAACGTACCGTAACCGAACTGTTGCAAGGGCGGAGTCTGAAAGATTTAGACGTATTTACGCCCCCTACTTTTGATAGCGACGAAGTCGCAGAACACACTAATCTGGAAACCCATTTTATCGATTCCAGCGGTCTGATTTCCTGGGACATGTTCCGACAAAAAGCCGACTATGCTTTTGCTGACTGGGATTTCAGTGGCACGACCGAGCAGGAATTTGCCACGCTGATGTCCATTTTCCGCAAGGAAAATAAAGAAGTGTATATCGCCGACTACGAGCATCTTGCTGTGTATGCCTGCCGAATCCTGGTGCCAGGTATGTCTGACATTTACCCGGCCGAAGATCTATGGCTGGCCAACAGCAGCATGGGCGCACATCTGCGGGATACCTTGCTGACATTGCCTGACAGCCAGTGGGAACCACAGAATTATCTGGAATTACTGCAACAACTGGATGATGAAGGGCTGGACGATTTCACTCGGGTACGTGAGCTGCTGGGTATTGCCTCCGGCAAAGATAACGGCTGGTTCACATTGCGCATTGGTGAACTGAAAGCCATGCTCGCGCTCGCGGGTGGCGATCTGGATCTGGCGCTGAGTTGGGTCGAATGGTCGCAGGACTTCAATCAGTCTGTCTTCAGTGCCGAACGCAGCAATTATTACCGTTGTTTGCGCACACTGCTGCAACTGGCACTCGAACCAGAACGCGACCCGGCACAGTATTATGATGCTTTCGTAAAAATGTACGGGCAGGATACGGTAGATGTCGCCAGCGCAGCCATCGCCGGAGAACAGTGTTTCCATGGGTTGTTTGCGATAGATGCCGAGCTGAAGGCGTTGCCTGCGCATCAGTCACTGCTGGCCGCCTACGAAAAGCTACAGCAGGTTAAACGTAAGCATTGGCAAAAGCAGTAGTCGCTCTGCATATCGACAGTGCTGACCGCGGCAAGCGCCTGTGCCACAGGAGCTTGCCATTTTTTTCGTAAAATAGAATAGCCATGCGCCGTAAAGAATACATTCCCATTAGCGGTGTTTTTATTTTACACTTCTGCATATTCTTTTTTTATCGTCAATTAACCTTGTTTTTATTATGGTTAATTTTACTTTTCTGACGATATGTCATTATTTATTTACCGCCATTTCGTTTGGTGAAAATATGCTGACAGCAATATTGTTAGCAAATGGTGAACAAGTAATTAAATATCGTCGAAGTAGCAAACTGAATTACTACAAAACCTTATTTTTTTTAACGCTTGATTGGTATTGAAGAACGGGTTCATTCAACTCTTTTTGTAAAATTTAAAAAAATTTTTCTTTTTATTTTTCATATAATTAGACATAAAAATAAGGATTAAACCTCGCCTAATAACCCCAATAGTTTCTGCCAATATGATCCATATCAATTTTTGGATTATACTGCTTTGTTAATATCTCGACGCTGATAAATTTTAAGAGAGAGTTAGTGTGAAAGCTGACAACCCCTTCACATTGTTATTACCTGCTGCCATGGCGAAAGCTGCTGAAGATGCCGGCGTTTATAAAGCGACAAAACAGCCGCTTACTACTTTTTATCTGGCAATTACTGCCGGTGTTTTTATCTCTATTGCATTTGTTTTTTATATTACCGCCACCACTGGATCAACCGCTATGCCATTTGGTGTGGCAAAATTGATTGGTGGCATCTGCTTTTCTCTCGGGCTGATGTTGGTGGTAGTTTGTGGTGCAGACTTGTTTACTTCGACGGTGCTGATCGTCATTGCCAAGGCCAGTGGCCGAATCACCTGGAAACAACTCGCCTTCAACTGGATAAACGTGTACATCGGCAACTTGATCGGCGCCCTATTCTTTGTTGCGTTAATCTGGTTTTCTGGTGAACACATGGTGGCGAACGGATCCTGGGGGCTGAATGTAATGCAAACAGCCAATCATAAACTGGAGCATACCTTTGTCCAGGCGCTCTGCCTCGGTATTTTGGCTAATCTGATGGTCTGCCTGGCCGTATGGATGAGTTATTCCGGCCGCAGCCTGACCGACAAGATGTTCGCCATGATCCTGCCGGTTGCCATGTTTGTGGCCAGCGGCTTTGAGCACAGCATCGCTAATATGTTTATGATTCCGATGGGGATCGTGGTGAAGAACTTCGCCTCTGCCGAATTCTGGCATGCCATCGGCATGGTACCCACACAATTTGAGCATTTAACCGTTAGTAACTTTATTACTAATAACCTGATTCCAGTCACGATCGGCAACATTATTGGTGGGGGGTTGATGGTAGGCTTGACCTATTGGGTTATTTATTTGCGCGGTGGAGAAAAGCACTAAGGTGCTATCGGCCGCAACATCGGGTTCTAAGAAATCCATATCTAAAGGTAGGTGTAAAATGACCGAGCTGAATGAAAAATTGGCCAGTGCATGGCAAGGTTTTAGCAAAGGTGAATGGCAGGATGGAGTCAACGTTCGTGACTTCATTCAGAAAAACTACACGCCGTATGAAGGTAATGAATCTTTCCTGGCTGGTGCCACCAAAGCGACGACTGCGTTGTGGGATCAGGTAATGGAAGGCGTCAAACAGGAAAACCGCACTCACGCGCCTGTTGATTTCGATACCGATATAGCCGCCACCATCACGTCTCATGATGCAGGCTACATCAACAAGAATCTGGAAAAAATCGTTGGTTTGCAGACTGATGCTCCACTGAAACGTGCACTTATTCCGTTTGGTGGCATCAAAATGATTGAAGGTTCCTGTAAGGTCTATGGCCGTGAACTGGATCCGCAACTGAAGAAAATCTTCACCGAATACCGTAAAACCCACAACCAGGGCGTATTTGATGTTTATACCCCAGATATCCTGCGTTGCCGTAAATCCGGTATTCTGACCGGCTTGCCAGACGCCTATGGCCGTGGCCGTATCATCGGTGACTACCGCCGCATCGCGCTGTACGGTATTGATTACCTGATGAAAGACAAGTTTGCCCAGTTCACTTCTTTGCAGTCCAGACTGGAAAACGGTGAAGATCTGGAAGCGACCATCCGTCTGCGTGAAGAAATTGCTGACCAGCATCGTGCCCTGGGCCAGATTAAAGAAATGGCTGCCAAATATGGTTGCGACATTTCAGGTCCGGCTACCAATGCATGTGAAGCTGTTCAGTGGACTTACTTCGGCTACCTGGCGGCGGTTAAGTCTCAGAACGGTGCAGCGATGTCCTTCGGCCGCGTGTCCAGCTTCCTGGATATCTTTATTGAACGCGATCTGAAAGCAGGCAAAATCACTGAAGAACAGGCTCAGGAACTGGTCGACCATTTAGTGATGAAACTGCGTATGGTACGTTTCCTGCGTACGCCAGAATATGATGAACTGTTCTCAGGCGACCCAATCTGGGCAACCGAGTCTTTGGGGGGTATGGGCCTGGATGGTCGTACTCTGGTTACCAAAAACAGCTTCCGTTTCCTGAATACCCTATACACCATGGGGCCATCACCGGAACCAAACATCACGATTCTGTGGTCTGAAAAACTCCCGCTGAACTTCAAGAAATTTGCCGCCAAAGTGTCCATCGATACCTCTTCTCTGCAATATGAGAATGATGATCTGATGCGTCCTGACTTCAACAGCGATGACTACGCTATTGCCTGTTGTGTCAGCCCGATGGTGGTTGGTAAACAAATGCAGTTCTTCGGTGCCCGTGCAAACCTGGCAAAAACCATGCTGTACGCTATTAACGGCGGTGTGGACGAAAAAATGAAAATGCAGGTTGGTCCTAAATCTGCGCCTATCATGAGTGATGTGCTGGACTTTGATGAAGTGTTGGAACGTATGGATCACTTCATGGACTGGCTGGCTAAACAGTATGTCACTGCGTTGAACATCATTCATTACATGCATGACAAATACAGCTACGAAGCCGCTTTGATGGCACTGCATGACCGTGACGTCTATCGCACCATGGCCTGTGGTATCGCTGGTCTGTCTGTAGCAGCTGACTCCTTGTCTGCCATCAAGTATGCCAAAGTCAAACCGATCCGTGACGAAGACGGCCTGGCTATCGACTTTGACATCGAAGGTGAATACCCGCAGTTTGGTAACAACGACTCACGCGTTGATGACCTGGCCTGTGACCTGGTTGAACGTTTCATGAAGAAAATTCAGAAACTGACCACCTACCGTGGCGCGGTACCGACTCAGTCCATACTGACCATTACGTCTAACGTAGTTTACGGTAAGAAAACCGGTAACACTCCAGATGGTCGTCGCGCTGGCGCTCCGTTCGGACCCGGTGCCAACCCGATGCACGGCCGTGACCAGAAAGGTGCTGTTGCTTCGCTGACCTCTGTTGCCAAACTGCCGTTCGCCTATGCTAAAGATGGTATTTCTTACACCTTCTCTATCGTTCCGAATGCGTTGGGTAAAGATGATGATGTGCGTAAATCCAACCTGGCAGGTTTGATGGATGGTTACTTCCATCATGAAACCAGCATTGAAGGCGGTCAGCACCTGAACGTGAACGTGATGAACCGTGAAATGCTGCTTGATGCGATGGAAAACCCGGAAAAATATCCGCAGTTGACTATTCGCGTATCAGGTTATGCCGTGCGGTTTAACTCACTGACCAAAGAACAACAGCAAGACGTTATTACCCGTACCTTCACTAAGTCTATGTAATTGGCTGACTGATACGGTGTAAATACTCAGGCTCCACTTTGGTGGAGCCTTTTTTTTCATGCACGGTCAGAGAAACACGGCCAGAGGCAAAGATACCCTGGAAATACCTGTTTTCACTATTTCAATGCAGATTTGCCACGCATTTTATGCCGAATAGAGGTAAAATTCAGACGTTGTGAATCTCCGGTGCATTCCGTAATTCAATCGTTCCTGCTCTAGTATGTCTTTTGCTTCGGAACGCTGGCTGATGCCACGCTCCTTAGCTCAATGAGAGGAATGCCACTATACTGTCCACAATGCTGAACCTGTTGGTGTCACTGATTATCTATGAATGAGTTAACCCAGAGCGTTACCCTTGAGTCTCCTGAAGCAACCAATGCCACCCCCGTGGTGAAAGGTCGCATCCACTCTTATGAATCCTGTGGCACCGTTGATGGCCCGGGAATTCGTTTCATTGTCTTTTTCCAGGGTTGTCTGATGCGTTGCCTGTATTGCCATAACCGCGATACCTGGGATACCCACGGTGGTAAGGAAATTACCGTTGACGAGTTGATGAAAGAAGTCGTGACCTACCGGCATTTCATGAATGCATCCGGTGGCGGCGTTACCGCTTCTGGCGGTGAAGCCATTTTACAGGCCGAATTTGTGCGTGACTGGTTCCGCGCCTGTAGAGAACAAGGTATTACTACCTGTCTGGATACCAATGGTTATGTCCGCCGTTACGACCCGGTGATTGACGAATTGCTGGATGTTACCGATCTGGTCATGCTGGATCTGAAACAGATGGATGACAGCGTTCATCAGAATCTGGTTGGCGTGTCCAATCACCGTACACTGGACTTCGCCCGCTATCTGGCCAAGCGCAACCAGCGGACCTGGATCCGTTCTGTCGTCGTTCCCGGTTGGACTGATGATGACAGGTCAGTCCATATGCTGGGGGAATTTACCAAAGATATGTCCAACATTGAGAAAATTGAGCTGCTGCCCTACCACGAATTGGGGAAACACAAATGGGTGGCAATGGGCGAAGAATACAAACTTGACGGGGTAAATCCACCCAAAACCGATACTATGGATCGGGTAAAGGCCATCCTCGCCAGTTACGGCCATAAAGTCATCTACTGATGTACGGCGGGGCGGGGCCGGCCCCATAACCCATAAATCACCATGCCAACCAGTATCCCATCCAGCGAACTCACGGTAGTCATTGTCAGCAGATTAAAAAAATCCGGCGATGTGAGCAGACTAACCCCGCTACCGCCACACCAGGCGGCCATTGCGGTAGGGTTCAGCGATGAAAGCTGTGGGGCATTTTGCATCAAACGTGACGCTCCCCAGACATAATATTCCACCAGATACACACCGGCGACGGGCGAGATCAGCACCCCCAGCAACGATAGAAACGGGGTAAAGTTGTGAACCATGCCATTACGTGCCAATAACAGGCCGGCGACAGCCAATAACAGCACCAGTACAGGACGCGGTAATCCCCTGACCACCACAGACAATCCCAGTGCGGCCGAAACCAGATTGCCACTGTTAGTCGTCCATTGAGCCAGTATCAGCACCACAATCGCGGAGATTCCCAGCCCGATGCTGAAAAATATTTCAATCAAATTATCGCTTCCCACCAAACGGGCTAATATCAAAGCAACCAGAATGGTGGCACTGTTACCGAAAAAGAACCCCAATCCGGCGCCCAACAGCGCATCATGTCGCGTTTTGGCATAACGAGCGATATCCGGTGCCATCACCGCCGCGACAATCCAGATTGAGACAACATAGGAAATGGCGGCCCCCATACTGATCGGCGCTTTCACTGCCATCAAGGGTGGCGAGCCCTGCACGCCTGCCGCCGCAACGATCCCGGAAACAATCAGTATCATCATCAGCGGTACGCTGAACATACTGAGTTTTCCCAATGCGCTGACACCCCAGATAGCCGTTAGCGCCATCAACGTCATACCAAAAATCAGAATTGGTAGTCGGCCGGGATCAAACTGATAATGTAACAACGCTTTTTGTAGCATCATGCCGAAGAAATCGAGCTGAAAAGCAAACCAGCCGAGAAGTGAAAGCGCGGCTATCAGCCCAATCAATTTGCCACCCAAACGGCCAAACACTGAGATACATAGTAGTGTGGTAGACACTCCGCAGCCATGACCGACATTGGCACACAAGGCCGCGATGACACCCAGTAATGCCGATCCGATCAGGGTTGCGCCGACAGCCTGAGGAAACAACAGTCCGCTGCTTAGAAACGTACCCAAAAAAAGACCCGAAATATCGAGGCCCATCGCCACCCAGATAAGTGTGATCACATACCAGCGTTTACGCGCGGTCTGTGGTACAATTTCGTATTCAAAATCATAGGGTTGTCGTTTTGACGGCAATGTTTCAGGTGCGGTATTTCCTTGAGACATAATTCCCCAATAACAATACAGGGTAAATAATTAGCGTAGAATAAGTATTTTATAGTTCAGACAGCAGATGGCATAGAACAATTCTGCCGCCATTCGACGGCAGAATTGTTAATGAAAAACCCTGGGGTGACGCATAAACCACATTTTTTTTGTGGTAACTGCCTCAAACAGAGACAGTCTGAGCGTAACATAATGGGTAATTACATCGATTAAAATGAATTTATTTCAATGTTAACATCTAAATTATTTATGTTTATCAGAGACACTATATGCGCTTAGACAAACTTGAAATCCGCTGGCTGAAGCTTTTTTGTAAAATCGTGGAAAAACAGGGCATCACCAATGCTCAGGATACCACCGGGCTCAGCCAGCCGGTGTTAAGCCACTATCTTTCCCGATTGGAAGACACACTGGGGCTGATACTGTGTGAACGTGGTCGTGGTGGCTTTTCTCTGACCACCGAGGGTGAGATGGTTTATCAGGAAGCCAAATCGGTAATTGCCACACTGGATGATTTTGCTAATCGGTTGGCCAGGATTAAACACGAACTGATTGGTGAAGTCCGCATCGGATGCCTGGATAATATTGTCTCTCACCCGGCTCAAGCTGTCTCCAAGGCTATCCGCACGCTTTACGATCTCAGTCCAGAAGCATCAGCGTACCTCAAAATCAGCGACTATCACTCCTTGATAGAACAACTGAAAAACGGCGATCTCGATGTGATGTTGACGGTACTGCCGGATGATGTTCCACCAGATATTTTTTTCCAGCCGGCGTTTACCGAGCACAGCTCTTTTTATGTGGCCAGCGAGCACGCCGTGCGCGTTGAACGGGAATGGCAGGAAGGCACCCTAAATCCCCGACGACTGTTAATAGGCGGTTACGCACTGAACGAAATTTGTAAAAAACTAGGTCCCGTTGCCAAACAAGGTTTGCAAAATACCACCTGGAACGAAGAAGGCAACTTACTGCTGCTACTGGCGGGGACACATATGGGATTCTTGCCGGATCACTATGCTACGAGTTGGGTTAAGGCTGGCCGACTCACAGCCATTGCCCCTGACCGGCTGAACCTGACCAGTATTTTTTACCTGGTGCGCAATGCCAAGTACCGCCTAAGCCCGGTAGCGGAAGTGCTGTGGAATAGCATTATTGAAGCTGGTCGGCCTTCGTTAACCGAAAAAATACACCAGCCTTAGGCAGTGGCAAACGGTTTGGGATGGTGATCGCCCTTCTTCAGCAGCATGACCAGATAGCAGGAAGAAACGGCGGCAATCAGCACAAACAACAACTTATCGGAGTAGTTTTGCATCAACATTGCCGCCATCCCCGGACCACATAAACTACCGATGGTATAACTGAGCAACAGCGCCTGGTTCATCGCCACCAGTTCATCTGGCAAAACTTTTTCACATGCCCAGGACATAGCCACCGGATACAGGGTAAAACCAGCGCATCCCAGAATAAACAGCGCCGGCACCATCACATAGTGACTGACACCCAGCATCACCAGACAACCGACAATCACGGCAAAGACCAATACCCGCAGCACCAGTAAACGGCCATACCGATCGGCCATCTTGCCTATCGGCCACTGCCCGACAATCCCGGCACTGATCAGCAACGCCATCCAATAACCTACCTGGGAATCACTCATGCCCTGATGAGATAGATACAACGGCATCAACCCATATAGCGATCCGAGAATAACACCGGAAATGGCGCATCCATGGATACCCAACCTGGCGTGACGGTATTTCATCATCCGCCATAAGTTAACATGATGTGTGACGGGTTGCGGCGGCGGGATCATGGTAAACAGTAACGGAAGCGATGCCAGCACAACCAGCGATACCACCCACGGCAATACGCTGAATATATTGGTAGGCAGAATGCTCAGCAATAATTGCCCGACCACACTCCCCAGATAGTAGGCAATCATATAAGCAGCCAACAGCTGTCCACGGTTGACTGACGTTCCACTGCACAGCAGCGCACTTTCCACTATCACCCAAATCAGCGCACAACCCACACCAGCGATAAAACGCCACAGCAACCAGTTCCAGATATCTGGTGACAGCACCAGCGCCGCCGAGGCGATGCCAAACAACAGAGAGGCAAAATAATAACTGCGGTTAAATCCGCAATAGCGAATTAATTTCCCGGCAATCAGCGTTCCCAGTAAATTTCCGCTGAAATAGAAAGACCCAACCATCCCCACTTGCCAGACTGAAACTCGTTGATAGTTAAGCCATAATGGTACCAGCGTATTCAACACAGCAATACATACCGTCAACAGCAAAAGACTGCTGAGCAGCAACAAAACTGGACGCGTGTAGGTGGACATGGGGACAGGTGACCGAGCAGAGATGATGATTTGCGCGCATCATGCCACTGGCAAAAATAAAGTCAATCGACACCCAACAGTGTGCCGCACAATTTGTTCATCACCAGGGAAAATCGGAGATGGAGGGGAGCCCATTATCCCGACGAGTATTGATGATACTTCATCCCTACAGTTTCATCGGTATTATCCACTATGGCTTACTCTCTCTTGCCTATGGGGCAATTTTATTTCCAACTTTGCGATCAACAATCAGAGAAAATTTTGCCTTGGTCTCCTAACTCTCAGGAAATAGGTAATAATATGAAAATAGCGCTACGTAATTCAGCGAGTTATCGTCGCTTTCCTCGGCAAGCAGGGATTTCAGACGCAACGACATCCGGCACCTCATTTTAACCAGTTCGGCATACGGAGCAGATACATGAACACGCTACACTATATTTTTGACCCGCTATGCGGCTGGTGCTATGCCGCAGCGCCGTTGATACGCGCTGCACGTAAAATAGAGGGCCTGCCTATCATATTACATGCGGGCGGCATGATGACCGGGCCGGGCCGCCGCCGAATCACCGCCGAATGGCGCGACTATATTCAGCCTCACGATCGTCGCATCGCCCAGATAAGCGGCCAGCCTTTTGGCGATGGCTATTTCAATGGATTGTTGTGGGATATCACGGCCATCCTGGATTCAGAACCACCCATCACGGCGATTTTGGCAGCGGAAACGCTTGGCAAACGAGGGATCGATTTACTGGAACGATTGCAGAATGCACATTATGTAGAAGGATTGCGTATCTCCGACCTTCCAGTACTGATAAAAATGGCGGCGGAAATCGGTCTTGATGTAACGTCATTTGAAGCGGCCTACGCCCGCTGGTGCGGACTACCTACCCGAAAACATATTGAAGAAAGCCGTCTCTGGCTAACGCAATCGGGTGGTGCCGGTTTCCCAACGCTGGTGTTTGCCGTAGACGATATCTATACCACCATCAACATTGCCTCCTGGCTGGGACGCCCCGAGCAGTGGCATGATTATCTGACCAAACTGGTCGCCGATAACAAAGTGGAATGAACCCCGTCAAAAAGAATAACCGGTCTGAGGCGCACCCTGTCAGACCGGATTCCGGCTATTAATAAAACAGTGTTCTTTCGGTCAAAGTAATCTGGTAGCGTCCCTGCCAGTCCAGCAATGTCGTGCGGGTGAGCACAGCCAGTCCCTGGTAAAAAGGATGCTCAGCCCCTTGCTCCAGCAATTCGAGATAGCGCATAGCCCAAGGCAGCAAATGTTCAGACAGCAGCACCGGCACACCATCTGGCTGGTTTTCCGCACACCAGGCCGCCAACATCAACATCAGCCCGATATGATCTTCCGGGTCACGCTGCTCGCTCTGTGGTTCAATACCTTGCTGGCGTAACCATTCACGCAATGCCAATGTGGAATCACCAAACAGCACATTTTCCCGATCAAGATAAACCGAACCCCACGGAGGGGCCGGCAGCGCATAAGGACCGATGAACAGTTTCTGCCAGGCATCGGACAGTTTTTCATCGTAACCCGTCTGTAAACCGTCATTAATCTGCTGTGCCGCTATGGCAATTTGCTCTGCATCACCACAAGGCCACATCTGATACCAATCATGCTGCCGTAGTTGGGAAAGCAGCTCAGCGTTACGCTCGTCATCCGGAGCGTAATACAACAATGCACCTAACATGCGACCAGTCAGACTAACGATCTGTTTTGTCATGGGAAACCTCACTTACAAAGAGGCGGAAATATCTTCCGCCACGCGGTTATCCAGCATCCAAACCATAGTATTTCCCTCTGGAGGACACCATAAGGCGGTATCTGAATTCTCATGCATCAGAATATTCACCGCTGTCATGCGTGCAAACCGCTTACCCTGCCACCGCCATTCCCACCGTCATATGCAAACCATAAAAGATGACCCGGCCCAATAACTCACCGCCGACCACCAACACCATGGCGCCTATCAGCCCACTCAATGCCGGTGTCTTACCGCGGGATAACGGATAAATCCAGCATCCCAGCCCGGCGACCAGCAGTATCAGCCGACCCAATTGAATATCACCATACAGTGGTATCAGCTGCGATGCCTGCTGGACCGAGCTGTGGATTTCCGCCAGTCCAGCTGTCTGCATCAGGGTAGCGGCAATACTGGCTACCAGCCCCAACAAGCTGACCAGCGGCAACCAACGCATCAGGTTGTTCGTCTCTCCTGCCGAACGTAGCAGCAAATACCCCAGCAACGGCCCGCCAATCACGGCGGTCATGATAAAATGCACCGGCGTAAAGCTGTTGTACCAGGTCGGCACGGTGTCGATGTCATAGACATGAATCATCGCGTACATGTACACCAGCGCCGCTATCAGCGTGACCCATAGCCAGATCCGGCCAGCTACAGCCGGCAGTTTGCCTACAACAGACAACAACCAGTATAGTCCGCCAAGCACCAAGAACAGGGAACCCGCAGCAATTTCATTGCTGAGTGACGACGATCCCAGTCGGTTCAGCGCGTTCATCGCCCGTAACGGCGACCCCAGGTGCAGGAACGACGCCACAAATCCCACCCCCATCAGCACCCACAGGAAAAACATCATCCGGTTAATACGTTGGGCCCGTTGCACATCCATGTCACGACTCAATAAGACCAGCGCCATCACGATAAACCCACCCGCCACACACTGTCCCAGTACGGTGAAGATCACCAGTGGCCATTCATACCATCCGCTTCCCATGTTACACCTCCCTCGGATTTGCCAGATAACCGGAAGTATCCCCTACCGGGCGGCTGTTAGGATTAGGTTTCAGTACAATATTGGGCTGCGTAAAATGAGCCTGTGGCAATGGGGCTATCTCCGCCAAGTCACCATATTTCGCCCGCAGCTCTTCGATTGGAGCCATATCCAGTGCCCGTAGCGGACAGGATTCCACGCAGATAGGCTTCTTGCCTTCCGCCACCCGCTGATAACACCCGTCACATTTGGTCATGTGTCCTTTTTGCGCATCAAACTGCGGCGCGCCATACGGGCAAGCCATTTCGCAATAGCGGCAGCCGATGCACACCTCTTCATTGACCACCACAAAATTGTCCTCCTGCTTGTGCATGGCACCACTTGGGCACACCTTGACACAGGCAGGATCACTGCAATGGTTACAGGCAATGGAGAGATAATAGGCGAACACGTTCTGATGCCAGGTCTCACCATCCTGTTGCCAGTTTCCCCCGGCATATTCATAAATACGACGAAAATTCACATCCGGTGACAGGTTTTTAAAGTCTTTGCATGCCAGCTCGCAGGTTTTACAACCGGTACACCGATTTGAATCAATATAAAAACCATATTGCGTACTCATCGGCTATCTCCTAAATTTTTTGCACTTCAACCAGATTGGTATGAGAAGGATTCCCTTTTGCCAGTGGAGAAGGCCGTTGTGTCGTCAACACATTAATACACCCGCCCTTATCGATACGCTGTGCGTCAGGGGAATACCATGCGCCTTCACTCAATGCGACGACACCGGGGATAATCCGTGGTGTCACTTTGGCTTCAATATCGACCTGTCCTCGATCATTCCAGATACGAACCTTGTCGCCACTTGCGATGCCACGCGGAGTAGCATCGACGGGGTTAATCCACATCTCCTGCGGACAGGCGGCTTTCAGTAACTCAACATTTCCATAAGTGGAATGCGTGCGGGCTTTATAATGAAAACCACTCAGTTGAAGAGGATATTTGTCGGCCAGCGGATCGCCATAACTTTCGAAACCCACATTGTAAACGGGCAACGGATCAATCACGTCCCCCGGTGATAACGTCCAGGTAGCCGCTATCTTCGCCAGTGCCGATGAGTAAATCTCGATTTTTCCTGATGGCGTCGTCAGTGGATGCGCCAGTGGATCTTCGCGGAACGCTTTATAAGCGACAAAGTGTCCTTCGGGATCACGCTCCTTGTAGAGACCTTCCTGGCGGAAAGTGTCAAAATCAGGCAATTTAGGCATAAGCGCCTGAGACTGTTGATGCAAATAGCGCATCCACTGTTCCTGTGTGCGTCCTTCCGTGAATGGCTGCTCCACACCCAACCGTTTTGACAGCCCGGTCATCATGTCATACACCGTGCGGCATTCAAATCTTGGCTTGATGACCTGATCAGCAAAGATCACATAAGCCATGTTGCCGCAGGAGGCATCCAGACAAAAATCCATCTGTTCGGAAGCCGTGCAATCCGGTAGCAAGATATCCGCATATTTCGCTGACGCCGTCATGTGATTATCAATCACTACAACCATCTCGCATTTGCCGTCATCTTGCAGAATATTATGTGTCTGGTTAATCTGAGAGTGCTGGTTTATCAGACAGTTACTAGCATAGTTCCAGATGAATTTGATCGGCACATCCAGCTTGTCTTTACCACGCACACCATCTTTCAGCGCCGTCATTTCTGGCCCGCGCTCAATGGCATCAGTCCACATGAACATGGAAATACTGGTTTTTACCGGATTGGTTAATGTCGGCATACGGACAAATGCCGTTTCATAGGAACTTTCTCGCGCACCACTATTACCGCCGTGGATACCCACATTGCCGGTAAGAATAGGGAGCATGGCGATCGCCCGTGAAGTCAACTCGCCATTCGAGCGTCGTTGCGGCCCCCACCCCTGCGAGATAAACGCCGGTTTGGTACTACCGATCTCCCGGGCCAATTTAATGATATTTCCAGCAGGAATACCGGTGATAGCCGAAGCCCATTGTGGTGTTTTAGCGATACCATCCGGCCCCTGCCCTAGAATATAGGCCTTGTAGTGGCCGTTAGCCGGTGCTCCAGCTGGCAGCGTTTTTTCGTCATAGCCAACACAGTATTTATCCAGAAAAGCCTGATCCACCAGATTTTCGTTAATCAGTACATGTGCCATACCCGCCACCAGCGCGGCATCAGTACCAGGACGAATGGGGATCCATTCATCTTCCCGACCAGCGCCAGTATCCGTGTAACGGGGATCAATAATAATCATTTTGGCGTTGGATTTCTGGCGTGCTTGTTCCAGATAGTAGGTTACTCCACCACCACTCATTCGGGTTTCAGACGGATTATTGCCGAACAGCACCACCAGTTTACTGTTTTCAATATCGGATGGACTGTTACCGGGAGCCCAACCGCCATAGGTATAGTTCAAGCCAGCCGTAATCTGCGCTGTACTGTAATCACCGTATTGATTGAGGTAACCGCCATAACAGTTCATCAAGCGGGCAATCAGCGTTTTTCCTGGTGGCCATGAACGCGTCATGGTGCCGCCCAGCGTGCCGGTGCCATAATTCAGGTATACCGCTTCATTACCATACTTTCCGACAATACTCTTCAGACTGGCGGCGATGATATCCAGAGCTTCATCCCAGCTAATTCGTTCAAACTTACCCTCTCCGCGCTTGCCTACACGCTTCATCGGGTATTTCAGTCGATCGGGATTATAGACACGACGGCGCATCGAACGCCCTCGCAAGCAGGCTCGTACCTGATGGAAACCGTCATAGATATCCTTACCGGTGTTATCCGTTTCGACGTAACGAATCTCGCCATCAACCACATGCATACGCAGCGGGCAACGGCTACCACAGTTTACGGTACAGGCGCTCCAGATGACTTTTTCCGCTGGTGCTACAGGAATTGTCTGCCCGGCAATGGCCTTGCTGACGAAAGGTAACGACAAACTACTGGCCGCCGCAGCGACGCCGCAAAGCGCACCGCTTTTTACCAGTGCACGTCGACTGACAGGCTGCATGAGCAAACGAGAATTTTTGGCATTGTTCATAGGCTAAACCCACTTTTCGTTAAGGGGGAGCAGGGAGTCAGAACGAAAAACGCTCCGGCTGGCAACATTTATGAAACTACTTTTTAATCAAAATGTTGTCACTAAAACCAGTTTAGGCTTACAGATGATATGGGTATTGATAACTATCAACAAAAAAATAGTTAGCATGACAAGTAAATGGAAATGGGATCTGCAACGCAAAAAATCGCCACCGAGCGTAAACATGACCGGAATTCACGCTCGGCGACACCCTATATTTTTTCTATTTGAACAAGATTGGTATGTTGAGGATTCCCTTTCGCCAACGGAGAAGGCCGGAGTGTCGTCAGTGTGTTGATGCAACCGCCATGATCAATACGATCACCGTTCATCTCCGCCTGATGCCAGGAGCCTTGTGGCATGGCCGTCACCCCGGGGATAATCCGTGGTGTTACTTTCGCCGGCAGACGCACCTCGCCCCGACCATTAAACACTCGCACTTCATCACCATTGGTGATACCACGAGATGACGCATCAACAGGGTTAATCCATATTTCCTGTGGGCAGGCTGATTGCAATACCGCAATGTTGGCGTAACTGGAGTGTGTTCTGGCTTTGTAGTGAAAGCCCGTCATTTGTAACGGGTACTGTTTACGTAATGGATCATTCCAGCCTTCAAACGTAGAGGCATAGATCGGTAACGGACTAATCACTTCATCGGGTTTCAGTTCCCAATTCGCGGCCACACTTGCCAGTGCTGACGAATAAATTTCAATCTTTCCCGATGGGGTTTTCAACGGATGTGCTATCGGGTCGTCACGGAAATCCTGATAGGCGACATAGTGCCCGGCAGGGTCTTTTCGCTTGTATATTCCCTGCTCACGCAGTTCCTCAAAGGTGGGCAACATGGGATCTTTTACCTGGGTTTTCTCATACAGATATTCCAACCATTGCCGTTGTGTTCGCCCTTCGGTAAATTTTTGATAGACATCCGGCCCCAGCCGTCGCGCGACTTCACTCATGATTTCATAAATGGGCTTACGCTCATATTTGGGTGTCGTCGCTGGCTGGATGAAGATCAGATACCCCATGTTCCCGGCATAATCATTAGGAATAATGTCTTCCTGCTCAATGGTCATCAGATCCGGCAGCAGAATATCGGCATATTTGGCCGATGAGGTCATGAAATTTTCAATCACCACAATCTTTTCGCACAGATTTTCATCTTGCAGAATCTGGTGAGTGCGATTGATTTGTGAATGCTGATTCACCAGACAGTTACCGGCATAGTTCCAGATAAATTTGATCGGCACATCCAGCCTGGACTTACCGCGCACGCCATCTCTCAGCGCCGTCATTTCCGCTCCGCGGGCAATCGCATCCGTCCAGGTAAAACAGGATATTTTGGTTTTGACCGGGTTAGTCAGCACCGGCATTTTTTCAATATTAACCACATAAGTCGATTCCCGCGCACCACTGTTGCCGCCATGAATCCCTACATTTCCGGTAAGAATCGGTAACATGGCTATCGCCCGCGACGTTAGTTCGCCATTGGCCTGACGCTGTGGTCCCCAACCCTGACAAATATAGGCGGGTTTGGTACTGCCAATCTCACGCGCCAGATGAATAATACGGCTTTGTGGAATGCCGGTGATAGCCGCAGCCCAGTCTGGCGTTTTAGCCGTACCATCTTCTCCCTGCCCCAGGATATAGGCTTTGTAGTGACCATTGACTGGCGCATCAGCCGGCAGTGTTTTTTCGTCATAACCAACACAGTATTTATCCAAAAAGGCCTGATCCACCAGATTCTCGGTAATCAACACATATGCCATACCGGCCACCAGTGCGGCATCGGTTCCTGGTCGGATGGGGATCCATTCATCCTCTCGTCCGGCGGCGGTATCGGTATAACGAGGATCAATCACAATCATGCGGGCATTGGAACGTGCACGCGCCTGCTCCAGATAATAGGTAATACCGCCACCGCTCATACGGGTTTCAGCAGGATTATTGCCGAACATCACCACCAGCTTGCTGTTTTCGATATCGGATGTGCTATTACCCATATTACTGCCGTAGGTATACGGCATGGCACAGGAAATCTGCGCGGTACTGTATGTGCCATATTGTCCCAATGAACCGCCATAGCAGTTCATCAACCGAGTCACCAGTGATGCAGAGGGTGATGAACGCGTGATATTCCCGCCGACGATCCCCGAACTGTAATTAATATAGACGGCTTCGTTGCCGTATTTTTTGACCACCTGTTTCAGGCTGCCCGCAATCTCATCCAACGCTTCCTGCCAGCTGATACGCTGGAACTTGCCTTCTCCACGCTTGCCCACACGCTTCATCGGGTACTTCAACCGATCCGGATGGTTAATACGCTGGCGGATAGAACGTCCGCGCAGACAGGCGCGTATCTGATGGTTACCGTAGTGATCGTCGCCGGTATTGTCAGTCTCTACCCAGAGAATCTCATTGTCCCGTACATGAAAACGTAACGCACAGCGGCTACCGCAGTTGACAGAACACGCTCCCCACACCAGTTTCTCTGGTGCGTTTTCACCCATTACGCTAGGGGCATTATTGGCAAACACCGGGCGATAAGGCAGCATAATCTGTCCAATCGCGGCGGATAACCCAGTCAACGCCGCGGTTTTGACCAACGTTCGTCTTTTGATTTTTTGCTGCAACAGACCATTCATATTTTCCATTGGCACAACAGGCTCCTCTAACCAGACAGAAACAGTTCAGCGCGCTTGATGACTTATCAGGCTTGCAGGAATAACGTGGGTACCCTCCTGTTTGCCCGAACCTGAATATTTTCAGGCCGTTTGTATAAAATTCTTTTCTATTTGTAAGAATTATCCCGTTGCTGATCTGTTTTATTGTCTAACATCAACAAAATAATAATGAGCAGACTTTGTTTTTGATAAGCCGGACAGAGAGCATGGCAGAGGAGCAGAAATGGCGGTGCAAGTAAAACAACCCGTGGCATCCATAAAAAAAGCGCCCCGATGAGCGCTTTTCTAGTTGACTGGGTGCAATCGGGATTAGCCGATAAACGCCAGACCGTTCATATACGGACGCAAAACTTCTGGTACGGCAATACGACCATCGGCTTGCTGGTAATTTTCCAGCACGGCCACCAACGCGCGACCAACCGCCAGACCAGAACCATTCAGCGTATGGACCAGCCGTGTTTTCTTGTCGCTTTTGCTACGGCAACGCGTCTGCATCCGCCGCGCCTGAAAATCCCACATATTGGAACAGGAAGAGATTTCACGATATGTGTTCTGCGCAGGCAACCACACTTCCAGATCGTAGGTTTTGCAAGAACCGAATCCCATGTCGCCAGTGCAAAGCAGAACTTTGCGGTACGGCAGATTCAGCAGTTGTAATACCTTTTCCGCATGACCGGTCAGTTCTTCCAACGCCTGCATGGAATCTTCCGGACGAACAATCTGCACCATTTCCACTTTGTCGAACTGATGCACACGGATCAAGCCACGGGTATCTCGGCCATATGAACCGGCTTCAGAACGGAAACACGGTGTATGGGCGGTCATTTTGATCGGCAATGAGGCTTCTTCCAGAATCTCGTCACGAACCAAGTTGGTCAATGGCACTTCCGCTGTCGGGATCAGTGCATAATTACTGGTTTCCGCTTCTTCATCCAGCGGCTTGGTATGGAACAAATCTTCACTGAATTTAGGTAATTGCCCGGTACCATACAGCGTGGCCTGGTTGACCAGATACGGTACATACGTTTCCTGATAGCCATGCTGACTGGTATGCAGATCCAGCATGAACTGAGCCAGCGCACGGTGCAGATGCGCAATTTGCCCTTTCATTACCGAGAAACGCGCGCCGGTCAGTTTTACCCCGTCGGCCATGCTCAAGCCGCCACACAGTTCGCCCAGATCAACATGGTCGCGTACCGGAAAATCAAATTTACGGGGTTCACCCCAGCGACTGATTTCCTGATTTTCTGATTCATCTTTGCCCAGCGGGACACAATCGTCGGGTAGATTGGGGATCGTCAACGCCAGATCACGGATAGCATTTTGCAGTTGTTCCAGCTCGACCTTGGCGGCATCCAGTTTTTCACCCAACTCGTTAACGTCGCGGCGTAGTGGTTCAATATCTTCACCGCGGGCCTTGGCCGCACCAATCTCTTTCGATCGGGAGTTACGTTCTGCCTGCAAACTTTCTGTTTCGACTTGTAGAGTCTTGCGACGTTCTTCCTGTTTACGCAGTGTATCTACATCCAGTTTAAAGCTTCTGCGAGCCAGTAGTTTTTCGGCAACTGCGTCTAGCTCATTACGCAGTAAATTGGGATCGAGCATGCTAGTCCTGTGCTTGTGATTATTAATGAATTATTGATGTTACACGCTACCTTACGAAGCATCGTGCAGCAGAAAGTATCGGGAATAACCTTACCGCAACGTCTACACTAGCGGTAGCGTTTTGTCGGGCTATTTTGATCCTGAGCAGCAAGCCAGGCTAGCTTTTCACCAATCTTGGCTTCCAACCCCCGGGAAGTGGGCTGATAGTAGTGTGTTTCCGCCATTTCAGGCGGGAAATAGCGTTCACCCGCAGCATAAGCGTTAGGTTCATCATGGGCATAGCGGTACTCCGCTCCCAGTCCCATTTCCTTCATCAGTTTGGTCGGTGCATTGCGCAAATGTTCCGGCACATCATAATCCGGTTTTTCCCGTGCATCATGCAGCGCAGCCTTAAAAGCCGTGTAAACCGCGTTACTCTTCGGCGCACACGCCAGATAAACAATTGCCTGCGCAATGGCGCGTTCGCCTTCTGCGGGGCCGACGCGGGTAAAACAATCCCAGGCGGAGATAGCGACCTGCATCGCACGCGGATCCGCATTTCCCACATCTTCAGACGCAATCGCCAGCAGACGACGCGCGACATAGAGCGGGTCACCACCGGCGGTAATAATGCGGGCATACCAATACAGCGCCGCATCTGGCGCAGAACCACGGACAGATTTATGCAGCGCCGAGATCAAATCGTAATAGCGGTCGCCCTTGTTATCAAACCGGGCACTGCGTTCACCAGAAATCGACTGCAACAGTTCGGCCGTGAGCACGCGTTGTCCCGTGGCATTCACTTCAGCCATATCCGCCATCATTTCCAGGCTGTTCAATGCCCGGCGCGCATCACCATTCACCAGTTCAGCCAACATCCGGCGAGTATCGTCCGGCAAGACGATATCCTGCCCGCCCAACCCCCGATCACGATCCTGCATGGCCTGATCGATAACCTGACCAATATCTTCTGCCGTTAAGGCTTTCAGCAAATAAACGCGGGCACGGGACAACAAGGCGGAATTCAGTTCAAAGGAGGGATTTTCAGTGGTGGCGCCAATAAAAGTGATGGTGCCATCTTCAATATGCGGCAGAAACGCATCCTGCTGACTTTTGTTGAAACGATGGACTTCATCCACAAACAGGATGGTCCGTCGCCCTGCATCGCGGTTCTGGCGGGCGCGTTCAATAGCTTCCCGAATCTCCTTAATGCCCGACGTCACCGCTGAGATACGTTCCACATCCGCATTGCCATAACGACCAATCAACTCAGCCAGTGTGGTTTTCCCGGTTCCGGGCGGCCCCCACAAGATCATGGAGTGCAGTTGCCCCGCTTCAATTGCCCGTGGCAACGGCTTACCCGGCCCCAGTAAATGCTGTTGCCCGATATACTGCGCCAATGTCACTGGCCGCATACGCGCCGCCAGTGGCTGGAACGCCTGATCGGAAAAATCGAGTGACAGAGTACTCACTGGCACCTCACTGACGTTGATCGTCCACCGCAACACCTTTAGGCGGTGTGAAAGTAAACTTCGCCGCGTTTATCGCCCCATTTTGCTGGTTCTTCAACGTAAAGGTACTGCGCTGACCATCACGCTCGGTAGCAATAAACCGCTTGATCGTACCCGTGTCTGTCACATTGATAGCAAACTGCTTCAGATTGCCACCAACTGACTTGGGTGTTAACTCAAAATCATCGCCTTTCCGTGTGACATTATATTTACCCCAGTCACCAGCATTATTGCGGGTAATCAGCATAAACGGCGTATTGCCGGTGGCATCTTTCAACCAGGTAGCCGTAACTTGTTCGACAAATGGATTATAAAACCATAGGGTTTTCCCATCAGACACGAGTACACTTTTATCAGGAGAAGTGGTTTCCCAGTTAAACAAATTGGGACGCTTCACCCACAGCTCACCTTCCCCTTCTTGTACTGCCGCGCCATCACCAGTAGTCACTCTCTGGGTAAAACTGGCGTGAAAACTGTTCACCTTGCTCAAACGATGTTGCAAATCACTGGCGGCATCGGCATACACAGCCGTGGACAGCATGCCTGACAATAAACACCCCGCCATTAACCAATTTCTTATCATACTCAATCCTTTAACTATTCTGACCGGTTCAGCGGCCTCATCTAACTGGACGCTGTTTCTCTGTGCGCTACTGTAGCGCAGCTGTGCAGGACACAATAGGTGAATTCTCCGCTATTTACCGTGTTTACGCTTCTTTGCACAATATCTGTCTCGAACTATACCCATGAGCACAAAAATGGACCACACATGCTGATTATTCCATCGGCGGTGGCGCCAACACTTCACGGTTTCCGTTATGTCCAGGGCTGCTGACTATTCCCTGCGCTTCCATCTGTTCGACAATACGGGCTGCACGGTTATAACCGATACGGAACTGACGCTGTACACCAGAGATAGAGGCGCGGCGTTTTTCCACCACAAACGCAACAGCCTGATCGAACAACTGATCCAACTCTTCATCACTGTCAAATCCCAGACTGCCGCCTTCGCCATCGTCTCCGCCTTTGACAACACTGTCGATGTATTCTGGTCGTCCCCGTGCTTTCCAATCCTGCACTACCGCGTGAACTTCCTGATCACGGACAAAAGCGCCGTGAACACGCACCGGAATCGAGGAATTGGGGGCCATATACAGCATGTCGCCCATTCCCAGCAGCGACTCGGCACCGCTCTGATCCAGAATGGTCCGAGAGTCGATTTTGCTCGATACGGTAAAGGCGATACGTGTTGGGATATTGGCCTTAATCAGACCGGTAATAACATCCACAGAAGGGCGCTGGGTGGCCAGTACCAAATGAATACCCGCCGCACGAGCCTTCTGCGCCAGCCGGGCAATAAGCTCTTCAACTTTTTTCCCAACCGCCATCATCAGATCAGCGAACTCATCCACCATCACCACGATATACGGTAGTTTTTCCAGTATCGGCGGTTGCATATCCATACTGTCTCCCGGCTTCCAGAATGGATCAGGAATCGGGCGTCCCATCGAATCAGCCTGCATTACCCGCTCGTTATAACCACTGAGGTTACGTACCCCAAGGGCAGACATCAGCTTATAACGACGCTCCATTTCACCAACGCACCAACGCAACGCATTGGCCGCATCTTTCATGTCTGTAACGACTTCGGTGAGCAGATGCGGGATCCCCTCATACACTGAAAGCTCCAGCATTTTCGGGTCGATCATGATAAAGCGGACATCCTCAGGCTTCGCTTTATATAGCATGCTGATGATCATCGCGTTTACCCCGACCGATTTACCCGAGCCCGTAGTACCAGCCACCAGCAGATGCGGCATTTTGGCCAGATCAGCCACCACCGGTTGGCCGGCAATATCTTTCCCCAGCACCACCGCCAACGGTGACGGATTATCACGAAAACGCTCACAATCCAGCACTTCGCGCAGAAATACGGTCTGCCGGTGTTTATTCGGTAATTCCAACCCCACATAAGGTTTGCCGGGAATAACTTCCACAATACGCACCGCGACTACGGACAGAGAGCGTGCCAAATCTTTTGACAGATTCGAGATGCGCGCCGCTTTCACCCCTGGGGCCAAATCCAGCTCGAAACGGGTAATAACCGGCCCTGGATGGTACCCAACCACCGTCGCTTTAACCCGGTAATCAGCCAATCGGGCTTCTATCAACCGAGCAGTTTGCTCCAGTGCGAATTCATCGACCGGATCGTCATTAACCGAAGGCGGCGTCAATAGATCAAGAGACGGTAACGGTGTCGTGGGTTTTTGTAACGGCTGATCGTTACGTATCAGGAACGGGTGAATCAAGCTATCCATCACCGACGTCGCCGAGGTCTCTGTTTCGTCATCGTCTATCGGCGGATATTCAACCGGCGACGTCCCGGCCGGATCAAACGTCGGTGGTGACGTGACAAACGACGGTTCACGATGGGCAGGGGAAGATGGCGCATCGTCCTGCGACGGCAGGGTAAACAGAGGGTCGTTCGGTCCATCATCCATCAGATCGGCCAGTGGAGAAATGGCGAACAGGCTTTTCGGCACTGGCGGTTCATGCACTGCCGGGAGGATAGACGAATCATCATGGCGCTCCGGCGTCAGATCCGGCCCATAACGCATCTGCTGCCGGGCTGCAAAATCTCGCGCTAACTGAGCCTGTAACAGCGCATCTTCATCGTCTTCATGCCCAGGATAAGCATCATCGTCATAACGTTGACGCTGCTGTTCCACATAAGCCTCGCGTAACGCAGCGTCCTGCAATAGCTCATCATGCTCACCCGATTCAGGTTCTGATGTTTTTACCGCATATGGCATCGGTGATGTAGTCGGTACACCATCGACTTCCTGCGATTGAGCCTCTTCACGGGCCTGTTGCTCCGCCAGCCGCTGGGAAGGCAGTTTTATTCCGTAGGAAGCCAGCTCACGCCGGGTAGGGATTCGTACCGGATTAGGACGTGGCAATTCTGGTCCCATGCCACGTTTCACCTGCGAATGTATAGCGTCATCGGCACCGAAAATCGGCATAAAGGTAGTATCCCTACCGTAATCCGGCGTACTGCTGGCTTGCATGCCAATCGTCGGCGGTGCCGATTCAACAGAGTGTGGATGCGCCGCCGCAGGCTCTGGCATCTCGAAGGAGTACAGCGGTGGCAATGGTGTCTGGATTTCCTCCGCTTCTGGAGATGTCTGCACATCCGCTAACGTGGAGGAAACAGACGATATTGCGTCACTTTCCGCCGCCACGTCTGATACGGCAGAGGCTTCCGCTTGCACTGATGTTCCCTGCGACAGAATCGCCGGCGCCAGGAGCAGCACATCATTATCATCTTCCGATGTCACTGATTCCATCTTGTCAGTATCGGAAACAGGATCAATAACCTTCAGCTCATCATCATACAGATCATCATCGGCACGGTGACGGCGGGAGAAAAACGACAAACTGGCCATTACCGCCGCACCGATTTTCTCTGCAATAGTCAACCATGACCATCCGGTAAAGAGTGTGAGTCCGGCAGCCCACACACACAACAGGATCACGGTAGACCCAATACTGTTAAAGTGCGGGATCATGGAACTACTGAGCAGACTGCCCAGCACACCACCGGAAGCGAAGTAGTAAAGGTCATCTGTATTTAACGCCGCCAATCCACAAGAAGTCAGGATCAGCGCCAGAGTCCCAATCAAACGTAGCGAAAAGGTAAAATAGTCGATGGTGTAACGTTGATCTCGCTGACGGTAAATCACCCAACACAGGGACACCATCACCGGTGGAATGGCATAAGCCAGTACCCCGAAAACGAAAAACAGCGTATCGGCTAACCAGGCACCAACGCCCCCTCCAAGATTGTGGATCGGTTCATGCCATGCGGTTTGTGACCAACTGGGGTCGGAAGGGCTGAAACTCAGCAGCGCTATCGCCAGATAAATGGCAAACAGCACCACAACGATAAGTATCGCTTCCAGTACACGTCGTCCAGCACTGAGTTTTTTCAGTGTGACGTCTTTATCTTCTGTATATTCCTGGCTCAAGCGTCTCTCCAGGGTCCTGTAAATGTTTTATGACAAAGCGCCGAGGATTTCCCGGCGCCATGACTGTATAAATTAACAGGAGTGTAGCTGAGTTTATCGGGTTTTGCACCCATACCGTTAACGGGTCTTGATAACCAGTCGGTTACTTTGCTTCACTTCTTCCATTACCACATAAGTACGGGTGTCATTAACGCCCGGCAGACGCAACAACGTTTCACCCAGCAGCCGACGGTAAGCCGACATATCCGGTACACGGGTTTTAAGCAGATAGTCAAAATCCCCGGAAACCAGATGACACTCCTGAATTTCTTCCAGCTTCTGAACTGCCGTATTGAATTGCTCAAAGACATCCGGTGCACCACGGTTAAGCGTAATTTCCACAAAAACCAACAGTGACGCATCCAGATAATGCGGGTTCAGCAACGCAGTATACCCGTTAATAAACCCCTGTCTCTCCAGACGACGAACACGTTCCAGACAAGGTGTCGGCGACAACCCCACTCGCTTGGAAAGCTCTACATTGGAGATACGCCCATCTTTTTGTAATTCGTTCAGGATATTACGATCGATACGGTCAAGATCTTTTCCCGGACGTTTTTTCGTGTCTACCATTATTATTGTCTCTCTTCATTCATCCCTGCACTTGCTGTCTCCGACTCACGTCAATATGTCAGAGTTGCCCCTAAAGAAGACCGCTGACCATTTTGTATATAAAAAGTTCACTTTCCTTCAGCTTGCCACCGGTCGCCACCAGTCCCTGCCAGAAAAGCGCACCGAAGATCAGATTTGGCGACACTGAACTCATCACAATAGATGCCAATATGCGGCAGGTCATAAAATACGAACACACGCCAACAAGCGCTATTGGGATAATGATCTATGTCATCCTGATCGGCCACATAAAAAATGAACGCGAAGCCGAGCTTTCAACCATTCACATACAAAAAATTTCCTCTTCCATGGAAGTTTTCGCAAAAGTACAGCCGATTGTCAAAGTAAAACAATTAAAATCAGAAGAAAGTGCCAGATTGGAGTAAAAACCGGTTATTGGCACTGTGTTTCCTGGCGCTGAAACGATTTGTATAGCATCAATCGGTACGGCGTTAATCATGAAACCGCCATACGTGATAGTCGATAACAATCAGACAAATCGTTAACAACATTCCCCCATACTTTTTTTACGTTGGTAATTTCCCTACAATCGACTAAATCGTCCGTTCAAATGAATTGAGGAACTCATGAGCACCGTAAAACACCGTAAATTATTAATTCTGGGCTCAGGGCCGGCTGGATATACCGCTGCCGTTTATGCTGCACGGGCAAACCTGAATCCGCTGCTGATCACCGGAATGGAGAAAGGCGGTCAGTTGACCACCACCACCGAAGTAGAAAACTGGCCGGGCGATCCCGATGACCTGACTGGTCCACTGCTAATGGAACGCATGCATGCCCATGCCACCAAGTTCAATACAGAAATTGTGCTTGACCACATTACTCATGTCGATTTGCAAACCCGCCCGTTTCGTCTGTCTGGCGACAGCGATGTGTACACCTGTGATGCATTAATTATCGCTACCGGAGCATCCGCACGGTATCTCGGCCTGCCGTCTGAAGAGGCGTTCAAGGGCAAAGGTGTATCTGCCTGCGCCACCTGTGACGGTTTTTTCTACCGCAATCAGAAAGTGGCCGTGGTCGGTGGTGGTAATACCGCCGTAGAGGAAGCGCTGTACCTGTCCAATATTGCAGCGGAAGTGCATCTGATTCATCGTCGTGACAGTTTCCGTTCAGAAAAAATCCTGATTGATCGGCTGATGGAAAAAGCCACGAAGGGCAATATCGTACTGCATACTGACCGTACGCTGGATGAAGTGCTGGGGGATGAAATGGGGGTAACTGGTGTACGTCTGCGTGATGCACACAGTGAGGCCACCGAAATGCTGGAAGTCGCCGGGGTATTTATTGCTATCGGCCACAGTCCGAATACTGCGGTATTTGGTGACCAACTGGAACTGGAGAATGGCTACATAAAAGTGCAGTCCGGTATTCACGGCAATGCAACTCAGACCAGTATCCCCGGCGTGTTCGCTGCCGGTGACGTGATGGATCACATTTATCGTCAAGCTATTACATCGGCCGGTACTGGCTGTATGGCCGCACTGGATGCCGAACGTTATCTGGATAGTCTGAACGATATAAAATAAATACGTTCTGTCATCCGCAGAAAGAATGTCACGCCATCATCCCGGTCTACACCGGGATTCATTGGCGCAATGCAGTCGTTAAAAACAGACTTCTGCGGTATTGAAATAATGGTTAATGATGGCGGATTTATCAGCAAACGCGTCCGGAAGAGTCAACTTTTTGGACGCGTTTTTTCGTTCTGTTACGCAAAAATTGATCGAAACACACTTATGAGATGGTCTTTTCATTTGCAGACCGGCATTGTCAGGGTAACATGGCGCTATTCTGACCGTTGGCAAACAGTTGTGTTAACCAACGGTTATATAAGCGTTATTTTTATTAACGCCTCACTGAAAAGACAATCTGCTCCTGATGAAAAACACCCGACAACAAGAACTGACTCGCTGGCTGAAACAACAAAGCAAGCTGGCACAACGTTGGCTACGTTTATCGCTACTGCTGGGATTCGCCAATGGTCTGCTGATCGTGGCGCAAGCCTGGCTGTTAGCCTCACTACTGCAAGCGCTGATTATTGACCGAATTCCCCGCGATACATTACTCAACACATTTTTGCTATTGGCGATGACTTTTACTCTGCGGGCAGTGGTCACCTGGATACGAGAGCGGGTCGGTTTTCATTGTGGTCAGGCTGTGCGCCAGCAGATTCGTAAAATGGTATTGGATCGCTTACAACAATTGGGACCAGCCTGGGTACAGGGAAAACCGGCCGGCAGTTGGGCGACAATGATCCTGGAGCAGGTGGATGACATGCAGGATTACTATGCTCGTTATCTGCCGCAAATGTATCTGGCCACCTTGATCCCGGTACTGATTTTAATTACTGTCTTTCCGATCAACTGGGCCGCCGGGTTGATCCTATTTCTGACCGCCCCACTCATTCCGCTGTTCATGGCACTGGTCGGTATGGGTGCCGCCGATGCCAACCGTCGCAATTTTCAAGCACTGGCGAGACTGAGTGGGAATTTTCTTGACCGCCTGCGCGGTCTGGAAACATTACGGCTGTTTTATCGTGCACAAGCAGAAACCGAACATATCAGCCAAGCGGCTGAAGATTTTCGCAGCCGGACAATGGAAGTCTTGCGCATGGCGTTTCTCTCCTCCGGCGTACTGGAATTTTTCGCTTCTATCTCTATTGCTGTGGTCGCCGTCTATTTCGGGTTTTCCTACCTGGGAGAACTCAATTTTGGTCATTACAGTACGAGCATCACACTGTTTGCCGGTTTTCTGGTATTGATTCTGGCGCCTGAATTTTTTCAGCCGCTGCGCGATCTGGGTACCTTTTATCACGCCAAGGCACAAGCCATTGGTGCAGCAGAAACGCTATTCAGTTTTTTGTCTGCGGACAGTGAACAGGTCGGCGATGGGCAGCAGACATTCACCAGCACGTCACCAGTGGGCATAGAAGCTTGTGACCTGGTAATCCTGTCACCCACCGGCACACCGCTTACCAGCCCCCTCTCATTCGTGATTCACCCCGGTCAACGTATCGCACTGGTCGGCACCAGTGGCGCGGGGAAAAGTTCTTTGCTGAATGTCCTGCTGGGCTTCCTGCCCTACCACGGCACATTGCAGGTAAACGGCTGCGAATTGAGCTCACTTTTGCCATCATCATGGCGACAACATATAAGCTGGGTGGGGCAAAACCCACATCTGCCGGAGCAGACACTGCGACAGAATATTTTACTGGGTCACCCAGAGGCGGATGAAACACAGTTACAACACGTGATTGAACGCGCTTATGTGCACGAATTTACCGACCAATTGCCATTGGGTCTGGAAACACTGGTCGGTGAGGGTGCCGCCCGGCTTTCTGTTGGTCAGGCCCAGCGTGTCGCTGTGGCACGAGCATTGCTGCATCCTTGCCACCTGTTGCTGCTGGATGAGCCCGGCGCCAGTCTGGATGCCCACAGCGAACAGCGTGTCATGCACGCCCTGAACGATGCCGCCAGGCAGCAAACGACCTTGCTGGTAACCCATCAACTCAATGATCTGTCGGACTATGATGATATCTGGGTAATGGCGAATGGCCGCCTTGTGCAACAAGGACGCTATGACACCCTGAGCACAACACCGGGCGCGTTTGCCGAACTGCTGAACCAGCGTAAGGGAGATCTGTGAGATGAAGAAGATTCAAGCTATGCAGGCATTAAAACCCTTTCTCGCCCTCTATCGTCGTCATATCTGGCGATTAAGTCTGGGCGTTATTCTGGCCATTGTTACCCTGCTGTCCAGCATCAGTCTGTTAACCCTGTCCGGCTGGTTTCTCGCCGGGTCGGCACTGGCGGGAGTCGGCGGATTATATACATTCAACTATATGCTGCCTGCCGCTGGTGTGCGTGGCGCGGCCATTCTTCGTACCGTCAGCCGCTATGCGGAGCGGCTGGTCAGTCATGACGCCACATTCCGGGTTCTCCAACATCTGCGCGTGTTCACTTTCAAGCGTATTTTGCCACTCTCCCCCGGTGGAATCGCTCGCTTTCGTCAGGCAGAATTGCTCAACCGGCTGGTGGCCGATGTCGATACACTGGATCATCTGTATCTGCGCGTCATTTCCCCGCTGGTAAGCGCCTTGCTGGTGATACTCGCCGTGGCTTATGGTTTAAGCTGGTTAGATACCACTCTGGCTACCGTGCTGGCGGCAATTATGCTGGCATTGCTGGTGATATTACCGCTGGTGTTCTATCGTGCCGGTCAGCCAGTTGGTTTCGCGCTGACAGACTTGCGAGCACAATATCGAGTACAACTCACGACCTGGTTGCACGGGCAAGCCGAACTGACCGTGTTCGGCGCTCTGCTGACATTTCGCCAACAACTGGAACACCTTGAAAGCCGGTGGCTCTCTCATCAACGCCACCAGGCGGCATTAAACGCGCTGGCGCAAGCTATCATGATATTCAGCAGCGGCCTGACCATCACCCTGATACTGTGGATGGCAGCGGATGGCATCGGTGGTGACAGCCAGCCAGGCGCGCTGATCGCCCTGTTCGTCTTTTCCTCTCTGGCAGCCTTTGAAGCGCTGGCTCCGGTTGCCGGCGCTTTCCAGCATATGGGACAAGTCACCGCATCAGCAGCACGAGTCAGCCAACTGATGGAACTTACCCCCGCTGTCGTTTTCCCGGAACATGGCCCCGCACGCCCACCACAAGTGACCTTGACACTGGATAACATCAGCTTCACTTATCCAGACCAACCACTACCGGTATTGAAGCAGATATCGCTATCCATTAAGTCCGGCGAGCATATTGCGTTGCTGGGACGCACTGGGTGCGGAAAATCAACCCTGTTACAACTGATTACCCGTGCCTGGGATTGTTCTCAGGGTGAGATTCGCATTAATGATGTCCCCATGACGCAATGGCGTGAAGAGACCCTGCGCAGCATGATGCGCGTGGTACCACAGCGCACCCATATTTTCAGTACCACGCTGCGGGACAATTTACGTCTTGCCGCGCCAGACGCCGATGATGAACAGTTGAAAACGGTGCTAAGCCAGGTCGGGTTAGAAAAATTGCTAGAGAATGAAGGGCTTAATGCCTGGCTGGGCGAAGGTGGACGCCAGTTGTCTGGAGGCGAATACCGACGCATCGGGCTGGCCCGAGCACTACTTTATTCAGCACCATTGATACTGCTGGATGAGCCAACGGAAGGATTGGATGCCGAAACCGAACAACACATACTGCAACTCCTGCGCCAGCAATGTATTGGGAAAACACTGATCGTGATTACTCATCGGCTGCGCGGTCTGGAGGAGATGGATCGTATCTGTGTGATGGATGGCGGGCGTATCGTCGAACAAGGTAATCATCAGGCATTAATGGACCAGCAGGGACGATACTGGCAATTCCGGCAACATGTATAACGCCAGCCGTTTATAGTGTAATAAAGGTCATTTAAGTAAACTGGCATCGACAAGCCATATGGGCCGTGCCAAGCCTGCATGGTTGATTCAAGATACAGAGGGAAACACAGAGATAAGGTTCCTGGATGGGGGCTTCACTCTGTGATCGCCCCTGGTATTCCGGTCTGTTAACTGACTGCTTTTGGAGGGTTATGGTGCCATTATTTGAACTCTCTCCGTACTCACTGCAGTTCCCCGATCCGGAAAATGCATTAGGTGAACCTAACGGACTGTTGGCATTGGGTGGGGATTTGTCTCCTCAACGGTTACTCGCCGCTTATCAACAGGGCATTTTCCCGTGGTATTCCCCAGGAGAAGCGATCCTATGGTGGTCGCCCGATCCACGCGCAGTGCTGTTGCCAGAACAATTCCATATCAGCCGCAGCATGAAAAAATTCATGCGCAAAACAGACTATCAGGTCACGCTGAATTACGCTTTCGAACATGTTATCGCCGCTTGCGCCAGTGAGCGGGCGGAGGGCACCTGGATCAGCCAGGAAATTATGGCGGCTTATTGTCAGTTACATCAGTTAGGAAGGGCACATTCAGTAGAAGTGTGGCATAATCGCCAACTTGTCGGGGGAGTGTATGGTATCTCGCAAGGCGCGTTGTTTTGCGGAGAATCCATGTTTAGTCGGGCTGACAATGCCTCCAAGTATGGATTGCTGTCGTTCCAACAACACTTCATACGCTGCGGCGGTCGTCTGATTGATTGTCAGGTACTTAATGCACATACCGCCTCATTAGGGGCCTGCGAAATACCCCGCCACCAGTTTTTGCAGCGACTTTCCCAGCTTCAGAACACAGCTATTTCAGAGACCTGCTGGCACCCGCAAACGGTAGTGCGCCCTACCCTGGTGCCGTAAATAGTTGTTGATAAATCATATTCAGATTATCAACGCTTCTTTACATAACGCGGGTTTTTCGGCATTATCTTGCCGGTAAAAAACTAAGGTAGTTAAACCTAGAGGATTCGATGGCCAAAGAAGACAATATTGAAATGCAAGGCACCGTGCTTGATACGCTGCCCAACACCATGTTCCGCGTTGAATTGGAAAACGGCCACGTGGTCACCGCTCATATCTCCGGTAAAATGCGTAAAAACTATATCCGCATCCTGACGGGTGACAAAGTCACAGTGGAATTGACCCCGTACGACCTGAGCAAAGGCCGCATTGTCTTCCGTAGCCGTTAACCGGTTCGCCCATCGCTAACCATAGCGATCCCGAGGATATTTAATTTCTCTGCTTAGCCCTTTCCGTCCGCGGTAAAGGGCCTTTGCTCTCTTCTCGCCACGCTTGCTTACAATTTTCTATTGCAATATATTGTAAGAGTATACTTTCTTCGCCATGGGTGCGAAAACCAGCAATCACGCGCGATGCACACCATCCTCGCTGGTCATTATCATAAAAGCCGATGATTCAATATCATGGTTTTTTTATTCTATCAGTCCCGAGTTGGACAATATCCCCTTAGCGTCTACTTTTCATTAACAGCCACATTTGCAAACATGGAGACTTGCCAATGATTTCATTCCGCGTAGTAAGGAGGTACCTTCTGCTAATTATTCTGCAATGTATTATCGCCAATAATGTTATACCTATTGCCTGGGCTGAACCCGTAACAGCTTCAGAAGTAAATTCACCGCCAGATGTTCTGTTTGGCCCACTGTTCAAAGCCGTACAACGCGCAAAGCTGTTCCCCGACCAAAAAACGTTTGCTGATGCCGTTCCCAAATATGAGCCATCAGCAATCATGGCGGATTACTACGCACAAAAGAATCAGCACCATTTCGATCTGAACTATTTTGTGCAAAACAACTTTACGCTACCTTCGGATGGGAAAGGCTTTATTCCCCCCGGCGGTCAGACATTGCGTGAACATATCAACGCTCTCTGGCCACATTTGACCCAAAGTACACCGGATATTGCCCGCTGGGACTCGCTGTTACCATTGCCTAACGCATATGTCGTGCCCGGTGGACGTTTTCGGGAGGTTTACTACTGGGACAGTTACTTCACCATGCTGGGGCTGGCCGAAAGCGGCCAGTGGGATACCATTCGAAACATGGTGAACAACTTTGCCTGGCAAATCGATCAGTACGGCCATATTCCTAACGGGAACCGAACCTATTATCTCAGCCGCTCTCAACCCCCGTTTTTCAGCAAGATGGTGGAATTGCTTGCCACACACGATGGCCAAAACACATTAGTAACTTATCTGCCGCAGATAAAAAAAGAGTATGACTACTGGATGGCGGGTGCAGAAGATCTGAAACCCGGACAGGCCAGTGAGCGCGTAGTACGTTTGCCGGATGGTACCGTACTGAACCGTTACTGGGATGAGCGCGATGTGCCCCGTACCGAATCCTGGCTGGACGATGTAACCACCGCCAGTGCGGTCAAAGGGAACCAACGGGCTCACCTCTACCGCAACCTGCGAGCGGGTGCTGCCTCAGGCTGGGATTTCAGCTCCCGTTGGCTGAAAGATCCCATGAAACTCTCTACCATCAACATCACAGAGATCTTGCCTGTTGACCTGAATTCGCTGATTTATCATATCGAAAGGGTTCTGGCAAAAGCCAGTCAGTTAGACAATCATACTGACGCTGCCAGGCGCTATACCGAACTCGCTGCAAAACGCCGGCAAGCCATCAATCACTATTTCTGGAATACCGCCAAAGGCTACTACGCTGATTACGACTGGAAACAGAAAGAAGTACACAATCAACTCACCGCCGCGACCCTGTTTCCGTTATATGTACAGGCGGCAACCGATGAATATGCCAACAAAACAGCAGAAGTCGTCCGCGCCGAGTTGTTGAAAAAAGGAGGATTGGCTACGACCACCATTCATACCGGTCAGCAATGGGATGCGCCTAACGGCTGGGCACCGTTACAGTGGGTCGCAGTTCAAGGCTTACGTTACTATCACCATGATGCGCTGGCACGGGATATCGGTACCCGCTTCCTGAATAGCGTAGTTCAAACCTATCATCTTGAAAACAAACTGGTAGAGAAGTATGACATCGAGGGTGACACTGGCGGCGGCGGTGGCGGTGAATACCCGTTACAGGACGGTTTTGGCTGGACCAATGGCGTTACCATGAAACTGTTGGCACTGTATCCGCTGCCGGAGGATCAACCAGGCACCGTGTCAAACGATAAACTCGCGCAGTGACCCTGGTGGCACTATCCTGGCATCTCAGCGCCATGAGATGCCGCTCACTCACCCAAAATCATGCCATCACACGTTGTCTGTCATGACTACTCTGGCAATACCCATTCAGTTGTCGTATTGATTGAATAGCATTGCGGAATGACGCAATGTCATGACTGAAAACCGACCAAAAGAAAGGGCATCCGAAGATGCCCATATATGCTCGCCATACTTCAAGTTGCTGTGCGTTGGCTGCACTTAATCACTCGGCCCATCCCTGGGTTCGCTCCTTTGGAGCCACTGCAAGCCGCGTTCAAACTGCTCCCGACAGATTTGTCACCCAAACCACTTGAGTATTGGATGATGATGTCGGCAAAGAAACTCAGTGCACCGCACCTTCTGCCTTCTTCTTCTGCGCGCTAAGGAAACGGTAAGTCAACTGCTGTGCTTCCTTATCCAGTTCCACCGTGACGGAACCACCATCCACCAACGCCCCAAAAAGCAGCTCGTTGGCCAATGGTTTTTTCAGGCTTTCCTGCATAACGCGAGCCATGGGCCGGGCCCCCATCGATTTGTCATAACCTTTTCCTGCCAGCCAGTTACGGGCATCCTCACTGACTTCCAGCGATACACCTTTCGCATCCAACTGTGCCTGTAGTTCAACCACAAATTTATCCACCACTTGCTGAATAACCTCAGGTGAGAGATGGTTGAACCAGATAATGCCGTCCAAGCGGTTACGGAACTCCGGCGTAAACACTTTTTTGATCTCTTCCATTGCGTCGCTGCTATTATCCTGATGGATAAGCCCGATAGACTTACGCTGCGTTTCACGCACGCCGGCATTGGTGGTCATGACCACGATCACATTGCGGAAATCTGCCTTGCGACCATTGTTATCCGTCAGTGTGCCATTATCCATTACCTGTAGCAGCAGGTTGAAAACATCCGGATGCGCCTTCTCGATTTCATCCAGCAACAATACAGAATGCGGATGCTTGATCACTGCATCAGTCAGCAGACCTCCCTGATCAAACCCTACATAGCCCGGAGGTGCGCCAATCAGGCGGCTAACCGTATGACGCTCCATATATTCGGACATATCAAAGCGTAATAACTCGATATCCAGCGCCTTGGCCAATTGCAGCGTCACCTCGGTTTTCCCGACCCCGGTCGGACCGGCAAACAGGAAGGACCCTACCGGTTTGCGATCATGCCCTAACCCGGCACGACTCATCTTGATGGCTTCCGTCAAGGCTTCAATCGCCTTGTCCTGACCAAACACCAGCATTTTCAAACGATCGCCAAGATTTCTCAGCACATCGCGATCACTGGCCGACACCGTTTTTCCGGAATACGGGCAATACGCGCCACCACAGATTCAATATCTGCCACATTAACCGTCTTCTTGCGTTTGCTTATTGGCAACAAACGGCTGCGCGCACCAGCTTCATCAATAACGTCAATGGCTTTATCCGGCAAATGGCGATCATTGATGTATTTCACCGCGAGATCTACCGCGGCACGAACTGCTTTTGCGGTGTAACGGACATCATGGTGTGCTTCGTATTTCGGTTTCAGGCCATTGATGATCTGTACTGTCTCTTCCACACTGGGCTCAGTGATATCAATCTTCTGGAAACGACGGGCCAGTGCCCGGTCTTTTTCAAAGATATTGCTGAATTCCTGATAGGTCGTGGAACCAATGACTCGAATCTTGCCGCTGGAAAGCATTGGTTTAATCAGATTGGCAGCATCCACCTGACCGCCCGACGCCGCACCGGCACCAATAATAGTATGAATTTCATCGATAAACAGAATGCTACTCTGATCTTGCTCCAGCTGTTTCAGTAGCGCTTTGAAGCGTTTTTCAAAATCACCACGGTATTTGGTACCAGCCAATAGCGAACCGATATCCAACGAATAAAGTGTACAGTCAGCCATCACTTCCGGAACATCGCCCTGCTCAATACGCCAAGCCAACCCTTCCGCGATAGCCGTTTTCCCTACTCCTGATTCACCTACCAGTAGCGGATTATTCTTACGACGGCGGCACAGTACCTGAATAGTCCGCTCCAGTTCTTTTTCACGCCCAATCAGCGGATCAATACCGCCGACACGGGCAAGCTGGTTCAGATTGGTGGTGAAGTTTTCCATACGATCTTCCCCTCCGGCCGGCTCTTCATTTACCGGATTTTCCAGGTTTGGTGACTGTCCGGATTCCTCTTTGCGCGTTCCATGTGAAATAAAATTCACAATATCCAGACGGCTGACATCATGCTTGCGCAGCAGATACGCAGCCTGAGATTCCTGTTCGCTGAAAATGGCAACCAGAACGTTGGCACCAGATACTTCACTGCGTCCCGATGATTGTACGTGGAACACTGCACGTTGTAATACCCGCTGAAAACTCAGCGTTGGTTGAGTATCCCGCTCTTCATCACTTGATGGCAACGTCGGCGTGGTCTGTTCAATGAACGTCTCCAACTCCTGACGCAAAACGGCCAAATCTACCGTACAGGCCTCCAGTGCTTCACGCGCAGCAGGATTACTGAGCAGTGCCAGTAACAGGTGCTCCACGGTCATAAACTCATGCCGGTGCTCACGCGCCCTGGCAAAAGCCATGTTGAGACTGAGTTCCAGTTCTTGATTGAGCATAGGCACCTCCCAAAATAAAATTGCCCTAATTCAGGCTTTTTCCAGCGTACAGAGCAACGGGTGCTCATTTTCCGTGGCGTAACGATTCACTTGCGCGACTTTCGTTTCCGCCACTTCGGCGCTGTAAACACCACAGATTGCTTTCCCTTCGTAGTGAACAGTAAGCATCAGTTGCGTTGCACGTTCAATATCATAAGAAAAGAACTTTTGCAGCACGTCAATAACAAATTCCATCGGTGTGTAATCATCGTTGTTTAATATCACTTTATACATCGATGGTGGCTGCACTGCTTCAGTCTGTTTTTCTTTGATCGAGCCCTCGGTATGTGGCCCTGTACTGTTATTTCCCATCATCTGCCCATTGTGGTCTGACTGTCATCTACCAGCGACTTACTCTACTGCATTAATACTAGCCTACGTGATTTTCATTTTACATCGTCAGGCCAAACACGTCCCTATCAACCACTGCATTATGAAATAGTCTTGATCATTAACGTCGAATAAACATCTCAATAGCGTTACCTATATCAAACTTTGACAAACTCCCCTACGGGTGAAAAGCCGGATCGCTTGACGCCGAGATCGATTTCACTAGAGTGTAGAAGTGAATTGATGGCGTTTTAATCAATTCAGATTCACCTTAACCAATAACCTCGCCTCAAAGAATATTTTTGAGAAGGATGGAGATGCATGGAGATAGGTACTGTTAAATGGTTCAATAACGCCAAAGGCTTTGGCTTTATTTGTCCTGAAAGGGGTGGTGAAGATATTTTCGCTCATTATTCAACCATTCAGATGGACGGTTACAGAACGCTCAAAGCTGGGCAGGTCGTGCAGTTCGATGTGCACCAGGGACCAAAAGGCAATCACGCCAGTCTGATCGTGCCAGTAGCCAGTGAAGCCATCGCCTGAGCATCCACAGCGCTATTCCCGGTTCACATTCCCTAATCCTGGTCTCAGGTATATATACAGATGCTGGTCACTTTCGCGACCAGCATCTTTTCCCCTGTCTCAGCCCGCCCGACCCCGCGCCAACCATAATACGTGGGAAAACATGGTACGGATCAACGGTGGAATTGCACCATTTCCCAATGCCATTGACTCCATCGCCACTTCAATGGCCAGATCCGGTTTGGAACTGCGATGAATCGCTTTCGTGATAACTTTGGAGGCAGAAAGCGGCACCGAGTCTGGTAACTGCGCCACCCGATGGTAAACCTGTCTGAAACCATTTTTATACATGAAATGCTCCATATCCGGTGATGGTAGCATCGTCAAATGGTCACGTTCCTGCTCCGCTTGTGCTGTCAGCAGACTGCGTGCCGTCGCTGCATATTTTTTACCGGCGTCGTCTCCATCCACCAGCACATACCACTCAATCCCCATCCGATGGGCAAACTTCAACAACGGCTTCAGTCCCGACTGGGCGAATTCAATCACCTTAATCCCTTCCGATTCAAAATGATGGCCGCACTGTCGAGCTAATTCACTGAGCATCCAGACTTCGGTTTCACCTTCCACCAGCAACCAACAACGCGCAAACAACGATGCTGGTCGGTTCAACCGGATATGAAAAGCGATACGGCGACTATCTTCCGGGCTCATCCCTGACCGTCCGATACGATAAGTGGAAACTTGTGACGACTCTCGCACCAGACGGCACAATTGTTCCACTGGCACCAGTGATAACAGCTCTCCTGAATTAGTGGTGGTCACTTTCTGCAATGGCAACTGATTCAGTAATCCCCACGCCACTGAAAGCATAATTGGATGCAGACGGGTTTCAGGGTCTTCTATCAGCAACAATGGACGGGAGTGTGGATCCAACGATACCGAACCTTTCGCCTGCAACAGGGTAGAGAACAGTTCCAGCAGAATAATTCGTCGACTACGGCTGTTCGGCCCCGCAATCATCCGATTGATATTGTCCAGTGAACGCCAATATTTGCCGTTGCCGGAATGCGTATGACGATGATGACTATCACCCGTATCGCCACTCTGTGCGGAAAAATAGTGATCCACTAACTGACGTATTGCCGACATTCCCTGACGGAGATCCTGGTTGGTCAACTTGTTAGGATTTTGGTCCAGTTCCCGCATGAGGATTTCAAACTGACGGGACAGTTTTTTATCGACATCCAATGTTGGCATCAGCGCACCGGAGCGGGTGTGACGGATAAAGCGGGAATCTCGCATCCTTAATACTGGATGCAGACGGATCACTTCACTCGCCAGCCAGTCAATGTTGTCCAACGCAAGCGCGTGTCCATTGGCATCCAGAAAGCTGCGCCAGGTGCATACCGACTTAGTTTCATCCACTTCGGCTTCCAGTCGGTAGAAGATACGGTATAGCCGTCCTTCTCCTTTTATCCACACAGGCTCGAGCGAACGGTAACGCGCGGCCAGATGATGGCCAGGCGACGTTTCACAAAAAGTGAAGACAATCTGCAAATGATGCTCCCGACTGGTTTCATCGCCGGGTGTAAAATGAAAGTCATGGAGTTCAAAATGATAGAGTGGTAACGCCGGAGCCAGTAAAAGCGACAGAGCATCCAGCAGGCTGGATTTTCCCCAGGCATTCTCACCAATCAATACGGTGGTTTCATCCAGGGTCAATGACAGACGGTTAATCCCACGGAATCCGAGAATCTCTACTCTTTCCAGATGCATTCTCACCTCCTGTTCGGTTTTCCTTACATGAGCATGACGATAAAACGGTTGCAGGGTCAAGTTCTGTCGTCTGGATATGCTTTACTCCGCAAAATAATTTGTTTAATTTGAGCAAATTATCTCTGTGTGGTCGCGATTCTCCCGCCAGTTTTTATCAAAGCCTATCTCAATAGGCGTTAAGGATGCCGCTTCATCATGTATTCAGGATTATTGATCATCTTACTGCCGTTAATTCTCGGCTATCTGATTCCCCTGCGCGCAAAAAAGGTGTTACAGATTATCAACCGTCTACTGAGCAGCATGGTGTATATCATTCTGTTCCTGATGGGGATCAGTCTGGCGTTTCTGGATAATCTGGGCAGTAATTTGCTGGCTATCTTCCGCTATGCATCCGTCTGTTTTATCTGCATCACCGCAGCGAATCTATTGGCACTGTGGTTGCTGGAAAAGCGAACTCGCTGGACCGGCAACAACACCGGTCAGGAGGCGTTACCTTCCCGTCTACACATGGCACTGGAGTCGCTCAGGTTATGTGGTGTGGTATTCGGCGGTTTTTTGTTGGGGCTCAGCCAATTATCTATCCTGACCTTTGCGGCCAAAGGCAGCGAATACGCCTTACTGTTTCTGCTGTTTCTGGTGGGCGTGCAGTTACGCAACAGCGGTATGACGCTGCGTCAGATTGTACTCAATCGACGGGGAATGATTGTGGCGCTGGTGGTCGGCATCAGTGCGTTGGCGGGTGGCGCACTAGCATCAGTATTGCTGAAACTGCCGCTGAATACGGCGCTGGCGATGGCATCCGGCTATGGCTGGTATTCGCTCTCCGGTATTCTGCTGACTGACGCTTTTGGGCCAGTGATTGGTAGTGCCGCCTTCTTTAACGATCTGGCGAGAGAACTGACAGCGATAATGCTGATCCCCACACTGATTCGTCACCATCGCGCCAGTGCGCTGGGCTTGTGCGGCGCGACTTCCATGGACTTCACCTTGCCCGTACTGCAACGCAGTGGCGGCATGGATATGGTGCCACCCGCTATCGTGCATGGTTTTTTGCTGAGCCTGTTAGCCCCCATATTAATGGCGCTGTTTTCATCATGATTTGCGCCTCGCCGTAATCAGCCCAGAGGCTGATTGAGAGTCATTTTCATCCTCTGCTGCGAAAAATTGCGCTGCATCAAGTTTTCGTAAAGTTGCATTAAAAAAGCCTTTTTACCGGAGGCATCCGGTTCTATGCTCTTAAACAGGTATTAAAAATGCAACTTTAAAAGGACGCGATGATGTATTGTGTGCAATGTGAACAAACCATGCGAACACCGGCTGGTAATGGTTGTGCTTACGCTCAGGGCATGTGCGGCAAAACGGCCGAAACCTCCGATTTGCAAGACCTGTTAGTGGCCGTCCTGCAAGGCTTGTCCGCCTGGGCACTGCAAGCCCGTGCACTGGGCATTGTTGATCATGACGTTGATAGCTTCTCGCCACGCGCTTTCTTTTCCACGTTAACCAACGTTAACTTCGACTCCCAACGCATTATTGGCTACGCTAAAGACGCCATTGCCTATCGCCAGGCATTGGCTACGCGCTGTCGTCTACTGGATGCCAGTGTCAAGGTCAGTCATCCGATGGCCGAATTGCAACTGGCCGGTGATGATATCCCTACGCTACAAGAACAAGCACTCAGCTTTGCGCTGAATAGCGATAAAACCAGCGTCGGTGATGATATTCACGGACTACGTATGTTGTGTCTGTATGGTCTGAAAGGTGCCGCCGCTTACATGGAGCACGCCCATGTCCTCGGTCAATATGATGATGAGATTTATGCACACTATCATGCGCTGATGGCCTGGCTCGGTACTCGGCCTGCGGATATGGACACACTACTGAATAACGCCATGGACATCGGCAAGATGAATTTTAGCATCATGGCAATTCTGGATCGGGGTGAAACCGAAGCTTATGGCAACCCACAACCAACGGCAGTTAACGTGCGCCCGGTGGCGGGCAAAGCCATTCTGATCTCCGGTCATGATCTGAAAGACCTGCAAACACTACTGGAACAGACTGAAGGCACTGGCGTCAACGTCTATACCCACGGTGAAATGCTGCCAGCCCACGGCTACCCTGAATTGAAGAAATTCTCGCATCTGGTGGGAAACTACGGCAGTGGCTGGCAGAACCAGCAGACTGAATTCGCCAGGTTTCCCGGCCCGATCCTGATGACATCCAACTGTATTATCGATCCTGACGTAGGCAATTACAGTGATCGCATCTGGACGCGCAGCATTGTGGGTTGGCCAGGCGTGAACCATCTGGAGGGTGATGACTTCAGCGCGGTGATTGCTCAGGCGCAACATCTGAGCGGCTTCCCATACAGTGAAATCGAACACCTGATTACCGTAGGGTTTGGTCGCCAGACCCTGTTGAACGCCGCTGATACCGTTATCGACCTGGTGGCACAGAAAAAGCTGCGCCATGTGTTTCTGGTAGGCGGATGTGATGGCAGCCGTGATGAGCGCAGTTATTACACCGATTTCACGCTCAATATTCCACAGGATTGCCTGATTATGACGCTGGCCTGTGGGAAATATCGTTTCAACAAGCTGGATTTCGGCACACTGGAAGGTTTGCCACGGCTGTTGGATGTCGGTCAGTGTAACGACGCTTACTCCGCCATTATGCTCGCCGTAAATCTGGCGGAAAAACTGGGCTGCGGCGTGAACGATTTACCGTTGAGTCTGATGCTGTCCTGGTTTGAACAAAAAGCCATTGTGATTCTGCTGACGCTGTTGTCTCTGGGTGTAAAGAATATTTACACCGGGCCGACGGCACCGGGCTTCCTGACGGAGAATCTGCTGGCCATCCTGAACGAAAAATTCGGTATGCGCGCCATCACGACGGTTGAACAGGATCTGAACGAGATTCTGAACGCCTGATCGCGACGATTTACGTTTCTGTCCCGTTGCACCGATGGCGACGGGAAGACCGGATAGACGGAGAATTGCCATGACTATGCCAACACCTGTGTGCCCTTACCGTATGCAGGTACATTCAATTCATCAGGAAACGCCGGACGTATGGAGCATTTCCCTGATCAACCACGATTTTTATCCATATCAGCCCGGCCAGCATGCACTAGTCTGCATTGCCAACCGAGCGGATACTCTGCGAGCCTATACACTGTCGTCATCTCCGGGTCTGAGTCGCTTCATCACCCTGACGGTGCGTCGACTGGATAATGGCATTGGTTCACGCTGGTTGACCGGGCAGCTCAAACCTGGCGACTATCTGTGGCTGTCTGATGCCGAGGGAGAATTCACCTGTACCCACGCGGTAAGTGATCAGTACCTGATGCTGGCCGCTGGGTGCGGTGTTACACCGATAATGTCTATGTGCCGCTGGCTGTTGGCTCACCGCCCGCAAACCGACATTAGCGTGATAGTGAATGTGCGCGATCCACAGCAAGTGATCTTTGCCAACGAGTGGCAGGCACTGCGCCAACGATACCCACAACAATTACAGCTGACGCTGATGGCGGAAAACAACGCCAGTGAAGGTTTTCTGCATGGCCGTATCACGCAGGACATCCTATCAAGACAGGTGCCGGATATTGCCCACCGCACCGTGATGACCTGTGGCCCCATCCCGTACATGAAACAGGTGGAAGCGCTGTGTACGCAGGCCGGTGTCGCAGCCAACCACGTCTATAGAGAACACTTTGGTGCGCCGGAAACGTCGGCTGATATTGGCAGTGAGCAACTCACCATGACCATCAGCCATCTATTGCGACAGGTAAACGTTCCGGTAGGCATCAGCCTGCTGGCCGCGCTGGAAAGCCATAAAGTGCCGGTTAACGCCGCCTGCCGGGCCGGAGTTTGTGGTAGCTGTAAAACCAGGATACTCAGTGGACAGTACGTTACCACCAGCACCGCGACACTAACCCAGGATGAGATCTCACAAGGTTATGTACTGGCCTGTAGTTGTCAGCTACAAGGGGATGTCGTTCTGGCCTGAAATATTACGGCGGACTCGTTTCCGCCACTGTTAACATCTCGCCTCGTGGTTCACGTTTTTGTTACACCGCTTTTTCCCCATACCGATTTCCCGCTATAGTAAAGGCTTCATCCGCACATTTGCGGTAGGGAGCTGACTGCTGTGATAACAAAACCCGCACCGATTTTAATTCTGGGTGCCAGTGGCTATATTGGCCGTCATTTAACGTCCCGCCTGAGCCAGCAAGGTCATCAGATTATTGCCGCTTCCCGTCACGTTGAGTCGTTAGCATCACGCCAGTGGCCCGGTGTACAGTGCGAATATGTGGATTTGATGCGGCCCCACACCATACCGGAAGGATTGTGGCAGGCGGAAACCCTCTATTATCTGGTACACAGCATGGGAGATGGTCGTGACTTTACCGATAGGGAACGGCTGTCGGCACAAAACCTGCGGAAAATTCTGCGGACCAGCAAAATAAAGCACATCATTTATCTGGGATCAGCGCAGTCGAAAACAGACAGTTCCGAACATATGTATGCCCGCAGAATCACCGGAGATACGCTACGTAGCAGTGGTATTCCGGTAACTGAACTGCGTGCCGGTATCATCATTGGCTCAGGTTCTGCCGCCTTCGAAATCATGCGTGATATGGTGTACAACCTGCCGCTATTGACGCCACCGCGCTGGGTAAGATCCAGAACATCACCGATTGCGCTGGAAAACTTGCTGATTTATCTCACTGAAATACTGAAACATCCCACCACACAGCACCGTATCCTGGAGGCTGCCGGGCCGGAATACATCAGTTATCAGACCATGTTTGAGCGCTTTATTCGTATCAGCGGCAAACGACGTTTACTGGTTCCACTGCCGGTACCAACCGGACTCATCTCCGCCTGGTTTCTGAATCTGATTACGTCCGTCCCCACCAATATCGCCAAGGCGTTGATCCAAGGGTTGAAGCATGATCTGCCGATGGACGACTCCGCATTGCAACAATTGATTCCCCAACCGTTGATCAATTTTGATGATGCCGTGCGCATTACCCTGAAAAATGAAAAGGACATCGTGCATAACCCGGAGTGGGGCTACGATCCGGAAGCCAAAGAACGTTGGCAACCCGGTTACTGTTTTTATCCTAAACAGGCTGGATATAACTATAAAACCGGCGCCAGTAGTCAGGCATTGTGGCAGGTGGTGCAACAAGTCGGCGGAAAAAACGGGTATTTTTATGCCAACATTTTGTGGCAGATCCGCGCCCGCATTGACGATTTTTGCGGTAACGGTGTGATCTATGAACGCCCGAAACACCGGGCACTGGTGATAGGTGATCGCATCAACGGCTGGAAGGTTATTGCCATCAGACCCCAGCAACAATTGGTACTGTTGTTTGGCATGAAGGCACCGGGACTCGGTCGGTTGACATTTACCATTGATGATAAAGGCACCTATCGCACACTGGATGTCCGGGCATGGTGGCATCCAGCCGGTTTTAGCGGCCTGGGCTACTGGTTTTTAATGATGCCGGCCCATCTGTTTATCTTCCGGGGCATGGCGCAACGTATCTCCACACTGGCCATTGATACCGAGCAGTTGCATGGGGACAACGTCCGATACCACGACTAACGTAATCCGCCGCCATACTTTTCCAACAGCGCATCAACGATGGCTTCCGTCTCCGCATCTGGATTGCCATCATAGCGCTGTGGGCGAAAATGCATCTGGAAAGCGCTGATCACTCGCCGCTGCTCTCGCTCAGTCATTCCAGCGCCTACCTGATAACCATAGCGCGCCAACTTTGTCAGCAAATCGGCTTGCGACACCGGTGCCGTCGTGTCGCGGCCCTGTAGATAAAATATCACCCGCGCCGGATCCGGCCAGGCACCGATACCGGCAGCGGCCAGACGCTGCCAGGGAAACAGCGCCCCGGGATCTATCTTGCGCTGCGGCGCGATGTCACTGTGTGCCACCACATTTTGCGGTGCAATCTGATAACGCTGGATAATGTCACTGGCAAGATCGATCAATACCGCCAGTTGCGGTGCGGAGAAAGGTGCCCATGAGTAACCCAGTGGCGTACGGTGATAACCCGGATTTTCCAGCTCAATGCCGACTGAGACAGCATTCAGTCGCGTAAATCCACGCCAGTAACTGTTACCGGCATGCCACGCGGCCTGTGATTCCGGCACCAGTTGCCAGGCCACCCGCTTGCCATGCCGTAGTGGCGGCATGGCCGGAATCAGGTAATGCACACTGACATCAGTATCCGCCAATGTGTGTAACGAATCAGGAAAGTCTTCCGCCGTATAATGGATCACCAGAAATTTGATCCGCGCTTCCTGCGACTGTGCCGCCACCGCCGTTTCTAACTGATAACGGCCATGATCCACCAACGTCGTCGGGGATGGCGTCTGACATCCGGTGAGTGCCAACAGCAGCAACACGATGATATATTTTTGCATCAAGATTCAACGACTGATCTTAACTGCCGTACCGCTGATGGAAACCATCAGCATACTGTTGTCCTTACCCACCGTTTGATAATCAATATCAATACCCACAACGGCATTCGCGCCTAGCGCTTCCGCCTGCTCCTGTAGTTCGCGAAACGCAATCTGTCTGGCACGGCCCAACTCTTTTTCGTAAGCCCCGGAACGTCCACCAACGATATCGCGAATACCGGCAAAAAAATCACGGAAAACATTGACGCCCAGAATGGCCTCTCCAGTGACCACACCACAATATTCGGTAATGACATACCCTTCCAACGTCGGGGTTGTGGATAATTGCATGACGCGCTCCTTAATCAAATGTTCCACACCTGAACAGCCCTTTGTGTCAAAAAATCGTGTAATGGCAACATAAAATCCACAATTAATTGTTTTGTGCAACGTTTGCATCAAGCGTAGCCAAGACAAACAAACTGAAGATTGTCTGTCGAATTCGTTGCCAACCCGACAAATCGGAGAACCGCTGTAGTAACGCACTATTTTATGCTGTTATATGAGTAAAAAATCACATGTTTGCAAATTTTAACCCCTGGTGATTGCATAACTATTCTGTCGACGTTAACATTTGCGGCATCAATGTCTATTCAATTATTGCGCATGAGTATTCAACTAAGCAGCATTAACTGTTTTTATGGCGTACACCAGGCGCTATTTAATATTACCCTCGATTGTCCCGCCGGCGAAACGCTGGTGCTTCTTGGCCCCAGCGGTGCGGGGAAAAGCTCGCTACTGCGAGTGCTGAACCTATTGGAAATGCCACGCTCGGGTACCTTGTCGATCGCCGGCACCCACTTTGACTTCAGCCATACTCCGGCGGATAACGCCATCCGCGAACTGCGCCAGAACGTAGGGATGGTGTTTCAACAATACAACCTATGGCCACATCTCACCGTGCAGCAAAACCTGGTGGAAGCGCCCTGCCGAGTGCTGGGTCTGAGTAAACCGGAAGCCCACGCACGAGCGGAGAAACTGCTGACACGCCTGCGGCTAAATGATTTTTCCGACCGCTATCCGCTGCATTTATCCGGTGGACAGCAACAGCGGGTGGCCATTGCCCGCGCATTGATGATGGAACCTCAGGTGCTGTTGTTTGATGAACCCACCGCAGCGCTCGACCCGGAGATCACCGCCCAGGTCGTCGGGATTATTCAGGAACTGAGCGAAACCGGCATTACTCAGGTTATCGTGACGCACGAAGTGAGTTTCGCCAGGAAAACCGCCAGCCGCGTAGTGTACATGGAAAACGGTCATATCGTGGAACAAGGCGATGCTGGTCATTTTATCCAGCCACAGACACCTGAGTTTGCCAGTTACTTATCACATTGATTATTATCAGGAACATACAATGAAAAAATTACTCGTTGCTGCACTGTTCGCTGGAATGAGTGTTTCTGCCAGCGCGGCTGAAACTATCCGTTTTGCTACCGAAGCTTCTTATCCTCCGTTTGAGTTCGTGGATGCCAGCAATCAGATTCAGGGTTTCGATATCGACCTGGCCAACGCCCTGTGTAAAGAGATTAAGGCTACCTGCACTTTCAGCAATCAGGCTTTTGACAGTCTGATCCCCGGACTGAAATTCCGCCGTTACGAAGCCGTTATCGCCGGGATGGACATCACGCCGGAACGTCAGAAGCAAGTTTGGTTCACTCAGCCATATTATGATAACTCAGCCTTGTTCATCGCCCGAAAAGGCACTATTGCCGACATCGCGGCACTGAAAGGTAAACGTGTTGGCGTACAAAATGGGAGTACCCATCAAAAATATCTGATGGATAAACATAAAGATATCATTACCGTACCTTACGACAGCTATCAGAACGCCGTGCTCGACCTGAAAAATGGCCGTCTGGATGCCGTATTCGGTGACACCGCAGCGGTGGCCGAATGGCTGAAACAGAACCAGAACCTGACTTCAGTCGGTGACAACGTGACCGACAAAGACTACTTCGGCGAAGGGCTGGGGATTGCGGTACGCCAGAATAATGATCTTCTGCTGAAGCAATTCAACGATGCGCTGAGCAAAATCAAGCAGAATGGTACTTACCAGACTATCTATCAAAAATGGTTCCATCAGTAATCTGACACCTAATGATTGAATTTCAACCTTTAGCGAGCGCCGCCGGGATGACCGTCGGCCTCGCCGTTTGTGCATTGGTGCTTGGTCTGATCCTCGCCATGCTGTTTGCCCTGTGGGAAACCGCACGCTGGCAGGTGGTAAGCTGGCTCGGTACCGCACTGGTGACCTTAATCCGTGGACTGCCGGAAATTCTGGTGGTGCTGTTTATCTATTTTGGCTCATCGCAACTGCTGTTAACCTTATCAGATGGCTTCACGATTAATCTGTATCTGTTCCAGATCCCGGTGAAACTGAATATCGCAAGCTTTGAGGTTAGCCCATTCCTGTGCGGTGTGATTGCACTGGCGCTGCTTTATGCCGCTTATGCGTCACAGACACTGCGTGGCGCATTAAAAGCGGTACCCCGCGGTCAATGGGAATCCGGCCAGGCGCTGGGAATGAGTAAAGCGGTAATCTTCCGACGCCTGATTATGCCGCAGATGTGGCGCCACGCGCTGCCGGGATTAGGCAACCAATGGCTGGTGCTGCTGAAGGATACGGCACTGGTGTCGCTGATCAGCGTTAATGATCTGATGTTGCAAACCAAAAGCATTGCCTCCCGTACTCAAGAACCGTTTACCTGGTATATGATTGCCGCTGGCATCTATCTGGTGATCACGTTACTGAGTCAGGCGGTGCTACAACGGATAGAAGCCCGCACCACCCGGTTTGAACGGAGGCCATCCTGATGCTCGCCTATATTCCGGATCTCCTGAAAGGGCTGCACACCAGCCTGACCTTAACCGTCGTGGCGTTAATTGTGGCACTGTTATTATCACTGCTGCTCACCGTTATCCTGACGCTGAAAACACCGCTGCTGGCGCCGTTGGCAAAAGGCTACATCACGTTATTCACCGGTACACCGCTGCTGGTACAGATATTCCTGATTTACTACGGCCCCGGTCAGTTTGACACGATAAAACAGATTCCCTGGCTGTGGAACCTGCTCTCTCAACCATGGCTATGCGCCATGAGCGCGCTGGCGTTAAACAGTGCCGCCTATACCACCCAACTGTTTTATGGTGCGGTAAGGGCTATTCCCGCCGGGCAGTGGCAATCCTGCGCCGCGCTGGGGATGAATCAACGTCAGACGATGCGCATTCTGCTACCGTTCGCTTTCAAACGCGCCCTTTCATCCTATTCCAACGAGGTAGTGCTGGTCTTCAAGAGCACCTCGCTGGCGTTTACTATTACGCTGATGGAAGTGATGGGCTACAGCCAGTTGATGTACGGTCGCACCTATGACGTGATGGTCTTCGGTGCCGCCGGGATCATTTATCTGTGTGTCAATGGACTGCTCACGCTGATGATGCGTTTGATTGAGCGCCAGGCACTGATGTTTGAACGCCGGAATTCATGATTGATCTATTGACCCGATAACCATAACGCTCAGCCGCAAGACCTCTACGCTGAGCGTTTTTTATGCATGTCACGCCCTACTCCATTCGTAATGAAAAATCGTCGCCGCCAAGAATAAATAGCAGAAGATTATTTATTTTATAGTTTATTTATAGGCAGTTACTTATATTATCCAGCCCATCTAAAACCTGACGGCGGTTCTTCTTTCTTGCCTGCGATCAATATAATTAAGAATTTATAATCATTTTATTTGCATATAAATTCATTAAGAGGCAAAGTAATTATCACTGAGCCGGAGGTATCCGCGCCTGAAAACAGCAACCTAAAAACAATAAAATGATCTGGAGTAACCACATGAAAAAATTACTGGCAGCTACGTTACTGGCAGGGATGGCATTCAGCGCCAGCGCGGCAGACACCATTCGGTTCGCCACATCAGCCACCTATCCGCCGTTTGAATCTCTGGTGGCCAATAACGAAATTGTTGGCTTTGACATGGATTTAGCTAAAGCACTGTGCCACCAGATGCAGGCCAGTTGTACTTTCACTAATCAGGCGTTTGACAGTCTGATCCCGGCGCTGAAATTCCGTCGTTATGATGCGGTCATTTCCGGGATGGACATCACGCCGGAACGCGCCAGGCAGGTAGCGTTCACTCAGCCTTACTATGCCAATTCGGCTATCGTCATCGCCCAGAAAGGCAAATACCACTCTCTCGCGGATATGAAGGGTAAGCGTATCGGCATGGAAAATGGCACCACCCATCAGAAGTATATGCATGACCAGCACCCTGAAGTGCAGACCGTCGCGTATGACAGCTACCAGAATGCGGTACTGGATCTGAAAAATGGTCGGCTGGATGGGGTCTTTGGCGATACGGCCGTGGTGAATGCGTGGATCAAAAATAACCCGGAACTGGCGACCGTGGGGAAAAAGATAACCGATCCTGATTATTTCGGTATCGGCCTGGGTATTGCGGTGCGCCCGGAAAACCAGGCGTTACTGAAAAAGCTTAACCAGGCGCTGGAGGCCATTAAAGCCAATGGTACCTACAAAACCATCAACGACAAATGGTTCCCGCAACAGTAATCTCTCTTGAGGCGATACCCTGTCACACCATCCTCTTACACTGCTGGCGCATTTCGTTGCAGCAGTGTAAGGACTTCATAATGTGCCGTATGTGGGAACATATCGAACAGTTGTATCCGTACTGCCTGATAATCCGCCAGCATCGCCATATCCTTCGCCATGGTTTGCGCATTGCAACTTGAGTACAGAATGGCATCCGGCGCCATACGGCTCAGATACTGACACAACTCGACGCCAATACCCCGTCGCGGCGGATTAACAATCACCAGATCCGGCACATCCTCTTTGCCGATAGCGAACCCGGTTGAGTCCAGAGCTTGAAACTCAACGGCTGCCAATCCCAGACGTTCCGCCGAATGGCGGGCGCAGGCAATCGCCTCGGCATTGATTTCAATGCCAGTCAGGCGGGTATGTTGTGTCGCGCAATGCAGGCCGAATCCTCCCACACCACAAAATAGATCCCACAGGCTACGCACATTCAACTCCGCCACCCAATGCCGGGCAGTGTCATAAAGCGCGGCGGCAACCTGGGGATTGGTCTGGAAAAAGCTCTGGGGACGGATATAGAGCGGCACCTGATTGAATTGCTCTTCCAGCGTTTGCTGCTCACTCAATGGGATCTCCCGCGCCCCTTCCATAATGGCCTGATGAACCGGCTGGATATTGGCGGAAATCACTAACAGTTGCGGCAATTGCTGTTGTAACCAGGGTAATGCATTCTGCAACTGCGTCAGTTTGGTTTCCGAACGTAATACAATGCGCAGCATAAACGCGCCACTGAAGGTACTTTGCGTCAGCAACAGGTATTTAAGTTCACCACGACGCCGGGCCACGTTATAGGGCGTCAGACCCGCGCGGGCGATAAATGTTTTCAGAACAGCAAACACCGTGGCGAAGCCAGGCGGATAGAGCGGACAATCACACAGATCCACGGCCGATCCATCACGGTGCAGCATTCCCAATAATGGTCGTTCCACACTGCCGCTGACCACCATTTTGGCCTTATTGCGAAAGGCAGACGGTTTCGACGCATAGGCCGGCAACCACTCACGAACCGGATGTGAAGCCAGTAACTCCGCCAAATGTTGCTGTTTATCCGCCAGTTGCTGTGGGTAGGGTTTTTCCAGCCATTGGCAGGAACGGCAGGTTCCTTCGTTGTAGCGTGCGCACTGCATAGCGTTGAGTCTGAAACCTATAAAGGAAAATGGGGGGCCGATTGTACCACCCGGACAGAGAAAAGTTATTTCTGCCGCAGAAAAAACCGTTGGCTGCGACGGGGAATAAACAACAGCAGAATCACCAGAAAATCAGGCACTTTCTGCAATAATAACTGATTCAGCATCGCCGCATGTCCATCACCATGAAAATGAAATATTGGCGGTAAAACATCGGCCAGTAACGCGATAGCCATCGACAACGTGACCAGACACTGACACGCCAGATAGCACCAGCGTCCCCAGTTAATTCCGGCCAGAACGGCGAATCCACAACGAATCTCAACACAGATCACCAGCACCGCCGCTAGCAACATCAGGGTAGAATCCCAGGTTTCAGCACTGTGTTTTAACCAGCCGAGCAGTCCGCTCAGTCCCAGTTCACCTACGATCAGGAAAACACTCACGCAGCGAGTGGCAATAATTGCCGTCCCCGCGACCATAACCGCAACCGGCGCACGCATACCACGCCCCATGCCCTTTTTACTGTACAGAATAGTCGCAATCTCCCTGATACAACGACGCCACCAGACATTATGGCGGCGTTGTTAACATTGGCAAAATCCAGACAGAAAAACGATTGGCGATCAGCCTCGCCTCGCTTTTTGTAAATCCCGCTGACGCTGCTTTTCTGCCCGAGCCATAAACCACCACGCAATAAAGCCAATAATACCGACGACTAATAATATCAAAGAAGCCAACGCATTAATTTGTGGATTAACACCCATTCTCACACTGGAAAAGACCAACATCGGCAACGTTGTCGCGCCGGGGCCCGACACAAAACTGGCGATCACCAGGTCATCCAGTGACAAGGTAAAGGCCAGCAACCAGCCGGAAATCAGCGCTGGCGCAATCATCGGTACAGTGATGATAAAGAACACTTTCAGTGGCGTTGCTCCCAAATCCATGGCGGCCTCTTCAATCGAGTGATCCAACTCGCGTAACCGGGCGCTGATAACCACGGTCACATAAGCTGAACAGAACGTGACATGTGCCAACCAGATAGTCAACATGCCACGCTCAGCCGGCCAGCCAATAGCGTGCCCCAACGCGACGAACAGCAGTAACAGCGATAAACCGGTGATCACATCCGGCATGACCAACGGTGCGGTCAGCATAAAGGCAAAACCGGTTGAACCACGGAAATGGCCAAAACGGACCATCACCACCGCAGCCAGCGTACCAATCACTACCGCCATTGATGCCGCCGCCGCGCCGATAGTCAAACTCAATATCACCGCGTTGATCATCGCCGTGTCTTCGAATAACGCGCTGTACCAGCGTGTTGACACTCCGGCCCATACCGTCACCAGCTTGGAGCTGTTAAACGAATAGATAACCAGCATCAGCATTGGCGCATACAGAAAGGTAAACCCGAGCACCAGAATCAGAATCCGCCACGGCGAACGCACCACCGGTAAGTTGTTCATCCCTGATCCTCCGTTTCCTTGTTCTGATACTTGTGGAACCACATGATGGGCATAATCAGCAATACCAACATGACGATCGCCACGGCCGAGGCAACCGGCCAGTCACGGTTATTAAAGAACTCCTGCCACAGGATACGGCCAATCATGATACTGTCTGGGCCACCCAGCAGTTCCGGGATCACATATTCGCCCACAGCCGGAATAAACACCAACATAGAACCAGCGATAATGCCCCCTTTGGTCAGCGGCACAATGACACTGAAAAAGGTTTTCACCGGTCTGGCACCCAGATCGAGCGACGCTTCCACCAGAGAGTAATCCAGCCGTGTCAGCGCGGTATAAATGGGCAGCACCATAAACGGCAAGTAGGAATAGACTACGCCGATATAAACCGCCAGATTGGTATGCAGAATCACCAGAGGATGATCTATCACCCCCAGCCACAGCAGGAAATTATTCAGAATTCCGTTATTTTTAAGAATCCCCATCCAGGCATAAACGCGGATCAGAAAAGAGGTCCATGAGGGCAGGATCACCAACAGCAACAGAATATTGCGTGTTGCCGGTTTACTGTGCGCTACCGCCCAGGCCAGCGGATATCCCACCAGCAGACAGCAAAGCGTGGAAACTGCCGCCACCCTGAGCGATTGCAGATACGAGTCGATGTATAGCGGATCCGACAATAATTGCAGGTAGTTGCCAATATTGAGCGAAAGATCCAGCTTATCGTCCACCCAGGAGAGTAAATCAGTATACGGTGGCACCGCACGGGCCATCTCTGCCAGACTGATTTTGAAAACAATCAGGAACGGCAGCATAAACAGCAGCAGTAACCACAGATACGGCAGCGCGATCACCAGCTTGCGGCCATGCGCCATGCGCCAGTGCGTCAATGCGGTACGAACCGCCCCGACTCTGTGGTCCGGTGGTTCCTGTTGCTCAGATAACATTGCCATCACACTACTCCTCCCACTATACCGTCAGCACCACACAACTATCCGCATCCCAACAGAGATGCACTTCATCTCCCCAGGTTGGCGCACCTTTGCGATAACGATAAGTATTTTGCAGTTGAGCACTGATAATCTGGCCACTACTGAGCCGGACGTGATAAATGGAAAGATCACCCAAATAGGCAATGTGTACTACCTCACCCACCGCGAAATTACAGCCGTCGGCCGGAGCGTCGTCACACAGCATGATTTTTTCCGGGCGCAAGGCAATAAAAACCGGCACACCATCCACAACGGACACATCGGAATCAACCTTGAGGGGATGAATCAATCCGGGGCTTTGGACGATCAGTGCATCATCCCGGCGTTCTTGCAACAACCCTTCAAACATGTTCACCGAACCGATAAATTCCGCGCTGAAACAGGTATTCGGGTGCTCGTATATCTCTTCCGGCTCACCGATCTGCACAAACTTGCCGCGATTCATGATGGCAATTCGGCCCGCCATGGTCATCGCCTCTTCCTGGTCATGTGTCACCATGACACAGGTCACGCCCACCCGCTCCAGAATATCCACCACTTCCAGTTGCATACGATCACGGAGTTTTTTATCTAACGCGCCCATCGGTTCATCCAGCAACAGCAGTTTTGGCCGTTTCGCCAGACTGCGTGCCAACGCCACGCGCTGACGCTGACCACCGGAAAGCTGATGCGGTTTACGCCCGGCATATTCCTGCATATGCACCAGCGTCAGCATCTCTTCCACGCGATCTTTAATCTCTGAACGCGATAACTTGTCCTGTTTCAGGCCAAAGGCGATGTTCTTTTCTACCGTCATATGTGGAAACAGAGCGTAGGACTGAAACATCATATTGATAGGCCGCTGATATGGCGGCACCAGAGAAAGATCCTGTCCATCCAGAACGATTTTCCCTTGGGTTGGATGTTCAAAACCAGCCAGCATACGCAGCAGTGTAGATTTACCACATCCTGACGCGCCTAATAGTGCAAAAATTTCCCCCTTGTAAATCGTCAGACTGACATCATCAACTGCCGCCTGACCGTCATAGAACTTGGTTAGATTGCGAACTTCCAGCAACGGTATTGCCGCTTTCTGGAGTTTAGGCTGAGGGCGGGGAATTACATCGTTCACTTAATATTGCTCTCCGGTAAAAGCAGAACAACGTCACAGCCACAATGCTGCGACGCAAATAGCACAAACAGGCGGGTCTTGGCCGCCTGTTGAGTCATGACAATCACAATAAAAAATCACATACCGCTTTTTACTTTAGTCCAGGCACGGGTTCGTACTCGATCGATTTTCGGTGACTGAACTTTCAGCGTAAACAGTTTGGCACGTACATCAGCCGGTGGATAAATACCCGGGTTATTACGCACCGCATCGTTTACAAACGGAAGCGATTCCTTGTTCACATTGGCATAGAACACGTGATTACTGATATTGGCAATCACCTTGGGTTCCAGCAGATAGTTGAGGAACTTATAGGCTGAATCCACATTTTTGGCATCAGCTGGCATAGCAAAAACATCGAAAAACGCCAACGCCCCTTCTTTCGGGATGCTGTAACCGATATTGACGCCGTTTTTGGCTTCTTTTGCCCGGTTGGCTGCTTGCATCACATCACCGGCCCAACCGATGGCCACACAGATATCCCCGTTCGCCAGGTCATTAATATACTGGGAAGAGTGGAAATAACGGATGCTGGGACGCAGTTTTAACAGTAAATCAGTGGCGGATTGCGTGTAGTCGCTGGCGATCGTGCTGTTAGGATCTTTGCCCTGATAATTCAACACCGTAGCAAAAATTTCTTCGGGGGCATCCAGGAAAGAAACGCCACAGCTTTTCAGTTTTGCCAGATTTTCCGGCTTGAGGACCAGATCCCAGCTGTTAACCGGGGCATCTTTGCCCAATACGGCTTTCACTTTATCGATGTTATAGCCGATACCGGTCGTTGCCCACAGATACGGCACCGCATATTTGTGACCAGGATCATGCGGTTCTATCAGTTTCATCAACTCCGGATCGAGATTTTTGTAGTTCGGCAGCTTGCTCTTATCCAGTGGCTGAAAGACGCCGGCACTGAGCTGACGCTCCATGAAACTGGCTGATGGCACAACCAGGTCAAATCCCGTGCTCCCCGCCATCAATTTGCCTTCCAACACTTCGTTGGAGTCAAACACGTCATAGACGACTTTTATGCCGGTCTCTTTCTGAAAATTCTCCAACGTGTCTGGCGCAATATAATCAGACCAATTGTAGACATGTAGCGTTTTCTCTTCCGCAGACGCAGCGACGGACGCGGCCATCAGCACACTGACAACAACACCCGATAACCATTTTTTACGTTGGGTGAACATCCGTTCCTTCCTCCATAGCAGGGAGTGAATCAAGGGATTGATTTGTATCACCTGGATACAATAATACATACATACGCTGCCTAAATGAGCAGCATAACAGCGATGACCGATGAATGGTTATGCACTGACATCCATCCTGCCAAGTATAGGCGTGGACACGATGCGGTTACATTCCCATACAAAAATAAGCATAACTGTAGTAATACAGCCATACCATAGCTGAATGAAAAAAATGGGTTTTAGCGATTATTTATGCAGGTTCTGCCTATGAGCTACGTCTGTAACGCTTAAATGCCAATGAATATCTGGCAATTAAACGTTATCAGCGAAATAAAATAGGGTCTGATAAAAATAAGAAAAAGTGATTACAGTCATTGATAGATAACGGAATCAATGCAGATTTGTGGTATTTATCTGGACAGTAGGGGTATCTTCATCATCACTCAAAAACAGCAGATTATTAGCACCGGCTTCCAGGATAACCATTGAGGTCTGCTGTTCCGCCTGCTGCATAAAGTGGCGGAACTGCTCCAGCGTGATACCTGCTCCGGCGCTGAACGTCTGGCAGACAATCAGTCTGGGCATGTTGTCGTCCTGAATATCAAGGAATACTTTGGCAGTCAATGAACTGGCGTTAATCTGACTGAGCTCCCCGACCAGCGGAATCAGTGCCGTCGGTTTCACTTCTGCCAGCGCAGAAAACAGGATGACACTGTCGGCGATATCAACTTTCGCGTCAAAGATACCATCAAAATTCTGCATATGAGGCAGATGCAACGCCTGGCAGGAATCACATTCAAAATAGATAATACCCAGTTGATCCAGCCACCGTCGCAGCAAATTCAAATCAGGGACGATGACCGAATCCATATTAACCTGCCTCATACACTAACCAATCGATGAAAAACAAAAAAGTGCGCCTAGCTTACGGAATATCACGTCTCGATGCCATGTCAACAGACGGAAACATCGAAAAGCACCGCGCTAATACGGTTTTGGGCTATTATTGACCACACGATTACCGGCTGAACGGGACACTGCATGGCGATGTTGCTCAATGAATTCAATCATCATTCCAGCGATATCCAGCCCGGTGGTGGTTTCTATTCCTTCCAGCCCTGGTGACGCGTTCACTTCCATGACCAATGGCCCGCGCTTGGCCCTTAGTATATCAACACCAGCGACATTCAGTCCCAATGTTTTTGCAGCCTTCACCGCAATTGCCCGCTCCTGTGAACTAATTTGAACCCGATTGGCTGACCCGCCACGGTGCAAATTGGACCGAAAATCACCCGGTTTGGCCTGCCGTTCAATGGCGGCCACCACGCGATCACCGATCACCAGACAACGGATATCCTTACCTTCCGCCTCGCGGATATATTCCTGCACCAGGATATGGGCATTCAATCCGCGAAAAGCATCAATCACACTCTCCGCCGCTTGTTGCGTCTCCGCCAACACCACGCCAATACCCTGAGTGCCTTCCACCAACTTGACCACCAGCGGCGCGCCGCCGACCATTTTAATCAAATCGCCAGTATCATCCGGCGAATGCGCAAATCCGGTGATCGGTAAATCAATGCCCTGACGCGCCAGCAATTGCAGAGAATGTAATTTATCCCGGGCACGGATCACCGCAACCGCGTTATTCAGCACAAAACTGCCCAGCATTTCAAATTGCCGCAACACGGCCGTGCCGTAAAACGTAATAGCCGTTCCGATGCGCGGAATAACGGCATCATATCTGTCGAGCTGTCGTCCGCGATAATGCACCGAAGGTGCCGCCGAATTGATATTCATATAGCAGGATAGTGGATCGATAATTTCAATACTGTGCCTGCGTTCTGTTGCTGCCTCACGTAGTCGTTCGCAAGAATAAAGGGAACCGTCCCGTGACAGAATGGCAATCTTCATAAGACTCCTGTGCTACCGGGTAGCCCATCCTTGTTGGTGTAAGTAGTCCAGCATAAACAGACGACGTTCTTTGCTCAGTGTCTGCCGAATCTGGTCACTCCAACTTTCATTGCGCGAGTGGTCACGGTGCAGATAGTAGTCGACAATATGTTGATCATATTGTGCCAGCAAGGTGCTATCAATTGGCTGATAGGTGTTTTCATGTACCACCAGTGCAGCGGGCAACCGTGGCTTAAGCGCCGGTTGCGCATTCGGATATCCCAGACACAGACCAAACAACGGCAATACCTGTTTGGGCAGTGCCAGCAACTGGGTAACATCGGCGATATTGTTACGGATTCCACCGATGAACACACCACCCAATCCCAACGATTCCGCCGCGATCAGTGCGTTTTGCCCCATTAACGCCGTATCCACACACCCCAATAGCAATTGCTCCGCCAGCCCGACTTCTGCCTGCGGAAAGATTTGCAGATGACGATTGAAATCTGCGCAGAACACCCAAAATTCAGCGGCCTGTCCTACATAAGCTTGTTCACCAGTCAGATGCACCAACGTTTGACGCACAGAATGATCGGTAATACGAATGATGGAAGTGCATTGCAGAAAGCTGGAACTGGAAGCACTTTGCGCAGCAGCAATGATGGCATCCCGCTGCTCATCCGTCAGTGGCTGTGCAGTAAACGCCCGGATGGAACGATGTTGCCGTAATAAATCGATAGTTGGCGTCACAATAGATATCCTTCGAAACAAGATTTTTATTTCCCGCAGCACTCACCACGTGTGCTATTCCGTCTGATCCGACTCCGCGATAGATGAGATGGAAAAGACACACGCCGCTATTTTGTCATATTATGACGGCGACAATAGTATTGTTGGTCAATCCAAAACACCAACAACTTGTAACCGGTATTCACTGTGTATCTGATAGATAACGCAAATCAGTACAACAGGCAGTGACTGCTTTTTTTCGTTGCCTGTTGCGAGCATAGTGCGTGCGGTTAGCGTTGCTTTGAGCATTATATTCAACGTTTCCGCTGGAAACTGCGACTGATTAATTAAGTAAGGAGTTTACATGTTTGCTGTTATTTTCGGACGCCCTGGTTGTCCTTATTGTGTTCGTGCCAAGGAGCTGGCTGAAAAACTCTCAACTGAGCGTGATGATTTCCGTTTCCGCTACGTTGATATTCGTGAAGAAGGCATTTCAAAAGAAGATTTATCCAAAACTGTGGGCAAACCGGTCGAAACCGTGCCGCAGATTTTTCTGGACGAAAAACATATTGGTGGTTGCACTGAGTTTGAAGCTTACGCTAAAGAACATTTGAACCTGTTCAGGTAAACCATAAGTCGATCAATCCCCACGGCAACAAAATTCATTAATAATAAAAAACGCCCTGAGACGTTGAACCGCCTTGGGGTAATCATTCTCTCTCCCGACAGTGTTGCATCACTCCCGTTTTACACCGACACACATTAACGAAAATAACGCCGACTCGCTGCGTGCAAAAACAGCAGCATTAATCCCCCCATGAGGCTCCAGAACAAAGCACCGGCAACATAGGCCAGTTCTTGCCAGAATGAAATCACCGAGCCAATCCATAAATGCAGGATAAGCAGACATATCAGCGAGGCAATCAGTGAGCCGATGAAGGTATAGCGTAACCGTCTACCTCCAGCAAGACAGCTGGATACTACCCCCGGCAACAGAAATAACAGCATTCCGGGATCACCATGTAATGCTTCTCCCGCGACGCTGGAGACGACCATTTTCTGACTCAGGAAAATAAGGGTAAACAATATGAAACAGCTGACGACGCCCACCCAACCTCTATTGCCTGCCATACTTCGCCTCCCGACATGTACATACGTCATATCAACCTGACGGTAAATAGTTCTCCGACATTCAACACCGGCATAGATGTATATCCCTGATATGGTACGAAGCGAGGCTTATTACTATTTATCTGCACCGGCGACTGGTTGTCAGACTAATAAACCTCTAAAATGGCGACCGCCCCAACAATTGCTCTGAATAAGATCGGTTTTTGCGTTTTATAATGTGTTACCGGCATAGCCAACATCATGTGATTAGGGAAAATTTAGCCCTAATCACTTTTTATATCAAGAACTTACTAGTAAACAACAAGTTACATCCAATGAATATAAACGTCGCTGATTTGTTAAACGGGAATTACATTCTGCTCTTATTTGTGGTTCTGTCATTAGGACTTTGTCTGGGGAAATTAAGGCTGGGTTCTGTACAACTCGGTAATTCTATTGGGGTTTTAGTTGTATCGTTATTACTGGGACAGCAACATTTCACCATTAATACCGAGGCGCTTAATCTAGGTTTTATGTTATTTATTTTTTGTGTCGGTGTTGAAGCTGGCCCTAACTTTTTTTCCATATTCTTCCGCGACGGAAAAAATTATCTCATTCTGGCGCTGGTGATGGTCGTCAGCGCATTAATCATCGCGCTGCTGCTGGGTAAGGTTTTCGGCTGGGGTATCGGGTTAACCGCCGGGATGCTGGCGGGCTCGATGACATCCACACCAGTACTGGTCGGTGCGGGAGACACGTTACGCAACTCCACTAGTCTTGGTCAACAACTGGGTATCGAACAGGAACACCTGAGTCTCGGTTATGCGCTTACCTACTTAATCGGTTTGGTCAGTTTGATTTTTGGTGCCCGTTACCTACCAAAACTACAGCATCAAGACCTGCCCACCAGCGCCCAGCAAATCGCTCGGGAGCGAGGCCTGGATCCAGATAGTCAACGTAAGATTTATCTGCCAATTATCCGTGCTTATCGTGTTGGTCCGGAACTGGTCGCCTGGGCTGATGGCAAAAATCTGCGGGAGCTGGGCATCTACCGCCAGACAGGGTGCTATATTGAGCGGATTCGTCGCAATGGGATTCTGGCCAGCCCGGATGGTGATGCCGTATTACAACTGGGTGATGAAATTGCCCTGGTGGGCTACCCGGATTCTCATGCCCGACTCAACTCCAACTTCCGCGATGGCAAAGAAGTTTTTGACCGCGATTTGCTGGATATGCGCATCGTTACTGAAGAAATTGTGGTGAAAAACCACAATGCCGTAGGTAAACGACTCAGCCAGCTTAAACTGACCGATCACGGCTGTTTTCTTAACCGCATCGTGCGCAGCCAGATTGAGATGCCGATTGATGATGGCGTCGTGCTAAATAAAGGTGATGTTTTGCAAGTCAGCGGCGATACCCGTCGCGTAAAAAGCATCGCTGACCGTATCGGTTTTATTTCTATCCACAGCCAGGTCACGGATCTACTGGCATTCTGCGCCTTTTTCATCATCGGTATCATGATAGGGCTGGTCACATTCAAGTTCAGCAACTTCTCATTCGGTATTGGAAACGCCGCCGGTCTGCTGTTCGCCGGTATTTTGCTGGGCTTTCTGCGGGCTAACCACCCCACATTCGGTTATATCCCACAAGGGGCGCTGAATATGGTGAAAGAGTTCGGACTGATGGTATTTATGGCCGGCGTCGGCCTGAGCGCCGGCGGCACCATTAACACCAGTTTTGGCGAAGTAGGTGTACAAATGCTGTTTTCAGGATTGATGGTCAGCTTGCTGCCGGTAGTGATTTGTTTCCTGTTTGGTGCCTATGTTCTGCGGATGAACCGTGCGTTGCTGTTTGGTGCCATCATGGGTGCCCGTACCTGTGCCCCGGCGATGGAGATTATCAGCGATGCAGCTCGCAGCAATATTCCGGCGCTGGGATATGCTGGCACCTATGCGATTGCCAACGTACTACTGACATTGGCGGGTTCATTGATTGTGATTATCTGGCCGGAATTGCCTGGCTGGGGTTAAATGTAAAAATATGTCAATTTTTTTCAGTTTTATCTGAACTTTTCCAGATAGCTGGCGTCTGATTAAGTGCCACTGCTTTTCTTTGAAATCTCAATATTGAGGAGCCCATCGTTCACGCCTTTCAGGTTCAAGAACGATGGGCCTTTTCTTTTTCTGCTCAATTAGAATCCCTTATTAACTTCAACGTGTTATAACTTTTTCACTCCCCGTTTGCGCCAACCCGTCCCGAGAGGTTATAAAAGAAATATTGTGAAACTTCCGGGTAAAACAAGGAGAATACTTATCCTGCGTTTAACAACACATGGCTTATTTTTTATCGGGGAAAGAAATGGAAACGCGGCGTGAAAAACGAATCAATAAACTGGCCCAGGCTCTGAAAAAAGCAGACAAATTACATCTTAAAGATGCGGCCCAGTTACTCGGCGTTTCTGAAATGACGGTGCGTCGCGACCTTAATACCCGACCAGATTCCGTGCTACTGCTGGGCGGATATGTGGTCAATGGTCTGAAAAACAACAGTCCCTCCCGCTATTTCGTTTCTGAGCAACAGACTAAACACGCAGCAGAAAAAAGAATCGTCGGGGAAATAGCGGCGTCACTGATAGAGGCTAACGATACGGTCTTCTTCGACTGTGGCACCACTACCAGTTACATTATTGAAGCCATTCCGCATGAATTGCCCTTTACCAGTATTTGTTATTCGCTGAACACCTTTTTGGCCCTGCAAGAAAAACCCAATAACAAAGTCATCCTCTGTGGCGGTGAATTCCATCCCGATAGCGCAATCTTCACACCGCTCAGCCAATGCAACGGCATGGACCACATCTGCCCTAACAAGGCCTTTATTTCCGCGGCCGGTATTGATCTGGATGTCGGTGCAACCTGCTTTAACTTTGCTGAATTGTCGATGAAGCAACGGGCACTGGCGATGTCACAACGTGCAATCCTGGTCGTTGACAGCCGTAAGTTTGACCAGCGAAAACCCGCCCGTATCGGCCCTTTTTCGCTGTTTGATACGCTGATCACCGACCGTCAACCCACGGAGAATTACACCCATTACTGTAGCAATAATGGCATTGTGCTATTAACCCAGCATTAGCTGAACAGCTCGCCAAACCACTGCGTAAATTTCAGCACTACCTCATCCCATATCCGGCTGAGCAAGCCGGATTCCGGAATATCATCCATCACCACCAGCGGCCGTTGGGCGACAGATTTTCCGTCCAGTTGAAAATCAATACTGCCAACCACCTGGCCTTTCTTCAATGGCGCAGATAAGTAAGGTTGATTCAGCGTAAAACTGGCTTTCAAATTTTTCATCTGTCCTTTTGGAATGGTCAGTGCCGCATTCTGCGCCGTGCTTAAACGCGCGTCTTTAGTTGTGCCAAACCATACTCGTTGGGTTGTGAAAGGTGTATCGGCACGAAGAGGCGTAACGGTTTCAAAAAAATGGAATCCCCAGGTCAATAGTTCCTCACTATCCCGAAAACGAATACTGTCCGTTGGTGCTCCCAGCACCACCGAGATCAAACGCATATTCCCCTCCGTCGCCGACGCCACCAGATTGTTCCCGGCACCACTGGTGTGTCCGGTTTTCACACCATCCACATTCAGGTTGGTGCTCCATAACAGACGGTTACGATTAAACTGATGGATCTTATTAAACGTAAACGACTTCTCCTTATTCAATGCGTATTCATCCGGAACATCACGGATTAGTGCTTGACTCAACAGCGCCATGTCACGCGCAGTGCTGTACTGCCCTTCAGCATCGAGCCCATGTACGGTAAGAAAATGCGTATTGACCATACCCAGCGACTTGGCATACTGATTCATTAGGTCAACGAACGCGCTCTGGCTACCGGCCACATAATCTGCCAACGCAATACTGGCGTCATTCCCTGATTGAATCACAATCCCTTTATTCAGTTCGGATACCGGGACACGATCTCCTGGCTTGAGAAACATTAATGAAGAGCCACGCAACACTGGGTTGCCGGTTGCCCAGGCATCATTACCCACAGTAACGATATCAGTGGGATGGATCTTTCCAGCCTTTATCGCCTGTCCGATTACATAGCTGGACATGATTTTGGTCAGACTCGCTGGGTCAAGGCGGTCATCAGCATGATACTCTGCCAAAACCTTACCACTTTGATAATCCATCAAAATAAAGGCTTTGGCATCAAGTTGGGGAACCTGGGGAACCACCGGAATCGACTCGGCATGAGCCGCGGCGGGAAATATGGCAACTAGCAGTGCCCACACTGTGGCAGCAGTTACTCTGGAGAGAAAAGTCATCATCTTCATGTGTTGGCTGCTCTTATTTAAAGGTCATCAAAAACGTTATGGATCAAACTGTTTTGAATTTACTGACCATACAAAAGTAGTCGGTCATCGCCAGTAATTAAACGCCCAACACTGTAAAGATAGTAAAAGACATAAAATAGTTATAAAAATCAAAAGGAAATGTAAAGCCTATGCCATATGATAGGTGCGACATGGCCCAGCCGTCATACTCATCCCCACGACGGTCATCGTTAACACATCGTACCACTAATTTTACGCCATATAATTTCACTGCTACATTATTTATGGCGACGCTTTTTATGCTCTATTTGGCTTTGGGAAGAGAAATAATCCGAATAAATTTCGTGACGTTTATCTCACTAAAGCATTGTGATAAATTCACCGTTAAGTTAATCAAGGGCAGGGTCTTTCGTTTCGATCGGAAATTAAGATAACACATACCGATTAAATCCAGACAGAACTACGTCAAACAGCATTCAATTTCATGTAATGTACTAGATCCAACTAGCGCAAGGTCTCCTTGTGCTGCAAGGAAGATTTAAATAAAGGGAATCGATCATGGCTATAGAGAAAAGTATTGTCAATTACAAGTCCTGGAATGTATATGTTGAAAAGCACATATCCAACCCTGATAATGAAACTGTGATAATGGTTAATGGTGCATTATCAACCACTGCTGCTTTTAAAAATACCGTCAAAAACCTTTCAGGAAAATTCAACATTATTCTTTTCGATTTGCCTTTTCTTGGTGAGTCACTGGAACATAATGATTTAAGTCATGTCATTACCAAAGATGATGAAGTCAATATCCTGCTTAATTTAATCGAAGTGCTTGAACCACAGTACATTATCTCCATTTCATGGGGTGGTTTGTCGTCATTGCTGGCATTGTCAAAAAAACCAGGACAAATCAAGAAAGCAGTCATTGCCTCATTTTCGGCTAATCTCAACGACAAAATGCGCAATTATGTTGAACGAGCCAGAACATGCATTCACTCCAAGCGGTTTGAAGATGCAGCGATATTATTGAATGAGGAGGTCGGTAAATTTTTACCGCCATTATTAAAGCATATCAATCTCAAACACCTTTCTGCACTGGATGAATTTGCGTTCCAGCAAGTCAGTTTTCATATTGATCAGGTTCTTACTCTGAAAGAAGAAAATTATATTGATATCTTTAAAAATATTAACGCAGAGGTACTATTCCTCAATGGCGAAGATGATGAATACACAACAGCTGAAGATATTCAGAAAATGGGACGTTACATCGGTAATTGCCAATTCAGCACCGTACCAAATGCAGGCCACTTCCTGGATTTGGAAAATAGAAAAGCCGCAAAGAAGGTTGCACAGGCCATTATTTCATTCCTGGCTTGATGATTTTCCCCTTTAGTTATCCCTCTTCCATAGCGCTAACCACCTCTTGTTGAGGTGGTTAATTATTTTCAAATCCAAATAATTACCAGGCTAATTTTATGCACTCAATAATTCGAGTTGCAGGAGAGTCAATGCATCTGCAACATGAAGTATGGCGGTACTAAACTCAGCATTTAGCAACGTTCGCGCTTATCGGCACATTTGGCAAACCAGTCGCAAGACCAGCCACATTACAACGGGTATTGAACGAATGATATTTACCCGCACCGTACTGAACAGCGGTCTACCGTCCGCGTTCCTGCGCTTTGCCGGCGTCAGAGTGAGCCGAACATCATCACTGAATTCACGTACCACTATCTTATAGCCTTTTTCGGCAGTTCAGGCTTTACCGCCTCCTGGCACCCCCTTAAATATAATGGTATGTAAATCGTTTTGCGCCACGACGAGCGGTATACTGGGAGCTAACCGTCTACACAGTGCCGCACGGATCCGCTGGGTAAATGGCCATAAAATACTTTCCGGTCGGATAAATAACTGGCTGTCATTGTCGGGAAAGTTAACGTAATTCATAAATAGTAAAAATCTATATCATTATTTCCTATGCTCTGGGGTGTGACTACGGGACATAGCACTTTATGCCCGTAAAGATTTGACTTATCGCAACGACCTTACCGATATCAGGTTTGAGTTAATGAGAGACAAAGGAGATATTCAATGTTGAAAATATGGGGGCGTGACAACTCCACAAATGTGAAAAAAGTACGCTGGTGTGCCACTGAATTGGGACTGCCATACGAACATATTCTGGCGGGTGGTAAATTTGGCCGCAATCATGATGCAGACTTTCTGGCCATGAACCCTAATGGATTGGTTCCTTGCTTGCAGGATGACGAGTTGGTGCTATGGGAATCCAACACCATTGTGCGTTATCTGGCTGCGCAATATGGACAAGGTTCATTGTACCTTGCTGATGCCAAAGCGCGTGCCAGTGCGGAAAAATGGATGGACTGGACAATGGCCTTCAGCATACCGTTCCAAAGTGTGTTTCTGGGCATGGTACGCACCGCGCCGGAAAAACGAGATATGTCAGTCATCGAAGCAGGGATTGAACGCTGTGAAAAACTGTTTACGATCATCGATATGACGCTGGCAAAACAGCCCTGGCTTTCTGGTGAAACATTCGGTATCGGCGATATCCCATTAGGTTGTTATGCCTATGGCTGGTTTTCGATGGACATTCCGCGCCAGACGCATCCTCATCTGGAACGGTGGTACCAGCAGCTCACCCAGCGTAATGCTTTCAAACAGACAGTAATGTTACCATTGAGCTAAAAACATCACACCCATCCGTCCAAGGTGGGTGTGATTTTGAATAAACCCGAATCCCGACCGGGCTGGCTGTTTTTTGAACATACGGGACTGTTTCTTCACGCCTATTCAGGTATAATCCGCCGACTTTTCCGGCACCACTCCGGCGCCACTCCGGCACAACACGATGTATGAGATGCTATGACTGTTAACACCTTTGATCCTTCACAGACCACAACACTTGCTGCCCCCCAGAAAACACTGACGACGATGGACAAAGGCGGCAACCCCTCCCAATCCCGAAAAATCGGAGTGATCAGTCTGGGGTGTCCGAAAAATCTGGTGGATTCTGAGCGCATCCTGACCGAGTTGCGAACCGAAGGTTATCAGGTCGTGCCTAGCTATGACGACGCCGATCTGGTCATCGTCAATACTTGCGGTTTTATTGATAGTGCCGTGCAGGAATCACTGGAAGCCATTGGTGAAGCCCTCAATGAAAACGGGAAAGTGATTGTCACCGGGTGTTTGGGCGCCAAAGAAAATCGCATCCGTGAAGTTCACCCCAAAGTGCTGGAAATTACCGGGCCGCACAGCTATGAGCAAGTGCTCTCCCATGTGCATCACTATGTGCCCAAACCGGAGCACAACCCCTTTACCAGTCTGGTGCCCGCCGCCGGTGTAAAACTGACACCACGCCATTATGCCTACCTGAAAATTTCTGAAGGTTGCGACCATCGTTGCACCTTCTGCATCATCCCCTCCATGCGTGGCGATCTGGATAGTCGGGCCGTTGGCGAGGTACTGGATGAAGCAAAACGTCTGGCTGAATCCGGCGTGAAAGAACTCTTGATCATCTCGCAGGATACATCCGCCTACGGCGTCGACATCAAGCACCGCACCGGTTTCTGGAATGGACAGCCAGTAAAAACCAGCATGGTTAGCCTATGTGAACAGTTGGCAACGCTGAATATTTGGATACGCCTGCATTACGTCTATCCTTATCCACACGTTGACGAAGTCATCCCGCTGATGGCCGCCGGCAAAATCCTGCCTTATCTGGATATTCCACTTCAACACGCCAGCCCGAAAATTCTGAAGCTGATGAAACGTCCCGGCGCGGTGGAACGGACACTGGAACGCATTAAACGTTGGCGTGAAATCTGCCCGGATTTAACATTACGCTCAACCTTTATCGTCGGCTTCCCCGGTGAAACCGAAGAGGATTTTCAGATGCTGCTGGATTTTCTGCAGGAAGCACAACTGGATCGCGTGGGCTGTTTCAGATTCAGCCCGGTAGAGGGTGCCAGCGCCAACTTGCTGCCTGATCCGGTACCGGAAGACATCAAAGAAGCACGCTACCATCGATTCATGCAACTACAGCAACAGATTTCCGCCCAGCGTTTGCAGGCCAAGATTGGCCGAGAATTGCGGGTTCTGATCGATGAAGTGGATGAAGAAGGCGCGATCGGTCGCAGTATGGCGGATGCACCGGAAATCGACGGCGCGGTTTATCTGAATGGAGAAACACGCGTTAACGTCGGCGATATGGTGACAGTGAAAATCGAACACGCGGACGAGTATGATCTGTGGGGCAGTCTGATCTGAATATTGGCACGCAAACCCTGAACCGATGTCCAGGGTTTGCTTTCGGCCAGAACTGGCAATAAATTCCCCCTCACCCCCAGACACGGCTGCCGTAAAAAGCGCCAACAACCCCGTCATCCAGACGCTTCACCTTGCGTCCATCGGATAGGTAAAGTAGCCTTGCCTGATGATTGTTTGTGCGGAGTAAGGCAGAAAGCATGTGGCTACGCCTGATATACGGTTTTTTCATCAGCTTTATCGTGCTGGTGTGCGCCGCATTTCTGCTTGACCGTTGTATAAGTTGGCGCACAGCGCCTTATATTTATGATCGGTTGCAGGACTTACCATCACGCAAAGTCGGTGTAGTTCTTGGCACCGCCAAGTATTACCGTGCCGGAGTCATCAACCAGTATTACCTTTTTCGAATTCAGGGCGCGTTGAACGCTTATAACAGTGGGAAAGTCAAATACCTGCTTCTCAGTGGTGACAATGCACAGCAAAATTATAACGAACCGATGACCATGCGGCGGGATCTGATATCCGCCGGCGTCCCTCCGGCGGATATCGTGCTGGATTACGCAGGATTTCGTACCCTGGATTCCATTATCCGAACCCGCAAAGTCTTTGATACCAACGATTTCACCATCATCACCCAACGTTTCCATTGCGAGCGTGCATTATTTATTGCCCTGCATCTGGACATTCAGGCTCAGTGTTATGCGGTTCCTTCGCCGAAGGATATCTGGCTGGTACGACTCAGGGAATTCGGTGCCCGTATCGGCACGCTGTTCGACCTTTACATACTAAAACGGGAACCCCGATTTCTGGGACCGGTAATTCCTATTCCGGCAAAATACAAAATAGACACTAATGAACCGGGCTATCCAGTGGTGCTACCAGAGCAGATTGTCCCCTCGGTCACCAAAACGGAACAGCCACTTAATACCCCCGAGACAACGATTGGCGACGACCCTCGACCTTAAACCGGCTTTTCCGCCACCCATCGGGTGAGATAACGCCACATCCACTCCATCGGTCCCTGCTGGAAAAACCGTAACCAAGCGCGGGCAAACAGAAAATTGAGTAACCATACACCCGGGACCAGCGCCAGCAATTGTAAACGGTCCAACTGCATAAATAGCCCCATACGGTTGAACAGTGTCGTGCAAATCAAGGTCTGCAACAGATAACTGCTCAAGGCCATCCGTCCAATATCGGCAACCCAGTAAGTGATTCGCCAACGACTTAATATGGGCCAAAAGCCGTAGCATAACGCCAGATAGCCAATCGCCTGCAATGGCGCGCCAAGTTCGCGGGGAATTTGCAGCAACAATCCACACCAGCGATATTCCCAGTGCAACTGCCATTGCAGCGTGATCCCTACCCCATTAATCACCACTGCCGGGATGATCGACCATACTGCGACCCGCCGATAATGGTTCTGGCTGAACTGGCCTTTCAGCCAGCCACAGCGCATCAACGCCGCGCCAAGCAACATTGCTCCCATCAACAACCAGCCAGACTGTACCCCCAGAGACAGCAGACTATCGCCCAACAACGATAACCGATTGCTCCAGGCCGCCGGCCCGCCGTGTGCCTGCCAGTATGCTTCATAAGCCATGTCGGCCACGCTTGGCTGCCAGAAACGCCCGCCGTCCGTGCTGAGTATCTGACTGAGTATCGCCAGAATGCCTATGCCTGCCAGATAGATCACCACACCGCTTTTTAACAACACTTGGGTATTTTCTGCATAGCGCACCATGCCGTAACACACCAGCCCAATCAGCCCATAATCCAGCAGAATATCGCCATCCCAGAAAAACAGACTGTGGATCAGACCGATCAACATCAACCAGAATAGCCGGGCATGGATCCAGCGACGACCACGCGGCAACAGCAACTGCAATCCACCACCAAACAGTAGTGCAAACATGGTCAGGAATTTCGCCTGGGCCACACCATCCACAATGGCCCAAGTCCAGGCATCCCGTAATGGCGGTAATCCTCGATATGCAGGATTAAGGTAGGCCGCTTCAGGCAAACCAAACGCGGTGATGTTAAGTAGCAGAATACCCAGAATGGCAATCCCGCGCGCGAAATCCAGAGTAACAATTCTCGGTGGTGTCGTTGATTGTGGTGTCGTTAATTGTGGTGACATGGCCGTCGGCAAGCGATAAGTTTATCGGTGAATTGTAGTGACAGATAAGGCAAAAACCTACGCTTTTACTCACTATAAAATGAAGTGGGGTACTTCAGACAGGTGCAACGGCTGGCGTTATGACGAAAAGAAACGTACTAAAACCGTGCCCACCACGGCAGGCACAGCGTAAACGGCGATTTGTCGGTTAATTATGATGACGCACTGCGCGTAAAAATTCCTGACGAGTATTCTGACTGGACTTGAATAATCCCCCCAGCGATGTCGTCGTGGTCGCACTGGTCGCATCACGAATGCCACGGGCTTTCACGCAGTAATGTACTGCATCAATGGATACCGCTACATTATTGGTGCCCAACAAAGCCTGTAGCGCGATCAGAATCTGTTGCGTCAGCCGTTCCTGCACCTGTGGGCGCTGCGAGAAGAATTGTACGATACGGTTAATTTTCGACAGTCCAATCACCCCCTCTTTGGGGATATAGGCGACTGTCGCTTTACCATCGATAGTAACGAAATGGTGCTCACAGGTACTGGTTAACGTGATATCACGCACCGTGACCATCTCATCCACCTTCATCTTGTTTTCGATAATGGTAATTTTTGGGAAGTTGCTGTAATCCAGACCAGCGAATATTTCGTCCACATACATTTTGGCGATGCGATCTGGCGTCTCGGCAAGGCTATCGTCTTCCAGATCAAGGCTTAGCAGGTTCATGATTTCCGTCATATGTTCCGCAATGCGACGTTTACGGATATCCCGATCCAGCATTTCGCCACGCAATGGGGTTTCCAGCCCACGCGCCATCAATGCTTCATGCACCAAGACAGCTTCTTTTGTTAACGGTGATGCCATTATTATTTATTCTCCAGCAGGTGTAACTTATTTTGGCGCAGAGCAGGATAAAACGCCGACTTCACTCTAGTTGAGAGCATAACGATTATCCAGTGATTGTTCCTCATGATTGATGAAATAGCTGCAATATAATTGATGAAATAGCTGCAATCACCCGCTGATCAATAACAGAAATGGGACAAACGCTTTTCAGCATCCGTCCCATTTTAGGCTGTCGACGTTAGTGCGCCAATTGTGAGAAAACCGTCAGGATCTCTCACAGTGATCATAACGACTGGATTTGTGGACAGGTAATAACGCCAGACCGTTCCGATGCCGGAAGCGCTCTTTTGCCACCCTGATTCTTCGCTGCCGTCGGAACACTATCAATACGCCGCCATACAGCATATGGTATGACGGTTACCTGACAATAATTAACGCTACGGCAGAAGGTGTTTCTGACGATCGGATCAGAATGTTTCCCAGTTGTTGTCACCCGCTTTACGCCCTGCGATAGCCAATGCAGATGTCGATGCAAGTGTCGGGCGTTTTAGCGCAACGGCGGGTGTAATATTCCCCCCCGGGCGTCGTTCATCGCCGCCCAGTTGAAACACGGCTACTGCTTCAGACAATTGGCGGGCTTGTTCTTCCAAAGACTCCGCGGCTGACGACGCTTCCTGCACCAGCGCCGCATTTTGCTGGGTCACACCATCCATCTCATTGACCGCCTGACCAATCTGGTTGATACCGCGGCTCTGCTCATCAGAGGCGGAGGCAATTTCTCCAATCAGATCATTGACATGACTGATGGACGTAATGATGGTTTCCATCGCGTCACCCGCCTGTTTCACCTGGTTGGAACCGATATCCACACGAGAGACTGACTCCGCGATCAAAATTTCAATTTCTTTGGCTGCCTGGGCACTACGCTGGGCCAGATTACGTACCTCGCCGGCGACAACGGCAAAACCACGTCCCTGCTCCCCGGCACGCGCCGCTTCTACTGCCGCATTCAGTGCCAGAATATTGGTCTGAAATGCAATACCGTTGATAACACTGGTGATATCGGCAATCTTGCGTGAACTGGCCGTAATGCTGTCCATGGTTCCTACTACTTCGCCGGTGATTTCTCCTCCTTTTTTCGCAACGACAGAAGCCTCGTACGCCAGTTTGCTGGCCTGGTGAACGTTTTCCGAATTCAGTTTCACTGTGGAACTGAGTTGCTCCATGCTGGCCGCGGTTTCCTGTAGCGCGGCTGCCTGTTGTTCAGTGCGAGAAGAAAGATCATCATTACCCTGCTTGATCTCCGAAGCACTCTGATAAATCAGCACTGCACTTTCACGAATGATCGTGACAGTATCACGCAGGCTTTTCTGCATCTGGTTGATATCCGGGATTATCCGACCTGCGCAATTGCGACCAAACTCCACCAGTTTACTGTCCAGGCGTCCGGCCGTTAGCGCCGTCATATGTTCTTTAATGAGATTAATAGGCTTCACTAAATAATTTTTGAGATAGCGTTCAGTTAATATCAGCGTTATCAGCCCAAGAATCATAGTAAAAATCAACACATTACGACTCCACCCAGCATGAACGTTAACTTGCTGGGCAATATTCATATTGGTAATAGCGGCGGTGTACTTTTTCGCCATATCACCAAATGCCCAACTGGCAGGTGGATATGTTGTACGGAAAACGCTGCGGAACCCATCCAGATTATGTTGTTGCAGAGCGTTATACATCGGGTCGATAGCAGTAGAAAGTAATTGCGACCACGATGTAATCATCGCATCGACAATCTCTGGATTCACATCAATATGCTGTGCAGTTTTAAACTTCTCAAGCGCGCCTTTGCTGTTTTTTATTGCTTCCTGAGCCATATCCAATGTCTTTTTTGCATTTTCCGGATCATTGAACTGCAAATAATCCATGACCCGCGCCATGCGTGTCACCGAACGAAAATACTGATCGTTTCCATAAACCAGATAGGAATAGCTGTTTTTCTGTTCTTCACTTCGATTGAGGAGAGCGGTAACTTTATCCAGAGAATAAAGGCTATATCCCGACGCTGCGCCCAAAATCAGCAAAAAAGCGGCGAGGATAACTAACATCATTGCCCTGATGGTAATGTTTTTTAAAAAATTCATAAGTAACTCCGGATAATTAATCAGCGTTTTCTGTTTGTGCTTTTAATAACCAGCACACTAGAATATTTGATATTTTGCTGTTCACCCTTTGATGAAAAAAAAGGCAGACTACTTGTTAAAATGTGCACCAAAATTAATAACAATGAGATAAAACCAATACAGAAACATGATGTATTATTCTCTACGTCCGGCATTGTTCAGTTGCCGACGTGTTGGCGTAGTCCATTCACCAAAATCACTTACTTATGTTAGCTCGTCAGGATTCGTTTCCTTTTTATCTTCCTGTATCTTGATAAGCTGTTAAATATACATCGGCATTAAAATTAAATTCTTAATCGTTTTTTCACTAAATATTAAAAAAACCATTGTACAATGGAAATTCGCTATGATTTGGTAAGCGTTTTTTATTACCAAATTAATATTAACTTATTGTTTTAAAACAATTTTTAATTTTTTGTTTAAATAAACACATTAACTCATTTAATCTAAAACAGAATAAACCGTTAAACAGTAAGAACGATTTATTTTCAAATCAACTATCGTTAAATCAGATATGCGGAATGAAATTTGACCATGATAAACAAACAAGAAATAGTACCCGCGGTTACTAAAATCAGTTTCACCGATATACTCCTGATAATTCCCTCACATTAATTGTAACTATTATCACAAGTAACCATGCCCACTGTCTTTACGTTGTGGACACGGGTGACTATGTTTATCCGCTTAAATTATTTATCCAGACAATAATATAATAATTGTAACTTCAAGAATTAATTCCTGGCAGGCAATAAACCTCATCAGCAATACCGACAAATTCCCTGCGGTGATGTCTCCAGAAAAATGGAACTTCCGTCCATGTAGTATTTAACTGATGGATAACCGGCCTCACCAGCATTCCGTTTTTACTAAAGAGGTATTGCCAAGGCGTAACCCACCCACTACACTCATGAAAAGTGAATAACTAAGCAAAAGTTAATGACGTAAAAAGAAGACATGGACCTTATTCAACTGCGTATGTTTTGCCTGGTAGCAGAAACCAGCTCGGTTGTCCGTGCGGCGGAACAACTTCATCGGGTTCCATCAAACCTGACCACACGACTACGCCAGCTTGAGCAAGAGCTGGGAGAGGATCTGTTTATCCGGGAAAAACAGCGACTGCGTCTTTCACCACTGGGGCATAATTTCCTCTGCTATGCCCAGCGCATTCTGGCACTGAGTGACGAGGCAATCGCGATGACTCACACGGGAAAACCGGCGGGTAATTTCGCGCTTGGTGCCCTGGAAAGTCTGATTGTCACACCATTGCCAAACTTATTGGCAAGCTTTCACCTGCGGTATCCACAAGTCAACCTGTCACTGGAATCCGGTACTGGAGATGAATTGCTTGATAGCGTGCGTACCGGATTACTGGCCACCGCTCTGGTTAACGGTCCGGTAAATGATGACGCGCTGAATGGTTGTGCTGTTTTTGTCGAACAATTGGTCCTGGTGACCGCCCTGGGAAATCCCACCATCACGCACGCCAGCCAGGTACGGAACCGTACCTTGTTTTCCTTTAGCCGCGGATGTGGATACCGACGCCGACTGGAAGCCTGGTTCCGCAGCCAGGGCATTGCGCATGGTAATGTTGTGGAAGTTTCATCCTATTCATCCATGCTGGCCTGCGTGGCTGGCGGTGCAGGTCTGGCCATCGTGCCACGTTCCGTACTGGACGCATTACCGGTAGGGAATCAGGTATTACCGCATGAGCTACCGGTCGAAATGGCTGAAGCCACCGCTTGGCTGGTATGGCGTCGGGAAGCTTTCGGCCCTAATGTAGAAGCATTGAAGAAACTGATCATTGAACAGTTCCCCCGCTGAGTGGTAAGGGTTTCCCGATCAGACATTGCATCAAAATCAGCCATTGATACGTTTTAAACCTTATGTTCCATAAAAAAATAAAGGAGCTCACCATGCAAATGATAAAAACCCGGGCCGCTATCGCCTGGGGTCCCAACCAACCGCTTTCTGTTGAAGAAGTGGATTTGATGCCGCCACAAAAAGGCGAAGTGCTGGTACGCATCGTTGCCAGCGGTGTCTGTCACACGGATGCCTACACACTGTCCGGCAAAGATCCGGAGGGCGTGTTCCCGGTAATCCTCGGACATGAAGGCGGTGGTGTTGTTGAAGCTATCGGTGAAGGCGTAACCAGTGTAGCCGTTGGCGACCACGTTATTCCGCTGTATACACCGGAATGTGGTGAATGCGAATTTTGTCGTTCCGGCAAAACCAATCTGTGTCAGGCTATTCGTGCCACGCAAGGCAAAGGTTTGATGCCGGACGGGACGACGCGTTTCTTCAAAGACGGCAACCCGATTTTCCACTATATGGGTACCTCCACCTTCGCAGAACATACGGTGGTGGCTGAAATTTCACTGGCCAAAATCAGCAAGGAAGCCCCGCTGGAGGAAGTTTGTCTGCTGGGTTGTGGTGTAACCACAGGGATGGGGGCCGTCGTGAACACAGCGAAAGTCCAGCCAGGTGACAGCGTGGCGATTTTCGGTCTCGGTGGTATTGGCCTGTCAGCGATTATCGGTGCCAGAATGGCCGGTGCCGGTCGCATTATCGGGATTGACGTCAACACCAGTAAATTCGATCTGGCCCGCAAGCTGGGCGCTACCGACCTGATTAATCCCAAAGATCATGATAAGCCGATTCAGGATGTCATTATCGACCTGACGAAAGGCGGCGTGGATTTCTCTTTTGAGTGTATCGGTAACGTTAATGTGATGCGCTCCGCACTGGAGTGCTGCCACAAGGGCTGGGGTGAGTCAGTGATTATCGGCGTGGCGGGTGCTGGTGAAGAAATTTCTACCCGGCCATTCCAGTTGGTGACCGGACGTGTATGGCGCGGATCTGCTTTTGGCGGTGTTAAAGGCCGCAGCCAGCTACCCGGTATTGTGCAACGTTATCTGGACGGTGAATTCCAGCTCAACGATTTTATTACCCATACCATGAAGCTGGAAGACATCAATCAAGCATTTGAATTAATGCATGAAGGAAAATCCATCCGCTCTGTCATCCATTTCGACTAAATCGGAGGAACACCGCAACAATGAATGTGTCACTGGAACTTCTGGAAGAACATCGTATTTTTGGCGGCTGGCAACAGCGCTACCGTCATGCTTCATCCGCACTGAATTGCGACATGACGTTCAGCATCTATTTACCGCCGACGTCCGATGATATACCACCTCCGGTGTTGTATTGGCTGTCAGGGCTGACCTGTACGGATGAAAACTTTACCATCAAGGCCGGTGCCCAACGGGTTGCCTCGGAACTGGGACTGGTGTTGGTGGTACCGGATAGCAGCCCGCGTGGTGAGAACGTAACCGATGATGACAGCTACGATCTTGGACAGGGTGCGAGCTTCTATGTCAATGCTATTCAGCCCCCGTGGGACACGCATTACCGGATGTATGATTATATCTGTCATGAACTGCCAGCGCTGATTCAACAACACTTTAACGTCAGTGATCACCAGTCAATCAGCGGACATTCTATGGGGGGACACGGTGCCCTGATGCTGGCATTGCGCAACCCTGGCCGTTATCGCTCGGCGTCGGCCTTTGCCCCCATTGTCAATCCCTGTCGGGTGCCATGGGGCAGAAAAGCGTTTACGGCATATCTGGGCAGTGATGAACAGTTGTGGCAGCAGTATGACAGTTGTGCCCTGTTGGCAAACAGCACTGAGACCTTGCCAATACTGGTGGATCAGGGTGATTGCGACCAGTTCCTGGCCGATCAACTCCAACCCGCGCGGCTGGATGATGTAGCCCGCCAGCAGGGGTATCCACTGACGCTGCGAACACAATCCGGTTATGATCATAGCTACTATTTCATTGCCAGTTTTATTGAAGATCATCTGCGATTTCACGCTAAATACTTGCAATAAATAGTCGTGAGGTGTTGTTTACCCCTAATATTAGTAACAGAATAGCATTATGGAATGTTCAGCAGGCTTGAGCTTTTCAAGTTTGCTGGGTTTCCATGTTTATTTATAGTGCGGGATATCAGGGGAAAACGTATTACGTTAACCCTTTAACCAGGGTAAATGGTGGCTGATGCCCATAGATTGACCGAAAAAAAGACAACCAGTAACATGCTCGCTATATAGTCTGTTTATTGGCTGCTTAATAACAACAGGGAGTTATCGGCTTTGCAACGCAAACGTGTTTCATCAACAGAACTGTTCTCCGTGGGATATGATCCGGAAACCAGCACACTGGAGATAGAGTTTCTCAACGGAAGCTTGTATCAGTATAAAGGCGTAGCGCGCATGATTTATGAAGAACTCATGTCGACAAGTGCCAAAAATCGCTACTATACCCGGTATGTGAAAAATTCATTTCCTTATGAAAAAATCCAATAACGTAACAGAGCGGACACCTTCTCCGCTCTGTTTGTTTCTGGCTTTATCGTTGTGTGTTCACCGCTGACACCATGGTGGAACGCCGTCAGTGATGTAATTTCACCCAATAGCTCCTGGCGCAGAAAATGCGTAATGTGGTTTTACCTGCCCCGCCACCGGAGAGGACAGCGTAATTGCACGGTACAGACATGCAGATGACACGAGATCAGATTATTTTTTCAAAAAACGCAGAATACGGATCCCACATTTCGTCACCAGCCTGAATAAAGGCGATATTCTGAACGAATCCAGTATTGACCACAAAATATATACTTTGACCGTCTTGTTATAATGAGGCGATCCATGAACATCTCTTAGTGAAAGAATATTATGGTGTCGGGATATTTTTTTGATGAACCCGGCTTCAACATTCGGGATAACTTCATCCATCAGACTCTGCACATAGTACAATTTAACATTATTGTTAACCTCTGATGCATCAATAGTAAAAGTGGAATCCAGGTAATTAAACACCTGCGCCGCATCAGTCACTTTAGGTATTGTATTGATAATATTATGCTCAATAACCAGCCGTGTGACATACGGTAATTTATTATAGACATCTGCATCATGATACAGCGTGTCGAAAGGTGTTCCCACCATGGTCAACCCGCTAATTCGACTGTCGATAATACTGTTCTTATACGCAATAAAACCGCTAAAACTTAACCCGATGATATGACAATGGCATGTTCCCTGCTCGCTGCCGAGATAATCCAATATATCACTGTACATACTGAATGATTTATCACCATACGGTAATTTATTTTCTCCAACACCAGGCATTTCTGCCAATACAATGGTGAAATCAAACTTGTCAAACAAGTTAATAATATTTACCCATTGTTCTTTTAAAGAAATAATTCCACCACTGATAATAATCACATTATTAGACTTTTTCTTCCTTATATAACAAATCTGTTTATCATCAGAAAGGCTAACACGCGTTACTATCCCCTTGTCGATATAAAGATGCTTGAATAAACGCAAACAATGTTCATAGCATGCTTGTTGCAATTCTGTTTCTGCATAGGGAAAACGACTAAGATTATACAGTGCACAGGCCTTGACACATTCTCCCTTTTTTTCACATGCCAGCGCTGCTTCAAAAAATGTCCGGCTCCAACTGGAGTGGAGATCATCACCCAAATGATCAATCCGGCTTAAAAGATTTCGGGTTTCATCATAAACACCGAGTACCTTACTGTGTAATAAAACAAAATTCTTTAATTCATCCAATACCATAATGATTAGTCCATTGGGAAATGTTCTATATTCTGTTTTACCTGTCCCAGCAGTTGCGATGCCAGCTTCCCATCAAGAACCCGGTGATCAAATACCATGACGAGATTTGCTACCCATGCAGCCACTATTTCCTCTCCAGCCACGATCGGTTTTTCGCTAACTGCGCCCAGCGTAAAGGTAAATGTCGAACCGGATATGGGAATACACAGATCGGGGCCGTTTTTCCCCAGCGATGTTACCGTAAAGCTTCCCCATGTTTCTGCCTGTGTTTTTGATGAACGTAGCGCCAGCTTCATCAAAATAGCGGCTAAAAAACCGGGTAGTTGCTGAATCAACCTGATTTTACGGTAGTGTTCACTTTCCTTAACGTTCTCATGCTTAATCTCTTTTAACGCTTTCTCTATATCCATAACTGTTTTTATATCGGTATTTTTGATAACCCGCGAGTAGACCCCCGATACTCCATTCAACGTTTTTTCGAGCGTCAATCTGGCGCTGATATCATTCAAACAAATCAGAGTATTACTGCTGCCAAATTTCACCATTACATTCAGATCAGGAAATTTAACCAGAGCATCACTGATTGCCTTGATAGTAATAGCGGTCATACTGCCAAGCTTGGCGCTTTTTACAATGTGCGAGACATTCACTTCCCGTATTAACGTGATGGCCGGTATGTTTTTGGAGATTGATAAAAAAGAAAGTGTCTGATTTCTTTCCTTAGAGACTTTCTGCAACTTCATCGCTGACCACCTGGTAAATATCATGAAGTGTTGTGCATTGTAAAATCCGCTCAACATTAAGTGTGAGCTTATTTTTCTTTTCAATTTCCATTAACATATAAACAAAGGTCAAAGAGTCCCACTCTGATAAATTGGTCAAATCAATATCCACATGTTCCTTGAGCAAGGACATCCCGGTTTTAACATTAATAAAGCTGATAAACTCGTCCAGATTCATATTACTATCTCCTCTTGAATAGCAACGGAATGACTCTTTCCTGCCAAGTGATAATTATCCTGACCAACAATATTAAAAATTGTGTCCTTTGTATTATCAAAACCGCAGTCATGATAAAAAGACCGAAACTTTTTGTTTTTTTCAGTCGGAATGAATGCAGCTTCTATAATATTGATACTTTTTTGTTTACACAGATCAAACAACCATTGTATTGCAGCGAACTCCACTTGCCGACCAAATATCCGGCAACTCATGATGAAGTTATCAATATAACAACGTTCATTCGAGAATCTGAGAAACATAGCACCTATCGTGCCATAATCTCCAATGTTATCATGGCAATTTAATGTAACAATCAGGTTGTCGCTGTTATGGTTGAATTCAGCCACATCATTCATGCTCATTCGCCTGGTCGTCATATTAAACTGATTAGTTCTCAGTGTGAGCTGTGATACTCGATCAAACGTAGCATCATCAATCCTTCGGATGCTAAGCGTCATATTCAGACTGGCAAGAAAATCGTTGTTATCCGCGTAATTCTTTCTCATTTCTGTGCGGATTTTGTTCTGCGAATACGTCAGATTCCGTAACCGGTCATCATTACTGAGAGTTTCACGTTGAAAATAATCTTGGGTAATAATCCACGATACATTTTCAGCAACGTCACCAGAGAAATCGACCACCGTAATTTCCGGGCATCGCGTTTTGACCTCTGCGCATTCATAACCAGAATCATCAATGAACATCATGTGTTCTATTGATATATTCAACTCCTTGGCTATCTTGACTATATTAGTGCTTTTCTCATCCCAGTTAGCACTGATGACCGAAAATTTATCTAGTGAGATCTGTAATTCGTTGCTTCTGCGCTGAAACATCGCCTCGACATTTTCCAGGTTATTTTTACTGCATATCGCCAGAATAATGCCCTGATCGTACAAACTACTCAAAAAACGCTGGTAACGTAAAAATCCAGTACCGACCTGTTTATCGCTGATAATGATGTTATCGATACCATCATCAGCTAACGTGCCTTTCCACAGCGTATTATCCAGATCGGTGACCACACATTTAATGGTTTTCCCCATGGTCATTCGTAATGTAGAGGAAATCGATCTGGCCATGTCATCCAGTGTACCAAGGCCGACGGACAGCCCCAGCAATTGCGCCAGCTTACCATCTTCAGCACTGCCACCCGCCGTGTTGAATTCCTGGATATCAATCACCGTGATATGACTGCCGATATGAGATTTTGACTGAATAAAGGCGTTGAAATCATTGAGCAACGACTTTATCTCGGCTCTTTTATTCAATGCGGTATACTGCTTTAAAACAACTTCACTGATATGAATCGTATTTATAAATGTATGTGCTTTACAGATCTGGGTTGAAAAGTTCAGCACATACTCCAGTCTGTCCTTATATTCTGTGATTTTTTCTCTGATAACATCAGCTGACCGTGCGCAACCAATCCCATCTTCGATAAATGTGCCATCAATAATATAGACATGAAAATGTGCATTAAAATCACTGATCTCATCCATATTACCCAATATATGGGGGAAATAGTTGCTGTATACCTCATCATAAAACTCAGGAAAACATCCCATTTTGCCGATATTATAAGTAATCAGATCATTCAACGCTTTATGGTTGAAGTCACTGAATATTACACCCCTAATAATACGTTTATCAGTAGAATCAATTTTTTTAGAAAGCGCTATTTTATCTAATGCTGTATCCTTTTCCATAAAAAATCCCTCTATTATTAATACACTTTCCTATAAAATTCCCTTTTTATTTTTCAGAATAAAACCACCCGACAGCCATCGTGACGACTCGACAGATACACCAATAGCTGTTTCATTTGGAGAGGAAACGTCACTAAATTCCTTTAACTGGAAAAATAATGCCGCATTTGCTGTATTGCCGATCTCATCAACCAGGCTGAATATTTCATTTGGTTCATAATCAGTATCAGACAATATTTTCTTAACCATACTCCCCGATAATTGTGGTGGCATGAGCCAGTCTGCTTTTTTGTTTAATGAACTGGCTAAACCCTCGATCATTTCCTTTGTTATTTTAGGAACAAGACTTTCTATAAGTTTATACTCCTCCATCAGCATAGGCCCATAATCGATATCATTTCTTATTCCCCGCCAGTTCGCAAGTTGCCCCACATTCTCATCCAGACCGAGATACTTAAAACAAATATCAACTAATTCAATACCGGCACCATCAGCCGTATCAGAGATAATACACCCTCCGACACCATCACCAAACAAGGTATAATTTACTATCTCTTTCATTTCTTTCTTCCTTGTATCGTCACTGAAGAAATCAAGAAACTTAAAAGCGCACTCTACGCCGATAACAATCCCGCGGCGCAATGAGTTGTCAGATGCAGAGACCAATTCACGAGCGAGCTTAAGCGCCTGTATTGCGCCGGAACAGCCCGACAAAATCTGATAGGTTTCTATATTTTTCATTCCCACCAAAAAACAGGCTTGATTGACACTGGTAGGAAGAAGGTAATCAGGCGTGGCGGATGAAACAATAACGAAATCTATCTCGTCTTTTGAAATATGATGATTTGATAATAATTTTTTAATTACTATCGATACCAAGTCAGCCGATGTTGAAGTTGGTTTTCCTGTATTTATATTTGCAGTGAAATGTCGACCAATGTTACCAAATAGTTTCTTTATCAATTCTGGTTTGAAACCAATTTTCTCACCAAGCTCATTATTAGTAACATTAGGTCCTGGCAAATACGTCTCCACCGCATTAATATAAACGCTCATTTGTGATCCCTCATTTTTAAGCATGAAATAAAACTCGCACACATTATGTGCTTTTGCAACTGCATTTCAACAACCATCAGAAAATCCTATTTCTAAAAACGGATATAATGTGCATTCGTTTTTTAAATTATTATCAAGATAATAATTTCATATCATATATGCCCTACAGATAAAAATTATAGCCAAAAAAAATATCAATAACACTGAATTATATAAAGTTATATTGAATTATTTATGGATAGAAAAATCGATAAAAGTAAAAATAATGAAATAAAATATATTTGTTTCATTATTGAAACAGAAAAGAAACAAAATATTATATTTATAATCCACACATTAATATCCGCATCATTATTCCACAAAAATATAGTCATGAAATAGTATTATTATATAATAATAATGAGCATCTAAAATATAAACATTTCCGGGATACAATAGATAAGATACCTTCCATCCATAAGCGACATGCGCTAAGTCCCCATTGTAAAAAAAAAAAACAAAAAACGTGACACATGTCGCATTTATAAGTTGAATTGACTAGAATGCGCTGTCCGTTATACCTATACCTGTTCAGGAAATACCTATGGAATCCGCCATTCCATCACGCTCCACAGCCTGGATGCGCGTTGTCACCCTGGCTATCGCTGCCTTTATTTTTAATACCACTGAATTTATCCCTGTTGGGCTACTGAGTGACATCGCACAAAGCTTTTCCATGAGAAGTGAGGATGTCGGACTGATGATCACTATCTATGCCTGGATAGTGGCCGGGATGTCGCTTATCTGTATGTTGCTGACCAGCAAGATAGAACGTCGTAAGCTGCTGATTGCCTTGTTTAGCCTGTTTATCGTCAGCCATATTCTCTCCGCCGTGGCCTGGAACTTCACGGTTCTGATCATTTCACGTGCCGGAGTAGCACTGGCCCACTCGGTTTTCTGGTCAATTACCGCGTCGTTGGCCATTCGCATGGCGCCACCGGGGAAACGTGCTCAGGCGCTAAGCCTGCTGGCGACCGGTTCAGCATTGGCCATGGTGTTCGGCCTACCGCTGGGCCGTATAGTTGGCCAGTATCTGGGCTGGCGCGTCACCTTTATCGCCATTGCGGTTGGCGCCACCATTGCCCTGATTCTGTTGGCCCGCTTGCTACCAGTACTGCCAAGTGAACATTCCGGCTCACTGGCCAGCGTACCAATGTTGTTCAAGCGTCCGGAACTGGTCACCGTATATATGCTGACCATTATGGTCGTGACAGCAAACTTTACGGCTTACAGCTATATCGAGCCCTTCATACAAAACGTGGCTGGACTGCCGGGAAGCTTCACGACCTTGATACTCCTGTTATTTGGCGCAGCAGGTATTCTGGGCAGCGTGTTGTACAGCCGTTACAGCGAGCGTTTTCCATCCGGCTTTATCATTGGCGCTATGGTGATGCTGCTCGCCAGCCTGCTGCTATTGTTGCCGGCAGCCGGTCATCCGCTTAGCCTGACGTTGCTCTGTGTGGTATGGGGAGTATCGATTATGGCTATCAGTCTATCCATGCAGTCCAAAGTATTAAATCTGGCACCGGATGCCAGTGATATCGCCATGTCTATCTTCTCAGGTCTCTATAACTTTGGTATCGGTAGCGGTGCCTTGCTGGGCAATCAGGTCAGTCTGCATATCGGCATGGATAAAATCGGTTATGTCGGAGCGCCACTGGCATTGATAGCGCTTGGCTGGTGCCTGTTCAGCTTCTACCACAACACACGACTTGTTAATTTTCGGATGAAGAAAGCACACAACCCGGATGCACATTCAATCCGTTAAACGCCATATTTAGGATTGTACGACCCATATCGCACCTCAAAAAAATGCCAGTCAGCTAATGTGACTGGCATTTGAATCCGGGATATCATGCCTATTAAATCAACCATCCCTTGATAGTCAATGCATTACCACCAGTCTCAATCCGATGCGTGATTGACCGATGTTTCAGGGAATGTCATTTCTTCGTATTTCACGACGCGTGTACCTTTCAGTAGCTTATATCCAAACCAGATAACCAGAAACAGCGGGATGCCGATGTAAGTCGCGGTGACGGAATACCAGTCGATCTTGTCTGACAGAAATGCCTGATAATTCTGGCCGAGGGTGATAATCAGGCACAGCACAAACGCGAAAACCGGTCCCAACGGGAATAAACCGGAACGGTATGGCAGTTCGCCCAGATCACGCCCTTGCTTAACATAACCACGCCGAAAACGGTAATGGCTGACGGCAATCCCAAGCCAGGCAATAAAACCTGTCATGCCCGACGTATTGAGCAACCATAGGTAGACCGTCTGATTACCATACATCGAACTCAAAAAGCAGAGCGCGGCTACTGCGGTGGTCGCATACAGTGCATTACGCGGCACGCCACCGGTGGACAATTTGGCGAACAATGCCGGCGCTTTACCTTCCGTCGCCAGGTTATACAGCATCCGGGTAGAAGCATACATCCCCGAGTTCCCGGCTGACAGCACGGCAGTCAGGATAACCGTGTTCATCATCGCCGCCGCGGATAACAAACCAGCGTTCTCAAACACCAACGTAAACGGGCTGACGCTGATGTCTTTCACGTCGTTACGCAGCAGATTGGGATCAGTATAAGGAATGATCAAACTGATAATCAGAATAGCGAGAACATAGAACAGCAGGATACGCCAGAACACCTGTCGGACAGCACGCGGAATGTTGATGTGCGGATCTTTAGATTCACCAGCAGCAACACCGATCAACTCGGTTCCCTGGAAGGAAAAACCGGCGATCATCGCCACGCCAATCATGGCAGAAAATCCACCGACAAACGGCGCATCGCCAATCTGCCAGTTATGCCACCCCGCATGCTCGCCACCCCGTAAAATACCGACGATCATCAGGATACCCACGCCGATGAAGACCACGACGGTGACGACCTTAATTAAAGAGAACCAGTATTCTGCCTCACCAAAACCTTTTACCGAAATGGCATTCAACAAAAACATCACTGACAAAAATAGTGCGCTCCACACCCAGCCAGGAAAATCCGGAAACCAATAGCCCATCACCAATTGTGCCGCCACCAGTTCCACTGCGATGGTGACCGCCCAGTTATACCAATAGTTCCAGCCCAGCGCGAAACCGAAGCCTTCTTCTACATATTGTGCGCCGTAGGTGGAAAAAGAGCCGGCAACCGGCATAAAAGCGGCAAGCTCGCCGAGGCTGGTCATTAAAAAATAAACCATCAAGCCAATCAGCGCATAAGATAATAACGCGCCGCCAGGCCCGGCCTGAGAAACCGTAGCACCGGAAGCCACAAATAAACCGGTACCAATCGAACCACCGATCGCGATCATGGTGAGATGCCGTGCTTTTAGCTCACGGCGGAGCATGGTGCCTCCCTGTCCCGGGGCTTGAATATCATACTGAGCCATTAGAATCCTGCGTGCTCTTACAAAAATTGAGGCCGGATTGTAACAAATATGCCTGAGCTTAATAGCGGCGAACACCAATTATAAGAGAGCTTAATAACTCCATGGCTATCATAAGAAATTCATTTGGTCACAATATTCTTGGAGGAAAAAGGACTACGCCGCCTGACAATATCCCAGAAAACATTGCAGCACACTGGAAAGATGTTTCTGCCGGTGATGTACCAGGTACAGGGTTCGGACCAGCCGAGGCAACGGTATTGACAGCTCAACCAACGTCCCCGCCGCGAGTTGCTCGGCGATGACATGCCGGGATAAGCAGCTGATGCCAATACCATGCCGCACCGCATGTTTGATCGCCTCAGAGTTCCCCAACTCCATCACCAGACGGAAATGAGGCAGGCGCGTTAGCAATAGGTGGTCCAGAACTTCACGCGTACCCGACCCTCGCTCTCGCAGGATCCACGGTGCATCAGCCAAGTGTTGAAGTGTAAATGTCTCATTAATCAGCGGATTTCCGGGAGCACAGAACACCACCAGTTCATCTTCCATCCAGGGTGTGGTAATCAGATCCGGGTGATGGCACGGCCCTTCGATCAACCCCAGGTCTACACTCAACGTCGCCACCGCCGTGACCACATCCTGGGTATTACCCACATGTAACTCCAGGGGGATATGCGGGTAATCCTGGCGATAGCGGGCGATCATTTCGGGCATTAAGTAATTACCAATGGTGCTACTGGCATAAATGCGCAACGCACCATTGCCTTTACGAAATAACAACTCAATCTCAGAGGATTGCTCCAACAATGACAGTGCTTTGGGATAGAGCAGACGACCATGTTCATTCACCACCAGTCGCTTTCCTACACGATCAAACAACTGCACCCCAAGTTGACTTTCCAAATCAGCCAACGCGGCACTGACGGCCGATTGAGAAAGCGATAACACGACGGATGCCTGAGTCGTCGAACCGCTTTTCAACACTTCAGTAAAAACTTCCAACTGACGTAATGTTATATGCATAGTGGGCTCTTATCGTAAATACCTATAGGTTATAAATATATAATCGATTTCTCTTTTAAGCACTCTGATTATAGGCTGTGCACTCAGCTCGATATATTCATAATAGGAACTGCCATGCTTTCTCTTGCTTCCAGGGTATTGCTTCAAAAACCACGATTTGCCGTCAAACACATCGCTACCGGTATGATACTGATCAGTTTGATGACCGTACTGATGCTCTGTCTGGCCAACCAACCGACTATCGCCACCTGGGGCCTTGGCTCCCTGACGCTGGCTATTTTGGGGGGCATGGTACTGGGAAATACAGTTTATCCCCGGTTACATCCCCGCTGTGATGCTGGAGTACAATGGGCAAAACACCACTTGTTACGATGGGGTATCATTCTGTATGGCTTTAAACTCAGTTTTCAGCAAATTACTTCAATTGGCGCAACCGGTATCACCATCGATATCCTGACGTTAACATCCACTTTTCTGCTCGCCTGCTGGATTGGACAACGGTGGTTCAAGCTTGATCAGCAAACGGTATTCTTGATCGGTGCCGGCAGCAGCATCTGCGGTGCTGCGGCAGTTCTCGCCACTGCACCAGTATTAAAAGGCCCGGCGGATAAAATAGCCGTTGCCGTTTCTACCGTCGTTATTTTTGGTACTACGGCCATGTTTCTTTATCCCTGGATTTATCACTTCATTCTTCATTATAGCGGCAGCTTATTTACCCCGCAGACTTTCGGCATATATCTTGGCTCGACCGTTCACGAAGTCGCCCAGGTGGTTGCCGCCGGTCATGCCATTAGTCCGGAAACAGAGAATGTCGCGGTAATTGGCAAAATGTTGCGCGTCATGATGTTGGCCCCTTTTCTACTGATCCTCAGCTTTTGGCTGAAACAGAAACAGCCGGTGACGGAATCCACCGAAAAGGCCGCACCGTTGATTTTCCCTTGGTTCGCCCTGGGCTTTATTTTGATGGCAGCCTTTAATTCCTTTGCATTATTGCCCACATCATGGGTAAAGGGCATCGTTCACCTGGATAACATACTATTGACCATGGCTATGGTCGCATTGGGTATTGCTACCCGTTTCAGCGCGATAAAACAGGCCGGTCTCAAACCCATTCTGTTAGCACTGTTGCTGTTTATCTGGCTGATTTTCGGCGGGGCCGCTATCAATCTGGGAATAGAACATCTGTTTGCAGCATGAATATCGCAGGGATTTACCGCCTGACCATCAGACAATGCCATAATGCACGCACCAGCAAAGGAGAAAACCATGAAATATGTCGGTGCTCATGTCAGTGCATCCGGTGGTGTCGACCAGGCGGTAATCCGCGCCCATGAACTTAATGCCACGGCGTTTGCGCTATTTACCAAAAATCAGCGCCAATGGCAGGCGCCACCGCTTGCGCCGGAGATTATCAGCAAATTCAAGGCCGCCTGCGCCCAATATGGCTACACATCCGCGCAAATACTTCCTCACGACAGTTATTTGATCAACCTGGGTCATCCGGATGATGAAGCACTGCAAAAATCCCGTATCGCATTTATTGATGAAATGTACCGTTGCCAGCAACTGGGACTGACGATGCTCAATTTTCATCCCGGTAGTCATTTACGCCAGATAACGGAGCGCCAGTGTCTGGCGCGGATTGCGGAATCCATCAACATTGCCCTCGAAGCAAGCCAGGGTGTCACCGCCGTGATCGAAAATACCGCCGGTCAGGGCAGTAACCTGGGATTTCGCTTTGAACAGCTGGCGGAAATTATCCACCAGGTTGAAGACAAAAGCCGGGTAGGTGTCTGTATCGATACCTGCCACACATTTGCGGGTGGTTATGATCTGCGCACCGAAGCCGATTGTGACCATACGTTTACCGAACTGGAAAACGTAGTAGGTTTCACATACTTGAGAGGGATGCATCTCAATGATGCCAAAAGCGAGTTCGGCAGCCGGGTTGACCGCCATCATAGTCTGGGAGAGGGCAATATTGGCAAAACGGTGTTCAGCTATATCATGCGTGATCCCCGTTTTGATGGCATTCCACTCATTCTGGAAACTATCAATTCCGCTATCTGGGCAGAAGAGATCGCCTGGTTGAAAGCTCAGCAGTCCGGCAACTGACCCCCTGAGAAAATGTTATCACCGCCGATGTTCTACTATTTCATTACGTAAACACCAATGTCGTTCCCGTGAAAACGGGAATCTATCTGTTAATCAATTCGTTAGTATCAGAATGGATTCCCCTCTACACGGAGATGGCAAACATCGCGTCCTTGCCATCAAACGCAAACGCGCCAGTCTATTTAGACTGGCGCGTTTGAAGCAACATCCCTGTGTGTGACTAATACTTATGGCAAATCAATATCAAGCGGCTTTCATCAACTGCGCGTCAGTGCGTTTCAGCGCCGCGTACAGCAGACCGGTAACCACTGTACCTGCCAGGATCGAAAGCAGGTAACCGAACACCGGTGTAATTGCACCCGGAATCAGCAGCACGAACAGACCACCGTGTGGCGCCATCAGTTTGGCACCGATAGCCATCGACAACGCACCGGTCAGTGCGCCACCCAGAATACAACTCGGTATGACACGCATCGGGTCACGGGCAGCATACGGAATCGCCCCTTCAGAGATGAAGCACAAGCCCAGAATCAGCGCGGCTTTACCCCCTTCACGCTCGGTATCCGTAAATTTCTTCCCGGCGACAATGGTCGCCAGACCCATTGCCAGCGGTGGCACCATACCAGCCGCCATGACCGCCGCCATTGGTGCATAAATCTGACTACTGAGCAGCGTGGTGCCGAACACATAGGCAACCTTGTTCACCGGACCACCCATATCGGTACACATCATGCCACCAAGAATCGCACCCAAAATGATGGCGTTCGCGGTTCCCATGGTTTGCAGCCAGTTCGTCAGCCCGGTCAAAATCTTCGCAACCGGTGTCCCTACCACATAAATCATGATCAGACCGGTAATCAGCGTAGCGATCAGCGGAATAATCAGGATAGGTTTCAACGCATCCATACTTTGTGGCAGCTTCACATGATTATTGATTGCACGGGCCAGATAACCAGCCAGGAAACCAGCAATAATACCACCGAGGAAACCTGCACCCGTGCTGACCGCCAGCATGCCGCCGACCATACCAGGTGCCAGACCAGGACGGTCAGCAATCGAGAAGGCGATGTAACCTGCCAGTACCGGAACCATCAGTGCAAAGGCCGAACCACCACCGATCTTCATCAGTGCCGCAGCCAACGTCCCGGGTTCTTTAAAGGCAGTAATACCGAACACGAACGATAATGCGATACACAAACCACCGGCTACCACGACCGGCAGCATGTAGGACACACCGGTCAACAGGTGACGATAAGGACCGGTACCACCTTTCTGAGATCCGCCGGTAGAGGCACTATTGCTTTGACCGGAAGGCTGATACACCACGGCTTCTACCGCTGCCTTGTCCAGCTCTTGCGCCGTTTTCTTCAGCGCCAGTCCGGTTGAGGTACGGTACATTTTTTTACCGGCGAACTTACTCAAGTCAACTTCGATATCGGCCGCCACAATCACCAAATCAGCCTGTTCGACCTCTTCTGGTGTAATGGGGTTACCGGCACCTACGGATCCGCGAGTTTCTACTTTAACCCACCAGCCACGTTTTTTAGCTTCGGTTTCAATGGCTTCCGCCGCCATAAATGTATGAGCGACACCGGTTGGACAGGCGGTGATCGCCACGATGCGCTTCGCCGCTGAAGGCGTAGCCGCCGCGATAGGTGATGCCTGATACGGTTTGGATTCAGCTTTGGCTTTTTCCAGGAACGCATCTGGCTGGCTAAGTGCCAGCTCTACATCACCGACATACACATTTTTGCCATTCAGACCACTGTCTGTCTGTGCCGTAGCACCCAACACAATAGCCAGTTCAGCATCTGAAAGTTGTTCGGTAAGAGTAAGACCTGCTTTCACAGCGGCAGAGCCGAGTAGGTTCTTCACCAGACGGCTTTTCGCCAGTCCCAGTGATTTATCTATTATCAGCAGCGTTTTCATCGTTCATCTCCTGCTGTCAGTTAAAAGGTTTTAAATCGACACGCGCCATCATTGCGGCCAATTGTGGACGATCGGTAATGCCGACGTTACTTTGACTGACAGCTAACGCAGCGACTGCCGTTGCCAAACGTAACGTATGTTCACTGGACTCCCGCATCAATAAGCCATAAATCAATCCCCCCACCATGGAGTCACCCGCACCTACAGTACTGATCACCTCACAGGCCGGCGGTTTAGCCAACCATGCACCTGACGCATTCACCCACAGTGCGCCTTCCGCTCCCAGCGAAATAACGACATGGGCAATGCCTTGTTCACGCAGTGCATGAGCAGCGTCAACCACATCGGATAACGTTGGTAATTTACGTCCCGCCCAGATTTCCAACTCACGACGGTTAGGTTTCACTAGCCAAGGCGATGCTTTCAACCCCGCCACCAGTGCTTCACGACTACTGTCAAAAATAATGCACGGACATTGGCTACGCAGCCGTGTCATCCAGTCAGTAAAGGCATCAGGATCAACGCCACTGGGCAGACTGCCGCTGACAGCAACCATATCGAATTGCCCCAACCAGCTCAGCGAATCATTGACAAACCGCTGCCAGTCCTGAGGCGTAACTTCAAAACCAGAGAAATTCAGATCGGTAACATCACCGTTTTTTTCGGTCAACTTAACGTTAATGCGTGTGCGTCCTGGAACGACCTGGAAACGGTTGGCAATGCCCAACTCGCTGAACAATTGCTGAAATCCGTCCTGGTTGTCTTTACCCAGAAATCCACCCACCGTGACGTCAATCCCAAGATCTTTCAGCACTTTGGCAACATTGATACCTTTGCCAGCCGCATGCAGACCTGCAGTCTGAACCAGATTCACTTCGCCACGTTCAATTTCCGGGCAATAGCCAACCAGATCATAAGCGGGATTCAAGGTAATGGTGGCGACTCGCCTACTCATGCAGCCCCCTCACCCAAACCAGAGTTAATGGCCTCGCCAATGGCTTTCAGCGCAGCTTCAGCATCACTACCGCTAGCCGTAAAACGCAGATGGTGGCCACTCTTAACCCCTAGCGCTACCACTTTCATCAAACTGCGCCCATTCGCCGGTTTACCGCTGCCATCAAGGTTGGTCACGGTAATTTCGCTGGAGAATTGTTTAATGACATTCACCAGCATCGCTCCCGGACGCGCATGCAGCCCGTGTTCATTACGAACGGTGAATTCCGCTACCAGCGCATTGCTCTCCTCCACCACATCACTGGTCAGCAGTGCCAATAGTGTAGCGTCATCCGCAGCCAGTAATTGGCTAGCCTTACCGGCAATCATCAGGTTACTGAAGTAATCCAGCGGGGCGAAAATCTGTTCGTCTGCTGCCGCAACGGTTAGCAACATGGCGACGTTTTCACCATCAACAAGGAAAGGTTCTGCCGGACGGCTCACCGCCAACGCGCTGATCACGTTGCCGTTCAGGCTGTCATTTAACCAGATACCCTGCCCCAGATTCAGAGGTTTGCCTGCCACGACATTGCTGACGAAGCTGGCATCCACCGCACCAATCTGTTGCAGACGGCCAGCATTCAGTGCCTGCAACGTCATCAGGTTGTCAGTAGCGACATTCAGGTTGATTAGCGAAGTATCAAAGCGGAATTCTCCGGCCAGTTTTTCGCCCATCAGCAAATGGTGTAACTCTTCGGCAGACGTGGTGCTGGCCAGGCGTTCGGCAACACGATCGTCACTCAGCACATGTGTAAGCTGACGCAGCAATTCCAGATGCTCATCAGAACGGGCGGCAATTCCCAGCACGACGTAAGCCGTCTGGTCATCGCCCCAGGGAATCCCCTGCGGGAACTGATAGACCTGAACACCTGTGTTCAGCACCAGATCACGCGTGTCAGTAGTACCGTGAGGAATGGCAATGCCATTGCCCAGATAAGTGGATGTTTGCTTTTCACGCTGAAACATACCTTCAACGTAACCAGCGCTGACGCAACCGGCTTCAGTCAATGCGGCAGCCACCAGATTGATGGCCTCTTGCTTGCTGCTGGCGGTAGCACCTATATGAATATCGTGCTGTGACAACTGGAACATGGCTCTCCTCCTCCGCTAAAATTGAATCGTTTCAGCATTTGTGAGAAAAAAAAGTATCAATTTTCGGAAGCGTTTCAAAAAAAACCGCTGAAACGTTTCAAAAATTCTGAGGGATTCATCATATCGATGCAAGCATTCTCCATGAACTATGTTACGGATCTTAGAGGTCACGCACACTTTCATCATTTTATGGGATAGTTCTTAATTATTTTGTAACATTTGCTGAAGCTATGCTGAAGAAAAAATTCTGAAACTGTTTTTTGTTTTTTATTGGCAGGCGTAATATAGCGCGTCCTGTTTTATCTCTCGTTCACTTTTTAGCCAAAGAACCACCATGCACACGTCTGCCAATATTACCCGACGATTACCCGATATTACGTCGTCGGCATTTTTAGTGGTTGCTTTTCTGACCGGCACCGCCGGTGCGTTGCAATTGCCGACGCTCAGTCTGTTTTTGTCAACGGAAGTTCATGCCCGCCCTTTTTTGGTAGGTCTGTTTTACACCGGCAGCGCGATCATCGGAATTATTGTCAGTCAACTGCTGGCCGGTCGATCAGATCGACAAGGCGACCGCAAAACGCTGATTTTTCAATGCTGTATATTGGGCGCACTCGCCTGTGCATTGTTTGCCTGGAACCGCAACTACTTCATTCTGCTGTTTATTGGCGTACTGCTTTCCAGTTTTGGCTCCACCGCGAATCCACAACTTTTCGCGCTGGCGCGAGAGTATGCTGACCATACCGGACGCGAAGCCACCATGTTCAGCTCGATGTTACGCGCCCAGATCTCCCTCTCCTGGGTCGTCGGACCGCCCATCGCCTTTATGCTGGCACTGGGGTTTGGCTTTCCGTTCATGTATCTGGCCGCCGCTGGCGTGTTTATCCTGTGTGGCCTGCTGGTATGGATGCTCCTGCCCTCAATGCCGAAGGTTCAGACAAAAACCCGCGATACATTGGAATCCCCACGTCGCAACCGCCGCGATACATTGCTATTGTTTATCGCGTGTACGCTGATGTGGAGTTGCAACGGTATCTACCTGATTAATATGCCGCTGTATCTGATTCATGAATTGCAATTACCGGAAAAACTGGCTGGCGTAATGATGGGGACAGCCGCCGGGCTGGAGATTCCCGCCATGCTCATCGCTGGTTATGTAGCTGAACGGTTTGGTAAACGTTTTCTGATGCGTCTGGCCATCACCGCCGGTTTATTGTTCTATATAGGACTGAGTGTGTTGCATGCTGAGTGGATATTGCTGGCGCTACAACTGCTGAACGCTATCTTTATTGGTATTCTCGCTGGCATCGGCATGCTGTATTTTCAGGATCTTATGCCTGGGCAGGCCGGTGCAGCCACCACATTGTTTTCCAACACATCCCGCGTTGGCTGGATTATTTCCGGCTCTCTGGCAGGCATAGTGGCTGAAATCTGGAGTTACCATGCCGGTTTTATCATCGCGATGGGAATGATCGTCGGCTCAGGTTATTGTTTGTGGCGGATTAAGGACGTCTGATCGTCCGGCGTGGTATCCACTTCAAGCTGAATCAAATAGATCAGCGCATCGTCACGATGGCTGTGACACATCTCCAGGCTGGCCTGCAAGCTGCCACAGACAGCCGGACGCAATGGAGAATGGAACAAGGCACAACGCATCTGTTCATCCAGATGGATGCAGCGGGTATTGGCAGGCTTCCCCTGCGGCATACCCGGTATCGGGCTGGATATAGAAGGGGCGATGCAGCAGGCTCCACAATCAGGACGGCAGTTCATCAGTGATGCTCCAGTGGTCTGGTCCTAACGGGGTTTCCCATTCCGCACCTTAGCAGGCTTATGCCGACAAGGCGAATGCTTCTCCCGTCATCTCCCGACAACGGCATTTTTAAAGTCACTGGTGCATCAAATCCTGCTTGCCTGAATCCGGCGGCACGAGTAACGTGACGCCACAAAAATTCAACTCCTTACACAGGTATTACTTCATGGCAAGAGCGAACGAAATCAAGCGTGGCATGGCTGTTAACTACAATGGCAAGCTGCTGTTGGTAAAAGATATTGATATTCAGAGTCCCAGTGCTCGTGGTGCCAGTACGTTATATAAAATGCGTTTCTCCGATGTACGCACTGGTCTGAAAGTTGAAGAACGCTTCAAAGGGGATGATATTCTTGACACCATCACCCTCACCCGCCGTTCCGTCACCTTTTCCTATATTGATGGTGACGAGTATGTGTTTATGGATAACGAAGATTACACGCCCTATAACTTTAAAAAAGAGCAGATCGAAGACGAGCTGCTGTTTATTCCAGAAAGCGGCATGCCAGGTATCCAGGTCCTGACGATGGATGGACAGATTCTGGCACTGGAACTGCCACAGACCGTCGATTTGGAAATTGTGGATACAGCCCCAGGTATCAAAGGCGCCTCCGCCAGTTCCCGTAACAAACCCGCCACCATGAGCACCGGCCTGACAATTCAGGTGCCGGAATATCTGAGCGCTGGCGAGAAGATCCGCATTCATATTCCAGAACGCCGTTATATGGGTCGTGCCGAGTAAGTGTTGTTCGACCTGATGTCTGGCGCAATGCGTCAGACATCACCTCACCCTGATCTTTTAACCTGTACCTATGGGGGTTCTTTTGTTGACGAAAGTGAATTTGATTACCGGTTTTCTAGGTAGCGGCAAAACCACCACCCTCCTCCATCTGCTGTCACAGAAACCGGAAAACGAAGTCTGGGCCGTTCTGGTGAATGAATTTGGAGAAATCGGCATTGATGGCGCGCTACTGGCAGACCAGGGTGCCGTATTGAAAGAGATTCCCGGCGGCTGCATGTGCTGCGTGAATGGTCTGCCAATGCAGATCGGCCTGAATATGTTGTTGCAACAGAAGAAACCACACCGCCTGCTGATCGAACCGACCGGTCTCGGCCATCCTAAACAGATTTTGTCGCTGTTAACGGCAGAGACCTATCAGCCCTGGTTGGAACTCCAGGCCACGCTGTGCCTCCTCGATGCTCGCCAGCTCAGCAATAGCCGCTATACCGATAATGAAAACTTCCGCGACCAACTGGCCGCAGCAGATATTATCGTAGCCAACAAACAGGATACCTGGCAAGACGACGATCGCCGCGCACTGACTCAATGGTATCAAGCGTCTGGCGACGGCAGACCGCTTGTCACAGTGAGCCAAGGCCAGGTCGATATGCAGTGCCTGGATCTGCCACGCGAAAATCTGCGCGCACTGCCGGATGCGGCGCATCATCATGCTGCCCCCCAAAAACAGGGGCTGGCCGCATTACGACTGACAGGTAATGCACCCTGGCGTCGGGCGCTGAATCAGGGTCAGGGCTATTACGCCTGTGGCTGGATTTTTGCGCAGGATACGGTGTTTGATACCGCCAGACTGCTCGATTGGGTACGGCTGTCACCGGTCGATCGGATTAAAGGCGTGATGCGTATCGCTGAAGGTACGCTGATTGTTAACCGACAAGGTGCCGATCTGCATATCGAAACCAAACCCGTCCCGCCGATGGATAGCCGTATTGAACTCATTCATGAAGCCGAGGCGCCGTGGAATCACCTGCAAGCCGGTTTATTAATGGCGCGTTTACCGTAAGCGAGCTGAAATAGCGACAAAAACCGTTTCATACCGGCTACCATTGCCGCTATATGAAGATCAAAGACAGTGCCTGGCGGACATAAGACGCTGTCTTTTGCAATCTACGGGCTGGTTGTGGCCGAGAGAACGCGACAAACTTACCGACAGCTTTTGCTCATGGCACCCATGGCGGTGTCGAGATTGTTGGTGGTGTGCTGACCCAGATAAACAATCGCCCCCATAGCTGCACTGCCACTGACTTGCGCCACCTGACATAAATACGCTTCCGCCCCCATCGCCACACTGACATTGGCGCTTTGGGCTTTGAAATCATTCACACCATCATTAAATTTCGCCCCCATGGCCAGATCGGCATTCAGTTTGTCGGTTTCACCGGAAATCGCAAAGCTGGAACCCATGCTGCCATTGACGGTTAATTGATCCTTGGGTACGGCGCAGGCATCCACTGCCAGCTTCACGCCAAACATGATTTTCATGTTATCAATCGGCTTGTTGGTATAAATTTTCAACGTAGCCTTATGATCGGAAAAGTCCCAGGCATCATAATCTTGTGTTGTCCCGGTGACAGCCAGATGGTGGTTACTGACCTTTACTTCCAGCTTATTCATGGTTTCCGGTGAAGCACTGGCGACAATCTGTGGATGTGCGGCGCACATGACATGAACCTCCAACCCTTTCGCCAGCGTGATGGTATTAAAGTCACTGACATCAAACTGCTTTTCAACCTGGCTGGCATGCGCGGCCGCGGCAGGCAGAATTAGCAGTGTCAAAATAGAGGGAAGGACAGACAACATTTTTTTCAGCGTATTCATAGTAACAGTTCTCTTTCAGGGGGTGAGCAGTACTGGCACCCTTTCCAGGGGAGACGCAGTCAAAGCGACATCGCCACGGGGTGCCAGATTAAGGTCGAATTGGGGCCGTAGATCGAGCGCCCGGGTTGACGCAGCCACTTGCCAGCGACAACTCAGCGCCAGTCGAGATAGCGTTATCGTCAGTTGATTCAGGGATAAGGTCATACCGACGCAATTACGTTTCCCTGTTCCAAACGGGAAAAAGTGGTGAGTGGGTACCGTATCATGCAGGAAGCGATCAATATCGAAGCGCAGAGGCTCCGGCCAGAGTTGCGCATTACGATGAACCAGCCACGGAGAGAACATCACGTTCACCCCTGGCGGCAACAGGTACCCCTCAATTTCCACCCGCTGCCGAGTGGTGCGCTCAATCAAAGAGGAGACGGGTGTAAGGCGTAAACACTCCCGCACCGCCGCCAGCGTGACCGGACATTTTTGTATCGACCAGTTCCGGTAGTCCAGTCCTGCCGCTTCCTGACGGATTCGTGCCTGCACCTCAGGGTGCTGCGCCAGATGGATAAGACACCATTGCAGGCTGGTAGCCGGATTATCAATGCTGCCCGATAGGTTACCTATCACCAGATTGACCAATGACGATTTCTGACTGGGATGCTGGTCAATCTCCATTGCGCGATATAACGCCGCCAGCATGGTATCCGGTTCGTTATTCATATTAGCAATGGCACGATCCACCATGTCATTCATTTTTTGGCGGATCTTCAGCAATTCTGGGGCCTGTAGCAGTGTTTCCCGGTTACTGGTCGTCGCTTTCTGAATCAGATCGAAAAACGCCTTATGTATTTCAGCGGCGAAGAGCTTGCTTTCCTGTAGTGAAAAAACCTGCCCCATAAACGGGGGCATTACCGCCCGGACGGCCCATTCCCCGCAGACATCACGCAGGGAGTTCACCGCCCCGGACTGAAATTGCGCCACCAGCCACTCTGCGCTATCGGTGAGGGCCAACTGGATAGTGTCGAGTCTGGGGCTGACCAATGGCATGGTCAACCGGCGACCTTTGCGCCATTCATCACCATCGGCAGCAAACGTTAACGCGTCGCCCAGTAGTATCCTGCCCACAGCGGAGGAAGACGGTAACGTCGATATCTCTTTCGCAAAACTGTCGTAGTGATTTTGCCAAAACCGGACATGTTCGGCAGCGCCGAGAATAACCAGGTCTTCACTCCCGGCAAACTGTAGCCGCACCAACGGTCCATGCTGTTGTACCGCCTCTTCGATGATTCTTAAAACCCCAATGGCCTGTAACCGCTGTAGGGCAACCTGATGGGCCGGTAACGCATCATAGGGCAACGTCATGTCTGCCTCCCTCTTCCCATGAAACAGTGGATTGTGGTGGGAAATACACATTACAGGCGCCGATAAAAGCGCCTGCGCCAATCGATAACAGCGTGATGGGTTGCCGCTGGCGATCGGGTTGTTGCAGCCAGGAGCCCAGCATTAAAAAAGGATCACTCGCGCAGCAATGACCAACATCCGGCAGCAGGCTCAGATCAATTTTCTCTTTCAGTGCCGGATTAATCCGCTCATAGTTCATCCAGGTCAGTCGGTTGATATTATGTGGCAACAGCGCCCCATGGGTTTGCACCGAAAAGCCGATGGCACTTAGGGCGGTGTCAATCATGGCGTAATGTGCTTCATAGAATCCCCGGTTTTTATCCACGTCACCAAACAAACCGGGGTAAAATTCAGGGCGATGATGCAGGTAGGGCCGGTCAAGCTGTACACCAGTGTGGTGGTTATCCACGACCAGGGCGGCAAAGCCATCGCCCAGCAGCGTACAACCGGGAATATAGCGTTCTATGGGATCGAAACCGGACAGACTGTCCCCCACCACTAACAATACCCGTTTGGCAATACCCTGCTGCAATAGACGATAGGCCAGCATCAGCCCCCAGAACCCGCCGCCACAGTTGTGCTGATTGATCTCATAGCGGCGTTGTACCTGATGCAGTGCAGCGTGACGACGGCAGAGTTGCACGGTTATAGACGCCTCACCACCCGGTTGGATTGGCAACGCATGCACATAAATCAACGTGTCAATCGCCACTTCAGCATCCAGTTGCCCGGCAACGCGGTCGGTCAGTGCCAAAAAGCAATCCGCCAGGCTCTGTTCGGCACCTAGCGCTGCCACGCTTTCAATGCCAAACAGCTTGCAGAAGACTCTCGCTTCGCTGCGTTTGCCTCCTGCCGACTGAATAATCTCCATGGCATCAAGGCGATGCTCGGGAATATCACTGGCGAACGCGGCAATTCTCATGCCATCACCCGCTGGCCACGCAGACCGATCGCTGTCAGTACCGCATTTTCCCAGGTTAGCAACAGATAATCCTGCGTGGGATCCCCCCGCTGAAGAGCGGCAAAGGGCGCGCTACACAATAGGCTGTCGTCAGATGCGATCCGGTAGGCGGTCGACGGCAGATGGCTCAGTACCGCAGACGAGGCAACGATGCGACAGTCACTCGGTGACAGGGAAAAATGCGCCAGCATCTCGTCACAACATGATGCAAGCTGGTCAGCACTGATCTCGACCCGCCGCTGATAGCCCTGGTAACACCACCCTTGCTGTTCACGATTGATTGCCAGGATGCAGGCACTATTCGCCGGTTGCAGTTGCGCCATAAGCGTTGAGCGATACAGTAAATGTTTTTGATCGGCAATTAGCAGTAGCGCCCGACGATGGTTGTTACAAACATAACGGTTAAGACAGTCAAAAGCGAAAAGTGACGCCGATAATCCCCGATCGCTGATAGCCAGACCAAAGCTCTGCTCAGACAAATTCAAGCTGTAAATAACATGGTTGACCACCGACGTTCCCAGGTGCAGATCCGGTGTCCAGTGCGCCATCAGCACGACATCGATATCCTCTGTGTCAATGCGCTGGCGCAGCGTTGGCAGAAGTTGGTTGAACATGCTGATAAAGGATGCTTTATCCGGTGCATGGATACACGACGTGACATTGCTCTGTGTAGCGTCCCATGTCAGGCCATTGGCTTTAAAAAAGGCCGCGATATAACTCTCCCAGTGGGGAATGTTATCGACCCACGCCGGGTTAAAGGTTTCCAACTGACCAAAGGTGTCCCAGATAATATGCTGCGGGCTCAGACAGATATTCATCGCACTCCTCGGCTCGATACGTAAGCGCGAAAAGCGTTTAAACGATGAATATGGGATGTCCCTTCCATGTATTCGAATGCGAAGGCATCACGATAGCGTTTCTGTAGCGCTGGCATATTCAGCCAGCGCACGGCGGGCAAACGCTGCGGTAACAGCATGGCGACCTGCTCTACAAAAGCGGTGGCTTGCATCTTCAACTGACTGGTCAACCACACTTTGGACCGTCCCTGCTGATACTCTTCTCCCAATGCCAGCAATCGATAATAAAGCGCCCGATAGCACCGCCAGTACGACGCCAGATCATCGATGCCTTCAGCGTCAAGGGCATCCAACAGGCCACGCGCAGTTCCCAGCGCCATCGCGGCTACCAAGGGGCGATGCTTTTCAAACACCGTACCCAACGCGTTGATTCCCTGATGTAAACCAGACAACTCTCGTCCGAGAATCTGCGCTTGAGCAACCGGGAAATCAGTGATGGTGATACGCGTCAACCCGGCACCGGCCAGCCCATAGGCTTCCAGCGCTTCAACGTTAAACGCCTGTGGTGCGGCGTGTGGCTCCACCATCACTAGCTGGGTACGCCCCTGCCCCTGGCTGGCGAAAACCAAACCAATACTGGCCAGTTGGGCGCCGCCGATAAACATTTTTTCGCCGTTCAACAGATAACGGTCACCATGCGGTGTTAGCTGGGTGTGAATGGCTGACGCATCTGAGCCGACCTCTGGTTCACTGACGGCAAAAAATGTCCAGGTGGGACACTGTAAATACCGGCTGAAAAACAGCGCCTGCTGTTGTTCGTTACCGAGGGTCAACACAGCCCGACAAGCCAGTGAAGTGCCCGGCATCGCCATCATGCTGCTGGCGTCAAAGCGCGAGAGATACTCCACCAAGACTAAATAATCGACGAAATTATCACTATCAATCGGTAACTCGCGCAGATATCTGTGCCACGGGTTGTACTTTTCCGGCAAGCCGATATGGGATATGGCCAGCAAGATTTCATCCTGAAGTCGCAGTCGTGCCGTATCAGGATCGGTTTCAAGTAATAGCCCTGCTGCCGTGAATTCACTCAGGCTGGCGTCCAGACGATGTAATTCCCATTTATGCTCGACCTTCACGTCATTCACCTCGGTCTGTTAACCGGTAGCAGGCAACCCTGCCAGATTAATTATCTGACAATAAGCGTAATACCGATGGTTTTTGACAATTGATTGAAATTGCACTCTGTTGAGAATAATCAAGCACCTGCCATCAGCCGACGGCGATTCGCTGATGCGGGTTTCCCCCACCGTTATCCGTTCGCTAGCGGCGGTGTTTTACTGGCATGATCACGGTTTCCAGTGCTGCAAATGGCATTCGATCACGGCGGATGACGCGGTTGCGCCCAGCCCGACGCTGATGAGCATCACCTTGTCACCTTCAGCCAGGCGGCCTTCGGCGATCAAGCGCATTAAATTGATGAAGGGATCAGCCCCGAAACAGTGTCCATAGCGGGGAACATTATCGAGGAAGACCAGATCGGCAGGAAACATCATATTCTTGCCGATTTCTTTCCACGAAGAGCGGTTAACATTATGGGGAACCAGATATTTTATCGCTGACATATCCATCCCACTTTTCGTCAGACTGGTCGTAATATGATGCTGGACGAAATCAAAATAGCATTGCTGAAAAAGTGTCGGATCATGTTCCTGACGATGACCACTATTAATGCTGAAACGCCCGTCGCGCGTGGTAGTGGTCTGTAACACATTAAGCTGCCTGCCAGTGCGAGTGATCAAAACGGCGCAGGCGGCCTCGCCCATAATCGTCGTCGCAGGGATCAGCTGTACCCACTGATGGAAGGCTTTTTCTGCAATCAACACAATCGCGCTCTCACCCTCTTCCAGCAGGGTCGCCGTTTGTTCCAGTGCTACCAATCCGGTAGCGCAGTGACTCATGGTATAACTGGCGCACTCTGTGGTTGGACCAAAAAAATGGTTTACCAGCCCAGCCAGCGGCGAATCGTTAAACGGGGAGATCGTGGGGATAGTATGGCAATGGACGCACAGCTTCAGCCGGCCGACCAGATCAGGATGACGATCGACGATACCCGACAGAGCTGGCGCAATCAGCGCGGCCAGCGGCTGGTCATCATCATGGGGAAACTGCTTTAGGCCATAAAAACGTTCGAACATTTTGCCATCAATTTTCGACAAGCCCAATTGCTCAACAGCCTGTGCGATAGTCTGAATTTTAGGGGCGAAGGCAACCTCGATATCCACAATATTAAGCAACATTTACCGCGCTCCCGATCGCGTTATGCTGCCGCGACATAATGCTGACTGAGGATACTGTCTTGCTGTCCGTGCTCACCGGGTAAACGCAACGTCAACGCCGCCGCCCGCGGTTTATCGGTCAACCACTCGTCAAGCGTCTCTGAGGCCGGATGATCGGCAGATGGCTGTCGTATCCAGCGCCACCCGCCGGTAGTCAGGATTTTACCCGGATGAGTGAACAACAGATAATCAACCCGATTGGCGAAAGTGTCAGAAGATGAGGAAAAACGGGACAGCGCATCAACGATCAGCAAACAATCCTGCTCAGCCGTGACCATCGCGCCGGCTAATTGCAAATGGCTCCATGTCAATCCGCTGTCATCCATCTTCAGCCCCAGCACTTCATTGAAATGGCCCGCGTTATAGAGGAGTTCAGGCAATAACGGTGTTTTGCAATCCGGTGAAGGCAAGCGATGCAGATAAATCAGTGACAGCGCGCCACGAGTGGTCAGTTGTCGACAAAATGTGGTTACGCTCTGATGGTGTTTGGCTTCCGGCCATTCGCCACCGGCAGAGTAGGAGGCGATGCGCAGCTGGCCGGGGTCCGGCTGGGGGTTTAGCGAGAACCAACAATGTAACAACGCGATATCATCCTCTTCAGCATTACGCCACACCGAAGATACGGGTAGTGTTCCTGCCGCCCCGATCCATAGCTCATCACATTTACCCATTGATTTTATTCTCCCGGAACACCCCGCAGGCATTGAGGAAATGGATATTCCGCGTCCCCTCGGTGTACTCAAAGCCTTTAATATCACGCATCAGTTTTCTCAACTGCGGGTCGAAGAGAACAGCCCCCGCCTCACAACGGTGAACGGCCTGTTCCGCTACCGATTCTGCCGTACTGGTGGCCATCGCTTTTGCCAGACCAATTTGTCGGCTGATGGTTTCTCCACGATCCACCCGTTCCGTGCAGTGGATTAATTGCCCTAATGCCGCCGCCAGTCGCCGCTGCGCCTGCTGTAACCATTCCCGGTGGCGAGACGGCGTAAGCAGTCCGGCTTGTTGAACATGATCCACGATGGCGCGGGCCACGCCCAGTGATAGCGAACCGACGCAGGGACGCAGACTGTCAAACGTATTCATGGCCGCGGCGGAAAAACGCTGGACCGGGCGCAGATGTCGGCCGATCAGGGCATCATCATCCAGCCACATATCATCAAATACCAGATGTGAGATATTACTTCCCGGCACACCGAGGACTGGAAGTCGGGTGGCGGAAAAACCCGATACGTTACGGGGTTCGAACAGAAAGAGGTTAATCCCCAAAGGCCCGTCATTGCTGCGGGCAAATACCACACCGATATCCGCGTTTATCCCATTGCCGATAAAATATTTTTCCCCACGGATCAACCATCCGCCATCCACCTTAATAGCCCGGGTCGTCATCTCGCCGGCATCAGTGCCGTGCATGGGCTCACTCATGGCGAAACAGCTCCAGCAGAGTCGTTGGCGAAAATGGGAAAAAAAACGCTCCTGCTCTTCAGCATTACCAATAGTTTGTAGAACAAAACCCGACATGCCCGGATTCGGACAGGAAAAAATAAGATTGGGTTCGACATACCCCAGCGCTTCGTAAAATAAACACCGTTGTGAAACCGTTAATTCATAAATAACGTCACCGTTACTCAGCACCAATGGTGTGGGATTATATTTCTCCGGCAGTCCCAGGCGGTTAATTTGTGGCGCCAACACATAATTCACGGTTGCCAGATAATTATCCGGATCTTGCTCAATAAGTTGACCAATAGAACGCCCTGATGCCAGCGAAGATAAAGCCAACTCTCTTAACGCCATTTGCGGCACGCTCAACTTCATGGTTTCTCCCATTAAAAACAGCAAGATATCTGTAGTGTCATCTGCTAATGAATTCAGTCAGGCTGATTATTACTGTCAGCCGCATCACTGATTTACCCCTGCTTGCATGACGTTAGTGTCTTTCATTCAGGACAGGCTACCCTGACGTTGATAGTTTTGCTGCCAGTATTGCAGTAACGCCTGATGATCAATTTTGCCATTCAGACTCAGCGGCAGCTGTTGCAGATAATGGAGGGACGTCGGCACCATATATTTGGGCAGGTGTTCACTAATATGACGTACAAAACCCTGCCGCTGTTCGGGCGTATCCTCATGTAGTTGCAGAAACATAATCACGTCAGCCAGTTTATTGTGCTGATAAACCGGTACGGCGGCCGCCTGGTTTACCGGCGGGTAGCGGCAGGCTACCGCTTCAATTTCCGCCAGTTCCACTCGGTTACCATGCCACTTGACCTGGCGGTCTATCCGGCCCTTTAACCACAGCTCGCCATGTTCATTGACGAAACCGTAGTCGCCGGTGCGGTAGAAACGCCTATCGTCATGACCACCGAAAGCGACATTTTTCGGATGCGATTCGGGTAAATATCCCAAGCCGACCTGTTCACCGTAAATCACCACTTCCCCGACCTCCCCAATGGGAAGCGGCTCACCACGATCATTTTCGATGCCAATCACGTTATTGCCACGGGGTTTGCCTAGTGGCAACAGTGTGTGTTCGCCGTCAGACAATCGCTCGATAGGGTGAAGATGTGTGAGGCAAGCAGTTTCCGTCGGCCCATAACCGTGCATCACCCGCACCTGTGGAAAGCGCTGATGGATTTTGCCAATCAGCTGTGGCGAGACAAATTCACCCCCGACGATCACCAGCTGTAAATGCGCCAAAACCTGCTGGTTGAACTGGGGATCCAGACACATGATCTCCAGAAAACTTGGCGTTGAAAACCAGCTGGTTACCGGCGCCGCTGTCTGGCATCTCATTAGATTGAGGTTCTGGCGTGGCATCGCATTATGCGCGTGACATAACATAATCACCGGTTTCGCCAGCGCGAGGCTGGTAAACAGATCGAGCAGACCCATATCAAAGGAGAGACGCGCATGATTGAGATGTGCGCCGGTAGGGGCTTCAATCAACATGATCTCACGATACCAGGCGTAAAAGGCGCCAAACTGCGCATAGCCAATCTTGACGCCTTTCGGCAAACCAGTGCTGCCGGACGTTGACAGCACATAAAAAATCGGATTATCCGCAGGCGGCTGCCACGCTGTCAGTTGGCAATCACTGTCGGGCAATAACGCCAGCGCCACTATCGGGTAGTGAGTGATCGCGTCATCGCCGACAGGCTGCGAAGCCACACGCCCATCCAGGATCAGGTCGGTTTGATAAATCTCGGCCATTCTTACCACTCTGGACAGCGGATTGGCGGAATCCGCTACAGTAAACGCGATACCGCAATAGGCGCAGGCAATCAATGCCGAGAGGGTATCCAGTTCTTTATGGCCAAGGACCAACACCCGTGCCGGCTTTAGCTGCTGTAAAACATCAACGATGGCCTGCACACGTCCGGCAACCTGCCGGCAACTGAACTGCCCATCCGGCGATATGATAGCAATGGTGTCACCCGATTGATCAAGATGACTAACGATCGCCTGCATCATTGACGAAAACATAATATTTTCCTTCACGGGTGGCCGACTCGCTTACCGCCTTGCGGTCGAGTTTACTGTTGAGGTTAAGAGACTGATGGGTAATGGCATACCAGCGTTTGGGGATCATATAGGGCGGAAAATGACGGCACATCGCCTGCCCCATCGCGGCAAAATCAGGCGGGTCATCACTCAATACAAAAGCGCTGATCCCCTGTAAGGTATCCCGGCGGTACCAGGGTTCGATAAAGGCTTCGCGTACCTGATCCAGGCTACGTAAATACCCTTCGATTTCATTAAGTTCGATACGGTAACCTTGTAGTTTTATTTCCCGATCAGTACGTCCCCAGAAATAAAACCAATGTTGACATACCGATCCCAGATCACCGGTGTGATAACCCCGAACTCCCGCCGCATCAATGAAGTAACGCGCCTGTTGCTGTGGCGTGGCGTTGAGGTAGCCGACACCGACCGAGCGGCCTTTGATGACCATTTCACCCCGTTCCGCCGCGGCGGGCGCAATCTCGATGGCGGTTCCCGGACGCACGCTGCCGAGTGGTAACGGTAATGTGTCCGTCAGGTGCTTTGGCTGAATATCAACGTGCGTTACCGCCACGGTGCATTCCGTCGGACCATAGGTATTGGTGATTCGGCATCCGGGAAAACGTTGCCACAGCTCACTGACCAAGGCTTTCGACAACACTTCCCCACAAAAAATGAAGTGTGTCAGATGTGGCAGGGATACGGCGGAGAACATTTTGTCATTCAGGTAGTAACGCGTGATGGTGGGGGTGGACACCCAGGTCACCGTGCGGTAAGCGGCATGACGACTAATGTATTTACGGGTATTAATGAATTCCCGGTGATCCAGTGCAGAAAGGGGTTGCAGATTAAGCCAGGCCAGCCACAGCTCGAACAGAGAGACATCAAAACAGTAACGAATATTGCCACTCACCGCGCCATTCAGTACAAACTCCTCCGCCAGCCAACCGACAAAGTCACTCACATTGTCATAACTGACCGCAATGCCTTTTGGCAAACCCGTGGTGCCGGAGGAGAACATAATATACATGGTGGCTGACGGCGGCACCTGCCGTAGCGCCAGCACGGGCTGCGCCTGACGACGGGCGACCAGCGCAACCGGCCACCAGGGGACTTCCTTTTGCGTCAGATGAGCTGCATCAGCGGTGGCATTCAGTACCAGTTGCACACCAGCCCCTGCCACCACCTGCGTCAACCTGGCGGTAGAATTGTCGGTTTCCGCTGGTACGAATGCCCTGCCGGCGAGAATGCAGGCCCAGACAGCAATAAGATAACGTTTATCTTTGTGTCCGTAGATCATCACCGCGCCATCGCCCTGCGCAATCAGCTGTCGGCTCAAGTCATTGGCGAGAAAATAGAGTTCGTCATAACGCAGATCGCCATCAATATGATGGTAGGCGGCGGTTTGACAGTGCCGAAAACGCTGAAATATCGCCCACAATGCGGGTTGTCCCTGCACGATACTCATGAGGCCTCGGTAATCATTAATCCATTGATATAACGGGCGATCGAGCTAACGGTTTCAAAATGTTTGATATCCAGCGATGCCGGATCAAGATGCAACCCGTCAATCGCATCTTCCAGATACATGATCAATTCAATATACAAGCCGCTGTCGAACCCCAGATCGCGCTCAATCTGGATACTGCTGTGCAGTTCTGCGGTATCGTCGATATCCATCACTTGGGCAATGGCGTCAATAACCAAGCGTTCGTAGCTATCCATTCTTCACTCCTGACGATATGGTTGAATCCGGTGGGTCGAGGCTTAAGGCTTTTAGCGCCAGCCGATCGATTTTACTGTTACTGTTTTTAGGAAGATGTTGGGTGAAATAAAAGCGGTGCGGAACCATGTAGGCTTCCATCCGTGTTTTGCACCACTCTTTAATTTGCTGGTGGTGGGTCGTGGCGGCTGACGCTATTTCTATCCACGCCACAATTTCATCGCCGTAAACCGGATGGGGCAAACCTATCACCGCGACCTGGCTGACGTTATAGAAGCCAGCCAGCACCGACTCTACCTCACGCGGAGCGACTTTCTCGCCACAGACATTGAGTACGTCATCCAGCCGGCTGACGAAATAAAGATAGCCCTCTTCATCCAGACGGCAGATATCGCCGGTATACAGTACCCGCTCGCCGGGAAGCGGCCCGGGCTTTAATTTTTCATCGGTTTTCTCCGGATTATTCCAATAGCCGAGCATCACCGTCGCGCCCCGGATCACCAGCTCGCCGGTGGCATTGCGTCGATGTGCGCGTCCCTGCGGGTCAACCACCCACATTTCAGTATTGGGAATAGCCTTCCCGACGCTTTGCTTACGGGTTTCCAGCATGGCGGGCTCAAGATACGTACAGCGATGACATTCGGTCAGTCCGTACATTGAGAACAGTTGGGCCTGACTGAATATTTCGCCAATTTTATCGATGTCAGCGGGATTTAACGCCGCGGCGGTATTGGTAATCAGGCGTAGCGAGGAGAAATCAAAACGCCTGGCCAAGGGTACGATCAGGCTCAGCATGGTCGGCACCAAAGGAAATACCGTCGCCTGCTGCTTCACCAGGCGATGCAGCGCAAACAGCGGCTGCGCAAACGATGTTTCAATAATCAGCGTGGCGCCGATCAGTGCCGACATAATCACCTGATGCAGGCCATAGTCGAAACTTAACGGGATGGCGCAAAAAATTCTGTCACTTTCCACCAAGTGCAAATAGCTGGCGACCGACTGCGATGCGGCAATCATATTCAGTTGTGTCAACATGACGCCTTTGGGTTTTCCGGTTGACCCGGAAGTGTAAATAATCGCCGCCAGATCCTGGCTCAATCGCTTTCCCGGCAATGCTGGTGCACCATTTGAGGCCAGAATAGCGGTTAACTGTGAGCACGGACGTTCACTCGGGCCATTGAACAATAGGGTTGGCAGCCGGCGCATCTGTTCACCGGCCAGCGCAAGTTCACTCTCCAGCGCCGCATCAGTAATAATCAGGCTGGCGGCGCAATCATCACTGATCCACGCCAGCTTTTCCGCCCGGGTATCGGGGTGTATCGGCACATAAACGGCACCGATATATTGAACCGCCCAGAAACAGCGGATCAATTCCGGGCTGTTTGCCATCCAGACCATCACCCGGTCCCCACGCTGGATATTCTGCTCAACCAGCCAGGTCACGATCTTTAACGCGTCGTTCCGCAATTGTGCGTAGCTGATTTCGCTATTGTTACCGATGACGGCGATACTCTCCGGCTGCGTTTCCGCGCTGACATCAAGATATTGACTGAGTACCTGATAATTCATTTGCATCATGCTGCCTCCTGTCGACGCAATACCATGGCGCTGAACGTACCGGCCACTCCGGCGGCGACAGCCAGCATCCGGCCTTGTGGCTTAACAGCCGCAGGGTTGTGCATCACATCATGTAAGTTGATAAAGGCATCGCCACAGAAGCAGTGACCAAGCCGGTAGAGGTTGTCGCGCATCACGCAGTTTCGGTCCAGGCCAAGTCGGTCAGCAATGCGATCGAAAGTGGACGGACTCATATGATATGGCAGCACGGTTTCAATCATCGGTGCGCTGATACGGGCCGCCGCCATTGCCCGCTCAATGGCGGACATCATGGTGGGCATGAAATCATGGTCATAACGGTTCTCAACCTGGCGATCGGTGATTACCGTGCGACTACCGAGTCCGCCAATCATCGCCCATCCCATGCCTTCAATGACACTGCCGCCCGCATCAGCGGCGCGGCTTACCAGCACGGCACTGCACCCTTCACCAAACACGCCGTTCTGATCAACATACTGCACCGTTTGATGGAAACACTTGTCACCGGTTAACAGCACAGCGAAACCTGCCGACGCATCGGCTGCGGGCAATATTCGCTGTAGCAGCGCCAGTCCGGCAAACGAGGAGGCACAGGAGTTCTGCGTTACCGATAATACCTCCACGCTGGCAGGCAAATGTTCGGCCACGACGGTGCGGAGCACATCGGCATCGAAGGGATACGTGCTGTGCAGTGAATGCGCATAGGCAACATGGGTGATCTGCTGTCGTTTTTCCGGGTGACGGGCCAATAATCGAGCCAGGCATTCACTCAACATCCAGGATAATGCCAGATCGGGAAACAGGCAGGCGGATTCCAGCTTATGAAAGCGGCTGAAAATTTTCTGGTTTCGCTCTCCCCACTGATAGTGCTGTTGCAGCGTCGATAACGCCGTCAATTGCGGGTTAATCAGTGTCGCAATATCAATGATGTTCATCGACGTCCTCCAGTGAGAATGCCAGCACATGGCAATTATTATGTCGATGACAGGTCAGCAATAGGGTCTCTGCCACTGGCTTTTCCGCCTGAAGTACGCTGGCCAGTTCAAAGAAAGGCGCGGCGCACAGTAACGCCGGCTGCGGGGTGAGCATGGCAGTGAATGCCATCGCTGAGTGACGCTGCGGCTCAGCAGTGATCAACAGTGTGCTTTCCGGCTTGATAGCGTGTTGTTTTAGCTGTGCCGCAAAATACGCGGGGGTGTTTTCATCATCCCCACACTGCTGCCAGCGGGCTTTCAACCGACAGCGACCCGCTTGACGTTGAAATAACAACGCTGCGCCACAGTCCTTACCCGCCAGACGATCCAGCGTGGGTGACTCATGCATCAGCAGATGTTGATCAGCGATCAGCAACAGTGCTTTACCCTGCGTGGCGGGAAGATAGCGATCGATTAACTCCAGCGCGGTAAACGGAGCCGCCAGCCCACAGTCGCTTACCGCGAACGCGAACGCCTGGCTGGCATGACATTGATGCAGGATAAAATTGGTGACAGAACATCCCATTAACGCATCAGGCGTCCAGTGGGCCAGTATCACCACATCCAGATCGCTCAGTTCCACTTCCGGTTGCAGGCGTGAGATCAGCGCGCCGGCGATGTCGGTAAACGTGACACGTGACTCGCCCTCAATCCATGCCTGCGCACGGCTACTGGTCGCGTGCCACGGTCGGTCGTTAGCCTGATAAAACGCCTGTAGCCACGCGTCGACCACCTCCACGCGATCAGTTGCCGGTAAGGAAAACGTCTCCTGATCGGTAAAAGTCAGGCAATGGATGTGGGCGCTATCCAGATAAAGATCCATAGTTACGCTCTGTCGTTGCAAACCGTCAGGGTTGCGGAATCGCAAGTTCGACCGGTTGTTGCTGATTCAGCATATGTGCCACACCATCCGGTTTGCGGATCTGCGTCGCCCGATCACCATCAACCAGAATTTCTGCCGGATAACCAAAACTGAGAAAATAAACCGGGGAAGCCGTTGGTCCATAGGCACCAGAATTGAACACACCAATCAGGTCGCCAACCGCCAATCTGGGTAGTGTGACCGTATCAGCGATGATATCGGTCGGCGTACACAGCGGGCCGGAAAGCGTATAGGTTTGCATCGCACCTTCCTGCCTGGCAGCCAAACGCCGCACCGGGAAGTTTTTGCGAATGACCGACCCCAATCCCGCCGCGGCCCCGTGGCAGTTAGAACCACCGTCACAAATAGCAAACGTTGATCCTTTGGAATCTTTAAGATAACGGACTCGCGTAACGAAAATTCCCGCTCGGGCAATCATGTAACGGCCCAGCTCCATCATCAGTTGCATCTGTGGGAACTGTTGTCGAAACGCCGCCAGGAGCGGCGCCAGACTGTAGCCGAGAGCAGCCAGATCGAGCGGCTGCTCCTTGGCGTAGTAAGGCACACCCAGGCCACCACCGATATCAACAAATTGCAGCGGGAAAGACAGTTGCTGCTGAATCTTCTCCGCCAGTACCAGAATGTTGCGGGTGTTACTGGCAATCGCCTCAGCATCCAGAATGCGTGTGCCAAGATAAATATGAATCCCGACCATTTTCAGATGTGGATAGTGATGCAGGCACGATAGCTCAGCCAGTGCCTGGGATTCATCAATACCGAATTGCCGAGGTTTGCCGCTCATCACCAGCCGGGCTTTCTCGGTGCTGAAATCCGGGTTGATACGCAACATGAAGGTTTGCTGACGGTCCGCTTCGGCAGCGATGTCATTGAGCTGCCGCAGTTCCGCCAGAGATTCCACCACTACCGCTTTAATCCCTAACGCCACACAACGGCGTAGCTCTTGCGGCGATTTGGCTGGCCCGACAAAAATGATTTGCTGTGGCGTGGCGCCCGCTGCCAGCGCCATTTCCAATTCGGCGGCGGAACAGACCTCACAGCCGACGTCATATTGTCTGATAATTTTTATCAGTGACACATTCGGATTGGCTTTTAAGGAATAAAAGTAATTTAATTCTGCTGGCAATGTTTCTGTTAGTGTTTTTAGGTCATGTCGTATTTGATTGGCACTGTATATATAACATGGTGTCCCGGTTACCTGAACCAGCGCGTCGAAATTCAGTTTCTCAATACCATTCTGATGAATGAATGCTGTCTGGTAATTAAAGCGGTGCATGCTGAATACTCTCTGCGAGGTAGTGACTGAGAGAATTAATATTGAGGAAATTACCCAGGAATTCACCATCCATCTTTTCAAATAGATCAAATTCTCTACCGATAATTTTTTCAATACGTTCATTTAATCCAGCAATCAGCTCAACTAATTTCACGGAGTCGAGCACGCCAGAAAAACCATAAAGCTCACGACCGGAAAGCACCAGACTTATTCTGTGGTCATCTAACCCCAACTTTTCTAACTCTACTGTTATTATTGATACAATCTCATTTATGATGAGTGACATGATCTCTCCATCCAATAAAAACTCGCCAAATATCCGCGAGAATAAATCAGTAAGCTGTGGCAGATTTCTGCATAGTAATAGGGTGTTTTTTCATAATGTTGACTAGAATTGTAAATATGGATTAAAAAATAGAAAAAGTATCACTCAGCAATTTCAGGCAAATCCCGTTAAAAAAAATGCATAATTTACTTCCTATCAAGACATTGTGCCCGTAGGTTCACGGTAATATTACGGTAATATTAGTGCCCCGTGTTGACTTGCCATCATGTCGCCAGCGTTAGTTAATAACCAATATCTGGACAGCGGCTTATGCTCTTCATAAAGGACATTCAGTGTAGCCAACCCACTAGCTACCGTTGCAGGCCCTTACGGGAATTGGCAGAAAGTCATCAGCTTTCCGATAAAGAAATCAAGATTTATCAACGTATTTACCAACTGGACAGCGTGTCGATGATCGAGAAAAGTCATTTTGATATGCATCTTGAAACCTTATCGGAATTAGTGTCCAGGCATCCGTCACTGCGCAACAAAAAAGGTTATTTGATCTTTACCAAGACCCAGACGCACAATACGTTTTTCGATGATGAGTGGCTGAAAAATCTGGCTAATGCATGTGGTCTGACGCGCTGGACGACGTTTACACTCAGCCTGAATCATTGCGCTTCCGCATTAAGCGCGGTGCATTTGATTCGACAACTTCACACTACGGATTTTGATGGCGTGGCAATTATTCTGAGTGGCGAAAAAAGTTTCTCTCCTTACTTTAATAAAATGCCAGTGGGGTTATTAGGTGAAATGTCTGCCGCCTGTTTACTCAGCAGTAAAATAGGGAAATGGCAAATTACTGCATCAAAAGTGACACATATTAACCAGTATTATAAGAATCCAGAAAACACTACCGTGCAAGAAAGAAATGAAATGCGAAATGTCTTTTATGACCAATTGGTGACATTTCTTTCTTCTGATTCAATAAGGGATAACCCTCCCGACGTAGTGATTTCATATAATTTAAACCGGCCATTACTATCCCGTCTCACTTTGGATATGGATTGGGAGGATAAACTTGATTTATCCCATATTGGTAAATATGGCCACACCTTTTGTTCAGATGTATTTTTTAATTTACAGATGATCACGGAACATCGCGATTTTAATTCAGCACTATTATTTTCGGCAGGGATGGGAATTACATTCTCCTCGCTGAATATTTTAAAACACACCGCAACCTTTAATTAGTGAGATGACAATATGGCAATTTTAGACGCAATCAAACTGGCTCTGGATGAAGTGTTAGATGGTGAGCCTGTTGTGCTGACTGACACCACGCGCTTTGATGAGGATTTGGATCTCGACTCCGTCAGCTTTGTCCAGTTCTTGTTGACACTGGAGGATAATATCGATGGATTGATGTTTGACCCTGATCAGATCAGCCAACAATCATTTAATACTGTCGGCACACTGGTCGCCTATATTGAATCCTACACTTGCACAGCCCAACAATGATGACGCTTTCCTCTCAACACGTTGAGCAAGCGCTGCACTGTGGACGCACGGCGCAACCGGCGGAAATATTAAGTCAGCTCACTTTATGGATAACGGGCAGCCAGGGTTATCTGGCCAGTAACGGTGTCGCGCTGTATTCCCTTCAGCCTCCGTTGCCGCTGTTACAGGGTGATGGTTCGGCGGTGGCGGATACAGCGTTGACGACATTGGCTGATGATCGGCTGCTGAATTACCTGGGACTGGCAGTAGCACAAGTCGCCACCAGTCAACCCGGCACCCCACAACAGTCTCTGCTAGTGGCGGCGCTACGACTCGGGCTGGCGGCAAAAATCCTCGACATGTCCTATACGCACCTTAATCAGCGGCAAAGTTTCGGACAAAAAACCACCCGGCATCAGCTGATCAAGGCCAGCTTCTCTGAAATATACGCCGACATCACTCAACTGAAATTTCAGTTGATCTTGCGTCTTGAAGAGGGCGATTTCACCGGCCTTGAGCAGGAACACTATGCGATCACACAGCTCACCAATAAAGCGGAAAAACTCATGGGCGGGCATGGTTTTCTGCTGGGTAACAGTCATACGCTGAGCCATTTTTCGATGTTGCTCTATAGCGCTTCGGGAAAAACAGGCAACGATACCTGGCATCAGCCGGCCCCCGTGATGTGAGGAAACCGTTTTATGACAACGTCCAAACAACCCGCACTTTATGCCGCGGAATATCCACGACAGAGTGATTTAAGACAAGTTGTCACCTTGGCCTGGCCAATGATCTTAACGGCCGTGGTGGTTTCACTGTCACAAAACGGCCAGATCTGGATTCTGGGTAACAATAGCGCCGGTAATGATGCACTGTACCTGCTTTCCATGTTACAGCCGTTTCATTTTCTATTTATTGCCTTGCTTGAATGCCTGACGATTACGAATCAGATCTTCAGCGCCCGTTCCACGCAGCACTGGCCGCGCCGCAACGTAATAAACAGTACACTGCTTTTCGCTCTGGTCGGCGCGCTGTTTCTGGCATTAATTGCACTAGGCAGTTGGCTATTCGCCGCCCCACTGCAACATCTTTATGTCAGTAACAATACCCGGTTATTCAACACGATTTTGCCGGTTTATATGCTATCGCTGATTCCTTTTCTGATCTTTGAACTCAGCAATGCCGCACTGCGTGGGCAAAGTAAAAGCAAATCCAGTATGACGTTTATTATTGGTTTTATTCTGATCAATTTTATCAGTTGCTATATTGGTTTTAACTATTATCACCTTGGTTTCTCTGCTGTTATTTACTCCAATCTGATCGCGGCGCTGCTGCTGCTGCCGTGCTCATATATCACTATGATGAAAACGGTTTCTCAAGGCGAACGCGCTCAGGCAAGGACCTATTTACCCCGACTGCTGGCGATCACCGCCGATGCTGGCGTGCCAATTTTTCTGTCAATGATGCTGGCTTTCGCCAGTTCAGCGGTCATCTTTCCCTTACTCAGTAAGTCAGGTCTCGGCTATGCCACCGGTTTTCTGATTGTGGTCAAACTACGCACTTTCTTTATTATTCCCGCCGTGGCTATCGGTTCCGCCATCGCTATCTGCGTAAACCAAAAGCTGTCCAACAGCGCCACATCCGCCACGTTGAGCCGAATCCTCAGTAAAGGACTGGGTTGGATCGCCCTCAGCTACCTGGTTTTTACCCTGCTCGCCTTTTTCAGCCAACACCTGTTGGTCGATCTGCTGGCGGGTAGCGAAGAGATCCGCAAAACCGCCTATCTGATAATGGCATGGCTGCTACCCACTTTTTTCATGACATCACTGGTGGCAAGCATACAAACCATTCTGGAGCAATTAGGTCGAGGTAAACGGGTTCTGCTAGTGACGTTTGTGATGGAAGCCTTGTTGATAATGGCGGTGTTACTGGCCGACGGTGGACAGAATATTCACCGGCTGATTAACATCATCCTGGTTTTTAATCTTCTCTATTTGACCGTGTTTGTTTACGAGTACTACCTGCTGGTCAAAAAGATGGGAAAACTGAATGCTGTATGATCTCTGTTACCCATTATTGAAACTGGCCGCGGTGGCCCATTACCGCTACAACCATTGTCTGGTCAAATTGAAACGTCGCCCCAGCCTGCTGCTGAAAACGCAGATTACGCCGGAAACGCATTACGGCCACACTTGCCGCAGATTACGGCAGGTGGATATCACCATTCTGAACAGGATTTCACCGCATCGTGCCGTTGATTATGCCATCGCGCTGTTCGAACACCCGCACCGAATGCCCTGTAAAAACAGCGATCTGCTTTATCTTCAATCCTTGAATAAGGATTCTCTGGTGTTCGCCGGCCAACAGATCACCGTTTACCGGTCAGGGCCGGGATCCCACCAGCGCGTGCTGTTGGTACATGGCTGGGAGGGGCACAGTGTGATGTTTCGTCCGCTGGCTGAAAAACTGGTCGCTCAAGGTTATGAGGTGATTGCACCCGATCTGTTGGCACACGGCAATTCAGCCGGCGAGCGCTGTTCTTTCTATGATCTGGTGCAATTGCTGCTCATGCTGGGTAATCACTACGGTCCTTTCAAGACGGTTATTGGTCACTCATTCGGTGGTACTGCCGCAACCCTGGCGAAATGGAAAGGGCTAGACTGCCATCAACTGGTGAATATCAGCAGTCCAGACTCTTTTGCCTGTCTGCTGGATGCCTGGATTGACTATCACCGGGTTCCCTCTTCGTTACGCACTCAATTGGCAGAAGAGTACCATCAACGCTATGGCCTGCATCCTGATCTTATCTCCACCACATCCTGGAAGGCTATCCCTGTTCCCACGTTGATTTGCCATGATCGTGATGACAGTAATATAGACTTGCATCAGGCTTACAATATGGTCAGCGCTTTTCCCGACAGCCAGCTGTTTCTGACCTCGGGCCTGGGACATCGAGGCATACTGAAGGACCACGCCCTTCACCAACGTATCATCACGTTTATGCACGAAGGAAAAGAAAGCAGCGTTAACACGGAGTGAATGCAATGGAACCACTCTACACGGGAAGCGTAATACTCACCTTACATCCGGTTCTGTCCCGACGATTTTCCAGACTGAAATAACCACCGTGTAATTCCACAATTTGCCGCGAAAGCATCAGACCGATACCACTACCATTTTTCTTCGTACTGTAAAAAGGGACAAACAAATTGTCTCGGTTGCCAATACCATGCCCCTCATCGAGCACGTCGAGATGAAATTTGTTCTCTTTAATCTGCCAGCCTAATGTCACCACACCGTCGATCTCGTCAGTCATCGACTCATCCGCATTTTTCAGAATATTGATCATCAACTGTTCTATTTGTACCGCATCAATATTGATCATCGCCCGGCCTGAATCATGAAGCACTATTTTACGGTGCTCGAAAAGCGGCAACAGATTACGAATCAATTCACCCGCATCCTGTAATGACTTTTCGGGTTTGGGTAAAGAGGCCAACTTCCGATAACTTTCGACAAAGCTTCTCAGGTTATTGGCTCTTTCATGAATAATCTGTAATCCATCACGAATGTCCTGGTACTCTTCCTTCTCTTCCGTGGGGATCAATGACGTCAATACCTGGCTGAGTGAAGCGATCGGGGTCAAGGTATTATTAATCTCATGGCTCATGACGCGCAGTAGATTTCTCCAGGCCCGATACTCTTCCTCACGCAGTAACTGACTGACATCCGTAATAAACAACAACCGCTGGCGCAATCCGTCTTCAAAGTAGCTGTCATGCCCAATCTTGAATCTCCCGTGACGCTCTGGAAAATTCCATTCAATAACACTGTTTTCCGGCTGCTCAAATAGCGGTTTAAACGGCAGTGATTCCAGAGATTGTCCCTGTATGGTCTGAGGCGTGGTGTTAAGCAGTTTTGCCGCGGTGTTATTGAGAAAAGCCACTTCACCCTGATTATTGATAGCCACAATGGCCACATCAATATTATTAATCACGGTTTTAACCAGGTACTGCTGTTGCTTCACCGTCAAGCGTTGCTGCTGCATTGAAGAGGCCAGTTCATTGATCATGTCAATCAACCCATTCAAGGCGCTGTTTTTTTTCTGCTGCTTACCACGTAAGCTGAAATCATTGTGCGTGATGGCTTCAATTAAATTCATCAGCGTGGCTATCTGATAATGCAGGGATTGACGGGTCATGAGCACACAATAACCAATAGAGACACAGAGCATTAGCGCCACCAGCGCCACCAGATAACCGGAGAATCCATTCCAGATCATCAGAGCGATCACGCCAATGGCCGAGGGTAATGACGCCAACAGTATCAGCCAGCGCTGTAACGCTTCTAGCGAGCTCCAGGCTATATTCATCAGCTATTCTTTTTTAACCTGCGATAAAATGCGCTGCGGCTCAGGCCTAAAGACTCGGCGGCTTCAATGACATTCCCATCGAACTCCCGCAGACGCTGCTGAAGCGCCATCTGTTCAATATCGTCCAATGTTTGCCACGTACCCTCATCATCCAAATCCACTGCCGCAGAGATTCCGGGCAGATTATCCGCGCAGGTTGGCTCACACGGTAATCGGCTATCGGCGTTGTTAGGCGTGAAATCCATGGACAGTACCATTTTCAACAATGGTACATCCAGCGTCCCGGCCCGGCTAAGCAGTACGGCCCGCTCCAGAATATGATTAAGCTCGCGGATATTTCCCGGCCATGGATATTGTTGCAACAATTCCAGCGCTTCAGACGTCAGCACCAGCACCGGTTTGCGGTATTTTTCGGCAAATGCCGCCATCATTCCTTGTGCCAACGGACCAATATCCTCCGGTCTTTCACGTAACGCTGGCACGCGAAATTCAAAGGTGTTCAACCGGTAGTAGAGATCACGGCGAAACGAGCCATTGGCGATCATGGTATCGAAGTCTGCATTGGTGGCGGCAATAATGCGGACATCAGCGAACTGCGTCTTACTGGCCCCAACTTTTTCGAACTGCCGTTCCTCCAGCATTCTCAAGAGTTTGACCTGCTGATTCAGCGGCGTGTTACCTATTTCATCGAGGAAAAGCGTGCCGCCATCCGCCAGTTCAAAACGGCCGATACGCTGCTGTTTGGCATCAGTAAACGCCCCTTTGACATGCCCGAACATTTCACTTTCAAACAGACTGTCAGGAATACACCCCATGTTGACCGAAACATAGCTCATCTCACGTCGCATCGAACGCTGATGAATATAACTCGCCAGCATACTTTTACCGGTGCCATTTTCGCCAGTCAGCAAAATACTGGCATCGCTTGGAATCACCTGGTCGAGCAGGTTTAACAGCTCCTGCATCGCCCTGGAGCAGGCAACAATGTTCTTCTGTAGGCACGGATGCAGTTGCTCCTGCAACAACGTATTCTGTTGCAGGAGCGAACGCTGTTTTTTTATGCCTTCCACCAATTGTAGCTGGGTATTGAGCACATGAACCAGACGCTCATTTTCCCAGGGCTTCTGAATAAAATCAGCGGCGCCATTTTTCATGGCGTCAACAGCAATATCTATCGAGCCCCAACCGCTCATGACGACCACGGGAAGATCGGCATCAATCTGCCGGATACTCTCAATCAGAGACAACCCCTCCTGACCCGAGGTTGTGTCACGCTGGTAGTTGAGATCAACCAGCGCAATATCCGGTGTTCCCTGGCGTACCTGGGTTAACACCTCTTCCGGCTGGGTTGCGGTAATCACCTCAAACTGATGCACTTTCAACATCAGTTTGAGTGTACTAAGGATGATGGCATCATCGTCGGCGACCAGAACCCGGTATCTTTTGCCCATACTTTATGTTCTCAGCCTTTTTTCATCTATAGCGCAGTTATTGATGTCGCAGGGCATCCATTGGACTGGTCTGCACTGCACGTTTTGCTGGTAACAGGATGGCGAACGTGACAACCAGACCAATCATCAATGATGTGATGGAAAACAGCATCATCATACCAATGCCGGGATACCCGAAGGTGACCAGGATCATCGGACTGATGGCACCAATGACCGGCACGCTAATCACTAATCCCAATACCAGTTGCCACCATCCTTGCCGCATAATCAGCGCGATAATATCGCCTCTGGTTGCGCCCAGGGCGCGACGGGTGCCAAACTCCTGATAACGCTGATTAATCGTTTTCGCCATCACACCATAGATGCCACTGCCCGCCAGCAATACCGCCATTATACCGAAAATGTTAAACAAAATAGAGATATAGCTTAACCCGGAGGTGTTACGGTCTATCACTTCCTGTAACGTTTTCTCCTGATATACCGGCAGTTGAGCATCAATGCTGCTGACGGCATGTCGAATCACATTGCTCAGGTTCTCATGCGGTACGCCGGTAACCACCACGGATATCTGCTCCTGGGGAACCTGAAGCATGGAACGGTAGACGGAAGGCATCCACTGGCTATGACCAAAAGGCCGGCCCTGAATCACATGCGGTATGACTCCTACCACCGTGTACCATGCATGATCTTCGCCATCGATCCAGCGGATACGTTTACCGACCACGTCTTTTTCATCTGGCCAGTAACGCTGGGCGAATGAGCGGGTTATCACTACCACCTTTTGCGATTGAGCATCATCATTCTGTGTCAGCAACCGGCCCTCTTCCGGCATAATTCCCAACGCGCTCAGCGAGGATGGATAAACAACCACATCGTTGGCTCGGGGGAACTGATTACGGTTGGATCGCGTGAAGCTACTACCTTCCAGTTCAATACTGCTGGCCGAGGTGAATTCCCCGGGAAGGCGGCTCATCAGCCCCGCTTGCACGACCCCGGGCTGGGTTTTCAAATCGCTCACTAAACGGTTAAAGAAATTCACTTTGCTGGCGTCATCAGGGTAATTAATCGGCGGCAGACTCACCTTTGCCGTCCAGACATTATTACTGTCCACGCCATAGTCAATTTTCGCAGCCTGAGCGACCACCAAAGCAAGTAGCACCCCCACGCAGAGCACCGAACTGGAGAGCGCCACTTCAAAAATCACCAGCCCGCGACTGATGCGACTACTATTACGGCTTTGAGCGCCGCGTGTACCATCCCGTAGCGCATCGTTGACATTACTGTGCACAATTTTCCAGGCAGGCAGCGCCCCGGTAATAATACTGGCAATAACCACCAGAATCAGGGCCTTCACCACCACATCGGTATCAATGCCGAGTTGCCACCAGAACGGCGGTTTATCCGGCACAACAGAGGTAATCAGACTGCCGGTTAATGAAATACCCCAGCCAGCCAGCAGCAGCCCCACAACGCCACCAGCGCAGCAAAGAATGACACTCTCCCACATCATCTGCATCACTACGCGTAACGGCGGAGCGCCATGCGCCACACGAATAGCGGTTTCTTTACTACGCTCAATCGCTCTGACCAGCAGCATGTTGCCAACGTTGCAACACGCCAGCAGCAACACCAGCAGCACCGCCAGTAACATCACCAGAAAGATCGGTTTTGAATCTTCCCCCATGAAACTGTCCATAAAGGTGATGGCAAAAGCGGAATGCCCACCGTTGATTTCAGGAAAGCGCTGCTCACGCCCGGCCATGATATTTTTCAGTTCAACGTCCACATCAGCCAGCGTAAAACCTGGTTTGATCTTGGCGAAAACCTGGACCTTCGGTGCATTTTCGACCGTAATATGCGCAGGATTCAACGTGGTGGGCAGCCAGATTTGATTATTCATCGGGAAGGCATACCCCTTTGGCATGACGCCGATGATTTGGGTACTGACACCATTCACCAGCAGCGACTGAGCGAGAATATCCTGACGTCCGCCAAAATAGTTCTGCCATAGCGCATACCCGATCACCGCCACAGGATTAGCGCCTTCGCCTGCATCCTGTTGGTTGAACAACCGGCCTTTAGCGGCCTGAACACCAGTAAAAGGGAAAAAATCGGGCCCTGAACGAATGGCAATATAGCGTGATGCCTGACCGTCGAGATTAATGTTCGCGACATCGCCATAATAGTAGCCCACCTGCTCCAAACGCTTGCTGTGCGCTTTGATATCAAGATAGTCCATAAAGCTGATAGGAGAGTCGCCCAGCCGCACATCGTTAATACTGGGGCTGATCATGACCATCCGATCGCCGTCCTTAAACGGCAACGGCTTGAGAACCAGGCTGTTAATAATGGAATACATGTAGATGCATAATCCCAGCCCGACGGCCATGATTAATATAGTGAACAGTGAAAAACCGGGCCGTTTCAATAACAGACGGCAGGCATAGCGAAAATCGAACAGAGTGGACATAAAACGCTCCTCAGGCCAGGCACATCGAGTTTCGCAACAGTCGATCATCAATGACCATACCATCAAAAATTTCAATCTGTCGCAGCGCCCTTGCCGCCGAACGAGCATCATGAGTCACCATGCAAATGGTCGAGCCCGTTTGGTGTAACTGATCAAACAGCGCGATTACCGCATCGGCGTTTTTGGAATCCAGATTACCGGTTGGTTCGTCCGCCAATACCAGCGTCGGGTTACCAACAATGGCGCGGGCCACCGCAACACGCTGCTGCTGACCACCAGAAAGCTGGGCTGGAAAGTGTTTACCGCGATGCTTCATATCTACTTTTTCCAATGCCGCCTGCGCCATCGATTTCATCTCTTTCTTATGCATTCCTTTGCGGTAGGTCAGCGGCAACATGACATTCTCTTCTACCGTCAGGTCGCTAATCAGATTAAATGACTGGAAAACGAATCCGATTTCCTGATTGCGGATCACCGCCTGCTGTTTCGCGTTGAGGTGGCCCACATCAATACCGTTAATTTTATATTCGCCTTCACTGGGTTTATCGAGCAAACCAAGGATAGACAGTAATGTCGATTTGCCACAACCAGAGGGACCGGAAATGGAAATGTATTCACCTTTATTAATAGTGAAACAGATGTCGCTCAGTGCATGCGTTTCCATCTCCTCGGTATAAAACACTTTTTTAATGCTTTTTAACTCTACAATTGCTGACATACACTTATCCTCTTAACGAGTAATGCTAATCTGTTCGACATGCTCCCACGCATGATAACTGGATAAAACAATCCTATCCGCAACCGTCAGTCCGCTACTGATGGCAATTTCATCCGCTGAACCTTTGCCAAATACCACCTGGACCTTTTTGGCGCTTTTGCCATCAGCGGAAAGTTTATAGACAATGCCTGGCATATTATTCTGCGCATATAGTGGCCTGGGGACATAAAGTATATTGGTCAGGCGGGCGACCTGTATCGAACCTTCAATACTTAAGTCAGGCCGGGCTTCATCTGGCAGTGGACCGGTTAATTCGACATCAACCAGCACTGTGCCATTAATGACTGAGGGATCAATACGAGAAACGTTGCCCTGAATATTGTGGATCTGCGTATTGATAGTGACCGACTGGCCGAGGGCCACATCACGGATTTGTCGTTCGGGCACTTTCAACTCAGCTATCAGCTGATCTTTGCGTGCCACACGGGCGATGTTGTAACCAGTGCTGATACGCTGTCCCACTTCAAGATTTATCGTCTGAATGACACCAGATTCTGTTGCCCGCACCGTTAGTGAACGAATTTGTGACTCTGAACGAGCCAGCATGTTTTTCAATTTACTCACGCGGGCATAGTTCGCATCCATATCTGCTTTCTGCGCAACTTTCAGTTTTTCCAACTGTAGACGGGTGAGATCCAGACTCTGTTTGTTTTGCTGCGTTGCCAGTTTGGAACGGCGGTAAACCAGCATGGATACCGAACCATTATTACGTTTATTTAAAATTTCAGCGGCATCATATTCCAGCTTCGCATGTTCATATTTTTGTCTGGCATCGACAATTGCCACCTGTGCGCCCAGCAGATTACTCTCATGCCGACTCTCAAGCGCTTTGGTATCCGCTTCCTTCGCCGCCAATTCCCAACGTAACTCTTCAGTAGCCTGCACCAAGTCCGGATTAACCATTTCGGCTATCACATCACCGGTATTAACAAATGCACCCGCTTTCACTTTTACTGACTCAACACGACCATCCACATTGGCGGCAATCCAGCTGATATTTCGGGGAATCAGCGAGCCATTACCTCGCACTTCTACCACCATATCGCCTCTCTTGACTGCGCCGATCAGCAGACTGGATGCGCTGACTTTATATCCGTCGGGGGTATAGCTCAGTGCATAGAAACTGGCGATGGCAATCACAATCAACAATGAAGTTGCCATTGCCACTCGCTTGATAGTGAATTTGCTGGTTTTACGCTGAACATCCATCGTCTTTTTCACTTAATTATTATTTGATTCAGACCAGCATCAAGCAGCATTCATGCCAATTATCATCTCATTGATATTTATGCATTTTATATTTAAAGACAACTAAATTCCCATTTCTGACAACACACTACAGATACAAATGGGACGAGTTCCAGAATATGGGACACAGACTTTACGCGTGACAGGGATGCTGATTTAACAGGAATGCAGCCCGGCATTACCGCGTCTCACCAGATAAGAAATATGACAGTAATATGTCATTAATATGGCGGAAATATGGCAAGAAATGATCATGCCGGCAATACTGAAATAGGTATTATTCGCTATCAACGAGCATTACAAAAATGTTATTAATTCCTATGTCAAAACGTAATCTTTTACTTATCTTGCTGTTAAATAGTGTGGGTATTATTCTGTTCTTTTCCTGGTATTTACCCATGAACCATGGATTCTGGTTTGTTATAGATAAAAATACCTTTTTCTATTTCAATCAGCATCTGGTCACCAGCCCTGTATTTCTTAAACTGGTGGCGCTTACCAACAACCGAGCCTTTGATGGGTGCTCCCTATTAGCTATGGGGTTATTGTATCTGTCCCTCTATGTAGCACGCGACTCGAATGGTCGGCGCCATATGTTGACAATCGGGGTGGTCATGCTGCTGACAGCGTTGGTACTGAACCAACTGGGACATGCACTCCCGGTACAACATGCCAGTCCTACGCTGTATTTCGATGGTATCAATCGTGTCAGTGAACTGACCGGTTTTCCGACCAAAGACAGTTCCAGCGACAGTTTTCCTGGCGACCACGGTATGATGCTGATGGTTTTTTCCGCCTTTATGCTGCGCTATTTTGGCGGTAAAGCGTTCGCAATAAGTCTGCTCATCACCGTCGTATTCTCTTTGCCACGAGTCATGATCGGTGCCCACTGGCTGACGGACATCATTGTCGGTTCTCTTTCCATCGTTTTAGTGGGATTGAGTTGGTGGTTATTAACCCCCGCCAGCGACCTCCTGATCGAAGCGATTGAACGTCGCTTACCCAGCCAGACCTCTTCGAGTACCACCACAAACTAGCCCTTTTACTTCATCTATTTTTACCTTCAGCCGTAGCGGACATCTTTCTCACTGCTACGGCGCTCATGCCAATCGACAATTTTTTGTGCTGTGTTATCAGCTCGAAATATCTGCGCTATATCTTGCGTGGGGGGAAGGGATTTCATCATGAAATCATATAAATGAAATAAGCAAAAATACTCGCAATCTGTTTTCCAATACGGTAGGCTCATCGCGGCATACTATTTTTATGCACTTATCTGCTCAGTTGAGGGAATTATGTGCTGTATTGCACAGTTTGGCAGATCGGTAATTGTCCTATAAATAGTAGTGCTTTACGCTGAATCCCGTTTTTGTTTGGCATTAACACACATAACGATTGGTATTATCGTTAAGGACATCAAGGGAATATAATCGTAATGGTCAAATCTCAACCGATTTTGAGATATATCTGGCGGGCGATGCCAGCGATTGCAGTGGCCATGGTGCTCACTGCCTGTACTAACAACAATGCGAACCTGAATGCACAAACTGATAGGCATGTGGTTAATGGGGACCCTTCACTACAAGCCTCTCAGGATGAATTTGAAGCAATGGTTCAGAATCTGGATATTAAATCCAGACTACTTAACCAATATGCTAGTTGGAAAGGCGTTCGTTACCGTTTAGGCGGTGACAGCAAGCGCGGTATCGACTGTTCAGCTTTCGTACAGCGCACATTCCGTGAACAGTTTGGTATGGATCTGCCTCGGTCCACTTATGAACAACAGGAAGTCGGTAAAAAAATTCAACGCAGCAAATTACGCGTTGGCGATCTTGTGTTATTCCGTGCTGGCTCGACGGGCCGCCATGTCGGCATCTATCTCGGTAACCGGCAATTTGTCCACGCCTCCACCAGCAGTGGTGTGATGATTTCCAGCATGGATGAAAGTTACTGGAATCGCCGTTATCAGGAAGGGCGACGGGTTCTTAATAGAGATCCACAGAGTTAACGCTGTTTTCATTCCCTGTTCTGATGCCAAACGAAGTGAAACGCCGCTACCTCAACAGCGGCGTTTTTCTATATCTGTCCTGCGCCTTATGTGATCAAAGATAAGTTTCTCTGACTGATTCATGATAAAACTGCAATGGTGCCGGCGTGTTTATTGCTAAATATTTCAAACGCTTTATCGTGTCGTTCCAGCCTCCGACATACATGAGATAATACGTCTGGCAGGTTATATAACATTGGTTCTCAGGAGCTGAACACCCCGATGTTTAAACGTGTCGTTACTGCTGTGTTGTTAGCAACTTGCTCGCTGATCGGTCATGCTGAAACCATCAAACAGGTTTTTGCCTTTGCCCTGTTGGGCTCGCCTAAATATGATAAAAATTTTACCCACTTCGATTATGTCAATCCTGATGCTCCTAAAGGTGGTGATGTCACACTTTACGCACTCGGCACCTTCGACAATTTTAACCGTTACGCTTTACGCGGCATTGGCGCTATCCGTACCGACCAGCTCTACGATGCGCTCTATACGTCTTCTGAGGATGAACCCGGCAGTTATTATCCACTGATTGCACAACGCGCGCGCCATGCCAGCGATGATAGCTGGATTGAAGTGGATATAAATCCCAACGCACGCTTTCATGACGGTTCACCGATTACCGCAGCCGACGTGGCTTACACCTTCAACATGTTTATGACTCAGGGTGTACCGCAGTTTCGTATTTATATGAAAGGCGTTACCGCCAAAGTTATTGCACCGTTGACGATACGCTATGATTTCGCCCAACCCGACAGAGTGAAAATGGTCAGCCTGCTGACATTACCGGTAATGCCTGAGAAATTCTGGAAAAAGCATAAATTCAACGAACCATTATCGTCCCCGCCGCTGGCCAGTGGCCCTTATCGCATTACCGACTATCGAATGGGACAATATGTCACCTATTCCAGGGTAAAAAATTATTGGGCGGCGAATCTGCCGGTCAATAAGGGTCGCTACAATTTTGACCATATTCGCTACGATTACTATCTGGACGACAATGTGGCCCTCGAAGCGTTCAAAGCAGGCGCGTTCGACCTGCGGATAGAAAGCTCCCCCAAACACTGGGCCACGCAATATCAGGGCGGTAACTTTGAGCGAGGTTACATTATCAAGAAAGATGAGCCAAACCGGAACGCACAGGATACGCGCTGGATGGCATTTAACATTCATCGCCCTTTATTTTCCGATCGGCGGGTCAGACAGGCGCTAACGTTGGCGTTTGATTTTAACTGGATGAATAAAGCTCTGTTTTTCAACAGCTATCAGCGGGCCGACAGTTACTTTCAGAATACGGAATATGCGGCGCAAGGCAAGCCTTCTGCGGCAGAACTGGCCTGGCTAACGCCGCTGAAAAGTAAAATTCCAGCGGAAGTGTTTGGCCCCCCCTATCAACCGCCGGTATCCGATGGCAGTGGCTACGATCGGCCTAATTTATTAAAGGCGCAACACCTGTTGGCGCAGGCGGGCTGGATCATAAAAAAACAAACGCTGGTGAACCGCCAGAGCGGCCAGCCTTTCGTCTTTGAACTGCTTATTCCCAGTTCAGCCAATGCGCTGTATGTGCAACCATTCCAGCAAAATCTGCAACGACTCGGCATCCAGATGAGCATCCGTAGCGTGGATTCCCCACAGTTTAGTAACCGGTTGCGCAACCGGGACTTTGACATGATACCGACGCTATATAGCGCTGATCTGTATCCCAATGCCAACCTGCAATTCAGTTGGAGTTCAAAATACATCAACTCAACCTACAATACCTCGGGCGTAGAAGATCCGGCTATTGACAGCCTGATCGACGACATCATGCGACATCAGGGCGATAAAGACGCATTACTGGCACTAGGTCGCGCATTAGACCGGGTGCTGACCTGGAATCAGTTCATGATACCGATGTGGTACTCCAACCATGATCGTTACGCCTACTGGAACAAATTTGCAATGCCGGCGGTACGCCCCGCTTATTCGCTGGGTTTTGATAGCTGGTGGTACGATGCCAGCAAGGCCGCGACGCTACCTGAAGAACGCCGATAAGGAGTTGATGTGGGAAGCTACCTGTTACGTCGCCTGTTTCTCATCATCCCCACATTGTGGGCCATTATTACCATTAACTTTTTTATTGTACAGATTGCGCCGGGAGGCCCGGTTGATCAGGCCATTGCCGCTATTGAACTGGGTCAGGGTAGCGGTTTTACCGCGGGTGGCACCGGAAGTGGCATGGCCCGTTCAGGCGGTAGCGGCATGCCTTCAGCAGAGAATGCTTATCGGGGATCCCGCGGCCTGGACCCAGAGATTATTGCGGAAATCACCCAACGTTACGGCTTTGACAAACCTATCCATGAGCGCTATTTCAAGCTACTGTGGAATTATATCCGTTTCGATTTCGGCAACAGCCTGTTTCGCGGCTCATCCGTCATCGAACTGATCAAAGAAAGCATGCCGGTATCCATTTCACTGGGATTATGGAGCACGCTGATCATCTATCTGGTTTCCATTCCGTTGGGTATCAAAAAAGCGGTGAAAAACGGAACGGCATTCGATACCTGGAGTAGTAGCCTGATTATTATCGGCTACGCCATTCCCGCGTTTCTGTTTGCCATTCTACTGATTGTACTCTTTGCCGGCGGCAGTTATCTGGACTGGTTTCCGCTGCGCGGATTAGTTTCCAGCAACTTTGATACCCTTCCCTGGTACGGCAAAATCACTGACTATCTGTGGCACATTACACTGCCGGTACTGGCAACGGTAATCGGCGGTTTCGCTACCCTGACCATGTTGACCAAAAACTCCTTTATGGATGAAATCCGTAAACAGTATGTCATCACGGCACGGGCCAAAGGATTGGATGAAAAAACCATTCTCTATCGCCATGTCTTCCGTAATGCCATGCTGCTGGTCATCGCCGGATTTCCAGCTACGTTTATCAGTATGTTCTTTACCGGCTCGCTGTTGATTGAAGTGATGTTCTCTCTTAACGGACTGGGACTGCTGGGATATGACGCGACACTGCAACGCGATTACCCGGTGATGTTCGGCACGCTGTATATCTTCACCATCATCGGACTGCTGCTGAATATCGTCAGTGATATGACCTACACACTGGTTGACCCGCGTATTGATTTTGAGGAACGCCAATGAGCCGCTTAAGCCCGATGAACCAGGCGCGCTGGGCAAGATTCAGAAGTAACCGTCGTGGTTACTGGTCGCTATGGGTCTTTATGGTGCTGTTCATCGCCACGCTGTTTTCCGAACTTATCGCCAACGACAAACCGCTGCTGGTGCGCTATGACGGCCAGTTTTATGTCCCGTTCATGGTGAATTACAGCGAGACCACGTTCGGCGGTGAATTTGGCACTCAAGCCGATTATCGTGATCCTTATGTAGCGGCGCGACTGGCAAAACACGGCTGGGCGATCTGGCCGCCGATCCACTACAGTTACCGCACCATCAACTACGCCACCCAGGTTTCTTTCCCTTCTCCGCCTTCACGCTACAATTTGCTCGGCACAGATAGTCAGGGAAAAGATGTACTGGCACAGGTGCTGTATGGTTTTCGCATTTCTCTGTTGTTTGGACTGGCGCTGACACTCCTCTCCAGTGTGATGGGTATCGTTGTCGGTGCGGCACAAGGCTACTATGGCGGGTATGTGGATTTATGGGGACAGCGCTTTATCGAAGTATGGTCCGGTATGCCGACGCTGTTTCTGATCATTCTGCTATCCAGCGTCATTCAGCCTAACTTCTGGTGGCTGCTCGGGATCACGGTATTATTCGGCTGGATGAGTCTGGTGGGCGTGGTACGGGCTGAATTCCTGCGAACACGTAATTTTGACTATATCCGCGCTGCCCAGGCCATGGGTGTCAGCGATCGGTCCATTATGTTTCGTTGCATGTTACCCAATGCCATGGTCGCCACCCTCACCTATCTGCCGTTCATCCTCTGTGGCTCTATTACAACACTGACTTCATTGGATTTTCTCGGCTTCGGGTTGCCAATTGGTTCACCATCACTGGGAAGCTTGTTGCTGGAGGGGAAAAACAATCTGCAAGCGCCCTGGCTGGGTATGACGGTATTTATCGTACTGGCGCTTATTCTTTCACTCCTTATTTTTATCGGCGAAGCGGTTCGCGACGCTTTCGACCCAAGCAAGGCGCATTAATATGTCCGGTACTCCGTTGTTACAAATCAAGGACCTCAGCATCGCGTTTCGTCATGGTGCGGAAGAAAAACGCGTGGTTGATCAGATCTCACTGGAAGTGGCGCAAGGTGAAACGCTGGCGCTGGTCGGTGAGTCCGGTTCAGGGAAAAGTGTGACCGCCTTGTCGATTCTGCGCCTGCTGCCTTCTCCGCCGGTGGTTTACCCGCAAGGAGACATCCTGTTTGAGGGGCAGTCACTACTGCACGCCGATGAAGCCACACTACGGCAGGTGCGAGGTAACCGCATCGCCATGATTTTTCAGGAGCCTATGGTTTCCCTCAACCCATTGCAATCCATTGAAAAACAGTTGGCGGAAGTGCTGTCACTGCATCAGGGAATGCGTCGTGAAGCTGCCAAAGGAGAGATTATCAGTTGTCTGGAACGCGTTGGCATTCGGCAGGCCAGCGCACGACTGGCGGATTTTCCACACCAGCTTTCTGGTGGTGAACGGCAACGGGTAATGATTGCAATGGCCTTGCTAACCCAGCCAGATCTCCTGATTGCGGATGAACCGACTACTGCGCTGGATGTGACCGTACAGGCGCAAATACTGACGTTACTGACATCGCTGAAACAGGAGTTGGGGATGGCTCTGCTGTTCATCACCCATAATCTGAATATTGTCAAACGTCTGGCCGATAACGTGGCCGTAATGAAATCAGGTCAGTGTGTCGAGCATAATTCGACCAGGATGTTATTTTCCGCGCCTCAGCACGCTTATACTCGGCAATTGTTGGATGCCGAACCTGGCGGTATGCCATTACCCTTGACCGATGACCAAACCGAGTTATTGCGCGTCAATCACCTCAATGTTGCTTTTTCCATCAAGCGCGGTCTGCTGCGACGTACTGTTGATGAAAAAAAGGTGGTCAGTGATCTCTGCTTTACACTGCGGCGGGGGGAAAGCCTGGGATTGGTGGGCGAGTCCGGTTCCGGCAAGAGCACTACCGGACTGGCATTACTGCGGCTGCTGACGTCACGTGGGGAAATCTGGTTTGATGGACAACCACTACATACGTTTAACCGCAAACAGATGCTCCCCATCCGCCGCCGAATTCAGGTGGTTTTTCAAGACCCCAACTCCTCACTGAATCCGCGCTTCAATGCCGAACAGATTATTGCCGAAGGCCTGACTGTTCATCAAAAACTGAGCGCTGCCGAACAGGAACAGCGCGTTATCCAGGCCATGCAGGAAGTGGGACTGGATCCAGAGACACGTCACCGCTATCCAGCCGAATTTTCCGGCGGTCAGCGTCAGCGTATTGCTATTGCACGGGCACTGATTCTGCAACCAGAGCTGCTGATTCTTGATGAACCCACCTCATCGTTGGATCGTACTGTGCAGGCACAAATTCTGATGTTGTTGAAAACACTGCAACAAAAACACCGTCTGACCTACCTGTTTATCAGTCACGACCTCCATGTCGTGCATGCGTTATGTCATCAGGTTATCGTGTTGCGCCATGGTGAAGTGGTTGAACAAGGTTCTTGTCAGCACGTATTTGCCCACCCGGTACAGGAATATACCCGGCAATTATTACAACTCTCAGCTTAAGACTACAACGCAGACTTATCTATGGAGCAGAAGCAACAGGGCCAACCGCTGTTGCTGTTTCAGAAGGGATGCTGAGCGGCGATAGACTCGGCAATGGCGACGCCAACGTTTTTCAGATGGCATAATGCAGTGCTTTCATCGTTCCGATGCAGAAACAGACAAGGTTCACTGTCCCATTCCAATACAGTGCATTGAACATGGATTTCATCCAGATATTGATCCAACTGATGCAGGATTTTCCATGCATCTTTACCATCATGGCTTAATAGTTTGAAACCAATCAAATTATTATCATCGTCCTTGCCACTGAGCGGAATCGGTTCCACTTTCACACCGGTAAACCCAGTTAACCAGCGATAACTTTGCGGCAAGCGATGAACTACCGAAAGTTGGAGACTATTCACGACGGTTTTCCTCAGCTAGGCAGACTGCATAATTTACAAAATTATAACATATGTAATGCATACTTTTTTAATTTCACTTTTCTTTTGCTGCTTTTTTGCTCAAGAGGCTAACTTTTTCTTAGCGTTTGATTAATATTTGTGCGTTTAATGGCTGTCAGGACGATTAATTCTGTTATAGGGATCACGAATCTGAGCTATTTTTCGCTATATGTAACCTTTTACGCCTCATATCTCAACTTATTTTTCATGTTGTTCACTTTTAAAACAAATAAATTACAAGACAGGCAATAACTCCCTATTGCCTTGAGAGTATCAGCACTATAGTAATGATGATCGTGACAACCAGACGGGAAACGCCCCTTGTTCAAAAAGACTCAGGAACGACTGGCATACAGATACAGGGCAGCGGCGGAGACAGAACAGAATGCCATAGAAATCACCATCGGCCAGGCACTCTGAAACGACGATAAAGATAACACGGCACCGATCAGTGAACCCAAACCAAAACGTAGTGTACCCGCCAATGATGACGCGGTACCTGCCATATGAGGGAAACCATCCAGAATAACCGCCATCGCGTTGGATGCGACGGTGGCCACGCAACCGACAAACAACGCCACCCCGACAACCAATGACAGGAATCCAAGATTGAACGCACAGACCAACAGCAGAAAAATGCCCATAGAAAACTGGATAATCAGCCCCAACCGGAACATAAACATCGGTCCCATGCGGGAGACAATGCGGCTATTCAACAACGTCATCAGGAACAGAACAACAATATTCAGAGCAAAGTAGTAGCCAAAATTCTGGGGAGACACCCCATTCAGATCGATATAAACAAACGGCCCGGCGCTCAGAAAAGAGAACATCCCGGCAAAAGAGAATCCGCTGGCCAGCATGTAGCCAAATACCCGCTTGTGACGACACAACTGAGAAAAATTACCCAACGTAGTGCGCAAATGAAAGCGCTGACGCCGCTCCACTGGTAGCGACTCCGGGATAAACAACCATACAAAAATTGTAGCCATCAGCGCTGCACCAGAAATGGTCCAGAATATTGCATGCCAACTGAACCAGAATAACAATGCACCACCGATGATCGGCGCCAGCAAGGGTGCAATTGTCATCACCAGAATCACAAACGACATCATGCGGGAGAACTCATCTTTGGAGAACATATCCCGCATCAACGCATTAATCACTACGCTGGCCGAGGCGGCTGACAAGCCATGCAGAAAACGCATGTAAATCAGTTGTTCCACCGTTTGAGACAGCGCACAGGCGGCAGCGGCGATAGTGAAAACCAGAACGCCCCCCAGGATCACCGGTTTGCGTCCTATACTGTCGGACATCGGCCCGTAAAAAAGTTGGCCGATGGCGAACCCCAACACGTAAGCGCTAAGCGTCATCTGTACCCGACCGGGGTCCACGTTAAATTCTTTTGCAATCACGGGTAATGCTGGCAAATACATGTCAATGGCTATTGGCATCAACATGGAGATCAAACCAAGGATAAAAATAAGACGCAGCCGAGACGAATATTGTGGACGCACGGAAAACAATTCCTTTAAAGATGACAAAAGCCCGCTGCCAGTAGCATCAGCGGGGATAAATAGTTAATCGTATTACAGGACGTCCGTTCCAAATGCAGGCAGTTACAACCCGACGCTGGCAACTTCCTCCGCCGTCAGCGCACGGTACTCTCCCGGTTTCAGATCACTGTCCAGCACAATGGCACCGATACGTTCACGATGCAGCGCCACAACATGGTTCCCCACGGCGGCAAACATCCGTTTTACCTGATGGTAGCGGCCTTCACTGATCGTCAACCTCACCTGATATTCTGTTACCTTCTCCAGCAACGCGGGACGGGTCAGTGTTTTTTCATTATGCAATTGTATACCTGTCGCAAATTGCGCTGCGGTATCGGCATTCACTGGCTGTTCAAGCGTCACCAGATAGGTTTTTTCACAATGGTGTTTTGGCGACGTGATCCGGTGCGACCACTGGCCATCATCGGTTAATAACACCAAGCCACTGGTATCAATATCCAGCCGTCCGGCGGGATGCAATTTATATGCTACCGGCTCATCCATAAAATAAAGGATTGTCGGATGGTCAGGATCGTCGGTAGAACAGACATAACCCAGCGGTTTGTGCAGCATAAAATAACGTGGCCCGTTTTGCTGTTGCAGGGGCTTGCCGTCAAATTCAACCACGTGTTCCGGTAACAGCTTGAATGATCCGCTTTTTATCACTTCACCTTGCACCGTAACCCGCTGGGCGCGCAATTCCCGCACGATCAGTGAACGGCTGATCCCTAACTGTTGGGATAGAAATTTATCCAGTCTCATTAAACGTTTACTGCCTATATTACCCGGCTGACTGGCCAGGTTGAATCCGCCAGAAGCGCGAGATCTGCCCGTCAGCATAAAAAAAGAAGAGTAGCGTTATACACCCTAAGCACACATTAGCATAACGGCGTGTTACGCCGATGGAGAGACTCGGTCGATCAGACACTATTGACCCACTGACCAAAGGGTCGCTCCCGCCATGAGTAACAGGCATAATAGAAGCAATTTATAATAAGGAGCGATACGATGTCATCTATTCATGGTCACGAGGTGCTGCAAATGATGCTGGCGGCCGAAACCCCTTTTACGACTGAACAGTTGATTACCGCCATAAACATCCGCTTTGGCAACGATGCCCGCTTTCATACTTGCTCGGCCAGCGATATGACCGCTGCGATGCTGGTGCAGTTTTTAGCCAGGAAAGGCAAATTTGTTCCGCAGGGTGAGCATTTTACCACCCATGCCAGTAAAATCTGTCAACATTAGGCGATGTCTTTTACACTGCGGCCCTATCAACAAGATGCCGTAACCGCCACCCTCGACTACTTTCGGCGCCACACCACACCCGCCGTGATCGTTCTGCCTACCGGCGCGGGGAAAAGTCTGGTGATCGCCGAACTGGCCCGGTTGGCCCGTGGCCGCGTGTTGGTACTGGCGCATGTCAAAGAGCTGGTAGCGCAGAACCACGAAAAATACTGTGCCCTGGGGCTGGAGGCCGACATCTTTGCCGCCGGACTGCAACAGCGACAGAGTCAGGGCAAGGTGGTTTTTGGCAGCGTACAGTCGGTCGCCCGCAATCTGGCCCTATTTGAACAGGCTTTTTCATTACTGATTATTGATGAATGCCACCGGGTCAGTGACGACGATACCAGCCAATACCAGCAGATTATTCATCATCTCCAACAATCCAATGCACAATTGCGTTTGTTGGGACTAACCGCTACACCCTATCGTCTGGGAAAAGGCTGGATCTATCAATACCACTACCACGGCATGATCCGGGGTGATGAGCACTGCCTGTTCCGGGACTGCATTTATGAGTTACCGCTACGCTACATGATCAAGCACGCTTTTCTGGTACCGCCCCAGCGTCTGGATATGCCAGTAGTACAGTATGATTTCAGCCAGTTGAGCGCTCGCAGTAACGGTTTATTCAGCGAGGAAGACCTTAACCGTGAATTGAAACGTCAACAACGGGTTACACCACAAATTATCCACCAGATTGTCGAATATGCCGCCGATCGTAACGGGGTGATGATTTTTGCCGCCACGGTGGAACATGCCGGAGAGATTGAACGTTTGCTGCCTGATGGCCAGGCCGCGCTTATCAGCGCAGATACACCAGCAGCCAGACGTGATGCGCTGATTGAAGCTTTTAAACAGCAACAATTGCGCTATCTGGTCAATGTCGCCGTATTAACCACCGGTTTTGATGCTCCTCACGTAGACGTTATCGCTATTCTGCGCCCGACCGAATCCGTCAGCCTCTATCAGCAGATCGTCGGACGCGGTTTGCGATTGTCTGCGGGAAAAACCGATTGCCTGATTCTCGACTACGCCGGTAATCCACACGACTTGTATACGCCCGAAGTCGGCAAGCGTAAACCGCATAGCGATAGCCAGCCGGTACAGGTGTTCTGTCCACAGTGCGGCTTTGCCAATCTGTTCTGGGGCAAATGTACCGACGACGGCACCGTGATTGAACACTACGGGAGACGCTGTCAGGGGTGGAGTGAGGATGAGGATGGCCGCCGTCAACAATGTGATTACCGCTTTCGCTTCAAAACCTGCCCGCACTGCGGAGCAGAAAATGATATTGCCGCCCGCCGTTGCCATCAATGTGAAGAAATACTGGTAGACCCAGACGACATGCTGAAAGCGGCGCTAAAGCTGAAAGACGCGCTGGTACTGCGTTGCAGTGGTATGAGCATGGTTTATGGCCTGGATGCCAAAGGCGAATGGTTGAACATCACCTATCATGATGAAGATGGTGCTGAAGTCAGTGAGCGTTTTCGCTTACAGACACCGGCCCAGCGGCACGTTTTTCAGATCCATTTCCTACGAGTCCATCTGCGTGCGCCCGGTATTCCCTTCCACTGGCAGACCGCCGCCGAGATCACGCAGCAACAGCCGCTACTGCGGGCTCCTGATTTTGTTGTCGCACGCCAACAAGGCAAATTCTGGCAAGTGCGGGAAAAAATATTCGACTACCAGGGCCGCTACCGCAGAGCGAATGAACTGCGCGGCTGATTAAATGGCGGTTTCATTTGCCCGCTGGGCCAGATTCCGATAGAATTCCGCCCGCTTTTGTCTAAACACAAGCGGAATATCCAACCTGTTGCTGGGTCGCCTGTAGCAGGATCACTTTTTTAAAGTCGAGAAAGACATGATTACTATCAATGCAGAAGTACGCAAAGAGCAGGGTAAGGGTGCGAGCCGCCGCCTGCGTAATGCGAACAAATTCCCAGCCATCGTTTATGGTGGTGCGGAAGCACCGGTTTCTATCGAGCTGGATCACGATATTGTTAAAAACCAGGAAGGGAAAGGCGGTTTTTACGATGCAGTTATCTCCCTCGTTATCGATGGCAAAGAAACCAAAGTGAAAATTCAGGCTGTTCAGCGTCATGCTTTCAAGCCTAAATTAACTCACATCGACTTCGTTCGCGTTTAATCACGCTGAAGTTATCCGGTATCCCGGAGAGAAAAACGCCGCTGATGCGGCGTTTTTTATTGCTATCGACAACGGCGGTGAACGTCAGTTCCGGGGTGACGTTAAAGTAGCTCGATACGCTTTGATTTTCGGCACCAACAGGGCCGCACGCCGCAGGCTCTCTTCCTGCCATACCATTTGGCGGTCGTAATATTCGGCAAACGCCGGAGTTTCCGGCGGCAGAATCACCCATGGTTGTTTAGATTGGGTAAAAATATGCACATCTGGCGGCAACAGTTCCGGATGAGTAAGCGCCCCAACCCGCACGAACCGGATCAGCGGGCCACTGCCAGCATAGTGGCTCCACAATGCCACATAGCATTTAGGACAGCGAGCGATCTGTTGCCCTTGCCCGCTGTTGGATGGCGTGTTCACCAGCAGTGGCTCACCACTGAGCAATTCCACGTTGTCTGATTCGATCATGGCATTCAAAGCAAATGCCGAGCCGCTTTCCCGCTGACACCAACTACAATGGCAGCAGTGCACTACCAATGGTGCACATTTCAGACGGTAACGGATAGCGCCACAATCACAACTGCCGTCCATAGGATATGGGTTTTGCATCAGTATCCCTTATCTGCGGTGGTTTTGCTGGTTTCAGTGATGGTTTCCCGGTATTAGTCCGCTAAAAACACACTCAGCCGAGGCACTGGATTGCCCGTAAAATACCGAATAATCAATTATCAATACCTTGCTCTGCCCACATTTTTTATAAAAATCCTGATTCAATACAAATCCATATTGTTGCTATCGCCGGCAACCGATGCCAACGTTCACATCATGTATCGAAACTGACGCGAGGTAGGGCATTGGATTATCGGGGCCTCATAGCAATAATATCGCAACAGATCAGTTACCGCTGCCCAGGCGACGCTGTAGTTGATCACGCAAATTCGGTGGTGTTCCCTTGATAGTCAAAGTATCAGTCGCCGGATCCCAGAAAATACGTTCCCCCAACAGTAATGCATCGAAGTTAATACTCAGGCCACCGCCACTGCCGGCAAACTTGGTCAGTTGCCGCAACGTGCTGCGATCTGCCGGGAAACTCTCCTCAAGTTCATAGCCTTGTCCGATGGAGAAGTCCTGAAAACTCTGCTCCCCCAAAGTCGGTAACTCACCGGACAATGCCGCCACGTCAATCTCATCTCCCGCTTGCAACTGTTCATTGCAATAGCTGTACACTTGCTGACGGTATTGCTGACGCTCATTTTTATCCAATTGCGCATCAGCGCAATAGTCATCAACGGCCTTGAGCAAGCCACGGTTCTGCGCTTTGGTATCCAGCCCTTCGGCTGCGGCCAGGAAATCCATGAAAAAATCAGATACCTTGCGCCCGACCCGCCCTTTCAGAAAAGTGAGATAACGAGTTGATGACGGGTTCGTCTCCCATTCAGTCAAATCGATACGTGCCACAATATCGGCATGGTGAATATCCAGATAATGAGTGCTGCTGATATCCAACTGCTCATTTACCCGCAAACTATTGCAACTGTTCAACACCGCGATCAACAAATACTCCACCGCCAAATAGCGATATTGGCAAAACAGGACCACACCCCCTTCCGCAAACGGATATTTTGCCAGTTCATCACGCAGACGCCCTGTCGCGGCACGGGTAAATGCCAGAAAGTCATCGTCTCCCTTGCGGCAGGCACGTAATGCATCCGCCAGTTCACTTTGCTCATTAAACAGGCCATAGGCCTTATTTTTAGCACTATAGACACGATGCAGTTCAGCCATCATTTCGTTAACGGCGTCATTGGTGGATAACAGCGAATCACGCAACACCATTTCCAGTGTTTGCTCATCGCGTTTGATGAGCTGATGCAGGGCAATCTGGTCGATATCCAGACTCATGATAAACTCTCCTTTTAGCGGGGGAACGTATTCAAGCACCTAAGTATCCTCGCTGCAACCAAAAGCCGCCGCCACACAGGGATAACACATCCACGGGCCGAAATGATAAAAGTGCGGAAAAAGACGCTCTTATACGGTAATATGTTCGACTTTAGTCGCTTAAGAAGCACCATTTTATGCCACAATCATCCCGTTATAGTGACGAGCAAGTTGAACAGTTACTATCAGACTTGGTCAAGGTTCTGGAAAACCGCCGCACACCAACCGATCTCGCATTGATGGTGTTGGGAAACATGGTGACCAACCTGATTAACACTAGCGTGGCCCCGGCACAACGTCAGGTGCTGGCCCGCTCTTTCGCTGAAGCACTACAAGCTTCAGTAACAGCAGATAAAACACATTGATTTTGACCTGTATATGGTAACCAACCGCCAGCGCTACCGCGAAAAAGTTTCCCAGATGATCAGCTGGGGACACTGGTTTGCCTTGTTTAACATCCTCCTCAGCCTTGGGCTGGGTAGCCGTTATCTGTTTGTTACCGACTGGCCATCATCACTGACTGGACGTATTTATGCGCTGGTCAGTTGGCTCGGACACTTTAGTTTTATTGGTTTTTCCGCATATCTGCTGATTATTTTCCCGCTGACATTTGTTGTCATGTCGCAGCGATTGTTGCGTTTTTTATCAGCGGCGATAGCAACGACGGGGCTCACACTGCTCATCGTCGATGCTGCTGTTTTTACTCGTTTCCACCTGCACCTTAATCCCACCGTATGGGAACTGGTAACCACCCCCAACCAGAGTGAGATGGTCCGTGACTGGCAATTGATGTTTATTGGGGTGCCCGTCATATTTATGGTGGAGATGTTGTTCGGCACCTGGTGCTGGCAAAAATTACGCAGCCTGAATCGACATCATTTTGCCAAACCGCTGGTGGGTATTTTCATTATTGCGTTTTGTGCCTCACATGTGATGTACATCTGGGCTGATGCCAATTTCTATCGCCCGATAACCATGCAGCGCTCTAACTTACCGCTTTCTTACCCAATGACCGCACGCCGTTTTCTAGAGAAACACGGTCTGCTCAATGCACAGGAATATCAGCGCAGACTGCTGCGACAAGGCAATCCAGAAGCAGTTTCGGTGGAGTATCCACTGAGCGACATCTCCTTTAGTGATGCCGGCAGCGGCTATAACCTGTTAATGGTAATGGTAGACAGTATTCCTGATCAGGATACGCCACATGCTATGCCTAACCTGACCCGTTTTGCGTCTGAAAATATTCGGTTCAGTGACCATTACAGTGCCGGTATGCAACAGGATAGCGGGCTGTTCAACCTGTTCTATGGTATCTCCTCCACCTATATAGACAGTGTTCTCAACAGCAGTAAGCCCTCTGCGCTGATTACTGCGTTAAGTCAGCAGGGTTATCAGTTCGGTCTGTTTTCTGCCAGTGGATTCGACAGTCCTCTTTACCGACAAGCACTTCTGGCTGACTTCTCACTGCCAACACCAGATGCGCAGAGTGATGAAATCATCACCACGCAATGGCAAAAATGGCTGGACAGTCGCGCCGGCACAACCGAACCGTGGTTCTCATTCATCGAGCTAAACCACACCAGTTGGCAGGCAACTACGTCTAAAAGCCCAGCTGCGGAACAACAACGCCTCTACCTTCAGGGTAATCAGCGTGTGGACCAGCAAATTGAACGGATCATCAGTGTGCTGCGTGACAAAAATATGCTGGATAAAACCGTGGTGGTTATCACGGCTGAACAGGGAAATGCCCAACGCCCAGGCGATAACTCGCCGACGCCGATGAAACGCTCGTTGTGGCAGGTTCCGCTGGTCATTCACTGGCCTGGCACACCCGCACAGACCATCAACAAAATGACGGATAACAAAGACGTTATGACCACATTGATGCAACGTCTGCTACATGTAAAAACGCCATCCAGCGATTACTCACAGGGAGAAGACCTGTTTACAGCAGAGCGACGAGATAACTGGCTGGTCAACGGTGATGGGAGTGATTTGATCATTACCACACCAAAACAGATTATTGAACTCGGAAGTCACGGCAATTACCGGGCTTATAATCAGGCAGGTCATGAATTATTGAATGAAAAACCGCAGTTGGATCTGTTATTGCAGGTATTGACCGACGAACGGCGATTTATTGCTGACTAACTGCCTAAATCTAAAGCAGTCGTTTCGTAAGGCTATTGCAATCAAAGCGAGAAACGGTAGTATATGCCCCCACAGCGTCGGCACGTAGCGCAGCCTGGTAGCGCACTGTCATGGGGTGTCAGGGGTCGGAGGTTCAAATCCTCTCGTGCCGACCAAATATCTATTCCGTTAGTACCGGTTATTGACGGAAACCCCACAAAACCCGCATTCTCACTGAGTTTGCGGGTTTTTTGTTGCCTGTTATCTGCCGGTTTGCTACGTTTTCAGCCGGAAAGTTCAGTTATACGCTTAGTTATACCACCCCATATAACTACAAAAGCGTATAACTACGATGGCTCGTATAATTCCCCCCTCTCCAATACCGAGATCAAAGCCGCCAAACCTGCCGAGAAGGAATACACGCTACAGGACGGAGATGGGTTGTATCTGCTGGTGAAACCGAGCGGTTCTAAAATCTGGCGTTTTAATTATTACCGCCCCGATACGAAGAAACGTGCATTAACCAGCTTTGGTTCATTCCCTGCGGTTTCTTTGGCCGAAGCCCGACAACGGCGTGAATCAGCAAAGGCACTAATAAGCAAAGGCATCGATCCACATTGGCAGTTCCTCTGCCAGAAAGACCACTATCGGCACCATCGCATCCTCCGTGTATGGCGATCCCAAGATGCTTAAGCTGACGTGGTATTCCACCGCGCTGGGGCTGGTGAACGAAGCCGCCGCCCACAATGACGGTTTTATGCCGCTGGATGAAATCGGGCAAGGCAGCAACCGTAAAGCCGTCGCGGATGCCGCTTATGCACTGTTTAACGGTGTTGGCAAGATTCAGAGGAGCGTGGAGTAAATGCGCTTTCTTTGTCTCATAGCAACGTCCTCCTTATTTAAAGATAGCGTTGCATCGACCAGTTGAACTCAAGATTTCTGACCACTTCGCTCGGTTACTGGCGCAATGCCAGCATAGTTTTGAATTTCTTCTGCGCTGTTAAACCGGTTTCGGCTATCCCTCAATGCCGCAAGCATTCGTGGGCCCAGCAGAACCCCATACCAAGAAGTGATTTAAACAGGGCATTACTCGTCTATTTAATAAAAAATTAAATTATATTGTTCTGCAGCCGATAATGAATACTGATATGTTTTTTACTGGCGTATCAATATTCGTTGAAAATGACAAAATGGATAACATTTATATGGCGAAGATTTTACATTTTATTTTAATTTTGGCAGCTATTTCTTTGTCTGGATGTAAGGCAATTGAAAACAGCTTTGGTGATCGCCCGATATACCAAGAACCTTCAGATACAAAAAATGTATCAAGAATAAGATTTATAAAAAACATAAGAGGAACAGAAATAAAGCAAAAAGGATATTCCAAGACTTATACGAATATTACAGAATTCTCATGGCGAGGGTATGTAAATAAAACCAGAGACATCGGCATGCCTAAAATATCCTATCGAAAAGATGATTATAATGATTATTATTTTGAAACAAAAATAAAATCAGTGCCAACACTTATCTATATTCAAACCGAATCAACAGTAGCAGGCTCATGTCATGGTATGTTTTTTATTAAGCCTCAATCAGGTAAAGATTATGACATGAATTTTGACATAACTGAGAGTAGAACGAAGTGCATTATGCACTTCAATGAAATAGTAAAAGACGGTACAACTGGGGTTTATATATTAAAGCCTGCGCCGTATAAAAGATCATCGGCCCCACCTTGGGAACCAGCAGATAAAAATTACAAAACAGAGTTGGATGTTGATTGATTATGAAATTAATTTTAATTTTTCCTCTCTCCTTGATTTTATCTGGGTGTATTATAGATAGAACAAAGACATACAACACATCACTTTCTGATATAAATTCAAATAATGTCAATCATGTTTTTTTTGTTGGAAAAACCAAGAAAGATATTTTAGAGAAGCTAGGGCCGCCACAAAACTCATTAGAGTTTATGAAAGAGAATCATTGGTCGTATACTAATAAAGAGTCTATACATGGATTTGTTCTTATTCCACCCATTCCAGTAGGAATGAGTAAAACGAAAAAAATAGATCTATATTTTAATGAAAAGAATGAATTAAATAGATTCACATTTCACGAGGAATGAATCTGGTAAGAAATTAATGAAAGGAGTATGTTTATGCTGCATTGAATATACTCCTCATTAAGTTTTTTAGGATAAATTCATATAATCTTTATGCTATTGCTATATAATCAACCCATAACAAACAACTTAGAGCTAGAAATGCGTGATCTTGTGCTACCGAATTACTCCTATATCATACTTTAACGAGCCCAAATAACACCATTCATTTTCCACACCCATTGCGTTTACTGTCCACATGTGAGTGGTAAGTCCGGTTTCTCACGAGTTACAGCGAAACGGTGTGCAATAAAGTACGCAGCATCATGCGTTATTTTCAATTCGTACGACGATGCTAAACGTTCAGACATTTTGCCAAATGAGCCAAATTTACAGTGTTATCTCCCACCTTGAAGACCACCGAAAACTTGATTTTCAAAGCCATAAGCTAAAAATCACATATCACAACGATAAGCTTGAAGCATTTTGATTACACTATAACTGCGCAATCTGAATTGCCCAGTACGCAGCCCAAGTGCGCAAAACGAAACCGAACGGTAGCCATTCGCAAATTGGCCTCTAACCCTTGCTATGACTGGCGTTGGCAGGTATTGCGCACCGGTTTCCATTTTTGTCAGAATCATATTATTTCGTATTCAGATTGCGAACTCTGCGCATTGTTGATGCGCACTGGAGGCGGATAATGCGTGACCAGACGCGAAGTTACACCACCGATTTGCCGCGTATTAACCTGCAATTTCTCGCCCGTTTGCTCGATAAGTTGGGCAATGCAGCCCCAAACACGCAGGTTTACTGCGACACAGCGAGCGGAAGACTCTATTTATCCCGATATTCAGATGGCTACAGCGCCACAATTAACGGTGTCACGCAAAGGGTCGGTATTACAACCACACGCGTGGGGGATGGCGTACGTGAATGGTATGTTTGCCCCCACTGTGGCGAACGGGCAGCAAAGCTGTATACCGGGTGTAAAGATATTGGCTGCCGGAAGTGCTGGCATCGTCATTACGCCAGCCAAAGCAAAGACGAAGCCGACCGTTTATTACTGAGTGCGCGCCAGCAGCGCCGGGCGATTTGGGGCGATGATTACCCGCCCGCAGACAACTTGCTTAACCACGCTCGGTGGCTTGCAAAGCCAGCCCGTATGCGCTGGGAAACCTTTGAAAGAAAGTTAGCCAGGCTGATAAAAACTGAGGCCGCATACTGGCATACTGGCGGGTGTCAGATGCGAAAATGACAAGAATTCAGCGGTATGAGCAATGGTATACATCTTTCATAGATTAGTAGCGATATACCCTGGTTCTACCGAAACCTGATATCAAAAAACAGACCACCAGCAGCAAGGATTAACCATGTCTGGACTATTTAACACGCTCGATTCATCCAATATGTTCATTCATCTTCAGAAAAAATGGGAATCGTTTTACCACCACCCTTCCGAAGAAAGGCTGATTGATACGCTGCTCCCGCTGTACCATCTCAGGGAATGGATATGCCCAGGTGGCTCAGCAAGCTACAAAAACAAATACGAGTTATCAGCCGAAGAAAAATTACACAGTTTTCTGTATACCTATCCACCCTATGAGGTAGTCAGAGAACTTTGCAATCGAACGAAGCACTTCAAGAAAAAAAATGGTGATATAAATCTCAACATCCTTGAAGGAGCCAGAGCAGGACTGGCAAAAGCGGGGGACTCATTAGGGACAACATATTTTACCGTTGATGGAGTTGATATCCGGGATACCTTTATGGCTGTTTACAGGATCTATTACCAATATTTTGAGGCAGTGAAACAGGGGAAGTATCCTTCATTTGCCCCGTCCGACAGTGAAGATTGTTAGTCGAACGCTGAAAAGGTATACATGTTTTTATGGTGCCCTTTTCAACGTGATTTTTCTCTATGGGACTACGATTGGGACTACAATGTTAAATTATTAAAAATAAAACAAATTAAAACCAATAAAATGAACCATTAATTCAATTTCTCTCGTGCGAAACGCGCCAGCTATTGGCAAACGGTATAGATCCTCTCGACAACCGTGGATTTGAATCTCTGTTGTTACCTGAAATGAATTACTCTTGCATCTTGACGACCACTTTTCCCTTCACATGCCCTTGGGCAAGGTAGGCAAGAGCACCCTTTGCTTCGGAAAAGGGGAACACTTTGTCGATCACCGGACTGATTTGTTTCGCTTCTATAATTTTGGCGATTTGGGTAAGTTGGTCGCCATCAGGTCGAACGAAGAGAAATGAGTAGGTCAGTCCGCGCTTTTTTGAAAGGCGCATGATTTTATGGCTCATCAAGGCAAACACAAAGCGCAGGAAGATGTTTAAATTTCTATCACGTGCGAAAGCAGCATCTAACGGCCCGATGAGGGAAACAATTTTCCACCAGGCTTAAGAATGTGAGTGGATTTTTCAATCGCATCACCTCTGAGGGTACCCAATACAATATCGTAGCCACTAAGTTCGTTTTCGAATTCCTGTTTTTTATAATCAATCACCTCGTCTGCGCCAAGACGGCTTACCCAGTCGACATTATCTGTACTCGTTGTCGTTCCCACCTTTGCGCCAAGGTGCTTCGCCAGCTGGATGGCAAAACTGCCAATACCCCCGGAACCTGCCGGGATGAAAACCTTCTGACCCGTCTGCAAGCCGGCTCGCTCTGTCAGCGCTTGCCAGGACGTGAGGCTCACCATCGGGAGCGAAGCCGCTTGCACAAAATCCAGGTTTGCGGGTTTCATGGCCGCAGCGTTCTCTGGCACCACGGCAAATTCGGCAAGAGAACCCGTTCCCCTGTCGAAAATGCTGGCGAAAATTTCGTCACCTGGTTTGAAACGTGTCACGCGACTCCCCACTGCGATGACAACCCCGGACAAGTCGCTGCCCAATGTGGCGGGGAGCTTAAAATGCAAAACCGGCTTGAATATTCCGGTTGGGATCATGTTATCAATCGGGTTCAGACCCACAGCGTAAACTTTAACCAGGATTTCATCAGCATCGGGGGCAGGATAATCGATGTTATCGAATCCCAGCGCAGGGGATTTACCATAGCGTTTAAACGTAAATGCTTTCATCGTGTTATTCTTCATTTATTCTTTCGCATCAAGCTGAAGACTTTTGCGCACCACCTTATCCAGGAATGATGCAGGGGCGAATCTGAGAATAAAATTCAATTGACCTGCCAGCCTTCCCGCTGTGTAGCGTACCTTCGGATGTAAAGTCTGAACCGCTTTAACCACCACGTCAGCCACCACCTCCGGACTTTCCGCTTCGGCCATTGCCTTGCTAACCACTTTCGCCAGCTTAGCCCGGATCAGGTCATACTCTTCGAGCCTGGCATCCGGCTCAATATTATTGGCTTCAAACTGTGTTTTTATGTAAGCAGGTTCAATGACCGAAACTCTGATGCCCTGCGTGCGCAGTTCATGATCCAGTGCTCCCGAATACCCTTCCACCGCATGCTTACTGGCCGCATAAAGTGCCACATACGGTAACGGAACGATCCCAAGTATCGAACCGATGTTAATGATGCGCCCACTGCCCTGACGGCGCATGTGAGGGATCACTGCCCGGGTCAACCTGACGATGCCCAAAAAGTTCGTATCGAAAATGCTCATGGCCTGTTCGATAGAGCTTTCTTCCGCCGCCGCCGGAGCGACCCCGAAACCCGCATTATTCACCAAAATATCGATCCGCCCCTCCAGGCGCAGCAGCTCCTCAATGGCAGCCCCGACAGAAGCGTCGTCCGTCACATCCAGTGTCAGTAACGGAAACGGAGGTTTTCCCGCCTGGAAGCCACGCCGGCTCGTGCCATATACCCTATACCCCGCCGCTAAAAGTTTACTAGCAGAGGCTTCGCCGATACCTGAAGAAGCGCCGGTAACCAGTACTACACGTTTTTTTGTCATGCTGAATAAGGCCTTCATGATGTGTTTGAGGTTTCTCATCGCTGATGAGACGACAGGCTGTAAGGAATTTATGTCGGATTTACCGCTGTACAGAACAGCCGGAAGACCGTTATGCACAGTGCACCTCATTGATTACAGTGCTTTATATCGTTCGGCAGCTTCATCTTGTTTGATGTCTGAAAGCAAAGCCTGACGTGAAGCATCGAGGGTGTCCCAGCGTGCAGCATTATGTAACGGCGGGATGGTGACCAGTTCACGGCGATCAAAGCCAATCAGTGCGGCATCCACTAACTCGCCCACTTCCATAAATTTTGCCGAGTTACTGATGTCGATACCCGCACGGTCCCAAATTTCCGTGTAAGTGCCGGCAGGGAGCACCGCCTGGATATAAATGCCCTTAGATGACAGCTCTACATTCATTCCCTGAGACAGGAAAAGAACAAAGGCTTTGGTTGCGCCGTAAACCGTCATGGCAAATTCCGGGGCGAGGCCTACGACGGAACTGATATTGACGATCGAGCCTTCTCCGGCTTTTACCAGTCGTGGTGCCACGGCACTGGCAAGTCTCGTCAGGGCGGTGACGTTGAGTGCGATGAGGCTTTCTATCGAATCAGGCGTTTGCTCTGTAAAACTGCCGGACTGTGCGATACCCGCGTTATTGATAAGGATACCAATCCGTGTGTCTTCACGCAGACGGGCTTCGACCGCGGCTAAATCACTCGTTTGCGTGAGGTCGGCAGGCAGAACGTCGACAGAAATAGCATTTTCTTGTCGCAGACGCCCGGCCAGTATCTCTAACTTCGCTTTGTCGCGCGCGACCAGAACAAGGTCGTGGCCCCGGCGGGCAAACCGTTCAGCGTAAACAGCACCAATACCCGTGGATGCGCCTGTAATGAGAACTGAAGCTTTAGTCATAAGTTGATCTTCTTTATTAATGTGTAAACAGAATCCGCAATGTGCGATGTATGTAGAAGCGTGACACCGATGCTTTACTTGCTGGTCTCAGTAAGCGACGGGTAATCGGTATATCCCGCTGCGCCACCGCCATAAAGTGTTTCAGGATTGAGTGAGGCCAGAGGCGCGCCCGTCTTCAGCCTTTCGACCAGATCCGGGTTGGAGATGAACGGACGACCGAACGCGAACAGATCGGCTTTGCCTTGCGCAAGCTGAGCGGACGCCAGTTCCAGGTCATAGCCATTGTTGCCGATGTAGGTGTTTTTAAAACGCCGGCGCAGGGAGTCGTAATCGAACGGTGAGACATCACGCGGGCCACCCGTAGCGCCTTCGACCACATGGAGGTACACGATGCCTAATGCATCGAGTTGTTCAACGAGGTAGTCATATTGTGGCTGCGGATCACTGCATGAAATCGCATTAGCAGGTGACACCGGTGAAATACGTACGCCAGTGCGTTCTGCGCCGATCTCATCTTTTACAGCTGCCGTGACTTCCAGCAGCAGGCGCGCACGATTCTCGACAGAGCCGCCATATTCATCAGCACGCTGATTTGCACCATCTTTAAGGAACTGTTCCAGCAGATAACCATTCGCACCGTGGATCTCTACACCGTCAAATCCGGCGGCAATGGCATTGGCCGATGCCTTTCTGAAATCGTCGATAATCCCCGGTATTTCATGCAACTCCAGCGCACGAGGTTCGGAGACATCAGAGAAACCGTTATTCACAAAGGTTTTCGTCTCAGCACGGATGGCCGAGGGGGCAACAGGTGCAGCGCCATTAGGTTGCAAGTCAACATGAGAAATTCGCCCTACGTGCCACAGCTGTACAAATATCCGCCCGCCTTTGGCATGCACCGCGTCAGTCACTTTGCGCCAGCCATCGATTTGAGCTTGCGTGTAGATCCCCGGCGTATCCTGATAACCCTGCGCCTGTGCGGAGATCTGCGTGGCTTCGGTAATCAGCAATCCTGTTGTGGCACGCTGCGAGTAATACGTCGCCGCCAGTTCGCTGGGAACCAGACCCGCTCCAGCACGGTTACGAGTTAACGGTGCCATCACAATATGATTAGAGAGCGTTACTGGCCCCAGACTATAGGGTTGAAATAATTGTTGCTTCGTCATGTTTGTTCCCTTGCAAAGTGATTGGTAAAAGCATGGCCTTAATGATGGTGATCATAATCTAAAAAGTCAACCAGTTTGATTATGGTCATCATCAATGTATACTTATGACATGAATGTTTAGGAGAGGATCCAAAAACCATGAAAGTGTCGAAAGAGCAGGTTCGTGAAAACCGAAAGCGTATTATTGAAACTGCCTCAGTGTTGTTTCGTGAACGGGGCTATGACGGCGTGGGTGTAGTGGAACTGATGTCAGCAGCAGGATTAACTCACGGCGGCTTCTATAAGCACTTTGCTTCCAAAGCTGATTTGATGTCGGAGGCGATGAGCTGCGGTTTCTCACGATCTGCAGAAAATAGTTCTGGTGTGAGCCGGGAAAAATTTGTCGAATATTACCTCTCCCGGCAGCATCGCGCTTCTATGGGAAGCGGTTGTGTGATGTCGGCACTGGGCGCCGATACTGCACGTCAGTCTGAATCAATTAAGGCAACATTTGCCGCGGGTATTGAGAATCAGCTGGCCGTTTTAGCAAATGGAGATAGAGGTGAAACCCGTGCTGACCTGATCGACACTATTGCACATCTGGTCGGTGCCCTGGTGCTGTCCCGTGCCTGCCCTGATGATTCCGCTCTGGCAAATGAGATTCTCGAGGTCTGCCGCTCTCGTATTCTCAGTCAGGAAGTCCATGAGAATTGAATTTTGGGTAATTCAGCGATTCAATAAAATGTCTCACCTATTTCTTGGTGGCATCTTAATAACGTGATGCCAGTTCCCGACACCCAAAAATTTCGATTCAATCGCAATATCACACAGATTGTAATCCGCGTGTCACCGGGCAGCTTTGCTACCTACATATGGTTGCCAAAGAAAAGTATCAAACCTAACGAATTTGCCAATAAATTTGCCGGTCGCCAGAATATGCAACCAACATGAAGCTGTTTTCCCCTGATTATGACTAGATCATATCCGGGATCAGGTCAGCTGCCCTTTGCATACCAGAAATTTATCATCAAGACTTAAACCAAAGACGTAGTCTGCGCAGGCATTGTGCTTTACACTGCGCGCTGCAAAAACTGAGTAGATAAACAATTAAGTAGGCGGTAATGGCGATGAATGGAACGATCACAACCTGGTTTAAAGATAAAGGTTTTGGATTTATCAAAGATGAAAATGGTGATAACCGTTATTTTCATGTGATTAAGGTCGCCAATCCTGAGCTGATTAAGAAAGATGCGGCGGTCACTTTCGAACCCACCACTAATAACAAGGGGTTGTCAGCTTATGCTGTGAAAGTCGTACCGGAAAGCAAATACATCTATATTGCGGGCGAGCGCCTTAAGCTCACGTCGATCAAGTCTTACCTGGTTTACCGCGAAGAAGTGTCTGCCGATACCCGCATTGATAAAGAAAATGCGGTGCTGTCTGTCGGGGTCCTGATGGGTAATATCAGGCCGAAATCAGCCGCTAAGCCTGGTGAAATGCGCTCGCTGAAAAAACTGGCGATCACCACCTTCCAGGGAACGACGTTAATCTTCTCGGAAGATGAGATAGACGTGGATGCCACGGTAAAACTGCTCAAGGTCTGAAATAATTCGCACGGGCCCTGTGCCGAAATCCTGCGCCATTCATAATCAGAATGTCGGCATCGCTTACTAGCCTCAGTACGCCGTGATATATGGCGCGGTTACAAACGCTTCCAGCAACCAGACCATATCATGTAGCAGCCCGGTTAATGCTTTCGCCATGTTGGGCGGCAGTGTTCCCCCAGATGGCTGCGTTAATGCCGGCGCATCGTCCACTTGTAATGCGGTTTCCTGCCAGCAATTCGGTATCAACTCAAGCCACATAGTGATCAGGTACTGCGACCTGGTACAGTCTCAAAAATTACAGGTATAATCCCACACATTATTCAACTGGTTTAGAAACGAAGATGACAAAACTCACCTTACAAGAGCAGATGCTAAAAGCTGGGTTAGTGACCAGCAAAAAAATGGCCAAAGTCCAAAGAACGGCTAAAAAATCACGAGTTCAGGCGCGTGAGGCAAGAGAGGCTGTGGAAGAAAATAAAAAATCACAACTTGAGCGTGATAAACAGCTAAGCGAACAACAAAAACAAGCTGCTTTAGCTAAAGAATATAAAGCTCAGGTGAAGCAGCTCATTGAAATGAACAGAATCGACATTTCAAAAGGCGATATTGGTTTTAACTTCACAGATAATAATTTAATTAAAAAAATAGTTGTGGATAAGCTTACTCAGGCTCAGCTGATTAGTGGTCGTCTCGCCATTGCTCGTTTGGTTGTTGATAACAGTGGCGAGAGTGAATACGCTATTATCCCCGCGAGCGTAGCCGATAAAATTGCGCAGCGAGATGCGAACAGCATTGTATTAAATAGTGCGCTTAGTCAGGAAGAGCAGGATGAAGAAGATCCGTATGCCGATTTTAAAGTGCCTGATGATTTGATGTGGTAATTAACGTTTTGCAGATGCTTATGTATGAAAAGTCCCTAAGGGCTTTTCATTAAGATTCTATGTTCAGCAAGTTCATGGAAAAACGTAAGGTTATTCTGGATAGTTAGCAATACCTTTACGGCCAGCCCGACTGGATTACATCTTTCGACTTCCCTGCTTTCTATCTATCTGTGCCTTTATCAGCCAGTACGGTTACATCCGCCTTGGCAACAGCCTCCTGTGCTAATGTTGTCACAGCGGTTAAGCTGCCCACGGTCTTGGTGTATTTGTTACTTCATGTGCAACAATCAGGTGATGTCTGGTATCAACGGCAGTCTGAACGTTATCGGTTAACAGCCAGCCAATGATAAGTTACAGATACTAATAATACCTCTTCCTATAACGAAGCAGTGCCAGCATATGCCCGAATTGATATCGAAAATGTGGTGGCTATCTGTGGGTGTACTAATAATGTGGGTGTACTAATGAATAACATCAGGCCGAAACCTTGCGTCATTCATAAACAAGATTTCGGCATCACTAGCTGACCTAAGGGAGTCAAGCCATACAATTGTAGTGAATAAATGAGACAATGATCTTCATTTGCTAAAAGCACGCCCTGACGATTTATTCACAAATATTTAAAATATATCGCACGAACGTTTACTCGTTTAATTTCTTATCCTCTGTAAGAACATCCTCGAGGAAACGCACCGCATTGCGCAAAGCCTGATCAGCTTCAGGCAGGATCCCTGCTAGAAGATGCCATACATGGAACATTCCAGGCCAAACTTCGAGTGTGGTGCGTACACGCGCTTCCCCTAAATTTGAAGCTAGTCGGATAGCATCACTCAGCATGACCTCATTCTCACCGATCTGGATTAGTATCGGTGCAAGCCCTTGGACATCAGCATAAACGGGGGAAGCATCAGGATGTGTAGGAAGCTCACCGGCGAGAAAACACCTTCCCAAGATGTTGAGAAAATCCACGCTACAAATCGGATCAATCCCCTCGCGGGTGGTCGCAGACAAACCGCTATGGGTAAGATTTGCCCATGGTGAGATCGCCACCCCGGCGGCGGGTAGCGGAATACCAGCATCGCGAGCCTTGCGCATCATAGTGACGACCATCGCGCCGCCTGCTGAATCACCTACCAGAGCGAGATCGCGGGGATGAATGCCACGGTCCAGAATTGCACGATAAGCTGAAAAAACATCATTAATTGGCGTCGGAAATGGGAAATCGGGCGCCTGCCTATAGTCTGGCGTGTAAACCCTGGCTTTCAACGCTTTGGCAAGACGCCCCGTAATTCCACGGTATGCTTCGACACCCCCATGCACATAGCCGCCGCCATGAATGTATAGAACGACCCTGCTTCCAACGTGTTCCTCCATCTCGCTGATCATTGCAGGAGCATCGCCTAACGCAGTGGTCTTATAGGAAACCCCCTCGATCGCAGGGAAAATTTTTTCAAGACTTTGCATATAGTGAGCGCGTACTTCCGACCAGCTAGCTTCAGACTGACCATAGAGCTTCTGAACAACCGGGCCAGCGGCAGTGATCCATCCATCAAGAGCATTTTGGGCATTTTTCGACAGCATTGTTGAAACCTCACTCAGTTAAATTCTACAATGGCAGTATATTCAACACATTAACGAAAAGGGTTCCCCAATGGTGGGAAAAAAAATCCCGGTGGCTAAACCAAAAGGCTCGGATATAGATATTGGTGCACTGCGTATCTTTGTTGCTGTTGCAGAGGCGGGGAGTTTTGTTGCAGGCGGTAAGGCAATGGGACTGACGCGTTCTGCGGCGGGTAAAGCACTGGCTCGTTTGGAAAACTATCTTGAGACACGGCTTTTCCAACGGACAACTCGTCGCTTATCTCTCACGACAGAGGGACATGAATTTTATCATCGATGCAGTCAGTTGCTGGAGGATCTAGAAGAAGCTGAAGCTACCATTCGTCAAAATCCACTACGACCAAAAGGCATACTTCGACTTACCGTTTCAGAAGGCTACGGCAAAATGATTATTTTGCCGTTTCTCAATGAATTTCTAGAGGCCTCACCAGAATTGAGCATTGAGGTAAGCTTCACTGATCGGGTTGTTGATCTTGTAGAAGAAGGATTCGATCTCGCCATCCGCGTAGGTAGTGCAACCACAAGTTACCAATACATAACGCAGGTGATCGACAGGGCATGGCCACACCTTTATGCATCCCCCAACTATCTCGAAAAGTGGGGAATTCCGAACTCGTTTGCTGAGATAAAAAACCATCGGCGTCTCGTCTATGGTCTGGGAACGGCTCCCACCGCATGGACACTGGTTGATAAAGAGCAAGGTCAGATAACTCTAGACGGCCCGGCTTATGCCAGATTTGACAGCGGAGATGCAATTCGCACCGCATCCATCGCGGGGCTGGGTATCGGATATTTACCGTCCTTCATGATTGAAAAGGATTTATTTGAAGGCCGCCTGGTGCAAGTGCTGACTGATGTAAGAGGTGAAGAAATTGCTATCCATGCAATTTACCCAAACCGCAGGAATCTCTCTGTTCGGGTACGGGCTTTCATTGATGATCTTAGAAAATTTCTGAATCACACTTAAAAAGTGACATTTCTCATCCTGCGAACATGAACTTCCGCTTCACGCCCTGAGACATTTGACAAGCTTTGTATGGCTTCAGTAAGGGCGAATTTTGCTCTTTGTGTGCTCAAGTATTTTGCCTCGTCGTAGCAGGTTCCGGTCTTCCAGCAGCGGTAAATGATCCTTATCCATTTTAAACGCCAGCGCCCGGATCGCGGATTGGTGAGATTTTCCTTTTCTCACTGGCCCTGGTAATACAGTCTGGCCCAGTATGAGGAATTTACCGTCTTGGCTGCCCATTCACGCCTGCCTGACGAATATTTATCTGACTTTTCAGGAACCAGATTAAACATTATATCCGAGACACTGAAGCAACCATTACGAAAGGTTTGCTCTATATTCCAGATCATCTGGTAAAAAGATGAAAGCCCCGCCGGGTTGTATCCGCCCGAACGGGGTCGCAGGCCCTTACCGTTGTTGATGGAATAGCCAATCAATGTGCTGCCTTACTGCACATAACCTTCTTGATTAATTTGCCCTGTCGCCAGGATTTCATCTTCTTCCTCAGTAATTTTTGGTGCGGCCAAACTGGTGCTGACACCCCAGTAGTAGCACACCAGGCTGACAATAGCAGACAGGATCATATCCATCGGCGCGCTGATAAGCCCTGTGCCACCAAAGGTTCCCAGGCCGGAAATCACCATTATGGCAATGTAATAAACCAACAACCACCATGCACAACCGACATCGCGCTGATGATGCTGACCTTTTTTCGCAAACAGTGCATATAGCACCCAGGCAACAATCAGTATCGGCAGCAAAATCACGTTAACCGACCACCCGCTCCAGTAAACCAGCATTGTACTGGCGACAAATGCCAGCGGGCTTAATAGGTTAAACAGCGGCAGGCGGAAAGGACGGTATAAATTCGGTAGATGGCGGCGGAAAGCGCCTGCGGAAATCGGCCCTGGCAAGTAAGTAAAGACCGTTGCCGATGTCACGGCCCCAATCAGGCCCCCCCACATCTGGAATTCAGAAGGCAGAGTCCAGGCGATCGCCAGCACAAGTGATAACCAGAGCGCCCCACGCGGTACACCGGATTTCTCATCCACTTTGCCAAAGACTTTAAACAGGTGGCCGTTACGCGCCCAGGCAAACAGTACGCGGCTCGCCCCCGCGAGATAAATATTACCGGTACCTGCCGGAGAGATGACAGCATCAACCAGGATCAGGTTGATAAGCCAGGTGATCCCAAGGCTGCGCGCCAGATCAGCATAAGGGGATTGCAATACATGTTTCAGGCCATCCCAACCGTGGGCACTCAACGCTTCAGATGGTACCGCTCCCAGGAAAGCATATTGCAACAGCAGGTAAATAACAAAACTCAACCCAATGGCAATTATGATAGACAGTGGTACATCACGCTGAGGATTTTTCGCTTCACTGGCAAAGTCCACTGCCTGGCGGAAACCCAGATAGGCGAATACAATCCCGGCACCGGTCAGCGAGGAGAAGATACCATGCGTTCCGCCCGGCGGCGGCGGTGGTACATTCAGGTTGGCAGCATTGAAGTACATGAATAAGGTGACGATTGTTAGCAATGGCACAACAAATTTAAAGACAGTAACAATGGTATTTACCCGACCAAAGACTTTTACACTCCAGTAGTTGAGCAGGAAGAACACCAGCAGCAGCCCTATCTGAACAGCAAAACCGATCATTGTCGGGCTGCCATCAGTATTCCCCAGAGCAGGCCACCAGTACACAGCGTACTGACGCACGGCTTCCACCTCCACCCCTGCCGTACTGGTATAAGCGAGTAACGAACTGACGCCAATCACGAAACCCACAACATTACCATGGGAATAATTAGGATAACGGACAAAACCGCCAGCACGTGGTAACGCAGCGGATAATTCCGCAAACACCAGCCCGATTAATAATACGATGATGGCCCCCAGAATCCATGCCCAGCCAGTCTGTGCTCCTGCATACCCGGCGCTGGTGAGCGCGGCATAAAGCCAGCCAGAGCCAATCATTGACCCTATTCCCAGCAAGGTGAGATCGACTAATCCCAGCTCTTTCTTAAGTCCGTGTTTCACCATATGACATACCTCTTGTTTTCAGTTTCGGCACTCACTGGCCCGACTGTCTGAACCATTCGTTGATGTGATGTGTTGTGTGTAACAAGACTAAATGAGCAGGTTACATGCCATCGCAGGTATCTATAGGTAAATAAATATGTCTTTTTATAATTCAGGTATCGGTAGGTAACTGGAGAATGAAATTTGCAAACTACCGGGCACAAAACAATCTGGACAAAGAGCCATCTGGCAGGACTGTTCGTAAACTAAAAGCAGATGAATATCCCAATGCGCCAAAAAAGTGCACATCCCCAAATAGGGATGTTGAAAGGCACCAAAATGGGGCATCGTTTTTAATTGTCAGCGTTAAACCTATTTCCTCGCGGTCATCGCCAACGAAGTTGACACCCTTATTTGCTTTTACGCTGTGGATTTCAGCCTGGTTTCTGGCTTGTCCGGATTCAGCATCCCTGCCTCAACTCGTTGTCATTGATGACACGATCTTGACCACCGTTCATGTAAGCAACTGACGGGTATCCGTCTCGCCACGGTTGACGTCGCCTCTGTCACAACGTCAATCGCCACAAACGATTCCTCTTTATCCAACCCGTAATCTACGCGTGGCTTCCCGTACTTCATCTTGCCGCTGTGGCGCTATATGCGCCATGGACTCTGTGTAGAGCGCCAACACGTCGGCTGGCGCAGTTTCGGGTCGTCCGGCATTGAACGGGGGTTCGGGCGCATATTCCAGTCGAAGTTGTATAGACTGGGCCACGGTATCTCCGGCAATCTCAGCCAACACCGTCAAGGCAAAATCTATGCCTGCCGTTACCCCGCCGCCGGTGATAAGCCGACCATCGCGGACCACACGCGCGGCGTCAGGAATAGCACCATACAGTGGCAGCAGTTCGCGCAAAGCCCAGTGACAGGCGGCATGTTTGCCCTGCAAAAATCCAGCGGCCCCCAGGATTAGCGAACCGGTACAGACCGATGTTACATACTGAGCACTGTGACCTAGACGCCGGATATGGCCAATAAACGCCGCATCCAGCGATATCTGTGTAGCGGTCAGCCCACCAGGTACGCATATCAAATCACAACGGTCTATGCCGGCCAGCGGTACGGTATTGGCAAATGCCAACCCATCGCCCGACACAGTGCCACCCTGTAAGCTGGCCACCTGTGTTTCAGAATTCGGCAAACGCGATATGCATTCATAAGGACCGACAAAGTCTAAGGGCGTCATACCTGGGTAAATGACAAACACGGTGCGAAAATTGGCCTGGGACATATTCATGTTGGACTCCTGGAAAACGGATTACGCTTCTTACCTGCCGATATGTTATCTGTTGACAGATTGGCTTAAATGACATAAATACCTCTTTTTCAGCCAATATCAATTCTATGAAACGCATCATCGCTTTTTTCCTGTTTGACGGTTTCCAGATGCTGGATGCTGCCGGGCCGATTGCCGCATTTGAAATGCCCACACGCTTCGTCCAGCCCGCGCCTTACACGCTCAAGCTGTTGTCACGCGATGGAGGTCTGATCACTAGCTCTTCGGGCGCAGCAATGCAGACTGAACCCATGCACCAGATCCGCAGTATCGACACGCTGATTCTGGCTGGCGGCATCGGTATACACGAAGCGGCTCAATGCCCAGCCACGCTGGCATTTGTGCGCCGCCAAGCTGAAATAGCACGCCGCGTGTGCAGCGTGTGCTCAGGCGCGTATCTTCTGGCGACAGCAGGTTTGCTGAACGGTAGGCAGGCCACCACGCACTGGCGACGCACCAAAGATTTTGCCCGGCGTTTTCCCAAGGTGCTTTTTCGTCCGGATCAGATATACACCCAAGACGACAAATTCTGGACATCAGCAGGCATCACCGCAGGTATCGACCTGGCTTTGGCATTGATCGAAGACGACCTGGGAGCAGAACTGTCCAAACAAGTTGCGCAACAACTCGTGGTTTACCATCGGCGTGGCGGCGGACAGTCCCAGTTCTCTGCCCTGCTCGAATTTGACACTCCTGGCAGCCGCTTTTCCGCACTTTTACCGTGGATTCGCGAGCACATTGCCGAGTGTCTGTCGGTGCAACGTTTGGCAGAACACGCCTGTATGAGCGAACGCAACTTCGCCCGTACATTCAGGAGCGAGACCGGTATCACACCCGCCAAAGCCGTGGAGAAAATCCGCCTGGAACTTGCTCGTAACCTGATCGAATCAACGCAGAAACCGATAGAAGCTATCGCAATCCAAACTGGATTTGTCGACGCCGAACGTATGCGTAAGGCTTTTCTGCGCATCTATGGGCAGCCACCTCAGAGCGTGCGGCGTGCGGTACGTGCGCAAGCAGGAAATACATCAACCTGACCGGCGAAAACGATAGCGCGACAGGTGCCACTGATCTGTAATGTCTGGTATCGGGTTACACGCCGGTTACGGTCATACTATACGGCGTGATACCAACTCCACATTTTAATCAACAATGCGGCAGAAACACTCCAGCACACCACCGCGGCGATGAGTGCCTGCGGAAGGCGCATCATCGTCGTCAAGTAGTACAGGGAAATGAGATAGATAAGATAGGGAATGACCGACCAGATACCAAAAAGGATCGTCGCGCGCAACGCATCTATTCCGCGTTCAGCACCCACAATATAATGTGCAATAAGGGCAAAAGTAGGAAATAGGGGAATCAGCCCGGCGATATAGTAATTACGTGTTTTTGCCAGTACGCCAATCAACAAAACAACAAATGCACCAAGAACAGCTTTGATAAGCAGCGACATACTTTATTTTCATTCCGTTGGACAATCCCTATTTTTAACAGAAATGCGCCCACAGAAAAGTGAAAATTGCGCTCAGATCGTTTCTGTTCAACCCCGCAGAATAAATTCAATAAATAAAACATCGGTTCATTTTTATAATACTTTGATCCCGCTCCGTTTTTTATGTCGAATGATTGACTACGCTTAACCTCCTTAGCAGAAAAAAACATTGAATAACAAGGAGTATTGAACGTGAGCCTGACTCGTTTTCCCCTCGCGGCAACAGCGGTGTCGGTATCCCTGCTACTCGCTGCCTGTAGCAATTCGCAACCACATGACACCGTTAAACCGCTATCTCCGGGAACAGCTACCCGCCCGGTGCTTTCCGCTCAGGAAGCTGAGCCGTTTACTCTACAACACTATCTTGCCGCCACCGGTCTTTACACTCAGCCACAAGCTGACGGTTGGTTCCCCGCTGCGGTGAATACCGGCAATATAGCAACACCTTACGTCGTCGGACCGAAAGCCGGGACAGACGGCGCCACATATACCCATATTCAACAGGCAGTCAATGCCGCGATTCGACAGTCAAAAAACAATCAACGTGTGTATATCAGAGTGTTGCCGGGTACTTATACCGGTACAGTTTATATCCCTGCGGATGCCCCGCCGATGACGCTATCTGGTGCCGGTTCACAGCCCGGCCAGGTAGTTATTCAGTTGGCGCTCGACTCGATGATTTCTCCCACCACCTACCGTTCTACGGTCAACGCTGGTCAGGAATATCAGCCCAGCGATCCCGCCTGGTATATGTATGACGTCTGTGCATCCAAGCAGAAAGCCACCATCGATACCATCTGTGCTGCCGTCATGTGGTCCCAGAGTGATGATTTTCAGCTTAAAAACCTGACTGTCATGAACTCACTGCTGGATAAAATAGGCAGTGGCACACACCAGGGCGTTGCGCTGCGGACTGACGGCGACAAAGTACAGTTGGAAAACGTGCGCTTGATTGGTCGTCAGGATACGTTCTTCGTCAACACCAGCAACAGGAAGAATGAATATGTCACCGATCACTATAGCCGCGCCTATATCAAGGACAGTTACATTGAAGGCGATGTGGATTATGTGTTTGGCCGCGCCACGGCAGTTTTCGATAATGTTCATTTCCATACTGTTTCCAGCCGTGGATCACGTGGCGCCTACGTGTTCGCGCCCGATACCATGCCGCGGGTGAAATATGGTTTTCTGGTAATACACAGTAAACTCACTGGCGATAGCGGCTTTCGGGGCACACTGAAAGCAAAACTGGGACGCGCCTGGGATCAAGGGGCGAGTAAAACCGGCTATCTGCCAGGCAACACTGCCAACGGGCAGTTGGTGATTCGTGACAGTACGATTGACAGCAGCTATGACCAACTCAACCCGTGGGGCGCGGCAGCCACCACCAACCGGCCATTTCACGGCAACATCAGCCCGACCAGAAACCTGAATGATGTGAAATTCAACCGGTTGTGGGAGTACAACAATGTGGTGATGACTGGACATAGCACCGGATTACCGACCGCAAAATAAGGTGGAAGTAAAAAACACACCATTCACTATCAACCAGTGAATGGTGTGATGATAGATACCTTGTAACAAGCCCCGGCAACTACCGGGGCCATAGCAGTGATATCAATACTGTTTAACGCTTAGTGCCAATGCACATCATCCGTTAGTATCTATGAAACGCTCTCATGATGTTTTTCAATAGCAATTTTTTTCGGTTTTTCATCTTCCTTGATTTCCTGCAGCAGGTTTACTGTCAATAATCCACTGTCCAGATGCGCGCCCTCAACTTTGACATGATCCGGCAGCGAATAACGGACACTAAAGTCACTACGGCTGATACCACAATGCAACCAGCCATCTTCCTCCTTCGTAGACGTTTCTTCTTTATGTTTACCGGAAATAAGCAGTTGCCCATTGTTGATGCTGACTTCCAGATCTTCATCGCGCCAGCCAGGTACGCTGAGTGTAATGTCGTAGTGGGTATCGTCGAGTCGGCGGATGTCATAAGACGGCGTGACGGATAAAGGCGTATCGCCTGTCAGCTGGCTGAACAACCGGTCTATACGGTCAAATCGGTCAGAGAAGAGTGAATCGGCAAACGCCGGAAATAAAGACACTGATTTGAATGCCATGGTTAACCTCCTGAATCGCAAAATACACATTCAAAAGTGCAAACCGCAAGGCAACGAAATTGTCTTGCCCTCACTCAATAAGATAATAGTGATTATGCGACTTTCAAGTCCGCATGATTAAAAATTATGCAGAATGCCCATCAACGGTATAAGGCACAGGCATCCCTGCCTATGGTTCGTGCCAATCATTGAGCTTATGCCATTAATTTAAACCTGCCGACTGCGCGGCCAAACGCAGTACAGCACCAGCGCAGTCAGAAACGTCACCGGAGCAGAAAATGATTGCCACAGCGTGCTGCCATGCATCAGCACAATACCCGTGACCACACTGAGAAACCAGGCGCTCAGCCCATGCAGGTTGACGGTTTTTTCCGTAGGTTTAGGTAAAGGCGAAAACTGGCGAGCGGAAAAAATATGCCCTAACGCCACACCGACCCATGCCACAACAAAGACACCCTGATAGGCCAGCGCTTGCAGAATGTAGGCAAAGATATCGGCCAGCATCAATACATATACCGCCACGCCAACCACACAAGCCCAGACGATTTTGCGATAGCGAATACGTAACAACCGATCGAAAAATACCTGCATATTTACCGTCGCCAGATAGTAATTGGCGGTGTTGATACGGGTTTGAGTAATCCAGACAAACAGTAACCCCCATAACCCCAGTAAATTCAGGATCGCCACCACCACCGCTGTTTCACTGACACCACCTTGGTGGGCCACGCTACTGACCAGATAAATTCCGGCTATGCCATTGAGCAAAAAGGTGATGAGATAAAATGGCATGCCAAAGTTGAACCGTGCATGGTAATGGCTGTCATTCTCTTTACCAAACCTGGCATAATCAAAGGTATACATCATCAAGACCCATACCCCCATGTAGTAAGTGAAGCAATTCCACCACCCATGGGCTGGAGGGGAAGTCGGCCCGAATTCCAGCCACTGTGGCTGATAACCATAATGATTAATGGACACCAGGACCGTAAGTAGCAGACCGATAAGATAGAACGGCAACAGCACACCATTGAATTTATCCAGCCAGTGCTGCACGCTACCGAAAATCAGCGGCACGCTGTAAAGTACCACCACCAACGCCGCCCAGTGATAAGCCACTTGTGGGAACAGATGATTGATGGCAAAGGCGATAACCGACCCTTCAAACACCGCATAGTAAATGGCAGTTGAAAAGAAAATCAGCGTGGCGAGCGCAGACCCCATGCGGCCGAATAACAGATTGGAAAACAGTGCTACCGACAATCCACTGCGGATGGCAAAACGGCTGATCGTCCCATTGACCAGACCATAGCTCACCACCGATAGTGCCATACCAATGATGGCGTTTTTCGCACCATAGCTCAGCGCCAGCGACGCCCCTACCACAATGTAGAAGATGGCACTGCATACTGCCCACCAGGCCATAGTCAGAGACAGTTTTCCCATTCGCTCTGCCCCGGTCACGGTTTCAGCAGAAATGGCGGAATAGGTCTCTTGCTCATGGGATAAATCAGCCATTGCAAACCTCCGGATACGTGGTTGAACATCATTTAAGGTCGAAAAAATCCGCAGTTTGGGCAGAACCAAAACTGACAAAAAACATTCAGATGAATTACAAGATCACGCTATGAAAAGCTGCTCCAACCGCTGCAAACGGTTTTGGTATTGCTGTCTGGCCGCCAGTGCTTCTTCAAGACTGACTGGCACAAAACGTACCTGGTTATGCGGTTGTAACTGCCCGACACTATCCAGATCGGCACTGATAACCGTGCCCAGCGTCATGTAGCCACCACCAGAAACCGCATCACGTAACAGAATAATCGGCTCCAGACCACCGGGAACCTGAACAGACCCGATCGGATAGCAGGCATCAACGATATTGGAAGGATCCGATCCCGCGCCAAAAGGCGGCGTGCGGGGCTCAAATACCAGTGGTGCGCCGCCTTTCAACCGATAACCGATACGATCGGCTTCGGTACCCACGGACCAGCTATCAGCAAAAAATTGCGCTACCGCCGCGGCTGTTAAACGATGAATGTACAAACCGGTCACCATGCGCAGCTCGACCGCTTTGGCAAATGTTGGAATGAAATCGTCAGGCACGCTAGTGCCTGCCTTTACCTTCATCCCCGCCATCCCAACCGTCAGCGTATCGTTAATCATCAAGCGGCGCCCCTGATACCCCCCCAACGCCCCTAACGTATAGGTGGAACGGCTGCCCAGGGCTTCCGGCACGTCAATCCCTCCGGCTACCGCCAGATAGCTGCGGCAGCCTGCCACGGCGTAATCGAAACGCAATATTTGCCCGGCCTTCACCTTGAAGGCGGTATGCATCGGCATCTCTGTACCGTCGAGCGTTGGTTTCATCGACGCACCACACAATGCCACCAGCCCATCACCGGTAAACTCCAGTTCCGGTCCCAGCAAGGTTAATTCCAGTACCGCGGCCTGTTGCGGATTCCCCACCAACAGATTGGCCATACGCAGAGAATACTGATCCAGCCCGCCTGATGGCGGGATGCCAAGATGGTAATACCCTTCCCGGCCGGTATCCTGTACCGATGTCGCCAGCCCGGGTTTGAGGACATTAATCTGCATACAGAACCTCCTGAAGATAGTGCTTGTACCCTGTAGGATCGGCGGCAAATTTATCCAGCTCAAAAGTAACCGGACGAATACGCAGACGGAACGTTCCGTCCTCCACCTCATGGATGGCCTGCTCATAAGCGAGTTGATCGATGGGCTTGAACTGTACGATGTCGCCAGTCCGGAAAAACACCAATAACTCGCTGAAATAATCCAGCCTCTGCTCCGGGTCATAGATAGGTGCCGGCGTCACACCAAATAACTGATAACCACCCGCGCCCCGTACCGAATAGATACAGCCGAAACAGCCGCCGTGCCCCACTGACAGCCGAGGCGTGTCAGTGCGCGGTCGCAAGTATTTCGGTACCTCAATCTGCTGGGCCCGTTCCACCATCTGAAACATGAAGGGTAATCCGGCGACAAACCCCACCATGGAGACAAACCACGGCGTACCACTGTGCGCGGCGATGAAAGCCGCAACATCTGGATAGCCATTACTGCGTGCCGCGTATTCCAGATCGGTTACGGTGGGGTCCTGATGACGATCCCGAAAACGCATCAGCGTTTCCCGCGTCCAGGGATCGTCATATAACACCGGAATTTCAATGATGCGGGTTTCAAGCCGATTAACCGTCTGTGCCTGGTTTTCTGCCTGCTGCACCGCCTCCAGCAATGCCTGCGGCGCGATGATGTCCGGATTAAAGCGAATCTGAAAGGACGCATTGGCCAGACAAATATCCAGTATGCCGGGAATGGCCTGTCGCTCCATAGCGCGGGTAATCGCCATCCCACGGAAGAATGCGGGTAGAGACATCGATTCATCGACTTCAGCGAATAGATGTTCATCCCCACCGAAGGTGTAACGTATTGTGGCGTTTTCCATATCAGGCCTCCTGAGATATCGGGGTCTTGGTGTCCGCACGCTCTTTCAGCCAGGCTTCCAGCGTAGTAGTATCGAACTGCCCAGCCCGCAGACGTGGATCGGCAATCAGCCATTGATGCAGTGATTGTGTTGTCGTGATACCGGTCAGTTTTAGCTGATGCAACGCCCGCTCCGCTCGCGCGATAGCTTGCTGACGATCACGACCATGCACGATCAGCTTGGCCAGCAGGGAATCATAATACGCGGGAATCCGGTAACCGCTGTACAGATGACTATCAACCCGGACCCCCTCGCCTTGCGGCCATACCAGCTCTTCCACCACGCCGGGACACGGGAAGAACCCTCGAGCGGGGTCTTCGGCATTAATCCGCATTTCACAGGCGCTGCCGTTAATAGTGATAGCCTCCTGCGTCAACGTTAACGGTTCTCCCTGGGCGATACGCAGCATCCACTGCACCAGATCGACACCGGTGATCATTTCCGTCACCGGGTGTTCCACCTGAATACGAGTATTCATTTCAATAAAATAGAACCGGCCGGTGGCGATATCGAACAGATATTCCAGCGTACCGGCACCGCGATAACGAATCTGTTGGGCCAGCTGTAACGCACTGTGGCAGATCGCCTCGCGTTGCGTCGGAGAAAGCGCGGGAGACGGTGCTTCTTCAAACACTTTCTGCCGCCGCCGTTGCAGCGAACATTCTCGTTCATATAAATGCACGACATGCTCGCCATCTCCCAGGATTTGCACCTCGATATGCCGGGCATGCTGGATAAAATGCTCCAGATAGACATCACCGGAGCCGAACGCGGCCCGGGCTTCACTTTGAGCAATAGGGAAATCACGTGTCAAATCGGCAGCATTGTGAGCGATGCGGATTCCCCGCCCACCACCACCAGCCGCCGCCTTGATCAGCAACGGATAACCAATTTCTTCTGCACACCGTAACGCGGCAGTGACGGTGTCCAGCGCCTTATCGGAGCCGGGAACCACGGGTACGCCCGCCGCCTGGGCAGTACGTCTGGCGACGGCCTTGTCACCCATCATACGAATGGTATCAGGCGTCGGTCCGACAAAAATATAGCCGGCCTTTTCCACTGCCTCGGCAAAATCAGCGTTTTCAGCAAGAAAACCATATCCCGGATGAACAGCGTCGACACCACATGTGCGGGCTCCCTGGAGCAGCGCTTCACTCTTTAAATAACTTTGATCCGCTCGGGCTGGACCAAGAATATAAACCTCATCGGCAAGACGGGCAGGCAGAGAATCGGCATCCGCCTCGCTACAGGCGGCGACAGTAGCAATACCCAGGCTTTTAGCGGCACGGATGATACGTACAGCGATTTCGCCACGATTGGCTATCAGCAATTTTCTTATTGGTATGTTCATCTCTACCTCTGCAATAAATCTTTATTGTTGTAATTATCTATCAGTTTTTATGATGGCAATAACTTGTCCCGGTTCAACAGCTTCACCATTGGAAACCTTAAACGTAATGAGACGTCCATCCTGTTCAGCATAAATTTCACTAAACTGTTTCATGACTTCAATTAAACCAATAACCGTATTTGGCGTGACTACATCATTTTCTTCAATATACACTGCCACATCCGGGGCAGGTTGCCGGTAGAAAATACCGGGTAAAGGAGAACAGATTTCATATTCTTTCATTACCAATGATTCCTTTAATTTAGTTATCAGATACCTGATTAAAAATCGCTTTTACTGGCGATTTAATTTCAATATCAGCATTAATTAATACTTCTCGCGTGGTTTTAATTAATGCCAATGCGCCGGGGGTATCACTGTGAATACAGACCGAATCAAATGTAATCGGGATATCATCCCCCTCGACGGTACGGACTTTCCCTTCCAGGCAGGCACGCAACACTCTCTTTGCCGCCTGCTCCGGGTCACGTGCCTCAACCCGGCGGGTGAAAACAATTGAACCACTTCGGTCATAATCCCGGTCACCATAAAATTCACAGATAACAGGATGTTGTGATTCTTTCGCTGCATGCCACACCGCCGAACCATGCATACAGAACAACAGGAGACCTGGCGCCAATGCATGCAGGGTTTCCACAAAAACCCGTGCTGCCTGAGGATCTTTTGCCAGATGCATATAAAGCGCGCCATGTGGCTTTATATGTTGCAATGGCAATTGATATAAATGGGAAAATTCCCGCAACGCCCCCAACTGATAAATAATATCGTTCACCACTTCTTGTGGCTGAATATTGACATGTCGCCGACCAAAACCCACCAGATCACGAAATCCGGGGTGTGCGCCAATAGCCACTTCATGATATTTTGCCAATGCAACGGTCTCTCGCATGATATTGGGATCCCCAGCATGAAAACCGGTCGCGATATTGGCGGAACTGATAAGAGACATAATATCTTTATCAACACTGTCACCGATGGTCCACGGCCCAAAATTTTCACCCATATCAGAATTAAGATCGACTGCACGTTTCATAATTATTTCTTATTTGTGATGGATTTGTTTAAAAATAATATAAAGTGAATTTTTTATATTCGGAAAGACATATTTTCAGATAGCAGGGTATCTGAAAAACAGATGGCTCATTCATCGGAGAAAACATCATGATTACGCTGCGCCAAATCCGGTATTTTGTCGCCACCGCTGAAATGGGGCAGATATCTCAGGCTGCCATTCAGTTGAACATTTCCCAGTCAGCGGTCACCGCCGCCATACAGGAGCTGGAAAGTTTATTGGGGAAACCGCTGTTTCTGCGCTCAGTACATGGCATGACACTGACGGAAAACGGCAGCTATTTTCTCAATCATGCCTATTCCATTCTACGCAGCGTAGACGATGCCACTAACATCCCACTGACCGACAACCGTATCAGTGGAACATTGAGAATAGCGGCCAGCTACACGGTGATGGGGTATTTCCTGCCATTTCACTTACAGCGGCTCTCTTATGGGTTTCCACATGTCAATATCAATCTGTATGAACGGGAACGCCGTGATATTGAGCAGGGCCTGATCAATCGCGCGTTGGATCTCTCTCTGGTGTTGACGGCAAACCTCACGCATTCGGAAATTATCTCTGAAACCCTGTTCAATTCCGAACGGCGACTATGGTTACCCAGCCGGCACCCATTATGCGAAAAAGCGGAAGTCAGTCTTGAGGATGTGGCAAAAGAACCCTTTATCATGCTGACAGTTGATGAAGCCGATCACAGCGCCATGCGCTACTGGGATCTTAATGGTCTCCAGCCACGGGAGATGCTGCGCACCAGTTCCGTCGAAGCAGTACGCAGCATGGTGGCGAATGGCTTGGGGGTAGCCATTCTGTCTGATCTGGTCTACCGCCCATGGTCACTGGAAGGTCGACGCATTGAAACCCGTTCGCTCAAAGATACTGTGCATCCAATGAGTGTCGGATTGGCCTGGCATCGTGACGCTGAATTTACCCCACCAATGCAGGCAATTCGGGAGTATTTCCGTAATGCGTTTCTGACACCGCACCTTAATTTCTCACGACGGTGACAACGCTCGGCGCAACTGACGATACAGAATCATCTAATGTGATGGCGCTTTCATCGAGTATCAGACATACGCCGGCTTACGGGGACCAAAACGCAGCGCCATCAGCATCAGAACGATCACACCGGCAGTCATAATCACCCATGCCTGCTCTAGCCCGGTTGAATGCTGGCGAATAAAGCCGGCCACTAATGGCATCAGGCTAGCGATAATGTAGCCACCGCCTTGTACAAACCCCATTAACGCACCGGCCTGTTGGGGAATATCCACATTATCCAGCGCAATAATCAGTGAGAGCGGAAACAATGCTCCGATACCCAGCCCCAGAAGTATCATGATCGGAAATGCCAGCAAGACCGGTGCGAAAATCAGCCCCAACATCCCCAACAACAGTAACAGCAATACAGGAATCAACAGACGACGCCGATCCGGAAAATAGTTAATGGATGATGACACCAATAATCCGGCGACCACTTCTGTCAGGGTCAGTCCGCCCAGCAAAAATCCACTCTGAGAGGCGCTCCATCCCAGTTTGGTGTAATACGGCGGTAACCAGGCCAGCACCAGCGTATAAGCTGCCGTACCGACGCCGAAGAAAATCATCAGTGACCAGGCGCGTGGCGTCAGCCGTGGAAAAGAGACGGTATTCCCTCCGGTGGCTGGTTTTGGCAGTGACGACATCCGTTTCCACGCCAGTGCCGCGATCAGAGCCAATATACCCCAAAAAGCCAGCGCGCCAGACCATCCAATAACCCCCGATAATGGCGACACCGATGAAGCCGCAATCGCCGCCCCGGCCATGATGGCCGTGGTGTAAATTCCCATCAGCGTACTACTTTGTTGACTGAAAAAATGTTTGATAAATGAAGGTATCAGCGCCTGAATCAGCGCAATGCCAATTCCCGCCAGTGCGGCGGTAATCAACAACCCGGTACGGGTAGTGAACCACCAACGAAGTATGCAGGCGACGGCAATGATCGAAATTCCTAACGTAATACCGCGATATTCACCTAACCGCGCCTGTAACCAACCACCAGACAAAGCACAACATCCCATCGCGAATACCGGCAATGTGGTGAGTAATCCAGCTTCTCCATCGCTCAACCCGGTTGCTGCCTGAATCTGATCCAGCAATGGGCCGATACCTGCCAGCACAGGGCGTAAATTCAGTCCCAATAAAACAATAGTTATTACAATAAAAAGCTGAGAACGAGCGGTAAATTCTGTTGTCATGAGCATTCCTAATGGCTTGAGTCGATAACCTTGCTGGTTTAGACTGCCATATCTTTACACAAAGAATCTTAACGTCAAGATAAATACTATGACTAACAGAGCAGATATTGCATTTGCACAATGGCAGCGAGAAAGACCCGATGTGGATCCCTTTCCCATGCAACTGATTGGCCGCTTATATGAGGCATCGTTGCGTATCGAACGTGACTACATCAATCCGCTTTTTACCCGTTTTGACCTGCGTCCCGGTGAGTTTGACGTACTGGCGACACTACGTCGCTCCGGTGCACCTTTTGCACTATCACCCACTCAGCTTTATGAGGCGCTAATGCTCTCATCCGGGGGAATGACCAATCGTATCGACCGATTGGAAGACGCGTTGCTGGTCAGCCGCCAACGCAATCCGCAAGATCGACGTGGGACGCTGGTGGAATTAACTGAAAAAGGATTACAACTGGTAGATGAACTACTGGAATTACATGTCGATAACGAGCGCCACGTATTGTCAATGTTGAACGGGGAAGAGCAACAGCAGTTGGATAACCTACTGGCAAAATTGGTGGCCGGATTAACTCAGGCGTAAAAAAATCCGCTCATAAGAGCGGATTTCACATACATACACTCAACAATTACAAGTGTAGTAACGTTATTTAGAAGCGATAACCGACGCCGACATTCCAGCTGCCGATATCAACGCTACGGACACGGCTTTGTTCATAACCCACATCCAGTGCAACGTCTTCCCGTGGGTTGAACTGCAAACCAGCGCCGTAGACAAAGCCGACGTCACTGGTGCTGTGGTTAGCACCCCCCACCGTTGCATTGTTAGTGAACTTAGCAGCACTTATCCCAATAACACCGTAGATGCTTGCCCAATCATTAATACGGTAAGCAGGACCGGCACTCAATCCATAGTACTGACCTTTCTGGTAGATACCACCAGTAGTCTGGCTATCATCCAGATAAGTGAATGAACTAATAACACCCAATGGGCTATTATCAAATTCATAACGGTATTTCAGGTTAAAACCAGGGGCTTTATTTATTACGCCCTGCATATCACCTTGAGCATAACCTAACGACACAGTACTTTGACCCGCAACTGCGGAACCAGCACTCGCGGCCAAAACACAGGCCAAAGCAGAAAGACACGCGATCTTTTTCATATACAGCCTCGAATTCATCTTATGAAAGAATACTTACGCGCTATAAATATAACAAAAAAATAAGCACTTGGTTGCCTGGCAAATATTTTCCAAACCGGGAAAACATGTAACAAAAATTATCAAACACAAGATATCCGTATGATTTCAATTGATTTTTAATCATAACCATTAAATAAATACTTAATTTCTTGATAGCAAAAAAAACAGATAAATCTTAATTTTTCGCTTAGTTTTCAATCTGAAACTTATATTATGAAAATTTTCTCCAAACAGAGAGTAAATTAAGGTCAACGAGAGTAAACTGGATCTGAATAACTTGTTTATTTATGTAAAGCCCGGTTTTTATTAATTGCTCACTATTAAGGCCCCATGGATGACCTTATTCCCCACCCTGCGAACTTCCGTTTTACTCCCTGTATTGCTGATTTTTATCTCTATGCTATCCATTCAGAGCGGGGCTGCTCTGGCTAAAAGCCTTTTCCCACTTGTTGGGGTATCGGGTGTGACCGCATTGCGCCTGGGGTTTGGGGCGTTGATTCTTGCTGTCATCTTTAAACCCTGGCGAATGCACTTTGGCTCTAACCGTCTGCCACTACTCGTTTACGGTATCACGCTAGGGGGAATGAACTATTTATTTTATCTTTCCCTGCGCACTGTTCCACTCGGTATTGTCGTAGCACTGGAATTTACCGGTCCCCTTACCGTCGCTATTTTCTCTTCCCGACGACTCTTCGACTTTCTGTGGGTCATACTGGCGATTGCCGGATTATGGTTGTTATTGCCTCTGGGGCAAAATCTGGGCAGCATATCTCCCCGTGGGGCCGCCTATGCCATCGGTGCCGGAGCCTGCTGGGCATTTTATATTCTGTTTGGACAAAAAGCCGGTAATAACCACGGTGCGGGTAGTGTCGCTATCGGAGCCTTAATTTCTGCGCTGATTTTTTGTCCACTGGGTATATTTTTTTCCGATGCCAACTTGTTTTCTTTCTCGGTCCTGCCTATGGGAATCGGGGTGGCGATCCTCTCCACGGCACTGCCTTATTCGCTGGAAATGATAGCCTTGACACGTCTGCCGGCACGAACATTCAGTACATTAATGAGCATGGAGCCTGCGATTGCCGCTCTCTCCGGCATTCTGTTTCTGGGAGAACATCTCATCCTGACCCAGTGGATAGCGTTACTGTTTATCATCATAGCTTCATTAGGTACCACGCTGACAATAAAAAAACCGAATCGAGCCAGGGAGAGTTGAAATAACCAATAGATTTCCCTATAACACAAGACTATAGGGAAACCTCAATATCTGCCCTTTCAGATAAAAAAATGAACTTAACATTCAGATATTGAGACTAATAAATAAGCTGAATATGTCTTGGTGAAATTATTTTTGCATCAATATAAAAAATGGATTAATGTTATTTAGCATCACCTGTTAATTTATTTATTCCGTTATTGCGCTTGTCAATCTATCTCATCGTGTTACCTCACCATATAAATGTAATATAGAACAATAAGCCACAAATAAGACAATGACGGGTAATAGCAAGAATAGCAATTAACTCATTGTTAATAATGACAAATTATAACGCAACGTTTAGTCATGTGAAAAAATATCCTGCTGGATGTCAGTCCTTCGTGTTACATGATAAAAATCAAATTCATGTGGAAGAAAAAATAATGCCACAGACTATTTGTATAATAGGTGATTCTTTGCGAACAACACTGGCAGAGTTGCTATAATTAACCATGTTGAACAGCAGAATTATGAACAATCAGAGCCGGTTGAAATTGAACAGGCAGTTAATAAAATTAAGAGGGTAGCAATTATGCGTACAGCTAAACTGGTAAAATCCACCCCTTCAGAATTCGTTTACACCCGGAATGATCTGGACGATGACGTTAAAGCCTCAACCATCAAACTGCTAAACCAACTGGTGATAGACTTTATCGATCTGTCACTGATCACCAAACAGGCTCACTGGAATATGCGTGGTGCCAATTTCATCGCTGTACATGAAATGATCGATACCTTCCGCGATGCCATTATCATCCACCTGGATACTTTCGCAGAACGTGTGGTACAGATCGGTGGTATAGCAACCGGCACAGTACAGATGATTCATGAAAAAACCGCCCTGAAGAGCTATCCGACTGATATCCACAGCGTGCAGGAGCACTTGAAAGCGCTGGCAGAACGCTATGCCGTCGTCGCTAACGACATCCGTAAAGCTATCAGTAAAGCGAAAGATGAGGATACTGCCGATATGCTGACCGCTGCGTCTCGCGATTTGGATAAGTTCTTGTGGTTTATAGAAGCGAACATTGAATAACTGTCCTAAAATAAATCATTGTCCAACGGTCATCTGCCGTTGGACAACACTTATTCAAACATCAGAAAAACCTACTTTTAGCTAGGTTAACCCTCTATCCTGCCAGCCTTTATGTACAAAAAATTAGCTTTTACCCACAATATTGCGATGTAACGCAAATCAACGGTTGTTTCCCCACTACAATTTAGTTAATCATAGCAACGCGATACATAGGTATTTATGATGGCAGACGTTTCCTCCAACTTATTATCTTGGCACGCGATAAAAACAATCAGGTTAAACACCATCTTTGACCACTAACCCCAGATGTTCGCCACCGTGTCCGCTCTCTGCGGCTGGAGTGATGCAACCTATAAAATCGGGGCTCTTACAACCAATAGGAAGGATGTTGATGAAATCACTACTCAAAGCTTCAATTGCCGCTCTCGCGCTGGCCTTTAGCCTTTCCAGTCAGGCAGCAGATAAAACACTGATCGTTGCAACCGATACTGCGTTTGTACCGTTTGAGTTTAAACAGGGCGATAAATATGTTGGTTTTGATATCGATCTTTGGGATGCCATTGCCAAACAACTGAACCTGAGTTACACCCTAAAACCGATGGATTTCAGTGGCATCATCCCAGCATTACAAACCCGTAATATCGATCTTGCCCTGGCGGGTATCACTATTACGGAAAACCGCAAACAAGCCGTTGATTTCTCGGACGGTTATTACAACAGTGGTTTGATGGTGATGGTCAGCGCCGATAATCATGACATCAAAAGCGAAAAAGACCTGAATGGTAAAATTCTGGCAGTGAAAAGCGGCACCGGCTCGGTGGATTATGCCAAGGCCAATATCAAAACCAAAGATCTACGCCAGTTCCCGAACATCGATAACGCCTATCTGGAATTAGCCACCCATCGTGCTGACGCGGTGCTGCATGATACCCCTAACATCTTGTATTTCATCAAAACTGCCGGTAATGGTAAGTTTAAAGCGGTAGGCGAATCCATTAAGGCACAACAGTACGGCATTGCCTTCCCGAAAGGCAGCGAGCTGCGTGAAAAAGTAAACGGTGCGCTGAAAACCCTGCGTGAAAACGGTACTTATGCAGCCATCTATAAAAAATGGTTTGGCGTAGAACCTAAATAACCACCGTTTGTTGCTGGAGAAATTTAATGCAGTTTGATTGGAGTGTCATCTGGCCGTCGATTCCCCTCTTGCTGGAGGGGGCAAAAATGACCCTGCTGATTTCAGTACTGGGTCTGTTCGGCGGGCTGGTTATTGGTGTGCTTGCGGGATTTGCCCGCGTCTACGGCGGTAGAGTGTCCAGCCATATCGCGCTGGTATTTATCGAAATTATCCGCGGTACGCCGATTGTTGTTCAGGTCATGTTCATCTATTTCGCATTGCCGATGATCCTGACGTCTATCCGCATCGACCCATTTTCTGCCGCGGTGGTGACCATCATGATTAACTCGGGAGCCTATATTGCGGAAATCACCCGTGGTTCTGTGCTGTCGATCCATAAAGGCTTCAGCGAAGCGGGTCTGGCGTTAGGCTTGTCCCGCCGCGACACACTGCGCCACGTCATCGCCCCGCTGGCGTTGCGCCGCATGTTACCGCCCTTGGGTAATCAATGGATTATCAGCATCAAGGATACTTCGCTGTTTATTGTTATCGGTGTGGCGGAACTGACCCGTGAAGGGCAGGAAATCATCGCCGGTAATTTCCGAGCCCTGGAAATCTGGAGTGCGGTAGCAGTGATTTACTTGATCATCACACTGACACTGAGCTTTATTCTGCGACGTCTGGAAAGAAAACTTAAAATTATATGATTGAATTTAAAAATGTTTCCAAACACTTTGGTCAGACAAAGGTTCTGCACGATATCGATCTGAAAATTGACCAAGGTGAAGTGGTCGTGATCATTGGGCCGTCAGGTTCCGGTAAATCCACGCTGTTACGCTGTATCAACAAGCTGGAAGAGATCACCAGTGGTGACTTGATTGTAGATGGTCTGCACGTCAATGATCCTCACGTGGATGAACGCCTGATCCGTCAGGAAGCGGGCATGGTATTTCAGCAGTTTTATCTGTTCCCACACCTGACGGCACTGGAAAATGTAGCGTTTGGACCCATCCGGGTGCGGGGAGCCAGCAAGGAAGAGGCTAAAAGGTCGGCCCTCGAATTGCTGGCTAAAGTCGGGCTGTCCGAACGCGCACATCACTATCCATCTGAACTTTCCGGCGGTCAGCAGCAACGAGTGGCGATTGCCCGTGCGTTGGCGGTGAAGCCCAAGCTGATGCTGTTCGATGAACCGACATCCGCGCTGGACCCGGAATTGCGTCATGAGGTGCTGACGGTAATGAAAGATCTGGCCGAGGAAGGGATGACCATGGTTATTGTGACGCACGAAGTGGGCTTTGCCCAGAAAGTGGCGTCACGCTTGATCTTCATTGATAAAGGTCGTGTTGCTGAAGATGGTGACCCGGAGACGCTGGTCGCCAACCCACCCAGCGACCGTCTGCGTGAATTCCTGCAGCACGTTTCCTGACCACATTCTTCCTCCTCGATATCCCCGCGCTCCTGCGGGGATATTTCGCTTTCGGCTTAACATTCTGATCTGAAGATATCGCTACAGCACAGATACTTTTATTCCGCCGTAGCCGGATATTCCTGTTGTATCACCTCGGCAAAATCACGACACATCACGTCATCGCCATGCAGATTATCTGCCAGTACCCGCTCACCATCCACCACCCGAATTCTGGCATTCAAATTAAAGTCCGCTGCTGGCTGAGGACGTTTTGCCGCCGCGGTGATAGTCGCTTCAGCCGCTTGCCAGACGTCATCCACTGTCTGGTTACAGACCGTCGCCAGATAATCCGGGTTAAATCCCTCACCAGTCAGGCTACGTAGGGTGTCGTCATGACTGACACTGTTACCCGGGTTCCAGTAATGTTGCGCCAGATCCGGACCAATTAGTGGATTGTCCGTCAGGTAACCATCGCGTTGCAGGAAGAAATGGCGCGTCTGTTCAACGGCCATCAATGCCAGCAAGTATCCCTGATACGAACAGGCGGACTCCATTGACAGCAAATGCGGGATCGCCAGCGTAGGACGTGGGCTGCCGTCGATGCCCAAAATACGCCGTTCCGTATCCCGCGCCAGCTCGGTAACCGCCTGCGGTGTGAGCTGGTCATCGTCCCAGGAATAGAGCTGCCATTCAAAATAGGGCACCAGCAGAATATGCCGCTCATTAAACGCTCGCATGGGTTGACGAGTGCGGATATCCGCCTGAATTAGCGCATCGGGAATCACATCGCCTTCAACATTAGTGGCGTAGCGCTTCAACCAGTCAGCATCCTGCAATAAGCTGTCGCAAAACATTGATTGTGTCTCGGCATACGCCATCGACGTTGGCGGAAACTCTTGAGAGAAACAGGGGGCATTCTGGCGAATATTGGCAAAATGCGCCGCATGCCCGCCTTCGTGAAATAACGTATTGATGCCATTCGCCCCACTGCCGATCTGGTCTGGTTTCGCCAGGCTGGTAAAGTTGATACGCGCTGGCACCCAGTGCCCTTGCTGAATAAACGGTGGCACCGGTTCGTGCATAAACCCGTTTTCATATTTGCCCTTGCGCACCAGCAGATCGAGCTGCATGTCGGCGCCGTTAAAACCGATGTGCAGACGTTTGAAACTGTTTACCCAACGTTCAAGTGATGCGGCAAACGGGAAGTAAGGATCAAGCTGGCGGGTTACATCCCCTGAACTGGTATAACGGACATTCCAGGGTTGTAATGCGTCTTCCCCGTTTTCCGCCGACAGTTGACGCAGACTACGCAGATTGGCGTCACGGGTTTGCGCTTCAAAGCGGTCCAGAATGGCAAAGAGTTGCTCCGCTGTCATACGCTCGGTCTTATTGACCTTGTAATCGAAGTAATTACGATAGCCCATCTGACGTGCGAAACGATTACGCAGGCTGACCAACGTTAAAAATCCATGCTGTAATAACCACTGCTCCAGATCGCGTAATGCCTGCTGTGAACTACGCCGAGAAGCTTCGTTATCGTTGGTGGCCTGATTGGTTAGCAACTCGCCCAATGAAGCCTCAACCCGCTCGCCTTCTTCATTCAGATGGGTCATCTCATAGGTTTTACGTTGAGAATACAGCGTATTTTCCGCTGAGATAAGTTCATCCAGCAGGGATTGTGCCTGAGGATCTTCAATCACATTACAATCGAAAAAACGATACCAACCGCGTAAGCCGTGTAACAACGCTGCGTTATCCACGGTATGCGGTGCCGCCTCCAGCGTGGCAATATGCGCACGCAATGTCGCCAATTGCTGTGGTTGTGAGATAAAACGCTTGTAGGCACTTTCCGCCTCGGCAAAACGAGCCGCCACATCGTCGTTGCCGGTTCCCATATAGTATTGCCAGAACAGATCTTCTTTAGTCTGGTGCACCGCAAGATAGTCGCGGTTCAGCGCATTGAAATAATCCACTACCTGTTGCATGACTAATCCTTCTCTTATTTTTTGCCGCTGAGGGAAATATTCACCTTCAGCCCAGTTGCTTTCTGATGGCGGAGGCGGCCTGCTCCATCGTGGATGCAGCCCCGCTTGCCACCAGGCAACAAGCCAGTTGCAGACGAATTGCCTGCGGTATGGCCTGTTCCCCCGCCAGGCATTGTGCCGTCCAGCGGGCTGTCGTCTCGGCGTCTTTTGTGGCGGGCAGCGCATCGGCAGCCACCACGATATCCTGCCGCAATTGCAGTACCTGTTGCTGCTGATGGATAAAATGTATCTCCGGACAACGCTCGGGATGGGCGTAGACTTCCCCTTCCGTACCGTGCATCAACAACGCCCGTCCACCCATATTCTGAAAAAATGAGGCAACCCGTGTCACATATTCCGGATGAGACACACTGGCTAACCGAAGCGCCGCCCCTTCAGCAAACGGAGTCGCTATTTTCGCCAGCGTATGCGCACTGTTTCGCACCCCCATCCGCCAGCGGAAATTCAGTTGCCGTTCCATCGGCGGACACAGGACGGATACCGGCATAAACACGGGCTTCCCACTGTCCAGCCGCTTCTGCGCCTCTATGTTGTCCTTTACCGGCATCACCCCCAACTCATGCAGAATTTCCGCACTGGTCACCCGGGTAGGATCCTCACTAACGCCGTGGATCAGCACCGGGAAACCGAGCTTTGATAGTAGTAACGCCAGCAATGGCGTCAGACAGGCCTGCTTGCGCGCGCCGTTATAGCTGGGAATCACGATGGGTGGTAATCGCTGCGCGGGAGGGTTCAAATGCAGAGTCTGCTCACACATTGCTTGATAAAAACCACGCATCTCGGCGTCTGACTCCCCTTTGATACGAAACGCGATCAATAATCCCCCCAACACCAGTTCAGGAACCTGATCGTTGAGCATCTCACGGTAAAGTTCGTAGGCGGTAGTCTGGTCTATATCCCGGGCGTGCTGTTTGCCGCGCCCGACTTCTTTGATAATTTTAGTGAAATCCATGATGCGTCTCATCACTAATACGGTAGTCAATCGGCTAACTGCGAAAATACCATGTTTTTATTTGATCCGTGTCACCAAAGCCATTATTATCGCCCGCGCATTAATAACAACCTATTAACGATTTATCTTTTATGCGTATTTCGCCACGCTGATCCATCCTTTTTTACAAACTGTACACCCACACGTAACCATTTTGCGCGCAACATGCGCCTGTCGCCGATGAATCGGCGCCAACCGACAGACCAGTCGGTGTATTGATAATCGCTTTATTAACCAACAAGGCCTTATGACTATGTTGTTGTCTTCAAACCGCCAGGACTGGCTTGGCAATATCCGTGGCGATATTCTGGCGGGTATCGTTGTTGCTCTGGCGTTGATTCCAGAATCCATTGCCTTTTCCATTATTGCTGGTGTTGACCCTAAAATCGGGCTATATGCCGCATTCTGCATCACTATCGTGATCGCGTTCATTGGTGGCCGTCCCGGCATGATTTCTTCCGCTACCGGCGCCATGGCGCTACTGATGGTCACGCTAGTGAAAGAACATGGACTGGAATACCTGTTTGCCGCGACGCTGCTGGCGGGTATGCTGCAAGTTCTGGCCGGTTATCTGAAGCTGGGCAGTCTGATGCGCTTCGTCTCTCATTCGGTGATTGTCGGGTTTGTGAACGCACTGGCTATCCTGATTTTCATGGCCCAGCTACCTGAACTGACGCATGTTGGCTGGCCGGTTTATGCCATGACAGCGCTGGGACTCGCCATTATTTATCTCTTCCCCTTTATCACCCGTAGCATCCCATCTCCGCTGGTTTGCATTATCGTGTTGACGATCCTGTCACTCAGCCTGGGGCTGGATATTCGAACCGTGGGCGATATGGGCCAGCTACCGGATACACTGCCGGTTTTCGCCCTGCCGGATATCCCGGTAAACCTGCACACATTGGCGGTGATTTTCCCTTATTCCGCAGGGTTGGCCGCGGTCGGGCTACTGGAATCGATGATGACGTCCACCATCGTTGATGAGATGACCGACACGTCCAGCGATAAAAACCGGGAATGCAAAGCTCAGGGAATTGCCAACATGGTGACGTCACTGATGGGCGGAATGGCGGGTTGCGCCATGATTGGTCAGTCGGTGATTAATATTAAATCCGGTGGACGTGGACGCCTCTCGACGCTGACCGCTGGTGTCTTCCTGTTGTGTCTGGTCATGTTTCTGCGCGACTGGGTATCCCACATTCCGATGGCTGCACTGGTTGCCGTCATGATCATGGTATCCATCAGCACTTTTTCCTGGCGTTCCATCCGTGACCTGCGGACACATCCGGTTTCCACCAGCGTGGTGATGCTGACCACCGTCACGGTTGTAGTGACAACCCATAATCTAGCCTATGGCGTTCTGGTTGGTGTATTGATTGCGGGGATTAATTTCGCCAACAAAGTGGCTCAGTTTATGCTGGTAGACAGCGTTGTTTCAGAAAATACCCGACATTATCAGGTTAAAGGACAGTTGTTCTTCGCTTCTGCTGAACGATTTGCCAATAGTTTTGATTTTAATGACAGCATTAATCACATCGTTATCGATTTGCACCATGCACACTGTTGGGACATCACATCCGTCAGCGCACTGGATAAAGTGGTCATGAAATTCAGACGCCTGGGCAAGCAGGTTGACGTCACCGGATTAAACACCGCCAGTGCTACGATTGTCGATAAATTCGCCATTCATGACAAACCCATCGACGCGACGAAACTACTGGAAGAGCATTAACGGACATCACTACTAAGTACGTCGTCTTTTCAGACACAACGGGCTACCAGGCAACGGGTAGCCTGTTTACGCATCGGCTTCACCCTCTTCCGGCATATCGCGCTGTTCAATTGGAAATACCGGCAACGCTGCCAGTAATTGTGCCCCATAACTTTTAGTCAGCAGACGACGATCGTAGATCACTATTTCGCCGAAACAATCATGACTGCGGATCAGTCGTCCCACCTGCTGGATCAATCTGAACGACGCACTCGGCAGACTCTGAACCACAAACGGATGGCGCTTCAGGCTTTTCAACCATTCGCCTTCGGTCAGGATCACCGGACTGTCAATCGGCGGAAAGGCTATCTTGTGAATATGCACTTGCGTTAACAGCTCACCTTTCAGATCCAGCCCTTCCGCAAAAGATTGTAGGCCGACCAGCACGCTGGTTTGCCCCTCTTCTACCCGCTGGCGATGCAGTTCCACCAATCGATAGCGAGGCTGGTCGCCCTGCACCAGCAGCATTAACCGCAAATCGGTCACTTGTATCAGAAACAGTTGCATAGCACGCTGGCTGGCAAACAGCATTAGCATGCCTTTATGGGTATTTTTTTGAAGTTCCGAGCGAAAAAAACGTGCCATTTCAGCAACATGTTGTGCTTCGCACGCCATCAGCGGCTCATAGCGCATTTTAGGGATCACTAACCGACCTTGCTCACGGTGATTAAACGGCGAATCCAGGGCAATAAACGTATCCCCCTCTTCTTCACTCAGCCCCGACAGCTCTTGCAAACGGGTAAAACTGTTCAGTGAGCGCAGCGTCGCCGAGGTCATCACGACATGAGAAAGATTGCGCCACAGTAATCGGTCAAGCTGGTCGCAAACACGGATCCCAGCACAATGCAGATAAAGATGCGGCTGGCCGTCCCACATCTCGCGGACAATCCACTTGGAAACCGGCGCATTGGAAGATTGCTCCAGCGCCGCCAGACGCCATAATTTACTCACCGTTTCCAGATAATTCAGGATCCGGCTCATCCGCAACATGGTGTGGTGTAATCGCACTATATCGTGCTGGCCGGTTTTTTCGCCCAGATCATTGAGCATGTACTCTGCCAGTCCGCGCAGACTGTCGGTCAGCTTGAACAGGCGGGAGCAGACATCGCTCATTTCTTCCGGCAATTTTCCCATTGGGAAACGATAATCCGCCGATACGTTGTCGACGGGCAGGAACGACACGCACATCTGCTCAAATATCTGCATCCGTTCCCGCACTTCACCACAATGCGCTAACAGCCGTTCGGCGTTAGCCAACCGAGGCGGCGATTTCGGCGCAAACTGTACCATGCAGATGCCCATTTGTTGCACCAGCTGTTCCAACTGGTACTGAGTCACGCTGTGGGTAATATCAGCGGATACTTCTAATGCATCCCGTGCAACATCAGGCACGTGATGCCCTTCATCCAATACCAGTAACAGATTTTTGGCGCTGGGTAACACCGAATCACTTTCCATCGCCGCCATCACCAAGGCATGATTGGTGACTACCACATCAGCCTCTTCAATCTCACGCCGGGCGATAAAAAACGGGCATTCGCGGAAATAGTGACAGTTACGCCCCAGACAGTTCGCCTTATCAGTGCTGAGCCTGGCCCACAGCCCATCAGCTATCGATGCCTGATAATGATCCCGAAGTCCGTCCCAGGTATGACTCTGCAAGGCTTTTGCCAGTTTTGTGCAGATGGCCTGTTCTTCGCGACTGGAAGGAACCCGTTCATCATCCAGAAACAGGGTTAAATCCCCTTGTGCATCGACATCCGTCGCCATGACCGCCAGATTACGTGGACAGATATAACGTCCCCGACCAAACGCCGCCGTAAATTTCAAGTCGGGAATGAACGACTTCAGCAGCGGTAAATCCTTGCTAAAAAGCTGATCCTGTAGTGCGACATTGGCCGTACTGACCACCAGCGTTTTCAGTTCAGACCGACCGACCGCGATGCCTGGAATCAGGTATGACAGGGTTTTCCCCACCCCAGTCGGCGCTTCGATGACTAAATGGCGCGGATAATCGCCCGCCAGCGCTTTAGCCACTTCAGCTATCATCTGTCGCTGTGGAGTACGGGAAACAAAATCCGGAATTTGCTGCTGCAATGCCTTATACCATTGGCCGATCTGCAGTTTTAACGCGGGGGAAAGGGCCATGCCTGCTCAATATCAGTTAATTCAGCAGGCATTGTCCCACAGACGGCAGGTAATACGCCACTTTCGTTATGGAAGCGCAGGTTTACACCACGTCTTTACCACCGTGGATGATACGAATTCAAGAAACCGACAGCGGCAGTTTGCTTGTATCACCAGCGGAAGGCTTTATAATCCAGAGGAATTAACGAAAGGATAACCTGATGAGTTTAAGCAAGCTGGGTATGATCGGGCTATTTGCCCTGTGTGCATTGAGTGGTATTGGTGGCGTCATGCTGGTGGGTTATATCATTATTGTTCACAGCAACTGACCATACGATAACGGCAGACTCGTGTCTGAGGGGAAAAACTATTCAACCGCTATTGCCCCTGTACCATCATTCCCTGATGGCGTTTCCCGACCCCATCACGGTGGTCAGGAAACGGAATTGATGAAGGCATTAACGCCAAGAAAGGTGTTAATGCAAGGTAAGGTGTTAAAGCAAGGTAAAGTGCTGTGTTTTCACCCGTTCTGAATCCACGCCAATCATGACATCAAATCGGCCCGGCTCCACAACATGCTGCATTTTCGCGTTATAGAACATCAAGTCTTTAGGCGAGAGTGTAAAGCTGACGGTTTTTTCTTCTCCCGGTTGCAGCATCACCCGTTGAAATCCTTTCAGTTCTTTTACCGGACGGCTAACCGAAGCCACCACATCATGTAAATACAGCTGGATGACGGTTTCTCCTGCGCGTTTACCGGTATTTTTCACTGTCACTGACGCGGTTAATGTTCCGTCGCGTTTCATGATCGGGCTGGAAAGCCGGATTGCCGACACGTCAAACGTGGTGTAACTCAGGCCATAGCCAAATGGATAGAGCGGGCCATTGGCTTCATCATAATAATGCGAGGTGTACTTACCCGGATTCTCCGGCGTATAAGGACGTCCGGTTGGCAGGTGATTATAGTAAATCGGAATCTGCCCTACGGAACGCGGAAAGGATATCGGCAGTCTGCCGGACGGGTTGTAGTCGCCAAACAACACATCTGCAATCGCGTTCCCGCCTTCCGTCCCGCTGAACCAGGTTTCCAGCAATGCGTTTGCCTGCTGATTTTCACGTACCAGCGCCAAAGGGCGGCCATTCATCAGCACCAGCACCAGGGGTTTACCCGTTGCTTTCAACGCGGTGATTAATGCTTCCTGACTATCAGGAATAGTAATATTGGAACGGCTGGAGGCTTCATGCGCCATGCCTTGCGCCTCACCCACTACCGCAACCACGATATCAGACTGTCTGGCCACGCTCACCGCTTCTTCAATCATCGCCTGGGGCGTGCGGCGATCTACCGTCACCGCAGGTTCATACTGATTCAGGAAATCAATAATCCCTTTATGATTACTGATGTTGGCACCTTTGGCATACAGAATATGGGCCTTATCGCCTACGGCGTTTTTAATCCCCTGATATACCGTTACCGACTGTCGGGCAACGCCAGCTGCCGACCAACTGCCCATAATGTCGCGTTTACTGTCCGCCAACGGCCCGATCACCGCAATCGTACCGGTTTTTTTCAGTGGCAGAATATTAAGCCGGTTTTTCAGTAAAACCAGACTTTCGCGCGCCACTTTCCGTGCCGCCAGACGATGCAGACGGCTTTCCGCATTAGTATCCACCGGGTCGGAACCTACTGGCCCAAGGTGACGATATGGGTTCTGAAACAACCCCATGTCGTATTTCATATTCAGCACTTTCCGACAGGCCGCCTCGACATCTTTTTCACTTACCGCACCGCTTTTTACCAATCCCGGCAAGTAACGACCAAAATATTCATCACTCATGCTCATATCGATACCGGACGTAATGGCAATACGCGAGGCATCGCGCGCATCCGCCGCCACCCCGTGTTTAATCAGTTCTTTGATGGCGCCATGATCGCTGATTGTGACGCCGTTAAAATGCCACTGATCGCGTAGTACATCTTTCATCAGCCAGCGATTGGAGGTAGCCGGTACGCCATTGATGGAGTTGAGTGCGATCATGACCCCGCCGCTCCCCGCATCAATCGCAGCCTTATACGGCGGCATATAATCCTGGAACATGCGCTGCAAGCTCATGTCCACCGTGTTATAGTCGCGGCCACCTTCGACTGCGCCATACAGGGCGTAATGTTTAACACTGGTCATCAGGGAGTGCCGGCCCGTAAGATCGTCGCCCTGAAAAGCTTTCACCATCACACGGGCAATTTCACTGGTCAGCCAGGTATCCTCGCCAAAGCCTTCGGATACTCGCCCCCAGCGTGGGTCACGGGTAATATCCACCATCGGCGCCCAGGTCATGTTCAGACCATCTTCAGTCGCCTCATAGGCTGCTGTACGCCCAGTCAGCGCGATGGCATCCATATCCCAGGAAGAGGCCAACCCCAGCGCGATAGGGAAAATGGTACGCTGACCATGTACTACGTCATAAGCAAAAAACAGTGGAATCTTCAGGCGACTGAGCTGCATAGCCTGATCCTGCATCTGCCGGATATCGTGGCGAGTGACAGTATTAAAGATGCCACCCACTTGCCCGTGTCGAATCATTTCACGAATGGCTGCCTTCGGGTTATCCGCTCCCACGCTGATTAACCGCAGCTGGCCGATTTTTTCTTCCAGCGTCATTCTTTTCAGCAAATCGGTTACAAAAGCATCACGTTGTTGATGCGAAGTTAACACCACCGTAGGTGGTGTTGTGACCAACGGTTGGGCAGCAACAGCATTACCGGCAAGCCCGATTACAATCGTCAGTGAAGTAAGCCATTTCATTATTTTTTCGTACTCAATCAATCCCTTGTTTCTGGCGATATCACCAAAACACGGCATAAAAGTTGGTGGGACAGGTCAGTTAATGTGCCATAACCCTGAAGTGGCAAGAAGAGTGTTCACCCTCCACATGCCATTGTTGTGATGTACCACAGAATACATCGCACATCATGATAATGATTTTCAGACAAGAAATTGACTTAAAAGTGAAAGAATTATGCAAGTTGCTGCACAAATGACCATGATCACCGGGTGAAGTGACATCACGCCACATTACGATCAGGACATTATTAGCAGGGCCGATAGCAGTATGACGTTGATGGTGGAGGCAAGCACCCGGCCTTGGCCGGCCGGGCGCAGGAGAGTGGCTAATTGGCAGAACACACTATAATGCAGCAGCAGTCAACGCTTTATCCAGCGAACCGACCAGCCAGTCGATATCTTGTTCCTGAAACGCCAACGGTGGGCGCAGCTTCAATACGTTACCATACGGTCCGGCAACTGATGTCAGCACATGATCGGTTCGCAAACGTTCAATCACATCCAGCGCCAACGCTTTGTTCGGTGTTTTTGCATCACGGTCGCTGACCAGTTCAAAACCGATGAACAACCCGGCGCCACGCACATCCCCGACACTCGAGTGCCGTTGTGCCAATAGAGCCAGTTCGCGACGTAGTTTTTCCCCGACGTTTTTGCTGTGCGCCTGCAATTTCTCTTCTCGGATAACCTGTAACACCGCCTGTGCGGCAGCAATCGACACCGGGTTCCCCCCGAACGTATTGAAATAAGGAATCTCATCACTGAACGCCGCCAGTACGTCCGGTCTGGCCAACAGTGCTGAGACGGGAATACCGTTACCCATCGGTTTTCCCATCGTGATGATGTCCGGCACGATGCCGTGGCGGGCAAAACCCCAGAAAGCGTCCCCGGTCCGGGCGAAGCCAGGTTGCACTTCGTCAGCGATGAAAATACCGCCATTAGCGTGCACCACATCGACAGCCGGCTGCAAATAACCTATCGGCGCTGGCAGTACGCCATCTGATGAAAAAATGGAGTCGGCCAGAAAGCCGGCAAATTTAATACCGTGTGCCGCCATGTCATCAATCTGCTTTTGAATTTCGTTAGCAAACCAGATGCCAAGGTCAGGAGCATCGACCCGATAACGATCCGGGGCCGGAACCAGCCGGGTTGTTGCCGCCAACGGCTGACCGCTGCCCAACGCCGGTGAAGCACCTGATGTAAGCTCACTGGTCCCGTGGTAGGCTTCCTGACTGACAATGATTCCCGTACCACCGCTATAGGCGCGGGCGACACGAATAGCCAGGTCGTTGGCTTCCGACCCGGTACACATGTACATCGCTTTGGTGATTTCCGCTGGTACTGTCGTCAGTAAATCCTCGGTGTAATCCAGGATACGTTCATGCAGATAACGGGTATGCGTATTGAGCTGGCTCATCTGTTGGTGCACTGCGGCGATAACGGCAGGATGGCAGTGTCCGATACTGGCCACATTGTTATACACATCCAGATATTTATCGCCAGCAGCATCCCACAAATATTGCCCTTCTCCTCGCACCAGATGCACGGGGTTACGATAAAACAGGCGATAGGAGTCTCCCAGCACCCGACTACGTTTATCAGTAAGTTTACGAACATCCTGACTCAACGCATCGGCATGTTCGGCTCGAAAGCTGTTGGTATCCATAATGGTTGAACGTGTTGCCATGATGACTCCTGTCTAGAAGATGAATAAAAAACCCAGGATGGGTCCTGCCAGCGGGTTATCGGGTATATGCCCGGGTGGCAATACTGCCTATCACCATACAACAAAAACAATAAAATACACAAATACAAAAATAAGCACTAATAATCTGCAAAAAAAACCCACAAAAAAACTTATTTACACGCTGAAACCAAAATACTCATAGCACAATAAAAAATCTCAATTTATTGTTTTTTAACTTAAAAATAAATCAAATACTTACCTCGAAGCCGAAAATATCAGTGCCCTCACCAAGCGACAAGCACAAAAATACACATTTATGCAATAATTTATCCACCCATCATCGTTGAACTTGCCGGTATAATGACACTGGGACACCCAGGGACATCATGAAACAGAACACCAATAAACCTGACCCTAACGAGGTTTGTTATCTGTTACACACGATCATGCAAGCTTCGAAGATTTCATTCCAAGAGTGAGACTCATGCTAGAAGAAACCCGTCTACACCGTATCCGCGCCCTGCTGTCCACGTTAAACCGGGTCAGTACGGAGCAAATTATTCAGCATCTTGGCGTTTCCAGAGAAACGGTACGACGGGATATTCTTAAACTGGAAGCCCTGGGCGGACTGCGGCGGGTTCATGGCGGTATCGTGGCTACAGATAGCTCGCCAGAACCCCCGCTTGCCATACGTAATGCTGTGCGCGCCAAAGAAAAACACGCCATTGCCCGCGCTGCGGTACAACAATTGCAGGCTGGACAAACCCTCTTCATTGATGCAGGCAGTACGACATCGCTGCTGGCTGATGAATTACTGTCGATGCCCGGCATGACAATTATCACCAACAGTCTGAACATTGCGCTTACCTTAAGTGCGGTCGACTCAGACAACCTGTTGCGCCATGACGTTATTTTGCTCGGCGGGCATATGGGCCCGTCAATGCAGGCAACCAGCGGTGCACTGACCGTCAGTGAAATTCAGCGCTATCGCGCCGATGTCGCGTTACTGTCCCCCGTCGGCATTGCCAGTCAGTCCGGCGCCAGTAGTTTTGCCCACCATGAGGCTGAGGTTGCAGGGGCGATGGCGCATCATGCCAAAACGCGGATTATTCTGGCCGATCACAGCAAGATTGGCGTTACCAGTCGTATTATTTACGCCCCTATAAGCGATATCGACATGATTATTAGCGATGAAGCCGCCACCGATAGCAGCGACTGGGAATTACTACAGGTTGCCTGCGGACATGTCATCCTGGCGTGAACACCGTTATAAACGAATGGCGCTGACGCCGTGGTTATCTCCACGGTCGGGATGTCAGCTAACGTTTTTCGTGCTAAAGATAAGGTATGGATAACAGAAGGAGGATAAGAGATGTACCAGTTGTATATTGCAAACAAGAACTATTCATCATGGTCACTGCGCCCCTGGATCATGCTCAAAGCGTTGGAAGTTCCCTTTGAAGAAAAATTGGCTCCTTTTTCTCCCGGGCTTACACAACCTGCCTTCAAAACCTTTTCACCCACCGGTAAAGTGCCTTGCTTAATTGATGGTGATACCACGGTGTGGGACTCACTGGCGATTATCGAATATCTGGCCGAACATCATCCAGGCGTCTGGCCGACTGACGCCGCGGCCCGCACCTGGGCACGTTGTGCAGCGGCAGAAATGCATTCCGGGTTTAATGCTATACGCAACCAGTGCTCGATGAGTTGCGGCGTGCGGATCAAACTACATGACATCACGCCTGAACTGAAAAATGACCTGACACGCCTGAATACGCTGTGGAAAGAAGGGCTCTCCCGCTTTGGCGGTCCATTCCTGGCGGGCAAACAATTCAGTGCGGTCGATGCGTTTTTCGCGCCGGTGGTATTTCGCATCCAGACCTACAGCCTGCCACTGGAACCGGAGGTGGAAAATTACTACCGCCATATGCTGAGACATCCAGCCATGCGTATCTGGATGGAACAGGCATTGTCAGAGCCCTGGAGGGAAGCGACTCATGAGGAAGAAATCACCCGTTTTGGGGATATCACGCTAGATCTCAGGGTTCCGGTGTAACACACCGCAGATCATCAATACTGTTTCTTCTCAAGCCGGTCATCCGGGAAATACAAGTCAAACTGCACTTCCCGTGACCCGGCTAGTTCAAATCCCTTGTCCCTTGCCCATTACTCTGTCGCTGTTAACGCCATGTCGATTGTTTCTGCGTCATGAGGCTCACGCGACGCCAGGGCTCTCTCCCTTTTATAACTCAGCGCAGCTGCCGGCACAGCACTGACCTTCCCGGTTTCCAGCCAGTTACGCAGACGATTGGCATCCGCGAAATGCGTATATTTTCCATACGCATCCAGTACCACCAGTGATACCGGACGATGGTTGATTACCGTACGCATTGCCAAACAATGACCTGCTTGATTGGTAAACCCGGTCTTCGTCAGCTGGATATCCCAGTCAGACCGATAAACCAGATGGTTGGTATTGCGAAACGGCAAGGTATAAGTCGGATGAGAAAACGTCTCCATTTTTTCGTGAGTAGTACTCAGTTGACTCAGTAGTGGGTACTGTCGGGAGGCAATCAGCAGCTTGGTCAAATCCCGGGCAGTGGAAACGTTATTGATCGACAGCCCCGTCGGTTCTACATAATGCGTGTGAGTCATTCCCAATGCTTTGGCTTTGGCATTCATTGCCGCAATAAAAGCCTGATAACCGCCACGATAATGATATGCCAAACTGGCTGCCGCACGGTTTTCAGAAGACATCAGCGCCAACAGCAACATATCATGACGACTGATTTCACTACCAAGACGCACACGGGAATACACGCCTTTCATCTCTTTCGTCTGGCTTATATTCACGGAAAGAAGCTCATCCAACGGCTGATTGGCATCCAGCACTACCAATGCCGTCATCAGTTTGGTGAGAGACGCAATGGGTACCACGACATCAGGATTACTGGAATACAGCACCTTGTTGTTACTCAAATCCACCACCATGGCACTGCCGGAGGCAATCTCCTGACGGGTAGCAGTATGCTGCACAACATGTTGCTTCGCCATTGCAGCGGGAAGCAGCAAGAATGACGAAGAAAGAAGCACCAGTCCCACGCAGGGATATTTAATTTTTTTGCTCATTATTCAACAACTTAAACAGTAAACTGTTAAATTAAAAAGGAGAGAACGCGGCATTATAATTGACCTATTTCCTCGGTGCACTCGAAGTAACCATAAAGCTTTGTGACAAAGTTTGACTGACGTTGAAAAACTGATTACCCAACCATAAAAATCGGTCTGTCCCCGGTTACTCACGCCATCCCGGATCCGCGTTCCTGTTGTAGCACCGTAAGCTGCATTCCTGCATCGTTAACGCCCTTGGGTGCACCGCATTGTAAACACATCAACTCTGGTTAATAATTTGTCGCAACAAAGCTCGTTTTTGCTTAACAATGGATAATGTTTATGCCCAATGAAAAAAACGCGTCAAACGTTCAACGACCGTTATTAACACTACCAGGCACGGCTGACAAATTACTGCTTCATTCCTGCTGTGCGCCTTGTTCAGGAGAAGTGATGGAAGCGCTGGCGACTTCAGGTATTGATTACACCATTTTTTTCTATAACCCTAATATTCATCCACAACGAGAGTATCTGATTCGCAAAGAAGAAAATATCCGTTTTGCCAAAAAGTATAGCGTGCCTTTTGTCGATGCGGACTACGATACCGATAACTGGTTTGAGCGGGCGACAGGTATGGAGTGGGAACCGGAACGGGGGATCCGCTGTACCATGTGTTTTGATATGCGTCTTGAGCGTACCGCGCTTTACGCACATGAACATGGCTTTAGCGCTATCGCCAGCTCATTGGGAATTTCGCGCTGGAAAAACATGCAACAGATCAACACCTGCGGGATGAACGCCACCCGGAAATATCCAGGAATGGTGTATTGGGATTATAACTGGCGTAAACAGGGTGGTTCAACCCGGATGATTGAAATTAGCAAACGAGAGCAATTTTATCAGCAAGAATATTGTGGTTGTATTTATTCATTACGCGACACAAATAAGCATCGAAAATCTCAGGGACGGGATATTATTCGCATCGGGAAACGGTATTATGGTGATGATTCAACATCATCCTGATAAAAATAATATCGAAAAAAAACGTCGCTTGATGTTAAAACAAGACTGCTCTATACAGAACAGCCCTGTTTTATATCACAAAATCAATAGCCAAGCAATTGTCGATAAGACTGATGCTCTATATTATCCAGCAATAGACCCAACCGTAATGCACAGTCTTGGCATTTTTCTCTGAGGAGATCCAACGCTGAATCATCTTCAGTCATACAAGATATTTCCACATAATGACCCAGTGATTCTATATAATCCATTGTAATATTGAATGTATCCAGAAAATAAATACTACGGGTTTTATTCAGCTCAAAAATAGGTTTGTAGCCTAACGTTCTAAGAATACTGTCAGTTATTTCAAAAGACTCGACATTAACGGCTTCACTTAACCCGGTACGTGGCCCCTTGACAATCCAGAGCTTAATTCCCGATGGTGCCATACGACGCAGGACCATACTGATATTTTGCTGCCGAAGTTTATTTTCTTCAGAATCATAATAAATATCATATTCTTTATTTTCAAAAACATAAGACTCAGGATGTTGGCTAAATAAACCCTCACGAAAAGTCACAATATCCTGAATGCGAAACTTTACTTCAACTTCATATTTCCCTCTGAAATACTCAGTCACTTTCACTCTCCACTATTGACTGCCGATCTGATACTACAAGCCATCAGGGAAAAGGATCGAACAATCATTTGAATGTTTCAACTAAAGTAGGGATAATAATATAATATTTCCGACCACACACAGGAACGTATATTATTATAGATAATCACTCTTATTTAACATAATAAAGTCAGATACATATTACAACGACATATTAGTACACATCTTAATGCATTTACTTGTTGGTTACTATCAGACAACTTACTGATAGCGCTATAAAATCAAATAGTAATCTTGTACCTTAAGCAAAAGGTGGTGTTTCCTCAATCATTTTATTTAATAAAAAATTCCCCCTTCACTAGTGTACAAACGAATGTATCCAATAAATTTCGAGTGGCAGTAGAGCAACAAAAAATCCTGATACGCTTACTCAAGTAAAGCTTGTCTCGTTCTACCCGTGTTTTGTCCATACGTTATGGATAAATGGACAGTAAAGATCAGCGCTTTTACCTGCTCCCCAGAAGGACATTATCAACGAAATTGCCCATTCGCTAATTATGTATAGATATGAAAGAGTGATAATACAATCTCTCCGACATTAATTTGCAAACCAGGTGCAAATAGCTGTGTAAATTTTCATTTCAGAGACGATCTGGGTTGCTGCCATGTTACTTACCTCATCCGGAAAATGTTGAAAACAGGCGAAACCCCACTTCAACAAGCAACATTAATAGCCTGCGCAATGGCCGCAGAGCGGTTCAATGACCGAATCTCACTAAACAACCCGGTTGCTTCTGCATATTCTTGGCGTAAATATCCCAGCCACTGTTTGATGCGGGCGACGTGATACATGCCGGTATCCCCTTGTTTCTCCAGCCGAACGTATTTTTGTAGTAGCGCCAACACCTGTGGCCATGGCATCCGAGGTTCATTATATTTAATCACCCGACCAAGATTGGGCACATTCAGTGCGCCACGACCAATCATCACCGCATCACAACCGGTTATTGTCATACACGCCTGTGCACTTTCCCAATCCCGAATGTCACCATTAGCGATCACTGGAATGCGCAGGCGCTGGCGAATTTCACCGATTGCCAGCCAGTTGATGCGATCAGAACGGTAGCCATCTTCTTTGGTGCGACCATGAACCGCCAGCTCACTGGCTCCCGCTTGCTGTACCGCGTCAGCAATCTCAAATCGTGCGTCACCGCTATCCCACCCCAAACGGACTTTCACTGTGACCGGCAAATGTTCAGGTACCGCGTCACGCATGGCTTTGGCGGCTTGATAAATCAGCTCGGGATCCTTTAACAACGTTGCTCCACCGCCACTGCCGTTCACCAATTTTGACGGACAGCCGCAGTTGAGATCAACACCCCAGGATCCTAACTCTACTGCCCGGGCAGCGTTCTCCGCCAACCACTGCGGATATTGTCCTAGCAGTTGTACCCGGACGGGTGTCCCGGAAGGCGTCTGGCTGGCGTGTTGTAGTTCCGGACAAATACGATAGAACGACTTTACTGGCAAGCGTTGGTCCACCACTCGCAAAAATTCGGTGATGCACAGATCATAGTCGTTCACTTCGGTAAGCAATTCCCGTACCAGGGAATCTAGCACACCTTCCATCGGGGCCAGTAAAACGCGCATAATTCAACTCAATCAATAACGGCAGGCAATGGTACTGTTGGTAGGCAAAACAACGCAATGGAAATAATGAGACAGGCACTTATCGGTTAAATGATGTTATTACCCTACTGTCTAACCGATTGACGACTTTGTACGATAATTATGCCATAAAATACGCCAGTAAAAACGGAGGGAGATAACTTGATTAGCAGAAAAAGTATCCACGTGGCTTTTGAGATAAGTTTACTTTTCAAGGCGGTGCTTGCCGTCTCTGAAATTGCCGCTGGCATTTTCACTTACTTTGTGTCAAAGCAATATATTCTCAATCTGGTGGAATCCATTACACACATCGAACTAACCGAAGATCCCCATGATGTTATAGCCACCTATTTGATGCATACCGCACATGGCCTATCCGTAACCAGTCAGATGTTCACTGCATTTTATCTATTAAGTCATGGAGTGATTAAACTGTGGCTCATCGGCGGGCTTTGGCGAAAAAAATTAAATTATTACCCGATTGCCATCGCCATATTCTGCATTCTCATTATTTATCAACTCTATCGATACAGTTTTACCCACTCGTGGCTATTACTGTTAATCAGTCTACTGGATGTTGTGGTTATTGGCTTGACATGGTTTGAGTACCAGAATTTGCGCTATTTATCGCCTGAAGAACAAAGATAATATATTGGGTAATGACGCTGACACACTACAGGAAAAACAGCCCAAATCTATATAGGCCGATTACCCATACACATTGTTCAGACAATCTATCCCATATTCAGTTGACAGATCATAAAAAAGGAGCCAATTGGCTCCTTTATACTGTTAAGCTTTTGCTGAAGATTTCTGTTGCGGACGCGGTGAACGACGCGGTTGTCCATCCTGCTGGCGCTGACCGGCTCCTGCTGGTCGAGACGTCGCGGGTTTACGCGCCGAACGGGAATGATCGCCCTGCCCGCGCGGTCCCTGGCGATCACCCTGGCTACGCGGTGCGCTGGCACGACTATCACGGCCACCTTGACGGCCATTCTGGATCGGGTCGGCTTTAATCGTCGGGTCCGGTTCATAACCGTCAATCGCTATACGGGGAATTTCACGATTCAACAGACGCTCAATATCCCGTAGCAACTTGTGCTCATCCACACACACCAGTGACAGCGCTTCACCAGTTGCTTCCGCTCGCCCGGTACGACCAATACGATGGACATAATCTTCCGGCACGTTCGGTAACTCATAGTTCACCACATGGGGTAACTGGTCGATATCCAGCCCACGAGCGGCAATATCCGTGGCAACCAGTACGCGGATGCCACCGTCTTTGAAATTTGCCAACGCCCGGGTACGAGCACCCTGACTTTTATTACCATGAATGGCCGTGGCGGTAATACCATCTTTATTCAACAACTCGGCCAAATGGTTAGCACCGTGTTTGGTGCGGGTAAAAACCAGTACCTGCTGCCAGTTGTGTTTGCCAATCAAATAGGAAAGCAATTCCCGTTTGCGTTTCTTATCAACAAAATGCACATGCTGCGCCACCAGTTCAGACGGCGTATTGCGACGCGCCACTTCCACCGATGCCGGGTTGGTTAACCATTTACCGGCCAGTGTTCTGATTTCATCCGAGAACGTTGCAGAAAACAGCAGGTTCTGACGTTTGGCCGGTAATTTTGCCAGTACACGGCGTATATCGTGAATAAAGCCCATATCCAGCATCCGGTCGGCTTCATCCAACACCAGGATTTCCACCTGTGACAAATCAACCGCGTTCTGGTGCTCCAGATCCAGCAATCGTCCCGGCGTGGCGATCAGAATATCGACGCCGCCACGCAGCTTCATCATCTGTGGATTAATGCTGACACCGCCGAAAACCACCAGCGAACGAAGATGTAGATATTTGCTATACGCCAGAACGTTTTCACCAATCTGTGCTGCCAGTTCACGGGTTGGAGTCAGGATCAGCGCCCGTACCGGACGACGCCCTTTAGGAGCTGGTTTAGTGCTGAGTAATTGCAACAAGGGCAGCGTGAAACCGGCGGTTTTACCCGTGCCGGTCTGTGCGCTGGCCATCAGGTCACGGCCTGCCAGCACAATCGGGATTGCCTGACGCTGTATCGGTGTCGGTTCGCGGTAACCCTGCTCTTCCACAGCACGCAAAATATCAGCGCTCAGGCTGAGAGATTCAAAAGACATAAAGAGAACAACTCCAGATCAACCCTGACCGAGCACAAGCCGGTGTAGTTTCCAGGGTGATATCAAGACGGGGTTAGCGCGGCATGTCATTCCAGCACGCATGCGCGATAATCTCGGTGAATGGGCACAAACTACGGTGCATAACTGTGGGTGATTGTAACAGAAAACCGCCGGTTTCAAGAATTTTTCTATGTAAATCACATTTTCTTTACTCAACCGACCCACAACTATCCATCACGATCTGATTAATATCAATCCATTGGCATAACTTTTACGCGATAGTGACCACCAAATTCTGATAAAGGCGTATACACTAAAAGTATTACCGCTGACAGGTAAACGCTGACTACCTGCGCCATAGTCACCCGTCGTTACTCTCCGACGCAGCCTGATAGCGGCCGATTCTGATTAACAGACTAATCCTTAACAATGGATTGAATTATCAAGGTGATAACGAGGAACCGGGAGAACCATGAACAAAAAAACAGGGATAATGGTAATTATTGGTCTGGTGTTGATCGTCGCCGTTACTTATGGCGTAACCCTCTATCGCCAGCATCAGGAACAGCCGCTTACGCTCTATGGCAACGTGGACATTCGCACTGTCAATCTGGGATTCCGGGTCGACGGACGGCTGGCAGATCTGAAAGTCGATGAAGGCGACACCATCCAACCAGGGCAACTGCTGGCGCAACTGGACAGCGCTCCCTACCAGAATGCATTGCATGAGGCCGAAGCGGATACTGCCAATGCCCGTGCACAACTGGCGTTATTGCAAGAGGGGTATCGCAGCGAAGAAATAGCGCAGGTGCGTTCTCAGGCCGCGCAGACAAAAGCCGCTTATGATTATGCCAACAGCTTCTATCAACGCCAACTCGAACTATGGAAAAAGCACACCATTTCCGCCGATACGCTGGAAGACGCCAGAGCTTCGAAGGATCAGGACCGGGCTAATCTGCAAGCGGCGTTAGAAAAGCTGAGCCAGTATGAACGGGGTAACCGACCTCAGGAAATAGCAGCGTCCGAAGCCTCGCTAGCGCAAGCTGAGGCTGCTCAGGCACAGGCGATGCTGAATTTACAGGATACGAAGCTGCATTCTCCTTCCGCCGGGGTCATCCTTACCCGCGCCGCCGAAGCGGGCAGTATGCTCAGCTCAGGCAGTACTGTATTTACGCTGTCGCTGACACGACCGGTCTGGATCCGCGCTTACGTCAGTGAAGTCAATCTCGGCCGTACGGTGCCGGGTCGCGAGGTACTGATTTATACCGACGGCCGGCCAGACAAACCCTATCACGGTAAAGTTGGGTTCGTTTCTCCCAGTGCCGAATTCACACCAAAGAATGTTGAGACAGAAGATCTGCGCACTGCACTGGTATACCGTTTGCGTATCATCGTGAACGATGCGGACAACGGCTTACGCCAGGGAATGCCGGTAACATTACGTTTTGCACAGGATAGTCAGCATGCCGGAAAATAATTCCACGCGAATCATTTTTGAGGCGCTGGAAAAAAGCTTCCCCGGACAAGAAAAACCGGCATTGGCCCGTCTGACAGCAGAGATCGATAGCGGTGCAGTAACCGGTCTGGTGGGGCCGGATGGTGCCGGAAAAACGACACTGTTGCGCATGTTGGCCGGACTACTAACCCCCAGTTCGGGCACTATGCGGGTCATGGAACTGGATCCGGTGGCAGACGATCGTCAGCTACGCGCCATTTTAGGTTATATGCCGCAAAAATTCGGGTTATATGAAGATTTGACGGTAATAGAAAACCTGACGCTCTATGCCGATTTGCGTGGCATCACTGGCGAGAAGCGGCGTACGACATTTGAACAATTGTTGGCCTTCACCGATCTCACCCACTTTACTAAACGGCTGGCGGGCAAACTCTCTGGTGGTATGAAACAGAAACTAGGGCTGGCCTGTACGCTGTTGGGTCAACCCAATGTGCTACTCCTGGATGAACCCGGTGTGGGTGTCGACCCTATCTCCCGACGTGAGTTGTGGCGGATGGTGCATGAACTCGCTGACGACGGTATGTTGATTTTATGGAGCACCTCATATCTGGACGAAGCCGAACAGTGTCGCGATATTCTGCTGCTTAACGAAGGTGAACTCTTATATCGTGGCCCACCGCAGGATCTCACCCAAAAAATGTCCGGTCGCAGTATATTGGTCAATAGTATGACCGGCAGCCATCGGCAGTTACTGCAAAAGGCACTGTGTCAGCCACAGGTCAGTGACGGGGTGATCCAGGGACGCTCTGTCCGGTTGATCCTGAAACCAGACGCCGATCGGGAAGCACTGTTTCAGGCACTGGCGTTATCGCCAGACAGTGTAGAGAACACAGAACCTCGTTTTGAAGATGCGTTTATCGACCTATTGGGCGGTGGCCCGGCCGAAACGTCGTCATTGGCAAAAATCATGCCACAGATTGAGATTCACGCAGACGAAACGGTGATTGAAGCTCAACAACTAACGAAAAAATTTGGTGACTTCACCGCCACCGATCATGTGAACTTTAGCGTAAAACGCGGAGAAATATTCGGCCTGCTTGGCCCTAATGGCGCGGGAAAGTCTACCACATTCAAAATGATGTGCGGACTCCTGGTGCCCACGTCAGGTAAAGCCCTGGTGCTGGATATGGACCTGAAAACCGGTTCTGGCAAGGTGCGTCAGCATCTGGGCTATATGGCGCAAAAATTCTCGCTATACGGCAACCTGACGGTGGAACAGAATCTGCGATTTTTTTCCGGTGTCTATGGTCTGCGCGGCACGCGTCAACAGGAAAAAATGACGGAAATGACCGAAGCCTTCAATTTCCGGCCTATCTATCACCAAACCCCCGACTCATTGCCGCTGGGTTTCAAACAACGGCTGGCGTTAGCCTGCGCCCTGATGCATGAACCCGACATTCTGTTTCTGGATGAACCAACATCCGGTGTCGACCCGATCACCCGCCGGGAGTTTTGGCTGCATATTAACGGAATGGTAGATAAAGGTGTCACGGTGATGGTAACCACCCATTTTATGGATGAGGCTGAATATTGTGATCGTATTGGATTGATTTACCATGGAAAACTGATTGCCAACGGTACACCAGACGACCTCAAACAGCAGGTCGCCAGTGATACGCTTTCCGATCCCACGATGGAGCAGGCGTTTATCGCGTTGGTACAGGAATATGATGAGGAAGCTGAGGAATCGTCCCATGTTTCAACCCCATGATGACACCCGCTTTTCCTGGCGTCGCCTGCGGGCACTGTGTCTGAAGGAAACCCGCCAGATTCTGCGCGATCCCAGCAGTGGATTAATCGCCTTTGTGATTCCGCTAATGCTGCTGTTTATTTTCGGCTATGGTATCAACCTTGATTCCAGCAATCTGCATGTCGGCATCTTAGTGGAACAGCAGAGCGACGATGCTCACAGCCTGGTTCGTGCCTTTGCCGGATCGCCATATCTGGAACCCACTATCAGCGATAATCGACCCTATCTGATTTCTCTCATGCAGGCAGGCCGTATCCGCGGATTGATCGTCATTCCCAGCGACTTTGCCGAACAGATGGCCCGACCTCGGGTTAGTGCGCCAATACAGGTGATCACGGATGGCAGCGAGCCTAACACCGCCAATTTCGTACAAGGCTATGCCGAAGGAGTATGGCAAATCTGGCAACAACAACGCGCCAGCGACCGGGGACAGGAATTCGAATTGCCGATTGAGGTACAAACACGCTACTGGTTTAACCCCGCGGCCATCAGCAAACACTTTATTATCCCCGGTGCCATTACCATCATCATGACGGTAATTGGCGCCATCCTGACGTCTTTGGTGATTGCCCGCGAATGGGAGCGAGGCACCATGGAGGCCTTGTTGTCGACGCAGGTAACACGTGCCGAACTTCTGCTGAGCAAACTGTTACCGTACTATGTTCTTGGTATGGCCGTCATGGTGCTGTGCATGGTGGTATCCGTGTTCGTGCTAGGCGTACCGTACCGGGGATCGTTGTGGTTACTGTTCGGCATCAGCAGTCTGTTCTTGGCCTGTACTTTGGGGATGGGGCTGTTGATTTCCACCCTCACCCGCAACCAGTTCAATGCCGCGATGGTGGCGCTGAATGCCGCCTTTTTGCCAGCCGTGATGCTCTCAGGATTTGTGTTTGAAATCGACAGTATGCCCGAACTGGTACGAGCCGTGTCCTATATCATACCGGCCCGCTATTTTGTCAGTACGCTACAGACCCTGTTTCTGGCCGGCAATATCGGCAGCGTACTGGTCGTCAACTTACTATTTCTGATTGCTTCCACCGTCATTTTTATTGGTCTGACCGCCTGGCAAACCCGGCGCAGGCTGGATTAGGGATCCATTATGTTTTATCGTCTGTGGACACTGATAAGAAAGGAATTACAGTCACTGCTGCGAGAACCACAAACCCGGACCATTTTGATAATGCCGGTGATCATTCAGGTTGTACTGTTCCCATTTGCGGCTACGTTGGATGTGACCAACGCGACCATCGCCATATACAGCGAAGATAACGGCCAGGCATCGGTAGAACTGACACAACGGTTTGCCGAAGCCAAGGCATTTTCCCATGTGGTGATGTTACATAGCCCACAGGAAATAGTCCCAACATTGGATAACCAGCGGGCTTTACTGCTGATCCGCTTTCCTCCGCAGTTTTCCCGCAATCTGGCCAGCGGCAATAGCACCGCACTCCAGGTAATATTGGATGGCCGACACTCTAACAGCGCCCAAATCGCCGCCAACGATATACAACACATCGTACGGAATTACCAGTTGGAACTGACGAACGACCAAACCCGCCTTAATAACAGCGAGCTGGTCGTTCGTAACTGGTACAATCCCAATCTGAATTACAAATGGTTTGTAGTGCCATCACTTATCGCCATGATCACCACCATTGGCGTGCTGATTGTGACATCCCTTTCCGTGGCCAGAGAACGTGAGCAGGGAACGCTGGAACAGTTACTGGTTTCACCACTCTCCACCTGGCAGATTTTCGTCGGCAAGGCCATACCCGCACTGATTGTCGCCACGTTTCAAGCCTCGATTGTGCTGGCGGCAGGCATTCTGGCGTATCGCATCCCGTTTGCCGGTTCGTTACTGCTGTTTTATGCCTCTATGCTGATTTACGGGTTGTCGCTGGTCGGATTCGGCCTGCTGATCTCCTCATTGTGCTCTACTCAACAGCAGGCGTTTATCGGAGTATTTGTCTTTATGATGCCAGCGATACTGCTCTCCGGTTATGTTTCACCGGTGGAAAACATGCCGCAATGGTTGCAAAATATCACCTGGGTTAACCCTATCCGACATTTTACCGACATCACCAAACAGATTTACCTGAAAGATGCCAGCTTTGACATTATCTGGCATAGCCTGTGGCCGTTGCTGGTGATCACCGCCACGACGGGCAGTGTGGCCTACTGGATGTTCCGACGCAAAATTGCATAAAACACAGAACAAATGCAGTGCACGGTACGGCATACTGACAACACTGACTTATAGCAGGAACACAATTGATGAAAATGGCGTGGCGCGACGACAACCAGATTGAACTGCTGGTGAACGGTGACGAATTTTACCCCAGTGTGTTTACTGCCATTCGCCAGGCCCGTAGCCGGGTAATACTGGAAACATTTATCTGGCATGAAGACAATGTAGGATATCAATTGCAGTCCGCCTTGCTCACTGCGGCACAGAATGGCGTCAGTATCGATGTTACGGTGGATGACTACGGTTCCCATGATTTATCCGTCGTGTTTCTTGCCCCCCTGATTAACGCTGGCGTGCGCGTGCGCTTCTACGATCCACAGCCACGCTTCTTTGGCATGAGAACCAATCTGTTTCGTCGCCTACATCGCAAAATCGTGGTTGTTGACGGTGAAATGGCCTACATCGGTGGGATTAATTATTCCGCTGAACAGATGATCGATTATGGTCCAGAAGCCAAGCAGGATTATGCAGTGAAAGTCCGAGGTCCGATCGTGGATGACATCTACCGCAACGCGCTCGCGATGCTGTCCGGTAAAAAGGAGCCGCGGCAATGGTGGCGACACCGATTTCGTCGTCCGATTCGCAATAAAAACCCTGGCGATGCACAAGCCCTGTTCGTTTATCGGGATAACGGCGAACACCGTAACGATATCGAAAAACATTATCTGTATATGCTGCGCCAGGCCAAACGTGAAATTATTATTGCCAACGCCTACTTTTTCCCTGGCTACCGGTTACTGCGGGCCATGCGTAGCGCTTCACGGCGCAACGTGAGAGTCAAACTGATCATTCAGGGGCACCCCGACATTCCTATCGTCCGGACAGGCGCACGCCTGCTTTATCGCTATCTGATGGCTGCCGGAGTAGAAATCTATGAGTATCAGCGTCGCCCCTTACACGGCAAAGTGGCCGTTCAGGACGACCATTGGACCACTGTCGGTTCCAGTAACCTCGACCCGTTAAGCCTGGCGCTGAATCTGGAGGCGAATCTATTCATTCATGATCGCGACTTCAACCAGCAGCTCCGCGACAATCTTCAGCAAATCATCAATGATGATTGCCATCTGATTGATGCCGATCAGTTGCCTAAACGCACTCACTGGCAATTTATCAAAAATGTCGTGGTATTCCATTTTCTGCGCCATTTCCCGGCGATGGTCGGCTGGTTCCCGGCACATGTTCCCCGGTTATCACTGGTTAGATCATCAGAATCAGCCACGTTGGAAGAGATGAAACCAGAGCATGTTGAAACCGACAATAAAGAGATATAATACTGAGCCATACCAAAAAAATGGGGCCAATTGGCCCCATTTTCATCACAATGATTCGGTCATCAGCGGCGGTTGCCAAAAATACGCAACAACATCAGGAACAGGTTGATGAAGTCCAGATACAGCGTCAACGCCCCCACAATGGAGTATTTGCGGAAGCTATCTTTATCATCCTCAGAAAGCTGTTCACCAATGTTTTTCAGTTTCTGAGTGTCATAAGCTGTCAGGCCCACGAACACAATCACACCGATATAGGTCACCGCCCACATCAGCGCTTCACTCTTCAGCCAAAAATTCACTACCGACGCCAGCACAATACCAATCAGCGCCATAAACAGCATACTGCCCATACCGCTCAAATCACGCTTGGTGGTATAACCATACAGGCTCATGGCGCCAAACATGCCCGCCGTAATCAAAAACGTACTGGCGATGGATGCACCGGAATAAAGAATAAAAATACTGGAAATAGTCAGACCGGTCAGCGCGGAATAAAGCATGAACAGGCTGGTGGCCACTGCACCGCTAAGGCGTTGCACCATGCCGGAAATCACAAATACCAGCCCCAGTTGCGCAATGATCAAACCAAAAAAGGTGATCTGACTGGAAAATACCAGATGGAGTACCGCAGGCGTATGTGCTGTATACCAGGCGACAAACGCCGTCAGCAACAGGCCACAGGTCATCCAGCCATACACCTGCGCCATATAGGCTTGTATGCCGGTGCCAACCCGCTGGACAATCGAATCGTTGGAACGTGGATATCGATCCATGATGCTACCTTTACTTTAAGTGAAACACACGGGACTCGATGAGCCCACCTCTTCGTCCATAGCTTAACACAAAATACCACAGCAATAGGTAACCCCAAAGATCTGCTCGCAGAGATAATCTCTGAATTGAGATATCCTCGGCAGACTTACCCGCTCTGCCCCGCAATAGATCAGAACGATGAGCGCATGATTGTGGTGCTGGACTACTGACGGTCATTCGCCATAACATATATTTGGCCGGACATCCGCACCTTGCACTGATATCACCAGCGTTCGGCAGCCTGTTTGTCGCTATCGTGAGACTCGATCCAGCGATCACCCTCTGGCGTCGCTTCCCGTTTCCAGAATGGGGCGCGGGTTTTCAAATAGTCCATAATGAACTGAGCGGCATCAAAGGCGGTACTGCGATGCGCGCCGGTCACACCGACAAACACGATTTCATCGCCAGGATAAAACGCCCCGATACGATGAATGACACTGACGCGTTGTAACGGCCAGCGGGAACGGGCCTCAGCCACGATGTCCGCCAGCGCTTTTTCCGTCATGCCGGGATAATGCTCCAGCGTTAACGCACTGACGTGTTCACCTAAATTGTGGTTACGCACTTTGCCGGTAAAGGTGACCACGGCACCATCTTCGTCACACTGGGCCAGCCAGTTATACTCTTCACCGACATTAAACCCGGCTTCACCTACATGAATGCGTGTCTGCTCCATCATCAGCCTCCCGTCACTGGCGGGAAAAATGCCACTTCATCCCCATCCTGCAACGGATGGTGCATGTCCACCAGCGACTGATTCACCGCGGTCAACAGCTTGCCCTCTTCCAGCGCCAGCGCCCAGCGATCCCCTTGCTCACACAATGCCTGGCGCAACACCTCAACCGTGGCATAGTCAGCGGGCAGAGCAAGTTGCCCGGTTCCGGTCAATTCCCGAACCTGCGCAAAAAACAGTACGTTAATCATACTACGTCCGCCTTAAAATCGCCGGATTTACCCCCACTCTTCGACAACAGCCGTACCGGGCCAATCACCATATCTTTTTGTACCGCCTTGCACATGTCATAGATAGTCAGCGCCGCCACCGATGCCGCCGTCAGCGCTTCCATTTCCACACCGGTCTTACCGGTCAGACGACACACCGATTCAATGCGCACCCGATTGTGCTCGGGTTGAGCTTCCAGCTCCACCGCGACCTTACTCAATAATAGAGGGTGGCATAGCGGAATTAACTCCCAGGTACGCTTTGCCGCCTGAATTCCCGCGATGCGGGCGGTAGCAAACACATCACCTTTGTGATGACGGCCATCGATAATCATGGCCAGCGTCTGCGGCGCCATTTCCACGAATGCCTCGGCGCGGGCTTCCCGTACCGTCTCCACCTTGGCGGAAACATCCACCATGATGGCTTCTCCTGCGGCATTAATGTGAGTCAGTTGTGTCTGCGTCAGTTGTGTCATAGTTACCGCTATTTCTTCAGATGTGGATGAACATTGCAGGGTTTCTGGCGTGCATCTAGCTGTTCCTGAATGATGCGTTCCCAGGCGGTACGACAGGCTTTGGTCGACCCCGGCATGGCAAATATCACTGTACAATTTGCCAGCCCGGCAATCGCCCGCGACTGAATGGTCGCGGTACCGATCTCTTCATACGATGCCATACGGAACAATTCACCAAATCCTTCAATTTCACGATCAAACAAAACGCTGATGGCCTCTGGCACCACATCACCCGGTGTAAACCCGGTTCCACCATTGATCAGAATCACCTGCACATCATCACTGGCGATCCAGGCAGAAATCTGGGCACGAATCTGGTATAGATTCTCTTTTACTATCGCGCTGGCAATAATCTGATGGCCTGCCTCCTGCGCCACTTCGCGCAGATAATCTCCCGAGGTATCATCAGCCTCAGTGCGATGCGCGGAGACCGTCAGCACCGCAATACGCAACGGGATAAACTCACTGCTGACCTTACTCATAACTGGCTCCTTACAAATCAATGAACGGCAGTATCAACCGCCAATAAAGGACAGATTCTGCGTGATACCGCTATTGCCATCATGCAGGAAATGGGTCTGCTTTTTCATCAGCAACCCACCGGAAATCCGCATCTTCAAATCGTCAAGCTGCCCGTCATCGGCCAACAGATCGCGTAATGGGATTCCCTGTTCGCCAAACAGGCACAAATGAAGGTTACCGATCGCTGAAACTCGCAGCCGGTTACAACTCTGACAGAAATCTTTTTCATATGGCATGATCAGGCCGATTTCACCTTGATAATCAGGATGACAAAACACCTGTGCCGGGCCATCGCTGCGTTGACGTTCTTGCCGCTGCCAGCCTTGCAATAACAGGCGATCGCGGAGCACTTCACCAGAAACATGGTGACGGCGAAACAGTTCCCGCCCATCCCCGGTTTCCATCAATTCGATAAACCTCAGTTGGATCGGCCGTGGTTTAATCCAGGCCAGAAACGTATCCAGGCTGCCGTCATTGACATCCCGCATCAATACGGTATTGACCTTGACCTTACTGAATCCGCAGGCAAACGCTGCATCAATACCCGCCATGACCTGACGAAACTTGTCCTGCCCGGTAATGGCATGAAACTGACGGGCATCAAGGCTGTCCACGCTGACATTCAGTGCTGTCAGTCCCGCATCACGCCATTGGGCCACATCACGCGTCAGCCGATAACCATTGGTGGTGACCGCTAACGTGCGAATAGCCGGGTTTTCACGAATTGCGGCAATGATGTCGACAAAATCACGGCGCAGTGACGGCTCACCGCCGGTTAAACGCACTTTTTCCGTACCCAGTGCCGCAAAAGCACGGCTGACACGGCGAATTTCGTCTAGCGATAAAAAAGTGTGGGGGTTAAGTCCATGGGATTGATAACCATCAGGCAGACAGTAGGTACAGCGAAAATTGCAAACATCCGTAATCGACAGACGCAGATAGTAAAACTTGCGCGCAAACGCATCAGTCAGTTGACTCACCATAAACACCTTTCCAAATACGGGAGATGCCGGCATTTCTACCCTGCACCCTGGTGACCACAAGAGCCACGGCCAGGGCACCCTATTATGCAAACTCATACATAACGTAGGCACCAAGGCTAGGAGTTTGATCCTATAGCAACTGTCTTGACAGATGTCACCACAGAACCTTGATTACATCGTAAAGTCTATCGCCAAAATCGACAGATAGTCACTGAAAATACGATATATATTTGTGTATATAACGGATTTTCTTCACTTTATGTCCTGATAGCATACCGGAAAAAACTGCTCTCGGTTTGTTTCAGGTCATGCTCCACACGACATTTTCCATTTTTGTACTCACGATCATAATCACTCTATGTATGTTAAAAATTCACACGTCTGGTAACAAATTGGCTAAGGTTATATCAAGGGTTATTCAGCACATCGACTTATGGCAAATAAATAAACAGTCGACTCTGATTCAGATTCAGTCCCCTTTCTGATATATATCATCGCGCCATTTTTTACATAAATTCGATAAGGGTATCTATGAGTAATCGCACGTTGACTGACCTTGATCGCGTGGTGGCGTTAGGTGGTGGACATGGACTGGGACGCGTGATGTCATCGCTCTCCTTTCTGGGTTCCCGGCTAACGGGGATTGTCACCACGACCGATAATGGCGGTTCAACGGGCAGGATTCGTCGTTCCGAGGGCGGCATTGCCTGGGGAGATACCCGTAATTGCCTGAATCAGCTCATCACCACACCTAGCGTGGCTTCAGCCATGTTTGAATACCGCTTTCATGGCAAGGGCGAACTGGCGGGGCATAATTTAGGAAACCTGATGCTTAAAGCACTCGACAACCTGAGTGTGCGCCCACTGGAAGCCATTAATCTGATCCGTAATTTGCTCAACGTAGATGCGTCCCTGATTCCCATGTCCGAACACCCGGCAGATCTGCTGGCGATTGATGCTCAGGGAGATCAGGTGTACGGCGAAGTGGAAATCGATAAACTGTCTGTTTTGCCGCAGGAGTTGATGTTATATCCAGCAGTGCCTGCCACTCCGGAAGCCCTGGAGGCCATCGCCGAAGCCGACTTGATACTGATCGGCCCTGGCAGTTTTCTGACCAGCCTAATGCCGCTGCTATTGCTGGACGATTTAACCTGGGCGCTACGCCAAACCCAAGCCCCCATGGTCTATATCGGTAATCTGAGCAGAGAGCTCAATCAGCCCGCCGCGAACCTGACGCTATTGCAAAAACTGTCGATTATTGAAACCAAAGTAGGACGCAGAATTGTTGACGCTGTTGTGGTCAGCCCACAGGTGAATGTCAGTCTGATAACGGGACGAGTTATCATTCAACAGCCTCTGGAAGCTACCGATATGCCACATCATCATGATCGGCAACTGCTGCGCAAAGCGCTGGAACGAGTGTTACCGTTACTGGAAGTTTGCACATTCAGCGCCGACGAGTTGTCAGCGATAGTAAGATAATCAGGACACTGCGATAAATTGTTCCCGTAATGCATGAACCTGATCACGCAATTGTGCCGCCTCCTCAAATTCCAGGTTTTGCGCATGCATCATCATCTTACTCTCCAGTTCGTGGATTTTATGCTCCAGCGCTTTCGGCGTCAGTAGCTGATACTCGGCTACCGGTTCAGCCGCTTTCCTGCTGCGACCTTTACCTCTACCGTGGGCAGACTGACCAATCTGCAATATATCGCCAACTTTCTTATTAAGGCCCTGAGGTGTAATGCCATGTTTTTCATTATATTCCCGCTGTTTTTCGCGGCGGCGTTGCGTTTCACTAATCGCCCTCTCCATCGACGGCGTGATTTTATCCGCGTAAAGAATGGCTCGCCCCTTAAGATTACGGGCAGCACGGCCAATGGTCTGAATCAGTGAACGCTCGGAGCGCAGGAAACCCTCCTTATCGGCATCCAGGATTGCCACCAGAGATACTTCCGGAATATCCAGTCCTTCCCGCAACAGGTTAATCCCCACTAGCACATCAAACTCACCCAATCGCAGATCCCGGATGATTTCCACCCGTTCAACCGTGTCGATATCAGAGTGAAGATAGCGCACCCGTTCGCCATGCTCTTCCAGATACTCGGTCAAATCCTCCGCCATGCGTTTGGTCAGTGTGGTGACCAGCACCCGCTCATTAATGACGGCGCGTTTACGGATTTCCGACAACAGGTCATCCACCTGCGTCGTTACTGGTCGGATTTCAATTTCCGGATCCAACAAACCGGTAGGACGCACGACTTGATCGATCACCTCACCACCGGATTTTTCCAGCTCGTACTTACCTGGCGTCGCCGAAACGTAGATGGTTTGCGGCGCCAGCGACTCAAACTCCTCAAACCGCATCGGCCGGTTATCCAACGCCGACGGCAGACGAAAACCGTACTCCACCAGTGTCTCTTTACGCGCCCGATCGCCACGGTACATTCCCCCCAGTTGCGGAATGGTCACGTGTGATTCGTCAATGACCAACAAACCATCGGCTGGCAGATAGTCAAATAAGGTAGGAGGCGGCTCGCCCGGACCGCGACCAGAGAGGAAGCGTGAGTAGTTTTCAATCCCTGAGCAATAACCCAGTTCATTCATCATCTCCAGATCAAATTGGGTTCGCTGGCTCAGACGTTGCTCTTCTACCAATTTATTGTTGTCCAGCAACACCTTACGACGGTCAACCAACTCAACCTTTATATCTTCCATCGCTTGCAGAATACGTTCGCGCGGCGTCACATAATGTGTCTTGGGATAAATGGTGTAGCGTGGCACATTTTGCATGATCTGTCCGGTGAGTGAATCAAACAGCGACAACCGCTCCACTTCTTCATCAAATAGTTCGATGCGCAGTGCAACTTCATCCGATTCAGCCGGGAAAATATCGATAACATCGCCCCGGACACGAAACGTGCCGCGCTGAAAAACCTGATCATTACGGGCGTACTGCAATTCGGACAACCGACGCAAAATGGCTCGCTGGTCAATCAACATACCTTGAGTCAGATGTAGCATCATCTTCAGATAAAGATCTGGATCACCCAGACCATAAATCGCTGATACCGATGCCACCACGACAACATCGCGCCGTTCCAGCAACGCTTTGGTGGCGGATAGCCGCATCTGTTCAATATGTTCGTTGACCGAAGCGTCTTTCTCAATGAAGGTATCCGAACTCGGGACATAGGCTTCGGGTTGATAGTAATCATAATACGAAACGAAATATTCCACGGCGTTGTCCGGGAAAAACGATTTCATTTCACTATAAAGCTGGGCCGCCAACGTCTTGTTCGGCGCCAGCACCATCGTCGGGCGGTTGAGATCCGCAACCACGTTGGCAATAGTGAACGTCTTACCGGACCCCGTTACCCCCAACAAGGTCTGATGCGCCAACCCATCCTCCAGCCCTTCCTCCAACCGGCGAATAGCCTCAGGTTGATCGCCTGCGGGTTGAAAATCCGAATACAGTTTAAATACTTTGCTCATAGCCGGGGATACCTGATGAAAAAACGACAAAACCAGGACGACGATAACAGACACTCTGCATTATGAAAATCCGCCATCGATGTTACCACTCACATAATACTGAATATATACCCAGTACAGGAAGACGACAACCGAGTGAATCTCCCGCGGCTTGTGGTGGCCTTGTGCTGACCATGGTTGCTGTTTTGTCTGCACCCGACACTATTTTCTATTTTCCCCTCTGCTTTTGCCTGATGACACCAGCGATATAAAGTCACTTTCAATATCCCCATTCATTTGCGCAACTGAGGTAACATTCACGTTATACGTGGCAACATTTTGGTCAATGCGGCGGGACTTTTCGTTCCGATGAAATACATTTCATATCGTGTCCCCATCACTATATTAACGTTCTTGATAAGGGTAAAATGTATTCTGACTCTTATGACAGTAACCATCAAAATACATAAAGAAGTGATCGTGCCTATATTGAGAATCATCATTACAACATATTTGAGTTATAACAGATATATTGATAAATAAATTCCCCGATAACATATCAGGGAATATCAGAGTTCATCATTAAAATAAACAACGCCAGAAAATATTATTTTGGGGTCGCTAAAATCACATTAGATGCTTTAATTAAAGCAATCACTTCGCTTCCTTTCGCAATTGCCATTTCATCTATGCTTTCATTAGTGATATTAGATGTCAGTTTTAATCCATTAACAGTTTCGATATGCACTGTAGAATTCACCGCACCTTTAATAACATGTTTCACTGTCCCTGCAAACTGATTACGCGCTGAAAAATTCAACCCACAATCCACCGATGCCAAGATAACCCAAGGCGCTTTGATCAAAGCGATCGCCGTTTTACCCGGAGCTAAGCCCAAAGAGTCACAACTCGCCTTGGTAATCACGGTTGCCAGTTGCTCTCCGCCATCCAGCGTCAGTATAACCTCATTATTAATCGCCCCAGGAATGACACCTGAAACAATACCTGTTAATTGATTTCTTGCAGAAACTGACATAGTTACTCCTTTTCATTTGTCTATTAAATGACACATGTCTAGCTCAATCCATATGGCGGTGACTACAACACCCAATAGCCCACACTTTATAGTGTAATACCTCACTATGACGCACAACACAATGCTTCCAACACAACTCAATAAAATAGTGGCTGGAACACCTGATCTTACCCACCATTAGTGGACACACAACTAAGTGAGTAAACTCTCAACCAGAGGTGATTACTCATGACAAAACCAGTATCAACCAGTAAAGCGTCCCGTAAACAGTACACACCCGAATTCCGCAATGAAGCCCTGAAACTGGCTGAACGCATCGGTGTCGCCGCCGCCCGCGAATTCAGCCTGTATGAATCCCAGCTTTATGCTTGGCGCAGCAAGCAACAGCAACAACTGACCTCGTCTGAGCGCGAAAATGAGCTGGCAATTGAAAATGCCCGTTTGAAGCGCCAACTGGCTGAGCGTGATGAAGAACTGGCCATCCTCCAAAAGGCCGCGACATACTTTGCGAAGCGCCTGAAATAAAGTATGTCTTCATCGAAAAGCATCAGGCAGAGTTCAATATCAACGTGATGTGTCGGGTGCTTCGGATTGCCTGCAGCGGCTGGTATGCCTGGCGTATCCGTCGTTGCCAGACAACCCCGCGTCAGCAGTTCCGGCTCACTTGTGATGAGGCTGTCCGTAGCGCATTCAATGCGCCGCGTCTTGCTATGGCGCTGCCGGAGTACAACATCAAAACCATTGCGTCCAGTCTGCGTCGTCAGGGGTTGCGGGCGAAAGCCAGCCGCAAATTCAGTCAGGTCAACTATCGTGAGCATGGCCTGCCAGTATCAGAAAACCTGCTGAAGCAGGACTTCAGCGCCAGCGATCCGAACCAGAAGTGGGCAGGCGACATCACGTATCTTCGCACAGATGAAGGCTGGCCGTATCTGGCGGTGGTCATTGACCTGTGGTCACGCGCTGTGATTGGCTGGTCATGTCGTCACGAATGACGGCGCAACTGGCTTGTGATGCGCTGCAAATGGCGCTTTGGCGTCGTAAGCGACCGAAAAATGTTATCGTTCATACCGATCGTGGCGGCCAGTATTGTTCAGGGGATTACCAGAGCCTGCTGAAACGGCATAATCTGCAGGGCAGCATGAGTGCAAAGGGCTGTTGCTACGATAACGCCTGTGTGGAAAGCTTTTTCCACTCACTGAAGTGGAATGTATCTACGGAGAACACTTTGTCAGCAGGGAAATCATGCGGACGACGGTGTTTAATTATATCGAGTGTGATTACAATCGGTGGCGGCACCACAGTGCCTGTGGCGGTCTTAGCCCGGAACAATTTGAAAACCAGAACCTCGCTTAGGGCTGTGTCCACATTACGTGGGTAGGATCACTCTTAACACACTATGTACTCATGGACAGTTAATTTTGCTTGTGATAGTTGAATTAAACAAAATTATGTTGTATGAATAAATTATTATTAATCTCCACTACATGAGTACATTTAAGAAGATATAGTTTCCTATTTCTTGTACCAATTTTAGTAGTACTAACGAAGGGATACATGATGACTGGAAGTAATAATTACCCCATTGAATATTTTAGAATGACTGGAATTCATGGTTATAAAGATATTACTATGACCATGAAAGGTAAAACGACAATATTTGTATCCGAGAATGGAACAGGTAAAACAACAATACTCAATGCAATAAGACTTCTCCTCGAGAAAGACTTTGTAAGTTTAATGAGAATTGATTTTAAATCAATCTTTATTAAGATATCGGGTCACAATGAACTTGAAATCAAAAATACCAGATCATCTTTAATCCCATTAAAAGAAATAAAGTCCTTTCTCAATGAGAGACTTCCTTTTAGTGATTCACTCTGGGATGATAAAGATATTACAAAGTTTTCAAAGAAATTAGCTGATTCAGTAAACAATGAATATTACGATGACACATTAGCTAGTAGTCTACATAATGCTCTATACAACGCCACAGCATTCCCCAAAGATTATATTAATCATATATTAAATGAATTAAAAGATGTTGTCGGTAAAAAAATAAAAGCCAATGAGCAGAGTAACTTAAGAACCCAGTTTGAAAAAAATGACGTGCTAAAAATTATTGCCGAAGAGTTTAGAAATTTAGATGTAGTTTTTCTGCCTACCTATCGTAGAGTTGAAAAAAATTTTGAGACAGCATCTCGGGATGAAAGAGCTATAAACCCAAACCGATGGCTCTCCAGAAGAAGATGGATGAAATTACAACGCGATGGTATTTCCTATGGATTGAAAGATGTTGAAGAGGCTTTAAAAGGGTTAACGTTAGATATCGAAAGAACTTCTAATCTTGGCTATAGATCCTTAAGTGCAAAAATGCTTGAAGACTTAATCCAAAACGGAAACAATAATAGGGTAATAAAGAAGAAAAATGTACTTCCTTCTATTGAAGATCTAGAGAGATTTCTCAATCGTGTTGAAAACACTGGTAGCAGTCAGCGGGCAAGGAGAGTATCAGAAACAAAGAAAAACTCTTTAATTGAATCTCTAAAGGAATTGTATGTTAATGACTCGATTAAAGACATCACATATTTGAGTTATTTTTTAAGTCAACTTAATTCAGTTATTCAAGAAACTAAAGAGCAAGAGTCGAAGATTGAGAAATTTGTTGCTGTTTGCGATAAATATCTGTCATCAGCAGGTGATTCAAAATCCTTAACGTTTGACCCTCAAAGTTTGGAGGTTATTGTTAAGGATAGTTATACTGGAGAACGTATTTCCTTAAATGATTTATCTTCAGGTGAGAAGCAAGTCATTTCACTAATGGCCACAATTTATCTTAATGACAATACACCTAAAATAATATTGATTGATGAACCAGAACTTTCATTATCTATAGATTGGCAAAGAATGATTTTGCCAGATTTAAATGCAGGTGAGAATGTTACGCAAGTAATTGCAATAACGCATTCACCATTTATTTTTGACAATGAACTAGATAACTATGCAACAGCCATGAAAGTACGCAAAGGTAATTTCTGATGAGAACAGCCTTGTTGAATACAATGAAAAAAGAAGTCTCTTCTAAAAGTTCATTAAAACAAGAGATCTTACTAAAAACATCTACATTTGATAAAATTTTCGTATTTGAAGGCACTGATGATTACCCCGTGTATGATGAATGGATGAAGCAAAATTCTATATATATTAATGCTGGGCATATAATAGCAAAAGGTAAAAAACAGATAATAAGACTTTACGAAAATGCTCTTCAACATAATGATCAAGAAATACTAGCTAACTGTTACTTTTTTGTAGATCATGATTTTGATACTTTTGAGCATAATTCAGAGAACATAGTAACTCTATCATGTTATTCTATTGAAAATTACATTATCAACTCGCACTCAACAAAAAGTTATTTGAAAGACGAATTCAAAATGGATATTACTCGTCTCGATTTACTCGATAGAATTAAAGATGACTTCGAGTCTGACTTTGAAAAATTCCAATCTATAGCAAAAGAATTATGCAAACCTCTTTTTGTTAACCATAACATAAAAGGTAAAGCAAAATTTTATGAAAAAATATCTTCAATTATAAACCTAGAATACAAAAACATTAGAGTTAAAGAGAATGCCAAATTAATAGGGTATGAAGTTGACGAAAATTCTGAGGATGCTAAAAAACTCATAGTTATTTTTGATGTCTTACCATATGAGAGAGCCATAAAAGGTAAATATGTCTTTGAATTTATAAAATTATGGCTGTCGTCATTAAAATCACATTTATCAGGTGATATAAATTTAAAAATAACAAAAGATCCTTTGATGTTAGAAAGGAGAAGGCTAGCTTGCGCAACCCCTATACCAGACGAAATCAAACGATTTTCTTAAATAATTTGAATAAAACTCGCTTCGGCGCTGAAGGATCCCCATAAAATCAGCGCTAATAAAGCAACACCATACTTCGGTAAGTGTTGGCGAGGTGGTTAAGAACGGTGCTCAGCACCGTTCGTCTTAACGTTAGCGGAGAGTGTCGCAGGACATTCTCCGCTAACGTCAGGTACGATATGACACGCCGCGATTTCAGACTGTTGGCCTGATATGTAAGTATCCCGGTAAACCGAACCATTCACTTTTAGAGATCTTCCGACATACTGAGTATGTTCCCTGAGGAGATCGTCATGCGTAAAGCCCGATTCACTGAACACCAGATCATTGCCGTTTTGAAGTCTGTCGAAGCTGGACGTACCGTCAAAGATGTCTGTCGCGAAGCGGGGATATCCGAGGCCTCGTACTACAACTGGAAAGCGAAGTTTGGCGGTATGGAAGCTTCGGATATCAAAAAGATGAAAGATCTGGAGTGTAGTCCCTCCGGTTTTTAGTACCACCGCCAATGAGGATCTCCGGCCAGTTTTTGCCTCGCATAGATAACGGGTGGCATATCACCCAGTGAGCTATGCGGACGTTCTTCGTTATATTCTGCGCGCCAGTCTTCTGTTAGCACACGGACTTCTGACAGTGTTCTGAACAGATACATATCGAGTATTTCTGTTCGTAGCGTTTTGTTAAATCGCTCAATAAATCCGTTCTGCATTGGCCTGCCTGGCTGAATAAAATCGAGTATCACGCCGTGCAACTCTGCCCATTCAGCTAAAGCAGCGGCTGTAAGTTCTGGCCCGTTATCGCTGCGTATAAATGCCGGATAGCCTCTTTCAGCACTTAACCGCTCCAGGATGCGTACAACGCGATGAGCTGGTATATTCAAATCAACCTCGATTGCCAGCGCTTCCCGATTAAAATCATCGACGACGTTAAATAACCTGAATCGCCGCCCGTCGATCAAGGCATCACTCATAAAATCAACTGACCAACAGTGGTTCATTTTATGCGGAATAACCAACGGCTGTGGATGCCTGTTAGGTAAGCGTTTTTTTCCTTTACACCGAAGGTTCAGTTTTAATAATCGGTAGATCCGGTAAACCCGTTTTGCATTCCACGATAATCCTGCTTGACGTAACTTATTGAACATAAGGCCAAAACCATAGGCCGGATGCTGATGTGCAAGTTTTTGTAATGCCTCGACCACGGGCAGATCCCGCGCCGTGTTCGGGCAATAATGCAACAGGCTTCGACTAATACCGATAATCCGGCACCCGCGTCGTTCGCTGGCCTGATGTTCCGTCATGACGTAACGCACCAGCTCACGCTTCTCAGGCACCGTTAAAGTTTTTTTGATACAACATCCTTAAGAATTTCATGATCTAAACTAAGGGATGCGTACATTTGCTTTAATCGGCGATTTTCCTCTTCCAGCTCTTTCATTCGTTTGATATCAGAGGATTCCATGCCACCATATTTGGCTTTCCAATTGTAATAGCTGGCTTCCGACACACCGTTTTCTCGGCACACATCCTTCACATGCCGACCACCTTCAACCTCTTTCAAAACACGTAGGATCTGAGTTTCAGTGAAACGCGCTTTCTTCATGATGAGCCTCCGTTGGTTGTATTTTAACCAGAGAGCTCCATTGTGCGGTAAGACTAAATTCAGGAGGGACTACAGTTTCTTCATGGAGTGGTTTCCGTAACAATTAACGTTGAGACGTGAAACTAGCGCGGGAGGGATGGCCGTTAAATCTTTTTCTGCATCCCACAGGCTGTATTCGCTACAGCTTGATTTAACGACCAGTGGCGGCTCACGTCTGAGTGCCACTCCTTAAGGTATATATAAAAACCCATGAGTAAATAAGAGCTTTCGATTGCGAACGTCTTTGATAACTGGCGAACAAATAATTTACATTTCTAGCCATGGCATTTTTTATATTTCAGCCCTGAGCCACAATAACAAGGTTCATTCCTCTCAATTTTATCTTTCCGAATAAAAGTCGTACGTTCTTCATTATCACCACAAACACGTTGAATAAGATCACTTAATACCTTACATTCTTTGCAGATACGTCTTGCTAAATTTCTCTCATCTTTACTCAATGGAGAATCAAACCTGCAATACATTATATCTTCTGAACGACCCTCTGAATCTTTGCTTTCAGTAGCAATTAATATCAATTTTTTTATATCCGGACATCTGTACTTAGCCACTAATGAATAGTCTTGCACGCATGATAGTCTTTCCAAGCGATAGTCATCATAGGATTGCCCTTTACTTCTAGGAAGAAAAATATAAAGATAAAACTTACCTTTTTCATCAATTGACTCAACAAGCCTAGAACTTCGCCTATCAGATGGAACTCTTTTAAATTTTTCTAAAAAGCTTCTAGTTAAATAATATCTAGCGCGTCTACTTTCTGATGCCAATTGCCTTACAGTTTCTTCGTGGCTATGAAAATCACTGTCCCGACCAATACCAACTGTTGCATTCAAGATTGAATTTGAAAATCTTTCAATTGTTTCATCCCAAAAAAAACTACCTTTTTTATATGACAACTGTATTTGATAGTTAATTGATTTAGTATATGAAATCCATTCATGTTCAGCAATTATCGCAAAATGATTTTCGGGTAAATCATCACCATCAACTATAGTCCCCTCCCCCAAGAGATAAGCACCAAGAGTATCTTCTTCTCCAGGGCTAAGACCAAGGTAGCCGTTTCTTATCACTCTCTCTTTTTCTTTTAAATAACTTACAAAATCACTAATTGTGTCTAGTTCAGTTAAAATAAGCTTTAAAGAAAATTCGTCAAAAACGTGTACAAATGTCCTCCCCGGAAAGAAATCACCAATATGAAAAGGTTTCTCCATACAAATTTCAATATTATAATACGGCACATTGATTAATGTGCCTGAACTACCTTTTGCTACATCATCAAAAAATGCTTGAGCTGCTGACGTAATATTGTTAGTGACTGAAATAAGAAAAAAACGAGTCTCATCACTGAATCTTACAGGGAATTTGGTTTCACACGAAGCATCAATAAACAAACGATCGTTGTGCTCACGAATGAATTTCTCGGCACCATATAATTGTTTTATAGAATCTTTGACTGATGCTCTAAACCATCTTTTCCAAGCAACCGATAATTCAATTTTAGAATTAAAACCAATATCTTTATCAGAAAAAATTATTACATTATTCTCAAAAACAACTAATAAATCACAAACTTCTTTGCCCGTTTTGTTCTTTGAAAACCCTTCATTACTATAAACATTAGGATATGACCACAAGCCAAGGAATGCATTTTGCGCTAAAGAAATCAATCTCTTTTCCGTTGGATTGACACCTTCATTTTTTTTTATAATTTTCAACATTGTTTGCTCCTGTTCGGTGCTGAATGTTTAATCTAATCATCCATTTTATCTCGGAGTATTTGCAAGTGATAGATCATTGCATCTAGTTGCTCGCGATTGGCCGCAAGAATCTCGCCGGAAAACTGGCTACGCAGAAAACCGTTATGATCCACAAAGAAGAATGCCTCCCGGTTGACCATGGTTTTGTATTCGCTCAACGGCATGACTTGTAGATCGCGCTTGTCATCAGGAATACCGGACATCTCCTTATGCTCTTTGATTTTTTCAAGTAATACACGGGTATACACAACTTCATCATTCTGAATTGCCATCTTTCAGATCCTCGCAGAGTTATAAAATTAAAAAATATGCGTTTAAGTGTTCACCTGTTCACCTTATGAATATTTATAAATTAATTCATGGCGTTAAGTGGTGAATACTTCATAAATAAGTGTTCACCACTTAACACCATGTTATTAATTAATTTTTTAACAGAATGAATACTGGTGAACACTTTATCCATAACTTTACTCAGCCTGACTGTTTTCAGAAGTCGTGGCGCATGATGGCATCCAGTCGTCTGAGTCATCGTGCAGGGTGACATTTGACCTTATGCCATGCTTTGTTTTTCGCTTCTGATATTCCTTGCCGTACTCAGCCATTGCGCCAGGCATATCCGCACCAAACCGCATTAACGACACCGGCTTACTAAGTCCATTGGCCCTCATGTATGCCAGGTAGGCGTGATACAGGTACTTACAGGGGCTGAACGGCACTATCTCGGCATTGCCAATAAACATGCCATCACACACTACTGACGCCATCAGATAGCCGCAGAAGTCCACCAGCGAATCACCTTCACGCTTGATGGCCAGTGCTTCTTCTGATTTCTGCTGTTCGTGTAAAAAACGCCGGGCTTCGTCCTGGTCTGCAAACCGGGTCAGTAGGTGGCGAATAACCACCCTCCTCTGGCAGGATAGTTGACACCCCAGACTGAAAATCTCTATGGGGGCAACGGAGCCTGTTATGAAACGTTATTCACCAGAGCGTAAGGCCGCTGTATTGGCTAAATTACTTCCTCCTTACAACATGACCGTCACCGCACTTGCACAACAGGAAGGGATATCGGAAGCTACCCTTTATAATTGGCGGGTCCAAGCCAAATTGGAAGGAAAACCAGCCCCCTCTGGCAGGATAGTTGACACCCCAAACTGAAAATCTCTATGGGGCAACGGAGCCTGTTATGAAACGTTATTCACCAGAGCGTAAGGCCGCTGTATTAGCTAAATTACTTCCTCCTTACAACATGACCGTCACCGCACTTGCACTACAGGAAGGGATATCGGAAGCTACCCTTTATCATTGGCGGGTCCAAGCCAAATTGGAGGGAAAACCAGTGCCCGGTGCCAACAAAACCACAGACCTTTGATCGACAGAAGCCCGTTTTGCCGTCATCGTTGAAACCGCGACACTCAGTGAAGCCGAACTGAGCGAATACTGCCGTCGCAAAGGGCTTTATCCTGAACAAATAGCGCAGTGGAAACAGGATTTTCTCCAGACGCCACAAGTCGATACCCGGCAGTCGCAAAAACAGGCCCAAAAGAAAATCAAAGGGCTGGAGCGTGAATTGGCGCGCAAAGAAAAGGCCCTGGCGGAGGCGGCAGCCCTGCTGGTCCTGAGAAAAAAGCTGAATCAGTATTACGGCGAGGCGGACGAGGACGACTGACCCCCGCTCACGAACGCGTGCAACTGATCCGATGGATACGTGAAGCCATGAACGCCGGTGCACGTCTGATCCCCGCTTGTCGGGAAGCAGGGTTAAGCCTGAGCACCTGGCGGCGCTGGAATCACCAGGCTGAAGACCGTCGTCCCACGGCTGGCGGACAAGGGCCTCTATCTGGCCAGTGAATCGACGTTTTACCGGGTACTGCGGCGGCAGGGTCAAGTACATCACCGTGGCCGTAGCCGCGCACCGCTGAAGGTGAATAAACCGACCAGCTATCAGGCTGTTGGGCCATGCCAAGTGTGGACGTGGGACGTCACCTGGCTGGCCTCCAGGGTTCGCGGCCGCTGGTTTTATCTGTATCTGATAGAAGATATTTTTAGCCGTAAAATCGTCGGTTACGAGGTTCACGAAGAGGAAAGCGGCGAGCGAGCGGCCGCGCTGCTGCACCACACCGTGTCACGTGAACGGTGTTACCGCCATCCGTTAGTGTTACATGCCGACAATGGTGCGCCGATGAAATCCCAGACGCTGAAAGCGAAACTGGAAGAACTGAGCATCACGGGTTCGCACAGCCGACCACGAGTCAGCAACGATAATCCGTATGTAGAGTCGCTGTTCAGAACGCTAAAATATGTTCCGTCGTGGCCGTCATCAGGCTTCCTGGATCTGGCAGAAGCCCGGCGTTGGGTGGAGGGCTTTAGCCGGTGGTATAACAAGGAGCATCGGCATGGCGCGATCAGTTATGTCACACCAGAACAACGGCATCAGGGAGAAGATATAAGCCTGCTGGCAAAACGAAAAGCCTTGTATGACATGGCTAAAAAAGCCCGACCGGAACGGTGGTCAGCCTCATGCCGTCAGTGGCAGCGGGTAGATGTAGTAATGTTGAATCCAGACGAGCCAGAAACCGGGCTAAAATCTGCAGCGTAAAAAACGAATAAGGGTGTCAACTTCGTTGACAGCTACCGGAAACCGAAAAGTAGTATCGCCACACCATCGCCATTTCATCGCCACCTGGCAAATTCAGGGCATAAAAAAACCACCTTGCGGTGGTATAGAATTATTTTATAACTTATTATTTTTATTAAATTAAATCAATGGTGCCCAGGGCGGGACTTGAACCCGCACAGCGCGTACGCCGAGGGATTTTAAATCCCTTGTGTCTACCGATTCCACCACCTGGGCCGAAAATTTGGAGGCGCGTCCCGGAGTCGAACCGAGGTAGGCGGATTTGCAATCCGCTGCATGGCCACTCTGCCAACGCGCCTTACCTTAAAATCTTTGCAGCTACTATAGGATAAAATTGGAGCGGGAAACGAGACTCGAACTCGCGACCCCGACCTTGGCAAGGTCGTGCTCTACCAACTGAGCTATTCCCGCAACGAACAGAATACTTTGTTTATCAAAACGTTCCAATAAACAGCGCCGCTGTCGATGCGGTGCATTCTACTTACCTGACGCAGTGAGTCAATAAAATTATCAACCAACTCTATCTGTTTGCTGTTTTTTAAGGCGCCCCGATCAATGTTCAAACAAATCGTGACGTGCAGCGTTCAAATACTGAAACATTGACCAGAAAGTGAGCACTGCCGCAATGTATAGCGCAATCACACCGATACCTTCAACAATGCGCTCAGGACGCCATAGCAATCCAAGTAACGCTATCATCTGCGCCATAGTCTTGATTTTGCCAATCCAGGAAACAGCCACACTGCTTCGTTTACCAATCTCAGCCATCCATTCACGTAATGCAGAGATAATTATCTCACGCGCGATCATGGTAGCAGCCGGTAACGTAATCCACCATGAATGGTAATGTTCGGCAACTAATACCAGTGCGACTGCAACCATCACCTTATCGGCTACGGGATCTAAAAAAGCACCAAACCGGGTAGTTTGTTTCCAACGTCGGGCGAGAAAGCCATCAAACCAATCAGTAACGGCTGCACACACAAAAATAATGGCACAAACCATGGGTGCCCAGGCGAATGGAAGATAAAACGCCAGCACAAAGAAAGGAATCAAAGCAATACGAAACAGGGTAAGCCACGTAGGTATATTAAATTGCATAGCGCTTAAGTCACTGTTGGCTGGAGTGATATTGTGAGTATGTTGCTACATTGTCCCTAGTGTTTCAATGCATAGAAGATTTTTTCTGCCAATGCATGTGAAATTCCCGGCACATTAGCAATCTCCTCAACACTGGCATTCATTAAAGGTTGCAGTCCTCCCATATACTTCAGGAGCATCTGACGACGTTTCGGGCCAACACCTTCAATAGTTTCAAGCGTACTGGTGCTTTTCACTTTTGCCCTTTTCTTACGATGTCCACTAATGGCGTGATCATGCGAGTCATCACGAATATGTTGGATAACGTGCAAAGCGGGAGAGTCTGACGGTAAGGCAATACCATCACCTGTCGCTTCAAAGAACAACGTTTCCAGCCCGGCCTTACGATCACTGCCTTTCGCAACCCCTAACAGTAACGGCTTACTTTTGTCCCAAGGAACCGCTAAAGAGTCAAAAACGGCTTTCGCCTGCCCTAACTGACCTTTTCCGCCATCAATAATGATGACATCCGGGATCTTACTCTCATCCCACGCCTTGTCGTAGCGACGCCTCAGTACCTGAGTCATCGCCGCATAATCATCTCCCGGTGTAATCCCGGTAATATTATAGCGGCGATATTCTGAACGTAGTGGACCATTGGCATCAAAAACCACACATGATGCTACCGTTTGTTCCCCCATCGTATGGCTAATGTCAAAACACTCCATCCGTTGGATTTTTGGCAGCTTGAGTACATTGGCCAGTGCGGTCAATCGCTGATGGATAGTCGACTGCTGAGAAAGTCTGGTTAACAGTGCAGTTCTTGCATTTGTACGCGCCAGCTTGAGATAGCGGGCTCTGTCACCCCGGGGTTTACTCTGAATTTGTACTTTACGTCCGGCAATATCTGTCAAAGATTCCGTGAGAAGCTGTTGATCGGGAAGTGTGAAATCCAGCAATATTTCCGTCGGTAAAGTCCGGGATAAACTACCTTGCAAATAAAACTGCCCGACAAATGTCTGCACCACCTCTCCCAGCTCGGTTCCTCCAGGGACTCTCGGGAAATAACTACGGCTTCCCAATACTTTTCCCTGACGGATAAAAAGCACATGAACACATGCCATACCCGTATCAAAAGCGACACCAATTACATCCAGATCGTCGCCATCACCAGAGACAAACTGTTTTTCCGTTACCCGACGTACTGCTTGAATTTGATCACGAATACGAGCTGCCTCTTCAAACTTCAAACTTCGGCTTGCCAATTCCATTCGTTCAATTAACTTGGTCAATACCTGTTGATCTTTGCCAGACAAAAACAGGCGAACATATTCAACCTGCTGCAAATATTCTGCCTCACTTACCAGCCCGGCCACACACGGCCCAAGACAGCGACCAATCTGATATTGTAGACAAGGACGGGAACGATTGCGGTACACGCTGTTTTCACACTGACGGACTGGAAACAACTTTTGCAATAGCATTAAAGTTTCACGTACAGCGTTTCCATTAGGAAACGGTCCGAAATACTCTCCTTTGGCATGCTTAGCACCACGATGCACCGACAGACGTGGATGAGGATCTGCGCTCAAAAAAATCATCGGATAGGATTTATCATCCCGCAGCAGTACGTTATAACGCGGTTGATATAGCTTGATGTAATTATGTTCCAGCAGTAAAGCTTCAGTTTCAGTGTGAGTGATCGTGACATCGATCTGATAAATACTTCGAACCAAAGCCTCTGTTTTACGGCTGGGAACATGACTGCGGAAATAACTGGAAAGACGTTTTTTTAAATCTTTTGCCTTACCGACATAGATCACCGTGTTACTGGCATCATACATACGATAAACCCCAGGTCGACTGGTTACCGTCTTCAGGAACGCCAGGGAATCAAAACATTCACTCACTGCTAATCAATGTCTCCGCATTAAACAGGCCGTGTCGAATTGCCAGATGGGTCAGCTCTACATCACCATTAATGTTCAGCTTGTTGAACATTCGATAACGATAGCTATTCACGGTTTTAGGGCTCAGATTAAGTTGATCGGAAATTTCCGTCACTTTCTGCCCTTTGGTAATCATCAGCATAATTTGCAATTCTCGTTCAGACAGGCGTTCCAGAGGCGTTTCGGTCTGTGGCTCTAACTGACTCAATGCCATCTGTTGTGCAATATCGGAGGCGATATAACGTTTGCCGGCATGAACGGACCGAATCGCATAGATAACCTCCTGAGGTGTGGCACCTTTACTTAAGTAGCCTGCCGCACCAGCCTGCATAACTTTAGCAGGCAAAGGGTTCTCTGTGTATATAGTCAGCATTATAACCTTTATTTCGGGAGAAAATCGTACGATTTTCCGTGTGGCTTCAAGGCCGCCGATCCCAGGCATATTCATATCCATTAAGACGACATCAACACGATTACTGCGGCACCATCTTACAGCATCTTCGCCACATTGAGCCTCACCAACGACCTTAAGGCCTTTGATATCGTCGAGAATGCGCTGTATCCCTGCCCGCACCAGTTCATGGTCATCAACAAGAAAAACGCTAATCAAAGAACAATTCTCCAAAAAAGAGAGTAACACTTACAGACGAAATGTTGCAGGTGATACTACGTGGTTTAAAAAAACAATGAATACACTTTTTAATTAAAAATGTACTTTATTTACCATGCGGTAATATGTTCTAAGCTCTAGTTAAGGATACCAATAGAGTACTAGAAATAGAACTCTCCTCCGTCACAGCATCAACATTTCAAACCTGGCTTTTAGAGAATGGGAGTCATACACTGACAAAACCCAATAAAAAATCAAAAATACTTTATAAATCAATATGATAACGTCAATTTTTTTATGATAAAAATACGTGGATTTACTCTCTATAAGTCGATTATAACAATCACTTAGCTTTACTGCGACTATTTTCTATAGCTAGCATCTTTATATCCATACAGAATTTACTATGTTTGTTATCAAATGCATTTAAAGCTCAGCAGCCATATAATCAAGGACAGACAAATATAACCCAAAAGGTTCATAATGTGCGAAAAATATACATTTTTACTATTGGGAATTTATTCTGAATAGAAAGAACCCGGATTCCATATGTTATACCTGGCCTTAATTCCATAATCTGAAAGGTAATGATGTCCTGAAACTTATCAGATCTTAGCACCGACTATATTTTTTAAGAAAAAATATGGACGATAGTGATTTCACTACAATAACTTCAGGAGAGGCTTCAGCATACAAAACGGCTTGTTTAAAAACGCTGTTGACACTAATTTCAAAAACGATTAGTCAGTTTTATATAGGTAAAGTAATCATAAAAATAGAGAAATATGCCACCCAAACGAAATATTTGACTTAGCAAGAAACATTTAGCAACAAAATAAAACAGATAAAGATAACCCGTTATAGATAACAGTATAATTTTTGATAAGAAGTCATAGTCCTTCTATAGAGTAATAGATCATTTTTTTATTTTAATCATCATATTAATGCATTCATTTATTATCTATTTTTTATTCTACGCCCAATAGGTTTCGAGGCGCAGAAAGACGGCAAGCAAAAGGATCCCGGTAAGTAATTTGAGTGGCTGAGCGCCAACAACTTGCAATATGACGGATATAAACTATATTTTGCAATTCAGTTTATAATACTGTCAATTGAGACTATTTCGTGCAAAATAATTAATTAGTGAAAATGCATTAATTAACATTTCCTTTTGATGGAGAATTTAATCAGTCAACGCGAATGGATATCTTATATGCAGATGAAAAAAACAGAATGAAAATAAATGACATAAGGTAAGTGTTGGTGGGTCGTATAGGGTTCGAACCTATGACCAATTGATTAAGAGTCAACTGCTCTACCAACTGAGCTAACGACCCAACGGGGACGCATTATTCTCTGATTAACGCCATCTGTCAAATGGTTCGTATTATTTTTTTAACTCACTAAGAGAGATAACTGTGTTTAAACAACACTCTCGCTGCCAAGTTTGGGTTTTCATACTATATCTTGTACTGTAGTGAGCTTATTTGCTACTTACCGTCTAATTGGCTACAAAATAGGCAGACTCACATCGAACATTATTTCACCATATGAAATGGTGCTCACCCCTTATAAAATAAGTACAGCAGTGACACTATAATATTACTACTGGTTTAGAATGAAATATTACAGAGAGCCATTCAAGAGCATCTAACAACATCACAGACACGAAACAGGAAAAACAATTAAATGGTAGATCAATCAAAAGAGGTTGAAGCTAGCGATCTCACAGGAACCGGCCATGACGGTTTACAAAGAAATCTGACTAACCGACATATTCAGCTAATTGCTATTGGTGGTGCTATCGGTACCGGACTATTTATGGGTTCAGGTAAAACCATCAGTCTGGCAGGACCATCAATTATTTTCGTTTATATGATTATTGGTTTTATGCTGTTTTTTGTCATGCGAGCAATGGGTGAGCTATTGCTCTCAAACCTGAACTATAAATCATTCAGTGATTTTGCAGCCGACTTGCTCGGCCCCTGGGCAGGTTTTTTTACTGGCTGGACTTACTGGTTCTGTTGGATAGTTACCGGTATTGCAGATGTTGTTGCCATTAGTGCCTATACACAGTTCTGGTTTCCCGACGTTTCCCAGTGGATTTCCTCTTTGCTATGTATACTGCTGCTTCTGACGTTAAATCTGGCGACTGTTAAGCTGTTTGGTGAAATGGAGTTCTGGTTTGCGATGATAAAGATCATTGCTATCACTGCGCTAATCATTATAGGTGTCGTACTCGTTGCCATGCACTTCCCCTCTCCATCCGGCACCACCGCTTCTTTTACCAACTTGTGGAACGATGGCGGGATGTTCCCCAAAGGGATTACTGGATTCTTTGCCGGCTTCCAGATAGCAGTATTTGCTTTTGTAGGCATTGAATTGGTAGGTACAACAGCTGCTGAAACAAAAAACCCTCATGTTGTATTACCGCGTGCTATCAATGCCATACCGATTCGCATCATTATGTTCTACGTGTTCGCTCTGGTCATGATTATGTCAGTCACGCCCTGGAGTCATATTGCAGCAGATCGCAGCCCGTTTGTTGAAATGTTTGTATTGGTTGGATTACCAGCAGCTGCCAGCATAATCAATTTTGTGGTTTTAACCTCTGCTGCCTCATCTGCCAACAGTGGAATATTTTCCACTAGTCGCATGCTATTCGGATTGGCCAGACAAGGCGATGCGCCACAGCGTTTCGGTGTTCTGTCAAAGCACGCAGTTCCTTCTACTGGACTTCTGTTTTCCTGTACCTGTCTGCTGTCAGGTGTCATTCTTATCTATCTGATCCCTAATGTAATGACTGTATTTACTCTGGTTACTACGGTATCAGCGATTTTGTTCATGTTTATCTGGAGCATTATTCTATTTTCGTATCTGGCTTATCGGAAACACCGACCTCAGCTACATGAAAGTTCGCAATACAAAATGCCATTAGGTAAATTCATGTGTTGGGTGTGCATCACCTTCTTCGCTTTTGTACTATTCCTGCTGATGCTACAGCCGGATACCCGGCAAGCACTGCTTGTCACACCAATATGGTTTATTGTGCTGGCTATTGCATATCTCTTCATCTATAAGAAAAAACAGACGATTTAATCGTTCTGGCAGGATATATGTGCTGAAGGAAATCAAAGAAATACCAGGAAGGTTGGATTAACGCGGTCAGCTATATCAGATAACTGACCGCGTTAAGATCAGGCATTTACCGTTTGCCGAACACCATTAACCGCACTCTTTGCCTGCTCACATTGATTTAAAATAGTTTGCGCATGTGAATATAGAATTTTTCCTGCCTCAGTCGGCGTCACTCCACGACGACTACGCACCAGCAACTGTTTTTCAAGCTCACCTTCCAGCGTAGCAACTTGTTGACTCAGCGCTGGTTGCGCGATATGCAACATTTCAGCAGCCTGCGTCAAGCTACCGATATCAACGATTTTTACAAAATATTTGAGTCGTCTAAGATTCATGTGTACCTCCCGAATAGTCACCTTCTACAGGTAGCAAAAACCGCGCCATATTCCTTTTAGTCGCGAATAAAAAACATGGGATGAGCTTAAGAGGTTGTATAAATAAGTAAAAGCAATGGTCCATTAAATTTAAGGTTATGAATTCGCTATGGTCTTTCCAATAGAGTCGCCCCCTTGAATGCACCATTACAGTGCACTATTTGCAATCTGCAAGTGCACCAGTTTGCTGGCGCACCGATTAGTCAGGCCAGAGTAAGGGATGCTATGACAATAGTTTCAATGAGTTGATTAGAAGTGCATCAAACGATTCCAGAAGAAGGTTCCATCCTTTGACAAGGCCAACTACTGCCGCTATCATCCCTCGCACTCAGCGATTCCTCTGTAGTTCAGTCGGTAGAACGGCGGACTGTTAATCCGTATGTCACTGGTTCGAGTCCAGTCAGAGGAGCCAATTTCCTGCTTTCATGCATCCTTGCGAATCCCTATATGATTCAGATTCAATAAGTTAGCGTGAAAAGTCTTCCCGGTGCATGTTCAGTTTTCCCTCCGCATCGGGAGAATTTGGTGGTCAGATTTGGGGTCAGGTTAGTTCGATGACGGAGTGACCCCCACATGTCTCTTAATGATTCAAAAATCCGCAACTTAAAAGTTTCCGCAAAACCCTTCAAAGTCGCCGACTCTCATGGTCTGTACCTGTTGGTTAATCCCGGCGGTTCGCATCTCTGGTATCTCAAATATCGCATCAACGGAAAAGAATCTCGTCTTGCTTTAGGTGCCTATCCTGTTGTCTCTCTCGCTAATGCGCGTCAACAGCGTGATGGCATCCGTAAACTGCTGGCGCAGAATATTAACCCCGCACACCATCGGGCGGCTGAAAAAGCGCCCCGGTCACCAGAAAAAACCTTCAGGGATGTGGCGCTGGACTGGCATCAAAGCAACCGAACATGGTCAGAAAACCACGCCACTCGCCTGCTTGCCAGCATGAACAATCATATCTTTCCGGTTATCGGGCACTTGCCGATCACAGAACTGAAACCCCGTCATTTCATCGCCCTGCTGAAAGGCATTGAGAAAAAAGGCCTGCTGGAAGTGGCGTCCCGTACCCGGCAGCACCTGTGCAACATCATGTGCCATGCCGTGCATCAGGAGCTGATTGAAAACAATCCGGCGGCCAATCTGGACGATTCCCGCCACCCGCGAAGCCATCCCCGGTGTGCGTTACTCCGGGCGTGGCGCGAAAATGCGCACACCGCATATCGTTCCCCTCTCCCGTCAGTCCATCACTATTCTGAAACAGATACGGGAGATAGCCGGTCATCAGGTACTGGTATTTCCCGGCGATCACAATCCGTATAAACCGATGTGCGAAAACACGGTCAACAAGGCTTTGCGCCTGATGGGTTATGACACAAAAGATGACATCTGCGGTCATGGCTTCCGGGCAATGGCCTGTAGCGCGCTGATGGAATCCGGCCTGTGGTCACAGGATGCCGTTGAGCGCCAGATGAGCCATCAGGAGCGCAACAGCGTGCGGGCAGCTTACATCCATAAGGCGGAATACCTTGATGCCCGAAAAGCGATGATGCAATGGTGGTCGGATTATCTGGATATGTGCCGGAAAGTGTATGTGCCACCTTATATTTGTAGGAAGGGAAGCATCTGCACAATGGGATTACCCCTCTGACAAAACAAACCATAAAAATAGCCGTATCAGTCTGTACTGGTACGGCATTTTTTTGGCTTCAATTCGGAGAAATTGTTGTTCGAATTACAGGCGCACTTAGCTTTCAAGTGCAGCAAGGATTGCGGCTTCCATTTTCTCGGGAGGAGTGAACGGTGCAAACCGCTTGAGCGGTTTGCCACCACGTCCAATCAGGAACTTAGTGAAGTTCCACTTGATCCACCCACCCAACACACCGGGCAATGCTTCTTTCAGATAACGGAACACCGGGTGCGTATCGGTGCCGTTGACCTCCACTTTCTCGAACATCGGGAAGCTCACACCGTAGTTGATGTAACAGGTTTGAGCGATTTCGTCGGCGTCGCCGGGTTCCTGCTTACCGAACTGGTTGCAGGGGAAACCAAGCACCACCAGCCCCCGGGCGGCGTACTTCTTGTAGAGCGCTTCAAGGCCTGCGTATTGTGGCGTGAAGCCACAATGGCTGGCGGTATTAACCACCAGAACCAGTTTACCAGCATAGTCGTCCATAGAAATGAGCTGACCACGCAGGCTGGTGGCAGTCAGTTGATGAAAAGTGGTCATGACGGCATCCTCAGCGCAGAACCAGTTCGACCACTGCATTGCCGCGCAGTGTGCTGGTGGCGGGTAAATCCTGCTCCTGATTGCGTAGCAGGTCCGGAGTCGTGACGTTAAGCTTTACCGCGAGGGCGCTCCCAACGGTGGTGGTGTCTTGAGTTTGGTAGAAGCGCTTCATGACATCGTTCCTCGGCGGTTTTTAGCGCAATTAAACTGAGTGTGATACGTCTTTGCAAAGTCGAACGAAAAGGACAACAAACAGACGATCTTTGACCTGCGCCCCATTAATTAACACACCATATGTTGGTCATCTTTGTTTTTGGCACCAGGTCAGCCATATGAAATTGCATTGTGCTGAGTATATGACTATTAACCCCGCCAGCAACAACGTTTGCCATTCACTTTTTAAACTTTTGCGCATAGTGATGCCCATTACTCAAAACCGTGGTCTCATAGACATGACCAGGTCACGCGTTGTTACCTGACGGTGTTATCGGCTTTCGCCCGCAGAGACAGCCGCATAGAGTCTGGTGTATTCATGCCCTCAGGGAGATCACCGGTTTTGCGCTTAGCGACGAATCTTCCGCAAAGTGCCCATCATTTACGGCAATCTCTTACACCCGGTTCGCAATGAAGAGCGCCAGATAAGCTTGATATTCATCCTGGCGAACCCGGGAAATGTAAGCATTGGCGAGCCGTTTATTTTCAAAGACGATACGTATCCGCATCGTTTTCTGGTACAGGCCACGCTTTTTATAGTTATCTGGTGCGCCAAAATAAAGCGTCCCGCTTACGCTGTCAGTGTATAAAGGACATACGCTTTCAATTCACACGAAGAACTATCTTGCCCTGAATACGTCCTTTGGAAGCGCGCTCATGCGCAGCGGCGGCGTCAAAGAGATGATAAGTGCTGTCTGTCACCACACGCAGTAACCCGCTTGAAAGCAACTGGCCTGCTTCCTGAAGTTGCTGACCGCTGGAACGAACCTGTGTAGATGAAACGATAATGCCGCGAAGGTCGGCTTCGCTCTGCCCGGCAAAACCCAGTGGATTAACCAGATAAAGCGCCCCGCCGGGTCTGATGATATTGAGAAACCGTTCCACATTTGTACCACCAACAGCGTCAATAACCAGATCGACACTCTGCACAACCGTTTCTGCGGCTTGCCGGGTGTAATCAATAAACTCGCTGGCGCCCAGTTCACGCAGCAGTGCTTCATGTTTGCCGGACGCGACAGCGATGACTCGCGCCCCCTTCCATCTGGCAACCTGTACGGCAAGATGGCCTACACCGCCCCCGGCCCCATTGACCAGAACCGTTTTGCCTTCCAGCGCGACAGGTACATGCGGAAAGGACTGGAAAGGATTGGGTGCATCATGACCGGTATCAACCAGAAACTGCCATGCAGTCAGAAGTGACATAGGCGCGGCCGCGGCATGCACATAATCGATTCCCGGCGGTATTAACGCAAGCTCGTCGTCAGCAACGCAGATGTATTCTGCATAGGCTCCACTGCCTTTCATCAGATCCTGTGGAAATCTCACCATGGCATATACATCATCACCAACTTGAAAATGGCGGACACCCTCTCCTGCAGCCACAATGACACCGGCGATATCGGTGCCGGGGATAAGTGGAAACGTGGGGCTGGGTCGCCATTGGGGCGGCAGCGTACGGTACCCATCCCGCAGGTAAAGATCCGGCGGGTTAATACTCGCTGCATGCACACGCACCAGGACTTCACCAGTGCCTGGTGTCGGTCGGGGTGCATCTTCATAATGCAGCACTTCGGGTCCGCCAAACTCATGCAACCGCACGGCTTTCATCACTGCTGTCATTACTGTTTCCTCTGCTGTATGTTCGATTCAAGCAGATTAGGACAGTTACCTTGAGTTGATAATAGTGCTCTGTTTCGCTTTACTTATGACATGAAAGAACAAATTGGTTTTGAAAGCCTGACAGGGCTTATCGCTTTTGCTCGCGCCGGATCGCTGGGCAGTTATACGGCCGCCGCCCGCGCTTTATCTGTTTCACCTTCCGCTGTCAGTAAAAGTATCCAGCGACTGGAACGGCACCTCGGGCTGACACTTTTCACGCGAACCACCCGATCGCTGACGCTTACGCCTGAAGGCCGTGACTTGCATGAGCGGGTGCTGCGATTATTGCGGGATGCCGAAGAGATTGAGCAGGTAGCGAAAATAGCGCGTGCGGAACCCAGAGGCACCGTACGTGTTGCCGCCTCGCTTCCGGTGGGACTGCATATGCTTCCCCCACTACTGGCGCTGTTTCGCCAGCGTCAGCCTGACGTGCACATTGATCTGCGTCTGAGCGACAATCTTGCTAATGTGGTTGATGAGGGCATTGATGTTGCCATACGGATTGGCGATCTCCCTGACTCGCGGCTGTTGTCGCGCCGTCTCCCGCCGTATCAGCTGTGTTGCTATGCTTCCCCTGCCTATCTGAGCAAACACAACGCCCCACTGCATCCCGACGAACTGATGGAGCACGAAACGGTGAACCTTCGCTATAAAAGTACCGGTCAGTTGTTTCGCTGGCCATTCCGCATTGGGGAGCGGGAAATCGAGATGTTGCTCCCCTCTGCGGTTGTCGCCGATGCAAGCGAGGGCGTATTGGCAACGATAGCGGCCGGTACCGGCATTGGAATGGCATCAAGCTTTATGGCCGCGTCTTGGCTTGAGCGAGGAGAGTTGATCCCTGTACTGCCAGCATTTGCCGTAAAACGGCATAACCTGACCGTTCTCTGGCCTGAAAGCCGCCGCGCAAATCCAGCCGTACGCGCCTTTCTGGATCTGTTATTTGAGCGTTTGAAAGCGTGACACACTGCGTAGCAGCGCACGGATGCTGGTTTATACCCCACACCGCACGACTACATTTCAACTTGTAGCTATGTCGTTTGCCCTGCCCCTTTTTTAATTGACGCACTGAACCTCGCAACATCTGTTTATTGCGCAGAGCGAACTCTTGATGTTGTGATATAAAATCCATAAAAAAACAAAAGAGACATGCTCTTTTGTTTCTTTAATCTATTTATTTAAATTGAGGGAGATAATCCTTATTAATCTCAATCATTTCATCCAGAATCTGTTTAGTAACATTTCCTTTTCTCACTAATGGGTTAATTGTCAAGGCCTGAAGAGCTATACCGTAGTCACCTTCAACACCTGCCTTAACAGTTAATTCTTCAAAGGCTTTTTGCAGCTGCAATGTTCCACGAATTGCTGGATTTTCAATAGCAGGAATATTTAATGGGTGCGCCCCAGAAGCTGTAATCAGCGATGTTACTTCAATCGCACAATCTGGAGGTAGTTCGGAAATAGTACCATTATTACGTGTATTTACGTGCATAAGGATACCTTTATTATTGTAAATGCTATTAATCAATTCACATGCTGCATCAGAATAGTAAGCGCCACCACGTTCTTCAAGCTGCTTAGGCTTAATATCAAGATTAATATCTTCGTATAATTTAAACAGTTCTTTTTCGATCGCTTGGACCTCTTCCCCGCGCGTTACAAAATCTTTTGCATCCATTTCCTTATGTTCAGAATCATCCTGCATATAATAATACTGGTGATAGCCACACGGAATTGCATTAAGTTGTCTTAGTTGCTCAGGCACCCATGTTACCTTACCGAGGTTTTTTGGTAACTCGAAATCATCCCCTTCACACATTCGATCGATGACTTCTTTAATATGATCTTTTCCTTTATTATCCCAAATGTGAAATGCATGGATAAAATGGTTTAGGCCAGCGAACTGTATCTGAACCTTTTCCCCAAGTAATTCCTCGATGCCATATTGAGTAATAACAGGAACATTGCACAAGCCAATAACTTTAACGCTGGTGTGCTTTAATACAGTTTCAGTAATGATACCTGATGGATTAGTAAAGTTAATAAGCCAGGCATCTGGACAAATGTTTTCAATATCTCGACAAAGATCTAATGTCACAGGAATGGTTCGCATTGCTTTTGCAAACCCACCGATACCATTTGTTTCCTGACCAATCATTCCATATTTATGTCCAAGACGTTCATCTTTAATTCGGGCAGGGATCATGCCTACCCTCATTTGAGAACATACAAACAATGCGCCCTCTAACGCCTCAGCACGATAGAAGGTAATCGTCAGATTAATTGGCAAGCCCGCTTTTTGAATCATTCGTTTAGCAAAAGCACCAACGGTTTCAACTTTATAACGACCTTCCTCAATATCATACAGGCAGATATCAGTAATAGGCAATTCATGGTACCTGTTGATAAACCCTTCAACGATTTCCGGAGTATAGCTGGAACCACCACCAATAATTGCTATTTTAAGCATTTTGTTTTTCCTTACATTGACGATACAACTCAACAAGTTCAGTTGCAATTTCTTTGCATAACATACCATTCATAATATGATCTTGGATGTGGGTTAAAATTAAGGTCATTTGTATTTTACCTTTACCCTCATCCATACTAATTAATTCAGTCTGACATTTATGGACCTCTTTGAAGATTTCATCAGAGATCTGTAACTGATGAAGTGCTTCCGAATGAGAACCCTCGCGAGCTTTAAAGATAGCGTCCATAGCTGCGCTTTTAGCAGCACCGGCCTGACAAAGTAAATTCATTAAATATTCTTCATCAAGAACAGAATTAGTTTCCATAGTTAAACCTATATTTATAATTTAAATTAGATCATTCAGTTTTTAATTTATTGCGCCGACTCTTCTTTTAGCAAAGATCTTTCATATATCTTAAAGAATGGAAAATATATAATAGTGGCAAGAGTAAAGTTAATTGCAATAACTACCAGTGCCTGAACTGACCAGTTTGTTGCCCACATAGCGCCAATCGGAGCAGGCGTGGTCCATGGCGGAAGAATAACAATCCGATGAAGCAGTTCAAGTTTAAATGCAAACCATGTTACGGTACCACAGACTAAAGGTGCCACGACCCATGGAATAAAGAATAAAGGGTTGAGCACAATAGGAGTACCGAATACCATAGGCTCATTTATATTAAAACAACCTGGAATCAATGATAATTTACCAATTGATTTTAAATGCAATGAGCGTGACCGCAAGAATAGTAGCACTAACCCAAAGGTCGCACCTGATCCGCCAAGCTGAATGAAAAAGTCAATTAATGGTTGAGCAAAAATCTTTGGTAGCTCTGTCCCTGGAGTACCTGCCGCAAGGGCTTGCTGGTTAACCGCTAAGTTTGATAAAACAAACGGAGCTATAACTCCGCTAGCAATCGTTGCCCCATGGACACCAGCCCACCATAGAACCTGAGCAACGAGGGTGATCAGCAACACAGCGCCCAGACTGTCAGAAGCAGAAATAAGTGGTTTGAATGCTTGCATTATTAACTCAGGAATGATCATCCCAGTTTGCTTGTAAACAATCACACTCAATGGATATACAACAATCATGACTAAAGCTATTGGAATCAGTAAGTCAAAGGATTGCCTGATTTTATCAGGAACTTGTTCTGGTAGTTTTAATCCAATGTTGTTTTTTATTAAGAAGTGCATCATCTCAGGAATGAAAATCCCGATGATCATTGCCGTGAAAATTCCTGTTCCCCCCATATTTGCTATGGGCAGTGCTTCATTACTCGTCATGGGGGCTGAAAGCATTAAAAATGTTACTAGTGATAAGATACCCGCAAGAAATGGGTTAAGTTTACGGTAGTTTTTGGCTAAGTTATAACCGAGTCCAGTTACTACCCATAATGCCATTATCCCCATAGTATAATTATATGGAGCCATAATTTCATTATGATATTTCGCTGCAAAAACAGTCCAAAAATTCACTGTTTGCTTTGAAAAAGGAGGGTATGCAATAACAAGCGCAAATGAACCGACAATAATAAAAGGGATTGCACCAATAAAGGCATCCCTAATTGCCATAACGTGTCGTTGAGCCCCGATCCTACCTGCAAAAGGCGCAAGATGCTCTTCTAAGAAATAGAATAATTTGTTTTTCATAATACACCTGGTAATTAGATTTTTGACAAGGCTTGATTTATGGCTGCTTCTCCAATAAACATGCCGAAATCTTTAATTTATATTTTAGAATAGGGTAATTATTTTTCCATAAAACACCTGACAATTAGATTTCTGACAAGGCCTGATTTAGAATTGCTTCACCATTAAGCATCCCATAGTCTTTCATTTCTATTTTATAACACGCCTTACCAGACTCATCGCATCGTTTTTTAAAATCATTAAACTTATAACTTACCTGTGGAGCTACCATACAAATATCATAACGTGGCAGCATGTCTTCAAACTCAGAAATTGAATATGCTTCAATAGCGATATCAAGACTTTTCGCAGTTACGACTTTCCTCATGTTATTAACAACCATTGATGTCGACATACCCGCCGCACAGCATAAAAAAATTTTAACAGTCATAATAAAGCCTCTTCAAATATTATTTGATAATGTATCTCTCTTATCGTGCGTAAAACTCAAAACTGTATTGATTTAGCCGAAAAATATTGATGCTATACTCAAATACTTTTCCTTTTTCATATTCCCCCATTGAAATTACTTTCAAAAGTGGGTGGTTTACTTTGACATCAAGGACTTTGCTTAACCTTTTATCAGCCAGTTCAACTGATACGATTTGTTTATTCCCATAAATACTTATTCCTTTCGAACGGACATAGCTATATTTTGATCCTGACATGATCTCGACTGTTAGGTCAGAAAACATATTTACTGGCATGTATGTTCTTTCAAAAATCTCAGCTTCATTATTTATATATCTGATGCGCTCAATATGAAAAACCTGATCTGTAGGTCCTAAACAAAGCCGTTCACCTACCATTGCATCTGGATGAATGATCTCAAATGTTATGACTTTGGTAGTGACTTCTTTTCCTTGTTTCTTAATCTCTTGCTGGAAACCCGTTAGCTCAGCAGCGCCATGAATCGCTGATTTATTTTTCTTTACATAAGTACCTGAACCTTTCACTCTTACAAGCAAATCTTGCTCCGCCAGTAAAGCCAGTGACTTACGCAGGGTCATCCTGCTTACGTTATAAATCTCACATAGCTCGACTTCGGTGGGCAGCATGTCTCCTTCCGAATAGAAACCCTCATTAATTTTATAGACTAGGTCGTCGGCGATACTGATATAAACTGGCTTCATATTAACTCTTATACATACTCACTAATGTACATACCGTATACATTTTGTGGTTGTATGTATACCATTAGTATAGTCATATTTTATAATTTCGTGATCGGACTCACATAGCTCACGCGCCACTATCTGAAAGCTGACGTGGTCCCTCTCAGTGTCATCATATAGATGTCACCCTCTATAAAAGAATGATCCAGGGAGTGATGGAGTGACACGTAAAGCGAATTTCCCCCGAGCATACAGCTGGTGTGCTGGCAAAATTACGGGCATGGCCGTAGCCGCGGTTGCGCAGAGGGAAGGAACATCTGAAGCTATCCTGTGTAACTGGCGTAATCAGGCTAAATATGAGGAAAACCGGTGCGGGTGCAGACAACACAGTGGACAATGACCAGCAGAAGCACTGGCGAAGGCAGCAGCGATACTGCTGCTACGAAAACTATTACGGAGAAACTGAAGACGACTGACGCCGACGAATGAGCAATGTCAATTTATCCGCCAGATAAATGAAGCCGTGGCAGTCAGTGAACATCATGCGTGGCCTGTGCGTCAGTGGTGCGTGGTCGCTGGCATTATCTGTATCTGGTAGAAAATGAAAATGTGTTCAGTCGGAAAATAACTGGCGCTGAAGTTCACGAAAAAAAGAAATAGCCTTATTCGGCAATACTTCCCTAAAAGGATCTGTCTGGCTCAACATTCACAACAGGATCTTGATCAAGTCGCAGAAAAATTAAATGACAGGTCGAGAAAAACACTGAAATTTAAAACGCCAAAACAAGTTTTTGAAAATGATATTACGTTGACAAGTTGAATCTACAGTAGCATTTTTAAAATATCAGTTTCCATTTCAATATGTTGTAACCCTCTTTCAAGTTGCATGTGCGTTGGCTGCGGCGCTCAACTACTTCCCCCATCCTTGGGCCTCGCCCCTTTATGGTCGCTGCGAGCAGCGTTCAAATCTACTCCCGGCAGATTTGCCCGATGAACTTACTTGAGTAAGCTCATCGGGACTCCTTCACTTGCCACCGCCCTGCAACTCGAAATCTATTGGGTATATATTAAATGGCAAGAAACCATTAGATTATATAGCTGGCTCACCTTCGTAAGCTTTTCTGTAGAGCTCGATAACTTGTTCTTTAGTCGCTTTACGTGGATTGGTCAGCTGACAAACGTCTTTTTTAGCATTTTCAGCCATAATGGCGAAATCTTCTGGTTTAACACCAAGGCTCTTCAGATCACGAGGAATACCAACTTGCTTGCTCAATCTTTGAATAGCGTTGATAGCTTTAACCGCAGCATCATCAGTGGAAAGACCAACTATATTTTCTCCCATCGCTTCTGCAATATCCTTGAATCGATTAAGATTGCTCATTAGGTTAAATGATTCTATGTAAGGTAATAGAATTGCATTACATACACCATGCGGTAAATTATAAAAACCGCCAAGCTGGTGAGCCATAGCATGCACATAACCTAAAGAGGCATTATTAAATGCAATGCCGGCCAAATATTGAGCATAAGCCATATTGTCTCTGGCTTTCATATATTCACCATTAGCAACAGCCTTAGGTAAATATTGGGTAATCATTTTAATTGCTTTTAATGCTGCGGCATCAGTAAGTGGATTAGCCATTGTTGATACATACGCTTCAATCGCATGGGTCAATGCATCCATCCCCGTTGCGGCAGTTAACGAGGGCGGCATACCTACCATTAACTCAGGATCGTTAATTGAAATTTGCGGTGTAACACGCCAGTCGACAATGGCCATCTTAACTTTGCGGTCGGTATCGGTAATGATGCAAAAACGCGTGATTTCAGAGGCCGTACCGGCAGTGGTATTAATTGCCATTAACGGGATCATATCATTACTGGATCTATCAACGCCCTCATAATCCCTTATATTTCCGCCATTAGCCGCAACCAGACCAATGCCTTTGGCACAGTCGTGTGACGATCCACCACCAAGCGAGACTATTGAATTACAACCTTGTTCCCGATAGACCATAATGCCATCAGCGACGTTTTTATCTGTCGGGTTAGGTTCCGCACCAGAGAAGACATGAGTGTCAATTCCCGACTTTTTATAAATTTCAGCGACTTTATCCGCCATACCACTCTGAGCAAGAAATTTGTCAGTAACGATCAGTACTTTTTTAGCGTTTAGCGTTTTCGCTAACTCACCTACTTCTTGCACACTACCTTCGCCGAAAACATTGCGTGTCGGTAAAAAATAATAAGTTGACATGTATTTTCCTCTCATTGATTAGTCTTTACATTGTGTCCATGAATATATTTAAGCTATCGCCACAAAAATAAAAAAACACCACCAAAATTTTCGGAAACATATTTTCACAGAAAATTGATACAAACTTATAATGTCACTATACCCGCGGCGACAGGACACGTGCTGGGAATAATATATGAAAACAAAATAATAATTGTGAACAACCTCACAAAATATAAGGTTTTTGTCATTAAAAGGTTACAGATATATCAGCACTATTGTTGCAAGATAATACGATGATGCAACCTCATCTATTTATTTTATTGATAAAAATAACAAACACTTTCATATTCCAATATATCCATTAATGCCACGTTCTTACATCATAAAAATATAAGTTATATTTCGTAGACCACCCTCTAAAGTAGCATAAAATGTCACCATGTGATTTCACAATGTAACATCAGCCGTGAATACGAAGGAAAGCATCATTATTAAATAAGGAAATGCCAAGTATCCAAAAACCTCGAAGAGAACTTTGATCTGCAACTGTTTTCCGCCACCACGGACAGGGCTATCCCCCACGCCATGTAACCGCCGTTTCTATGAGAAGGCTACCGATTTAGCCTATAGCTTACCAATAAGAAACAAACTGTAATGATAATTAATATTGACATTTAGTTGATTAAACATTAGTTTCAAATGAAATAAATGCCTAGTCAATATGTTGTAAGCATGAAGAAAAAACTTGCTGAAAATACCTATCCACTTGGTTTGCTGATTCACCTGGCAAACCAATTTAAAGATCAATTAATTAATGAATACCTTGCCGGTAGTGACATTACCGCTGCCCAGTTCAAGGTATTAATCAATATTCGTAACGGGTTTGTCAGTCCGGTGGAAGTGAGTAAGAACATGATGATGGACGGGGGTGCACTGAGTCGCATGATTGAACGGATGGTGAAACGGAAACTGATTCTGCGTCTGCCTCACCCCAGCGATAAGCGTCAAGTGATCTTGGCGTTGACTGAAAAAGGGACGACGATTTGTCAGCGTTTCGAGCTGGAGGGGATACAGATTTTACCGGTACAGATGACCGCCCGGCTTACCCCTCAGGAAACGGAACAACTCACACAGCTCCTCACCAAGATGTTGCCGAATGACGTCATAGAACGCTTTTTCCCTCAATAAACGAACAAATGGCAAAGGTCATCACCATCATGGAAACAAAACCAGATTCCCCTCTTCCACACACCAGTCGACGTAAACGTAATTTTGCTGTTTTGCTGGTCATTTTGCTGTTGGCTGCTGCTGCTGGTGGGGTCTACTACCAACTGTATGTGCGTTTTTATGAGACCACCGACGATGCCTATGTTGATGGCAACCAGGTAACACTGACACCACAAATCGACGGTACTGTGACAAAAATCAGTGTTGATGTCGGAGATTATGTAAAGAAAGGGCAAACACTGGTGCAACTCAGTCCGAGCGATACCTACATCGCCTTGCAACAGTCGGAAGCGTCGCTGGCCAAGACCGTGCGCCAGGTACGTGGTCTGTACAGTACCGTGGATAACTATCAAGCGCAGGTGAAAGCCCAGCAGGTGGCACTGCAACAAGCCATTGGCGATTATAACCGTCGTAAAGGACTGGCCGCCAAAGGTGCCATCTCCACAGAATCGCTGGCGCATTATCAGGATGCGGTCAACAGCGCCCGCAGCAACCTTAATGCAGTAGAAGAGTCTCTGCGCGTCAATCAGGCCATGGTCAATAATACCGTGATCGACAATCATCCCGAGATCAAAAGTGCGGTGGCAGACCTACGTAGCAAGTATCTGGATTGGGCACGCTGCGCTATTGTTGCTCCAGTAAGCGGTTATGTTGCGAAGCGCTCCGTTCAGTTGGGGATGCACGTGAGTTCCGGCGCGACGCTAATGACAATCGTGCCCCTTAATCAGATATGGGTCGATGCCAATTTTAAAGAAAGCCAAATGCAGCAAATGCGGCTTGGTCAGCAGGTTACCCTGACCTCCGACATTTATGGTGATAAGGTGGTGTACAAGGGTGCGATAGAAAGCCTTGGTATCGGGACTGGCAGTGCCTTCGCCTTGTTACCTGCCCAAAACGCCAGCGGAAACTGGATAAAAATCGTCCAGAGGCTCCCGGTGCGCATTGCTCTTGATCCAGAAAGTATAAAGCAATATCCGCTGCGTATCGGTCTGTCGATGTACGCCAAAGTGGATATTCACAATGATCAAGGCAAATTATTACCCACAGAAACGGTCAGTACGCCACGTTATCACACCGATGTTTACGACGTTACTCTTAAGCAAGCTGACGAACTGGTAGCGCAAATTCTCCATGACAACAGTTTACCGTTGACGAACACCCATGGCTAAGGAAGCAGTGATGAACGATAAGGCTGCTTTTACACCGCCGAGTCTGGCACTGGCGACATTCGCAATCTCGCTGGCGACATTTATGCAGGTGCTGGACTCTACGATTGCCAACGTATCGTTGACGACGATTGCCGGTAGTCTCGGCGTCAGTTCGGATCAGAGTACCTGGGTGATAACCTCTTTCGCCGTGTGCAACGCCATTTCCCTGCCATTGACTGGCTGGCTTTCCCGTACCATGGGTCAACTACGACTGTTTATTGTCTCGGTTTTACTGTTCAGTCTTGCGTCTTTCCTTTGCGGTTTTGCGCAGAACATGACAGAGCTGATTATTTTCCGGGCCTTACAGGGTTTCTTTGCCGGTCCAATGTACCCCATGTGCCAAACGCTGTTGCTGATGATATTTCCACCCTCACGGCGCAACATGGCACTGGCACTTTTGGCGATGGTGACAGTAGTAGGTCCGATCGTCGGCCCTATTACTGGTGGCTGGATCACCGATAGTTATTCCTGGTCGTGGATTTTTTACATCAACGTGCCGATCGGCATTTTTGCCTCGATCATTGTCTGGATGCAGCTACGTGACTGGCGGAATACCATAGAACGCGTCAGTGTCGACTATATCGGTATTGGGCTGTTGGTCATCGGCGTTGGTTTGTTGCAGGTAGTGTTGGATAAAGGCAATGATCTGGACTGGTTTTCTTCCACGAATATCGTAACGATGTCGGTTATTTCCGCCATCGCGCTGGTGTCCTTTATTATCTGGGAGTTGGGAGAACGCCACCCGATTGTTAACCTACGGCTGTTTGCCGACCGAAATTTCACTGTCGGTACGCTATCGTTGATGCTCGGGTACGCCGCATTTTTTGCCATTAATGTGATTCTGCCTCAATGGCTTCAGAGGTGGATGGGATATACCGCAATCTGGGCAGGACTGGCAGCCGCGCCAATGGGGATGTTGCCAGTGATACTGTCGCCGATTATTGGACGTTACGGCAACCGGGTGGATTTACGGCTGCTCGCCACAGTGTCGTTTGTGATCATGGGATTATCATGTCTGATGCGCGCTCAATTCAACACCAATGTAGATTTCATGACTATTGCCGGTGTGCAGCTATTCATGGGAATGGGCGTGGCGTTTTTCTTTGTGCCACTGACCTCTATTTTGCTCTCGAGTCTGCATGGCAAGGATGTGGCTGAAGGCTCAGGACTGGCAACCTTTTTGCGCGTATTGGGTGGGAGTTTTGCCTCATCGCTTTCCACCTGGATCTGGTCAAATCGTGAGATTTATCACCACGCGATACTGAGCGAAAGCGTGTCCATATATAATCCGGCTGCGGTAAGTTACCTCCATCGGATGGGCGGTATCACGCAAACCAATCTGGCACAACTGGATCAAACAGTGCAACAACAGGCGTGGATGTCCTCGACTATTGATTACTTCCATTTATTGGGGTGGGGCTTTCTGGGACTGATCGTGGTTATCTGGTTTGCCAAACCACCTTTTACAACGCCAGGACCAGTATCATCAGGGCATTAACTGGCTTAACGATATCAGAGCGTCGTTTTCACCTGTCTGCAACGCCAAATCTATTAGGTATATAATTCGCTAACTTATTCAGAAATGGACGAAATAAATGAAAGTGTTAACTTTTGGAGAAATGATGTTGCGGCTGAAACCTGTCGGTAACAATCGCATTATTCAGTCCGATGTTTTTGAAGCCGCCTATGGCGGTGCCGAAGCCAACGTCGCGGTATCATTATCACTGCTTGGAAATAACGCCGCCTACCTGACCAAATTGCCCAAAAATCTATTGGGTGAAACAGCACTTTCCACACTGCGTAAATATGGTGTCGATACGACAAAAGTGTTACGTGGCGGAAACCGTTTGGGGATCTACTTCTTCGAGAAAGGTGCCAGCGTACGCGCTACCAATGTCGTCTATGATCGTGCTGGGAGCGCTTTCGCGGAAGTGAAACAGACAGAGTTCAACTGGGAAGCCATTTTCAGGGATGTCGATTATTTCTATTTCTCCGGTATCACTCCCGCCATTTCAGTCGAGCTGGAACAAGCCGTAACAGCTGCCTGCGTCTACTGCCAGAAGCATAATATCCCGGTGGTCTGCGACATGAATTACCGTGGCAAGATGTGGTTACCAGAAAAAGCGCAAACAGTGATGTCCAGGCTGATGCATTACGTCACAATTTGTATCGCCAATGATGAAGATTTCGAAGCGACGCTCGGCATCAAGGCATTTGATGGCGATATGTCCCGCGGCATCGAACAGATTGACGCGTTTAAAGACGGCATGCAGGAAGTCACCAGAAGATATCCAGGTTGCAAGATGGTAGTCAGTGTCCTGCGTAATATCCAATCCGTCGAAGACAGCCAGTGGATGGGGCTGCTGCTGAGTGAAGGTACATTCTATGAAACCAACCGTTACAATGTGCATGTAATGGAAGGCGTTGCCGCAGGTGATGCTTTTGGCGCCGGCTTAATGCACAGCCTGCTACACAAATTTGACACACAGGAAGCGATTGAATTTGCGATTGCAGCCAGCGTATTGAAACTGACCATCAGCGGTGATTTGAATCTGGTTCAGGAGTCAGATATCCGCGCGGTGATGAAAAAAGGCGGTGGCGCAAGCCTCAGCCGCTAAGCGGTAGGAAAAAGTATTCCGGCTGAAGCTATCGGCCGGAATACGCCCATAGCTTACGGATGACATCGGGTTATGCAGCCCCCGCCAGGCAATAACCATCTCTGGTGACCCATTTTCAGCAGGAATTACTGCTGATAAGACGCTGATTAGCGTCGCGGGCAACCACATGAAGAAGGTATTGCGTTGTCATACCAAGCTTGAACAGTCGATTCATCAAGCCAAAAAGTTAGCAAACCCCGACTGATGAGTGCCCTGTAGTATCCCTTCCAGTTAGTGATGTTGAACTTTTACTTTGCCAAGGTATGTCGGGGTATCGTCAGGAATATCGTGAACTGATCCTGATAACAACCCAAAATTCAATTTATTCAACGTCTATTACGCCCCCTCGTTTTTACAACAACTGAATTTGATGCAGTATGGAACGTTCTATCAACGTACCGCGACAAAATGGGATGAACATCTCATTAATCCTGGCTGCATTACTGGTGCAAGCAGGTCGTCAGCACAAAAATTACCTGTACCAAGGCGTTCCCTGCCGCACTGTCTTCTTATGCACGGCGATATTGGATCAGGTTTCCGCAATCCATACCCGCATCTCCCCTTCGCCTCGGTTGGCCCAGCAAAAATAGGGAATAAAGAGCAAGGAGCACTGTCGGCGTCGCGGAGGCTCACCGTCATAATCATAAAGGGGCTGTTGCAACGCATCTGTTACCGACACGCCTTCCCCCGGTGCCTGGATCAGTGTTTTCCCTGCCAGTACTCCTTCGCCGGCCAACAAACGAAAATTATTGCCAGCAGACAAACTCAGTTGATGCAGATTATCGCCGTTATCAGCCTGTTCCAGGCAATACACCAGCGGTCCACGTTGCAAAGCAACCTTGCCCAGGTTTTGGCGTACCAGCGGATTGCTTCGTACCCGGCGCACCGGCATCGGTAAGATCAATTGAATATTGTCACCTTCAGACCAGGTACGCGTGAAATAGACATATCCTCGCCGGGGCGTCATATCAACAGGTTCGCCGTTCAGGATCGCCTGTGGCTCCGGGCACCAACCCGGCAAACGCAGCGCCAGCGTAAATGACGTCGCGGACGGACAAGTTACCGTGATATTAACGGTATCATCCCAAGGATAATTACCGGTTTGACACACCGTCAGGGAATGCTCGCCCACAAGAAGAGTCACCTCGCTGCCGATATAGAGGTTCACAAACAGGGTTTCTTCACTTCGGGTGTAAATGTAATTTCCGAGAGACCCCAACAACCGAGCGATATTGGGTGGACAGCAGGCGCAGCCGAACCACTGCTGACGCACCGGTTTGATGTGATCGAAAATATGGTTGCATTTGATGGCGCCAGGATGGACCTCCAGCGGATTGACGTAGAAAAAGTGTTTCCCGTCGAGAGCCATACCCGCCAGCACGGTATTATACAGTGCCCGTTCCATCACGTCGGCATATTGCCCGTCTGTCTCCATTTGCAGCATGCGCCGGGCAAACATCATCAGGCCGATAGACGCGCAGCTTTCTGTATAGGCGGTGTCGTTGGGCAGATCGTAATCGGAAGTAAACGCCTCTCCATGGCTTTGTGCGCCGATCCCGCCGGTAATGTACATTTGACGTTGCGTCATATCGTCCCATAAACAATGACAAGCGCGGCGCATATCTTCATCGCCGCTGATACATGCCAGATGGGCGACACCCGCCAGCAGATAAACAAACCTGACCGCATGTCCTACCGCTGTCGTCTGCAACGCAATGGGTTTGTGCGCCTGGCTGTATGATTTGTCTTTCACCATCCAGGCCGCGCCGTAGTTTTGCCAATAGGAGGTGCGACCGCGATGTTCATATTCAAGGTCATAAAAGTGGGGTTCGGTGCCCCGTTGTTCAACAAAATAACGCGCCAGGGAGAGATAACGTTGCCTGTCGGTGACGTCATACAATTCCATCAATGCCAGTTCGATTTCCGGGTGACCCGGATACCCGTGAAGCTGCTGGGGGCCGGGGCCAAAAACTTCATCAATATGATCAGCCAGGGCGCAGACAACCTCGAGCAGGCGGGTTTTACCGGTGGCGCGGTAGTAAGCTACGCCGGCCTCGATCATATGTCCGGCGCAATACAATTCATGGCATTCCGCCAGGTTAGTCCAGCGCTGCTTCGGTGCCTTCACTGTGAAATAGGTATTCAGGTAGCCGTCTGGCTGTTGTGCAGCGGCGATCAGTTCAATGGTTTCATCAGCGGTATGCTCTAGTTGCGGATCCGGCTGTTGGCACAGCATCCAGGCCACCGCCTCCAACCATTTCGCCACATCGCTGTCCTGGAATACCATACCGTAAAATTCTCCCTGGCTGCATCCTGCCGCGAGACGAAAGTTTTCTATGGCGTGGCTAGGCTCTGCGTCGGCGATACGATCATTTAGCGCCTCCCACTGGTACGGCAAGACCACATCCCTGACCAGTCGCTGATAATCCAGCCAGAAGGAATCGGTCAACTTGATATGATGCAGGTCTATTTCAGATGTTTTTCCCATTTTTGATTCCCTGGTTAAGGTTTAGGCTAACTGACGATCCTGAAGATCACGGGATATGCGAGTCATACTGGCATTGTCCAGTCGGCAGAAATGTAAGGCGACAGCCAGCAAGACATGAAATATCGCCGGTATTAAGCTTTCCATCATCCGGATGCCGTGGAGTGACGCGGGAGTTTGATGATCGATACCGGGAACATAGGCCACCAGAACAAACACCAGGCTGATAATACCGGCACTGGATGCCCAGGCCAGTTTGATAAAGAACAGATTAAACGCAAAGCTCATACCCGATGAGCGAATACGCGTTTTCCAGAAACCATAATCATCGGCGAACGCCATCAGGGAGAAATGCAACGTCAGGGTAAAACCAAGGATAACGCTGTTGATGAAAATCACCGCCAGCCATAGGGTGCGATAGGCTTCCCCCGTGGGGATAAACCACATCAGGATACCCAGGACCGCCAAGACGATATTGGTGTAATAATACAGCCTTACCGTGTCGATGCGGCGAGATAAACCATTGACAATCATTGCGCCAATAATGGATGCCACGGTGACAGCGGTAAAAAACAGCGACGTGTAACTGGAGCTGCCGTGCAGCACATAGGAGATGAAATACATATACCCACCGCCGCGAATATTAAAGACATTTATCAGCAAAAATGACATCAGTAACATCAGCAGCAACTGATCGTTTTGACGCAAACCCCGTAAATGTTCCCGAGGTGAAAACTTACCCAGTACCGTCATGGGAACCCGTTCGCGCACCCAGAAAAAGCAGCACAGAAACATCGTTACCGCAATAACACACAGCACAGCGACGCCGCGTTGATAGCCGTGGGCTGCATTGCCGTTCCCCAGTGTAGCCACCAGCCAGGGCAATCCCACCGAGACCAGGAAACCAGCAATACCGCACAACACGAAGCGCCAGGCCTGACAGGAAATCACCTCCCGGTGGACACCGGTCATGGTATTTATCAACGCGCAATAAGGCACATTGATGGCGGTATAGCTCAAGGAGAGCATCAGGTAGGTGACAAAGGCCCAGAGGATTTTTACATTGAGACTCACATCGGGCACAGTGAACGTCAGGATACCGATAATACCGATGGGTAAAGCAGCCCATAACTGCCAGGGACGGAATCGCCCCCAACGGCTCACGGTTCGGTCCGCTAGCACCCCCATCAGGGGATCGGATACAGCATCTACGACACGAAGCACAATAAACATGATGCCCACCAGTGCCGGAGTGAGACCGAATATATCGGTATAAAAGAAGGTCAGGAAATTCATCATCAGGCTGGTAATAACGGTGCCACCCGCATCACCTAAACCGTAGCCGATCTTTTCACGAATGGATAAATAGCTGCCGACAGTTATTTCCGGGACAGCAGTATGAGGAATGGAGGTGGTTGACATTATTTTCTCCTCGCCGATAACGAGTTATTGGCATGCGGAAGGGTAAGAAGTTAATGACTCAATTTAGTACATATTTTTATTGTTCCACTGGTTAAAACTCGCACACTATATGGGCCGCAACAAGGTGCGGAAAAGGTAGATAAACGGTACGATTCCGACATGGATTTAAAATTGTGAAGCAGATCAATAGTGCAGCCGTATTACCTGAAATTCCCGTGCTTGTTTGCTAAGTTGAAAAGAAGTAGTAATTACGGTAATTAATTATGCTTGAAATATCAGTCAATTATCCAATTAGAATTGAAAATGGCGGTTTGTTTATTTCTCGTGGACTCGGCCATCACCCCACCCGTATTCTGGAATCCTATGAATTGATTTTTGTTGAACAGGGGATATTAGCGATTCGAGAAAATCAGCATGATTTTTATGTCAAAGCCGGGGAATCACTTTTATTATGGCCAGGCAGGAAACATGCAGGAATAGGTGATTTTCCCGCAGATTTAAAATTTTATTGGCTGCACTTCGATAGTGTGTCTACCCGGCCCTCGAAAGAAGAGGCCATTAAATTACCCATACCGCAATATAGTAAAATACGCGATCCTCACCGGTTTGTTACGTTGTTCAGACTGTTTCTCAGCGAGCAGGAAAACCGGTCGCCTGCCTCCTCGTTGGAATTGATTCTACTGCTGCTGCTACAACAAGTGGCGGACGGCTGGACCGAAAGTACTGAACCGGCAGAACCGGGTATAGCATTGGCATGGAAGGCGCAACAGCTTATCGGTACCCAGTTTCATCTGCCCCTTACCGCATCCGGGTTGGCATCACAGCTCTTTTGCAATGTTGATTATCTGGGGCGGGTCTATAAAATGACCTTTCGCATGACCCTCACCGAGGCCATTCATCGGCGACGCATCGGTAACGCCGAAAAGATGCTGATAGCAGACTGCGGCGTCATTGCCGATATAGCAAAACGCTGTGGTTTTCAGGATGTGGGATACTTCAGGCGGCTATTTCGCCGGCTGACTGGTCTGACACCGCTGGAATATAAAAAGCGCTACTGTAAAGAGCATATCAATTCAGATATCTAGCCGGGACGAGCTGTAGGCACACCGACGGAACCAGGGTCCAGCCGTTTGTTCTCGATGATGAAACAGAGAAGAAGACAGAGGGGTATAACGCGGTTTACTCGTCAATGGGACAATCGCTGGAATCGTTGCCTTTCATCAGCATCAACCTGGTCTGTAAACCAGGTATCATGTTGTATTTCCTGGCTTCAATATCCCCTGCCGTTTTCCCGGGTCAGCAAGTGGCCGTGGTCAAAAAGTAAAACTCAGCGTGTAATTTCTCTTTTTATGAACGTTTTGGAAATTAGCTGGTTTTAGCTAATTGTTGAGTTAGTGATTGGCATGGCTTAATGAAATGGTCTCTCCCACAGTGGGATACGTTATCAGCAGTGCCGCTATAGAATGGGGATGACCATTTCATTAAACCGAAAAACATATAACCCGCGCCCTGTCATGAGAAATTCTTTTTATTTTTTTAGTTATGTTATTTCAACATAGTCATTTGGCGTAGACCTGAGTTTAAGAATAAGATAGTAGACAGATAAACCCCCAAATATAAGCTGGCAACGACTTTAGCTGGTGAACGTACGCATTGCCGATAATTGAGTCATCATATTGCCGGGTAATTTTATGTACTTCTGCAAATAACAATTGATCGGCACCGGTCATCTCCACTTTATGCGTCACCACAGCGAAACAGCACGGCATCAAAGCCGGCGTTCAGTTCTTTCAAGGCATCAATGAATGGGATTGGGCGGAACACACAACGTCGAAGAATGCAATAGCGTTCACCGAAAACGACATAGAACCAGGTACTTCCAGGCCAATACCAAGACAACACATTCAGGCTTTTATTCCGAAATAAGTGAAATTCCAATAAAGCCAATGATGCAGAACAACAACCATTAAAAATGATTGTTATTCTCATCCACATAAAATAATCCCCTGAACATGACTGTAATATTTACTCTTATTTGGTTATTAACATTTACATGTGTTAAGAAACGATATTATCGTTAGTAAATTTTAAAAAAATAAAGATAAAAAACCAAATAAACAAGATAAAACATTACTTGTTATTAATATCAAACATCATCTGATTTTATGGTGTATGAAAGCCTGAGTATTAAGTAACTTAATATTATTTCCTTCTTTTATTCTTAATGAAAATAGCGTCATATTAAAACGTTCGTTTATCCAATACAGAAACATTTCCATATGAAGCGTTTTATTTTGAAAATTAAATATTTAACTGAGAGGAATTAATTTATGACAGAAAATAACAAAGTCGCTTTGTCGGTCGATTTTTCGCCGGTGAAAATCGGCCTGGCACTAGTGTTTTTGATGATCCTAATGAATATCTTTTTAGGTATTTTGTTCGGCGTTCATGAGGATTTTTTTCAAAACTATATCCATGCAGGCATAGCGGCTCATCCGTCTTTATTCACTGATCCAGCCAAGGATCAGAGCATCATCTGGCGCTGGGTTGAGAGAGCACATTTCCATGCCGGGGGTATCGCCGCCTTTGTGCTGGGCATGATCACCATTACTGCGCTGACAGATATGTCGAATCTCCGTAAACAAGTCACCTCTATCCTGATGGGACTGTCGTTCTTCTACCCTATGGCGTGGTTTGCCATGTTTTTCTACGCGCCTCAAATAGGACGAGCAGCAGCCCATCACACTCTGCTGGTTGAAATATTTGTCAAAGTCGGCGTTGGTGGTCTCGGCCTGGGTATGCTTTCTTTGCTGTTATGGTTGTTTCTTCCCGCTAAAAAATAACAATCTATAGAAAATGATTAAATCAGCACGCTGCGACATTATCCGAAACCGCTGGATGGAGATTCCCCCCGGCACGGTAAGCCGTGCCAAACAACAAAAACAAAGCCCGCTTACGTTTTCTTAAGCGGGCTTTTAACTTTTGCTATTTGATTACATTTTTTATTTTGGACGGTATCTATTTCCCCTGGAATAGCAAAAAATTACTCCTTCACCGTTTCTTCCAGCGTGAAACGGCCTAACGGGTTTTGGTGGAATCCTTTAATGTTTTTACGAGTAACGTTGCGGTACGGGCTGTAATAGAGATCGATCCAGTTCACATCCGCTTTGGCCATTTTTTGCAAATCGATATACATCTGCTTACGCTTGACCGGATCCATTTCGACACGAGCCGCGGCAACCAACGCTTTGACCTTTGCATTATGGTAACGGGTCATGTAATTCATGTTGGAATCATCACCCAAAACAAAGGTGGTTTTCTGATCGGGATCGAGAATATCGTTGGTCCAGTACATCACTGAAATGTCATAGTCGCCAGCAACCAGCATGCTCCAGCTCTGGCTTGGGTCCACCTTCTGCAATTTGGCGGTGATGCCCGCTTTTGCCAACTGTTGCTGCAACAAAATGGCAATCTGTTCATCCACTTCGTCACCGGCATTCACCAGATAATTGAGCGTCAGATTTTTTACGCCGGCACTGGCTAACAGCTGCTTGGCTTTTTGTGGATTGTAAGGCCGTTGCAAATTATCCGCGTAGTGATAAAGCGCCCCGTCGGGAATATAGGAATTGGCGATTTTACCGTAGCCAAACGTGATGGTATCGACGATGGCTTTTTTATCTATCGCAAAATCTATCGCCTGACGCACCGCCACCTGGCCTAACGGGCCATGTGAATGGTTAATTAGCAAGTGATCTTCGCGGGTTGAGCGGTCCAGCCTAACGTTCAGGTTGGGATCTTTTTGCAGCGACGCGATACGAGAGAAGGGGATAGACAAAGCCGCATCAATCTCGCCAGCCTGCACTTTCAACATACGGGTGTTGTCATCCGGCAGCGTCAGCCATTCCACGCCATCCAGTTTCACTTTGTTGGCTTCCCAGTAATAGGGGTTTTTCACCAACACCACCTTCTCGCCCCGATCCCACTCTTTGACACTAAAAGCACCAGAACCTACCGGGTGTTCGGCAAAGTCCTCTTCGCCTTGCCTGGTCAACGCCTGTTGCGATATCACCGAAGCATTAGGCAACGCCAACTGTGACAGAAATGCCGCTGACGGCGTTTTCAAGGTGATCACCAACGTGTGCGGATCTTTGGCTTCCGCCTTATCAATAATGCTGTAAGAATCTCGCCACAACGATTCGGCACTGTCGCGGATACGCAGCAGGCTGAAAACGGCATCGGCCGCCGTCACCGGTGTACCGTCTGAAAATTTGGCGTCACGCATTTTCAGGGTATAGACCTTGCCATCCGGAGAAATACTCCAGCTTTCCGCCAGCCCCGGCACCAATTTTGTGCCACTGTCATCAACGCGAATCAACGGATCAAACACATTGGAGAACACCCAGTTATCCGCGTTTTGTGCCGATTTTATCGGGTCAAACGTGGTGCTGTCTTCATGGCGTCCAATAGTGAGAATCCCGGCAGCCGGTGCCATTTCACTGACCAGGCTGAACGCCAGCATCAGCCCGGCGGCAATAACGTTAAAATGCTTTTGCTTCATGTAACATTTCCTCAGTCAACGGATAAATCCTGTCGCTGCTGCTGTCATCAAGCACGCAGGCGAAGGCATGGTCGGCAATATGCCGGGTTTCGGGTACTGTGCCCTGACAGCATGACGGTAAGGCATAGGCACAACGTGGATGGAAAGCGCAACCGGCGGGAATATCCAGCGGACTAGGTGGCTCGCCCTGTAGCGAATGCCTGGGTAGTGGCCGGTCAGGGTCAATCTCGGGAATCGCTGCGACCAATGCCGCGGTATATGGGTGTCGCGGCGTGCTGAAAACGATGGGTGTTGGCCCACTTTCCACAATACGGCCGAGATACATCACCGCCACCCGGTCGCACAGGCGACGCACAATCGCCAGATCGTGGGCGATAAACAGAATCGCCAGCCCCATACGCTCACGCAGGTCCATCAACAAGTTGATAATTTGCGCCTGAATAGAGACGTCTAACGCCGCCACGCATTCATCGGCAACAATTAAACGCGGCTCGATGGCCAGCGCCCGGGCAATACCCGCCCGCTGGCACTGCCCACCGCTCAATGCCTGCGGACGGCGCGTCGCCTGCTCCGGGCTCAAACCTACCAGCGTCAACAACTCGGCAACCCGTGCCGCGATGGCAGATTCCGCCACTTTGTGATGCACACGCAGCACTTCGGCAAGGCTTTCACCTAGCGTCTGACGCGGATTCAACGACGAAAACGGGTCCTGGAAAATCATCGCGGTTTGCTGGCGCAACCGAGTAATATCCGGCCTCATCCCATCGGTAATCAATCGACCGTCAAAACGTACACGGCCTGAAGTGGCATTTTCCAAATGCAGAATCGCCCGGCCCAGCGTGCTTTTTCCGCTGCCGGATTCCCCCACCAGCCCCAGCGTTTCACCGGCCTGAATGTGTAAGGACACCCCATTGACAGCGTGAACATACCGTTTTTTAGGACTAAAACCACCGGACGCCGGAAAAGCGACCGAGAGATCTTCCACTTCCAGCAATGGATACGATTTACTGGCCATGTTCCCTCCCACACAGCATGGTATGTAACGGATGGTGACACGCGGCAGCATGCGCACTGCCAGGCGTGGCAGTCTGCATCACCGGCTGAACACGTTGACAGTCAAGGGTGGCGTGCGGGCAACGTGGATGAAAACGGCAACCAGTGGGAAAACGCTGCGCCAATGGCGGCTGACCCGGTAGGGTGATCAATCGCCCTAATCCACCCTCGCTGGCGGGCTGGCAATCAATCAGCCCGCGGGTATAGGGATGGCGCGCCTGCGCAAGTACCTGACGTTTATCCCCAGATTCACACAATCTTCCGCCGTACATCACCGCAATACGATCACAGGTTTGTGCCACCACGCCGAGATCATGGGTGATCAGAATGATGGCAATGCCCAGCCTGTCCCGCAGGTCGCCAAGCAGTCGCAGAATCTGCATCTGTACGGTGACATCCAGCGCTGTGGTGGGCTCATCGGCAATCAGCACCTTCGGTTCACAGGCCAGTGCCACGGCAATCATGGCGCGCTGACGCATACCGCCAGAAAATTCATGCGGGTAGTTGTCCACTCGCCGAACCGGATCGGGGATGCCAACCTGACGTAATAATGTAATCGCCTGCTGGCGCGCATCGTGGCGACTGGCGCCGAAATGCAGACGCCGACTTTCGGCAATCTGCTGACCGATGGTCATCACCGGGTTCAGATGGCTGGCTGGATTCTGGAAAATCATGCCAATTTCCCGACCGCGGATGGCAGTCATCTGCTTGTCGTTGAGCGTCAATACATCCGTGTCATTGAGCCTGATTTGACCCTCGCGAATCGTCAATCCCTCACCGGGTAAGAGACGTATCATCGCCCGGCAGGTCAGGGTTTTTCCTGAGCCGCTCTCCCCCACCAGACCAAGAATTTCCCCGGCGTCCAATGACAGTGACAACGTATCCACCAGCGCCGTACCCTGACGGTCTTCAATCATCAGGCCTGAAACCTGCAACAGTGTCATGGTTGTGCTCCCAGCTTGTCGCCCAATCCGTCAGCCAGCAGACTGAAACCCATCGCCAACACAACAATGGCCAGTCCAGGAAACGTGGTTATCCACCAGGCGGTGGTGATAAAACTTTGGCCTTCGGCCACCATCACGCCCCACTCGGCAATCGGTGGCTGAACGCCAAGACCGAGGTAACTCACTGCCGCGCCATTGAGCAACACCAGCACGCAGTCAGACATGGAAAACACGATCGAGCTGGTAAGCGCGTTAGGTAATATATGTATAAACAGAATGCGCGGGTGGCTATAACCCAGACTTCGCGCCGCCAGAATAAAGTCCCGATGTTTAAGCGTCAGCACCTGTGAGCGCACCAACCGCGCATAAGACACCCATCCCACCATCGCCATAGCGATATAAAAACTGCCGAGTCCTGGGCCAAGAATGGCAATAATCGACAACATCAACACCAGAAATGGAAACGCCAGCACAATATCGATGATCCGCATCAAGATGGTATCCACCACACCACCGAGATACCCGGAAAACGCGCCGATGACCGTACCGATGGTAAAGGGGAAAATCACCCCGATGATGCAGATTTGCAGATCCACCCGTGCGCCCCACATCACCCGGGAAAAAATATCCCGGCCAAAGTTATCGGTACCGAAAGGATGAAGCAGACCAGGCGGCAACAGTGTCGCGGCAACATTCTGAGCGATGGGATCGTAAGGTGCCAACCAGGGACAAAACAGAGCCAGTAACACCCAAACAAACAGAATCGCCATGCCGGTTCTTAACGCCTGCTGGCGCGGTAGCCAGCGACGTTTGACACCAGAGAGGATGGTCATCGCGCTCATAGTTTCACCCTCGGGTCTAGCGCTACGGTCAACACGTCAGCCAGGAGATTCACCACCACCGTCGCCAGGGAAAATACCAGCACCACGCCCTGAACCACCATGTAATCACGGCTGATGATCGCCTTAACCAGCAATTGCCCCATGCCGGGAATAGCAAAAACACTTTCAATTACCACGGTACCGCCAATCAGCCACCCGATATTGACCGCCAGCAGATTGACCGTCGGCACCAGTGAATTCGGTATAACATGACGCCAGAAAATACGATTTTCGCTCTGTCCACGCGCCCGAGCGGCGGTGACATAATCGTTTTGTAATTCCATCAGCAGGCTGGCGCGCAAATTACGGGTCAGCACGGCGGACAACGCCAGCGCGACCGTCAGACAAGGTAAGAACATATGATGCAAACGTTCGCCCCAGTCACTGCCATAGCCCGATACCGGAAACCACCCCAGCGAGAGGCTGAACAGCAAAATCATCATGATCGCCAACCAGAACGAGGGCAAACCCAGGCCAATGGTAGAGAACAGACGGACGGCCTGATCGGCCAGCTTTCCACGATGACGGGCGGCACTGGCGGCCAGTGGTATGGTAAACAGTATCGATAGCAACACACTGCCCAACACCAGATACAGCGTCGGTTCAAGGCGTGACATGATCAGTTTCAGGGTATCAACTCGATAGATAATCGATTTTCCCATCTCACCGTGCAGCAAATTGCGCAGAAAATAGAAATATTGCAGCCACAGCGGTTCATTCAGCCCATATTGCGCCCGAACGCGGGCGATAGCGGCGGGTGTACTGTGTACTCCCAGCAGAATGCGCGCCGGATCGCCGGGAATGGCTCGCACCATAATAAAAGTGAGCACACTGATACCGAACAATACCGGCAGCAATTGCAACGGGCGCCACAACATAAAGCGGTAACGGTGCATGGCTATCCTCTCATGTGATGCTTAAAATTCGGTGTACGGTGGCGAAACAACGGATCATGGGCATGCCACCTGAATGTCGGGTATGGCTGCGCACCTGATTGGTGCAACGCGGTATAACAACGCATACTGCCCAGACCTTCCATTCGGGCATCCCGCCTTTGCTGCTGCGCTGAATGGTCACGCTTTATCATGTTGCCCCCCTGCTTCTGATGGATACTTGCCAGGCTCACAGCTACGTTAGCCTCTGTGGTGTGCCGCCGGTAGTTAGTAAAAATACTAGTTTTTCGTAATGAGGAAGCTGGCACCGTGTTTGCATGGTGTCTGATCGGTAGCAGTATTTGTGCCCGAATAGGCAAGTGCCGATGAAGAGGAGATGGTTTCATGAAGGTCGCGGTGCAAGACAGAACCACACCAATGCGGGAAACAACGGTGAATAGCGCGTTTAGCCAACTTTTCGCGCAGACATCCCGTCTTGGTTTTGACGCGCTGATTTATGACTACACACCCGTGCCACGTTCGCTGGAAGGTGAGTTGATCACGCCGTCGATACTGCATATGTACAACGTGCCTGCCGATATGCAACGGCTGTGGAGTGAGAGCGGTTATTATCAGGTCGACCCAGTGCAACATTATGCGTTGGAAAGCTGTGCCCCTTTCATCTGGTCTTATCAACGGCCAGATAGCACCTCACTGCACAATCGGCTCAGCGACAAGAACAAACCCGTCACTCACTACATGTGTGACAACAATATGCCCAGTGGCGCGACCGTGCCGTTACATCTGCCTCATGGTGGTTTCGTGACCGTGACGGGCATTCACACCGGTACCGGGCATGAGCTGGATATTCATGATGTACTGGCCGAATTCAGCTTGTTGGCACAGACTTTTCAGGAACAGATCTATCCGCTGTTTGATGACCGTGTTCTCACCTGCCATCATGTGCACTTGAGTAAACGCGAGCGCGAATGTCTGTCCTGGGCGGCTGAAGGACTGACGGCCAAAGAGATCGCCCGCAAACTTAACCGTTCGATCGCCACCGTGACGCTGCATCTTAATACCGCGGGGCGCAAACTCGGCGCCAATAACCGGGTACAAGCGGTGGTTCGCGCCCTGCACTATCGTCTGCTCGATAGTTGAGCACGCGTCAGAACGCCGTGCTTTTCTATCTTTTTTACTAGCTGTTCAATACCGTCCGGACGTTTACCCTGTGGTTATTATTCACCGACAAGGGAAACGTTATGTACTACATCACCGAAGGCTACGCGCCTTATCTGGAATATCAGACCTGGTATCGTATCTGCGGCAACCTTCACAATGGTATGACGCCGCTGGTCGTGGCACACGGCGGACCGGGATGCACCCACGACTATGTGGATGCCTTTCGTGATATTGCTAAAACCGGCCGGGCAGTCATTCATTACGACCAACTGGGTAATGGCCGCTCCACTCATCTTCCCGACCAACCCGCTGATTTCTGGCAGCCGTCACTGTTTCTGGCTGAACTGGATACCCTGTTGTGTCATCTCGGTATTGAAAACAACTACGCGCTGCTCGGACAATCCTGGGGTGGCATGCTGGGTGCCGAACATGCCGTCACCAATCCGCCGGGTCTGAAAGCGCTGATCATCGCCAACTCGCCAGCCTCAATGGCCTTATGGTTGCAAGCCGCATCCCGTCTGCGTAGCGAATTGCCAGAGGAGGTGCAGGCCACGCTACTGGCCCACGAATCTGCTGGTACGCTGGACAGCGACGAGTACAAAGCCGCCTCTCAAGTATTTTACCAGCGCCATGTGTGCCGCCTCGATCCCTGGCCAGACGACGTCAAGCGCACCTTTGACGCCATGGACCTCGACCCGACGGTCTATCACGCCATGAACGGCCCCACCGAGTTCCATGTCATCGGCAGTATGAAAGAGTGGACGGTGATTGATCGCCTGTCCGCTATCGACGTCCCGGTACTGCTGATTTCTGGCTATTATGACGAAGCAGCACCGGAAGTGGTACAGCCTTTTGCGGATCACATCAAGGATGTGGAATGGGTGATTTTCGAACACTCCAGCCACATGCCGCACGTTGAAGAACGCGAAGCCTGCATGGCCAAAGTAGCGACGTTTCTGCAACAAAAAACGCCCGCCTGAACATTTCCCTCATTGGCAGAGATCATTTCAGACCGGCTTTTATCACCAGCCTGACGGGAGCCTGAAGCGGAATCACAGTAATATGATGACGCTTCAGACTACGCGTCATTACCCCGGGAAGGTCAGCGTGTTCCCAGGAGCCTCCCGATGGATATGCAGAAACTGCATATGACGTTCGTACTGATCAAGAATGTCATTGATGATCTGCTCTTTACTGTAATCCATCAGATCATTGCCCTGAGTTCCTTCCATAAGATAGGTTTCCAACCGGTAATAATGAGATTTTCCTGAGCGCGCCCGATAGGTAAATGCCGGTATCGAATAGCGTTGCGGCCAGATCTGATACACAAAGTTCTCCTCATCACCCAGCCGGACCAGCAATTCCAGATGGTTCAGGCGTTCATCGTCCTGCGGCGGCAGTTCGTTGAATTCCACTTTCGCACCACGCAACGCCAACTCCCGGGCCACGTCCTGCATGGCCGGACGACAAACTGTATTCAACATCTCCTCGGTATGGGTAGTACCAGGATAATTCATCACCCGGGACAGACGCTGTTTCCAGTTCAGCACTTCATCGCCAGAAACCGGTATTGGTGCGAAGATTTGCTGCGACCCAGCTTTACGGTAATCCTCCACTTTCAATGATTTATATAAACCAACCATGACAAAAAACATCACAAAACTGAACGGTAATCCCATTATCACCGTGGTGTTCTGCAAAGCGGTAATACCGTCGGTCATCAACATGCCCAACGTCAGCGAACCGATAGCCAAAGACCAGAAAATCCGTAGCCAGTTGGGTGCGTCATTATTGATGTCAGTCAGGCGAGAGGTGAAGTTCCCTAGCACCAGAGAACCCGAGTCCGCCGAGGTGACGTAAAATAGCAGACCGGTGATGGTTGCCACTGACGCGCTGAAGGTAAATCCGGGATATTGTGCCAGCAAGCTGTAAAAACCACGCTCCGGATACGCCATCACTTCTTTGGCAAAACCGATATTGCCATGCAGAACCTGATACAGCGCACTATTCCCGAAGATAGACAGCCACAGCAAGGTGAAGATAAACGGAATAACCAGTGTTCCCGCCACGAACTGACGGATGGTCCGGCCTCGTGAGATACGTGCCAGGAACAAGCCGACAAACGGTGACCAGGCAACCCACCAGGCCCAGAAAAATAGCGTCCAGCTATTCATCCAGTCGGTCGGTCGATCAAAAGCAAAACTGTTTAGCGTCATCCCTAAAAAGCGATTGATGTAGTCACCCACATTGAGCACCAGTGCATTCAGCAGAAATGCCGTATCGCCCCAAAACAGCAGAAACAGAATCAGTCCCATAGACAGCAGCACGTTTAGCTCGGAGAGAAAGCGGATACCTTTGTTAACACCAGAGGTTGCCGAGACGGTCGCCATCACCACAGACAGCATAATCAATGCTGCTTGCGCCGTCAGGCCTTCCGGAATGTGGAACAGAACATTGAGGCCGTAATTAAGCTGCACCACGCCGATCCCGAGTGTCGTGGCAATGCCAAAAATAGTACCGATGACGGCAGCGATGTCCACACTGTGACCAATCGGGCCGTAAATACGCTTACCGAAAATCGGATAAAGCGCCGAGCGAATGGTCAGCGGCAAATTGTAGCGGTAACTAAAATACCCCAGGGCAATCCCCATCAACGCGTACATTGCCCAACCAGTCAGCCCGTAGTGAAACAAGGTCCAGACCATCGCCTGACGCGCCGCTTCCAGGGTTTGTCCCTGGCCTTCCGGCGGCATCATATATTGTGTTACCGGCTCGGCGACCGAAAAGAACATCAGATCGATACCGATGCCCGCGGCGAACAACATCGACGCCCAGCTTAACAGGCTGAACTCTGGCTTGGATTGTTCAGGCCCGAGTTTGATGGAACCATAACGCGAGGCCCCGATATAAATCACAAAGACGATATAGAGCGTGGCGGCCAGCAGATAGTACCAGCCAAACGTAACCGACACCCAATTGAGAACAATACCGATCCATTTATTGGAAAGTACGGGATAAAAAATAGTCATTAACGTGAACGCGAGGATCAGTCCTGCGGACGTAAAAAACACCACCGGATTTATCGTATCCTTTTGCGGTTTTGTGTCGATGTCTGAAGTCGCCATCGTTTCCCCTGCATAGGTTTAAAGTTAAAGCTCCAGAGTGAGTTGGGTAAGCGTGCCTTAGCGCATATCAAGATGAAGTAAGCCAATGACACCAGGCTAACCACGGGAGATCCGCTGAGTACACTTGCCTTCCTCCACTCGTTACGAACCCAAAAAAATCATTAATTCTCTGTAGAGAATTAATGCCTGAAATTCAACAATCACCGACCACAAATCATACAATTTATTAACGCGGCGGTAATAAAATATATTCATTTTTGATTGAACGTTCAATCAAAAAAAAGTTTAATGGACATAATCGAAGACAGACGGTCCATCAGAAGACCGCTTTTCTGATGGCATTTATTGATTGGATTGATGGGAGTCAAACCCGTGCCCAAAGTAGGAATGCAGCCGATAAGACGGCAGCAATTGATTGAGGCGACACTGGCCGCAGTGAACGAAGTAGGAATGCACGATGCGTCGATTTCACAGATTGCACGTCGGGCTGGCGTATCTAATGGCATTATCAGTCACTACTTCCGTGACAAGAATGGCCTGTTGGAAGCGACCATGCGTTACTTGTTAAGTCGCCTTGGCGAGGCTGTCACACAACGGCTTGCCGCGTTGAACGACAACGATCCACGTACCCGTTTGCGAGCCATTATCGAAGGCAATTTCGATGAAAGCCAAACCAACAGCGCCGCCATGAAGACCTGGCTGGCATTCTGGGCCAGCAGTATGCATAGCCCTCAGCTCTATCGGCTACAACGGGTCAATAATCGCCGACTTTACTCAAATTTATGCACCGAATTCAGGCGTTGTCTGCCTCGCGATCATGCGCGACTGGCCGCCAAGGGAATGGCGGGCCTGATTGATGGATTATGGTTACGCAGCGCATTGAGTGAGCAAACCTTTAACCGCGATGAAGCCCTGCTGATCACCCATCAGTTTATTGAGCAGCAACTGAATGGCGTTTAATCGCCACGAAAAAGACTGGAGAAACCATGTCCCGCTACGGCTTACAAAAACTCTATATCAACGGTGCCTATACCGACAGCACCCGTGATGACACTTTCGATGCCATAAACCCGGCCAACGGCGAAATCATTGCGCAAATTCAGGCCACCAGCGCAGCGGATGTTGACAACGCAGTGGCCGCCGCCGAGCACGGGCAGAAAATATGGGCAGCGATGACCGCCATGCAGCGTTCGCGCATCCTGCGACGGGCGGTGGATATCCTGCGCGTACGCAACGATGAACTGGCGGCGATAGAAACTGCCGACACCGGTAAACCCCTGTCCGAAACCCAGACGGTCGACATTGTGACCGGCGCTGATGTGCTGGAATATTACGCCGGGCTGATCCCGGCGCTGGAGGGACGGCAGATCCCACTGCGTGACAGCGCGTTTGTCTACACCCGCCATGAGCCACTCGGCATTGTCGCCGGTATCGGCGCATGGAACTACCCTATCCAGATAGCCTTATGGAAATCGGCCCCGGCGTTGGCGGCAGGCAACGCGATGATCTTTAAACCGAGCGAAGTCACATCGCTGACCGCCCTCAAACTGGCGGAAATTTATACCGAGGCCGGCTTGCCGGATGGCGTGTTCAACGTATTGACCGGTAGCGGTCAAGAGGTGGGACAATGGCTGACCGGACATCCGGGTATTGCCAAGGTGTCTTTCACCGGCGGCGTCGTCAGTGGCAAAAAGGTGATGGCCAATGCAGCAGGTTCAACGCTAAAAGAGGTCACCATGGAGTTGGGGGGAAAATCCCCGCTGATTATTTTCGACGACGCGGATCTCGATAAAGCCGCAGATATCGCCATGATGGCCAACTTCTACAGCTCAGGACAAGTTTGTACCAATGGAACACGGGTGTTTGTGCCGCAATTATTGCTGCGCGCCTTTGAGCAGAAAATTGTTGAACGCGTGAACCGCATCCGTATTGGCGATCCTGCCGATCCGCACGTCAACTTTGGCCCATTGGTCAGTTTTCAACACCGGGATGCGGTGATGCGCTATATAAATAGTGGTAAACGCGAAGGTGCCACGTTGCTGACCGGCGGACATTGTTTGACGGAAGGCCCGCTGGCACAGGGCGCGTATGTCGCACCGACCGTATTTACCGACTGCCGTGATGAGATGCAGATCGTGCGTGAAGAAATATTCGGGCCGGTGATGAGCATTCTTGGCTATCAGCATGAAGATGAAGTTATCCACCGTGCCAATGCAACGGAATACGGCCTGGCAGCGGGACTGATCACCCAGGATATCAGCCGGGCACATCGCGTTATTCATCAGCTTCAGGCGGGTATCTGCTGGATCAACACCTGGGGAGAATCCCCGGCGGAGATGCCGGTTGGGGGTTACAAACAGTCTGGCGTGGGACGTGAAAACGGGATCAGTACGCTGGAACACTACACACAAATCAAATCGGTACAGATTGAGTTGGGTAATTTCAGCTCGGTTTTCTAATCCATAAACAGGAGGGAATATCCGATGGAATACGACTACATCATTATTGGTGCTGGTTCGGCCGGCAACGTGCTGGCAACCCGTTTGACGGAAGATCCGACCATAACGGTGTTGCTACTGGAAGCTGGCGGGCCAGACTATCGGCTGGATTTCCGCACCCAGATGCCAGCGGCACTGGCTTTCCCGTTACAGGGGAAACGCTATAACTGGGCTTATGAAACTGACCCGGAACCGCACATGAACAACCGTCGCATGGAGTGTGGGCGCGGTAAAGGGTTGGGCGGATCATCATTGATCAACGGTATGTGTTACATCCGTGGCAATGCGCTGGATTTTGATAACTGGGCCACACTTCCCGGCCTGGAGGACTGGAGTTATCTTGATTGCCTACCTTATTTCCGCAAAGCGGAAACCCGTGACTGCGGCCCGGATGATTTTCACGGTAGCGATGGACCGGTGAGTGTCACCACACCGAAGGACGGCAACAATCCACTGTTCCATGCGATGGTGGAAGCCGGGGTTCAGGCGGGTTATCCGCGCACCGACGATCTCAATGGTTATCAGCAGGAGGGCTTCGGTCCAATGGATCGTACCGTGACGCCGCAAGGGCGTCGGGCCAGCACTGCCAGAGGTTATCTGGATCAAGCCCGTCAGCGTAAAAACCTGACCATCATCACCCACGCACTGACCGAGCGGATTTTATTTGATGGCAAGCGTGCCGTCGGTGTCAGCTATTTCAGAGGTGATGAACGCCGTGCCAGAAATGCCTGTGCCCGCCGGGAAGTTTTGCTGTGTGCTGGTGCCATCGCCTCGCCGCAAATCCTGCAACGCTCCGGGGTGGGGCCAGTTGAACTGCTCAACCGGCTGGATATTCCGCTGATACACGATCTACCCGGGGTCGGCGAGAACCTGCAAGATCATCTGGAGATGTACCTGCAATATAGCTGTAAACAACCCATATCGCTCTATCCGGCGTTGCAGTGGTTCAATCAGCCACAGATAGGCGTGGAATGGTTACTAAAAGGCACCGGTGTGGGTGCCAGCAATCAGTTCGAGGCGGGCGGATTTATTCGTAGCAGCAAGGTATTTGACTGGCCGAATATCCAGTATCATTTTCTACCGGTAGCCATTAACTACAACGGCAGTAATGCGGTGAAAGAGCATGGTTTTCAGGCACATGTCGGTTCAATGCGTTCACCAAGCCGTGGTCGTGTGCAGGTCAGGTCAAAGGATCCGCGCCGGCATCCGAGTATCCTGTTTAACTACATGTCGACAGAACAGGACTGGCAGGAGTTTCGTGACGCGATCCGCATTACCCGCCAAATCATGGCGCAACCGGCATTGGATCCCTATCGTGGACGGGAAATCAGCCCCGGTGAACAGGTACAAAGTGATGAAGAGCTGGATGCCTTTATCCGCGAACATGCCGAAACGGCATTCCACCCGTCATGCTCATGCAAGATGGGTAGCGATAAGATGGCGGTGGTGGACGGTCAGGGACGCGTGCATGGTATTCAAGGGCTGCGGGTTGTCGATGCGTCCATCATGCCACAAATCATTACCGGCAATCTTAACGCCACCACCATCATGATGGCCGAAAAGATAGCCGATCGCATACGAGGTCATCAGCCGCTGGCGAAAAGCACGGCCAACTATTTCGTCGCCGGAGATACGCCGGCCAGAACAGCACCGGTTAGAGAAATTGCCTGACAGATTCTGATTTCGCCCACTCAGGCCGCTTTCGGACAAGAGTTGAAAGCAAACAGTAAAAAGTCCCATTGCATAACAATGGGACTGAGTTTGATGACAACGTCTGTATGGCGGCGATAATGAGAAGATCGTAAAGACGCTGCAAGTCCCTCCCTGTAAGCTCAAGCCGCGCCATCCCTGGCGCGGATGCTTTACTCTTCTTTCTCATTATCGCCGTTCTGACGCTATACATGATGTTGTCGACGGTCTGAATCCCATTGCATAACAATGGGACTTCAGTTTGATGATAACCGTTCTGGTTCTGACCCCTTCCCTTGCCAGGGGAAGGACGTTATTAACGACAGAGAGAGGGTCGTTTAACGCGTTCCTTCCGACATCCGCTTCGATGCCATAAACCGTGCAGAAACCAACCCGTACAGCGTCCAGCCGAGGAACGTCACAATCGCGCCCCACATCATCGCATCTGAACCGGAACTGTACAGTGCATAAAAACTGTACAAAGCACCGATAAAGGCAATCACATTAGCGATGCGCGCTTTACCCGCCTCAATACCAGACATTTTCTGAATCACCAGTAACGCTGCCATCGACAGAATATACGGAATGATATTCGTCACCACCGCCAGATTAACCAGTACATCAAACTGTTTACTCAGCGACGGACTAATTGTCATCAATGACATAGCACTTTGCAGGATAACAATGACCAGCATGCCTTTAACCGGCGCATCCGCTTTGGAGACTTTTGAGAAAATCCTGGGGAAAAAACCGGCATCGGCAGAAGACTTAAACACCTGAGCAATAGTGAACTGCCAACCCAGCAGAGAGCCCACACAGGACATCACCATTAATGCCATGATGATTTTACCCACTGTCGGATTAAACATATGGGCAAACGCCAGACCAAATGGTGCATTGGAATTGGCCAACTCCATGTTAGGCACAATCCCGGCGATAACATTGGTTGAGATAATATAAATGACTGCCGCGCTTAATGTCCCGCCCAATACTGCGATAGGGACGTTACGTTCAGGGTTTTCCACAGTTTCGGTGTTGGCGCAAGCGGATTCTAACCCCAGGAATGCCCACAATGTCATGGAGATAGACGACCCGATAGCTTCAAACGTTGGCACATGATGCGGATTCCAGGACGAAACATAGGCGTCACTGCTGAACCAGAACCAACCGAACAGGGATATTCCTACTACCGGGATAATTACCCCCCACACGGTGATACTACTAAGTTGCCCGGTAATCCGTGCGCCACCGAAGTTGGCGACAGTGGCCAACCATAGCACGCCGATGGTCGCGATACAGATACCAAACGGCGACAACGACGTATCCAGCAATTCGATGCCATAACCGACCGCCGAAATCGCGATGGCAATGTTGGCGATCAGCAAAGAAACCCCGTAAGTGTAATTTGCCATAAAATTACCGGGCTTGCCGAAGGTATATTCAGCGTATCCACCCATTCCTCCGGGCTTACGACTTAGCATGCCACATTTGGCAAAAGCGAAAGCCAGTGCCATTGAACCAACCGCGGTTACCAGCCAGGATATAATGGATATCGTCCCTACTTCGGCTAATTTGGTGGGAAGCATAATAATACCTGACCCCATCATATTTACGGTCGTCAAAATCGTGAGCGAGACTACGCCCATTTTATTATTGGACTTACTCATAGTTAATCTCTCTTTCTGTTTTCCCTGGTGATAATGTATTACTGACACAGGGTATTTCAGTAAATTCACTGGTATTAATTAGCAATTAATGACATAGCCATAAGCTCTTTTTATTCCATCATCGTCCTGTTGGATATAGACACCCTGTAATTCTGGTGCGAAACCCGGCAATAAATTAATACCTTCTTCCAATGCCAGAAAATAATGCAGTGCCGAACCACCCCATATTTCTCCGGGAACCACACATAATACGCCGGGAGGATACGGTAATGCGCCTTCTGCGGCGATCCGCCCTTCTGCTTTACACAGCGGAATTAATTCAACATTACCGCGAACAAGTTCAGTATTGGCATCTTGTGGATTCATGGCGATGGCAGGGAAATAATCTTTGCGGAACATCTCTTTCTGTAACTGTTTGACATTATAACTGACATAAAGATCGTGCATTTCCTGACAGAGTTTCCGTAGGGTATAATTTTTATAGCGGATCTCGTTATTTTTATATATGGTAGGTAACACCTCGCTCAGCAATGTATTTTGTTCAATATGTTTTTCAAAACGGGCAAGCAATGCGACCAGATGCTGCATTTTGGCAATATCTTCTGCCGGAGTCAGCAGGAAAAGAATAGAATTGAGGTCACATTTTTCCGGCACAATACCATTTTCACGCAGGTAATTGGCTAATACCGTAGCCGGAATACCGAATTCAGTATATTCACCGGTATTGGTATCAATACCCGGTGTCGTCAACAGTAATTTACAAGGATCAATAAAGTATTGTGATTCGTCATAACCACTAAATGCATGCCATTTTTCACCGGGAATAAAATTAAAGAAACGCAGATCATTGGCCATGACAGCGGTATCGTAATCCTGCCAGGGGCGGCCATCCACAGTAACCGGCACAAAAGGCTTAATCATCTTACAAGCTTCCAGCAGCATCTTGCGCGCTTCGATACCCAACTCAACACATTCGCGCCATAAGCGACGTCCACTCTCCCCTTCATGCATTTTGGCGTTGATATCCAATGCGGCAAACAATGGGTAAAACGGACTGGTGGACGCATGTAGCATAAAAGCATTATTGAAGCGTTTATGGTTGCAATAACGGGGTTGTCCTTTGATATGTTTATCTTTTTTATGTATTTGCGATGTCTGTGAAAAACCGGCTTGCTGTTTGTGTACCGATTGTGTCACCAGAATCCCGGGATCGTTTTCGTTCAGTTCCAGCAGCAACGGCGAGCAGTCTTTCATCATGGGAATAAACTGTTCATAGCCAACCCAGGCAGAGTCGAACAGAATGTAATCACACAGATGGCCTATTTTATCCACGACCTGGCGCGCGTTATAAATGGTGCCGTCATAAGTACCGAGTTGAATAATGGCCAATCGGAATGGCCGTGCTTCGCTGGCGCGTTCCGGGGCAACCTGGCGGATTTGATCGCGCAGATATTTTTCCGTAAAACAGTGGGCATCAATACCGCCGATAAAACCGAACGGGTTACGGGCCGTTTCCAGATACACTGGCGTGGCGCCAGCCTGAATCAGTGCACCATGATGGTTGGACTTGTGATTATTACGATCGAACAGCACCAGATCGCCGCGGGTTAATAACGCATTGGTGACCACTTTGTTGGATGCAGAGGTTCCATTTAAAATGAAATAGGTTTTGTCGGCGTTAAAGACCTTAGCCGCGTGAATTTGCGCGTCGCAAGGGGCACCTTCATGGATCAGTAAATCCCCCAGTTTGACATCTGCGTTACACATATCCGACCTGAATATCGTTTCGCCATAAAAATCAAAAAACTGGCGACCCGCAGGGTGTTTACGGAAGAATTGCCCCCCTTGATGCCCCGGACAGGCAAAGGTTGAATTACCCATCTCCACATACTGTTTTAATGTATTAAAAAACGGCGGCAATAGCTCACTTTCATATTTTGCCGCTGCCGCTTCCAGTTGCCGACCATAAAAGTCAGTATTCGCTGTACACAGTTCAAATACCCCGGTCAACGACGATAACGTCGTACTGTCTAATTCTTCTTCACAGCAAACCGCAATAAATATCGGGATAGAGAATCCCGTATTTTCTACCTGTTTAATCATGCCATTATTAACGTCATCAACTGAAATCACGACCGCCGCAATATCAGTAAAATCAGTATGATTAATATCCACCACTTCCCTTTGTATTTCGAAGCAGGATTGTACCGATGTACTAGTGGCAATTTTTAATTTTTGCATCTGGTTATCTTCTTTTATTTTAGGGTGAATCAATCCCGTCAGACCGAATTAATCGGTCCAACTTATTACTTGCCTAATTCAGGGCGCAAGGAAGCCTGACAATTCTTGTATACTTTAAATAATTCGAGTTACAGGAAGGCGGGAAGCTAATAAATCCCGATGAGATTACTCACGTAAGTGATTCGGGTGAATAAGCTCGGCCAACACACATGCAACTTGAAGTATGACAAGTAGAATTGTTCTTCCGATTACCGTTGACTACGCAAACATGTAATGCCGTAAGTTACAGCAATGATTACAATAATTAAGGACGTATCCAGTGATACCAATTATTGAAGACAAAGCATCACCTTTCGAAAAAAACAATCGAAGTGAGTTTTTGTTTCAACAGAGATGGATGACAGTCCGTAATAATTGAAAATCAAAATTAACGGATGCCATTGAAGAAGGGCGACTATTTTTTATTGAAGTAGGCAAAAGTAAAACAACTGCGACAAGACATCTTCATTAGATGAGTAACCCGCCTGATATGCGGCATAAAACGGTTATTGTTTTCCATTTTCTGACACCTTCTTGGGTTGATGATTTAGCGCTAATTCTAGCGTTAAAAAGCCATCAAACGGTGATATAGATCAATTATTCCCGCTCATTATAAATAACCATGCAGTCAGAAATGGATTTATTTGCATAAAAAAACACTTATTTTGACTTTTATTTTATCCTTTATTTATACGTTAATTTTATTATTCTATTTTTAAATCATTATTTCATTAACAGTCTGGAAACATTAATGGTTTTCTTGCTAAGTAATATGCCCCATTATAGTGCAATGCCGGGGGGGACATGTTCATAAGGTGTTACCTGCCGGGAAGAATTTATGGCAGATGCAGAGAATCAAAACTGGAGTGCATAAATATTGCATAATTATGCATTATTGAAATTTAACCGAATTGCTGAATATGTGATGCAGTTCAAATAAACAGGTTGTAAAAAATATCCACATCAGAACGGGGAAAAGCGAAAACCAACAATAATTCATTAAATACAATTAGTTATATGAGTAACTTGTCGCATGAAGATAAGCATAATTTTATCGTTTCAGGGAGTAATGCTGTGAACAGGTGAAAATTTTCGGCCCTCGGTTCAAAGACAGGTCGTTATCTGGAATCAGTACACAGCACAAACAAAAAATCTGAGAACGGTATATCACCCCTCTCAGACCATAATCACTGCGCCATTTAAAGAATTAATCACTCAGACGCGGAACCGCTTACGTCGTTATTCCTGTGTGAGGGCTATCACGCCCTGCCCTTGCTGCACAGCCAGACAGGAAAGGCGACCGTTAGACGTCTTCCAACCCCAGAGAACGCAGAACCCGCTGGTGCACCTGCAAAATATTGCGGGTATCCCGTGGGGCGATCCAGACAATATTGCTGGTCGCCACCACGCCCAAAACCTCTGGCAGAGCGTGGTGGTCAATGACTCGCGCAACCGCCCGCGCATAACCGGAAACAACGGAAATCAGGATAAACTCATGGTTATGTTCAACATGTACCACCATATCGGCGATCGGTCGGGAAGCATCCGGTTCAGGTTGCCCTTGTGGACTAAGTGCATAGATTTTGTGTCCTTTCGCGTTTCTGATTTTAATGACGCCGAGCAGCGTTAACAGCCGGGAAATAGTGGATTGACTAATCCCCTGGTACCCACGCCGTTGCATTTCCTTACGTAGTTGCTCCTGAGAACTATAGCTATTGCCAATAATTAGCTGCTGGCAAAGAGCCAGTTGAGCCTGTTCCTTATCGAGTGTTGTTCGAGATTTCTTCACCATAACGACAATCCTGTAGACAATAGAGTGCCAAATTTATAGGAAATAAAGGGTTTACTAAGGCAAATTTGCACATCAGCCGCAGAAACGATTACGCAACGAGATACAGCCGAAAAACGGCGTGCTTACAGAAGTACCCCCAGACTCAGAGCGACCATCAGCAGTACAGTCAGGATCGCGATTAACGGCGCGACCCATTGCAACCAACGCACATAGGGAATACGGGCAATTGCCAATCCACCCATCACAACAGCGGAAGTAGGTGTAATCAGATTGACCACGCCGGAAGCGGATTGATATGCCGTGACGACCAGCTCGCGCCCGACGTTGGCAAAGTCGGCCAGCGGCGCCATGATGGGCATGGTGAGCACCGCCAGACCGGAAGAGGAAGGCACCAGAAAAGAGAGCAAGACTTCAAGCAGGAACATCACGTTAATGAACAGCACCGAGGACAACCCGCTTACGCACTCTTCCGCCTGATTGAGAATCGTGTGTGTGATCATCCCGTTGTCCATAACGACCACAATGCCGCGGGCAATGCCGATAATCAGTGCCACACCCAGCAGATCCCTGGCGCCATCGATGAAAGTGGAGGTCAGTTCTGCTTCACTCATCCGGGCAATCAAGCCGATGATAATCGCTGCGGCCAGGAAAACGCCGGAAATTTCCCCCATCCACCAGCCCCGAACAGATACGCCGTAAATCATCACGGCGAAAGCCAGGGCAAAAAGGGTTAGCACCACTTTGCGGGTAGTGGTAAACGGCAGTATCTCATGGCTTTTATTGCCCAAAAAATGCTCACGATCGGCGTCCAATTGATCGGCTATTATCGACGCGGCAGGATCTCGTTTCACTTTACGGGCGTAACGCATGACATAAGCGACACAAATCAACCAGCCAATAATCAGAATGGCAATGCGCAAACCGATACCCGCCGTAAACGGAATTCCCGCCGCGTTGGCGGCAATCACGGTAGCGAATGGATTGATGGTGGAGCCGAGTGTACCGATGCCCGCCCCCAGCAAAACCGTTGCTGCGGCAACAACCGCATCAAAACGCGCCGCCATCATGACGGGTACCATTAGACTGTAAAAAGGGAGCGACTCTTCCGCCATGCCATAAATGGTTCCCCCGGCGGCAAACAGGGCCATCAGAATGGGGATCATCCACTCTTCGCGCCCCTTTAAGCGCACTGTGACTCGTTCTATCCCGGCATCAATCGCACCCGTTTTAGTCACAATGCCGAGAAACCCCCCCACGATAAGAACAAATAGCGCCACATCAATGGCACCAGCTTCATTAGTACGATGATTGTATAGACCATCGATCGGCGCCAGCAGCACATCCGTGATCCCCTGTGGGTGGGAGGCCACCGGATGCCAGGTTCCGGCCACTGGCACCTCTTTGCCCAATGTGGGGTTCATCTTCATATCATATTGACCCGCCGGAATAACCCAACTGAGCATGGCCATGAGTGTGATAAGTAAAAAAAGAATGGTGTAGGCTGAAGGGAATTTAAATGTTTTCATGATGTTACTTCCTTGCGCAGTGCATTAAGCACTGACAGGTGTGGTAAATAACCATCGCGGAATAAGCACCGGAGAAAACGAGACCCCCATCATCCCCGGTGGCGACAACTACCTTGACGCGGATCAGGCATTAACCTGCCAGCGTGGCAACCATGACGGCTTTGATGGTATGCATGCGGTTTTCTGCCTCATCAAAAACAATGGCGTTCTCGGACTCGAAAACGTCGTCCGTCACTTCCAGCCCTTTTAACTGGTAAGCCAGTTCAATCTCACGGCCTACCTGGGTGTGCTCATTGTGAAAAGCGGGCAGACAGTGCATGAATTTGGCCTGGGGATTACCGGTAGCCTCCATCACGGCACGGTTGATCTGGTACGGTTTCATCAAGCTGACTCGTTCGGCCCAGGCCGACTTGGGTTCCCCCATTGACACCCAGACATCGGTGTAGAGGAAATCGACCCCTGCGACGCCTTCATCGACAAACTCGGTCAAGGTAATACGGCCTCCGGTCTGGTGAGCAATGTCCCGGCACTGCTGTACCAGCGTGTCTTCCGGCCAGTAGGTTTTCGGTGCCACCAGCCGGATATCCATGCCCATTTTGGCGGCACCGACCATCAATGAATTGCCCATGTTGTTGCGGGCATCGCCCAGATAGGCAAAGGAAAGCTGGTTTAGTTGTTTACCCGGCGCATGTTCCAGCATGGTCATCAGGTCGGCCAGAATCTGGGTTGGATGGAATTCGTCGGTCAGACCATTCCATACCGGTACACCAGCAAACCGGGCCAGTTCCTCAACAATGGCTTGACCGAACCCGCGATATTCAATGCCGTCATACATTCTGCCCAGCACGCGGGCGGTGTCTTTCATCGATTCTTTATGGCCAATCTGTGAACCGCTGGGGCCGAGATAAGTCACTCGCGCTCCCTGATCAAACGCGGCCACTTCAAATGCACAACGCGTGCGGGTGGAGGTTTTTTCAAAGATCAACGCGATATTTTTACCGGTTAATTTCGGTTGCTCTGTACCGTTGTATTTGGCCTTTTTCAAATCAATGGCCAGGTTGATCAGGAACTGGATTTCCTCGGTAGTGAAATCCAGCAGCTTCAGAAAATGGCGGTTATATAAATTAATAGACATTATTTATTCCTTTAAAATCAATTACATAATTTTTACGCATCAGGAATTTGGCGCACAGTATTCCTGACCGTGAATAACGGTTTAATTAACCAGGTGTTATTTATGCGAAACGGATGAGGGTGCCTTTTTTCCCGGCCAGAATAGCCGCACCATCCGCGAGTGATCCGATGCCTGCCACCCCATGACATTGATTGACAAACCCACAAGCGGCAGCGATTTTAGGCCCCATGGAACCGGCATCGAAAGACATGCCCGCCAGATCGCCGGGCGTGACTTTATCCAGTGGTCGCTGGGTGGCTTTCCCCCAGTCGAGGTAGACGGCGTCGGCGTCAGTCAGTATCAGCAAAGCATCTGCCTTGATTTGACGCGCCAGCATGGCGGCCGAAAGGTCTTTATCGATAACCGCTTCGATACCCGATAGCTGGCCCTCGTGGTTACGGACCACCGGAACCCCACCGCCACCGTTGCAGATAACCAGATGGTCACGCGCAATCAAGGTACTGATGGCATCGCTCTCAACAATGCGTTGCGGTTGTGGTGATGCGACAACACGACGGAAATGCCCACCATCCGCTTTCATGATCCAACCTTTTTCCCGCCGAATAGTTTCGGCCTGTTCCTGCTGATAGACCGGACCGATATATTTTGTTGGTTGAGTGAAGGCTGGATCGTGCGGATCAACCTCCACCTGCGTCAACAACGTACTGATCTCATACTGCGGCAAATCATTGTGCAGGGCCTGTTGCAACAGGTAGCCAATCATGCCCTGACTTTCCGCCCCCAGAATATCCAGCGGATAAGGGGTAACCTCGGTATAGGCGTTATTCTGTAGTGCCAGCAATCCAACCTGTGGGCCGTTGCCGTGTACCAGCACCACACGCCAGTGTTCAGTTAGACCGGCAATGGTCCGAGCGGCCAGTTCGATATTACGGCGTTGAACTTCCGCTTCCAGCGGTTCGCCCCGTTTGAGCAAGGCATTGCCACCGAGCGCAACAACCAATGTTGGTTTTGTCATTCTGTTTCTCCTGTGATGTAGCTCAGATAGCGTCACGTTCAAGTGGGCAACTCATGCAACGCGCACCACCACGTCCCCGTCCGAGTTCATCACCGGGAATAGGTAACACCGTAATGCCTGCCTTATCATATTTCTCATTGGTCCATGTATTGCGCTCATAACCAATCACCACACCGGGACGCACAGTCAGGACATTATTGGCATCGTTCCACTGCTCACGCTCTGCTTCAAAACGGTCGCCACCGGTAGTAATCAGCCTGACGTGATCAATACTTAGTGCCCGCTCAATGGCTTTCAGGAAATTCGCTTCCTCCTGACGTTTCAGCCCACCATGGCCGTCGTCGGTCAACGTCCAGCACTGGGTGTCGTTACTCACGATTTCGGGATAAACAGAGAACGTGTCGACATCAATATGTGTCATCACGGTATCAAGGTGCATACAGGAGCGGTGTTTCGGCAATTCCAGCGCAATAACGCAATCGGCCTGTTTATGCTGGAATAAAGACCGCGTCAGGAATTCAACACCCTGGGGAGTAGTGCGCTCGGACATACCAATTAATACCGCACCACGACCGATAACTAATACATCGCCACCTTCCAGCGTGGCATGATCGTAATTATTGTTATCATCACCGAAATACTTGATAAACCCACCTGAGGCAAACAGCGGATGCCAGCGGTATATTGCCCGCAGATTATTGGTTTCTCGCTGACGCGCAACTTTTGCCATTGGATTAATGGAAACACCGTTATATATCCAGCATGAAGTATCCCGGGTGAATAAATGATTGGGTAACGGCTTCATGATAAAATCCGTTTCCCGATTGGTGTCCACTACCATATTACTGAACGTTTCGGGAATTTCGTTATATGTCAGCCCGCCGGTCATAATCCGGGCCAACTGACGGTGTGGCTGATCAGCAAGCCAGCCACGAATATCAGCTGCAAAAGAAGGGCCTAAACGGTAATCAGAAATCTGGGAATTTAACAGCCAGTCTTTGGCTTCTGGCAATTCCAGTGTTTCGGTAAGCAAATCTGTCAATAATAAAACCTCGACATTTTGCTGACGCAGGACATTAGAAAATATGTCATGTTCCTGACCAGCTCGTTCAACCGACAGCACATCATCAAATAATAATTCCTGACAGTTTGAAGGGGTTAGTCTTTTCAGACTTAAATTTGGCCGATGCAACATTACACTGCGCAATTGCCCTATCTCTGATCCGACATAATGTTTCTGCATGGTGATTCCTTTTAAATAAAACAGACAATATTAATTCGCGGTAAATAATGAATATTTACCAATTAACGTTTTTATTCCTGTCTGGAATACGTGGCCATATTATTTAATAGCGATGGGTTTATTGTGACTGAGATCACATGACGATATCTGAAATAAATAAACTTCTTTTTTATTGAGCCAGCGCATTGTTTTATTTATTTAAATAAAATCAAATTTGAATAGATAACATGAATAAGGACTTTTTATTTTCAAATGGACATTTTTAATTTATGAATCACCATTTACACAATTATTTAACCGCTTGATATTTATCATATGTTTTTCTTATGTTTAATAAGTATACTTTCTGCGCGATTAATTATTTTACATTAGTCAAAATTATCAGAATTGTTATTCATAAATATGCAAAATATGATAAAACATATTCTCGTGACGCAGTCGTCATTTTTTTTAATTCTCTATTAATAACAGCACATTGAAATAGTCGCATAGATAGCGTGAGTAATTACCTATTCAGTATAGTTGCATAAGCATTTCTCTTTAATTTGTCTCTGTTTGTATAATAAAGAAATAGTTATGTACTGTTGTCTGATTGAATATTGGAAAACCGATAGCAGGCAGAAGAAAAAAGATACCCCGGTGGTTTGAAATCCATACTCGTCATCTTTTAAATCACAGGCGTTTTATCTGCTTTCAATGACCCGGTCCATCCCTGGACCTCGCCTCTTTGAGGCCGTTGTGAGCCACATTCAAACCAATCCTTCAGGGATTTATTCGTTTGTTCCTTTACAACAGATTGAAATATATTGGGTATATACCTTTTTGACTATTTCCCCAGTTCGCTATTGGAGATGGTGTGATAGAGAGAAGATACCGGTTTATAGCATTTTCCATCCAGTGCTTCCCAATCCAGATCGTCGAGTCTAACTGCGGTGACTTGCGGTGAGTCGTAATAACGAATGGCATACACGTTATTTATCAGATCTTTGCTTACTACCCATTGGGTGTAATCTTCTGCTCCTTGTTCACCCGGTTCCTTGAGAACCCCTTTGGGAATGTCGGTTGTATTAAGAATATGGAAAGCCAAGTTCATTGCTTCATCCGAACTGACTGGTTGATCGGCAAAGCTGGTTATGGCAACAGCCCGGACAAAACGACTTGGCGGAGTCAGGTCACCGGGCATACCAAGCAACCCGGTTCCATTGCCTGTCGCCTCTACAACGTATGAGTTGAAGGAGGCCGTTGTAATATTGGTTTTTTGCAAATTGACATAATTTCTCAAATTTTGAAGATGCACTGGAAATTCAGGAACATTAGTACAAACATGCACCGGATTATTATATATGTGCATTTTCCCCGCGATAAATTCGATGACAATGCTATGTCCCGTGGCATCATTGATGGAGTAGTGAAGAGGAAAGAAATCATTCGAGTCACTAATACCAAGATCTTTATAAGAGATTTTAGAGACATTGACTTGTGGCTGCGTGCCCGGCAGAGGTTCATACTCAAAAAATGTGTGAAGGTCAGCCCCATCCGATACGTTTCTGCCTAGTGCGCTAATGACCTCATTGCAACGAGAAAAACTACTGAGCATCCATTGTAGAAAATCGACGCTGGAGATGGTATTGGCCGGATTTATATTCTCAGGATATTCGCTACCGGGCAACCATAGCATGCCACCAGAAAGTCCGTCGGTATTCATACCATCGACTGCCACATCAAGATTAAAGGCATTCATGCTCACGAAACTATACTTTCCTATCCAACTAAATTGGCATCGCTCAAGGCGCGCCGTTGAGTGGTACTGGTATCCCGCCTTGCGGAAAAATAGTCTTGAACCCAGTTCATCGGCAAACTCCATTGAACGTCCATTTACCGCATATTCGTTACCATTTTTGTTAATTAAGAAATCTAAGCACATGGTGTGTATCCTTTTATTAGGTTTGCTGCCATCAAAAACAGTTAACACAGAGTCTGAACTGTAAGTCACCCGGATAATCCAGATGATAGAGACTTATTCTTATCACTCTTACATAACGACACTTTATAAATAATAGCTGGTTTTTTATATCTGGCTAAAACACTGGCAGAATACCAAGACAAACCACTGTCTTATTAAGGCCGCGCATTATCTCTGATAGAAAAAAAGGATGGCCATAATAGCCAAAAAAAACGTCACATACCAAAATTCGGATTATAAAAATTCTCATCGAGAATAATATCGATTTAATCCACTAAAAATTTACCATACCGACATATCAACACTTTTACTCAAAATTGTATCGATAAAACCGTGCAGCGCCATAGCGGAATCCGCTGTCTTAATAAAGATAGACATTATAGTTGCACTATCCTGCGAATTAGGATGGACAACATCCAGGTAAAACCATTACTTTATCTCCAGGCATGTTGAAATTGACTATACCCGTCACTTTTCAAGTTGCAGGAAAGCGGTAAGTGAAGGCGTCCCGATGAGCTTACTAAAGTAAGTGATTCGGCTGACTGAGAGGATTTCCCGATGAGCCAGATAAAAAAGGAGAGTGTGCAATGAACGTTCAGTCTACGTTTCATAACAATGGACTACCAGAGCTGACCATGACAGGGCAAGCGTTGGATGACGCAGGGTTTACGGCGGGAACATGGTTTCATATCCAGCTATACCGCAACGGGTTGGTACTCACCCGGCTTAGCGACGATACCGACATTGCCGAACTGATGACACAGTTGGATAGCACTGAACAGGAAGGCGCTGACTGGGTACATGACAACGGTGAAATTTATCTGGCGGGCGACTGGCTTACCCGCAGTGGGTTAATGGCCTCAACGCATAATATTGAGCTGTTGCCCGGTAAGATCATTATCCGAGCTGAACAACATAGTATGCTGGCGTAATATAAATCCCGGATATATAAAAATAGCCGGGAATATTTTATGATTATGTCGGGCTAAATGCCTGTTCTGCTTTTTCCTAAAAAATGAAATGACATAACCTATTTACCTGTTACTGCTAATTTGCAGATATACATATCATTAATTAATTGGTTTACTTTTGCATCATCAATATTTTTGTTGGTTCCACCAGAAACGCCCGTCAGCGCTTTTTTCAAGGTATCCAGATCAGGTGTCAGAAGTTTTACATCAGATTGTTTCTTTTTTAGTTCGTAAGTGATATCGCCTAAATATCTTTTTTCTTCTTCTAATAGCCCTGGGAATAAATTAATGTTATTACTAGCACGTAGAAATTCACCGTTCTTAACTACCACATCATAAATACAATTCGCCGCTTCAGCAGCACTCCGGTAATTCATGGCCTGTGCGGAATACTGGTATCGCTGTGGCAGAATAGAAGAACCTGCCGCTACCCCGCCTCCAGCCCAGGCAGTCGTTGTGGCACCATTAACCCCGGCGACCAATGCCGTGACCGTGCCGATAAAACCCAATTCACTAAAGGCATTCGACTGAGTGACAAGCCCGAATGATTTATTACTCCAGACATCACGATATAAAATCGCCAAAGTCGTCATTTTTTGATACCCATTTATATCTTCATTAAGTACATTATTTATCTCTTCAGAGGAAGGCTCGGTGACGGGCACGGGATAGGGACTAACACACCCTGTAATTAGCATACACATTATTAGCATATATGTTCTTTTCTCTGCGTGAGTCGTTTTCATAATAGAACCTCTGCCATTGATGAAACATATCAGTGTCATACCCTATTTTTATATTTAGACTACTACGAATGTTTTTACATAAAAGGGCAACAATATATTTTCATGCAATTGTATAAATCCGAGAATATTCTATGAATAACGTACTAATATATTTGAATAGCTATGTATATTCTGAATAATTCGAGTTGAAGCATTCGATAATAGGTTGTGAGCAGGCGTAGTAGGAACACGTATCAGAAGGGATCTCGCTATCGTCTTATTCTCGATGTTGAGGGCGAATACATCGCCCCAACAATCAAGCCGTCAATAATCCACGAGCCAGATAGTCACCCGTGTTTTTCACCCCCGGCAGTACAAAGAAATAGCCACCACCGATCGGTTTGATGTACTCCTCCAGCGGTTCACCATTGAGCCGTTTTTGTACGGTCAGGAAGCCATTTTCCAGGTCAGCCTGATAGCAGACGAACAGCAACCCCATGTCGAGCTGGCCCGCGTTGGACACACCCAGAGAATAACTGTAACCACGACGCAGCATCAGATTGACGCGTGTCTCGGGTGTCCGTGGATTGGCAAGACGCATATGGGCATCCAGTGGGATCACCTTGCCTGCCGGATCCTGACGGTAGTCCGGTTCGTCATGCTCATGTTTCATACCAAGTGGTGCGCCACTGTCTTTTTCGCGCCCGAAAATAGTCTGTTGTTCCTGAAGAGGAGTCCGGTCCCAGGATTCGACATAAAAACGGATAATTCTCACCGCCTGATAACTGCCGCCCACCGCCCATGACGGCTCCCCAGAGTGCGGACCAACCCACAGAATCTTATCCATCAGTGTGGTGTCGCCGGTGTTGGGGTTGGCTGTCCCGTCTTTAAAACCCAGCAGGTTGATCGGTGTCTCTTTCCCGTTAGTCCGCGCCGCATGGCCAGAAATGAACCCTTCCCGCTTCCAGCGCACACTCAGCAGGTCCGGTGTGTGTTTGATAATATCGCGCAACGCATGCAATACAGTTTCGTTGCTATTGGCACAAATTTGCAGTAGCAGATCCCCGTGACACAGACTGGCATCCAGCGAATCATGTGGGAAACGAACCATACGTTGCAGTTTTAGCGGCTTGTGCGCCTGTAGTCCAAAGCGCTCATCAAACAGAGACGTCCCCACCGACACCATAATCGTCAGGTTATCAGGGTAAATCACCGGTCCCATGATGCCCGAATCCACTGGCGGCAACAGAGGATTAACCGCCGCCACCTCGCCCCCGGTGGTCAGAAAGGCAATGCGTTGGGTCAACAATTGAAACAGGCGCGTTAAGTCGGCCTTGCTGGTCGCGAGTACATCAAATGCCACCAGCAACATCGATGCTTGCTGTGGGGTGGTAATACCAGCCTGGTGAAGGCCATAGAACGACTGTTTTCCCCAACGATCATCCTGTGGTATCGACGGCTTTTCCTCCGCCTGTACCCCCCGGCCTCCCCCCAGCGCCAGTGCGCCACCCATCATACCCAGTCCTTGCAGCAAACGTCGACGCGACGGTGATGCGGCTTCCGGCTGTGGTGCATGTGGCCCATTATGCGGGCCAGTTGTATGACGACTCATGGTAATCCGCCTCAGTCCAGTCCAAGCACACCGCGCAGCAGCGCCAGATCTTCCGCCAGCGCAGTAATCGGCCCTTTCAACGCCGTGCGATCCGCATCAGTCAATTTCTCATAAGATTCGAAACCGTCTTTGGTCCGGTACTTCGCCAGAATGCCATCCACAGTCTTAAAATTGGTATCGATCTTAGCCAGCAGTGGCTGATTGGCTTTTTCCAGCAGAGGGCGTAATAAGTTGACAATCTTTTGCGCACCGTCAACATTGGCCTGAAAATCCCACAGGTCGGTACGACTGTAGCGGTCTTCCTCACCACTGATTTTGCTGGCTGCCACTTCTTCAATTAGCCCAGACGCGCCGCCGACCACTTTACTCGGCGGGAAAGTCAGCGTCGCAATTCGTTGTTGCAGTTCCAGCGTATCGCTGTACAGACGATCGGCATACTTCGTCATGCCTTTAGTGGTGTGATCAGCAAATAGCGCCTTCTCCAGGCGGTGAAAACCAGTGAAGTTTGGATCTTCAGCTTTCTTCTCATAGTCATCTTCACGGGCGTCAATACTTCCATCCAGATCAGAGAACAGCTCCGCGATGGGCTCAATCCGTTCATAATGTTGGCGAGTTGGCGCATAGAGCTGCCGCGCCTCCTCCAGCTTGCCGGCTTTGATGGCATCGGTGAACTTTTTGGTCTGCAGTACCAGTCCATCGACCTCTTTAGTCACATAGACCTTGTATTCCGCGATCGGCCCGACCAGATCCAACAGATTGATTTGCGCTCCAGACATCTTGTCTGACGTCGCGGTAACGACAATCTTGCCTTTAGGGTTACTGAGCAGACCACAAGTCATGTCATATTCGCCCGGTTGCAGGTTGGCGGTCATTTTTTGGGTAAAACCTGGCGCGATATTTTCACGCTCTTCCACCACCATCACCCCTTTGAGGATCTCCCATTCCAGATTTTTCTGGCTGGCATTCGATACCACAAACTGTGTTTTGCCCGCCTTCAGGGTGATTTGCATCGGTTCACACTGCTTGTCGCTAACCGTTACCTTAACTTGCGGAATATCCGCAGCCAGTATGCTAAACACGGGCAGGGTAAATAAAGCGGCGCACAACGATGTACGATTAAAGAATGGTGCAGACATAGACATATCCCTTTTTACAATTAATGATGATTTTTATGTTGTGCCGGAACCGCTATTGGCCCCATGCGTTGCGGAAAGAAAAAGAAAAACAGCACCGGGATCAAATACATAAAATAGACAACCACCTCGCTGACAGTTGGCGCTTCCTGATAGCCGAAGATGCCTTCTAGCAACGTGCCAAACAGTGTATGGGTAGAAAGTGTGGTACTGAAATCAAACGCTACCTGTTGAAACTGGTTCCACAAGCCCGCTTCGTGGAAGGCGCGGATCGCCCCCGCGGCCAGACCAGCGGCAACAAACAGGATGAACAGACTGCTCCATTTGAAAAAGCGGGCCAGATTCAGTTTCACGCCGCCCCAATAGATCATCATCCCCACCACGATGGCACACACGAGTCCGAGTACGGCGCCAATCGGTGCGGCAATACCGACATCCTGCTGAAAAGCCGCCAGAAGAAAGAACACCGATTCCAACCCTTCACGCGCGACGGCAAAAAACACCATCGCCACCAGCGTCCAACCCTGACGTTTACTGGCGCTGAGTGCCTGATCGATAGCACCTTCCAGATGCACCCGAACCGACCGGGACACTTTACGCATCCAGAACACCATGTAGGTCAGTATGCCAACGGCGATCACCGCGACAAGACCTTCGAACAGTTCCTGCTGTTTCTGCGGAAACTCTCCCGTAGTGGCATTGATAAACACCCCAAGCGCCAGACACAACACCACTGCCAGAATGACCCCACCCCAGACCGCACCCTGCCATTGTTCGCGTTGGGTACGTTTCAGATAACTGGCGATCAGGCTGACGATCAGTGCCGCCTCAAGCCCCTCACGGAACATGATGAGTAAGGGAACAAACATGAATAATGACTCCTTAAGCGGACATAATGCGTAGCGGAACACAGGTCCGCCGCAACAATATAAATGCAAACACAAGTGGTAACAATAATGGTTCTTATTTAACAATAAAAAGTAAGATGAGATAAAGTGATTTTTCTAATTAAATATTGTAGAAAGACGAACCCACCGACAGCCCAGCTATAGGCTTCCTGTATCACAGAAGCCGAAAAACACAGGTAATGTTCTGAAATACCGACGCTACTGGCCAGATATCAGCGCGTTATACATCAGCGCATCGGCTCGTAATTGAATATAATAATTTGCATATGCTATAAACGAAGCGTATATATGGCATATGCCACTATAGAGGAGACGTTATGCCGCGACCTAAAATTCCAAGAATCATTTGTGGAAGGCCCGCTAATAGCTGTTTCAAACCTAATGGCCGGTCAATGAATCAGCTTGAACGTGTCTATCTGAAAGAAGATGAGTTTGAAGCATTACGGCTGGTTGATCTGATGGGAATGCAGCAACAGGAAGCCGCCGTCGAAATGGGCGTTTCCCGTCAAACACTGGCCAACGTATTAAAAGCAGCCCGCTTTAAAGTCGTGGACTGCCTGTCTCAGGGGAAAGCCCTGATGATGTCCCATAATGAGAGGAGTATTGACAATGATCACAGCCATTCCGATGAATGAAGATCGTATTGCCGGGCACTTTACCAAAGCGCTGAGCATCGCGTTCATTAATGAGCATGGCACAGAGATAAGTCGCCATGCTAATCCGGCACTGGACACCAACTGTACCGGCAAGCAGCAACTGATTGAGTTACTTCTTGAACAACAAGCCGACCATATCATCGTGCGTAATATTGGTACACAGATGCTGGGACGCTTACTGGAACATCATTTCCAGGTATTCCAACTGGATGGACGTCAACCTGATACGCTCAAACCAGACGACATCCCCGTAACCGCATTAACTGAAGCCAGTCAAGGGAAAGCCTCGCCAAACCATGCTAACAAGCCGGAAGGTGGATGTGGCTGTCACCATCATGATGACAATCCCGCTACTGACGGAATTGTCAGACGCTGCTGCCAGCAAGATGCCATTCATGCGCCTGGACATAGCGCCTGCCATTCAAGTGGGAACAAGTCCGGTCATGGTCACGGTAAATGCTGCCATTCATGATGATCTATACCCAAAATAATTCGAGTTGCAGGAAGGCGGCAAGAGAGTGAATCCCGATGAGCTTACTCAGATAAGTGATTCGGGTGAATGAGCGCAGCCAACACACCTGCAACTTGAAGTATGACGGGTCTATACTTATTTATCTTGCGGTGGGAACACCCACTATCGAGCCATACGTTTGTTAACAGGAGCCAAGCATGAGCAAGAGTTACAAAACCATTAATCAGGAACAACGTCAGTTAAGCATGGCTTACCAAAAAGAGAGTACGGAGGTCATGGATGCGTTCATGACGCTGCACAAAGCAGCCATAAAGGAAGGCGCGCTAAGCATCAAGCAAAAAGAGCTAATCGCGCTGGGCATCGCTATTGCCGCGCGTTGCGACGGTTGTATCGCTGCTCATGTTGCCGACTCACTCAAGGCCGGAGCCAAAAGAGAAGAACTGGTAGAGGCCATCGATGTTGCCATTTTAATGGGCGGTGGCCCATCGATGATATATGGCACCCAGGCACTTGCCGCCGTTACTGAATTAACTGAATAATTCCGACTGACTTCCATACCGCGCCTGAGTCTGTATTCATTGACTGATTCCAGCGATTATCAAAAAGGCGCGGATGCAAAAACCAGATATACCCTGAATAATTCAAGTTGCAGGAAGGCGGCAACACAACGAATCCCCGGAGCTTACCCCCATAAGTGACCAGGGTGAGTGAGGAGAGCTAACACTCCCCGCAATTTGAAGGATGATGGGTATAAGATAGGTATTAATGCGAATCTGCTAATAACAGCATTATTAATTTTTAGTTAAGGTTTATATTATTCATAGCATGAAACATTCAATCAAAAATAATAAAAAACATCACTAATTCTACTAATAATCGGTTGAGATAAACATAATTACTGATCCGATGAATATACCTGTTATCTCGCACATTGCTGATATATTGGTATCCTTCAGTTACCCGGCACATCTCTGGGCTTCACCCCTTGGTGCAGCCGTCAGCCGCACGCAAACAACTCTATATAATATTAAATAAAATCAATAAATTATATTGAAAAATCAGAAGCCACTTACCTCCTATCTTCCAGCATATTGAAACCTGTTGGGTATAACAACATTGTAATATAATCCCGTAACATAGTTAGTGCAGATAAAATAGTTATTGAAAAAATGAAAACAGATAATTATTTCCACTAAATTAAAAAATAAAGATCAATTGGTTAATTCATCGCGTGACACAGATCAACGTTATGTCATATCAATATACTTTACGATGATTTAACATTTACTCAAGGATAATGGAGAGAATAATGGGAATAATATCGTCTTTCCTCTCTGCTGCCGGTAAAATCGGCATTCACGGAACCAGCCCCACCAGTGGTAGCTTTGATTGTGATGCCCTGCCAACATCACTCCACGCAGCCGGTGTTCCCAATAAATCAGGTCTGCTGCTTACTTTCGTGCCTCCCAATGTGAATTTTCCGCAGGTCAGTGCTGCCTGGCAGCGGTTCTCCACCCCCAACAGAACCGTGATAACCCTTTCATCGACAGGAGCGTTGTGCACCAAACCAGACGCCTCCACCTACTGCGACATGGAGGGCCATCAGGGCAGTTGGTTATGGTTACCTCAGTCATTGATTTCCCAACATGAAGTCCACATGGTTGATCTGCACGTGCAGCGAAAAGCCACTGCACGTCAGCGGATTGATGCTATTCGCAAGGAATTGGAACGACTTGATGTCAAAATGCCGTTATCGGCGGACAGAACGTTTGCCATGGTGTATTGCGATGGACTTTCTGCCTCGGAAGGTTTTTTGATGCAGGCCTGGTATGCCTGCGGACGCTTTCCCTGCCTGCCGATTGGTGGTTCTGCTGGCGGTAAACTGGATTTTAGCGCCACTTATATCGGTACTGGCGGTTCAGTACTACAGGGAAAAGCGGTATTAATTTTCTGCCGAATGGCTAAAGGCAAATCCTTTGCACCATTCAAAAGTCAAAACTTTGAACCGACATCAAAAAGCTGGCTGGTTGCCGAAGCCGACCCGGTGGCACGTACCGTTACCTCAGTATTCGATGATCAAGGCCAGACAATACCCATTGTTGCAGCATTAGCCGATTACCTCCGTTGTCCACCAGATCAAATCGGCAATCGCCTGGAGGGAAAAACCTTTGCAGTAAAAGTGGATAACGAATATTTCATTCGTTCTGTGGCGGCAATCAAAGCTGATCATATCGACTTTTTCTGCGATCTGGAGTTCGGCGACCGACTCCATCTGCTTCAGGCAACCGATTTTATCGCCACAACCCACAATGACTGGCAGCAGTTCATTTCCCACTGCGGTACAACACCCAGTGGCCTGCTGCTTAACGACTGTGTTCTACGACGAATGGGAAATCTCACAAAGCTGGGTAAGGCCAGTTTTTTCGGCAACGTCCCGGCCGCAGGCTTTTCCAGCTTTGGTGAAATTCTCGGTGTTCCTATTAACCAAACCTTGTCAGCGCTGGCTTTCTTCAATCGCGATATCCAGGCCATGACTCGCTTTCCTGTCGAATATGCGGCATATGCGGGTCATTATGCGCAACGTTCATTGCGCCGCTGGGAAGCGCTCAACAGCATTCAATCTCATGTTGTCAATCAGGTCGTAGACTATGAACGAACACTCGCGCCGTTGTTAAGCACTCTGCCCCAACTCGAAGAGGCGACGATGCGTCAGAGCAAAACACTGGAAATGGCGCAATCCAGTATCCGCGAAATCAGCGACAGTGCGACATTAACCCGCGCCGAACAGGATCGGCTGGAAAACGGTCTTAACGATCTGGAGCATATTTCGCTCGGTATCAGTCAAATAACCGGCGGTATCAACGCCATTGCCGATAAAACCAATCTGCTGGCGCTTAACGCGGCAGTCGAGGCTGCCCGGGCTGGCGAGGCAGGCCGGGGTTTTGCCGTCGTCGCTGAAGAAGTGCGCAAACTTGCCAGCTCGTCAAAAGAGCAGGTGGATGCCACCACAAAAAGCATTAAGGAAGCGGTGAATACCATTGCTCATATTCGGGAAATTGCCTCACAAACGGTCAGTACGACACAAGAAATGGCTGATAAGAGCATTTCTGCCGCGAATCAGATTGCCAGCATGAGTGCGGATACCAACAAAAACCACAGTAACCTCACCGCGAATCTGAATAATCTGAAAGAACTGGTCAAAGGGATGGATGCCATGCAGGACGCACTTGACCAATTAACCATGTTGCAACGATTGACATCATCCTGATGTACTGAATATTCGGCCCCCTCCTACCCGTGACGAATACACGAGGGGGCCAGCATTAATAGTCAGGATAAAGGGAGTTCTGCGTGAGTCTGGCGGGTAATCAGTGATCGCAACGGAACACTGCTTTTCATAATCGGCGATTTAATAACAATATAACTAAAGTATTTATCGATACCGACTTTGCGGTCCAACAGCCCTTCTATCACGTCCTGATAATGCTCAATGCTGCGGGTAATGAAACGCAGCAGATAGTCGTACCCGCCGGTAATCAGGTGACACTCCATCAGTTCATCCACCTCGCGGATCGCGTTTTCAAACTTGATGAACTCTTCCCGGCGATGCCCTGCCAACGTCACTTCAGTAAACACCGTTACCGAATCGGTAATTTTAGTGAGGTTGATATGTGCCTCATAGCCAGTAATAAAGCCTGCGGCTTCCAGTCTTTTTACCCGTTGCAGGCAAGGGCTGGGGGAAAGGCCAACCGCGTCAGCAAGGTTCACGTTACTGATACGACCATCTTTTTGCAGGTGTACCAGAATATTGATATCAATGCGGTCAAGTTTCATTAAACCGTTCATAACCCCCCTCATTGGCCAGTCAGACGCTATTACTCAGATGATATAGCACGACTCCGACGGTATAACACGCTTTCGACCTGTTACGCCAGTGTTAACCCTGGGCATACCATCGGTGTGTGATTTGTGAATAATGCTTTAAAATCAATAAGGAGTGAAATTACTATCCCAAGCGTCCCGAGGCACGAGCCAGTGCAATATCAAAGATATGCGAGGCTTCTTCCAGTTGCGAATCACTGGTGACCAGCGGTGCCAGAAAACGGATGGTATTACGGTATACCCCGCATTTAATCAGTAACAGCCCTTCCTGACAGGCATAATCCAGAATTTTCTGCGTCAATGCAGCATCCGGTTTACGGCTATCTGGATCGACTATTTCGGCAGCCAGCATAAAGCCCGTGCCGCGCACGTCACCGATGCAGGCATACTTTTCCGCCAGTTGCTGCAATCTGGCCCGCAGTTGCTGCCCCAGCGTATTTGCCCGAACCAGCAACGTCCCTTCTTCCATCAGATCCAACACCGCCAGCGCAGCAGCGCAGGCCAGGGCGTTACCACCATAAGTACCGCCCAACCCGCCTGGCAGAGCGGCATCCATTATATCGCCGCGACCAATCACCCCAGAAATCGGTAATCCGCCGCCAAGACTTTTGGCAACCGTGATCAGATCAGGCACGATGCCGCTGTGCTCATAACCAAACATTTTTCCGGTGCGGCCAAAACCACTCTGGATCTCATCACAAATCAATACGATGCCGTGCTGCTGGGTTAATTGCCGCAGCGCCTGCATAAAATGGGGTGATGCGGGCAAAAAACCACCGTCCCCTTGTATCGGTTCGATAATTATCGCTGCGACCCGCTCCGCCTGAATTTGTGCTACAAACAGCGATTCCAGCGCCGCCAGACAGGTAATTTCAGTGATGCCATGGAAGGTATTGGGAAATGGAACCCGATAGATATCTCCCGGGAACGGGCCGAAATTCTGTTTGTAGGGCTGACTCATGCCGGTGAGCGCAATACCTAGCGATGTACGGCCATGAAAAGCGCCGTCAAAAGCTATCACACCACTGCGCCCGGTATAGGCTCGGGCTATTTTCACCGCATTTTCCACAGCTTCGGCACCGCTGGTAAAAAATATGCTTTTATACGCCACGTCGCTGCCCATCAACTGATTCAGTCGCCGCGCCAATTCAATGTAACCGGGATACGCCGCCACCTGGAAACAGACATGAGAAACCTGCTGGAGCTGTTGCTGTACCGCAGACACTACCGCCGGGTGATTATGGCCCACATTCAGGACGCCGATTCCGGCGACAAAATCGAGATAACGATTACCTTCAATATCCCAGACCTCAGCCCCTTTGCCTTTGGCGATAACCAATGGATGTGCGGTGACGACACCACGCGGGATATGCTCTGCGCGGGAATCCAGTAACAGGGTGTTATCAGCAAATACCTGCTGTTCAGCCATAAATTTCTGCATTGCGTTACCTCATCGACGGAAAAATATCTGTGCTTATGTAATAAGCGCATTCGGCTGACGATCGGGATCACCGTATCAACAGCATGGACTATTGAGTTAATGGGTATTGCGTAAGTTACATTTCAGAGCACACTGCACGAATGGAGCCGATGACAGTGGCAGATCAACGGCTAATATCCCTGTTGCCGGTCAATCAGCCCGACCATCGTTTCACCTCGCTCAAAACGGACGATATTCTCCAGCAATGCCGCAACCGCTCCTTCAGCCTGAGTCTGACTGGCAATATGCGGCGTCAGCCATAATGCCGGGTGGGACCAGAAAGGATGCGCGGCCGGCAAAGGTTCAGGATCCGTCACATCTACCACCGCCGCGCGCAAATGGTGGCTATCCAGCGCCCGCAATAAGTCCTGATGATCAAGCTGTGCCCCCCGTCCCACTTGAACCAGCGCTGCCCCTGCGGGAAGCTGTGCAAATAATTGGGCATTCAGCATGCCAGTCGTCGAGGATGTTAACGGCAGCAGGCAAACCAAAATATCCGTGCGTGCCAGAAACGTGTCGAATTCAGCTTCACCACACCAGCAGCGCACGCCTGGTAACGCCTTCGGCGTACGGCTCCAACCGCCACAGTCAAAACCGAACTGTTGCAACTGCGCCAGCACCGCTTTTCCCAGTATGCCCAGCCCCATCACGCCGATACGGCGTTGCGGCGCAGGAATCAATTGATGCCCTTGCCAGCGAGCTTCACGTTGTTGTTGCAGATAACGCGGCATGTCACGGTGCAATCCTAAAACCGAAAACGTGACATATTCCACCATCCCACGGGTAATGCCCGGTTCGACCATACGCACCACCGGTAATGACCGCGGCAACCTGTGAAAATCGAATTGATCGGCCCCCGCCCCCACTGAAAACAGCACGTTGAGATTCGGTAAACGCGCCATCAATTCTGCTGGCGCATCCCAGGCCACCAGATATTCCACCGCGGCGGGATCCGGGATCTCCGGCCACTGACGAAAGATCGCCGTTGGTTGTTGTTGGGCAATTAGCGCCGCCCATTGCCGACCACGTTCCGGCGTGGATTTAAACAGAATGTTCATCAGGCCAGCGCCTGCGTCATCAGAGCAAAGGCACTCATGCCAGCCGGTGTCGGTTGCCAAGGCGTACCACGGATCATCATCACCGGCGCATCCACCTGTTGCAGGCCGCAATCCCTTAACCAGCTTCCCAGACCCAGTGTTGGATCGCTGTCGATGCGCACAAATTCCCCGTGCCGTGATGACATCAAGGCACTGATCAGCTGTTGCGCCGCCATCGCACTATCAGCGATAACGGGGCCGATCACGCATCCACGGCCAAAATGGTGCATGGCCGCGAACCCCACGGTTTTGCCATCCTGCACCAGCATTATTACTCTGGCCGTCGCCAACAAATGCTCAAACAGCGCCGGGCGATACAACCCATGAGCTTGCTGATCCAACGAGGTCAACAACGCCATGTCATCGGGCAACGCCAGACGTAATTGCTGGCCTGGCAGCAGCGGGATCGCCGCTATTGGCCTCAGTCGCGAACATTGATACTGGTGAATTTCTCCAGTGGCGGCGAATCCCAGCCGGGCATACAGCCCCTGACCCGCGACGGTCGCATGCAGACGGACATTGCATCCCGGTAACGTATCCAACAGTCCTTCCATCAGCAAACGTCCGATCCCCTGCCCTTGCCGTGCCTTATCCACCACCACCAGACCGATAGTCGCCCACTCATTCCCCCAGCGCCAGCACAGTGCGGTGCCGACGGGTTGACCATTCGCTTCCGCCACCAAACCCGTGCCAAGCTTCAGCGCATCCCGCCAGTCTTCCCGGCGATGCGGCCAATCCATCTGCTGTGTTAACAGCCAGCCACAGTCAGCATCTGCGGTAGTCATCGTGCGTAATCTCAGACTCATTTTTTCCTCACATCATGCCCGGCGCATCAAGCCCGGAACCATCCACCAGTCGTGAATAACGAAACGGAGTCGGGTCAACAATCGGCGTATCACCTGCGATCAAGTCAGCGGCCAGACGCCCGGCACCGGGGCCGATACCAAAACCATGGGCACTGTAACCCGCCGACAGTAACAGACCTGGCAATTTTTCCACCGGAGAAATAACCGGAATGGCGTCCGGCGTGCTGTCGATCATCCCACCCCAGGCTTGTACCGCTCGCACGGCAGCCAGTGTCGGATACTCTTTCCGCATCGCCGACAGACCTTCCTGCACCATCGACATATCCGCCGCCGGATCAAGGATACGTACCTTTTCAAACGGTGAACGTGCATCAAATTGCCAGGACGCGACAGTTTCCGGGCCAGTGAAGAACGGCTTGAACCCGATACGGAGTGAAAGATTTTTGCGGCGCGACTTGAATGTTGGATAGAACTGCCGGGCATAGCGCAAGCTCTGGATGCCCGGTTCCAATCTTCCCCGACCAGAAACGGAGACCGTATAGCTGCCATCCATCTGTGGTCGACAGGCAAATGCGGCGGTATAGAAAGGCATGCTGATCACTTGTTCAATCGGCGCGGTACGAAACGCGGTTCCGATAACATTACCCAATGGCAGCTCGATACCATGACGGCGACAGAACATCGAGGTCCACACGCCACCCGCACAAACCACACGGGTCGTTTTAACCAGCCCGCGTTCCGTCCACACCCCACTTACCTTGCCTGCGGAAATATCCAGCCCACGCACCGCGCACTGCTGGATAACATCGGCACCCAGACGTTGTGCGGCGATCACCAGTCCGGCACAGGCCAACGCGGGTTCAGCATGACCATCCATCGGCGATGACACGCCCCCTAACCAACGAGTAGTGCTGCCCGGCGTCATGGCTTTGGCCTGCTCGGCGGTCAGAATATCGCTGCGCACACCATAGGCTTTAGCCATTTTTCCCCAACGATCCCAGGCATCAATCTCCGTCTGATCCTGCGTGGCATACAGTAAACCGGAGCGACGGAATCCCAGTTCCTCGCTGGTTTCATGCTGTATCTCTTCCCAGCGCTGCAAAGCATAGATAATTAACGGCAACTCCCGCTCATCCCGGTTCTGCTGTCGACACCAGCCCCAGTTACGGCTGGACTGCTCCGCCCCGACCAACCCTTTCTCCAGCAACAAGACACTGATCCCTTTTTTTGCCAGTTCGTACGTCGCTGCGGCACCGGCAATGCCGGCACCCATCACCACCACATCCACCGCTTCCGGTAAGTGACTGCTATCCTGAACATATCTGATCGGTGCTGGCATCTGTTTTCCTCTGTTTAACCGTATGGTGTCATATTGTCTTGCCCGGTATGCGGGCTTATTGCTGCAAGGTGGTGGTGTTACCCGACACTATTCCGCTTTTAAAATCTCGCTAGGCAGTGCTTCATGCTCTTCCAGCCAGCCTTGCCGTAATTCCGGCACCGCCCGTTTCAATCGCTCATAATACAAATCAGTAGAGGGTTTATCGTAATCGGCCCGCACTACCTGCGTCACCTTGCGGCCACCCTGCATAACAATAATCTCATCGCACACGGCACGTACCGCATGCAGATCGTGGCTGATAAATATCACCGTCAACCCGAGTTCCCGACGCAGGTCGGTAATTAAATCCAGTATGGCGGCGGCCACCACCGTATCCAGCGCCGAAGTGACCTCATCACACAAAATCAGATCAGGTTCGGCAGCCAGCGCCCGCGCCAGATTAACCCGCTGTTTCTGACCACCGGACAGCGCGGCGGGACAGCGATGCAACACATCATGCGGCAGCTTGACCAGATCGAGTAATTGCCGCACCCGCCGTTCCAGCACTACACCGCGCAGCCCGTGAAAAAGCATCAACGGGCGTTTGATTATGGTGCCAATGGAGTGGGCCGGATTCAGCGCTGTATCCGCCATCTGGAACACATACTGGATGCGCCGCAGCTCATCCTGTGAACGTTGTGACAAGCTGGCGGCAATGTAGTGACCATTAAACAGAATGTGACCGTCACCCGGCACATTGATACCGGCAATCACATGTGCCAGCGTGGTTTTCCCCGATCCGGATTCACCGATAATCCCCAGTGCCTGACCGCGATATAGCCGGAAATTAAAATCGTCCAGTATTTTGACCCGCGGCTGCCCATCCGCACCCTTTGGCCCATAACCTGCTACCAAATCACGCACTTCCAGCAGTGGCTGCACCGTTGATTCTTGCGGCTGCCATACACTTTCACGTTGATGTTGTCGGGCCGCCGCCAGCAAGGCACGGGTATATTCCGCCTGCGGTGCCGTCAGCAATTGGCCGGTGGTGCCATACTCCGCGATATTGCCATTGAGCAAGACCAGAATACGGTCTGCCATCTGGGCTACCACCGCCAGATCGTGACTGACGTAAACCGCCGTCATGCCGCGCTGGCGCACCACACGCCGGAACACTTTCAGCACCTCCACCTGCGTGGTGACATCCAGCGCGGTGGTGGGTTCATCCAGAATCACCACCGCCGGATCACTCATCAGGGCCATCGCCGTCATCAACCGCTGCAACTGACCGCCAGACACCTGATGCGGATAGCGCTGACCAATACTTTCCGGTTCAGGCAGCGCCAAATCGCGGAACAGCGCCTGTGCTTTGGCTTGTGCCTCTTTACGCCGCATCAGACCGTGGATCAGTACCGGCTCAATCACCTGTTCCATAATCCGCATCGCCGGATTAAACGCCGCGGCGGCGCTCTGGGGAATATAGGCCACCCGATTGCCACGAAACTGACATAACCGGGATGGCGTCAACGAACGGACATCCGTACCGGCAACGTGAATGTTACCGTCGGCAATCCGGCAACCGTGACGGGCATAGCCCATCAACGCCAGTGCGATGGTGGTTTTGCCGGAACCGGATTCACCAATCAGCGCCAGCACTTCGCCTTTCTGTACCGTAAAGCGAATATCGGAGACCAGATTCACCTCCTGGCCCCCATCAGTCTGAGCGACAATACGCAGGTTCTCTACCGAAACCAGCGGCCGCGCTGTATGCGCTGTCACGTTCATGCACTCCCCCTGGCCAGCGTAAGTGGTCGCCGCGTTTGTAGACTGTCAATAAACAGGTTGGCGCCGATAGTCAGGCTGGCGATAGCGATGGCAGGCATCAGCACCGCCGGAGCACCATCAAACAATCCTTGCATGTTTTCCCGTACCAACGTACCCCAGTCAGCATAAGGTGGCTGCACTCCTAGCCCAAGGAAACTCAACCCACTGAGCAGCAGGACGATATAGACAAATCGCAGACCCAAATCAGTCAACATCGGATGCAGCATATTCGGCAGGATATCGTGCACGGCGATATACCAGCGACTTTCCCCCCGCAAGCGGGCCACCTGTACATAGTCCATTGAGCGCAGACTGCTGGCCATCGCGTAGGCAATACGATAAGCACCGGGCCAGTAGGTCACCACCGCGGTGAGAATCAGCATCGGTAGCGACGACCCAAACACCGCGACCATCATCAAGGCCAGAATCTTGCCGGGCATAATCAGCAACGCATCATTGATGCGGCCAATCACTTCCTCCAGCCAGCGCCCTGCCAATGCGGCAAACAACGCCAGCGCCGTTCCCAGCAGGCTTGCCAGCAATGCGGCCGTCAGCGCCAGCCCGAGGGTATAACGCGCGCCATACAGAATCCGGCTCAGCATATCCCGGCCGAGATAGTCGGTACCCAGCCAGAAGTGGCGGTTGACGTCGCCGAACAGATCACCGCTGCCGATATCCTCCAGACTATGCGGCGCCAGGCTATTTCCGCACACCGCCATCAAAATCCAGAACAGGGTGATCGATAAACCCACCCGCCCGGCGATCGACAGTGATAAAACAAAGCGCCACGGCAACAAGAGTCGGTTCATCAGCCCCTCCACTTAGGATTGAACGCAATGGTGATAATGTCCGCCATCAGCAACAACGACAAATAGCAGACCGAGAAAAACATCACGCAGATCTGTACCACCGGCAGATCACGGTTGCTGACCGCATCCACCATCTGGCTGGCCAGACCGGGATAGCTGAAAATGGTTTCAATAATCAGCACCCCGCCGAACAAATAGGACAGACTGAGCGAGACGGCATTGGCAATCGGCCCTACTGCGTTGGGTAAAGCATGACGCAGGATGGCACGCAGTGGTGAAACCCCTTTGAGCAACGTCATCTCAAGATAGGGGCTGTCCATCTGATTGATGATGGCCGAACGCGTCATCCGCGCCATCTGTGCCACCAGCACACAACACAGGGTTATCACCGGCAATGCGTAGGTACGCAAAAAGCCCGTCAGATCCTGATTCGGCGACCCCAGAGACATAGCGGGAACCCAATGCAGCTTCACCGCAAAAATCAATACCGCCACCGTCGCCACCAGAAACTCCGGCACGGCTACTACGGACATCGTGCCAATCACCAGCACGCGATCCAACAGAGAACCACGTTTCATCGCCGCAGTAATACCAATCAACAGCGACAATGGGACAGATACCAGCGTGGTAACGGCTGCCAGCTCAAACGTGGCCGGAATGCGTTGCGCGATCAATTGCGTGACCGGAACATTACTGGCGAAAGAGGTGCCAAAATTCCCGTGCAATATACCGGTAATCCACAAGATATAACGTACCGGCAAGGGTTGATCCAACCCCAGTTGCTGACGCAGCGCCGCCACGGTTTCCGGCGTGGCGGACTGCCCGAGAATCATTTGGGCCGCATCCCCCGGCAACAGACTGGTGATGAAAAACACCAGTGCCGAGATAATCAGTATCATCAACAGACCCGTGCCACAGCGCCGGGCGATCAGTGCCAACATGTACCGGTTCATTACGCTTCTCCTTGATCAGGCAGACAACCAGGCAAATTCATGGAAGCGATAGCCCATCAGCAGACCTGACGGCCAGGCCTCAATTCCTTTCACCTTACGGCTGTAACCATCAAGAGAACTGATGAACAACGGAATGAGTGTGCTGTTATGCTCATAAATCAGCTTCTGCATATCACCGTACATCTGCTTGCGTTTTGCCGTATCACGCTCACTACGCGCTTGCATCAGCAACTGGTCAAACTGCACATTCTTCCAGCCGGATTCATTCCACGGTGCATCAGAACGGTAAAATTGAGAGAACAGCATATCCAGCGTCGGGCGCGGATTAATGGAGCCGTAACCGATGGGATCTTTCATCCAGTGTGCTGACCAGTAGCCATCATAGGGTACGCGTCGTACCTGCAAATTCATCCCCACCGATTTCCCAATCTGTTGTAATAACTGACCGCCTTCCACCGCCCCTTCAATATTCGGCGTGGTAACAATTTCGGCTTTGATGCCCTGTAGACCAGCCTTTTTCAGATGAAAGCGGGCTTTATCCAGATCGTAGGGCCGCTGAGGCAGATCCTTGTTGTACATCGGATGCCAGGGTGGAACCGGCACATCGTTGGCAATGTCGCCATAGCCCTGCAACACGGTTTTCAACAACATTTCTCGCGGTTGCATGTATTTCATGGCCAGAACAAAATCAGGATTGTTTCCCGGCGCATGATCAGCGCGGATGATCAGGTCGCTGTACATACCGGACTTACTTTCCAGAATGCCGAACTGATTGCTCTGGTTGAGGCGTTTTACATCCCGGGCCCCAATGGTCGCCACGACATGCAGGTCGCCAGACAATAGTGCGTTAACGCGGGCCGCCTGATCGGTCACGCCCAGCAGTTCGACTTCATCCAGATGCGGCAGTCCCGGTTTCCAGTAATTTTTATTACGGATCCCTACCGAACGCACACCCGGTGAAAATTCCTGACAAACATAAGGCCCCGTGCCCACGGCTTTGGTGAAGCTTTTGGTGCCGTCCTGCAGGATCAAGAATGGGCTGGTGGCAAGGATGGACGGCAAATCAAAGTTGGGCTGTACCAGCACAATCTTTACTTCTGTCGGGTTGATCGTCGTTGCCGACTGAATCTGATCCGCCAGCTTGATAGCCACTGAACCGACTGCCGGATCTTTATGCCGCAGCAGGGAATAAACCGCATCCTGTGCTGTCAACGGTTTACCATCGTGGAACGTGACGCCGGAACGCAGTTTGAACTGCCAGACGCGACCATCGGTAGTTTCAATACTCTCGGCCAAGGCTGGCTGAGGGATCATGTGTTTATCCAGCTCGGTCAACCCATTGTAAAACATGAACTGGCGCGTGTAGTCGCCATTATTACTGCCTTTAGCTGGGTCGAGGGTATCGGTAGCCGAGGCATTGGACACCGCTGCACGCAGTTTTCCGCCGTTGACCGGGGTTTCGGCGGCGAAGCCCAGATCCGGGAAACCGAACAGCCCGGTACTCATCACCACACCAGCAGACAGCAGCTTGATGACGCCCCGCCGGGAAAACGACACATCGGTGATGGCTTGCGTCAGCGGTGAAATCTTTACCTGGTTATTTTTATCAAATTTACTCATCTGTCTACCCTCAAAATGATAACGTTGTAGAACTCAGGAGAACCGATCCCTGGCTTTGTAGTAGAGACCCGCTAGTGGTAAAAACCAGGGTTTGCCGAAATAACCGGGTATCGCTGGCCAGTGCTTGCGCATCCACGGGTTATCGCCAGCATGACCAGTAACACAGTTCGCCATAACGTTTCCCATCCATACCGACATCTGAGTACCGTGTCCGCTATAACCTACCGAATAGAACACGCCATCATGTTCACCAGCCCGAGGTAAACGATCGGCGGTCATATCTACCTGCCCCCCCCAGCAGTAATCAATCCGGGCTTCTCGCAATACGGGGAATAGCGCACTCATACCCGCTTTCAGTACCTCGCCACTGCGCTGATCCGAGGTCGGGTTGCTCATCGCAAAGCGAGCACGGCCGCCGAAAATCAGCCGTTGATCTGCCGTAGTACGAAAATAATTGCCGATATTCATCGACGTCACATAAGTGCGTGTCGTCGGAAACAGCGCGGCCAACAACCTGGCATCCAATGGCTCCGTAGCCACGATAAAGCTGCCCACGGGAATAATGCGGCGCTGGAACCAGCGGAACGGGCCGTGATTAGAACAACCGGTCGCCATCAATACCCGGTCGGCATCGATTTCACCACGCGGCGTTATTACCCGGTGGCGATAGCCTTCCACCCGATGCAGCCCCGTCACAGGAGTCTGTTCAAAAATACGTGCGCCATGACGAGCCGCCACATTCGCCAGCCCAATGCCAAACTTGCCCATGTGCATCTGTCCGCCACGGTGTTGAATCAACCCGCCATGAAAACGGTCGCTACCGATTTCATGACGGACATCCGCCGCACTCACCAGCTCAACCTCTGGATCAACCGTGTTACGCATCATTTCCCAGGCCGCCTGCAACACCGGGAAATGGGACGGTTTACTGGCCAGTTTCAGCTTTCCGCAACGCAGGAAATCACACTCGATCTGCTCTTCCACCACCAGCCGCTGCACATAATCGACGGCATCGGCATAAGCACGGTAATAGCGGCTGGCCTGCTCCAGCCCCTGACGGGCGACCAGTGAAGAAAAGTTTTGCGCCACACCGGTATTGCAATGCCCCCCGTTGCGACCTGACGCCTGTCCCAGCACCGTTTCCGCTTCTAACACCACGACTTGCTGTCCGCTGCGGGCCAGACTTCTCGCCGCAGACAACCCGGTAAACCCGGCACCGATCACCACCACATCAGCCTGTGACGGCAGTGCATCCTGATCCCCGCCAGTGAAAGCCGGTGCTGTTGCCTGCCAGAAGGATTCCAGTTTCATTACCCGCCCCTTTTCGTTACGGCGTAATTTGTGGTTTAAAGCCCGACGATGGCAGCCAGCCCACCGATATTGCTAATTTCGGTGTAGCCATAATATGGATTGGCGGCATCATGCCCGCGGTTTACAAAAACCTTATGGGTAATCCCCATGTCGTGGGCAGTCATCAGGTCATAACGCAGGCTAGAAGAAACATGCAGGATCTCTTCCGGGCCACAGTTGAGCTGCTCGAGCATATATTCAAAGGCCCGCATCTGCGGTTTATAAGCACCAGCCTGCTCGGCGGTGAAAACCTTGTAAATCGGCGCGCCCAGGCGCGGCACGTGATATGTGATCAAGTCATCCATAGAATTGGTCAGCAGCACCAGCGGGAATTCACGTGCCACAGTTGCCAGCCCGGCGGGAACATCCGGATGCGGTCCCCAGGTGGTGACAGCGGTATTGATGGTGTCACAGTCACGTTCGTCACAATGGAGATGCCATTTGGCACAGGTGCGTTGAAGCGCGTTACCCACTACCTGCGAATAGGGTTTCCACGCGCCCAACACTTCATCCATACGGTAGGCCGAGAAATCGCTGATGAATCCAGGCATATCCGTTTCGCTGACCCGATCAGCAAATCTGGCGGCAGCAGCACCGGCCATATCAAATTTGATCAGAGTGCCATAGCAATCGAACGTGATGTATTTCGGTTTAAACACAGCCATTTGCTACCTCAAAAAGTCAAAAATGGAAAACACCGTGCTGATTCAAAAATCAATCAATACGCTTTTATCGCGACGACAGCTTTCAAATGCCTGGCGACCTAAATCCTTGCCAATCCCCGAACCATGAAAACCGCCGGTAGGAATAATGAAGTCACCGGAACGGCCATAGCGGTTGATCCACACTGTGCCCGCAGCGATACTCCGCATGGCACGTAAGGCGCGCTGAATATTCAAGGTATGCACTCCGGCACACAGGCCGTATGTCGGATGCGCCGCCAGCGCCAGCCCCTCATCTTCATCGTCGAACAGTTGCACCGTGAGCACCGGGCCGAAAATCTCTTCAAGGACTGCCGGGTTATCCGGCTGCACGCCAGAAATCAGCGTCGGTTGCCAGAAATAGCCATCACCGGTGGCGTCAAAACAAGCCCCACCCACCAGAACGTCTCCCCCTTCAGACCGGGCCGCAGACACCCGTTGTGCCACCTTCTGCGCTTGCCGGGCATCGATCAGCGGGGAATAACGGCTGCTCTCCAGCCAGGTCGCACCGGGACGTATCCTCTGACAACCGGCAATCAGCTTTTCAAGCAACGGACCCGCGATAGCGCGCTGTACAATCAAGCGAGTTCCGGCCACACAAGCCTGACCGCCGTTGGCGGTAAATCCCCGCAGGATACGTCCGGCTACCTCGTCAACATCCCCGGCGTCATCAAATACCAGTTGTGGGCTTTTGCCGCCCAACTCCAGCGTCACCGGCTTCATACCGTTGAATGCCGCGTCGCTCATGATACGCGCGCCGGTCTGGGTCGAGCCGGTGAACGAGACTTTGCGGACCAGTGGATGTGCTACCAGAGCGGCACCGGTTACTGCGCCACTGCCCTGAATGATATTCAGCACACCAGGTGGCAGTCCTGCCTCCAACGCCAGTTCAGCCAGACGTACAGTGGAAAAGGGTGTCAGCTCAGAGGGTTTTAGCACCACCGCATTACCTGCCGCCAGCGCCGGACCGCATTTCCAGGACGCCATCGACAGAGGAAAATTCCACGGTGTGATAGCACCAATAACCCCATAAGGTTCAGGTACCAACATGCCAAGACTGGTGTCGCGGGTAGGAAATAGATCACCGCTATACTTGTCGGCGCACTCGGCATAAAAGCGAATGGCTTCGGCAGTAAAAGGAATTTCGTGCTGACGCACATCGGTAATAGGACGGGTTGAGCCCACCGCTTCAAGCTGGCCAAGATAATCTGCATCAGCTTCGATCAAGTCAGCCCAGTGCCGTAATACGACAGCACGCTGACGCGGCGGACAACGACTCCAACCACTTGCCTTCAGCGCGCTATCCGCCAGCGTAACGGCCTCATCCACCAGTTGGGTATCCGCTTCGTGTAAATCAGCATAAGGCTGGCCATCTGACGGACGCATCACCGTGATCGGGTTACCCTGCCCCACCCGTTGCCGACCATCAATAAAATGACTGGCAGGTAGCGCGACACTATCGGGATTGAAACTCAACATAACCTGCGCCTTATATTTGAATGCATTGGTTATAGCCGGCATTTTTCAAGATGACGGTTGATAACGTTGTTGGAAAATACGTTCAATTATCAGATAAGTTTTAATTACTTAAGTCACATCGTAGCGTTAACTTATCCTCAACTTTACGTTAACTTCGCTTTTAATTTCTGTTTTGACTAATGCAGAAAGTATGCCAGCCGATAAAAAATAATAATGCGTAAAAACGGAGCCAAAAAAATTTTATGCCGTTATGAACGGTAAAATTTTCCAGATACACCGACTAACTAATTACATGATTTTAATAAAAAATAAATGCACTATCACAATGCAATCAATTCACTACTTGCACCATTTAGGACCAGTTGATTCTCGCGGACAATACGCTGAAGACATGTGGGGGAAAATAAAAGGGAAGAAACGCCAATCTGGATTAATTATGTCGATGTTTTAACAATTAGATTAATTAGGGCAATAAATAATGAATAAAACTTATCTGATAGCAAACCACATTTTCAGCCAGTGCTGCCTGAACCTGCCGTCACATCTCGCAACAAAAAATCAATATTTATTCATTATCTCTAAACCCTTTCTGATAGCCGAATAATATGAGGTCGCCACACTGAAAAGGATTTCAACCACAGAAGGTAACTATCATGCTATCAAGAAGACACATATCTCGACTTGGCTACCGACCAGACCTGCCGGATATCCGCGATCACCACTACGCACCTGCTCTTGCTGTCCTGCATAGTCTGCCACCCGCAATGGAGCTGACTGTCGATTTTTCAGCGTATAACCAGGGAGAACTCGGTTCTTGCACCGCCAATGCACTGGCCGGTGCAGTACAATTTGATCGGCGTAACGCCCATGAATCTCCCGATTTCATTCCTTCCAGGCTGTTCATCTACTACAACGAGCGCACCATTGAAGGTGACGTGAAACACGACTCCGGTGCCACGCTGCGTGACGGCATTAAAAGTCTACACAAACTGGGCGTATGCCCAGAGTCTGACTGGCCTTATGACTACACGCGCCCTGACAGTGAAAGTGGTGCCTTTCCCCCCGGTGCACTGGCAGCCACCAAACCACCAGCAAATTGCTATAAAGAAGCGCTACAGTATGTCATCACCAATTACCAACGCGTAAATCAAGATCTGTCACACCTACAAGGATGTCTGGCAAGCGGATTCCCGTTTGTGTTCGGTTTTGTTGTGTACGACACCTGGCTGGAACACCCTAAGCCCCCTACGGTAGTCCCCATGCCCTCAGATAAAGACAAACCAGAAGGAGGGCATGCCGTACTGTGTATCGGCTATGACAACAGCACCAACCTGTTCAAAATTCGCAACTCCTGGGGAGTTGACGTCGGGGAACAAGGCGACTTCTACATTCCTTACGATTATCTGTTGGATAAGAAACTTTCCAGCGACTTCTGGGTGATCAATACAGTGAAAAATTGACGTTTTCTGCTTAACCCGCACGCAGTCGACGGTAATATTTGGCCCGTGATAAGTTCACGGGAGCCTCTCAACACCGCCATTACAGCGGTTCAGCCCGGTACAGCGCGGACGATTGCTTCCTGGCACCCGACAGGGTAAACACAGAAACCAGTGTGATACTCAGCACTATTCCGCCCAGGATGAGATACGTATCCTGAAACCCGATGCGATCGTACATATTGCCGGCAAAGGCGGAAAGGAAAATAGCCGCCAACTGTTTGGCAAACTGAAAACCGATCAGATAAATGGTGGCAGACAAGCGCGTGTCGAACGTCGTAGTAATGTATTTAAAGGCACCCACCAGCAGGAATGGGACTTCCAACGCATGCAGCATCTTCAGCGCCACCACTTCTATTGCCGTGGTGGCAAACGCGGAACCGATAATACGCACCGTCATAATCAATCCGGCCACCAGCAATGTGTTTTTAGCCCCGATACGATTAATAATCCACGGTGAGCAAAACATGATGATGGCATTCGCCAGCTCGCCCAGCGTAGTGGCAAAGCCGAAGATTTCATTGCCCTGTTGCGGCGAAACAAAAAAGGATTTGAAGAAGGTGGCAAACTGCTGATCGAACACGTCATACACACAGGCCACCCCGACGACATACAGCACGAACATCCACAGTTTAGGCAGACGGAACAGGCCGCTGACCATACGTAATGTAAGCTGGGGTTGGTTGGCACCCAACGCCCCCATCACCTCTGCGGTCTGATTTTTCTCTGGATGGGCCAGCAGCAGCAAAATAAGCAGAATCACCGCCGCACCGGAACCCATCCAGAACACCAGCGCCGGATTGACGTTAAACAACACACCGGCGGTAGAGGCACACAGCCCCCAGCCAAGGCAGCCAAACATCCGCGCCTTACCATATTCAAACCCGCTCTGACGGCTGACACGCTCAATATAAGCCTCCACCGCGCCGGAACCGGCTGAAAACACCAGACCGATATAAATCCCCCCTGACAGTGCGCCCAGCAGGCTGTTCACCTTCAACAACGGAGCAAACACATACAAGAAAAAGGGAGCGAACAGAAACAGCAGTATGGTAATGATCCATAACAACTGCTTTTTAAGCCCCAGTTTGTCAGAAATAATGCCCATCACCGGCTGGAACAGAATGGCAAACAGCGAGATACAGGAAAAAACAATCCCGGTCTGGGTTTTGTTCAGGCCAATGGCATCCGACAACCAAATGGGCAAAAACGGAAAACAGGTGGCCATGATAAAGAAATAGAGAAAGAAAAAAGCACCAAATATCCAGAAGTTACGGTTTTTTTTGTAGGTACATACGCGTTCGATCGTGCGACTGGTATCCATGTTCTTATCCTCGCGGTGCGATAAAGGAGAGGAGCCGCCTCTCCCGGCGGCATTACAAACGTTCTAATCCTATCAGCAGCGCGGTTTCCGGATTCATGATCGGCAACCGAAGTCCGGCCTTCATCAACCACTCCCCACTAAACTCCGCAGATTGCACCATCCACGACGGCAACCGACACATGGTGCTACCACCGTCGATTACCGGTTTCAGGTCGGGGTGGTCAAGAACCGTCAGCCGATAACATGCTTGAGGATTTAACCCCGGCAACCGTAGTACGCCAGCCAGCGAGTAGTCTGGCATCGCTAACTGCGCCACCAGAAATACCGCCTGACCCTGTTGCTGGCTGACCACACCCTGAACCTGCGTAGTGCGATCCGGCATGTCCACCCGCCACAGATTGCCGGTATGCAATAGCGGACGCAGCTGTTTGTGCAAGGCCACATAGCGTTGAAAACCGGCCTGCTCCTGCGCATCCGCCGTGACCGGATCCAGTTCGATACCCATATGACCGAACAGTGCGGTCAAACCGCGAAAGGCGATACTGTGCTGACGCCCGGTGGCGTGGCAACAATGGTGGCCGATGTGTGCCCCCATCACTTCCGGCGGGAAGAAATAACTCATACCACGCTGAATAGACTGACGCTCCAGCGCATCGTTATTATCTGAAGCCCAGAAACGATGACAGCGTTTCAGCACTTCATAATCGATACGTCCACCACCGGAAGCGCAGGACTCGAACTCCACTAACGGGAAACGCGCATGTAAGGTATCCAGCAGACGATAGAAATGCAGCGTTTGCGCATGGGCGGCGGCTTTGCCTTGATGAGCCGGCTGCACCAGCTCACGATTCATATCCCATTTGACATAGTCAACCGGGTGTTCACCCAACAGCCAGCTTATGCGCGCCAGCAGGTAATCGAACACCGCCGGATTCGACAGATCGAGCACGTATTGATAGCGCCCGGTGGGAGGCTCATAACCGGGAAGGGTCAGCAACCAGTCAGGATGCGCACGGTAGAGGTCGGAATCCGGATTAATCATTTCCGGTTCCACCCAAATACCGAACTCCATCCCCAGTGATTTGACATGCTTGATCACCGGCATCAGCCCCTGAGGATATTTCTTCTCGTCAATATACCAATCCCCCAACGCCGCCCGGTCATGATCACGCCCTCGGAACCAGCCATCGTCGACAATAAAGCGTTCCACTCCAAGCTGTGCCGCCCGATCGGCCATCCGCATGATGTAATCCGGGTCATGATCGAAATAGATCCCTTCCCAGGTATTGAGATGAACCGGCCGAGGATTAGGGCGTGGGAAGTGGATAATGTTCCGTCGCAAAAAACGGTGGAACTGTTGGCTCATGCCATTCAGCCCGTGATCGGCACAGGTGGCGTACAGCCACGGCGTCGTCAGCGTTTCCCCCTCCGCCAGCGCCACTTCCCCCGGCAAATACAATGCTTCGGCCTGAATCACCCGGCGACCATCCGTTTTCACCTCGGCCTTCATCCGGTGATTACCACTCCAGCCGAGATGCGCGCCCCATACCGCCCCTGTCTGCTCACGAAATCCCGGTTCGCCACAGACCAACGCCGGAAAATATTCATGGGACGTCCGCCCCCGGCGGTTTTCCTGCACCAAACTGCCATGTTCCAACAACACCCGATGCGGCTGAAATTCACGAACCCAGCGACCATGAAACGCCATCACTTCCGCCGCCTGTTCCGGTATCGGCAACGTAACCGCCAGACGGTTTACCTGCCAGGGTTGATGATGCAGATTGGTTAACTGATGGCGGATTTGCAGTACGCCGCTGTCGGCATGCAGTTGCAGCTCACTGACCAGGCGTAACCCGGCCTGTGGGTCTTCGGCCGTAATGGTGAGATAGTCCGCCTTTTGCATCACATCGCGGGTAACAAACACCGGAGATGCATCCAGCCCGTTGCGGTGACCCTCAATGCCCGGAGAACCAAACAGTCCTCGGCCGGTTTCAGCCGCCAGCGTCACCGGGGTATCCACATCCAACCGGCCATTGGCTATCGGACGTTGCAGACTTTGCGTATCCTGCGGGGAAAAACAGTCAAGATGCGGCCCCCAGTAGAGAATTTCGGCTGCCGGAGAACAACGGACAATCAAGTCGGCCACCGAACTGGTTAAACGAATGACGGTAGAATCCATAGTGATATTCCTGCGTGGGATTTCCATCATTCTTTACCCCAAACGTTTCGGAATAAAACCGAAACGTTTCGGATCTGTGATCGGCTTAAAGAGTAATCGTCGTTATCTCAGTGGGAAGGCGGATTATCCGTGCTGCCAAGACATAGCTGTGGTTGCCATAATACCTGTAATGTCGACACATCCTGCCCGGCAATCAGACGAAAAACCATCTGCGCTATTTGTCGCCCCACTTCAGCACGGGTCGCTTGGGTGATGGCCGTCACCGGCGTATCAATAATCGAGTCACCAGGCAGGCCGTCATAGATGATCAGCGATATCGCATTCTCCCCCTGTAAGCGCCCACATTCCCGCAACGCCAGCGCCGCACCCTCACCTTGCGTGCTGCAATCAGTCACTATCGCGGTCGGCGGTTCCGCCAGAGCCAGTAAATCCAGGGTCGCCTGATAACCAGCACGACGAGAAGGTTCGATCAGACAAAAATAGGCTTCCCGAAAGGCCAGCCCAGCTATCTGTAGCGCCGCCAGATAACCTTCCCGGCGCTGAATAATGAACGATTGAGGATTGTTTTCCCCCAGAAAAGCAATGCGTTGGTGACCCAGACTCACGAGACGGTCAGTCGCCAGCGCGACACCGGCCTGGTTATCAAAATCAAACCAGGCATACGGGGACGGCAAATTGCTACGTCCCAGCGCCAGAAAGGGGAAATTCAGTTCCTGTAGGCAATGCAGACGTGCATCATCAGGCAGTGTGTGAGCAATGATCAGCGCATCCACGCGGCGACTCTCCACCATCCGTAGAAATGCGTGATGATCCGTGGTGTCTTCATCAGCTATCAGCAACAGATCAATTTCCTGCGTTGCCAACTCATGGCTGATTTCCGCTACCATGTCCATAAACGTATAGTTGCTCAGTGGCGCAGACCGAACGGGAAACACCAGTCCGACGGCGTCTATTTTGCCCATTTTCAGACGGCGGGCAAAGGTATTGGGACGATAGCCGCGACGCCTGGCCTCTTCTTCCACTCGCAGGCGAGTTTCCTCGGCCACATCATCATAACCATTCAGCGCACGGCTGACAGTAGTAACAGATAGCCCCAGCTTTTTTGCAATCACCTTCAGTGACATAGGTATCCGGTAATATCAGACGGGTAAGCGGATAGCCTACCATAAACCGGATACCGGCCGGGATACGTCCGCGCAGCATAATGCGGGTTACACAAACCGCCCTCAATCATTGGGAATCAACATCAGCAGGTCAGTGGACCCGATATCAATACCTTCTTGTGATAATAGGGTTGTGACTTGTCCCCGGTGATGGGTTTGATGATTAAAAAAATGGACCAGTAAAGCAAAAAAGGGTTTGTTTGAAGCAATACCCTTAGTGTTTGAATACACTAACGCGCTATCAAGATCCGCCTCGGTTAGCAAACCGCTCCATTCACGGATAGTGAGATCAAGCTGTTTGCGGTGTTGCCACAGGCGCTCTATATCGGCGAATAATATTTGCGCCAATGCTGTCGGCATGGGTTGAACCCGGACAAAATCTAATGCCGGGTTGTTCGGCAGATGATTGGCAAAACGTTTAAGCCACAAGGTATCAGCCACGACCAGGTGATTAAGTGTCCCCAGGATAGAGCCAAAGAAAGCTTTTTTGTCCTCACTCAGTTGAGTGGGCGATAAACATCTGGCAGCCTCATAGATCTTGGTGTTCATCCACTGGTTGTATTCCGCCAATAGTTGGATATGTCCGATTCGCGTCATTGTCATCTCCAAAGACAGATGTTAATTAAACGGTCAGCTCATAGGGTCAAAGACATCATCCGACCCTCTATTTTTAACCCATTCATGGCCGGTTCATGTGAGAACAGCGCTCACCACCCATCATTTACCATCCACATCAGGCATTGACCATCCGCACACATTGCCGGGTGCGCAACATGAGAGCATGCTATTTTTGAACTTTACCATACGAAGATAAATACTGGACAAATGATTCCCGGAGGCTGTATGTCGAACCAGACCGTTGACCATTATTCTGCTGAAACCGGGCGATTTTATAATCCTCGAAAAGCCACCGCGCCACGCCTGAGTCTGAGAGAAAGCCTGTCGTTACTCTTCAAACTGGGGTTCGACACCGCCTCACGCCTCCCGGCAGGCAAACTCCCCGACATCCAACCGGACATGACCGCCTTTCTGGCACCGGCTGACCACCTGAAATTTATCTGGTTCGGGCATTCCACACTACTGCTGAATCTGGAAGGAAAAATCATGCTTATCGATCCGGTGTTTTCTGCCACCGTTTCGCCTTTCAGTTTTATGTTTCAACGGTTCCAGCCAGCGGCGATAACGCTGGATGAACTACCAAAAGTGGATATCATCCTGATTTCCCACGACCATTATGATCATCTGGATGAGAAAACCATCAGGTTCTTCCTCAACCAGGAAACCGCATTCATTGTGCCGCTCAAGGTCGGTAAGTATTTACAGAAATGGGGGATTGAGCGCTCACGCATTCAGGAGTTCGATTGGTATGACACCCTGCGCTACGGCAACCTGACATTCACCGCCACCCCGGCCCGTCATTTTTCCGGCCGTAGCCCCTTTGCGCATAACAAAACCCTGTGGGTTTCCTGGGTGATCCAGAGTCAGTCCGAACGGATTTTTTTCAGTGGTGACTCCAGCTATGGCACCCACTTTAAAGACATCGGCGAACGTTTCGGCCCGTTTGACCTCGCCTTCATGGAAAATGGTCAATATGACCGGCGCTGGCCGGATGCGCACATGATGCCGGAAAATACCATTCAGGCGGTGCAGGATATACAGGCAAACGTGTTTGTGCCCATCCACTGGGGGATGTTCACGCTCTCATTCCATCATTGGTCTGAACCGGTGATTCGCACCAGCCAGTTGGCGAGCGAGCGACAGCTCACCATGCTGACCCCACGACTGGGTGAGATTGCCACCAAACATCTGTCCCCCGTCTCACCTGCCTGGTGGGAGAGGGTACAGCACGTTGATGGCATATTGGAAGCCGCCGTTCCTTCACAGGAAACCCAGGTGGAATAGTCCGTGATGTAGATGTATTCCTGCATGCACCAACGATCTATCCAGTCGTTGGTTTTGCCCGATAAACCACAAAACCAACTATCGAAAAAATGACTAGCCTGATAGATCAGCGCGGTTTTTTTAAAGGCGGCGCGCTATCTGTCTGACGCGGCCCGGTGAGAAACGGTTTTTCCTGATACAACGCAATGGGCAGACCAATGATATAACGCTGGCGTAACCGGGAAGAGAGGTAATCCATTAGCATGACTACCACGACCAGAATCAGGGTGATAAACATCACCACATCCCAGTTCCACAACCGCATGTTTTCAGCGTAAACCAAGCCGACACCACCCGCTCCCACAAAGCCCAGGACAGCGGCCGAGCGAACGTTAGATTCCATCTGATAAAGGCTAAGCGCCAGTAAGGTAGGAAAGGATTGTGTGAAAATACCAAAGCGATGCTTTTGCAGGCTATTCGCCCCCACCGCCGTCAATCCCCGACTGGGTGAGCGCTCCACGGCTTCATGACCTTCGGCGTACAGTTTACCCAGCAGGCCGGTGTCCTGCATGATGATCGACAACACGCCAGCCAGCGGCCCCATTCCGACGGCGCGGACAAAGATCAACCCCCAGATAGCCATATCAATGCCACGTAATGTATCCAGCACCCGTCTCACCAGTATTGCCAGCGGTCGTTGCACTGGCGTTATCATCACATTGCGGGCAGCCAAAAAAGAGAGCGGCAGCGCCATCAAGGTCGCCGTCAACGTACCGACAAACACAATGGCAAGGGTGATCAGTATCTGCATCAGGTAATAGCCAAAAGGCCAGTTAAGGAAATCGTGCCAGACGAACATACGCAGGAAATAGTGGCCAATTTCACCGCTTCCCTGTAACCACTGTGCCCAGCTGATACCAAAAAAGACGAAAAAGTAGAGGTAGTAAAGCACGATAACGACAGCTAACAGACCCAAACGGAACAAGTAACGCCGTTGTATGCTAAACAGTTCGTGGTGTTGCTGTTTTACTACGGACAACTCCACCTGCGGCACGTTTGTCAGCTTCATTTTTCGCCCTCCACCACTCGACGGCGCAACTTGCCGGAGAGCGCGTCCAGGACGAAGACCACCAGCACAATCTGTAGCATCGTCATACTGACCTGATCGTAACGATCCAGTTTAATGTTGGTCATGAGTTCCTGCCCAATACCGCCCGCCCCCACCAGACCGAGAATGGTGGACTGACGGAAATTGATTTCCAGTCGCATAAAGCTGTAAGACAGAAAAACCGGCTTTACCTGCGGCCACATCCCGAAACGCATACGTTGCAGGACACTGGCGCCACAGGCCGCCAGACCCCGTACCGGCTTGCCGGATGCAGTTTCAATCGCTTCATAAAATAGCTTGGTCAGACTACCGACAGTGTGCAGCGCCAGCGCCAAAAAGCCCGGTATGGCACCGATACCAAACGCCATGACAAACATCACCGCCCAGGCCAGTTCCGGCATGGTACGCAGAAAAGCCACCAGAGTACGGACAGTAAAACGCACCCCCGGTGGACTTTGCGTGTTATTGGCCGCCAGAAACGCCAGCACCGTCGCTACCATCACCGAAAACACAGTGGAGGCCACGGCCAGTTGCACAGTTTCCCAAATCAACGGCAGTTGGATTGGCAGACGATAACCCCAGTAGGCCAGTGATCCCTGTGTATGACCATCCGCCAATAGCAGCTTCCAGTGCAGCACCGGCAGCGTCTCTGACAGATAATCCAGAAAATGAGGAAACGCCACCAGAATGGTACGCGGATTAAATTCCGCTATATGACCCGCGCCCAGATACAGCAGAACCAGCATCAGCGACCAGAGTAGGGAATCACGCGTCTGCCGCCCGCGTATCTGTTGGTAATAGTGTTCAAAGTCAGGGTTCAACATGCTGTCATCGCCTGTTATCAGGCCACCCATTCAGGCGGCCTGTATTCACCGTTCTGTCAACGACCGCCGCTGATCAGTTCGCGTTTCAGTTCGATGATCGTTTTATAGTCATCCAGCGTGGCATCGCCAATGTGCTGCTTGCCACCCATCGCTTTCACGAAACAGGCATGGTCTTGCTTATCCAGCGTTTTTACCGCAGCAATCAGTTTGGCTTTGAACGCTGCTGGCAGCGCATTGCTCACCAGTACCGGGCCGTTAGGGATCAGCGGCGATTCCCAGATAATGCGGATTTGTTTCATCAAATCCGGGTGATCCATGCGAATCAGACGGGTAAAGGCACCGCTGGAATACCCGGTGTTATAATTACCCACCATTGATGTCCAGGTCACCGCACCAGCAAACTGGCCATTCAGCACCCCCAGAATGTCCTGCTCATGTCCGCCCGAGAATGTGGTGCTGGAAAAAAAGTGGTTGTATTGATTATCCGTCGTACCACCAAATTTCTTTTTGAACGAGTGGTTAGGGATCAGGAAGCCAGAGGTGGAATCCGGGTCGGCAAAACCAAACGCCTTACCTTTCAGATCTGTCAGTTTCTTATAGGGACTGTCAGCCTTGACAATAACCACTGAGTGGTAACCACGGGACTGATCAGTGTCATCCACCGCGATACCCGCGATATCCACCGCTTTTGGATCTTTGATGTAGACCGAAGCAAACGCTGACGGTGACATACTCAGCACCAGATCGATTTTCTTGCCCAGCAATCCCTGAATTACGCCGGAATAGTCGGATGCGTTGCGCATCTTGGTATCCACATTCAATGTCTTGTCCAGAAAATCTTTGACGCACTGATTGTCGCCAATCTGCTGCGTGGCATTCTGCCCACCCAGAATACCCAGGTTAAGCTCTCTCGGTGCATCGGCAGCAAAAGCGTTGGCCGCAAACATTGCAGCTAACATCGTGGTCAAACGAACAATTTTTTTCATTGGTTCTCGCCTATATGTAGTCATGTCAAAGATAGTGGTCATGCCAAAAGTGGCGTTATTAGTGGAGTTGATTAATCTCATCGCCATAGAGAGTGTGAAGCAAAGCGTCGGTTAACTCAGCGGGATGACCGTCAAACAGAATGCGTCCTTTAGCGATGCCTATCGCCCGCGTACAGTACTCTTTTACCAGTTCAACGGAGTGGAGATTCACCACCACGGTGATGCCGTTGTCACTCACCTGACGCAGGACATCCATGATGCGTTGGGTATTTTTGGGGTCGAGCGATGCGACCGGTTCATCGGCCAGCAGAATATGGGGGTTTTGCATCAGCGCACGGCAGATGGCGACACGCTGCATCTGTCCACCGGAGAGATTTTCTGCCCGCTGCAACGCATGGGGTAGCATACCCATCCATTGCAGCAGGCCGATGGCATGCGCACGATCTTCATCAGAAAAGCATTTGAAAAAGGATTTAACAGGGGACGTCTGGCTCAACCGGCCAAGCAGGACATTGGTAAGCACATCAAGCCGCGGCACCAGGCAAAAATCCTGGAAAATCATCCCGCATTCACTGCGCCACTGCCGCATCTGGCGGCTGTTGAGTTGTGTGATGTCCTGTGTATCGCCATTGTCGCGGTAGTGCAGGATCTGGCCTTCACTGGCCGGGAGTGTACCATTCATGACATGCAACAGTGTTGACTTCCCTGCCCCAGAACGGCCAATCACCGCCACCATTTCACCACTGTGCAGATCAAAATTGAGGTCATCCAGTACCCGTTGCTGCGCCGTATAAGCCTTACTTAACTGGCGGACTTCCAGCACTTTCTTCTGTGTAATCGGCTGGGAATGAACGTGCAGATAAGTCTCAGATTCCAACAGTACCTGTGTCATAGCTGTGCCATATCTCGTCAATCAGTGAACGGAATAGCTGCTATTAAGGGCATCACAGATGAAAGCTTCATGACAGATTCATGATTAAAAAATGAACATAGTGGAGAACGTGTCATGATTGGTGCCAATTAATATGTAAAACACCACCAATTTGCATCAGGCATGCAGTATCAGACCATCCTCGGCGGTAGCTACTCTATCCGGTAGGGTATGCATCATTAACCAACTGTCCATTTCATGACTCAGGTGTGTCAACCAGGTCTGCGCTGGATTAAGCGCCTCATGAATGGCCAGTGCCCGGGTCAGGTCATTGTGATTTCGGGGCGGCGGTTCGCAAGGGGCGGCGGAGCAATCGACAATCAGATGAGTCAGCGCCCGTTCGCTCAGATAACGAAACGTCTCCGTCGGCAACCCGATCGTGTCCGTCAGGTACGCCAGCGTCTGGTGAGTATCTTCCAGCAAATAACCGAATGTCGGCCGCGAATGATTAAGTGGTAGCGGTGTCACGCGAAGTTCGCCTAATCGCAGCGTCTGGAACGGGGTCAGAAACGGTTTAAAATCCAACATCCCCGGATGCTTGTAGAGATCGTCGCAGCCCTGCATATCTGGCGGGCCATATACCGGGATTTTCTCCCCGATCCCCCAGCGTAGCGAAAACAGTCCCTGAACATGATCCATGTGGTAATGGGTTAGCACTATATGACTGATTTCGCCCGGACTGAAGCGCTGTTCCAGTCGCGGCAGCCCGGCATCCAACAACGTCGTTTCGTCGCCACAACGAATCGACGCGCTACAGGGACCGCGCCGGTAACGGTATTCACGCTGCGCCCGAACACACGCAGGACAGTCACAGCCAAACACCGGCACCTGCCGAACATCGCCGGTTCCCAGAAAAGTAAACTCCATCACGTTTTCTCCAGCAGTTGGCAAAATGCCAACAGGGTGTGTGATAACGGTCCATCATTCATCAATTGCTGACAATCGGCCGGCACCACATTATTGGCACGGCGCAGTCGTTGCTCAATCTCAGCAGCGCTCTCCCGTCCGCGTTGACGCAACCGCTGAGCCAACACCGAAGTAGAAACCTGTAGACACACTGGCAGCAGTTGTGCGCCATAACGCGCCTGAGCCTGATGCAGGGCAAACCGCGAGCCATTAGCCACCACATCCAGCCCTTGGCCCAGCCAGACATCAATCTCAATTCCCAGACCGTAATAGTGCTGATGCGCCTGCCAGTGCAGCGCAAACAGCCCGTTGACCTGACGACAGATAAACTCCCTCTCACTAAGAGCGACATGATTCTCGCCCCCGGCATCGGCAGGACGGGTGATATAACGATGCGCCACCAGCAGGTCATCCAGTGCCTGCTGGCGTAGAGCCGCTAGTAATGAGTCCTTGCCAGAACCGGACGCACCCATCAGCCAGATAAGCCGTGCCATCAAAACACCTGTCGCCCTTGCGCCCACACATGCTGCACCCGCACCTGACCATGCGGCGCATGCGCCAGCACCAGGTCCGCCCGCTTTCCCTCGGCAATCTGACCGCGATCCGTCAACCCGATGGCCCGGGCCGGATTAGCAGAGACCAGCGCCACTGCCTGTGACAGAGTGAATCGGTTACTGTCATCGTCGGCGATACGGAATACCGCATCCAGCATACTGGCGGGATAATAGTCCGACGACAGAATATCCAGCAGGCCCAACGCAGCCAGACGATGCGCCGACACATTACCGGAATGCGAACCACCGCGCACAATATTCGGCGCCCCCATCAATACCTGCATACCGCATTGGTGAGAGGCGTGGGCCGCTACTTCGGTGGTGGGAAACTCCGCAATCATACTGCCCAGCCCATAGGACTCCTCGACATGTTCAGCCGTGGCGTCATCATGACTGGCCAGTGCGATACCCCGTTCACGACAGCAAGCGGCAATCGCCAACCGGTTCGGTTGGGACCAACGCCCCGCCAGACGACGCTGATCCGCGTCAAACGCATCCATTTCATCATCATTCAGATGATATTTTCCCTGATAGTATTCGCGATATTTTTCTGGCGAGGCGAACTGACGCTGCCCCGGCGAGTGATCCATCAAGGATACCAGCGACAAATTCTGCGTATCGATCAACGCCTCAAACAGCGGTAGCGTGGAATCATGTGGTAACTCGCAACGCAGATGAAGACGATGTTCCGCCCGGTTCACACCCTGCTGTTGACTATGAACAATAGCGCCAATCATCCGTTGCAGGTTATCCAGCCGGTGGCCGCCATCGCGTACATCACCAACCGCCACTGCATCCAGCACGGTGGTAATACCGCTGGCGACAATCAGCGCGTCGTGACTGCTCATGGCAGAATGTGCCGGCCAATCTACCTTCGGGCGTGGCATGAAAAATTTGTCCAGGTTATCGGTATGCAACTCCACCAGTCCCGGCAATAACCAGCCATTCTCCCCGTCCAGTGCCTGCGGCAGCCGGCTGGGAGTATCGGAAATCGCACAAATCACGCCATCCCGGCATTCCAACGACCCGCTGACCACCTCATGGTCCAGAACCATCCGTACATGATTGATAATCATAGCGCTGGCTCCTGTATCACCGGATCCATCACATACAGACGATCGGCTACTCTGGCGCGCACTTGCGCATCATGAAATATCCCCACTACGGCAGCGCCACGTTCACGTGCCGCTTCGATTAGCATCACCACCGCGTCGCGGTTGGCATTGTCCAGTGAGGCTGTCGGTTCATCCAGCAGCAACACCGGATAGTCAGCAATAAAACCACGCGCGATGTTCACCCGTTGCTGCTCTCCGCCGGAAAAGGTGGACGGCGCCAACGACCACAGATGGGATGGCACATTCAGGCGCGACAACAGTGTCCGCGCCCGCTCTTCACACTCGCTGCGTTCCACTCCCCGCTCCAACAGCGGTTGCATGACCACCTCCAGTGTCGGAATACGTGGGATGACCCGTAAAAACTGGCTGACCCAACCCATGGTTTCCCGCCGTACTGCCAGCACCTCGCGGGCCGGGGCCGTCACCAGATCGACCCATTGTTGCTGATGGTGTACCCAGACATGGCCGCTGTCCGGTTGGTAGTTGGCATACAGTGAACGCAGCAAGGTGGATTTCCCGCTACCGGAATGACCATGCAGCACCACACACTCCCCGGCCGCCACCGTCAGACTGGCGTCATGCAGCACGGGCAGTTGGATGCCGTGCTGATTATGCAGCACAAAGGTTTTACACAGATTTTCGACGCGAAGCTGAATATTCATGGTTTTTACAACCTGTAGAGAAACATTATGGGTACCCGCGATATTGGTTCGGGCAAGCAAAACGACTCGTATCTATAGACACCTGATGAAGTTCGTGTGAATGCTAGTTCAGCACCGATGACACCAGCAGTTGGGTATAGGAATGATGCGGATCATCCAGCACCCGATCAGTTAATCCGCTTTCCACTACTTCACCTTGACGCATTACCAGCAAACGATGGGCCAGCAACCGGGCGACACCGAGATCATGGGTCACGATCACCACCGACAGATTCAAATCCCGGACCAGATTGCGCAGCAGATCAAGTAATCGCGCCTGTACCGACACATCCAGGCCACCGGTAGGCTCATCCATAAATACCAGCCGGGGATGCGTCACCAGATTGCGGGCAATCTGTAGGCGTTGCTGCATACCGCCGGAAAACGTGGTCGGCAGATCATCCAGTCGGGAAAGTGGAATTTCCACATCCGACAGCCATTGCCCGGCCTGACGACGGATATCGCCATAATGCCGTTGTCCCATCGCCATCAGTCGTTCTCCGATATTTCCCCCGGCGGATACCTGCGGACGCAGACCGTCCATCGGATTTTGGTGCACCACACCCCATTCGGCGCGCAACAGCCGACGACGATCGCTCTCGCTCATGGCATATAAATCGCGTCCCTGATAAAAAACGTCACCGTGTTGTGGCGTCAGACGCGCCGACATCGCCTGTAACAACGTGGTTTTACCGGAACCGGATTCGCCAACAATACCCAGCACTTCACCGGGATAAATCTCCAATGACACATTGCTGAAACCCTTCCCCGGCGCGTAAAGATGGGTGAGTTGTCGTACTGTCAGCAATGGTTGTTCGACAGTCTCGCTAGTGTGAGTCATGGCGCTGGGCCTCCTGACGTTGCTGGCAATAATCGGTATCAGAACAGACAAACAGTCGGGTGCCCTGGTCATCCATAACCACTTCATCCAGATAACTCTCCTGCGAACCGCATAGCGCACACGGCTGCTCCCAGCGTTGTACGCCGAACGGATGGTCATCAAAATCGAGGCTTTCCACTTTGGTATAAGGCGGTAAGGCGTAGATACGTTTCTCTCGCCCGGCGCCGAACAACTGAAGCGCGGGCATCATGTGCAACTTGGGATTATCAAATTTCGGGATTGGCGACGGATCCATAACATAGCGGTCATTGACCTTCACCGGATACGCATAGGTGGTGGCAATATGACCGAAGCGGGCAATATCTTCATACAGCTTCACCTGCATAATGCCGTACTCCTCCAGTGCGTGCATTTTGCGAGTTTCCGTTTCCCGCGGTTCGATAAAACGCAGCGGCTCGGGGATCGGTACCTGATAAACCAGAATCTGATCTTCACGCAGCGGGGTTTCCGGAATGCGGTGACGGGTCTGAATCAACGTGGCTTGCGTGGTACGTTCAGTAACGGCAGCGCCACTGACACGCTGGAAAAAACGCCGGATAGACACCGCGTTGGTGGTATCGTCCGCGCCCTGATCGATCACTTTCAGTACGTCCTGTTCGCCGATCAGACTGGCGGTCAGTTGAATACCCCCCGTGCCCCAGCCGTAGGGCATCGGCATTTCCCGTCCGCCAAACGGCACTTGATAACCGGGTATGGCCACCGCCTTGAGGATCGCCCGGCGCAGCGTGCGCTTGGTGTGCTCATCCAGATAGCCGGGGTTATAGCCGTTCAACGCTTTCATCCTTTCCCTCCTGATGTGCCTGACGTAAACGCCGTAACAGTTCCAGTTCAGCCTGAAAATCAACGTAATGCGGTAATTTGAGATGTGAAACAAAACCGGCGGCTTCGACGTTATCCGCATGTGACAGCACGAACTCTTCATCCTGCGCCGGGCTAGTCACGCGCTCGTTATACGCTTCAGCCTGCAAGGCACGATCCACCAGCGCCATCGCCATCGCTTTACGTTCGGCACGGCCGAATACCAGTCCGTAACCACGGGTGAAATACGGCGGCTCCTGTTCCGGCACCGTGAAACCGTTCACCATTTCGCATTCCGTCAGCAGGATCTCGCCCACCTCCAGTGAGAACCCCAGTTCTTCCGGCTCAATCTCTACCGTGACATAGCCAGTACGAATTTCACCGGCAAATGGATGAGTGCGGCCATAACCCCGTTGGGTGGAATATCCCAGCGCCAGCAAAAAACCCTCATCGCCGCGTACCAATTGTTGCAGGCGTGCGGAGCGGGGGGCGGGATACGAGGGAGGATCACGGGTAATGTCCTGCGGTTCGCTGCCATCATCTTCTTCCCGGGCGGCAATACCTTCCGACGTCATCAGCGTAAACATCGGTGGACATGGCTCAATCAGCACATTATCCGACGTCGACGTTGATGGGGTCGCACCTTCCGCCAGCAGAGCAAAATCCAGCAGACGGTGGGTGTAATCATAAGTGGGGCCCAGCACCTGCCCACCAGGCAAATCTTTGTAAACCGCCGAAATACGTCGTTCCAGACGCATCTGACTGCTGTCGAGCGGCACGCTGTCCGCCAGACGCGGCAAGGTCGTACGGTAAGCACGCAGCAGGAAAATGGCTTCCACCAGATCGCCACTGGCCTGTTTAATCGCCAATGCCGCCAGTTGTCGGTCATAAATCCCGCCTTCGGTCATTACCCGATCCACCGCCAGACTCAGTTGCTGTTCAATTTGCTCTACCGACAGTTCCGCCTGGTCGCTCGTTCCCCGGCGTAACTGCGCCTGTAACTGGTGGGCAGCATCGATCGCCTTTTCGCCCCCTTTAACCGCAACGTACATCAGGACACCTCCACATGTGTGGTGCGCGGCAGTGCCATCAGCGACTCACCACTGGTGAAAATAAAGTCAAATCCCAGCGGAAATGGGTGCGGCCGCTCACGCAAATAATGCAGCACACTTTCCGGCAGTTGCGGCGCGACACCGCGCGGTTCCGCCATTCCCGGCCCGCTAAGTTCCAATGGCAGTCCTCCGCCCAGACTGGGCACCTCCACAATGATCGAGGTGCTTTTTTCCGGTGCCAGTGCATCGCCGGCGGAAAAACCCGCCAGTGAAACCTGTGGCACTGACAGCAATAGCGCAAAATCCGCCTGCGCACGTTCAGTAACCAGTGCGCCAGTATGAAAGCGCAGATTAGTGAGCAGGGTTTCATCCTGTAACGCCGGATCCAGCCATAGCGGCGTTTCACGATCGACCAACGTCAGCAGAACCGCAGTCGCGGCCGGCGAAAGCGCGCCCCAACGCGGCGAATGAAGGAGAGAAACAATCACGCCCGGTTCGCTCATGGCCTTTAAAATACGGCGGAAGGCGTATTGCGCGTCCCCGAACGGATGGGTAAAGCCAGCAAGTAGCGTCATTCATTGTCTCCACGAACCAAAGTAAAGAAATCCACCTTGCTACTGGCAATTTCCTGTGCCCGCTGCTGCAATTGCTCTGCGCGGGTTGCCGCCAACGGTACGATTAGCTGCTGATAAAGCGGCGTATCGGTACCCTGTTTTTGCAACAGGGCATCCACCAACGCACACAGCTCGGCGTGCGGTTTGTTACGTCCGGTCACGTAGCTGTAACCACAAGTGCCATCATCCAGCCGTACCACTGCGCGAGTAAGGGTGACATCTCCCAGTACAAAGCGTTTTCCGGTGCCCCCCATGCGCCCTTGTACGCGCGCCAGTCCGGTCTCTGGTGTACGCAACACCTGGTAGCTATAGCGCAAACCCAGCTGTTGCCAGTGTTGTTGCATGACGTCCGGATCGCTGTGCGCCAGTATCGACATCCAGCGTTGTCTTGCCGTTTGTATTGCCATCTAGTGCTCCATGGTCAGTTCAATCATCTCTGCCCGAACCAGGCTGACGGAATACTCCGCCACGCGATCACTGTCGGTACAGATATTCAGGGTACGGATGCACAGCAGTGGCGATTGCGCCACCGTTTCCAGTAGTTGCCGCTCTTTCGCCTGCGCCGGACGGGCGCTGATGCGGGTTTGGCGACGGGTTAACGGCTGATGCAGTTCGCGGGCGATAAAGTCGTGCAGCGACCCGCTCTGAAATTGCTGTAGTGCGGGCCACCAGTTGAGTTCCGGCAAATAATGGTCGATCACACTGACCGGTACAGCATTGACCCGCCGCAGGGTACGCAGGTGAATCACCGGTTCCCCTTCCTGACAGCCTAGTGCAGAGGCCACGTCGCTATTGCAGGGCCGCAACACGGCCAACAGACGTTCACTGGTAGGGTGGCTGCCCTGCTCCATCAGATTCTGACTGAACCGGGCCTGGGCATGCAGCGGATAATCATAAGGACGCATCAACACCAGGATACCGATGCCTCGACGACGCTGAACCAGCCCTTTATTCACCAGTTCGTCCACCGCACGGCGTAGTGTATGGCGGTTCACTGAATAGCGATCCGCCAATTGCTGCTCAGAAGGCAGGTAATCACCACTGTGGTATCCCTTGCGTAGTTCCTCTTCCAACTGCGCGGCAATGGCTTGATATAGAGTGGTAGGATGTCTAGATAACTGAATCATTCAAAAAATCCCGTCATTGTCAGGTGAAAAACTCGTATCAGAAGAAAATCCATCAAATTGCATGAAACAAGAACGAATACGCAGGGGAACAACGGTGATTGGCATGACACTTACCTTCTATGGGCAATGGGTAACATGATGCCGACTGACTGTGACACTGAGGTGAAGGATGCATTGCGGGATAATGAAGAGATGTAACGGAGAGAAGACAAAAAAAAAGCCAGTCAGATTACCGGACTGGCTTGTCACATCGTGACAACACGACGTTGACAGAATTTCGCTGGTTTTTCACTGTATCGAAAGTTCCTCATCGATAAATTCTGGTTTAACCTCTGCCCGCTGCGTTTTCCATAACTTCTCCAGCGCCCGTTCTGCTTCAAGCAGAACATGGCAACATTGTTCATGGGTGATAGTCAGCGGCGGCTCAATACGGATCGATTTGGCATTGTTCAGCGTACCGGCCACCAACACTCGGCGTTGGAACAGTTCACTGGCAAAAGCATAACCGATCTCGTTCTTTTTAAACTCAATAGCCTGCAACAGTCCCCGTCCGCGAACCTCGGCCACCAGCTCTGGATAACGTACCGCCAGCCGTTTCAGCCCGGACAGCAGGAAGCTGCCTTGCTGCGCCGCCTGTTCAGGCAGATTGTCCCGCAGCAGCACATTTATCGTTGCCAGCGCCGCCGCACAAGCCAGCGGATTACCACCAAACGTAGTGGTATGCAGGAACGGGTTATCAAACAGCACCGAGAATACCGCTTCGGTTGCCACTGTCGCGCCAATCGGCATCACACCCCCGCCCAGTGCCTTCGCCAGACAAAGAATATCGGGCTGGACACCATAATGCTGGCAGGCAAACATTTTTCCAGTACGTCCCATACCGGTCTGAACTTCGTCCAGAATCAGCAATGCCCCAATCTCGTCACACAGTGCACGCACCGCAGGCAAGTATTGATCCGGAGGCAAAATCACCCCACCTTCACCCTGAATCGGTTCCAGGATCACGGCGGCAATGCCTTCACCGTTACTTTGGCATTGATGAATCTGCTTTCTCATGGCGTCAATGTCACCAAAAGGCACATGATGGAACCCCGGTAACAGTGGCATGAAAGGTTTGCGGAATATCGGTTTGGCGGTAGCGGAGAGAGAACCCAGCGATTTACCGTGGAACGCCCCATGAGCGGCGATAAAACTGAATTTCCCTTTTGGACCCTGATACGCTTTCGCCAGCTTCAATGCCGCTTCCACTGCTTCCGTGCCACTGTTGGATAAAAAGCTGTATTTCAGGTTACCCGGCGTAATCGCCGCCAGCGTTTTTGCCAACATACCGCGTAGCGGGTCCAGCAATTCCTGGCTGTGCAATGGCTGTTTGGCAAGCTGTTTCTCAACGGCAGCCACCACGGTAGGGTTACGGTGGCCAACATTGAAAATGCCATAACCACCGAGACAGTCGAGATATTCATTACCTTGGGTATCGAGCAGGGTATTCGGGCCGCTGGCGCGCCACTCTACTGCGCCATAGCCACCGCCGCTGGTAACTGATTTCCGGTATTCGAGGAAACCAGGATTGACATATTCACGGAAGGAATTCAGTGTTTCCTGATTCAGTGTCTGTGCATCCTCATCGGATAACACATCATTCATAATCCATTTAAGCGCCTGCTGAGAACACTCTAGCGGGTTGAGACAAGTCGGCAATCTGGACAAAATAGACTCCTTGCTTAACGGGTATCATGTGATACCAGTTTAAGTAATGCACAGAACACGCCAGTTGCCCATCAAATTTTGAAATAAAAACTTTTCGCCTCCGGATAGATGCTTTGTAAGATTAAATAAACAGGAACAGTGTGGAACAGAGATAAAAACCCATATCAATATTCTTCAGGATCAAATACCGCAAAACACTCAGACCAAATGCACCATTAGTGGGCATACTGCCCACTAAAGCGCCATTATTCATCGACAACACTATTCATCAATAACAATGGCGCTGGTTCTGAATCAATGGCGGAACATAATATGGCGCACCACGGTGTAATCCTCCAGCCCGTACATGGACAGATCTTTGCCATAACCGGAAAGCTTTTGCCCACCGTGGGGCATTTCACTCACCAGCATGAAATGCGTGTTTACCCAGGTACAACCATATTGCAGACTGGCCGCGATACGATGGGCACGGCCAACATCTTTCGTCCATATCGACGAGGCCAAACCATAGCCGGAGTCATTGGCCCATGCCACGACCTGGGCTTCATCATCAAATGGGGTGATGGAAATCACTGGACCAAACACTTCCTGCTGCACGATTTCATCGTCCTGACGGGCATCGGCCAGCACTGTCGGTTGAAAATAGTAACCGCCGCCTGATACACGCGCCCCGCCGGTAATGACCCGAATATGCGATTGAGCTTTGGCCCGTTCCACAAAACCAATCACACGTTCCAGTTGTCCGGCTGTGATCAGCGGCCCCAATTCAGTATCGTCATCCTGCGGATCACCCATATTCAGGGTGGAAACCGCTCTACCCAGCGCCGCGACCACTTCCTCATAGACTGGACGTTGCACATATAACCGACAGGCCGCCGTACAATCCTGACCCGCATTATAGAAACCAAAGCTCCGGATCCCCTCCACGACCTGCGCCAGATCGGCATCCGCAAATACAATGACTGGTGCCTTGCCGCCCAGCTCCATATGCGTGCGTTTAACACTGCCAGCGGTATGAGCCACAATATGAGCACCGGTGGCGATGGAGCCCGTAAGCGATACCATGCGCACCAATTTATGACCGGTTAAAGCATCACCGATATCTTTCCCCCGACCAAACAGGATGTTGACCACACCCGGCGGGAAAATATCTGCCAGCAGAGTGGCCAGATAAAAGGTGGTCAGCGGTGTCTGCTCTGCCGGTTTCATCACTACACAGTTGCCGGCGGCCAGCGCTGGAGCCAACTTCCATGCGGCCATCATCAGCGGATAATTCCAGGGTGCGATAGACGCGACAACGCCCACCGGATCACGGCGGACCATCGACGTGTGTCCTTCAAGATACTCACCGGCGGCCGACCCACTCAGGCAACGGACTGCGCCGGCAAAAAAGCGAAAGACATCGGCGACGGCAGGGATCTCATCATTCAGTACCGCATGGTAGGGTTTACCACAGTTCAGCGATTCCAGTTTCGCCAGGGCTTGGGCATGCATTTCAATCGCTTCAGCCACTGCCAGCAGCAGTGCGGCACGGGTTTTGGGTGATGTACGTCCCCAGTGGACAAAGGCCGCGTCCGCCGCGTTGACCGCATCATCGACCTGCACCAAATCAGCCTGTGGAATAGCGGCAATCTCTTCGCCGGTAGCAGGGTTGTACACCGCCAGATATTCGCCGTTTCCCGCAACCTGTTTACCATCAATAAGTAATTTGTCGTGCATAACACTCTCCCTTTGAGCAGAAATCTATCTGTGATGGACTAGCAAAATAGTTGCCACATTCAAAAAAGATGGCGACCAGTTACTGACCAGCATCGGTGTTTGTTGGCCACGTTGCCTTTACGCCCAAGATCCCCAGGGATACCGCGCCTAAGGTCACTCCGGCGGCTTACACCGCTACGCCCACCGACGCACACGCCCTGATATCTGAGATATCTGACTTTGTCAGCAGTCTGCTGATTCCGACCACCGGCTGACCGACGTTTTTCGCATATATCTTGTATAGCGCTGCACTGCGCATTTCACCAGATATTACTCTAGGTTCGATAATCAGATGAGAGGGGTCAGATGAAGGGAAAGTAACAGCGGCGGCAACGGCAAACCGGCAAGGTCATATTGCAGAGGACGGAGCATGAAAGTGCGGTGATTTTTACATACTAAACGGTTATCAGAACACGTCTATACCCGTCATACTTTAAGTTGCAGGTGTGTTGGCTGCGTTCGCTCACCCGAATCACTTACCTGAGTAAGCTCATCGGGATTCGCTCACTTGCCGCCTTCCTGCAACTCGAAGTATTTTGGGCATATACCGCCATTTACCGGCCATGTTATATTAATAAGTTTTATATTATCTTCATTTTAATAACTAAAGATACTATTGAGTTTTCTAACCATCATCCATGGAAAAATGTGAATCGCCCTCACATACCGGTACAACGGGTTGAATCTGTCGCAATCGCTAATCATTATCATCTGTTGATGAGATAATAAAGCGCGTTAATATTGACATTAATATTAATAAAGCGAACAATAAAGAAATAATCTAAAATTATCATATTTATCAATTGATTAAGTTAATTACCATAGGCTATCCATTTCAGAAGTCATTTAGATTAAGACATTTATTAGTATTAATCGCCAATAAAAAACAAACAAAGAACCTTATTACAACAAAAACAAAACAATAATATAAACAAAAAATCGACAACAAAGACAAAATCAAACCTGAAAATAGCGCTTAATATTCAAGATTATTTAATAAACTAATTTTATAATTAAGAAACTAAAAAAACCAATAATTATTTATTATTGTAGGGGAGTTCTTTTATTTAAGATAAATTTAAGACAAATTAAAGAAACATTAAAAATAATAGACTCAGATCAAGAAAAAAAATGGTCAATAATATCTATAGTAGCCGTGACGAAAGTAAGCCAATCTTAATTAATTAACTCGTCATTATGAGTAATGGGGAATCTATGGACTTTATCATTCAGCTTATCATTGTCCTGATATGCCTGTTTTATGGCGCACGTAAAGGTGGGATCGCGCTGGGTTTATTAGGCGGTATCGGGCTTGTAATTCTGGTTTTCATTTTCAAACTTCCACCAGGAAAACCACCAGTTGATGTAATGCTGGTTATTATTTCTGTAGTAGCCGCATCCGCAACACTGCAAGCATCTGGTGGTTTGGATGTCATGTTGCAAATGGCGGAAAAAATGCTGCGCCGTAATCCGAAATATGTTTCGATTATTGCGCCGTTTGTCACCTGTATCCTGACCATTCTTTGTGGTACTGGACATGTGGTGTACACCATTCTGCCCATTATCTATGACGTGGCAATCAAAAATAATATCCGCCCTGAACGTCCAATGGCGGCCAGTTCTATCGGTGCCCAGATGGGGATTATTGCCAGCCCGGTTTCTGTCGCCGTGGTATCGCTGGTTGCCATGTTGGGTAACTTTACCTTTCAGGGTAAACATCTTGAATTTCTGAACTTACTGGCAATCACGGTTCCGTCAACCTTACTGGGTATTCTGGCTATCGGGATTTTCAGTTGGTTCAGAGGTAAAGATCTGGATAAAGACCCCGTTTTCCAGAAATTTATTTCCGTACCGGAAAACAAAGAATACGTCTACGGTGATACCGCTACGCTGCTGGATAAAAAACTGCCGCGCAAAAACTGGATAGCCATGTGGATCTTTCTGGCGACTATTGCGGCTGTAGCGTTGATGGGGGCAGTACCCAGCCTGCGTCCGGTATTTAACAACAAGCCGTTGTCCATGGTGTTGGTCATTCAGATGTTCATGCTACTGTCTGGCGCCATCATCATCATAGCGACGAAAACCAATCCCGCGTCTATTTCGAAAAACGAAGTGTTTCGCTCAGGGATGATCGCTATTGTCGCGGTGTATGGTATTGCCTGGATGGCGGAAACCATGTTCGGCGCCCACATGTCGCAAATTAAAGATACACTGGGCGCATTGGTAAAAGATTACCCCTGGGCTTACGCGTTGGTCTTGCTGCTGGTTTCCAAATTCGTCAACTCTCAGGCCGCAGCACTGGCTGCCATTGTGCCTGTAGCACTGGCGATTGGTGTTGATCCCGCCTATATCGTGGCATCAGCGCCAGCCTGCTACGGTTACTACATTCTACCGACTTACCCCAGCGATCTGGCTGCCATCCAGTTTGACCGCTCCGGTACGACCCACATTGGCCGTTTCGTCATTAACCACAGTTTTATTTTGCCAGGGTTGATTGGCGTGAGTACATCCTGTGTCTTTGGCTGGATTTTAGCGGCACTGTACGGCTATTACTAACCGCGCGATGCGCCGGATGGTTCAGGGAAATCCGGCGTTAACGTGAAAAAGGTTTTCAATCGTCAAAAAACCGGGCAACGCCCGGTTTTTTTATAGCAACGTTTCCTGACTGGCGGGCCGAGCCTCAAGTCCGATCAGTTCACGCTCGTAAGCCCGTGCTTTCTCCTCGTCAAACTGACCTTCCCATTTGGATATCACCAGCACCGCCAGTGAGTTACCTACCACATTGAGCGCGGTACGCGCCATATCCAGAATACGGTCAACCCCGGCGATAAACGCCAGGCCTTCCAGCGGAATCCCGACACTGCCCAGTGTCGCCAACAACACCACAAAAGAGACCCCTGGTACACCGGCGATACCCTTGGACGTCAGCATCAGCGTCACCACCAGCAACAGCTCCTGGCTAAGAGAGAGGTCAATACCATAGAGTTGGGCGATGAAAATGGCGGCGATACTCTGATACAAAGTAGAGCCATCCAGATTGAAAGAGTAACCGGTTGGCACCACAAAGCTGGTGATGGCTTTCGGCGCACCATACGCTTCCATTTTTTCAATGATCCGTGGCAGTACGGTTTCCGAACTGGCTGTGGAATACGCCAGAATCAGTTCATCTTTCAGAATACGGATCAACATTGTCACGCGCAGACCACTCACGCGTGCCACCAATCCCAGCACCACCAGCGCAAAAAACAGGATGGCGACATAAACCAGTATCACCAGTTTTGCCAGTGGCCACAGTGAAGCAAAACCGAAATTGGCCACGGTGACAGAAATCAGCGCAAACACCCCCACCGGAGCATAACGCATGATCATATGTGTCACCTTGAACATGGTCTCCGATGCACTGCGGAACACATTCAGCAAAGGTTCACGCTGTTCTCTCGGTAGCGAGGACAAGCCCAACCCAAACAGTACCGAGAAAAAAATCACCGGCAGCATATCCCCTTTAGCCAATGCGGCAAAAATATTGGAGGGGATCAGCGACAGAATAGTCCCCACCAAACTGTGAGTACCGCTTTGTACTTGTTGCGTGGTTTTTTCATACTGGGAAATATCCACCGAGGTCAGTGTCGACATATCGATGCCGTAACCAGGATGAAAAACATTCGCCAACGTAATACCGAGAATAATGGCCAATGTCGTAATGATTTCAAAATAGACGATGGTCTTTAAACCGATGCGCCCCAATTTCTTGGCATCACCAACACCGGCAATTCCCACCACCAGCGTAGTGATAACAATGGGGACCACAATCATCTTGATTAACCGTATAAATATATCCCCTGCCGGACTAAGGATATTACTGATTAGCCATTGCTTGTCATTGGGATACTCATGTAAAAGCGCGCCGACAACAATACCGATAATCAGTGCGATGAGGATTTGCCAGGCAAGACTAACTTTCTGTTTTTTCATAGTGATAATCCATGTTTATGCTCCCTGCGCTAACCTGTGACAAAACGACTGCCAACAATCAATTCAGCTCAAGCTGAATTGATAAAACGAGGGGAGATTACGGAGATAAAATGTTGTTATTATCGTGACAAGCCATTTCATTCCAGCAAGCCACATACTTGAAAATCACATAGTTATTCATAAAAAACGAACAAGTATTTGATTACAAAAATAAAACATATGCCATAAGTTATTGTTATCGCCGCAAATGCTACTATCCAGAACAGATGAGATCAAGAAAATCGTGAAATTGATAGTTCATAACTATGCTGAATGGCACTCCATAATGGTCATCATATGCGCTATACCCGATCGCAAAAAAGGGCAGCCATCTCGCAGATATGACAGCTCACGCCGGACCAGGAAGAGAGAACCGCGTATTAACCACTTCGACCAGGTTGTAATGACAATGTGAAGATTCACGGATAACTTTTTAACTGCTGAAAGTTCACACCTTACCTCAGGTCAATTATGCTAGCAGCCATCATCAGTACGAAGTTTTGTTATTCCATACCAATACATAATTTGATTCTTTTATAGCTTTTCTATCATAAGTATTTCGATCAGCAGGATTACAGCTCCCCTTGGATATTTTTACTACAGAACAGGAAGGTTAATGTTAACCGGTATAATGTTTGCGCTATCCGCAGGCTTGATGTGGGGATTGATATTTATCGGGCCGCTACTCATACCCGACTACCCAGCCGCCTTACAGTCTACCGGGCGTTACCTCGCGTTTGGTCTGATTGCCCTGCCGCTGGCCTGGAGTGATCGCGCCCGTCTGACGCAGCTAACCCGTCAGGACTGGCTTGAGGCACTGAAGCTTTCGACGATCGGCAACCTGCTGTACTACCTCTGTTTGGCCAGTGCCATCAAGCGAACTGGCGCACCGATTACTACCATGATTATCGGAACGCTGCCGGTGGTGATCGCCATAAGCGCCAACCTGCTTTATGGTCGTCATGATGGTCGCTTATCATGGCGACGCCTGACACCCGCGCTGGGGCTGATTGCTGTGGGGTTAATCCTGGTGAATATAGCGGAGATCACCAATTCGTCGGCGCCGCTATCGTTATGGAACTACCTCAGTGGCATGGCCTTAGCCCTGCTGGCCGTTGTCTGCTGGACCTGGTATCCATTGCGCAACGCTCGCTGGTTACGCCAACATCCGGATAAAAACCCAGGCACTTGGGCTACTGCACAAGGTGTGGCGACATTACCACTGGCACTGGTGGGATACCTGCTGGTTGGTGGTTATCTGGCGTTGGCCGAGCCGCGCTTCGCACTCCCTTTCGGCCCACGACCGGGGGTATTTATTACCTTGATGGTGATCATTGGCCTGTTCGGTTCCTGGCTCGGCACGCTGTGTTGGAACGAAGCTAGCCAACGCCTGCCCACCATATTGGTGGGGCCACTGCTGGTATTTGAAACGCTGTCGGGTCTGACGTATACCTTTTTGCTGCGCCAGTCCTGGCCGCCGTTACTGACATTGTGCGGAATTATCTGCCTGATCAGTGGCGTCATTTATACCATGCTAATTAAACCGAAACCGATGGTTTCCACCGTATCGCCGCCGCCCATGACTGATCACGAGCATGGCTGAAGCCGCGTCAGAACAGATCAAACAGGCGATTGGCTCTGCGGAGCAGCACATTATATATACCCCAAATAATTCGAGTTGCAGGAAGGCGGAAAGAGAGTGAATCCCGAGGAGCTTACTCAGGTAAGTGATTCGGGTGAACGAACGCAGCCAACACACCTGCAACTTGAAGTATGACGGGTATAACCCGTATATGGGGTAACAATATTATCCCCGCCGCGTTGTCATCTCGATAAAATGAGTGCGGGATGGCAGGCTAGCGGTATCTCCGTCAGGTTCTCAGAAACACTGTCACGTCCTGTTCTACTTCTTCCATCTGTCGTAATGCGTCCAACGTATCACGGGCCTCACGTTCGTCGAGACGGCTCATGGCAAACCCGACATGAACCAGGACCCAACTGCCGATTAACGGTTGCTGATCGTCATCACCCACGATCAATGCCACATTGACCTCACGCTTTACGCCACAGACATCCACCCACGCCAATTGGCGATCCACTGACGCCCACTCCACGACCTGACCCGGAATACCAAGACACATATCCAGCTCCTCTCGATTGTCGACATAAAAAAGAATGAAACAGACTAAGCAAATTTAATGCCAGCGATCTTGATTACACCCAACCGAACCATAAAAACAGCGCTTATGACGATAATTTACCCTTTGATTCCCACTGTTTCGGCGAAAAACGCATCATCTGCCCCTTTCCGGTGTTTTATCCAGAATGAAAAAATCTTTTGCTGTCGATAGTGACGAGATTACCTTCATTGTCGGAAAGAACCGTCGTCACTAATGTCGAGCGACGTTTTTCACGTCACCCACTTTTCAGGAAAAAATAGATCAACATATTGATTTAAAATAACTAAATAAGAACTTAACTCATGTGGCATGGAATATGCTTTCCGGCGATGGACTACTTCATCATGACCCCGGAGGGTATGGCTATGAACCGCTTCGTCATTGCGGAGCCAAAACGTTGTATCGGATGCAACACCTGTATGGCCGCCTGTACACAGGTACACCGCCAACAGGGACTACAGACACATCCGAGATTGACGGTCGAGCGCGATGCCGGTGGCACCGCTCCGGTACTATGCCGTCACTGTGAGGATGCGCCCTGTGCCAAGGCATGTCCGGTCAATGCCATTACGCATCAGGATAATGCGGTGGTACTGGATGAGAATACCTGCATCGGTTGCAAGCTTTGTGCTATCGCCTGTCCATTTGGCGCAATCACTCCATCAGGCAGCAAGCCGCTGTCTATTCCGGAAACGTTTGATCAGCATATTCCGCTGTCCATGCTCTCTGACGTGCCGGTCAGCGTTTCCTCTATTCATCCGTTCCTGTCATGGAATGCCGGTGTTCGCAGCATTGCGGTGAAATGCGACTTGTGTGACTTCCTGGAAAATGGCCCGGAATGTGTGCGTGTCTGTCCGACCAACGCCCTGTATCTGGTCGATGACCAGAGCATGGAAAACGCTATAGCCGCCAAGCAGAAACAGGCGATGGAATGGCCGACCGGTAATATTCCTTTCCCGCCAACGGAAAATGAACGGGAGCCAAAATTATGATGACTGCATTGCAATGGCTGAGTCTGTCACTGGCATTTTATCTGGCGGGCGCACTGCTTTCCCTGTGTCTGTCGCGTCAGGAGTCGATGGCTATCCGCCTGAGTGGGCTCTGTTCGTTTGTCGGCGGTTGCGCCGGCGTCGCGGCGGCATTACCCCTACTACTCGGTGGCCCGGTCGTCACTGCCATGTTTAGTGGTCCATTTGATGCCTTCGCTCACCTGACCTTACGTCTTGATGCCCTGGCGGCATTTATGGTGATGGTGATTTCCCTGCTGGTGATGATGACATCGCTCTACTCACTGGCTTATCTCCAGGAATACCGCGGACGCGGCGCCTGGGCGATGGGGTTCTTCATGAACCTGTTTATCGCCTCGATGGTAGCGCTGGTGGTGGTGGATAACGCTTTCTACTTCATTATTCTGTTTGAAGTGATGTCCCTTAGCTCCTACTTCCTGGTGATTTCCGAACAAAACGAAGAAGCGGTCAGCGCTGGTCTGCTCTATTTCCTGATTGCTCACGCCGGTTCGGTGCTGATCATGATCGCCTTCTTCCTGCTCTACCGGCATAGCGGTAGCCTGGATTTTGCGGATTTCCGAAAGGCATCGCTGTCTGCACCACAGGCTTCCGTTGTCTTCCTGCTGGCGTTCTTTGGTTTTGGCGCCAAAGCCGGGATGTTGCCGTTACACGGCTGGTTGCCACGTGCTCACCCGGCAGCGCCGTCACACGCTTCCGCGTTGATGTCCGGCGTCATGGTGAAAATCGGTATCTTCGGGATCATCAAAGTCGGCATCGATCTGCTCGGTGCCACCGAAACATGGTGGGGCGTGGTGGTACTGGCGTTTGGTGCGGTGTCTTCGGTACTGGGTGTGCTGTATGCGCTGGCCGAACACGATATCAAACGGCTGTTGGCTTACCACACGGTAGAAAACATCGGCATTATTCTGATGGGTGTCGGCGTTGGCATGATTGGCATTGCCACGCATCATCCGCTGCTGGCGATGCTGGGTCTGCTTGGTGGCTTGTATCACCTGCTTAACCATGCCGTGTTTAAAGGCTTATTGTTCCTCGGGGCCGGGGCCGTCATTTATCGTCTGCACACTAAAGATATGGAAAAAATGGGGGGTCTGGCTCGCCTGATGCCACGTACCGCACTGGCGTTTATGGTCGGGTGTATGGCTATCTCCGCGCTGCCGCCACTGAACGGTTTTGTCAGTGAATGGTTTACCTATCAATCGCTGTTTAGCCTCAGTCACGAGGGCAGTTTTGGCCTGCGTCTGGTGGCACCGATTGCCATCGTGATGCTGGCGATTACCGGTGCGCTGGCAGCCATGTGTTTTGTCAAGGTTTACGGTATCAGTTTCTCTGGTGCGCCACGCAGTGAAAAAGCCGCTCAGGCCCGGGAAGTCCCATGGCCGATGACCACCGCCATGTTGTTGCTGGCGTTACTGTGCGTGCTGCTGGGTATCGGTGCCAGCGAGGTCGCTCCCGTCATTGCACAAGTGGCCGCCAGTCTGACCCACAATAGCGCCCCGACTGTGGCACTGGGTATGCAGGTATTCCCTGGCAATCCGCAACAGACCTCGCTGAACACCCCCTTGATCTTCATTCTGTTGCTGGCATTACCGCTGCTGCCGCTGCTGCTTTACGTCGGCTGTCGCGGTGCTCGCCTGAACTTCCGTCAACGCGGCACGCCGTGGGCTTGTGGTTATGGTTATGAAGCCTCGATGGCGGCATCAGCAGGTAGCTTTACCCAACCGTTACGCGTGATGTTCGCACCACTGTACCGGATGCGTAAAACCCTGGATCCCGCCCCGGCGATGCAAAGCGCACTGGAACATACCACCCAGGCGGCAGGATACGTCGAACCTGTGTGGGACGACCATATCGTGGGGCCATTAGTGCGGGGCGTACAACGTCTCGGCCGCGCCGCGCAGTGGATTCAGAATGGTGACTTCCGGGTCTACTGCCTGTATGTGGTCGCCGCGCTGGTTATTCTGATACTGGCGACAATGGCCTAAGGAGAACAGGATCATGACTCACGTTTCCGTATTTACCCTGATCGTCTGTGCCCTGTTACAGGCCGTGCTGTTACTGGCTATTGCACCGCTGATGTCTGGCATGTCGCGGGTCATCCGCGCCAAGATGCACTCTCGTCAGGGGCCGGGCATATTGCAGGATTACCGTGACCTCTTCAAACTGCTGCGCCGGCAGGAAGTGGCGCCGCAGCACAGTGGCGGTGTCTTTCGTCTGATGCCGTTTGTGTTGCTGAGCACCATGATGGTGGTCGCGATGACGTTACCTATCATCACCGATGCCTCTCCGTTCGGGGCCGGCGGCGACATTATCACCCTGCTCTATCTGTTTGCGGTGTTTCGTTTCTTCTTCTCGTTATCCGGTCTGGATTCCGGCAGTAGTTTCGCCGGGATTGGTGCCAGCCGTGAGCTGACACTCGGCGTGCTGGTGGAGCCGATTCTGATTCTGGCACTGCTGGTGGTAGCACTGATTGCCGGATCGACCAATATCGGCAACATCAGTCAGCAATTGGCCAACGGCCATTGGGTTTCACCGACCGCAACCGTACTGGCGCTGCTGGCCTGCGCCTTCGCCGTTTTCATCGAGATGGGCAAAATCCCGTTCGATGTAGCCGAAGCCGAACAGGAATTACAGGAAGGCCCGCTGACTGAGTATTCCGGTGCTGGCCTGGCATTGGTGAAATGGGGTATCAGCCTGAAACAGGTGGTGGTTGCCGCGCTGTTTCTGTCAATTTTCATCCCGTTTGGTAAAGCCGCCAGTGTCTCGCTGGCGGGCATACTGTGGGGTTCACTGACCTTTGTCATCAAGCTGGGAGTGGTATTTATCGTTGCCGCCCTGATTGAGAACAGCCTGGCCCGTGGACGTTTCCTGCTGACCGGGCGAGTTACCTGGCTGGGCTTCGGCGTTGCGGCGCTGGCGTTCGTTTTCTATCTGACTGGTCTATAAGGAGTAAGCATTCATCATGGAGACTTTTGCAATAGAGAATGTTGCCCTTGCGACCATCCTGCTGCCGTTCTTCGGCGCACTGTTGATCGCTTTTATGCCGCCGCGACAGGCCAAGATCCTGTGCAGTCTGTTCGCATTGCTGGCGACACTCGGCATGGGCTGGCTGGCCTGCGCCTATTTCAACAGCGGGAAGACGGACGTCACCTTCACCCTCTACCGCTACGGCCAGACTGAAATCTTCGGATTCATACTGGACAGAATCAGCCTGCTGATTGGCTTTGCCGTGGTGTCCCTCGGCCTGCTGGTGAGCATTTATTCCTGCGGTTACCTGACGCTGGGCAACCGTGAACATCCCCATGAAGGGACCAACCGTTATTACGCGTTCCTGTTGGTGTTCATCGGTGCGATGGCCGGGCTGACACTCTCTTCCACCATTCTGGGGCAGTTGCTGTTCTTTGAAATCACCGGAGGATGTTCCTGGGCGCTGATCGGTTACTACCAAACCCCCAAGTCGCTGCGCTCGGCGATGAAAGCACTGTTGGTAACCCACGTGGCCTCCATCGGGCTTTATCTGGCGGCGGCGTATCTGTTCGTCAACACCGGCACCTTTGCGCTCAGCGCGCTGTCGCAGTTGGATGAAACCGGCAAGATCGTCGTGTTCAGCGGAATTCTGTTTGCCGCCTGGGGGAAATCCGCCCAGTTCCCGTTACACGTCTGGTTGCCGGACGCGATGGAAGCACCCACACCGGTCAGTTCGTACCTGCACGCCGCGTCAATGGTGAAAGTGGGGGTTTACATTTTTGCCCGCGCCATTCTGTCTGCTGGTGAGGTTCCGCACGTGATTGGCGTCGTCGGTATCGTGATGGCCACCATTACCCTGGTGTATGGCTTCCTGATGTATCTGCCGCAAAAAGATATGAAACGTCTGCTGGCCTACTCCACTATCACCCAGCTGTCTTACATCTTCTTTGCGCTGTCACTGTCGATCTTCGGCTCACGCATGGCCTTTGATGCCGGTATTGCCTACATCTTCAACCATGCCTTCGCCAAGAGTCTGTTCTTCCTGGTGGCGGGTGCGCTCAGCTACAGCTGCGGTACCCGTATGTTACCGAAGCTGAAAGGGATAATGCGCAAGATGCCGCTGCTGGGCGTGGGATTCTGCGTCGCAGCGCTGGCGATCACCGGGGTGCCGCCTTTCAATGGCTTCTTCAGTAAATTTCCGCTGTTTGCCGCCGGTTTTGCGCTGTCCCGTGAACAAGTGTGGTTGCTGCCACTGCTGATCATCACGCTGATTGAATCGGTTGGCAGCTTCGCCTGGTTCCTTTACTGGTTTGGCCGTACCGTACCGGGCGAACCTTCGGAGGAAGTGGCTACCGCGACACCAGTGCCCCGCTCCATGCAGGCGGTGCTGTTGGTACTGATTGGGATGTCACTGTTTTCCAGCGTCATTGCCGCCCTGTGGCTGAAATAAGGAACGATCATGACTGGATCACTTATCGTAAATAACCTGGCCGGACTGCTGATCATCACTTCACTGCTGGTGATCGGCGCCAGAAAGCCCACCACCTCAGCTTGTTTGTACGCACTGCAATCGTTAGTGCTGGTGCTGATTTTCATTTCACTGGCCAATACCTTGCACGCACCGGAGTTGTACTGGTGGTCCATCAGCGCCTTTATCACCAAAGTGGTGCTGGTGCCGACCATCATGTACCGCTCCTTCCGTAAGCTGGCCGACCCGAAAGCCGATGGCGGCGTGCTCAGCCCGGCGATGATTATTCTGATCGCCACAGTGATTGTGGTGCTGAGCTACTTCGCGGTGGCCCCGGTGCAACTGCCGATGGTCAGCGAACTGAAACCAGCGCTGGCAGTATCGCTGGGACATTTCATGATTGGCCTGCTGTGTATTGTCAGCCAGCGCAACATTCTCAAACAGGTGTTTGGTTACTGCCTGATGGAAAACGGCGCACATCTGACGCTGGCGTTGCTGGCAAACCGCGCACCGGAGCTGGTGGAAATCGGTATCGCGACCGATGCCATTTTTGCGGTCATCGTGATGGCACTGATGGCACGCAAAATCCATCGCACACTTAACACGCTGGATGTTCAGCAACTGACAGCGCTGAAAGGGTGAATAACATGAGTAATATCGATCTCTTTCTCATCCTGCTGGGTTCACCGCTGGTGGTCGCCCTGTTGGCCTTTGTCTGCCGCTTTACCGGCGGCGCGGCGCGCGGGTTGGTTAACCTGTTGCACTTGCTGGGTATCATCGTGTTATTGGTTGTCACGCTGTTCGCCGTGTGGACCGTCTACCAACACGGCGAGTTGCTGGCCGCCAATCGCTGGCTGCATCTGGATAGCCTGAGCGCTCTGTTTCTGGCCATTCTGGGTATCATCGGCTTTATCACCGGCCTCTATTCGATCGGCTATATGCGCCATGAAGTGGACAGTGGTGAAATCACCGTGACCACATTGTGCAACTACTACGGTTTCTTCCACCTGTTCCTGTTCACCATGCTGTTGGTGATCACCAGTAACAACCTGATCCTGATGTGGGCGGCGATTGAAGCCACCACGCTCAGCTCGGCGTTTCTGGTGGGGCTGTACGGTCAGCGTTCCTCGCTGGAAGCGGCCTGGAAATACATCATTATCTGTACCGTGGGTGTCGCGTTTGGTCTGTATGGCACGGTGTTGGTGTATTCCAATGCCGCCAGCGTGATGGCTAACCCTGGCGACGCCATTTTCTGGACTGAGGTGATGAAACACGCCAGCCAGCTAGATAGCACGCTGATGCACCTGGCATTTATCTTCATCCTCATCGGCTTTGGCACCAAAACCGGCCTGTTCCCGATGCACGCCTGGTTACCTGACGCACACAGTGAAGCCCCCAGCCCGACCAGTGCGCTGTTATCAGCGGTACTGCTGAACTGTGCATTATTGGTAATAATCCGCTATTACATGCTGATCAGTGCCGCCATTGGCCCCGAGTTCCCACAACGACTGCTGATTATTTTCGGCACGATGTCGGTCGCCGTGGCCGCGTTACTGATTCTGGTACAGCGTGACATGAAGCGTCTGCTGGCCTATTCAAGTATGGAAAATATGGGGCTGATTGCCGTGGCGATCGGTATCGGCGGCCCGCTGGGCATACTGGCGGCGTTGCTGCATACACTGAACCATAGTCTGGCGAAAACCCTGTTGTTCTGCGGTTCCGGTAATGTGCTACTGAAATATGGCACCCGCGACATGGATGCGGTGAAAGGCATTCTGCGCGTGATGCCGCTCACCGGCGCGCTGTTCGTGGGGGGGGCGCTGGCGCTGGGCGGCATGCCGCCATTCAATGTGTTCCTGAGTGAATTTCTGACCGTTGTTGCCGGTATTCACGGCGGACATCTGGTGCTGGTGATAGTGCTGCTGGTGCTGCTAACCGTGGTATTGGCTGGTCTGGTACGGATGATAGCCAGTACCGTACTGGGCAGTCGCCCGGAAGCGGTCAGCAAAGGTGAACTGGGTTGGTTGACCACCGTCCCGATGGCGGTTCTGCTGATACTGATGCTGGTAATGGGCACCCATATTCCACAGCCGGTTACCCACCTGCTGGAAAACGCCACCACCATCGTACTGAACAACGGCAAGCCAGCCGAAACGCCGCCATTTTCCTTGTCATGGCAGTCATTGTTTCATCGTCAAACGGCGATTACCGCCACCGCAACGGACGCTGCGCCGCTGGCTGAGCATTCATCGTTAACCCCTTCCCGTCAGGAGATGTACCGTGATTAATGAAACCCCTGTTGCCAACCTGGACAAACTGGGTGCTGGCTATGTCGCCCGCGTCAGAGAGAAATTCCCGGCGACAGTCCTGGAGGAGGAGTGGCAAACCCACAACCAACTGACCCTGACCGTCAAACTGAACATGCTGCCGGAGGTAGTGGAATTTCTGTACTACCAGAATGGTGGCTGGTTATCGGTGTTATTTGGTAATGATGAACGCTCACTCAACGGTCACTTCGCGGTCTACTACGTGCTGTCGATGGAAGAAGGCGAAAAATGCTGGGTGGTAGTGAAAGCCCTGGTGAATCCTACCGTACCGGAATTCCCGTCCGTCACACCACGCGTACCGGCTGCCGTCTGGGGTGAGCGCGAAGTGCGCGACATGTACGGACTGATCCCGGTGGGTCTACCGGATGAACGCCGTCTGGTGTTACCGGATGACTGGCCGGACGAACTCTATCCGCTGCGTAAAGATTCAATGGATTACCGCCAGCGCCCGGCACCAACCTGTGACGACGAGTCCTATACTTTCGTCAACGAAGCCACTGGCGACACCCGTGTGGTGCCAATTGGTCCGTTGCATATCACCTCGGACGAACCGGGCCACTTCCGTCTGTTTGTCGATGGTGAACAGATTATTGATGCCGATTATCGCCTGTTCTATGTCCACCGCGGCATGGAAAAACTGGCGGAAACCCGCATGGGTTACAACGAAGTGACTTTCCTGTCTGATCGGGTATGCGGCATTTGTGGTTTTACCCACAGCGTGGCCTATACCTCGTCGATTGAAAACGCGCTGGGCATTCCGGTACCGCCTCGCGCCCATGCCATCCGCAGCGTGCTGTTGGAAGTGGAACGTCTGCACAGTCATTTGCTGAATATTGGGTTGTCCAGCCACTTTGTCGGCTTTGATACCGGCTTTATGCAGTTCTTCCGGATACGTGAAAAATCCATGCAGATGGCAGAGATGCTGACCGGTGCGCGTAAAACCTACGGTCTGAACCTGATTGGTGGTGTGCGCCGCGATATTCTGAAAGACAGCCGGTTAAAAACCATCAAGCTGGTGCGGGAAATGCATGAAGAAGTCACCCAACTTACCGATATGCTGCTCAATACTGCCAACATGGGGCAACGCACCCAGGGTATTGGTATCCTGGATCGCAAAGTGGCGCGTGACTACAGCCCGGTCGGGCCGATGATCCGCGCCAGTGGCTTCCAGCGTGATGTGCGCATCGATCATCCGTTTGCCGGTTACCTTGATCTGCCGATGGAGCTGCATCATCTGGATGCTGGCGACGTCTATTCGCGGCTGCTGGTGCGCGTGCGTGAAGTCTTCACCTCACTGGCGATGATTGAATTCGGTCTGGATAACCTGCCGGAAGGCCCGCTGCTGAACGAGCATTTCACTTATCAGCCGCATAAATTCGCACTGGGCTTCACCGAAGCGCCACGCGGTGAAGATATTCACTGGAGCATGACCGGCGATAACCAGAAACTGTTTCGCTGGCGCTGTCGTGCCGCCACCTACGCCAACTGGCCGGTACTGCGTTACATGCTGCGCGGTAATACCGTTTCCGATGCGCCGCTGATTATCGGCAGTCTCGATCCGTGCTACTCCTGTACTGACCGGGTAACACTGGTGGATGTGCGTACGCAGAAAATCACCACCGTGCCTTATAAAGAAATGGAGCGTTACGGTCTGGAACGCACCAACTCGCCGCTTAAATAGAGAGATGCATTATGTTGAAACTGTTTAAAACTATCCTGAAAGCGGGCAACAGCACGGTGAAATACCCGTTTGCCCCGCTTGAAGTTGCGGCGGGTTTTCGCGGTAAACCCGAGTATGACCCGGAACAGTGTATTGCCTGTGGCGCCTGCACCATGGTCTGCCCAGCGAATGCATTAACCATGGAAAACGACGTGGTGAACGGTACCCGCACCTGGCAGTTGTTTCTTGGCCGCTGCATCTTCTGTGGGCGCTGCGAGGAAGTGTGTCCCACCCGCGCCATCGCGCTATCGCCGGAGTTTGAAATGGCGGTCAGCAATAAAGCCGACCTCTATCAACGAGCAACGTTCAAATTGCTGGACTGCCATGTCTGCCACCGTCCGTTTGCACCGCAAAAAGAGGTGGAATATGCCATGGCGCTGCTGGTGCAATCCGGGCTGACGGAAGCTGAAGTAGAATCTCAGCGCAGCCGTTTTGAAACCTGTCCCGAATGTAAACGTAAACAGAATATGAACCAACGGGGTAACGTGATGTTGAGTCAGCATCTGTCCGCCCCGACGACCAGAGAGGGAGAGCGCTCATGAGCATGCTGCCTGATGGTGTCGATCACTATCGCACTACGCCTATCACCCTTGATGAGCAGGCGATTAAACTGAAAAAAACGCTGCTGAAGGACATTCAGCGTTCTGCCTATGTTTACCGCGTGGACTGTGGCGGCTGTAACGGCTGTGAAATCGAAATTTTTTCCGCTATTACGCCGCTGTTCGACGCCGAACGCTTCGGTATCAAGGTAGTGGCTTCCCCTCGTCACGCCGATATCCTGCTGTTCACCGGTGCGGTCACCCGCGCCATGCGCACACCGGCGCTGCGTGCCTATGAATCGGCGCCGGATCCGAAAATCTGTATCTCGTACGGTGCCTGTGGCTGCGGCGGCGGTATCTTCCACGATCTGTATTGCGTGTGGGGCGGCAGCGACAAAATCGTGCCGATTGACGTGTACATCCCCGGATGCCCGCCAACCCCCGCCGCCACTATCTATGGTTTCGCCGTGGCGCTGGGCCTGCTGGAGCAAAAGTTGCACGGCAGCGACCATACTCAGGGTGATAACGAAAAAGCGACCTTGATTCACCCGGATGTTCCACTCGATTTACGCATTCTGTTGGAGCGTGAAGCCCGTCGTATGGCCGGTTACTGGCAAGGTCGGGAAATCAGCGACAGCTTTTTGGCCTTGCTGGAAAACCAGCCGCTGGAAGGGCTTGATCAACGTATCAATGCCTACCTTCAACAACATAACGATCCGCGACTAACGGAAATCTTCGGCCAGTTGCAACAGATTTATCTGTCGTTACTTAATGGGGAGCGTTTGCGATGAATACGCGGGTCATTTTCTATGCCTTGAATCAGAAATTTCTCGATACACAGGACAAGATCCCGGAGCAGGCGCAGCAGGTCATGTACTACTCGCTGGCTATTGGTCATCACGTCGGGGTCATTGATTGTCTGAAACGGGTATTGGAATGCCCGCTGACAGAGTACGAAAGCTGGATCGATCAACTGGCGGAGGGTGAAGCCAAACGAAAAATGGCCGGTTTGATGAAATTCGGTGAAATTACCATTGATAGCACTCACACCACCCTGTTGGGTGGTGCTTTCAGCACACTGGACAGCACGCAGGACCACTACGCTGAATGGACCCGCACCCTGATGGACTATCTGGGGGCGATTGACCGTGAAACGGCTCTCTACCTGATGGTGAAACGCGTTGATTACTGAACGTCCACTACGAACTGAAAATATGGTGCTTACCGTCGGTAATACCATGATGGGCGACGATGGCGCGGGTCCGTTGCTGGCCGAGCGCATGACGCAACAGCCGATTGATGGTTGGTCGGTGATTGATGGCGGCGCCATTCCAGAAAACACGGCGCACACGCTACGCGAACTGTGTCCACAGCGCCTGCTGGTGGTGGACGCCACTGATATGGGTCTCAACCCTGGCGAAATCCGCATCGTCAATCCTGACCGCATCGCCGAAGATCTGTTGATGAATACCCACAACCTGCCGCTAAATTTCCTCATTGATCAGTTGAAGGAAGACATTCCCGAAGTGATTTTTATCGGCATTCAGCCAGCACTGGTGGCGTTCTATTTTCCCCTCGGCCCGGAAGTCACTCAGGCGGTAGACACGTTGTACCAACGGCTGGCGACCTGGGAAGGCAATGGCGGGTTTAGCCCGTTGGAATGATTAGACACGATATCATCTTCTCTACCTGCAACAATCCACAGTATTGCGGCAGGTAGAACACTCCCAGGCAGAACATCACCTTTATCTATTCCGCCTCATGCTTTAAGTCACAACGACATCATTAGCGATCTAATTCATATCCCTTATTATCTTTAGCATCCATATTAACGCGACTCAAAATGACAAAAATGGTCAAGCACTCATTAATATGAGAAAAAATAGTTAAGCGCTATCATTATTTATTAGAAATTTTAATATTAAAATAGGTGACATTAGTTATATTATAGCCCAAAATTAAAAACAAATATGAAATAAAATACTTTAATATATATAAATTTAGTTAAAAATAATAAAAAATACAATTTATTAAAAATAAAAAAATATTATTCCTTTATCCCATAAATAAAACAGCTTGACCTAATTCATTAAATTAATTTACATATAACCATATTTAAAAAGGAGGCGTATATGCAGGAAGTAACAGTAAAAACTAACAGAACAAGCTTACTCAAAGTGATCGGCAATACTCCGATGGTTAACATTCTGACAGCAGAATTTCCATCATGCGATCTGCGTTTAAAACTTGAGTCTTATAACCCTGGTGGTTCTATAAAAGACCGGGTTGCATTGCAAATTATTGAAGATGCAGAAAGAAAAGGCGATATAGAACCTGGGGATGAGCTGGTTGAAGCAACTTCCGGTAATACAGGCATAGGAATAGCATGGATAGGCCAACTAAAAGGATATAAGGTTACTATTGTCACACACGATCGGATTAGTAAAGAAAAGCTGGCCTTGTTAAAATATTATGGTGCAAATGTTCTGATTATGCCATCAGATGCCCCTAAAAATTTAATCCATAACTATGTCAATGTAGCGAGAAAGTACTCTGAAATACCAGGTAGGTATTTCTGTAATCAGTTTTATAACGAATCAAATACTCAGGCTCATTATAATTCCACTGCGCCTGAACTATGGTCGCAGATGGAAAATATAGACGCTATTGTCTGCGGAGTGGGTTCTGGAGGAACATTAATGGGGATAGCACGCTACTTCAGAGAAAAAGGAAGTACTACAAAGTTTATAGTTGCAGATCCTGTTGGTTCCATTTATAAATCTCACGTTTGTGGTGGAGACTTTAATCCATCACCTTGTAAAATTGAAGGAATAGGTTCAAATTTCATCCCTGGTATTTTAAAAAAAGAATTCATTGATGATGTTATGGAAATAAGTGACGAAGAAGCCTTTTCTACCTGCAATCTTGTCAGAAAGAATGATTCAATCGATATCGGACTGTCAAGTGGTGCTATTGTTGCCGCTGCAATAAAGCTACTGTCCAAAGACATGTATAAGAGAGTAGCCTGCATATCTCCTGATGCGGGAGAAAGATATCTTTCAAAATTTCAGAGTCAGAATAATCAATGAAAAACTCACAACTAATTCACAAAGTCATAGAAAACCACAAAACACCAGTATATGTATACTTTGAAGAGAAGCTAAAAAAAAACATTCAGAAATTAAAAGAATCCTTCAATGCTCATGGCTACAGCATACTTTATGCACTGAAGGCAAATTCAAATCCTACGTTACTAAAAATCATGCACAAGGCAGGGTTAGGTATTGACGCCTGCTCTACTGAAGAAATAGTATTATCATTAAAATGTGGTTTTAATCCAGGTAATATATACTACAATTCAGATTGTATTACTCTCGATGAGATGAGATTTTCTCATAGTCAAGGTGTTCATATTATTATTGGCTCACTTGACGCACTAGCTGTATATTGTACGTATTTTAAACAAAGTAAAATAAGCCTAAGAATTAACACAGGCATAGGAGCGGGACATTCTTCAAAAGTTATTACAAATGGAGAAATGTCTAAATTTGGTATTCTCCCATCAGAAATTGAGAAAGCAAAGCAGCTATGTCTGAAGAATAACATTGAAATAGAAGGCCTTCACTCCCATACCGGTTCAGGTGATATGTCATCAGAAAAATATCTGGAAAATGCAAGATCACTTATCCAGTTATCTAATAATTTCACTACTATTCTTTTTCTTAATTTTGGTGGAGGATTTGGTTATGACTACCACCACAATAATGACTATGACATAAGATCGGTGCGCCTTGGATTAGACAAAATGCGTCAGAACTTAAACGTCAACGCTAGTATCCGTTTTGTTGTCGAACCAGGAAGATATTTAGTCGCCGATATCGCCACTCTCGTAGCAAAGGTCTGTTCAGTAAAAGACTATGGCTCACGAAAATACATCGGTCTTGATACGGGTTATAATCACTTTCCACGGTGTTTCTATTATAATGCCTGGCACGAGATTGAAAACATTACCAGCACTCAAGAGAAAACAGAGAGTTATGATATTACAGGCTACTTATGTCAGTCTGGAGATATTTTCTGTCGTGAAAGATGCTTACCACGAACTTATGTTGATGATATCATATGCATCAATGATGTAGGTGCATATGGTTACTCAATGAGTTCTAACTTCAACCTACGGACGAAACCTGCGGAAGTAATGATTGATGAAAAACAAAACATTCATCTGATACGTAGAAAAGAAACTATTGACGATTTACTGACAACATGTTTATTTGAATGAGAAGATTATGAGCATTGCACTTTCAAATTTAATTCCTATTTTTTTAGTGTTCTTCCTAGGAATAAAACATCAATTTTTCATTCCTCACACCAACCTTAAAATAGTTGAAAAATTATCAAACGCCTGCCTTTATTTTCTTCTTATATTCATGGGTATAACCGTTGGGCTAATTCCAGATATCACAGAAAAACTTGTCACTGTTGGCGTAAATGCCATCAGCATTGCAGTTGCATCTTCTTTATCTATTGCGATTGTATTGAAAGTATTCCATTATAAAGAAAATGTTATTCTGGATGAGGGTATGGCTATTTCAGATAACCAAAAGGTTGCATTTGATTTAATCGGATATATTAAAGACCCTTTGGTTTTGACAGGGCTTGTCATCATTGGGTTCTTCCTTGGTTATAGACAAATAATCCCTACCATGAATTATGATATTCTTATAACTGCATTGTTATATTTGTTGATTTTTTTCATTGGAATAAAACTATCACGGTCAGGATTGAATTTAAAAGAAGTTTTTTTTAATCGTAATAATGTCATTATGACATTATTAACCGTATTTTCTTCTTATATTGGTGCTATCATTGTATCTTTTTTTATACCTTTATCATTAACACATTGCCTGGCTATCAGTTCAGGATTCGGTTGGTATACACTCTCTGGGATTTTATTTACTAAAATGAACAATCCACTACTAGGATCTGTCGCTTTCTTATGTGATCTTTTTCGTGAAGCAATTGCTTTATTATTAATTCCGACACTTTCTCGTATAGGTAACGGGAATATTGCCATCGGCGTCGCTGGTGCAACTGCGATGGATGTGACGTTACCTGTTATCGAAAAACACTGTGGAACGCCCTATGTCCCGGTTGCTTTGCTTTCTGGTGGTGTCATTACAATACTCGTCCCATTTTTAATCCCTTTTTTCTATTCTTTATAGCGTAAAGGAGCACAAATTCATGTTTACAACAATAAGGCTTTTTGATTCATCTCCTTATGAAAGTAATTTCACCGCAAAAGTACTCTTTGTTGGCGAAGACCATATTATTCTGGACAGAACGCTCTTTTATCCATTGTCAGGGAATCAGGATTTCGATTCCGGCATTATCAATAACGTTGATGTGACATCTACCTATGTTGATGTGGGCGAAGAGAATTTAAATAAATTAGATTTCAATGCGCCAATCAAGCATTATTTGAACACAAGTAGCTTTACCGTAGGGCAAAACGTTGAAGGCAGCATTGACTTTGAAAAAAGATGGCAAACAATGCGCCTTCACTCAGCCAGCCATATTGTCGAATATTTACTAAGCCAACATCCTGATTTTATGTCAGTTGAAGGATCTTTCGTTAACCATGAAAAAGATAGAAGCGACTATAAACTGTCCAATAATTTAACACCTGATGGACTTGCGGTTCTTGAAGAAAAAGTCAATGAATTCATATTATCTGACCAAGATATCAGTTGCACAATAAGTGGGAAATTAAGGTTCTGGCAATGCGCAAATATCTCAATGCTTTGCTGCGGAACACACGTGAAGAAGACAAAAGAGATAGGACAAGTGAAACTATCAAGAAAAAACAAAGGGAAAAACGTCAACAGAATTGAAATCCGCCTGCTTAGTTAATCGTACTCTTATTCAGAGGTAGATATTCTTATAGATAGGATATCTATACTCTACATAATTCAAAGCGTCTCGCTAAAACCGGGGAATAATTACCCCACTCCAGCTTTCTCCTTATCAAGGAGCCAGATACCCATCCTCCTTGTCAAGGGGAAGGCCGGATGGATATGGTTTCTGTTACCGCATTTTTCCGCTTGTGCCCAAAAAAATTTGGCTCTATTTTATGATGCATCATATATCTGGAGTAGCCCTGATGACAGATCATAAGACACTGTTGTTAACCGGTGCCAGCCGGGGGATCGGCCACGCGACGGTCAAACATTTCCATGCCGCAGGCTGGACCATATTTACCGCCTCGCGGCAAAGTTGGGTGGAAGACTGCCCTTGGGCTGAGGGATTACTCAATCACATTCATCTCGATTTGGAGGACATCGACAGCCTGAGCGCGGCCATACCGATGATTAAAGAACGTCTCGGTGGACAACTGCATGCACTGGTCAATAACGCTGGCGTTTCTCCCAAAGGGGAAGACGGCAGCAGGCTGGGCGTGCGTGAAACCGACTATGCCACCTGGATTCGAGTATTTAACGTCAATCTGTTCTCCACGGCGATACTTGCCAACGGCTTGTTTGACGAATTGCAGGCCGCCCAGGGAAGCATCATTAATATCACCTCTATCGCCGGTTCCCGCGTACATCCGTTTGCCGGAGCGGCTTATGCCACTTCAAAAGCCGGGCTATCCGCGCTCACTCGTGAGATGGCATGCGACTTCGGCAAACATGGTATTCGCGTTAACGCGATTGCGCCCGGCGAAATTGACACCGCCATTCTTTCACCCGGAACACAGGAGATGGTGGAGCATACCGTCCCCATGAAACGGCTGGGGAAACCGGAAGAAGTGGCGTCGCTGATCTATTTTCTCTGTACGGCGGGCGCCTCCTATGTCAACGGAGCGGAAATTCACGTCAACGGAGGACAGCATGTCTGATCCTCATGTCCTGTTCACCACCGATGTTCCATTGGTATCGCTCGCGCAGGCACATCACGCTTCCCGTGAACGTTATGGTGTTGAAGGCGATATCACGCCACTACCGGGTGAACGTGATGCCAATTTCTATCTTTGTACGGAAAAACAGCATGGATACATGCTGAAATTTATCAATCCGGCCGAAGAACCGGCCGTCAGTGATTTTCAGAGCGCCCTGTTATTACATATCGAACAGCAACATACCGATTTGCCTGTTCCCCGCGTCCTTGCTGACCAACACGGAAATAGGGCTCCGGTCGTAGATCTTGCCGGACAAACGCTACAGACCCGTCTGTTTTCCTGGTTATCTGGCACACCGTTACACCGGGTTACGCCGAATCCGCAACTGGCTCAGCATCTTGGGCAGACCCTGGCGCAACTTGATATCGCATTGCATTCATTTACCCATCCAGCGGCAGAGCGGACGTTACTGTGGGATATTACGCACATGGAACGGGTAGCGGGATGGCTGGATTATGTGGAAGATCCGGAGCAACAGATATTGATCAAACGTGGGTTGTCGCAGTGGGAAAACAGCGTTGCGCCCGTTATTCATAAGCTGCGTAGGCAGGTTATTCACAATGATCTCAATCCGTACAATGTTTTCACCACCCCACAGGCGGACTGGCAAATCACCGGCATTATTGATTTTGGCGATGCCCTGTACGCGCCGTTGATTAATGAGCTGGCAACCGCCCTCGCCTATCAGATCAGCGAGAGTGATGACCCGCTGCTATGGATTACGCCTTTTGTTTCGGCCTACCATACCCATCTGCCGTTAACCGAGCAGGAAGTCTGCCTGCTTCCCCGGCTGATCGTGGCTCGTCTGACGCTGATCCTCTCAATTACGCAATGGCGCAGTGCGCTCTATCCGGAAAACCGGGAATACCTGCGGCGGAATCTTCACCGTGCATGGCGTAGTTTGCAGAATCTCAGTCGTTTCCCGCTGACACAATATGAAGATCGTCTCCTGACCACCTGTAGAAAGGGCATCCAATGACCCCTCACTCTGAGCGAGATTTGCTGGCACGGCGCAAAAAATTGCTGGGTGCCGGCTATCGGCTGTTTTATCAGCAACCGCTTCACGTTGTCCGCGGCGAAGGCGTCTGGCTGTATGACAGTGACGGCAACCGTTACCTGGATGTCTACAACAACGTGGTTTCCGTCGGTCATTGCCATCCAGACGTCGTCGCGGCGATCGCCACCCAGTCAGCGCAGTTGAATACCCATACACGCTATCTTACTGATGCCATTCTGGAATTTGCCGAGGACTTTTTACAGGAATTTCCTGACGAACTGCAAAATATCACCATGACCTGTACCGGCAGCGAGTCGAATGATTTAGCCTTGAGAATCGCCCGACAGGTTACTGGCGGAACCGGCATATTAGTCACTCGCTGGGCGTATCACGGCGTGACTACCTTGCTATCCGGCCTATCCCCGGCGCTGGGCGCTGGCGCACCCCGTGGTGACAACGTCTGGTTGATTGATCCGCCCGACACATACCACCATGCTACTGGCAGCATGACCACCAGCGTCGTCCGAGCGCTTGAAGCGATGCAGCAGGCTGGTGCGCGCCCGGCAGCGTTGTTGTTTGATACCATTTTTTCCAGCGACGGTGTGTTCAGTGGTGAGATGCAAGACGTTCAGCAGGCCGTCAGGTTGGTACGCGACGCGGGCGGGTTGTGTATTGCGGATGAGGTGCAAGCCGGATTTGGTCGCACCGGTTCACACCGTTGGGGGTTCGCTCGCTATGGCATCACCCCCGATCTGGTGACGATGGGGAAACCGATGGGTAATGGCCATCCTGTGGCGGCGGTGGTCGGGCGACCGGCGTTATTTGATGAATTCGGCCGCCGTCAACGTTATTTCAATACCTTTGGCGGCAATCCGGTCTCCTGCCAGGCCGCTCATGCCGTACTGAACATACTGCGACGGGAACGATTACAGGAAAATGCATTACAGGTGGGCCATTATCTTGAGGTGGGTTTACGTAAACTGGCAGCACAACATGATGTGATTGGCGACATCAGAGCCTATGGTTTGTTCATTGGCGTCGAACTGGTGAACAACGCCAGTCGCCAGCAACCAGCAAGCGCTTATGCGGAACGGGTGGTTAATCTGATGCGACAAAAACGGGTGCTCATCAGCACGACCGGGCCGAATGGCAATATCCTCAAAATCCGCCCTCCGCTGGTTTTTCAACCTGAACATGCCGATATCCTGTTAAGTACGTTGGGTGAGGTGCTGACTATGCACCCTAACAGTTAACGGTCAGGGTTTTCTCCCCGTGGGTTGCCTGCGTTGCGCTTTCACCGATTTGATCGGCAACACGTTGTAATATTGATAAATATTTCTGCGCCGCCTGTTCTATGGTCATTGCCTTGGCAATATAGATTAAACTCAGGCAGCCAATGAGCCGCTCATCATGGCGAACTGGCACCGCAATAGCCGCGATGCGAGACTCACTCTCCCAGTTCTGATAGTTTTCGCCATAGCCATTTCGTTGTACGCGTTGCAAGATTTCTGCAAGCCTCACCGGTTCTCGCGCCAGACGGTACTCATCGCCTTCACGCCCCGCCAACATGGTAATAATTTGCTGTCGTTCGTTCTCCGGGCAAAACGCAAGGTATGTCAGACCGGAAGCCGTCAATAACAATGGCAACCGTCGCCCGACCATAGCCCGGTGAAACGACAGTCGACTGAAACGATGGGTAGTTTCTCTGACCACCATCTCATCCACATCAAGTGTGGTCACATCCGTAGGCCACACTACTTCCCGCAGTAAGTCACCCAGCAATGGGGCAGCAAGAGCGGAAATCCACTGTTCGTCACGAAATCCTTCACTTAACTGACGCACTTTCAATGTCAGGCGATAGCTATCATCGAACGCGCTACGGCACACATAACCCTCCTGCTGAAGGGTTTCAAGCAAGCGCCTGACCGTGGTGCGATGTAAACCGGTCAATAATGAAAGCTGGTTGCAGTTTGCGCCACCATCCAGACGGTTAAGGGCATTGAGAACATCAAGCCCACGGGATAAACCGCGCACATTTTTATATTCACTCATTGGATTATAGGGCTCATTTTTACTAAAAAGTTTTATTTAACAATGAAGTGCACCTAGTGCACATCCCATCACTTTTTCATTGTAGACCAAAAAATACCCTCTATACTGATCCAACAATTAAAATATATTTCACATAAAATTAACATATGAACACATTACCTAACCCTACACCGTCGCTGCCATGGTCTGATTCTTTTATCCGAGAATCCGATCTGCCCTGCATAACCGCTGCACGGTGTCGCCCCGAAAAGTTGTAACGGGGTAGCAACCATCAGGCACCACTTAGGTGCGTTTCTGCATAACACAGATTTCGCTTGTAAAAGTGTGGATGGCTATTGCCCAAATCCGGCGATAAGTCTCGGCTAAATGCAATGAGGTAACACCATGACAACGACACTGTCGGCGTTAACGCCGAAGGAATATCAATCACAAGTTGCCATTATAGGCACGGGTCCGGTCGGGCTGATGATGGCCAATTATCTTGGTCAGCTCGGCATTGAGGTGCTGGTGATTGAAAAGCTCGATGCGCTTATCGACTACCCTCGCGCCATTGGTATTGATGATGAATCATTACGCACCATTCAGTCCGTGGGATTGATTGAACAAGTCCTGCCGCACACCACTCCCTGGCACGCCATGCGTTTTTTAACCCCCAAAGGACGCTGTTTTGCCGACATTCAACCGATGACCGACGAATTTGGTTGGTCTCGACGTAACGCTTTTATTCAGCCTCAAGTCGATAAGGTGTTATGTGAAGGTCTGAAACGCTTCCCGAACGTACAGATGCGTTTTTCCCGGGAATTGACTCAGGTAACTCAGCAGGAACAAGGCGTCACGCTAACCCTGGACACCGCTGAGGGCAAACGAGAAATCGTCCATGCTCAGTGGCTGGTCGCCTGTGACGGCGGCAACAGTTTTGTACGTCGTACACTGGGCATTGGGTTTGAAGGCAAAACCGCACCTAACCAGTGGATTGTGATTGATATCGCCAACGATCCACTCAGCACTCCGCATGTTTATCTGTGTTGCGATCCGGTCCGTCCCTACGTCTCTGCCGCGTTACCCCATGGTGTGCGCCGCTTTGAATTCATGGTGATGCCGGGAGAGACCGAAGAACAGCTAATCCAGCCGGACAACATACGTGCACTACTGGCAAATGTGTTGCCCGACCCGGATCGCGTCGAGCTTATCCGTAAACGGGTCTATACCCACAACGCCCGGATTGCCAGTGAGTTTCGTCGGGATCGTATTCTGCTGGCAGGCGATGCCGCCCACATCATGCCGGTCTGGCAGGGTCAGGGGTATAACAGCGGCATGCGCGATGCGTTCAACCTTGCATGGAAACTGGCTCTGGTGGTGAATGGCGAAGCCAGTGACCCATTGCTGGATACCTACCAGCAAGAACGCCGGGATCATGCCAAAGCGATGATTGATTTATCCGTGATGGCAGGAAATGTCCTGGCGCCACCAAGGCGCTGGCAGGGTATCGTACGTGATAGCCTGACCTGGGCCATGAACTTCTTTCCACCGGTAAAACGCTATTTCCTTGAAATGCGCTTCAAACCAATGCCGGCCTATCGGCAAGGGGCGTTGATCACCACAAACGACAAAGAGACGCCAATTGGTCGCATGTTTATTCAACCCCCGGTACTGCTGGAAAACGGGAATCGAGTGTTACTCGACGACGTGATCGGGCCTCGCTTTGCGGTACTGGTATGGGGATCTAATCCCTTATGGGGACTGAATGCATCCCAGATAGCGCAATGGCGCCATGTGGGCGTCACGTTTATTGAGGCCGTACCGGATGTGCAACTGTCGGCGCTCGGCGACGAGATACCCGGCGTGATCCGGGTGGGGGATGTGACAGGCCGTTTACGTCATTGGTTCGCCGCCAACAAAGGCTCCGTCGCCATCCTGCGTCCAGACCGCTTTGTGGCTGGCGTGGCTATTCCACAGACGTTGGGCGATACCCTCGATAATCTGGCGGAAATTATGACGCTCGCCCCATCATCTGTAGAAACACAGATTGAAAAGGTGGCCTGATATGAGCGCCTATTTACACTGCCTGTCTCATACCCCGCTGGTGGGATATGTAGACCCGGAACCCGCTGTTCTCAATGCGGTAGATGATGTCATTGCTGCCGCCAGAAAGCGCATCGCCGAATTCAATCCCGAACTGGTCATCCTTTTTGCACCGGACCACTACAACGGTTTTTTCTACGATGTGATGCCGCCATTTTGCATGGCGATGGCCGCCACCTCGATTGGTGATTTTGACAGTGAACCCGGCGAGTTACCGGTTCCCGTCGATATCGCGCAGGCATGTGCCAGTGCACTGCTCCATGACGGTATCGATATGGCCGTATCATGGTGTATGCAGGTCGATCATGGCTTCGCCCAACCACTCTCTTTCTTGCTGGGAGGGCTGGATCGCTGTCCGGTCTTACCGGTGTTCATCAACTGTGTGGCCCCGCCACTGCCGACGTTCCAGCGCACACGTCTGATGGGGGAAACCATCGGGCGTTTTATCCGCAATCTCAATAAACGCGTGCTGATCCTGGGGTCCGGCGGTCTGTCTCATCAGCCCCCGGTGCCTGAGCTGGCAGGGGCTGATGCCCATCTGCGCGATCGGTTGCTCGGCAGCGGTCGCACTCTACCGCCCCACGAACGCGATCTTCGTCAACAACGCGTCATCAATGCTGCCCGCCAGTTTGTGGGGAATCCCCACTCGCTCCATCCTTTAAACCCGGTATGGGACAACAGCTTCCTGAACATTCTCGATCAAGGGCGTCTTGCCGAGCTCGATGCCATGAACAATGACGAATTGTCTGCCATTGCCGGGAAATCAACCCACGAAATTAAAACCTGGGTTGCCGCGTTTGCGGCGTTATCCGCGTATGGGTCTTACACCACGGAAGCACGCTATTACCGCCCGATCCCGGAATGGATCGCGGGTTTTGCCTCCATCAGTGCTGCACCACATCGTTAACCCTGTCAGGAGAATTATCATGAACACACAATTGTCTTTCAACGAAGCAGAAACCAGTCATTTTGTTGATGTAGAAGAAAATGGTCAGCATCTGCGTATTCATTACAACGACTGTGGCAGCGGCAAAGAAACGGTCGTGATGTTACATGGCTCTGGTCCAGGGGCAACCGGCTGGGCGAACTTCAGCCGCAACATCGACCCGCTGGTAATGGCCGGTTACCGCGTTCTGTTGTTGGACTGCCCAGGCTGGGGGAAGAGTGATTCGATTGTAAACACCGGATCCCGCGCAGATCTCAATGCCCGGGTGCTGAAACAGGTGATCGATCACCTGGATATCGAGAAAGTGCATCTCCTTGGCAACTCCATGGGTGGACACAGTGCGGTGGCGTTCACCCTCAGTTGGCCTGAACGCACCGGCAAGCTGGTATTAATGGGGGGCGGTACCGGTGGTATGAGCCTGTTTACGCCCATGCCGACGGAAGGAATCAAGCGCTTACAAGCGTTGTATCGGGAACCGAACATCGACAACCTGAAAGCGATGATGGACATTTTTGTCTTCGACACTCGCGATTTGACAGACACCCTGTTTAAGACCCGGCTCGACAATATGCTGGCCCATCGTGATCACCTGGAAAACTTTATCAAAAGTAGCGAAGCCAACCCGAAACAATTCCCGGACTTCACCCCCCGACTAAATGAAATCAGTGCGCCGACACTGATTATCTGGGGCCGTAATGACCGTTTTGTGCCAATGGATGCCGGGCTGCGTTTACTTTCCGGAATACCAGGATCACAACTGCACATTTTCCGCGATTGCGGTCACTGGGCTCAGTGGGAACACGCCGACACCTTCAACCGCATGGTTGTTGATTTTCTGGCCCACGCATAAAGGAGCCGATGATGAGTCACCATGAACTTGACGCGCTGGCACTACAGCTACGCGACGCTGAGCATACCGGTCGTCCGATTGATCCACTACGTGACACACTGGGTATAGACAACGCCCAGGATGCCTATCTCATTCAACGACTGAATGTCGCACACTGGACAGCGGAAGGCCGCCGGGTGGTTGGGCGGAAAATTGGGCTGACCAATCCGAACGTCCAGCAACAACTGGGGGTTAATCAGCCCGATTTCGGCACCCTGTTTGCGGATATGTGCTTCGGCGATAACGACCCCATCCCCTGGGATAACGTGATGCAACCCCGTATTGAGGCGGAAATCGCCCTGATCCTTAACCGGGATCTACCAAACACCGACACCACCTTCGCTGAACTGGCGGCGGCAATTGAGTGGGTGATTCCGGCACTGGAAATTGTTGGCAGCCGAATCCGTGACTGGTCAATCAGCTTTGTCGATACCGTGGCGGACAACGCCTCATGCGGACTGTTTGTATTGGGTGGGCCATTCCAACCTCTGGCTGGGGTGGATTTACGTCACTGTACGATGCAAATGACCCGCAATAACGAAGTAGTGTCCACCGGTCAGGGCAGTGAATGTCTCGGTAATCCTATCAATGCCGCCGTCTGGCTGGCGCGAAAGATGGCGATACTTGGTGAACCACTACGCAAAGGCGACCTGATTTTAACCGGTGCGTTGGGGCCAATGGTCAATGTCAATGCCGGGGATCATTTCGAAGCCACCATCAGTGGTATTGGCTGTGTCGCCACCCGTTTCACTCACACCGCCGAACAGGAGTATCCCCATGAGTAAAGTTAACGTTGCCATTATTGGCTCGGGCAATATCGGCACAGATTTGATGATCAAAATCCTGCGCCAGAGTAACCATCTCAACGTCGCGGCGATGGTAGGAATCGACCCCGATTCCGACGGGCTGGCACGGGCACGACGTATGGGCGTGCCAACCACACACGAGGGGGTAAAAGGGCTTATTGCCATGCCCGAGTTTGCCGACATTCGTATTGTATTCGATGCGACCAGCGCCGGTGCCCATGTCCACAATGATGCCTTATTGCATGCCGCGAAACCGGATATTCAACTGGTCGATCTTACCCCTGCCGCCATCGGTCCGTACTGTGTGCCGGTAGTTAATCTGTCCGAAAACCTCACCCAGAGGAATGTCAATATGGTGACCTGTGGCGGACAGGCCACCATTCCAATCGTCGCGGCAATATCATCCGTGTGCCGGGTGCACTATGCCGAAATCATCGCTTCCATCGCGAGTAAATCCGCCGGGCCCGGCACCCGCGCCAATATCGATGAATTTACCGAAACTACCTCACGAGCGATTGAAGTGGTAGGCGGAGCCAGCAAAGGCAAAGCGATCATCATCCTCAACCCCGCAGAACCACCACTGATGATGCGGGATACGGTGTATGTACTCAGTGAAGCGGCATCTCAGAAACGTATTGAGGAAGCCATCCATCTTATTGCAGCAACGGTGCAAGCGTATGTACCTGGTTACCGCCTGAAACAGGCGGTTCAGTTCGACGTCATCCCACCGGAACAACCATTGCATATTCCCGGTGTCGGGAATTTCTCAGGGCTGAAAACGGCTGTCTACCTGGAGGTGTTGGGGGCAGCGCACTACTTGCCCGCGTACGCGGGGAATCTGGACATCATGACCTCTGCCGCACTCGCAACCGCCGAGCGGATGGCCGAGTATCAACGTCAATCAGCAGGAGCCATAGCATGAATAAAAAACTCTATATCTCCGATGTCACACTACGTGATGGTATGCATGCTATCCGCCACCAGTACTCATTGGATGATGTCCGGATCATCGCTCAGGCGCTGGATAACGCGGGAGTGGACTCCATTGAGGTCACCCACGGGGATGGATTACAAGGCTCAAGCTTTAACTACGGATTCGGCGCTCACACAGATGTAGCGTGGATTGAAGCGGCAGCAGATGTTGTCAAACAGGCCAGTATCGCCACCTTACTGATCCCAGGTATCGGCACCATCCATGATCTGAAGCGTGCCTGGCGCGCAGGAGCCCGTGTGGTACGCGTTGCCACCCACTGCACTGAAGCAGACGTCTCACGCCAACATCTGGAATGGGCACGGGAAGCCGGGATGGACGCAGTGGGTTTCCTGATGATGAGCCACATGACCACCCCCGAAAACCTGGCCCATCAGGCAAAACTGATGGAAAGCTATGGCGCCACCTGCGTATATGTGGTGGATTCCGGCGGTGCCATGAATATGAACGATGTCCGTGCTCGATTCCGGGCCCTGAAATCGGAGTTAAAACCAGAAACCCAAACCGGTATCCACGCTCACCATAACCTGAGCCTTGGCGTCGCCAACTCACTGGTGGCAGTGGAAGAAGGCTGTGATCGTATCGACGCCAGTCTTGCCGGGATGGGGGCCGGGGCGGGTAACGCACCACTGGAAGTGTTTATTGCCGCTATCGACAAACAGGGCTGGCAGCATGGCACTGATCTGTATGCGCTGATGGATGCGGCGGAGGATCTGGTGCGACCCCTTCAGGACAGACCGGTCAGGGTTGATAGAGAAACGCTGGCGCTGGGCTATGCTGGCGTCTATTCAAGCTTTTTGCGTCACTGCGAAGTGGCCGCCGCTCGCTACGGGCTAAGTGCAGTGGATATCCTGGTTGAACTGGGTAAACGGCGGATGGTGGGAGGCCAGGAGGATATGATCGTCGATGTCGCTCTTGATCTTACTCGTCAGTAATTCCTGATAGTCGAATGATGATAACGCGTCAGCAACGAACTGACGCATCGCATAACGTACTGTCACTTTACCTGCAGGTACCCATTATGAGTATGAACATCACCCTACCTACGTCCCGATTACTGTTAACTATCTCGTTATGCTTTCTTGTCGCTTTAATGGAAGGACTTGATCTACAGGCTGCGGGTATTGCGGCGCCTGGGATAGCTACCGCGTTCTCCTTCGATAAAATGCAAATGGGCTGGATTTTCAGCGCCGGTATCCTCGGACTATTACCCGGGGCGCTGGCAGGAGGCTGGCTGTCAGACCGATATGGCAGAAAACCGGTTCTGTTTGGCTCCATGGCATTATTTGGTCTGTTTTCTCTTGCAACAGCACTCTCGTGGAATTTTCCCACCCTGGTGCTCGCCCGCTTCCTGACCGGTGTTGGATTGGGTGCCGCCCTACCCAATCTGATTGCACTATGTTCGGAGGCGGCAGGGCCGCGTTTGCGGGGTATCGCCGTCAACGTAATGTACTGTGGCGTACCGCTTGGTGCGGCATTCGCGGCATTCACTGGTACTTTTGTCAGTATCGGTGAGTGGAAAACAGTTTTCTGGATTGGCGGCTTCACGCCGCTGGCACTGTTGCCGTTACTTGGCTGGTTGCTACCGGAATCAGCACATTACCAACGCCAAAACAGCGCAGCCCCACCCCCCGTGCGGGTGTTGTTTACTCCCGGCACAATACGGGCAACCGGCTTACTGTGGCTGTGTTATTTCTTCACCCTGCTAGTGGTGTATATGTTGATCAACTGGTTACCCTTGCTACTGGTAGGTCAGGGTTTTTCATCAGGCGAAGCCAGTTGGGTGATGCTGCTTCTGCAACTGGGCGCTACCTTGGGAACCCTGTCGCTGGGATATTTAATGACCCGGTTGAACGCGCTGGCGATGGCAACATTAATCTACCTCGGCATGTTGACGGCATTGCTGGTGTTAGCCAGCGCCGAGCAACTCAGCACCATGCTGCTGGCTGGCTTTATTGCCGGGTTCTTCGCAACAGGCGGTCAGGGGGTCTTGTATGCGCTGGCCCCTCTGTTTTATCCCACCGAGATTCGTGCCACCGGCGTTGGCACGGCGGTGGCGGTCGGGCGCTTGGGCGCGATGAGCGGCCCGTTGCTGGCAGGGAAAATGCTGTCCCTTGGCACCGGAGCGATAGGCGTAATGGGCGCGGCAGCACCGGGACTGGTGATCGCAGGTGTCGCCGTGTTCTGGTTGTTCAACTGGCAACAGCAGCAGTCTCTGGTTAAAGGCTGACCGGCAGGACGAAGTGACATAAAAAGCCACTGTCATGAAGTGGCTTTTTCATCAGATTCCGACGACGAAAACGATCATCTGTCTCGCGGGAGTGGTACTGAATGGTGCTGAGAACTGCCGTATAATTGAAGCTCATTCATCGACTGTCTATGCCAGTTGATCATTACCTTTACTCTCCACACTGTTAAACAGCTTTTCATGACCATCCTGAATATCGTCCTGAATCGCTAATCTGGCGGCCTCTGGATCACTGTTTCTCAGCGCTGCCAGCACGTCCTGATGATGACCGATAGCCATGTGTTGCGAAAACTGGGCATAGGACTGCGCAATCAGCGGTCCGGTTCTCATCCACAAACGATCCAGAAAACTGCAAAGCAGTGGCATCTGTGCGGTTTGCGCCAATAGCAAATGGAATTCGCTGTTCAACCGCAGCGCATCCGGGAAATCCGCCTTGTTAATCGCCTTAATATTTAGTGCGATGTTCTCTTCAATCTGCGACAGCCTGATTGGCGTTACCAGACGCGCGGCGTTCTCCGCGCCGATGCCTTCGATGGCGATACGCAATGTGCGTATTTCCAGGTACTGCGCCAGTGTCAGTTCCGGCACCCGAATATCCCTTGGGGTGCGAAGTTCCAGGGCTTGCTCTTTCGCCAGTTGCAAAATAGCGTCGCGCACCGGTGTGACGCTGGTTCCCAGTTGTGCAGCCAACTCTCTGATACGCAGACGATCATTCGGCTTAAGCCGCCCGGTAATCAATGCATCGCGTAATGTTGCATAAACACTGGCATTTAAACCGGCGCGATTAATAGACGCAATCGGATAGTTCACTCATTCACCCAATAGATAGTCATAAGAAAAGGAAAACAGATAATGTGTTTAGCGAAGATTCACTGGTTATATACCCCAAATAATTCGAGTTGCAGGAAGGCGGCAAGCGAGCGAATCCCGATAAGCTTACTCAGGTAAGTGATTCGGGTGAGCGAACGTAGCTAACACACCTGCAACTTGAAGTATGACGGGTATAAACAACCGATACCTTATGGCAATATATACCCTAAAAGTGAGATCGCTTACCACGCGTACCCACAGAGACGTCTCCATCACGCGCTACGACCCACCGTCGTCAAATCTGCCGACACACTACGGCCGGCAGTCGTCACTCTGCGCTGAGTGACGTATAACTCGACTAAAAATAATATTTAATACTTTATAAATCAAATAATTATCACATAAAAAACAATCCTGGCATAAACCCTGCTTTAGGTGTGGTGATGTGTCGGCAGCAAGTCTATTGTCGACAAAACCGCAATTTAACCTGAGCCGAGGAAGGAGAAAGATGTCATGAACCGGTTCGTATTAGCAGATCCCAAGAAATGTATTGGCTGTCGCACCTGCGAAGTCGCCTGTGTGCTGGCTCATAGCGATGGCAATCCTTCTTCGCTGTCATCCGAACATTTCTCGCCACGGCTGAAAGTGGTAAAGGGACTGAACGTCAGCACCACCATTCAATGCCGGCAGTGTGAAGATGCTCCTTGTGCCAACGTATGCCCGAACGGTGCCATTATCCACGATGGGGATCACATCAAGGTTCTCCAGGAAAAATGCATCGGTTGTAAAACCTGCGTCGTGGCTTGTCCTTATGGTGCTATGACGGTGATCAGTAAACCGGTCGCTCGTATCAGTCATTATCAGACGTTGGGCCACTGCATTAAGGCCGAGGCGCAAAAGTGCGATTTGTGCGAAGGTCGAGCCGCAGGCCCGGCGTGTATTGAGGTCTGCCCGACAAAAGCGTTACGAATGATCAACCGTGATGAAATTCAGGCCATGATCCAACGTAAACAACGGCGTGCGGCACTTGATGAAGCCGCAGACATGCAATTCTGAGTAGTGCCATTCGGGTACGCTGAAGGAGAAGAATCATCATGCAGAAAGTGATTACCGTCTGTCCTTACTGTGGGTCAGGCTGCAAAATTAATTTACTGGTAGAAAATGGCAAAGTCGTCGGTGCCGAAGGTGCCAACGGTGTCACCAACGAAGGTGAGCTATGCCTGAAAGGCTATTACGGCTGGGATTTCCTCAACGACACCAAACTGCTGACCCCACGGCTAAAACAGCCGATGATCCGTCGTCAGAAAGGGGCACCGTTTGAAGTGGTCAGTTGGGATGAAGCCATTGAATTCGCCAGTTCCCGTCTGATGGACATCAAGGAAAAATACGGTCCGGATGCCATCATGCACACCGGTTCGTCCCGTGGTCCGGGTAACGAAACCAACTTTGTAATGCAGAAATTTGCCCGTGCCGTGACCGGCACCAATAATATCGACTGCTGCGCCCGTGTCTGCCACGGCCCGTCGGTTTCCGGCCTGCAAGTCACGCTGGGCAACGGCGCGATGAGTAATTCTATCTGCGAGATTGAACACACCGACTGTATTCTGGTATTTGGTTACAATGCCGCCGATTCGCATCCGATAGTCGCACGCCGAATCATAAAGGCCAAAGAGCGCGGTGCCAAAGTCATCGTCTGTGATCCTCGCCATATCGAAACCGCCCGTATCGCCGACTTGTGGTTGCCACTGAAGAATGGCTCCAACATGGCGCTGGTCAATGCGTTCGCCAATGTATTGCTTAACGAAGGTTTATATAACCAGAATTTTGTCGCCCAGCATACCGAAGGGTTGGAAGAATATCGCAACCTGGTGGCCAAATACACGCCGGAATATGTAGCAGAAATCACCGGTCTGTCACCGCAGTTAATCCGTGATGCCATACGAATGTACGCCGCTGCGCCGTCCGCCACTATCTTGTGGGGTATGGGTGTAACGCAATGGACGCAAGGTGTCGACGTCGTGAAGGGGTTATCCGGCTTGGCGTTGTTGACCGGCAATCTAGGTCGTCCCAACGTGGGCGTCGGTCCGGTACGCGGCCAGAACAACGTGCAGGGTGCCTGCGATATGGGCGCGCTACCGAATCAGTTCCCCGGCTATCAAAATGTTACCGACGCGGCTATCCGCGAAAAATTTGCCAAAACCTGGGGCGTACCTTCCCTGCCCGCTCATGTAGGTTACTCGCTCACTGACGTGCCTCATAAAGTGAAAGAAGGTAAAATTCGGGCCAATTATGTCATGGGAGAAGACCCATTACAGACCGAACCCGATTTGTCGGTGGTACGTGAAGCCTTCAATGAGCTGGATTTGTTGATCGTACAAGACATCTTTATGACCAAAACCGCTGCCGTGGCCGATGTCATTTTCCCCGCCACGTCCTGGGGAGAACATGAAGGGGTTTATACTGCGGCAGACCGTGGTTTCCAACGGTTCTACAAAGCGGTGGAACCGCAGGGCAATGTAAAACCGGACTGGGAAATCATTAGTCTGATGGCGACCGCCATGGGCTACCCGATGCACTACAACAACACGCAGGAAATCTGGGATGAACTGCGTCACCTGTGCCCACTGTATTACGGAGCGACCTACGAAAAAATGGCCGGTCTGGGTTATGTTCAGTGGCCGTGTCTTACCGAAGATAGCCCGGGCACACCGTGGTTGTACGCCGGTAACAAGTTTGACCGTCCTAATGGTAAAGGCTTCCTGTTTGCCACCGAATGGCATCCGCCGATGGAGCAGACTGACAGTGAATACCCACTAGTGTTGTGTACCGTGCGTGAAGTTGGGCATTATTCCTGCCGCTCCATGACAGGTAACTGTACCGCATTGCAAACACTGGCCGACGAACCCGGTTATGTGCAGATCAGTCCGGAAGACGCTGAGCATCTTGGTTTGCATGATCAGCAACTGACCTGGGTTGCTTCACGCCGCGGCAAAGTCATCAGCCGAGTATCGATCAGTGAGCGCATCAACAAGGGCGCGGTGTATATGACCTATCAGTGGTGGATCGGTGCCTGTAACGAGCTGACGCTGGATGAAGTTGATCCCATCGCCAAAACGCCGGAATACAAACACTGTGCCGTCAAACTGGAAGCGATTGCCGATCAGAACTGGGCGGAAAATTATGTCCAGCAAGAATATAGTGCGCTGAAAGCCAGACTGCGCAAGGAAGCAGAAGTCGCTGGTTGATCTTCATAAGGCGCTCCGCTCTGGAGCGCCTTAACTCACAAAAAACAACACGTTTATTGCCATTCCCAACGATCTCATCACTGTCGTTCGCCCACATGAGATTGAGTTAGCACGGTGGCGATGTTATGTCCGACTCACTCAATATTCTCGATTTCTTTCACCGAGATCCCCATTCGCTGCATACGGGAAAGCAGCGTGGTTCGCTTCAGGCCCAACCGGGCGGCAGCCCCTTTCGGACCCGCGACAATACCGTTGGTTTCCCGCAATACCCGGATGATTCGCTGACGTTCGGACTCCTCCTCGCCCTCTTGCTCCAGGTTTTTTTCGGCCACCATCGGTGACGAGGGGACCTCAGTCGCATGATAAACCGGCTTTGGCGCCTCCAGCGGCGAGAGATGGTGTTGCAACTCTTCCATTTGCAGGTTCAGCGTAGTACCACGAGTCAGGATCACCGCTCGCTCAATCACATTCTCCAACTCACGCACATTACCTGGCCACGGTAGACGGCTTAATTGGCGCAAAATATCAGACGGAATACTGTCGATAGTGCGATTCATTCGGCGGGCGATCTTGCGAGTGAAAAATTTCACTAGCAACGGAATATCTTCCGGCCGCTCACGCAGTGGCGGGATCACAATCGGGAAGACATTAAGACGATAGTAAAGGTCGCTACGGTACTCACGGTCAGCCACCATCTGTTTTAGATCGCGGTTAGTAGCGGCGATCAGCCTTACATTCACAGGAATGACTTTACTGCCACCTAAACGTTCAATTTCCCGTTCCTGCAATACCCGCAGCAACTTGGGTTGCAGCTCCAGTGGAATATCGCCGACCTCATCCAGAAACAGCGAGCTCTTGTCCGCCAGCTCAAAACGTCCCTGCCGTAGGCTAGTCGCGCCGGTAAAGGCACCTCTCTCATGACCAAACAGATCACTTTCCAGTAAACCGGAAGGGATAGCCGCGCAGTTCATTTTGATCATCCGGTTGGATTTGCGCTGGCTGAGACTATGAATCGCCCGGGCAATCAACTCTTTACCCGTACCAGTTTCTCCGAGGATCAATACCGTGCTATCGCTGGCCGCCACCATTTCCACCTGCTCCAGCACCTGGCGGATAGCAGCACTGCGACCAATAATCTCACCGAACTCTTCACCACCGACACGATGAATGTGCTCGGTCAATTGCTCGGTCAGATAGAAATTTTCATGAATCAGCGAGTCTTTCAACCGCGTAATCTGCTCATAAGCCAGCGCATTATCCAACGCAATCGCAATACGGGCCGCAATCTGACGCAACAGTTTTATTTCTGCGTCACTTACCGTCAAATCACTGCGATGCGCCAGTTCCAGAACACCCAGCACCCGGTTTCCAAACGCCAGTGGCAGCAGGCAGGCATGCTTTAACTGGCTGTCAGACCACTGTGCCAGATAGCGCGGCGCACCGGCATGGATAATGGACTGTTCAGCATTAATCAACTGCACCTGATTCGTATCAATAACGCCAGCTGCCAGTGCTTCGGCACGATCTACTTCACCCTGCACCTGTTTGGGCGAGCGCCCGGCAAGGTAGTGAGTGGCGTAATATTTCAATCTTTTTTCATCGCCATCGCTGTCCTTTAATACCAGTGCAATGAAATCGATACCAAAAAAGCGGTGAATTTCCTTTGAAACTTCCAGCGCCAGCGCTTTCAGTTCCAACTTGGAAATCACGGTATTGGTGACATCTACCAAAATACGATAGTGATCGCGCTCATGCCGCAGACGTTCTTCTTCGCGCTGCGTCAGCTCGCGCTCACAAATATTCTCGACCACGACAGAGATAACGCCGGACAAGGCCTGGAAAAAATCGATCTCACTATCAGTAAACCGGCTGCCGTCGGTTTTAAGAAACTCGATGCCGCCCAATGCGCGATGCGATGCCAACAATGGTAACTGGCAATAGTCGCTCAACCCAACATAAGCGGATTGTTCAATAAGATGGGGGAAATCACGTTGAAAATGCACACGATCACAATGCAGCAAGGCATGGGTGTTCCACACTACGCCGCCCGGACCATCCGCCAGTAGCACATTCTCTTCGCTGCATATCGTACAGCTCGCCTGACGGTCATGACGGTAAAACAGGATCTGGTTATGTAGAGGATCGATCAGCAACAGATTGACGCGCCCAAAACGCACCACTGAAAATGACAGGCCATCCAACACCTGCAACAGCGCATCAATACTGCGTTGCTGCAATAACGTCTGTGACACTTTCAGTAAGGCATCCTGCCACAGAATGGAAAGACGGGAAGGTGAATCTGTCAGTCGTGTCGCCATAACCACCGCAATCAACTTGCTATAACCAATTATGGAGAACAGTTTAGGATCTTCATCCAGTAAATGACACGCTACCTCGCCAATAGCTTGATCTGAATCGTACTTAAGAAGTGCTAATTAACCTTATCAACACACTAGGATAATAATAAGAATTATTTACCACCATAATGATCCCATTTTTTGTTCACGGTAAGAGCAGTATCGTCACTTTTGACGAATAAGCATTCTGCTGATGGTCAGTGATGTCGCTGCCTTATTCTAGTTATTTCCTGATGACATATGTGACGCCACAATGACATTGTCAATGCAGAAGTGCCATTACCTGGATTCATCGCACTGAGGAAAACCGATATTATCCACTTCGGCGCCAATATTGTGGAAATAATGAGCAGCATTAACGATAGATACTCATAATCACGAAACAAATATATTACTTCCTGACAATAAGCGGCTTAATGAATAAACAATAAGATGCTTATAATTAACACAATGAAATTGTGCCAAATTTTATTTATCGTTAATAACACCATTACCATAAATAAATCTTATGATTTAGCCATCTCAGGATTGAAACTTCAACCGTTGTTATACTAACAACTTGTTTATAAGTGTCATTCATGATAGTGCGCAAACGATTGCCAGCAGTCATCCGCTCGCCATTTCCCATCAAAAGAACGCTACCCGCTTTTTTTTCATCCAATATGATAATTTTGAATCTTATCACGCAGAAAAAAATGTAAAAAAAAATAATCGCTGTAATATCTGGGGCGCAGACACAACACCCCAATAACAGGTCAAGGGCGGCAACACCGTGTATTCACACGATACGCATAGCCCGCTAAGCCAATAATACTGTGTTGTCTGAGTCAATTCATCAACATGAGGTCAATATGCAAAGGCAGAAGTTAGTTATACAAATAGCTTTGGCTATCCTATTAGGGATATTCGTAGGATGGGTATGTCATCAATATCTGGATGGCGGACGTGCAAAAGAAGTAGCGTCTTACTTCAATATGATTACCACCATTTTTCTGCGCTTGATCAAAATGATCATCGCACCACTGGTATTTGCCACGCTGGTTTCCGGTCTGGCCAGTATGGGGAACTCTTCAGCGGTAGGACGCGTCGGTCTGAAAGCCATGACCTGGTTTATCTCCGCCTCTTTCCTTTCCCTGCTTATCGGTATGGTGTTGGCCAATTTCTTCCAGCCGGGGGCTGGAATGAATCTGGTGGTCACCGCCAACGCGCATGTCACTACCGGTCTGAACACCGACGGCTTCACATTGAAGAACTTCATCAGTCATATCTTCCCGAAAAGCATTGTGGAAGCGATGGCAAACAATGAAATTTTGCAAATTCTGGTCTTCTCTCTGTTCTTCGGCTCGGCTCTCGCTTATGTCAAAAACAAGAATAAAAATGCGACAGCGATTGCATCCCTGATCGAAGAGTTGGCTAAAGTGATGTTCCGCGTAACGGATTACGTCATGAATCTGGCACCCATTGCCGTATTTGCCGCACTGGCTTCTGCCATTACAACGCAAGGCCTGGGACTGATTTATGACTTTGGAAAGTTGATCGGCGAATTCTACCTGGGTCTGGCATTACTGTGGGCAGTGCTGTTCTTGGTGGGTTACGCGTTTCTGGGCAAAGCGATCACGGTGTTGGCAAAACTGATCCGCGAACCCACGATGCTGGCATTTGCCACCGCAAGTAGCGAGTCGGCATATCCAAAGACCATGGAAGCGCTAACTAAGTTTGGCGTACCGAAGAAAATTACCAGCTTTGTGTTGCCGCTGGGGTACTCTTTCAACCTTGACGGCTCCATGATGTATCAGTCATTTGCCATTCTGTTTATCGCTCAGGCTTACAATATTGATTTAAGTCTGACGCAACAGATCCTGATTCTGCTGACGCTGATGCTCACCAGCAAAGGGATGGCTGGCGTCGCTCGCGCCTCAGTAGTGGTGGTAGCGGCAACATTACCCATGTTTAACCTGCCGGAAGCCGGTATCCTACTCATTATCGGGGTTGATCAGTTCCTGGATATGGGACGTACCGCCACGAATGTGATTGGTAACAGTATCTCCACCGCCGTTGTCGCCAGTCTGGAGAAAGACGTGACTGACGACGAGGAAGAAGACGTTATCGCCTATCAGGAAGCACAGGCCGGCCAGAACAGTTAATCACTCGGGTCATATTTAATCGATTTCAGGTGCAGGAAAGCGACCATCGAGTAAATCCCCAGGAACTTACGCGAATAAGTGACTGGGGTATATGAAAGCCGGCAACGCACCTGCACATGAAAGATAACGAATATAGCGGCCATCGCGGTCGCTATTATTTTATCTTCCTACTGATGTAACGCTTTCATGTAACGCCAGAACTTTTCTGAAGCCACATTCAGCCGGGCATCAAGGCGATAAAGATAGACTTCCATATGCATAACCGCATTTTCCATCTGAAGAATAACCAATTCCCCATTCTTCAATTCTTCTTTGATGGAATAGTCCGGCAACCAGGCAATACCGTAACCTTTTTGCGTCATGCGTTTCAGCAGATCGCTCATGGAAGAAACGAAATTTACCGTGAATCTTTCGCTATCAATGGTAGAGAGATAACGGTTAACCTGGCGTCCCATGTAACTGGTATCAGCATAATTCAGTAGTGGGACAGTAGCGGCATTCACATCAAATATCGGCTTTCCCGCCGGGGAAGCAGCACATACCGGATAAAGCCGTGACGCCAGAATTTTTGTATGTAAAAACGGTTCGGACATCAACTCTTCATTATAAAAAGAGAAAATAAAATCACTGCGGCCATCTTTAAGGTTTAAAACCGCTTCATCTACATCGATGGATTCCACATAAAATATCTTTTCCTGTGGTTCTGGAACGGTCTTGAGTAATTCCGGCATGATAAATACCGATAATGAATGTGCAGCAGCAATGGTGATTTTGTTTTTGTAATTACTGCCGCCATGCAGTTTATTTATCTGATATTCGAGATCATCTAATGTATTACGGATATGCGCATGGAATACTTTGCCCTGCTCTGTTAATTGCAACGGTGTGGAATTACGGTTAAAAATATCAAAACCTACGGCACTTTCCAGTGCACGAATACGTCGACTAAAGGAAGATTGAGAAATATTTCTTTTTTCGGCGGCAGTAGTAAAACTACGGTATTCCTCCAGAGCGATAAAATCATACAGCCATTTGGTCTCAATATTATTCAGCATGGTATACCCGTCGTTAACATGGATAGTAATGCCAGTAAAAGCATAGAGATAACTAAAGCTATGCAAATCATACATAGCAGATGGGAATTTAGCAATTCACATTCTGAGCGATTATGCGATTATCCTTTTAATTTCAATATATAAGAGGTTAAGAGTGTGAACAGTTTAATCGGTATTCTTGGTGGCATGGGGCCAGGCGCCACTGTCGATGCCATGCAAAAATTGATTAAAAACACGCCGGCCTACAAGGATCAGGACCACATTCCGCTGATTGCCATTTCTATTCCAGATATTCCTGATCGCACTCAATGTATTCTTCAGAATAGCGCCTCACCGCTGAAAAAAATGATTAAATACATGAAAATATTAGAAAATGCGGGCGCAGAATGCATCATTATCCCCTGTAATACCGCGCATTACTGGTTTAATGAATTAAAACAACACACCCAGGTTGAGATGATCAGTATTATTGAAACCACCTGCCAACTGATCAAAGAGAAAAATATTCGCCGGATTGGATTGCTGGCAACGACGGCCACCATTAAAGCCGAAATATATCAAGGCTCTCTGAGGGAAAATCAGGTGCAGTGCTGCATCCCTGAAAGGACAGAGCAGGAACAGGTCATGAACAGTATTTACGCCTATAAAGCCGGTGATTTTGATCAGGCTTATCATCTGTTGCTACCGGTAAAAGCACGCCTGCAACAAATGGGCGTGGAAAAAATAATACTGGGTTGTACCGAACTGCCGCTCATACTGGAAAATGAAATCAAAGCCGCACCGTCCGACTATATTGACGCCACCGAAGAGTTGATTAAAAAAACCGTGTCTTGGTATTACCAACATGCGGGTCGCAATAACGTTGCGGCGTAAACGCCCAACCGTTTAATTACCCAGGATGCAGAATAGACGCTACGCAGTATGGCAATGCGTAGCGTCTGAAAATCATGTTCTGCCATAACATTCACCGTGTTGCATATTTCCTTACATTGTCCCGCTACCTGAATTGGTTATAACATACCGGCCATATTTCACGTTGCCAGGGTTTTCTATCAAACCACGCGCGGCCACAAATTGCTTCATCAATTAAAACCACAGCTAATCAGTTTGATTTAATGTGGTGAGACTTCCTATTTACTCCGGCAAAAGATATCGTGATGCTCAAATAAACTCTGAGCGAATAACAATAATACTACTGGTTACTATCATTGTTGCCGACGAAGCAGGGAAACTCAGCTTTATGTCTATTTCAATCTATCCTCATCATACACTTACGACTCTCACGGCTGTTCTGGCCCGGCGTGATTGGGAGAATCCAGCTTGTACTCACGTTCAGCGCTTGCCGGCACATCCCCCATTCCAGAGCTGGCGGACGCTAGATCAAGCCAGAGATTGTGCGCTGTCACCGCAGCGACTCTCATTAAATGGCGAATGGGTTTTCAGCTATTTCCCTCAACCGGAAGTGGTACCAGAAAGCTGGTTACGCCAGGATTTACCTGATGCTGACCAGATCACCGTGCCCTCAAACTGGCAGATCGCCGGTTACGACACACCCATTTATACCAATGTCAAATATCCGATTCCTGTCAACCCACCCTATGTACCCAGACAGAATCCCACGGGGTGTTATTCGCTCACATTTTCTATGGACAGTGAGAGAATAAATCACGAACAGACAAGGATTGTTTTTGACGGTGTCAGCTCAGCCTTTCATCTATGGTGTAATGGACATTGGGTGGGCTATTCTCAGGACAGTCGCCTACCGGCCGAGTTTAACCTCACCGCATATCTGAAAGTGGGAGAAAACCGACTCGCCGTCATGGTATTGCGCTGGTCGGATGGTACCTATCTGGAAGATCAGGATATGTGGCGTATGAGCGGAATTTTCCGCGATGTCACGTTGCTGCATAAACCTGATATTCATCTGTGCGATGTGCACATCACCACACCGTTACATCATGATTACACCCAAGGAACGTTGTGTGTGCAGGCGCAGGCCAACCTACCAGAAAAGACGACGTCGACCTGGCAACTGCATGTACAGCTGTGGCGCGGAAAAGCGTTGGTGGGAGAAACCCACCGTCCGTTTGGCAGCCAGATCATTGATGAACGTGGACATTATCACGACCGCGTACAGCTACAGTTACCCGTCGAGCATCCCGCACTATGGAGCGCCGAAGCCCCCAATCTGTACCGTGCGGTGATAGCGCTGGAAACCACGGAAGGAGCACTGATTGAGCCGAAGCCTACGATGTCGGTTTTCGTGAGGTCACCATCAGCCAGGGATTGCTGAAGCTTAACGGCAAACCGCTGCTGATTCGCGGTGTCAATCGCCACGAACACCAGCCTGAACGCGGACAAGCTATCGACGAAGCCACCATGCGTAACGATATTCTGCTGATGAAACAGCACAATTTCAACGCAGTACGCTGTTCGCACTATCCCAATCACCCATTGTGGTATCGCCTGTGTGATCGCTATGGTTTGTATGTGGTAGATGAAGCCAATATTGAAACCCACGGCATGCAGCCAATGAATCGTTTATCCGACGATCCAGGCTGGCTACCCGCGTTTGCGGAACGGGTAACGCGTATGGTGCAACGTGACCGCAACCACCCGTGCATTATCATCTGGTCGTTGGGTAATGAATCAGGGTATGGCCGTAATCACGATGCCATGTACCAATGGATCAAGCAGCAGGAACCTACCCGACCGGTACAATATGAAGGGGGCGGCGCCAACAGCAACGCAACGGATATCGTTTGCCCGATGTATGCTCGCGTCGATCAGGATCAACCCTTCCCGGCCGTCCCAAAATGGTCAATCAAAAAGTGGATTGGTCTACCGGGAGAAACACGTCCGCTGATTTTGTGTGAATACGCCCACGCCATGGGCAACAGTCTAGGCGGCTTTGATCGCTACTGGCAGGCATTCCGCCAACATCCCCGGCTGCAAGGCGGGTTTATCTGGGATTGGGTCGACCAGGCATTGATACAGTATGACGATCAACAACACCCTTTCTGGGCTTATGGCGGAGATTTTGGCGACCAACCCAATGATCGCCAATTCTGTCTGGATGGTTTGCTGTTCCCCGATCGCTCTGCGCATCCCAGCCTGTATGAGGCTCAGCGCGCCCAGCAATTTTTCCAGTTTGAGCTGATTTCCACCCAGCCCCTGACACTGAAAATCACCAGCGAATACCTGTTTCGCCACTGCGACAACGAAACGCTGCACTGGAACATCATGCAGGACGATCAGCAAATCAATGCTGGCAGTCTGCCGTTGACACTGGCACCACAGTCCAGCATCACCATCACATTACTGGATACGCTGCCACACACCGACAATGTGGAAGCCATGTGGTTAAATGTTGACGTCGTTCAACCCAATGCCACCGACTGGTCAGCCGCTAATCACCACTGCGCCTGGGATCAGTGGCAATTGCCCGTTTCACGGCTATTACCGACGCCTGACCATTTCGATGGAACACCACCACAACTGCATCAGGACGACGCCTGGGCACACGTTTATCACAACGATCAACACTGGGTTTTCAACCGGCAGACCGGCCAGTTGGAACAGTGGTGGCAAGATGGCAACGCAGGTCTGCTCAGCCCGTTACAGGACAATTTTGTCCGCGCCCCATTAGATAATGACATCGGCATCAGCGAAGTTGACCACATCGATCCCAACGCATGGGTAGAACGCTGGAAGTTGGCGGGCTTATATCAACTGAAAGCTCAATGCATAAGGATGGAAGCGGAGCAGTTAAGCAACCGCGTGCAAATCGTGACCGAACATACCTTCTGCCACCGGCAGCAAACACTACTGATAAGCCGCAAAGTATGGCAGATCAACCATCAAGGCGTACTGACGGTCGATATTAATGTCGATACGGCAGTGTCCCTGCCAGCGCTGGCCCGCATCGGATTGAGCGTTCAACTGGCGGATTCACACCCATCAGTAAGCTGGCTGGGACAAGGCCCGCATGAGAACTACCCCGACCGTCAACTGGCCGCACGCCACGGGCGCTGGACACTACCGCTGGAGTCCATGCACACACCGTATATTTTTCCGTCAGAAAATGGTTTGCGCTGCCATACCCGACGACTGAATTATGGCAACTGGTGCGTCGAAGGTGATTTCCATTTCGGTATCGGCCGTTATAGCCTGACGCAGTTGATGGACTGTAGCCATCATCACCTGCTGAAACCGGAACATGGCGTATGGCTGAATCTGGATGGTTTCCATATGGGGGTTGGCGGCGATGACTCCTGGAGTCCGAGCGTACATAGCGACTATCTGTTAACCGCCACTCACTACCACTACCAATTACGGCTCCAGAGGCAGTGATCAGCACAGCATCAGGGAAGATAGCCCTGATGCTTTCCGCCTGCTATTAAGCAAATCGGTGTGTTGATGGTTTTGCCAGTACCACTTGCCATGCAGGTCTGAATATAACGGTGCCAAACAATGTCATTCTGACGTGTGTTGCAGAATATTTGACTCGGCTCGACAAGGCGTGAGGATCACGGTTTCAGCCAGATCTGGTGATTTATTCTGCACTCGATACAAAAGTGTGAAAACAGGCTTTGACATCCCCTCAGGCCATCGTTAAGATGCGCCCCGTTCACACAATTCCTCTGTAGTTCAGTCGGTAGAACGGCGGACTGTTAATCCGTATGTCACTGGTTCGAGTCCAGTCAGAGGAGCCACATTTAGAAAAGCAGATGTCGAAAGGCATCTGCTTTTTGCTTTTTATTCAGCGTGATGACGTGAAAAACCGTCCCGATGCATGTTCAGTTTTCCCTTCGCATTGGGAAAATGTGGTGGTCAGATTGGGGGTCAGGTTGGTTCGATAATGGAGTGACCCCCACATGTCTCTTAACGACTCAAAAATCCGCAAATTGAAAGTATCCGCAAACCCCTTCAACGTTTCCGACTCTCACGGTCTGTATCTGTTGGCTAATCCCGGTGGTTCACGTCTCTGGTATCTCAAATATCGTATCAATGGTAAAGAATCCCGCCTCGGCTTAGGTGCCTATCCCGATGTATCTCTGGCGAATGCCCGACAACAGCGCGACGGTATCCGCAAGCTGCTGGCGCAGAATATCAACCCCGCACACCAGCGGGCGGCTGAAAAAGCGCCCTGTTCACCAGAAAAAACCTTCCAGACTGTGGCATTGTCTGGCATAAAAGTAACAGAACATGGTCAGAACACCACGCTGCTTGCCAGCATGAACAATCATATCTTTCCGGTTATCGGGCATCTGTCAGTCTCAGAGCTTAAAACCCATCATTTCATTGAATTATTAAAGAGAATTGAGAAAACAGGCCTATGACCCTGTAAATATTTCCGAACACAGCCACAACTTCCATACATCAAATTTAACATTCAGGTAATTAGCAAAGTAACAAACTCTCAACTTTATAAATTCCGCTAACTCTCTGAGTTTTCCATACCATATCTGAGAGACTCATTAAGGATCATGCTGAATCCCCTTAATATCAGATGGTGAAAACAGTGCGACAACGGCTGTCATCCTCATTCCATGCGTCGTTCACCTCATGTAACGGACGAAGACGGAATGGGACGGAGAAATCACTTAGTACAGCCGCTTGTAATAGTTCACCAACCGAAGCCACCAGCTCTGCATTAGATACGCTGCCAAGTCCACTCCCCATCAGGGTCAGTCCTGATGAGCGCAGCAATTTGCTATGCAATTCAATTTCTTGCCCGCTTAGCGAGCCGATCTGTACAAAACGTACTATCCTGGCGCCACCTGCAACGGCGGACTTCATGATATCAAGCGCACTCTCCCCCCAGAGATAATCCAGAACGACATCGATCCCCTCTTCCATCAGCGGGGGGAGTTCATGCGGCAATTCTTCCAGCGTAAACGTAATGTCTGCCCCCTGATTATGTAGCTTTTCCAGCGCTTGAGTATTACGTCCGGTTGCAATGATTTTCCCCGCGCCCAGGTGACGAGCGATACGTACGGCCAGACCGCCGGAAGTGCCTGTCGCGCCATTTATAAGAACGGTTTCTCCTTTTCGCACCTGTGCCCGACGCGTTAAAGCCGCCCAAGATGACATTCCGGGATTACCAATGGCGGCAGCCATAGCGGGATCGAGTGTTGCAGAGAGCGGTACGATACTTTTTCTCGTCACCAGCGTCTTCTCTGCCATACTTCCAAAAGGAGAATTCAAGGCGAAAAAAAAGACCGGATCTCCGTTAGTCAGATAACCGGTACCATCAATTCCAGGTATGAACGGATATTGAATCGTTGAGCTGTAATGTGTTCCCGCTGTCCGTGACTTGGCCAGTTGACTGATTGCAGCGGCTTTAACGTTGACCACAATATGCTGTTCATCTCCCTGAGGATCCATGAAATCTCCGTAAACCGGCGTTTCGCCTTTCCCATTAACAATTGCTGCTTTCATTGAGTTCACCTTTAGTTGAAGAATGATATGTGTATAATACACACATTATTCTTGTTCCCGGAGCCCGTCAATGAAAAGAGTGCAAAATACACATAATATCGATAATTTTGATGATTTACATGATACATTGTTGGCTATCGTCGGTGCCTTTAATCGGCCTCAACGTGATGAAATCATGATAAAAAACTCCGGGATAAATCTTGACCGTGCATTATTTCCACTGCTGGTCCTGATAGGCCGCTTTGGCCCGATGGGGGTAGGAGAACTCGCTGACCGGGTTGGTCGGGATTACACGACGGTAAGCCGTCAGGTAGCTAAACTCGAGCAAATGAGCCTAACTCATCGACAGAAAAACGTTAAAGACAAGCGAATTAACGAAGCGGTCGCTACACCTGAAGGAAAAATGATGACCGATAAAATCGATCACGCACGCGCACTCATTTATAACGACATATTCAATAGCTGGCCAAACGATGACCGCGTTGAATTCGAAAGATTATTGAAAAACTTCGTTCATGATTTTAATGCATTGGAACAAAAAAAGTCCGTTTAATCCGGAGTTATGACCACACAGGCGAAGTGCGCAGGACATTTATCCTGCCCATTAACGGCCATCCATGGCAGAATCCGGTTTAAACAGGCCTGGTGCCTCACTCTACGGCTTCATGCTCCCACCCTCCTCCAAGGGCCTTGTAAAGGGTAATAAGACTGTTTTGTTGTGAAAGTCTGCTCTGAATCAGAGACTGTTGCGCGGCGAATAACGTCCGCTGTGCATCCAGCACGTTCAGATAGTCCGTCGCACCGTTGGTATACTGAATCTGAACGAAGTCGAATGCCGCCTTTGCGGCCTGGACATTTTTTTGCTGCGCCTGGGTTTCATCGTCCACCACACTGCGTTCTGCCAGCGCATCCGAGACCTCACGGAACGCGGTTTGAATGGTTTTCTCATACTCTGCCACTGCGATGTTTCGTTCAACTTTTGACGTTTCTAACTGCGCCATAAGCCGCCCTCCGCTGAAGATGGGCAGATTAACCTGGGGGGCAAAACTCCAGCTGCGCCCCCCTGCGTCAAAGAGTTCCCCTAAAGCGTTGCTCGCGCGGCCGGCAGAGGTTGTCAGGCTAATGCTGGGGAAAAACGCCGCACGTGCTGCCCCGATGTCAGCATTAGCAGCCAGCAGATTGTGTTCCGCTGACATAATATCAGGCCGTTGTTGTAACAAATCAGAGGGGAGGCCTGCAGATAACGGTTTATTGCTGACCATGTTTGCTAAAGAATCAGTTGAGGGCAACAGGCTCGCGGGTAGAGATGTGCCCACCAGTAAAGTCAGTGCATTACTGTCTGACATTACCAGCTTATCAGCAAGGAGTAACTGGTAACGGGCACTCTCCAGCTCGCTTTCCGCCTGATGCAGCGGTAGTTGGGAGGATTTACCGACGTTGGTCAGACTCTGTTGCAAATCATATGCTGCCTGGCGACTGCGCAATGTATCCTGAGCCAGGCGTTGTAGATCCTGATCAGCCGCCAGCGACAAATAGCTTTCTGCCACTTCGGCGATCAGACTTATCTGCGTGGCCTGTCGTGACCAGACTGTCGACAGGTAATCCTGCTGTGCCTCTTCCTTCAGGCTACGGATGCGCCCGAAAAGATCGAGCTCATACGCACTGATACCGACATCGAGACTGTAACCACGAGTCACCCCGCCAATCCCCGTATAAGAGACCGACGCCGGTGTACGTTGGGCTTGCTCTGCTCCTGCTATTCCTATTTGAGGCATCAGCGCTGAGCGCTGTATCCGGTACTGTGCCTGGGCCTTCTCTATATTCAAAATCGCAATTTTCAAATCACGGTTGTTGTCCAGGGCCAACTGCACCACCTGCCGTAACTTGGGATCAACGAATAAGGTTTGCCAGGTTATCGCCGCAACGGACGTGTCTGACACACCAGTTTTAGCCTTTATCGGCCACGCAGACGCAACGGGCGCGACGGGACGATGATACTCGGGCACTAACGTGCAACCTGTTAAAAAGGTCGCCAACACTACCGCCGTGACCGGCGTCAGGGCGCGGCGGGATAAGTGTAGCGTTCGGGACACAATAAAATAACTCATGCCATTGCTACCTGATTCAGTGTAAAGAGGCGGCTTTCGTTCAGGCCGGCATCCATCAGCGGATATGTCATTCTGCTTTCTCCTCTTGAGGAATTTTGAACCACGTGACGTAGAGCGCGGGAAGGAATAACAACGTCAGGACGGTCCCGATAATGATGCCGCCCATCATGGCATAGGCCATTGGACCCCAGAATATTTCTCGGGCAATAGGGATCAGCGCAAGCGTAGCGGCGGCGGCCGTTAACATGATGGGGCGCATACGATGTTCGGTTGCCTCTACGACGGCCCGCCAGGGGGATATTCCCTCGGCCCGCAATGTGTCGATATGTACCACCAGGATCACCGAGTTGCGGATCAAGATACCTACCAGCGCTAACACCCCCAGAATGGCCACAAATCCCATCGGTGCATGACTCAGTAACAGTGCTGACACCACGCCGATTAACGCCAATGGGGCGACGGAAAAGACCAAAAACAGACGATGGAAACTTTGCAGTTGGATCATCAAAATGGTGGCAATGACAAAAATCATAACAGGGATCACCTTCTCTATCGGCGCCTGTGACTGCGCGCTCTTCTCAACCGCGCCGCCCGTTTCAACGGTGTATCCCTGAGGCAGGCTCTGCCGGAATGCATCCACTTTAGGCTCAAGGCGTTTCACAATGGTTGCCGGTTGAATGTCACCGATCACGCCTGCTTTCAGCGTAATGGTGGGCGCACGGTCACGCCGCCAGATGGTTGGTTGCTCAAGCTCATAACTGAAGGTGGCGACAGAAGACAAAGGTATCTGCTGGCCGTTAGCGCCATCGAGCTGCAGATCCCGCAATGCGCTTACTGAACCGCGCTCTTTCGGCTGCCCCCGCCACACGACATTTATCAGATAGATACTATCGCGAACCTGGGTGACCGTTGCACCTTCTGCCAGACCGTTTACAGCCTGAGCGATAGCCTGAGATGAAACACCCATCTGGCGTGCCTTATCCTGCAGGACATGTACCTTGACCACACGTGCCGGCTCATTCCAGTCGAAAGCAAGATTGCTCAGCGAAGGATCCTGGTTCAGGATTGCCGCCAGTTTATGTGCTTCGCTGCGTACCTGCTGGATATCCGGTCCCGCCACTCGGTATTGTACTGGTTTGCCAACCGGCGGTCCGATGTCCAGAAACTTGACGTAGGCGTCGGTACCCGGAAACCTATGGGCTAAATAGGACCGAAACTTTAATTGCAGACGATTCCGCGCTTTGATGTCTTTTGCCACAATCACTGTCTGGCCAAATGATAGCGATGGCGGTTGCACGTCAAACGACAGGATAAACCGCGGTGCGCCGGTGCCGATATAGCTCGACCAGTGATCCACATCAGGACTGTTTTGAAGTTCATCCCGTGCAAACTGCGCCATTTGGCGGCTGGTTTCTTCAATAGAACTGTTCTGCGGCAGATTCCAGTCTACGATGAGCTCGGGACGGTCGGAACTGGGGAAGAACTGATGCTGGACCTGCGACATCCCAAGGACAGAGAGAATAAATGCCATACAGACGCTGCCAATCGTCAGCCACCGGTGGCGGAGACACCAGTGCAGCATGCGGGAAAAGACTTTGTCGGTCAGGCTTTTGTGTTCTCCTTTCTTTTCTATCGTCTTTGGCAGCAGTGCCACGCCTAATAGCGGCGCGACCAAAACTGCAACCACCCATGAGACAATCAGTGAAACAGCGATCACAACAAACAGCGTAAAGAGAAACTCACCCGCATTACTGGCGTTAAATCCGACCGGAATAAAACTGGACACGGTGACCAGCGTTCCCGTCAACATCGGAAACGCAGTGGAGGTATACACGTGCGTGGCTGCTTTTCTAAGGCTGTCCCCCATTTCCAGGCGGGCCACCATCATTTCCGTGGCGATCATCGCATCGTCGACTAACAGCCCTAACGCGATGATCAATGCGCCCAGCGAGATCCGCTGCAAAGAAATACCGGCGTAATACATCACCAGGAAAGTAATGGCCAGCACCAGAGGAATGGAAATGGCGACTACCAGGCCAGCCCGGACGCCCAGACTGATAAAACTGATCGCCAACACAATGACGACGGCCTCAAATAAAGCATGGGTAAATCCAGAGACGGCTTCATTCACAATGGCGGGCTGATCGGAGACTTTTGATACAGACACCCCGGCAGGCAGATCGTGCATGATATTGCCAATCATCTGGTCCAGCGCGTGACCAAACACTAACAAATTACTGCCAGATTTGATGCCCACCGCCAGCGCGATGGCGGGTTTGCCATCGTAACGGAACAGCGAAGTAGGCGGATCAACGTAACCACGCGTAATCTTAACCACATCCGTGAGAGGGAAGAACCGGTTATTAATGTGCAGGTTGATGTGCCGCAGGCTTTGCTCAGAGGCGAAACCGCCATCTACCCTCAGCGCGATGCGGTCCGAGCCAGCTTCGATAAAGCCGGATGCGGTGACGGCGTTCTGTGCCTGTAGCGCGGCAATTACCGCGCTACGGCTCACGCCCAGTTCGGCACTCTTCCGGGGATTGAACTCCAGATAGATCACTTCATCCTGCGCGCCCAGGATCTCAACTTTGCCGACATTAGGGATGGTCTGTACTTTCTTTTGCGCCTCGTTGACATAATCACGCAGTTGACGCTGGCTGATACCGTCGCTGGTAAAGGCATAAATATTGCCAAACACATCATCGAAACGGTCGTTTAAAAAAGGCCCCTGTATGCCTGCAGGAAAATCACTATGAATATCCGCCATCATATTGCGAACCCGCTGCCAGACAGCGCGGACGTCCTTAGACGGCGTATTTTCCTTCAGATCCACATATATAATGGTTTGCCCCGCCGTTGTCTGGCTGCGGGTGTGATCTAAGGTATCAATGTCACGCAGCTTTTTCTCAATACGGTCGGTCACCTGATTTGTCATTTCTTCCGCTGTCGCCCCTGGCCACCGCGCCTGGATGACCATGGTTTTGATCGTAAAGGCCGGGTCTTCTTCTCTTCCCAGTCCCTGATAAGAAAAGAAGCCAATCACTGCCGAAATAATGATGAAATACCAGACCAGAGAACGATGCTCGAGCGCCCAGTCCGAAAGGTTAAATTTGTTCACAGTGTAGGCGTCCTCTCAATGCGGATTTTTTGTCCCGGCTGTAAACTGTTCACACCGGCCGTAACGATCTGCTCCCCCGCCCGCAGCCCACTCAGAACACGAACCAAGCCCACCTGCGGCGAAGGAATGAACTGGATCTTTCTCAGGCTGACGGTCAAAGAGGATGGGTTAATCACCCAGACAAAGTGCACCTGCTGACGCTCAAGAACGGCGGTTGCAGGAATAATCACTGACGTGTCCGCTTTTTTTGTCATCAGGGGAAATGCCGTTACCACAGTGCCTAACCGAAATGCTGGTGGGGCATCATTTATGGCGATCTTGACTCGTCTCAGGCGCGTAACCGTATCGGCCGCCGGCGCAATTTCTCTCAGTTCGCCCGTCCATTTAATAGAGGGATCCATTTGCAATGCGATTTCGAATTTATGCCCTAGACTCACGTTCTTTAGCTCCTCCTCTGGCACATCGACCACGGCATCCCGTTCCCTTAGACAGGCAACCTGAAATACGGTCTGTCCTGCAGCAACGGTTTGTCCGGTTTCGACGGACACCGAGGTGATGACGCCGTTAAAGTGCGATTTCAATTGGGCATAACTTAGCTGTTCGTCGGCCTTACGGAGTCTGGCCTGGGCTTCTCCCACCGCTGCCTGAGCGGCCGTCAGATTCTGTTCGGCCTCCTCCAGCTCTTCAACGCTTGTAACCTGTGCCGCGGCAAGACTGCGTTGCCGTTTGGCAGTAATCAGGGCATTTTGAAGTTTTGCCTGCGCATCCTGCAGGCTGGCCCGCGCGCTTTGTTGCGAAAACTCCAACGACAGAGGATCGAGTTCAGCAAGCACCTCCCCAGCACTCACTTCATCGCCCACTGCCACATGGCGTGACACGACACGGCCCGGAGTCTGGAAGGAAAGCGGTGACGTGACGCGGGGTTGTACCGTGCCGGCCAGGCTCATGCCGCCGGCCGACTCGGTGAGCGCGGTGGCGGAAAGAACATAGCGCGGTGCCGGAATGGCGGCAGTTTTGTCATCACATCCTGTGACGGTTGCCAGCAGCAGAGCCAATGGACAAATAAAAAACCATGGATGTCTGTTCATTTACTTTTGCTCCTGAGAAACGCGCTGACCTGCTATCAGAAACTTTCCGCCTTCAGTGACTACCCAGGCGCCAGGCGTCAGCCCTGCCGTCACTACCACGTCGTGGGCGCGGTAGCGCGAAACCGTAATAGCTTGCAGAGAAACGACGTGTTTTTCTTTATCTATCACCCATACGGCGGGCTTACCCCGCATTGAGGTCAGTGCGCCGGGTGGCAGTAAAATGCCCTGCGATTCTTTCGTGACAAAGCTGCCGACAACAGGTGCGCCGAGTGGCCACTGTGCCGTCGCGGGTAACGTGGCTTTCACCCTAACGGTACCGCGCGTCTCATCCAGCAACGGCGCAACTTCCCGCACCCTGGCAGTTAAAGGAGAAGAGGCTATCGAAAGCAAACTGACGTCAATGTTATCTCCTGGCTGCTCATTGACTAACAGGGCCTCCGGCACCTGGAACACGGCATCGCGTAAGCCATCATGAGCGAGAGTAAAAACAGTTTGGGCTGAAGCAACGACCTGACCGACTTCCAGCTGTCGCGAGACAATCACCCCATCCGCATCCGCTCTGAGCTCGGTATAGGTCAGCGCATCATTTGCCGTGTTAAGTGAGGACCGTGCGCTGGCCAATCCCGCCTGTGCACTACTGAAATCTTCCCGCGCCTGATCCCATTCGGCCTGTGAAATTGCCCGGGTCGCGAGCAACTTCTGATCGCGACTGAAGATGCTTTGTTTTAACTTAAGCGTTGCGCGGGCAGCGCGGAGTGTTGCCTGCGCAACATCCACGTCCGCTCTTTTTTCCACGTCGTCGAGCCTTGCCAGCACTTCTCCTTTATGTACCCGGCTCCCGACATCAACCAGCCGTGCAATCACCCGCCCTTCTGTCCGGAACGCCAGATCGGCCTGGACCTTCGCAGCAACCTCGCCCGATATATGCGTCACCTTTTGATAAGGAACCAGCTGTACCTGCATAGCTTTCACCGGCTGCGGAGGCGGTGCCGACGCCTGCTTTTGTCCGTCACACCCGGTCAGTGCTACGCAGACCAAACTGAATACAATTATCGAAACCCGTTGCATGGGACCCTCATCATTGAAAACACGGAAATAGACGCTATATTTATCATTGACTGACCAGTCAGTCAATTTATTGATGAGTAACTTCGGTTAATCGTCTGCATAACTTAAGACTGATTTAAACAACTTCGATTTCAGTACCAAGACCCTAACGGTATTTGCGAATATGCAGAACTGTGACATGATCCTGACAGGATAAAATCGAGGCCCGGCCACGGCTAATCTAAGGAGTTTTCCACATGTTAAATAAGATGACGCGGGCTCAACAAAAAGCGCAGCGCCCTCAGGAAATTATGGAGGCGGCTTTTGAGGAGTTCGCCATTAAGGGCTATGCCGCCGCCAGGCTTGATGATATTGCCCGGCGTCTGGGCATCAGTAAGGGCACAATCTATCTGTACTTTCCTACCAAAGAGGCCCTCTTCGAAGCGATGGCGCATCACCATTCCCAGCCATACCGGGATGTGTTAAGCATCGCTGAATCATTCAAAGGCACCTGTGCTGAACGCCTGCGTCAACTGCTTCTCTTTGCCTTTGAAAAAATATCTAAGGACAAAAAAATCCAGCAAATGCTGCGCTTGTCTTTGACTGAGGGTATACGTCTTCCAGAAATTGTTGATCGTCATTATGACGAATTCGTAGAGCCCCTCGTAGGAGCAATAGGCAAATTATTGAAAGAAGGGGTCGAAACAGGTGAGTTTCGTGATGGGCCTGCGTCTGGTACACCTGAGGTCATTATGAGTTCTATTTTGAATCTGATGGTATTGCATATAAACATTACCGGTCGCCGTCACCTTCAGAAGGAAATATTAATAGAAGCACATCTCGATCTCATGCTTAATGGGCTTGTAATCCGTTAACTGTAGAATAATTATTTGAATTGGCGAGCGTACTCAATCCTCGTCAGCTCTCCATTAAATAACTATTTCACTCACTAAATTAGGAAATTAAAAATAACTCTTGATAGAATTTTAATCTCAATGACATAAACTACTCATTATAATATCGATGCATAGTGAAATTGGATTGGTGGACAATATTTTAACCAAAATGGACTGCCCCCAAAACCGTGGACAGATCCTGTTCTCACGATAAGGCCCGTTCAAAGGCCTCGGGAGTCTCCACGATCCTAGGGGCAGTCCACTACCGCAAGATGCTTGCTTTGTTATTAGACAGGAAGAATTTCAGAAGCTCATCGCTTTATTGGCTAAAAAAACAGCAATCACCCTCAACATGAATATCAACTCCAATATCTTGTTTATTGTGGTTTGCTTATAAACATAACAAAGTAATAAGCCCATTAATTGGCCATCCTTATAAATCACTTTCAATATTTAAATAATGGGCTCCAATTGATGGTATGTAAGCGCAAGCTGTTTACTGTGATGGGCGCGCACAATCCGGGTAAAGAATCCTGCCTGGCGTTCGGCGTTTATCCTCGGGTGCCACTGCGCAGTCACCTGAAAAACATGACGTTGCACGCAAGCTGCTAGCATCCAGTATCTGCTCTTCCCTGCCCCCGAGAATCAGAAAAACGCTGTAAAAAACTCACCTTTAAACACATTGCTACCTCATGGCACATCAGCAGTCTCAGACCCTGGTCGGAAAACCACGCGGTTAAAATTCTTACCTGCCTGAAGCGTTACGCGTCCCTGACTTTGGCTCAGTGGACATCCACAGAGATCGAAACCCAACATCTGGCGCAGCTAAGATGCCCTTGAACGGCAAATGTGTCATAAGGAGCACAACAGCATACGTGCACAAAGTGAAACATCTGGAAGCACGGATGGAAATGATGCAGTGGTGATCGGTAATTCCCGCGTTATCCACGCAAGCTATTTTCCACAACGGCAGCCCGTCAAGGCGCCGCCCACCCGGTTCACACCCGCGCAGACAGGGTCAGAAATGGATGGTCAAAACGGCTTTTACATTGTGATCCGTCGCATTGTTGGCGATTTGCGCGGCATAGTTTATCCCGACACTGACGCGTTTGCCGATCACCACTTCAGCGCCACCGCTCAGGATTGCCACATGACGGGCCAACGGCGCGCCTACGAGCGTAAAATCATCGCCGCCGGTAAAAGCTTCACGACTGTCGATATCGGTATTGCCCAGCGCATTGCGCCAGCCGAGAGTGGCATAGGGCAAAACCTGCACCTGTCCCAACAGGAAAGACGACGCAAGATGTACCCCGATCGTACTGAAGCTGACGTCGTTATTCTGCCGCCGGGCGTTAAGTGCGGCGGCGCTGCCACTTTCGCTGAATCCACCGGTACGCAAATGGGTGTGATCCACACCAACAAAGGGCTGCACAAAGGTCGAACCAGAACCGATATCGTAGCCCAGCTCGGCGAAAGCCTGCATGCTGGCGGCACGGTAGTCAGAGTCAAGATGTTCCGGCACGCCGGTGTAATTGACCATACGGCTGGCATTAATATCATGTCGACCGTACGTCGCGCCGGTTTTCAGGCTAAACGCGCCCCACTGGGCATCGCTGTATAACCCAACATGAATATTATTACTGTCGGAGGAACCGCTGCGACCATCGATATTAGCTGAACTCCTGCCGCCTCCTAGCAGACCGCCCAGTCGCCAGACACTATTTACCGGCATATCGGCGCCGACCAGCACGGCATGGGCATCGGTATTCAAACGTCCTGTCGCTGCCGTACTGCCGATATGGCCAGAACCGTCCGGCACCTGTAGCCACACCGTACTGTCCTGTCCAAGATCGGCCTGTTGCCGATCCTGTGCTTCAGGGGCGAGCCGGTCATGGCTTTTAGCGTGCATCTGAGCCGACCAGAGACGATCACGCATGGCGTTGGTCACGGTCTGATCGAGCTGGATCAGCGCACTGTTGGTCGAGGCATGGATCTCATCCGTCAGGGAGGAGAACACGTCCCTGGCACCAGCGGTGTCGGATAACGCAACCTGATTCCACAAGCTGTTGCCGACCCCCAGACTTTCTATCCCCTGAGCAGTGGAGCGCTGATTTGGATTGGTCACCACATCAGCGAACGCGGTGTTGTTGCGCACCAGATTCAGCGCAATGTCTTGCGCGCCGTATTGCACCACGAGATTCAGAAAGACGGTATTGAACAGCACAGGACTGGCGAAGACACCGCTTACCCCACCCGCAGCACGTAAGATCTGTAATTGTGCCAGCGGATCCAGTAACTGGCTCACATCAAGGCTGAGTTGCGCGCCGTTGATGTTGGCCACCCCCGCCACGTTGACGCGGTCCGCAACGCCTGCCGGCGTGACCTGAACCTGATAAATCGACCCCGCGTCCAGATTCAGATCACCATTAACAGTAAGCAACCCGACCGAATTACCGGGCGCCAGGATGCCGCCGCTCTCGATATGTGTGCTGCCGACCGTGCCGTTGCCACCCAGGGTAGCACCCGAATTGACCGTTACGGCAGACCTGGCCAGGCTGCCGTTGACTGCAAGCCGCCCTTGTCGTACCTGTGTAATCCCCGTAAACCCGCTGTCCGCGGTGAGATTCAGCGAACCGACGCCAGTCTTGATCAGCGCTCCCTGCCCGGCCAGGATATTATCCATGCTGCCGTCGACTGATTGGTCGAGCTTTAAGGTCCCGTTATCGCCGATGGTAATAGTGCCGCTGCCAAAAGCCAGAGCGTAGCCGGTTAAAGTACCGCCTTCGACGACCGTGCCGCCGGAATAAGTGTTGTCGCCGCTGAGTATCAGCTCGCCGGTCCCTTGTTTTACCAGCCCACCGCTGCCACTAATGTCGTTACGCCAGGCATCCCTGGCATTAAATCCACCCTGTTCGGCACGCATATCAACGGTTACCGTATTATTAAACGCCCCATAGCCGTCGCCAGCGGCGAACAGGTTGAGCCGGCCGTAGCCGCCACTTTCATCAATCACGACATAACCTGAGGAGATCTCGGTACTGGCCAATATATCGCGGCGCTGGGCGGCCCCCAAATAAGGGAAACGCGTTTCCAGCAACACTTCAGCGTTTAACGGTACCACCGGTGCCAGGTTGGTGGGGCCGATCGGCGTAAAACCATAGGTCATGCGGTCGGTATACGTCGCTTTATCCTGTGAATGGGCGGAAAAACGATCGGTGGCGGGATCAACCCGCTCTACGCAGTTATTGATATCGCCGCCGCATTGGCTAGTGAAATACGCCAGCGCCTGCGCTCGGGAATCAGCTTTCAACTGGGTGTTATCTGAATTACTGAGGTTGTCGATCGCGAAATAGGTGGCGGTAATGCGTCCGCCTATCACATCCAGTGGCGAGTGCATGCCGGCTTCAATACGGTTGTCGCCTAATTGAGAGGCCCGCAGCAGCAGACTGTCGAAGCGCTCGGGGATGGCATAGGCCAGCGCGATGGACGAAAGATAGGCGGCATTGGTGTGGCCGCTGGGGAAACCCGAATCCGATGCTGGCGTGGTGCTGCGCTCGGGTTTCAGAGAGTCAGCGACAATGTCTTCGTCCGTCTGCCGCCAAGGACGGGGATACAGATAATGGTTTTTGGCTGGCGTGGTAGAGGCGTCGTTGCGCAGCGCCAAAACCAGCCGCACCACGTTGCCTAACGCCGAGTCGCTATTTCCCGCGCCATTTCCGGCATCGTTGTATTGCACGGTTTTGGTGGTGTCATCAAAGACCGGGATAGTGGTAAAGGCACCGGAACCGGCCAGATAACCGTTGGTCAGCGAACCCAGCCCGTTGATAACGCTATAGCTCTGGTTACGCCGGTCGTCATAATAGGCTGCGATTTCCTGCTGTTCGGTGCGGGTGTGAGCACGATCGATGACATATTGAATATTATAGGCCAACAGCGGCGCACCCAACGCCGTTGGCGTGCCGGTATTCCAGGTCGCACCGGTGTTCCACAGTTTACTGAAACCCGAAAGGAGATCGACCCCGTTAATCGCATTATTACCGGCGCGGCTTGCGCTATGCGCCGGAATGGCGCCCAAGGCAACCGCGACGGCAACAAACGTGGCGGGACGCATACATCGTGGTATTTCCATTGTTACTTCATCCTTTAAGCATAACAACGTGAATAATGCGTAAAGAATGAGTAAATAATGGGTAATTTTAATTACGCCTTGATTACTTTTTGCCTATTTGATTGTGACACGCGGGCACTGTGAATAAGCAGACCCGGGAAATGGATGGTTGATAAATACACTTGCTCATATTTCAGTTCCCAACATCGAAAGCCGCCAGGCATCTTCCTTCATGTTCCTGCCGAAATATCCGACAAGTCTGCCGCCAAGCGGTCTAATGTTGGTCTTATGATCAGAGGCGCTGGGGCACCCTCAGGTGCCGTCAGACCAATGCGGTTGTGCCATATAGTCGGCAACCCTACCTTCGCGGTGCCAAACAGGTCATAAGCGGAACCGGCTACGAACACTGCATTGGCTGGTGCGATGCTTAACATTTCCAGCGCCATGCGATAAGGTACTGGGTTCGGTTTGTAGAACCCCGCTTTTTCCGATGTGATGACAACATCAAATGGCACCCCCATCAGGTCTGCGGCGATACGGCCCAGTCTCTCCGAGCAGTTGGTCACGATGCCCAGCTTATAGCGCGGCTTGAGTGCCGCCAATACCATACTGGCCTCGGCCCATGGCTGTAACTCGCTCCAGCGTGCTTCCAGGTTTGCTGCCGCCTCGCTACCAAGCCCGACGTCAATCGCTGCCTCTTCGACCAACTTTTCATAGGGCCGATAACTGCCGCAGCCATAAGTAGCTTTCAGATACGCCATGCGCCATGTTTTCCCCATGTGATCGGAACCAGCTACTGAACTCCACAGCGTCCACGAGTCCAGCAAAGCAGTCAGCAGATCGAACAGCACCAGCTCGACTGGCGCTGCGGGTTGGTGAGGTCGTAGGGTAGTGGATAAGTTTGGCGTCATTGCAGGGATTCCTATACATAGGTGAAGAGTTCAGCGACAGCGGTTATTTCTACCAACGCACCGTAATGAAGTTGGCCGCAAGGAATGATTGTGCGAGCCGGCCGATGAGCACTCAGCAGTTCCGCATAATGCGTATTCACAGTTTGCCAATGCTCGACATCAGAGATAAAGATCTGCACGTTTACCAGATTTGCCAGTGTTGCATCAGCAACATGGAGCACCGTCTCGACATTTTTCATAGCTTGCACGAACTGGGCTTCAATGCCATCGGGAAAAGTGCCCGTTCTTTGATTGAATGGCAGTTGCCCGGATACGAACAGCAAGTTCCCCGAAAGCACACCCTGAGAGTAATGACCCCCCGGCGGAGGCAACTGTTGTGATGTGATAATTTTCATGGATATTCTCCGTTCTGGCGCTGGTTAAGGGATTAATAGCCGAAGACGCTATTTACCAACCCGAGATGCGTGGCCAGTAATCAAGGTGGCGCCCTTCAGTCAAGACGTGATAGCCGGCGTGCTGAGCGGCAGTAGCGCACGCATGATTGGGCAAAATCCGCAGTTGAGTGCCTATCGGCAGCACTGGGACAGATTCAAGGCGTCCCGAGCGCGAGGAGATGATTCCATGCTCCTGATTAGCCGCCGTAACGATCAGGTCGCCTATAGGCTGACCTGACAAGTCGCAGACAATACCGTACCCTTGATCCACGTATTGTTGGACAGTACCACGATCCCGAGACAACGCCATCCATCCAGCATCGACCATGGTCCAGCCTTTCTCAGTCTGATGACCAATGACCGTAGCCAGTACCGAGATAGCGATGTCCTGCACATTGCATACCCCAAGCCCAGCCATAACCAAGTCAAAGAACGCAAATACGCCGGCCCGAACTTCCGTGATACCGGACAGGTCGTGAGTAAACAGTGCGGTGGGAGTGGAACCTATGCTAATGATCGATAGTTCGAACCCTGCGTCGTTGAGCAAGCGTGCAGCCTCGATTACGGCGGCACGCTCTTGTAGTGCGTAAGCCTCGATATCAGCGATGGATCGGCTGTTGTACGAGTTTCCGGCGTGAGTCATAACACCGCTGACCCGGACCCCACTGTCACGAAACAAATTAGCGATCTCGACCAGTAATGTCGACTGCGGCACGATGCCCGAGCGATGCCCGTCGCAGTCGATCTCAAGAAGCACTTCGAAGGACTGCCCACGGCTGCGGGAAAAATCAGCCAACAGGCAGGCACATTCAAGATTATCAAGCACCAGCTTTAAATCCGCCCCGTTCTCAATTAAGCGGGCGGCATGAGCGAACTTATTGGGGGATATACCAACGCTGTACAAGATATCGGTGAAACCCGCAGCCAAAAAAAAGTCCGCCTCACGCAATGTAGAAACAGTGATAGGGCCTCGTCCGTCAGCAAACAAGCGCTTGGTGACCTCCAGACATTTATTGGTTTTGACATGTGGCCGCAGTGTTACGTTGAACTGCGTCAGCTTGTCACGCATGCGCAGAATATTGTTGTCCAGGCGGTCGCGGTCCAGTAACAGCGCGGGGGTATCGATTATTTCTGCCATTTGTAGTCTCCTGTAAAAGCGCTATTATAAATCACCAAAACCCCCATGAACTTTAATGTTCCTAATTCTATGATTCAGTAATTATTAATGACAGACTCATTTGAAATTCGTTTCTTGCTGGTCATTCGGGAAAGCAAAACCCTGCTAGAGGCATCACGTAAACTGAGGCTTACGCCTTCGGCGGTCACTCAGCGACTTCAACAGATGGAGAAAAAACTCGACGTCCGTCTGTTAGACCGGTCCGCGCGAGGGCTACGCTTTACCGACGAAGGCGAGTTGTTATGTGTTCGTGGGGCCGAGTTACTTCAACAGTTCGACGCGCTGATGGATGATTTGCACGAACGGCGAAGGGGTTTTGTCGGTAAGTTGAAAATCAACGCCCCCTTTGGCTTTGGCAGACAATACGTTGCGCCTGCTGTTGCAGCCTTCAAAAGTTTCCATCCAGAGGTTGAAATTTCCTTGTATCTGTCTGACCAGCCGATGGTTGAAACAAGCGACCGCTTCGATGTGGTGATCCATATTGGCCAGCTTGGCGCGTCCAATCTGGTGTGTCGTACTCTTGCGCCGAACCGCCGATTCATCTGCGCCTCGCCTGCTTTCATTGCACAACATGGTCTGCCCGATAGCCCCGGACAACTTGCCAATTACCCTTGTATAGCACTGCATGAGAACAATGAAGATGTAACCCTATGGCACCTTCGCCGGGGTCGGGAAACCCAAAGCATACGTATTAAACCTTCGCTCAGTAGCAATGACGGCAACGTTATCAGGCAATGGGGATGTGATGGGCAAGGTATTATCCTGCGCTCAGAGTGGGATGTTGCCGACGCGTTAAAAGACGGTAGTCTTGTGCGATTACTTCCCACCTGGAAGTTGCCGGATGCGGATATCGTGGCGCTGACCCATCAGCGGGAGGGACTACCGGAGCGAGTCCGCAACTTCATGCGTTTTTTGCAGGACACGTTCATGCCTGCCCCGCCTTGGCGCGCGTGACCGATTCTTTCGCATTAACTACCTATGGGGTTTAAGGTCCAGTAAAAAAACTGGAGAGAGTCAGGCCACGTTCGCGTGCTGACACCCCAAGCTGTTTTCCGATATCCGGAAACGCGGGAAGAATAATGTTGCTAGACAGTATGTCTAATGGCAGAAAGGCCAGCCAGTAACGCTACAATTTTACCTGTTAATCGCGAGCCATCGGAGGAATGGATTTTCACTCTGCCTTCAGTGGGGATGCTTTTCGTTTTCATGGTGAACGCTCAACGACAATGGCTGGCAGAAATACGCTGTTCATGCCCGGCGTCGCGGGTGCAAATATGCCGCCCCCCGTTACAACCGTTCGCTTTTGACCTTTAGATGCCATCATCAGGTTCCTTAATTTCTCAGTCAGCGCAGGAAAAACCACAGACCATCGCCGATGACAATGGTCTGTGGTGAGGCTAAACGGCAAAAACACTATTTAGCCATTCTCCCCCCCGACGATGCTTACACCGATGCCTGCCTTTCGTTCTGCGACTGATTGTCAGGACGTATCTTGAACCAGATGGCATACATTGCCGGCAGGAATACCAGCGTGATGATGGTGCCGCCAAACGTCCCGCCTATCAAGGTATAAGCCAGCGCTCCCCAGAACACCGAGTGCGTCAGCGGGATAAATGCCAGAATGGCGGCCATCGCAGTAAGCACTACCGGCCGGGCTCGCTGCACCGTCGCCTCTACCACCGCATGGAACGGCGCCAGCCCTTCCTGCTCGTTATGATGGATCTGTCCTATCAGGATTAAGGTGTTACGCATCAGGATACCCGACAGCGCAATCAACCCCACAAGAGCATTGATGCCAAAAGGCTGGTTGAAGATCAGCAGCGTTGGCACCACCCCAATCAATCCCAGAGGAGCAGTGAGAAATACCATCACCATCGCTGACATTGAACGCACTTGCAGGATGATGATAAGCAGCGTCATGCCAATCATGATGGGGAACAGCGGCGCCATCGCTTTAGTGGCTTTTCCTGACTCTTCAATCGAGCCAGCCTTCTCTATACGGTATCCGGCCGGAAGCGTGTCAATGACAGGTTGTAGTTTTTTCTGGATAGCCGTGGAAACATCCGGCGGTTGCAGATTTTCGGCGATATCCCCCCTTACGGTAATGGTTGGAGTTCGATCCCGACGGCGAAGCACAGGATCCTCCATACGCACCTCGACATCACCAACCTGCGACAGCGGAATGCGCTGACCCGCAGCACCCACTAATGTAAAGCCGCCTATTTTTGCTGGATCGAACCGGATATCCCCTGCCGCACGCCCCATGACCTGAACCGAGCGAATGTCTTCACGCACAGACGTAATCGGCACACCTGAGAGCAGAAACTGAAGTTGCTGAGCGACTGCACTTGATGTCAACCCTATCGCTTGCAGGCGGTCCTGATTGAGCGTGAAATGCAGCGTCGGCACCCGTGGCCCCCAGTCGGTATTGACGGTTCTCATCATCGGGCTGGCCTGCAAAACCGCCTCCACCCTGTCTGCAATCTCGCGCAGTTTGGTGGGATCCGGCCCCATAACACGCCAGGCCACCGGATAGGGGGAATATGGACCAAACACCAGTTGAGTCACGCGGACACGCGCTTCAGGGGCCAGCCCGTTGGCCACCGCCGCACGCAGTCGAAACTTAAGCGCCTCACGCGCTTGTGAGCTGTCCGTCAGCACAACAATCTTCGCAAACGACGGGTCTGGCAGCTCTGGCGCCATGGCCAGGAAAAAACGCGGCGGACCCTGCCCAATGTAAGACGTGACGATTTTTGTCTCTTTCTGCTTTTTCAGCCACTCTTCGACTTTCGCCGTTGCAGCGCTGGTCTGCTCAATCGAGGTGCCGTAAGGCATCTGGATTTCTACCAGCACCTCCGGGCGGTCGGAGGTGGGGAAAAATTGTTTCTTCACCAGCCCCATGCCGAGAATGGCGGCGGTAAACACGGCAATCACAGTGCCCGCCACTATCCATTTTCGCGCGATGACCCGGATCAGCAATCGACGAAAGCGATTGTAATGGCGAGTGTTATAGATAGCCGCGTGCCCACCCGCCACCGTTTTAATTTTCGGCAGCATTTTCACGCCCAGATAAGGTGTAAACGCCACCGCCACCACCCATGAAGCAATCAGGGCGATGCCCACAATCCAGAACATATTACTGGTATACTCACCAGCGGTGGATTGCGCAAAACCGTTGGGCATGAAGCCAACGGCTGTTACCAGCGTGCCAGCCAGCATTGGTGCAGCAGTGTGACTCCACGCATAGGCCGAGGCTTTGATACGGTCGTATCCCTCTTCCATTTTCACCACCATCATTTCGATGGCGATAATGGCATCATCCACCAGCAGACCCAGCGCCAGGATTAATGAACCCAGCGTAATACGATCGAAATTTTTGCCGGTCGCTTCCATCACCACAAAGACGATAGCCAGCGTCAACGGCACGGCAGCGGCCACCACCACTCCCACCCGCCAACCCATACTGACGAAACAGACCACCATCACCACGAGCAGCGCGACAAAGAATTTGATCATGAACTCGTCAACGGCTGAGCTAATATTGACTGACTGATCGGTGACCTTCGTTAATGTCATGCCCAGTGGCATGCCCTTATTGATCTTGGCTGTTTCCGCATCCAGTGCCTTACCCAGATCCAGGCCGTTCCAGCCCTCACGCATCACAACACCTAGTAACAATGCCGGTTCACCCTGGTTACGGACCAGGAAGGTCGCAGGATCCTCGTAGCCACGCTCAACGGTTGCCACGTCCGACAACTGCAATGTCCTACCCTGTACGACGATAGGCGTTTCGCGGATCTTCTCCAGTTTATCGAAGGCACCATCCAGACGGATAAAGACCCGAGGCCCTTTGGTGTCAATCGAGCCGGCTGGCGTCAGTACGTTCTGACTGTTCAGGGCGGCGAAAATATCTTGTGGAGAAATGCCCAGCGTTGCCAGCCGGTCATGCGAGAACGAGACAAAGATGCGTTCAGCCTGCTCCCCGATAATATTGACTTTCTTAACCCCCGGCACATGCAGAAGGCGCTGGCGCAACGATTCAGCATCGCGGACCAGCAGGCGCGGTGGCTCTCCTTTCGCCTTCAGTGCAAAAAGCGCAAAGGTGACATCGGAAAATTCATCATTGACCAGTGGCCCGATCACACCTGCCGGCAAGTTTTTCGCTTCATCGCCGAGTTTCTTGCGCGCCTGATAAAACGCTTCCTGCACCTGCGAAGGCGGCGTGCTGTCCTGCAATGACAACATGGTAAACGCCAGACCGGGGCGTGTGTAGGTCTCGCTTCGGTCGTACCATTTTAGCTCCTGCATACGCTTTTCCAGCGGTTCGGCAACCTGATCTTGCATTTCCTGCGCAGTGGCACCCGGCCAGGCAGAAATAATCGTCATCTGTTTGACCGTAAACGGCGGATCTTCTGCACGTCCCAGCTCAAGGAAGGAGAAAATACCGGCCACGGTAATCAGGATGATCAGGAATAAGGTAATCGAGCGCTCGCGGACGGCGATTGCAGAAAGATTGAATCGCCCGTTACTCATGGCCTGCTCCCAGCGACACTTATATCGCTTTGTTCATTTATTCGTACTTTCTCGCCGTCATGCAGTAAATGCGCTCCCAGGGCGACGACCTTCTCGCCGGCATTGAAGCCCCCAGTCACTCTTGCCGTATCGTCACCCAGGCCAAGTACCTGAACAGGCCGCCATGACACTTTTGCCGGGTGGCTTGAAATAGTCCAGACACCCGGCCCTTTACCCGGATCATAGATTGCAGCCAGAGGTACCTGAAGTACCTGCTGGCGGGTTGTTTTATCTTCTGCAATATGGAGCGTAACGGTTGAGCCAAGCGGTGCGCTTGCCAGCGCCCCTTCCAGAACATACCTCGCCTCGAAGGTGCGCGTCACAGGATCGGCCGCATCGGAGAGCAGGCGCAATTTCGCAGGAACTGACTGGTTTTCGATACCGTACAGCGTTGCCTGGGCCTCGCTGCCTACAACTGGTCGTAGCGTCTCGGGCAACTGAACGATGGCCTCGCGCTGCCCGGCTCTGGCTAACCGGACAACAGGCTGCCCGGCACTGACAACCTGGCCGGGTTCTGCCAGCGTATCCATTACCACGCCGTCGGCATCGGCTAGCAGTACGGCATAGCCCATGGCGTTTTGTGCCACATTCGCCTGCGCCTGAGCCGCACTGAGTTCAGCTTTGGCTGTATCAGCGGCGGCCTTTATCTGATCGTAGGCCGATGCAGATACTGCGCCTGCAGCGACCAGACCGCGATAACGCGCCTCGTCATCAGCTGTCTGTCTGGCGCGTGCCCGTGCAGCAACGACGGCCTGTTGCTGAGCTTGCGCCTTCAACCTCAGGTCAACGGGGTCCAGACGCATCAATGGCTGACCGCGTTTAACGGTCTGGCCAGTATCCACCAGACGTTCAAGGATTTTGCCTTGCACTCGAAAACCGAGGTTGCTCTGAATTCGTGCGACAACAACACCGGTGAATGCGCGAGAGGCATCGACAGCACTCACCACAGTTGCAGCCCTTACCAGTGGAGGTTGATTACGCGGATCGTCTACGCCGGAAGGGTCGCCGCAGGCCACAAGGGCAAGCGGCAACAGGCAAATAGCAAAAGTGGCAGGTTTGAGCCTGAGCATGGGTTTCCCTTATTTGATTTAACAGGACAGTAACCGCATTCTCAGACTAGTGACCAATAATGTCAATAGTCACAATCTCAGGGTGACAAACTTCTCAGTATCAGTGATGACAGTAGTGCAGCAGCTGACGATGCCGTCTCCAGGTTGTATTGCAGCTGAACTGGGCTGATATAAGGCCTCATGACCAGATATATCGCATGCGCCGCCTCATCCAGCGGCGTTTTTCGTTCAAATTCTCCCGTCTGCCGCCCTTCAAGAATGATTTGCTCAATGAGTTGTCGCAGGCGTTCTTCATGCGCCTCTGCTGAGGGCCACTTATCACGCGCAGCGACCGCAGCAATGTCGTAAAGCTTGCGATCGTGAAAAAACAAATCGCTACCGGCTTCAGTGAGCGCTCTGAATAAACGCCTCAATTTTTCGGAAGCCGTCGGCGCGTCTGCAATCGCTGAATTGACAATCGCCATGATCATCGCCAGCCGGTTGCTACAAATTACCTCGCCGATCGCCTGCTTGGAATCGAAAAATTTATAAATGTAAGCTTTTGAAAATCCTATTGATTTAGCCAAATCGGACACAGTAGTTTTCTCATATCCAAAATGCCCAAAATGCTCTGTGGCCGCTTCCACGACCTGATCACGGACACTGTGGTCCGATGGCCCCCGTGGGGGATGTACATTTATGTGTTTAGTCATTTTTCCAGCTTAGCTCAATGGGCCTTGATTGACAACGAGTGACCATTTGGTAATGTAGTCACACATCAAAATTGACTCAAGGAATATCAATGTCCCCCCTACGTACTCTTGCACTGGTGATAAGCACCGGCTTACTGGCGGGTTGCGCAGTCGGGCCGGATTATCATCGCCCTGATGCGCCACTTTCGGAACAGTACCAAGCGCAGTCTGCCGTCCAACGGAGAAGCGCATCCCGACCAGCCAGTTTTGCCGTCTGGTGGCAGGGCTTCAACGATCCTCTTTTAAGTAAGTTCGTTTCAGACGCGCTCGCGCAGAATCTCGATCTCGCCCAGGCAACCGCCCGGATGGCACAGGCCCGCTCCGGACTTGGTACGGCGACAGCTGCGCTGTTGCCATCGGGCAACATCAGTGGACAAGCCGCACGCGCGTATCAGTCGGTCGAAACCCCGCTTGGCCAGATTCTCAGCTCGACACCGGATTATAATCGCTACGGCAATGCTTATGAAACCGATCTGAACGCAAGCTGGGAGATTGATGTTTTCGGTGGTCTGCGACGCGGTCGCCAGGCTGCACTGGCTGACTATCAGGCTTCCGAGGCGGGTGTCGCCGCGACCCGCCTTGCCGTCGCTGCCCAAACTGCTGATAGCTATATCACCCTGCGCGGATTACAAGCCCGGCTGACGATTGCAAACCAGCAGGTCACTACACAGCAGGAGTTGCTGGAAAAGGTACAACTCCTCCACAGCAAAGGACTGGCTCCCGAGTATCAGGTTCGTCAGACCGAAGGAGCATTGGCGCAGGTTCAGGCAACCGTGCCGGTTCTCCAGACCGGGATTGATGCCGCCATGAATGCATTGGATGTTATGCTCGGCACGCCTCCCGGTACCCATCGCACTCAATTGGCTTCGTCAGGTGCCATTCCGCAGGCTCCGCAGATCACCTCAACAGGCACACCTGCCGACCTGCTGCGCCGCAGACCCGATATTATCGTGGCAGAGCGTCATCTCGCCGCGTCCAGCGCACGTATCGGCATGGCCGTCAGCGAGTATTATCCAACGTTTTCACTCAGTGCATTGCTTGGCAGCGCAACGGCAGTTGCAAGCGGCAACCTGTTCTCCAGTGGCGCCAGCCAGTCGTCAGGTGTACTGGGACTGCGCTGGCGACTCTTCGATTTCGGCCGTATCAACGCCCAAATCGATCAGGCGAAAGGCCAGGAGGCTGAAGCGCTCGCCGCTTACCGCCTGTCGGTGCTACGGGCGACAGAAGATGTTGAAAATGCCTTCTCTGCATTGGTCAATCGTGAAACACAGACAGCAACGCTGACCAGAGGTGAAACCGCCCTGGCCAGCGCCCGCCAGTCATCTTTTATCGCCTTCCAGCAAGGAACAGCAAGCTTGATTGACGTCCTGCACGACGATGAAACCCTATTGCAGGCTTCCGACGCCAGGACGCAGGCTCAGACAGAATCTGCACGCGCAGCTGTTGCGACATTCAGGGCGCTCGGCGGTGGCTGGCAGCCACCTGCAACAAGGACGCAATAAGATGCAGCGCACCTTCGCGAAGCGGAGTGCAAACACGACCACTGGGGTAGCCGTTGATAACACAACAGAACAGTACTGCCCCCAGTGTCAGCATAGTTGTCACCCCCTCTAAAAAATAAACCTGAGGGCAGGATGTGATAAATGAAACGTATTTCCCCAGAACGTAAAACCAGCGTGTTAGCGAAGTTGCTGCCGCCTTACAACATGACTGTCGCGGCAGTTGTGCAGAGGGAAGGGATATTATCATTGGAAACCAAGCCCAAACAGAGGGGAAACCGGTGTGTTGGCGGATAAAGGGGTTTATCTGGCGAGTGAATCAACCTTTTACCGGGTGTTGCGCCACCATGGAGAAGTTCACCACCGCGGTCGCCGTATCAGTATCAAGCCGAGTCGGATAAAGGCGCCGACCACGTTCACCGCCTCCGGGCCTTGCCAGGTGTGGACCTGGACATCACCTGGTTGCCTTCAGTGGTACATGGTCGTTGGTATTATTTGTATCCGGTGGAAGATGTGTTCAGCCGCTGGTGTTGCATGAACGGTGCGGCGATGAAATCGCAGACACTTCAGGTTAAGCTGACAGAGCTGAATATCTCGGCTTCGCACAGTCGACCCCGGGTGAGCAATGATAATGCGGATGTGGAGTCGTTGTTCCGCATACTGAAATATGTGCCAGCGTGGCCGTCGTCGGGATTTAAAACGCGGGAGGAAGCGTGAGTCTGGGTGGATAGGTTTACCGGTTGGTATAACGAAGAGCATCAGCACAGTGGGATAGGTTATGTGACGCCGTTACAGCGGCATACGGGTGAGGACAAGGTGTTGTTGACCCGTAACAACATCCAGATGCCCCTGCTCTGTGATGACCTGCGCAATAGCCGCATCAGCGGAATCCTGAGAAACACATCTAGCTCAGCTAGTATGTAATGATCTTTGGCGTAATCCAGCGTGCCAGTTACCTGCGGTGCATTACAGTCTGCGGTATTACGCATGCTGGCGTAAACGGTATGGCCTGCATGGGAAAATGCACGTGCAGACAATGGCCACTGGAAGCACCGGTAATCAGAATAACCTGCTTCATGAATTGACCCCTGAAGGACGGATAGTCTGGCTATCTGCTCAAATATGAAAATTAAGCGAAACCACCATTAACCCGAATAACCTGGGAGTTTACCCAGCCACCATCAGGACCAACCAGAGTAGCGACAACACTGGCGATTTCGTCTGGTGTCCCGATACGCTCCAGCGGAGCCATTTTTGCGATGGTATGGATTTGCTCTTCACTCTTGCCGTTGAAGAACAGATCTGTGCCGGTTGGCCCCGGTGCCACAGCGTTGACTGTGATGTTCCGACCTCGTAGTTCATTAGCCAGAACATGTACCAGACCTTCCACACCTGCTTTAGAAGCGATATATGGGCCATAAGCCGGGAAGGATTTCGCGATAACGCTGGTGGAAAGTACAACAATACGGCCACCATCGCTGATGTACTCTGCCGCGTTCGCCAGAATCAGGAAGGCACCACGCAGATTGGTGTGGATCACTTTATCGAAATCCGCCAGACCCGCCGTGGTGATTTTCGCCATCGGCATAATGCCGGCGCTGTGTACCACCACATCGAGCTGGCCGCTGATAGCTTTTACTTCTGCAAACAGGCGGCTCACATCGGCTTCGCTAGCAACATCTGCCTGAATAGCGATGGCTTTCCCACCCAGGGAAGTAATCGCCTGAACAGTTTCTCCCGCGCTTACGGCATTGCCTGCATAGTTTACGATAACGGTAAAGCCATCTTTTGCCAGACGTTCTGCAATCGCGCGGCCAATACCACGGGATGCACCGGTAACCAGCGCTATTTTGTTTGATGTGTTCATTGTTTCTCCCGATATTTTGTTGGGCACTATCAGTGCCGACTATGTTCGATATGTATACTAGTGTTTATATCAAAGAGATAAAGGGCACTAATTTGATATAATAATTCCATTATTATTAACAATAGAGAGCATCGCGCCACCAAAGCGCTAGAAAATCATCCTGAATGTCGCCTACTGGAGCACATCACTCGTCATGTGAGGCCGTCGCTGGACGGTCAGGCATACGAACATTGCACTCATATACTGTCTGAACTGGATGACGATCAGAACCGGCTGGGTGATTAACGGTTCCGGGATATTTTCCGAGGCATTGCTTGGACCACAGTCAAAATATTATCCAGCAAAGAAATAGCCTGCCTGCTGAATATTAATCGGAAGAATGAAGGGATATCTTTCTTCGGAGCCTGCCCGATAGCAATGAGATCATCCCCGCTCTGGAGTGATATTTTTACCGGGCAATGAGCGCTATACTGGCGTTGAACTTTATAGCTCGAGTAAAGGAGAGCCTGTCAATGTTGTTACCGATTCAGAAAGATGACGACGAAAAAAAGGAAACTGAGCAGAGCAATGCTTCATCGCTTATTCAGCAAAAAATGTTAGAGTCCCGCTCTATCATTATTTCAGGTGAAATCGATCAGAAGCTGACAGAAAAAGTGGTTTCACAGCTTCTGTTACTGCAAGGAATCAGTGCCGATCCGATCAAAATATACATCAATAGTCAAGGTGGACACGTTGAGGCCGCAGATACTATTCATGATATGATTAAATTCATCAAACCCGAGGTACATATTATCGGTACCGGTTGGGTTGCCAGCGCAGGGATTACTATTTTCCTCGCAGCAAAAAAAGAACACCGTTACTCCCTCACTAATACCCGTTTTATGATTCATCAGCCACTTGGTGGCGTCCGCGGCCCGGCCAGTGACATTGAAATTGAAGCCAAAGAGATCATTAGGATGCTGAACCGGGTCAACCAATTGATTGCTGATGCAACAGGACAACCGGTAGAGAAAGTAAAAAAAGATACGGATCGTAACTATTGGATGACACCGCAAGAAGCGATGGACTATGGGATTGTGGGTAAAGTATTGACTCGCTATGAAGATTTGAATCTGGACTAACCGCCCTACTCTTGCTTATTTTATCCCTGGCTCAAGGCCTTATGGCTTTGAGCTACATCATCCTCCCACTCACATGCCTCATCGTCATGAGTGCAGCGAATCAAGTGTTCGCATCATCCACCAGAAGTGGAAAGAATTGGCGTGATAAGCTGCAACTCAATACCGAGTCTAATCGCATGTTTAGCATTTATAGCGCCGATTTTTTTCACAGCATTACCAATATGAAACTTTACGGTACTCACTTTTATACCCAGGATCAGTGCAATTTCCTGATATGTTTTACCTACACTCGCCCAGTACAGGATTTCATTCTCTCGTTGAGAAAAGATCTCTTTATCATTTGACACTTTATTACTATTATTTTTGGTCATATCACGGTAAAGAGAAGTAATTTTCTCATGCGCTGTAATAAGCAACATTTGCAATTTATCTTTATTATTTTCGATCACTTCTTCAATATCACCAGTTTTAAACTTGTTCAGTAAAATAGACAGCATTGCCAAATTATTATTTTGATCATGAAGTACAAAGGTATATCCATTAACAATATTATATCTTTTTGAAAGATTAAATATTTCTGATAGTTTCAAACTTGAATTAATAAGAATGTTTTTCTCTAACCACAGAAAAGGAGAGACTTTATTTAGAGCGGTGAGAACGACGGGATCGATGTGTTGATAATTACCTTCTTTATATATTTCAAGCCATTCATCGGGGTAATTGGAAATTACCACTGTTTGTGTCAGATTTTTCTTATTCACGATCATATAAGCATATTTTATGTCACTATATTGATTTAATTCCTTATGAAAATAATTTTTCATTATGCTGCTTATAGTTTCGCTATCAAAAAATACCACTGACATTTAATTCCCCCAATACATAGCCAATGTCCCTATAAGGCTCAAAGCATAGTGTGAAACTATACTTAAGTCTAACTACTATCCCTTTATCGTCCCCTTTATACTCCTCGAACAATACTAATACGTCTAATAATGCTGTTCTGTTTTCTATTATGGCTAATACCAGGGAATACTACTGTAGTTATATATTTTAACCGCTGCACCCTCTTGCGCCCTTTTGAAAGGAGCGTAAGAGGGTGGTTCCAATAAATGTGTGATCCTGCTCACTAAAACCAATGCACAGATATTTTAATAATTCATCAAAATTTTTAAATGACTGATGAACTTATGTCAGCCGATTCTTAACTGATTTTTGATAGGCAATATTACATAACAACGTCGTTAAAACATCTAACGACAAGACTCGCTTCACGGCTCTTTAGCCAAATCATCAACGTATCGACTTCCCCAACCGTGGGGAGAATAAAATGGCAACATTTATCCACTCAGATTCTAAAACTTGTTACGGCGATGCCATGCTCTACGTTATATCAAAATTACCACTAAAGACGTCACCACCGGGCAAAAATGCCAACGCATAACTCGTCATCTTTCAAATTTCACATCGCAAGTGTATTGGTTTTTTATACATAGACTGAACTTGCCTTACGGTTCACCTACCTCATTTTTTGCTAAGGATTCATAACGTTAACGTTCCAAAAGCGCCTAACCAGTCTTTTTCAAATTTTTCAACCGCGGCCTCTACCGCTGGCATTGAAATGAACTGTTCCGCAACGTCAGGAGGCAAAGTGATACATTGACAGCCCGCCAGCAAACACGCCATCACCTGACGCGCCGTTTTAAAACTGGCGGCCAGTATCCTGGAATCCGGCGCATGTAAAGAAAGCAATTGCTGAAGATCCTTGACCATCTGAATACCATCGCCACCTTGTACGTCCAGACGATTGACATAAGGAGCGACATACTCCGCCCCCGCCAGTGCGGACAATAGCCCCTGACCGGCGCCATATACGGCGGTCCCCAAAGTTGGAATATCTTCTGATTTCAAAATCTTAATCGCTGCCAGTCCTTCTCTTGTCACCGGGACTTTGATAATCACATCGTCAATGATGCAACGTAACTGTCGAGCATGATTGACCATCCCTTCCGCCGTCGTGGCCAACACCTGAGCAAACAGACGGCCTTTTCCACCCAACGACTCTTTTAACTCAAGCAGCAGGACATCAATCGGCTTCCCCGCATGTGCAACAATACTCGGATTGGTTGTGACACCGGCCAGTGGGAATACGCGTGCCAGACGCTTTACCGCCGCCACATCAGCAGTATCGAGATAAAGTTCCATCGTAGTCTCCTCACAAAGTGTGATATTTCGCATATTTTGCCAGTATAACGATTAGAACCGGTTTCTTTGTTGATAGAAATCAATATAGGTTTCTTTCGAAACATATTAAATCTTCATATGAAGAATTTAGTGGGTTGATTTTATGATCTTCAACATTCAGCGATATTCAACACACGATGGCCCTGGCATCCGTACCGTTGTTTTTTTGAAAGGGTGTGCGCTGAGATGTCGGTGGTGTCAAAACCCGGAAAGTTATTCTCAAACCCAGGATGTGCTGTTCGATGCCAGGCTATGCCTGGAAGGGTGTGAACTGTGCCATCAAGCCGCACCCGATGTGATTACCAGAACGGCACAAGGTCTGGTCATCGATCGTCAGAAACTACGACCGGAACATTATCGCGCTTTGCAAGACTGCTGTCCGACACTTGCCTTAACGCTGTGTGGCGAAGACATGGATGTAGAGCAGATTATGGCGATAGTGGTGCGGGATAAACCGTTTTACGCCCGCAGTCAGGGGGGCGTTACCTTGTCCGGTGGTGAACCGTTTATCAATCCACAATTGACAGAAGCGCTACTCCGAAAAAGTCATGAGCAGGGTATACATACTGCGGTCGAGACCTGTTTGCATGTGCCCTGGCATTACATTGAACCCGCCCTGCCCTGGATAGATCTGTTCCTGGCAGATCTTAAACATGTGGACGCGACGGTGTTTAAAGCATGGACCGGGGGTTGTGCCAAACGCGTGCTGGACAACTTGCGTCGCCTTGCCGCCGCCAACCAGAAAATGATTATTCGGGTTCCATTAATCCCCGGCTTTAATGCCGACAAAAAATCAATCCGGGCGATTACGAATTTCGCCGCAGATGAACTGAATGTAAAGGACATCCATTTTCTGCCTTACCACACCCTGGGGATGAACAAATACGTTTTACTCAATCAACCCTATTTTGCCCCGCAGAAACCCTTTGATGATCCACAACTGCTTGATTTCGCAAGATCATACGCTCAGCAGAAAGGTCTGACGGCCACACTAAGAGGATAAGATGATGACTACCCTGAAACTGGATATTCTCAGTGAGCGCATTAAGGCGCATAAAGATGCACTGGTTCATATTGTAAAACCATCGGTATGTACCGAGCGAGCACAGCACTACACCACTGTCTATCAATCCAACATGGATAAGCCACTTCCGGTTCGCCGGGCACTGGCGTTGGCCTACCACCTGACTCACCGTACTATCTGGATTCAACATGATGAATTAATTGTTGGCAACCAGGCGAGTGAAGTTCGTGCCGCCCCTATTTTTCCAGAATACACCGTCAGTTGGATTGAAAAAGAGATTGATGAACTGTCCGAACGCCCAGGAGCTGGCTTTTCAGTCAGCGATGAGAATAAACGCTTATTGCATCTGATTTGTCACTGGTGGCGCGGGCAAACCGTTCAGGATCGCTGCTACGGTATGTTCACCACCGAACAAAAAGCGTTGCTGGAGGCCGGCATAATCAAAGCGGAAGGCAACATGACGTCCGGTGACGCCCATCTTGCCGTCGATTATGCCTTACTGCTGGAAAAGGGTCTGGATGGGTTGCGTGACATGGTAAGCGAACGTCGTTCCCGTATCGATCTGACCGTGCTGGAAGATGTGCACGGAGCACAATTTCTGAAAGCGATTGATATCACACTTCAGGCGGTAAGCCAGCATATTGAACGTTACGCTGATCTGGCGCGCGGTATGGCAAAGAAAGAGCCTCGTGCCAGCCGCCGGGAAGAGCTACTGATCATCGCGGGAAACTGCGACCAGGTTGCTCATAAACCACCGGAAACCTTCTGGCAGGCGTTGCAGCTTTGCTACTTTATCCAGCTTATTCTGCAAATCGAATCGAATGGCCACTCCGTGTCGTTTGGCCGCATGGACCAATATCTCTATCCGTGGTATCGCCGTGATGTAGAACTCAAGCAGACACTGGGTCGCGAGCAGGCGATTGAAATGCTGCAAAGCTGCTGGCTCAAACTGCTGGAAGTCAGCAAAATTCGCTCGGGTTCCCACTCTAAAGCGTCGGCAGGGAATCCGCTGTATCAAAACGTGACGATTGGTGGACAGAACCTGATCAACGGTAACGCGGTTGATGCGGTGAACCCGCTTTCTTATGCAATTTTGGAATCCTGCGGTCGTCTGCGCTCGACTCAACCCAATCTCAGCGTTCGCTACCATGCTGGCATGAGTAATGATTTTCTGGACGCCTGTATACAGGTTATCCGCTGTGGCTTCGGGATGCCGGCCTTTAACAATGATGAGATTGTCATTCCCGAATTCATCAAGTTGGGTATCGAACCACAAGACGCTTACCAGTATGCGGCGATCGGTTGTATTGAAACAGCGGTTGGCGGCAAATGGGGATATCGTTGTACCGGGATGAGTTTCATCAACTTTGCACGTGTCATGTTGGCGGCGCTAGAGGGTGGACGCGACGCGACCAGCGGCCAGGTTTTCCTGCCGCAAGAGAGGGCCTTATCCAAAGGTAACTTTGCTCATTTCAGTGAAGTCATGGATGCATGGGATGCTCAGATCCGCTACTACACCAGAAAATCTATCGAGATCGAGTATGTGGTGGATACCATGCTGGAAGAAAATGCGCATGATATCCTCTGTTCCGCACTGGTTGATGATTGTATTGAACGGGCCAAGAGCATTAAACAGGGTGGCGCAAAATATGATTGGGTATCTGGCTTGCAGGTCGGTATTGCCAATTTGGGTAATAGCCTGGCTTCAGTCAAAAAACTGGTATTTGATCAAGGTGTTATCGAGCAGCAAGCATTGGCCAAAGCGCTGGCAACCGACTTTGAAGGCCTGAACAACGAACAATTGCGCCAACGTCTGCTCAATACAGCGCCCAAATACGGTAACGACGATGATGATGTTGATCTGCTGCTGGTTCGTGCTTATCAGACCTACATTGATGAAATAAAGCATTACCATAACCCACGTTATGGGCGAGGTCCGATTGGTGGTAATTATTACGCGGGAACATCCTCCATTTCCGCGAACGTCCCTTTCGGCGCCGCCACCATGGCAACGCCTGACGGACGTAAAGCAGGAACCCCTCTGGCAGAAGGCGCCAGCCCCGCGTCCGGTACCGACCATTTGGGACCAACCGCCGTGATCAGTTCGGTAGGGAAATTACCCACTGGCTCAATTCTGGGGGGCGTATTACTCAATCAGAAACTAAACCCTGCCACACTGGATAACATAAACGACCGGCAGAAACTGATGGCACTACTGCGTACCTTCTTTGAAGACCATAAAGGCTGGCATATTCAGTACAATATTGTTTCTCGGGAGACGTTGCTCGACGCCAAGAAACATCCCCAGCTTCATCGGGATTTGGTGGTGCGCGTTGCCGGTTATTCCGCGTTCTTCACCGCACTTTCCCCCGATACCCAGGACGATATTATTGCTCGTACCGAACATACCCTGTAATCAATACGACTCGGGATTAAGCTACTTGCCGGTCGGGAGAAAATGAGAGGGTAGCCACTGGCGAGTGGCTACCTGACAGCAGGAGAACTCACATATTCTGCGGCAAAGGTTCTGGCACAATGTCCAGCTGGATATTCTGCTCTTTCAGATGCCGCTGGTAATCAGGCGAGAGTCCGCTGTCGGTGATGACTCTGGAAAAGTGATGTTCGAGGGACAGGGGATAAGGGTGAATAAGCCCAAACTTTGAGGAATCCGTCAACGCGATATTCTCGACGCCCTTTGCCAGCACTGCGCTCACCACATCGCTGCGCATCATATTACGGCTGGTAAACCCGGTATCGTCGTGATAACCATCAATACCAATGAATGCCTTATGGAAATGCACCTGATGGATACAAGAACGGGTTAACGGACCGACCACGGATTCGCTGCTTTTCTGATACAACCCGCCAAGAATAATCACTGAACAATCGGTGTCTTTGAGAAGATGGGCGATGTAATAGCTGACCGTTACAATCGTCACACGTCGACTCTCGGCCAGACAGCGCGCCAGTAAGGCATTAGTACTGCCACCTTCAATAAATACCGACTCTCCATCGTTGATAATTGAAGCGGCATAGTCAGCAAGGGATTGTTTTAACCGATAACGTGTGCACATGCGGGCACTCACGTCATCACTGTCAATGGCGACGGCGGCACCATGAACACGTTTGAGGTAGCGCTCCCGTTCCAGGATAGTCAAATCCTGACGGATCGTCACTTCTGATACGCCAGTGATCTGCGCCAGCTCACTGACACTGACGTTACCGCGCTCGTTAACCAATTGAATGATGTGCTGCTGGCGTGAATTCATGCGCAATGGCTTTTTTGATTAAGTATCGGGACAGTGTATCAAAAAAGTCGCTTACGGTCAGAGAGGTGCGGGGGGAAAGAATAGAGGTTGCATCAAGGTCCATACATCGTTTACCAACAGTACGATGTACGGACAAATATGAAATTAACCGGGGTTCACTTCATCAAGCACGTTGTGGATCGCCGTTGCCAGCTCGTTCACTTCGAATTTTGCCACATACGCATTAGCGCCTACATTGCGAACATGCTCTTCATTGGCACTGCCAGACAACGAAGAGTGGATAATGACTGGGATTTTCTTTAGAAAATCATCACGTTTAATATTCCGTGTCAGAGTGAAACCATCCATCTCAGGCATTTCCAAATCGGTCAGCACAAACGCGATTTTATCCGAAATCGGCTTACCTTCGGCTTGCGCCTCTTGGGCCATCAACTTTATTTTATTCCAGGCTTCCAGTCCGGTGACATGCATGATGAAGGGAATCGACATGATGTTTAGACCCTGTTCAAGCATCACGCGAGCAACTTTAGAATCTTCAGCCACAATGGCGACCGCCCCTGGCTTTAGGTGAAACGTCTTCGCTTCCACGCTCTCGATCTGCATCTCGCGAGCAGTGGGTATGATGTCATGCAGAATCTGCTCAACATCCAGCACCAACGCCAGACGGTTACTCTCCTTATCCTGGTCAAGGCGAGCGATACTCGTGATATAACTGCTGTTGACACCCGGCTCGGCGGCAAGCACCTGGCTCCAGTCAAGACGAACAATATCGTCAACGGATTCCACCGCAAACGCCTGGGTACTACGCGCATATTCCGTCACCAGAATGATATTGAGCCCGGTACGTGGCACACACCCGACGACGGCAGGGAGATCAATAACCGGGATAACTTGCCCACGAATATCAACCATGCCAAGCAGCGGCGATTTCATACCAGCAGCCTTGGTCAACGATGGCATTGGAACAATTTCCCGGAGCTTAAACACATTGATACCGAACAACTCAGACGGTTCTTCAGGTGAGGCCGACCCCACCTGGAACAATAACAATTCAAACTTATTAGATGAGGTGAGATTGGTTCTCTCCTCAATCTCTTTTTGAAAATTATCCATATTTGCCTCAATGTGAGTACTTAATTAATGTACGGTAACAACGTGATATGAGTGATACAGGCAACATCCAGCTCCCCCACTGTACGCAATACTTCCATTCAAATCACGTTGACATATTATCCACCGCAAAAAATAAAATATGTGTTCCACATCCTCTGCTACATGTTCTTGTTACCAATAGCATAATCCAGCGGACTGATATCCATTCTTTTTTAAACCAAAAGCGCTGACGCCACCGCATGGAGATTGTCCATCAGCCACCATACCGGCACCAAAAGCGGGTCAGAAGCGTTCAACAATACATAGGGATAAAGATGATGGTATGTCTACGGGAAATGAATAGTCTGAAATAACGCACCCTCTGAGGTAATAGGAAATCACGGCGCGGCCACTCAATACCAATCATCCTTTTATCGGGATGATTAACACAACCGGCTTACGACTCCTGTACCCAGTGCCCATCTTCATACTGATGATAACGTCGCTCGGGCGGACAATAATCCACCGGTCGCAGTGGGCTGGTCAGCTCTTCTTCGAATAGCGAACGTTTAACCCGTTTTTCAGGATCGGGAACCGGCACGGCGGCCAACAAACGGCGAGTATAGGGATGTTGCGGATTATCAAAAATTGCCTGCCGTGAACCGATCTCGACGATTTCCCCCTGATACATCACCGCGACCCGGTGGCTGATACGTTCGACAACCGCCATATCATGAGAAATAAACAGATAAGCCAACCCCAACTGTTGTTGAAGATCGAGCATCAAATTAATGATTTGCGCTTTCACCGTCATATCCAATGCAGAAACCGACTCATCGGCAATGATCACTTTCGGGTTCAACGCCAATGCACGGGCGATACAAATTCGCTGGCGCTGTCCCCCGGAAAACTGATGAGGGAAACGTTCACTCATATCAGCGCGCAGTCCGACTTTTTTCAATAAGTCGGCCACACTTCTCTTTGCTTGTTCGGGTTTGATGATGCCATGAGTGATCATCGGTTCGGCTATTGCCTCGCCAATACGCAGACGCGGATTCAGGCTTTCATAAGGATCCTGAAATATCATTTGCACCTGCATGCGCAATCGTGCCAGTTCGCTGCTATCTGCCGCCAGCATATCTTTTCCGTTAATAGACACCGTGCCGCCACACGGCGATGTTAAACGCAAAATAGAACGCCCGGTAGTTGATTTACCACAACCAGACTCGCCTACCAGCGACAACGTTTCTCCTGGAAACAGTTGAAAAGAGACCTTTTCAACGGCGTGTACGCGTCCGGTAACGCGTTTCAACCAACCCGATCTCACCTCAAATCGCGTCACCAAATCCTTTACTGCTAATATCGGCTCACCATGTTGTACGGTATCGGTGATCTGATCTTCAGCAATATTTTGCCAATCTGGTATCGCGGGCTGATCGGGATCAACCAGCGCAAAGCGCTGCGGTAAGCGCGTACCGGCCATGGCGCCCAGCCGTGGCACAGCGGAAAACAGTATCTTGCTGTATGTATGTTGCGGTTGCCGGAACAGTTGCCGGGTGTCAGCCATCTCCACCCCTTCGCCCCGATACATCACCATGGTTCTATCTGCCACTTCCGCCACCACACTCATGTCATGGGTGATGAACAGAATCGACATGCCGGAATCTTCCTGTAGGGTTTTAATCAGTGACAGAATCTGCGCCTGAATCGTCACATCCAGTGCGGTCGTCGGTTCATCGACAATCAGCAGTTTAGGCTGGCACGCCAACGCGATAGCAATCACCACTCGCTGGCGCATCCCGCCGGAAAAACTGAGCGGATACTCGTTAAGCCGCGACTTCGCCGCCGGAATTCGCACCTTCTCCAGCAGCCGAACCGCTTCCGCCTGCGCGCTGGCTCGGTCCATGCCACGATGGCGTCTCAACACTTCGGTAATCTGTGTACCAATCTTCAACACCGGATTAAGGCTGGTCATCGGCTCCTGAAAGACCATCCCAATATGGTTACCGCGAATTCGCTGCATGGCGGATGCAGACAGGGACAATAACGCCTGTCCGTCAAACTGGATGCTACCACTGACGCTGACTTGTGGACCGGCCAGCAGCCGCATGATTGACATGGCGGTCACGCTTTTACCAGAGCCGGATTCTCCCACCAGCGCCACAGTCTCACCTGATGCGATATCAAACGACAGATCGCGCACCACATTCATCCATTCGCCGTTGACGCGAAATGCCGTATTGAGTTGTTTAACGCTAAGCACCGGCTGGCTCACGCCCTACTCCTCATTTCTTGTATTTAATATGTCGCGCAGGGCATCACCAATCAGGTTGATGGAGACAATCAGCAACAGCAGCATGATTCCGGGGAACAGACTAATCCAATAATCGCCCGACATTAAATAGTCGAAACCGTTGGCAATCAGTAACCCTAATGAAGGCTCGGTGATCGGCAGACCAATGCCCAGAAACGACAGTGTGGCTTCCAGCATAATGGCATAGGCAATCCGCATGGTAGCCACCACGATCAGCGGTGGCAGGCAGTTAGGCAGCATGTGATGAAACAGAATACGGCGATCCGACAACGCCATCCCGCGGGCGGCATCAACATAACTGCGTCTACTTTCAATCAGCGCGGAACCGCGAATGGTGCGCGCGTAATACGCCCATTGGGTAATCACCAGCGCCAGAATGATTTTATCCACCCCTTGCCCAAAAACGGCCAGTAGAATCAGGGCAATCAGAATCGGCGGGAAACTCAACTGGATATCCACGATCCGCATCATTAACGCATCGGTTTTTCCGCCATGCCAGGCGCTGAACATTCCAACCGTCATCCCAATCAGCAGGGCAACAACCGCGCTGCTCACGCCGACAATCAGACTGGTCCGCGTGCCGTAAAGAATGGCACTCAGCAGATCTCGTCCCTGATCGTCGGTACCCAACCAATAGATCAGCCCCGCCGGACTCTGTGAGCCGGGAGGCAGACGATTGTCCATGATCTCCAACTGGGCAAGGTCGTAAGGATTCTGTGGTGAGATATAAGGTGCCAACACGGCCAGAAGAACGATGACCGAGAGTAATACCACCCCCATTAACGATAGGCGGTTACTGATCAGCGCATGCAGTGTGCGGATAAAGGCCGACCGTGTCTCCACAACATGCTGGGTAGTAGAGTGGATTGAATGGTCTGGCACGTTTAGCGCCCTCCCAGCCGGATACGCGGATCGACCACCGCATACAGCACATCAACCAGTAAATTAATCAGGCTGAACATGACCACGGTCATCATCAGGTAAGCCAGAATCACCGGTCGGTCAAGCACCGCGATGGAGTCAATAATCAGCTTACCCATGCCCGGCCACGCATAGATGGTTTCTGTCACCACAGCGAAAGCAATCAGCGACCCCAGTTCAAGACCAATCACCGTAATAAGCGGAATCAGCGTATTTTTCAACACGTGGACAAATAGGATGCGCGTCTCAGACAGCCCTTTGGCGCGAGCAAAACGCACATAGTCTTGTTGCAGACACTCCAGCACACCAGCGCGAGTCAGACGGATAATCAGCGAAATTTTGAACAACGCCAGATTGAGTGCTGGCAGAATCAGGTGCCGCCAGCCATCAATGGTCAACAGACTTGTCGGTATGCCAAATACCTCTACCGTCGCCCCCCGGCCAGAAGACGGCAATATTCCCAGCTTAACGCTGAACAACATGACCATCATCATACCGATCCAGAAAGTAGGCAGGCTGAAACCAAGAATAGAAAACGTCATCACCGATTTAGCCGCCAGACTGTCTGGCCGCATCCCGGCAAATACCCCCAGAGGAATTCCCACCACCAACGCCATCAGAAAAGCAACCAACGCCAGTTCCAGTGTCGCAGGCATGCGCTGCAAAATAAGATGCAGCGCCGGCTGATTAAAAATATAGGAATTACCCAGATTGCCATGCAGTGCATTGACCACAAACAGCGCGTACTGTTGCCATAACGATTTATCCAACCCGAAGGCGTGAATAACCGCATCGCGCTCCGCTGGCGTCGCATTGCTGCCCAGTAATAAATCGATAGGATTACCGACCAGATAGATCCCGCCAAATACCAGCACCGACATCACAACCAACGTTATCAGCGTTTGTGCCAGACGGTTAAGTAAGAAAGCGGTCATGCGATAGCGGCCCTTGTGTTATCCCTGATGATAGCCGTAGTGGCTTAGTACCCTCGTCAATAGTGCCATAAATTTCGCCTCATCGACGGATTGCATCACCGTTGCATTAGGAGCAGTCGGTAACTTGCCATAAAAATCCGCCCAGGTATAACCGGCAGTTTCTCCGGTAACGGCCACGCCGATGGTCGCCGACCTGCCGGCAAACAGCGTCGGTTGCAGTAACCAGGCAATCACCGTGGCGTCATGAATCGGCCCACCCTCGCGCCCCAAGCGACCAATATCACTGCGGTCAAAAGCAGCCAGCAAGTTTGCAATCGCTTGCCCCGGTTGCCCGGCGGTTTGCTGCAAAGTAGTGATCTCTTTCTGGGTGATCAGCGCTTGAAATGTCATATCAAGCGGCATCACGACCAGCGGTATACCGCTGGAAAACACCCGCTGCGCGGCATGAGGATCAGCATAAACATTGAATTCAGCCCACGGAACACGGTGCCCTAGTGCAGTAAACGCACAACTCATGGTAACAATTTGGCCAATGCCTTTCGCTACATCCGGATGCTGAATCAACGCCAGCGCCAGATTGGTCATTGGCCCGATGGCACAAAATGTAATCGGATCATTATCCGCCGCCGCCTGACGTGCAGTGCGCACGATAAAATCAACGGCATGCTCTGACTGCACCGCATAAGATGCGTCAGGCACCAGATCGTCACTGAACGCACCGATCGCCGCATATTTGCCATACCGTTGCGGACCGATCAGCGGCCCGTGGCTACCGGCATAAATCGCTACGCCCTGACGGCCTGAAAGGCTCACAATTTTCGTCGCATTGGTCACCGCATCATGGAGCGGCACATTACCAGCCACCACCGTAATACCCAACACGTCCAACTGTGGAGACGCCAGTGCCAACCATAGTGCAATCGCGTCATCCACGCCTGGATCGGTATCAATAATAATGCGACGTGTCATAGGCCGATCCCATACACAGAAAATAACTGACAAAACAACTGAAATACCTGTTCTGTATCCACACCGATAACAATGTCCACATTGGCAGTCTGACCCGATTTATTGTACAGATCGGCAATGGTTTGCCCCATGCATAGCTCACTCTGATGCTCAATAAACACCCGGGCCCGTTCAGTCCGAAATAGATCAGGGCGCAGCACCCAGGCAATCACCAGCGGATCGTGGAGCGGCCCGCCACGCGAACCATAACGGCGGACATCATTACGATCCCAGAAAGCCATCAAGTTGCCCAACGGCGCACTGATTCGCCCGGCCTGCGAGATCAGTTGCGTCACCCGTTCCGGCGTTAATATCACCTGATGGGTAGCATCCAGCGGTAATACGGTAATCGGGAGTGTCTGCGAAAAAACAATATGTGCCGCATGCGGATCGGCAAACATATTGAATTCGGATGTCATAGTACGATTGCCTGCTTCACGGTAGGCACCGCCCATCAACACGATACGCTCAATTCCCGACACAATATCTGGTGCGATACGGAGCGCAGAGGCAATGTTGGTTAACGGCCCTAACGCACAAAGCGTGATCCGTTCTCCCGAGATAACGGCAGCACGACAGCTGTCAATCAAGAAACCGACCGCATGCTGTGTTTTTACCTGCCGTCGCGGGGTGGGAAACGGGCAATCACCCAATCCGCTTTCACCATGAAACTGCCCGTGAATCGGTGCACGTAGTATGGGTTGCCAGCAACCGGCGAACACCGGTATGTCTTCACGCTGACCGAGTTCAACAATCTGTAATGCATTGCGCGCGGTGTGAATTACCGGCTGATTGCCATTGACTACTGTGATACCGAGAATGTCGAGCTGAGGGGCGACAAAAGCGCTGAGCAGCGCGATGGCATCATCAATACCGGGATCGCAATCAATAATGATAGGGATTTGACTCATAAAGCACCAACTGTATGCAATACAGCGGCGATTTCTTGTCTGGCCTGATCATTCAACGGCTGCTGTGGCGGTATCGGATCACCAACGGCAAAACCCTGTAGTTCCAGCGCCGCTTTGATACAGGCGGCAATAGTGTATTTGGCAAAAATTTCATTAACGCACCACAGCGGACGCTGTAGATCCATCGCCTGCTGCCAGTCACCACGTTTGGCAGCGTCGTACAGCGCCAGGCTCTGTTTGGGTACGATACACGCCGGTCCCGCCATCCACCCTACCCCGCCAATTAACATGACGCAGGCTGGAATATGTGCCGACGCGGCAAAAACCCGCATCCGCCCCTGCGTTCGTTCTATGATCGATAATAACCGTCCAGTGTTGGTCGAGGCATCCTTAATGTAGTTGATATTGTCAACATGACTGAGGCGCTCGATCACCGGCAGACTTAAGTCGGCACGCTGAAATTGTGGATTGGTGTACAACACCACCGGTTTTTGCTGTGCCGCCTGTGCGATAGCGCGGAAATAACCTTCAATCCCGGCATCAGTAACCGGGAAATAGGCTTCCAGAATCGCCAGGATGCCATCAACGCCAAGCCGGACATACGTTTGCGTTTGCTCCACCGCCTCCTGAACCGCGGTAGCGGCGACACCGGCAATAACCGGTACTCGCCCCCGCGCAGCATTCACTACGGTACTGACTACATCAAAACGCTGCCTGGTGTTCAGATAAGCAAACTCTCCCGTGCTGCCCAGCGGAACAAGACCGTGCACACCGCTGGCAATCAGGTGCTCTACCAGATCAATCAGCACGGCCTTGTCAACGCTGCCATTGGCATTCACCGGCGAAACCAGATAAGGATAAACGCCGCTAAATTCCTTCATTTTCTTACTCTTATTAGATAAAACCCTGGTGTTAACGCAAAAAATCACACACTACATATTTTCTTTTTTATGCACAAAATAGGGCAATGTATAGCCGTCTGTGCGGCCGGAATAGCTATATCCTTTCTTCATTGCCCAGGTATTGGACAGAAACAGTAAAGGGATAACCCCCTGCTCTTTCATGGCCAAATCGGTTGCCTGCTGTAGCAGTTTGTCGCGCTTAGTATCGTCGAGCGTAGCGCGCGCCTGATTCAGCAGTTTGTCAAATTCGGGATTGGAATAACGCCCACGGTTACCCTGCCCGGCATTCGGTCCAAAGGTTTCCAACAGCGGGCCGAGCACCCCGGAGGCTTCGCCGGTTTCAATCGCCGCGCCGCCCATCACCAGACTGAATTCCCGTTTGGACGCTTTGGCGAAATAGATACTGCCCGGCATGGTCACAACGCTGGTTTTAATCCCAACCTGAGTAAACATCTGCCCCAGCGCCTGAGCGATTTTGGCATCATTGGGGTAACGGTCATTGGAAGCATGGAACGTCAGCGTAAATCCATGCGGATACCCAGCTTCCGCCAGTTTCTTCTTCGCCAACGTCGGGTTATAAACCGGAGCCGGAATATCTTTTGAATACCCTGGATAACCGGGTGGCACCAACTGAGATGAAACCAGTCCCTGACCATCCAGAATACGTTGCACAATCGCATTACGATTAATGGCTAACGACATCGCCTGACGAACCAGCAGCTTCTTCAGCGGGTTTTTGCCATCATCACCTTTGGCAAACGGTGATACATCGCGGTCCTGATCCGGATGCAGGTACATGATGCGGTTGCCCGGTATCGAAACAGTGGTCAGGTTCTGTTGCCTGATAATGTTGCTTCTGTCAGCGGTAGGAACCTGTTCAATCATGTCAACGTCGCCAGACAGCAGTGCCGCAACGCGTGCGCTACTGTTTTTAAACACACGTAGAGTGACTTTCTTCCACTCGGCTTTGCCCCCCCAATATTGGTCGTTACGCTGCAAAACCACCTTGTCATCAGGGGTGTAGGAGACAAACTTGAACGGACCGGTCCCAATGACATCTTTACCGCTGTTCAGGACGTCGGTCGGTACATCGACAAAACGCGCGGGCATAATCGCGATGCGGCTTAAATTGTTCAGTAATAGTGCCGTAGGTGTTTTGGTCTTTATTTCTACGGTCAGCGGATCGATAGCTTTGGCGTCAGCAATATCCGCCACATACGGCGTATAGGCGCTAGGGCTATTTTTAGCCGCCAACGACACCCGTTTGAAACTGGCAATGACATCTTTAGCTGTCAGTGTGCTGCCATCGTGAAATTTGACGTTAGGCCGCAGCGTAAACCGCCAGGTGGTATCATCAATTTTTTTCCATGACACCGCCAATGCTGGCGTAATTTGTTGTCTTTCATTCTGATTAACCAACCCGTCAAAAATATTACGGGCCATCGCACTATTGGCGCCCCCTACGTAAAACAGCGGGTCCATAGAGGTGGTGGACGAAGCCAGTCCGATAGTCAAATCCGCAGCTTGAACCATTGGCAGAGGCAGCAGCGGTGCCAGAGCCATCAGGCTGGCAAATAGCGTTGTTCCTTTCATTCTGCATCCTTGTTATTTTCGTCATAATCGCGTTGTGTGACTCATGACAAACTGTACCTGCTCACTTTTTCGAGTGTAAGAGCTGGTAAAAATAATTAAAAATTGTATTTTGTATCGTACTCATAAATAAACGTTATGATTGGTAACATCTTATGCAACGTATCAACCTACGACAAGTCGAAGCATTTCATAAAGTGATCCTTACTGGCGGTATTACGCAAGCGGCCAATATCATGAATATTACGCAGCCAGCAGTGAGCCGTTTGATTAAAGATTTTGAATATTCGGTTAATCTGAAGTTATTCGATCGACATGGGCGAGGACTGGAGCCCCGGGAAGAAGCACTCAAACTTTTTCGTGAAATAGAAAGGCTCTATATGGGCATAGACCATATCGCTCACATCGCGGATGATATTCGTCACGCCAAAGGCGGCGTGCTGCGTATCGGTGCCGTGTCGGCATTGTCTAACCTATGTACCCGATACATTTTCCCTACCTTGTTGCAGCAACATCCCGACATCTCACTATTTATGGATGTAGAAAGTACCGTGTCCATCACCGATATGGTGATGAGTAGTCAATATGACGTCGGTTTTATCAATGGTACACGGGCTATAAAAGGATTACGGGCAGAATTACTGGGTGTCACTCAAGCAGTGGCAGTGATTTCACCACAACACGAACTTGCCCACGCAGACCAAATCACCCTGGATGATTTGACACGACACCGCGCCATCCTACCCGGGCGTAAAACGGTATTACGCGGACAGTTGGCCAAACTTATCTCGGCGGAAGATCGAGTCCTTCATTGTCCCATAGAGACGTCACTGCGACACTGTTGCGCTATGGCCTCATCCTGTCTGGGAATCGGCATTGTCGATTCCATAACCGCTCACACCAACGAGTCCAATATTCTGATCAAACCGTTTGAACCTAAAATAGATGTGGCCTATCTGGCCATCTTTCCACCCCAAAGTGCGAAAAGTTTACTGGTTGAAGCAATCATTGAAGACATGAAAAAACTCATCACTCTGTAACCTCAATACACCCGTTATAGTGAGTGCCTACTATTAAAAATAGCAGGCCTGATGAGATGGAGATGGGCACGTCTCACGGTCCGTCTGAACAGGCAGGCATTAAATATAATGAAGCTTAGTTTCAGACGATGACTCAGCATGAAAATGGTTGAAATCCCCAGACTGGAGAAAACCAAAGGCCACATCATGATCCTTTAGTGCTCGATATCAACGACATCTATTAATAATCTGCCAATAAACCGTAGTTATACTAAGATCATTCACATATCTACCCCAGCCATCAATCCGGCTACTTTTCACTACTTCTCAACGCTATAACCTATCAAACCATAAAAATTGATCGGTCAACTAATCACACTAATCAATCAATACATAGTTATTGATCGTTTTTATAGATTGATCAATAATGCTCAAAACATATCCAAGCAGGAAGCCATGGTGATTATCAATTCAGCCTTAAATAATAAAAAGCGCTATGTCATGGAGCCGATTTATAGCCGCCAGAACGAGCTGTTCGCTATGGAACTGCTTGCTCGATTTGATAATAGTCAGAATACAGAAAAATATATTCAGCAAATGAATAGTGTTGAAAAACAAGCACTATTTGTCGATAAGTTAGAGTGCATTGCAGAGAAGAAATCATATTTTATAGATAACAACATACTATTATCTATCGATGTCGACTTCTCAACAGTGGCATTTCTACTCCAGGATCTGCCCACAAAAAATTTACTGGATAAACTACCATTCATACGCCTGGAAATAAGTGAAAACTTTCCAAATCTTAATGATGGTAAACATAATCCATTGCTTACAAAACTACATGAATGCTACCCACTTTGGCTGGGTGATTTTGGCAGTGGAAACGCAAATCTTTATGCCGTCACTCAGTCTATATTTGATTATATTAAATTAGATAAGAATTTTTACCAGCAAATAATAAAACATGAAAAAAGCTATATATTGTCAGTCCTGATAGAAAGCATAAAAAAATACTGTTCTGGTGTCATTATTGAAGGCGTACAACATCATTCAGAATATTATTTTTTAGAAGAATGCGAAATAGATGGTATACAAGGCGATATTTACCCTAAATATACACTAGATGACATCAACTCATTAAAATAATGAGCATGCTAGTCATAGGACATATTTTATTTTTTAATTATCTATTCATTGTGCCATCACAGATGGTAAAGTCATAATCCAGAATGGATATGCGGTTTCTATCTTTATTTTTTCAAAACATTAGTTAATTTATGCACTACTACAAAGATATTGTATCTGGGCATAGACTATGCACACAACATAGTCTATCACATAAAGAGTGCCCTCCGTCTTGCCTTAAAAATTGCAACATATCTCATGGGTAATCCCACAAAAATGTTGTGCGTTACGAACCGGTTTTTAATCGTTTTATTAGCTGTCGAGCCGTAGTCAAAGTTATTTTCGCCTTAACAATAAAAATAGCTATAGACATCATATTTCAAGTTACAGATCTATTGGGTATAGAACAATTGATAGGCTCGCCATGAAATATCTTATTCAGGATAACATTACTGTCCATCGTGCCACATTGCATCAACAAAACCGCTTAAATTAAATAACAAATATCTCACAAAATAAGGTTAATTCAAATAAAACAAATTAAAATCAAATAGTTAAATATTTAAAATATAGAAAAGTCTCAAAGTGACACGTAATGATAGTTTTATATTGAAACCATTACAGCTTTTAGCTAGGTTAAATAGCAACCGGGCAATTATATATACCCAGGAATGCTTAAGCGATATTGACGGAGAGTTAAAGATTTATAGAAGAGAGCGACCATCGCTCCCCCTGGTATTAACTCAATTCATTGTTCGGGCAAGAGTCTGTCTAAACAGATTTGAACACATTTTAGAGAGTGGTTGTAGCAAACGAGATTCAGGGATAGATCGCACCATACTATCAACTCACCAGCAACTTGAATCGGTTGAATTGATTGGATTGGTTAGAACATAAATACCCTCATTTAAAAATGAGGACAAAATTTTTTCATTTTTATTATTCCTTTGGGTTTTAGTTTTAAATAGCTAGCCACTCTTCTTTTCAAGAACTTTTCCTGACGGGAAGCTGATGATTCCCTATGAATAATTCAGAGGTGAAGATATGGACAGCATAAATTACCTTATTTCTCAAAAAGTCACTTCCATTTCTCTTGCACGGCCGGAGAATACGGCCGTTATTTATGGGTCAAATAAATTAACCTATCGTCAGCTTGAGATACACACCACCCGCATTGCACACTATCTGGCTAGCCATTACCCAAAGAACAAGAATGGAAAAATAGCAATTTACCTTGAACCAGGGCTATATTTACCTGTCATTTTACTGTCAATAATGAAAGCCGGTTTTACATATATTCCACTTTCCCACTTTCACCCACTAGAAAGAATTAATACCATTATTGATGACTCCCTATCCTTTTTGATTATTACTACCAAGGATATTTATCAACGCGATAAACTGACCAACCTGGGAAAAAACACGCTATTCCTCGAAGACCTCATCGTTCTGCCGGAAGGCGCCATCACCGGTAATCTGCCGCAGGTCACCGCCGACGATCTGGCTTACATTCTGTACACTTCAGGTTCGACTGGCATCCCCAAAGGTGTTGCCATTGAACACGGCAACATGCGCTATTACCTGAACTGGTTCAACGAGGATCTGTGGCCGCTCACCCATGCATGCCTGCCGCTGACCTCCTCCCTAAGCTTCGCTGCGGCGGTCACCCAGCTTTATGCACCATTGCTGCGTGGCGATACACTGTACATTCTTCCCAAAGATATCCTGCATCACTATCCTGATCTGCTGAACTGGTATCAGCAACACCCTGACGGCGCGCTCTACTGCGTCCCAACCATCTGGGAAGAGCTGCTCAACTATACCCGCCAGCGTCGCGACATCGAATTACTGCGGCTGCCAAAAACGGTGTTCCTGTCTGGCGAAGCCGTATCCAACAATCTCAAGAACCGTACTTTTCGCGAAGTACCCGACATTCGCCTGTTCAACCTGTACGGCCCGACAGAAACCACCGCTAATGGCTCGTTCACTGAACTCTCGCCGCAACGGCCAGTCACCATCGGCAAAGCGTTGCGCGGCAGCGAGTTACTGATTGTGGACGAACAGTGCCAGCCGGTCATACCGGGCAAGGTAGGTGAAGTCTGCATTCTGGGTGATGGAGTGGCTCAAGGTTATATCAACCGCGACGCGCTGACCCGCGAGCGATTTTTTACTGTCGAGCGGCAAGGCCGTTCCTATCGGGCGCACCGCACCGGCGATCTGGGCAAAGTGCTTGACGACGGCGAGGTACTTTATCTCGGCCGCTGTGATCGGCAGGTCAAAATCAACGGTATACGCATTGAGCCGGAGGAGATTGAGCAAATACTGCAATGCCATGCAGGTATCGCCAAAGCAGTAGTACGCTGCGATGACAGCCTGACCACGCCACGACTGATCGCCTATCTGATCGCAGCCGGAGAACGTCTTACCCTGAAAGCGCTGCGTCAATATCTGGCTGAACGGTTGCCCGTCGCGATGATTCCCGGCAGTTTTATCTATCTGGACGCCATTCCCAAGCTGCCCAACGGCAAGCTGGATGTCAAACGCCTGCCGCCGCCATCCCCGCGGCGTCCGGCGCTGCAAACACCTTACGCCACTGCCACAAATAAGCTGGAACAGGAACTAATCGATATCTGGCAGGAAGTGCTGGGGATTGTCGATCCTGGCGCTAACGACAATTTTTTTGAGCTAGGCGGCAACTCGCTGCAAGTGATGCAAGTGCGCCGGCGTATCCGCCAGCAGTTGTATGCCGATATTGATCATGACTGTTTTTTCGCTAACCCAACACCGCGGGCACTGGCGGGCGTCGTCCCCTACTACTGCAATGACGAGAGTAACAGCGACGATGACAACAATGCCGAGCCCCGGCTATCCTCCCAGCAGCGCTACTTTCTGACGCTGGAACTGCTGAGTGAAAATCCCTGGGCGTATCAGATCTATTTCGCCATCGACATACGCGGCGATCTCAATGAAAACGCCATCAACCACAGTTTATCAAGGATCCTGGAGCAGAATGCCATTCTACGGACCCGCTTCGATCTCGACAGCGGCGACGGCTTCGGCGGTATTGCGCCTGCCGTCAAGGTCACTGTAGCGCGCCGCAAAGTGACCCTGCCCGACGCGCACCCGCTACGGGACAGCGTACTGCTGGAATTAGCGCGCGCCGAACCAGCAGAGTTCGAGCAACTGCCGATAGTGGACTTCCAGCTACTGGAACAAGCGCCACAGCACCACGTTTTACTAGGTAGAGTGCACCACACGCTGTTCGACCACGACGCTATCGCGCCGTTTTTCCACCAGTTCGTCAGCTACTATCGAGCATTTCTTGCTGGTGATACCGCTTACCGGATCAACTCGCCATGGCAGTACGCCGACTACTGTCGCCAGCAGACGTGTGAAGATACACCAGCACGGCGCCAACAGGAGCTAGCCTTCTGGCGTCAGACGTTAGCCGGCTATCGCCGTCAAGGCGCATTACCGCCGCAGGCTCTGCGGCCCACCGTGGCCGAGGGACGCAACTATCTGATCACATTGAGCACCGACATCAGCCACCAGCTACGGCATTTTTCCCGCCAACGCCAGGTAACACCGTTCATCACCCTGTTGACGTTGTTCAACCTATTATTACAGCAGCATACAGACTATCAACGGCGTCCCATCGGCATCCCAATCTCGGACCGCACCTCGCAAGACAACGCCGACATCATGGGCTGCTTCGTCAATATGACCAGTTTTTTTATGCCGATCGACAGCGGCGACACGCTGAAAAGCTTGCTGGAACGGTGCAAGAAACAGCTCTTTCCATTACTGGAACATCAGCACTTATCTTATCAGGATGTAGTTAACGCTTTGCGCAATACAGCAGATGAAACGCTGCTGCACTTTTCTGTCGGTTTTAATTATCTGACTGCACTACCGGAAAAGGAAAATAGCAACAGCTGTGAATTTAGCGTGAGCGAAATATATCACCAACAGGCAAGACTGGACATGACACTTTTAATTCAGGACGCCGACTGTTTCACGCTTTGTTTTAATTATAACCCGGGTATTTATCCGGAAGAAAATATCAAAAATCTGGCGAGAAAATATTGCGAACTATTATCCGAACTGCGCGCCTGATGATCATGCTCGCATAATCGTTATTGTTGCAAAATTAAAAATGGACAGAGGATCAGATCATGGAATCTGAGAAGACGCTTCACGCACAATTTATTGCGCAGAAAAATAAAACGCCCCACGCCATTGCTCTGAGATCGGATAAATCATTATTAACCTATCAAGAGCTGGATAGACACTCGACGGCGCTGGCGAGTTATCTGCTGGAACAGGGCGTAGTGCCTGGCGATAAAATCGGTGTGTACCTGTACAAGGGTTCCACGCTGGTTATCAGCCTGCTTGGCATCCTGAAAGCAGGCGCCTGTTATGTGCCACTTGACCCGTCTTACCCGCGGGATCGCCTACTGTACATGGTGCGCCACGCCGATGCTCGGGTCATCATCACCGAAACCGCTCTTGCCGCCAATCTGGAGGAAAACGAACGCCGTCTGATGGACATCTCCGCGCTGGATCTGGACGCACCCTGCGCCCCGGACTTACCACAGGTTGATGACAACGCGCTCTGCTATGTGATGTACACCTCCGGCTCTACCGGCCAGCCGAAAGGCGTTATGGTCAGGCACCGCACCGTCGTGAACTATCTGTTGTGGATGCAGGATGCCTTCGCACTTACGCCGCAGGATGTGGTACTAAACCAGTCTACGTTCAGCTTCGACGTGTCAGTATGGGAGATCTTCTGGCCGTTGATTATCGGCGCCAGCTGTGCGCTGATCGCCGACGACATGAAATATGACCCGGCGCTGCTGGCAGACTTCATGCAACAACATCAGGTTACCGTGGCCCAGTTTGTACCCACTGCGCTGCGCGTCATTGCCGCAGCGCAAGTGCTACCTTCCTGCCCCCGGCTTCAGCACCTTTTCTCCGGCGGTGAAGCACTAGACCAACAGTTGGTGAACGATCTATCTGCTCAGTTTAGTGGACATATTCACAACCTGTACGGGCCAACGGAAGCCACTATCTTTATCTGCCACTGGCTATGCCAACCCAGGGCAGATCTCACCATCGTGCCCATCGGTACGCCAATCCCCCACGCCCGTGCCTATGTGTTGGATGAGCATCGTCAACCACTGCCGCCGGGGGAAGCAGGCGAACTGTATCTGGCTGGCGACACCCTGGCGCTTGGCTATCTCAATGCGCCAGAACAGACCCAGGCCAGCTTTGTGCCTGATCCGTTTGTATCTGATAGTGCTGATCGCATGTATAAAACCGGTGATATCGTCCGGGCGCGGATGGATGGCGTGCTGGAGTTCATCGGCCGCGTCGACAGCCAGGTCAAACTGCGTGGTCACCGGGTTGAACTCAACGAAATCGAAGCCACTCTGCGCACCTTCAGCAAGTTGGCTAATGTGGTGGTGGCGCTGGAAACCGCTCAGGATACCCAGTCCCAAACATTAAACGCATTCTACGTTCTGCGGGAAAATGAAACGACCCATAACCAGGAATTAAAGGCGCACTTATCCAAATACCTGCCGTTTTATATGGTGCCATCCCACTTTATTGAGCTGAAAAAAATACCCACGTTACCAAACGGCAAAGTGGATAACGCTCATTTACGTCATTACCTTAAAAAAGGCGGAGGAAATATGTCTGAAAAGACCACAGTTCTCGGTAACGGTATTGAAACCGAGATTATAAAAATATGGAAACAGGTATTGGAGAATCAAAAACTTTCCGTACATGAAAACTTTTTTGATGCCGGCGGTAATTCATTATTGATGTCGAAAGTCCACAGGGAAATAAAAAAACACTTGGGAATTCCCATTTCAATTATGGAGCTGTTCCAGTACCCGACGGTAAAAACGTTGAGCAGCCATATTTCTAAAAAACACGCCAGCATCGCGGCCAGCCTGAAAACAGCTAAACAAGGAAGAGAATAATGGATAATCGTACCACTCTACGCGACAAGGATATCGCCATCATCGGCATGGCAGGCCGTTTTCCTGGTGCCAATGATGTCAATGCCTACTGGCGTAACCTGCTGGATGGTCTGGAAACCATCAGTGCCTTCAGCGAAGAAGAACTGCGTACTTCTGGCGTAGACGAGGAACAGATCGCTTCCCCCAACTATATCCGCCGCCGCGGTATTTTGGGTAACGCACAACACTTTGACGCCAATTTTTTCGACATCACGCCACGCGACGCTGAGATCATGGATCCCCAGCACCGCATCTTTCTGGAGTGCAGCTGGCACGCCTTTGAAGATGCCGGCTACGTGCCGTCCACCTATCCAGGCAAGGTCGGAGTATTTGGCGGTACCGGCACTGCCTGGCACCTCAACAAAGTAAACACCCACCCAGAGGTACAGAAGTACGCCAGCGGCGCATCTGTCGTCACCAACAACGACAAGGATTACGTCACCACCCGCGTCTCCTATAAACTAAATCTGAAAGGCCCGAGCGTTAACGTACAGAGCGCCTGCTCCACCGCGATGGTGGCTGTGGTCATGGGTATCAACAGCCTGCTAAATGGCGAAAGCGATCTGATTGTCGCCGGTGGCGTATCCATCGATACACCGGAACGTCGTGGTTATCAGTACATGCAGGGCGGAATGGAATCCGCCGACGGTCGCTGCTATGCCTTCGACGCCCGCGCTAACGGCACCGTATTCAGCCGCGGCGTCGGCGTGGTGATTCTCAAGCGCCTGAAAGATGCCCAGCGAGACGGCGACCACATCTACGCCGTGCTGAAAGGTGGCGCCATCAACAACGACGGTAGCTTGAAAGCAGGCTACACCGCACCAGGCATCGCCGGTCAGATCTCTGTCGTCAAAGCAGCGCTGGCCCGCGCCGAAGTAGACCCGGGCACTATCAGTTTTGTGGAAGCCCACGGCACTGCCACAGCGTTGGGCGATCCTATTGAATTCAGCTCCCTGAGCCAGACCTTTCAGGAATACACTGACAAAACCCAATACTGCCGATTGGGATCAGTCAAGACCAACATCGGTCACACCGATGCGGCCTCTGGCGCCGCTAGCCTGATCAAAGCCTCGTTGGCGCTGAAAAACGGCGTACTGCCGGCGTCACTGCACTATCAGTCACCAAACCCTAACATCGACTTTGAAAACAGCCCGTTCATCATGAACACTGAAACACACAGGTTGACGGCTGACGGCTCGCCGCTCCGGGCGTTAGTCAACTCGTTCGGCGTTGGCGGTACCAACGCCTGTGTTATTTTGGAAACCCCACCGGACGTAGCTATCAGCGATAGCACCGATGGTTATCTGGTGTTCCCCTTCTCCGCCAAAACACCCTCCGCGCTGGAAAACATGCGCGAAAATCTGAAGCAGTACCTGCAACAACACGAAGACGCTAACCTGGCAGATGTGGCCTACACCCTGCAAGTGGGACGCCAACACCTGACACATAGCTGCTGCACAGTGGCGCGCGATCGCGACACGCTGCTCAGTCGACTGTCGCAATCTGCCAGTGTCATCCCGCAGTTCAGCAAGAACAATAAGTCGGTGGTGTTCATGTTCCCTGGACAGGGCAACCAATACATCAACATGGCGCGCGAGCTATACGACACCTATTCGACGTTTCGCGACGCACTGGATCGCTGCTGTGCTTACCTACAGGACATCCTTGGCTGCAACTTGCTTGACATCATTTTCCAGAGCGACGACAGCACGGAAAAAGCGCGCATCAATGAAACCCAATACACCCAACCAGCGCTATTCGTGGTGGAATACAGTCTGGCTCAGCTATGGCTGTCATGGGATGTGAAGCCGGACATGATGATCGGCCACAGTGTCGGCGAATATGTGGCAGCCTGTATCGCTGGCGTATTCTCGCTAGAAGATGCGCTCACCGCAGTGGCGCTGCGCGGCAAATTGGTACAGCAACTGCCAGCTGGCGCCATGCTGGCAGTACTGATGGAAGAAGAAGCACTACATGAGCGCCTGCAAGGTACCAAGTTGGAGCTCGCCGCCGCCAACTATCCGGGCCTGTGCGTTATCGCTGGCGAGCTGGATGAGATCGAAATATTCCAGAATGCACTGGAAGACGACGACATTTTCTGCAAACACCTGGATACCTCTCACGCGTTCCACTCCTACATGATGGAGCCGATATTGGACGACTTCCGTAAAGTGATCGAAAAAATCACCTTCCACGCGCCCACCATTCCGTTCGTCTCTACCCTGACTGGAGACTGGATCACTGACAGCCAGGCCCAGGATCGCGACTACTGGGTCAAACACGTGCGACAGCCGGTACTGTTTACCCATGCCTTCAAAACGCTGATTGCCGAAGAGCATCACGATTTCGTCTTCCTGGAAGTCGGCCCCGGCCGCTCACTGGAATCCGCCGCCAAACAGCACATCAAAGCGGTTGAGAATCCATCCATCTTCGCTTCGCTGCCTACCGCCAGGGATGTGGCTCTCAGCGGCGAACAGTTGCTGACCACACTCGGCAACCTGTGGTGCAGCGGTGTCTCCATCGACTGGTCCCGCTACTACGCCGGCCAGCGTCGCCTGCGACTATCACTGCCGGGCTATCCGTTCGAACGCAAAGAATTCAAACTACCGGCAATACGGCAGGACGCCCAGGGCGGGCTGAACAACCGCTTGCTCAATACCCGTAAGCGCAAACAGGCGGACGTCGGCAACTGGTTCTACATGCCCACTTGGCGACGCACCATACCGGCGAAATACATGGCCGGCAAGCGCCCCGACCGCGACAATGACTGCTGGCTGATTTTTGCCGATGACCACGGCATCGCCGATGAAATGCGCGCGCAACTGACCAATGACGGCTATCAGGTGATGACGGTTACCGCTGGCGGTCGCTATCAGGAACGGGACAACGCGTTCGTCATCAATCCCGACGACAGCGCCGATTACATCGTACTGCTCAGAAGTGTCAAAAAGAGCGGTCGCCGCCCGAATCGCATCCTGCATCTGTGGAATCTGTCGGATAGTACCGCCGCCCCCCGCTTCGTTGATCGTTACCATGATTTCCAGGTCAATGCGTTTTACAGCCCACTGTACCTGCAACAAGCACTGGTTGGTGAAAATCTGCTGGAAGGCCTGCACCTGCTGTTCGCCGCCAACAACATCTTCAGCGTGGCGGATGAAACCATCCGTGCGCCAGAGAAAGCACTGCTTACTGGCCCGGCACGGGTGTTCTACCACGAATACCCGGAAGTGCACTGCCATCTGGTGGATGTCGATCTCGACGCGCCACGCACTGAAGTGGCCCGCCGGCTGATCGACGAAAGCCACATCGCCACCGACGGCAATCTGATCGCCATCCGTCGCCACAACCGCTGGGAAGAGGATTACCAGCAAGTTCCGCTGGCTCATGACGACAGCGGTAAACCGATCGCTATCCGCGACGACGGTGTCTATCTGATTACCGGCGGACTGGGTGGGCTGGGTATGCTGCTAGCCAGCTATCTGTCCGATATCAGCAACGCCTCACTAATTCTGACTTACCGCACAGCGCTGCCACCGCGCGAAGCGTGGCAGCAGTGGCTACAACAACACCCGGTAGATGATTACACCAGCGAGAAAATCGCCGGGATTCTGAGGCTGGAACAGCACGGCAATCAGGTCCACCTACTGAATGTAGACGTGTGCGACTACGAGGGTATGAAGGCCGGACTGTCTGCTTTCCCACATATTAACGGCGTGTTCCACACCGCCGGTATCGCCGGTGGCGGTATCATCCCACTGAAGAATGCCGCCGACTGCGCTGGCGTGCTGGATCCGAAGGTCATCGGTTCACTGATTCTGGACGACTTGCTGTCCGACCAGGCGCCGGAATTTTTCATTCTGTTCTCGTCGATCACCTCCATCGTCGGCGATATCGCACGTATCGACTACTGCTCCGGCAATGCTTTCATGGACGTGTTCTCCCACTACCGCAACCAGCTCCGCCCAGGCCACACCGTCTCTATCAACTGGGGCAAATGGGGTGACATCGGCATGGCGGTGCGTTGGACCAAACAGCTCATCGAAAAGAAGAAAAACAGCAAGACCACTACATTCGAAGAACGTACCGGTGATTTGCTGACGCTGATTGAAAGCGCAGGCGCGCAGGAGACGTTCCGCATCAATTTGTCAGTCAATCAGGACTGGGTGATCGACGAACACCAACTGTCGCACACCCCAGCGCTGGTCGGGACCACTATCCTTTCAATGCTGTACGAATACCTGACCGTGTTCAAACCACATGAGGATCTACAGGTCAAGAGCCTGATGCTGACCACACCGGTAATCTACCATCACGCCTGGCCACGGGAGATGCGGCTGTTCGTCACTGATGAGGGCAACGGTTACAAATTTAGTCTAAAGAGTCGCGGCCTGCTGGAACTGGATTGGCAGGAGCACGCGCTGGGCAACATCCGCCACAGTGATGAAGTAGAGACACATTACGCCACTGCGGAAACACTGCGCCAGCGTTGTAGTACCCTCTACCCGCACCAGCCGATGGCACTCCACATCGGCAGCGCTACCACCGGCGAGGAGTTCCTTACCTTTGGCAAACGCTGGGACAACCACTGCGAACTACGACAGAATGGCACCGAATGGCTGATCCACAAGGTATTGCCGGAAACGTTCAGTGCCGACCTACAACGCTATGCGTTCCACCCAGCGATGATCGACTCGGCGGCCATTACCTGTCTGATACACTTCACGCAAGACAACTTTCTGCCCATCAGCTATGGCCGGATTACCTTCCACGCACCGCTGGGACAGACATGTTACGTGCATCTTCAGTTACATCAACCTTATCAGTTGCAGGATAGCTCCATCGTTATGGACATCGTGTTCTTCAGCGAGCAGGGCGAACGCCTGCTGACGCTGGAAAACTACACCTTGATCAAAATGACGCAGGGCAACCAGGTGGTCGACTCTCAGACCAAACAGGCCGACGCAGTCAAAGTAAATCTACGCGATAAAGATATCCTGTTTTCTGAAGGCCTCGACGCCATCAAACGCCAACTGGCGCATCTGGAATTCCCTCAGTTGGTGGTGGTGACCAGCGATCTACATCAGTTGATCTACGAAGCCATCCCCGAACAAGAAGAGGAGAACACGGAAGAGGATACCGCTGACGTCACCGACGCTCACTCTCGTCCAGTGCTATCAGTGGAATATGTCGCGCCGGAAAACGATATCGAGAAGGAAATCGCCAGGGTGTGGCAGTCCACCCTGGGCATCTCCGGCATCGGCGTGATCGACAGCTTCACCGAGCTGGGCGGTAACTCCCTGCTGGCGGTGCAGGTAGTGTCAATCGTGTCCGGCATTTTCGAGATCGATATCCGCGTTGACCTGTTCTATCAGGATCAGACCATCAAAGGCATGGCCAATCTGATCGTCAAAGAACTGGAAGGCGTGCTGGAAGGCGAGTAAGTCAGCACCGCGCCATGGCTCCAGTATGGAGCCATGGCCGTACCCGCGGTGTCACCGAAATAAAGGGATAGTATATGACCAATAAAAGCGCGGCCATCCTCTCGTTGAGTCTGGATGAACTGAAAAAACTGGCTCAGAAGAAAAAATCACGGCCTGCCAGTCAGGGCGGAGACGGTATTCAGCGCTGTACGGACCCCACCCGTAGGCAGTTTCCGCTGACCAGTGCCCAAAAAAGTTTCTGGATGCTCGATCAGTACCTCGAAGATAAACGGGCCTACAATAACCCCTACGCCGTTATCTGCCGCGTCGACCACGAATTCAATCCAGATCGGGCGCGTCAGGCGCTAACGTTTCTGACCCGAAAGCACAGTATCTTGCGTACCACCTTTCAGGTGGTGAACGGCGAAATCATGCAGTGCGTATCGGACAATATCCATTTCGATTTCGTTTATGAGAATATCGTCGCCATGCCGCAGGACGAAAAGCAGCAGCGTATCAAACAGCAGGCGCGTGACGAAGGCTGCCGGGATTTCGATCTGGCCCGCGGACCACTCTCTCACTGGCGCATCGTCAAAACCAGCCATAACGAATACGTGCTGATGCTAACCTTCCACCACATCATCTCCGATGGCTGGACCGTGAACCTGTTTTTCAAGGAGTTCATGGAAATATACTTTCAGTTGGAAAACAACATGACGCCGGCGGTGGACAATTTTCTGCAGTTTACCGACTACGCGCTGGCGGAAAGTCAGTGGCAGACCAACGGCCACTATGACCAAGGACTGGCGTACTGGAAAAACAGGCTGGACGGTGTTCAGGGCATTCTGGATATCGTCACCGACGCGCCGCGGCCACCCAAAATGAGCTCGGCTGGCAGTCTCGTTAGCCAACGGCTGGATCCCGCCACCCGGGAAACGCTCAATACGTTATGCAGTCACCATAACGTCACGCTATTTCACGCTCTGCTGACGGCCTGGCAGGCCCTGCTGTACCTCTACAGCGGCCAGCAGGAGATCATCATCGGTATTCCTTTCGCCAATCGTAACCACCCGACGACCCGGGAACTAATGGGGCTGTTTATGAACACCCTGCCGCTGTGTGCCAACATCCGGCCAGAGTCCCGACTAGTAGACATGCTGTCTCAAGCGAAGGGGGAGAGCGAACAGGCGATGCGCCATCAAGACGTGCCATTCAACATGATCATCGAACACATCAGTTTCGGCCGTTCGCCACAGGTCAATCCGCTGTTTCAGGCCATGCTGACCTATCAGGTATTCCCGCATTTCCACAACAACACACTGTTCACTATCGAACCCCTGAAAGTGGACTACGGCGTTTCGAAAACCGATCTCAATCTGTGGGTAGAAGAAGACAACGGCATGCTGCTGCTAACGCTCTACTACAACCCGGTAATCTTCCGCCAAAACACTGCCGAACAGATGTTAGAACATTTCCAGCGCATCCTGCGGCAGTTCATTGCCAACCCAGAGATCACTGTCGCGCAGATCTCGCTGCTGAGCGAACAAGAGCGGCACCAACGCCAGGCCGAGTGTCAACCACAGCCCCCGTGCGCCGTCGAACCGGTACACCGGCAGTTTGCCCATATCGCCAGCGATTACCCGCAGCAGCCGGCAGTACGCTGCGACAATCGGGAAATGAGCTACCAAGCCACGGCGCAACTGGCGGAGCAACTGGCGCAGCGGCTGCTGGCTGCTGGTCTAGAGCCGGGAGAAGCGGTCGGTCTTTACATGAAGAAAGGCGTCGACTACGTCGTTGCGATAATGGCGATCCTGAGCGCTGGCGGCTGCTATCTACCGCTGGATATTACTCTGACGTGGGAGCGGGTGGATTATATCATCGCCGACGCCGCTGTACGGATGGTGCTGACGGATGCCGACGATATCGCCATCGACGGCGTCGCCTGCCTGAACATGCGCACAGCGGGCGTTGACACCGCTACCCGGCGGCCATTACCCGAGCCAACGCCGGACTCCCCTGCCTACATCATCTATACCTCTGGCAGCACCGGCGTTCCCAAAGGAGTACGGGTCAACCACGCCCAGCTCGCCTGCTACTGCAATAGTGCCCGTCAGGTACTACAACAGCCGATGGGCGCCCGCTACGGTATGTTTTCCTCCTTCACCACCGATCTGGCGCACACCATGCTGTTCCCCGCGCTAACCAGCGGCGGCTGTCTGGAGATCATCAGCGACCAGCAGTTACAGGATCCGGCCCGCTTGATGGCAGCGCTGACGCAGCATCCGCTCAACTGTATGAAGATCACCCCCTCCCACCTCGGCGCGCTGCTGGCGTCAGATCTGGCCGGCGTCCTGCTGCCGACCTCACTGCTAGTGCTGGGCGGCGAGCGAGCGCCTTGGTCGCTGATCGAACGGCTAAGGCAGCTCAACGCCCGCTGCCGCATCCTGAACCACTATGGCCCGACCGAGTGCACTGTCGGCGTCGCCACCTGGGAAGTGATGCCAGATACGCAATTGCCGGAAGGCAACTACCTGCCGATCGGTAAACCGTTCCCCGGCGTACACCTGTTAATTCTGGACAGCCAGCACCAGCTGGTGCCGGACGGTCTGCCTGGCGAAATACACATCGGCGGCGCTCACCTCTCCGCCGGCTACATTGGTAGTCAGGCAGGGAAAAACGCCACGGCGTTCATTCCACATCCGCTGTGCGCCGGTGAACGACTCTATCGCACTGGCGATAAAGGACGACGTCTGCCGGATGGTAACGTGGAATTCCTCGGACGCATCGACCGTCAGGTGAAAATTCGCGGTTTTCGGGTGGAACTGACGGAAATCGAACAAATTCTGCATCAGTGCCCCGGCGTGACGCTGGCAGCGGCCGCCCTACAGCCGATCAGTGCTAACGAACACCGACTGCTGGTCTTTCTGGTCGGCATCGCCCCGGCGCAGCGCGATGCAGTCAAAGACACCGCCCGCGCCCGACTGCCCCACTATATGCATCCAGATCGTTGGGTATGGCTCGACAGTATGCCATTGACTGCCAGCGGTAAGATCAACTACACCGCACTCACCACCATGACACTGCCGATCGGCAGTAGCGAACGACGACCACGCAGTGAAACCGAACACCAGTTGCATCACCTCTATGCCAGCGTGTTGGATCTGAACGAGGTCGATATCGACGACAGTTTCTTCCAACTGGGCGGCAACTCCATCAACGCACTAAAACTGGTGATGCAGGTCAACCAGCAGTTCGGCATATCCTTATCTCTGGGGCAGTTACTGGAACACAGCAGCATCCACCAGTTGGCGCAATTACTGGAACAGCTCGGCCCGCAGCAGGCACTCACCTCACTAGTGGAGCTCAACCGAGGCCATGATGACCAGCCAACGTTCCTGATGGTGCACCCGGCGGGCGGCAACGTACTCTGCTACTATCCGATGGTGCAGGCGTTAGGTTCCCGCTATCCGGTGTATGGCGTTCAGGTGGCAGATTTCAGCCAGGCGCACGACTACGACCGTGATATCACGTCACTAGCAGCGTTCTATCTACAACACGTCGGCCACATCGCTCGCCGGCCAAAACTCATCATCGGTGGCTGGTCGCTGGGTGCTACCATCGCGTTGGAGATGGGCCAGCAGATCGCCAGAAGTACCGGTCAAGCACCGACGCTGCTGGTATTTGATCAGCCGGCGCCGCAAGTGCGGGTCGACTACGCCGACGCCATGAGCGACAGCGACCGTCTGGCCTACTTTGCCAGCAAGGTCGCGCTGTTCACCGGCACCCGTTTTGATATTTCCGGCGAGAAGCTATCCGCCATGAGCGAGGATGATCGGACACGGCTGTTCCTGACGGAGTTTCGTCGGGCGCGACTGGTACCCTCCACGCTCAGCTTCGAGAACTTCCGGCACTTTCTGGTAATCCTATGGGCACACATCAACGCCAGCGACAGCTACCCAGGCGTATCCTACGCTGGGCCGATCCTGGTAGCGGAAGCTCAAGAGATCCTGACAGGGCGGATACGCCTGCCAGAACCAGGACTGGGCTGGCAGCGGCTGACAGATCGACCGCTGACCGTAGTGCCGGCGCAAGGAAATCACATCACCATGATGAACGAACCACATATCGTTGAACTGATTCAACGGATCAAACAGGTGCTGGCATGAGTGGAACGAGCGCGATGAACAGCTCGGGGGCTACGGCGGCAGCCGCCGCTCCCGCCGTCTCCGCCCGCAACTGGTGTGCCATTATCGGTGGTTTGATCGGCGGCTTCATGGCCATTCTCGATATCCAGATCACCAACTCGTCGATGAAAGTGATTCAGGGTGCGCTGTCCGCCACGCTGGGCGACAGTTCATGGCTGATGACCGCCTACTTTACCGCTGAAATCGTCGCCATCCCGCTGTGTGGCTGGCTGTCGCAAGCGTTGGGTACCAGCCGTTACGCACTATGGTGCATCGTGAGCTTTCTGGCGGCATCATTGCTCTGTTCGTTCGCCTGGAATCTCGACTCGATGATTATTTTCCGGGCATTACAGGGGTTTAGCGGTGGTGCGCTGATCCCGATCGCCTTCCGGCTGATTATTGAGATCCTGCCCAAAGAGAAGCGGCCGTTCGGCATGTCGTTGTTCAGCATCATCAGCACCTTTGCACCAGCAATTGGACCGGCGATGGGCGGCTGGCTAACCGACTCCTTCTCTTGGCACGCCATTTTCTACATCAATGCCGTACCGGCGTTGTTGGCCTTCGGGCTTATCAGTTACGGCCTGAAACACCCGCCGATCCGCTGGCAGGTGATCCGCGACGGCGATTACACCGGCATCGTCACCGGCATGTTATGGCTCGGTACACTGGAAGTGATCCTGGAAGAGGGGCGTAACAAGGGTTGGCTGGAATCTGACCTTATCTGCACGCTTGCAGTGATCTCGACCCTGTCATTCCTATGGTTTCTTTACGACCAACTGGTTCACCCGCGACCGCTAGTCAATATTCGCATGTTCCGGGACTCCGCCTTCGCCTACGCCACCGTAATTTTTGCCATGCTGGGCGTTGCCATATACGGCACGCTGTTTCTGGTGCCCTATTATCTGACCATGATCCACGACTACAATGCGTCGCAGATCGGTAATGTGGTGATCTGGATGGGACTGCCACAATTGGCGATCCTACCGTTCATTCCGTGGCTGCTGCAACGGGTAAACCCTAAATATATGATTTTTATAGGCTTCTCTGGCCTTGCTATTAGCGCTTTCATGAACTGCCACATGGATAGCAACTTCGCAGGACCGGAAATGAAGCTGTCGTTGCTGATCCGGGCTCTGGGCCAGCCGTTCATCATGGTGCCACTCTCCATCATTGCCACCCGCAACGTACAGGCGCAGGACAGTGCGTCATCGGCGGTACTGATCAATATTTTCCGTAGTATCGGTGGCTCGTGCGGCACGGCGATCCTGACCACCGTATTTGCCGACCATGCCCGGATACATGCCGCGCAGATCCAGTCGGCAATGGCCTCCGGCAGCGATGCCTTCACCCGCTATCTGAGCAGCATCAAAATCCTGCTGGCGGGCCATGGCAGCGTAACCAACAGCCTGCACGTAGAGAAGACGGCCTATTCCATTCTGGCCAACAACATCAAGATTCAGGCGGAAGTGATCTCATTCAATGACATGTTCTTCATCATGGGCGGTATGATGCTGGCAACCGCGTTTCTGGCGTTATTTGCCACACGAAATTTCCAGCTGTTTCATCATTGAGGAAATATAGTGCAACAGAGAAACTCACTCACTTTCTGGCGCTATCTAAGCTCTCGCGCCGCGCTGCTGAACATCATCATTCCGCTGGCGCTGTACAACGGCGCACTCTACTTCTCCGGCGCTGGCATGGCGCTGCTGGTCAGCGCCATCTGGGCTGGCGTTCTCGCCGTGTTGAGCGGCGATCGTCAGGCGACACTGTCGGTGGCACTGATGATCCTGCTGTCCGGCGCCAGCCACTATGTGTTCCTGCTCCATCCGGCATGGCTACCCATCCAGCGAGAGGCGGTATTTCTGGCACTGAGCGGCGCCCTGACCGTCACCGTGGTGTTTCTCTGCTACTCACTGCGTGGCCGCCCCATTGTGCGCACACTGGCGGAACAGGCGATACCAACGCTTACCACGCTGTCAGTGTATGGCACGCCAGCCTACGCCCGCGTCTGGCAGGAAGTGTCGCTGGCGTGGGTGACGGTTTATCTGCTCAAGGCCGCGCTGATATACGGGCTCTATCGCCTAACCAGCACATGGCTGGATGCTTTTCTGCTGCTCGCTGGCTGGCCGCTGACGCTGGCGATGATTTTTTTCAGTTTCCGCTGGCCGCGTTATCGCTGGCGAGCGATAGCCAAACAGCGTAACGCCCTTGCCGGGCAGCCAGATGGCACCGAATCAAAATAACTCACAGGACTATGAGGACGCTATGACCCACTATGAAAATAAGGCTGTTGTACTGGCCAGACACCCTGAAGGTGCTCTACAAATCAGCGATTTTCGCATGGAAGCCAGGTCGGTAAGAGCACTGGAGCCGGGTGAGTTTCTTATCGCCAACCACTGGCTCTCCATCGACCCTTACACCCGGCCGCGATTGAATCGGCACACGGACTACGTCAGCCCCATCGGGCTTGGCGAAATCATTTCGGGAGAAACAGTGGGAGTAGTGGTGGCATCCCGCACCCTGCACTATCAGGAAGGCGATAAGGTCTTCGCCTATTCCGGCTGGCAGCAATATCACATCACCAACGATCAAGACTTCATCGTTCACAAGCTGCCACCCACCGATCTGCCAGACACCGTATTTCTCAACACCGTCGGTACGCCGGGACGTTCCGCCTATTTCGGAATGATGCGCATCGCCAAACCGCACGCCGGCGAAGTGTTGGTAGTCTCCGCCGCCTCCGGTGCCGTAGGTTCGATAGTGGGACAAATGGGCAAAATGGCTGGTTGTCGGGTAGTGGGTATCGCCGGCAGCGCAGAAAAATGCCGCTATGTGGTGGAAGAGCTGGGATTCGACGCCTGTGTTAACTATCGCGATGACGACCTGAAGAAACAACTGCGTCACGCCTGCCCGGATGGCGTGGATATCTACTTTGAAAACGTCGGTGGCCGCATCTCTATGCTGGTGGCACAATTGCTCAACGAAGGCGCCCGGGTACCAATCTGCGGTAACGCCGCTCAATACGACAAGGGGACTGATGTCAACGTTTCCAGCCCAACGGCGTTTTTTTCCTCCTTGCCGGATGCGCCGACCAACCGCTTCTTTCTAGTGACCGAGTGGTTCAAGGACTACCCAGAATCCGACATGTGGCTACTTAAAGCGCTGAGCGAAGGGAAACTCAAATATCGGGAAACCCTGATTGCCGGGCTGGAAAACGCACCGCAGGCTTTCGTCGACCTGTTGAACGCCAGACATTTCGGCAAGCAAATCATCAAAATCGTGTGATCCAACTGGCCGGGAAGCACCTCGAACATCGATTCCCGGCTAATTTGCAACACCTGGAATTACAATTCTTTGTAACAGGGACACTATGAAATACTTCAAGAAAATCATTCTGCCGCTGCTGGTAGTCCTACTAGTAGCGGGTTACCTGTACTGGCTGCTGTACTGGCGTTATTTCCAGACCACAGATAACGCCTACACCCAAAACGACATCACCAATATCAGCGCTCGCATCAGCGCCCAGGTGATGCACTCCTTTATTCAAGACAACCGTGAAGTGAGGCAGGGGCAGTTGCTCGCTATCCTCGACGATCGCGCCTACAAAGTCGCGGTTCTGAAGGCTGAAGCTGACGTCGCGCAGATGGAGGCGGCGCTGGCCAACGCCCGGGCCAGTTACGAGATGCAGAAAAGCACCATCAACGAATACAACGACAGCTTGCGTTCAGAGCAGGCCAGCGAGAAATATGCCCACCAGCAGATGCTGCGTTACCGTCAGCTTAGCGCTAATCGCTACGTCTCGGCAGGGGACATGGACAACGCCGACTCTACCTACAATGTCGAAGCGGCCAAAGTGGCGCAGGCGCAGTCAAGCCTACAGACTCAGAAGGCCAAACTACCTGTACTACAAACCGCCATCGAACAGGCCGAAGCCGACCTGAAGCAGGCGCAGGCCAGCCTGGAAGCGGCAAAGTTGGAGCTCACCTACACCCGCATTACCGCCCCGATTGACGGCGTGATTGGCAACCGCAGCTTGCAGGTGGGCATGCTGCTCCAGGCCGGGCAAACGATCGCCAGCATCGTCGCCGACCAAAGACCGTGGGTCATTGCCAACTTCAAGGAAACGCAAAAAGGGGACATGAAGGCTGGTCAGCCGGTAGAGATCACCATCGACAGCTATCCGGGGCAGGTATTCCACGGCCACATCGACAGCCTCTCCCCCGCCACCGGTTCTATTTTCGCGCTGCTACCAGCGGACAACGCCACCGGCAACTTCACCAAAGTGGTACAGCGCGTCCCAGTGAAAATTGTGTTCGATACGCCGGTGAATATCGCCAGCGGCCTTTCCAGTGAGATCACGGTGGATACCCGCCGGTAACGGTTCAAACATACCCGCGATACACAGGCGGCATTTCGTTATACGTCGCCGGTTATGCCCTCCCCGGCTGATCCGGCGCATGGTTCCATGCGGTATCTTCATCGCCGCAGACTGGCAAGATTCAATGCAAACCATACTGACGCAACAAGCCAGCCAACCGAGGATTACCACGAAACAGCAGTCGTCGATCAGACAGAATGAGTTGTACCTTGGTGAACAGTTCCCAGTCATTAACGACTCCCAGCTTCACCATCGCTGAGCGCTTATAACGACTCAGATCCTTGATACTCCAGCATGTCAACGCATGTGCTTCAGAAATGGTCATCTCGAGGGAAAAAAGCATCAACACAAACTGTTCTTTATAATTCAGCAAATGCCAGAGATGCTCCGTTCTCGGGTCACCCTGACTGTCCATCAATGCCAGCGTCTGACGCATACAGCAGGTGAGTTCGTCACACGGCATTTTGATATCAATAAAATAGGGCGCACCAGAGCACACTCCATGCAACACCCGCCAAACTTTATCGTCGCCAATAACGATCATGCGCTTTTTTTTAGTATGTTTTATTTTTATATAATCACTCATCCCCAATGCACTGCTATCGCAAAAATACACAAAAGTATTATCAGGAATAATGAGTTTCTCTATCATTGACATGGCTGCTATTTTCATAAAACCATTTCGAGATAAAACATTAATTCGGGTATTTTCATGTATTGTCATAATATCCTCCCTGGACAAATACATTTCTTATAAAAAATGCAACATTTCCTTTACAACGAATCACTCATCGAAACAATTAATTAAGCGATAGCTGATAGTCGTTGAAATAATATTTTCTACATTTTTCTCTTACATCAAAAAATAAATTTATACTCGCTATCTCATTATTTCATTTACATTCATTCAAACGTAATAATGCTAATGGCCTTTTTATACCAAATAGATTTCGAGTTGCAGGAAAACGACAAGTGAAGAGATCCCGATGAGCTCACCAAAGTAAGTGATGCGGGCGACAATTCTGCCTGGAACAGAGTTAAACGCTACTTGCAGCAGTCCCAAAAGGTCGAAGCTCAAATATGAGTCAAGTAATTAAACACTACCAATGCATCTGCAACTCAAAAGATAACGAACAGATAATTAATACCATGTTATACCCTATATATCATGCTTATTTTAATAGATACGGACACTCTTTTTAACCAAAAAACACAATTAATAATAATTAAAAAATACATAAAAAACACACAATAGAAAATTAAAAGTGCGTTGTTAATGCTATTTTTTATGAATTTAATGGGAATTTATCTGATATATTTTCAATACTGCGGGGCTAATCATTAGCATGAGATATGACAAACAGCAGGAGAATATTACGTATTCTTACAATATTGATTGCACCCACGAGCAATAAACACTGGCCTAAGTGAGATTCTGGTTTTCAAATTATTCAGAAGCGGACCGTGCTGCTACATCCACTCATCAGACTTATTTGCTGCACAACAGTGCAGCAAATATCCACTATTACCGGTAAATCAATCCGCCATCAATCATCGGCGCCTGCCCGGTCATATAATCCGAATCCGGACTAGCCAGATAGGCGACAAATGCTGCAACATCATCCGGGGTTTCAGCCCGACCTAATGCAATGCCGCCGACATATTTCTCATAGGTCTCACCAATTTTAGCACCGGTTTCTTCCGACATACGCTTATCAATATCAACCCACATATCAGTGCCCACTACCCCTGGACAATACGCATTAACAGTAATTCCGGCGCTTGCCAGCTCTTTTGCCGCCGCTTGAGTGATTGCCCGCACGGCAAATTTGGTCGCAGAATAGATCCCCAATAAAGCAAAACCCTCATGCCCGGCAATCGACGAAGCATTGATAATTTTACCCTTCTGCTTTAGTTGTTTAAATTTCTCTGCCGCCGCCTGAATTCCCCACAGCGTACCTTGCAGATTAATACCGAATATTTTATCCACTTCCTGAGGAGTAACCTTAAGTAACGGATTAACCTGGCTGATACCCGCATTGTTGACAATAATATCAAACCCACCCAGTTCTTTTGCGGCAAACTCGACAGCCGCGAATACTTCCTCACGGTGGCTGATATCAGCCTTAAAGGTGACAGCCTTGCGTTTTAATGCTCTGATTTCTTCAGCGACTGCTTTGATTTTGTCATCTTTAACATCCACCAATGCTACATCCGCACCATCTCGCGCCAAACGTAAGGCAATAGCCCGGCCGATGCCTTGCCCCGCACCGGTAACCAACGCAACTTTTCCATCTAACGCCATGATATTTCTCCTCAACGTACAACGACAAAGATGGCTGACATGTTTCATTTTAGCCAGCCCGTTTCACTAAAATTAAAATCTGTTTACTGAGTATAGACGTTAAAATAAGCCCGCTTATCACATTAATGAGTAACAAACTCTCTCTGCTTCAAATGATTTTATTCAACCATCAGGCGATTTAAGTCATCATCTGACATACTCATATTAATCATTCTTGTCCCGGCATAAGCAGGACGATGTCGATCGTGCTACATTTAAATAAATATAAAAATCAATCATGTATATAGCCAATAGATTTCAAGATACCGGAAGGCGGCAAGCAAACGCATCTGCAACTTGAAAGATGAAAGGTATATCTGCATGGCTCTGAATGGAGAACGCATCATGCTACAGATCTTTACGCTCACGCTCGCTCCTTCGCTGGATTGCGCCACCACCACGCCCAGAATTTACCCGGAAGGCAAACTACGCTGCACCACACCGGTATTTGAACCCGGAGGCGGGGGTATCAATGTCGCCCGGGCGATTGTCCATCTGGGTGGTGAAGCCAGTGCCATTTTTCCGACCGGCGGCCCGACGGGCGAACATCTGGCGGAGTTACTTAAACAGGAAGGTGTCGGAACCGACACCGTACGCACGCAGGACTGGACGCGACAGAATCTGCATGTCCATGCAGATAACAGCGGCGAGCAGTATCGCTTTGTGATGCCCGGAGCCAGGCTGACTGAAAGCGAACTTGAACAGTTGCTCGACCGGGTGTTAAAACTTCCCTCGGGTTCAATATTGGTCATCAGCGGTAGCCTGCCGCCCGGTTGTGATGTCGACAAACTGACACATTTAGTGAAACAGTCACAGGCCAACGGGTTACGTTGCATCATCGACAGTTCCGGCCCGGCGTTGGATGCCTGCCTAAAGCTCGGTAGTCTGGCACTGGTGAAACCGAACCAAAATGAGCTGTCAGCCCTGATTGGGCGGCCATTGGAAAGCCCGGATGACGTTTACAACGCCGCATCAGCGCTGGTGAAGAAAGGAGCGACGGAACGGGTCGTGGTATCACTGGGTCCACAGGGGGCGCTGGGCGTAGACCACAAGGGGCGTATACAGTTTGTTCCGCCGCCGGTGAAAAAAATGAGTACCGTCGGTGCCGGTGACAGTATGGTCGGCGCGATGGCCTTAAAGCTGGCCGCCGGGGCCGAACTGGACGAAATGGTACGCTATGGCGTTGCCGCCGGTACCGCCGCGACACTGAACCACGGAACCCGCCTCTGTACCCGGGAAGATACTCAGCGATTGTATGACTATATTCTTCAGAGCAACATGGTTTCCCATGACAACATTACGCCAAAGTAACCAACTGATTTAACAGGCCATGATGGGGGTTGATACGTCACGAATTCAACCCCTGTCAAGGCGTCCCGCGCCTCAGGGCGTCATCAGAAAACGATCAAGCTGCCGGCGTAACTGCTCATTCTCTTTCTTGAGCTCCTCGAGCTTATCCAGCAACGTTAGCGTCATCGCAATGCCTGACCAGTCCAGATCCAGCTCGGCCTGCAATCGCAAAGCGCGCTTAAGGCAGCTCACCGCGCGAGAATCGAAGATCCAGTGCGGATCTTCCGGTTCCAGTGGGACAATAACACCCAGCCCCACCACTTCAATCAGCTCGTCCTGAGAAATATCCACCGACTGACACAACTCCATCACGGTAAACGTCATTTCTTCAGACATCGTACTTACTCCCATCCGGCTCGAGGATTAAATGCAGCCTGCTCCGCAAGTTGTTTCCACAGAGCACTGACTTTTTCATCTGGTTTCGCGGGCATAACCACCTTCAGAATGGCATACATGTCTCCAGTCCCTTTTTTACTGACCAATCCTTTTCCTTTAATTCTCAGCCGGTTTCCGCTCTGGCTACCGGGAGGAATCGTCAGGGAAATTTTATCCGTGAGTGTCGGCACCTCAATCCGCGAGCCTAACGCAGCCTCCCACGGTGCCAGCGGCACCACAATGTGCAGATCCCGACCGTCAATATCAAACAGAGGATGCGGAGCAATACGAATAACCAGGAATAAATCACCGTCAGAACCACCACCAATTCCCGCACACCCTTGCCCTTTCAGGCGAATACGGTCCCCATCCGCCACACCGGCCGGGATCTTCACATTCAATGTTTTGGCTATTTCTCGAATCTGACGACCGAATTCATCATAGACCGGCAACTGGTAAGAAATAGGCCGGTTTTGTCCCACCAGCGTTTCTTCTAAAAATAACGAGATCTTCATTTCAAGATCTTGCCCACGTATACCATGGGTTCGGTGGGATCGAGCAGAAGATCGATGTCCTGCCGCAGCGTGGCTACCAAACATTGACTCAAAGAAATCAGAAAAATCATGCTGCGCCTGCCCATCGCCTCTGAAGCCCGGAGAGGGCTCAGAAAATCGAGGATCGTTACGGTGCTGTCTTAGTTCATCATATTCGGCGCGACGCGTGTCATCTTTCAGCACTTCATACGCTTCGGCAACCGCCTTAAACTTATTTTCCGCATCCGGCTCGGTGCTGACATCAGGATGATACTTTCGCGCTAGTCGGCGGTAAGCCGTTTTGATCGTTTTCAGATCGGCAGATGGCTGTACTTCCAGCGCGGCATAGTAATCTTTAAACTCCATGCGGTAGTACCCTCACAATTCACTTGGATTATATACCCGTCATCTTTCAAGTTACCGAGGCATTGGCTACGCTCGGTTACCCGGCCCACATCCGGACCTCATCCTTAAATTTATTGGCTTATGTGTTCAACGTCATTTTCATCACTTATTGATACCATCTATTCTTTACTGTCAGTTCTTAACAATACGCCCTTCAGCAAGCCATTGCGTTATAAAAACCGTAGACGATAAGTCAGCCTTTCGGTGTGATCTAACTAAAGATGCCTGAAAAAATAATGAATTGATTATCGGCATTATTGGATCTGATTAAATCAGCATATCTTTCAGCACCGCGAACAGTTTGTCGAAACGCGTATAGCCGTCTCGTTCAAGAAAATGGCCGCTATCTGGCACGCCGTAAAGATCGGCATCAAGCTGCTGGCTGAGCGCCAGGCTGAGTTCAGGGGGGACAATATCGTCATTGAGAGAAAGAATGACCGCCCGACGCAGGATCTGTGTTTTCAGTTGCGTCATATTGAGGGGTTGTGCGGTAAATTCATCCAGACCAGGCAGTATCGGTAATGATGAGAGAAATCCGGCGGCCAGCACCGCCCCACCCACTTTTACACTGGCAGGTTTACTTTGCAGGTAGCGTAGCAATGTCACGCATCCCAGACTGTGACCGACAAAGAAGGTCTGCTCGTCCAATGTTTTCACATTTTCTGTAATGTGTTTCTGCCAGGCAGCATTGTCTGGGTCAGTAGAATTCGGCATCGCTAATATAGAGACGTCCGTCCCTAGCGAGTGTAACTGATCCGTTAGCCAGCCAAACCAATGACTGGTGGGCGTTGCGGTATAACCATGAATAACATAAACGTGCTTTTTATCGTTCATCGATACATCCTGCAAAAAGTTAGGGAAGAACTAAAGGGTCACCGTCACGGCTAATCCTATGGTCTTCCCTATTTTCATATCCAGTATCTTTTTATTTTTTTTATAACCGATGGCAACGCACCGCGATACCAGAGGCCGTCGGTAGTAGATCCTGCGGTTTCTGGCAGCGTTCATCCGCGTAAGGACAGCGCTCACGGAAAAAACAGCCCTGTGGCAGATCACGATTGCTGGGCAATTCGCCCTTACGGTCAGTCTGCCCGTCATCGAGAGAACGACCCGCCTGTGGAACGGAGTCCAGTAGCAAGCGGGTATAAGGATGTTGCGGTGCGCCAAGCACCTGTTGTGTCGGGCCGAGTTCGACGATTTGCCCAAGATACATCACGGCTACGCGATCACTCATGTGCCGAATCACCGAGACATTATGGGAAATCAGCACAAAGGTGAGATTGCGCTGTTGCTGTAACTCCACCAGCAGATTCAGGATCTGCGCCTGCACGGAGATATCCAGCGCCGACGTGGGCTCATCCAGCACAATGATATCCGGCTCCGACGATAATGCCCGCGCAATGGAAATACGCTGACGCTGACCGCCGGAAAACTCATGCGGCAATCTGTCGAGATACTCTTGCCGAATGCCGACTTGCGCGGCAAGCTCTGCTGCCAGCGCCCGCCGTTCGGCCACACTGTTATGTTTTTGCACATAAACCGGTTCGGTAATAATACGCCAGACAGGCAGGCGTGAGTCGAGAGAGGATTGCGGGTCCTGAAACACCATCTGCATACCTGAGCCGAACCAGGAACCGTCCTGCCGGGCGCGAACCAACTGGCCGCTGCTTGGTGACTGTAACCCCATCAGCAATTGCGCCAACGTACTTTTACCACAGCCGGATTCACCCACAATGCCCAGCGTCTCGCCACGCAGGATGTCCAGGTCCAGACCGTTAAGCGCATGGACAAACGTCTTGGGTTTTCCCAGCCAGTTATAACCGACCGGAAAGTGTACCCGCACATTCCGTAATTCCATCAAGGATTCACTGATCATGACGTCGGCTCCTTCTTCGCCTGTTGTGGATGCCAGCAGGCAACCTGTTGGTGACCATTATCGTTCAGCGCCATAAGTGACGGGGAGACACTGCATTGCGCATCGACATGCTGGCAGCGACCACAGAAACTACAGCCCGGCGGCAAATCTGCCAGATTGGGCACCGTACCGGGAATGGCCTTCAGCATGCTGCGTGGCGCTGCATTTTCTGGCGCGGCCTGTAACAAACCGATCGAATAAGGGTGTGCGGGATGGCCGATGACCTCATCGGTAGTACCACTTTCAATCACCTGCCCGGCATACATCACATACACCCGGTCGCAAAGCTGTGACACCACGGCCATATCATGAGTGATAAACAACACCGCCGTGCCACTGGCTTGCGCTTTTTGCTGTAGCAGGCGCAGCACCTGGCGCTGTACCGTTACATCCAGCGCGGTAGTAGGTTCGTCGGCAATAATCAATTCCGGTTCACAGGAAAATGCCATGGCAATCAGCACCCGCTGGCGCATACCGCCGGAGAGTTCAAACGGATAGCGGTTCATCACCTGCTCGGCATCCGCTATCTGCATCTCCCTGAGTAAACCGATGGCCTTAACCCTTGCCTGCTGATAGCTCAGTGCCTGATGCAGACAAATCACCTCACACATCTGACGGCCAATTTTGCGTGTCGGGTTCAGCGCGTTCATCGGCTCCTGAAAGATCATCGCTACCCGGGCGCCACGCAGAGTGCGCATCTGTTTTTCGCTGGCGTTCACCACGTCTACACCCAGCATACGCAGTTGCCCCCCGGTAATGCTAAAACCCTCTGGTGGCAACAATCTCATCGCCATCATGGCCGTTACAGATTTGCCCGAACCGGATTCCCCCACCACGCCGACGATTTCACCGGCGTTCACGGTCAACGACACCTGATTCAGCGCGTTCACCTGCCCACCGTACACCGGAAAAACCAGTTGCAGCCGGTCAATTTCCAGTATCGGCGCAGACGCATCAGGAGGTATTACTGTGGCAGTATTCATGGCTAGCGCCCTCTCCCTTTCGGGTCCAGCAGGTCACGCAGACCATCGCCGAACAGATTAAAACCGGTAGCGGTAATCAAAATAGCCATACCCGGAAATGCCGAATACCACCACTGATCGAGAATATAATTACGCCCATTCGCCACCATCGCCCCCCACTCGGCGGTCGGTTGCTGTGCCCCCAACCCGATGAACCCCAGTGTGGCGGCCATCAGGATCGAGGTGCCGATATCCAGTGAAGCCTGCACCACCAACGGTGGCAGTACATTGCGCAACACATGCCAGGTAATGAGGTGCCAACGCGACGCGCCAAAAGTCCGGGTAGCCTGCATATACGCCTGATGACGCAGCATTAGCGTTTGCCCACGGGCCAGACGCACATAGAAGGGAATACGCACCACGGCAATCGCCAGCATGGCATTGAATAGACTCGGTCCGAGGGCCGCTGCCAACGCCATGGTCAGCACCAGCGACGGTACCGACAGCATGATGTCCATACCACGCATAATCAGCGCATCCGCCATGCCGCCAATCACCCCGGAAAAACAACCGAGCAGTGAGCCAACCGTCCCAGCCAGTATCACCACCGCCAGACCGGCAGTGACCGACTGCTGGCTACCTATCAATACGCGGCTGAACAGATCACGTCCGACTTCGTCGGTACCGAACCAGTGCACGGCAGACGGTGCCTGCAAACGGGCGGCCAGGTCGATAGCATTAGGATCGAACGGCACCAGCCACGGTGAAAACACCATCAGCAACAGCACCATCAACATAATGGCCGCGCCGATCAGCGTCAGCGGGCTACGGCTTAGCAAGTAAAAGGTTTTGCGCATACCGGCAAAGCGCGAGCGCGATGTCACCGCGGTGGCGGTCACCGCACCACAACTCTCGTTCATGACAGGTTCAATCATAGACATCCGGTTCACCCCTCTCGTCCGATACGCGGATCAATCCACACATAGAGCAAATCCACCAACAGGTTGACGATCACATAGGCGAACGACACCACCACCGCAAACCCCATCACGGCTGGGAAATCCAGCGCCTGAATCGAATTCACCACGTAAGCCCCCATACCAGGCCAGGCAAAAACAGTTTCGGTCAACACCGCACCATAAAGTAAATCACCGAGTGCCAGCCCAAGCACAGTTACCGAAGGAATCAGTGCATTAGGCAATGCATGACGCAGGATCACCCGCCAATGAGACAACCCATTGGCCCGAGCGGTACGGATATAGTCTTCTCCCATCTGTTCCAGCATCGCCGAACGGATTTGTCGGGCGACAATACCCATATGGACAAACGCTAACGTCAACGCTGGCATGGCAAGATGCCGCAGACTGTTCCACAGGACAGCGCTATTGCCGGTCAGCAATGCATCGATTACGTAAAACCCGGTGATATGCGTAGGCGGATCGAGCCAATCGTCCAGCCGGCCGCCACCCGGCAACAGGTCTAGATGGCCATAGAACAGAATGATCACACCCAGCCCCAGCCAAAACGCCGGAGTTGAGATGCCAAGCACCGACAGAAAGCGCACGAGGTGATCAAGAAACTTATTACGATAAACCGCTGACAACACCCCCAGCGGTACGCCAAGCAAGATGGCAATCAACAGTGCACTCAGCGCCAATTCCAGCGTCGCCGGGAAGAAAGCGCGCAAGTCTTCCAACACCGGCCTGCCGGTACGAATTGAGACACCCAGATTGCCGTGCATCAGATCATACACATAGTGATAAAACTGCACATAAAGCGGCTTATCCAGCCCCAGTTGCTGACGAATATGCTGCACAATCGCATCACTTGCATGGTTGCCTGCCAGCAGTCTTGCCGGATCACCGGGGATCAAGTGCGAGATGATAAAGGTGATGACACACACACCTAACACCACCAGTGCCAGTCCCCAGCAACGTTGGCGAATAATGGTCCAGAAAGTCATAAACATCCCCTGACCGGCTCACAACACAATTTACCGTTTATCTTTCAAGCGGCAGTGGTACCCAAACCTCAGTCACTGAGTTGACTCAGCGCCTGGGTTCTGTTGGATTACCACCTTCTGTACCTTGAAATCTATCGGGTATAAATGCTGTTCGCCGGGTATAAACCGTCACTACACAGAGCGTTACCGCGCGGCTACTTCTTGCTCATTTGACCCACGTTAAACACCTGCTCCAACATCGGGTTGAACACAAAACCCTGCACCTGCTTATTCATCGCCACCTGATAGTTCTTCTGGAACAGATACACATAGGCCGCATCGTTGATGACGATTTTCTCTGCCTGCTGGTAGTAGTCCGTACGCTGTTTTTGATCCGAGACCAATACGGCCTTTTTCAGCAACGCGTCCACCGCGGGATTACTGTAGAAAGATCGGTTTCCCGGCAAGCCTTTTTTATCCGACTCGAACCAGTAGTTCATGTACATATACGGGTCGGCGAAATCTGGGCTCCAGTTACCGATAGAGATGTCATAATCCCCTTTACCGATACGGTCGCGCATAGTGGCATTGGCCAGTTTTTCCAGCTTCACATGAATGCCGACGGAAGCCAGTGTGGCCTGCATGGAAAGCGCGATGGATTCCCAGTTCGGATCGTTATCCGAATAGAGGAAGTCCAGCGTCTGGCTGTGATCTTTCACGTTGGACAGTGCAGCTTTGGCCTTGGCCAGATTCAGGCTGTACTGCATTGCCGTAGCATCAAAGCCCCACATACCGTCGGGGATCGGGCCACGCATTTGTTTGGCGTTGCCACCTAGAATCCCTTTCACCATGCCCTGATAGTCCGTCGCCCAGGAGATGGCACGGCGGTAATCGACATTATTCAGCGGCGCTTTGGCGTTGTTGAGATACAAATATGTCACACGCAGCGCCGGGAACTCGTCTACTGCCACTTTGCCTTCTTTTTTCAATGCCGCGAGTTGATCGACAGGCAGCGAATCCGCAATATCGATATCGCCACGGGAAAGCTGCAAACGGCGGGAAGCACTTTCACCGATGATCTTCACCGTAACGCGTTTAAAGGCCGGCTTGGGGCCGTGATAATAGGTGTTTGGCACCATGACCAACTGCTGCCCTTTTTGCCAGCGCGCCAGCATGTACGGACCGGACCCCGCAGTGTGGGTGGACAGCCAGGCTCTGCCCTGATCGTCAGGATGTGCTTTGGCGATAGCCGGGTTCACAATACTTGCGCCGTCGTTTGCCAGTGTATAAAGGAACGGGGCAAAGGGCGTTTTTAGTGTGAAACGCACCGTCATCGGATCAACGACCGTCACCTGCATATCTTTTGGAAACGCTTCCGATGGACCTTGCCCTATCTGCATCAGACGATCGAACGACCACTTCACGGCAGCCGCGTTTACTTCGCTGCCATCATCAAACTTTTCTCCCGGCTTGAGTTTGAACGTCCAGACCAGTTGGTCGTCTGATGCTGTCCAACTGGCGGCCAGTTCACCTTCTACCTGCGTCGAGCCTTTACCGTTTTCAGTTTTGTACTGTACCAATCGCTGATACGCCGGATAGGTTACCGTCCAGTCGTTGTTATCGATGGTGACGGCCGGGTCGAGTGTTTGCGGGTCGGCTGCCTTGCCAATTACCAACATATCCTTGGGTACTGCCGCCTCAGCCGGTAACACAGCGCCAGCCATGGCGAGCATGATGGTTCCGGCTACAACGCAGCGGGTAAACAGAGGGTGAAGTGGTGGTGTTGTGCTGGTTATAGCGGTTATTACTGTCGTTATTCTCATGGCAAACTCCTGAAGCAGATAAAAGTTATCGACTGGTGTTGTGATAAAGCCTAAGGACGAACAAGACTGTCACTGGGCCGATATCGGCGGATAACAGCCGAAACGGTCAGTTAACAGCGGGTACGACACCGCGTCTGGCAGTTCGAAATGCCACCATTCGCTGGTAATCCCCCGATATCCTCCGGCTACCATCACCGCATTGAGCAACAGGCGGTTACGCTGAATCTGCGGGGGGAAATCAGGGTAAAACGGGTGAGAACGTTCGTGCATTTCATCAAAATCAGCCCCCATATCGAGCGCCTCACCCTGTTCGTTCAACAAGGTGAGATCGATTGCCACCCCACGGCTGTGATGGGAACCACGACGAATATCCACCACATATTCCGGGTTGGGGAATGCCGTCCACAGGCAGGCCTGTGCCTGCTGCGGGCGATAAGCATCAAAAATTTTCAGACCGAAACCGGCCAACTTTGCCACTGCGGCACTGCGTACCAGAGCCTTAGCCGCATCAGGATGCAGGAGACAGTGATGCTCCCGGTAGATAGGCTGACCGGTCAGGTTATCGGCGGTGGCGTATTTCAGGTCGATGACCGCATCCGGCAGTAGTTCGGCGATATCCACCAGCACCACGTTGTCATCGTTAATCAAACCGTTTTGCATCACGGCATTTCCCTCTCTCATCATCAAAATCGTGCAATACAGTCGCAGTCCACTCAGCGTCAGGATTCGAACTGACCGAACTGTTTTTGCAGCTGACGGTTATCCGCCAGTCGTTGCTCTATCTCCGTACCACCAAGCTCCAACACTGCCGAAATCAGCAAGTTAAACAGACAACTGAGTGGTGCCAACGAATCCCAAAACTGCCCCGTATCGGTCTTCACTTGCAACAAATCGACGGGGTAGTCACGCGCCCAGGGGCAGTAAATGTCGGTAATTAATGCCACATTCAGGCCGCGTTCACCGGCTACCTGACAATATTTCTGGGCTACCACTGAATAGGCGCGAGTATCGGTCACCACCAAATACGGCGAAGCAAATTCCGAATTCAGCGATTCCACATAGGTGCCGGAAAGCCCGTCGGCGAAATAGACTTTGGGGCGCAAATACTCCAGATGGCTGTAAAAGGCATTAGCGATCCCGCGGGTGGACTGAATACCCAGAATAAACACCGCCTCTGCCTGGGCCAGTCGGCGGCTGATGCGGGCGAAGCTCTCGCTCTGCGCTAGTTGATAGACATGGTTGATGGCCTCCAGTTCTAGCGTTAACGCCTGCTGCAACTTTTGCGGTTGCGGTTGCTGTCGACGTTCCTGATAGGCACCAAGACGATCCGTCACCAGCCATGGCTGATAGAGGCCACCGCTGTTTTGCTGACGCAGTGTGCGTTTGAAGTCATCCAGATTGCGGTAGCCGAGACTGCGCAGATAACGCCCCACCGAAATGCCGCTGGTGGCCGCACTGCGGGCAATACTGTCTGCTGTTTCAAACGGCACCTGTGCCAGATTCGCCAGCAGGTATCCGGCAATGCGTTTGCCTGTCGGCGTCTGTACCGCAAACGAGGCTTCTATCTGCGCAATGACATCCTGGTTATCACTCATCATCGGCCCTTTGTTATTCATCCATCATACTTATGACATTTGTTATAAAAGTAACAATGCATGGATTATGCCAATACTGAAATAAACGTGGTTTTTTCATGACAAGCAGTGTGCGACAAGGAGTTAGCAGGAATACGCTAAAATGAAGGGATAACAAGAGAGAGGGAAACAAGTCACCATTGCACAACAAACAGGCAACCTGGTGAAGCTATGGTGCAATCACTATAAAGCGACGCTTGCCGAACGCCGCATGACGCCGGTCAGCAAAACCGTGACAACCACTGACGCCATAAAAGCCAGAATAAACGTCGCCAGCACCCCAGCCCAGAGTATCAGTTCCCGGATTACCACATAGAACAGGATGACTCCCGTTGCACTGACTGCGTTACCACGCACCACGGCGGCCATGTCTCCTCTTCCCCCTTGAATGTGGGCAAATAGCGTCAACGGCCAGGCAATAACGGGGACAGGAGCAAGCATGCCACTTATCTGGGGGCCGAGCAGGTGCGCAGAGGAGGTAATCGCAAACAGCAACGCTGTTGCCGTAAGCATACGCAAAGGAATATCCCAGTATGGTACTGCCGGTTCTTTTACTGCCCGCTCACCACGGTCAGTTAACCGCAGGATGATGATAATCGCCACGACACTGACAATAATCGCGCCTTCCGTTGACGTTAAGAATAGAAACAGTGTGGAGATCATCCCAAAGAAACAGATAGCACTGACACCAGCCACCAGGATGGAAAAGAACCGGGTCAGGATGAAATAGAAAAGATAGGTGAGTAATACCGCACTCAGTCCGGATAACGCTGCGCCAGCCGCTTCGGCAGCAAAATGCGGCCCTTGTTCGATCGCCAGAAAGACAGCCACCGGGCCAGATGTCAGCGGCATACCGGAGAGTATACCGCCGACGAAACTACCCCACTTCCGGACAGCCAGAGAAACGACAAGCATCAGAATCGGCGTGACAAGCAATTTAATGGTAAATATGTCCAAGTATGCCACCGCCTTTATTAACGACCAGGTTAACCATCGATGAACTGAACAATGCAGTTCCTTTCCCTAAAAAATGACATTTAATTAAATAAATTCAAAAAGATATAAACCAACGTCATCGCTGACCGCCCGGTGATAGACAATCAACAATATGCAAGCGACTGCTCTCTCTGCAACCGCGCTGAAACAGTCAAATTGAACCGGTTATCTGTTTCGGTATATTGGCCTGTCTCTCATCACTGGGCAATAGTCCATTTATCCCCATCATCGTTTAAACCGCAAGCACGCTAACGCCCCCATGCCGGCTGCCATCTTCCTGCATCTTGAAGCCTATTGGATATAACACATCAGATTTCTCTGTATTTATCACTTGATCGTTCTAAACCACACGCTAACCGATGGTTAGCAATCTACAGAGAGGCCTCATGTTTAGACGCAGATTCAAGTGTTCTTAATAAGAAACAATAAGTAAAAATATTCGCATTGGTTAGGTTAAAAAAATCAACAAAAATAAATCAAAAACCACTAACTAAATGTAATTTATACATATTTAATTAAATCATTGTGTTGATTTGTTAAGTTAAAATTAACATATAAAAAATATTTGTTCGTTTTAATTTTTAATTGTATGTTTATTAAGAACGAAAGGAGGACAACGTGGCTACAAACCTGACCCCAACGCAAGAGCACGTAACGCCACTGCATTGTTTCTTTGACGCTGCGACAAAATATCCAGAGCGCATCGCAGTAAAAGACTGTGCCAAGAGCGTTTGTTACCGAGATCTAAAAAACCAGATAATCAATATTGGCAACTATCTGCGTGGACAAGACATCAAAACAGGTGATCTTATCGCCGTTGAGTTTTTTCCGTCGGTTGAACTTATAGCAGCACTACTTGCGGTACAAAGTGTAGGAGCAGCCTATGTACCTATAGATAAAAAAGCCCCCAGAGAAAGAAATCAGCTGATACTTGACGATGCTCAGCCAGCACTCATTATCAGTGATACGCAAACTTCATTGCATCCCGGCTTTCGTAGCAAAGACATTAGCGACATCATTAATGCGAAACCGACAGAAAATAGTCACGATGAATCAACGCCAGATGGAATTGCCTACGTGATTTACACCTCCGGCACGACTGGCAGACCGAAAGGGGTTCCCGTTTCCCATCAAAGCCTACGCACACTATTTGCGGCAACAGACGGCCTCTACCACTTCAGCGAGAAAGATGTCGTGTTGATGTATCACTCTTATGCGTTCGATTTTTCAGTCTGGGAGATATGGTCAGCTCTTGCCTATGGCGCCACGCTACTGATCCCGGATGAGGAAACCCGGGTGATGCCAGAGAAACTGGCCAGACTCATTAAACATGAGAGAGTCACGATTTTAAACCAAACTCCGACAGCTTTTTCCATCAATGCAGAAAAGCTTTGTCAGCTTAATCCATGGGAACTGTCGTTACGATTTATTATTTTTGGCGGAGAAAGACTCAATTTTCAGACATTAAAAAACTGGAATCATCATTTTGGTCTGTCTTCTCCGCTATTGGTTAATATGTATGGCATTACTGAAACTACAGTTCATGCTAGTTGGCACATAATAAATGAGAGTGATTTAAAACGATCCGAATCTAACATCGGAAAAATACTCCCTGGGTTTTATTATATTATCCGACCACTTGGTGATCATGAATGGCCAGATAATAGCGGTGAACTTTTACTGTCTGGTCCTCAGGTCACTTGTGGATATCTAAATATTGATAATGAAGAAAGTGGCAAATTTGTATGGCTGGAAAATGATGGTGTTTCACATCGATATTACTGTTCCGGAGATATTGTTCAACATAATGCCAATAATGATTTAATTTATTTGGGTCGCAGTGATCAACAAGTCAAAATTCATGGCTATCGTATAGAAATAGGTGAAATAGAATCAGTCCTGGCCCAAATGGAAAGTATCAATGATATATCCGTTATCGCTACTCATTCTGAGTTGCACGGCCATCACTTAGTTTGTTTTTTTACTTCTACGACGCCTGCTGCCGAAATTATTGAAAAATTAAAGTCTATGGCAAAAAAACTCTTACCAGTTTATATGCGTCCGGCACTCTATAGAAAAATAGACATTATGCCTAAAACAGTTAATGGAAAAGTTGATAAAAAAAATATTATATACTCACTCACTGGAGCAACCTATGAACATCACTAATGATATAATTAAACAAGATAGTCAAATTAAGTCAAAAGCATTAGAAAAATACATATCTTGGTTAGAAGATATACTAGAGCAGCCAATATCCAAGGATGAAAATTTTCTAGATATTGGTGGCCACTCTATGATTGCAATTTCATTGAACGAACGCGTTAAAAATGAATTCGGCCTTAGTCTTTCCATTGAAAGATTATATAACACAACGTTAGACGAAGTATTTTCATCTGCCAATTACCTTTCAGAAGAAGGATGTTAAAAATGAATAAAACACTAAACTTAAATGAAGAACAGTTAGCAAATTTTCATAACAATGGATTCATTGGTCCACTCACTATTTACACCCCGGAAGAAATGGCGGAGATGTGGAATACAATACGCCGTCAACTACCCAATCGTAGTAACGCAGCTTATCCAGCAGACTCTTATGGCGCGGCTACCAATATATCAAACTATGATCGCCACTTAGATATTCAACTACTCAGCCAGCATATTACCAATCCACAGATAGTGGCGGCCGTATCCAGTATTCTGGGTGACGATGTCTTGTGCTGGAGAACAGAGTTTTTCCCAAAATACCCAGGGGATGAAGGCACGGATTGGCATCAGGCAGACACTTTTGCCAACGCCAGCGGTAAACCACAAATCCTGTGGCCCGGTGAAACTGAAGAGCAGTTTGGTAAAGGAACATTGACAGTTTGGACCGCTTTTACCGATGCGACAATTGAAAATGGCTGTCTGGAAATCATGCCTGGCACCCACAAAAAAATGAACTATGACGAAACCAAGTCGATGGCTTACCAGACCGACATTATTAATGCTTTGAATAAAGAAGGAAAAAACCGTGGATTCTTTGGTTATGACTACCGGAATCTTCAAGTCGATCCAAACTGGAAACCGAATGAAGCACAAGCCGTCCCACTGGAGATGAAAGCGGGCCAATGCGTGATCTTCTGGTCAACACTTATGCACGCTTCTTATCCTAATATTTCCGAAAAAAACTATCGTATGGGTTTTGCATCCCGCTACGCGCCAAGCTACGTCGATATTTATCCGAATACTGATCAGGTAAGTGAATACGGCGGGAATATCCCACTTGATAAGTTTGGCTGCGTGATTGTGTCTGGTAAAAATCACAACAGAAACAATCGTGTCGCGTCTCATAATTTGCTTGGTCAACCCTTTATCCAACTGTCAACTGGCGCGTAACGCGGGAGAAATTCGATGACTCAAATTCAGTGTTACCTTGATGATACTTACCGTTTTCACTCATCAAGTGAAATTATTGATAGCGGTTCTGATGAATCAGGCCAATGGATTGCACTAAAAGACAATATTTTTCATCCACAGGGCGGGGGGCAACCCGCCGATGTTGGCTGGGTCAATGATATCCCGGTTCGGGTTGGTAGGCTCTCCGCTGATAAAGTAATTCTCTATCCCGAAACGCCGCTGAGCACTATGGATAGCATCCCGTTGACCGCGACACTCTCCGCAGCGGATCGCTTGTTACATGCAGCGTTGCATACCGCAGGTCACCTTCTGAACTGGGAAATGCGCCAATACGGTTGGATGGCTGTCAGCGGACACCATTTCCCAGGCGAATCGCGGGTCGAGTTTTCGCCAATGGGCTCGACAGCCATGCTGGTCGACAAACTGCCATTACCGCTTATTCAGACAAACATTCAGGCATTGCTCAGAGATGGCCGCCCCGTCACAACCTGGCATGAAGAAGAAACGCGTCTCTGTCTGATTGAAGGAACCGAACCCATGCCTTGTGGCGGCACTCATGTAGATAATCTCAATAAGATTACCGAGTTCTCCATTAAGTCGGTCAAATTCAAAAAAGGTAAGTTACGTATCAGCTACGATGCCTCTCATGCGGTTTAAGGACTGACTATGTCTCATGACACATTGCAACTTCCCCGGTCCCAGCTTTATCTATTGGATTTCGGATTACTGGTTGTCGCCCTCTCCTGGGGAGCAAGTTATTCGTTAATGCAACTGACGGTTCGGGCCGGTGTTACCGTACCACTGTTTTTAATGCTTCGTTTTGCACTGGCTGTTCCTTTTATGTTTATCGGCACCCGGATACGTTTACGTGACATACAACGTGGAGAATGGGTTAATGGACTGATATTTGGCGGTTTACTCTATGCAATTCTGACGTTTGAAACCTTGGGGGTATCCCATACTACCGCAGCTAATGCAGGCTTTCTCATCGCCTTGTCTGTCGTTCTGGTGCCATTTTTTGAACGAGTGATTGGTAAACGTAAACAAAGTAAATTCATTTACTTTACCTGTTTTCTTTCTCTGGCTGGAGGAGGATTACTCAGTTTTTCTAATGCGACGGGTTTTGGGTTTAACAGTGGTGATACGTTGATTTTGATCGCAGCGTTAATCCGTGGGTTTCAGATCTTTATGTTCGGCAGACAGACTTCCGGCCAAAATTATTCACTGGTTAATATTACATTAATAGAATTGTTTACTGTTGCCATCCTGGGATTGGTTTTCGTTCTGCTATCTGATCCTACGTCGCTGAATATCATCCCGACTATTTCCCTTAGTGTCTGGGGATATATTCTGTTTTTAAGTCTGCTGGCCACAGCCTTCGCCTTTTTAATGCAACTGCACGCGGCAAAGACCACCAGTTCTACACGTGTCGGATTAATTCTTTCATTGGAACCCGCGTTTGCCGCCATGTTTGCCGTCTCGATTATGGGCGAAACCATCGGCTTACTTCAGGGTACTGGCGGGATAATCATTGTCTGTGCTGCATTGATGGGGCGTATTGCAGAAGGGAAACGTTATGAATGATCCACGCGCTCATCTGGTTATTTTCCATCATGCAGGCGGTAACGCGGCAGCATTGAGAACATTTGCTAAAAGTTTCCCCAGTGACTTTAACATCATTCTGATGGAGATGCCGGGTCGTGGACGTCGGCGCCAAGAGCCTTTATTGTTTGAAGCTGATAAAGTGATTCAGGACTTCTTTCCTCGTATCCCTGCTGAAGATCCGATTGTTTTCATCGGCCATAGTTTGGGAGCTTATATTGCCTATTTAATGGCAAGTTATTGTCGTACACGCGATCCATACAGAAATATTAGTTTGGTTGCTATTTCTAATTTACCAATTCACTGTCGGCAGTATTTTCCATCGTTAGACCTTAGTGATATATCACAACAACAGTTATTACAATTTGCGGAGCTGGCGGGCCAGCTTCCAGACTGGTTAAAGCAGAATGAACGGCTAATGAGGCAGTTTTTACAAGTATTCGCCGCGGATTTAAGCGTAGCAAATTCAATTAACACTGAGCAGGAGGCTCCTTTGGTGAATACGCCGATACTGGTAATCTATGGAAAGGACGATCCTTTACTCCCCTCGCCGCCCTATCGCTGGCAAGAGTGTACACAGGATACATTCCAAATGATCGGCATACCCGGAGAGCATTTTATATTAAATCAACACGAGACTGATATTAGTGGAATGATTACTCGATTTATTGATAAACATTATTGTATGGGATAGTCGCAAATTTAAATCAGCAAAACTGCTATTGCATAACAGGGAGCCACATGGCTCCCTGTTTGTTAATATCAAATAGAATAGGACATTACCACCGTTGCACTCACTGTTGCTTCAGGACATACATAAGAGTGCAGAACATCACCAGAAAAGGCATAAAAATCACCAGGTTGCAATACAATACTTTTATTATTTTCAAACCGGAGCATCAGTACGCCATAATGGATGATGATATGTTCATGTGTTCCGGAAATATGCGCCGGACTATTAATAATAGTCCCCGGATTCATTTGTAAATGCCATATTTCAGAGATATTCCCCAGCCCGATACGAAACTTCATGACCTGAGAATAGGGGGTCTCCATCGGAAGATATTTTTCCAGATAGGGATAGAGTTCATTATTGCCACCCAGTAGATCCCCCAATGGAAGACGCAGCGCGCTGGCAATGGCGTCCAGTGTATCGACGCGAGGATTAGAACTGCCAGACTCTAGTTTGGAGAGTGCAGCCTTGGATACCCCGGACAGTCGAGAAAGCTCGTTTAGCGAAATATTCCTTGCTAACCGTAACTGCTTAACTTTTTTGCCTATAGTACTGCAGGTTTTTTTTAATCCATCTTGCTGTTGAGTTATGTTCATCACTGAGCCGAGTACCAGTTATATATTTATTTATCATAACAGAATAAAAACACCCTTTCCGCAAAAAAAATACCCTTAGACCAAGCCATATTTAACACAAAATAGAACCTGAGATACTTATTAATACCTTCCTGAACATGATAAATACTCAGTGAGATATTAAAATAATTTATACTGGTTATATTAAATAACCGCTTTCAATCATTCAGTACATTACGTGTCCACACCAATTAAATGCGCAAGCAGTTATCATCTGATGACGACTCCCCAATTGATTGATGCATGGTAATGCCCTTTGGAGTCGGTTCCGATGGCAAGCATTGATGCCATTTATCCTTCTGTGGTGCAATAACCGCCAAGGCGGATTGGGCGCCACTCTATGGAGACTTAATGGAATAATGTGTAAATAATAACGCCTTGACATGCTGATACCGGCCCAGGTAAGTGTAATACGTTGGTCAGAATTCACAGCAATGTAAACCCTCCTAAAAAATTAATATTTTCCCTCGTGATATTGACATTTACCTATGCAGAGAATGGCTTAGAGTACAAATGTGATTATCGGTTGCCCCACTATTTTGTAAGCCCTGGTTTTACATTTGCTAACAGATAACTTACCAAATACACCAAACCTCCACAGAAATACGACAAAATCTCCATAATCAGCGTTTAACATAGCGAAAAGCACAACAGATTTAAGTCATGCAAGGATGAATTAAACGAGTCTGATTAGAAAATACTCCATGTATATAAAGAATGAAATAATCATGGCATTACTGCCCAAGCATTCAACATCGGCAAGATTTATAAAGGTGAAGGTGGCATGTTTAAGATTTTAATTACAGGAAGCACCGGTTTCATTGGGGGTAGTTTCATGGCCTATGCCTTGGAAAAATACGGAGCTGAAAATATCCTTACGATTGCCCGCGAAACCCAGGATAAAAGTGCACTGATACGTGTTAGGGAAAATCTAAAAAATTTTCATGTTAGTGATGAACTACTAGAAAAGTTATCTGATGATAATATCATCAATGGCGATCTATTGAATCCGGAACATTTTCTTAACGATGAACGCTTAAACGTTGTGACTCATGTTGTGAATTGTGCTGCTGTGGCTTCATTTGGCAATAATCCACGCATCTGGGCAGTAAATGTTGAGGGTACGTTTAAGTTAGCCCAAAAAATGGCTGAAGTTGAAGCTCTCCAGAAGTTTGTTCATGTTGGCACGGCAATGGCGTGCCTGCCGGAAAAAGGGGCGTTTGTCACTGAAAGATTATCCTCTTCCAGCCATGGTCAGCATATCGTGCCTTATACTCGTTCCAAAGCCGAAATCGAAGAACGAATAATAAAATATCTTCCTGGATTACCTTTAATTATCGCACGTCCATCCATTGTGGTAGGGCATTCTAAATATGGCTGCGAACCGTCGAGTAGCATTTTTTGGGTGTTCAGCATGGTGATTAAACTGAGCAAATATATGTGCTCGCTTCAGGATAAAATAGATATCATTCCGGTGGATTACTGTGCGGAAGGATTGGATCTACTCATGAATTGTGGCGATATCAATGATCCGATTTATCATATCTCTGCGGGAGAAAAGGGAGCGGTTACTTTTTCTGAAATTGACGCCTCATTCGCCGAAGCGCAGGGGACAGTCTCGATCTCAAAAAATTATGAACAGGTTGAATTTGACTATTTTTTAAAAAATAAAAGTAATTTCCGGATCATCTTTGGGGATTGCAATGAAAAATTGATGTTAAAGTCGATTTATTTATATGGTGAATTCTCAAAGCTTAACGTTATTTTTAGTAATGAGAAAATTGTTGCTCTAAGTTTAAAAGAACCAGCCCGGTTCACAACATATATCGACAAGTGTGTTAAAACCACTCAAGGAAAAAATATTATGGAAATGATGATGTGTGATTTTAAATAAACTTACAAGTCTTCGTGAATCTGTAAGTAATTATATGTAACTGCCACTATATTAATGGTGATCGCTCATGCGGTCACCAACCTCGAATAATAAAGCAGTTTATCACCAGCGCCAATTTTGGGTGGCCATACTCCATTTTTTCGATACTGCCTGTATTGCCAGATAAATGACCTTACATACTGAGTCATCTATCAGAACCTGGTACACCACCTTTAATCCTCCAACCACATGCCCAACAGCATTTTCTGGTCGTTGGTGTTGTAGCAGGCTTTAATTACAAAATAATAAAATAAAACAACTGGATACAGTAAATACAGCAAACAGTTTTGCCATTCGGTAATAAATTATAGTCTCATCGCTGTGGATTATTCCTCAATTTATAGTGAGCTATTTTTAGTCTCGGTTTTGTTAGGCCAGCGTACCTCGAAGAGGGTCCCACCAGTTAATGAGGGGCGGCAGGTCGCTTGCCCGCCATGTGCCAGCGCGATAGCCCGCACGACAGCCAATCCCAGTCCGCTACCGGCACCTTCGCGCGTGCGTGCGGAATCCCCACGCTGAAAGGCATCGAACACGTGGGCCGCAAGTGTTTCGGCAATTCCTGGGCCATCGTCTTCGACGCTCAGGTAGGATGAGTCATGCTCCACTCGCATCTGAACACGAACACCGCCGGGTACAGCGTGGCGTCGTGCATTTTCCAGCAGCGCCTGGAGAATTCTGGCTGGGTCACACCGAACAGGCTTGTCTTCCAAATCGAGTACCGGTGACAAACCGGCCGCGTGCAGGCTGGGTTCAAATAACTGCATGGCGGCCTTGATTTCACCAGAGAGGTCAGCGTCGCACAGCTGAATTTGCAGGTGACCACTGTCGGCAAGTCCTACCACCCTCAAATCCTCGATCAAGCGAGTCAACCCCTCAACCTGAGCGAGTAGGCTACGAAACTGCGCGGCGTCAGGTTCAAAAACGCCTTCGGCAAGCCCTTGAAGTCTACCCCGGAGGATGGTCACCGGCGTACGCAACTCGTGAGCAATCGCCGCGTTCCAGAAGGTTTGCTCTTGCGCCATACGCTGTAGGCGTTCAGCCATAGTGTTAAAGTCATGGACCAACAAAGCAGCTTCGCTCAACGAACTGTCGTTTGTGACTGCCCGGGCATCAAGATCGCCTTGCGCAATCTGACGGAGGCTCTCGGCAACTGACGTTAGCGGTAAAAGGATGCGGCGCGAGAGCTTAATGGCGACAGTGAGCGCGAGGGTCAGTGCGACAGCGGTGGTCGATAGTATCCAGCCCCATTCAAGCCCCGATGGTGCCCAATCGTCATTTGGAGGAAAGCTGTCCGGCCAAAACATCAGCAGGGCCGCATAAAAAGCATAGGATCCCAAGATGATCAGTAGAATGACCCCCAAAACCACTGCCATCATGGTCAGAGCAATCTGGCGGCTGAGTCCGGTCAATATTTTCATGAGGTACTGCCAAACTTGTAACCTACGCCGCGCACACTGGTGGGCACACATCTCACCCCAAGATCCTCCAGTTTCTTGCGCAGTTTGCTAATATGACTGTCCACCGTACGCTCCAGCGTGTCACCCTCTGGCAGGCAAACAGTCAGTAGTTCGCTGCGGCTGAATACCTGTCGGGGTGCTTTCGCCAGGTGCGCCAGCAGCTTGAACTCAGTAAGAGTCAGAATAAGAAGATGCTTGCGATGACCAAGGTCCACCGTGACCTCATGCTGGTCCAGGTCGATCTCGAAGATATCCACCCGCATGACTTTTGGCTCTGAACTCATGCCCCGGGCTGACGTTCGTCGCAACACAGCCTGTACGCGCGCGACGACTTCGGCAGGGTTGAAGGGTTTGACTACGTAATCATCTGCGCCGATACGCAATCCCATTAGCTTGTCGATATCCTGATCCAGCGCGGTAAGCATGATCACTGCCGTATCGCCACGATGGCGGATCTCGGATAGTACCTGCCAACCATCCATACGTGGCATCTGCACATCCAACAGCACAAGGTCGGGTTTAAGTGTCAGGTGTAGCTCCAGCGCCTGTAACCCATCAATGGCGTGGACGGTGCGTAAGCCACTACGCGTAAGATAAGCTGTCAGGATTTCAGCAATCTCAGACTCATCTTCGGCGATGAGTATCAGAGTAGATCCCTTACCATCATCCACTAGCTCAGTGGATAAATTATGTGGAAAGCCTGCCATGTTTATCTTTCTCGTTTGCGAGCATTAAATTTACCAATTTCATCATAATTCCACATATGTTCAACTCAAACTACATTCTTTTTTTGTAAAATCTCCACCTTTTCTGGAAGTACAACGGCAATTATAGTTCGTTGAATAGATTGATCCTGACCCAGCCAAAACCAGAATTCCGGTATGATAAATACGCCCCTGAATGGAGGTTGTGGCGATGAAAAAGTCACGATTTACCGGAGAACTGACGCTCCTCGCTATTAAGCAGACCGAACGGTGTAGTGCAGGATCGAGGACTCTCTGGGGGGCGTCGAATTGAACTCTGGGTTAAAATAACATCGGTTACTTCTGATCATTGTGTTACCTGTTTTTGACTATGAGGCGATGATATCACCGCTATCCAGGTGACCAAATTCAGAATTCCACTTCAATAAAGTCTATCTTCTCAAGAGTCATAATCAGCCATAATGAAAGTATACTGATTGATTTTAAAGCATTTTCTCCAATTTAAGTAATTTAGGAGAAAGAAAACCGGTCAGACACACCAGGCCGCCAAGCACGCCCATCAGCACAAATAACCACCGAATGCCGATCAGTTCACCCAACGGGGTAGAGATCGCCAACCCAATCGGTGCCGCCAATCCCATCACGGTATTCAACAGCGATAACACACGCCCCTGCAAATGGTTAGGTATGGTGCTCTGTAACAATGCGGTGAGCGGCGCATCACCGAGAATAAAGGTGAAACCGCTCACCACCCACCAAGCAATCGCCACCCCAAAAAGCGTGGGCGGTACCAGAGCGGTCAACGCCAGAGAAAAACACGATGCAGTAAAGCCCCAAAGAATCCAGGGCATTTTCCTCCGTGGCGCACTTGCCGCCACCACCAAGCCACCGAGCACCATGCCTATGCCCTCCAGCCCTTCCATGAGGGCTACCTGAGGTGCGCCACCAGCGAAATATTCTTTCACCAGCAGCGGCACCAGCATAAACGACGGCATAGTAACCAGCACGACAATCCCTAGTAAACCATAGAGCCTACGCAGGCCGGGGTCTGACCATACCAACTGCAGCCCTTCGCGGAACTCGCGCCATATGCTGCTGGAGGCATTCATACCGGCGCATGCCTGAGGAATGCTGAATATCAGCAAAGGCACGATGCCAAGCAGCGCGGTGGAGACATCAATGCTTAGCGCCCAGCCCAGCGGCATCACGCTGATGGCAAGCGCCCCAAGGGGAGCGGCCGCCACCAGCGTCAAGGCTTGCAGAGTCTGATTGAGTCCCGCTGCGCGCGACAAGAAGCTATGCGGCACCAGCATAGACATGCTAGCTGCCGCCGCCGGGGCCTGAAAAGCTTGCATCGCGCTGCGGATAAACATCATGGTGTAAAGGTGCCACAGCTCGATACGCTGGGTCAGAAACAACACGATCAATACCAGCATGCACAACGCGCTGATCACATCAGCGCCGATCATCAGCAGACGCCGACTATAGCGATCGGCGAACGTACCGCCCAAGGGACTCAGTAAGGCCTGGGGTAGCAGTGCCGCCATGCCGGCAGTAGCCAGGGCGGACACACTGCCGGTGGTATCCGTTATCCACCACAACAGCACAAACTGCGTCAGGGCGGAGCCCAGCAGAGACAGCGCTTGCCCACTGAAAATAGCCCAAAACCGTATCCGCCAATACGGACCGGGGTCAATATTACCTTCCGGTTTGGGCTGGTCCATAGGAACCTGTTTTGATTCAAGACTCATCAGCATAAAGAATCCATACTATTTTGGGCATTTGCCGCATCGATGGTTACGACGGATGAGTCATTAACTAAACCACTCGCCAAGGCTTTATACAGTGTAACCGCATTACTAATTTCATTTCGGCGCAGATCCAGCAACGTCTGGCATATGGCATACAACTGTCGCCCGGCATCAAGCAGATCCCGGTTGTTGACCAACGAAAATACCGTCAACCGCGGCAATCGCAGATCGCCGAACATCCTATGCCAGCCTGAGTCAGCGGTTTGGTCGGTTATACTGGCCAAACCGCTCGGTACGGGAAACATTACCAGTACCGAAGTGACAGGCTTAACCAGTTTGGACGTCAGGAAACATACAATAAGTGTCAGAATGAAAGGAAAAACAAGAAACGGCATTATTTAATCCTTTCTAAACTGAGAATGGGCGTTCTTCCTAGCCCGACGATCGATGCGCCATGCCTCGAAACGCGCCTGTAGCCCCATGACAAATACAAAGAATATCGGAACAAAAAATACCGCCAGCAACGTCGCACTGACCATGCCGCCGAATACGCCCGTGCCGATAGCGTGCTGGGTTTCGGCGCTGGCGCCCATGGCAACCATCAGCGGCACCACGCCCAGCCCAAACGCCAGCGATGTCATCAAGATCGGCCGCAAGCGCAGTCGAGCCGCCAATACTGCGGATTCCACCAGCCCCTTACCTTGCTCGCGCAGTTGCTTGGCAAATTCCACAATCAGAATGGCATTTTTGGCCGACAGGCCAATAACCGTGATAAGGCCGATCTTAAAGAACACATCGTCCGGCAGGCCACGCAACAATACGGCTGCAACCGCACCGATCAGGCCCAGCGGCACCACCAGCATCACCGACAAAGGAATTGACCAGCTTTCATATAGGGCTGCCAGCACCAGAAATACCACTAGCATGGACAGCACCATCAGCATCGGTGCCTGCGTCGCCGACTGCCGTTCCTGCAAAGACTGCCCGGTCCATTCGACCGTAAAGCCCGGCGGCAACTGTGCGGCCAAACGCTCCATCTCGATCATTGCTTCTCCGCTGGACGTCCCCGGCGCGGCGCTACCCGATATCCTGGCTGTGGGGTAGCCCTGGTATCGCACCAGTTGCAACGGCATTTCGCCCCACACCGGCGTGACTACCTCGCGCAACGGCACCATACCACCCGCCGCGTTACGCACATAAAGCTTGAGCACATCGTCCAACTGCATGCGTGCCGGTGCGTCCGCCTGGATGATGACCTGCTGCATGCGTCCGGCATTGGGGAAATCGTTAACATAAAGCGATCCAATAGCCGCAGACAGGATTTCGCTGATATTGGTGAACGATACCCCTAACGCCTGGGCTTTAGTGCGGTCGATATCCAGGCGGATGCTGGTGCCAGCTGGCAGGCCATCAGGATACACACCAGTGACCTTTTTGCTCTGCTCGGCCAGTTGGATTAACTGACTTTGAGCGGCCAGCAGCGCGGCATTTCCCTGGTTGGCGCGGTCTTGCAGCCGCAATGCGAATCCCGATGCCGTACCCAGGCCGTCAATAGCCGGAGGCATCAGACTCATCACGGTGCCATCCGCTGTCTGCGACATAGCCTGCTGGGCTAGCCAGACTTCCTCCTGCGCCGTCGCGCCGTGGCGGTCACCCCAGTCTTTCAACGTGGTAAATGCCAGCGCAGTATTCGGACCTGAACCGGAGAATCCAAAGCCCAGGATGGAAAGATTCGCTTCCACACCGGGACGCTTAGCCACATACCGCTCAAAAACCTTGACCACATCAAGTGTGCGCTCCATCGTCGCGTCCGCTGGCAACTGGAACGAGGTCATGAAATTGCCCTGATCCTCTTCAGGTAGGAAGGCGGATGGCAATTGACGGAACGCCAGCACCAATACCACCACGATGGCGCCAAAGACCATCATAACCCGGCCAGTACGCACCATCAGCGCGGATACGCCCATTTCATAACCTTGTGTCAAACGGTCGAACCGCCGGTTAAATCCGCCAAAGAAGCCGCGCTTTTGTTGATGCGCCGACACCACCGGCTTAAGCAGAGTGGCACATAGGGCTGGCGTCAGGCTCAGCGCCAAGAAGGCTGAAAACAGGATAGGAACCGCCATTGATAACGCAAACTGTTTATAGATCACGCCCACCGAGCCACTGGCAAACACCATCGGGATAAACACCGCGGTCAGCACCAGAGTAATGCCGATCACCGCCCCGGTGATTTCACGCATCGCTTTTATAGTCGCCTCTTTTGGCGATAGGTTTTCGGTGGCCATCAGCCGCTCAACGTTTTCCACGACTACGATGGCATCGTCCACAATGATACCGATAGCCAGCACCATGCCAAACATGGTCAATACATTAATCGAGAATCCGGCAGCCAGCATCACCGCGAAAGTGCCCAGCAAGGCGATAGGTGCCACAATGGCCGGGATCAAGGTATAGCGGATATTTTGCAAAAACAGATACATCACCAGAAACACCAGTACCATAGCTTCCAGTAGCGTGTAGATAACCTTCTCGATGGAGACTTTTACAAACGGCGCGGTGTCAAACGGTATCGAGTAATGCATGCCACGCGGCATTGACCTACTCAGCTCCGCCAGCCTGGTACGCACCGCGTCAGAGGTTCTCACTGCGTTGGCGCCTGGTGAAAGCTGCACCGCGGCACCCGTGGACAGCTGACCGTTCAGGCGCGTACTAAAACCATAAGATTGCGCACCCAGAGCAACCCTGGCCACGTCGCCCATCACCACTTTAGAGCCGTCCGCATTGGCGCGTAGCACAATGGCTGCAAATTGCGCCGGTGTCTCCAACTGCCCTTGTACCGTCAGCGGAATGGTCACCCACTGCCCAGGCAACGCGGGTGCATCACCCACCCGGCCCGGCGCAATCTGGGCATTCTGCTGACTGATCGCAGTGGACAAATCGTTCATGGACAGGTTAAACGAGGTCAGTTTGGCCGGATCGACCCAAATACGCATTGCTCGTTCGGCGCCAAACAACTGGACACGACCCACGCCATCGATGCGCCTAAGCTCTTCGATAATGTTGCGCGACATGTAATCGCTCAACGCAATCTCGTCCAGGTGTCCGTCTGTGGAGGTCAAAGTAACAATCAGTAAAAAATCCGAGCTGGACGACTCGACGTCGACGCCATTTTGCCGCACCACCTGCGGCAAACGTGGTTCGATCGCCTTGAGGCGATTCTGTACGTCCACCTGAGCCAGATCGGGGTTGGTACCCGGCCTAAAAGTTACCGTAATTTGCGCAAAACCGGAAGTATCGGTGGACGACTCGAAATACAGCATATTTTTGACGCTGGACAGTTCCCGCTCAATTAAGCTCACCACCGAGTCATTCAAGGTTTGCGGCGTGGCCCCGGGATAGGACGCAGTAATGTTGACGGTTGGAGGCGCCACTGAGGGATAGCGTTCGATCGGCAATCTGGGAATGGCGATCAGGCCAAACAATACGATGAAGGCCGCAACTGTCCAGGCAAACACCGGGCGGTTAATAAAAAATTGTGGCATCACGAAATTTCTCTATGGTTTAACAGATTGCGGCGTGGGCGCGGAGGCATGGGTCAGCCATGGAGAAGACGCCACTTCGGCCCCCTCTGCCAACCGCTCCATCCCTTCAACCACAATGTTCTGACCAGCATGCAAACCTGTAAGGATAAGGTATTGGCGACCCACCAGCTCGCCGAGCCGTACTAATACCAAATGTGCCCGACGCTTCTCGTCTACGACCCAAATACAGGCATCCTCCCCATTACGCACCACCGCCTGCTGCGGCACCAATAGCGCCTCGGCATAGCTCCCGTGCGGCACACGGGCCCGCACGAACATGCCGGGCAATAGCAATCTTTGCGGGTTATCCACCAGAATGCGTAGCAGTACGTCGCCAGTGCTGGCATCCACATTAATGCCCGAGAACAGGATGCGGCCGTTAACCGGATAAGCATCACCATTATTGCGAAGAATGGCCACCGGCAGGCCGTGACTGTCAGCCGTATTTGCTGCGGCGAACACGCCACGCAAAGATTCCAACGTAGACGCCGGTTGCCTCACATCAACATAAACTTGATCGATTTGCTGAATGCGGGCCATGGGATTGGTGTCGGACGCCCCCACCAGCGCGCCCTCAGTGACCAGCGCCTGATCGATACGCCCTGAAATGGGTGCATCCACCGTAGCGAATGTCAAATCCAGACGTTTGCGCTCCAGAGTGGCCCGGGCCTCTGCCACCTCGGCGGCAGCCTGATCGCGTTGCGCGACCGCATCGTCATATACCTGATGGCTGACGGCGTTGGTGGCTACCAAAGGATGCAGACGCCCAGCATGCACTTTTGCGCGTACATACGCGGCTTCGACACGTTGCAAAGCAGCCGACGCTATGTCCACATCAGCTTTAAAGGGGGCCGGGTTAATCTGGAACAGCGGTTGGCCAGCTTTGATTTCAGCACCCTGTTCGAACAGGCGGTGCTGGACGATCCCGCCCACCTGAGCGCGGATTTCCGCCGTACGCACCGCAGCCACACGACCAGGCAATTCATTGGTTAAATCCACCTTGGTCGCCACCAGTGCCATGACTGAGACCTGTCTGGGCGTATCTATGCGTTTCTGCTCAGGCTCGTCGCATCCAACTAATATCAATGCCGCCAGACAAACCACTCCAATATTGCATCGCCACCAGTACATTTTCATATCCATTCAACATCGGTTTTTCTGGAAAGAGCCGCATTATGCAAAATGAAAATGGAGTTTAAGTTGGATATATGTGGAGGCATGATGGAGAGAGCAAATTAAATGACAAAATGGTATATCTGGCCGACAGTTAACGTAAATATCGCCCCACCTGAATAGCAGAGATGATGCCAACATATTGATTGCTGTCCAGTCATACCTTTTGGAGCCAGTTTCGATGGCAAGTATTGATATCATCTGTCTTTCCTGTAGCGCAGCAGATGGCGTGTTTCGCAATGGTAAAAATACCGCTGGTCATCAGCGCTATCGCTGTTTCCCTGCATATTGCAAGCTGCTGGGTATACATTAATGAGCCAAATGGCCAATACCAGCCAATAACGTCATTTTTTCCCTTCCCATTGCATCAGTAAACTCAGCGCCGCCGGTAATACCGTCAGCGTAAAGATCGTGGCCACCAGCAATCCACCAATAATGGCATACGCCATCGGCCCCCAAAACACCTGATGCGCAATAGGGATCATACCGAGAATTGCCGCACAGGCGGTGAGCAGAATAGGTCGTGACCGGTGACGAGCAGCCTCAATAATGGCCGTCTGCGCCGCCGCACCACGGCAGATATTGCGGTCTACTTCACTGATCAGAATAACTGCGTTACGGATAATCATCCCCGCCAGCGCAATCACCCCCAACAGAGCAACGAATCCCATTGGCGTACCGGTCGGAAACATCGCGGCCACCACGCCAATCAGCCCGAAGGGCGCCGTCAGAAACGCCAGGATCATCCGGGAAAAACGCTGTAGCTGAATCATCAGTAATATCAGCATAACCAGCACCGTCACCGGCAGAACGGCATATACCGAGCCATTGCCTTTGTCAGACTCGATAACCACCCCGCCTTCCTCAATGCGATATCCCGTCGGCAATGTGGCCCGGTAGTGCTCAATTGCCGCTGCCAGACCGGCAGAAACCGTTTGAGCACGCAGACCCGGAGCCACATCCAGTTGCACACTAATAAAGGGCTCACGCTGACGACGCCAGATAATCGGGTCATCGACACCATAAGTCACCGAGGCTATCTGACGGAGCGGCACAACATGCCCATCCGCAGTGGGGATTTGCAGATTGGCCACTGTCGCCACATCCTGCCGCTCATCCTGTCTCCCCCGGATGACAACATCAACCAACCGGTTACCGTCACGTACGGTAGTCAGCGTTGTGCCGGAGAAAATAGCGGCTAACTCACTGGCAACCTCCTGAGAACTCAAACCGACTGCACGCGCTTCGGTTTGGTTAAGCCCCACGTTTACCGTGCGTTCCGGCTCACCCGCCGTCAGATTGATATCCCGGGTGCCAGGATGCTTACTAATCAGGCTGGCAAGCTTTAAAGCAATATCGCGTACCCGCTCGACATCTGGTCCGCTGACCCGATATTTGAGCGGCCAGCCGACCGGCGGCCCCAGCTCCAGCGGAGACACCCGTGTTACCAGATTACTGAAATCACTTTCCATCACTCGATCTAGCCGTGTTTGTAACACATCACGCGCTTTCAGACTCTTGGCCACCACCACCAACTGAGCAATATTTTCACGGCTCAGCAACACATCCATCGGCAGATAAAAACGCACTGCGCCCGAGCCGATGTAGGTTGAGAAGTGATCCACATCTGGATCATTACTGAGTATTTTCTCCAGTCGCAACGCCTGCCGTGCGGTTGCAGATTGAGACGCGTTTGTCGGCAGTGTCAGACTGACCAATAATTCCGGACGATCCGACGCCGGGAAAAACTCGCCTTCGAGCTGGGTTGCGCCGAACACGGCAATAAGAAGCATAACCATGGCAATCAGTATGGTTTGAGCCCGGTGATTCAGGACATAACGCAGTAGGCTTTCATACCCGTTGGTCAAACGACCACGGCCAGCCTGGTGAATTACCGATTTGGCGGGCAGTAGCCAGACACCCAACAAGGGTGAAAACAGAATCGCCACAATCCAGGAGCTGAGCAATGCCAACAGCACGACCACGAACAGCGAAAAACAGTATTCTCCGGCACTGGACGCCGCAAACCCCACCGGAATAAAACCGGCAATCATCACCAGCGTTCCGGTTAACATCGGAAACGCCGTGCTTTCATAGGCCGAGGCTGCTGCCCGTTGCAGACTCCATCCCTCTTCCAAACGGGATACCATGGCTTCAACAGTAATCATGGCATCATCGACCAACAGCCCCAGAGCGATAATCAACGCGCCAAGCGAAATACGCTGTAACCCAATACCAGCGATTTCCATACCGGTAAACGTCATCGCCAATACAACAGGTATCGATGCGGCCACCACTAATCCTGCCCGGCTGCCAAGCGAGACGAAAGACACCGCCAGGACAATACCGATAGCTTCCATCAACACCCGGATAAATCCGTTCACCGCGTTTTTCACCACCACCGACTGATCCGCCACCTTGACGGCCTCAATCCCGTGCGGTAACCGGGCAACAATGGTTTTCATGCGATCCCGGATCGCCTGACCGAAATTGAGCATATTGCCAGTCGGTGCCATGGAAATGGCCAACCCGATGGCTTTTTCACCATTGACACGGAACGTTGGCACTGGGGGTTCTGCTGGTTCACGGGTGATTGTTGCAATATCGGTCAACGGAATAAAACGCCCCCCGACGTGCAATGTCACCTGACGCAAGCTCTGTTCAGAAACAAATGCCCCGCTGACATGCAGTGCAACCTTGTCACTACCGGTGCGGATGACGCCTGCCGGGGTCACGACATTCTGCGCCTTGAGTGTGTCAATCACCTGTTGGAGACTCAATCCCAGCCCTGCCAGCTGGCGCGGTGAAAACGCGATGACGATTTGCTCTTCCTCGACACCCAGCATCTCAATTTTGCCGATATCCGGAAGGGTCAGCAGTTCAGTACGGATATCGTCGACCTTATCGCGTAATTCACGCGATGAATAACCGTCAGCGGTAAAGCCATAAATCGTGCCAAACGTATCACCAAACTCGTCATTGACAGCGGGTGTGCTTACACCTTCAGGCAGTGACGCGGCAACATCCGTCATTTTTTTTCGGATGGTGTACCAGATATCAGGTACCGAAGCTGGCGGCACATCATCACGCAGATTAACGAAAACCACCGTCTCTCCGGCACGGGTGTAGCTCTCAAGATAATCAAGATAAGGTGTTTCCTGTAACTTCTTCTCCAGCGTATCCGTGACAAAATTAAGCGTGTCTTTCACCGTGGCACCCGGCCAGTTTGCCGACACCACGGCAGTTTTGATCGTAAAGGCCGGGTCTTCATTACGCGGCAGACGTTCATAACTCATCACGCCGGCGACCATCACCACCAGCATCAAAAACGCCACCAGTTGTTGATGGGCCAGTGCCCAGGCTGAAAGATTAAACCGACCTTTCATCGGCGAATGCGGACCGGAAGACATCAGTGTGATTCCTCATCCAGCAATACTTTTTCATCTGGACGCAGTTTGCTTACGCCGGCGGTAACCACCCGATCGCCGACCATCAGACCTGTAGAGACAAAAATCTGTGTTTTGCTATAACGGGCAACGCTAATCGGCTGCAGACGCAACAATTGAGTTGCCGGGTTGACCACATAAACGGCGGGCTGATCCCCTTGGCGGCTCAATGCAGAGGCCGGAAGCGGAAAGCTCGCGGTACCGGGCAGTTGAACCGAACCGAGGACGGTAGCACCGAACACCAGCGCCGCCGGTGGATTGTCCAGCGCGATGCGCACCCGGTAAGTTCGGGTAACCGGATCAGCCTGTGGGCTGACATCACGAACATGTCCCGTCCCCTTGACCGAGGGATCGGAGATCAGCGATACCGTAACAACCGGATTGGTAAGACCACTGTTAATCAGCTGTTCAGACACATCAAACACCGCATCACGCCCTGAAAGAGCCGCCAGTTTGATCACTTCCTGACCGGCGCTAACCACCTGACCGGGATTGCCGCTGACGGAAGTCACGACTCCCGCCTGCGGTGCAACCAGCTGCGTAAAGCTACGCCGTTCCTTCGCCCCTTTAAGGGTGGACTGTGCACTCTCACAGCGAGCGACAGCGGTTTCCCAGGTAGACTGGGCCTCATCAAGCTGTACCCGTGCTATCGCGCCACTCGGTGCCAATTTTTTCATCCGCTTTAAGTTGATCCCGGCCAGACGCTCTGCCGATATCGCGCTTTGCAGGCTAGCTTGTGCGCTTTGAAGCTGATTTTCGCTGTCACGTGGATCGAGTGTCGCCATCAGGTCACCGGCTTTTACGACCGCGCCTACATCAACCAGGCGTGTGAGAATACGGCCATCCAGTCGAAACCCCAGTGTAGTTTCCATATGTGGACGAATTTCACCGGTCAGAGTGACAAGCTCACCGCCATCAAGCGGTTCAGCGATAACCGTTTTCACCGCTCTCGGAACGGGAGTAGCAGAAGGATTTTCGGCACCATGACAGCCGGCAAGAAGCACACCGGACACGAGCAGAAGCGTACGGATAACCGGTTGCACGATGCGTGTCAGACAGACAAGTAAGTCACGATATATCATTGTCATAGCGGTCTATTCCACTTGTCTGCATTAAAAGCTATACAGAACAGCCACGTTTGCCTCGGTATTACTCCGCTTTTCCACCACTGGACTTTTAGCCACGTTATTGTTCAGCCAGAGAGACGACAGCGACACGTTGGTCGCCCAATGGGCTGTGAACTGATGCCCCCAGTTAATTCCCAACGCATAGCCATAAACACCGCGGCCCGTATGATAAGCAGACAACCCCGATCGGGCATGTTGTTGTTCCGTGACGCCGTAATAGATGTTGGTGAAACGGGAATCACCAAAGAGTGCATCAGCGCTCAGCGAAACCGTGTCATCGGTGGATACAGACTGCCAGACAGTACTCTTCAGCCCGGCGCGATATTGATTCCCCCTCTCGCGTTCACTCAGAGCGAATTCACCGCTTACTTCCGCGGCGAGCCACGGAGCGAACTGATATCCTGCAATCAATGTCGTGGTGACGGCCCCGTTGATGCTTCCCATGCCTCGTAATCGGTTCGCGCCGGGTCGCCAGTTATTATTTTTGTCGGCCCGTCCCGGGTCATACCCGATGGAATGATCAAGATAAAATCCCGCAGGAGACTGCCACTGCCAGCCAATGCCACGTGTTGAATCAACGTACAACGCGCCTCGCTGTATCTGCACTATTGGCAATACACTGTTCTGACGCTGACTTGAACCGGTATAACGTGGCGAGTTCCTGGCGGCAATGCCGACGGTCACTGCGGTATGATCTCCCCAGAAGGCTGACGACGCATCTGCGGCACAGGCAGAGGATAGTGGTAACAGGCAGATAACCGGCAGCATCATCGCCGGAATAATTTTTTTGATTTTCACACCATGTCCTTGTCTTGAGCGATAATCTCGCATCATGAAAAATTTGACGTATCAGGATCCGCATTGCTTTTTACGTCAATAACCCTGTGTCGGCAGCGATTATGCGGGTATTAAGTCAAGAAACGTTTTGTGGTTCTTTAAGATTTCATCAAGAGGTGAAACATGACGGAAAAGCGCGTTCTGATTATTGAAGATGACAGGGATTCAGCCAGCATACTTGAGGCTTATCTGAGACGTGACGGCTATCAGGTTTCTATTGCCACTGACGGGCAGAGTGGTCTTGACATGGCGTTAAGCGGGAAACCCGATCTGGTCTTGCTTGATATCATGCTCCCCAAAATGAATGGTTCAGAGGTGCTGTCCGCATTACGCAAGCACGGTAATATTCCCGTCATTATGGTAACCGCCATCGGTGATGAACCGGAAAGAATAGGCGCACTGCGCTACGGGGCCGATGATTACGTGGTCAAACCCTACAATCCACAAGAAGTGGTTGCCCGAGTGCATGCGGTACTGCGGCGCGTAAACTATAGCGCGCCAAAAGACGATGTACTGACTTTCGAAAATTTGTCGGTCGATCTTGACTCAGTAACCGCCCGAATTACGCCACCGTCGTCGGAAACAATAACGCTGGATCTTACTCCGACCGAATTCAATATTCTTGCCACACTATTGAGAGCACCCAACCGGGCATTTACCCGCAGTGAATTACTCGGAGCCTGCCTGCCGGAAAGTGACGCACTCGAACGGGTTGTCGATACCCATGTCCATAATCTCAGAAAAAAACTGAATGCCCACAGTATGGTAAACGTTCTGGTCACTGTTAGAGCCGTGGGCTATCGGTTTCGGTGAGAAATGATGAAAAAACTCGCTTGCTTGTCAGAAAAAACATCATTATGGCGATGGTTGTGCTTGCGTATTCTCTCGCTCGCCATCGGCGCAATCATCGTGATAGCGGCCTGCATGTGGCTGCGTTTTGCCTTGTGGAACGCCTATGTTACGCAGCACATGCCAGAAACGGTCAGGGCGGAGTTCAAGGCACTAATCGCACGCCAGGATTACACTAATCCCCGTTATCACCAGATAACCGATCAGTATTATGGCAAGGCGTTTTCTTCCCCTAACATCACCGGCAGTGACTGGCGAGCATTGGCTATTCTGGTGCTTATCGCGCTACCAATCATTGTAATACTGGGTTTATGGCGGGCTCGGCCTTTATCCCAGCAATTTTCGTATATTGCCCGTTCAGCGCGGGAGGTGACACAGGGTAAATTTGATACCCGAACACAAATCGTTGAGCAAGCCCCTCTGGAACTCACCCTGCTGGCTAATGATTTTAATCAAATGACCACACAACTGGAGCGTTATGAACGTGAATTGCGTGAGTCCAGTGCCGCCCTGGCGCATGAACTCCGCACACCGCTCAATGCGGCCATGGGGAGAATACAAGGCATGATCGATGGTGTTTTCCCACTGCAAAACGCCCAGCTAACCATGGTAATTAAACAGCTTGAGCAGCTCAACCATGTGATTCAGGATCTTCACTTTCTTTCCCTTGCCAGAGCGGGACAACTCATACTGGTTAAAACACCTTTCTATCTGGAGGAGGTGATTTCAGAAAGACTTTCCTGGTATCGACCACAACTGGAAGCCGCCGGTTTCTGCATCCAGCAACATATTGAGCAAACTGAATTTTGCGTAGCCGATCTTGAGCGATTGGGGCAGGTGTTTTCCATCCTGATAGAAAACGTACTGAACTATGCAAGTGAGGGGAAATATCTGGGCATCCACGTCATCGAACAGGAACATCAGTGGGTAATCAGTCTCTCCGACCACGGTCAGGGCATTGATCGCGACTCGCTGCCAATGCTATTCGATCGCTTCTGGCGCGCGGAGCATTCACGGGGACGGCATTCCGGTGGCAGTGGGTTAGGATTATCCATTGCGTCAGCCATCATTACGGCTCACTCTGGAACCATTCATGCCGTTTCTGCACAAGGAAAGGGGCTCACCATTGTAATTACATTACCCCGTGAAACCTGAAATCGCTCACTTTTGATCATCAGCAGGACAGAGCACAGAGACGCGTAACTGGCGTTCGACAGGCGACACTGAATGCGTTTAACGCAATTTAATTTTGAATGTCATATTGGTGACATTGGTTATTCACCATAATCTCCTAAAAATACAATTTCTCGTCTATCTTCCTTTTAGCTACATTCCATTCTGCCAGGAGAGATCAGGATGAAGTATAAAAAATTATTATGGGCCATCGCCATAGTGATTATTTCTTTATTGTTTGTCCTATGGTTTATTTTAGGACGGGGAAACAGTAATGCACTCTGGGAAATAGTGAGTCAGAAATGTGTTCCTAATCAGCAGAGTAATGGTAATCCTGCGCCTTGCTTAAACGTCGATCTGAAAGATGGATACGCCTTACTTAAAGACCTTCGGGGGCCTTACCATGATTTGCTGATACCTTCCACCAAAATTACCGGTATTGAAAGCCCGGTGCTCTTACAAAATAATACGCCTTCCTTCTTCGCGGCCGCATGGAATTACCGTGGGTATATTGTCAAAGAAATCGGTAAACCGGTAAAAAATGAATATTTGTCACTGAGCATTAATTCTCAATATGGTCGTTCTCAAAATCAGCTACATATTCATATATCATGTCTGCGACCTGAGGTTTACCATACGCTACATGAACAATCGACAGCAATTTCAACCCACTGGCAACCACTGGGCGTTGAACTACAAGGGCATAAATATCTGGCGATAAAACTATCTACAACCGATTTAACGCAATCAGATCCCTTTAAGACGTTATATCAATATGTTCATAGACAGGATGACAGCATGGGCAATTATGGTCTGGCTGTTGTCTTCACCTCCAGCGGAGACCCCATCCTGCTCGCCAATCGTCTTGATATTCTGGATGCTAATCGTGGATCGGCAGAAGAAATTCAGGATATTACCTGTGCACTGGTTAAAGAAAACAATTAACACGATGCGGCGTATACCTTAGATAGAATAACGCCCCGATAGCGTATTAAGAAACGGGGATACACGGGGCGGCCGCCACGTTCGGCCTCTTTCCGAGCCCCCCACATCTGAGCCAGGTGAACGACACCGGTGTTAAGCCAACAAGGCGTAAGGTCAGGTGAAGCCACCGGTTTTCCCGGCGACAACACTTACCCACGCCGTTGTTAATGATCAAGCAATACACCAGACTTTTGGGGTGCCGTCGAGAAGATAACGTAGTTTGCTATCAGGGGATTTAACTATGACCAGGAAACTAGCCATTAGACGGTTGAAAATGAAAACCACCAGGTCCTCCGCCAGGCCCCCCACCATGTCCACCACCACCCGGAGGAGGGAAAATACACCCATTCAGGGCGACCGTCAGAATAAGTAAACCCATCAGTTTTAATAAACGCTTCATGTTTTACCTCGTTATACACGTTATTCGGCCGCATCATAGAAAGGGGGCACCTGTTAAACAAGCATCTTATTCCTAAAAAAAAATGTATTAACAATAAGTTATGTTATTTACATATCTCAATGGGAAAATGACCGTTTCCTTTACGATAATCTGATTGTCGCCAGAAAACAGGCGAAAAAAAACTGACGCCAATCAAGTCAGTAACGACCAGACGTGCATCAGTTTTTGCTCAAAAAACCTGATAACGTTCCCAACGGTGAGTTATCACCACTCTGACTGACGAACACAACACCAGCACAGGCAGCAATAGTGATATTCTCTCGACGGATAGAAAAAAGCGCGGTTTGAACAGACGTTCAAACCGCGCTGACACTAATAATTAATCAAAACTGACGTCATGTTTATTCCAACCATTCGGTATGGAATACCCCATCTTTATCAGTACGCTTATATGTATGAGCACCAAAGTAATCACGCTGCGCCTGAATCAGGTTAGCCGGCAGAACCGCTGCGCGGTAACTGTCATAATAGGCGATAGCCGCAGAGAAGGTCGGGGTCGGAATGCCCTGCTGAACAGCGTAAGCCACAACATCACGTAACGCCTGTTGATAGTCATCAGCAATCTGCTTGAAGTAAGGGGCCAGCAGCAGGTTGGCAATATTGGCATTCTGGGTGTAGGCATCGGTGATTTTTTGCAGGAATTGAGCACGGATAATACAACCGGCGCGGAAAATCTTGGCGATTTCTCCGTAATTCAAAGACCAACTGTTTTCATCAGATGCTGCTTTCAGCTGAGAGAAACCTTGTGCATAAGAAACGATCTTTCCCAGATACAACGCACGACGTACTTTCTCCACAAATTCCGTTTTATCACCAGCGAATGGCTGGATTGTCGGGCCGGTTAGCACTTTTGATGCTGCAACCCGCTGAGATTTCAGGAAAGACAGATAACGCGCGAACACGGACTCGGTAATCAGTGACAACGGTTCTCCCAGATCCAGTGAGCTCTGACTGGTCCATTTCCCGGTTCCCTTGTTTGCCGCTTCATCCAGAATCACATCCACCAGATAGTTACCATCCTCATCTTTTTTGGTAAAGATATCAGCAGTAATTTCAATCAAATAACTGCTTAATTCACCTTTGTTCCACTCCGAGAATGTTTTAGCCAGATCGTCATTATTCAGGTTCAATGCCTGTTTTAACAGCGAGTAGGCTTCAGCGATCAACTGCATGTCACCATATTCAATACCGTTGTGTACCATCTTGACATAATGACCGGCACCATCAGCACCAATGTAGGTGACACAGGCTTCACCATCAGCACGAGCGGCGATTTTCTCCAAAATCGGCGCCACCAGTTCATATGCGTGTTTCTGTCCGCCAGGCATAATGGATGGCCCTTTTAGCGCGCCTTCTTCGCCGCCGGAAACCCCGGTACCAATGAAGTTGAACCCTTCGGCAGACAGTTCACGATTACGACGAATAGTATCTTTATAGAAGGTATTGCCACCATCGATCAGGATGTCACCTTTCTCCAAGTGCGGTTTCAGTGAATCGATGGTTTTATCTGTTGCTTCACCAGCCTTAACCATTAACAGGATGCGACGCGGTTTTTCCAGGGATTCAACAAACTCCTCAACGGTGTAGTAAGGCACCAGTTTCTTACCCGGATTTTCTGCTACAACCTCATCAGTTTTATCTGCAGAACGGTTAAAGATGGAAACGGTATAACCACGGCTTTCAATGTTAAGCGCCAGATTGCGCCCCATCACCGCCATACCGACAACGCCAATTTGCTGTTTGGACATTAAAGCAACTCCTGTCTGAAGGATAATCTACCTGTTGCGAATATATGCGACACAGGCAATTCAAAAGCAGACAGACATGGTAACTCAGCTAACGCTGGGTGGGTAGTAATTGGTTTGATAGGAAGAGGTGTTCTATAACACGGGGATAACACCCTGCCTGAGCATCCGCTCAGACAGGATTGGTCACTAGGCAGAATGTCTGGCGAGCAGTGTCTTGATGTTCTCTTTAAACGCAGCACCCAGTTCTGGATTATGTAATCCATAAGAGACGAAAGCCTGCGCATAACCCAGTTTACGTCCGCAGTTGAAATTATGGCCTGTCATCTGCACCGCATCAACCGGTTGATGTTTGATCAACTCGGCAATGGCGTCAGTCAACTGAATACGTCCCCAGGCACCCGGCAGAATCTGCGACAAAATCGGCCATGCATCCGCCGTCAGCACATAGCGTCCGACAGCAGAAAGGTCAGAACCTTCAGTAGGCGTTAGCTTCGGTTTTTCAACCATGGAAGTAATGACCGCTGAATCACCCGCGTTGATTAACGGCTGTGCGCATTCCACCACGGAGTATTCCGGCAATACTTCATAAGGACGGTGTTTTACCAGCACCTGACTGTGCCCGGTAGCTTCAAAACGAGAGATCAATTGTGCCAGGTTATCTTTGGATTGATCCGCCGAACTTTCATCCATGACCACATCCGGCAAAACAACAACAAAAGGTGCATCGCCCACAATGGGATGCGCACAGGAGACCGCATGTCCAAGTCCCAGCGTTTGCCCCTGGCGAACATTCATAATAGTTACACCAGCGGGACAAATAGCCTGAACTTCTGCCAATAACTGGCGTTTGGCGCGCTCTTCCAACAAGGATTCCAGCTCAAATGAGGTATCAAAATGGTTTTCGATCGCATTTTTGGAAGCATGTGTTACCAATACAATGTCCTTGATACCCGCATTGGCGCACTCATTAACAATCTTCTCAATCACCGGACGATCGACCAACGGTAGCATCTCTTTCGGGATAGCCTTGGTAACCGGTAATAAATTCATTCCCAAACCAGCAACCGGGATAATCGCTTTTAATGTTGTCATTCGTTGCTCTCTCAAAAAGAACCCGCAGTCTCACCTGCATTCAGAACACACTCTATCACTAGCTTTATACCTAATCGGAACCGAAGAGATCACGTGTATAGACTTTTGCTGCAACATCAGATAATTCCGATGCCATCCGATTAGACAGTATCACGTCCGAAATCTGTTTAAACTCCTCCAGATCATTGATAACCCGCGATCGGAAAAACTCGGTCTCTTTCAGCTCCGGCTCATACACTACCATTTCGATGCCTTTTGCCTTGATACGCTTCATTACCCCTTGAATAGCGGATGCACGGAAGTTATCAGAACCGGTTTTCATCACCAGGCGGTAAACCCCTACAACTTTAGGGTTTCGCTTAATCACCGAGTCGGAAATAAAATCCTTACGCGTCGTATTGGCATCCACGATGGCACGAATCAGATTATTGGGGACAGCCTCGTAATTTGCCAGCAGTTGCTTGGTATCTTTCGGCAAACAGTAGCCGCCATAGCCAAAAGAGGGATTGTTATAGTGCTGACCAATTCGCGGATCCAGTCCAACCCCTTCAATGATTTGTTTGCTGTCCAAACCCAACGTCTGTGCGTAAGTATCCAGTTCATTGAAATAGGCAACACGCATTGCCAGATAGGTATTGGCAAACAGCTTAATGGCTTCTGCTTCCGTGGAGCCGGTAAACAATACCGTGATATCGGTTTTTCTGGCACCCTGCACCAAAAGTTGAGCAAATTGTTCCGCACGTGGTGATTGTTCACCCACCACAATCCGCGATGGATACAGATTATCGTACAGTGCGCGACCTTCCCGCAGAAATTCTGGTGAAAAAATGATATTTCCCGTACCAAACTGCTCGCGTACCTGCTGGGTATATCCCACCGGAATAGTCGATTTGATGATCATCAGCGCGTGTGGGTTGACGGCAGTGACCTCACGGATCACCGACTCAACCGACCGGGTATTGAAGTAGTTAGTTTTGGGGTCATAATCGGTAGGTGTGGCGATAATCACGAAATCCGCCCCCTGATAGGCAGACTTGCCATCCAACGTTGCACGGAAATTGAGCGACGGATTACACAGAAACTCTTCAATTTCTTTATCTACAATCGGTGAAATGCCTTTATTCAACATTTCGACCTTTTCGGCGAGAATATCTACCGCCACTACTTCATTATGCTGCGCCAGCAGCATTGCATTGGACAGGCCAACATAGCCAGTGCCCGCAATTGCTATTCTCATTTTTCAGTCACATTAATCAATATATTGTACGCAATGTACAAATTAAAAAAGAAATAGCAATGTAGCAGAAGACAACGTCTGCATATATATTGCTGTGCATCGATAACCAATTATTCAGACTTGATAAAAATCGCGGTACCAGTCGACAAAGGCCTGAACACCTTCGACCACGCCTACTTTAGGGCGATAGCCGGTCATCGCCAACAGGTCTTCAGTATCGGCGTAAGTTTGGTACACATCGCCTGCCTGCATTGGCATAAAGTGCTTTTTCGCTTCAATGCCGAGTGCATTTTCCAATGCAGTAACAAAATCCATCAGTTTCACCGGACTGCCGTAACCGATATTGTACACTCGATACGGTGCCGAACTGGTTGCCGGAGATCCATTTTCCACCGTCCAGGTGCTGTCTGCGACAGGAACCTTATTCACAATACTCACAACACCATCAACAATGTCAGTGATATAAGTAAAATCACGACGCATATCGCCATGGTTATAAATATCAATGGGATTGCCGGCCAGTATGCTCTTGGTGAATTTGAACAATGCCATGTCCGGCCGCCCCCACGGACCATATACCGTAAAAAAGCGTAACCCCGTCGTGGGAATGCCATATAAATGCGAATAGGAGTGCGCCATCAGCTCATTGGCTTTTTTGGTGGCGGCATATAGTGAGACAGGATGATCCGTCGAATCACAGGTAGAGAAAGGTGTTTTACCATTCAGACCATACACTGAACTGGAAGAGGCATACAGCAGATGCTCAACATCATGATGACGACAGCACTCCAGAATATTCAGATGCCCGATAAGGTTGCTATCAGCATATGCCATCGGATTTTCCAGCGAATAACGCACACCGGCCTGTGCCGCCAGATGAATAACCCGGTCAAATTTTTCTGCGGCAAAAAGCGCATTCAGCCCTTTGCCATCATAGATGTCCAGTTTTTCAAAACGGAAACGACTCACTGTCTGAAGTTTTTGCAAACGCGCTTCTTTGAGAGAGACATCATAGTAATTATTAAGGTTATCAATGCCGATAACATCATGTCCGTCAGCGCACAGTGACTGACTTACATAAAAACCGATAAACCCGGCCGCACCGGTAACAAGAAATTTCATTACAACCCCTTATATAACTTCACATATGATGCTGCAGCAGCATTGATATCATATCGTTTATTTAGACTATTATTAATACTACTTGTTTTTTAACTGAAACCATCAATTTTCTAAGCTGACAATATTATTGCGCTTATATACCAAAATAATTCGAGTTGCAGGAAGGCGGCAAGAGAGTGAATCCCGATGAGCTTACTCAGATAAGTGATTCGGGTGAATGAGCGCAGCCAACACACCTGCAACTGGAAGTATGACGGGTATAAATATATATTACATGTTGATGTCATAGATATAATCTAACATAAGATTAACCATCAGAAATAAGGCAACTTTAAAAAACATAGGTATTTAATAAAATTCGAATACATTCATTAACCCACATTTACATATTAAAAATAGAATTTGAATATCCACTCAAACTCTATAAAGCATAAAACTTCCATACGTATGATGAAGAACAATGAATTATAATTCAAAAACCAAGAATGAACAGTCCTGTCCTAAAGAATGGAATCATCACATCATTTAATTATCATTTTCTTAATTGTAAAAATCAAGATACTCTTTATATGCCAAAAAAAATGCCTGGAAAATATTTTTCGATTATTATACTGAGCATAGTGCACCGCCTTTACCATAGGTAAATATAGTGGCTTTATGTTCTTCTTCGTTGAGCGATAACAGATATCTATATCCTCACAGTACATAAAATATCGTTCATCAAATCCTTTTAAATTAGCATAATGGCTCACTTCAAAAATCATAAAAGAACCGGCCAACCAATCCACATAAGCGATATCATTGACCTCTTTTCTATTTATTACAGTATCATTCTTACCTAAAAAGAATGATTTAAAAAAATCAGACAAAACCGGGTAATGCCTAATGCCCTTATCATGAATTGTGAAATTTTCATCTGTGAATAGATTTATACCCGCTAATTTAAAATGATACTGGTCATGAAGAGAAATAATTTTTTCAATTTCTTCGCATGTAATAAGCACATCTGGATTTAATACAATAAACAGATCATTGTCTTTAGGATTAAACTTATCTTGTATATATTTAAATATCAAATTATTATTTTCGCCAAACCCTAGATTTTTTTTATCATCAATATAATCAATATTATTTTCCAAACAAAAAACATCAAACCCAGAGCGATAACGTTCTGAATTCTCTTTTACAACAACTTTATATTTTTTTGCAAGGTCAGGAAGGCAATGAATGTTTTTTATCATGCATTGATGACCATGTGAAACGACTGAAATATATACATTCATATTAAAAATATTCCGAGCATAAAATTTCATGCTCTCTAAGTATTCTTTATTAACAAGACAGATGCTATACCAATCGACCGTTTAATATTTGTATTCTATCACTCTCAAGTATGTTCACAAAATTCTGCTAATCAACATGATGCAAAGCAGAACAATATCTTCACATTCAGTTAATACACACCATTAATCTGAAAAAATCCACAAACCAGCGAACAGAAAAACGCCAGATCAGATGCCTATCAGAAATGCAGGGATTTTTCATACAAAAGAAAAAATCAAGCGGTTAGATTTAAGATTTAATCATAAAAAACAATAACAGGCAGGAAAAAGCAGTTTACACTATGAACTAAATAACGCACATGCACGCTACCGCCTTGGCTTTCTGGCTACCAATGCGCGACCAACCACAAATCCGAACTTGTGTCCATCACTATATCAATCTAAAGTGGCACCTAAAGATCAGAACACCCTTTGCTGAAACGAAGTAAAACAGCTGCCGCTACATTATTAACTGCATATAACATAATACAAGTGAAATATCCCGAATGAGGGAAATTTTACCAAGCTATAACTATCTTTTACATTTGAATTTCCGGGCATTTCTGTCTTCTGCACTTTTCGATCTCCATTCCGAATTTATATATGCTTTATCACCGAAGAAATTTTACAATAAAATGCTGTAGGGAGTAGTATTCGATGGGTTATTAATTCTTTCTCTCTCCCTAAGAAATCGCCTAACATAGACAACAAACGAACAAATCAAATAAAATTTAGAATATTATTCCAAAAAAAGGTAAAAATTCAGTATGGAATGGATAGTTGATCCAACAGTGTGGGCAGGATTGGCAACGCTGGTGGTGCTTGAGCTGGTATTAGGCATCGACAACCTGGTCTTCATTGCGATTCTTGCTGAAAAGCTGCCGGAAAAACTGCGGGACAAGGCTCGTGTTGTCGGTTTATTACTGGCACTGCTGATGCGGTTCATCCTGCTCTCCTCTATATCTTGGCTGGTTTCCCTTACTAATCCGCTGGTTACAGCGCTGGATCACGCTTTCAGCGCCCGCGATATTATCATGCTGGTCGGGGGATTGTTCCTGTTGTTCAAAGCTACGATGGAGCTTAACGAAAGGCTGGAAGGCAAGGATCAGGGACAACAGACTCAACACAAGGGCGCACGTTTCTGGCCGGTTGTCGCACAAATTGTCATTCTGGACGCTATTTTCTCTCTGGATTCAGTTATCACCGCCGTAGGGATGACAGAGCATCTACTGGTTATGATGGCAGCCGTCACCATTGCTATCGGCTTAATGTTACTGGCCAGCAAACCACTGACTCGTTTTGTCAATGCGCATCCGACCATCGTCATTTTATGCTTGAGTTTCCTACTGATGATTGGTTTTAGTCTGGTGGCCGACGCCTTTGGTTATCATATTCCTAAAGGCTATCTCTATGCGGCCATCGGCTTCTCCGTGATGATTGAAATGCTCAATCAGATTGCGCAGTTTAACCATAAACGTTTTCTCTCTTTGTCTCTGCCGTTACGTCAACGAACAGCGGAAGCGGTATTACGAATGCTACGGGGCGAACATAAAGATGCCGAACTGGATAACCAGACATCAGCCATGATTGCGGACAACACCGGCGACGCCGGTCAATCAGTTTTCAACCGACAGGAACAACGGATGATTGAGCGGGTGTTGGGCATGGCTCAACGTTCAGTGAGTAGCATTATGACCTCGCGGCACGATATAGAAAATGTAGATATCGACACCGAAACTGAACATTTCCCTGCTTTGATGGAAAAAAATCAGCATACCCGGCTGGTAGTGACAGACAAAAATGTATCAAATGAACCACTCGGTGTCGTGCACATTATCGATTTGTTACGCCAGCAGCTTAATTGCCAGCCTCTGGATCTGCGCAAGCTGATCCGTCAGCCACTAATTTTTCCAGAACAGCTATCGTTGTTATCAGCACTCGAACAGTTTCGTGAGGCCCATACACACTTTGCTTTCGTGGTGGATGAATTCGGCTCGGTAGAAGGGATTGTTACATTAAGCGACGTCATGGAGACCATTGCCGGGAACCTTCCATTGGAAGGTGAAGAGTTGGATGCTCGCCATGATATTCAGGAAAATGAAGATGGTACGCTGACCGCTAACGGTTATCTTCCCGTAGAAGATTTGATGATGTATGTCCCGTTACAATTGGATGAAAAGCGTGAATATCATACTCTGGCCGGATTGCTAATGGAGTACTCACAAAAAATCCCACAAGAAGGTGATGAAATCGTCATTGATGGATATCGTTTCAATGTGCTGACGGTCGAAAGTCACCGCATACTCAAAGTGTTAATTATTCAGGATACGCCACAGTCCGATTACGAGGTTTGAAATACAGCGGTTTAAATACACGATGGTGGCAAGTTAAACGGTCAAAATGACTCTGCAGGCGTATATATCGCCTGCAGAGTTAATCACAACCCCTGCATCAGTTGCTTGATATCTTTATTCTTCTGGTACTGCTTATTTTTGCCTATCCATTCATTTAGTCGTTTCTTCATTTCATCTTGCAGACGATTGCGTAGAATTTGATCAACCTGAAGTTGGTAATTAAGGTTATGCCAAGAACCATACAAACGGAACGGTATCACGATATCCTGAAGCATCTGTACAACGTTTTTGTCACCTTGCCATCCTTGAGTGACCTTCACACCCAGGTTGACATCACAGCGCTGTGCTGGGAGGTCAAATGTACCCTCACCGGTCAGTGACAATATGTCGGAACGACCATCCAACGCCTGTAGCTGTAATTTACCCGCGCTAAGACGAGCTTTAGCGGTCATCTGCCGCACTTCGGTATAACGTTCATAATTGCCTTGGCTGTGGACGCTGCTGTTATTACGCTCAACCGCCTGCTGAATCATCTGTTGAATATTCAGGCCATTCAGCCGCAGACCCGTCGCCTGCAACGTGGCATTGCCATGCCACTGTGACATAACTGCGGCGGCAGAAAGTGAATTGCCACTCATATCCCCTTGCAGACTAAGCTTGCCACTTAGGGTTTCCGGCAAACCAAAAGCGTGTAGCAGTGGTGATAACGCTATATTTCGAAGATCCGGTTGTACGGTAATAGAGGGAGACGCATCTATATTCATCGATCCTGGCAACGAAAAACGCCCATCGCCTAAGGTACCCACTAAGGTGGGCACCGATAGTTCCCCACGTTGATTGGTCGCCTGTAGTGCAAACTGGGTAACATGCAAGCCGTGATAAATTAGCTCATCGGCATCAATGGCAACATGGGCGGTAAAACCTCTCAACACTTCATTATCTTTTTGACCTGTCACATCTTTAGAAATCACTGGCTTGGCTGCAATGGCTTTATCTGCCGGCGCATCGCTATCCTGGAACTGTGCCAGTCCCAGTAATTCGTCCAGATCCAGTCGCGTAGATTTCAGACTCAGTATGTAGTCAGGAACACTACCCAGTACTGCCGTCGCAGAGCCTGTCAACTGACTGTTATTAGCGCTCAAGGCAAATTGACTGATGGTCATTTTTTCTGGTTGCTGTTGGTAACTGGCTTTCAGACTGCCTTTACCACTGATACCGGTCACCGGAATCCCTGCGCCCTGCAGCTGATAATCAAACTTTTCAACACTGGCGCTGACTTGTTGTGGGAAATGCTGCATGTCCATGTTGGCTGCCAACGTAAACGATAAGTCACGCTGATCACGGTTAATACGGCTGGACAGCTCCAGCTGTAGCTGATTGGCGCTGTTACGCACAACTTTCAGATTAATGTCACGGACATTAATCAAATCGTTATCAGTACGCTGGAAGACTAACAGGCTGTCGGTCACTTCTATACGGTTAATATCAAAGCGCCAGCCCGTTTCTTCTCCTGGTTCTGAAGGCCCAGGAGGAGCAATAGGTGCTCGACTCATCCGTTTAGCGGCACTTTCCGGTGTAAAGCGAATTACCGCACCTTTGAGCATCACCTGTTTTACTTCCAGCCGGTGGGAGAGCAGAGGCCATAACTTGACATCCAGGCGCATGTTTTCTGCGCTGACCAGTGGTATCTCTGCTCCTGGAGCACTCAACGACATACTGCCGGAAAGAATGCTCAACTCCGGCCATACATGCCAGCGCAATTCGCCATCAAGCTTCAGCTTGTAACCACTGTGCGCTGCCACCTGACGCACCATATAATCACGGAAGTCGTTAGGATTGATCAGTACAATCAGCGAGGTCATTCCCACGACCAGCACCACCAGCAGAATAACCAGCGCTGTTAGAAATCTTCTCATGCCATCCTCATTACAATAGGCATACAGCAAACTGTCGGGAAGCTAGTCTTCATCAATCCGGCTTGCGACAGCACCTTTCTGATCTTTATATTTAGCGTCCTGACGACGATTATAAGGCCTTGCTGCCGGACCGGATAATGGTTCAAAACTCAGGGCACCAATCATCATGCCGGGGCGTAATGCCAACGGCAACTTACCTGAATTATAGAACTCCAGCACGATGAGTCCCTGCCAACCAGGATCAATACGGTGTGCCGTGACATGAACCATCAACCCTAAACGCGCCAGTGAGGAGCGGCCATCCAGCCATCCAACCAGATTATCTGGCAGTGTTACCGACTCCAGCGTCACAGCTAACGCCAATTCTCCCGGATGTAGGAAAAAAGCTTCTTTTTCGGTCAGATTGATTTCGTCACTCATCACGCGATCCAACGCAGCACTGACTTCGTCTTTCGGACCACTTAAATCAATGAAAGGCGCCGTATGTCCACAAAATACGCGAAATTGATGGCCTAATCGGACATCCACTGTGGCACCATTAATTCGCTCTTGAGGGGGGCGAGGCGTAATCACCAATCGGCCATCATCCAGCCACCTTTCAATATCACGATCACACAGTCTCATTATTTTCTCCACTCAAGCAAGGTACCCACTAAAACGGCCACAGCCAGCCAGAAATCACCATGCCGACAATATATCCGTCATCTTTCAGGTGCAGGTGTGTTGGCATCATTCAAATCTGCCCCGACAGACTCATCACTCGAACCATCTACTGATGCAGGCTCATCGGGATTTATTCTTTCACCGTCGTTCTGCATCTTGAAATCTATTGGGTCTACATACAATAATAAAAAAACAAATTATTCAAAGAATTGACTAATTTTTGCTTTCAAGATATCAATCGCAATCCGATTTTTTCCGCCTCGCGGGACAATAATATCGGCATACTGCTTGGATGGTTCGATAAATTGCAAAAACATCGGACGAACGGTTTTCTGGTACTGCTCCATTACCGAATCCATCGAACGCCCGCGCTCATTAACATCACGGCGCATACGACGCAGCAAGCAGATATCCAACGGTGTATCGACAAAAATGGAAAAATTCAGCTCTTCCCGTAACCGGGCATCCGTTAATAACAGAATACCTTCCAGAATAATCACTTTCTTTGGTTCAAGTTGTACCGTTTCCTTTAACCGGGTATGTTCCACATAGCTATACCGGGGCAATTCAATTGGTTGCCCTACCTTCAGCATTTTCAGATGCTGTAGCAGCAAACCATGATCCATCGCGCCAGGATGGTCATAATTAGTTTTAACCCGAGTTTCCATGGTCAGATGAGTCTGGTCCTTGTAATAACTGTCTTCCGACACGACACCAATATGTTCATCGCCAACCTGATCACGTAACTCACGGTAAAGCGTACTGGATATAAGACTTTTGCCAGATGCAGATGCTCCGGCAATCCCGATGATGACACACTGATGAGATTTATCAGTCATGGTAATAAAGACCTGATTCACAAAATAAAGGAGGGGATGCATCGCCAGGATGCCCTGGCGCAGGCAATTATAGGGAGTTAGCACGGTTCATGCCAGCGTTTCGCGGAAACATGGCATTCAGATGGTGGGTTTCCGCGCCCTCTGCCGATGACGCGGAATGATGCGATGCCAATTACAATGAGCGAACGGCTATCTCGGTGGGAATAACTTCACCCTGCCAGTACAGTTGAGCGGCCACACGACCGGCCAACTCACGGTAGAGTGATGTAAACTCACTATCCGGGTGGCTGACCACCGTCGGCTCACCACGATCCAGATCCTCGCGCAAGGAAATGTGCAGCGGCAACTGTCCCAGCAGAACACAGTGATATTTTTCTACCAGTTTCTGCGCACCACCGGTGCCAAAAATAGGCTCAAGATGGCCACAGTTGCTGCAAATATGCACACTCATGTTTTCTACAACCCCCAATACCGGCACGTTAACCTTCTCAAACATGACGATACCTTTCATTGCATCCACCAAGGCAATATCCTGCGGCGTGGTGACCACGACAGCCCCCGTGACGGGCACGCTCTGTGCCAGTGTGAGCTGAATGTCTCCGGTTCCCGGCGGCATATCCAGCACCAGATAATCCAGATCCGGCCACAGCGTATCCTGTAGCAGTTGCAGCAAGGCTTTACTGGCCATCGGTCCGCGCCACACCATAGCATTATCATCAGTAACCAGATAGCCAATTGAATTGGTTGCCAGCCCATGCGCCATGATCGGTGCCATATGCTGACCGTCAGGTGACGTAGGACGTTCGTTGACCGCGCCCAGCATCGTAGGTATCGAAGGACCGTAGATATCAGCATCCAAAATACCGACGCTGGCACCTTCCGCCGCCAGTGCCAACGCCATATTCACCGCTGTGCTGGACTTCCCTACTCCACCCTTGCCGGAACTGACGGCAATAATATTTTTAACGCCTTTGATTCCAGGCTGGTCGTTCACCCGGCGCAACGTCGCGATATTATGTGATAATCGCCATTCCACTACTGTGGCGCCACTCAAACGCAGCAATTCGGCGCTAACCGTTTCCTTTAATACTTCCAGGCCACTCAACCAGACAAACGGCATGGTCAGTTCAATATGTAATACGCCATCCAGCAACGCACAATGATGCAGTGCATTAAGTGTCGTCAGGTTATTTTTGAGTGTTGGATGCTTAAAAGTAGACAGCACTCCGGTAACCATGGCACGCAACGCATCAGGGCTCTGCTCGGAGAGTTTATCGTTCATCCCGGCTCCTTGAAATTTGGTTATTTACCGATAAAAAACCGCTATAGCATATCAGAACGCCACGCTCCTGATGTACTGAAGGTCAAAAAACCGGGAGATAAACGAAAACGTGTTCCGGGCACGGTGGCCACCACGGGGAGGCGTATTCTCTTTGCCCCAATCTTCGTTTACACACACCAGCGGTTTACGTGCCAAGGCGCTATCGGTTAACATCAACACTTCGTCTCAATCACCATACAAAAAGCAAGTTCCCCACTATGACTCAAGTCGCAAAGAAAATATTGGTAACGTGCGCGCTACCTTACGCTAACGGTTCTATTCACCTCGGCCATATGCTTGAACACATTCAGGCAGATATCTGGGTTCGTTACCAGCGAATGCGCGGCAATCAAGTCAATTTCATCTGTGCAGATGATGCCCACGGCACACCGATCATGCTGAAAGCACAACAACTGGGCATTACGCCCGAGCAGATGATTGCGGAGATGAGTCAGGAACATCAGCAGGATTTTGCTGGCTTTAATATCAGCTACGACAACTATCACTCGACACACAGCGAGGAGAACCGTGAGATTTCCAGCCTGATCTACCATCGGCTGAAAGAGAACGGTTTTATCAAAACCCGGACTATTTCCCAATTGTACGATCCAGAAAAAGGCATGTTTTTGCCGGATCGTTTTGTAAAAGGTACCTGTCCAAAATGCAAGTCACCGGATCAATATGGCGACAATTGCGAAGTCTGCGGTGCCACTTATAGCCCGACTGAACTTATCAACCCAAAATCAGCGGTTTCCGGCGCCACACCGGTGATGCGTGAATCTGAGCACTTCTTCTTCGACCTGCCGGCTTTCAGTGACATGTTACAGAGCTGGACCCGTTCCGGTGCGTTGCAAGAACAAGTCGCCAACAAAATGCAGGAGTGGTTTGATGCGGGGCTGCAACAGTGGGATATCACTCGCGACGCGCCTTACTTTGGCTTTGAAGTGCCTGATGTTCCGGGAAAATACTTTTACGTTTGGCTGGATGCGCCTATCGGCTACATGGGTTCCTTTAAAAACCTGTGTGATAAACGCGATGATCTAAATTTCGATGAATACTGGCGCAAAGACGCCACTACCGATCTCTATCACTTCATCGGTAAGGATATTGTGTATTTCCACAGTCTGTTCTGGCCGGCGATGCTGGAAGGCAGTAACTTCCGTAAACCAACCAATCTGTTTGTTCATGGTTATGTGACGGTCAACGGCGCGAAAATGTCCAAATCGCGCGGCACGTTCATCAAGGCAAGTACCTACCTGAAACACCTGGACGCCGATTGTCTGCGTTACTACTACGCAGCCAAACTCTCCTCCCGTATTGATGACATCGACCTCAATCTGGAAGACTTCATACAGCGCGTAAATGCCGATATTGTTAATAAAGTAGTCAATCTGGCCTCACGTAACGCGGGCTTCATCAATAAGCGTTTTGGTGGCCAGTTGGCTGATCAATTGGCTGATCCGGCGCTGTATAAAACCTTTACCGATGCGGCACAAAACATTGCCGATGCCTATAACAACCGGGAATCCGGGAAAGCAATCCGCGAAATAATGGCACTGGCGGATATGGCCAACCGTTACGTGGACGAGCAGGCTCCGTGGGTGGTGGCAAAACAGGAAGGGCGTGACGCGGACCTGCAAGCGATCTGCTCAATGGGCATTAATCTGTTCCGTGTGCTGATGACCTACCTGAAACCAGTATTGCCCATGCTGACCGAACGTGCAGAAGCTTTCCTGAACACGGAGTTGACCTGGGATGCGATCGCCCAACCGCTGACCCACCACTCAATCAAGGCGTTTAAAGCACTGTTTAATCGTATTGAACTGCCACAAGTACAATCGATGATTGACGCGTCTAAAGAAGATATTGCAGCAGCGTCTAACGCCGTAACGGGTCCCCTGGCGGATAACCCGATTCAAGACGTTATCGGGTTTGACGACTTTGACAAAGTGGATATGCGCGTGGCGCTGATCACGGCAGCCGAACTGGTTGATGGTTCAGACAAATTGCTGCGTCTGACCCTGGACATCGGCGGTGAAACCCGTCAGGTATTCTCCGGTATCCGGGCCGCCTACCCAGACCCGGCCAAACTGGAAGGCCGACTGACGGTAATGGTGGCTAATCTGGCGCCTCGCAAAATGCGCTTTGGCGTTTCCGAAGGGATGGTCATGGCAGCCGGCCCGGGCGGGAAAGATATTTTCCTGTTAAGCCCAGATAGCGGTGCCCAGCCAGGTATGCAGATAAAATAGTACTGACTCGGGCCGGGAAATATTCCGGCCCGCACTTTTCATCGGTCACTAGATTGGAATGGCGGCAATTGTTTTTTCCCCGACACACTCCCCACGACGGCGCTGCCTTTGCCTATCTTGCCCTGGTATAGCAGATTCTCACTTCACTATTAGTCCAGTTGCAGAATGGAAACCCACATCGGGCCCTGACCAACCGCATAGCGCGCCAACGGATGCAACTCACCGGTTTGCTGATTGATGCGGTAAACCGCAATGTGATGAGATTTCTGACCGGAAGAAATCAGGAAATTCCCGCTATGGTCAATATTGAAACCTCTTGGCTGGGCTTCTGTCGGCTGGTGGCCGGCTAACGTTAATACACTACCCTCTTGCGAGACCTGGAAAAGACTCAACAGATTGGCAGTACGATCAGAAGTATAGAGATAACGGCCATCCGGCGTCATATGGATATCCGCCGCCCAACGGGTATCGGTAAAATCGGCAGGCATGGCATCCAGTGTCTGTACCCGGCGGATCTGTCCATTGACAGTATGGCGCTGAAATACATCCACCGTGCTATTCAGTTCATTAACACAGTAGGCAAATTCACGGTTCGGATGGTAGGACATATGACGGGGACCTGCACCGGTGACAGCCATCAACGCCGGTGGGTTATGCTCACTTAGCTTTCCGTCATCACCCAAATCATATAGCCGGATGCGATCTTCCTTCAGGCAGGGTGCCCACAGTACCTGATTGTCCGGGTCAATATTGGTAGAATGGCAACCTTCCAAACCGTCAAGTTGCTGAATCGGCGCTTCCACCACACCACTGGCACCAATCGGGCTGACGCTGACACAGGCATTACTGTAAGACGCACTGAACAGAAAACGTCCGCACCGATCGGTAGAAAGATGTGTCGGACTACCCGGTAATGGCGCAGAACCGGCTTCAGACAGCAATCCTTGTGCATCAATACGATAGCTGATCACCCTGAACTCAGGACGAACGCCAACATATAGATGACGCTTATCCGGCGCAATTACCATCGGCTGTACTTGCCCAGGAACATCCACTACTTGCAAGAGCGTTAGCGCACCTTCAATACCCAACTGCCAGACATGGATCTGCTGACTTTCCGGACTAGCGATATAGACAACTTGCTGCATGAGATTCTCCTTGTTACGCAAATTATGCGGCTAGACACCGACTCCAATGGAGTGAGTGGGGTGTGCTCTGTTTGGCCGCAGCTCCGACTTGAAATGGCAAATAAAACAACCCTATTGGGATAGGTGAACTTACAGTGTACCATCTGCTGAAAGACGACTTTATAACCTGATGAGATAATTATGACCTATCGTGTAATCGCGCTTGATCTAGATGGTACTTTACTGAACCAACAGAAAAAGATCTTGCCGGAATCACTGGCAGCACTGGCATTAGCCCGACAAGCCGGAATAACCGTACTGATTGTGACAGGTCGCCATCACTCGGCTATCCATCCCTTTTATCAGGCGCTACAGTTGGATACACCCGCAATCTGCTGCAATGGCACGTATCTGTATAATTATCAGACCAAACAAACGTCGGAAACCAACCCACTGACTGCCACACAAGCTAAAAACGTGCTACATCTGCTTGATCAGTTTGATGTTCACGGCCTGATGTATGCTGACGACGCCATGTTATATCAACATTCTACCGGCCACGTCACCCGATCACTGGCTTGGGCGGAAACACTGCCCGAACTGCAACGCCCTACATTTACCTATGTCAAAAACCTGTTCACCGCCGCGGATGATGCGTGCGCTATCTGGAAATTTGCCACATCACATGCGGACAGTACCGCACTGAATAAGCTTGCCGAATTGATAGAAAAAGAGCTGGGATTAACCTGCGAGTGGTCATGGCAGGATCAGGTCGATATCGCTCAGGCGGGCAACAGCAAAGGAAAGCTATTACAGAAGTGGGTGGAATCACAGGACATCGACATGAAAGAGGTGATTGCCTTTGGTGATAATTTTAATGATATCAGTATGCTGTCAGTCGCTGGGCTGGGTATTGCCATGGGGAACAGTGCCGATGAAGTGAAAGCGCACGCCGACCTGGTAATTGGTCATAATGAGCAGCCGGTGATCGCGGAAACGATCATGAAACGGGTGTTGGCATAGAAAGGTTGATTCCTGCCTGAACACGCAGGCAGGAAAGGAAATCACCAGGACTACGGTGTTATCGATACGCTTTTTATCTGTGCATACAGCCATTGATAAGGATGTAGTGCCAATTCATCCCGTGCCCAAGGGGTGATACGGGCCCACAGCACTTGATCACCGATCGACAGCTTAACCTCCACCTGCTCACCAACATCAATGCATTCCAGCACTTTGGCCGCCAATACGTTACGAATACTGCTGACCTTTGGTCGTTCCGTCACCAGTGATACATCGGCAGCATTGATACGGATACGCTGCTTCACATTCAGTGGCGCATCAATTTTACCCACCCACAGATGCTGTTCACCCAGTGACAATGCGGTCATTGCATAGCGAGGATGATGTTCCAGAACGGTGACATTCATAATGCTGCTTTGCTCCTCGCGCGGCAACCACGGACGCAACGCGTTACTAGCCCAGACAGCTTCCAGTTCACCTTGTGCCTTCACCTTCCCTTTATCCAGCACCAAGACGCGATCAGCTAACCGTAAAATCTCTTCCATGCTATGGCTGACGTACAGGATCGGCGTATTGACTTCTTTTGACAACCGTTCCAGATAAGGCATCAGCTCGCGCTTGCGGGGTAAATCCAGCGAGGCCAATGGCTCATCCATCAGTAACAGGTCTGGTGCCGTCAGCAGAGCCCGGCCGATGGCTACTCGCTGCTTCTCCCCGCCAGAGAGTGTCATCGGGTAGCGCTTGAGCAACGGTTCAATACCCAGTAACTGGACGATATCATCAAACTGACGACGCATGGATGCTGCCATGCCATAGCGCAGATTTCCTTGCACACGGTAATGTGGGAACAAGCGCGCATCCTGAAAAACATAACCAACTTTGCGCTGTTCCGGTGGCAGGAAAACACGTCGCCGGGTATCCACCAGCACCCGCTCATTAAGCTGAATATACCCTTCATCAAGGTGTGTTAACCCGACGATAGCATTAATCAATGAGGTTTTCCCGGCACCAGAAACACCAAAGATAGCTGTGATACCATTGGCTGGCAGGTTCGCTTTCACCCTGAGCGTTAAATCACCCAATTGCTGGTTAATATCGAGTTGTAGCATTATCCCCCCAACCGCCGTCGGCTCCAATGTGTCAGCCACTCCGACAGCAACAGCGATATCAACGAAAGGACAATCGCAATAACACATAGCCGCCCGGCCTGCATTTCTGCCCCAGGTGTTTCAATCAATGTGTACATAGCCAGTGGAATAGTGCGCGTTTCATCGGGAATATTGGACACGAAAGTGATGGTGGCGCCAAACTCACCTAACGAGCGAGCGAAAGCCAACACAGTGCCAACAATAACACCGGGTAACATCAGAGGAAGTGTAATCGTAAAAAATACCCGCCAGGGATTGGCGCCTAGTGTGCGAGCTGCCAGCTCCAGCCGGGTATCGACGGCTTCCAGCGCCAGGCGAATAGCTCTGACCATCAAAGGAAAAGCCACCACGGCAGAGGCCAAGGCTGCCCCGCGCCAACTAAAACTGAAGCTGAAGCCAAACCAGTCATAGAGCCATGACCCGATAACACCACGCCGTCCCATCGCAACCAGTAAAAGATAACCAATCACCACTGGGGGCAACACCAGTGGTAAATGAATAACACTATCCAATAGCGATTTTCCCGGAAAGCGACAGCGGACCAAAATCCATGCTACCAGTATTCCCAACGGCAAGCTGCACACGACCGCCACAACCGAAACTTTAAGACTCAGCTCGACGGCCTGCCATTCATAATCACTTAGCAACATTAACGGGTGTAAATCCATAACGAACAAACACGCTTAAAGCCTGTGGCGTTTTCAGGTAATCATAAAATGCTTTCACCGCCGGAGTATTATGACCTTTCACGATGGCCATAGGATACTCCACCGGTTTGTGGGTATTTGCCGGGAATATACCAACCACTTTGACTTTATTGCTGGCTATCGCATCTGAACCATAGACAATACCCAATGGTGCTTCTTCCCGTTCTACCAGCATCATGGCCGCGCGCACATCATTGGCTCTGGCCATCAACGGTGAGAGGGTGTCCCAGGCTTTCAGTTTTTGCAGTGCTTCCTTGGCATAAATCCCCGCTGGCACATGATCAGGATCGCCTACCGCCAGACGACCACCTTTCAACAGACTTTTCCAGTCAGTATTTTCATCAATTTTGACCCCTTTTATCGTGGCCGATTTAGGCGCGATAACCACCAGATCATTGCTCAGCAACGTATAACGGCTGTTATTATCCATCAGTTGTTTATTCTGTACATAATTCATCCATTGCTGATTCGCAGAGATAAACATATCGGCAGGCGCCCCTTGCTCAATTTGCCGGGCAAGCGTAGATGATGAAGCGAAAGAAGTGACGATAGAAACCGATTTCCCCTGTTGATACTGCGTTGCAATGTCCTGTAACGCATTGGTTAACGATGCAGCTGCAAAAACAGTTATTTTCTCTTCTGCCGCAGATGCGGTTGCAGTAATACTGAAACTCAACGTCAAGGCTGCCAACCATTTAGTCCATTGTTGCTGCATTGCTTTCTCCCAAAATATTTATCGTTGTGTAAGGGCTAATATAACGATAAAAAATAAAACTTCATCTGTTTTATACAAATGATCCTCCAAAAAAAAGTCCGGCAATATGCCAGACGTTTTGGAAACAGAAAGGAATCCTACAGATTATTTATGGATAGTATTTTCTTTGTCATGCCCAATACCGGAGAACACATTAAAGGCCTCTCCCAGCCCATAAATGGCTCCCAGAATCAGCGCCATCATCAATGGCACCATCGCAATCGCGAACAACAGGCTTTCTAATAACTCCAACATATCTACCTCACTTATTGCAACGGCTGTATATTGAACACAGCTCAATACTCAAGATTATATAGTAAACTTTCTCACTACCATCATAGTGGCATAGTTTACCTGAACGAACAAAAATAATACGGCCATTAGTGCGATTTGCTCCCTCGGGGGAAAATAGCGACAATACAAGCTGTTAACCGCTTCTTTCACGGACATTCCGCCATGCAAGCAGAAATTCTTCTCACTCTCAGACTTCAGCAACGCCTGTTTGCTGATCCCCGGCGCATCGCCTTACTCAAGCGGATTAAACAAACCGGATCGATCAGCCAAGGGGCAAAACTGGCGGGTATCAGCTATAAAAGCGCCTGGGATGCCATTAATGAAATGAACCAATTGGCCGAACAGACACTGGTCGAGCGCATGACCGGTGGGAAAGGCGGCGGCGGTGCCCAGGTAACTCGCTATGGTGAACGTTTACTCCAGCTCTATGATTTGCTGGAACAGATTCAGCAAAAAGCCTTTGACGTACTTCAGCAGGATAATCTGCCGCTGGATAGCCTTTTGGCGGCCATTGCCCGCTTTTCACTGCAAACCAGCGCCCGCAACCAGTTTTTCGGCACCGTACTGGCACGCAGCCAGCAACAGGTACAGCAGCATCTGGAAATATTATTGGCTGATGGGCAGACGCGCATTCAGGCGGCTGTTACCCAGCAGAGTGCGGACCGTCTGCAACTAACCAGTGGTAAGGAAGTTCTGGTGCTGATTAAAGCCCCCTGGGTAAATATCACCGCCCTTTCTGCCCCGGTTCCAACAGCAGACAATGTGTTATCAGGACGCATTACCCACTTACAACCTGGGGAAGATCATAGTGAAGTATTACTTGCTCTCAACGGGGGAGAAACCTTGTGTGCCACCGTTGCCAACACAGTTATTGAACAGTTGGGTTTACAGACGAATCAGCTGGTCAACGCCTGTTTTAATGCTGATCAGGTGATTATCGCCACGCTATGCTGACGCCCCCTCACACGTTCACACATTGACAAGCAAAGAAGATATCGTAATTCGTCTAAAGAGCGGATTACCTCTAAAACGGAGTAGACATGTCATTACTGCACATCCACCAGGCATTGTTTCGCTTAAGTGATACCCGCATGTTACGTCTTGATGAACTGACGATTCAGCATGATCAATGCTGGGCCTTTGTCGGTGCCAACGGCAGCGGTAAATCCGCGCTGGCCCGCGCCTTGTCCGGCGACCTTACGACACTGGATGGTCAGCGTCAGTGCAATTTCCAGCGCGTAGCCAGACTCTCCTTTGAACAGCTTCAACAACTGGTGTCGCAGGAATGGCAACGTAATAACACCGATATGCTCAGCGTGGGTGAAGACGATACCGGCCGCACAACGGCTGAAGTCATTCAGGACAACATACTGGATCCGGACCGTTGTGTGCGGTTGGCTACCCAATTTGGTATTTCTCATTTACTGGAACAGCGCTTTAAATATCTGTCTACCGGCGAAACCCGCAAAACCATGCTGTGCCAGGCATTGATGTTACAACCGGATCTGCTGATTCTGGACGAGCCCTTCGATGGTCTTGACGTCACTTCCCGAATCCAGTTAACGGCGCTACTTACCGACTTGGTCACGCAAGACTACACGCTGGTGCTAATTATCAACCGGTTTGAGGATATTCCAGATTTTGTGAATCAGGTCGGCATTCTGGCTGACTGTACTCTCACCCGACAGGGTGAACGTGAACAAATCATGTCCGATGTTCTGGTGGCGCAGTTGGCCCATAGCGAAAAGGATGTGGCCACAACCCTGCCGGAACCGGAAGACCCCCGACAGCAACCGATGTTACCGGCAGACCAGGCACGAATCATCTTGCGTAATGGTGTTGTTCAATATAACGACCGTCTGATTCTGAACGATCTGAGCTGGGAAGTGCTACCTGGTCAACACTGGCAGATTGTGGGTCCAAATGGTGCCGGTAAATCAACATTGCTGAGTCTGATAACCGGCGATCACCCGCAGGGTTACAGTAACGATTTAACGCTGTTTGGCCGTCGACGCGGCAGCGGGGAAACTATCTGGGAAATCAAACGTCATATCGGTTACGTCAGCAGCAGTCTGCACCTGGATTACCGGGTCAGTATTAGTGTGCGCAACGTAATTCTTTCCGGCTTTTTCGATTCTATCGGTATCTATCAGGCTGTATCTGATCGCCAGCGTCACCTCACTACGCAATGGCTAGCGTTGCTGGGATTTTCTGACGCGGTGGCCGATGCGCCATTTCAGTCACTGTCCTGGGGCCAGCAGCGGTTGGTACTCATTGTTCGTGCGTTGGTTAAACATCCTGCGCTATTGATTCTGGATGAGCCGTTACAGGGGTTGGATCCCCTTAATCGCCAGCTCATACGCCGCTGGCTGGATATTTTGATCGGTGAAGGTGAAACACAGTTGTTGTTTGTGTCGCACCACGCTGAAGATGCGCCACAGTGCATCACTCATCGACTGACATTTATCCCACACCATAACGGACATTATGATTATCAATTTGAAGACTTGAATTTAGTCTAACCATCATCTCAGATCCATGAACTCTGTTCGTGAGTCTCAAAATGGTAACGTTACCATTTATTTTTCTTCTCTAACGGGTAGAATAGAAAACAAGCAATCATCAGGCTAATAATATGATGCTGTGCCAGAAAATGCGCATTACTATTGCACTGATCACCGTTTTAAATGTTTATGCATGCTACTTTTCAATTAATTCACCACAACAGGAGTCATTATGAAGGTATTGGTTACTGGTGGAAGCGGTTACATAGGGAGTCATACCTGCGTACAATTAATCGCAGCGGGCCATCAGCCGATTATTTTAGATAATCTGTGTAACAGTAAAACCGGTGTGGTTGATACCATCGCACGACTGAGTGGTCAGAAACCGGTTTTTTATCAGGGTGATGTTCGAGACCGTCACTTACTGGATGATATTTTTTCGCAGCATGCCATTGATGCCGTCATCCATTTTGCCGGGTTGAAAGCAGTAGGCGAGTCAGTGCGTGAACCCATCAACTACTACGACAATAATGTCTACGGTACACTGACGCTGGTGGAAGCGATGAAAAAAGCGGAGGTCAACACGTTGATCTTCAGTTCATCCGCCACGGTTTATGGTGATCAGCCGCAAATTCCTTATCACGAAAGTTTTCCTACCGGCACGCCCTCCAGCCCTTATGGTCGCAGCAAGCTGATGGTGGAGCAAATTCTGCAGGACCTGCAACGGGCAGAGCCAGATTGGAGCATTGTCCTGCTGCGCTATTTCAACCCGGTCGGCGCCCATCCATCCGGTGACATGGGAGAAGACCCGCAAGGTGTCCCCAATAACCTGATGCCGTATATCGCGCAAGTCGCTGTAGGCCGCCGCGAATCATTAACAATATTTGGTAACGACTACCCCACCGCCGATGGCACTGGCGTCCGTGATTACATTCACGTGGTTGATCTGGCTGATGGCCACGTAGCCGCCATGAATATTTTGCATAAACGACCTGGCGTACATATTTACAATTTGGGGGCAGGTGTCGGCTATAGCGTACTACAAGTGGTTGAAGCTTTTGGAAAAGCTTGTGGCAAACCGATTCCTTACCATTTTGCACCGCGCCGTGACGGTGATCTGCCCGCTTACTGGGCTGATGCGGAAAAAGCCAACCGAGACCTTCACTGGCGTGTGAGCCGTTCACTGGATGAGATGGTAGCCGACGCCTGGCGTTGGCAGTCGAACCATCCCAATGGTTTTATTGGTTGATAATAAAAAAGGTATCACATGGTACATTTTGATCCTGTTGAACACCCACACCGTCGTTATAACCCGCTAACCGGACAATGGGTGCTGGTTTCTCCGCATCGTGCCAAACGCCCGTGGCAAGGACAGCAGGAGTCAGTATCCCCGATACAGCTTCCCCGGCATGACCCTGACTGTTTCCTTTGCCCGGGAAACACCCGTGTGACCGGAGACAAAAATCCGGACTATCAGGGTACATACGTTTTCACCAACGATTTTGCCGCCCTGATGTCGGATACGCCAGACGCTCCCAGCAACAATGATCCGTTGTTGCGTTGTCAAAGCGCACGCGGCACCAGCCGGGTAGTCTGCTTTTCCCCCGACCACAGTAAAAGTCTGCCGGAACTACCAGTACCCGCACTGGAACAGGTGATTATCACCTGGCAACAGCAAAGTGAAGAACTGGGCAAACACTACCCATGGGTACAGGTATTCGAAAACAAGGGTGCGGCCATGGGCTGCTCTAACCCGCATCCACATGGGCAAATCTGGGCCAACGATTTTCTGCCCAACGAAGCAGAGCGAGAAGATCGGATGCAGCGGGAGTACTTCCATCAGCACGGCATACCATTGCTGGTTGATTATCTGAACCGCGAACAGCAAGAACAAGTACGCCATGTCCTGGAAACCGAACACTGGCTGGTGGTCGTGCCGTACTGGGCGTCCTGGCCATTTGAAACGTTACTACTACCCAAGGCTCATATTCTGCGCTTGCCGGATATCAATGCGGAACAGCGTCACGACCTGGCCATTGCCCTTAAAAAACTGACCAGCCGTTATGACAACCTGTTCCATACCTCCTTTCCTTACTCAATGGGCTGGCATGGAGCCCCCTTTAACCAGGATGATCAACGTCATTGGCAGTTACACGCCCACTTTTATCCGCCGCTGCTCCGTTCCGCCACGATACGCAAATTTATGGTGGGATATGAAATGCTGGCAGAAACCCAACGCGATCTGACCGCAGAACAGGCCGCCGAGCGGCTACGAATGGTCAGTGATGTCCATTATCGTGATTCAGGAGTCTGATAATAATGACCTTATCCGAACGTACCCAGACGTTTTTCCAACAACAGTTCTCCTACACTGCGACACTCACTGTACAGGCTCCCGGTCGGGTCAATCTGATTGGCGAACATACCGACTATAACGACGGTTACGTATTGCCTTGCGCGATTAATTACTCCACAACCATCAGTATTGCTAAACGTGATGATCGGCTGATACGGGCGATTGCCATCGATTATGACGGTCAACAGGATCAATTTTCTCTTGATGCACCCATCCAGCCGCATGCGACCTGGCAATGGGCCAATTATGTTCGCGGGGTGATAAAACATCTGTTACAGCGCAGCGATGCCTTTGGCGGCGCCGATCTGGTGATCAGCGGCGATGTTCCTCAGGGTGCGGGGTTAAGCTCGTCGGCGTCACTGGAAGTTGCTGTCGGCAAAGCGTTACAGGCCTTGTACAACCTGCCACTGGATAACGTGGCACTGGCATTGAATGGTCAGGAAGCGGAAAATCAGTTCGTTGGCTGCAACTGCGGCATTATGGATCAGTTGATTTCCGCGTCGGGCCAGCGAGGTCATGCGTTATTGATCGACTGTCGCTCCTTGATAACGCGTGCGGTACCCATGCCGAACAATGTAGCAGTAGTCATTATCAACTCTAACGTCAACCGTGGTCTGGTGGGCAGTGAATACAACACCCGGCGCGAGCAGTGTGAGGCCGCCGCCCGCTATTTCCAGGTTCCCGCATTGCGTGATGTCAGCGAAGCCACATTTATGGCAGCCGCAGCACAACTGGACCCAGTGGTTGCCAAACGGGCACGCCATGTCATTACTGAGAACACCCGCACACTGGCGGCAGCGGAAGCTCTGGCCAGTGGCAATCTACAACAGATGGGGGTGTTGATGGCCGCCTCCCATGCGTCCATGCGGGATGATTTTGAAATTACCGTGCCCCCGATTGATATCCTGGTTGATATTGTCAAATCGGTGATCGGTGATGAAGGAGGTGTCCGCATGACCGGTGGTGGATTCGGTGGCTGTATTGTGGCACTGATCCCACAACGTCAGGTTGAAGCGGTACAAAATGCGGTGATGCGGGAGTACCCGCTAAAAACAGGGCTACAACCTACCTGTTATATTTGTCAGGCATCATCAGGAGCAGGTTATGTTGAATGAAGCAGAATCAGCAATGGCACCCGATGGTCAGCCGTTTCAACTGACCGTATTGCAAAACCGTGCCGGTATGCGTGTGTGTGTGATGGATTGGGGAGCCACCTGGCTCTCATGCCTGTTACCGCTAGCCAGCGGTGAAATCCGCGACGTATTGCTGGGATGTGCGCCAGAACAATATCCACAACAGAATGCTTACCTTGGTGCCTCTGTGGGTCGGTATGCCAACCGTATTGCCAATGCCACTATCGGCCAGGGAAGCGATATTATTCCACTGGTTGCCAATCAGGGAAGCCATCAGCTTCATGGAGGACCAGAAGGGTTTCACACTCGGCGCTGGCAAACCCTTCATAAAGACAATAATCAGGTCTCTTATCAGTTGAATTCACCGGATGGCGATCAGGGTTTTCCCGGCAATCTCAATGTACAGGTTTCCTACCACCTGACCGAAAAGAATGCTCTGGAAATCGAGTACCGTGCCGTAGTGGAAAAACACTGTCCGGTATGCATGACCAACCATGCGTATTTTAACCTTGATGACCATAATATGGATGTACGTGACCATAAACTCCAGTTATTTGCCGACTACTTCCTGCCAGTGAACAGCGAGGGTATCCCTGGCAATGAATTGCGTCAGGTAAATGGCAGTAGCATGGATTTCCGCCAGCCCAAGACGTTGTTTAAAGACTTTTTATCCGACGAAGATCAAAAAGCCGTGGGCGGTTATGACCATGCGTTCCTTCTTCACCGCACTTGTGGCTCAACAGAAAGCCCGGCAGCTAACCTATGGTCATCTGACGGACAGATACAAATGTGCGTCTACACCAGCGCGCCAGCGTTACAGGTCTACAGCGGAAACTTCCTTGGCGGCACGCCCAACCGCGAAGGCGGCCGCTATGAAAATTACGGTGGTATTGCGCTGGAAAGCGAATTTCTGCCGGACAGCCCCAATCACTTTGACTGGCCGCAGCCTGACTGCTGGTTAAAACCGGGCAAACTCTACCGTTCCCTGACAGTCTATGAATTCCTTTATTGACTGACTCGCTCTTCGGGTCAGAAGCACGATGGCTGGCCCTTTACAAATTGGTGCAATTTTCTGCTTGCCAGGCATGCAGCAACAAGTTTAAAGATTCACTGCTAATGCACCAAAAAAGCGGTGAACACTCCACCGACACCAGTTGTCAGATTGACATTCGAGAAGACAATATAGTGCGTGTTCACCCTAAAATGATAACCGTAGCCATCACTATGACTGGTGTTTTGCCTACGATTATATGGGGAGCTGGTTGCGGCTCAAAAATTGTGTAATGTATCGCCGCCCCATGATAGGTGGCATGATGGAGGTCGTCATTACTGTTCATGCGGGTTATCCCTCCGTGTTTTACTGCTGTACCGCCTTGTGACAGAAAACCCACAAGCTGAATCGTTCAAGCTTGTCTGTTTTCGCGCCATCACTGCTGGCAATAAATCAGGTAGAGCAACGACTAGCGATTGCCGATAACCGCCCTCCCGCCATATAATGCGAACAGTAATCATAGAAATCTTAGGATCTGAAGGAGTTAAGCTATGGCTGTAACTAAGCTGGTATTGGTGAGACACGGCGAAAGCCAGTGGAACAACGAAAACCGCTTCACCGGCTGGATGGATGTTGATCTATCTGACAAAGGCCGCACCGAAGCCAAACAGGCCGGTAAATTGCTGAAAGACGAAGGTTATGCCTTCGATTTCGCCTATACCTCCGTGCTGAAACGTGCCATTCATACCTTATGGAGCGTTCTGGATGAGCTGGACCAAGCCTGGTTGCCAGTAGAAAAATGCTGGAAATTAAATGAGCGTCACTACGGTGCTCTGCAAGGTCTGAACAAAGCCGAAACCGCAGAAAAATATGGTGATGAACAAGTTAAGCAATGGCGTCGTGGTTTTGCCGTTACACCACCGGAACTGACCCGTAATGACGAACGTTTCCCGGGACATGACCCACGTTATGCTTCCCTGAGCGACAAAGAACTGCCGTTGACAGAAAGCCTGGCACTGACGATTGAGCGAGTGGTTCCTTACTGGAACGAAACCATTCTGCCTCGCATCAAGACCGGTGAGCGCGTTATTATTGCTGCTCACGGCAACTCGCTTCGCGCGCTGGTCAAATACCTGGATAACATGGGCGAAGATGAAATTCTTGAACTGAACATCCCGACCGGTGTACCGCTGGTTTATGAGTTTGACGAAAACTTCAAACCAATCAAACATTACTATCTGGGTAACGCTGACGAAATTGCGGCCAAAGCCGCAGCAGTAGCCAATCAGGGTAAAGCGAAGTAATTCTACCAACTAAAAGACCACCTCCAGAGGAGGTGGTCTTTTTACTTTCCTTACATCAGCCACGGCGCTGGCGTACTGCCGCCGCTAATTGCCGTAGCAAGTTTTCCGTATCATCCCAGCCAATACAGGCATCGGTAACGCTTTTGCCATAGACTAACGGCTCACCGCTTTCCGGATTCTGGTTACCTTCCACCAGATGGCTTTCCACCATCACACCCACAATGGCTTTTTCACCACTGCTGACCTGGTGACTAACATCATCACAAACATCCATCTGTTTTTTATACTGTTTGCTGCTGTTAGCATGACTGAAATCGATCATTATCTGTGGAGGCAGGCCCGCTTTTTCCAGGCCGACTTTGACTGCCTGAACATGATCCGCACTGTAATTCGGCTCTTTACCGCCACGCAGGATAATATGACAATCATGGTTACCGCTGGTACTGACAATGGCAGAATGGCCCCATTTGGTTACCGACAGGAAGCAATGTGGCGCTCTGGCAGCATTAATGGCATCAATAGCGATCTTAATCGTGCCATCAGTACCATTTTTGAATCCAACCGGGCAGGACAAGCCAGAAGCCAGCTCTCGGTGCACCTGAGACTCGGTGGTGCGTGCGCCGATCGCTCCCCAGCTCATCAGATCAGCCAGATATTGCGGCGTGATCATATCCAGAAACTCACCGGCGGCAGGCAGACCGGAATCATTAATCTCCAGTAACAACTGACGGGCGATACGCAAACCGTCATTAATCTGGAAACTGTGATTCATGTGCGGGTCATTAATCAGCCCTTTCCAACCGACTGTAGTCCGTGGTTTTTCAAAATAGACACGCATCACCACTTCAAGATCATCACCCAATTCCTGCCGTAATTTGAGCAGGCGATCAGCATATTCTTTGGCCGCTTTGGTATCGTGAATGGAGCAAGGTCCAATCACCACCAGTAACCGGTCATCATTGCCATTGAGTATTTTGTGAATTGCAGTCCGTGCCTGAAAAACGGTTTCAGCGGCACGTTCTGTTGCCGGGAATTTTTCCAGCAGGGCAACTGGCGGTAGAAGTTCCTTAATCTCTTTAATTCTCACATCATCATTTTGGTAATTCATAGTGGTTCCATCAAACTGAAACGATACGCTTAACCCATCGTCAACGCACGTCCCGAAGGGGTAAAAACGACAGTCATAAAATGCGCAGTGCATATTGCAAGCTAGCTATTATAAGTCAAGAAGACGAAACAATGACGCTAAAATCATTCGATTTTGCATAATCTCCTACGTCATAAAGCAATTCTTTGCAAATTCACTCTCTTTCCGTGTATTAAGCATGCATAGGTTTTCCTTTACATTTACAGTAAAGTGAAACGGATATACCACTGGTGATTGATAACTCAGGACGAACTATGACTCATTCACATTCCGCGGGGCAAGGCAGCAGCAGACGCCTGCTGGCGGCTTTTATCGTTACAGCTCTATTCATGGTGGCTGAAGCCATCGGCGGTTTTCTATCTGGCTCTTTGGCGCTATTGGCCGATGCTGGACACATGCTGACAGATGCCGCAGCACTATTGGTTGCTCTGCTGGCGGTACGCTTTGCCCAGCGGAATCCCACCGGTCGCCACACTTTCGGCTATCTACGTTTGACCACGCTGGCCGCTTTTGTCAATGCCATCACACTGTTAGCCATTACCTTGTTTATTTTCTGGGAAGCCATCCAACGTTTCTACCATCCACACCCTATTGCCGGTACATTGATGTTGCTGATTGCTATCAGCGGTTTGCTTGCCAATATAGTAGCGTTTTGGCTCTTGCATCACGGCAGTGATGAAAAGAATATGAATGTACGGGCGGCCGCCATACATGTACTGGGCGATCTACTCGGCTCTGTCGGGGCCATTGCCGCGGCACTCATCATCATGTTTACCGGCTGGACACCAATTGACCCTATTTTGTCAATTTTGGTATCTGGATTAGTGTTGCGCAGCGCCTGGTCGTTAATGAAAGAGAGCATTCATGAATTGCTGGAAGGGACGCCTGACAAAATTGATGTTGATGAGCTAAAAAAGAGACTACAACTGGATATCCCGGAAGTGCGTAACATTCATCATGTGCACTTGTGGCAAGTTGGCGAAAAACCATTAATGACGCTTCATGCCCAGGTGATCCCACCTTACGATCATGATGCACTGCTGCTACAGATTCAAAACTACCTGCTTGAGCATTACCAGATAGAACATGTTACGATTCAAATGGAGTATCAGCAGTGTGATGACAACCATTGCCATATCCAGCGCACAATGGAACATCATCACCACCATCATTAGTCACTGTACTTTCTGGTCACAAGGTCCGCGCCAACGGTTGGGAGTGATTCTCCCGCGCGCTTTTAATCCACAGCCAGGAACCGTTGAGCGCGATCAGCGTCAGAATGGCATATTGCAACGACATGGCATATACCCCTTGATAAGCGAATATCACTACGCTGATAACGTCAATCACCACCCACAACAACCAGTTTTCAACATATTTACGCGTCATTAGCACCATCGCCACGATGGAAAGAACAGTCATTGTGGAATCCCAGAATGGAAATGCATCCGGTTGCAACTGTGGCAATTGCGCATCAATCCCTACCGACTGCATCAAAGAAACGGCGATGGATGATAATACTGCAAAAACCGGATCAATATAGGCGCTCATCAACCCAATAGCGACGACACATACTGCTCCCCATACCAGTGTTTGCGGTAACGACAACCAACGGATCTTCAGCTCTGCCTCATGACTACTGGTTTTCCGGCTCCAGGCATACCAGCCGTACAGGTTTGCACCAAAGAAAAAGATTTGCAGCAACAGACTGGCGTAGAGTTGAATCTGAAAAAAAATCAGCGCAAACAAGGTGACATTAATCAGGCCAAACAGGTAATTAATGGTTTTTTCCAGACTTGCCAGCCAAATACATAACAAACCAAAAATGGTTCCCAACGCTTCTACCCAAGAAAGAGCGTAACCATTTGTTCCCAGAGGAATATAAACCAAAATGTTGCTGGTACTGAAAAAATCCATATTTTCTTTACTCCGAATAAAAACGCTGTTTACCAGTCCCTTGTTGTTACTCAAACCAATTACCAGCAAAACACAACCGTGGCGTTCTGAGATAATGTCACGCCATAATCGGCTTCAGCCTTTTGTTTTTTCACTGAACAACATGGTGCCGGATGATGGATCTTCCCCACATTTACACAGAAATAAGTCAACGAGTTGCCAGCTATGCTTACTGCTTATCCCCTGAGTTTAGCAGCAAAATCGAGCATCCTGTTCAACGGAAGCAGCGCACGCTCACGCACCAGTGAATCCACATGAGTTTCATGGTTTACGCCACCGTCTTCCAACGCAGTGGTAATCGCCTGTAGTCCATTCATCGCCATCCACGGACAGTGCGCGCAACTACGGCACGTCGCGCCCTCGCCAGCAGTTGGTGCCTCCAATAAGGTTTTATCCGGACATGCTTGTTGCATTTTGTAAAAAATACCCCGATCAGTCGCCACAATAAGCTCTTGATTGGGTAACCGTTTAGCTGCCTGAATAAGTTGGCTGGTCGACCCCACCGCATCAGCCATATCCACCACGCTTTGCGGTGACTCAGGATGCACCAGAACAGCAGCGTTCGGATAAAGCGCCTTCATGCGTTTTAGTGACTGATTCTTAAATTCATCATGAACAATACAGGCTCCCTGCCAGCACAATACATCGGCACCCGTTTGCTTCTGTACATAGCGCCCAAGGTGACGATCGGGTGCCCAGATGATTTTTTCACCCAGACTATCGAGGTGATCGATCAGCTCCACAGCAATGCTGGATGTTACCACCCAATCAGCGCGAGCCTTTACTTCTGCCGATGTGTTGGCGTAAACCACCACAGTGCGTTCCGGATGATTATCACAAAAATCACTGAATGCCTGAGCCGGACACCCTAAATCCAGCGAACATTCGGCATCCAGTGTCGGCATCAATACCGTTTTCTCAGGATTAAGAATTTTGGCAGTTTCACCCATAAACCTTACGCCAGCCACGATCAGCGTTGAGGCCGGATGTGTATTACCAAAACGCGCCATTTCCAGCGAGTCGGCGACACAACCTCCGGTTTCTTCCGCTAATGACTGAATTTCCGGATCGGTATAATAATGCGCTACCAGCACGGCATTCCGTTGAATCAACAGCGCCTTTATTTGGTCGCGATAATGCACCTTTTCATCAACTGAAAGTGGTTTGGGTTTGACGGGAAAGGGATAATCGATTTCCTGGCTATCTAAGAATAGGCTCATGATAAATTCCGCACGGTTACATTAGCCCCTAACATCATCATGGGGCCACTTGTTTTTTATCCTAAACAAATTACCGCAGAAAAGCGATAAAGTCGCTTTATTTTTCCCAGTATGGGTGAAGTTTGTTTACTGGATTAAAACGACAATCGGCAGAAAGGTACTATTGATTGATATCATGGGGGAATAGCAAAAGCTGACCCGGAATAAAGGTCAGCGATAACAGTAATTAATCGAATAACTGATGCCAATACAACGACAACGGGATGATGAGTATCAGTGCAGGCAGGAAATTTACCACAGCAAACGTCTTTATCTGAGCAATACGCAATCCCACAGCCATCATGATAATGCCACCGCAAGCAGAAAAATCCCCCATCGTGATAACTGTCATCACAGGCATAATCAGTTTGGCTGAAAAGAATAACAGCATCTGGACAATGAACTGAGGAATAGCAATAGACATGACTGCCATACCCAGAGTAGTAGCAAAAATGAGTGCGGTAAAAACATCCAGTACCGATTTAATTATGAGGAGTTGGTAATCTCCCGTCAGACCTTCCGTCAATGCGCCTACCACGCCTGTACCACTGGCGCAAAACAATACAATTAACGCCGTAAAGTTCTGCGAATAGACGTCCTGAGGTAATCTATGCTCGGGTGGTGGTACAAACCGACTCAACGTCCGCTCAACAAAAATACCTGCCTTCTGTACACCCAATTCTAAACGTAACAACTCGCCGATACTCACGCCGATGACAATAGACAATGCCACTGCCGGAAGTTGTTGAACCTTCACAACTAACGTTACTCCCATGGCAATAGAAACCATTGCAAATGCAGGCGGCAAACCATCTCGCATACGTTGGGGGATAAAACGACGCAATAAAACACCTAAGCCTCCGCCAATTAAAATGGCAGAACCATTAATAAATGGACCAATCATTAAACGACCTTACTTGTGGGCTTGTCTGACTACTACATGAGTATTTCAGATGCAGTAAAATCCCGAGAGATTAAACAGAAGGATGAAACAGTCATTATAACGCAAACAGGCAGCCGGCAAGCCAGGAAAAAGGGTAATACCTGATACTGATCAGGAATAGCATTTTGTTTTGTCGGTCTATTCGGCAATCGACGACTGTCGACGTCGATTGCGTGACAAACAGCGGCCATATCAGATGATTAGCGGCATGTCCTCCATTCGACACGCTGCCACTGGGCTACCGTAGCTCACTTTGCCAGTGGGAGCGTTTCGTGCACCGCAAACGCTCTGAGATATACATTGGTCGCATCCTCAACCGCTGCACGGCGGATTGCTGTATCGGGGGCCTGGTCTAGCCCCCACAGCTGGCGCTCGACGAGGCCTGCCTCACAGAGTGCCTTGAAATACAGACCGGCTTGCCGAATGTCAGTACAACGCAGCTCGCCGCGATCCATCAGGAGTTCGATCGTTTCGCAGATGATGATCAGAGTCTTTCGGGGACCGTTCTCATAGAAGATGCGACTAAGTTGAGGATGTCTCCCGGCTTCTCCCATGATCAGTCGGTTGACCTCAATCACGTCCGAACGCGTGACGAGGTTCAGATACGCCATACCGAGGCGATGAAGAATCTCCCTCACCGGCCCATACTGTTTCGCAGCTTCGAGTTCTTCCAGGCCCCCTTTGCCTGCTTCGTGCACAAACGTCTCGAACAGGGCTTCCTTGCTCGAAAAATAACTATACAGCGTAGCTTTGGAGGCACCAGCCCGCAATGCGATTGCTTCCATCGTAACAGCACCGAATCCTTGCTCGACGAATAACACTCCAGCAGCCTTAACAAAACTCAGTCGACGATCCTCAGTTTTCCTTCTCACTAATGATGACTCCTTTAGAAACTTTTGCTTACACAGCGGTGATTCTGCTTAACCTTTAATTGAACGATATCGTATAGAAAACTTGACTTTTATGAAAGAATAAATAATAACTAAACGATGTCGTATAGATATAATTTGCCTATGGCTCACACATGACACAAACCCGGTCCGACGAAAGAGCTTTTCCATTTCACCGATCCTATCGTGAGATCGACTGTGCTCGGAAGGTGCCCAACATGAATGTCCTCCGTTCGGAATTGCCTCCGATTTTCGCACTACGGACAACAACCGCTGCGCTTTTCGCTTTCGCGACCGCCTGGAACTTCGGCATCCACCATCCTTGGTGGGCAGCCATGACAGTGTGGCTTGTTGCACAGCCGACACGGGGGCTTCTGCTTGAGCGCAGCCTCGCACGTCTTATCGGAACGATCGGCGGCGCGTTAGCCGGAGCATTGATCCTGGACCTGTTGGCGGAGAATCGGCTAGATGCGCTTGTCGCTGTCGCTACCTGGCTGGCGCTGTGTGCCGGGCTAGGTAGTATCTTTCGGCATTTTCGCAATTACGGCTTCGTATTGGCTGGTTACACGACGTCTATTATTGTCCTGTTCGGAATTGGCGAGGGGGTGTCCGATCCCGACCTCACGCTCGACCGGGTCATCTGTACAATGATCGGTATCATCTGCTCAGCGGTTTTCTCGTTTCGCGCATTGCCCGGCCGTAGCAAGGAACTGGCATGTCGGAGGACAGACGTAGTGGATCGCTGCCTCGCCTATGTTGAAGAATCCCTCCGCAAGGGCGCTATGAGTAGGTCTTGCGTTACTCTTTTTTCCGAAATCACAGCGCTCGATCGCTGCGTCGATGAATATGCCGCTGGTTCGCTCCATCGCCAGCGCGAAGCCCGACGCACACGATGCATCTCAGGATTGCTTCTAGAATTGATCGCTCTGAGCGCCACGTCGCACGGGGGCAACCTGCCACCGGAGGTCAATGGCCCCACCGAAAAGCGTCTGGCAATGCTGATCGCGGCAGCCAACGATTCCGATCAGTCGGCCACGGCGGACACACTCGACGAATTGCGGCAGCACCTGGCGAATGAGAGAACGTCGCCTGAGCCCTTGCAGCTCGATATCGATCCATCGTCCGTCTGGCGTGCGGCATCACGTCCCGTTGTTGCCTTGGCGATTGCCGCAATCATCTGGTGGGTGTCGGGCTGGGGGAGTGGTGCCATGATGGTGATGACGGCAGCGCTTTTCACATCGCTGTTCTCCAGCCACGACCAAGGCAATCACATGGTAATCCAAGTGCTGCTCGGCACTCTGGCTGGCGCTATCACCGGAGCTCTGGCTCGACTCTTTCTGCTGCCCCATGCTGATGGCCTCGCAACGACATTGCTGTGTATCGCTCCCTTCCTGCTTGCCGGTGCCTGGTTAATGCAGCGTCCGGCGACGTCGAAGATGGCCATTGACCTTACCATGACCTTCCTGCTGATATCACAACCCTCTTCGCCGCCAGTTGGGGCTGCTCTCGTGCTCAACGAAGCAGCAGCGATAATTGTTGGCGTGATGATCGCCGTGGCAACGTTCTGGGCCATCCTTCCAGCCACGCCGTCTGTTCGTAGCATGCTATTAGCGAGGAGGATCGTCCGACTAACCTTGCAGCTTTCGAAAAAACGGAGCACCACGTCAGCCAAGGCCATGCAGCAAAATCTGCGCAGTGCTGTGGCAAGACTACTCTATTTTACCAAGCCGCAGAGCACGATTTTTCTGGCCGCTCAGGAATGCCTCGCAGCCGCCAGCCAAGTGCTGGCAACGAAGAGCGAAAATCAAACCCTATCAACCTCATCGCCAAACACACCAACGTACGACTCTGCCGCAAGGCAAGCTGCCGCCACGCTGGCTAACGCACTTATAAAAAACCAAAAGGGAGAAACCTCATGAGTGCTATCAATCAAGCCCAAAATAACTACACAGGCCAATATATCGCAGGGCAATGGCGGCCCGGTCGTGCCGGAACCACGCTTCAGGACCATAATCCCTATAACCAGAAACTACTGACCGAGATTGCCTGTGCCTCGCGCGACGATCTCGATGACGCCTACCGCTCCGCTGCCGCAGTCCAACGCGACTGGGAACGGCTGATGCCAGGCGAACGGGCCGCCGTCATGTACCGTGCCGTCGACGTTCTTGACCGGCGTCATAGTGAGATCGTCGACTGGCTGATCGCCGAGTCCGGTAGCACCCGAATGAAAGCGGAGATGGAATGGGATGGGGTTCGCGCCTGTACGCTTGCGGCTGCCACCATGCCGGCCCGTATTGCTGGACGCATTCTGCCGATTGACGTTCCCGGCAAGGAAAGCCGCGTCTACCGCCGTCCTCTTGGCGTCATCGGCGTCATCAGCCCCTGGAACTTCCCTATGCATCTATCCAACCGGACGATCGCACCTGCACTCGCTATCGGCAACAGCGTTGTGGTCAAGCCGGCGGATGACACGCCGATCACCGGCGGCCTGCTGCTCGCGAGCATCTACGAAGAAGCGGGCCTACCTCCCGGCCTGCTGAATGCGGTGGTTGGCGAAGTCAGCGAGATCGGTGATGCCTTTACGCTTCACCCTATCCCGAAATTCATCTCCTTCACAGGATCCACGCGCGTTGGCCGCCATATCGGCGAACTGGCAATGACGGGTCCGATGTTAAAGCGGGTTGCACTTGAACTCGGCGGCAATGCGCCCTGCGTGGTGCTGGATGATGCTAATCTCGACCGTGCGGTTAGTGGGGCGATCGTGGGTCGTTTTCTACATCAGGGCCAGATCTGCATGAGCAGCAACCGAATTATCATTGAAAATGGTCTTTATGACCGTTTTGTCGACGCCTTCGTAGAGCGGGCACGCAAGCTCAAGGTCGGCGATCCCAATGAAGCCGATACTGTGATCGGGCCGTTGATCAATGAGAAACAGTTCAAGGCCGCACTGAAGCATATTGAAAAGGCACGCACTATCGGCACTCGCCAGCTTCTCGGGGAAGAGCCGTCGGGACTGGTGCTACCGCCGCAGGTCTTCGCCGATGTCGCCAACGACTCGGATCTCGCCCAGACCGAATTGTTTAGCCCAATCGCCCCGCTCATCCGAGCAAGGGACGAAGCTGATGCCCTGCGTATAGCCAACCAGACAGAGTTCGGACTGTCGAGCTCGGTGTTCACCGAGGATACGGCGCGGGGCCTTCGTTTCGCCCAAGGCATCGAGGCGGGCATGACCCACATCAACGACATTTCTCCCAACGACGATCCCAACACGATGTTCGGTGGAGAGAAGAACAGCGGCCTCGGCCGCTTCAACAGCGACTGGATCATCCAGGAATTGACGACCGACCACTGGATCAGCGTGCAGCATGAACCGCGCGCCTATCCCTTCTGAGTACCACCTGGTCAGCAATTCATCGCAAAAAACTGAGGAGCAATGATCATGAGTCTGAAATTTCCTGAAACGCCGGAGTTCACCGGCCTGTACAAACCGAGCCGTGTCGAGACGCAGGTCTTCGATCTGGAGATCGAAGGCGAGGTTCCGCCCCAGATCAAAGGCACCTTCTTTCAGGTCTCGCCGGATTCCTACTATCCGCCGATGCAGGGCAAGGACATCTTCTTCAACGGTGACGGGCTTGTATCAGCCTTCAAATTCGAGAACGGCCACGTCAGCCTGCGGCGCCGTTACGTTCAGACTGACAGGCTGAAGGCACAATGGAAGGAGCGACGTTCCCTCAACGGCATCTACCGCAACATCTACACCAACGATCCGCTGGCCGCCGAGAACAACACCACGGCCAACACTACCGTGCTGTTCCATGCTGGCGTCTTGTTGGCAATGAAGGAGGACGCACTGCCTTACGCGCTCAATCCTAATACATTGGAAACGCTTGGCGTCTGGGACTTCAACGGACAGATCACATCGGCCACCTTCACCGCGCATCCCAAGATCGATCCCGACAATGGCGACCTTCTGTGCTTCGCCTATGAAGCCAAGGGCGATGGTACATCGGACATTGCCTATTTCGAGATCGATGCCAGCGGTAAGCTGAAAAAAGAAATCTGGTTCAAGGGCCCCTATGCAGCGATGATTCATGACTTCGCCGTCACCGCCCACCACGTCGTCTTCCCACTTATCCCGCTGACCGCCGATGTCGACCGGATGAAAGCGGGCGGTCAACATTTCGAATGGCAGCCGGACCTGCCACAACTCTTCGGTGTCCTACCGCGTGACGGCAGCAGTGAGGATGTTCTGTGGTTCCACGGACCGAAGGATGGCTTTCAGGGGCATACCCTCAACGCTTATGAGGAGGATGGTTTACTGCGCGTCGACATGCCGGTAACGAACGGCAACGTCTTCTATTTCTTCCCACAGGCCGACGGTTCCGTTCCTCTACCGGAGACCCTGAGTTCACAGCTCATGCGATGGACGTTCAATCTCAACGGCCCGGGAGAATCAGAGGCTGGCCAACAGACTCTCCAGCCACAACCTCTCACGTCCTTCCCTTGCGAGTTCCCCCGCTGTGATGAACGTTTCACCGGCAAGCCATATGAGCACGGTTTTGTCCTTGCCTTCGACCCGGCTCTGCCCTTCGACGAGACACTGGGCGAACGGCCATTTCAGTTCTTCAACCAGCTTGCTCATGTCAACGTAAGGACCGGCGAGACTGAAACCTGGTATCCCGGTAATGCGCAGTGCTTTCAGGAACCGATTTTCGTTCCCCGTTCACCAGATGCGCCCGAGGGCGACGGCTATGTGATCGCGTTGCTAAATCATCTCCACGGCAACGATACCGAGTTGGTGGTGCTGGACTCGCTGAAGATGGCTACCGGCCCTGTCGCCCGCATCAAGGTTCCGTTCCGTCTACGCATGTCACTGCATGGCAACTGGACCCCGGCAGAGGCGTTGAAGGGTACCCAATCCGGCCGGTAACTCAGCAATTAGACACAGCCAGAGGTAGATCACGCATGGCTGGCATCGACACAGACTCTCCTTGTAAGAGGATTGTTGTGAGCGGTGCCAGTTTTACAGGACTGCAATTCGTGCGCAGTTCCACCATCACGATATGTGCAACATGCCGTTTTGGTGGAATAAAGACAATCAGCGTAATTTGAAATGGTGGGTCGTGCGGGATGATTCGGCCTTTGGCCTCACCCTCCGGGTCAACGCTATCGCGTTGTTGTCTCGCTTTCGCTCGGCTCGAACCTGAACGCAGGTTCTCACCCACACGATATGTGCAACATGCCGTTTTGGTGGAATAAAGACAATCAGCGTAATTTGAAATGGTGGGTCGTGCGGGATTCGAACCTGCGACCAATTGATTAAAAGTCAACTGCTCTACCAACTGAGCTAACGACCCGCAACGCGGAATTCTACAAAGAAAAAATAGTATTTCTTGAAATTTGGTGGGTCGTGCGGGATTCGAACCTGCGACCAATTGATTAAAAGTCAACTGCTCTACCAACTGAGCTAACGACCCAAATTTACAGCTGCTTTAGCGATTCAGTCTTGCCTTGGCAACGGCGGCATATATTACTAATATAATTTCTCAGTGCAACCTATTTCCCACACAAAAGGTCCGACTGCTTGTTCTTCACGCAATAAAGCACAAAAATCACACGGGATGAGTGATTTTTGTGCTTACCGAAAAGAATCACAAAGCCGTCAAACGCTTCCGTGCCTGTTTGGCGCTTTCAGTGTTGGGATAGATTTTAATAACCTGCTGATATACTGCTTTTGCCTTATCAGGCTGACCTTTTTCTTGCATGATTACCCCAACCTTGAATAACGCTTCAGATGCTTTGGGGGATTTAGGATAATTTTTGACGACATTAGCAAAATAATATGCCGCATCGTCTTTTTTACCTTTGGTGTAGTACAGTTGCCCAAGCCAATAGTTGGCATTTGGCTGGAAAGTAGAATCAGGATATTTCTTGATAAAATTTTGGAATGCAACAATGGCTTGATCATACTGCTTTTTTTCAAGCACTAAAGCTACGGCTTCATTATAGTCGCTGTTTGCATCCCCCGAACTGGCAGGCACAGCGGCCGGAGAAGTGCTGCTGGTATTTGTTGCGCCAGCATCAGGTGTCGTTGCTGTGCTGCCTTCCGCTGCCGCAGAAGACGGCTGTCCCCCTTTGGAACTCAGTCCATCAATTTGTTGATATATTTGTTTCTGTCGCTCAACAACCTGCTGCAACTGATACTGATTTTCCTGAATTTGGCCGCGTAAGCTATCAATCTCGTCTTGAGTCGCCGAGACTTGTTTCTGAAGTTCGGTTAAAAGCTGACCACGAGCGTTAGCGATACGCTCAAGTTCAATGACTCGATCTTCTATCGAGCCGGAGCCGGCATTACTGATTGGTGCCTGGGCAGTAGCGACCCAAGGGGTCGCTACGCCAATCAGTAACGACAGACTCAACAAATGATGTCTGAAGTTACTGTTCATGCGATTCTCTTAATATACCAGGACAGCACGACGGTTTTTAGCGTAAGCCGCTTCATCATGACCCAGAACAGCGGGTTTTTCTTTACCGTAAGAAACGATAGAGATTTGGTCAGCCGAAACGCCTTTACCTTGCAAATACATCTGTACCGCGTTAGCACGACGTTCACCCAACGCGATATTGTACTCTGGAGTACCACGTTCATCCGTGTAACCTTCGATAGTCACTTTGTAAGACGGATTATTACGCAGGAAGGCAGCATGCTCGTCCAGCATCTGCGCAAAGTCAGAGCGGATATCATACTTGTCCAGATCAAAGTAAACGGTATTGTTGCGCTGCAATTTTTGTATCTGCAAGCGAGCCTGTTCAGCAGATGACATATTGCCATTGTTTTCCATTCCCATTCCCGTTCCGTCCGTAGACGATTGGTCATTGTTAGCATGTTTATTAGAGCTACATGCGGCAACGGCCAGCACCGGCAAAGCCAACATGAGGCCTTTCAGTACTTTATTGAATTGCATTTTTATGTCCTTTGAATAGGTTATACATATTTGTTTGCATTTATAAATACGGCGACCAAGCAGGAGAGTTAACCTGTCCATCAGTAGCCGGAAGGCGCGCTTTGAAACGTCCATCAGTCGAGACTAACTGAAGCACGGATCCCAATCCTTGTTCAGAACTGTAGATCACCATGGTACCGTTAGGCGCAATACTTGGCGTTTCGTCCAGGAACGAGTCCGTTAATACTTGAACAGCGCCCGTTACCAGATCTTGCTTGGCAATGTGTTGAGCACCATTGTTAGTGCTCACCATCACCATAAATTTACCATCATTACTGATTTCCGCCTCTTGATTCTGAGGCCCTTCCCACGTCAGACGCTGAGACGGTCCACCGTTAACGCTAATCTTGTATATCTGGGGACGCCCGGTCTGGTCAGAAGTATAGGCCAGTGTCTGGCTATCTGGAAACCAAGTCGGCTCCGTATTATTACTGCGACTATTCGTTATCTGGCTAATCTGTCCAGAACTCAAATTCATGACATACAGATTCAGGCTTCCACTTTTGGAAAGTGCAAACGCCAATTTAGTGCCATCAGGAGAGAATGCGGGTGCGCCATTGTGACGAGGGAATGAAGCGACCTGACGGATAGCCCCGTTAGCCAGCGTTTGGATAACCAATGCCGAGCGACCACTTTCAAACGTTACATAGGCCAGTTTGCTGCCATCCGGCGACCAGGCTGGTGACATCAGCGGTTCAGGAGAGCGATGAACGACAAACTGGTTGTAACCATCATAATCAGCTACACGCAGCTCATAGGGATATTTACCGCCATTGGTTTGAACCACATAAGCAATACGGGTACGGAAAGCGCCCTTAATACCGGTCAGTTTTTCAAATATTTGATCACTGGCGGTATGTGCCGCATAACGTAACCATTGTTTCGTTACCTTAAACTGGTTTTGTGACAGGACGTTACCCGTGCTACCGGAAACATCGACAAGCTGATAGGAAATTACATACCCATCAGCACTCGGTTGAACCTGACCAATAACCACATCATCAATACCCAGTGCAGTCCATGCTGCTGGCGTGATTTCAGCAACACTTCCTGGTTGTTGAGGCATACGACTCGGATCAATTGGATTGAATTTCCCACTGTTACGCAAGTCCGCTCCTACAATGCCACCAATGTCTGCCGGTGCAGCACCAGGGCCAACCCATTTGAACGGAACAACACCAATCGGGCGTGCAGAGTCGACACCCTGGGTTATTTCTATACGCACTTCTGCATGTAGTACAGATGCCCACAGCATTAAAAAACTCAACACAACTTTAAATGCCTGCTTCATTTTATCTCCCTTATCCAGGCTCTTAGCCTATGATAAACAGCAGAATCTCAACAAACCAATATCAACAAAACACTATAACCCAGCCCACTTACCATAGTAATAGTCTCAAACCCATACTGGTAAGTGACATAATTATTGCGGTTTAAAATCTATCGGCGCGTTTTTAAAAGCTTCGTACACTTCCCGGCTAGGTGGCTTAGGAATTCTGGCCTGCTTAGCCGCAGCAGTTGCGGCCTGACATAAAGCGGGATCGCCACCTTCAGTCTGAACATCAACCAGTAAACCGTCTGGCGCCAATTTCACCCGTAATGTACAAGTACGCCCCTTATATGACTCCCAATTATAGAATTTACTCTGAATAGCTGCTCTGACCTGACTGCCATAGCTGTCAAGTGCAGCACCAGAAGCACCACTTTTCTTGTTGTTGCCAACACCAGCGGGTGCATTACCGGCATTTGCCGTCGCACTACTACCACTTTTGGGGGCATTCTTCGAAGAAGCCAGACCACCTAGCAAATTATCAACAGTATTGGCTTGTTTAGCCGCTTCAGCAGCCGCTTTCTTTTTATCTTCAGCCGCTTTTTTCCTGGCGGCGGCTGCCACTTCGGCTTTTTTGGCTGCATCTGCCGCAGCTTTTTCTTTGGCTGCTACGGCTGCTGCAGCCTTGGCTTTTGCTTCTTCTTGCGTTTTTTGTTTCGCTAACTCTGCTGCTTTTGCCTTGGCAACATCTTCCGCTTTTTTCTTCGCTTCCGCTGCTGCCTGTTTCTTGGCTTCATCTTCCGCTTTTTTCTTCGCTGCCGCCGCGGCTTTCGCCTGCTGTTCAGCCTCAGCCTTCACCTTGGCGGCTGCCGCTTCAGCTTGTTTTTGCTGTTCTTTGGCTTGCAGTACCGCTTCTTCTGCTTGTTTACGTTGTTCAGCCTGCTGCTGAGCCTGTTTTTTAGCCTCTTCCTGAGCCTGTAGGCGTTCTTTCTCCAATTCTTTCAGACGCTGCTGCTCAGCCGCCTGTTTTTCCTGTAACTCGACAGCCTGCTGTTCAGCTTGTTTTTGGCGTAACTGTTCAGCACGTTTGGCATCGGTCTGTTGCTGTTGCTGGCGGTTATACTGTTCAACAACCGCATTGGGATCGACCATGACCGCATCAATCGATGAACCGCCGCCGCCGCCACTAGCATCCATATTCTGGTTCGATGAACTCAGAACCAGCAACACAATCAGAATGATGTGCAAAACTGCCGAGACAATTACGGCACGTTTTAACTTGTCGTTTTGTTCGTTTGCCTTTAGCACAAGTGGTTTCCAAAAACAGTGTTGCCAGAAAAATGACTAACGCTCATTAACAAACCAACCTATTTAAATCGGTTGCGTCATCAAGCCTACAGATTTCACACCAGCCTGATGTAACAAATTCAATGCTTTGATAATTTCGTTATATGGAACATCTTTCGCTCCGCCAATCAAAAATATCGTTTTGGGATTCGCCGATAAGCGGGACTGCGCTTCTGCTACAACCTGCTCCGGCGGTAACTGCTCCATACGATTATGATCAATGACCAAGCTGTACTGCCCGACGCCAGATACCTCAACAATCACTGGAGGGGTGTCATTGCTGGAAACCGTTTTTGACTCTGTTGCATCCGGCAAATCGACTTCCACACTTTGGGTAATAATCGGTGCCGTCGCCATAAAAATGAGCAGCAATACCAGCAATACATCCAACAGTGGAACAATATTAATCTCGGACTTCAGCGCCCGGCGACCACGACGTACACGTGCCATGCTATCCTCCTGATTAACGACTATTTTCGCTGGAGAATGCCTGACGATGCAGGATGGCAATAAACTCTTCCATAAAGTTATCGTAATTCTGCTCGAGCCTGTTTACCTGCTGATTCAGGCGGTTAAATGCCATCACAGCCGGAATGGCAGCAAACAAACCGATAGCCGTGGCAATCAATGCCTCGGCGATGCCCGGAGCCACCATCTGCAACGTTGCCTGTTTTACCGCACCAAGAGCAATAAAGGCATGCATGATCCCCCATACAGTACCGAAAAGCCCAATATAAGGGCTAATGGAACCCACGGTACCCAAAAATGGAATATGCGTTTCCAAACTTTCCAGTTCGCGATTCATGGAAATACGCATCGCACGGGATGCACCTTCAACCACAGCTTCTGCCGCATGGCTGTTTGCCCGGTGCAGGCGAGCAAACTCTTTAAAGCCCGCATAAAAAATTTGTTCTGTTCCCGTCAGACTTTCCCGGCGAGTCTGACTCTCCTGATAAAGACGTGATAATTCAATACCCGACCAGAATTTGTCTTCAAATGCTTCAGCATCACGAGCCGCCGCATTCAGAATACGCGTACGCTGAATGATGATTGCCCAGGAAGCGATAGAAAAACAGATTAAAATTAGCATGATAAGTTTAACCAAAAGGCTAGCCTTCAGGAACAAATCAAGGATATTCATGTCAGTCACTGCTTAAACTCCGCGACAATAGACTTAGGAAGCGCAATCGGCTTCATTTGATGTGGATCGATACAGACGATCAAGACCTCAGCATGGCTTAGCACACTACCATGCGAATTGAGAATACGCTGAGCGAAAGTCAGAGAAGCTCCACGTATCAAAACGATCTCGCTTTGCACTTCCAACAAATCGTCAAGACGCGCTGGAACAAGGTACTCCACTGCTATTTTACGAACAGCAAAAGCAATGTGTTCTTCCAACAGCGACTGCTGATGAAAACCATGCTTACGCAACATTTCTGTCCGAGCCCTTTCATAAAAGGCAACATAACGGGCGTGGTAAACTACCCCACCTGCATCAGTGTCTTCAAAATAGACGCGTACTGGCCAGCGGAACACCTTATTACTCACTTTACATCCCAGCAATGCGATAAACCTCGTTACTATACGCAAGAGGGATGGTGTTTGGAATCGGAAGTATGTACAGGAAAGTAAATAATTATGGGCTGTTTACAACCCATAACAAAAAGGAATTAAAGATTCGTTTACAAGAAGTAGTAATACAATCCTGAGACAAGAATCACAAATGCAGGAAGAGGAGAGAAGATAGCTCGCCACCGCAAACGTTGCGGTCGGTAACCCGTCCCATGGACGACACCAGCACACACCGCCCAAACCAGTAAAAAACCTTGCCAGACAGCAAGAGAACTGGTTTTGGCAGCGAAACGTGCCGGTTCCCAAAACACACACCCAGCCAGCAAAAGCGCCATGATCAGGGAAAAGGCCCGGAACGGGCCTTTGTCCATTAAACGATAGAGATTATCAACAAGACGACTCATTGTGATTTATCTTTCACCGCTTTGCTTGTTTCACTCTGCTCAAGCGCCAGGGCAGTAACAATTCCCAGCGAACAAGCAAGAAGCGTTCCTAGTATCCAGGCAAAATACCACATAAATTATGCTCCTTACTTAATACAGCGAATGAGAGTTCTGCTCAACATGCTCTTTGGTAATACGGCCAAACATCTTGTAGTAACACCAGCAAGTGTAAGCCAACACAATCGGTACGAAGATAATCGCCACGACAGTCATTACCTGCAGCGTAAACAAACTGGATGTCGCATCCCACATGGTCAGGCTAACATTCGGCATGGTTACAGACGGCATAATGAATGGGAACATAGCCGTACCGGCTGTCAGAATGACACATGCAATACTCAGCGAAGAGAACAGAAATGCCATTGCGCCTTTTCCTAACCGGGCCATCATTGCTGTCAATAGCGGCAATACCACACCTAACAGCGGAATAGCCCACAGCACCGGATATTTATTGAAATTAATCATCCATGCTCCCGCCTGACGAACAACTTCTTTGTGTAGCGGATTAGATTCGGCAGCCGTATTAATCACAGAAGTGATGACATAGCCATCAATACCATAAACAACCCATACGCCGGCCAGTGCAAACGTAACCACCAACAGAAGTGATGACACCTGAGCCGCGACTTTGGAACGAATGTGCAATTCGCCGGTTGTACGCATCATCAGGTAAGTCGCACCTTGAGCCAGAATCATGCTCAGGCTGACGATACCAGCCAGTAATCCGAACGGGTTCAGAAGCTGGAAGAAGTTACCGGTATAGTACAAGCGCAGATATTCATCCATATGGAATGGAACGCCTTGCAGCAGATTACCGAAAGCCACGCCAATAACAACTGGCGGGATAAAGCTACCGGCAAAAATGCCCCAATCCCACATATTGCGCCAACGTGAGTCTTCAATCTTGGAACGGTAGTCGAAACCGACCGGACGGAAGAACAATGAGGCCAGCACCAGAATCATCGCAACGTAGAACCCAGAGAATGCAGCGGCATAAACCGTTGGCCATGCAGCAAACAATGCACCACCAGCAGTTATCAACCACACCTGATTACCATCCCAATGGGGAGCAATGCAATTGATCATCACCCGGCGCTCGACATCATTTCGGCCCATCAGGCGAACCAGGATGCCCACACCCATGTCAAAACCATCGGTAACCGCAAAACCGATCAGCAACACGCCAATCAGCAGCCACCAGATAAAACGCAATACTTCATAATCAAACATAGCGGACTCCTGTTACCGTGCGTCCTGCGCAGCTGCAATCGGCTGTTCAAAGTGGTAGGCACCCGTTTTCAGGCTACTGGGACCGAGACGCGCATACTTGAACATCAGATAAGTTTCTGCGACAAGGAATAACGTATACAGACCACAAATCAGCCCCATAGAAAACAGGATATCTCCGGCAGTCAACGACGAGTTGGCAACAGCGGTTGGTAATATTTCACCAATTGCCCAAGGTTGACGACCATACTCGGCGACAAACCAGCCTGATTCGACAGCAATCCACGGCAGTGGGATGCCATACAATGCCGCACGATGCAGCCACTTTTTATGACCAATTTTGTTTCTCAGCACTGACCAGAAGGAGAGGCCGATGATCAGCAACATCAAACCGCCACAGGCCACCATAATGCGGAAGGCGAAATACAACGGAGCAACACGCGGAATAGAATCTTTTGTTGCCTGCTTGATTTGATTTTCAGTTGCATCGGATACATTGGGCGTATAGCGTTTCAGCAGCAGGCCATAACCCAGATCTTTCTTGGCTTTATTAAAAGCCTCACGTACTGAGGGATCAGTATTACCCGCACGTAACTGCTCCAGCAATTGGTAGGCTTTCATACCATTGCGGATACGGACTTCATGTTGCGCCATAAGCTCTTTCAGACCGGTAACCGTTTTATCGGTAGAACGGGTAGCGATCAAGCCAAGCACATAAGGGATCTGAATAGAGTACTTATTCTCCATCGAATCCTGATTTGGCAGGCCAAACAGCGTAAAAGCAGCAGGTGCCGGCTGGGTTTCCCACTCAGCTTCAATGGCAGCCAGTTTGGTTTTTTGTACGTCACCCATTTCATAACCGGATTCATCACCCAGCACAATAACAGACAACACGGCGGCCATGCCAAAACTGGCTGCAATTGCAAATGAGCGTTTGGCAAAAGCAACATCTCGGCCTTTCAGCAAATAGAAAGAACTGATACCAAGAACAAACATCGCACCAGTACAATAACCTGCGGCCACAGTATGAACAAACTTCACCTGAGCTACCGGGTTCAGCACCAGATCACTAAAGCTCATCATTTCCATACGCATGGTTTCGAAATTGAAATCAGAGGCGATGGGATTCTGCATCCAGCCATTCGCAACCAGAATCCATAGTGCAGAGAGGTTAGATCCCAGAGCGACCAGCCAGGTAACCGTCATGTGCTGAACTTTGCCCAGACGATCCCAACCGAAGAAGAACAACCCGATAAACGTGGATTCCAGAAAGAACGCCATCAGGCCTTCAATAGCCAGAGGTGCACCGAAGATATCCCCGACATAATGCGAGAAATAAGACCAGTTAGTACCAAACTGGAACTCCATGGTTAGTCCAGTGGCAACACCGAGTGCAAAGTTAATTGCAAACAGTTTGCCCCAAAACTTCGTCATATCTTTATAGATTTGTTTACCAGACAGGACATATACCGTTTCCATAATCGCCAATATAAACGTCATACCTAACGTTAATGGAACGAACAGGAAATGATACATCGCTGTTAAGGCAAACTGTAAACGCGACAGTTCGACTATATCTAACATCTTGACTCCTTGCTCCTCGCAGGAAGGTTTTAGCTTTCAGTATAGACAAGCTGCTAAACACCCGGCAGTAATACCCTAAAAAGCACAAAAAATGCTTCAGCGCAGGCTGATACCCATGATCTTTCAAGTTACAGTAATGTTAGCGTCGTTCACTCACCCGAATCACTTATTTAAGTAAGCTCATCAGACCTCATTCACTTGCCACCTTCCTGCATCATGAAATCTATCAAGTATATACACATTGCAAATAAGTATAGTAAATCCAACAAGTAGACTCAAAAGAGAACATTGGTATTACAAATATCATACCCAAATAGAGTAACCGTATATTACGCCTCTAATTATCTACAATAAATAAGTTTTTACGTGATGTAGATTGGGTTTTTGATTCTATATCAACCCTTCTCACATATACACCCCAGAATGCAATTGATCTGACGCAATTTAGCATTATTAGAGAAATAACACCGGGTAGATTTTATTGATCTGAAACAATTATTCACGTTTATGTTAACTATCGATGTTATTTAATTTTTTATTAGCCGCATTGTTAATTTTATGTAATTCTTAAGTTTCAAATCATCGCTATCGATAATATATTTTTTACTTAAATTAAAAAAAATGTACGTTGATCCCAATTATCAAAAATTATAATTAATAATCAGCATTGTTATAATATTGTTGCGGATTTGATATATTTTAATTTCGCAAAAGTTATTTATATGCATATTAATAATGACGATACAAAAAAGGCCACGCGAAGGTGGCCAAACATGTCGAACTTTAAAAATATTACACACTAGCGTAGGAATATGTCCTGTAGTGTGGCTCTAGCGTGTCAGCACAGATTTTACTGCGTCGCCAATATCAGCCAGACTACGAACCGTTTTAACACCGGCAGCTTCCAGTGCTGCGAATTTATCATCTGCAGTTCCTTTACCACCGGCAATAATTGCCCCGGCATGACCCATTCGTTTACCTTTTGGCGCGGTCACCCCGGCTATGTAGCCGACGACTGGTTTTGTAATATGCTCTTTAATATAAGCAGCGGCCTCTTCCTCGGCAGTACCACCAATCTCACCGATCATCACAATAGCCTCGGTTTGGGGATCCTGCTCAAACAGCTTCAGGATATCAATAAAGTTTGAGCCGGGGATCGGATCACCACCAATACCAACACAGCTCGACTGCCCCAGACCAATATCCGTCGTTTGTTTCACGGCTTCATAAGTCAATGTACCTGAGCGGGAGACGATGCCCACTTTACCTGGCAGGTGAATATGGCCCGGCATAATACCGATTTTACACTCACCTGGCGTAATGACGCCCGGACAGTTAGGTCCAATCATACGAACACCGCTTTGCTCCAGCTTGACCTTTACGCTCAGCATGTCGAGGGTCGGGATCCCCTCGGTGATACAGATAATCAACTGAATGCCAGCATCAATAGCTTCCAGGATAGAATCTTTACAGAATGGAGCCGGTACATAAATAACTGATGCAGTGGCACCAGTGGCCTCTACCGCTTCGCGCACAGTATTAAACACCGGCAGTCCGAGGTGCTCGGTACCACCTTTACCCGGCGTTACACCGCCGACCATTTGTGTACCATAAGCAATCGCCTGTTCAGAGTGGAAGGTACCCTGGCTACCAGTCAAACCCTGGCAGATAACTTTGGTGTTTTTATCGATCAGAATGGACATTATTTACCCTCCACTGCAGCAACCACTTGCTGAGCCGCATCCGTCAGACTGGTCGCAGCAATGATATTCAAACCGCTGTCCGCCAATTTCTTCGCTCCCAGCTCTGCATTGTTACCTTCGAGACGCACAACGACAGGCACATTTACCCCCACTTCTGCTACCGCCCCGATAATACCGTCAGCAATCAAATCACAACGCACGATGCCACCGAAAATGTTCACCAGCACCGCTTTTACCTTGTCATCCGATAAAATAATTTTAAAAGCTTCTGTTACACGTTCTTTCGTTGCACCACCGCCCACGTCCAGGAAATTAGCTGGCGCGCCACCATGCAATTTGACAATATCCATGGTGCCCATTGCCAAACCGGCGCCATTCACCATACAACCGATGTTGCCATCCAGAGCCACATAATTAAGCTCCCACTGGGCAGCATGCTCCTCACGCGGATCTTCCTGACTGGCATCATGCATCTCACGTAATTCCGGCTGACGGAACAAGGCATTGCCATCAACGCCCAGTTTGCCATCCAGACACACCAGATCACCCTGTTGGGTGATGACTAATGGATTGATTTCCACCAATGCCAGATCACGTTCCAGGAACATGGTTGCCAGCCCCATAAAAATCTTGGTGAACTGAGTAACCTGCTTACCGCTGAGACCCAGCTTGAACGCTAACTCACGTCCTTGATAAGGTTGAGGACCAGTCAGCGGATCCAAGGCAGCTTTATGAATCAGATGCGGCGTTTCTTCAGCCACTTTCTCAATCTCAACGCCACCTTCAGTGGAAGCCATGAAGACAACACGACGACTGGCACGGTCAATCACTGCACCCAGATAGAGTTCTTTATCAATGTCGGTAGCACTTTCCACCAGAATTTGGCTTACTGGCTGACCATTGGCATCAGTCTGGTAAGTCACCAGACGCTTACCCAGCCAATTTTCCGCAAAGGCGCGGATGTCTTCTTTACTTTTTACGACCTTGACGCCGCCAGCCTTGCCTCGACCACCGGCATGAACCTGACACTTGACCACCCAGGGACCAGCACCAATTTTTGATGCAGCTTCTTCTGCCTCACGCGGCGTGGTGCAGGCATAACCGGTGGGTGCGGGTAAACCATACCGAGCAAAGAGTTGTTTTGCCTGATACTCGTGTAAATTCATGATGTTCTATCCATTTAAGTTTGAAGATAAGTCCCGGGACTTTCTTGTATTTTGGATAAAGCCGTTATGACAACGGCCTGCATAGCACTCTCGACAGGCGGCATAAAATTGATTATGCCGCCCAAACAGCTTTATACGTCCAACAACAGACGAGCAGGATCTTCCAGCATCTCTTTTATGGTAACCAGGAAGCCAACAGACTCGCGTCCATCAACCAAACGGTGATCATAAGAAAGCGCCAGATACATCATCGGCAGGATCACTACCTGGCCGTTAATCGCCATCGGACGATCCTTAATGGCATGCATACCCAGAATAGCGCTCTGCGGCGGGTTAATAATCGGGGTAGACATCAGTGAACCGAACACACCACCGTTAGTAATGGTAAAGTTGCCACCGGTCAACTCTTCAACCGTCAGTTTGCCGTCACGACCTTTTACCGCCAACTCTTTGATTCTTTTCTCGATATCCGCCATACCCAAGGCGTCAACATCTTTCAGAACCGGAGTCACCAGGCCACGTGGCGTTGAAACCGCAATACTGATGTCAAAGTAGTTGTGATAAACCACATTTTCACCATCAATAGACGCATTCACTTCCGGGTAGCGTTTCAGCGCTTCGACAACGGCCTTGATGTAAAAAGACATAAAGCCAAGACGAACACCATGACGTTTTTCAAATGCTTCACCGTATTGGCGACGCATGTCCATAATCGGCTGCATGTTGACCTCATTAAACGTCGTCAGCATGGCAGTACTGTTCTTCGCTTCCAGCAGGCGTTCAGCAACACGCTTGCGCAGACGAGTCATCGGGACTCGTTTTTCACTGCGGCCACCTAGTACCGGTGTCTCTACGGCATCCGTCACTGGCGTCGGTGTCACTGTCTTCGTACTTTCCTTACTTTGGGCGGCCAGGTGTTTTTCCACATCTTCACGCGTGATGCGACCACCAACTCCACTGCCTTTAATGGCTGTAGCATCCAGATCATGTTCAGCAATCAGGCGACGAATAGCCGGGCTAAGCACATCATTATTTTCTTCTTCCAACGCCGCGGTGTAACGCTGGGCAGGTGTAGACTCTTTGCTCTGTGGTTTTTCACTGCTTTCTTTACCCGTACTGTCTCCCGGACGAAGACGCCCCAAGACCTGACGGGAAGTTACCGTTGCGCCTTCATTTTCCAGAATGACATCAAGAATGCCCGCTTCAGTAGCTGGAACCTCTAAAACCACTTTATCCGTTTCGATCTCAACCAACACTTCATCGCGCTGAACGCTATCACCCGGGTTTTTATGCCAAGTGGCTACGGCAGCATCTACAACCGATTCAGGCAGGTCAGGAACGAGAATATCTACGCTACTCATTATTTATCCTTCTAATTTAATCAACGTTCAGCGCGTCATTAACCAGATCTTGCTGCTGTTTCTGGTGTACGGACATATAGCCGACGGCAGGTGAAGCAGAAGCCGGACGCCCGGCATACCGTAGAGATGCTCCGAAAGGAATCACCTCACGTAAATGATGTTGGCTGCAATACCAGGCTCCCTGGTTAAGCGGTTCCTCCTGACACCAGACAAAATCATGCACATGAGCAAAAGCTTCCAGTGCCGCTTGTACATACTGATGCGGGAACGGATAAAGCTGCTCAATGCGAACAATCGCCACATCTTTCTGCTCATTTTTACGACGCTGTTCCAATAAATCATAGTAAACCTTACCGGAACAGAGGACGACGCGCTTCACTGCCTTTGGCTCCAACGCGTCAATTTCAGCAATTGCAGGCTGGAAATGCCCATTAGCCAGTTCATCCAGTGAAGACGTAGCCAGTGGATGACGCAGCAGTGATTTCGGTGACATTACCACCAGAGGTCGACGCATGCCACGCAATGCCTGACGGCGCAGCATGTGGTAAACCTGAGCTGGTGTTGATGGAATACAGACCTGCATATTCTGTTCAGCACATAATTGCAGATAACGTTCCAGACGTGCGGAGGAGTGTTCAGGCCCCTGCCCTTCATAACCATGCGGCAATAACATCACCAGGCCACACATCCGCCCCCATTTTTGCTCACCAGAACTGATGAACTGGTCAATCACCACCTGAGCACCATTGGCAAAATCACCAAACTGGGCTTCCCAGATAGTCAACGTACGGGGCTCTGCTGTTGCATAACCATATTCAAAGGCCAGAACGGCTTCTTCAGACAGTACCGAATCCCATACTTTGAATTCGCCCTGGGAATTATGAACATGCGCCAGCGGAGTATACGTTGAGCCATTTTTCTGGTTATGCACGACGGCATGACGATGGAAAAACGTGCCACGCCCGGTATCTTCGCCAGACAGGCGTATCGGAATACCTTCATCAACCAATGTAGCGTAAGCCAGTGTCTCGGCACCACCCCAGTCAAAAAGTTTCCGACCCTCAGCCATTTCCGCGCGATCCTTATAAACCTTAATGACACGCGGCTGCATCTCTATGGCTTCAGGAATTTCACTAATCCGTCTGGCGAGTTCCTGTAATCGTTTCATCTCAACTTTATGAGGATACTCTTCATCCCATTCATGGTTGAGATACGGTGACCAGGTGAAAGAGTGCATATCCATCGGCTGCCACTCTTCAACAACGCATTCACCCTCATCCAGCGCATCACGATAGAGATTAACCAACTCGGTGGCGTCTTCCAACGTAGCAATCTTCTGCTGTTCCAGGCGATCGGCGTAAATCTTGCGCGGTGTCGGATGTTTTTTGATCTTCTGATACATCATCGGTTGGGTAGCACTGGGTTCATCCGCTTCATTGTGACCATGACGGCGATAACAGACCAGATCGATGAATACATCACGCTTGAAGGTGTTACGGAAATCCAGCGCTAAACAGGTGACAAAGGCCACAGCTTCTGGATCATCAGCGTTCACGTGAAAAATAGGTGACTGCACCATCTTGCCGATATCGGTACAGTATTCGGTAGAACGAGCATCAAGCGGATTAGATGTGGTAAAACCGATCTGATTGTTGATCACGATACGGATCGTACCACCGACTTCATAACCGCGAGCTTTGGACATGTTCAGGGTTTCCTGAACCACACCCTGACCGGCCATTGCCGCATCACCATGAATAGTGACTGGCAAAACCAACGAACTACTTGGCTGATCGAGACGGTCAATACGGGCGCGAACCGACCCTATCACCACCGGACTGACAATCTCCAGATGGGAAGGATTGAATGCCAGCGCCAAATGCACTTTACCGCCTTCAGTGTCAACGTCAGAAGAAAAACCCTGATGGTATTTGACATCACCGGTGCCAAGATGTTCTTTATGTTTGCCAGAGAACTCATCGAACAGTTCCTGTGGCTGTTTACCCAGCACATTAATCAGTACATTCAGACGGCCACGATGCGCCATCCCCAACACAACTTCTCGCGTACCGTTTTTACCGGCATGGCGAATCATCTCTTTCAACATCGGGATCAGGGCATCCCCACCTTCCAGCGAGAAACGCTTGGCTCCCGGAAATTTGGCGCCCAGATAACGTTCCAATCCTTCAGCAGCAGTCAGCTCTTTGAGGAAACGCTTTCTTTCTTCAACGCTGAAATTTGGTTGACCGACAACCGACTCAATACGTTGCTGAATCCAACGTTTTTCTTCCGTATTGGTGATATGCATGTACTCTGCACCAATCGAACCGCAATAGGTCTGTTTCAGCGCAGAATACAGTTCACCCAGTTTCATGGTTTCCTTGCCAATCGCAAACGAACCCACATTAAAGGTTTCGTTCAGGTCATCTTCCGTCAGATGATGATAGGCAAGATCCAGGTCAGGAACGATCTCCCGTTTCCACAAGCCAAGTGGATCAAGATCAGCAAGCTGATGACCGCGGAAACGGAAAGCATTGATAAGTTGCAATACCTTAACCTGCTTGGCATCACTGTCCGGATCGTTTACCGAAGAAGTATAGCGTGTTGTATCTTTCGCCAGGCGGCGAAAGTATTCCCGGGTTTTAGAGTGAAGTTGGTCCGGTTTGACCCCAGTGGTAGGCAATTGTTGAAAAATCGAACGCCAGCTGAGATCGATAGAATCCGGATCAGTTAAAAAATCTTCATAGAGCTGCTCTATGTAGGACTGGTTCGCGCCCGCCAGATAGGAGGAATCCAGCCAGGCCTTCATTGCGCCGTTCTGCATTATGATCCCTTAAGCTAATAAGCTTCAGTTTTCGCCGTGGTTAACATGTTTATTGTGTCGTATAAAAAACAGGTTGCCGTAAAAACGGTTCACTTATCGCGCCTGCTTATTGCAGGCTGAGGATATCCTTAACCTCTAAGGAACCTTTAAAAATCGGTTCGGCGCATAAGCCGGTTTTTAAAGGTTTCCTGCCGCCCCCCTGCAAAAAACACAGAGGAGCGAACATGCGACTCGCTACGATTTACTGTCAGGCACTGCGTTGCAGCAACATTGACTTGATATGACCGATAGCTCGTGTCGGATTCAGCCCTTTCGGGCATACGCTGACACAATTCATAATACTGTGGCAACGAAAGACACTGAAAGCATCGTCCAAATCATCCAGACGTGCCTGGGTTTCCGTATCGCGACTATCAATCAGGAAACGATATGCCGCCAGTAATCCGGCCGGACCGATAAATTTGTCCGGATTCCACCAGAATGATGGGCATGACGTAGAACAGCAAGCACACATAATGCACTCATATAATCCATCCAGTTTTGCCCGTTGTTCTGGAGATTGCAGATGTTCACGTGCCGGTGGATTTCGCCCATTATTCAACAAGTAAGGTTTGATTTTCTCATACTGGGCATAGAATTGCCCCATGTCTACTACCAAATCACGTACCACTGGCAAACCAGGAAGAGGACGAATCACTATCTTGTTGTTACCGCGCTGCAAGGAAGAAATCGGCGTAATACAAGCCAGCCCATTTTTTCCGTTCATATTTACTCCGTCTGAACCACAGACACCTTCACGGCAGGAACGACGGAATGCCAACGTGGGATCCTGTTCTTTCAACTGAATCAGCGCATCCAGTAGCATCATGTCACGCCCAGCGTCAACATCCAGGCTGTAATCCTGCATATGCGGCGCATCATCAACATCTGGGTTATAACGATAAATGGAAAATTCGAGTTTCATCGCTTAATCTCCGCAATTAATAAGTACGCACTTTCGGTGGAAAAGCCGGGCGCAATTTAGGTTGCATGTTCACCTTACGGCGCGTCATGCTTTCGGTTTGCGGTTGATAGAGCGTATGACACAACCACTTATCATCATCACGATCAGGATAGTCGAAACGACTATGCGCACCACGGCTCTCAGTGCGGAAATTAGCCGAAACAGCGGTGGCATAGGCGGTTTCCATCAGGTTATCCAACTCCAGACATTCAATACGCTGTGTATTGAAATCGTTGGAAGTATCATCCAGACGAGCATTCTTCAGACGCTCACGAATCACCTTAAGCTCTTCCAAACCTTTTGCCATGGCATCACCTTCACGAAATACCGAGAAGTTGTGTTGCATACAGGCCTGTAGTGCTTTACGGATTTCCACCGGATCTTCACCGGAACGGGTACTGTTCCAGCGATTAAGGCGATCAAGAGAAGCCTCGATATCAGAATTGCTGGCATCACGGGTAGCACCCTGTTCTTCCAGTGACTCCTGCAGATGCATACCGGCTGAGCGTCCAAACACGATCAAGTCCAGCAGTGAATTACCGCCCAGACGATTCGCCCCATGTACAGATACGCAGGCAATTTCACCGACAGCGAACAAACCGGGGATAACCACATCCTCACCTTGTTCATTCACGGCCAATACCTGACCGGTCACCTTGGTCGGGATCCCCCCCATCATATAGTGACAGGTTGGAATAACCGGAATAGGCTCTTTAACGGGATCAACATGGGCGAAAGTACGGGAAAGCTCCAGGATACCTGGCAGACGGGATTCCAAAACATCTTTACCGAGATGGTCTAGTTTCAATTTGGCATGAGGACCCCATGGGCCATCACAACCACGACCTTCACGGATTTCGATCATGATTGAACGGGCAACAACATCACGACCCGCCAGATCTTTGGCATTCGGCGCGTAACGTTCCATGAAGCGTTCGCCGTGCTTATTGAGCAAATAGCCACCTTCACCACGACAACCTTCAGTAACCAGCACACCAGCACCGGCAATACCTGTTGGATGGAACTGCCACATTTCCATATCCTGAACCGGCACACCGGCACGCAATGCCATACCAACACCGTCACCGGTATTAATGTGGGCGTTCGTCGTGGATTGATAAATACGTCCGGCACCGCCGGTTGCCAGCACGGTGGCACGAGCCTTGAAATATACGACTTCACCAGTTTCGATACAAATGGCGGTACATCCCATCACCGCACCATCCTGATTTTTCACCAGATCCAGTGCATACCATTCAGAAAATATCGTCGTGTGATTCTTCAGGTTCTGCTGATAAAGGGTATGCAACAAAGCATGACCGGTTCGGTCCGCCGCCGCCGCAGTACGCGCCGCCTGCTCACCGCCAAAATTTCTGGACTGACCACCAAACGGTCGTTGATAAATACTGCCATCATCCAGACGGGAAAAAGGCAACCCCATGTGCTCCAGTTCCAGAACCGCTTCCGGACCAGTTTTACACATGTATTCAATAGCATCCTGGTCACCGATATAATCGGAGCCTTTCACCGTGTCATACATATGCCATTCCCAGTTATCTTCATGGGTATTACCAAGCGCAACGGTAATCCCCCCCTGGGCGGAAACGGTGTGGGAACGGGTCGGGAACACTTTGGATAGCAGGGCGCAGGAAAGGCCCATCTGGGAAATTTGCAATGCAGCACGCATACCTGCGCCGCCCGCACCGATAACAACAGCATCAAACTCTCTGACTGGCAGATTCATTACGCACCCCACACTACAACAGTTCCATAAATGACATACACCATCAGCACAACCACGATCGCTAACTGCAAAGTTAGTCGGACGGCCAGCGGTTTAATGTAGTCGGTCAATACCTGCCACATTCCAATCCAGGCATGAACCAGGATCGAGAACAGTGTTAACAGGGTGAAAACTTTAGTGAGATGCATGGCGAAAAAACCATGCCAGACTTCATAAGTTATGTCATTAGCGCTGACAATGAAGCCAACGATATAAAGCACATACAGCACGATGACAATGGCAGAAGCGCGAAGTAATAACCAATCGTGTACGCCATTACGTCCCAATGCAGAGGCATTACTTACCATACGAGGACTCCAGCCAAAAATGAAAGCACGACAGTAATAATGAAGGAAAGATTTGCAGAGCGAGTTCCTGAGACAAGATCTTCTTCGATATATCCAAAATCCATCAGCAGATGACGCAGACCACCAACAATATGGTAAGCCAATGCAGTCAAGATGCCCCAGACGATAAATTTCACGATGAAGCTGTCCATGATGGCAGCAGCCTGCATGAAACCTTCCGGAGAAGAGAGGGAAATGCCCAGCAACCACAATAAAATACCGACGGCGACAAAAGTAATAACGCCGGAGGCACGGTGAAGAATTGATGCGATCGCAGTAATAGGAAATCGGATCGTTTGCAGATCAAGGTTGACAGGTCGTTGTTTTTTCACAGATTCGCCCACACAGCTTTTATTATTTTCTTCCTCCGGACCTGTTGTGGGGGGTCAGACAGCATAAAAGGTGGAATCAGTTTCATATTCCTTTGCTCACGCCGCTCTTACATATCAATGTCGAATGTTCAAACCGCGCAGACCTATCATACTGGGTGCTCCTACTGCAGGGTATTCCGGAGACCTGGCGGCAGTATAGGCACTTCACATTCTCATTACAATTACCACACAAACGGTTTGGACACATTTCCCTTGAACAGTGATTTAGATCACGATTTTCACAATTTATATAAAATCAATTATCTGATTTGACAAAAGATCAACATTTAAATTACAACTAGTGACTGGATTTCTTATGCTGTGCTAAAGGTCAACAGTGGCCCTTTCCCATCTGCACAAGTTATGTAACAGTGGGTAAATAACGTCCCCGGGAAAATCATCGTGCATCGTTAATGACTACAATGAATTCAGAACATGGTTAATATCCACACAGGGAGAACAACTTGTTCATCCTGAATGAAACCTGCCTGACGCACATAGTTTCGACTCTGTGCCCTATTGGTGCTGCGCATCCCTCTACAGAGTCAGGCATGACGATGTTTCTACGGTGGAAAATATTTAAAATCAAAGCGCTAAGGAGACTATAATGGCTGATAAAAAAGCGACGCTTATCATAGATCAAGAGCAGATTGAGCTTGATGTCCTGACAGGTACGCTCGGTAATGACGAAATTGATGTTCGTGCCCTCGGTTCTAAAGGCTATTACACCTTCGACCCTGGCTTTACTTCTACCGCATCGTGCGAATCCAAGATTACCTACATCGATGGCGACCAGGGAATTTTGTTACACCGTGGCTTTCCTATCTCTCAGCTAGCTGAAAAATCGACCTATCTGGAAGTCTGCTATATTCTGCTGTTTGGCGAAGCTCCGACTCAAGAGCAGTATGATACTTTCAAGACCACCGTTACCCGCCACACCATGATTCACGAACAGATCACCCGTCTGTTCCACGGTTTTCGTCGTGACTCCCACCCAATGGCCGTGCTGTGTGGGGTAACTGGCGCTCTGGCTGCCTTCTATCATGATTCACTGGATATCGGTAACGAACGCCATCGTGAAATTGCAGCATACCGTTTGCTGTCAAAAATGCCGACCGTGGCGGCCATGTGTTACAAATACTCTATCGGCCAGCCTTTTGTTTATCCGAAAAACGATCTCTCTTATGCCGGTAACTTCCTGCACATGATGTTTTCTACTCCGTGTGAAGAATACAAGGTGAACCCGGTACTGGAGCGTGCGATGGATCGAATCTTGATCCTGCACGCTGACCATGAACAAAATGCGTCTACTTCCACGGTACGTACCGCAGGTTCGTCTGGCGCAAATCCCTTTGCCTGTATTGCCGCAGGTATTGCTTCATTGTGGGGACCGGCACACGGTGGCGCCAATGAAGCCTGTTTGCGCATGCTGGAGGAAATCAGTTCTGTTAAACACATTCCGGAATTCATTAAACGTGCGAAAGACAAGAATGACTCTTTCCGTTTGATGGGATTTGGTCATCGTGTATATAAAAACTATGATCCCCGTGCCACCGTAATGCGCCAAACCTGTCATGAAGTGCTGAAAGAGCTGGGTACGAAAGACGATCTGCTTGAAGTGGCAATGGAACTGGAAAATATTGCGCTCAACGATCCGTACTTTATTGAGCGTAAACTGTATCCGAATGTGGACTTCTACTCTGGCATCATTCTGAAAGCCATGGGAATTCCTTCCACCATGTTTACTGTTATTTTCGCTATTGCCCGCACCGTTGGCTGGATTGCGCACTGGAGTGAAATGCACGGCGACGGTCTGAAAATCGCCCGTCCGCGCCAGTTGTATACCGGTTATGAACAGCGCGACTTCGATTCATCGATAAGCAAACGCTGATCCTGTTTGTATTAACTCGTGTCATAAGGGCCGGATAATCCGGCCCTTAACTATTTTTAATACAACAAATAACAACTGTAGCAAGTACCAGACAATGGCAATATTCTCTCAAGAACATAACCATTGTGGTGCTTATCGAGCGGGCGCCCATGTGTTCATCGCAATCGCAACGCTTTCCATCTCGCCCATTCAGACCTACTGCGCACTGACCCGAATCCCGTATTGGGTAAAACTTTGCCGTAGTTTCCGTGCAAAAATCAACGCATGATCACCATCGCCATGCAGACAAACCGTATCGGCCTGAACCGTGACCCAGCTTCCGTCACTGGCCCGCACCCGCTGACGCTGAATCATCTCCAGTGTCTGCGCCAATGCCAGTTCGTCACTGTTAATCAATGCTGAAGGCTGTCCACGCGGCACCAATGTTCCATCAAGCTGATAACCCCGATCGGCGAAGACCTCATGGCGGGTTTTAAGTCCAGCTCGTTTTCCAGCCCGTATTATCTCACTACCCGCCAGACCAACCAGACACAAGCCAGGATCAACAGCCTTGACCGCTTGTGCAATAGCATCCGCTAACGCTGGATCCCTGGCTGCCTGGTTATAAAGCATGCCATGAGGCTTCACATGGAACATCCGCGCTCCTTCTGCTTTAATGATCGCGGATAATGCCCCCAGTTGATAGACCACCTGCGCATAAACCGTTTCCGGTGGTAACTGCATGGCAGTACGACCAAAGTTTTGCCGGTCTGGAAAACTGGGGTGAGCACCGATGGCTACACCATATTTTATTGCCCAGAGAACTGACTGGCGCATGCTCAGCGCATCTCCGGCATGAAATCCACAGGCGATGTTGGCAGAACTGACCAACTGTAATAATTCCTCATCATATTGGCCACCTTCTCCCAGGTCGGCATTTAAATCAATTACCATGTAGCCTCCAAGCCAATTGTTCCAGATAACGCTGTTGCTCCTGCAACGTTCGCCGAGCATCCTCAAGCGAGCAGTGAATAAAGTGTACCGGCTCACCGAGGCGAATTTGTGCCAAATTGTAAAGATCGGCTTCGATTACACAGGCAATGCGCGGATATCCCCCGGTGGTTTGTGCATCGGCCATCAATACAATGGGTCTGCCGTTGTGAGGTATTTGCACCACACCTGGCAACACGCCATGAGATAACATTTCACGCGATATATGGCGCTCAAGCGACGGTCCCTGTAAACGGTATCCCATACGATTACTTTGCGGACTAAGATGCCAGTCAGCACGCCAGAAAGTATTACGTGCGTCTTCACTAAACTCCTGATATTCCGGCCCCGGCAATGCCCGTATACGATTACTGAACAGTAACTGCTTCACACCAACCTGTTTTTTAGGCAACACGATAGGTTTACCTAGCCGAAGCTGGTCACCGTCTGCCAGCAAACGTCCATCCAGGCCGCCGAATCCAGCTTTTAGATCTGTACTGGATGATCCCAGTATTTCGGGTACCTGGATACCGCCAGAAACCCCCAGATAGCTGCGCATACCATGTCGTGGTGCTCGCAAGCGCAATACCTGACCGGGTTCAACTGCAAAGCGCCATCCCGTCCACAACGGCTTTCCATCCAGGTCTGCATGGCAATCAGCGCCGGTCAGCGCAATCCAGCAATTTGACGTAAACGAAACTACCAACTGCCCCAGCGTAATCTCCAGCGCGGCGGCACCACTATCGTTACCAACCAGCAGATTGGCAATTTTCAATGCAGGAATATCCAACGCACCACACTGACTGACACCTGACCGACGCAAACCGAAACGGCCGGTATCCTGTACTGAGGTATATAAACCGGCCCGGCTAATATTCAGCATATTCCCTCCGGCTGGGGAACAAAACGTACCCGATCCCCTGGTCTTAACAAAGTAGGGGGATTGTCTGTCGGATTGAATAAAGACAAAGGGGTATGACCGATAAGCTGCCAGCCACCCGGTGTCGACAGAGGATAAACACCGGTTTGATGACCGCCAATACCAACGGAACCCGCTGGCACGTACAACCGCGGCTCGGCCCGGCGTGGGGTATAAAGCTGTTCATCTAGTCCGCCCAGATAAGCAAAACCAGGCTGAAAGCCAAGAAAATAGACGATATAGTGGCCTGCGGAATGACATGCCACCACCTGTTTTGCACTCATTCCACAATGCTCGGCCACCAACGACAAATCGGGTCCACTATCACCGCCATAGACAACCGGAATAGCAATATCCCGTGACTCCATCTCCAATAATTCACTCGCTTCCCACCAATGCTGCAACCATTCAATAGCATCCAGCGCCACTTGCTGAGGGTGTTCCAGTACAACCGTAATATTATTCATACCGGGAATGACTTCTCTCACATCTTCGTGATAATTCAGACGTTCAGCCAATCCCCATATACGCTGCTGGCTTTCCAGTAGTACCGGGGGTTCCAGTTCCAGCACTACAGCCTTCTCCCCCAACAGATAACAGCGTGCCCGTTGCATCCTTCCTCCACTATTGACGAATGGCCGGCCACTAATGGCCCCAACCTCATATCATGACTGAACGGTTCTTACGCCGGGTTAGGTATATCAATAAAGGTCACGTCAAAACCGTGATGTTGAGCCAACCACTCTCCCAACGAACGAATACCGGCTCGCTCCGTGGCATGATGACCCGCGGCATAGAAATGAATGCCCATCTCACGCGCGGTATGAATGGTTTTTTCAGACACTTCGCCGGTGATGAAGGCATCGACGCCAAAATCGGCCGCTTGGTCAATAAAACTCTGGCCACCACCGGTGCACCATGCAATCCGTTTAATTACCGCTGGCGCATTATCGCTACAGTGCAGCACCGTCCGGTCAAGCAGGACTTCCAGCTTTTGGCATAGATCTTCACCACTCTGTGGCTGACGCAGTTCACCATATGGCAGATACATCTCGATTTCGCCTTGTACGTCAATATCCAGCATTGCTGCCAGCTTAGCGTTATTCCCCAGTTCAGGATGGGCATCCAGTGGCAAATGGTAGCCGTACAGGTTGATATCATTGGCTAACAATGTTTTCAGACGCTGGCGTTTTATGCCGCGAACAGAGACGGGATCGTTTTTCCAGAAATAGCCGTGGTGTACCAGTACCGCATCCGCATTCCTCTCCACTGCGACATTCAGCAATGCCTGACAGGCAGTGACACCCGTAATAATACGTTTGACCTCAGGCCGCCCTTCGACCTGTAGCCCGTTCGGGCCGTAGTCCTGAAACGCCGCGACATTCAGTAACTGGTTAATCAGTGTTTCCAGTTCGGTATTACGCATAAACACGCCTCCTTTGTTATTTGTCACCACCAGGGTTGACATCTTTTGCCGCCTTAAAAGCGGCCAACGCCCGTAAGCGGGCCTGTTTGTGCTCAACTATAGGCTGAGGATAGTTCAACTGATGACGCTGACTTTCCGCCCAGCGGTGAGGTTGATGAATCGACTTTCCTGGTACTAGCGCCAATTCTGGTACCCAGTGTCGAATAAATGTCCCTTCAGGATCAAAACGTTCACCCTGAACAGTTGGGTTAAAAATACGAAAATAAGGCGCGGCATCCATTCCTGTCGAGGCCGCCCACTGCCAGCCACCATTGTTAGCGGCCAGATCGCCATCCAGCAGTTGCATCATGAAATAATGTTCGCCTTCCCGCCAATCGATCAACAAATCCTTCACCAGAAAACTGGCACAAATCATACGCAAACGGTTATGCATCCACCCCGTCTGATTGAGTTGCCGCATGCCGGCGTCCACAATGGGATACCCGGTATCCCCCCGCTGCCAGGCAGCTAACCCATGAGGATCCTGACGCCAGGCAATCCGTTGGGTCCAATCGATATAGGGTTGCCGTTTACATACAGATGGATTGAATGCCAACACGTGGCGATAAAACTCCCGCCAAATCAGTTCATTGAACCAGACAAATGCTCCCCCCTCACGTTGCTGTAACCAGTCGGGCTGTTCTATCCGCATACGGTTAATGCATTGCCGTGGCGACAACACGCCCAGTGCGAGATAAGGAGAAAGCTTACTGGTAGCTGCTTGTGCCGGGAAATCACGTTGTTGGTGATAAAACTGAATCTGTTCGTGGCAGAAATCACGTAACCGCTGTAATGCGGACTTTTCCCCCGCTGGATATGCGTCGTTTATTGTTTGCAGGGGATAACTGAATGGTGTCAACGGCCGTAGTGGAAGAGTGATTGCCATTGTGCGCGGCACCGGGGCGGGAACACAATGGATATCGCTATGTAGCAATCGTTTGATGAACGCCTCACGAAATGGTGTAAATACCTTATACATCTCACCATCTCCAGTCATAACACTACCCGGCGGTAGCAATACACTGTCGTCAAACCCCTGACAAATTACCTGTCCGGCCAATTCCTGCTCCAGCGAAAGATCCCGCTGGCGCTCGTTCAATTCATATTGATAGTTATAGAACAGATGGGTAACTCGCTGTTGCCGGCAATATTCCGTCAGCCAGCGAACGCTGTCTGTAAAATCAGCACATTGGTGATAGTGCAGTTCAATACCGATGTCATGCAAAGACCGTTGCAACACATGCAGATTTTTCAGCAAAAACGCGGCCTGACGCGGCGACATATCATGCCGGGCCCACTGCGCCGGAGTGGCAATAAACAGGGCTATCACGTTGGCCGTCGGATCCTGACAAGCCGCATGTAATGCCAGATTATCGGTAAGGCGTAAATCGTTACGAAGCCAGACCAGATGTGTGGTCATGAACCATCCTTTTCACTGAAAACTAATGACCATAACGTAAACGCAACGCTTCCGGGTAAGGGTCAAAATAACGCTGCTGGGACAAATAAGCATCCGGGTACTCAGACAGGTAGTGGCGTAACAACGTGATGGGCGCCAATAGCGGCTGCATACCCTGACGATACCGTTCAATAAGATGAGTCAACTCCTGTCGTTGCAGTGTTGTCAGCTGGCGACGGAAATAGCCCTGCACATGCATCAGCACGTTGGTATGGTTACGCCGACTGGCCGGATGCGATAACAGTTTCATCAGCCGTAAACGGTATTCCGCAGCAAAATCTGCCAGCGAATCCCATTGTTCCATCGCGGCCACGAAACGTCCCAACTCTCGGTACCCCGGTTGAGAGTGCGCCAGCAGCAGCAGTTTGTAACGGCTATGAAAATTCATCAACGCACCACGACTTAACCCCTGTTGCCATAGTCGATTCAATTCATACAACGTGAAAACCCGCTCAATAAAATTTTCACGCAGCACCGGATCATGCAGACGTCCATCCTCTTCAACCGGTAACCACGGCATTAACGTCATAAGTTGCTGAGTGAACAACCCTACGCCACTTTTACGTGCATTCTTCTGAGATTCGTCATAAACCTTCACCCGCTCCATACCGCAACTGGGGGACTTGGCACAAACGATGTAACCACATAAATGCATAAGCTTCTGTGTAGACTCCGTTGCAAACAGCTGCATTTTTTCGGTGACATCCAGCGGCGCACCATTACTGGCACGCATAGTGACCATGCCCTGGTCATCCTTCACCAGCCGCAGCGCAGGACGAGGCACTGGCAACCCTATCGCCATTTCCGGACATATCGATTCAAAACCAAAATAAGGAGTCAACTGCTCTACCGCGAAAGAAAAACGCTTGTGGCCACCATCAAAACGTACCGGATTTCCAAGCAGACAAGCACTAATACCAACGGGAATCTGATCAAGTGTCATTATGGCAACCTCGCTAAAAGATAGCGCTATCTCAATAGCATAGCGGATTTATGTCCGTTGCTGTGAAGAAGGGACAGAAAATAACGTAATAAATAATGAGACTGACTGGCAGGAAAAGGGCAAACAAAACCCTCGTTTATATGAACAGTGTGGTGTCCCAGCAAGGGCTGAAAAATAACGGCACAGTTATCAATAAAGATCGTTAATAACACTCTCTGACTGTGCCAGCCATACCGGTTTGTCACTGGTTTTCAGCCAGACGCAATGTAAATAGCTATAAAAGCGGGCGCGATCTCGCCAGAAAAGCAGCGCCGGAAACATCAGCGCACCAATTACAATCACCGTTATGCGGCGCAGAAAAATTCGATGCCAGGAATAAGCAGTATAAAGAGACATGACAATCCTCGATGTAAGGCAGTCAGGAACGATAAACCCCGACTGGCTATGAATGTCTACATTGGTAATGTCGATCAAAACGCTACCATGCGGATAAAATCTTATCACTTTATAGATCAAAAAATGCGCAATTTATTACTTGATTATTCAGCCACGATTTTGTTGCATAGTAGTGAATAACGTTACACTTCACGAGTTCCTCCCTCCGCAAATGCTCATTTCGCAGCCCGGCATTTTTATACTTTTTTTACGCTGGTCCTTGTCAAATTTGTACTTTCTTTTTTTCCATCCGAGTAACCTGACGTTCTCTCGCTCTGACAGCACCGTTGGGGGTGTATTGTGAATTTCGGAACCATCATAGGCAGCATTCTGGTTGTGCTACTGTTGATCTATCTGTTTTATGCCTTACTGAAGGCGGAGGATTTCTGATGGCCTCGGATGCTTTTTTACTGATTGCCAGTCTACTGGTGGCAGTAATACTGCTGGCTCAACCCCTGGGACAATTTTTGGCTCGTCTGATCGAAGGGGAAACCGGTACGGTACTACAGCGGTTCGAACTGACAGTGGCACGTGGCTTCGGTTTTAATACGGATGAAATGTGCTGGCAGCAATATACGTTGGCCATACTGGTGTTTAATCTGACCGGCGGATTGTTGTTGTTTTTCCTGCTGATGTTTCAGGATCACTTACCGTTAAACCCGCAAAATATGCCAGGGCTGTCATGGCATCTGGCGTTGAATACCGCCGTAAGTTTTATGACCAACACCAACTGGCAGGCTTACAGCGGGGAGAACACCCTAAGTTACTTCAGTCAGATGTTGGGGCTGACGGTACAAAACTTCCTCTCCGCCGCCAGCGGTATCGCGGTAGCGTTCGTGCTGATTCGTGCTTTCGCGCGCCATTCAACAACCGCATTAGGTAACGCCTGGTTAGATCTGTTACGTATCACGCTATATGTACTGTTGCCACTCTCGCTACTGTTAAGCCTGTTCTTTATCAGTCAGGGCGTAATTCAGAATCTGCTGCCTTACCAACACCTGACGACGCTGGAAGGCGCTTCGCAAATTCTGCCGATGGGCCCGGTAGCCTCGCAGGAAGCCATCAAGTTATTGGGTACCAATGGCGGTGGTTTCTTTGGTGCCAACTCGTCGCACCCGTTTGAAAACCCTACCGCGTTGAGCAATATGGTACAGATGTTGTCTATCCTGCTGATTCCTACTGCGTTGTGTTTTGCGTTCGGCCGCGCAGTGAACAATCCCCGGCAAGGTCACACTCTGCTGTGGGCCATGTTGCTCATCCTGGTCGTGGCTACCACGGCAGTAATGTACGCGGAAGTCAGCGGTAATCCGCATTTGCTGGCACTAGGTGCCGACAGTAGCCAAAACATGGAAGGTAAGGAAACTCGCTTCGGCATTCTTTCCTCGGCGTTCTTTGCCGCTATCACCACCGCGACGTCCTGTGGGGCCGTTAACGCCATGCATGACTCATTCACCGCATTGGGTGGCATGATACCCATGTGGCTAATGCAGATGGGTGAAGTCGTATTTGGCGGTGTAGGTTCCGGGTTATACGGTATGCTGATTTTCGTGCTGATCACCGTCTTCATCGCCGGGCTAATGATTGGCCGCACACCGGAATATCTGGGTAAAAAGATTGCGGCCTATGAGATGAAAATGACCGCACTGGTCATTCTGATCACCCCTGCACTGGTGCTGCTGGGTACGGCGCTTGCCCTCAGCACCAACGCCGGACGCCACGGGATCCTCAATCCGGGAGCACATGGCTTCAGCGAAGTGCTGTATGCCTTCACTTCGGCTGCGAATAACAATGGTAGCGCGTTTGCCGGTCTGAGCGTCAACACTCCGTTTTATAACGTCTTACTGGCGATTGTCATGTTGATTGGTCGCTTCTCGGTAATGATACCGGTCATGGCAATTGCCGGTTCGATGGTCGTCAAAAAGCGCCAACCAGAAACCAAAGGTTCGTTGTCAACCAGTGGTCCTCTGTTCATCGGCATGCTGATTGCCATCGTGCTACTTATTGGTGCACTGACCTTCATCCCCGCTTTGGCGTTAGGCCCGGTGGCCGAACATTTGACATTTAATCTGGTTCACTGAGCCGGAGATCTATGATGATTCGTAAACAGCAAGCACTTTTTAATTCCACTCTGATGGGTAACGCCCTGTTAGATGCAGTGAAAAAACTTGATCCCCGGGTACAGTGGCGCAATCCGGTGATGTTCGTAGTGTATCTGGGTAGCCTGTTAACAACCGGTATCTGGCTGGCGATTATCGCCCGGGAGACGACGGGTGACGCCTTCTTCACCGGTACGGTTTCCTTGTGGTTGTGGATTACCGTACTGTTCGCCAACTTTGCCGAAGCGCTGGCGGAAGGCCGTAGTAAAGCGCAAGCCGAAACACTGCGGGGAGTAAAAAAAACCAGTTGGGCCAACAAACTGACAGCACCGCACCACGATGCCGATGCCCAGCGAGTGACGGCGGAAAGCCTGCGCAAAGGCGACGTGGTGTTAGTTGTCGCCGGAGAGATGATCCCCTGTGACGGCGAGGTGCTGGAAGGCGGCGCTTCTGTAGATGAAAGCGCGATTACCGGTGAGTCCGCGCCGGTTATCCGCGAGTCCGGTGGTGATTTCGCCTCTGTCACTGGCGGCACCCACGTATTGTCCGATTGGCTGGTGATTCAATGCAGCGTTAATCCAGGGGAAACCTTTATTGACCGCATGATTGCCATGGTAGAGGGTGCCCAGCGCCGTAAAACGCCGAACGAAATCGCTCTGACGATTTTACTGGTGGAACTAACCATTATCTTCCTGCTGGTCACCGCTACGCTGTACCCTTTCTCACTGTTCAGCGTGGCGGCCAATAACAGCGGCACGGCAGTCAGCATCACTATCCTGGTGGCGCTGCTGGTGTGTCTGATTCCCACCACCATCGGCGGGCTGCTGTCCGCTATCGGAGTGGCCGGGATGAGCCGGATGCTGAGCGCCAACGTCATTGCCACCAGTGGACGAGCGGTGGAAGCCGCCGGGGATATTGACGTCCTGCTGCTGGATAAAACCGGCACCATCACATTGGGGAATCGTCAGGCTTCCGCATTCCTACCCGCGCCCGGTATCAGTGAGCAGGCACTGGCAGATGCAGCCCAACTGGCATCTCTGGCAGATGAAACACCGGAAGGCCGCAGCATCGTGATTCTGGCCAAACAGCGCTTTAACCTGCGTGAACGACCATTGCAGGAATTGGATGCCACCTTTGTGCCCTTCTCTGCGCAAACACGTATGAGCGGTGTTAATGTTCAGGGACGAACCATCCGTAAAGGCGCAGTGGATGCGCTACGCCGTTACATCGACGCCAACCAGGGACATTTCCCGACGGAAGTAGAAGAGATAGTGGCCGGCGTAGCGCGTCAGGGCGGAACACCACTGGTGGTCTCCGAAGGCAAACGCGTACTCGGCGTGATAGCGCTAAAAGATATCGTCAAAGGCGGCATCAAGGAACGTTTCGCCGAGCTACGCAATATGGGCATTAAAACGGTGATGATCACCGGAGACAACCCACTGACTGCCGCGGCGATTGCTGCTGAAGCGGGTGTGGACGATTTTTTATCAGAAGCGACGCCGGAAACCAAACTGATGTTGATTCGCCAATATCAGGCAGAAGGCCGCATGGTCGCCATGACCGGTGACGGTACTAACGACGCTCCGGCGCTGGCACAGGCCGACGTGGCTGTCGCCATGAACTCTGGTACACGAGCAGCGAAAGAAGCCGGGAACATGGTGGATTTGGACTCCAACCCCACCAAGCTGATCGAAGTGGTACACATCGGTAAACAGATGCTGATGACCCGTGGATCACTGACTACATTCAGCATCGCCAACGATGTTGCCAAGTATTTCGCCATTATTCCGGCCGCGTTTGCCGCAACCTATCCACAATTGAATACGCTGAATGTGATGCGATTGCACTCACCGGCCTCCGCCATGCTGTCGGCGGTGATCTTTAACGCGTTAATCATTGTGTTTCTGATCCCGCTAGCGCTGAAAGGCATCAGCTATAAACCAATGAGTGCGGCAGCGCTGCTAAGTCGTAACCTGTGGATCTATGGTCTGGGCGGGCTGCTGGTACCCTTCCTTGGCATCAAACTGATTGACATCCTGCTGACCGGGCTGGGTATAGCATAAGCTAAGGAGAAAGTTATGCGTTATGTACGTTCTTCGATTCTATTACTGCTGTTGTTGGCTTTAATTACCGGGCTGGCATACCCGTTACTGGTCACCGGGCTGGGACAATGGTTATTCCCGTCCCAGGCCAACGGTTCATTGATCTACCGGCAGGACAAAGCCGTGGGTTCAGCACTAATAGGACAGTCATTTAGCCGTGACGGCTATTTTCTGGGCCGCCCATCCGCAACCGCCGACAACACCTATAATACGCTGGCTTCTGGCGGCAGCAACCTGGCGGGTAACAATCCGGCGCTGGACAAGGCCATCAGCCAGAGTGTTGACGGATGGCATAAACGCATCGGTAATACCGAACCGGTGCCAGTCGATTTGGTAACGAGTTCCGCCAGCGGTCTGGACCCGAACATTTCACCACAGGCGGCTTACTATCAGGCCGGACACATTGCACAGGTACGCGGTATATCGCGGGAGCAGGTTGAACAGTTGATAAACCGCACCATTCAAAATCCTCAACCTGCATTTGCCGGAGGGCCGGTCGTTAATGTATTACTGTTAAACATGGCGTTGGATCAATTAAAACCACTTCCCTGATAAGGAAAAATCATGACCAACGAGGAACCACGTCGCCCCGACCCGGACAGTCTGCTGACGCAGATTGATGAGCATCCCCGCGGCAAGCTCAAAATCTTCTTTGGGGCCAGTGCCGGCGTAGGGAAAACCTACGCTATGCTACAGGAAGCGCATCGGTTGAAGGCTCAGGGACTGGATATTGTGGTTGGCGTAGTGGAAACCCACGGACGCGATGAAACAGCAGCACTGCTCAACGGTCTTCCTCGACTGCCGATGAAGAAATTCAACCATCACGGTCGGCATCACGATGAATTTGACCTGGATGCCGCGCTGGCTCGCTACCCGGCGATGATCCTCATTGATGAGCTGGCACACAGTAATATCCGCGGCTCCCGGCACCCCAAACGCTGGCAGGACGTGCAGGAACTGCTTGATGCCGGGATTGACGTGCTGACTACCGTTAACGTCCAGCATCTGGAAAGTCTGAATGATATCGTCGGCGGTATTACCGGTATCCGAGTACGGGAAACCGTACCTGACCCGATTTTCGATGATGCCAACGAAGTAGTGATGGTGGATCTACCGCCGGACGATTTGCGCCAGCGCCTGAACGAAGGCAAGGTCTATCTGCCGGTACAGGCGGAACGAGCCATCGAAAACTTTTTCCGCAAGGGTAATCTGATTGCACTGCGTGAACTGGCGCTACGCCGTCTGGCTGACCGGGTCGACGACCAAATGCGCGCCATGCGCGCCAGTCAGGGATGGGAACATGTCTGGCATACCCGCGACGCCATACTGTTGTGCATCGGCCAGGGTGCTGGTAATGAAAAGCTGGTTCGTACCGCTGCCCGTTTGGCAGCACGCCTCGGTAGCCTCTGGCACGCGGTCTATGTGGAAACGCCGCGTCTGCACCGACTGCCAGAAGCACAGCGCCGGGCCATTCTGAGAGCCCTTAAACTGGCGCAAGATCTGGGAGCGGAGACCGCCACTCTCGCCGATCCATCCGTAGAACGCGCCGTGCTGCGCTATGCCCGCGAACACAATCTGGGTAAAATCGTTATTGGTCGTCACCCTGAGCAAAAACTGGGATGGTGGCGGCGTACCCGCTTTGCCGAAAAACTGGGGAAACTGGGGCCTGATCTCGATTTGGTGGTGGTTTCTGTGCAGGATGAAACCACGCTGCTTCCCGCCAAAACGCCGGACAATCGAGGGATAGCAGAAAAATGGCGCATCCAGTTATATGGCTGCGCCATAGCGGTGATACTCTGTTCCCTGATCACGCTGCTGGCGTTATGGTCTCCCTTCTCCATGCTGAAACCGGTTAACCTGGTGATGGTTTATCTGCTCGGCGTAGTCGTGGTTGCGCTGTTTTACGGCCGCTGGCCCTCAGTATTTGCCGCTGTCATCAACGTCGCCAGTTTCGATCTGTTTTTCATCGTTCCCAAAGGCACATTTGTCGTGGCCGACGCACAATATCTGGTTACCTTCGGGGTGATGCTGAGCGTGGGCATTCTGGTGGGAAGTCTCACCGCCGGAGTCCGTTATCAGGCACGAGTGGCCCGCTACCGTGAACAGCGCGTCCGGCATCTGTATGAGATGTCAAAAGCGCTCAACTGTAGCCTGTCAGTGAATGATATAGCCAAAGCCAGCCACCATTTCCTGCGTTCCACCTTTCAGGCAAAAATTGCCATCCTGCTGGCTGACCAGGCATCTTCGCCGACCGCAGAATTACAACAAGCCGCGGTTGAAGAGCCAGATCAGTTGGTTGTCGATCAGGCCATTGCCCGCTGGAGTTTCGATCATCACGCGCCAGCAGGCGCCGGAACCACCACCCTGCCCGGCGTCCCCTATCAGATTCAGCCGCTGTCCACGCCCCAGCAAATTTTTGGCGTCATCGCCATTGAACCCAACAGTGTCCGTCAATTGATGATCCCTGAGCAACAACGCCTGCTGGAAACCTTTACCGTATTGATCGCCAATGCACTGGAGCGTTTGCAACTGATTAAAAATGCTGAGGATGCCCGGCTGAACGCTGAACGGGAACAACTACGCAATTCTCTGCTGGCCGCACTGTCACACGATCTACGTACACCGCTAACCGTACTGTTCGGACAAGCAGAGATTCTGACGCTCAATTTGGCATCAGAAGGCTCGCAGTATGCCCCACAGGCCAGCCAGATCCGCCAGTACATACTGAACACGACCCAGTTGGTGAATAATCTGCTGGATATGGCCCGCATCCAGTCCGACGGATTTAACCTGCGTAAAGAGTGGCAAACGCTGGAAGAATTAACCGGCAGCGCACTGCGGCAATTGGAAAACTTATTGGTCAACAATACTGTTCGGGTCAATCTACCGCCTGAGATGGTGCTAGTGTATTGTGATGCCAGCCTGATTGAGCGGGTGTTGATCAACCTGCTGGAAAACGCCATCAAATATGCAGGGGAGCGGGCGACCATCACTATTTCCGCTAAAATCAACAAGTCATCTGCTGTCGAAGAGAGTTTGGAAGTTACCGTGGCGGATAACGGCCCAGGTATTGCCAACGGTCTGGAAAAGATAATTTTCGATAAATTCGCCCGCGGCCATAAAGAATCATCCATTCCCGGCGTAGGGCTGGGGTTGGCTATCTGCCGTGCAATTATCGATATTCACGGTGGCAGTATCTGGGTTACCAATGCAGAAAACGGTGGTGCCGTTTTCCATTTCACTCTGCCACTCGCGACACCACCAGAGATAGAACCTGAATATATGGAGCCATGACGCTATTGCAGACCAACATCCTTATCGTAGAAGACGAAAAAGAGATCCGGCGCTTTGTCCGTAACGCGCTGGAAAGTGAAGGCTGTCGCGTATTCGATGCAGAAACACTGCAACGGGGTCTGATTGAAGCGGCAACCCGCAAGCCGGACCTGATTATTCTGGATCTGGGGTTACCCGACGGCGATGGTATTGATTACATCCGCGACCTGCGACAGTGGAGCACTATTCCGGTAATTGTGCTATCGGCCCGCACTGATGAACAGGATAAAATCGCGGCGCTGGATGAGGGTGCCAATGATTACCTCACCAAACCGTTTGGCATTGGTGAACTGATGGCCCGTGTTCGCGTGGCATTGCGGCGCTTCAACGCCCCTTTACAGGAAACGCCACTGATAAACTTCGATGCAGTGACGGTAGATTTGGTTAACCGCCAGGTATTGCGTGATGGCCTGGAACTGCATCTCACCCCACTAGAATTCCGCTTGCTGTCGACCCTGATTGCTAATCCCGGCAAGGTGCTGACGCAGCGGTATCTGTTAAATCAGGTTTGGGGACCCAATGCAATAGAACATAGCCACTATCTACGTATCTATATGGGACATTTACGTCAAAAGCTGGAAAACGATCCGGCTCGTCCACGCCATTTTCTTACCGAAACCGCCATCGGCTATCGCTTTATCCCCTGACACACTGGAGCTGAACAATTAGCAGGTGTAGCATCAGCATTTTCTCAATGAGAAGATATCGATGAGTAGCTGGCTAATCTATGCATTATTGTCCGCATTGTGCGCTGCGCTGGTAGCGGTGTTTGGGAAAATCGGACTACAACAGTTGGATGCCAATACCGCGACAGCAATCCGTGCGGTGGTGATGGCGTTATTTCTGGCGGGTGTGGTGGTAATGCAGGGAAAGCTGGCACTGGTCGGCACTATTTTCGCCAATCATAGCGCACTGCTATTCATTCTGCTCAGTGGTATTGCCGGTGCCATGTCCTGGCTGTTCTACTTTATGGCGCTGAAAACCGGCAGCGTGGCACAGGTTGCGCCTATCGATAAACTCAGCGTCGTGTTTGCCGTTATTCTGGCTGTATTGTTGCTGGGAGAAAAAATCTCGCTGCTGGCGGGATTCGGTGTAGCGTTGATATCGGCAGGAGCGCTACTCGTTGCTTTAGGATGAAAAAAGGCGCTGCATTCAGCGCCTGTAATCAATATCGGTAGCGGTCTTATTTCGTGTTATTCAACACCGCACTGACAATTTCAACCGCTTCTTTCTCGATTTTCTCGCGATGTTCAACGCCAAGAAAACTTTCGCAATAGATCTTGTAAGCGTCCTCTGTACCTGACGGACGTGCCGCGAACCAACCATTGTCAGTCATCACTTTCAGGCCACCAATCGACGCGCCATTACCCGACGCCTTCGTCAGACGAGCAGTAATGGGATCACCGGCCAACATACTGGCAGACACTTGATCCGGCGACAATCGGGACAACGCCGCTTTCTGAGCGGAAGTAGCTGGTGCCTGTATACGATTGTAGCTCGGCGCACCAAACCGTTTAGCCAGTTCATCATAGTGCTGCTGCGGGTTTTCCCCGGTAACAGCGGTGATTTCCGCCGCCAGCAAACACATGATAATGCCGTCTTTATCCGTCGACCAAGGTGTGCCGTCGAAACGCAGGAATGATGCTCCTGCACTCTCTTCACCACCAAAGCCTAAGCTGCCATCAAACAGACCATCCACAAACCATTTAAATCCTACCGGGACTTCCACCAGCTTACGTCCGAGGTCAGCCACTACACGATCAATCATTGCGCTGGACACCAACGTTTTGCCCACGGCAACAGACGCATCCCACTGTGGACGGTGCTGAAACAAATAGTTGATAGCCACCGCCAGATAATGGTTGGGATTCATCAATCCGGCTGGCGTCACAATACCGTGGCGGTCATAATCCGGATCGTTGGCGAACGCCAGGTCGAACTTATCACGCAGCGCCAGCAGGCCAGACATCGCACAAACGGACGAGCAATCCATACGGATCACCCCATCGTGGTCCAGCGTCATGAAGCGGAACGTCTGATCGATAGCATCATTGACCAACGTTAGATTCAATTTGTAATGCTCAGCAATTCGTTGCCAATACACGATGCCAGAACCACCCAATGGATCGACCCCTAATTTCAGGTCAGCGCGCTGAATCGCGGTCATATCCACGATATCGGTCAACCCTTCCACATACGGCTGCACCAAATCCTGCTCATGCAGGTATCCGCTCTGTTGGGCTTTAGCCAGCGTCAGGCGTTTCACACCACGCAGATTATCTGCCAACAGTGCATTGGCCCGCGTCTCAATAACGCTGGTAAGATTCGTATCAGCTGGGCCGCCATTAGGCGGGTTGTATTTAATGCCACCGTCTTCAGGCGGGTTATGTGAAGGGGTAATAACGATACCGTCAGCCTGAGCTTTCGTCTGGCAATTATGCGTCAGAATGGCGTGAGAGATCGCTGGCGTCGGTGTAAAGCCATTATCCTGTTGGACTATCACGTCCACACCGTTGGCAGTCAGTACTTCCAGCACAGAAATAAATGCAGGTTCGGACAACGCATGCGTGTCCTTTCCGACATAACAAGGGCCGGTGATCCCCTGTCTACTTCTCTCCTCAGCAATCGCCTGAGCAATCGCCAGAATATGCGCTTCATTGAAACTGTGACGCGCTGCGCTACCACGATGACCAGAGGTCCCGAACTTGACCGCATGAGCCGGTTCACTCACATCGGGACACAGAACATAATACTGTGACGTTAGCTGCGCGACGTTAATCAAATCGCTTTGCCGGGTGTGTTGTCCGGCTCTCGGGTGATTAGCCATTGGCGTTTCTTCCTGACGCTATGATTTAAAGGGTTCCGCAAACTTTCTCTATCAGCTCTGGCGGGAGCTGCATTGCCAGCATAATGCTTTCAATCATGCTGCGTTTACGATCGGTATTCGTATTGGTAATAACCCAGTAGGGCGTACCCTGGATATGCTTTGGCTTGGTATGTGTGCCATTCTGAAGCAGCGTTTGCTCATCCCCAGCGAAATAAACCCGAGTGCGACCAAGAAGAGACTCTGTTGCCACTGCAAATTCTTTGGGCGACAAATGATACAGTGTAGACAGAATCAACATAAAACGATTAACCGCCTTATGTTGATCCGCATATTCATCAGACAATAATAGCTCACGCAGAGTTCTTACCCGATCACGCGTACTCAGTGAAGCTGGAGCCAGGGGCTGAGCTTTTTCAGCTACTACCGGTGTTCCCGTTGCGACTGCTGGCTGCCCGGCGTTGAACTTCAGCATACGCCGCAAGATATCAGAAGCACTCTCGCCAATATGCTGAGTGTGGCTGGCGATATAACAATAAAGCTCTTCGTCAACGTCAATAGTTTTCATCTTTATCCAATACTGTTTTATGACTTAAAATCAATCGTCATGGATTATATACTCGCCATACTTCAAGCTGCATGTGCGTTGACCGTGCTCATTCACCCGAATCACTCGCTTGAGTAGCTCATCGGGATTCCTTCGCTTGCCGCCTTCCTGCAACTTGAATTATTTAGATTATACAGATTATGATTCACCCTCAAATAGCGACGAGCGACAGTCTACACAAAAGTAAGACAATACCTCATCATCTCTGCCACCATGAAGGTAAACACCTGTTTAGTCCACGGCAAGATAACGCAATAAAGTCATGATACCCTAAGCATCTGTCTCTCTAAATGAACTTCACTATGAAATTGAATTATCGTTGGCAAAACGCTCATCAGCCACAGAACAATTTACCTATTGTTTTTATCCATGGCCTGTTTGGCAATCTTGATAATCTTGGCGTATTGGCGCGCGATCTGCAAAACCAACATGACATATTGCAGATTGATGTGCGGAACCACGGTCTTTCACCACGTTCACCTGAAATGAATTACACCGTCATGGCAGAGGATGTCTTGGCACTCCTCGATGATTTACAACTGAAACAGGTCATTATGATTGGTCATTCCATGGGAGGAAAGATCGCGATGGCACTGAGCGCATTAATGCCCGATCGCATAGACCGCATTGTAGTTATTGATATTGCCCCCGTAGACTATCAATTACGCCGCCATGACCAGGTATTTTCCGCAGTGAAAGCCGTCAGCGCCGCAGGTATCACTCAGCGCGCCGCCGCCGCCGTACTGATGCGTGATTATTTGCCGGAAGAAGGTGTCATTCAGTTTTTACTGAAATCATTCCAGCAAGGAGAGTGGCGTTTTAACGTACCAGCCTTGTGGGATCAATATGAAAATATTGTTGGCTGGCAGGAACTGCCAGCATGGCATGGCCCGATTCTGTTTATCCGTGGTGGGAATTCCCCGTACCTGGATGATCGCTACCGTGATGCGCTACTACGCCAGTTCCCCGCCGCTAAAGCACACGTAGTCGCAGGGGCCGGTCACTGGGTTCACGCTGAAAAAACCGAGGCCGTTCTTCGTGCCATCCATCGTTTCCTCGATACCCATTGATATTGTTACCGTATTCACCGAACACGGGTTCAGTTAACCGTTGTCGCGGCCAGTACGGCTGGGGTATGATGGCGGCCGCAGTAAAGGAAGGCTGTCTGGCCACTGGCTTCATTAACCACATCATCAAAATGCAGCATTTGAAATGCCCGCATTTTGATCCGAATTTCTTGCAGTACCATTACTTATGGCAAAAGAACAAACGGATCGCACCACGCCGGATCTGTTCGCTGATGAGCGTCGTCCGGGTCGACCGAAAACTAACCCGCTCTCCCGTGATGAGCAGTTGAGAATCAATAAACGGAATCAACTGCGACGAGACAAAGTCCGTGGGCTACGTCGCGTAGAGTTGAAGATTAACAGCGATGCAGTGGAAATTTTAAATACGCTGGCGGAGGAACGTAATATCAGCCGCAGCGAATTGATTGAACAGATATTACTGGCGCAGTTGGCAGAGCGAAACGATTGATTTACCACCTTGGCGTCTTCCCTGACGCCCATGGTTATAACCTAGAATGTTTCCCAGTTATCATTACTTTTACCGGCAGGTAACGCCTTCCTGGCCGGAGTAGCAGCTACTGCTTTTGGTGTTTCACGAACTTGCGTCAACGCCGCTTGATCGTTGGTCAATTGAAACAAGGCTACCGTCTGAGTCAGTACTGAAGCCTGCTCCTCCAGTGATCGGGCTGCGGCTGAAGCTTCTTCAACCAACGCGGCGTTCTGCTGGGTTACACCATCCATTTCAGTAATTGCCATTCCAGCCTGAGCAATCCCTTTACTCTGCTCTTCTGATGCAGTGGCAATCTCGCCCATAATATCCGTTACGTTGGTTATGCCACGCACAATTTCTCTCATTGTGGTACCCGCATCAGCCACCAGCGTTGAGCCGGTATCCACACACCTCACCGATTCAGAAATCAGATTTTCAATCTCTTTGGCCGCCTGAGCACTGCGCTGAGCCAGACTACGAACCTCACCCGCTACCACCGCAAAACCGCGTCCTTGCTCACCAGCACGAGCCGCTTCCACCGCCGCATTCAATGCCAGAATGTTAGTTTGGAAAGCGATACCGTTAATTACCGTAGTGATCTCGGCAATCTTCTTCGAACTACCGGAAATATCTGCCATGGTTTTCACCACATTATCCACCAGATCACCACCTTTACGAGCGGTGGTCGATGCCTGGTGAGCCAACTGGCTAGCATGGCTGGCATTTTCCGCATTCTGTTTTACCGTAGAGGTTAACTGTTCCATGCTGGCGGCACTTTCTTCCAGTGCTGCGGCCTGCGCCTCTGTACGTGATGAAAGATCATTATTCCCCGAGGCAATTTCCGCGACACCCTGATAGATGGAGTCTGCACTATGCCGAATCGTGCTTACCGTTTTTGCCAGACTGGATTGCATGTCACGTAGCAACGGGAAAAGACGGCCAACGCAGTTATTACCAAAATCGATGATCGGTTTACTCAGATTTCCAGACGCAATAGCCTGAAAATGAGCGCGCAGATCATTCAATGGGCGCATCAGATAAGCCGCCAGATAGCGATCTGTCAGGAATAACATCAGTAAACCAGCGACTAATCCGGCCAGCAGAATATTTTGTCCCACCCAGGTGATACTCTCCAGACGCTCACCTGAATCAACAAACATTTTGGAACCGGCTTTATCAAAATGAGTAAACGCCACATTAAATTGTCGGCTAAAAGCAGGAACAATATCTTTGGCATATTTTTCATATTCGCTCAGGTTCTGGGCAACCGCGTTCTGATACATTGGTTCAACCCCTTGAAATACCAGATTACTCCAGCCTTGGGTAACCGCATCGACTAACTCCGGTGACATCCCTGCATGATCAATTTTTTTGAATGTGTCTAAATTTGACTTTAAAAGATCCAGTGCTGCCAATGCTGATTTCTGCTGATCATCCGCTTTTTTATTATCACCATTACGACGATAGTCAACCGAGCGAGCCAGGCGTGTAACCATACGAAAATACTGGTCGTTGCCGGTATTGACCAGATTCATGTTCTTCACCAGTAATGAACTGGTTTTTGAGGTTACATTCATTGTTTTGAACGAGTACATGGTATAGACCGAAACACCAATCCATAATGTACAAAAAGTACCTAGCACCCATAACATAGCCGTTCTAATAGAAATGTTTCGCAGAAATCGCATGTGTAGTCTCCAGACCTAACAACATAGGGAAGATGTTGTGATAACTAGCCAACATTAAACAAAGCGCATTTTTACGACCTTGACTTTGTTGTATGCTGAAATAAAAATAAAGAAGCACCTTCCTCTTTAATCGACATAATTAGAGGAATATTTAACGATAAATTGTGATTTTATAGTTATAAAATTTTACAAATTAAGCATATTGATAATGCTTTCAAGCAGATAATACATTTAGTTTTTAAAAAAAATTAAAAAACCATCTACCCAAAAAGAGAAGAACAGCTAATCATTTTCTCATTTTAGAACAATGTGTATACCGATATTCAAGTTTCTCATGCGGAAAGTGTCTGCTATTATTACTCGAACAGTGATGGCAAAGGTCATCATACCATTAAGAATCAAGAGGTTATTTTATTCATGGCACTCATAGGAATTTTCTTTGGCAGTGATACTGGCAATACCGAAAACATTGCCAAGATGATCCAACAACAACTGGGAACAGAAGTTGCCGAGGTTCATGACATTGCCAAAAGCAGTAAAGAAGATCTAGAGCGTTTTGACATTTTACTGCTGGGGATTCCAACCTGGTATTACGGTGAAGCCCAATGTGACTGGGATGATTTTTTCCCAACACTGGAAGAAATCGACTTTTCCGGTAAATTGGTAGCCCTGTTTGGCTGCGGTGATCAGGAAGATTATGCTGAATATTTCTGCGATGCCATGGGCACCATACGCGACATTATTGAGCCACATGGAGCCATTATCGTGGGCAACTGGCCGACAGAAGGCTACCACTTTGAAGCATCTAAAGGTCTGGTGGATGATGACCATTTTATTGGTCTGGCCATTGATGAAGATCGTCAGCCGGAGCTGACCAGCGAACGCGTCAATGCTTGGGTTACAAAAATCAGCGACGAGCTAGATCTGAAAGGACTTCTTGCCTGAATCATGTCCTCTTTTGGCTCTGGCAATATTTTGCGCCGGAGCCACATCAATAGCGAAAAACTATTACAGAAGTAGATACATTTTTTTAACTTTTCGCAATGGCAAGGTACAATGACGCTATCGGTTTGCCGAAATCATCATAATATTTCGCTAATCAACAAGGCATTACGTTATAGACCGCCCCGCTAGGCAAGAATAATATGGTTAAGATTCCGTTGTTTCTATTTTGAATATGCAGTTCTATAATTGAGACGCATAACCTTTTTTGAGCCGACCGATAATATTAGGCTAGGTAGCCTCCCTTGATAAAGTAGAGTAACAGGACTAAATCCGCATGACTGACAACAACACCGCATTAAAGAAGGCTGGCCTGAAAGTAACACTTCCAAGACTCAAAATTCTGGAAGTGTTACAGGACCCTACATGCCACCATGTCAGCGCGGAAGACTTATACAAAAAGCTGATTGATATGGGTGAAGAAATTGGTTTGGCTACAGTTTACCGTGTACTTAACCAGTTCGACGATGCGGGTATTGTGACCCGTCATAACTTTGAAGGCGGAAAATCTGTCTTTGAATTGACCCAACAGCACCATCATGACCATCTGATCTGCCTGGATTGTGGCCGCGTCATTGAATTTCGTGATGAATTCATTGAAGCTCGCCAACGTGAAATCTCTGAAAAACATGGTATAAAACTTACCAATCACAGCTTATATCTGTATGGCCACTGTACCGATGGTAATTGCCGTGAAGATGAAAGTATTCACGACGAACGATAAAATAAATCTTCTGCAAAAAATAAAACCGCCGCGGCGGTTTTATTTTTTCTGTATCCAGCCCGGCTTTCCCGCTTAACCAACCCAGGTATCTCGCAATCCCACCGTACGGTTAAATACCAGATTTTCTGTACTGGAATAGACGCGGTCTGCGCAAAAATACCCTTCACGTTCAAACTGATAGGCTTTTTCCGCTTTAGCATTAGCCAGACTGGCCTCAACAAAACCATGCTCAATGATCAACGAATTAGGATTAATAGTAGAGAGGACATCTTCTGCAGCCCCCGGATTCGGGACACTAAACAAGCGATCATACAGACGAAACTCTGCAGGAATAGCATGTGCTGCAGAAACCCAGTGGATCACCCCTTTTACCTTACGTCCATCCGATGGATCTTTACTCAACGTTTCGGGATCGTAACGACAATAAATGGTGGTGATCACACCTTGTTCATCTTTCTCGATATGCTCGGCCCTAATCACATAGGCATTGCGCAGGCGAACTTCTTTACCCAATACCAGGCGTTTATACTGCTTGTTCGCCTCTTCGCGGAAGTCGGCACGATCAATATAAACTTCACGGCTAAAAGCCACCTGACGCGAGCCCATCTCCGGTTTATTAGGATGATGTGGCATGGTTACCCATTCTTCGTGATCCATAGGCAGATTTTCGATCACTACTTTTACCGGGTTCAGCACCGCCATTGCGCGTGGCGCATTGTCATTCAGATCGTCACGGATACAAGATTCCAACGCGGCCATTTCAACATTGTTATCCTGTTTGGTTACACCAATACGACGGCAAAATTCACGGATAGACGAAGCAGTATAACCACGACGGCGCAGTCCGGAAATCGTCGGCATACGCGGATCATCCCAACCTTCCACTACCTGTTCAGTAACCAATTGATTCAACTTACGCTTGGACATTACAGCGTATTCAAGATTCAAGCGCGAGAATTCGTACTGGCGTGGGTGACACGGGATAGTGATATTATCAAGCACCCAATCATACAAACGACGATTGTCCTGAAACTCCAGTGTACATAACGAATGTGTTACGCCTTCCACTGCATCGGAGATACAGTGGGTGAAGTCATACATCGGATAGATGCACCACTTATTGCCGGTTTGATGATGCTCAGCAAATTTAATACGGTACAACACGGGATCACGCATCACGATAAATGGTGACGCCATGTCAATTTTTGCACGCAGACATGCCATACCTTCGGCAAAACCACCATTGCGCATTTTTTCAAACAACGTCAGGTTTTCCTGCACAGAGCGGTCACGATGAGGACTGTTTCTTCCTGGCGAAGTCAACGTACCACGGTATTCACGGATTTGTTCAGGCGTGAGCTCATCCACATACGCCAATCCTTTACTAATCAACTCGACGGCATAAAGATGCAATTGGTCAAAGTAATCTGAGGAGTAATGTATGTCACCACTCCAGGAAAAACCCAGCCACTTGACATCATGCTTGATAGATTCAACGTACTCGATATCTTCTTTTACCGGATTGGTATCATCAAAACGCAAATTGCATTGGCCGTTGTAATCATCCGCAATACCAAAATTCAGGCAGATCGATTTAGCGTGACCAATATGCAAATAACCATTCGGCTCAGGGGGAAAACGCGTCTGAATATGATCATGCTTACCGGAAGCCAGATCTTCATCGATAATCTGGCGGATAAAGTTAGTTGGGCGGGCTTCAGCCTCACTCATGCTTGATTCCTCAAATACGAAAAACGACATATAACCACTAATGATCCAACAAGCCTCGTCGGGAAACAACCGTTTGTTTCACCTAATTGCACGAAAATAGGGAGAATAGAAAGCGGGATGAGCTTTTCTTCTCATCCCGCCGATAGCTACAACATCTTAATGTATCAATATCACTGTACTATTCTTCACTTACTTCACGCATAGCAGCAGCGATGCTTTCCGCCTGAGTTCCCACCACAATCTGAATACTCTGCTTATTCAGACGAATAACCCCGGCAGCCCCCAGCTGTTTGGCCTGTGCATCATTAACAATAGCCGAATCCTTCACATTCAGACGTAAACGAGTAATACAGGCATCAATGCCAGTCAGATTTTCCTTTCCACCAACCGCCTGCAAGTAGCCACTGGCCAATACCCGACTGTCTGATGAGTTTGTCACCACTGCATGACTAACCTCGCCGCCGCCAGTTGCAGCGACATCAACAGGAAGCTCTCGTCCAGGCGTCATCAGGTTAAAGCGGGTAATCGTGAAGCGAAATACGACATAATAGATGATAAAGAACACGAATCCCTGCGGAATCAACATATACCAGTGTGTCGCCAACGGATTACGGGACGAAAGCACCATATCCACCAGACCCGCACTAAATCCAAATCCGGCAATCCAGTGCATACTGGCGGCAATAAAGACTGAAATCCCGGTCAATACCGCATGCAATACGTACAGCACCGGAGCTACAAACATAAAGGAAAACTCAAGCGGTTCGGTAATCCCCGTAAAAAATGACGCAAAAGCTGCCGCCAGCATGATACCGGCCACCCGGCTACGATTTTCAGGACGTGCACAGTGGTAAATCGCCAACGCAGCGCCCGGCAAACCAAACATCATGATCGGAAAAAAACCAGCCTGATAACGTCCGGTAATCCCCGGGATGGCTTTCCCGGCATCAATTGCCTGCTGGCCACTCAAAAAATTAGGGATGTCATTAATACCCGCCACATCGAACCAAAACACCGAGTTAAGCGCATGATGTAATCCGACGGGTATCAGCAGACGGTTAAAGAATGCATAAATGCCTGCACCAACCGATCCCAACTGCTGGATATGTTCACCAAACGTAACCAGCGCGTTGTAAATCACTGGCCAGACAAGCATCAGCGCGAACGCCACCACAATCATCAGCAACGAGGTCAAAATAGGCACCAATCGACGGCCACTGAAGAAAGACAGCGCTTTTGGCAATTCAACGCCACTGAATCGATTGTATAATTCAGCGGAGATCACCCCGACCAGAATACCAATGAACTGATTCTCAATTTTTCCGAACGCAGCGGGTACCTGCGCCAGTGGAATCTTTTGGATCATGGCAACCGCCGCAGGTGAACACAACGTGGTCACCACCAGGTAGCCCACAAATCCAGACAATGCAGCTGCACCATCTTTATCTTTAGACATGCCATAGGCCACACCTACTGCGAACAACACTGCCATATGTTCAATAATGGCAGATCCAGACTTGATAAAAAGAGCAGCCAAAGCACTTTGGCTACCCCAACCAACCGGATCAATCCAATAACCCACGCCCATCAGAATGGCGGCGGCAGGTAGTGTTGCGACAGGCACCATCAGCGCCCGACCTATTCTTTGTAAATAGTTTAATATACTCACCTTCCCCTCTCTTCCCTTGTGGGCAAATAACACAACCAATCAGATTTATCTGCCATAAAACGCCACTCAATACACAACACAGTCAAGTAACCGGGTTACCCAGGGTATTCACAAAATCGAGTATTCCTCGTTTCGTGTTGTCTCTGACAATCAACCCGCTTAAGCAAGCAACAGAAAGTCTCAGGCTAGCCTGACCATGGAGTGTAAAGAAAATAATTCGCCTCGAAAATTAAACTCAATCATTATGTGATAAAAATCACCAAAAAAGCACATACAAAAAGTTTATGACACTATATTTTCACCACTTATTTAAAGACAAAAAAAAACAAGTTACACTACAGACATACTATGGAGATGAGGAAAAGCACCCATTGTGTTTTTTCCCTCATACTTAAATTCGATTACCTCACCAATCCGCCAGGAGAACCCTTTATGAGACTGATTCCTTTAGCCACCGCGGCACATGTAGGTAAATGGGCTGCACGATATATTGTACAGCGCATCAATGACGCCAACCCTACGGCAGATAAACCGTTTGTGCTTGGCCTTCCTACAGGCAGTTCTCCGTTGGAGGCATATAAGTCGCTGATAGAACTGTTTAACGCGGGTGAAGTCAGCTTTAAACATGTGGTGACCTTCAACATGGATGAATATGTAGGATTACCGCCTGATCATCCGGAAAGCTACCGCACGTTTATGTATCAAAATTTTTTCAATCACATTGATATTCCGCAGGAAAATATTAACCTATTGAACGGCAACGCTGAAGATATTGCTGTTGAATGTCAGCGTTACGAAGAGAAAATCAAGTCTTACGGTAAGATCCAGCTGTTTATGGGGGGCGTAGGGAATGATGGACATATCGCGTTTAATGAACCGGCATCGTCCCTGGTTTCCCGGACACGCATCAAAACATTGACTGAAGAGACCCGTATCGCCAATTCACGCTTTTTTGGTGGTGACGTCAATCAAGTCCCCAAATATGCATTAACTGTTGGCGTGGGTACATTACTGGATGCCGAAGAAGTCATGATTCTGGTTAGCGGACGCAACAAGGCTCAGGCTCTCCAGGCCGCAGTAGAAGGCAACGTGAACCATATGTGGACCATCAGTTGCCTACAGCTTCATGCCAAAGCGCTTATGGTATGTGACGAACCCTCCACCATGGAACTGAAGGTGAAAACCGTTAAATATTTCCGCGAATTGGAAGCTGAAAGTATCAAAAACCTTTAATCGGTATGCCGGGAGCTCATAATGTACGCTTTAATTAATGGTCGTATTTTTACTGGACATCAGGTGCTCGACGATCATGCTGTCGTTATCGCCAACGGCCTGATAGACAATGTTTGTCCCGTCAATGAACTGCCTTCCGGGCTGGAAACACGTGATATTTCGGGTGCCTTGATCGCCCCCGGATTTATTGATCTTCAACTTAACGGTTGCGGTGGTGTTCAGTTTAACGACTCTTTGCAAACCATCTCTGTGAAAACGCTGGAAATCATGCAACGGACCAATGTGAAGCATGGTTGCACCAGCTTTCTACCCACGCTCATTACTGCTTCCGATGCGTTAATAAAGCACAGTGTTGAAGTCATGCGTGCCTGGCTGGCACAAAATCATCATCAAGCACTGGGTTTGCATATTGAGGGCCCGTGGCTGAACCCGGTAAAAAGAGGGACTCATGATGCAACACTCATCCGTCAGCCAGATCCAGAACTGGTGAATTTCCTCTGTGAGAATGCCGATGTCATCAGCAAAATCACCCTGGCGCCAGAGATGGTTGCCTCGACAGTTATTCAGCAATTGACCCGCGCTGGTATTGTCGTTTCCGCAGGGCATTCAAACGCGACCTGGAACGAGGCCAAACGTGGTTTTGCCGCCGGTATTCGCTGTGTGACGCATCTGTTTAACGCCATGCCTTATCTGGCCGGGCGTGAGCCAGGGCTAGTAGGTGCTGTCTACGATGCGCCTGAGATTTACTGTGGTGTCATCGCCGATGGCCATCACGTCAGTTGGGCTAATATCCGCAACAGCAAACGCATCAAAGGTGACAAGTTGGTGCTGGTTACGGATGCCACCGCACCCGCTGGCGCTGATATTGATCGGTTCATTTTTGCTGGTAAAACCATATACTACCGCGACGGCATCTGTGTGGATGAGAACGGCATCTTGAGCGGATCCGCGCTCACCATGATTGAAGCTGTGCAAAATTGCGTAGATCAGGCGGGTATCGCTCTGGATGAAGCACTCCGAATGGCAACACTGTACCCTGCGCGTGCTATCGGTGAAGACGGCAGATTAGGCAGTATTGAATGTGGTAAAGTAGCCAATCTGACGGTATTCACTCGTGATTATCACATCATCAATACTTTTGTGAATGGTGAAGAAGTATTGACCACAGGCGAGTAACGTTTTAATGACCACAAGCGGACAGACACAGATAGGGAATATTGATCTGGTTAAGCAACTCAATAGCGCGGTGGTATACCGACTGATTGACCAGCAAGGCCCAATCTCACGGATACAAATCGCGGAACAGAGCCAGCTTGCCCCCGCTAGCGTTACCAAAATCACCCGCCAACTACTTGAACGCGGGTTCATAAAGGAAGTTGACCAACAAGCCTCCACTGGAGGGCGTCGCGCCATCTCCATTATTTGTGAAACCCGCCCTTTCCATACAGTGGCAGTAAGGCTTGGTCGCTACGATGCCACGATCGCACTTTACAACCTACAGGGACGAATGCTGGCAGAAGAACATTACAGCCTGCCAGAAAAAACCCAGGAAACGTTGGAAACTGCACTATTTAAAGCCATCGACCACTTCATTGACACCCATCAGCGCCGCATCCGTGAACTGATTGCTATTTCAGTCGTACTACCTGGGCTGGTCGATCCGTTCGCGGGAATGGTGCGTTATATGCCACATATTAGTATTGATAATTGGCCATTGGTCCAACACCTGCAACAACACTTCAAGACTCACAGTTTTGTCGGTCACGATATCCGTAGCCTGGCACTGGCTGAACACTACTTTGGTGCCACCCAGGATTGTCAGGATTCGATACTGATACGCGTACATCGTGGCACCGGAGCCGGTATTCTGGTCAATGGGCAGATTTTTCTCGGCAGCAACGGTAATGTCGGAGAAATCGGTCATATCCAAATCGATCCATTGGGCGAGCGTTGCCACTGCGGAAATTTTGGTTGTCTGGAAACTGTCGTCTCCAATGCGGCCATTGAGAAACGGATACGAAATTTGCTTGAACAAGGCTATCCGAGCAAGCTGACGCCAGAAGAATGTCAGATTTCTGCTATCTGCAAAGCGGCCAACCGTGGCGATGCACTCGCACGTGAGGTGATTGAACATGCGGGGCAAAATCTGGGAAAAGCAATATCGATTGCGGTTAACCTGTTCAATCCGCAACGGGTCGTGATTGCCGGTGAAATCGCCGAAGCTGAAAAAATTCTGCTGCCAGCGATTCAACGCTGCGTTAATACCCAGGTACTAAAAGACTTCCGTAATAATTTGCCGATTGTCATTTCCGAACTACAGCATCTTTCTGCTATCGGTGCATTTGCCTTGGTCAAACGCGCCATGCTTAACGGTGTCTTGCTCCAACGTTTGCTTGAAAATCATTAAGTTTGGTTTTCCACCATAAGACCCGATTATGGAATCTCCAAAATTCAGGCATTTCTCTCTATCTGTTTTGAACAATACGCATCAAATTCCCATTAAAAATGAATATTCGATAGCACAAAGGTTTTTTTTATTAAACGATATTGAATTGTTATAGCATTTTGATGCTAAATCATTGGTACTGACACGGCAGGTGGTCATCATGGTGCAGTTGTAATGCGACAACATACCCCCTCTGATTGCTGCCGATTAATCTGAATATTGTTCACTTCAAACCAAGAGTGAATCAAGGGAGTCTCTTCTATGTGTTCCATTTTCGGTGTGCTCGATCTGAAAACCGATCCGGTTGAACTACGCAAGAAAGCGCTGGAGCTATCTCGTTTAATGCGTCATCGTGGCCCGGACTGGTCCGGTGTTTACGCCAGTGATAAGGCGATTTTGGTCCACGAACGTCTGTCTATCGTTGACGTAAATACGGGCGCTCAGCCGCTGTATAACCTTGATCACACCCATGTTCTGGCTGTTAACGGTGAAATATACAACCATCAGGCCCTACGTCAGCAGTACGGCGACCGCTACCAATTTCAGACCGGTTCCGACTGCGAAGTGATTCTGGCGCTGTATCAGGAAAAAGGCCCAAATTTTCTGGATGACCTGCGTGGTATGTTCGCTTTTGTACTCTATGACAGCGAAAAAGACGCCTATCTAATTGGCCGTGACCATTTGGGCATTATTCCGCTCTATATGGGTTACGATGAACACGGCAACTTCTATGTCGCTTCCGAAATGAAAGCACTGGTGCCCGTCTGCCGCACTATCAAAGAATTCCCGGCAGGTAGCTATTTATGGAGCCAGGATGGTGAGATTCGTGAGTATTATCATCGCGACTGGTTCGATTATGACAATGTCAAAGATAACGAAACCGATGCCAACGCGCTGCGTGAAGCACTGGAAGAGTCCGTCAAAAGTCACCTGATGTCTGACGTACCTTATGGTGTACTGCTGTCTGGCGGTCTTGACTCTTCCGTTATTTCCGCCATTACCAAAAAATTCGCCGCCCGTCGTGTAGAAGATGACGAGCAAAGCGAAGCCTGGTGGCCACAGCTTCACTCTTTCGCTGTCGGTCTGGAAGGCGCACCGGATCTGAAAGCCGCTCAGGAAGTAGCTGAACATTTGGGTACCGTTCACCATGAAATTCATTTCACAGTACAAGAAGGTCTGGATGCTATCCGCGATGTGATTTATCACATTGAAACCTATGACGTCACCACCATCCGTGCCTCTACACCGATGTATCTGATGTCTCGTAAGATCAAAGCGATGGGCATCAAAATGGTACTGTCCGGTGAAGGTTCCGATGAAGTATTTGGCGGATATCTCTATTTCCATAAAGCGCCCAATGCTAAAGAGTTTCATGAAGAGACCGTGCGTAAGCTATTGGCATTACACCAATACGACTGTGCCCGTGCCAACAAGGCGATGTCTGCCTGGGGTGTGGAAGCTCGTGTCCCATTCCTGGATAAAAAATTCCTGGATGTGGCCATGCGCATCAATCCTCGTGACAAAATGTGTGGCAATGGCAAAATGGAAAAACACATTTTGCGTGAATGTTTTGAATCCTATCTGCCACACAGCGTAGCCTGGCGCCAAAAAGAGCAGTTCTCTGACGGTGTCGGTTACAGCTGGATTGATTCACTGAAAGAAATCGCTGCCAAACAGATTTCCGATCAGCAGTTGGAAACCGCACATTTCCGTTTCCCGTACAACACGCCGACCTCAAAAGAGGGGTACTTGTACCGTGAAATATTCGAAGAACTGTTCCCGGTACCCAGTGCGGCTGAATGTGTACCAGGTGGTCCTTCTGTGGCCTGTTCTTCCGCTAAGGCGATTGAATGGGACGAATCCTTCAAAAAGATGGATGATCCATCGGGTCGGTCAGTCGGTGTTCACCAATCCGCTTATTAGTAATCTGTTTTTTTCTCAGCATAAACGGGCCTTTTACGGCCCGTTTCCCTTTGTTAATTGTGTTAAAAAACAGGCCTCCTGACGGTTTTCTCACCAGACTGTTCATAACCCAAACAAACGACGCCTCTTATCTGCTTTTCGGGAAAAAATGTGTTGACGACAAAAGACCAACTACGCATAATGCGCCCCGCAACGCCGATGAAGGTGACGCGGAAAGGATGGCTACGTAGCTCAGCTGGTTAGAGCACAGCACTCATAATGCTGGGGTCACAGGTTCGATTCCCGTCGTAGCCACCATCTTTTTGCGGGAGTGGCGAAATTGGTAGACGCACCAGATTTAGGTTCTGGCGCCGCAAGGTGTGCGAGTTCAAGTCTCGCCTCCCGCACCATTTACCTTCACGGTACTGACAAGATTTCTTGGGGTATAGCCAAGCGGTAAGGCAGCGGGTTTTGATCCCGCCACGCCCAGGTTCGAATCCTGGTACCCCAGCCATATTAAAGTAAGACGTCCTGCAAAGTACGCACCCAGTTGGGGTATCGCCAAGCGGTAAGGCAGCGGATTCTGATTCCGCCATCCGAGGTTCGAATCCTCGTACCCCAGCCAAGCATTTTGTCCGAAGTTATCAAACTTTGGAGATAACAAGCAGTAATTTGGCTACGTAGCTCAGCTGGTTAGAGCACAGCACTCATAATGCTGGGGTCACAGGTTCGATTCCCGTCGTAGCCACCACATTATTGGGGTATCGCCAAGCGGTAAGGCAGCGGATTCTGATTCCGCCATCCGAGGTTCGAATCCTCGTACCCCAGCCATATAAAAAGCCCGCTTTAGCGGGCTTTTTGTTGTTTATTTTTTATAAAACTGCTCGGCAGCACAACATTACAAACCAAGCGCGTACTTTAATGCTGCTTGTTTCAGTTTACCAGCACGCTGCGCTGCCATCAGGGCAACATTACGAGCCAGTTCCAACGGCGGAAGCTGATTGCTGAAAACGCCATAAAACAGATCCATACCGCTTTGCATCAGCATATTATCGATTTTGCGCCGATGCTGATAACGGCGCAGAACCGTTTCCGAATACCATGTTTCTCCGCTATCCCGCGCACGAATAACTACATCCAATAGTGCCTCAACATCACGGTAACCTAAATTCACGCCCTGCCCTGCCAATGGATTTATGGTATGTGCCGCATCTCCCAGCAAAGCCAACCCCGATAGCACATAACGCTGGGCATGGCGACGCACCAATGGGAAGGCACCGGCAGCAATAGCATTAACGTTGCCAAGACGAACGGGAAAGGCTGCCGTAATCTCTTTATTCAGTTGTGATAACGGCATAGCTTGCAACTGTCGGATACGAGAAGGCGTGTCATACCAAACCAATGTCCCCCAGTGGTCAAACAGAGGCAAAAAAGCACGCGGCCCTGCTGGAGTAAACTGCTGCCAGGTAACATCCTGTTGTGAACCAGACATTTCAATACTGATCAACATACAGGATTGACGGTATTGCCAGCCACTGACACCAATGCTGGCCCATTGTCTGACCTGAGAATTGGCACCATCGGCACCAATAACCAATGCGGTGCTGAGTGTTTGTCCATCCTCCAGTATCAGTAACCAATCCTCACCTGTCTGAGTCATTGATTTCAGTTGTATCGGACAGAAAAGATGCATGTTGGAACTACGCTGCAAACATTCCCACAGTGCCAGTTGCAATATCCGGTTCTCCACCATGAAACCGAGCTCCGGCAAACCAAGTTCTGCAGCATCGAATACCACGCGGGCGTTATCCCATTCCCAGGTTTCCAATCGGCGATAGGGAGCACACCGTCTTTTTTCGACCCCATCCCAGGCGCCCAACTGTTTCAGCAGGGCCACCGAAGCATAGCTAATGGCAGATACGCGCAGATCCGGGGTACTACCAACATCAAATTCTGTCGGTACATCCTGCTCCAGCACCGCCACCTGGAAACCGCTTTGCGAAAGCCCCAGCGCTACCGCAGCGCCCACCATACCGCCACCGACAACGACCGCATCATAGTGCATACCAGCCTCATTACTCTTTTTCAGTGTCTGCCAACAAACAAAATAAATATCTGGTGACAGTTTACTGGATTTTGGGTCAATGTTTCAGAAAAGCGAGTGTTTTCACGCACTGGTCACAACGGCAGCAAAAGATTACAATACGCGCCCGCATGCAGGTAGCGCGGGTTACCTGCACTGAGTAATGGCGTAATGGCAAGCTGATGACGATGACAAAAAAACTGCATATCAAAACCTGGGGCTGTCAGATGAATGAATACGATTCATCCAAGATAGCTGACTTACTGGCAAGTACGCACGGTTATACACTGACCGACGTCGCGGAAGAGGCTGATGTTCTGTTGCTGAATACCTGTTCAATCCGTGAAAAGGCGCAGGAGAAGGTCTTCCATCAGCTTGGACGCTGGAAAGCGCTGAAAGATACCAAACCAGACCTGATTATCGGCGTGGGTGGATGTGTCGCCTCGCAGGAAGGCGAACATATTCGCGAACGAGCGCATTATGTAGATGTGATTTTCGGGCCACAAACCCTGCACCGTCTGCCGGAAATGATTAACCATGTTCAGGGAACCCACAGTCCGATAGTTGACATCAGCTTCCCTGAAATCGAAAAATTTGATCGTCTGCCAGAACCACGGGCAGAGGGCCCGACAGCCTTTGTCTCCATTATGGAAGGCTGCAACAAATACTGTACGTTCTGCGTGGTACCCTATACCCGCGGTGAAGAAGTCAGCCGTCCCTGCGACGATATTCTGTTTGAAATTGCGCAACTGGCAGAACAAGGGGTGCGTGAAATTCATCTGTTGGGGCAAAATGTGAATGCCTATCGTGGTGCCACCTATGACGATGAAATCTGCACCTTTGCAGAATTACTGCGTCTGGTCGCTGCTATTGACGGTGTTGACCGCATCCGTTTTACGACTAGCCATCCCATTGAATTCACCGATGATATTATCAGCGTGTACGAAGACACACCCGAGCTAGTGAGCTTTCTGCATCTGCCGGTGCAAAGCGGTTCTGATCGGGTACTCACCATGATGAAACGCCGTCACACCGCGTTGGAATATAAATCGATCATCCGTAAATTACGCAAAGCCCGCCCGGATATTCAGATCAGCTCCGACTTTATCGTTGGTTTTCCAGGCGAAAACCAGGAAGACTTCGAGCAAACCATGAAGCTGATTGCTGACGTCGACTTCGATATGAGTTTCAGTTTTATCTACTCGCCACGTCCAGGTACACCAGCCGCTGATATGGCAGATAATGTGTCAGAAGAAGAGAAAAAACAGCGCCTGTACATCCTCCAGGAGCGGATCAGCCAACAAGCCATGCAATACAGTCGACGCATGCAAGGCACCGTGCAACGTATTCTGGTTGAAGGCACCTCACGGAAAAACGTGATGGAGTTATCGGGCCGTACCGAAAATAACCGTGTGGTTAACTTTGAAGGCTCGCCGGATATGATCGGTAAATTTGTGGATGTAGAAATTGTTGACGTCTATCCAAACTCGCTACGTGGTGTCGTCATACTGACGGAAGATCAGATGGATCTGCGTGTTATCGAGTCTCCGGCCGACGTAATAGCACGTACCCGCAAAGAGAATGAGAACGGCGTAGGCATTTACCAACCTTGATTCCTGTCTGGAACGGGTAGTTCAAGTTCAACTGCCCGTATCCATAAATTATTCCTGTTATATTGCTTTTGCGGCACTGTACCCCAATATAGCAATTGTTACTTGCACCCGGCTGCATTAGCGATAAATAATCAATGTTCGCATATGTATCAACCCCGGACACAGGTTAACGAATCGCTGATACCAAGGGTATCATTCGTTTTCCGGCTAAATACCAAGAGGAATAATTTGAACGTAACGATAAAAGAAATTGCCCTCGAACCCGCTGACAATAAACGCTTACTCAGTCTGTGTGGCCCGTTTGACGACAACATCAAGCAATTAGAACGTCGTTTAGGCATCGAAATCAACCGTCGCGATAACAAATTCAAGTTGGTAGGTAAAGAACTCTGCATTCAGGCGGCGGCTGATATCCTGTTGCACTTGTATGTTGATACTGCCCCGGTACGTGGTGAAATAAAAGACCTTGACCCAGAACATATTCATCTGGCAATTAAAGAGTCCCAGGTACTGGAACAAAGCGCTGAAAGCGTCCCTGAGTATGGTAAAGCCGTTCACATCCGCACCAAACGCGGTGTCATTAAACCCCGGACGCCTAATCAGGCCCAGTACATCGCTAATGTACTCGATCATGACATCACTTTTGGTGTTGGTCCTGCCGGTACAGGGAAAACCTATCTGGCGGTCGCTGCCGCCGTGGATGCGCTGGAACGTCAGGATATCCGCCGCATTTTGCTGACCCGACCAGCAGTAGAAGCCGGTGAAAAGCTGGGTTTTCTGCCCGGTGATCTGAGTCAGAAAGTCGATCCTTACTTGCGTCCTTTATATGACGCCCTGTTTGAAATGTTGGGCTTTGAGCGCGTAGAGAAATTAATAGAACGTAATGTGATTGAAGTCGCTCCTCTCGCTTATATGCGTGGTCGCACCCTAAATGATGCTTTCATCATTCTGGATGAAGGCCAGAATACCAGCATTGAACAGATGAAAATGTTCCTGACGCGTATCGGGTTTAACTCCAAGGCGGTGATCACTGGTGATGTTACCCAGATAGACCTGCCGCGTAACCAAAAATCGGGTCTACGCCATGCCATTGAAGTACTGGCGGATGTTGAAGAAATCAGCTTCAACTTTTTCCATAGCGAAGATGTAGTGCGTCACCCGGTAGTTGCCCGTATTGTTAATGCTTACGAGGCATGGGAAGCAGCCGATCAAAAACGCAGAGATGCACTGGCAGAACAACGGAAGCATGAGGCACAGATCTCATCCGTGCAGGAGCTCAAATGAGTCAGGTGATTCTTGATTTGCAAATCGCCAGTGAAAAAACGGAAGGCTTACCCACTGAAACTGATTTTCAACGCTGGCTGGAAGGTGTACTGCCGCAATTTCAGGAAATTGCAGAAGTCACTATCCGCATCGTGGATGAAGAAGAAAGTCACCAGTTGAATTACACCTATCGTGGCAAGGATAAACCTACCAATGTGCTCTCTTTTCCTTTTGAAGCACCGCCAGAAGTTGAACTGCCACTTCTGGGTGATTTGATTATCTGTCGCCAGGTGGTGGAACGAGAAGCAGCAGAGCAGGACAAAACGCTATCAGCACATTGGGCGCATATGGTTGTTCATGGCAGTTTGCATCTGTTAGGGTATGACCATATCGAAGACAGTGAAGCTGAAGAAATGGAAGCGCTAGAAACCGAGATTATGCAAATGATGGGATACACTGATCCCTATCTTGCAGAAAAAGAAGATTTTACCGAATAGCATCAAATTCTGTATCCTAACATCTGTAGTGAGCACCAGCGGTCGCAAAAATTCAGAAAGTCCGCTGGTCATAATTTCTTAACAAGAGTGATATTTACTAATACTCCATGAGCGATGACCATTCTACAAACAACGATAGCCCCAGTCCCAAAAAGGGATTTTTTTCCCTTATTCTTAATCAGCTCTTCCATGGTGAACCCAAAGATCGTAACGATCTGCTCACACTGATCCGTGATTCTGAGCAAAATGACCTGATCGATCCTGATACCCGCGATATGCTTGAGGGTGTCATGGATATCGCTGAACAACGTGTGCGTGACATTATGATCCCACGTTCACAGATGATTACCCTGAAACATAATCAAACACTGGAAGAGTGTTTAGACGTAATTATCGAATCCGCTCATTCACGTTTTCCTGTCATCAGTGAAGACAAAGATCATATTGAAGGGATTTTGATGGCCAAGGATTTGTTGCCGTTTATGCGCAACGATTCCGAACCATTCAGCATGGACAAAGTGCTGCGACCTGCTGTTGTTGTGCCAGAAAGCAAGCGGGTAGATCGCATGCTCAACGAATTTCGCTCCCTTCGCTACCATATGGCAATCGTAATCGATGAATTTGGTGGTGTATCCGGGCTGGTCACGATTGAGGATATCCTTGAGTTGATCGTTGGTGAAATTGAAGACGAATATGATGATGATGAAGATCGGGATATTCGCCAACTCAACCGCCAGACTTATACTGTCCGGGCACTAACCCCCATTGAAGATTTCAACGATGTTTTCTCTACCCAATTCAGCGATGAAGAAGTAGATACCATTGGTGGTCTAGTGATGCAGGCCTTTGGTCATTTGCCCTCTCGGGGGAAAACCATTGACATAGACGGTTACCTGTTCAAAGTTGCCATGGCAGACAGCCGACGTATCATTCAGGTCCATGTCAGACTTCCTGACAACGTTCCACAACCACAACTGGAAGATTAAATCGGTCATGGCTGTAACCTCCTTATTACAACGCCAGCAGGTTCGTATACTGCTGGCGATTTTATTCGGTGCCTGCGGCACACTGGCATTTTCACCTTTTGACATCTGGCCAGCTGCGATTATTTCTCTTATGGGATTACAGGGACTCACGCTTAATCGCACTGTGCGTCAGTCATCCTTGATCGGCTTTTACTGGGGAGTAGGTTTATTTGGCAGTGGAATTCACTGGGTATATGTCAGTATTGCCGACTTCGGTGGCATGCCTGGGCCGGTGAACGTTGGCCTCGTTGTTTTGCTGGTGCTCTATCTGTCGCTGTACCCGATGCTGTTTTCAGGTGTATTGACTCGATTATGGCCGAAAACCACCTGGTGGCGGGTGGCTATAGCCGCGCCGGTTATCTGGCAACTAACTGAATACCTACGCGGCTGGGTACTGACGGGCTTCCCCTGGCTACAGTTTGGCTACAGCCAGATCGATGGTCCGTTAAAAGGTATTGCCCCCATTATGGGTGTGGATACCATTACGTTTATGCTGATGATGATCAGTGGTCTGTGGGTACAGGCACTGAGTCAACGTCGCTGGAAACCTGCGTTGATTGCCGTTGCTCTATTTATTTTGGCCTGGCCATTACGCTCACTGCAATGGTTTCAACTCCAACCAGAACGAAGCGTCAACATGGCTTTGGTTCAAGGTGATATTCCACAAGAAATAAAGTGGAACCCTGATGAATTGCTGAACACACTGAAAATCTATCTGGATAATAGTTTGCCCTATATGGGCAAAGCCCCCATTATCGTCTGGCCAGAGTCAGCCATTCCCGACGTTGAAGTCCGCCAAAACAAGTATCTGACACTGCTTGACAATGTGCTACGTGAACGCCATAGCAGCCTGATTACCGGCATCGTCGATGCTCGCCGGGTAGGAAATAGTACCAAGTACTACAACAGCATTATCGTGCTCGGTGACGAGAAACCTTACCATTACCCTACCAGTAATCGTTACAACAAAAGCCACTTGGTTCCTTTTGGAGAGTTTGTTCCATTAGAAAAACTGCTACGTCCACTGGCGCCTTTTTTTGACTTGCCAATGTCATCTTTCAGCCGAGGAAACTACATACAGCCGCAATTAGTCGTTAATGGCTACAGACTCACCTCCACCATTTGTTATGAAGTGATTCTTGGTCAACAAGTGCGGGATAATTTCCGTGAAAACACCGATATGTTACTGACTGTCTCCAACGATGCCTGGTTTGGTCACTCCATCGGACCCTGGCAGCATTTCCAGATGGCACGGATGCGGGCACTGGAACTTGGCCGGCCATTGGTACGAAGCACCAATAACGGAATTACTGCCGTTATCAATCCTTATGGTGAAATCAGTGCCTCCCTGCCGCAGTTTACACGAGCGGTTCTTGAAACCCGCGTGACACCCGCTACCGGTATGACCCCTTACGCTCGCTTCGGTTCATGGCCTTTGTGGATCCTGAACCTGTTATTCGGCTTCAGCGCACTCATTTACAGCCTGCGCAGGCGCTGAACTCACGGCCTTCCATCCATTCTGGGCATGGCTGTCAGCATGCCCAGCGTCTTTTCCTGGCATATTAATTGCTTGTATTTACTCGAAATGGCTAATTTCATGTTTTTTGTAGATTTCTAAATTGGATTAGCACACATTCAGGGCATCTCACGCACTAAATGTGTGCATAAAGGCCTTTTTGCAGTGTTTTGGTGCGGCACGCCTCTCAAAAAACAAACATTTCCGTTTCAATATATTCACAATCCGCTATTTTTTAACAGTACAGTGTTTTTTTCGCTCTTTAGCGGTGCACGTTTTTTGTATCGCTTGAGATCAAATTATCATTTAATGGCTTAGCACCACAGCAAAGGAGTTAGAACATGCAACTGCGTAAACTGGCACTCTCACTACTTCTGATTGGTACCGCGAGTAGTCTGGCTCATGCAGATGACCTAACTGGCACCCTGAAGAAAGTGAAAGACAATGGTGTTATCGTTATTGGCCACCGTGAATCATCTGTGCCATTTTCTTACTATGATAACCAGCAGAAAGTTATCGGTTATTCTCAGGCGTACTCCAATAAAATTGTTGAGGCAGTCAAAAAGAAAATAGGTGCACCCAATCTTCAAGTAAAACTTATTCCTATTACTTCTCAAAACCGTATTCCATTATTGCAAAACGGGACGTTCGATTTGGAATGTGGTTCTACAACCAATAACCTGGAACGCCAGAAACAAGTTGATTTCTCCGATACTATTTTCATTATAGGTACGCGTCTGCTAACCAATCGAAATTCAGGTATTAAAGATTTTCCTGATTTAGCGGGTAAAGCCGTTGTGGTAACAGCCGGTACTACTTCTGAAATTCTGCTGAATAAGCTCAATGACGAGAAGCATATGAAAATGCGCATCATCAGTGCCAAAGACCATGGCGACTCTTTCCGTACACTGGAAAGCGGACGTGCCGTAGCTTTTATGATGGATGATGCCTTGTTGGCCGGTGAACGCGCCAAGTCAAAAAAACCTGACCAGTGGGTAATTGTTGGTACGCCACAGTCACAGGAAGCCTATGGCTGTATGCTGCGTAAAGATGATCCCCAGTTCAAGAAACTGGTCGATGACACTATTGCTCAAATTCAAACCTCTGGTGAAGCAGAAAAATGGTTTGATCGCTGGTTCAAACAGCCAATTCCACCTAAAGGTCTGAACATGAACTTCACGCTGTCAGATCAAATGAAAGCATTATTCAAGGCACCGAACGACAAAGCGTTGTAAACGAATTAATAATGAAAATAAGGGCAGTTTTTTCTGCTTTATGATTGCTGATTCGTGGCAAGACAGACAGGCATAGGGTGGTCGTTCCCCACCCTGTGTTCATCGCCACTCATCAATCTTCAGGGTAGCTTCGCTACCCTTTTTTTACCGGAGTTTGTTATGTCAATAGATTGGAACTGGGGTATTTTCCTGCAAGCCGCCCCGTTCGGGAATACGACTTATCTCGGGTGGATTATTTCTGGCCTTGAGGTCACGGTGGCCCTCTCCTTATGTGCCTGGGTCATCGCATTTATACTGGGTTCGCTCTTCGGTATTCTACGTACCGTACCTAATCGGTTTATTGCCAGTATCGGTACCTGTTATGTTGAACTTTTCCGTAATGTCCCACTAATTGTACAATTTTTCAGTTGGTACCTGGTTGTGCCAGAGTTGTTGCCTTCCAGTATTGGTACCTGGTTTAAAGCTGAGTTAGATCCCAACATCCAGTTTTTTGTATCTTCCATGCTTTGCCTCGGCATGTTTACTGCGGCTCGTGTTTGTGAACAGGTACGTGCGGGCATTCAGTCTTTGCCGAGTGGACAAAAAGCAGCAGGACTGGCGATCGGACTGACGCTAATACAAACCTACCGTTATGTGTTACTGCCGAACGCCTATCGAATCATTGTGCCGCCGCTGACATCTGAAATGCTCAACCTGGTCAAAAACTCAGCCATCGCGTCTACTATCGGTCTGGCCGAATTAGCCTCGCAAGCCGGGAGATTGCTCGATTATTCTGCCCACGCCTATGAGTCTTTCACCGCGATTACACTAGCTTACATCGGCATCAACACCATTATCATGCTTATCATGCAAGTGGTTGAAAGAAAAACCCGTTTGCCGGGTAATATGGGGAGCAAATAAGTATGTATGATTTTGACTGGAGCTCAATCGTACCGGGTCTCCCCTACTTGTTACAAGGACTGGGAATTACGTTCAGAATTACCATTACAGCCATAGTTTTCGGCATTATTTGGGGAACTGTCCTGGCAGTGATGCGTCTATCACCACTCAAACCCGTACGCTGGTTTGCCAAACTTTATGTAAACCTGTTTCGTTCAGTACCGTTAGTGATGGTGCTGTTATGGTTCTACCTGATCGTGCCTAATTTATTACAAAATGTATTTGACCTTTCACCGAAAACCGATATTCGGTTGGTATCCGCTATAGTGGCCTTCTCATTATTCGAGGCAGCCTATTATTCGGAAATTATCCGTGCGGGTATTCAGAGTATATCCCGCGGTCAATCCTCGGCAGCCTTGGCTCTGGGAATGACACATTGGCAATCCATGAAGCTGGTCATTCTGCCACAAGCGTTTCGCGCCATGGTTCCATTATTGCTGACACAAGGTATAGTCCTGTTCCAGGATACCTCGCTGGTATATGTACTCAGCCTGGCTGATTTCTTTCGCACCGCGTCCACTATCGGTGAGCGTGACGGAACTCAGGTTGAGATGATTTTGTTTGCCGGATTTGTTTATTTTATTATCAGCATTTCTGCATCGATGCTGGTCAATTACCTGAAGAAAAGGACGGTTTGATGATTTTCCTGAAAAATATTTCTAAATGGTATGGTCACTTTCAGGTTCTTACCGACTGTTCCACAGAAGTAAAAAAAGGTGAGGTAGTCGTCGTTTGCGGGCCGTCTGGCTCTGGAAAATCGACACTAATCAAAGCCGTTAATGGCCTGGAACCGATCCAACGAGGGCAGATTGAAGTTAACGGTATTATTGTTAATGACAAACGGACCAATCTGGCTCAGTTACGTTCCAAAGTGGGGATGGTATTTCAGCATTTTGAACTGTTTCCTCATCTTTCCATTATCGATAACCTCACACTGGCGCAGATTAAAGTGCTCAAACGCCAGAGTGAGCCAGCACGCGACAAGGCACTGAAATTACTGGATCGTGTTGGGTTATCCGCACATGCCAATAAATATCCAGGCCAGTTATCCGGTGGTCAGCAGCAGCGTGTGGCCATTGCCCGAGCCCTGTGCATGGACCCGATAGCCATGTTGTTTGATGAACCAACCTCAGCGCTGGATCCTGAAATGATCAATGAAGTGCTGGATGTCATGGTTGAACTGGCGCAGGAAGGGATGACCATGATGGTCGTCACTCACGAAATGGGCTTTGCCCGTAAAGTGGCACACCGAGTCATTTTCATGGATGAGGGCAAAATCATTGAGGATACGCGTAAGGATGATTTCTTTAGTAATCCTCAATCCGAGCGAGCCAAAGATTTTCTGGCGAAAATACTGCATTAAGCCTTCCAGCGAGAGTGTCATCGACACCCTCGCTGCTTCTCCATGACCAGAAACTCATGGTTGGAAAGGCTGCCGATGAAACTGATTGTGAGAACACTTAGGACAAAGTGGCAACACTTCCGGGGTATAAAACGCAATATGATGATGACACTTCTCACAAACCAGATTGCCTAACCCGACGACTTCACCACTATTATAGATACCATGGTGGTTGACATCTTTGAAAATTTCCCGCCATTCAAGCTGGGTTTTATCTGTGATATCCGCCAGTTCCTGCCATAGGCTTTCTTTAATCACCCGCATAAATACACTATCAGTAACCGCCTCCTGATTTTCTTCATAGCTACGGGCAAACTCTTCCAGATCGCGCCGTATCGCCTGCATCACCAGTTCAATTTCTTTCTGCGTCAGCTCATTGCTTTCCTGTAACATCTTCCTGGCATTAGACACCAGGCTATCCAAATCCCGCTCACCATTCTTCAAGTGTTCGGACACTGAAGACATCAGTTCACGGTAATAGTGGGCGACTTTGTTCATAGCAACTCCTTAGCGATTCTGGTGAATAAAACGTTTGCCGAGAGTGAATATCCACCACCAGGGGGTAACCTTCACTGATGAATCAATAAGCTATCTTTTCATTTTAGATCATTTCCTCTCCACAACCGGGAGCCGTACCCAAATATGAACAAATTTACAGCGTTCATACCCATCAATGCATAAATCTGCGCCTGACTGACTCAGGGTGTTGTTGCTCCACTCGCTTATCAGCTATGCTATGCGGATCTTTTGATTGAAACAAACATGCTACTGGCGTAGCTATTATCACCATAGGACCCCTGGCAGCCATGCAAGAGCAATACCGCCCAGAAGAAATAGAAGCGCACGTCCAGCTTCACTGGCAAGAGAAGCAGACGTTTAAAGTGACCGAAGAACCCGGCAAGGAAAAATATTACTGTCTTTCCATGCTACCTTATCCTTCTGGCCGTCTACATATGGGACACGTTCGTAATTACACCATTGGCGATGTCATCTCCCGTTATCAACGCATGTTGGGGAAAAATGTTCTACAGCCTATTGGCTGGGATGCATTCGGTTTGCCCGCGGAAGGCGCAGCGGTAAAAAACAACACCGCCCCCGCCCCCTGGACCTACGCCAATATTGAATATATGAAGAACCAGCTGAAACTGCTGGGTTTTGGCTATGATTGGAACCGTGAACTCGCTACCTGCCAACCTGATTACTATCGTTGGGAACAATGGTTTTTCACCAAACTGTACGAAAAAGGCCTGGTTTATAAGAAAACCTCCGCAGTAAACTGGTGCCCGAACGACCAGACGGTACTGGCCAACGAGCAGGTTATTGATGGTTGCTGCTGGCGCTGTGACACCAAGGTCGAGCGTAAAGAGATTCCACAGTGGTTCATAAAAATCACTGCCTACGCGGATCAGCTGTTGAACGATCTGGATACGCTGGAAAGCTGGCCGGAACAGGTCAAAACCATGCAGCGTAACTGGATTGGCCGTTCTGAAGGTGTGGAGATCACCTTTGATGTGGCTGACAGCGACCAAAAACTGACCGTTTATACCACTCGCCCGGATACCTTTATGGGTGTCACTTATGTGGCTGTGGCTGCGGGTCATCCGTTAGCCTCACAGGCTGCAGAACATAACCCGGCACTACAGGATTTCATTGCCGAATGCCGTAATACCAAAGTTGCCGAAGCTGACATGGCGACGATGGAGAAAAAAGGTGTCGCTACCGGTCTATTCGCTATTCATCCATTATCCGGGGAAAAAGTCCCGGTGTGGGTGGCTAACTTTGTACTAATGGAATACGGTACTGGCGCAGTGATGGCCGTTCCAGGACATGACCAGCGTGACTGGGAATTCGCCACTAAATACCACCTGTCGATTAAGCCTGTGATTCTGGTGTCTGATGGAAGTACTCCGGACCTTTCTGCCCAGGCAATGACTGAAAAGGGTCGCCTGGTCAATTCTGGCGAGTTTGATGGTCTGGAGTTCGACGCTGCTTTTAACGCCATTGCCGACAAACTGGTCGAGTTGGGTGTTGGCCAACGAAAAGTGAATTATCGTCTGCGTGATTGGGGTGTATCTCGCCAGCGTTACTGGGGCGCACCCATCCCGATGATCACACTGGAAGATGGAACTGTCATTCCAGCCCCAGCGGATCAGTTACCGATAATACTGCCGGAAGATGTGGTGATGGACGGGATTACCAGTCCAATTAAAGCCGACCCCAATTGGGCAAAAACCACAGTTAATGGTCAGCCAGCACTGCGTGAAACCGATACTTTCGATACGTTCATGGAGTCATCCTGGTACTACGCACGTTATACCTGTCCGCAATATGATCAGGGTATGCTTGATCCGGCGGCGGCCAATTACTGGTTGCCGGTCGATCAGTATGTCGGCGGTATTGAACATGCCATCATGCACCTGATGTATTTCCGCTTCTTCCATAAACTGATGCGTGATGCTGGTATGGTGAACTCTGATGAACCGGCCAAACGGCTGCTATGTCAGGGTATGGTACTGGCTGATGCCTTCTATTACATTGGCACGAATGGTGAACGTATCTGGATATCACCTGCCGACGTTACCATAGAGCGTGACGAGAAAGGACGCATTGTTAAGGCATTTGATACCGAAGGTCGTGAGCTGGTGTATGCCGGTATGAGTAAAATGTCGAAATCGAAAAATAACGGCATTGACCCTCAGACCATGGTAGAGAAATACGGTGCCGACACCGTACGCCTGTTTATGATGTTTGCCTCCCCGGCAGAAATGACGCTGGAGTGGCAAGAATCTGGTGTAGAAGGCGCTAATCGTTTCCTGAAACGTGTCTGGAAACAAGTCTTCGATCACACAGGGAAAGGGGCCACACTACCTTTGGATATTGCTTCGATTACCGAAGATCAGAAATCCTTGCGTCGAGACCTGCATAAAACCATCGCCAAAGTCACCGATGACATTGGCCGTCGGCAAACCTTTAACACCGCTATCGCTGCTATTATGGAGCTGATGAATAAACTGGCCCGCGCACCGCAGGAAAGCATTCAGGACCGTGCCTTGACGCAGGAAGTGTTACAGGCAGTAGTTCGTATGCTTTACCCATTCACACCACACATCTGCTTTACGCTGTGGCAGGCGTTGCATGGTGAAGGTGATATTGATAAGGCCCCATGGCCGATTGCTGATGAACAGGCTATGGTGGAAGACTCCAAACTGGTTGTGGTTCAGGTCAATGGGAAAGTACGTGGCAGAATCACCGTAGCGGCAGAGGCTACTGAACAACAGGTACGCGATCGCGCCGCACAGGAACCACTGGTGGCGAAATATCTGGACGGCGTCACTGTTCGTAAGGTGATTTATGTCCCGGGCAAACTGCTTAACCTGGTTGTGGGTTAAGGGAGGTACAGTGCGACACCCACTATTAACGTTGTTGCTGGGGCTAGTGGTCTTGGTTACCGCCGGTTGCGGATTCCATCTTCGCGGTACGACCCAAGTACCGTCACAGTTACATGACCTGATCCTGGATACAGGCGACCCCTATGGCCCGGTATCTCGCGCCATTCGGGAACAACTGCGTCTCAATAATATTAATATTGTTGAGAATGCGAGCCGTCGGGACGTACCCTCTCTACGTATTATTGGAGAATCTTCGACACGTAATGCTGTTTCTGTTTTCCAGGATGGTAAAGCCGCCGAATACCAATGGGTTATGGAATTAAAAGCGCAGGTTCTGATACCCGGGGATGATATCTATCCGCTCAATGTCAGAGTGTTTAGTACTTTCTTTGATAACTCGCTTGCCGCGTTGGCAAAAGATGCGGAACAAGACATTATCCTTCAGGAAATGCGTGACCGAGCTGCACAGAAGTTGGTCCGTGAGCTTTTGACCATCAAAGGAAAACAGGAAATGAAAAACAAGCAGAAGGATAAGGTCATCACACCATCTACACCAGCTCATTCATGATCCGTATCTATCCTGAACAACTTGCCGCCCAACTCCGCGAAGGGTTGCGCGGTTGTTATCTGACTTTTGGCAATGAGCCGCTTTTATTGCAAGAAAGCCTGGACAACATTCGTGCTGTTGCCCAACAGCAGGCGTTTCATGAACATTTCAGTTTTACACTGGATAACAATACCGATTGGGATGCCATTTTTTCTACCTGCCAGTCCCTCAGTCTATTTGCTTCCCGGCAGACATTGTTATTGGTCTTACCGGAAAATGGTCCCAGCGCATCAATGAATGAACAGCTGGTGAAGCTGTCTGAATTCTTGCACCCTGACATATTGCTGATGCTCAGGGGAAACCGGTTGACAAAATCTCAGGAAAACAGCGTCTGGTTTAAAACATTATCGCAAAACAATGTTTACATCCCGTGTATAACACCAGAGCAAGAGCAATTGCCACGTTGGGTTGCGCAGCGCGCCAAAACCATGAAGCTGGAGCTGGATGACCCCGCCAGTCAATTAATCTGCTACTACTATGAAGGGAATCTATTGGCACTGGTACAGGCATTAGAGCGTCTTTCCCTGCTTTATCCTGATGGTAAACTGACACTGCCACGGGTGGAACACACTGTAGATGATGCCGCACATTTCACACCATACCATTGGCTCGATGCACTACTTGGCGGGAAAAGCAAACGCGCCTGGCATATTTTGCAGCAATTGCGTCAGGAAGAGTGTGAACCGGTTATTTTATTACGTACCGTGCAGCGGGAATTGTTGTTGTTGTTGACACTAAAACGCCAAATGAGTGCCACACCATTACGCGCACTACTCGATCAACATAAGGTTTGGCAAAACCGTCGGGCATTGCTTACACAAGCACTACAGCGTTTATCTTTACTTCAGCTACAACAGGCAATAGGTTTACTGGCTAAGTTGGAAATTACACTGAAACAGAATTACGGGCAATCTGTCTGGTCCGAACTGGAAACATTAGCAATGATCCTGTGCGGCAAAGCGTTACCCACAAGCCTGCTTGAGGTTTACTAGTTTGTCGAGATTTACACCTAGACCACCGTTAACAGCTTATTTCGGTGGCACATTTGATCCCATCCATTATGGTCATCTACGCCCGGTAACTGCGCTTGCTACCCAGGTAGGATTACAACGCATTACGCTACTGCCAAATAATGTTCCACCACATCGTGAACAACCCGAAGCCAGCGCACTCCAGCGCAAACAGATGGTCGAACTGGCGATAAAAGATAATCCGCTGTTTAACGTAGATGATCGGGAATTACAACGCGAGACGCCTTCTTATACCATCGATACCCTCGAAGAACTGCGGCAGGAAAAAGGGCCAGACGCCCCACTGGCGTTTATCATCGGCCAGGATTCACTGTTTACACTACATCACTGGCACCGGTGGCAAGATATTCTTGGACAGTGTCACCTGCTGGTTTGCGCTCGCCCCGGTTACAAACAGCAACTCTCTACACCGGAAATGCAGCGCTGGTTGGAAGCCCACCATACCTACGATCCACAGCACCTACACCAAATTCCCAATGGATTGATATATCTGGCTGATACACCATTGCAACCTATCTCTGCCACCGAGATACGTCAACGGCGTCAGCAAGGACTCGATTGCCACGACCTGCTCCCCCCCACCGTACTGAATTATATTGACACATACCACTTATACCGATAGTGACGGCTTTATATCACTCACCCTAAGTGCGTGATATACTCCGCCGCTGGTTTCAACCACAGGTCCTGTGGTGGTTACGCGGGTATTCAAACTGATGCCACGCAATCCCAGTCAGGCTTCAGTTGATTAACAGTAACCCAGGGGGAACCTTTGCAAAACCAAGCACTCCAAGACTTCGTTATCAATAAAATTGATGACCTGAAAGGTCAGGATATTATTGCGCTGGATGTTCAGGGCAAATCCAGTATTACTGATTGCATGATCATTTGTACTGGTACGTCCAGTCGCCACGTTATGTCCATTGCTGACTATGTAGTACAGCAGTCCCGCTCTGCCGGCTTGATCCCGCTGGGTGTTGAAGGCGAGAACGTTGCTGACTGGGTGGTGGTTGACCTGGGCGACGTGATGGTGCATGTCATGCAGGAAGAGAGTCGCCACCTGTACGAACTGGAAAAACTCTGGGGTTAGTATGAAACTGCAACTGGTCGCCGTCGGTACTAAAATGCCAGACTGGGTGCAAGCCGGATTTACTGATTACCTGCGCCGTTTCCCTAAAGATATGCCACTCGAACTGATAGAAATTCCAGCCGGGAAACGGGGTAAAAATGCAGATATCAAACGTATTCTGGAACGAGAAGGCGAGCAAATGCTTGCTGCTGTGGGTAAAGGTAACCGTATTGTGACGCTTGATATCCCAGGGGCACCATGGGATACGCCTTATCTGGCGCAACAGTTAGAGCGCTGGAAACAGGATGGCCGGGATGTCAGTCTGTTAATCGGTGGGCCTGAAGGATTATCTCCTGAATGCAAGGAGGCGGCGGAACAAAGCTGGTCATTGTCACCGTTAACGTTACCCCATCCGCTGGTGCGGGTACTGGTTGCTGAAAGCCTGTACCGCGCCTGGAGCATTACTACAAATCACCCTTACCACCGGGAGTAAGGCGATATGATGAACTACGTTAAGTAAAATCGCCGGATGAAAATAGAACATAACCCTTTCCGTGATTATACCGCTGAAGCAGCTCTGTTTGTTCGTCGCGCATTTGTGGCGTTTTTAGGCATCGTGCTACTTACCGGTATTCTCATCGCCAATCTTTATCATCTGCAAATTTCACGTTTTGACGATTATCGTACCCGTTCCAATGAAAACCGCATCAAACTGGTCCCTATCGCACCCAGTCGCGGCATCATATATGATCGCAATGGCATCCCTCTGGCACTCAATCGCACAATCTATCAGCTAGAGCTGGTCCCAGAAAAAGTCACCAATCTCGATGCCACACTGAACGCATTGAAGCCTATCGTTAATCTGACAGATGAAGATATCGATAACTTCAAAAAAGAGCGTAAACACTCACGCCGTTTTGCCTCCATACCTTTAAAAACCGACCTGAATGAAATTCAGGTGGCACGTTTCTCGGTGAATCAATATCGTTTTCCCGGTGTTGAGGTGAAAGGATATCAACACCGCTACTACCCTTATGGTTCCGCACTGACTCACGTTCTCGGTTATGTTTCAAAAATTAACGATAAAGACCTTGAACGACTGGATAAAGAAGGCAAACTGGCCGACTATGCCGCGACCCACGACATTGGTAAGCTGGGCATTGAACATTATTATGAAACGCAGCTGCACGGAAAACCCGGCTACGAAGAAGTAGAAGTTAACAATCGGGGACGGGTCATCAGGCAACTGCATGAACAACCACCGCAAGCGGGAAAAGACATCTACCTGACGATTGACCTGAATCTGCAGACTTATATCGAAAAACTACTGGTGGGAAGCCGAGCAGCAGTAATTGTTACCGATCCGCGGGACGGTAGCATATTGGCGATGGTATCCACGCCCAGTTATGACCCGAATCCATTTGTGGATGGCATTTCCAGTAAAAATTACCGCGCCTTACTCGATAACCCCGACCGGCCCTTGATTAACCGGGCCACTCAAGGCGTGTATCCTCCAGCCTCCACCGTAAAACCCTATATTGCGGTTTCAGCTCTGAGTGCCGGTGTTATTACGCCCTACACTTCCTTGTTTGACCCTGGTTGGTGGCAATTGCCAGGATCCGAGAAACGTTTCCGAGACTGGAAACGATGGGGTCATGGCCGACTGAATCTGACCAAGGCACTGGAGGAATCCGCTGATACCTTCTTTTATCAAGTCGCTTATGATATGGGGATTGATCGCCTGTCCGAATGGATGACCAAGTTTGGTTACGGCCAATATACCGGTATTGATATATCCGAGGAACGTGCAGGCACCATGCCGACACGCGCCTGGAAATTGAAACGATATAAAAAACCCTGGTATCAGGGTGATACCATACCGGTGGGGATTGGTCAGGGTTACTGGACAGCGACGCCGATCCAGATGATGAAAGCACTGATGACCCTGATTAATGATGGGCAGGTGAAAACCCCGCATCTGTTGGGCAGTATCAGGGAAAATGGCGTATTAGTCCCTTACCGTCAAACCACCCATCAGCAAATTGGCGATATCCACTCCGGTTACTGGGAAATCGCCAAAGATGGCATGTATGGCGTAGCAAACCGTCCCAACGGGACGGCATATAAAAATTTTGCCAACTCTTCTTATAAGATCGCGGCTAAATCAGGGACTGCACAGGTATTCGGACTGAAAGCGAACGAAACCTATAACGCACATAAAATTTCAGAGCGATTACGCGATCATAAGCTGATGGTCGCTTTTGCACCTTATAATAATCCCAGAATCGCGGTATCCGTCGTTCTGGAAAACGGCGGTGCAGGCGCATCTGTAGGGACTATCACGCGCCAGATTCTCGACCATATTATGTTAGGTGATAACAATACAATACTACCGGATGCGCCCCCCTCGCCACCCGGCAGTGAAACCGAGTAAGAGATACCCATGACCGAAAGTCAACAACAAGGCTCGTTCTGGACCAAGCTTCATATCGACCTTCCTTTTCTCCTTGGCATTATGGGATTGTTGGGTTATAGCCTGATAGTCATGTGGAGTGCCAGCGGGCAGGATGTTGGCATGATGGAGCGCAAGATCGCTCAGGTCGTGCTGGGGCTCGTGATGATGATCATCATGGCTCAAATTCCCCCCAGGGTTTATGAAAGCTGGGCACCCTATTTATACATTATCTGTTTCATTTTATTGGTAATGGTCGATATCTTCGGACAAATCAGTAAAGGGGCCCAACGCTGGCTGGATCTTGGTGTAGTGCGCTTTCAGCCTTCGGAAATTGCCAAAATCGCAGTACCACTGATGGTAGCGAGGTATATTAACCGCGATATGTGCCCTCCTTCACTGAAAAATACGGCTGTTGCTCTGGTACTGATTTTTGTACCAACGCTGCTGGTTGCGGCACAGCCTGACCTGGGAACATCAATCCTGATTTGTGCCTCAGGGCTTTTTGTCCTGTTTCTGGCTGGAATGAGCTGGCGGCTAATTGCCGTTGCAGCACTACTTGTTGCAGCCTTTATTCCCGTGCTTTGGTTCTTCCTGATGCATGATTACCAACGCGATAGGGTTATGATGTTACTGAATCCGGAAGCTGATCCTCTTGGCGCTGGCTATCATATTATTCAGTCCAAGATTGCCATTGGTTCAGGGGGATTATGGGGAAAAGGCTGGCTGCATGGCACACAGTCACAACTTGAGTTCCTGCCGGAACGGCATACTGACTTCATCTTTGCCGTGTTGGCGGAAGAGCTAGGGTTGATCGGCGTACTGGTTCTACTGGCACTCTATCTGTTCGTGATTATGCGTGGTCTGGTCATCGCAGCCAATGCACAGACCTCCTTCGGTCGGGTTATGGTCGGTGCATTAATGCTGATCTTCTTCGTCTACGTTTTCGTTAATATCGGCATGGTCAGTGGTATTTTGCCAGTAGTCGGTGTACCACTGCCGCTGGTCAGTTATGGCGGATCAGCACTTATCGTATTAATGGCGGGATTCGGCATCGTCATGTCGATACACACTCACCGCAAAATGTTATCCAAAAATCTATAGGGGTGGGAAATGCGTAAGGATTGGTTTTGGATTAGTGTTATCGGCCTGGCGCTTTCTGGCTGTACCGTAACGGAACAACCTCAGTCACCACCACACCAGAAGATATACAGCGGACCAGTAGAAGAGATCGGTGGCGTGGAGCCGCACTATGAGCCCTATAACCCATCCACATTGCAGGACTACGTCGTAAAAGGGCGCACCTATAAGATTGTCAAAAACCCGGAAAACTTCAGAGAAACCGGTCTGGCATCATCGTATTCCAGAGAAGCTTCAGGCAACCGTACCGCCACGGGCGAAGTGTTCGACCCCAACGCATTGACCGCTGCACACCCAACACTACCGATTCCCTGCTACGTGCGAGTAACGAATCTGAGTAATGGGCGCCAACTGGTGGTACGAATCAATGACCGCGGCCCCTATATGCCCGGTCGGATTATTGACTTGTCAAAAGCGGCCAGCGATCGACTGAATATTTCCAACAATACCAAGGTTCAAGTAGATTTTATCAATGTATCTCCCGATGGCTCGCTTTCTGGCCCAGGAACTATTGGTACTCGCGTAGCCAAGCAAAGCTTTGCTTTACCAGAACGTCCCATCCTGGGATCCAGCGAACTTGGTACGCCGGTAATGCAGACTGAAGAACCATCTACCACCACAACAGTCCGCCCTATCAGTAACACAACATTGCAACCTGCGACAAACAACACAAATACAATAGACAACACCTCAGTTTCCCACGGGAGTTTTCTTGGCGCACCAACACCATTGCGCAGCGGCGTACTGGAAGGATCTGAACCCGTATCAACGGTAAACACACCACAGTCGGTGGTATCTGCTGGCAGTACGCCACAACCTCGGTCGTCAGACGGCGGACATTACGTTGTCCAAGTCGGTGCGCTGAGCGATCAACAACGGGCACAGAACTGGTTACGCAGCCTGAACGATCGCTTCCACGTTTCAGGTAAAGTAACGGCTAATGGCGGGCTGTATCGTATTCAGTTAGGCCCATTTAATAATCGACAACAAGCTACTGAACTTCAACAACGCCTGTTAGTCGAAGCTAAACAGCAATCTTTTATCACTGCTGTTCCTGGCACACGATAGCAACAAAATTAAGTGAAAGATGAGGGAAGCTAACTCATTAATCCTTCTTATAAACAAATGGGCGGTCCAAATAAGACAACATGACTGATATCAACAAGATCACGTAACATATTGTCGGATGCCCACACATTTTTCATCTGTTATAGTGTGACTCGTTTTTTAACTTATACCCACGGATGTCGTTGTTCCCATCATGAATACAGTAATCACGTCTCGCCACACTAAACATATTGTACTTAGCGCCCTGCTCGTTATCAGTGCATCATCTTTCGCCTACGCCGACGACATTAATCTGAAAACCATGATTCCTGGCGTTCCGCAGATTGATGCTGAAGCTTACTTCCTGATGGATTACAACTCAGGCAAAGTTCTGGCCAAAATGAACGCTGATACCCGTCGAAACCCAGCAAGTCTGACAAAAATGATGACCAGTTATGTCATCGGTCAGGCGATAAAGTCAGGGAAAATCAACCCAAACGATATCGTTACCATCGGAAAAGATGCCTGGGCTACCGGTAATCCGGTCTTTAAAGGTTCGTCGCTGATGTTCCTGAAACCAGGTGATCATGTGCCGGTGTACATGTTAAACAAAGGTATCATTCTACAGTCTGGCAATGATGCCTGTGTCGCCATGGCGGATTATGTTGCTGGAAGCCAGGATGCGTTCATCAATCTGATGAATGGCTATGTTAAAGAACTGGGGCTGAAAAACACCCATTTTGAGACCGTGCATGGTCTGGATGCGGAAGGACAGTACAGTTCTGCACGTGATATGGCGTTAATTGGTCAGGCATTGATCCGAGATGTACCGAATGAATATGCCACCTATAAAGAGAAAGAGTTCACTTTCAATAACATTCGCCAGGTCAACCGTAATGGCTTGTTATGGGATACCAGTCTTAATGTAGATGGCATTAAAACCGGGCATACCGCATCCGCCGGCTATAATCTGGTAGCATCCGCCACCGAAGGGCCGATGCGTCTGATTTCAGTGGTACTCGGTGGACATACGTTTAAAGGCCGTGAAACAGAAAGCAAAAAGCTACTCACCTGGGGATTTCGTTTTTTTGAAACTGTTTCCCCGCTGAAAGCGGATAAAGAATTCGCTTCCGAACCCGTATGGTTTGGTGACAGCGACCGCGTATCACTCGGCGTGGCAAAAGATGTTTACATCACCATTCCACGTGGACGCATGAAAGATCTTAAGGCCAGCTACATCCTGAACAATACCGAACTGCACGCCCCATTAAGTAAAAATCAGGTTGTGGGTACCATCAATTTCCAACTGGATGGCAAAACCATTGATCAGCGTCCGCTGGTCGTGATGAACGAAGTTAAAGAAGGCGGGGTATTTAGTCGGATGATCGATTACATAAAACTGATGTTCCATCACTGGTTCAGTTAATTTTGATCGTTCAGGAGATACGTCTCCCCATGGCATGACAAATATACTCCCGCTCAGGCGGGAGTTATACTGACTATCCATGTACTGTATCTCTATGCATACTACTCTGGAGTTTTCATGAAAACCAAACTCAACGAATTGCTCGAATTCCCCTGCCCTTTTACCTACAAAGTGATGGGATTGGCAAAACCAGAACTGGTAGATCTGGTAGTTGAAGTTGTACAACGCCATGCGCCTGGTGACTATACACCGCAAATCAAACCCAGCGCCAAAGGAAACTATCACTCGATTTCTATCACTATCACCGCGACTGATATTGAGCAGGTTGAAACGCTGTATGAAGAACTGGGGAAAATTGACATCGTGCGCATGGTTCTCTGAAACCAGCTCATCATTTAGACGGCTATCCTTCTCACACCAAGAAAAGCAAGTGTGGAAATCTCTGCTATTCGCTACTGCATCACGTCGTTATAATTGACACATTCCTCCTTAACCTGAAGATGACACGCTTGCAACAGGATAAGATAATCATTCGCCATCTGGGCGTGCTTCCTTATGAGCCAGTTTCACTGGCTATGCATAACTTCACTGAACATCGGTACGACACGACCTTTGATGAACTCTGGCTCGTTCAGCATCTCCCGGTATTTACCCAAGGTCAGGCAGGAAAGGCCGAACATGTCTTAATGCCTGGTGATATTCCGGTGATACAAAGCGATAGAGGCGGTCAAGTTACTTATCATGGGCCCGGCCAACAAGTGATGTATGTACTGATCGATCTCAAGCGCCAAAAACTGGGTGTACGGCAGTTGGTTACCGCTATTGAAGAAACCGTAGTACAAACGCTATCGCACTTTCACATTGATGCACATGCCCGACCAGATGCTCCGGGTGTTTATGTCGATGAGCGTAAGATCTGCTCGCTGGGGCTACGCATCCGCAAAGGCTGCTCCTTACATGGATTGGCACTGAATATTGCGATGGATCTGTCTCCTTTCCTACGCATTAATCCATGCGGTTATGCCGGCATGAGAATGACTCAACTCAGCGAGCTGGTCACTGGCGTAACGCTGGATGATGTTGCTCCGGTACTAACGTCATCTTTTATGCGCCTTCTGGGCTATAAAGAACATGAGCAAATTATCTGGGACTGGGAACATCAGGGTGAACCTCAGCCTCGTCCCTTCAGCGATTCTCCATAAAGCTATTGGTATTTTTATGCTGATGAATTCACATTTTATTTACACTTTTTGTTCATTTTGATTGTGCAAAAGCTGCTTGCCTATGGCAAAGATGATATAATTTTGTGATATTTTTAAAAAAAAGTTTAATCATTAAGATGATCCCATGAATTCTAACCATAAATTCATGATAGCGATTCAGAACTGGAACTTACGCAAATATGAGTAAACCGATTCAGATCGAACGTGGCGTAAAATACCGCGACGCAGATAAAATGGCCTTAATTCCGGTGAAAACAGTAGCGACCGAGCGTCAGGAAATGCTACGGAAACCAGAATGGATGAAAATCAAATTGCCTGCGGATTCCAGCCGGATTCAAGGTATCAAAGACGCAATGCGCCGCAACGGGCTGCACTCGGTGTGTGAAGAAGCATCCTGCCCTAATCTGGCAGAGTGTTTTAATCATGGTACGGCAACATTTATGATCCTGGGTGCCATTTGTACCCGTCGTTGCCCATTCTGTGATGTTGCCCATGGACGTCCAATCGCCCCAGACAACAATGAGCCAGAAAAACTGGCTCAAACCATCCACGATATGGGATTACGCTACGTCGTCATCACCTCGGTTGATCGAGATGATCTGCGTGATGGCGGGGCTCAGCATTTTGCCGACTGTATCAGCGCTATTCGCCGTAAAAGCCCACAGATTAAAATTGAAACACTAGTGCCTGATTTCCGGGGACGCATGGACCGGGCACTGGATATTCTGACCGTGACACCGCCAGACGTATTTAACCATAATCTGGAAAACATACCGCGTCTGTATCGCCAAGTTCGACCAGGGGCAAACTATGAATGGTCCCTCAAACTGCTGGAAAACTTTAAGGCTGTACATCCGGAGATTCCAACCAAATCGGGGTTGATGGTGGGATTGGGTGAAACCAATGAAGAAATTCTGGACGTGATGCGCGATCTGCGACGTCACGGCGTCACAATGTTGACATTAGGTCAGTACCTACAGCCAAGTCGCCACCACTTGCCGGTACAGCGTTATGTCCATCCGGAAGAATTTGAAGAAATGAAAACGGAAGCAATGGCAATGGGATTCACCCACGCCGCTTGTGGTCCATTTGTACGCTCGTCCTACCATGCCGACCTACAGGCAAAAGGCGTCGAGGTAAAATGATTTACTTCTGGAAAAATCGTCGTAATGCGCGGTTACATTTTCCTGATGCGAAAAAACGCGGGCGGTCACATGCCGTCCGCTATTGGTTTTTAACCGTCTCAAGAGCTTGCTCTTTGTGGGACCTTACTCTTTGTGATGAGTCGTATCGTTAAGTGCAACGGGTTCATCTGAGCTAGCATTATTCGTTGGTTGCTCATCACTCATCGCTTTTTTGAAACCCTTGATTGCCGCGCCAAGATCTCCGCCCAGGCTGCGTAATTTATTGGTTCCAAATAGCAAAACAACAAGCACGCCGATCACTAAAAGTTTGGCAATACTGATACCTTCCATACCTACCTACCTGATTATATACGCTGGGAACCAGCATGTTTCTTATCACTCTTTTTAAAAGAAAGCCCTTAACAACACAAAGGCTATATGTAACAAAGTAAGACCATGCCAGCCAAGAGCATGGTTACTGATGATCTGCTCTACGAGTAGAGTTCAGATTACCGTAATACAGGAGCCTTGAATCGGTTGTGACGCAAGACAGGTAACTGATGGCGAACATGTTGAATACGCTCAAAATTAATATCTGCAAAGATGAGGTCAGGAGCTTCTGCCGCCTGGGCAATCACAACACCCAACGGGTCAACAACCAGACTGTTGCCAATATTCTTTTCCCCACATTCACCGACTCCGACCATATAGCAGGTATTTTCCAACGCTCGCGTTCTGGTTAACAACTCCCAGTGCGCTTCCTTCTGCGGCCCTTTAACCCAGGCGGAGGGTAATACCAATACCTCCGCGCCATTCATGGCCAACTGTCGCGCCAGGTCGGGGAAACGGACGTCGTAGCACACCATCAATCCCACTTTTATTCCTGCTATTTCAATAATGGCCGGTATTGACTCACCTGGTATCACTCGCTTTGATTCCTGGGAAGAAAAAGCATCATAAAGGTGCAGTTTATGGTAGAAAGCCAACACTTCACCCTGACGAAGCACTAATAGAGTATTGTGCACAAACTCATTATGAACGGGGGTATGAATAGTAAAAATAACTGAGATATCAATCAATTGACTAGCTTCCAGCAATTGACTGACAAAAGGACCATTAATAGGCTGAGCGGCGTCCATCCCCCATTCAGCATTATTATTATCCCTGGCATGAACAGCTTCTGGTAACACTAATAAATCGGCTCCCGCCGCCGCTGCCCTCTGCATTAATGCTATACAGGTAATAGCATTGTCTTGCCATGTACGCTGTACGGCAAACTGGCCGAGTGAAACTTTCATCATCAGGCTCCTTAATATGTGTTAACACATTACACCGCATTGCATGCCATTTCATGGCAACACTCTCTACAAAAATGCGAGACAAAAAGGTAAACTTTTATACCAGTAACGGAGATGACATTCCTCCATAACCGCCTTCCGGCTAATGATGTCTACGAGCTCCTCGAAAAGGGGTCGTAGCGTTATACTCTTCTTTTCGAGATCATTCTGACTTTCCTTTAAACAAAAAGGTGACCATGTATAGTACTTTATTTGCTGTTTTTATTGGTGGCGGGATAGGAAGCGTCTTACGCTGGCTGCTGAGCCTACGTTTTAACAGCATTTCCCCTCAGATACCAATAGGGACTTTTTTGGCTAATATGGCTGGGGCTTTTATTATCGGTGCAGCAATGGGCTATTTTATTCGCCAACCCGATCTTGATCCGCACTGGAAACTACTCATTACGACAGGTTTATGTGGGGGCTTGACGACGTTCTCTACATTCTCTTTTGAGGTCGTCACACTATTGCAAGGCGGAGAGTGGCTTGCTGCCGGGTTGAATCTACTGTTAAATCTGGTCGGTTCATTGTTAATGACATCGCTGGCATTTGCTTTGGTAACCGGACTTACCGCACACTAGATCAAGTGATGTACCACAAAATAAAAACCCGCCTTTGGGCGGGTTTTTTAAGAAACCGGTATAATTAAATAGCGATAACGTTAGCAGCAGAAGGACCTTTAGCACCGCTAGTGATTTCAAACTCTACACGCTGACCTTCAGCAAGAGTTTTAAAACCATTACTCTGGATGGCAGAGAAATGTACAAATACGTCTTTGCTACCATCTTCCGGAGTAATGAAACCGAATCCTTTGGATTCATTAAACCACTTAACGCTACCTTTAATCTTAGACATCAAACTTACCTTTAACATGAATGAAAGACACAAAATCTGTGTCGCGTACAGTACAGCAATAGATGGACCATTTGTCCAGTCAAAGATAGATAAAAAGTGATAAAACACGATAAAAAAATGAGCAAAAAGCATTAATTCACCACTTTCAGGACTTTTACCTCTTTTCTCTGATACGTTATTCTTGATTCATCACTTTTTTCAGTATCCAAGTCGGAGGAGACTTTACATGCAAAAAATGCTGGGATTACTCGGAGGGATGAGCTGGGAATCCACAATCCCTTATTACCGGATTATCAATGAATATGTAAAAAACGAACTGGGTGGTCTGCATTCAGCCCGACTACTACTGCACAATGTCGATTTTTATGACATCGAACAACTGCAATCGCAAGAAGACTGGGAGACAGCAGCCCATGTTTTGTCAGAAGCAGCATGTGGATTAAAAAAAGCGGGCGCTGAAGCCATTGTGATTTGCACAAATACAATGCACAAGGTTGCGAACCAGGTAGAAAGCGCCTGTGAGCTGCCATTGATTCATATCGCCGATGCCACGGCCATCAGCATCCAGCAACAAAGTATCACCAAGGTGGCGCTGCTGGGCACGCGCTATACCATGGAACAGGACTTTTATCGTCGACGCTTGACAGATCTATATGGCATCACCGTCCTTACCCCTGACCAGCAGGAAAGAGAAATCATTAATAACATTATCTTTCAGGAGCTGTGTCTGGGAAAAACGCTTGATGCTTCGCGCCAACAATTCCGGAAAATCATCCAACGATTGGAACAGCAAGGCGCTGAAGGGATCATTCTGGGCTGTACAGAGATACCGTTGCTAATTAATGCAGACGATGCCCAGGTGCCTTTATTCGATACCACCTTACTACATGCCACCGCCGCGGCCCGTTATGCCCTTGGATGAGGGGAAATCGATCCGACAAACCGATGGATTGCTGATATTTCAAACAGAATGAGAATAATAGCCTCTTTTATTTACTTGGTTTTCCTCATTTATGCTCTGGACCAGACATAACCATTTCCAACGGGCATCAAAAAAAATCGCGAAGTAGATCACAAAAAAGGAAGTAAATTCTAAAGAAGAGAATAACGCCGTCTTAGGTTATCCGAAGTGTCGTGACGAAAATTAATATTTAAAAATCAGTTAATTAATAAATTAAATGTTCACTATCTCAGACACAAAAAAGCAGCAACGTCGACGTTACTGCTTTAGATTGCTCAAACTTTGTTCCTGGTCGGTAATGACACAAACAAAAATTATACTAATATGAATAGACCAATTGTTACTTACGTAACATCGCTTCGATGAAGCTTTTCCAGTTATTGAGTTCTATCTCAATCATGATAGCCCCTTAAGTCTTCTTATTCGGCGGGGTTATTATATGCTTTTTTTTTGACCATAATAAACCATTATACGCATACATGATGTGCCGGTATCACTACCCATTCTATAAGAGATTCATTTTTCAACTTAATTATCAACACATTACCTTTCCATTGCCACACTACAACACCGTGCCATTTTGTCATAAAACAGAAGAATAGAGTGGCACCGATTATACCCCAGACTTACCCCACAAAATTGGCCCATAAACAGCCACATAACCTAGGGTGGGATGGCGTGTGGTACCAGAGTATCTATGCCAACACACTGAAATATGTCAACAACTCCGATCCAAGGCATTTCCCCCGTAGCTTGGCCAGCATATTGAAAAAGCTAATAGAGGATACTGAGACGCAGAGTGACTACCGGCTTCTGATATGTTGAGCCAATGATTGAGTAAAACGATCCATTGTGGGCTTTTTATATAAAATTTATCCTTTAGTTGAGTATGGTGACTCATAGCTGGTTTTCCATTTTGACATGTGGTGACGTTTACGCCTTCTTAAACACTTGATCATTTCAACTATTCTTGTAGAATTGAAACAATGAACAAAGAAAACGCAGTTATTATTTTTGAATCTCTGGCATCCGGCATTCGATTGGATATTTATCGTTTGTTGGTGAGAACCGGGCTGAAAGGCCAGGTAGCAGGTGATTTAGCGCAGGAGCTTGATCTCGCGCCAAACAAACTCTCTTTTCACCTCAAAGCCTTGACACATGCCGGATTGACGACAGTCGAGCAGGAAGGACGCTTTCAGCGTTACCGGGCTAATATCCCCGTGATGCTGGATGTTATTGCTTACCTGACTGAAGAGTGTTGCTCCGGCCATCCGGAGGAATGCGCGTCATTCAGAAAAGACACTTCCTGTTCTTCGGCGGTATTGCCCAATGTATCCACACAAAAGGACTGATGATGAACGTTTTATTCCTCTGCACTGGTAACTCTTGTCGCTCCATTTTGGGCGAAGCGATTTTCAATCAATTGGCTCCAGAAGGTTGGCACGCAATGAGTGCCGGCAGTAACCCAACCGGCCAGGTACATCCTCGCTCAATCGCGTTGTTACAGCGCGAAGGTATTTCCACTGAAGGCTACTACAGCAAGTCATGGGAAAACCTGCCAGCGATACCTGACATCGTGATCAGTGTTTGCGGAAATGCAGCGAATGAAACCTGCCCGGCTTATCTCGGCCCGGTATTGCGTACTCACTGGGGCGTTGAAGATCCGGCGCATGCAACAGGTACTGATGAAGAAATTGACGCTTCATTCATACAGGCTTACAAGATCCTACGTGCCCGTATCGAAGCTTTTTTCGCTCTGCCGCTGAATGAGCTGCAACACGATAAAACTGCACTGAAAACAGCGATGGATGAAATTGCTCAAATCATTGTGTAGAGAGAAGCCATCATGGCGCTTATCCAGATTTTTGACCCGGTAATATGTTGTTCAAGTGGGGCATCCGGTACAGAAGCCGATAATTTTCGGGCTGATTTACACCAGAAGGGTATTGAACCGTGGGCATGGCTTATCAATAGTCGTCTGATGCTCGGTCATTCTACATCACCGCTATTACAGCAGCCTCTTGAACGGCCTGGAACCCAATCACATTAATTCAAACGCTAACGGTTGGTATTGAGTAACAATCATCCACAAATTAAGGAAAATCCTCAATGAGTGACATCACTCGCAAACTCTCATTTTTAGACCGATATCTGACTGTCTGGATTTTTGCTGCAATGGCTCTGGGTGTGAGTCTCGGTTTTTTAGTCCCTGGTGTAGAGAACTTCATTAACCGCTTTCAGGTGGAAACAACCAATATTCCGATTGCTACCGGGCTGATCCTGATGATGTATCCCCCTTTTGCCAAGGTACGGTATGAAGAGCTGCCAGACGTATTCCGCGACAGAAAAGTGTTAACCCTGTCGCTGATCCAAAACTGGATCATCGGTCCGGCACTCATGTTCGCATTAGCCGTGATTTTCCTGCATGACAAACCGGAATACATGGTTGGGCTTATCATGATCGGTCTGGCGCGCTGTATCGCCATGGTGATTGTCTGGAATGAACTGGCGAAAGGCTCAACGGAATATGCGGCGGGTCTGGTGGCGTTCAACTCGATATTTCAGGTGCTGTTTTTCAGCGCCTATGCCTGGCTATTTATTACCATATTGCCGCCGTTCTTCGGATTGTCTGGTTCAATTGTTGATATCTCCATCGCGCAAATTGCCAAGAGTGTGTTCATCTATCTGGGCATCCCCTGTATTGCCGGCGTACTGACCCGAGTGATCATGCTGCGCTTTGTTTCAAAAGAGTGGTATCACGCCCACTTCGTTCCCAAGATCGGTCCTATTACCCTGGTTGCGCTGCTGTTCACCATTGTGGTGATGTTCAGTCTGAAGGGGAAATTGATTGTCAGTCTCCCTTTCGATGTCGTACGTATTGCTATCCCTTTGCTTATCTACTTTGTTGCTATGTTTGCCATCTCATTTTTCATGTGCAAACGCTTAGGCGCGAGTTATGAAAAGAGTGCAACACTCTCGTTTACCGCTGCCAGTAATAACTTTGAACTCGCTATCGCGGTAGCCGTCGCTGTTTATGGCATCAACTCTGGTGCTGCTTTTGCCGCTGTCATCGGGCCGCTTGTTGAAGTGCCAGTGATGATTGGTCTGGTGAATGTTTCCCTTTGGATCAGACGAAAATACTTCCTTTCAGTCTAAAAAAAAGTCTGTGCTGCTATCAATAGTGAAACGGCACAGACTAATTTCCTCTTCCCAATAGACAGCCACTTCACTTAACTACATGATCTACTAAAACAAATTCAATACCCTGCCACCATTAGCGCGAATACGGTATGCTCTTCATTCTTATCAGATAAAAAGTGAAGAGTTTTATAAAATGATGACAGTTATGTACGGTATCAAGAACTGCGACACCATCAAAAAAGCCCGTCGCTGGCTAGAAAACAATCACATTGACTATCGCTTTCATGACTATCAGGTGGACGGTCTGGATGACGTACAATTGCAGGCTTTAATCAATTTGGTCGGTTGGCAACCCTTGATTAATACCCGTGGAACAACCTGGCGCAAACTGGATGAAGCGAAACGTAATGCAACCAATAATGAAGACGCGGCAAAAACTGTTATGCTGGAGCACCCCTCGCTCATCAAACGGCCCTTGTTAGTCACTGACCACGGTGCCGCATTGCTTGGTTTCAGCGAGGATAGCTACCAGCACTTTTTTGCGGAGAATAAATAACGTGTCTTGCCCGGTACTAGAACTGGCTCAGCAGTTAATTAAACGTCCTTCCCTCAGCCCTAATGATGAAGGTTGTCAGACGTTGATGATTGAACGTTTGCAGGCGATTGGCTTCAACATAGAAAAAATGAATTTTGGCGATACCCAAAATTTCTGGGCCTGGCGTGGCACAGGGAAAACACTGGCTTTTGCCGGTCACACCGACGTGGTTCCCTGCGGGGATGAAAAGCAGTGGCAGCACCCCCCATTTGAGCCCACGCTATGCGATGGCATGCTGTATGGGCGTGGTGCAGCAGATATGAAAGGGTCGTTGGCGGCGATGGTGGTTGCCGCTGAACGTTTTGTTGCCACGCATCCCCACCACCAAGGGCGCCTGGCGTTTTTAATTACTTCAGACGAAGAAGCCAAAGCCGTAAACGGTACGGTTAAGGTTGTTGAAACTTTGATGGCCCGCCAGGAGCGCCTTGATTACTGCCTGATCGGCGAACCCTCCAGCACGAAACGTATCGGGGATGTGGCGAAAAATGGCCGTCGGGGTTCAATCACCGCCAACCTTTACATACACGGTATACAGGGTCATGTTGCGTACCCCCACCTGGCAGACAATCCGGTACACCGCGCCATGCCCGCGTTGCATGAACTGATAGCCACGGAATGGGATCAGGGAAATGAGTTTTTTCCTCCCACCAGTATGCAGATTGCAAATATTCAGGCAGGAACCGGCAGCAATAACGTTATTCCTGGCGAACTGTTTGTGCAGTTCAATTTTCGCTTCAGTACCGAATTGACCGATGAACGCATTAAGCAACGTGTCGCTGAGCTACTTGACCGCCACCAACTCAAGTACACTCTGGATTGGCAATTATCCGGGCATCCCTTCCTGACCGAACACGGCGAGCTGGTGAATGCTATTATTGATGCAGTTGAACATTATTGTGAAATCACACCGCAACTACTGACCAACGGCGGCACCTCTGATGGCCGGTTTATTGCGCGGATGGGAGCACAGATAGTTGAACTCGGACCGGTAAACGCCACTATTCATAAAGTGAATGAATGTGTCAGTGCAGCAGATTTGCAGCTGTTAAGCCGGATGTATCAACGCATCATGGAGCAGTTGATCGCATGATCACGTCGGCAATGCTGACAGGCAAGAGTGATGGGCATCTGGTCACCCTGACAGGTCAACACCGTTTGCAACCGGAAGCTGTTATCGCTTTTAAGTCCATGCAACAGGCGGCCCGGCAGGATGGTTTTAATCTCCAGCCAGCGAGTACCTTTCGTGACTTCGGGCGTCAGCAACAGATCTGGAACGGAAAATTTACCGGTCTGCGGCCGTTACTGGATAAAGACAATCAGCCGTTGGATGCCCTCACGTTAAGTGAGGGTGACCGTTGTGAAGCGATACTGCGCTGGTCCGCATTGCCAGGTGGCAGTCGGCATCACTGGGGCAGCGATCTGGATATCTACGATCCTGACCGTCTTCCTTCGGGGCAAACACTGCAACTGGAACCCTGGGAGTACGACACTGGCGGATATTTCTCTACGTTGAGTGACTGGTTGGACTCACATATGCCGCTATTTGGGTTTTATCGACCTTACGCGCATGATCATGGCGGTGTTGCGGTTGAGCCTTGGCATATCAGTTATTTACCGTTAGCGCGATTAGCGATGGCGCAGTTGACGCCAGCAGTTATCCGTGAATCCTGGCACGGGGAAGAGATAGCTGGCTATCAATGGCTGAATAAACATCTGCCACAACTTTTTACCCGCTTTATCACCCGTATCGATGAGGTATAACATGGCATGGCTGGCTGACTATTGGTGGATCATTCTGGTGTTCCTGCTGGGAGTAATACTCAATGGTATCAAAGAATTACGGCGTCTTGACCACAAATCCTTTTTGAACGACAAACCGGAAATTCCACCCCATCGTGATAACAACGATAAATGGGATGAAGACGACGACTGGCCACAAAAAAAACCCTGATACGGCGCATCCTTCAGGCCCGAGTCAAGCGCGTTTTAAGCTCGTGCCCAACACCTTCCGCCCTGGCCTGAAGAAAGTCATAGCACTCCCTGGCACAAATTGAGAGTTGTCGTTCCTTGTCTGTCACCAGATAAATTCCGCGTCTCAGCGACAGATCTCTGAACGGAATGATTGCAATATCAGGATGCTGAAACTGAAACAATGTCAATCCCGTAACAATACTAATACCATAGTTAGCCGCCACTAATCCCATCATTGTCGTCAACTGTCTGACTTCAAGCACATAGTTGAATCCTTCTGGTTCGGCTAACTGATCGGTATATTGCCGGATACTGGTTCCCTTGGAAAAACCGATAAAGGCCCAGTCTTTAATTTCCTCTATCGACACCAAACTGTACTGTGCCAGTGAATGGTCCTTATGACAGATAAGGTAAAAGCTATCGGCAAACAACATACGGGAACTGAATGTTTCTGATGAAGGCTCACCCGCTGTCAACGCCAAATCAGCCTGACCATCCAATATGGCTTTTAGACAACGATCCCATTGCGTATCAATTAATTCCACCTTGATTTTCGGATAAGCATGATGATATTGCGTAAGCACCTGAGGAAGCCATTCAACAGCCAAAGACGGCAATACGGCTAAAACGACTTTTCCTTTATAACCTGTGGCGTGCGATTTTATTTCGCTGACGGCGTCATCATGCATTTGCATCAATCGACGGGCGATCTCAATAAAATGGATTCCATCCGCATTCAACTGTACTTTACGTGTATCCCTATCGAATAAACGATATCCCACATCTTCTTCCAGGCTGGCAATCAATGCACTGAACGCCGGTTGAGAAAGATTAACTCGTTGAGCCGCTCGGGTAAAACTGTCCGTTTCCGTCAATACCATAAACGCTCTGAGCTGTTTAATTGATAAATTCATAATACCCTCGCAAGAAAACCCACCTGTAATAAATAGTGTAAAAGCGCCATCAACAAGGCTATTTATTTATTTTCATGATCGAGCCCTCATTTATTTACATTTATTATTTTGATTGTTTTTTTATTTCTTATGTCAACTTACAACCGACATCACAAAAGCAAAATAACTCTGTCAAAAAAAACACAGTAACAATCATAGAAAACAGTTAGTTAATAACTCATCAATTAAACAAACAAATCAATAAATATTACGAATAAAACAAACCCATTAAATTATCGAATAGATTCATAAAGATTACGAGTTAGCACTTCAGGCATACCAATGGTAAAAAATACCCAGCAAAAAAACAAAACGCTCTGGGTTAATAACCTTTCACGTTAATTGCCGATTTCACGATGCAGGCAGGTAGCAACTAAGGAAATCCCCATGAATGTATGCACATCAGGGACTGGAGTGGCAAATCTACCGAAGCAGATTTGAACGCGGGTCCACACGACCGATAAAGGGCGAGATTCATGGAAGGGAGCGCCAACACATCTGCAACGTGAGAAATGACGGATATATTGGCAAATAAACGATTGAGTAAAGAAAATTCCACCATCACACAGCCCTATAACAAGTAATAAATATAGGAGTATTTATGTTGGCTTTAATCGGTGTGCTAACTATAGCCACATTACTGTTTTTTATTATGACAAAGAAAATGTCACCGCTGGTGGCACTAATTGTTATCCCAGTTATTGGCGCCCTGATTGCCGGTAGTGGAACAGATACCGCGAAATATGTCGTTGACGGTATAACCAAACTAGCGCCTATGGCTGCCATGTTTGTATTCGCCATCACTTTTTTTGGTGTTGTCACTGACGCGGGTATGTTCGATCCTATCATTCGGGGAATACTGCGTATCGTCGGGACCAATCCAGTCAAAATTATCATTGGTACTGGCGTACTGGCCCTGATGGCGCATCTGGATGGTAACGGTGCCGTCACATTTCTGATCACCATTCCCGCAATGCTGCCACTGTTTAATAAACTCGGCATGGACAAACGCATACTGGTCGGCATTACCGCCCTGAGTGCCGGGGTAAATTTTCTTCCGTGGACCGGACCGATGATCCGAGCTTCCGCCGCGTTGAACATCTCCACACATGATCTGTTTATCCCGCTGATTCCTGCCCAAATTTGTGGTTTAACTTTTATGGTAGGCATGGGCTACTACTGGGGGAAAAAGGAGCAAAAGCGTCTGGGGTTATCCAGTAATGGTTTTAGCGCCATCGATACCACGAGCGTCCACACCAGCCACGTAAAAGAATTGACTGACGCGGAAAAAGCACTCCGCCGCCCCCATATGTTTTGGATTAACATCGCACTGGTCGTCTGCGTTATCGGCACCATGGTGTTCACCAAAATATCACCGACAGTGGCGTTCATGATCGCGCTGACCCTGGCGCTGATGTTTAACTATCCCAATGTTGAAATGCAGAAAGAACGCATCAACGCGCATGCCAAAGCCGCCTTGATGATGGCTAGTATTCTTTTCGCCGCTGGTGCGTTTACCGGGATTATGGGTGGCACCGGTATGCTGAAAGCCATGTCCCATACAGCGGTTGACTTTATTCCTGCGTCCTTTGCCTCTCATATTCCGTTCATTATCGGCATAATTTCCATGCCGTTGAGCTTGATATTCGACCCTGATTCCTACTATTTCGGCATCATGCCGGTTATCGCACATACCGTAAACATGTTAGGTATTCCGTCCATTCAGGTCGCGCAAGCTTCAGTTATGGGACAAATGACCACCGGTTTTCCCGTTAGCCCGCTGACGCCGGCAACGTTCCTGCTTGTCAGTCTGGCGGGAGTCGATCTGGCCGATCACCAGAAGTTCGCTATCCCGGTACTTTGGGGTGCCAGCATCATCATGACGCTTACCTGCGTCCTCACGGGCGTATTCCCCTGGTAACCGTAACTACTTGAAAAATCTACTTGTAAACTTAACGATAAGGTGTTGTATGAAAACCATCCGTATTGGTTCAGGCGCCGGTTATGCCGGAGATCGCATCGAACCCGCTGTCGAATTGGCAGAAAAAGGAAATATTGATTATCTGATTTTCGAATGTCTGGCAGAGCGCACGATTGCCATTGGTCAAAAACAAAAACGACAAGATCCGAACAAAGGTTATAACGAATTACTGGCAAACAGAATGTATGCCGTGTTGCCACAGTGTCTGGAGAAAGGCATCAAGATCATCACTAATATGGGGTCTGCCAATCCAGTGTCTGCTGGTCAACGGGTACTGGAAATTGCCCGGGAACTGGGCGCCAGGCAGTTAAAAATTGCCGTTATCACTGGTGATGACGTCTATGCCCAATTGCTGGTAGTGGATTCCCGGCTGGATGACATTGGTGAACCCATTTCCAGATGTGGTAAAGATATTATCTCGGCCAACGCTTATCTTGGGAGTGACGCGCTGGTTGACGCACTGCGTCAAGATGCTGACATTATTATTGCCGGCCGCGTTGCCGACCCCTCGTTATTCCTGGCACCCATGATGTACGAATTCGGCTGGACCGCCGATGATTGGGATCATTTGGGTAAAGGCACCTGTATTGGACATCTGCTGGAATGTGCCGGACAAATTACCGGTGGTTACTATGCCGACCCAGGATTCAAAGATATTCCTAATCTGGAACGCCTTGGCTTTCCAATAGCCGAGATAAGTGACGATGGAAATGCGGTCATCACCAAGGTTGACGGTTCCGGTGGCTGTGTTTGCATAGATACCTGCAAGGAACAGTTACTTTATGAAATCCATCGACCCGACAGCTATATCACACCGGATGTCACTGCCGATTTCAGTCGTGTTCATTTCACTCAGGATGGAGAAAATCGAGTCCGTATTCAGGGGGCGACCGGACGTAAAAGGACAGAAACATTAAAAGTCTCAGTTGGTTATCAAGATGGTTATATCGGCGAAGGTGAAATTTCTTATGCTGGTCCCGGAGCAGTCGCTCGTGGCCAGTTAGCGCTGGAAATTGTAAAAGGACGCTTCACGCTGTGCCATTTTGCACCACAGGAAATACGTTTTGATCTTATTGGGATTGATGCCCTGCACGGACCTGTTCGTTCTCAAGGCCATCAGCCTTACGAAGTGCGGGCCCGCGTTGCCGCCAGATGCTCATCCAGAAGTGAAGCCATTAAAGTCGGTAATGAAATAGAAACACTTTATACCAATGGTCCAGCTGGTGGTGGCGGTGTGAATAAATCAGTAAAAGAAATTCTGGCGATGGATTCAACATTGCTGGCACGTTCGCTGGTTATTCCCGCCATTAACTATCTGGAGATTAAATGATGAAATTACGCCACATTGCGCACTCGCGAACCGGAGATAAAGGCAATACGTCCAATATATCCCTGATTGCTTATCGTGATGAAGATTATGAGCTATTGAAAAATAGCGTCACTGCCGAAAAGGTAAAAGACTGGTTTAAAGATATTGTTCAAGGCGATGTTGTCCGTTATGAATTACCGGAAATCAGTGCGCTTAATTTTGTTATGTATGGCGCATTGGGTGGTGGTGTCACCCGTTCTTTAGCATTGGATATGCACGGTAAGGGATTAAGTTCCGCCATACTCGATATCGATATTTAATTATTATTTTATCAGCGGGTAATTATTTACCCGTCATATACCCATCATCTTTCTCGTTGAAGGCGAATTATCTACTCTGGTTATTCAATTGCCGCCTTCCTGTAACCAGAAATTTATTGGTATAGCTTTTCTATTAACCATTATTGGTGGAATGTAAAACGATGAATAGCAAACTCATTGATGCAAGCTATTTCCGCTCCTGTCTGTATGACGGAATGACAATTATGTTCGGTGGTTTTATGGGGGTTGGAACACCAGCATTATTAGTTAACGAGATTATTCGATCCTGTGTCACGGATTTAACTATTATCGGTAACGATACCGGATTTATTGATACTGGCGTAGGCCCGCTTATTGCTAGTGGGCAGGTCAAAAAAGTCATCGCCTCACATATTGGCACCAATCCTGAAACGGGTCGCAGAATGATTGCTGGTGAAATGGAGGTAGAGCTGGTTCCCCAGGGAACGCTGGCTGAGCGTATACGCAGCGGTGGTGCAGGCTTAGGTGGATTTCTGACCCCCACCGGCGTGGGAACTATCGTTGAAGACAATAAACAGAAAATAACCATAAACGGTATCACTTATTTATTGGAACTGCCTTTAAAAGCAGATCTGGCCATTATTCAGGCCAGCATTGCCGACACCAGCGGAAATCTTGTTTATCACCTGACTGCTCGCAACTTTAATCCTCTTATTGCTTTGGCGGCAAATAAAGTTATCGCCCAGTGCGAACAGATTATTCCCGTCGGTCAACTATCGCCAGAGTGCATTATTACGCCAGCGGCGCTCGTCGATCATCTTTATGCAGGAGAGCAATAATGGATGCCAAAACAATCATTGCCCAACGGGTAGCCTTAGAACTCAACGATGGCGATGTGGTTAATTTAGGTATCGGTTTACCCACCAAAGTCGCCAATTATGTAGCGGATAATATTCAGGTGACGTTCCAGTCGGAAAATGGCCTGCTTGGCCTGGGTGCGATTTATGAACCCGATATGAATCTGGTTAACGCCGGTGGACAACCCTGCGGCATGGTACCCGGTGCTGCTATGTTCGACAGCGCGTTCTCGTTTGCTCTGATCCGCGGCGGTCACGTGGATATCTGCGTACTTGGTGGCTTACAGGTCGATGAGCATGGCAATCTCGCCAACTGGATGGTTCCAGGAAAAATGGTACCGGGCATGGGTGGAGCCATGGATCTGGTAGTCGGCGCGAAGAAAGTCATCATTGCCATGGAACACTGTGCAAAAAATGGTGAAGCAAAGCTATTGAAACGCTGTATTTACCCGCTGACTGCCGTGAATAAAGTCAATATGGTCGTGACCGAACTGGCGGTATTCCATTTTATTCATCAGCAATTGGTACTAAGTGAAATCAGCCCTCACACCACGCTGGAAGACGTGCGTCAAAAGACTGAGGCAACCTTTATTGTCTCCACCGATTTAAAAACAATGAAAATTAATGGAGGCAACGATGCATGACTCGGTCGTTATTGTCAGTGCCAAAAGAACCGCAATAGGAAAATTTGCCGGTAGTCTGGCCAATACATCCGCTATCGACATGGCCACCTCGACTATCCGTGATGGCCTTTGCACATTACCCGACGATATACGTATTGATGAGGTAATTCTCGGAAATGTACTACAAGCCGGATTGGGGCAAAATCCCGCTCATCAGGCAAGTATCGCATCAGGGATCAGTATTGAAACCCCATCGCTTACCGTCAGCAAGGTCTGCGGTTCCGGGCTCAAAGCGGTGGTACTTGGCGCACAATCCATCCTGGCCGGCGACAACCGGGTCTGTATCACCGGTGGTATGGAAAATATGAGTGCTGCGCCTTATCTGCTCGAAAAAGCCCGTCAAGGATATCGTATGGGGAATGGTAAACTGGTGGACTCTATGATTCAGGACGGACTCTGGTGCGCCTTCAACAACTATCATATGGGAACAACGGCGGAAAACATTGCCCGCCGATATCAACTGTCACGGGAAGAACAGGATAGTGTCGCACTGGCATCACAGCGGAAAGCTCAATATGCCATAGAGAGTGGGCGATTCAATGCCGAAATTACCCCCATTACGCTTAAACAAAAAAACCAGACCCGTATATTTGCTCAGGATGAATATCCGCGCACCGATACCACGTTGGACTCACTGAGCGCACTGCGTCCTGCTTTCTCTCCCGATGGTACGGTGACTGCGGGTAACGCTTCAGGCATCAACGATGCGGCTGCAACATTGATTCTGATGCCGGAATCTCTGGCTCACCAGCAAAACATCACACCACTGGCACGGATCAGAGGCTGGGCTTCTGCCGGTGTTCCCAGTGATGTCATGGGACTGGGGCCCATTCCGGCGACCCACAAGGCATTGACCAAAGCAGGCATGAGTATTCACGATCTTGACCTGATCGAAGCTAACGAAGCGTTTGCCTCTCAGTTTCTGGCAGTACAACGTGAGCTGCAACTTGATCCGGAAAAAGTCAACGTCAATGGCGGTGCGATTGCGTTAGGACATCCGATTGGCGCGAGTGGCGCCAGAATATTGGTTACACTGGTTCATGCCTTGCATAGTTATGATAAAAACCTAGGCTTGGCGACGCTCTGCATCGGTGGGGGTCAAGGTATTGCCATGATCGTAGAACGGATCTAAACAGGCTGTAGATATTTGAATCAGTGTGTTCTGAGGAAACCGCATGCAGCAGTACCACTACCTGCTTCATGCGGTTGATCAATCAGCGGAAAGCGATTAACTCGCCACGATTACCTTGTACTGCTTCATCCCAATAACGCTGTGGAATATAATTTTTCAGCCGATCCAATGCATAACCCATCATTTCATCATCAATGGCATGACCTAATTCTGGTACCAGATCCAGCGTAAAATCAGATCCATGCGAACGCAGACGATGCGCCGCAGTGCGCACGTGATCCACCGCAATAACCGGGTCGTCTTCACCGTGAATCAAATGCACCACAGTCTCGGTGAATGGTTGTTCCGGCAACGCGGCAAAGCGGCCACTGAAGATGACCACCCGACCAGCAAGATTCTCTTCGGCTTTTAACGCTTCCAGTATCATTATTGAACCTTGCGAAAACCCAATTAATGCAGTGTGTGCATAATCAACCTGACTGTATTCCTGCCAATAACGCACCGTGTCGATAAAACGGGGCATGATAGTGTTAATCCGCTCGACCCGGTTCTCTTCCGTAATTCCCTGTATCGAAAACCACTGTCGACCATTACCGACGTCACTGCTTTCTGGTCCGCCAATGCTCACCACCAGCGCCTGCGGGAAAGCCTCGGCGAAATAACGGCCTATTTCACCCATTGATACCGGATTATCGCCGACACCATGGAATAACAAGAATAACTGTTTAGGAGATACGGCATTCTGCACCATAACGTATTCATGTTTCATTTTACGTCTCCTGCCGGCTCACATTATGCAACCGGTACTTATCGATGTTTGTTAGCAGTTACTATACACTCCTCATTGGTAGGCCAATATTGAGGGTTATTGAACAAGTCATTCCATTATCCTGTATCAATATCAGTGTATACCACGGAGGAAGGACAGATGACTGAAGGCAAAGATCGAATTGGTAAAAATGTGAGCGATGCCTTATTGAAGGTATAAATATTTTTTTATTTAATTGATTAAGTTATCTAATATAAACACTCGGTTCATGTGATAAAGCGCCATATATAATAGTATCGTAATATATATAAACCTTACGCAAACCTATTTATTTTTAACACACCAGTGTTCAAATATAAAATCGTCTTGATAAATAACATTCTACAGTTTTAAAAATATTTAAACGTTATTGTAGCCTGAATGCATATCTCAACATTCATCTATCTAGACATCGTCTTTGTATGTAATTTCGTTACTCTCGAATTAACTCATTTATACCCGTCATACTTCAAGTTACAGGTGCGTTGACTGCGTTCGTTCACCCGAATCACTTATCTGAGTAAGCTCATCGGGATTCACTCTCTTGCCGCCTTCCTGCAACTCGAATTATTTGGGGTATATACATCCATATTATGCTGAGAAATACTGAAGGTAGACAATCCGCCTGCAACATGCAAGATAACAGGTATATACGACAAATCTAATTAGCCATCAGATATGAATTCAGGTTAATGATTTAATACTCCACCCTCGCCAGCGTTGTTCTGCAAAGGCGTCCAATTGCCGTAATACGCTGGAAGTTTCATTACGCCAGCACTGTATCAACGCTTTCCGTCCAGCCAAATGCAGGTGCTGAACACATTGCTCGACAGACATTCCCTGCACCAGCCATAACCGCAAAGCAGGGATGGATTGTTCAGTATGGGTTATCAAACGGGATAACGATGCCAGACAAGCCTCTGGTGGCCGGTGGGCAAAAGCAAAACCCGCCAAATTTTCCCAGTCAGCCTCGCTGAGGCCAGTAGCGTTATCCAGCGGTAAATCCAGCATCAACGGGATTGAACGGCGCAACCAGTACCAGTCACGCGCCAGCTGCGCACTTGCCTGTTCAGTCAAGGTTTGCCCTGCCTCACTCAGAGGAAGCAGCGCCATCGCACTGTAACAACCACTGCTGGCCTCAATATGGCTGCCAATACGCACCAGCGTAAATCCGCAAGAGTGCCAAAAGGCCCACAGATCGGCCTGAAAACCAAAACTTACCGACAGATAATCCAATCCTTGCCGTTGTGCCGCTTGTTGCTGAAAATCAACCAGGGCACGCCCTATCCCATGTCGGCGGCGCGCCGCCGTGATGGCAATACGGCTAATCCGATGCGAACGCAGTATTGGTGCCAGCCACTGTCCTCCATGTGCTGCCAAAGACTGTGCCACCAGATTGCCACGAGGCCGGCGACGTCCGGCCCACACCTCATGCGCCAACGGCGCAGAAAGCCCGCCTTCATCCACCGACCAGATAACACCGTAAATCGCATCCTGATGGCGGGCGCTAGCCACATGCATACCCGGTGCATCCATTAACCGGCGCAAATCCAGCGGTGAGGTACGGTAATGGGCACTGCATAACAGGCCATAGCATTGCGCCAATCGCTGTGGATATGCCAACCACTCATCCCGACTTTCATCATCAATGACAGGTTTGGTCTGTATGCTTGTCTCAGAAACGGCCTCTTCAGCGGTAAACAGCATCGACCTATCCAGCAGACGTTCCAGAGGATCGTCACCAGCCCAACGCAGTGGCTCAGTTAATTCAAATCCTTGCCAATCAGGTAATGCAGAACAGAATTTCAGTAAAAATCCGCGTCCGGTACCTTCATAACCTAGCACCGTTGTGGTCAACAATATCCGGGGAAAAAATGGCAGGATGGCATGCAGTATCGGCGCAGGGATGGCGGCGGCTTCATCAACAAGTAACCAGTCAATAACGGGTAAAGGGTGAGAGCGGCAATACTCCAGCAATGCATCCGGTGCCCAGAAATGAACGTTATCTCCCGAATGATGCAACAAGACATCCGTTGCCGCACGAGACGGCGCGATAACCCAGCATTCCCCACTGCAACAACGAGTCAACATCCCCGCCAGCGTAGACTTCCCTCGACCACGTGGCGCAGTAATCACGGAAACTGCATGCCGGGGCTGCTGAAGTCGCGCCAGAATCCGCTGCTGCTGACACGTGGGTGTGCCACTGGCAGGATGCCAATCAGGACGAGGGCGCAACGGCCTGATATGCAAGTCGTCCCCTTGACGCCATATCACCGTGTCTTCATCCGCCAACAGCTGATGCTGGAAATGACGGATAAAGTGTGGTGTGATAATAGGTTCTGGTTGTTCGCTCCAGCGCAGGCTATCTTCATCCGGGCGTTCCGGCCAATCATCCCATGCAGGCACCAGTAGAAGTAACCAACTTCCGGCTTTGAGCACCCCCGCCAGCATCGCCAACGCCTCAGCATCAAGACCGTGACGAGCATCAAATACAGCATGAAATTGCTCTTGCCCCAGTAGCGTTCGTACCCGGCCAGGAGCAACTGATGTTACCGCCGAAGGTGCATGGGCACTTACCCACAGCCAGTCGCCCGCCAGACAGTGACTGAGCTGGTATGCCTGCGTGGCACTCCAGTCCTCGTCCCCGCTTATCACCAGCAGGCGACGAAGACCATAACGCCGTTGTAGCTGCCCGTTGGCGATAAAGCTCTTCATATCTGACCTCTACCGATCAAAACCACTGTCACCCTTTACCAATTAATAAAGAGAGCAGCCCCGCAGCAATCAGCGGCCCCACCGGGACGCCGCGAAATAGTGCCACCCCCATAACGGTTCCCACCAGTAACCCCGCGACCACCGAAGGTTGGTTACTCATCAGGGAAACACCACGTCCCCCCAGCCAGGACACTAGAACACCGATAAATACGGCCAGCAGTGATTTCCAGTTCAGAAACGAGTGCAACACATCACTGGCGGTAATTTTCCCGCTGGCAATAGGCGACATCACCCCGATAGTTAATATCAGAATACCCAGGGTTAACCCGTATCTTTCCACCCAGGGTAAATAATGGTTCAGTGGTGTAATGCGTATAGTCAACAGCGCCAGCATTGCCAGCGTGACAGTCATGTTATGACTGATAATTCCCAGTGCAGCCAACACCAGTAGAATCAATAGCGTCGGGTCAAAATTGGCCATGAAGAATCCTTGCCAGGATGAAAGAAGAATTTACAGCGGAAAGAAAATGATAACACTAATATTCAGGGGACGATTGCAGATATCCGGACATCAAGCCGGAAAAATGAGATACAGTGAAAAATTGAAACAGTCAGGAACTCCCTGTTCCTGACGCTGGAAACGTAAACGATTGCGCAGTCAGTCTAATTTAATGCCAAGACGGTGTGCGACTTCTTCGTATGCTTCAATAAGGCCACCCAGACTCTGACGGAAACGGTCTTTATCCATTTTATTCAGCGTCGCTTTATCCCACAGACGGCTACCATCCGGAGAGAACTCATCACCCAGCACAATTTCGCCGTTGAACAGACCAAATTCCAGCTTAAAGTCCACCAGAATCAGCCCTGCATCGTCGAACAGTTTGCTTAATACGTCATTGGCTTTGTAGCTCAGTTCCTTCATCCGGGCCAGATTTTCTTCACTAACCCAACCGAATGTTTTGCAGTATGACTCGTTAACCATCGGGTCATGCATAGCATCGTTTTTCAGGAACAGATCAAACAACGGTGGATTAAGGATTTCACCTTCGGTAACACCCAAACGTTTCACCAGAGAACCTGCCGCACGGTTACGGACCACACACTCCACCGGCACCATTTCCAGCTTTTTCACCAGCACTTCGGTATCAGAAAGCAGGCTTACCATTTGAGTTGGAATACCTGCGTCTGCCAGCTTGGTCATAATGAAGTAGTTGAACTTGTTGTTCACCATACCTTTACGATCGAACTGCTCAATGCGCTGACCATCCAATGCTGACGTATCATTGCGAAACTCCAGCACCAGCAGATCAGGATCTTCGGTGGTGTAGACAGTTTTCGCCTTTCCACGATACAACTCAGCTAGCTTTTGCATCTTTAATTACTCCACACAGTGAGGGCCACCCGCAACGGCCCGATAATTTAACGCGTTGATAACTTAATGAAGAAGGGCCGGATAATCCGACCCTTACAGGTTACTTGTTGAATGCCGCCTGGAACACCGAGACCAGCGCATCGTTTTGCGACTGACCTAGCGTATGGCCTTTGGCGTCGGTAAATTGCAGGCTGCTGCGGTTACCAAGGTCACCAACCTGTAGTTTATAATCACCTTTCGGCAGTTGAGGATCTTTGGTCCCCAATGCATCCCAGGTGCTGCTGCCCGGCGCTTTGTAAGTGATGGAGATCGATCCCTGAGACTTACTGCGATCAGTCACCTTCATGTCGATATTTTCCAGTGCTTTTGGCAAGCGATCCCAGACTTGGGCATAGGTACCACGCACCACTAACAACGGCAAGCCGGAGTCATCGGCACCACTCTGCACATCCAGTGACGTACTACTGTGGTTAGCAAGCTCATCTGCGCGCTCTTGAGCTTGTTTCTCCAGCGCATTAGATATCAGATTAAGCATTATGCCGGCGTAGCGCTGCCTCTGGATAAGATCGGTAATCGCAACGTTCAACTGTCGCAGATCCAGCAACTTGACCACCAGCGCCAGTTGATAGCCTTGTGGTTGCACGGTGATCTGATAACGCGCCTGGTAGGCGACATCCTCATCTTCACGTTTCCAGGTAACCCAGTCAGTAGTCAGCGTCTGGTTGGCATCCTGACGGCTGGCAATGGTGAATCCTCTGGATTGAATAATATGCGTGACCTGAGACCAAAGCTGACTGTTCTTGGCATTTTTTTCCAGTAACAGCGTAGCTGTATCACCGCTAATACGGCCACGGGAACCATTCAACAAAGCCAATGGCTGCATTGGCGGACGGATATCCAGTGCTTTACCAACCATACCATTCTGGTTGGCCGACGGAATATCATAGTCACCATTTTGCAGAGGAAGAATCATACCTGCCGGCACTTTTAACGCCCGATGTTCTGGTGTTTTCAGATAGGACTCATCGCCGCTGACCTGACGCTTGTAACGCTGGTCACTGGAACAGGCGGCCAGCATCACCACCAGTGATACGCCAATAACCTTAGCCACCATCGACTTTTGCAATGAAGAACTCATCAAATCTCCCTAACGGTTACAGCAAACCGGCCTGCTTCATCGCGAGCTCCAACACCGGGCGACCAGTTTCAGTCAACGGTGTCATCGGCAGACGAAGCGTATCGGTCGCCATTAATCCCAATGCCTTACAGGCCCATTTCACCGGAATAGGATTGGGTTCAACAAACAGTTTCTGATGCAGTGGCATCAAACGCTGATTCAGGCGGCGAGCTTCGGTAAAATTCCCCTGCGCCGCCAGTGCACAAAGTTCAGCCATTTCACGGGCAGCAATATTTGCCGTCACGGAAATAACCCCTTTGCCACCCAGTTGCATAAAGTCCAGACTACTGATGTCATCACCACTCAGCAGAATAAAATCTTCATGAACCAGCACTTGGATCTGACTTACCCGGCTTAAGTTCCCGGTTGCTTCTTTAACTGCCACAATATTTTTAATTTCTGACAAACGGGCTATCGTTTCCGGCAGCATATCGCAACCGGTACGGGAAGGTACGTTATACAGGATCTGTGGCAAATCAGTATGTTCGGCAATCGCTTTGAAGTGCTGAAACAACCCTTCCTGCGTCGGTTTGTTGTAATACGGCGTTACAGTAAGACAACCCGCAACCCCGGTATCATTAAACCGCTGAGTCAGAGAAATCCCTTCCGCCGTGGCATTGGCACCGGTTCCGGCAATAACCGGGATACGGCCATCGCACAACTCCAGCGTTAGCATCACCACATCGCCATGTTCATCATGGCTTAATGTGGCAGATTCACCGGTAGTACCTACCGAAACAATCGCTGACGTCCCGCTAGCGACATGATAATCAATCAGTTTTTTCAGGCTAGCACGATCAACAGCACCTTTGTCGTCCATCGGCGTAACCAGAGCAACAATACTTCCCGTAAACATTAGCCATCCCCTCCACAAACAAGTTCTTCATGGTACTTTTGACTTCTATGCAAAAGCAAGCTTGCAACCGCTGTTGTAAGCGCTTGGCAGGTGGTTTTTTTTGTGTTTACCATGTTACTCCCAACATTTTGTACAGGAAGCATAATTTTGCCGAGCCAACAAGAACACTATCTGGTCATCACCGCACTGGGGACCGATCGTCCCGGAATCGTCAATGCGATTACCCGCCACGTCAGTAGTTGCGGCTGTAATATCGAAGATAGCCGTCTTGCCATGCTGGGCAAAGAGTTCACATTTATCATGTTGCTTTCCGGCAGTTGGAATGCCATTACGCTGATAGAATCCACCTTACCGCTCAAGGCTGCTGAAATGGCGTTGCTGATTGTGATGAAGCGCACCGAATCACAATTTCGCCCACCGATGCCTGCTACTGTATGGGTAAAAGTGGAAGTCACGGATTCACCCCATATTATTGAACGCTTTACCAATCTATTTGATTCTTACCAGATGAATATTGCAGAGTTGGTTTCTAAAACGCAGCCAGCAGAAGGGAATGCCCTCCCGCGGTTGTATATCCAGATTACCGCACACAGTCCTGCCGTACTGGCAGGCTCAATTATTGAGCCTGCCTTTCATCAGCTATGTACAGAACTGCACGCACAAGGCAATATTAGCGTCGTAAACTATCCGCAGCATGAAGAGAACGATGGAGAGTAGTGATGAACACACTGAAAGCCGGTGATATCGCACCGAAATTTAGCTTGCCTGACCAGGATGGCGAACAAGTTAATTTGACCGACTTCCAGGGACAGCGGGTCCTGGTGTATTTCTATCCCAAAGCCATGACACCAGGTTGCACTGTGCAAGCCTGTGGGCTGAGAGATAACATGGATGAGCTAAAAAAGCATGATGTTGAAGTATTAGGCATCAGTACGGACAAGCCGGAAAAACTATCTCGTTTTACAGAAAAAGAGTTATTGAATTTCACCCTGCTTGCCGATGAAAATCACGAAGTTTCAGAGCTGTTTGGCGTCTGGGGTGAAAAAACCTTTATGGGCAAAACCTATGACGGTATTCACCGCATCAGCTTTCTGATTGACACAGAAGGTAAAATTGAAAAAGTGTTTGATGATTTTAAAACCAGTAATCATCACGACATTATACTGAGCTATCTCAACGGCGTGTGATTTTTCGGGGTAACAATCTATTGACACCAGTGCTTTGTTTTTAAAGCACCGGTGTCTTGTATTTCAATTCACTGACTCTTTTTCCTGCCAGCTTTTCTCTATAAGTATTTCTTTGTGTGCCGTCGCTGGCTAAGATGTTGGCAGATACTTCTTATCTCACATGCTGTTCAGAAGGTTTTACCCGTTATGTCTAACCGACTCGGAAAAACGGTCATTCCCATTCTGGTAGGAACACTGCTGGCAAGTGGGGCGATCACCGCATATGCCGCATCCCAGGATTTGCTGCCGGATATTGGCACAACAGCCGGTAGTACGCTCAGCATCAACCAGGAACTGGCGATGGGGGATTTCTATTTGCGCAAACTACGTGCCGGCGCACCATTGATTAACGACCCGTTATTATTGAACTACATCAACCAGCTCGGTGATCGGCTGGTGCAATCCGCGAATTCCGTGCGCACACCCTTTCATTTTTTCCTGGTTAACAATGATGAAATCAACGCGTTCGCTTTTTTTGGCGGTAATGTTGTTATCCATTCTGGATTATTCCGTTACGTAGAAAATGAAAGTGAGCTAGCCTCGGTACTGGCGCATGAAATCTCTCACGTGACCCAACGCCATCTCGCCAGAGCGATGGAATCGCAAAAGAATAGCGCGCCGCTCACCTGGGCGGGAACGTTCGGCTCAATCCTGCTGGCGATGGCCAACCCTCAGTTGGGAATGGCGGCGCTCAGCGGGACGTTAGCGGGTACCCAGCAGGGGATAATCAGCTTTACCCAAGCCAATGAGCAGGAAGCGGACCGCATCGGTATTCAGGTTCTGCAACGTGCCGGGTTCAATCCACAGGCTATGCCGGATTTTCTGCAACGTCTGGCCGACATGTCGCGCTATGCCACTAAACCACCCGAAATGCTGTTAACACACCCATTACCGGAAAGTCGCCTAGCTGATGCCCGTAATCGGGCCAACCAAATGCGAGTCACCCCAGTACACTCTTCTCAGGATTTCCTGTTCGCCCGGGTCCGGGCATTGGGAATGTATGGCTCTCAGGACAATCCCTTCAATGAAGTACTGCTGAATCGTTGGGCCAAAGGCAATATCCGACAACAGCAAGCCGCACGGTATGGGCGGGCTATCCAAGCCTATCAGGCGAAAAAATACGATGATGCCCGCAATACGCTGCAACCGCTGCTGAAGAAATCGCCCGACAATCCGTGGTTCCTCGATCTGATTACCGACATTGATATCGGCCAGCAACGAGCAGCACAAGCGATATCCCGCCTACAGAAAGTTCCTGATGTACAGGATAATCCGGTATTACAGATCAACCTGGCCAACGCTTATGTGGAAGATCACCAGGCAGCGGCAGCCAGCAAGATCCTGCGCCGTTATACTTACGCACATCCAAACGATCCCAATGGCTGGGATCTGCTGGCGCAAGCCTATGCTGCCCAGGGATTGAACAATGAGGAAATGGCAGCCCATGCAGAAAATCTGGCCCTTGACGGCGAACTTGATCAGGCGATCAGTCTGCTCAGTAGCGCCAGTTCACACAGCAAGCTTGGCAGTCTGGAGCAGGCCCGCTACGATGCTCGTATTGATCAACTGCGGGCACTGCAACAACGGTTCCGTAAGTATGAAAAATCCTGACGTTAAAAAGGTTACTATCCCATGAACAGTCACGTCACTATCTACCATAACCCGCGATGTTCCAAGAGCCGGGAAACGTTGGCATTACTGGAACGGCATGGTATTCACCCAACAGTGGTGCTTTATCTGGAAACTCCGCCTGATGCCGCGACCCTTGCGGTGCTGATCAAGCAACTTGGATTTGACAGCGCCCGCGAACTCATGCGCAGCAAAGAAGATCTCTACCGACAACTGAACCTGGCGGATGATACCCTCACGCAAACCCAGTTGATTCAGGCGATGATGGAAAATCCTAAACTCATTGAACGCCCGATAGTGGTAGTCAACGATCAGGCCCGCATCGGCCGGCCGCCGGAAAGTGTGCTGGAGATTATTTAAACGCGGTCATTACAGACCAAGGATCTCTTTAACAAAGGGAATCGTCAGTTTGCGTTGGGCGGTAATAGAAGCATGGTCAAGCTGATCCAGCGTCATAAACAGGGTGCGCATTTCCCGATCCAGCCGTTTCAACAGGAAACGGCTGACATCTTCCGGCAGTTCAAAACCGCGGAGTTTGGCTCGCAGTTTCAGTGCCTCGCCTTTTTCTTCATCCGATAGTGGCTGAAGACGGTAAATTTGCCCCCAGTCCAGCCGGGAAGCCAGATCGGGCAATCGTAGGTTGAGTTGACGAGGTGGGCAGTCACCAGTGATTAGCAGCCGGGTATGGCCTGCCTCCTGAATGCGATTATAGAGATTGAACATCGCCATCTCCCAAGACTCATCACCAGCAATAGCATTGATGTTATCGATGCAAACCAAGGCCAGTTGCTCCATACCATCCAAAACTTCCGGCACAAAATAAGCACGTTTATCAAGCGGCACATAACCGACGGCTGTACCGGCACGAGAAAACTCGGCACAGGCGGCATGCAGCAGATGGCTCCGCCCCCCACCCTGACGAGACCAGAAATAGATGTAACTGCCATGCTCTTGAATCAAGGCATTATGGAGAGCCGCCAGCAGAGACGCATTTTCTCCCGCATAGAAACTGGCAAAAGTTTCGTCATCAGGTAAATAGAGTGGCAATGAAAGCTGCGCCGGCGTGTTCAGAAGCACCTCAAGCAAAACGGGCAAAAAAACGGAGTAAGTCTAGCATAGAAACTTCACCCTGTTGAACCTGCAAACTCGTCAGGCCAACAGGGATATATCAGGTTGCTGTCAGTGTTGAGCTGGTTGCTCTTCGTCTGATGGATCAATGATCTCTTCTTCACCGCGAACCAGACTGATGACCTTGAACAACAAACTCAAGCAAATACCCACCACCGTTGCCAACGCCATGCCTTTCAGTTCAACCGCGCCCAGATGCACCTTGGCGCCACTTACACCGATAATCAAAATCACCGACGTGAGAATCAGGTTCTGTGCTTTGTTATAATCCACTTTGGATTCAATCAGCACACGAATACCGGAAGCGCCGATAACCCCGTACAGCAGCAAAGACACACCGCCCATCACCGGCACGGGTACCGCTTGAATCGCAGCCGCAAGCTTACCCACGCAGGAGAGCAGAATGGCCAGCACCGCTGCACCGCCAATCACCCAGGTACTGTAGACCTTGGTAATAGCCAGTACGCCAATATTCTCGCCATAAGTTGTATTCGGCGTAGAGCCGAAAAATCCAGACAAGATAGTGGAAATGCCGTTGGCAAACAGAGAACGATGCAGCCCTGGGTCACGGAGCAAATCTTTTTTAACGATATTGGCCGTTACCACCAGATGTCCCACATGCTCGGCGATCACCACTAACGAAGCAGGCAGGATGGTCAACATGGCAAACCATTCAAACCGTGGGGTGTAAAATGTAGGTAATGCAAACCAGTGTGCCTGGCTGATCGATGCAAAATCCACCATCCCCATGGAAAAAGACAGAGCGTAGCCTGCCAACACACCAATCAAAATCGGGATAATCGCCAGAAATCCCCGAAACAACACAGAACCCAGTACCGTTACTGCGAGCGTAATCAGAGAAACCGTCACGGCTTTACTGTCAACCGGCACACCGTCAGCAGGCAACAGTCCCGCCATTCCTGCCGCAACCCCCGCCAACTCCAGCCCAATGACAGTGACAATCGCCCCCATTGCGGCTGGTGGGAAAATGACATTTAACCAACCCGTCCCGGCCTTTTTCACAATCAGCGCAACCAGACAAAACACCAGTCCACACAAGATAAAACCACCCAGTGCAACTTCGTATCCCAAAGGCAGCAGTAGTAAAACCGGTGAAATAAACGCAAAACTGGAACCAAGGTAAGCCGGAATTTTGCCTTTACAGATAAAAAGGTAAAGCAGCGTTCCTATGCCATTGAACAGCAATACGGTAGCAGGATTGATTTTGAACAGAATCGGTACCAGTACGGTAGCGCCAAACATTGCAAACAGGTGTTGAAAACTCAGCGGAATGGTCTGTAGCAATGGTGGTCGTTCACTTACCCCGATGGCACGACGAGTCATCTTTTTTTTCCTCTGTAATATTACTTTGGTGAAATGCCGACTGTCCGGCTGAAATAGGCAAAAAAAAGCCGACTGTAGAGTCGGCTTAAAAATCATTTCGTACCAAATATCTTATCGCCCGCATCTCCCAGGCCAGGCATGATATAACCCTGTTCGTTTAACCCTTGATCAATCGCCGCGGTATACAACTCAACATCCGGATGCGCTTTTTCCAACGCAGCAAGCCCTTCCGGGGCCGCCACCAGTACCAGTACCTTGATGCTACGACAACCCGCTTTCTTCAGCAGATCAATAGTGGCGATCATCGAACCGCCTGTCGCCAGCATGGGATCAACCACCAGTGCCATACGCTCGTCAATATTAGAAACCAGTTTTTGAAAATAGGGCACTGGCTCCAGCGTTTCTTCATTGCGGTACATCCCTACAACGCTAATTCGCGCGCTGGGTACATTTTCCAGCACCCCTTCCATCATCCCCAGACCAGCTCGCAGAATAGGCACTACAGTAATCTTCTTGCCCTTGATTTGATCGACTTCAACCGGTCCACACCAACCTTCAATAGTTACTTTTTCTGTGGCTAAACCCGCAGTTGCTTCATAGGTCAATAAACTCCCCACTTCTGACGCCAGTTCTCGAAAACGTTTGGTACTGATATCGTGCTCACGCATCAGCCCCAATTTATGTTTAACCAGCGGGTGTTTCACCTCGACGATCTTCATCACTATTCTCCTCTTCGGCGATAGACGGCCAAAAAAATCGCCGGATTATAACGCTTTTTTGGGCCAAGGCCATATGATTAAGTCTGATCCAGATCAAGCGATAACGGAAATTACTGATAGCAAGCAAAAAGCAAGTGGTTCTAATACTCCACTCGCAAACGATTGCTTACACTGTTAGAATTAGCGCGCTTGATTTCTCAATCACCAATCGTAACCTCCGTGGGGACTCCTCAGTGACCGACAAAACCTCTCTCAGCTATAAAGACGCAGGCGTGGATATTGATGCTGGCAATGCATTGGTAAACCGTATTAAAGGTGTAGTGAAACAGACCCGTCGCCCGGAAGTCATGGGTGGACTCGGTGGTTTCGGTGCCCTGTGTGCCTTACCGCAGAAATACCGTGAGCCAGTGTTAGTTTCCGGTACGGACGGTGTCGGCACTAAACTGCGTTTGGCGATGGACCTTAAACGTCACGATGCGATTGGTATCGATCTGGTTGCCATGTGTGTAAACGATTTGATAGTTCAAGGTGCCGAGCCGTTATTTTTTCTCGACTATTACGCGACCGGAAAACTGGATGTGGACACCGCTACCAGTGTGATTAGCGGTATTGCCGAAGGCTGTAAACAATCTGGCTGTGCCCTGGTGGGTGGTGAAACGGCAGAAATGCCCGGCATGTATCATGGCGAGGATTATGACGTAGCCGGATTCTGCGTCGGTGTGGTTGAAAAATCTGAAATCATTGATGGCAGTAAGGTTCAGGCAGGTGATGTGTTGGTTGCTCTGGCGTCAAGCGGCCCACACTCCAACGGCTACTCGTTGGTTCGCAAAATTCTGGAGGTCAGTGGCACTGATCCAACACAGGTACAGCTGGAAGGTAAACCATTGGCCGATCACCTGCTGGAACCGACTAAAATTTATGTCAAATCCATTTTGTCACTGATTGAAAAGAGCGATGTGCATGCCATATCACATCTTACTGGCGGCGGTTTCTGGGAAAATATCCCGCGTGTGCTACCACAGGGAATGCAAGCCACCATTGATGAATCAAGCTGGCAATGGCCCGCAGTGTTCAATTGGCTGCAACAAGCAGGGAACGTCAGTCGCCACGAAATGTACCGCACATTTAACTGCGGTGTAGGTATGATTATCGTTCTGCCTGCGGCGCAAGCAGACAACGCCATCGCGTTGTTGAACAATGACGGTGAGACAGCATGGAAAATCGGTGTGATCACTCATACGGATACCGGAGAAACAGTGGTTATTAAGTGATGAAAAATATTGTTGTTCTGATATCAGGCCAGGGGAGCAATTTACAGGCGTTGATTAATGCCTGTAAAAATGGACGCATAAAAGGGAGAGTCGCTGCCGTATTTAGCAATAATCCCGACGCTTTCGGCCTGACACGGGCACAGGAAGCAGGGATTGACACCCATGTTCTCAGCCCGAAAAGTTTCGAAGAGCGTGCCGCTTACGATGCAGCACTGGCTGATGAAATAGAAAAATATACTCCTGACCTGGTGGCACTGGCAGGTTATATGCGCATTCTCAGTCCTGAGTTTGTTGAACGCTTTGCCGGAAAAATGCTTAACATCCATCCGTCCCTGCTACCCAAATATCCTGGCTTACATACGCATGCTCAGGCTCTGGCAAATGGCGATATGGTACATGGTACATCGGTACATTTTGTCACTGACGATCTGGATAGTGGCCCCGTCATTCTGCAGGCCAAAGTGCCCATTTTTGCAGAGGATACTGAGCAAAATGTACTCGAGCGTGTTCAAGTACAGGAGCACACCATCTATCCGTTGGTTGTCAACTGGTTCCTGGAAGGCCGCTTGAAAATGAAAGATGGCGAAGCCTGGTTGGACAGCGTACGCATTCCCTCTAATGGTTACGCCGCTGAATAAGTAACCTGTTTCCCTGCCCCGACAAACCATCATTGTCGGGGTATTTCACAACTACCCTCCGATATTTCTGCGCTCCTGTATCTCAAGCCCATGTTCCCGACAATTATGTTAACCACCTTGTGTCTGACACTATCAGATATTAAATACTGAAAGCTCGCTGACAAAAAACACGCATTCAGGATAATGATTGTCGTCACAAAGGTTACAAAAAAGTTACAAAATGGCATGTAACCGCTTTCATTAGTGTGACAAAACTCACGCTGTATTCTGAAAACGCCTGACAGAATAACCATAAATATATTTTCATATATCAGGTAACAAATTTGTCTATTTCCTCTGTGGTGAATGTCCATGATTACTATACGTGATGTCGCACTTCAAGCTGGAGTGTCTATCGCTACCGTGTCGCGCGTGCTCAATAACAACAAGGCGGTAACGCCGGAAACGCGAATGCTGGTCCTACAGGCTATCAAGTCATTGGGCTACCGCCCTAATGCCAATGCTCAGGCGCTGGCAACGCAGATCAGCGACACCATAGGTGTTGTGGTCATGGATGTCTCAGACGCTTTTTTTGGTGCCATGGTCAAAGCGGTTGATACCGTGGCGCAATGCATGCAACACCATGTTTTAATTAATAACTCATACCATCAGGAAGCAAAGGAACGCCATGCTATCGAGATATTTATCCGACAACGGTGCAATGCACTGATCGTTCATGCCAAAGCGCTGTCAGATGCCGAACTGGCTGACTTTATGGACCATGTACCCGGCATGATACTGATCAATCGTATTGTTCCCGGCTATGCCCATCGCTGCGTCTGTCTTAACAATGTTTACGGTGCAATGATGGCAACCCGCATGTTGCAGCAAAGTGGACATCGACGTATTGGCTATCTCAGCTCCAGTCATCCCATTGAAGATGTCGGGCAACGCCGTTCAGGCTGGCAACAAGCATTGGCTGAACAAGGCACCGTACCGCCAGATATGTGGATTGCCAGTGGGGACCCCGATTTACAAGGCGGTGAAGCGGCAATGGTAGAATTATTGGGCCGCAATCAGCATCTCACGGCCGTTTTCGCCTACAACGACAACATGGCGGCTGGTGCGCTTTCTGCACTGAAAGACAATGGTATTCAGGTACCCCAGCAGTTATCCGTGGTTGGATTTGATGATATTCCCATATCACGGTATACCGACCCTCAACTAAGCACTGTACGATATCCCATTGTTTCCATGGCAAAATTGGCAACAGAGCTGGCATTAAAAGGCGCGGCAGGTCAGCTGGATAACAGTGCTCAACACTGCTTTATGCCTACGCTAGTCCGTCGCCATTCTGTGGCCACTTGCCAAAATGTGGAACCAGTCACTAATTCAACCAAAGCCTCCATGTAACCGCTTTCAATTTGTGAGTAATTTCACAGTTAATTAACATTGCGTTATTTATGATGACATTGTCCTGCAAGGGCTAACAAAATGTAACACGATGAAATTCATCATTACCTTATCGAGTCCTTACGGCAAAACGATTCATAACCTATTTTCAGGACGTTTTACGCAACAGGGAAGTCAGGTTTTGTAGTAGCGTCCACCAGCCTGGCGTAATCACTCGCCTTGCTAATTTTTCTTAACTGATTGTCAAACCACTCTCATACAGCGTGGGCGTGGTAGACGTAGAACTACCCTGCATAAACCCGGAGATACCATGAATAAAAAGGTTTTTACTCTCACCGCCCTGGTTGCCAGCATGATGTTCGGCGCCACTGCCCATGCAGCAAATATCCGTATCGGCGTCACTATTTACAAGTATGATGACAACTTCATGTCGATGGTGCGCAAAGACATTGAGAAAGAAGCGGAAAATATTGGTGGTGTACAGCTGCTGATGAATGACTCACAGAATGACCAATCCAAACAAAACGATCAGGTCGATGTGCTGCTGGCTAAAGGGGTTAAAGCCCTGGCGATTAATCTGGTGGATCCAGCGGCGGCGGCGGTGATATTGAATAAAGCCAGTAGTAGTGGCATTCCAGTGGTGTTCTTTAACAAAGAACCGAATGCCAAAGTGATGGCTCGCTATCCTAACGCCTACTACGTTGGCACTGACTCCAAAGAAGCCGGCATTATCCAGGGGCAGCTGATAGAAAAACATTGGAAATCAACCCCGGCATGGGATCTGAACAAAGATGGCCAGATTCAGTATGTGCTGCTGAAAGGTGAACCAGGACATCCTGATGCTGAAGCACGAACCAAATATGTCATCAGCACACTGAATAAAGACGGTATCAAAACTCAGCAGTTGCAGATGGATACGGCCATGTGGGACACCGCTCAGGCAAAAGATAAAATGGATGCCTGGCTGTCCGGCCCAAATGCCAACAAAATCGAAGTCGTGATTGCGAACAACGACGCGATGGCCATGGGCGCTATTGAAGCCCTGAAAGCACATAACAAAACGTCTATTCCCGTATTCGGTGTTGACGCCTTGCCGGAAGCTTTATCGCTGATAAAATCTGGCGCTATGGCGGGTACGGTATTAAACGATGCGGAAAGTCAGGCGAAGGCCACTCTGGATTTGGCAAAAAATCTGGCGGAAGGTAAACCGGCGACTGAAGGAACCGCGTTCAAAATAGAAAACAAAATTGTCCGTGTGCCTTACGTTCCCGTCGATAAAGACAATCTGTCACAGTTCATGAAATAAATAAATCGCTTCGGGCACAGCATAGTACTGTGCCCTGCTTCGCTTGACCGAATGATTTTTTCAGCCAGGTAAATTATGGCCAGTGATAAAACAACACCACAACACGAATTCTTACTGGAAATGACCAATATCAATAAGTCATTTCCCGGAGTAAAGGCATTAGATAATGTCAATTTGAAAGTGCGACCTCACTCTATTCATGCTTTGATGGGAGAGAATGGTGCGGGGAAATCGACACTATTAAAATGCCTGTTTGGTATTTATCAGAAAGATGCAGGAAATATCCTATTCAAAGGGGAGGAAATTAATTTTAACAGTTCCAAAGAGGCGTTGGAAAATGGCGTATCAATGGTTCATCAGGAATTGAATCTGGTTCTGCAACGCTCAGTTATGGATAACATGTGGCTTGGCCGTTATCCCAAAAAAGGACTGTTTGTTGATCAGGATAAAATGTTTCGGGATACCAAAGCGATATTTGACGAATTAGATATTGATATCGACCCGCGGAGTAAAGTGTCGACACTCTCTGTTTCTCAAATGCAAATGATCGAAATAGCCAAAGCTTTTTCCTATAATGCGAAGATTGTCATTATGGATGAACCGACTTCCTCGCTAACCGAAAAAGAAGTCAATCATCTTTTTACCATTATCCGAAAACTTAAAGATCGCGGCTGCGGTATTGTTTATATCTCGCACAAAATGGAAGAGATATTCCAATTGTGTGATGAAATAACTATTTTACGCGATGGCCAGTGGATTACGACCCAACCACTGGAAGAACTGGATATGGACAAGATTATCGCCATGATGGTCGGCCGATCCCTCAACCAACGTTTTCCGGATAAAACCAACAAACCGGGTGAAGTGATTCTTGAAGTAAGAAATCTGACATCACTACGCCAGCCCTCCATCCGTGATATCTCCTTTGATTTACATAAAGGCGAAATTCTGGGCATCGCTGGTCTGGTCGGTGCAAAACGTACCGATATTGTCGAGACACTCTTTGGCATCCGCGAAAAATCAGGCGGCAGCATCAAGTTGCATGGCAAAGCTATTAATAACAACAGTGCCAATGAAGCCATTAATCATGGGTTCGCGCTAGTCACGGAGGAACGTCGCTCGACCGGTATCTATGCCTATCTCGATATTGGCTTTAACTCGCTGATCTCCAATATCCGTAAATATAAAAACAATATTGGTTTACTGGATAACAACCGGATGAAAAGTGACACCCAATGGGTAATTGATGCCATGCGAGTAAAAACGCCTGGGCATCGTACTGCCATCGGATCACTGTCTGGCGGTAACCAGCAAAAAGTTATTATTGGTCGCTGGTTATTAACCCAGCCAGAAATATTAATGCTTGATGAACCAACACGTGGTATTGACGTTGGGGCAAAATTCGAAATCTATCAGTTAATTTCCGAACTGGCGAAGAAAAACAAGGGAATTATTATCATCTCCTCTGAGATGCCGGAGCTTTTAGGTATTACCGACAGAATACTGGTGATGAGTAATGGCCTCGTTGCAGGCATTGTCGAAACCAAAAATACCACGCAGAACGAAATATTGCGTTTAGCGTCGTTACACCTTTAATGATGCAAGGGCCATTATCATGAACGTTATTACTAAAAAAAATACGCTGAATTGGTTAAAAGAGGGCGCCATTTATATTGTTTTGCTGGCATTACTGGCAATTATTATTATCCAGGATCCAACTTTCCTCAGTTTAATTAATCTGAGTAATATTCTGACACAATCTTCTGTGCGCATTATTATCGCGTTGGGTGTAGCAGGATTAATCGTCACACAGGGAACCGATCTATCAGCAGGACGCCAGGTTGGTTTGGCGGCGGTGGTTGCCGCCACGTTGTTACAGTCGATGGATAATGCCAACAAGGTGTTTCCGCATATGGAAACCATGTCAATTCCGCTGGTTATCCTGATTGTTTGCGTTATTGGCGCGATCATCGGTTTAGTTAACGGATTGATTATTGCCTATTTACAGGTTACGCCGTTTATCACCACGCTTGGCACCATGATTATCGTCTACGGGATTAACTCGCTTTATTACGATATTGTTGGTGCATCGCCCATTGCCGGCTTTGATTCGAAATTTTCAACATTCACTCAAGGGTTTTTGAAATTTGGCGATTTGAAACTCTCGTATATTACGTTCTACGCGATTATCGCCATTATTTTCGTTTGGGTGTTGTGGAATAAAACCCGCTTTGGCAAAAACATTTTCGCCATTGGCGGTAATCCAGAAGCGGCAAAAGTATCTGGTGTCAATGTGCCATTAAATCTGATTCTGGTATATGCCTTGTCTGGCGCATTCTATGCCTTTGGTGGCATGCTGGAAGCTGGTCGTATCGGCAGCGCGACCAATAACCTGGGCTTTATGTACGAACTGGATGCTATCGCCGCGTGTGTGGTCGGTGGCGTGTCCTTTACCGGTGGTGTGGGGACGGTTGCAGGCGTCGTCACTGGGGTGATCATTTTTACCGTCATCAACTATGGGTTGACCTACATCGGCGTGAATCCATATTGGCAGTACATCATCAAGGGCAGCATTATTATTTTCGCCGTAGCGCTGGATTCATTGAAATATGCACGCAAGAAATAAGGTAATGCCAACCAGGCATTAACCTGAAGATCCCTGCGCAAGCGGGGATCCATTCTGGTGTAAGTACATTGATGAAACACATTGATAGGAAACGGATTCCCATTTCGTGAATTGCATTCACCGTTTTTACGTTTTACCTTCCCGGCATGACATGATAACCACGTTATCGGCGATGCTCGCCTCCGATATAACCCATCGGTTGATCATGTCATCTACTGTTATAAGATAGAGGTTTTACCGATTTCCGTTGACGGAAACCTTCCTGTAAAGTGGACTTTCAGTGGTTAGCATCCTGGTTTGTAGGGAATACTGATGAAGAAAATTTTTGCATTACTCGCTCTCAGCATAGTGATGTGCCTTACCTTTGGTACCGTATCACGGGCGGGTGAAACGCTCGATCGGGTAAAACAGACCGGTGTAGTGCGCAATGTGTTGTTTAATGATTATCCACCGTTCAGTTACCTTGATGACAACAATCAACTGGTTGGTTTCGATGTTGATGTGGCCCACGCCGTGGCACAAAAACTGGGCGTAAAACTGGAACTGGCCACCCCCGGTTGGGAAACCATTGTCGGCGGTAAGTGGCGGGGTCGTTGGGATATGTGTATCTGTTCCATGACACCGAATGCTGAACGCATCAAGATGCTGGACTTCGCAGTACCTTATTACCGTTCTTATGCCGTGTTAATCGTGCATAAAGATGAAAAAAACATCAAATCAGCCGCTGACTTAAGCAATAAGAAAGTCGGGTTGGGTCTGGGTTCCAGCTATGAAAATTACCTGAATAAAACATTGGTGATCCCCGGTTCAACGCCTATCGCTTTCCCGTTTGATCATGTTCAAGCCATCCCCACGGATGAAGCAATAGCCTTTCAGAACCTGGCACTTGGCCCCGGTAAACGCCTGGATGCTGTCATCTCCGATCGTATCACCGCCAAAGCCCGCCTTGCCCACATGCCCCAGCTACGTATGGTGGCGGAGCTGTATGCCGAACCCAACTGGATCGCTATCGATAAAGGCGACCCTGCATGGAGTAAGACGCTGGCCGATACCATTAACGCCCTGCGAGCAGACGGTACGCTGGAAAAAATATCCCGACACTGGTTCGGCGAAGATATTACCCGGATTACACCATGATGCCGCAGCCCTCTCCTCAGACGGAAAACCCTACCCCATCAGCACCCGTAGCACCGCCACATATCGGCAATATCGGATTTCGCCTGCGAACCGGCCTGACCTGGATATTGCTGCTGAGCCTGCTGTTATGGCTGTTTTCCAGCCTGAACATGGATCTCGGACTTATCCGGCAAAAATTGCCTTCACTGCTTGGTCTGCACCTCTCACCGGATGGTTTCATACAGGGCGCAGTACTGAGCATCGTCATCACCGTCATTTCCATGCTGTTTTGCACCCTTCTGGCCATTATTACCGCCACAGGACGTCTATCATCCAGCGCACTGGCATTTGGCTGCGCGACGTTTTACGTTTCCCTGTTTCGCGGCACGCCGTTGCTGGTACAGGTGTTGATTATTTACCTGGCGTTGCCACAAGTGGGCATCGTGATAGGGGCATTTGCTTCCGGTATCATTGCATTATCGCTTAACTACGGTGCTTATCTGGCAGAAACCATCCGTAGCGGTGTGATTGCCGTTCCCCGTGGGCAAACAGAAGCCGCTATGGCGCTGGGGCTATCTCGCTGGATTACCGTCACGCATGTCATCGCGCCGCAGGCATTGCGTATTATCGTGCCCCAGGCCGGTTCACTGTTTATTTCAATGATTAAAGATTCTTCGTTGGTTTCCCTGATGGGATTATGGGAACTGAACTTTCTGGCTCAGTCGTATGGACGTAGTACCTATCACTATATGGAAATGCTGAGCACGGCTGCGGTTATCTATTGGTTGATGTCACTGGTACTGGAGCTGTTACAAGGAAAGCTTGAACGCCATTTTGGCCGTGGCTATCAGCATAATTCCTCCCAACAATAGGACTTTTCATACTGTCATCAGATGATTTCAGTGCCTGATTTCGCTTGAAAAATATCTTACTGCCACCATCCGGCAGATTTAATTATTTACATAAATTTAGTCATCATCCTGATATATAAGTATTTTTATTTTTATCCCCTCTGGTTCTTTTTTACTTATGTTGCAAATAATAATAATTATTATTACCTTTCCCATCCTGATTATTATGGGAAACACTGATGCGCATCATCCTACTACTGATTTCATCACTGCTTTGTAGCACACCGTCGCTGGCGAAAACCGTTACCGATATATTAGGTCGTCAGGTTGCTATTCCCGACAATCCACAACGTATTGTGCTGGGTGAAAGTCGGATGCTCTATACGCTGGCGCTGATAGAACCAGGAAATCCTGCCAAACATATAGTGGGATGGCCAAACGATATGGCACGCTACGATGCGCAAAGCTGGCGGCTCTATACAGAAAAATTCCCCGAAATAGCCAACATTCCCCGATTAGGTAATGGCAATCCCAATGCCCTTAATGCCGAAATGCTATTACAGCTGAAACCTGATCTGGTCATTCTACCGCGGCTGGCAAAAGGTTCCGACAACGAACAGACACTGCAACAGGTACTGAATCAAGCCGGAATCCCCTTTATTTACGTCGATCTGCGAATCGATCTGCTCAATAACACCCTGCCCAGCATTCACCTGTTGGGAGAGGTGTTAAACCAACCAGAACGAGCGGCGGCGTTCGGCCGTTTTTATCAACAGCATATGGATAAAGTTCGTCAACGCATCAGCCAGTATCACGGCAAGAGAACCACCGTCATGCTGCATTTGCATCTTGGTCGCCGCAATACCTGTTGTACCACCGCAGTAGGCGGCAACCTTGGCGATCTGCTGCGTTTTGCCGGCGGAGACAATATCGCCAGTGGCATTATCACTACCGTTTATGGTCAGCTCAGTCCAGAACAGGTTCTGGCGGCCAAACCCGACGTCTATATTGCCACTGGCATGGCTGGACCCGGAGGAAAAGGCAACTCAGGTCTGATGCTCGGACCGTTGGTTACAGCAAAACAGGCACAGACAAGCTTCAGTACATTGATCCAACGAGATCCATTGCTCTCGCAGCTTGATGCGGTGAAAAACGGCCGGGCCTGGAGCATGTGGCATAATTTTTACCTCAGCCCTTATCACGTCGTGATGGTAGAGATGTTCGCCAAAGCGCTCTACCCCGATCTATTTAACGATATCGATCCGCAGCTTACCTTAAAACAACTTTATCAGCAGTTCTTACCTATTGGTTTTTCAGGGAATTATTGGAGTCATCTACCACATGAATAAGCGATTATCGCGCGGAGGCTGGCCGCTATTGACCATGCTGCCTTTTTACACACTAGCCACAACACAGGACGATACATTGGTCGTCACTAGTGAAATCGGCACCGATAAGCAAGCGGAAAGCGATTATCAGCCACACAAAACGGTAACGGGAACCCGCACCGAAAGCCGTCTTCTGGATGTCCCGCAAGCGGTTAACGTCGTGCAGCAGCAGGTTTTGCAGGATCAGGCGGTGCGGAATATTGATGAGGCGCTATATAACGTCAGCGGCATCACTCAGGCCAATACACTGGGCGGTACGCAGGATGCGCTGATGAAACGCGGTTTTGGTGATAACCGCGACGGTTCTATTCTACGCGATGGTGTTCGCTCGATTCAGGCCCGTAATTTCACGCCTACCACGGAGCAGGTCGAGGTTCTAAAAGGACCGGCGTCAATGCTGTACGGCATGGGGGACCCCGGTGGGATGATCAATATCATCAGCAAAAAACCACAACTGGTGCAAAAAACACATGTAGAGGGCTGGGGCAGCAGCTTTAATGGCGGTGGCGGTCAGTTGGACGTCACCGGTCCGTTAGGCACTTCCGGCCTGGCGTACCGTATGCTGGTTGACCATGATGAAACGGACTATTGGCGTAATTTCGGCCGTAACCGTCAGACGACTATTGCTCCGTCGTTAATGTGGTATGGCGAGAATACCACGATACGTGTGGCCTATGAGCACATGGAATATCTGACCCCATTTGACCGTGGCACCGTTATCGACAGTCGCACCGGCAAGCCGGTCAATACCCCGCGAGAGCGCCGTTTTGATGAAAGCTATAACGCCACCCGGGGTGATCAGGACACCATTACGTTTCAGGTGGATCGCACCCTCAGCGACCGCTGGAAAAGTAGCATGACCTATTCTTACAGTCGTAATCGTTACAATGATAATCAGGCCCGCGCCACAAAATACAACGCCAATACCGGCATGTTAACCCGTCGTGCGGATTCCACTGCTAACGCCCGTAGTCAGGCACAAGTAGTACAGTTGACCCTGAACGGCGATATTGACTGGGGATCGGTGAACCATCAGTTGCTGTTTGGTGTCGATCACGAAGCAGATCGCACATACCGTGGCGATATGCTTCGCAGCACAGCGGTAGGTGGTTTTAACGTCTTTGACCCGGTGTATGGGCTGTTACCGGCATCGACCACCGTCAGTGATTCAGACAGCGACCAGCGTGAAAATATAGACAGCACAGGTGTGTTTATGCAGGATGCCATGCGCCTCAATGATCACTGGCTGTTGTTGGGTGGAGTGCGCTATGACAGTTTCGATGTCATGGCTGGGAAAGGCCGCCCATTTGTCACCAACACCGATAGTTCAGACAGCCGACTGGTACCCCGTACCGGCATTATTTATAACCTGACCTCTTATTCTTCGCTCTACGTCAGCTATAGCGAATCCTTCAAGCCCAACTCATCAACGTCCACACAAATTGGTGCACTGGCGCCAGAATACGGTAAATCTTACGAAATCGGTGCCAAACTGGATCTCCCCAATCGCATCACCGGGAATCTGGCCCTGTTTGATATCCAGAAGCGCAACGTCATGGTCAGTGAACTGGTGGACGGCGAAACCGTCACCCGTACCGCCGGTAAAGTCCGTTCTCAAGGTATCGAAGTGGATATGGCGGGGAAACTGACGAACTCGCTGAGCCTGATCGGTTCTTATGCTTACACCGATGCCCGCGTTACGTCCGATCCAGAAAATCAAGGCAATGAAATGACCAACGTGGCGCGCCACACCGCATCACTGTTTCTGACGCAGGATTTCGGAACACTCGGTCTGCATGCCGGTGACAATCTTCGGGCCGGCATCGGTGCGCATTATGTCGGGCGTCGTCCCGGTGATGCCGCCAACAGTTTCTATCTGGATGCCTACACGGTTGCCAATGCCTTCGTGTCTTACAGCATGCCGGTAAAAGGGTACAAAGTGAAATGGCAACTTAACCTGAAAAACCTGTTTGATAAAACCTATTATCCATCCAGTGGCAACAACCTGCGGATTGCCATCGGTGAACCCCGGGAAGTGGTATTGCGTGCCAGCGTCGATTTCTAAGCGGCAAAGCTGATTATTTAACCTGCATTATCAGGATAATGCAGGTTTGGGTTTGATGACAAAGCGCCTATAGCGGCAATAATGCGCTATTCATGCCGAGTAATGTCGGAATAGCGCCTTACCCCGTAACAACCGCAGCCCCAACCAACCGCCACACAGAGAAAGCAGCAGCGCACTGAGTGGCGGTAGTCCGACCCACAACCACAGATTGGGTTGCCACGGAAAATCAAAGACCTTGCGCTGCAATAACCACAACGCCATTTCAGCACCCAATGCCGCCGCGATACCAGATACCAGCCCCAATACAGCGAATTCGCACCACAACGTGGTGCGCAGCAGACGCAGCCCTGCGCCGAGAGTGCGATAGACCATCAGTTCCTGACGGCGCTGACGCATCCCCACCTGAATCTGAGCCAACAACAGCAGAACGCCGCAGAAAATCACCAGCACGACCATAATCTCCAGCGCCTGACTGACTTGCTGCAACACCTGCCCGACCTGTCGCAGAATCGTGCCAATATCCAGCACACTCAATGTCGGAAACCGTCGGTTCAGTTGCGTAATCAGATTGTCATTATCCTCATGATGGAAACTGGTCAGCCAGGATTGTGGCTGGTTATCCAGTACGCCGGGCGGAAAAATAAAGAAAAAATTGGGGCGCATACTTTCCCAGTCCACCTGACGGAAACTGGTGACTTTAGCGCTGAATGGCTGAGTGTCGCCGGTAAACGTCAGCGTATCACCCAGTTTGATACCCAACCGGTTTGCTACGCCCTGCTCCACAGAGACTTCACCCGGTTGCGATGTCCAACGCCCCGCCAGCAATGGATTGTGATCCGGTAACACCGGTAGCCAGGTCAAATTCAACTCCCGGTTAACCGTTTCGCCCCCTGGCGCATCCTCACGGATCAGTTCAGTGGCCACTTTCCCGTTAATTTCCGTCAGACGGGCACGGACTATCGGATAAAAGATTCCCGGCGTCACCTGGTGTTGTTCAAGAAACGTTTTAACCGTCGGCACCTGTTCCGTCGTGATATTCAGCACAAAATAATTCGGGCTATCGGGCGGCAATTGCTGCTGCCAACGCGCCAACAAATCCCCACGCAGTAACAGTAACAGCGCCAACAGCATAAAAGAGAGGGAAAACGCGGCCAGTTGACTGGCCGTCGCCCACGGCTGCCGCAACAAACGATTGATAGCCAAACGTAACGCCAGCTGTTTTAGCGTTATGCGGCGTAGCAGCAACAGGCTACCCCAGCCAATGGCGGCCAGCAGCAGCGACAACACCGCCATCCCGCCCAGCAGAGACCATAACAGCGAACTCCCACCGGAAATCAACATCAGCAGGCTGACAACAATGGCCGCCACCACGGGCAGATAGTAGCGCAATGGCCACAGGTTAACCACAATATCCTGCCGCAGCACCCGCAATGGCGGGGTCGCCAATAACAGCCGATACGGGCGGAATCCCACCAACAGTGAAATTAGAACCAGCGTACCCAGTGCCCATCCCCACGGCCATAGCCCAGAGGGGGGTAACGCCGCAGGCAACACTGGTGCCAGCATTTTTACCAGCGCGGCTTCAAAAAGCAGCCCCAGCAGACAGCCACCGATGGCGGACAGAGCAAGTACAGACAACCATTGCCCGATGATTAGCCGCCGCAAAGCCTGGCGTCCGGCCCCCAGGGTTTTCAGGATCGCCACCAGATCATAACGACTGCGGCAATAATGACTCATGGCGACAGCCACTGCGGCGATAGACAGCAGTAACGTCAGCAGCGCGGATAACAACAGGAATTGTTGGGAACGTTTTAAGGACTGGCTCAGTGCGCCTGGCGAATCCTCCATGCCATACCAGCGTTGATCCGGCTTTAGTTGCGGCTGGATAAAATCGCCCAATCGGCTGATTTGTTGCGAATTACCGGCAAACATGTAACGCCAGGTGATACGTCCGCCCGGCTGAACGGCACCGGTCTTTTCCACATCGGCCATATTCATCAGGATGCGGGGAGCCATCTGAAAGGGATTAAATCCCGCATCCGGTTCCTGAATCAGCTCCCCGGCAATACGCAACGAGGTATCACCCACATCCAGTGAGTCACCGACCTTAATATTCAGTAATGCCAGCAATCGTGGCGCGACCAATACCGAACCAGGTGTCACACGCAATTGTGGTGGCTTAGTCAGTAACTCACCATACAACGGATAACGTCCATCAACGGCCTTGACCTGTGCCAGTTGTGCCGTGTCTCCAGCGTAGGTCATAGTCATGAAAGAAATCTGTCGGCTGACGGTCAAGCCCTGCTGCCGGGCATACTGTAACCAGGATTCGTCCACAGGATGCGAAGCACGCAACACGCGATCACCGGCCAGAAAATCCCGGCTCTGCTGATTCAGCCCTTTCTCCATCCGATCGCTGATCATACCCAGCGCCAACACACAGGCGACCGCTAATGTCAGTGCCAGCCAGACAATCAGTAATGAAGGAGAACGACATTCACGCCAGAACCATCGCCAAATCATTCCTCCTCCCATAATTTTCCATCCAGCAGATGCAAGCGGCGTTCACAACGCGCAGCCAGTTGTTCATCGTGGGTCACCAAGATCAAGGTGGTTGCATAGTCACGGTTGAGAGAAAACAGCAGATCGGCGATGCGTTCACCGGTTTTGCGATCCAGATTGCCGGTCGGCTCATCGGCAAACAGCACGCCAGGACGGCCGCTGAACGCTCTCGCCAACGCCACCCGTTGTTGTTCTCCGCCGGAAAGCTGAGCTGGCAGATGGTGCAGTCGGCCACCCAAACCCAGTTGTTGCAGTAATTGTTCAGCTTGCTCACGACTCTGTCGGTCACTTTCCCCACGCAACAAGGCGGGCAATTGCACATTCTCCAGCGCATTCAGCGTCGGCACCAGCATAAAGGATTGAAACACAAATCCGACGTCTTTGGCGCGTAGTGCGGCGCGCCCTTCCTCGTCCAGTTGGTTCAGCGATTGCCCCATTAGCGAGACTTCACCTTCACTACCATCATCAAGTCCGGCCAGAATACCCAACAGGGTCGATTTACCGGAACCCGACTCACCAATCAAGGCAATCGTCTGCGCAGGTTTGACAACCAGCTCAACTCCGGTGAGGATTGAGAGCTGGTGTTCCCCTTGACCAACGTGTTTACCAAGATGATGAACTTCAAGAATGTTTTCCGCTGGCATTTTCTCGTCCTTTTGCTTCTGGTATTACTCAGTGTACGTGCTCTGGCGGCCAATACGCTATTAGTGCTGGGCGATAGCCTGAGTGCTGGCTATCGTATACCGGCCGCCACGGCCTGGCCCGCGTTGCTGAATCAAAAATGGCAAAACGCACCAGATGGTGTAAAAATTATCAATGCCAGCATCAGCGGTGATACCGCTGCTCAGGGGCTGGCGCGACTGCCGGCATTACTACGGCAACACCAACCACGCTGGGTACTGATAGAATTGGGCGGCAACGACGGCTTGCGTGGTTTTCCACCACAAAATCTGGAAAAGGATCTCGCGCGGATTATTACATGGGTCAAAGAAGCGAAAATAGAGCCATTGCTGATGCAAATCCGCTTGCCAACCAACTACGGACGACGCTATACCGAATCGTTCAGCGCTGTTTATCCTCGTTTATCCAAACGGTTTACTATTCCTTTGCTGCCCTTTTTTATGGAGCAGGTTTACCTGAAACCGGAATGGATTCAGGAAGACGGTATTCATCCGACCCGCGATGCGCAGCCTTTTATCGCTGACTGGATGGCAAAACAGCTCAAACCATTAGTTAAACACGGCTCCTGATATTTAGGGCTTTTAGTTAGGTAAAGTTATGCAAAAAGCGGTTTTAATTACCGGCTGTTCCAGCGGCATCGGTCTGATTGCGGCGCAGTATCTGCAACAGCGCGGTTATCGGGTGTTGGCTGCTTGTCGGCGGTCGGAAGATGTTGTCCGGATGACTACGCTGGGCCTGGAGGGTATCGAACTCGATCTGGATGACCCAGACAGCGTGGAACGGGCGGCGGCCCAGGTGATAACTTTGACCGATAACCGGCTTTACGCGCTGTTCAATAACGCCGGTTATGGCTTATACGGACCGCTCAGCACCCTTTCACGCCAGCAGTTGGAACAACAGTTTTCCAGTAATCTGTTCGGCACCCATCAATTGACACAACTGTTGCTCCCCGCCATGCTGCCATACGGCGAAGGACGGATCATCCAGACCAGCTCGGTAATGGGATTGGTAGTAACGCCTGGCCGCGGTGCCTATGCTGCCAGTAAATATGCGCTGGAAGCCTGGTCTGATGCATTGCGTATGGAGTTGTATGGCAGCGGCCTTCACGTATCACTGATTGAACCCGGTCCACTGGCTACGCGTTTCACAGACAATGTCAGCCAGACTCAAACCGACAAACCGGTGACCAATCCCGGCATTGCCAGACGTTTTACCTTACCGCCAGAAGCCGTGCTGCCCAAATTGCAGCATGCACTGGAAAGCTCGCACCCCAAGTTACGTTATCCGGTGACGCTGATAGCCTATGCGCTTTCATGGTTACGGCGCTTGCTCCCCGGACGTGCGCTGGATCACCTGTTACGCACCCGTTCCTGATACGGGCTTGAAATGGTGGCATTTGTCCCCCATAACTAATTGAAACGGATAAGAGAGAATTCCATGCCAGAACAACACGCCAACGTTATTGAAATTAACGAAACCAATCTGCATCAGGTGCTGGAACAATCCATGAATGCGCCGGTGCTGTTTTATTTCTGGTCTGCCCATAGCCAGCACTGTCAGGAACTGGGGCTGGTGCTGGACAAACTGGCCCGCGAGTATGCCGGCCAGTTTACGCTGGCCAAAGTTGACTGTGATGCAGAACAACGCGTGGCTGCCCAGTTCGGGTTACGTGCCATCCCTACCCTGTATTTATTTAAAGATGGTCAGCCGGTAGATGGTTTACAAGGACCGCAGCCAGAAGAGGCTATCCGCGAATTGCTGCTACGCGTGCTGCCGAGAGAAGAAGATCTGAAAACGGCTGAAGCCCAGCAATTGATTCAGGAAGGCAAACTGCCGGAAGCGATGCCGTTGCTGAAACACGCCTGGCAATTGGATCCAAAGCGTAGCGACATCGCGCTGCTGCTGGCTGAAGTACAGATTCAGCTTAATCGAGCTGAAGACGCGGAAGCGGTGCTGGCCAAAATCCCGTTACAGGATCAGGATTCCCGCTATCACGGTCTGGTGGCAAAAATAGAATTGATGAAACAGGCAGCAGATACGCCGGAAATTCAGCTGTTACAACAACAGTTGGATGCTGATCCGGATAATGCGGAGTTGGTGGTGCAATTGGGACTGCAACTGCATCAGGTCGGGCGCAACGAAGAAGCCCTGGAATTGCTGATGAATGTGCTGAAAAAAGATCTGTCGGCCGCTGACGGTAGCGCACGTAAAACCCTGATGGACATCATGGCAGCATTAGGAACTGGGGATGCGCTGGCTGCCCGCTATCGCCGCCAACTGTACTCTATGCTGTACTAATCCTTGACGATAAAAACCCGCCGCAATGGCGGGTTCAGCATGCGGGCCGGGAGTTACACCAGATCAAGACCTATCACCGACCTCCGAGCAAACACTGATACTGCTTTACAGCGTCTCCAGCACCGTGATCCAACCGTGACCACCATATACCGACCAGCCATTTAACCATCGACGCATCATATTCATCGCCAGCATCGCTACCACTTCCTGATGGATTTTCAGACTATGGCGCTGAACAGTAAACTGAATGGTCTGGGCAAAAGTGCCGTCCGGCGTGTGTAACGCCATTGACAATCGATCATCCTGTAACGCCCCTATATGTAGTGCCAGTGGTGCGTTATGACGGGCAGCCAGTTGGCGGGTCTGCTCCGCCAGAAATGGCAGATCAGGCTGGCTTTTCGTGGTCAATAACTCTCCTCCCGCCAACGGGACATTGGCTGACTGCAACTGCCAGTTAAGCAATCCCGCGGTAAACTGCTCACTGACTGCCACACACAGTTGACGCTCATCCAACCGGCGAGCCAACTGTGCCGGTAATCCTTCCGTCCCTTCAAAAACCATATTTTCACCGGCAACCTGACGCACCTGCTCCCATACGGTTTCCATCGCATGCCGCTGCGACGCCGGCCCGGTCAGCTTCAGTTCAATAATCGGCATAGACGAGCGATAACCCAGCACCGATCCTTCGGGCAACGGCAAACCATCCAACTGGTTGGCAAGATCACTTTCAGAACGACCAAAAGTGGTTAAACGCAGACACAACGGCGCATCAGCCACCTCAAAACGCTGCCGCAATCGCGGCATAATTTGTTGTTCTACCATCACTTTAAATTCAGATGGCACGCCCGGAGTAAAAAACATCAGGCACTGATTTAGCGTCAGGGCAAAGCCACAAGCGGTTCCCACCGGATTATCCACCAGTTCGGCGCTAGCCGGGATCTGTGCCTGCTTGCGGTTGCTGGGTGCCATTACCCGGCTCCGTTCGGTAAAAAACGCTTCCATTCGGGCAATCCACTCTGGATGTTCGACCAGCGTTTCACCAGCAGCCGTAGCCGCGGCAAGTGAACTCAAATCATCGCTGGTCGGCCCCAGTCCACCGTTGACAATCAGTACATCGGCAAACTGGCTCCGCTGGGTCAGCGCGGTGACTAGCGCGTCAAGATCATCTCCCACCGTCATACGGCTCGACATCGGTAGTCCCTGCTGGAACAAATAGTCCGCCAGCCACGCCGCATTGGTATCCACAATCTGACCATGCAGCACTTCATCCCCCGTACACAGCATCTCAACCCTAAGCATTCGTTATTCCCCATGATGGTTTTCAGTCACTTTAAAAAGTCACCGGTTCAAATACAACGCTTGTTTTAATTATTGATGAAAACACCAGGGAGAATGGTGCCCCGTAAAAAAACCACTACTCTTCAGTTGGTTGGCAGATACAAAAAAAGGGTGAGCAATTAGCCCTCCCTTTTTTTCGCAATCTTCGCTGTACTGCGTTAAAAACTCAGGCCCAGCCCCACATATGCAGTATCGGCAACTTTATTATCATTATCACTTTCACCCGACGCCATATTGATATAACGATAACCGACATCAACAGACAACGGACGGAATACCTGCCAACGCACCCCGGCTTTGGCTTCCACATAATGATCAACATGGCTGGAGAACGCATCCGGTGAATAATAACCCTCACCATAAAGCGAGAATGAACTGTTCAACGGTATCTGCAACCCACCGCCCAGCGCAACACCATAACCATCGTCAAAATGGTTCTGGTTCATATACACCCCTTTCGCTCCCACGGTCAAAGAGGCATTACTCAGACTAAATGTGTAACCTAGTCCCAGGCTGTAGGAGTCATTACTGTGATCGCTATTATGTCCCCAACCCACATTTCCGGACAGCCCAGGGACTGGCAGTCCAAACCCGGCGCTAGCTCCCACATAATCACGGCCAGCTTCTCCAGAAACACTGACGGCCTGAGCCGATGCTGTGGCAAGCAGCAGGCTCCCTGCACAGGCAATCACGAACTTTTTCATTATGAAAATCCTTAAAACAGTAGATTAAACGCACATAAAACATGCCACGATAGCCTCGTCGAGGCTATCTGAATTTATGGGTCATTGCCGTTCAGAGCGGCATATTCGCCCACATGAATATACGCCGTGTCAGCCGCATGATACTCGTTGCCGCTGCACCCAGGTTTTCACTTGCTGACGGGAAATTTTAATGCCGCCGGTTTTTAATTCCAGAGGTAGGTGGTAGTAAGCTATCGGGCGTTGAAATCCGGCCAACTGCGGTGACAACCAATCACGCAGACTTTCCAGCGCCACTTCTTCTGCCACTGCCACAACGGCTACTGGCCGATGGCCGAACTCCTCATCATCCACTGGCACCACACAAGCATATTCAACGGCAGGATGTCGCAACAGCACCGCTTCCACATCTTCAGGCTGGATCCCCTCTCCGGCACTAAAAAACTGATTATCCAACCGCCCGAGAATACGCCACTCATCCTGTTCCCGACAGCCACGATCTCGAGTATGGAACCAGCCATCCTCATCAGTTAGCGGGATTAACCGACCATCGCGCCAGTAGCCCGATGCCAGGCTGCTGCCGCGCAGTAAAACCTCTTCGTTGAGCAAGCGGATTTCCCGAGCTGCCAATACACTCCCCACACCAGGACGCCCATCCGCACGCTTGGCACAAACAGTGGAAGCCAGCTCGGTCAGGCCATAGCCACACCAGCAGCGAATCCCTTGTGCCTCGGCCTGCTGCGTCAGTGATGGTGGGATCATCGCGCCGCCCAACAACACGTTTTTCAATGTTTGCGGTCTCTCGTCCTGCGACAACAGACGCCACAGTTGGGTAGGCACCAGCGAAGCATGGGTACAATCCCACAATGCCGCTGGTAATGGCCGGGAAGGTCGTACCACCAACGTCGCGCCAGCCACCAGCCAACGCCAGACAATGCCCTGACCGGAAACATGAAACAGCGGTAACGATAATAACCAGCGCTCGCCCGGCCCGAACGGCATCAGTTGTAACACACCTTCCGCACTGGCCAGATGCGCAGCATAGTGATGTACCGCCGCTTTGGGCATGCCACTCGATCCAGACGTTAGCGTCATCGTGGCAAATCGCTGCGATTGCCACTCCAGCCTGGATGGCGGTTGGTGTACTACTGATGTTGTTAGGTGGAGTCGCCTGATACCAGCAGGCCAGGATTGGTTTTTCAGGCAAAGCGCAAAATCGATATTCAGCGCGGTCAACAGTTCATCGGTCAAGACATTAGGCAGTTGTGGATTGAGCGGCAACAATCGCGCCCCACATTGCAAGCAGGCCAGATAACACAACAGCATCTCACTGCTGTTTTTTCCTCGCAGCGCCACACCACAGCCTGGGACAACGCCCTGCTGCACAAAATTAGCTGAGAGATCATCAAGATACCCGGCCAACTGCTGCCAGCTCCAGTCCGTATCCTCAACGATCAACGCCGTCGCTTGTGGACAGAGACCAGCCCAGACGTGCCAGGGCCAGTCGTTCAAGATTGCCATACCACGTCCAGTTGACCGACATCCAGTAACGGCAACGCACTATCAGGCCAACGACGGACAATCTGTGCCTGCATCAGATCCAGTGTGTCGAGTCCCGGTATGGTCAATGGCGTTAGCCACCCTGCCAGGCGCGCCAGTTGTGTCAATCCCAGACTAGATTCGATACTGGAACTGATGACCGCCGTTAATCCTGCCTGATGGGCCTGATGTACCAGTTGCTGGCAGCGAGCGATACTGCCAATCAGGGTTGGCTTAATAATAATGGCGCTAACGCCCGGTTCAGCTTCCACTTGAAAGTCCGCCTCGCGCACGCTTTCATCCCAGGCGATATTGATCCCGGTTGTCAGCGCAAAATCGCGAGACTCTTCACGGGTTTTGCAAGGCTCTTCCAGAAACGCAATCCGTGAACGCAGTTCTGGGGAGACATAACGGGCAAAACCATCAGCCTTGGTCCGTGTCCAACTACGGTTAGCATCCAAACGCAACGAGAGATCAGGCAACGCCTCCAGCAATACGCTGACCACCATGCCGTCACGTACCGCTTCATACAACCCGACTTTGACCTTGGCCACTTTGTCGCCCGGCAACCCTTGCAACATGGCAAATAACTCGTCCGGATCACCGCTGCACAACGGCACTTTACGGTAGTCCGCCTCGATGGGTAACTGCTGCGACAGCTCCGCCAACGCACAGCTCAGTCCGAAAGCGACAGACGGCGGTAACGAGTCAGACACACTGTCACCGGCCAGCCACCGCGGTAACTGCTCAAGAATTGCTGCTTCCGCTTCGGCCAGCGTTTCGATACTGAACTGCGGCAGAGGCGCAATTTCACCCCAGCCTTGCTGTCCATCCTGTTGCAGGCAGACAATTAATCCGTCACGGGTTTTCAGACGCTGGTTACGCAGCACGACGCCGGCATCCATCGGCACACTGTAACGATAGAGAGTTACCTTACGCATTATGGATTCCGCCGGAATTTGCTGAAGTCAGGCTGCCGTTTTTCGTTGAAGGCGTTACGACCTTCCTGTCCTTCATCCGTCATATAGAACAGCATGGTGGCGTTACCCGCCAATTCCTGTAATCCGGCCTGACCATCACAGTCCGCATTCAATGCCGCTTTCAGGCAACGCAACGCCATTGGACTGTTTTGCAGCATTTCACGACACCAGCGCACGGTCTCTTTTTCCAGCTCAGCCAACGGAACCACTGTATTGACCAGCCCCATGTCCAGCGCTTGCTGCGCATCATACTGACGGCACAGAAACCAAATTTCACGGGCTTTTTTCTGACCGACGATGCGCGCCATGTACGATGCCCCCCATCCACCATCAAACGATCCCACTCGCGGACCGGTCTGGCCGAAAATGGCATTTTCAGCCGCAATGGTCAGGTCACACATCATATGCAGCACATGCCCGCCACCGATGGAGTAACCGGCGACCATTGCCACCACGGGTTTTGGGCAGGTTCGAATCTGGCGCTGAAAATCCAGCACATTCAGATGGTGAACACCGCTGTCATCCTGATAACCACCGTAGTCGCCACGGACTTTCTGGTCGCCACCAGAACAAAACGCTTTATCCCCGGCGCCCGTCAGAATAACAGTGCCGATACCGTCGTCATAACGAGCGTTTTCCAGCGCCTGCATCATCTCTTTCACCGTTTGTGGACGGAAAGCGTTACGTACCTGAGGGCGATTAATAGTGATTTTAGCGATACCATCAACCGATTTGTGATAAAGAATATCGACAAAATCACCGCTGCAATCATGCCATTCTACTGGGGCATAAAGCAGTTCTTCACTGGGATACAGCATAGTCATTGTTCCTTAGAGGGATGAGAAATAAACCAACGAATCCGTGCGGCATAGTCAGCCGGATTCGCCTGATGAGCGTTATGACCGGCATGGGCCACGCTCAAGAGCGGTAATTGATATTGTGCTGCCAACGCCTGAAATTGGTTATCACTGTCGCCGCACAGGTAGCCAAACGGCACGCGAAGCTGGCGCAGTTTGTCCACCAGCCACGGCTGGTGGGACAACGAAGTTGCCTCCAGCATACCCGCGACGGCGGGGCCATGATTGTGGCTGCGCCGTTCAGTCAGCGCCTCACGCTGCATTTTGTTCAGATCGGCAAATACCGGCTGCGTGTACCAGTCCGGTAATACCTGCTGCAACGGCTCGGTGCGAAAACGCGCCGCCCAGTGTGCATCATGCCGTTGCCGCGCGTCCCGCTGTGCGACATCGGCCAGACCGGGATGCCCGCCCTCCACCAGTAATCCACGTAGCCCGGGGTCATCACGCTGGCACGCGTGATACATGGCGAGACGACCACCCAACGAATACCCCAGCAGCCAATAATCCGTCACCGATTGCTGAACCAACAGGTCATGCAACTGTTGGCTGACCGTAGCAAAACTGTCCGCCGCGACCCATCGAGACGCACCGTGACCGGGAAGATCCACCAGTAACACCGGACGATCCTGCAAAAATGGCAGTAGCGCTTGCCAGTCTTCACCGCTGCCAAGCAACCCATGCAGAAACACCAGCCACGGTTGTCCTGGCTGCGCCGCTCCAATTTTCTGGCAGTGTATTACCATGATGCTACCTCGGAAAGCAGCTGGCTCAACGTTTCAGCCCCCGCTTTTGGTGTTACCACCACCTCCAACAGGGTAGTGTCGCACTGTTGCCAACCTTGCGTGACCGCGTCTTCTACCTGCTGCCAGTTCTCCGCTCGTACATAACGCAAGCCAAACATCGCCGCCGCATGGCCGAACTCCACCTGCTGCGGCATACAGTAAAACATTTCCCGCTGTTCTGGCGGTGTCGGTAGCAGAGAAAATATCTGCCCACCGTTATTGTTAACCACAATGAGCACCAAGGATGCTGGCACCTGACGCAATAACGCCAGCGCATTGAGATCATAAAGCGCCGACAGATCGCCAATAATACCCAGTGTCGGACGACCATTCGCCCGCTGCACACCAGCCAGCGTAGAAATCAGACCGTCAATACCGCTAGCCCCACGGTTACTGTAAACCGGATATCCAGCCGGCAATTGCGCCAAAGCATCCACCAGACGCACAGTCAGGCTGTTACCCACAAAAAATTGCCCATCTGTAGGCAGCAATTCGGGAACACGGTGCGCCAGTTGTGCCTCACCAAAACCGAAAGTCAGTCGAGAAACCACCTGCTGATGTACTCGCCCGACACAGTCGTCGAGTGCTTTCGCCCAGGGAGCCTGAGCGGAAGAAGGATGGGCCGTCAGCCAGACACCGATATCAGCCACCAGTCGCCGCCCACGATGTTGGGCCGGGTCAAGACGCCCCGATAATGGATCAACCAGCCAGTATTCCAGCGGCTGGCTCGCTGCCTGCCACTGCAATAACCGTTTTCCGGTCAGGCTACCGCCAAACTGCACGACCAGTTCGGCCTGTTGCAAAATCGCAGCCTGCGGGTGTGCCAACCATAAATCTGCGCATGGCAACGGTTGTCCGCTTTGTGAGAGCACATCGCCAATCAGTGGCCAACCAAGCTGTTGTGCCCAATGGGCAATTTTTTCACCCTGCTCTGCCGGCACTCGCCCAACGATGACCACACCGCGTTTCTTCTGCCATGACAGCCAGTCCGGCTGCATAATACACCCGGCCGGCGCAGTATCCGCCCGCAGCCAGGGGGAACCATCCCGCCACCAGTCTCCCAGCGTTTGCAGCCAATCCTGGTAAATATCCGGGTCATCAGCACCATAGAGTGGTTCGGCAAATGGACAATTGATATGCACAGCGCCATAAGAAAGTGATGTCAGGGCGTTATCAACGGCAGATACCAGCCAACGGGCAGAAATATCGGGTGTCGGACGGGGCAGGCTCAGTGTTTGCTGCGGATGTGAAGCAAACATGCCTGCTTGACGAATAGCCTGATTTGCCCCGCAGTCAATTAGCTCTGGCGGACGATCGGCGGTCAATACGACCAACCGTTCACCGGTCAACCCCGCCTCTATCACTGCCGGATAAAGGTTGGCGGCTGCCGTACCCGACGTCACAACGATCGCGACGGGTTCACGTCCTGCCTTCGCCAGCCCTAACGCCAGATGTCCCAATCCACGCTCATCAAAATGCGTATGGCAAATCAACGCCGGATGATTGGCGGCGGCAAGAGTCAATGGCGTAGATCGAGAGCCAGGCGCGATGCAGACATGGTGTACACCGTGACGGGTCAGCGCTTCGAACAACACTGAAGCCCAGCGGTGGTTAAATACATTTGTGGACATGATCGTCTCAACAACTCTGGTTGCGGGTTGTAGTCATAATTATATTTTTTTCTGTACCATCGACTTTGATATAAACCAGCAACTGGCACAACGAACATAAAACAAAACTATGACATATCACCGTCTAATAGCGATTTAAGTCCAGCGGCCTTGTTTTCCAGCTCCTGCCACTCTTGTTGTGGATCAGAACCAGCCACAATACCGGCGCCGGCATACAGCGTTAGTATATTTTCCGCGATATCTGCCGAGCGTAGCGCCACACAGAACTCCGACTGCTGACGGGAAAGATAACCGGCAGATCCAGCGTACCAACGACGGTCAAACGGCTCATGCTGCGCCAAGAATTGTCGAGCTGCTACTCGCGGTAATCCTGCCACCGCCGCAGTGGGCTGTAGCAGGTGGAGGCAGACACGGTCCGAGGCTTCACGCAATGTTACCTGAATGGACCGTCGCAGATGCTGAACTTTGCGCAAGCGAACAACCTCAGGTCGCATTACATCCAGCGTCAGTGCCGACTGACGTAAGCGCTGGCAGATATCGTCCACCACCAACATGTTTTCACACTGGTTTTTCACATCATTCATCAACCAGTCGGCCAGTTCTGCCGCGCGCCTGTCGTCCCGATCACTGGCCACGGTCCCGGCAAGGGCTTCTGTTTCCAGTTGATTTATCTGGCGGAGATACAAACGTTCGGGGCTGGAACCCAGAAAAGCCTGATGGGCATCAAACGCCAGCATAAAGTGATAACAGCGATGATTGACCGCACGGCTGGCGGCCATAAACGTTGTCGCCCGCAACGGCGTATCCAGCGTCAGGGTGGTCGCCCGAGCAGGAACTACCTTTTCCATTTTGCCAGCGTTAATGTCTTCCAGCGCGTGGTGCAACATGTCGATCCACTGCTGGCGATCAGGTTGGTGCTGCGTGTGCTTAATTACCGCATATAGCGGTGGTAGGGCGTGTAATGGGGCAAGCTGGCGCATCAACGCCAGAGCCTGATGCGCATCATCCTGCAACGATGTGTCACTGAACAGGTTAACGCACACCTGCAACAGATTACCCTGCCGCAATAGCGCAATACGTGGCAAGAACAGGTAGCCCGCTATCTGCTCTCCGTCCCGCTGTTGTTGCCCGAAAGCATTCAACCCCCAGATACGAACACGGTTATCAGTCGTATGCTGCTGCAAAAACGTTTCTGCTTCTCCAATATTATTGAAGTTACAGGCCTGGCCACACACGGCGGCCTCTTCATCATCCTGACGGTGCTGCCAGTAAAATTGGGGGTACAAGGGCTGTGACGCCAGCCATGCCAGTAATAAGGAGGTTTCAGTCAGCGTCATCGACAATGTAATGGGCCGAAAGCCGGCTTTCTCTGGCAATGGTTTACTTAATTCTTTCTGCATGCGTTGCAACAAGCCTGAAAGTTGCTTCACGTTAACCCCAGCATCCTAACTGAAAGGATGGAATTATACGGGCCGTCTCGTAGAAACGAAATGCCACAGAAGTGCGATCCCGCATCAATCGCAAAATCCACTATCTCAGAGAATAAAAAATGGCCGAGTGAGGTCCAGGAATAGAAAAAGTAATCAAAGGCGACCAACGCATTTGCAACTCGAAGGATAACGGGTGCGTACTTAATAGATTTTAAGTTACAGATATGAGTAACCTCGTGGATGATGCGGCAATAAATACGGCGTTTAATCGGGAATAGCGCCCGCCTGATAAGGCACTAAAAAGTGTAATTCCCGGCCACCTCAACGTTTATCATTTAAAAGTCGAGATACATACTCTATTTTTAAACACATAAAACAACACTTATTTACAATCTGATACGACAAATGCGTAAGCAATAGGGAAAAATCGTTAAAGATAAATATAATCAATAAATTACAATCATAAATTTTCATTAAAAATAATAATTATAATTTTTTTCATATTTAAATATGAGATATTTCAGCATAATTGCCTATTCATACACGGATGTTATGAATGAAAAACATTCTGTCGATATATGATATCATTTCGCATTAAGTGATAAAAAAGTAGAAAATGAACGCTTTACACTAATCATTCTTCATCATCTTCATTCCTCTATTAAGAATATTTTCTTTTCTATTGCCGGTTCGTCCGGCATTTTTTATAGTTCGATAGAACCTGCTATACCCCAAATAATTCGAGTTGCAGGAAGGCGGAAAGAGAGTGAATCCCGAGGAGCTTACTCAGGTAAGTGATTCGGGTGAACGAACGCAGCCAACACACCTGCAACTTGAAGTATGACGGGTATATACCCAATAGATTTCGAGTTGCAGAAAGACGTCAAGTGAAGGAATCCCGATGTGGCGTCCACTCAGGTAAGTGATTCAGGTAACAAATCTGTCGAGAGCAGATTTGAACCCTGTTTATAGCGGCTCCAACAGGGCGAGGTCTGGTCATGGGCACGTCATTGGACGCCGCCAACGCACCCGCAACTTGAAAGATGACGGATATATCACTGTGTTTAACGCTCATACTCCTCATTTCGCAATCACGCAGAGAAAAACGCTTCCCTTCGCGATAAAATGATTCACTTATGGTAAAAGTAAGCGCTTATTTGTGTTTTTCTGACTCATGTTTTTTCTGGCGGTATCCATCAGGCTATGAGTACAACATTAGACCCCAAAACGACCAACGGACAACCGTCGCTTTCTGGCAGACCCGAGCAGATGGCAACACGCCTCGTCTTCTTCATTACGGGTATCACCATTTCTGCCTGGGCACCACTGATACCGTTCGCAAAGACGCGACTAGGCATCAACGATGCGTCACTCGGCGCATTGTTATTAACGCTTGGTATCGGATCATTACTCGCGATGTTACTGGCTGGATTCCTTACCAGCCGTTTTAGCTGTCGTCGTGTCATTCTGATAGCCACAATCTGCACATGTCTGATACTCCCTGCGCTGACCCAAGCCGATACCATACTGGAAATGGCGGTGGTTCTGTTTCTATTTGGTTTTGCGCTTGGCCTTATTGATGTTTCCATCAACATTCAGGCGGTGGTGGTGGAGCAGGTCAGCGGCCACGCCATGATGTCGGGGTTTCATGGCTTTTACAGCGTGGGGGGGATCGCTGGCGCCGGAGGGCTCAGCGCCTGTCTTTGGCTGGGGCTGTCACCGTTTTTCGCTACATTGGTGGTGGTGACGCTCACTCTGCTGTTATTGCTTGGGTCACAACGTCATCTACTCCGGTCAAGAAGCACACAGAACAAGGGGCCATTATTGGTACGTCCTCGTGGTCGGGTACTGGTTATAGGCATACTTTGCTTCATAATGTTTCTGACCGAAGGCGCCATTCTGGACTGGGGAGCACTTTATCTGACTACCGCTCGTGGTTTTGACAATAGCTGGGCGGGTATCGGTTATGTGGCTTTTTCCATTACCATGACAGTGGGAAGACTTAACGGTGACCGAATCGTTAATGCGTTAGGACGTTACGCCGTCGTCGCAGGAGGTAGTCTGTGTGCCGCTTTGGGTCTACTGTTAAGCATCAGCATTAACCATCCGGCAACGACCATTGTCGGATTTATGATGGTCGGCATTGGCGCGTCTAATGTAGTCCCCATTCTTTTCACTGCTGCCGGTAACCAGAAAACCATGTCCACCAATATGGCAATCGCGTCTATCTCCATCCTCGGCTATATCGGTATTCTGGCCGGTCCAACACTGCTGGGATTCATTTCACAATGGAGCAACCTATCACTGGCACTGGGTGTTGTCGTACTGTTGCTATTGATTGTCAGCGCAAGTGCACGCACCGTGACCCGTCCATCAGGAGTCTGATTTAATGCCCGCCATCATCATTCGTTACTTCGCCCTGTTCATTATGCTGTTACTCCTGATAACCGGGGTGTTTAGCTATAGCTATATCAATAGTTGGATGACGGAGAAAAAATACGATTTGACTGATATTGCAGAAGATATGCAAAAGCGTATCGATGCTTATCGATTCTATACCGACCAAATATACAAAAACCTGATCAACGATCCTGTCACCGCCACAGATAACAGTAATATCAATCTCATCACGCTGGTGCCGAATGTATTTTATGCAGAAAAAAGCGGCCAGAAAACAGATGCGCTGATCTTTGGGCAACATGACCAGGCGACCCTGAATTCAATGCGCAAAATGTCGCAGTACCTGGACATTCTGTGGGGTGCCACAACTGATGTATATTCGCTGTATTATCTGAACGGTGCGGATAATAGCCTGACGATGATCTCCACCCAACCACTGAAAGATATCTCTTCACAATTTCGCGGTAACTATATTTCCTCAATGGTGGAAGCCCGTAAAGCCGAGATGCTACAGCAGGCCAATGCGCTGGACGAACGCGAAAGCTTCTCTCCGCTACGTAAGCTACGATTTTACAACGATTATTATTTTACGCTGCGCACGACATTCAATCAGCCGGGACATCTGGCAACCGTGATCGCATTCGATCTGTCGATCAATGATCTGATTCCCAGGGATATGTCCAGCGAAGGGTTCATCCTGCGCCAGCAGACACCACCAACCAATATTGAACCGACGACAGAGAATGAAATCCCCACCGATGTCACTCTGGATGGCAGGACACTGGAAGTTTCTGCGCAGCTAATGAATGCTCCGATCAAAATCATCTACATGATTCCGCTGGGTCGTCTGATTACCAACATGTTAAGCGCCAATATCTGGCTGATATTGCTTAATCTGGCTCTACTGGTCATTGCCCTGATGGGGTTCTATGCCTTCCGCCGTCACTATACTCGGCCCCAGGAAGATCTGTCGTATCGTCTTAAAAAACAACAAAGAATGTATACGGAAATTATCAGTCAGGTTCCCATCGGGGTATTGGTTTACGATTTCGGTAGCAACAAGGTAGTGGTCTCCAACTCGCTGGCGGAACGGCTCTCCCCGCATTTGAGCCTGAAGAAAATTGCAACACTGGCGGAGGAGCATCAGGGAGTCATTCAAGTGACTGTCAATAATGAGATGTATGAAGTCCGTCTGTTCCACAGCCAGGAAGCACCTGATTATTACCTGTTCCTGCTGCGTGAGCAGGACCAGGAAATTCTGGTGAATAAAAAGCTACAGTTGGCACAACGGGAGCTTGATAAGAATATTGAGGTACGCAGCAGTCTATTTCGCAATTTAGGTCAGGAATTCAACCAACCTTTGTCATCAGTATATGATCTTGCGCTTTCACTACAGAAAACCGATTACCAACCAGAACAACAACAAGTCATTCGGCAATTAATTGCCGAAGCGGCCCGCGCCGCCAGACTGATGGAAAATATTTCACTACAAGCGCACCTAGAGACAGAGGAATGGACTGCGGCACATGACACTTTCTCGCTATTGACACTGATGGACAATCTGCTGCTGGAATCACTACCGCATATTCGCCAGAAAGGATTGATGCTATTTAACCATTATAATCTCGACATGCGTCAGACTTATTGTGGTGACAGCGAACTGTTAAAGAAAATGCTGTCATTATTGCTGGATTACTCCATCACTAATACAGATTACGGCAAGATTACTGTTTCCCTGACACAGGCAGACGATGCACCTGAACAGCTGATTATCCAGATCAGCGACACAGGCACTGAAATTTCTGACGTCATCCAGGATAATCTGCGCCACCCTTTTTCTACCCTGCCACTGGCAGATCGATTCAATCAAAATTCCGGACTAACCCTATTTTTGTGCAACCAGCTTTGTAACAAACTGGGGGGACAGTTACAAATTAACAGTAAGTCAGGACTGGGAACACATTATATTCTGACGTTAATACTGAAACCGGAAGCTCTGCCTGTCGACGACGACGACGAAAAATTGCTGGATGGTATTACCGTATTACTCGATATCACCGCGATTGAAGTGCAACACATTGTCAATCGCATGGTCAGTAGTTGGGGGGCCAATTGTGTTATTTACGATGAACGATTGATGACACAAGAGGCCGCGCTGACGATTACGGATGATATGGAAAAATTGACCGATTACACCATTCTGGTTACCAGTGACGACACACAACTGGTGCCGATAGGTCATCGTCGATTGCGTACCAATTACAACATCAGCCAGCTTATGCTCGATGCCATGCTGAAACTGATTGAGCAGCAGTTGGAAACTTCTTCTGAAGATACCGTGTCAGAAAACGCTGATGGCATCAGTTTCTACGTCCGTCAGATCAAAAACAGTGACTATTACTCACTGTTTGTAGAGACAGTACCGGAGGATTTAAAGAGACTGTATACTGAAACAGAAAACGGCGATTTTTTGTCACTGGCGCAGACCGCACATCGGCTTAAAGGCGTATTCGCCATGTTGAATCTGCACCCTGGCAAGCAATTATGTGAAGAGCTGGAGAAACTTATTACCTCACAGGATAGTGTACAGATTGAAAATAACCTTCAACGAATTGAACGTTTTGTCAGTGCATTACTACAGCAGGGGTAACTAACAACATGAGTAATAAACAATGAGTAACCTAAACGTAATTATTGCAGACGACCATCCTATTGTCATTTTTGGCATCAGAAAGTCGCTTGAGCAAATTGAATGGATAAATATCGTGGGTGAATTTGAGGAATCCACAACACTGGTCAATAATCTGCCTAAACTGGATGCCGACGTTTTAATTACTGATTTATCCATGCCTGGTGATAAATATGGCGATGGTATTACTTTAATCAAATATATCAAACGACATTTTCCGCAGCTCTCCATTATCGTTCTTACCATGAATAACAATCCAGCCATTCTCAGTGCGGTGCTGGAGTTGGATATTGAAGGTATTGTGTTAAAGCAAGGTGCGCCAACAGACCTTCCCAAAGCGCTGGCTGCCTTGCAGAAAGGAAAAAAATTCACACCAGAAAGCGTCACCAAAGTGCTGGAGAAAATCAGCGCCAGTGGTTATGGCGACAAGCGACTGTCCCCCAAAGAGAGTGAAGTGCTGCGTCTGTTTGCCGAAGGTTTACTGGTGACAGAAATCGCCAAGAAACTGAACCGTAGTATCAAGACTATCAGTAGTCAGAAAAAATCAGCGATGACCAAGTTGGGTGTCGATAATGATATCGCCTTGCTGAATTATCTGTCTTCCGTCAGCGTTACCTCTGACAAAGAATAAACACACCGGGCGTGGTGAATACTTGTTTGCCATTCCCGGCCACGTTAGCCAGAGTCAAGAAGCGGATGATTCCTGTTTTTGTCGCACCAGATTACTGTAGTAGGACAGCGTTTTTTGCAAGGTATCCAACGTCACTGGCTTAGACAGACAGTTGTCCATACCGGCCTGTAAACAGCGTTGCCGCTCTTCTGCCAGGGCATTGGCAGTGACGCCAATCACGGGAAAAGTCTGTTGCATCTCCCTCAGGCACTGAGTCAATTTATAGCCATCCATATTCGGCATATTGACGTCAGTCAGCACGATATCAACGCTGTTCTTCTTCAACCGCTCTAATGCATCAATTCCGTCATTGGCAGTAATAACCTGATACCCCAACGAAACCAGTTGATCTGCCAGCAGACGCCGGTTAATCGGGTGATCATCCACGACCAGAATATTGATGTACTCATTTTCATTGTAGCTGTAACTATCCACTTCCGGTGTTGTCACCGATGCCGGAAGTTCTGCCACCACACGATAGATCCGCCGCAATAATAACGGCAAATCCTGCGGTGCAGAGGTACTGTGCACCCAACAATCCGGACTGACTTGTTGCGCGGAACCGATATGTGAACCGCTAATCATGATCCAGGCACGCATGCTTACAGGCATTGTTAACAGATAATCGGCGATCACCACATCGTCTGCACCGATCTTCTGCCCTTCATGACGTCGAGCATCCAACCCATGATCCTGCAAGAGATCCAGTAAATAGCCCTCCAGACGTACATTACGGACCAACAACCAGCATTTTTTCCCCTGTAAACTGGCGTCAATCACCGAATGAACATAATTAGCCTGATAAAGCGGAATGCGAATGCCAAATTGGCTTCCGATACCAGATTCAGATTCAATCATAATATCACCATCCATAAGGCTGACCAGCTTCTCACAAATCGCCAGCCCCAGTCCGGTTCCCTGAAAATGACGCTGGACACCTGTTCCAGCCTGAAAGAAAGGATCAAACAACTTCATCACTTCCCGGGTATTAATACCGACGCCAGTATCCCGGATCAGAAACTCAAGATAACCATCCCGACAGCCCACCTGAAACACAATACAGCCTGTATCAGTGAATTTAATGGCATTACTGATCAAGTTGGATAATACCTGCTGTAAACGAACCGGATCACCAGAAAGATTCAGCGGTACTCGGGGATCAATAAAGCAGTACAGCGTCAACCGTTTCTTCACAACCAACGGTAGATAGTTGCCCACAATATGACTGATGACTTCACGGGGGGAAAACTCACAGGGCTCTATTTTCAGTTGTTCAGACTCTATCTTGGAAAAGTCGAGAATATCGCTGATGATTTTCAGCAGTAGCTCAGAAGAGTTATGCATGGCGGAAACCAGACGGTTTGCATCTTTGGGCAACGTCTTGGTTTGTATCAAATCAAGATTACCGATAATGCCATAGAGCGGTGTTCGCAACTCATGACTAACCGTCGCCAGAAACATGGATTTAGACTGACTAGCCTGCTCCGCCGCATTTGCCATTTCCTGCAATGACTCCTCCATCCGGACACGCGCACTCACATCCAGCAACACACAGATGGCGACATTCTCATTACGATAGCGCGAATGGACAAAGCTGATTTGCAGATGATGCTGGCGTCCAGTCAGTACATCGACCGACTTCGATTGCTGTTCACAAATAATATGGGTGATCCGTAAACGATCTTCATAGCTCAACAGATTAAGATAATTATGGGCCAGCTCATTACTGAGAATATTAGTGCCGTCACTAAGGCGTAGAATACAGATACCCACAGGGGCAGAAGCTACAATTTTACGATTGAACTGTTCATTTTCTTCCAGTTGAAATGCATTCTTCTCTGCCGGTCGGAATATCTTGCGCTCAAAGAGCCGCGTCATCAAAAACAGGAGAACAGCCACCAGCAAATTCAGCACCACAGTTTTAATTATCAGCGAATTGAGCGCACTTAGTAGCACATCCAGCGGCAGCGAATACACAACATTTAATGTGGTTGGCAACAACACCTTTTTCAGAATCAGCTCGTTGTACCCATCGACATAACCAAAATAGTTAATCACCTCAGGGTAATGGCTGATACTTGCACTATTACGATTCATATCGCTGAACTGCAACAGTGTCTTATTATTTTTATCCAGCAATTTCACGCCAATCGGTAAATCACTGCTCATCAGAAAATCATCCAGACGAATGGTTTGTTCTATCCCCATTATCGTGATGAGCCGGTTATTGTCATAAATTGGCGTTAAGGCATAGAAATAACCCACATCTGATGTAGGACCAGGAGTAACCCAGAAAACACTGTCGTTCCGACGGCCTAATAATTGCTCATTTTTCTCATTCAGAAAGTGGTCCTGCACATTCTTCATCAGGCTTTCACTATCCAAAGACTGATTGCGGATCCCAAAATCCACCATACACTGTTGATTGCTATCGATAAAAAAGATTCTGTTGAGATCGTAAACCGAAGAAAAATCCTCATGCCACTGTTCAAAAAAAGTCACCAGCGGTGTCAACTGCGCAGGATTTTTAGCATATATCGCCGAGCAATTTCGCCCCGAAGCAAGGGAATACACTGAAAACAATGATGATTTGTCAGGCACAGACTGGTCATGCTCTGCCGCCAAAAGAGTGCTTAACCGTTGGGTAGCCATGTATTTCAATTCACGCGCAATATCGGTGGCATGACGTATATATCCTTGCGACTGATCAAAGTTCAGGTTGAAGATCTGACGCAGTTGCGACTCTTTATCATTCATCACCTTACTGACATAAAATACCGATATCAGTGCGCCAAGGAGCCACAGCATAATAGCCAGTATCCGGAACATATAGCGGGATACTTTGAGCGTAGTTTGAAATGAAGCTATAAATTTCAAAGGAATACCGTAAGGTTGTGGAATTATCACCAATAGGTAAAATCTGCGAATACACTACCGACACTGCATAAAAAAAGCCAGCGTATCACTCGCTGGCTCTGGGTTACTCTGGACAAGTATCTGGGTTATTCATCATCTTCAGGAATGTCGTCATCGTTATCGATGTCATCGACATTACCCTCGTCTTCAGGCACTTCACCCTCAACGGCCACAACACCGTCCAGTTCTTCGTCTTCTACAGGTTCAGCAACCCGCTGCAAGCCAACGACATTTTCATCGTCTGCTGTGCGAATCAGCGTAACCCCTTGTGTATTACGGCCAACAATGCTGACTTCAGATACACGGGTACGTACTAGCGTGCCGGCATCGGTAATCATCATTATCTGATCAGCCGCATCAACCTGCACCGCACCAACAACCTTGCCATTGCGATCGCTCACCTTGATTGAAATCACACCCTTGGTAGCACGGGATTTCACTGGATATTCGATGACCGCAGTACGCTTGCCAAAACCATTCTGCGTTACCGTCAGAATATCGCCCTCACCTCGAGGAATAATCAGGGAAACCACCCGATCTTCGCCCTGCAAGTTGATACCTCTCACGCCTGTCGCTGTCCGGCCCATGCAACGGACTGCGCCTTCGGAGAAGCGAACCACTTTACCGGCAGCAGAGAACAACATCACTTCATCGCTACCATCGGTGAGATCAACCCCGATCAGCTCATCACCGTCATTCAGATTCACAGCAATGATACCGGCGCTGCGTGGACGGCTGAATCCAGTCAGTGCAGTTTTCTTCACTGTACCGCTGGCCGTTGCCATGAACACACTCTTCCCTTCTTCGTACTCACGTACCGGTAGGATAGCCGTAATACGTTCATTTGGCTCCAACGGCAACAGATTCACGATCGGGCGACCGCGTGCTCCACGGCTGGCTTCCGGCAACTGGTAAACTTTCATCCAATAGAGTCGGCCACGACTGGAGAAACACAGGATTGTGTCATGGGTATTAGCCACCAGCAGGCGATCGATGAAATCTTCTTCTTTAATACGCGCAGCAGATTTGCCTTTACCACCACGACGTTGTGCTTCGTAGTCGCTCAGCGGCTGATATTTGACATAGCCCTGATGAGACAACGTCACCACAACATCTTCCTGGCTGATCAAATCTTCAATATTGATGTCAGCAGTGTTATGGGTGATTTCCGTACGACGGGGATCGTTATACTGCTCTTTGATCGCTTCCAGCTCTTCGCGGATCACTTCCATCAGACGTTCTGGATTCTGCAGAATGTACAGCAGCCCGGCAATCTGAGTCAGAAGTTCTTTATACTCATCCAGCAATTTCTCATGCTCAAGACCAGTCAGCTTCTGCAAACGCAGATCCAGAATCGCCTGAGCCTGAGGCTCGGTGAGATAATATTTCCCTTCATGAATACCGAATTCCGGCTCCAGCCATTCCGGCCGTGCGGCATCATCCCCCGCATTTTCCAGCATGGCGGCAACGGTACCCAAATCCCAAGGTTTGGAAATCAACCCCGCTTTGGCCTCCGCCGGTGTTGAAGCATGACGAATCAACTCGATTATCGGATCGATATTCACCAGAGCAATCGCCAGGCCTTCCAGGATATGGGCCCGTTCGCGTGCTTTACGCAATTCAAAGATAGTTCGGCGGGTAACCACTTCACGACGATGACGGACGAATGCAGATAAAATATCCTTCAGCGTCATAAGCTTAGGTCTTCCCTGATGCAGGGCGACCATATTGATACCAAAAGAAACCTGCATCTGCGTCTGGGAATACAGATGGTTCAGCACCACCTCACCGACCCCATCACGCTTGATTTCAATCACGATGCGCATACCGTCTTTATCCGACTCGTCACGCAGCGCGCTGATTCCCTCAATACGCTTATCTTTTACCAGCTCGGCGATTTTCTCAATCAGGCGGGCTTTATTCACCTGATATGGAATTTCATGCACGATGATCGTCTCACGACCACTTTTGGCATCAGCTTCTACCTCGGCGCGAGCACGGATATAAACCTTGCCACGACCGGTACGGTAGGCTTCCTCAATACCACGCTTGCCGTTAATGATGGCAGACGTAGGGAAATCCGGCCCTGGTATATGGGCCATCAGGCCTTCGACGCTGATATCTTCATCGTCAATATAGGCCAGGCAACCGTTGATCACTTCAGACAGGTTATGAGGAGGAATATTGGTCGCCATCCCCACCGCAATACCGGACGAACCATTTACCAGCAGATTCGGAATGCGGGTAGGCATAACGTCAGGAATCTGCTCCGTACCGTCATAGTTCGGTACAAAATCGACGGTATCTTTTTCCAGATCGGCAAGCAGTTCATGGGCAATTTTCGACATGCGAACTTCGGTATAACGCATTGCAGCGGCGGAATCGCCGTCAACGGAACCGAAGTTACCCTGACCATCTACCAACATGTAACGTAATGAAAACGGCTGCGCCATACGCACAATAGTGTCATACACTGCGCTATCACCATGTGGGTGATATTTACCGATAACATCCCCGACCACACGGGCCGATTTTTTGTAAGGTTTATTCCAGTCATTCCCGAGTACACTCATCGCAAACAGTACGCGACGATGTACCGGCTTCAGGCCATCACGAACATCTGGCAACGCACGCCCGACAATAACAGACATGGCATAATCCAGATATGAGCTTTTCAGCTCGTCCTCGATGTTGACCGGTGTAATTTCTCTGGCAAGGTCGCTCATGGAGCCGCTATCCCTCTATTAATGCATCCACCCGGGTTCAAAAGGTGAAAAATTATAGCACAAAGCGCAGTTTCTGGGAAAACTCCACACCCGTTACCCTACTTTTATTCATCAGAAAAAACGTCACCCGGACAGAAAAGAATCGCCACATCACATTTATCCCTTCATACCGACAAGAATAACCAGCCGACTACAACATCGGTTGCAGGATAGATATACTCGCTATAGCGAAAATAAAGACAAGGTTATAAATACCCATGAATGCAGACACCAAACCCCTGAATGTCGATCACCAGGAAATTGCCAAATTTGAGGCAGTAGCCTCCCGCTGGTGGGATCTGGAAGGTGAGTTCAAACCATTACATCGTATTAACCCACTGCGCCTGAATTATATTGCTCAACACGCAGAAGGTATTTTTGGCAAAAAAGTACTGGATGTCGGCTGTGGCGGCGGCATTCTGGCAGAAAGCATGGCCCTGGAGGGAGCCAGTGTTACCGGGTTGGACATGGGTAGCGAACCGTTACAGGTAGCACGGTTGCACGCACTGGAAAGCGGTATTACCGTTAACTATGTGCAAGAGACGGTAGAAACGCACGCTGAAACCTGTGCTGGTGAATATGACGTCGTCACCTGTATGGAGTTGCTGGAGCATGTCCCAGATCCACAGTCAGTAGTGGAAGCCTGCGCCAGGTTGGTAAAACCGGGAGGGCACGTCTTTTTCTCCACCATCAACCGTAATGCCAGGGCCTGGCTGATGTTGATTGTCGGCGCCGAATACATTACCAATATGGTTCCTCGCGGTACGCATGACATCAAAAAATTTATCCGTCCGGCGGAACTGTTGCAGTGGGTTGACGCCACTCGTCTGCGAGAGCGTCACATCAGTGGCCTGCATTACAATCCGCTAACCGACCGTTTCCGGTTGGGAACAAATGTAGACGTCAACTACATGATACATACCCGGTGCGACAGCTAAAAAAAACAAATAATTTTTAAAACCAGTGCCTTTGTAACACTGGTTTTTTTATATCCAAAGCTCAAGAATAGAATGCCCCTTCCACTCTCCCGGCTATTTAAAGGATTTCGGCGTAAGCAGATTATTCCGAACGCTTCGTACTTGAATCCTCTTCAGATCAAGAAGATAATTTTCACATCGGACAAGAAACCGGCATTCGATCAATTTTTTTATTTTTCCATTCGTTCGGTTGACAAAAAAAGAAGCCGCATAGGGGCTGGGATTTAGCGCATTTGTAACATTTTGTCCCTATGTTATCCACAAACCCGCCGTTTTTGTTCACTTGCAATCACTGACTTTTCCCACTATCTTGTTATCAAAACCAACCCAACCCCCTATATATAGTGTTTTCTTCTGACAAAAAACACTATTTTCGTTTTTGTTATAATAGGGTGTTAAAAGAAATAACAGGTACTAAGCCACATGAATCAGAGTCTGCTCGTTACCAAACGCGATGGCAGTAAAGAACGCATCAATCTGGATAAAATCCACCGGGTGATCGCCTGGGCTGCAGAAGGATTACACAACGTCTCTGTTTCGCAAGTTGAATTGCGTTCCCACATTCAATTTTATGACGGCATAAAAACCGCTGATATCCACGAAACCATTATCAAAGCGGCGGCCGACCTTATTTCCCGGGAAAGTCCTGACTATCAGTATCTGGCCGCGCGTCTGGCCATTTTTCATCTGCGTAAAAAAGCTTACGGTCAATTTGAACCGCCATCACTGTACGACCATGTGGTGAAAATGGTTGGGCTGGGCAAATACGATCATCATCTGCTGGAAGATTACACGCCTGAAGAATTTACCCAGATGAATATGTTTATCGATCACTGGCGCGATATGAACTTCTCCTATGCTGCTGTCAAGCAATTGGAGGGGAAGTATCTGGTGCAAAACCGCGTCACGGGCGACATCTATGAAAGCGCTCAGTTCCTGTATCTGTTGGTCGCAGCCTGCCTGTTTTCGGGCTATCCGCGCGAAACGCGTCTGGATTATGTCAAACGCTTCTACGACGCCATTTCCACGTTCAGGATTTCACTGCCGACACCCATTATGTCTGGCGTGCGCACCCCGACCCGTCAGTTCAGCTCTTGCGTACTAATCGAGTGCGGCGACAGTCTCGATTCCATCAATGCCACGTCCAGTGCGATTGTTAAATATGTTTCCCAGCGAGCAGGTATCGGTATCAACGCCGGTCGCATCCGTGCACTGGGTAGCCCGATCCGCGGTGGTGAAGCCTTTCATACCGGCTGTATTCCTTTCTACAAACATTTCCAGACGGCAGTGAAATCCTGCTCTCAGGGCGGTGTACGTGGTGGTGCGGCCACACTGTTCTACCCGTTGTGGCATCTGGAAGTGGAAAGTCTGCTGGTGCTGAAAAACAATCGGGGTGTGGAAGGTAACCGCGTCCGTCATCTCGACTATGGCGTACAACTCAACAAACTGATGTATCAACGGCTGGTTAAGGGTGAAGACATTACGCTGTTCAGCCCGTCAGATGTTCCCGGTCTCTATGACGCGTTTTTCGCCGATCAAGATGCATTCGAACAGTTGTATGTGAAGTATGAACAGGATGACAGCATCCGTAAAAAGCAGATCAAAGCGGTAGAACTGTTCTCCCTGATGATGCAGGAGCGCGCGTCCACGGGGCGTATCTATATTCAGAATGTGGATCACTGCAATACCCACAGCCCATTTGACGCACAGGTAGCGCCAGTACGTCAGTCTAATCTGTGCCTGGAAATCGCGCTACCCACCAAACCGCTGAATGACGTCAATGACGAAAGTGGTGAAATTGCGCTTTGTACGCTTTCCGCTTTCAACCTTGGCGCCATTGACAGTCTGGACGACCTGGAAGAGTTGGCGACGCTGGCGGTACGCTCGCTGGATGCTCTGCTCGATTATCAGGACTATCCGATCCTTGCTGCAAAGCGCGGTGCTATGGGCCGTCGCACATTAGGTATTGGTGTCATTAATTTCGCCTACTATCTGGCGAAAAACGGCGTGCGCTATTCCGATGGCAGCGCTAATAACCTGACGCACAGAACCTTTGAAGCCATCCAGTATTATCTGCTGAAAGCATCGAATGCATTGGCCCGCGAACAGGGTGCCTGCCCATGGTTCAACGAAACCACGTATGCACAAGGTCTGCTGCCGATTGATACATATAAACGCGATCTGGACGCCATTTGCAGTGAACCTCTGCATTATGACTGGGATGCGCTACGTAAGGATATTAAACAGTATGGTCTGCGTAACTCTACGTTGTCCGCGCTGATGCCATCCGAAACCTCATCACAGATCTCTAATGCGACCAATGGTATTGAGCCGCCTCGGGGTTATATCAGTGTGAAAGCGTCCAAAGACGGTATTCTGCGTCAGGTGGTGCCTGAATATGAACGTCTGAAAGATGCATATGAATTACTCTGGGACATGCCTAACAATGATGGTTATCTGCAACTGGTAGGGTTAATGCAGAAGTTTGTCGACCAGGCAATCTCCTCTAACACGAATTACGATCCGGCACGTTTCCCGTCAGGGAGAGTTCCGATGAAACAGCTCCTGAAAGATTTGCTCACAGCGTACAAATTTGGTGTGAAAACGCTGTATTACCAGAACACCCGTGACGGTGCCGAAGACACGCAGGGCGACCTGTTGGATACCCCTCAGGACGACGGTTGCGAAAGCGGTGCTTGTAAGATCTGAGTCTATTACAGAGGCTGCTCCACAGCCTCTGTGTTTAACAAGAAAACCATTACTGCCAGATCGAGATACTCATGGCCTATACCACTTTTTCACAGAATAAAAACAACCAACTACTGGAACCGATGTTCTTCGGCCAGCCAGTCAACGTGGCGCGTTACGATCAGCAAAAATATGAAATTTTTGAAAAGCTGATCGAAAAACAGCTTTCTTTCTTCTGGCGCCCGGAAGAAGTCGATGTGTCCCGCGACCGTATCGACTATCAGGGTATGCCCGAACACGAGAAACACATTTTTATCAGCAACCTGAAATACCAGACGCTGCTGGACTCCATCCAGGGACGCAGCCCAAACGTGGCCTTGCTGCCACTGATTTCCATTCCCGAGCTGGAAACCTGGGTGGAAACCTGGGCGTTTTCAGAAACGATTCACTCCCGTTCCTACACACACATTATCCGTAATATTGTCAACGATCCGTCACTAGTATTTGATGACATTGTGACCAATGAGGAAATTCTCAAACGGGCAAAAGATATCTCCGGCTTTTATGATGATCTGATTGAAATGACCAGCTACTACCACCTACTGGGAGAAGGCACACATCAGATCAATGGCAAGAGTATTACTATCAACCTTCACGTATTGAAGACAAAACTCTATCTATGCCTGATGAGTGTCAACGCACTGGAAGCCATTCGTTTCTATGTCAGTTTTGCCTGTTCATTTGCTTTCGCTGAACGCGAGCTGATGGAAGGCAACGCCAAAATCATCAAGCTGATTGCCCGTGACGAAGCCCTGCATCTGACAGGAACGCAGCACATACTGAATCTGATGCGTGCTGGTCATGACGACCCGGAAATGGCGCAGGTGGCGGAAGAGTGTCAACAACAGTGCTACGATCTGTTCGTACTGGCAGCGCAGCAGGAGAAAGAGTGGGCAGATTACCTGTTCCGCGATGGCTCGATGATTGGCCTGAACAAAGACATTCTTTGCCAGTATGTGGAATATATTACCAACATCCGTATGCAAGCCGTTGGTTTACCACTGCCGTTTGAAACCCGCACCAATCCGATTCCGTGGATCAACGCCTGGCTGGTTTCAGACAACGTACAAGTGGCACCACAAGAAGTTGAAGTCAGCTCTTATCTGGTCGGTCAGATTGATTCGGAAATCAACGCCGACGACCTGAGCGACTTCCAACTGTAATTTCCATGAATATTTCAACAATTACTCTGCGCATCTCTGGTGCGCAGCTTTCCTGTTCAGACGAACACTCGTCACTGCTGGATGTTCTTGAATCCCACCGGATAAATGTCGACTATCAGTGTCGATCTGGCTATTGCGGCGCCTGTCGTACCCGACTGCTGAAAGGGAGTGTGGTCTACCGACAAGCACCACTGGCCTGCCTTCGACAGGATGAGATTCTGCCCTGCTGCTGCATGCCTGTGGATGATATTGAGCTGGATATATAATAATGCCTTTGTAACTGCACTATTATTCTGTTTATTTTTATAGCTACAGGCGTTGCTTAATCATTTCGGATAACGCAGGTTATTCTAGTTAGCAATATTTCATTTTATGGTTTTCTAGCAAGACACTATACCCAAAATAATTCGAGTTGCAGGAAGGCGGCAAGAGAATGAATCCCGATGAGCTTACTCAGATAAGTGATTCGGGTGAACGAACGCAGCCAACACACCTGCAACTTAAAGTATGACAGGTATATTCCCTCATACTAATTACGTTCAATAATAAATAATTATCGGCACCTGCTTGTCCCGCCATCTTCCGGTCGTCTCAGTGAAGCCATATTGCTCAATCCAGTTGAAAACAGAGCGATGAAATCAGCAGATCGGCAAAGCAATTGGGCAAATTGCAGTATCTCCGATATTATCATTAACAAACAATCCCGAATCAGCAGATAACGGGGGTTTGGTCGCTTGCTGGGAATAGGCAGCAGCCACTCCGTCGAGCGTCGTTCCCCCCGATGATGTGTAATGAGATATCGGCTTAATCGGGATATAAAAAACCACTGGAGGCTCATTGATGTTTACGTTTATTCCTGTCGTAATTTTTGTCGCGCTGATCATTGTCTGGTCAGGTATCAAGATCGTGCCACAAGGTTACCAATGGACGGTGGAACGCTTTGGGCGTTATACCCGCACGCTGATGCCCGGACTGAATCTGGTGGTACCGTTTATGGATCGCATCGGCCGCAAGATCAACATGATGGAACAAGTGCTGGATATCCCGTCACAAGAAATTATCTCACGTGACAACGCCAATGTAGCCATTGATGCCGTTTGCTTTATTCAGGTTATCGATCCTGCACGAGCGGCTTATGAAGTCAGCAATCTGGAGCAGGCTATTGTTAATCTGACCATGACCAACTTCCGTACCGTGCTGGGTTCAATGGAGCTGGATGAAATGCTCTCACAACGCGACAGCATTAATACCCGTTTGCTGCACATTGTCGACGAAGCAACCAATCCATGGGGTATTAAAATCACCCGAATAGAGATCCGTGACGTTCGTCCGCCAGCAGAGTTGATTGCTGCCATGAACGCGCAGATGAAAGCCGAACGTAACAAACGTGCTGATATTCTTGAAGCGGAAGGTATCCGTCAGGCCGCAATTCTGAAAGCCGAAGGGGAGAAACAGTCACAGATTCTGAACGCGGAAGGTCTTCGTCAGTCCGCATTTTTAGAAGCCGAGGCCCGCGAACGTGCAGCCGAAGCCGAAGCCCGTGCCACGCAGATGGTATCTGAAGCGATTGCGGCGGGTAACATTCAGGCAATCAACTATTTTGTAGCACAGAAATATACTGATGCGCTAAAAACCATCGGCTCAGCCAGCAATAGTAAAGTGATTATGATGCCACTGGAGGCCAGTAATCTGATGGGGGCGATTGGCGGCATTACCGAACTGATAAAAAACAGCCAGGATAATCGAGGTCAATGATGGGAATTGAACTGGTGATGGAAAACGCGCACTGGTTCTGGTTATCACTCGGCGGCCTGTTGCTGGCAGCCGAGATGCTGGGTACCAGCGGCTATCTGTTATGGAGCGGGATGTCCGCAGTACTGGTTGGGTTACTGGTCTGGCTGGTGCCAATAAGCTGGCCGTGGCAGGGGACCGCATTTGCCATTCTGACCATTATCACCGCCCTGCTCTGGTGGTATTGGCTGCGTAAACGCGCACTAAATCGTCCCCCCTCTACACTGAACCAGCGTGGACAGCAATTGGTCGGACTACGAGTCACACTAACTGAACCGGTCGTGGACGGGTTTAGTCGCGTCAGAATCGGTGATAGTACCTGGCGGGTGACAACCAGACAGGATTTGGCGGCAGGTACGGTCGTGGAAGTGATCGCCGTTGAAGGCATTACACTACATGTCCGCGCCCTTAACACCTAGCGGGAGTTATTCTCTCCCGACGGCAGTACGGTATCCTGATGGCAACACCCGGACAGATGGCTCATAATCGGACACTCTGCATTGTTGTCACCAGGACACTCATCGGCCATCGCCATCAAGCGCTGACGCATGTGTTTTAATTCTTCAATTTGTATTTCAATGTCCCGAACTTTTTGCAGGGTTCGTGCTTTGACATCAGCACTGTGCCGCATCGGGTCATTAAACAGCGTGACCAGCTCACGACACTCTTCCAGACTAAACCCAACCTGGCGTGCCTGGCGCAGTAGTGTCAGTTCTTCAACATGATGAGCGTTATAACTACGATAGCCATTTTCACAACGTAATGGTGCCGTCAATAACCCTTTTTCCTCATAAAAACGGATTGTCTTGCTGCTAAGACTGGTTTTTTTGGCTACGTCGCTAATGTTCATTATTCCCCCTTGACCCTCCCCTTGCTGGAAGGTTTAACCTATCTTATAACTAGTGGAAATCATACGACCGGTCAACGAGTTTGACCAACGGTTGTGATCACGGGAGAAAATTATTATGTCTCAAACTATTGTATTATCACTACAGGGTTTGTCCTGCGAGCACTGTATTGGGCAAGTAAAAAAAGCACTGGAAGATCGTCCGGATGTGGAACATGCAGAGGTATCACTAAAGTATGCCAAAATTACCGGCGAAGCAGACAACCACACGCTGATTGCTGCGATAGAGCAGGCTGGCTATAAAGCCAGCCCCGCCACCATACCGGACGTCACCTTGCAGCTTTCCGGTCTGAACTGCCAGCATTGTGTGGCGTCGGTCCGTAAAGCGCTGGAAGCCGTTCCTGATGTTAGTGCAGTGGATGTTTCACTGGAACAAGCGCTGATTTACGGTGACGTAACCCCAGATACACTAGTGCAAGCTGTTGAACAGGCTGGTTTCCATGCCAGCGACACTACAGGTGCTGCTCACCCAAAAACTGAGCCGCTGACACCGATAGCAACTACGCCGGAAATGCTGTCAGCGGCTTCAGTATCCATTCCGGCCATCACTGAAAATACAGATGACGAAGAGAGTATTCAGCTCTTACTGCAAGGTATGAGCTGCGCCAGTTGTGTAAATCGGGTACAACAGGCGCTTGAGAACGTCAGCGGCGTCACCCAGGCCCGGGTCAATCTGGCCGAGCGTAGTGCATTGGTCAGCGGAACAGCATCGCATCAGGCATTGATCGCCGCAGTGGAAAACGCGGGCTATGGCGCTGAGATCATTCTGGACGAAGAGGAGCGACGGGCGCGTCAGCAGCAAACAGCACAGCAAAACGTTCGGCGTTTCCAGTGGCAGGCGGCACTGAGTTTACTACTGGGTATCCCGTTGATGTTGTGGGGCGTTCTGGGCGGTAGTATGACATTAACCGCCGGGAATCGTACTCCGTGGCTGATGATAGGTGTGCTCACACTGGCCGTGATGATCTTTGCCGGAGGACACTTCTATCGCAACGCCTGGCGCAGCCTGCGCAACGGCGGCGCCACCATGGATACCCTGGTAGCGTTGGGGACGGGTGCCGCCTGGCTATATTCCATCACCGTCAACCTCTGGCCGGATAGCTTCCCACTGGAAGCGCGTCACCTCTATTACGAGGCCAGCGCCATGATCATCGGTCTAATTAATCTCGGTCATGCACTGGAGCAACGAGCCCGTCAACGGTCATCTCGTGCACTGGAACACCTGCTGGATTTAACCCCCCCGACGGCACGGGCCGTCACTCCACAGGGAGATCAACTTATCCCACTGGCGGAAGTGAAGAGCGGAATGACACTGCGTCTGACCACCGGCGACCGAGTGCCAGTTGATGGTGAAATTCTGCAAGGCGACCTGTGGATGGATGAAGCCATGCTTACTGGTGAGCCGATTCCGCAACAAAAATCAACCGGCGAGAAAATCCATGCCGGTACACTGGTGCAGGATGGCAGCGCCACCTTTCGGGCTGAAGCGATTGGCAACCAGACTACCCTGGCCCGAATCATTCACATGGTTCGTCAGGCTCAGAGCAGCAAACCTGCCATTGGCCAACTGGCAGACCGAATTTCTGCCGTGTTTGTACCAATAGTGGTCGCGATTGCGCTGATCAGCGGAGCCATCTGGTATTTCATCGGACCACCACCGCAAATCATCTACACACTGGTGATCGCCACCACAGTCCTGATCATCGCCTGCCCTTGTGCATTGGGTTTGGCGACCCCAATGTCCATTATCTCTGGCGTTGGGCGGGCCGCCGAACTGGGTGTACTGGTACGTGATGCGGACTCACTGCAACAGGCCAGTCGACTGGATGTACTGGTATTCGATAAAACCGGGACATTGACCGAAGGGCAACCACGGGTAGTGAAAATCCATACTTTTGGCGACATCAGTGAGCAACAAGCGCTTATCTGGGCGGCATCGCTGGAACAGGGGGCCAATCATCCACTGGCAAAAGCTATCGTCAACCAGGCTGACGGACTGCCTCTCAGTGAAATCACCCAATTTCGGACATTGCGGGGGTTGGGTGTCAGCGGGCAGGCTGATTCGATATCCTTGTTATTGGGCAATCCGTCACTGCTAAGCCAACATCAGGTTGCACTTACCACCGTCCAACCTGATGGGTTATCACCTCAGCAACGCTTGCAGCAGCAGGCAGAGCGTGGCGTTACCCCGGTGTTGTTGGCGGCGAACGGTCAAATCGTTGCACTGTTCTCGATATTCGATCCACTGCGCCAGGATAGCGCAAGTGCGTTACAGCGCCTGCATCAACAGGGATATCAATTAGTCATGCTGACGGGAGATAACCCGGTGACCGCCAACGCGATTGCCAAAGAAGCCGGTATCGATCAAGTCATCGCCGGAGTGTTGCCAGACGGCAAGGCGGATGCGATTAAAGCCTTACAGGCACAGGGTAAACGCGTTGCCATGATTGGTGATGGTATCAACGATGCACCAGCGCTGGCTCAGGCAGATCTGGGAATCGCCATGGGCGGCGGCAGTGATATCGCTATCGAAACGGCCGCTATGACGCTAATGCGCCATAGTTTGCATGGCGTGGCCGATGCTCTGGCGCTATCGCGCGCTACGCTGCGAAATATGAAACAAAACCTTATGGGAGCGTTTATCTATAACTCGCTGGGTATCCCTATCGCTGCCGGCGTGCTTTACCCCATTACCGGAACACTACTCAGTCCGGTCATCGCCGGAGCAGCCATGGCACTCTCTTCCATCACGGTAGTCAGCAACGCTAACCGATTGCTGCGTTTCACTCCCCGCTCCTGATGTAAACACCTGACCACTCAAGGGTGGTCAAACAAACTCTCTCTTTTCGGTCTAATACCGATACAACTTGTCCCTTGATGCGTTTAGCATGGGGAGATCATCACAGGAGACAATGCGTATGAGGCAACTGCTACGACAAATGGCGACATTTCTGGGTTTTATCTCTCCAGGAGACTATGCCTACCCCGCCGTCGATGTTCAGGTAGCAAACCAGCGGCAATTTCATCTGGTGGGCAGTATTCACATGGGAACTATTGATATGTCTCCGTTGCCCGTTGAATTACGTCGGCAACTGCAACACGCTTCAGCACTGGTGGTAGAAGCCGATATTTCAGACCAAAGCTCGCCATTCAGCGATATTGAGAGCGAACCACCGCTGGCGGAGCGGCTGGATACAAAAACCGACGCGTTATTGAAAAAATTATGTACCGAGTTGACTTTCAATTATGACAGTATTGAACATCTCCCCGCCTGGCAGATAGCCTTAATGCTACAGGCTCGGCAGGCCCTGATGCTGGGATTGCGGCCCGACTATGGTATCGACTATCAGTTGATTACGGCGGCCAGAGAGCAAGGGTTGGAAATTATTGAACTGGAAGGTCAGCAAGCACAGGTAGGATTGCTACAACAATTACCACATGGCGGGGCACAACTGTTAGAAGACACATTAATCCACTGGCACACCAACGCCCGGCTACTGCAAACCATGGTGAGTTGGTGGTTAAACGGCAAACCCGTTTTAACTGGACAGATTCCGCCTACATTTGGCAATGAAATGTCGGAACTGTTAATGAATCAACGTAACCGTCACTGGAAACAACGGTTAATAACGCTGCCTCCCGGGCAGTATGTCGTGGCCGTCGGTGCACTTCATCTGTATGGCGACGGCAACCTGCCCCAATTATTACAGACTCATTGAACAACCTATCCCATGTAAGGACCGTGACATCATGACTCCCGCAGTAAAACTGCTTGAGAAGAATAACATCACCTTTACGCTTCACAGTTACCATCACGATACTGATGAAACCAATTTCGGTGAAGAAGCAGCAAGCAAGCTTGGCCTGGATAAGCAGCAGGTCTATAAAACACTGTTGGTCGCATTAAACGGCGATGCAAAAAAACTGGCGGTGGCTGTCACCCCCGTCGCTAGTCAGCTGGACTTGAAAAAAGTGGCAAAAGCGCTGTCCGCCAAAAAAGCCGATATGGCCGACCCACAAATTGCCCAACGGGTTACGGGCTACCTGGTCGGTGGGATCAGCCCGCTGGGTCAAAAAAAATTACTGCCTACCGTGATTGATGAAATGGCACAACAGTTTGGCACCATTTTTATTTCCGGGGGAAAACGCGGTCTGGATATTGAACTGGCCGCATCAGATCTCGCGCATCTGCTGAAAGCCAATTTCGCCGACATCGCCAAACGAGACTAAAAAAGTTGGTAGCCGAGGGTTTCGCGGCCAGTGGACTCTCGGCTACCGCTTCGTAACACAGTAGCGGATAACGTTCCCCCGTCACACAAAGCGTATCATCGGACCACGCTGCACAGTCACCGTTAAATCACGGTTTTTCAGTTCTGCCTGACGATCACCGATCCCTTCTGACATCAGCCCTCATATTGGTCCTACCAATCAAATCGAAAATGTGACCGTTTTGGGCATAACGACAAAAAAAACAACACATCCATTGCCATTTGTTAACACTGGATCAACGATTGGTCATCATTTGTCTTACATCACAAGATTGGTCCTACCAATCAAGTAAGAAATAATAAGTACATCACGTTCTGGAGATACCTGCATGCAAGTCTGGCAACAAGTCTACGATCCGGTCGGTAACATCTGGCTATCAAGCCTCATCGCCGCCATCCCGATTCTGTTTTTTTTCTTCGCGCTGATAAAGCTCAAACTTAAAGGCTATATGGCAGCTACCTTTACTGTGGCTCTCGCCCTACTGGTAGCACTTTTTTTCTACCACATGCCGGTTGACCGCGCTGTCGCCTCGGTGGCTTACGGTTTCTTCTACGGCCTGTGGCCGATTGCGTGGATCATTATCGCTGCTGTGTTCGTCTACAAAATCTCGGTAAAAACCGGGCAGTTCGACATCATCCGCTCATCAATTCTCTCCATCACCCCCGACCAACGTCTGCAAATGCTGATTGTCGGCTTCTCCTTTGGAGCGTTTCTTGAAGGGGCCGCTGGCTTTGGCGCGCCAGTCGCGATCACCGCCGCACTGCTGGTGGGACTGGGTTTTAACCCGATGTACGCCGCCGGGCTGTGCCTGATTGTCAACACCGCCCCCGTCGCGTTCGGTGCCATGGGCATCCCGATTACCGTTGCTGGTCAGGTCACCGGATTGAATAGTTTTGAAATCGGCCAGATGGTTGGCCGTCAGTTACCCTTCCTGACTATTATTGTGCTGTTCTGGATCATGGCGATCATGGACGGCTGGCGTGGCATCAAAGAGACCTGGCCAGCGGTCATGGTCGCCGGCGGCTCATTTGCCATTGCCCAGTACCTCAGTTCCAACTTTCTCGGGCCGGAACTACCGGATATCATCTCGTCGCTGGTCTCACTGGTATGTCTGACAGCATTCCTGCGCGTCTGGAAGCCAGTGCGTATTTTCCGCTTTGGCGATCTCGGTGCCTCAATGGTGGACAAGACGCTTGAGCGCGGCAACTATTCTATCGGGCAAGTGATTCGCGCCTGGATGCCGTTTATCTTCTTGACCGCCACAGTCACGCTATGGAGCATTCCGCCGTTTAAAGCGTTGTTTGCCTCGGGCGGTACGCTGGCAAACTGGGTTATCAATGTCCCCGTACCGTTCCTCAACGAACTGGTCGCAAAAATGCCACCCGTGGTAGCTAACGTTCTGCCGTACGCAGCGGTCTACAAATTTGACTGGTTCTCCGCCACTGGCACCGCCATTCTGGTCGCCGCGCTGATGTCCATTGTTTATCTGCGTATGAAACCCGCCGCTGCCGTGGCCACCTTTACGGAGACCCTTAAAGAGCTGGCGCTACCAATTTACTCCATCGGCATGGTGCTGGCGTTCGCATTTATCTCGAACTACTCTGGCCTTTCCGCCACGCTCGCACTGGCTCTGGCGCATACCGGCCACGCGTTCACGTTCTTCTCACCGTTTCTCGGCTGGCTGGGCGTGTTCCTCACCGGATCCGATACTTCATCAAATGCGCTGTTTGCCGCGTTACAAGCCACCACAGCACAGCAAATTGGCGTCTCCGACCTGTTGCTGGTGACTGCCAATACCACCGGTGGCGTTACCGGGAAGATGATCTCGCCACAATCCATTGCCATTGCCTGTGCAGCGGTGGGTCTGGTGGGTAAAGAGTCTGAGCTGTTCCGCTTTACCGTGAAACACAGCTTAATTTTCACCTGCATGGTAGGGGTGATCACTACCCTTCAAGCCTATATCTTAACCTGGATGATTCCATGACGCTGTCTGCTCCACGCCTCGCCGACCACTTGGTGGAACAGGTGAAGGCACTGATTCATGAACGAAAATTGGATGCGGGCATGCGCTTGCCCGCGGAACGGCAGCTCGCCACCGAACTGGGTGTCTCTCGCTCATCGCTGCGCGAGGCGATCCAGAAATTGATCAGCGAAGGGGTGCTGATCAGCCGCCGTGGCGGTGGCACCTACGTGCGCTACGAGCGCGAACCCTGGTCGGAACAGCGTATCGTCCAGCCGTTGAAAACACTGGTGGAAAACGACCCCGGTTATCGCTACGACATTCTGGAAGCACGTCACGCCATTGAGGCCAGCACTGCCTGGCACGCAGCAATGCGCGCCACCGAGGCGGACAAAGAGAAACTCAGAGCCTGTTTTGATGCTACGTTGAAATTTAAAGAGAGTGACAACCCAGATTTGGCTGCCCAGGCCGACGTGCGTTTTCACCTCGCTATCGCCGAAGCCTCGCACAATGTGGTGCTACTCCAGACTATGCGCGGTTTTTTCGATTTACTTCAGTCTTCGGTGATGCACAGCCGCCAGCGCATGTACACCGTACCGACCATCTTTGCCCACCTCACCGAACAACATGATGAACTGCTGCGGGCAATTCTGGATGGCGACCCGGAACGCGCGAGCAAAGCCGCACGAGCACACCTCGGGTTTGTCCACACCACCATCAAAAACCTGCACGAAGATGAAGCCCGGCAATCACGCATTACCCGGCTACCAGATGAAAATACCGATGTTAAAAGGAAAGACAAGCCATGATTATTTCCGCCGCAACTGATTACCGCGCCGCCGCACAACGCAGATTACCGCCGTTTCTGTTTCACTACATTGACGGTGGTGCGTATGCCGAGCACACGCTGCGCCGCAACGTGGAGGATCTGGCACAAGTGGCGCTGAAGCAGCGTGTGCTGAAAAACATGTCGGCACTCAGTCTGGAAACTACACTGTTTAATGAGACGCTCTCCATGCCGGTCGCTCTGGCCCCGGTTGGGCTATGTGGCATGTACGCACGTCGAGGGGAAGTACAAGCTGCACAAGCCGCCGCAGACAAAGGCATTCCCTTCACACTGTCCACCGTGTCGGTATGCCCGATTGAAGAGGTTGCCCCAGCCATCAACCGTCCAATGTGGTTCCAGTTGTATGTGCTCAAAGATCGCGGGTTTATGCGCAACGCGTTGGAGCGCGCCAAAGCGGCGGGCTGCTCCACACTGGTATTCACCGTGGACATGCCGACGCCGGGGGCTCGCTACCGCGATGCGCACTCCGGCATGAGTGGCCCCAATGCCGCGCTACGCCGCTACTGGCAGGCAGTGACCCATCCGCAGTGGGCCTGGGATGTAGGTCTGCATGGCCGTCCGCATGACCTGGGAAATATCTCCGCGTACCTGGGAAAACCGACTGGGCTTGAAGATTACATCGGCTGGCTGGCGAATAACTTTGACCCGTCCATTTCGTGGAGCGATTTAGAGTGGATCCGCGAATTCTGGGATGGGCCGATGATCATTAAAGGAATTCTGGATGCTCAGGACGCCCGTGATGCGGTACGTTTCGGTGCCGACGGGATTGTCGTCTCCAACCACGGTGGCCGCCAGCTCGACGGTGTGCTCTCATCGTGTCGCGCCCTGCCCGCCATTGCTGATGCGGTGAAAGGCGATATCACCATTCTTGCCGACAGCGGTATTCGCAGCGGACTCGATGTGGTGAGGATGATTGCGTTGGGTGCTGACAGCGTACTACTAGGTCGTGCGTACCTATATGCACTGGCCACTAACGGTAAGGCGGGGGTGGCCAACCTTCTGAACCTCATCGACAAAGAGATGCGTGTAGCAATGACGCTAACCGGCGCGAAAAACATTAAAGAAATCTCCCGTGAATCACTGGTGCAAGAAGGTCTGCACGATGTTTTGCCGGCTGAAGGCATCGCGGTTAGATTCTGATACATATCCTGCATCTCAAGATGCAGGTTCCCCTTCCCCTTACCGAAAACACCATGAAGGTTCTGGACTGATTCACAAAGTAATCATCGATAAACAGAACCTTTCATGTAATTGCAAGCCATCAGGCATATAACCCTACATTTTCCCATGTAATGACAGTCAGAATATGATCTATCATCGCCGATGTGTCTATAAGCCCATCGTGAAATCATCAATGATTAGATTTACAGTAATTAATTATTCATATAATTCAATTACAAAATAACCAATATACCGATAAATACATGTTATAATTAAAAACATGGTTTAATTAGGATTTATCACAAAATTCTTTTATTTCCCCACATTATGTTTTCCATATACATGTACACTTAATTAATGAGCCTATCCCACAAACGCTTTAATCCTATGCATGGCGTATAAGCGATACAGTAAGGTTGAAAACGACATGAGTCATCTGACCTCATCGGCTATGGAACCTTCGCTCATTCACGTTTATCTATAAGCAAAGGAGTCAGGATGCATGACACAACACCGCTAATATCCACTATGGCTGTAGGTCTGGTACTTGCTTTTCTACTGGGTATTCTGGCGAATCGTTTGCGGATTTCCCCATTGGTAGGCTATCTGCTTGCTGGCGTGCTGGTCGGTCCTTTTACACCCGGTTTTGTAGCTGATGCCAAGTTAGCGATCGAAATTGCCGAATTGGGGGTAATTCTGTTGATGTTTGGGGTTGGCCTGCATTTTTCCCTGAAAGATTTGATGGCAGTAAAATCTATCGCTATCCCCGGCGCTATTGCGCAGATTGCGGTTGCTACACTGTTGGGTATCGGTCTTTCTTCCCTGCTGGGCTGGAGTTTGCCAAACGGATTGGTTTTCGGATTGTGTCTTTCCACTGCCAGTACTGTGGTGCTGCTGCGTTCACTGGAAGAACGCCAACTCATTGATAGTCAGCGTGGGAAAATAGCCATCGGCTGGCTGATAGTGGAAGATTTGGTCATGGTGCTCACACTCGTGTTATTGCCAGCATTCGGCCATATGTTTGAATCGTCGACCACAAATATCTATCAATTACTGTACGATTTAGGCTGGACACTCGGTAAAGTGATTGCCTTTATTACGCTGATGGTGGTGGTTGGTCGTCGTGCTGTGCCGTGGATACTGGCTAAAAGCGCCAGTACAGGTTCACGGGAATTATTCACATTGGCAGTGCTGGCGATGTCACTGGGCATTGCCTTCGGTGCCGTCAAACTGTTCGATGTCTCTTTTGCCTTAGGTGCTTTTTTTGCTGGTGTAGTGTTAAACGAATCAGAACTCAGCCAGCGGGCAGCCCACGACACACTACCGCTGCGGGACGCCTTCGCAGTACTGTTTTTCGTCTCTGTGGGTATGCTGTTTGATCCGATGATTCTGCTCAACGAACCTATTGCCGTACTAGGAACACTATTAATCATTGTATTGGGTAAATCAGTGGCCGCTTTTGTACTGGTGAAACTGTTCGGACACTCTAAACGTACCGCGTTGACGATCTCCGTCAGTCTGGCACAAATCGGTGAGTTCGCGTTCATTCTCGCCGGACTGGGTATTTCGATCGGCTTGCTGACCGAGAATGCCCGCAATTTGGTCCTGGCCGGCGCTATTCTTTCTATTATGATCAACCCGCTGCTATTTTCCTTGCTGGGTCGTTATCTGATGAAAACAGAAACTATCGAAGAACAGATCGTGGAAGAGGCGATTGAAGAGGAAAAACAGATCCCGGTAAATTTATGCAACCATGTGCTGCTGGTGGGTTACGGCCGAGTCGGAAGCTTAATCGGATCACGCCTGCACCAGGCCGGTATCCCGATAGTAGTGGTCGAAACTTCGCGCACCCGTGTCGATGCCTTACGTGAACAAGGCATCAAAGCCATACTGGGCAATGCCACCAGGCCAGACATTATGGACATTGCGCGTCTGGACTGTGCTCGTTGGCTTCTGCTGACCATCCCCAACGGTTATGAAGCCGGAGAAATCGTGGCCGCAGCCCGTTCCAAACGGGAAGATCTGATCATTATCGCCAGAGCGCATTATGACGATGAAGTTAACTACATTACCGAACATGGTGCCAATCAGGTCATCATGGGCGAGAGAGAAATTGCAGACGCCATGATTACGCTACTGAATATTGATGAAGCACAATCGGTAAAAACGTGTCCACTTTAAATCGGAGAACATCAGACGCGAATGCAGCGTCTGATGTTCAGTGCGTCAATTACCCTGTGTAACTAATTGCTCAAACAAATCGATATGCATAGGATCGGCATTCAGTGCAGGAATGTAGGCAAATCGCTCCCCACCCGCATGTAAAAAAACATCCCGGTTTTGTTCCTGAATTTCTTCCAGTGTTTCCAGACAATCCGCAGCGAAACCAGGACAAATGACCTGAATGTGTTTCACACCCTGCGCTGGCAATCCTTTCAACGTCTCATCAGTATAAGGTGTCAACCAAGGCTCACGACCAAAGCGGGATTGATATGTCATCAGCACTCGTTCTTTCGGTAATCCCAGCGCAACAGTCAGCGCGTCAGCCGTCGCCGCACAATGCAGCGGATAGTCATCCCCTTCATCGGCATAACGCTGCGGAATACCGTGAAAAGAGATAACCAGTTTATCCGGCACACCATACTGGGCAAAAGATTGTTCTACGCGATGCTTCAATGCGGCGATATATGCCGGATGTTCCGCGTAGTCACGGATAAAACGGATGGCGGGTATCCGCCGATACTGTTTCAAGAGAGTAGCCAGGCCATCCCATACTGCTGCCGTGGTGGAACAGGAATATTGTGGATAAAGCGGTAAAACCGTTAGCTGAGTGACGCCTTGAGTCAACAAACTATCCAACGCAGAGTGCAAACTGGGTGAGCCATAGCTCATACCTAACGCAACGGGGATGTCCGGCAAGCGTTCAGCCAATGCCTGTTGCTGTCGACGACTAAATACCAGCAGCGGGGAACCGTCTTTCATCCAGACAGACCGATACAATTTTGCCACCCGCGGCGCACGAATCGGCAGGATAATGCCATAGAGAATAGGCCACCAAATCCAACGGGTAAGATCCACAACTCGCCGATCGCTGAGGAATTCGGCCAGATAGCGCTTTATCGCCTGAGGCGTAGGTGAATCGGGTGTTCCCAGGTTAACCATCAGCACACCACGTTTTTCTTGCCTCATTAACGTTATCCTCTTCCAGCTACAGGGCTGGCGTATTGTTTTAAATCCCATTATCAGACCGCTATTGTAGCGAAAAAATCGAATAAAAACGGGCAGACAACATGGTTAAAATCAATACTAGCGATTGCTGAAGCTGATGTAGTGAAAAAACCATAAAAAATGCCAGACATAGTGTCTGGCATCATAATTAACACCGTACCGCATAACGACCGAATAGCAATTTGCGACGATATCTATTAGCCCAGAATACCAGCCAGTTCGGCGCTGACTTCACTCACTTTACGAGTACCATTCATTTTATGGTACAGCGTGTTGCCCGCAGACGCTTCTTTCTGATAGTAGGTCACCAGCGGTGCTGTTTGCTGATGGTATTCCACAAGACGTTTGCGCACAGTATCTTCATGGTCATCCTTGCGGATCGTCAGATCTTCACCAGTGACATCATCCTTACCTTCCACTTTGGGTGGATTGAACTTTACATGGTATACGCGACCTGACGATGCATGAACACGACGACCCACAATACGTTCCACAATCAGCTCATCAGGCACCGCAAACTCGATAACATAATCAACGTTGATGCCCGCTTCTTTCATGGCATCAGCCTGAGGGATCGTACGAGGAAAACCATCCAGCAAGAAACCGTTACGACAATCATCCTGTGCAATACGCTCTTTCACCAAGGCAATAACCAGTTCGTCAGTGACCAACTTACCCGCATCCATAATTTCTTTTGCTTGCTTGCCCAATTCAGTACCAGCTTTTACTGCTGCGCGCAGCATGTCACCGGTGGAAATCTGAGGAATTCCATATTTTTCCATGATGAACTGAGCCTGAGTACCTTTGCCTGCGCCCGGAGCGCCCAGCAGAATAATACGCATCGCGTAAATCCCCTTGCATGTAATTTTTTTAAAATAAATTTGAAAATCGCCAAACCATACCATTCCATGCGCCCATCCTCAAGGAACGGGCTCGGTTCAGCTTTTTTTCGCACATGAAATCATGACCCGTCAGTGCTATAACGGGTGTTATGACAGTGTAGACGATGAATTAATTAACAAGCCAGTAACAATAAAAAAACATTTACGAGACATTGCCCCAGTTGTAAAACCGGGGCAACAGAGGATTTAAGCCGTTAGCAACTGATTCATACGGCGAACAAACTGATTCGGATCATCCAGTGTACCGCGTTCTGCCAGCAGAGCCTGATCCAACAATAATTCCACCCACTCAGTAAACTGAGTGTCGTCGGTAATATCAGATGCCCGCTTCACCAGCGCATGCTCTGGATTCAGTTCAAAAATGTATTTCACTTCCGGTGCCGCCTGGCCCGATGCAGCAAACAATTTCGCCATCTGAGTGCTCATGTCACTAGCATCAGTAGTGACAATCGCTGGCGTATCGGTGAGCCGATGAGTCAGACGAACATCTTTCACTCGTTCACCCAGAAGATTTTTCACACGATCAACAAAAGGTTCCAGCGCTTTGTCTGCCTCCTTCTGCGTGTCGCTTGTTTCATCCGCCAGTTTGTCCAACGCTTCATCCGCCTTGCTGACTGACTGGAAAGATTTACCATCAAACTCCGTTAGATAGCTCATCATCCATTCGTCAATGCGATCGGAAAGCAGCAGTACCTCAATGCCTTTTTTGCGGAACAGTTCCAGATGAGGACTACTCTTGGCTGCGGCGTAGCTGTCGGCAGTGATGTAGTAAATCTTCTCCTGACCTTCAACCATACGGCCGACATACTCTTCCAGCGATACCGTCTGGACAGCGCTATCAGTATGCGTAGAAGCAAAGCGTAACAGTTTGGCAATCGCTTCACGGTTGCTGCCATCTTCTGCCGGCCCTTCTTTCAGCACCAAACCGAACTGTTGCCAGAATTGCTGATATTTTTCACTGTCGTCTTTCGCCAGTTTTTCCAGCATCTGTAATACACGTTTAGTCAATGCGGTACGCAGGTTCTGAGTAACACGGTTATCCTGCAAAATTTCACGGGAGACATTCAGTGGCAGATCATTAGAGTCGATCAGACCACGAATAAAGCGCAGATAATTTGGCATAAACTGTTCAGCATCATCCATGATGAACACCCGCTGTACATAAAGCTTCAGACCGTGTTTATGGTCGCGGTTCCACATATCCCACGGCGCCTGGGATGGAATATACAGCAGACTGGTATATTCCTGTTTCCCTTCAACCCGGTTATGGCTCCAGCTCACCGGATCGGTAAAGTCATGGGCAATGTGTTTATAGAATTCGGTATATTCTTCGTCGCTGATTTCAGACTTGCTGCGTGTCCATAACGCCTGAGCCTTGTTAATCTTTTCCCAGCTTACTGTCGCTTCGCCACCCTCTTCCTTGCTTTCAGTATGGGACTCAATCTCTACCGGCAAAGCGATGTGGTCAGAGTATTTGCTGATGATGGAACGCACGCGCCAACTGTCAAGAAACTCGTCTTCACCTTCACGCAGATGCAACGTAATTTCCGTGCCACGCTCTTCTTTGGTGATATCGGCGATGGTGTAATCCCCTTCGCCCGTGGATTCCCAGAATACCCCTTGATCAGGGCTAGTACCCGCAACGCGAGTGCGGACAGTGACTTTATCCGCCACAATGAATGCAGAATAAAAACCGACACCGAATTGACCAATAAGCTGGCTATCTTTTACCTGATCAGAGCCCAACGACTCTAAAAAGGATTTAGTGCCTGATTTGGCAATTGTTCCCAGATTATCAATGACCTCGTCGCGGGTCATCCCAATACCGTTATCGGCAATAGTAATAGTCCGTTTTTCTTTGTCAGTAGAAACTCGCACCCGCAACTCGCCATTGCCTTCATACAGTTCAGCGGCAGACAACGCACGGAAGCGTAATTTATCAGCCGCATCAGAAGCATTGGAGATCAATTCACGCAGGAAAACCTCTTTATTGGAATAAAGTGAATGGATCATCAAATGCAGCAACTGCTTCACTTCAGACTGGAACCCGCGGGTTTCTTGGCCTTTCATACTCATTGTGGCTTACCTCAATATCTGTTTTATTCCGACTGATTAAACAAAGATGAGCATGAGGTGGGGATAAAACAGTGGGATTTCAAGGGAGAAACGAGAAATTAAACGTAGAAAATAGTAAGTGTATGACAGCCGCCGGCCAAAACGCCGACAGCCACAAGATCAAAACGTGATTGGATGCCGTCCTGCCAGCGAATGAGATAAGGTAGTACCATCCACCATTTCCAATTCACCACCGACTGGAACACCATGAGCAATACGGCTGGCCATAACACCATACTGTGAGCACAACTCGGCAATGTAGTTTGCCGTAGCGTCACCTTCGACTGTCGGATTGGTCGCCAGAATCACCTCGCTGATAGATTCCGTAGACAAACGCTCTTCCAAACGCCCCAAACCGATATCATCAGGACCTATGCCATCCAAAGGTGAAAGGTGCCCCATCAACACGAAATAACGCCCGGAAAACTGACCTGTCTGTTCTATTGCATGGATATCAGCCGGACTTTCCACCACACAGATTTGTCCTGTTTGCCGACGACGCGGATTAGCGCAGATAGTACAAACATCCTGTTCGGTAAAGGTACGGCAGTCGGCACAATGTCCGATTTCAGACATCGCACGGGTCAACGCCTGCGCCAACCGCATACCACCGCTGCGATCACGCTGCAACAGATGGAATGCCATACGCTGCGCCGACTTCGGCCCCACGCCAGGTAAACAGCGCAGGGCTTCCATCAACGACTCAAGAAGTGGACTAGTCTGCATCAGAACGGCATTTTGAAGCCCGGTGGCAACTGCATACCACCGGAGACTGACGCCATTTTCTCTTTCTGCGTTTCGGCGATACGGCGTGCCGCATCGTTAAATGCCGCAGCGACCAGATCTTCCAGCATTTCTTTGTCGTCTTCCATCAGGCTAGGGTCAATTTCCACACGACGGCAGTTATGAGCACCATTGATAGTCACTTTCACCAGCCCGGCACCCGACTCCCCCGTGACTTCCAGATTGGCAATCTCTTCCTGCATCTGCTGCATTTTCTCCTGCATCTGCTGGGCTTGTTTCATCAGATTGCCTAAACCACCTTTACCAAACATATCGCTCTCTCTATCACTTCGGGCTGCCTATTCAGCAGCAGTTAAACGGGGCGGATACTTTCTTCGTCCAGTTCCGCGTCAAAGAAACGCCGCAGCGTTTGAATATTATTGTCCGTCATAATGGACTGACGAGCCTCGGTCAGCATCTCTTCATAGATAACCTGTCGCCACTCCAGCGGTGTATGCACCGTAAGGTCATCATCTTCAACTACGGTCAGCACTATCGGACGACCGTAGTGTGCCATCAATGCCTCTGCTAGCGTTTTTTGCGCCACAGCACTATTCAGGTGGCGCAGAGAAGAACGCAGATGCAACTGCACAACACCCACTTCCGGCTCTTTTTTAAAAGCATTCAATGCCAGCTGTTGTACCAGTTTTGGCAACGTCAGACTGTGGACTTCCGCCGCCCAGGCATCCCTTTCTATCGATTCTTCAACCAGACGAGCCACCAATTCCGGTGTTTTCTCATGTTCCAATGCCGAACGCAATGCCTTGGGCGTTGTCGTGACATTTTTCTCTACCACTTCAATTTTTTTCTGTGCTCGCCAGCGATAAGCTTCCTGCTTTTTCTGCTCCGGCTGTGCGGTTTCTTTAGCAGACATCTGCTGCTGACCACGCTCAGCCACGGAAGCCAGACGCTCCAGTGCCGAGGTTACCGGCCGCGTTTTACTGAACGCCGCCGCTTCACTCTTTTTTGGTGGAGTTGCCTCTTGCTTGCGTAACAGTTGGCTACGAGCTTGCAACAGTTGCGCGGTAGAGTCAGACAGCTCACTACTGTAGTTGTCGTTTTCCGGACGGCTCCCCGCAGGCTCGGGTTGTTCAGTTGTAGCAGCTGGCGCCGGGTTTTCTGACGGCGCCATCGTCCGGGGGTGATTTTCCATTCGCGACATTGAAGCCGCTGGCTGATGTGGAACAATCACTGGCTCTATGGCCGAAGGAGTCGATGTAGAAACCGGGGCCTGGGATTCAATGACCTGATTGGGATGAAAAGCCAGCGCCCGCAGCAGCGTCATTTCTACCCCCATACGGCGATCTGGCGCATATGGCAATTCTTTGCGGCCAATCAGCAAAATTTGATAGTAAAGCTGAACATCCGCTGGTGGTAACACGCGGGCCAAATCTCGCAACCGTGGCGCCACCATCGCATAATCGTCACCCAATGCGGAAGGCAGTAGCTGCACCATCGCGATACGATGCAGAATGGTGAGTGTTTCTACCAGCAGCGACTCCCAATCAACCCCGCGGGAAGCCGCCTGCGCCAACAGCATCATGACCCGTTCACCATCCGCTTTCACCAGTGCTTCAATTAACGCCAGCGGTTGTTCATCATCCAATGTCCCGAGCATCTGGCTTACCGCGGCTGTCGTCACCTGCCCCTGTCCAATGGCAATCGCCTGATCGGTCAGACTTAATGCATCACGCAGGCTACCATCAGCCGCACGGGCCATCAGTTGTAACGCCCGCGGCTCAAAAACCAGTTGTTCTTCCTGCAGAACATGTTCCAAATGTGCGCGAATTTGTTCAACATCCAGCGCTTTCAGATGAAATTGCAGACAACGTGACAGAATGGTGATCGGCAACTTTTGCGGGTCGGTGGTAGCCAACAGGAATTTAACGTGGGCGGGAGGTTCTTCCAATGTTTTCAACAGCGCATTAAAACTGTGGCGTGACAGCATATGCACTTCATCGATGAGATAAACTTTGAAACGACCGCGCGCCGGGGCATATTGTACGTTATCCAGCAGGTCGCGGGTATCTTCAACTTTTGTACGTGAAGCCGCATCAATCTCAATCAGATCAACAAACCGCCCTTGTTCGATCTCTCGGCAACTGTCACACTGACCGCAAGGTGTCGCAGTGATGCCCATGTCACAATTCAGCCCCTTTGCCAGCAAACGCGCGATGGTGGTTTTTCCCACACCGCGAGTGCCAGAGAAAAGGTAGGCATGGTGAATCCGGCCTAGGGAAAGACCGTTAGCCAACGCCGTCAGCACATGCTCCTGACCAACCACATCAGCAAAGGTTTGGGGGCGCCACTTACGGGCAAGAACCTGATAGCTCATCAATACCGCAACAGTTGAGTTATTGAAGAGGTGATGCTAACACAGTCTCGCCACTATCGGCGAGACTGTTATGCTTAATGTCCGGGGAAGTCAACCAGGCTGTAACAGTTCACGCCTATGCTTTCAAGACGCTGGCGGCCACCCAAATCGAACAGATTGATAATAAACGCCGCATCAGAAACCTGCCCACCTTGACGGCGAATAAGTTTCACAGTGGCTTCAATTGTGCCGCCTGTAGCCAACAAATCATCAATCACCAGCACCCTATCACTGGAATCAATTGAATCTGCATGCATTTCCAGCGTATCGACGCCGTACTCCAATACATAGCTTTCACTGACAGTAACACGCGGCAGTTTACCTGGTTTACGCACTGGAACAAATCCTACGCCTAACGCCAAAGCTACCGGAGCACCAAACAAAAAACCACGGGCTTCAGTACCCACAACTTTGGTAATCTCAGCATCCCGATAATGCATTACCAGCATCTCAATACTCATTGAGTATGCCTGAGGGTTTTCCAACAGGCTCGTGACATCCCGGAACAATATGCCCGGTTTAGGGTAGTCTCGAATACTTTTGATACTATTTTTAATTAATTCTGGTTGCAGTGATACGGTCATGATCTTGTGCCTGATAAAACGTTCTGTTTACTGAATAACCCGCTGCGGACCTTCGCTTCATCAATAATAAAGCGCCATTTACCGGAAAGAAGGAAAGTGGTGATCTACACACGAAAACGCCCAAATCTAGTCAAAGTGCTCGGTAAATGCAACCGCCCCACCAAAATCAACTCGTCTTTTGTTGCTCAGGATCAATAACGGGCAGGCGTAGCATAAAAATCAGCAACACAGCCAAAATAGCCAGTAGCAAGCCTCTGACCCAGGTAATTTCCACCATCCAGAGTGATAAAACAAATGTTGCTATAATTACAGCAATCGCTTTTCCTTTCACCCGTGGTGGCAAAGCACGATGTTGCTGCCAGTGACGAAGATAACCGCCAAACAAAGAACGGTAAAGCAACCAATGATGAAAACGTGGCGATGACCGAGCAAAACACCAGGCAGCCAGTAGCAGGAAAGGTGTCGTCGGCAATAACGGTAATATCACGCCAAATGCCGCTAGAATCACCGCCAACCACCCGATGACGATCAGAAATCCACGATACATGCACACCTCTTTTCTAAATGATAACTACCCGCATTTAACTTTATCATCACATTTGGCTTTTTACCGGATAATATCCTCTGTACTGTAAAGGCTGAAATAGGACCTACGTATTGTATCTATCGGGATTAACAGGCAAGCTTGCCGCCCATGCCAATGGTGAGGAAACTGTGTGAATACGCAAACATTGTTGCAAGCGCTGGAACACCAGATAACAACCCTGGCGCAGGAAATCGCCTCTGTTGCCACACATCCCGCTTCACAATCTCGGTTTGATCGTCAGTTGTTCAGCTGTTACGGCACTCGATTAGGCGATTATCTGCATGAAGTACAACAAAACCATCAGCATCTCCGGCAATATGTTGCGGAAAAACGCACCGAACGAGTAGCATTTATGGCGGAAAAGCTGTTGGCGCAAATCACTGCGCTACAACGTGAATTAGCGACGCAGCAATTACGCCAGCAAGAACCAACTTCTGCTCCACCGAAGGATCTTTACCATAAACTATCCGAACATCAAGGTTTTGAGCGCCGTTTGCTGGCAATGATTCAAGATCGTGAAAGCCTGTTATATCAACAAACTACACTCAGCGAACAACAACGACTGCAAAAAGAATTGGCTGCATTGGAAGGTCGTCTCTTACGATGCCGGCAGGCATTGTCTCGTTTAGAAAAACAGATAGAGCGGCGGGAACAGGGCCACTAAATCTCGTGGTATCAGGCAATATCTGCTATATCTAAAAACCGGACTTAGAGCAATAGGAAGGTGGACTCACTATGTCACTGGAAAATGCAGCTCCCGAAGTCAAGCTGGCGGTAGATCTCATTATGTTGTTAGAAACCAACCATATTGAGCCTGAAATCGTGCTGGCTGCGCTGGATATTGTACGCAGGGATTATCAGCAAAAAACACAGCACAAAGAAGACAGCATGGCAAGATAAGATGATTTGCTCCGCCGGAGCAAGATTGCCCTTTCTTGCTCCGACAGGCTCTGGCTTATTCAACATTCAGACTATCATCTGGCTGTTAGCGGGAAACTTCTTTAAACTCAGCGCCCTGAGTGTTATGCAGATAAACTTCCAACTGATTGAAAGCAATATTAATATTATTTTCCCGGCACAGGCGATCAATCGCTCGATTGAGTTCATCCACGGTATAGCTGCGGTCACCCAGTTCCCGGACATACAACCGCAGCTCGTGATCCAATGAGCTGGCACCAAACTCCAGGAAAAAAACTAGTGGTTCAGGATCAACCATAACTCGAGGGTTCTCCCGAGCCGCCTGTAACAACACCTCTTTTACTTTCTCCAGATCCGAGCCATACGCCACACCAATACGAATAATGACACGCGTAATCGTATCTGACAGTGACCAGTTGATCAGCCGCTCTGTCACAAAGGCCTTATTGGGGATGATGACTTCCTTGCGGTCGAAATCCGTAATCGTGGTGGCACGAATACGGATTTTGCTCACTCCCCCGGAAAACGAACCAATGGTGATGGTGTCGCCGATGCGCACCGGACGCTCGAACAAAATAATCAGACCAGAGACAAAGTTGGCGAATATCTCCTGCAAGCCGAAACCTAATCCGACAGATAATGCTGCCACCAACCATTGCAGCTTATCCCATGATACGCCCATTGAACTTAAAGAAGTTGCGGCACCGATGATCGTAATCAGATAAGTCAACATTGTGGTAATGGCATAGGATGTCCCCTGACGTAGTTGGAGTCGGGAAAGAACCAGTACCTCCAGCAAACCGGGGAGATTTCGGGTCATCACATAAGCCACAGCAATAATCAACAATGCGACCAGAAGATTACCCAGTGTCACCGCCTGCAAAACACTACTGCCAGCAACAGAGGTGTTGTAGTGCCACAACGTAATGCTGTCCAGGTAAGAGAATACGGTGATCAGCTCTGACCAAATCCAGTAGAACGCCACGGAAAAAATAAGCAACATCACCATCGTGGCCAAACGCAACGACTGTTGACTGATCTGCTCTAGCGCCAGAGGTGCTTCTGGAACTGGCTCACTGCCTTCCGCGCCCTCTTTAGCCATATTCTGCCGTCTTGCCAGCGCGCGACGATAAGCCAGACGCCGGGCCGCAACACTGAGTCCTCGGATTATTGTCATATAAACAGTATTCCATACCATCCATAGACAGAGTGTTTCTATCCAGCGTGCCGATAGTCGTAAGGTAGTATAGAAATAACCATTGAACATCAAGCCAATCAGGAATAGCGGCATGAGAACAATGGCAGTCACAATGATAAGCCTGGCAGTATGACGCTCTTTTTCACGCCAACTGTCTCGGCACAACGGGAAAACCAGAACAGTCAGCAAAATCAGGTTACAAACGATAATAATCTGCCCAATAACATCGTCAGCCAGATAAAGTGGCATTTTATCGCCGATCACTGACCAAAAAACCAGCGGTAGTAATGCGCTCCCCAGCCTCACCGTTTGTCGGCGATAATGCGCGCAACGTGAGGACGGAATACTAAAATGGCGTTCACAAAGACCACCGGGTTTCAAGCTGATATAAGTCATCCCGAATACCAGCCAGAGCAACGCTAGATTTTCACTCAGTAGCCAGGAAAAACTGCTGATCTGGCTATCCATCTTTTTCAACCATATCCCCAAGGTAAGAATAATCAGCACCCCGGGTAAGGTTTTTAACACAACCAGCAGAATAAACTGCGGCGTGTGAAGCTGACTGTCTCGCTTAAGCTGACCGACATCATCCGACAGCTTGTTCATGTAGTTATCAATCGCCTTGCGTCGCCAATAAATCAGCCCGATAGCAAGCAATGATGGCACCACAAACAACAGTGATTGCAGTGTGCCCTGCAATAATTGTGCTGGCTTCAGCGTCAGATGCAGATCATTTACCTGCTGCTTCAGTGCTGATGGCAAATCTTCCAGCCAGCTCCAATCCATTGGTTTATTGCTGTTTACCCAGAAGATCTGCTGCGTTAACGTGTGCTGCAAAGAGGTATTAATACCCAGTAACTGCTGCCTGTTGATTTGTAGGTTTATAGCCAACATCAGTTGATTACCCAGTTGCTTATTGAGCTGATCAAGCAACTCTCTTCGCATGTCCAGCACTTGTCCCAGAGCATCGGTTACTTCCGCATCAACCGGCTTATTACTACGTGCTAACAATTTCTGGATATATTCATCTCCGCGAAATAACACATCACGTTGCTGATTAATATCGAATTGCTCAAGACGTAAGTCAGCAATCTGCGCACTCATGTCACTCAGTGAATCAGCAGAAGGCAGGTTAAGCTGCTGCTGATAGAGAATCCGCGATAATAACAAACTGCCTTTTAATACTGTCACCTGCTCTTTCAGATTACGCTCAGACTGAGAGGCGCGATCCAACCAGTTTTTTACCTGAATAGTTTGCTGGACCAGCGTATTGCTCTCTTCGGTAGCCTTGATTAAGCGCTGACTAAGCTTTTGATTTATATCCATTTCTGTTTTCACTAATGGATTTTCTTGGATGCGTTGTAAATCTTCGGAATTTTGCGCTTCTTTGGCTGTTTTTTCAGAAAGGTTCAGACGCTTGCCATTAATAATGCCTTGCAGTGCCTGAACCATGCGTTCCAGTTGGTTAATTTGTGCCGCAGTATAATCACGCTGTTTCTGTAATAAATCCTGCAAGGTCGTATTCACCTCCAGGCTTTTACGTTGCTGCTCCATTTGCAACGTCACCAGAACTTGCTCTGCCTGCAACAATACCTGCTGACTTGAACGCAAAGGCGCTTGATTCGAGTCCAATCCATTGAGTTGGTTACGTAACTTCTGGCTACGCTGCAAAGCAGCAACCAGAGCGCTTTGTACACGCTCTGGTTGAGTTTGCAGAGAAATTAACTGACTGTTGTAGGTAGAAAGGTTTTCCTGAGCAGATTGTAAATCATTCAGGGTTTCGTTCAAACGTGCTTCGAGCTGTTTGAGGGATAGAGATTCTAATGATTTAGGTACATCATCCTCGCTCGTCGCATTGAGGGCATCCAGATCTCCACTGACCTGTTTTAATTTGGCAGGCGCCTGCGCCGCCTGCTGTTTAAGCTGACTAGTCTCCTGCTTTACCCGATCAATGGTATCCAATACATCAAGAGTTTGTGTTAAATCCTGCTGGGTCAGCTTATCCATCGGCGTGAGGTTTTTTTGTTTATTCAGTATATTCAGCCGATTTTGGATTTCACTATGCGTTGGCAAATCACTTCCAGCTTCCACCGCAGGTGAAAACAAGAGTATGGCAAAACATATCATCGATATGTGTAACATATGACAAAACACAACATCGAGGCGATAATCAGAAAAAACTGAACGAAGACGGAGCGAAACCACTGGCCAGTAAACCATGATACATCATCAAGTTGATGGAAATACTTTAGCTTACCATGACTCGTTACAACAAAGTATGAGGATTGTCAGGTAAAAGTAACACTTTCCTTCACGCATTATTTACCGGCACAGGATCACTCACGTTGACCGCGCAATGCCGGGCTGGTACGAAGCATATCAATTAAAATATCCACCAACAGAGGAGATTCCTGCTTCAGGTTGAAGCTGCTCGGCATAAATAACCAGTTTTCCATGATACCGGAAATATAAGCGCGCGTTACAATAGCGGCCCGCCTCACGTGAAGATTGATAGGCAGTAACCCTTGGCGAATACAGTGCTCCAAGTTTTCTTCTATTTGTAGATAACAATCAAGATACAATTCTTTACGTCCGTTGTATAATGGCGCCATTTCCCCGACAAATTCACACTTGTGAAAGATTATTTCCATCATTGAACGCCATCCTGGATCAGACTCGGTGAGTCTCAGGATATAAATCAGCATTTCTCGCATCACATGCAGTGGATTATTGGGAAATTTTGCCTGATACTCGGTTTTGAAATCAGTAATTTTAGACTCTGCTCGCGCCCAAATTTCATCAAAAAGTTCAGCTTTGTTTTTGAAATGCCAATAAATAGCGCCACGGGTCACACCAGCAGCAATTGCGATGTCAGACAATGATGTAGAAGAAACCCCACACTCAGAAAAAAGATATAGTGCAGCATCCATTATTTGGATTTTTGTTTCCTGAGCTTGTCGTTTGGTTTTTCGTGCCATAGCGCCGCTTTTACAAAAAAGTGCGATTTACATACATTCGAGAATGTATGTAACATAGCATGAGTATAACATTACCGCAGCAATGGGTTTAAAAGCTTGTGATCCATTGACCAATTTCAAATCGGACACTTGAGGTTTATTTATGAACAAAAACAGAAGGCTTACACCTCTGGCAGCAGTGCTGATGCTTTCTGGCGGCTTAATGCTCACGGGATGTGATAATAAAGGGAACCAACAGGGGGCACATCAAAGCCTTCCTGAGGTCGGCATCGTCACGATAGCTGCACAACCTCTCAATATCACAACAGAACTCCCTGGGCGCACGAGCGCTTATCGTATTGCAGAAGTTCGTCCTCAGGTAACCGGTATTATCCTGAAAAGAAATTTCGTAGAAGGCAGCGATGTCAAAGCAGGCTCATCGTTATACCAAATTGATCCTGCTACCTATCAGGCACAGTACAACAATGCCAAAGCCTTACTGTCTCAGGCCCAGGCTAACGCAGCAATCGCTCATCTGACAGTTAAGCGCTATAAACCCTTGTTGGGTACCAATTACATCAGCAAGCAGGATTATGACCAGGCGGTTGCTACTGCTCGTCAGGATGATGCATCAGTAGAAGCCGCAAAAGCGTCTCTGGATTCAGCACAGATCAACCTGGCTTATACGCGGGTGACCGCGCCGATCTCCGGTCGAATTGGTAAATCAACCGTCACTGAAGGTGCGCTGGTTTCCAACGGCCAGTCCACAGCTTTAACAACGATTCAGCAGCTCGACCCAATCTATGTTGACGTAACCCAATCCAGTAACGATTTTTTGCGTCTAAAAAAAGAGATGGAAGACGGCACACTGGAGCAGAGTAATGGGAAAGCCAACGTCCGATTATTACTGGAAAACGGGATTGAGTATGCCCAAAAAGGTACGCTGGAATTTTCTGATGTCACTGTAGATGAAACCACCGGTTCTATTACTCTGCGAGCCGTATTTCCCAATCCACAGCATAACCTGCTGCCAGGTATGTTTGTGCGTGCGCGTTTAGATTCCGGTATAAACAACAACGCCATTCTGGTACCTCAACAGGGAGTAAGCAGAACACCACGCGGTGATGCCACGGTAATGGTGGTGGATAAAGATAATAAAGTGGAAGTTCGCTCGATTGTCGCCACTCAAGCGATTGGAGACAACTGGCTGGTGACATCCGGTGTTAAATCTGGTGATCGCGTGATTGTTTCTGGCCTGCAAAAAATCAGACCAGGCATCCAGGTAAAAGCCCAGGAAGTGACTTCCGATAATACCCAACAACCTCAGGCACAGCCCGCTAAGTCTTAACAGGAGCCGGTAATCAATGGCTAAGTTTTTTATAGATCGCCCCATCTTTGCATGGGTAATCGCCATTATGGTGATGCTTACCGGGATGCTGGCAATTGTTAAACTGCCCGTTGCGCAGTACCCGACTATTGCACCACCAGCAGTACAGATCACCGCATCTTATCCAGGTGCTGATGCTAAAACACTTCAGGACAGTGTAACGCAGGTTATCGAACAGAATATGAATGGCATCGATAATCTGCTGTATATGTCTTCCAGTAGTGACTCGTCAGGTACGGCGCAAATTACTCTGACCTTTGATGCCAAAACCAATCCCGACATTGCCCAGGTTCAGGTACAAAATAAGTTACAGTTAGCAATGCCGCTGCTTCCCCAGGAAGTGCAAGCGCAAGGTGTGAATGTTCAGAAATCCAGCAGCAGCTTTCTGATGGTTATCGGTTTTATCAGTGATGATAAAAACATGACTCAGCAGGATATTGCTGACTACATAGGCTCCACTATTAAAGACCCAATCAGCCGTGTAATGGGCGTGGGTGATACTCAGTTGTTCGGTGCCCAATATGCCATGCGCATCTGGCTCGATCCTAACAAGCTGAATAACTATCAGCTCACCACATCAGATGTGGTGAGCGCCATTACAGTGCAAAACAACCAGATTGCCGCTGGTCAACTGGGTGGTGCTCCGTCAGTTCCAGGGCAAAAACTGAATGCATCCATTATTGCACAAACTCGCCTTAACTCTCCTGAGCAGTTCTCTAACATAATCCTTAGGGTCAATAAGGATGGCTCTCAGGTGCGTCTTAAAGATGTAGCAAGAGTAGAGCTGGGGGGGGAAAGTTACAGTACTGTCGCACGCTACAATGGTCAGCCTGCCTCTGGTCTCGGTATTAAACTTGCTACTGGAGCCAATGCGTTAGATACCTCCACTGCTGTAAAAGCGGAAATAGCAAAACTGCAACGGCAATTCCCGGCAGGAATGAAGGTAGTTTACCCCTATGACACCACACCTTTCGTTACGATTTCGATTAACGAAGTAGTAAAAACCCTGATCGAAGCTATCGTTCTGGTGTTTTTGGTGATGTATCTGTTCCTGCAAAACTTCCGTGCAACGCTGATTCCTACTATTGCCGTGCCGGTAGTATTGTTGGGGACTTTTGCGATTTTGTCTGCGTTTGGTTATTCCATAAATACACTGACCATGTTCGCGATGGTGCTAGCCATCGGTCTGCTGGTAGATGACGCCATTGTCGTCGTGGAAAACGTCGAGCGAATAATGACCGAAGAAGGTCTGTCACCCAAAGAAGCAACACGTAAATCGATGGGGCAGATTCAGGGGGCATTGGTCGGCATCGCGCTTGTTCTGTCAGCTGTATTCGTTCCTATGGCTTTCTCTGGTGGTTCAACCGGAGCTATCTATCGACAGTTTTCTGTAACCATTGTGTCAGCCATGGTGCTTTCAGTGTTAGTGGCGTTGATTCTAACCCCTGCACTTTGTGCCACAATTCTGCAGCCGGTCACCAATCATGGTCACGATGAAAAAAGAGGCTTATTTGGTTGGTTCAATAAGTTATTTGGAAAAAGTACCAATCACTATTCTGACAGTGTTGCCAGGATACTGCACAGTACCGGCCGCTATGTTCTCCTTTATATGATTATCGTGGTGGGCTTGGGGCTACTGTATACACGGATACCAAGTTCTTTCCTGCCAGAAGAAGATCAAGGGGTTCTGCTGACCATGGTGCAATTACCTGTCGGGTCGACACAGGAAAGCACACAGAAAGTTCTCGACAAAGTAAATAATTACTATCTGGAGCATGAAAAAAATAACGTTAAGTCCGTTTTTACTGTTAATGGCTTTGGTTTTGCTGGTCAAGGTCAAAACATGGGTCTGGCGTTTACTAGCCTGAAAGACTGGAAGGAACGTCCTGGTTCGAAAAATAAAGTTAGTGCTATTATCGGAAGGGCTTACGGCGCATTTTCACAGATTAAAGAAGCGTTGGTCATTCCTTTTAATATCCCGGCTATCGTTGAGCTAGGCACTGCCAGCGGATTTGACTTCGAGCTCATTGACGAAGGTGGCCTTGGCCATGAAAAATTGATGGCAGCTCGTAACCAACTGCTAGGGATGATCGCTCAACATCCTGATACGTTGATACGCGTACGTCCAAATGGTATGGAAGATACGCCGCAATATCGGATTGATATCGACCAGGAGAAAGCAGAGGCATTGGGAGTCTCGATTTCTGATATTAACTCAACGCTTTCTACCGCATTGGGTGGTAGTTACGTCAATGACTTCATTGACCGTGGCAGGGTGAAAAAAGTTTATGTTCAGGCTGATGCCCCTTTCCGTATGTTGCCCAAAGATATCCAGGACTGGTATGTCCGTGGCACATCAGGGCAAATGGTCCCTTTCTCCGCATTTTCATCAGCACATTGGGAATACGCCTCACCTCGTCTGGAACGCTATAACGGCTTACCTTCTGTTGAACTGGTGGGTGAAGCCACTCCAGGTAAGAGTACTGGTGAAGCAATGGCAATGATGGAGAAATTGGCATCGCAATTACCGAAGGGTATTGGCTTTAGCTGGACCGGGATGTCTTATCAGGAACGTCTGGCTGGTAACCAGGCGCCTGCATTGATCGTTGTTTCAGCCATTGTCGTGTTCTTATGCCTAGCAGCGCTGTATGAGAGTTGGTCTATCCCATTCTCAGTTATGCTGGTTGTTCCTCTTGGTGTCTTGGGTGCGGTTATTGCAACCAGCATGCGTGGCTTGGAAAATGACGTTTACTTTAAGGTAGGGTTGCTGACCACCATCGGGCTTTCAGCGAAGAATGCTATTTTGATCGTCGAATTCGCCAAAGATCTGATGCAAAAAGAAGGTAAGGGTTTAATAGAAGCAACGTTGGATGCCAGTCGTATGCGTCTACGTCCAATTCTGATGACATCACTGGCCTTCATTCTCGGTGTTCTTCCGCTCGCTATCAGCACGGGGGCTGGTTCTGGCGCACAGAATGCTGTCGGCACCGGTGTGATGGGGGGGATGATTACGGCAACAATACTCGCCATCTACTTTGTGCCTGTATTCTTTGTTGTCGTTCGACGCCGCTTCGATAAAAAGAAAGGTAATGATGCGGCAGATCAATCTATAGAACACCATTAAAAATATCTATTAGTAGTGATTAAAAGGCCACTGACGCGCTGAGGGATCCCCACAAAATCAGCGCTAATAAACCAACACCAGACTTCGGTAGGTTTTGGCGAGGTGATTAAGAACAGCGTGCAATGCTGTTTGTTTTAATGCTAGCGGAGAGTGTCGCAAGACATTCTCCGCTAATGTCAGGTAAGAGATGACCCGTCGTGATTTTACGCTGTTGGCCTGATATCTCAGATGTAACCCTTTATTTTCAGCGTCATAGCCCAACAGCCACAGTACTGCTGTGACCAGCAGTCGCCAGCAGACTCCCTGACGTACCACGGTGACAACCACGCAGACCAAAGCCAAAGCGTTCGCTTTTCTCGTCACGAAAGTTCTGCTCAATCTGCATTCTACGGCTGTAAAGTTTCATCACTTCACGCGGCTTAAATTCGTCTGTGCTGCTGAAAATAAGCCAGGGCTCTTTGGCTGTTGAACGCCCGTCATGCTCCTGAGACTTACGCTCAATACGGCAGCGGGAGCGGCGATGTTTTCTGCTTTTCGCTTCTTTTTTATGCAGATAAAAGTAACCGTCACAACGGGAATATTCCACACGGGCGAAGGTGCCCGGCCCGAGATAGTCCGGCGTATTACCCGCTTTCAGTTCCTGTCTTCTGAACCAGCACTCACCTTTTCTGTCCAGACGCTGCAGGGTATTTCCCCGCACCCGCCCAATAAAATCCCAGCCCAGTGATTTGATATGCCGGAACCAGGCATTCTGGAACCCGGCATCGGTAACAATAATGACCTTCTTATCGGGTGCAATGGCGTTGCGGAGCGCATCCAGAAAAGCCTTTTGAATCTGGGGGGCTGCTGCTTGTCAGAAGAGACAATCTGACTCATCAATGGGATATCGCTGTGAAGCGAGACATTCCCCAGCAAACGGTCAATGGGTTTAATCTTGTTTTTTATCTGTGCAGACCCGGGAAGATATCGTCCGATACGGGTCAGGGTGAGCGATGCACCACGCGTTAAAGCCACAGTCGCATCGAGAAGGGCATTCTGTCGATATTGGTGAAACGGGGCTAAGCTTCAAACCATATTTCTACATCTTCGTTTTCTTTCACTTTAAAATCCAATTGTTGATCAATCAGTGAAAAAAGAGCAACATGAAAGTTATGTTATAACATATCCATTAACATCTTTATAAAGCCCGTCATCCAGACGAACTATCGTACAAAGGTATTTTATGACATCCGTAATTGTATTTTTTTACCAGGTAAGTCCAGCGAAGATTAATGCATAACCCATTAAGCGGAAAGGAAAGATATATATCTATACCCAATAGATGGAAGACGGCAAGAGAGAGTCTCAATGAGCGTACTCAGGTAAACGAATTCGGGTAAGCGAACACAGCCAACACACCTGCAACTTGAAAGATGACGAGTATATGTTAATGTTGATATTTCCTTTGCCTTACTACGGGAAAACAGAAATAATATTTCACGGCAGGAAGCGCTACCGACGTTCTCGAAATGCTTTGGCTGACTTTTGAAATTCTAGCACTATCCATGCAGGTACTAAGCGCACACCATGCAGCTAAAACACCTCATAAAGATTGTATTGCTGTCCAACGATACAGACATGGCGGTGTAATTTGTAAAACAAACCCTCGATTCCACACCATACGATGGAAAAAAGAAATGGTGATAATGTAGCTGAACAGATAACCATTAAAGAGAGGTGCCAGTATAGCATTCCGCTTTTATTTTAATTATTTATAAAACAATAGGATAAATATTTTTTACTTTTTATTGATACTCATCTGTGAGACAGACATATAAGCTCAGTCAAATAACCGGTCCCCAATCACGGATTAAAGGTAAAAAAAGGTAAATAAAATTAGACAATGGCCGATTAATATACTGCAATGTGGAAAAATGGGGCAACCCCGATAGCAATGTTAGGTACAAAAAATGACACCAAGGTACAAGTAAGACTGATTTTTTTGCTATAGTTAAGACAGAATAATTTTTGATAGTGAAGTTGGGTCATTCTTTAACATTCACCTCATCGCCTTTGTTTGGTCTTCACCCAGTAATTCGAGGCATACTGAGGGGGCATTCTATCTTCTGCAATTCATCACTCTACCTGTTTAGCAGGTGTTAACCCTAGTAACACTGATCGCGGTTTAACGGAGGGATTGAAATGGATGAGTACTCACCTAAACATTATGATATTGCCCAACTCAGATTCTTATGTGAAAATCTGCGCGATGAAAGTATCGCTACGTTAGGTGACAGTAGCCATGGCTGGGTTAATGACCCTACGTCGGCTGTCAATCTTCAGCTAAATGAACTTATTGAACATATAGCTGCATTTATTGTCACCTATAAAATTAAATACCCGAACGACGAAGAACTTTGCGAGCGGGTTGAAAAATACCTAGACGATACCTATATTCTTTTTAGTAACTATGGCATCAATGATGGCGAGTTACGTAGATGGCAGAAATCCAGGTCACAATTATTCAGAATGTTCTCGGAAAAGAGCATCTGTACGGCAGTCAAAACTTAAGCAATAATTTGTCTTATACTTATTCTAATCCAGGAAAATTCATAAAGGTTATTATGAAAAAAATCGATTATTTGATGCGTTTACGTAAATGCACCTCCATCGACACACTTGAGCGTGTTATTGAAAAAAACAAGTACGAACTTTCAAACGACGAGTTAGAAATGTTCTATTCTGCAGCTGACCACCGCCTGGCCGAGCTGACTATGAATAAGCTTTATGACAAGGTTCCTGTTGCTGTTTGGAAATACGTACGCTAGTTGTTAATTAATTTCGAGAACATTAGCAGCGCTAAATAGACTGGGCCGGTATCAATATCGGCTTTTGTTTTTATAGGCTATGTAGTGTTATAGCAAAAGTTGTAACAAACTGTATGGGAGAATTGATAATGTACTGTTCTACTTTTAAATTATGACTTAACCAATACAGACAATATAATCACTTCTTTTTTGTCGAAAGCATCCTATCAACAGCATTGATAAATAAAAATCTTGTTTTTTTATCTTATGTGATAAGAGTACCAGAAACCATTTACGACTGAATAACGATTAAAGAACCACTGTCGTTAATCACGAACGGAGAAAAGCTGAAATTGATATTACAGAAATGGTGGGGGCCCTGCCAGCTACATCCCGGCACACACATCGTCCGCTGCGGCTGCTTCCTTCCGGACCTGACCGAATTCACAGAGTAGTGTTGCGGGAGAACCGACAGAGCCCCCATTGACAGCTCAACTAGTGTAAAGCGGAGGGCATTATCTGTGATGGATTATGTAATTGCAAGCCTACATCATCTAATCGCTGTTTTCTTACTCATTACTCGTATTATACTTCCTGTTTTATCATCTAAATCAGTATGAGACTTACAATGCCTAACAATAAGGATAATTTTCGTCAGCGCGTTTTTCATATTGTTTCGGCCATTCCCTATGGAAAGATTGCCACCTACGGAGATATTGCATGTTTGGCAGGCTCCCCACGAGCAGCTCGTCAGGTTGGTGGAATATTGAAAAATCTCCCTGAATGCACCAAGCTACCATGGCACCGGGTTATTAATCGTAAAGGGGAAATATCGTTGATAGGTAACGACTATCTGCGACAAAAAAACGCACTTGTAGCTGAAGGGATCCAATTTGATGAAACAAACAAAATAAATTTACATCTCTTCCGTTGGCAGTACACATCCTAGATTTCTTTCAGAGTGATGCACCATCAGAGTCGTGACTCAAGGTTATTACGCTGAAGTTAAATAAACAGATCATGCAAAGAATTATTATAGGTTATGCATCCGTATTGCCAGGGGTTTAGTTGGAGCAGGCCTTGCGATACAAGCCCTGTGGGTTGGGGCCCCGATCATAACGACAATACCCCTCCCCAGTGAATATAATTGAAAATGTGATACCACCCAATGTAGATCATAATTTCATGTGGCAGGTCTCTTTTTCTTATTGTCTGATTATAATCTCCTCATGTGGAACTCTCTTATAGCTACTATTCCAGTCAATTTGCTTTTTTATAGACATATTATTAATAAGGATAAAACTATGAGTCAGGCATTGCAGAACCTGCTTAATCTGCTTAATTTGGAGAAACTTGAAGAGGGGCTATTTCGCGGACAAAGTGAGGATCTTGGATTACGGCAAGTATTTGGAGGACAAGTTGTAGGACAGGCACTTTCAGCTGCGAAACAGACAGTTCCTATTGAACGATTCGTTCACTCCTTTCACTGCTACTTTTTATTACCTGGAAACAGTCAGAAACCGATCATTTATGACGTAGAAAAATTACGTGATGGAAACAGTTTCAGTACCAGACGTATTCGCGCCATCCAGAATGGAAGGCCTATTTTTTATATGACTGCCTCTTTCCAAAACCGAGAGGTCGGATTCGAACACCAAAATGTCATGCCTCAGGTTCCACTGCCAGAGGGGCTACTTTCCGAACAAGAGATTATACGGAGCATACTGCATCTGTTACCTGAACAATTCAGCGACAAGTTTACTCGCGAAAGGCCCATTGAGATACGTCCGGTAAAATTTCACAGCCCTTTCAAAGGCGAAGTAGAGAAACCATTCAGGAATGTATGGTGCAAAGCCAATGGCGACATGCCGGACGATGAACGTACACACCAGTATCTGTTGGGCTACACGTCAGATTGTAACTTCTTATTGACGGCATTACAGCCTCATGGTGTTGGGTTTCTGGAACCGGGAATGCAAGTCGCTACCATTGACCATTCAATGTGGTTCCATCGCCCTTTTCGCTTAGATGATTGGCTGCTTTATTCGGTAGAAAGCACTTCTGCTTCTGGGTCCAGAGGATTCGTCCGCGGACAGTTTTACTCCCGTGATGGTGTCTTGGTTGCCTCCAGCGTTCAGGAAGGTGTAATACGCCGTCATAGTGTTTGAAATTCAGACATAAAAAACCACCTACTAGAGGTGGTTTAATGGCAAAGGCGTGAAGTCACACGCCTTGGGATAATTAACGATTACTGGTTGTATGCATTCTCACCATGGCTGTTCACATCCAGACCTTCGCGTTCCTGTTCTTCCGGTACGCGCAATCCAACAGCCATATCCGCAACTTTGAAAGAAATAAATGCGGCGACGCCAGACCATACAATACAAACGACGACGCTGAATAGCTGCACCCACACCTGATGAGTCATGGTCACACCTTCAGCATAGCCCGTACCACCCAGTGAGGCAGAAGTGAATACACCAGTCAGGATGCAACCGACAATACCACAGACGCCATGGACACCGAACACATCACACGGATCATCGACACGTAACCATCTCTTCAATACCGTTACGCCCCACAGACCAGCGAAACCTCCAGCCAGACCGATAATCATTGCACCGCCGATACCAACAGTACCTGCAGCAGGCGTGATAGCCACCAGACCGGCGATACAACCAGAGCAAGCGCCCAGCAAAGAAGGTTTGCCTCGAGCGACCCACTCACCAAACACCCATGCCAGAATAGCGGCCGCTGTTGCAATCACAGTGGTCAAGAATGCCAGTGCAGCGATATTGTTGGCACCGCTGGCCGAACCGGCGTTAAAACCAAACCAACCAATGTACAAAATAGCGCAACCGATACATACCATTGGCAAGTTGTGTGGTTTAAATGCTTCTTTACCAAATCCAACACGTTTACCCAACAACAATGCGCCAACCAGGCCAGCAACAGCAGAATTAATATGCACCACCGTACCACCGGCAAAATCCAGTGCACCATCAGCCGCCAGATAACCACCACCCCAGACCATATGTGTCATCGGCAGGTAAGACAACGTGAACCAAATCGCAACGAAAATCAGCACAGCAGAGAAACGGATACGTTCTGCAATCGCACCAATAACCAGACCAACAGTAATACAGGCAAACGAAGCCTGGTAAGCGACGTGAATAAACTGGTAGAACGTCCCGCTCTGCGAGTTAATATTAATGCCATTCAGCATAAAGTTAGTCAGACTACCGAAAAACGCATTGCCGGAACTAAATGCAATACTATATCCATAAACTACCCACAGGATACAAACTAAAGCAAACGACACCATGACTTGAGTCAGCATGGATAACACGTTTTTAGAACGGTTTAAACCACCGTAAAACAATGCAATACCAGGTATAGTCATGAAAAGTACCAGAGCGGTACAGATCATCATAAAAGCGTTATCCGCTTTATCAATAGCAACTGTATCTGCCATCGCCCATGTGGGGAGCATGGCTGCCACACCGAGGCTCAACGAGAAAGAAAGTTTCTTCATTTTTCACTCATCCCTATTCATAAAACCAAATCAGGTAGTTGTTATAGTGCGGCTTCGTCAGTTTCGCCGGTACGGATGCGGATAACACGCTGTAATTCAGCGACGAAAATCTTACCGTCGCCAATTTTTCCGGTATAAGCCGCTTTACTGATCACATCAATGACCTCATCAAGCTGATCGTCAGCAATAGCAATATCGATTTTCACTTTCGGTAAAAAGTTAACACTGTACTCTGCACCACGATACAGCTCCGCATGCCCTTTTTGACGTCCGAACCCTTTCACCTCAGTGACGGTAAGCCCCTGGATGCCCACAGAAGATAAAGCCTCACGTACATCTTCCAGCTTGAACGGTTTAATCACTACAGTAACCAGTTTCATCCTCATCTCCCTAACCATTAAGTCCAGGCCTTCGCCCGTCACTATCAAATGTGTATACGCCATCAATAAAGCAAATGGTGTGCCATAAAATGATTTATCTTAATCAAAGCGGTAAAACATGACAGGCTCACGTTAACAAACAGATGATGGTTTATAATATGAGCACTAGAGAAGAATATAGTACATTTCGGTAGCACTATTTTAGTGCAATACGCTTAATTGCAGTGCATCTTAAGGAGGCAAAAAAGAAACAGCTGCTAATTTATGGTGCGTGCCTTTGCACTGAAGAAATACTACAGGGACTCAAGAGAGCTCGGTAATAGTCTCATGTCGTTCCGTGGCTGTGAGCTCTTTTCCCGCCAATTGCAGTTGATACATTTGATAATAGCGGCCCTGAAGGGTAAGTAACTGTTCATGTGTACCCTGCTCCGCCATCTTTCCATGATGGAGCACCAGGATGCTATCTGCATCTACAATGGTCGATAGCCGATGTGCAATCACAATCAGTGTGATTTGTTCGCGGATAAGCTTTAGTGCCTGTTGAACAGCCTGCTCCGTCCCGGAATCAATATTAGCCGTGGCTTCATCAAGGATCAGGATCTTTGGCGCTTGCACCAACACTCGGGCTAACGCCAATAACTGTTTCTGTCCCACAGAAAGGTTATTGCCCTGCTCTCCAATACGACTATGAATACCTTCCGGCATTCGGCGAACCAGTTCGGCAAGCTGAACAGCTTCCAGTGCTGCCCAGACTTTTTCTTCACTGATAGCACGTCCTAATGCCACGTTAGCGTACATTGAATCCGCCAACACCACCGGATCCTGCTGTACCATAGCCACATTATGGCGCAAAACCTGATGAGACAGTGTTGACAATGGTCGGCCGTCAAGACGAATCTCCCCACTATCAAGCGGGTAATATCCCATCAGCAAATTTGCCAATGTACTTTTACCGCTACCAGTATGCCCGACCAATGCAACAAAGCCGCGTTCGGGTACGGTAAAAGATATATGTTGTAATACCGGTTTCCCTGCATGGTAGGAAAATGTGACATCATCAATATCAATACGCCCGCTGGTGAGCATCTGTTGATCGCTACCGTACTGCTGCTGAGCACCATCCATCAGTTCAAAAATTCGCTCACCCGCCACTACAGCCTGCTGCAACATAGATTGTTGCGTCGTCAGTTCTATCAATGGTTCATTCAAACGCCCCAGATAGTTAACAAAAGCATACAGAACCCCGACGCCAACAGAGCCGATGGAACTGAAACCAAACTGGATCAATAGACCACATAGCACCAGCGCTGAAAACAGGCTCATCAGTGGACGCAACAAAAAGCCGTTCAACCTCAGTGTTTGCACACGTGTCTGATAATGTAACTGACTTGCAGCATTCAGCTTTTCACCGAAACGGATTTGCTGACGGAATTGCTGGATGACATTCATACCATTAATAACTTCATTAAAGCCGTCATTAATATCCGCCAGATAGCTGCGCATCCGACGAACGATCGGCGTGCTGTAGCGTTGATAAATTATCATCACAATGATAACTGCCGGGAAAATAGCTAAAACCACTAAAGCCATACGCCAATCCAGACTGAACATTGCCACCAGCATTGCACCAATCAAAGCAGCACTGCGTAATACGGTGGAAACCACCATCACATAAAGATCTTTTACCACTTCAGTATCATTGGTGACACGGGAAATCAGTTGCCCAACAGGTTGTGTATCAAATGTAGACAGCGGCTGGCGCAACGCAGCATCCATAACATCAATTCGCAACTGCTGCACCACGCCAACCGAAACACGGTTGAACACGATGGCCTGAAAATAGTGCAATGTTGCAGCCAACACCTGCAAAAGCACATAAGCCACGGTCAAGCCCGTGACTATCAACAGCGGGAACTTCCCTTTCGCTACCAGTTGGTCAATGAAATAACTGACTAATGCTGGTCCGGTGACTTCAGCCGCAGCAGCAATCCATAACATCAACACACCTTGCGCTAGTGGCTTACGCCATGGAGAACCATACGCAAGCAACCGTTTCAGCGTCGGCCATAATGGATGGGAATTATCCATCTTTCTTTTCCCCATCAACAGGTAAGTCGTCCAACGCCGCTTCCAATTGCTGATAACGATACATATCCCGATACCAACCTGCCTGCTGTGATAGCGCCTGATGATTTCCTCGTTGCACAATACTTCCCTGCTGAAGAACTAAAATTTCATCGGCATTGGTCAATGCTGAAAGCCGATGAGCACTGATAATTAACGTTCGTTTTTCACCCCACTGGCGAAGGTTGTGCAAAATGCGATGCTCAGTACGACCATCAACAGCTGACAACGCATCATCCAGCACCAATATCTCAGCTTTTAGCAACAAGGCACGGGCGATGGCAATACGCTGCTTTTGCCCCCCAGACAACATCACCCCCTTGTCTCCGACTTCAGTCTGATATCCTTGAGGTAAACGTAAAATATCGTCATGTACACTGGCTAACCGAGCTGCCTCTTCGATTTGCTGCTGAGTAGCATCCGGTCTTCCCAATGCAATATTATTCGCGACTGTATCAGAGAACAGAAAGGGCGTTTGTCCGACAACAGCAAAGCGATGACGCAAGTCATCCAGCGATATCTGACGCAATGGCGTCTGGTGATAATGAATTTCGCCCTGCTCAACATCGAAATAACGCAAAAGTAACGACAGTAAGGTACTTTTCCCTGAACCGGTCTGACCACATAATCCCAGAACATCGCCTGGTTTCAAGGTAAAACTAACGTGGTTAAGCACCGATTGAGTATGGTCGGGATAATGGAATGATTGAATATCCACCACCAAGGTTCCTGCGCTTGCGGGAAGTGAGCAGTTACCATCTGCAACAACCGGCTCCTCCGCGAGTAACTGTCGTATACGACTGTACGCTGCGCTACCTCGCTCAACGATATTGAACATCCAGGCCAGTGCCAACATCGGCCAAATCATCAGTCCTAAATACATCACAAAGCTGGTTAATAGCCCCAGCGTCAACGAACCATTAATCACGAGCCAACTCCCCCCACCGATAGCCAGCAAGTTTGAAAAACCAACCGCAATATAAATAGTGGGGTCAAAGCGGGCATCAACGCGGGCAACATGGATATTTTTTTCCCCCGCATCCGCAGCAACCAGAGCAAAGCGATGTGACTGATAATCTTCCAGACCAAAAGCTTTAATCATTCGGATACTGGTCAGGCTTTCCTGCGTTTGATCGTTCAATGAGGAGAACGCCGCCTGCGCCGCTCTAAAACGCTGGTGGAGCTGCGTACCATAATACTTGATTACCATTGCCATTACCGGCATTGGTACTAATGCCAATAACGTCAGTTGCCAACTGATCTGAGTACACATTACAACCAGAACTGCACATCCCATCACCAGTGAATCAACCAGCATCAAGACACCTTCACCCGCAGCAAACACTACACGATCCACATCATTGGTGGCGCGGGCAATCAAATCACCCGTACGGTGATGCAAATAAAAAGCGGGATTCTGGCGACTTAACTGGCAATAAAAATCTTTGCGCAGTTCTACCGCTAACTGGTAGGACGCACTAAACAACAACACGCTCCATAAGTACCGGAGCAGGTAAATAACAATTGCCGTAAGCAGAAGAATACCAATCCACCGAGTGATAGCTGCAGCAGACATGGTATTTTGAGTAACGCCATCAACAATAATTCCAACTACTTTAGGTGGCAATAATTGCAGAATGGCAATAATGATTAACAGTATTACCGCGCTCAAATATCGTTTCCATTCGCGGCGAAAATACCATCCAAGTTGAGTAAAAAGTCTCACGCAGTCTTAATTCCAGTTGCTAAGCAAGCGTCGTTGTTATACTGAACAGAAATATTATACATAAAGCTGATAACTGATAGATTTTATATTTGAAGCGGCAAAGCGGTAGTATGTTTTATACGTTCCATGGCAAAACTGGAAGTTACATCCACCAGACCGGGAATACCATTAACCAGCCGCTTGTAAAAATTATCATAGCTCTTCATATCAGCTACCTGAACCTGCATCAGATAATCATACTCGCCAGCCATTCTGTAAAATGCCAAAACTTCTGGCATATCCGAAACAAAACTGGCGAACTCACGATACCAGGAACTGTTATGCTGCTGAGTTTTCAGCAAGACAAATGCCGTCAACACCAATCCAAGTCGATCGCTATCCAGCAATGCCACACGCGCCCGGATGTACCCATCTTCATCAAGACGCTTAAGGCGTTTCCAGCAAGGTGTCGACGTCAGATTCACCGCATCTGCCAGCACTTGCAATGACAAGGTGCAGTCCTGTTGCAACAACGAGAGTAAAGTACGGTCAGTTTTATCTAACATTCCGTCACCTAATAGAAAATATTTCTCCTATTTAGTACATATACAGTGAAAAAGGCAATCTTTTTTTCCTGAGTAACCGTTACGCTACTGCTATCGTTGCCAACAGAGTTTTTCATTATGACCAACACCTGGATAAAAGAAGCCATCAGCACCATTGAAGCAGACTATCAACGTTCGGCAGATACCCATTTGATCCGTGTGACATTATCAAACTATCCCGGTATTTATTTTTATTTAAAAGATGAGAGCACCCATCCCAGCGGCAGCCTGAAACATCGGTTGGCTCGCTCACTGTTCCTCTACGGCTTAAGCAACGGCTGGATAAAAGAAAACACCCCGATCATTGAGGCATCTTCAGGCAGTACCGCTGTTTCAGAGGCCTATTTTGCCCGCCTGTTAGGGTTACCGTTTATTGCCGTCATGCCTGCATGTACCGCAAAACGCAAGGTGGAACAAATTGCGTTTTACGGTGGCAGTTGCCATTTTGTCGAACAGTCCAGACAGATTTACGCGGTTTCAGAACAACTCGCCCGAGACCTGAATGGTCATTACATGGACCAGTTCACCTATGCAGAACGGGCAACCGATTGGCGTGGTAACAATAACATCGCCGATAGCATTTACCGGCAAATGTCCCGTGAACCATTTCCAGTACCCGATTATCTGGTCATGAGCGCCGGCACTGGGGGTACCTCGGCCACATTAGGACGTTACATTCGCTACAAGGGACTGGATACACAACTGGTCGTCGTAGATCCGGAAAACTCGGTATTTTATGACTGTTATCAGCATAAAGATCCCATGATTACCGGTCAGTATAGCAGCCGTATTGAAGGAATTGGTCGTCCACGTGCGGAGCCGTCGTTCATCCCAAGCGTTATTGATGAAATGATCAAAGTACCCGATGTTGCCAGCATTGCCACTATTTACTGGCTGGAAAGTATTCTGGGCCGCAAAGTCGGTCCGTCCACCGGAACCAATGTCTGGGGGATGTTACAACTGGCTAAAAGAATGGTAGACGAAGGACGCGGGGGTTCTATCGTTACCCTACTGTGTGACAGTGGTGAGCGTTATCTGGATACCTACTACAACCCTTACTGGGTAGCGGAGAACATCGGCGATATTGCACCTTATTTCCAACAATTAGCAGAAAAAACCAATGATGAATGCACACCGGTTTGATCCCCTGGAATCCTTCGCTGAACAGCGGGAGATTTTTCAGGTACCATATCTTTTTCTATGATACGTGAAGTTATATGACCGATGTTATATAACAGCATGGAGACTCATCCCCGGTAAGGTGAATCAGAATGAAAAGCGCAGTTGTTGTTTTTAGTGGTGGACAGGATTCCACGACCTGCCTGATACAGGCACTGAAGCAATATGATGAAGTCCATTGCGTTACCTTCGACTATGGACAACGTCATCGAGCTGAAATTGAAGTAGCCAAAACGCTCGCACAACAACTGGGAACCAGATCGCATAAGGTGCTTGATGTCGGTTTACTTAATGAATTAGCCATAAGCAGCCTGACTCGTGACAACATTCCGGTACCTGAATTTGAAGCCGACCTTCAGGGACTTCCCAGTACTTTCGTTCCCGGACGTAATATTCTGTTTCTGACGCTAGCCTCAATTTATGCCTATCAAGTTGGTGCCGAAACCGTAATCACTGGTGTTTGTGAAACGGATTTTTCCGGCTACCCAGACTGCCGCGACGAATTTGTCAAAGCGCTTAATCAGGCCATTGCTCTCGGATTGGCCAAAGACATTCGTTTCGTAACACCTTTAATGTGGCTGAATAAGGCTGAAACCTGGGCCCTGGCCGATTACTACCATCAGTTGGATACGGTCAGAAATAATACTCTGACTTGTTACAACGGTATCAAAGGTGCAGGATGCGGCCACTGTGCAGCCTGCCACTTACGCGCCAAAGGTCTGGAAGAATACCATCAGGATCCCGTTGGGGTCATGGCGTCACTGCGCCATAAGACAGGCTTGCAGTAATTATACAAAGACGATCAGACAATGATCACTGCCTAGTCTGAACACCGTCCTTTGATATGACTCTCATCTATTATCTGAGATGGTTATAATCTCAGGCACAATTCGGTCCATTCTCCGGAGAATGGACCGGACGAATATCCCCCAAACGTACTGCCTCAGGGACCCCAGGTAGCAAGCACTGTTTACGATGAAAATGCCAATATTATAGCCACGAACAGTGATACGGGTTTGTGTTGTCTTACAATAGTCGTCTCAGGAAAGAACCTGTTCAATTGATACGCATGGCAAAGGTTCGCAGCCAGGTGAATCTGCCACACCAGGCCGCGAACAATATCACAGTTTTAAACGAGACAGATTCCGTCCGACCAGCGCGGCACCAATCCCTGGAACCTCCTGGAGTTGTTCTATCTGGGTAAAAGGACCATTTTGCTCACGGTAGGTAACAATAGCTTGTGCTTTTTTCAAGCCGACCCCATTCATAATCGCCGCCAGTTGCTCTGCTGTTGCCGTATTGATATTTACCTCGTCTTCATCGCTGTCAGCTATGATTGCTTTTTCCAGTTTCTGTTTCGGTACAGACGATTTCATAACCTCCGATGATTTTTCCAGTGCACCTTTCTGTTCAACCGTAGTGGCTTGTACCATTACCGTTAAACCAGACAATCCCATTCCAACAATCAGGCAAAGCGCTTTTATTCCTGACTTTTTCATGCTGTTTCCTCCTTGTGTTTGACAGCATCATCACATTGCCGCAACGTCAGATAATCAGCAAACCTCAAAGTTAAAATGTGGAAAAGGCCGCGAAAGCGGCCTTTGTTTATTGCAGAGATTTGCAGATGTTTGCGAGGACGATTACTGTTCCTGGACGACTCTACCCAGTTTGATTGTTGCTTTGCTACGCAGGCTGCTAATCAGCGAATCAAACAGTGTGCCAACAGCCCCTTGTTCAAGCTGGGAAACAAACTGCGTTTTCTGTTGTTCTTCCAGGGTGTGCGGCTTAACGCTATCTAGCGCTACCAACACAATATTACCGGCCTGATCCTGAGCAATTCCATAAGAAGGTTTATCCTTCTGCGGATGTGGCAAAGAGAAAACAGACTCAGCCATCACATCATTCTGAGCAACAGAGGACATAGTTCTTGGTTCGCTGAAACTCAAGCTTGCGGCCTTAAGACTATCATCCTTGCCTTGTTTCAGATCGACCAGAATTTTTTCAGCTTCTACCCGGGCCTGTTGCTCTGCTTTCTGACGCTTCAGGGTCTGAACCACCAGATCATGAACCTGGTCCAGTGGTTGAGTCGTTTCAGCTTTATGATCAGTGATCCGGAGAACAAAAGCACGATCACCATCAACGGTGATGACATCAGAGTTATTGCCCGGCGCCCCATTTTCACCTAACAGGGAACCGCCAAAAATGGCCTGGGTCACCGGCTGGAAATTCAGCGCTGCTGGCGGCTTGTCACGTGTAAACCAACCCGTCGATATAGCTTTGGTGCCTGAAACCTGCTCAGCCGATGCCAAAGATTCATTATCATTGGTGGCAGCGTCACTCACTTTCTGCTGCAACGCATAATATGCATCCAGCGCCTTCTCGCGCTTAACCTTGGCAACCACCTCGTCTCTGACATCATTCAGTGGCTTGATGCGCTGAGGCTGAATGTCATCCAACCGAACAATCAGATAACCGACTGAAGACTTGATCACACCAGATAATTGGCCCTTCTTCGTCAGGTTAGCCTGCTTAAGTTCATCCACCGTGGAATCAGCATCCATCCAGCCCAGATCACCGCCCTTAAGACGAGAAATGACATCTGTCGATTCTTTTTTAGCCAAGGTAGCGAAATCAGCCCCTTTCTTCAGCTTATCCAGAACAGCGTTAGCATCAGATTCACTTTTAACCTGAATCACGCTATATCTCTTACGCTCTGGCTGAGAGAAATCGCTTTTATGCTGATCGTAATACTGAGTAACGGCTGCATCATCTACCGTGGTTTTATCCATGATAGCGGCAGCATCCAGCATGATATAGCTGACTTTAAACTGTTCAGGCGCGAGATAACGACTCTTGTTCTGATTATAGAAGTTCTGTATCTCTTCATCAGTAACCGTTTGAGTTTTCGCACGATCAGCAATATTGATAGTCGCAGTACGAATAGTCCGGTCCTGTGCCGCCATAGAAATCAAGTTATCGATTTCCTTCGGTAACAGAAAATCGGTATTACCTAGTCCATGAATCAATTGCTGTGTAATCAACTGCTTGCGCAATAGTTGAGCGTAAGCATCGGCTGTCAGACCAAGACGACGAACCTGAGCCAGGTATTTTTCGTTATCAAACCGATTATTGGTCTGGAATGCGGGCACTGCAAAAATCGCCTGTTTAACTTGCTCATCGCTAATGCTCAAACCAAGCTTATGTGCGTACTGATCCAACAATACTTCATCGATCAATTGTGACAATACCTGATTACGCATCTGCTTCATGTAACCATCGTTACCAGCCAAAGCGGAAAAATTTTCCCCCAGCATTTCCTGCTGACGGCTACGCTCGTTCTGTACCGATTGCTCCAGTTGAGCACGGGAAATTTCCTGTCCATTAACCTTCGCAGCATAATCACCTGAACCACTAACCAGGTAACTGCCTACGCCAGTCAACACAAATGAACCGATGATCAAGGCCAGAATAATTTTAAGCACGACGTTATTAGCGGCCGCGCGTAAATTGTCCATCATAATGTGACAACACTCCGCTGTAGAATGGATAAAACTCCCTGCGCAAGCCGTAGCCATACGTCCTTGCTATTGCTATAGCCGAAACCGGCTAGGGCGCATTCAACCTTTTGACTGATAATAATAATCCTGACTATCAGTAAAAAAGGCACACCATAAAATGGCGTGCCCTCTATCTTACCCTACCAGTAACTTTGCGTCAGGTAATGTTTCCGGGAGAAACCAGCATTCCCAGAGCTTTTCTGTTCAATGATCAGTTAACTGCATCCTTCAGTACTTTACCGGCACGAAAGCCCGGCACTTTTGCTGCAGGTATACTAATTTCTTTTCCGGTCTGTGGGTTGCGGCCAGTACGTGCTGCGCGTTCGCGCACAGAAAAAGTGCCAAATCCCACCAAAGCAACGTCATCTCCTGTTTTCAGAGATTCGGTAACAGACCCAATAATTGCATCTAGCACACGCCCTGCCGCCGCTTTGGAAATATCAGCATCTGCGGCAATTTTATCGATCAATTGTGACTTGTTCACACTTTCATCCCCCTCTGAAATCTTGTAATCATGATGTCTTTTTTAAAAACACGATACGTAACTTTATATAGATTCTGTCAAGTCATCCCAAACGTTATCGATAAACCTAACAGTGCTCTAAATTAGCGGTACAAAAAAAGGCTGGCAAGCATCATTTCACTTACCAGCCCTTATTTTATCAATGGTTTTTGCTATAGGTCACTATTTGGCCGTAGCTGTGACCACTTGCATACCATAAGGTGCATTCAGCAATGCTATAGACAGAACTTCCTCAATGCATTTCACTGGATGAATATCCAAGTCAGCAATGATATTCTGCGGAATCTCTTCCAGATCACGTTTATTCTCTTCAGGAATCAACACTGTTTTAATCCCACCGCGATGAGCTGCCAACAGTTTTTCCTTCAATCCACCAATGGGCAAAACCAACCCACGTAACGTAATCTCACCAGTCATGGCCACATCCGCTCGAACCGGGTTCCCCGTCAGACAAGATACCAGCGCGGTACACATGGCAATCCCCGCACTTGGACCGTCTTTTGGCGTAGCCCCCTCGGGCACATGCACATGGATATCCCGTTTCTCATGGAAATCCGCATTGATACCCAGTTTATCTGCCCGGGCTCTTACTACTGTCAGCGCTGCCTGAATGGATTCCTGCATCACCTCACCCAATGAACCGGTATAAGTCAACTTCCCTTTACCTGGCACACTAGCCGTTTCGATAGTCAGCAAGTCCCCACCCACTTCCGTCCAGGCCAGCCCGGTTACCTGGCCGACTCGATTTTCATCATCTGCCCGGCCATAGTCATAACGCTGTACACCCAGAAAGTCCTTCAGATTATCGCCAGTGACTTCAATATGCTTGACAGATTTATCCATCAGTAATGTTTTCACTGCCTTACGGCATAGTTTGGAGAGCTCTCGTTCCAGATTACGCACACCCGCTTCCCGAGTGTAATAACGAATAATGCCAGTAATAGCACTATCCTCAACAGTCAGTTCACCTTTCTTCAGTGCATTGCGCTCAATCTGCTTTGGCATCAAATGCTTTTTAGCGATATTGAGCTTTTCGTCTTCGGTATAACCGGACAAACGAATCACTTCCATACGGTCCAGCAGCGGTGCCGGGATATTCATGGAGTTGGACGTCGCAACAAACATCACATCAGAAAGGTCATAATCGACTTCCAGATAATGATCGTTGAATGCCACATTTTGTTCAGGATCAAGCACTTCTAACAATGCCGATGCTGGATCACCGCGCATGTCCGAAGACATTTTGTCGATCTCATCCAATAAGAACAGTGGGTTTTTCACTCCCACCTTCGCCATTTTTTGGATCAATTTACCTGGCATTGAACCAATATAAGTCCGTCGATGACCGCGGATTTCTGCTTCATCACGCACTCCGCCCAACGCCATACGGACATACTTACGCCCAGTCGCCTTGGCAATAGATTGACCCAAGGATGTTTTACCCACTCCAGGAGGCCCGACCAGACACAGAATGGGCCCCTTGATTTTGCTCACGCGACTTTGAACAGCAAGGTATTCCAGAATACGATCCTTAACACGCTCCAGACCATAATGATCGGTATCCAGCGTTTCCTGTGCCTTAACCAAATCTTTCTTAACTTTACTGCGCGCATGCCAAGGAACCTGGATCATCCAGTCAATATAGCTACGGACCACTGTCGCTTCAGCAGACATCGGCGACATCATCCGCAATTTCTGCAACTCAGCTTCGGTTTTTTCCCGCGCCTCTTTCGGCATATTAGCGGCATCAATCTTACGTTTCAGCGCTTCATGCTCATCGGGCGTATCATCCATTTCGCCCAGTTCCTTCTGAATAGCCTTCATCTGCTCATTCAGATAATACTCACGCTGACTTTTTTCCATCTGTTTCTTAACGCGGCCACGGATCCGTTTTTCAACTTGTAACAAGTCGATTTCCGACTCCATCATCGCCATCAGATACTCCAGACGCTCAGTCACATCTGACATTTCCAGTACAGACTGCTTGTCCGCCAACTTCAGCGGCATATGCGCCGCTATCGTATCAGCAAGACGAGCTGCATCTTCAATGCTATTCAGTGAGGTAAGTACCTCAGGAGGGATTTTTTTATTCAGCTTGATGTAGCCTTCAAACTGATTAATAGCCGTGCGCATGAGAACTTCTTGCTCACGCTCTTCAATTGCCGGCGAATCCAGATACTCGGCCTGAGCAGCAAAATGCTCACCGCTGTCAGATAACGTCGTAATACGAGCTCGCTGTAGGCCTTCAACCAGTACCTTAACAGTGCCATCGGGCAATTTCAGCATCTGAAGAATGGAGGCTACCGTCCCCACCGAGAAAAGATCGTTAACACTTGGCTCATCCGTTGATGCCTCTTTCTGCGCCACTAACATGATTTTTTTATCATGATCCATGGCGGCTTCAAGGCACCGAATCGATTTCTCCCGACCAACAAACAACGGAATGACCATGTGCGGATAAACCACCACATCGCGCAATGGCAATACGGGGATTTCTATGCGTTCGGAACGCTCAGGGTTCATAGAGCTCTCTCTTAGTTTCATTTCCGCCAGGTTAAGGGAATCTCGTGAAACTCGGTCATCACGGGTTTCACCTCTAGGTATCGAGTATATGGGGATAAATATCTTACATTCAACGACCAGAATACGCGTAAAAACGAATGGGGGGGATAACCCCCCCCATTTTATCGCTTAGTTTCATTTTTTCGGCTATTTATTCGCCAGATGCCTGCTGAGCTTCCGGTTTACCATAAATCAGCAGTGGTTCAGATTGGTCAGCGATGACTGATTCATCGATCACAACTTTATCAATATTTTCCAGAGAAGGCAGATCGTACATGGTATCCAGCAAAGCAGCTTCAACGATGGAACGAAGACCACGTGCTCCTGTTTTACGAGCCATTGCTTTCTTGGCAATTGCTGTCAGTGCTTCATCACGAAACTCCAGATCCACACCCTCCAGTTTAAACAATGCCTGATACTGTTTGGTCAAAGCATTTTTCGGTTCACGCAAAATCTGGATCAGCGCCTTCTCATCTAACTCTTTCAATGTCGCGACAACAGGCAAACGGCCAATAAACTCAGGAATCAAACCAAACTTGATTAGATCACCCGGTTCAACCTGGCTTAGCAGCTCACCTTCCGTCACTTTCTGTGACGGACCTTTGACTGTGGCACCAAAACCGATGCCACGCCCAGTATCGGTACGCTGTTCAATAACCTTGTCCAGACCAGCAAAAGCACCGCCGCAGATAAACAGAATTTTAGACGTATCCACCTGTAAAAATTCCTGTTGAGGGTGTTTACGACCCCCCTGAGGAGGAACCGCTGCAATAGTGCCTTCAATCAGTTTCAACAACGCCTGTTGAACCCCTTCACCCGAGACATCACGAGTGATAGAAGGGTTGTCTGATTTACGAGAAATTTTGTCAATTTCGTCAATATAGACAATACCACGCTGTGCCTTCTGTACATCGTAATCACATTTTTGCAGCAGTTTCTGGATAATATTTTCGACATCTTCACCTACGTAACCGGCTTCGGTAAGCGTAGTAGCATCCGCCATGGTGAAGGGGACATCCAGAAAACGTGCCAGCGTTTCTGCCAATAGCGTTTTACCGCTACCGGTTGGGCCAATCAGCAGAATGTTACTCTTACCCAGCTCAATACCATTCTTACTGTCACCGTTCCGTAAGCGCTTGTAGTGGTTGTATACCGCGACTGCCAGTACTTTTTTCGCCGGTTCCTGACCGATGACATAATCATCCAGGTGGTGACGAATTTCGTGTGGCGTTGGTAGCGCACTACGTTCACGATGCGGGGCCACCTCTTTAATCTCTTCGCGAATAATGTCGTTACACAAGTCAACACATTCATCGCAGATATACACTGACGGCCCGGCAATCAGCTTACGAACCTCGTGCTGGCTTTTGCCGCAGAAAGAGCAGTACAGCAACTTTCCTGAACCGTCTTTGCGCTTATCTGTCATCAGTAAACCTCTTCTTTAGTCTCTTGCCCGCAGGACAACCATACAGCGATAGCGTCACAGCGATCACCGACATTTCTAGCCAATACGCGCAACAACGACTCGCACAACAGACTATTCGGCCGAACACTGATTCTAACTACTACAAACCACTCCCCCGCGCATAACATTAACATTACTCACGATGGGTTAATACGGAATCTACCAGACCGTAGTCTACCGCTTCATTAGCGGAGAGGAAACGATCTCGCTCAGTATCTCTTTCTATCGATTCAAGAGACCGTCCCGTATGAGTGGCCATTAATTTATTCATCCTTGCTTTCACTTTAAGGATTTCTGTGGCATGGATTTCAATATCTGTGGCCTGTCCCTGAAATCCGCCCAACGGCTGATGAATCATCACCCGTGAGTTAGGTAAACAGAAACGCTTGCCTTTGGCACCAGCCGTCAACAGGAATGCCCCCATCGATGCAGCTTGCCCCATACAAATGGTACTAACATCCGGTTTAATAAACTGCATGGTGTCATAAATCGACATACCGGCAGTAATGACCCCGCCTGGAGAGTTAATATACAGGTAGATGTCCTTTTCAGGATTTTCGGCTTCCAAAAACAGCATCTGAGCCACAATCAGGTTTGCCATGTGATCTTCTACCTGACCAGTCAGGAAAATCACACGTTCCTTCAGTAATCGTGAATAAATATCGTAAGAACGTTCTCCACGTGAAGTCTGCTCAACCACCATCGGCACCAGAGCCATATGTGGAGCTTGTGTTTCTTGTTCGCCACTGTATGACATTAATGTCTCCTAGATAAATACATTCGGCGTATATCGCCTGATTCTACTTGAGATATAGAGTGAAGACCATGCTCAGGCATCCAGTTCGCCAATCCCTTTAACACAACAAAACCAATCGGAATCCCTGACGGTGCGACATGTACTGTTGCTAATCAATTGGGGTATCCTGCATCCGTTTTCAAGCTTACACCAGTGATTAATCTTGATTAAAGCCTTATCGTTATGAAAACAGGCTTCATCACTAATGATAGTGCAAATTCGGTAGCGTTAGCCGGGGATTTCATATCAACGACCGTAGGTAGCTGGGTAGAAAAAAGCCCACAGCGGCAAGACTGCGGGCTCTACCTGATTCAACGCTTCCCCGAGGGGAATCGTTATTATGCGGCAGTGGTCTGGTTCATCAGCTCATTAAAGCTGACAACTTTTTCAACCACTTTCGCCTTGGATAGCAGCATTTCAACAGCCTGTTCTTCCAAAGCGACATTGCGCATATTGTTCATCATTTCTTTATTTTTCTTGTAGAAATCAATAACTTCTTTTGGATCTTCATAAGCAGAAGCCATTTCTGCAATTAGTGTATTAACGCGAGCGTCATCCACTTTCAATTCGTTGACACTAATAACTTCACCTAACAACAGCCCAACAACCACACGGCGTTTGGCTTGTTCTTCAAACAACTCGCGTGGCAATTCCAACGCCTGCTTTTCATCGCCACCGAAACGCTGTGCGGCCTGGCGACGGAGAACATCAATTTCACCATCAGTCAGCGCAGCAGGGACATCGATTTCATTCGCTGCCACTAGCCCATCGATAACCTGTGATTTCAAACGGTTACGTATAGCACTTTTCAGTTCACGTTCCATGTTTTTACGTACTTCGGCACGCAGGCCGTCAACAGAACCGTCTTCAACACCAAAACGTTCGATGAATTCAGCCGTCAATTCTGGCAATTCACGCTCTTCAACCTTTTTCAGCACAATAGCAAACTTGGCCGCTTTACCTTTCAGGTTTTCAGCATGGTAATCTTCAGGGAAATTTACATCAATCGTGAATTCTTCACCGGCTTTATGGCCCACAACACCATCTTCAAAGCCAGGGATCATACGATTCTGACCCATTGCCAGTACAAAATCGGACGCTTTACCACCTTCAAACACCTCACCGTCGACAGAACCGGTGAAATCGATAGTTACACGATCTTCTGCCGAGGCTGCGCGATCAGTTTCTTTCCATGTTGCCTGCTGTTTACGTAACGTTTCCAGCATGATGTCAACATCAGCATCAGTCACTTCAACCAGCGGTTTTTCGACTTCAATTGTATCCAGACCTTTCAGCTCCACATCCGGATAAACTTCAAACTCCACAGAGTAAGTGAAATCAACACCTTCCTGATATTCACCCGGAACATAGTTCGGAGCACCAGCAGGATTAACTTTTTCTTTGATGATGGCGTCAACAAAATGACGCTGCATCAAATCGCCCAGCACATCCTGACGCACGGATGCACCATAACGCTGAGCAACGATGTTCATTGGCACTTTGCCTTTACGAAAGCCGTCGATACGAACCTTTTTAGACACACTGATCAGTTCGTTCTTAACAGCAGTCTCGATACTATCAGCAGCAACGGTAATCGTTACGCGGCGCCCAAGGCCTTGAGTGGTTTCAACAGAAACTTGCATCTTGTTACCTCAAAAAATCACAGTGCTCGGTCAACCCCAAGGGCCATTCTCATGAAGAACATCTCAGTAGATGTTCTGCTGATCACAGCCTAACAGAACCAGGATGGCTACTTTACCAGAGCCCTGTTCCCTTTAGTCAGAAGCGTCCCGAATACATTCCGGAAAATAAGACGCAGCATTATAGCGATATAGATAGAATGAGTCGAGGAGAGTAACCACTCTATTAGAGAAGGAGATTCACACTTTTCGCACCATGGCATCCGTGCACTCTCGAAAAGCGTGCCTGAAGGTCTAAATTGTCAGCCCTGCGCCACCACAAGGTGGAGAAGAAGGCACTGCATTTTTCAGGTCATTCCACTCTTTTGGGGTATAAGTATGCAATGCCAGCGCATGCACCGAATCCGCCAACTCTTCGGCTAATACACCATAAATTGCACGGTGGCGACTGATCACCTTCTCACCGGAAAAATGCTCACTGACCACGACAACTTTGAAATGGCTTTCAGAACCAGCAGGTACGTTGTGGCGATAGCTTTCATTGATCACTTCAAGGTGCTCTGGTGCAAATGAGGAGCGTAATTTAGCTTCAATATTCTCACGAATCATACAATTACCCTTTTAGATCTTAGGGAAAGGAGCAATATCTATCGGTGTTTTCATCATGTTATAAACTCTCTGTTCAATCCAATATTAGCGGTGTTTTCACTGATATGAATAGCTTTACTCAAGTGATAAGTAACAAAAAAACGCGCGCACCGCCAGCGTGTATTACGCCATCAGTTTATAGTAAAAAATCAAACATCTGGATTAGCCCGAAAAAGAGAGCATTCGGATGATATTAACCACTCTCAGCTCTTTCCCTTATTAATGGCAATGATATGATGGCAGGAATGTTTATCAGCTAACGCCCCTAATCATTACTGAGAAAATACGCATGTTAAAAAAATTCATTTTACCCCTGTTCGCCGCACTCATACTCGCAGGATGCGCGAGCAAAAGTAATACGCTTGAGATTACTCCCAAGATTACGCTTCCTTCGCAGGATCCTACATTGATGGGGATAACAATTAGTATCAATGGTGTTGATCAGCGAACTGATCAAGCCTTGGCCAAAGTTAACCGTGATGGTCAACTGGTTACCCTAAAGGCTTCCCGCGATCTGCGCTTTCTGTTACAGGAAGCCCTGGAAAAACAAATGGCGGCCCGTGGTTATATGATTGGTACCGGTGGCCCAGTAGCATTGCAGATCGTTGTTAATAAGCTGTACGCCGATGTCACTGAAGGCGACCTGCGCTATAGCATCACTACTCGTGCGGATGTTTCTATCATCGCTCAAGCAACAAATGGTAATAAACAAGTAAAAAACTATCGCGCTACTTATGATGTTCAAGGCGTACTGACCGCCACCAATGACAAAATAACCAAAGCAGTTAATCAGGTGTTAGGTGATGTCATTAACGATATGGCACAAGACACCAGCATAAGCAGTTTTATCAAGACCAATTCCCATTAACTGTTCATTCCGCTTCCCTTGTCCTGATAAAACCGTTCAGGACAAGGGAAAGGATCTCTCATGTTAAGTCGTATTTTCGCACTGTTAAGTCAACGTAATGCCATTTTTCTGCTGGTGTTGGGATTCGCTTCCGGACTACCACTGGCATTAACGTCGGGTACGCTTCAGGCATGGATGACAGTGGAAAATATCGATCTGAAAACGATAGGTTTTTTTTCACTGGTCGGTCAAGCCTACGTTTTTAAGTTTCTCTGGTCCCCGTTGATGGATCGTTACACGCCACCTTTTGCCGGACGCCGTCGAGGGTGGCTTCTACTAACTCAACTTGCTCTGGTAGTTTCCATTGCGTACATGGGCATGCTCACACCATCAAGCGATTTATGGTTGCTTGCCACATTGGCCATTTTCGTCGCCTTCTGTTCGGCCTCGCAAGATATTGTTTTCGACGCTTACAAAACGGATCTGTTACCCGCCCAGGAACGGGGTAGTGGCGCAGCAATATCCGTATTGGGCTATCGTTTGGCCATGTTGGTATCGGGAGGTCTGGCATTATGGGTAGCCGACCGATTTTTAGGATGGCATCTTACCTACTGGCTCATGGCTGGATTAATGCTGCTTTGTGTTATCGCTACCGTATTCGCCCCTGAACCAGACAATAAGCCAGCACCACACAATATGGAGCAGGCGATTGTTGCACCATTGAAAGACTTTTTTGGCCGTAATAATGCCTGGCTTGTGTTGATATTGATCGTTCTGTACAAGCTCGGCGACGCTTTTGCTGCCAGTCTCAGCACCACATTTCTCATTCGTGGTGTGGGTTTCAATCCAGGTGATGTCGGACTAGTGAACAAAACGCTGGGGCTGTTTGCCACCATCGTAGGCGCACTCTACGGTGGCCTGCTGATGCAGCGTTGGTCTCTATTCAGAGCGTTAATGATATTTGGCATTCTTCAGGCGGTGTCCAATGCCGGATACTGGTTTCTCGCGATCACTGAACGGCATATGCTAACGATGGCCAGTGCCGTTTTTCTGGAAAATATTTGTGGTGGTATGGGGACGGCGGCGTTTGTAGCCTTACTGATGACGCTTTGTAACAAGTCATTTTCCGCAACACAATTCGCGTTACTATCAGCGATTTCAGCGATAGGGCGTGTATATGTCGGTCCAATATCAGGGTGGTTCGTCGAATACTATGGCTGGGGATGGTTTTATCTGTTCTCTATTTTTATCTCTATTCCTGGATTACTACTGCTACTGTTATGCCGACGCACCCTTGAATATACACAAATAAATGACACCTTCATGCCACGGGATTCGTATCCAAAATTTTATACTGCTGCGGTAAGGATGTTTTTCATCGGTTGTGTAGTCGTGGTGGGTGGTGCGGCCTTATGGATACTTCATCGACTGGCGTGGTTTCACGCCACTAGCGTCTTTGATGGCATGTTGCTACTGGGAATGACATTGGCAATATCCGGTATTCTTCTAGGCGGCCTACTGGATTACCTATCGTTACGCCGTTTGTAAACTTGTTTACTGCATCGATGAAACATGGAAATAAAGCACTAATGAGTATTTAATCACTTCGTTGAATTATTTTCTTTCTGTCAGGATAAAAGAAGAAAAAAATTAATTTTGCTACTGTAGTAATTATTTCAACTATTTTTTTATTATGACGGTACACCATTCAGTGTTATGCATTACATCTGCAAAATTAATCCACAGAGTCAATTGTATTTTTTAGCATGAATCCATATTTTCTTTTAAAATATGTTACTTACTGTTTTTAAAATAATTTTTCATAATAGGTTGCATATGTGACAAACAGAGCAAATCTCAGCAACAAAAGAGCGACATACCCTTAATAATGTTTACAGTGCGGCAACCTTCCCGTAAAATGCCCGCTCGCGTAAATGACAATAGAGCCCTTGTAATTGAGGTCGCTAGATGAGACTCAAGAAATACAATAAAATTTTTGGGATGTTGTCTTTATTTGCAACCACTTTACTACTTAGTGGTTGTGATATGGCACTAATGAACCCCAAAGGACAGATCGGCTTAGAACAACGTTCGTTGATACTGACAGCCCTTGGCTTAATGTTGATCGTCGTTATCCCCGTGATCGTTATGACGATCACTTTTGCCTGGAAGTTCCGTGCGTCCAATGAGAAGGCGAAATATACGCCAAACTGGTCCCACTCCAATAAAATCGAAGCCGTAGTCTGGACAGTGCCAATTATCATTGTTGTGATCCTGGCTACCATTACCTGGAAGACAACCCATTCGCTTGATCCATACAAGCCACTGGATTCTGATGTCGAACCTATCACTGTTCAAGTCGTTTCCCTTGACTGGAAGTGGCTGTTCATTTACCCCAAATTGGGTATCGCCAGTGTAAACGAACTCGCTTTTCCGACAAACGTACCTGTTTCGTTTAGGATTACGTCGGATTCAGTGATGAATTCCTTCTTTATTCCTCGTCTTGGCGGACAGATCTACTCAATGGCTGGGATGCAGACAAAGTTACATTTGATCGCAAATGAACCCGGGAAGTATAAAGGAATTTCAGGCAGTTATAGCGGAAAAGGATTTTCTGGAATGAAATTTACCGCTATCGCCACACCCACCCGAGAAGCATTTGATCAATGGGTCGATAACGTCCGTAAATCATCCCATACACTGAGTAATATGGATGAGTTTGACAAACTGGCGCAGCCGAGCGAGTACCATCCAGTGGAATACTTCTCGCAAGTACAACCGGATCTGTTCCGTCAGATCATCAAAAAATTCACTGGCAACGACATGATCATGCAACACCATGATGAAAGCGCATCTAAAAAAGATGACACGCCAAACCATGAAAACATGAACATGAGCGAGCACTCCTCTCATTGAGGAACCGAGGGATAATACGATGTTCGGAAAATTAACTCTTGATGCGATTCCATACCATGAACCAATCGTCATGGTCACCGTCGCAGCGATCATTCTGGGTGGATTAGCGCTGTTGTCCGCTATCACCTATTTCGGTAAATGGAAATGGCTGTGGTCGGAATGGTTTACCTCTGTTGACCACAAAAAAATCGGCATAATGTACATTATTGTCGCTTTTGTCATGATGCTGCGCGGTTTTGCTGATGCCATCATGATGCGTACTCAGCAGACACTGGCCTCTGCTGGTGAAGCTGGGTTCCTGCCTCCTCACCACTATGACCAGATTTTTACCGCACACGGCGTTATCATGATTTTCTTCGTGGCAACGCCTTTCGTCGTGGGTTTGATGAACCTTGCCGTTCCGCTGCAAATCGGTGCCCGTGACGTTGCCTTCCCCTTCCTGAACTCGCTCAGTTTCTGGTTTTTTGTGGCTGGTGTGATTCTGGTTAACATTTCACTCGGGGTTGGCGAGTTCGCACAAACTGGCTGGGTAGCCTACCCTCCCCTTTCAGGTAAGGAGTACAGTCCTGGCGTAGGTGTCGATTACTGGATATGGAGTCTACAGATATCCGGCATAGGTACCACGCTGACCGGGGTGAACTTCTTCGCCACGATTATGAAAATGCGCGCACCAGGCATGAGCCTGATGAAAATGCCGGTTTTCACTTGGACAGCATTGTGTACCAACATATTGATCATTGCTGCGTTTCCGATCCTGACGGTTACTATCGCATTACTGACGCTTGATCGTTACCTTGGCACCCATTTCTTCACTAACGATATGGGTGGCAATATGATGATGTACATCAACCTGATATGGGCGTGGGGACATCCAGAAGTTTACATTCTGATACTGCCGGTATTTGGTGTTTATTCCGAAGTAGTAGCGACATTCTGTAAAAAACGTCTGTTTGGGTATACTTCCCTGGTTTGGGCAACAATTGCCATTACCATTTTGTCTTTCATTGTCTGGTTGCACCACTTCTTTACAATGGGATCCGGTGCAAACGTTAATGCTTTCTTCGGCATAGCGACCATGATTATTTCGATCCCAACCGGGGTTAAAATATTTAACTGGTTGTTTACCATGTATCAGGGACGCATCCAGCCTCACTCTTCAATGTTGTGGACTATCGGTTTCATTATCACCTTCACTATTGGCGGCATGACAGGTGTACTGCTGGCGGTTCCCGGTGCCAATTTTGTGTTGCATAACAGCTTGTTCCTGATTGCTCATTTTCACAACGTGATCATTGGTGGTGTGGTATTTGGCTGCTTCGCAGGTATCACGTATTGGTTCCCGAAAGCCTTCGGTTTCACATTGAACGAAACCTGGGGCAAACGTGCTTTCTGGTTCTGGATCATTGGTTTCTTTGTCGCCTTTATGCCGCTATATGCATTAGGTTTCATGGGAATGACCCGTCGTCTGAGTCAACACATCAACCCGGAATTCCATCCGTTGTTGGTAGTGGCATCAGCTGGTGCCGGATTAATTGCGCTCGGTATTTTATGCCAGATAATCCAGTTCACTGTCAGTATCCGCGATCGCCATCTGAACCGCGATCTGACGGGTGACCCATGGGATGCACGCACACTGGAATGGTCGACATCCTCCCCACCGCCGTTCTATAACTTTGCCATTGTTCCACACGTTAATGAACGCGATGCCTTTTGGGAAATCAAAGAGAAAGGTGATGCTTATCGTAAACCAGCGAAATATGAAGAAATTCATATGCCTAAAAATACTGGTGCCGGAGTAATCATCGCGGCGTTTGGCCTGGTGTTTGGTTTCGCCATGATATGGGATATCTGGTGGATGGCGATTATCTGTTTCGTCGGCATGATTTCGACCTGGATCATACATAGCTTTAACGAGGATGTTGATTACTACGTTCCAGTTAAAGAAATTGAGCACATCGAGAATCAGCATTTCGATCAAATCAGCAAGGCAGGCGCGAAAAATGTCCACTGAAACTCTGACTAACCATAATGCAGCCCATGTTGAGCATGGGCATCATGATACAGGAGCGATCAAAGTATTCGGCTTCTGGATCTACCTGATGAGCGACTGTATTTTGTTTGCGTGTCTGTTCGCAACGTATTCAGTACTGGTGAATGGCGTAGCGGGTGGCCCGACAGGAAAAGATATTTTCGAGCTGCCATTCGTTCTGGTTGAAACCTTCGCGTTGCTTTTCAGTAGTATTACTTACGGCATGGCTATCGTTGCCATGAACAAGGGCAAAAAATCACAGGTGACCACATGGCTAGCACTGACGTTTCTGTGCGGTCTCGTGTTTATTATGATGGAAGTTTACGAATTCCATCACCTGATTGCCGAAGGATTTGGCCCGGATCGTAGTGCTTTCCTGTCCGCCTTCTTTGCATTGGTGGGAACTCACGGTATTCATGTGACGTCCGGCCTGATTTGGATCATCATCATGATGATTCAGGTATCTCGCCGTGGTCTGACTGCTACAAATCAAACACGGCTGATGTGTCTCAGCCTGTTCTGGCACTTCCTTGATGTGGTATGGATTTGTGTCTTCACCGTTGTTTACCTGATGGGGGCGATGTAATGAGTCATTCAACATACGATCATGCAGGCGCCAGTCACGGCAGCGTAAAATCGTATCTGATAGGTTTTATATTATCGATTATCCTCACTGTCATTCCCTTCTCCATGGTGATGACTGGCTCAGCGTCCAATAGTACCGTTATTCTTACCGTAGTAGGTTGCGCGATAATCCAGATCCTGGTGCATTTAGTGTATTTCCTGCATCTGAACACGTCTTCGGAAGGACGCTGGAATGTGGTAGCACTTGTCTTCACCGTCCTGATTATCGGAATTGTGGTAACGGGTTCCATATGGATCATGTGGAGCACACACTACAACATGATGCTTCAGTAACAGAGCCGTAAATGATGATTAAGCAATACCTGCAGGTCACCAAACCAGGAATTATTTTTGGTAATCTAATTTCTGTTATTGGCGGTTTTTTACTGGCAGCCAAGGGGGTCATTGATTATCCCTTGTTTACTGCGACGCTGATTGGTGTGTCACTGGTTGTCGCATCAGGTTGTGTCTTTAACAACGTAATCGATCGTGACATCGACAAAAAAATGGAGAGAACCAAGAACAGAGTGCTGGTTAAGGGACTTATTCCACTGAAGGTAACTCTGGTTTACGCGTCTCTGTTAGGTATTGCTGGTTTTGCACTACTGTACATCGCAGCAAATCCACTGGCCATGTGGTTGGCAGTGATGGGTTTTGTGGTTTATGTCGGCATATATAGTCTTTATATGAAACGGCATTCTGTCTACGGCACATTGGTTGGCAGTTTATCCGGGGCTGCGCCTCCGGTAATTGGTTATTGTGCAGTCAGCAATCAGTTTGATGCGGGCGCCTTTATCCTGTTACTGATTTTCAGTCTTTGGCAGATGCCACATTCCTATGCCATAGCTATTTTCCGTTTTAAAGATTATCAGGCAGCCAATATTCCCGTGTTACCGGTGGTAAAAGGTATCTCGGTCGCTAAAAATCATATCACGCTCTACATTCTGGCATTCATGATTGCCACGCTGATGCTGTCTATCGGCGGTTATGCGGGTTATAAGTATTTAATTGTTGCTGCGGCTGTCAGCGTGTGGTGGCTGGGAATGGCACTTTCCGGTTATAAAAAACCCACTAATGACCGGGTATGGGCGCGAAAATTATTTGTGTTCTCTATTGTGGCGATTACTTCATTAAGCATCATGATGTCCGTAGACTCCATCGCTCCGGCACAAGAAGCATTACTCACCTACCTGCACTGATCGATCATTCCACACTATAACAGACGAGAATGCTCGTCTGTTTTTTTACACTCTCCTGCCGTCATAACCAATCACATATCAGTTAACAAAGCTGTCGTTTACGGGTTGACGCTTAGCGAACTAAAATAGCGCTGACTGATAGCTAGAGGTATTAATGAACGACAATAGAATGACACCTACAGAATTGCGTGCGACATGGGGACTTGGCGCAGTATTTTCTCTGCGCATGCTTGGCATGTTCATGGTTCTTCCGGTTTTGACCACCTACGGTATGGCCTTGCAGGGTGCCAATGAATCTCTTATTGGTATTGCGATCGGAATTTATGGCCTGATGCAGGCAATATTTCAAATTCCGTTGGGCCTTATGTCAGATCGTATTGGCCGTAAACCACTGATTGTTGGTGGATTGCTTGTATTTGCTCTGGGGAGTGTTGTCGCAGCTCTCAGCAGTTCAATATGGGGAATTATTCTCGGCCGTGCAATGCAAGGTTCCGGGGCTATCTCTGCGGCGGTGATGGCGCTGCTTTCTGATTTGACACGTGAACAAAACCGAACAAAAGCAATGGCTTTTATTGGTATCAGCTTTGGCATTACTTTCGCCATTGCGATGGTTATTGGTCCTATCGTGACGCACGTTCTGGGGCTACATGCCCTATTCTGGGGGATTGCAGTATTATCCGGTCTGGCGATTATCATCACATTGATATTAATTCCCACCTCGTCAACGCATATTCTTAATCGAGAATCCGCTATTGTCCGTGGCAACTTCAGCAAAGTATTGACGAATAGCCGCCTGCTGAAACTGAATGCCGGTATTATGTGTTTGCATATTCTGCTGATGTCGAGTTTTGTCGCGTTACCTCGAATAATGGAACAGGCTGGTTTAGCACCGCAGAATCACTGGAAAGTCTACCTGGGAACCATGCTTATTGCCTTTGCTGCAATCATTCCCATCGTCATTTATGCCGAAGTCAAGCGTCGCATGAAACAGGTATTTATCATTTGTATCCTGATACTTATTACCGCTGAGCTGGTGTTATTCATTTCGGGCCATCGGCTGTGGTACATCATTTTCGGGATTCAGTTATTCTTCCTGGGCTTTAATGTCATGGAAGCATTACTACCATCGTTGATCAGTAAAGAGTCTCCTGCCAGTTATAAAGGTACGGCGATGGGCGTTTACTCCACAACACAGTTTATTGGCGTTGCCATCGGCGGAAGTATGGGCGGGGCTCTGTTTGATTTGCACGGTGCACCGCTGGTGTTTGGTGCAGGGGCCGTAGTGGGTATAGCATGGCTACTAGTGAGTTTCACTATGCAAGAGCCACCGTATCTCAGCAGCTTAAGACTTACCTTATCGGATCTTGCCCTACAGGATAATGCGCTGGCTCAGAAACTACGTACGGCTCCTGGCGTTGCCGATGTCGTCATCGTTCCGGACGAGTACAGTGCCTATGTAAAAATCGATAATAAAAAAACCAGTAGGCAAAAACTGGAACAGTTGCTGAGTCAATGCTGATAACGCCGTAGTGTTGTCATGGAAATCATCACGTTGAGCTCTCGGGGGAACGTCGAACATGATGTTCCCCCAGGTATGTTTTTCTCAACGGACAGGCATTATCGCTCAGGTCTTTTATTACTAATCACGGAAATTGCTGAATTGAAACGGTTGCCCTAATTCAGCACCACGCACCAACGTAATAACGCTTTGCAAATCATCACGGGATTTGCCTGTTATCCTAACTTGCTCACCCTGAATTTGTGCCTGTACTTTAAGCTTGCTGTCCTTGATCAGCTTGACGAGTTTTTTCGCCAACGCCGTTTCGATACCTTGTTTCAGTTTTGCCTCAACACTATACGTCTTGCCGCTACGTTCCATTTCCTCTGGGATTTCCAGTGCGCCACCGTCGATCCCGCGTTTGGACAGTTTCTCCCGCAAAATGTCTACCAACTGTTTTACCTGAAAATCAGACTCACTAGTGATCTTGATCGTTTGTGCTTTCTCATTTAGATCAAAGCTGGCAGGAATATTACGAAAATCCCAACGGGTACCGAGTTCACGTGTGGCATTTTCTACAGCGTTGCGCGTTTCCTGCATATCAATTTCCGAAACTATATCGAAAGATGGCATAATTTTCTCTCCTGACAAAATCGCTGCCGAGCATAATAACCGTTCCCATCTCATAAACAAAATGCGAGGCAACACGAGGATTATTGTGGTTAGACTTTATTCTACAATCACAGCTTATTAGTCTGTTCTAGGCTACTGGTAAGGGGAACAGCCTATTATAGGCCTAAACAAGAACGAGAGTTCCCGCCTTTATAAAGGGAGATATGCATGAAAATTACCGTTCTTGGTTGCGGTGCAATCGGACAACTATGGCTCGCAGCTTTACATCGGCAGGGCCATGACGTACAGGGATGGTTACGTATCCCACAACCGTTTTGTCCAGTGAATGTCATGATGCTGAATGGGCAACACTGTAATCTGAATCTGACTGCAAACGATGTTGAACATCTGGCACAAAGCGAATTATTGCTGGTAACACTCAAGGCATGGCAAGTTTCTGATGCTGTGACCAGCCTGATCTCACGGCTTGATCCCAACTGTACTATTCTGCTGTTGCATAATGGCATGGGTGCCCGTGAAGAGCTGCCGACGCTTAAGCAACCTGTATTGCTTGGTGTGACAACCCACGCCGCACGCCGCGATCCCACCACCGTTGTACATATGGCCGCTGGGATAACACATATTGGTTCAATAAATGGCGTTGATACGCAAAGCCACTTTGCAGAAATACTGCACCATGCCCTGCCAGATGTTGCCTGGCATAACAATATTACCGTTACCTGCTGGCTGAAACTGGCGGCAAACTGTGTCATCAACCCGCTTACTGTCGTACACCACTGTACCAATGGTGAATTACGGGCCTACCCACAATTACTACAATCTCTTTGTCAAGAAATTGCACTGGTGATGGAACGTGAAGGATTCCATACTTCAACCGAAAGCCTGCTACTCTATATAAACCAGATTATTCAGAATACGGCAGACAATACATCCTCCATGCTACAAGACGTATTGGCACAAAAACACACTGAAATTGATTACATCACGGGTTATCTGTTGAAGCGCGCTCGCGTTCATGGATTGTCATTGCCGGAAAATAGCCGTTTGTTCGAATATATTAAGCGAGAGGAGAGTGACTATGAGCGCATCGGTACTGGTATGTCTGGCACCTGGTAGCGAGGAAACGGAAGCTGTCACCACTATCGATCTATTGATAAGGGCCGGTATACGGGTGATCACCGCCAGTGTGGCGAGTGATGGTCATCTTGAAATTATCTGTTCCCGTGGTGTCAGACTGATGGCGGATGCGCCGCTGGTTGCTGTCGTCGACCAGGAATTCGATGCTATTGTTCTTCCGGGAGGAATGCAGGGTGCAGAATGCTTCCGCGATAATCCGTTACTGATTGAACGAATTCGTCAGACACACCAGGAAGGGAAAATTATCGCAGCAATCTGCGCCTCTCCTGCAGTGGTATTGGAATATCACCAGATCTTCCCGATGGGGAACATGACCGGATATCCGACCCTGAAGGCGCAAATCGGCATAGATAAATGGGTGGATAAACGCGTGGTTTTCGATCCTCGTGTCAATCTACTGACCAGCCAAGGACCAGGTACCAGCATGGACTTCGCACTAAAGTTGATTGATCTACTATTGGGAAAAAAGAAAGCAGCGGAAGTGGCAGCACAATTGATATTGCCGTCGGGAATTTATAACTATCAAGACTGAATGCAAAAAGGCGCGCCTGCGCCTTTACAATCGCGCCATTATCGCCGCCGCCATGTGCACATTATCACCAACCTCAGGTGTGCCAGTGTTTTCCTCAGGGACGATAAACTTTCACATTACTAAAGCCCTGTTCACGCAGATAAAGCGCCTGTAATCGACTCATCACACCACGCGCACAATAAAGCAAATAGGTTTTGCTTTGGTCCAAATCGCCAAATTGGGTCGCCAGCTTATAGAAAGGCAAACACTTAATCGTTACCTGATCCAGCGACAACGGTTTCTCTTCCTGCTCATCAGGCGAGCGGATATCCAGCAAAACATCATTGGCGACGAAGCCCGCCACGGTTTCCACTTCAACGACTTCCTGACGGGTTTGCTCTGCAATCTCACGGATATCAATATTGCGGGCTTCGCTAACCACTCGGTCCAGAATAGAAAAGTCAAAATGAGCTTCTTCATGCTCAATTTTTGCTTTCACCGCTTTTACCGTCGGGCTCTTGGAAATCACACCACAATATTCCGGCATGGTCTTGGCAAAATCTTCAGTGCCCAGCTCGCGCGCCAGCTTGATAATGTGTTCTTTATCATGAGAAATCAGTGGACGTAAAACCAATGTATCGGAAGCATTATCGATCAAGCGTAGATTGGTCAATGTCTGGCTGGAGACTTGCCCCAGTGCTTCGCCGGTAACCAGTGCTTCCACACCATAACGCTCGGCAACTCTCGACGCCGCACGAACCATCATGCGCTTCAGGACGACACCCATCTGGCCATCATCGACGTTCTCCAGAATTTCTCCCACCACTGGTTCAAAATCAATAGCGACAAAACGAACCCGGTGTGAACTGCCAAAACGATTCCAGAGATAATGAGCAACCTGCTTCACACCGATTTCATGTGCCGCTCCGCCTAAATTAAAAAAGCAGTAATGGACACGGCAACCACGACGCATCAGCATATAACTCGACACACCGGAATCAAAACCGCCAGAAATCAGAGATAACACATCCTCCTGGGTACCAATCGGGAAACCGCCGATACCTTCATGGCGCCCTTTAATCAACAGCAGGCGATCCTGCTCGATTTCCAGATGCACCGTTACCTGTGGAGCAGTCAGATTGACACGTGCGCTTTCGATATGCTGGTTCAAGCCACCACCAACATAACGCTCAACATCCTGAGAGCTGAAATCATGCTTACCACGCCGCTTGACTCGGACACAAAAGGTTTTCCCTTCCAACTGTTCCCGATACATTGCCAGTGTTTGTTCAAAAATATGGTGCATATCCGTATAGTCACGATCTTCAACTTCAAGAATATGGTGAATGCCAGGAATTCGAGTCAGCGCATCACATATGCTATCGTGCTGAAGTTCATCTTGTGCTCGAACTTCAATATGATCCCAGTGACGGACAACCGCCAGTGTTTCATCATGGGACTTTAAAACGTTACGAATATTACTGGTGAGAATTTTAATAAAGCGTAACCGTACAGATGGGCTTTTGATGGTAATTTCTGGGAACAATTTAATGATAAACTTCATGGTGGCTTTCGTTACTTGGTCTGAAAGGCGTAAATAAATTTACCCTGAGCGCTAAAATCGCGTTATCGGTAAAACCAGCCGTTTATATGATGGTTTACCAATAGCATCTAAAGCGCGGAGTATATCACCATATTGCGGATGGCTGCGTGCTTTAAGCGTATAATTGCAGCGATATTGCAAGCTGGTACGCTGATAATTGAGTGGCGTCCTCACAGCCAGACGCGTATAAACAGGAGTCTGAAACCGACTATGCCGAAAAAAACTGAACAACCCGTCAGCTTTGAAAGTTCACTCAGTGAACTGGAGCAAATCGTAACGCGTCTGGAATCTGGCGAATTACCGCTGGAAGACGCGCTGAATGAATTTGAGCATGGCATTCAACTGGCGCGTCAGGGTCAACAAAAACTTCAACAGGCTGAACAACGTGTGCAGATTCTATTAAATGATGACCCGGAAGCAGCATTAACGTCTTTCACTCCGGATAATGAGACGCTATGACAGATTTCGATACGCAGCTGAATGTTCTCTACCAGCGCAGTAATGCTGCCTTGAGCTGCTTTATTTCAGCACTACCTTTTCAGAGTAGTCCATTGGTAGACACCATAACTTATGGCACGCTTCTCGGAGGGAAACGGCTGCGTCCGTTTCTGGTTTATACTACCGGACACCTTTTTGGATTAGCCACAGAAAGCCTTGATGCGCCAGCGGCGGCGGTTGAATGTATTCATGCCTATTCACTCATTCACGACGATCTGCCCGCGATGGATAATGACGACCTGCGCCGAGGACAACCTACCTGTCACATGAAATTTGGCGAGGCCAGCGCTATTCTGGCAGGAGACGCATTGCAGACGCTGGCGTTCTCTATACTGGCTGACGCGCCTATGCTGCATGTCAGTGACCGTGACCGGTTGGCAATGTTATCTGAACTGGCTCAGGCCAGTGGCGTTAGCGGAATGTGTGGTGGTCAGGCGCTGGATCTTGCTGCGGAAGGGCATCAGGTGGATTTGTCCTCGCTCGAACAGATCCATCGCCACAAGACCGGCGCATTGATTCGAGCCTCCGTACGATTAGGCGCACTTGCAGCTGGCGAGCGTGGACGGGATGCCTTACCTTATCTCGATCGCTACGCCAATGCTATCGGGCTGGCTTTTCAGGTTCAGGATGACATACTGGATGTCATTGGTGATAGCACCACGACGGGGAAACGTCAGGGAGCCGATCAACAATTGGGGAAAAGTACCTACCCCGGCTTATTGGGTCTGGAGAACGCGAAAGCCAAAGCTCGAGATCTTTACCAGGAATCTTTAGCCGCGCTGAGTGATTTGGTGGCTTCCAGTGATATTCCATTAGTCGTAACACCACTGCAAGCCTTAGCGAATTACATCGTTGAACGCGATAAATAACACCAATACAAGTAACTCCTTAATGGGCATCCGATGAGCTTTGATATAGCGAAATATCCCACGCTGGCGTTAGTGGAAACTCCAGAAGAATTGCGTCTGCTGCCAAAAGAAAGCCTGCCAAAACTATGTGACGAACTACGGCAATATTTGCTAGATAGCGTTAGTCGTTCGAGTGGTCACTTTGCCTCCGGTTTGGGTACAGTTGAGTTAACGGTCGCACTGCATTATGTCTATAACACCCCTTTCGATCATCTGGTGTGGGATGTGGGCCATCAGGCTTATCCGCACAAAATTCTAACCGGACGCCGTGATCGTATATCCACTATCCGTCAAAAAGACGGTCTACATCCGTTTCCCTGGCGCGAAGAGAGCGAATACGATGTACTCAGCGTGGGACACTCATCCACGTCCATCAGTGCCGGGCTGGGTATGGCCGTGGCGGCCGAACGTGAAGGTATGGGACGACGTACCGTTTGTGTTATCGGTGATGGTGCCATTACAGCAGGAATGGCATTTGAAGCCATGAATCATGCAGGCGATATCAAGCCTGATATGCTGGTGGTTCTAAATGATAACGAGATGTCGATTTCAGAAAATGTCGGTGCATTGAATAATCACCTCGCTCAACTGCTGTCTGGGAAGCTTTATTCCACCCTGCGTGAAGGCGGCAAAAAAGTCCTTTCGGGATTACCACCCATCAAAGAATTGATGAAACGGACTGAAGAACATCTGAAAGGTATGGTAGTGCCCGGAACCTTGTTTGAAGAACTGGGTTTTAATTATATTGGCCCGGTTGACGGTCATGATGTTCAGGCGCTTGCGCAAACACTGAAAAATATGCGTAGTCTGAAAGGCCCGCAACTACTGCATATCATGACCAAGAAAGGCAAAGGTTACGCACCTGCCGAACAAGACCCCATTAGTTGGCACGCAGTGCCAAAATTTGACCCGGCCAGTGGTACTCTGCCTAAAAGCAAGGAAAGCCTGCCGACCTACTCCAAGATTTTTGGTCAGTGGTTGTCTGAAACAGCCGCACAAGACAGCACACTGATGGCTGTCACTCCAGCCATGCGCGAAGGGTCAGGGATGGTGCAATTTTCCCGCGACTATCCGCAACAGTATTTTGACGTTGCGATCGCTGAGCAACATGCCGTTACCTTTGCCGCCGGTCTGGCAATTGGTGGTTATAAACCTGTCGTAGCCATTTATTCAACGTTCTTGCAACGCGCCTACGATCAAGTGATTCACGATGTCGCCATCCAGAATCTGCCAGTACTGTTTGCCATCGATCGTGGTGGCATTGTCGGTGCTGACGGGCAGACTCACCAGGGTGCTTTCGACCTGTCCTTCCTGCGTTGCATTCCCAACATGATAATCATGGCTCCCAGCGATGAAAACGAATGCCGTCAGATGCTTTACACTGGTTACCATTACCAAAAGGGCCCAACGGCAGTACGTTATCCCAGAGGCTGTGGGATCGATGCCGAACTCATGCCGTTGCAGGCATTACCCATCGGTAAAGGTGTCATCCGTCGCCAAGGTGAGAAAATTGCCATACTAAACTTCGGGACACTGCTGCCAGAGGCGAGGACAGTAGCTGAAACGTTGAACGCTACGCTAGTGGATATGCGATTTGTCAAACCGCTGGATGAAGCATTGGTTGAGACATTGGCGAGCACTCATCAAGCACTGGTAACGCTGGAAGAGAACGCCATTATGGGCGGAGCCGGCAGTGGCGTGAATGAATTCCTGATGTCAAAACGACTGTTGGTCCCGGTGCTGAACATCGGATTACCGGATCGTTTTATTCCTCAAGGGGTACAGGGAGAGATTCGGTCCGATCTAGGTCTGGATGCAGCAGGTATTGAGCACCAGATAACGCAATGGCTGGCATAACGGGCTGATAAAAAACAAGGAAGTAGTGACGCGTCCCTGATAGTGTTCACTTAGAACGATTGCCACAAAAATACGGAGTGAGATCCTAAGGAAAAGGTATCCACTCCGTATCGACTATCCCGATTGCTTCATTGACCGGTATTCATGTTTAAAAAAGTTCACAGCGGCCAATAATGGCCAGCCAAATAAATAATCCCGGTTGATATCACACCAGCGACGATGTCATCCACCATAATACCTGCGCCACCATGAACATTACGGTCAAACCAGCGAATTGGCCAAGGTTTCCAGATATCAAGACAGCAAAAAACAACAAATCCTATAGCAATCCAGCCTCAGTTTCTGTTTGGAATCGCCATCAGCGTGATCCACATGCCGACAAACTCATCCCAGACAATGCTGCCATGATCGTGGATACCCATGTCTTTTGCCGTCTGATGACAAAGGTAAACACCGATACAGATACGACACATCACCAGCAGCACGTAAAGTTGTCAGGACAGGAACGACATCAGATACCACACGGGAATCGAGGCCAGAGATCCTACTGTTCCAGGCATCCAGGGTGACAGGTCGCTGCCAAAGCCCGTTGCCAGAAAATGCAATGGATTACGATGCGCAAACGGTTTTTGGCAATTTGAGCGCTTTTCTTATCATGAGCCAAAATGGTCATAACCCTTCAGATTCAGTTCAAGGGGTTTATCATGCTGAAAAAAACGTAACCCTTCAGAAGAAGGACCAATCTGCCCGATACAAGTATAGCGAGCCCCCAGATGGCCCAGGGCCACATCCAGAGCACCACGATTAAGCTCTGGAACGGTAAAACACAACTCATAATCCTCACCACCACTGAGGGCCCAGTTCATTGCCCAGGATGGATCCGCGTGCGCCAGCAAGGCATCAGAATAAGGTAATGCATCAAGGTTGATTCGCGCACCACATCCACTTGCTTTCAAAATATGCTGGATATCGGATACCAATCCATCGGAAAGATCGATAACCGCACTGGCCAGATCGCGCAGCGCCTGCCCTTGTAAAATCCGTGGATGTGGCCGTAAGTGGCGTTGAATCAGCATCTGATGTGCTTCAGGATCAGCAACTTCCCATTGATTCTGCAAAATCGCCAGACCAGCCGCACTGTCCCCCAGTGTGCCAGTGACGTAAATCCAGTCGCCAATACGAGCCTTGCTACGTGTCAATGCGCGTCCGACCGGAACCAGGCCATGGATAGTCAGTGTCATACTCAGCGGGCCGCGAGTCGTATCACCACCGATTAACTGCATGCCATAGTAATCCAACTGCTCAAACAGACTGTCACTATAGGCCGTCAACCACGCGTGATCGATTTCCGGCAATGTTAATGCCAGCGACAACCAGGCAGGATCAGCGCCCATGGCAGCCAAATCGCTCAGGTTAACCGCCAGGGATTTATAAGCCAGATCAGCGGGATCAATATCAGGCAGGAAATGAATCCCGGAAACCAGTGTATCGGTACTTATCGCCAGCAGTTGCTTGTCAGCGACTGTTAACAAAGCACAATCATCACCGATCCCCAGTTCGACATCCCGACGTGAAGTTCTTACCCGATCAAAATAACGGGCAATAATCTCAAACTCACCTTCAACCATAACCCTTCCAGACTGGTGAATCTAAAAAAACCAAGGCCGGTAAGCCGGCCTTGGTTATCTTATTTTCTGCCTTTACGTATGTGAGGAGCAGCTTTATCCAGCACACCATTCACAAATTTATGACTATCTTCTGCACCGAAAGTCTTGGCCAGTTCAATGGCTTCATTAATTGCCACTTTATAGGGCACATCCTCGCGCTTGCTCAATTCGAACAGCGCCAAACGCAGAATGGCTTTTTCCACCTGACCTAATTCTCCCAATTGACGGGACAGATAAGGAACCATCAAGGCATCAAGCTTATCAGCCTGACTGGCAACCCCTGACAGGAGTTCACGAAAATAGGTGATGTCGACATCTTTGACATCCTGCTCGCTCAAAAATTGTAGTTCAATATCGGCAATATCGTTCTTTGATAACTGCCAAGAATAAAGCGCTTGAACCGCACATTCACGAGCACGGCGACGAGCAGCAGGTTTCACGGAATTCCCCTTAACTTAATAAATCAGGCTTACTTGATAGCGTTTAATACATTAATCATTTCAAGCGCGGTCAGGGCTGCTTCCGCCCCTTTATTACCCGCTTTGGTACCCGCACGCTCAATGGCCTGCTCAATACTTTCTGTCGTCAATACCCCGAAAGCGACCGGAATATCACTACTCATGGCGACATGAGACAAACCAGAGCTACACTCGCCGGCGACCAATTCAAAATGCGCAGTACCACCACGGATAACCGTTCCCAGAGCAACTACGGCATCGTACCCACCATTCTCAGTACTTTTGGTCAGCGCACGGACTGCCAGCGGCAATTCATAAGCACCTGGGACCCAAACGACGGTAATGTTCTCATCTTTAACCTGGCCAATGCGTTTCAGTGCATCGATGGCACCTTCCAGCAGGCTATCATTGATAAAATGGTTAAAGCGGGCAATAGCAATCGCCACACGGGCATTAGGAGTAGCAACAACACCTTCAATAACGTTCATAGCTTTCCTTTGACTGTTTTATTACCCCGCAGGGGGGCGGATTCTATCATATTCTTTTGGTCGGCGTATCCGCTTTTGTCGGACCAGGAGAGTCGCCTGACACCGGTTATTACTCTGGGTGTTCAGTACTGTGGCTTCAGGATAATCCGCAGGTCCGGCCCCACCAATCGGACATCTGTCATTGAGAATTCAGGTGCCCGCGCCAACGTCTCCAGTCCCGGCAACACACACAGCGGACGAGCCAAATCCCCAAGCAGTCTGGGTGCCATGTAGATAATCAACTCATCCACCACATTTGCTTGTAGTAACGCCCCGGCAAAGCGAGCACCAGCCTCCACCCACACCGAGTTAATCTGACGCTTTCCCAGCAGCATCATTAATGCCACCAAATCGCTACCATCACCTTGTTGCGGAACCAAAAGCTGTTCAACCGTATCCGGCCACGGCTGTTGATCCCGCTGGGGACGCGCCAGCCAGGTCATACCCGGCTGATGGATAATACGATGCTGTGGTTTCACCCGTAGTTGGCTATCGACAATAATCCTCACGGGCTGACGCAGTTGATCTTGCGGATAGACACGTTGCGTATCCTCATCCAATTCCGACCAACGTACGGTAAGTGAAGGGTCATCAGCCAGCACAGTAGCGCTACTACTCAGAATAGCGGCACTCTGTGCCCGAAACCGCTGCACATCCTGCCGTGCCTGCGGTGATGTAATCCACTGGCTTTCACCGGAGGCCATTGCCGTACGTCCATCCAGCGAAGCCGCCATTTTTAACTGTACATAGGGGAATCCGGTACGCATCCGCTTGAGAAACCCCCGATTAAGCTTTTCGGCTTCCGCCATCATGACACCGTGGGTAACATCGATACCGGCCTGCTGCAAACGATACAAACCGCGCCCTGCCACCTCGGGGTTGGGATCCTGCATTGCCGCAACAACTCTTGCCACTCCTGCCTCAATTAATGCATCAGCGCAAGGCGGAGTACGACCATGATGACTGCACGGTTCCAGCGTTACATACACCGTTGCACCGTTGGCCTGCTTTCCCGACGTCCGCAAAGCATGGATCTCTGCATGAGGCTCACCGGCTTTATGGTGATAACCTTCGCCGACAATTTGTCCATCACGCACAATGACGCATCCCACATTCGGATTCGGCATCGTCGTAAAGCGACCACGCCGCGCCAGCGCCAATGCGTGAGCCATATAAAATTCATCAGACTGTATAGCCATCCTGCGAGTCCTTTTTGCGTGAAGAAAAACAGTTTTATTCTTTTGAAAGTAGCGGATTAGTCTTGCAAACGGGCAATTTCTTCACCAAATTCGCGGATATCTTCAAAACTACGATATACCGAGGCAAAACGGATGTATGCGACTTTATCTAACTTTTTCAATGCATCCATCACCAGATTTCCCACCATCTTGGCAGTAACTTCCCGTTCGCCAGTAGCCCGGAGTTGAGATTTGATATGACTAATGGCCATTTCGACGTCATCAGAACTGACGGGCCGTTTTTCCAACGCCTTTAGCATTCCGCTACGCAGTTTATCTTCGTTGAAAGGTTCACGGACATCATTACTCTTGATTACCCGGGGCATCACCAGTTCGGCTACCTCAAAAGTCGTAAAACGTTCGTTACATACCAGGCACTGTCGGCGGCGGCGGACCTGAGAACCTTCCCCAACCAAACGGGAATCAATAACTTTGGTATCAACAGCAGAACAAAATGGGCAATGCATAAGATTTACCGACCATAACCATCAACATGGATATAGTTTACCCTGAATTCCCCGCGTGACCAAAATCTCGACATGAGTCCGCGAGTGAAACACACGCATTTGACCGACCCCGCGACAAACTGTAAAAAATTCGTGTTAATTATACGAAAGAGTAACGGTTTAAGCTTTATTGAGGCTACATCAGCTAAAGTAGCCCCGCGATGTGGTCGTCCTATGCGCCAGTTTAATGAAAGCTGCCGATAGCGATTAGACCCACCTGTAATACCGCAGACTTGCCCTATCGTCTGCGCATGTTCAATAACCGGAGAACCCCTAATGGGACCAGACCCTAATCCTCACCCGGAAAACAGAGTCATCCACCGGTAAGCCAGCTTTTTTGCTGCCTTGCCGGTAACAGGCAAGGCAGTGACGTCTTCGTTCGTCCCTGCTGAAAACAATGAACTGCACGCTGGTGTATCGCCGCCACGTGTCGTTTTAGTCGTGGTATCTCTGATACTGCGGCAGGGAGATTTTTATGTTGTTTATTCGTCTCACACGGCAGCTGTTGGCACAGCTCAGCCGTCATTTACCACGCCGCCTGTTCCAGCGCGATCCGCTGCCAGATGGGCACCTGACTGCCACTCACGCGATGGCAGATACCATGGCCGAACGCTGTCTACGTCTTTCCAGACTAAGTGAAGTCGCACTATATCAGGAATTTGCCAGTCATCCAGAAGGGCTACTGCCCGTCGAAGTAGTGCAGGCCAGAGAAACACACGGCGAAAACCGTATCCCCGGAGAGCAACCCGCGCCTTGGTGGATCCATCTGTGGCATTGCTACCGCAACCCGTTTAACCTGCTGCTAACACTGCTAGGGATGGTTTCCTACGCCACGGAAGATATCACCGCCGCGTTGGTGATTGCCCTGATGGTGTTAATCTCCACCCTGTTGCACTTCATTCAAGAGGCACGTTCAGGTAAAGCGGCTGACGCCCTGAAAGCGATGGTCAGCAACAAAGTGACGGTACTACGCAGCGATGCGCAGACCGGCTACAGCGACTATCAGGATATTCCACTGGTTCAGTTGGTCCCCGGTGATATCGTCAAACTCGCGGCCGGGGATATGATCCCGGCGGACTTGCGGGTACTTCAAGCACGCGATCTGTTTATCAGTCAGGCTTCGCTGACGGGTGAATCCATCCCGGTAGAGAAAGTGGCACAGTCCCGGCAACAGAACGGTGTAGCTGCACTGGAATGCGATACGCTCTGTTTTATGGGCACCAATGTGGTGAGTGGTACCGCGTTGGCTATCGTGATCGGCTCTGGGGCCAATACCTGGTTTGGCCAGTTAGCTAGCCGCATAGTTCATCAACCCGGAGAGGAAAATGCCTTCCAGCGGGGTATCAGCCGGGTCAGTTGGCTATTGATCCGTTTCATGCTGGTGATGACGCCAGTAGTGTTGGTGATCAACGGCTATACCAAAGGTGACTGGTGGGAAGCCGCCTTGTTTTCACTCTCTGTTGCCGTAGGTCTGACACCAGAAATGCTGCCGATGATCGTCACCTCGACGCTAGCCAAAGGCGCAGTGAAACTGTCGCATCAAAAAGTGATCGTCAAACGCCTGGATGCAATCCAGAACTTTGGCGCCATGGATATTTTATGCACGGATAAAACCGGCACGCTGACACAGGATAAAATTGTACTGGAGTGTCATACCGATGCGTTTGGCCGCGCCAGTCAGCAGGTACTGCATCGTGCCTGGCTCAACAGCGCCTACCAGACCGGATTACGAAATCTGCTGGACCAGGCGGTACTGGACGTTATGCCACCCGATCAACAGCATTCTACCCTGTCTCGCTGGCGGAAAGTGGATGAAATACCGTTCGACTTTGAACGTCGTCGTATGTCGGTAGTGGTGAGTGAGAACCACAGTGGACATTTGCTGATCTGCAAAGGGGCGCTGGAAGAGATGCTCAGCGCCTGCTCACAGGTACGGCGAGGCGAACAGTTGCTGACATTAGATGATCAGTTGCTGACACAAATCCGCCAGTTGACTGACGATCTCAACCGCCAGGGGCTGCGTGTGGTGGCCGTCGCCAGCAAAATGATGACAGCTGACCGTCAGGATTATAGCCGTGTAGATGAGTCCGATTTAATTCTGGAAGGCTACATCGCCTTTCTTGATCCGCCGAAAGAAAGCACCGCGCCGGCACTGAAAGCGCTGAAAGATAACGGTGTAACGGTCAAGATCCTTACCGGCGACAGCGAACTGGTAGCAGCCAAAATCTGTCGGGAAGTTGGTATTGAACTCGAAGGCAGTCTCATCGGCAGCGATATTGATGCGCTCAACGACAAACAATTGGCCACAAAAGCACTCACCACGACACTGTTTGCTCGTTTAACGCCGCTACACAAAGAACGGATTGTGAGGCTGCTACGGTCTGAAGGACATGTGGTGGGCTTCATGGGCGACGGTATCAATGATGCTCCAGCTCTACGTGCCGCAGACATCGGTATCTCCGTTGATTCGGCAGTGGATATCGCCCGTGAAGCCGCAGACATCATCCTGCTGGAAAAAAGCCTTATGGTGCTGGAACAAGGCGTGATTGAAGGACGTCGCACGTTTGCCAACATGCTGAAATATATCAAAATGACTGCCAGTTCTAATTTTGGCAATGTTTTCAGCGTGTTAATTGCCAGTGCTTTTTTACCGTTCCTGCCAATGTTGCCGTTGCATTTGCTGATTCAGAATCTGATGTACGATATTTCGCAGATTGCCATCCCGTTTGACAATGTGGATGAAGAGCAACTCCGACAGCCACAACGCTGGAACGCCAGAGATCTGGGGCGTTTCATGGTGTTCTTCGGTCCCATCAGTTCGATTTTTGATGTGCTGACATTTGCGCTTATGTGGTGGGTTTTTCATGCCAATACACCGGAACTACAGACGCTGTTCCAGTCTGGCTGGTTTATTGAAGGCCTATTGTCGCAGACGCTGATTGTGCATATGATTCGTACCCGCCGGATTCCCTTTATCCAAAGTCGCCCGGCATGGCCACTGGCAGTGATGACGCTATTGATCATAGGAACGGGTATTGGACTTACCTTCTCACCATTGGCTGGCTTCTTGCAATTGCAGGCGCTGCCCATCAGCTACTTCCCGTGGCTGATCGCGATTCTGGGTAGCTATATGTTGTTGACGCAGGCAATGAAAGGCTTCTTTGCCCGTCGCTATGGCTGGCAGTGATACCTCTGCTTCTATTCCTCCGATACAGCGGGCAGCGTCCCGCTGTATTTCTATTTTTTACTACAATTCAGCATTCTCCACCTATCCTTCCCTGAAAGTTGTCAGTCACTATAGCGGAGATTAAATCACCTCTACATTGATGATCATTAAATAGCTCATGTACACGGTCCAAGGGAGAAACACGACATGACCATCCGCTATCGCCTCATCTTCACGCTGTCGGCTATGGCATTGCTGGCAGGCTGCGCCCAGCCTCAAACAACCCATGTACAAAATGAACTCGGTCAGCTCAATCAGAAACTGCGAGATCTGTCCGATCGCGCCGCAGCGCTGGAACAGCAAAATTCGCTGAATGCCAACTCAACCTCCGGGGCATATCTGTTGCCTGCGGCGAAAGACAGCGCACTCATTGATAGCAGTATCGGCAGACTGAGTCTGTCACTCAGCCAGATCGAGCCCGAGGCCAATGGCACCCGTGCCTTGCTGGTGTTCCGCACGCTTAATGACACAGCTTTACCCGCTTTCAGTGTCCAGATCAACTGGGGTCCGCTCGATCCAGTCAGCGGAAAACCGTTGGATATTGATATGCAAACCCTGTCACTGACAGTTCCACAGCCCTTGATACCAAAACCAGAAGTCACTGTCGACGTCAGGTTATCTGACCTCTCCCCAGAGCAACTCGGATTTGTACGTGTACACCATATTATTGCCGAACCATCAACTCATGGTGTTAATGAGTCCACCGGGACGTCAGGACGGAATTAATATCCATAACTAAAAAACCCGCCAATTGGCGGGTTTTTTAGTTCAACTGAAGGTCAATCTTTATTAAAAATCCGATAAACCAACAGATTACGGCAGCAGTGACGGCTGGTCAGCCCCTTCTTTCTCTACTTTTTGCTGAAGCATATGTTCACGTTTCATACCGAGTTTCAGCGCCAGCGCAGAAGCTACGTAGATAGAAGAAACCGTACCAACTGATACCCCGATCAACATGGAAAGTGCAAAACCATTCAGCATCGCACCACCAAAGATATACAGCATCAGTACCACTACCAACGTAGTGGCGGATGTCATAATAGTACGGCTCAAGGTCTGCGTCAGAGAGACATTCATGATTTCATACGACGTACCACGGCGAATTTTACGGAAATTTTCACGGATACGGTCAGAAACCACGATACTGTCATTCAGTGAGTAACCGATAACGGACATCAGCGATGCCACGATAGTCAGATCAACCTCTATCTTGAACAGTGATAACACCCCTAACGTAATAATGACGTCATGAGCCAAGGCAATAACCGCCCCAAGGGCCAAACGCCATTCGAATCGGAAGCCCACATAAATCAGGATACAAATCAGTGCAGACAGCAATGCCATAGCACCGGCTTGCGCCAAATCACTGCCCACGCTGGGGCCGACGAACTCAATCCGTTTTACTACTGCATTCTGCCCGATTTTCTGGTTAATCACGCTCAATACCTGATTACCCAACTCCTGTCCAGAATTGCCCACTGACGGCGCCATGCGCACCATCAGATCACGGCTACTGCCGAAATTCTGAACCAGCGGATCAGCAAAACCCGCTTGTTTAAGCGCATTACGCATCACATCCAGATTGGCTGGTTTCTCAAGGTGAATTTCAATTACCGTACCACCGGTAAAATCCAGCCCCCAGTTAAAACCACGAACACCTATCAGAACGAGAGCGATAACCACCAGTGTCCCTGAAATCAGGAAGGCAAGATTATCCCAGCGCATAAAGTCAATGACTTTACGCCCGTAGTTGAGTTGCTCAACAGTATATTCCTGTGCCACAACGCACTCCTCAGATAGACAGCTTGTTTATGCGTTTACCGCCGTAAAGCAGGTTAACGATGGCACGAGTACCAACAATTGACGTGAACATAGAGGTAAGCACCCCGATGGTCGTCGTGATGGCAAACCCTTTTATGGAACCGGTACCGACGGCATACAGGATTACCGCAGTAATCAACGTGGTCACGTTCGCATCAATAATACTGGAGAATGCGCCTTTATAACCTTCATGGATCGCCTGCTGAACAGTACGGCCGTTCCTCAGCTCCTCCTTGATACGCTCGTTAATCAGTACGTTGGCGTCAACGGCTACCGCCAGCGTTAGCACGATACCTGCGATACCCGGCATCGTTAGTGTTGCCCCTGGCAACAGCGACATCACACCAATAATCAGCACCAGGTTAGCGAGCAACGCGGTGGTCGCTATAATGCCGAACTTACGGTAGTAAACCACCATAAACAGAATAGATGCCACCAATCCCCATAGACAGGCTTCCAGACCCTGTGTGATGTTCTGCATCCCCAGTGTCGGCCCGATGGTCCGCTCTTCAACAATCTGAATAGGTGCAATCAATGCACCAGCACGCAGCAGCAGTGACAGCTGACGCGCTTCATTTGGATTGCTGATACCTGTGATTCGGAAGCTATTCCCCAGACGAGACTGAATAGTCGCAACGTTAATCACTTCTTCATGTTTCACCAGGATGGCGCGACCTTTGGCATCTTTCTTACCACTGTCTTTATACTCTACAAACAGTGTTGCCATCAGCTTACCGATGCTGTTCTTGGTGAAGTTGGACATGATGTTTCCACCAGTGCTGTCCAATGAAATATTCACTTGCGGACGGTTATATTCGTCAGTGCTCGAAGTAGAGTCAGTAATGTGGTCACCGGTCAGAATCACGCGTTTGTATAGCACTACCGGAGAGCCATCCTGCATGTACTTCACTTCTGAGTCACCCGGTATATGGCCACTGGCCGCCGCCGCTGCGTCAACATTACTGTTTACCAGACGGAATTCCAACGTTGCGGTAGCCCCAAGGATCTCCTTGGCTCGCGCGGTATCCTGAATCCCCGGCAATTCAACAACAATACGGTCTGACCCTTGACGCTGCACCAATGGTTCAGCCACGCCCAGCTGGTTTACGCGGTTACGCAGAATGTTAATGTTCTGCTGTACGGCATATTCGCGAGCTTCTCTCAAACGGGCATCACTCATCACGGCATGCAGCATATCGCCGCCTGAAGCATTGATAACCAGATCACGGTGGCGTGGCGTCAGATAATTAACAGCTTCATCGCGGGTCTGACTGTCGCGGAAACGAATCTCGACACCATAATTATCTGACTTACTAACTGAAGAATAAGGGATACCTTTATCACGCAGGTCGCTGCGCAGGGAATCCATGGTCTGCTCTTGCAGTTTACTTAGCGCGGTACCCATATCCACTTCCATCAGAAAGTGAACGCCGCCACGCAGATCGAGCCCTAACTTCATGGGCTCTGCCCCCAGCATTCTCAACCACTGCGGTGTAGCCGGAGCCAGGTTAAGCGCCACTACAAATTTATCGCCCAGCGCGCTGAGCAGCGCTTCCCGGGCACGAAGCTGAATATCAGGATTAGAAAAGCGAGCCAGAATCGCACCATTTTCCAGTGCAATCGACTTGCTGGCGATATTTTGTTCTTTTAATACTTTCTGGACCTGGACCAGCGTAGATTCACTGGCGGCGACACCTCGCGCGCCAGTAATCTGTACCGCCGGATCCTCACCATACAGGTTAGGAAGTGCATAAAGCAGACCGACAGCAAGAATCACGATCAGCATGATGTACTTCCACAAAGGATAACGGTTCAACACGGTAGTTCCCTTCGGGAAAGTCGAAAATTACAGGGCTTTCATAGTACCCTTCGGCAACACTGCCGCCACGAAATCACGTTTGATAATGACTTCATTATCATCATTCAAGGCAATCGAAACATAACCAGTATCGGACACTTTGGTTACACGGCCAACCAAGCCGCCTGTGGTCAATACTTCATCACCCTTGCTGATAGAATCCATCAGCTTTTTGTGTTCCTTGGTACGTTTTTGCTGGGGACGCAGGATCATGAAGTAAAAGATCAGACCGAAAACGGCCAGCATAATAACCAGAGAGTACGGGCTTCCCTGAGCCGGAGCACCAGCGGTTGCTGCTACAGCATCGGAAATGAAAAGACTCATTTAAGTTTCCTCTTTGTTATCAACACAAAAATGTTATCAATAAAACGATATTTAAAGGTGGCCACCCTTATCATCTACAACATCCTGTTCAGCCAACGGCGGAACCGGCTTACCCATACGCTGATAAAACGCAGCCACAAAGTCCTCTAATCTACCCTTTTCAATGGCCTGACGTAAACCTGCCATCAGCCGCTGATAATAGCGCAAATTATGGATAGTATTGAGTCGTGCACCAAGTATTTCGTTACAACGATCAAGGTGATGCAAGTAGGCACGGCTATAATTGCGACACGTGTAGCAATCACAGTGTTCATCCAATGGTCCAGTGTCGTCCTTATACTTGGCATTACGGATTTTTACTATCCCATCGGTGACAAACAAATGACCATTACGGGCATTACGCGTTGGCATTACGCAGTCAAACATATCAATGCCACGCCGCACCCCTTCAACCAAATCTTCCGGTTTTCCGACCCCCATAAGATAACGGGGTTTATCCGCCGGAATTTGCGGACAGACATGTTCCAGAATTCGGTGCATGTCCGCTTTAGGTTCGCCGACTGCCAAGCCGCCCACAGCGTACCCATCAAAGCCAATGTCTACCAGTTCTTTTACCGAGACATCTCGTAAATCTTCGTAAACACTACCCTGAATAATCCCAAACAGCGCATTCTTGTTACCTAGCTCGTCAAAACGCTGGCGACTGCGTTGCGCCCAGCGCAGCGACATTTCCATTGAGCGCTTGGCATAATCCCAGTCAGCAGGATACGGCGTACACTCGTCGAAAATCATCACAATGTCGGAGCCCAGATCATGCTGGATTTCCATGGATTTTTCAGGGCTCAGAAAAATGGCATCGCCATTAATCGGGTTACGGAAATGGACACCCTCTTCCGTAATTTTACGGATATCTCCCAGGCTAAACACCTGGAAACCGCCGGAATCAGTAAGAATAGGTCCGTGCCACTGCATAAAATCGTGCAGATCACCATGCAGCTTCATGATTTCCTGCCCAGGACGCAGCCACAGATGAAAAGTATTACCTAACAGGATCTGCGCGCCGGTTTCCTTGACTTCTTCCGGAGTCATCCCTTTAACCGTACCGTAAGTACCTACCGGCATAAATGCCGGTGTTTCCACTACACCGCGTTCAAATACCATGCGACCACGGCGAGCGCAACCATCGGTATTTAATAATTCATACTTCACTTAACCTCCAGCATCAGAGAAACAGTCTGATGTTATCGTTGATTGCTTATAAAACAGTCATACCCACAGAACCTGGTCTGTAGTACATAATAACAGGGAGTTACCCGATTTTTTCCTGCTCAGCCGCAGCATTGTGCGTGATAAACATCGCATCGCCATAACTGAAAAAACGGTATTGCTCCGCCACTGCCTGCTGATAGGCGCTCATGGTATGGTGATACCCGGCGAAGGCTGAAACCAGCATGATCAACGTGGATTCAGGCAGGTGAAAGTTAGTCACCAGCGCATCGATCACCCGATAGTGGTAACCGGGATAGATAAAAATGCGGGTATCACCAAAAAAAGGGGAAATCAATCCATCCTGGCTGGCCTGCGCCGCACTTTCCAGCGAACGGACTGACGTGGTGCCAACAGCAACAACCCGATTGCCTCGCGACTTACAGGCCAATACCTCATCCACCACATTCTGTGGTACTTCAGTGTACTCCGCGTGCATGATGTGCTCTTCGATGGTCTCGACCCGTACAGGTTGGAAAGTACCAGCCCCGACATGCAAAGTGACAAACGCCATCTTCACACCCTTGGCGCACAGAGCAGCCAGCATCGGTTCATCGAAATGCAATCCAGCAGTAGGTGCGGCTACCGCACCTGGTCGCAGGCTGTAAACCGTCTGGTACAGCTCCCGATCGCTTTCTTCATCAGGGCGGTCAATATAAGGCGGCAACGGAATATGGCCGATATCATTAAGGATGGTCAGCACATCGCGCGCGTCATCAAAGCGAATCTCAAACAAGGCATCGTGACGGGCCAGCATCGTTGCACGTACGCTCTCATCTTCACCGAGAATCAGCACCGCATCGGGTTTCGGCGCCTTAGACGCACGAACATGTGCCAGTACACGGTGTTCATCCAGCACTCGCTCCACCAGCACTTCCAGTTTGCCACCGCTGGCTTTACGACCAAACAGGCGAGCCGGAATGACTCGAGTATTGTTGAAAACCAGCAGATCGCCAGCATCCAGTTTGTCCAATAGATCGGTAAACACGCCATGCGTTATCTTCCCTGTCGGCCCATCCAGCGACAGTAAACGACAACCACTGCGTTGTGGCTGTGGATAATGGGCAATAAGAGATTCAGGAAGTTCAAACGAAAAATCGGTAACACGCATGACAATTCACTTAGCTTTTCGACATAGTAAAAAAAGAGGCGGCCTAGTCTAGAGCCGAGAGAGGATGGCTGCAAGAAATAAGCAAGGAATACAGATAAATTGCACTATACTGGGCACATGAATTTTCTCGCGCACCTCCATCTGGCCACACTGTCCAACAGTTCTCTGATCGGGAATCTGATGGCTGATTTTGTACGGGGTAATCCCCAGGAACATTATCCGTCTGACATTGTGGCAGGCATCCGATTGCATCGTCGCGTCGATGTCCTTACCGACAGTCTGCCTGAAGTACGGGAAGCCTGCCGCTGTTTCAGTGCGGACTATCGCCGAGTCGCCCCGATCACACTCGATGTTCTGTGGGATCATTTTCTGTCACGGCATTGGTCGACACTGGAACCTACGACCTTGCTGGATAACTTTATTACTACGGCGCAATTGCAAATAGTCCCTCATTTGTCCCAAACGCCAGATCGCTTCCAGAACCTAAACCGTTATTTATGGCCGGAACGTTGGCTGGAGCGCTATGCAGAGCTCCCCTTCATCGCCGATGTACTGCATCGGATGTCAGTGCGTCGCCCGCGTCTGGCCGCACTTTCTGGCTCTTTTAGCGATATTGAACGTCACTACCACCAATTTGAAACATTATTCTGGCAATTCTATCCTCGTATGATGCAGTTGGCGAAAACGGGTCAACTTTAGATCTTAAGCTGGTCTGCTATAGTTTTGTCGATACTGCTTGCCCTTTTAGACAAAGGGATTAATTTAAGTATCAGGGTTAAATACCAATTGATTCGATAGGCAAAAGCTATCTCATTGATTGGTCGCTTTATCTTTATTCACTAGTATGGAGTCCCTATACTTACTAACGTTTTCTACATCAATCCATCATTCACAATTATTTACAGGAGTAATTATGGTCCTGGTAACTCGCCCAGCCCCCGACTTCACTGCTGCAGCTGTTTTAGGAAGCGGAGAAATTGTTGAAAATTTCAACCTGAAAAAGCATATCAGTGGTAAACCTGCTGTGATCTTCTTCTGGCCGATGGATTTCACTTTCGTTTGCCCTTCCGAGCTGATCGCATTCGATCACCGCTATGAAGAGTTCCAGAAACGTGGTGTTGAAGTTGTTGGTGTTTCTTTCGATTCTGAATTCGTACATAACGCCTGGCGCAAAACGCCGATCGATAAAGGCGGTATCGGCGAAGTGAAATATGCAATGGTCGCAGATTCTAAACGTGAAATTCAGAAAGCATATGGTATTGAACATCCAGATGCCGGCGTGGCACTGCGCGGTTCTTTCCTGGTTGACAAAAATGGTGTTGTCCGCCATCAGGTTGTTAACGATCTGCCGTTAGGCCGTAACATCGACGAAATGCTGCGTATGGTTGACGCATTGCAGTTCCACGAAGAGCATGGCGAAGTATGCCCGGCTCAATGGGAAAAAGGCAAAGCCGGTATGGGTGCCTCCCCTGATGGCGTAGCTAAATATCTGTCTGAAAACGCGGCCAAGCTGTAAGAAACAACTTCTTCCGGTTATTCGTTTTTATCAGTGTTAAAAAGCCAATTGCTAACGCAATTGGCTTTTTTCTTATCTTTAAGATTTATCTAACGGAAAATACCTGACAGCAGCAATGCCGTTATCAGCAGGTAGCTGTTTCAAGTTTTTTGCGACGTTGATAAATGGCATAGCTTAGCAGCAGCATAACTATCCACAGCACCCCGACATACAGAGAAATTCGGGTATCAGGGAAATAACCAATCAATCCAATGATAAAAATCAGGAAAACCACCCCGACAGCAGAGGTGACAGCGCCACCACGTAACGGGAAGGCCAGTGCTTTTGTTTCTTCACGGCTGAGTTTGCGACGAAAGGCGATTTGAGAACACAGGATCATAATCCACACCCATACCGTCGCGAAGGTTGCCAGAGAGGCGATCACCAGAAAGACTTTTTCCGGCATGATGTAATTCAGGTACACCGCCACCAACAACGCCATGGTCATCACTACTACTGTCACCCAGGGAATGCCATGTCGTGAAAGTCGGGTAAAGATCCTGGGCGCTTGTCCTTGTTCCGCCATACCGTGCAACATACGTCCTACACCAAAAACATCGCTGTTAATCGCGGAAAGCGAGGCAGTAATCACCACAAAATTCAGAATACCCGCTGCGGCGGTAATGCCCATATGCTGGAACGTCAGCACAAACGGGCTACCGTTAGTCCCTACCTGATTCCATGGATAGATGGACATAATCACGAATAGTGTACCGACATAAAATACCAGAATACGCCACGGTACTGAGTTGATGGCCCGTGGAATCGATTTACGAGGGTCTTGCGCTTCCCCAGCGGTAATACCGATAATTTCGACACCGCCATAGGCAAACATCACCATCTGTAGTGAAATAATCATTCCCATAACCCCATGGCTGAAAAAACCACCGTTGGACCACAGGTTATGAATACCGGTCGATTCGCCCCCATTGCCGATTCCCCAGACGATAATACCGACGCCGGCGATGATCATGACAACAATGGTTGCCACTTTGAAGAAGGACAACCAGAACTCCAATTCACCAAACACCTTGACGTTCATCAGGTTGATCGCACCGATGATCATCACCACGCTCAGCACCCATACCCAGTGTGGGACATCGGGAAACCAGACGCTCATGTAGATGCCAAAAGCGGTAACATCGGCAATCGCAACGATCAGCATCTCAAAACAATAGGTCCAGCCGGTGATATATCCCGCCAACGGCCCAAGGTAATCCAGGGCGTAACGTGAAAAAGAACTGGCCTGGGGGTTATTGACCGACATCTCCCCCAAGGCGCGCATGATAATGTAGGCCACCACGCCCCCAATCAGATAAGCCAGCAACACGCTGGGTCCCGCCATCTGAATAGCGCTGGCTGAGCCATAGAACAAGCCGGTACCAATCGCCGAACCTAAAGCGATAAAACGGATGTGCCGCGCACTTAACCCACGCTTGAGCTTGGATTGTTGTTCCATAAATAAGCAACCCTGTTTTACAAACGAAAAAACCACAGGCGCTTGCCTGTGGTACAAAATTCAAACAATCACAACTTAAAGATGCACCCTGACTTCCTGATGACCAGACACCCGGTCGTAAATAATCGCCACCAGCAACACCGCCATGGATGGCGGCAGCCAGGCCAACCCTTGTTCACTCAACGGCAAATGCAATAACCACAGTGGCAGCAACGGCTGGAAGGCAGACGATTTTACACCATCAACCATGCCAAATAACAGGCTCACCAACATCACCGGCGCGATAATATGCGCACTGTTATTCCACCAGCGAAGCGTAAAACTCAGTAAAACCAGCACGATACAGGGCGGATAAATCGCCGTCAGCACCGGAATGGACATTTGAATCAAGTGGCTCAATCCCAGATTAGACACCACCATTGAAAACAGCCCCAGGGTGAAAACCAGTGTACGGTAGGAAAAAGGCAGATACTGGGAAAAAAACTCCGCACAGGCGCAAGTCAGCCCTACCGCGGTCACCATGCAGGCAGTAAAAATCAGCAATGCCAGAAAGCTACTGCCCATATTACCAAAGGTGTGCTGAACATAAGCATGCAGAATTTCAGCCCCATTCTGCGCTTCCGGCACCAAAACACCGCTGTTCGATCCCAACTGGAACAGACTCAAGTAAACCAGTGTTAAACCAACACCCGCAATCAACCCCGCCAGCATGGTGTACCGGGTAAGCAGGGCAGCATCGACAACCCCTCGGGAACGGGCGGCGTTAACTATTACAATACCGAATACCATCGCCCCCAGCGTATCCATAGTGAGATAACCATTAATAAACCCGCTGGAAAAAGGCACATGCTGATAGATATCAGTAGCCGGAATGGGAGCACCGACAGGCCACAGTAGCGCCGCCACACCCAATATCGTCAGAGCGATAATTTTTACCGGTGCCAGAATATGACCGACAGTATCCAGCAAACGTCCCGGATACAGGGAAATCCCGATGACAATCGCAAAATAGATCAGGCTATATATCAGTAGCGGTGTGGTGCCCTCACCCACCAACGGTGCAATACCTACTTCAAACGATACTGTTGCGGTACGAGGGGTTGCAAACAATGGACCGACGGCCAGGTAGCATACCGTCGCCAGCACAACGCCGGCTTTCTTGCCAATCGGACTGCTCAAGGTATCGATACCACCGCCAACCCGTGCCAAGGCAATAATGGTTAGGACCGGTAGCCCAACGGCAGTGATCAAAAAACCGAGTGCGGCGATCCAGACATGTTCTCCCGCCTGTAAACCCACCATCGGGGGGAAAATGATATTCCCCGCGCCGACAAACAGGGCAAAGGTCATAAAACCCAATGCCATGATATCTTTGGACGTTAAACGATGACTCATAGTTATGTCGTGTTGCCTGTATAAACTCGCTAAAAAAGAAAAAACCGGGTAGAAAAATCAGCGACACCAGATTTTCATTCGGGCAATGTGCAGAATTATTGAAATAATTGATTGGCGTATATATCCATCATCTTTCAAGTTGCAGATGCGTTAGCTGCGCTCAGTTACCTGACTGCCGTCTTCCTGCATCGTGCAATTTATTGGATATAGCCACAATGGGGGCTAAGTAAAGCGTTTATAGCGAAAAAATACAATACTTGATCTAAAAAGCAGAATATTAAACTAAATTTAATTATCAAGATGGCATATTGAGTTAATTTAGGACAATCGACCAATACATGATTTGTGCATCATAAGAATATTTAGTGCAATAAAATCCCATTAAATACTTAAATTGTACAAAATAAAACCATAACCAAAACTTATAGAAATAAAAAACGCCGGCGAAATATGCCAGCGTTATAACAAACATAAACGGGTACTGAATCACCACACACGCTGGGCGATATCGACCACTAGTTTCAGCTTGTTCCACTGAGCGTCTTCGCTCAGGCTGTTGCCCTCTTCTGTTGACGCGAAGCCACACTGCGGACTCAGACAAAGCTGTTTTATGTCAACATATTTTGCCGCTTCAGCAATACGACTTTCTACATCCTGTACATTTTCCAATTCGCCATTTTTAGTCGTGATAAGCCCCAGTACAACTTGTTGGTGTCCCGGCTTGATATAGCGCAACGGCTCAAATCCCCCCGCACGCTCCGAGTCATACTCCAGAAAGAAAGCATCGACATTCACTTCACCAAACAGGGTTTTGGCCACCGGTTCATAGCCCCCTTCGGAAATCCAGGTCGAACGGAAATTCCCCCGGCAAACATGCAGCCCGATAATCAGATCGTCTGGTTTGCCAATCAACGCTTTATTCAGCACATCCGCATAAATACGGCATAGTTGTTGTGGATCTTCACCACGTTCACGGATTTGACGCTTCTGATCGTCAGAACACAGATAGGCCCATACCGTGTCATCCAGTTGCAAATAACGGCAACCTGCATCATAAAACGCTTTAATGGCATCACGCCAAGTCTGTGCCAAATCGTCAAAGTAGGTGCCCAGATCGGGGTAAATAGTGCTATCAATAGCCTTACGACCGCCACGAAAATGCATCACGCTTGGACTGGGTATGGTCATCTTCGCCACCGCATCGCCCGCAATAGCGTGCAGATAACGGAAGTCTGCCAGCATGGGATGCTGTGGGTTGAAACTCACTTTACCGGTTACTTTTATGCCACGGGACTTGGTCTGAATACCGTTGAACTGAATGCCTTGCTCGGCTTCATAACGCTCAACACCGCTCAACCCTTCAAAAAAATCGAAATGCCACCAGGCACGACGAAATTCACCATCAGTCACCACCTGCAATCCGGTGTTCCGCTGCAACTCAACCGCACGCAGAATTTCCTGATCTTCTATGTTCCGCAATTGAGCGGCGTCAATCTCACCAGCCTGAAACTGCTCACGGGCCTGTTTAATTGCTGCGGGACGCAACAAACTACCGACCACGTCGGCACGAAACGGAGGAAGTGTTTGTGTCATGTTTTGCTCCTGACAGCCTGTTGACAGCGCAATTACTGTCACAGAGTTATAGTTTCATTATAAAATAATTACGCCGCTGTATTTAATGGACATCTAGACGGCTAAAAGTGAGGGCATATTGGCATGAGTATTAATCAAGGACAAGGGAGTAATTTTCACATCACATGAAATAAATTCATCTTTCCGTGACAAATACTCATGAATGTATAGCGAGGTTGGGTACCATAAACAACACCGAGCAGCAACAACATAGCTGCGGCGGCATGGTAGCGGATTTCATCAGGTATTTCCGTCAGGCTAACGGTTTAGCCGTATTTTGGTTCAGGGCGGAAGACACTATTAACCGGTTTGGCAGGGTAAACATAAAGCGAGAACCAATACCTTCCTCGCTAATAACTTCCAGCCTGGAGTCATGATGGCCAAGGGCGTGTTTCACGATAGCCAGCCCCAGTCCACTCCCCCCGGTCTGGCGGGAACGGGCTTTATCCACACGATAAAACCGCTCGGTCAGGCGAGGTAGATGTTTGGGGGCAATACCTGGCCCGTTATCGCTCACCTGAAACTGTGCGCCCGATGGCGTCTGTTGCCAGCACACCTCAATACGGGTTCCCTTCGGCGTATGATTCACCGCGTTATACACTAAATTAGAAACCGCGCTGCGCAGCTGATCTTCATTACCGAACACTTTTAATTGTTCATTAACACGAAAAATGATCTCATGGCGCCCTTGACTCAGCGTCTCCGCTTCACGCTGTAACACCCGCAGCATCAGCGGAATGTCCACTTCCTCGCTCAGATCGATAGCGGTTGCCGCCTCGATGCGGGATAGCGTAAGCAGTTGTTTAACCAGGCCATCCATCCGCCGCGTCTGCTCCTGCATGGTATTGAGCGCCTTTGCCTGTAAAGTGGCATCCAGCGATTCATCACTCATCATTTCCAGATAACCTTGTAACACTGTCAATGGTGTACGCAGCTCGTGACTGACATTAGCAAAGAAATTACGGCGGGCACCTTCAAGCTGACGCATTTGCGTCACGTCGCGAGCCACTATCAGCAGTTGTCCCTCTGAATAGGGCATCACGCGGAACTCGACATGGTACGAATTATTCAACAGCAACATCAGCGGCCCACTGAAGTCCCGTAACTGCATATATTCGGTAAATTCAGGATAACGCAGTAAATTGAGAATATTTTGACCATTATCCTCTGGCCAACGAAATCCCAGTAGATGCTGGGCCAACCGATTACACCAGATCATGGTGCCTTCTTCTGTGGTGATCACTACCGCGTCAGGTAGTGACTCAGCGCCGCTGCGAAAACGTTTGATCAACAGAGCCAGTTCGCGCCGACGTCGACGGTTGCGCAACTGCATCTGATAAAGACCATAAAACAGCGGTTCCCAGCTCCATCGACCGGGAGGTGGCGTCATGCTGCGGTCAATCCACAGCCAATGAGAGAGTTTAAGCTGATTGTAAAAATTCCAGCATAAAGCCGCCAGAACAAAGACCAGAAGAAACCAGGGCAGATAACCAAAAATCAGCCCAAGCAACACAGCAGGAGTACAAAAAAAAGCCAGCTCCAATGCCAGCTTTTTCCAGGATAAACGTTCTAGCACGTTAGAAAATCTCCCAAACTAACGCTGTCAGTAACGCGTCGAGAAACGATAACCGGTTCCACGAACGGTCTGCACCATTTTGTCATGCCCACTGGTCTCCAGCGCTTTACGAAGACGGCGGATATGAACATCAACAGTACGATCCTCAACATAAACGTTAGTGCCCCAAACATGATTCAGCAACTGTTCACGACTATATACCCGTTCAGAGTGCGTCATAAAGAAATGCAGCAATTTAAATTCAGTTGGCCCCATATCCAGCGCGTACTCATCCGTCGTCACTCGATGTGAAGAAGGATCAAGGCTTAACCCGCGCATTTCAATCACTTCATCCACCGCCATGGGTGAAATCCGACGCATCACAGCCTTGATACGCGCTACCAGTTCCTTGGGGGAAAATGGTTTGGTAATGTAATCATCCGCACCGACTTCAAGCCCACGCACCCGATCTTCTTCTTCTCCGCGCGCGGTAAGCATCATTACCGGAATATCCCGGGTCAGTGTTTCACGTTTCATGTGCTTGATGAATTGCAGGCCTGAACCGCCAGGCAGCATCCAGTCAAGCAGAACCAATTCAGGGTATGGTTCAGTCAGCTGGTTTATCGCGCTATCATAATCTTCCGCCTCAACTGGCTGATAACCGTTCTGTTCCAGCACAAAGCACACCATTTCACGGATAGGCGCTTCATCTTCCACAACCAAAATACGTCTTGCCATCGTTAATCCTGCCATTAATCATCGCTATTAGCGTGCGGAATGCATTATGCGTCACTTTTGTGACAGATTTATGAACAGAAACCTGCCCCCGGATACACTCTTCTGGTCTGATTTAACCTGACGTAATTACTGCTATTCTTTGCGACAGCACTAAACTGACCACCTATAATCGCCGATGATAACTATTACATACCCCATCAGCAGGGAGTTTCATGCGAATTATTCACACTTCTGACTGGCATCTTGGTCAATATTTTTATACCAAGAGCCGTGCCGCTGAACACCAGGCCTTTCTACGCTGGTTGATTCATCAAGTTCAACAACACGATGTGGATGCAGTAATAGTAGCAGGTGACATTTTCGATAACGGAACCCCGCCCAGCTATGCACGGGAGATATATAACCGTTTTGTCGTGGATTTGCAGCACACCGGTTGCCAGTTGGTGATACTTGGCGGAAACCATGACTCAGTGGCCACGCTGAACGAATCCCGTTCCCTGCTGGCCTGCCTGAACACGCAGGTCATCGCCAGCAGCGATAACGATATTGACCGGCAAGTGCTGGTACTGAATAACCGTCAGGGAGAACCGGGTGCCCTATTGTGCGCCATTCCTTTCTTGCGTCCGCGCGATTTGCTAACCAGCCAGGCTGGCCAGTCTGGTGCAGATAAACAGCGAGCGCTGCTGGACGCCATTGCCGAACATTATCAGCACTGCTACCAGGTTGTCTGTCAGCGACGTGATGAGCTGGGATTACCCTTGCCCATCATTGCTACTGGTCACCTCACCACTGTCGGTGTCACAACATCGGATTCAGTGCGTGATATTTATATTGGCACGTTGGAAGCCTTTCCAGCTCAACTCTTTCCCCCCGCCGATTATATTGCCCTCGGACACATTCACCGCCCTCAACGAATCGCAAAGACCGAACACATTCGTTATAGCGGCTCCCCCATCGCATTGAGCTTTGATGAGTTGAATCACGAAAAATCCGTTTATCTGGTCACGTTTGACCAAGGATCACTCCACACTGTCGATACATTGACCATCCCAGAAACACAGCCGATGCAGTTGATCAAAGGCGATTTGGTAGAAATTGAACGTCGCCTGAACGGATTCAGGGAGTATCAGGGAGCATCGCCAGTCTGGCTGGATATTGAAGTCGCCACACAGGACTACCTGAATGACATTCAGAAACGGATTGAAGAACTGACGGTGGGGCTACATGTTGAAGTGCTGCTACTGCGCCGGGCGCGGGAACAACATTTACAAATGCTGATACAACAGGAAAAAGAGACACTGAACGAACTGAAACCAGAAGAGGTCTTCGAACGGCGCCTGGCGTTGGAGCCCGACCTGGAGACACCACGTCGACAACGACTTCAGACACTGTTTACACAGGTCATGCATGACATCGAACAGGATGAACACCGGCAGGAGGACAAGGTATGAAAATACTCAGCCTGCGTTTAAAAAACCTCAACTCGCTACAAGGCGAGTGGAAAGTTGATTTCACCCGCGAACCTTTCGTCAGTAATAGCCTGTTTGCCATCACCGGGCCGACCGGTGCTGGTAAAACCACACTGCTCGACGCCATCTGTCTGGCGTTATATCACCAGACACCGCGGCTGAAAGTGACACCCACTCAGAATGAACTGATGACGCGACATACCGCTGAGTCGCTGGCCGAAGTTGAATTTGAAGTCAAGGGTATTGCCTATCGAGCCTTCTGGAGTCAACGTCGGGCCCGTAATTCACCGGAAGGGAATCTACAACCACCGAAAGTCGAGCTAGCCCGGTGTGCCGACGGTAAAATTCTGACAGAAAAGATCAATGACAAGCTGGCAATGATTGCCGATATCACCGGCCTTGATTTCGACCGGTTCACCAAATCCATGCTGTTATCCCAGGGGCAATTCGCCGCTTTCCTCAACGCTGACGCCAACGAACGGGCAGAATTACTGGAAGAGCTGACAGGTACGGAGATTTACGGCCTCATTTCCGAACGGGTATTTGAACAGCATAAAGAAGCACAGGTTCAATTGGATACATTCCGCGCACGCGCCAGCAGCATCGAACTGCTAAGTGATGAACAGCGTGCGGAACTGGAACATCAGTTGTCAGCACGACAACAACGAGAGCAGTCACTGAGTCTACAACGTGATGAAATCCTCGCACATCAGCGCTGGTATGAAACACTGGCGCAATGTCAGCAGGCGCTCACTGCCACGCAACAGCAGCGCAGTCAGGTAGAGCAGATGCAACAACAGGCTCGACCACAACTGGAACGATTGGCGACAAGTGCGCCAGCGGAAAAATTACGCCCTCTTTATGATACGCAAGAACGATGTCAACGTGAAAAAACGTTACTGGCCCAGCACATTACTGACTTGACTGACCAGTTGATCAACCAGCAATCCGTCGTGGCTTTACTGAAATCACAAGCCGAAAAAGCGATAGTGGCGCAACAGGAACATGCCGATTACCGTCAGCAACAGGAAACCCTGATCAACGAACAAGTCCTACCGCTGGACCTCCATATCGCCACGCAACAGGAGCAACGCAACCGGTATCAGCACGCGCTAGAGCAACAGCGTAACCAACAGAAAGCCGCTATCGGCAAGCTAGAGCAATTACGTCAGCAGTATCGCCAAACCCAGGAACGGTTAAGGCAAATTGACATTTACCGACAGCAAAACCTGATGTATCAACACTGGGGAAGCCATATTCCGCTTTGGCAGGCCCAGTTCCCACAGCAACGGAAACTATTACAGGAACTGCTGATACTACAGGACAGACTTGCACAACAGCAGGAGCAGTCAGAACATCTGCAACGTCAGCAGGTAAAGCTAATCGAAAAACGTGATGCACAGCAGGCCGCCACCGGACGAGCGCAGCAGTTACTCGGACAACATCAGCAACACCACCAGCAACAAGAACAACAGCTGCCAGTAACGACGCTTCAGCAGCAGCTTGTCCAACTCACCACTCAGCGGCCGCAACGGCAACAACTCTCGACCAGCACCACAGTCCTGCACCGATTGTCCAACCAGTATCAATTGTTGGATGCACAGCAACAGGACTCTCAACACCGCATCGAGCAGTTGGAAGCATTACAGTTACGACAACGTCAGGAGTATCAACGACAGGCCCAACACCTGATCGATTTAGATAAACGCTATGAACTGGAACAGCGGATTGCCAGTCTTGAAAACGAACGAAGTCAATTGCAGCCGGGTAAAGAGTGTCCATTGTGTGGTTCTACACATCATCCGGCAGTTGAACGCTACCAGACACTGCGCGTTTCAGAAACCCAGAATCGACTGCATGCCCTACGTCAGGAAGTGGAAACACTGAAGGCGGCAGTGATACAAACAGAAACGCAGCTACAGTTATTGCAGCAACAGCGTCAACAACAACAAACTGCACTGTTAAATGTTTCTCAGGAACATGAGGCACTACAACAGGAATGCCAAACGCTAAGTGAACACTTACTTGTAAACTTCAACCCACAGCAGCCAGAAACACTTATCACCTGGCTGGAACAGTGTGATGAGCAGGAACGGTCACTCCAGTCCCAGATTACAGAACGAGAGCAAAATCAGCACCAGATACAGAAAAGTAAGGATTTACTGACCGCAGCCAATCAGCTATTGCAACAAACGGAACAGCAGATGGCGTTGAATATCCAGCAGCAACGCATGCTGGAAACCACGCATATCGAATTGCAACAAACTCGGGAAAAGGTCGAGCAGGAACAAAATCGACTGCACCAATCCATCACGCAATCACTTACGCGTTTCGGTCTGCCAATTCCCGATGCTGACGAGCAAGAATCATGGCTTGGTCAACGTCAGATGGAGTGGCTGCGATGGCAGGAGAACGAGCACGAACAACATCAGCAAACCCCTCTGTTATCGTCACTGAATACCGAAATTGAAGGTGATGAACGGCGTTTGCGTGAAATAGACGAAGTCATCAAAACACAACAACAGCAATTGACGGAAACGGAGCAGTCGCTGGAACAGGCTCAACAGACCCGCTGGCAGTTATTCGGCAATAAACAGGTCAATGACGTTCTTGGGCAATTGCGTCAGCTCAGTCAGAAGCATGAACAATACCGTCAGAAGTCTCAGGCACAATGGCAGCAAGGACAGTCTGCGTTCAGCCGTCTTACCGGTGAAAAAGGCAGTCTGGAACAGCAATATCAACGAACACAAGCAGCTTATCAGCAGGCAGTACAGCATTTTGATACTGCGCTGCAACAGAGCCAGTTTGAGAATCAAGACGCATTCAAACGCGCGCTGTTGGACGAAGCCGAGCGTAACCAGCTTATGGCGTTGAAAGAAAAAATCAGTCAGCGGCAGCAGCAGGTTGAGGCATTGCATCAGCAGGCGGAACTGGCGCTGGCACAGCACCTGGCCGGAAAACCTGATTCATTGTCAGAAGACATTAACCCGTCAGATATCAATCAAACGCTCGCTGGATTGAGCAATGAGCTTAAAACCGAAGTTCAACGACAGGGAGAGTTGCGTCAACAACTGGCCAGTGACCAGCAACACCGACTCAAACAACAGGTATTGCTGGATGATATTACCAAAAGCCAGCAAGGATGCGACGACTGGGGTTATCTTAACCACCTGATTGGCTCGCAAAAAGGCGACAAATTCCGCCGTTTTGCCCAGGGATTAACACTGGACCATCTGGTCTATTTGGCCAACCGCCAACTTTCACGCCTGCATGGCCGTTATCTGCTGCAACGTAAAGCCTCTGACACGCTGGAGTTACAGGTAGTAGATACCTGGCAGGCGGACGCCGTTCGGGATACGCGAACCTTGTCCGGCGGGGAAAGTTTTCTGGTCAGTCTGGCGCTGGCGCTGGCGCTCTCCGATTTGGTCAGTAACAAAACACGCATTGACTCGCTATTTCTGGATGAGGGCTTCGGTACGTTGGATGGTGAAACGCTGGATTCCGCGCTGGATGTACTGGATAACCTGAATGCCTCTGGCAAAACGATTGGCGTAATCAGCCATGTTGAGGCGATGAAAGAGCGAATTCAGGTACAAATTCGGGTAAAAAAACGCAACGGTCTGGGCATCAGCCAACTGGACAGTGAGTATGCAGTGAAATAACAACTTGCGGGCCACGATATCCCCAATGCCGTGGCCCGATTCAACACTCGCGACACGGGAAACGACGACATACGCTGACCGTGAATCCGTTATGAGACTATTTTATCTTACTTTCCCCCACTGCAATTCGTTATCATGCGCACTGTGAATAAAATCGCGTGTCTTCACCACACGCCAGCCTGGGATAACATAAATGCTGTGGTTTAAAAATTTAATGATCTATCGCCTGAATCGCGATATCAGCCTGTCAGCGGATGAAATGGAAAAACAGCTGGCCGCCTTTGCCTTTACACCGTGTGGCAGCCAGGATATGACCAAAAGTGGATGGGTTTCACCGATGGGTTCCCATAGCGACGCATTTACTCATGTTGCCAACGGCCAGATTATTATCTGCGCACGCAAAGAAGAGAAAATTCTACCCTCACCAGTCATTAAACAAACCTTGCAGGAAAAAATTGAAAAACTGGAAGGCGAACAACACCGTAAACTGAAAAAAACCGAAAAAGACGCTTTAAAAGATGAGGTCCTGCACAGCCTGTTGCCTCGGGCCTTCAGCCGCTTTGGTCAAATCTGGTTATGGGTAGACACAGTCAACAATCTGATTATGGTTGATGCCGCCAGCGCAAAAAAAGCCGAGGACACACTGGCCTTACTGCGGAAAACCCTCGGTTCGTTACCAGTAGTCCCGTTAACAATGGAAAACCCGATCGAACTCACGCTTACTGAATGGGTGCGATCTGGTGAGACACCTGCTGGTTTTACACTCCAGGATGAGGCAGAACTGAAAGCCATTCTGGAAGAGGGTGGCGTTATCCGTTGCAAAAAACAGGCACTGGTCAGCGATGAAATTGCTGCCCACATCGAAGCTGGCAAGGTGGTGACCAAATTGGCGCTGGACTGGCAGGAGCGAGTACAACTGGTACTGTCCGATGATGGTTCGCTCAAACGACTGAAATTTTCCGATATACTGCGTGAACAGAACGACGATATAGACCGGGAAGACGCAGCACAACGCTTTGATGCGGACTTTATCCTGATGACCGGCGAGTTGGCCGCGTTGATCAAAAATCTGACGGAAGCCTTGGGTGGCGAAGCCCAGCGTTAAGAACATTGGTGCGTAAAGGCATCCCGCCGCATAATCCGGCGGGATGGGTTGCGTTATGACAATTACAGTTTGAAGTGTCCGATGGTTGAGGTTAGTTCTTCCGTTTGCGATTGTAGTGCTGCGGAAGCCGATGCGGATTCCTGTACCAGTGCGGCATTCTGCTGCACCATCGAATCCAATTGCGCCACCGCTTTATTGATCTCCTGAATGCCGCGCATCTGCTCTTCAGAAGCTTGTGTTATTTCAGACATTACTGTGGTCACAGTAGAGACACCACTCACTATTTCATTCATGGTGTCGCTGGCCTGACGGACCTGTCGAGACCCTTCGGTAACACTCTCTACCGTCGCTTCTATCAATGTCTTAATTTCTTTTGCCGCCTGCGCGCTGCGCTGTGCCAGCCCGCGAACCTCAGACGCCACCACGGCAAAACCACGGCCTTGCTCGCCGGCACGCGCCGCTTCCACTGCCGCGTTAAGAGCCAGGATATTAGTCTGGAACGCAATACCATCAATAACACCGATGATATCGCCGACTTTACCAGATGCGACGACAATCTCATCCATCGTGACGATAACATCGGATACCACTTTACCGCCGGTACTGGCATCACTCGCCAGTGATAGCGCACGAGCATTGACCTGTTGAGCGGACCCTGCCGACTGCGTCACGGTAGCAGAGATCTCTTCTAACGCCGCGGCCGTCTGCTGCAAACTCGCCGCAGAGGCCTCAGTTCGAGAGGAAAGATCGTTATTCCCGGCAGCAATTTCATCGGTAGCCACTTGTAGCGAGGCACTGATATCCCGGATTTGCAGCATGATCATGCTAAGTTTATCGATGAAAGTGTTAAATGAACGGGCAATCTGCGACACCTCATCATGACCGTCATCCGGCAAGCGAAGTGTTAAGTCATTGGTGCCACTGCTGATGTCGTCCATCGCGTCACGAACTTGCAACAAGCGCCTCAGCGAAGAATTGATCAGGAATCCCACAATCAGTGATCCCAGGATTGCAATCACCACCAGCGTACTCACCGACGTCCACAACAGTGAATGCATTCCGGCCGTAGCTTCTTTTTCATCCAACGCCACCAGCATATACCAGTCAGTCCCCTTGACCACCTGAGCACGTACCAGTTTATCACTGCCACTGATCACAACATTCACCGGATGTTCCGCTTTTAGCACCTCACTCAAATTAATGTCAGGTGCAATATCCGTGATTTTCTTCAGCGTCAGTTTCTCATCAGGATGTGCAATGATAGTACCGTCCGCTTGAATCAGGATGCCGTAGCTGGCAGGTGTGGGATGGATGGATTTAACGTTGGCAATGACACTTTGCATCGTCACGTCGCCGCCCAATACGCCTTTCACCATACTGCCATCCAACACTGGCGCAACAAAAGACACGACAATCGTGTTGGTCGCCATATCCAGATAAGGTGCGGTGACAACCGGTTTGCCCTCACGTACCGCCTGTTGATACCAGGGACGGACTGTCGGGTTATAATCGGCAGGAATATCACCAGGATCGGAGAACTTCGCTGTCTTGTTGGCATACCCCATATAAACGTTAATAAAATTTCCTGCGGCAGCCATCTGCTTGAAAGCAGGAATCGGGTGTTCACTGGTCAGTGCAACATTATTCAATGATGCAATCATCTGTTTTTTTGACTCAACCCAGTCCCCAATGGCGAGACTATGACTTGATGTTACTGCTGTCAGAAGGTTATTGATGGATTCTGTATTGTATTTGTCCGTCACCCGATAGTTAAAAAAGGTATTAATAGCCAGGGAGAACACAATGATGGTCGTACAAACAGCCAGAATACGTGAACGTGTCGTTTTAAGCATAGTTAACCACTTATGAAATGATTATTTATACCCGCCGTCGTTCAAGTTGCAGATGTATTGGCTACCCGCTCAGTTACCCAGCTCATCTCTGGACCTCGCCCCTTTGGGGCAGTTGTAAGCGGCGTTTAAATCTGCCCTTGGCAGAGTTGTCACCCTGGCCACTTACCTGAGTAAGCTCATCGGGATGTTTTCGTTTGCCGCCTTTCTGCCACTCGAAGTTTATTGGGTATGTAATCATGCTGATTATTTTAAATAAAAACCCAGATATTCCATTTTGTGAGAGCAACAATATTCCTGCCAAATTCCCGCTAACCACCATTCCCCCAGAAGACTTGATTAAACGATCTGTCCAAAAGGAAAAATCTGCTCAAAGAGAATAAGAGAAAAATCAGATTAATCTCACAGAAAAAATACAACGACTTGCATTCATTTTATAGAGTTTTAATTTATTTTTTTAATATAAGAGAATATTATGAATAAGAAAAAGTGGTAGGGGATGAAAAATATTTAATAAATTCAAAATGTTATTTAGTCACCCCCTCGTACTCATCTCCTGCATCTTGAAATCTATTGAGTATCAGGGTGTATAAAAACTGGAGAGTATCGGCTAATAACATTTCATTATTAGCCATCACAAGAAGAGATAATTACGTACTGTGACTACAAGTATTTGCAAAGATAGGATGAATTTTCAGATACCTGTAAATTGAATTCACTTTTAGCCGGTACGAAAAAAGACTCACCGGGCATAAAAACCTGCCAATCAGGCGAACCGGGCAATAATACATTTAAGGCGCCGCTAATAACTGTCATCTCTTCGGCCTGGCCGGTACTAAAAGTATATTCCCCTGCTGCCATCACGCCGACACTAGCGCGGCCAATGCTGCCACTATCAAATCCAATTGATTTCACTTTCCCTGAAAAATATTCATTTACATTCAGCATAGTGCGCTACCTTTTTGTCGAAAAGTCGATGAAATTCATATTAGAAGGAGAAAAGGCTGGCTGTCACGATTTATTCTGCGAATTTGTGCAGCCACTGGCATTGTCTCACGCTATTGGTAAACGCAACGCCTGTATTACATCGGTCACAATGGATGACAATGATTGCGTGGCATCAATCCTGTAATGAGCTACATCCTGATAAAACGCCTCACGCTCCGCCAGAACTTCCGCTATTTCTTCAGCAATCGGTCGCCCGGTTAATGTAGGCCGCTGATGTGCCTGTGGGCTTTCTTCCAGACGTTGAACCAGCGACGAAGCTGGCGCATACAGATAAATAACCGTACCCTTTTCACGCATGAAGCGCCGATTCTTCTCCAACAGAACCATGCCGCCACCAGTGGCAATAACCCGATTCGACATCGTGACTGCCTGCAATGCTTCACTTTCCCGACGGCGAAACTCTTGCCATCCTTTCTGAGCTACGACATCGGCGACAGTCATATGACTGGTCTCCTGCATAAAAATATCCGTATCCACAAAGGTATAACCAAGAGTCCGCGCCAGTTCACAACCAACCGTGGTTTTACCGCACCCTCTGGCACCAACCATAAAAATGGGCTGTGTCATCTAAAGATGTATCCTTATTTTTCTCTCAGGCCGGTCACCAACGAAGAATGTCGTTGGCCATACCAGCTGCACAAGCCCCAAATCATACAAGTAAAATTCATTAATAAGGAAGACTCTGATGTGGTAATGATCGGGAAAATCATCAATATTGGTGCTTCTAGTGCCAATTTCCGCACTTTTTTGCTGAAAGCAGGCAATTGAGAATAATTAATGATGATATCAAATTATTTTTTGGCCTCCGAAAAGAAGTGACATTATAGACATGGATTCGATGTTCTGGTGATAAACGCAGGAGGCGATGTCCTTTCATAACCCCATTTTCGACGGACAAAAAGATCCCGTCATCTCGACGATATGGAGACACGTTTTATGACTATGATTCCCGACATCCCAGTGGAACGGTTCGCCGCCTTTTCGAATGGTGATCATGGCGGCAATCCCGCAGGTGTTATGATCTGCAACACTTTCCCTGAGCCTTCGGTCATGCAACGTCTCGCCGCCGAGATCGGTTATTCCGAGACGGTGTTTGCGATGCCTGATAGTGGTGACTGGCGTGTTCGTTACTTCGCACCGGCCATGGAAGTGCCTTTCTGTGGTCATGCGACTATCGCGCTTGGCGCAGCATTGGCGGCGAGACAGGGAGACGGCCACTTTCGGCTCCAGCTCAAAAATGGGCAAGCCACCGTCGAGGGACGCACATCTGGTCGTTTGACGAGGGCTACTTTACAATCCCCGCCAACCACGATGAAGATTGTGCCACCCGCTTATCTTTCGAAAGCCCTTGATTTATTCGGCTGGTCAAGTACTGATCTCGACCCGCACATCCCACCAGCGATTATCAGTGCCGGTGCCAACCATCTTCTGCTGGCCCTCAATAACCGCGAAAGCCTGCGTGATATGACCTACAACCTTGATGCTGGCAAAACAGTGATGGATGCTGAATCACTGGCGACGATCATGATTATTTTCTCCGAGACGGCTCAGCGCTTCCATGCGCGCAATCCGTTCGCTGCTGGCGGCGTCTACGAAGATCCAGCGACAGGGGCTGCCGCTGCCGCCTTGGGGGGATATTTACGGGAAATTCATTGGCCCCATGGCGGCAACATCACGATTATACAGGGCGAGGATATGGGCATTCCATGCCAACTTGATGTGGAAATCACCGATATCCCCGGTGCCAGCATTCGGGTCGGCGGTTGTGTTCGGAGGCTATGATATGCAAGTAAAGATAAGGATGCCGTCATGATCATCAAAGCCGGCGACGTTGATAACCCCCAAGCCGTAGAACTTCTTCACCTTCATTTGCAGGGTATGCACGCTAACTCCCCGCCCGGCAGCGTATTTGCGCTCGATATGTCCGGCCTGAAGCGACCGGATATATCTTTCTTCACAGCCTGGGAAAACGACCAACTGCTTGGTTGCGGTGCATTACGCGAACTGTCGCCGACCCACGGCGAAATCAAATCGATGCGAACCGATCCTGCACACTTGCACAAGGGTGTGGCCGCGAAAATACTCACGCATCTGCTCGCCGTCGCCCGTAGCCGCGGATACCAGAGGGTAAGTCTTGAGACCGGCTCTGGAAATGCGTTCGGTCCAGCGGTGGCACTCTATTCGCGATTTGGTTTCATCAAGGGTGAGGCATTCGGAGAATATACCGCCACAGACTTCAACCAGTTTTTCCATCTGGATATGACGGCAACATAGTATCAGCGCTACTTGCTTGCAACACTGCGCGGTCAATATAGAGGCTTAATTGACGCGCAAAGGAAACCGGATCATCACGTCACCGGATTGCTCAGATTGTTACTGACGTAATCCAATAGCCAATCGGTTAAACGCGCTCATCAGCGAGATAACAAAGCAAAGATCTGATATTTCCTGGTCACTGAAGTGTCTTTTCAGCGGCTCAAATGCGTCGTCAGGCGCATGGGTATCAGCGACGTCCGCCAATGATTCGGCCCAGGCAAGAGCGGCCTGTTCGCGATCACTAAAATGATGGCTTACCCGCCAGCCGGCCAGGCTATCCAATTTCGCTTCTGATACGCCATCGGCACGCAGCAACGTTGCATGCATTTCCAGACAATAAGCACAGCCATTGATCTGCGAAATCCGCAAATTAAGCAACTCGATCAACTGATTGCCAAGAGAACTTTTCTCTAGCGCTTTCTTCGTCGTCAGGAAACCTTGATAGGCATCAGGCGAAAGCATTTTATAAGGTAGGCGAAGGGTATTGGTATTCATGGGTATTCTCCATAGCGTAATGAAAGTGTTGGTCTCCTGCCCAGATGTCGTCAGACGGGCAAGCTAAAGTGCAAACCTTTTGCCAGCAGTCCCTGACGAAAATAAAAGCGCTGCGCCAACACATTAGCCAGGCCGGTATCCAACACCAGGTGCGTACACGCCAGACGTTGTGCTGTCTGGCGAAGTTCTTCAATGATCTGTCGGCCGATGCCGTGGCTTCGTACCTCCGCCATAGCCGCCAGGTCATCAACATAGATAAAACGGCCATACAGTAAATTTTCCAGCAAGCGATAGCCGGCGAAGGCCACGACCTGATCTTCTTGCCATGCTGCAAGCATTCGATAGCCCTGCCGAATCTGTCTCGAAACTTGTTCAGCAAAAACGTCTTTGCTGATGAGATGGGGTCTCAGTTCTTGTGCGACAACAAAACAGGCCAGGCAATCACGTTCGGTGTCAATATGGCTTAAACGAATAGTTTTCATAGCGAAACGCCTTGTCAGAAGTGTTGCCATGTTAGAAAAATAATGGCCTATTCAATAGATGCAAGAATCGATATTATTAATAGGCCATGAAGATGGATTTCAGTTATTTCACACCACATCGAGAGCAGGCAGTACCGATCTATTTACAGTTGTATCGCCGCTTTCGTGATGCAATCACCGAAGGCAAGTTGAATCCCGGGGAACGGGTGCCGTCAGTACGCAGCCTTGCCAGCGAACTGAATCTGGCACGCGGCACCGTCGAAACTGCCTACCAGATGCTAAGCAGCGAAGGCTATTTCGTACCCCGGGGCCCCGCCGGCACCGTTGTATCGCCACAATTGACCCGGTTGCGCAACGTGACTACGCAGCCCACATCGAAGAATAGCGGACGACAGTCTCAAGCCGAACTATCTGGGCTCAAGGCATTTCAGCCAGGATTACCCGCATTGGATGCCTTTCCTCGCAAGACATGGGCGCGACTTGCCGGACGCCAATTACGCGCCATGAATGCAACCGTCATGGCTTATCCTGATCCAATCGGATATGAGCCGCTGCGCCAGGCAATTGCCGTTTATCTAGGTATTTCCAGAGGTATCGATTGTACCCATGAGCAGGTTTTCATCACGACTGGTTATTGCAATTCACTGGACCTGATTTTTCACACACTATTGCAAGTGGGCGATACCGGATGGTTCGAAGAACCCGGTTATTTATTTGCCAGACAATATCTCGAACACACTGGCATGCGTCTTGTTCCCGTGCCCGTGGATGGTGAAGGACTGATCGTTAGTGCTGGCCTGCAAAACGCGGCTGACGCTCATTTTGCTGTTGTCACGCCGACACATCAAAGCCCGCTGGGTGTTGCTTTGTCGTTACCTCGACGACTGGCCTTGATGGAGTGGGCCAGTGCCCGGCAAGCCTGGATTATTGAGGACGACTATGACAGTGAGTTTCGTTACTGTGGTCGGCCACTTCCTGCCTTAAAGAGTCTGGATCAATGTGGTCGGGTCTTGTACACCGGAACGTTCAGTAAAGTGCTCTTTCCCGGGCTACGCCTTGCCTATCTGGTCGTGCCAAAAAAAGAGATAAAAAAATTCCGGGAGACAGCGAACCGACTTCAGTGCAATAGCTCCTTTCTTACGCAAGCAACGGTTACTGATTTCATGGTTCAGGGGCACTTTGCCCGTCATCTCAGGAAAATGCGCACGCTCTACGCGCTACGGCGTCGCTATCTGATCGATGCCTTGGTTCAGGTATTTGGTGAGAAATTACAGATCTCTCCGTGGGCAAACGGCCTTCATGTGCTGGTATATCTTAAAACAAAACATAGCGACGACATCCTGGCCTCATTGGCGAATGAGCAGGGACTGGCAGTGCAAGCGTTGAGTAATTGGTCTATGCGCAAAGGCTCACCGTCAGGGCTCATACTGGGCTTTACCAATCTCGCCACACCGGAGCAGGCCCTGGAAAATGTGCTGCGCTTAGGTAAAGCGTTGGGGAAATTCTAGCCCTCATCCTTAAGCCAGGAGAGGCTTATCTTTGACAATACCGGGATAATGGAGCAGGTCACTGCACCCCGCATCAGATCAATTCGTTGATGTCATGATAAGCCGCCGGATCAGGGACGTCCCCCGGTGGGGTTCAAACTGGTTTCGTATTGTCGGGTTCTAACCGCGCATCAAGCACTAACTGGAAAAAGGCGAGATCGAGCCATCGCCCAAATTTTGTGCCTACTTGCGGCAGCAGACCAACGTCCACAAACCCGAGTTTACGATGCAGTTCGATCGAGACGGTGTTGGTCGCCTCAATGCCAGCCACCATTACATGTTTGTCAAGGTCACGAGCGCGCGCAATCAGCGCGTTCATCAGTACCTTACCTGTCCCGTAACCGCGTCGATCCTTATGTACATAAACGGAATGCTCCACCGTATGACGGTAGCCGTCGAAAACACGCCAATCACCAAAGGAGGCATAGCCGAGTACGGAATCCGCATCATCGACAGCCACCAGCACCGGATAGCCCTGACGGCGCCTGTCTGCGATCCAAACTTTCCGATTATCCGCGTCGACCGCCTTCTCGTTCCAGATCGCAGTGGTGTTAAGTACAGCATCGTTGTAGATCGCCGCAATACCATCGGCATCATCATCATTTGCATCACGTATTTGCATGGTTCTCTCCGGATCATCAATATGGTTAAACGTGCCGCCGATCCACCAAAGTGAACAGACCAACGGCAGAATGGTATTCCACGCCATCTCACTAGTCTAATAAATTAGACATTTGAAAATGGTATTCTGCAAGATAAACCAAAATATACCAATAAAACGCCCTACTTGTTGGTTGAAAACACGACATTTGTCCACTATAGTATTACGCAGCAAACAACAAGGAGAACACCATCGACAAGCGCATCGGTACTCGCATCAAGATGGAACGGGAAAGTCGCGGCTGGTCATTAACCGAGCTTGCTGAGCGCTCGACCGTATCGCGGGCCATGATTCACAAGATCGAGCGCGGTGAAAGTAGTCCGACCGCAACGTTGCTCGGCAAACTTTCTGGCGCTTTTCAGCTCAGTATGTCAACACTCATCGCACGAGCCGAGTCCCAACAAGGGCGCCTGCTTCACAAGGCCGATCAACCGGTCTGGACCGACCCACAGACGGGGTATCAGCGCCGGCACATCTCGCCGGACTCAGACATGCCGCTCGACCTGGTTCGCATCGAGCTGCCAGCCGGAGCCCTGGTTCCCATGCCCGCGTCCGCTTATGCATTTGTGCGTCAAATCATCTGGGTTTTGGAAGGTAATCTGGTCTTTCTGGAGGGCGACACAAAGCACGAGATGTCAACCGGAGACTGCCTCGAACTCGGACCGCCATTGAATTGTACGTTTCAGAACGAAAGCAATACACTCTGCGTTTACGCGGTCATCGTCCTGCATAGGACATAACCAATAGTAGCGTCGCCAAAGTCAGATATTGTGGGCTGTGAGCATAGACAAATTTGACCGGCTAGCCTCAGCGTAGATCACCCCAATTCAGTTGCTAATCACTGCACAAAGTAAAAACCCCGCCTAAATGCGGGGTTGAGCAATACAAATCAGCAACAATCAGTAGGTGTGGAAATATTCCTGAATCACTGCCGGATTCGTGGTTTTAGTCAATGCCAGCATCAGCAGAATACGAGACTTGGCTGGGTTAAGTGAATCAGAAACCAGGCCGGGCTGGTTAGCATCCGGTGGCACAATGCCATTGCCAGTCCGGGTGGAACGAACCACGATAATACCTTTACTTTCAGATTTACGGATACCGGCGTCACTACGTTTGGAAACGGAGCCCGCTCCCATGCCAGCGTAGACAATCCCCTTCACACCATGCGCAATAGCGCTGTCATACATGTATTCCGGGTCGTCCTGATAGCCATAGATAATATCCACTTTCGGCAGTGATTTCAGATGCGTCACATCGAATACAGAACGAGTGGTATGGATTTTGTCCAGTCGATTCTGATAGTAGATATGACCACCAATAATCACGCCCAGATACCCCTCTTCCGGCGCTTTAAAGGTATCCAGTGTAGAAGCATTGGTCTTGCTGATAAAACGTGCAGAACCGATACGATCATTGAGCACCACCATCACACCACGACCACGTGAATTCTTGTCTGCTGCGACTTCCACTGCCTCAAACAAGTTCATCGGACCATCGGCACTCATGGCCGTTGCCGGACGCATGGACGCTGCAAACACAACGGGTTTATCGCTTTTCACGGTCAGATTGAGAAAATATGACGACGCTTCCAGCGTATCTGTACCGTGGGTGATCACGACACCATCCACATCGTCACGCGCCAATAGCGCATTAACCCGGTGACTCAGTTTAAGCAACACGTCACTGGTCATATTTTCACTACCGATGTTGGAGATTTGCTCTCCTTTTATATTCGCCATCGTTTTTAGCTCTGGCACCGCATTAATCAGGACATCAACCCCTAATGCGCCAGCTTTATAACCCGTAGTCTGCGTATTAGTGGCCGCAGACCCGGCGATAGTACCGCCTGTTGCCAGGATAACAATGTTCGGCAGTTTTTCTGCCGCGTTGACCATGAAAGAAAAACAAAGGACAAGAATTACAGAGAGAGTTTTAAACAATTTTTCCATAACATATTCCAACTCATATGTCAGAGCGACAAACCAGCCGACCAGAATTCCGGGAAGGTGATTTGCCTGTTTTTTATTTTCGGTATATCCATACTGCTGATCGAATGTATCAGCATCGACGCTTATCTTGCTCCAGCACTGCTAATCTGTATAGCTGATGATTGCTAACTGGAGAGCTAAGTCACTGAATGGTCAAAGTTTAGACAGCCCAGTCTTCCTATTATCGCCAGGACGTAAAACCAGATGACTCACGATTAATCGGGCATCGTCCACACCTCTTGCGCGATATTGACAATATGACGTAACTTCGCCCACTGCTGTTCCTCCGTTAACATCGCCTCTCCGTGCGTCGAGGAAAAACCACATAGCGGACCAAGCGCCAATTGTTGTAAAGGCACATAAAGCGAAGCAGTGTTAACCGCCATTTTTATCGCTGCCGAATCTTCCAGTTCGCCTTTGTGGGGAGTGACAACACCCAGCACCACCTTTTGATGGGTAATATGTCGCAATAACTCCAGGCTACAGGAATGCTCATCGTCATACTCCAGAAACAGGCCATTAACATTCACACTGGCTATCACATAACCAATGGCGTCATAGCCGTCCTGGTAAATCCAGGAAGGCATCGCACTTCCGCGGCAAATATGCATGCTGATGTACATATCCTCAGGCCGCACTTCCAGCACCAGATTAAGAGTCCGGACACAGATATCCAGCAGATACTGGAGATCGATACCCGCTTCCTGCTCTTTTTCCCTCTCCCGTAGATCAAAGAGGTAGGCCAAGAAAACGTCATCCAACTGCAGATAACGGCAGCCCTCATCATAAAAAGCCAGGATCGCCTTACGATAGGTATTGGCCAAATCGTCGCTATAGGCTTCCAGTGAAGTGTAAAATGCATTCTCCCGGATGCAGGAATGCATCAGCATGGTGGGACTCGGCAACGTTTGCTTTGCCAGACTCCAACCATCAATACCAACGGCTTTATGCAGAAAACGGTAATGTTCCAGAAAAGGATGTGAAACATCGAAATCAATTTTACCCACCACACGGATATGATGAGTACGTGGCTGAACAGTATTAAAAGGTTCACCATCCGTATCGTTATAGCCTTCAAGACCTTGTAAATGATCAAAAAAATCAAAATGCCACCAGGAACGCCTGAGCTCACCATCAGTAATCGCCCGCAGGCCACACGCTTTCTGGTTTTCCACTACCCGCAAAACTTCTTCATCTTCAATTTCAGTCAGTTTGTCGCGAGACAACCTACCTTGTTCCCATTCAGCACGCGCCTGTTTCAAACGAGAAGGTTGAAGGAAACTGCCGACATGATCGGCATGAAAGGGGGGATAGTTTTTTTTTACTGTACGGCTCATGCCAACTTCATCCTTTTCATTAACAAGCCACTGTCAGCGCATCAATGCGCTATTTTTTAACTCAACGCCATCACGATAATGCGAATCTCACAATATAACGGCTAACATGCATCGTTTTCAGGTACATACCACATGCCTACGACAGCGGGTAACATATTTAAATGGTAAAGCTCAAATAACTATATCTAATTATTATTTTCGAAATCTTATTTAAATTTTCGTTTTATTTACATTTTAAGCTGTAATTATTATCTTTTCGGGCGCGGTAACAGTACCAGTCACTATTAACACCCGTTCAGGGCTACATCCCGTAAAAACCTTTCGCTTTCCCGACGCAGTTCCTCGGTAAGAAAATCGATAAAATAACTCAGTGCTACCGAGCGATGCTTCCCGGCCATGGTTTGTACCTGGAGTGTTCGCTGGCCAAGCTGCTCACTGTCCACCGATTTCAACGTCAAATTATCTGCTCGCGCCCGGTACAACACGGAGAAATGGCTGCAAGCGGTAATGGCATTCGGAGTCTGCAATGTGAAGTAGTAAAGAGCGGAGAAATTGTTACAGCTAAGCGTGGGCTCAAGAAATGTCCCACTCATCCGACATGACAGATCAAATAGTTGGCGAATAGTCGTGCCAGAATGTGAAAGCGCTAGCGGGAATTCATGCAGATCCTCCATGTGTATTTTTTTCCGTGCCAGCGGATGTTCGTCCCTCATCAGCAGCAAAACTGGTGCGGGATAGACGGCGATAACCTCAACACCTCGTTCTGGCGCCAGACAAAACTGCAAGGCGATATCGCATTCACCATTGCGCACCATTTCTGAAACCTGCATAGCGGAACCCACCACCAAGTGAAACGTCACTGACGGCGTTGACTGTCGGAAACGGGCAAACAACCCTGGCAGCAGATCAAATGCCATTCCGTCGGTACAGGCAACGCGCACAAAAGTACGCCGTACCGCCTTCAATCCTTGAATTTCAGCGATGGCATAGTCCATATCCATCAGGCTTTTGCGCACATGGTTTTCCAGAATCTGCCCGGCATCGGTCAACACCATACCGCGGGCATGACGCTCGAACAGCGGTACACCAATCCGCGTTTCCAACTTCTGAATCTGCCGGCTAATGGCGGAAACCGCCACGAACAATTGCTGGCTGGCCGCGCTTAACGAACCCATATTCGCGACAGCCAGAAAATAACGTATTTCACTACTGTGCATGAGAATCCCCAGTCCGCCTCTTTTTTGTGCAAAGAGATTTATATTAAAAGCAATGCTTGCTTGCAATTATTATTATTGTGGCAAGGCTGGGTTTTGGTTTAGAAACCAATAAACATTAAAAAAAACCAAACAGCCCCATAAGGCATGACAAGACAGGGTAACCATGACCGCTGAACAAGCCGTAAGACAAGCACTGGACTTTTTTGATAGCGGAAATTTTAAACAGATACTGGCACGGCGCGTTGCCATCACCACCGAAAGTCAGCGCCACGATCGTAACGAGGCGCTGTACCATTATCTCAGTGCTGAAATCATACCCACATTGCAAGCTATGGGTTTTGAACTGCGCCAGGTAGATAACCCACAAGCCACTCATCGCCCTTTTCTGCTGGCGACTCGAACTGAAAACGCCGCTCTTCCCACGCTGCTTTGCTACGGTCATGGGGATGTGGTGTTCGGTGATGATGAAAACTGGAGCGATGGTCGCTCTCCGTGGCAACTGACTGAGGACGGTGACCGTTGGTATGGACGGGGCAGCGCAGACAATAAAGGCCAGCACTCCATCAATTTCACTGCGCTAGAACAGGTTTACCAAGCGCGTGGTGGGCGGTTAGGCTTTAATTGCAAATGGATTTTTGAAATGGGAGAGGAAATCAGCTCCCCTGGATTAGCTGAAGTCTGCCAGCAACATCGAGAACAGTTGCAAGCGGATATATTTATCGCCTCCGATGGTCCGCGTCTAAATGCAGAACGCCCTACGTTATTTCTCGGATCCCGCGGTTGCGTCAATTTCCGTTTGAGTATTCATGCCCGCAACAAAGACTACCACTCTGGTAACTGGGGAGGCTTGTTAAGCAATCCCGGAACGCAGTTAGCCAACGCTATCGCCAGTCTGGTAAACCAACAGGGTCAATTGCAGGTTGAAGCACTGAAGCCACCACATCTGACTCCCGCATTACGGGATATCCTCAGCGATATTACCCCAGGTGGCAATGCCACTGATCCTGATATCGATAGCCAATGGGGAGAAGCAGGATTAACAGCATCCGAACGACTGTTCGGCTGGAACACACTGGAAATACTGGCCTTCTTGACGGGAAACCCACAGCGTCCCATGAACGCTATCCCCGGGCACGCTACGGCTGTCTGCCAACTGCGTTTTGTGATCGGAACCGACTGGCAGAATCTGGCCCAGCATCTTCGGCACCATCTGGACGCCCAGGGATTTACCATGGTTGATATTTCAGAAGTCCGAGGCACACCGGCCACCCGGTTGGATCCAACCGACCCACTGGTGAACTGGACACTGGATATCATGCGTCAGAGCAGTGATAAAAAACCGGCACTATTACCTAACCTCGGTGGTTCCCTGCCCAATGAAGTTTTTGCCGATATCCTTGGGCTACCGACATTGTGGATCCCGCATTCATATCCTGCCTGCGGTCAGCACGCCGGGGACGAACATATGCTGATCTCCGTCGCCCGGGAAGGGCTACAGATAATGACCAGGCTGTTCTGGCAACTAGGGGAACAGGGAAACGATATTTTGGCCAGACACCGCGCGCACCGCGCATCTTCTGGCATTCGCTGAGGTGAACCATGAGCACATTATCCAGCCAGCTTGATTCACCCGCTGCAACGCTTCGTCCCAGTCTGTACAAAACGCTGTTTGCCACGTGCATCGGTAACGCGTTGGAGTGGTTTGATATCGCAGTATATGGTTTTTTCGCCATTTATATTGCCCACGCATTTTTCCCGACCCAAGATTCGGCAGTCTCCCTGCTGCTGACCTTCGGCAGTTTTGGTATAGCGTTTCTGATTCGTCCACTGGGTGCTGTGGTGCTGGGTGCCTATGCAGATCGCGCCGGACGCAAAGCGTCCTTGCTGCTGTCCATCAGCCTGATGCTACTGGGCGGCGCTATCATTACATTCATGCCGACCTACGCGGCGATTGGCCTGGCGGCACCCATCCTGATTATCCTGGCCCGTCTGATTCAGGGTTTCTCTGCGGGTGGAGAATTCGGCAGTTCCACCGCCTTTCTGGTTGAGCACTTTCCCGAGCGCCGGGCCTTTATCGCCAGTTGGCAGTTTGCCACCCAGGGGGCCAGCACCTTGTTGGCGTCAGCGTTCGGTCTGGGATTATCACAATTTCTGAGCGAAACGCAGATTCAGGACTGGGGGTGGCGTATTCCTTTCGCTTTCGGATTAATGATCGGGCCGGTTGGGTTGTACATTCGCCGGCACATTCATGAGCCGGACAGTTTCCACCAGGCGGAAAAAAACGCCACACCGGTAAAAACGATTTTTACCCGTCAGAAGAGCCTGTTTTTTACCGCTATCGGTTTGATGGTGATTTCAACCGCCATCAATTACATGTTGAATTACGTACCAACGTACGCCACCAAGACATTGCATCTGGCCTCGACCACCGCATTCAGCGCCACACTGATCGCCGGTATTATCCTGACCATTGTCACCCCTTTGATGGGACTGTGGGCAGAAAAAATCGGCCGTCTGCCACTTATGTGGGCGGCACTGCTGTTACTTATCATCACCATCTATCCGGCATTCTGGCTGATGACGAAATACCTTTCTCCACTATCTCTCATCATCGTAGTCGGTTGGATGGCGCTGCTGAAATCGGTTTATTTCTCCACCGTTCCTTCCATGATGGCAGACCTGTTTCCAGTATCTACCCGCGCCAGCGGCATGGCCATCAGCTATAACGTCTCCGTAACGGTCTTTGGCGGCTTCGCACCGTTTATCTGCACGTTGCTGATCAGTGCGACCGGTAGCAGCCTGGCCCCCAGTTATTACCTGATGATAGTGGCATTACTAAGTGTGATTGCCTTGTGGAAAACACAGCAGACCCATCACTGATGCCCCGATAATTTACGCAACGGATTGCTACATCATGCGCCGCCGGCGGCGCATGATGTTTATCAGGCCTCATCCGGTAATGTGGTGTCGCCGGCACCCAGCGCCCGCTGAAGTAATACCGTATCCACCCAGCGTCCATGTTTCATGCCAACTGAACGCAATGTGCCAACCATTTCAAAGCCCAGCGATTGATGCAATCCCAGCGAAGCATGATTCTCGCTATTTCCTATTACAGAAATCATCTGCCGGTAGCCCTGGTTTTCCGCCAATGTCAGTGCCGTCGACAAAAGCGTCTTCCCGATACCTTGCCCTTGGACATCAGGATGAATATAGACTGAATCTTCCACGGTAAAACGGTATGCCCGACGTGTGCGATACAGCGAGAGATAACAATAACCAACCACCAGATCGTCTCGCAACGCCACCAGCCAGGGTAGCTTTTCAGCGCGGACTTTCCTGAGACGGGCCTGCATTTCGGCAATATCGGGAGGTTCTGTCTCAAAGGTTGCGATACCATGCAGAACATGATGACTATATATCGCCTGAATCGCAGCGATGTGATGATCTTTGGCTTCTTCAATAACGACCAGATTCATGCATACTCCTTATTGATGTTTAGCAATAAGAGTAAAACTTTCATTTTCTGGTGAATAGAGCCTGAAACTTATACGCGGTATAAAGGAAACTTTGCTATGGCCAGGTTGAATCCGGATCTGTTGGCAACGTTTGCCATCGTTGTGCGGGAAAGCAGTTTTTCAGCCGCCGGAGATATTCTCGGGCTGACACAACCGGCAGTTAGCCTACAGGTTCGTCAGTTAGAGCACTATTTTGGGTTGCGGCTGGTGGAACGTGCCGGGAAAAAACTCCGCCCGACCCCGGCGGGAGAAACACTACTGACACAAGCTGAACGAGTTAGAGTCGTACTCGATGATGTACAACAGGTCATGGCTGATTATTCACAGGACGTCATCGGCAGTGTGGTGCTGGGGACTGGCGCCACGGCTTGCATTCATCTGATGCCCCCTCTGCTTCGTGAACTTCGACAGGATTATCCGCGAATTACTGTCGGCATCCATACCGGCAATACACGGGACATCGTCAAAGCCGTGGCAGATAACCAGATTGATGCCGCGTTGGTCACAATGCCGGCTAGCGGACGAAATCTTGTTATCTCACCCCTACTGGAAGATGAATTCGTAGCGATATTAAGTAAAGACTGTGCCACGGCCCCCCTTTTCGATGCCGCGACACTGAATCGTTTACCCTTAATTGTATTTGAATCAGGCAGCAGTACCCGCAGTCTGATTGATGACTGGTTCAGTGCATCGGGGGAAAAAAACGTTCCGGTGATGGAGTTGGGCAGTATTGAAGCTATCAAAGAAATGGTGGTCGCTGGGTTGGGATACAGTATTATTCCCAGCATAGCCGTGACACCCGAATTATTGCGGCGCGGTGTCTGCGCCCGTGCGCTAACACCACCACTCAGCCGCACGTTGAGTATTGCTCTACGACAGGACAAGTTACTGAATAAAGCATTAAAAATTGTGCTTAACCGTCTTGAAAAAACTGCCCTGACAAAATAAATAGAAACAAGGCAGTGATTCGAAAAAATAAAAAATACCCAATCTCAGTTAGTGACTTAACTGGAAAGCATCATACCGGGTGTTCAGCATATCCCCACGCTTAACCGGTTTAAGAGAAGAGATCCGATGAACCGACGACTTCCCAGCTCATGCCGTCAGACTCCATGCTCAGCATCTGTTGTATCTTTTCGTAGATTTCAGCAGCAGACATGCCTTTATATATTCCTTGGCTATAAAAATTAAACATATCCAGGTTTTTACTGCTGTTTTGCTGACTCATCCGTGCGGCATTTGCGGATGTCACCGGTTGACCGGTAAACACATCAAGCGCTTTCCAACTACCATCCGGGTAGCTCGTCATGGAAACTAACGTTCCACCATACAATGGAATACCATTCATCATCTCCAGAGAACGTTTTGGAGACACGCCTTCTCTTTGTTTTTCCTGTTTGTCCCTAACTTCCTGCTCAGCGGTTTTTTCCTGAAAGCCACTAATACTCCCAGTTGACTGGGCAGCATTTGACTTATTTTTTCCGTCAGGGGATAACGTGACCTTTGTACTCGCATCAGGGGTAGTAAATAAGTTCGCCAGCGCATCATTACTCGTGGAGTCCGAGGATGAATCCCCTTTACTCACCGAACTTATGGTTGTTATGAGCGGGTAAAAAGACTTTACATTCTGACTATGTGTTTCAAGACCCGATATAGCCACGACGTAACTCCTTTCGTCTATTGAATTTAACGTCTGTATACCCGTCATCTCTCAAGCTACCGATGCGTTGGTTGCGTTCAGTTACTCGGCCCATCCCTGGAATCCACCTTTTGGGATCGTTGTAAACAGTATGCAAATATGCTTCTGGCAGATTTGCCACTCCTCAAATCATTTGCCTGAGTAAGCACGCCGGAATGCTTTCGCTTACCGCCTTCCTGCAACTCGAAATCTATTGGGCACATATTCTGATGGTGGCAATTGTCAGTCGTGATTCACACACAATTTGGTTAGGCAAAAGAATGAAATCGAGAAATCTAACCACCCCATCGATACATATAACCGTTTTTCATATAAAAAATAATTTATGAAAAAAAATGAATAAAACGCCATGGTGTCACATTTACTAACGTTTAATTACTTATTTTGACGACAACATTTACATTGCTAACGTATAAAATATATCGGCCATTTTGATTTTTTGTTAAGACATAATTGGAATAACAACGTTCATTTATTGAGCTAATAAGAAATATTCACACTATTCCCCCTCACGACATCGACAAGATTCGCTGACCCATAGCATCCCGATTACCCAGTCACAGAAGACAATAGTTGCGGAATAACGTCATGAATTCGTCATATAGGGTTGTTATGTTTTATCCAGAACAATCTTATTGTTAAGACACCTGATGCATACCTTATCTGTCCCGAAACCACGGTTGCCCTCAGTACATTTTCCCAGTGCACGCGACTTGTGTATTACTACACCCGATGTTTCTCCGGCTACGGAGAATGCCAGCGTATTACAGATCTTTGGTCAGCATAAAGATCTGGTCAGCTTGCCAGTAGTCGAAAATGGCCGACCATTCGGATTAATCAACCGGAATATTTTCCTCTCTCAGATGGCCCGTCCTTTCTATCGCGAGTTGTATGATAGAAAAAGCTGTATTGCTTTCATGGATAAAAATCCGCTGGTAGTAGAGGCTTCTACCTCCTTAAGTGACGTGACAGATAAGGCGGTGATTACCGGCGATAGATTTCTGACTGATGGATTTATCATTGTTGAACAAGGGCAATATCTCGGCATTGGACTGGGTATTGACTTAATTAAAAACGTTGCGGATATGCATGCACAAAAACACCAGCAAATCATGCAAAGTATTGAGTATGCCAGCGTCATCCAGGGAGCAATGCTGGCATCCTCACATCAGGCAATGTCCAAAACGTTGGCAGAATGGTGCCTGATATGGGAACCGCGTGATTGTGTCGGGGGAGACTGTTACTACTTCAAACCCTATGCTCATGGCTGGCTGGCCGTGGTGGCGGATTGTACAGGTCATGGTGTCCCTGGTGCGTTCATGACACTGATTTTTGCCTCGGCACTGGAGATGGCGCTAACCCTACATGGACCGGAACAACCAGCACAGCTGTTGCAGACTATCAATCGCCACATCAAAGATACATTGGGGCAGATTAGTCATATCGGACAGAAACCTTCCTCTAATGATGGCTGCGACGCCATTCTTATATTTATGGAAACCGCCTCATCTACCCTTAACTGGGCCAGTGCGCGTATACCCGCCTTCATACTTAAAGCCCAGAATCGTGAAATCACGATGCTTGAGAACGATCGCATGGGCGTTGGCTATACTGACACACCTTATGACTACACTTGGCCAGCGTTCCGACAAACACTGGCACCACAGGATATAGTTTTCACGACCACCGATGGACTGACCGATCAGATCGGTGGTGAACGACAGATCATGTTTGGTAAGCGTCGCCTGCAAGACTTATTGCTGCGTTTTCAAACACTCCCGATGCATAAACTAGCCAACCAGTTGATGCAGCAACATAACGCCTGGCAAGGCGAACAATATCGACGAGACGATCTGACATTTTGGGGTTTCAGGCAATAAACGAGATTATCAATTGGCAATTGGGTGGTTCAGCGATATGTCAGACACGAATTACGACGGCTTTTTTGACCTTACACAACAGCAGGATCTTACGCTGTATTACGTGGGGTACTTTTCACAAAATATCATCTGTTCCCTGGCGGAGGCGGTGAAATTACAACTGGAAAAAAAACAGGTGCCTGCCAATGTTCGCCGCAAATTGTTTTCCAGTTTTGTAGAAATAGTTCAGAACATCATCCGTTATTCAGCCGCTAATCTGACATCAATTGATCACCCAAATGAAATGCGGCATGGATTGGTATGCATCGGCCATGAAGCAGGGAAATACTTTCTGCTCTGTGCCAATCGGGTCCATCCCTATGACATGGAAAAACTGCGAGTGCGTCTGGAACCGCTGTGTCACATGACGCTCGAAGAAATCAAACTCGCCTACAAAGCCTCGTTACGTGATGATACTCCGCCCCAGAGCAAAGGCGCTGATATGGGGTTACTGACTATTGCACGCGATGCCAGTGAACCCCTGCAATTCACTTTTCGGAGTGATGAATCAACGGGGTTTCCCACGTTTTATCTAAAGGCAATTATTTAACATGACAGAGACTATAACAACAGAGAATCTCCATATTGCTGGCACGCCAAGCTCGCCAACCGTAGATTTTTATTTTGATACACACCAGCTCTCTCTTTCCGGTGAGTCCTATCCTGAAAATGCGGCGGCGTTTTACAACCCGCTCATTACGCGGATTCAGCATTATCTCACCACCATACAGGCTACAGACATCCTTCTTGACAAGAAGATCAATGTGCATGTGTCGTTGATTTACTTCAACAGCTCCAGCACCAAGATGCTGTTCAGCCTATTTAACCTTCTCAATCAGGCTGCTGAAAACGGGCTTCCCATTGTCCTACATTGGTATCACGACCAAGACGATGACATTACAGAAGAATTCGGACAAGAACTGCATCTGGATTTCCCGGCACTTGAATTTCATAGCCATATTTTGGAGTAACGCCATGAGCACCAATGAACTGTTTACACCAGAGTATGATATTTTGCTGTCAGCACGTCACGTCGCCGCACAACTGGATATGCCAGCTGAAATATATCGGGACAATCTGATGCTGTTATCAGAACATTACCAGCGTCTGGTTCGGGAGACCTACCGACTGATTACCCGCAGTGATCGTGCCGAAAAGGAACTTACACGCCTTAATACCCAACTTCACACATTAGCCGTCGAGTTGGAATACAAGGCGACCCATGATCCGTTAACCGATATTTTTAATCGCCGCGCAATTATCGATCTTGTCGACGAAACGCTGGCACAGAAACCAGCCGCGCTGATTGTGCTGGATATTGATCATTTCAAACAGGTCAATGATACATTCGGTCATCCCACCGGCGACACTGTGATTTGCAATTTGGTTTCACGCATTCGAGAAGTATTGCAGGGACAAGGCTATATTGGCCGCGTGGGCGGCGAAGAGTTCACTATTCTGTTGAGTGAATATACGCTGATGCAGGCAGTCTCTATTGCGGAACAGATCCATCACAGTCTCAACCAAACCCCATTGCTGCCCCAGCGAAAAGTAACCGCCAGTTTCGGCATCAGTTGGACACCGGCTCAAGCTCGCTTTGACACACTCTACAGCATCGCTGATAACGCGTTGTATCGGGCTAAAAATAAGGGTAGGAACCGTGTCGAATATAGCGTCGATGCCATCATAGAATAGTGGTGGTTAAACAAGCCGCCACCGTTGCCGAACGAATATTCCCGCCAAAGCGTCGCGCTCATCGGCTGCGTTTTCATGGTCTGTACTCATGGTTCGCTGATGGAAATTCTCCTGACCGGCCGGGGCCACGATGCCCACAGCGATGATGCGACAATCATCCCTCCCCCCAACCATGCAAATACGCTCAGCCGCTCTTGCAACCACAGAGTGGCAAATATGGCACCAAAAAAAGGCTCCGACCCCATCAATAATGAAGCCCGTGTTGGGGTGATTCTGCGAACGGCATAGTTGGCAAACATCGTGCAAAACAGCACCAGATATAACGTCGCTGACCAAAACGCCCAGGTCGTTGGTAATGGCGGGATCCCCTGCTGAGTACAAAGCAACAGGATCAACGAGCCGCCCGCAACAACACCGGTTTGCACTGCGGTAAGCGCCAACGCGGGAACATCATGATGCTCCATCAGTTTTTTGGTCAGACAGACCATCAGTGCGCGCAGCAATGCCGCGCCCAGTACCAATACATCGCCGACATTCATCTCAATATCGTCGTTTGTGCGGGTTAACAGTAGCGCACCACACAGTGACAATGTGGCTGCAACGAACACGGCGGTTTCTGGCCGCTGGCGAAAAATGGACCACTCAACAAATGGCGTCAGGACCACACACATGCTGATCAGGAAAGCTGCATTACTGGCGCTGGTATACATGACACCGAAGGTTTCACACAGGAAGATCGCCAGCAAGAGCAAACCAAGGACAGCACCCGGCAATAACGCCTGACGATAATGATTGCGCAGCACAGGCAGCAGTAAAACAAATGTCATGATAAACCGGATAAACAGGAACCCGGCTACCGGATAAAATAGTATGGCGCCTTTCGCCACACCATAACTGGTTCCCCAGATCATCGCGACAGCCAGTAGCATTAACTCCGCATAACCACGGGTGCTTTTGTGTAGTTTATTCAGCATGGGCATTCTCGCTCAAAGGCAATAACCAGGACATCACGATATCCCTGTGAACCTTGACTACAGGAGATAGGAGAAACCTCGTGCATTATTCGGCGGTCATCAGCAACAATAATATCCATCGGCTGGTTAAGCGTTTTGCTATGCAGAGGTGTACGTTGGCTATCCGTAATGGTTGTCACACCTCCCGAGACATTGACGCGTCGAATTAACGCCATGGCAATATAGTCAACACCATCACGATGTAATCCTTCCGGGGTCGGTTTTCCAGTCTCTATTTTATTAGTCAGAATACGATAAGGATACAAACGGATAGTCCATGTTCGTGTTTCCTTCTCAGCACAGTTAAATATTTGCGCCAGCCCCCGGATCAGGGAAATAAATAAAGGGTGATTAATAAAGTTAGTCTCCAACGGAGGATAATAACGTTCGACACCACCATTCAGATAATTGAATTCAGTTGATTGAGAATAAGGCTCATGTGGTAGCAATATCAATTTACCGTGCGGATCCTCCAGTCGGAAATGGCTATAACGGCGATAACGGTACGTACCATTGTCAGCCATAAATTCATCGCGAACCAGAGAATCCCAATAACATCCGAATGAGGAAACATAATCATAATCCAATTCGAGATCATCAATAACATCCTGCCCAGCAATAAATGCCCATCCTTGTTTCTTTATTTCATTTGCCGTTGTGTTTATCAAATTTAATGGCAATGCATAAAACTCATCAATTAATTTCATAGATCACCTCATGCGGACAATGCGTAATGGTTGGTGAGCGAAGAAGATAATTCAGCCAGGCTGCGACAACCTCGCGCAATGGCAATGTTTTTCTCCCAGCCATCGCGATCCGTAAGATAGAGTGGGTTCAATGCATGCACAGACGTGAGGTCTGCCACCCCAGGACGCAGCGAAAACGTAACACTGCCGGTGACCGCTTCCGCGCTTTTTTGGATGAACGCTGCCGTTGCTGCGCTTAACTGACCAAACCAGCGCCCTTCAATCGCTTCACATACCCAGATTTGCTCTATCGCCAATTTATTTCTGAGTAAATTCGCATCCAAAACCGCAGTTTCTAAATGCCGATAGGCCGCCATGAGCAGTGTCGCTGCTGGCGCTTCCCTGACTTCAAGCACTTTCTCTCCGCCTTCCAGATGCTCAAGGCCGCTGTAGCGCCCGATACCATATTTCCCTGCGACGTTGTTAAGCGTGTCGATCAACTCGATCATCGACTGTGGCGTGTTATTGATGGAAACGGGCTTGCCGGACTCAAATCCCAGAGTTAACGACGTTGAAGAACTCAATGGTTGCGAAGGCTTAGCAGTCCATTTAAACAATCTCTCGGGAACGCTGAAATCTTCCGGATTATCCAGTTCACCAGACTCATATTCTCTGACCCAGAGATTGGCGTCACCACTAATACCTCTTGCCTGGAACCGATCTAACCCTATCTGACACAACGATTTAATTTTCTCTTCCCGGCTAAAGGCCGAATACTCATATGGACTGCCAATATAACCAGGGAAATTAAGTTGCCGCAGAGCCCCATTCAAGCGCCGCAAGCTATTCTGTGATTGATTTGCCGTATGCAGGATGGCATCACAACCCAGTCCTTTTGCCAATTCCACCGCATATTGCGCGATGATCGGTCGTGATAATGAGGAACTGATAGGATATATCCCCATATATTTTGCATTAGCTTGAATTGCCGGAATAATCGCTTGCTCAATAAATCGTTCACGAGCGTCAATGACTTTTAATCTGACACCAAAGCATTCCGCAATATATTGTAAATCCTCGCTGACAACACCATCGCCAAGATCAATAGTTAATGCCGTGACTTTACAGCGATACTGCGATAGCTTGTAAAGAAGATAGCTACTATCTACCCCGCCGCTAAATAAGGTGAGAATATGTTGTGTGTGCTTAGCAATAAAAGACAGATCTTCCAAACTCCTCACTTCCAGAGAACGCGTCATTTTCGTTTCCTTTTAGCTGTGTATTGTAATGATAATGACTTGCTGCCTGGTCAGTATCGCTGATCCGTCCACGTGGAATAATAGTGATAAACAAATAACTCTTTTGCATTATGAGAACAAATCAATACATGGGTTTAATGCCGTACATGGCTGTTTTCGTCCAGGTCGTTGAGTCTGGCAGCTTTTCAGCCGCCGCCGAACAACTTGGCACCACGGCATCATCAGTTAGCAGGCAGATAGCCAGCCTGGAACAGGCGTTGTCAATAAAATTACTGGAGCGCACGACGCGCCGGCTCAAACTCACCGCCGCTGGCACGGAAGCTTATGCGTACTGTAATGAGATGATTGAGTCAGCAAAAAATGTAATGGAAATAGCAGATCGCTTCTGTAACAGCCCTCAGGGGCTGGTGAAAATCAGCGCCCCCAGAGCATTTGGCCGTGATTTAATCACACCGCACATTGCCGAGTTTCTACGGCTGTATCCCCATGTGGATGTGCAATTAATGCTGACCGACAGGCTGGTTGACTTGATTGGCGATGACATTGATTTAATTATCAGAATTACAGATGATCCTCCCGCCGGACTGGCCGCAAGACCACTTATTCGCGTTAATCATATTATTTGTGCCACAAAAACTTATTTAGATGAAAAAGGTACGCCTCAGCATCCTCTTGATCTGACGCAACACAGTTGTATTTATTTAGGTGAAACACCTGGCGATAATTGCTGGAAATTTAAAAATACCGTCACTGGAGAACAAAGCAGAGTAACGGTAAGAGGCCGTTATGCCACCAACCATAGCAAAGCGCGGCTTGATGGCATTCTCAACCATTTAGGCATTGGCTGCCTGCCTTTTTTCACGGTACAAGAAGCAATTGAAAAACAGCAAGTTATTCAGGTACTGCCACAGTGGGACTATATGACAACCTATTACGGAATGTCGTGGATCCTTTATCATCCCAATCGCTATTTACCCTCTAAATACCGGGTTCTCATCGATTTTCTGACGGAAAAGATTTTAGTCCGCAAACAGACCGGCAACCCTTAGCCACAGTGAAAACGGGACCCACAACCTTTCGCAGTGTGGGTGCCGTTCCATCGAATGGGTTCGTTGTGAGAGTTTACTGTCAGAAAGCCCGGCGGTAGTAGCTGAGCTTCATTAATCAGCTTTTTTTCACAAACTCGGATTTCAGTTTCATCGCGCCAAACCCATCAATTTTGCAATCGATATTGTGATCGCCTTCGACCAGACGAATGCCTCTGACTTTCGTCCCGATTTTCAATGTCGAGGAACTGCCCTTTACTTTCAAGTCCTTAATCACTGTCACAGTGTCGCCATCCGCCAGCAAATTACCATTCGCGTCTTTGACTATCAGGCCTTCGTCCTGAGAAGCAGAGCTGCTGTCTGCCGACCACACATGACCACATTCCGGACAATTGAATAACTCGCCATCTTGCCACGTATATTCAGAATTACATTTTGGGCAACTCGGTAACTGAGGCATCGGTAAACTCCTAAAAAGATAAAAAAATAGAGAAAAAGTGTATAAAATCATATAAAAATGAGTTTGCTCACCACTATTTTATCTTGTTGTCATCGTGGTGAGTAGCCATCTTTTACAATGAAATTACCGCGATTGCCTCAACCATCGTATCAAAGGAGAAAATCAGCACGCCTGATAGAGGCTGGCTAAGCGTTTCCGATCAAAACCCCGGCGGCAAAAACAAGTGCACCACCCAACACTACCTGTAACGCAGCACGCCAGAATGGTGTTTCCATGTAGCGCTTTTGGATCCAGGCAATACTCCATAATTCACAGAATACCATCACAAAGGCGATGCTGGTTGCCATCCAAAAATTAGTGATAAGATAAGGTAATGCATGACCCAAGCCTCCCAGGGCCGTCATCACGCCAGCCGCCAATCCCCGTTTGATTGGCGATCCCCTTCCGGAAATTGTCCCGTCATCAGCCGCCGCCTCCGTAAACCCCATAGATATTCCCGCACCAATCGATGCGGCCAGACCAACTAAAAAAGTGGTCCAGGTCGACTGTGTTGCGAACGCTGTAGCGAAAACCGGAGCCAGAGTCGAAACAGAACCATCCATTAGTCCTGCCAATCCCGGTTGTACCCAGGTCAGGATAAACTGGCGATGTGCGAGAGCATCCTCCTCCGAACGCACATCCTCAGGCAGCATCTCTTTTTCCAGGCTTGCCACGAGATCAGTGTGCCGGGCTTCCATTGCTGCCAGGTCACCGAGCAATCGCCGAGTATCCGCGTCACTCGTACGTTGTGCGGCTAATATGTAAAACTGATGTGCCGCCTCTTCCATTGCTGCGACTTCTGCCCGAATCCGGGCAATGCCCAGATTTTGAACCAGCCATAGTGGTTTACGATTGTAATAACCGGCAATATGCTCGCGTCTTATCAGCGGAATAATATTCCCAAATCGACGCTGATGCAGGGATATCAGCCGTTCGCGATGACGGTTCTCCTCCTTTGCCATCCTCAGGAGCATTTCTGCTGTTGCGGGATAGTCCTCTTGTACATGCATCGAGTACGTCTGGTAAATACGGGCATCATCCTCTTCAGAGGAAATTGCCAGTGAGAGGACCTCTTGCTCATTAAGCTCGGAAAACTGACGCCTTCTATCAAATCCAGACCACACATTGACCCCCTAAATACCAAGAATGAATAACAGAATGTAACGTTAATTTAAGATGTCTCGAATTGTTTTCCCTTGCCGACAGCAGGCGGGCGCTTTCGGTAATAACAAGGCAAGCCAACATGTTGATTCAAATCCATTAAAGATGTCATTGTTACAGGCAACAACAACCAAGCGCTCATTTTTGATAGAAAAATGCCTGGGGAACCGCCATAAATTTTGCAGTTGCCCGCGCCAAATGCTTCAATTCTCCCCGAAAACAGATAGTAGATTCCAATCGAAAGATATTTTTTCTTTGCGATAAAACCCAAGATGTAATCGACAGGTAACTACCCACTGGTATTGGAGTAGAAAATCGCACCAATAACTCTACCGTTAGAGCATGAATACCTCGGGAAAAGAGGCAATTTGTCATGGTTGCATCCAGAAGCGTCGAGATCAGACCACCGTGCAATAATCCCGGATAACCCTGGTGTTCAGGTGTCACCAGAAAATCGGTGGTAACCGCACCATTGGCCATTTCACGGAACACCAGCCCGAGAGCCAGTTGCCCCTCTGCTGGCTCACCACAAGCGATACATTGCGCATGAATCTTCTTCGTTTCCGTATATAAGCTATTCATAATGTGTCTCCATGGGGGAAAAGAAGCCCCCTTAATCAGACTGCTGTTCGGAGGGCTCATCCACAATAATCCGCGTCCGAGTCATATAAATTACTACGACACCCGCTGCCCATCCATACAGTAGCATCAATGGTTTCAATCAGTTTTTTATTGCATTGCTCCTATCCCGAACGGTCCTGACATCAAAATAATTGAATTCACTTTATTTCGACTAACAGCCGTTACTTTCAATCAATGGCGCCCAACGTTCTGGTCAATAAGCATATTGGGTCTGAGCTGGCGGCTTCATTTATAGCATATGCCACATAATAATCTTATTTATTGCCTATGTAATTATTTAATCTTACCGATATTTTATGACCGGTAACGGACTCATTAGCCACTCTTCAGTATCAGGGAGTTGCCCATGCAAACCGGAAAGATTAATCAACGGCGCGGATGCCCCATATAGCGTGGTGTAGAAGAGCGGTAATTTTCGGGGTAAATGGCAAACTGTGCACTCAGCCGTGATGACAAACCCGGGAAGTTCGTCACGACCTCCTGAGATAAATAGCTATATAATTCATATTGATATGTTTAATCGCCTGCCGATAATACCGCGGATAATCTCTGCGTTCTCCCAATGTGGAAAGTAACAAAGCCTTCGAGTTTCATTGCAAAAGTGTGCAGATGATCACCTCAAGTTTCTCTTTAGCATGCCGTTGGTTGGTATTAAGGCAATCACGCTTTTCGGCTTAAGTGGTAGACATATGTTAAAAACAACACAGTCTCGCTTTACTGTCTCCATCCTCGGTTTTTTCGTCTTGCTGATCATTGTGACCGTGGTGGTTATCAAGCAATTTGTGGCGCCGCAGTTGACCGATAATGAAGAACGCCTCGTGCGCTATCAAGTTGACTCACTTGCAACCACGATCATAGAACAGATGAACCGCGTACAAGCACAGCAACGCAGTATTACCGAAGCCATCAGCGTGATGGACAGTGCATCCATTGATACCTTACTGCCGGCACTGGTCAATCAATATCAGGATACCAACGTGTTTGGTGGCGGTATCTGGCCGCTGCCGAAACTGCGTGATCCGGAACGCGATAAATTTTCGACCTTCTTCGCTCGAGACGACAGTAACCAGCTCAAAGTGAATACCTACTGGAACTCGGCGGAAGCGGATAAATATTACGAACAACCCTGGTATAAAGAGGGTATGGCTGCCGCCAAAGGTGTGTGCGCCTGGGCGAAAGCGTATCAGGACGCAGCCAGCCCACAGCCCCGAACCAACTGTGCGATGGGCATCTATCGCAACGGCAAAGCCTGGGGTGTCGCCACCATCGATGTGACGCTTGGTTTTTTTAATAACCTGGCGAAAAAAATGGGCGATGCCATTAACGGTCGCGTACTGATTATTGAAGCTGATGGAAAAGTGGTGGGTAATGCGGCACTGGTTGGCGCTGCGCCCAAACTGGAAAATCTCAGTACACTCACCTTGCCAATGGCGGCGCCACTGCGGGCCATGTTGGTAAACGCCGGTAAAGAACCGATTCAAAGCCAATATGACGCTAAAGACGGTAGCCATACGTTGTTCGTTCAACCCATTGCCGGCAGTCCCTGGTATCTTGCCAGCGATGTTCTTACCAGCCAGTTGACTTCACAAACCAGCGATATGCTGATACGTCTGGGTGCCGTTCAACTCCCATTGGCCATTATTCTGCTTCTGGTATTGTTGGGTTTTATCCGCACGATGATGAAACGCCTCAATAACCTTAACGACAATATTCTATCGCTCTCAACGAGCGGTGCCGATCTGACTCAGCGCCTTCCCGTCAGCAATAGCCCGGAATTCAACAATGTTTCCCAGAGCTTCAACCATTTCATCGCCTATCTACAGGATATGATGCATCAGGTTGGTGACAGTACGCTGGCGATCACCTCCGCGTCACGCCAGATTGCCCGCGGTAACATGGACTTATCATCACGTACCGAGGAGCAGGCCAGTTCAATTGTGCAAACGGCAGCCTCCATGGAAGAGCTAACCGGCACGGTCAAACAAAATGCCGACAATGCCACTCATGCCAACAAACTGGCCAGTGAAGCGTCTCTTGTCGCCGAACGGGGAACACAGGTGGTACAGCAGGTGGTTTCAACCATGGGTGAGATCAATACCTCATCACACAAAGTCGTCGATATCATCAGCGTCATCGACAGTATCGCTTTCCAGACTAATATTCTGGCGCTAAATGCCGCTGTCGAAGCCGCCCGTGCTGGTGAACAAGGGAGAGGATTTGCCGTGGTCGCCTCAGAAGTTCGTAGTTTGGCACAACGCTCAGCCAACTCGGCACGTGAAATCAAGAAATTGATTGAAGAGTCTGTTGCCAGCATTGACGCAGGTAGCAACCTGGTAGAACAGGCAGGACAAACGATGGATGAATTGATGCAAGGGGTGAACAATGTGACGACGCTGATAGGCGAAATCATGTCCGCCAGCCGGGAGCAAAGCATGGGCATTGAACAGGTGAATCAGGCGATTAACCAACTGGATAGCACCACTCAGCAGAACGCCGCACTGGTTGAAGAGGTTTCTTCCGCTGCCCGCGCGATGGAAGAACAGAGTGAGCAGCTCGAATTGGTGGTGCAAAGCTTCAAACTCTGATTCTGACCAGCCACTCCAGGGACGAACCGAAAGCCAGGTTCGTCCCTCCTCGCTCCACCGGGACTCTCCCGTTACATCTGATGAATGTCCCCATCTGGCGTTAGCGGCAAGCCGAACTACCTTGTTTGAGGTGAGCAGCCTGATGCTAGCTCGAGTTCCTCTCTGCATTTTTTCACTGTTCCCTTATACTACCCGTCTATAACGATGATGAATGGCGAGAAAAAACCGGGAATGATGAATAACGACGTGCTACGTAGCGTGCGCTATATGCTGAATTTAAATAACGATCATCTGCTGGCAATCCTGACGCTAGCGGAAATGACTGTGCCTCTCCAGCAATTGGCAAGCTATGTGAAAAAAGAGGATGAAACCGGCTACCAGCCGTGTCCTGATATTGTGATGAGCTATTTTCTCAATGGCTTGATTCTGCAAAAACGCGGCAAAGACGAAAACCAGCCAGCACTGCAAGTCGAGCGTAGAGTCACCAATAACATCATCCTGAAAAAACTGCGCATTGCATTTTCGCTGAAAACCACGGATATTCAGGAAATACTGGCCGCCCAGGATTTCAAGGTCTCTCAGCCAGAGCTGACGGCCATAATGCGTTCACCGGATCATAAAAATTACCGCGCCTGCGGTGATCAAATTCTACGCTACTTTCTAAAAGGATTAACCGCTCGAGTTCGTCAGCGTTGACCGTCCTTGTGACATTCTGCCCACTGTCGAGATCAGGCTGCCGCCGGTGCCATAAGCGGCATCGGTAACGCCGCGACCGTCAATGCCGGGTGATGGCAGAATTTCACTACCTCGCCGACCACCAGCAGGCTGGGTGACTGTGGTTGATAACGCGCCAGCAATTCCGGTAATGTCGCCAGTGTAGCGGTTAACAATCGCTGTTCCGGCTGAGTGCCGCGCTCAATAATCGCCACCGGCGTCTGTGCAGACAACCCATGCTCGATCAAACGCTGACATAAGCGGCTGCCGTGGCTTAATCCCATGTAAAACACCAGCGTTTGTTGCCCATCCACAAATGTCGGCCAGTCCAGTTGCGGTTCACCATCTCGCGAATGTCCAGTCACAAAGCGTACCGACTGCGCGCAAGCCCGATGCGTTAATGGCAGTCCGACTGCCGCTGCACAACCGGTCGCCGCCGTAATTCCGGGAACGACATGACACGCAATACCCGCCTGCTGGGCATAATTCATCTCTTCACCACCGCGACCAAAAATAAACGGATCACCACCTTTGAGACGGACAACGCGCTGACCTGCCTGCGCCAGTTCAACCAGCAACTGGTTGATTTTTTCCTGAGAAAGACGATGGCAACCACGGGTTTTGCCCACATCAATACACAGCGCCTGCTGTGGCACCAGATCCATTATATCCGCTGATACCAGCCGATCGAACACCACCACATCAGCCTGTTGGATAGCACGCAGCGCTTTCAGCGTCAGCAGTTCTATATCGCCCGGCCCTGCGCCAACCAGCCAAATTTCGCCCGCCAGTACCGGCTGACTTCGCTGCGCCTGAACCATAATCTGTTGCAGTGTTTTCATTTTTTACCTCTTACCTTCGTCAGCAGGTTAACCTGCTTTCTGTAGTTCGCTCTTCGCCGCCGGCGTATGCTGACTCAATAATGCTTTCAGCTCCGGGATACAGGAACCGCAGTTGGTACCGCACTTCAGCTTGCGACCCAACGCCGAGACGCTGTGACAACCCTGCCGGATCGCACCAATAATAATTTCCTCACCCACGCCATAGCAGCTACAGACGGTCGAACCCTGTTTTAGCTGCCCTTGTGCCATTTTCCCCGCCAACAGCGCCTGTCGCTGGTAAGAGGATTCTGGTGGCGTGATAAACGCATTACAAATACTGTCGTTATCAATCTGTAGCGACTGTGCGCTGACATACAACGCCAGCACTACACGCTGGTCACGCCAGGCAACCAGATGAAACAGGCCTTTGCCCTGCGCAATCTGATACTGCACGCTATCCCGCCCACTGTTTTCTATAAATCCATAGTGCTCTGCCAGCCACCCTCGCCAGTCAGCGATATCCGTTTGCCCAGCGAGTACATATTGCGTTACGGTTTCATGCGGAATCTTGCTCCAATACGCCGTTGGCGGTTCGCTGGCATTCGACCACTCTCCGGTATTGGATAACAGCGCCTCATCCAATAAAAACAGCGACGCCTGCCACGCCGGCTGCCAACGCTGCACCCGCACCCGGCCATGCTTACTCTCGGGCTGCCCGGAATAGGGATCGGTGATGGGTGCAATCAGGCTATCGACGCGGGCCTGTGCGCTGAACTGTCGGTTCCAATGCATCGGCACAAACACGCTGCCACGCGCTTGTCCGGTGCTGATTTTTGCCTTAGCCAGCATCCAGCCCTGTGCTGATGACAAGCGCACCAGATCGCCTGCGTGAATATCTTCGTTCTTAGCGTCCAACGGATGCAGTTCACAGTAAGGCTCTGGCTGGTGACGCATCAATCGAGCGGATTTACCCGTGCGCGTCATGGTATGCCACTGATCGCGTATCCGTCCGGTGTTCAGTACCAGCGGATACGCCAGATGATGAGGATGTAGAGGAAGCTGTGGCGTCACGGCAATCAGCCGGGCTTTGCCATCGGCATGCCAGAATTGCCCATCGTCACCCAGTCTGGCGCGCCCTTGAGGGAAACGCGCGTTGACCGGCCACTGGACCGGTGCCAGATGCTGCCACTGCGCGTCGCTGAGCGCTGCCAACGCGCTGATATCAAACACCCGGCTACCGTTATTCTCAAAACCGGATAAGGCGGCGTGTTCACGGAAAATCTGTGCTGGATGCTGGTAATCAAATGCCGCCGCAAATCCCATCCGTTGCGCCACTTGAGTCAGTATCCACCAGTCAGCTTTTGCTTCCCCCGGTGCAGGCAGAAACGCCCGCTGGCGGGAAATACGCCGTTCAGAATTAGTGACGGTGCCATCCTTCTCCCCCCAACCAAGCGCCGGAAGCAAAATATTCGCGGTCGTCCCGGTATCCGTGTGGCGCATCACATCAGAGACAATCACCAGCGGGCAACGCGTCAGCGCCTGTTTTACCCGGTCGGCATCCGGCATCGATACCACAGGATTGGTGCCCATGATCCACACTGCTTTCACTTCACCGCGGTCAATAGCGTGAAACAACTCCACGGCATTCAGGCCAGGTTGGGTTGCAACCCGATCGGTCTGCCAGAAACGCTTCATTCGATCAATATCCTGCGGCGTAAATCCCATGTGGGAAGCCAGCTGATTGGCCAGACCACCAACCTCACGCCCCCCCATCGCATTGGGTTGTCCGGTAATGGAAAAGGGACCGCTGCCGGGACACCCGATTTTCCCGCTCAGCAGATGGACATTAATAATTGCGTTGCATTTATCACTACCAGATGACGACTGATTAATCCCCTGGGAATAGAGTGTCACCACCGTTTGCGACTTGCTGAATAGACGATAAAAGCGCTCAATCAGCGCCGCATCCAATTGACAAAAATCAGCGATTTGCGCTGGTGACCAGGGGTCGGCCGCCGCCAGCGCGTCATCCAGCCCGGAAAGGCATCCAGACAGCGCCCCACGATCGAACACGGCTTCCTGCTGTAGCCAGCGCAACAGACCGTTGAACAATCCGGCATCGCTGCCTGGCTGTAATGGCAGATGCAAATCGGCAATATCACAGGTGGCAGTGCGACGCGGATCGATCACCACCACCCGCATGTGCGGCCGTTGCTGTTTAGCCTGAACCAGCCGCTGGTACACCACCGGGTGTGCCCAGGCCGTATTAGAACCCACCAGCACCACCAGATCCGCCAATTCAATATCTTCATAGCTGCAAGGTACTGCATCTGCCCCCAGCCCACGTTTGTAGCCAATCACTGCCGACGCCATACACAGCCGGGAATTGGTATCCATGTTGGCGACACCGATAAAGCCTTTCATCAGTTTGTTGGCAACATAGTAATCTTCCGTCAACAGTTGACCGGAACCATAAAACGCCACGGACTGCGGCCCATGTTCGGCGATGGTTTTCTGTAAACGCTCGGCGACGGTGTCCAGCGCCTGCGACCAACTGACGCGATGGCCTTCCACTATCGGCCACAGCAAGCGGCCTTTCAGATCCAACGTTTCGCCCAACGCAGAACCTTTTACGCATAATCGCCCAAGATTGGCCGGATGATGGGGATCACCTGCAATGGTCACCTTTCCCTGTTCGTCGATTTCGGCCAGCACGCCACAGCCAACGCCACAGTAGGGACAGGTTGTCTGACAGATGCGGCGGTTCATGATACTTCCGCCATGGCCGCAGTTTTAGCCAGACTCAGCGGCTGACGGTTCACCCATATCTCCCCTTGTTCAATCCGTACCGGCCACACCTGTACACGCAGTTCCGCATCATCCGGACTGATGCCATCACACAGTCGGAAACGTTTTTTGTATAACGGGGAGATCACCACCGGCTGGCCGGCTGCGTCGCCAATCAGCCCACGGGACAACACATTCGCCCCACTGCCCGGCTCGTGGTTTTCCAGCGCGTAAACCTGTGGCTCACTACCGGAGAGATGAAACAGAGCGATCTGCTGCTGCCCGATACGGGCCGCCATCCCGGCATTGGCGGGGATATCCTGCAATGCGCCGACATGAACCCATTCAGTCTCATGATCCACCGGCTTCAAGGCAAATGGCGCATTAGCTGACGGTTTTTCATCACCCTGCGCCGGACGAATTTGTCCCCGTTCCGGCACCATCACTACCGCTTCGTCGGGGCTGTCGCTGTTGAGGAACCCACGGAACAGCGCCAGACGCGCCGGACTCTCCAGCGTGGTTTGCCACTCGCACTGGTAGCTGTCCACCACCCGCTGCATGTCGTTGTCCAGTTCGGTCCCGATGTTGAGGCTATCATCCAGAATGACCTGACGCAGGTAGTCGATGCCGCCTTCCAGATTATCCATCCAGGTGCTGGTGCGCTGTAGCCGATCAGCGGTACGGATGTAGAACATCAACACCCTATCGATGGTCTGAATCAGGGTTTCGGTATCCAGATCACTGGCAAACAGATCAGCATGGCGCGGCTTCATACCGCCGTTGCCGCACACGTACAGATTCCACCCCTTATCGGTAGCAATCACGCCGATATCTTTACCCTGCGCCTCCGAACATTCACGGGTACAGCCGGAAACGGCCATTTTTATCTTATGCGGTGAACGCAGCCCTTTGTAACGCTGCTCCAGTGCAATGGCCAACCTGGTGGAATCCTGCACGCCGTAACGACACCAGGTTGATCCAACACAGGATTTCACAGTGCGCAACGATTTGCCGTAGGCATGGCCAGTTTCAAAACCGGCGTCGATCAATTCACGCCAGATCGCCGGTAACTGCTCCAGCCGGGCGCCAAACAGATCCACACGCTGACCACCAGTAATCTTGGTATACAGGTTGTAGCGCTGCGCGACCTGACCGATAGCAATCAGCCCTTGTGGGGTAATTTCTCCAGCCGGTATACGCGGCACGACAGAATAGGTGCCATCCTTCTGGATATTGGCGAAGAAGCGGTCATTGGTATCCTGTAACGGCAGGTGCTGGGGGTGCAGTAAATAATCATTCCAGCAGGATGCCAGCATGGAACCCACCAACGGTTTACAGATTTCACAGCCCAAACCGTGACCATAGCGCGCAACTAATTCGTCGAATGAGCGGATCTCATGGACGCGGATCAGGTGATAAAGCGCCTGACGGGAGTAGGCGAAATGTTCACAGATGTCTTTCTTCACTTCGACACCCCGTTGCGTCAATTCATACTCCATCACCTGTTTCAGCAGTGGAACACAGCCGCCACAACCCGTACCGGCTTTAGTGCGAGACTTAATCGCCCCCAGTTCGGTGCAGCCGCTGGCTACTGCGGCAGAAATATCGCCTTTACTGACGTTATGGCAGGAACATATCTGTGCGCTGGCAGGTAACGCCGCTACACCCAACCCTTTTGGCGCATCACCGGAGCGGGCTGGCAAAATTAAACTTTCCGGCTGAGTGGGCAGCGGCATATCATTCAACATCATCTGCAACAACGTGCTGTACTCACCACTGTCACCCACCAGTACCGCGCCCAGCAGATGTTTACCGTCCGCGGATAGGATGATTTTTTTATAAACCTCGTTCGGCCCATCCATCCACTGATAGCTTTGACTGCCCGGCGTGCGGCCATGCGCATCACCCACCGACGCCACCTCGACGCCTAACAGCTTCAGTTTGGTGCTCATGTCCGCGCCAGTAAAGGGGGTTTCCCGCTCCGCCAGCGTATCTGCCACGCTACGTGCCATTTGATAACCCGGCGCCACCAGGCCAAAAATCTGTCCTTTCCAGAGTGCGCATTCGCCAATGGCGAAAATCGCCGCATCCGATGTCCGGCAGGCATCATCAATCACAATGCCGCCACGCGGACCTCTCTCCAATCCGCAAACTTCAGCCAGCTTATCGCGCGGACGAATACCGGCGGAAAACAGCACCAGATCAGTTTCCAGCACACTACCGTCGGCAAAGCACAGCCGATGTTGCGCCTGCTCGCCATCAATGATTTCACGGGTTTCCTTGCCGGTATGTACCCGCACCCCCAACGCTTCAATTTTGCGGCGCAGCATCGTTGCCCCGCCGTCATCAAGCTGTACCGCCATCAGACGCGGTGCAAACTCCACCACGTGCGTTTCCAGCCCCAACTGACGTAACGCATTCGCCGCTTCCAGGCCCAACAGACCGCCGCCAATCACCACGCCGACGTTGGACTGCTTCGCCTGAGCGGCGATGGCATCCAGATCATCCAGCGTGCGATAAACCAGACAACCCGGTCGCGTATTCCCGGGGATCGGCGGTACAAACGCATAGGAGCCGGTCGCCATGACCAGTTTGTCATAAGCTGTTTCTCGGCCCTGCGCATCACAAACACATTGATGCTGACGATCGATATGGATGATTTCACGGGCGTTGCGCAGTTCAATACCACTGTTGGCGAAAAATCCCTCTTTTACCAGCGACAACGACGCAGCGCTACGACCGGAAAAGTATTCGGAAAGGTGAACACGATCATAGGCTTCATGACGCTCTTCGCCAAAAACCACAATGTGATAACGCTGATGCAGATCGCGTTCGACCAGTTGTTCAAGAAAATAGTGACCGACCATGCCATGACCGATAACCACCAAAACTGGCTTGCTCATTACAGGAATCCTTACAGCCGCTGGCTGTGAATCAAAATCAGAGAAAGAAAGACCAAAAAGCAGCGATGTAGGAGAAGGCCGCAAGGTCTCAGGTTGAGGATTCTCCATGATGTTCAGCAGGTGCTGGTTATTATTCGTATCGCCGTACAACAAGACGCCAGCCAGACGGCCAGCGCGAAACAGCAAACGACGATAGTGCTGTTCCAGAGGATCAAACAGGGTGTAAAGCTCATCATCAGGAGCCACATTGATGTCGCCGCCGCTGACCACACCGATGCCGGTCACCTTCAGTCGGGTAGCGACTGGCTCGCGCTGATAATCCGCCGGTGTGTGGCCTGCCAGACGTGCGGCCAGCAGCATCGCCTGAGACAAACAGGGGGCCACCAGACCGAAGGTTTCGCCGTTCAGTTCACAGCATTCGCCAATGGCGCTAATGTTAGGATCGCTGGTACGCAGTTGACCATCCACCAGCACGCCACGATGACACGTCAACCCACACTGGCGCGCCAGATCGCTGTCCGGCAAGACACCCGCCGTGACCACCACCAGCCCGGCAGGTATCACCCGGCCATCTGCCAGTACAACGGCGCAGACGTGATCCGCCCCGTTGAGGAACTCACCACGCAAGGCCACCACCTGAACATCGGTTTCACACACGATGCTGCGTGACTGTAAGCTGTCACGCAGCAACGCGCCGGCCGTCGCATCCAATTGGCGTTCCATCAACACCGAGCGGCGGTGCAGCAGCGTGACATCCGCACCACGTCGCTTCAGTGCCGCCGCCGCTTCAATCCCCAATAGCCCGCCGCCAATCACCACCACGGGTACACACTGGCTGATCGTCGCCAGCATCAACTCCACGTCGTCCAGAGAGCGAAAACCACAAACGCCTCGCAGATCGATACCCGGTATCGACGGCATAAAAGGTCGGGAACCTGTGGCCAGCACCAGATGGTCATAGTCGATCTGGCGTTGCGTAGTGATAACCTGACGCCGTTGGCGATCGATAGCGATCACTCGCTCCCCCAGATATCGACGAATCGCGGGCGATTGATCTTCAGCGCTGGAAACCCCATCCGCTGGCAGCAGGATTTCAGCAACCGTTTTTTCACCGCTCAACACCGGTGACAATAAAATACGGTTATAGCCGGGGCGTGGTTCCTCACCGACGACTGTGATTTGATAGTGCTGCGGTGCCAGTTGCAGCAGCGTGTCTACCAGTCTGGCGCTTGCCATGCCATTACCAATCACCACCAGATGCGGTTTCATCATGTCAGATGCCTCCCGCTCAGGCGGCCTTCGGCTGTTTTTCATACAGGAAGTGCAAAACTCGCTGCCGGTAGTGGTGATAACGGGAATCATCCGCCAGCGCGATGCGTGAACGCGGGCGCGCCAAATCGACAGCCATGATTTCCCCTATCGTAGCCGCCGGGCCATTGGTCATCATCAAGACACGATCCGACAACAGCACGGCTTCATCCACATCGTGGGTAATCAGTACGATGGTGGTGTGCAGGCGTTGTTGAATGTCCATCACCGCATCCTGCAAATGTGCGCGAGTCAGTGCATCTAGTGCGCCGAACGGCTCATCCATCAGCAGCACCTTGGGTTTCATCGCCAACGCACGGGCGATGCCCACGCGCTGTTTCATGCCACCGGAGATCTCATTCGGGCGCTTATTCAACGCCTGGCCCATATGCACCAGTTCCAGATTGTGGACAATCCACTCATGCATTTCGGTTTTACTCATCTGCCCGCGAAACACCTGATGTACCGCCAGCGCGACATTGTCGTAAGTAGTCAGCCACGGCAGCAGAGAATGGTTCTGGAACACCACGCCGCGATCCGGGCCGGGGCCATCGATCTCGCGGTTATCACACAGCAGACCTCCGCTGCTTGGCAGCGTCAGACCGGCAATCAGGTTCAACAGCGTAGACTTGCCGCAGCCGGAATGACCAATCAGGCTGATGATCTCTCCGGGGTGAATATCAAAACTTACGTCACTCAGTGCCAGAAACTCGCCACTGGCAGTATTAAAACGCTGGCTGACCTGTTGTACCTGAATAATCGGATTCGTACGCATCATGGGCTCCTTAACGATCGTCATAGCTGAAACGTTTAGCAATCAACATCAACCCCTGCTCCAGCAACAGGCCGATCACACCAATCACCACGATGGCGATAATGATGTTTTCCACGTTCAGGTTGTTCCACTCATTCCAAATCCAAAAACCGATACCAATCCCGCCAGTCAGCATTTCCGTCGCCACAATCACTAACCAGGCAATGCCGATCGACAAACGCACGCCGGTCAGTATGCTGGGTAATATCGCAGGCAGCAGAATCTTACGCATCACAGTGAATTCAGACAGCTTCAGCACCCGTGCCACATTCAGATAGTCTTGTGGGATATGTTTTACGCCCTCGGCAGTATTGAGGATCATCGGCCAGATGGAGCAGATAAAAATCGTCCAGCTGGAGGCGGGTTCGGCGCGCTGAAACAGCAGCAGACCGATGGGCAGCCACGCCAGCGGACTGACCGGACGCAGCAAAGAAATAATCGGATTCAGCATGTGGGCCAGAAAGCGAAAGCGGCCAATCAGGAAACCCGTCGGGATCCCCACCAACGCCGCCAGCCCAAAACCGATACCGACGCGTTGCAATGATGCCAATACATTCCAGCCGATCCCCTGATCGTTCGGGCCAGCCACATAGAATGGATCGGCAAAAATACTCAATGCCGCCAGCCAGGTTGACCACGGCGTCGGGAAGTTTTTACTGTTCAATGCCGCGATCTGCCAAATACCAAGTAACAGTACGATGCCCAACAACGCCGGAAAGATTCGCAGTGCAGCTTGACGCAGCAGCGAACGATAGCGCCTAACCGGTTTCATCACCGGGGAGGCTAGCCTCTCGGGCGTTGCCACCGTTGACGGTAATGACATAACCTTCGCGCCAGGTGAGATTTCAGGGGCACTATCTGGTGCTATCGAAATGACTTGGGCCTGGTTTTTCATCATTGCCTCACTTATTTCTTCACGCTAAAACTGTTGGCATAGCCTGCTGGATCGCTGCCATCCCAACGACGACCATCCATCAGTACACTGCTGCGCATGTCGCTGCCCGGCAGCGGCACATTGCCCACCATCGCAGCGGCCTGTTTGTAGATATCGATACGGTTAATCTGTTTGGCTACGGCCAGATAATCCGGGTCTTTGGTGAGTAGTCCCCAGCGTTTATGCTGTGTGAGGAACCACATGCCATCGGATAGATAGGGATAGTTCACTTCTCCATCGTGATAAAAGCGCATGGCATGAGGGTCCTGCCAGGTTTTCCCCAGCCCGTTCTCGTACTGACCCAGCATGCGTCCAACAATGATTTCTTCTTTGGTGTTGATATAGGCGCGGCCCGCCACCACACTGGCCGTCTCACGGCGGTTAGCATCCGACGTGTCGATCCAGCGTGACGCGTCCAGAACGGCAGCGGTAAGCGCACGTGCGCTGTTCGGATTGGTATTGACCCAGTCGGCGCGTGTGCCGAGCACTTTTTCTGGATGATCAGGCCAGATGTCCTGTGACGTCGCTGCCGTGAAGCCAATTTTTTCGCTAATGGCGCGCTGGTTCCACGGTTCACCCACGCAATAGCCGACCATGTTGCCAATCTTCATGTTCATCACCATCTGTGGCGGCGGCACCACCACGATGCGGACATCGCTCAGCGGATTAATGCCGCCGGCCGCCAGCCAGTAATAGAGCCACATGGCATGCGTACCGGTGGGAAAGGTCTGGGCAAAGGTATATGTCCCCGCCGGACTCGCGGCGACATATTTTTTCAGCGCGGCAAGATCCGTCACATTGACGGCTCGCAGTTGATCGGCAAGCGTAATGCCTTGCCCGTTCTGGTTGATGCTCATCAGCACAGCCATGTTGGTTTGCGGACCCGCCAACCCCATTTGCAGGCCGTAGAGCTGACCGTACAATATGTGTGCGGCATCAAGCTCACCGGAGATCAGTTTGTCACGTACCGTTGCCCAACTGCTCTCTTTACTGGGAATAATCTTAATGCCGTATTTCTTATCGAACCCTTTCACCGCGGCCATCACAACCGACGCACAGTCCGTTAACGGAATGAAGCCAACACGGATCTCTTTTTTCTCCGGCGCGTCCGATCCTGCGGCCCAGGCACTGTTCATCAGACCTGGCAACATAAAACTCCCCCCAATTGCCGCACTACTCAGTAAAAACTGACGACGGGAAACCGTTATGCCTTTTGTCTTGGAATCACTCATTAACGATACCTTTTCAGCAGATAGCCGTTTACGGCCGTAAAAAACAAAACGGCGTCCATAAGCCTATGCAAAGTCATGCACGCTTATGGACGCCGTTATCCAGTTAACTCATTTCGAACCGCCATTGGCGCAAAATGCGTTAATGATGTTTAGTTGTTGCTGCCAAGTTAAAGCAATGTGTATGCCAAGAGTGATATCTCATGTAATAGCGAGGTGGGATTATAGGTAATAGCGTGACGAGATAACAGAGCGCGTTTTAGTAATAGAAGCTATTTGTGTGCCGCCATATTGTCATTTCTGCTACGTCATAGCACGCGCTCGGCACAAGGTACTCCGTCATTGCCGCTCCGTGGGCCAAGGCTTTTCACAAACATAATGTCGCTACGCGATACCCTCAGAAAAATACTCGCCAGCAACGCAATATCCATAATGTTTTTCAGGATAATAAAGATATGCACATCTCTGCTTTTGCACCGCAAGTTAGCAGAATACGCACAGTTCATGTGCATATACTCCTTAAGGAGTATCTTGAAAAACATCAGCTACCGCCAGCATGGCAGTAGCGATCTCAATCAGTTTTTTATTCTGATTCATCGCCATCCGGCGCAAGGTTTTATATGCGTCTTCCTCACTCAAACCACGGTGCTGCATCAGCAGGCTTTTCGCTCGATCGATATGTTTTCTTTCATTCAGTGTATCCCGTAACGCCGCCAGTTCGTGATCCAACGTCTGTAGACGCCGCGACTGTTGTTGCACCAATGAAAGCAACGAACGTCCCAGTTGAGGCCGGAGACCGTCACTACTCAACCAACCGTTCGGCGTACGTTGTCCGTCCAACGCATGCCCGGCCATGTCATGGCCCGCAATAAACACCGAATAACCCGGATCATCGTGTCCCTGCTGGGACATCAGGCTTTCAATATCCGCCATTTGCTCACTGCAAGCCTGTTTCGCAGCAGTGATGCGGGTGCGACAAAGCTGCATCAACGTCAGCTCCAGATGATCTTCCACCTGCTTCATTTCATCAATGCGCTGCGTGGCGATAGCAAACCACCGCAGGCTACCCTCCTCCGGCAATTTCTCCGTGCTACTGCGCGTACAGGCGATACGGCGCAGGCGTTCAAAATCACTGTCTGTCGCTATCTGTAACCAGCGCTGCCGGTTCTCTTCATCGGTGAAATCCGCAAACGTATCGAAACAACGCTCTTGTCGTTCAATCAAATCCATCAGCTTCAGCCGGGTTGCTTCATTGAACTCGCCTACGGCAAAGGCCGCTGCCCCGATGGCTCGCTCTTGCCCGGCGAGTTCCTTACCCTGCATAAAACTGAACATGGCAATCAACGCCCGTGAAATCACCGGCTCCGTCGCCGTGTCCGAGACTTCAAACACCAGTGATAACAGATTGCGGATAATGTCATTGAAGAAGTCCATGGCCTGCGGCTGTTGCAACAATCGCTGCCGAATTTGCTGACGCAGTGTCGGCAGCAGGCCCAGCGCATACACCACGCTGGCGACACGGCTGAACAACCGGCTGGCCTGCGGTAAATCGGCTGTCATGGTTTCCAGCTTTTCCAGATGCGCCATCAGCGGCACCTGTGCCAATGCCACTTCCTGCTCACGCAGTGTTAATTCATCAGCAAACAGACGGCCATCAGAACAGAGAAACAAGTTGGATGAGCCACGTTCACGTTGCAGCATATGCACCAGCTGGCTGATCTTCCCGACCAGTTCACCGCTTTGCAGTAGATAATGCAGACTGTTCAATTCACACTGGCGCGAAGCAAGTAAAAATCGAATCGTTGTGGAAGGGTCTGCTACCATCATCGTTTCTCCCGAAAAATCATCAATCAGGTAAGGCAATTAACACACCAGTTAGCCAGAGATTAATATCCACTACAAGCGTCCCCGATGACCATTGCCGTTCATAAAGGGATGAGAGTGATAATAACCCAGGCAAGGAAAGCGTTGTTCCAGTGGTTGACGGATATACGCTGTAGACGTCATCTTGATGCGATAATATGGTGACCTTCATGTCCTGTTACGTGTCCTGATCAACGCAACATAAGCAGCAACCCATTAATGTCAACAATGTGAGAGGAGAGAAAAATGACACTGAATGAAGCCGTCATTAACCGCCATACCGTTAAGGCTTTTGACTCAGGAAAAACGCTGCCGGAATCCCAAATTGAATCCCTGCTAAATGTGCTGCGCAACAGTCCTTCTTCTGTGAATTCCCAGCCCTGGCATTTTGTTGTTGCATCAACCGCAGACGGGCGGGCGGCCATCGCAAAATCGACCACCGGTGCGTTCGCGTATAACGAACCTAAAGTAGTAAATGCATCGCATGTTATTGCATTGTGTATGCATACCGATATGGATGAACAGCATTTGAACAATATCCTGACTCAGGAAGATCAGGATGGTCGTTTTGTCGCGGAAGGGTCTAAAGCCGGACAGGATAAGAGTCGTCGTTCCTATGTGGACATTCACCGCTACGAACTGCGGGATATGCCGCAGTGGATGGAAAAACAGGTTTACCTGGCGCTAGGGGGATTGCTTCTAGGAGCAGCAGTATTAGGCATTGACGCCACGCCGATGGAAGGGTTTGACCAGCGCACACTGGATATTGAACTGGGGCTGCGTGAACAAGGGCTGACTAGTGTGGTACTGGTCTCGCTGGGGGTCAAAAGCGACAAAGACTTCAATGCTCTATTACCTAAATCACGATTGCCACGCGAGCAGATTTTCACCTTTATCTAGACCAAAGAATGTTTCCGACCCGGCGGGAATCGATGCCATGCTGAGACTAAACACGTGGTTGATTGATACCCGCCCGCTCACCAACAACAATTACCCGATCGTTCCCCCAATATTTAGTCGTACCACGCATTAGCGTCGCTTCTCTTCTTTTAGTTCAGTGGTGGGCAGCGCCCTTTATTTCTGATTTGCTTTAGTTCTTGCAACTTCATACGTATCATTTCAAGTGGAGTTTGCGGGAAGCTTCCACGTTTTACTTGTGACAGCTTGTTGATCACTGGGCTAGTATAGCGGTAAGAGAAGGTTTGAATACCCGAGGACACGTAACCTTCTGTTTTCAGCGGTATCGGCCTTATTTTCATCCGCTGGTTTCATCACTTCGATAGTTTTGGATAATAACGGTTTGTTTTCCTGTCATTTCCGTGCCGTTATGATTGCTAACTGGCTGATTTGTATAAACTGATTTTCATTTACAGCACCAAAATGCAGGTAGCAAGATCTCCTGATACAAAACGAGAATAATAAAAATCACAGTAAACTTTAAATTCAATGGAATAGAAAACATAACCGCATGAAAACCACCGACAACCTCGATAACCACACCCCCATGATGCAGCAGTACTTAAAGCTAAAGGCGGAGCACCCTGAAATACTGCTGTTTTATCGTATGGGTGACTTTTATGAGCTGTTTTATGATGATGCCAAACGGGCATCTCAGTTACTGGATATTTCGCTGACTAAACGGGGTGCTTCGGCGGGTGAACCGATCCCGATGGCGGGTGTTCCTTATCACGCGATAGAAAACTATCTGGCGAAACTGGTTCAGTTAGGCGAGTCCGTGGCTATCTGTGAGCAGATTGGTGATCCAGCGACCAGCAAAGGTCCGGTAGAACGCAAGGTGGTCCGAATTGTTACACCGGGCACCATCAGCGATGAAGCCTTATTGCAGGAAAAGCAGGATAATCTGCTAGCTGCCATCTGGCAGGATAGCCGTGGCTTCGGCTATGCCACACTGGATATCAGCTCCGGGCGTTTTCGCCTGGCCGAGCCGACTGATCAGGAAACGATGGTAGCGGAGTTGCAGCGCACCAATCCCGCTGAACTGCTTTATCCGGAAAACTTCGAGACGATGTCGCTCATCGAGCATCGTCGTGGCCTGCGCCGTCGCCCATTGTGGGAATTTGAACTGGATACCGCACGCCAGCAATTGAACCTGCAATTTGGCACCCAGGATCTGACCGGCTTTGGCGTCGAACAGGCCAAACAGGGGCTGCGTGCCGCCGGTTGTCTGCTGCAATATGCCAAAGACACGCAACGGACATCGCTCCCCCATATCCGTAGCATCACCATAGAACGGCAGCAAGACGGCATCATTATGGATGCAGCAACATGTCGCAATCTTGAACTGACGCAAAACCTTTCTGGTGGTATAGAAAACACACTGGCAGCAGTGCTCGATTGTACGGTCACGGCGATGGGCAGCCGCATGCTGAAGCGCTGGTTGCACGTACCCAGTCGGAATACCCAAACCCTGACCCAGCGGCAACACGCTATCGCTGACCTACAGAATATTACCGCTGAACTGCAACCCTGTTTACGTCAGGTTGGTGATCTCGAACGGATCTTGGCACGACTGGCACTTCGAACAGCTCGCCCGCGCGATCTGGCCCGGATGCGTCATGCTTTTCAACAACTGCCCGAAATTCATGCGCAGTTATCTTCGATTCATGCAGATTATGTGCATCATCTGGCGAGCCAAATTGGTCAGTTTGATGAACTAAGGGCGTTGCTGGAACGTGCCGTGGTAGAAGCCCCGCCGGTGTTGGTACGTGATGGCGGCGTTATTGCTACCGGTTATCACGCCGAGCTGGATGAATGGCGCATGCTGGCAGACGGCGCCAGCGATTATCTGGATAAGCTGGAAATCCGGGAACGGGAAAAACTGGGCATTGATACGCTGAAAGTCGGTTTTAACGGCGTTCATGGTTATTACATTCAGGTCAGTCGCGGTCAGAGCCATATGGTGCCGATACACTATGTTCGCCGCCAGACACTGAAAAATGCCGAGCGTTACATTATTCCCGAACTGAAGGAATATGAAGACAAAGTGCTGACATCGAAGGGCAAAGCACTGTCGCTGGAAAAAATGCTGTATGACGAGCTGTTCGATCTGTTGCTGCCGCATCTGGCTGAACTGCAACAGAGTGCCAGTGCACTGGCTGAACTGGATGTACTGACCAATCTGGCGGAACGCGCCGATACGCTGAGTTATGTGTGCCCCACGCTGAGCGACAAACCCGGCATCAAAATTGTGGGTGGCCGTCATCCGGTGGTGGAACAGGTACTCAGCGACCCTTTTATTTCCAATCCACTCTCGCTTTCTCCCCAGCGTCGGCTGTTGATCGTAACCGGTCCGAACATGGGGGGTAAAAGTACCTATATGCGTCAGGCGGCACTCATTGTACTGATGGCGCATATCGGCAGCTATGTACCTGCTGAGCAAGCCATCATCGGCCCGGTGGATCGCATATTCACCCGGGTAGGTGCCGCAGACGACCTGGCTTCCGGTCGATCCACCTTTATGGTGGAAATGACGGAAACAGCCAATATTCTGCACAATGCCACAGAAAACAGCCTGGTACTGATGGATGAAATTGGCCGGGGTACATCAACCTACGATGGACTTTCTCTGGCATGGTCCTGTGCAGAAAACCTCGCTAATAAAATCAAGGCCATGACACTGTTCGCGACTCACTATTTCGAGCTGACGACCCTGCCAGAAAAAATGGAAGGCGTGGTAAACATTCATCTTGATGCCATGGAACACGGCGACACAATTGTCTTCATGCACAGTGTTCAGGAAGGTGCGGCCAGTAAAAGCTACGGTCTGGCAGTCGCCGCCCTGGCTGGGGTGCCTAAAGAAGTCATCAAACGGGCGCGACAGAAACTGAAAGAACTGGAGTCACTTTCCAATAACGCGTCCGCCAGCCATGTTGACGGGTCACAGTTAACGCTGCTCAGCCCCGAAGAAGAGCCCTCACCCGCACTGGAAGCCCTTGAGTCTATCGACCCAGATACTCTCACACCACGTCAGGCACTGGATTGGTTGTACCGCCTGAAGACGATGTTGTAATCCGTTGAGGTCAGAAAGGATATTATATAGTAAGGGCTGAGGTCTGGCCCTTGCTCATTAAACTGCGTTCGCGTGAAAAAATCATAATAATCAAGAGAATATTACTACACGGGTATGATACGTTACTGGTTGCCAGATAATCACCGGAGCTTTCATTCGCGGTTCATCAATCGCAATTAACTGATGACGATTACGAAATTTCAGCGGTTTCCCGTCACTATCCAAAACTTCCAGTTCATTACTATTTTTGGGTCGGAAATAACGTTTCTCACCATTGAAACCGGTCAATACCAGCTTCTCTGCCGTCCGGCGCCACTGCCCATATTCCGCAGTAGTTTTCAGACCATCTTCCCCACTCTGATAATATTTTTGTAAGGCAAAACGGCCGTCTTTACCCAGAAACAGTGAAACTTCAACATTGACACAATCACTACTCGATAGCGTACCACGGTAATTCTGTGCCATCGGTCGCAAAGGTTCTTCCTGAATCGGAGAAAATGAACGACAACCGATTAACACTGACAACACAAAAACCAACACCCCCCTTATCATCAGTTTATTCATTCTAATTCTCCTGTCGTATCTCCATGTTGAGCGCTGAACATCATCTCTATTGCCGGGCAATTTGCCACTCAGTAAACGATAATTCCAGATTATTATCATTATCTGATAGCCAAATAATTCCTTCCTGTAGCGTAGCTTGTAATGACATATTACGCTGTACCAATCCTGCTAATTGATTAAGCTGCTGGTCATCCAGAAAACGTATCGTCAGGTTTTTGAATGCCACCACTTTCTCCGCCATATTTTGCCACCAAACCTGTGCAGCTCGTTCACCATAAGCATAAAGCACCACATGAGGCGATAAACTACAGGCTTTTTTGAGTCGCCGTTCATCCGGCAACCCGAGTTCGACCCATAGTTCCAGTTGCTGTGAATCGCTATGCTGCCAGATTTCCGGTTCATCATCCGCACTGAGTCCTCGGGTAAAACGCAGATTATCATCAGCATGGCAAATCCAGGCTAACAACCTTAACATCATACGCTGATCGGTTTCGGAAGGATGTTGGGCAATCGTCAGACTGGCATCGTGGAAAAACTGCCGATCCATATCTGCTATGTTGATTGCCGCTTTATAAACCGTTGCTTTTAACGCCATTATTCACCTCATTGAGTAATGCAGTCAGTGTACTTGAGAATGTGCAATGCTCACAGTAAAGGTGACACTTGCGCCGTTAATCGCGGATTAGACTGTTGCATAATGCTGATAAGCTGCGAATGGCTATGCTATAGTCGAATGAGATAACAGAGTTTATCTTCGTAGGCTTACGTAGTCCGTTAACATAATAACGTATGATGCATGAATGCCTACCGGGTTGAGCTCTAAGGGAGGATCTTGTGCAACAATACAGTGAAATAGTACGCCGTCTATACGCTCAAATTGCCAGTGGTGATCTGGGCTATGTACCCGACGCACTGGGTTGTGTATTAAAAACCCTGGATGGAATCGCCACAAACAGCGAATTGCCGTCCTCAGTCAGGGAACAGGCGGCTTATGCCGCCGCTAACTTATTGGTGAGCGATTATGTCAATGAGTAATGAATATCAACCCATCAATTGTGATGATTATGACAACCTGGAGGCAACCTGCCAGCAGCATCTTACGCTAACGGTAGAGTTGCGTAATGGAGAAATCATTACCGGGAAAGCCAGCGATATGGTCTCCCGAAAACATATTGAATATTTGGTGCTTGAAGATGCTGGTCACCTCCATGAGCTTAGGCTCGATCATATCCTCAGCTTTAGCCATCCGGAAATAGGCAAAGTTGTTGTCAGTGAGCCTTAAATCGCTACTATAAACGGACAACTCAGGTTGTCCGTTTTTTTATCTTCATCGCTGCCAGTCAATATGCCAACCATCTTCACCGTGTTGCACCTGCCCTTCCATCGTGATAAACACACCCACAGCGGCAATAAGTTGCTCATTATAAAAGAGTAGTGGCGTGCGTTCCCGCTGCCAGGGCGGAACACCCATTTCCTGCCACAACTTTTTCATCTGACGGCCATGTTGTCTACCCACTATATGAATTTTCCCTTGCGCCATAAACCGGACTGTTACCTGCTCTCCCTCTCGTGGAGAACGCACATGAGTGCCATGAGACGCTAGCATTAAACACCCCAACCCATCCGGTAATACAAGCGGTGACGACGCCGCCAGTTGCCACGGCAGAATGCAAGATTTGAGTGAATCCATCAGCGGTAATAAATAAAGTTGCTGCCGAAAACGCCTGACTTGCACATTGCCCAGTTGTAATTGCGGCTCCGCATCTTGCTTACTCATTGCCACTTCTTGCCATACGCGTTGCAACTGATCACGGGAAGGCATCTGTGCACCTTGCCTTGCTATCCAGCGACGCAACAACGCAAAACGACGTGCCGGGCTCAATGGCATCAGTGCATCAATGCACAGAGCACCATCGGCATCGCTCATTGCCTGTAACGACTCGGCCAACAACTCATCCAGTAATTGCTCTTGTTCTGCGCACAGTGCAGCACTACGTGCCACAGCAGAAAGAAAATGCGGCCAGCGCTGTTTTAACAAAGGTAATACGTGCAGACGTAAAAAGTTGCGGTCAAAACGTTCATCGCCATTGCTATCATCTTCAATCCAGGAAAGCTGTTGTGTCTGTGCATACGCTTCGAGTTGAGTACGGGAAAATGTCAATAATGGGCGCAATAAAACATGACCGTTCGACGTGGAGTGTTCAGCCATTGAGGCTAGCCCTGCCGGGCCGCTCCCTCGTTTGAGCGCCAGTAGAAAAGTTTCGCTCTGGTCATCCAGATGTTGGGCAGTCAGTAACGCTTCACCGGGTAACAAATGATTTTTCAATGCCTGATAACGCGCCTCACGTGCCGCTGCTTCAATCCCTTTCTGCCGGGCATCGACATCCACATGCAGCACATCAAACGGAACCTGCCAACGCTGACATTGCTGGCGGCAATGCTCTGCCCAGCTATCCGCCAGAGGATTCAAACCATGATGGATATAAACCGCCCGCAAGGAAATATGCTGTTGCTGGCTGATGCGCGTCATCAGGTTCAGCAATACACTGGAATCCAGTCCGCCGCTGTAGGCCACCAGACAATGAGAATACATTGCAGTCCTGCGACACACCTCAGCCAGCAACATCTCTTCGCTGCTCATATCATGGTTACCGTTCATACAATTCAAGTGGCAGCCCATCAGGATCACTGAAAAAAGTGAACCGGCGCTGGGTTTCCTCATCAACACGTAGAGGCTCACAGATCACACCGGATTGTGTTAGCTCAGCGATAGATTGTTCAATATCTTCAACAAAGAACGCCAGATGACGTAAGCCACAGGCCTCAGGGCGACTCACTCGGGTTGGCGGTTGATGAAATGAAAACAGCTCAACAAGGTAATGACCATTTAATGCCAGGTCGCCCTTCCAGGAATCACGCGACGCACGGTAAACCTCATGCAACAGTGTAAAACCCATCACATCACAATAAAACCGCTTACTACGTTCGTAATCAGATGCGATGATAGCAATATGATGAATATCTTGAATTTTAAGCATCACTCTCTCACGGTTTCAGTGCAAATAGTTATTCAGTACGGCAACACCCGGCATAAGCGAAAATCGTCCTGTCCGCCCCATAATAACAAAAAGTCCGCGCTCATTTCTGATTGCGGACTTTTAACGATGTTTAAATTACTGTGTCAAACCCATAGCGTTTGGAAACTTGAAAGGAATCAACAGTAACCGTAATTCATCAAACGCTGATAGCGACGATTAAGCAATTCCTGCTCACTAAATACATCCAGATCACGCAAGTCAACCAACAACTGGGACTTCAGTGATTCAGACATCGTTTCAATATCACGGTGAGCCGAGCCAAGTGGCTCAGGAATAACGCTATCGATCAGATTCAGCTCTTTCAACCGGTGCGCGGTAATACCCATCGCCTCAGCGGCCAGAGGTGCCTTATCGGCACTTTTCCACAGAATAGATGCACACCCTTCCGGGGAAATAACAGAATAGGTGCTGTATTGCAGCATATTCACCTTGTCACCCACACCGATGGCTAATGCTCCACCAGAACCACCTTCACCAATAACGGTACAGATGATTGGTACACTCAAACCCGACATTTCACGCAAATTACGGGCAATCGCTTCAGACTGACCGCGCTCTTCCGCACCTACGCCCGGGTATGCGCCAGGGGTATCAATGAAGGTAATGATCGGCATTTTGAAACGCTCGGCCATTTCCATCAAGCGCAATGCCTTTCGATAACCTTCTGGTGCTGGCATACCAAAATTGCGACGAATTTTTTCTTTGGTTTCGCGACCCTTCTGGTGACCGATAATCATCACAGGACGCCCATCCAGACGAGCAATCCCACCAACGATGGCTTTATCATCAGCGTAAGCTCGATCTCCTGCCAATTCATCAAAATCAGTAAAGATGTGCTTAACATAATCCAGCGTATATGGGCGCAGTGGATGGCGAGCCAGCTGGGCGATTTGCCAAGCACCCAGATCAGCGAAAATTTTACGTGTCAACTCAACGCTTTTTTCGCGTAGACGCTTAACCTCTTCGTCCAGGTTAATATCCAATTTTTCGTCTTGACGGCTGACTGCGGTCAGCGAGTCAATTTTCGCTTCCAACTCTGCAATCGGCTGCTCAAAATCAAGAAAATTCAGACTCATAGTATTCCTATATTAGTCAAATTCCAGTTCTACCTGTTCATTACCCACTAAAGTGCGCAAATCATTCAGCAACACATCGGTCGGCGTGACACGCCATGCAGCACCGAAGCGTAACCGGGCACGCGCATTCTCCCGTTGGTAGTAAAGATGCACTGGAATCGTCCCTGATCGATGGGGTTCCAACGACTGACGGAGACGGTTTAACAACTGGTCATCAATTTGCCTGTCAGTCAGCGAGATAGCAAGTCCGCGAGCATATTTTTCCCGCGCGTCACTGATATCCATTAACTCGCGGACCGTCATTTTAAGTCCACTGCTGAAGTCATCAAAGCTGACCTGTCCGCTGGCAATAAGAATGCGGTCTTTTTCCAGCAGATGCTGGTATTTTTCCAGTGCATCGGTGAACAGCATGATCTCAAGACGCCCGGAACGATCGTCAAGAGTACCAACACCAATCCGGTTTCCACGCTTAGTCACCATAACTCGGGCAGACAGTACCAGACCGACTGCCGTGGTGAGTTTTCCCCGTTCCGTGGGGTGCATATCTTTTAAACGTAAGCCTCCTGCATAACGCTCAATTTCCTTAAGATACTGGTTAATAGGGTGGCCGGTCAGATACAAACCCAGCGTTTCCCGCTCACCATCCAGAACAACCTGTTCCGGCCATGGAGACACTGTACTATATGACTGCTCTACCTGTCCCGGCGCCTCCGCCAGGACACCGAACATGTCCACTTGCCCGATAGCTTCCGCTTTCGCATGCTGATCCGCAGCTTTCAGCGCATCCCCCAACGAATTCATCAGCGCGGCCCGATGAGGTCCAAGTCGGTCAAAAGCCCCCGACATAATCAGCTTTTCCAGTACCCGTCGGTTAAGCTTTTTAGTATCAGCACGTGCGCACAGGTCAAACAGCTCCTTGAAGTAACCATCCTTATTTCGCGCTTCAATGATTGCTTCAATCGGCCCTTCACCCACGCCTTTAATCGCGCCAATGCCGTAGACAATCTCTCCGTCATCATTCACATGGAAATGGTACAGCCCACTATTGATATCCGGCGGCAGAATTTTCAGGCCCATGCGCCAGCACTCGTCCACCAGACCCACAACTTTATCGGTGTTATCCATATCCGCTGTCATCACGGCAGCCATGAATTCAGCCGGATAGTGCGCTTTTAACCACAGCGTCTGATAAGAGACTAGCGCATAAGCCGCAGAGTGCGATTTGTTAAATCCATAACCCGCGAATTTTTCCACCAGGTCAAAGATTTTCATCGACAGCTCACCGTCGACGTTCATTCTCTCCGCGCCCTCTTTAAACACAGAGCGCTGCTTGGCCATCTCTTCGGGCTTTTTCTTACCCATCGCTCGACGCAACATGTCCGCGCCACCCAGAGTATACCCTGACAGCACCTGGGCTATCTGCATCACCTGTTCCTGATACAGGATAATACCATAGGTCGGTTCCAGCACCGGTTTGAGTGACTCATGCTGCCATTGGATATCGGGATAGGAAATAGCTTCTCGACCATGCTTACGGTCAATAAAGTTATCTACCATACCCGACTGCAAGGGCCCGGGACGGAACAAGGCCACCAGCGCGATCATATCTTCAAAACAGTCAGGCTTCAGGCGCTTAATCAAGTCCTTCATGCCGCGCGATTCAAGCTGGAACACCGCCGTGGTTTCCGAGCGCTGTAGCATGTCAAAGCTCTTTTTATCATCCAGCGGAATAGAGGCGATGTTGATCGGATCCTGTCCGGCCCGAGCCCGACGCGCGTTGATCATCTCCAGTGCCCAGTCAATGATGGTCAGCGTTCGCAGGCCAAGAAAGTCAAATTTCACCAGCCCGGCGTATTCCACATCGCTTTTATCAAACTGAGTAACTGGGTGATGACCTTCCGGATCGCAATACAGTGGCGCAAAATCAGTGATTTTAGTCGGTGATATCACCACACCACCGGCGTGTTTACCGGCATTACGCGTTACCCCTTCGAGCTTGCGCGCCATGTCGATCAACGCTTTGACTTCCTCATCGGCATCATAAATTTCGCCTAATTGAGGCTCGGCGGCAAATGCTTTTTCCAGGGTCATACCAGGATCGAGTGGTATCAGCTTGGAAATTCGATCCACAAAACCATATGGATGCCCCAGTACGCGCCCTACGTCACGGATTACCGCTTTAGCTGCCATCGTACCGAAAGTAATAATCTGGGAAACGGCATCCCGACCATACATATCCGCGACGTGGTCAATAACCAGATCACGCTTTTCCATGCAAAAATCGACGTCAAAGTCTGGCATGGAGACACGTTCCGGGTTAAGGAATCGTTCGAACAGCAGATCGAATTCAAGCGGATCAAGATCAGTAATCTTCAGCGAATACGCCACCAACGATCCGGCGCCTGAACCTCGCCCCGGACCAACCGGTACATTGTTATCCTTAGACCACTGAATAAACTCCATCACGATAAGGAAGTAACCGGGAAATCCCATCTGGTTGATGACTTTCAACTCAATATCCAGACGTTCATCATATTTTTGACGTTTCTCAGCCCGATCTTCTTCATTCGGGAATAGATACTTCAGACGCTCTTCCAGCCCTTCTTTCGCACGCTTAACCAGGTAATCTTCCGTGGACATATCACCCGTAGGAAACTGCGGCAGGAAATACTCTCCCAGCCGAATAGTGACATTACAACGTTTAGCAATCTCCACGCTGTTAATCAGCGCTTCAGGAATATCCGCAAATAGCTCGCACATTTCCTCTTCGCTGCGCATGTATTGCTGCGAACTGTAATTGCGCGGACGTTTGGGATCGTCCAGCGTAAATCCATCATGAATGGCAACGCGGATTTCATGCGCATCAAAGTCGTCTTCACTGATAAAGCGAACATCGTTGGTCGCGACCACGGGCAAACCATGCGCCACCGCCACTGCCACGGCAGAATGCAGATAACTTTCTTCATCGGGACGACCAGTACGGATCAACTCAAGATAGTAACGATCAGGAAAATGCTGTTGATAAAAAGCCAAACATTGCGTTGCCTGCGCCTGATTACCACGTAATAAAAATTTCCCTACATCACCATGTCGCCCGCCTGACAACAATAACAAACCATGTTGATGCTCAATCAGCCATTCACGTTCAATGGTCGGCCCAACAGGACCGTAACCCCGCTGGTAAGAACGAGAGATCAGTAGCGTCAGGTTCTGATAACCTTCATTATCCATTGCCAGGATAGTGAGTTGAGACGGCTCATCGCCCAACTCTTCACTTGAAACCAGTAAATCAGCACCGACAATAGCCTTAATTCCAGCACTGTGCGCACCGCCGTAGAATTTCACCAGGCCACACAGGTTGGTGAAATCGGTAATCGCCAGCGCTGGCATTCCCAGCGACGCTGCTTTTTTTACCAACGGCCCGACTTTCGCCAGTCCATCGATCATGGAATAGTCACTGTGAACACGCAGGTGAACAAAACGTGGTTCGGCCATATCCAGATCCTAGAATGTGTCAAGTAATTAACCTGATAACATAATGAAATTATCAGGCAGATAAGTAATATGTATTTCTACTATGCCAAGCCCAACGCTCGTTTAACTGGAGCGAAACTGCTCCTGTGATGATGGGTAGCCCCTAAGGTAGCCAGTTTTTCCAGGTGATAAGCGGTAGGATAGCCTTTATGCTGCGCAAAACCATAAGCGGGGAAAATCTTGTCCAACGCTTCCATTTCCCAGTCTCGCGTGACTTTGGCAAGTATTGATGCGGCACTAATCTCCGGTACGAGGTCATCACCCTTCACCACCGCCAACGACGGCATGGGTAGCATCGGGCAGCGATTACCATCGATTAAAACATAATCAGGCGTCAAGACCAAACCAGCGACTGCGCGTTGCATTGCCAACATTGTGGCATGCAGAATATTCAGTTGATCAATCTCTTCCGGTTCTGCACGTCCCAGACTCCAGGCTAGCGCCTTGTCCTTAATTTCGTCATACAGAGAAAGACGGCGTTTTTCACTCAATTTCTTCGAGTCCGCCAACCCGACAATCGGGCGATTAGGATCAAGAATCACTGCCGCAGTAACAACTGCGCCCACTAACGGGCCTCGCCCTACTTCATCAACCCCGGCAATACAGGTTGCCTGAGGGTAACTAAATGATTTATTCATGATTTTGATAATTCCAGTACTGCCTGAGCAGCCTGCTCGTCAGCATTACAGCGAATCTGTTCATGCAACGTCAGGAAATTACCCTGCAACGCGACGGCATCTTCTCCTCTTTGCAGCCAAGGCATCAGAGCTGCCGCCAACTTGTCCGGAGTGCAATCCGCTTGCAGTAACTCTTTAACCAGTTCACGACCAGCCAACAGATTAGGTAACGATACCCAAGGGGTTTTTACCAGTTTCTGGGCCAACCAGAAGGTAAACGGCTTCATTCGGTAACCCACTACCATCGGGCATTTTGCCAGCATACACTCCAGTGCAGCCGTACCGGAGGCCAGTAATGTGGCGTCACTGGCCACCATAGCTTCGCGGGCATGACCATCCAGCATGTGAACTGTCAATTCCGGTGCTACTACATCTTTTACCTGCTCAAATTGAGCCCGACGTTTGCTATTAACCAACGGCACCACGATTTCAAGTTCTGGGTAAGTTTGTCGTAGCAACTGCGCCGTTTTAAGAAAATCGGCACTCAGCATTTCCACCTCGGCACTCCGGCTACCCGGTAGCAACGCCAGACAACGTGCATCCACCGCCAACCCCAGAGCAATGCGTGCAGCCTGTTTATCGGGATGTAATGGCATGGCATCAGCCATGGTATGACCGATAAAACGGCAGGGGACATTAAAACGATCATAAAACGCTTTTTCAAAAGGCAGAAATGCCAGAACCAGATCTGTTGACCGGCCAATTTTGAAAACCCGTTTCTGTCGCCAGGCCCATACTGATGGGCTGACATAATGAATGGTTTTGATTCCACGCTGCTTCAGACGTCCTTCCAGCGTGATATTGAAATCAGGTGCGTCAATCCCAACAAAAACATCTGGCTTCAATTCACTGAAGCGGCGTGTTAAATCACGACGAATCTTTAATAACCGAGGCAGACGTTCCAGTACTTCGACCACTCCCATGACTGCCAACTCCTCCATTTCGTACCAGGCTTCACATCCTTCCTGCAACATCTGCGGTCCGGCAACGCCCACAAAACGGACATCCGGTATTTTGGCCTTAAGTGCGCGAATTAATCCGGCACCAAGAATATCGCCGGAGGTTTCCCCGGCGACTATTCCGATAATGAGTGGGCGCGGAGTCATAAATCAGCGGATAATACCGCGCGTCGAGCGGGCAAAGAAGTCGAGAAACACTTGTACTGCCGGATGACTAACGGCCAGTGCTTCAATCTCGGGTTTAACATCGTCGAGTGTTCTACCACTGCGGTAAATTAATTTGTAGGTGTTACGAATAGCATGCTGGGTTTCTTTATCAAAACCACGGCGTTTCAGACCTTCAATATTAATCCCGAACGGTGTGGCGTGATTGCCTTGGGCAATAACATAAGGTGGAACATCCTGCGCTACGCCGGAACAACCACCAACCATAACATGCGCACCAATAACACAAAATTGATGAACCGCCGTCATCCCGCCGATAATGGCGTAATCACCGATGTAGACATGACCACCCAACGTTGCATTGTTAGCCAAAATACAACGGTCACCAACCATGCAGTCATGGGCAATATGTGTATTGATCATCAATAAATTGTCGTTACCGACTTTAGTCAACCCACCACCTTGTACCGTGCCACGATGAATACTCACACTTTCGCGAATACGGTTACGATCGCCAATCTCGACACATGTCGGCTCTCCCGCATATTTCAGATCCTGATTAACTTCACCAATAGAGGCAAACTGATAAATTTCATTATCACAACCAATTTTAGTGATACCGTTAACCACAACGTGAGATTTGAGTACCGTTCCTGCACCGATTTCGACCTGAGAACCGACATAACAAAACGGACCGATATGCACACCGGCACCGATAACAGCACCCTCTTCAATAACCGAGCTGGGATGAATAAAGGCAGTTTTATCTATCACGCTATCAAACCTCCCGACGACGAGCACACATCATTTCAGCTTCACAAGCCACTTCTCCATCGACTTTGGCTACACCTTTAAAACGGGCGACACCACGACGTTCTTTAATAAACTCGACTTCCAGGATCATCTGATCACCTGGCTCTACCGGGCGTTTAAAACGGGCTTCATCAATGGCAGCAAAATAATAGAGTTCGCCAGGTTCAAGTTTACCAACACTTTTAAATGCCAATATTCCGGTTGCCTGTGCCATTGCTTCCAAAATCAGTACACCGGGGAAAATAGGCTTCCCTGGGAAATGCCCTTGAAAAAAAGGCTCATTGAAAGAAACATTTTTAACCGCACGTAAAAATTTCCCTGCTTCAAAATCCAGCACACGATCTACCAGCAAAAAAGGATAACGATGCGGTAACAACTCCAGAATTTCTTCAATATTCAGAGTATGGGTGTCAGTATTCAAAATACTCTTCCTGTCCATATAAAATTGATGTCATCAACAACACGGCTCGTATAGTTCCTAAAACAGGGAACATCAAGCAGGCCGCAAATAAGGATTAAGCGCCTTTGCGCTCGTCTTGCTTGTAAAACACGGCGGAGATAAATATTGGTGACTAGATTTTTCCGAGCTTGCGCTCAACAGCTTTCAGCCGCTTACTTATATCATCAATATTCATTACCAATGCTGCGGTCTTACGCCAGACTTTATTGGGCTGCAACGGAATTCCTGATGAATAGACGCCAGGCTCGGTGATAGGGCGCATTACCATACCCATGCCAGTCACTGTTACTTTGTCACAAATTTCCATATGACCATTAATCACGCTGGCCCCACCAATCATGCAATAACGGCCGATCTTCAAACTTCCTGCCATAATCACACCACCAGCAACTGCGGTATTGTCGCCAATCACAACGTTGTGTGCAATCTGGCACTGGTTATCAATGATGACACCATCACCGATGATCGTATCATCCAATGCGCCACGATCGATGGTAGTATTGGCACCGATCTCGACGTGATCACCGATTTTAACCGTCCCTAGTTGTGGTATTTTTATCCAGTTACCACGATCATTCGCATAGCCAAAACCATCTGCGCCAATCACTGCTCCTGATTGAATCAGACACTTTTTACCCAGCACGACACTATGGTAAATCGTTACATTAGCCCATAAACGGGTTCCTGCGCCAATTCTGGCATTTTTTCCAATAAAACAACCGGCACCGATCACCGCGCCATCACCTAGTACGGCACCAGATTCAATGACTGCATTGGCACCAACTGATACAGAATCCCCCAAACACGCATCGGAAGCAATCACTGAGGCAGGTGATATACCCTGAGCCGGAGTCGGCGTAGTATCCATCAACTGCGCCATACGCGCATATGTCAAATAAGGATTCTTTACTACCAACGCAGGAATCTTGCAATAAGGTAAATCCGCTTCTGTCAGTACGACAGCTGATGCTTGCGTATCTGCCAGTTGTTCACGATAGCGGCTATCAGACAAAAAAGTGATCTGACCTGCCAGTGCTGAATGCATCGACGCAACAGCGGTGATGACGATATCGCCATCACCGTGTAATTGAGCATCCAACTGTTGTGCCAAGGCGTCCAGTCGAATTGAAAGCATGTATTATTTAGCCTGTGTCAACACGTCAGCAGTAATATCTTTTGCATTATCCGCATAAGCAATAGCATTAGCGTCAATCACAATGTCATAACCCTGCTTTTTAGCAACAGCTTTTACCGCATCCTGAATACGGCTCAAAATCTTGTTACGTTCTTCCACCTGACGACGACGGTTATCCTGATCGAAAGCCTGCGCTTTGGTAGAAAATTCTTTGCGCTGTGCCATTATCGCTTTTTCCATTTTACTACGATCACTGGCTTTCATTGTCGAGCCATCACGCTGTAGTTTCTGCATTTTCCCCTGCAGATCGCGTTCCATAGCCTGTAGTTCAGAAGCACGGCCTTTGAATTCATTTTCCAGTTGTTTAGCAACTGTTTCTCGCTGTGGCAGCTGTTGAAAAATGCTGGAAATATTGACAATTGCAATTTTGTCAGCAGCCTGCACGCTGGCTGAAACAGCCAACACGAAACCAAGACCCGCAGCATACAACCACTTTTTCACTATAAAACTCCTCACCCTAACTGATTTGTGCTTTTCACACATTGTTAATCTGCACAGTACAATGGTTTCGGCACACTAGCTTGAACACCGGCGCCATAATATCCGTGCGACGCTTGCCTATATGATCAGATTACCAGGTCTTACCAATATTAAACTGGAACTGCTCCGACTTATCCCCACTATATTTCTTAATCGGTTGGGCATAAGAGAATACCAATGGCCCAAGTGGTGACATCCATTGTAGCGCAATACCGGAAGAAATACGGATGTTACCAGGGCTATTATAATCAGGTACTCCAGCAGCCACGGTTTGTGCTGTATTTTCCCAGTGGGTATCCCATACCGTACCAGCATCCACAAAGAGGGAAGTACGTACTGAACTGGCGTATTTCTCACTGATGAACGGTGTCGGAACGATTAATTCACCACTCATCACTGCCATAGCATTCCCGCCAACAGCATCACTGCTATTGTCGATCGGGCAATTGGCATAAGACGCCGCACCAGAAGCACAATTGTAATAAGCCGCCTTCGGACCAATCGTGTTAGAACGGAAACCACGCACGGTACTGGAACCACCAGCATAGAAGTTATCGTAGAACGGCACTTCTTTTCCGCCCAGGCCATCAGCGAATCCGGCTTTGGTCCTGCCCATCAACACCCAATCATGGTTTTCACTCAGTGGGAAATAGCTCGTTGAATCAAAAGTCAGCTTATAGTATTCGTTATCCGAACCTGGCACGGTCACTTTTGCATTCAGAGAAGCACGGCTACCTGCTGTTGGGAAATAACCACGATCAAGGTTGTTATAAGTCCAACCGGTTTTTGCAAAGAAATCGTTCGCCGAGACGTCGGCACTGCTAGTAGAGTTAGATTCAGTGACAACATCAGGATGGATACCCATTTTCCCCAGATAACGCCACATAGACACTTGTGGCTTCATATCCGATAGATCATTGTGGACATAATCTAAACCAACGTTCAGCGAGTTATTTTCGTTAACCGGGAAGCCCAGCGTGGCGCCGGTTCCGTAACTGCGGTCAGTATAGTCGGACAAATCAGCATTATTGGCGTCAAAATTATTATAGAAGATTCGTCCACCTAAACTGACTCCGTCGACCGTAAAATACGGGTCAGTCATGGAGAGTTCAATATAGGTCTGGTAATCATTCTTCGTGCCACTAATCCCCACAGAATTACCGGTACCCAACCAGTTATCCTGTTGCACCCCAGCTTGAAAACTGACGCCACTTTCCGTACCGAAACCAATACCAAAGTTAAAAGTACCGGTATTTCGTTCTTTTACCTTATAGATGACATCTACTTGATCTGGTGTTCCTGGTACGCGCTGGGTTTCAACATTTACGCTTTCAAAATAACCCAGACGGTTGAGACGTTCTTTACCTTTTTCGACCAAATTGTTAGCAAGCCAACCGCCTTCCATCTGGCGCATTTCCCGCCGTAGCACAGAATCTTTGGACGTATCGTTACCTTCAAAACGGATACGGCGTACAGAAAAGCGATTCCCCGTATCAACATTGATATTCAAGCGAACCGTTTTATCCGCATCGTTGATTTCAGGCTGGGTAACCACACGTGGATAGGCATAGCCATAACGCCCCAACAGTTTCTTGATATCATCTTCCATCCGGGTCACTTTAGTGCCGTTATACAGCTCTCCCGGCTGGATTTTGGTCAGCGCCTCGATTTCAGCCGAATGGCCAGCCAGATTGCCACGGACCGTCACACCAGACAGCTTGTATTGCTCGCCTTCGGTCAGGTTAATGGTGATGTAAATACCTTTTTTGTCTGGCGTCAGGCTAACCTGCGTCGAATCGATTTTGAAACGTGCATAACCACGATCCAAATAGAAACTACGCAATGTTTCCAGGTCACCGGAAAGTTTTTGCTTCTGATATTTACGATCGCCGACAACATTCCACCAGGGAACCTCATCACGTAGTTGAAAATGAGAAATCAACTCATCAGAGTTAAATGCCTTATTCCCAACAATATTAATCTGTTGGATTTTCGCTGATACCCCTTCCGTGAACACCAACTTAAGGTCGACACGATTACGCGGCAGCGGAGTCACTATTGCTTTTACCGTAGCGCTATATTTACCCACGCTATAGTAAAAATCTTCCAGACCTTTCTCAATATTGGAAATCGTTGTGCGATCAAGTGCATCGCCTACACGAACACCGGAGGCATCCAGATTCTCCTTCAGCATTTCTTCCTTAACCGATTTATTGCCGGAGAAAGTTATACTGGCGATCGTTGGACGTTCTTTAACCTGGACAACCAGTGTTTCGCCATCACGCAGGACTCGGACATCCTCAAAGTTTCCGGTCGCAAATAAAGCGCGAATGGTATTACCGATATCTTTATCACTAACGGTATCCCCCACTCGGACTGGCATACTAAGTAATGCCGCACCGACGGCAACCCGCTGCAGGCCCTCGAAATGAATATCTTTCACTACGAACCCGTCTGCACCGTATACGGTGGCGCTGCTAAACAGCAGCGACGCTATGAGCAACTTTTTCATCGCCATCGTTGTTATGCGCTTATCCTAACCTGGTCTCACACCTAAAGGCGGGAGAAATCATTGAAAAGTGCGAGCCCCATTAACATCATCAGCAACACCGTGCCAATGCGATAACCGAAGTTCTGCACACGCTCGGAAACCGGCTTACCCTTCAGTTTTTCAAGCACCAGAAAAAGCAGGTGACCACCATCTAATACCGGTAGAGGAAACAGATTGATGACCCCCAGATTGACGCTTATCAATGCCAAAAACATCAGGTAATAAATCAATCCATAATCCGCTGACATCCCTGCCCCCTGAGCAATCGATATCGGCCCACTCAGGTTGTTCAACGTTATATCGCCGGTAATCAACTTACCCAGCATACTGACCGTCAGCTTCATTAATTGCCAGGTTTTATCGCTGGCTTCATAAATAGCGCCAAACGGCCCATACTGACGTACCGTTCTATACTCATCGGGCAATGGTATGACTCGAGGGACAACACCAGCGAAACCCACATATTGACCTTGTCCCACAGACTTCTTGTCTGGCGTCAGAGACAACGTCAGGGTTTCCCCTCCTCTTTCAACCTCCAGAGTGACTACATTACCTGGGTTATCACGTATCGTGGTAACAAACTGCTGCCAACGCGTCAGCGGTTGACCATCGACTTTAACGATCCTGTCCCCGACATCTAAACCCGCCTTTTCTGCGGCTGAATGAGGCTGGACTTGTGTTAATACTGCGTCGATCTGCGGTCCACGAGGAACAATTCCCAACGAAACGGCAGGATCCTGTTTATCGGGCTCAAAATGCCAGTCACGCAAATTCAACGTTTTCCGTTCAATCTGCGACGAACCCAATGGCGCGGTACCAATGATAACTTCAGGATCACCAATCTTGCCAATCAGAGCCAGACGTGCACTATCCCAATCAGGCGTTTCGATACCGCCAATGGTCTTTAGTTCCATTCCTGGTGAAATTTGCGCGTGTGATGCAATCGAATCGGGCAAAACTTCACCAACCACTGGGCGTATGCCTGGTACTCCGATGATAAACACCATCCAGTATGCAAAAACAGCGAAGATAAAATTGGCAATTGGGCCGGCACTTACAATCGCAGCACGTTGCAAGACAGTTTTATTATTGAAGGCTTGGTGGAAAAGTGCTGTCGGGACATTATCAATCCGGCCATCCAGCATTTTAACATAACCACCAAGAGGGATGAGTGCGATAACGTATTCTGTACCATGACGATCATAGCGTCGCCACAACGCTTTACCAAAACCAATCGAAAAGCGTTCGACTCTGACGCCGCATCGGCGTGCGACCCAGAAATGGCCGAATTCATGAACCGTTATCAATACACCTAATGCAATGATAAATGCGGCCAGATTCCAGAGGATATTCATCATAAACAGGCCTTAACCTTTTCCCTAAATAGCTTTAAAAATCAGTAGCATCAGGCAAGAAAAAACCGGTACTGCCGCAGTAAGACTATCTATACGATCCAAAACACCACCATGACCAGGTATCAAGTGACTACTGTCTTTTAGACCTGCTTCACGTTTGAACATGCTCTCGGTCAGATCACCCAGAACCGAAGCTAACGCGGCCACAATAGAGCAAACCAGCAACGTTGTCATTGACGTCGCCAGTGGCACATAGTGACTAAAGAGTAGCGAAATCAGCGCGGAAGTCACTAATCCTCCAACCAAACCTTCCCAGGTTTTTCCTGGTGAAACCTTAGGTGCAAGTTTACGCTGCCCAAATAGCCGACCAAACATATAGGCACCACTGTCCGCTCCCCATACAAGCAACATGACATACAACAACCACCAGGCGCCGGCGTACGGATTAGACTCGTAGTCATACTGCCGTAATGCCAACATTCCCCAGAAAAATGGGACAATAGTCAATACACCGAAGAGCAGGCGAAGTATCCGTGAAGAACGCCACAATGATGCTGACGCCGGATAAAACAGCACCAGTAGCAAAGCCAGGCTCCACCAAACTAACGATGACCAGAGTGACATCCTGACTTGCAAGATAGATACAGGATGATGATATGGCGGAAGGGTAAATAGCATCAGAGCCAGCAACAAGCCACAAAAAATCGCCAACCAGACTCGATGAGTATAGGATGCAAATCCGGCAAATTGCCCCCATTCCCAAGCTGCAAGCATGCATACCGCCAACGTAACCAAGGCAAAACCCACAAGCGGCAATAAAAACAGTGCAGCGATAACAGCAGGAATAAGAATCAAAGCAGTTATCAGACGGTACTTCAGCAAAAGTTCTCCCTAGGATACATCAGTATCAATAGGTGTTGTTCCCCCGAAGCGACGCTCACGTTGTGCAAATGCATTCAGAGCACCTTCAAAGACTTGTTCATCAAAATCGGGCCAGAGAACATCGGTAAAATAAAGCTCAGCATAGGCAATCTGCCACAGTAGAAAATTGCTGATACGGTGCTCACCACCGGTTCTTATTACCAAATCCACAGGCGAGAGATCACTCAGACAGATGTAACGGCATAGAGTTTCTTCATTGATGGTATCAGGGCGTAAAACGCCTTCCTGTACCTGCTCCGCTATCTTTCTGACACTCTGAATGATATCCCAACGGCCGCCATAATTTGCAGCGATATTCAGCGTAAGCCCAGTATTATTTTCTGTCAGATGTTCCGAGCGGCGAATCCGTTCCTGTAACCGAGTATTAAAACGACTGATATCGCCAATAATACGTAACCGGACGTTATGTTTGTGAAGATTTTTTACTTCACTATCGAGCGCCCGTACAAACAACTCCATCAAAGACGTCACTTCCTGCGTCGGACGATTCCAGTTTTCGCTGCTGAACGCATATAGCGTCAACGCATCAAGATGATGACTGACAGAAAAACTCACAGCACGACGAACAGACTTTACCCCCGCCTGATGCCCGAATATCCGCAGTTTACCCCGATGTTTAGCCCAGCGCCCATTACCATCCATAATAATGGCGACATGACGTGGCCCAACGGGTAACTGATTCTGACTACCTTGCTGATTTTCGGACGGCATAACGTGTACTTAATTTCCTCAAATAAGAAAAACGGCTGTTTATCCGTGACGTTCGATCTGACCAGCGCAAAAATCGCGAACAGGTAGAACCTATTGCCATCGTTGACCGTCACACCCATCCCCCACACCAAATGGCGCAGACTATATCATTTCAATGGCACGTGAACAAACGCGCGATCAACTAAGGTTGCTGATATCGCAACAATGTCTGGGTGGCAATACGTCTGGCCCAACGATCAATGACAAGAACGTCGTCCACACTGTCAGGCTCGGGTAAAGCAAGCTGTTCCAACACGCTCTGGTTGACCGCAGCAATATCAGTAAAACGGATACCCAAACGTAGAAATGCCTCTACCGCAACTTCATTAGCAGCATTCAGTGTGGTTGTGGCGGCCTGCCCTTGATTACAGGCTTCAATGGCCAGCCGCAAACAAGGATAGCGATGATAATCTGGTGCTGAAAATGTCAATGCGCCAAGACGACAGAAATCCAACGTTTCTACGCCGGAATTCACTCGTGCCGGATATGCCATCGCGTGGGCAATCGGCGTACGCATATCGGGAGCGCCCAACTGCGCCAGCACACTGCCATCCCGGTAACGCACCATGGAATGGATGACCGACTGAGGATGAATGATAACCTCCATCTGTGCTTCCGAAGCATTGAAAAGCCAGCGGGCTTCAATGTATTCCAGCCCTTTATTCATCATGGTCGCCGAATCCACTGAAATTTTGCGTCCCATCGACCAGTTAGGGTGAGCACAAGCCTGATCGGGGGTCATTGTACTCATTTCTGCTAGCGGGATTTCACGAAAAGGCCCACCAGACCCAGTCAAGATAATTCGCTCGACACCGTATTGAATCAGAGAACCATGCCCCAACTGACATTGGATTTGCTCAGGTAAGCTCTGAAAAATGGCATTATGCTCGCTGTCTATGGGCAACAATTGTGCACGGCTTTTTGAAACAGCGTCCATAAACAGACGGCCGCAGGTAACCAGCGACTCTTTATTGGCTAACAGCACCTGTTTATCGGCTCGGATGGCCGACAACGTTGGAAACAATCCTGCCGCCCCCACAATGGCCGCGATGACCTGATCAACATCATTCAGCGCCGCTAGTTCGCACGCAGCTTGCTCTCCCGCCATTACTTCTGTACGACAACCATGCTGGCTTAGCTGCCAGCGTAATTCCCGGGCAGAACTCTCATCTGCCATTGAGGCATAGGTTGGATGGAATTCCAGGCATTGTTCTACCATGCGGGATACATTACGTCCGGCGACTAATGACTTGACCGAAAATTTATCAGGATTGGCCCGAATGACCGACAGTGAACTGACGCCAATCGAACCGGTAGAACCAAGGATGGTCAGTGTCTTCATGAAATGCTCTGAATAACTGCAATTGATTACAGGGAGGTAACTCAGTCTGAAACGATTAACATAAACTGTCTATGACCGTTATAAAAAAAATAACCCTGCATCAAGGGAACAATAAAAAATAAAGCGCCGCAGGGAGAGAAGGAATACATACTGTTCCTACCCGGCGACGCCGACCCAAACTGATGGATTAAAAATCCATCAGTTCGCTTTCTTTATCAGCCAATGTGGCATCAACCTTTTTGATATAACTGTCAGTCAGTTTCTGAATATCATCCTGAGCACGATGTTCTTCATCTTCACTGATAGTCTTGTCTTTCAGTTGGGCCTTTAATTTGTCATTCGCATCACGGCGGACGTTGCGGACAGAGACGCGGCTTTGCTCAGCTTCACCACGGACGACTTTGATCAGATCCTTACGACGCTCCTCCGTCAACGGCGGCAGCGGTACACGAATAACGGAACCTGCCGACATAGGATTAAGCCCCAGATCGGATTTCATAATTGCTTTTTCAACTGCTGCTCCCAACGTGCGATCGAATACCGTGATCGACAAAGTACGGGAATCCTCTACTACAATGTTGGCAAGCTGACGCAACGGGGTCGCAGTGCCATAATATTCAACATGAATACCGTCCAGTAAGCTGGGAGAGGCACGGCCGGTACGGATTTTGCCGATCTGGTTCTTAAAAACCTCAACGCATTTTTCCATGCGTGTTTCAGCATCTTTTCTGATTTCATTAGTCACGTTGTGAACCCTTGAAAACTGGTTGCCTGTCAGATCACGTCTCGACATGATCCGGTGAATAATTTACACCAGCGTCAGCTGGCAATGTATGGCGCTATCTTGTGCCACCAAAACAGAATATTACCTTACTTTTGTCGTCAGCCGTTATTACTGATCAACGTCCCTTCTTTTTCACCCATCACGACACGCCGCAATGCACCCGGTTTATTCATATTAAACACCCGGATTGGCAAATTATGATCTCTCGCCAAGGTAAAAGCAGCCAAATCCATAACTTTAAGTTCGCGTTCCAGTACGTCCTGATAGCACAGTGTTTCGTACAGCGTAGCATTGGGATCCTGTATCGGATCGGCGGAATAAACACCATCGACCTTGGTGGCTTTCAATACCACATCAGCTTCGATTTCAATGCCGCGCAAACAGGCAGCAGAATCGGTGGTAAAAAAAGGATTACCTGTCCCGGCGGAAAAAATCACTACGCGATTATTACGCAACAGGCTGATGGCTTCTGCCCAACTGTAATTATCACAGACACCATTCAATGGGATAGCAGACATCAAACGGGCGTTGACATAGGCCCGGTGCAATGCATCACGCATCGCCAGTCCATTCATTACCGTAGCCAGCATACCCATATGGTCACCCACAACACGGTTCATGCCTGCTTTAGCCAAACCAGCACCACGAAACAGGTTACCACCGCCTATTACCACTCCGACCTGGATATCCAGCTCAACCAGTTCTTTTACTTCCTGAGCCATGCGATCCAGGATGCTTGCATCAATACCGAAACCTTCGGCGCCTTGCAGGGCTTCGCCACTAAGCTTGAGCAGGATACGTTGATATACAGGTTTTGAGTTGGTTGCCATGGTGTTTTTGTCCTAACAGGCTGTCATCGTATTGAGGGTTATTACAATGACACTGAGCGACCTAGGATAAAGATACGCTCAGTGCCACGAAACTATTTTTAAGGTTGGATAAAAAGGAACCGCCGATTGGCGGTTCCTTTTTATAATTAAGACTGCTTACTCATTGCCGCGACTTCAGCAGCAAAGTCAGTTTCAGCTTTCTCAATGCCTTCACCTACTTCAAAACGGATGAAGCCGCTTACACTGGCACTATGCTCTTTCAGCAACTGACCAACCGTTTTGCTTGGATCCATGACAAAATGCTGACCAGACAGAGAGATCTCACCGGTAAATTTACGCATGCGTCCTTCAACCATTTTCTCTGCAATTTCACGCGGTTTTCCAGATTGCATCGCAATGTCCAACTGAATCTGATACTCACGAGAAACAACGTCAGCCGGTACGTCTTCGGCGTTAACATATTCTGGTTTGCTAGCCGCAATGTGCATAGCAACGTGTTTGATCAGTTCTTCATCAGCACCCGTGGCCGCGACGAGAACACCGATACGCGCGCCATGCATATAAGAACCCAAAGCATCACCAGTCTGAACAGCAACACGGCGAATGTTGATGTTTTCACCAATCTTGGACACCAGCGCAGTACGGCCTTCTTCAAACTTCGCTTTCAGTGCTTCAACATCGGAGATGCGCTCATTCAGTGCGGCATTGATAACATCTTCACCAAAAGCTTTAAAACCGGCATCTTTAGCCACGAAGTCAGTTTCACAGTTCAGTTCAACAACAACACCGTATTTGCCGTCTGCAGAAATTTTGGTCAGGATAATACCTTCAGCGGCAACACGTCCTGCTTTTTTCGCAGCTTTAGCCTGGCCTGATTTACGCATGTTATCGATGGCCAGCTCAATGTCACCATTCGCTTCAACCAGTGCTTTCTTACATTCCATCATGCCGGCGCCAGTACGCTCACGCAGTTCTTTTACCAGGGCAGCGGTAATTTCAGCCATTATCTTTTCCTCGGTTATCTCATGGGGGAGATAAGTAAAAGGGGGCCTAACAGGCCCCCTAACCAACATATGTCATACCTGGTTAATAAGGGCTCAAAAGAGCCTGTCTTATTATTCAGCTTCGACGAAGCTCTCTTCTGCCTGTTCAACCAGATCCTGAGAACGACCTTCGCGCACAGCAGTTGCGACCGCACTCAGATACAGGTTAATTGCACGAATAGCATCATCATTACCAGGAATAATGTAATCAACACCGTCTGGATCGGAGTTGGTATCAACGATAGCAAATACCGGAATACCCAGGTTGTTTGCTTCTTTGATAGCAATGTGTTCATGATCGGCATCAATAACGAATAGCGCGTCAGGCAGGCCGCCCATGTCTTTGATACCACCAAGGCTGTTTTCCAGCTTGTCCAGTTCACGAGTACGAACCAGCGCTTCTTTCTTGGTCAGCTTGTCGAAAGTACCATCCTGAGACTGCGTTTCCAGATCTTTCAAACGCTTGATGGACTGACGAACGGTTTTCCAGTTAGTCAGCATACCGCCTAACCAGCGATGGTTCACGAAGAACTGATCACAGTTGGTAGCTGATTCTTTTATCGCTTCGCTTGCTGCGCGCTTAGTACCAACGAACAGAATTTTACCCTTGTGAGAAGCAATTCTGCTCAGCTCAGCGAGAGAGTCGTTGAACATCGGCACGGTTTTTTCAAGGTTGATGATGTGAACTTTGTTACGTGATCCAAAAATGAAAGGTTTCATTTTCGGGTTCCAGTAACGGGTCTGGTGACCAAAGTGTACGCCAGCCTTAAGCATGTCGCGCATGGAAACAGTTGCCATGATTACCTCTAAATTAAGTATGGGGTTATGCCTCCACGTGTCCCATTACACCGACTCTGAATGCAAGCACCAGAGCACCCCGGCAAATGTGTCGACACGTGTGTGTTATATACACATAGTGAGTTCTATGAAGATTCAGCCATTTCTGTCGCAGAAATATAGCCGGATCGTCGGCGCGCTTTATACCATAATCAGCCTTCGGGCACCAACTTTTGTTGTGTGTTATACCAATGTTATGGAATCATGATTTGGCAGTGTCTGGCGGGGCTGATACCATAAGTTACTATCTTGTTGACTCTATTTCGTTAAAAACAACGACACTTGTGGACAAATTTCAATGGCAATATCAATTAAAACAGCTACAGATATCGAGAAAATGCGTGTAGCCGGGCGCTTGGCTGCTGAAGTATTGGAAATCATCGAACCTTATGTGGTTCCCGGAGTCAGCACCGGCGAACTGGATCGTATCTGTCACGATCATATCATCAATAAACAGCATGCGATCTCAGCATGCCTGGGTTACCACGGTTTTCCGAAATCAGTCTGTATTTCTGTTAATGAAGTAGTGTGCCACGGTATTCCCAGCGATGAAAAAATTCTGAAAGATGGCGACATCGTCAATATTGATGTCACCGTCATCAAAGATGACTTTCATGGCGATACATCAAAAATGTTTATTGCCGGGAAACCCACCATTTTGGGAGAACGCTTATGTCGGATCACCCAGGAAAGCCTCTATCTGGCGCTCAAGATGGTTAAACCGGGCATTCGTCTGCGCACCCTGGGTAAAGAAATTCAGAAATATGTGGAAGCCCAGGATTTCTCCGTGGTACGTGAGTATTGTGGCCACGGCATTGGCAAGGGTTTCCATGAAGAACCCCAAGTGCTGCATTACGATGCCGATGACGGTGGTGTGGTGTTACAACCCGGCATGGCGTTCACAATAGAACCGATGGTCAATGCTGGTGATTTCCGCATTCGCAGCATGAAAGATGGCTGGACAGTAAAAACCAAAGATCGCAGCTTGTCGGCGCAGTACGAGCATACTATTGTGGTGACAGAAAACGGCTGTGAGATAATGACGTTGCGAAAAGATGACACCATCCCCAACATCATCACACATCAGGAATAAACACCAGCCGGCAATCGCCGGCTTTATTATGGTGGAAGATTTCTGTTTACCCGCTTTCGGGCCGCCACAAGTGGTGTTTAAAATCACTCTCTACGATTTCATATGGGTTGAGTAACATGATCGACAGAGACCTTCCGCACGATACGCCAGAGTCCGCCGTCGCGGTCCATATGACCCCCACCTCGCCATTAACCTTCAGCGATGGCATGCTCGAATGCCAGACGCTAAAACAGCATCTGGAACAATTCCAGTTGTGGTTGGCCGATGAGTTCAAAGCGGGTGTCAGTGCGGAGATATTAATTGATGCAAGAACCTTGTTTATCGATCATCTGTTGCAGCGTCTATGGCGCTTTTATGGCTTTGAAAACGTACAACAAACCGCTCTGGTCGCGGTAGGCGGTTACGGTCGTGGCGAGTTGCATCCACTTTCTGACATTGATCTGCTGGTATTAAGCCAACAAAAGCTGAGTGAAACCCAGTCGCAAACCATCAGCGCGTTTATTACCTTACTGTGGGATTTGAAACTGGAAGTCGGTCATAGTGTCCGCACACTGGATGAATGTCTGCATGAAGGGCGAGCCGACATTTCCGTTGCTACCAACCTGATTGAATCTCGAATGATTTGTGGCGATGTCGCGCTTTTTCTTACACTTCAGAAGCATATTTTCAGCGACGATTTCTGGCCCTCAGAGAGGTTTTTTGCAGCAAAAGTTGCTGAACAGCGGGAACGTCATCAACGTTATCACAGCACCAGTTATAATCTGGAACCTGATATTAAAAGCAGCCCCGGAGGCTTACGGGATATTCACACCTTGCTATGGGTCGCCCGTCGCCATTTTGGTGCTACGTCCCTGAATGAAATGGTGGAATTTGGTTTTCTGACCGAGGCTGAACGCAATGAATTGAACGAGTGCCAGAGTTTTCTCTGGCGTATCCGCTTCGCGTTGCATCTGATTTTACCTCGTTACGACAATCGACTATTGTTTGACCGTCAGCTCAATGTTGCCCAGCTTTTACAATATCAGGGAGAAGGCAACGCTCCGGTAGAACGAATGATGAAAGACTTCTATCGAATGACGCGGCGAGTAGGTGAGCTGAACCAGATGCTGTTGCAACTGTTTGATGAAGCTATTCTGGCACTGGATACCAGTGAAAAACCGCGTCCTCTTGATGAAGAATTCCAGTTGCGCGGCACCCTGATAGATCTACAGGACGAAACGCTGTTTGAGCGTAAACCTGAATCCATTATGCGTATGTTTTATGCGATGGTACGCAATAAGGAAATTACCGGTATCTATTCCACCACGCTGCGCCAGTTACGCTATGCGCGGCGTCACCTCGCCAAACCCTTGTGTGCCATTGAGGAAGCGCGTCATCTGTTCATGATGATACTACGCCATCCCCACGCTGTGAGTCGGGCGCTGTTACCGATGCATCGCCACAGCGTATTGTGGGCTTATATGCCCCAGTGGGGAAACATTGTCGGACAAATGCAGTTTGATCTATTCCATGCCTACACGGTAGATGAGCATACCATCCGGGTACTGATGAAACTGGAAAGTTTTGCCGATGAATCCACCCGCACCAACCATCCACTGTGCGTGGAGCTTTATCCACGTCTTCCACAGCCCAACCTGCTTCTGCTGGCCGCACTGTTCCATGATATCGCCAAAGGTCGGGGAGGAGATCACTCCGAGCTGGGTGCCAAAGACGCACTTGAATTTGCCGCCCTGCATGGTCTGAACTCGCGGGAAGCTCAGCTTGTTTCATGGCTGGTTCGCTGCCATTTGCTGATGTCAGTCACCGCACAGCGCCGTGACATTCAGGATCCGGTGGTCATTCAGCACTTCGCCGAGCAGGTTCAAAGCGAAACCCGGCTGCGTTATCTGGTTAATTTGACGGTGGCGGACATCTGCGCCACTAATGAAACGCTCTGGAACAGTTGGAAACAAAGTCTGTTACGCGAACTCTACTTTGCAACCGAGAAACAACTGCGTCGTGGTATGCAAAACACACCGGATCTGCGTGAACGGGTACGGCACCATCGCCTACAGGCGTTAGCACTGCTGCGCATGGATAACATTGACGAAGAAGCACTGCATGATATATGGAGCCGCTGCCGCGCTGACTATTTCCTACGTCACTCACCAAATCAGTTGGCCTGGCATGCACGCCATCTGCTGGAACATGATACCAGTAAACCACTGGTGCTGATCAGCCATCAGGCCAGCCGTGGCGGTACTGAAATATTTATCTGGAGTCCAGACCGTCCTTATCTGTTTGCTGCCGTAGTCGGCGAGCTGGATCGTCGAAATCTCAGTGTTCATGACGCCCAGATTTTTACCAGCAGGGATGGGATGGCGATGGATACATTTATTGTGTTAGAACCGGACGGTAGCCCGTTGGCACAGGATCGTCACGAAATGATCCGCTATGCGATCGAGCAGACGTTAACGCAACGTGATTACCAAAACCCGCGTATCCGGCGTCCATCGTCCAAGCTAAGACACTTCAGTGTTCCCACGGAAGTCAGCTTTCTACCAACACATACCGATCATCGTAGTTATATGGAGCTTATCGCGCTCGACCATCCCGGTTTGCTGGCCCGTATCGGAGAGATTTTCGCCGACCTTAACTTGTCATTACACGGTGCACGAATTTCCACCATTGGTGAGCGTGTAGAGGATTTATTTATACTGGCGGATGATGAAAGCCGGGCATTAAGTCCCGAATTGCGCCTTAAGCTACAAGAACGGTTGACAGAAGCCCTTAACCCAAACGATAAAGTAAACTTGTCTTAATTGTTATTTCAGTAAATCAGGAAAGAGAAACAGAATGCAGCAACTACAGAACACCATTGAAACCGCCTTTGAACACCGTGCGGAAATCACGCCCACTAACGTGGACAGTGTGACACGTGACGCGATAAACCAGGTAATCAGCCAATTGGACAGCGGGGCATTGCGTGTCGCTGAAAAAATCAACGGCCAGTGGATCACGCATCAATGGCTGAAAAAGGCGGTACTACTCTCTTTTCGCATCAACGATAACTGTGTGATGGAGGGTGCCGAAACCCGCTATTACGACAAGGTACCGATGAAATTTGCAGATTACGACGCCGAGCGTTTCCTACAGGAAGGTTTCCGCGTTGTACCACCCGCCAGCGTTCGCCAGGGTGCCTATATTGCTCGCAACACGGTACTGATGCCTTCCTATGTCAATATCGGCGCTTATGTTGATGAAGGCACCATGGTGGATACGTGGGTTACTGTCGGCTCTTGCGCGCAGATCGGTAAAAATGTTCATCTGTCTGGTGGTGTTGGTATCGGTGGCGTACTGGAACCATTGCAGGCTAACCCGACAATTATCGAAGACAATTGCTTCATCGGTGCTCGTTCTGAAATTGTAGAAGGTGTCATTGTTGAAGAAGGGTCCGTCATCTCCATGGGCGTGTTCATTGGTCAAAGCACCAAGATCTATGACCGTGAAACCGGTGAAATCCACTATGGCCGGGTACCCGCTGGCTCCGTGGTCGTTTCCGGTAATCTCCCCTCTAAAGATGGCAGTTACAGTCTCTACTGCGCCATTATCGTGAAAAAAGTGGATGCCAAGACCCGCGGTAAAGTGGGAATTAATGAGTTATTACGCACCATCGACTAAACTTCTCTGGCGGGTTAAATAACCTGCCATTTTTTTATGACCGGTAAGCTATCACAGACAACACAGACCAGCTACATCACTATAGTGACATGATTTACAACAAAAAGGTGGTGCTATGTACGACAATCTGAAAAGCCTGGGTATTACCAACCCGGAAGATATCGACCGCTACAGCCTGCGACAGGAAGCCAGCAACGATATTTTGAAAATTTACTTTCACAAAGACAAAGGTGAATTTTTCGCCAAAAGCGTCAAGTTTAAGTATCCCCGCCAACGTAAAACCATTGTGGCTGACAACGCCGGGCAAGGTTATAAAGAAATCAATGAGATCAGCCCAAACTTGCGCTATGTCGTCGATGAGCTGGATCAGATTTGTCAGCATGAACAGGTAGAAGTGGATTTAAAACGCAAAATTCTTGATGACCTGCGTCATCTGGAGAGTGTCGTGACCAATAAGATCAGTGAAATCGAAGCCGATCTGGAAAAACTAACCAAAAACCGCTAATCCTTTCCAGCACATGCAATCCGTTACTTTAACAGGACCTGTTCACTGCTAATCCTGTGCTTAGGGTGCCACCATGTCAGGTTCCTTCTCAAGGAGCACGAAACGTGGTGGTTGCCCTATTTTACTTACTTAAACTCAACAGGCAGTAGACCCCGGCCCGTTATTTTGTCTACTCGGCATTATCCTTGCGAATCAATCAGCTCCGCCCATTGCTTCACCCATGGAGATGAAAGCACTTCAGGCTCTGGATGCTCAGTTGCATCAATTTCCAGTACCTGACCAATGCGTTGCGCCCCGATCTCCTGCAACAGCGAATCAAACTGATGACCGCCGCCACAGAAATGCTCATAACTGCTATCACCCAGGGCAATCAAACCATAATGTAACGCTGGCTGATAACCGCCCTTCTCCCGCAGCGCCTCATACAGCGGTGCAATAGACTCCGGCAATTGCCCCTGGCCAGTAGTGGACGTGACTACCAACACATAATGCTGACAGTATGCCAACCAGGACTCTAGCGAAGCGTCCTCAAACACAGCCACTTCGTGACCATGCTCTTTGAGAATGCTTTCCGCTTCTTCAGCAACCAACAACGCGTTCCCATAAACCGTGCCAACAAAAATGCCTATCTGCGCCATGATACTGACTCCCTTATGATTAATGCCGCAATCAAGTCAGCTATCCTGCCCCGGACAATCAGGAAACTCAACCCTTTCAAATTCAGGGAGATTCCCCTGCCACCCCAATTGTGCCATGACACCTTGCCACGGATCATCCCAGCGAGCTTCAAACGTCAGCATGTCTCCACTGACCGGGTGTGGCAACGTTAATCGGCTGGCATGTAACATCAACCGACCACAGGAAAAATGTGTTTCCATTCCACGATTCTGACGTAAATCACCATGGGCAGAGTCGCCAATAATGGGATGACGTATATGTGACATATGCCGGCGTAGCTGATGTTTACGACCCGTTTCCGGCTTCAGTTCCACCAGACTATAGCGGGACGTTGGGTAACGACCAATTGCTACCGGCATTTCCGCCTGAGCCAATGCCTGATAATGGCTGACCGCTGGTTGGGGGCCCTTATCCAGATTGGCATATTTATCAGCAATTTTATCCAGCTCTTCCGTTAGTGCATAGTCAATCACACCAGAGTCAAAGACGTACCCGCGCACCACCGCATGATACGTTTTCTGGATTTGATGCTGCTCAAATTGGACCGAAAGTTTACGTGCCACCTCACTCGACAGCGCCAGCAACAGGAGTCCTGACGTTGGCCTATCCAGTCGATGAACCGTGAACACATGCTGGCCAATTTGATCGCGTACCGTCTGCATAACAACGACTTTTTCCTTGCGATCCAGCCAACTACGATGGACCAACCAACCTGACGGCTTATTCACGGCCACCAGATACTCATCCTGATAAATGATTTCAAGCATCTGATTGCCCGCTTAACAACACATCGAGCCGCCCCAGTTCAAACAACAGCGGCTTCACCCCTTCCAGAGTGTCATCCAATGCTTCTTCAAAGTAAGGCAATAGAGAAAAACGTGATGGCAAAGGTGCGTTGCTATCCAGTAGCCTATGCATCCGGGGTAACAAGACCCACTGCAACCATTGCTCGGGACGCATGGTATCAATACAAAAGGGTTCAGCACTGTTAAACGCTGTGGAATCTGGCGGGGACGACTGCCAGAAAGGGCTCTCTTTCAACACGCGCTCGGTTTCAAACAGCGCCTGACGAAGCTGGATCTCTACACTCATGCAAGTATCTCGACAGACTAACAACAAGGCGGCAAAGCATAGCATTGTTGCTTCCACCGATCACTCAACAGCCAATTCTGACGGAAAAAATGGGGGTACTGATTGCTCAGTACCCCCGATTCGTTTTATAGCAATCCCGCTACACAATTGCGTCCCTGCTCATCCTTGAAAACTTTTCCTTGAACGGTCTTCCTAACCAACAATCCTTGCCGGCGATCCCTCTTTCATCCTTGACGGTCGTTCCTTCATGATCATCCTGATCATTTCTCCTTTAGGCTCCTGCCCCACCAGCCTTCCCTATGCTGGCTCTCATTCTCCTTCCTGGAGGTGTCCTTCATTCTTCCTGAAAAAAGAGTCTGGCCATAACAGAACGCTGTCTACCTTCTTCATGATGGTATGAAATACTCTGTTACTGTGTTGCTCTACTGAATAATAAGATGTATTAATTAAACTGAATCGGCAAGCCACTTACACGGTGTAATAACCACACAAATTATAAAAGAAAGTAATAGAAATCATTAATCCCTTAATTAATAATGAAAAAAATAAATATAAATGTAAGTTACATATTAAAGAGAAGAGATAACTTACAAGTAATGTAAGAGATATCTTACAAGGCAGAAAGCGAAACACGGTTCAGTAATGCGGAATCAATGGCTGGAGCTTATCGAGGAAGTCAGATAGTGTGGGGGCCAGAACATCCCGTTGCCTGGTACCAAACTCTTCCAGAATAACTTCGCCACTAATATTACATAAAGATATAAGCGTCATTTCAGTATTTGTGGTGGCTAAAAACAATGTTGGTGGCAATTTCAGTCTTTTCTGTGTCAAAAGATGACCAATCAGATTCTCTTGCATACGGATAAAATCATCCTCACTCCATACCTGCAATAAAGTGCAGGCAATATCACCGTAATTCGCTTCCATATCGCCTGCATATTGACAGGTAAAAAATGCATGAGCGGCAGGATGGATACGTATGTTCAGCGCACGTTCGACGCCATCCAACCGAGATGCTAAACCGGAAGGTTGCGGCAACCATTGCACACGATGATCATCACTGGCAACAATGCATGGTGACCCCACACCATGCAACGCTTCACTGGCCGGAGGATGCCCCATCTCCATCTGCCATAAATTGACATAACGTTGTGTAAACGTGCTCAGCGCCTGTACTATCTCATGCTCCATAATGTCTCTCATCATTTTGTCTGCCGGGTTACACTCATTGCCATTATATCTGGCTGATTATCCCTATAGTGCGGGATGTGGTCGACGGTTAAGGCAATAAAATGCGTGGAAATGCGCAACTTTTCCTGCTAACTGGAACCACCATTGGCAAAACGATGGCAGCACGTTAAGGTAGAGACAAACCGGTAAAGCATTACGTGATTGTCGTAACATACTGCATTTCAAGGAGTAAAATTGATTACACATATTAGCCCATTAGGGTCAATGGATTTGTTATCGCAGTTGGAAGTAGACATGCTGAAAAGCACTGCCAGCAGCGATCTTTATCGCTTATTCCGTAACTGCTCACTTGCTGTACTGAATTCCGGCAGTCAGACTGATAACAGTAAGGAGTTACTCTCCCGTTACGAAGACTTTGACATCAACGTGCTACGTCGTGAGCGTGGAGTAAAACTGGAATTGGTGAACCCTCCTGAAGAGGCATTTGTCGACGGTCAAATTATCCGGTCACTGCAAGCCAACCTGTTTGCCGTATTGCGCGATATCCTGTTTGTTAATGGGCAAATTGCTTATGCGAACTATTATCAGCACCTGAATCTGGAAGATTCGACGCATATTACCAATCTGGTATTTTCCATTCTGCGTAATGCCAGATCACTACATGTGGGGGAAGAACCAAACATGGTGGTGTGTTGGGGCGGCCACTCGATCAAGGAAAGCGAATACCTTTATGCACGCAAAGTTGGCAGCCAACTGGGATTACGGGAATTAAATATCTGTACCGGATGTGGTCCTGGCGCAATGGAGGCCCCAATGAAAGGCGCCGCCGTCGGCCATGCTCAGCAGCATTACAAAGAGGGGCGTTTTATCGGCATGACCGAACCGTCTATCATTGCCGCCGAACCGCCGAACCCATTAGTGAACGAACTCATCATCATGCCAGATATTGAAAAACGGCTGGAAGCGTTTGTCCGACTCGGTCATGGCATCATCATTTTCCCAGGCGGTGTGGGTACGGCTGAAGAGTTTCTTTATCTACTGGGGATCATGATGAACCCGGCAAACAGTGAACAAGTTCTGCCCATCGTGCTGACTGGACCAGAAGAAAGCGCGAATTACTTCCAGGTGCTGGACGAGTTTATCGTCAGCACGCTGGGCCGTCAGGCACGCCGTTACTACTCTATCATTATCAATGATGCGCCCGAGGTGGCCAGACAGATGAAAAAGGCCATGCCGCTGGTTAAAGAACAGCGCCGCCATACGGGTGATGCCTATAGTTTTAACTGGTCAATGCGCATTGAAGCAGACCTACAGCGGCCCTTTGAGCCTACACACGAAAATATGGCAAACCTCAATCTGCATCCAAATCAACCCGCAGAACAACTGGCCGCGACATTGCGTCGAGCTTTCTCTGGTATTGTCTCAGGTAACGTCAAAGAATCAGGTATTCACGCCATTGAGCTGAATGGCCCATATAAATTGCATGGTGATGCGGAAATCATGAAAAACATGGACAAGCTGTTGCAAAGCTTTGTCGCCCAGCAACGCATGAAACTTCCGGGCAGTGCCTATATTCCTTGCTACGAAATTTGTACCTGACAACCTCGATACCGATGGTGAAAACGACGTTACTATCGGTAGCATCAGGACTCTGCTTATGCTCGTACATCTATTAATTATTGATGCGCTTAATCTGATCAGACGTATCCATGCGGTACAGGGTTCTCCCTGTGCCACGGCTTGTGTGCATGCAGTCAACCAACTGATACAGCACAGTCAACCGACCCATGCAGTAGCCGTGTTTGACGATGAAGATCGCTCGACAAGCTGGCGCCATCAATTATTGCCGGAGTATAAGGCCGGACGAAAGGCCATGCCGGAAACACTGCGGCAGGAGTTGCCGCGGATTAAAGAAGCGTTGCTCACCATAGGGATCAATAGTTGGCATTCGCCCGGTGATGAAGCCGATGATCTGGCGGCGACGCTGGCAAAAAAAGTCGCCACACAAGGGTTACACGCGACGATTATCTCCACGGATAAAGGATATTGCCAGTTACTGGCGCCAACCATTCAGATTCGTGATTATTTCCAGAAACGCTGGCTGGATTTACCTTTTATTCAGCAGGAATTCGGCGTCACCCCACAGCAATTACCCGATTATTGGGGGTTGGCAGGTATCAGCAGCAGCAAAATTCCAGGGGTCAGTGGCATTGGCCCAAAAAATGCGGCGCAGTTACTACAACAGGCCGGTTCACTGGACAATCTTTACCAGCAATTGGACCAACTACCTGACAAGTGGCGCATTAAACTGGAGCAACAGCGCGAGATGGCTTACTGCTGCCGTCAAGTAGCAACGCTCAGGACTGACCTCACACTTCACGGTAATCTGCAACAACTACGATTGCGCGCATCGGCTGGGTAATCCCAGCCCATTCTGTGCAATAATAAATCACCCGCGCTCATCGCGCCGCCCCGGCATAGCACTCCAGATACGTCGGGCATGTATCGTGACTTCTTCTCGATCGTGGTAGAGCTGTTTAGCGTGAATTTCAGAATTGATACCGTTTTCCTGCAAACGCTCGGTAAGCAAGGCCAGATTCTGCATCACTTCCTCATAGCGTTTTTTCATTGGCAACTTGAGGTTGAAAATAACCTCACGACACCATCCATTAACCAACCAGTCGGCCATCCTGTTAGTCACTTTCGCCGGTTTCTCCACCATGTCACATACCAGCCAGGAGATATTGTTACGGGGGGGTTCAAAACGGAATCCATCGACCTGATGATGAGTAACCTGTCCGGTATCCATCAGACTGGGAGCCATCATTCCGTTATCAACAGCGTGAACCATCATGCTGCGTTTCACCAGTTGATAAGTCCAACCACCGGGACAGGCCCCCAGGTCTACCGCATGCATCCCGCTGGCCAGCCGCTCATCCCACTCATCGGCGGGAATAAACACATGGAAAGCCTCTTCAAGCTTCAGAGTGGAACGACTGGGAGCATCAGATGGGAATTTAAGACGCGGAATCCCCATGTAGAAAGGAGAGTTATTATTAGTGTAGGAGTACCCTACATAACAACAGCCTGGCGCGATAAAGAGTACATGTATCACGGGTTTATCAGCCCTCTCCTGCGCCAGCAAAATATGATGCTCACGTAAAACGGCACGTAAGGGCACCGTAAATTTGCGACAGAACGTCATCAGCTCTTTACTTTCATTGGTGTCAGGCACTTCAACCCGCAGTTCACCAGCGCACTCCAGTACCCCCGTCAACATACCCACAATCGGCGTGATACGATCTTCCGGAGGCAGGTCCCGCAACAATTCGCCACAGACCATCATCTGCCGGACAAAAATCAGTTCCCGAAACGGCAATTCCTTAATCAAACGGTCAGCATCTTCATGTTGATAACATTCGAATATCACATAACCGCTGTTATCCTTTACTCGCACGAAACCGTATACATTGTAACGAGCGGCTTTATCGGTAATTTCCGCTGCACACTCTTTTTCAAAACCGGGCCGACAATACAAAATAACTTTATTCATGCTACTCAGCCTTTTTCTTTAAACGTAAGGCACCAATCAACAACAGTATCCAACCCACCAGGAAAAATACGCCACCCACCGGGGTAATATAGACCCAGAATTTCAGGAGAGAGAGTGCCAGACAGTAAAGACTACCGCTGAATAACACCGTGCCAAGTCCTAAAAAAACACTGCTCCAGTAGAACCACAAATTGCTTCTCTGATTCATGGCGATAGAAAGGGCCAGTATCACCAGAGTATGAAAAGCCTGATATTGTAACCCGGTATGTAACCAGCTCAGTTCAACGTCACCTAGAGATTTACTCAACACGTGAGCACCAAATGCCCCCAGCGCGACATAAATAAATCCGCTAATGGCAGCAAATACCATCATGAAACGACTGTTCATCGTTGTTATCCATTCACAAAGAAAGAGAGATCTGAAACCGTTATGGTATCAGCGTGTATTGTGATCATAACGAAAGCGAAATTTTTCCTGCTCACTGGCCGCCCGAGAGAGTATCCACTGGCGAAAGGCGGCTATTTTACCTAGTTCGGCCTGACTGTCATGACATACCAGATAAAAAGCGCTCTTGCTAACCAAAACATCACTAAACGGACACACCAACCGGCCCGCTTCAAGTTCTGTCTGTGCCATCACGTTATTGGCCAATGCCACGCCCTGCCCATGAATGGCAGCCTGTAATACCATAGCGCTGTGACTGAAAATCGGCCCCTGTTGCACATTAATCTGCTGAATGCCCAGTTGCCGGGTATAAGCCAACCAGTCCCGGCGGGAAGCGTCATGTAGCAAAGTGTGCCAAACTAAATCTTCCGGTGTTTTCAGCGGATGTGCTCCCGTCAGCAATAGCGGGGAGCAAACCGGCAACAAGTACTCGGCATAAAGTTTTTCCACCCGTAAGCCCGGCCAATTACCCCGTCCATAAAAAATGGCCACATCTACATCATCAGACAGACGATCCTCTTCTCGATCTACTGCCTGAATCCGCACATCAATGCCGGGATAATCCGAATTGAAACTGGACAACCTGGGTACCAGCCAATGGATAGCAAAACTAGGCAACAGACTGACGGTCAATGCCCCTTTGGCACTGCGGGCCTGTAACTTACGCGTAGCTTCATTCAGCGCAGAGAAAATTTCTTTTATATCCAGAAAATAACTTTGCCCCTCCTCGGTAAGCAGCAACGAACGGTTGCGCCGTCGGAAAAGCTTCAAGCCAAGAAAATCTTCCAGAGACTTGATCTGGTGACTGATGGCAGCCTGAGTAACAAACAACTCTTCAGCCGCTTTGGTGAAGCTTAGATGGCGGGCAGCCGCATCAAATACGCGTAGTGCATTGAGTGGAGGTAGTCGTTTTGACATAAACGGATTTCTTTTATTTACCGGGAAGTAACGTGTAATACACACTCATATACACATTAGTTTTTATAATCCGAGGCATTATAAATTGTCCGTTGAGGATGCACCAGCAAATACCTATATTAGTGCTACTTCCTGAGCCGGAACGAAAAGCGCGAAGGGGAAATCCTGATGTGCTTTTGGCTTGTGGTTGTGATGTTGTGTTTGCTATTTGTTTATTGTCTGCCTTTTCAGACACCGGTAGCTCAGCTACTTTTTCACTTCCTGTATTTACCCTGTCTGTCTATAGTGATTTTGTATAGCACCGCGTACTTGCGGTGCTTTTTTTTGTTATGAATGTCCCGTTAGTAACCCAAACACTATCAATGCGTTACTTGGCTTCACTCATTTGTTCTATATCGGAACGGTTAATCTGTTGCTCGTTACCCTCGGCGTCTTTGTATTTAATCATGCCGGTTTCATCATCCACTTTAGGTTTTCCTTGCGCCACAATATCCCGCCCGTCATGGGTATGCATAACGTAATTACTGGAACAGGCCGCCATAGAAAATGCCATCATAACCACTGCCAAAATTAATATATTATTCTTCATAATAAACTCCCGGTAATTTTAAAAACCCATTAATTGAATCTAAATGCCATAAAACTCCATTTCTTAACAGTGCTAAGGTTAGCAACCTTTATTCGTTTTGTCAGAATATGCGCTTAAGCATTGTCTGAAACTTGTTTCGACGGCAAGAATGCGACAAGATCTGCCGCTCAATAGAGGACTGCTATGAAACTGTTCAACGCCGCCACTTTTCGCCAACAATTCCCAGCATTACAGCAGCCTGGGGTCTACCTTGACAGTGCCGCCACGGCGCTGAAACCACAGGCAGTTATTGACGCTATCGAACAAAGTTATTCTCACCATATCGGGAATGTGCATCGTAGCCAGCATCATGGTGCCCAGGCGTTAACTCAGCAGTTTGAAGATGCCCGTGCGTTGGTCGCCGCATTTATCCATGCGCAAGACAGTCGAAACATCATCTGGACCCGTGGCACCACCGAAGCGATCAATCTGATTGCGCAAAGTTATGCTCGCCCACGACTACAACCTGGTGATCAGATCCTGGTGAGTGAAGCCGAGCACCACGCGAACCTGATCCCTTGGCTCATGGTGGCGCAGCAAACTAGCGCACAAGTCGTCAAGCTGCCAATTGGCACGGATTTAGTGCCAGATCTCAACCAACTGGCAACCTTACTGACACCCCGGACTCGGTTGCTGGCACTGGGGCAAATGTCAAATGTCACTGGTGGGATGCCTGATCTGGGAAGAGCGATTACGCTGGCACATCAGGTGGGGGCCGTCGTGGTTGTAGATGGTGCTCAGGGCGTCGTCCATCACACACCCGACGTACAGTTGTTGGATATCGACTTTTATGCCTTTTCCGGTCACAAGCTGTATGGCCCTACCGGGATTGGCGCACTGTATGGCAAACCTGACCTGCTGGAATCCATGCCACCGTGGCACGGCGGTGGGAAAATGATGACGGATGTTTCTTTTGCCGGTTTTGTTCCTCAGGTTGTTCCTCAGCGTTTTGAAGCCGGAACGCCGCATATTGCCGGTGTGATCGGACTCGCTGCCACGCTACGCTGGTTGGTCGAACAAGATATGGACGCCGCCGAACAATACAGCACGGCATTAGCTGAAGAGGTGGAAACCCGGCTGGCCACGCTTCCCGGCTTTCGCAGTTTCCGCTGTCCGGGTTCCAGCCTACTGTCATTTGAATTTGACCAGGTACATCACAACGATCTGGTTACGTTGCTGGCGGAAGACGGTATTGCGCTGCGTGCCGGCCATCACTGTGCACAACCGCTGATGAACGCGTTAGGTTTGAAAGGGACATTACGCGCCTCTTTTGCCCCTTATAATACCGAACAGGACGCAGACCGATTGGTTGAAGCCACCCGGAAAGCACTTGAATTACTTACTGATTAAATGACACAACATGAATAACCCACAACCTACACAGCATCCGTTTGGCACACTCATCACCACAGAAGATTTGGCACAACAATTTAACGCCTGTCGTTCATGGGAAGAACGTTATCGCCAGATTATTTTGCTGGCCAAACAGCTTCCCGTGTTACCCGAAGCACTAAAACAGGATCAGATAGCACTGTCAGGCTGTGAAAATCAGGTCTGGCTGGGTTATCAGCGCCGGGATGATGGCACCCTGCATTTTTACGGCGACAGTGACGGCCGTATCGTGCGCGGTTTGCTGGCAATACTGCTCACCGCCGTAGAAGGGAAAACACCAGAAGACCTGGGTCAGCAAGACCCACTGGCACTTTTCGAACAATTGGGTTTACGGGCACAGCTCAGCGCGTCACGAGCCAGTGGATTGTCAGCGCTGGCGACACGCATTCACGACATCGCCGCACAGAAACGCTAATTTACGCAATCGGTCTCTGCCGCTGCGCTTTAGCCATCATTTTTTTCAGCGCATGTGACACAGCCACAAAACCAAATGTCGCAGTGACCATTGTTGCCGCGCCGAAGCCAGAGGCACAGTCCATCCGCTTTACACCTTCCGCCGTGCTGCGTGAAGCACAAACAGAGCCATCTGGTTGAGGATAGACCAGCGGTTCACTGGAAAACACGCAGTCAATACCCAGCTTACCCTTGCTGTTTTTTACAATATTAAAATCATGTTTCAGCCGTTCGCGCAATTTCGCCGCCAACGGATCCTGAATGGTTTTGGCAAGATCTGCCACTTCAATGCGCGTTGGGTCAATTTGCCCGCCGGCACCGCCGGTTGTCACCACCGGGATCTTATTACGTCGACAATAGGCCAGTAATGCGGCTTTAGCACGCACGCTGTCAATGGCATCAATGACATAGCTGAAATTTTGAGTCAGCAACTCTGCCATATTGTCTGCATTGATAAAATCGTCCACACAAGTCACGCGGCACTCAGGATTAATCGCCAAAATACGCTCGGCCATCACGTCGGTTTTTGGTTGGCCGGTATACTGGCGCAGTGCGTGGATCTGCCGGTTGGTATTGCTAACACACACATCATCCATATCAATCAGGGTAATCGCGCCAATGCCGGTTCGCGCCAGTGCTTCCGCCGCCCAGGAACCGACGCCGCCAATGCCAATCACACAGACATGTGACTGGGCAAACAACGCCAGCGCCGGCTGGCCGTATAAACGAGCGGTACCACTGAAACGTTGCAAATAACCCTCGGATAATGGCGTACTCATTACAATCAACCTTGCAGAAATGAAAATAAAACGGTACGAATCATACCTCAGCGACGTTCATTTGCGGAGTAAATTACTTCGGATGTCAGGTAGTAGCCTCGCGACGATTAAAAATTTCTTCTGGACAATTTATCCCGTCTTCGATCATGTTAATGATCATCATCGAATACCATTCGGTAATAACAGAATCGACCTCAGCCCGTATGCAGTTCAGGAAAACCGATGAAACTTGAATGAGTAAAGGCGACAGCATCTGACATTAATTTTCTCTTACAACTAAGAGAGTTAACGATGGGGAAGTATCTGGCTGAAATAGGGGCCGCCAATGACAAAGCATCCTACCTTAAACGGATCTTGTATAACTTTGAGGATGCTCAATTGGTTATGATTAACGGACAACCCGCCGGACTATTCAAGAGCAGCTTTATTGCCGAAAAAGATCACTGGTATCTGGTGCAAATCCAGGTCCATCCAGATTTTCAAAATCTTGGTATCGGCAAAATATTCATCACTACCCTGCTTGAACACGCCCGCGCAGAAGGAAAAAATGTGCTACTGAGCGTATTGAAAAACAACCCGGCCAAAGCACTTTATTACCGATTGGGCTTTAGAACGACGGAAGAAAACAAATACGAGTATGTGATGGAATACCAGACCAGTAGGAAACCTGTATGAAAATTGCCGTATTAGATGATTATCAGGACGAGGTAAAAAATCTGACGTGTTTCTCGCTGCTGGCAGGACATGATGTGCAGATTTTCCATGAAAGTTATGCCGACATCAGCGAACTGGCTGAAAAACTTCAGGATATAGAAGCGATCGTGCTTATCCGGGAAAGAACCGCGATCAGCGACGAATTATTGTCCAGACTTCCGCATCTGAGACTCATCAGCCAAACCGGAAAAATCAGTAATCATCTGAACCTTGCCACTTGCACCCGACATGGCGTGGCGGTGGCGGAAGGTATCGGTTCCCCCATTGCACCGTCTGAATTGTGCTGGGGACTGATTATGTCGGCATCGCGTTATCTTCCCCAATACTCTGCGAATTTATCAAAGAATATCTGGCAGCATTCAAATGCACTTGGGTTGGGAAGAACGCTCAACGGACTGACACTGGGGATCTGGGGCTATGGAAAAATAGGTCAACACATCGCACAGTATGCAAAAGCGTTTGATATGCGAGTACAAGTATGGGGAAGTGAAGCTTCAAGAGCCAAAGCGCAGGAACACGGGTTTACTGCTGCAAAGACCAAAGCTGAGTTCTTCGCTTCAGCAGATGTCCTCTCACTGCATTTACGGTTGAACGAAATGACCTACGGATGTGTGACAAAGACGGATCTCGAACAAATGAAGCCTGATTCGCTATTGGTAAATACCAGTCGGGCAGAATTGATCGAGCCAGGGGCGGTATATCAGGCATTAAGTACCAATCCGACTAAACGCGCGGCATTGGATGTATTTAATATCGAACCGGCCACACTGGAAAATGAACCGCTTCTCTCTTTGCCCAATGTCCTCTGTACGCCGCATCTGGGTTATGTAGAAAAAAATAGTTATGAGCTATATTTCAAAGTGGCATTTGAAAATGTGATCGCATTTGCGCAGGGAACCCCCACCAACGTGGCCAATAACATATTGCCGTTCAGTTAACGTCGATAAATATCAAATCAATAATGAAGTATCGCAGTAACGGTATTCAGCAGAGAACGTGCCGGCTCGTTTATCAGCCGGCTCGTTCTCAAACCTTACTGGCACAGATTTAATTCTGGGGATTATCGACCAATAGCCCGCCACTGCCATTACCGGATGAACGATTGCTGGCACTGAACAGCGTGCCGGTGTTCCTCTGCCCAGGTGCGCTCTTCAACACCCATACACGGCCATAATGATTATAAAAACCAGCGGCATGACCTGCTTGTTTACCTATTCCCTGATAGATATCAAAATGCTGCCCTTTGATAGCCCCCCCCACATCCAACGCCACCATCAAGCGCATTTCATATTTGCCCGTAAATTTTCCGTCATTATCCAGCAGTGGTACTTCAGCCAACAATGAGGTACCTGCCGGGATCAGGGAACGGTCTGAAGCCACGGAAGCTTTCGCGACCAACGGAACCGCACTCGCGCCCTTGACTTGTGTCGCCATCATTGGCTTAAAGAAAACGTAAGAGGGATTTTGTTCCAGTAATTCACGGACTTCAGCTTCTGTATGGCACGCAGCCCATTTGCGGATTGCCTGCATGGACATATCTTCTTTCGCCACTTCACCACGGTCGATCAACACTTTACCGATACTACGATAAGCGTACCCATTCCTGCCGCCATAGCTAAAAAAGGTCAGCGGCTGCCCGTCACCGAAATCAACATAACCGCTACCTTGTACTTCCATCATAAAGTTATCCATCAGCGAGTTAGTCCAGGCAATGACCAGACTATTACTCAGCGCCCCAGCATAAATAGCACGACGATCAGGTAAACGATGGTTTTTCCTGACCCGAGGCATCGCATACAGCGGATAACGGAATTCTCCCTGACGATAATGGCGGGCCTGCAACACTGGCGTGTAATAGCCAGTAAATTGGACATTGCCGAAACTATCAACACCTTCCATTTGCCAGGCACTGAGACCGTACTTATTTAAATCTCGGGTATCACCGCCCGCCACGATCCAACTTTCGATAGACTGGAAAATGTCGTTGTTGCGGTAGTATAGCTCGGGAGATGCCGCCTGAATCTGGGTAACCTGATTAACAAAGTCTCTGGCATTCACTGGCTTACTGGTGGCATTCGGTTCATTCACCAGTTCCAAAGGCTGATTAAGGTGTCCGTCTTTATATTGCTGCCCGCGATCAGTCGGCCTTGTCTGGCACCCGGCCAGAATAGCGATCATCGCGCCAGTCAGCACATACTTACTCCACCATCCTTTCATTTCTAGCGCTCTCTTTATCTTTTAACTTTTACGAACACAACGTAGAACGATAACAAACAGCTATGGAGAATTAAACGCGCAGAGACAAAACCTTTCCCATTACGCTTAAAAAACAAACCATTCGACGACAAAAGCATCACTCATCGGTTCAATCGTTAACTATTTTAAAAAAGGGGTTGCATACCAATCCATGCAGAGTATAGTGCGCTTCCACAGACGCGGGGTGGAGCAGCCTGGTAGCTCGTCGGGCTCATAACCCGAAGGTCGTCGGTTCAAATCCGGCCCCCGCAACCACTTGATGTCCCAGAACATCATAGAAGAAATAAAAAAGAAAGACGGACGCGGGGTGGAGCAGCCTGGTAGCTCGTCGGGCTCATAACCCGAAGGTCGTCGGTTCAAATCCGGCCCCCGCAACCAATTATCACTGAACACCCTGACGGGTGTTTTTTGCTTTTCAGGGCTTATCACTTCTGATATTTTCCGGCACCCGAGGTTATCACTACATTACCTGATCTGGCTGGCAAAATACGCCTTGATCCCCTCCAGAATAGAAGTTGCTATCTGTTGCTGAAAACGACTGGTGCGCAGTTTACGCTCTTCTCCCAGATTGCTTATAAACGCCGTTTCCACCAACACTGACGGAATATCGGGAGCTTTCAATACCGCAAACCCGGCCTGATCGACGCGATTCTTGTGCAAACGGTTAACTTCACCCAATCGATGTAGAATCTCTCTGCCAAATTTAAGACTGTCGTTAATCGTAACGGTTTGCACCATATCGAACATGGTGTGGTCGAGGTAACGATCACCACTCATGCTCACGCCACCTATCGAATCCGATTCGTTTTGAGAATGGGCCAGAAAACGCGCCGCCGAGCTGGTTGCGCCTTTTTCGGATAGCGCAAACACCGATGAACCACGAGCGGAACGGCTGGTAAACGCATCGGCATGAATAGAGACAAACAGATCGGCTCGTTGCTTACGCGCTTTGGCAACACGCACTCTCAGCGGGATGAATACATCCTCGTGACGCGTCATATACACTTTCATATTAGGCTCACGTTCAATCAGTGCCTTCAGACGATGCGCGATTTGCAGCACCACATCCTTCTCTCGGGTTCTGCGCATTCCGATAGCCCCCGGGTCTTCACCACCGTGTCCAGGATCCAGCATGATAATCAACGGTCTGTCACGCCCGATCTTGCCCGGTTTTGGCACCTCCGGCGGTAACGCTTGCTCCAGATCACCCTTGTTGTAATCTTCCAGCAACGCCAGTAACGGATCTTCCGCGTTATCGTAACGTCCCGCCAACGGATACAGATCCATCACCAGGCGATTTTTAAAACCGGCGACAGGCGTCAGCGAAAACATATTGGGATTAACACTTTGTTTCAATTCAATCACTAGCCGGACCGTATTTTTATCAAACTGGCCGACACGTGCTTCTTTTATCAACGGGTCATTTTTGCCAAATTGCCCGCTCGCATTTTTCAGGACGCTGTTAAGCACCACATTATCAATGTCAATGACAATCCGTTTTGGATGTTCAAGCGTAAACTGCCGGTATTTCAGCGGATGATTCGACTCCAGCGTCACACGGGTATAAGAGGAGGACGGCCAAACACGTACGGCAATCACCTGCGATACAGCCGCTGCCATACTGACACCACTGACGCTTAATAACCAGGTAGCCGCTGCGCCCTGCAACAAGCGCCGCCGAGTCAGATGATTATTTGAATGAGACATGCAACTCCGCTTTCTTTACCGTATGAACCTGATAGATGATAAATGAAAATATCAAACATAAAAACGCGAAAAACTTTAACGAATCTATCACTGACTGTCATGCAAAAATCATTTTTATACTTTATAAGTAGTTTAATCCACATCAGCTATGTCTCACTTTTCTCCTGATGACTTATCACTTGCCTTTTGCTTCATGAAGAATAAAAATACAAAAATATCGAATAAAAATTCAAAGAGGACTCGCAGTGAAGGAACGTAGTACAGAACTGGTTCAAGGCTTCCGCCACTCAGTTCCCTATATCAACGCCCATCGGGGTAAAACGTTCGTGATCATGCTCAGTGGTGAAGCCATCGAGCATGAAAATTTTGCCAATATTGTCAATGATATCGGGCTATTGCACAGTTTGGGAATCAAACTGGTGGTGGTTTACGGCGCACGACCGCAGATTGACACTAACCTGTTGGCCCATAACCACGAGCCTCGCTACCATAAACATATCCGAGTTACGGACCGCACCACGTTGGAACTGGTAAAACAGGCGGCGGGTATGCTGCAATTGGATATTACGGCACGTCTGTCCATGAGTCTGACCAACACGCCACTTCAAGGTGCGCATATTAACGTCGTCAGCGGTAATTTCATTATCGCCCAGCCGTTGGGTGTCGATGATGGTGTCGATTACTGCCATAGCGGACGCATCCGTCGTATTGATGAAGAAGCATTGCACCGTCAACTGAATAGTGGAGCCATCGTCCTGCTCGGGCCAGTGGCTGTTTCCGTCACCGGTGAAAGCTTTAACCTGACATCGGAAGAAGTCGCCACCCAACTGGCGATCAAGCTCAAAGCCGAGAAAATGATTGGTTTTTGCTCCTCACAGGGCGTGACCAATGAACAGGGTAATATTATTTCCGAAATGTTGCCTGAAGCTGCGCAACAACGCATTCATATACTGGAAGAACAAGGTGATTTCAATTCTGAAACCATCCGCTTCCTACGAGGCGCGACGAAAGCCTGTCGCAGTGGTGTGCGTCGCAGTCATCTGATCAGCTATCAGGAAGATGGTGCCCTGGTGCAGGAATTGTTCTCCCGCGATGGTATAGGAACCCAGATCGTGATGGAAAGCGCCGAACAGATTCGGCGGGCCACCATTAACGACATCGGCGGCATTCTGGAACTCATTCGCCCTCTGGAGCAACAAGGTATTCTGGTTCGTCGCTCACGCGAACAACTGGAAATTGAGATTGATAAATTTACCGTGGTAGTACGGGATAATCTAACCATTGCTTGCGCAGCACTTTACCCCTTTCCGGAAGAAAAAATTGGTGAAATGGCCTGCGTGGCAGTTCATCCTGAATATCGGAGTTCCTCTCGCGGCGACCAGCTACTGCAACACATTTCAGCACAGGCCCGGCAACAAGGGCTAAAACGGCTGTTTGTATTGACCACCCACAGTATCCACTGGTTCCAGGAACGGGGTTTTCAACCGGCAGAAGTCGACGTACTGCCGAAGAAAAAGCAGGAACTCTATAACTATCAGCGCCGCTCCAAAATTCTGGTAACTGATCTCTAATCCGCTGTACTTTACTTGCGCGTGGTGCTCACTTCACCACGCGCATCATGTCATCAACATCTGAATCTGTTCGGCTAATCCACTGTAACGCAGAGTCGGTGTTTTCACTGCCCGACACAAAACAGGTATGTCTGTATACAGCGATAAACGCTCGCGGGCGCGGGTAATCGCGGTATAAACCAGTTCCCGGGTCAATACCGGCAGGAAGTGGTTCGGCAACGCCAGGGCCGTATGCTCAAACTCGGATCCCTGAGATTTATGTACCGTCATGGCATAAGCCGTTTCATGGCGTGGTAACCGATTGGGAGCCACGGACTTGGTACTGCCATCTGGTAACTGAAAGTAGACCCGCAAGTCGTTATTCTCATTTAACAACGCGATACCGATATCGCCATTAAACAATCCTAACACCGCGTCATTACGTTCAATCATGACCGGTCGCCCCACATACCAGTGACTGATGGAATTTGTACTGTGTCGTATCAGTCCGGCCTGATGTAAAGCTTGCTCAATTCGCGGGTTAAGTCCCGATACGCCGAACGGCCCTTCACGCAGGGCGCACAATTGGCGGTAACGCTGGAAAGCCCGCAGGATCGCTTCTGGTGTATCGTCGACGCCAATACGCGTCAGATAGTCACGGTAACCGGCGACAGCTTGAGACAACAACTGCTGGTAATCCTGATTATCAGCCAGCGGCTGACAGGTAATATCAGCATGCCCTTGTTGCAGCACACGTTGCACCTGTAGCTCATCACCGTCATTCACCGCCTGGGCAAGTTGGCCGATTCCCGACGATTGATCAAAACGATAGCTTTTACGCAGCAGGCAAATACTGTCTGCCACGCTGCGCTGCGTTTCTATCGCAGTATGTGTCAGCGGACAACCGGTAAGTCGGGACAATTGCTGACTGCGACTGCGGCTATAACCTTGTTCGGCCGAGCGACAGATATCACCCAATACGGCACCGGCTTCCACGGAAGCCAGCTGGTCGCGGTCGCCAAGGAAAACGACACGGGCATGAGGAGGCAAGGCGGCTATCAAACTCGCCATCATTGGCAAGTCGACCATGGAAGCTTCATCAACCACCAGAACATCCAGATGCAATGGATTTTCCTGATGGTAACGCAGCCGGTTGCTATCCGGTACGGCCCCCAACAAACGGTGAAGCGTTGTCGCCTCTTGCGGGAAAACGTGCTGCTGTCCGGCACTGAGCAGCAGGTTGCCCAACGCCGCCCCCAATGACTCCGTCAAACGCGCCGCCGCTTTACCTGTCGGCGCGGCCAATTGAATACGCAATCGTGCACCGTGATGCAGTTGAACCAACGCTGCCAGCAATCTGGCGACCGTGGTGGTTTTCCCCGTTCCCGGACCACCGGAAATCACGGTGATACGCCGTGTCAGCGCCACCGCAGCGGCAATTTTTTGCCAATCAGTTTCCGATGTAGCGACGCCAAACAAACTATCCAGCACCTGACGTACAGCCTGTTCATCAACGGGCTGATCGTGACGATCACTGGCAATGAACTGCGCCACCCGACATTCACTCTGCCAGCTACGCTGCAAGTAAAGCCGCCCGTGTTGCAGTACCAGCGGCGTTGCTATACTGCCATCGCCCACCGCTGGACAAACTGACAGCTGACGATGCCACGCCGCTGTATCAGGCTCCCCGACCGATTGCCATACGGCCTGAGACAGCTCTGGATCACGCCCATCAAAAAAATCACGTGGATGCAATTGCGCCAGTGGTAAACAGACATGCCCTGCCCCGGCATGGTAGCTCAGACTGGCCGCAGCCAACAGCAAATGCGGTTGATCATCATTTGCCAGCATTCTGGCAAATTGCAGATCCAGCGAACGCAGTAATTGGCGCTGAAAAGCAATTTCCAATAGATCAATCATGCCCGGCACGCTGTTCCCCCTCACTGCTTTTCCCCTGAAATAGTTGGTCCATGCCTTCTACCAAACCCTGTGGCGGACAGCAGAAAAACACGCCATTTCCGGGATAGGCGACGTCAATACCCCGTAAAAAAAGATAGAACACACCGCCAAAATGCTGCCGATAATCATACTCAGGTAGCCGATGACGCAGGTAGCGATGTAATGCCAGGGTATACAATTGATACTGCAGATCATAACGGTGTTCCGCCATCGCCTGCATCATGGCAGACTGGGTATAAGCGCTGGCATCAGCCCCTAACCAGTTGGATTTGTAATCCAGCAGGTAATAACGCCCCTGCCAGCAAAACACCAGATCAATAAACCCTTTAAGCATTCCTTTGACCTGCTGGAATGCCAACGGCGGACATTGAGCAGAAAGAGGATCAAACGTCTTGGTCAGGCTATCCAGATTTCTGGCCTGCATCGCTTGCTGAATGGGCAGATAGAACTGCATTTCCGCCTGCTTGTGTCCGTTATCCAACTCAGCAAGCTGAATACCGTCCTTATTCAGCGGGGTAGTCAGTATGGTTTCCATCCACTGTCTGAGTACCGAGCACCAGATCTCATCAATGCCGTATGCCTGTAGCTGCGTCATCAGCCAGTCATCATCAACGGGTTGGGTAAAATCCAACGATTCAAACAAGCCATGTAAGAAAGTGCCCGGCGAGGCGCCTCGGGGAAAAGTATGTGGCGTTAACTGTGACTCCGGCTCCTGCTGCCGCTCCCCCATGGCTTCGATATCAAGGCGGGGTAATAAATCCTGCACGACTGAAGAACCATGCTGCTGTAATCCCGAATAACTGGTCACCCGCCAGCCATCACGTAATACACGCGTATTCTGGCGCGCCTGCAACCCCTGCTGGTCTTCGATCAGTGGCTGCCACGGCTGCTCATCCTCCGGGTTCACCAGACAGGTGGTCACGCCATCCACTGCCATGCCATCCAGCTCGGCAATGAGCCCCGCGGCATCCGCTGGTACTCCCCGCTGTAACAGATACCCCAGAGCGCTCTGGTGCATGTCGCTATCCCCCTCTTTCTTCTGGGAACGCTGGTAAAGCGGAGCCACCCCGATACTACAGTGATAAATGGCCCGGGTCATCGCGACATAAAGCAGACGCAGATCTTCCGCCAAGCGTTCTTCTTCCGCCAGCGTCTGGCTCTCTTCACTATTTTGCAAATCCAGCAATGCCTGAAAACTTTCCCGGTCATGATAAAGACCCTGCGACTGCTGCCGGAAATTACCGATAAAAGGCAACCATACCAACGGATATTCCAGTCCTTTGGATTTATGAATGGTGACAATCTGCACCAGATGCTGATCACTCTCCAGACGAAGCTGTTGATTTTCCGCCTGTGGATTGGGCTGCATAATCTGCTGCAATAACCAACGCACCAGTGCGTGTTCACTGTCCAGAGATGAAGAGGCTTCCTGTAACAATTCACCAACGTGCAGAATATCCGTCAGTCGTCGTTCCCCATCACGACTGGATAACAGATTTTCAGCCAATTGGTGACGGCGCATCAACGCCCGCAGCATCGGCAGTACACCACGCTGTTGCCATAGAAGACGATAGCCTGCGAATTCATCCACCAACGCATCCCAGTCCGCTTCATTATGATTCAACGCCTCTAGCGCCGGCGCATCCAACCCCATCAATGTGGTGGCCATGGCGCTGCGCAGTGTCCGTTCCTGCTCCGGGGCCAGCACAGCGTGTAATAGCCAAAGCACATCCCGGGCTTCAGGTGTGGTAAATACGCTATCGCGGTTTGAGAGATAAACAGAAGGAATATTCAGGCGGCCGAGCGCCTGGCGCACCAAGGTTGCTTCATGACGACTCCGTACCAGTACGGTAATATCCGCCGCCTGCACTGGCTGGCGTTTATCACCGTTCACCAGCCAGGCCTCGTGGCGTTGCCCCGCCATCAGCCAGTCACGGATTTGAGATGCGCACTGTCGGGCCACTATCTGCTGGTATTCGCTCACACCGACACCTTGTGTTCCCGTTAACCAAAACTGCAATGCAGGACTCACGGCCCCCTGATACTCAAAGGACAGTGAGCGGTTGGACTCGGCCGGTTTGACCGCCATAAAAGGGATCTGCGAAAAAATAAATGGCGCATCGACGCGCTGGAACAGGCAATTGACGGCATTCACCATATCTGGGGAAGAACGCCAGTTGGTGTCCAATGTGTAATGTGCGGTCACATCGTCCCGCGCACGCATATAGGTGAAAATATCCGCGCCGCGGAATGCATAAATGGCCTGTTTGGGATCACCGATCATCAGCCAGCCACATTGCGACTGACCGGCATACAAGGTGCGAAAAATACGGTACTGCTGGGTATCCGTATCCTGAAACTCGTCAATCATCGCCACCGGATAACGCTCGCGGATAGCCTGTGCCAGTTGCTCTCCCCCGGCCTGTTGTAATGCTTCATCCAGACGGGAAAGCAGGTCATCAAACCCCAATTCGGCCCGCCGTTGCTTCTCCTCACGTACCGAGCGGCGGATCTCTTTCAACGCCAACCAAATCATCAAATCCCGCAGTGACAGAGACAGCTGTAAAAACAGATCCACAGCATCAAAAACCGCATGTGATGGAGGTTCACCCTTGATCGTACGCTGATTCAGTTCTGACTGGCCAAACCGCTCCAAATCCTTGGGAAATTGATAGTCTACTGTTGGTTGTTCCTCGGCCCACTGGGTCACATTACGTAACCAGTTAGGTCGATTACGGCTGCTGTAACGCCGTTTGTCCACACCCGATGCACTGATTAACGCGTCCAGTTCCGGGGCCGCTTCCCGCCACTGCTGTTTGAAACCGTCGATAGTGGCAATGATTTTCTGATGCCGCTCTACCAACGTTTCACTTTCCTGCGGCGGCAGGCGCAGCGCAGGCGTATCACCATGCAAATAAGGCGTTAGTTCCTGCAACAGTTTTTCCGGCCCGCTCCACAGTGTCCCGATTACCCGCGCCATATCCAACGGCAGCGGGTAGCAGTAGCGACGCCAGAAATCAGCGCAAGCCTGACGACGCAATGGTTGTTCATCTTCCAGCAGACGCTGTTCAAACAACACCCCAGACTCGAACGCATTGCTGGTCAACATGCGCTGACAGAAACCGTGAATCGTGTAGATAGCCGCGTCGTCCATTTGCCGTTCGGCCATCAACAACGTTTCCGCGGCATCGGCCCGCGACGCTTCCGGGATCTCCGCTAACAATTGCGTCATCAATGGGTTATCACTCTGACGGCGGATACAGGCCAAACGCAGTTCATGAATCCGCTCACGGATACGCTCGCGCAGCTCTTCCGTCGCCGCTTCGGTAAACGTCACCACCAGAATTTCATCCACTGACAACGGGCGCAGATAAGCCGCTTCTTTACCCAACCCCAGCAATAAACGCAGATACAGTGCCGCCAGTGTGTAGGTTTTTCCGGTACCTGCCGAGGCTTCAATCAACCTTTCGCCAAACAATGGTAACGTGAAAAAATTCAGTGGTTGTGGGGGCGCATTGGTCATTTATTTTCCACCTGCTCAATGGGCAGCGTTTTCTGCAACGACGACGCGTCGGGATAGATTTTCCATCCCTGAGGTGCCGCGTAATCCGCCTTATCATGATGACTACCGGAAACCTGAGACAGTACCGCCAATCCCTGCGGTTTCAACGCGTGTTGAAAAAAGTCGGCCAGTTGAGTGAGCGTTATCGCGTTCACCTGTTCGATCAGCTTTTGCCGCGTGTCAAAGGCAAAGTTTTCCCGCTCCAGATCGTTGCGCAGACGACCAGCTTCTTCATCCAGCGTCTGCGGACGCTGGCGCAATTCGTTAATCAATCCCCGTTTATTCTGTGCAAACTCGTCTGGAGCCATCGTTTGCAGGCGCTCCCCGGCTGTGGCATAGAAATTTTGATAACGCTGAAACAGATAAGCCGGTTGTCGGCTGTTGCTTTGCAGCAGAAAACCAATACCCCACTGACGACCGATGGAGAACGGCGTGGCAAACACCGCATATCCTAACTGTTCTTGTGTCCTGAGCTGGCTATAAAACCAGGGATGCAAGATTTGTCCCAGCAAACTGCTATAGGCCATACCCTGTACCTCATCATAGCCAGCCGGAATGTAAACCGCCGCCAGCGCAGAATCTGTACTGCTGCCCACCTGTTGCAGAGTGGCACGCTGAGTCTGGGTAATTTTCACTTTTTTGCTTCGCCACCACTGGACGCCGCCACAGCCCAGACGCTTTTTCAGGCTCTGCGCCAGACGGACCACATCATCCGGCAGCACGTTTCCCACCACCATCATTTCCGGTGTAGCTTGTTGCAGCAGCGCGTTGCGATAATCCATTACATCTTTCAGTTGTATGCCCCTGAGCAACTGACGGCGTTCTGAGCGTTCCGTGTAAGGAACGCGGGACAGCGCCTGTATCGGCTGTATCGTTTGTTCATACGCTTTAGCCTTATCTGCCGCATCCAGCTGTTGGGCATACCAGGACTTTGCCTGCGCTAACTGCTCTTGCGTAGGCGTAAACGAGGAGTAGACATCAATTAACGACTGCAATAATTCGGGTAGGTGCTGGGTATAGCCACTGGCCTCCATAACCACGCCACCATTACCGCCGGTAGAAAAACCAATGCCACCCACCGATGCTTGATAACTCAGTTCATCCAATGCCAACCCGGCCAGATAATCATGCAGTGCAAACAACACTTGATGACGAGCCGTATCGTCAGCCATTTTATTGCGTAACAGTAGGGTGATATTGGCTTTCGGTTCATCCGCAAAGTAGCGGCTGGGCATATACAGCACACGCAAACCAGGTTGTTCCAGCAACATTTTAGGATGGTCAATCGTGGTATTCGCTTTGATCAACGAAAAATCATTCGGAATATAAGGGTTGGTCGCAGGCAACGTCAGGTTGATACTCTTTTCCTGTTGTTGCCATTTGGCTATCTGGTCAGCCCTGATTTTGTCGACTTGATAAGGTGCCTGAACGAAGTAGGCCATTTTGTTATGCGGCTCATCTGGACTGATAAACCAGATACGGGCGTTCTGTGGCGTCATATCGTCCAGCCTTGCCGCAATAGCTTTGGGGTCATAATGATCGGCAAGATAAGACGCGTCCAGGGTATGTTCAATCGGAACACGCAGCATGGTATCCACCAGCCACTCGATATAGCCCATATCACGATTGATCGAGGGATAACGGAAATCCACATTCAGTACATGCGCGATCTCATCAAAATAGCGTGTCTGAATCCCGTCCTGACGTATTCTGTGCAGATAACTGAAGATCGCAGCAATCACCTCATCTTTCTGCGCCAGTCCTTTATCCGTAAGATTCGCGGAAATAGTCAATATCCCGCCATTACGCTCAACCATGGGATTGGCACCCGCGTTGATCGAGTCCACCAGTCCCTGCTTCTGTAACCAATCTGAAAGTGTATTCTGGCTGCGATTACCAATCAAATAACTGATATAGGTATCGGTTTTGCTTCGAAATGCCTGACTATTATTCTCAATTCTGAATTCAAGGCGCAGCTGCTTTCGTGGTTGAGCCGGCACGTAGTGAATAATGACACCACGCTGTTTTTCAGTCACAACCGGTACCGTAATCTCTGGTACATGGGCTTGATGGTTGGCAATACGGCCAAAGGTTTCTGCTGCGATTTTGGCCATTTCCCCCAAGGGTTTATTAGTATAGATAACGCCCTTCATCAGGTTTGCGGAGTAATAACGCTGATAAAAACGGACCAGTTCATCATGCAGATTGCTGCCTGGTTTATCACGCAGGGTTTCCAGATTCCCCCCCGCGAACCGAGAACCGGGGTGTGCCGGGTTCAGTGTCTCAGCGCTCACCTGTGACATTCTCAATCCGTCTCGTGAACGGGCCATAGTCAGTTCGGCATTGACGGCATGGCGTTCACGATCAGCATTGACCGGATCCAATAAAGGCTCCGCGATAGCATCTGCCAGGCGATCGACCGCGGGTTGCAAAGCATCATTTTCAACTTCCAGATAAAACGCGGTACGGTACGATGCGGTGCTGGCGTTATGGCTGCCTCCGTGTTTTTTCAAAAACTCGGACAAGCTTTCCGGCTGCGGATAACGTTTGGATCCCATCAACAACATATGTTCCAGATAGTGCGCCAACCCGGGCTGGCTCCTCGGGTTATCCAATGAGCCGACCGGCAGTGCCAGCGCGGCCAGAGAACTGGTTGCCTGCGGATCAGAAACCAGAAGCACCGTCATGTCATTGTCCAGCTTGATCGCTTGATATTGCCGCGGATCGTTGGCGCTTTTATTGATGGTTTGCGGTAAAACCTGCCAACCGGTATCGGCCCAACTGATCGGAAGCCAGAAAATCAGTAACAACAATCCGGTGATCCAGACATACTGTCTACGCATGCAACGCTCCAAATACTTCACGTGGATATACTCACTTTCTTGCCGTACTGATTAAAACGCACCGGTGGTAACAGCCAGGTTTGCGCCGCATCAATAACCTGCTCGACCCGTTCACTGTCCATGATACGGATAATCCGCTGGAGGTAATAATCCTCCCCTTCGCCCAATATCATCCGGTTTCCCTGCCAGGCATCCAGCAGTTTGAGCCGGGCTTTTTGCCGAATATCTTCATCTGACGACAGACGGTCAGCTTCGCGATCATAAACTTCCGTCAACCAGGCACTACCTGACCGATTAAGCAATAACAGAGGCTTATTCATTCCCTGTTGATACCCGTCGACCATCACTGCCAGGAATTCCCGCGCCTGCTCTCTACTCAAAGCCGGGAAGCGCCAACCGGTATCCTGACTACCATAGCTACGGCTCTCTCCCTGTCCGCCCATCAGGCAATAGGCCAAATGTTCCAGCCACAACATCATGCCGTCTTTCATCGCCAACTTGCCGGGGCGCCAGCGTAACAAACCATCATGCTGAACCTGCGTCAGCCAGCCTGTTATCCGTACGCCATCCAACTCGATATCCAGTTCCTGACTACCGAGCGGGTCAGGTCGCCACTCTTCACGCACCTTGGCGGCCAGTTGGCCCATTTCTTCCTGCTGAGTCTGCCAATACAGTTGACCGAAAGCACCGTAAGGTAACTCTCCTGCCGCCCGGACATGCTGATACAAACGTTCAGCATCGCCACCATTAATCAAGGCATTGAGCAGTTGAATATTCATCTGATAACGGTTCAGACCATCAACCTGAAAAGGTTCCTCCTCCTGCATGTCACTTCCTTCCAGCAGGAAACTCACCCCCAGACGCATCTGGAAGAACGCTTTTATCGGATGGCGGTAAAAGCGACTTAAATCATCCAAGGTTATCTCGCGATACGTTTCATGCGGTAAAGGATGATCAAAAATCGGCTGACTTTCTCCCTGACGGCCTGCCGCCGCCAGCCATTCCGCCGCAAAACTTTGCGGAACCGGATCCGGGATAAAATTGGCGGTATCGAACGGCATCCGTGAATGTTCATGCCACAAATGTGCTATTACCCTGTCTGCACTGGCATCAATATCCAGATCCTCGTCACCGGGCAGATAATGGCTTTGGGCAATATAGTCCATCAGTTCACTGACCAGCACAGATGGAAAACGCCGGGTGTTATCCTGTATTGAACGTCCGATAAAACTGATATAGAGACGCTGTTGAGCAGAAAGCAACGCTTCCAGAAACAGATAACGATCATCATCACGGCGACTACGATCCCCCCGACGAACCGGCCGGGTCATTAAATCAAAACCTAATTGCGGGAGTGTTCGCGGATAGACGCCGTCATTCATACCCAGCAGGCAGACGACATTAAAGGGGATAGAACGCATCGGCATCAGGGTACAAAAGTTAATTGCCCCGGCGAGAAAACGCTGACTCAAACGCGCCTGATCAAGCTTTCTGGCCAGTTCATCCCGCAACAACGTGATAGGAACCACCTCGGGGTAACGGGACTGCTCTCCCATATTGATAATCTTTTGCCACTGTTCTTCGATCAGTGTTAACGCGGCTTCGGTATCATCATCCGGTTTAAAGAAGGTCTCCAATAATTGACGACACAGCGGTTGCCATGCCTGTATTTCACGGGTTTGACGCAAACATTCCCGCCACCGGCTAAGCTGCATCAACAGTTCGGCCAATTGCCCAGCCAGTTCGGCTATCAAACCACTGGATTCATCGTAGGGTAATACGCCTTGCCAGTCTCCTGACTGGCTATCCATCGCATAACCGAGCAACATCCGTGTCAGGCCGAAACGCCAGGTATGCTGACCAGTGGCAGGCAGGTTCAGATCTCGAACGTTATCATCGTCCAACCCCCAGCGAATACCCGACTCGGCCACCCACAGCCGCAACCGCCGCAGACCGTCTTCATCAATGCCAAAACGCGCTGCCAACGCCGGGACCTCCAGCAACGCCAGCACCTGTTCCGCAGTGAAACGGCTGTCAGGAAGCTCCAGCAACGAGAGCACCGCCTGTAAGGCCGGATGTGCATGGCGAGCTCGCTGGTCTGATATAGAGAAAGGCAAGTAGCGCTCTTCAGGCGCATTCCCGAATACCGCCTGAATAAACGGGGAGTAGCTGTCAATATCCGCCACCATCACAATGATGTCCCGTGGCATCAATTCAGGATGGTCCGCCATCATTGCCAGCAATTGATCATGCAGGACCTCAACTTCGCGCTGGGGGCTATGGCAGGCATGCAGAGAAACCGAGTAATCATCGGGCAACAGTTGTCGCTTCTGACGGCTGTTTTCCAATGTCGTCTGATCGGTGGCAATTACGCTGTGATTTTCCAGATCAAGAATATCGTGCTGAAGAGTCGAAAGCAGGTTATGGGCATCGATATCCACGAACGCATCAATACTGCGCACCTCATCCAGTTGTTCCAGCAAATAGAGATGATCACGCCCCAGCTTGCCCCATGAGGCAAGTAACGGATTTCCCACGCTCGACTCGCCACTCGCCTTGAATAAGGATTCAGCCTGATTGGGCTGACGAAACAGAGGCCGACTCATCGTCGTTATCTGGCTGTTTTGATACAGCAACCGTTGTCGACGCTTTAGTTTGGCCAGAAAGGTTTCATCCTGAATATCACTCCAGTAATCCCGGCATGGGTTGGTAAACAAGAGATGGACATCAATATGCTGCCCCAATGCCCGCAACGCCTGCAAATAAATAGGGGGAAGCGCCGAAATACCGCAGATAAATACTCGCACAGGTAATCCCGGCGGGCATGCGTCGGCACGCGCCAGAAGACCGATAAAACGTTCATAAAGACTGGCATGATGCCATCGCGGTTGTCCCAATTGATGAGTGTAATCCACCAGCGCACGCCAGAGAGGAGACTGCCACTGTTGCGCATCGCCGATGTCTGCTACCCATTCATTCTGTTGCCAGCACGTTATCCAGTCAGGACGATAAATCAGATACTGATCGAACAGATCGGCAATACGCCCGGCCAACTGGTGCAGTTTGCGTTTGTCAGCATCTTCTTGTAGATAGTGCGCCAACAGGGTGAACGCCGGATCCTCCAGATGTTGTGGCAGCAAATGCATCAGCTTCCAGGCCATGGCATCTTTACTGAAGGCACTCTCTGGCGGAATATCCGGCATCAGAAGACGATACATCTCCCACAGAAACACGCCTGGTAAAGGGAATCGGATATTGGCGGCAATGTTGAAACTGTTTGCCAACTCTATCTGCAACCACTGCGCCATACCTGGACTCTGAACCAAAATCACTTCCTGCTGGAAGGGATTACTCAACGGTTGCCTCGCGATCAACGCTGCCGCTACGTCTTTTAAAAGATCCAGCCGATTTGAATGATAAACCGTGAACATCCTGACTCCTGACCATCCACTGCCATTTAAGGTGTAGTTTGCGTCTGCACGCCCAAAGAATCTTCCGCTACGATACGGCAAAACCAACGGGTAAGTACGGCCCGGTAACGATAAGGAGTTACTGTGGTTACCGTCACGCTATGACACGCCGTGGTACGGACTTGCTCTGTCAGTGTCATTGACCACCCTGACGGCAATGAGATGACCCGCACCTCTTCCCCGGCGGCTGAACCATAAACATCTAGCTGCTGATGTGCGAATCGCCAGGCCTGACGCTGCTGCCATTGATGCTGTAACAACTGTTGAAGCACCTGATGATATTGCAATAATCCAGCCAGCGAAACTGCAAACAACAAAGCCGCAACCAGTGTTTCCGGTAAACTGAACCCTTGCTGCGCCGACGCCAATCCGCTATCACTCACTGGCACACTGACTCTCCTGCGATTCAGGGCAGGAATCAAACCATCCCTGAGCTAATGGGCGCAAGACCAGACCAGTGGCTGAAGCCAGGCTTTCCACCCGGTGATAGAGCAATAACGGTGTGGTCTGTGACGAAAACGCGCCTTCACCCCGCAGAATGCCACGGCCATTTTCCGGCGAAAGTCGCAGACAAACCCGCAGTATTTCCGCAGATAACCGCTGACACTGCCAGTCGCTTTGGTCTCCCTGCCACTCGAGACTTAACCCCCAACTCAGTGACGAAAGCGCTCGATTGAACGCCCGCCAATATTGTTGTTCATCGCTCCCTATTTGCACCGTCGCATCTAGTTGCCGCTGTAATCCTCCCAACAGCAACAATCCGATCATTAACAGTAACATCACCATCAACAATGAGCTGCTTCCGACCTGACTATCCTTTTTCATCATTTAGCCTCACGACCAGACGGCCAACCTGCTGCTTAATCTCAGGTCGTCGCGACCAATATCCCGCCAGTTGTATCGTATAGCGCGCGTTGTCTCCGCCGCTTTGCGGCAGAACCTGAAACTGCGTTATCGTTACCTCATCGGGGTCGAGAAGTTTTTCCCAGCGTTCGCCCTGACATAAGCTTCTACCGGTTTGAACCTCCAGCGCGCCGGAACGTAAGCGGTAACTAAAAAATTCCGCCTCCGGCTGATCAGTCTCATCCCATTGTCCATTACGATTAACGTCGTAAGCCACCGTCAGGCAGTTTTGCGCCGGGTTTACCGTATCCGGGATGAGGGTTAATGCGCTCCCGTTACAGGTACCAGCACAGAAACCGGCCCGGCGGATGTCTTTTTCAATGCTGAATAATGCCTGACTGAGAAGCTGCTCCAGCCGGAAATAATGCGCGCTATTCTGACTCTGAGCGCGCAGCACCGGATAAATCTGTGCTGTAGAAAGTATAATCAAACTACTCAAACCGAGAGCCACCATCATTTCCAACAGGGTAAAACCGCTTTGCCCGCACTGATTATGGTTATGGTTGTTCAGCATACAGAAATCGCCAGCACCGGTTGGGATTCGCTGCAAAGCCGTAATCGCCCCCGAACCGAAATGACCAATCGCACGCGCCCTGCGGGATTAGACAGTGTCAAATGTCCGGATTGCGCTGTATTGCGAAATCCATAAAATAAAAATTGATCTGCCGTTGTTTCTGCCAAATCAATGTGCTCCGCTGAGCGAGTGTGATACTTGGAGCTATCTGGCGGGCAGACCGGCATTTCCGGGCCACTGCCAACACACCAGCGATCCCCGCTCTGTTTGATCCAAACCGAATATGTTTCATTATGCCAATAGGCATTAGCCTGAATGCGGGCAATAAAGCTCAGCAGTTGCCGAGCGCCTTGTTCCAGTATTAATGCCTGACGATATCCCAGCCAGCTGTGTAATCCACCCCCGGCCAATAATCCCACGATTGTCATTACCATTAATAATTCAGGCAGGGTAAACCCCTGCTGCCATCCTTTGCGTTTTTTCATACTCACAGTGTAGAGGACGAAGACCGGAGCGACAGAACGGCATATTGCTTTTTCAAAGCAGTACGCAATGTTTTTCTGCAAACAGGTAACGGTGGAATAGTGGTGCGTAATTGTCTGGAAAAAAACGTGAAAAAACCGCCCTAAAGGCGGTTCAGATGGGCACAGCTGGATTAGATGGCAACAGGTGCTTTGATGGCGGGATGCGGATCATATCCTTCAATATCAAAATCTTCAAAACGATAGTCAAACAGTGAAGCCGGACGACGTTTGATCACCAGTTTTGGCAGTGGACGTGGCTCACGACCAAGTTGAAGATGTGTCTGATCCATATGGTTGTTGTAGAGATGAGTATCACCCCCGGTCCAGACAAAATCACCGACCGCCAGGTCACACTGCTGGGCCACCATATGAACCAATAAAGCATAACTGGCAATATTGAAAGGCAGGCCAAGAAATATGTCACAAGAACGCTGGTATAACTGACAGGACAGTTTTCCGTCAGCCACATAGAACTGAAAAAAGGCATGACACGGCGCCAACGCCATCTGATCCAGCTCACCAACATTCCAGGCCGATACGATAATACGGCGAGAATCCGGATCCTGTTTCAGTTGGGTCAGCACGTTTGTCAACTGGTCTATATGGCGACCATCCGCCGCCCCCCATGAACGCCACTGCTTGCCATATACAGGGCCGAGGTCGCCGTTGTCATCGGCCCATTCATCCCAGATAGTGACACTATTATCATGCAGGTAGCCCACATTGGTATCCCCATTCAGAAACCACAGGAGCTCATGAATGATAGAGCGTAGATGGCAACGTTTGGTCGTCACCAACGGGAAGCCGTCCTGCAGATTGAAACGCATCTGATGACCAAAAATCGACAGTGTACCTGTGCCAGTGCGATCGTTCTTCGGCGTCCCTTCATCAAGCACTTTTTTCATCAATTCCAGATACTGTTTCATACAACCTCGTCTAAAGATTAATAATCGCCGTTATTGTTTTGCAGACTGATGCCGATACGCCCATATCATCATCAGAATCCCCACCAGCACCATGGGAATGGACAGAATTTGCCCCATACTGATAATGCCGTCGAACAACCCCAGTTGAGCATCCGGCTGACGGAAAAATTCGACAAAAATACGGAAAAGTCCGTACCCGATCAAAAATAGACCGGAGACACTCCCCATCGGACGTGGTTTGCGGATAAAAGTATTCAGAATGATAAACAGCACCACACCTTCCAGCAGCATCTCATATATTTGCGAAGGATGGCGGGGCAATAGGCCATACTGATTAAAAATCGCCTGCCATTTGGGGTTAGTAGCGGCCAACGCCATATCTTCACTATGGGAACCAGGAAACAGCATTGCCCAAGGCGTATCTGTCGTGACGCGTCCCCATAATTCACCATTGATAAAGTTACCCAAACGCCCGGCACCCAAGCCAAACGGAATCAATGGCGCGATAAAATCCGCAACCTGAAAGAAGTTGCGTTTGGTACGGTGAGCAAACCACAACATCACCGTAATAACCCCTATCAGCCCACCGTGAAAAGACATCCCCCCATCCCATACCTTAAATAGGTAGAGCGGATTCGCGATGAACAAAGGGAAAGCATAAAACAACACATAACCTAAACGACCACCAACAAACACACCGAGAAAACCAAAATAGAGCAGGTTTTCAACTTCATCTTTCGTCCAACCGCTTCCTGGCTTGTTTGCCCGGCGTACAGCCAGCCACATAGCGAAGACAAAGCCGACTAAATACATCAATCCATACCAGTGCAGCGAGACTGGCCCAATAGAAAAGATCACCGGATCAAACTTGGGAAATACCAAATAGTTCGTCGTCATCGATCACCACATCTCGTTGTTTTGTCCCTGATTACGGGGTTTTTGATAGACAGGAGGAAGAAACGACATTCTTCCACACACTGCGGTTGCGCATCATAACATAGCGCACCAGGACAAGCGGCTCAGTTGCAGGAAAAGATCTGTAAAATATGGATTCAGTTAAAGATGGCTAAGCTAAAAAACGAGCTTGATAAAACCGTGCCGACAGACGCCGCATCTTCACATCCCCCCTAATATGAAAATATCAGGTAATGATTAACGGCCACCGCGAATCAACCCTCCCAGGCCACGCTCTTCAATGAAGATCGAGGCCCACTGCCGCACTTCGCTGGCCGTTTGTGCTTTCAACACTTTACTCGCCAGCAGTTGCGCCTCTTCTTGCTCGATATGTCGCAATAAGTATTTCACGCGCGCCACACTGCGCCCGTTCATACTCAGAGTCCGGTAGCCCAACCCCATCAGCAATAACGCGCCCATCGGCTCTCCCGCCATTTCACCGCACACAGAAACCGGCAGGCTATAGCGCTGACAAGCGGTAATGATCATGTGTAATGCCTGCAACATGGCCGGATGAAGGCTGTCATACAGCGATGCCACATGAGGATTATTGCGATCAACGGCCAACAGATACTGCGTTAAATCATTGGTTCCCACCGAAACAAAATCAATACGCGCAGATAGATGCGGTAGCAGGAACAGCACTGACGGGACTTCAATCATGATACCGATACGGGGTCGAGGTTGCAGGAAGCCCAGCATCTCTTCCACTTCTCTGGCGGCCTGGTCAATCAGCCTTCGGGCCTCATCGATTTCATCCAGACTGTTAATCATCGGCAGTAAAATATTCAAGTTGCCAATATAAGCGTTGGCACGCAGCATCGCCCGCACCTGAATCAGGAATATTTCAGGCTGATCGAGTGTGACACGAATCCCACGCCAGCCAAGGCAAGGATTCTCTTCACTAATGGGCAAATACGGTAGCTGTTTATCAGCACCGATATCTAACGTACGCAGCATAACCGGGCGCGAAGGATAGAGACGCAGCATTCCTTCATATTGTGCCATCTGCTCATCTTCTGATGGGAAACCGTTCTGTAGCATAAACGGAATTTCAGTACGATATAGCCCGACACCATCAACCTGATTAATAAAGTGTTTTTCATGCTCGGCACTTAACCCGGCATTCAACATCACGTTTACCCGTTCGCCACTTTTCAACATGGCAGGACGGTCCATATCATCTTCAGTCAACCGGGTCAGTTCATCTTCCTCACTGATAAGTCGCTGGTATTCCTGAATCAGCACGGGTTCCGGATCTACCAGCAGTTCGCCGCGATAACCATCCAGAATCAACATACGCTGATGTAGCAATTCTGGTTGTATATCAGCGCCCATCAACGTCGGAATCCCCATCGCCCGCACCAGGATAGCCGCATGAGAGTTGGCCGCACCATCATAAACCACCACGCCAGCCAACCGTTCCGCCGGAAGTTCAGCCAGCAGCGTCGCTGTCAGTTCATCAGCGACCAGAATAAAGCGCTCCGGCCACTGCGAAATACTTTGGGCATTATCATCAAGGTGAAACAGTAAACGTTGGCCCAACGCCCGTAAATCCCCAGCCCGCTCGCGCAAGTAGGTATCCTTCAGGACAACAAATTGCTCGGCAAAGCGTTCAATAACGACTTTGACTGCCCATTCCGCCGCGTTACCCTCCCCCACTTCCTGAAACAACTCTCGCTTCAAGCGGGCGTCATTCAATAAATGAGAATAGAGATCAAAAATAGCCGCGCTTTCTTTCTGTGCACCCGCGGTGAAACGTTTACTGAAGCGACGGAACTCGGCGGTAGCCTCTTCAATAGCCAAGAGTAAACGGGAACGTTCCCGTTCGGTATCCAAAGTAGAGGTGGGGAAAACCTGATCCAGCGAAGGTTGGCTACAATCTTGCCAGCCCGGAGCAATCGCCACGCCAGAAGAGGCAGCCAATGCCTTTATACGGGTCTGCCGATATTGTCCAAATAACGCTTTCATTTGTGACTGTGACAGAATAGCCGCCATCTGAGTGGCCAGCGTCACCATAAAAGATTCTTCATTCATGTCAAACTGGCGGTGCTCACACTGCTGAACAACCAGAACACCCAACAGTTGACGGCGATGAATTATTGGCACACCCAGGAAGGAGCGAAAACGCTGTTCTTTAACCGCAGGAATGAATTTGAAACTGGGGTGGCTTTGCGCATCCGCCAAATTGATAGGTTCAGCCCGCTGCCCCACCAAACCAACAATACCTTGACCAAAAGCCAACGTAATAGTGCGACCCCGAGGCTTTTTCAACCCCCGGGTCGCCATCAGGTAATAACATTGGCGATCATGATCGGCCAGATAAATGGAACAGACCTCGGTATCCATCGCCAGACAGGTTTCATTGACCAAAATATCCAGCGCATCATTCAGTTGAGCTGTAGCCGCGACTTTCTCGATAATTTCTCGCAAACGCGTGAGCATGATGTACTGAATTATCCTCTTTTTCGTCTGGAACCTGATGACATCCGGGCAGCAGTATTCTCCTGTAACTGTATAACTGGAGTGATAAACTCCTTCATCACCCGCCGATAAACATCCCGTTTAAAAGAAACCACCTGACGTACCGGATACCAGTAGCTCACCCAACGCCAACCATCAAACTCAGGTGTGCTACTGCTTTGCATATTGATATCTGATTCATTACACATTAACTGTAGCAGAAACCATTTTTGCTTTTGCCCGATACAGACTGGTTTTGTATCCCAACGCACCAAACGTTTTGGCAATTTATAACGAAACCAGCTACGGGTGAAAGCCAAGATACGGACATCTTTCTTCCGCAAACCAACTTCTTCGAACAGTTCACGGAACATCGCCTGTTCTGCACTTTCACCTGGGTTAATCCCACCCTGGGGAAACTGCCAGGAGTGCTGACCGTAGCGACGAGCCCAGAGAACTTGCCCCTGCCGATTACAAATCACAATTCCAACATTCGGGCGGTAGCCATCATCATCGATCACCGGACTACCTCAATAAACGTAAAATGCAAAGATAAGCTGATTGTTTCACACTCCCGCCAGACGGTAAACCACCGCTTAACATCGTTGACTTTATAATAAAATCTCGGTAACTCACAGATAAGATCAAAGTTATAAACATACAAAGCGTCATTGTATCGGTTTATTCACTTTTTCTGTGGACATCTTTGTGAAGAACATCATGAAAAAGTGAGTAAAACTTCTTTCTCTTGCAGAAGTACTTTCGGTTAAAATTTAAAATAGCTTTTTAATTTCATGATGTTATTTCTATCCTCTACCACATTTATACCCGTGTATAACCTGACAAAAAAAACGGATCACTAAAATCGGTGAAATATCACGCTACGGACATTTTATCCACAGACGCTGAGGTAATATCAAACAAAAAACCGGCAAAACCAGCAAAAAAAGCGGCCGTCAAGGCTGTAAATGGAACCAGTGATCCCAACTTATTCCACTTATCCCAAAAAACTGTGGATAACATGGTGTGCAATCCTGTTCATTCCCGGTGTCTTACCGTGCACAAGTTAATAGTGATATGCTGAGTGATAAATATCATCAAGAAAAAATCCAGCAGAATCATGTTATTATTATTCTTATTCATGGTTAGCGTTATCTATTTTCTACTATCGCCGCTGAGTGTGCTTTTTTTAATCAAAATCAGGTAATGGTATGTATTCACCTTCGATCCACAACATCCCACCAGAGAATGAGCAGGAGTTGCTGCAACGTGCCCGTGCGCTGGCAGGTTATAACCTGGCAGAACTGGCAAACATGGCCCAACTGCCGATACCTGCCGATCTGAAACACGATAAAGGGTGGACCGGCGTTCTGTTGGAACGTTTTCTGGGAGCCAGTGCGGGCAGTAAGCCTGAACCGGATTTTCCACAGATAGGGATAGAATTGAAAACCATTCCCGTGGATGAAACCGGGCGGCCATTGGAAACGACCTTCGTTTGCGTGGCACCGCTAACTGGCAACAGTGGCGTTACCTGGGAAAACAGCCACGTGCGCTATAAACTGGCGCGAGTGTTGTGGATTCCGGTTGAAGGTGCGCGTCATATTCCGCTGGCCGAACGCCGTATTGGTGCACCATTATTATGGAGTCCCAGTGCAGAAGAAGAAGAAAAACTGAAACAAGACTGGGAAGAACTAATGGATCTTATCGTACTGGGCAAGGTAGAAAGCATTACTGCACGGCATGGTGAAGTGCTGCAACTGCGCCCCAAAGCGGCTAATAGCCGGGCATTGACAGAAGCCATCGGCGAGTATGGTCAGCCGATTATGACACTGCCTCGTGGTTTTTATTTAAAAAAAGCATTTACCGCCCCGCTGCTGGCTCGTCACTTTTTACTCTGATTTGTCACGCATTATATTGCCTCCAGACTAACCGGGCAGCCTATAATTATCGTTTACGTTTTATTTAAAGGTGCAATGTTACAATGTTCAATTGGATTGCGGATCCCAACGCCTGGTTGGCGTTAGGTACACTCACCATCCTGGAAGTTGTTTTGGGTATCGACAACATTATTTTCCTTTCTCTGGTTGTCGCAAAACTCCCAAAAGCGCGGCAAAACAAGGCCCGTCGCATCGGTTTGCTTGGGGCGATGTTAATGCGCCTCGGACTATTGGCCTCCATCGCCTGGGTTATCCGGCTGACAAACCCACTGTTTACCGTAATGGGAAATGTAATCTCCTGCCGTGACCTGATTTTGCTCTCCGGGGGACTGTTCCTGCTATGGAAATCCAGCAAAGAAATTCATGAAACCATTGAGGGAGGATCAGAAGATCACGCTTCAATGGTGTACTCGTTTTGTGGCGCCATCGTGCAGATTATGATGCTCGATATTATCTTCAGTCTGGATTCGGTGATCACCGCAGTCGGCCTGTCTGACCATCTGTTTATCATGATGTCTGCAGTCGTGATCTCCGTTGGGGTAATGATGTTCTCTGCCCGTCCTATCGGTGAATTCGTGGAGCGTCACCCTTCAGTGAAAATGCTGGCCCTCGCCTTCCTGATTCTGGTGGGATTCACTCTGATACTAGAGGGTTTCGACATCCATGTGCCGAAGGGTTACATCTATTTCGCCATGTTTTTCTCAATGTCGGTAGAAGCGCTAAATCTGGTGCGTGGTAAAAAGTCGGATAAAGCCGTCTGAATAACACGGGGAAACGGGTGGACATACTCGTTTTCCTGACATATTTTTTTCTAAATATCAGTTATTTTCTTCCATTAATCCTAATTAAATCATCAAATCTCTTTGGTAAACTGGTCGAATAACCTTCAGTTTTTTTGCTGTTAACAACAGGTACACCACCATGAACGTTTGGATGAAAACGGCGCTCACTCTGGCATTAATTACTCAGCTCTCCGGCTGTGCAAGTGACTACGTCATTGCCACACAGGAAGGCCAGATGCTGTTAACCAAAGGCAAACCCACATTGGATAAAAACACCGGGATGCTCAGTTATACTGATGAAAATGGCAACCATCACCAGATTAACCGCAACAAAATCTCCCAGATTATTGAACGCTAACAGCCACCGCTCCCTGGTCCGATACGCTAGATTACACGTAAAGACGCTTTCCCCTCTGACGAGGCTTGGTTATAGTCAGACTGAGGTGCCTTGACGAGCACCTGCTCCTCTCAGACAAAAAGGAAGCTGGCAATGCAATATCACCGTATTCCCCACAGTTCTTTAGAAGTCAGTGTGCTGGGTCTCGGCACGATGACATTTGGTGAACAAAACAGTGAATCTGAAGCCCATGCCCAATTGGATCACGCCATTGCCGCTGGGGTTAATCTGATTGATGCTGCTGAAATGTATCCTGTTCCTCCACGCCCGGAAACCCAGGGACTGACCGAACGTTATATCGGCTCCTGGCTGAAAAGCCGTGGTGGACGTGAAAAACTCATCATAGCGACTAAAGTCGCAGGCCCGACACGTGGTAACGATAATGGCATTCGCCCGCAGCAAGCACTGGATCGTAAAAATATCCGTGATGCGCTGAATGACAGCCTGACACGGCTAAATACGGATTACGTTGATCTGTACCAGTTACACTGGCCGCAGCGGCAAACCAACTGTTTCGGCAAGCTGAGCTACCAATACAGTGATGAAAAACCGACGGTAACATTACTGGAAACACTGGAAGCCCTGAATGAGCAGGTACGGGCGGGTAAAATCCGCTATGTCGGCGTATCCAATGAAACACCATGGGGTGTGATGCGCTACCTGCAACTGGCGGAAAAGCATGACCTGCCACGCATTGTATCGATCCAAAACCCGTACAATCTGCTCAACCGCAGCTTTGAGATAGGTCTGGCAGAAATCAGTCAGCATGAGGGGGTGGAGCTATTGGCCTACTCAGGTCTGGCGTTTGGTACTCTGACTGGCAAGTATCTTAATGGCGCTAAACCGGCCAGAGCACGTAATACTCTGTTCAGTCGCTTTGTCCGTTATTCCGCCCCACATACTCAGCATGCCATTGCCGAATATGTCGCATTGGCACAGAAATATAGCCTCGATCCGGCACAAATGGCACTGGCATTTATCCGCCAACAGCCCTTTGTCGCGACAACACTGCTGGGAGCGACATCAATTGAGCAACTGCAAATCAACCTTGCCAGCCAGGATCTGACATTAAGTGCAGAATTACTGGCCGAACTGGAGGCGATCCACCGTCGTTTCACCATTCCGGCACCTTGATCTTTATCGGCTTACCATGCAGCATCGCCTCTTACAGAGACGATGCTGCATCTGCCGTCAGAACGCCATACTGAACTGCACTCTGGCACTGTCATCCTTTACATTGGCCGCACGATCTCCCTGATATTCAAGTAATAAATGCATATCTCGACTAAAATCCGCTTTCACGCCAGCGCGAAGAAGAGTCAGGTTCTCTGCCGGTTGCAAACCTTCCACCTCGTACTGATCTCCCCCCTGAACAAACTGGAGTTGCATCTGGTGGTTAGCCTCCTCAGTCATACGGTGCTGATATCCCACATCGCCGTAGAGCGAGATCGGTACGCTGGACAAAGGTTGGATTTCCATCCGCAAACCCGCTGTTGTAAACGCGGCTTCGCTGGTTTCCTTGTCAAAAACCAGCGCGGCACGATTGCCGGTTTCTTGCCCACGCGGGCTTTGCAACCATACATAGGCAGCATTGCCATAGGGCTCAAAGCTGACAATATCAAAAAAGCTGAACCGGTGGCTGGCTTCAACAAATCCCTGTGCCAGATTGGCGTGATAATCTGCTTCCGCCACTCCATTCAGCCCAGCAACAGTAATATCCCGCTGACTATCCAGAGTCAGATAGCTATAACTGATCCCGGAATGCAGATCGAGGGCTAATGTGTGACCAGAGAGATATCCCGCAATATGATAAGCAGTTACATCAGCGCGAGAGGCACGATCATCCATGGTAATCTGACCTTTTTCCGCACCGATGGCGAACCCCATGACCCCCTGTTTACCTATCCGGCCACCATTCCCTATCAACAAGCCGTAGCCATCATGCTTCACCCCTGCCCTGGGGCCTTCACTATCCTGGTGCCCATCATAGGTCCAGGTGTTTAACCAAGGGTGTTCCGCCATACCAGCAGTACGCATGGTACTGTTCAGTGCATCACGCACATACCGACTGTTTTGTATCAATGCACTGCGGGATGTCGCGAAAAATTCTCCGTTGAGATTATCGAACGCACGTTGCGCCGACCCCACATCCTGTAAATCAGCAATGGCGCTAAATACCGGGCCACCAGACTGACTTTCGATAGCGTTTGCCACCGCTTTCTGATTACTGCCCAATGCCACATCACTGAACAACACATTATTTCGTGTTACATCAATGAAAGCGTTTTGTGCGCCATAACCAAGCTTATCCGTTAAAAACAGCGCGCTATTGGCTGCTTCCAGATTATCAAACGAACCAGAAAGGGTTCCACCCACCTCTAGCAGGGTAAAGTGATCGCCTAAATGCCCGACATTCTGGTTCACCACTTTCAGCGTCCCTGCCAGGACGGCATTGTTTGTCACGATGAGCTTATCTGTATTCCCTTGTGAATCAATCTCATACTCATACACCGACCCGGGGTTAAACAGCACATTCCCCACGGTCAATGTCCCGATAGAGTTACCGGGAGAGAGGGTACCATTACTCTGGACAACCACCGAGCCCTTGACCGTTCCGTGTCCGCCCAGTACGGCACCAGACTCCACCCAGACACTACCCGCCAGACTACCACTGCCGCCGGCCACTTTGCCGACCACCAACTTGCCGCCTTCGATCACGGTAGGCCCCGCAAACGTATCATTCCCAGTCAGATACAGGGTTCCAGTTCCTTGTTTGCGCAAGCCGACATCAAGCTGAAACAACGTACTACTACTGACATCGTGCTTCACCTGAGCGATATCATTACTCCAGGTACTGTCGAAACCTTGCGTATTGACGGAGTACAGCGCGTATTTGCCACCAAACTGACCGTCATTCAGATCGCTGTCGGTCAAACGTTTGGCATTCAGCGCCCCCGGACCTTGTACTGCCTTATAGGCGTTCACAATGCCTTGACCAAACAATGCTTCATAATCGTTTTGGGAAAGTACCGTAATACTCTGATCGGTCGCGGCCGCTAGAATGACTTCTTTTACTCGCTCATCCGCCACGGAAGGTATTTGAATTTTCACTGATTTGATCAATGCCGTCATTTCCTCATCGCTAAACGTAATCCCCGTTCTGGTGGAATAGACCTTGATGGTAACGCCAGTAAGTTGCTGGGAATCGTCAAAATCTTGACGGAGCAGAACTACCGCTTTCGGCAAGTTTGCGCCGGTAAGCCGCGTGGCAGTAGAAAGCAAGACATCGGCGAGTTGTTTGCCGCTCATGTAAGGAAACGCTTCGCTGACCAGCGCCGCAACACCGGAAACATAAGGTGCGGCAAAAGAGGTCCCATTGGTTGTCACATAGCTGTTATTTTCAGAAGTGGTGTTAATACCCACTCCTGGTGCTAGCAGGCTGTAATCTGAAGCGCCCTGCGCCAGATTGCTGAACGTGGCGATAAACGCGGCACTGGTACTTGCCTGGGTAGGATCATACGCCATCACGTTGAGCCAGTTATTGGCAATATTATCCTGAAAACCAGTGGTATCCAGTAATGTGGGGAATGCAGAAAGGAGTGACGGTGTTAAATGACCATCATTACCGGCAGAAAACACCATCAGTTGCCCTTGATTGGCCAGCGTTTCCCCTAAAGACTGGAATATCGGGATTATGGTATCGGTCAGTTCAGCCTGGGTATCAGAACCATAAGAAGCGATTTCGTCATAATACAGACTGAAACCCCAGCTGTTGTTGATGATTTTGACATCCGGGTGTGCTGCCATCGTCTGCATCGCTTGTGCTAGCGCCAGCGTGCTGGCATCGGTACCCAATGGCAACAAATTCGCGTTATAGGCAATACCATGAATGCCGATGTTATTTTTGGCTGCTCCGATAACACCCGCCACCCAGAAACCGTGATCATTACCATCGTTTGGATCACTGATCCATTGCGCACCGGAATCTATTCTGCCTTGAAATTCATCGCCAGTTAAATCTGCATTTCTGTCAATAATACCGACGGTCACTCCGGCTCCGGTATAACCTAACGCATAGGCTTCAGCAGCATGTATGGAATCCAGTGCTGCACCATTGCGCATATATTCCATAGTGCGGAAATCCTCTGCGGTAGCCGCAAAAACAGAATTAACCGAAAACGTAATAACGGCCGTGAGTAATAGCCAACAAATTAATTTTAAATCACTTCGCTGGTTTTCAAGTGGTTTCCAAATATATCTAGAATAGGATCCTGATATTTCATTAAAATGATTAAAAAACGATTTATTAATTTTCATACATACATTCACCCTGGCAATTAAAAAACATGTAGTTTTCCTGGCGAAAAGTGTTTATTCCTATTCGCGTCATCGAAATACCATCGTGCTTGTCATTTGCTGTGCAAGGGTTAATACATAATTCAATTAATGGGTTGATATACTTGTCACTTTTCGAGTTTCAACTGCATTGATGGCGCACAATTACTTGGCCCATCGCTGGGTCTGTTGTCGCAAACAGCGGCCACACTGGCTTCCGGCAGATTTATCACCCAAACGCTTATTTGAGTAAACTCATCGGGATTCCTTCACGTGCCACCTGCCACCAACTCGAAATCTATTAGGTATATACACACTAAAAAATGGACGAGATTCTATTCCACTCATCATGAGTGATATCAGAAAATATCATTATTATTAAAGACACATAAATTATGTAAAGGTGATGCTTAATTTAAAATTCATTCATTGAATTATAACTAATCACAAAGCTACCAACAAAAACACTCAACTTATTAAAAATAACAACTTACAAAAAAATGAGAATCTCTTATCGAAATGATTACATTAAAAAATGAACAAAAAAAGCTATTTATTTTATTTTTTCATGACGAAATATGAACAAAGAAACAAAATGACATCAATATTAATGCCATCAAAAAATCGCAGTTATTTTCAACAATGGATTATTATTAAAGGAGAAGGTGTTTTAAGAAACAGGGGTGGGTATAATTTGGAAAAAGAATAATAAAAAGACGAGAAATAAAAAACCTCGTCTTTTTCAAAAGAAGGCTATTTAATTGACTGTAAAAGAGTCTGGCGCTGTTTTTCCAATGCGGTTACGCGGCTACATACATCATGCCCAAAGCGCTGAAAATCCATTTCTTGATTGTTCCATTCACTCTGAATCGCTTTCTGTAACCCCCCCAGATTCCCCATTATCGCCTGCAATGGATTACTACCGCCATTGGACATCTGCTTAACACCCATTTCATTCAGACTATCCTGCAACACCCCACCCAGACTGTTCTGCACAATCTGACGACCGTCCTGTTCTACCTGCTTAATCGCGTTGTGATGGAACGTCAGACCGTCGCTACGGTGCTCAATAATACGCTCCATCTGCTGTTTTAACTGTGTATCCAGCGCAGTCAAGCGTTTACGCACACCACTGTCACTACCCAGTTCTTGCACAATCACTTTATCCAGTGCCTGATTTGCTTTCTCCAGATGTTGCTCTGCACCGTTATCAATCCACGGAAGCTGCTCGCGCAGTGCCGCCTGATACGATTTTGCCTGCTGGCGCTGGGAAGCATTAAGGGATAGCGGTACTCCGTTTTGTATCACATCTCCTTGCGGGGAAAACTGTAAATCACCGCTAGCGCCCACCACCTTAACACTCTGCGGGCTAATGATGATGTCATCCTGAGGTTGGACACTACACTGATAGCTCGCCTGGGCTTGCCAGGCAAACAACATCAATATACCAAGGGTCATTCTACGCAACATATCTTTCTCCTGAAAAAACAGCGCTAAAAGCGGCAACAGGCGTCATCTCCGGCCTGAAAGACAAGAGATGACCGACAGATAGAAAGGCAGGATTAAGCGAGGTTGGCAGGCAAATCCCACCAAATATCAAACAGATCACTAACGCTTACTTCTGTCAACTGATGATCTTTCAGCCAGCTCATCACCTGTTGGCGATGTTCATCTGTGCAGTTACCTTGCTTTTGCAGGCAAATCAGCCCTTCCCATTGCAGATAACCACTACCTTCAAATGCCAGGCCATTTGGTTCAATTACGTCGTCCACAAATTGATCCAGTATACGATCGATCCCATTAACATCGGTCCCTTCGGCGAAGCGCCAGTTTACTGAGAAACCAAATTCCTTAAATTCGTCAATATGCATTTTTTTGCGTAAACGACGGCTACGATTCTTTGCCATTAGTTCATCCTCTCAAACATAAGATCCCAGACACCATGCCCCAAACGCTGGCCACGTGCTTCAAATTTCGTTAACGGCCGGGAAGCTGGCCGCGGTACATAGTCATTATTCTCGGCAAGATTGCGATAACCAGTGACTGAACTCATCACTTCGAGCATATGTTCTGCATAAGGTTCCCAATCGGTCGCCATATGAAATACACCGCCGACCTTAAGCTTACGCAACACCAACTCCACAAACGGCACCTGCACAATACGCCGTTTATTATGTCGTGCCTTATGCCACGGATCGGGGAAGAACAACTGCACCATCGACAGGGAGCCATCAGGAATCATTTTTTCCAGCACTTCTACCGCGTCATGACACATGACGTGCAAATTGCCGAGATTGGCATCCTGAGCTGAAGACAGACAGGCCCCCACACCAGGCCGATGGACTTCTATTCCTAAAAAATTCTGCTCTGGATGCTGCTCTGCCATCGTCACCAGCGAAGCGCCCATCCCAAAGCCGATTTCCAGCACTACTGGTGCATCACGCCCGAACAACTGGGTAAAATCCAGTGCTTCATCCTGGTATTCCACGCCCATCACTGGCCAAAAGTTATCCAGCGCTTGTTGTTGCCCTTTCGTCAGGCGTCCCTGGCGGCGAACAAAACTGCGAATCCTGCGCAGCGGACGCCCGTTTTCATCAAATTCCGGGGAGATGACATTATTAATCATAGTGCGTTATGTGAGTCCGATTTCATTAAGGAAACGCGCATTATGCAAGGATACCGGTGTTTGGCAAGTAGACAGCGTCGGAAAGTTCCGGTTTACAGCGCATTCACTCTGTGCTGGAATCCCAATCAAATTTTCACCTGCCGGATAATACCTTATTTCAATGATGCAAACGCAACCGTTCACTCGACAGGTGCTGGATTGGTATGAGCGATATGGTCGCAAAACCCTACCTTGGCAACTGAAAAAAACGCCGTATAAAGTCTGGCTGTCTGAAGTAATGTTACAGCAGACTCAGGTGACTACCGTTATTCCTTATTTCCAGCGGTTCATGGCAAAGTTTCCCGATGTAACCGCGCTGGCAACTGCACCGTTGGACGAAGTGCTGCATTTATGGACCGGGTTGGGTTATTACGCTCGCGCCCGTAATTTGCATAAAGCCGCTCAGATTATCACGGCAAAGCATGGTGGAATATTTCCCACTACGTTTGAAGCCATCGCCGATTTACCAGGTATCGGCCGTTCAACCGCCGGTGCCATTCTTTCGCTGGCGCTAGAACAGCACTACCCTATTCTGGATGGCAATGTAAAACGCGTTCTGGCTCGTTGTTATGCCGTCGCTGGCTGGCCGGGAAAAAAAGACGTGGAACAGCGATTATGGGCTATCAGTGAGGATGTCACGCCGGCACAGCACGTCAACTGCTTCAATCAGGCCATGATGGATCTGGGGGCCATGGTATGCACTCGCAGTCGGCCAAAATGCGAACTGTGTCCACTGAATAATTGCTGCATCGCCTATGCCAACCACAGTTGGACTGAATATCCCGGTAAAAAACCCAAACACACACTGCCGGAAAAAACGGCCTGGTTTTTACTGCTGCAACAGGATGATACGGTCTGGCTGGAGCAACGTCCGGCCATGGGATTATGGGGAGGGCTATTCTGTTTTCCACAGTTCAATAATCGGGATGAACTAGAGAGCTGGTTGCGGCAACGTGGTATAAAAACAGATCAACTGCAACAGTGGGTGGCATTTCGCCATACTTTCAGTCATTTTCATCTGGATATCGTGCCGTTATGGATCAATGCCGCACCATATCGTTCCTGCATGGATGAAGGCGCTGGTCTTTGGTATAACTTAACGCAGCCTCCTTCCGTCGGGGTAGCCGCTCCGGTAGACCGGTTGTTACGTCAGTTGGCTAAGCCACGATCAGCATCCGTTGATTCTTGAACGATAAAAGAGGAATAAGCATGAGTAGAACGATTTTTTGTACTTTTTTACAACAAGACGCCGAAGGACTGGATTTTCAATTGTACCCCGGTGAGTTGGGAAAACGCATTTATAACAACATTTCCAAAACAGCCTGGGCACAGTGGCAAACCAAACAAACCATGCTGATTAATGAAAAAAAACTCAGCATGATGAATGTTGAACACCGCAAATTGTTGGAACAGGAGATGGAGAAATTCCTGTTCGAGGGGCAGGACGTTCACATTGACGGATATACTCCGCCAGACCATTGATTAGTGAAGGATCCATGGCCTTGAATTCGTCCCTATCCCTATACGGTTTTATACGATGAAGAAACTGTTAGTTTTGCTGCTCGTCGCCCCATTGCTGATCTCCTGCTCCAGTAAAAAGGGGTACGTTGACAACGAAGCTTATATCAAAGATACCAACGCTTTTGATATTCTGATGGGGCAATTTGCCAACAATATTGAAAACATCTGGGGTATCAATGAAGTACTGATAGCCGGCCCCAAAGACTACGTAAAATACTCCGATCAATATCTGACACGTAGCCATATCAACTTTGAGGCGGGGACAATTACCGTCGAGACGATTTCAGCCACCAACTATCGAGCGAGCCTGCGTCAGGCGATTATCACCACGCTGTTGATGGGAGATGATGCCAGCAACACTGACCTGTATTCCGATGCCAATGATATCCAGATCAGTCGCGAACCGATGTTATACGGTCAGGTGCTGGATAACACCGGGCAACCGATTCGCTGGGAAGGCCGAGCCAGTGCCTTTGCCGATTATCTGCTTCAGACCAAACTGCAAAGCCGCACCTCCGGACTGCATGTTATCTGGTCTGTTACCATCCAGTTAGTACCTAACCACCTTGATAAGCGTGCTCACAAGTATCTGCCCATCGTGCGCCAGGCATCTGAGCGCTACGGTATTGATTCCTCACTGATTCTCGCCATCATGCAGACAGAATCCAGTTTTAACCCTTATGCCGTGAGCAATTCCGACGCCCTGGGATTAATGCAGGTCGTTCAACATAGCGCCGGACGCGACGTATTCAAGATGAGGGGAAAATGGGGAAAACCGAGTCGCAGCTATCTGTTTGACCCGGAAAAGAATATTGACACGGGCACCGCTTATCTGTCGATTCTGAAAAATGTCTATCTGGCGGGCATTGAGAACCCCACATCACGGCGTTACGCCATGATTAGTGCTTACAATGGCGGTGCAGGCAGCGTACTGCGAGTATTCTCTAATGATAAGAATAAAGCGGTGAATATCATTAACGGGATGTCGCCAAGTGAAATCTACCAGACACTGGTAACACGTCACCCGTCTGCCGAGTCACGCCACTATCTGTACAAGGTCAATTTGGCGCAAAAAAACTACCGGCTTGGCCGCTATACGCAATAGATTTCAAGATGACAGGTATAGTCACAAATGATATAGCCAGCAGGGTGTTCCTGCTGGCTATATTTTCCCCGCTGTTGGCAAATAATCAGCCTAAAAATATTAACGCGTGATACTCTTGAACTGCTTTGTAGTATCCGTTAGTGCTATTTCTGTCGGTAGACGTTCCATCGAACTCGCACCATAAAAACCATCACATTGTGGACAATGTTCCATGATGTATTGCGCACCTTCCGCACTGAATACATAAGGTGTGGTCAGCATATTTTTCTCATGCGCCAGACGGATCATGTCCACTTCCAGAGCATACCCCATACCGGTCTCTTCCAGATTGGCGCGGAAGTTGCCGTATGCCAGCAAACCCGCCAGCGAACCACGTCCGGCCATTCGATAACGACCTGAGTTATATGATGTTCAGGTCAATGCCACCCGCTTCTTCACACTTCGCCGACAGACCCATACCAACTCCACCACCGATAATCGGTTCACGACGGGCAATCATCTCCCTAAATTTTGTCAACAACGGCTGATGATGTTGCACATATGTTTTTTCTCCTTATCTGAACAGAGCCCTAAACACAGCCACTGCCGTGCTGGCAAACAAAGGATCGTTAATGTGGTACGGCAAGTGGACTATCTGCCGTTTCTCCGTTTGGTTTACTGTCATTTCCAACGTCTGACTAAAGGCTTCTTGTGCCGATGGATCCCAAAACGCCTGACCAGGAGCATCCAGTGCAGAAAAACCGCCATCCGGGATCAGAAAACGAACTTCGCCTTCACAATGGTTAAGCTTGTTGCCAATCCATTTCGCCATAACGATGTTCTCTTCCACCGTGGTACGCATCAGAGTGACCTGTGCATTGTGGTTATGAAATAACCGACCAGCGTATTTTCCAGGGATGGTGAAAGGATGGCCGAAATTCACCATATCCAACGCGCCACAGGAAACGACATATGGCAGTTGTGTTCGGGCAATGGCATCAAACCGTTCCGGCATACAGGCCAATACACCATCAAATAATAAATCACACACCTCAGTGGTCGTAAGGTCGAGCACACCCGCCAACAAGCCGCTGTCCACCAGTTTTTCCATCGCCCGACCACCACTCCCGGTAGCATGGAATACCAGACAGTCAAAATCGTTTTCCAGCGCCTGACAGGCAGCCTGAATGCAAGGTGTAGTGACGCCGAACATGGTCAGCCCCAGCGCCGGTTTATCATCATGGTTTTGCTGCGTACGGAACTTCACAGCTCCGGCCATCTGGTGCGCAGCATTGCCCAGCACCTGACGAGAAATTCGGTTCAGGCCGGATACGTCGGTAACCGAGTACATCATGCTGATATCGCTAGCGCCGATGTAACCTGAAATGTCGCCCGACGCCATAGTTGAAACTATCAGCTTGGGCAAGCCAATGGGTAGAGCCTGCATCGCCGGAGTGATCAACGCGGTACCACTGGATCCTCCCAACCCTAACAAACCTGCGACATCTTCACGAGATAGCATAAAACGCTCAAACGCTTGCGCCATGGCGCTAATCGCACATCCACGGTCACCGCAGAATATCGCTGCTGCCCCCTGTGGATGATAAGACGCCACAGTGCCAGCGCTGATATCAGTTCCCGCATCCTCAGTCAACGACTTGGTAGAAAGGTCAACAGTGACAGTATCAAGTCCGGTTGCCGCAATCAGATCTCGGATGTAAAACAGTTCTATTCCTTTAGTATCTGATGTAGTTGCAATATAAATACTACCTGATCCCTTCCCCATTGACTCCTTTCCTACATCTGGTTAATCTATAAAAACACTTAATAATTAGCATGTTAAGTAATTTTATTATCAATACATAATGAGACTGCCGTATCAATATCGCAAATCGCTAAGCAATCAAATGAGATTGAGGTCTCACAAAAATATTGTCGCTACTGTATGTTGTAGCGTAAAAGTTGACATGGCAGGTGTATCACCCATTTTATTATATTGCCGTCAATACAGCGGCCTGCTGTCTGACCATAGCGTGATAAAAAATAATGAGGCCTACGTGACTGGACAGGAAATGACACTCACATCCACACGAGCACGAACCCGCCGGCTGTTGATTGAAACCGCCATAAAAATGTTCGATCAGGAAGTTTTTCCTTCGATTACCGACATCGCCGCCGAAGCACAGCTCTCCCGTGCGACAGCGTATCGCTATTTTCCTACTCAAAGTGCGTTGGTTTCTGCTGTAGTCGCTGAAAGCCTGGGGCCAATTCTCGCCTGGCATCCTACCCAGCCTGATGCAAATTTACGGGTTGCCGAGCTACTGAGCTTCGCCTATCCACGGATGTTTCAGCATGAAGGTGCATTGCGGGCGGCATTGCAGCTTTCGCTGCAACAATGGGCAGATCGTCAGGCAAACCGTCAGCATGGTGACAGGCTGGTTCGTGGTAATCGCAAGCAATTGCTCAAACTGGCGACCGAACCGCTGACAGGTAAGATCACGGAACAGGAGCAACAGCGGGTCATTTATGCTCTGTCACTGATTTACGGCTCTGAGGTGTTTCTGGTTTTGAAAGATATCTGGAATTTGGACAATGGCGAAGTTCAGGATGTCACCCAATGGGTGGCCAAGGCAATTTTACGCCAGGCTGAAGAAGACGCCGCACAGGCCGTAAACATATCGTCACAGTAATAAGCAAATGCTATGATTAATTGATTACACAGCCAGAAAAACCATAGAAATACCTTATTTAATCAAGTTATTCTGGCTTTCTACGTGTTTCTCTTATAACCCTCTTATTTTGATTCTTTACCAACCCAGACAATTTTTGCCTCCCTTGTTAAGAAAAGGTAGCATCGCTGACGTTTTTAACGCCGCCCTCCCTGTTGGTTCGGGTTGTACGGCGCGCAGAAAACCTGATTTACAGCTAACTGATTAAAATAAAACATCAATTTCAGACTCCTGAATGACAGACAAGGGAATTAAACCGGTAATGAATCAGCATAAAAATACAGATACCGAGCACCATGCTGCGAAACGGCGCTGGCTGGACTCACATGAAGCGGGATATCACAAAAGCATGGGAAACCGCCAGGTACAGATGATCGCCATTGGCGGTTCCATCGGTACCGGATTGTTTCTTGGCGCAGGCGCCCGTCTGCAAATGGCAGGACCGGCACTGGCTCTGGTTTATCTGGTCTGCGGGATATTTTCGTTCTTTATTCTGCGGGCGCTGGGAGAGCTGGTTCTACATCGCCCTTCCAGCGGAAGTTTTGTTTCCTACGCTCGGGAATTCCTGGGGGAAAAAGCCTCCTACGTAGCAGGATGGATGTACTTTCTTAACTGGGCGATGACAGGGATTGTCGACATTACCGCGGTCGCGCTTTATATGCATTACTGGGGCACCTTTGCTGATGTGCCTCAATGGGTATTTGCGTTAAGTGCGCTGGGTATTGTCACCACCATGAATATGATCGGCGTAAAGTGGTTTGCGGAAATGGAGTTCTGGTTTGCACTGATCAAAGTCGCGGCGATCTCCCTCTTTCTGATTGTCGGGACCCTGTTTCTCGGAAGCGGCAAGTTGCTGGGTGGTAATCCCACCGGCTTTCATTTGATCAGCGACAATGGCGGCATGTTCCCACACGGTTTGCTACCTGCATTGGTTCTGGTTCAGGGCGTTATTTTTGCCTTTGCTGGCATTGAGCTGATCGGTACCGCCGCCGGAGAGTGCAAAGATCCGGAAAATATGTTACCCAAAGCGGTGAACAGTGTTATCTGGCGCATCAGCTTATTCTACGTAGGCTCGGTGATCCTGCTGGTGTGCCTGCTGCCGTGGAATGCCTATCAAGCTGGAGAAAGTCCGTTTGTCACCTTCTTCAGCAAACTGGGTATACCCTACATCGGTACTATCATGAATCTCGTGGTATTGTCAGCCGCGCTTTCCAGCCTTAACTCTGGGCTTTACTCGACTGGTCGCATTCTGCGTTCCTTGTCGCTCGGCGGCTCCGCACCGAAGTTCATGTCCAAGATGAGTAGCCAGTCCGTACCCTATACCGGCATTCTGGTGACGGTGGGCATTTATATCATTGGTGTATTCCTGAACTACATCGTGCCATCACAGGTATTTGAAATTGTTTTGAACATTGCGTCTCTTGGCATTATCTGCTCCTGGGGGTTCATCATCATCTGTCAAATGAAACTACGACAGGCCATCAGGGAAGGAAAAGCCAAACCCGTATCGTTCAGAATGCCTGGTGCACCGGTGACCTCCTGGTTGACGCTGGCATTCCTGCTAGGGGTATTGGTTCTGATGGCAATGGACTACCCGAACGGAACCTGGACTATCGCCACCATACCCATATTGGTATTGGTGCTGATCGCTGGCTGGTATGGTTTGCGCAAACGGCAAAAAGAGGTCAATCGGCCGGATACTGAGCACAAAAGTCTGGTCAATTGAGCGTAAAACCCCGGGAATTCCCGGGGATTATCTGGGTTGGTTACTGTGTTTACTGTGCAATCACATGCGCATACAGTCGCTTACTACCATCGGCTTGCGCCACGCTGTAAACCCCTTGCAACTCCGGTGCGAAACCCGGCATCAAATTGATTCCTTCTTCTAACGCCAGGAAATAACGCAGTACCGCGCCGCCCCATACTTCGCCTGGCACCACGCAAAGCACTCCCGGTGGATAAGGCAATGCGCCTTCTGCCGCAACACGACCTTCAGCTTCATCCAGCGCAATGAACTCGATATCGCCCCGGACAAAAGCGCTATTGGCTTCCTGCGGCAACATCACCACTTCAGGGAAAGAGGATTTACGAAACATCGCTTTTTGTAGCAGTTTCACATTATGACTGACATAAAAATTATGCATTTCCTGGCATAACTGGCGCAGCGTATAACCTTCATAACGCTGTTCATATTTATGATACAACCCCGGCAACACGCTACTCAGCGGTGCATCCTGTTCAATCAACTGCTCAAAACGAACCAGAGCCTGCACCAGATGCTGCATCTTGAGACTATCTTCCGCTGGCGTTAGCAGGAACAAGATGGAATTAAGATCGCATTTCTCCGGGATAATGCCGTGTTCACGCAGATAATTAGCCAGAATTGTGGCCGGAATACCAAATGGGGTGTAATCACCGGTGAGCGCATCAATTCCTGAGGTGGTCAGTAACAGTTTACAGGGGTCGACAAAATACTGCTCCGGCGCATAACCTTCAAACGAATGCCAGCGATCACCCGGCCTGAAATTGAAGAAACGGACATCTTGCGCCATTACGTCGGTTTCGTGATCCTGCCAGTGGATCCCGCCGACACTGACCGGGACAAACGGCCGGATGAGTGAGCAGCACGCCAACAGTTGCTTGCGAGTCTCGATCCCTAACTTGACACACTCCAGCCATAAACGACGGCCACCAGCACCTTCATGCATCTTGGCATTGACATCCAGCGCGGCAAACAGCGGATAAAACGGACTGGTCGATGCATGCAGCATAAACGCATTGTTCAGGCGTTTGTGGTTGCAAAACCGCTTCTGCCCTTTAATGTGAGTATCCTTTTTATGGATCTGTGACGTTTGGGAAAAACCAGCCTGCTGCTTGTGTACCGACTGAGTAACGAAAATACCGGGATCATTCTCGTTCAGTTCCAGCAACAGCGGAGAGCACTGTTCCATCATCGGAATAAACTGCTCATATCCCACCCACGCGGAATCAAACAGGATGTAATCACACAGATGGCCAATACTATCCACCACCTGACGGGCGTTATAGATGGTGCCATCATAAGTACCAAGCTGAATCACCGCCAGCCGGAAAGGACGCTGTTCATCAGCACGTTCCGGCGCGACCTCCCGCACCAGCTCACGCAGATAGGTTTCATCAAAACAGTGCGCATCAATACCGCCAATAAAGCCAAACGGATTTCGCGCCGTTTCCAGATAAACCGGTGTAGCGCCAGCCTGAATCAACGCGCCGTGATGGTTGGATTTATGGTTATTGCGGTCAAACAACACCAGATCGCCACGGGTCAGCAGTGCATTAGTCACCACTTTATTGGCTGCCGAGGTCCCGTTCAGCACGAAATAGGTTTTATCCGAGTTAAATACCCGGGCAGCAAACTTCTGCGCCTTTTTAGCCGCCCCTTCATGAATCAGCAGATCGCCTAGTTTGACATCGGCATTACAGATATCCGAACGGAACACATTTTCGCCATAAAACTCATAAAACTGACGGCCCGCCGGATGCTTGCGAAAGAATTGCCCGCCCTGATGTCCCGGGCAGGCAAATGTACTATTTCCCATAGCGGCATATTTGATCAGCCGACCAAAGAAAGGTGGCAACAGCGCGCGCTGATAACCTTCCGCTGCCTGTTCCAGAGTTTCTGCGTGTTCGCCAGACTCATCCAGCCACAACCACTCACTGCCAGGTGGCAGCATTTCCAGACTGTCATTCGTTTGCTCCCGCGCCACAAAAGCCGGAATAGCAAAACCGGTGTGATGCAGCACCGACAAAATGCCGCTGCGCGCTTCTTCCACCGAGACGACTACAGCGGCGATATCGGTAAAATCGGTCTGACTCAACGCCACAATCGGACGCGTTGTGATTATACGGGAGGCAATCGCCGCATTAGCCGCAATTTTTAACTGTTTCATGTAACCAAACCTAAAACGGTTAAGGATGAGTGTACGTGCCTAAAAGACACAGTGCAGGAATAAGGTTCCCAACCAACTACAATGCCAATCAATCACGACACATGCATGATCTACAGCGTTAAATTGCCGATAACGAATGGGAAAACTGGGATCAGCACCATCCGATAGACATCAGTAAAATCAGAGGAGTTACTCTATTTTTAATCATGTCTAACAGTGAGCGTCATTATGCCTCACCGCATGGTGACAAAGGATAAACGGGGAGTGAAGAAAGCAGAAACAGAACCACCAGCATACTGCGACATCATCAAAGTTCTGGCACATTGTTTCCGCACCATGAGCATTGAATCTGGCATATCAGCGGCCCTCTATAACCACAAGTGAATAGGAAGTCATAAACCGCGCAATAGTGGCACTCTTTTAGGTCAAATTCAAGAAAACAGACTCACTCATCAGGACGGATTACCAAGTGGTATAATAGCCATTTTGTACCGACTGGTGTCATCCATTCCCCATATTGATGATTAATCCAGCATTAGTGACTGAAAATAGAGCAACCGTACCGAGTTGTGACAGAAACCCGTTGACGACTTTAGTGATATACGGTTTAATGCGCCCCGTTGCCCGGATAGCTCAGTCGGTAGAGCAGAGGATTGAAAATCCTCGTGTCCTTGGTTCGATTCCGAGTCCGGGCACCATCTTCAGAGCCTGTTCGTTAAGGGATGAGATCCTTAACGGGCATGACATAAGTACCCGAATCGACTTCATGTGATAAATATGCTTATCGCATCGATTGTTGAACACTCGGGACTAAGAAGCTAGAGAGTGATTTCGCCACTTTCTAGCTTTCTCTCGTCCTTCCAATGAGAATTCTTACAGTTTCCTACCGGTAGTGTCAATCTTCTGTAAAGGAAAGCGCCATTTTTTGCTTTCAGTCACCTGGATCTGACCTGGTATTATCCCTGTCTGTCAAATACCTCGTCCAATGCCAACCGTAAACTGTCCATATTTCCTTCGACATACTCCAATGTGACCGCAACACTTGAATGTCCAAGGAGTGTCTGAACCACTTTCAGGTTACGATCGGGTGATTTCATCATATCGGTAGCAATGGTATGCCGGAACCGGTGCGGGGTGATGGTGCACTGACACTCTTTCGAGAGCCGACGGAAGAAAGCACGCAGCGGTTGATAAGCCATAACGTCAGTTAGCATGTTTTTTCGTCCATCAAACCGGCTTGCGTTAAACAACATATCACTGTGTGTTGCGCCGCGTTCTGTGGCAACCATAATCAGTCGTTCTAGTCTGGGCCGCAGTAATCGGGTGATTGGAACCCGGTGCTCTCGGTGATTTTTAGACGCTTCTGATCGTAAATTTATCCATCCTTCCTCGAGTTGAACATCTTCAAGACGAATATTGAGCAGCTGATTTTGTCGCATCCCCGTATAGCGAAGCGTATCTACTACACTAAGCCAATACCACGCCGGCCGCAGTGCAGAGCGTATTTTCTCAGTAATGCCAAGGCCCTCCTCCTTTTCCCTGGCCTCCAGCAATAAATAGATTTTCTTGATCTCTGACTCAGTGAGCGTTTTTTTACGCTTAATATCGGGTCTGACAACAACGCCATTAAAAGGGTTGTCTTTCAGGGGAATAATTTGTTGCTGTAATACATGATTATAAATCGCCCGCATATGCGCGACTTTGTTATTCCATGTTATGGATGAGAGACACTGTTCATTTAATATATACCGGCGCCAATTCAGCACGGTCAGTCTGTTGACCTGACCAGGTAAAACTTTATCTTCTGTATAGCGCCGGAATGAATTAACAACCTTTCGATAACTCAACTCGGTAGCCGGCCTTAATACCTTACTGAAAAAATAATCCTGCAATATATCGTCATAATTAATCAAATCCATTTCACTCTCCGTATTATTCAATTAAAGATGTCATTAATACTTATTTATTAGGTGCCAACCATGGGCTATCAGAAAGCACCACACCTTTCTTGAAAACCTGCGCTACCGGGATCATATAACCTGACATTTTTGTAAAACGCCCTTCTCTACCATCGTTCTCATATTTTCTGTAGATATAAATCCCCTTGCCATTCCTTGAATAATGCCTGTTCAGGGCTTCAAAGGTTTTTTGAACCTCATTTTTATCTGCTTCAGCATTATTCCGCGTTGCCAGGTAACGGTAAAAACAATCAGGCGTTTGAATGAAAACATACTGCGCCATAATATGAAGCAGGCTGTCCTGCGCATTAACGCTTAATGTTCCCTCCTCTGTGGAATCAATCAGCCAGTTCCAGAAACGCTCTCCCGAGGTGAATGTCTCGTCAGAGATTGGCTGAAGCAGAGCCTCCGCAGGGGAGAGACTCTCGGAGGAAGCAGAGCCAGAGATATCCGTGGGTTCAGCGCCGGTCATTTTATCCAACAACGTCAATAATTCCCCCGGCGTCCCTCCCTCCAATGGCGTATCTGTCCCCGATACGGCCTCATCAACTGGCTCGGATTGACTGATGGCAGAGACCAGTTCCGACCCGGGGAGAGAGACAGGTACGCCATTCGGCGACTGAGAGTCATTATCATTATTCTTGGCAGAAACAATGGGGCTGATAACGAATTCATCGGTGGGATGTTCGGCAGACGCCTGAAGTGCACTCTGGCGTAAAGACTCAGGATTTTCTGCTGCAGAGTTGACCGAAGACAGGAGAGAGGTGTGTTGAGCAAACAGCCCACATTTTTCGCGGGCCTCACTCACGGCGACATGAAGGATAGCAGCAGCGGACTTATCGCCCGACAGGTAAACCAGCAACGCGTCCATCAGTTGCGGCCAGCGTGCCACCCAGCGCAAGCCTTCACAGGGTAGCAAGCGATAAGCCGATGTGGCAGCCCGGACCACTGAATTCGTTGTCTGATCACAAAATCTCACCCGCCAGGGCGCATCAGGCACCTCGACCCCCGGATACCACCGGCGACCATCCTCATGAAAAGCAGCCATCTGCTCCAGGCTGCCCAGATCATGCAGCAATGCTGCCCAGAAAATGGCGGTGCACCAGGCAGCACTCTGTGCAGCCTGTTCTTCCGGGGGTGCCCCCGGCGGCAGCATCCATCCCCGGGACAACCTGACCGCGCAAACGGCCACTTCCAGCGCCTCATCCAGCATGCCTCCCTCACGGGCGTAAGGCCCAGTGGACGCTGCCGGCAACTGCTGTAGTCTGACCGCCAGCCGCCTGACCGGATCCAGCCAAAACGCGTCCCATACCTGTCGGGAGAAAGGACTGTTGTCCCATAGCTGCTGTAGCGCCTGTTTTCTGGCCCGCGTGGACAGAAGCTCGTCGGCATTTTGCGGTGAAAACCACCCTCCGGTATTCAGATTCTCTGATACCACAGCAACCTGAGGTGACATATCTACTGTCAGAGTATGTAGCTTGCCTGCAATCCACTTTAGCATTGCCGCCCCGTATCAATCACTCGTAAAGGGGCATTACGCTATGCTTTATCGTTATCCTGGCAAGCCGGAACTGTTTATTGATTATCTCCATTAACCTCTTGATCTTTTTTTTGGATCTGCATGAAGAATTTCAACGGGTGAAAAATAAAGGGATGTGCATGAATGTGTTTTTTCAAAGGTAAGACACAGGCATGAAATCAGACCGTTTCCTGCTGGCTACGATTGCCTCCAGTTGGCTTTTGCTCTGCGCCGCCATCACCCTAATCATCACCGGAAGAGGCATCACATCAGGCTCATTGGTGGTGTTCGGCATACTTCATTTTTCCCCATTGCTGCTCAATCCGTTATCACGGGTGATGCTGTTGTTCAGAAAATCCCCTTTCGTGTTGATGAAAAAACGACACAGAGTATGGCTGCACCTCAACCCCTGGCTCTCTGTTGGCCAGCCTGGTTTGAGGGACATCAACCATTTTTGGGATGCGTTAATACACACGCTCAGTACCGGCTTAGCCTCTCCTGGACGCTCGCTTATCCTGTCATCGCATCTGCTGAGCTCTCGGCGGCTAGCAAGACTGTTACGCCACTTTCCCCCAGAGCATTACCAATACCGCATCCTGGGAAGGCCATTGGGCCGTGCAGAACGGTCAGGACTTCAGCTTGAGACACTCCTGAAGGAATGGCGATGGTATTCCCCTTCAGTGCACTGCGGTGTTCTGGTGATACGCAAAAAAGACAAGAGGCACTGACGGATATGCTGTCCTGGAAACGGATGAAAGCCACGGAAAAAGCCTGCAGGAACCTCGGCGAAAATGAGGAAGCCGCCGCGCACGACCATCATCTGCTGCCTCTCCCATTAATTTGCAATGCTGAATGAACAATTTCCCGTTATGTCCCTCCGGCGATGTATTCATACTGGCTACATAAACCGTTTCGATCTGAACGATCGAAATTGTCCGTTATACAACGGCAATCTGTCTGATTATGGTATTCACATCGAATACAAAGAATAACGCACCATCGATACAGCGCCTTATTTCAACACCAGGGAAAACCATGAACCTTAACGTCACGTCACTGCTTTCACACCTGGTCCTTGAACAGGACGATAAGCTCAGCGTGCTGCTCAGCGCCGCCGCGACGGAGAATAAAAAATCAGGGGACCCATTGGCGGTCAGGTTCAAACCAGGTATCCGAGAATATGTCACGCAAGTCTCGGCGAAGTTGGGGATCTCAGCCTCCGAGTTTATCAATGTTTTGATTGAAGGCGTGATCCGGGAGACCCTGTCTCCCTTCCAGGCTCGGGCAACACAAGTTGTTGAACGTTTTCAGCTACTCATGGATGCCCATGATCTGAAGATCACCGATGTTGCTACACTGCTGTCTCAGTGGAACATCGGTCTCAGTGTCCTGGAAAACCGGGAACGGACGATGGATTATTTGACGGCACCGTTGCTTTCAGAGATGGCTGACTGGTTTAACGTCAACAAGGCATGGCTTCGGGGTGAAGTCGCCACACCAGGGATAACCTCAGGCAATATTACGGACTGGCACAGTCTGTCTAAACAAATTGATAATAAAATAGCTGAAATACCAGAAGCCCCATTACCTCAGATTATCTTATTGCGCGATGACCTCGCACCACCGGTCGATATGCGCAGTCATGAAACACTGATTAGTGTCTGTCTTATTCAATTTAAAAAGATCAATGGCATCAGGCTGCGCACCGTTGAATATTTTGGAGAGCAAATACCTGATGGTGAGCATGAGCCGTTTATTTCAGACTTTCTTTCATATTGTGGTGTGCTGGAAAAAAAGGGGCGTGCTTCTATTACAACCGCTGTAGCCGATGCTGCCATATTATCCCTGCTCTCATCCGGAAAAGTTCTGCCCATCATGGCCGTGGACAAAATACTTTTTTCAAAACAGTTATCCGCGTGGCAAACAGAAGAATTAATGCCACTCAGATTTTCTGAAAATAGGCAACACCGGCGTGGTTAAAATAAATAGATGACATGAACTAATTAATTAATCCGTTATTCAATAAACAAATAATTTTAATCGGTGCGTCAGCATCAGGGAATTCTTTTACCTAAAAAACATAAACTGCACAGGAAAATACAATAATGAAAGCCACATTAATAACACGCTGCCTGATGGTCGCCAGTCTGGCATCTTCACTGCCCACGGCGCAGGCAGCCGGTACCTGGTTTGAAGCCCGTAACGATGCGATGGGAGGAACCGGCGTCGCCTCCTCAAAATACGGCGCAGCGCCGCTGCTGAACCCCGCCCTGCTGACAAAGTCGGGCCCCAGCGATGATATCAGCATTATCCTGCCTGCCGTGGGCGCCCAGGTCAGTGACCCAGATAACCTGCAGGACGGTTTCGATAACGTCAAACACACCTGGGACAATCTGGAGAACACCACCGGTACCGGTCATTCCGCTTCTTCAGCCGCTGACCTCAGAAAATCGCTGACCGATATCTCTGGTCACAGCGGTCGTGCAGATGCCGGTGTCGGTGCGATGATTGCGGTACCGAATGCCACCCTGCCGTTTGCCCTGGTCATTAAAGGCTGGGGACAGGCGAAAGCGCACGCCGTGGTGAGTGACAGCGACCTGACGTATCTCGATGCTGCCAGCACCGGCCTTGTTCAGCCTGATGACTCCACGCTTAACAACCTGACTTCGCGGGCTGAAGGTGTAGCCGCACTGATCAGTGAGTACGGTATTGCCATGGCACATCCGTTTACCCTGGGAAAGGTGCCGGTGTCCGTGGGGATCACCCCAAAATTCCAGCGTGTTGATACCTGGAACTACAACGTGGCCATCAACAACTACAGCACGTCCGACTTTCACAGTGGTGACTGGCAGCGTTCAAAGAGCGGCGCCAACGTTGATCTTGGTTTTTCTGCTGACCTGACTCCCGAGTGGACGGTAGCACTGGCAGTACAAAACCTCGTGGCACGCAGTGTCGATACCCGCGAAGTGAATGGCCTGCAGGACAGTTTCAACATTCGCCCTCAGGCCACAGCCGGTACTGCGTGGAGCAATGGACTCGTTACCTTCGCGGCCGACATTGACATGACGCCCGCCAGTGGATTCGCCTCCGATGAAAAAAGACAGTATGCCAGCATCGGTGCCGAACTTAATGCCTGGTCATGGGCGCAACTACGTGCTGGTTACCGCGCTGACATGCGTAACAGTGGCAACAATGTCGTGACGGCCGGCATCGGTATTTCTCCGTTAGACGTCGTTCACCTCGATCTGACCGGCATGGCCGGAACGGATCGTACCTACGGTGCCGTGGCCCAGCTTTCTGTCACTTTCTGATACCGCCAGGGGCATGTCCAACATGACCCGTCCCCCTTAACGGAGAAATACCATGACAACCTCAAAACAACACTGCGTACCTGTGACCCTTTTGGTTATGGCAATCGTCCTGGGTGCTACAGGATGCAGTAATAGCGATCTGGGCACTTTAACACGTCAAATCAGCGAGTTCGGTTCTTCTTTTTCACCATCGACAGCGTTATCTAATAACGGGAAATCACCTGAATGGGGTGAAGTCAGTAAAACCCTGACGGTTCATGCTGATGTCGATACGGCCGCCGCAAGGCTGAAACGTTATTACCGCTTCACGTCGGACGATGAAATCACCGCCGCAAAAAACAGCGGTAAAGGAAATTCAGGATGGGTGGCCAGCGCAATGGCAGAAGGGACTGACTGGAGCGCTCAACCGGGATCTTACTACCGAATGAGCCGTATCTGGGGGAAAGCAGACCATCTGACACTGGAAGTCAGCCGCGAAGGGAGCAACAGCCAGGTCGCTGCAACCTATCGCTCAGCAGACCCGTCCCACCTAAAAGAGGCCTGGACGAAAAAACTCTGGACACAAATTGGCCCGGTGGCGGAAGGAGAAATTCGCTGATTTTTAACTATGATGCCATGAATTAGTGGGACGGGAGACTTTCAATGTTGGATCTGAATTCAAAATTGAACGGCATCCCTCCTTATTACTGATGCTGAAGAAATTGTTCAAAAAAGAGGGAGAAAACGCATTCAAAATACAGAAAAAAGTATTTCCAATGGGTTAAATAGGCCAGTGGAAATAAAGTCACACTAAGTGAACTTCACCTTGAAAACACGTCCAATAGATTAATTGCTATCGTCGGTAAAGGACACAACAACACCGATGCTACTATCAAAAATGTGTTCATCAAATTTAACCTTTATCAAGGTGATACTGTCGTCAGCGACACCATTGACTCAGCCGCAAATCTATTGCCTGGGCAAAACGTTAAGGTGCAAGCGTTCGTCAACACGATTAAAGGTAAACCGGACAGTTTCAACGTCACTGAAATAACTGCATATTAGCCTCTTCTGGCCATAAAAATTTAGCGCTAACTCAATGTATTAAAAGCCTCTGCAATGCAGAGGCTTAAGTTTAGGTTTATACAGCGTGTACAGCGCAGCTTTTTAGACGCGATGGCCAGTTTCCCAGCCAATGCGCCGGTGTAAACATGACCCGGCGACGTTCACCATTCAGTGCATTTCCCGTCACCACTTCACCAGCAACCCCCGTCAGAGACAACTGAATATAAGCCATTCCTGACGCCACGGGATCGATATCAATACAAGAAACCCAGAGATGCCGGGACGGATTAAAACCTTTTTCCTTTATCACCTCAGCGATAGCCAGAAGCATTCCAGCAGAACCGCAAGCTGGCTCGTAAACAGTAACAAAGGGCTTATCTATCAGTATGTTTTTGATATCACCCAACTGTATCTCAGCCATCATCCGGGAAACGCAAAATGGTGTGAAAAATTGGCCTCGTGCTGATTCACCAAGCTCCAGTTGCATGTAGAGCGAACCAAGAAAATCACTGCTTTCAGCCGCAAGCCCCATTGCAACTTCTTCCAGTAACATGGACATCCGTTCTGCATCTTTTGCCTCATACTGGCGAACAGTCTCCATATACTCCTGCTCCAGCAGGTCATCAAAACAGATACCGTTATGAATCGATGCGGCCGCGAGAGTAATAAAGTCGCGAAAGACCTTCTGCCGGTGATGGTAGCGGGCGGTTTCGTTAAAAATGGATATGAATTGCTTCTTATGATCGACCATGATGTTCATCGCATATCTCCAGGGGAAATATGCCCTGAAGGGGATATTTCCCCTTCAGGATGGTGAGAGAGACGGAACGAGGTTCCGCCTATGTAACTGTTGAATAAAGCACAGGCTTACCAGTCATGGACAGCAAACCCGCTTAGTACCTCACCGCAACAGTCAAAGTGGATGAGCGAGATATTTAATCGTCTCATCATTACGTAGATCAGCCTGCGTGCATTTTTTGAAAATCCACGCTTCTTCAGAACCAGCAGCGGGAAGCTGAAGGCACTTAACCGCACCAGATAGCCGGTGCCAGTAAGATGGATCCACTCTGAATCCCCCCACTCACACCGCTGATGACCGAGGCGATGACACAACTCAGCGTCTTGCTCAGTCAGATGTGCGGTACTGCAAACAACATACCGGTAAAGTTCTTCAGGTTGCGCGTATTCACCCGCTGTGCGACTCAACACCTTATTGCCATTGACCATTTCACACATCCTTCACCTGCGGCACATCGGCCTGTTCGTTCACCGACAACGCGTCTGCCGGGAAAGACAGCAGTTCAGCCGAAAACGACCCCGTCCCACACTTGCCGCTATCAACATGGTCTCCGCGGTCATAGCAGTCATAACCCCGAATACCGTTGACCGGCTCCTGATACCAATGTCGGATTTCACAGTCAAATACGGCTGAAATTTCCCCCATTAATTCACTGGAGGGCGGATACGATGGTGAATCAAACTCCAGTCGCAGACTGTTTATACGGTCGCGATGCCAGAGAACGTTATGACCGCAAGGCCACTCCATCCCGTGGACCCGACTGTAAAGGCTACCCGTACTGGACATTCCCGTCAGCAGATGGCCATTACCGTTAAGTTCCGCCGCAAGCCGGGAGGGAATAATCATCAACATGTCGCAATGGCAGGCACGATCAGGTCTTTTCCCCAGTTTTTCCCAACAGGCGCCGCCATCGATATGAGATGACCAGGTGGCCACACCAAACCAGTCAACGTACTGTCGGGTCATTAACGGCGTCATTATCTGGCGTGCTGCCAGAGGGATCGTCTCCCATCTGACCGCACTCAGACCTGATTGCGTCCAGATACGGTCAATCTGTCTGACGGTATCCGGATTGAGCACGGCATCTTTCTGCAGTAACTCCAGCCAGTGCTGAAAAGCCAGATTTGAGGCGATGGCCGGGCCAGAACCATGAGATACCAGCCCCGGGAACGGGAGGTATTCCACATTTTTAGCCGGCTTCAGTATCCCTGCCGCGCCAGCCAGAAACAGCTGAATACTCTGTTGTACGGCGTGACGGTAGAGCGGAACTTCATCGCCCGTCACCCACTGCAGCATGACATCGATAAATACAGAACGACCGGTGATTTCCAGACGATTTTTGCACCATTCAAACATGGTTACTTCTCCTCTTTTGGACATAAAAAGAGGGAGACTCCCCACTGGGGGAAGATCTCCCCCTGTGGGTGGTGAAATGAATAAAACGGGTCAGCCCCGTTTACGGGTGACCGATGAACCCGAGCGTTGCACCGGCCTCAAGGCCGGCAATCAACTCATCAGCCGCAGTCAGATAAGGCGAACGCGGCCGGTAAGCGGCACCGTCAAGATGAGTCAGGTGGTACTTGTCCACCAGGTCATTAATCGCTTCAAAAGGTTTGATACCCGCTTTTTGCAACGCGTCCACACAAGCTTCATCGCATAAATCGGTATCATTCAACGTCAGGCCAAAGTGCCTGGCCAGCAGTGCCGATGCGGTGGCCTGCCAGAATTGTTGTGTCTGCATCATTATCTCCATCAGGCCACTTCTGAGGCCGTTAATGCCGATTCAGTGCCAACCTTCAGATCTAATAAAAACGCTGAAGCCTCCCGTGCCTGACGGCACGCCCGGAACAGGGCCCTTTTGTCTTCCTTGAGGGCTTTTAGCCAGCCACTGATGTAACTGTCATGCTGCACCTCGCCGTACACGCCAAGCTCTGCGCAAAGAAAGGCGCTGCCCAGCTCGGCGATGAACTCCTCGAACACATAAACCGGATCCCCAAATTGTCGAGTCGAAGAGGTTATCCCTTCCCGGTTTAGCCGTTTTTGATGGCCACTGGCATGCACCAGTTCGTGAAGTAATGTGGACCAGTAATCCGCCTCGGTAAAAAACTGCCCGGAAGTCGGCATCACTATCTGATCCGCGACCGGCCGATAATATGCCCGGTTTTGATTCAGAAAGTTTACGGTCACACCACTGGCATTGAATATCTCCAGTACACGGTTCATCACCGGTGCAGAAACCGTCTCCGTCTCTTCCTGCGTCAGAATAGTGGCCGGTGTATCGGACAACGCTGCCGGCAGACCGTCACATTGTTGCGTATTAAACAGTTGCAGGGGTTTGAGCATGGCTCGGGACGCCATTACGGGTTTCCCGTCATCATCGACAAGCTTGTTGCCCTGGTCATCTTCAGCCTGGACCTCAAACGGCTTGAAAATCACGGCCAGGCTACAGGTTTCGCCAGTACGGATGTGTCCTCCGGCACGCTGTGCCTGCCGGTAGGTGAGCCAGCGATCGGAGCTGAACCCTCGCTCCTCTGCCGCCATCCATAACAGGGGGATATTTATCCCGCTGTAAGCGTTGCCGGTCGTGGCATTCGCCGGCAGAGAACTGCCGGCAGGCTTTTGTGCAGCACGCCAGGGTCTTCGCCAGGGCGCGGTCCCCTTCTCCAGGGCGGCAACAATTTTGTCAGTCACCTGCTGATAAAGGTCAGCACGTTCAGTTTTCGGTGCCCTGCGGGCAGAAGACGTTTTTTTCATGGGATAAACCTCAAAAAGGCGTATCCCGGCCAGTGGCGGAATACGCCACTGGGAGTGGAAGAAAATTATCGGTTATCGGGTAAAAGAGGGGATGATTTCACCCTCCGGAGTGACCGAATTGATACGATATTTACGCAGAGAAGCGGAAGTAAAACGGAACATGATAAGTCCCCCTCTGTGGTTAACAGGAGAAACTTCCCGGAAGGAAGTCTCTCCGGGAAGCCGTGTCATAAAATTCGGTGTCACCACGTGTTGAGGGCGCCATCGCTAAAACGATAACGATACAAAGCCAGATCGCGAGCCATTCTACGGGCTGCTTTCATGGCCTGACGTGCAGAACGCCAGTGACCACAGGTGCAAAAATACTGCACCTGCCAGTCACGGGAACTGCACCCCGTTCGACACGCGACCGAAGCCGTAAATTGCCCCAGCCCGTTTTGAAAGACTTCGGGACGGAAGCTCAGCTGGCCCGTTCGATTGGTGAACCAGTCGTTGTCATGCTGCCCCAGCACAGTAGAAAAATGTTCCAGGGCGACGGCTGCTTTATGTAAAGCAGAAATGAGGATTTTCATGGTGTTTCTCCTGCAGTGAAGCGGAGAAACTTTCACCACCTGCGGGGGAAGTTTTCCCCGCGTGGGTGATTAGTTAAGTAGCCTTGTTAGGACCTCGGTGAAGCGCTATCAGAAGTCTTCGACAGACTCCACGCCTTTATGGAATCCATATTCCCAAGCATATTCATCTACAGTTTGACCAAGAAGAATGAGCTCAGTGATATACTTTTGAAAAAGATAATCAGGTATCAGATTGGACTCGCAGGCTTTCCCGAGCTGTCCAGCAATCCAAATTATCTCGTTGGTCCGTGATGGGAAGCCATCTACATCGACGTCATCCGGAATACCACAGCGTTCTAATGCACGTATAGTGAGTAATGCCGCTTCCATTTCAGAAGCGAGCACGATGAACTCAATATTCGACCGGGTACAAGCGTGAATACGTTCGACAGTAATGTCATAGACAGACATGGCAATATCCTCTGATAACAGGGAAACCATGCCCGAAGGGAGCAAAGTCCCTGCAGGGTAAGAAAATCTGATGGCGAAGTGCCATGGGGTAACAGCAATTAAGAGTAAAACGTGTGAAGTGAGCCTTAACCCGAAGGTCTCTGTTTTCAAAGGATAAACAGATTTAACTTAACCGCCCGAAAGCGCCATCTCTCAGGTCATGATGGCATTGGCATGCGATTACCCGAAGGCGTTCCTCTCAAATCACTGGAACATTGGCAGTTGTCGGAGACAACGTTAGCGAATTAATCGTACACAATCTGCCCAAACTCAGCAATACCATCAACGCAAAGATTTTTCCATTTTGTATGATAAAACCAGGTCATAAATTGTATTAGCGTGATTACCAAGAGATACTGACAGGTTTTTTTGTTAAGACACGATAAAACCTGACAGTCTGCTATAAGCGCAGGCTGTGTGAAAACATTTTGGTCGCAGAGACTGCCAAAAACAGAGCTGAAAACCGCGCTCATACGTAAAATTCGGCTCTAACTAACCAGTCGATCAATTTCAGATTTTGCGTAGACGCGCGCACTTCAGTTTTTGGTCAGGGTTTTCACACAGCCTGAGCGAGGAGCAGGCGTCCAGTTTGCAGCAAATATGACTTGAGAATATTTAGATGAGCAGGTCGTTACAAACCAGAATCTACCTCCCTTCTCATAAGGAATTCGTCATGAAATACACCATCAACACATAGTGCTTCTTTATCGATTGCCCATTCAACGAACCCATAAGAGCGGTAAAGTGATATGTAGTGGCACACTGAATTTGGCCACCTGAATAGAGGTGATATCATCACCTCACAGTAAAAACAGGTGACATTATGACCGGACGTAACAGACGCAATTTTAGCCCCGAGTTTCGCCTCGAAGCTGCCCAGCTTGTACTCGATCAGCATTACACCGTTGCCGCCGCTGCTACGGCAATGAACGTCGGCAAATCCACAATGGACAAATGGGTTCGACAACTGAAAGAAGAGCGAGCGGGAAAATCACCCACTGCTTCACCCATGACACCTGAGCAGATTGAAATACGCGAGCTAAAGAAAAGACTTCAACGCGTTGAAATGGAAAGGGATATATTAAAAAAGGCTACCGCGCTCTTGATGTCAGACTCCCTGAACAATTCTCATTAGTTGAGAAACTCAGGGCGCGGTTTCCTGTTGCCGTTGTGTGCAACGTGTTTGGGGTTCATCGCAGCAGTTATAAATACTGGCGGCAGCCCAGGAAGCCTGACGCCACGAGAGTGGCATTACTGAGCCTTGTGCGTGAAGTTTATCGCGAAAGTAACGGCTCAGCAGGAGCGCGAAGCATTGCCGCGATGGTCACCACCAAAGGTATAAAACTGAGCCGCTGGCGGGCAACAAAGCTAATGAAAGCGCTCAATATTATCAGCTGTCAGCAACCTGGCCATCGTTATAAGAAGGCGTCTAAGGAACACATTGAGATCCCTAATTATCTGGATCGCCAGTTTGCTGTTACCGAGCCTAATCAAGCCTGGTGTGGTGATGTGACTTATATCTGGACGGGAAAACGCTGGGCTTATCTGGCTGTAGTACTCGATTTGTTTTCCCGTAAACCGGTTGGCTGGGCGATGTCATTTTTCCCTGATTCAGCACTGACAGGTAAAGCCCTGTCGATGGCCTGGGAAGCACGGGGAAAACCGGCTAATTTACTGTATCACTCGGATCAAGGCAGTCACTATACCAGCAGGAATTTCAGGCAGTTACTGTGGAGATATCAGATAAAGCAAAGTCTGAGTCGCCGGGGAAATTGCTGGGATAACAGCCCAATGGAACGGTTCTTCAGAAGTCTGAAAACAGAGTGGGTACCGGATAATGGCTACGCTAATTTTAGCCAAGCCAGCACGGCAATAACGAATTACATCACAGGATATTACAGCCAGCTCAGACCTCATCAATATAATGGTGGTTTGACGCCGAATGAATCAGAAAGATTGTTTTGGAAAAACTCTAAAGCCGTGGCCAGTTTTTGTTGACCACTACAGTCAGCTATCTATTCGTATTTATCATAAAGCCCTTCATAGACATTGCCTAATAGCCTCTCAGCACAATTTTTATCCGTCCAAGTCGAAACACCATTTTAGCTAAGTCCGATCTTGGCACAGAGCGGTCGGCAAGATGTGCTCAATGACTGTTACGAGCGAGGACGTTTTAAAAAAGTGATATTTGATGGATTGATTGTATGGAACTAAATGATTAGCATCTGCTCTTTCGGACAAAGAAAATGACTGTTAACGATTCCCTCTTGGCATTCTCTCTCGCAGCACTGTTACTTACTCTTACTCCCGGCCTCGATACGGCACTTATTCTTCGCACCGCTTGTGCTGAGGGCGGCAAAAAAGCTTTTCAGGCTGCCCTTGGTATTGATGCTGGCTGCTTTATATGGGGCGCGCTGGTCGCGTTAGGTCTTGGTGCTCTGCTGGCGGTTTCAGAGATGGCTTACACTGTGCTAAAAGTTTGTGGAGCTGCCTACCTGAGCTGGCTGGGCTTACAACTGCTGATACGCCCCCGATCGTCTTTCAGTAACAGCGATGGGAGCAACGGTTCTCAGGGGAACTGGTTTATCAGAGGAATGCTTGGGAATGTGCTCAATCCCAAAATGGGTATTTTCTATGTCTCTTTTTTGCCTCAGTTTATACCTACCGCCCACTCTCCTTTAATATGGACTTTTGTCCTTGTTAGCATACACGTAACAATTGGGACTATGTGGTCAGTCACACTCATTTTATCCACGCATTTTGCGTCAGCTATATTGAAGAAAAGTAGCGTTGTCAAAGTCATGGACAGAGCAACAGGGGGCTTGTTTTTATGCTTCGCGGCTAAACTGGCTGTAAGCACGAGATAGCTTTGGGTAGGTTATTTCTGTCCGCTGGCACATAACGGCCGGTCTGTTACTGAGGTAAGTTGAAGATTAGCCGCGATGCGCCCTCAACAATGAGTGCCGCCTCCGAGATTGTCAGGCTGATTGCGCCAATTGCCGCTGCAAGACCTGCAGGCTAGTTCCCGCCCCTGCCCATGCAGCAGCCGAGCCGACTACATATAGGTTTTGCTTGGCGCGTGAGACGGCTACATTGATAATGTTTGGCGGACTCGCCGCCCACTGACGCGCCCTTTGCTGACTCGCTTTCGGCGCACCCAGTAGCAGGATGACCGTGTCCGCCTCTCGGCCTTGGAACGTATGGATCGTGCCTACACGATCACGGATCCATTCATCCAATTTTACACCGAACGCCCGCAGCAGATCTGTCTCACTGTCGAGACGCCGACGCATTTTCTGCTCTACGATCTTGAATGGTGTGATGATAAAGATGTCCGGATTTGTAACGCCCGATGCAGCCAGCTCTTTGAGCATTCGCACAACCGCGTCGCCCTCGTCGGGGCACCACTTCGTCTCGGCATCGCCATTGACGTCGATCCAGCGAGATCGCCCCAACGCCGAACCTATAGGTCCAGGCCTTTTAGGCCCGACAGCATGGACCATCTGCCCGGCATAGGCGATGGAGTTAGAGACATCGAACATTGGGTTCTGGCAGCGCCTATGAACGAGGAGTGGCAGCCCGACCTCTCGATCACCTGCGTCTGCGACGAAGGTGGATTTGAAGCGCGATGCCTGATCCGCAAGGGTCTGCGTAGATGCCGCGGGGGCAGACCATTCGATCTGGTCAATGTCGAAGAACTTACAGATTTCGGCGTTCAGCTTCTCGGGAAGCGAAACCACAGGTGGGATCTGCAACGGGTCGCCCACCACGATGGAGCGCTTTGCCCTCATGATCGCTCCAACTGCCGCTTGAGGAACAGCCTGGCCTGCTTCATCGACCAAAAGCCAGCCAATACTCTCTGGTGGCAGATCCCCGAACATCGTCCGGACAGAGGCGAAAGTCGTGGACACAGTCGGCACCACCATGAAAAGGCTCGACCAAAGATCGGGGAGAAGTCCACGGTGAGCGGGAGACTGGAAGGCGCCAGCCACCATGCCTGACATTAATAGCCCAAGATTGTGTTGTAAGCGGTTGGCTGAAGCATCGATGAACGCTTTATGCACCGCTAAGGCGGCGGCGAAGAGATCTTCACGCAGGCGATGAACTTCATCGGGAAGCCATGGCGCCGTAAGGTGGATAGCCTCGTGCTCGCGCTCGAAGAAAATTTCGTCAACGACTCTGTCGCCCATGCGGTTTCGTGCCTGAGCCGCGGTCGCCTTCAGTTCCGATACTGCCTGACATCTGCTGGAAATTTCCTGGTCGAGTTGCTGTAACTTGGACTGAACATTGCTCCACTCAGTTCTTGCAAGCTCAAGGGCGTCGTCCGCAACCTGCGCCCGTAGGGTTGATTGCTGCAAGGTTGCCGAGAGCGTCTGCAGTGTCGAGCTCCACGATTTCCAGGCCGCAGTCCCGAACAAGCGGGAGAAGAAACCCGGACGGCCAGCAAGATGGCTATCGAGCAAGATCTTGTCACGTTCGACCTGCGACTTTGTCTTCTCCTGCTCCCGATGGCAGGATTCAGCAACCTGGCATGCCTGTTCGACGGCTTCATCCAGGCTTGGACGAAGCTGTTTCAGATTTTGAAGTTCGGTGGTCGCCCCCTTGAGCGCCCGGATATCCCGGCGCATCCCTTCGATGCTGGTAATTTCGGAATCCACCGTCTCCTTGAGTTTAAGGAATGCGGTTCGTGCTTTTCGCCAAGCCGCAGCAGCGTCTACTTCGTTGGTGCTGGGTCGCTCATTGACGACCACGCTGGGCATCACGCGATCAATGACTGCGCCAGTTTGTTCGTCCTTGATCTCACGCAGGACGTTCATGCCGCGAGCTGCTTTCAGGTAGGTAAGGAAACCGCCGTCCTCATTCCACCAGAAACCCTGCTGGAACGCGCCTCGGTTGCTGCTCTTGCCAAGTGCGGCGGCGATCAATCCCCAGGTTTCGATAGGATCGGAGAGGGTGTCGCCCTCGGCTTCGAAATAGCCAGCGCGTTTGGGGTTCGCGATCAGGTCGCTGATGGACCGGAAGTAGGCGATCTGTTCATGGCGACCATTGGCTTCCTTGAGGGGAAGCTCTTTGCTGACGTTTTCGACCGCTTTGTTATTGGAGGACGCTACGACGATCTCATGGCCCTTCAAGGATGCATGCAACCTGTAGAAGTGCAAGAAGGCATTGGAGCCGAATGCCAGCTTCTCGCCTGTCGTGGAAAAGGCATCCTGCGGTTTGTTGAAGCCGGACATCGCCGTGGCCCGATCGAGAATGCAACCAACGACGATATCCCGGAGAAGAGTGGTCTTTCCGGTTCCCGGCGGCCCATTGACACCGATGATACCCGGAGCATCAATCAGCTCAGCACGCGCTGTATTCACGGCGGCCTGTTGAAGCAGCACCAATGGATGACCGCCTTGCGAAGGCCAACGAGCCTGCGGCATGAGCGACGGTGCTACGAACGGCTCGACGGCGGAAATGGGCGACAGCACGTCGATTTTCTGGTCAGGCCTGTCAATTCCCATGTAGCGCCGCAAACCGGTTCCGGCTTTGCCCACCGCGATCAATTCTGCTGCTTCGCCAAGATCTTCAAGATAGAAGGAATTCAGCAACGAAGGCTCAGGCGGCGCCTTGGCTTTGAAATGCTGAAACACCTTGAGTACGAATGTGGGTGGTTCAACTAAATGCTCGGGCACACCGAACTGCGACACAAGCCATCTATGAGCGTTAAGAACGGCATCCAGATCGATTGGTATGGGTTCTCCATCCTCGTTGTGGCGGCGAACCATCCGATCCAGACGCTCAATAATGCGCAGCTCTACTTTCGGCCAAGCCCCTAAGCTTCCGAGCTTCAAATCGAGTGCCTGCTTGAGCGCCCAGGCAAAACTGGAAACGGAGACGCCGTTGTCCTCAAGCACATAGCCTTCCTTATCGATCAAGAGCGAGCCGATAGCCGCTTTCTTGCCGTCCGGACGTGAACGCTCCTCATCCTCGCCAAAAACCTTGACCAATTCGTCCGTCGCCTTGTCGAGAGCAATGGCGCCGAGGACGACCTCGAAATAAAGCCTATGGTTGGGCTTGCTGCGGGCATTTGGCCCCCATGGAACGCCTCGCTCCAATAGGGCAACCCTGGAGCGGTCGCCGGTTACCATATCTTCAGGACGCTTATAACCTTGAGGTGACAATGCTTCGAGGGCTGTCCATGCCGCCAGTATCGCGCGCGCATCATTCGCCTTACCTGACGGAGAGAAAGACGGGAGCGGGCCTAGGTCGATCTGATCGTCGCCGAATTGCTGTCGCATGACAGGGTCTGGAGTAGCCTTCTGTCGCAGTTGCACTACCGTTGCAGGCGCATCGTGGGGCACAACTTGGGAAGATTGCGTGGATGCCGAACCGGGATGAAGCGCTGATGGACTGGAACCCGATATGGAGACCACGCTGCGACCGCTAAGTGCGGTTAGGGCTTGCTTGATTTTAGTCGTCAGCCTCCGCGCCTTGGCAGTTTTGCGAAAGGTTAGCTCGTTCAACAGCCGTTCAAGTTCACTAGCGTTGTTGCGCGACCGCTCGAAGATTGCTTCCAGATCGAAGATTGATTTTTGCGCATACTGCCTTGTCGTCATTTATTTCTGCTGCTCCATATCCCATCAGTTGATAGATTTTAGGCTAATTAGCTTGATTTCTTAAACTGTTAACTTCCGCTCCCGGCACGAAGCGGGCAGGTTGAAGGACCGTAAGGTCTGCGATGAGCTAAAAGCTGTCTGTCAGGTTGGGTAGGGATCTAAGCCAAAAAAGTGTCAGCTCAAATCTGCGCTAATACACATAAATTTGTGAACACCAAGCGATTTTGTCGTACTTTAATTACCACGCGATTCTGTCGTAGTCGCTAATTACCAAGGGAAATTGACGGTTATCTTTAACCGTGTTCTTTGAATGTTTTGTTTGTGCATTTGAGGAACGCTAAGGATGATTGTGTTGAATTCCAAAGCTCAATTGACAGTTGATGTCATCGCGAAAGTGGCTGAGCGTAAAATTACGATAGCCAATGCCGCTAAGCTCCTCAATAAATCCAGACGTACTATTGAACGTTATTTACAGCGTTACCGAAGCCAAGGACTACAGTTTGTTGTTCATGGTAATTCCGGCAGCGAGCCTGTTAATAAAACGCCAGATAGGCTTAAGCAGCAAGTTCAGTCGCTAATCCGCGAGAAATACTATGATCTGAACCTGTTGCACCTTGCCGAGATGCTTGAGACTCATGAACATATTGTTGTTAAGCGCGAGACACTGCGTAAATGGGCACATGATATCCATCATGTAAAACGGGCGAAGCGCAGGCGTAGCCGTGTTCACAAACGCAGAGAGCGAATGGAAGCGCCAGGGTTAATGCTGCAAATGGACGGCAGCACACATCGCTGGTTCGGTGATAGGAAGTCGTGTTTAATCGCCATGATTGATGATGCTAACAGCGATATTCATGCTGAGTTCTTTCCGTCAGAAACGACTGAAGGATGTATGAAAGTAATGCGCTCAGTCGTTGAGAAATACGGTGTATTTAAAACCCTGTATGTTGATCGTGCCGGAATATTCGGTGGCCCTAAACGCTGCAATTTCTCCCAGATGCAGCGGGCCTGTGAGGAATTAGGGATTGAGATCATCTTCGCCAGTTCTCCTCAGGGTAAAGGTAGGATTGAACGCGCCTTCGATACCCTGCAAGACAGGTTGATACCGGAGTTACGACTCAACAAAATTACTGACATGACGGGCGCAAATAGCTACCTCCAACACGTCTTCATCCCCCAGTTCTGGCGTAAAAACCTGGTTGTAAAATCAAGAGCATCAGACACCGAATATACACCTGTACCACGCTACACCAATCTTGATGATATCTGCATCACCAAGGTCTACCGGAAAATACGCAACGACCATACGTTTAGCTACGGCGGAAAATTCTACTTCATCGACTCACCGCTTAAGCACTCAATCGCAAACCAGAAAATTGAAATTCGCACAGGTAAAAATAAGCGGTTTGAAGCTTACTTCGCTGGACGACAGCTACAGGTAACAGAAGTCACTGAGCCTGAAAAAGTGTCCTCGGAAGACAATGAGATCCAGAAGAAGCTAGAAGTATTAGCACTGGCTGACAGGCTTGGAAATGTGGCAGAAGCTTCCCGACTTAGTGGCGTTTCCCGCGATACGATTTACCGCCATCGTAAGCTGATTAAACAAGGTGGAATTGAATCGTTAAAACGTCAGGAAACACCGGATCTTCATCACAAAAACCGTACTGACAGAGCTATTGAGGAAGTCGTCATCGAATTCTCCCTGGCTAACCCACACCTGGGTCAATCAAAGGTATCACGGCTGCTCAAATCCGAAAGAAACGTCGATATACACGCTAGCGGCGTTCGAAATATCTGGCTGAGGGAAAACATGAATACTACTGCGTTACGGCTGGCAAAGCTTGCCGAAGCGCGGCAACATTGATAGTGTGATTACGTCAAAATCGCCTGGTACTTATACCGTCAGTATCCCTTGGTAATCACACTAATACACATAAATTTGTTACACATAAATTTGTTACACATAAATTCATCTGAAGAGAGACCTCTACTCCCAATCACATTTCTTTTAAATGAACCCTCATCGACATCAACATGGTAAATAAAACTATCGGTAATACTGAATTGATGCTCCCGCCAGTCTGCATCTAAAGCAATGGCTGAAAATATCCGTGTCGTCAGTCCAGAATAGTCGGGCATATTAACATCACCCTCGTAAATATAACGCCAGAATACCCGCTCAACACCCAGCATCTTCTCTGGTAATACGCCGAATAAGATTAATGTCGAGATTAATATGAATTAACATCAGTCCCCCTCCGCCACATCATTCCGATAATAAACCTGTTTAATATAGCGCCCACGGCCATCACCGTGACCTAAATCCATTGAAACCAGTGCCAGGACTTCGCTATCGTTAAAACCATTATCTTTGTGATATTTCGAAAGTTCGCGGGCAAAATTATAGCGCATGCTATGTGGTGCTTTCTCACCATTCAAACCAGCTTTACGAAGAAAATATCGATACCGGTTAATTGCCTGATGAATGCCTGGCTTGTCAATAAATTTACCATTGCGCTCTTGGGCTTCTTTTTCTGCATACAAAATTGCCCTTCGGGCTTCATTGCGATCAATGATTGTTGTATCACGGGGACGGCCACCTTTCGTACCAAACACAACACGAATGGATTTATCACCACGTTCAACGGCCTGTTTCCAGGTTGATAATGATTTGCAGGCTTCAACCGACTCTTTCGTTCTTAATCCGAAAACATAGGCCAGTCTCATCGTGGCAGCCACACCGCGATCCTGTTTTTCAATTTCATTAAAGGCTTTTAAAAACTCATCTTGTGTTAACGCCGTTTTCGTTCCATCACGATTTACGCCTGAAATACCGAGCGATTTATTATTCAGTCGTTCATTTTTAGGGTCTGCCAAGCGGTGTTTCCCCGCAGCACTGAAGATCCCCCTTAATACTGACATTTCATTCTGCAGAGTGCGATTGCTCAGATTTAAACTCTTTCGGTATTCAATATAACTCTCTACGTAACGCACTTTTAACGCGTCAACGCTGCGTAACTTGATACCTGTATTGTTAAGGTGTTCAAGAAAGTAACGCCCAATACGCTGACGATCTGCAATAGTCGCGTATCCCCCTGCCCCGGCTCTGGCAAGCGAAATGAACGCTTTCCTGAAACACTCAATCTTGGAACGGGTACTTTTCTGCTTCATTCTTCTCCCCTGTTCAGCATTCAGACAAAGCCTTTCTGCCGTGAACCACTCGTAAGTGGCACCTGGCAGAAAGACTCACAACGATGACCAATACGTTGGTCAGACGTCCATGCGTGTCGGTTAGTTTGCCATCCTGGCCGTCAGATACTGTGTAGCATGGCGAGGCTGTGTTGAGTTGTTGCAGGAGCCCGTTAAGCACTCTGTGCGACGGTTTTTATGCTCCCCGTTCACCCGGTTTTGGTGAACGCCTCAGTACCTGGACGATGTCCTCCTTTTTCATGTAGTCAGGACTTAAAAAAGTCATTAGTTGAAGTTTCAAGTTTTGCGGACGTCCGTGAAAACGGACGCAAAACGGATACGTAATTACGGAGCGATTTGGTGATTCTCGTGAAAAACACTTAAAATCGCTTTCAAAGCCGCGTATTACGTGGTGTTGACGTTGTCCGCCTTGCGGCGTCACTTGGTACTCGTTTCACTCGAACGCAAGTGACGCCGCGCTCCTCTGCTCTCAATGCGTACGTGGAAGATGCCAAATGTTCCAATTGGCATACCCACGGTCTGCAAAGTTTGCAACCGGAAGCTGACGTCAAAGCATCAAATCGAAACGAGTAAAAAATTCGCAGAATGTATCTGCGATAGAAGATTCTGCATAAAGCAGATCGTAGTGAAGTGAACCTTCATCGCTGTTGCGATCCTCGTTTTCAAAGGTTAAACGAGGGTACCGCCCGAAGGCGCCACCTCTCAGGTCAAGGTGGCATTGGCATGTGATCACCCGAAGGCGTCCCTCTCAGATCACAGGGACATTGGCATGTTGCGCGAGGCAACGTTACAACACAGTTATCTTAGATCACTTAATGGTCCACATTCAAGGCGTAAACTACCCAGCCTTAGAACGTAGGACCTTTTCTAACTTACTCTTATCTTTATAAAGGGGTTTGATGCTCGGTGGAATGTGGTGATCAGCGAGGCTGAATAAGGCCTCGCCGGGTAATTCGGCGATTACGGTTATTCTATCCATTTGTTGATTTATCGTGATGCGTCACGTAAAATAATTAACACCATATCTTCCCGGTGCCGTCCGATGCCAACCACAACAAATTTAGATCTAAATCTGTCACAGCGCGGTCGTGGACGCCCACGAACCGGAACCGCATTATCTGATGCAGAACGGGCTAGGCGATACCGTGAAAAGAAAAAGCTGGCCGTCGCTAATACAGAGCCATCACTAAAAAGCGAACCGGACACCATAACCGAACTCCAGGAGCAACTGGCCGCCGCGCAAGATGAAATCTACGCTCTCCGGACACAGTTAGCCTCGTTCGTCACGAAAAACGATGACTCCGGCAAATCCTGGTCTATCCAGGAGCGCAAGGGTAATGCTAGTTGGCGCACGGTGGAAAAAGGGCTGTCCCGATCAGCAGCGGAAGGGAAACTGGATAAGCTCGCTGCGTCGGTTGGTACGTCCCGCTACAGTTATCGGATGATTGAAGACTAAAATTAAATTATTGTGATGCGTCACGATAATTATTTTGGCATCCAGTACCCAGCTCACATTTGTCCGCACTAGCCCTGTGGAAAGCGCGTCCAGCACATCGTGCTGATTTCGCCCAGGTATTAACCCGTAAGAGAACCCCATAAAGTAATAAAAATTACTGATAGTAATCCCCTGCTGTTCACAATAATGCTATTTAGTTAATCCGCTGTGTTGCCATGCATCAATATGCTGTTGCTGTTGCGAATAAGTTCGGGTGTGCCGTTTTATCATGATCAAATTCACGCCGGTAATGGGTGAAAAGAGAATTTCATAACGGTTATCAATCAACAAGGCGAGATGCCCGATTGCTTACATTATAAGTGGCGAGCAGCCAGAACAATGTGTTCCATGTTCTGGTGAGTAGGCCGGAAGCCAAGGCGTTCCAGATTGAGAGAATCAACAACCTCATCTGGCCCCCCCCAGATAGTATCGCCAGCTTGCTCCAACGCATCTATCTCGCCGGTATATGCTTCTGGTTCACCATCAACAAGCCGGTATTCAAGACGACCATCACGAACCTGCATAATGTTAAGCTGTACAGTGTCATCTTCAGCCATAAGAAGCCAGATAAGCATTCCACCGGCTGTCTGGTGAGTATCACTGACCACAGCATCATAATGTTTCATGATCATGCGATAGACATGCTGAGATAGTTTCGCGGCGCGATAATCAACACCAACAAATGCGCTGCTTACCTGCGGGATGTTTTTCGGAAACCCTTCAGGGGCTGTCAGATTGAATTCCAGCACGAAGTTAGCCGATACTTCCTTACTCTCGATGTGGCGCAGATACAGTCGAGCCATACCGCCGCCATCGTCTTCCAAGATAACTTCATGTTTGTCATCATCACCGTCGATGATGTTAGCTAACTTTTGATAGACTCGTCCTGGTTCCTTGAGATCATCAGGCCAGATAAGATTCTTATCGTGCGCTTCGATTACTAATGGTGACATGCCAGTGTGCAGTGTTCATTCCGTTGAAAAAATTCCACAGCACGGCGGCTAAGGTCTGCCAAATCGACGGATTTGAAAGGGGTTTCTTCTTTCTGCTCAATGTACTTTTTACGCCCATCTTCTTCGAACTGCACCACAACCAGGGGAGCAATACGCTCACGGCGAGTTGCTTCATGCCAGTTCTCATGCACAACAATAAGACGAGGACGCTTTACGCGGTCGTTGAAAGCACGAACTTCGAATTTCCCCCGAACGCCGGGCACACGCAAGCTGCCCAAAAGAGCATAGCTATCAGCGATAGTGAATCGAGTATGTGTAATCATATTCACCTCCGGTGTTCAAGGTATTCTTAGTAATCATTGAGATACCGTAGACCATTGCGCTGCAATGGGTTTTTTGATTTAAGTATCATATAAATACTACACTATTTTGCAACTTATTTGTTTATTGTTTCGCCATTAGACTGTGCCCAATGGGCGGATAAAGGTTTTTTGAAGCATCGGAGTCGCGGCATTAGCCATATTTTTACCCTGCTTATACAGAAGAACAGTCATTTTCAGGAGCAGTCTGCTTTTGCGCCATTACAGGCACGAATGACGGTCATTTTGGATACGCCAGCTAGACTGTCAACACTACGATCTTTGCCCATTACCGTCTTATATCACTGGCGCTAACAGAACAGCACCGGACGAACTGGAATGCGCCTGGAATGAGCTCATCGTCCATATTAATGACATCGCAAATAGCGAGATCCATGTTCTGATGCAGTCGCATCTGTTTACCGGCAGCAAGATTAGAAGACTGAAAAATACCTTTACGCAAATACGCATTTACGTCCGGCAATGGCGCATGCCATGGTGGCAGGAAGGCATGTTCAGAGCCACCGAACTCTGCAAACAGTGGCGCTATCCACGCATCCGCTCTCAGGGCTTTATGCTGGTTATTCGTGCACGCAACGGAAAAATCATGTCTGGCGTAGAAACGATTTCCTCTGTCACCTCGTCGACAATGTATTCAAAATGACTACATGAACAGATTCACAACGTCGGGTGCTAAAAACATCACACTTTTCTCTTTTACGCTCCCCAGCCTCTATTTTTATAATCACACCGTTCACATCAGCCACTATGATTAAAAAAACTTCATAGTGAACATCGATACCATGACGACACTGATACTCGACAGGCCTGATTATCATCTCTGTTTGCAAGATGGACTGCTTCATCTTTCTCACCCGGAGAGAAATACCCGCCTGTTTCCATTAGGCGATCTTGAACGCATCGTTATTGGTCAGGGGATTACCCTCAACAGCGATCTCCTGTTACGGCTGGCTGAAAACGGCATTGAACTGATCGCAGTCGGACGCCGAGGTTGCGCACACCTCTTTAACCCGCAAACACCGCCTAACGCATTACGCCTGCTACAGTATCGAGTAACATTACAAGAAGACAGCCGAGCTAAGTTGGTAATGCAATTGATAACGGCGCGCCGGGAGGGACAAAATCGGGTTTTAAAACGCTTACACGCCGAGCCGCTACCACCACTGCCAGCTGAAATACACCATTCGCTGATGTTGGATGAGGCCCATCTCAGCCATCATTACTGGCAAGCATGGCATCACGCGCTGCCGGACAGCGGCTTTCAAGGTCGCCAACGCCAGCCACCGTGCGACCCGATAAATGCGCTACTGTCACTTTCATCTACGTTAGAAGATCAGGCACTGATACGCCCGCTCCTCGCTGAAGGATTTGACATTAATCTTGGACTGCACCATAGCACCGGGTATCGCCGCCACAGTCTATTACTCGATATCAAAGAACTGACACGCGCTACGCTGGAAAACCACATACTGGATTTATGGCAACAGCACCAGCTCACTGCCGAACACTTCACTCATAATGATTCCGCCTGTCGGCTTACCAGGCAGGGACAGCAGATTTTCTACACCGACTGGTTTAGCTGGCTGGCAAGCCGCCGCCAGGATTTACGCCGCCTGGCGCGGTTGTGTCGCCACCTACTGGAACGGGAGGCCCGTCATGTCTAAACCCCTTTGGCTGATTGGTTATGACATCACCTGTCCAAAGCGGCTGCGAAAAATGCAGCGACGCTGCGCGTCACAAGGCTGGGCATTGCAAAAGTCGCTGTTTTTATTTGCGCTTACCGTGCCGGAACGCCAGGCTCTATGCCGTGAATTACAGCGCCTGATTAACCCAGAGGAAGACCGTCTTCTTTGCCTGCCGTTTGACACCCCATCCGGCAGTTTTCACCTTGGCCCTCGATCGGATTACTTACTCATTCACTCCGACCCGCGCCTGAATGATTTTGTATTTTAAACACACAACCGGCACACTCTTTGCTTATTTTACCCTCTGAACCCGCCACCACCCGACGGGCCAATTTTTTGCACAAAAAACCAACAGAAATAAAATCACGTCAATAACAACACACGTGACATCAGGTCGTTAGCGCCACGACGTTTGCACTGGCACCAGTTTTGCTTAAAAACGTGCTTTTTGAGGCGAGAAAAACAGAAAAAACAGGGTTTGCTTGATCAAATAAAAACAATGGGTTATAAATTTTCATTGTCCTTACGGACGCTCCCTGACTGAAGGGATTAAGACCCTAATTTCTTTCACACTACGTGTCGGTTTTTTTGTCCTTACGGACGCTCCCTGACTGAAGGGATTAAGACTTAAATGGGTTGATATTTTTAACGGAGTCTTTTAGTCCTTACGGACGCTCCCTGACTGAAGGGATTAAGACTTACACGGTTGCGCGTCTAAGATTTCTTTTAAGGTCCTTACGGACGCTCCCTGACTGAAGGGATTAAGACTAAGCGGCAGAACGGGCGGTATAGGCGGCATAAGTCCTTACGGACGCTCCCTGACTGAAGGGATTAAGACCATTTACAGAACCTGTTCCACTTAATGAAGTTGCGTCCTTACGGACGCTCCCTGACTGAAGGGATTAAGACCAATCGGCCCCATAAATCACCTCTTTATGCATGGGTCCTTACGGACGCTCCCTGACTGAAGGGATTAAGACATTACAGAATCATTGTCCTGACACGGTTCTGGGTCCTTACGGACGCTCCCTGACTGAAGGGATTAAGACGAAGAACAAAGCTCGCCCAAAAAATAGTTTTTGTCCTTACGGACGCTCCCTGACTGAAGGGATTAAGACTCTAATTTCTTATTAGTAGGTACTATTTCTTTGGTCCTTACGGACGCTCCCTGACTGAAGGGATTAAGACATAGGCAGCATAGACGGCATAGGTCCTCACAGACTCCCCTGACTCAAGGGATTTTCTCTCCACCGGACGGTTTTCCGCTCATTCTCAAATTTTCCTTATCCGTTGATAGGCATTTCGGCTGAAATTTCGTATGGTTAAACCCATTACGGGCGGGCAACGTGGCGCGCCCCTTTTGGCACAAGGAGATGTCAATGAACTGGCTTGCCGCCTCTTGCCATGTGGCTGCCTTTGCGCTGTTACATAACCTGAAACCGCTGGCGCAGCGTGCCGGCATTCAGGATTTCCCGTCACCGGCGCTGGCAAACAAACTGTTTGCGCCGCTGCCGGAAAGCCTCTCGGCCCGTGCGGATCTGCACGAAAATACATTAACCCTGCTATTGGATTTCGCCGCCAGACTGGCGCGCGGCCTGCCGGAGACGCCCGTAAGCCGTGGCGAAACCGGGCTGATACCGCTCACCCACCTGTTAGCGGACGATAACCACAGCGCCCCGGCGGAGCGCTGTTACAGCCCACTGGCCCCGCTGGGGGTCGATTCGCTGATGCCGGTGACGGCAGCGTTGCCCACCGGCGAACGGCAGGCGGCGTACCGGCAGGTGTATCAGGCATTGATAGAGGGGCTGGAGGCGATCCCCGCCGCCCACCGCCTGCAACCGTCGCTGTGGCTTGACCACCTCGACAGCCTGTGGATGACCACCTGCCACGCGCTGCCAGACGGCGACGGGGCCAGCGGTATCTCGCTGTACGATCAGGGCAAAACCACGGCGGCGCTCGCCGTCGCACTGTGGCAGCACCACGCCCGTCAGGCCACACCGGAGAAGGAAATTTCACTCACGCCAGGCGACGATGCGCGCCTGCTGCTGATTCAGGCCGATGTGTTCGGCATTCAAGAGCTGATTTTCGCCCAGGGCAATCAGACGCAAAAAATGGCCGCCAAACTGCTGCGCGGGCGTTCGTTTCAGGTATCCCTGCTGGCGGAAACCGCTGCGCTGCGGGTGCTGGAAACCTTTGACCTGCCGCCGGTTTGCCAGTTGATTAACGCCGCCGGCAAAAGCCTGATTGTCGCGCCGAATCTGCCGGATGCCGCCGAACGGCTGGCCGGGTTGCGTCAGCGTCTTGATGAGTGGTTTTTAACCCACACCTACGCGCAAACCGGCATCGGGCTGTGCAGCACGGTGGCCGGCAGCGCTGAGTTCCTCGGCGAGCAGGCTTACGGCAGGCTGCAAAACCGGCTGGCGCAGGCGATGGAGCAACAGAAATACCAGCGTTTTTCCCTGTGTGCCGGTGATGCGCCCCCGCCGGTGTTTGAGGGTTATCTGGACCAAATAGCGCAGGGCGCAGGCGGTGAACCCTGCCCGATGAATGGCCTGCACCCGGTGGAAACCACCCTCAACGGGCTTGGCTGTAGCCGACTGGCGGCAGACCAGATAACCCTCGGCCACTGGATAAACCACGGCCACTGGATAAGCCACGGCGAGCGTTACGCCCGGCTGTTGATCCTGCGTGACAGCACCGCCACCTTCTCTGATGACCGCTGCCTGCACCTGACGCTGTTTGGCTATCAGGTGGTGGCCGTCAGCCTGAAAGAGGACAGCGGCGAGTTCGGCGAACTGGCGTGCAACGGCAGCCTGCGCCGCTGCTGGGATGTCAGCCTGCCGCCGGAAGGCACCTCCCTGTTTCAGGGTTATGCCCGCCGTTTTATCAACGGCTGGATGCCGCTGGCGCAGGGGGAATATCAGCCGGAGTGCTACCCCGGCATTGAAGAAGCGCTCGCTAACGGCGACATCAAAACCTTTGATCACCTGAGCTGTGAAGATTTGTATCAGGATGCCGACCAGTCGTTACGCGGCACCTGCGCGCTGGGCGTGCTGAAAGGGGATATCGACAACCTCGGCCACCTGTTTCGCAGCGGCCTGCCGCAACCGGGCTTTGCCAAAACCATCGGCCTGTCGCGCCAGATACACCTGTTTTTCACTCTGTGGCTGCCGCATCTGTGCCGCAAAGACCCGCGTTTTGCCAACACCTACACCGTGTTCGCCGGCGGCGACGATTTCTTTTTGATTGGCCCGTGGCGCAGCCAGCAAACGCTGGCGCTAACAATGGCGCAGGACTTCGCGCGCTACAGCGGCCACAATCCGGCGCTGCATTTTTCACTCGGGCTGGTGCAGGCCAAACCCGGCTACCCGGTGCGGGCGCTGGCGGCTCAGGCCGAAGCCGCTCTGAAGCAGGCCAAGCAACACCCCGGCAAGAACGCCATCTGCCTGTATAACGAGGTGATGGGCTGGCCGGAATATGACGCGTTACTGGCGTGCAGTGAGGAGCTGGCGCGCTGGCGCGAGCATGACGGCTACCCGCTCTCCTCCGGCCTGCTTTACCGGTTGCTGGCGCTCAGTGAACAGTCGGCGGAGGAGTCAGAAAAACCGCAGGCGGCACTGTGGCGCAGCCGGCTGGCCTATTTTTTACGTCGCAATCTGGTGGATAACGTGAAAGTCCCGACGAAAGAAAACCCGGCAGCGTTCCGCCATCAGCTTCATTTGGAATTGTTTGAGAAACTTGAGCAGCACCTGAAACGGCACCGCCAGCGTTACCGGGTGGCGCTTCAACGCCATCTCTACCACTACCGCACGGTGCCGCGCGGCGAGTAAAACGCATAACAACAAGGACACAGCATGACGACGCTCGACTATTTTAAACGCCAACTGCACAAGCCGGAGGCGACATTTTTTGATGACGACGCCCAAAAATTTGCCGAACAGTTGGCTCAATACGGTAAGAAGGGCAAACCCACTCAGTTGCGCCGCTTTTACGACCAGTTACAGCAACTGGAGCAGCGCATCAATGGCGATGAGGAAAAACTGGCTCTCTACCTACCCGAGATCCGCATGATCAGCGCCCATCTGGCGTATGCCAAAGGGCGCGAGCTTATCTCTGACGAGTTTTGCCAAACCATGCAAAACCTGATTCGCAGCATCAACACCTGCCAGCACCTGAAAAATGGCCGGCTGTTTTTTGAAGCCACCCTCGGTTTTTTACGCGCCATACGCCGCGACTGACAAGGACATCTCATGCAACTGAACAATATCCAGACGTTACGCGCCACTCTGGTGTGTGAAACCGGGTTACACATTGGCGGCGGCGACACCGCGTTGCAGATTGGCGGCATCGACAGCGCCGTGGTGCGCCACCCGTTGACCCAGCAACCTTACATTCCCGGCTCCAGCCTGAAAGGCAAACTGCGCAGCCTGCTCGAATGGCGCGCTGGTGTGGTCGGCGATACCGAGGGCAAGGTGCTCAGTCATCAGGTTTACCAGCAACTGATCGACGATAAAAAACAGGCACAGGCACTACAGGCACTGAAAATCCTGCAACTGTTTGGCGTCAGCGGCGGCGACAAGCTTTCCGCCGAACAAGCCCAACAGATCGGCCCGACTCGCCTGTCCTTCTGGGATTGCGAATTTGACGAACACTGGCTGGCGCAGCAAGGCGGGCGCGTCCAGACCGAAGAGAAAGCGGAAAACTGTATTGACCGCATCAGTGGCGTGGCGCTGCACCCGCGCTTTATCGAGCGTGTGCCCGCCGGCAGCCGCTTTGACTTTCGCCTCACCGTGCGCCAGCTTGATGGCGACAGCCCCGACCTGCTCGACACCCTGTTGGCGGGCCTGAAAATGCTGGAGCTGGACGGGCTAGGCGGCAGCATTTCCCGTGGGTATGGCAAAGTGCGCTTTGAAGCGCTGACCCTCGACGGGAAAGATCTCCAGCCGCGCTTTGAGCAGTTACAGCCGTTTAAACACACCACGCAGGGAGCCGGATGATGCCCTCCCCCGTTGCCCCCGCCGCCGCATGGCAATGGCTACGCCTGCGGCTGCTCCCCGACAGCGCCTTTGCCACCGCGCTGCGCGGTGACACGCTGTTTGGCCAGTTATGCTGGTATTTGCGCGAATCCCTCGGTGAGGCGGGCCTGAATGCGCTGCTGGCAGGCTACCACGACCAGCGACCGTTCGCGGTGATCAGCGACCCGATGCTGGCCGACCACCTGCCGCGCCCGCACCTGCCCGAACACCGGCTGGGCTTCGCCGCCGCCGATGCCCGCGCCCGCAAACAACGTAAACAGCAATGCTGGCTGCCGCTTGCCTTCGCTCACCAGCCGCTGGCCGAGTGGGGCGCACACTTAACCGCCGCCCCTGAGCACCACCAGCACCGCAGCGACGTGCAGATGCACAACAGCATCAACCGCCAGACACTTACCACCGGTGGCGATGACGCGTTCGCCCCGTTTGGCAGCGAGCAGCACTGGTTTGATGTGGACACCGCCTGGGATCTCTACCTGCTGCATGATAAGCGCCTGAGCGCCGCACAACTGACCGACGCGCTGCGTGCCATCGGCCTGCTGGGGTACGGTAAAGATGCCAGCATCGGCAAGGGGCGTTTTCACCTCACGCCACAACCGATGCCGGAGCTGCCCACGCCTGATGGCAACCCGCTGCGCCTGACGCTCGCCCCCTGTGCGCCGCAGCAGGGCCACTGGCACAGTGCCGACAGTTTCTTCTCGCCGCTGGTGCGCGTTGGCCGCCACGGTGCCGCGCTGGTGGTGCAGGGCCATCCGTTTAAAAACCCACTGCTACTGGCAGACAGCGCCGCCGTGCTGGCCCCCGTTACCCCGGATAACCGCCCGTTTGTCGGCCAGGGATTAGGCGGCAATGGCCGTCTTTCCACCGCCCTGCCACAAACGGTGCATCAGGGCTATGCGCCGGTGATCCCGGTGCGCTTTCACCATAAGGCACAGCCACAATGACCCGCGACCAGACGCCACGTCGCCACACCGCCTGTGACAGCGACAACATGCAATACTTTACCCTCACCTGCCTGTCGCCGGTGCATGTCGCCACCGGCGACAGCCTGAACCCCGGTGAATACCTGATAGACGAAAATGCACTGTATGAACTGGGGCAAGGTGGTCTGAGCCCGGCGCTCACGGCGACACAGCGCAGCGAGTTGCTCACTATTCTGGAGAGCAATGACCCTGCTCTGCCGCTGACCGTGCAGCGTTTTCTGGCACGGGAAGCGGGCAAGCTGAAATACGCCGCCCGCCGGATGTGCCCGCTGTTACCCGGCATCAGCCGTTATTACCAGTCACGGCTCGGGCAGGTGATGCAGAACGATACCAAAAACAAAAAGCAGATGATCAACCAGCTAGAGCTGATGCGCCACGTCGGGGCCGCACTGGGCGCGCCTTATATTCCCGGATCTACGCTCAAAGGGGCTATCCGCACCGCACTGGTCAGCGCGCTCAATCAAGGCCAGCCACTGCAAGCCGAGCGACGGGAAACCGACAAACTGAGCAGCAAGGTGGCGCAGGATGCGGAACGCCAGCTACTGGGCTTTGATACCCGCCGCGACAGCCCGCGATACCGCATTGAGCATGACCCCTTCCACTGGCTACAGGTGGGGGATGCCGTAAGCCCGGCAGAGCACCCGCCCATGCTGGATTACTGGCTGGTACGCCGCCAGCCGTTCAAACGCACCGAGAAGCAGGACAACAAGGCGGACAATATGGAACTGTCGCCGGTTGAATGCCTTAAACCCCGGCAAAGCCCGTTGCACTGCCAGATAACCGTGAAAACGCCGCCCACCGCTCTCGCAATAAAAAACCCGCGCCTGAAGCAGTGGCTTGGCAAGGTGTCGCAACTGGCGCAACAGGTGAACAGGATAACCCTGCCGCAATGCCATCACGAGCTGGCATGGCTGGCCGAAAAGCACATCGGCACGGATGATGTGTACGCCCCCGGCCAGAACTGGGTGGCGCAGATGCAGCAATTACTGCGCCAGTTAGACGACCCGCTACAGCGCGGCGAGGCACTCTTGCTGCGGGTGGGCAAATACGGCGGAGCCATCAGCAAAACCGTGGCAGGCTGGCGGCATATCGCCCGGCTGGGGAGACAAGGCACGCGCACCACCTACCACCCGGACGTCACCACCTGCACGCTGGCGCTGCCGCAAGCTGATGCGCTGACACAGGCGCTGCCCTTTGGCTGGGTACTGTTGCACCAGCCTGACCAGCCGGAGGTGACCGAGTTTGTCGCCAGCCATCATGACTGGTGCCAGCAACAGCAACAGCGGCTTGACGCGCATCAGCAACAGCAGCACACCCACCGCCAGCAACGCCAGCAGTTGGCTCAGGCTCGTGAAGAGGAAGCGCAGCGGCTGGCAGACAAAGCCCGCCAGAGCAAAGCGCGCCAGTCCATCATGTCGCTGGCAGAACAACTGGCGAGTGAGCAAACGTTTCAGCATAAAAACCCCAACGGCCCGCTGCGCGGTCAGTTAGCCACCTGTGTGGGTTGCGTTGCCACTGAAGGCTCAGCAGAAGAGAAAGCCGAGTTGTGCACACTGTTTGACGACATCCTCAACTATTGGGGCATCAAACCCGGCAAAGATAAAAAGCTCACGGCCTTGAGGAATAAGCTGTTATGACATGGGTTTGCCATCTGGCGCGTTACCGCCTCTGTTTTCAAAGCATCGAACCGCTGGCGCTGCCGCTGTTTAGCGGCTCCATGCTGCGCGGCGCGTTCGGCCATGCGCTGCGGCGCATCTGTTGCATCAGCCGTCAGAAACAGTGTGACGGCTGCCCGTTGCTGGCCGGTTGCCAGTACCCGCTGTTGTTTGAGCCGCGCTTGCTGCAAAACACCCCCGGCCAGCCCCAACCGGCTCCGCCTTATGTGCTGGAGCCAGCGGCCGTTCAGAGGGAGCTTGCCGCAGGGGAAATCTGGCCGGTAGACGTGGTGCTGCACGGCCCGGCGCTACCGCACCTGAGCCTGATTATTCTGGCCTGGATGCAGGCAGCTGTTCAGGGGTTTGGCAGCCAGCGGGTGCCAGCACAGTTGTGCCAGGTGCAGGTAGAGCAACCCGATACTGAAGCGCGCTGGCTGACGATCTGGCGTCACGACCAGCCGTTTATCCTGCCACACGCCACCACGCAAACACCGCCACCGCCCCCGGCGGCAGAGGCGCTGCGCCTGCACTTCACCACCCCGACCCGGCTGTTGCGCCAGGGGCAACTGGTACGGGTGCGTGAACTTCAGGCACACGACCTGCTGGCCGCGCTGGAGCGACGCCTGCACACGCTGGCCGCCTCGCTGGGCATTGCCCCGCCGCCGTCGCTGACCACGCAACTCGTTACGCTGCAACCCGGCCAGTTGCGCTGGATGAACTGGCAACGCTACTCCAGCCGCCAGCAACAGGAGATGAATCTCGGCGGATTTATCGGTGACGTTACGCTCCACGGCGAGCTGACGCCGCTGTGGACATGGCTGTGGCTGGGCCAGTGGTTGCATGTGGGCAAAAACAGCAGCTTCGGGCTGGGACGCTATCAGTTAGAGACGGTTCCCCGCTAACGCCAGGAAGAAAAAACGCCGCCTGCGGGCGGCGTGGAGGGGGTTTACTGCGTTATTCCAGACTATCTATATACACCCGCCAGTCAATTGCGGGCACCGTACCTAATGATTGCAATTTACCGAGCAAACGGAACAGAAAAAAGATTAATGCATTTTCACCGCTTCTGATTTTTATTTCCTCATCATAACTATCAAAACATGCGCCCGACACCGCCAGACCGCAATCCAGTTTTCGGTTTTCATCGCTGGAAACAGCCTGCAAATTTTCAGTAAATGCCTTTCCGAGTCCGTCTTGCCACTCAACATCAATCGCCACAATACCTGCTACGATCGGGAAATGTTCGACCGGTTTGGCCGTACCGTAAATATTTTTTATTACCGTACTGGTTCGATATAATTTTCGGACAGATGCAGCTTTATCGGCTGCATATTCAAGGTAGGTTTTATTAATGGTTGGTTTAACCTCCAGTACCGCGTACACCGCCTCTGCCGGAATAAACCTGTGCCCTTGTTGGTCTAATAATGTCGGTGTGTAATGCCGGTCAAAAATCACTGCATCTATCTGGTCGCTGGTCTGGCCTTCTGAATCCACCACAACTCCCCGGTCAACCGAGTAACGTTCAGGCAAATACTGGCGGATAATACTCAAAAAATAACTTTCATTAACCTCCCCCATCGTTCCATCATGCGTAATCGTTCGGGATAAATTTAATTGAGAGGCCAATAGTTGTTGTTGTAAATTAAAGGACTGTTTTAAAAACTCCCTACCATTAATTCTAGATAACTTTTTTGCCTGATTAGTCATATTCCTTTCCTGATTTTAATTTTCTGAATATCCACCCGGTGGGAAAGTATATCGCTTATCCATAAATTTTCCCGCGATATCAGCCCCCATTCAGGCACAGATTTTGCTTATTTTCCCCGCCGCGCCCGTCGTTCTCCGGCAGGCCGATTTTTCGCACAAAAAACAAGCAAAAATAAAATTATGCCGATAACAACTCACATGACATCAATCTATTAGCGACACAACGTTTGCACTGGCACCACTTTTGCTTAAAAACGTATTTTTTGCGACGGGAAAGCAGAAAAAGTCAGGCTTGCTTGATCAAACAAAAACAATGGGTTATAAATTTTCATTGTCCGTAAGGACGTTCCCTGACTGAAGGGATTAAGACTTATTATCTGGATATGTATCCCCACAATCTATAGTCCGTAAGGACGTTCCCTGACTGAAGGGATTAAGACATCAATGCATCGCCAGACAGTGAATTGACTACTGTCCGTAAGGACGTTCCCTGACTGAAGGGATTAAGACTTGGTCACCCGGTTTTGTTTCTATCAAAGGTACGTCCGTAAGGACGTTCCCTGACTGAAGGGATTAAGACACTAGATTTCCTTCCGTTTCATTAAGCCAATAAGTCCGTAAGGACGTTCCCTGACTGAAGGGATTAAGACAATTCACGGGCAGCGGCCTCCTCCACAGAGTTGTGTCCGTAAGGACGTTCCCTGACTGAAGGGATTAAGACAATGACCCGCTAGCCGCCGCGCTTACCTTTACCGTCCGTAAGGACGTTCCCTGACTGAAGGGATTAAGACCAATTTAGCTTTAAGCTCTGCTACACAGTCTCGGTCCGTAAGGACGTTCTCTGACTGAAGGGATTAAGACTGAAAACTTTCACTTCTTTATGAGTAGCTCTTTGTCCGTAAGGACGTTCCCTGACTGAAGGGATAAAAAACCCCTCAATTTTGAGGGGTTTTTTTATGGTGTTTTTATACTTAGTCAATTTATGCCGCTATCTTGGGTCTCAATGGAATCGGCTGTACAGAGCATTGTCTCTTATTAGGTTAATAAAACTGGCATTGCTAAAAAGCTGAGTATGAGTAAAGAAACTTCATATCGTTATCTCAGAACAAGGATTGAAAACGGTCGCTTTTCAAGCATAATTATATTAACCTGTAAGAATAGTTACTTTTTTAAAAAGGATATTATTTTGAAAAGTAAGCAAAATTTTCTGAAAGATGAAAAATCCGACTGGGACATTGAGCTGGGTTTACTTGAGCAAAATTCTTATTCCGCTGATTTGAAAGAAGCTGTAAGCGCTACTTTCAAAGTAGCAAGTGTTGTACTTTCTTTTTTACCAGATAAGAAACGCCGCAGTTCTTCTCTCACTGACGGGTTGTATGAAAATACCTCAAACGATGGCTGGCAACACGGCTCTCAAGGGTATGGTTTTTACATGAATGGTATGAAGGATAAAGATTAAAAACCGGCAACACCGGCTTTTAATCTCAAATTGATAACTTATCCTTTGCCTTTAGTAGCTGCAGTTTTAACAGCGCCGACCGCAACTTTACCTCCTTCACCACCTGCTTGCTGTGGCATTTTCGCTCCAGTGTTCATTGCGGAGTCAACCATGTTACCTATATGAGCCCCCGCCCATCCAAGTGATCCAATCCAAAATGCCGGGAAAACAACATACATCATCCCCAACACCATATTCATGATCCAGCCATCACGCGGTGAACTCATAAATTCCACAAGAGGGGCACTAAGATTTAACATCCCCTGTTCTGCCATGGTTTGGTAGAGGATGGTAATGAGTCTGTCATCGAGCCACCCCGCCAGTTCCCACCAGAACGTGATAAACATCAGAGCAAACAGTGCAAACGAAATGGTCACCACCGTCTTCGGCTCATAGGCGCTGAACATCATCAGTACCGGGATCACGATGATGATCATCATTTCCAGGAGTGCCTGGATCATCGGCAATGCCTGCTTCAGCGCATCAAAGCCGGGTAAGGCTTCCGCCTGCTTTAGCCCCAAACCTATTGAAGAGACAAGCCGGGTGACGTTGCCAGTCAACCCGGAGGCCGTATCACTACTACCAACGGCGTAAGTTTCTCCGCTACCCGATAAACCGACATTACGGGGACTCACCAGCCAACGCAGCGCCATCTCTTCCCACTGCGTTTTACTGAATTGCCGTTGCAGCCCTGTCTTTGTTGAATCATCGATATTGGCCAATACCCTTGTTTTGAGACCGTTGGTACTGTCAGACCACCACTGTTTACAGGTCGGATAGCCGCCTTTCCCCACATTGGGATAGCCGCTGTCCCGGACGTTGTCATAAGGCCACTGACTGCGTGGTTCAATAGACGTGTAGTAATCATAATAACCGGCTGTATTAAGAAAATAGCTGCTGCCAATCCACCCCACGGCGTTGATGGTGGCATCACTCAGCTGGCTGTTTCTGTTCTTAAGCTTAAAGTACGAACGGGAGTAGCACTGGTCGGCAAAATCTTGCACTTCCTGCAGCACGATGGGGTCCCGAATTTTGGTATTCTGCACGTCAAAGCGCAACTGACGGAGCTGGTCGCCACAGGGGATTGACGCAATCATCGCCTGCGTGATGCCTTTGGAAATCAAATGCAGAAGGTACCACCACACTGGCACCTCGGCCGTCTTTCCGGCGAAATCGTTGACCAGCCCTTTATAACCGGAGTTCTGTGGTGTGGGTACGCTAACCCCACACTGTTTCGCCCGCGAACTGTCAAATTTAATGGTGTTGATATCAACGGGCAGCAGCGGAATGCAGCAGAACAACATCACGCAAAACGACACGTAGAGTGCATGCTCAACCCGCGGCAATGCCAGTACACCTTTGTTACCCTCATCGGCCCCCTCTTCCCGCACCTTCAGCCAGATACCCAGGACTTTGAAAACCAGAGGGAGGGCGAACAACCCCGTACTGAGAAGAATGTCCCACAGTGCGTTGTTCAGCATCCAGCCGAACAACACCAGAAAATACTCCAGAAAACTATTAGCCGTCATGACATCCCCCCTTATGCCAGTATGGAACGCCAGGCGGCGAGTTCGAGAACCACGATAAACCCCACTGCCGTCCACTCCAGACGTCGAAGTGATCCCCCCAGAGACTTTTTAACGACCGCTGGGCGCACGAGACAAAACCAGACCCAGCCCAGCACGACATACAGTGTCAGCCGCCACACAAACAGACCGTAGCGGCTGGCACTCAGCCAGCGCCGTACTTTTTGCCCATCCGGGTCAAATTCAAACAGCACTGAGGCGAACAGAAACAGACCGGTGGTCAGTGCCACCATCACCAGAAAAATCAGCACGAACTGGCCCGTCCGCCCCAAACGACGCTGCTGTTTTTGTGACGTCGGTGTCTTCATTGTTGCTCTCCTGATTTTTGGCTCATGCTGCTAAAACCCTGGTCCTGGCTTCCGCTGTGCTGCTGCAGACGACTGTCCTGATTGCGTGCGCCCTGGCGTTCCAGGGTAGTGAGCAAGCTGTTATTGCTGATGGATTTCCGCAGCGCCATTTCGTTACTCAGTGCAGCAAGCTCCCGGTCCAACGCATCGATACGACGGTCACCTTCCGCCAGTGCTTCTGGCTGGTCAGCCGCATTCGGCTCAGACTGACCGGTGGTCAACATGCGGCGCATGGTCAACGCCTGCTCCACGGTGTCAGACATGGCCAGTTCTCCTGCGAGGCGCTGTACCAGTGCGGCGCTGTCCGGGTCATCTTTCAGGGACTGGATGACCCCGCGGGTCACCACCAGGCTGCCCGTTTTCAGTTTGGCCAGGTTATCGGCGGTGGGCGCTTCTGAGCCGCCGACCAGTTTGTCTAACTGCTCGAGGTTCTCTTTGGTGGCATCTTCAAGCATGGGGGAGAAACCTGTGCCGGCGACAGTGCTGCCGGCGGCGTTTTCATCTCCTCCGCTGCCGCATTCACTGGCCTCACGGCACGTCCGGATAGACCGGTCGCCCAGCACTTTCACCACGGCTGCCGCCGCGTCCTCCGAGTTTGAGTAGCGCTGGCATACCGAACCGTTGCAACTGGATGCTCCCACGGTGCTGTTACTGGTGACCGGCAGGTTGTTCATCATGTTGTAGCCGGCTTTGGCGAGATCATGCGTCGGCTTAATCGACGGTTGCCCTTTGCCACCGCGTTTCTGTCCCCCAATCCAGGTAGCCCCGTCCTCACCGGTCGCTTTCTGCAGTTTCTGGTCACTGCTGACCGCATCACCGTCACTTGAGGCGACGATGTTCTTGTACTCTTCGGTCACGGCCGCCTGCGTCCACTTGTTTCCCATCGTGTAGTCGGCCATTTTATTGGCCAGGTTCTGACAGTTCAGTTTGGCTTTGTCAAAACTCAGGCCGGCCTGAAGCACACCGTTGGTCAGCATTTCATACAGACCCGGATTAGCGCGCTGTATCACCATCGCCGGCATGCTGGCAACCGCGCCGGTAGCGCCCTGAATAACCGTACCCATCAGGTCTTTAAACCCGCTGGTCACGCCATTAAGCTGGTTACCCACCGTCGTTTTAATGTCGAAGTTGCCGCACATCAGGTCACTGCTCAGGCCACCGCTCATCCCCAGGCGCGTCATGCTGTTGCGGGACGCGGGCGGAGATATCACCGAACCCCCGCCAATCGAATAAAACAGGCCATCACTGATAGCCCCGTTGGCGGAGACGCCACTTGCAGAGGCGGTGACTTCGGCATATGCAGACGAAACGCCGCCGGTCAAGATAACCAACAACGTCAGTGGCAAAAGCGGATGGGTTTGTTTTTTCTTTTTCATAGCGGAAGTCTCACGAAAAGTCGGTGCTGAAGAGGAAAGTCTGCCCGCGACGTTTGCAGCAGCTATAGGGTTGCCAAAGCGCCCAGGCATAGTTACCGTCCTGGGCGACAGTTGCGCCGGTATCAGGGAAAACAGCACAGGTGGTCGACAGCGCCGGAGAAAGGCGTTGCCATTTATGGTTCTGAGTACCGGTATTCTCTTCTACCGGCTCCGGGGGCCAGTAACCTGGTGACCGCTGACCAACGAGCGGCTGATAAACGTGAAGCTGGCCGGTGCGGGTGATCACATCGGCCACGCGCTGAGCGACAACGGCTGCAGATTTATAGCTGTCTTCCTGGGTGACAAAGCCGCTGCGCGGGTAAATATTGCCCCACATGTTGGCGCTTGTCTGACTGCCGAGTTCACGTTGACCAGGGATGAGTGCTTCCGGGTACAGGGCTTCAGGCAGACCACTGCGCCATACCAGAGCATCCAGCGAACTGACAAAGTAAGGAACAAAAGGCGTGGCGGCAGATTTGCAGGAATACCCGGCAATCTGTCCCCCGATAAGCGTGGTAGCCGGATGTCCATAAGCATCGGCATAATGAAAATGCAGATTCTGTTTGCGCAACCCGGGGGCTTTCATTTCCTGCTGGCCGCCACCGGCGCTGATGCCGCTAAGCGCGCCAATAATGCCACTTTCCCCGCTGCCGGCCGCATCACTGACGGTGGCCATTTCTGTCCAGGGATTATCCCCCGGCCCGGAATACGCAGATACCACGGCTTCCGGGATAAAATGCTCAACTTTTACCGACGTTTTGACAGAACAACCAAAGGGAGTACACAGCAACCAATAGCAGATCCCCTTCACCTTCCAGCTGATGCAGGATACGCTGGCCGCGCTGGAAATCAGGCTGGCGGTATTGACGCTGGCCATACACAGCCCGCTGCCGGTCAGCAGTGTGGCCAATAACAACCGACGCGAACGCCACGCGGAGTGTGTCATTGGTTTGCCCCCTGCCAGTCCGTCATGTACCGCATGGCCACATTGACGTCAGTGGTCCCGTAGATCACCCATTTATCGTCAAAAACAACCGCAGGGTATTTGGTCAGCCCCAGTGACCAGGCTTTCATCAGCCCCTGATACGCGCTGGCCAGTTGCTGTTGTTGCGATTTGAACGCTGGTGAGTTCAGAACATCGCGGGCCTGCTTTTCGGCAAGGGCGGGATTTGCCGGTAAGGTGCCAAAGATACCCGTCTGCACACGCTCAGGCGCATCGAGGTACACCACAGGAATATCAGGAGAAGAAGAGGTAACGGGATGGGTGCTATCAGTATAAATGACCGTGCTGGCACAGGCACCCGCAGACAGGCACAGTGCCGGCAAACAGCCGATGAGTCTTTTCATGGTGAACACTCCTTAAGCGGATAACCCGTCTAAGGTGCGTCGATACGGTATTCACGTCAGTAAACAACTCAATATCTGACAGTGAAAATTTATTCGGATTACTCGACCGCTTCCTGGGGGATAAGCCAGAACCCCAGTTACCAAACTGAAACCTCACAGCAGCTTTTTTACCTCCCGTTTAATTTCCGCCGTACCTGGATGTTCAGGTAATTCTATCCATACTCAAACATCAAAAAGACTTGTTAACAGGTCCTTTTGGTTATATTGTAAAGACCTGTTAAACAGTCTTTACAGGTGTTATATGCCAAATATCATCCTAAGTGATATGAGTGCTAGTGTCAGCGAACTCAAGAAAAACCCTATGGCGACAGTCAACGCCGGGGAGGGCTTTCCAGTTGCCATACTTAATCGCAACCAACCTGCTTTTTATTGCGTCCCTGCCGAACTGTACGAGAAGATACTTAATGCACTCGACGATCAGGAACTGGTGAAGCTGGTAGCCGAACGCAGCCACCAACCCCTGCTTGATGTGGATCTGGATAGCTATCTATGAGCTACACGGTCAAATTCAGGGAAGATGCGCTGAAAGAATGGCAGAAACTGGATAAAGCCATTCAGCAACAGTTTGCAAAAAAACTGAAAAAATGCTGTGAAAATCCACATATTCCTTCAGCTAAACTGCGTGGAATAAAAGACTGCTACAAAATAAAACTTCGAATGTCTGGTTTTCGCCTGGTTTACCAAGTGATTGACGATAAATTAATTATCGCTGTTGTCGCTGTGGGTAAACGGGAACGAAACGATGTTTATCATCTGGCTAGCGAACGGATGAGGTAATGTTCCTGCCAGAAGTAAACCAGACCCTTAATCCTGCCGAATGCTTCCTCTCCTCCCTTTAAAAACAAGCTAACGCGCCTGCGGCTTGTTCAACTGGCGTCGTCTGCCCAAAAGATTTGAGCAGTCGCCGCCAGTTTCCGATCACCCCTCGTTGACCGTGACAACATCCAGCGATTTCAGCAGCCACATCATGTCAGTGGCATCCGGCACATTGATATACCACCGGGCCCCCCGTGCATATTCATTATCATCTGGCCAGACCGTGTTACCAGCGAGGGTGATCAACAGATCCAGCGTGGTACCGGCCTTACCCCCCAGATGGATGGAAAGGCAATTGAGCATACCCACTCGATGCGGCCGTATGGAGAGAGTCATCGGTGAATGCAGGCGCCGACGGATATTATCTTTCAGCTTCATCAGCTGACGGTGATCACTTTCACCAATATACGCATCCCCTTGCGGTGGCACATCAAACATGACGGCAAGACTCATTTCGTTATCGTTGACCACCGTCGGTGGTGACATTCCACGTCGTCTCATGCTGCCCTCATTTCAGTGAGTATTCCCCGAGCTTTGTCGAGCTTGCGTGCCACATGGAACGCCGCATCCAGTTCACTACAGTGATGTTCATTCATCAGTGCCCGCCGCTCCGCTTTCTCTTCTTTTTCCGTCATCCCAAGCGCCAGGTACAGGCTGGGAGGAACGGCCCTGAACAAGGCCTCTACCCGTTTGGCCAACACCACGCCTTCGGTATAGCACCGCGGCAGTTTGGTCGCCGACAGCAGCATGGCTTTTTGTTCCTCGGTGAGTTTCTTAAAGCGGGCGATTTGCTCGACCTCATCCGGCGGCATGGTCAGGCACAGCCACCACTCGGCCATGTTAAGCATTTTTTCCGCCGTATCGGGGTAGTCCGCAAGGTTCTGTGTGGCCAGCCACAGCCAGGCGCCGAGCTTACGCCACATTTTCACTACCTTGGTCATGTAAGGTGACAGCAGCGGGTTGGTGGTCACGATATGGGCTTCATCGATAACCATATTGATTTCCCGATCGAGGTACTGATCGCGCTCGGCAATATTGTTCACGGTATTGACCAGGGCAATGACGGCCACCGCCATCTGCGCTTCATAACCTTCACGGGCCAGCGTCCCCAGGTCAATCAGCGTTACGTCCGCCTCTGGCCACGGCGTACCAGGACGGTTGAACAACTCTCCCTCAAAGCCTTCGGTAAACATACGTAATGCTTCGGACATTTCTTCCGCACGCGCACGCCGGCTGGCCGTTCTGCGCTCGCGGCCGTCTGCGTCTTTCGCATTATCACGCGCAATATTTTCCAGCGCATGCATCAAATCCTCTGGCAACATTTGACGACTTTCACCGAATGACGTGCGTGCCGCGGCTAAAATTGCTTCACGCAACATCCCACGGTCAGCACGGGTCATACGTGCTTCCTCTGCGGCTTCCCCGCCGGTGACCATCAAACGCGCCGCAATTTCCATCTCGCCCAGGATGTCACGTTTTTCATCCTCTTCATCATCGTCAGTGCCGGCATCGAGTTCTGGTAGTGCCGACTCATCCGTTACCAGCTCATCCGGTGATGCCTGCAGCAGCAGATGGGCATCCGCAAAGGGTGCCAGAGAGACCCCTTTCCCCGGCTTCACGCTGATTTTATTGACAGTCAGTCCAAGCGACTCACAGTAATCGGCAAACAGCCCGAAGGAGTTACCCGCTTCCAGCAGGAACAACCGTGATCGGTGAACCGCCATCAACTGAGACAACGCACTGCACAGCGTGGCCGACTTCCCGGAGCCTGTCGGTCCGAACAGCAGTAAATGTGCATTCTGCGTACGGTCGGTTTTGTTCATCGGGTCGAAGGTCAGCGGCGCACCACCGCGATTGAAGAAGGAGAATCCAGGATTGCCCGTGCCGGTGTCTCGGCCAAAGACCGGCAGCAGGCAGGCAAAATGCTGCACAAACGTCAGCCGACTGTACCAGTGATTTTTATCCACCGTCGGGTTAAAGCACATCGGCATCGCTCGCAGGTAACCGTTCAGTGGGGCCACATCATGTTCCGGATTCACCGGCTGTAGTCCTGCATTGAGCAGTTTGGCGCTGATATCGAGATAACGCTTGTCGAGGGTATCGAGATTAGGTGCCCGGATGAGAAAAGTCAGCGCCGCACGGTACAACTTATGCCGTTCCCCCAGGTATTCACGGGCTTTGTACGCATCCTCGCGGGCACGAGTGGACTCGATATTTTCGCCCATGGCATTGCGACCAAGACGATTGAACTCCTCTTCCAGCACATCCTGTGGTTGAACTATCAGCGTCATGGCAATCATGGTGCCTTCCGGCATCAGATCCATCAGGGTATTGATGTTCTCCCCCCGCCGGACTTCACCGGTCAGATGGCCGGTCTGGGGCGCGCGACGTAAACGTTCAACCGGTACCGCCTTGTGAGCGACGTTATCAAACCACCATACACCACGCTCGGCATCGCTACGCGGGCGCGTAAACCACAGCGTTTCACTGAAATCATTGAGGATAGGCAAGCTATCTGGCTCGCCGTCGTCGTGCCGGGCGGCACGGTAGAGCACGTCCGGGGCGACCCATTGCGGGCTGGGGTTAAACCAGCGCAGCAACCAGCTGTGGATCTGCTCACCGTTTTGTCGCTCACAGCGAATACCGGCTCCAGCCATGGCCGACGTCAGGCGGTCACATACCTGATTTAACATGATGGCCGGCGGCAACGGATCACGCGCATTCTTTTCGACGTAACGATAAATCACCATACGTGTACGCCGGGTCTGGCCACGCCAGGGGGCACCGGTGACAATCTTGTCTTCAAAGAGCCCCTTTTCTACTGAGATACTTTTCATATGCCGTTCGGTTTCGGCCAGCCAGGCCTGAGTAAACGGCGTTCCCTGCGCCCAGGGTTTCACATAACCCCGCAGCTTATCCATATACGCCGTGACATCGGTTTCATCCTGGCAGTAAAACTGCGTCACCCACTGGTTGCCATCGAGTTCCGGCAAGCTGTCCTGCAGCGCATCTTCCACCACGTCCCGGATCTCCTCCAGACGTTCGGCCGGGCGGCCTTCTGTGCCGACAGGGATCACTTCAAACACGGCACCGACGGAGACACCGTCATCAAGTAACAGGCATCGTCCTTCAGGGAGATATTCCCCCCAGGGCATATAATCGATAATAGAAGGCTGTTGGCTGTAGGCCCTGGCCTCATCACGGTGAGTAAACGTCCCTTCACGGCTGAATGGCTCATGCCCTTCGACAGCAAAAGGGCCGCTGCCGGTAAGGTGCACTTCAGAGGCGTCCGGTTGACGGCGAAACAATGAAAACATTACAGATCTCCTGTGCGTTCGCCCGGCAGGGCGTATTGGATCTGGCTGTAAAATGGAAATACGGTGCTGTACCCCGGCACCGGCGCATTGCCCTCGGCGATGTGGGGGTAGACATACATCACCATGTCGGGATTAGGCAGACGCGGAAACGTCTGCTGAATTTCATTTTCCTGAGTACGGCTGTAGCTTTCCGCCATCGGCGTTGACGCAGTGCGTTCACGATCATTTAGCGCCCGACGCAAGGTTGCTCGACCCTCGCCGGTGGCATGGGTCGTCGAAGCCCCGTCATTCCACAACTCCAGCATGGTGCTGTCACCGGGTGGCAGCATGGCATCTTTACTGGTACTGCAACCGCTCAGCAGCATCAGTAACACTGCATACAGCAGCGGTGTTCTATTCTTTTTCATGCACCTGTCCACCTTTCTTGTAGAGTTCATCCGCTGAGACAACGTCCCGAAAACAGCGCAACAAAAACCTGTCCATATCCCCCATTCAGTCCAGTCCCGTGCCGGCCTGGCTCAGGCTGAAGTCATACTTCACTTTGCGGCCTTTCTCTTCATAATCAATCGCCAGCTGCCGGGTGATATGGACCGCCACCTTCATGCCCGGGGGTACATAGATGGCATCAAAGGTCTGGCCATAACGGGCTTTCACCCAGTCCGCCATATCCCGCATCCCCCCGGAGACCGCTTTACCGAGGACAGACTGTCCGGCATCGCCCGTCAGCGTTGATGTCACACCACCATAAGCGTTCGTCTGCGCAGTATTTTGGTTCTGGGCCAGCGCATCGCCAGCGGCGCTGCTGGCAGAGAGCGCAAAGAGTGTGGGCAAATAGGTCGATGCGTTCGATTTCCGCTCGCCAGAGAGACAGGGAATACCGTTTTCATCTGACAGCCAGCCAATACTGCCAGCATTGTTGCCGTTGTTTCCGCCCTGGCTGTCGGTCTGCCCGGCAGGCCGTGGCAGGGTACGTACTGTGCCATCAGAAAAAACAAACGTGATGCTGGTCACCGAGCCGCGCACGCACGACAGCGTCCAGTCACCGGTCGCCGTGCCGGAGACAATTGCGCCCTGCACATCCGGCAGGTCGATACCGTTCGCGGTCAGGTTGTCTTTGCCAATAAGCACTTTGAAGGGATAAGGGTCGGTGACTTTTCCATCGATAGGGACGCGTCCGAGCAACGCGGTCATCGCCCGGCTGCCAATTAGTGTTGAATTTTCAGGCAGGGTGTACACCGGATCAACGGGGCCCTCGGCGGCGTTATTGCCACTGAGGGTTTTGCCGGCATTGGTTTTATTGGCCAGCTCGGCTTTCTGACGGGTGATGGCGTTATCATCCAGGAAGGAGGTTGCAAAGGAAAAACCGTTGGCAATGTTGGTATTCCCTTCTCCAACCGGTTTGCCGCTGGCATCTACCGCCACGCCGTCTTTAGGTTCAACCCACAGGAGACCATCGCTCCCTGTTGAGGGCACGGCACTCCCGACGCCTCCGCCATCGAGCCCCAACCCCACGGGGATATCACTGCCGATGGTAGAAGGATTTCCTGTCATCGTTCCCTGACCGCCGTTGCCTTTATCCTTCAATTTCTGCATGAGGTCGCCAATCTGTGTAGTCAGTGCTTGTACCTGGCCTTTCAGATGGCTTTGTTCTTTATCTGCCGTTGACTGCGCATTGATCACCGCCTGATGGATACGCTCATCAACGTTCTGATTGCTCTGCTGCAGATTTTTATTTTCTTCCGCCAGAGCCTTGTTGTCGGCGTCAAGCTGGTTTTGCCGCTTCGTCACCGTCTTCAAACTGCCGACCAGCGTGCGCAGGGTGTCCTGAGGCGTGTCCCCTTCAATGCCCATCGCCTTCATGTCCTCCGGCGTCAGGTCAGGCACTGCCGTTCCTGCATTGGCCTGCGCGTTTTTCTCCCCGCCATCTGTTGAGCAAGATTTGACACCAATGAACACCGTGCCGAGGATAGCCAGCGGCACCATGAGTTTGACGAGACCATTGGATTTTATTTTCATTTACGGGTACTCCGCGTCTTTTTGCCGTTGACCAACGGCACGACGGGCTCGGACAAGAATGCGCTTTCCGGACGGCCTTCCGTCACCAAATACAACACCGTGGTATCCTCGGGCGTCCCTGCATTCCCTAACCATCGGTGCTGGAAAGTCGCCGAGACAAACTGACCTTCCAGTTCCCGGGGATCGAGAATGACCTTTGTCGCCGATGTGTTGCGCACTTGCAGGGCAACGACGCTGTAACCGTTAAGGCCCCAGGCTGCCAGCGGACTGACGGTCACTGGCGCTGAGGGATAGAGAGTAGTGATCCGGGAAGGCACTTTAAGCGCGACGGTACTGATACCCGGCACGGCCTCCACGGTGCGCAGTGGGCCGTAGAGGCTTTGTGCGGCATAGCGAGTCAACACCACCGGTAACGGAGCATTCAACTTTGCTGGCTTGCGCCGTTCTGTCATCGCTGCATTCTGAGTCGATACCGATTGACCATGGCGACTGCCGGTACCGCTGACCTGCGTTTTGTCGCTGGCAGAAGCCGATGACACGTCACCGTCATACACCACCTGAACCGGTTCGCGGGTCGTTTTTCCCACAGCAGCGCTGACATCGAGCAAAATGATTTCGCCGTTTTCCTTGTTCTGCAACTGCAAACGCGTCACAGGAAAGGCATCACTGGCATCCAGATAGACCGCGCCCCCGCTGCTTTGTACTCTCAACTTGCCGTTAAGGGAGGGTGGGAACCCGACCCGCACGTTTTTATCCACAAACACGATCCGCTCTTGCCCCACGTTGAGAGGAATTTGCAGAGGGATCCGCTCCCACTTCATCAGCTCCACGGCATGAGCCACACCAACCGTTGTCATTATCAGTCCCATCGCGGCCAGGATTTTTAGTTTCACTGGAACACCCCTGTTTTTTTCTCAGGTGCCTGAACAGGTATGGCTTCCAGGCGCTGAGGCACACCGTAATAACAATCCATCGCCAGCCCGAACGGGTTACGCTCAGGGTCACCTTCCCAGCGGATAACCTTGATCGGATAACGCACCATCGCCCGTTTCACCGGTTCGGTGTGGTAATACTCGTCAGCCACCAGATCCAAGCGGGCAACCCATTCATCATCGGATTTGATCTCTACACTTTTGCTGCTGTAACCGCGTTTGGGGATCTCATAGACCACGCGCACGCGGTCTTTCAGCTCTCCGCTGTTGGTGCGAAACTCGGCATCCTTATTCAAAAAATCCTGACAGGCCGGTGTCAGATAAGGGCTCATCTGGGCAATTTTGGCTGGGTAATCCACTTCCCCATTTTTAGGCCAGGCATTCAGTTGCTGAAAGATATAAAACGCAAAGCTGTATACCGTGGAAGGTGGCACTTCCCACCATTTTTTGGTGCTGCCCGAACGGAGATCGGGCGGATTGTGGATAGTCAGGTTTCGGGGAGCCAGCATCCAGCCGGTGCTGGTTGTCATCATCGCGACAAACAACATGGCGCACACCATACGCAGGGTGAAAATATGGTTGTCCCGGGCGCTGACCGCATTGCGAAAACGGCTCATTGGATGGCTCCCCGTTTAAAGGGACGCGTACGCCTCAGCGCCCACGCCTGACTATGAATGACCAGCCCCCGGAAAAGCCCAGCGCGAGCATGCAACTCCTCCAGCCGCCGCCAGAGATAGTTATCCGGCTTGCCGCGTTTGTAATTGCTGACCCAGCGGCCACCAATAAACACAACCATGATGGGCATGATCAGCATGCAGGTCGGGATCGCAATCCAGCCGACTGCGGGGATGAAGACCAGGGGGAGGGAAACGGGAATACCGAGCAGAAACCCCACCGCAGCAGCCAGCAGGAACTCACCGGCAGTGAAGCCTTTCCAGACAACGGGCGGGGTATTCAGACGGTCGGGTAAAAACTCGATCACGGCCATACTGCCCCCTTAAAGAATGTCGCTGGCTTTGGTGACAAGCCAGATAACCACCACTAGCAAAATGACACCGATGATCACGAAGGTGCCAAACTCCGTCCAGGTCGCCTTACCCTGACGGACGTGATGGAAACAGCTGATGGCCGCATTGGCGACCACGATGAAGGCAACCGCCGCTATCACCAGACCACCCAGGGTCAGGCCATCACGCAGATAACCTTTGATAGTGGCGTATGTGCCGCTCCCGCCGCCGGAAGTCGGCTGCTCGATTGACGGCAGGTCAGCCAGGGCATTGCCGACATAAAACAGGGTACTGCCTGCCAGCAGCGCAAACCTGTTTCGAAAGAAAGTCATTAACTTCATTGAATTATCCTTACTTCAGTGAAAAAAGAAGAAGAGTGTCAGGAGCAGCAGCACAACCAGACGAATAGCCGTCTCCGGCAACTTGCTCATGGGAATGGATTTATCAGAGACGCCGCGGTAGGCGGTCACCAGCACCCAGGCAACAAACAGAAAAAGTACCGCCCCGAGGAGTCCCAGAATGAGAAGATTGAGAGATGCCGGCTCCATGCCACCGCCGGTGCCGGCACTCCAGCCTGACTGCTGAGCACTGGTCATGGCCATTAGCGCCCCTCCTCACGGTACTGACCGGTGACTGACATTGGCACCGAAGGCTGAGCCCGGGACGGTTCCAGATAATGCGCAATACCTTGTTTCATCGTGGTGATATCGCGTGTTGCACTGAGGTAGTCGAAGTAAAAGCGGGCATTCTGGTCATTCTGATTGGCCACGACGCGAGCTCTGTCGAGACCGGCCTGAACCTGGTCAAGCTGACGCATCACCAGGGCCAGCTCGTCTTTTTCGGAAGCCTGCGTCTGGAACGTGCTGAAGCCAAAAATGGTCAGTAGCAGCACGCAGAGCCCGGGGGATTGGCGCATGACGTTCTCCTGTGTGTTTAAGGTTGCGGGGAAAGACTGACGCAACCGAACAGGGAGAGCAGCAGGAAACTGTTTATGACGGGGCGAAAATTAAAATGAAAAAGCCTGTTTGCAGGCCGAACGTAGTTAAGCCTTTACTTTTGGAGTATATATATTGTTTTCAACGGGTTTGATAAAAACAGCTCATTCAGACTGACAGAGGAGAAATCACAAATAAAAAAAACATTACGCCCATCTACAGACTGCGGAAGAGGGCTCAGTGCCACTGCAAAAACATGCAATCAATTCAATTCGACAGATAATAAGGAGAAGATATGAGTCAGTTAATCTCTGGTTATGAGAAAGAATTCCACAATGCAATAGAGCGAACGGATTCATGGGGGCTGTGCGCACCGTACTTTAAGACATCTGACAAACGATATATTGATGAAAAAACACTGCAAAAACTGACTGAATACCTCCAAGTTTTTTTTGAAAACCGTGATATCAAGCAAATCTCCCAACAATGTTTTGCGGTCAACTTTTTAATGCAGAGACAGGTAGAAAAACTTTTAGGAACACCTCTCACTTATACGTTGGGATATGTAGAACGTAATCAACACAAAGTATTTTACACACCGGAGGAACAGCTCCGAGAACGACTGTCTGCCCCACCTTCATTGCGTCCTGTAGACCTTCACGCTTGGTTGACCTCACCTTCTTATGAAATTATCGATCTTACATTTAGCACAACTTATGGCGTTGTCCTTGACACCCCTGAATGTATAGGTTTGGTGGCGGCACAACATCATTCACTGTTTAATGAAGCTTTAATCCACCATCCTCAAATTGTTGGGAAGGATTTCTTAACTGCTATTGGTCTATTGTTGCAATTTGAGGAGGACTAAACTGGAGAAGTAATCCCTCTTGTCCCCTCGCAGCTCGGTACTGAGTTTGCGTTTCTAGTAACCGTCGCTATATCGAAGCTGTTGTTTGTAGAGTTTCCGATTATCCCGACGACGCTGGTCGGGCGCTATCTTCACAGACATGTTCAAACAATGTTCCCGTCGCCTGATAATTGCCTCACGAACAGAATCATCCACCGTGAGATCGAGCACGTCCAGCCAACGGCGTGCAGCCCGATGCCACCATCCACGCTCTTCAAGCATCTCAGCCTGTTCATCTTTTAACGTCATGTTCATCTTAAAGATACTTTTTGAATGCCCCCGTCACAATCGACAGCACCACCCCCAACATCACCGCCGCAGGCAATAGCAGTAAATTAGGCCACACCGCCGTCGGCCAGGCCAGATACAGCATACAGGGGCCGTACATTGCCGGTTTCACGTAACGCTTGGCATGATGATAAACAAAACTGGATTCATAACCGGCACCGTAACGGCGTAAATCACGACGAACGAGTCCGTCAACAATGCCAGTAACGCTCACCATAATGAACAGCGGTATCGACAGCACCAGAATGGCTACGCGAATGGCAAAGATGATCGTTACATACACCGTGGCCTGGAAATAATCCCAGAGTGCCATCGCCAGCCAACTGCCTACCCGGTTCAGTGCCTCAATAGCACCGCCCTGCCCCTGTATGTGGCGGGCGTGATTAAGCCAACTGATAAAGCCGCTGTCCACGAACACCCACTGATATGCCTGTTTTATCCACACACTCATGACCGTCACCGGCTGTGATAGCATCAGGCTGCGGGTGAAACCTTCAGACAAGTAGCCACTTTCCGTCAGCATTACCTGGCGGCTGTGTTCTGCGCCTTCGCTGGCCCAGATAAATGTCATGCCGGCATATTCGATAAGCAGGCTGACCAATAAAGACGCCAGCAGGATCCCGATAATCTTCCAGGGCAGTAGCCAGAACAGCGTAATGAACAGCCCGGGCTGTTTGGGCGGGACCGTCTGTGTCTGTTGTCGGGATTGAACTTTCTCCTCGGCCATTATCCCTCCGTGGATGATGCCGCCAGGGCATCGGAAGGCAATGAGCTGCCCGTCCACCAGGTCTCACCGGTGCGATAATTCTGCTGCATGTACTCTGCGATGCGGCTGATACTTTCCGGCATAAGCGGGTCATTATCGCTTCCCGGCAGCGGCATCCGGATTTTCCACAGGCGCCCGCCCTCAAGCAAAGCAAATGCCTGGCCTTTGGGCAGGTTGATAATATCTGCCGGCGTTATCATCGGCATTCTGGCCAGCGTCACCTGATCCTGCACGTTACTGTTAAAATCCGTTCCTTCTCCCGGCCGCGAAACGTCGGTCACGCCAGACGTCAGGGTTTTGTTGTAGACGTCCACTTCGGGTAACTGTTTGGTCAGCAATTCTGCTGTGCTGTTTTCACGCACCCTCAGCATAATCAGCGAGTTGAAATTACCCACCACCTGATTGGCTTTCGCCCGGCTGCCCACCCGTGCCTCGATATCAGACAGGGTCTGTGTATACGCCGTCACCTGAATACCGGCACCGCCCCCCTTGTTGATAAGCGGGATAAACTCATCCCCCATCAGCTCATTGAACTCGTCACAGTGCAGGTTAATGGGGACTTTCTTTGGCATCGCTGCGTCGGTTTCATCAGCAAGGCCAAATTTATAGATATGGCCGGCGACAGAGACCAGATCGGCAAACATGCTGTTGCCGACAGCTGACGCCACCTCGGAGTCGGACAGCGCATCGAGGCCAACATAGACAATCCCTTTCTTGCGGATCACCTCCTGCCAGTCAAAAATGGGGCGGTTGTCGTCCATATCATTGTAATCCGGGGCCAGAAGCGCGGCAGTTTTGCCGGTAGTCAGCTTCTCAAGCAGAGGCAACAGGGAGGCCACGATTTTGTCAAAATAGGTGCGGTCATAGCGGACGGCACTACGCAGGCCGTCCAGCACCGGATCCCACAGTTTTTTCCCTTCATCAGAACTCAACGTCATTTCAATAGCCCACACTCTCAGCGCATTGGCCTGACCCTGCATATTGCGCGGCAAGTCCTTTTCTTTGAGCATGCCGGATGACAGCAGGTTTTCTACCTGCTCCAGAAGATGAGGCGCCCGGGACGCCAGCATGTTCTCAACGTAGGTTTCATAGAGCTCGCCAATGTTGGTCACATAGCGCAAGATCAGACTGTAATCAGGACGTTGTCCGAGCGCGACCAGCGCCCGGGTAATGATGTTCACAAAACGCCAGGCGAATTCACGAAACGCCGCCGAATTACCTTCACCAGACAGTTGTCCCGCGACGCGGGAGGCCACCTCAGAGATGCGGCTGAAGCGGCCAATGGCGTTATAGCGCGCACTGATGTCAGGCCAGCCCAGATGAAAGACGTAAAACTCGTGTTCCCTGCCCGACCGTCGGGCCTCTGCCCACATGCGTTTGAGCAAATCGGCATCACCTTTGGGATCGAACATCACCGTGACATCGCCACGACGAATATCCTGCGTGACCAGCACCTCCGCCAGGCGAGTCTTGCCCACTCGGGTCGTACCGATAACCAGTGTGTGTCCCACCCGTTCGCCCAGGTCATATAACACGTCGCCTTCGCTTGGCTCCACGCCATGATAGACAGGACTACCGCCCACCGGCGGTAAAGGGCGCACCGGATTGAGCAACGTATCCGCCTGGGCCAATCGGCACAGCCACGGCAGGCTGTACTCCAGCCGTTTTTCCAGATCCCGGGCCATACGATAGATAACGGAAGGCTGAACATAATGTTCTGCTTCAGGACGTCGCGCTTCGAGCAGGCGTTGCGTGTGTTTTTGCGTCCACTGAAATCCGCGCCCCAAAAACAGATAACGGTGGCTCACGGGGATTTGTCGGCTACTCAATTCATAACGGGGCAACCGCCGGATATTGCGCCGGTAACGCAGGATGCGCAGCCCCTGGCGGGTACGTTTGAGCGCCAGCACGCCAAAGCCGGCAGCGGTGACCCAACTGACAGAAGGGGCCAGCGCAACCGCCCAGGGGGCCGTCAGACAAATATAGGTCGCACTCCAGGCCGTCCCCGCCGTATACAGCTCCACCGCTGGACGCAGTAGGGATTCCATCACATAGCGATCGCTCATCGGCCCCTCGTTTGCCAGCCGGCGTCACCGGCAAGAAGTGTTAACAACCGGCCGCCGCTTATCAGCGTAATGTCGGGAACAGCGCTCAATGCTTCGCGGCTGACCTCCCCCGTTCGTCCCGTATGCACAAAGAAGCCGCGACACTTTTCCTGACGAACTAATTCACCGAAATCCCGGACATGACCTGACTGAATACAGGATGAAAATCGCTTGGCTTGTATCAACCAACGCTGGCCGTTGATCCACACCTGTCCATCTATCCCGCCGTCGCCGCTATAGCGGACATTGCGCTTAATCCGGTAACCCTGACGGGCAAAGGCAGTCAAAAGCATCTCTTCAAACACGTAGGGATTGATTTTTCGCAGATAGACAAGCCTGGCCGCATCATCGCGCAGTTGTGGAAGTCTGACGAGAACGCGGCTCGCCTGACGCTGATAGCGACGGTGGCGTCGCTGGCTCACGGGGAAGCAGATAAAAGACAGCGCCAGTAACACCAGGAGCAGGAGCAACAAACTCAACCACAAGCCCGGTGTTTCTTGCCGGATGGCACTGATCATTTCAGCACCAGGAGAAACAGGGATCATTGTGCTAGCCCCTTTTCAGTGATGATCAGGGGGTAATGAGTCAGTTGCAGGCGGTGGGCCAGGTCACTGCCGGAAACGGGCATCATGTTGTTGTCCGGTAGCAGTGACTGCAATGCCTTCAGGTGAGCCTGGTCGGCAACATTCACCACAAACCCGGCTGCATTAAGCCGCTTAAGATCGGCCCCACGCTGAGCCAGCCATCGCCGGGACAAATCATCGTCGCCAATAATAAAAATAGGCGGCATCCCGGGAAGCGTGAGCTTTCTGGCGGTCACCGTCCCTGGCGTAAGCTCCGGTGTATGGACGGGTAACATAGAAGCCGCCGACACCTGCGCGGGTACAGAGGGAGACGCCAGCGATTCAGGAGGGGTCAATTCATCGGGCTGGGCATTCACGGCGTCAAAATAAGGGCCTGTCGGTTCCCCGCCCAGGTCTCCCACTACAGTCAGTGCTGCATAACCCGCGGTAGCTCCTCCAATAGCAAACAGCATTACAATCATTTTCAGAATTTTCATTTTGGCTCTATCCAGGTGAGTTGATTACTGACCAGTGCAACACCATTCAATGGTGTTGGCATCAGGGCCTGCGATCCTGATGTGGCCAACTGAGCGGGTGCGAGGGTGTCAAGCTTGCGACGAACAATGGCAATATAGGTCGCTGCCGCTTTGCCGCCGGCAGGATGGTGATAACAACCTGCCGCTTTTATCCAGCTTCCCGGACTGGCGTCATAGCAAGTGCGCAGAATATTCGCCGCGACGCGTAAGTTGGTATAAGGGTCGAAGGCATCGTAAAACGAGGCAAACAGATGTCCGTTCCAGCCCAGATTGACCTGAGCAATACCCACATCAATCCGCTTGAGCGGGTATTTCCGGATAAACTGAAGCAGTGCCTGCCAGGCGGCTTCTCGGGTCTTAAAACGATATCCTTTGCCCGCCACATTGATGGTCCAGGGCCACGGGCGTTCACCATAGGGAAGACGTCGTGAACTTTCCGTCAAGGCCAGGGAGTACAACGACTCGGCCGGCACGCGGGCCGCTGCCGCGATGGCATGATAAACCGGCGGGATTTGTTGCAACGGCTGACCACGCTTTGCAAAAACGCACAGCGGTAGCAGCAGAAGTGCTGACATCAGAATGCGGCGAGTTGCCATCCGTGTTCCCCTTGTTGCAGGATCACCGGCATTTGCCCCTGCCCGTAGGTCAACCACAATCCGCGATCGTGATTTAAGGTGATTTGACGGCTTCTCACCCGGTCGACCGGAATGTTGTGGCTCAATGCCCATTTGCGCACCGTGTCGTCTTTGCCGTCACTGCCCACCAGATAGATATCAACCGGGCGATTGTCGGCCAGCACAGCGGCCAGACGCGCATCACAGCGTTCACAGTTTTCACGCACAAACAACGCCAGGCGCCCGTTGGTGTCATGGGCAAGCCCTGAAGCATTGCCCATATTGACCGACAGCGCATTCGGATAGAGCCGGTTCCAGGCGGCGTTCACTTCGCGCTGAAACGCCAGTTCTTTTTCCGTGCGTCGGTACGCCTCTTTAACCCACAACTCCGCCAGACGACGACGTTCTGAAGAACTTTCGCTTTCCACACCCAGTGTCGTCAGGGGGTCAAGTCCCGGAGACTGGATCCCCCGCTTACCTTGTTTCAACTGCTGGTACTTTTGCCACTCGGTATCACTGAGCCCCCATTGCTGGGCCGATTGTTGGGACTGAAGTTGGGTCGATTTATCCCGCAGGCTATTCGCCGTTGAAGTGGTGCCGGTCACACTGTTGACTGTTTGCGCGCTGGCGATCCCCATTCCCCAAAACGCGCAAAAAACCACTACATTGCTGATTTTCATCATGACTCCCTTTTACTGCGCACTGATGCGCTGTGGTATGCCGTTAACGGAGAACAAAGCCTCATTGCCCTCCAGGCGTCGAAGCTTCCATCCCCAGGCAGAGTCACCCGGTGACAGAAGCCGCATCTGAGATAAGGTCGTCGCGCCCCGGGGAGCAACGACAGCGAACGTCTGACCACCGCGCTGTTCAATGCCGGTCAGGATAAACGGCGCAACCAGTGGCACCGTTCTGGCTGACCGATGAGACTTTTTTGCGGGAGTCGTCTTATGTTTTTTTTCTGAAGACACCGCATGACCCGATGAGGCGGCTGGGTTTTTTTCTACCAGACTGGCTTTGAGTGTTTCGAAACTGGCTTTTAGCGATGAAAAATCCAGGGCGCGCGCCTGACGACCATCAAGTTCATACTGCAGCGCTCTTTTCTGCTCATCGATTTTACTTTCCAACTGCTCGACTTTTTGGTTTTGGTCAGAGATTTGCCCGTCCAGCGTTTTACCGAGCGTCCTCATGCCTGACACCACGCTTTCTTTCAACGCAAAGCGCTCGTCTTGTTCAGCAACATGTTTTTCCAGAGAGGCGACTGACGACGAGAGCTGACTCAACTGACCGCTACGAAGTGCTGCTTCGAGAGAGTGAATTCGAATGTCCATGTTGTTGACTTGTAGATAGAGGATCACACTCAACACACCGGGAACCGTTGTAAATAATGCGGCCAGACCATATGCAAAACGCTTTAGCAGCGCACGCCGACTTAAGAGGAACATTGGACGCCGGGCGGAGGGAAAGTTTTCAGTACCACCGCGCCCCGTTTTCTCGGGGTCTAAGGTCGGCTCTTGTTCTGGCAATGCTTCGGTGGTCATTGCACGTCATCCTTTCAGTTGTTCAGAAAGGTGTAAGGTGCAAAAACAGGAAGAATAAGGCGATGCTTAACTCAACATCGCCGTTTAAAAATTAGCAGTTAATAACCGACGAGCAGTTTGCCTACATATCCGCAGGTCATTGCACCGCCACCGGTCCTGCATTGACAATAACTATGTGTGCTCAACTGCCCGCCACAGGTACTAGCAGAGTTGTTATCGCAAATGCTATACGGGCACTGATAGATGTTTATGTTTGTTGATTCACCACCGCTTGCTACCCATACACCGTCTTTGCATGACAGTATTCCGCCAGAAGCATCATGGCTTATATCCCCATTTCTGCTACACGGAGCGCCAGCAGCATTCACTTGATCCAATTGCAGCACACCCCCTCCGGAAAGGTTGCTATCCGAACGGACACTGCCCCCTCTTACCTGCCCCCCGGTGTAAATATTTTTGTTATTGATAGCCCGCACCCAGTCATTGTCCGTCATGGTAAACCCGCCACCGTGGGTTTCATTCAGCCAACCGTTACTTCCCCTCGATATGAGCCAGCCACCATTACTGCGGATATCACCGCCGGCAGTCACATTGCCACTGAAATTCCCTGTCTGAGCATTCACCGTATTGGTGTTATTGAGATTATTACTCCCCATATCAATATTGGTATGCATACGGTTCAGGTCCGGTTTACCCGTTACCGAGAAACGGTAGAGACGGTCACTTTCTTCCCGGGCAACGCCCAGTTCGTCTGAAGGGATCAGCGCCCCAACATGCCCGCTGGATGTGCTCACCCCAAAACTGGCCAGTGGCACACTCCAGCTCGCCATGGCACCGGTCACATTGGTGCTTTTCCAGACGTAACCGCCCATGCCATCGATATCTACTGAAATATTTCTCAACGCCGTGTACGGTAGACTCGCTCCACCCTGCGTGATCACCAGTGCCTGCAGTTGGTCGGTATTCGTGGCATTGCGCGTCACCACCGCACTGATTTGTTGTCCGTCGGCGGTGGTGTTGCTAAACCCCGCTTCCAAAAGACCGGTATTTTTAAGTATGGTCGGTGTGACAATGACCGGTACAGTGGTACTGGCCGCGGCCAGTAACGTGTCATAGTAACGGCCCACATAGGTTTTCACCGACGCCCTGAAACGGGATAACTGAGATGCCGTCACCTGCCATCCACGCTGCTGGATATAATCGTTGTAATACCCCATTGACCAAACCGCGACGATCAGGAGAATTAACAGTCCGATACCGGTGCTCATCATGGCCCAGCCACGGTCGGCTGACTTACCTTTCATTGACATATATCACCACATCAGAATAGGGTCAGAAATAGAGAGGATCATGGACAGCAGCGCACTGTAACCCAACCATGGCCCCATCGGGCCACCGCGGGAAACCGTACTCGAACCGGCATACCAGAGGATAAAACCCATCACTCCCCCCATGAGTGAGAACAGGGAAAGTGGCGAACCAAACCAGGCACCTAACCCAGCAACCAGCCAGACATCGCCCAGGCCAAGCACTTCACGATGAGCAAACCGTTCTCCCAGTTTTCGAACCAGTAATCCGGCGATCAACAGGATAAGTGACATTATGGCGTGGGAAGACAGGACATGATGTTCAGCGGCAACACACAGACCCGCGATCAGAAATGGCCAGGTAAACTCCCGGGGCAACCACCCTGTCAGGGTATCGATAAGACTCATCCGGAAAATAAACAGTACAAATAATCCCGACGTCATCAGCTCAAACGGCCTGCTGAGTGACGACAGCATTACCATCACGGTCAGGGCCATGGCATGCAGCCAGATATGCTGTTTGACAGCCTGTACTTCAGGATCCGGTGACGCCGGATGCCCATATTCCGTCATCACCCCCGTCACCTGGGCAGTTTCCAGGCGGAAAATAAGCAACGCAAGACAGAACAGCGGCAATAACAGCGGCCACGGACCAATCAGCGTTAACAACGTCACCGGTCCGGTCAAAGCACTATCCCCCGCTCCTGCTTCAGGAGCCGCTTGTAGATGGCATAAATACGGTTGGCATAGGATTCCCGTGTTTCATGGCGGTCCTGGCGAAAACCGGCGTTATAGGAACCGAGACAGTTCCAGCTGATACCACAGACCTGAAAATGCGAGGCCAGAATCCGTGTACCGATTTGCACATTCAGACAAGGGCGCGTCAGCAATTGATTTTTACTGGTGATAACGCCATCGTGAATGAGCGCAGGGATATGCGTGGAGTTCACCTGCATCAGGCCGTAATCCTGGCTCAGTTCACGCCCGGTTCGCTTATCACGGTTAATATTAATGCTCGAGGGATTAAGACGGCTTTCACCGCAGGCAATGGCTTTTATCAGTAGCGGATCAATATGGTACTTTGCACCAGCTGCATCGAAACAAAATGCGGCCACCGGTCGGCACACGACCAGAAGTAAAAAAAACAGAACACGTGCCATGCACTTTTACCCATTCACTGTAAAGGTCAGCGTGTTCTGCCCGGTACCGCCGCTGTCCTTGACGCACTCCTTAGCCGCAGTTTCCGCTGTCACATTGCCGTCAGTGTGCGCCGTACTGTTAATGCTGACGCTGGAATAAGCACCATTGCCCATCTGCTGAGCGATAGAGATACAGGCATCCTGTGGAATTTTGGCTGAAGACAGGGAAAAACCGTTGTTGAAGCCATTTGAAGCCACCGGCGTTAATATCACTTGCCCACCAAAGGTGTTAAACATCGTGGCAGACCCGGAGGTGACATCCCCCTGAACGGTCATCCCCTTCGCACCGCCTGCGGCAATAACGGTACCGGTCATCGTGCTGGCGCTGGTGAAATCATAACCACCAGGCCCTTTGAAATTGCCCCGGACATAGGTGATCAGGCTCTGATAATTGGTGGTTTCCATGGCCACACTTTTCTGGGTCCATAATCCCCACAACTTGCTGACGACATACACAATGACAATGATTATCAGAATAGCGAGGGTCCCATTCTCAATAATGCCCCACCCACGATGAGGCTGTCGGCGAACTGAAACAGACAACGGATTAGCTGACATAAGAGATCCTTTAATGAGGTGAATACTGAGTCATGTCCTGAATTTGCATCACCATGCCCAGCATGAGTAAGAAGAAAGTGATTATCAGAAACAGAGAGAAAAGTTTTGCGACGTTGGCGCGTCTGGCAACCAGGCCGAGTACCTGTTCAAGCCAACGGTTAGCGTAATTGCTGATGAGGCGGGATGCCCCGTCGCCCTGCCCAAGAATAGAAAGGTAGTTAGCCGCTTCCTGGCTGGGGAATTGATATCCGCAGTCGCGAAGCGACTTCCCAAGACCAACACCATTATTGATACCGTCCGTCACCGCTTCGAGGCGCTCCTGTAACCAGGGAGAGCCAAAATCATGAAGTATTCTGACCGCATCAAGATGCGGGACCCCGGCTTCCAGCAATGCGGAGACATTCATCAGAAAGACCGCACCCTGCAGATCCTTATAAATTGACCACGGCATCAGTCGGTCAGCGAAACGCCGTAATGAGCCACGCCAGCGTGGCAGAGACCAGAACACCAAAGCAATAAAGGCCACACAGCACAACCCTGTTATTCCGCCATATGCCGAGGTGAATGCCGAGATGTGGTTCATCAATCCGAGAGCACCGGTCCAGGAATCCGGGGAGGAAAGTTTGCTGAGCGTGGGGATCAGCAGCCAGTTATTGACCGTCAGCAAACCGGCACCCAGAAACAACAGTAAAATCGGGTAAACAGAGGCCATCAGGACCTGACCCAAAATTCGCCGGCGTGCCACAATCAGCTTGTCAGCCTGTTCGAGTGATCGCGGCACACTACCGCTTCGAATACCGGCACTGATCAGCGCGGCCTCTTCTCTGGGTACCCAGGCAGCCAGCACATCCGGTAAGGAATGCCCGGCGCTGTTATCGGCAATCGCCTCAAGGCAATCCTCAACCAGCTCACTGTAAGGGTGCCAGCGACGACCAAAGTCTGTGTGCACTTCACCAATCAAACTCAGTGCCTCTTTAAATGATTTTTTATTTTCCAGCAGAAAGCGCAGCGTCTCGTAGAAGGGTTGACGATATTTACCGATGAAAGTCCTGCGAACAAGCTCATAGCGGATTCGCTGTAACAGGCTCATATCCTGAGCACGGTAGGAAACAGATGCATACTCAGACATGGGGCACTTCACAGGCAAGCAGTTCATCTTCATCCAGAGGACACACCAAATCGCCATCGAGAGGGTCCACCGTTCCTTCAGCCAGACGCCTCAGAAGATGCGTGCGCCGACTGATCCCGCCAAGATGCTGTAACCAGTATTGACGTGCGACGGCTGCACCTTGCGACAGGAACAGGGTCATAAAACGGGCATCTGGGCGGATCACTTCGGCCAGCACGGTACGACCGGTCACGCCACGACTGACAATGCGCCCGGTAAGCTCCACCTTTTTCTGGCAATGTTCACACCCTTGCGGATGACGAAACCAAAGCTGTTCCGCCGCGCAAATACCAGGCACATTGCAATATTTTTCCAGTCTGCTGCGGACGTCAGCCGGTAACGCCGACGCCTTTTGAGTCCAGGGAATACGGCAGTGTGGGCACAAGGTCTGGACCAGCCGCTGGCTGAGCAGACCAATCATGATTTGCGGATCTGCAATGAGCTGAATATTGACGCCCATCGACGCCATACGAGGTATCGCCCCGGCCGCACTGGGCGCGTGGAGTGTATCGAGGACAATGTGACCCGATTCTACGGCATGGACAGCTGCCATCACCGAATTACGCTCCTGCATCTCCCCAATGACGATGGCGTCCGGATCAGATCGAAGTGCGGCCGCATTGGAGTCTTCCCAGGCCTCAACCACGGCTTCACGAGCGCTGCTTTTTGGCGTTACTGAGGTTTGGATAGCCCCGGCAATACGCCCCTCAACGGGAAACTCGATAGTCAACAGGCGTTTTTTACCCTGAGTACGATCCAGCCAGTGCCGGCTAAAGGTGCGGAGCGTCGTGCTTTTTCCCGACCCCGTAGGGCCCGTCAGTGTCACCATGCCTTCCGGTATTCTCAATATTTTCTCTGCAAGCGCCTGTTGCTCGGGCAGAAATCCGAGTTGTGCCATGGTGGGCACTTTATGACTGTCATCCGGAATAATACGTAACACGACATATAACCCATCAGGTGTCGGCATATGCTGGTAACGCGCCCCAAACAACCCGGCACGGCGGGCATAATTTGAGGCCACACGGCCCTTTTGCGCAATCTGTTCAAGAAAATCGGTGGACTGCAAGTCACACATGGACCGGTAGATAGTCGACACCAGCGACAAACCTTCGTCAAAAGTCAGCTCATCAATGATTTCCAGTTCACCGTGGATACGCATTTCAATGACGGTGATTTTTTCGTTTTTACTCAGAGTCAGGTGAATATCAGAGGAGTCCAACTGCCCCGCCAGTGCCATATATGTCAGGACTTTCTGCTGGGTCGCGCTGATATCCTGCGCCTGTACCCCACGGGGCATAACGCTGTCCTCAGCGTTTGCCTGCCGTTCCCGTCGCGTATTGAGTTCACTGAGAGAAACGAACTCTTTGACTGCCATGGGAAAAGCACTGACCATGTCCATGACCCATCGCTGTACCAGGGGATCGGTACGGCGGTTCGTATCAATCACCAGCCTGACCCCCCCTTTACCGTCGGGGACGTCTTCAGCCAGCACAAAATCCATAATCTCTTTATCTGGTTGCATGATATTTCCTTCTTCAGAACGACAGCGCTGTTCCGTCACTGAGTTTCACCGCATTTAAGGTCACCGACGTCACGCTCAGCTTGCTCCCCGGAAGTAGGTCACCGGCAGACACTTCGGTGATCCCTCCCTGAGGGAGCACAATGCGCGCATGCAGCTGGGTGCCACGCCCGTAAATCTCCTGCAGACGGATAGCGCCCATGACACGTTTCGATGACGTCGCGCCAGCGGCCGATTGTCCGACATTCATGCTCAGCGGGTTAGACGGCATGAAAGGCAACGACGCCGGCACATTCGCCGCCTGGCTGACCTGGCTTTCGCTTTGACTTTCACGAAGCTGCCTTTTGAGTCTGGCGGTCTGTACCTGTTGTTCCAGAAGAAAGTTACGGGACTGTATGGCCTCAAGCTGACCAATAGTGACATTGTCCGCGTCGGCAGAAGCCGGACGATCTTCCGCCAGGCTCTGCTGGCTGAATACCGCGAGAATGCCAAGCAGCCAGAGCCGGCAGGCGGAGTTAACGTTGTGCATACAGACTCCCCTTAACGGTGTAGTCAAACTGCCCTTGCGGGCTTAACGTGAAGGCAATGCTGAAAAGACGAAGTCCGATATCATCACAGCCAGCAAGCATCCATTCCGGTGCCAGCCGGGTATTCACCGCGAAGGTAAACTCCCGCCAGCCCTGAGGCGGTGCGGTATTGGCAGCGCCGGGGATCACGTCGGGTGGTTTGATTTCCGTAAACCGGACACGGATGTTGCGCCGCTGCAGATGGGTCACGAAACGCATCAGTTGAGTATTCCCGTCCGGCACCGCTTCATCCCTGGCAGGTAGCGAAGTGGCGGCGTAGGGCACATTGACGTCCCCGTTCTGCCCCCCGTCTTTCAGGTCAAATACCGCGCTCTGGCCAAAAATATGTTTTGCCCGACGGGCAAAATCTTCCACCGTCGTACCGGGCATCGCCACATACCGCAGACGTAAGCCCGCCTGCGTGCATTCGCCGGCGGTAAGCCGCCACCCCACTACCGAAACAGGCAACGGTTCACGGGTAAACCAGCATTGGCTCAGGAAAACGGAAGACGGCAACAAAGAGGCCCACGGATGCACAACCTGCGGTTCAACGGCAGGTTTATGCTCCGCCAGGACCTGACGTGCTTTGTATTCAGCCAGTGCAGCCGCCTGCCGGGCCTTGAGTCCGGCATCATCCCGCCAGTAAAAGAGGGCGGCTGACACCCCCACGACTAAAAACGCCAGCGTTCCCAGCTTTCGCAACGACGGGATTTGCCGCAGATGAACGCGACGCCGCTGCGTGCGGGTCAAAAAACCCGTCAGGTTCTGCCAGGACTCAGGTTGTTCAGGTCTGGCGCTACAATGCCAACCACGTTGCAGATCGCCGGGGTCATTGAACTCCATGAAGCGCTCACGGGCGGCGTTCACTTCCTGTAATGTCCCGACCACATCCCCCATGACGGAGATACGCCCCCCGACGGTGGCTAAAAATACCCAGCGGTCCGCCGCCTCATCAAGCTGGTAAATGCCGTAACTGTTGCCCCCTTCACGCACTAAAAATGCGGCGGCCAGGGAGCAGAGCCGTATACCACGCCTGACGCGGGCAGGCAGGGCAAATCCGACCATCCGGTCGGGCTTCCTGCCGGTCTGGATCCAATGGGTATCACCACGGGTATTCCGCCAGAATCCGAGCCCGGCACCTTTTTCATCTACCCAACGCAATCCGGCCAGCCACCCGGTACGCCCCTGGATAAGCACAGGCTGGGTACCTTGTGCTCGGCGGCGTTCTTTTTGTTTTCTCATCGTTACCTCAGCAGCACAGGTGTAACCAGAATGACCAGGGTGGTTCGCGTCGTATTACCGTTTTGTCCCCCACCTAGAATGAAGTTGCCCGGTGTGAATGTCCCCTGCTTGTCCGTCGTGGTGGTGACCTGATCAGACCCCGTCAGCACCAACGTTTCACCGGCACGCATATTGACTTTCTGGGTCAGGGCTTCCTGCTGGAACGTCGGGACGTCATTGCGCGTATTCCCGTCTTTGCTGACAAAGGATTCGATTTTGGGCGGGCTGGAATAGCTAAAGGCAAACTGCAACTGTACGTCGCCGTTTTCCTGGATATATGGCAGCATCGTCATGAACAGGCCAGTGGTCAGGATGCTGGTCTGCATCGAGGAGGTGACTCCCACGTTTGCCGTCGCTGTCGTGCTTGAGCTGGTCAGGATACCTTTTTGATTGGAAAGCTGGTAAGGAACTGGCGTCAGGTTCGTTGTGGCGCGGTTGAGCTGGGTGACAACACTGACGTTTCCCTGCTCAGAAAGCGCTTTGATGAGCAGTTGTGAGCCGGAGAAACGCGCCGCGCTACCGCTGGCCGTGTCCAGAATGGAAAAGCCCGCCGAACCCGCGTTGTCGGCAGCGTTGGTGAAACTGCCCGAAAGCGTAGCCCCTGCAGTATGCAGAGACTTGTAAACCAGCCCCCAGTCGAGTCCCATCTGCTCATTACGGGTCTGAGTCACACTCAGCACCCGCACACTCAGTTGAACCTGACGGTTTAGCACTTTGTTCTGGTACGCGATGTAACGGCCAATACGGTCCAGAACCACCGGCGTATCCGTCACCGTCAGCGTTCCGCTGGCAGACGAGAGCCAGTAGCGCCCTTTTGACGGCGTGATCATGTTGTCGATGGTTTTACGGATATCATCGTAAAGATTACTGCTAAGGTCGTACGCCGTCTTTTGCGCGGAATTAATATCACCGGACGTGCCTGAACTCGTCCCGCCACTGCTTCCCAACTGGTTACCAGAGCCCGAATTTACTGAAGCGGTACTGTCGATTTTGGTATTCAATATCACCAACTGATAGGTACGGGTATCGAGCTGGTAAAAAACGATAGTGCCTTGGTCATTACGCACGGACAGGCCAAGACGGCTGGAGATAATATCAAGTAACCCGCGCAGCTTGCCCTGCCATTTCAGGCCGGTGAGCACCGGGTTTTCCACAGAGACCGAAGCCGCCTGCTGGACTTGCCCGCCGATCTGCGACAGGGGAACTCTGCCGTTATCATCCGGAGCAGGCAATTTGCCGGTCATCTGTTGCGTAGTGACGTTACCGCCACCGGTGGAAACCAGCGCTTGCAAGGCATCAGGTGTAATGGTGACTCTCAGCCCACAGACTGCGGTAATGCGCTGCCCAATCTCAGGTAACGTCATCCCCTCCGGCCGGATAATTGTTATCTGGCAATCGGGGAACGACGTATCTTCTGGCGAAGACACCACGGGGATCACCGGCCTGAGATTAACCCAGGGTTTATCTGTCCATGTCACCGATTCTTGTGTTAACGCCGTTCGGCTCTGAGTGATCCGTTGTGCAGTGTCAGCATCCCCCCTCGCCTGGTGCTCCATCCGGTTAATTTCTTTGAGAGAACATCCGGACAACATCACCAGCGCGGCTATCATCGTGGCGTGGAGAGTTGGTCGGGACAGGAAAAACGTCGGCATCGGCATCCTCGACTCCTTTAATTGAGATAAACGACATTGCCTTCCGCCACGCCGGCGGGAAGGAGCAAATTCATATCGGTACCATCAGACATTTTGAGGCGTCCGCCGGACACCGTGCAGACCAGCGCAGAACCCGCCGACTGACGATGTAGAGAATCGACCAGCCCCGGACGATCAACAGACCAGAGCCAGAGACGTCCCCCTTGAATAGCGGCCTGAATGCGGCTATCAGTTGCCGGAAGCATGCCAAACTGCCCGGTGACAAGCGGCCCCTCGGCAAGCTGATGGGTATACCGCCAGTCATTGACTGCGCTCGCCAGCCTGAGGATGTCTGCGGCCAACAGGTTGGCATTGACCTGGATGTTCTGATGCACAAGACGAGAGGCATCACGGGTCTGTACGTTGCCAACTATCAGCAAAAAAATCAGGGACAGAGCAGCAATACCGTATCCCATCAGTGACGGCCTGGATGATCGCTGACGGATACCAGGCATTGCATACGGCTGGCGACGGCATAAAGCGGTTTCTCCGCCTGGCGATACAAGTCGAAAATCTGCACCAGAACTGACTCAAAATTACCGTGGAACACCAACGGTGCGTCAATCCGGTAGTCCAGCGAAACCGGCCAGATAACGGCCCAATCTCCCCCGTTGTCGCACTTTGCAACGCCTGCCCAGCGGGTCAACGTCTCTTTTAGCGTGGAACCCACTTCGGCACGCCACCGTTGCCCGGATGGCGCAGCCATCACCGGGGCACCAGGCGTAAAGACCGGGTTTCCTGTAGGCGCAGATGAGTGGGTACGGGTGTTTTTTACAGGCCCCGGTGTTTTCATCGGAATGACCGGTACTAGCGGTTTAGTCAGAGGCTGTACCGCCTGTTTCATCTGATAAGCAGATGTCACCGGAACGGTTGGCTTAGTACCAGGTATCGTTGAGTTGCTCACATTGGCGCCGCGCTTCATCGCCGCCAGTACCGGTGAAGGCACTGGGACACTTTCCGGTGTCAACCCTGACGTCGACTGAACCGCCGCTGGCACGGTGAGCGGCGGTGTGGAAGGGGTGACTTTTGAGGCGATAGGAGAAGAGGCTGAGAACGGATTACCCGACAAACGCGGTGCAACAGCGACCGATGTGTTAGCACGGGGGACGAAATCCCGATAGGCATCGCGAAGCGTAAAACACACCTCGCGATTAACATCATCGACACGTAAACGCCAGGCTGGACCGGCCAGAACCTGCAACGCCTCGCTAAGACGAACAGGTCCTATTGAGCGCTGTACCGCAGGCAGTGGACGGCTCAGTAACTCAACAAATGCGGATGAAGATGCCGGGCACAAAGAGTATCCGGACTCCAGCAGCAGGTACCGAAATCCATCCCCGACTGAACGCACTAACTGCGCCGGCATGGTGATATCAACCATCTGATTCAAGGGATCACGCTGAGCATCAGCGGGCCGGGTACTGACCAGGGTATAACGGTCATAGCGCATCACCTCCGGCGATCGGCCCCGGTAAATATCACTCACTCTGGGGTGGGTGGAGATACGCGGCAGTGCGTCAGCAGCAGAAATGCCGTTATTGGCGCACCCGGCGGTTAGCAATGACAGCGTTAGCCATGCCAGTTTGTGCCCAGGATGCAGGGTCAGTCGTGCCATCAATGTTCACCGTGAGAGTATTCCTAATAAGTGGCGGATATTCTGACGGCGGCACAAAATGGAACAACGCTAAACTCTTTCCGGGAACTCAAGAAAAAAAAGTGTCATCGAAATTTGGGCGGACACACGCTGGCTGGAGGCGGGCTTTTCTAAGGGGGAATATAGAGAAAAACGCCGGACAAGCCGGCGAGATATTCATTGCGTTAATCAGGATAAAATTCGCTATCCATGACCTGGTCAAACGTCCACGGACAGGATTTAGGGAAAGTTTTCTCATCCATTCCCGTCTCTCTGGCAGCAGATAAAATCGCATCACCGTAAGCATCTGTTGTCATCTCATCAAGTTCACGCTTTAAGCTTGGACTTTTAGAAAGACGACGGGCAACTTTACGACGCTGTTCTGCAATGGTCAGCTGCCAGCTACGGCCACGGTGCGAAGGCTGGAAAGCCCACTTCAGGAGGTGAAGGAACAATACCTCAAGGCGTGACTCCAGCTCGCTTCGTTGGCTATTGCCCATGCTCTCGATTTCCTCCAGAAGGTTTGGGGTGTCTAACTGACTCAGGCGACCAGAACGCAGCAGATCTGCCTGTTCCCTGGTCCAGCCATAAAAATCAGTATCATAACGGTTAGTCATAGTGTCCTCCGCTAACAGCGCACCTTACCTTTAGTAAGGTGAGTCTGTCAGAGAATCGAACGCCAGTCAAAACTGGCAGATTAGTTTGCGCCAAGCATCTGAATGTCCGGATGTTGGTGCCAACGACGTGCAGCAAAAACATCACAATGCTGACGCCAAAAAAAGAAGGAGAACCACCCTGAGGGGAAAGTTCTCCCCACAAGGTGGATAGTTAAGGTTAATACGTCATCATCAGGAAATAGCATAAATCGCGCTGCGACAGACGCCATAACCGAGCCCAAGAAACGGGATATCGTCGTCGAAGTCCATCGGTGGTTCATTGCCCATCGACTGTGATACTGGCTGAGGCGTCCCACTGTGACCAGGTGTCGCTGCAGAAGTGTGTTTACCGGCAGCCTGACCGTTTCCACTTGTGTTGGTGCGGTTACTGCTGCCCAACATCTGCATGGTGCCTTGCTGTTTGACCATAATTTCAGTCGTCCAGCGTTCGACACCGGCGTTATCTGTCCACTTACGGGTCTGCAATTGGCCCTCGATGTAAACCTGAGAACCTTTGCGCAGATATTCTCCGACGATTTCAGCAAGCTTCCCGAACATCACTACGCGGTGCCATTCGGTTCGCTCTTTCTCTTCGCCTGTTTGTTTATCACGCCAGGTTTCGGCAGTGGCCAGCGAAAAATTGGCCACTGCCGTTCCATTAGGTATGTAGCGGATTTCAGGATCCTGTCCCAAAAATCCGACCAGAATGACTTTATTTACGCCGCGACTGGACATAATAAATTCCTCTTAAAAAATGGTTGAGAGGAACACACCCGCTGGTGTGTTCCAGCCAGGTGTGTGTCCAGATCGGTTCAGAATGAGTTGTCAGCGTAACTTCTAGGCTGTTCCGCATGCTGTCCTGGCGGAGTAGACGTCGGTTTTTCGGACTTATAGACGATCTCGCCACCAATTTTTATCCACTCGACCGCAATCAGTCGGGCTTTTAAACTTGGACGACTTTCGCCGGCATGATCACCCTTAGATAAGGTGAACACGTCAGCAGTAAGACCGCTAAGCACAAAACCAACCAGCACCTGTTTCTCCTCATCTACTGATTTTTGGCAGCGATTAATGAGTGAAACACTTTCCTTACCTGCGACAGTCACATCAAAACGGGTATAGGACGCGTTGTCGGTAGGGCCGGTCAGGGCATTAATCACAGCACAGGTGAATTCACCCGTTGTGCCTGCGACTTTACGGATATTGTTGAGGTATCCGATGCCGGTAACGTTCAGATTGAAATATTCAGTCTTAGACTGAGAGGAAGAATGTGAAACATTGTTTGAAGCAGGGGTATTTGCAGTTGCAGTCATGATGTTCTCTCCGGAGTGAAATAAACTGGGTGCGGAGAAACAATCATCCCGTGCGGGAGAAAGTTTCCCGCAGGGAAGTCAGTAACAGTATTACTGACTGGCTGAATTAGTGAAGTGAGCCTTAACCCGAAGGTCTCTGTTTTCAAAGGATAAACAGATTTAATTTAACCGCTCGAAAGCGCCATCTCTCAGGTCATGATGGCATTGGCATGTGATTACCCTAAGGCGTTCCTCTCGAATCACCGGAACATTGGCAGTTGTCAGAGACAACGATTAGCCCATTCAGTTTTAAACCACGGCGAAGAGAAGTCAATATAGCGGGTAGGAAAAAATGTAGAATGCGAAGACATAAATAAACAGCGGTACCCTGAGAGGTACCGCTGTTGCGATCTGCACCATCGATCTGAAGTTAAGCTGTTCTCACAGCAGCTCCGGGGCAGGTTCAGGACCCGGCACGGTTTTCACGGAGGTTATGTGCCTTACAGACTCTTCTCTCAGGTGTGGGAGCGGCCTGTCAGACTGTTCCGCCAGAATACAATGCATGTAGCATTCTGGCAGACCGCAGTCACGGGGTGCGGCTTCAGAGCCACGAGAAACATAGCAAAATACAGGCTCTGACCGCAATCGGTTAATTCTGCTTTGGCTTTCGAGACGTAGACTTCGCCGATTTCCTCTTCACCTGGTCAGGGACATTAACCACACCTTTGCAGGACGGATATTTCTCACAACGGTAAAAAGCCTTTTTCTCACCACGACGCAACCGGGTTTTACTGCCGCAGAGAGGACAAACTGGCGTCGGTGGCAAACGGATCACCATATTCTGTGCCAGTCCCTGAGCAACCAGTTGCCGTGTCCAACCTGTCTGCCGGGCCATAAAGTCTTCAAGACGCATGCGGCCCGCGGCCACCTCATCCAGCGCCTGTTCCCACAGCGCCGTCATGCCCGGTTCTTTCAGCGGAGCTGGCAAAGCATCCATCAGATCCATCGCCACTTCGGTCGCCCGCAGATAACGTCTATTCATGACGATGTAGCCTCGCTTAAGCAGCGTATCAATGATGCTGGCGCGGGTAGCCTCCGTCCCCAACCCGGCATTCTCTTTCAGGACTTTTTTCAACTGCAAATCGGTCACGTAAGATGCTGCGTTCATCATCGCGGCAATCAACGTATCAAATGTAAAATACAGCGGCGCTTTCGTCTTAAGATCCTTCACCTCAGCCACCGTCACAGTACAGACATCGCCTTTGTTGAGGGATGGCAGCGCATTGTCCTCATCACCCTGAGCGTTACCTTTTCTGTCAGTCGCCGAACTGAACAGCACTTTCCAGCCAGGCACCACCACAACCTGTCCGGTTGTTCTGAAAAGCTGTCCCCCGATGCTGAGATCAAGACGGGTCACGTCTCGCTCATACAGTGGGAGGAACTGGGCCAGATAATGCCGACGAATAAGCTCATACACCCGTTTCTCCACATCATTCATGTTGCCCATGTCGCTGGCATGCTTAGTGGGGATGATCCCGTGGTGCGCCGTGATTTTTTTGTCGTTCCAGATACGTGATACAAAACGGGGATCAAGAGTCGCTATCGTCGTCGTGAGGGACGGGTCAGTTTTCGCCAGTGCGGCAAGAACCAGCGGGATCTCTTCACGCATCGACTCCGGCAGAAAACCACAGTCGGTACGGGGATAGGTTGTGGCCTTATGGGTCTCATACAGACTTTGGGCGGTATCAAGCACCTGCTGAGGCGACATATCCCACAGTTTGCCGCAGGCCTGCTGCAAGGCCCCTAATGAAAACGCCAACGGAGCGGCCTCCGTCTCCCGCTTTTTCTCCTGCTCAATGACCTGGGCCTGACCCGACTGACGGCAAAGCTGGGCCACCTGCTGAGCAATGCCCTGATGAACACAGCGTTTTTCCTCATCGGTGTACATCTTCGCGGGCACCCAGCGGGCAACAAACGCCATCCCACACGCCTGGAGAGCCGCGTTGACCTGCCAGTAAGGCTTCGGGACAAAAATGGCGATTTCTCTGTCCCGATTCACCACCAGTGCCAGCGTCGGTGTTTGCACCCGCCCCACGGACAGCACACCGTCAAAGCCTTTTTCACGGGCCTTCAACGTATAGAGCCGGGTAAGATTCATGCCCGTCAGCCAGTCTGCCCGGGCACGGCCTAACCCCGCGTAGTACAGCGCCAGCGTCTCATTACCGGGTTTGATGTTATTCAGTCCGTTGCGAATACTCGGTTCATCCAGGGCAGATAACCAGAGCCGGTTTACCGGGCCGCGCCACTGGCAAAAGTCCAGCAATTCCCGGGCAATGACCTCGCCTTCTCGGTCGGCATCGGTGGCAATCACCACTTCGTCAACCTGCTTAAGTAATTTCGCGATGGCCTTAAACTGATCTTCCGTCTCCTTTTTCACTACCATTTGCCACTGTGCCGGTAATACCGGCAGAGCATGGATGTTCCAGGGTCGTGCAAACTGAGTGCCATACGCCTCAGGAGAGGCGGTTTCGAGTAAATGTCCGACAGCCCAGGTCACAGTAACACCGGGGCCCTGAAGAAAGCCGGTTCCTCGTTTAGTGGCACCGAGAACGGCCGCAATATCTCTCCCCTGGGAGGGTTTTTCACAAAGGAAAAGGCGCATCCTCCCTCCTTATTGAGCAGCACTGTTATCAACAGCCCGGTACCGAATACGCAAAAGGTTGACACTGGATTCATGAATAGGTGGGGAGAAAGAGGAACGGCGGTTTCCCAGCAGCACGTCAATGTCCGGCTCACCCAGTTCTAAAACGGCCTGTTGCCACACATCGTTATTTTCGACGGCATCCTGGCGATACACAGGCAATGAACGATACGGAACAACACTGCCATATATCTGTCGGATCAACCGGCCGCCTTCACTGAGAAGTTGATCGCGCTTAGCTCGTGATACCAGCCCATAGTGAAATGCCTGAAGTACCTTCTTTGAGAACTGATCAAAACCGATTAACAGATACACGCAGCGATAACCCAATGGGGTATTGCTGTACACCTTGATATCCAGCGGCGTCTCAACACCAGCTTCAGTAAACGTGACACCTGTCGGAAGCAACTGCATTTCCTTATCCAGGCTATTAATCAGATTGGACATCGTGTTACTGGCTCCACTGATTTTGTCTTCCAGTGCAAGCATCGCTGCATCCGCCCAGGGATTATTTTTCAAGGAGTCTTGGTTAATCCTGGACGCCAGGCTGAGAAAACGCGGCATTCCCATAATGGCGGGCTTACCTTTATTGCCATCATCCTCTTTCTCTGCCCGCCGACCTTGCCATAATCCAATGGCATAGTGGCTGTGGAGTTCAATTTTCAACTCTGAGTGCAATGCACCTGTTCTTTTTTCAGTGCTGTCTGCCATCTCTGTCACCGTCTTATCAGTTAAGAAGGTCCTGATAGTCCTGAAAATGATGGCGAAGCAACAACGTAAAACTCTTCATCCGTTTCGTGAATAAACTTTATCTGATCGTTTACAAGCTTTCTGACACAGATAACTAACCTTTTATCGTCTGCTGCGGGGCGCAGCACTGTACATTTATCAGCCTCTGCTGCGGGGCGCAGCACTGTGCATTTTTTAACCTCTGCTGCGGGGCGCAGCACTGTGCATTTTTTAGCCTCTGCTGCGGGGCGCAGCACTGTGCATTTTTTAGCCTCTGCTGCGGGGCGCAGCACTGTATATTTATTAACCTCTGCTGCGGGGCGCAGCACTGTGCATTTTTTAGCCTCTGCTGCGGGGCGCAGCACTGTACATTTATTAGCCTCTACTGCGGGGCGCAGCACTGTGCATTTTTTAACCCCTGCTGCGGGGCGCAGCATTGGCTAATTTTTAGACTTCCCCAAAAGCATCGCATTCCGAATATCGGCAATAACACTTGAAACCCGCTCAGCAGAAGCCCGTTCTGCAGGACGTGGAACGGTTGGCATTGGCGTCAATGTGGCAGTAGTTGCCTGTCTGACAGGCTGGGACGTAGTGGAAACTCCGGGTATTACCAACTGTCCCTCACGGGCCAGCTTGAGCATTTTCAGCATCCAGCCCGTAGGATTGGTTAACTGCCCCCTGCCCAGCTGGTTTTTCAGCATGCCCAACAAGGCTGACGACTGTGGACCCGGCAAGGCAGTCAGTTGAGCCGTCAGCATAACTGCATCGTCAGCAGAGATTTTGCTCGTCAGCGATTCGGGTAGCTCAGGGACTGGCTGGCCTTTACCACCGTTATCATCAGATACGTACGTTTTTTTATTCACACCTTGTGTGAAACTACGTACGTTACGGTTCGATTTCCGAACTCCGTCGTAACCACCTGATTTTAGACTGAGTTCGGAAACCGAACTCGGATCTGACTGCCCCTTTTCATCACTGAGTTCGGTATCCGAACTCAGTATTTCCTGACTATTTTCTGCGCTTTTGATACTGAGTTCGGGAACCGAACCCGGCTTATACGCACGGCGTAAACTGGCCATTTGTAACGGTGTTGCTGCCGAACCGAGCCGACTTTCAATCATGGCAAGACGAGAATGACGGTGACGCATCGTTGGGTCGTTTCGAATTTCAGCCAGAACGGCCAGTGCCGTCATGCGGACAGACTTATTCCTGTGCTGACAGCTTGATGCCACAAGATCCAGCCAACCCGGGTCAAAGGTTTCCGCATCACGGCAGCTGAGCGGCTCATCATGTTGAGCATAAATGTTCCCCCTCACGCGACCACGCACATCCCTTACCCGCTTACACAGGCTCAGCCAGCCGGTGATCCTCAGCATAAGCAGCACTCTGCTGATCGTTTCACGGGAAGCCTTTTCCGCATGGGGAGAGGCAAGCTGTAGCTGTAGCTCGTCGTAGGTCGGAAATACCGCCCCTTCGTTTTGCTGCGCATAGAGACGGATCATCACCCACGCCGTTTTATCCAGCGGGGAAAGACGGGTATCCATAAACAGCCGGCGTGGAAAAGCATCATGAACATTTCCCAGGAAAAGCAGACCGCTGCGTTCACTGGTAACATCGCTCTCCGCCGTTCGGCTGGCAAGGTTGTTCTGCATTCGTGACAGCGTGAATTCTACGATGCTGTCTGGTGGTAATCCCATCTCGCGTCCTCTTTAAATATGACAGTGACAGCACTGCGGGGCCATGAAGGCCCCGATCCTGGTTGTGCTGGTCATCGTGCCGCAGGGCTCTACAAAACCCGCGTCACTATTTCCTGATTTCACGGTTGTACGTCTGGTGATTCATCAGGAACCAGCGGTGCCCACCGTCTTTACTGAGCATCCGCCAGAAGGGACCAATATTAATCTTGAGATAACCCTTTTCATCCAACCGCTTGCACACCTTCCGGCCGTTTTTAAGAAAGTCCACCATGCATAGGGCTTTACGCCGTACTGCTGGCGTGACGTGCTGGCGAGGACAGAAATCAATGAGTTCAGTCATACCGCCTCCCGTCTATTGCCTTTCCGGTCACGCTCCCGGCACCATGTGGTGACGCGCGTCCAGACAGCTGTCAAAGAAACGTCATGTAGCTCAGCGGCGAGCATCATCACATCCAGCGCATCATGAGAATCCGGAGAGGTGAGGCCCGATGAATCCCACTGCGTCCAGATACCGGCATCCGCCTCTTCATCCGGTGCCTGAGTACGCCCTCGCGCTGTATCGATACCCTTAAGACGCCGGCGGGCACTGACCTCGGCAGCGCTCAGACCAAAATAGGTCTGCATAAGCTCAATCGATCCCCCAAGGGCTAGCGCTCGATCAATCCGCTGCATCCGCTTCTGCTCCGTTCTGGACTGCTGAACGATGATCCAGAAGTTATCGTGATTGATGCTCAAATTCAGTACCGACACACTGCTTTGCATCAGGTAATGAAGATCATCCACCGTCAGTTGGCTCAGTTGACGCACTTCCTCAATCGTCATGCCCAGCGACTCGCACCGGCGGATGTTGCCAGATTTCAGCTCCATAAGGAGATGTGTCAATATGGTGTTCGTTGCCTGAGATAAATTCTGGCTCACCGTAACCCCCCGTTAATCCCCAAGTCCGTAAGTAACCAAAAGCCCGTTATCCAACGGGTAGAGCACGCCATGAAAATCAGCACATTACTCATCATCCCTCCCCTCCGGAAACCGTTAGAGACAACATGGATGCCGTCGATGCTTGACCGTAAATCCCTTTATTCAGCTCTGCACGTCGACCGGCCAGCCATCCAGATATTCGCGCGTTGGAATCCCCGCGGCAGCGCCTTGCCTCACGAACGTTAACGTCGGACAGTGCCGGGCCGCATCGCTGTGCCAGCCAATTTCGCAGGACACCTGATTCTTTCTCTGTCGGGGCAAACGGCTCCAGGACATTCCATACCCCCACCACCCAACCTTCCCGGAACTGGTCTGCCCGGTTACGTTTTGTCCGCAACTTGAGTCGTTTAAGCTGGTATGCCGAACGCATATGACATGTGGTGGCATTTTTAAGTTGACGGGACAGCACAGTAAAAACGTACAGCGCCACGTCGGGACGTTCGTTCAGTCCATAAAAATGCAATGAGCGCCGGTCACGCTGCCGCCCCACTCGAGTGACCGTGCGATACCAACTGAACCAGCAACGGCAGCCCGTTGCCATGCAGACGACAGCAGCCAGCGCATTCAACCATCCGGGAATACTGATAGCGTCGGTATACACTTGATAACTCACCGCTTCCTGTACAGCACAAACCGCGACATCGTCCTGCGAAAGGTTGTGTCGTTGCATCAGCACCTGCGCAAGGCGCACAGCCCGGGCCGCTTCATACGCGTTATTGTTACGGGTACCCAGAGCCATCAGCTTCCGGATACGGCGCAACAGCTTTTCATTATCACCGGTGATCATCGTTCCTCCCCGTTCCAATATGTTGATGGTGTTCCCTGACTTCCTGACAGCCGACACAGAACCTGACACCGCGTACTGCCCGACGGCGCGCTTCGGGGATAGTGGCCCCGCAGTCCTCACAATAATGATGTGATGGTTTATCAGAGCGCACTTCATTAAGGATCTGGCTTAAACTTGCTCTGAGCTGCTGTTCTGTCACGGCCTGCGCCATTTCATCATTGAGATCAAAGTTCATGGGAACCTCCTTTCGCCGCATCGCGCTGCAACTCACGCAGGCGGCGTAACACGCGGATCAGCCGCATCATTTTAACGACATGCAGATCATCAAAAACAGGCTGGTCGCTTATCACAGGCGAACCGAAAAAATTTAGGCAGAACATGAACATATTAAAAGGTTCGCTCGAAAAGCTCCCGGTCATTCCCGCTAGGAAAAGCACAAATTCATTGCTGCTTTGAGCAGAGGCGCTATAGCCAGCCGAGTGTTCGGTTTTATCTTCAGAAATACTGTCTGTGCACCCCATCGCCTCGGCGAGTTCAAAAGCCAGCCGATAAGCCATATCCTGCAAGTGCTCGATATCGTCCTGTAATGCGGGGATATGCCAGATATCGTTGACCGGCTCCAACCCAACCGCCGCAAACGCCACGGAGGAGACAGAACGGTCGGTTTCATCAGAAGATTCAGATAACGCAGAAAATAGGTTGTCCGTATTAAAGGCCGGGCGGGCTTCAGTCTGCCCGCTGATAACGGTGGAGCCACCATAGAGATCTGGCTGGGTTTCAGTTCTGTCAGTGGGACGTTTCTGATCTCCGTCCATCAGGGTCTGCATGGATGAAGGTAATGTCGGGACAAGCAATTCAGCCTTGTTATCCGGCGACGGTTCAGGTCGGGTACCCGCGCCGGTCAGGGTACCGGAACGCAGGCCGGTGAGGTGAGGTTCCCCATCAGACTGTGGTGGGAGCTGGGTGATCGCTTTGCCTGATGATGCAGGCTGTGGTGACTCCTGATATATGACGACCGGCGGCTTAGGCGGGTCACCAAACATTTCCCGACGCTGCTGCTCTTTCGGATCAAGTTCAATCAGCCAACGGTCATAATTTAAAGAGGGGTGAGGTAATGCCTTGAGCAGTTCACCGATAAGCTCATCACGGAACATTTCGAGGGAGTACAAGTCTGGGTTATTAAACGACTCACTCGTCTTTCTGAAAACATCATCATATGTTTGGGTGGTATCAACACTGGTGCAATACTCACTCCATGTTTTTTCGGCGGCGGACCGCAATGCAAGCAAAGGCATCACTTGCCCACGGCTCAACCCAGACTTCAGCACATCAGGCATATAGGGATAGAGATATTTTAACGTATCTTCCATACGACTGATCGAAGAGTTATGGATCGGATAACCTTCCTGATTAAGCAAATCTGAGAGTTCCCTAAGCGAAACATTTCTTCCGAGCTGTTTCTCGCTGATAGCCCGTGCGTTATGAATCCCTAAGGCTTTTTCAAGGTAGGTCAGGTCGCCCCGGACTTCATTTTCAGCCAGATGGCCAATCAAGCACTTCAGCCGTCCCGGCCATGGCTTAACAATGGTCTGGATCCGATAAAAACGGTCTTCTCCGGTTTCTTGCCATAATTCACAGAGGATCTGATAACGAGTATTCCCTCCGTCGCTGAAGATATACACATCCTCACCGTCCGGATCGCGTGTCACTTTAGGAATGGAATCCAACCCGCGCGCGCGGATTGAGGACTTAATGTCATTAAACCGGGGATTACGGGAAGTTCGCGGATTATCTGGATTGGGACGCAGCTGATCCAGAGTAAGCACCATCGCCATTTCACTGACAGGAGGTACCAGCGGTGAAACATTGCTTTCGGAGTTCAGCAGTGACGGTGATTTCCCCCGCTGAAGCATGGCATCTGAAAGATTCACTTTGTTGTATTTGGCCATCAGTATGTCCCTCCCTGAACGGCAGGAGCCCGAAGAGACTCAAAACGCGTAAACCTGCTGTCAAACCGCAGTCTGATCATACCGATGGGTCCCTGACGCTGCTTGCCAATGATAATTTCAGCAAGTCCTTTATCTTCCGTGTCCGGGTTATAGACTTCATCGCGATAAACGAACATGATGACGTCGGCATCCTGCTCCAGCGCTCCGGAGTCACGCAGGTCACCATTATTTGGTCGTTTATCTGCACGGGATTCAAGAGAGCGGTTAAGCTGCGAGAGCGCCACAACTGGACATTTCATCTCCTTGGCCAGTGCCTTTAGCGATCGGGAAATTTCAGCGATTTCCTGCGTCCTGTTCTCCTGATCAGGGCAGCGCATCAGTTGTAAATAATCCAGCATGATAAGCGACGGTTTACCGTGTTTACGGGCACTGCGACGCGCTCGAATGCGAAGCATTGACGGTGTCAGGTAGCTGCTATCATCAATAATCAACCGGTCGCGCCATTCATTCGCAATGAGACCTGCTACGTTGCTGATACGCGCCCAATCTTCATCCTCTAACAGTCCGCTTTTCAGACGCTGAAGTTCCACATTTCCCAGAGAGGAGATCATACGCATCAGTAACTGTTCAGTCGGTTGTTCAAGGCTGTACACCTGAACGACACTGTCTCTCTGCTGCTCAAGCGCGCCAGTGACTATCCCCATCGCCAGTGCCGTTTTGCCCATCGATGGACGACCGGCCAGCAACACTAAATCACTGGCCTGCAGCCCGCAGGTGCGGGTATCAAGATCATCAAAACCTGTCGGCGTACCAGTTATCCCATTACCGGATTCATTACGTATCTCCAGATCACTGATAAGACGCTCTAGCCCCTCAATCACAGACGTGCCTTTTTCCGGCTCCGCTTTTTCGGCAATATCAATGATCCGTTTTTCAGACTGTTCCAGGATGGCGGATATATCAGCCCGCGGGGCTGATACTTCCCTGGTCAGATCGTTGCCTAATGCGGCGAGCTGACGTGCGCGGCTATACCTCGCCACAATTTCACTGTATGCCACAATATTGGCGGCGCTGGGCGTGTCTTTACTGAGTGTGGCGGAGTAACTAAATCCACCCACCAGTTCGAGCAAGTTCTGTTGTTCAAGAGAGTCGGTCAATGTAATGAGGTCAATGGGCTTGCCCGCGTCAATCAGACGTTTCATTTCACGAAAATAGATTTGATGAGCTTTGCTGAAAAAATCCTCTGCTGAAATGATGAGCGCGACATCATCCCAGCGGTCGTTATCGAGCATTAACCCGCCTAAAATGCTTTGTTCGGCCCCGTAAGACACGAGGCCTTTCAGCTTATCTTTATCCAAATCAGCCGGTTTCATAGGCTCACCTGCCCTTCAGTTTTCAGTGAGTCGAAACGGCTCTGCCATTCAGGGAAAAGTTCGCAGGCCAGTTGGTGCATGGTGGAGAATGCAGAATCACTGACACGCCCTGTTTTCTTTTCCAGACGATGGGCCGGCTGACCAACCGCATGTCCTTCAACATAAATTTCAAGGTCATAGATAAAGGTGCTAAGCAGAGAGACATCAATCTTCTCGCAGTGCGCACTGTATCTGCCGTCATTAATGATTTCTTCGAGCTGCTGGTACGTTGCGCGAGCAAGGCGGGTGTACTTCATGCAATTAATCAAAATGCGGATTTCGGGGAGCTTCAGACCAAGTGCGGAAAAAGGCAGCAGGTTTTCCATCATATTGACAGTGCCACGGATGAACTCCCTGACATCAGGCAGTATGGGTTTTACCACGCCCACAGCTGTCTGTGTCGCCGCAAGAACAATCAATTCCAGCATAATGGAACGGGCACCTTGGGAATCAACGATGATGACGTCATAAGACTGGAAAAGGGGATGCTGCAGAACATTGCGTAAGCGTAACCGCCCGTCTGGAGCGTGCAGCATGGCAGTAGGAAGCTGAGCGTGGGGATCGTTGGAAACAATCACATCCAACCCGTCAATAACACTATTGGATATGATGCTGGAAGGCTGACTTAGATCCGCAGTCTGCATGAGCAACTCATACAAACCTTTGGGTGCTTCGTAGGTGAGAGAGAAAATGCTACTGGCCGTGGGCTGAGCATAATCACCATCGATGAGAAGGACTTTTAGATTTGCATCGGCAAGGAAACCGGCAAGGTTGGCTGCTTGAGTGGATTTACCTTCCCCACCCTTGGTAGAAATTACTGGAATTACATGCATTTAGGCACCTGATATTTATCTCAGGATGCGAACTTGCATTTAAATCACAAGATAGTAATGAATTTAACAATTAGACATAAGGATTGAAAATCCTCGTGTCCTTGGTTCGATTCCGAGTCCGGGCACCATATTTTTGTTTTGGGACGTCTCTATTCGTCCGGGAACATAGAAAAATCAGTAATTTGATGAAAATCTGGAGTACCTCAAGGTACTACAAGATTTTTTGACATCCGTAGTTTTTGGGGGCTTAATTGGGGGCCTGTCGGTTCGATAAACTACGGAGCCCCAGCCATGCCTCTGACTGATACCACCATCCGCAACACCAAGCCACTCGATAAACCTTACAAACTCAGCGACGCGCAGGGTTTATACCTGCTAATCAAACCTAACGGTTCTAAACTCTGGCATCTTAAGTACCGCTTCGGCGGCAAAGAGAAAAAGCTGGCGTTTGGCGCTTACCCAACCGTCACGCTGGCAAATGCCCGTAAACTGCGTGAAGAATCCCGAACTATTCTCAGCGCAGGGGACGATCCCAGTGTTAAGAAACAGCACGACAAACAGGCGAAGAAAAACGGCAATACCTTTGAGGCCGTTTCACGTCAGTGGGTGGCCGCGAACATTCGCTGGAGTGAGACACACGCCGCCAAAGTCCTGCGCTCGCTGGAGAACTGTTCACACCGCCTATATCCACAAGGCGGAACACCTCGACGAACGCACACAGATGATGCAATGGCGGTCAGACTATCTCGACGCCTGCCAGCATCAATTCATCCCGGCTTACCGCTTTGAGAAGCCTGTTAAGGTCGCCTAAGTCAGTTTGATGACCAGATAAAGAAAAGCCGCTCCTGAACGAACAGGTGCGGCTTTTCTTTTTTTGTCTACGACGCTATTGCATCAGGGCTGAGGCGGAGCGCAGCAGAGAGCACCGAACATCCCTGACACAACAGCGGAATCCGTTACCATCGCATGTGCTCATTTTTACAGGGACAAGCCATATCAACAGGCGACGCTTGTATGGCTTTTCAATTCCTGCGCCCCCCTCAGGAATTGAAAAGTGGCGTGAAGCGAGGAAATTTCATTTCGCAGAAATGACTAATTTGCGTCGCCCGAACCCACCGGCGAGCGTTTACCCCAAGGGGAACCGAGCAGGCCGGGGGGAGCCGAATAAATTTTGCCGCCCCAGCGAGCGAAAAGACGCGCCCACGCGTCGGTTTATTTGGGGGGCGTCAGCCCCGCAGGAACTGGCGCACACCGTTCGAGCCGGGAAGTGTACTTCTCGGCGCATGGCACTCGACCGCTTTCAAATAACGGTGGTGTGCTCGGTCGCGCTGACGGCGATGTACCGGCTGGTCATCAACGATCCGCTGACCACTGCGCTGCGCTGACTGGGCCGGACTTCCGGCCCCGAAAAATTACTTCAGGACGGTGAAGTCACCCTGCCAGCAGGGTTTTCAGCCGTTAACTTTAGTTACGCAGGTACCCAACCTCTGTACCGATTCGAAAGTTAGATTTGGGCATTATTTATCCTGCCTGGCAGGAGCTAAAGTAACTCAGACCAATGGCCGATTAATTCCGGTAAAATTAGTATCGAAATGCAGCGGACATTCCACACAACGGCTGAGAGCCAATATCTCGGCCGATACTATCATTCAAACAATAAACTGAAATTGACCGGTACCCCGTTAAGCAGCCAATAGCTTGGTGGCTCTGCCTTTTAGCTGACATAGGCTGCTAGTGCCATCTGCGATACATGTAGCGCATCATCTTTTGCAAAGACAGCGAGCAAATAATCGATCGTTGCGCGTACTCTGGGGGCCATCAAAGCCCGGTGCGGATACTGCATTACCATCTCGTAGCTGCCAGGATCATGTTGGCCTAATAACAGCACTTTTAATGTGCCGGAACTTAGATGCTTCCATGCATGGTGAACGCCAACCTGTGCAATACCCATATCAAAACTGGCAGCCTGAACCAAAGCTTCTGGAGCCGACAAGGTCAGCATGGCATGATTCTGGTCTAGTGTGATGATGCTGCCATCTTCTGCCCGAAAGCACCAAGGAGAAACCCGTCCTCCCAAGAAGCGACGGGTAATCAGCTTGTGTTGACTGAGTTCCTTCGGCGTACTCGGAACGCCATTGCGCTCCAGATAGGTTGGAGATGCAACAAGAACCATGTTCAGGCGGCATATTGGTCGCGCTATCAAAGCAGAATCAGCAATACGCCCACCTCTGATCGCCAGATCGTAACCGTCATGCACCAAATCGATAACCCGATCATCGAAGTCGACTTCGACGGATAAGCCTGGGTAGCGGGTCAACAGTCCCGGAAGTGCTGGCATCAGTTGGTCTCGACCAAATGCTGAGCTGGTCGAAATGCGAACGTGTCCGCTCGTTTCCACACGTTGAGCGGCGACAGCATCCACTGCGGTATCGAGCGCCTCTAGCGCAATACGCGCTTGCTTGAGGAATGCAGAGCCTTCGTTGGTGAGATTAAGGGTTCGCGTGGTGCGGTTCATCAACCGGACACCCAGGGCCTGTTCCAGTCTGGCCACATTCTTGCTAACTGCTGCTGCACTGATTCCTAGCATACGGGCAGCTGCGGCAAAGCTGCCTGCATCCGCGACTTGCACAAAAGAAAGAATGGCACGTACGCGCTGTGATAAATCCATTACCCCTCCGAATATTCACACTGTCCCGATCATCTAATTATTAACTTTAAGTTAGTTAATCATAAACCAGATAACTCATTTTTGTTGCGAATGGCAACGCTCATAATCCATTCCATCGAGAACATGACAGTTGGCCCGTCCACTTCTTAATACTGTTCTTCAAATACCAATTATTTGATTTTCTCCGGAGACAATAATGTTCAATTTTGAATTCCAGAACCCAACCCGCATCGTCTTTGGCCAAGAAACCGTGGCTCAACTCGATAGCCTTGTTCCCGCCAGCGCACGAGTAATGGTGCTCTACGGTAGAGAAAGTGCCGAACGCTATGGCACACTGGCTGAAGTTCGTTCCGCGCTGGGCCTACGCGAGCGCTTCGAGTTTGGCGGAATCGAACCCAATCCGACTTTTGAAACACTGATGCGTGCCGTTGAGCTGGCTCGCGCAGAAAAGGTGGATTTCCTGTTGGCCGTAGGCGGAGGCTCGGTTATTGACGGTACCAAATTTGTTGCAGCAGCCACCTTGATTGCAACAGATCCATGGCAGATTCTGGAAACCTACGGGGCTGTGGTCACCCAAGCGCTGCCGTTCGGTGCGGTTCTGACCTTGCCTGCCACTGGCTCGGAAATGAACAACGGCGCTGTGGTCACCCGCAAATCAACCAAGACCAAGGCGTACTTTACCTCGCCACGGGTATTTCCACAGTTCTCGATTCTTGATCCAACAAAAACCTACACTTTGCCGGCAAGACAGCTTGCGAACGGGGTCATCGACTCATTTGTACATGTGATCGAGCAGTACCTGACCTTTCCCGCAGAGGGTCACGTTCAAGATCGATTTGCGGAAGGTCTGCTCCAGACGTTGATCGAAATCGGCCCGAAAGTTGTCAGCGAACCGGCTGATTATAATTCGCGCGCCAATCTGATGTGGGCCGCCACGATGGCAGTGAATGGTCTGATCGGCGCAGGTGTACCGCAGGTCTGGGCAACACATTTGATGGGTCACGAACTGACCGCGCAGTATGACATCGATCATACCCGTACGCTGGCAATCATTCTACCTTCGATGCTGCATATCCGTCGCGACAGTAAACGCGCCAAACTGCTGCAGTATGCTGAACGTATCTGGAACATCACCGAAGGCAAAGAAGATGACCGAGTCGATCAAGCCATCGAGAAAACCCGTATGTTCTTTGAAAACCTCGGCGTAAAAACCAGTCTTACCGACTACGACATTCCGGCAGCCGCCATTGATGGATTGTGGTTCAGCAATTGGAAGTGCATGGCATGAAACAGCTTGGAGAGCGTCAGGATGTAACGCTGGAAGTCAGCCGCAAGATTTTCGAAGCCAGCCTCTAACTCTAAACAGCTTAACCGGCTCGGCTTGCAATGACAGGTCGGGTTTGGGAGATTTCATCATGGCTAATCCTGCCTATTTCGTTTTCGACGTCAAAATCAACGATCCCGAAGGTATCAAACCTTATCAAGCCAAAGTGGCTGAAACCTACGTGCCTTACGGCGGCCAGCCCATTGTTGCTAGCGGAAAAGTTGAGGTCTTGGAAGGCAAGGCACCAAACAGCATCATCGTGATTTTGCAGTTTCCCAGCATGGAACAAGCTCATGCCTGGCACGAATCCCCGGAATACCAGGCCATTCTCGGCTACCGGCAGGCGGCATCGGAGAGCAATGCCTATCTGGTTGAAGGCATAGCCCCAGTTATCTGAATACGCACACACAAAGAACAGAACTCAAGGAACATCCAAATGAAAACCCTCGTTATCGTTTCCCATCCCTATCCCGAACAATCTATTGCAACCAAAGCGTTGCAACAAATTGCCGAAAAAACCGTCGATGCCACCGTTCGTAATCTCGAAGCCCTGTATGGCAGCGATATCAACGGCTTTGACGTTGCTGCCGAACAAAAAGCGGCGGAAGCGGCAGATCGCATTGTGTTTCTCTTCCCAGTTCATTGGTTCAATCTGACCCCGATGCTCAAGGCCTATCTCAATAGGGTCTGGACGTATGGCTGGGCATTTGGTCCGAATGGCATCGCCCTGAAGGACAAGGAAATGCAGATTGTTGTAACTGCGGGAGCCAACGAGTTCACCTATTCGGAAGAAGGCATCATCCGGAGCACCATGGCGGAAGTGTTGAGCCCGATGAAGGCCAGTGCTCTCTACATTGGCATGAAGTACAACCAGCCGCTGGCTTTCTACGAAGCGATGGGAGCCACTGGAGAAACCATTTCTTTTCTTCAAAAAACCTTTGCCGAACGGTTAGATATGTCGTTGGGCTCAGTGATACAGGAATAATTTAGGCGAAAAACCAAGAATTGCCTATAGGCCATCTGCTGCCTCTTTTCACAAGAAGCGGCAGCTCACTAGCAAGAGGGTTAGGCAACAACATCCGAGGATCGAGCTATCCCTTGCATGGTAAGACAAGAAAGAATGCTTATCGAAAATTATAACGGACAACTGAGGTTGTCTTCATGAGGTGGTCCGAGTGACGAAACGAGTACGCAAAATGTTGATCGGTCTTGTTGCTTTTGTATTACCTCTTGTGCTGAGTGTGGGCGTCTATCTTCAACTCCCCAAATTTGGGGCCTACCCCGAAGGCAACCGATTGGAGCGGGTTCAGCACTCACCTCACTATGCTAATGGGGAATTCCACAACCTTGTTGCCACGCCGATACTTGCGGAAGGAAATAGTTCGTTTTCCATTCTTGCCAACAGTCTGTTCTCGCCGGTTGATAATCTGATACCCAGCTTGCCTATCCCTGCGATCAAGACCAATCTCAAAACACTGGATGCAAGTCGTGATACGGTCGTCTGGCTCGGGCATTCCTCGTATTTTGTACTATTCGCGGGCAAGCGCATCCTTATCGACCCGGTATTCAGCTCATATGCAGCACCAGTTTCATTTTCGACCAAAGCGTTTGATGGCACCAACCTTTATACGGCAGACGACATACCGGAGATTGATGTTCTGCTGATTACCCACGATCACTGGGATCATCTTGATTACGCGACGGTGACTGCACTGAAAGGAAAGGTCAGACACATGATTGTTCCTCTCGGCGTAGGTGCGCATTTGGAACGCTGGGGCTATGCACGGGAAAAATTCAGCGAGGCAGACTGGTACGATAAGCTGGACTTCGGTGCCAACCTTGCCATCTATCTCGTGCCAGCGCGTCACTACTCAGGGCGTTGGATGACGCGGAATAAGACGCTGTGGACAGGCTTCGTGCTGGAATCTGCCACGCGGCGCATCCTGTTCAGCGGCGACACGGGCTATGGCCCGCATTTCAAAGCGTTGGCGCAGCGCTTCGGCAGCTTCGATCTGGTTGCACTCGATATGGGTCAGTACGATGCGCGATGGCCCTATATCCACATGACACCGGAGGAGGCTGCACAAGCGGCGGAGGATTTGCAGACTAAAGCCTTGCTACCTGCGCACGTAGGACGATTCAACATCGCCCAACATGCTTGGTACGAACCCTTCGATCGCATCAGTGTCGCCAGCAAAGACAAACCCTATCGGCTGGTTACGCCCATAATTGGCGAGCCATTGCGACTGGATGAAGATAAGCAGCGCTTTTCTCAATGGTGGGATGGCTCAAGGCCGACGCATCCTCGATAAACTCAAGGAAAAGCCAATGCAACGTCAAAGCAAAGAAACCACAGGGCCGTGTCGATTAGTCTGACGCAAGCGAGACATTACACTGGCCGTTTGATCTTCACATTGATAGAGGGATTTTTTGTTTCAGCGTGCTCGACAATCGACGACGCTCCCGCAACACAAAGCTTATCGACGACATTAAGCCTGGAGGCCAATGCCTGACCAGATCGCATAGACCCCCCCCATCGGGATCACTCGCAGGGTGAGCGCCAGAAAACAAAACGAAATTCCGTAACCAATGACTACCGCGACCGATGGACAAAAGCGTGAAAACCCATCGCTTGCTTTCAAAGAAGACGTTGCCATGCTCGCCACAGAAATCGAGCATTTCCTGGGTAGCGGCGATACCGCTGATCATCGATGCGCCTACGGCTTTGCCACCAATAACCATAGGCATCGAATTGTGTGAGGGTTTGATCGGGCCAAGATAGCCGACTAGTACCAGCGCCCCCTTGAACGACAGCGTCGGGATATAGGGGTTGAGATCATGCACATAGGGCACAGTATCGACGATCAAGTGGAAACGTCCGGCGACAGCGGCCATCTGCGCGACGTCGGATGAAACCACAACATGGTCCGCGCCCAAGCGCTTGGGCATCAGCTTCTTTGCCCGCAGAGCGGATGAACAGAGTCACTTCCGTGCCCATGGCCTTGGCTAGCTTGATGGTCATATGACCCAGACCTCCAAGGCCGACAACTACCAAACGACTACTCTGGCCGACATGGGCGTTTTTCAGCCATGATTTTTCCTTTATGTGATCCTGTTAGCTTGCTGAGTACTCGACCTCACTGACCGGCTCAAACCAGTCAGCGGCTTTACCATCCTGCGCCTCCTGAATGGCAATATGGGTCATCGCGGTCGCGGGCGCAGCACCATGCCAGTGCTTTTCGCCGGGCGCGATCCAGACAATGTCACCGGGCCGGATTTCCTCGATTGGTTTACCTTGCAGCTGTACTCGTCCACAACCGGAAAGTACGACGAGTGTTTGTCCCAAAGGATGGCTGTGCCACGCGGTACGCGCACCTGGCTCAAAGGTGACTGCAGCGTTTGATACAGTGGCCGGCGATTCGGCATAGAACAGGCCGTCAATCCGAACCTTGCCGGTAAACCACTCAGCCGGCCCGAGCTGGGAAGAAATCGATCCATTATGTAAAATTTTCATCAAACAGCTCCTTTTATAAAAATCTGGTTACTACAACGCGTTCTTCAGAATGATCGTCACCACTTCCGGGGTGTAGGTCTCAGCGATGCCGAAGATGCGCACATTTTTCTGTACGTTTTCGAGGATGGCCGGCAGATCGGCTTCCTTGATGCCCAGTTGCGGCAACTGCGTTGGCGTGCCGATCTTTTCGTACCAGCTCTCCAGCGCAGCTATGCCATTCTCGGCGGACTCCACGCCGAATACGTTCTCAGCAAATCGTTCGAACTGAGCCGGGTTACGGTCGAGGTACCACTTCATCCAAGCCGGGACCACCACCGACAGACCGGCCCCGTGCGGCACGTTGAACAGGGCGGAGAGCGAGTGCTCAATGGCATGGTTGGGATAGCTAAAACCGGCAGCACCGGAGAAGGTCAGGCCATTCAACGCCAACGTCGCGGCCCAGGCAAACTGTGCGCGGGCATCATAATCCGCAGGGTCGGCAAGCAGCGCTTCGGTTGTCTCGATCACCGTGTTAATGAGCGATTCGACCAGACGCGATTGCAACTTTGGATGCACGGCCGCGGTGAAATACACCTCGATCAGATGGGCAATGACATCCGAAGCGGAATAAACGAGATAGTCGCGAGACACCCCCTGCATGAGCGCAGGATCGACGATGGATACTTTGGGGAATAAACAGGGTGCATGGATGAAAAACTTCTCTTTGGTCTCGTCATTGGTGACCACCGCCCCAGGATTCATTTCACTGCCCGTTGCGGCAAGCGTCAGGATGGCAAACAAAGGAAGTGCAGATTCGATGTTGGCCTTGCCGACAAACAGATCCCAAACATCACCATCGTGGCAAACACCCGCGGCAATCGCCTTGACACTGTCGAGCACGGAACCGCCGCCCACACTCAGGATGGCATCGACCTGATCCGCTCTCGCCAAAGCAATGCCCTCTCGCACCTTCGAGAGAACGGGATTGCTGACGATGCCACCGCATTCAACCAGTTCGATGCCTTTCTCGGAAAGGCTCTTGCTGACGATGTCGAAAAGTCCATCACGCTTGATGCGCTCGCTGCCGTAGCAGAGCAGCACTTTCTTGATACCGTGTTCGGAAAGATGCTGGCCGATCAACTGTTCCTTGCCGGTACCGAATTCGATTTTGGTCGGATTGAAGAATGTGAAGTTTTCCATGTTACGGTCCTTTATGTTTGCCAAGTAGGTCGCTCGACCGATCTGGCGTTTGTGTTGAAGTTCAGGAATAAAAAACAATCTGGAGGGCACTGCGCATGGCATTCGGTCACAACTGTTCTCCGGGATACACAGGTATTAGCAGCACGATAGTTGCGAGCGCCATGACAGAAGGGCAGCCAACGAAGTAGGACAAATATCGGTGTTTTAATGATCGTTAAACCTGACCCATATTTTCTTTTTGTCCATCTGAGCGGGGAGATTTTCTGGATGAATAACTTTCCCAATAGGGGTATAGCGATATGAGGACTCAAATGATGAATAGAATAAAACCAACGTTTGCGTTCCGTACAGCATGAGATCGCCTGCCTGAATGGTCCCAGGCCGCACCGGGCTGGAAGGGAACGTATGAGGAAGGTCGGCGAATTTCTCATTGCCATTCAACTCATCCATTTCAAGTTGCAAAGGTAAAGTATTAACAAATGCTTTAGCCGCTGGATTGTCGTGAAGTCTGACCTCAAATTGTTGGTCATTAATGTTCATTTTAACCGTCATCGCGTTCTCTTTAAGCTGCGGGGTAATGCTAGTGTCGGCATGGCCTGCAAAAGTACAACCCAGAAGCAGGCCCGGTATTAAAGTACTCAGATATTTCATACGATGAACCCCGCAAAGGTTAGCCACACCCATCAGGATGCGGCTTTGGGCATTATTTTAGGTTAGCTTTAAAGAACGACGTCAGCTTAGCAAAAGGGATCAGGTTAGTACGGTCATACAGATCGACATGGCCTGCACCAGGTACGATGTACAACTCTTTCGGCTGTCCGGCACGTTTGTAAGCATCTTCGCTAAATTCTTTCGAATGTGCCTGATCGCCGGTGATGAACAGCATCGGGCGTGGCGAGATCGTTTCAATATCGTTGAACGGATAGAAGTTCATAAACTTCCCTATGCTGCTCAACATCGGTTTTGTAGTCAGCGCTTCTTTCTCACCCTGTGGCGTATAACCACCACGTGATGTGCGATAGAAATCGAAGAATTCTCGCTGAACCGCAGATGTTGAATCATCAAGCTTGTTAACAGTTCCTGGAATATAGGCAGTTTCTCCGCCCTTAAATTCGGCAAGGCGCTGATCTGTAGCGGATTTAATAAACGCTTTGCGCTGTTCAAGCGTAACCGAATGATTAAGACCATTACGGAAAACAGACCCCATGTCATACATGCTGACCGTGGCAATTGCCCTCATTCTCGGATCAATTTTGGCAGCACTGATAACGAAGCTCCCACTACCACAAATACCCAGTACGCCTATTTTTCCCGGATCAACGAAAGACTGAGTACTCAGATAATCGACTGCGGCACTATAATCATCCGCATAAATTTCCGGAGAAATCAGATGACCGGGTTTTCCGTCACTCTCGCCCCAGAAGGAAAGATCAATCGCCAGCGTCACAAACCCTTGTTCCGCCAGTTTCTGAGCATATAAATTTGAGCTTTGTTCTTTTACAGCCCCCATTGGATGACCAATGACAATAGCTGGATTCTTAGCGTTCTGATCCATCCCTTTCGGCATAAACAGATTACCGACGACCTTCATCTGGTACTGGTTTTTAAAGGTCACCTTTTGCAAGGTGACCTTATCGCTTTTGTAAAAATTATCTGCTCCGTTAGACATATCCGCTCCTGTTGCAGCAAACGAACTGATTAACAGCCCTAGTAGCATGGTATATATTCTCATTGGATAATCCTTAGTTGGTTTGGTAAATATCTTTACGTGACGTCAATAAAGCCAGGATAGCCGCTATCACTAATAAAATGACGCTGATGGTGAAAGTGCTTTGATAGCCGCTATGGTCAAATGCTAAACCACCGAGGGTGGATCCCAGTGCGATTGACAGTTGCACTATGGCAACCATCAGACCACCGCCAGCTTCCGCATCCTCCGGCAGTGTTCTGGCGACCCATGTCCACCAACCGGTCGGTGCAGCAGTGGCGATTAACCCCCATAAACCAAGCAGCGATGCAACAATCCATATACTGTGACCAAAAGCGATCAGAGCTCCGGCTATTGCGGCCATCAGCAATGGGATGGTGATAAGCGTGAGATAAAAGGCGGATTTCAAAAATGCGCCAATCACCAGGGTACCAATAAAGCCAGCTACACCGATGGTCAGCAAAATGAGCGACAGCGTGGTGATATCCACCTGCGTTACCGTCTCAAGGAACGGACGCAGATAGGTAAACAAAGAAAACTGGCCCATAAAGAACAATCCGCAGGCCATAAGGCCAACTGTCACAAGCGGGTTAGCAAAAAGACGAAAAACAGTGCCGGTACGCTTACCGTCTTTATCCGTTGTCATTGCAGGCAGGCTGAACCACTGCCAGATAAAGGCAATTACCGCGACCGGAACGATACAAAAGAATGCACCTCGCCAGCCGATGACAGAACCCAGATAACTGCCAAGTGGTGCGGCTATAACGGTTGCCAACGCGTTACCACCGTTAAAAATAGCCAATGCACGAGGAACCCGATGCTGTGGAACCAGGCGAATAGCCGTGGCGGCAGACAGCGACCAGAACCCACCAATAGCAATACCAATCAGGGCACGGCCAGTCATGTAAATCAAATAACTAGGCGCTAACGCGATAATGGCTCCGGAAAACGCCATCAACGCAGTCATACCCAACAGCAATACCTTGCGATTGAGAGCCCAGGCCAGTGTAGAAATGGAGAGACTCGTCAATACCGCAAACACGCCGGAAATAGCGATCCCCTGACCAACCAGTCCCTCACTGACGCCTAAATCTCCTGATATAGGCGTCAGCAGGCTGACAGGCATAAATTCCGAAGCAACTAGCGCAAATACGCACAACGTCATGGCGAATACACCGCTCCAGTACGCACGCTCTTTGTGTAGTGGTGTGCCACTCGACGATCTGGGCATAAATTGCTAACTCCGAATAATCTCCGGCAGTTTTCAGGTAAGCCGGGGCCGAACGCTATTCGCAGGAATAACGTCAGAAAATGAAAAGTGAAAGAAAGATGAAAAGGACAACAGCGTTTATCCGCCATCGCTTAATAATCTCTTGCTGGAAATTTTACACGCCGGGTGCATTATTACTAGCTAATGAATACTTAATGGCTTTATAACTAATGCTTATTAATAGAACGGGGCATACCTGATGAAACGCAACCTAAACGACCTGCTTTATTTTGTCACGGTCGCTCGTGAAAGCAGTTTTACCCGCGCCGCTGCACAGTTGGGTGTCACTCAACCTGCTCTCAGTCAGGCGATTTCCGCACTTGAAGAGCGTATGCAAATTCGCCTGCTGACGCGCACCACCCGGAGCGTGTCGCCGACTTCCGCCGGAGAACGATTGCTACTGGCTATAGGCAATCGTATTGATGAAATTGAAGCTGAACTGGATATGCTGACCGACCTGCGCGATAAGCCGGCAGGTACGGTCCGCATCACCTGCGGGCCAGATGTTTTGCACAGTACGCTGCTGCCAAAGCTGGCACCACTGTTGCGTGAGTACCCGGATATTAATATCGAGTTCGACGCGAACCATGGTTTTCGCGACATTGTGACAGACCGTTTTGATGCGGGCGTTCGACTGGGTGACACAATTGATAAAGATATGATAGCGGTACCCATCGGCCCTAAATTGCGTATGGCCGCAGTGGCATCTCCAGACTATTTTTCGCGTTATCCTGTCCCCAATACACCCCATGAATTGACGCGACACCTGTGCATAAATCAACGCATGATCAGGTCTGGCGGGTTATATGTCTGGGATTTTGATCAGGATGAAGGAAATCTTAATGTGCGCGTCAGCGGACAGCTCATTTTCAATACATCTGAACATATTGTTGATGCGGCGCTTGCAGGGCTCGGGATTGCTTTTTTGCCAGAAGAAGAGTTTGGAACACATATTGAAGACGGTCGTCTGGTTCGCGTGCTGGAGCAATGGTGCAGGCCATTTCCTGGCTACTACCTGTATTACCCTAGTCGCAAACAACCTTCCCCGGCATTCTCATTGGTCGTTGAAGCGCTACGGGTGTTCTGACGGAGCAATTTATTCAGATATCTCCTGCCTTCTCATGTTTTCAGTTTCGTTTATTTTTTATCTTGAGTGTCGATTCGTAATAGACATTAATAAAAAAATACAAACTAGACCGAATACCATTACGTCTAGCGAAAACACCCAACACCGAAATCACAAATCAGGAATAAACCCTTCCTCCCGCAGGGCCTTAATCACCCCACGAATCAGATATGAGTTAGAAAACTTCGCCGTATAGGAACGCGCCCCCTCTTCCACTGGCTGGAGCAGTCCCCGATCGATCAACTTGCCAAGTTGATAAGTCACCTGCGCTGGTTTTAGGTCAGGTAAGGCGGTACGGAGATCACCCGCTTTTATCGTCCCTAGCTCGACAGCGCGTTTCAGTACTTTAGATTCCAACGGGTTTATTAGCCCTCTTTCAGATGAAAAGTCGATCGCCGGATACAGTATTTTTGTACTCAAAAAAGCATGATTTGTCAGTTGATCGACTTTCTTCAACTCAGATGAAATTCCCGAAAGTACATATAAACACCATTCTTCTAAGCCCTGCTCAGTTCCTTTATCCGCTAACGACAGCATGGCGTAATAGTGCTCGCGATCATTACAAAATACCGCTGTCGGATTAAGAACCCGACCACCTGCCTGAACATTAAAACCATACTTGATCAATAACGCATAGGTCAGCAGTCTGACCGTTCTGCCATTACCGTTACCGAATGGATGTATCCAGCCAAAACGGTGATGCACCAGCGCAATCTTCATCAGATCATATTTTGGTTTATCAGCACGGTTAATAAAGGCAGTTAATTCTGACATATAGTCAGGGACGCGGATGTGATCCGGCGGCAAATGGTCAGACTGAGCGATGCTGACGTTATGTTGTCGATAGGCACCGGGCGTTTTATCACCTTCCTGTTGCAACCCGACAACCGCCAGACTATGTAGCTCGCGGATAAAATATTCCGTTATCTCATCACCATTATTTAGATGCTCGTCGATGAATTCCATCGCAGCTTCAATATTGTTGATTTCTTTGAGCTGATCCGTCGAACTCTGTGTTCCTTCGACTTTGCTTTCCACATAGTCGGCAAGCGTCGTGTGGTTTCCCTCAATCCTTGCGGAGCCCAAACTCTCTAAATAGCTGTTCCAAATAATAGATCACCAGAAGGGAACTCAGTCCGATTTAAGCGATCTGATCAATCGCTGAATATCCCAAACCACCAACCGGACTGAGTTATGCCGATCATAGCACCGATACCCGATATCGAAAGATGTCTGATGCAAAAAACTATTCATAAAACAGACGACAAAAACTACGCACGCAGACTCACCGCCATGCTGATGCTTCACCGTGGTGACACGGTCAGTCATGTCGCCAGAACACTTTGTTGTGCGCGGTCATCGTTAGGTCGCTGGATTAACTGGTTCACTCTTTATGGCCTCGAAGGCCTAAAATCTTTACCTTCAGGCCGTGGGCGATGCTGGCCGTTTGAGCATATTTGTACGCTATTGCGTCAGCTGATTAAGCATTCTCCGAGCGATTTTGGTTATCAACGTTCTCGTTGGAGTACTGAACTGTTAGCAATAAAAATCAATGAGATAACCGGGTGCCGTTTGCATGCTTCAACCGTTCGCCGATGGCTTCCCTCTGCTGGAATAGTCTGGCGAAGAGCGGCCCCCACGTTGCGCATTCGCGATCCGCATAAAGAAGAGAAAATGGCCGCTATCGCCGAAGCGCTAAGCGAGTGTAGCGTCGAACATCCTGTGTTTTACGAGGATGAGGTCGATATCCATCTCAACCCCAAAATAGGTGCTGACTGGCAACTGCGTGGTCAACAAAAACGAGTTGCTACGCCGGGGAAAAACGAAAAATATTATCTGGCTGGGGCGTTGCACAGCGGCACAGGAAAAGTCAGTTACGTCGGCAGCAGCAATAAAAACTCGGGGTTATTTATCAGCTTGTTAAAACATCTAAAAAGCACGTACCGGCGGGCAAAAACGATCACACTGGTCGTTGATAACTACATCATCCATAAAAGTCGTGAAACGCTTCGGTGGCTGAAGAAGAACCCAAAATTTATTGTTATTTATCAACCAGTCTACTCTCCATGGGTGAACCACGTTGAACGGTTATGGCAAGCATTACACGACACGATAACCCGGAATCATAGCTGTCAATTACTGAATAAGGTACGCCACTTTATGAAAACGGTAAGCCCATTCCCAGGCAGGAAGCACGGTCAGGCAAAAGTGTAGCGATATTAGGATCAGCTATTTAGCGTGGCCTGGCTCGAATCTGAAATTGACGAATGGATCAACCTTAAATTAGAGAGTCGCTAAAAACATTTGAGGGAGAATATTTATGAAAAACAGACAAGACAAATATTTACCTGCCACTTCAGGTAAGCCCATTGCAATTCACCTGTTTTACTGTCTCCACGTTAAACTGTTTGAGGAGACGAAATTATGCTCCCGTCTCTGAATTACGCTGTATTAACCGACGCCCGATCGTGCCCAATCCGCAGATGAAACGCGCGATTGAGCTGCTGTTCAATAGCATCAAGCACATCATTGTGAATCATCAGCACATCCCGCTGGAAGCGAAGCACCGGAATGTTTTTCGGGTTTATACGTTTGAGGAGTTGGAGGCGTTGACGTTGAATTGTGGCTAATTGCTGAACAACCATGTGGGGTATATACTCGTAGTATGCATAATAGAGGATCACTATCATGAAACACCGCGTCAGCGTTACCGTGGACAAAGACAATTATCAGGTTCTGAGTGCTGCCGGAGTCAATATTTCTGGTCTGGTGAATGATGTCATTGGCAAAGAAGCCCGCCGCATCAAAGCCGAAGCGTGGAAGAAAGAAAACCGCGAAGGGATGGAAGAAGTCGCCCGGTTTATCACGCAGAATGGATCCTTTGCGGATGAAAACAGGAACTGGTGATCATGCAATTCATTGTTTATCAATACAAACGTACCAGTCACTACAAAATGTTTGTCGATGTGCAAAGCGATATTGTCGAGACGCCAAAACGACGGATGGTCATCCCGCTTATCGAATCGCATCATCTGTCTGATAAAGTGAATAAAACGCTGTTTCCTCTGATCCGCATCGACAGCGAAGATTACCGGCTGATGACGACTGAACTATCGAACGTTCCTGTTGAGGTGATTGGTGAAGTGATTGCAGATCTCAGCAAATGCTCAGATGAGATCAAGGATGCTATTAATCTTATGTTTTGGGGGATTTGAAGGGAATTCAATGCATTTACATTGAGCCTTACACATAGCACCATCCGCAGATGAGTATGCAGAAAAAGATCTAAAAGTGGATGGTTCTGGTTACCGGAATACTTACAGGCGGTTAACGCAAAAATTCTTTAACGCACACAAAATATGAAACCCAACCGGCGCTGCGCGATTATCAACGCACCACTTTTGCCTTTAATTTTTGGGCCATAAAGCAATTTGCCACTCTTGCCCAGCCAATTATGCCGGAGGGCAGCGAATATATTCTCAAGCTGCTTGGTCTGGATTTTGACGGCTGGAAGCACGATCGGAAAGGTTTTATCGCAAGTTCTCACGTACTTTCAGAGTGCAATGAAGGCTATTTCAACATCATCCCCGAGGATATTGGGGAACAGGTTTACCAAATTAACTAACCGAAAAATTGTTTTATCGGGCTAATACAATTTACTTTTAATAACAGGAATCAATGTTATGTCCAATGCTAATTTGCGTGTAGTTATCACCGGTGCGGGCCGTGAAATGGGGCGTTCTCTGGCAATTCGCTATGCGAAATCTGGGGCAGAGGTGCTACTTTCAGCGCGCAATATCGAAGCGGCCGAAAAAGTGCGTTACGAGCTTCAGACGTGTGGCTGCACCCGCGTGCACGCTTTTGCCTGTGATTTATCGGATCCTGCCAGCATCCGGGCATTTGCGCAGGCCGTTGAAAATAAGTTTGGTCACGTGGATGTGCTGATTAACAACGGCAGCCCGTGGGCGGAAGGTCAGGAACTTGATGCCGCCAGTGATGAGGAAATTACCAACGTCATCATGTCCTGCACGGCGGGCACGGTATTGATGATTAAACATTTCCTGCCACTGTTACGCCAATCTGAGCGGCCGGATATCGTGAACATTATTTCTTCTTCCGCTCACCCCCTCACCCATGACTGTGAAGGCCATGCCGCCTTTTATGCCGCCAAAGCCGGGCAGGGGCGTATGGCAGAAACTCTGTCCCTGCGCCTGCGTGAAGAGGGGATCCGCGTGATTTCCCTGTACCCGCCCAAATTTGACAACAGCGATCCACTCGTCGGCGACGGGCAGGTTTCTCGTACCTCAAAGGATCGACTGACTTCGGAGTCCCTAATCGATTGCATACAGTTTGCGGTGAATATGCCTAGAGACTGTTTCATCCGCCGCTTTGATTTTGAATCGGTATAAACAGGCCGTAGTGCGGTTGTAGTGCGGATTTTCCAGAGCATCACGTTTCTTTTTGGGAGAAGTATCCATGTGCGGAATTGCAAGATGGGCAAGGTTTAGCCGTAATTTTCACGCCAGTCGGCGCGAGCTGGAAGCGATGGCGGCAACAATGGCGTTACGGGGGCCGGATGCTTCGGGGAAATGATAGGCATTTGTAGATCACTTAAAACAAGGTCAAACGATTTACGATATAATTTCTCCAATGCTCTTTCTGGATACGTTGTATACTCAACTGAAAAGTCATGCTGAAGAATTGACACTAAGGATTCGCATGCCATTTCATTATCATCGATAATTAATATACTAATCCCCTTAGCTGAAAAAGGTTTGTCATCGATATCGGTGATAATTTCAATCTCTGCAGGCGTTGACAGCTCAATGGGTAATGAAACGGTAAACACAGTTCCTTTACCAATGTCACTTTTCACATCAATAGTCCCTTTCATGGCTTTAACAACACCATGGACGATAGCCAACCCCATCCCAAAACCGGGCACTTTGTTGTCGTTTTCGACCCGTACAAACGGAGAGAATATGGCGTCTATTTTATCGTTCGGGATACCCTGACCCGTATCTTCGACCTTAATAACCAGTTTAGACTTTTCGTGAACAATAGCATTTATCTGCACGTTACCATTTTCGGTGTACTTTATGGCATTGGTGACAATGTTTTCTATGATTTGCATGACTCTGGAAGGATCACTTTTTATATATACATCTGAAACTTTTTCCAAGCTTACATTGACATCGTTCTTGTTCAGTATGGAAATGCTTTGTTCGACGGTGTCATGCACAAGCTTATGTAAGTTGAATGATGAGCTTTTTATTTCGACGTTACCGTTATCAACCTTGGCAAATTCAGCAAGGTCTTTCATTTGACGTTCCATTTTCATGGCAGCATTTTCCAAACGTTCGAAGTGATTGAATGCAGTACCATCTTCTTTCTGAGTAATCACCTCTACCGAGGATATTATTGCCTGGAGTGAAGTTCTCAATTCGTGACCCAACACTCCAAGGAAAGCATTTTTGTTGTTAAAGGATTTTTTTCTGATTCTAATTGGTTGTTAATGGATTTTACTTGTCGATATGAGATGAAAAGCATCAACAAAAACAAGAAATACAGTGACGCAACTGGAAACTTCATAGAGTTTCCTTTATCGATATAGTCCTGTTGAATAATATTTCGCTGTCTGACTTCTGCATGATCTGAAATAACAACAAGTTTTTTATTATCTTGCCCTATTAATTCAATTTTTTTAAGGATGATCGAGTAGTCAGGAGTGTTTTTATTTAACTCGTTATCGATATTTTCCAGGTTAGCATTTATTTGTTCTACAGCTGTAGCATAACCAGTCTCTTCAAATAAGTATCTGGTTGATACACTTTCATGAAGTAAAACATTAGAGTTCGAAAAAAGAAGATCAAGCTCAGTTTGTAATTCTTCTTTATCAATGTTCCCCAATCGTAACTGACGCTCAATATTTGCATCAAATCCTGCCAGCCTGATCGTGAATTTAGCTATTGCCCATGCATAGTTTTCTTGTGGGCCTGCCGATTTCATATTATGGCTTGTGGAGAAATACTGTTCATACATCCACACAAAACCGCCGGTTAGAATCAAAAAAACGACGACGTACTGAATCAGGATCCGTTTTAGCTTCATTTTTCTATTACCGTCATACTATTTACTTGCCAGATATAACGAGCTTGATATATTGGGCTATTGAGTTTTTCGAAAAATCTATCTAAAGGATAAATAACGAAATAGGGACCGAAGTTTCTTACCTTCAGACCCACGCCATCCATTTTGTTTGCTAGAATAATATCGTATTGCTCTACGTCAGATAAAGGAATGTCGACTCAGTAGTCATTCAGTGCCCTCATTCTTAACGTTTTGCCATGAGCCCCGACAAGTGTCAATAAATCCTTGAATTTTACCCCTTCGAAATCCACCACGTGTCCAGTCTCAGTCCAGGATGTAGTTGTTTTTATATGGGATTTTTTTAGTTTATTAAAGTCATCCATGGTTAACAAATATCCGCTGCCATGATTTTTATTGGTTATGTCGCCATCTATATAGAGATCCCCAATCTTTGCAAAAGAAGGGACTGAAAATAATAAAGTAAGTATGAATAATGTGGACAGTGATTTTAACTTACGCATAGTAAATCTCAAATTCTTTACTTATTGAATTAACTAAAATTACATCTTCACTATTATGGATCCCTTCTGTTTTATCATTTCCGATGTAAACAGACTCGCAATGAGTATAGTATAGACTACGAAACTCTGGTTTCACTGTTGTAAAAATACAGGTGGTTGGTATGTTAAAACCAGCGCCAATATGTAAGGCTGCGGAGTCACATGTATAGAGGTATTTTGCATATTTTATTATAGATGCAAAGCAAGCAGTGCTTTTTGATAACTCAGTAATGTTAGTATAATTTTTATGGTGAACATCACTGAACCCAAGGACTTTAACCTTAAATTTATCGCTTAATTCAGATATTATTTTTCTATGATACTGTTGCGGTATACTTCTTATTTTTGTACTTGCGTGAGGGCAGAACAGAACATATTCACCTAGGTTGTTATTATCAAGGGTAGAATTTTTTAGCCATGAGTTACTTTTGAACTCAACAGGAATAAAGTTATGTTCGAGACCAAGGTTTCTTAAAAAGAAGTCGTGCATCTCCCACTTGTTAAAGTCTTCCCAATATAGTTGATTCCCTATGTCTATTATTAGTTCGGATTCCGCTGCCTTGGTGATGTCAAATGGCATGAAGTGAATTTCATTTATTATATTGTTCGTTAGAGTATAAATCTCATTAACATAATTAGGGCAGTTCTCCGGGCGAATGACTCTGATAACAATGTTGGGATTTATATTTTTAATTGCATGCAGTGCAGATATACCGATTATAGAATCACCCAGAGTCACACCTAGTCCATTGATGACAGACAGACTTTTAATTTTTGAGTAGTCAAACGAAATGTTGGTGATTGCGTTATTGTGGATCATTGGCATACGTAGTGGGGAAATATCTCCACATAGCTGCTCTTTACTCACCCCATAAGGAGAAACAATATACCTTCCATCAAGTAAAAGGCTTCCAGTATATGTTAATAAACTGTTGTTCATAATTACTCACTTAGGAAAATGCTTGTTGATTAGTGATTTTATAACACTGGTTTTAATCGATTTTGCATGAGGACCAGTAATATCATAGTCATTTATTGCACTTGCGATTTCGCTATCAGCAATCCCTAGTAGCTGTCCAGTAAGAACCAGGATCATGGCATTTTTATTCTCTGAGTTTCTTATTTCTTTTATTGTGTTAAAAACGGTTCTCGCCCCAACAACCCAATCCAGTATATAGGCGTCATAAGGGCTGTTCTTCAGGCTCACTTCTAATGATTCTATGCTATAGAATGGGTCTACAACATATTCATAACTGCCAATGATTTCCTGAAGACTATCTACTATGTTCTTGTCGTCATCAAGAATTGCAATTCGGTGTTTTTTTACATTTTGCTTATGAGGATATAGCTGAATAATTTCAATATTACGCTTTGACTCAAATAGTACGTCATCTTTTATATCATCAGTACGGAACACAACCCATTCGTCGTTGATTTTTAAAGCTGAGTACTCCGTTGGGCCATTGGAATTGATATCTGTTAAATATATTTTGCATTTAACATTTGTCTTTCCATCGTTCCAGATCGCGGTATGTACTTCATTTACTGAATAGCTATATATGTCGAAGAAGTCGCTCATCTTCATACCGATAGAGTCAATTACTCTAATCAGTTGCGATACTTCCCAGTTCGAGGCCCCAGTCAGCTTCTTTTGTGCCACAGCTGTTGTGATATTTAATACACGGCTGGTGTGGCTGATATGCTTTTGCTTTGTAATACCTCTCATCGCCAAAGCTTTGGCAATGACTTCCCCCAGAGCACTTTTATTGTTGATTTCCATCTCCCACCTTTGGCCAAATTCAGCTTAAAAAACAGTCATTATTTTATACTCAAAGTTGTATTTTTCAATGAAAAGAGCGGGTTATGATATCTCACAATGATTAAATAAATCGTAAAAGTATCAATTTCATTGACATAATGTCATTTCAGTTAACAAAAAGAAGCCGGAGTGTGGAAGCCAGAGAGAACGAGCTCAAGCTTCTGAGCGTTATGCTCATTTTCTTTCAGATGAGTATAACGCTCAGGTGATACCAGCACGTACAACACCAGAGGAAGTTCCAACTCAGAGTTGGTAGGGGGTGCCTGACGATGAGGAGGGATGCGCATAACATTGAGGGTGGACTTTTCGCGCTTGAACGAATTCTTGTGAATCGTCAAAACACCCCGTAATAAATTCACCTGAGTTTTGTTGTTCTTGGCACCAGGGAAAATTGATAAAAATCATAATCAAATAACAGTATTTTGGCTTTGGGATTGCCTTCTGAAGTATCGATATTGCTCATTGCTTTTACATTAATAGACGCCAGCAATGCTGGGTTGATAACTGTCTATCAACCTGAAAACGACTGACTATGGGAAACTTTCTCTTCTGGAAAAAGGTTTTTCTGTGGTGCTCGTCGTATTGACCTGCGCAGCATAAGCGCCGGTCAAGCTTTGCGGAGTGCTGTTGATGTCTTATTGTTATACACCTGAACAGTCCGCCATCATCGGTTGGTCTGGAAGCAAACTGGTGGTTAAGGCTTTTGCCGGCACCGGAGAAACGTCCACACTGGTGCGGTTCGCGTTAGCGAACCCTGACAGCAGGGTGCTCTATCTTGCCTATAACCGGGTGGTCATGGATGAAGCAGAACAAAAATTCCCATTCAATGTGGAATGTAAAACGTCCCATCAACTGGCCTGGCCCAACTTCGGGCGCCACTAATATGCTGCTGAAACGGCAGGGAGAAACGCTGTCCGTGGTCGGAAACGGCGGCAAAGACAACGTAGTGGCGAGCTTGTCGGCAGAGGACAAGTCACAACACGTGGCCGTACTCAGTCGGACCGTTGCAAGCGTGATTGGTGTGGCGCTTGAAGCCAGCCTGGCGGGCAGAAAAGTGTATTGGGTTGGCGGTATCGCCGGTTACAAAACAGAAATGCTGGATATGTATCTATTTAAAGCATTGTCAGAGGTACAATATTTAACAGAAAACTGGCGTACAGAATATAACAAAGAGCGGCCACACAGCTCACTCGGAAATCTGCCGCCGGTTATTTATGCACGACAAAAACTGACCGGAAACTCTCAATGGCAGTGGTACTAAAGTCGGAGGGATTACACCGGCACTCCAGCCTGACTGCTGAGCACTGGTCATGGCCATTAGCGCCCCTCCTCACGGTACTGACCGGTGACTGACATCGGCACCGAAGGCTGAGCCCGGGACGGTTCCAGATAATGTGCAATACCTTGTTTCATCGTAGTGATATCGCGTGTTGCACTGAGGTAGTCGAAGTAAAAACGGGCATCCTGGCCATTCTGATTGGCCACGACACGGGCTCTGTCGAGACCGGCCTGAACCTGGTCAAGCTGACGCATCGCCAAAGCCAGCTCATCTTTTTCGAAAGCCTGCGTCTGGAACGTGCTGAAGCCAGAAATGGTCAGTAGCAGCACGCAGAGCCCGAGGGATTGGCGCATGACGTTCTCCTGTGTGTTTAAGGTTGCGGGGAAAGACTGACGTAACCGAGCACACAGGGCAGCAGTAAACTGTTTATGGCAGGATGAAAATTAAAGAGGAGATAAAAGAGTGATGCTATGGTGCATCATTGGGGTCCTTTGCCACCCCAGCACAAGCCAGGCTTGTGCTCCCCACAGTCCTCTTTTCTCCGAAATGCACACTGCATGCTTACGGAGAAAAGAGGAGTAAGAAAATGATTAATGGGAAATTTAGTCTGAAGCAAAAACACCCATTAGGTAATATGAGGTTTTCATGATCTTAACGACTACGCCACGACTCATTATTCGTGCATTCAAAGACAAAGACGCATCTGCGCTTTTCGACTATCTGTCTTCGCCCCGAACACCTTGTTTTCAGGATGAGAAACTCAGTTCATTCGCAGAGGCAATAGAAGAGGTCAACAAAAGATCCCGTGATGCCAGCCAGTTTGCAGTATGCCTTAAAGAGACTGACGGGTTGATTGGCCATCTCTTTGCCGATAACAGTGAAGAGCCGGATCGGAATACCTGGTCAGTGGGCTGGCACTTTAACCAACGTTACGAAGGCCAGGGTTATGCCACTGAATCCGTCGCGGCACTGTTTCAATATTTATTTTCTGAAAAAGAAGCCAGACGCCTTTATGCCTACGTTGAAGACTACAATCTGGCCTCTCAGAGGCTTTGTACCCGCCTTCATATGCGTCAGGAAGGCTGTTTTAAAGAGTTTGTCTCGTTTGTGACGGAAGATTGCGAAGAAAAATACGACGATACCTTTGTCTATGCGCTGCTCAAAAAAGAGTGGCAGCCTATGGTATAGCAGCGGATGTATGACAGTTTCTCGCGCTTAGCCGACCAAGGCTCCCTGCGAAAGGGTCGGTGCCAGATATAGCGGACATCACAAATAACACAGGAGGCTTAACCAACAAGGGCAGTTCAGCCGGTTTATGAATAGCACAAGGAAATCTCGTAAAGCACAAAGAGCCAAGACTGATATACTAAAAATGTTATCCGGTGTAGCATACATCACTGGAATTACAATTATTTCGGTGTCCAAGTCAGTATCAATGAACAGGAAGCTTGTCGTTTTTAACCAGACTGCTGCGATCATCCGCAACTAATGGGGCAAATCCTGCAACCTTAATCGCCGTCTCGTTATACACGGCATCATACCTACTTTAAGCGTTTTTTTGCCGCTTAATTCCATAATGTTGATGTGTATTTAATACGTATTTTACATAGGTTAAGCAGTAAATTTTATCGCATAATAAATAATTTTCATTATCATTACGCTTTCGTATTTAAAATTCATTCCGTTGAAGAGTAGTGTTTAATGAAAAAAGTCATCTGCGTGTTAGGAATGGTGTTCGCCTCAGTCAGTTCTGCTTGGGCAACCACGTATCCGCTAACGATTGAGAATTGTGGATATAAAGAGACGTTTACCAAAGCCCCTGAACGCGTTGTCGCACTGGGACAAAATACCGTCGAAATTCTGCTGCTATTAGGGTTGCAGGATAAGTTGGTCGCCAGCGCGTTTTGGCCGACTAAAGTTCTGCCGCAACTAGCTGAACAGAATGCAAAAATCAAAACGCTGACGGTGGAAATACCGACACTTGAATCTATTCTTGCCCAAAACCCTGATTTTGTTCCCGCACAACTGCCTTTGCTGCTCGGCCCAGAAAGTAAAGTCGCCAAGCGTGAAGATCTCGCCACCGTTGGCGTAAATAGCTACATGTCTCCTGGTATGTGTGCAACCAAAAAAGACATTGGCGATATGTACGGTAGCCGCCAAAAACTGTGGAACATGACATTTCTTTATAAAGAGATTGAAGATTTCGCTAAAATCTTCAATGTAGAAGATCGCGGCCGGGCGTTAATTGCCGATTTTAAAAAACGCGAAGCAAATCTTCGCCAGGAGTTCGGAAAAAACAAAAAAGACCTTTCGTTTGTTTTTTGGTTCTCCAGCGCTTCCCCCTCCTCTGACGCCTATGTTGGCGGCAAGAACAGTGCTTCCGGTTTTATTGCCAATGTGTTAGGCGGCCATAACGCCATCACCTCAGAGACAGAGTGGCCAACCGTCGGTTGGGAGAGCATCATTGCCGCGAATCCCGACGTGATTGTCGTTTCAAGCCTTGACCGTAATCGCTGGGCACTCGATAACGCGGAAGAAAAAATTAAATTCCTCAAAACCGATCCTGCTGTCAGTCAGCTAGATGCGGTGAAAAAAGGTCACATAGTCGTGATGGACGGTCAGGCGATGAACCCAACTATTCGCACGATCTATGGTGCTGAACAAGTCGGCGAACAGCTCAGAAGTCTGGGACTAAATAAATGACCTCTGTGGCACAGCCGATGAGACAGACGTTCCTGCTAGGCACGTCGAGTGTTCTTTCAGTAGCGCTGTTATTCCTGGTGATCGCGATTGGCGTCAGTGTGGGTGAATTGTCTATCCCGCTGCGAAGCGTGTTCTACGCCATAAGCAATAAACTCGGACTGACAGAGGTGCCCCTTAGCCGCATTTACGAAAGTGTAATTTGGGACTTTCGCCTGAGCCGAGCTCTTGTTGCGGCCTGCTGCGGTGCCGGGTTGGCGATTTGCGGTGTGGTACTGCAAAGTCTGCTGAAAAATGCACTGGCAGAACCTTATGTGCTCGGTGTTTCTGCCGGCGCTTCAACTGGTGCGGTTTCAGTGGTCGTATTGGGCATCGGAACGGGTGCCGTGTCGCTCTCTGCTGGAGCATTTGCGGGGGCATTTTCTGCCTTTGTATTTGTCGCCTTTTTGACCAATGGCGCACGCGGCGGTAATGACCGCACCATTCTGGCGGGTGTTGCTGCGTCTCAGCTCTTCAACGCTATTACCGCTTACACCATTAGCACATCCGCTAGCGCGCAGCAGGCGCGTGACGTGATGTTCTGGTTATTGGGCAGTTTCAGCGGCGTGAGATGGCCTGAGTTTCAACTTGTTCTGGTAGTCGTGCTGGTAGGGCTTGCCGTGTGTCTTTACTATGCTCGAGCGTTGGATGCTTTTACTTTTGGCGATGATGCGGCCGCCTCTCTGGGCATTTCCGTTCCCTGGGTTCGCCTGATCCTGTTCACTACCACTGCACTGATCACCGCCACCATTGTTAGCATGGCTGGTTCCATCGGTTTTGTAGGTTTGGTCGTTCCGCATGCCATGCGCTTCTTCTTTGGGCCGTTGCATCGCACGTTGCTTATCGCCAGCGCACTGGCAGGTGCCATCTTGATGGTATTGGCCGATATAGCTTCGCGCTTATTGATCGCCCCGCAAAGTCTCCCGGTCGGCGTGGTCACCGCACTGGTTGGCGTGCCGTTCTTTGCCGTTATTATCTACCGCTCAAGGAATAAGTGATGAGTATCACCGCTGAAAATATTACCTGGACGGTGGGTAAAAAGACGATCGTCAACAATGTCTCGCTGAGCGTTTCGCGTGGAGAAACCGTCGGGCTGATTGGTCCTAACGGCTGTGGTAAGTCATCACTTCTGCGGATCCTCGCTGGATTACGACGCCCCCACTCGGGTACTGTCACGCTGGACGGGCAAAACATCGCTCGGATTGCCAAAAAACAGCTGGCGCGCCGGGTGGCGTTTGTTGAGCAGCACGGCATGACGGAAGCAAATATGCGCGTTGTCGATGTGGTGAAACTGGGGAGAATTCCCCATCATTCCCCATTTTCTAACTGGAGCCCGCAAGATGACGATACTGTCACCGCCGCGCTCCAGCGCGTGGATATGCTTAGCAAAAGCGAACAGGGGTGGCTGAGTTTATCGGGTGGCGAGCGCCAGCGCGTTCACATTGCACGGGCTATTGCACAATCGCCGACGGAAATCCTCCTTGATGAGCCGACCAACCATCTGGATATCCATCATCAGATACAGTTGATGAAACTCGTCAGCGAATTGCCAGTGACCAGCATTGTAGCTATTCATGACCTTAACCATGCCTCCATGTTCTGCGACGCGTTGATTGTGATGCAACAGGGCCAGATCGTCGCTGCGGGTAGCCCGCAGGTGATCCTCACTGAGTCACTGCTTTGGGATGTGTTCGGGGTAGAGACAAAGATCGAAATATCTCCATTCCACGGAAAAAAACATATCTACTACATCGCTTAAGACCAGGTCATTAGCATGACTTATCAATTCTGCGGTCAGTTGCTCAGCTCTGGCCGCTTGTTTTATTGGGTAGCCAATTTTTTAATATCGGTTTTCACGCCGTTGTGCCGTTTATGAACGTACTTTTATGCGGCGATATGATGCTGTCCGGCGGACTCATCGAGCTGATATTAGGTTATAGCCGGGAAGTACCGAAGGATAAGCATCTGACGGGCAAAATATTTACTCAACGTATTGAACGTAACAACCTGACGTTACGAACCCGCATAAAGCGCCGGGCCTGTAAAACAATCGGCTTATCACGATCGATTCAGTTGCATGAAAAGGTCATCGGGGCCTTCATCGAAAAGTATATGTTCTACTAATTGGAGTCATTACCGAAAATTGTTAATGAAGTATTGCTTTCTTTTCCAAATTTCATCTCTGATTTTAATTTTTTATTATTTGTTCTAAGAATAAAGAAGTGGAGTTATTTATTTCAAATGAGTCTCGTTATGAAAATAATCTTGTCATGGGTTTTAAATTTACTTGTCACATAGGCTCTGATACAATTACTCGCCGTGCCCTATGACAACGTTGAAATATATTTTTATTATGGGAACGCTATAATGATAGACTTTTTTGATTTAGATTATGATTCATTATCCCAAAAGAGATCAGCCGAGCTATTTTCGCTTAGAAAAAAAACGTTTAAAGATCGCCTTAACTGGAGAGTGAGTTGTGAACAAAACATGGAATTTGATGTGTATGATAATAAAAACACCACGTATATCTTTGGTGTTTATGAAGGGAGTATTATTTGCAGTTTGCGGTTTATAGAAACAAGATTCCCTAACATGATAATCGATACATTCAAACCCTATTTTACTCAGTTGCATTTACCGGAGGGTAATCATATTGAAGCCAGCCGTTTATTTATTGATAAAGAGCGCATTAGAGCACTTCACCTGCAACAGCACCCGATCAGTTTACTTCTTTTTTTATCGATGATTAATTATGCAAGAAGTCTGGGCTATGAAGGTATTTACGCAATTGTCAGTCATCCGATGCTGATTATATTCCAACGCTCCGGTTGGCAAGTTTCTATTGTTGAAAAGGGGCTTTCAGAGAAGCATCAGAATATTTATCTGATCCATATGCCTGTGGATGAGCATAACCAGCATCTATTGATAAAACACATCAACAAAAAATCACCCCTCTTGAATAACACATTAAACGCGTGGCCACTATCATTCTGCGTCAGGGAGAATCGGTCTGATCAGTTTCAGCTCGACCCCAAGCCTTATGGCATGTTTGGCATTGGTAACACCTAGTTTTTTGACAGCATTACCCACATGATATTTTACTGTGGTGAGTTTAATCCCCAAGATAAGGGCGATTTCTTGATAAGATTTCCCCATGCTTGCCCAGTAAAGTATTTCATTTTCACGTTTGGAAAGTATTTCTTTTTGGTTTTTTTTATTAAACTGATGGGTGTCATTGATTTCTTGATAAAGTGTTATCAGTTTTTCATGCGTTGTTAATAACAACATTTGCAGGTCATTTTTCTTGTCGACTATTATCTTTTCTATATCATCATCGCAGGATTTGTCCATGATGATAGATAGAACAACCAGGTTGTGATTGTGGTCGTGAAGTACAAAGGTATACCCATTAATGACATCATAGTTTTTAGCCATATTAAAAATCTTGGGCATTTTTAATCCTGAGCTGATCATGATATTTTCATCCCATAAAAAGGGGGTAAAACAGCATGATGCCGTGATCAGAACGGGATCGATGAATTGAAGGTTATTTTTAGTATAAAAATCAAACCATTCCATTCTGTTGGAAATGATGGCGAAATCATTCGGATTCTTTTTATTCATTATGGCATAAGCGTATTTGATATTGTTAAATACTTTTAAATTTTTCTCCAAATAGTTTTTTATGGATATATTAATAGACGTATTATTAAAGAATGAATTAGACACCCAATTATCTCCTTGATAAAAACATATCGCAATCGTCATAGTATACCATAAGATCCTACTGTAGGATAATTGTCTGACAAGCATGAATGCCTATCAGAAAGTTACTCGGATATTTTATTCTGTGAAAATGAGCGTAATATACTGATTACGATTGTATCATAATACACGATTCTGCCTAACTAACATCAATCAATAAATACCAGAGAGAAAAGAAAACTGGACAATCTGAATACGTCAGTATTCTACTTTATCAAGACTGAATTAAATAAAATCGTTAGCGTGTTATGTTATTTCTTTCTTTTTGAAGGCCATCATTGTTTGAATGCATGTGCATTTTTATCTGGTAAATAACAACAATATAGTTTATTTATAAAACGGCAGGTATGTAGGAAGAGTCTCACTCGTTTATCACAAAGTGAGACTAAAATTGACAGATTATTGACTATTCGTAATAATGGTAAAAATTTTCCCTGGTGTTGGCCAAAATGGCACCTGATCCTTTAAACGGGATCAGTTTTTTTTCACATTCAAAACACTTTATTCTTGTGCAGAAACAATAAAGTTTTTTATCAATGAATGATAGATAGACTAAAGTACAGTCTCACACTGTACTTTATTGGTAAAAGGTCTTCATTTCATCTTCTTCTATGGATTAATAGCTCGCTAATTCAGTGTAACCACCCGGCCACAGGGGGAGACTTCCTTCTTGTCAGATACTGATCTGTCCTTGATTTAATGCCCACCTTGTTTTCAAAGCAGTCAACGAAAGCGAGGGTCCCTATGGCAAGACAACAATATACCCTGGAGTTCAAGCGCCGAGCCGTGACATTACTGTTCGAAAGCGACAAGTCCGTAGCCCGTATAACACAGCAACTTGATATCAAAGAGAATACACTCCACAACTGGAAAAATGCGGTTAGTGATTTTGAACTTTTGTTTTTGCCAAGGGATACCGCGATATCATCAGGAATGTAGTGATCTGATCCTGATTGCGGCCAAAAGTTCGATTTATTCAACAAAATCCCCTTGTCACGAGATATCAAAAAAGCGTGGTTTCAAGACTGATTTCTTCCACACGGATGATCCCTGATATGTCAAATCCTTCCATATCAGCCTTGAACTCCTCACTACGCATATATTCCTGATTCAAAGCATGGGGATCACATCCGTCAGGAAGAGTGACAATCGCGATAACCTGACTGGCCTGATCATCTGTGCCAAGATACACGTTGTTAATAAATATACCAAATTTAGGTAGACTTATCAGATGCTTGGGCCAGTGGTGATGAAAGTAGGTCTCCGCAGTATTCTTATCTTTCAGTGTATAAATTCTGAGTTGTTTCATCGTTAGCGCCTTAAAATTATCTGTTCAGCAGGATGCCAAACCAGCATACAGATACAAAGTTAAGTTGTTTTAACAAAAAATCACACATGACAGGATGAGAATGGGCAGAATTCTCCTATTGTCCAACGCGCGAAGAATAAAAAATGTCCCAAGGTGGTGAAAAATCGTTCACACCAGGATCGTAGATCACCATCGCCATGCTTAGGTTGTACAGCCAGATTAACCACTGAGGTATCGATTTGCGCGATCAGTACAGCGGGGCAATGCGTGATTAATACCGCTTTTGAACTAGAGGATTTCGAAACCTGCCCTTCTACCAAAGGGTTGATTTGATGATTCGGTATTGATGGTTATCTTTAGCATTTTCAGAAGTATCGCCCCTGCGCTTTATCAAGCCAAGCGTCAAGGACGAGACTACATTTGCGTAGCATAAGATGCCAGGTTAGAGACCGCTGAACCAGTTATACCCCTGATCTTCCCAATATCCTCCCGGATAGGTGTTGCTTACCGAGATGGCGACAATATGCTTGGCATTTTTAAAGCCCAGCTTGGTGGGAAGGCGCAAACGCAGCGGAAAACCGTAGGAATCCGGCAAAGTTTTACCGCTAAAGTCCAATGCCAGCGTGGTCTGCGGATGCAGCGCGGTGGCCATATCAATACTCGAATAGTAGCGATCGGCACAGCGAAAACCGACAAATGCGGCGTGAAGGTCTGCGCCTATGCGTTGTAAAAAGGTACTTAGCGGTACGCCACTCCACTGACCAATGGCGCTCCAGCCTTCAATGCAAATCAGTCGGGTAATCTGACTTTGTTGTGGCAGCGCTCGCAGTTTCTCCAGGGTCCAGGGTTGTTTGTCGGCAACCCGGCCAGAGACGTCCAGACGGTAGCTCGACAGATCAATCTCCGGCACATTGTCCTCTGGGTAAAAGGCATTGAATGGAAACGGATGGGTTATCTGATCGGCCGCGTAGGTCTGTGCCAACCGTCTACCCCCGAACAACCACCCCTGAACCCGATCGTTCCAGCGGGACATAGCCCAAAGCACTTTGTCCACCTGGTCGCCGTCTTGCATATTGCAGCCGCTAAGCAGGGTCAACGCACCGAGCGTCAGGCCGGAACGCAACAGCAAACGGCGCTGCAAGCAATGCAACTGCTTTTGTTGCGCGGGTTCCAGTTGGAGTTGGATTCGTGGTGCCGCCGGATGATCATTGCTGCGGTTCTTTTCAAGCTCAGTCATGATTGATTTCCTGTCGTCCACGCTTAGCGTTCGGCTTCGCGGAGCCGGTGATCATTGGCAGCAAGGTCGAGGGAACCATTATCACCATCGCCATATGCACGATGATGAACAGCCCGATGCCGGCCATGGCGAAAAAATGGACATAACGCGCCCGATCAAACCCGCCAAACACCATTACCAAATAGGATAGCTGTACTGGTTTCCAAATCGACAAACCGGACAAAACCAGCACCAGACCACATAGCAGCACCAACAGATAAAGCGCCTTTTGCACCGTGTTATAGCGCCCAAGCCGGTGTTCTAAGCGCAGCGTCAACGCCAGTTTGATATCCACCAGCAACGAACGCGGCGTCACCGGTAAAAAATCATGGCGAAAATGGCCGCTGCACAGTCCCCATAACAGATAAAGCAGACCATTGGCTACCAAGGCCCACATTACCGCCAAATGCCAGGCAATCGCCCCGCCCAACCAGCCCCCGAGTGTCAGCGCAGGAGGGAAAGTGAAGCCAAACAGCGGAGACGCATTATAAATTTCCCACCCACTCATCAACATCGCACCGATAATGGGCACGTTTAACCAGTGCATAATCCGCACCGGCGCGCGATGAATTCGGATTTTAGGCAACTTGGCAGATTTTCCCACAAGACCTCCATAAACCAGACCTTCGTGAACAACACCTGCATACACCACGCCTCGGTGAACCAGCCGAAAAACCTGTTGGGCATCCCGGCCTGAATGGATATGGCCTCAAGTCGGATTGAATTACATCGGCGGTATAATACCGTTGATGCCGACAATCATCCGCCCCGCAACGATAGGCTTCGTGTCGTCGGCGGCCGGGAATAGAATCACATGGGCGCCCATTTTAAGCAGCGATGAGTCTCCAGATGACAACAGCACAACTGGCACATCCTCCGGCACAACGATCTTTTTCTCACCATGTTGATACTTAACGATCATTGTTCGGCCATTAGCATTCACCAACTGCCCCACCGTGCCGTTGGTCATGGTGCCAACCTTGCCATCCGCGCCTTGCCAGGGTCTGAACCCCTCACCCGAACCACGCAGCGCCGGATCAAACACATGGACCTCCAGCGCTTTTAACGTACCATCCGGCTGAGGCGCCGCCGCAGTGCCAATAAAGCTGTCGGGTTTAATGTCGCTGATTTTACCCTGTGTCACTGCGATAAAGCTGGTTTTACTGGTGAATGTCACCTCATGGTTCCCCCCTTTTCGATCGGTTACCTGTAGATGATCGCCACTTATCTTGGTTAGGGTACCGCGTAAAATGCCCATCGATTTGCCCGGTGCATCTGCCGCCATCGCCGCAAAGCTACCTAGCGTTAGGGCTCCCAATAAGATACCTGTTAACATCTTCTGTCTGGTCATTTCCACTCCTGTTATCAGTCTGGCCGAACGCCTGGGCGCCGGGTACAACACTTATACAATGCCGCTCTATCCTGAATCGTAGTTAACATCGTTAGCTTGGCAAACCGACCCGCTCCCCCAGATGACCATTTGATGACAATATTGTCATCAAATAACCAAGGACGAACTGCTACACTGGTCGCTTGGCTGCCATGGGCCGATGATAAACGGCCTGGTTTGCCGGGTGTGGAACGACGAGGACCCCGTGGATGCGTATATTGATAGTCGAAGATGATCACAGCACCGGAGAATATTTGCGCAAAGGACTGGGTGAGGCGGGTTATGGTGTGGATTTGGCTCGCAACGGTACCGACGGACTGTTTATGGCGCTGGAACAAACCTATGATCTGATCGTACTGGACGTCATGTTGCCCGGGCTGGACGGCTGGCAACTCATAGAAATTATCCGTAAAAAAAACGATGTGCCGGTATTATTTCTAACCGCCCGCGACGGGGTGCAGGATAGGATCCATGGTCTCGAATTAGGCGCGGATGACTATTTGATAAAGCCCTTTTCATTTACCGAGTTGGTATTGCGTATCCGGACCCTGCTCCGGCGCGGCGTCACCCGCGAAGAGAATGACTATTGGTTGGCGGATCTGCATCTCGATGTATTACGGCGTAAAGTAACCCGGCGAGATCTGGCGGTTGTGCTAACTAACAAAGAGTTTGCCCTGCTCGCGCTATTTGTTCAGCGCCAGGGTGAGGTTTTATCCCGTACCCAGATAGCGTCTCAAGTGTGGGATATGAATTTTGACAGTGATACCAACGTGGTTGACGTCGCGGTTAAACGCTTACGCGCTAAAATAGACCGTCCGTTTGAATTAAAATTGATCCATACAGTACGCGGTATCGGTTATGTCTGCGAGCCTCGGCAATGAAAACGCCGCCAATGCCATTGCTTTCCCTGACACTGCGTTCGGCACTGCTGTTCGCTGCTGTTGCCGCGCTAGTGGTGAGCATCGTGGGGTTTTACCTGTATGGTGACATCGCCCATTCCATGCGGCGCATGGCCGGCATACATACGTCCGGTCGAGTAGAGTATTTCCGCAATTTGCTCAGTAATCAATTCCCTCTCTCCAGACTCAGTGAAAACCCGCACTTATTTGAAAATATGCTGGGCAACGAGTGGGATATTCTGGTTTTCCAGCGGCCCGGACAGCCCCCTTTGATTAATGTCAATCCACGCGGTTATGTCTTGCCTGCTGTCACGCCGGTGCCCGCCGACCAGCCGCTGAACCTGGCAACCGTCCATCTGGCGACAACACCCAACGGCGTGCCGATCCGTTTTGTCAGCGCGCTGGTGGATAATGATGATCAAGAAACAATACAAATTACCGCCGGTCACGTGATGGTCAACGAGACCCGGATGCTGGAACAATACCGTAATCGCATTATTGAGGCGACGATTGGCGCATTTATGCTGATAGCAGTAATGGGATATTTGGTTTTGCGTCAAGGTCTCAAGCCATTGCGTCGTATGGCGGCTCAAGCGCGGGGTATTCATCCGGATACGCTTGATACCCGGCTATCGGAGCAGGGCGCGCCCCCTGAACTGCACCAGCTTATCGGATCATTTAACCAGATGCTCGATCGGTTAGCGGACGGCTATCAACGCTTAAGCCAATTCTCGGCTGATTTAGCCCATGAAATACGCACGCCGATCAATGCATTGATGGGGCATTGTCAAGTGGCGCTTTATCAGCACCGTTCTGCGCAGGAGTACAAGAGCGTACTGGTGCGCAACAGTGAGGAGCTAGAGCGTATATCGCGCCTGGTGGAAAATATCCTGTTTCTGGCACGAGCCGGGGAAGCGCATTCGGCGATTCAACCGACGCTGTTATCACTTAACGCCGAGATCACAAGAGTAGCGGACTATTTTGAAGGTCTGGCAGAAGAGCGCGAGCTTTTATTAGATTGCCAGGGCCACGGCCAAGTGTGGGCAGATGCCATACTATTACGCAGGGCACTGAGCAATTTAGTGGATAACGCCATCCGATATGCCAATCAACATAGCCAGATTATCCTGTGCGGTCGCCGTACTGCCGGCGGTTGGCTAATCGAGGTGACTAACCAGGGGCCGGTTATTCCGGCACAAAGTATGGACAGGTTGTTCGACCGTTTTTACCGTGCCGATAATGCCCGCACCCGTAGCGGCAATTCCACCGGTTTAGGCTTGTCTATTGTCCAGGCGATTATGACGTTGCATCAAGGCTGTGCAACGGCCCGCTGCGATGCTGACGGCACCTTGTGTTTCAGCCTTTACTTCCCTGATCGCCCCCCGCAAACTTGCCCGGCGGAATAGCAATATAATAATTTCCGGTGAAAATCTGATTGAGACTCATCTGGCGTCAGGCAATCCACAATTGACCTCACTGGACAGTCAAGTCTGCCTGCTAAATGTTCTTGGTCCACATGCGTTTATTTCTACAAGCCATTATCTGGTTCGCCCGGCCGTTCCCACCTGGAACTATGCCTCGGTCAGCCTAAAAGGGATCAGTACACTGATGGCGCCACATGATCTCAGTTTATCGCTGGACAAAATGCTGGCGTTTTTTCAACCGGAACTGATGCAGGATAAGGAGACGCTTCCGGATGAGTTCAGAAAGAAGCTCATGCTTGGAATAACAGGGATAAAAATTGAAGTAACAGAAATGAAAGGTAAGTTAAAGCTGGGTCAGCACCGCAGCCAGGCTGACCAGCTTAATGTGTTTAAGCAGTTGGCGGGAAGTCACGAAGAAAATGCCTTATATGCCCATTTTGCACAGCAGTGGCTGAAAAAGTTCCGGCCGTCTGTTTTGGATGGTGCCTCTTCATAATGACAGGAATATTCATGGTTTTGAGGGCGGTCCAAGCGAGCAGCTAAGTAAGGTGCGATCTTTATGGGCCGGGCAAAACATATCCTTGAATTAAGGCTGGCAGTGGTAAAGCATTATCGTTCCGGCAAAGACGGGCCGGTATGCTCTCTCTTTTTATTCGGGTTTCACGCAGCGTTTCGGTCGCTATCTAATTCCTGCACATAAACGGGAGCCATTTTCACTGTCCCCGTTCGAAAATGGCTCCACAGTCTGTTAATAATGACGTTTCAACTTACGTATCGCGCCACCTCGGCCTCTACAGGGGTAGATTAACGTTGTCAGCGCTTGTTCGCCGGCAACATAAAGCCAGCAAAAAACGCTGACAATTCATCAAACGCCTGCAACGACAGGACATGAGCCACATACTGGTCGGGACGTACCACCACAATGGCGCCCGATGTGCGATCTATTCCCCGTACGGAAAAAATATCCTCCCCGGACTTCAGGTCAGGGCAAAATATTTTTTCATAATCAATTAACCCATATTGACCTTTCCGGGGGAGTAAATAGGGAGGCAGATGGTCTATTTTAAGCTCGCTGGCCGGCTGCTGAAAAATAACTCGGATATCAAACACATCATCACAATCGCCGCCCGGTGGGGTGAAACGATTAATCGGGGAACTAATATCCTTATAAAGGAATGAGCAAAGCTGATTGACGGCTGATGACGCCTGATAAGGATCCTCATCAGAGGCAAAGATAAACAAACGCCAGCGAGCATCGCTTTTAATGACATGACCAAGCTGTACCGGTTTGATATCCGCCAGACGAAGGACCGGGGCCGAGTGGAAACGGCTGCCAATGATGAATCCAGAGGCGAGATCCTGCCAGGCGGCTATCCCGGTCAGCCTGGAGGGCTGATAAGTCACCGACATCCCCGCGGTATAGCGGCCATGCTGAATAAAATAGCGTTGAAATTTGGGCTCATTACCCTGACTGTTGTCATTAAGTTCTGGTCGTTCACTCATAATTCTCGACCATTCACGATCAAAATTAATCAGATCCTGCGCCACGCTCTGCCGTTCTTCTGAGTAGGTGTGCAGAATCTCCGGCGGACTGATGCCTTTCATCACGGCGATCAGCTTCCAACCGAGATTAAACGCATCGCCCATGGAAACGTTCATTCCCTGTCCAGCTTTCGGGCTGTGGGTGTGGCAGGCATCGCCACAGATAAAAATGTGGGGCAGTTGATGCGCCACCGCCGTCTGCGGCACCTCATCAAACTTATCGGTCAGCCGCTGTCCGATTTCATACACTGACCACCAGACCACCTCTTTGACGTCAAAGTGATAAGGCTGAAAAATACGCTGTGCCGCGCCAGTCAAATCATCAATGGTGATATGGCGATTGCGGATCCGCTCACCCTCAGTCAGTTTATCCAGTTCGATATAGAGTCGAGTCAGATAACCGCCCTCGCGTGGAATAATAATAATGTTGCCCTCGAAGGCTGACTGAATCAGCGACTTACAGCGTATGTCCGGAAAATCCGTAACGGCCAGGACATCCATCACCCCCCAGGCCTGGTTCGCCGAATCACCAACCAGCTCGCGGCCAATCGTCTTGCGCACCGTACTGCGCGCACCATCACACCCCACCACATATCGAGCGCGAATGGTTATCCGCTCGCCCGTCGGCATGTCGTCAACCAGCCAGACCAGGGTAACTTCAACAGGGTACGTCGGGTCTGCTTCCGGCGTCAGCACGATGTCGGTTACGCTGATGGAGTAAACTGGCTCCAGACGGGATGGGGATTTACGCATCAACTCCAGGTACATATCGTGAATACGGGCCTGATTAAGAATCACATGCGGCATCTCTGATAACCCGTCGGCAACGTCCTGGATACGTCCATTGCGGGTAATGGTGGTAGGCGCGTTATGGGCAGGTTTCCAGAAAGTAGTCTCATTCACCCAGCAGGCCTGTTTCAATATCTGTCCGGCAAATCCAAACGCATTGAACATCTCCATTGAACGACAGGAAATGCCATCCGCCTGCCCCTTTTGCAGCGGCCCTGGTTTTCTTTCCACAATCAGCGTTTCTATCTCGGGGAAGGCGGCCAGTTGCGCGGCCAGAGTTAAGCCTGCCGGGCCGCAACCGACGATCAGCACATCGGTTTTGTCAGGTAACGTATCCGGTGCTCGTACGTTTTTCCTGCCATCTTTGAACCACTCCGGATCGCCGGGCTGAAAACCATTAAGATGATATTGCATACTCTTTTCTCCATTTAGCGGGCTACAGGCTAGCTATACCGCCGTTCGACCAAAGCAATAATTGAAGGGTGTATCGCGCAAGAGAACCAAAGCGCTATGCCCTGAGAAAGCAGGGCCGATCGCCATGCGATCATACCGTTGGCTCTTTTCCCGCCACTGAATAGATGACCTGCTGATTACGGGTTTTCATAAACTCATCCAGTGGCACGCCTTTCATGGCCGCATAGATATCCAGGTTTGACGCACCGGTTACCGCACCGAACTTCTCCAGTAGGAAAAAACTGGCGCCGTATTGGATCAGCTTGCGCCAGTCGCGTTGGCGTATCATTTCGCATTCCTGTTCGCTCAACTTCGCTTCGGCAAACATTGTCTGCGCATCGTGGCGAAAACGTTCACGCAGTGCAGGCTTAATCAACTGGTATAAAAAACGGTTCAGTCGCAATGCCTCCAGACTGCGCGCCTGGGTAAACGGATAGGAACCCGATAGTTTTTCTATCCCCGCCAGCTGTTCCGCCATCTTGGCCTGATGGCGTTTTACCGTATTCACCGGGAGCGTACCTGACTGATTTTCCAGGATTAATGTGGCAATACCCGTCATGGACGGCAAATAATAGGCCTGATGCTTTTTCACCACATTAGCCGAAAGCGCGCCGCGCATGACTAGCCACATAATCTCCTCGGCACCTTCCACTCCACTGAGTTCGGCATACTCTGCAATGGTCATTTCTGTTAAACGTTGTGGGTCATTTACCAACAACTCCATAAACTGCGCGTCCCATTCCACGTTATTAAAACCGCAGCGTTCACCATGTACCTGATGTGATAACCCTCCGGTAGCCACAATCGCCACATTGATATCCTCCGGGTAACTCTCGATAGCGCGACGTAACGCCTGGCCCAGTTTGTAACAGCGTTTTGCGGAGGGAATGGGGAATTGCAACACGCCAACCTGTAGCGGGACGACACGGGTTGGCCAGCCGTCCTTGAATGGCATCAGCGCTGAAAGGGGGGAGAATAATCCGTGATCCAGTGGCTTATCCATAAAGAACGACATATCGAACTCATCGCTCATCAGGCTGGTGCCAATATGGCGAGATAACGCGGCGTCACCTTTCACCGCCGGCAACGCACGCGGACCGCCACCTTCATCAGCGACGTGATACTCATGGTCGATTCCCAGTGAAAAAGCGGAGTAGTGATCAAAAAAAAACGAAGTGACATGATCATTGAAGATATAGAGCAGCGCATCCGGCTTTTTCTCGGCCAGCCATTGCTGCATAGGGCCGAAGCCATCAAAAATCCGCTCCCAGGCTCCTTCTTTCTGTTTATCGTGATCAACGGCAAAGCCGATAGTTGGGGTATGAGACACGGCCAGGCCGCCTATGATATTTGCCATAACGATAACTCCACTTATCAGTTATTTAACGTTTGTGACAGCGTAGGGATTTCACCGAGTCCGGCGTCCTTTACTTTTCTGACCCGAGTAATGTTTTTATGCAAAATAATGCTCAGTGCGGCAAAAAACGCCGACAAGGCAAGCACGAAGAAAATCGCTGATTGCCCGGGAAACGCCCCCATCAACAGGCCGCCTAACGATGAACTGGTGATAGCGCCAATGCGGCCAATGCCGTGCATCCAGCTCACGCCGGTGGCGCGGATTTCCGTTGGATAATAGCCAGGTGAGTAAACTTGTAGACCGTTCTGCGCGCCATTAATGCATACACCGGTAATAAAAATGATCACGCCCAGCGCCACGCTGCTAAACCCGAGGATCCCTTGCATCAACAGGCAAACAAAACCCATCAGGTAGAACAGACCAATGACATATTTTGTCCGCAGTTTATCCATCAGGATACCGACGATAATGCCACCCAACGGCCCCCCCAACTGAAACAGTCCGGCGATGATGGCAGCCTGTTCAAGTGAAATGCCGCCGGAGTGCATGATGGTCGGCAGCCAGCCGTTAAGCAGATAAATGACAAACAATCCCATAAAGTAGGTCAGCCAGAGGGCGATGGTGCCGCGAGCGTACCCATGGTGGAACAGCTCGGTAATCGAGCTGTTCCGTTTCACGTCAGACTCAGGAATCGTAAACTCGGTGTCGGCAGAAAAGGTGCCACCCATGCGATTGAGCAGCGAGACGATTTTTTTAGGTGCCGTTTGGCGCGATACCAGATTAAGTGCTGACTCGGGTAACAACCAGGTGAACAGCGGCAACATCAGCAAAGGTACCGCCCCACCCAGGATCAACACAGATTGCCAATGATAACGCGCTAGCAAACCTGCCGCGATAAACCCGCCGAGACCAGAACCGATATTAAATCCGCTGAACATCAGCGTTATCATCAACCCTTTACGACGCTCCGGTATATATTCCGCCAGCAGCGTTACGCAGTTGGGCATCACTGCCCCCAGGCCAAGCCCGGCGATAAAGCGTAACAGCGCCATCTGAAGCGGTGAGGCGACAAAGGCACAGGCAAGACTAAAGGTGGAAAATATCAGTATAGAAAACAAGATAGTACCCTTGCGACCATAGCGATCGGAGAGCGGCCCGGCGATCAGCGCGCCAAGCGCTACGCCAAACATCGCGGCACCCAGGATGGGGCCCATAGCAGCACGGCTCATCCCCCAGTGCTCGATCAAGGCCGGGGCGATAAATCCCATTACCGCCGCATCATAACCATCAAACATAATGATAATCAGGCATAGCACCAGCACACGCCACTGGAAGGCAGTGATAGGCTGTGCGTCAATCCAAGATTTCACGTTGATCAAGTTGTTTGTTTTCATCGGGTACGCTCTCTGTCATGCCGCTAATGGCAGCTATTGGTGTAGTGAGAGAAACTTAACAATCCTGCAAAACGTTAAGCGCACCGGCGAAAAGTGTCTGTCAAAAAAGACTTTTAGAGGTATGAGTTAGGTTTATATTGTGATAGAGATGGCAAAGTTTCAGTCAGGAAAAACCCTGTAACAAACTCTCTATGCGGGCATTTAGTCGAAGGTTTTCAATAAAGGCCATATGAATTTTGTTTAGTCTGCCAAGACAGAGGGGATCAGATTGGCTGCACTACCTCACCGATGCACTGTAACAGCGCCGTCGCGGCTGGCGAATGCAGCGCTCCCTGACGAAACGTCAGGCCTATTTGCCGCCGCGTATCGGGCAGATTCAAACGTAGGGGTTTCAGTATCCCGGCACTGAGTTCATATTCCAACTGGTGAGATGACACCGCCGCCACCATATCCGAATTAAGCAGCAGGCCACGCACGATGGCTAAATCGCCACTTTCCACCACCGGCAAGGGAACGTTCATCCCCAGGGCCTGAAACGCGCGGTCGAGCAGATGGCGCGAAGGGGAGTTATCGCGCGGCAAGATCCACTGCGTGGCATGCAGATCGGTGGAGACCAGCGGGCGTCCCGCCAGCGGATGCTGAGGCCGCGCCAGCAAGATCAGCTCTTCGTCGAACAGCACCTGATTGTGAATATCCAGCACGGCTTCATCCTGCCGCAACGCGCCCAGAATAAAATCAATATCACCCGCGCGTAGCTCGGTCACCAATGCACTAAAAGCGCTTTCATTGGTTACCACCTTAACGCCAGGATAGCGCGCCATCAGTAGGCAGATGGCGCGGGGAAGCAAACTGCTGCGGCACAACGGCAGAGCGCCGACGTGTACCGTACCGGTCAGCACCCCCTGATAAGCGGCAATGTCTTCCGGGATGCGGCGGATCTCATTCAGGGCGCGGCTGATGAAGGGAGCGATTTCGCGTCCAGCCGGGGAAGGCATCATGCCTTTAGGCGTTCGCTGAAACAGCAGCATACCAGCCCCTTTTTCCAGCACCTTCAATGCGGCGCTAACCGCTGGTTGGCTGATGCCCAACGCACTCGCTACGCTCTGGGTATGGTGCAAATGGTAGAGCGCCAAAAAAATCTGCAAACGTCGCAAGTTGAATAACCAAATCGGCTCGGCATCGTTACGCCGAGCGGTGTCGTGTTGTCTTAGCCGATGCAACATCTGCGGTGCCTGGTGTAATTCCTGAACGGCGCGCCGGGCGCGTGGCAATACGCATTTCCCCATTTCCGTCAATAACATGCCGCTGGCATGACGTTCAAACAAGAGAACGGACAGCGTAAGCTCCAGATCGCGGATTGAACGGGTAATAGCTGATTGGGTACGAAATAAATTATTGGCAGCAGCGGAAACTGTGCCGCGATCAGCAATCATGCAAAAAGCCCGTATTTGCATGATTTTTATTGAATTATCATCATTTTTATTTTTCATTTCCATACCGTGTAACAGACGAGGGGAAGATCACAACATAAATAAAAATCATAGCCTGCGCAATGAAAGGCATTATCCGCCATTGCTGACTCCATGCCACGATGAAACAAATGGTCAAATCGGGAGTGGACAGTGATGAATAACACAGAAAAAACAGGAAAAAGTGCCCTGGTGGTCAGTGCGCATTCTGCTGACTTTGTCTGGCGTGCCGGCGGCGCTATCGCCCTGCATGTGGCGCAAGGCTACAAGGTGCACGTGGTGTGTCTCTCTTTTGGCGAGCGTGGCGAATCAGCGAAGCTGTGGCGCAAGGGCAATATGAGCGAAGAGACGGTTAAACAGACGCGGCGCATTGAAGCGCAGGCCGCAGCAGAGATCCTCGGTGCCAGCATTGAGTTTTTTGACCTGGGTGACTATCCGTTGCGCGCCGATAAAGAGGTCCTGTTTCGTTTGGCCGATGTTTTCCGGCGCATACAGCCGCATTTTGTATTAACCCATTCGGTTAATGATCCCTACAACTATGATCATCCACTGGCGGCCAGCCTGGCCCAGGAGGCGCGCATTATTGCGCAGGCCGAAGGATATCGCCCAGGAGAAACTATCATTGGCGCGCCACCGGTATACTGCTTCGAGCCACACCAGCCCGAACAATGCCAATGGAAACCAGACGTGCTGTTGGACATCACCACCGTGTGGGATAAGAAATACGCGGCGATTCAGTGCATGAACGGTCAGGAGCATCTGTGGGAATACTACACCCGGGTGGCATTGCAACGCGGAGTACAGGCAAAACGTAATGTAGGTATCGCCAGCTCGCGCGTTATCAGCCACGGCGAGGGGTATCAGAGCCTGTTCCCTCGCGTCACGGAGGACCTGTCATGAGCATAACGGGTAAAAAAGGCGTGGTGGTACGCCATATTGAGCGCGCCGATGCGGCGCTAATGCCGCGCTTCGCCAGTTATGGCGTGGCAACGGTACACGAAGCCCAGCAACGCCAGGGTTTACTGAACGTGCGTATCCGTCCCGTGCAACAAGGGAAGAGCATCGCGGGCAGCGCGGTAACGGTTCTGGTTTCACCGGGTGATAACTGGATGTTTCATGTCGCCGTCGAGCAGTGCCAGCCAGGCGACGTTCTGCTGGTTACGCCGACCTCCGAGTGTCACGATGGTTTTTTCGGCGACCTGCTGGCAACGTCCCTGCAGGCGCGCGGCGTGGTGGCACTGGTGGGCGATATTGGTATTCGCGATAGCCAAACGCTGCGCAACATGAATTTTCCCGTCTGGTCGCGCGCAGTTTATGCCCAGGGCACCGTTAAAGCCACGCTGGGCTCGGTGAACATTCCCCTCATCTGCGCCGGACAGTTAATCTATCCCGGTGATGTCGTGGTGGCGGATGACGATGGTGTCGTGATTGTCTCTCGCGAACAGGCCGCTGCGGTTGCGCTGGCGGCGCAGAAACGGGTTGAACTGGAAGAGGGCAAGCGGCGGCGGCTGGCGTCGGGTGAACTGGGGCTGGATATCTATCAGATGCGATCGCAATTGGCGGAAAAAGGCCTGCGCTACGTGGATTCTCTTGAGCAACTACAGAGTGAACAATGATGAAACAGACGCTGCTTCCCTGTGTATTGATGCGTGGTGGAACCTCAAAGGCCGCCTGCTTTTTAGCCACCGATCTGCCTGACGACGGCACCCTGCGCGACCGGGTTTTGCTGGCGGTCATGGGTTCGCCGGATGTCCGACAGATTGATGGCATTGGTGGTGCCGATCCACTGACCAGTAAAGTCGCTATTATCTCGCCGTCGTCACATCCTGAGGTTGATGTCGATTATCTGTTTGCCCAGGTCAATGTTGATAAGGCAGTGGTGGACTATGGCCAAAACTGCGGCAATATTCTTGCCGCCATTGCCCCTTATGCCATTGAAAAGGGGCTGGTGACAGCACAACGCACGACAACGATAGTGCGTATTTTTATGGTAAACACCGGCCAAATCGCCGAAGCGGTGGTCGCCACACCGGATGGGGTAATAGAGTATGAAGGGGATGCCCGGATTGACGGCGTACCGGGATACGGTGCTGAGCAAATCCTGAACTTCGAAGATATCGCAGGTTCCAGTTGTGGTGCCCTGTTACCCACCGGCCAGGCGCGTGACTGTTTTGATGGCATTGAGGTTACCTGCATCGACAATGGGATGCCGGTAGTGTTGCTGAGGGCGGACGATCTTGATCGAACGGGCTATGAAAGCCGTGACGCGCTGGATAAAGACGAAGAACTGAAAACCCGTCTGGAATCCATTCGTCTACAAGCCGGAGAGAAAATGCATCTCGGTGATGTGCGCCAGCGAACCGTACCCAAAATGACGCTGATTGCGCCCCCGACCCAAGGCGGCACCTTGGCTACCCGCACGTTTATCCCGCATCGCTGTCACGCCTCTATCGGCGTGCTAGGGGCGGTAAGCGTGGCGACTGCGTGTCTGATTGCCGGCAGCGTCGCGGCGGGCCTGGCGCAGGTCGGCACAGAAGAGAAACAACGCCTGGCGATCGAACACCCCAGCGGAGAATTCGGCGTGATGTTGCAGTGTGACGCGAACGGCGATGTCGTGAGCAGCGGATTGATCCGTACCGCTCGTTTGCTGTTTGACGGCAAGGTGGCTATTCCGGGATCGCTTTGGGACGGCAGATAAAGAAGAGAGAATTCCCCCCGCCAAGAGTTGGGGGGAATCAGGGTGTGGATGTATTGTAGAAACGAATAGCACTGCGTCTTCTCAGGACGCCCATTAGCGTTGAAATTGAGATCAACGACGCGTAACCGGCGGCATTTTCCCCGGCCTCCCCCGCTTAAGTGGACTTATTACCTGTAAGTTGCTAGTTGCTTATTTTAGAAAGTTCAGAAGGTTATCACGAATAGACGACTTATTTAGCTGTTTCACTATCCAAGGACTGAATACAAAAGGAGTGAGCTTTATTACCGTCAGGAGATCCGGCAAGGCTATCCACTGATGTTCCATTACCTCGTCGGGATTGGGATGAACATCCGATGCGGCATGAGCAGCGAACACAGGGCAATATTCATTTTCAACAATTCCCGAGGTATCCCGAAACATGTAGTGAAAATTATCGTCGATGATAGTTACATTGCTGACGTGCATATTCAGTTCATCACCGGAGCGACGTCGCACCGCCTCCACTGGCCTTTCCCCGGGTAGCGGATGACCACACACGGAATTCGTCCAGACACCTGGCCAGGTTTGTTTATCTATTGCTCTGCGGGTGATGAGTAATTGGCGCTGCTCATTGAATATATAGCTTGAAAAACCCAGGTGTAGCGGCGTTGACATGCTATGCACCTCGGCTTTCGCCATTTCTCCAATTACGTTGAAAGATGCGTCCAACAGTACGACATTTTCTCTGTGAAGCATTCCAGTTACTCCTGTATAAGAACAGTGAGCATAATGCCCACTGGGAAATAATTATGACTTCGCCAAAAGAGGAGGAATGACTGGCACTTCAGGTGCGTTATCAATATCCTTCTGCGTCATACGAAAAGCCTCCGGATAATGTTCGCGCTGAGTCCGGCGTTCAGGTTCGGTATCGCGCCAGGTATACAAACAATGCTGGCATTGATATACCGTCCAAATGCCGGTTACTGGCGATTTGGCCATGACGTCAATCTGTTCATCTGTACAACGTGGACATATCATACTTATTCTCCTTAATTACGATTGGCCAGAAGAGCGGTCAATTTCTCCACCCAACGCACTGTTTCAGGCAGGTCTTTTACCGGCTGGCTGTAATGTCCACGCATATCGGGCGCGACAGGTGTGGTGGCGTCAATGATCAGCTTGTCGGTGATGCCTGCGGGGCTTGAGCCAGGATCAAGTTCCAACACCGACATGTTGGGTAGTTGCACCAAATCGCCCGCCGGATTCACTTTTGACGAGAGTGCCCACATGACCTGCGGCAGATTAAACGGATCGACATCCTCATCCACCATGATTACCATTTTCACATAACCCAGACCATGCGGCGTGGTCATCGCACGCAGTCCTACCGCCCGGGCAAAACCGCCATAGCGTTTTTTGGTGGAGATAATCGCCAATAGACCGTGGGTATACATGGCATTCACTGCTTGTACTTCGGGGAATTCCGCTTTTAATTGCTGATAGAGAGGCACACAGGTTGCCGGCCCTATCAGATAATCAATTTCAGTCCAGGGCATGCCAAGATAAAGAGATTCAAAAATCGGCTTGGTGCGATATGAAACTTTATCGATACGCACCACCGCCATATTGCGTCCCCCCGAGTAGTGGCCGGTGAATTCGCCAAAAGGCCCTTCAATTTCACGTTTACGCCCTTCGATCACGCCTTCAAGAATGACTTCCGAACCCCAGGGCACATCGAAACCGGTCAGCGGCGCGGTAGCGATAGGATACGGGCGTTCACGTAACGCGCCGGCCATTTCATACTCCGACTGATCATATTTAAGGGGGGTGGCGCCCATCAGCGTGATAATGGGGTCATTGCCCAAAGTAATCACAATGGGCAAATCTTCACCCCGCTCTTCCGCTTTATGCAGATGCAAAGCGATGTCATGCATCGGCACCGGCTGCAAACCCAGCTTACGTTTGCCTTTGACTTCCATGCGGTAGATACCCACATTCTGTTTGCCGAAGTGATTCGGATCGAGCGGATCACGGCTAACCACGCAGGCTTTGTCGAGATAGAAGCCACCATCGCCATCGTTCAATCGAAATAGCGGCAGAATGTCGAACAGATTAATGTCTTCACCGTCCATCACATTTTCCGCCCAAGCTGGGTTTTCGCGACGCTCCGGTGCCACTGGAAAATTATCCCAGCGACGGATGAATTCATCAATTTGCTGCTTCACCGGTGTGTTAAGTGGCAACCCCAGTGCGATAGCATGGTTTTGCCACGAGCCAATGGTATTCATGACAACATGTGCATCCCTGAATCCACTGATGTTAGTGAACGAAAGTGCCGGCGCGCCTTCGCCGATACGTCCGGTGGCGTTCGCCGCCGCCGCGATATCGGGCTCGGCCTGCACCTCTTCGCTGATGTTGAGCAATTGTCCCTGCTCATCCAGCGCCTTTAAATAACTACGCAGATCATCAAATGCCATTTTTAATCCTCATGTCTCAGGTCATTATTCAGTTTTGAATCTCGCAACCCTTGCCAGCGTCGCGCCTTGGGATAATCGAGGCCGAACTGATCGAGAACGCGTGCAACAATGTGGTCTGTCACATCCTCAATGGTTTCGGGATGGTTATAAAAAGCCGGCATCGGAGGGACTATCGCCACCCCCATGCGTGACAAGGCCAGCATGTTTTCCAGATGAAGGGTGCTGAGAGGCGTTTCGCGGGGGACCAGGACAAGCTTACGTCCCTCTTTCAATACCACATCTGCAGCGCGCCCGATGAGGCCGTCGGCATAACCGGCACGGATACCGGCCAGGGTTTTCATACTGCAAGGAATAATGATCATACCGTCGGTATGAAAGGAGCCTGAAGAGATCGACGCAGCCTGGTTTGCCGGGCCGTGCACCACATTCGCCATATCGGCTACATCGCGGGTAGTGTAAGGTGTCTCAAACTCAATAGTGGTTTTGGCCCACCTCGATATGACAAGATGGGTTTCAACCTCAGATATCAATTTAAGCGCCTTTAGCAAGGCAATGCCTAAGGGCGCACCTGTCGCGCCAGTGATCCCAATAATTAGCCTCATGGCATTTCCCTCACACATTGTTCGTATAAGAACAAGAATTCACGATACCCTGTTATCTCGCGACAAACAAGCTAGCCATGGAAAAAGTTCTTATACGAACTTGATGGCAATATTTTACTCACTCACAGATTACTCAATCAGGCGGGTATTGCCGTAGCCACCACTTTTTGCGATGGTATGGCCACAGTTTGAATTGATGAAATCACGTTACAATGACAAAAGTTCTCGGAAATATCCCATTTCACCTGATGCGACAGCTTTTCCAGGAACATACTTCGCTATGGCAAAAATTACTGCCTGAACTCACTAAGCAACAATATGTCGTGCTCTGCGTCGTCGCCGAGCAGCCGGGAATTGAACAGATGGATTTGATTGATGCGGCGCTCAGCACCAAGGCCACGCTGGCTGAAATGCTAAAGAGGATGGAAAAAAAAGGCCTGTTAGTAAGACATCAACGTGACGATGACAAGCGCCGACGCTTTATCTTTCTGACCGACGAAGGGCTACAGGTATTGCAACGCGCCCGTCCGGTGGCCAACGATATTGACGCTGCGTTTCTATCACGAATTTCTGCCAATCAACGTGATGACCTGGTGTGTCTGCTGCAGGCCATGTTGGATACTTAAGGATCTTCGCATATCCTCGTAGCGAGTTGATTCCCTGGCCTTGGCGTCACATAACCTATCCCACTGTGCCGGTGCTCTTCGTTATACCGACGGCTAATTAAACCTGTCCACCCGAACTCACGCCCTCCTCCAGCATTTTAAAGCCCGGGACGGCCATTGGGGCACATATTTCAGCGTGCGGAACAATGGCTCCACATACGCGCATTATCATTACTGACCTTCGATCGGCTGTGTATCGAGAGCAGCGTCCGATATCGCTTCCCTCTGCGCAACAGCCGCGACGGTCATGTTGTAAAAGGGAAGCCATTTTGCCAACACACTGTTTTCACGTGCTGGGGAAATACGTTTCATTTGCCACTTCGCTGCCCTCTTATCCATTTTCAGAAGAAGGGTGACAACGATGCTGACACTGAAGGGACCCAGGTCACATTTAAAAAATATCGTAACTGGAATATGAATTTAAACAATTTTATTTCCATTCAAAAATCATAAATATGTAGTTAAAAATAGGACTATTTTATTCTGGAATAAGGGGTTCTGTATGAAAATTAGTGATGGCAACTGGTTAATCCAGGATCACTTAAATCTGATATCGCCTGTTCACCTCTTTGAGTACCAACGTACCAGAAATAATGAAATTACCGTGTACGCTTCGCCTATCGACGGAAAAATCAGAGAGAATCAAATTGGCTCTCCCCTTTTTACTATCACGCTAACAGCACCGATAACTAATGTAATTGGCGTTCGTTATGCGCACTTCAACGGTAAAAAAGACAAAGGCCCACACTTTGAACTAGCGGAAAAACATGTTCAATTTGAAGTAACAGAAACCGATGATGTGTTGATCGCCCAAAACGGTACCTTAGAAGTTCATATAGAAAAAAGCAGTTGGGGAATTAGCTTTTATCATAATGGTGTTGAAGTTACTAAATCCACGACTACATCATCAGGCTATGCAATGGATAAGCAAGCCGGCAAGAACTACTTTTTTGAACGTCTAGATCTTGGTGTTGGTGAACTGGTTTACGGATTAGGTGAGCGCTTTACTGCCCTGGTCAAAAATGGTCAACAAGTTGAAACCTGGAATAAAGATGGTGGCACCAGTACAGAGCAGGCTTACAAAAACATCCCATTTTATATGACAAACAAAGGTTACGGTGTTTTTGTTGACCACCCAGAAAATGTCTCCTTCGAAGTCGCATCAGAAAAAGTATCTAAAGTTCAGTTTAGCGTTGAAGGTGAATCACTTTCATATTACGTGATTGATGGCCCTACGGGTAAAGACGTATTAAATAACTATACCCAATTGACCGGCCGTCCAGGTTTACCACCAGCCTGGACATTTGGTCTTTGGTTAACAACCTCATTCACAACCAATTACGATGAAGCTACTGTAAACTCATTTATCGATGGCATGATCGAACGTGATATACCTCTTCACGTATTTCACTTCGATTGTTTCTGGATGAAACCATATCAGTGGTGTGATTTTCAGTGGGATGACAAAACATTTCCAGATCCAGAAGCAATGCTCGCTCGCCTAAAAGCAAAAGGTTTGAAAATTTGTGTTTGGATCAACTCTTACTTAGGTCAAAAATCACCATTATTTGAAGAAGCGGCACAAAAAGGTTATTTGCTTAAGAACCTTGAGGGTGACATATGGCAGTGGGATCACTGGCAAGCAGGAATGGGTATTGTAGATTTCACTAACCCAGAAGCATGCAAATGGTATGAATCCCATTTAGAACGACTCATCGACATGGGTGTCGATAGCTTCAAGACCGACTTTGGTGAACGTATACCAACAGACGTTCAATGGTTTAGTGGCGCATGCCCTCAAAAAATGCACAACTACTATACCTTCTTATACAACGCATTAGTGTATCGAGTTCTAGAAAGAAAATCAGGCCAATATCAAGCAGCACTATTTGCTCGCTCAGCAACTGCCGGTAGCCAACAATTCCCTGTTCATTGGGGAGGGGACTGTTATGCCACGTATGAATCAATGGCTGAAAGCTTACGAGGTGGCCTATCACTCGGTCTCTCAGGGTTCGGCTTCTGGAGTCATGATATTGGTGGATTTGAAAATACCGCCCCAGCGCATCTATATAAACGTTGGTGTGCATTTGGTTTGCTATCAAGCCATAGTCGTTTACATGGTAGTAAATCTTACCGTGTGCCCTGGGCATATGACGAAGAGTCTTGTGACGTAGTAAGAAGCTTTACCAAGCTGAAAGCTAATTTAATGCCCTACCTGTACTCTATGGCTCATAAAGCAAAAGAGACTGGCACCCCAATGATGCGTGCTATGTGGCTTGATTTCGAACAAGATCTAACCACGCACAACCTTGATCTTCAATACATGCTAGGTGATAACCTGCTAGTCGCTCCAGTATTTAGCGAAAAAGGAGATGTAAATTACTATCTGCCACAAGGTAAATGGACGCATCTTCTAACGGGTGAAGTGGTTGAAGGTGGTAAATGGTATCAAGAAACTTATGATTTCATGAGCCTACCTCTATATATTCGCCCTAATACCTTGTTAGCTTCTGGTGTCGATCAAACAGCAGTGGATTATGACTTTATTGCTAATGCTCAATTCCACTTGTACCAACTGTCTGATGGTCATACCTCTCATGCTCGAATCATTAATCCTGATAATAAAACAGAAGCCACTGTTTATGTGACCCGTAATTCGATGGACTTAGATGTGACGGTTGAAGGTCAAATAACAAATCTAACGCTACAACTACATGGGCTGAAACCACACAGCTTAAGTGTGTCTGGCACAATTCAAAATGATCGGGTTTCTATTGAAGCAATAACTGAGGCTGAAATACATCGCTTCCAAATTAAATTGGAAGCATAAAGGAAATAATCTGATGACGAGTTCAACTCAACCTACACAACTAACTGAAAAAATATCTTCAAAGGAGAAAATTGGCTACGGCATGGGGGATGCTGCCAGCCATATAGTATTCGACTCCTGTGTCGCTATCTTAGCTTATTTCTATACTGATATTTATGGGTTATCCCCGGCAATCATGGGTACTATTTTTTTAGCAGTACGCTTATTGGATGCTTTTACTGACCCAATTATGGGCGCCATTGCAGATAACACTGTTACTCGCTGGGGACGTTTCCGCCCATATCTATTAATCATCAGTATTCCATTTGCTGTTAGTACAATATTGGTATACACAGTTCCAGATTATGGCGAAACGGGGAAAATCATCTTTGCTGTCGCAACCTATGTCTTCATGACGTTAATGTATACTGCGATTAATATCCCTTATTGTTCTTTAGGCGCAGTCATTACGGCTGATCCAAAAGAGAATATGTCGCTTCAATCATATCGCTTCGCTATTGCTCCAATTGGTGGCGCTTTAGGTACAGCGGCAATTCTTCCGCTAGCCGACTACTTGTCTCCCGGGGATAGAGCTGCGGGCATCCAGATGGCAATGGCTATTTTCGGTGTGCTTGGCTGCTTAATGTTCTTATTCTGCTTTTCATTTACAAAAGAACGTGTTCAGCCCCTAAGCGAAGAAAACATGGATATTATTCGTGACTTGAAACTCTTGGTTAAAAACGACCAGTGGAGGATTCTTGCGGTCTATAACTTCACCATGTTGGTATCCTTGGTCATTCGTGCCGGTATGATTTTGTATTATGTTACTTACATTTTGAATAAAGATACTGATATAGCCTCATATTTCCTATTAGGCACAACGATATTCAGCATGTTGGGCAGCCTCATTGCCAAACCATTTAGCGACCATTTCTGTAAAATCCAATTATCTATCTGGAACAATATATTACTAGGTTTAGCCGGATTACTATTCTTCGTAATTCCTGGAGACAACTGGATAGTAGCACTATGTTTATACCTATTCTTACAAACACTACAAGGTGCAAATGGCCCACTACAGTGGTCAATGATTACAGATGCTAACAACTATGGTGAATGGAAAACGGGCCGTCGTATTACCGGGATGAATATTGCAGCTAATATTTTTACCATTAAACTTGGTGTTGCAGTTGGCGGTGCTCTAATTGGATGGGGGCTTGCATGGTTTGGTTTTCAAAGCGCGGTTGACGGCAAACCAATACAGCAGACACAAGAAACTCTGAATGGTATTTTGATTATCTTCACGGTATTCCCAGCGATTTTATACTTAATTACAGGTCTATACCTGAAATTCAAACGCTATGATTTAACAGAAGGTAAAGTGAAAAACATCATACATGACTTAGAGCATGGACGTTTTTCTAATAAAGTAAACGAGCCAGTTCCCCCGGTGCCAAAGTAGTTGAGAAGATCCCCTTTCCGGGATTTCATCCTCAATCCAGGGGGCAGGAGTATCTTCATGTCGCAATGAAACACTGAGAACAGAAATACTGGATATGTATCTATTTAAGGCATTGTCAGAGATGTGATATTTAATAGAAAACTGGCGTACAGAATATAACGCAGAGCGGCTACACAGCTCACTCGGAAATCTGCCGCCGGTTATTTATGCACGATAAAAACAGATCGCTTCCCTTTGATCAGACAGGCCGAAATTGTAATGTCATCAGCTAAATAGCTATATGGACGTTGCCGGTACATATTCAATACAGTATCCATCCTGAAAAGCGTCGATATGAGCAAATGCGGCTTCTCCAAAGTGCATCCCGGCAACCAGGAGTTTCTCTCTGGCGGCTGATTCCAGAATCATTTTACGTGTTTTTACCGCCTGCCCGGGGTCGTAATCAAAAGCGATGGTGACATCCGGATGTAAAACCTGAATATACGGAAAATGAACGATATCGCCCCAGATCAGCAGACTCTCTCCACCCGAATCAATGCGGTATCCTGTATGCCCTGGAGTATGTCCGGGTAACAGAATGGCCCGGAGGCCGGGAACCACGTCATCCTCATCCAAGAGGTGCAGATTCTGACGGTATACGTCAAGAACACGCCGGGCCAGCGAAAAATTACCCTTTGCCCTTTCACTAGCCCCACATAAATTATCATCATCCAGCCAGTATGCAGCTTCACGCGGATGAATGCAGAGTTTCGCGTCGGTAAACACGCTGTTGCCATCAGAATCGATCAGGCCGCCAATATGATCAGGATGCCCATGAGTCAGAAGGACAGTATCAATATCCTGTGGGTTAACGCCTGCGGCAAGCAGATTATTTACCAGTCTACCGCCCTTCTGGTTCAGGCCTCCGGTGCCGGAATCTATAAGGATAATTCTCCCCATACCACGAACGAGATAACAATTAATATGAATATTACCAGGAACTGCAATACTGGCAGATCGCTGTATATGTTCAGCTTTATCAGACTCTATGCCGGATAACATATTCAGATCTATGGTCATGTCACCATCACTGATTGCCATAACGGAAAAATTACCAATACTTTTTGTCACCAAGGGGAAATTGCTCATCGTCAGGTCTCCTGAATGCTGAGTGTTAATTGCGCGAATATATCTGCGATGGTGCAGATCCAAAGCAGCGGATCCGCGCCATCAGGCCGATCTCCTGCTGAATTACAGCCTCCAGGTCGCTAATGAAAGATGCCATAACTTCCGGTGTACGGTGCGGTTCAAGGCGGTAGCAGACTTCTGCATAAACCGGATGCCCACGTCCGTTCCGGATGGCAATGTATATGATGTGTACTTTATCCGGTTCAGCTTGCAGTATGCCCGTGCAGAGCTCTGCGCACCGATGAGTCAGCGCAGGAAGTCCGGTTAATTCATCGAATTTATCGTCAGAGATATAGAAAGAAATATTTGGCATCAGGAATCTACTCTATAGGAGAAGCAGAACCGTTTTTCAGTTGCTTCGTCATCGGTTCGTAACGGTAAATACCTGCGGAAGAACCAGAAATAAGTCCTGAATCTTTCTGTGACAACACGTAGAGCCAACGTTGTGCCGGTGATTTTTCGAGCCCCACTGCCCGTAATTCAAGCGGCATCCCCCCTATTTCACATTCAAGAAAGTCAACAGGGGATAGGCTAAGTACCATAATCTCATTTTCCGCAACAGCTGGCGCGGCATTCACGCCATCATAGAGATTCCGGTGCCAGTCTGAAATATGCCGCTGCCAGCGGGAAAAATTTCCGCCACCTTTTTGTCGGTATTCTTCACTGTCAAGCACACCAGGATCCCGAACAGTATGGATAGCCAGATACACAGGACATCCGTCGGTAATAGCCCTAAACCGTTGAGATGTACTGAATCCGGTTACTGAGACAAGCGCCGGTAACTTCTCTGAACTATAAAATTCATTCCATCCGGTTTCACTGTCCGGGTCGGTATAAGTGCATTCCACCGTATAAAACATTAGCTGACCTCTTCTCTTACCCGTGAGTCATACGCTGACTCATATTGCATAATGATGTTTAGTCATGCTACATGTCTGAATACACGGCAGAAATCGATTTAATCTCATCCTTCAGTGACATTATGTCAATGTAGGGCATCATTACCCGGAGGCAGAAATGCGTCGTAAAATACCCAGTACGTCAGCTCTCATGGCCTTCGAAGCGGCAGCAAGGCACGGCAGCTTTGCACGCGCAGCCGGGGAACTGGCCCTGACCGAAGGCGCTATCAGCCGGCAGATTGCACGGCTCGAAGACTTCCTGGCATGTAAACTGTTTGACCGGGCGGGGAACAGAGTTAGTCTGAGTTCCAACGGCGCCAGGTATGCCCTACAGGTGCGTGAAATTCTTGAACGTCTGGACAGGGATAGCCAGTATCTGAGAGGCTTACCTTCAAGCAGCGCAAGCCTTGAAATTGCTGTCATTCCGACATTTGCTAGCCGGTGGCTTATTCCCCGCCTGGGCCGCTTCCAGGATAAGTACCCTGGAATTACTCTCCATCTTGCTGAACGAACCGAACCGTTCGTGCTTCCCGGAAGTGGTTTTGATGCCGCGGTTCATTTTGAACACCCCGCCTGGGCAGGCATGAGTATATTCCGCCTATTTCAGGAAGTACTGGTGCCAGTCTGCCATCCGGCACTCCTGACGGGGAAAGATATCAACGTTTTACTGAACACACTGCCACGCATACACCGACGCCAGAACCCGGACGCATGGGAAAATTACGCACATGAGACAGGCATTGTGCTGGAAAACCCTTCAGCCGGCGTCCGCTACGATCTGCACACCATGTCAATTGCATCAGCTCTGGCTGGACTGGGCGTCGCACTTGTTCCTCGGATCTACATCGAAGCGGAAATTCATGAGGGAAAGCTGGTTGCTCCGTGGCCGGAAGCAAAAACAGTAACGAAAAACTTCTGTCTCGTTCTTCCAGGAACCGCGGCTCAGAATGAAGGAGCGTTAACCGCTTTCCGGGAATGGCTATTGGAAGAGGCGAGAAACTGATGAAAAATACCTCTGCCAGACAACGTAATGGAAGACGTAAAATCAAAATAAATTCATATCTGACTACGAGTTAAAAACGTGGATTTCACACGGTTGGCGAACTACCCAACATCGCTCCTGACGTGATGCCGAGATTGAAAGCCGGGATTTCGTTCGGTATTAAGGAGCATGAATACCTTTGCTCCTCCCCTTGGCAAAGGAGGAACAAAGCATAACGATTTTAGTGCTTAACGCTTTCAATAAACGTCTTGCGGGCAGTTTTCGACCCCAGACGTTCAGCTTCATCAAGTAATTTCAGCGCCTTATCAACGTCCCCGGCTTTCACGGCTTTCTTAATTGCGTTGTTGTAGTAGTTTTCAGAATCCGACAGCAGCGGTTGAGACGGTTTAGCTGGCATCGCAGAAGGTGCCGGTTGCTGGCCAACGACGACGGGTGCAACGGCCGACGCATCTGTGGCGCTGTTAACGTTCAGAGCCTGGCCGATCATGATGTTTCCGGATTTCTGCTCGGCACGGACTTTAATGCTCAGGATGCCGGACGACGTATGACGGGCCACCGGATCCGGAATATCCGGCACGGCGTTACCGACACCGGCAGCATAAGCTTTCGCCGGGTTAGTCATCTGGGTGGTTTCAGCCAGATCTTTTTTAGTGGTGTACACCAGCAGGTAAATTTGTTTTTGACCCAGCGCTGGCGTCAGTTTCAAGGTACCTTCCAGGCGATCGCTGGAGACAATGCCTGGTTTTTCATACGGGAAGTAGCTTGACGGGTAATAGGCCGCCGGGCGCATCTGTTCGTCCAGAACCAACACATTAGGTGCGTAGACGGTTTTACCGTTCGCGATGCTGGTCAGGGTTATTTCCAGCGACCCACGGTCCGCAGGCAATGCAAACGCACCTACTGCCCCCTGAATATCCCCCTGATTAATTTGTACACCTGTGGTACTCAGCGTGACATCCTGTGTTACTGGCGGAACCAGCGGCGTCCAGGGTAAATGATGTAAAGTCTGAGCAGAGATCATTGGCGCAATTGACGCATCATTTTGCGCCGCATTCACTCCCGCAGGTACAGTAGCCAACAGGCTCAGCGACAGACACAGTGACAGCAGATTTTTTTTCATCGTTATTTCCTTTTGAATCACCATGAAGGCTGGCAGTTATCGAATGACATTCCGCCAGCCAGGGCATCTTAAAGCCAATATAGAACTCAGCTTTTCCCTATAGCCTTCGTGTTGTGGGAAGGCGGCAACCGAACTCATCCCCGGGAGCGTACATCAGTACGTGATCGGGGTGAGTAAGGACAGCCAACGCACCCACAGCGCGAAGGATGACGGGAAAAGTTACCACCAGATTTCCATCTGGGCTCCGAAGGTGACTTCACTGTCTTTACCACGGCTGAAAGTCTGTAAACTGGTGTCGCTCATGGCCAGGCCGTTATTTATACCGCTGTCGGTGTCATAACCCCATTTTTCATCCCATTTTGCGTACGTGGCGAAGACGCGGATGGCCGGGCGAGACCAGATGCTATCGCCTGCCTGCCACTGTTGCGCCAGCGTGACTTTATATTGTCCGTTGGTATCGCTGGTGCGCTGAGATTTCACATTGTCGTAACCGACTTCCAGCAAGGTGCTCATGACTGGCGTCCATTTGTACATCGGACGGACACCCACGGTATACCAGGTGGTGCCGTTGTTGTTGTCACGGTTGACATCCTGATACATCGCTACGTACATCAGGCCCCAGGTATCGTTGAAGTCAATCGCACCATGGTCGATTACACGCACCATATGGCCATTATTATTGATGCTGGCACCATTGGAGTGACCGGTTGCCGCCCCCGTCGTCGGGTCAGTCATTGAATCAGTGGCGTATTGCAGTACAAACTTGTTGTAGCCGTTATAGATGCTTTGCGTGTGTTCTGCGGTCAGCATCACGCCATCTTTGGTCGCATCATTAGCAAGGGAATAGCCGTCACGTGCATTGGCACGCCCGTAATCCACTCCCAGTTCAAGTACACCACCGGGGTTTAGGTTCAGACCGGCCAGGCGCGCATCGAAAACGTCGTTTGACGTCGGCACTTCGTTACGCTGGTTAGCGATATAGCCATAAGATCCGCCGCTTTCGGTGTTACGCGTCGCCGCTAAAGACAATTTACCAAAGCCCAGATCCACATCTTCCAGACCAGCACCCGGGCCGGAGATATCCCAGTAGTAGAAATCGATCATGTGGATGTCATGGCGCTGGTAGAAACGTTTGCCGGCCCAGATTGTCGATCCCGGCAGCCATTCGATCAGGTTTTTACCCTTGACGTTCGCTTCGCGGAAAGCCGGACTGGTTGATTCCCAATCGTTCTGTTGTGAAACGGAATACGCCACGTTGGTGTCAAAATAGAAGCTCTTATCCCCTTCTTTCCACACTTCCTGCCCAAGCTTTAACTCGGCATAAGTCTCACATTCGTTACCCAGACGATATTTGCTGTCAGCCCCTGTTGTTTTGAAACACTGCTGCTCACCACCGCTGCCGGTCCAGCCAATGCCAGAACGTGCGTAACCAGTGAAGTCCACTGCCATGGCTTGTGTAGAAAAAATGCCTGCCGCAATAGCCAGCGGCAGAGAGTATTTACGCAGAGTTATCATCATCATTATTCTCCTGTAGGGGGATGCGTGCTTTAAACGCCAGGCTCCGGGTGTAGCCGTCGGCACGCAGTCCCGTCCTCGCGGAACAAGTGACAGCGATGTGGCGGCAAGCCAATAGCGAATGTTGCACCTTCTTCTACCAGCACTACGTCGTTCTGGCGGTACACCAGGTTTTGACGGATAGCCGGGATCTGGATATGAATCTGAGTTTCGTTGCCGAGCTGTTCGACTACCTGCACCAAACCGGACAGCGCCACTTCGGCGAGATCGCTCGGTAATAAGTGTTCGGGACGGATCCCCAGAGACAGATTGGAACCAACCGTGACCTCGAGGCCTTCTACCGGCAGCCAGACGCGCTGGCGATCTGGCAATTCGATTTGCACACGCTCAGGTTCAGCACCGGTGACTTTCACCGGCAGGAAATTCATTTTTGGTGAGCCAATAAATCCGGCAACAAAGCGGTTGGCTGGATAGTGGTAAAGCGTGAGGGGCTTACCGATTTGCGCCACGCGACCGGCATCAAGCACCACGATCTTATCGGCTAGCGTCATGGCTTCGATCTGATCGTGGGTGACGTAAATCATTGTGCGTTTTAGACGCTTATGCAGGCGAGAGATCTCAATACGCATCTGTACGCGCAGGGCAGCATCAAGGTTGGACAGTGGTTCATCGAGTAAAAATACGTTGGGTTCAGCCACTAGCGTGCGACCAATCGCCACACGCTGACGCTGTCCACCGGAGAGCGCTTTGGGGCGGCGGTCAAGCAGATGAGCCAGTTGCAGAATCTCGGCCACCTGATTCACCCGCTGGGCGATCTCCACTTTTTTGCTACCGGCCAGCTTTAGGCCGAAAGACATGTTTTCCGCCACCGACATATGGGGATAAAGGGCATATGACTGAAACACCATGCCGATGCCGCGTTCAGCCGGAGGAATTTCATTCATGCGCTTGTCGCCAATCAGCAACTCGCCGGAGGTAATGTCTTCAAGACCAGCAATCATGCGTAACAGGGTGGATTTCCCGCAACCGGATGGCCCGACAAACACCACGAACTCGCCCTCTTCAATCTCAATGTTTACGTCTTTTGAAATAACTGTTTCGCCAAAGGCCTTATAGAGATGACGAAGTGATACGCCTGCCATACCCGACTCCTGAACTGACTGGTAAAAAGTCCTGTGAAGCAAGGCAAGTGTGAGGTAATGAGCCTTGTCAGCAAGGAAACTGAATGTCAGTGAATAGCGTGAGGGAAATAACAGATTGGGTAATCATCCGTAACAACGTTTTTCATGGGGGAGGACAAAGGAGGATGAGCCTTTTGCATAACAGGCTGAAAGTTCACACCAAAAGTCAAATTCGTGATCTTAACGGCAAAATGCTACCCCGGTTTTTGCGTGTTCCTCCACAGAAAGCGCGGCAGTGTTAACTGGATCACACAACCAGAGCCGGGGGCGTAGAGCTGGGGATGATGAAGCCATACGGCCTTATCGCCGACACTAGTCCGGTACGCTTTTCTTCATCTTTGATAAGCATCCAAACTTCATATAAAAAACCCGACTCCCGACAGAAACTCAAAAGGATTGGATTATGACTATCAGCATCAAGACTTTTCACATAAAGAAATTGGTCAAACGCACTCTGGCACTGTCAGCGCTGGCTGCACTGGTACTGTCCTCTTCTGCTTTTGCCAAAATAGAAGAAGGCAAACTGGTTATCTGGATCAACGGTGACAAGGGCTATAACGGGCTGGCGGAAGTCGGTAAAAAATTCGAGAAAGACACCGGCATTCCAGTCTTGGTGGAACATCCAGATAAACTGGAAGAGAAGTATCCGCAGGTGGCTGCCACCGGCGATGGCCCGGACATTATCTTCTGGGCCCATGACCGCTTTGGTGGCTACGCGCAGTCAGGTCTGCTGGCTGAGATCAACCCGGACCAGGCCTTCAAGGACAAACTCTTTCCTTTCACCTGGGACGCCGTAACCTTCAACGGCAAGCTGATTGGCTATCCGGTCGCCGTTGAAGCGCTGTCGCTGATTTATAACAAAGACATTATCAAGACCCCCCCGAAAACCTGGGAAGAGATCCCGGCATTGGACACTGCACTACGCGCCAAAGGTAAAAGCGCCATCATGTGGAACCTGCAGGAACCCTACTTCACCTGGCCAATCATCGCTGCTGACGGCGGTTACGCATACAAGTACGAGAACGGCAAATACAACATCAAAGACACGGGTGTGAACAACGCAGGTTCACAGGCAGGTCTGCAATTCATCATCGATATGGTGAAGAACAAGCACATCAACGCCGACACCGACTACTCCATTGCTGAAGCGGCCTTCAACAAGGGTCAGACCGCGATGACCATCGACGGTCCGTGGGCGTGGTCAAACATCGACAAGAGCAAAATCAATTACGGCGTTACCCTGCTGCCAACCTTCCACGGAAAACCGTCCAAACCGTTTGTCGGCGTACTGTCCGCTGGCATTAACGCAGCCAGCCCGAACAAAGATCTCGCGAAAGAGTTTCTCGAACACTATCTGATAACCGATGAAGGTCTGGCCGCCGTCAATAAAGACAAACCGCTGGGTGCCGTGGCGCTGAAGTCTTATCAGGAAAAGCTAGAGAAAGATCCGCGGATTGCCGCTACCATGGCTAACGCAAAAATGGGTGAAATTATGCCGAACATCCCGCAGATGAGCGCTTTCTGGTACGCCGAGCGCAGTGCGATTATCAATGCCATCAATGGCCGTCAGACCGTGAAACAGGCGCTGAAAGAAGCGGAAACACGCATCATCAAATAACACGTAAATAAAACGGCGGGAAACGTCTTCCCGCCACAGCAACCTGAAGGATGAGGACCCTATGCAAGCAGCTCAAACCGGACTGCCTATTCGCAAAAAACGGCAGATAAGCGATGTTCTGAAGGGGCTGATTATTGGCCTGTTCGCACTGATCACCGGTTACCTGATCGTACTGATGTATGCGCAGGGAGAATATTTGTTTGCCATGCTGACGCTGCTGCTCTCCTCCGTCGGCCTCTATATTTACACTAACCGCCGCGCTTATTCATGGCGCTACGTGTATCCCGGTCTGGCCGGCATGTCGTTATTCGTGTTGTTTCCGCTGGTATGTACCATTTTTATCGCCTTTACCAATTACAGCAGTACCAACCAGCTGACCTTTGAACGCGCCCAGTCAGTACTGATGGATCGCCAGTTTCAGGCCGAAAAAACCTATCCATTTGGCCTGTATCCGGCAGGTGAAAAGACGGATCGCTGGCGCCTGGTGCTGAAGGCGCCTGATAGCGGCGCTATATTGGTGTCCGCACCGTTTGAGTTCAACGCCACCACACCGCAGACCCTGACGCTGGCACCCGCGCCGATGCCGCAGGGTGAAAAAGCCGGGCTGCGGGTGATTACCCAAAACCGCCAGGCGCTGGGAGAACTGACAGCAAAGCTTCCCGATGGAGAAACCCTGCGCATGAGTTCACTGCGCCTATTTTCTGCCAGTCAGCCGTTGTATAAAAAATCCGCAGATGGCAAACAGCTGACCAATGTGAAAACCGGCGTCACTTACCGTCCCAACATGAAGAGCGGTTTTTATCAGGCGGTGAACGCCAACGGCGAATGGCAGGCCGAAAAACTCAGCCCCGGATTTACCGTCAATATCGGCTGGGCCAACTTCCTGCGCGTGCTGCATGACGACGGCATCCAGAAGCCGTTCTTGTCGATCTTCGTCTGGACCATTATTTTCTCGCTGCTGACCGTGGTCCTGACCGTGGCCGTCGGCATGGTGCTGGCCTGCGTGGTGCAGTGGGAGGAACTGAAAGGCAAAGCGGTTTATCGGGTGCTGCTGATCCTGCCCTACGCGGTACCGGCGTTTATTTCCATTCTCATTTTCAAAGGATTATTCAACCAGAGTTTCGGGGAAATCAATCTGATGCTCAGCAGCCTGTTCGGCATCAGACCGGCGTGGTTCAGTGACCCGCTGACCGCCAAAACCATGATTATCATCGTCAATACCTGGCTGGGTTATCCGTACATGATGATCCTGTGTATGGGCCTGCTGAAAGCCGTTCCCGAGGATCTCTATGAGGCCTCCGCCATGGACGGCGCAACGCCAATGCAGAACTTTTTTCGCATCACGCTACCGCTGCTTATCAAACCGCTGACGCCGCTGATGATCGCCAGTTTTGCCTTTAACTTTAACAACTTCGTGCTCATTCAGTTGCTGACCAATGGTGGCCCGGATATGCTCGGTACTACCACACCCGCCGGCTACACCGACCTGCTGGTCAGCTACACCTACCGCATCGCCTTTGAAGGCGGGGGCGGGCAGGACTTCGGGCTGGCTGCGGCCATTGCGACGCTGATTTTCATTCTGGTGGGTGCGTTGGCGATGGTGAATCTGAAAGCCAGCCGAATGAAATTCGACTAGCCGACCAAGGAGGAATAAGAAATGCCCATGGTTAAACCGAAGTCGCAAAAAATCAGACTGTTCGTGACGCATCTGCTGTTACTGTGCTTTGTGGCGCTGATCCTCTTCCCGCTGCTAATGGTGTTTGCTATCTCGCTGCGGCCCGGCAACTTCGCCACCGGGAGTATTATTCCCGATCACGTGTCGTGGGATCACTGGAAGCTGGCACTCGGCATGGCAGTGACCAACGCCGATGGCAGCGTCACCCCGCCGCCGTTTCCGGTGATGCTGTGGCTGTGGAACTCAATCAAAATTGCGGTGATTACCGCGATAGGTATTGTGTCGCTCTCTACCACCTGCGCTTATGCCTTTGCCCGCATGCGCTTTCGCGGCAAAAGTACTCTGCTGAAAAGCATGTTGATATTCCAGATGTTCCCGGCGGTACTTTCACTGGTGGCGCTTTACGCCCTGTTCGACCGCCTCGGCCAGTATGTGCCGTTCCTTGGGCTGAACACCCACGGCGGAGTAATTTTTGCCTACATGGGAGGAATTGCGCTACACGTATGGACCATCAAAGGCTATTTCGAAACCATAGATAATTCGCTGGAAGAAGCCGCGTCACTCGACGGCGCCACGCCGTGGCAGGCGTTCAGGCTGGTACTGTTGCCGCTGTCCGTGCCGATCCTGGCGGTAGTATTTATTCTGTCGTTTATCGCCGCCATCACCGAAGTTCCGGTCGCTTCGCTGCTGCTGCGTGACGTCAACAGCTACACACTGGCAGTCGGTATGCAGCAATACCTTAACCCGCAAAACTACTTGTGGGGCGACTTTGCCGCCGCCGCGATTTTATCGGCAATACCCATCACCGCCGTGTTCCTGGTGGCCCAACGCTGGCTGGTTGGAGGCTTAACAGCCGGTGGTGTGAAAGGATAGATTTATACCCTGAATCACTCGGGTTGCAGGAAGGTGGCAAACTCAAGGCTCGTCCAGGCGCATGACCGTATCCTGTGACCGGGATGAGTGAGTACTGCCGAGCATCGGTGACATGAAGTATGACAGGTAGAGTGCAAGGCCCTCGTTGTTTTTTTGGTAGTACCTCTGTGTCTGACGTTCTTTCGGCGGCCTGAACAGGCCGCTTTTTTTATATTTTCAATCAGGATAGCGAAAAAAAAGGTTTCCATTTAATCCCGGAAACCCTTTCCCATTTCGATAAAGCATTTGATCAACGCGACAAAACCTAACTCACTGACACTTTCCTGCGCCGTTTATCCAGGTCCTTGATCAACTTATTGACGTCATCGTTGGCAAACATCGCTTCCAGCGTGCAGGTCAGTTTGCGCCGCCAGTTGGGGTACTCGTCTATGGTGCCGGGAATATTGACCGGTTCGTGCATATCCAGCCAGTCTTCCGGCTGAAGTCCCAGCAAGGCGCAGGCACTGTCAGCCATATAACGTTGCAGGCCACGGCTAAGCGTCGGGGTCATGCCCATCGCATCGGCTTTGTGCCCGATATTCTTTGGCACACAGCCATAATTGTGCAAGCCGTCAAGCAGGCCCTGGCGCGCACGCGCACGGTCGACGAACAGCTCATCCAGCACCGCTTCATCAGGATACAGACCGAGTTTTTTACCCAGCGTCAGATCGTCGGCTTGCCAGTAACCACGCAGCGTTGGCAGGTCGTGGGTGGTGATAGTCGCTATCGCCTGTACCGGATAGGACTGTGGCGCACGGAAATTGTTATCGGTATCGCGCTCGAAGTACAATACCTTGTAGGAGTACACCCCGCTTTCACGCAATTTGCTGACGATCTCCGCCGGCACCGTACCGAGATCTTCGCCGATCACCATGCAGCGATGACGCTGACTCTCAAGCGCGAGGATCGCCAGCAGATCGTCCACCGGATACTGCACATAGGCGCCGTTATCCGCCGTTTCCCCGCAAGGGATCCACCACAACCGCAATAATGTCATCACATGATCAATACGCATTGCGCCACAGTTGGTCATATTGGAACGCAGCAGATCGATAAACGGCTGATAGGCACGCTTGACCATAACGTGTGGATCCATTGGCCGCAGATCCCAGTTTTGACCGAGAGGGCCGAGAATATCCGGTGGCGCACCCACCGAGGCTTTCAAGCAATAGACATCGCGATCGCCCCAGGTTTCCGCGCCACCTTCTACCACGCCCACCGCCAGATCTCGGTACAAACCGATCGGCATGTCAGCCTGCTGGCTATCGTGGTAACAACGGGCAAATTGCCATTCGGCCAGCCACTGCAACCAGAGATAGAAATCAACCTCGCTTTCGTACTGTTCACAATAGGCTTTCACCGCAGCACTTTGCGCGCTGCGATACTTTTGCGGCCAGTGCGTCCAGCCACCCGGTTCATCACCCTGCTTCGCCAGATGAGCATACAACGCATCAAAAACCGCTTGCTGATAGAGGCTTTCCCCACCTTCACGGACAAACCGCTGATATGCCTTTTGCATAGGATCGCTGGCGCGGCGTGTCATAAATCGCTGATGTGCCAGATGCAATCCAGTCAGTTTTAGCAGCATGATGCGGACATAATCCACCCAGGCACTATCGCGGACTTCTTTAAGGATTTTCTGCGTTTGCGGCTCATACCACCAACGCTGAGCCTCTTCACTCAGTTGGAAATCCTCAACCGCGTTGACATCAATATAAATCACGTTCAGCCAGCGCCGCGAGGACGGGCTATAAGGACTGGCGGCCACCGGGTTACCAGGGTAGAGCGAATGAATCGGATTGAGGCCGACGAAGGCGCCACCGCGACGGCCTATCTCATTGACCAACTGGCGAAGATCGCCGAAATCACCAATGCCCCAGTTATTTTCCGAACGCAGCGTATAAAGCTGCACACAGACACCCCAGAGCTTTTTGCCCGCCAGCAGTGCATCAGGTTCATAGCAGCGCTTCGGCGCAACAATGATCCGACACACCCAGTTTTGGCTCTTCTGGGTCAACGTCAGTTGGTGATAGCCGGTCGGAATTTTACCGGGCAGCGTCAGCGTCATTTTTGCACTGGTGCGGCCCTGCTGAACCACGCCGTTTTCCAGCTGCAATTGCCACTGAAATTCACCTTCACCAGCGATCGGCAACGCCAGACGGTTGCCTTTGATAAACACCTTCACTACCGGTACCGGCGAGGAAACGGCCTGTTGCTGATCGGGTTGCCAACCCATCGCCTCGAGTAATTCCCGTTTGGTGGCAGCAGCAATGGCCTGTTGTTTACCGTGAGCGTTGATGTATCCGGCAACGATCCCCGCTTCGATTGCCGCCTGTTCGAGTTGCTTGCTCTTCATTCCTGCTCCTTTAGCGCTTCGCCTGCCAGATCCGCTGTTGATAATCGCGGATCGCGCGATCTGAACTGAACATGCCGACACGAGCGGTATTGAGAATAGTACGTCGTGTCCATTGCGCTTTATCACGGTACAACGCATCAACCTGCTGTTGCGCCTGGCAGTATTGGGCAAAGTCGGCCAACACCAGATAGGGATCGCCACCCGTCAGCAGACTGTCGATCATCAGGCTGAAGGCACTCTCGTCACCGTCACTGAACATACCGCTTTCCAGATCTTTCAGCGCCGCATCAAGGTGTCTATCTTTTTTGCGCCACTCCAGCGGATCATAACCGTCCGCTTTGAGGGCTTTAACCTGATCGACCGTATTACCAAAGATGAAGATATTCTCTTCACCGACCTGCTCAGCGATTTCGACGTTGGCACCATCGAGCGTGCCGACAGTTAGCGCGCCGTTCAGGGCCAGTTTCATGTTGCCGGTGCCGGAAGCTTCCGTCCCGGCGGTCGAGATCTGCTCAGAGATATCCGCCGCGGGGATCATCAGCTCAGCCACCGATACGCGGTAGTCAGGAATAAATACCACTTTGAGACGATCGGCGACGATTGGATCGTTGTTGACCTTTTCCGCCACCTTGTTGATCGCATGAATAATATTTTTTGCCAGGTAGTAGCCCGGCGCCGCCTTGGCACCGAACAGGAATACGCGTGGCGCCCTATCCATCTGCGGGTTCTCGCGTAACTGGCGATAGAGTGAGACGATATGCAGCAAATTGAGATGCTGACGTTTGTACTCATGCAGGCGCTTGATCTGTACATCGAAAATCGCCTCCGGGTTCAGAGTGATGCCCATGCGTTGCTGAACGTAGGCGGCCAGACGTACTTTGTTGTCGTATTTGATCTGCTGATAACGCTCGCAGAAGGCCGCGTCATCGGCGAATTTTTCCAACCCTTTGAGCACATCAAGATGAGTGATCCATTCGCTTTTCAGGCTCTCATCAATCAGCGCAGAAAGCGCCGGATTACACTGTTTCAGCCAACGGCGCGGCGTGATGCCGTTGGTCACGTTATGGAATTTATTCGGCCAAAGCTGGTGATATTCAGGGAACAGATCTTTCACGACCAAATCAGAATGCAATGCTGCCACACCGTTGACCGCAAACCCGCTGACCACGCACAGATTAGCCATATGCACCTGCTTGTTCTGATGCACCGACAGCTTCTCCCATACTGCGTTGTCGCCCGGCCACTGTTTTTCCACCAACTTTTTAAAGCGAGCGTTGATCTGCTTAATCAGCGAAAAGTGGCGCGGTAACAAGCTACGAACCAGTTTCTCATCCCAGCACTCCAGCGCCTCCGGCATCAGTGTGTGGTTGGTGTAAGCGAAGGTTTTGCTGGTAATAGTCCAGGCGACGTCCCAGGTCAATTGATGTTCGTCGATCAGAATGCGCAACAACTCGGGAATAGCAATAGTCGGGTGAGTGTCATTAAGCTGGATAACCTCAAAAGCAGGCAGATCTTCAATCTTACGGCCAAGGAAGTGATGGCGACGCAAAATATCTCGCACCGAACAGGCGCACTGGAAATATTGCTGCATCAGACGCAGGCGTTTGCCCTGCTGATGATTGTCATTCGGGTAGAGCACCTTGGTAAGTTTGGCGGCATCAATGCCCTTTTGCTCGGCCTTCAGGAATTGTCCGTCGTTGAACAGCGTCAGGTCGAACGGGTGGAGATCCGTTGCCTGCCAGAGGCGCAGCGGCTGACTGACGCCGTTACGGTAGCCAACCACCGGCAGATCCCAGGCTTCGCCACGCAGGCTGAACGCGGGCTGCCACTGCTCCACTCCGGCGCTGTTTTTCGTCAGTTTCCCACCAAAGGAGACGTCCACCGCCAAGCGGCTGTTGTGGCTGAACCACGGATAGCTTTCGCGATACCAGTCATCCGGCGCTTCCTGCTGTTTGCCCTCGTCAAATGACTGACGGAATAAACCATACTGGTAGTTCAGCCCGTAACCGGTAGCAGGCTGGCCGACCGTCGCCATTGAATCAAGGAAACAGGCAGCCAGGCGTCCCAGACCGCCGTTGCCCAGCGCCGGATCGGTCTCCTGTTCCAGCACATCAGCCAGTTCTACGCCTTGCTCAGACAGTACTTCACGCACACTGTCGTACCAGCCGAGGTTAATCAAATTGTTGGCAGTCAGGCGGCCAATTAAAAATTCCATCGAAATGTAATTTACGTGACGCTGATCCTGTTTCTGATCCTGCACCAGAGGTCTCGCCGCGAGCTGTTCGGACAGCGCGCTGCTGACTGCCTGCCACCACTGATGCGGCGTCATATCCTGTGCGCTTTGCAGACCAAAGCCTTGCCACTGGCGGGTCAGGGCATCCTGAAACTGTGTTTTTTCTAAGGTGAGTTGTGACATAGATCCTCTCTGAGCAGGTAATTTTGCAGACGATAACGGTATGCTGAAGGGAAGCCTACTGAGCGGCATCATCCCGCCGGGGATTAGAGAGGGAGGAGATAAAGGGCGTAGTACAGACGGAATTAAGTAGTGTAAAAACAAATAGTAAAACTGTGATGCAGTGCAACTTACCAACACGTAAAAACGTAACAATATTGTTATACCCGCTGCATTGAAAGACCTTGGTAATACTATTAATTACGCATTGTAAAACAAATATACCTCCCGTTAGTTTATCGTCATAAGAATGGATAACCATGCTAATCCCTTCGAAACTCAGCCGCCCGGTGCGGCTACAAAATACCGTAGTGCGCGAGCGCCTGTTAGCCAAACTTGCCTCTGCACAAAATTACCGTCTAGTGCTGGTCGCCTCGCCTGCCGGTTACGGAAAAACCACGCTGGTTGCCCACTGGGCAGCCGGAAAAAACGATCTTGGCTGGTATTCGCTGGACGAAAGCGACAATAAACCGGAGCGTTTTGCCAGCTATCTGGTGGCCGCCATCCAACAGGCCACCGGCGGGCACTGCGTCAAAAGTGAAGCACTTAGCCAGAAACATCAGTACGCGAACCTGTCGGCGCTGTTTGCGCAATTATTTGTCGAGCTGTCTGACTGGTACCGCCCGCTGCTGCTGGTGATTGACGATTATCATCTGATTTCCAATGACACCATCCACGAAGGGATGCGCTTTTTCCTGCGCCATCAGCCGGAAAATATCACTCTGATGGTGCTGTCACGCACCCTGCCACCGTTAGGCATCGCTAATCTGCGTGTGCGAGATCAACTGCTGGAGCTGGATGCCGCGCAACTGGCCTTCAATCATGCCGAAGCCCAACAATTCTTTGACTGCCGTCTGTCAGAGCCGATTGAACGGGCTGAAAGCGGCCGCCTGTGTGACGACGTCGCAGGATGGGCCACTGCGCTGCAACTGATTGCACTCTCAGCACGCCAGTCCAGCGCATCTACTGCGTCAGCGCAGCAGTCAGCTAAAAAACTGGCCGGACTGAACGCCAGCCATCTTTCAGAATATCTGGGAGATGAAGTGTTGGACCGCGTCGATGCGCCAACCCGTAACTTCCTGTTGCGCTGTTCACTGCTGCGCTCGATGAATGATTCTTTGATCGTCAAACTGACCGGCGAAGACAACGGCCAGCAGCGACTGGAGGAGCTTGAACGTCAGGGGTTGTTTATTCACCGTATGGACGACAGCGGCGAGTGGTTCAACTTCCACCCGTTGTTCGCCACGTTCCTGCGCCAGCGCTGCCAGAGGGAACTGCCGGCCGAGTTACCCGCTATTCACCGCCTCGCGGCAGAGGGATGGCTCGCGCTGGACTTCCCGACAGAGGCTATCCATCACGCACTCGGCGCAGATGACACCCATTTACTACGCGATATACTGCTGCAACACGCATGGTCGCTGTTCAATCAGAGCGAACTGACGTTGCTGGAAGAGTGCTTGAATGCGCTGCCGTATGAATGGCTGATTCAGGCTCCGAAACTGGCGCTACTACAAGCCTGGTTGGCCCAAAGCCAGCATCGTTACAGTGAAGTAGAAATGCTGCTGGAACGCGCCGAAAACGAGATGCAACGCCGACATATCGAGATGGATAAAACCCTCAACGCCGAATTTGATGCGCTGCGGGCACAGGCCGCCATTAATGACGGCAAGCAGGATGAAGCCGAGAAACTGGCGACGCATGCGCTGCGGTATCTGCCCTATTCCAGCTATTACAGCCGCATTGTCGCCACCTCGGTGACCGGTGAGATTCAGCACTGCAAGGGTGATTTAAGCCGCGCGTTGCCCCTGATGCAGCAAACAGAACAGATTGCCCGCCGCCACGAGGCTTGCCACTATGCCCTGTGGGCACTGTTGCAACAGAGTGAAATTCTGATTGCACAGGGGTTTTTGCAGGCCGCTTATGAAACACAGGACAAGGCGTTTGAACTGGTACGTGAACAGCATCTGCAGCAATTGCCGATGCACGAATTTCTGCTGCGGCTGCGCTCACAGCTTTTGTGGTCATGGGCGCATCTCGACGATGCTGAAAACGCCGCCCGTGACGGACTGAAAGTGCTGGCTAACTTCCATCCCCAGCAGCAGTTGCAGTGCCTGGCCATGCTGGCCAAATGCTCACTGGCCCGCGGACATCTCGATAATGCGCACCATTACTTACAGCGCTGCGAAAGCCTGCTACAAAACGGCCAGTACCACACTGACTGGCTGACCAATGCCGACAAACCCAGGGTGATTTACTGGCAAATGGTCGGCGATAAAACCTCGGCGCGCAATTGGCTTAACCAGACGGCCAAGCCTGGCATGGCCGACAATCACTTCCTGCAAGGCCAGTGGCGCAACATTGCCCGCATGCAAATTCTGCTGGAACAGTTCGACGAAGCCGAAGTCGTGATGGATGAACTTAATACCAATGCCCGTCAGTTGAAGCTGATAAGCGACCTCAATCGCAACCTGATCCTCTGCAACCTACTCTACTGGCACACCGGACGTAAAAATGAAGCCCAGCGTGTATTGATTGAAGCGCTGGAACTCGCCAACCGCACCGGGTTCATCAGCCATTTTGTGATTGAAAGCGAGATGATGGCGCAGCAGTTGCGCCAACTTATTCAGCTCAATTTACTGCCGGACATGGCACAGCGCCGGGCGCAGCAAATCCTGCGCGATATCAATCAGCATCATCGGCATAAATTCGCCCATTTTGACGAAAGCTTTGTGAATAAGTTACTGACCCATCCGCAAGTGCCAGAACTGATCCGCACCAGTCCGTTGACCCAGCGTGAATGGCAGGTACTGGGGCTGATTTACTCCGGTTACAGTAATGAGCAGATTGCCGGTGAGCTGACGGTGGCCGCCACCACGATAAAAACCCACATTCGCAATTTGTATCAGAAGCTCGGCGTCACGCACCGTCAAGATGCGGTGCAACAGGCCCAACACCTGTTGCAGGTGATGGGCTACGGCGCCTGAACCCAATCAACAACAACGCACCTCATAATCAAACCGCCAGCCACTGGCGGCTTGATCCGAAACATATTGTGCAGACTGTTGGCTTGGGAATGGTGACATTCAAGTAGAAATTATGAGTCATCAGGTACAGCGTGTCACTGTCAACCAGGAGCTTCGATAGGCCACTTTATCTTTCTTTTCCTTCATTCATTGTTTTTACCTATTACAATAATTAAGCCATTCTGGTCAGAAACCCCCCTTCATCCATTTCAAAATGGCACATGCGAGCCTATAGTTGCTGTAGCTTTTTTTTAAAAGCATCTGCAAGGATATTCCGAGTAGATGCGGGCCTACATCGCTTTTTAGTCAAAAATATCAACAAATAACAGGAGTGCTCGATGGAAGATAAAAATGCAAGTTCCGCTGGTAAGTGCCCAGTCATGCACGGCGGTGCCACATCTGCGGGCATGTCCAACATGGAGTGGTGGCCTAAGGCCCTGAACCTGGACATCCTTCACCAGCACGACAGCAAGACCAACCCGATGGGTGCGGCCTTCAACTACCGGGAAGAAGTCAAAAAGCTCGATGTCGATGCGTTGAAACGAGACCTGAAGGCATTGATGACCAGCAGCCAGGAATGGTGGCCGGCGGACTGGGGGCACTACGGTGGCCTGATGATCCGTATGGCCTGGCACTCGGCAGGAACCTACCGCATCGCTGATGGTCGTGGCGGTGGTGGCAAGGGCAATCAGCGCTTTGCACCGATCAACTCCTGGCCCGACAACGTCAACCTGGATAAGGCTCGTCGTCTGCTGTGGCCGATCAAGAAGCAATACGGCAACAAGATCAGCTGGGCTGACCTGATCATCCTGGCTGGCACTATTGCCTATGAATCGATGGGTCTGAAAACCTTTGGTTTCGCCTTTGGCCGGGAAGATATCTGGCACCCCGAGAAGGATACCTACTGGGGTTCAGAAAAAGAGTGGCTGGCCCCCAGTGGCAGTGCTAACAGCCGCTACTCTGGCGAGCGCGATCTGGAGAACCCACTCGCCGCTGTGATGATGGGACTGATCTACGTGAACCCGGAAGGCGTAGATGGCAAACCCGACCCGATCAAGACCGCCCACGACGTGCGCGTCACTTTCCAGCGCATGGCCATGAACGACGAAGAAACCGTGGCCCTGACCGCTGGCGGCCACACGGTGGGCAAGTGCCACGGTAACGGTGATGCGAAGCAACTAGGCCCCGATCCCGAAGCCGCTGATGTAGAAGATCAAGGCCTGGGCTGGATCAACAAGACCAGCCGCGGCATTGGCCGCAACACGGTGACCAGCGGTCTCGAAGGCGCGTGGACCACCCACCCCACCCAGTGGGACAACGGTTTTTTCCACCTGTTATTAAACTATGACTGGGAACTGAAGAAGAGCCCGGCAGGTGCATGGCAGTGGGAGCCGATCAACATCAAAGAAGAAGACAAGCCAGCCGATGTCGAGGACCCTTCTATCCGCCATAACCCGATCATGACCGATGCCGATATGGCCCTGAAGATGGACCCTGAGTATCGGAAGATTTCGGAACGCTTCGCCCGAGACCAAGCCTACTTCTCTGAAACCTTTGCACGCGCCTGGTTCAAACTGACCCACCGCGACATGGGGCCGAAGGCACGCTACATTGGCCCAGATGTTCCGAAAGAAGATCTGATCTGGCAAGATCCAGTGACTGGCGGTCGCAAGGATTACGATGTAGCCGACGTCAAGGCAAAAATCGCAGCCAGCGGGCTGAGCATCAGTGAAATGGTGTCCACGGCCTGGGACAGCGCCCGCACCTTCCGGGGTTCGGACAAGCGCGGTGGCGCCAACGGCGCACGCATCCGTCTGGCCCCACAAAAGGACTGGGAAGGCAATGAACCAGCCAGGCTGGCCAAGGTGCTGGCCGTACTGGAAGGTATTGCGGCGCAGACCAAGGTCAGTGTGGCCGATGTCATCGTCCTGGCTGGGAATGTCGGGGTCGAGCAGGCTGCCAAAGCGGCGGGTTTCGACGTCGTCGTACCTTTCGCACCTGGTCGTGGCGATGCCACACCGGACATGACGGATGCCGAGTCGTTCGATGTGTTGGAGCCGTTGGCCGATGGTTACCGTAACTGGATGAAGAAGGACTACGTCGTCAACGCCGAAGAGTTGTTGCTTGACCGCACTCAACTGCTGGGCCTGACCGCGCACGAGATGACGGTTCTGGTAGGTGGCATGCGCGTCCTCGACACCAATCACGGCGGCACCAGGCATGGGGTGTTCACTGATCGCGCGGGTGTTCTGACAAACGACTTCTTCGTCAACCTGACCGACATGGCTCACACTTGGAAGCCTGTGGGGCGCAACCTGTACGAAATTCGCGACCGCAAGACAGGCGCCGTGAAATGGACCGCCACGCGTGTCGATCTGGTTTTCGGCTCGAACTCGATACTGCGCTCCTACGCTGAGGTCTACGCACAAGACGACAATAAGGGCAAGTTTGTGCAGGACTTCGTTGCGGCATGGACTAAGGTTATGAACGCCGACCGTTTCGATCTGGCCTAATGTCGACTGCGGGCTAACCCGCCAACACTCAGTCGCAGAAAGACCGAATAGCATAATTGCTTTTCGGTCTTTTTTTGCACTGTTAAACTTGCTGATCTGTCTTTGATTTAGCCCTCACCTTGTTTTCAAATCAACCAACGAAAGCAAGGCCACGATGACAAGACAACAATATACCCCCTGGAGTTCAAGCACAGAGCCGTTTAGCGATCTCCCGGTTTGCCATCAACGGAGATCGCTATATGTACCGAGCACCATCAAGACAGTATCATTGAGAAGTAGCCACCAATCAGAGCAAGCACTGTCGTCAACGCATAGCCAACCGGATAGGGTACGGCAGCGATGGAACTACCAGACTCCTCGATGATCGCGTTCAAGCCCGGTGTGCTGTTGCGGGCTCCCGTGGCGGCACCATCGGCAATGATCGAGTTCAGACCGAACACCTTGATCCCAATCCAGAAAGCAACGAACGGCGGCACTAGTGCTCCGATAACACCGATCAGCGCAAGCCACAGGATCGTGTCGCCGCCAAGAGCGGTAATAACCTTGGGACCGACATTGGCTGAAAGGACGGCGACAAAGGCATTCAGACCGAAATCCTGAAGGAAGCTCCGCGCGCCTTCGTGTACAGGGCCACCGAAGTCAGGATTTCGGCTTCGGAAATAACTCACGCCCACACCCGCCATGATTACCCCGGCTGATGTTCCGAACGCAAAGGGGATACCCGAAATCGTAACTGTAACAATACCCACGAGATAGCCCACCAACATGGCCAGCGCGAGATAAAGCACCTCTGACTTCATGGTCGGCAGGATGGCATGTCCGCCCAGTCGCTTTGCCGTTTTCTGTAGTGCCACGTCTGGGCCACTCAGTCGCAGTACGTCACCGAACCGGACATCACTCTTTGGCCCGAGAGGCAGTTCAGTACCGCCACGAAACAGGGCCCGCACGGCGACGCCGCCCGGCATAATCCGGCCAAGATCCGATAAACTCTGCCCGGATAGTTTGTGCGAGCTAATGTGTACATCGGCAACCTCTATCGGGACGTTCCGAGCCAGCGAGTCGTCGGATTCCGGGCCAATCAACTCGCCCTCTTCCAGGATAAGGTTGTCCACATCTGCACGCACCGTGACGATGTCATTCTTTTCCACAGTTGGATCGCTGTCCAGGTCAACAATCTCGCCGTCCCGTACGACGCGCAGGATGGGCGCTTCGGGAAAGTCTTCGGCCAGTTGCGACACCGTGCGGCCGATGAACTTTTCATGTGTGACGGCAAAGGCGCGGACGCCGAAGGGAGAAAACCCCATAACCAACGCACCGGGGGCACCTGGCACAGGATGCGTAGCACCACCGCTGAACTCGGCCTCCGCCAGTTTCGCGTCGGCGACAGCGTTTCGACCGAAGAGGCGTGGAAGATAGCGGATCAACAGTATGATGCCCACCGTAGACAGAACATAGCTGATCGCATAAGCGGCCGCCATATTGGCACCGACTTCCGCGACCGTCATGCCCGCCGGCGGCGTATACGCGCCGCTGGCCAATGCACCCTGACCGACGCCCAGGATCGCCGTGATGGTATAGCTTCCCGAGATCAACCCGGTCGCATAGCCCGGTGCGAGACCTACCAGCTTTGCCCCGAAATAGCAGATGACCCAGTTCAGACTCCAGACGATCAGTCCGATACAGACGAACGCCAGGCCACCCTTTCGCAGACCTGAAAAGAACTGCGGTCCCACCTTCAGCCCAAGGGCATACATGAAGAGCAGCAGCATAAAGGACGACAAGATGCCCGGAATCGCATAGGTAATGCCGTACGCGGCTTCGGCGATCATCGAGAGCACGATCCCCACCAAAAGGGTGCCTGCCGTAGACCCGAGAGAAATAGTCTTGAAGCTGAACTTTCCGAGCAGCGTGCCAAGGGCAAGTGCGAGCAGGACAAACGCAATCGGCTGGTTGCCCAACAGTTGGAAAAAACCGTGAATTCCCGTCTCCGTCACAGGACGGATCGTGTCGAACACCTGCCCGATAACGCCACTGGCCGATGGAGTAGTATCGCCCTGGGCTACAGCAGACCTGGCGATGAAAAGCAGCGGCAATCCTACGCTATTGATGGCGGATTTCAGGATCGCCCTGTCGCCGTGTTCAAGATCAGCCATGATGGAACCCCGGCTTCGCCGTAGAGTTCAGAATCGGGTTCTTCGTGAGGTGATCGATCGATCGCGTGATATCGTCGAGAAGCAGTTGCGCCAGATCCCGACTAACCCCATGGCGGATCAGGATGCGTTGAACGACCGTTTCCTGACGGTTCATTGGCAGTGGATAGGAGGCGATCTGCCATCCGCCCATCCGTACCCGTTCCGACAGATCGTAAAGCGTAAAGCCTTGAACCGTATCGGTTAGCTTGTAGGCAACCGCGGGAAGACCGCCATGACCATCATAGACCATCTCAAAACACTCGAGCGCCGCCAACTTTTCACCCAGCCATTGGGCGGTATCAGAGCAGGCTTGCTGGACCGCGGTATAGCCCTCGCGACCAAGGCGCAGAAAGTTGTAATATTGCGCGATGATCTCACCGCCGGGGCGCGAGAAGTTCAACGCGAATGTGGCCATGTTGCCACCGAGGTAATCCACGTAGAAGATCAGCTCTTCGGGCAGGTCTTCCTGGGATGCCCAGATCACCCAGCCCACACCAAGGGGGGCCAGGCCATATTTGTGGCCAGAAGCGTTAATAGATTTGACGCGTTCTAGCTGGAAATCCCAGACAAGGTCGCGCTGAATGAAAGGAGCGATGAATCCGCCGGACGCCGCATCCACGTGGATAGGAATATCGAGCCCGAGGTCGCGCTGCATTGCATCGAGTTCCTTCGCCAGCGCCTCAACGGGTTCATAGATACCGGTGAAGGTGACACCCAGCGTCGCCACGACACCGATCGTGTTTTCGTCGCAATACTGGCGCAGGTCTTCAGGTTTCAAACCAAGGGCGTCCCCTTCCAGTGGCACCTCACGGATCTCAACATCGAAATACCGAGCGAATTTCTTCCAACAGATCTGCACCGGACCCGTCACGATGTTTGGCTTGCTCGTATCCTTACCTGCTGCTTCCCGGCGCTTACGCCATGCCCACTTGAACGCCAGGCCGCCCAGCATGGCCGCCTCGCTTGATCCGGTCGTTGAACACCCCACCGTTTTCCGAGATTTATTCGCGTGCCAGAGATCAGCAATGATGTGGACACAGCGATTTTCGATTTCGGCTGTTTGGGGGTACTCATCTTTGTCGATCATGTTTTTGTCGATCGAGTCGGTCATGAGTTGCTTGACCTCGTCCTCCACCCACGTGGTGCAGAAGGTTGCGAGGTTCTGGCGGGCATTCCCATCCAGCAAAAGTTCATCCCGAACGAGCGCATAGGCGGCGCGAGGTTCAGTACGACCTTTTGGAAGCTGATACTTGGGGAGGCTGTCTTGTGAGGCTTTCGTGGCATAAATATCCAACCGGCTGGACTGGTTATTTAAGTCAACGTGATGGATAGGCATTTCATCGCTCCTCTGGAGAGATACTTACTGCTAGCGGAGAAAGCGCCGCTTCGCTCTTGTTTGCGAACGCAACCGTAATGACAAGCTATACCCAATAGATTTCAAGATGCAGGAAGGCGGCAAGAGAGCGTCCCGATGAGCTTACTCAGGTAAGTGATTCGGGTAAGCGAACGCAGCCAACACACCTGCCACTTGAAAGATGACGGGTATAAACACGCAGTACCACCTAGAGCACATAGCGCCCTCCTGCGTTCGATTCAGTTGCATCCCTGAGTGGTACACGCCGGAGCGTCTTTCACCGCTTGCCGGGACAGATTTACCAATATAAATAGAGTAGTACATAACATCAGTCTCTGTGGCAGCAGCCACCAAATCGAAGTCACGGACATATCGTTCGGATGTCAGGCACGCCTTGTCGTGGCGCGCTGAATCTGGCTTCCTGAATAGAGATAATATTCTTGAACTTGTAGCAAAATTTGGTCAGGAGTTAGTAATCTATTACACTCAGCGAATGGAATTACAAAAATATTGTAATAAGAATAAAACTGGATAATCGGGTGGTAGCCTTGAAAACCTTACATTTTAATAATGAAAATTTCCCTGTTATTACCGGAGAAACATTTGAGCTAGCCGATTTTTCCGAATGTGAATTTACACGGATAAATCTAAGTGGAGCTACCTTTATTTCATGCGATTTCTATGATAAAGAAAGGAATATGGGATGTTCATTCCATCATGGAAATATAAGAGAAACCAGATTTATTAACTGTGATTTATCATTAAGCTCTTTTAGCTACACAGATGCTTTTGGCGCAGAATTTCTGAACTGTAGATTGATAGGTGCAGATTTTGAAAACGCCAGCTTTGCAAATTTAATTGCCAAAAATAAATTTTTCTGCTCGGGCAAAATAGAGAATTGCAATCTCAGCAATGCAAACCTGGCAGGCATCATTATGGAAGATTGTATACTGAGGGAAAACAAATGGTTTGAAACAGATATTACGAAAGCTATATTTAAAGGCTCGGATCTCTCTAATGGCGAGTTTTCGGGTATCCGATGGACTGATGCCGATTTCACCGAAAGCGACTTAAGAGGCTCATCGCTACATGGACTTGATTTAAGAAAAGTCAACCTTACAGGGGTTAAATTGGATGCATGGCAGATTTCCTTTTTGATTTCAGAATTAGGTATTATTATTTCTTGAGCAAGTGAAGCATAATTTGCGGCACTTTCTTATTTTTAATATAAAATCACCGATGAAATGAGTATTACCCGAGGCAATAATTCCACTCGAGATAATATTCACTAATACAGTCACCACTCCCTGAACTGAAATTAATTTCACTCTTATTGGTGTCATATTATTTGAGCGAACAATAACGCCGAACAGAATTATCACATAGAAGACAGTAATAATGCCTTACTTAAAAGTAACCGCAACATCGCTCTATCCGCGCTCGAACTCCGGGGTGTATTGATGTCTTGCCACAGTGACCTCACTTTCGTTGGTTGTGTTGAAAACAGAGTGAACACAAAATCAAGGGCAGATGGCTTCAACCCGATTGACTCCGGCCCCATATATTCACCTAATCGTATAATTTAAATCAGCGCATCTGCACCAATGGTTAAAGACTGAACGCAACCTTCTCGTCTCAGGGACATGACATAGCAAAGAAGGGTTATCGATTTTGTACACGAAACAGGGCAAAACCATCCCAGCCTTTACTTCCAACGGTCTGCAACGCAGTGCCGGTTAGCACCGGTAACCCCTTCACCGCGGTCAGCATCTGGCAAATTCCTTCGGCATGCACGTCACGCTGCACATCAACAATAGCGCCGCCGCGGATAACATTATCCATAATGATTACGCTTCCGACACAACTGAGCTTGATAGCCCATTCCAGATAAAGCAGACTGTTCTGTTTATCGGCATCGATAAAGATCAGATCAAATGGCGGCTGATGCTGTAAGGTTGGTAACGACTGAGCCGCTTCGCCGACAATAATTGTCACCTGATCCTGCAAACCAGCCCGCATCAGATTCTCACGCGCCACCTGCGCATTGACGGCTTCTTTCTCCAACGTGACCAGACTGCCGTTCGGCGGCAGCGCCCGCGCCATATATTGAGTACTGAAGCCCCCCAACGTGCCGATTTCCAGTACCCGCCGTGCACCACTGATCTGTACCATTAGCATCAGAAATTGCCCTTGCAAAGAGGACACATCGTGTGGCGGCAAGCCCCGCTCAGCATTCAGCGCCAGGGTTTGCGCCAGATTAGCATTCTTCGGAAGTAAACTACGTTCCAGGTACGCATCTACATCCTGCCATTTCTGCTGCATACTGATCCTCCGGTGAATACGAAAATAACAATATAGATATCTTAAACTTCATGATTTTCATGGCGTTTGCTTTTCGCCGGTGCGCACAAGAGTGACCTTATCCTGTTTATGCAGATAACGCCCGGTTAGCGTTGCACCCGCCGTCGCGACGATCAGTGGTATCAAGAAACCAGGCTCGACATGCGTAAACTCCACGATCAGCACAATGCTGGTGAAAGGCATGTTCATTGCGGCACCCAGAAATGCGGTGGCTCCCACAAGAGCGAAAGCGCCTGGCGCGTACTCCGGGAACCACAGGTTCCACACGGCTCCGGTAATATACCCAAGCAGCGCACCACAGCTCAGGCTGGGGGTCAATAATCCACCTCGAGAGCCGGCTTTCAGCGAGCCCCACACCACTCCTGTTTTGCAGATTAACAGTAGTAGCGCCAAACTTATTGACAGTTGGCTGGTAAAGCTCATTTCGGCAATACCTTTCCCGTTGCCAAGCAATTCCGGCAACCAGAGAACCAGTACGCCCATCAACGTGAAATTAATCAGGTTGAAAATAAGCAGGCGCTTATTCTGCGGTATCGATTGCTTGGCGGAGTGCATCATACGAGAAAATAGCCAGGCTGCCGCACCGAAAATGGGGCCGACCAGGAGTGCCCAGATAACCAGGCTACTCGATATATGGAATGTAGCATTGAGAGGATACTGATAATTGTCGCCCAGTACATAACGGGCGGTGAGTGTGGCAAGAACACTGGTGAGCAGCGCACAGAAGGTCAGTTTCAGTCCGGTTTTTTTTAACAAAACCTCCATGGAAAACACGGCGCCAGCGAGCGGCACATTATAGACTGCGGCTAAACCGCTGCCGGCGCCACAGGCTATCAGGACACGCGCCTGTTCAGGGAGTAAGGACCACCGCTGGCTTAAGTGCGATGCGAATAACGAGCCTAGCTCGCGAGGCGCGGTTTCTCGCCCCAGCGGCGAGCCTAACCCCACAGTCACTATCTGCAAAACAATATGGATCAGCGTCTCCCTGATCGGCATGCTGACGGCGCAGTTCTGTAGTGCGGCGGAGATGCTGACCAGCCTGCGTCCATAACGATACAGCAGCATCCATCCCGCGCCAGCTACCACGCCGCACATCATCATGGCCAGAAAGCGACGTGAGGGAACAGCCGCAGTGACGCCATCGAGAAAATGTTGTTGACCCAAAATATGATTCAGGCTGTATCCATAGGCCAGATGCTGAACAGCATGCAGTAGCAACGTCAAGAGAATGCCGCCTATTCCCGCCACAATCCCGGTCAACACCAGTCCAGTGATGAAGCGCCAGTTGAAAGGGGGGGAATATGACATAGTTCACCATCGTGGATTAGCCGTTACTGGTATACGATATACTCGCGATATTACAGGAGGAAGGTGTTCACCTTACTCACTGAATCATCTACGTTTCCGTCGATTCGCGCACCGCTTTCCTCGTAGCTTAAATTATTTATACTATAAATAATTGACGTGTATCATGTGTTTGTAGCGCTGCGCTTGTGTTTAAACTACATTTTTAACCTTAAATTTGATTCAACCTCATCTATCAATGATGCTCGAACCTCTTGTATATCAGCGAGTTTTCTCCAACCAGATACCGTCTCGATGGTTTCATCAATGATGTTGTTGATGCGCCCTTTGGTAAAAAGTGGGCTCAACTTTTCAAGTGAATAAAAATCCTGGCGAACAAAATCATCCCGTTTGCCATTCAAGCTCATCCAGTGACAGTTTATCCATTGGCTTCCCGGTTTATAGCTGTAGGCTAAGTCGTAGGCTGGAGCCAACGACCACGTATCTCCGGTTAAAATGAAAGCCACGTTTTTGGAGTGATCGTCATGGTTTCGAGCAACAATATTGAATGTCATTCTTCTTAACAACTGCTCGGCATCAGTTGCTGACAATTTAAGTTGCCTTGCCACACTAAAAAGCTCTGAGTAGGAAAATGAACCCGGCTTTTTATAATCGACGTGTGCAATACCATTCAGTGTTTGAACATGGACTTTTTTATTCCCGAGGCGGTCGAATCGTTGTGTGATGAAATGTCTGCGATTTCCTTCAGGTAATAACCGACACGGCATCATGTTAATGCCACAGCCTTTAGCCATTAGATAATAAACATATTCCATCGCACAGAATCCCAAAGGATCACCGAAAGTCTCCTGGTTCTTATTGTGTTCGCTTACACCGTCAAATTTCATTAAGTAATGGGTAAACCCAGCGGGAACACTGGATTGGCCTGAACGAGCCTGAGTAAAGTCTGCATTAAAAGCTAAAACGGCTTTCGGTCTTGCACCACCGGCACTCATACCGACGGAAAGCAAAGACAGCATGGTTTCTCTGTCTTCCTGACCATCCTTGTTAAGCTCAATGTCGAAGTTGCTTCGAGAATCCAATATTTCCTGTGCGATAGAAATCAGGGCGTTAATCTCAACCTGTTTCGTTGCATTTAGCCCCTTCATTCTGGTTGCGGGCATATACTCAAGCGCCCCCATACCACGCTTCCCGGTATATTGGAGCCTTTGAAGTGGTGTAATTGTGCTGGGAGATTTACCTTGTGTGGCGACCCATGCATTAAGTACCGCGTTGCCAAAATCATCAGGCAGTGAATCTGCGATTAAACCGGGTAACCCTTTAAAAGTATTAAAATTCAGCTCTGGAAAACTATAGATGCGTTTTGCTAAAGGCATTTTCAGAGGAGCGAGTTCTATGCCTTTCTTGATGAAACCAGGATCGTATTCGAAAGCACCAAGCCCGCTATCCGTATCAAAACTTACGGCGCCGACCACATGGTCTTTATAGCTGACATTGATAACTTCCATCACCATTCTGGTACATCCTCTTCATTGTTTTTTCGTTGCCCCGAGGCGCGTCGCCGCTTTTTACCCTGTAGCCTGGATAGCTGGAGCGGCGAAATCTGCTGTCTAGGAAGAAAACGCTCTAGTTGCTCTGTTAAATTAAGCGCGGCCATGATGGCAACAAAAACGTCTAGCTGAACTCTCCCTTTTTCCGCATTAAGGACTGACTTTCGCGTGATCCCGGCACGTTCAGCTACTTCTACCTGGGTCAGATCATTGTTCAGTCGAGCCTGTTTTAAACGCTCGCCTAGCTCTTCAGCAATCGAAGATGCTGATCTTTCAAGAAAACTCATAATGATCCTTAAATGGTACTTTATATCTTAAAAATATAGTTAATGAGCCAATTGTAGCACATAATAGCATTTAATTATGTCGTCAGTTAAAGTTCAAAATTAAGCACATAATGCGATAAAAACTGCTTAAAGTAACAAATACAGGACATTAAAATATAAAGACTCTAATACCAATAATAAAAACCGCGTGATGGTACCCGACGTAATGGAAAGGCCATAACCTTGGGAATCTGTTGATCATCATCATTAATAAAATGGGTACGGCAGAGTATGTTTTTTTCACGCCCATGACAGAGGAACACATGATGCCTTATTTGTTACTTACACTCGCTGCCATGTTCCGGGGAGGAAACTATGTGGTGGGCCATATCCTGGTCAAAGAGGCAAACCCTATCGTTATCGCGCTGGGCGCTTACAGCTGCGCTGCTGATGGAGGTTTGGTACTTTTCCCATCCTGGCGTCTTATTTGTTTTCGAACCGCGGTATTGCTGAAATTGGTGCCACCCGAGGAGAAATCTATACCCATATTATTCCACTGTCTGGCGGCATTTTTAGTGTCGTGTTTCTGGGAACCACATTTGAATCATTCCGCCTTATCAGTGCCGGGCTCATCATGGTCGGGATCTGGCTGTGCTCAAAAACGCTGGCTAAGTCGTCACCTAAGGCAGCGCTTTCAGAATAAATAAGGTCTTATCCGTTACTATTTTTAGCACCTACTCAAATTCATTGAGCATCACCAACCAGCGGGCAGATAGTCCAACAGTGACGCGATGGCATACACTGCGCTGGACAGATACAGCAACACAATGCTGACCTGCAACAGCGGATGGGTGATCCAACTACACTGCCAGCGCGGTACTTTGTCACCATGCTTACGCGCCCCTCGCAGAATCAACATCGGCATAACCGACAAGATCACCCCACTGAATACGCCGGCAAAATACAGTGCGTTGACGAATGACACCAAACCGCTGTAAGCCAGGACGAACGGTGGCAACACCACTAACAGCAGTACGCTGAAACGACGTAGCGGTTGCTCATCACGACCCAGTTTGAACTGATCGAAAATATTGCTCAGAAAACTGCCGCCCAGCCCCCAGTAAGAGGTCAACATCGCGCACAACGCAAAGATGTTAGCGGAGAAAAACGCCCACTGCCCCAGCGCCTGGCCCCACGAAATAGTTGCTACGTCGGAGATACTATTCAGTCCGCCAAGTGCAATCACCGACATCGGCACCGCCGTCAGCAGCACAAAGGTCATCACCATGCCAACGATAATCGCCTTTGGCAACTGCTCAGGCTTGTCCGAAAAGCCGCGTGCCATTTCCGGCACGATATATTGTGCCGAGAAACAGAACACCACCACGTTGAATACCGGCACCATAAAACGCCAGTCACCGTCCAACAGATTGTGCATCTGGGTCGTGTCTTTCAATAGCGTCGCGACTACCAGGACGCTCAGCATCACCACCATACCGATACTGATAAATTTCTCACCGCGACCAATCGCTTTCAGCCCAAGATACAGCACCCCTGCGGCAGGAGCGAAGAACAATAGACTACCGATCGCTGGGGAAATACCGAACAAAGACTGCAACAGCTTGCCACTGCCGGTCATATAAGCGGTGAGCGCTCCCACACTGTTGACGCAAACCGAGGCAAACATCAGCCAGGAGCCCATGCCACCGACATAACGCTTTGCCAATCCGCTCAGTTGCAGATGGGCATGCGTACGCAATGTGGATTCAGCGACATACAGCATGGTAATGGTGGTCAGCACACCGACCAACACCAACCAGAACAACAATGGTAAAAAGCCGGATTTGCTGGAAGCGTAGGCAATAGAGAGGACACCAGCGCCAATGTTGGTGCCGACGATCATCGCCACCCCTTCGAGAAAGCTCAGAGGTTTGGCCGGTGCAGGTGTTCGTGCCACGGTGGTAATCGCCGAAGAAACATAGGTATTATCAGAAGACATATGTATCATCCTTTCTTCCCCGGTAGCGCCGGCTAGCGGGATAAGTTAATTTGCCAGTGGTTAACAGCCACATCGCTATACCCGATAGATTTCAGGACGGGTATGCGCAGGCATTTCAGCTCCAGATACACCTAAATTCTGTAGCGCGATCCATCACACCTGGTCCTGACGGTTTCATATCGCCAAAGGGTACCAGTTACACCATTCATTCACATTTCTGAAACAATAAGTTTTATTTATGCAGAATGTGGCCCTGTAATCTAGAGCCAGTTGCAAATAATTGAAGGATCCAATTTCGATCGTGAGATGATGATCTGTTGTTGCGCATCTTGATAGAATAGCTAATAAACGCATGAATAATAAGTGATATAACAAATACATCATCAGTATTACGATGTACTAGCTGTCACCTTTCAGCTGTCAATCGTCTCGCGGGGCATAATGCGACAGCCAGGCTATCACGCAACACAACGTTAACTATCTATGAACAATTATCAGGAGGGGAAGGGAAATAAAAGTACGATAACAGAGCAAAATCGTTTCCAGACAAGACGGCGGGTAGCCGGCCTAACCACGTCAGAGTAAAGCGTACTTCAGATCGACCAGATTAGGGGGAGGTTCTTCTTGCTTAAATATAGCATATGCCATATTGTTCTATAGGTAGCACCTGCTCTTTTGATTGATCAGCAGGATCGTTTCCAAACCTTAAAATAAAGAGAAACTTTGCGACCAGGCAGCCTGCCGAAGCGTTAAACTGAATCAAAGTTCGGATCTCTGTGTCAAAAAGGAATTTATACAGATGAGCTCGAATAGTCGACATAGCTGATTTACCCGAGGATGTAACAACGACGGGCTACGATATCAACAGGGACTTCACGCCGGACATTAGCCAACACGCTAGAAACCGTCTGATGTACAGTGATTGACTGTCTGACTCACGGGAAAACACATGTCTGGACAAGCCCGCAGCTCATCCGGACCAGAGTATAAAGAGATATCTATGAATTACCATGACCTCAGAAAGATCATAACATTGCGTAAATTGGGCCTAAAAAAGCGTAGCATTTGGAAGATGATGTGGTCTTCTGACGCAACAAAACTAAATTACCCGCAATTTATACAACAGCTACAACAACTCGAATCATCCTATCAGCACAACAAGCTGCATTCAGATAACGAAATCAACAAGCTGTATGCGCTTCTCAAAAAGGATTTTCTTGAGCAAGTTAACAAATTCGATCTTCAGCGGGAAACGTTGCAAATCCGCTGTCAGGCGCTCAGCTCGGTTGAAGCTATTGGTCATCCTCAACATCAGGACTACCCCATTATTCGAGGTCATGAAAAGATGATCGAGGCGGATTTTATGGGGAGCCGGGGCCAGGCGTTTACCGATCACTATCACAATAGCGAGTATTCACTACAGCAGATCCTTGAACTGCCACTGGAGAATGACCAGCAGCGGGCTGATTTTATTGCCGCACTCAATGCAGTTTATCGACACCTGAAACTATGTGATAAGACCGTACATTGTAAAAACGATGAAATCGTCCTGTGCGGCAAACAGGTAGATAGTGCGGTGATGGCAGATCAAAAAATTTTACTGATCGGTCTACAGCCGAGGATTCTGGAAAACTTGTCGAGCAAACAGCCTATTCGGGTAATCGATCTTGATCCGAGCAATATAGGCCAGCACAAATATGGCGTCACCATCGAAGATGAATCGCAGACCGAGACAGCCATCGATTGGTGTGACCAGATCCTGGCAACCGGATCGACGTTGGTTAATGGCACCATCTGCCAATTTTTACAATCTCAAAAACCGGTTACCTTTTTTGGTGTCACGATCTCAGCAGCAGCAAAGATCTTGAATCTGGATCACTACTGCTTTTGTGGGCGCTGACACCATACACAACATAGCCACAAAACCAACCGGCGGCATCTTAACCTCGGCAATAAAAATGAAAACAGCAACCGGTAACGAATTCATGTTCTATTTAAAACGCTCGTCAGATAGCGTCTGATGTGGATTCATCCCCTGCAAATACCAGCCATCACGGGTTCCCTGAACATTATCGAAAGCTTGAATATAAGGTTTGATATCAATAATGGGTGTGCCGTTCAGCAGATCCAGACCTCGAACATGCAAGACATTTCCCTCCCGGCGTTCTAATTGCACAATAGTGAGACCAAGTGGATTAGGCCGTCTTGGTGAGCGAGTAGCAAAAACGCCTCGCTCCTGAGTATCCAGGAACGGTTTTACCTTAAGACTATGGTTATTAGAACGATGCAGATGAAACAGCAAATAAAGGTGGGAGAACCCCTCAATATCTTGTAATCCTTCGGCGTAATCATCAAAAAGCACGATCGTCCCACGAGAGTCGGAGATACCATATCCTTGTAATGGAACGCCATCGACGGATTCGAACTCTGTCATAGCCTTGCCGATTTCAGAAAACTTAATCATTTGATGCTCATTAACAGTAGATGGTGGCAATATTTTACCGCTTGAATAGAGCATATGCCATGAAAGAGTGACCTTAGATGCCCCAGGCTATCGTTAATCAAACCGCTACTGTTCCCTGAGCTATCCACTAAAAGATAAAGGGGATAAAGCACTTCACTTTCCTTTTATAGTCAAGCCAGGCGTTACCATAGCGCTGTTCGGCCATTTTCTCACTTTTGGGAATCGCATCAGCGAAGTATTGGACAATATTGGTCAGCGGCGCAATTACCCCAAACCAGTTGCCCGCCAGCAGTCCGAAACTGGCAAAAATCAGAAAGTCGCCAAAATAATTGGGATGACGAGACGTCGCCCAAAACCCGGAGCAGAGGATCTGGCCTTTATTTTGCGGATTTTGTTTGAAGCGGCGCTTTTGGTAGTCGCCGCCAAAGTGATAGAGGGTGCCGAGACTATAAACCACGATGGCTACCCATTGAACTGTGCCAAATGGCCCTTGCAATTGACTGGCCCAGTAAAAAGGCAGGCAATACAACCACCCGAAGATGTTCACCATCATCACCGCCAATAACGGCACCTGTTGTGTGGGTAACACATCCTTGAGTTTGGATGCAGCAGTATTGCCGTACCAGAGTGTCAGTACAATATTCATATGAAGTAGATAAATACCGACAAAGGCCAGGATCAGAGCTTTATGGTTTATATCACCCCCACCAAAATAGCAAAATACCAAGGCAACCGGCCCCATCGCATTGAATCCCCACAAAAACATCGGCCGGGTATCCCGTGCCTTTTGGCTCGTCACGAAGGCCAGAAAAGACATGACTAATAATACGACAACCACTGCAATCCAAACGTCCATTATCGATTCCTTATCCGGTTAGGGTTGTTTTACATCAGCCCCGTTTTCAGGGGAGAAACTATGCTGTGTTGTGGTTAAAATACGCTGCCAGGCGCGTCTTGGAGTGGGTATTCCCGACTGACGGTGCTGGCCAAAACGCGCAAAAAAAACCGGTAAGCCGGTAAGCCGGACAGTGTCAGCCAAAGCGCACCGCGCAGTGGCGTGCTGCACCAGCACACTGAGCGGATGCAAGCTCCACCCCCACGACTGTAACATCAGCCACAGTTGGCCAAGCTTCATTCCGGCGATAAACAGATTTTCGTCGCTCTCATGTTCAAGACTCAACGCCAGGTATTGCGGGCCTTCCACCACCAGTTCGGCTAGCCCTTTCGCCATGGAAGCAGGCAATCGCAATCGTTTTGCCAGCCAGCTTAGCCTGGGGTGAAACGCAATCCGGAAAAACCACCTAAATCCGCATGATACCGGCCCAAACAAATGATGCAGATAAAACCCATCTTCGGCGGCCTGCTGCTCATTGAACCGAATATAGTGATAGGTTTCCCGCCAGGCCTGTTGATCGGCAAAATCAAGCGATGCATAGTTTGCCGTGAGAAAAGCGACGTCATGACGCGTTGCTTCGCCATATTTGATGTCGCAGGTCACCGGTGAACGGTCAAATAACGCGTATAGTTGTGCCTGTTGTTGTTCATTCACCTGTGTCGGCTGATAGGCCGTTCTGACCGTATGCCGATCGCTGATCCTTTGCACCCATTGCTGATAAGCCACCAGATCAGCGACACATGGCGCACTCGGCGCAAACGATATCAACATACCGCTCGAGCCGTTCTGCCGCGCCCCCACCCACTGCCAGTCAAGCGGATAGCCTGAATGCTTGAGCAACGTACTCAAGTATTCAAAGAAGATCCCACAACTCATCAGCATCTCGCGCTCCAGCGAGGGTAATCCCTTGAGGGCGCGCTGCCGATCAATCGAGACTTCACCACATCGGGTAGCCGCATCGTAGTGAACAGACCAAGGCTGGCAATTATGTGATGATGGCGCTAACCGTGCGATATTAATGGCGTTTTGCAATGCTTGTTCAAATGTGTCATTCACCATGATGAGATTCCCCTTGTCGCTCAATAGACCCACCGGGAACCACCACAATATCCGTGTCAGTCATCAATGATCCCTGTAGCGGAAAACACAGTGCGCATACCCAATCCAGGCTATACCACAACCAAAACTGCCGGCACTCCAGTTGGTCAGGATGCGATACCAACGCATTATGCCAATCGATCCGGATATCGCTGAGCCGATAGGGAAGTCCACAACCATGACTTTTTAAAAATGCTTCCCGAATGGCCCAGGCCGCACACGCCTGAACCCGGCCCCAATGCTGTTCACCGGCAGCAAAGGCGTAACGCCACGCCGTTGTACCAAAAGTGCGATACTGCTGAAGGTCGATTCCCACCGCAGTGTCGCTGGTCGCCCCGGCATACCATGAATGCGAATGGCTGATCGACACCGCATATTCGCCCAACAGGGGATGTTCACCCACCGGCTGACCACTCGGCCGATGAGTCAGTGTAAAACCCGCCATCTGAGAGGCGCCATCCCCGGTTTGCCAAACCCGATTCAACAGCGCTACCGCCAGTTCACGTGCCCGCTGTTTCACCATCCGTTGTTGTAGGGCAACCCCTATCGTGTGGCATTCGGCAACCGAAATGGTAATACCTCGATGATGATGCCCGTGCTTAACCCATGGCGGCACGCCGTCTTTATGATGGATAACCATCGGCGATCCGCTCACCCGCTATCTCCTCAACCACCTCAGCCAGTTGATCAAACTGGCTCACCAGTCTTTGAAAAAGCGGGGTTTGCATCTCTTGTGCAAAGGCGTCCATCGAGCTTATGTGAATAATCTCAATAAAGTGAAATGGCGCTTCCGCCACCTGACTGACCTCAACCACTTCAAAGGCCAATACGGCGTCAAGGCTCTCGCAAGCGCAATAATCCGTGGTTTCAACCCAATGACGAAATGCCGAACGCTGAGTAATATCTTTCAGGCGAATTTTATGGACGATAACCTTCATCTACACTTCCTTTTTAAGACGATTGTCTGATGACAAGGTGATAGTTAATACCGCCAGTGCCAAAGGCGTTGATCGCCGCCTTGCGCTGACCATCCTCAGACAGCCGCCAGGGTATGGCCTGTTGTGGCACCTCCGCCGGGATATCGCCCAAGGGTAAATCAACATTGAGTTCAGACACTGGCGTGGGGGGGATCCGCTCATGTTCGAATGCGCTCAACACTTTACACAAACTGAGCGCACCAGCACCGGCGAAACAGTGACCAAAGTTGTACTTCGCCGACCCGATATACAGCGGTGAATGCTTGTCACGGTGATAACTGTACTTCAGTGACATCACTTCCGATCGATCCCCAAGTTCAGTGCCTGTACCGTGTGCTTCAAGGTATTGCACCGTTTGAGCATCAATGGCGGTCAGACTCAGGGTTTTCTTGATAGCCAGCGCCTGTCCCAGTGGATCTGGCGCCGTCATGGAATAGCTATCGCAAGAACCCGATATCGCTTCAATGGTGGCAATCGCCCGAGGTACAGGGTGATGGGTCAGCATAACAAAACCACCACCATCTCCCGGCGTAAACCCGTCAGCGCCTTGTGAAAACGGGCGAATGCGCGAGACCGAAAGCATCATTTGCGCGCTGCACAGCACCAGATCCCGCTCTAATGTCGCCGTTTCGATGCCGCCAACAATCACCGCGTCATAACGTCCCGCTTGCAGTGCCCTGACCGCATCATGCACTGCGGCCAGCGAACTGGCACAAGCGGCTTCCACCGCATAGCAATCAGCGCTAATGCCAAAATATTGCGCCAAAAGCTGTGCTGTCCCGATGCCGCAGGCACCGTACCAACTCCAGTGGTTAATCGAAGGCAGCTCAGGCAGAGGGATTGCTCCTTCTGAACCCGGCAGGCCGGACCATAATGCCCTCATAGCCTGTAACCGATCCGCGCTTAACGATAAATTACTGGCAATGATGATCGCCACACGCTCGAATTGGCGGATTTTTTCAGACCAGGAATGGCAGCTATTCAGCGCATACAATTGCGTCACATCCAGACGCTGTTTTTTGGCCGGCATCATCGGTTTTTTCAGCGCCACGTCACTGGGTGAATGCGCAGGGAAACTCATCGTACGATGAATATAGGTACTGAGTTTTTGTTGGGTGGTGCGCACAAACGCCTCAGCATTAAGCTGCGCCGCACTATGCTCCCGCAGCGCATCTTCCCCCTGCTCCAGCGTCTGCCAAAACTGCGTTTTGTCCAATCCCTGACCGGTAATCGGCTGATAGTCGACAATCGCGACACGGTCATCCACGGCGGGAGTCAATGACTGCGTTTGCGCCACGTTGACCTGCCAACGCCCGCCAGTAAAGGACCGGCCTTCACAACGCTGATGCTGACGCAGCACCATCTCAACGATCTGGCAAAAAACCTGGTTGGCTCCGGCAAAGTATAACGCGGCCGGATGGTCTGCCTCAGGTTGCGGTGACCCATCATGGGTGGTCACAATATCCCCGAGTTGGGTCAGCACTGGCCACCCTTGCTCATGCGCCACCGCGAGGGGACACACCACCAGGCTGATCGCCCCTTCCAGCCAACAGGCATCCTGCGATACCCCTTGTTCGAGCAGCATGTACGCCTGGGGACGATGGTGAAAGCATTGAACAGAAGTCAACACCGCCATCTGGCTATCATGATAGCGAAAGCAGTCCTGAGCCAGTTGCAATAAACGTAGCCCGCCCTTGTCAGCACCGTCGAGGGTCTGACATTTACCGCGCGTATGAGCAAAGTGAGCGATTCGCGCAGGAATGCTGGAGGCCATTTCCCCCACCCGATCATGAGATGAACACCCAAGCGACTCCGCCAGCGGTTGTTTATAGTCGTCAAGCCGACGCCTCACCTCCGCCGCCGGGCAACCTTGCGCCTGAAGTTTTTCGGCTAATGCCCGTAACGCGCCCACTTTCGTCGCATTGCGGTAGGCGGCATCACTGCCCAGGTGAATGGCACAAAACTGATCGCAGCAGTCACGCAGTGATTCCGGCAACACCAGCCCGGCCAGAGCATCTTCGGCAGCCCGCAGTGCCAAACGGGTTTCCCGGCTAACGGCTTTCCTGAATAAAGGCGGAATAGAAAACTTTTTAAAATCAAACCCGGAATCATCCATCTGCCGACCTTGAATTGGTCGGGATGTCTCGCTCCACGCCAGCGGTGACGCCGACTGAAACACCGTTTCCCAATCCGCAATAGTGTCTAGCGCCCGAAAATGGTCAACACCGGGCAACACGCACCCCATGCTGACCACCGCCAGTGGTGCGATGTGTTTATCATTACTCATACCGCAACCACCCCGGCTAACTGCTTACGATCAACCTTGCCATTGGCGTTAACCGGCAAACTCTCGGTGATCACCAGCTTATTGGGGATCATATAAGAGGGAAGTTTCTGTTGCAGGAACTGTTTTAGTTCCAGCAGACCCGGCGGCACTGCGCCAGTCTGTAGACTGATCACCATGATTAACGTCTGCCGGAGATCCCCAAGTTCGACACATAGCGCCGCCCGATCAATCGCCGGATGCTGATGAAGTACCGATTCAATCTCGCCTAACTCCACTCGATAACCATTGATTTTGACCATATCATCAATACGGCCACGGAATACCAGACCCTCTGGCGTCATCTCTACCCAGTCCCCGGTGGCATGGCATTGATGTGGATGCAAAGCGGCCTGCCGGGGAACGACCACATTGCTGTAGCCCGGCGTCACACACGGCCCGCTGATCAGCAACTCGCCGCTTAAGCGCAGTTGTGCCGTCAGCGGATGTCGGTCACCATTTTCATCTTCGAGCTGTGCCGTCAGTCCTTCAAGGGGAAGTCCAATCGGCACCTGTTTCAACATAGCCAGTCGCGCCCGATCAATCGCATAGGCCACGCAGACATTGGTTTCTGTGGGGCCATACCAGTTACTGACCCGGCATGGCTGAGGCAAACAAGGCAAGAGCCGTTTTAACGCAGTGACCGGATAGGGCTCGCCAGCGAAAATGACTTGCCGCAGAGATTGGCCGAGCGTCGGGTTCAACAGTGTACTTTTTTCCAGCATGGCTAAAATGGAAGGCACGCTGTACCACACCGACACCGCATGTCTTTGCAGCCCCTGTGCCAACGCGGCGCAATCTTTCTGTTCGCTTTCGCGAATAATCCAGGTGGCAGCACCGACATAAGCACTGGCAAACAGGTCAAAGGTACTTAAATCAAACGCAAAACTGGCGTGATTGGACAGCACATCCCGCGCTGTCAGTTGCGTATCCCGCACCGCCCACTGGATAAAAAAGCCCAGCATTTCGTGGCTGATTTGCACCCCTTTCGGGGTGCCTGTCGAGCCGGAGGTATATAAAATGGCAGCGATGGGATTGTGGTACACCATACGCCCAACTGGTTGCTCCGCATCGAAAGAGGGTTGGCTATCGAGTGTGGCTAACCACGCTGTATCAATAATCAACGCCGGGGCGGCAGCGGCAATAATGCGTTCAATACGTGATGACGGCTGACTATAGTCAATAGGAATGTAGTGGTTACCACTTAGCCAGGTGGCATATATCGCCGCAACCGCATCCAGACTTTTCGGCAGATTAAGCAAAATGGCCTGACCCGATAATCCGGCCTGTCGCAGGGCCGAGGCCATAACGTGAGCACGAGTGACCAATTGCCGATAATTCCAGTGTTGATCACCACACAACAAGGCTGTCTGTTCTGGCGTTCGCTGGGCGTGCCTGATGAGACTGTCGATAATCACGGGAGTGGATATTGTCATCGGTTAAGCCTCCGCGACACTCGCGTTCTCTTCCTGATGAGCGGATGCATTAACCGGCACACCGACTTCCAGAGCCGATGCCACCAGGATCGCATACGCTTCGTCCAAATCTTCCCGAGTGTGTTCAGAGGTGATGCTAATGCGTAACCGCGCATCCCCTACGCTGACACCAGGGAAGACGACCGTTTGGCAAAACATTCCCCGCGCCCGAACCGCTCGACCAAAGAAGAGCGTCTTGGCATCATCGCCGACCACAATCGGAATAATGGCCGAATCAGAGTTCTCAAGATCAAAACCGGCATTGAGTAATCGGGTGCGGAAGTAGTAAATATTGTCCCACAGTTTGGCTAAACGCTCGGGTTCACGCAGCATCACATCAATTGAGGCGATCACTCCCGCCGCCACGGGTGCCGGAATGGTGGCGGCAAAGACATAGGAGTTGGAATAAAAGCGCAAATACTCAACCACGTCGCCATCACCACAGACATAGCCTCCCAGACCGGACAGCGCTTTACTCATGGTTCCCAGTTCCAGATCCACCTGACCTTTCATATTGAAGTGTTCCGATGTCCCCGCCCCGGTTTTCCCTAAAACGCCAGTGGAGTGCGCATCATCCACCAACACGCGTGCGCCGTAACGCTCGGCCAGCTTCATCAACCTGGGCAGGTCGACAATGTCGCCATGCATACTGAACACCCCATCGGTCACAATCAGTTTACCGCCAGGATGATCAGCATATTTGGCCAGGGATTTTTCCAGACTGGTCAAGGAGTGATTGTAGATCTTGCGCTGCGCGCCAGCCAGCTTACAGCCATCCTGAATACTCATGTGATTGATGGCATCGGTAAACACCAAATCGTGTCTGCTGGTCAGCGCCGAGATGCACCCCAGGTTGGCTGAGTAACCGGAAGGATACACAATGCAATCATCACGACCTTTAAGTTTGGCCAGTTTGCGCTCCAGCTCTAAATGCAGCACATTACTGCCAGCGATAATACGACAGCCGGTATTGGTGGCCCCATATAAGCTGGCCGCATCCTGGATGGCATGAATGATTTCCGGATGATTCGACAACCCCAGGTAGCTGTTGGAGCCAAACATTAAAAACTCACGGTGTTGACCGGTTGCTTCATCAAACATAACGGCCCGGTTTTTACACGGCGTCTCCAGCGGCATGCCATAGAAATAGAGCTGCCGTTTCTTTTTATCCTGATAAAAGAGGTGGAATTCCCGCGCCTTGTGGAAAATATCCGGATGTTCTATTCCCACAAAATCACGCATGGTGCGTGGATCGCCGATCTCGGCATTGATCGCGACGGGTGTCGCTGTTGGCGGAGTCACCTCCGCCGTCGTGTCGGCATCATGGTCAATGGCGGAGTCGGATTGCCCTCTCCCACGTTGTTCAAACCAATCCTGACCTTTTTCTTGCACCAGACGCGCCGCTAAACACTGCTTCAACGCTGACAGCGTGTTGCAGTTCGCGATGATGGTTTCGCTATTTAATTGCAGCGTATTGAATAGTTCACCCTGAGCGGACGCCACCGACACCGAGTCGATCCCCAGATCACTTTCGATTTCAGCATCCAGCGCCAGCGCATTAACATCATAGCCACTATGGCTGGCAAAGATCTGACGGACAAGATTACCAAGCCAAAGGTCAGCGTCCCCGGAGAGAGCAATTGCTGCCGGCTCGACCTTTTCCGACAATTGAAACTCGCGTTGCAAAATGCCGTCAAGCGCGTCCTTGATGGTGTTTATATCCTGAATCAACAATGGCGTATTAAGCTGAAACTGTCTGCTCAGCGAGACGGCAATCTCTGCCAACGCGATGGAATCCACCCCCAGATCATTTTCCAAATGGCTGGTTAACGATAGCTCTGACACGTTGTATCCGGTCAATTGCGCGAAGGTGTGCAATACAGATTGTTTCAGGGTTTCATAGGTCTCGGTCGTTACATCGTTCATGCCGCACCTCCCTGCTCCGGATGCGCCTTCAGCCGTTGCACCAGCGCAACCATACTCTGCACGGTGGCGAAATTTGCCGGGTGAATCTCTTGCATGCCAATCGAGACCTTGCTCTCTTGCCTTAAAAAATCCACCAGATCAAAAATTGCAGCCGAGTCAACTATATTCAGCTCAAACAAGGGTGTTTGGCTATCCAGGCCATCCTTTTCACCATCCAAAAACTGAGTAGCAATATGGTTTATCAATTTACTTTCTAACATTGTGAACTCCCGTTGTTATGCGTTGTTTTCTCGCCGACTATCAGTGTACGAGGACCGGATATATCCATGATCCGGGCATTGCTGAATCCTGCCTGATGAAACCGGGACAAATACTCCTGAGGACTGCTTTCGATACCGCCATCGGTGGATACCAGCATGTTCAGCGATAACAGTGCGGTAAACTCAGGGCCTGACTTATCCGCATTCAGCGGCGTTTCAGAGGCGATAAACCGACCACCGACCGGCATCGCATCATAGATATTTTTCAAGATGATCAATTGCGTTTCAGGAGCGTAGTCATGCAGCATCCATCCCAGGTGGATCAGGTCATAATCGCCAATCGGCAAATCACCGCTAATCACATCCCCCTCAAGCACCTGGATCCGCTGCCCATAACCTTGCTGAACCAACTTGTCACGCAAAAACGTCGACGTTTGGGGCAGCTCGCAAATCGCCAGATTCACGCCCGAATAGGCATTGGCTACTGCGATAGGCAAGCTCCCAATTCCACTGCCAATATCTAAAAATGCCTGATGCTGCGAGAAGTCATAATCCTGAATAAACCCGTCGATGAAGGGGGCGGCAAACTTCCCCAGAAACTCCTGGAAATCAGTCACGTCATCCGGGTTTTGGTACAAAATATCGAACCAGCTTCGATCATCGCCGAAGACGGTCTGGCGCTGGTGGGTATCGTTTTCAACAGCCGCTTTCAACTCTCCCCATAGCGGGTATAGAAAAGTGTCGATATGACGGCCCAGCCATCCCAGCCACTGTGGTTCATCGCTGACCAAAAACGCCCGGTGTTCCTGCGGCAAATGATAAAGACCGTCCTGTTTTTCAAGATATCCCATCGCCTGCAAGGCAATGAGTAACTGCTCGCTCGAACGCAAAGGACAGTTGAGTAATGCGGCCATCTGTTTAGCGTTGCGATCCTGATCACGCAGGTGATCAAACAACTTTAATGACAGCGCCGTGATCAGCGTTTTGGACTGAAAAAAGCCCATCATCTGGTTGACTGCGTCTTGCTTGGTTAATGTCATTTCAGCGTCCTTACTCTAAAAATGTTGATAGCTCATCGCACACCGTGGCAAACGCACTGACAAAACGATCGATCTCAGCCTTGCTGATGGTCAGTGGCGGTTGAATTCGAATAACGGTTGAGCTGTTGGCGGTAATAAAGGTCAGAATGTTGTGATCCTGACAAAGCTTGGTCACAAATTTCATGCAGAACATTTCACCCAGTGATTGTTCCATACGCTCCATCGCCGCCTTTAAGTGGGCTTGTACCGGATCAGGCAGGAATTTCCATGTCGTGTGCCAGTCACCGGGCAGTCGGGTGGCAAACTCCCGGGCCGAAGCACCTACGGCACCAGCGAAGGTTTGATCGAACTGGATCCCTAACATCAAGCCGCGTCCGCGTATTTCCGCCACAAAGGGGTATCGGGCAGCGACATCGGTAAGCGCCTGCTTAAAGTACGTGCCTAGTCGCTCGGCGTTCCCGACCAGATCCTGAGCCAGAATTTCTCTTAACGCACTGAGCGCCACTACCGCCGCGATATTCCCGCCGCCAAAGGTCGAGCTGTGCATCAAAAAGCGGTCTGCGGTGCCATAGGCCCGTTGCCAAATATCGGCCCGACATAGCGTGGCGCCAATAGGCATTACCCCGCCGGACAGTGATTTCGATAGCATCAGTACATCCGGCTCGATCCCTTCCCACTCACAGGCAAAGAGCTTCCCGGTGCGCCCCAACCCGGTTTGCACTTCGTCAACCATCAGTAAGGTATCGGTTTGACGGCAGATCTCCTGAACGGTTCGCAGGTATCCAGGCGGAGGAACATGGACCCCGCCTTCACCCTGAATCGGTTCGATCATCAACGCGCCGATGTCATCACGGCTTAAGGTCTGCCGCAGTGCCTCAATATCAGCAAACGGTACTTCAATCATCGACGCCAGCAGTGGCTTAAAATGACGGCGGTGTTTTTCTCGTCCGGTAATGGATAACGCGCCCAGCGTTTTGCCATGGTAGCTATTTTTCAGATACGCAATGCCGGCTTTGCCCGTCGACGCTTTGGCCAGCTTCATTGCCGCCTCGACCGCCTCCGTCCCTGAATTACTGAAGAACACCCTCCCCATATTGCCAGGGGCGAAATGGCAGAGCACTTCGGCCAACTTGGCAGCTTGCTCGGGGATCGAAATATACTGAATAAAATTGGGCCCCTGAGCATCGAGATAGGCTTTTAAAGCATCGATGATCGGTTGCGGATTGTGACCCAGATTGATGCAACCATAACCGGCCACCATATCCAGAAAGGCTTCGCCGTCAGCGGTAAACAGCTGAGTACCCGAGGCCCGCCGGAATACATTGTCACAGTGTTGCAGTTTGAGAAATTCCACCATCATCGGGTTAATGAACTGATGATAGCGATCCAGAGTGTCTTCTCTGGCGGGATCCTGAGCAATAATCGCGTCGATAAAGGCTAACTGCGACGCCGGCGGTTGTTCAGTATCAGGTTCATCGGAATAAATATCATGGTGATAGTAACGCTTGAGATTGATCACCCGTTGACGATCAATCCGCTCACCATAAGAGGCCAGTGGATAGACCAGGAAACCATGTTTTTCCGCAAGTTCCCCGATTTCAAGCACGTTATCCAGCGCCAGATAGCGGCCCAACGAGAAATTCTCCCGGCGATTTTCCAGTGCCAAAACAATGGTTTCCGCCATACAGCCATTCAATTGCTGTTTAATGGTGACGTTCAGTGACTCACCACCCAGTTTGACCGCATCGGTGGCCGTAACGCAGCCGCCGTCGATAATCAAAATGTCGTCCCGATCGGGACGCGTGTCAGAATTGATATCTCTGGGCAGTGCCACATCAATAAAGACCGAACCCGGTTGCAGTTTATACGGGTCAATCACGCCTCCGGCGGATGTTGCGGCGACAAACAGTTTACAACGCGGGTATAAATCCTCGGGATCACTGGTCAACGTGACGCGTGAGCGATATTGCTCCGGCAAATGGCTGAGCAATTCGTCTTCATCTTTATGGCCGGCCCGATGCAGCAAATGCAGGGAAAAACCCTGGGCGAGCAATAACCGGCTCAGCGCCAAACAGATGGAGCCCGGATAGCCGACAATCGCAACCGGCTCCTGCTCTGGCTGAATATCCAGCCAGGACTGAATCTGCATCAGCGCTTTGTAACCCGCATAGGTGGTTAACGAATTACCGGAGGTCACCGGAACCGGTGATTTCTCGGCGGTGGCTTCACCACGCCGCCCGACAATGGAGGTGAATCCTCCCAAACCGACCAGTTCAGCGCCATCCTCGACCAGTTCTTCGATACCCGACACCACACGATTGGCAATGCCGCGAGCATCAGCCAGCATCTCATCCGCGACCAGCGGCATGTATTTGATCACTCCCTCACAGGTAGCGCCGGTCGCTGAGGTAATTTTGGCAAAGTTCATGAAAGGGACCAGGTTTTCCCGGCGCCAAAGGTCTCGTTTGTACCCGCTATGCAACTCCGTCGAATTACGCTGTAATAAATCAATCATTTTGACATAGCGTTTTAAACCAACCGAGGTTGGATGAGCGATAAATCCAAACTTCATGATATAGCTTCCTTGTTTTGACCTTGGTCGAATGAAGTGCTTGTCGATTCGGGCTGGCGAGCCGCCCAGTCTTTACGCTCTTGCAGCGCTTCCCGGTCGCTGGGGTCGCGTTGCCAGCCTTTGGCTGTGGCTAACGAAATGCCATCCCCTTCATTGTTATGCCCCAGTACCACTGAAAACAGGTTCAGTCGTTTGGGGGTCATCAATGCATGACGAATGGTGTCCTCATCAAAATGAGTGAGTGTTTTACCCTGAATATGAAAATCATCCACCGTCTGTTCAAACGCGGGTTGATCAACGTTCACCAGGCGCATCTGCCGCGATGTGCGGTTAAACAAAATACGTTCCTGATAGGTGTTGATGACCGACAAGCCGCCATTGCAAAAATAGAAAATGGTGATGCTTTTATTGAGTAACTGCGGATGGGTGAGAATGTTGTCGATAAAGGCGGGTAAAATATCCGGCACAATCCCTTTGGCCCCGTCGCCGATAAACGCCACCACATGGGTGGGACTGGTATGCGCCAGATAGCTGGTGGCCAGTAATGCATCGCCCATCAAGGCCCGACCATACCAACCCGAGAAACCGCGCCGCGTCTTGGCAACATTGCGTACCGCTGAAATACCACAGCGCCCCACATCGTAAACCCCGGTAAAATCGAAATTTTCCGTCTTGATTAAATTCTCGATAACCCGATTCAATTGGCAAAAAAAGTAGTTCGCCGACATCGGCAGGCTGGGTAACTGGCTAACAACATCTGAAGGGGAATCCAGATAGGCAGCGATGAGCGCTTTGCGTTTCTCCCGTAGTGCCGCATCGACATGCAGATTGGCTTTCACCGCCCGGAGGAAAGTCAGGCAATCCATATGCAGTTTCAAATCGGCGTACGGCGATAAGTGTCGTTCATCGTGCGTGAGTTGTACCAAATGCACCTTGCGCTCGAGCCGACCATCAGAGAACGGCGTGGTGATCTGCGCCACACGGCTTTTGATCATAAACACACTTTGATCACTCATTGGATTGAGTTTGTCGTTGGTATGCAGGAAGTTGTAAACCCGGGGGCTATAACCATAAATGGCCAGGGTTCCCAAATAGTGGGGATTGCGCTTGCCCTGATAATATTTCGGTGCCGAACCCGGATGCGCTAACGAATCCACCAGCGCCAGGCCGGCAGCATCGGCAATTTCATGAACCAGGGCATACTCATCGTCACTGACCGGTCCTAACTGCCAAACCAGTTTTTCCGGCCCTTCATTAATCAGCGCCATGGCTTGCTCAAAACTGTCGCTTATCGGTGGGCAGTCATAGGCTGGCAAACCAGAAACCGGCGGCAAGTCACCCGGCACCGGCTCCAACGAGAGAGTCGATTCCAGTACATTTTGCGTCGCTAAAATAACTACCGGCCCCTGGGCCTGATGGTAGAGCCGAAACACTTCAGCCAGGCCATCAGCAATCCCGTCAACATCATCAATGTAGACATACGGAATGCGCTTGGCGGCCAGGACATCGCGCATATCTTCAGTCGGCGTCTGTGTGCCCTGGAAGCTATACCACTGATTATTACGATTCTCTGCGGCAACAATGATGCCCTGTGCTGCCGTCTCTTTCAGATTGATCAGCGTGCCTTTAAATTCATCCATCATGCCGGAGGTCACTACCCCCAGAAAAGGCATGCGATAAAGCTGCCAGTTCGCCATGGCGCCACAGGCAATGGCATGTTCGTTAGGGCCACGCAGAACTAACGCACCATGCGCTTCAGCATGTCTGTCCAGATAACCGATCAGATTAGAGATGATCGAACCGGTATAGTAAGACACCAACCAACGGCTGGCGGCAGTGCGCTCAAAGAACTGAATCAGTTGCTCGGCCAGGGTGTTATGAAGTGCCAACGCCCCAATCGGTTTGACACGGCGGTTGGTATAATTCATCTCAAAAAAGTCCATCCACAAACACAGCAGTTCGGTTTGGAAGATGGCGGGGTCTTCACTGCGGACAATTTCTCGATACTGCTGGGGTAGATAACGAAACGACGAACGGACATCACGAATAAAGGTTACTGTTGAGAAAGTGGTATAAAAAGCGGGGATCCCACCTCTCTGCATGGCGCTATAAAACGCGTCCAGATCCCGGTCAATTTTCTCAATGCTGTCGTCAACATTCCCCAACGAGGTTTGATCGTAAAACAACATTCCCATCTGAAATTCAGGCTGCTGTTCCAGAGCATGGGTATAAATAATTTTCCCCGTCGCTTCGGCAAGACTGGCACACTGGATGACTTGAATATTGAGCGCCTTGCTCTGATTTTTTAGAAAATGAATCGCTTTTTCGCGGGCTTCGGAATAAAGCGGGTCCGACGCTAATTCAGATAACTTCAGCGGAAGTTCCGATTGAATATGCACACGATTGAACACATAGTCGCGAATATCATTTAACACGCTGAGCCCGGTTTGAAAAAATGTGGGATTGCGCGTCACTACCACCACACCCACAGTGAGGGTATCGGGCTCCATCCCTGGACAGGGGGCTTGTTCTGCTTGCCAAGCCTGCTCATAAGAAGAGGAGCCTGCTTGTCTTGTTTGTCCTATCATGGTTGTCATGACCGAATCCTTATGCAGCCAAAATATAGTTATGACGTCGGCCAATCAGACAAATTTGGCACGACACAGCCCGTAACGACGTTGCCGTGGCTATGACCACTCGCACCGCCATCGTTGTATTGCATTCATTACAGTGATTTAAATCAGATCGTGACAGCCCGGTTAACCGTCATGGTTGCGCTCCTCTTGGTGTTGGATAATGACCGTCCCGCTATCTCCATCAAGGATCAACATGTCGCCACTATTGATAATCTGGGTGGCGGTTTTCAGGTTCACCACGGCGGGGATCCCAAACTCACGCGCGACAATACAACTGTGTGAAAGTGTGGAACCAATATCCGTGACAATACCGGCCGCCAGGGCAAATAACGGCGTCCAACTGGCATCGGTAAAACGAGCAACCAGAATTTCGTCTGGCTGGAACTCACCGGCCTGGACCTGCAAGTCAGTAATCACCCGCGCTTTGGCCACTACGTTGCCAGGACTGGCCGCCAGGCCAGTGAGTGACCGGATGGTTTTATCATCCTGCGTGGGTGCTTTCACTTTGGGGGTATAGGGACCGACAATCGCCATCGGCGGTTCTTCGGCATGTAAATTGAATAAATGTTGATGGCGATTCTGATCGAGCCGCGCTTTGGAAAACGCCTGTTCAGCTGGGATGGTCCCCGCCACATACGCACGGAACTGTTCAAAATCGACATAGGGCAGATCGGCACTACTGGCAATCCCCTGCGCGTCCAGACGCCGTAGAACTTCCAGCATGATGCAACGGTAGAACCAGGTTTCGGTGATAAACGTTGGCCGCGTCGCTTCACGACGTTCGGCCATCATGCCATACAGCTTGATGAGGGTTTTGAGCTTGAAACGGCCCGACCAGGACATCGCACTGAACAGTGCTTCACTATCCTGCTGACGCAGCAGTTCCGTTTCCCTGAGCTTCTTGTGCAAATCTACCGGGTGTTGCAAATACATCTTCATTACTTGCAATAAATAACTCGGGTCATCACGCCAACGCGGGATACTCAGATCAAACTCCTGGCGACCGCGAGAACCAAATTCAACCAGAAAATCTTCAAAATCACCCTGCCAGAAAGCACGGGATATGTCATGGACAGGTAGCAAGGTGACTAACTCATCGGCACGATGCTGTTCAAATAACGCTTTTAATTCAGTCTGTTGGTTAACTGTCGCAACCAATTTGATGATACCGAGCGTCACTTCGATCGTGCGCAGGTTATTCATTGACGCCTTGATGCGATTTTGCAGACCTTTACCATCCTTGATATGGCGTTCACAGGCTTGCGCCAGCGCATCGTAAAGGGCAAATGATTGCAGGAAAAAAGGCATATACGCCGCACAGCTATCGAGGAAAAAGCGGTCAATCCGTTGCAGCTCTTGGTCCAACTGCTGAAGCGTCATGGCGGTCAAATCAAGCCCCAGAAACCGTGTGGTTTCGTCCTGACGCAGGGCAATCATCTGCTCGACGGTCCTGGCGGCGCTGCGCATATTACGGACTTGCTGTTTTAGCCAGTACCAACAACTCTTGGCATAATCCCAGCCCTGCACGCCTGCACCATAGGGGTTTTTATAGTCCTTAAAATCGATCTCGTCCGTGGCATAGCGGGTGGTGAACTTCATTTCATTACGGGTCGGTGGACACTGCCTGAGCATATAGGCCGAACCGGAAATATTCAGATAAACATAGCCCTGGATATAGCCCATATAGATCTGCCAGTGACTAATATCGGCAAGCCCCATGGTCTTGATGGCCGGGCCATGAATGTGCTTTTGATAGAACTGACAAAATGACAACCCCAGTGGCGTCATCAGCCCCGTCACAATCTCTCCGGTATCCATCCGCGAGAAAAAAGCGCCCTCCTTCGCAGCCGGGTCGCTCTCCCACGGATTGGCGTAGATAACGTTAGCCGTTTTGGCCGATGTGGTTACCGGACGCGCCTGTAATAACCAGACTTTGTCATCTTTCACCGCCCATTCAATATCCAGTTCGGTGCTGTAGATAAGCTGGGCCTGTCTGGCCAGCGTGACCAACTGTTGCAACTGAGCCGGCGTCAGACTGGGGAGATCCCGTTTGGCCTCCGGGGTTTGCAACAGTGTCACCAGACCATGTTCGTCCCGCTGGCAGTAATTCGGTTTGTGGCGAATCTGCTGATCACATAGCTCACCGGTGGCTTTATCCAGCGTGAAACTATCTGTGGTGACTTGCCCGGAAACCACGCCTTCCCCCAGCCCCCAACAACTGTCAATCACCACCTTATCGGTGCTCCCTGACAGAGGATCCTGAGTAAACATCACTCCCGCTGCATCGGCATCAACCATCACTTGTAGAATCACGGCAATGGCACTGTGCGACGCAGATTCATGACGATATTGAGCCGCTCGCTCAGCCCAAAGCGACGCCCAACAAGCCTGAACCTTGTGCAACACTGCCTCTGAACCCTTCACATGCAGGTAAGTCTCGTACTGCCCGGCAAATGACTGACGTTGACCATCTTCATCCAATGCCGAAGAACGAACCGCAATGGTCGTGTCATGGCCCAGGTGTTGATAAGCATCACCGATAGCCTGCTTTAGCGAGTCGGGAATATCGGCATGCAGGATGGCGTCACGCACCGCAATCAGGTCGCCGTCAGTTAATTCCGCCCCCGGCACCACCTCTTCAATAAACTGTTGGTAGGCTTGTGCCGTCACACAAAATGCCGAAGGTACTGGCAGGCCCGCATGAATCAGGTTGTTGAGTGAATAACCCTTACCGCCCAAGTGGTGATGTTCAAGCGCCTTATCACCGGATATTTCAACAACCAGTGGTTGATTCATCCCGCCACCTCCACGACATTTTCCGTATCCATGAGTTGCGCTTTAACCGCGTTGGCTGCATCAATTCCCGACAGGATGGCACTCTCGATATTGCCGACACCGACACTGTCCTGATTAGCGAAATGAATATTTTCAAATGACTGACGGGCGGTTTCGAATACACCTTCAGCCTGTTGCCCCACTACCGACGTCACCAGCCCTGCGGGCCAATACCAGATCTGGATATCCTCAATAACCTCGGCACCAATCCCTATGTTGCGCAGAACCTTGGCAATTTCGGCATAGGTTTGCTGTTGTAGCGCTAAAAACGCATTCTGTGCGGTACGGTCTTGCCGCTCTGAGCGCGTCGTGGGTTTAAGCAATGTCAGCACGCCCACATCCACGTCAGCATGATCGTCCATCCAGTTGGCCACCAGGCAAGTCCCCGCTTTACACCAAGAGAACGGATCTTTATTGCTGTCCGGTTCGATCATATAGCCACCAAACGAATGACCCAGCACCGGTTTTGACAGGAATACATTCGCCAGATAGTAGTCTTCATGACGAATGTTCTTGATGGCCGCCAACTGTTTGGCCGGCAATCCCGGCAGCCATGTGGCAAGTTGCGTTTTAGGCGCGGCCCAAATGATCTGTTGAGCCTGCACTTGGCGGGGTTGACCATTGATCGTGAACTGGATGCATGTACCATTGTGCTGCGGCTCAACCGCTGTCAACTGGACATGGTTTTGCAACGTGACATTGCGCTGATGGCTTAGATACTTACACAACCCCGCACTGATACTGCCATTACCGCCAGGCAGGGTGACCAGGTTTCCGCGCAGATAGCCCACCAGAAAGTGCAAACCGACATAGGCAGAGACATCATGAATATCCAGACACTCAACCCGCAAGGTGGTGGATACTGCATTCTCAACCAGTTTACCCAGTCTGGCGGGTGGCCGCAGCTGTTCCGGTAACCGGCCAAGCTTATCCGGCTCAAACAAATAGGTGTAAAGGGAAATATTATCGAGCAACTCCATATGCGCTTTGCTCCAGGAACCGTTCGGTGTCCAGGGCAGGCGTGGATAAAAGTCGCCACGAGGAGAGAACTTATCCAGAAAGGTATAAAGATCGGCAAAGATCGGGTCACCAAGTTGTTTGGCCGCTACCACGTAGGGTTTACCAATTATCGCATGCAGAAAAAGCTGGCTGGTCAGCCCCCAGACCGAGAGTTTGAGCAGATAACGTGGTTGCTTAATAAAGCCGACCACAATTTCACCTAAGCATTTGAGCAATAAAAAGGTATCAAAAAAGACCAGCGTGTCCTTTTCGTTGGACTTGTATTTTCCCTCCAGACCAATCTTTTTCAGTAAGCGCAGCATATTCGAACCGGGAAACGGTTCTTGAAAACAAACACCGGCGGTGGGATGCTTTAACCGGTTAAAGGTGTGGTAGCGGGCATTCCCCCCGAAAGTGGAGCTTTTTTCAAGCACCAACACCCGTTCATGAGTAAATTCACTGGCCGCCGTCAGTCCGGAGGCACCACCGCCGATAATCACGACATCATACTCATCACCCAAGGGAGCAGAAAACGATGATTCAGAAGAGGGTGTGGGCAGCGAAAAAGACGTGGTCGGGAAGGTTCTCGGCTTAGGCTTACGGTGATACTGACCGCGCAGCATGTAAAGCGCGGCCAGCGCAAATACGCCATCCAGCAACATGACCTGGGGCTGGGACTGATGCAAAATCACCACAAAGACAGCCATCATCAAAAGCTGGGCGTAGATCACCAGCGTCGTCCAGAGTGGGTTGAGCATTAATATCACTCCCGACCCAAACAGCACCACTCCCACCAGGATATTGATCACATCACCATGTGCGCCCAGCCAGATACTCGCCGCCGCGTACCAGGTTCCCTGGTTGGCAATTGCCGCCTGCCGAAGAACAGCGGGAACATTCTCAAACTGCGGGAAAGCTTTCGCCAAACCGGCAAGCATATAGAGGATGCCGAAGAGCCGTTGAATAATCATGATGATGTTCCCCTTAAACCGAGTTTACGGGCAATAATCTCTTTCTGGATATCATTGGTACCGGAGAAAATTCGACTCGGGATCATATTCAAAAGATGGCGAACCAGGCCGAGTTCCTGATCCATCGCTGCTCCGCCAAAAGTTTGAATGGCATCCAGACCGGATTGAACCGCGTACTCGGAAATCAGCAGTTTACTCATGGCGATATCGGCTTCGGCATCCTGACCCTGATCATGTTTCCAACAGGCGCGATAGAGCATCAACCGACACTGCTCCAGGCGCAGTTTCATATCGATAATTCGATTAGAGACAGATTGGAACTGACCGATCGCCTTACCAAATTGCTGGCGCGCTTTGGCATACTCTAGGGTCGTTTCTAAAAGGCGCGCCAATCCCCCCACAAACAGGGCCGACAAACAGCCTTTTTCCCAAATCATTGAATCATGGAAAATAGCCCCGCCCGCACCTTCCATCCCGATACGCTGTGATTGAGGAATAAAAATGTCGTTGAAAACGATCTCACTCCAGGGGCAATTAGAAAGACAATCTTTCGGGATCACCTCCCCTACGTTCAGGCCCGGCGTGCCTTTCTCGATAAGAAAGGCCGACACGCCCAGGAACCCGTGATCAGGATTTGTTTTCGCATAGATGATAAATACATCGGCAATCGGCGCATTGGTAATAAAAATCTTTTTCCCATTAAGAATATATCCCCCCTCGCAGGGTTGGGCTGTCGCCTGCATATTGTAAATATCGGAACCTGCATCAGGTTCGGTGGCCGCATTCGCTGCAATTAATTTCCCGGTCACTAACGATTCAAGATATTTATCTTTCAATTCACTTGAACCAAAACGATAGAGAGGAATAACACAAGCGCATAAATGGGCGCATAATGAAAACGATAATCCAATATCACGGCTTCCTTTTCCCAGGGCCTCGATCATCAATGCAGTATCAAGCGCCCCCAGCTCCGAGCCGCCAAATTGGTGAGAAACCGGACCATGTGCAAATCCATAAGCAGCGGCCTTTTTCCATAATTCAGTACTTAAAATCTTCTGTGATATTCGCGTTTGTGCATCTTGATCTAATACATCGCAAGCAAATCTATACGCTGACTCATAAATATCTGACTGACTATTTGACAGGTTAAAATCCATAAAACACTCCATTGCTTCCATTGCTACAACGGTTAATTGACTTCGCTATTATCTTTAATGTTGATGAGCACAAAATGCAACATTGGAAAATACGTCGTAATGTGAATAGCTTTCCAGTTACCAGTAACATGGTTACATACCCACAATTAACACATGGTTTAACCTTTGATATATAATAAATTTTTAATAAAACAACAATACACAATATTTTACAAATTACACTTTTAATAAACAAACATTAAACAATCCAGATCTTGCATAAGCGTTTGACGTTGTTCTGACTTACGGAGCAGTGAGAATATTGATGCACTTTTAATATTGATTTAGCTAAGTATTTTTATTGCAAGTAAATAGAGGCCATTGTTAAACCGACGCTAAAACGACACTGATGACCGAAGGTCATCAGCTAGGGATTCATTAAGCTTATTGTTACAATTTGGTGAAGAAGAATTGGTGTATCGAGGCAAACCGTGACCATATCATGATATAAATTTATAGATTATGGTGTTCCTATGCGTGAGTTTTTTCCTGAATAAAGGGTTAACTGATCAGTTGAATTAATATTGTGTTTTATACAAAACCTTACTGCCATATATTATTTAAATATTACAATATCATTAAACTTATAGTTCAATAAATTCCGAAGTTAGAACAATAAAATAAATAACCTCATCTAATAATAAAATACAATATTGACACAAGAGTAATTACTCAATGCTCGAAAGATTGAATAAATAAGCATATTACATAATAATGAATATAGATGTCCTGGATAACTTTATTTGCAAGATGGCGGCAAGCGAAAGGATACCGGTTATTGCACTCACATAGTGAAATCGTATTTTTATATTACATCATCTGGTTTGGCATGACGGCCCCTATACTTGCCATCATGCCAATGATTAATCCGAACGCTAATGGTTCAGGCGGACAACGTCAGGCTGTAAGTTTTATATCCCCCGGACAAATTCCGGGCGCGGAAGCCATGTTGCGTGAGTAACCGATAGGCAACATGACCGCGCAAACCCGATTGACAACCGATTAGAATTTCCTTGTCTTTCGGTAATTCATTTAAGCGACCGCGTAATTCATCAACCGGGATATGTAATGCTTCCGGATATGTACCAATCGTTTTCAACTCTTGCGAGGTACGTATATCCAGCAGGCACTGTCCCTGATGGTCAATATTCACAATGTCGACGACATGGCAAATCTTGGTATCACCATTAATCACGTTGCTCGCCAGCATACCGGCCTGGTTAACCACATCACGCGCACTATTAAAAGGAGGCGCATAAGCAAGCTCAAGGTATTCCAAATCCTGAACTTTCAGATGTGCCCGCTGTGCCACCGCTATCACATCAATACATTTATCAATGCCAGCCTTACCCACCGCCTGCGCCCCGAAAATATCGCCAGTAATGGGATTAAACAGCAACTTGAATGAAATCGGAGAACTGCCAGGATAATAACTCGCATGATTGGGTGTATGGATATACACCTTCTGGTAGTCCATTTGTAAACGCCCCAGCGCTTTTTCATTCAATCCCACACTGCCAACAGCATGGTCAAACACTTTACAGATAGCCGTACCCTGACTGCGCTGGTAGCGACGCTCACCACCCAGCATGTTCTCGGCGGCGATACGCCCTTGACGGTTAGCAGGGCCGGCCAGAGGGACCAGCATCTCATTACCCGTCACCCATTCTGCAGTTTCGACGACATCACCGACGGCATAAATATGCGGGTCAGATGTCCGCATAAATTCATCAACCTGAATACCGCCATGCTCTGCCAATGTTAATCCGGCGCTGTTGGCCAACTGGGTGTCGGGCTTAACGCCAATAGCCAGCAGTACCATGCCAGTAGTCAACTGCTCCGTATTGCTTAGTGTAATTTGCAAACCATCGTGATCATCGATCTGTTTTATCGCGCTTAGGCCGGATTGCAAACGCAGGTCCACACCCTTCTGACGGATCACCTGATGTAATGCGGACGCCATCTCGATATCAATAGACGCCATGACTTGTGAACTCAATTCCAGCAATGTGACCTTGAGCCCCAAATGTACCAGGGACTCCATCATTTCCAGACCGATAAAGCCGCCGCCGACCACCGTTGCATGCGTCACCTTATGTTGCCGGATATGCGCCAGAATATTATCCATATCGGGAATAGTTCGCAGAGTGAACACACCAGGAAGCGTGATGCCCGGCAACGGGGGAATGATAGGACTGGCACCCGTGCTTAACAGCAGTTGGTCATAATTTTCGCTGTATATCTCACCGGTGTGCTTATTTTCAATCTGTATCACTCGTTTGGCAGCATCAATATTTAACACTTGATGTTCAATACGCACATCAATGTTGAAGCGCTGAGTAAAATCCTGCGGTATTTTTAACAGAAGTTGTTGGCGTTCAGGAATTTCCCCACTGATGTGGTAGGGCAGGCCACAATTGGCGAAAGAAACATAGGCACCACGTTCCAATAGAATGATTTCGGCTGTTTCAGATAAGCGCCTGGCCCTGACCGCCGCAGAAGCACCGCCGGCAACCCCACCCACGATAATGATTTTGACTTGACTCACAGCAAACTCCTTTTTTATATCTTGGAGACAAAAAACACGTTTTCTTGATTACAAACGATTTAAGGGAATTTTTAAGTAACTGACGCCATTTTCCTCTGCTGGCGGGAACGTACCAGCTCGGATATTTACCTGGACAGAAGGTAACAAGAGTGTAGGCATCGGCAGGGTTTCATCCCGCGCATGGCGAAGCGCCACAAAGGCTGCCTCATCCACGCCATCATGGACATGAATGTTATGCGCGCGTTGTTCCGCAACCGTACATTTCCATAGGGGGCCACGGCCGGACGGCGGATAGTCATGACACACATACAGACGTGTATCTGCCGGGAAAGAGAGGATCTTACTGATGGAACGGTAGAGCGCCTGGGCATCGCCGCCAGGAAAATCACAGCGGGCCGTGCCGACATCCGGCATGAAAAGGGTATCACCCAGGAAAATGGCATCATCAATATGAAATGCCATATCCGCCGGGGTATGGCCGGGCACATGCATCGCCTGCAACGATAACTGACCGATTGACAGCATTTCACCGTCTTTCAACAAATGGTCAAATTGCGAACCATCCGGCAAAAATGTACGTTCAATGTTAAAGATATCCTTGAAGATCTTTTGTACTTCAACAATTTTTTCACTTATGGCGATCTTCCCACCGACCTGATCGCGTAAATAGTGCGCCGCTGAAAGATGGTCCGCATGAGCATGGGTTTCCAGCAGCCAATCGACGGTAAGATTATGTTTTACCAGATAATCAATTAACTTATCAGCAGACGCAGTATGCGTGCGCCCAGATTTGGGATCGTAATCCAGAACAGGATCAATAATCGCGGCATGACCACCAGCCTGATCATAAAGAACGTAACTGACGGTGCTGGTGGCAGTGTCGAAAAAACCCTCGATATGTAGTGTCATGGTTAACTCCTTACTGGCGGGTTTCGGTCTATTGCCTTAAACAACAAGACTTGAATTAAATATACAATATTATATTATATAACATTGTAAAGTGTTTTGTTGAACTATACCTTAGTTTGAAAGGATCCCTATGGATAACGCGACGATTAGCCAGGAAAAAATTGACCAGGAGAAAATGCGCGACGCCGCCGCAACAGCCACCACGGTATTACGTGCATTGGCTAATGATGATCGTCTGCTGTTGATGTGTCATCTCAGCCAGGGAGAAGCATCAGTAGGTGAAATGGAGGCGGCGTTAGGTATTTATCAACCAACATTATCGCAGCAGTTAGGTGTGATGCGCCGGTTACAACTGGTTGCAACGCGTCGTGAAGGAAAACAGATTTTCTATCGTATTGATGACCCGAAAGTCCTCGTTTTACTCAATACGTTATATCAACTTTACTGTCCAAAAGATGAAATAGAAGGCGCAGGTCATGACCATTAATATTGAGCAGTTCACGCCATTGATGAGTTTTCTCGGAGGAATGTTGATTGGGCTTGCAGCATGGATATTGATCCTTTTCTGTGGGCGCATAGCAGGGATAAGCGGCATCCTGGGCGGGTTACTCTCCCCAAAAACGACGGATCGCACCTGGCGACTCGCCTTTCTGATCGGCATCATCGCATCACCAGTCTTGTATAGTCTGGTCGCCCCCTTACCTGCCAGTAAGATCGACGCCCCCTGGCCAGTGTTGATCACCGCCGGATTGCTGGTCGGAATAGGCACACGTTATGGTTCCGGCTGTACCAGTGGCCACGGTGTGTGTGGGTTATCGCGCTTATCATTGCGCTCTCTGGTGGCCACACTCACCTTTATGTTGGTGGCCTTTATCACCGTCTGGCTAATGGGTTCGCAAATTTAATCTCCAACTATCTATTCACACTATTCACACCGAAAACCGGTTAAAGGATCCATATGAACTTACTTTTTTCACTGTTGGCCGGGGTCATATTTGGCATCGGGCTACTGGTCAGTGGGATGGCAAATCCCGCCAAGGTTATTGGATTTTTAGACATCACCCGCGTTTGGGACCCCTCATTAGCTTTTGTTATGGGAGGCGCCATCAGCGTCGCTTTTTTTGCTTTTCGTTTTATCAAAGGTCGAACGCAGTCAGTTTGTGGCGGACCGATAAGTTTACCGACCCGTACGCATATCGATAAGCGGTTGGTGGGTGGCGCCATTCTGTTTGGTCTCGGCTGGGGATTGGCAGGAATCTGTCCTGGACCGGCATTGGTGCTACTCGGTACGGGTGCGACCAAGGGCATCGTATTTGTGGTGGCAATGCTGGCCGGCATGCTGATTTTTGAACAATTGGAAAAAACCAGACAAAGGCATTAATCATGCCCACGCCTACCGGTTCATTCGCTCAGGAAAAAACATGTTCATTTCATTAGTTTTAGGTTTGTGTGTGGGGGCTATTTTAGGGATAACCGGTGCAGGCGGCGGTATTTTTGCCGTTCCTGCCCTGGTCATTGGCATGGGATGGAGCCTCCCACAGGCCGCACCTGTCGCCCTGGTCGCAGTAGCCGGAAGCGCCGCCCTGGGTGCCGTCGAAGCCTGGCGCAAGAATCTGGTGCGCTATCGTGCCGCAATTGTGATGGCATTGGCCGGTATTCCGGTCACCGCTGCTGGCGCTTTTGTCGCTCACCACACCTCCCCCACATTACTTACCTTACTTTTCGCCGCCGTAATGATCGTAGTAGCCGTTCGTTTACTACGCAGCCAACACAAAAAAACCACGACGGACACACAAGAGATCACCACTTATCGTGTCGTGTTAGATGAACATACTGAACGATTCGTGTGGACGATGTGGACCTGGTTACTGTTTTTAAGTTTTGGTGCCATTACCGGATTTATGACTGGACTATTAGCTGTTGGGGGCGGATTTATTATCGTCCCTTTGCTGCGACAATTTACCCCTTTGACCATCCACGGTTGTATCGCTACCTCACTGCTAGTCATCGCGCTGGTAAGTTCCGGCGGTATTGTTACCACTGTTATGCATGGCGCATCATTGCCGCTCCCCATGACCGTATGGTTCGCACTCAGCACGGCTGCTGGCATGTTCATTGGTCGGAAAATCGGCAATTATTTGCCTGATCATATCGCTCAACTCAGTTTTGCCGGATTATTGATCATTGTGGCACTGGGGATGGCGATAAATGCCACGATAGTTAGATTTGCCGCCTGACCACTTTTTGACGGTGGTTAAACCACCGCCAGATAATATCCCTCAGAAGCTTTAGGTGGTTATTTGGTTTATATATCTCCTTCATCGTTCAGGTTACCTGTATGTTGGTCGCGCTCAATTACTCGCCCCTGGTTATAAACTAAATACCCCTCTGGATAGCCGTTACTTGATCCTGTTAAATACTTTCCCTGGTGAGGATAAGTATTGCCATTTTAATAGTTCATGACTGTTAGTATTATTAGTTTAATTATTTTATCTCATAGTAAAAATAGACAATACTATTTTTACCGCAATATTATTTCACAATACCACCCTCTTCACAGATTGAAACGAGTAGACATCTCTCTTGTAATAAAAAATATTTCGTGGTATCAGGAAGCACTCACAAGAGTGAGTATTAAGATCAATGACACTTCAGGATTAAAATAAGAATGAATTTAAATATTACCGACACACCTAATCAAAAAGAGGAAGATTATGTTATTAAAAGTTTATGGCAGCACAATGAACAATATGATGCTGTAGATATTCATCCCCTGTTTTTAACCATCACGGACGATGATAACAACATCATCGCCGGATTAGTGGCCAGGACATGGTGGGGAGGGCTTGATATTCAGTATTTGTGGGTGAGTGAGAAGTACCGGAAAAGCGGGTTGGGTAGTCAACTCATGCAAAACGCAGAAGAAGAAGCGCTAAAACGTGGTTGTCATATGGCTTATGTCGATACGTTTAGTTTCCAGGCCAGAGGGTTTTACGAAAAACGAGGATACCGTGAGTATGGAAACTTGCCAGGATTCGCCCATCGACACACCCGTCACTATTTATCCAAGCGTATTCAATGAGTAAACTCTCATTATAAAAGGAGGACGGGATGCCACCGTCAGAGAAAACCATTACAGATTATATCAGTAACCTGATTACTTTACTGGAAGGCTTAAATGAACCGTGGGGTATAAAAGATTTAGAATCACGGCACATCTACATGAATAAAGCGGCATATCTTTACACCAACACACCGCGAAACTTTGATATAGAAGGGAGATTTGATGAGGAATTTCCGGCCGAATGGGCTGAACTATCCGATGACTTCAAAGAACATGACCGGCGTACAGAAAAGAGTAAAAAACGCGTTGCTATTATAGAGACTCATTATTGGTATGGAAAAAAAACATTGACGCCGTTTATTAGCGAAAAAATACCCATCTTTGATAACGATAAGAAATGTATTGGGACACTGTGGAATTCCAAACAACTCGACACACTCTCTCCGCTGATATATATCAACAAGGAAAAGCCGACAACATTAAAAACAGAGCTGACCACAACTATTTTCACTAAATCAGAGTTTGATATTATTTTTTGGATGTTGCAGCGATTTTCAAGCAAACAGATAGCGCAAAAAATCAATGTCTCACATAAAACAATAGAGAACAGGATATATAACATGTATCAAAAGGCCGGTGTACATTCACTGCATCAGTTTGAAGAGTTCTGTTATCACCTAGGATTGAATAATTATATTCCTGATTCCCTGATATCCAAAGGCGTGCAATTTATTTAAGGAGATTACTTAAATGGAAAGGATAGATGATTATCCAGTCAGTCGAGTTCCCCTGGACATGAGATTGCCATTTTTCAATGTGGCGTTGGTTCACATCGGCATGCTGACGGCATTGGATCAATTCATGCTCGGGGCGGTATTAGGTAATTCGATGACCTTAAGTCATGCCTATTTGTCGATATTGATAGGCAGTTTTATTTTTGGCGTGGTGACGTTAGGACTTGGTTATGCTGGCATGAAAGAGGGACTGTCAGGTAGCGTACTAGCAAGATGGTGCGGATTCGGACGTTTGGGTTCAGTCTTGATAGGCGTCGTCATTGCGGTAAGTCTGGTCGGCTGGTTCGGAGTGCAGAATGCCGTTTTCGCCAAAGCGCTCAATTTCGCCTTGAATAACCGTCTCGGCTTCGGCTGGTCAGCGGCAATATCCGGTATCGCGTTGACTTTTTTGGTGGCCTTCGGCTTTAAAGCACTGCGATTTACCGCAAGAATAGCCGTGCCAATGTTCATATTGATTGTTGGGTATATATCAACAATGACTCTCGCCGGGCATGGCATTAATGAGCTCATTAGCTCGATACCACCAGGCGTGCCAATTTCGGTTAGTGCTGGTGCCACAATGGTGGTCGGCGGTTGTATTGTCGCCAGCCTGATTACGCCAGATATGACGCGCTATTCAAAAAAAGGGCAGCATGTATTCTGGATGACGATCATGTCTATTATCGTTGGTGAGTTTATTGTTAACGGATTAGCGATATTAATTGCGCGAGCGTTAAATACTGCTGACGTCGTGACCATTATGTCCCAAACGGCTGGCGGGATCGGTCTTATCGTGGTTATTTTCTCTACATTAAGGATCAACGACATCAACCTTTATTCATCATCCTTAGGAATCGCTAATGCGGTAGAAGGTATGACAGGAAAGAAGCTCAGCTATATGTCGATAACATTGGTTATTGGTTTTATTGGAACGTTTCTTTCTGTGATTGGCATTTTAGACCGATTTGTCGATTTCCTCACTTTGCTCGGCGTTCTTTTCCCCCCCATTATCGGAATTATGCTGGTCGACTATTATATTTTGCAGTCTCATCGAACACTGCTGGCAGAGAGTCGGCGAACAGGGAGACTCCCGGATATAACGGAAACACCACGCATTGGTTGGGCCGCAATCATTTCAAGTATTGTCGGTGGCATAATAGGGTTCGCAATCGAATGGGGAATACCCGCGTTTAATTCATTGCTGGCAGCCAGTCTTATGTATTGGCTATTTAAAAAGCTCGCCCTCGCTGCCGCGGCTGAACCCGGACAACGTACTGAAACTTGAGCATAGGCGAAGTCGGGGAGGATATTAAGCACCGCTCAGATTTAAGCCTTCATGAGATAGTCAGAACGGTGATAATGGGAGAGAAGAGTAAAGCATCAGCGCCAGGGATGGCGCGGTTTGAGCTTACCAGGATGTACTTACAGCGTCTTTACGATCTCCCGATTATCACTGCGATGTACACTTTGTCATAAAACTTAAACCGGTAGGTTATCTGCTGGCGTTGGTATCGACCTCAACAGGATCGACATGGGTCATCATGTTCAGAACAGAGAAATTATCCAGCACCGCTTTCCTCGCGGCAACGGCAATATCATGACCTTCTCTGACTGACAATGCGCCATCAATTTCCAAATGCACATCGACGATAATCAGATCGCCCATCTTACGGGTTTTCAAATCGTGAATGCCGGATACACCTTCGGTTGCCAGGATAGTATGTTTAATTTTTTCTTCTATTTTCGAATCAGCGGCTCTGTCCATCAGATCGTGCAACGAATCCCACATGAAAGCCGCCCCCATCTTCGACACCATCAAACCCACAACTAATGCAGCGATCGGATCGAGTAGTGTGAATCCCATCAGGTTCCCGATGATACCCACCGAGACAACCAGGGACGAGGCGGCATCCGAACGGGCATGCCAGGCATTGGCGACCAGCATGCTTGACCTGACCCGCTTTGCCACAGCCAGCATGTAGCGAAAAAGGAGCTCTTTAGATACCAGCGCCACCAGTGCCACCCACAGTGCAATGATATGAACTTGTGGGATAGATGCCGGATCCTGAATTTTATGACCAGCGGACCATAGCATTCCTATACCAACGACCAGCAGCAACGTCCCCAACGCGAGAGATGCCGCATTCTCATAACGGTGATGACCGTAAGGATGGTCATCATCAGCTTCTTTCTTGCTTTTATGATTGGCGACCAAAACCACAAAATCAGCGACCAGATCAGATAATGAATGAATACCGTCGGCAATAAGACCTTGAGAACCAGAGAATACGCCGATCGTGACCTGACCCAGAGTAAGAAATACATTTACAACGACACTGACCCAGGTACTTTTACGGGCAGCGTTAAAACGTTCTGACTGTTTGGTGTCGTGTTCATCAAATAGCATCTCTTTTTCCATAAAATATTCCTGCTAAAACCAGCATTGATAATTAGTGATTAACTTATGGTAATTATTCAGAGTGTGGTTTACCGCGGCAAAACCACACCAGCGTCACAGAGATGCAGCACATCGAAGGAAATATTGAATGGCTACGACTCTGAATGACAATCCAGTTTTAGGACTGGGATTGCTGTCCAAAGTGATAACCCACCGGTTAACGGCGATGCTTATTATCTGGGGTTTTATTTGTTCTGTAAACTGCGCTGTTACACCCTCCATAGTCTATTCTTTAATAAGTCGTATCTTCTGGATTTAACATGAATAAAAACCGCCAGCATTTCACCGGCCTTACCACCCGGGAAGCTGATCTGCGACTGTCAAAGTTCGGCCCAAATCAATTGACGGCCAAACCACCCCACCCGGTTTTGATGGTATTGCGGGAAACATTGACTGAACCGATGTTTTTGCTGTTGATTGCAGCAGGCGCTATCTACATGTTGCTAGGTGATATTCACGAAGCCATGTTGTTGGTGGGTTTTGTGCTTATCATTGTGGTCGTCACCGCCTTGCAGTCACACCGAACCGCCAGGGCGCTGGCCGCATTGAAAGAGTTGTCCTCGCCCCACACACACGTCCTGCGTGATGATGAATGGCAACAGATCCCAGCAGAAAATCTGGTTCCCGGCGATGTAATACAAATAGGTGAAGGCGAGCGTTGTCCGGCCGATGGTCAGCTGCTATCCGCACATGAGCTTGCTGTCGATGAATCACTGCTCACCGGTGAATCTGTCCCGATTGCCAAATTTGTCTTGTCTGCTGATGCTCCCCGTACTCGTGCCGATCTTTGTGCCGGGACCGTCGTCACTCGAGGACAAGGCATCCTGCAAATAACGGCTACAGGCACGCTCACGCAGTTGGGGCAAATTGGCACCAGTCTGGCCGAAATGGAAGACACTCCTTCGCCTTTACAGCAGGAAATTCGTCATTTCATCCGGCGCTTTACTCTATTTGGCGGAGCAGTCAGCTTTATCGTGCTGTTATTGATAGGTCTTATACGCGGCCAATGGGTAGAAGGCTTTCTTGCCGGGATCATGCTGGCAATGAGTCTACTGCCTCAAGAATTCTCCGTAATTCTTACCGTATTTATGGCACTCGGCGCACGGCGGATTGCCACACACGGTGTACTGACCCGCCGGCTTTCTGCTATCGAAACGTTAGGTGAAACACGCGTGTTGTGCGTGGACAAGACCGGCACACTCACCCGTAATCGTATGGCGGTAAGAATGCTGTCGGTGGGCGATGATCTGCTAGATGTTAATGAAATCCAGGCCAGCACATTGCCAGAGGCATTCCATGAACTGGTGGAGTACGGCATTCTGGCCAGCGAACTTGAGCCATTGGACCCAATGGAACTGGCTATTCATCAGATTGGGAAAGTACAACTCTCAGGTACCGAACATTTGCACAATAACTGGGTCCTGGCGCGGGAATATGAAATTGCCCCAGACCTGTTGGCCATGAGTCATCTCTGGCAGGCACCTGGATTCAAGCATTTCCCGGTCGCCTGTAAAGGTGCGCCTGAAGCCGTGGCTGATCTTTGTCATCTGCCGCCGCAAGCGTCACAGGCTATGTTGGCGCGTGCTGATGAAATGGCCAAACACGGTCTACGTGTGCTGGCGGTAGCCCGGGCACAACATAATCACGGAAACTGGCCAGAGATTCAGCACGACTTTGTCTTTGAGTTACTCGGTCTGGTCGGGTTGGCTGATCCACTGAAAACAGAAGTGCCGCAAGCCATTACCGCATGCCATAACGCCGGGGTACGTGTAGTCATGATCACGGGAGATCACCCGGCTACCGCCCGGGCCATTGCTGATGAAGCCGGTATTCCATCATCACAGGTTATCACCGGCGACCAGTTGAAAAACATGACCGATGAAGAACTCAGTCTGAAAGTCAGCAGCGTCAATATATTTGCCCGTATTGCCCCTATTCAAAAGTTACGATTGGTGAATGCGTTTAAGCGCGGCGGTGATGTCGTCGCCATGACCGGGGACGGCGTTAATGACACACCGGCGCTGAAGGCCGCACATATTGGGATCGCCATGGGCAGCCGCGGTACCGATGTAGCGCGACAAGCCGCTGATCTGGTGTTGGTCGCGGACGACTTTGCGGCTATTGTTCAGGCCATGCGCATGGGGCGGTGCATCTACCATAATTTGGTCAAAGCAATTACCTATGCTATCGCCGCACATCTACCGATTATCGGTATTGCCATGTTGCCCCTGCTCTTCGGCGCCCCGATGATGCTGACACCGGCACTTATCGCCTTTCTGGAACTGGTGATCAGTCCAACCTGCTCCATTGTTTTCGAGGCGGAAACCGCCCCCGAACGCTTGATGCATGAACCCCCTCGTTCACAGGGAATGCAACTGTTCAGCAAAAGAACACTGCTGCGCAGTGTGGCTCAAGGTGCGTCCGTCTTTGCTGCAACAGGGTTGACCTATTGGATTGCGCGCGCAATTGGAATGGGAGGGGCCGAAGCTCGCACGCTCGGCTTCCTGACATTAGTGCTGGGAAATCTGGGATTGGTTTACGTCAATCGGGATCTTGACTCGCACTGGATGGCAGTAAACTGGCAATTTGTCAGTGTGGCTGCCGGTTCACTGGGACTCATGCTGTTGATTATTCATCAATCGACGCTAGCTGCTTTATTTGGATTTTCTCCACCGGAAACAAAATATTATGCACTGGTCATCGTCTGTGTCATCACTGGCAGTCTGTGTGCAGCGCTGGGGGGAAAAATCGTTGATATATTTATTGATAAGTTAAAAAAATAATAAATTACAAATTTTCACCTGTGATGAAAAACTAATCATGATATCGAGGTGACATATATGTATTACTTACTTGGAATAATAGTTATCTGTGCAATGGCATGGTTGACAAGTCTCCCCGCTCAGAATGACGTCGTCGATTTTATATATTGGAGAAATCAGATAATTCAGCTTTCCGGATTATTGTCCACGGTTCTTCTCAGTACACTGCTTATTTTTGCCACCCGACCATCCTGGATTGAACAACGATTAGGTGGGCTGGATAAGCTGTATCTGTTGCATAAAAAAATGGGTATAGCCGCTTGCATTATGATCACCATCCACTGGCTCTTGTCAAAAGCGCCCCGCTATCTGTCTGAGTTAGGTTTCATCCGCCTTGGGCCACATCGGAATCATGGCGCGATTCCATGGCGAGGCTTTATGGTCGATATAGGTGAAATAGCATTTTATGGGATAGTGATCATTGTCATCATCAGTCTTATAAAAGCACTACCCTACAATCAGTTCAAAATAACCCACAAAATTGCTGCCATTGTGGCTGCATTAGCGCTAATTCATGGTGCTTATCTTGTAACACCCGCCTTGCGTTGGACATCATTCGGTATATTGACATGGCTGACATCCGCTACCGGTTTTTGCGCCGCCCTCTTTTGTCTCAGTGGTCAAATAGGCAAAAAGCATCGATTCTCAGGACATATCATCGCCGGTAGATCGCTTAATGACGATGTCATTGAAATAGATATCAGCGCAGCACAAGGATTTGTGGAAAAATATCAGCCAGGCCAGTTTGCTCTGGTAACCCTCGATGAAAAAGAAGGCTCACATCCGTTTACCGTGATGAAATATGATAGAAAAAACAGCATATTAACATTTGCAATTAAAAAATTAGGGGATTACACGGGTAGATTACACGCTTCAATTAAAAATGGAGCATCCGTTTCTGTAGAAGGCCCTTATGGTCGATTCATCCTACCGTCTAACAGCAATACTACAACTTATTGGATCGCTGGCGGCATCGGTATAACACCGTTTATTGCCTGGCTGGAAGCGCTGGTTGAACGGAATGAAAAAAGGCCACACACCACGCTGATATATTGCGTTAATAACCATCAGGATTTGATCTTTGAGGAGCAATTAAAACGCCTCACCGCACTGTGTGGCATTACTCTGAAAATTTTAGTACAGAAACAGGACGGATTATTAGTCCCGTCAACACTAAACAACTATCAGAATAGCGACTATTGGTTTTGTGGGCCAATAGGCATGAGAAAAATGCTATTAGCAAACCTGCCCAAAAACAGAATTCACTTTGAAAACTTTACTTTCAGATGACAGACGATACTGTCTGGTAAAGAGAGTATTAAAAACACCCGTTGAATGGTAATTAAACCTGACCGCCGCTTTCTCCCACCATCTCGGATATATCAATAGATGACTAGTGCAGGAAAGCGGCAACCGAGTGAATCCCCAGGTAGCGGCGAGGGGTATATCGGGCTAAGGCACTCAGTCCTGGAAACATCATGATCAATCCGCACCACAAGCATTAATGCTCTAATCAAACGGCGTCACCCTTTTCCTATACCGATAAAAGTTAAAAATGGAGCCATCGGTTGTACCTGCTGCGAAAGTCAGCTAATCGCCTTTTCCCCAACCTTTTCTCCTTGCTTCTTTTTCTTTAAATAGCCCCCGGATAGCTTATGTTTTTTTCTCCGATGAAATCATAAATAAGTTTTACTTACTTTGATCATATAATGTTCATGTGTATGTGAAGACGCCAGGCTTATCACTGTATCTCTTTGAATACATGTTATTGATGGCGTTAATGCTTCGAACACAAGGAGTCGTTATGTTGCACAGGAACTTCCTTAATCAATTGGATTTAAAAGATATTAATACATTTTTAATGCTTTACGAATGGAGAAGCGCCCGAAAAACAGCAGAGAAAATGAACATTAGTCAATCCACCGTCAGTTACTCTCTTAAAAGGCTAAGGGAATGCTTCAATGATGTATTGTTCGAGTTTACCCAAGGGAAACTGATCCCAACGGAGAAAGCTGAAAAAATGGTGCCTTATCTGAAGGTCGTTCTTGACTCAGTGAACAAATGTGCAGGTACTGAAGTTAACAACTACGCCCTACACATCAATAAAGTGATTCACTACAGTGCACCAGAATATTTTGAGTTACTGATTTTACCGGATCTTATTCATTCATTAATAAAAGAAAAAACAGGCAGCTCATTTTATATCGATCGATTAAATAAAACGGTTCCTGTCGAGAAAATTATTTCGGGTGAAATCGATCTCGCTGTCGGGTTTGGGCCCGGATATCACCAGATTCATCCCGAACTAAGTTGGGAGCCCATCGTGGAGGAGAAATTCATCTGCCTTACCAGTTACGACATCAATACCACAGAACCATTACATTTAGATGATTTCTGTTCCATGCTGCAAGTTTACCCTACCCCCTGGATTTCGGAAAAAAACATGGTGGATGGCTGGTTGGAGATGTTTAGCAAAAAACGTCATATTATCGCCAAAGCCAACACCTATCAGGCATGTATTAACATAATAAGCAAAACAACCGCGACGTTCGCCCTGCCATCTCGTCTTATTCACACCTTGCATATCCCGGAGAATGTCCATTGCTGCGAGCCACCGCTTGGTTTTCCTCATTTTACGGTAGATATGTTCTGGGCAAAAAAAAGAGAGAACACGGATGAACTCCGGACATTACGTGCACTTATTACAAAAATCGCCCAACAATACTCAGACAAGTAATCAGCGATGATAAATATGAACCTGCTGCTTCTATCAGCAGGTTCACGCTCATAGAGGTACACCCGACTAACAGATACCCAGCCAGATATGCACGCACACAATCTCATTCAATTTTGAAACAATAACCCGATGACGCTACATACTTTCATTGGCATAAACACGCTGCTGTGATTTTAACAAGATGAATAGCCCGGCCAGAGAAAGCGCTAACAGCCCCATAAAGAGCGTGGCGATATTGGAATTATTTTCCATCGGGAAATAGCTGGCAACAGCGGAAGATAATGAACCGAAAACCAGCATCAAGCATCCCTGCAACGAGGCGGCGATACCGGCTCGGTCTGGAAACAGCGACATGGATTTAGCCATTGCATTGGAAAAAATAAACCCTTGGCCAAACGCAATTAGAATAATCCCTCCCAATACGCTCCATAACGTCATACTAGATGGCGAGGATGAAATGACAACAATACCCAGCGCAAACAGAATATAGCCGAATTTCATCAACCGGATGCTGTGGAAACGGTTAACCAGTGCCCGATTTGCCAACGTCCCCGTCAGATAGGCGATGCCGACAGTCAATGCCGTGGTCCCAAAAAAATCAGCGCTTAGCCCTAATTGCTGCTGAATAATATAAGGTCCAATCACATTCCACATCAGAAATGCTGAGAAACTGCCGCCGATAATAACGACTGACGAAATGAATCGGGCATCAGATAAAATAAACTTATAGCCTTTTATCGTATCCAGTGGGCTTCGGGGACGAGTTAATGACTCCTTTAATCCATACATAACGAACGCCAGAATAACCGCGCCATAGAGGCTATAAAGAACAAAGTTATAACGCCAACCCAGAAAAACCTCGATTTTCCCACCGATAAACGGCGCAATAACCGGCCCAAGACCAAAAGCGAGGCTAAGGTAAATTATCGCCACACCAAATCGTGGTCCTTTAACATTATCCACCAGGAGTGCTCGCGCTACGACCTGGCAGGCTCCGATAGCAAATCCTTGAATAGCTCTGGCCACCAATAACGTTTCAATATTTCTCGCGAACACCGCCAATACACTACCAGCCAAGAAAAGTAACAGGCCAGAAACAATGGATGCCTTACGTCCTTTTGAATCCGATAAAATGCCAAAAAATAACTGCCCGATAGCGTAAAAAATTAATGTGATCGTAATGGTACTTTGCATAATACCTGCCGACGTGCCAAATTCCCGGCCAATAGACGGCAGACTGGGGGCATAGAGATCAATGGCAATCCCCCCAACGCTATTGATTAATGGCGCTAAAAAGACAATGAAATTTTCATAACGTTTATTCGTACTCATAGACATCCCATAGGTTTAATAAGTAAATATACCCAATAGATTTCAGGTGACAGGTATATCAATATATATTTCTTACGGCATGATATCCCTCTATCAATGCCCCCGATTCTCCAACGTGAAAAATATTATTATCTCTAAGAGGAAAAACTACGACCCGTGGGTCGTTATCATAATAACTTCCCCAATTAACGTTTAGATCAGGGACTCTATTATAATTTGCCACCCCCATATCAGTATAATAAACCTTCAAGGTTTGTAATATTTTTCGCACATGAGGTGTTGCTGTCATAATCACTAACTGATATTTATGAAGACTCAGATGACTGAGTGCTAAAGATAAAATATATTTTCCATACCCATTCGATGAAAATGAACAGAATGAGCCAATTTCTACTATCTGGCCTCTATCTACACCATACTGTTTACTGAGGTCAGTATTAATATAATGCTCGCTGAATAACGTCCTTTTATCGCCAGTCGTTATTCCAAGACATGAATACCCAGGAGCTTTACCGTCAAGCTTCGTTAAACAAATAAAAAAATCTGGCTGAGGTTGGACCGATGCACCAAATACATCCTTATAATGCAAGCTCACACATTGCTTAACAACCTGATACTCTGTTTCTTCTGGGTGAAATTCTTTCATAAGGTACATAATCAGTTCTCCATCACTGATAGACTATCTCAGAATAGTCCTCTTCAATCTCTTTTCTTCTTGGCCGCCCAGTCACGGTATAATACTTTCTTCTAAAACCAGCAATATTATTAACTACCGCATACTTTCCAACTCGGGCGAATTCGGCCAGACGATTATTTTTTGATTCTAATGCACGCTGGACATCTGATTCAGGATGAGGGCTGAGAATAATGGCACCTAATTGTTCCTGCCCTTCACCAATAACAATCATATCCTCAATAATTTCACTTTCTTTATATATTGTTTCCACCCATTCAGGGGAAACATTTCTGGCGGTAGAAAGAATAATTACATGTTTCTTCCTACCGGTAATATATAAATAGCCATCCTCAAAATGAGTAATATCTCCCGTATGAAGATAACCATCAGTCATGTCGCAAGAGGTCTCGTCAGAATTATAATATCCCGCACATAACGTAGGCGTTTTAACCAGTAATTCACCCTCAACCAATAAGGGGGTAATACCATCCAACAATTTACCCACCGAACCAATTCTCCGGCAACCAGGGTAATTCAATGAAATAATGGAACTGTTTTCACTGAGTCCATAGGCTTCGTATACAGCAACCCCTTTATCGTCCAACGCCTGCAACACAGATACCGGAATTTTGGCACCACCAGTAATAATATGTGGATTATTACGCCCCAGCACATTTTCACTGCCATCCATCTCAATAAGCGCGAGTGCCTCTTCCAGTAATTTCGGCGGTAGATACAGAAAATCAGGTTCGACTTCAGCGATCATCCCTAAATAGAGTGCTGCGTTTCCTGACGCGGAGCCATATTCCTTAATACCTGGCGGCATTAATGTGAGCGTACCACCAGACAGTAAAGGAATAAAAATACCCAGAACTTGCTCTATCAGTAAACTCATGGGAACAAGGGAGAAATAATGCAAAGGCCTATTCGGCAGCCTTTTCATTACGTTATCTACCAACAACCCCACTGCTGCATCTCTGATCATAACGCCTTTGGGTTTCGACGTTGTACCGGAGGTATGGATGATAGCGGTCACACCATCACTGATTCGTTCTTCTCCCGATAATCGCAAAGTTTGCGAATGAACTTTCACCTGATAGGGGTAGAAACAGGGTTTACCGGGGAATATAGAGTCAATGCGCTGCCTGGTCGCATCATCGGCAACAAAAATCGCACTTGCCTTGGTGAGCAGGCTCGATATCTGTTCGTCAGAAAATTCGATAGGCACCGGCAGCAAGACCGCACCGACTTTTTGAATCGCCAATAAAGTGGTAACCCATTCATAACATGAACGCATGGCGATACCGAATACCAGGCGGTCACACGATCCATAGATCTGATTTAATCCCGCCGCAATATCTTCAACGTCACGACGAAGTTCAGAGTGATAATGGGTCTTGCCATTCATTTCACGAATAACGATGCGATCTTCCGTTTCATGAAGAAAATTCTGCATTTTCGTACTGATCATTATCATTCTCCTTTCCGATAGCTTTGCGCACCAAAAATTCTTCGTTTGGGGTCATCAAGTTTCCTGCGACCATGAACGACCCGAGTATTGTCAACGACAATAATGTCTCCCTGTTGCCAAAAATGATCATATGTATTTCTGGAGGTAACCTCTTTAATTTCATCCCAGACATCCAATGAAATTTCCGTACCATCTTCCCAAGTTATTTTCGGCGGTTCATAATTAACGCTTGGACTTAACAAAGAATTGCAGAACGCTTTCTTGCCAGAGAAACAGCTTTTAGTAATGGCATCAGTATTGAATTCAGAATAAATAAGATTTTTATCAATTCTTTTATATGTCTGTCCTGGCACCATTTCATTAACTATTTCCAGATGCTCATCAGTTACCTGATCAATAGGAACCTGTAATTCAATACTGAGAAAACGTTGCACATTGGCAAAGGGGATCCGTCTGACAAACTTTATCCGATTATTTTCGAAAATTTTCCGGGTACTTGAGGATAGGTCAAATAAAACTTTCTCCCCATCACATAACGTAGTCTGGGAACCTTTACTTGCGGCCTGAAGACAATAAAACCATTGAATATCTGGATTAAAGGGAAGATTGCCATTTTCACGATGCAATCCCATCTCCAACACTCCGGCATCAATTTCAGCCGTATTGCTGGTAGCCGCTTTTCGGGCCGGGTCAAACGTTACTTTAGATGAATGCTCACTGACAAAATCATTAAAATCCTCCAGTGAATCACTAAAGTCACGATAAATAACCGCACCACTATGCGCCAGATCGGCATAGAGCGTTTGTGTATTAATTGATGAAATAACCTTCATATCCTGAGCATCGGCTAATATTCTTTCAAAACCATAGCAAGGAACCGGATTACGATAAAAACAAGCTGAGTTTGCGAATAATTTTTCCATTACGCATTTTCCTTTTTAGATAGAGCTGAATGTTTACGCGTTCAGATTAAAGGAAAACATGTACCGGGCTATTCTAATATTTCATATTCAAATGCTAATTTTTAAAATCATCAGACCCACATTCAGTCACTCCCTTCTTTTCATAAAGATGAGATCGATCATCTAATTCTTCACCTCACTGCCACCATGGGTTCTCGGATGGCAGCCGTACAAAGGTTCAACGTATCAGACAGCGGTAAGTTACAAACTGAAACATATCCTGCAACCGTTACACAATGATAATGGAAGATCCGCTATGATGAACTGTTTGCAAAAATGGCGCACACCGCTGCTGGTCATTCTGCCTTTGTTGGCACTGGCACCTGCAACCGTATTAGCTAGTGCGCCAGTAATCATGAATATCAATGGGTTAAATAGCACACTGGATAATGGACTGGTCAAGTTCAGCTTCGGCTCGGACGGCAGTGCGCAAGAAGTATGGAAAGATGGCACCAACCTGATCACTCATCTTTCCGGCGCAATACGCGACCCCAGTAAAAACCGTAGTTTTTATCTGGATTACTATTCCAGCGGCGTCAATGATTTTATCCCCAAGCGTGTTGAAGTTATCAGACAAACGCCAGAACTGGCCCACATTGCGTATATTGACGATAGCGGCGGCAAACTACGACTGGAATACCACCTGATCATGAAAAAGGGTATCAGCGGCCTCTACAGCTATGTCGTCGCTTCAAATCCGGGACAGGAGGCGGTCAATATCAGTGAACTGCGCAATGTCTATCGTTTTGATGCCAGCCGGATGAACCAGCTCTTCAACAGCAAGCATCGTGGTACACCACTGCTGTATAGCGAGTTGGAACAATTGCCTAAAGTTCAGGACGAAACCTGGCGGCTGACCGACGATAGCGTTTATTCCAAGTATGACTTTGCCGGTTATATCCGGGAAAGTCCTTATTGGGGGGTGATGGGTAACGGCTTTGGTGCCTGGTTAGTGCCAGCCAGTTATGAATATTATTCTGGCGATGCCTTAAAACAGGAACTGTTAGTACATCAAGACGCCATTATTCTGAACTATATGACTGGCTCCCATTTCGGCACACCCGACCTGGTGGCACAACCGGGCTGGGAAAAACTTTATGGTCCTTGGCTGCTGTACATCAATCAAGGTAGTGACACTCAGCTCATCGCGGATGTCAATCGGCAGGCAAGTCATGAACGTGCCAGTTGGCCCTATCGTTGGGTTGAAGATTCACGTTATCCACAACAACGAAGCACACTAACCGGTAAGTTAAACATAAGTGTACCCAAAGCGATGGTCGTGTTGACCTCCAGCGATGAGCCGTTCGATATTCAAACCCATGGTTATTTCTTCTCAGCCAAAACAAAACGTGATGGTCTCTTTTCTCTGCATAATGTTCCTGCGGGAAAATATCACTTATCGGTATATGCTCTCGGTGGACAACAAATCGGCATACTGGCACAGCGTTCTATTACTGTTGAGAAACAGCAGCAAAATCTTGGCACCATCAAGGTCGAACAAGCAGACAGGATTATCTGGAGTATTGGCAAGGCGGATCGTCGCGCCGGTGAATTCAAGTGGGGTGACCGTCCACGCAATTATCAGTGGCAAACACAAGTGCCCGCCAACCTGACATTTGAAATCGGCAAAAGTAAGGACTCACAGGATTGGTACTATGCTCAGACCAAGCCTGGCAGTTGGATAATTCAGTTCAACACCCATGTCGACGCATCACCACGGGTACTGAATATCGCTATTGCCGCAGCCAGTAATAATGGTATGACGACGCCGACCACTACGCCTCAACTGGCGGTGAAGGTCAACGATCAACGACTGAGCACGCTAAAGTACAGCAATGATAAAGCCATTTACCGTGAAGCCATGCAAAGCGGTAAATACCACGAGGTCCATATCCCGCTACCTGAAGGCATTCTGAAAAAGGGTGTCAATCGCGTCACGCTGGAGTTGCAAGGTGGTATGGTGATGTATGATGCCATCAACCTGAGTGAACCGTCTGAAGAGGAATAATCGACGAGTTATCCCATAGCAAACATCCCCCCGCTTACACGGGGGGATGTTATTGATGCTGTCACCACAGTAGTCACTCCCTGTATTTACTCATCAAAATACAAGCGTCCTTTCTTTGGTTCCCCTGGTGTTGGGGGATGACAGATCTCGTTATTTCCAATAAAAACCAAGCAAACAAATTATAATTTAAAAAATAATAACTTATATAAATAATGACTTATGTCCAGCCAATAGCCAATTCATCAGGCTAGCTAAACAATAGCGCAATGTAAATGTTTAAGTCAACGCATTAGTAGACATAAAGTTGTTATTTATGTCTACTTTTTATGATTTTTAGGCATTCATTCCAGTTTTACTCACTTATTTTCCTATAGTCTCTCCGCCTCACCACTAGAAATATATTGGCTCGTAACCTCACGAGTGTTCCGCTTTTCCACAGAAGCGGAATCTTGTTCCGCTCAGGGTTGGATGACGTCACGGCGTGATATATAGTGGTCTGAGAAGCTATTGCTGAAGGAATTACCATGAAAACAACCAATGCCCAGCGTAAAGTAAACATCATTAAAAATATTGAATATCTGATGCGCACACGTGGAGAAACCAAAGCCTCTTTTTCAAACCGCACCGGCGTTACGCGAACCACAATCTATAAAATACTTGATGGTCGCGTTAATAACGTGCAGCAATCAACCGTCAACAGAATCTCGGACTTTTTTGGCGTTTCCTGTGAAGAAATAGAAGATTACGATCTTGAAAAGGTCGAGTTGCTTAATAAGACCATCTCTTTTGAAGGCAATAGAAATCCGTCTGCCGTACCTATAATTCCTCAGTCAGAACTACTATCTGTATTTGAACAAAAAATTGGACAATTAACCATTCAATACCCGTTAACCTATTTCTTTGGCGATGAAGCAAATATGCTGGCGATAAAAGTAGAGACCGCTATTGGTGATCAATTCTCACCTAACGACACTATTATTATCAAACGCCCACCAGCACTGGTATTGAATACACCAATGCTCTGCTATTCATACTCATCTGGCTTTATTATCCAATCAGCAGAAGAGCAGTCTACAGCAGATAAAAATAAACCACATGATATAAAGCTTTTGGGATATATCATAGAGGAAAGATTGTAAATGGAGTCTAACAGGAAGTTTAAATTATTAGGTTTTAACCATAGCGGGAAACTATCTGCCAATATCATGGTTCTCGCTACGGGAAAAACCATCAGCATGGATCTGAAGGAACTCACTGATAGTGAAATATCAGAAGATTTCAATCGGCATGAACTGAATGCCTTATACAAAAAGCTTTATAGTGGAAAAGAAATTGTTACTACCTATGATCTTAGTGACCGTCATGATCGTTCCTGGCATGCTTATGTTCTGCTCAGTATCGCACTAACTGTTATTTTTATTTTTTCCACTGTCGCCGGCGTTAAACCCATTAATATTCCCAAATTGAATATGATTGTTCCACCTGCGGTTTTCGTTTATCCCATTACGTTTATTCTGGTGGATATTCTTAATGAATTTTACGGTTTGAAACTGGCCAGACGGACGATTATCATCAGCTTCTTCGCCCACCTTTTTTTCGTGTTGGCGTTATGGATTACCAGCCTGATTCCACCACTGCCCCAATGGGAATACGGCCAAACGTATAATGGCATTATTCATAGTATGATGGCCGTATTGGTGGCCTCGTCTCTCGCTTATCTGGTTTCTGAAAACGTTAATGCCTACGTACTGTATAAAATAAAGATCCTGACCAAATCCAAATATCTGTTTATCCGCGTGATTACCAGTACCGTTACAGCGTCTGCCCTGGACAGTATTATTTTTTGTACCCTGGCGTTCTATAATGTGCTGAGTTTTGAGATAATCAAAGAGATGATTTTGTCGCAATTTCTGATCAAAGTAGTCTATGCGGTGCTGGGTGTCGGCCCTATTTATGGTACCCGCAAACTGTTCAGAAGCTATATCAATACCGCTACGGCAAGGAACTGATTACATGCATATTACGGAAAAAGATCACATCACACATTTGGGCGTCCGCTCCCATTATCCAGACCAGTACTCACCCCAGTTGCTGGAAGCCTTGCCCCGCGCCCGTGGCCGGGAAGTGATTGGTTTGAATACGCCGGCGTTACCGTTTACCGGATACGACTTATGGACAGCATTTGAGCTTTCCTGGCTGAATAATAAAGGCAAACCCGTGGTGGGAATTGCGGAATTTATTATTCCCGCCAGCTCTGAAAACCTGATTGAGTCAAAATCATTCAAACTTTACCTTAACAGCCTCAATCAGACCCGTTTCCGAGACCTTGAAACCCTGCTCGCGACCTTAATCAACGATTTGTCTGAAGCCGCCAAGGGAGATGTCAAGGTTACGCTGTACCCTGGATTATCTGGTTACCCTTCGGCTATTGATACACTGCCTGGTATCAATATTGACGATCTGGATATTGAAGTGAACAACTATGACTTTAATCCGGATTATCTGAAATACGCCATATCCGAAAAATCAGACGATATCGCTGAAACACTATGCTCCAATTTACTGAAATCCAACTGTCTGGTGACCTATCAGCCTGACTGGGGCAGCGTCGTCATTAACTATGAAGGTAAGCAGATCGATCGAGAATGTCTGCTACGTTATCTGATCTCTTTTCGTCAGCATAATGAGTTTCATGAACAGTGCGTGGAAAGGATCTTCAATGATATCAAACGCTACTGCCAACCTCAGAAACTGACCGTGTTTGCCCGTTATACGCGACGTGGCGGACTGGACATCAATCCATTCCGCAGTGATTTCGAAGAAAAAACAACGACGGGCCGCCTGATTCGTCAATAAACCGCTATACCCCAAATAATTCGAGTTGCAGGAAGGCGGAAAGAGAGTGAATCCCGAGGAGCTTACTCAGGTAAGTGATTCGGGTGAACGAACGCAGCCAACACACCTGCAACTTGAAGTATGACGGGTATAACCTTTCCGCCTACGGTTAAACTGAGTCATGCCCGTGCAATACCGGGCATGACGCGATAGAACAATAAAAAAATATATCAATAACCTGGGATGTTCCAGTGTAAACGGGGATAGCGTCTAATCAGTTGTCTCAGTTACCCCTTTCACCATCAAATGCTGCTTCAGGTAGCGAATAAACGTATTAATACGCACCGGTACATGACGGCGATGCTGATAAACCGCATAAATATCCGCATCAGGCGTTTTGAAATCCGTCAGCAGCGCCACCAGTTCCCCCCGTTCGAGATGAGCCTTCACATCCCAGAAAGAGCGCAGGATAATACCTTGCCCATCCAACGCATAATGCACAATCGTTTCACCATCATTGCTGGAAAGGTTGCCGAAAGCACGATGTGTCAGCTCCTCACCGTCCCGATAAAAACGCCATAACGCATAGTCACTCTCATACTGACGCAGCACCAGGCAATTATGGGCAACCAGCTCCGCTACCGTTGTCGGTGTTCCGGCACGTTCAAGATAGGCAGGTGCTGCGCACAATATGCGGGGATTACTCATCAGTTTATGAGCAATCAAGCGGGAGTCCGGTGGTTCCCCCACCCGGATATCAATATCAACCCCGGCATCCAACATGTTTACTGGCAGGCTCGCTAGCCGAAGTTGTATCTCCAGTTCAGGATGCTGTTGGGAAAAAGCGGAAATCAGCGGTGCGACATACCGTCGGCCAAAACCAAAAGAGGCATTGATGGTTAACTTACCGCGTAACGCCAGTTGATTACGGCCCACCACGCTTTCCAACTCTTCAATCTCATTCAGTATCGGTAGCGCCCCTTCAGCATAAAGTTGTCCTTCCGGGGTTAAATCCAGGCGTCGGGTCGTTCGTTGAATCAACTGCACACCCAAACGGTGTTCAAGCCGAGTTAATCGTTTACTGACCGCGGGCAGTGACACGCCCTGTTCCCGTGCCACGGCAGTCAGGCTGCCAAGAAACGCGATGCGACTGAAAAACAGCAGATCATCAATAGCACTCATGCATTATTCTCTTTAATTCAACAATGACTTGCTCATAAGGCGAATTGTTTACATAAGACAGAGTAAATACACTGCTTCCTACGTTAGTACAACCACACAGGAATCTCTGATGTCTGCACCTCACTACAAAATTGCTGTTATTCCCGGCGATGGAATTGGCAAAGAAGTCATGCCGGAAGGCGTACGGGTGATGGATCGCGCCGCACAACAATTCGGTTTGAACATCCAATGGGAATGGTTCGATTTCGCCAGCGCCGATTACTATCTCAAGCACGGCAAAATGATGCCGGATAACTGGTTTTCCCTGCTGAAAGACGCTGATGCTATTTATTTCGGTGCTGTTGGCTGGCCGGAAGTGGTACCGGACCACGTGTCACTCTGGCAATCCCTGTTGTTGTTTCGTCGCGAGTTTGATCAGTACGTCAACCTGCGTCCGTGCCGCTTGATGCCGGGGGTAAAAACGCCACTGGCCGGACGTCATCCGGGGGATATCGATTTCTATATCGTGCGCGAGAATACCGAAGGGGAGTACTCCAGCGTTGGAGGTACGATGTTCGCCGGTACTGATCGGGAAGTAGTGATACAGGAAACAGTAATGACCCGCGTCGGGGTTGATCGCATTCTGAAATTCGCTTACGAGCTGGCGATGCGTCGTCCTAAAAAACACCTCACATCGGCGACCAAATCCAATGGTATCGCTATCACCATGCCATATTGGGATAGCCGTGTCGCAGAGATGGGGAAAAACTATCCGCAGGTCACGGTGGATAAATTCCATATCGATATCCTCAGCGCCAACTTTGTACTGCATCCGGACTGGTTTGATGTGGTGGTTGCCAGCAACCTGTTTGGCGATATTCTTTCCGACCTTGGTCCGGCCTGTACCGGCACCATTGGCATTGCACCATCGGCCAACATCAACCCGGCCCGAAATTTTCCCAGCCTGTTTGAACCGGTACATGGTTCAGCGCCGGATATCGCAGGGAAAGGCATTGCCAATCCGATTGGTCAAATCTGGTGTGGCGCGATGATGCTGGAACACTTAGGGCATTTCGATGCCGGTGCAGCGGTATTGAAAGCAATTGAAACTGTGCTGGCGCAAGGGCCGGAACAGGCGCCACTGACGCGAGATCTGGGAGGGAAAGGCAATACTGAATCATTGGGAAGAGCGATTGCTGACGCACTGTAAGTGAGAATCGAGAAAACACAAAAAAAGGCCGCTAAACGGCCTTTCAGACCGTTGACAAACCTACGTATAGCGTCAGAACGGTGATAATGAGAGAGAAGAGTAAAGCATCCGCGCCAGGGATGGCGCGGCTTGAGCTTACAGGGAGGTACTTGCAGCGTCTTTACGATCTTCTCATTATCGCCGCTATATAGACGTTGTCATCAAACTCAAAGACCGCTAAACGGCCTTTTTCATAGAAATATTAATGCATGGCGCCAGGAGGAACATCTTTATAGACGTTGACATAAGCGGCCAGGATTTTTTTCAGTAATTTACGCACGTTGATTACCTTGATTTACGTTGTTGTCTTGTTACTTGCCGGTGAAATATTCTACTGAATGTTGATAAGCACCACAATATTTTTGTGATACCCATCACAAAAATATTCGTACACCCATCTTCTGGTGTATCAATAACGCGACATATGCTGGTTTTTAGGACCTAAAATCAGACAAATTTTAACGTACTGATGTAACCTATTTCGTTATTCTTTGATATATAAAAGCATTTCACGATGACATAAAAACAGCCATACTAGTACTTCGCCGCCTAAGTCATTACCATCCTTATCTTATGGAAACATGGAAACTCAATCTCTTCTCTGCCTGGCTAGGATGCTTTTTCACCGGCATGGCAATGAGCCAGATCCTACCTTTTCTACCACTGTATATAGAACAGCTTGGCGTCACTGATCATGCGTCACTGAATCTCTGGTCTGGTCTGGTTTTCAGCTCATCCTTTCTGGTTTCAGCCATTGTCGCACCCCTATGGGGAAGTCTGGCTGATCGTAAAGGCCGCAAGTTGATGCTGTTGCGGGCCGCGCTGGGGATGGCGATCGTCATGTGCCTACAAGGTTTGGCAACCAACGTCTGGCAACTGTTTTTCCTGCGCGCGGCAATGGGCCTGACATCCGGTTTTATTCCCAATGCCATGGCGTTGATTGCCTCGCAAGTGCCACGCACCAAAAGCGGCTGGGCACTGGGAACACTCTCCACCGGGCAAGTTTCTGGTGTGATTATTGGCCCGCTGCTAGGGGGGTTCATGGCGGACCACCTCGGGCTACGGCTGGTATTCTTCGTCACTGGCGGTATGTTGTTCATCAGCTTTTTAATCACGCTATTCGCTATCAAAGAGAGTGTTATCAAAGTCAGTAAAGCCGACCGGCTAAGTGGAAAGGCGGTGTTCTCCACATTGCCTTTTCCAATGCTGATTATCAGTTTGTTCTTCACCACCATGATGATCCAGATGGCAAACGGCTCGATCAGCCCTATTCTGACGCTGTTTATCCGTAATCTCTCGCCCGGTATTGATAATATTGCCTTTATCAGTGGCGTCATTGCCTCCGTCCCAGGTATTTCCGCATTGATATCAGCGCCCCGGCTCGGCCGGTTAGGTGACAGAATTGGTTCTCAGCGAGTACTGATTGTCGCGTTGATTTTCTGTGCCTTGCTATTTTTCCTGATGTCTTCCGTGCAAAATGCCACACAGTTGGGTATTTTGCGCTTCCTGCTCGGGTTCGCCGACGGTGCCCTGATGCCCGCTGTACAGACCTTGCTGGTTAAATACAGTAGCCAGCAGGTAACGGGTCGTATCTTTGGTTATAACCAGTCTTTTGGCTATATGGGCAATGTCGTCGGCCCGCTGCTTGGTTCCAGCATTTCCGCCATGGTAGGCTACCGCTGGGTATTTTTGGTGACCGCCCTGCTGGTACTGATCAACATGCTACAGTTGCTCATCAGTTTCCGCCGTCTGCCAAGAAAAACCTGATGTCCCAGACTGTTGGCTAACCTATGTATGGCGTCAGAACAGTGGTAATGGGAAAAAGAGTAAAGCATCTGTGCCAATATTGGCGCGGCTTGAAGCTTACAAAGATGCACTTGCAGCGTCTTTACTCTCCCCCCCCATTATCGCGGCTACTTGCACTTTGCCATCAAACTCATGTTCTTTATTCTCCATTCCCTACAACGCCGATAACCGGGTATAGCGGCTTAGTTGTCGTATCGCAGACTCTTCATCTGCCTTTCATGATTTTGTCATCTTCCTCCTCAAAGATAGCGCCTGTGCAAACGTATGCACTCCTGAAAAAAGGCGCTCACTATGTTTGGCAAGAAACCACTTTCACGTTTTATTCTCGCTTCCGGGCTGCTGTTTAGCCTGATAGGCCACGCAGCAGATTTGGTCATCGCTGGCCGCGATGACGTTTATGGCAAAGCACTCGACAGCACACTGACCCGTTTCCAGCAGAAACACCCCGGCAAGCAGATTGAACTGCTTAAGCTGCCCTACGGCAACCTGTATGAAAAACTGGTCATCTCCATGCGTGAAAACGCGTCAGCCTACGATCTGGTATTGATGGACGATACCTGGAGTCCTGAGTTTGCAGGTAACGGCTGGCTGCAACCGCTACCGAAAAAGATGCAGAGCAATGACTTTATCCCGGCGGTGATGGACATCTCCCGTGTGCCGGAAAAAACCGGCCCGGCATACAGTTTACCGGTAGTCGGTAACGTAGAAATGTTTGCCCTACGCAAGGATCTGTTCGACAAACATCAGCTTAAAGCCCCCACCAGTTGGGACGATGTGTTGAGCAGTGCGAAAATCCTGCAACAACAGGAACCCGGTGTATCCGGCGTGGTGTTCCGCGGCATGAAAGGCAACCCGATCGTCTCTGGTTTTATGCCTATTCTGTGGGCCTACAACGGCGCAGTGGTTAAAGATGGTAAAGCTGCGCTGGATTCCCCACAGGCGTTACAGGCCCTGAAAACCTTCATCGCGTTAAAAGCGTTCGCGCCAACCGGTGTAGATGTTTATAACGCCGCCGATGTCCGTCAGTCGCTGGAGCAAGGTAAAGCAGCGATGGCGATTGAAGTGTGGCCGGCATGGGCGGCGGCGCTGGATAACCCGGACAAATCCAAGGTCGTAGGTAAGGTTGAATTACAACCGGCACCCGGACAGGTCGCCGGCCCATCCCCTATGCTAGGCATCTGGCAGATGGCGATTACCAAAAACAGCCAACACAGCAAGCTGGCGCAAGAATTCCTGACCTACCTCACCAGTGCTGAAAATCAGAAAGCGTTGGCGCTGGAACTGGGACTTCCGCCGACCCGCCGCAGTGTTTATCAGGATAAGCAGATTATCCAGAAATACCGCTGGTATCCGGCACAGTTGACCGCACTGGAAGCGGGCAGAGCCCGCCCACGGATCCGTAACTGGCAGGAAGTGGAAAGTATTCTGGGTGACTATCTGCAACTGGCGTTGATGGATCAAATGCCAGCGCAGGTCGCACTGCAACAGGCTAACCAGAAAATTGCCCAGGCGCTGAAATAATCCGCCACTACCGACAACGCGATCCCTGCCACGCGGGGATCGCGTTGAACACAATCCTGCGGTGGAAACAGGAACCCGGCCTGCACAGGTGTGACACCCAGGCTAACCGCCGGGTTCAACCGTCGGTATCCGTGATTTGATGGCTGAAGGACACTCCATGCTTTTTGATTCCCGCTGGCAGCGCTGGCTGTTACTGCTCCCCGCCACGTTACTGCTGGCGGCGCTCACGCTCTACCCTATCGGACAAATGTTGCTCTATTCGTTCAGCCATGTCGACTATGCCTCCGCGAGTCATCACTGGGTGGGCTGGGATAATTATCGCCAGTTATTCAATGACTGGTTCTTCACCACCAGCCTGAAGAATACGCTGGTGTTCTCACTGGGCAGTTCGCTGCTACAGGTCTTGCTTGGTCTGGTACTGGCGCTGCTGCTGTATCGCCACTTTCCTGGTCGCCAGTGGGTTCTGAGCCTGATGATTTATCCGATGATGCTGTCCACGCTGGTCTGTTCCGCTATCTGGCGCGTCTGGTTTCACTATGATTTTGGCCTGCTGAATAACTGCCTGACATCGCTGGGCCTGATGCCGGTGGAGTGGCTCTCCAACCCACACATCGCCTTATTATCGCTGATGCTGGTGGATATCTGGCAGTGGACGCCGATGGCCTGCCTGATCATCCTGGCGGGATTGCAGTCAATCCCCAAAGAGCTGCTGGAAGCAGCACAAAGTGACGGTGCCAACGGCTGGCGACGTTTGTGGTACGTCACGCTACCGCTTATTCGTCAACCTATTTTGCTGGCGCTGCTACTGCGCTCCATCGACACCTTCAAACTGTTTGACAAGGTCTATGCGTTGACCGGCGGCGGCCCCGGCTACGCCACAGAGACGCTGTCACTGTACATCTATCAGCAAGGATTCAAGTTTTTTAATCTGGGGCTGGCCAGCGCCGGAGCCGTCATCATGTTGTTGTGTGCCAGCGTGATGAGCCTGACATATGCCTGGCAATTGATGCGCAAAGGAGAACCCCAATGACACGTTTTTCCTGGTTATCGATCTTGCGCGCCACGGCCATTATCACAGCGATGCTGTTTTTTACTCTACCGATTATCTGGATGGCGGCGGCGGCCTTTAAGTCTACCGCCGAATTTTCCAGCCGACACAGTCCCTTCTGGCCACAGCACTGGACACTGACCCACATCACTACCTTGCTGGCAAACGGCTTTGTAGACCGGCTGATCAACACGCTGCTGGTCGCAGGCGGCGCTACCGCACTGTCTCTGCTGGTCGGGTTTATGGCGGCTTATACGCTGGCGCGTCACCGTTTTCCGGCACGACTGGACACGCTGTTTCTGTTGCTGGTATTGCTGATCAAAATGATGCCGCCGATTGTGGTGGCTATCCCGTTGTTCTCATTACTGAAAACGCTGCATCTGCTGAATAGCCTCGCCGGATTGGTACTGGTATATCAGGTTTATACGCTACCATTCTGTATCTGGATGCTGCTGAGTTTTATCCGTGAGATCCCACTGACACTGGAAGAGGCCGCGGCGATGGATGGCGCCAACCTGTGGCGACGTCTGCGCTACATCGTCATCCCCGCCTGCGCGCCTGGTCTGGTGGCAACCGCCATTTTCACCCTGATTATCGCCTGGAACGAATTTCTCTTTGCCTTGCTTTATCTGCAAACACCGCAGCAGTTCACACTGCCACTGTTCATCGCCAATTTTATGACGGAAAACCAGGTGTACTGGGGAGAGCTGATGAGTATCGGCCTGCTCTCATCACTGCCGGTACTGCTGGTGGCGGGTTTTGTTCAACGTTATTTGTTACGCGGCTTTGCCGTTAGCCAGAAATAGGAATCCGGGATGAGTGAATTACAGTTACACCACATCACCAAAGGCTTTGGCAAACAGTCGGTGTTGAATGATATCGATCTGCACATCAATCACGGCGAATTGATGGTATTTGTCGGCCCTTCCGGCAGCGGTAAGTCCACATTGTTGCGGATTATCGCCGGGCTGGAACAGCAGGACAACGGCCAAATCCTGCTGGATGGCGAGGATATTTCCCGTCAGGCACCAGGACGGCGTGAAATGGCGATGGTATTTCAGTCCTACGCGCTCTATCCCCATATGACGGTAGCGGAAAACATGGGCTTTGCGTTGAAGATGGTCGGTGAGAAACAACCGGTGATTGCGGAAAAAGTCGCGCGGGTGGCAGAGATGCTTCAGCTCACACCACTTCTGAAACGCAAACCCGCTGCGCTCTCCGGCGGACAACGCCAGCGGGTGGCTATTGGCCGAGCCATCGTGCGTAAACCACGTTTATTCCTGTTCGATGAACCGCTCTCTAATCTGGATGCCAGACTCAGAACCCACACTCGCGTACAGCTCAAAGCGCTGCATCAGCAACTGGCCGCCACAATGATTTACGTAACACACGATCAGGTGGAAGCCATGACATTGGCTGATCGGATCGTGGTATTGCATAACGGTAGCATCGCCCAGATTGGCACGCCGGAAGAGCTATATCACCGGCCCGCCAACCGGTTTGTGGCCGGATTTATCGGTTCGCCGGAAATGAACTTCTTCCCGATCATCGCCGAACAACCGCTGGCGCCGTGGTTGCAACGGCTGTCATTGACCAATACGGCCGCCGTCACAGTAGGCGTGCGCCCGGATGCCTTTGAAATCATCGATAGCGTACCGACTTTTCAAGTGGATCTGCTGGAAAGTCTGGGTGCGGTATACCACCTGCATGGCCACTTTATTCATGAACCGCACATTACGGCAGTGGTGGAAACCCGTCAGACAGTTAAGCCAGGGAACCGACTGGCGCTTAATGTCAATTTATCTCGCTGCCACTGGTTTGACGTGGCAGGCAATCGCCTGACTTCCCCTGCTGTTTCCTGTAGCGCAACGCAGAAAACCGGAAAGGGAATGTAATATGGAACTGGATATTCTAGGTAGTGGGGAAGCCTACGACAGTCAGCGGATCAATGCCTCTATACGGCTCATCAAAGGGGATTTTCAGTTACTGATCGACTGCGGACCAACGGTGCCTCAGGCACTCTGGCAACGGCAGATCCAGCCGGATCAGATTCAGGCGGTCTACTTTACCCATTGTCACCCCGATCATGTGCTGGGCTTCACGACCTGGTTGAACTGGTGCGAGTCTTGTGGACGCACTGCACCACTACAAGCTATTGCGCCCCGTCAACAACTGACTCAGTTACAAGCGCTGGCGGATTTCGCTTTTTGGCCCGCCAACCGGCCACAGTTCGCTATCCATTGGCTGGCAACCGATCAGTTGCACACTCTTGGCCCGTGGCAATGCCAGACCGCCGCCACACACCACTCAGTACCTAACGTATCACTGCTACTAACCGGGCCAGAAGGTTCGCTGTTTTACAGTGGCGATGGAGCGTTGTCTCCGAAGAGCGAAGCGTTACTCGCGCAAGCGGATATGGCACTGGTGGAGTGTTTTTCCGTACAGAACAGTGCCTCGCCTTATCATGGCTCCTGGTCAGAGATCCAACACTTTACCCGCAAACCAGGTGCCATGCTGGGGCTTTATCACGTTCAGCAAATGCAAAAACCCTTACTTCAACAAACGCTGAAGCAGACAAAGCAGGTGTTCCTACCCGAGCAAGGGGAACGCTGGCAACTGCATAATGGCATCTGGCTATCTACCGCAGGAAGACAATCATGACGGTAAAACGTGTTACATCCATTGACGTCGCACGCTGTGCGGGGGTTTCGCCTTCCGCCGTATCCCGCACGTACACAGCGCAGCACAAGGTCAGCCCGACAACCCGAGCCAAAGTTCTGGCAGCAGCGGAAACGCTGGGGTATCGCCCCAATGCGCTGGCGCGGGCGCTGGTAAATTCCGGACGCCAGGGCTCTGGCATTATCGCCGTGGTGATGAGCGAGTTCGATAATCCGTTTCAGCCCTATCTGTTTTGCCTGTTAACCCAGGCGTTACAACGACATGGCTTCGTGCCCATGCTGATCACCGTTATCGAACCCTGTGATATTCGAGCCCAGTTGCAACAGGCACTCTCCTATCAAGTGGAAGCCGCGATTATCTCAGCCGGCAGTCTGTCGCAGCACACCACCGAACGTTGTCTGGAACTGAATCTGCCCATGGTGCTGATGGGCCGCGAGGATAAGCGTGAAACCATTACTGCTGTGCTGTCCGATAACCGGATGGCCGGACAACTGGCGGCAGACTATCTGGTCAGTCTTGGTCTGACCCAGTTGGCGTTTATCAGTGGCCGGCAAGATGGGCAGGCTTCGCAGGAACGACTGGCTGGCTTCTGCGCCACACTGCAACAATACGGATTGCCATCGCCGCATATCATGATCAATCAGGACTACGCTTATCACAGCGGGTATCGCGCCATGAAGCAGCTGTTGCAAAGCTACCCCGAAACTGAAGGCGTGTTTTGTGCCTGTGACGCACTGGCGTTTGGCGCGTTGGACGCCCTGCGGCTGGAAGGTGGCGACACACAGAAAATTATCGGCTGCGATGACACACCGCTGGCAGCGTGGGAAGGTTATCGGCTGACCACGATCCGCCAGCCGGTGGAGCAGTTGGTAGAACAGGTACTGGTGAATCTGGAACAGGTACTGAATGGCACCGCCAGCAGTGGGGTTACGGTGCGTATCGAGCCAACGCTGGTAGTACGTTAATATGACACAATCGAACGACAATAATGGGTACCGTGGCAATAACCGGGTGAATTCCTGGGAGCGGACTCCATGACAAATCTGCCAGAAGCCGATTTGAACGCAGTGTGCAGCCGCCCCATAAGGGCGAGGCCCATGGATGATGGAGCGAGTAACTGAGGTTCGACACCATACACCGGCAGTTTGACAGATGACGGGTATAGAACCATTGTTTATAACCCGGCTAATGTTCTGGCACCGATTCCTCTCGTGCAGTAGGATCAAAGACGGTTTTTGTGGTCAAACGAAGGAGGTTATTGTGTACACAGCGTATGACAGATACAGAAATCCACTCAACCCCGGTTGTCGGGTGATGCAAAACGGTTCTCATCTGGTGGGTACTATTGCCGCTATTCACGACGAAAAGTTGAAACGTGAAGAGGTCCGTAAAGCAAAATGTGTTGAGCTGAAAAACGTGGATGGCTATTTCGCACCAGAAGAGCTGATGCGTCTTGGGGGCGACTAAACCACGTTTATCGGGCGTCGTTCTGTCGCCCGATAATCATGTTTTCCGTCACATATTTTTTCTCATTATCCGCAATAAATCCCACCGCACACCTAAAACCCGCATCAGAAATGCTCGAACCAATCGCGGTTCTGTTGGGCAATCGGGGTGATGGAATAGATCATTTCCTGAAGGTGTATACGAATGGCATTCTCCGCATCATCCGCATTGTGGGCTTTCAGCGCGTTGAAAATCTGGTAATGCTGCTGAATCAGACTCTGTGGCGGTGATACCTGGCTCAGACTGAGGAAACGAACTCGGTCCATAGTGGACTTAATGGAATCTATCGTATCCCATGCCAACGGACAACTCGCCATCTGGGTCAAAAGGCGGTGAAAATCATCGTCCAGGTTAAGAAATTCCCGCATCTGGTTGTTTTGCGCGGCCAGCTCCTGCCGGTGCAAATTATGTTCCAGAATCAGCAGTTGTTCATCCGTCGCCGCTTCAGCAGCACGACGGGCAACGGCGCACTCTATCGCCTGCCGAATGAACCTCGCTTCGGCGACCCGCTGCTCCGAAATTTTCATCACAAAAGTACCGCGCTGGGGCAATATCTGCACCAAACCAGCTTCGGCCAATTTGATAAACGCCTCACGGACTGGCTGTCGAGAAACATCAAAACGCGTAGATATTTCCTTTTCGGATAACAGCGTACCCGGTGGAATACTGCACTCAACGATATCTTTACGCAGCAAACGATATATTTGCTGATTTATCGGCTCGTTGTTGTTGATCTGAGAAGATGTATCCATACCACACAGTGATTTATTCAAGAAATTTATCGATTATGATACAGGTATAATCAAGACTATATCCATCTTCTTTTTCCAGCATTACATCAATCTGACGTTAATCATCATCACGCCCATATTTTACTGAATGTATGGAAATTTGGCACAGTCTATACTCAAAATAATTCGAGTTGCAGGAAGGCGGCAAGTGAGCGAATCCCGATGAGCTTACTCAGGTAAGTGATTCGGGTGAGCGAACGCAGCCAACACACCTGCAACTTGAAGTATGACGGGTATATATGGAGGAACACTATACCGTCGGCAAGTGACGGTATAGTGGAGTGCGCATCTGAACAAGGAAGGTTAGTCTGTCCAGACTTTTTCATATTTATAACCGGTTAAATCTTCAACAACCTGTTTGGTATTTACATCTACGGTTTGTTTACTACCGTGGTCTCTTAAACGTTCAACTTCGTTGACCAGAATAGTGTGTGTTTTCTTATTCAATCTAAAGGTCAACGCGGTCATTAATGCCAGAACTAATAGGACCCCCGTTCCCAGAAACAGGAGTAAGGCAATTGTTTTTATCGCTTCTGGTGATTGAATTCTACTACCCGTTACAAACCCACCTTCCTGTAAAAATACCCCTACAATAAAGGTAGCGATAGCAACAGTGGTTTTTCTGGAAAATGTCATTACTGCGGCAAATAACCCTTCACGCCTTTTTTTGGTAATGGCTTCGTCTACATCCGGGATAAAGGGAAAAACATTCCAGGGAGTGAATTCCAGCACACATCGCCCAACCTGATAAATACCCGCAATGATAAACAACAGTATGATTTTTGACTGTGGTTCATAAACATACACCGCATACAGGCACCCCAGACACAGCAACATGACGGAATAGGCAAATATATACAGTCTGGAAGGCCCATACTTGATCATAGCCAGACCGGCCAACAGCGTCACGGGCAACCCGATAATACTTAATGACAACAAACTTCCTGCCACAGAAGAAGAAATACTCAAACAATATACACAGAAGAAAACAAATACGGTGTTATAGATGTCTTTAGCCGTAAATGACAGTAAGTAGATGGCTAAATGTTTCCTGAATGCTCTGACCCTTAAAGTAGAAGCATATTCGGCCCACAGATTACAAAAACGAGTTAACTGTTCTCCAAGCGTCCTCTTCTGAGTGGCTTCCGGGGACTCTAATACCGCCTTCATCTCATCCGTCAATTCACGTTCCCAGGTGACTTTATAAGAGATAAATACACAGATGGCGAACAAAATAGCGAAAAACAAACCATTCACAAAATAGGCCGATGGGTTATGTTCCCCAAAATGGCTAATCAACAAACCAGGGATAAAGGTTGCCAGAAATGTCCCGACTGCCGATAAAAACATGCGGCATGTTGACAGTTTGGTACGCTGATTAAAATCTTTGGTCATTTCCGATGGCAGCGTTTCCCATGGTATCAATACCATGGCTGCAATCACTTCAAATAATAGATAAACCGTCAGATAGAACCAGTAGTTCATACCATTCACCCACAAGAGGGTATAAACCAGCATTAATGGTGTGCCAATTAGCAGGAAAAATCTCCGCCGGCCAAATTTCTTGCCGAAATAATTTTTGTAAAAATGGTCGGTAAAGCTCCCCATAAACAAGCTGATTATCGCATCGACAATACGGGCGATCGCAACAATTGACGCGGCTTCTATAGGTGTTAAACCAACAAATGTGGTATAGAAAAATAACAACCAGGCACCGATAACCGTAAAGGCGCCTCCACCCATAATATCTGTTAACCCATAGCCGATGCCAATGGGTACGGTAACTTTTTTAGACATTCTATTAAGCCTCTATTTGCAAAAAATTATACGCAATGGAAATATCGTGGTAAAAATGTTTTTTTAATAAGGCCATCAGATACAGAGAAAAAATCATCTTCATACCTAACTTATTCGAACATCATCATTTTCACCTGGTGTATTCATCCCCTCGATAATGAAAATCCTGATAGCGCTCTGTTTTATTTTTATAAAAATCTCAAAAAACAACACAATCTAAACTACATCTGATAGATAAAATTCCATTTAATATGGACAGGGAAAAATCATATCAGGTATATACCCGTCATACCTCAAGGTGCAGGTGTGTTGGCTGCGTTCGCTCACCCGAATCACTTACCTGAGTAAGCTCATCGGGATTCGCTCACTTGCCGCCTTCCTGCACCTCGAATTATTTTGGGTATAGTTATCCTTATTTAAAACTAAAAATTAAAGTAATCCCGTGCGTTCTGATAACAGATGTTCTTAATCAGTCGGGTTAGTAGCTCATTATCGTCAGGTATTTCACCATCCGTTACCCACTGCCCGACTAGATTGCATAAAATACGACGGAAGTATTCATGTCGGGTATAAGAAATAAAGCTACGTGAGTCAGTCAGCATGCCGACAAAATTCACCAGCAAACCATGATCGGCCAGCGCGGTTAATTGTCGAATCATTCCACGTTTGGTGTCATTGAACCACCATCCCGCCCCCAATTGCATACGGGATTTCACAGCGCCTGCCGCCTGAAAATTTGCCAGTGAAGAAGCCACGACATCGTTATAGGTTGGATCCAGGTTATAAAAAATAACCTTAGGCAGCGCGTCATTACGCGACATTGCATCAAGCAACCCATTTATATTACTGGCGACATCCGTTTGATCACAGATAGAGTCATAACCGACATTAGCGCCTAACTGTTTAAACATACGGCTGTTATTATTACGGGATGCGCCAAAATGAATTTGCATTGCCCAGTCACGTTTGGCATAAGAGGCCGCTAACGATAACAACACCGCAGATTTATAGCGAGCATCATCATCGTGAGATAATGCCAGACCTTGTCGTTTTTTCGCAAAAAGCGCTTCCTGCTCTTTTTCATCCGACAGCATGAATTCCAACTTGGTTAAACCATGATCGGATAAACGCCCTCCTTTCTGATGAAAATAGGCTACACGCTGATCTAGTGCGTCGAGGAAGTCTTGAAAATGGGTGATCGTCTTATTGTTCAATTGTTCCAGACGGCCAATAAACTGAATAAAGGTGTCGCCATGACCATCGAGTGCCTCATCCGGCCGGAATGTCGGCAACACTTGGGTTGTAAATGTTTTATCTGCCCGCAGAATATCATGATATTCCAGTGAGTCAGTCGGTGCATCTGTTGTACAAATGGTTTCCACATTAGATTTCTTAATTAATCCTCTCGGAGAAAATGCCGGTGAACGGAGTAATTCATTACATTTTTCCCAAACAGATTTCCAGTTATGACTATTTAACGTCTCCGTGATCCCGAAATAGAACTTTAATTCCAGATGCGTCCAGTGATAAAGCGGATTACCAATACACGATTCAACGGTTTCAGCCCATGCCTGGAATTTCTCTATTGCTGTTGCATTCCCGGTTATTTTCTCTTCCGGAATACCATTAGCACGCATTGCCCGCCATTTATAATGATCTCCGGCCAGCCAAAGCGCCGTGATATCAGCAAATGGTCTGTCTTCAGCGATTACTTTTGGATCGAGATGACAGTGATAATCAATAATCGGTTGATGCTCAGCTACATCATGATAAAGTTTACGAGCGGTCTCATTATTTAAAATAAAATCCTTTCCGATAAACGCCATATTTTCCCCCTTATGTAAATAAATTCACACCACAGTCCATTTATTTCCTAGTGGAAAGATAATATCCTTTCCTCAATAAGAAAAAATAACGTCATATTTAGTGCCAATTCATTAATATATAGGGATAATGCGTCACACCGTTTATCCCTATTACCCAATATCAGTCAGATTATGAAATCAGTATTTATTTACCTTCTGCAAAATCAGGCCAACTGATTTTTTTGCACCATGCGTTTGCAGTAATGTATAAGCCGCAGAGACCTGCTGAATAAAAATAGAACTGTCTGGCAAATCGTTACCAAATACGTCACGCAAACTTAATAACGCGTTGACTCTGGCCTGGCCATCCACACTTTGTGCCACCAGTTGTGCCAGTTTTTCTTTCAATGGATCACTGATCTCAATAGCTTGCCCTGCATCGTCCACGCCACTGACATAGCGCATCCATCCCGCCACGCCCAGTGCCAGAAAATCAAAAGACTCGCCTTTAGCCAGATGGACACGAATTGAGTCCAGCATGCGTTGTGGCAGCTTCAACGTTCCGTCCATCGCAATTTGCCAGGTACGGTGCTTCAGCCCGGTATTCCAATAACGCTCGAGCAATGACTCGGCATAAGCCACCAGATCGACATTTTCAACATGCAACGTTGTTGCCTGCTCATTCAGCATCAATTGCCGTGCTGCCTGAACATAGTCCTGGTCCTGCATGCACTCATCAATATACTGATAACCCGCCAGATAACCGAGGTAAGCCAGAAAAGAGTGACTGCCATTCAGCATTCTCAGTTTCATTTCTTCGTAAGGCAGTACATCAGCTACCAATTCTGCACCGGCCCTCTCCCAATCGGGACGTCCAGCGACGAAATGATCTTCAATGACCCATTGTCTGAAGGGCTCGCAGGCAATCCCCACCGGATCCTGAATGCCTCCAATGACCTGTGTAATTTTCTCCAGAGAGTCTGGTGTTATCGCGGGAACAATCCGATCAACCATCGTTGAAGGGAAGCTGACGTTGTTTTCGATCCATGTGGCCAACGTAACATCCTGCGCTTTAGCCAATGCAAGAACTACGTTGCGGGTGACGCTGCCATTATTCGGCATATTGTCACAAGACATCACGGAAAACGGCATCAGAGATTTTTCCCGACGTAACCGCAATGCTTCAATAATCACTCCAGGCGCGGAGTGTGGCTGACGCGGGTGAGCGATATCATGCTGGATCAACGGGTGACTCACATCAATAGATGCGGTTGACGGTAAATAGCAATACCCTTTCTCCGTCACCGTCAGCGAGACAATCGCAATATCAGGCTGAGTCATCGCCGCAAGCACCTTCTCAATACCATCCACTGCGCCGTGCAGCGCTTGTCGCACAACACCCACGACACGACCATGCCAATGGCTGCCACTCATTTCACAGACGGAATAGAGTAAGTCCTGTTGTTTCAGATCAGCAATTTGCTGTTCGCCGCCAATCAGGTTAACTTCGCAATATCCCCAGTCGCTGCCATGTTCAGCAGCCAGTTGATCAGCGAAAACCGCTTGATGTGCCCGATGGAATGCGCCGAAGCCCAGATGCACGATACGTATTTTCAGTAAACTACGGTCATATACAGGAACAATCACGCCTGGCGACACCTGTTTAAGATTATTTTGTGAAAGATTCATCGAAAGACTCTCATTTCAAATTCAGCAAGCTAAGCGGAACCTTAGCCACAACTTTACGAACCGGCTGTACCGCTTCCACCTGACATAACGGAGTGTGGATGTCCCAGGGGAACAGCACGACAAAATCACCACTATTGAGGATCAAGGATTTTTCGTTACCTGATTTGCCATAATAGAAATCATTGTCCTGTTCAGGATGTGCCTCATCCGATGTACGCGAGAGCACCGGCTGATATTCCAGATACTCAGTGCCAGAAATAACGAACTGTACATCTATATTCTGTCGATGAGTTTCAGCGATACGGGTTGCTGATGGCTCAGTATTCGCATGGAATGTTTTGTAAACCACACCCTGCTCGATCATTTCACCGTCCGGATGCTGGCTAAAATCCAAGTTATGGATCCGAGCCAAAACGTCATAGATAGTCTCAGCAAACTCAGCTCGGCTTTTTTCCAGTTGGAGAATATTGCCAATAATCATGCGATCACCGATTTCGACAATGCTAAAACTTCAGCCCATACGCCATCGTCGACCGGAATTCCCTGGACCCGATTTTCATTGCGGGTTTTCATCTCACGTTCTCCTGGGTAGTAGACCTCTTTCTGCCCTTCGGCAAGTTCCGACGTTTTAACGTAATCCGCTACGCTATCAGCCATACGATTACTGAAATCACGCCCGCCAAGCTGGGCTGGATCAAAAACGATAAAAATCTGACTGGCCCCGGTACAACTGCCTCGTCCAACGTTATCGATCTCATTCGTTGGATTACCGGCAGAAAGCAGAGCGGCCATCGCATCAAGCAGAATTGCCATACCGGAACCCTTCCAATAACCGGTAGGCAAAATACGCATAGATTGTTCAATCGGGCCGGGCTCATCCGTCAGGTTGCCCTCTTTATCGTAGCCGCCGGGGAAAGGTAAACGGTCGCCTTTCAGGCGCGTTACCTGTAACTTTCCGTACGCATATTGAGACATCGCCATATCCAGTACCAACGGTCCTTTTTCACGCGGCACTGCCATCACAAAAGGGTTATTACCCAAGCGGGTATTTTTAGCGCCCCATGCTGGCATGCAAGATTCCGTATTGGTCCAGCAAATGGCAGCGAGCCCCTTTTCTGCGGTTTTCCATCCATACGTGCCGCCTCGCATCCAATGTGTGGTATTACGTAATGCAACAATACCGATACCATTTTTACGTGCGACTTCTGTCGCTCTTTCAACGGCAAACAATGCGTTAGTAATACCGACACCTTGATTACCATCATAAATTTCAATAACACCCAATGATTTAACTTGAGTGGGTTCAGCCTGAATATCAACCCAACCTTTTTTAACGTAATCGACAAACCGGGATACGCGATTCAATCCATGTGAATAGATGCCATCACAGCTGGATTCAGTATGAATCTGAGCGCAAACCTCGGCTTTTTTTTCACTTAATCCCACATTCATAAATGCTTTTTTTACCGTCGCTTTCATGACATCAAAATTAATTCTTTGCATATATCCCCCCCATTAATTATGTGAGTTAAAGATAACTGTTATTTCTATTCAGAAGTCATGATCAAGAAGGATGACATACCGCATCAATAATTAATGTCGGTTGAACTCCATTTAATAACATCATGACATATACCTGCTAAATATTCCGAATACAACAGAGTGAATTATAATGTAGACGCTGATTTCAATGATTCGTTTGATAACTTGGGCGGTTTAATCACCAACAATACTAATACTGCCCCCAATGCTGCCACACCACCGGCAAGAATAAAGGCACTGTCAAACTTACCGGTATTTTGCACAATAAAACCGGTAACGACAGGGCCGACAATTCCTGAAATACTACCAATTAAATGAATAAATCCACTGGTGCCACCAACGCGGCTTTTATGTACCACATCCTGAATAATCGCCCAATAGATAGCACCTGTAATATAAAGGAAAAAAATAGACACAGACATTAACATAACCGCTGGGACAACACTGGAAACCATCCCCGCTAATGCGACGCATACTGCGGCAGAAAAAAGAGATACAACTAACACTATTTTACGCGAAAGCAGTAACCGTCCGGTAATTTTGAATATCTTATCAGATATCCAGCCACCCAATGCCAACCCAACAAAACCGACAATCCATGGAATAACTGTAGTCAAGCTCATTTCTTTAATATTAAGACCATGTGCTTGCACCAAATAAGCCGGGAACCAACTGAGAAAGAAAAATAGAATATAGTTATAACAAAAGAAGGCAAAGGCAGTGACAAGAATTATCGGCTGACGCAGATAATAGCCAAGTCCATGTGCAGAATGGGCCATTTCATCTTCAACAGAAAGGCTCTCGTCTTTAAGCTGATTAATCAGTTCTCGTTCGCTTTGGGTAATGTGCCGACTACTAGCCGGATTATCTGATGAGAGGAAAAACCAAACCACCATCCAGACAATACCCACCGCGCAGATAATCATAAAGGCGGGACGCCAGCCAAAAGAGAGTGCAAGATACCCGACAATAGGCCCGGCGACAGCGCCTCCCAATGGCGATCCGGCACTTAACAGTCCCATCGCGGTAGCAGCCTGTTTTTTGGGAAACCATCCGTTGATCATTTTATTCGCCGACGAACAGATAGGACCTTCCGCCATGCCGAACAGTACCCGTAAAATCAATAATGACCAGAATCCCGTTGCTATTGCCGTCATGCCGCAGAAGATGGACCATAATCCAACAGCGAATCCCATTACTAATGTTGGACCAAATTTATCTACCGCCAATCCACCAATAAAATTAAATAATGCATAACCAAAAAAGAAACTACCAAAAATCATGCCGAACTGTTCAGCATTAATCATCAAATCTTTTTCGATCATAGGAACGGTAATAGATAAGGCCACACGATCAAGATAATTAATCATGTAAACCATAAATAATAATAAGACAATAATCCAACGTAAATTTCTGAACATAATTGCTCCGAAATATTAATTTATTTTTAGTAATGTAGGGGCAGAGGCAGCATAGCCGCCTCTATGGAGTCGTTAATTCACGCTTAAAATAACCTTACAGCAATTACGCTGATCTTTCTCAAATAGGCTCATTGCCTTTTCTATGTTCTCTAACGGAACATAATGCGTTACCAGTTTTCCCGGCTTAATAAATCCTTTCACCATCCATTCAATAACAATTGGGAAACGATGACTATTCAGACGAGAGGTAAATAATGATAACTCTTTACTGGTTAGACTCTGCTGTGTAATTAAGCTGGGTTCGCCAGAAAACCCAAGTAGACCAATACGTGCGGCAGGTGATGCTAATGATGCGGCTTCAGCCAAAATAGAAGGATGACATGCCGCATCAATAATTAATGTCGGTTGAATTCCATTTAATAAGTCAGACAAGAGTGTCTGGCTATTATCCAATATCATGTCAGCGCCATTTTCTTTTGCCATAGCCAGACGTTCAGGTAACCGATCAGCAACAATAACCTGTTGTACGTTGTAAACGCCTTTTAATACCTGAACAGCGGTAAGTCCCATTGGACCAGCACCATAGACCAGCGCGATATCTTTTGCGGTCGGTTGTAAAAAGGCAGTAATGTTGGCCGCGATCGTGAAAGGTTCAACCAAACTCGCCAGCTTGTCTGGTATTGAATCAGGAATACGGTAAGCATTGGTTGCAGGGGCACAAGCGTATTCGCTAAAGCCGCCATCACGATGTACGCCGATGACCTGTAACTCGCTACACACATTAGGACGACCGACAGAACAAGGGTAACAATGTCCGCAGCTAACCACCGGGTCTACCGCAACACGTTCCCCAATACGCGAGACATCAACGCCCTCACCCACTGCATCAATAATGCCAAAAAACTCATGACCAATAACCCGAGGATATTTCGCAAACGGATTGTGTCCGTGCCAGATATGCACATCAGAACCACAGATACTGGCATAGCTCACCTTTACCCGAACTTCATTCGCGGTGGGCTGAGGCAGCGGACGTTCCTGAATAATCAGGTTTCCTGGTGTTTCAATTACAACACTTTTCATTGCCTGGACTCCTGTTTTTTAATTGTCACTATTTACCAGCTCCACATCGTGCCATCTTCCAGACGCGCAACGGGCAAACAGGCTGGCTCATAGGGATATTTAGCAGCCAGTTTTTCATCAAAAGCGATACCTAGCCCCGGTTTATCGCTGGGGTGCATGTAGCCGTCTTCGAATGTCCAATGATGCGGGAAGACTTCCAGCATCTGTTCGGAATAGCCCATATACTCCTGTACGCCAAAGTTGGGTACCCACAGGTCAAAATGCAACGCCGCCGCCATACAGACCGGGGACAAGTCAGACGGGCCATGGGAACCGGTACGCACCTGATACAAAGAGGCAAAATCAGCGATACGACGCATACCGGTAATGCCGCCCGCATGGGTAATGGTGGTACGGATGTAGTCGATCAACTGCTCTTCGATCAGTTGTTTGCAATCCCAAATACTGTTAAAGACTTCCCCCACCGCGATGGGCGTTACCGTATGCTGGCGAATTAAGCGGAAACATTCCTGGTTTTCAGCAGGCGTAGGATCTTCCATCCAGAACAGGCGATAATCTTCAACGCTCTTGCCAAAACGGGCCGCTTCAATCGGCGTCAGGCGGTGATGCATGTCATGCAGCAGATGTTCGTTAAAACCAAACCGCTCGCGCACCGCTTCAAAGAGTTTGGGCGTGAAGTCGAGATATTTTTCGGTCGACCATAACTGCTCTTCAGGCCAGTTACCTTTCGTGGCCGGTTCATAAGCCAGACCTTTACCTTTCGCCATGCCATAGGTGGTTTTCATGCCCGGAACTCCACACTGTGTGCGGATGGCTTTAAAACCCATTTCCTTATGTTTGGCGTAATCATCCAGCACCTCATCAATGCTGTGACCCGTCGTGTGGCAATAGACCATCACACCACTGCGGGAAGCGCCACCCAGCAACTGGTACACCGGCATATTGGCAACTTTTCCTTTGATATCCCACAGCGCCATATCCACGGCGGAAATGGCAGACATGGTGACCGGCCCTCGTCGCCAATACGCCCCTTTATAGAAATACTGCCAAATATCTTCAATCTGATGTGCATCACGGCCAATCAACTGCGGGCAGACATGATCTTTGAGATAAGACGCGACGGGTAACTCACGGCCATTCAATGTGGCATCGCCCACGCCGGTCACGCCGCTGTCGGTCGTAATTTTTACGGTGACGAAGTTACGCCCTGGACAGGTAACAAACACTTCAGCACTGACAATTTTCACTTTTCGTATCCTTTTAAACTCGATATAACGGCTTAGTTCTAATGCAACTACCATACAAGTATAACCAAATATAAAAATTGAAGCACCTCACAGTTATGCATTCAGGAAAAGGAAAGATCCCGACAGGATCCTGATGACAAAATGCCGCCACTCGTGATGAGCTTAATACTTAGTTAGGCAGGAATAATCAGGAAAAACAGTCGTGTTCGTGTGGTGGGAACCTAGTAACCGGCTTTGCGAAAAGTCAGGTTAAAGCGGTATGCGCCCGGCATACCCGCCGGAAGTGGGCCGTTTTTTAACGACTGAACTGCATGGTAATACAATCGAGACGCCCCACCCCACACCACAACATCACCATGCCCCAGTAACAGCCTTTGGACCGGATCATTGCGTTTTATGCCACCGAATAAAAACGTCGCGGCCAGCCCCAATGAAAAAGAAACAATAGGCTGGCTAAAATCCCGCTCGTCTTTGTCCTGATGTAGTGAAAGCCGGCTCCCCACGTCATAACGGTTAATCAGACAAGCATCGGGGAAAAAATCCGGAAATCCTGCCGCCTGCGCGGCGAAGGTCGCCAGTTGAAAAAACAGCGCCGGCATCTCAGGCCACGGCTGAGCGGTTAACGGATCTTCGGTCACATAGCGATAGCCGCGTTCATCTGTCACCCATCCCCGCGGGCCACAGTTAGTCATAGCCACCGACATGGTATAACCGCCTGGCGTCACCATATGGCGAAACGGTGAAGCGTGGGTAATCTCATCAATCAGGGTGATCAGTGTCTGCGCTTGTTCCCACACATAGCCATGCAGGATGGCGGCACCCGGCGCCAGGTTTTCTGTCCAGCGCCTGGGCATTTCATCGGCAAATAAATCGAAAGTCATCGCTACTCCGCATTCGATCTGTCTCTCTGACAACATTTATCCTGTCTTCACGGGCATACGCCGCATTCTGCAAACAAAATAGTTATCGCTGATTGACTCAATGCCAACGCGTACACTGCAACCGTGATTTAATGTGAACCCACTACCTTCTCACGTCGAAGAACTCGCTCGCGCAACGTATCATAAACCCAATTATAAGCGACGGTATAAGGCAGGAAAAACAGGAAAAAACCCATCTCAATCAGGAATGCTTGCCACAGGGTAATATTCAGCATCCCTGCGGCCAGTGGCAGACCGATCACGATAAAACCACACTCAAAACCAACCGCATGGCTTATACGTATGGACAGACGTCGTTTGATTCGGCTTACCGGCCACAGCCGATCGAACAGACGGTTGTAAATCACATTCCAGATCATTGCCACGCTAGAGAGCATCATCGAGAGCAGACCTGTGTCAAATAGCGGACGATCCAGCAGGATGCTACTCGCTGGCGCACAGATTAACATCGCCACGACCTCAAATCCTACGGCATGAACCATCCGTTCACATAAGGTTTTTTCTTTCATTTCACACCACAGTTGATAAAACAGTGGTCATTTTCATCGCTATAATCAATAGAAAGAAATTAGTTTCCATCGAAAAAAGCGATAGAGGTATGATGATGCGTTATTCTCCTGAATCCTTGTTAGCTTTCGTGACAACTGTCAATACCGGTTCTTTTTCCGCAGCGGCGCGCCATTTACATAAAAGCCAGTCAACAATCAGTACTTCCATCGCTAATCTGGAAACCGACCTGAGGCTGACGCTGTTTGACCGACACGGACATCAGCCCGTATTGACCCCGGAAGGCCGCAAGGTGTTGACACACATTAAGGCGATCCTGTCAGCCAGCGAAGCACTGGATGAATTAGCTATCCGGCTAGGAGACAGCATCGAGCCAAAACTGACGTTCGTACTCTCTGAAACCTGGCAAAACATCCACTATGAGTCTGTCTTACAACGCTTTTCCCAGCGGTTTCCTGATATTGAGTTTGAATGCTTGATTGCCGAAGATGAAGATGTGCTTGACCTATTACAATCCCAGCGCGCTCATGTGGGTATACTGCGCGCCCGACCGCACTATCCAACGGATATTTCGGTGTCGCGGCTACGGGTGACAACAGAGATGTCCGTGTTCGTTGCCACCACTCATTCATTGGCTCAGATGCCAACCGTAACCACTAGCCAACTCGCCACCGTGCGGCAATTGTGTCTGAATACCTACGCACAAGGAGAACGCCCCCAGACTGAAGGGCTCATCTGGTCCGCGCCCTCTTACCTGATGTTACTGGAAATGGCAGAGCAAGGATTCGGCTGGAGTATTCTTCCACGCTGGCTCATTACACAGTACGGCAATCAGAAGCTAACAGAACTGACGCTACCCGGTTGGCCACAGCACATTAAAGTAGATATCGCGTGGTCACGCCCTCACCCACCGGGTCCAGCCGGGTTATGGATGATTGACAACCTGCTGGCACAAAGAGAGTAAATATCCAGGAGTTACTCTCGCACATAGCAGTAACAACGGTTTCTTTTACGATGCATGGTTATTGCAACCCGTCAGGGAATTAATTAAACAATAAACCATATTTATTTAGTGGTTATTGAATTCATTCACCATCAATACTTTAATTAATTAAGTTAATTAACTGATTTAATGTTTATGTTGTTCATAAAAGCACATTACAGGCGCAAACCATTGCTATTTTTTCAATAAAAACATGATAGAGATTAATAATAATGTGACACAACAAAGTGGTACTAAGCGTTATAAAACCCTACTATGATAAAGCTTATTGCTTTTTTCATAACGCAAATTGAGATTGCCACGATGACGAAGACCTGCACAAGAACATAAATAAAAGTCCATACCCAATAGATTTCAAAATGCTAAAATCGTCAAAATATAGATCTATGTGAAAAATACAACAGGGTAGCAAGCCTGACTCAGGTTCATGATGGCAAAATAAGCCAGCCCATTGGGATAATCTCTAAGGAAATTAAACCTAACAGGATTAACACCTACAATTAATACAGCTGTAAGTGAGAAAACAATGCCGAATAAACCTTTTTATTACCAAGAACCGTTTCCGCTAGATAAAGATAATACTGAGTACCGTTTAATCAGTAGCGACTATGTTTCCGTCGCTCAATTTGAAAACCAGGATATCCTTAAAATCGCCCCGCAAGCACTGACACTGCTGGCACAACAGGCTTTCCATGATGTCTCCTTTATGCTTCGCCCCGCTCATCAGCAACAGGTTGCTGATATTTTGAGCGACCCCGAAGCCAGCGAAAACGACAAATATGTCGCTCTGCAATTTCTGCGTAACTCTGAAATCGCCGCCAAGGGAATTCTGCCTACCTGTCAGGATACCGGCACAGCGATTATCGTCGGCAAGAAAGGCCAGCGCGTGTGGACTGACTGTAACGATGCAGAAGCCTTGTCTCACGGTGTTTACAATACTTTTACCGAAGACAATCTGCGTTACTCACAAAATGCGGCACTGGATATGTACACAGAGATCAACACCGGCACTAACCTGCCCGCACAGATCGATCTTTACAGTACCGAAGGCGAAGAATACAAATTCCTGTTTGTTACCAAGGGTGGTGGCTCCGCAAATAAAACCTATTTGTATCAGGAAACCAGAGCATTGCTGACACCGGTAAAATTGAAAAACTTCCTGGTGGAAAAAATGCGCACACTAGGCACCGCAGCCTGTCCGCCTTATCATATCGCGTTTGTCATTGGTGGTACTTCTGCGGAAACCAACCTGAAAACAGTGAAGCTGGCATCCACCAAATATTACGATACGCTACCTACAGAGGGTAATGAGCACGGTCAGGCGTTCCGTGATGTGGCCTTAGAGCAGGAATTGTTGCAGGAAGCCCGTAATCTGGGTCTGGGAGCACAGTTTGGCGGTAAATATTTCGCCCATGACGTACGTATTATCCGGCTGCCGCGTCACGGTGCGTCCTGCCCGGTCGGTATGGGGGTTTCCTGCTCCGCAGACCGCAATATCAAAGCCAAAATCAACCGCCACGGCATCTGGCTGGAGCAGTTGGAACAAAACCCTGGGAAATATATTCCGGAACACTTGCGTCAGGCTGGTGAGGGTGAGGCTGTCCATATCGATCTCAACCGCCCAATGGCAGATATTCTAAAGACACTGTCACAATATCCGGTATCTACTCGCCTTTCTTTGAGTGGCACTATCATCGTGGCTCGTGATATCGCCCATGCCAAACTGAAAGAACTCCTGGATAATGGTGAAGCGTTGCCGCAATACGTGAAAGATCATCCGATCTACTATGCAGGCCCAGCAAAAACCCCGACCGGTTATGCTTCCGGCTCTCTTGGCCCCACTACGGCTGGACGCATGGACTCTTATGTAGATCTGCTGCAATCCCACGGTGCCAGTATGATCATGCTGGCAAAAGGTAACCGCAGCAATCAGGTTACCTACGCCTGCCATAAACACGGCGGTTTCTACCTTGGCAGCATCGGTGGCCCGGCCGCGATCCTGGCAGAAAACAGCATCAAGAGCCTGACCTGCGTGGAATACCCGGAACTGGGTATGGAAGCTATCTGGAAGATTGAAGTAGAAAACTTCCCGGCCTTTATTCTGGTGGATGATAAAGGTAATGACTTCTTCCAACTGATACCGCCAAACAAATGTAACACGTGCGACTAAATATCACCGATAGTCCAGTAAAACCCCGAGAGTGTCGGGGTTTTACTGTTTTCCCCGTCTGTTTTCCTTCTTCAGTAACAATACCAACCACAGCCAGATGCCTTAATTGATGCATTTATAATACATGTTATTGGACATACTATGACAAGGTTTATAGAATCACCTCATGACACAGAGACAAGAGGTTTTTATGCAGGCGTTGATTTGCTACAAACAGATGCCAGTGTGGAACAGTGACACGTTACCGGCAGCGTTCAGGGAAAAGCACAATACCCAGGAAGGTACCTGGGCAAGATTACATATTCTGAAAGGCAATCTGACTTTCGCACAGTTAGAAGAGAACGGCGACACTCGAGAGTTACACTATTTTTCGGTCCAACAACAACCACCTTATATTGAACCCCATCATTGGCATCGCATCGTTTCATGTTCTGATGATATGGAATGCCAACTTGGTTTTTACTGTAGCACAGAAGATTATTACCACCAGAAGTATGAGTTAAGCCGCACCCATTCAGAAGTCATTAATGCAATAGACCATATCAAACCGGGTAGAGCATTGGATTTGGGTTGTGGTCGTGGCCGTAATTCACTCTATCTGAACCTGAAAGGCTTTGAGGTAACGGCCTACGATAAGAGTGCGCAAAGCATCAGTGTGCTAAATAACATTATCACCCATGAACAGCTCAACGGGATCCATGCCACTGTACATGACATTAATCTGGCGGATATCCACGCCTCCTACGATTTTATCTTTTCCACGGTGGTATTCATGTTTCTGGATCGGGAACGTATCCCTTTTATTATCCGCAATATGCAGCAAAACACATCGGCAGGAGGTCACAATCTGATAGTGACCGTCATGTCGACAGACGATTTCCCTTGTACCATTCCGTTTTCGTTTACCTTCAAACAGGACGAGCTACGGCAATACTATACTGGATGGGAATTACTCAAATACAACGAAGACGTTGGCGAGCTGCATAAAACTGACGCTAACGGCAACCGTATCCAACTACGCTTTGCCACTTTGTTAGCGAGAAAACCGGAATAAATTCCCAGAAAAAAAGGCCGACAAGTCGGCCTCTGCTATATCGTTCAGTTCAAGTCACCAAATCAGCTTGCTTTGCGCTCCAGGACGTGACGATATTCCACCAGATCTTCAATGGTCAGCACAGGCATATCGTGTTGTTTGGCAAAAGTGATCACTTCAGGTGCGTGAGCCATGGAACCATCATCGTTAGTTAATTCACACAGCACACCAAACGGTTTCAGGCCAGCCAGTGTCATCATGTCGACAGTTGCTTCAGTGTGACCCCCACGAACCAGAACCCCACCCGGCAGAGCACGCAGCGGGAAAACATGACCAGGGTGATTCAGATCGCTGGGACGGGCATCATCGGCAATCGCGGCACGGATAGTGGTAATACGGTCAGCGGCAGACACGCCGGTGGTTACACCTTCTGCGGCTTCAATCGTCACCGTGAAGGCCGTCTGGTAATGGCTGGAGTTATGCTCCACCATCATGGGCAGTTCCAGCGCCTGACGGCGTTCTTCTGTCAAGCACAGGCACACAATGCCACTGCCATGACGGATCGTCAGTGCCATCTGTTCCACCGTCATCTTCTCCGCAGAGAAGATCATGTCACCTTCGTTTTCACGATCTTCGTCGTCCAGCACCATAACACCACGCCCTTGACGCAGAGCATCAAGCGCACGTTCAACGCGTTCAACAGGAGTACCAAATTTGGAAAGTAATGTCTGATTCATGGTAAAAAACCTCACCGTTATTATGGGTTACCAGAATCAGGGCGATCTTGAGGAGTTGCTTTTGTCACTGATTGCAACAAAAACCAATAAAATAACGCGAGCAGGCGTTAACCTGACAGAAACCGTTAATCTCTCCCATCCGGACTATAACCGTCGGCTCCGGAATTTCACCGGATCTGCTGACCTCAGGCTGCACGGGCAACCTGAGCGCTCGCGGGCTTCCAACGGATATACATCAGTATATCGCTGGTTTACCGCCGGTGGGGAATTACGCCCCGCCCTGAGAATAAGTTCGATAACTATAACGCCAATTATATTACAGAGCAATTCATAACATGGGTGTGCAGAGTGAAATTACACACGATGGCAATCACTTTTAGTTTATACAACGCCTGACACGCATTACACTTACAGACATCATTATGCCGTCAGAGAAACCAGGAAAACCTCATGATTGACCCGAAGAAAATAGAACAAATCGCCCGCCAGGTGCATGAATCCATGCCCAAAGGCATCCGGGAGCTGGGTGAAGACGTGGAGAAAAAAATCCGCCAGGTGTTACAGTCGCAACTCACCAAACTCAATTTAGTCAACCGGGAAGAGTTCGACATACAAACGCAGGTACTTTTACGCACCCGCGAAAAATTGGCGATGCTGGAGCAAAGGCTGGCTGAGCTTGAAACGAAAACAGCCGCTGAGGCTGCGGCGCAACAACCTACTGATCACGAGTAGCGCATCAGACAGAGCCATGACTAATCCGGCTCTGTCTTTTGTATACCAATAGTGGTTTTATTCTGATAGCAACGCAGTAGACTTATGCGGCAAAAACAACCACAGCGCACCGAACATTATCAGTGCGTAGAGCGACTTCCCACCAATTACGACCAACAAAGCACCACAGAGTACGCTGCCGATAGCCGCCATCACTCGCGAGCGTCCCCGTAATAAACGACATCCCGCCAGCATACAGAGCAGGTATATCAGCACAAAAATACCATTGGCATACACAATCAGCGTATCCAGCGGTAGCGCCAGCCAGTAAATCAGCACACAACACACCAGGCAGCAGAGCACCACGACAGAAAGAGCATTAACGGGAGCCTGGCCGGCGGAGAGCTTTGCCAGCGGGCTACTGCTCGGTGCCTGTGACCACACCAGACGAGAAAATCCCTGCGTATAAATGTTCACGCTGGCAAAGCAGGCGAGATAGCCCACGATACAGGCAATCCACAACGCACGCTCACCAAACAACCGTACAACGATGTCTGGTAACGATGCCGTAGCGGCCCTACCCGGGCCATAGGCGCCAAAATGCAGTACCGCGACAGTACATCCCCAGTAGACGACTCCAGCGACCAACATGCCGATCAACAATGCGCGCGGGAAATCCCGTTCCGGTGATTTGAATTCTGTTGCCAGATGAGCAAACGCCTCCAGCCCGACAAAACACCAGAACATAACCGCTAGCGCATTAAAGGTATGAGGCCATGAAATATTATCCAATGCTGGCCAGGGAATTTGTGCCGGCGTAATATCGCCCCGCCACCAGATAGCCACCACCAGGGCAACCACCAGGAATGCGATAATCGTTTGGATCGTGGCACTGGAACCGGCACTGCGTATCCCCAATAGCCAAATAACACCAAGCGTCAGTAGCTGAACCACCAACAACCCTCGCTCTCCCCACCCAAATGCCGCCTGCCAGAACCCGGCGGCAATTTGCATAGCGGCCGGCAAACCAATAGGAATAACAGACAAAAACAACCAGCCAGTCACCCGCGCCAAACGAGGGCCAAACGCCAACGTTACAAAATGCGCGGCTCCTCCAGCATTTGGGAAATGACGCCCCAGAGAAGCAAAAGCAATGGCAATAGGAAAGACAAACAGGATCAACAACGGCCAGGCCCACAAACTATCTGCATGTGATGATTGCGCCACTAATGCCGGTACAGCAAATACGCCGGTGCCCAATAGCGATGTTGACAGCAATCCGATACCCTGCACTAAACCAATTTCCTGTTTTAATCCATTCGCGCTCACAACCGACCACCCTGTATTTCTATTGTTCACCACAGCTGGAATACTCAAACACATTCATCATGGTGTAAAAGTAAAAAGCCCCCGTAAGCGGGGGCTTTTTACTTTTACATCTAAACCACAGCTATCAACTATTGGCTTTCAGTACATCACGAATTCGAGCTTTATAAGACTCAACCTTTTGCGGCGTCATCATTCGTCGTTCATCATCCAATACCACGCCGCCGACATCATCCGCAATACGCTGAGCTGACTGTAGCATCAGCTTGAAATTCTGATTGGCATCGCCGTAGGAAGGCACCATCATAAAGATTGACACGCCGGGCGTCGAAAACTCGGACATTTCATCCACACTGAAAGACCCTGGCTTCACCATATTTGCCAGACTAAACAACACCGGACCACCGCCCGCAGGATTAACGTAACGATGGAAAATGCTCATCTCACCAAACTGGAAACCTGACTGCAATACACTCTGCAACAGCACTTCACCGCCGATGATGCCACCGTGGTGGGCCGCAACATGCAACACCAGTACGACTTCTTTTGCCGCGGCATCCTCATCAGGCGTGGATTCTGCCACCGGTGCATCAAATTCAGGTTCTGAATAGGAAGTTTCAGACGGCTCTATAGACTGATCGTCATCCCTTGGCCGCTGCCGAGGCGGCACAGCACCAGAATCATGCTGGACATGAAAAACGTCCTCCGACGTGTTTTCACCCAACAGTGGATCGTAATCATCGTCAGATGCTGACATAGAACGCTGACTTGGTGGAGAAGATGGTTTGTCAGCCGCATTCTGCCCCTGAGTATTATAGCTACCCAGAGATGGTTCATTCTCCGTTCGAGTCTTCCTGACACGAACTTCACCCACACCTTCGTCAAGCTCCTCAAGCGGCGTTTCAGTACGTTCCGGCTTGATACGCTTAACGGGACGATCTCGAAAAAGGGACGAACGCTCTTTACGGCTTGTCCACAAGCCGTGCAGTAACAGTGCTATAATTGCGATCGCGCCAACAACGATTAATATCAGACGCAAGTCCTGCATCATTGCTATCCCAGTTGTTCCAATACATTGCCACCACGGCAAACCCTCATACCACTAACTCTATTTGCCTGTGTACACAAGTGCAAGTCTGGTCGGTAGTTTATGATAATAAAGATAGATAGTACGCACCTTTTTGCTGTTTTTTCATACAAAAGCGCTCTAGCCAGCAGAAAATCATCTCTATATGATGCGATAACCTGCAATTAATGGAGCGACCGACAAGATGTCTGACCTGCAATACACTGATAACAACCATAGTGGTATCTATTACTTTGTGAAAGGATGGCATTTGCTCTCTCTTCCCGGCATCCGTCGTTTTGTCATTCTTCCCATGCTGATCAATGTTCTTTTGATGAGTGGCGCTTTCTGGTGGCTGTTGCATCAGCTAGATAACTGGATACCCCGCCTCATGGCCGATATTCCACATTGGTTGCAATGGCTAAGTTATCTCATCTGGCCACTGGCTGTTATTTCTGTCTTGCTGGTTTTCAGTTACTTATTCAGCACCATCACCAATTTTATTGCCGCTCCTTTCAATGGTCTGCTGGCCGAACAGTTGGAAGCGCGCCTGACTGGAAAACCGCTGCCGGACAGCGGTATCATCAGCATCGCCAAAGATATTCCCCGCATCATGAAGCGTGAAGTTCAGAAACTGGCCTATTATTTACCTCGGGCAGTGGTATTGCTACTGCTCTATTTCATACCGGGAATCGGTCAAACACTGGCACCTGTAATTTGGTTCATGTTCAGTGCCTGGATGCTGGCAATACAATATTGTGATTATCCATTTGATAACCATAAAGTCAGTTTTCCTGTCATGCGAAGAGCACTACGGCAGCACAAGATGACCAATTTGCAGTTTGGCGCCTTGATTAGTTTGTTTACGCTCATTCCGGTACTTAACCTAGTTATCATGCCAGTTGCGGTTTGTGGCGCAACGGCGTTGTGGGTTGACCGTTATCGCCATCTGTCCAAGGCACTAAAACCACGCCGGTAATGTAATCGGTTGATATCAAGTAAATGATGAAAATATATTTCCTAAGAACATAACGATATAACGATTCCTTACTTCACTGGCCGCCATGAACAGGTATTCTCTCTGATGTTCACAAAAAATTTCATACAGTCATTAAAGGACAGGCTATGAGCAAGATCTATGAAGACAATTCTTTTACAATCGGCCATACGCCGCTGGTTCGCCTGAATCGTATCGGTAATGGGCGCATCCTGGTCAAGGTTGAATCCCGTAATCCAAGCTTCAGCGTAAAATGCCGCATCGGTGCCAATATGATTTGGGATGCGGAAAAACGTGGCGTACTGAAATCGGGTATCGAACTCGTAGAACCTACCAGTGGTAACACCGGTATTGCTTTAGCTTACGTTGCTGCTGCACGTGGCTATAAGCTGACGCTGACCATGCCGGAAACCATGAGTATTGAACGCCGCAAGTTGCTCAAGGCGCTGGGAGCCAACCTGGTACTGACTGAAGGTGCCAAAGGGATGAAAGGCGCGATCACCAAAGCAGAAGAGATCGTTGCCAGCGACCCGCAGCGTTATCTGATGCTGCAGCAGTTTAGTAACCCGGCCAACCCCGAAATTCATGAAAAAACAACTGGCCCGGAAATCTGGGAAGATACCGACGGTCAAGTGGATGTATTCATCGCTGGGGTGGGTACAGGGGGGACATTAACGGGAGTAAGCCGTTACATCAAGAACACCAAAGGTAAAGCGATTACTACTGTCGCCGTTGAACCCACTGATTCTCCGGTAATAAGCCAGGCACTGGCTGGTGAAGAAATCAAGCCGGGTCCACACAAGATTCAGGGCATCGGTGCTGGATTCATCCCAGACAATTTGGATCTGAAGCTGATTGATCGCGTAGAAAAAATCAGCAACGACGAGGCTATCCAGACAGCCCGCCGGTTGATGGAAGAGGAAGGTATTCTGGCTGGTATTTCCTCCGGCGCAGCAGTAGCTGCGGCACTTAATTTACTAAAAGAAGATGCATTTTCAAATAAAACTATCGTCGTTATTTTACCTTCTTCCGGTGAACGTTATCTGAGTACGGCCCTGTTTGCTGATCTGTTTACCGAACAGGAACTACAGCAGTAGCCCTCCACCATACGCACAAATAGTAATCAAAATGTTAAAAAAAGCACCTCGCGGGGTGCTTTTTTGCGGCAGACTTCAAACTTTCCATTACTTATGCATTGCTTTTCCGAGCCAAGTTTAGTATTTAACCGGTCAATTATTTTGATGCGTGAAATTAATATCCGTTAAGATCCTTTTTGCAAAATCGCGCTTGGTAGAGATGAAATAGTGAAAGTAAACTTCCCACACTGCCAGTGTTCGAGTAGAAAACAGGTGATTATTACTGATATTGTAATAAGGGAAACGTGAAGTTGTCTCCTTGCCGCATCCCGGCCTGCCCCTGTAACATGCTCAGGGTGCTAACCAAACAGGCTAAAGTTCAGTGAACACACTAAACTTTAGCTCCACAACACTAATTTTTAATCCAATAAGTTGGGGAAAACAGAATGTTCCAACAAGAAGTAACTATTACCGCTCCGAATGGCTTACACACGCGACCCGCCGCCCAATTTGTCAAGGAAGCCAAGGGCTTTGCTTCAGAAATCACCGTTGCTTCCAACGGAAAAAGCGCCAGCGCAAAAAGTTTGTTCAAATTACAGACACTCGGTTTAACTCAGGGTACTGTTGTTACTATTTCAGCAGAAGGTGAAGACGAACAGAAAGCTGTTGAACATCTGGTTAAACTGATGGCTGAGCTCGAATAAACGGCACGGTCTTTTTAGTGAACATCAGTATCAAGTAAGGTAAGGTTATGATTTCAGGCATATTAGTATCACCCGGTATTGCTTTTGGTAAGGCACTTTTACTGAAAGAAGATGAAATTATCATCAACCGAAAAAAAATCTCTGCAGATCAAGTAAATAAGGAAGTCGACCGTTTTCTGGAAGGCCGCGCCAAAGCGTCTAAACAGTTGGAAGTGATCAAGACCAAAGCGGCAGAAACGCTGGGTGCAGAGAAAGAAGCCATCTTCGAAGGGCATATCATGTTACTTGAAGATGAGGAATTCGAGCAGGAAATCATATCCCTGATTAAAGATGAGCACGCCTCTGCCGATGCAGCGGCGTTTTCTGTTATCGAGAACCAGGCCAAAGCGCTGGAAGAACTTGATGATGAATACCTGAAAGAACGCGCGGCGGACATGCGCGACATTGGTAAGCGTCTGCTGAAAAATATTCTCGGCATGAATATCGTTGACCTGGGCGACATCCAGGAAGAAGTGATTCTAGTCGCAACTGATCTGACGCCATCTGAAACTGCGCAGTTAAATCTGGACAAAGTGCTGGGGTTCATCACTGATATTGGCGGACGGACATCACATACCTCTATCATGGCTCGTTCACTGGAATTGCCAGCCATTGTGGGCACCACCGACGTCACCAAGCAGGTTAAAAACGGTGATTTTCTGATTCTGGATGGTGTCAACAACAAGGTTTATCAAAACCCAAGCCAAGAAACAATTGACCAGCTCAAAACGGTTCAGCAGCAATACAACACCGAAAAATATGAGCTCGCCAAACTGAAAGACCTGCCGGCCATAACACTGGATGGTCATCAGGTAGAAGTCTGTGCCAACATTGGTACAGTACGTGACGTAGCAGGTGCCGAGCGTAATGGCGCCGAAGGTGTCGGCCTGTACCGCACAGAATTTCTGTTCATGGACCGTGATACCTTCCCGACAGAAGAAGAACAGTTCCAGGCTTACAAGGCCGTGGCTGAAGCCGTAGGTGCACAAGCAGTGATTGTCCGCACCATGGATATCGGTGGCGACAAAGATTTGCCATACATGAATCTGCCAAAAGAGGAAAACCCTTTTCTCGGCTGGCGGGCTATTCGCATCTGTCTTGACCGTAAAGAAATTCTTCATGCACAGCTACGCGCCATTTTGCGTGCGTCCGCATTTGGTAAACTGCGAATCATGTTCCCGATGATCATTTCAGTCGAAGAAGTTCGTGCCCTTAAAGCCGAACTGGATATGCTGAAAGTGCAGTTGAAAGAAGAAAGTAAAGCTTATGATGAGAATATCGAAATGGGCGTAATGGTGGAAACACCGGCAGCCGCAGCCATTGCTCACCATCTGGCGAAGGAAGTTGATTTCTTTAGTATTGGGACAAACGACTTAACTCAGTATACTCTGGCTGTAGATCGCGGTAATGAGCTGATTTCCCATCTCTATAACCCGATGTCCCCAGCGGTATTAACCCTGATCAAACAGGTGATTGACGCATCTCATGCCGAAGGCAAGTGGACAGGTATGTGTGGTGAGCTCGCTGGAGACGAACGTGCTACACTACTGTTATTGGGAATGGGTCTGGATGAATTCAGCATGAGTTCTATCTCTATCCCAAGCATCAAGAAAATAATTCGTAATGCAAATTACGAAGATGCGAAGGCGCTGGCGGAACAGGCTATGACCCTACCAACTGCAGAAGAGTTAAGTAACCTGGTAAGCCGGTTCATTAAAGAAAAAACACTTTGCTGATACCACTACGCTGGCCCAATATTAATGCTTAGGAGAGAATCATGGGTTTGTTCGATAAACTGAAATCTCTGGTTTCTGATGATAAAAAAGACACTGGCAGCATTGTGATCATTGCCCCACTGTCCGGAGAAATCGTAAATATTGAAGATGTTCCTGATGTTGTTTTTGCCGAAAAAATCGTAGGTGATGGTATAGCGATTAAACCGACAGGCAACAAAATGGTGGCCCCGGTTGACGGCACCATCGGTAAAATATTCGAAACTAACCATGCTTTTTCTATCGAATCAGACAGCGGCATCGAACTCTTTGTTCACTTTGGTATTGATACCGTCGAACTGAAAGGCGAAGGTTTCAAACGCATCGCGGAAGAAGGCCAGCGGGTGAAGAAAGGCGATTTGGTGATCGAATTTGATCTGGCTCTGCTGGAAGAGAAAGCTAAATCTACCTTAACACCAGTAGTCATCTCCAATATGGATGAGATCAAAGAATTGACCAAACTGACCGGGACAGTAGTGGTCGGAGAAACACCGATAATCCGCATCAAAAAATAATACCGATTACCGATTATTATATAAATGGCGCCTGGGTGAAGGCGCCGTTTTCATTTCCAGCGTGGGATACAGACCCGAATCAGTAATCCGCCTTGTCCCCGGTTTTCTGCTTCAATCTTACCACCATGAGCCTGTATTGCCTTGCGGGCAATCGCCAGCCCTAAACCATATCCTTTACCTGATAGTGGCGAATCTATGCGTATAAACGGGTCAAAAATACTGGAAAGCTTACTTTTCTCTACACCAGGCCCCTGATCAGCCACACCGATAATCCATTCCTGCTCATCTCGTCCCAAAGTAACTGACACCAGTTGCCCAGGCGAAGAAAAACGCAGCGCATTCCTGAGAATATTGTCAATTGCGCGACGAATCAGTTCTGAAACACCAGTAACCGTATAATCATCAAATCCACCGGTGCTCAATGTAATCTCAATCCCTGGAACCTGTGCCTCATAACGGGCGTCATTCACCACCGCCGTCACCAACCCAAGTAAGTCAAAGTATTCTTCATTAGCGGCCGTGTTTTCAGTACGTGACAATGTCAACAACTCACCGATCATTTTGTCCATACGTCCAGCTTCACGCTCAATACGGTGTAATGAATTTTCCAGGTTACCTTCGTTCTGTCGTACTAATCCTATCGCCAGTTGCAAACGAGCCAGTGGTGAACGCAGCTCATGTGAAACATCGTGCAACAGTTGCTCTCTGGCACTGACCAGCACCTCCAGCCGCTCGGACATTGAGTCAAAATCACGGGCCACATCACTGATTTCATCATGACGCCGCCGCATGACGGGCAGCAATCGCACTGATAAATCGCCCTGAGCTACTCGCCCAAACCCGGCGCGCAATTGACTGAGTGGACGCGTCAGGTTCCAGGCCAACATCCAGCTAAAAATCAATCCGCCCAAGACACCAATCCATACCATTGGTGCAGGCAGATGCAGAAACTGTTGTATCTCTGGTGGTCCGGGCAAGAACTCTTTACGCCAGATCTTCGTATCAAAATAGAGCTGGTAATGCTCACCGTTTGGCCCGGTAACCTGTGTCAGGATGTTCCTCTGTGAAGATCTGAAACGATCCCAAAAACTATCGGACTCACTGTGCTTATCAATAATGGAATCTATTGGTGTGGGAAAATCTTTCGTGAAGACTTTTAAGTACCGACGCTCACTTTCAGGCCATGTGGCGACTACCGCTTTTAACCTAGGCAATCCTCCCTGTTGCAGGGCCTGAGTCGCTAACGCTATCTGTAAAGTGCTAACATGTTTTTCCACCTGAACTTCCGGTGGATCACGTCGGTCACCATAAAAAGAGAACCCCACCCACATTAGCTGAGATATAAAAATAAACGTGAACCACAGCCCCAACAGTATTTTCCAGAACAATCGCCCATACATCATTAACGTATCCGATAACCAACACTACGTACTGTTTCAATCAGCAAAGAACATCCATCCAGGGCAATGAGCTTTTGGCGAATATTACTGATATGCACATCAACACTACGATCATAGGCCTCGCGCTGGCGACCCAGACATTTTTCTGATAGCTCGTCTTTTGTTACTACACGTTCAGGAGATCGCACCAACAGTTCCAGGAGATTAAACTCAGAAGCCGTAAGATCAAACGGCTGACCACGCCACTCACTGCTACGCGTCGCTGGATTAAACACCAGATCGCCATAACTAACGATACCGGTGTTATCGGTTTTATCCGGTTTTTCTTCATAACGCCGGAACACCGCCCTCAGCCGAGCAACCAATTCTCGGGGATAACAGGGTTTCGGTACATAGTCATCCGCACCCATTTCCAGCCCAATGACCCGATCAATATTGTCACCTTTGGCTGTTAGCATAATGATTGGCAGTTGACGATTACGCCTGACATTGCGAAGGACATCAATACCGCTCATATCCGGCAGCATAATGTCCAGAATCATTGCGGCATACTGATCGGACATTGCACCTTCAATGCCCTCTTTTCCTGTCAATACCTGAGAAGCTGAGAATCCTTCCGCTCCCAGATACTCGCAAAGCATTTTTCCCAGTTCGGCATCATCATCCACCAGTAAAATTTTCATGCACTATCCCCATTATATTTTTACATTACAGAATCTATTGTCAGGCCTGGCCTTGATCTTCGCAGTCGGATTTACGGAATTCTTACTTTTCCCTTAAGGAAATACTACCTCTCACTACTGAAGTGAAGAGTAAATTATCACCTCTTGATGCCTTTCGTTTAGCAGTAATAGTGAGGAAGCTCCTGTTTTGATAAAATCGCGTTTACTTTCAGCCCGCTCGCTACTGATATTGTTGTCAGTAATAATCGTTGCGCTGCTTTTCTCCCTGTTCTTCGCCCATCAAGGTACTCCGGTACACTATATTACCACCCCGGTTGTTGTCCGCGATTTAGAGCAAACTGTATTAGCCGATGGCACCATTCAGGCACAAAAACAGGTAAGCGTAGGCGCGCAAGTTTCAGGGCAGATAAAAACATTGCGCATTACATTGGGTGATAAAGTCAAAAAAGGCCAGCTATTAGCAGAAATCGATGATCTTACCCAACAAAACTCGCTTAAAGACAGCGAAGCCGGGCTGAAAAATATTCAGGCCCAACGGTTGGCTAAGCAAGCCACGATGAGAAACGATCTACTCAGTTGGCAGCGTCAGAAAATGCTAATGAAAAAAGGCCTGGGAGTGCAGGCCGATTACGATAGCACACAGACCACGCTGGAAGCCACTCAGGCGGAAATAGCTGCACTTGATGCGCAAATCATTCAGGCCAAAATCGCGGTTAACACGGCCCAGGTTAACCTGGGATACACGAAAATCCGCTCTCCCATTGACGGCACTATCGTATCGATTCCGGTTGAAGAGGGCCAAACGGTCAATGCAGCACAGAGTACGCCCACTATTGCCAAAGTTGCCAACCTGAAGACCATGACGGTAGAAGCAAAAATATCAGAAGCTGACGTCATTAAAGTCAAACCCGGAATGCCGGTCTGGTTCACTATTTTAGGCAACCCCAAGAAACGCTATCAGGCCGTATTACGTGCAATAGAACCTGCCCCTGAATCCACCAGCACGGATAGCACATCAAGCACCAGCACGACCAGTTCAAGCAGTAGTTCATCCTCCAGCACTGCCATTTACTATTACGGTCTGTTTGATATTGATAATCCAGGGGAAGTCCTTAGGATTTCCATGACGGCACAGGTCTATATTCTGTTGTCATCGGTAAAAAACGCGCTGGTTGTACCGGTTACCGCATTAAGCACGATGGACGGTAAGGATGTGGTTCAGGTCGTTGGCCCCTCAGGGAAAATATCAGCGAGAGAAGTAAAGACCGGGGTTAGCGATAATGTCTATGTGCAGTTGGTGTCAGGTGTTAAAGCCGGTGAAGAAGTGATTGTCAGTCAGCAAAGCAATAGTGGGACAACCACCACACAGCAACGTCCCGGCCCACCGATGGGATTCTGAATGATGGCGATTCCTTTACTTCAGCTCACCAATGTCACGCGCCGTTTTGTTAACGGTGATCAATCCACCGATGTCCTGAAGAACATCAATCTCACCATTCAGAGCGGAGAAATGGTGGCGATTGTTGGTGCGTCAGGTTCGGGGAAGTCAACACTCATGAACCTTCTCGGCTGCCTGGATAAGCCCTCTGAAGGCGACTATAAAATTGCAGGACGCTCGATTCTCTCACAGAACAACGATCAACTGGCTGAATTGCGGCGTGAACATTTTGGCTTTATTTTTCAGCGTTATCATTTACTCAACGACCTTACTGTTCAGGATAACGTAGAAGTACCGGCTATTTATGCGGGAAAAACACGCCATGAACGTCAACAACGATCTATTGAATTGTTGTCCCGACTGGGATTGAAAGAACGCCTTCACTACCATCCAAATGAACTGTCGGGGGGCCAACAGCAGCGTACCAGCATTGCCAGAGCGCTGATGAATGGCGGCGACGTCATTCTGGCGGACGAACCCACCGGGGCGCTGGACAGCACCAGCGGCCAGGAAGTTCTGAATATATTGAAAGAGCTTCACCAGCAAGGACAAACTATCATTATCGTGACTCACGATATGAACATTGCCCAACTGGCCGAAAGAATTATTGAAATAAAGGACGGTGAAATTATCGCCGACAGCCGGACAAGCGCCACTGTCTCTGTGGTTACGCCCAAACCAGCAGCAACGATCATCACTGCGAATCCGTTCAGCCAGTTCCGTGGCCGCTTTTTCAACGCCTTTAAAATGGCTTTGCGCGCCATGAATGCCCAACGGATGAGAACGTTCCTGACCATGTTGGGCATCATTATCGGTATCGCTTCCGTCGTTTCTGTCGTCGCGCTAGGCAAAGGATCACAACAACAGGTATTGGCAAATATCAACGCCATGGGTACCAGTACGCTGGAAATCTTCCCCGGCAAAAATTTTGGTGACATGCGTTCCAGCGCGATCCAGACACTACGGGCTAACGACATCAAGCCACTGGCTGAACAACCTTATGTTCATAGCATAACCCCCTCACTTTCCACCAGTGCTACATTGCGCTATGGCAACATCGCGGTATCCACTAATGTCACAGGCGTAGGCGAACAGTTTTTCACTGTACGGGGATATACCATTGATGAAGGCATTACCTTTCCACCATCCAGCGTAAAACAATTGACCCAGGATGCCGTTATCGATCAAAACACCCGGGCTGAACTGTTCAGTTCAGGGGAAGATCCAATTGGACAGGTTATTCTGCTGGATTCTTTACCCTGTCGGGTGATTGGTGTTATCACCCGTAAACAAAGTGGTTTCGGTAGTGATGACAATCTGAATGTCTGGATCCCCTACACCACCATGATGTGGCGTATGGTCGGCCAGTCCTATCTCAAAAGCATTACGGTAAGAGTAAAAGATAACGTTGATCTCAGCGTGGCCGAGCAAGGTATCACACAGGTGTTGACCCGCCAGCATGGCACCAAAGACTTTTTTATCATGAATACGGACAGTATTCGTCAGACCATTCAGAAAACGACATCAACCATGACACTGCTGGTTTCGCTGATCGCCCTGATCTCGCTGATTGTCGGTGGAATTGGTGTGATGAATATCATGCTGGTTTCAGTAACGGAGAGAACGCGAGAAATAGGCGTTAGAATGGCGGTCGGTGCCCGCACCAGCGATATTCTACAGCAGTTTCTAATTGAAGCTGTCCTGGTGTGTCTGCTTGGTGGGTTTCTGGGCGTGATACTGTCTTTGCTTGCCGGCGTTATCTTCAGGCAGTTTACCAGCAGCTTCTCCATGGTTTATTCCACAACATCCATTATTGTAGCGTTCTTATGCTCCAGCCTGATTGGCGTGATATTTGGATTTTTTCCTGCCAAACGGGCCGCAAACATGCAACCTATCCATGCGCTGGAAAGAGAGTAAACCGGCTCCTACAGGTTAATTATTTTCCCCATAAAAAACAGGCACCGTTGAACGGTGCCTATATAACAAAATACGGGTGAATGCGTTACAGCGATAGCAAGCGATCAAGAGAGGGTGCAAAGAAATAGCTGCCGCTCACTGCGCGGGTAAAACGCAACATATCGTCACGTTTCCCGTCACGTTCACCGAACATGCTCAGCAGTTGTTGTTCTATATTGTACAGGCGGGCACAGTAGGCGATGAAGTAAAGACCGTTTTTGTCGCTGGCCGTCCCGTAAGGTAAGCTCTGACGCAGAATTTTCAGCCCCTTGCCATCTTCTTTCAAGTCAACACGGCTGACATGAGACGTCGCTGGTCGTTGATCTGACGACAATTCTTCATTGTCCTGTTTAGTGCGACCAATAATTTGTTCCTGCTGCCCTACGCTCATCCGCTGTAACTGCTTCAGGTTATGTTCCCAACGCTGAACGAAAACATAACTGCCGCCCGCTCCAGACTTCTCGTCAGGAATAATGGCAACACTATGACGCTCTTCACCTTGCGGGTTTTCGGTACCATCCACAAAACCACTCAGATCGCGCTCCTCTATCCAACGAAAGCCATGAGTTTCTTCTTCGATATGGATGGTCTTACCAAAACTGGACAGCACTGCCTGTGCCAAAGTGAAATTGACATCGTGGCGCAGAGACTGAATATGAATCAACAGGTCGCGCTGGGTAGCGGGTGCCAGGCCGTTACCTAATGGCGTGAAAGGTTTAAGCTCTGTCGCACTGTTTTCGCAGTCCAACTCACGCCATACGTCGTCACCAAACGCAATAACAGCTCCCAGGCCAGCATCAGGGAAACGCTGCTGCAACTCACTCAATGCCTGACAAAACTTTTTGCAACCCTGGCGGATGGCATCAAATTCCCCTTGAACCATCGCTTCCATAAAAATGGCAAAACGGCGATGCTCCAGCAAAATACCGCTTTGAATTTGTGTCATCTCTTGCTTCCTCACGTTATTCAGTGCCTTAGTTGTTATCTGGCATCCACCATGCGCAGCCTGTTCATCATACCGGATACGGTAAATTTTACTTTGCTTCAGCGCAAAATGTTCCGGTAATCACATCGGTAAAGAAAGAAACTGGGAAATACGCTGGCGATAGGGGGTAGCAAGGCGCGCGCCACAGACGCAACGCCTATAAATGCTCAGTTTCTGGCTTGGGCATGCCAGATAATTTTACTGACCTTCCATTTTTTCAGCATATCGTCAGGAGGCATCAACCCTTCCGGCCCACTCCATGTCCCAGAAAACAGGTAGCTAACGTGTTTGCTTTGCGGAGCAACACACTCCACACTTTGTGCGTTATTACCCTGCCCTAATCGACAAACATCAAACGCTTTACTGTAGTACGAACCGAATTCATCACCAATTTTCACACCCCATTGGCTGGCAATGCTCTTATCCTGTACTTCCACCTTGTTCACATGGCCTTTAGGCTCGCCGCTAATCACCAGCATCACGTTGTTATCTTTGCGAGCTTCATAAAACGCTGTCAGCTTGCCATTTTCGATACCCATGCCACTGAGCAGGGAGTAATTGCCATTCAGCGCTTTATCCAATACCGGCTGTGACAACGGCGTACCGGCGTTGATTCCCCCAACACCAGCATCAGAAACAGTGATTGGACTACCAAACCAGTTGAACGGCGACAAGCTAGACCAGGAAAAACCAGAAAGCGTACTGCATCCCGACAATAGCAGCGGTAATGCCAGAAACAACGGGCGGACTTTAATCACAACTCACTCCTCAAAATGAAACAGCACCTGATTTTTACTTGTTGGACCGATGGTGCAGACCTCAGCCGTTATGTCAGACGGGTAAAAAAACAAAAAGTGCCGCAAAACGGCTATATAGTTTAATCCTTATCAGTAAAAAAACCTGGATACACTGGGCGACCACCGCGTCGTGCGTCTCTCTGGGGAGAGACACAACCTAATACTCCTGATCTTCAATCAGTCGTTTACCCAATGTCACACTATCGACAGTTTCGTAATCCAGCTTTTCATACATCCCGATAACTGCCTCATTATCTTCTCGCACCATCAGGTGGATTTTCGGGCAACCACGGGCAATCAGCTTTTTCTCCAGGCGATTGATCAACGCATTGGCAATACCTCGGCCGCGAAAATCCGGATGGACACCAAGGTAATAGGCGGAGCCACGGTGACCGTCATAGCCACCCATTACTGACCCCACCACCTCGCTACCCACTTCAGCCACCAAAAATAAATCAGGATCATGGTTGAGTTTACGTTCAATATCCATTTCCGGATCATTCCAGGGACGCAACAGATCACAACGTTCCCAAAGGGTGATCACTTCCTCAAAGTCATCTTGCCTGAATATGCGAATTTCCATTGCTGATTGCCATTCGATAAATTAGGGATGTTTTGATTATCGCGTGATTTGTGTCAGACGCAACATCAAATTCATAGGCTTCTGACGGGAAAATACGAGTAACTGCGCTGATATTCATCTGCCGCCGATTCCCGTTATACTGGCTGCTTTCTCACCTCTCATCATAAGGGACATTATGAGCACACCTGATATCAACCAGGTCAAAAGCTTTCTGCTTTCCTTGCAGGATACGATCTGTCAGCAATTAGAGCGTATTGACGGCGCTGTAACGTTCATGGAAGATGCCTGGGAACATGCCTCTGGCGGCGGTGGTCGCAGCCGCATATTGCGACAAGGCAGTGTGTTTGAACAGGCGGGCGTCAATTTCTCTCATGTATCAGGTCCATCTCTGCCGCCATCAGCCAGCACTCACCGACCAGAACTGGCAGGCCGTCGATTCCAGGCAATGGGCATTTCATTGGTTATCCATCCGTTAAGCCCTTACATTCCCACCAGTCATGCCAATGTGCGTTTCTTTATCGCGGAAAAGGAAGATGAACCCGCAGTATGGTGGTTTGGCGGTGGCTTCGATCTCACGCCGTTTTATGGTTTCGAAGCAGATGCCGTACACTGGCACCAAACCGCCTACAATCTGTGTAAACCGTTTGGTGATGACGTCTATCCGCGCTACAAGAAATGGTGTGATGACTATTTTTATCTCAAGCATCGGAATGAGGCCAGAGGCGTTGGTGGTCTGTTCTTTGACGATCTGAACACCCCTGATTTCAACACCTGTTTTGCTTTTATGCGAGCCGTGGGTGAAGGCTTTCTAGATGCCTATTTACCCATTGTGAATCGCCATAAAGACATGCAATGGGGTGAGCGTGAGCGTCAGTTCCAGCTCTACCGTCGTGGGCGCTATGTGGAATTCAATCTGGTATGGGACCGCGGCACGCTGTTTGGACTGCAAAGCGGTGGACGCACTGAATCTATTCTGATGTCAATGCCGCCGCTAGTAAGGTGGGAATACCAGTATCAACCCGAACCCGACAGCCCTGAAGCCGCGTTGTACCACGATTTTCTGCCAGCCCGTGACTGGCTGGGATTATTTGATGAAAAAGGAAAATACTAATGCCGGTTATTTGGGTAGATGCCGATGCCTGTCCCAACGTGATCAAAGAGGTGCTGTATCGCGCAGCGGAACGGACAGAGACACCAGTAACGTTGGTTGCCAATCAATCGCTCAAAGTACCACCTTCGCGTTTTATTCATACCCTGCGAGTACCCGCAGGTTTTGATGTGGCAGACAATGAAATTGTGCGCCGTGCCAACCCTGGTGATTTGGTGGTGACCAGCGACATTCCGCTGGCCGCAGAAGTCCTGGAAAAACAGGCGGTGGCGCTTAATCCTCGTGGAGAGCGTTATACGCCGGATACCATCCGTGAACGCCTTACATTACGTGATTTCATGGATACTTTACGCTCCAGTGGTATTCAGACTGGTGGCCCCAACGTCCTTAACCAGCGGGATCGACAACAGTTTGCCAACGAGCTGGATAAATGGCTACAGCAGAAGGCCGCATCCTGACAGAGATAAAAAAGCCGGTAGATTTCTCTGCCGGCCTGTCAGAGACCAATATCACTTACCGCAACGTAGTCTGTGCTTCAACCACTGCCAGCGCCACCATGTTAATAATACGGCGAACAGAGGCAATCGGCGTCAGGATATGAACCGGTTTGGCGATACCCATCAGCACCGGACCAACCGTCACCCCTTCGGACGAAGAAACACGCAACAGATTATAACTGATGCGGGCAGATTCCATATTCGGCATGATCAGAATGTTGGCAGAGCCTTTCAACGGACTGTCAGGCATCTGTTCATTACGAATCGACTCCATCAACGCGGCATCGCCGTGCATTTCACCATCGATTTGCAAATCTGGCGCCATCTTGTTCACCAGCGCCAGCGTGTCGCGCATTTTCTTCGCTGTCGGGGAATCAGAAGTACCAAAGCTGGAGTGAGACAGCAATGCCACTTTCGGCTCAATACCGAAACGACGTACTGTCTCAGCCGCCATCAGCGTGATCTCCGCCAATTGTTCCGGCGTTGGATCAGCGTTCACATACGTATCAGCGATAAATGTATTGCCGCTTGGCAACAGCAATGCATTCATTGCACCCGCAACATGCACACCATCACGATAGCCAAACACGTCTTCCACTACAGCGAAATGCTCTTCATAATTCCCGACGGTGCCACAAATTAATGCATCGGCCTCGCCGCGATGAACCATGATAGAACCGATCAACGTCAAATTGGCGCGCATCTCACGCTGCGCCTGATCCTGTGAAATACCGCGCCGTTTCATCATCTCAAAGTATTCTTGCCAGTACGCTTTAAAACGAGGATCGGACTCGTTATTCACAACCTCAAAATCTTTTCCGATAGTAATCTGCAAGCCGAGCTTCTGGATGCGTTTTTCTATTACGCTGGGGCGGCCAATCAATATTGGGAACGCCAGCCCCAGGGTGACCAATTCCTGGGTTGCATGCAGGATACGCGGGTCTTCCCCTTCAGCCAGCACCACGCGTTTCGACTGTAGACGGGCCTGAGAAAACACCGGTTTCATGAACAGATTGGTCTTGTAGACAAACTCGGTCAGTTTCTCGGTGTAAGCATTGAAGTCCTCGATAGGACGTGTCGCCACCCCTGAATCCATTGCCGCTTTCGCCACGGCTGGTGCAATCTTGATGATCAAGCGCGGATCGAAAGGTTTGGGAATCAAGTATTCCGGACCAAAGGAGAGCTCTTGATCGCCATAGGCAGAGGCGACCACCTCACTCTGTTCCGCCAGAGCCAAATCAGCAATCGCATGAACACAAGCCAGTTTCATCTCTTCGTTGATAACGGTCGCACCCACATCCAGCGCACCGCGGAAAATAAACGGAAAACACAGTACGTTGTTAACCTGATTCGGGTAATCCGAACGGCCGGTACAGACAATGGCATCCGGGCGGACAGCCTTCGCCAACGGTGGCAGGATTTCCGGTTCCGGGTTGGCCAACGCCAGAATCAATGGATTCGGCGCCATCGTTTTGACCATATCCTGAGTCAGCACGCCAGGACCGGAACAACCGAGGAAAATATCGGCGTCAGGAATGACATCAGCCAGTTTCCTGCAACCATTATCTTCAATAGCATAGGCGGCCTTGGTTTCAGCCATATTCACGTCACGGCCTTTGTAAATCACACCACGTGAGTCACAAACCACAATATTTTCGTGTCTCAGACCCAGCGCCACCAGTAAATTCAGACAGGCGATAGACGCAGCACCAGCACCAGAGACCACCAGCCGTACATCAGAAATAGCTTTTTTCACTACTCGAAGACCGTTAAGTACGGCGGCAGTACAGATAATGGCCGTACCGTGTTGGTCGTCGTGAAATACCGGAATCTTCATCCGTTCACGCAGTTTCTTCTCAATATAGAAACATTCCGGTGCCTTGATATCCTCCAGGTTGATACCGCCAAACGTGGGTTCCAGTGCAGCAATCACGTCAATCAGCTTGTCTGGATCCAGCTCATCTACTTCGATATCGAAAACATCAATACCTGAGAATTTTTTAAACAAGACCCCTTTACCTTCCATGACTGGCTTGCCTGCCAGTGCGCCAATGTTCCCTAAACCCAGCACCGCTGTACCATTGGAGATAACCGCGACCAGATTTCCTCGTGCGGTGTATTTATAGGCAGCTTGCGGATCTTTGGCAATTTCCAAACAGGGTGCGGCAACGCCAGGAGAATAGGCCAACGCCAAATCACGCTGAGTGACCAGCGGTTTGGTCGGTGAAACCTGAATTTTTCCCGGTACCGGATATTGGTGGAAGTCCAGTGCGCTTTGCTTTAGTTGTTCATCCATTTTTAATTACCTTACCTTTTCGCTTTGTTGTTCAAGTAGGGTTGCGAGTTACTTAAGTATAGTGTTCACCTTTGGTTAAACCATGACGCATTACAAAATCCAAGAGTGAATATCGCTTAATATAATTAATTAATGAGGAGAAAAATCAGTTAGCGAGCGCCCTTCAGGAATAAATTCTCGGACGAGTCTATGCTCAAAGTCTGGGAAATGCAGATAGCCACTCCGGGACCGCTCTCCTGCAAATATCCAGCAACAGAAAACAGATAACACAATGCAGCACGACAGCCTGCCTTATGCTGTGTCATCGACATTTCCCGTCGCAGCAATCAGAGAAAGCGCATGTCATTCTTCCCGGTAATGATGCAGTGTGTTGCCCTGCGTTTTTATTTTCATATTATTGTTCAAGGAGTTAAGCGATGAACCAATTAGAAGCCCTTAAACAGCTGACCGTTGTGGTGGCTGATAGTGGCGATATCGAATCTACCCGTCATTACTCTCCACAGGACGCTACAACCAATCCATCCCTGATCCTGAAAGCGGCCAGCCTGCCACAATACCAACCACTGTTTGACGACGCGCTGGTTTATGCCCGCAAGCAGGGCGGTTCCCGTGAAACCCAACTGATTAACGCCAGTGACCGCCTGGCGGTGAACATTGGCGCGGAAGTGCTGAAAAGTATTCCCGGCCGAATCTCTACCGAAGTGGATGCACGTTTGTCATTTGACCGTGGGATGTGTGTTGCCAAAGCCCGCAAGCTCATTGGCATGTATGAAGAAAAAGATATTCACCGCTCGCGTATTTTGATCAAACTGGCGGCGACCTGGGAAGGGATTCGTGCCGCCGAAGAACTGGAGAAGGAAGGTATTAATTGTAATCTGACTCTGCTTTTTTCCTTTGCCCAGGCTCGCGCCTGTGCTGAAGCTGGCGTTTACCTGATTTCTCCCTTTGTCGGACGTATCTATGACTGGTATCAAACCAGACAACCCGTTGCCGAATACGATGCCGAACAGGACCCAGGCGTACTGTCGGTACGTAAAATCTATACGTATTACAAGCAATACCGCTACCCGACTATCATCATGGGCGCCAGCTTCCGCAAGATAGAACAGATTCTGGCGCTGGCGGGCTGCGATCGTCTGACCATTTCCCCTGCACTACTGGAGCAGTTGAAAAATAACGACGCACCGGTAGAACGCAAACTCAGACCATCCACCGAGGGTTTCCACCACCCGTTATCACTATCGGAAGCTGAATTCCGCTGGGAGCACAATCAGGATCCGATGGCGGTAGAGAAACTGTCTGAAGGAATACGTCTGTTTGCCGCCGATCAGCAGAAACTGGAAACGTTGCTGGCTGCAAAACTGTAATACCGGATGGCTCACCGTACACAGAGGGACACAAAAAAGGGGCGCCATCGCCCCTTATCGATGACTGAACGCTCAGCCTATCTTTCAGTAAACCAGCCTTGAATCTGGGCGTACTGTAATAACATGATAGTCTTACCATCTCTGATATGACCATCTTTGAGCAGCGCCATGGCCTCGGTAAAAGGTAGCTCAACTACTTCAATATCTTCATCATCCACGCCACCACCCCGCATTTCTCGCAGCGACTCATCGTATTCCGCTGCAAAAAAATGAATCAGTTCAGTCACCCCTCCGGGCGACATATAAGCTTCAAACAACTTTTCCACTTTTCCTATAGCGTATCCAGTTTCTTCAATCGCTTCATTGCGGATACAGGCCTCCGGCGACTGGTCATCCAGCAATCCAGCACAGACTTCCAGTAACATCCCGCTGTCGTTACCGTTGACATATGTCGGCATCCGGAATTGTCGTGTCAGCACAACAGTTCCTTTATCCCGGTTATACAACAGAATCGCCGCACCATTCCCCCGGTCGTAAACTTCCCGCATCTGGCGAACCAGCTCGCCATTTTTTCTTTTCAGATCAAATACATATTTATTCAGAACAAACCAGTGGTCGGATAAAATCTTCTTTTCAATAATTGTGATGGGTGACGACATAATTGAGCCCCGGCATACAAAGAATCCGTGGAAAATAATAAGCTTGGTAAAACAGGAATGCACGCGATACTACCAGGAATACAGGCGCGATTAACGCGCCAGCAGCGTATCGACGATCAGATAGAGGTTCAGTGAAACAACGATAAATACAATCAGTTTTCCCGTGTTTTGTATCAACCGACTGTTGACCAGATTACCCATTAATTCCCGGTTTCCGGTAAATACCAACAGTGGAATTAATGCCAGGGCGATCCCGAAACTCAGCAGAACCTGACTCAATACCAGCACTCGGGTGGGATCCATACCATACAAAATCACAATAAATGACGGCAACATAGTAACAGAGCGGCGTAACCACAGCGGTATATGAAAATGTACAAAACCTTGCATCACCACCTGACCCGCCAGCGTTCCCACGACCGTTGATGACAGCCCCGCCATCACCAGGCTCAAGCCGAATATGGTCGCGGCAGCATGCCCCAGCAATGGTTGCAACGTCAGGTAAGCCTGATCGAGATCGCTAATCCCAGTATTACCACTAAAATGAAATGCCGCCGCCGCCGTCGCCATCATCGCCAGATTCACAAATCCCGCAATGGTCATCGCTATGGAAACATCAACTTTAGTCGCGGTATAACGCTCTGCAGATGTATATTTCCCTTCCCGTTGAGTCAGGGATGAATGCAGGTAAATCACATGCGGCATGATAGTCGCACCCAATACCCCGGCAGCCAGCAGTACCGCATCCGAGGTCGGAAAACTGGGAATAACCATTCCTTTGGTCAATGCCACTAACTCCGGACGTGAGAAAATCAATTCCACAATGTACGCTGCCGCAACAAACAGCAGTAGACCACCAATCACCATTTCCAGTGGTTTTTGTCCACGCTGTTGCAGCATGAGGATCAAGAAAGTCGCAATACCGGTGAGTACGGCCCCTTCCAGCAGGGACACGCCAAACAGCAATTTAAAGCCGATGGCTGCCCCCATAAATTCAGCCAGATCGGTTGCCATGGCAATGATTTCAGCCTGAACCCAATAAGCCCATACGGCAGGACGCGGGAAACGGTCACGGATATGCTCCGCCAGATTTTTCCCAGTGGCAATGCCCAACTTGGCTGAAAGCAATTGGATCAGCATCGCCATCAGGTTGGCCCAAACCACAACCCACAGCAATTGATAACCGTAAGAAGCACCCGACTGAATATTGGTGGCGAAGTTACCAGGGTCGATATAACCGATCGCTGCGATGAAAGCCGGCCCCATCAAAGAAAGTTTAACCTTTCTCGATTTGCGGCTGACTGATTCGACTACACGACTTCCCGGCATATGAGTGACCCTTCTAAAGCTGTTGTTTTACTACTTTTACATTAATGATAATGATTATCAAGTGCATTTAGAACGGCAATAATTATTACTCTAATAGGTAAAGATAATGATGCATTTACCCTATGAAAAACACCGGATTCAGCAAACGAATATTAACAAATTATAAACAAAAAAACGCAATTATTTAAAATTCAAGAATACTTATTACTTCATGCGAAAAACACCACATGAACACAATAAAAAAACAGAGGGATTACAGGATTAAAGACAGGAAAATTTGAATGGAAATCTTCGAAGACAACCGCAACGAAGCCATTGTCTTCGGAGAAAAGGGAATATTATTCTTTGGCTTTAGACACAGCCACCATTGCCGGACGCAGTAGTCGACCATTCAACGTGTAACCTTTCTGCATCACCATCATGACGTGATTCGGCTGATGATCGGCAGATTCAAGCATAGTCATGGCCTGGTGGACTTCCGGATTGAACGGCACATTAGCTTCATCAACCACATCAATACCGAACTTATGCACTGCCGCCAACAGAGATTTCAGCGTCAGTTCAACACCTTCAATCATGGCAGACAGTGCCTCATCAGACTTGTCGGCCATTTCCAGTGCGCGCTCCAGATTATCAATCACCGGTAACATTTCACCCGCAAACTTTTCCAATGCAAACTTGTGGGCCTTTTCAATGTCAATATCCGTACGGCGACGAATATTCTCAATCTCTGCGCGAGCACGCATCACGTTATCACGTTCACGCTGCTGTACATCGTTCAACTGTGCTTCCAGTTCGGCAATACGCTCATCACGCGGGTCAACCACTTCTGTCATCTCCGGCATGGCTTCCGCTTTCTGCCCTTCTGCCGTTTCCTTTTGATCCAAGACTTGCTCGTCAGGTGACTTCTGATCTTTACTACTCATGAAATTCTCCGCGGTTTTAGCATTGTTCTCGCTAGTTCGCTTATTATGGGGATCAAACGCGGGGTTTCAAGGGAACGATTCACATATTGCCTTAAAACACGGAGTGCCAGACACTTCGGTGAGGATAATCGATTCAATGAACAAACTATTTAACTGCATCGGCATTGTCGGTCATCCGCGCCATCCCACGGCACTGACCACTCATGACATGCTATATCACTGGTTGAGCGACAAAGGCTACTCAGTGCTGCTCGAACCACAGATTGCTCACGCTCTCAATTTGAAAGACGCCGTAACCGGTAATCTGGATGATATCGGGCGACAGGCAGATCTGGCCATCGTGATTGGCGGGGACGGCAATATGCTGGGAGCGGCACGAATACTTTCACGTTATGATGTTAGCGTGATCGGTGTTAACCGCGGCAACCTTGGTTTCCTTACTGATTTGGATCCCGACCATACTCAGCAACAGCTCAGTGATGTACTGGCAGGTCATTACATTTGCGAAAGCCGTTTCATGCTGGAAGCACAGGTATGCCGCACAAAGCAGGCCAACAGTATTAGCACAGCGATCAACGAAGTCGTTCTTCATCCGGGGAAAGTCGCTCATATGATCGAGTTTGAAGTCTATATCGATGATAGCTTTGCCTTTTCTCAACGTTCAGATGGTCTGATCATTTCCACCCCTACCGGTTCCACCGCTTATTCCCTTTCTGGAGGCGGCCCTATTCTGACCCCTACGCTGGATGCCATTGCACTGGTTCCCATGTTCCCGCACACACTGTCGGCACGTCCGCTGGTAATTAACAGCAGCAGTACTATTCGGCTGAAGTTCTCCAAAATCACTAACGATCTGGAAATCAGCTGTGACAGCCAGATCTCGCTGCCAATACAGGAGGGCGAAGAGGTTTTCATCCGGCGCAGCAAACATCACCTCAACCTCATTCATCCCAAAGATTACAGCTATTTCAATACATTAAGTAGTAAACTCGGATGGTCTAAAAAATTGTTCTAAAAATAACCTCAAGCCACTTTACTGTATAAAAAACCAGTTTATACTGTATGTAATCACACTTGTTGTTACATACAGGAAACTACCATGCTGGCGCAACTCACTATCAGTAACTTCGCCATCGTGCGCGAACTGGAAATTGATTTTCAAGCCGGGATGAGCGTCATTACCGGTGAAACCGGTGCAGGTAAATCCATTGCGATTGATGCTCTCGGTCTCTGCCTCGGGAACCGTTCTGATGCCAGCATGGTTCGTCCGGAAGCGGCACGTGCAGATATCTGCGCCCGTTTTTCACTGGCTGATACCCCGGCGGCATTGGTCTGGCTGGAGCAAAACCAGCTTGATGACAGCAATGAATGCCTGCTGCGACGAGTTATCGGTGCCGACGGACGTTCTCGTGGTTTCATTAACGGTACCGCTGTTCCACTTTCCCAACTACGGGAACTGGGCCAACATCTGATCCAGCTACACGGTCAACATGCACACCAACTGTTGCTTAAACCAGAACATCAGCGTCATCTGCTGGATGCCTACGCCGATGAACCTCAATTACTTTCTGCCATGCAGCAAGTCTGGCAACAGTGGCACCAAAGCTGTCGTGAACTGGCCCAACACCAGCAGGCAACCATTGAACGGGAAGCACGCCGGGAACTTCTGCAATACCAACTGAAAGAACTGAATGACTTCGCTCCACAGGCCGGAGAATATGAGCAGATTGATGCCGAGTACAAGCGTCTGTCCAACAGCGGACAGTTGCTCGCTCTCAGCCAACAAGCGCTACAACTGCTTAGTGAAGGTGAAGAACAAAACTTGCTCAGTATGCTGCACACCGCAAAACATCAGCTTTCAGAACTGATCAGCATGGATGAAAAACTCGCTGGAACACTGACATTACTGGAAGAAGCCGACATCCAAATCAGCGAGGTCAGTGATGAGTTGCGTCATTACAGCGACCAGATGGACCTTGATCCAATCAGATTGTACGAACTGGAACAACGCATTTCCCGACAACTGACACTGGCCAGAAAGCATCACATTGCACCGGAAGATCTACCCACTTTTTATCAACAAATGCTTAATGAGCAACAGCAACTGGATCAGCAGGAAAGCGATCATGAAATGCTGAGTCGCACAGTGAGTGAATACCATCAACAAGCCCTGCATTTGGCTGAACAATTACATATTCGCCGCAGCCACCATGCTAGTGAGCTAGCACAGTTGATCACAACCAATATGCATGCCCTGGCTATGCCGCACGGGCATTTCAGCATAAACGTCGAGTTTGCACCGGAATCTCTCGGCATCAATGGTGCAGACCATATTGAATTCCGCGTGACGACTAACCCAGGCCAGCCCCACCAGTCGCTGGTGAAAGTAGCATCTGGTGGCGAGCTTTCTCGTATTGCTCTGATCATTCAGGTCATTACAGCACAGAAAATGGATACTCCGGCGCTGATTTTCGACGAAGTTGATGTCGGTATTAGTGGCCCAACGGCAGCTATTGTCGGTAAGATGTTGCGTCAGTTGGGGGAATCCACTCAGGTTATGTGTGTTACCCACCTGCCACAAGTCGCAGGCTGCGGACATCATCACTTTTTTGTCAGCAAGCAAACTGACGGTTCAGCAACAGAAACCCTGATGCAGCCGTTAGATAAGCGAGCACGATTACAGGAACTCGCCCGCCTGCTGGGTGGCAGTGCTGTAACGAAAAATACGCTGGCAAACGCAAAAGAGTTGTTAGCCGCATAAAAACGTTGAATGTGTTTTTAACAGTGCGCTGTAACGACCTACGGGGTGGTTGTTGAGATGGATGCTATAAAAAAGCCCAACTTTTTTGACTTCCCGGGGTCTTACATGGGTCTTGCAGGTTTTCAAGTCAGGCAAGGTCTATTATCATCTGCAACCTATGCCCTTAAGGAATGTAATCACTATGCGCTGTAAAACGCTAACTATCGTCGCCACGGTGGTTGTTGTTATGCTGACTGCCGGATGTTCCACGCTAGAAAAAGTGGTTTATCGGCCGGACATCAACCAGGGAAACTATCTGGCACCGGCTGATGTCGCCAAAATTCACACCGGTATGACCAAACAACAGGTTATCTATATCTTGGGTACACCGATGCTGAAAGATCCGTTTGGTAGCGATATCTGGTATTATGTCTTCCGCCAACAACCTGGCCATGAAGCAGTGAAACAGCAAACCTTGACATTGACTTTTAACAGTGACGGCGTGCTCACAAACCTGAATAACAAGCCTGCACTGTAACAATGCCCAGATATTGTCGGCGATAGGCGGTTATTCACTTAGTGGTGAACTGCGCCGACAAATAGACAGATAATAAGGTACTTGCGTGCCTTATTTTTTTGCGCGTTCTGCACGTTGACGACGTAGTTCTTTCGGGTCGGCAATCAAAGGTCGGTATATTTCAACACGATCGCCCTCACTGAGTACATCAGTCAACCTGACAGGTCGGCTATAGATGCCGACTTTGTTAATGCTCAAATCAATATCTGGCCGTAATTCTAATAATCCAGAAGCAACAACGGCCTGTTCAACTGTAGAGCCGTCCTCCAGGGTTAATGACCTCAGGTACTGACGATCCGGTAAGGCATAAACGACTTCCACGTGAAGTTCAGGCACGGTAAACCTCTTTGGCACGTTGCGTGAATGCCTGAACCATATTGTTTGCCAGTTCTTTAAAAATCTTTCCGAAGGCCAGTTCAATCAATGCATTCTTGAATTCAAAATCCAGATGCAACTCGACTTTACAGGCATCTGCACTAAGTGGCGTAAAGTGCCAACCTCCATTTAGCTGACGAAATGGACCATCAACCAGTTGCATGGCAATGTTCTGATTGCTGGTTAACCTATTACGGGTAGTGAACGTTTTGCTGATACCGGCTTTTGATACATCAACAGCCGCGGTCATCTCCTCCGGTGTAGAGGACAAAACCCGACTCCCCGTGCACCCTGGCAAAAAATCAGAGTAAGAAGGGACATCATTGACTAGTTTATACATCTGCTCCGCACTGAATGGGACCAATGCCGATCGATTTATCTTGGGCATACAATTTTCCGTGAGTCATAAAACGCGCAAAATAATAGCATTGATACGCGGTCAGACAAAAATTATGCGAACGTTATCGCACGATATCATCAACATTGCTTTAGACACACCGCAGGGATTTCATTCCCCTTTACATCCAGTATAATGACGACACTATGACAAAGAAAAAAGCGTACAAACCCGGTTCCGCTACCATTGCGCAAAATAAGCGCGCTCGCCATGAATACTTCATTGAAGAAGAATTTGAGGCAGGGCTTACGCTGCAAGGTTGGGAAGTAAAATCACTGCGTGCGGGCAAAGCCAATATCAGTGATAGCTATGTCACATTCATGAATGGTGAAGCCTACCTTTTTGGTGCGACGATTACGCCACTCAACGTTGCGTCTTCACATGTTGTTTGTGATCCGACCCGCTCGCGTAAATTATTACTGAACAAACGCGAGTTAGATTCGCTGATAGGACGAGTCAGCCGTGAAGGCTACACAGTTGTTGCGCTGTCGATGTATTGGAAAAATGCCTGGAGCAAAGTCAAAATCGGCGTAGCGAAAGGTAAAAGAGAACACGACAAGCGTGACGATATTAAAGAACGTGAATGGAAATTAGACAAAGCCCGTATCATGAAGAACGCTAACCGCTAATCAGTGGCTTAGTAGCGGTAGATTCTGGTATACTGGCGAAAGTCTCCTGGGGCTGATCCTGGATTCGACGGGATTTGCAAAGCCCAAGGTGCATGCCGAGGGGCGGTTGGCCTCGTAAAAAGCCGCAAAAAAATAGTCGCAAACGACGAAACGTACGCACTAGCAGCTTAATAACCTGCTTAGAGCCCTCTCTCCCTAGCCTCCGCTCTTAGGACGGGGATCAAGAGAGGTCAAACCTAAAAGAGATCGCGTGGATGCCCTGCCTGGGGTTGAAGCGTTAAATCCAATCAGGCTAGTTTGTTAGTGGCGTGTCTATCCGCAGCTGGCAGGCGAATGTAAAGATTAGACTAAGCATGTAGTGCCGACGGTAGAGTAATTCCGGACGGGGGTTCGAATCCCCCCAGCTCCACCACTTTTTGTTTTACCGAAGTCTAGTAAAGTCTACTAAGCCCGCTTGGAACCAGCCTTGCGGGCTTTTTTACGTCTATAGTAGTCTACCGAGAATTGCTAGAAGCTACTCGTTATGGCACCCTTCTTGGGACCCTATGCGAAGGGTCCAATACTAGAGGGTCCCAAAATGGCAAAACTCGCTAAGAAACTGACTGACACTGAAATCAAAAATACCAAACCTACAGAGAAAGAAATCAACCTCTTCGATGGCGATGGTTTAATGCTACGAATCGCTCCGCTCTCAAAAGGTGGAAAAAAAAAGTGGTATTTCAGGTATCCAGTGCCAGTAACCAAAAAGCGAACAAAAATAAGTCTCGGGACCTACCCCCACCTCACGTTAGCAAGAGCGAGAGCTTTACGTGATGAATACCTGTCTTTACTTGCCAATGGCATCGATCCACAAATCCATAACAGCGATAAAGCCAATGCACTAAAGGATGCTACTGAGCACACGCTACAGGCTGTTGCAAGGAAGTGGTTAGATGAGAAGGTAAAGACAACTGGTATATCTAAAGACCACGCAGAAGACATCTGGCGAAGTCTGGAGCGTAATATTTTCCCCGTTATGGGCAATGTCCCTATCAAAGAGATCAGGCCTAAGATGTTGAAACAACATCTTGACCCTATCGAACAACGTGGTGTGTTAGAAACATTACGGCGTATCATTTCACGACTAAATGAAATTTTTCGCTATGCGGCTACTGAGGAACTCATTGAGTTCAACCCGGCTGACAACCTCGGCCAGCGTTTCAGTAAACCTAAGAAGCAAAATATGCCAGCCTTACCCCCCAGCGAACTACCAAGATTTATGGCTGCTTTAGCTAATGCATCAATCCGTCTTGAAACCCGTATGCTGATTGAATGGCAGTTGCTTACTTGGGTTCGCCCCGGAGAGGCTGTTCGTGCGCGTTGGGCTGACATCGATACAGAGAACAAAATCTGGAACATCCCCCCCGAATTTATGAAAATGAAACGTCCTCATAAGGTGCCGCTCAGCAAAGAAGCTCTTCGTATACTCGAAAATATGCAGCCTATAAGCAGCCATCGTGAATGGATATTTCCCAGCATAAAAACTCCGCTGACCCATATGCATGAGCAAACAGCCAATGCAGCGTTAATCCGTATGGGTTTAGGTGGTGAATTGGTTGCCCACGGTATGCGATCTATCGCAAGGACAGCAGCAGAGGAATGCGGTAAGTTCAGGACAGAAGTTCTTGAATCGGCTTTGGCTCATACCAAAAGCACTGAGATTATAGCCGCTTACAATCGTGCAGAATATCTCGTCGAAAGGGCTGGTCTTATGCAATGGTGGGGGGATTATATTCAAGTACAGAAACATAAGGCTATTGCTGCATGATAGAGATATCAAAGTCATTTTAACAAAAATATCAAGTATAAACTATGGTCTAAAAATAAATTAACTTAAGGTAAGTGAAATGGATCTTAAAATTTTTGCTGAGAACATAAAATCTACTGGATTTATTTTGGAAAATAAAATATCAAAAATATTAATTAATAATAAATGGAATGTGATCAATAACAAATATTACATTGATGATGTAGCAAAAATAGCCAGAGAGATTGATATCATTGCATACAAAGCAACTAAAGTTGAAGATGTTTATGTATATACATCACTTATAGTCAGCTGTAAAAAAAATGATGAAAAGATCTGGGCATTATTGACCAAGGAGCTAAATAAAAATGACCCTAACATTGAGCTTGAACCATTACAGCACTGGTCCAATCATCCTATAATAGATTATCAATTGCAGGAGAATAAATTCATTATAGAGGCAATCCCTACTGGGGATCTATATCAGAAACTATTTGAGCCTAATAAGCAAGTTTTTGCATTCCAAGAAATGTTTAAAAAAAATGGCAGACCTGATAACGACAAGAATATATTTAACTCAATCACGTCACTGATGAAATCACAATCTTATGAAATCAGTTCATTAACTAAAAGAAAAAAAGAGAGATGTGTATATTTCTTTCATTTACTATCATTAATAGACAGCAATTTGATAACACTTGATTGCTCAAATGAACATATTGAAGCCTGCGAGGTTAACTCACAAGTTTATATAAGTAATTATATAATTAATGGGGAGTCAGTTTCATCGAAAATTAATTTTATGACTCCAGATGGCTTTAGTGATTTGATCAAAAGCTACAACTCTCTACACAAGCATTATTGCCAACATATTGCACACTGCTACAATGATTTTTTCACAGACGCACTCGAAAAATCAAGCAAACAGAATATCCTTACCAGTGAATTAAATAAAAAGTTTGGTAGGAAAATTAGAACGCTTATTTATAGAAACCTTAAGATATATGATAAATTTGACATCACAAGAATATCATCTTATAAAAATAATATTCATATTGATATTGAAACCAAAAATGACAAGTTAATTAGTTCATTAAATGAAAATGAAGAAATTAGAAAAGAATTAGTAAAAATGATTGAAGATATTTTTAGAATAACAGTAAATGGAACTGTTGTTTTTGATGATGATATTCCATTTTAACTAAAAACATATTATTGGAGAATTAATTAAATAGGTATATTTACTTGGATCTGACAGGAAATTTTAAACCTAAAGCGAACGAGCAATTATCTGGAACGTCCGCATATATTTGTTCTAGTTAGTCGATCTTGCATACACGGGAAAACGATGAACTTGATCACTTTTTATTTTTATGATGATCCATTATTTCAATAATCGAATCAAATATTGAAGAAAATTTAGAGAAATCAATACTTTTTCTTTGTCTCAAAACCACACCGGTTGCAAATGCTTCCTTGCCATACTCATTTTCTGCGCATTTCTCATTTGTTCTATTAAAAACTTTCCCTTCTAATTTTGTTTGAAGAGTGGGCACATCAAACAAATCCTCCATGGAGCTATCCTTAGATCCATTCAAAGGAGTAAAAACAATATATAGATTTTTGGCGGCCCAAATCCATTTTTGACTCCTCAACTCATCTCTCGACGTCGTTATATTTGGAAATGACTTTCCAATTAATGCTTGAAAGATACCGTTCCCTCCTGCGCTGCCAGAATCATTATCGAGTATCATAATGACAGGGCTCGAGTTTCTGACGGTTTTATAACCCTCAGTTTTTTTATCGAAACTCACCAAAAATTCCTTTAGATGAGAGCTACCGCCATCAAGGTGAAGGAAATATTTAGTTTTAGCACTATTTTTGAAGAATTTTACTTTATAGTCTCGAACAGTTTCATTAGCAACTTTCTTGTCGCCGATTAAATTAGGATATTTATCAGCTAAAGAATTGAGCGCAACCCGCAAGTAGGTAATATCTGTTTTACCTTCAGTTAAAATAGTTGGAATGGTATTTGCGCAAAATGCTGTGTAGTAAATAAATTTAGAGTATATTCTTTCTCTTTTATTAAGTGTCAATTTTTTATTATGAGGGAAGGTATTATTGTGTTTATCAAGGGAGTCTATAAAGCCGAGCATACCTGCAAGCTCATTAATCTTTCCGACTCTCTTTTCATGCGTTTTCTTATCAATAAGATGAAATTCCCCATCGATAAAAAGGCGATGAGCCATTGCTCTAACTTTTCGAGCATATTTATCATCGACATTAACGAATTTATTGACTGTCAAACCAGTAACTTCTTGTCTGCACTTTGTATCAAGCAATCTGATCTTTCTTTCATTTAAAGAAAACCCTGAAGATGTAATTTCTTTTATAAATCTTTTGTTTAGCTTGACTAAATCATCTTCATGTGAAGTTATTATATTTTTGGGGAAAATAGATTTATTTGTTGAGATAGTTATATCATCAGCATATCGAGTATAAGTACAACCAGCATTTCTACATATTTTATTTAGACGTTGATCTAAGGAAAGTAAAATAAGATTTGTTATAACAGGTGAACATGGACTACCTTGAGGCAGTTTGTTATTATAACAAGCAATTTTCGCTATTAAATTACATATGGATTCATTTAATAAAAATTTATTATTTTTTAAAAAATAACCCCGTACGCGACCAAAATTAAATTCATCAAAAAAATTACTCAAATCCAGATTTAGCACTCTTTTTTTTTGCTTATGCTTCTCTGCATTTGAGATTATGCTTCGGTTTCTCTCAAAACCATGAGATAAATTATTTTCTAACTTTAATGACTCTCGGATGTTTTCCAAGCAATCCTGAAGCAAGTTAGATAGTTTACTTTGTATTTCTTTAAGCTCTGAATCAGGAGAAGATATTACACGATCACTCCCATTTTTCTTTTTGATAGTGAATTGACTATACAGCTTATCAGTATTTCGGATATAAATAACACGAGTAAGAAAAACGGGATCAACGCCTAATAGACGAGAAAAATCAGGTTTTGAATAGCATTCTTTTAATTTTTCAAGACGGGTAGCCATTACTGCTCCTAGAGTAGCGGTGTGCAGGTACTCTTATGCACTTTTACAATATTCTAAGCAGATTATGCTATGAGAATCATAGCAGGCGAGAGCTTCTGCCCTTTAAATCAAGAATTGCGAAACACAATTCAAAAATCTGCCTGCACACCAGCTAGAAATATTCCATAGAAAAAATTTACTTTCAATGTTTTTTTCCAATTTCATTACTTACAAGCAAATAAATTGTTAAACAGCTCATGATATTGTTTACTTTTTGAACAGAAAGCCAAGCCATCTGAGTTTACATTTTCTACCTTCAGATAGAGCCATCGATAATCCTCACTGAACGTAGCCGCCAGTCCTCGTTAACGTCAAACTAACATCTGTTATTCACCCGTTGCTGAACATCAGATACAATCAAGTGTTAACACAAAAAATTATCGGATCAAACTTAATATCTTTCAGATAATGATTAAAAAAGAGGTTCATACATCTGTTATCACAGTTTAAAAGCTTTGGGGTTTATATGGTCTTCTTCAAGTTGTGGTGTATATTTTAGGATGTCTTTTTTTTTAAATTTTCTTTTAACTTTGTTTTAAATCTATTCTCATAATCAATCATATAAGATGGCTTAATGCAGACAATTTAAATGGGCTTTGACCCTTTTAGCATAATAAAGACTATATCTACTAACTACACGCCGTTGCTGACCATGATGCAGAATAAACCATATGGCATTTTTCCCAGTTTGCACACGATTCGCAGGAAGGTGTCGTGACTCTAGCCCAGCCGGTTTGTAAGGTGCAATAATTGCCATAGTTAGAACCTCCCGGTTGCGTCCAGTAGAGTGCTACAGGGATTTTATTCGCTGAACATACAGGATTAGTCCCGCAAATAACTTCTACCTTTCCACCTGAACCCCAAACACCGGATTGACAAGACAGCATATCCCCTGCATTTGAGCGGCCAATAAGTCCATTGGGTGAGCAAACAGCACCAGATACAGCAATCCTATTTATCTGAACATACTCATCTGATGTGATGCGTCCTGTCGACTGGATATAACCGGAATAAACACGCTTACTTTTAATATCTGCAGTCGTATTGATATTGCCGGTGGCGTTAATAACATTATTAACCTGAACAATACCGCCATAGGTTGAAGCACCACTTACCGATAAGGTAGATCTTACTTCTACAGGGCCAGCCAAAGTCGAATTCCCTACAACGGTTACGGCACCGCTAACATCGGTTGATCCTGTCGATTTTAATATCTCCGCCCTCACAGTGCCTGCAGCGGTAATATCTTTGACGTTGTTAATACTTTTTCCGCCCATATTCAGATCTCCCGTCATTAGCAATGTGCCATCACGACGTAGGTAAACTGAATACATTGAGGAACCTATCCTACACGGTAGGCCAACAAGCCCGCTGCATTTATCCCGGCATAATTGCTTTGGTTCTCGGTCCATTGACTACCAAAGCCAGATGCAACAAAAGCGGATTTTGTCATACCGCTTTCAATGCCTGCAGCTTGCATGGCTTTGCCTAACAAGTCATAACGAACACGGTTTCCTTCTGACCAAGGCAACGTAGTAATGATGAGGCCATTGATAACATAGTTAGGTGTGGTGCCAGCGCGTTTTAACAAAATCTTGTAAGAGGGCTTCTGCACGCTAATGCCGGTATACCCCGCAGGCAACAGCCCTTCATTTACCAACGTCTGATACGTAATTTCACAGCCATTAGCCGAACAGGTTCTTGAACCCGGATCGCTGGTCTGGGTGCTACTGGAAGACAGCGTTGAAAGTTTGTCAAAGCGAATGCGGATATAGCGGTTAGTCGCCTCCCCTATCTGCTTCATTTGTGATCCTACGGTATTCACCGTAATGGTTTCCTGATCGTTCTTCATGTCCTGAAACTTCAAGAAAGCCATTGCAGTGCCAATACCTAAAACCAATGTTATTTCCAATAAGGAAAAAATTTTTCTATGTTTAATCATTTTCCCATCGTCCTTTTTTATTTTCATGAACCATTTAATTAAAAGAAACAAAATAACGGTCAAGATATAGATATTTTTTTCATTTCAGTTAAAATAGAAATGATTTACACTGATTTGTATAAAAACAGCTTTCAATTTAATAATTAAAATTAAATAAGGATTGTTAATGGAAAAAGCCACCGCGATTTATAAGAACATAGGTTATGAAACCATGCAGTATCTGCATGAAAGCTTTGTTAATTCTGTTTTGTATGATATAAATGAAAAAGGTTGTTATCAAAAATTAGAGTTAGATAACGGTTGCTCTATTCGTTTCACAAAATGGCGCGGTGGAGTAATGCCATTTTATATAATACTTTTCAACCCCAAAGGGAAATACATATTTGAGTTAGATCTATCCATGATCATCTATAATAATGAGATCTATGAATGGCATCTTAAACCCCCACAAAACAAAACAACCCTTAATGTAGTCAGTAAAGAGATGAATGGAGTTATAAAATTACCAAAAGAATATATTAACCACGTGAAGAACTTAAAAAAAATAATTTCTTCAGGAACAAATACACCAAAGAATGGATTTTATTTTTTGTCTAATGCTTCATGGGATTCACTCACAATAAATCTCCTAAAATTAATTAGTTCGGTATTTAATGGTCACAAGTTATTGGGTTTAACAATCAATAGTCAATTTATTGAAACCAAAGAAGCTCCTAATGATAATATCGATGAATATCAAAATCAGCGTAGACATCCACGGAAAGGGCAGACTCAGCTTAAGCAGAGGCTTCTTGAGGTTTATGATGCCATATGTTGTATTACTGGATGTTCTACTCTTGAAGTATTAGAAGCAGCACACATACTCAGCCATGCAGATAGTGGAGTCAATGACTCTGAAAATGCCCTCTTACTGAGAGCAGACATTCATATACTTTTTGACAGAAATCTATTAAAGATATCACCTAAAAGCTTAAAACTTTTTTTGGATAAATCACTGAAAGATACTGAATATTGGAACCTAAATGGAAAATTACTGAGAAAAAGAAATGATGGTAGACGACCATCTTTTGAATACTTAAATATTCGTTGGGAAAACAATTAAATTAGCTAGGATAAGCTCCAACTACCGCGCCCTCAGGGGCTTGCTCAATAGCTCACCGACCTAAAACCAAGTTTTAGGCCGGTTCACCATTCGGACGTAAAATAAATAAAGTAAAATTATTTTTTGGAATTATTTAAAACACTTTCGATATAGAATTGGCCCTGTTCTCTATAAACCTGAGCATCACACCCATGAAGATTGGGTATGTTAAGTAAAATCCCAAAGACCAATTCCTTATCTACATAACCAATATCACATCCTAAGACTTTGGCAACCTCTGCGCCGAAAATAATTTTTTGACGGGTTATATCTTTTTTAGTTTGTTGTTTCTTTTTGGCTTCTAAAAAGTATAATCTCTCCTGAGTCGAAGCAATTTGTTGTTTGATATCTTTTGTTGTCATCATTTATCTCCCCAATGTTTTTTCTTGTTAGAGTAAGGAACGTTCGCATAGTCATAACCATTATCAATTTTTTTCTTGATTGATTTTATCTTAAACTTGAACTGCTGCTTAATCTGGCGCTGTCTTGCTTGTTCCCTTATATTAACTACTATTTTCTCTGCTTCTAAATACGCTTGTTCTGTATCAGTATAGATCCCATCATTAAGAAGTCTCTTCGCTTCCCACTCAATGGCCTCATCGTTGTTTTTATACATTAAACCTCCTTGTATTTGTTGTTCATTATCCTTTACCACATTTTTGAAAATTATCAATACAGTAAGATTGTTTTATTTAATGCAATGAAATTTTATTAAGGAGTTAGTGTAATCACTCATATATGAGTGTTAACGTTGATTAATAGTTTATATATATCCATTAAATAAGCATAGCAGTTTGATCAGTTAATATAGATAGATATAATTATGTTGTGATGGTAAATTTAGTAACACTATACAATAATAATCACTAACTACTTTGCCTAATACTCACCACGTTACTTAAGTTGTATCGTTAGTGTTTTTATTTTTATCTTTTTTTGTTTCGTTGAAAATATCCTATTGACCTGTAAATTGTGCAACAGGGAAAACTATCTTCTACACCTGTTATTTTCTTATTGTCGTGTCTTCCCGCCTTACGGCGGGATAAATTAACACTTCCCTTGTCCTTCAGATGCTATCTAAACCTAATCTAGGTAATATCACGGAATACTTCGCCCTTTTATCCAGATAACGCCGCTTAATTTGGCGTTTTGTTTGGTTCTGGTTTTACAATCGTAAATATATTTCGTATTAATAAAGTAAGCTGTTTTTACATTGTTAGAAAAAACAATGCCCACTTATACACTCACTTCGTGAGCGTGTGGGCCCTACCGGGGGTTGCCTGCCGCAGGCTAACACCGTTTCCTTCGGAAACAACGTCAACGTCAACGTCAACCCCTAAGTTTTTCTTACGAAAAACTAACGGCAACAAAGTTATCGTTGCGTTTTATATTTTGGTTTTATTTTATATTGAGGTTGTATAAGTTAATGGCAATATTTCATCTGGAGTTTAAAATTGTGAAACGTTCTGAGGGTATGTCTTCCTGTAGGAAGGCAGCCTATCATGCGCGTTGCAGAATAACAGATGAACGCACAGGCAATACCTACGATTTCAGCCACAGAACAGATTTATTCCATCATCTTATATTAGCGCAGGTTTCCGCACCTGCTCATATTGTTGAAAACTCGACAGCATTGTGGAATGAAGTTGAAAGGGTTGAGCGTCAAAAAGACGGACAAACAGCCCGCTATTTTGACGTGGCTATTCCCTGTGAACTGAACAATGAAGACAAGATAAAACTGGTTGTTGAATACTGCCAGAAGAATTTCGTTGATAAGGGAATGATTGCCGATATCGCCTTCCACGATCTTGATAGTAATAATCCCCATGCACATGTGATGTTGACATTAAAACCGATCACAGCTGATGGCTTCGGCAAAAAAGAAAGAAGCTGGAACGACAAGAAAAACGTGCTCCTGTGGCGTGAAGCGTGGTCTGCTCTTGCCAATCGCTATCTTGAAGCGTCAGGCGTGTCAGAACTAATTGATCATCGTTCTATTGAGGCTCAACATAATGAAGCCTTGGAAAACGCTGCTATTACCTTGGATGCGGAAGAAAAAGCTCTATGGCTTGCCAAGGCAACAGCAACCAGCCGCCCGGCTATGCAACGTATTCATCGTGCCAAGTGGAACAGCAAGCAGGTTCAGGAAAAACGTGCGGCAGAACAGGCTGTACGTGATGAGATCAAACAGGAAGCACAGGCTACATACAACACTTTCAAAGAGTTGGATCTTCAGATCGTTGTTGACCTCAGAAGTTTCACCGTATCCGAGCTTCCTGAACCTGTTGAAATCGTATTGCCTGAAATACAACCTCGAACAGAGTTCTCTGAAACAGGTTCGCAGTCGTCATCATCGGAAGGCCAAAAACCCGTTCTGGCTGGCCCTGCTCCCCATACACGCACTAAATTGAAAACCTCATCCTCTTCAACTGCCAGAGCGATTAAACGCGCTCCTGTTAAAAGTAAGAGGAAGCAGGTTAAGCCCCGTCAGAGTAATGTGTTCAAGCGTTTCACCCTACTGGTGGTTGAATATATAAGGGAGAAATTCGTCTGGGCCAAGAAGAAGCCCACTATGTTCCCTTCTGATGTTGAACACGATAAACGTATTGCTGAAAATTACGTCTTTGATGAGGTGCAGGGGATCTATGTGCCACGCGCTGAGTATGAAAGCCGCGCAAGGTTTAACAGCGATGACTACAAGCCAACCAAAGATGAGAGCGGGCGTTTCCCAAGTCGTCCGAAGAACTATAAGGCTGATGTTGATAATAGTCTGGATCTTACCCCATCCATACCTAGAAAAAACAGCGCCCCAAGGTTAGGGCCACTGGGGTATCGTTGTAGAGGGTAATCATTAAGATTTGATTTTTATTATCAAAAGTAGTATGATAGAAAAATATTAGTTTTTATTTATAGCTGATATGTATTATCGAGTAGTGGTGTTAATCTGGACTCAAGTGTTTGACTTCTATCATGCGCTTCCGTAGGGACTACATAACTACTCAAAATGTGATGGTAAGTACTTGGATGTTAGTGTTGGATTAGATCTTGCGCTTCATAGGGGGACTATAGTCACATTGCGATAACACAATCCGCTATTAAATAGTAAGTAGGTTTTTAAATAAACCTATTCTAAGAGGGGCAATGTTAATATCATTGCTCCTCTTAGTTTTTATGACATATAATCACTTGAAAACATATTTATATGAGTTCTTGCTGAGATAGATTGCTGTTCATCGTGGCAATTAGAAAACACCCCTTCTATCATAATATTTTCACGATCTGTATACTTAACATTAAAATGTCTCTCATAATCAAGTAAATGACCGAATCTATACTTAGAGGATACCTCGCATAAAAAATTATGTCTTTTTAACTCTGTAGTCTCTTGACGAGAATGCACTTCCGTTCCAAATGCAAACCAATGGTCTTTGTCATCAACGTAGTTAATTTCTTTCTTTTTACGTTTCCCTCTATGTAATGGTTTTTTTGTTATATCTTTAACGTTTCTTATTTGATTTTGAATCTCGTCCCAATCAGCTATGTCAGAGTATCTTTTTATACTGACATAAACATTATGAAGCTCTTCTTTTTTGAAATTACGTAATGGTAGTCTTAATAATGGAAGATGATCCTGAAGTAACGATTTGATGTAAAAAAACACCCTAAATGAAATCATTATCTTTTGCTCTAAATATTGTTTGAGCGTAATCCCTTCATTATTAGCATAATGACCAATATTAACGATTATAAAATATAGGCCATACTTACTATTTATGCTCTCATAAATGCCGTTATCACATAGCAATATTATCCCATTAACGCTAAGATCAATATTTCCTAACTCTTTTATACATTCAAACGATGCGTTTTTTGTATAATTTAAAATACCAATGTTTGCCGATTCTGATCTTGACGAGAGAAAATCCTTGGGATAAATATTTTTATCATTATCTAAAATTTGTACTATGTTCCGATCTTTAGTGACAAAATATATCCCAATCATTATTTCCCCATTAATTTAGTCAAAACATCAACAGGAATTGTTATTTTTTCTCTATCCTCTTTAGATAATCCACCAAGAGCGATGAAGAAATTTATTGTGGCATCCCTTGATGAAAGATTATTTTTTTCCTTATTGACTTGATCTTTCTTAAAATCTTCCCCATTTGGAATTAGCCCTACATATTCTTTTCTATTTTCATCACGATAAATATAGGCATCTAAAACATCCAAATGCTCTTTAATCCATTCTAATGTTTTTTTATCTCCAATAATATCTTTTATTGATTTAAAATGACTGCCTAATGAACTAATTAGATATGGCCTTTTATTTTCATTCCAAAAAAGATATATTCTCTCTTTTATTTCATGGATCAGATTACTTTCTGACTCGTTCATTTCAACGCCTCATCTAAGAAAAAATAAAAATCAATCAAATCGGAATTATACCTTTACATATTGATAATAGCAACTATTGTTTTAATAATGGGTGTGGTTTAGATTTTTATTATTGTAGATAAAATAAAAGGCAAACACATATATGTATTCACCTTTTACAATTAAACTAATTCCTACCAGTCAGATCCTGCCTCATCATCTTTTTTTAATGCATCACGATAACGCTGCTGTTCAACAATGCTCAGACTTGGATCAAGCAAAACACTTGCGCCCTTCACAGCAACATCATAATCGATTTGAGATTGTGTCTCATATTCTTTGGTAGGCTGATAATAATCCGGTTGTGCCGTTGATGATAGCGCAGAATGACCAGCATAAGACTTATTGCCAGCACAACCGAGATAAGCCAGCAGACAGGCACACAAGAAGAACAACGTCCACACCACATTGTATCCATGAAGCGTGTATCCACTGCCATTCACATCTGAAAACACGCCGTGAAACCTAATGGCATAGACAATCAGGAATGATGAAAGGATAACAGCCCGACTTTTCCCGACGGTTAAATGCTTACGCATAAATCTCACGGTTGGCACCAACATCACCACAAACAGCCCAATAGCAACAAACACCAGCCATATAGGGAAAAGTCCGTATTTTTGTGTGGTGTTCTGCGATACCGTCACCAGAGATATGACTAAGAAGGCGTTCAGCAGAAAAAGCCTCAATGCCATCGATACCTTAACCTTCTTTGATACCTTATGTATAAACAGCATCGGTGCCAGTGATGGTATGTTCATCAGCAGACCGATGAAAAGCATCCCATAGATAGAGTTCATAGCGTTCTTCCTGTAATTACCGAGCTGTCCAGCCGTTATTGGTTTTCACCAGAACAATTTTGGCTTCTTCTGATTCAGCCATCCCCTTGACGCCAGAGAACGCATTTTTATCAACCCAGCCCGGAACGCCATCAAGTTTCCACGTATAGGTCACTTGCGTAATTTTAGCGCCATTACCCTCACTCGGTTCAGTCCAACTGGTGATCTCAGCAACAACACGATGACCAACACAGGCACCTTCCTCACGGTTCCAAAACTCAACCTCTTGTCCTTTGTCTGTTATCTCTAATACATCAACGCTACCAAATCCGTTAGGTTGCTGCGAAACATTGAGCAGCCCCTGTTCAGCAAGCCCGTTCAGGATTTCATCGCTGGCATTGTATCCAGCAGAACGGTAGCCATGATTAACCTTTACTGGAAAACCTTTGTTGAACGCAAAGTCATTATTCTGCAGTGAGTAGCACACCTTTGATTTTGAAATTTTCTCGTTGATAGCCTTTTCAAACTCGCCTTTCTCACCACATCCCGCCAACAAAAGAGCTGCAGAAGCAACGAGCAAAATCTTCTTCATCTTCCTATCCATCCTGATAATCAACAATGCTGTTATGTAGAGGTAGTCTGCTGCGTGCCTGTATTCGTTAAAGCTTGTTCTTACTGGCATAACGCAGCAAAACCACCTGATTAACCAATTGATAGGATTCAATTATTTTTGTGTACCGTCATATCGTTTGTAACGATCAAAATCAAATTAACGATAGTTATTACCTATCATTAAATATATATCGATCGATTATATCAATTAACACACCGATCGAAAAAACGTTATTCATCGTTATAAACTATCAATATTAATTTATCGATCTGTAATACCGATCATTTTCTTGCTAGATGAATCGTTACTGGATAAAGTGAGCGGAAGGACCTCAGGACCGTTTACACGCTGGTTCATGGGGATAGAACATCAAACCCTATAACCAACAGCCAGCACTGTTCTATGGCCTTGGCGTAGGTTTTATTAATGCAACATCAGGGAAAACAACAGTGAAGGATGCCGCTAGCTGATTAGATAAAAAAACTCACAGGCTTTTAATAAGCGGCTTTCTTCACTATTGATTAACACAAACTTTAATAGCCAGATGCGGCACAACGCTGGCCCCGGATTCTTTGCACCTATTTTTACGTTTACTGTTTATATGGAGTTAACATGAAAAAACTGTTTATCGCTGCGTTGGTGATCCTGCCTCTTACCGCTTGCACTACCTATGGCAACAAATCCCTTAAAGATGAATCCCAACAAACCGTAAAAAACAAAATCGTTAAAGGGAAAACAACCCAGCAAGATGTTATTAATGCATTCGGGGAACCACAAACGCGAGCCACCACTGATGGTCAGGAAATGTGGTCCTATTCCAGCATGTCAGGCGAGACTCAGATCTCAAACTACATTCCCGGTCTGGCCCTGCTGAAGAACAGCAACACCGCTCACATGAAATCCTTAGAGATCTGGTTCAAGGGAAATGTTGTTGACCGATATAATTTCAGCCAGACGGCGAGTAAGGTTTCTAAGGGATTGTTGGATTAACGAATTACGACCAAATATATTTTTTCCTAGTTTTACTTTTAATTTATTGGTGCCTTTAAAATGGCACCTATTTATTTTATTATCTCATGGCATAACTTATTATAAATGAGTTTACCTTGCGCGTGCCCCCGAAAGGGGACTTCACCCAAGGTTTCACCTCCTGAAATTTCTGACGAAAAAGTCAAAAATCGATCAGGATTGGCGAGAACCAAGATGAAAATATATGACTTCACCCAAGTTGATCTGGCTTAGAGTTCTGGATCGTTTCCAACACAGGACACCCTACGACACTCCCAGATTCGCCCATGCAGATAAAATGTATTGCTATCCCCTATTTATGCTGTTAAGCAAAGGTAGGGCTTTCTCATAGCCATTCCATTACAATTTCATTTATCTGTTTAGAGCTTCGCTTCGAGTTGGTATTTCGTCGCTCCCCCTTCTATACCTACAATCAACAAACATACGGACAACTCTTGTAAGCGACTCGCGCTCAATGACTCCACATATGCAGACCTGATACAAAGGCTATTAATTTGATTGCTTTTGAGGACTGCGAAGCTTTTAGAAATGGTATTTGAAGTTTGTAAAAAGTTGCGATTTAGATTTGACAAATATAAGTTGATTGGGTAATACTTTATTTATATTTGTAATCAGTTCTTGCTTAACTCGATTACAAGGCTTCAAAAGTCGGCAAAACTTTTTTAGTCCTTAGAAAGTCAGATATCATAGTCTGACTTTTTTGTATCTTTATTCTATTTAACCGATATATATTATTCGTCAAGAGAAAGTCAAAAATATTTAGCATTATTTCAAAATAACAGACGTAGTGTGACAATATTATCGCTTCCTAAGCTCTTTAATATAATAAAGTATCAGATTGGATTTTTCTATACATAAACATAACATGGAATTCATCAATCATTTTTAACCTCTCAGTTATCTTATCTAGATTATTTCCCTCTCAACGAGGGAATACATTCACTACTTAATGCCGATTTACTGTCATTTTAAGTTTCCAATAAATAGGATCATCATTTGGATCCTGTTTTATGTTTTTTAACACAAGAGCGATGATATTCTCTTGGTGCCAATACAAAATTTCTTCTTTTAAATCATCAATGTTAATGTCAGATATGTCTTTATATTCATTATTTTTTTCACACACTTCAACTTCATGCGCAATCAGAACATCATAAAGTATCTCTGAATGTTTCTTCCCTAATAAAATAGTCATCGCTGTTTCAGGCTCATTAACCGAGATGTTATAAATCATGTCGCAATATCCATGCAATACATTTGCAATAAGATGTATTGCTGTTTCATTTTTCTCATTTAATACAATCTCTTTCATATTGAATCCTTTTGTCAGGTTGATTATTAGCCCCTTGCGGGGCAACGTTAAAACTTACTTTCTAAAACTATTCGAATACCACACCAACATTACCGCGACATGTTCAATGTCCACTTCGGAAATATCACCACAATCCCCTTCTTGGGTTGTAAACTTCTCAAAGTTATTACTGATATAATCAATCACATTCAGAATAAAGGGACTCATAAAATCAGGATCATCAACAAACTCAGACATATTTCCTGCATAATACTTTTGCATATATTTCCAGCTTGCTTCAAACGATCTTTTTGCGAGATCGAAGAACAGTTTTGTAGATTTATTTTCAACTTTATTATTTTTAGTCATAATTAACCCTCACTTTTATATGATTACTTGAAATTCATTTAATTTTAACCCCCGAATAGGGGGTAAATAAAAAAACTACTTTTTATAAACTAGATTTATGATTACAGATCCATATTCTAAATCCATTTCGTCAACTAAATCATTATTCACATGCCTATTTAAAGTGTCTAACAAGTTTTTATCCTTCATGATTTCCTCAATGGAATAACCACTCAACGTAACAAAAACATTGAAGCTGTCTTGGATAACCCTAAGTGTTTTAGGAGTTTTTTCACATACCATGCTTACTAATATTGATATATTGCCATTCATTTTTTTTATCCTTTTTTGATAATAAGATTCCCTGCATAAAAATGCATTATGCTTTTCAGTGTAGGGGGGTGATTATTAAAATAAATTATTTAACGTTTTACATAAAACCTCCTCATCGTATTAATAGTGTATTTTGCATTACGCTGCATGTTTACGTGATAACTGAATAATATTTTCAATCCATTCATCGATTTCACTTTCAACAAAAGCGCTGGCTCTTATTCCAATCTTAATCGGCTCTGGGAAATCGCCCCTGCTGATAAGTCGATAAATCCATGCTTTGCTATATCCCGTTTTATTCATCACTTCCGGTAGGCGAATAAGTCTTCTTGCTGTCATATATTTCTCCGTTGTTGTTTCGATGAATGTAGTATCTGCAGATCGCTTATGACGATCAACCATCAAAAAGCACGAATTGATCAAGAGGTGGGGTATTTTTAAGCAGATTAAAGATGGGAGTAGCGAGAGCCAGTTGCCGTGGGCTTTGAAGCATTTTTGCAAAAAGTGCTATTTTTTCGTCTTCCTTGAAGATGCTTGATATTATCATAATTATCAATAAGTTAATTTCACGCAGTTTAAATTCTGTACTATCACCTATTATTCATCTTGCTTGAGGAAACGAAAAGTCTTGGGTAGGTGTATCACCATCGAATCTTAAATAGGTTATCTCTGACCATAATAGATTTTGATGCTTGTTGTGAGTTGTGAGTTCAACTCCTCAGCATTAGCGTTATCGATGATTTTAGATCTAAAAAACGATTTATCTTTGGTCAGGTTATCTATTTGGACCCTTTATTGAACCCTTAATTAAAAACAAAATAATAATAATCTTTAAAATCATTAATATAAAACAGAAATCACAGAGACCCCAGCAATTTAGACATCGGGTATTACCAGATAAGTTCGATGAAGTACGAAAAGCCCGCACGGCACAAGCCTTGCGGGCTTTTTCATGCCCTTCGACATCATCTAATGTCTTGTGACTTCCGGTGCCTTTAGGTACCTAAATCATGGAGGTACCTATGGCCCGGTGAACAAAACCGCTCACCGATACAGAGATAAAAAACGCCAAGCCTCAGGGAACAGATTACACGCTACATAATGGCGATGGCCTGCAACTGCTGATCAAAACCAACGGCAAAAGAGTCTGGCAATACCGCTATTTTCGGCATTTCACCCAAAGGCGAGCAAAACTTACGTTTGGCCCTTCCCCCGAAGTCACCCTGGCCGATGCCCAGCGCAATTATTTGGCACCAAAACAGGCATTAAGCCCAGCCTGGGTATCTTTGCTTGGCAGACCAGGCATCGGTTTGTCAGCAATAAGCGTTACGCCGGTGTCAACATATCCAGAAGCTTTCTTGCCGTGTTTGGCATAGGCAACGGCTGCATCAACCCCCATCGCGGCCATAGTTAAGGGATATTGCTGCGCCGTGGCGGCAATCTTTCCTTCACGTACGTTGTTTACGCCAGCACATCCGCCATCAACAGATAAAATCATGGCACTTTTTTCTTTACCAGCCTCCTGTAGTGCTTGATAAGCACCGGCTGCGGCTGGTTCATTGATGGTATAGACAAGATTAATATCAGGATGCGCTTTCAGGCAGTCGGCCATAACATCATGTCCTTGTTTTTCCGCTCCCTGTGTATAACCGGAGCACAAGATCTCGGGTGCGCCAGACAATTCACTGGAGTCGGCTCCCGCTGCTTGTAATCCTAAACCTTTCATAAAGCCGTTGTGTCGCCTTGCCCCCACTAAATGCCCCGCCGATAAATCCAGCATGGCTATCTTTAATGGTTGACCAGGAAAGGTTAAGGGCATCGCCGCCTGAGCATATTGGCCAATCAATTCGCCAGCTTTATAGTTGTCTGTAGCAAATAGTGCATCAACAGCACTGATGGGATCCGTCGGTGAATCGAGCGCAATGATCTGTACGCCTTGAGCTCGCGCCTGCTCAAGGGCTGGTACAACGGCCTTGGCATCACTTGGGGTGATAAGCAGGGTGGTGGCTCCAGCAGCCACCATGGATTGAATCGCAATGATCTGCGAAGCGTAATCTTGATCTTCTTTACCCGCAGCGGTTAGCAGTTTCACACCGTGAACCGTCGCGCCAAGCATGGCACCTTCTTTCATTTTCAAAAAGAATGGGTTGGTATCTGTTTTAGTAATTAAACCGATGGTGATATTAGCATTGCTGCTGGCAAATACTGATGAACTCAACATTGCTGCCGCCACGGCAAAAGCGCAGAAAATTTTCATTAAAATACCTTAGCGAATCGCAATTGTCGTGCCGTTGAGATTTCCCGCACGGGAGATATCAAACTCAGAGATCCCCTGCAATAATATGTGGGCCTGTTGTTTTAAGCTTTCGGCGGCGGCGGCACTCTGTTCAACCAGAGCGGCATTTTGCTGCGTTGCCTCGTCCATCTGTACTACCGCTTTGTTAACTTGATCAATTCCGGTGTGCTGTTCGCTTGAAGCCAGGGTAATTTCAGCCATCAGGCTATTAACACCTTTAACCGCGTTAACCACTTCTTGCATGGTACTGCCAGCCTCATCAACCAACTTAGAACCGATATTAACCCGGTCGACAGACTCGCCAATCAGATCTTTAATTTCTTTCGCGGCGGTAGCACTGCGTTGTGCCAGGGTGCGCACTTCGCCAGCGACCACGGCAAAACCCCGGCCTTGCTCACCGGCACGTGCGGCTTCAACGGCAGCGTTAAGCGCTAAAATGTTAGTTTGGAAGGCGATGCTTTCAATCACATTAATGATTTGAGTGACTTTGCCTGAACTGCTGGCAATTTCATGCATAGTGCTAACGACGCGCTCAACAACGGTGCCACCGCGCTGTGCCACTTGTGAAGCATCATTTGCCATTAGATTACCCTGGTGTGCATTGTCGGCATTGTGTTTAACGGTGGCGGTCAGTTGCTCCATGCTGGCAGAGGTCTGTTCTAGTGAGGAGGCCTGTGCTTCAGTGCGACGGCTCAAATCCTCATTACCCATGGTAATTTCGGTTGAAGCGGTAACGATACTTTCCGCAGAAACAGCGACCTGGCTGACTAACTGATACAGTTTCTCCTGCATCTCCCCAATCGCTGCCAGCACGCTTCCCTGTGGCGCGGTTTTTGCCCCTGTAACCTGACTGAGATCGCCACTGGCAATACGCTGGACCACTTGACCTAAAACTGCCGGCTCTTCTCCCAGAGCGCGAATCAGAGCACGGATAATAATCCACCCCAAAATAACCGCCAGACTCAAAGCAACCAGGCTGATAATAATAAAAATCAAGCGGGTTTGCTGATAAGCACGTTGAGCGGTATCCAGGCTCTCTTTGGCTTGTTGTTTACTGTACTTCAGATATTGATCGGCAGTATTCAGTAAGGTGATTAATTGAGGCCGTAGTTCACGGTTCATACGGTCAATAGCTTCGGCCTTTTTCTCATCAAGCGCCAGTTCTACAATGTGTTGAGCAATGGGCTGATAAGCCTCTTCAGCTTTGAATATCGCGGCCACAAAATTGCGATCTTTGTCTGTCACATCAGAGTGTTGTGCAATTGCTGCTTGTAGCTGGGCTATCGCTGCGGTTGTTCTCTCTTCAGCGGCTGCAACCTGTTTTTTACCCGCTTCGATATCAGCGGCCTCACTGACCAGCACCAGCCCATAGATATTCAGTGAACTGTCTTTGACGCCACTGAGGATCAAATTGACCAAAGATTCACGCGCAGAGACTTGCTGGACATGAGTCTTGAATCTGTCGTTAGCTTTGCCCAGGGAATTCACGGAGAGGACGGCGACAGCCAGGACAATCGCAACTAAAATCCCAAACCCCAGAGTAAGCTGGGTACGTACTGTTGCATTTTTAAATTGCATGAATTTCACTCCCAAGTATTGCGGTTTAAAAGGCACATCAATTACACTAAAATGATTATTAATAACATTAAAAATCAAATACTTGGTTTTATTTTGGCTAAAGATCCTTGATTAAATAATCGGGATGAAAACCGCTTAAAGGATAGCCAAACTGACCGTCTCAGACGATGAAAGCTCTGTAAGTAAATTAACGGCGTGCAGGAGAAAAACTTGATGGCTATAACCACAATGTATGGGTAGTTAGTTAAACAATGTGATGGGGTCTACTATTTGTATTAATGCTGAGCGGAGGAAAGTTTTATCCCGAGCCCACGCGAGCGTTGATCAGACGAGAGCTTCGTCTGGGTCGATGGGCTCGTAACAAATACAGTGGATGTCACCTTGGTATGAGCGACATGCCTCATCTTCTAGTTAACTCCGATAGTTAAGCATGCAACGATAAACCCAGGCGGGAGGTATATTTTTTAAAACACGCGTGCGTTCCCAGATAAAGTAACGGGACAGATCCTGTTGGGTCAGCGACGTGTATTGAAACTGAATAAAAACGCCATCAGGAGTAAGTGACTCCCGCACAGCGGAGAGAACAGCATCACGAACGCTCACCGGGAGAGACAGCAATGGCAGGCCGGAAAAAATTACGTCATATTTCCCAGCAAGATATTCAGCGGAACAAGGACGGACTTTCAACCGGGGATCATCAATCGCCCGCAACTTTATCAACAGAGATGGACTAATTTCAAACGCATCCAGTCTGGCCTGTGGCTGCATACGAGACAGCAAAATGCGAGTCAAGACGCCATCTCCGGCGCCTAATTCAGCAATAGCCATAGCAGAAGACCAGTTGGCTCCCTCAGCCATGGTATTACACAGAGTGATAGAGGACGGGGTCAAACTGCCCATGCTGCGAGGATGTTTAATGAACTGGTGAACAAAGTGTGCTTTAGAACGCATCAGGTTAAAAGTAGTTGCCAACATACATTCTCCTTTCCACGGTTTTTTGTCATACACCGAGCCTACCGCGAATTTCTTAACGTTTTCTTAAAGCTCAAAAGTTATCAGCATTTGATTTATATCTTGGTCAGGTAGAGAGCCAATCACTGAAAGGGGAAACGTATTTGCACACAGAGTCCTTGCTCTCCCGCTCCTGAGCCAAGTGATACGCTTGCCCGGTGACATTCAGCAATACGCTTTACTATGGATAATCCCAGCCCACTTCCCGCGATGTTCTGATTATGAGCACGATAAAATCGCTCAAGCACCAGTGCTCGTTCGTTTTTCGGAATACCCGGACCAGTATCGCAGACTGACAGCACAACCCCTCCCTCATCCTGATAAACAGCAAGGTCGACTTGACCATGCTGAGGCGTGTAACGGAGCGCATTGCTGACCAGATTACTGAGCAAAATATGCAAAGCCTCAGGATCCCCCGTTACGGTAATTTTCTCATCGGTAATTAGCCCCAGATCTATTGCCTTGATTTCGGAACTCAGTAAGTTTTCAATAATTACAGTCCGGCACAGTGATAGCAAATCAACGGAACACTGCGATGCCAGAGCATCGGGTTCAAGCCTTGCCAGGGCCAATAACTGTTGTACAAGGTGGGAAAATCGCTCAACACCATTCTGAAGTTCCGCCAAAGCCAGCTGGCGTTCCTGTTCGTTACCAGCTTGCTGCGCCAGTTGATTCTGAATACCTATTGCCATTGCCGGTGTCCGCAATTCATGGGCAGCATCGGCGATAAAATTTTTCTGCATAGTAAAGGCCTGGTCCAGCCGTTGTAACAGGTCATTAATCCTGTATACCAGTGGCTCAACCTCTTCCGGCAATGACTCGGGAACAATCGGCGTCAGACTGTTGACATCGCGTCTGCCCAGTTCCTCTCCAATTTTCCCCAGGGGTTTTAACCCATAGCTAATACCAAACCACAAAAACAGTGCTAATAATGGAAGCAATGAAAGAACCGGCCAGAACAGATGGATTGATAAACCTGCCAAGGCTTCCCATCGTGCGTTCTGTGCCTGGGCTACGCGAATGACCTGGTTGCCTCGACGCTCAACAAAGGTATGCCATGTTTGTCCCAGAAAAACGATATTCTGCAACCCTTCGCCCTTTGGGGCCGGAGGTGTCAGTGAAGGGGCCGTTGAAAACACCATTTTGTCCTGACTCCATACCTGTAGCAGGACTTTGTCTTCATCAACTTTTTTCTTATGTTTTACTTTGCTAAGGAAAGCAACTTGTGCATCTCCGGAGATGCTGGTGTGTTCTGCAATGTAGCGCATTTGATCATTCAGCAGATCATTCAGCTCACTGGAGGCTCCCCAGTACGTACCAATACTCGCCAACACACCGGCAAAAAATGTTGCCGGGAGTAACCATAACAGCAACCGACGGCGAAGGGATTTCATGAACCACAGATGGAGCCGACGAATCCAGACTTTCATTTTCCTTCACCAATGCGATAACCCACTCCACGTATGGTGCGGATCACCTCAGGGCTGAGCCTTTTACGCAGATTGGAAATATGCACTTCGATCACATTGCTGCTTAACTCCTCCCCCCACCCATACAGGCGATCTTCCAACTGCTCGCGAGACAAGACCGCATAAGGTTCACGCATCAGTTCATGTAAGATCGCAAATTCTCTGACGGATAAACTGACTTGCTGATCATGAAACCATATCAGATGACGCACGGGATCAAGTCTTATCGCGCCTACAACCAGTTCGGTCTTTGCCCTGCCTGACTGGCGACGACATACCGCATTAATACGTGCTAGCAGCTCTTCCAGAGCGAACGGCTTCACGATGTAATCGTCAGCGCCGTTATTGAGCCCATTGACCCTGTCACTCAGCGCATCTCGGGCGGTAATGATGATCGCAGGAAGCACTTCGTTATGGAGCCGTAGCGTTTTGAGCACTGACATTCCATCCTGCTTTGGCAGTCCAAGGTCAAGCAGCAAGAGTGCATAAGGGGTTGTTTCCAATGCGAGAACGGCTGCTCTGCCGTCTTGAACCCAGTCTACTGTGTAGCCACTCTTTTTCAGACCCTGTTGTAACCCTTTGCCCACCATAGGATCATCTTCTACCAGAAGTAATCGCATACGTTGTCTATCCTTCTTTATTGAGCGAAACCGCTAATGCTCAACCAGATGCTCATCGCGAAAAGGATCCGCTGCTATTGCGTTCTCTTCCGACTATTTATTGATTTGCCTCCGTTTGCGCCAGACCAAAAGAGTAGCGGTAACCACGCCGGCAACCAGAAAAACACCCGGTAAGATGATGAGTATTTCCATAACCAAATTACTGTGATGGGGTAGTTTCGGGATAGCGGTAATCATGCCCCCAAGCTTGGTCATGATATAAACCCATACCAGTGCACCTAGCCAATTATATAGCTGGAAACGAGAATGGCTTAATGTGGACATTCCGGCAAGCAAAGGGAGCAGCGTTCTGACAAATCCCAGAAATCGGCCAAACAGCAATGCAAGCAATCCATATCGACTGAACAACATATGCGCTCGCTGATGATATCGGGATGGACTATGTGCTAACCACCGCTGTACCCGCGGCATACTGTGCAACCATTTTCCTTGCAGATAACTCAACCAGTAACCCATTGCCGAGGCGATAACAAGTAACGGGAATGTCGGAAAGAAAGGAAGTACACCTCTGGATATCAGTGCACCAGCAAGTATTAAAAGAGTATCGCCGGGTAAAAATGACAACGGTAAAAAACCATTTTCCAGAAGTATGGCGATAAACAGTACGATACTGATACCCCACATCATTCCTGGATGGCTTAATGCTGTAACATCATTAGCCAGCAGGGCATGCAGAATATGATTCAGTGTCTCACTCATCAGATTCTCCCCGCGAGAAAAGTATCATTGCGGCGTAAATCTTTTTGGGAGCCAAAAGAAAAGTTTTGCGCTGATGGCCGCGCATAATGTTGTCAACGCGTCTCCCCACCATTTCCATAATGTAAATGCAATCCCATACGCCAGTACCGAAACAACGGCAGCGCCAACCATATCCATTGGGAAATGTACACCTAGAAATACCCGAGCCCAGGCAGCGAACAGCGCCAGAGTCATAACAATACTGCCGGTAATCTTTGCGCGAGACATGAACAATGATAAACCTGCACTGATAAGCAAGGTTGCATGATCACTGGGGAAGGAATTATCTGGTGTGTGATGAATCCAGGTATAGCCGAGTGAGATCATAAAAGGGCGAGGATGGAAATAAAATAGTCCGCTCAGAGCACCAAGACCTAAGGCAATCTCGATAGTCAATGCACAAAACAAAGCCTGCCGACGCCCTGTTTCCCCAGTAAAGAACCATAGCCAAAGTAGCAGCACTGGAATGAAAAAAATCGTACCGTCGGCGCAAAATCGTGCAAAGGTGATGATCCCTTCAGGGGTACCGGGTTGAGCATTAATGGATAAAAACCAGGCGCGATTTAGTGTTTCAAACATAATGCAGTGCATATCCGTTCAGTTTACGTTGAACCGATTATCGCGACATTACCTTAAGATAGGCTTAAACGGGGTAAACCAATTTAGCCCACTTTGTTACCCGTTCGCACTTGATGAAATTGCGTAGCGGGCCGGAAACCACCGGGAAGTGATCCTTATAGGCACAGACACTCGCTGCCATATGCATATGGAGGCTCCTTTGGCCTCGCCGGATCAATTCCGATAGAAACGTGGACATCCTGTCGAGGTCGTCTCACTGCCCCACGTTGGGTAAGTTGCATCCGCAGAGGAACCACAAACAGAGTGAGTAGATAGCTGCCGGACCATCATCTTCGCGTACTAACAGAAATGAATACGATGAGTGTAGCCGTCCCGGGTGATATGGCGCTGATAATCGCCGGGGGTGGCATTTATTAATTGTTTGAACTCGCGCAAAAAATGGGACTGATCGCTATAACCCAAATCCAGTGCCAACGTGGAAAATGAACCTTCTCTGGCGCAATTAATGGCATTAATTGCTGACTGGAAACGCATGATGCGGCAGAAATATTTAGGGGTCATCCCGGTATCTTGTCGAAACAAACGCTGAATACTACGGCTAGTGTAACCAGTTGTTCTCTCTAGCTCATCAAGACGAATATTGCCTTTTTTCTGCTGAATGGACTGAATAATAAACTGGGTTACCAGGGATGGCCTGCGCATACGGTTTGGCGCGAATCGATCACGAAAGAGCGTGATCTGTTGCTCAAAATGAGTGCTTCCAATAATTTTTTCGAAGGTTCCCCGTGCATCCGGTGCCACATCAAGAAAGTTAAATTCCCGGTCAGGCAGATCTTTTGCTGTCAGATCAAGAAAATCCGGCATCACGCCTGGCATAAAACGCACACCAAAATAGTGGTGTCCACGTTTAAGCTCCACCGACTTTGCTTTAAGTGTAGTGCCGCAAACTCGCGCCAGAGGATGAGTATTGTGGCAATCAAACAGAATATCGGTACAACCATCCGGGACAGCCAGCGTCAAGGCGGCAGTTTCCGCCACCTGAAAGCTGTAGAAGTGTGACAGGCCCGTATTGCTTATATTGCTAATATCTCGCGCATAGTAGCGCTGGCTGGCACTGACCACAAAATAGGGCTGCTCAGGGCGGACATCATAATCAGATACGCGATGAAATAAAGATAACATAATGGCTTCCCGATGTTCACAAACGTGACGCACATGGTTTAGCCAAAGCAAACCGTATGCCATTTTATTTAAATGACATACCCTTTCCATGCATCCCATCACAAATTATTAACAATTTCCGTACCAAGAAGCGATGTCGCAAATATCCAATACATCCACCAGACGCTGGGTTACTAATGGCAGCGACAATTTATCTCAACCTGGAATGCTGCCATGCATATAGATGAAACCGCGACCTATTACACCGCCACAAAAAAGTACCATCTCAACTTCCCGCAAATAGAACAGGATTTTGATGTCGACGTAGTGATTATTGGCGGCGGATTTTCAGGTATCCATACCGCGTTAGAGCTGGCAGAACAAGGGGTCACCGACACAGTGGTGCTGGAAGCGCGCTACCTCGGTTTTGGCGGTAGCGGACGCAATGGTGGACAAGTGATGGCTGGTATCGGCCATGATCTCGATGCGATTAAAAAAGATGTTGGCGAAGAAGGGGTGAAAACCATTATCGAGCTCAGCGAACTGGGCCCGAAAATTATGCGCGAGCGTATTGAGCGCTACCAGATTGATGCCGACTTCCACAGCGGTTACGCCTACCTCGGTTTTAACCAACGCCAGGCAAAGACCCTGCGCGAATGGGAAAAATTATTTAAATCTCTCGGTAGTGGCGATGAAATCCGTTACGTCGAAGGCGATGGACTAAAAGATATTATCGGCTCCGACACCTATCATGCCGGACTTCTGCATATGGGCGGAGGTCACGTCCATTCTCTGAATTTGCTGCTGGGTGAAGCCAAAGCATTAAGCGAAATCTATGGCGTAAAGATTTTTGAGCACAGTCCGGTCGTTGAGGTCACTTACGGCAAAAAAATCCGTGTGCGCACCGCCAAAGGCACCGTTACAGCGAAAAAACTGGTATGGGCCTGCGACAGTTTCCTTAATAAACTGGAGTCTGAATTACACCCCACCACCATAAACACTTATGCGTTTCAGTTAATGACTGAACCACTATCAGATGAATTGATTAACCGGATTAGCCCGATTCGCGGCGCTTACAGCGATATCCGGCCGGTAATTGACTATTACCGGGTGACCAAAGAGAACCGTTTGTTATTCGGCGCCGCCACGCCGCTTCTTGATTACATTCCGAAAGATCTAAAGGAGTGGAACCGTAAACGGATGCTGAATATTTTCCCTTATCTCGACCAGGTGAAAATCGATTTGGCCTGGGGCGGGCCGATGGCCAGCACTCGAAACCTGTTCCCGCAGATCGGCACCCTGCGCGATAAAGACAATGCGTTCTTTGTCCAGGGATATTGTGGGTTTGGTGTCACTCCCAGCCAGATTATTTGCAAAATCCTCGCCGAAGGCATTCTCGGTGGAAGTGAACGCTACCGATTAATCAGTTCGATACCACGCCAGACCATTTACGGCAAAGATAACTTCCGTTCATTGCTTTGTACCTTGGGAAAGGCTTTGCACCAGACCTCGGGGTACTGGAAGGGACGCCGCTAGGCTTCCGATCGCCGTATATTCTTACTTCACATGACATAAGGTAATGCTATGAGCCTGACAGCCATTAAACACGATCTCACCCTACAGGATTTAGATTCCTGGGGAAAATTCAGCGCCATCGGTGCCGAAGACCTCGGCGGTGATGTAGACGCTTTCGGTCGGATGACCCTGGGGGCACCCACCGATCCCGTAAGCGCCGGTTATTTCGGCACGCCGCATGGGACATATCGCCTGCGCTATCCTTTCACCGAGCAGGCTACCTTGCTGTCGGGTGAAATCATCATGACCAACGAAGACACTGGCGACGTTTTCCATTTTAAATCCGGCGATAGCTGGTTGATTACGCAAGGTACAACGACGAAATGGCAGGTGGTGAGTCAAAGCTTTGTGAAGCACTATCTGGCGATAGTGACTGACTAATTGTAACCTTCCGCCCTCCTGACACCGCCGACACTTGTGCTGGCGGTGCTCATTTCCATCGTTTCTTTAATAGTGCGACGGCTTACGCTGGCAACAGCGTGATTTGTTACCAGAGATATACGCCACGTCACCAACAACACCAGATCAACAACACGAAGATAGCGCGTGATACTTAAGAGAGCATCAATTGCACCATTAACAGGCATTCCCCCACCAGACATTTCACCTACAACACGCTTTTTCGCTCCGGTTGCCACTCATCAAAACAGATTAGAGTGGCCAAGCCTGGTTCGGCATATCATGAATGCATATAGAGCGTCGTCACTAATTCGGTCCGGTTTGCTACTGAGGTTTTAGCAAAGATATTCCGCATATGGGTCTTTACCGTAGATAACGATATTCCCAGACTTAACGCGATACGCTTATTGCTGGCCCCATCGCGCAACATCCCGACAATTTGACGTTCTTTTTCGGTTAACGGCAGTTGCAGCGGCAGCTCCTGAGAATAGAGATTCTCCGCGGCCAATTGAATTAGAGGCAATATGTCCTGTAACCGCCCCAGTTCCATGTCGGTAAATAGGCTGTCGCGCAGAAGCGAAAAACCAGCCACAATACGCCCCTGCCGACGGATAAATACTTCGGTAATATCGCGAATCGCATTAGGCCGCATAAATCCCTGGTAATAATCCTGTGCCATCTTCTGGCTCAACTGATTGATACCTATCACGTTGACATCGGCATGGAGAAAATTGGCGGGGCGTAATGGGTCAATTTTTTGAAAACTTTCGACATATTGACGATGAATGCCGACTGACATGTTATGCAGGACGAATTGCTGTGGCATGAGCTGGTTATCAACCCGATAGAATGCGCTAGCTGTAACCGGCACTAATCTTGAGACGGTTTCCAGACAGGTCTGTATGACAGTATTGCTACTCATCAGCGCCGAAGACATTATTTTTACCTTAATACATTCCACCCACTTACCGTGGTTCAATGAACGCCATTACCTACAGAAAGTTCAGCCATATCCTGCAGAGCAAACACATTTAGAATATGCAAAGCAAAAAATATACCAGGTAGTTAATCCCCCCGCTGATCCCCATTAAACCTTACAACAATCGAATTAATCCCTCGGCTATCGATCCGGCCATCGTCCTTTAGAACGATAGCTGGACGGTTCAGTTTATTTTTATATTGAAACAAGCACGAAACAAGGTGGCAACATGCTGCCGTCGCCTTATGTCGGACACATACCGACTTTTACATTTCACAGCAGGGGGAGTGATATATGCCTTTTTCAAGCAAACTCACCACCTATCTTGGGCAGGGTGTAATCGGTTTTCCGACCACACTGGCCAGTTCGGTAGGCGTGATAATGGCAAGCCCGGTGATCCTCACGGTAACCAGTGGTTTTGGTATGGGCGGCAATATGTTCGCTCTGGCAATGGTGATCGGTTTTATCATGATGCAAGCACAGCTCACCACGTTTTCAGAAGCGGCGTCCATGCTGCCTACTTCAGGCTCGGTCTATGATTACATTTCCTGTGGTATGGGTCGTTTTTTTGCCATTACCGGCGCGCTTTCCGCCTACCTTATCGTGCATGTTTTCGCAGGTACGGCGGAAACGATACTTTCTGGCATTATGGCGTTGGTTAATTTTGAACACCTCAACACTCTGATGGAAAAAAACAACACGTCGTGGATGGTGGGTGTCGGGCTGGTGGTCATTTTCGGCGTGCTCAACGCCGTCGGTATCGAGGCCTTTGGCAAAGCGGAAGTCGTGCTCACTTTCGGCATGTGGTCCACGCTAATGGTATTCAGTATCGCCGGATTGGTTCAGACACATGCTGTGTCACTGGCCAGTTGGTTCGGCTCGCCGCTGACCTGGGATGACCCAACGATGGTGTTCAGTCTGATTGGTATGGCGATGTTTATGTTTGTCGGTTGCGAACTGGTAACCCCCATGGCGCCGGATATTAAAAACTCCGCTAAAACCATCCCTCGCGCCATGTCCCTCGGGTTGTGCGGCGTCGCCTGCTGTATGTTCCTGTATGGTGCAGCGTTAAGTCATCAGGTGCGAAATATTCCGTTGGACGCCGCAGGCACTGTCCACCTCCTCGATACACCAATGGCGATCCCCGCATTTGCCGATCAGGTGATGGGACAATTTGGCAAATACTGGATAGGTATCGGGCTACTGCTGGCTGGCGCGGCCACCATTAATACGCTGATTGCCGCCGTTCCGCGGATTCTATACGGGATGGCACTAGATGGCGCTTTACCACGTATCTTCGCATATCTCCATCCGCGGTTTAAAACACCGGTGGTAGGGATTGTGGTCGCGGTACTGATTCCTTGTACTCATGCCTTCATGATAAAGGGCAATCTGGACAAGATCATGCCGTTAGTCCTGGCCGCTGTCTGTGCCTGGGGCTTCGCCTATTTGTTGGTCACACTGTCGGTGGTGATGTTACGGATTAAACGTCCGGATTTCCCTCGCGCCTATCGGTCTCCCTGGTTCCCATTACCACAAATCGTTTCCAGCGTAGGTATTCTCCTTGCCATCGCCTATATCACCCCACCGGGAATGAACCCCCGGGATATTTACATACCTTTTGCCATCATGCTGGGACTGACAGCACTGTACGCCCTGTTTTGGACACTGGTGGTCCAGCGTGTGAATCCGTTCCAGCCGGTCCCGCTTGAAGAGGTGTTGTCCAAGGAATTCAGTAAGACGGACTTTATTGAGGATGAATTCGATGAATTTCGCTCCTTTTCGTGAGTATTGGGCAGGTGTTTGTGGAGCTGGCCGCTTACCGGCCGGCTACCTCGCCGGCGCGACGTTGCGCCGACTTCAGGACAACCTGGCGCCTCATCAGATGGAACCTTCGCCACCAGCACATTTGCAGCTTACGTTGCCTGATGGTGGTTTCGTGTATATCCGCGAACAAGTGCAACGGCTTTTTATGGCCCACATCGTCAGTTGCCCCTTTAGCAGTAGCGGCACTTTCCCTCTCGACGGCACATTTATACTGACGGTCATACATACCGGAGTGGTACGCCGGAATGCAGTGCGTTTCCAGACAAAATCCGCCACCGCCGAAGCCCATATGCTGACAGCCAGTCTGCAAGAGGATAAGCGGTTAACGGACCTCTTGCTGGGCCTTGATTTTCGGCATTGCGAAATATCGGTAGCTGAGCGGCACTGGACATTGTCCATTGAACACTTCGCGGCGTCGGAAGTCATCGGACGCCTGCCGGCGGGGAGGCGCTATCTCAAATTGATACCGGCACAGCGTAAAACACTATTGATGGCAATCATGTTGTTCAGACGACATCTATCGACGTTTCAACCGTAGAAATGGGATCACATTATGTCAGAACACAACTTGTCGCCGGTGACAATCATCACCGGCGGCGGTACAGGGATCGGAGCGGCCTGCGCACGTCGTCTGAGCGCCGAGGGTGCCCGCGTCATCCTGATCGGTCGCCGCATCGAGCCTATCGCATCATTGGCGCAAGAGATTGGCGCGATCGCGTTGGCTGGTGATGTATCAAATACCGCCAGTTGGCAGTTATTGAGCAAGGAAATCGCCACCAATGGGCAGATCGTCGATCGCGTGATCTGCTGCGCGGGCGGAATGGGCATGGGGAAAATCACCGATATGTCCGATGCCGATTGGCAGCAGTCGTTAGAAAGCAACCTGACCAGTGCCTTCGCCACCGCCAGAGCCTGTCTGCCCGAGTTGATAAAAACCCGGGGCAACATTGTTTTTGTCGCGTCCATTGCTTCACTGGCGGCAGGACCGGATGTCTGCGGCTATGTAACGGCCAAACATGCATTACTGGGACTGATGCGCTCCGTAGCACGGGATTATGGTCCTCTGGGCGTTCGTGCCAACGCCGTATGCCCCGGGTGGGTCAGAACACCAATGGCGGACGAGGAGATGCTTCCGTTGATGGACGCTCACCGATTGACGCTGGAGCAGGCATATCACTATGTCTGCCGTGACGTCCCATTACGGCGACCGGCTACAGCAGATGAAATTGCGGCTATCTGCCAGTTTGTCAGTTCGCCAGCCGCGTCTATTTTAACCGGCGCCACACTGGTGGCAGACGGCGGATCCACCATTGTCGATGTACCCACATTGGCTTTTAACTCATTATAAACAAAGGTATCTCCATGACGACGGAACCCGTTTTTATTCAAGTAGGCGATCTGGCAACCGGCTTCGCCCCTCACAGTAATGTGCTCGAAACTACCGATGCATTGGTCAATCAATGTTACCAGCTGCATTTCGACGCGCTGGAATCGGTGAAGTGTCGCTTCGTCAGTGCTCAGGAATTAATCTGGGGCGGTCACAGTGCAATACAATACCGTGCTACCAATATCCGTAACGGTATATTTTTTATCGACTTTTTACATCCGGAAAAAGCTTCTACAACCGTCAGTCTGGTGCTTGATATCAACGGAGGAGGATTCACTCTGGTTGAGGGCCTGTTACCTGATGAGCAGCAAATTCATCTAGACCCGTTTACCCGGGTGGGAAAAGGGTTGGAATTGACGGCAGTGAAGGTGGACTACTACCACGGCACGTTAGATAAACCGTACCGTCAGGAGGATGTACCTCATACCGCTACCGATGAATTAATTGGTTTGCGCAACCTGTACGTGTATAGCGAGACCGAACGTTACGAACACATTTATCTCAATGGCTCATTTTATGCGTGGCAATGTCTGGATGGCGTGGAAAAAGGTCTGGCAGATGTGGACCGTTGTCATTATATCAAAATCGCCGAGCAGCTTTATCTGTTCATCTGGCGTGAAAAAATCATTCCTACGCTAGGGGTGTTGATGATTGATTTACAGCAGATGATCACCGACGGCAAGATCCTGGGTTATAGCGATGAACATTTCAGCACATTAAGCAATTTTCCGGTCGGGGCACATGCACAGATAATTAATCGCACGCATTACCCCGCCGCATAAGGATAACGAGATGTCTCATAACGTACTATTAGACAGACCTTTTCAGCCACGGTCTTTGCCGGACAGGTCGTGTTGGTGACCGGAGGCGCACAGGGGATCGGCTTGTCAATCAGGCCATTACCGACCACATTCCTCTCGGGCGGTTGGGAGAGCCACAGGATATCGCCTCAGGTATGGTCTTTCTCGCCTCGGCCGCCGCAAGCTATATTACCGGGCAAACCATAATTATTGATGGCGGCGCATAGCTTCCGGAAAGCGGCGGATAATAACTAACCCAGCATACCGACACCGAACCGAGTCGGGAAAGACCATCACGAACAGGTTACTTTATCCCTTAATCTGTTCGTAACTCACAATCCGGTTTTTTCATGCGGGCCAATGCGCTACAGTGCTATCACGTTGTTTCTTTCCAGGTTGTATGGATATCTGATGCGTCATCTGATAGCTATTTTGCCGTTTCTTGTTCTGTTGTCTGCCTGTAGCAGTAATAAATCGACTTCCCCCTCTTCCGCCGAGATGTCCGAACACCCGCCAGCGAATACATCGGGTGGTTTTTTGCTCGACCCATCACATACCGGCAACTTATCGACAGGCGATTTTGCTTTCAACCCGGAGATGGATCGCTTTGTCGATGAAATGGTACGAGAGCATGGTTTCGACCGGCAGCAGTTGCACGATGTGCTGGCACAGACTCGGCGCCTGGACTGGGTGATCAGACTGATGGACAGGCAGGCTCCACGGCCCTCGACAGAACCGCCATTGAATATTCCGAATGGTGCCTGGCTCCGCTACAGCAAGCAGTTCCTTACCCCGAAGAATGTGCAGAATGGCGTCATATTCTGGAACCAATATCAAGATGCGCTGAACCGCGCCTGGCAAATATATGGTGTGCCGCCCGAAATCATCGTCGGCATTATCGGTGTGGAAACCCGTTGGGGTCGTGTGATGGGGAAAACCCGCATTATCGACGCATTGGCCACCCTGACCTTCGCTTACCCGCGCCGCGCCGACTACTTTAGAACCGAACTGGAGTATTTTCTGCTGATGGCCCGGGAAGACGGATTTGACCCGCTATCTCTGCGCGGTTCCTTTGCTGGTGCTATGGGTTATGGGCAGTTTATGCCTTCGGCTTTCAGAAAGTATGCAGTGGATTTCAATGGCGATGGTATTGCGAATCTGTGGGATCCCGTCGATGCGATTGGCAGCGTCGCCAATTACTTCCACGCTCATGGCTGGGTTAAAGGTGGCAGCGTGGCCGTGCCAGCGAACGGTCAGGCATTAGCGCTTGATACCGGCTTCGATACCCGTTATCCGGTTTCTACACTGCTGAACGCAGGGTTAAGGCCGACAAGGCCACTTGGGGATGAACAAGAAGTCAGTCTGTTACGTCTGGACATGGGCAACCGTTATCAATACTGGTACGGATTGCCCAACTTCTACACCATCACGCGTTATAACCATAGTATCCACTACGCGATGGCGGTATGGCAGCTTGGGGAAGATGTGAAAAAAATGCGGTAAGAAACCCGCTTCTCTTTTCCACGTTCAGGTGTTTGCCGGTCTGACTCGTCGCTCCTGTCTTCCAAACATATCATCCCCGTGAAAACGGGGATTAGACTGTTGACAAACCTACGTATAGCGTCAGAACGGTGATAATGAGAGAGAAGAGTAAAGCATCCGCGCCAGGGATGGCGCGGCTTGAGCTTACAGGGAGGGACTTGCAGCGTCTTTACGATCTTCTCATTATCGCCGCTATATAGACGTTGTCATCAAACTGAATCCCGTGAAAACGGGGATCTCTGCTAAAACCGACACATTGACGTCAAGACCGACAGGAATGGCATGCTGAAGATAACGTTAGCCGCTGGCCATAACATGGTCACACCGTCCCGCTATGCTTGGCCACATATTCCGGGCTGTTAATCCACTGATGGTCAGATTCCCAACTGAAACGCCATTGCCGTGTCGGACCCGCCATGACATTCAGGTAGTAGCTGTCATAACCAGCGATAGTCGCTACCGGGTGATAACCTTTCGGCACCATCACGACATCTTTATCGTAAACCGCCATGCTTTCATCCAGCGAGCGATCGTCGGTATACACCCGTTGCAGGCAAAATCCTTGCGGTGGATTGAGCCGATGGTAATAGGTCTCTTCCAGATAGGTTTCATGGGGAGGATCATCACGATCGTGTTTATGGCTGGGATACGAGCTGGTGCATCCTTCGTCGGTATAGACTTCCACGACCAGCAGACTGTCTGCGGCTTTATTCTCCGGCAGAATATTGTGCACGTAACGGCGGTTGTTGCCATAGCCACGCTGTTCGGCGTCAACATCCTGTGGAGCGATCAAACGCGTGGGATAAGTACCCTGCCCCGGTGCCGAGCACACCGCCAGTTCCAGCGGTGTGTGTGCCACAACCGTGATGGTTTCACCGGATGAGACATACACGGCATACGGTTTTTTACGCTCAAACGGGTTCATCCGTTCACCGATATGCTCGAAGCTCGCTTTCGGTGTCGTCACTGTAGCTTTGCCACCCAGTAATACCAGGCAGCGTTCATTATCAGATGCCGCCAGCGACAACGTTGTACCGGCTTCCAGTTGATAGGCTTCAAAACCCACATACTGCCAACCGGCCTTCTCCGGGGTAATACGCTGTATGCGACCCTGTTCGTCCGGGATATGGTAGCGGGATAACAGCTGAGACATGGCAATCCTCCTTGGCTGAGAGCATTCACGCGGTGTGAATGCTTCAGTAAGACACGATGATTAAATCAACCCGGCCTGTTGAGCCAGGCGTTGCAGATTGTTAAATCCCAGGGTGGCATAAGTCAGCGGATCAGCCACCGCCGGATCCTGTTCAGCTTCCACTACCAACCACCCCTGATAGTGATGCGCCTTCAGGATACGGAATACCGCCGTGTAATCGACACAACCGTCACCCGGCACGGTAAATACCCCACCAAGCACCGCATCCAGAAAGCTGGTTTTACGGTTTTTGACATCCCGTAGCACATCAGGGCGAATATCTTTGCAATGAACGTGATTGATGCGCATTGCCCAGCGTTCAGCAACTACCACGGGATCGTCTCCGGCAAACGTCAGGTGGCCGGTATCCAGCAACAAACCGACTTCCGGTCCGGTATATTCCATCAATTTGTCCACGTCATCTGCACTTTCAATCACGGTCCCCATATGGTGATGGTAGGCGATCTGCACACCTTGACGTTGGGTATAACGGGCAAACTCGCTCAGTTTGTCGCCATATTCCCGCCACCGCTCCACCGGGAAACGGGGACGCAGATGTACCGGCTTTTGCTGGTCGCCATGAATCGCCCCCGTCACTTCGGCAAACACCATGACGTCAGCGCCCAGAGAGCGCAACAGATTGAGATGATCCTGCACCGCTTCGATCTCCTCCTCCACCGTGTGGGTGAGCAGTTGCCCGGAATACCAACCGGAAACCAGAGCGAGATCGTGTTTTTCCAGAATTGGCCCCAATACACCGGGCTGGCGAGGGAATTTGTTCCCCAGTTCAAAACCAGAGAAGCCCGCCTGCCTGCCTTCACTCAGACAGGTTTCCAGCGGTGTTTCCGCACCCAATGAGGGCAGATCGTCATTGGTCCAGGTCAGTGGGTTAATACCAAGTTGAACGGCCATACTATTTTCCCTTAATTTACTGGTAAAGAGGTTTGGGTTACCCACGCTGGCGCCACAGGGCGATCAGTTGTAGATAGTTGTGTTTAACGTGCTGAACCAGCAGATCGTCGCCAATCTCACCTTTCAGCCAACTCTGCGCGGGCTGGGCGAATAAGGTGCGTCCGACGGCAAATCCTTTGACAATGGGGAAACCCACCGCCGCATTGAAGCCCTGTCGCAAGCTGTCCAGCGGCGCGTCCAACCCCAGGATGACCACGCCACGGCAGTGCGGATCACGCTGTTCAAGAAGGTGGGTCAGCTGTTCCCATCCGGTCGCTGACAACGGTGGCAACTTCCACCAGTCCGGCTGCACACCCAGGTTGTAGAAACGCTGAATAACCCGCAGATAGAGATCGTCGCTACGCGGCATATCCGCCGGTAAAATGACCTCCAGCAACAGTTCATGGCCGGACTGGCAGCAGGCCCGATACACTTCCATCACCTTCTGTTCCTGCTCCAGACGCAAATGGCAATCATCGTCCGGGTGGAAAAACACCAGGCACTTCACCACATGCTCCAACGGCCAGGTGATCAGCTGTGAGCCGATATTGCCGTGTTCCAGCACCAGCGGGCGTGAACCTGGCAGTTCAATCGGCCGTCCAATCCACCATCCTTTACCGGTAATGCTATTGAGCGCATCCTGCCCAAAGGTGCCGTCACACAGCAATCCGGCCTTCCCCTCCAGCCCGGCTTGCTGCGCGGCTGCGATACTGGCCTGCAAAATCAATTGCTTAAGTAACGAAATCCGCTGAATGTCGACACCGCAGTCAAGCGCCATATCTTCCAGTTGACTACGGTGATCAAAGGCGATAACACATAACTCTTCCCACACCTTGCGCCGGGTGGTGACACGATGCAGATGGTTCAGCTGAGGATCGAGATCCGGACGCGGCACCGCCGCTGCGCGGGACAGGTAGTTATCCAGCTCGATGCGGCTTGGCATAGCCGGCGCGCAACCGTGACGAGATACCACCAGTGCGCCGCAGGCATTGGCGTAAGCGCAGGCTTTTTCCCACCCTTCACCACTGAGATAACCACGCAACAATCCGGACATGAAAGCATCACCGGCGCCGAGGACATTGAGCACCTCGACCCGTACTCCTTTTATCGTCAGGCCTTTGTCCAGATGATCCGGAATTGAGCCACTGAATACCGAACATCCCAGCGAACCGCGTTTACACACCAGTTCGGCCTGCGTTGCCGCCCGCACCTGATGCAATGCCGCCAGCGTATCGGTGCTGCCACCGGCGATATGGAACTCCTCTTCCGTACCGACAATCACATCAAACAGAGTCAACACCTGTTGTAACTGCGCCGTAACCGGGGCCGATTCAATAAACCGCGTTTCACCATCCCCCAGCGAGGTCAACCCCCATAGCACTGGGCGGTAGTCAATATCCAACACCGTTTTGACCCCATTACGCCGCGCATAGCGTAGCGCCGTTAATACCGCTTCACGGGTACGGGGATGAGAAAGGTGCGTGCCGGTCACCGCCAGACAACGGGAAGCGGCAATGTACTCCTCACTGAAATCCTCCGGTGTAATGGCCATGTCCGCACAGTTATCCCGATAGAAAATCAGCGGGAAGGTTTCACGATCTTTAATTCCCAACACCACCAACGCAGTCAATCGCTCTTTATCAGTGATCAAATGGCTGGTATCGCAGCCGACCTGTTGTAACTCCTCGCGCAGAAAGCGCCCCATATGCTCGTCGCCCACCCGTGCCAACATGGACGATCGTAATCCCTGCCGTGCCGTGCCATAGGCGACATTGCCGGAGGAACCGCCCAGATATTTGGCAAAGCTACCCATATCTTCCAGACGGGCACCAATCTGGTGTCCGTAGAGATCGACGGCTACCCGCCCCATACAAATCACATCCAAGGTTTTTTCCATACTCATAGCGACGAGATCCTGTTAATAAAGAAGGAATTTAAATTCAGTTAGTTGCCGGAATATCAGCTCACCTCAACCCAGCGCGATACCTGATGTGATAAGACGATGGCATCCAGAATCCGCGACACTTTCCACCCTTCTTCAAAATCCGGCCATAGCGGCAAATCGGCGGCAATGCCGTCGACCAGATCACGAACTTCTACCGTTTTCTGATCATTGAAACCAATACCATGTCCGGCACTGGCACAGAATGCGGCGTAATCAGGATGCAGGGGCCCAGTCAGCAACGTGCGGAATCCCTGACGATTGGCCGGATCATCCTGTCGGTACAGCTTCAGCTCCGCCATTCTCTCCTGGGTGAAGCTCAGCGCACCTTTCGTACCGGTGACGACGTAAGTCAACCCCATTTTGCGGCCACAGGCGACGCGGGAGGTTTCAATTACGCCGTGCGCACCGTTGGCAAACCGCACCATCGCATGAACCTGATCTTCGTTTTCCACCCGCACCTGTGTGGACGCCCCCGCCCTGGACGGACGCTGCGGTATCACGGTCTGCAAATCACCACACACACTGGCGATATCCCCCACCAGGTACTGCGCCATGTTGACAATGTGCGCCCCCAGGTCACCCAGCGCGCCGAGTCCAGCGGTTTCGTTGAAACAGTGCCAGTCAGCGGGTGTCGACGGATCCGCCAGATAATCCTCGTTATGTGTCCCGTAGAAATGGGTAACCTCGCCTATCTCGCCATGAGCGATGATCTCTTTCGCCAGTTTGGCAGTGGGGTTTTTCATGTAGTTGAACCCCATCAGCGTTTTCACGCCGGCCAGATGCGCGGCGTCTACCATATCCCGTGCATCTGCGGCATTCAGCGCCAGCGGTTTTTCGGCGTAGACATGCTTGCCATGCCGGATTGCGGCCATCGCCATCTCTTTATGTAAAAAGTTGGGAGAACAGATATCCACCACGTCGATATCCGGATCCGCCACCAATTCACGCCAGTCGCCTGTTGAACGTAAAAAACCAAACTCCTGCGCCCGCCGGGCGGCCAGTTCAGGTGATATTTCCGCTACCATCGCTTTGACCAAACGGCCTTTGAGCGGAAATACTGTTGGTGCCTGCGCATAGGCAATCGCATGCGCACGTCCGATATAGCCCGTTCCGATTAATCCAATACGAACTTCTTTCATATCAACCTCGTTCGGAGCAATGCTGTTCACCCCAATTACATAGCGCCACGCCGACTTTTCGCGTAAGTATCAAATGCCACCGCCAGTATGATGATCAGCCCGGTAATGATTTGCTGGTAGTAAGCCGAAACGTTCATCAGCACCAGTCCGTTAATCAGAATGCCCATGATGATGGAACCAATGACGGTGCCGCTAATGCGTCCGTATCCGCCCATCAGTGAGGTTCCGCCAATGACCACAGAGGCAATCACGCGTAGTTCGAACGATATTCCCGCCACCGCTTCTGCGCTTCCCAACCGGGCGCTGAGAATAAACCCCGCCAGACCGGACAGACAGCCAATCACCACATACACACTGACCAGTACACGGCGCACATTCACACCGGCCAGACGCGCCGCTTCGGTATTACCGCCGATAGCGTAGACAAACCGTCCCCAGCGGGTTTTATGCAGCGCCAGATAACCGATAATGGCCACCAGGGCAAAAATCCAGATCGGAATAGAGATGCCCAGCAACTCTCCCCGCCCCCACCAGCGATATCCGGCATCAAAACCGGCCACCGGCGCACCGTTATTGATGACCAGCGTCAAGCCACGCCAGATGGTCATTCCTCCCAACGTGACAATAAACGGCGGTAAGCGCAGACGGGTTACGCCCAATCCTTGCAGAAATCCGATGACAGTTCCCATCCCCAGACAAATACCCAGACCAATAAGCCAGCTCATGCCATACCAGGCATTGGGATCGACAGTGGTTAAGTTGTTACCTTTGATAAAGGTGGCAGCAGCCATGGCGCATACCGCCAGAATGGAACCAACCGACAGATCTATCCCGGCGGTCAGAATGACGAAGGTCATACCCACTGCCATGATGCCGTAGATAGAAACTTCGGTAAGAATGTTGGTAATGTTGCGTTCAGTCAGAAAATGGCTGTTCTGCAATTGAAAGAAAATCAGCAACAGAATCATGAAAATCAGCACACCAAAACGCTCGAAGAACGCGATGGGGTCAATTTTTCTCCGGCTTTCAACCGGTAGCTGGGTTTTGGAAAGCGGCAACATGAGTAACCTCCGTTATGCTGCGTGTAATGCGTTGTGGCAGATAGCCATCATGGTCATCAGCTTCTCTTCCGTAGCGTCGTCGCCGTGTATTTCTCCGGTCACACGCCCTTCACTGAGCGTGATGATCCGATCTGAAATCGCCATGATTTCCGGCAGATCAGAAGAGATAACAATGACCGCCACGCCCTGCTTCGCCATATCGAACAACACCTGATGCACTTCGGATTTGGTACCAACATCAATACCGCGCGTCGGTTCGTCCACAATCAACACTTTGGGATTCAGCGCCATACAACGCGCCAGAATGACCTTTTGCTGATTGCCACCGGAGAGCTTGCGCACCTCCTGCTGGCTGTCGACCATCTTGATATGCAGTGCCTGACGATAGGATTCGATGAGTTGGTCCTCTTTGCGGGTATCGACGAACCAGCGCCAATGCAGTAATGACGAGAGGCTGGACAGCGAAATGTTGTCCCGAATGGACAACCCCAGCACCGCACCCTCTTTTTTACGGTCTTCCGGTACCAGCGCGATGCCTTGCTCCAATGCGTGCATGGGGTCGGTGGGATGATAGGGCTGACCATCCAACATAAACTCGCCGGTGGAAAATCCATCCGCACCAAACAGACAGCGGGCGATTTCGGTACGCCCGGCGCCGACCAATCCGGCGATACCCAACACTTCACCTGCGTGAACCTGGAAACTGATGTCTTTTAACGTGATGCCATGAGAATCCAGCGCCGATTTTTCCCGGTTCAGTCCCATGACCTGAAGGCGGACCGGTTTATCCTTATGGCTCGTCTCGGCTAGCGGGCGCCGGTCAAATACCACATCACGGCCCACCATCATGCGAATAATTTCCTCAACGTTGGTGTCGGCAACATCACCCGAGCCGGTATAGCGGCCATCTTGAAACACCGTAAAACGCTCACAAAGCTGGAAGACTTCGTGCAGACGATGCGTCACATAAATCACACTGACGCCCCGGTTTTTCAGCTCCCGAACCACCCGATGCAGGCTTGCCACTTCACTGTCACTGAGCGCCGCCGACGGTTCATCCATCACAATCAACCGCGCATTGAGCGTCAGCGCCCGGGCGATTTCCACCATCTGTTGTTGCGCAACACTTAGCCGCGCTACCTCGGTGGTGGGTGCAATATTCAGTTGCAGATAATCCAATATCAATTTCGCTTCCTGATTGACCGCCGCGTTTTCTACAAACAGATTGCCACGCAGTATTTCCCGGCCAAGAAACATGTTTTCCGCCACCGTCATATTCGGTAACAGATTGAATTCCTGATAAATGGTAATGATGCCGGCTTGTTGTCGATCAACCGGCGAATCCTGTGCCGACAGCACTCGACCGTCAAACCAGATGTCGCCGCTGGTCTGTGGTTGTGCCCCCGACAGAGCCTTCAACAGCGTCGATTTACCGGCGCCGTTTTCCCCCAGCAGGGCGTGTATTTCCCCCGGCAGCACGGTCAGTTGAACTTTGCTCAACGCCCATACACCGGAAAAACTCTTGGCCAGATCGGTGATTTTCAGTAAAGGTTCAGTCATGAATCGCAATCCTCCGGCACGGGCCGCCGGAAAGCAGCCCGTATTTGATTGATTTATTTGCTGATTTCCCCAATGCGTTCCGCATCCTTCAAGTTATCTTTGGTAATGATGATCGGTGGGTAGTCGGCGCCGGTGATGGGCGTTTTGTTACGGATATTGTCAGTCAATTGCGTCAGTGCAGTCGTCACGGCGTATCCTGGACGTTGGTCGGCGGTTACCGCCATCCAGCCATCACGAATACGAGCCAATGCTTCTGGCACGGCATCAAACCCGGTCACCATCACGTCACCCGGTTTTAGTCCCTCCTCCTGCAACGCTTCGATAGCACCCAGTGCCATGTCATCATTAGCAGACAAAATCACCTGCGGACGTTTGGGCAGCGCCGGCAGTGCACTTTCCACAATGCTCATCCCTTGTGAGCGCATCCAGTTACCGCTCTGGTCAACGACGATATGGTATTTGCTGCCACCGGCCTTCAGGCTGTCGCGAATACCATTCGTCCGTTCAATGTTGGAGGAAGAACCCGGTTGTCCGGTTAACAGAATGATGTCGGCGCCATTCGGGAATCGGGATTTAACGAAATTGGCAATCGCCTGCCCGCCTTTGTAGTTATTGGCACCGAAATGCGGCACTTTTTGCTTGGTGTTTATCGAGCGGTCCAGCGTCACGACCGGCAGGTGCGCATCCTGAATTTCTTTTACGGAACCGGCTACCGCGTTCACGTCATTGGGTGATACCACAAAACCCTGAGCACCGCGGGTAATCGCATTTTCCAGATCAGAAGACTGTTTCGGCGAGCTGCCCTGACCATCCAGCACTTGCAGGTTAATGCCGAGATCTTTGGCGACTTTCTCGGCGGTGCGTTGCATATGCACCTCAAACGGCATGGCAAGGTTGGGGGTACTAAAAACAATCTGTTCATTCTTTGCCTGAGCCAACCCCGCAATACTGAGTGCGATGAGGGTGACGGTGACGTTGATTATCTTTTTCATTGTTTTTTTCTCTACATGGGTTAGGAATCGTAGGGTTTTGTTAGCAGGTAAGGTTACAACGTGATTTCTTTGCCCTGAGCCAGAGACTCAAGCGCTTTGTCAGCCAGATACAACGCCCGCTCACCATCCGTACCGGTACACTCCGGCTGAGTGCGGCCATTGAGGACATCAACGAAATGGCACCATTCTGCGGCATAGGCATCACGGTAGCGTTGCAGGAAAAAATGTTCGGGTTTGGCGGCCAGACAACCTTCGTCTGTCCACTGTTCCACCATGTTTTCACGAATATTGCCCGCGCTCAGCACACCTTTGGCGCCATGCAATTCAAGGCGCTGGTCATAGCCGTAACCGGAGCGGCGACTGTTGACGATGGTAGCCATCGCACCTGAGGCAAATTTCAGCACCACAAAGGCGGTGTCGATATCACCTTCTTTGCCAATGGCCGGATCCACCAGATTGCTGCCCTGAGCAAATACTGATACCGGCTTCTCACCCATGATGAAACAGGCCATGTCGAAATCATGAATCGTCATGTCACGGAACATCCCACCGGAGACTCGTACATATTCGGCCGGGGGTGGCAGCGGATCGCGGGAAATAATCAACAGGGATTCGGCCTTGCCGATACGGCCCTCTTCGGCCAGTGTTTTCACCCGGCGAAACTGTGGGTCGTAACGGCGATTAAAACCGACAAACAGCGGCACCTGCTGTTGTTCCACCACCGTCAGACAGTCACGGACGCGGGCGATATCCAGATGTACAGGCTTTTCACAGAAGATGGCCTTACCACTTTTGGCAGCCAACTCAATCAGATCAGCATGGGTGTCGGTAGCCGAGGCGATCAGCACCGCATGTACGTCAGGGTCGTTCATGACCTCTTCAACAGTCTGAATACGGGCGCGATATTTATCCGACAACGCCTGGGCATTCAGCGGATTGGGATCAACCACAGCATAAAGGGCAGTTTCTTTGTGTGCCGCAATGTTCACGGCATGAACCTGGCCAATGCGGCCGGCGCCCAGTAAAGCAATGTTAAACATAGAGGCTCCCTTGATACCTGAGTATCTTTTACATGGTTTGGGTGTAGGGCTGGGAGGCAACATCCTGCATAACGCCTCCCCTATCTTTGTATCGCTGGTTTTGATGTCTAAAATTAAAGCAAATAAAACATTTATTTCAATTTTATAAAAACTGGAAATTATGTTTTTGCGTAGCAGTTAACATTTCCATGACATGATGCGTTATTTTTGTTATCAAAATCACAAATACAGCAGGAAAGACGCAGTACGGGGAAACATGATGAGAAAGACAGAAGAAGAGAATATCAGTAGATTGCGCGACAAAATGAAATGTATATTTCAAAAAAGTCATACTGCCCATTCAGATTGGCAGTATGACGTAGAAGAGAATGCTTAATATTGACGGGCATCCATTAATTGAAGTTGTATCTGCCGGGCAGCCGACTCAATAGCCGGATCATCTGCCACTTGCGCAGTACCGGTACGCCACCAGGACTCATAGCCGTGGGTCATGGTTTTCGGCAACACCTTAATATCCAGCAACACCGGTCCAGGATGCTGGCGAGACGCTTCCAGCGCCTGCAAAAGTGATGCTTCATCGTGTACTTTCCACGCCTTGCAGCCATAGCTCTCGGCATTTTTCGCAAAATCAACCGACACCAACGGGCCACTCAGTTGACCTGACTCACGACAGCGGTGCCGGTTTTCGGTACAGAAACTGCCCATTCCCTGACTCATCTGCAAGTTGTTGATACAGCCAAACCCGGCGTTATCAAACAACAGTATGGTGATTTTTATGCCCTCCTGTACCGCTGTTTGCAGTTCCGAGTGCAGCATCAGGTACGAGCCATCCCCCACCATCGCATAGACAGGCTGACGGGGTGCGGCGAGTCGGGCACCCATCGCCGCGGCAATTTCATAACCCATGCAGGAGTAACCATATTCCAGGTGATAGCTGTCCGGTGTCCGCACCTGCCACAGACGCTGCAAATCCCCCGGTAACGACCCGGCCGCCCCTACTACAATCGCGTCTGCTTCCAACGCCTGATTCAGCAGCCCCAGCACCCGGGTTTGTGTCAGATGGGTCCCGAGCGTCGTGCGGTATTCATCCAGTTTATCGTCAGGCTGATCAGCAATCTCCGGTATCAAATCGCCATCATCCTGAATAGCGGACAACCGCTGTAGTTCGTTGTCCCACGCCGCACGCGCCATGGCGATCTCCTCACCATACTGGCTGTGATACGACTCCACCGCCAGACGCTGAGATAGCATCTGCAAACCGACCCGCGCATCGGCAATCAATGCGGTGGCATCCAGTTTCAGCGCATCAAACTCCGCGACGTTAAGCAGAAGAAATTCAACATTCGGGTGTTGAAACAATCGTTTGGAACCGGTGGTAAAATCCGTTAACCGCGTTCCGACACCGATAATCAGGTCAGCGTCCTGCGCCAACCGGTTCGCCGCCAGGCCGCCGGTCACGCCGATACCACCACAATTGAGTGGGTGTGAAGACACCACCGCGCCTTTCCCCGCCTGCGTTTCACCGAAAGGAATATGATACTGCTCAGCAAATTGCAAAAATGCCGTGTGGGCTTCAGCGTAACGGACCCCACCGCCGCAGATCAGCATCGGCCGCTGCTTGCGGCGAATCAGCGCCACCGCGTCTTCAAGCCGGGTCGCATCCGGTGGACGGCGTTCGATATGGTGTACACGTTTGTGAAAAAACGCGGCGGGATAATCCCACACCTCAGCCTGTACATCCTGTGGTAAACACAGGGTCACCGCACCAGTGTCCGCCGGATCGGTTAATACCCGCATGGCATTGATCAGCGCACTCATCAGCTGTTCCGGACGATTAATCCGGTCCCAGTACCGTGATACCGGTTTGAAACAGTCATTCGTACTGATTGAAAGATCGTGATATTGCTCGACCTGCTGCAATACCGGATCAGGCTGGCGACAGGCAAACAGATCCCCCGGTAACAGCAACACCGGAATCCGGTTCGCTGTAGCGGTGGCAGCCGCCGTGATCATATTGGCGGCGCCCGGCCCTACCGATGACGTCACCGCGTAAATTTTCTTGCGCTTGTGCTGTCTGGCAAAACCGACGGCGATATGCGCCATTCCCTGTTCGTTACATCCCTGATGAACCAGTAGATGTCCGGCATCTTGCTCCAGTGCCTGACCGATGCCCAGCACATTCCCATGCCCGAAAATGGTCATCACACCGTGCACAAATGGGGACTCATCACCATCCACACTGACATACTGCTGGGTTAGAAACCTGACCAGCGCCTGCGCCATCGTCATTCGTAGCGTATCCATCATGCGGCTCCTGCAAATTCAGCGGCCTGTCAGACAGGCCCTAAAGTGGAATCAATCACTCCAGCGTTGGCATTACAAAGCTGCTGGTATGCTGCTCAAGGCGTACACTGGCCGGCCAACGGCTGGTGACGGTTTTCATCCGGGTGTAAAAACGCACACCGTCGCTACCGTGCACATTGAGCGGCCCGAAAAGGGAGCGTTTCCAGCCACCGAAACTGTGGAACGCCATCGGCACCGGAATTGGTACATTGACACCCACCATTCCAGCTTGCACATCCTCACAGAACTGCCGCGCCGTTTCGCCATCGCGGGTAAAAATCGCCGTACCATTACCGTATTCATGGCGGTTAATCAGCGTCAGCGCCGTCTGATAGTCCGATACTCTTACCACAGCCAGTACCGGCCCAAAAATCTCTTCGCGGTAAATCTTCATTTCTGGTGTGACGTTGTCAAACAGCGTTGGACCCATAAAGTAACCCTGTTCATGATCAGGAACGCTCAGTGTGCGCCCGTCGACCCGCAGCGTTGCCCCCTGATCCACGCCACTCTGAATGTAACCCGCGATTTTGTCTTTATGCTGCGCCGTGATAACCGGTCCCATTTCATTTTCCGGCCCTTCTGTTATCCCCGGTCCGACACGCATCGCGCCAATCTGTTGTTCCAGACGCTGACACAGCGCATCGGCCGTATCATCACCCACCGCCACCACCACCGACAGCGCCATGCAGCGCTCGCCTGCCGCACCAAAACCAGCCCCCATAATGGCACTGGCAGCCATATTCATATCCGCGTCTGGCATCAGAATACAGTGGTTTTTAGCGCCGCCCAGCGCCTGACAGCGTTTACCCTGTGCGGAAGCGGTACGATAAATGTATTCTGCCACCGGTGTTGATCCCACAAAGCTTACGGCCTGAACTCGCGGGTCTGTCAGCAACACATCCACCGCTTCCTTATCCCCCTGGACGACGTTGAATACACCATCCGGCAGACCAGCCTCCTTCAGTAACTGAGCCAACATCAGTGAAAGCGACGGGTCTTTCTCGGAAGGTTTAAGCACAAACGTATTGCCGGTGGCCAGCGCGATAGGGAACATCCACATGGGAACCATGGCCGGGAAATTGAATGGCGTAATACCGACACAGACACCCAACGGCTGCATCAGCGAATGGCTGTCAACGCCGGTTCCTACGTTGGCGGAATGCTCCCCTTTTTGCAGGTGCGGAATACCGCAGGCAAACTCCACCACTTCCAACCCACGGGTCAGTTCTCCCACCGCATCGGAATAGACCTTGCCATGCTCTTCCGAGATCAACCGGGCCAGAGTATCCATGTTTTCTTCCAACAACGCTTTGAAACGGAACATAACGCGCGCACGCCGTAACGGGGAGTGTCTGGACCACGCCGGGAATGCCGCAACGGCCACACCGATCGCCTGTTTCACGTCGTTCGCGTTGCTCAGGGCGACCTGACGAATCTGCTCACCCGTCGCCGGGTTATATACGGCCGCATAACGTTGACTGCTACCGGAGGTCACTGCCCCCTGAATAAAACTAGATATGGTTTCCATGTTGACACCTCTATGGGGTTTAAGGGTGATAAGTGGCAGGTACGGGATTACTGTATATGAAATAAATATTCTATTTTAAGTTGAAATAAAATAAATATTAATTATTGTGATCCAAGACGAGTTTTTATGTAACCGGAATGCTGCGGTTTTTGATGCGATGCTCCAGCGTTTTTGGTTCGAATGTCGTCATCCTGAATTGAACTGTATGTTCTATTTTTGTGGGCAAAAATGAAAAAGACGTTTGAAATGACAGCATAAGTCACTAGAATCAATAATTAAGGACCTATTTGGGATAGGCTCCTTCTGGGGAGAAAAATCATGTCTGTGGCGACCAGCCTGAGAGAGTTACAAGAGCAGATCCGCGACCGTTACGATACGCTGAGTAAGCGTCTACAGCAGGTGTCACGCTATGTGCTTGATAATACCAACAGCGTGGCATTTGACACGGTGGCCGTGATTGCCGAACAGGCGGACGTTCCTCCCTCGACGCTGATCCGTTTTGCCAATGCCTTTGATTTCAGCGGGTTCAACGAAATGAAACAGTTGTTCCGCATGAATCTGGTGGAAGAGACCGCCAGCTATACCGACCGGGCGCGCCTGTTTCGCGAAATGGAAACAGAAACGGTGCCGGAAACCCCGCTCGACATTCTGCATGAATTTGCCCGTTCAAACGCTCAGGCGATGCAGCAACTGGCGGCACGTATACCACCGGAAGATTTGCAGAAAGCGGTCGATTTACTGGCGCATGCCGATACCATTTACATTGTCGGATTGCGGCGTTCGTTCAGCGTAGCCTCCTATCTGGCCTACGCGCTGAGCCATCTGGAGAGTCGCCCGATATTGGTTAATGGGCTCGGTGGCATGTTTCGCGAGCAGCTCAGCAGGATTAGCGACAAGGACATCGTAGTTTCCATCAGCTTTTCCCCCTATGCGCAGGAAACCATGATGGCCAGCGAAATGGCCGCTACCGCTGGCGCACGCCAGATTGTGATTACTGACAGCCAGATAAGTCCGTTGGCAACACTCAGTGATGTGTGCTTCGTGATAAAAGAAGCGCAAGTGGATGCGTTCCGCTCCCAGTCTGCCACGCTGTGCCTGGTACAATCGTTAATGGTGTCGCTGGCATATCAACAAGGCAACGGCGGCAGACAAACGCCAGGGCAGCAACAGCGAACCTGATCAACCAGAGAGCCGAGAATCATAAGACCGTATCGATGAGGGGGCACGCAAAACCGGATCCCGGTCAATCAGGCAGTTAATCTGCGGACAGGCAAAGCGCGCTTCTGGGAGGCACCGAGATTGATGACAACGTGCGAATCTCAGCGGTTAAATTCAGACCATGAAAACTTCTGGTCCTTTTTCTTCAATAACATTGATGATGCGTAGCGCTGCCTGATTTGGTTTGCTCTCATCACGCTCCCACTTCGACACGCTCTCAACTGACATGCCTATCATGCGAGCAAGCGCCGACTGAGACATTTTATAACGCACGCGTACTTCCTTAATCTGTTTGCCCGTCATGGCGCGAACCTTCGGAATGTTGCGCGCATCAACCGCAGCATTAATGGCGGCGACTGTCTCATCTTTAACTACGCCCAATTTGTTATAGCGCTGAGCCATACCTTGAATGCGTTTCAGACGATCACTCATCACAATTTACCTCTATCAGTTCTCTATCTTCCAACAGCTGCTGTATCTGCTCTACCGTCAGGGCGATGAAATCAGGTGCGATCTTGCAATACGCGTCAATTTCATCGTCTTCCAGCTCTTTTCCTTTCTTCTTTGATAACCCACTTTTCAGGTACATATCAAAGAAGTAAACATGTGTTCCGTTGTTGAAAAACACTATCGAGCGTGCGCCGCCTTGTGGACTCACTGCTGGCAAAGCAAGGCGTTTTTTGTACGTGTACTTCCCTAAATGATCACCGGGAAGACCTGAAAGTATGGCCTTGGCTGCTTTGCACAAGATCTTATCGCTGATCCGCGCTTTCTTGCGGTCTTCCTCAAATCAGGCGTTAAATAAATCCCCATTTGTCCCTTTGCCATCTTCCACATCCGTAAGCACTACTATAGGAGAGTTTACGGGTTAGTACAATATTCACCCACTAAAAACGGCTTCAGCCAGATGTAACTTCCCATAAACCAGACACCGCTCAGCGATGGAATTGCTCATGCAAAAATCACTTGATCTAACACCGCGCTACCAACCAGTGTGAAATGAACGGCTGGAGGCATTTAGTATGCCAGGTCCCGCGTTAACATCGAATAATGCCTATTCATACGGGCAAGCGCCGATAACACCATTAAAAATAGCCATCAGGAGTAAGTTAGCCTTGCACCGGCAGGAATTTAGCGGTTTCATTTAGCAAAATTGACTGAACACGAGCGACAAAAACGCTTCGTAACAGGGATATTCATATGAATAAGATTCGGGTTGGTGTGGTGTTTGGCGGAAAATCGGCGGAACATGAAGTGTCACTACAATCGGCAAAAAATATCGTCGATGCCATCGATAAAACCAGATTTGACGTCACACTGCTGGGCATTGATAAGCAGGGAGAGTGGCACATTAATGATGCATCCAATTATTTACTGAATGCGGAAAATCCGACGTTGATTGCCCTCAACCGCTCAAATCAGAATGTCGCGCTGATACCGGGCCAGACTCATCATCAGTTGATTGAGACGCACAGTGCCAACGCATTGTCACAACTGGATGTGATTTTCCCGATTGTCCACGGCACACTTGGCGAAGACGGATCCCTGCAAGGCTTGCTGCGCATGGCCAATATCCCGTTTGTCGGCAGTAACGTGCTGGGCTCCGCCGTCAGCATGGATAAAGATGTCACCAAGCGTCTGCTGCGTGATGCCGGTTTGCAGGTTGCGCCGTTTGTGACACTCACCCGCGCTAATCGTAGTCAGCATAATTTCGCCACCGTGACCGCCCGGCTTGGGCTGCCACTGTTTGTTAAACCGGCTAATCAGGGTTCTTCGGTGGGCGTCAGCAAAGCAAGAAACGAGGCCGAATTCCGTCAGGCCGTCGAGCTGGCGTTCCGTTATGATCACAAGGTGCTGGTGGAGTCCGCCATTGCCGGACGCGAAATCGAATGCGCCGTCCTGGGTAACGATTCACCACAAGCCAGCGTGTGCGGGGAAATTGAGCTCCATGACGAGTTTTACTCATACGATACCAAGTACATCAACGAAGATGGTGCGGCAGTGACGATACCGGCCAAGCTGTCACCGGAAACCCATGACCGTATCCGCGCCGTGGCATTAACCGCTTTTCAGGCACTGGAATGTCAAGGTATGGCTCGGGTGGATGTGTTTCTGACCAACGATGAAGACGTCATCGTCAACGAAGTGAATACCTTGCCCGGTTTTACCAACATCAGTATGTATCCCAAGCTGTGGGAAGCCAGCGGTATTGACTACACGTCGCTGATTACCATCCTGATCGAGCTGGCGCTGGAGCGTCATACGCAGGACAGTAACCTGCAAAGCTCGGTACGTTAACCGGTTCGGCCCGGCGCCATCGTGTCAGGGCCAATACTCACCGGCATCAGATATGGGTTAACGCACTAAATGCCTCTGTGGTCATCGAAGGCTGGAAATCAGTGATGTCGTCATTGGCCTTCCGCAACTTGCGGTGGTGGAAAATAAATAAAAATTATTAGTTAACAAGGAAATAAGTTGTTTTAAGTTAGAGACAACTAAATGACTTCACTTCAGACTCTGTTGCAATTGGCGAGTACCCCAACAAATCACTACTCCGCACGGGGTGAGCATCAACCTTCGCTCCACCCGTAAATCAGCTAACTGTCCTGAATGCCTGAAACGCAGTGGCTCCGTACATAGCTGCCGGCGTATACAACATCTTCCGTGTTCAGGGCAAACGCTTTATCTAATCTTTGCTGTCCACCACTGGTACTGCCACAATCCAGTATGTTCACGTAAAATCTTTGCTGAATCTCTGGCCCCCTTCGCAGGTTCGAGGCAGCAATATTCAGAGGCAATGCAAAATTTACAGCATAAACTGGGGATAATCGCTGGTGGCGAGGCTGGCGGCAGGTTGCCACTGAACTGTCGCCAAAAAAGAATGCTTCGGAAGTTCAGCCAGCAACATCGCCGGTACTTCTACTTCCGGAGCGGATCAAGCAGCAAAGGCGTGAAAAGCGGCATCAACGCTGGACGGAAGTGAGTTCGCTCCATAAAAATGGGCGAGGGATCAGAGAAATATCTCTCATCACCGGGTTATCACGAGTGACTGTTCGCCGATGGATACAGTCGGTTACGTTCCCTGAGATGTCAACCCGGCCACCAAAGCCCGGACTTATTGACTCATGGCGTAGCTGGTTAGAACAACAACGGATTGCCACAGGAATGGAATCCGACGTAGCCGCAATAGTTGAAGCTATCTGTTGCAAGTGGAGTAACGGAGTTGTTGAAGGGCATGTAGACCGTCTGAAGATGTTGAAACGCCAGAAGTATGGCCATGCCTGGTTCCGGCATATCAAATCACTGGGCTGGGATTTTATTGGACGGGTGCGGGGGAAATACCCTGCTGCGCCTATTTTCAGCAGCACAGACGAATGTAAGCCGCGCGAAGTGATGAAACTTTACAGCCGCAGAATGCAGATTGAGCAGAACTTTCGTGACGAGAAAAGCGAACGCTTTAGCTTTGGTCTGCGTGGTTGTCACCGTGGTACGTTAGGGTGCCTGCTGGTCCTGAGTCTGCTAGCGACGCTGGCCACAGCAGTACTGTGCCTGTTGGGCTATGACGTTGAAAATAAAGGGTTACATCTGAATATCAGGCCAACAGTGTAAAATCACGACGGGTCATCTCTTACCTGACATTAGCGGAGGATGTCTTGCGACACTCTCCGCTGGCATTAAATTAAAACAAACAGCATTGCACGCTGTTCTTAATCACCTCACCAAAACCTACCGGAGTATGGTGTTGGTTTATTAGCGCTGGTTTTGTGGGGATCCCTCAGCACGAAAGCGGGCTGTATTATCGTTATATTCAAACGTTAAGAAAACACCAGATAACGCTTTCCGGCCTGAATCCACGCGTTGTCGTAACAGGATCAATTCCCTCCGGTCACAAACGCCTCTAATGCTAAAACATCGCTCTTATCCCGTTTCAGATCCGGAGATCCGATTTCTGTGATTCACGATAGTCAGTTTCTTGACAAGATGAGTTATGAGTCAGGAATCGTTCAATCGAGTTGACCACACCCGTCGCCAGCGTATGTGCAGAATTCAGACCGCCCGCAGGATGAGCCGGTGCAACCGAAGAAATAGCCTCACAAGGTGTAGTTGAACACGCTAATAAGCTTCTATTCCTTTTAGTTCACATCTCATAATTCCTCACGTGGAAATGAGGGTTCCACCACTTTTTTTTTCGTGGAACAACACACAATTCCGAAAACGATCAGCAAAAGTGTGATGATGTGATAAGTATGGAACGCGTTGCCGAGAAAAGCGATCCCCATAATGCCGCCCGATACCGGAATCAAGTGGGTGTAAATCTCACTACGGGTGGTACCAATCAGCGAAACACCCTTGCTCCAGAACACATAAGACAGCCATGAGGGGAAGATGATTAAATAGAGAATGCCGACGATCACCACTGGCGAGATAATATAAATTACGCCGTGGAAATCTTGCGCTAGAGCGAGGTGAAGTAAAAACATCGGTATCAGAATGATTGTACCAATCAGTGAACTGAAGGCGACAAACGATGTATTTGTCACATCTTTACTTTTTAGACGCAAGAACGCACAATAAAAAGCCCAACTTAAAGCAGAAATAATGGTCAACACGTCACCCTTCCCAAAAGCCTGCATGCTACTGGCTCCTTTGGCATTGGAAAAAGCAAGATAGATAACGCCAGCGGTGCTGGCGATCACGCCTATAATATTCTGCTTAGAAATACTTTCGTGGAAAATAAAATGATTGATAAATAATACGAGGCAGGGTGTGCTGGATATATAAATGGCTGCGTTAAGTGAGGTGGTATATTGTAACCCAATATATAAGCTTAGTGGAAAACTCACCTGCCCAAGAAAAGAAAGCAGCACGTTAATACCAATATTATTGCGTAAAGCAGAAAAGTCACGCCAAAAAGCTTTCCAGTAAAGTGATAACATAATCAGTGTGGTTCCGCTCCAACGGATCAGGCTTAATCCATAGGGGTCAACATATTGCACCAGTATATGCCCAACAACATAATTACCCCCCCAGAATATTGCTGCTAATGTCAGTAATAAATATGCCACATACCACCTCTTTATATATTTAATAGATGATGGCCCGACAATTATTTTCGGGCCATATGAATTATCGGAATGCATTCATTTTTTGCATTAGTTGGTCATAGTAGCGTTCTGCTGTTCGTAATCTGAGTAAACTTCCGATATAAAATTCTTTGCGTGTTTCTGGGTATCTATTAGCGATCACATCAATAACATTGTAAAGCCAGTCATCACCGTGCTTGATGTCTATCATAATATGTTCAGTGTAATATTTTACATCTCTGTCAATTAAACCAAGGCGTAAACATCCATTCACTAATTTTTCGTATTGCGGGGGATCGAGTACCTCGGTCATCGCCATTACACCCAGTAATTTGTAGTAATGTTTTCGATTGACTGAACCAAGCATAAAGGCGTTGTGACCAGCTAATGCTTCGACGCCGTACATGTCAACGTAGTGGTTTTCAGGTAGCTTAATATCCTGTCTTGTCAGCACATCTTTGTAGAGATTGACGTGAGTAAAAACATTATCGCCGTGCCCTATCTCATCCCACAGGTTTTCACTGATGGTACCTCGGGTTTCAGGTTGTGAACCGATAAGGGTATAGGCCACCAAGTCAAAAAAGATCAAGTTTAATGCACTATCACTTTTAAAGAAGTAATAAAGCTGTTCCCTTGAAGCATCTTTTTCCAGAAATTCGAAAACCGGGTGGTGTGAGGCATTATGGGCTTGCCAGATGGTTTTTAAAAAATCACCAAAATGTGTCAAGCTTTCTACTTCTGGCGGAATAATTAATCCAGAAAACTCATATTCCAACCAGCTGTACTCAATTTTATCTTTTATTTCCAGTAAATTGCTATCATATTGCCGGGATGCTGGCACGGATAGCGGATGAGTAAGTACGCTTTGGTAAATAATAAATAGGGCGTGTTGGATGATTTGTTGATCATTGATAGAGTTTTTATTATAAGCATGCTCAATGATATCATCAATTTTTTCTTTTTCAGAGAAGTTATCGCGCTCACCATGAATATAAGAGATTAATGCTTTTGTGAATCCATAAGTATCATCAGTAAAAGCCGGTTTTATTCTTTCAAGATTAAACATCTTATATTTCCTTATTAAAAAACTCACTTATTCTGTGGTTATAAGTCATAAAAATTTTGTGATATACATCACAAAAAATAATCATACAATTAACAAAAAAAGCTCTTTAAGGGAGTTAAGGTCGGGGTCTGAAGCCCACCGTGGCTTGCATGAATAATCTAGGGACTTAGGACTGGTATCAAATCAGGCTCTGTTAAGATTTGAAGTGAAAAATCAAAGCCATAAGAAAAAACATTGTCACAATTTTGCCACACTCACACAGCAGAGCATGATTAAACTTAGAGATGATTTTTGCTTAGCGTGGGAAATTTTCCGTTTTCCAAGCGGACCCCTGTTCGTCATAAGTGCACCACGAACAACCTCATGCACGTGAGATTCTTATACCGATAGAAGTGATGGTCATAACGAATCCCCCAAGATTGAAAGTGTCCCATGATTGCACAATAGTTAACCAGTTACATATCCAGGGGAAGTCCCTTCCATTCGTTAAGACTATTTGTTGTTGCACTCACTCTCAGGAAGCTTACTTTTTCCAACATCGTCAGTCAGCCGCATCCAGTTGCCATAAGCAAAACTTGCCTTTCCTCCGTCATCCAGACCACATTCTTCCAGGAAACGTCGCGCTTCGCGGCCCAACCGATATTGATACGGGAAGTCAGTAGAAAACAGCAGGCGATCCGTACCCACGATGGCGGCAGCTCGCGCCAGAAAATGAGAGAGGAACATACCGCTTGCCGTAACATAAAGATTTCTACGCAGGTATGTCGCGATGGGGTGAGCCAGACCCGCCACGTGATCCATGGCAGCAAGGCGCTCCGCATAAAATAATACCACCTCTCCCCAATGGCCCAGAATGACCTGAAGACCAGGCATACGATCGAAATGCCCGGCAAGAACAAGACGGATAAACTGAATGCCCGCATCATAATGCCAGCCAAGCCCATATGTTGAGAAGGCGACATTTACCTCCTGGCTGAATCCCGAATAATATCTATCTCTTACAACCTGGTCTGGGACCCGTGGATGGAGAAAGATCGGCGCATTCAATGTTTCAGCGCTGCGAAAAATCGGCAAAAAAACCGGATCGTCTATGTTGCCAGCGCCGGTTCCTCCACACAACATCCCCCCTTTGAATCCAAGTGTCCGGATACACCGTTCAAGTTCCAGTGCCGCTTCGTCGGGCATTGTGACGGGCAACGTTGCCAGTGCCTGGAACCGATCTGGATGTCGCGTGACCACCTCTGCTATCGTGTCATTAATGCGTCTCGCCATATCGAGGCTTTCATGTCCCAAATCGTGAAGTGCCGGCGTGGTGAGTGATAGAACCTGAACATCTACTCCACTTTCGTCCATAAGGGAGAGGCGCTCATCGGCGAGATTAAGGAGGCGTATCCCTATTGGACCCGAATGGAGAGCAATACTGGGATCTGACGCCTCGAGACCAATCTCATTCCAGGCTTGGTGAACCTCTGTAGTAAGAAAATGTTCTTCAATACCGATCAATTTCATCATAATTGCCATTTCACCAAGGGATAGTGCGACCAAGATAATCGAGATATTCCAGGCCCGGTTTTCCCTGTTTCAGGAGAAGGACATTGACCAGGCTGGGAATACTGTCTTCGATGGTAAGCGGTGCTTCCGGGCCACCTAAGGCGGTATTGATCCAGCCCGGCGCCATTGCCACCATTGCACGCGATGTTCCGGCCTGACGAGCCGCGAAACTTCGCATGAACATGTTCAGCGCCGCCTTGCTGCCGCGATATACCTCACGCATGCCGGTCTCATTATTGCTGATGCTCCCCTGCCCAGACGACATCACTCCGATCAAACCTGTCTCGCCAACGTAGCACTCCAGGCTTTCGATAACACGCATCGGGCTAAGAGCGTTAGTGATCATGACATGTATAAAGTCATCGGTAGCCACCTCGCCAACAGTTTCTGTCGGATCCCGGTTGGTCGTCCCGGCATTGACAAATAGCATGTCGAACATTTTTCCATACAGGCAGTCATGCAACGCCGCCAGTTGATTCTGGTCACAGATATCCAACGTTTCGATCTCGACCCGACCGCGATATTCATCGGCCAGATCATGTAGCAGAGTCCGGGGTTTTCCACCACGTACCGTACCGACAACATTCCATCCTTTTTTTAAAAATTCGACCGCCATGGCATGGCCGAGGCCACGTGATGCCCCGATAAGAAGAACCGTTTTTTGCGACTTATTGGTTTGCATTAATTATCTCCTCTGAGTTTGGTACTGACATCGAAACCAATACCCGTCGTGGTTTGGTTCATGAAATATAGCCATACAGAAGACATGGCGGAAGACGCAGCATTTGCATTGATAACATGCATCAGACGCCTTCCCTCGTTTTTCAGATCGGCATACAATGCCGTATGACTGAACCCGATCTCAATCTACTCATTGCACTCAACGTCCTTCTTGCCGAAGGAAGCGTGGCTGGCGCTGCTCGTCGCCTTGACTTAAGTGCTTCAGCGATGAGCCGTACCCTCAGCCGCCTTCGCGGCGTAACCGGCGATCCCTTACTGGTTCGGGCAGGCCGTAATATGGTGTTGACACCTTATGCTGAAGAGATACGTGAGCGCACTCAGCGCGCAGTATTTGAGGCTCGCGCCGTACTGCGCCCCTCGTCGTCAGAACTGAATTTATCCACGCTGGAACGAACCTTTACCCTTCGCACCAACGATGGCTTTGTCGAGGTTTTTGGCGCGTCGCTTATCGCCGCCGCCGCAGCGGTAGCACCTTTAGTGTGTCTGCGCTTTGCGCCAAAACCAGAGAAGACCTCAAGGCATTTGCGCGAAGGTCTGGTTGATCTTGAGATTGGTGTCTTAGGGGAGATGGGGCCAGAAATACGCTTGCAAGCGCTTTTCAGGGACCGTTTCATCGGCGTGGTAAGAAAAGATCATCCATTTTTGGCCGAACACGGGGTGAACACGGCGCAGTATGCTTCTTTATCACATGTAGTGGCTTCACGCCGTGGACAAATACGCGGGCCGGTAGATGAAGCACTGGCGGAATTAGGTTTAGAACGGAAAATTACCGCCGTGGTTCCGGGCTTTTCTGCTGCATTGGCAGTGGCTCAGGCAACGGATCTCGTGGCGCTTGTGCCTGCATCTTTCTTTACCCGTATTGATGGATCTTGGGCAACTAACGCACTTTGCGCTTTTGAACTTCCTGTGAAAACCAAACCAATTACGGTATCGCAGATGTGGCATCCGCGTTCTGAGGTTGATCCCGCACACCGCTGGCTTCGGAAACTAGTGTTGAGCACCTGCCAACAACAGGTGCCGGAGTTAATCCGCATCGCATAGCAATGGATCAGTCAGGGTGTATCAGCCTCACCAACAGACCCTGACTGTCAACTGACCACCGGCCAGCTACTGTTTTGTAGTACCACCCGATAGCCATCATGGTCGCAGAAGGTTTTCCCCTGTTGATCCCAATAGGGATTGAACGATTTTACTGTGCTGAATCCAGCTTGTTCCATACGCTGACAGGCAAGCGTCCATTGATCCTGCTCAGGAATATACAACACCAGCAGATCATCCACCGAGGGAGACGGTATTACCGGATGCGTATGGCAGAACGTGAATTCCAGATGCCAGGACAAATTCTCCCGTCCCAACATCACACCGCTAAACCCGGAATGATCAGCAAATTCAGCAAGTTTCTGTAATGCCAAACCGTGGCTATACATTGACTGGCTTTTTTGCAAATCCGTTACCGGACGGGCAATGCGCAATGTCGTTATCATAGAGAGTCCATATCAGTGTTAATCAAGTCTTTTTTTACCATTTCCTTATGACAGATTCAGTTGGTTTATTCCTCTATTTTTATTGAGTTCTCTGATAATGGATTCCGGAAGGAGCAATAGCTGGCTGACCATCAGTATTAATATCAATTTAGTGAAAATACCGTTGCCACGCTACACACCATGTCTGTATATTTACACAGTGTTTTTATAGGGACAGCATTATGTATGTAGAACTGGTTTACGATAAAAGAAACGTGAATGGCTTACAAAACGCCGCAGTGCTGATCGAAGCCGAATTAACCAAACGTATTCACCGGGTGTTCCCAGATGCAGAAATAAAAGTCAAACCCATGCAGGCTAATACGATTAACTCCGACGCCACTCGGCAGGAAAAATCCACGATTAACCGCATCATTGAAGAGATGTTTGAAGAAGCCGATGAATGGCTGACGATGGAATAGCCAGCCCTTGATCCTGTTATTACATTACGCGTTTTGACATCACACCGCTGATTGCCAAGCGCGTATCACCTGAACGTAGCTGACGCTGACCACCACCCCCTTCGTATTCGCCGTATGCCATACAATAAGACAACAGCACTGGTATTTATGGCACATTGCGGTAACCACCGTCAGTGAATGCCCTGATAGACAGGGCATTGGGTAATCCATCACATTGATAACACACCGCTATTCACATCAGAAATACGTTGGCAGGGTTTCCACCACATTCAAGGATTCATCAACCAGCGTGACATAACGCCATTTATCAAAGGTCAGGCAGGGATGAGACGCGCCAAAGGCGATCACATCGCCAACCTGAAGCGAATGATGTTCGGGTATTTGCAGAAACGCGTGCTGATCCATCAACGCGGTAACGCGAAACGTCTCATCCAGTGCCACCGAGGTGAATTGTTGTCGGGAAACCGCATAGGACCGTAACGGCACCGGCAATCCGGCATCAAACGCGATATCTCTTTTACCTAACGCCACAATGGCGCACCCCGGCTCAGGCAACGACTGAACATGGGCCCACACCTCCATCGCTGGCTGTAGCGCGCTATCCATTTCCGGATGACGGTGTAACAGCGACGCCTGTGACGTCTTGTACAAACCATGATCATGTACCAGATAACATCCCGGGCGTAGCAAGGGCTGGAAGTCAGTTTTAGCCTGCAAGCGCTGAAACTCCCCAGCGATCAGATCATACCAGGCCGATCCAGATGCCGTGACATACGGATGGTCGAGATCAAACCTGCCCGCCGCTTTCAACATCACCGCCGTTTGTACCAGATAAGCGGTAAACTTGCGGATATCCTCTTCTGCCTGTTCGCCATGAATGACCCCCTCATAACCTTCGATACCGCTCAACCGCACCGAAGGACATTCCGCAATCGCTGCCAGCACCGCATCAACCTGTTCCGGCGTACGACAGCCACAACGACCATGCGCCACGCCGATCTCCAACATGACATTGATCGTCAGCCCTTGTGCGGCAAAAAACGTCCCCAACTGACGAATATTTTCCGGGCTGTCCACCAGACAGTGGAACTCCACCTTATGCTGCCTCAGCAAAGCGGCGATGATCGCCATATTGGGTGTACCCACCAATTGGTTTGCCAACAAAATACGCGGGACACCTTGCGCTGCGGCGACCGAACACTGTACCGCTGTTGCCAGCGTGATCCCCCAGGCGCCAGCCTCCAGTTGACGTCGAAACAGGCCCGGCGTCATGGTGGTTTTCCCGTGGGGTGCCAAACGGGCACCGTGTTGCTCGGCATAACGTTGCATCCACATCAAATTATGCTGCAACGCGACCTGATGCAGGACCAGCGCTGGCAACGTCACCTGAGTCAGCAAATGGCTACCGTTAACCGGCACGCCTTTCTCTACATGGTCGTGAGACAGTTCACTCATTGATAACTCCTGGGCATCAGTGGCCGGACAAACGCGCTTCCATCGCGCGAGCGCACTCCAGCAACACATCCCGATAATGGTTGTAATGGGTAATGGCATCACCACGCGGTGCCACAATACAAAAGGTGGCGACGCAGCGACGCGCTGAATAAATACCGGCGGCGAAACAGTGGGTATACGTATCCGCAATACTGTCAAACGAGAAAAAACCATCGTGCCGGGCCTGATGAATTTCCTCCAGATAGTCAGCCACCGGCAGGTATTCGCCATTAGGCAGACGGAAATCCTCTGGTGGAATAAAAGCCTGGATTTCATCGTCACTCATGTGCCCCAACAGCAGCCTTCCAGATGCTGTCCAGGGAATCGGCGTATCCTGCCCCACTTCAGAGGAAATGCGAAAAGCACGCTCCCCCTCGCGCATCAGCGCCACGTTGTATTTATTCCCGTTCAGCAGACACATCTGGGCCGTTTCACCCGTCTTTGCGACAATTTGTTGCAAAAAACGGTCCGACTCACGGGAAAAATCGAAATGATCAAGATGCGCCTGTCCGAGAAAATAGAGCTCTCGTCCTAAATACACCATGCCATCGTTCCCGACGGCTTCCAGAAAACGACGTTCCTGAAGCAGTGCCACCATCTCGTACACCGTGGATGTCGGTGCATTGATACCTTTCGCAATATCATTCGCCCGCATTGGCTGACGCTGTTTCTTCAGATAGTCCAGAATATCAAGTGCCCGGTCGATACCCTTGGCCCGGCGCCTGACGTCGGGTGATGTCATCATCAAACTCCTTACCCCACCATAGTCAATGTTGATGCCGCCAATCCCGGCTACTTAGCCTTGTAAGCCACGCAGTCAACTTCAACTTTACAATCTACCATCATACTGGACTGAACACAGGCGCGCGCGGGGGCGTCCGCACCAAAATATTCGCTGAAAACACGGTTGAAACTCCAGAAATCCCGTGGGTCATCCAGCCAGACGCCAACCCTCACCACATGCTCCAGTCCATATCCCGCTTCATGAAGAATAGCCACCAGATTTTGAATCGCCTTGTGGGATTGCGGGATAATGCCCCCTTCCGCGACCTCACCGCTTTCCATCGCAATTTGACCGGAAACATACAGCCAGCCATCCGCTTCTACCGCTCTGGCAAAAGGCAACGGCTGTCCACCAGCGCCTTTTTCTCCGGCACCATAACGGGTAATACTCATAAAAAGCTCCTTGATTAAAAATGAGAATGTTTAAGAAATTCGACTAAACGCGGCGATTGTGGGTGATGGAAAAGCTGTTCCGGTGTTCCCTCTTCCTCGATGCGCCCCTGATTCATAAAAATAATCCGGTCTGAAACTTCATAGGCAAAACGCATTTCATGTGTGACCAACAGCATGGTCATGCCCTCTTCCGCCAGACTTTTCACCACCGCCAGCACTTCTCCCACCAATTCCGGATCCAGCGCGGAGGTCACTTCATCAAACAACATCAGGCTCGGATTCATGGCAATAGCACGGGCGATAGCCACACGCTGTTGCTGACCACCCGAGAGCTGGCCGGGAAAGTGATCTCGCCGGGCCAACAATCCAACCCGATCCAGCCACCGTTCAGCAGTGGCTATCGCTTCATCCTTGCGCATCTTTTTAACTTTAAGCAGGCCCAACGTGACATTTTCCAGGGCCGAGAGATGAGGAAAAAGATTGAACTGCTGAAATGCCATACCGGTCATGGCTCGATGCTGCGCGATGACTTTCTCGGAATGGCGAACCCGCTGCCGGTTTTTTTCGTGATAACCGATGCGTTGATTATTTAATAAAATATCCCCTTGCTGAAACTCTTCCAGCAGGTTGACACAACGTAGCAATGTGGTTTTTCCAGAACCACTGGAACCAATGAGCGTCACCACATCGCTTTTATTCATACAGAGATCGACGCCTTTCAACACTTCCACCGTGTCATAACGCTTATGTAGATTGTTGATCGTAAGCAGTGGCGTGCCTGAAGTCGCGGTTACTACAGTCTGATTCATGGAAGCCTCACTCTTTTTTCCAGATAACGCCCCAGGCACTCAATGGAAAAGTTGATGATGAAAAACAGCAAGCCGGCGAAAGCATAGAACGGCAGGGTCATAAAGGTTCGGGCGATAATCTGTTGAGAACTCAGCAGTAGATCCGCCACCCCGATGACAGAAAGCAAGGTGGACGCCTTGACAATTTCCGCCGCAGAGTTGACCCAGGTTGGCAGAATTTGTCTTAGTGCTTGCGGCAGCTGCACATACCACAGGTCTTGATAAAAGGTCAGGGCAATCGCTTTCGCGGCCTCGCTTTGGCCTTTAGGAACCGCCTGTAACGCCCCACGGACAATTTCCGCTACGTGCGAACTACAGAACAGAGTCAGTGCCAGAACCCCCGCTTCGAACGCACCGATGTTCCAGCCGACAGCCGGCGCAATATAAAAGCAGGCCAACACCAGGACCAGTACCGGCGTACCACGAATCACATCAATGTATAAACGCAATAACAGGCGTAACAGGCGATGACCAAAGGTGATGACTACGCCGATCAACGTACCCATGACCGTACCACCGATAATAGCCAGCCCGGAACTCAGCACAGTGACCATAAATCCCTGGGCAAGGGTTGTTTTGGCCTGCCACAGTTGGTACCACCAGCTAAAAGGATCATTCATAAGGCCTCCTAACGCGCCAATGCCAATCGCTGTTCGACCATCCGCAATGCGCGGGCAATCAGGTAGCAGCTCACGATGTAAAGCAAACTGGTCACCAGCCAGGTTTCAATCACCCGATAGCTTTCCAGATTGATCTTACGGGCATAGAACGTCAGTTCTGGCACCGCGATAGTCGCTGCCAAAGAAGTGTCTTTAAACAGCGAGATAAAATTATTACTCAGTGATGGCAGCACGTTGCGAAACATAATGGGAATGACGATATAACGCTTGATCTGCCACTCTTTCAGCCCGATGGCCTGCCCGGCTTCACGTTGTCCAGCCGGAATATTCAGCAATCCGGCCCGGAATACCTCGGTCAGATAAGCGCCAGCGTAGAGAGACAGCGTGACAATGAACGATCCGATCTGATCGAGCATGATACCGAGGCTCGGTAAGGCGAAGTAGATCATCAGAATCAGGATCAGAATCGGCAGGTTGCGCACCACGGTGACATAAATCAACGCCAGCCAACGTAACGAGGCGTGTTTGGATAACATACAAAATGCCGAAGTGAGCCCCAGCACGCACCCCAGAACAATCGAAAGCAACGACAGTTCAAGCCCCAGGCGCAATCCCGATAGCAGCAGATCGAAATTTTGCCACACCGGTGCAAAATTGAGTTGATAATTCATAGTGTTACCTCAATGCCTGGTGAATAAAACCACCAGGCATTCGCCCCTTATTTATATTCCACCGGGAATCCGATTGCCGGTGATGGCAGGGAAACACCAAACCATTTCTTATAGGCAGTGGCATAGTCACCGAAATCTACCCCGGTCATGGCTTCATGCAAGGCGGTATTGAGATAGTTTTCCCACTCCTGATCGCCACGTTTTATCGCACAGGAATAGCTTTGCGGACTCCAGGCATAGTCAGGAGAGCGATAATGCCCAGGGGTTTGGACCATCAGCCAGCGTGCGGACGACTGATCGGTAGCAACAGCATCCGCCCGTCCCGAATTCAACGCCTGATACATCAAGTCAACACTGTCATACTGCGCAACAGTCGCTTTGGGTAATGCCTGATGCACCAACTGTTCGGCATAGACATTCTGCAATACTGCGACACGCAGCGAAGTACCGGCCGCCTTCATATCATCAACCTGCTTATACTTGCTGTTTGCCAGCAACAGCAACGCCACGCCTTCCCGATAATAGGGAATAGTGAAATCAACCTGTTGGGCCCGCTGAGCAGTGACTGTCATGCCTTGGCAGGTTAAATCCACTTTGTCCGTCAACAGATTTGGAATACGGGCATCCGAGGATTGTTGTACAAACTGCACTTTGTTCGGATCGTTAAACAATCCCTTGGCAATGATTCTTGCGATATCAATATCAAATCCCTGCAATTGACCATTTGCCCCTAAAAATCCCCAGGGTGCATTGGTACTTCCAGTACCGACGATCAAGTAACCTCGCTTTAAAACATCCTCTAACTTGGCGGCATATCCAGAAGTGGCATAGGCAAATAGCATCACGCCACTCAGCAACAAACAGCCCAGTTTTTTATTTTTCCCTGAAAATACGTTTATGTTCATAATGCCACCATTTTACGTTATAACGGAATTGTTTTCGTAACAATGGAATATATGCAGTAAAAATGCCAATATGAACATATTGGAAAAAAATTGCTTAATACGATGAAAAAAGACGAAAAATAGTTGATAAGGACAACGTGAAGGTAACGCCTCTGGGAAGAAAAAAAAGATGTAATTGCACCAAATTAAATCATGATGCACAAAAAAGAAGCATATATGGGAAACATCAGCGAAGGTGGCAGGTTGCTATTTCTATGCTTTTCGACGGTAGAAACACAAGGTTTCTTCCCGGTCCAGGGCGGGAACAAATAGGGTTTTGCAATCCAGAAAGTGAAAATGACTTTTTAGCAACACCCGGCCTGATGCAAAATTGTGCCGCAAATGGCAACTGTATAGCTGGGTCAATCCAAGTTGATCGAAAGCAAACTGGCAGATGTGATCATTTGCTTCCGTAGTAAACCCTTTACGTCTGAAATCCTTTCCCAGCCAAAAACCTGTTTCAGGATATTGACTATCAAGCGCCAAGAGCGACACCGTACCGATCAACGCGCCGCTCTCCCGCAGAGTAATAGCAAATACAACGCTTTTTCTGCTTTCCCAGTCACCGGGATGAACGGCAATCCACGCTTCAATGGTAGATAAAGGACAAGGGTAAGGGATATCGATCATCATCTCGGTAATATGAGGATCGTCATTTAATAAGGCGCAAACTCGTACTGCATCATCAGCCTGGAAAGGGCGCAGAATTAAACGGTTGGTATTAATAGATGGCTGCTGCTGCACATATTATCCTTCTGCCGGTGGTATCGATATCATAAACAGCGCCAACCTGACTGGCGCACGATAACCGTTTGTGAGCTTCCAGCGTTGATAGTTCCGGGTCTGGCAGCAAAAATACAGACCCGGAGAGAGAATCAAGGGTAGAGCATGCTGGCAACCTGCTCGCTTTCCTGTTGGTGATAACCGGCATAGGACATTGCCGCGACAAACGTGTCGCGATCGGTATTCGAGTGGGCATCAGACGTGAGCACAATCTGTCCGATATCCTGTGGCGTCAGTTGTGGATAACAAAAGTGAATGCTATCCGCCACATCTCTACCGACATAACCGAGCTTACGCAAGATAACCGCATTATTCTGCGCGGAAATATCATCTTCGTAGGCCGTCTGAAGAACCTCAACAACCAATCGGGCCGTCAGAATATTAATCCGGGAAACATCGGTATATTGGCTGCCTAACGCCTGAATGATGTGATTGACCGCCTCTTCTGGCGTAAACCCGTTTTCCCGCAAGGAAGACAATACAGAAACCAGCTTATCTTTCAGCTCAGTCGACATCATGCTGTTCCTTCATTAAGTAAATGTTTCTGTCAATAAAAGTGCCCCGCTTCCTTACCGTCACAGCCTGATTCCATTAGCAAATAGGAATTATCTCCCCGGATAAGCCACATCGCTGCCACTACACTTACAGACAACATAAACAACCGTTAACTGTTGCCTTATCCAAATCTACTGGCAATAACATCCTGTTGCACATCTTCTCGCTCAAATCGTGACATAAAATCAATTAATAGCTGCCCGCTCCCGTTTTAATTTCACACCATGTTCACTTTTCATTACCACACCCCATAATGTTCGCTGCTATGCTTTCACTATCTCATCTACGAGCGCTATCTCATCTACGGATTAGAAGCAGGATTCATGCAGTAAAAAATTACACACTTTGATACAACCCTATGCGACATCAACGGCGATAATACCGTTTCATACCGTAATTCGTTCAGCAATAAGGCGTAGTCATGATCACCACCGACGGTAATAACGCGGTCACCTCCGTGGCCTGGCGAACCAATGAAGTCATCGCCATCTACCCCATCACCCCAAGTTCCACCATGGCAGAGCAGGCGTCAGCCTGGTCGAGTGATGGACGTAAAAATATCTGGGGAGACACGCCACGCGTAGTCGAGATGCAGTCGGAAGCCGGTGCTATTGCGACTGTACATGGTGCGTTACAGACCGGTGCGTTGGCGACGTCCTTTACTTCTTCACAGGGATTACTGTTAATGATCCCGACACTGTACAAACTGGCCGGCCAGTTGATGCCGTTTGTACTGCATGTTGCGGCGCGTACCGTCGCCAGCCATGCGTTGTCTATTTTCTGTGACCATTCCGATGTCATGGCGGTACGTCAGACAGGCTGCGCCATGTTGTGCGCCAGCAACGTACAGGAAGCGCAGGATTTCGCACTGATATCCCAAATAGCCAGCCTGAACAGCCGTTTACCCTTTATTCATTTTTTTGATGGATTCCGCACCTCACACGAGATCAACAAGATTGAACCGCTCAGCGATGTGCAACTGCATCAGTTACTACCACAGCAGGCCATTGCCGCACACCGTGAGCGAGCACTTACACCTGACCATCCGGTGATCCGCGGTATCGCCTCAAACCCGGATACTTTCTTCCAGGCCCGTGAAGCCACCAATCCCTGGTATGACAACGCCGTCCGGCATGTCGAGCAGGCAATGAATGATTTTGCCAACGTTACCGGGCGTCAGTACCAACCATTTGAATATTATGGTCATCCAGAGGCGACGCGCATTATCGTGCTGATGGGTTCTGGCGTGGGCACCAGTGAAGAAATGATTGATACGCTGCTTACGCGCGGTGAAAAAGTCGGGGTGGTAAAAGTGCGGTTATACCGCCCATTCTCCGCTCGTCATTTGCTGTCGGTTATCCCGCAACAGGCGCAGCGTATTGCTGTGCTGGACCGGACCAAAGAACCGGGATCGTTGGCTGAACCGCTGTATCTGGATGTCATGACCGCACTGGCGGAAGCCTTCTCTCGCGGTGAGCGCTCACTGATGCCACGAGTGATCGGTGGACGTTACGGTCTCTCCTCAAAAGAATTCACACCGCAATGCGTGGAAGCGGTATTTAAAGAGTTAGCACTGACCAACCCCCGGCCCCGTTTCACCGTGGGAATTTATGATGACATCACCCATCTATCCTTGCCGCTCAGCGCCGAAACGACACCCAGCCACTGCACACTTGAAGCACTGTTCTATGGACTGGGCAGTGACGGCACCGTCTCTGCGGCCAAGAATTCCATCAAGATCGTCGGGAATGCCACACCCTTGTTTGTACAGGGTTACTTCGTCTATGACTCCAAAAAAGCCGGCAGTCTGACCGTTTCCCATATGCGTGTCGGCCCTCATCCGATTAACGCCGCCTACCTGATTGATCAGGCCGATTTTGTCGCCTGTCACCAGTGGCAGTTCATGGATAAGTACAATATGGTGGAACGACTGAAACCCGGTGGCATTTTCCTGATTAATACCCCTTACCCAAGTGATGACCTCTGGCATCGTCTGCCACAGGAAGTGCAGGCCGAGCTGAACCAGCGCCAGGCCCGGGTTTATTGCATCAATGCCGCCAGAATTGCCCGTGAATGCCAGTTAGGCGCACGGATTAACACCGTCATGCAAATGGCGTTCTTCCATCTATCCCGCATCTTGCCAGGGGATGATGCACGGGAAAAACTGCGTTCGGCTATCGCTAGCAGTTACGGTAATAAAGGGCAGGATCTGGTTGAGCGCAACTGGCAGGCGTTAGATGCCACGCTTGACGCATTAGCTGCGGTGAATCTGGAACCGGTGAACCCGGAAAGCGGGTGCCGCCCACCGGTAGTATCCGATGCCGCGCCAGATTTCGTAAAAACCGTGACCGCAGCCATGCTTGCCGGGTTGGGTGATAGCTTACCGGTCTCGGCCTTACCACCGGACGGCACCTGGCCGACCGGCACCACCCAGTGGGAAAAACGCAATATCGCAGAAGAGATTCCGTTGTGGAAACCAGAGCTTTGTACCCAGTGCAACCATTGCGTGGCAGCCTGCCCTCATTCGGCGATTCGCGCTAAAGTCGTGCCCGCTGACGCCATGGCTTCGGGACCGTCATCACTGCAATCACTGGATGTCAAATCCCGTGACATGCGGGGCCAAAAGTACGTACTACAGGTCGCGCCGGAGGACTGCACCGGGTGCAATCTCTGCGTGGAAGTCTGCCCTGCCAAAGATCGCCAGGATCCGACAATCAAGGCCATCAATATGGCGTCACGACTGGAACATCTGACCGTAGAAAAAACGCACTATGATTTCTTTCTGCAACTGCCGGAAATTGATCGTTCCAAACTGGAGCGCATTGATATCCGAACGTCGCAGCTGATCACCCCGCTGTTTGAATATTCCGGTGCCTGCTCCGGTTGTGGTGAAACACCTTATATCAAGCTGTTGACCCAGTTGTATGGTGATCACTTACTGGTAGCCAACGCTACCGGTTGCTCTTCCATTTACGGCGGCAACCTGCCGACAACACCCTGGACTACCGATGCTCAGGGACGTGGGCCGGCCTGGGCCAACTCGTTGTTTGAAGATAATGCCGAATTCGGTCTTGGTTTCCGCCTTAGCATAGATCAACACCGTCAACGCACACTACGGCTGCTGCTGCAACTGGCACCACAGTTACCGGCAGAACTGGTCGTCGATTTGCAGGAAGCGACCGCCACCACGGACCTTCGCCGCCAGCAGGTCGCACAGTTACGGGAGCAACTGAGCAAGATAAACAGCGAACCCGCCCGCATACTGGCCGCCGATGCCGATCATCTGGTGGATAAATCCGTCTGGCTGATCGGCGGAGACGGCTGGGCCTATGATATCGGTTATGGTGGTCTGGACCATGTAATGAGCCTGTCGGAAAACGTCAACGTACTGGTACTTGATACCCAGTGTTACTCCAACACTGGCGGACAACAGTCCAAAGCCACCCCGTTGGGAGCCGTGACGAAGTTTGGTGAAAAGGGCAAGCGCAAGGTACGCAAAGACTTGGGCATCAATATCATGATGTACGGCCATGTCTATGTGGCGCAGATTTCCCTTGGCGCCCAACTGAATCAAACGGTGAAAGCCATTCAGGAAGCCGAGGCCTGGCCTGGTCCGTCATTGATCATTGCCTACAGCCCTTGTGAAGAGCATGGTTACGATCTGGCGTTCAGTCACGACCAGATGCGCCAGCTTACTACGACCGGCTTCTGGCCGCTGTACCGCTTCGATCCGCGACGTAGCGAGCAAGGTAAACCGGCCCTGGTGACGGATTCCCGTCCGCCGTCCGCCGGTCTGAGCGAAACCCTGCTTAATGAACAACGCTTCCGCCGTCTTAACAACCAATCGCCGGATGATGCGGCACGGCTTTACCAGGAAGCTGAAGAAGATCTGCGCCGTCGTTATGATTTTCTGACCATGATGGCCGGAAAAACCGAAAAAACGTCATCGGAGTAACAGCAAAAAATGTGATTCATCGCACGGAGTATTTCTCTGTGAGCTTTCTGCACATATAATGCGCATCCGGTCTCTATTGACCATAAATAAGCATACTCCGTTATGCTGGTAGGCTTTAACACTCAACAAAGACATGAAAATGAGTATTCGCGCGACCCTGATCCTAGTTCTGGCGACTGTCACATTTAGTCAAGCAGCACTCGCCGTTGTCTACCCACTGCCAGCCGGTAAAGGCCGGTTAGTCGGTGAAAATATTCACGTCACTATTCCAAAGGATAGTACGCAACCATTAGAACATTTTGCCGCCGAGTATCAGATGGGGCTGAGCAATATGATGGAAGCGAACCCCGGAATTGATGCCTATTTGCCGCGTCCAGGCAGAACCATGCTTATTCCACAGCAGTTGATCCTGCCGGATACGCCACATGAAGGCATTATTATCAACAGTGCGGAAATGCGCCTTTACTACTACCCCAAAGGCACCAACACCGTGATTGTATTACCTATCGGTATCGGTGAACTGGGTAAAGACACCCCGATCAACTGGATAACGTCCGTGCAGCGGAAAAAGGCGCGCCCGACCTGGACGCCAACAGCCGCCATGCATGCCGAATACGCTGCCCGTGGTGAAACACTGCCCGAGGTTTATCCGGCCGGTCCAGATAATCCGATGGGATTGTATGCACTTTACGTCGGCCGTCTGTATGCCATTCACGGTACTAACGCCAACTTCGGCATCGGTCTGCGCGTCAGCCACGGTTGTGTTCGTCTGCGTGACAAAGATATCAAGTATCTGTTCGACCACGTGCCGGTGGGCACACGCGTGCAATTTATCAACGAACCGGTGAAAGCCACGGTTGAACCGGATGGTTCACGCTACATTGAGGTACATCACCCCCTGTCTCGTGACGCTGCGGAGTTCAACTCCAACGCACCCATTCCGATCACACTGCCTGACAGCGTAGCCAAAATCCTGGCGGATCCGAGCGTAAATGATCGCGTGACTGATCTGGCGCTTAGAAACCGTCTTGGCATACCGGTGAAAGTCAACGGACCAGCAGAAGAAGTGGATCCAGAGGTCACCCCCGCTCCCGAAACACAGGCGCCAATTATTCAACAGGCCTCCGCGACACCTGCCACTCCGGATAATAGCCCGTCCACCGCGCAACCAGCCGCCACAGCGGATGGAAGTGCACAAACAACAACACCTGCCACTTCGGATAGCAGCCAGTCTGCCGCACAACCGGCCGCCACAACGGATGGAAGTGCGCAAACAACAGCACCTGCCACTTCGGATAGCAGCCAGTCTGCCGCACAACCGGCCGCCACAACGGATGGAAGTGCGCAAACAACAACGCCTGTCACACCGGCGACCACCGTTAACAAATCGTAGTATTATTCTCAGGAGCAGCCCACGGGCTGCCCTGCTCTCCTCTATCATTTCCCTTTTTCTACCATGCGTAACCAGAGAGAAACGTCTGTGCGATATCGCACAAAATAAATTGACTTGTCATTAGTTGCATTGTTAATTAATTATATGTCACTCACTGGATATAAATCGTTATGTCATTTATTGAATCATCTTCCCGTCGTCGCTTCGCCGTGATGCTTGGGCAAACTACCCGTCTTTGGCGGCGTGTCATCGACCGTGAATTACAGCCGTATGGGTTAACACAAGCCACCTGGTTACCCTTGTTGTACATCGCCCGGGCAGAAACACCCTCCCACCAAAAAGCCCTGGCCGATGCTATCGGTCTGGATGCCTCAGCGGTAGTGCGGTTACTGGACTGCCTGCAAAAACAGGGGCTCATCGAAAGGCGAGAAGGTACAGATCGTCGTTTTAAAGAGATTCATCTGACCGAACAAGGTCTGCAACAAGTGGAAAAAGTAGAAAATATTGCCAACAAGATCCGTACTCAAGCATTGGAAGGGTTGTCGGAACAAGACATTGAGCAGGTAAGCCAATTTGTCGGGCAGGTCATTGACAATTTAACCCACCTAGAACAAAACCAGTCATGAGAATAACGTTACCGATGCTGGCAGGGTTTCATCATCTGAATCACCGCCATAAAACGCTATTGCTGGCAGGCGTGGCAATATTGCTCGCCGTGCTGGTGGCAGCCTCGTTCTGGTTTTACCAACGTTTGACGCACATTACTGAAAACGATGCGCATATCGTGGGAGAAGTCATTTCCCTTGCCAGCCGGCAAGACGGCTGGTTGACGGCCCGCCCGGTGATTGACGGTGATGTCATCAAAAAGGGCCAGATATTGGCGCAAATTGACAATCGTGACGCAAAATTGCAGCTTGCCGCGCTGGAGGGCAGCCTGGCGGCGGCCGATGCCCAAGTCAGCTACAGTCAGACTCAACGCCAAGTTACAGACCTTACCACTCAAGCTGAACAGGCACAGGCACAATCAGAGCTGGCGGCAGCTGAATCGGCTCTTAGCAACGCGGGTTATCAGCTCACACTGGCTCAGAGCAATTTTCAGCGTGATGACCAGTTATTAAAACGAAACCTGACGTCGAAAAAAACCTGGGACGAATCCCACACCACATGGCTACAGCGGCAAAGCGGACTACGGGAAGCGGAGGCTCAACGCGATGCACAACGGGCAGCACTCGCTAATGCCAAAGCACAACGTAATACACTACAGGTACTGGATCGACAGATCGATATGCAGCGCCAGCAACGCGCCGCATTACAGGCACAAGTTGAGCAATTGAAGCAAGACATTGCCGACCGGACACTGCGTGCTCCAGTAGATGGCGTCGTTGACCGCACCATCACCAACGTTGGGGAATACATTCAGGCTGGGCAATGGATCATGATGGTACATGACCCACATAACCTGTGGGTGGAAGCCAATATTAAAGAAACCGCTATTGCGCGGGTGAAAGTCGGGCAACCGGTTAATATTGAAGTTGATGCTTATCCTGGTCAACAATTTCAGGGACATGTCGTCCGGGTCGGAAACGCTGCAACTAACCAGTTTGCTCTGTTACCCAGTCCCAATCCATCAGGTAATTTCACCAAAATTACCCAGCGTGTACCGGTACGTATCGCACTGGATAACGTCGACACCCGCCTGAAACCGGGCCTCATGGCACAAGTGACCATCAATGTCGCCGATTGAAGCCCAGACACAGCGTTTTGGTCACACATATCGCTGGTTAGCCACAGTGACAGTGATGCTCGGCACTATTGCGACTACCGCCACCGCGACTATTGTTAATGTCGCCATGCACGACATCATGGGCGCTTTCGGTATGGGTCAGGATCAGGTGCAATGGCTCTCCACCGCGTTTCTGGCCTCCATGACCGCCACCATGCTGATGACAGCCTGGACGCTGGAACGCTTTGGTTACCGCGCCACCTTTGTCGGCGCGTTAGTTGTTTTTGTGCTGGGCAGCATCATGGGAACCCTCAGCCAGAGCAGTACCGAGGTGATTATCGCCCGTATCCTGCAAGGCAGCGCGTCCGGCATTATTCAGCCATTGGCGATGATTATCATTTCCCAGGTTTTTCCTGCCTCTGAACGAGGGCGAGCCATGGGTATCTACGGCGTCGGCGTCGTCTTGGCGCCAGCCCTCGGACCAGCGGCCGGCGGGCTGATGGTTGACCAGTTAGACTGGCGTGCCGTTTTCATGGTGGTTGTCCCGTTCTGTCTGGCGGGTATTGCCGCAGCCTTGGTGGTACTACCGGGAAAAAGTGCTGATACCGCTACACCACGGCATAAATTCGACCTGCCAGGGTTTATCTTGCTGTTGATCGCACTGACCACGCTACTGGCTGGTTTATCCAACGGACAGCGGGAAGGCTGGAACTCATTTTTTATCATCGGCATGTTGAGCTGTTCTGTACTGACGACCCTGGCGTTCATTATTAATGAACTACTGACGCCACAGCCGCTGCTCAGTTTGCGGGTATTCAACAATCGGGCGTTTACTGCTGGCTGTATCGTTGCTTTTGCCCTGGGAGCCGGTATTTACGGTTCAACCTACATTATCCCACTGTTTGTACAAACCATTCAGGGTTATACCCCTACCCGTTCCGGTCTACTGCTGATGCCCGCTGGCCTGGCATTAGGAATGGTGTTTCCATTGGCCGGGACGCTCAGTGATCGAGTGAAACCACATTATCCGGTGATCATCGGCTTGTTACTGTTCGGATTATCCTGTTGGCTCTCCAGTGATGCGGATACCAATACCCCATTCTGGACCATGGCTTGGTGGATTGTCGTGGGACGTGTCGGCCTGGGCGTGATGTTACCGGCGTTGAACGCTGGCGCACTGCGTGCCCTGACACCAGACAAGCTGGCTCAGGGGGCTGGCAGCCTGAATTTTATTCGTCAGTTGGGAGGGGCATTAGGCGTCAATCTGCTCTCGGTGCTGATCGAACGTCGCACCACCTTTCACGGTGAAATGCTGGCAGAGTCACTGACTGCCGCTAATCCGGTGGGAAACGATGCTATCCGCCAACTCGGTAGCCTTTACACACACTGGGGTAACCCGTTTGGCGACCCATTCAATATCAGTGTTAACCCTGGCGTGATGGAATTTATTCAGCGTATGCTGACACCTAAAGCACAGATGCTCGCTTATCAGGATGGCTTTTACATCGTAGCGGTGTTCTTTTTTGCCGCGATCATCCCCGCCTGGTTTATCCGTCAGGTATCAACACTAAATTCGCCCCGCCGGTAATACTGGGTGATGCCGGCAAAGCTGACCGGATACACAGGTTGCTCCGGGACAGAAAGGTCGCTATCGTTAGGCAGTTAATCTCTTTTTCCATTTCGGAATCGCCGATAATGTCCAATATCACCCAAAACCTTTCTACCGTTTCCTTGCCAGCTACCGTTCAGCAGCCGCACTATGACCGCAATGCGTTGAAACCCCGCATTGTTCATATCGGTTTTGGCGCCTTTCATCGTGCACACCAGGCACTGTTGACCAACCGGGTGCTAAATCAGCAGGGTGGCGATTGGGGGATTTGTGAAATCGTGTTGTTCAGTAACGATACGATGATCACATCATTACGCCAGCAGGATCATTTATTCACTGTGCTGGAAAAAGACGCCACCGGAAATCACGCCATTATTATCGGATCCGTATGCAAATCCCTACACGCCCGCGTGGAAGGTATTCCGGCTATTCTGGCACAACTGGCAGATCCGGAAGTGGCGATTGTCTCCCTGACCATCACCGAGAAAGGCTACTGCATGGATGGCTCCAGCGGTATGTTGGATCAGAATAACCCATTAATACAGCAGGATCTGGCCGATCCTCTGCACCCGTCTTCCGTACCCGGCCTGCTGGCCGAGGCGCTACGACTGCGCCATGAACGCGGTATCGCGCCTTTTTCCGTACTTTCCTGCGATAACGTGCCGGAGAACGGCAAAATCGCCAAAAAAGCGGTGATGGAATCGGCCCGGATACGGGACGCCGCTCTGGCGGAGTGGATTGACAGTCAGGTCACGTTTCCCAATACCATGGTGGACCGCATCGTGCCTGCCGCCACGCCGGAAACCTTGCAGCAGATTACCGACGCACTAGGCGTGGCAGATCCATGCGGGATAGCCTGCGAACCTTTTATTCAGTGGGTGATCGAAGATAATTTCGTCGCTGGCCGACCAGACTGGGACATTGCCGGAGCACAGTTGGTCGATGATGTCCTGCCGTTTGAAGAAATGAAGCTGAGAATGCTCAATGGTAGCCACTCTTTTCTCGCTTATCTGGGTTATCTGGCAGGCTATGAGCATATCAATGATTGCATGGAAGATGAGCACTATCGTCAGGCAGTTTACCACCTGATGCTAAAAGAGCAGGAGCCCACACTGCGGCTGAAAGACCGGGATCTTGTTACTTATGCTGATCAACTGGTTACCCGCTTCTCCAACCCGGCGCTGAAACACCGTACCTGGCAGATTGCCATGGATGGTACCCAGAAACTGCCACAACGTATGCTGGCCTCGCTGCGCTGGCACATCGAGCACAGTAGCGATTGCCGTTGCCTGATTCTGGGCATCGCCGGTTGGATGCGCTATGTCAGTGGTACAGATGATGCAGGACAAACAATAGATGTCCGCGACCCATTGATTGAGACGCTACGGAATATTGTCAACACAACGGCTGATGACATCGAACGGGTACGCGGATTATTGTCGCTGAAAAGCGTATTTGGCGATGATTTGCCCGTCAACAATACCTTTGTCACTGCCGTCACGCAGGCTTATCTGGCGCTACGCGATCACGGAGCTAAATTTGCCGTTGCCGACCTGCTGAAATAAGCCACAGTACAACTATTGATAATCCCCCGTTTCGGCGGGGGTATTGATTCGCAGCCCCTTATTCATCCGGCCGGTATTCCAATAAATCGCCCGGCTGGCACGACAATGCAGCACATATTTTCTGCAACGTATCAAAACGGATACTTCTCACTTTCCCTGATTTCAGCAATGACAGATTTTGTTCCGTAATCCCGATTAAGCAAGCCAGTTCCCGCGACTTCATTTTCTTTTGTGCCAATAACACATCCAGCCTAATAATGATTGACATAAACCATCCTGATTATGGCGTTAATCATGGAAGTGCCATGAAGGTGTTTTTCTCATTGCAGGAGAGTAAATAACAATACAACCTGTTTTCACTCCCCCGGTTCACTTCGGTTGTTACAATAGCGACAACGCTCATCCTCCGCGCTCACGAACACCTCCGCGCTACACTTATCTTTTCATAACGGCATCATGCTGGTTGAAACACAACAAACTTACTGTATAGCGATAAAATATTAATGTTAATTAGTAAAATTATATATTTTTATTCACTTTTTATCAGATCCAATTAAAAAATCTTATTTCATGATCTCTCTGACAGAATGCTATTAAAAACCACCAGAACCGTGATGGTTAGTTTACTTTATCAATCAGAGAGCAAATTATAAAAACATAAGTTCATTTCAAATGAAATAATGTTTCATAAATGTAGGAAAATTGATCATGAGTAAGCCCATCTCTTTTAAGCACACTTTCTGTTATGGCAGCGCTAACCTGCTGGGCAGTGGTGCCTTAGCCATCAGTGGTGCCTGGCTGCTGTACTTTTACACCACATTTTGTGGTCTGACATTAGTACAGGCAGCGTCAATTTTCTCTGTTGCCAGTATTATTGATGCTATCAGTAACCCGGTAATGGGTTACATCAGTGACAATTTCTACAACACCCGACTCGGCCGGATGTTTGGCCGTCGTCGTTTCTTTATTCTGCTAGGCATTCCGTTGGTATTAGTCTATCCCATGCTGTGGATGCATGGTTTCGGCTTTTGGTATTACCTGGCTACCTATGTCCTGTTTGAGCTAATTTACACCTCAATCATGGTGCCTTATGAAACGCTGGCCACCGAAATGACCAGTGATTTTAAAATGCGGTCTAAACTAACAGGTTCTAAAGCCATTTTTGGTAAAGTGGCCAACTTTCTGGGCGCATTTATTCCAGGTCAATTTATTCTTATTTATGGCAAGGACTCTGCCACCCCCTTCTTCTACACCGGTCTGGTTTATGGTGCCATCATGTGTGTCGCAATGGTTTCACTCTATCTGACATCCTGGGAACGGCCTATCAGCGAAATCGTGCATGAAAACACTACCAGCCTATGGAACGCGCTGAAAAAACTCAGTGTGGATATGGCATCAACCTTCCGCCTGCGTATTTTCCGTAAACATATGGGCATGTACTTGTTTGGGTTCGGCGCTGAGTGGTTGTTCGCTTCTGCCTTCACCTATTTTATCGTTTTCGGTCTGAAACAAAACACGGCGCTGGTTTCCCAGCTCTCCAGCTTCAGCTCTATTATGCAGTTGATTTCCACCGCAGCCTTTATTGGTATCTGTGTCAAAATGGGCTTCGCACGGCCGTTCCGCCTGGCGCTAACCGTGGTTATTGTTTGTGTAATAGCATATGCCGCGCTCTATTTTGCCAATTGGTCTCACACCGCAACCATTGCCGTACTGTTCGGTATCACCGCCATATTTGGCCTGAGCACCGGAGGGATATACTATATTCCCTGGACGGTATACACCTTCCTGGCTGACGTGGATGAAGTCCTGACGGGTCGTCGCCGTGAGGGTATCTATGCTGGCGCCATGACATTCGCCGGTAAAATGATTCGCTCCGTTATCGTATTTGTCATGGGGTGGACATTGAGTCAATTCGGGTTTGTTTCCGGTCAGTCAACTCAGCCGGAAAGTGCGGTTTTGGCCATTATCGGGGTGTTCTCTCTGGGCGTGACGGGTCTGGCTATCATCGCCATTTATTACACCACCCAAATGAAGCTGGATCGTAAAAACCACGCTATCCTGTTGGAAGAAATCGCCCGCATCAAAGCCGGTGGCGCTATTGCCGATATTCCTGCCGAAGCGCGAGTGGTTGCAGAAGAACTGACTGGTTGGAAATATGAACAGTGTTGGGGTAACAACCCGCTCGGGGTGCAACCAGAAGTAAAAGAACCGGTTGTCGCAATTTCATCCCGCTAACATGATGTAAGTCACTTGTTCCAGCCCGGGGATTTGCCGGGCTGAATGTTTTGGAAACGCCTCTTCACCCACCGCATTCAGATCAGAGCCGCTTCTTTCAGCTCACTTTTCAGATAGGCATAGTATATCGGCGCGGCAATCACACCGGATATCCCGAAAGCGGCTTCAAAAACCAGCATCGCCAACAGTATTTCCCAGGCATGGGCTTTAATTCGGGTACCCACAATTTTAGCGTTAAGAAAATACTCCAGCTTGTGAATCAACATCAGATAAACCAGCGCCACCAACGACACCGGCACTGAAATGGACAATGCCGCAATGAACACCACGGAATTGGAAATCAAATTGCCGATCACCGGCAGCAGACCAAATATAAACGTCAATATCACCAGTGTTTTGGCAAACGGTAAATGAACACCAAATCCGGGGAAAATACCCAGGATAAAAACGGCAGACAGGGTGGTATTCACCAACGATATTTTTACCTGCGCGAACACAATATTCCGAAATGATGCGGACAACAGCGCCACACGGTGCAGTAACTCTGTTTTCAGTAACGGTTTTTCAACGTCTGGTTCAACGTTATACAGAGAAATGATCGCGCCCAGGATCATGCCGATCAACATGGTGACAAATCCATGCAAGAAATCCTTACCCAGATTCTGCAATATCACTACATGCTTTTGCAGCCAGGACAGAAACTCACGCTGTAATTCGTCAATACTTACCGGTAAGTATCCAGGTAAATAAGTCATGAATTGCTTTTGCACGTCATGTAAAATAAACGCAATACGCTCATTAAATACGCTGGTATCTTTCATTTCCTGCATCAACAACCCTACCAGCGTACCAAAAACCACACACAGCAGGCTAACCACTACCGTACTAATCACTGCCACCACCAACAACCGTGCGCGCTTACCGCTGATAACTTTCTGAAAATACGGGGTTAGCAGATTGATGATTTCATACACCAGAAAACCCGCGACAAAACAAGCCAGCAGGCGTAACACAATCAAAAGCAATAATCCGCTCATGATAAAGCCAATGCTTAATAATCTGGCCTGCCTCAAATTCAACAACTGCATGATGAGATCCTGTATTCTGGTGATTGATAACGTAATAGTCGCCATAATCATTTTGGCTGATTAAGTAATATTCAGGCCACGCCTCGCCAAAATAGCCATTGTCATGTGCATGGCTATTGTCTTCGATATGACGTCGACATCATTTAGCGACCCAAACTCTTCGGCTTCTGTGCCAGGCAGCCATTTGGATAGTTGAACAAAACATTTCTTGTGGCTCTCCGGGAGTATGACCCCAATGGAGTCAGGAACGTCACGCGTTGACGGTCCGCTTGAATTGTTTGTTATGTCTTCAGATATCTTGACAGTATACCGCTTATGAAAGGCTCTTTCTGGCGTAAGTAGTCAGCCATACTCATTCCTCTAGCAACAAGTTTTCTTTTGAGTTCACCATAAGCCTTGAAGTCACTTTCATGATGTTCAAGGCAACGCCCAACTCAGCGGGCAATGTGAAGCAACAGCGGGAGATTGATCCATTGCGTGCGCTTGTTATACGCGAGCTTCAGACCACACCGCAAACTCATTACCACTTGGCTCAAGAAAATGAAAACGGCAGCCGCCAGGAAACGCAAATATTGGACGGATAACTTCACCACCATTTTTCAACACGTTGCTTAATGTTGCTTCGATGTCAGCACTATAAAAAATAAGAAGTGCTCCGCCAGTTGTGGTTTGGCTACAAGCGTCAGATTTATAAAAACCACCGTCTAAACCTTGATTAGCAAACGCAGTATATTCTGGCCCATAGTCAACAAAGTCCCAGCCGAAAACAGTGGTAAAGAATGATTTTGTTGCGTCTAAATCCTTAGCAGCAAATTCTACGTAATTAAGTTTTTCATGCTGATTCATGTTCACTACTCCGTCTGATTTTCCAGATAAGAGTATAACACTCCGCTAAACGGCAAGCGTTAGCGAGCCCAGTGAAGGACGCGCCTTTTGCGGTCGGAACAATATTTGAGCGGCTTGTTAATCAATGGGGAGCAGGTCAATACGGTTTAAAAGACCAAACCTGAATTAACAACGATGAGTATAAAGGTCACGATCAGTATTACTAATACAGACTACTCATGTAAATTTAACAATTCATTATATATGCTGATTATTCTAAAAGGATTGGCAATATTCACAACATTACTCATAACACATGCGTAAAGATAAATTTCTCTACTCTCATTAATGAGTTTTCTTATTCTATGGATATAATTTTTAATTATAAAAAAACCACCATCGAAACGTATCGATGAAATCAAATGAAATAAAACTGTAATAAAGTGAGTGATTATTACTGGTCAAAAAAAATGGCAGCACTGCTGATAGGCGCAAAAATGTTCAGTTAAGGCTGCCATTCATTGTTTTGTGTAATAAAAACGCTTAAGAAGCGAGGTGTGATGTAGTGTCAGTATTTTCTTGATTCAGAATCACTAAGGATAATACCCGGTTTTCCACATTCAATTTCGAGAAAGAAAGCGTACCCTGGTTCTTTTTAGAAAAACCATCTGATAATAAATCCCAGACCACGCGAGTGCTAAGTACATCACTGTTGGTTATGAAATCCTGATATGCAAATTTCACGTTAACCGGCAATACATCGTCAATAGATACTGGAGTATTAGGCACGGAGCGTAGGCCAAAATGCGCATTAAATGCAGAATTGGCGTAGATCACCTTGCATTTTTCATCAATTACTGCAACAGCGCGCCTATCATTGTGCGCTGGGGCGGTACTTAACATGTTTATGATTTCGTTCTGCCCAAATATCAGACTCATTATTTCCTCTGCTTCATGCTGTGTAAAAGCTGTCCATCTGAGTAGGTGTGAGTAAGCCATAGTTCAAGAGCCACATGATGATAGTTCTTAAACTAACCAGATCGGGGAAATCCGATTGATGTAAAAATCGCCAAACCGTTCAGGAATAATAACCAACTAGTTGAATTATATAAATAATGAAAATTGTTCAACATTATTGGTTACTGACCTGTTTATTATAAATAGACAAATAATATTACCGTCGAGTCATTATTGGTTTTGATTATCCACATCAACACATCATTAAATAATCAAACCTATTTACTAATTTTCAGTCTATTTTTTATTCAAAAGAAGAAACTGGCAAATGGCTGTATAATACAGTCTGTATAGGATCTGCTTTCGATCCAAGCGCACTATACCGTCTTCTTCCCCGAGGTTATCGACTGAATAAGCGTGATTTTTGCGCCATTTGATCGCATAGTCCGATCAAATATTCATTAATAATAGTTATAAGCAATTGAAAGTGTCAGATTGGGCATTACTTGCCTCATGATCAAGTAAATAGTTTTTGCAATACCTAAAAGTGTGATCGCTATCACATACTATAAATGCCTGTTATCAATCCCAACACCTGGTGTTTAAAAACCAGAGCCCCCTTAAATAGCAACCTCACCATGGCTTTCCAACAATGCGTGATCTATCGCGCAGAAAAGAAACAAATGCCGATGGCACACTACTATTAACTATTGGTTGACATATTATTAACAGGTTTAAGGAGAGCACTATGAGCCAACAGAATAAGCACCCCATACCCGTTAACATCGCGAAAGATGCGTTAATAACAGCCGATCAATATAAAAAGATGTACCAGGAATCTATCCAGGATCCTGCCGCCTTTTGGCGAGAACAGGGGAAGATCGTTGATTGGATGAAGCCATATCAACAGGTCAAAAACACATCATTCGATCCCGGCCACATCCATATTGGTTGGTTTGAAGACGGAACCTTGAATGTTGCCGCCAACTGTCTTGATCGTCACCTGGAAACACGTGGCGATCAAACTGCCATCATCTGGGAGGGTGATGACGCTAAAGAAAGTAAAAAAGTCACCTACCGGGAACTACACCAATCCGTCTGCCGCTTTGCTAACGTTCTGAAAGCACAGGGAATAAAAAAAGGCGATGTGATCGCTATTTACATGCCGATGGTACCTGAAGCCGCCGTCGCTATGCTGGCCTGCGCTCGTATCGGTGCTGTCCATTCCGTTATTTTTGGTGGTTTTTCACCTGAATCTATTGCCGGACGTATTGTTGACTCCAGCGCGAAACTGGTTATCACCGCTGATGAGGGGATTCGCGCCGGGCGTGCAATTCCGCTGAAGAAAAATATTGATGAAGCACTAAAAAATCCCGCCGTGAACAGTGTTTCCAACGTAATCGTTTTCCGCCGTACCGGAAAACAAGGTGAGTGGAAAACCGGACGAGATCTGTGGTGGCACGATCTGATGGAACTGGCCGATGATCATTGCCCACCGGAAGAAATGAACGCGGAAGACCCACTGTTTATCCTTTATACCTCCGGCTCGACCGGCAAACCCAAAGGCGTCCTGCATACTACCGGTGGTTATCTGGTTTATGCGGCTACCACCTTTAAATATGTCTTTGATTACCATCCTGGAGACATCTACTGGTGTACTGCCGATGTCGGCTGGATCACCGGTCACAGTTATTTGGTCTATGGTCCGCTAGCCTGTGGCGCCATTACGCTGATGTTTGAAGGGGTTCCCAATTGGCCAGATTCCAGCCGTATGGCACAGGTAGTTGATAAACATCAGGTCAATATTCTTTACACCGCACCGACAGCCATCCGTGCATTGATGGCGGATGGGGACAAAGCGATTCAGGGCACCTCCCGGACATCGCTGAAAATCATGGGATCCGTCGGCGAACCCATCAACCCGGAAGCCTGGGAATGGTATTTCAACAAAATTGGTAATGCGAAATGCCCGATCGTAGATACTTGGTGGCAAACCGAAACAGGTGGTTTCATGATCACACCGTTGCCTGGTGCCACCGAACTCAAAGCCGGTTCAGCAACCCTGCCGTTCTTTGGTGTACAACCTGCGTTGGTCGATAACCTCGGAAATCTTCAGGATGGAGCTTGTGAAGGCAATCTGGTCATCACCGACTCCTGGCCGGGTCAGGCCCGTACTTTATTTGGTGATCATGACCGCTTTGAACAGACGTATTTCTCCACGTTCAAAGGGATGTACTTCAGTGGTGATGGCGCGCGCCGCGACGAAGATGGTTATTACTGGATCACTGGCCGAGTGGATGATGTGCTGAACGTATCCGGGCATCGCCTGGGAACCGCTGAAATCGAATCTGCATTAGTGTCTCATCCCAAAATAGCCGAAGCCGCCGTCGTTGGTATTCCACACCATCTCAAGGGACAGGCTATTTATGCCTATATCACGTTGAATCACGGTGAAGAGCCGACCAGCGAGCTGTATACCGAAGTACGCAACTGGGTACGTAAAGAGATTGGCCCGATTGCGACACCCGATATACTACACTGGACCGACTCTTTACCTAAAACCCGTTCCGGCAAGATTATGCGGCGTATCCTACGCAAGATCGCTGCCGGGGATACCAGCAATCTGGGGGATATCTCGACGCTCGCCGATCCTGGTGTTGTGGAGAAATTGCTGGAAGAAAAACAGACGATGAATATTCCTTCTTAACCACCATCCGCCTCACACCAGACAGTCTGAGTTGTCTGGTGTGAGGTAACTAGTCTTCCTTCATCATGAGACTGGATGCCCTGCGGTTTTTCTGCGACAACTACACTTTTTCACTTAGCACTGCTTCTAGTAAATCAAGCTCCCGTAGCATGCTTTGCAATGTTTCATTACTGATTTGCTGAGTCGCACGTAGATGATAAAGCTCGGCACGCTCCGCATTTACCGCCGCTAACCGAAAACGTCGTTCCAGATTCTCAATCATCAAGCTGTTTTCCAACTCATCCTTGCCCACCACCCGACGGCGTAACATTCCTATGACGCGGGTACTAACCTCTTTTAGTACCTGCTCATCAATATCCTCATCCCGGTCCATCGCCAGGCGCTCTTCCATCTTATGCAGACTATCGATAGCCACTTCAGCCATCGAAATACGGGCCATTCGTTCCTCTTTTTTATGCATACTCTTGTCCGTCAACACCATGCCTTTTAACAACAGAGGTAGCGCCACAACCCCACAAAGCAATGACAGCAAAATAACGCCCGTCGCAATGAACACTAATTGATAACGCGATGGAAAAGCGTCACCATTTATCAACATCAATGGAATGGACAACACACCAGCCAACGTAATAGCGCCACGCACACCGGCAAAAGAAGAGATCCACAGTTCACGGGTCGAAAACTCGGCAAATAGCATCGGGTGCTTATCCTGGATCTTCTGACTATAGGTTTTCATCAGCCATAACCAGCAAAAGCGCAACAGCAGTAACGCAAAATAGATAACCGCAATATCAGCAAATAACATCCAGGTTTCGATAGTAGGGTCACGGCTTGCCTGTAACATCGAATCTTCCAACACGCCGGGTAACTGTAGCCCTAGCATCAAAAACACCATGCCGTTAAAAACGAACTCCAGCATCGACCATACACCATTAGCGCGTAACCGCATGTTCAGAGGGGCGTTGCGAATAATGCCAGATTGGCTGATGGTCATTCCTGATGCAACAGCAGCCAGAATGCCAGACACACCAAGATGTTCAGCAATCATATAAGCAGCAAAAGGGAGCAATAGCAGCAAGACAATCTGGGTTGCCGCGTCATCATCACTCCAGCGGCTGAGCAAACGTAGCGATTTACTGTAAACCCAGGTCACAACGATACCGGCCAATAATCCCCCCAGCGCCACCAGCAAAAAGGCCAGCGTAATGCCGGAAACACTAAACGCCATGGTTCCCAGGGCTATCGCTACTGCAAACTTCAGCGAAACCAGAGCAGAAGCATCATTCATCAATGCTTCACCCTGCAAAATACTCATCAGCTTTTTCGGTATCCGGTCTTCCCCCACGATACCGGACAGCGCTACCGCATCCGTGGGAGAAAGCACCGCCGCCAGTGCAAAAGCAGCCACCAATGGCATTCCCGGGATCATCCAGTGAATAAGGTATCCCATGCCCACCACGGTAATCAGCACCAGCGCCAGCGCCAGCCCTAAAATTTCCCGCATATGGCGCAGAAATTCTCGTGTTGGTGTTTTCCAGCCATCAGCAAACAACAGCGGAGGGATAAATAACACCATGAATAATTCTGGGTTAAAGTCGACATGTAGACCGAATTGCGACCAGGCCAGCATGGCTCCCAATACGATTTGCATTAATGGAATGGGTATCTGAAACGGCATGATACGAGTAACAACGCCAGACAGCGATACCACCAGCATCAATATCAAAATGGTAAAAAAGATTTCCATACTTTCCCTGATTCATTGCTGTTACATCGAGGATGTCCTCACCGATTCCTCAACGCGACATATCCTGTAACGATGGCCGATCCAGCAACCACCAACATCTGCAGGCGAGAGAACCACCTTGGCTTGTGCCGGTGAAAAAATAATAACAACATGTGACACAATAGAAAGGAAATGAAGGTAAAAATATCAGCGACAGGGATAAAAAAAGGGAATACTGAGTTTAATAATAAAGTCTATATAGCGGCGATAATGAGAGATCGTAAAGACGCTGCAAGTCCCTCCCTGCAAGCTCAAGCCGCGCCATCCCTGGCGCGGATGCTTTACTCCTCTCCCTCATTATCACCGTTCTGACGCTATACGTAGATTTGTCAACGCTCTGGGGGGAGCACAGTTCCCCTTCAGTTTACGGCAGCTAAGGATTTACAACGCCCAGCCACCTGCATAGAACACCACCAGCGCAATGGCAATAATTACCGTTCCTATGTTCAGCTTACGCCATTCACCAGCGAACAGACGTCCCAACACCAACGAACCAAAACCCAACATGATGCCGGTGACAATGTTACAGGTCAGTACGATAAATACCGCGCACACCAGGCCAGACATGGCATCCACAAAGTCATCGAAATTCAGTTTGGATACATTGCTCAGCATCAGTAAGCCGACATACATTAACGCCGGGGCCGTGGCATAGGACGGAACCAGATAAGAAAGCGGCGACATAAACAGCATAAACAGAAACAGGACACCAACCACCGTAGCAGTCAAGCCGGTTTTACCACCTGCCGCCGTACCCGCTGCCGACTCGATATAAACTGCTGCCGGAGAGGTCCCCACAAAGCTGGCAAAAATACTGCTCACGGAGTCTGCGGTCAATGCCCGACCGCCACTGATGATCTGACCGTCTTTGTCCAGCAAATTAGCCTGCCCCGCGACGGCCCGGATAGTACCGGTAGCATCAAAGACAGCGGTCATCACCAGTGCCAAAACGCTTGGCAGAACAACTGGCTGCAAGGCCCCCATGATATCCAGGCCAAAGATCAATGACTGACCATTCGCACCAGTCAGACTCGGAAGTGCAAACAGCCCCTGATATGTCACATTCGGATCAAAGATCAGGCCGATAATGGAAATGGTGACAATCACAATCAGGATACCGCCCGGTACACGGCGTTTTTCCAGGCCGATGATCGCTGCCAGACCAACCAGCGACATGATAACCGGAAACGCCGTGAAATGGCCCAGCGCGACTGGCAAGCCATCAATCGGATTCTTCACCACCAGGCCAATACCGTTAGCCGCGATGATCAACAAGAACAGACCGATACCAATCCCCGTACCATGTGCCACGCCTAATGGTAAGTTACGTAAAATCCAGGAGCGAATACCGGTAGCGGAGATCACAGTAAACAGTACGCCCATCATAAAAATGGCGCCCAATGCGACCGGTACACTAATATGTTGCCCCAGCACCAGACTGAATGCGGTAAACGCCGTCAGAGAAATGGCACAACCGATAGCCATCGGCAAATTTGCCCACAAGCCCATCAGTAATGAACCGAAACCGGCGACCAGACAAGTGGCAACGAAGACGGCTGCTGGTGGGAAACCAGCCTTCCCCAACATACCTGGAACGACGATCACGGAATAGACCATCGCCAGAAATGTCGTTAAACCCGCCAGGATTTCCTGACGGACGCTACTTCCACGCGGTGTGATTTTAAAAAAAGCATCAAGCGCGCCATGCGGACGAGCCGCATCGTCAGCCTGATGAGTCGTATTGGACATGGTGGTATCCCCTGAAATGTCATCATTATTAAAAGCCTATTCCAATAAGGCTACCGAAATAGGCTTTGAGTCAGTTTTCGGCTGAAACCACACCGTTTCATTTGCCCTTGCCAGACACAAACAAAACACAAGGCCTCAGCAACCCACTACGCAAACGATTACCTTGGTCATTGCCAAACGGCTGAATTCTGCCAGGTAATTTGAAGCGAACGATTATCCTGCCTTCATGACGTCGATTTCAACTGCTATTCACCACTATTTCGCCGTCGTTATCGTTAAATTACTCAGAGAAATGATGAAATAACGTAAATGTTATCCATGTTGAACAGGCACATCTTTTTATCGACCTGTGATGAAGTGTAGCGTGAGAAAATCATAATGATGGAAGGAATTGAAACGTGGGTTTAGTGACAACAAACTGTATGTTTGTTTTTTTGTGATTCACATCACAAAAAAGTTGACCGCTATTTTGACGAGGTGTATCTTTAAAACCGTGAACAGCATCACAAAAAAATTAACCAAACTGAGGAAGACGAAAATGAAACTGCTGAACAAAATTATCGCTATGTTTGAAAACATCACCGTAAGCTTCGGTACTTTCAACAACTAATTTTAAGATTACGTGTGGGTGCGACATATGAATATTGTCCGTGAAATCAACAAATTATTAAAAGCGTTGGGCAAGACCTATCGCGGTGTCAACCCATACGCTATCTTTCGTTAATCACTAACGTTCACCTGTTTAAAATGGCTGCCAAAAGGCGGCCATTTTTTTGCCTGACATTCACAATAGAAACCTACCGCCACGCCGCCATTTTATTCAGACATACAAAGAAACTTCGCCAGCCGGGCGCGTTTTAAAACGGCGATGAAGCCAAAGATACTGTTCTGGTGCCCGCAAAATTTCCTGTTCAATCACCCGATTAATGTAACCAGCCGCCAGTTGTTCATCATCGTACGGATAATCCTGCAACTCTGGCTGAATCACCAAGTGATATCCCCGACCATTCTCTTTACGGATTAACACGGTAGTGATCATGGCAGGTCTTGCCAGACGGCTGATGGTAAAAGTTCCGCTGGTCGTGGCAGCGCGTTTCACCGCAAAGAATGGCGCAAATACGCTACCTTTCGGACCATAGTCCTGATCCGGCGCGAACCACACGGCTTCGCCCTGTTTTAGAGCCCGAACCATGCCACGCAGATCTTTACGATCAATCATCGCTTTATTAGAGCGAGAGCGTCCCCAGGTCTGCACCAGCTCCATCACCTTATTGTTATGCGGACGATACATCGCCATCATTGGTTGGCATAACCCCATCGCCCGCCCCCCCAATTCCAGAGACATAAAATGGATACCGATGATCATCACGCCTTTCTGATCCCGACCCGCATGCTGCAAATTTTCCAACCCACTGACATCAAACCATGTCCGTACCCGACGATCAGACCAAAACCAGGCCATACCGGTCTCTATCAGTGCCATACCCAATGACGCAAAATTGGCTATCAATATCGAGTCCCGTTGTGCAACAGGCATCTGCGGGAAACAGAGTTCCAGATTACGTCTGGCGATAACTTCTCGGCGTTTAAGAAAAAAACGAGAAAATCTACCAACACTGCTGCCGAAACGCATCAGTAGCGGATAAGGTAACTGAACCAGCAAAAACAACACGCCAAGGCCAAACCAAACCAGCCAATAACGTGGATGAAGTAACGCTTTCGTAAATTTTTGTGGAGTGCTCATGAATATCGTCTTGTGTGCAGCCAAAACCAAACAACAGTGCTGGCAGAATGAATTATTTTTCGTTGGTTAGAGGCATATCCCTGGATAACAAACCGAAAATGATTAATGAATGGTCGTGTAAAAGACTCAGCGCCAGACAAACGAACGACATCATATTACCCGATGTGGCTGTCTGAATGATTATAAATAAAAGCTATATCACAATAGGGTAATAATTAAATGCTCGTAATATAGACAACATTGCCTCAGTTAAGTTCAGGACCACACACCGAACTTATGCATCGCGTTATGGCACCTCCGTTCACTTTCTCAACCTTGAAATTTATTAGATAGATAACATAGTCAATAGTGCGTCATCACAAAACCGTCACTCACTTGCAATGTTCTTGCAGCATTTACTGCTCAGGATAATCCACTCTTTTTACAGAAAGAATGAATACACCATGCGTAGTAAATGGTTACCTTGGCTAATTTTGTCGCCTTCTCTGCTATTCCTGTTCTTGTTTACCTATTTCCCGTTACTACGGTCGGTTTTCGATAGTCTTTACGACACCCGCATGACAGAAAACTCGCCACCCTTTGTCGGTTTGGGTAATTACATCCGCTTGATGGACGACCCGGTATTCTGGCGCGCACTGCTGAATAATGCGCTGTACATCCTGATGACGGTGATACCCGGTGTAATACTGGCATTGCTACTGGCCGTCGCATTGAGGGAAAACTCCACGGTTAACCGTTGGTTGCGTACGGCTTTCTTTTTTCCAATGATTATTCCAATGGTCAGCGCCGCCGCCTTGTGGTTATTCATTTTTATGCCAGGCATGGGGCTGCTGGATTACTATCTGGCCAAACTGTTTGGCCCGATGAATAACAACTATCTCGGCATGAGTCACAGTGCGCTGATTGCACTGAGCGTGATTGGTGTATGGAAATTCGCGGGCTATTACATGCTGTTCTTTCTGGCCGGACTGCAAGGTATTCCACCTTCTACCCGAGAGGCCGCCATGATGGAAGGCGCTTCGCCGATACAGATTTTCTTTAATGTTACGCTGCCATTGCTGCGTCCCACCCTCAGTTTTGTGATTACCACCGCGTTTATCTACTCCATTACCCAGATAGATCATGTGGTAGTGATGACTCATGGCGGGCCGGATAACGCCACTACCGTGCTGCTGTACTACATCCAGAATCTGGCCTGGGACACTCACGACCTCGGTAAAGCCTCTGCCGCAACCTTCCTTACGCTGGTCGCGTTGTTCCTCTTTTCGATGATTAATCTGAAAGTGCTTAATAAAGGGGCCCATTATGAGCGTTGAGATCTCTCCATCAGCTTCCCGTTCAGCCCACGCAGTCACATCTCTTCCCACGTGGTTGCGAATACGCAGCCTCAACAGTGTGACGCTAAGTACCTTACTGATTTGCTCCGCATTTCTATGGGTAAGTCCATTTATCTGGATGTTGTCGTCCGCTTTCAGCGCCAGCACTTTTAGTATCGACATGGCATCACTACTACCGCGCTTACCACTGACGCTGGACAACTTCCGCGATGCCTGGCAAAGCGCCGACTGGTTAAGTCTGTATGCCAATACGCTGTTTTTTGCCCTCGGCACCTTTTCCGTTCAGCTACTGACCATTACCACGGCCGGTTATGTGTTTGCCTGCCATGAATTTCGCGGCAAACAGACGCTGTTCACGCTGTTTCTGGTGCAATTGATGATCATGCCAGTAGTAATGATCGTACCCAACATGATGACCCTGAAACAATTTGGTCTGCTCAACACACTAACCGGCGTGATGATGCCCTATTTCACCTCCGCATTTGGCGTATTCCTGATGCGTCAGGCATTCATGAACATTCCCAAAGAGATCGAAGAGGCCGCGCTGATGGAGGGCTGCCGTTGGTGGCAAGTAGTATTTCGTGTGCTGCTACCGATGTCCTGGCCTTCCATTCTGGCGTTCGCCACAGTCAGCATTACCTACCACTGGAATGAGTATTTATGGCCGCTGATGATGCTCAATGACCCAGATAAGCAGGTACTGACTGTCGGGCTGGTCTCCTTCGCCATGGGCGCAGAATCCGGTGGGCAGTGGGGAGTAATCAGTGCGGGGACATTGATGGTATGTCTGCCGCTGATGTTAGCGTTCATTCTTTTTCAAAAGCAGTTCTTAAGAAGTTTTGGTTTTTCAGGGATTAAATGAGGAGTAAGTCATGCTGTTAGCCCATATATCCGATACCCATTTTCGCAGCCAGGGGCAAAAACTGTACGGGTTTATTGATATCAACGCCGGCAATGCCGATGTTGTATCCCAGTTGAATGCATTAACTGAACGCCCGGATGCAGTAGTGATCAGCGGCGATATCGTTAATTGCGGCCACCCGGCAGAATATCAGGTGGCGCGCCAGATACTGGGATACCTGCGCTATCCATTGTATATCATCCCCGGTAACCATGACGATAAAACGTATTTTCTGGAATATCTGCACCCGCTTTGTCCACAATTGGGTAACGATCCGGAGAATATGCGCTACGCGATAGACGACTATCCAATGCGTCTGCTGTTTATCGACTCTAGCCGGACCGGTACCTCAAAAGGCTGGCTGACGGAAGAGACACTGGCATGGCTGGAAACACAACTCAGTACCAGCGGCGATAAGCCGACAGCCGTGTTTATGCACCATCCACCCATCGCACTGGGTTCGGCACAAATGGACCCCATCGCCTGTGAAAACGGCTATCGACTGCTGGAATTGGTGGAACGTTTTCCCTCACTGGTCCGTATTTTTTGCGGTCACAATCATTGTCTGATCATGACCCAGTATCGCCAGGCAATCATCGCCACCCTGCCTGGAACAGTGCATCAAGTGCCTTATTTCCATGAAGATAAACGCCCTTACTACAACATGTCACCACCAGCCTGTCTGATGCATCGGCTGGTCGACAACCATCTGGTGAGTTACCTCCATTCTCTGGCGCACTATGCAGGCCCATGGCTCTACGATGAAACCATCAGCTACCCGGTGGATGAACAGTGATGTCAATGTTGCGACTGAATAACATCAATAAGTATTTCGACGGCAAACCAGCGTTACAGTCATTATCTCTGGATATTGCCGACGGTGAATTTTTAGTACTGGTTGGCCCCTCGGGCTGTGGTAAAAGCACGCTGCTACGATTGTTGGCAGGGTTAGAAAACGTCAGTGACGGGGAAATCTGGCTAAACGGCGAGAACATCACCACGCTTTCGCCCCGCGAGCGCAATTTCGCGATGATCTTTCAGAATTACGCGCTGTTCCCACATTTAACAGTAAAAGAGAACATCACTTTTGGCATGCGGATGCGTAAAGAACCTAAGGCTATCTATCAACCGCAAGTAGAAAAAGTCACTCGGTTACTGCAACTGGATACGCTGTTGGATCGTAAGCCAGCCAAACTTTCCGGCGGCCAGCGCCAACGAGTGGCGATGGCTCGTGCCATCGTGCGCAATCCACGCCTGTTCTTAATGGATGAACCGCTCTCCAACCTGGATGCCCGACTGCGCACCGAAGTCCGGGACGGCATTATGGCACTGCATCAACAGTTGAAAACCAGCACCGTGTACGTTACCCACGACCAGACGGAAGCCATGTCGATGGCTGATCGTATCGCCGTGATGGATGGCGGTAAACTGCAACAAATTGGTACGCCGGAGCAGCTTTACACCTATCCGGCCAATCTGTTTGTCGCGCGGTTTATCGGTACTCCAGCAATGAATGTATTTGAACTCCCCTGCAATGATGGCAACGTGTTGGTGGATAAATGCACCATGCCGTTACCTTCCCATGCGACACAGATACAAAACGTCTTCTTTGGCGTACGACCAGAACATATCACCGACGCCCCCAACACGGAAGAGCACGCTCTACAGCTTACCGGCACCGTAATACAGCGGGAACTGCTGGGTGCCGAGTATCTGCTACACGTCAATACGCCTATCGGCCTATTGCGCTATTACCGCAAAAATCGCGGAACAGCTCCGATCACCGGCGAAACAGTCTGTCTCGGATTTTCACCCTTGGATGTTCATCTTTTTAATGCCGAAACCCGGCATAATTTATACCAGGAGATCCCCCATGCATAAGTTACAGGCACTAACGCTCAGCGTCGCCATAACGTTCTCTGGCGCGGCGTTAGCAAAACAAGATATTGATTTCATGTTTCCAGCACCAGTAGATGGCAAGCTGACCATGGAAATGACACGGATCATTAACGACTTCAACAGCTCACAAGACAACGTGAAAGTACGCGGTATCTTCACCGGCAATTACGACACCACAAAGATGAAAGCGGAAGCAGCCACTAAAGCCGGCCAGCCTCCTGCATTGGTGATTATGTCTGCCAACTTCACTACCGATCTGGCACTGAAGAAAGAAATTCTGCCGATGGATGAACTGTTCAAATATGGCGATCAGAAAGCCACACCCTTCCTGATGAACGAGTTTTGGCCCGCGATGCATAAAAATGCGCAGGTAATGGGCGTGACCTACGCTATCCCATTCCAGAATTCCACACCGATCCTCTACTACAACAAAACCATGTTTGCGCAGGCCGGCATTCATCAGCCACCGCAAAATTGGCAGGAATTGCTGGCAGATGCCAAAAAACTGACCGATAAGAGCAAAGGTCAGTGGGGCATTATGTTACCGTCCACTAACGACGATTACGGCGGCTGGATTTTCTCTGCTCTGGTACGCGCCAATGGCGGTAATTACTATAACGAAAACTATCCTGGCGAAGTGTATTACAACTCCCCAACGACTATCGGTGCATTACGCTTCTGGCAGGACCTGATTTACAAGGACAACGTAATGCCAGCTGGCGTACTGAACTCCAAGCAAATCAGCGCGACGTTTTTCTCCGGTAAGCTGGGTATGACGATGCTAAGTACCGGAGCACTGGGATTTATGCGGGAAAACACCAAAGGCTTTGAGCTGGGTGTCGCGATGCTGCCAGCAAAAGTACAACGAGCTGTAACGATTGGCGGTGCCAGCCTGGTCAGCTTCAGAGGCATATCGGAAGATCAGAAAAAAGCCGCTTACACGTTCCTGAAATATCTGGTTAGCCCGAAGATTAACGGCAGTTGGAGCCGCTTCACCGGCTATTTCTCACCGCGCAAAGCTTCTTATGACACACCAGAAATGAAGGCTTATCTGGCGAAAGACCCTCGTGCGGTCATTGCGTTGGAACAGCTGAAATACGCACATCCCTGGTACGCCACCTACGAAACCGTAGCGGTGCGCAAAGCGATGGAAAATCAGTTGGCCGCAGTGGTTAATGATGCAAAAGTGACGCCTGAAGCCGCAGTCAAAACCGCACAGCAAGAAGCGGATGCAATTATGAAACCTTATGTTGACCAGACCACGCTGGACACCGTGAAATAATCAATGCATCAGCCCCACGCGAGTGGGGCTGGATTCATTCGGTAGCTTATAAGTCTTTCAGCAAAGAGAACCATTTACTTTTATCACGATTAATTCAGGGAAGCTCAATTATATTTCGCAATCACACGTTCATAGATACTCATATAACTGTCTACCATTTTGGTCGCAGTAAAATGCTCATAAAATCGAAGTTGTGCACTTTTCCCCATATCCTGGGCCATATCAGGATTGGACCAAAGACGAATCAATGCCTGCCTCAAATCCTGGACATCTGCTGGTGCAACGGCTAACCCCGTGACATTGGGTTCATTAACAAATGTTGTAGCAGTACCAATCTCGCAGGAAATCATTGGTCTTCCATACATGGCAGCTTCCAGCAATGTCATGCCATATGCTTCAGAGCGGAGATGTGAAGGGAAAACCACCCCATAGCAAAGCTCAAGCAATGCGCACTTATCTTCATCCGTAACTGGGCCGATAAAGTGAGTCTGCTTAAGCCCCAAAGCAGCTGCCTGAGCTTTGAGCTCCTTTTCGCAGGGCCCTTCACCTATAATAACCAGAGGATAATCCAGTCCGGCCATCGCCTGAAGTAAATAGGACAACCCTTTGTAATAGCGCAAAAAACCAACAAAAAGGAAAAAACGGCCACCAAATTGATTACGCCATTTCTCAAGTTGGGAAAAAGATGCCTTCGTATAGAAACTTGGTTCTAAACCATAAGGAATCACATCAGGTGTTCTTTTAAGTGACTGTAAGACTGGGCTGGTTCGCATATAATTCGGCGACGATGCAACAACAGCATCAACGCTATTCAGGAAGTGATACATCAACGGTCGATAAATGTGTAATAAGTTTTTTTGTTTAACAATATCAGCATGGTAACTCACAACTGTCGGTTTACGAGGACGAACCAGAAAATGGACCAAATCCATGTAAGGCCATGGGAAATGGTAATGTATCAAATCAGCCTTCTCGGCAAGGCGACGAAAATCATTGATTGCCGAGAGAGAAAATCCCGTTGATGCTACATATAGATCTTGACGGGATGTATAAACATGATGATTGCCATTGAGCCTATTTTGTGAAGGCCCATTAGGACTCAACGCAAGGACATCCACTTCAGCTCCCCGTTTACAAGAGCCTTCAGCAAGTTGATAAATGACTTGCTGAATCCCACCATAAGCGTCGGGATAATAAGTTTTGAAGAAATGAAGAATTCTCATTAGCTGTTAACAACTTTCTCATAAACGGCAATTGTCTGTTCAGTACAACGTTGCCATGAAAACGCGCCAGCACGTCGCAACCCACGGGTGATACTGCTACTTCTCCACGGCTCATCCTCAATAGCCTGAGCCAACAAATCTGTCATACTGTTTACATCATCCGGTTTGCACATTAATCCTATATCGCCAATTACTTCGGGTAAAGAAGATGAATCCGAGCAGACTACAGGGATACCAGAAGCCATTGCTTCAAGTACTGGTAAACCGAACCCTTCATATAAAGACGGAAAACAAAACACTCGTGCACCAGCAAACAACACAGGTAGCTCTCTGGCAGGCAAATAACCAAGATAACGAGCCCATCCTTCTCTCTCTGCAACTTCAATCCGGTGCATGATATCTTCATTATGCCACCCCTTATATCCCGTCAGGATCAAAGGAATTAGGCGCCGACAATTAAGAGAAAGTCTGGAATAAGCATCCAACAATGCCACGAGATTCTTACGTGGTTCAATGGTACCGACATAGAGTAAATATTGCTGGTATTTCAATTGATACTTGTTCAATACAGGAAGGCACTCATCTGCAGTGCGAGGGTGAAAATCAGCAGAACAGGCCAACGGAACGGCATGAATATACTCAATAGGCCAGTTGAAGTAATCTGCAACCTCCTGACGTACATAATCAGAGTCCGTGATCAACGCATCAGCACAACTAATTGTTTTTATGAGCTCTTTCTGCATAAAACGAATTCGCTGCGATGTGTTGCATTCCGTCCAGGTAAATGGAGATAAGTCATGGAAGGTGGCGATCTTTTTACCCGGAAATGGCGGTAAAAAAAAATTTGGGCCGTGATAAAGGTAATCACCATATTCTTTCAATGCCTTGCGTTTTAGCAAAGGCATTAGAACCCGGTAAACCTCGGTAGCAAAATAGCTTTTCTGTACCCACTGTTTCATACCGTGCTGCAGCCCGGCTCTCTCTTGAACCACAGGTAGCTCTGAGAGAAAACGATTACCAGCGAAGAACTTGAGGTCAGAAAGTTGGGGAGCCTGCATTAGAGCAGATGCAAGCTCCCATGTGTAACGGCCAATACCCGTTAAAGGAAACCGAATTGTTTCAACTGATAATATAATCCTCACTCCGATTCCAACATCCAACGGAGTGTTTCTTCAAGTTTCGGCGTCTGCCATTCACCAATCAACGAACGAAGCAAGGTAGCATCACCGCATAGCGTTTTGACCTCATTTGTCCGAACCCAAGCAGAATTCACACTAATACCTATATGATAACCGGTAATCGACTCACAGAGAGCAATCACTTCACGCAGGCTGTGCATCTGGCCAGAACAGACATTGACCACCTTGCCCGCGACACCATTTTCAATCAAACGGCGATATGCCTGAACCAAGGCGCGTACATCACTGAAATCTCGCCAGACATCCAGGTTCCCCAGTTCAAGAATCTGGGCTTTACGCTTAAAGTGATCGACTATCTTAGGTAGCAGAAAGTCATTCGTCTGGCCAATCCCTGTGTAATTGAAAGGCCGGGTGATGACGATCGGTAGGCGATCCATCCACAGATGGGCCATAAATTCCATAGATAACTTACTGACGGCATAGTCATTAGCAGGATCCGGCTGAGCAGACTCAGCCAGCATTCCTTCCGAACGGTTACCATAAACATTGGCACTGCTGGCAATCAGAACTGACTGAGGCTTTTTGGTCGTTTTATCAAGGCATTCGAGCAGATTATGCGTGCCAATTACATTCACCTGATAGTAATCATTGGCATTACCATGGCCGATAAAGGCCAATGCGGCCAGATGGATAATCACATCCGGTTGGATGTGATCAATAACGTCCTGCAATCCGGGTTGGTCAGCCAGATCAACCTGGAAAAAATCGGCTCCGGACGAAGGTTGTGTCCCCAACCCAAAGACATGATACCCTGCCGACGACATTTCGCCTGCCATATAACGGCCGGTAAACCCATTAATGCCAGTGATCAGAATGCGTTGTTCAGCCATCAGAAAGAGAGTCCTGTTTCATTACGACGAAGGTCTGCGCTCACCATCATCTGGCAGAGTTCTTCCAATGTAGTTTTAGGTTCCCAACCCAATTTCTTTTGGGCATAGGCAGGATTACCAATCAGTAACTCCACCTCTGATGGACGATAAAACTTCGGATTCACTCGCACCAAGACCTTTCCAGTAGTCGTATCAATCCCGACCTCATTCTCTGATGCCCCTTCAAACTTCAGCGTAAAACCACCTGCTTTAAAAGCCATGGTCACAAAATCACGCACACTCTCGGTACGGTTAGTCGCCAGAACGTAGGTATCTGGAGTATCAGCCTGCAGCATCCGCCACATACCCTCAACATACTCCTTAGCAAAACCCCAATCACGCTTAGCGTCAAGATTTCCTAATTCCAGCACATCTAGTTTGCCCAATTTGATTTTGGCAACTGAATCAGTGATCTTGCGCGTTACAAACTCCCGACCACGCAGTGGAGACTCGTGATTGAACAGGATGCCGCTACAAGCAAAAATATTGTAACTTTCGCGGTAGTTTATGGTCATCCAGTGAGCATACAATTTGGCTACACCATAAGGACTACGTGGATAGAAAGGCGTGTTTTCAGTTTGCGGAATAGCCTGAACCTTACCAAACATCTCGGATGTCGATGCCTGATAGAAGCGGATCTTTGGATTAACAATACGAATAGCTTCAAGCAAGTTCAAAACACCAATACCGGTAATTTCAGCAGTGGTTACAGGTTGTTCAAAAGAAACGCCAACAAAACTTTGTGCCGCAAGATTGTAGACCTCTGTCGCCTTTGTGTTCTGTAGCAAACGGATACTGGCGGACATATCGGTTAAATCGTATTCAACCACATGAAAATTCGGATGTTTATCAATGCCCAGCTCTTCGAGACGCCAAAAGTTAACGGAGCTGGTGCGGCGATATGTGCCATATACCGTATAGCCCTTGTTCAACAATAACTCGGCCAGGTAAGCGCCATCTTGACCAGTAATACCCGTAACAACCACGGATTTCATACCTACGCTCCAAATTAGTAAATAAATTTCATGCCAATAAACAAAATACCTATTTCCCTTCCACCTTCAGCTAATGAAAACGGGCACAGTGGATAAATAACAAGTCAATTATCGTCATTTCACAGGATAGAACAAGTTACCTTATAATCTATTGGGCAGAAGATATGAGTATAAAGCTATCTTAATGATCCCCATATACAAATCTCGCCGAGTTATCAATATGTTCAGTGACCCCCTCACAGCTTTCGAGCCTAGTCAACTTATCGCTCCCTTTGTCAGAATAGATGGGATCCCCATTAAAAACACTTATAGAGATGGGGAAGAGGGTGGAACGTATTTCCCCCGAGTGTAAATCAGCGGCGCTGACTAAATTATACCCATCAATCTGTAATCCCTCCGACTTTAGTGCCACTGCCATTGAGAATTTTCGGTCAGTTTTTATTATGCATAAATAACCGACGGCAGATTTCCGAGTGAGCTGTGTGGCCGCTCTTCGTTATATTCCATACGCCAGTTTTTTGTCAGATATCGTACCTCTGACAATGCATTAACACCCAGATTCAGTGCTTGCAAAACGGAGGTAGTCCATAGATATAGTAACCAGCTTTCGCTACGCCATTTTCGCGACAGACATCCTTCACATGTCGGCCACCTTCAACTTCTTTCAAGACCCGCTGGATCTGAGTTTCCGGGAAACGCGCTTTCTTCATGATGGTTCGCCCATTGATTGTATTTTAACCAGATGACTCTATAGTGTGTGACAAACCTAGACACTTGTACATGCAGAGTCGATGCTAACCGTTCAATGTTTATGCTAGTGTGACAGGTGAAACAGAGGGCATTGATTCAATCACAAGGTCTATCTCTGATGTTCCCTTCATGAAGCTCAGTTTCATATGGTGATAGCGGATCATCACATCAGGAAGGATGCAAGTTCTCTTCAGCGTTCTACTATTCGGCTCAGCTATTCAGCATATTCCTTTCCCGTCGTATTCTTGCTGAAAATATATAAAAAAGAGAGTTAAATGACAAAATGGTTTCAATGATATGTTATTTAACTGGTTGTGATTTATGATGATATTGCGTTATATTACGCAACAAAATTGTAGTCTGAATACCTTAGTCATGCGATATCAAGGCCTTAAAATCAGCCAGGTTGGTTTGTCTAAACATCAACATTGTCCCCCTTGAAAGTAATAGCGTGGCGGGTGGGGCAGTTGTGAATACGTTTGCAAAAAATTGCGACTTTTCTATCATTAGCGGACAAAATATTGTGTTCTTGTATTAATTTCTTTATGGACGGAACGGAACCAGAACCATGTTTTGCTCTGGTGCGGCTCGATAATGACTCTCTGATCAGGAAAATTAACTTATGACTTTTGTTTCATACGCAAAAAATTTTGAGGATGTAATTTTAAAGCGTGCCCTGAAGCAGATGAGTAAAGGTTTTTATATCGATATTGGTGCAGCCCAGGCAGATATTCATTCTGTAACGAATGCATTTTACAAGGAAGGTTGGCATGGAGTTAATATTGATCCGAACACAGATTCATTTAACCAATTGGTTCAGAAACGTCCTAAAGATGTAAATCTGAATATAGCGATTTTGGATAAAAAGTATTCGGATGTTCCACTTTACGTTTTCAAAGAAAAAGGGATTTCAACATTTGAAAAAGGTTTAGCTAAATACTTTTCAGACTACGGGTTTAGCTACAAAACATATACTTCAAGTTCTTTAACCCTTAAAGATATATGGGAAAAATACGTTCCTCAGGGGCAAGAGGTGCATTTTCTCAATATTTCTGTGGAGAATACTGAGTTACAGGTTATTGAGGGAAATGATTGGGAACGCAACAGACCCTGGATTGTGGTTGTACAGACCGTTGATCCGCTCGGGGGGGAAACCAAATCAAAGAAAATTGAAGACGCCTTTCAGAAAGCTGGCTATGATTCGGTTTGTTTCAATGGCGTCAATCGTTTTTATCTGGCGCATGAAAAACGTGAGCTTGCCGAGCTTCTCACATTACCTTCCAGTGTATTGGACGAATTTGTGCCTGTAGCAGAGTTTGAAAAAGCTAATGCGCTGGTTGCGTTGAGCTCTGCTATTGCTGAACGTGATGAAGCGCGTGCTGCACTGAATGCGGCAATCGCCGAGAGGGACGAATACAAAGTTTCCGTTGATGCGATCGCGATTGAGCGTGATCAGTTTGAGAGAGACAGGCATTTTTTGCTGCATTCGCGATCTTGGCTGATCACAAAGTTCTTACGAGAATTGTCCCTTTTTGTTAAAACCCAGAAAACCGCATTAAGAAATAATATGAAATCAATCATCATTTTTTCTTATAAAAAAGCACGCAATTTCCCTTACCTGTTGAATCTTGTAAAGAAAATTTTGTCAATGTCTCCGCGCATTGAAATTAAAATCAGGCGACTGGTGTCCACTTATCGGCAAAACTTAATTCTCCCATGTGACAACATCAAAATAAAAGATGGGCATGACAATCACAACGTCTCTCTTTTAGTGAATGGTTTGAATGTAAGGCCTATTCAGAAGAAAATCGTTTTCATTTATGTTGATTTTACTTGCAGACAGGATTCGATGTTTGGCATTACTCGTGTGGTGACAAAATTGACCGAAAATCTTTGCAATTTGGGCGAAACAGTTGTTCCGGTTAAACTGTCTCCCGATACGCTCAGATTAGCTCCGTTGTCCGAAGCAGAATTGGAAAACTTCAAGAAAATTGCAAACATAAAGCTCAACTCACTTTCGCGTCATCTTCTTGATAAGGATTATTTTGATCAGGTGGGGCCACATCTAAAATCGTCTCCGGTGCAACACTGGCTTCTTGTCCCGGAAGTTACATATCATACTTATCATAATGTTCCTGTGACCTCCCGGCTAATCAAATGTGCACGGGATTGGGGCCTGAAAGTTGGTTCCGTGTTTTACGATCATATTCCTCTGACACACGAGTCAGCGAGTTCTAATGCCCTTAAACATATGCGGTATTTGTCCGATCTGTCCCTGTCAGACATTATTTGGCCAATAAGTGATTTTTCCGGTAGAGAGCTACATCATTATTATGCCGCGATAGAGAAGCTTTCTACCAGAGAGACTCCCGTCATTTCTGCCAACAATTTGCCAGAAGCGGATGCATCTGAGAGACAGATTTTTGATTGGTCTTCTACTGAAAAAATCATTCTTTCCCTTGGATCAATATGCCTGAGAAAGAACCAGTTAACGTTGGTCCGGGCATTTAATGCCTATTCTCATTCTCATCCTGAAACAGAGTGGAAACTGGCTCTAGTCGGACAGTACGTCGAACCGGAATATATGGTACAGGTCCAAAACGAAGCCCGGAAAAATAAGCGTATTTGCATATACAACGAGATGAATGATGCGGATCTGGACCTTCTTTACAAGAAGGTCGCCTTTACTGTGTTCGCCTCGACGAATGAAGGATATGGATTGCCGATCGTCGAAAGTCTCTGGCGCCTGAGACCTTGCATTTGTGCTGCAAACGGAGCGATGCTGGATCTGGCAAGGCATGGTGGTTGCGTAACAGTAGATGTTACAAACCAAGTAGTTTTGCAGAGTGCCGTTGAAAAGTTGATCGTAGACAGATCATTCTATGACGCAAAAATAGGTGAGATCATCCGGCGACCAATGCGAAGCTGGTCTGAGTATGCCCAGCAAATAATCAATGAAACGAATCGACCTAGATCGAATCTGACATTTGATGGTGTGATTTGCGTTTGGGTTGATGCGACTATTGCATCTAGCGGGAATAGCGGTATTCAACGTGTAACCCGACAATTATGTCGCACTCTAATAGAGGCAGGACACCGGTTGGTGCCAGTAAAATGGGATGAAAAAAGACATTGTGTAACCGTTGCAAATGACACTGAGCTTGCAGTTCTGGCCGCATGGAATGGCCCAGATCCGAAGAGATGGTTGAAAGAGCTGCCTGAGTATAGTGACTATGAGCCAATCGTTTATCTTTTAAGCGATTTACCTCTCAATCGTGATCTTTCTTTTCAGCAAGAGGTGATTCAATACTTCAAAGAAAAATCTGCTCATTGTTGTAGCATTTTCTATGATGCCATCCCTCTTATCATGGATGACATATATCCGCAGCCCTTTGTTCAGGCGATGCAACAATATATGAAAATGCTCGATCAGATGGACCAGGTTTTTAGTATTTCAGAGAGCAGCAATGACGATCTTTACCGTTTTTTAAATATAAAAGCGCTTAAAGGTCTTGCTCTTGAGCAAAGATTAAAAGCAGTCTGTTTGCCTGAACAGTACTCAGCATCCTCAAGAATTAAACGGCCTGTCCTGTCATCGGACGAAACATGCAACATTATTTGTGTGTCGACTGTGGAGCCAAGAAAAAATCACCTGGTACTTTTACAGGCATTCCTTGATGCTGAAAAAAAATCTCCACGAAAACTGAAATTAACACTGATTGGCAGCGGTAATACATTCGATACAACACTTAAGCCAAAAGTGAATGATCTGATTGCCCAATCAGAGAATATTGAATGGATTCAGGATGCTGATGATCAAAAACTTAGCGAATGCTATCAATCGGCACATTTCACGGTTTATCCGTCTGTTCGGGAGGGGTTTGGCCTGCCGATTGTTGAGAGCCTATGGTTTGGACGCCCTTGTATTTGCGCCAATTTTGGTCAAATGGCAGAGCTTTTACAGCATGGTGGGTGTTATGGGGTAAATGTACACAATGCTGATGAGATTAGAGACGCAATTATTGCGTTAGCCAATAACGGCAGTGAATATCAGAAACTTGTGGAAGAGGCGTTAAATCGCCACTTTAAGACATGGGATCAATATGCAGAGGAGCTTGTTTCACTCATTTGCGAGCATACCTCGTATAAAAAGGTGGCAGTTCTACCAGAAGTACCAGATACGTCAATTTCGTTGTTCCTTCCGGAAAGGCCCAAGCTGTCTGTTTGCATAACAACATATAATCGTAAAAAGTGGCTTGCGATTAACATTGAGAACTTTATCTCGGTATCTGTCGGTCTGGAAAAGGACGTCGAACTAATTATTTGCGATAACTGCTCTCATGAATGTATAGATGATCTGATTGCGAAATATCACCATTACTCAAACATAACGTTTTACCAGAACAGTGCGAATATCGGGATGTTAAATAATCTTCCCCAGACAGTTTCGTTTGCAAATGGCGAATATGTCTGGCTGATAGGTGATGATGATCTAATCCACAAAGATGCTTTGCAAAACATCCTTGACATAATTAAGAAAAAATCTCCCGACCTTATCAATTTGAATTACAATGTCAGTAGTGCTGATGTGCCGGAAAGTCTGGATTCTCTCGATGAATATTTAGACAAGGCTCAGAATTATACCCTGGACGGGGTAAGCAAAGTTGCACCGATCAGGGAAATATCGTCTCGGAACGAAAATTATTACACAGCCATTTATTCCTTTGTGGCGCGCCGAAATTTCTCATGGCGTATTTTTAACCAGGATACGTCGGGCGCTCCGTTCAGCAGCATGCAAACCTGTGTTCCTTCATCAAAATATATCCTGTCCAAGATGATGGAGGAGAAAGGCTATTGGTTAAACAAGCCAGCAATAACCATCAATCTGAAGGTATCCTGGGGAGAACATGCGTCAATCTGGCTGCTGGAACGAATCCCTGAAGTATACGATCTGGCTGAGCTGAATGGTGCGCCAGAAAAGGATGTATCTCATTGGCGTGACCATACATTCCGAAATAGTATCCATTGTCTAGATCTTCTCCAGAAAGCTGACAATAATGGATCTTACCCTAACTTCAGTTTTGCTCGCTATCTTCGTCGTAACCGCGGGGTGGACAGTTTTGAAACATATCTTCCAATCGTCAAGAAGAGCTATCAAAAAGCTCGGGATAATGGGATCCCATTTGCGGATCTTACCGAAGAGGAGTTTGCCACAATCTCAACTATTAGAGTGGAGCAGCAGCAATGAGCAATCCTCTTCTTAGCATTGCTATCCCTACCTATAATTTCGGCCGATTTCTTCCGGATACGCTCAATACCATTCTGCCGCAGGCAGAGGAGTATGATGTTAATGTTTTGGTTTTTGATGGCTGCTCGACTGATAATACACAAGAAATTGTTTCACAATTTCAAGAGCGCTACAATAACCTTAGATATATAAAGGCTATGGCGAAAGGTGGCATTGATTATGATATGACATTGAGCGTTTCCTTTGCCGACAGTGATTATTGCTGGCTTTTTTCGTCAGATGATTTGTGCCTTGATGGCTCTGTAGATTATCTTCTGGGCCGAATTAAACAATATAGGCCCGATTTGCTTTTGGTCAGACACAATGAATGCGATTTTGATATGAATGTGCTGACAGATTGGCCTATCCTTAATCATAAAAATGAACGTTTGTATGATCTGAATAATCCACAAGAGTTAGAGCAATATTGTAGCTCGTCAAAAACATCAGAGGCGTTTTTCTCGTTTATGGGTGGTCTCGTTGTCAATCGTAAAACATGGTTCGATGTTCCGTTGAATCTGGATGCCACGAACAAAAGCTGGGCACATGTTACCCGCATTTTTTCGTTGACCCGTAAAAGCTTCAAGTTGCTTTATTGCCCTCAAGTGCTACTTAATAGACGTGGTGGCAATGACAGTTTTTCTCAGAGCGGGATGTTTGAACGTCTGAAACTTCAGGTTAATGGCCTTCAGTCTGCTGTTGCGAAATCAACTGAAAATCCAGTAGTTATGCGAAATCTGAAGCGTGTTATTTTGAACGAAATTTATCCTAATTGGTATAGGGCCGTTGAGGCTGACCTTGTGTCTCAAAATGCATCAGCAGAAACGATGTCGGAATTGGGATGCTTACTTCAATCAGTCAAGGAAGTTTAAGCTAAATGAAATATAATGCCATAAAACAGTGTAGAATCGGAAAGTCGGAAAATCTGCAAATGGTTCTTTCTTTGGGGAATCAGGCTCTTACTGGCGTTTTTCCCAAAAGTCCTGATGAAACTATCACATCAGGCCCGCTGGAACTTGGCTGGTGCCCGGATAGCGGCTTGCTGCAGTTAATGCATTCTTATGAACCTGATGAGATGTATGGTGATAACTACGGGTATCGCTCTGGCTTAAACCAATCAATGGTAGATCACCTTACCAGAAAGATTTCCTGGTTGGAACGTCGTGCTGAATTGCAGAATGGCGATACAGTTCTGGATATTGGATCAAACGACTGCACTTCTCTCAAAGCCTATTCTGTATCACATATCAAACGCATAGGCATTGATCCAACGGGACGTAAATTCAAGCAGTACTATCCTGATGATGTGAAACTAGTCCCTGATTTTTTCAATGCTGTGAATTTTAAATCCGCTAGTAATGAAAAAGCCAAAATCGTAACCTCGATTGCTATGTTTTACGATCTGGAAGATCCGATTGCCTTTGCGCGGGACGTAGCGTCCATCCTGCATCAGGATGGTGTCTGGCATCTTGAGCAAAGCTACATGCCTTCCATGCTCAGGATGACATCTTATGACACTATATGTCATGAGCATCTGGAATATTATTCTCTCGAAGCCATTTGCTACATCATGGACCGGGCCGATCTCAAAGTAGTTGACGTGTCAATGAACGCAGTCAACGGTGGCAGCTTTGCGGTAACAGTTGCACATAAAGGTAACACTCGTATTAAACCAAATACGCCAGTTATCGAGTGGCTTCTGGCTCAAGAGGACGCAATGGGACTTTATACTCCGCGCCCTTATCGTGATTTTGAAGAACGCGTATATCGCCATCGCAAGGATGTTACCAATTTGATCCGTACCTTGACGGCTGATGGGAAAAAAGTTCTGGGTTATGGCGCGTCGACGAAGGGCAATGTGTTGCTGCAATTCTGTAATCTGACAGCAGCAGATATTCCAGTGATCGCTGAAGTAAACGAAGAAAAATTTGGTCGCTTTACGCCGGGAACGAATATTCCAATCGTGTCCGAGGCCGAGGCACGTGCAATGAAGCCTGACTATTTCTTTGTCCTGCCATGGCACTTTAAAGAAGGTATACTTAAGCGGGAAAAAGACTTCTTGAACTCTGGTGGCCACTTCATTTTCCCATTCCCGGAAATTGAAATCATCTGATACAGGAAACTGCAATCATTCTGGTGGCATAGGGAAAGATTGGGTCTATCTTGTCAACTACTGGAGAAAGGTTTTAAGTCTTTAGAACCTTTCTCAATATCAGCGCAGCGGACTTTTTGGCTGAGTAGGAATTAGATATTCATCGGCATCCAAACCGTGGCCAGTCGGCTAACTCTCGTTGTGTGGATAAAAAGATAACGTAATAATCTGGACAGGTATCAAAACTATTTTCGACGTAGGACAACAGCTTGTTTATCCGGTTGTTGAGCCAAGAAAACGTAACCGAACGGCGAAGTCGCGTTGTGTGATTAAAATAATGTAATAAGCTGGCAGATATTAACTGAAGCTGTTTTCGGCGTAGGGCAACAGCTCGCTGATTCGGTTGTTGGGCCAGGTCGGCAAGCGGGTCAGTACATCTCGCAACCAGATATACGGGTCGTGGCCGTTGAGTTTGGCGGTTTCCAGCAGACTCAGGATAGCCGCCATCCGTTGCCCAGCACGCAACGAACCGGCAAACATCCAATTCTTGCGCCCAAGAGCCACCGGACGTATCACATTTTCACAGCGGTTGTTATCTATGGGTACTCGCCCGTCATCCAGATAGCGCAGTAAGGCCGGCCAGCGTTTCAGGATGTATTCCAACGCTTTGCGAAGCGCGGAGTTGGGCGCGGCCTGCGGCTGTTGCAACACCAGCCACTGATGGAAGACCTCCAGTCTAGGTTTCGCATAGCGCTGTCGCCATTGGCGTTTTTTATCCGCCGGACGCTGTTTGATTTTACGCTCAAGTTGGTACAACTCACGGATGCTGTCGAGGGCCAGTTTGGCCACCGGGCTTTTATTGATGGTAAACAGTTCAAAGAACTTTCGTCGGGCGTGCGCCCAACAGCCCGCGTCCAGGGCCTGGCCGCTGTCGAACAAGGCCTGGTAACCGGCGTAACCATCTACTACCAGGGTACCGCGCCAACCATCAAGGATGTCGCGCGCATATTGACCACTGCGCCCCGGCTGACAGTCATACAGCACTATCGCCTGCTCGGCACTGTGGGTAGTCACATAGGCCCAGAGATAACCGCGTTGAGTTTTGCCTTTGCCAGGGTCGAGGATAGAGAGCGTGGTTTCATCGGCTTGCAGCACCGGATGTTGCAGCAGGTCGTGATGCAGGCGCTCGGCCAGCGGTTTGAGCGCCGCGCCCACGGCGCCGAACCAACCCGCCAGCGTACTGCGCGGGATATCAACACCGCTGCGTTGATAGATAACCTGTTGGCGATAGAGCGGCAGATGATCGAGGCATTTGGCGCTGACCACCTGCGCCAGCAACCCTGGGCCGGGCTGGCCTTTTTCTATCAGCTGTGCCGGCAGCGGAGCACTGACCACGGTATCGCAGTGTTCACAGCTGAACTGCGGGCGGATATGGCGATGCACGATAAAACGCGCCGGCACATACTCCAACCTTTCGCTGATTTCATCACGGATAAAGCGCAGGGCATGGCCACAGTCCGGGCAGCTATCGGATGCCGGGGCAAGGTGAATATCCTGGCGTGGTAGTTCCGGCGGCAGCGGTTGGCGTGTGGGCACGGCGGGTTTGTCGGCTTCAGGTTCGGGTAATAACGTGGCCAACTGTTGTTCAATATCGGCGGCATCAGCCGCGATATCTTCATCGAACAGTCCGCGCTGTTCACCCTGGAAGGCTTCGCTTTTACGCCCGAAGCGCCACTGGCGGGCATTTTTTAGCGCCTCTTCCAGTTGCTGGATATAGCACGTTTGTGTCTGGTTTCGCTGCGTCTGCTGCTCGAGGTCCGCGAGTAATTTCAACGCCAGAGCGCGCAGTTCATCGGGGTCTTTTGAGGTCAGCAAGGCATCGATATTCATGCGACCATTTTATCAACGTGGCACCAGATTGTCATTGATAATCAATGTATTAAATACTATTTTTTGTTATTTCCAGCCGGTTAAATCCAGGCCATCCACCCGCTGCCAGTCAATGCCTTTCATCAACCAGTCTGCCTGCTCGGGTGACAGCAGCCAGGCGACATCACCTTGCCGGGGCCAGATAAAGTGGCCCTGATGAAGACGACGAAGACACAGCCAGACACCGTGCTTGTCCCAGCGCAGGACTTTGATACGCGAGCGTGCCTTGTTGCAGAAGACAAAAGCGGCTTCCCCTTGCCAGGGTTGGTGCAGGTGGTCGGTAATATATTGCGTCAGGGTATCAATCCCCCGACGCATATCGACGGGCTCTCGCGCCAGCCAGATATGCTGCGGCGTTAGCATAGGGACAAGGCCTGCATCACGGTCCGCAACTGAGCGGGAAGGCACCTGACCGAACAGCCGTTGGGGAGGTTGAGCGTCACGGTGTCGGCGTCATTATTCTCAGGCAGAACCCGGCGAGCTGGAATGAAGGCGGCGGGAACGGTCACGGTAGCGTCATTGCGATGATGTCTGAGCCAATAATAAAAGGTGGCAGGGTTCAAATCGTGTTGCTGACAATAGTGCTGTTTGGTTAATCCACTCTGTTGCCAGGCATCGAGATGCTGTTGTCGCTCACTGTGAGAATACCGTTTTGCCATATTTCACCTCCGATTCGTTGTATTGAATGAGGGAAGCATGTGGCAGCAGAGTTTTGTTAACAATACGAGTTCGCCGGACGCTTACAGGATAAAGCCCTTTACGACGACAATATTCGCCTAATTCGGCTTCACTGAGTGTGGCGGTTTCAACAATGACCCAACAGGCCATGGCGTTAATGAAGCCAGAGAGTACGGATATTCATCAGGGCTCACGAAGCCGGATATATGCGTGTGACTACGTTGTCAGAAAAATCAGCCCATGCTTGCACTGGGTCGGTGTCCATATAAGCTATTTGGCTTACCAGGAACTGACAACTTCGTTGACACTTACTGGACTGAATTTAATCGGTATTGATACCAAAATAATATATTGTATTTAAAACGCCAGAATTAAGAAGTAAATAGCCGTCTCTACAACTCAAATTAGGCGGCTATTTGTTTGACTAATTCTAGTCCTCAGCCTTTATTTCAAAAGAAATGAGACCAATACCAAGTTTTCTTTGATCATCTGATAATCCCAATTCTCGAGGAGATACAGGATTAGATATGTCTATAGTGATGTCAACTCTATCCTTTTGACAGGTATCTGAAGGTATGGGAAATGATAGGTTTGTTGGTTTACCTAAAATATCGCCTTGCCACAGTTTATACCCATTAGCAGAAAATTTCACATGCTGAGTAGAAAAAGACTGAATAGTTAGTGAAAGAATAAAATTTTTACTTTCGGAGAAAAATTGTCCATTGTCACAGGGAATATATAAACTTGCAATATTATCTTTAGACCAAACACCCCAATTTTCCCTATGCCACCAGCCAATTCCCAAGATAAAGCCACCATCACCAGCCACACCACTACTATATTTTTTTGGAAGGACTTTTATTATTGTTTTTTTAATATCTTCTTTACTTAAGTTTATGTATTCGCCATATGAAGTTTCTTTAGATGCATTCTTCACTATCGCATTAATTTTACTCTGATCAAAATGACAATTATCAGGAAAAATAACATCATTCCCATTGTGGGTAGGTGATATAAGCACTTTTCTGCAGTCAGGACCAACAATCCCTAAATATGATTTATCATGTATGCTTTCACCATAGCCAGAATATCTTTCCTGAAAAACTTCTACTGGAGGGTTATATAACCATGGCAATCTTTTTTGTATCAAGAATGAAATAGCTGATGGTGTGATATAACTCTCCCCTTTACGGGGATCATTCTTTTTAAATGTAAAAATTGACGTCATTATAATTAGAGTAATTATTATATAAAATAAACTACTACGCAAAACAACATTTTTCGAAATAAACATAAAAATTGGAAAGGCTAATGGTAGATACCATAATGCATATCGGGCCAACCCAGGAGTGCCACCAGAATTTATGTTTGTCGTCGATGAATTTACGTAGAAGTTAATAGCAAGATAAAGCATTAAAAATAAAGTTATCCGCCCATCAAAATATAGGCATTCTCTATTTCTTTTCCTACACAGCAGAAATGCCGCCAATATAATAGAGAGAATACCCAATGGCCAATTAGGAATTAATCCTAAGTCAGGATCTAAAATCCATATATAGAATATAGATAAGTTCTTACCTAATGAAGCTCCGCTAGTAAGTAATTCAGGTGTAATTACCCCAAATCGCAAGAAATAATAAACAGGATGTACTAGCACAAAGAGAGCAGTAGCTACAAACATGATAACTTCAGTTAATAAATATTTATCTTTTCTTTGCAGAATGACTCTATAGCAGAAGGGAATAAATGCAATTAATGCGAAACTTGGATTTTGAGCCGATGCGATGGCAAATACTAATGCAGATGGAAGATATTTTTTTGCATATATAAATATTATACCTGACAGTGCCAAACAGTAAGTATATAGTTCTGTATGAACCTTATCAGTGAACCAGAGTACAGGAGAAACGAAGGTCATCAAAACAACGATAAAAACACCTTGCCATTTATAGTATCGGTAAGCAATAGACATTGTCATGAAAACCAAAAGAAAATGAAGTTCTAGGAAAGCTCCATGTATAGATATATTAATTCCCAGTAATGATGTAAATTTTGCACATATAAAAGCCAGAAAGCTATAAAACCAAAAATGATTAAAGTCAGCAGTACTTCCTGCGATTAAAGCAGGAAAGGACCTTTCAAGGGTATCACGAGGAACTAAACTTATTATCTCATGAGAGGAAATTAAGTGCCCATATGCGTCATAGGCTGAAGATGTCATCCAGGGACGGAATACAGTATCCCATGCATAAAAAAGAGCATAATACTCTGATCCATCGCCTACACGTATTGGTGTAAAACGGCCAACAATTAAGAAAAAGATGAGCAACCCTAAACCTATATAAAAGTAATGCCTTATTTTATTAACATCTACTTGATTAAAATCCGTCATTTAGCTTGTCTCTCCAAAATATTCTTAGCGATTCGTCTACCTTCACGAATAGCATAATTAGTGCCTCTATCCTCCGGATAAATCTGTGCCATTGTCGATATAAAAGCATTTTTAAATGGTGTATCCCGTTCCGGAATATAGCTCGAGTAATCTCGTTCTGTGACCGGTTGTGCGTATTCGGAGCGCCAGACTTTATATTCAACAATCCAAGACCCATCGATTTTCGGGAACATGCGTTTTAAATGCCTCATAGCAAAATCGAAATATTCATCATCGGAATACAGCCAAACAGGATCTTCAACAGCAAGGTAACGAGAAAGATACGCAATATGCGTACCCTTGTAATTGTCTGGTGAATCGAAGTTGGTATGTTCAATCACACCAACAAAGGGGAAACCCGGGTCGTTCACGTTCAACCAATAAGTTCCCGATAAGCTGTGCTTCAATCTGAGAACCAGGCACATATTTCCTAGATACTTTACTCGGCGCAAACTTGCGATCCATTTTGGATCAGTGGAGTCCTTCAAGATATCTGCAATGATTGGGAACGATGGTGTAAATAAATATTTATCACCTTCGATACCCCCTTTATCCGTCAGGATCGAGATAATTGCATCTCCGCTTGTGTTAGTGTTAACCCCTGTTACACGATGCCCAAGACTAACTTCGCCTCCATTTATCCTGATCGCCTCGACAAGTGTTTCTGCAAGCCTGCCAAATCCGCCTTTAAAATAGGCTAACTCCTCTCCGCCCTTGTCATTTCTGGTACTACCGCGAAGAACTAGTTTTTTCCACATCCATACTGCATTTACTGTCTCTGAATAGATTGAAAATTTTGACTCAATTAAAGGTTCCCAAACAATTTTATATACAGCCTTACCACATAAAGGCTCTAACCATTCGCGGATACTAAGGTGCTCAATTGTTTTCCAATCTTTAATACGACGAACCTGGAATACGAGAAGGCCGAGTCTGATTCGATCAATTAGCGATAATGCTTTGAAACGTAATAAATCTAGCGGTGTTGAAAGTTTCCACATACGACCATTAAAATACATGCCTGTCCGGGTTGGTAGTAGAATAATGTCGCCTTCCATCCCCAGTTCTTTTACTAACTCAGGTACATAAACATCATTGTTAAACCAATGATGATAAAATTTCTCAAGCTTAACACCATCAGCGAATTCAAAAGTACCAGCTAAACCACCTGGGGTACTATCAGCTTCAATGACTTTCACTTTTTTACCCTGCTTTGCCAATACATAGGCTGCAGTTAGGCCAGTAAAGCCAGCACCAACAATAACGACATCGTAATTATCCATAATTGTTACTCAATTTTTATATAAATTTATGAAGCAGGTCTTGAGTGAAGAGACCTGAATAATTCAGGCTTCATTAAAATCGCAATTGCACCAGCCAATGTCGTTGGTAACCATAATGCCAAATGGGATAAAATTGCATAACTCCCCGCTTGGGTGGCAGTACCACCGAGCATCGATACTGCAGCGAAAGCAGCTAAATGGAAAGGCCCCACATAACCAGGTGATGATGGTACTAAGGTTGAAAGTGTAGCTATTGACATAACAACCACAGCTACAGCTGGCGTTGCATCGAAATCGAATCCAACTAATAAGAAGTAAAATAGACCGGATTCGCCAACCCAGACAAACATAGAAATGATTATTATAGAAAATAATACTTTTGGCCGTGACATAACCTCAAAGCTGGATAATAGGCCACTAGCCACTACTAATAGCTTATATATACGATCAGGACCTTTAGAAGATGCTCTTCTGCTGGCTATATGATTAATATACTTGGCTAGAGACCCGCTAAAGAGAAACCCAAAAATGAGGGCCGTTCCACCCACAACAGCCATTGTGACTGCAGATTCCGCGATTAGTGGTGGAAGATGAGTCCCACTTAATGTTAACAAGCCAATTGCCAAGCACCCCAATAGTGTCATCAGGTCAATTAACCGTTCCATAATCAGACTCGTGGTTGCTATTGTTTTACTTATTCCCATTACTGACGGGAAAACAAATGCGCGAACTACATCACCAAGACGCAATGGCAGTACGTTATTTAGTGCAATAGAGCCAAGAAATGGTGCTGCGCAAATGCGCCATTTTATATTAGTTCCTGTTGCACTCAGCATCATTGCCCAACGAAATATTCTCAGAGAATAGCCTAGGGTAAGAGAAGCTATTCCCATAGTCAGGTATTCCCATTGAAAACTTTCCAGTGCAGAAATAACTTCCGCAATATTGATCTGACGAACAATAATTACCAAACACAGAACCGTAATCGTAGGTCCAATAAGGTATTTAGCCCAATTACGTTTCTTGTTATTTTCAGTCATCATTAAGAATTCCACACTTGCCATGGGGCGTTACCTTGACGCCATAAATACTCAAGCTCCCGTTTGTCACGGAGGGTGTCACAAGGTTGCCAGAAACCGGAATGCAAGAAAGCCGCTAGTTGATTATCTCTAGCCAAGTTAACTAGAGGGGCTCGTTCCCATGATGTTGCATCACCTTCAATATAATTAATCACCGAAGGTTCGAGGATAAAGAAGCCGCCATTAATCCAACCAATTTCATCACTTGGCTTTTCTTCAAAACTCGTCACATGATGGTCTGAATTCAGGTTTAAAACACCAAAACGACCCGGAGGCTGGACAGCCGCTACTGTCGCAAGTTTGCCATGGCGTTTATGGAATGCGATTTCTGCTGTAATATCGATATCGGATAAACCATCACCATAGGTTAAACAAAAAGTTTCGTCACCCAGATATTTTGCAACGCGTTTCAAGCGGCCACCGGTCAGAGTATCTGGACCTGTATCTATCAGGACAATATTCCAGTCTTCTGATTGGCTATTCAATATCTGGTGTTCACCTGTGCCAAGGTTAATACGCATATCAGCCAAATGATGATGGTAGTTAAAAAAGAACTCTTTTATAACGTAGCCTTTGTAACCCAGACATATAATGAAATCGTTAATACCATGATGAGCATAGGTTTTCATGATATGCCAGAGCAATGGATGCCCCCCAATATCTACCATAGGTTTTGGTTTAGTATCTGATTCTTCTGCGATACGAGTACCTAAACCGCCAGCTAAAATAACCGCTTTCATGTAATTACCTATTTAAAATTTTAGTTCAGATTGAGGTAAATTAAGACTTTTCTCAATCGTTGCAATGGGTTCAGCTCTGAGTAACAAATATATACGCAAAATGTACTCACCTATTATTCCCAACAGAAATGAATTAAGCCCGATACCAAATAATACAAGTATATGAATACTGGCAAGTCCACGAGGTAGCTCAGGGTTGAATAAACGTAAGGCTACATAATACAGAGCCCCTAACAAACTAATAGCCAAGATAATAGAACCGAGAAATGATGCAGCGCGAAGTGGAACGGTGGAGTGGTTAAATACTGCAGTTAATCCTAAGCGGACTAATTGTGATATATTAAACTTACTTTCACCAGAGATTCGTGGTTCTCGTTCATAGGCAATCCCGGTTTGGTTGAAACCTAGCCCAGCAATCATTCCTCTCAGATAAGGACTATAAGTCTTTATCTTACATAAAGCATTAATTACCTTTCGATCAACTAAACGAAAATCACCAACATCTCTTGGGATTGGATGATCACTGACTTTGTCAATTAACCAATAACCTAGCTTACGGAAACCATTCATTAACCATCCCTCAGGGCGTTTTTCCCTGATACCATAAACAACATGATAACCTTGTTTCCATAATTCGAAAAAAGACTCCAGCATTTCTGGTGGATCTTGTAAGTCGGCATCAATTTGCATTACAGCATCACCTTTAGTGTGCATATAGTTTGCAAGAATTGAGCGTTGGAACCCATAGTTCTTAGAAAAACCGATAGCTTTTACTCGAGGATCTTTCGCTGCAAGTTCGCTTAACAGTTCCCATGTCTTATCATCAGAATGATTATCAGAAAACACGAACTCAAGGTCACATTTCTCGCTCATTTTATCAGCGATGTCACATAACCTTGAATATAAGGCTGGAAGGCTTTCTGCTTCATTAAGAACAGGAATTGAAATAGAAATCAGTGGTTTTTTATCAGAAAAATTATTTTCTTCCTCTGTCATACCAAAAACTCCCTATTCAGTAAACATTTTTTTAAATAGATCAAAATACCTGGAAGCGTGTCTCGAAACTCAATCCCACTCAACTCACTCGGCCGATGGGATATAATTCCATAGTTATCATCTTTGGGTTCTAAGTATGCCCCAATAGACAATAACTCTTCCAGAGAAAGCGCTTGGAATACATAATTAGCAATATCTTTTAACTTTACCGGCTGCCCATGGCTTAAATTAAAAACCCCATAAATACCGTTATTTATTAATGTATGAATTGCTTTTACATCATCATCAATATGGTGATATTCTCTTAATTGGTTTCCTGGGGACATCTCAAATATTGATTTATTTTGTAGAGAATCATACAGTTGACCAAGAAACATAAATGGACTTGGCAAACCTACGCCATATAATGTATGCATTCTAACATGCAATATATTTTTATTTATACCAGACAAATTTGATATAAAGCTACCGAGCATAGCTTTGCTATTTACATATACGTTCCCAGTCGAAACAAGTTCCTCCATTATAGTCCCGAAAGTAACAACTTTGAGTCCTAAATGAGATGTGGCCTCAATAATATTTTTTGGTAGTAAATAGTTAACTTTTAGAAGTGCTTCTTGTGATAATTTAGGATCAAGTAGCCCTGACGCTATAAAAATAACAGAGTTAGGCTCAAATCTGTCTTCGAAATAACGAGCAATATCACCTCGACAGGACGTTACTCCCCAGTTTTCATAGAGAGAGCGCTCTAAAACTGTAATATTCTCTAGCGGGTAAGATTGATATATTGCATTGCCTAAGCGACCATGACTGCCTATTAAGAAGTTCACTCTTTTATACCCTCACGCCACGCATTTATTTGTTTGAGAGTTATTTCTCTGGCACAAGAAGGATTTTTATAATAATCACGATACCATGCTGATGTTTCTCTGATAACACGTTCGGTATCCCATACTGGACACCATCCCAGCAGGTTACGGGCAAGAGAACTATCTAACGCTAAGCTACCAGCTTCATGTAGTGGATTATCCATATAATTTAATGATGGACGCTCCCAATTTAAGCACATGAGTTCCAGTACATCACGGACAGAATATTGTTTTAAGTCTTGCGGCCCTATATTCCAGGCTCTTGCATAGTGTGCTGGTTTTTCAGAAATTAAGCCTGATATCAGAAGTATATAGCTATGGGCAAGAGCAAGTACATGTTGCCACGGCCGTATTGCATCGGGATAACGTAAGGTTAGTGAGTTATTTTCTACAACAGCTCGAGCAAAATCAGGGATAAGTCGATCCTCAGACCAGTCCCCGCCACCTATAATGTTCCCGCCTCTGGCAATCGCAATAGCTGGACCTTTACCTTCAGAGAACGGATATGAGGCAGCAAAGCTTTGAATAATCATTTCAGCGGCAGCCTTAGATGCACTATAAGGGTCTTTCCCACCGAGTGGATCATTTTCACGATATGGCCAAGGCCACTCATTATTTTTATAAACCTTATCGGTGGTAATACATAAGATGCCTTTGACACTTTTTACCATACGGGCTGCGTCTAGGACATGTGCAGTGCCTTGCGCATTGACTAAAAATGTTGAGACAGGTTCTCGATATGACCGACGTACTAAAGGTTGAGCTGCAAGATGGAGGATTAAGTCCGGTTCAAAAGCTTCAATAGATTTGAAGATTTCGTCATAATGGCAAATATCACCGAATGTGGTAGGAATATCGTCAGCTAAGCCAAGACAATCAAACAATGCGGGAGATGTCTCTGGTGGGAGTGAGAAACCCGCAACGTTTGCACCAATAGACTTTAACCATAAGCAAACCCACCCTCCGGTAAAACCGGTATGACCAGTGACCAGTACCTTTTTACCAATGAGTGACTTTTCAAATTTTAGCTCGGTAAGCACAATAGGTAATTACTCCATCTTATTGGTAATGATGCATATTTAAATTATATCAGATAACTTTGTTATGGGGTTCTTCAGATTTTGAAAAATATAGCTATTTCCGATAAAGGCGAGCCAAGTATAGCCTGAAATTCAGATTGTACCGCTCAATCCGCGGTGTGCAACGCTTACTAATAACATAAAATCCCCCCATCAAGGCAAAAAACTCATACATTAACCAGCCATCTGTTATCCATATCGAATATCAAAAGAAAATAACTTCGATAATAGTCGGGATAACGCTATAGTTCTCCCAACATTTAGTCGTACCACACAATAGTGTTCTCTGGTTGATACTACCAACGGGAGAACTATTATAAAAAAGCATATTTCACAGAAATTCAGATCCTGCAGGTATTGAAAAAAGTTGAAGGTAACCGTTGAAATGTCAATTCACTGGTCAGATAAGAGCCCTTGTCTGCTAGTGGTACTATCTGCATCGGAGGCAGGTTGGTATACTCCGGTTCGTTACATACCATAACTGTCTGATGCTCTTCTTCGGCAGCCAGTTTATGGGCAGGCACTAGACGCACTGCCGTGGTTCGGCGCTTTTCAGTCTACCCGTTCCAGCACCGTCAGTTGCTCAGACTGAGACCACCTCCCGACAAGCGAAGACCAGGAGCGTATTCGAGAGTAGGAGCAGTCGTCCTCTTTCTCCTCACTGTAATGTTGATTCAGCTTTTTCTCAGTACTCTTCAGCATATCGAGGCTCATCACAGAACAAGGTTTTTGCTGAGTAACCATTGCAAGTATTGGAACTGATTTTAACCATGTTTTTCTCGTGACCAAGATGGAGGTGAGATCGGCAGCGAGCACCTTAAGTTATTTTGGTCCATAATTTACCTGTCCATGTAATAAAGATGAACATATCAAGAATAGGAAATTACACAATTTTAATTATAGGTTCTGAAAAAGCCCTGCATACCCTACCCCGATCTAAATTCTTATTATTTATCTCAATCATTTTAGTATAGAAGAAACTATTTTTATTATTATTTTTAAATAAATTTTAATTTCTTCTACAATGTATTATTTTATGAAAATTTATTTATTTGTAGCATTATAAAAGACAGAGTCTATCCCTCCGCCCCTCACACTTCACACTTCACATTTCACATTTCACATTTCACATTTCAGCATTTAATTTTTTAAACGCCTAGATACCGTTATTATTACATCCGAACTTACCATACATTCAACCCTCCTCAAATACTATTATTTATTCATTTTTGAATAAATAAATAGAAATAATTCCATGAAACATCTTTTTATAAAACGTAGAGGGGATGTTACTATCCAAGACCTGCTATTAAGTAACGCATTAACATGTTGCTCACTGCGTTCTAACTCTATCAAATAATGATTATTTCGCTCCTCAAGGTTAGAAATTTCATCCTGTATAGTTTTAATTACGGTATATATTTCCTGCTCTTTAGTATTAATTATGGTGTATATTTCTTGCTCCTTAGTAATATACCCCCAAGATTCATACACATCCCTCAGATAATTATCTGGAACAGCTACCGATATATTAAATGGACTAGAGAACAAATCCATATTAAGGAATTTATTAACCCAAAACTCACGATCATCAAGAAGAGATTTATAATTTACTGCAACACCATATTTCCTAGCTCTATCATCTAAATTAACAGATTCAACTCCAAAATAGGGTGATTCTGTATTTACAGATGAACTTATCGCACAGCATTTATCTATAGACTCTGTTATTAAAAATTTATAAAAATTCTTCTCTGGTACAATTTCCGCACCATATCGTTCTATAATTATTTTATCAACACTTTCGTCGGTCAAATTAGGGTGTGGGCGATATATAACTCGCGGATAATCTCTGGCTAAGGCATCAATCTTATCGAGATAAGACGTTAATTTTTTAAATTCGCCATCGAAATAGATGCTCTTATCAATTGGAGTTTGGCCAAATATTGCTAGCGTTTTTTCTTTCTTTATTGATGTTGAATTAATAGATGATTTAATTTTATTGACACAAAAATCGATTAAACCAGTGCTTGCCGCATGATTTGAAAGATCATAGTCAAATGATGTTGTAACGTCAAAATATAAATCATCTAAGAAACGTATAGGATGAATAGAAAAATTAACCCATGGTATTTTATTTTCAGAAAAATAATTTATGTCTGCATCAGAAATTTCAAAACCAATAATAGCCGTATTAGACAAATCTAGATTGGCAATTTCTGATACTCTATTTTTATCAATGGACTCCCGCCATACCTCAAGCCAATCAGATATGCTTACCTTCTTATTTACCTCACTTATATACATAGAGGCTGTGACGTTAACTTCTTTAAATACAGGAGAAAAAAGGCGGAATAACCGCTCTATATTCACATCTTGGGCACCGCGATTCACATCACCAATAAATAAGACATTCATTAATTATTTCCTGTTTTCATTACTATATTTGGCAAGTATTGAATCTTATAAATTGTATCTTTTTTCAAGAATGTAAATATTAACCTGACCAAACTGGTTTTCCACAAGTTTCATTTCATCCATAGGTAATAACTGGAATGTATTTATTCCATCTTGTTCAAATCTATAAATATCTTGACCAAACCATTTTACAAGTTTCACTTCTGGAGGAAGCATTTCTATAAATTTAGAATGTTTATAATGCCGGAAATGAAATTTATGAGGATTTTTCTCTAAAGAATGAATCTCATCATTAGGCACTGAAATAAATGCAGTACCACCAGGTTTCAATGAACTGATGATTTCATTTAGCATCTTTTGATCTTCTTCTACATGTTCTAATGATTCAAAACATGTGACGAAATCAAAAGATGAAATGGGTAATTTAAACGGGAAAAGTTTGTGGCTGAAATAGTTATTTTCTTGAGTATAACACTCATTTGCTAGTAATATTGCTTCCTCAGATCCATCCAATCCAATTACCGTAGCTCCAGGTATATTTTTAGATATAATATAAGTACCATATCCATTTCCACAGAACACATCGGCAATATGAATAGAAGCGTCTTTTTTACAATCAGCTATATACTCAACAGCCATATAATATCTATTGGTATGATCTGATCTAATATCATCCAATTCTCTTCCAACTTGTCTTTCGCCACTTGTTAAAGAATAATCTTTATCCGTATCACAAGAAGCCTCTATATATTTATCATCATTAGAATGATCATTCGTAACCGAATCATTATTTTTATCATGAGTATTTATTGCTTCATCGGTTCTACCAACAAGGATTTTTTTAATAAAATTGATCATATTTAACTCACTTAGCTACTTTAATTTTTTCAATATGGATATCAGCATCAGCAAAAATATATCCACCAAAATTTCTTTTCAGTAATTCGATTTTTGGCGTTACCGTTATCACTTTTGCACAAAAAACTCTATCATAGAATATTATCGAATAGGGATCTGGTTTGATACCAATATCTATACGAATTTCACCTGACGCTAAAGGAAACTTCATTTTCCATCTAATTACAATTAATTCTCCCTTATTTACTGCAGGTAAAAAATAGTCATAGTAATTTGAATTACACGCTACCAATGGATAGCCTGTTTTATCAGCCATTAATAACCCAATAGCGGAACCAGCTTCTACGTCATTATTAGCTTTGATATATGCAGAAAACTCTACAAGCTCACCTTGAGTACAGTTTGTAATTTGTACTCCTTCACGATTTTTTAAATCAAATTTTAAAAACTGTAAATGAAATGTACCAGTTTCAGAATCCAGAGAGTATTTTCTCAAATTTTTATCTTCTTCGATTATTTCACTCCCTATGTCATTTTCTATTTTAGAAGTAACTTCATCTTTCTCTTCTCTGTCTAATCCAAGAAGATCATTTTGAAATAAGTCACATACTTCTGATACATTTGAAAATTGTTCTAATCTTCCATCTTTAATATATATAGCTTTATCACAAAATTGCCTAACTTGATTAATCGCATGGCTAACAAATAGAATAGTCGTCCCAATATTTTTCAAATACTCCATACGTTGCATACATTTTGCTTGGAAGGCTATATCACCAACACTTAATGCTTCATCAATAATAAGGATGTCCGGTTTTACACAAGTTGCGACTGAAAACGCTAATCTAGACTGCATCCCACTAGAATATGTTCTTAATGGCTCATCAATATATGATCCTATATCAGCGAAGGCTTCTATTTCGGGCATTAACTTGGTTATTTCTTCTATGCTTAGCCCTTGCAACTGCCCTGACATGTAAGTATTCTGACGACCGGTAAAATCAGGATCAAACCCCATACCCAGTTCAAGCAAAGCTGCTACTTTACCGTCAGCTCTAATAGATCCTTCGGTCGGCTCCGTTGTGCCGGTAATCATCTTTAGCAACGTGCTTTTGCCAGCACCATTTTTCCCAACGATTCCAATAACCTCTCCAGGCTCAATATCAAAATTAATATCTTTTAAAATCCATGTCAGAGTGTGCTTTTGTACAGGAGTTAAGCTAATCCATTCAATTAGTCTTCCCCACTTATTATGATATTTTTTGTAGGCTTTACCTACCCCTCGAACTGATATATTTGCCATTACAATTCATCCACCATCTCGCCCACATGTTTTCTAAATAGATGCATGCCCAAAAAGCACATCGCAATACTAATAATTGTTACTAATATTAAGCCATCCCATTTTGGAACCTGTTTTAAAACAAAAATAGACTGAAATGCAGAAATGATTGGAGTCATAGGATTGAGTGATATTATCTTCCTTATGTTTTCTGGCAGTGCATTTATTGGATAAACAATAGGGGTAAACCAGAACCAAAATTGAAGAATGATATTGAATAGCTGTCCGACATCCCTAAAAAAAACATTTAAAACGCCCAATGTGATGCCTAATCCAATTGAAAAAATGCATACTATGATTAGTACTGGAATAAAAGAAAAATATACAAAACCAGGATTTTCTCCACTAATAAGTAAAAAAACAGTGAACAGAGAAAATATAATAATAAAATTAATTAATGCATTAGCTACTACCACAACCGGTAGACACATTCTGGGAAAACTAACTTTCTTTAGTAAGTTTGCATTATCAATAAAAACATTTTGAGCCCTACTGACAATTTCTGAAAATAGTCCCCACGTCAGCACACCAGAACATAAATAGATACTATAAGCATACGTATCGTCAATTCCAGCAATTTTTGCTTTCATTACATGTGAGAAAATTACAGTATACACAATGATCATCGCCAGAGGATTTAGTACCGTCCATGTGGCTCCCAATAATGAATTACGATATTTGCTCTGAAATTCGCGCTTAACATTGCCGAGAATAAATCCCCGGTAATTCCACAACGCTCTCAACATTATGAGTGGCATACTTATCCTTTAATCAAGTGATCTATTTCAGCAACCTTTGCCCATACCAGCCCTGGCTGAGCCTGGGTTTCAATGTTCAGGCGCAAAAGAGGCTCGGTATTTGAGGTACGGACATTAAGACGCCAATCTGGCATATCCATACCAAGACCATCAGTGCGATCAATACTGACAACCTCAGATTTAAAGGTTTCTTCAATACGCGCAATGATTTCTTTAGCATTGGTAACTTTATAATTAATTTCACCACTACATGGATAAGCTCGCATACGAGTACCAACCAATTCGGACAACATCGCTCCCTTAGAAGACAGTAGTTCAATAACCAACAGCCATGGAATCATACCGCTATCACAATAAGCAAAATCACGAAAGTAATGGTGAGCACTCATTTCGCCACCATATATGGCGTTTTCAGCGCGCATACGCTCCTTGATAAAAGCATGACCCGTCTTGCACTGAACTGGTGTACCACCGGCTTCCTTCACCACCTCAATGGTATTCCAGGTCAGACGTGGGTCATGGATAATCCTGGCCCCTTGGTTTTTAACCAGGAAAGCTTCAGCCAGAAGGCCTACGATATAATAGCCTTCAATGAACTCACCATTTTCGTCAAACAGGAAGCAGCGGTCAAAGTCACCATCCCATGCAATGCCTATATCTGCCTTATGCATCTTGACAGCATTAGAGGTTACAGAACGGTTTTCAGGCAATAGCGGATTAGGGATTCCATTTGGAAAATTACCATCCGGCTCATGATGAATTTTGATAAACTCAACGGGAATCTGCTGTTTCTGCAGTATCACTTCAATCGCGTCCACTACATGCCCGGCAGCACCATTACCTGAATTGACCACCAGCTTCAACGGTTTAATTTTTTTTACATCAATATAAGACATTAGATGATCGACATACTCATCCACCAGAGACAATTTGGTATAACCCCCTCTCTGATTCACAGTACAGAACTTACCCAGCTCAACTAAATCACGTATATCATTCAGCCCTGTATCACCACTAATCGGTTTGGCTCCACGGCCGACCAATTTCATTCCGTTGTAATCCATAGGATTATGGCTGGCCGTCACTTCAATCGCCCCATCCACATCTAGATGAAAAGCAGCAAAGTAGATCTCTTCTGTTCCCGTTATGCCAAGATCAATAACATCAGCACCAGCATCCCTCAATCCCTCAGACAATGCTGATTTTAGTTCTTCACTACTCAGACGAATATCACCGCCTATAGCCACTTTTTTCGCCTGCATGTATTGACCAAAAGCACGCCCAATTCGATAGGCAAGATCTACATTCAGTTCATCACCCAAACGGCCACGAATATCATAGGCCTTGAAGCAAGCTAATGTCATTGGTGAACACTCCCATTTTCATCAAATCTAACAATATCGTCGTCCCCCAGATATTCCCCACTCTGCACTTCAATCATGATGAGATCGATAACGCCTGGATTTTCTATTCTGTGTTGTTCACCTGGAGGGATGTAAGTGGATTGGTTCGTGGAAAGGAAAATATGTTTATTACCGTTGACGATCCTTGTCGCTCCAGCCATTACGATCCAGTGTTCACTTCTGTGATGGTGTAACTGCATACTCATCTTCGCGCCAGGTTTGACAAGAACACTATTGATCTTGAAATTGTGTCCTTGTTCCAACACTGTCGATGTGCCCCAGGGACGATGAACCGTTCGGTGAATCTTGTAGGCTTGATGCCCCTTGTTTTTGAGCTGGTTATAGATAGATTTTACATCCTGACCGCTATCCTTGCTGGCAACAAGCAAAGCATCCGGGGTATCGACGATGACCAGGTTATCGACACCTACCGCACCAATCACACGCTCATCAGCCTTGATATAACAGTTAGTTGCATTATGCGTCAGTATTTCAGCATCACCTTCTATGGCATTACCATTCTCATCTGGCACGATTAATGCCCCAAGCGCCGTCCAGGAACCGATATCACACCAGCCAATATTGCAGGATACAACGGATACCTGTCTGGATTTTTCCATTACTGCATAGTCGATGGAGATATCTTCAACTTGTGAGAATGTATTCATATCTAACTCAAGTTGAGTCGCCCCACCACCTTCAAGCCTGCGAGACAGGCTCATGCTATGCTTAACATCTGACAGCACCTGTGGACACAACATTTCCATTTCTTTAAGGATAGTTCCACAAGAGAAACAGAACATACCGGAGTTCCAAAGGTATTCCCCCGACTCAAGATATTCCAATGCTTTGTTATAGGAGGGTTTTTCAACAAAATGCTCAACCAGGTTACCCCGATACTTGATATATCCATATCCGGTTTCTGGTTTTTCCGGCTGGATACCAAAAGTAACTAATCGAGATTGTTTCGCAAGTTGAGAAGCTTCTGATACAGCCTGTATGAATGCAGTATGATCTTTTATCAGATGGTCGGCAGCCAGAATCATCAGTACGGCATCATCACCATATTTTTGATGTGCCAAAAGCGCCGCTGATGCAATTGCAGCGGTAGTGTTACGACCAACAGGCTCCAAAATATAAGAGATGGGAACGGTTCCTTTGTACACCTCAGAAAATGCATCAACAGCTTTAAAAAGAAGTTCCTTATTCGTGACGGTAATGATCTCCTTAACACCATCAAATGTTAGAGCACGCAACAGAGCCTTTTGAATCAGACTACTTCCGTCGGCCAAACGAATAAATGGTTTCGGGTGCTGCTCACGAGAAACTGGCCAAAGCCGTGATCCACTTCCACCACACATGATCACGGGAATAATCGTTATTGACAAAGAGACCTCCTGCCCTTATAGGTTTCTCTTGCACCATAAGGGGTGTAGTTACATGAAATTTTCCTTAAAAATAGTAACAACAGATAAAAAATACTAGTTTCAGGCAAAGCTACCGCACGAAAGTAGGCACTCCCGATGCAAATATATTGTACAAATTTTGCTTTTGGTATTCACCAAATCACCCTAGGCCAAATCCCCAAGACAGTGTACGGATTAGTCCTTTTCACACTACATCTACATTTATTACACGGTAATGATCAGCACTCGCGCAGATGTATCTTTCTTACATTTCCTCCAGGGTATCATCGCGCCATCAGACCGAATCAACGTGTCCGGGCATGATATTGACTACCTAAAAATTCTATCGATTATACGCTGATGCCATCATTACCATTTGCTTTGTCAGTATCTATTCCATGGAGATGGTATTCACAATGAAACGTAACGCAGAACAAGAATGAAATCATGGCGCATAGTCGTCCTACGGGCAAGTTCGACAGCATAGAAGGAGTTTTTTCAGACGTATCCCAAAGGGACGAAGCCACTTCAAGACAATGTTTCGTTATTCCCTTATATAACTGCAGTGTCATTCTGGGCACCGATTTAGGAGCATTGAAGTAGTCAATAAAAATTGGCCATGGCTTTTTAGTCATTTTCAGAATCTTTCCGATTCATTGGATATGAACCCATCGTGGTATTGGCAAGGATGGTGTTGGTTGTAATCACCAATAATATAATTATAGTGCTCCCATTTAAGCCAGACATTTCACCACAAGTATTAAGACGAAGGGGCTGACAGGTATTTAGCCCACCCTATCAGCACTGCTCGAAGTATAATACTAGCTCATTGATGTAAATTTTGTGGAAATCCCTCAGCCCATAGTGTGCTAACAAATGTGGCCGTTACATGAATACCGTGAACAGATGTTAGTGACCAATCACCCGTATCCGTTTTTTGTGAAGCAACGACAACGATCGCAATTAACGTGCCTAAATCAGCACTCAAAACAATTTGGCTCCAACACCACAAATACTATTGAAATATATACCTTTTTTATCTTTTTCGGATAAAACAGGAATGCCTGTCAACGGCCATTCAATACCAAGATCAGGGTCATTCCATAAAATGGACTGCTCAGCATTGGGATTATAATAATCAGTACATTTATAAACGAATTCGGCTTCATGACTGGTCACATAAAAACCATGCGCAAATCCTTCAGGAATCCAAAGTTGACGCTTGTTTTCAGCAGAAAGGTAAACACCGGTCCATTGACCAAACGTGGATGACGATTTACGTATATCAACGGCAACATCGTAAACCTCACCAGAAATAACACGCACCAACTTACCTTGAGCATTCTCAGTCTGATAATGAAGACCGCGTAAAATGCCTTGTCTCGATTTTGAATGATTGTCCTGAACAAAATTGCAAGGGCGTTTTACCACCATATCCTCGAATTTTTTTTGCTGCCAGGTTTCCATAAAAAAACCACGTTCATCACCAAATACAACGGGTTCAATAATTTTTACATCAGGAATTTCAGTATTGATAACGTTCATAATCTATTATTTATATGCATGAATATTATTTAGTGCCAGTTGCCAGTTACTCGGTTCGATACCAAATTGTGCATTGATCTTCTGGCAATTCAAACGAGAGTTTACCGGCCGTTTCGCCCGGGTTGGATAAGCCGAAGTGGGAATTGATGTTAGAACAGGGATCGTCTGCAGGACGGATTTTTCCGCTGCATGAACAAAAATGGCTTTAGCAAAATCAAACCAGCTTACATGAGGCATACCAGAGAAATGGTAAATTCCCCATTCCGGAATTTTACCTGTTTCCAGGTAGTCCACCATTTTGATCAAAGCACCCGCGATGTCGCCCGCATAAGTTGGGCCACCAAACTGATCACCAACAATACTCAGTACCTCGCGAGTTGCCCCTAAGCGCAGCATCGTTTTGACAAAATTATTGCCATGCTCACCAAATACCCAGGCAGTTCTCATAATTAAAAACTTATCGGTTGCTGCTGCCACCGCAAGTTCTCCGGCAAGTTTACTTTTGCCATATACGCTCTGCGGATTGCAGGGCATTGTCTCATCATAAACAGATTCACTGTCACCATCATAGACATAGTCGGTCGAGATATGCAGCAACACCGCACCGATTTTTTTTGCTGCGTCGGCAAGATAGGCTGGCCCATCACGGTTTATTGCATAAGAGAGATCTATTTCATCTTCGGCTTTATCTACAGCAGTATGTGCCGCCGCATTGATAATGTAGTCAGGCTTGAATTGCGTAATAGCACGAGCCACCGCTACTTTATCAGTGATGTTCAGTTCATTCCGATCTACGGCCAACAATTCGGCCTTACCGGCCAATTGAGAGACCAGACAATGTCCTACCTGACCACCACTACCTGTAATTAATACTTTCATGATTTCCAATCCTGAAATCGTTCGGTTATTTAAGCAGAGCCATAAGATATTTACCGTACTCATTCTTCAACATAGGCTCAGCAAGCGACATCAACTCTTGATTAGATAACCAACCATTTCGCCAGGCAATTTCTTCCAGACAAGCTACTTTTAGCCCTTGAACATTCTCAATGGTTTGTACGAAAGAAGACGCATCATGCAAACTCTCATGCGTTCCCGTATCCAACCAGGCAAATCCGCGACCAAAAATCTCTACGTTCAATGAGCCATCATCGAGATACATCTGATTAATTGACGTAATCTCCAGCTCTCCTCTGTGAGAGGGTTTTACTCGCCTGGCAAACTCAATAACTCGTTTATCGTAAAAATAGAGACCGGTGACAGCATAGTGTGATTTGGGTTTAGCTGGTTTTTCTTCTATTGAGATGGCTTTCATTTCGGTATCAAATTCAACTACGCCAAAACGTTCAGGATCTCTTACCTGATAACCAAATATCGTGGCACCGAACACTTTCTCAGCGGCACTTTTCAGCATTTTACTGAATGATTGTCCGTAGAAAATGTTATCCCCTAACACCAGACAGCATCTGTCTTGCCCAATGAACTTTTCGCCAATAATAAATGCCTGGGCCAAACCATCTGGACTGGGCTGAATAGCATATTCGATATGGATGCCAAAACTGCTGCCATCCCCAAGCAGGCGGCGGAAACTATCACTGTCCTCAGGGGTGGTGATAATAAGCACATCTCTGATATCTGCTAGCATCAGTGTCGAAAGCGGATAATAGATCATCGGCTTATTGTAGATAGGCAACAACTGCTTTGATACGCCGCGAGTAATGGGATAAAGACGAGTGCCGGAACCACCGGCCAGAATAATACCTTTCATTATTTATCCCCCGCGCCTAACCGTTCACGGCTATAAGAACCATCAAGGACACGGCTCCACCAGCTCTGATTATTCAAATACCACTCTACTGTTTTGCGAATCCCGGACTCAAAGGTTTCTTCCGGTACCCAGCCAAGATCCCGTGCAATTTTTCCGGCATCAATAGCATAACGAACATCGTGACCGGGCCGATCTTTAACATAGATAATCAGATCCTGATACGCCTTCACGCCCTGGGGCTTATTGGGAACCAACTCTTCCAATAGTGAACATATTGTTTTCACCACACCAATATTGGTTTTTTCGTTATGACCGCCAATATTGTACGTCTCCCCGACTTTCCCTTCGGAAACGACCTTATAAAGGGCTCTGGCATGATCCTCAACAAATAGCCAGTCACGAATCTGCATTCCATCGCCATAGACAGGTAACGGTTTCCCTTCAAGCGCATTAAGAATCATTAGTGGTATGAGCTTTTCCGGAAAATGGTAGGGGCCATAGTTATTCGAGCAGTTGGTGATAATGGTCGGCAAACCATAAGTCCGATACCATGCCCGAACCAGGTGATCACTTGACGCCTTGGAAGCAGAATAAGGGCTGCTTGGAGAATAAGATGTCGACTCAGTGAAAAGCCCGTCAGCACTGTCCAGGTCACCATAGACTTCATCGGTAGAGATATGATGGAAACGAAATCCGGATTTTTTCTCCGTACCTAATGTATTCCAGTAAGTACGAGCAGACTCCAGCAGGGTATAAGTTCCCACGATATTCGTTTCAATAAAGGCAGCCGGGCCATCAATTGAGCGATCAACATGCGATTCTGCAGCCAGATGCATGACAACGTCTGGCTGGTGTACCTGGAAAACGTGATCCATTCTGGGCCGATCGCAAATATCGACCTGCTCGAACGTATACCGTTCATGGTTTTCGATATCGGTCAGAGACTCCAGATTTCCCGCATAGGTAAGCTTATCAACGTTAACAACAGCATTCGCCGTATTTTTAATGATATGACGAACTACCGAGGAACCAATAAAACCGGCCCCGCCTGTAACCAGTATTTTCATGCTATTACATCCAATGACGAAATTGCTCGGGTCCGACAAGAGCTAATCCTGAAGCGACAACTGACAAGCCTTAATCACGCTCTCGCCCTTAGTACCGCGCTTGAAAGACAAATTTTAATTCAATTATTGATTATCAGTGTTTTTGACTGTCTGATAATGAAATCAAATTAACAGGGAAACAGTGCGCACATTCTACATGCCCATTGAGCAAGGTGTAAAACACCACGGGTTGACTCCTGTTAATCAAGTGACGCGGTGACATTAGCTTCATCGTAACGCTGCTGAGACTGCATTATCACCTCGATATTGTTTTCGGCCCAATGTGTTAATTCGTTAATGGTTTTAACTAATGTTTGCCCCAACGAGGTAATGGAATATTCCACTGTCACCGGTACCGTGGCGAAAGCCTGCCGGTGAATCAGACCATCACGTTCCAGATTTTTCAGTGTCTGTGACAACACCTTCTGAGATATTCCTTCGACATCCCGTCGCAGTTGGTTAAATCGTACCGGTTCATCTGCTAAGCGATCCAAAATCAATAACGCCCACTTGTTAGATAAACGATCCAGTACAAAGCGGGCTGGGCAGTTTTTGCTATACACATTGAATTCAGACATAACGTTCATCCTCAAAAAACATTCCATCAGAGTGAAATATTCACCGTCAACTCCAACACCCCGCTAACCATAATGCACTTGATATCTTATTGAAAGTTAGTTTCAAATAAATACCAACATAACAAACCCACTGCCAATAGACATTTTAAAAATGCCACTTTTAATTACTATCCTACTTCTACCCAATTATTTTATAACGCTACGAATACATTGATATAAACGGTTTGATTTATCTCAGGAGAGATTTTATTTCTCTTATACCCACTATTTGTTGAGGAAGGATCCAAGACAACGATCTATGATAAATATCATGCTACAAATCATAACGATACCATTCATGACGATAATCATTTCACTGAGTATTTATGCCTCCCTTCGACTTTTTACTACTGGCTTTTTAAGGATTATTGAACTTTATAAAAATAAAGCTTGCTTAATGAACATCAGATGTGTGTTAATAGCGCCATCGGTTTGCAAGTCAGACCTTATGTAAGCAGTTTTAGTAAAGCAGTCCTCAGTTCAAGCGCTATCATAGATATCTCTTCTTCATAGGTCTCACCTAAGTGCATCATAAGCTATCTCGAAGGCAGGCCATAATACCCACATTTTGTGGAAAAAATTATAAAGGAAATATCTGTGTCTAATAAAATGACTGGTTTAGTAAAATGGTTTAACGCCGATAAAGGTTTTGGTTTTATCAGCCCTGCTGATGGTAGCAAAGATGTATTCGTACATTTCTCCGCTATCCAGAGTGATGATTTCAAAACACTGTATGAAGGTCAGAATGTGGAATTCTCTATTGAGAATGGCCAGAAAGGACCGTCAGCAGGTAATGTCGTTATACTGTAACCAGTATGCGCCAATGAAGCTTATAACAGCAATGAAAGTATATCTCTGAGCAGCTAAGCTTCATAAAAAAACAATCCATATAATGTGGATTGTTTTTTTTGCATTCAACATAGGGGTCAATATAATCATTTCACTATCCATTATTCCACAACATCACAGATAGCCATTCAAATAAATCACCGATGATTTTTATTCATAATTAAAATTGCCATCATGAAAATAATGATAAAAATAACCCGCCCATGAAAATCGTAAAAATATATAAATAATTTATTTTCACATAAATAAATCGCATACCTTCTAATAAATCAGGTCAACGCTAATAATGTATTATTTTAATAAAACCTATAGGTTCTATATTCTAGAATTTACGACGGTTTCGCATCTTTAGGCAAAAAAAGCGTGCCGCAGTTAGGGCAAATCAGCGTAACATCCTTACTGATTTTTGAGGCTGTCTGTTTAGTCACATAGGCACATTTAGGACACGCGATAGAAACTTTCCGCTCATTAAACAGTTTTAATCCATCCAAAAAAGACATCACGGTTTCCTCACCATAGATGGGTGGCTAATAATACGCCGTTAGAAAGAGAATTACCCGATATGTTTACTCCTTGACCACACCAGTTAGATGTCTGACGTTTCCTCTGTCGCTCTCGTATCGGTACTCATTACCGCCATAATACCATTAGTATAGACATTACTGGCCCAACGCGTGTCTGGCGTCAACCATCCTCGTTTTACCGTGTCCGTTCGTGCACGCGCAGTCACATCACGGCGCAGAAACAACCGCAACGCAAAAGAAAAAATTTATTGAGGATAAAATTTGGTAAGGAGTATGAGATTAGACTATTTTTGGAGCGAGCGAAGGGAATCGAACCCTCGTATAGAGCTTGGGAAGCTCTCGTTCTACCATTGAACTACGCTCGCATAATAAATTGCACTGCATTATAACGCTATCTGTTTGCCGGGCAAGACAAAAACCCAGCCAACTGCATACGGTTTGAGCAATCAACCTGCCAGTACAGCAATCAGCAGAGAATGTGACAAAAAAACCGGTGCATAAGGCACCGGTTTTGATATCACGATAGTTGCAGTGATTATTTCTGCGGACGCATGGCCGGGAACAGGATCACGTCGCGTATCGTATGGCTATTGGTGAACAGCATTACCATACGGTCGATACCGATACCCAGACCTGCCGTCGGCGGCATACCATGCTCCAGCGCCGTGACATAATCTTCATCATAGAACATGGCTTCATCATCGCCCGCGTCTTTGGCTCGAACCTGATCGGCGAAACGTGCAGCCTGATCCTCTGCATCATTCAGCTCGGAGAAACCGTTACCAATTTCACGACCACCGATGAAAAACTCGAAACGATCAGTAATATCCGGGTTCTGATCATTACGACGTGCCAGCGGAGAAACTTCTGCCGGATATTCAGTAATGAAGGTGGGTTGAATCAGATTACTTTCCGCCGTTTCTTCAAAGATCTCGGTGACGATGCGGCCTAAGCCCCAGCTTTTCTCGATTTTGATCCCCAAAGATTGAGCAATCGCGGCGGCTTTATCAAAATCATCCAGATCGGCGACATCGGTTTCCGGCCGATATTTGCAAATCGCTTCGCGCATGGTCAGCTTTTCAAACGGTTTGCCGAAATCGAAAGTCTGATCGCCGTACTGTATGGTCGTCGTGCCTAGCACGTCCTGCGTCAGCGTACGAAACAGGCTTTCCGTCAACACAATCAGGTCTTTATAATCGGCATACGCCATATAAAGCTCCATCATGGTGAACTCAGGGTTATGACGCGGGGAAACGCCTTCATTACGGAAGTTGCGGTTGATTTCAAATACGCGCTCAAACCCTCCCACCACCAGACGTTTCAGATACAGTTCCGGCGCGATGCGCAGATACATATCAATATCCAACGCATTGTGATGAGTCACGAACGGGCGAGCCGCCGCACCGCCGGGGATAACCTGCATCATCGGCGTTTCCACTTCCATAAAACCGTTACCAACCATAAAGCCGCGGATCGCCGCCATCACCTTTGAACGGATGCGGAAAGTGTGACGGGACTCCTCGTTAGCGATCAAATCCAGATAACGCTGACGATAACGGGTTTCCTGATCCGCCAGACCGTGGAATTTATCCGGCAACGGACGCAGCGCTTTGGTTAACAGACGCAGTTCAGTACAGTGAATAGAGAGCTCGCCGGTTTTGGTTTTGAACAGCTTACCGCGTGCGCCGAGAATATCCCCCAGGTCCCACTTTTTGAACTGTTCGTTGTAAATGCCTTCCGCCAGATCATCACGGGAAACATACAATTGAATACGGCCACCAACGTCCTGTAACGTCGCGAAAGAGGCTTTCCCCATGATACGGCGGGTCATCATCCGGCCAGCTACCGTGACTTCAAGATTCAGTGCTTCCAGTTCTTCATTTTCTTTATCGTCGTAACTGGCGTGCAGTTGTTCAGAGATGCTGTCGCGGCGAAAATCATTCGGGAATGCAATGCCTTTTTCACGCAGCGCTGCCAGTTTTTCACGACGTGCTTTCAGTTCGTTATTAAGATCCTGCGCCTGCTCGGCACCCTGTGATTGAGGTTCAGACATGTGGATTCCTTATAGCCCCGCTTTTAAACTTGCTTCAATAAATTTATCCAGATCACCATCCAGTACCGACTGAGTATTTCGCGTTTCCACCCCGGTACGTAAATCCTTGATACGGGAATCATCCAGCACATAGGATCGAATCTGGCTTCCCCAGCCGATATCTGACTTACTGTCTTCCATCACCTGTTTCTCAGCATTTTTCTTCTGCATTTCAAACTCGTACAGCTTGGCTTTCAACTGTTTCATCGCCTGATCTTTGTTTTTATGCTGGGAACGGTCATTCTGGCACTGAGTAACAATGTTGGTAGGAAGATGGGTAATACGTACCGCAGACTCGGTTCGGTTAACGTGCTGACCACCCGCCCCGGAAGCACGGTAAACATCAATACGCAGGTCCGCAGGATTGATTTCGATATCAATATCGTCATCCACTTCAGGGTAGACGAAAGCGGAACTGAAGGAGGTATGACGACGACCGCCGGAATCAAACGGACTCTTACGCACCAGACGGTGTACGCCGGTTTCAGTACGCAGCCAACCATACGCGTAATCACCCATGATTTTGATGGTGGCAGACTTGGTGCCGGCGACTTCACCATCAGACTCTTCAATGATTTCGGTTTTGAAACCTTTGGCTTCCGCCCAGCGCAAATACATGCGCACCAACATGCTGGCCCAGTCCTGGGCTTCTGTACCGCCAGAGCCCGCCTGAATATCAAGATAACAGTCTGCACTGTCATATTCGCCAGAGAACATGCGGCGGAATTCAAGCTGACCCAGTTTATTTTCCAAAATATCCAGTTCGGCGCTGGTTTCGTTGAAGGTGTCTTCGTCGTCCTCTTCCACCGCCAGCTCCAGCAAGCCAGTCACATCGTCCAGTCCTTGTGTCATCTGGTCGATAGTTTCGACGATAGCTTCCAGCGAGGAGCGCTCTTTCCCCAGCGTCTGTGCACGTTCAGGTTCATTCCAGACGTCAGGCTGTTCCAGCTCGGCGTTTACTTCTTCGAGGCGTTCTTTCTTGGCATCGTAGTCAAAGATACCCCCTAAGGACGGCTGTTCTTTCAGACAGGTCCTGAATGCGGATTTTTACCGGATTAATTTCAAACATGATTTTTAGAATCTTACGTTAAGTCGTAGATGACGGAGTGTATTTAAACCATCAATTCTAACGGATTAAGCTCAGGGTTTATAGCGATCTGTACAGATTTTGACGCTATCCGACGTGATCGGGCTCTGGCTGGCAAGATACCGAGACCAGAGCAAAGACAAAAGCAGGATAATCACCACGAATCGGCATTACAATGGCCACAGATGTTCAATCAGTAACTGTACTGAGCGTTTGCCGCGGTATTCATTAACATCCAGTTTATAAGCCATCTCCACCTGCCGTACGCTGATATCTGGCCACAACAACGTGTCGATGTTAAAGGCGATACCATCCAGCAGCGGCCCGCCGTTCAGCGGTTCCACCATAACCTTCAGATGACGTTCTCCCACCAGTTTTTGCTGCAACAGACGAAAGCGTCCATCAAATGTCGGTTCCGGAAATGCCTGCCCCCACGGGCCAGCCTCGCGCAACATTTCCGCGGTAGTCAGCGTCAGATCGGGTAATTCCAGTTCTCCGTCCGACCAGATCACACCTTCTAACTGCGATGCATCCAGCCAGTCGCCCACCAACTCACCGAAACGCAGCCGGAATTCATCAAAACGGGTTTCCTCCAGCGATAATCCAGCGGCCATCGCATGGCCGCCAAATTTCAGCATCAAACCGGGATAAAGCGTATCCAGTCGCTCCAGCGCATCGCGCAGATGCAACCCGGCAATTGAACGTCCTGAACCTTTCAGGATACCGTCACCGGCAGGCGCAAAAGCGATCACCGGACGGTGAAAGCGCTCTTTGATACGTGACGCCAGAATACCGACCACACCCTGATGCCATTCCGGGTGGTACATCGCCAGCCCATAGGGTAATGCGTCACGGCTGCTTTCCAACTGCTCACACAGACGCAGCGCTTCCACCTGCATCCCTTGCTCAATCTCACGCCGGGTCTGATTCAGCACGTCTAAATCATTGGCCAGCATCCGCGCCTGCACAATGTCATCACTCAGCAGCAACGCTACACCGATGGACATATCATCCAGCCTTCCCGCCGCATTCAACCGCGGTCCCAGCGCAAAGCCCAGATCACTGGCGGCCAATTTACTGGCGTCACGATTAGCGACTTCCAGCAAAGCGCGGATACCCGCACGGCATTTCCCCGCGCGAATACGGCTTAATCCCTGCGCGACCAGAATGCGGTTATTGGCATCCAGCGGTACCACATCAGCAACAGTGCCAAGCGCCACCAAATCCAGCAGCTCTGCCAGATTAGGCTCAGCCAGTCCCTGTTGCACGAACCAGCCAGTCTCCCGCAGTCTGGCACGTAGCGCCATCATCAGATAAAACGCCACACCGACGCCCGCCAGCGATTTGGACGGAAACGCACAGCCGGACAAATTGGGGTTAATCATGGCATCGGCGGCAGGCAGAGTTTCACCCGGCAGATGATGGTCAGTCACCAGTACGCTAATGCCTCGTTGATGGGCATCATCCACACCGGCATGGGAAGAGATACCGTTATCCACGGTAACGATTAATTCCGCGCCTTTTGCCGCCGCCTGCGCCACCACCTCCGGACTCAGGCCGTAGCCATCTTCAAAGCGATTTGGCACCAGATATTGAATATGACGGCCGCCCATACTGCGCAGCGCCAACAACGTCAATGCGGTACTGGTGGCACCGTCGGCGTCGAAATCGCCGACGATCACGATGCAAAGGTTGTCGGCCAGTGCTTGCTGTAACACATCAACCGCATGTTCAATACCGTCCAGCAAATGGTAGTCCAATAATCCCCGCAGGCTGCGTTCCAGCTCTTGTGCCGCCTTAACCCCACGTTGAGCATACAGCCGGCGTAACAAAGGCGGCAGAGAAACGGGTAAATCAATATGTTCCGCCGCCGGACGGCGACGGAGCTGGGTAATGAATTCCACTTAATCACCTGACTTCAGTGATGCCTTATGCGCTTCCAGCATAGCAAGCATCTCTTTCGGATCCTGGTAACCTGGAACCACCGTGCCATCGTCCATCACGATAGCCGGCGTACCCCGCACACCGAACAATACGCCAAGCCGGTACTGCGCAGTGATGTCGGTCTTGCAGGTAGCCGGAGAAATATCATCCCCTTTCATCGCGGCATCAAACGCTTTTTTGCGATCGGCGACACACCAGATGGACTGCATGTCTTTTGCTGTCTCCGAGTGAGGCCCCTGCCGTGGAAACGCCAGATAGCGCACGGTAATACCCAAGACGTTGTAATCGCTCATCTGCTCATGCAGCTTGCGGCAGTAACCACAAGTGATATCGGTGAATACCGTGATGACGTGCTTTTCATGCGCCGCCTTGTAGATGATCATCTGATCCTGCAAGGCTTCCATGTTATTTTTCAACGCATGATTAGTGACATTGACCGGTGTCTTACCGCTGACATCATATAGCGGCCCCTGTAGCAGGTGTTTGCCATCTTCAGTGATATACAACACTCCACCGTTGGTCAGCAGCGCTTTCATCCCATTGACCGGAGCGTCCTGAATCTCTGCATTCTGCATCCCCAGACGGGCCAGTGTCTGTTTGATTGCCGCATCATCGGCGTGAGCCAGCCCGGTTACGCTGGTAGCCAACAAAGAAAGCAGTAATACACTCTTTTTCATTCGTTAATCCTGTTATCGGTAAGGCGCATGCGCCGGGCTAATCCGTTATGGCAGGTCGTCGTCAGCCATCATATCCGTAAATGGTCTGTCATGCCCGAGGATGATGCTGTTTATGCAGTTGTTTAAGGCGCTCTGTCGCGACATGTGTATAAATTTGCGTGGTGGAAAGGTCACTATGACCCAATAGCATCTGTACAACCCGCAAATCGGCGCCGTGGTTCAATAAGTGGGTCGCAAAGGCATGACGCAAAACATGCGGAGAGAGTTTCGCACTATCAATAGAGGCGAGAATCGCATAGTGCTTGATACGATGCCAGAAAGTCTGGCGTGTCATTTTCTGACTCCGGTTACTGGGAAACATGATATCCAGTGTCCGACCATTCAGTAACCAGGGACGGCTGTATTCCAGGTACTGCTCCAGCCAGTAAACCGCTTCTTCCCCCAGCGGTACCAGCCGTTCCTTGTTACCTTTTCCGACTATGCGCACCACCCCCTGACGCAGGCTGACATCACTGATGGTCAGTCCCACCAGTTCAGAGACACGCAACCCAGTGGCGTACAACACTTCCAGCATGGCTTTATCCCGCAGTTCAAGCGGTTGCTCGACGCTGGGTGCCTTCAATAGAGAGTCGACTTGCGCCTCCGACAAGTCTTTTGGTAAACGCTGGGGTAACTTGGGAGAAGAGAGCACCGCACTAGGATCGTCCAGCCGCTGTTTTTCCCGATAAAGATATTGAAACAGGCGCCGCATGGCACTCAACAGACGAGCCGAACTGGTCGCTTTATAGCCACCCTCGATCCGTTCCGCCAAAAATGCTTGTAAATCCAGTGATTGAACCTGCAATAGATGATTGTCGTGATGCGCCAGCCACTCGGCCAGCGACTGCAAATCCAGCCGATAAGACGCCAGCGTATTCTCCGCCAGATTCCGCTCCAGCCATAAGGCATCGAGAAACTGCTCAATCAATGCCTGATCCTGTTCATGCATACGCTTTTCCTCTTTATCTTTCGGCTGACGCTTATCTGTCTCTACAACCTATTTTCCGTTGCAACAGAACATGAATGGAATAAAACCACGCTGAATACCATCCATGTTACGCCAACAGAAAATGAAGACGGCTCCGTAATATGAATTGTCAGTACAACCTGTTGTACTCAAAACAAAAAAATCTGTGAAGTTGTTCACAATTATAAATGCTATTTTCCCGTTTTTTCGCACCACCTACGGTTACATGACCTCCGTCACATAATACCCGAAGAGAACCCACAATACTGATTCCACTAAGCAAGACAGGAGTCCAATATGTTGGAATCAAGCAAAGTTCCGGCGCTGACCCGCGCGATAGAGATCATGAATCTGATTGCCCGCCGAGGTCCACTTTCAGCCGCAGAGATCATTGCTGAACTCACCATCCCGAAAAGCACCGCCTATCTGTTGCTGGCTGAACTGAAGCGGCATCGCTTCATCTCTGTGGATACCAACGATAACTATTGCCTGTGGACAAAACTGGTGGAGTTGGCAGAACACGCGCTTAGCAAAATCGATCTGCGTGAAATCTCCCGTGCACGCCTGACACAATTGATGGAGCAGACCAACCTGCTTTGTCATCTGGGAATCATTGACAATGGGAACGCCTACTACATTCTGAAAGTCGAATCCTCTTCCACTATCAGCGTGCGTTCACACGAAGGGAAAAGCCTGTCGCTCTCGCGTTCGGGTATCGGCAAATGTCTGCTCGCCTGGCAGCCGGAAGAACAGCGCGAAAAGATTATCGCCAACCTCGACTTCACAGCCAAAACCCCCAGCACCATCACGACACCGGAGCAATTACACACCGAACTCAACCATATTCGCCGCCAGGGCTGGAGCTATGACAATGGCGAAGATTATCGGGATGTTCGCTGCGTCGCCGCACCGGTATTCAACAGTCGTAACGAACTCACTGCCGCCATTTCGGCAGTAGGAACACGGTTGCAAATCAATAACGACAACCGTGATCTGCTCGCGAGCCAAACCCTCGCCTGCGCCAGGGATATTTCCCGTTTACTGGGTTGGAGAAGTCCGTTCGATTCCCAAACAGCCTAAACCTTATATATAACTACAATAGTGGAGAATGAAAGATGACCTTACCTACTATCAAACATATCCGCGCCTGGACCCTGGGTGGAGCCACCGCAGAAAAAGGCAGCGGTGGTGCCGATTACCACGATCAGGGTGGCAACCACTGGATCGACGATCACATCGCCACACCGATGAGCAAATACAAGCAGTATGAACAGTCACGTCAGTCTTTCGGGATCAACGTACTGGGTACGTTGGTGGTGGAAGTGGAAGCGGATAACGGCCAAACGGGCTTTGCGGTGTCTACCGCGGGTGAAATGGGCTGTTTTATCGTCGAAAAACACCTAAACCGCTTCATTGAAGGCAAATGCGTCAGCGACATCAAGCTGATCCACGATCAGATGCTGAACGCCACCATGTACTACTCCGGTTCCGGCGGTCTGGTGATGAACACCATTTCCTGCGTTGATTTGGCGCTATGGGATCTGTTTGGTAAGGTCGTGGGGTTGCCAGTGTATAAACTCTTGGGTGGCGCAGTACGTGACGAGATCCGTTTCTATGCGACTGGCGCACGTCCCGACCTCGCCAAAGAAATGGGCTTTATCGGCGGCAAAATGCCCACGCACTGGGGACCGCACGATGGCGATGAAGGCATCCGCAAAGACACGGCCATGGTGGCGGATTTCCGCGAAAAATGCGGACCGGACTTCTGGCTGATGCTTGATTGCTGGATGAGTCAGGACGTCAACTACGCCACCAAACTCGCCCACGCTTGTGCGCCTTACAACCTGAAATGGATCGAAGAGTGTCTGCCGCCACAGCAATATGAAGGCTACCGGGAATTGAAACGCAGCGTGCCGGCAGGAATGATGGTCACCAGCGGTGAACACCACGGCACACTGCAATCCTTCCGTACACTGGCGGAAACCGGCATCGATATCATGCAGCCGGATGTCGGCTGGTGTGGCGGTTTGACCACACTGGTCGAGATTGCCGCTATCGCCAAATCTCGCGGCCAGCTAGTGGTTCCGCACGGATCATCCGTCTATTCCCATCACGCGGTGATCACCTTTACCAATACACCGTTCAGTGAATTCCTGATGACCAGTCCTGACTGCTCCACCCTACGTCCGCAGTTCGACCCCATCCTGCTCAATGAGCCGGTGCCGGTAAACGGTCGTATGCACAAGTCAGTGCTTGATAAACCGGGATTCGGCGTCGAGTTAAACCGGGATCTCGGCCTGCTGCGCCCTTATACCCACTAATTGCGCCGTCACGGGCCCCATTACTGCTGGCGGACCGTGGCCACACATCACCTCTGACGAGGACACATACTATGAATACCGTTCTGGAAAGTGCGGTGAAGAAGAACCGTGCGCGGTTGATTCCGTTCATGTTGTCGTTATACATCCTGGCATTTCTCGATCGCTCCAATATCGGATTCGCCAAAGAGGCTTATCAGCTTGATACCGGTCTGAGCAACGAAGCGTATGCACTGGGTGCTGGTATTTTCTTTGTGGTGTACGCCTTCCTCGGCGTCCCAGCCAACCTGTTGATGCGCAAATGGGGAGCTCGTCGCTGGATTGGGAGCACCGCCCTGGTATGGGGTTTGCTCTCCGCCGTGATGGGATATGCTGATAGTGAAGCCAAATTCTTGCTCATACGTACCCTATTGGGTGCGGCGGAAGCTGGCTTCTTTCCTGGCATGATTTATCTGACCTCGCAATGGTTCCCACAAAACCATCGAGCCAGGATCATGGGACTATTTTACATGGGGGCGCCGCTGGCGTTGACGTTGGGTTCCCCGCTATCCGGCGCACTACTGGAGATGCATGGTTTTATGGGGCATCCTGGCTGGTACTGGATGTTCATCATCGAAGGCGGACTAGCGGTAATTGCCGGACTAGTGACATTCTTCTATCTTGATGACACACCACAACAGGCACGCTTCCTCAGCGCAGAAGAAAAACAGGCATTAATCACCCAGTTGGCAGGGGAAGAGGAGAAAAAAACCGCCTCTCGTTTTACCGATGCCATCACCAATGGTCGGGTCTGGCAATTAGCCATTATTTACATGACCATTCAGATTGCAGTATATGGATTGATCTTCTTCCTGCCGACGCAGGTAGCAGCGCTGATGGGCACCAAAGTCGGCTTTATCGTCTCTCTGGTTGCCGCCATTCCCTGGATAGCATCGCTGTTTGGTACGTTACTTATTCCCTATTACTCTGATAAAACCGGCAACCGTCGCAACCTCGCCGCGATGACGCTACTGGCAGCGGCATTCGGTATCGGTATTTCCGGCCTCGTCAGCCCTATATTGGCGATGATCGCCTTGTGTGTGGCAGCAGTCGGGTGTATCGCCGTACAACCGGTGTTCTGGACCATGCCGACGCAGTTGCTTTCCGGTACGGCACTGGCGGCAGGGATTGGTTTTGTCAATTTATTCGGCGCAGTTGGCGGTTTTCTGGCACCACTTATCCGTGTTAATGCCGAATCGTTCTTCCATAGCAGTGCTGCCGGACTATTGGCCCTCGCAGGCGTCGCGATTGTTGGCGCATTGATTATTCTCACCCTGAGTGTGACAAAAAGAGCAACGCTGACGACCCAGGTCAATCGCTAAAGTACCACCTGAAGTAAGGATTATTATGAACAGTGAATTAGAAAAGGATGCCTTAAACAACAAGGTATTAGCCAACCCGTTCAAACGGGGACTCCAGAATGGAGAGGTACAAATCGGCCTGTGGCTCAGCAGTACATCGTCTTATCTGGCAGAGATAGCCGCAACATCATCTTACGACTGGCTACTGATCGATGGAGAACACGCACCCAACACGGTGCAGGATCTCTATCATCAGCTCCAGGCCATTGCGCCCTATCGTAGCCAACCCGTTATCCGCCCGGTAGAAGGACAATGCAGTGTCATCAAGCAGGTACTGGATATCGGTGCGCGTACCTTGCTGATCCCCATGGTGGATACCGCTGAACAGGCGCGGGACGTGGTATCAGCGACCCGTTATCCGCCGCATGGCATACGTGGCGTCGGCGCCAGCGTTGCCCGTGCCGCACGTTGGGGCAGAGTAGAAAACTATATGGCGAAAGCCAATGAAGAGCTGTGTCTGCTGATTCAGGCGGAAAGTAAAACCGCGCTGGATAATCTGGACGAGCTGCTGGAAGTAGAAGGCATTGACGGTATTTTTATCGGTCCCGCCGATCTCTCTGCGTCGCTGGGCTACCCCGATAATTCAGGCCACCCGGAAGTACAGCGAATTATCGAACAGAGTATCCGACGCATTCGCGCCGCTGGCAAAGCCGCCGGTTTTCTGGCGGTAGATGTCGACATGGCGAAGCGATGTATTGCCTGGGGAGCCAATTTTGTAGCGGTTGGCGTAGATACCATGCTCTATACACAGGCGCTGGATGCGCGTCTGGCGCAGTTCAAACCCGCCACAGCCGCTGCAACGCAGCAAAAAACCAGCTATTAGTCGTTGTTCAACAGCCAGGGACGGCTGTACACCCGAGACGGTTTCACCGGTCAAAGCGTATCGTTTCTCATCAGAACCGGCCGTTCCCTATTACCAACCCTTGCCTGTCAATTTCCCACCATTATTTTCCACAAGCATGAACGGGGTACAATTCGGCAATAACGCTCATATTTGTAACATCCTGTGGCAAAAACCAGACGTTAAGGAATTATGTTTCACCATTTCCCAATCTTCCGGGATACGCGCCCTACAAGGCCTGGCGACCAACGTTAGCCGAGTTTGAAAAGAAGTTTTTTCTATGCATAGAATGCGCGTTCGTATGTTAAAAAAAAGAAAAACTTATGCAAGCCTCCATCACATCCACCATCGAAAATGACGCTCTTGCCACACCGGTTAATTCCCGTAACAAAGTTGTGGTGGCTTCATTGATCGGTACCGCGATCGAATTTTTCGATTTTTATATCTATGCCACTGCGGCAGTGCTGATATTTCCGCATATTTTCTTCCCTCAGGGCGATGCCGCGGCAGCCACGCTACAATCACTGGCCACCTTTGCCATTGCCTTCATAGCGCGCCCCATTGGCTCGGCGCTGTTCGGCCATTTTGGCGACCGCATAGGACGAAAAGCCACACTGGTCGCATCACTATTAACCATGGGTATTTCCACCGTGCTTATCGGCCTGTTACCGAGCTATGCGTCTATCGGCGTTATGGCACCATTGCTGCTGGCACTGGCCCGCTTCGGACAAGGTCTGGGGTTAGGTGGTGAATGGGGTGGTGCCGCCCTGCTGGCAACAGAAAACGCCCCCGCGCATAAACGCGCGCTGTATGGTTCATTCCCACAGTTAGGTGCGCCAATTGGCTTTTTCTTCGCTAACGGCACCTTCCTGCTACTCTCCTGGGGACTGACCAACGAGCAGTTTATGAACTGGGGCTGGCGTGTACCGTTTATTTTCTCCGCAGTGCTGGTCATCATCGGTCTTTATGTTCGAGTTTCCCTGCATGAAACACCAGTGTTTGCCAAAGCGGTCAAAGCCGGGAAGCAGGTACGTATCCCGATAGGTACGCTGTTAAATAAACACCTAAAAGCAACAATTCTCGGCACTTTCATCATGTTGGCCACCTATACGCTGTTCTACATCATGACTGTGTACTCCATGACATATGGCACTACACCAGTCCCTGTCGGTCTGGGTATTCCACGTAATAACTTTCTGTGGATGTTGATGATTGCGGTCATTGGTTTTGGCCTGACGATCCCGATAGCCGGCCATCTGGCGGACATTTTTGGCCGCCGCAAAACCATGATCGTGATAACCTGCGCAATGCTGATGTTCGCGATGGTTTTCCCTTCTCTGCTGGGCTCGGGTAATCAAATACTGATCATGGCATTTCTGGTGTGCGGGCTGAGCATGATGGGATTAACCTTTGGCCCGATGGGTGCTCTGCTGCCGGAACTGTTCCCCACGGAAGTGCGTTATACCGGCGCATCGTTTTCCTATAACGTCTCATCCATTCTGGGCGCTTCCGTTGCACCCTATATCGCCGCCTGGCTGACCAACCACTATGGATTGTTCTATGTGGGTGTTTATCTGGCCGCGATGGCATCATTAACGCTGATTGCCTTATTGCTGACCAAAGAAACTCGCCATCACTCGTTCGATTAATCTTCACGGTGAAGGCGTTACTGCCTTCACCGCAGACCGTTGACAAACCTACGTAGAACGTCAGAACGGTGATAATGAGGAAGAGGAGTAAAGCATCCGCGCCAGGGATGGCGCGGCTTGAGCTTACAGGGAGGTACTTGCAGCGTCTTTACGATCTTCGCATTATCGCCGCTATATAGACGTTGTCATCAAACTCCGGTGAAGACGTTACTGCCTTCACTGCTTCCTGAATCACATCATCATTTCGTCTATACGAACACCGGATATTCCGTTAGGCTAGCGGCCATAACACCGTTCTGTACATCGTGGTAAACGGTATCCTTCATCCATTCAACAATCATCAACTGCTTATGAATATCGGTCTTTTTTACGGTTCCAGCACGTGCTACACAGAAATGGCGGCAGAGAAAATCCGTGACATTCTGGGTGAAGAACTGGTTGAACTGAACAATGTTAAAGATGTCGCCCCGCAACGCATGGAAGAGTACGACATCCTGATTCTCGGCATTCCCACCTGGGATTTTGGCGAAATTCAGGAAGATTGGGAGGCTATCTGGGCCCAGCTTCCCGAGCTGAATCTACGGGGAAAAATCGTGGCGTTATATGGCATGGGCGACCAGCTAGGGTATAGCGAATGGTTTCTTGATGCGTTGGGCATGTTGCATGACCAATTGCAGCCACTGGGTGTGAAATTTATCGGCTACTGGCCGACCGAAGGTTATGAATTCATCAGTCCGAAAGCATTAACGGCGGAGGGTAAACATTTTGTCGGACTGGCGCTGGATGAAGTGAATCAATATGACCTGAGCGATGAACGCCTTCAGCAATGGTGTGAACAGATTTTGCTGGAAATGGCGGCACTGCTGTGAATACCAGGCTCTGATACCACATCACGCGATGCGTTGTGTTCGACAACAACGCCATCACGAAAGAACCTCTATACACGGGCCCGACACGCGTCGAGGCCCCGGCCAAAACCTCTCGTTCTCACCCTGAAATCCGACTCCGCTACGGTTTGCAGCTATTTTCCCGGTAAATGACTAACGTTTTTGAAACCATCTTGCACGCGCTGACGTATCAAAGAAGCTCCAGGCCACAAAGCGGCTTTGTTTCTGTCCCTGCGCCATATTGATGGTCCGCACTTTTTCGACGCCCACACTGTCCAGCGCACGATAAAGATCTGGCAGGTTTTCTTTACGGGAAACCAGTGACGTAAACCACAGACACTGCCGGGCAAAACCGGCGCTTTCATGGATCATCTGGCTGATAAAGGCTTTCTCTCCACCTTCACACCACAGTTCATCCTGTTGACCACCGAAATTCAGCGGCGAATTTTTGTCCAGCCCAAGATTATGGAGTTTACGCTGCGAGCCTTGTCGGGCATCGGCGGCTGACGCATGGAATGGCGGGTTACACAGAACGGCATCAAACGATTCACTCTTGTGGATGATCCCCGTCAGGATCGCGTTACTGTTTTTCTGACGGCGTAACCGAATAGCACGATTAAGACCGGGGTTCGCCTCAATGGTGGCATTCGCCGCCTGCATCGCCTGAGGATTAATCTCACTTGCAGTAAAACGCCAGCCATACTCTCGATGACCAATCAATGGGTAGATACAATTGGCACCACAGCCAATATCCAGGATTGATGCATCACGTGGTATGACAGATTGATTATCCTCGGCCAGCAAATCAGCCAGGTAATGAATATAATCCGCGCGCCCCGGCACCGGCGGGCAGAGAAAGTCTGCCGGGATAATCCAATGCTCAATCTGGTAAAAATGGTGCAATAACGCCTGGTTCAGCGTTTTAACCGCCTGTGGGTCGGCAAAATCAACCGATTCATCACCGTGAGCATTTACTTTCACGAACGGTATCAACGCCGGATGACTTTGTTTCAGCGCAGTAAAATCATAACGGCTGCGATGGCGATTACGGGAGTGCAGAACAGTTTTATCAGCGGGCGTGGTCATCAGCTTCTCTCTCATTGAACGGCGCGTAAGATACCTGCTGCGGTGCTCCCCGTAAATCATTGCCGTCATTTTTCTGTAAACGCCCAGCCACAAGACATCATGCAGGTGGGCAAAAAGTGTATCAACAGTATTGATAGTAATGGGAAGGAACCGGGCCAGGCAGGGAAATTACAGACGCCGGCAAGGCGCAGAAAACCATTTTACATCAGGCGATCACTCTGCCAGTTCTTATGCTGCAACAGCAAATGACACAAATGACGCCACTCCTCGTTCCTCATACTGTCCGACGCCAGCCATAAACTGCGGCGACGCGGGCCTTTACCCTCTGTCGTGCGCAACGATAACAGGATACCGTTTTTCAATACCCACGGACGTTTTGTTATTTGCCATTCCCGGTGCTGCCAACGCAGATGGTTTTCGTTATATAGCACAATCTCCCCATGCCGGGATTTAATATTCCGTTGACTGCGAATAAAACCAAACATCACCAATGTCACCAGCCCCAGCCAGACAGACATATAACCATCTGGCCAAGGAGCCAGCAAAATCAGCAACACCAATAATCCGTGCGCCAGCAACGAGAAAAGCTGCATACGCCAGGAAACCCGCAAATTACATTGCCACTGGACCACGGTTTTTATTTCGCGTTTGAATAAGGGAAACCATATGCTTCAAGCCCTGATCCGTTGGCTCGCCGTGATTCATCAGCCAGTTGAACAGATCGGGATCGTCGCACTGCAATAGACGGATAAAATTACGCTTATCGTCGTCACTCAGTGTGTCATAGTCATGCTCAAAAAACGGCATGATTGAAATATCCAGCTCACGCATTCCGCGTCGACACGCCCAGTGAATACGTGGTTTATTATCGATATCCATGCTCTTTGCCTACTGTATCTTGGTGATAACCGCCAGCCGCGATGAGAAGCGGTAGTGTAACCCGATTTCATCCGGTGGTATTCAACTAATAGTAACACTTTGACATATTTTACCGCAGCATTGATTCCCATACATTTATGTCTTGCGAACTGCATCGAAAATAAGCGTGGTAAACCCATGGCCATTTATAAACCAATAACCGCTTGCAAAGTGTCGCCGCTCTTTTACCATGAAGTCATTCGCTTAAAGCACCTCACCGCAGGATGGTAATATGGCTAAGCCGCTTCCTTTTTCATCACAACCACTGTTTGCTTCATCCCAACTGCCCGCCACTCTGATGTCGCTGGAAGACTGGGGGCTGGTCACCCTGTCTGGACCGGATACCGTCAAATACCTGCAAGGACAGGTTACTACGGATGTCGCGGCACTGACGGCGGAACAACACGTCCTGTGCGCCCACTGCGACGCCAAAGGAAAAATGTGGAGCGACTTGCGTCTGTTCCACTACGCTGACGGTATGGCATATATCGAACGCCGTAGCGTGCTCGAGACCCAACTAAACGAGCTGAAAAAATACGCCGTCTTCTCAAAAACCACCTTCACCGCCGAGGACAACGTGGTGCTGCTAGCTGCCGCCGGGCAGCATATCCGCGAACTCATCGCGCCAGAGTTCGATACGCTGCCTGATGCAAAAAACACCGTAGTACAACTGCCGGGCGCTACATTGCTGCATTTTACGTTGCCTACCGAACGTTTTCTGTTGGTCCTTTCGGTTGAACGGGCGACCTCCCTGTTGGAAACGTTGGGAGACAACATTCGACTCAACAACAGCCATCAATGGTTGGCACTGGAAATAGAAGCCGGCCAGCCAATTATTGACAGCGCAAACAGCGCACAGTTCATCCCACAGGCGACCAATCTACAGGCGTTACAAGGTATTAGCTTTAGCAAGGGATGTTATGCCGGGCAGGAAATGGTGGCACGGGCCAAGTACCGTGGTGCCAACAAACGCGCCCTCTATTGGCTTTCGGGCAATGCGGCTATCGTGCCGGTAACGGGTGACAGTCTTGAACTACAGATGGGTGAAAATTGGCGGCGTACCGGCACCGTACTGGCCGCCTGTCGACTACAGGATGGGACGCTGTGGGTACAGGCAATACTGAATAACGATCTTGAGGTCGACAGTGTGCTACGGGTACGTGAAGACATCGGCAGTCAGTTGGCAATCCAACCGTTACCGTATTCACTGGAAGAATAACCGGATATTGGTCATCAAGCTCATGGTCACGGAAATAATGAGCTTGGTGACCAGCCAAGGCACGGAATCAGACATACAAATAGATCGCCAGAAAATGACACAGACTGCCGCCCAGCACAAAACCGTGCCAGATAGCATGGTTGAAGGGAATACGCTTGCATACATAGAAGATAACGCCCAGCGTATAAAACGCGCCACCGATAACCAGTAGTGTAATACCGCCGGCAGAAATCTTCATCACCAACTGGTAGATGACAACCAGCGACGACCAACCCATAACCAGATACGTCATTAATGACAGCACTTCAAAACGGTGTGCGAACGCCAGCTTGAATATCACACCCAACAACGCCATGCTCCAGATGACAATCATCAACCCGTCAGCCAACGGGGTATTCAATCCCACCAACAGAAACGGCGTATAGGTTCCAGCTATCAGCAAATAGATGGCACAGTGATCAAACTTCTTCAGCCAGAGTTTTGCCCGTGGATGAGAAATGCCATGATAAAGTGTTGAAGCCAGAAACAGCAGAATCAAACTACCGCCGTACAGGCTGTAACTGGTAATGGCCAAGGTATTATCACCATTGCCCACCGCCTGCACCAGTAGCAACACCAACCCGACGATACCGAATACACAGCCAATCCCGTGGCTAATGCTGTTGGCAATTTCTTCTGCCAACGAATAATCCAAGCCCCATATTTTCTTTGTCATTGCCAACCTCTGGTACTGCGCGCAATCTCGCATCTCGTCAAAGACATTTTTGCGTCTGCGACGCACAAACCATGAACAGCTTAACTGAGAATAATTTCAGTGTACACGTGTAAGCTAAAATAAATCAGCTGATCCAACTTCATCACCTAATGGCAACCATCACTCGTATTAATCTCCACTCGCTTCCCCTACAATTGATGGGTTTTTATTGCCGGAGGTTACCTGGATGTCTCTTGCTTCAACCGTATTGAATTTTGGTTCCCTGACCGACGTAGTCGGGTTTTTAATGGAAATTGACAAGTTAAAAAGCGTGCAACGCCGTTCAAAAGTGATCGGCACATCACGCCATGAAGACTCCGCTGAACATAGCTGGCACTTTGCCGTCGCGGTAATGAGTCTGGCACCTTACGCGGGAAAAAACGTGGATATTCAACGCGTCATTCAGATGGCGTTAATCCACGACATCGTTGAAATCGACGCAGGTGATGTTCTGGTCTACGACTTGCCCGCTCGCGCTGCGGTACATCAGCAGGAAGTTGCCGCCGCCGCACGTATCTTCGGCCTGCTGCCGGAACCGCAACGACATTATTTCCAGCAGTTATGGCAGGAATATGAAACCGGGGAAACAGCCAGCGCCCAATTTGCGCTGATGATTGACCGCATCATGCCAGTCCTGATGAATTTGCATAATGGTGGTCAGAGCTGGGTGGAAAACGGTATTCGGCTGGAGCAGGTATTGGCCCGCAACACCTTTATCAACGATATCAATCCTGAATTGTGGCAACACATGAAACAGCACCTAGAAGTCGCACAGAGCAAAGGGTGGCTGAAGTAGTCGGCTTTCTCATGCTTGAACAGAAGGTAAATCGGATTCCGACCACCGTGCTGGAATCTGATTTGCTATCGGGGGGCGGTATCGCTTAAAACCCGATATGGGCGGTGATTTGCTCATGAGTGAAAGAAACCAGGCAAGTAATTGCTATGGATGTCATTGAGCCCTACACATTTTTCTCATATCCTCATCATGTTAGGTGTGACCATCTACTCAGGTTTGTGTGTTCCGATAAGAAGTCATCATTTACCTAACCCAATAGAAACCGTAAACCCTGCGGCAACACCGGAAATTCCGCTGGTGTCACGACCTTACAGATTTACAATGTTGACGGAAAACACCTGATACCTTCACAGAAAAAAGGACTGGACGTGATACCAAGTTACCAGCAATTTATGCAGCCTTTTCTTGAGATTGCCCATAATGCTCGTGGACAGGAAGTTAAACTGCGGGATGTTATCAATCAGCTTGCAAACCAGTTTGGTTTAACTGAAGAAGAGCGTGTTGAAACCCTGCCTAGTGGCAAACAACCGGTACTCGATAATCGTGTTGGGTGGGCCAAAACCTATTTGATCAAAGCAGGGATGCTAGATTCGCCCCGCAGAGCTCACTTTATCATCACTTCTCGTGGTATCGATGCACTGAAAGACCCCAACGTAGAGATCAATAACGACTACTTAAAGCAATTTGATGAGTTTGTGGCCTTTAAGCAAAAAAGTAATGAGATAGAACTTCAGCCAACACAAATCTATGAACCCGGAATTGATACCGAGAGCGATATCACACCTGATGAAGCGTTGTTAAATGCATATAAACGTATTAACGAAGCTCTGACTGAAGAGATACGTTCTCGCACCAGAAAAGTGTCCCCCGCGTTTTTTGAAACGCTACTAATCGAGCTTTTACTTGCCATGGGCTATGGCGGTAGTGGCGAAGGCGCGGCCCAAGCATTAGGAAAATCTGGCGATAACGGTATTGATGGTGTAATTAACCAAGACCCGTTAGGAGTTGACCAAATATACATACAAGCCAAACGCTATGCCGAAGGCAACAACATTAGTGCCAGCGATATCCGCAACTTTGGTGGCGCATTGAACCTTAAAAAAGCACAGAAAGGGATTTTCATTACTACGTCAGATTTCACGCCATCAGCAGTACAAACCGCCAAAGATTTATCTACGCGTATTGTACTAATTAATGGCAAAGAGTTAGCCAAACTCATGTTGCGTTACAACATCGGCAGCCGTGATGAGCAGGTACTACACATGAAGAAAATTGACGAAGAGTTTTTTGAGGCCAGTTAAATGAGTCAAACGGAAGCACAAACCAGGGCAGAGTTAATTGATACACTATTGGCAATTTCCGGCTGAAATGTCAACGTTCCTACTCAGGTCGTCGAAGAGTTCGACATTCTCACGCAACGCTCACAGGGAGTGAAAGAACCCCGCACCGGTATTGCTCTGGTCGATGCCCATATGCGATCAGGCCATGTTGAGAACGTGCTGTTTTTTGATTGACCGCTACAATTGCAATAGATCAAACCCACCGCTAATAATGAAGTCCTGAAGCAATTTATCGACTTTCATGTTGACCTTGAATACCGAAATACAGATATGCCACCATGATGATACTTCTCTACTGACCTTTTTGATTTCGCAAACCCACATTGAGGCAGACACAAATTAAAACCAAAAAAGCGAACCTTTCAGTTCGCTTCAGACCGTTGACAAACCTACGTATAACGTCAGAACGGTGATAATGAGAGAGAAGAGTAAAGCATCCGCGCCAGGGATGGCGCGGCTTGAGCTTACAGGGAGGTACTTGCAGCGTCTTTACGATCTTCTCATTATCGCCGCTATAGAGACGTTGTCATCAAACTCAAGCGAACCTTTCAGTTCGCTTTTTCAGTCTTGGCATTTAACAACTCAGTCAGACACAAACTGTATTAACCGCCGTTAAATCTACTCGCCGTTACTCATAGTCGCTCATCGGTACACAGGAGCAGAACAGGTTACGGTCGCCGTAAACGTCATCCAGACGCTTCACTGCCGGCCAGTATTTGTGGCTCTGTCCAGCCGGGAATACCGCCAGTTCACGACTGTATGTGTGTTGCCAGTCGCCAGCCAGTTCGGTTTGCGTATGCGGCGCGTTAACCAACGGGTTGTCATCCAGCGGCCATTCGCCACTGACTACACGCTCAATCTCTTCCCGAATCGCCAGCATGGCGTCAATAAAGCGGTCCAGCTCAGTCTGACTTTCAGACTCCGTGGGCTCAATCATCAACGTCCCTGCCACCGGGAATGACATGGTTGGGGCATGGAAACCGTAGTCGATCAAGCGCTTGGCAATGTCCATTTCACTGATACCACTACTCTCCTTCAGCGGACGGATATCCAGAATACATTCATGCGCCACGCGTCCGCCACGGCCGGTGTACAACACGGGATAAGCCTCATTCAGCCGGGCTGCCACGTAGTTGGCATTCAGAATCGCCGCCTGACTGGCCTGCTTCAATCCTTCCGCGCCCATCATGCGGATATACATCCAGCTGATCGGCAGAATTGACGCACTGCCAAACGGCGCGGCAGAAACGGCGCCTTGCTGCGTCAGCATGCCATCCATTGTTACCACGGTATGGCCCGGAACGAACGGGGCCAGATGGGCTTTCACACCAATCGGTCCCATACCCGGCCCACCGCCGCCATGCGGAATACAGAAGGTTTTATGCAGGTTGAGATGCGATACATCAGCACCGATGTAGCCAGGTGTGGTAATGCCGACCTGGGCGTTCATGTTGGCGCCATCCAGATACACCTGACCGCCATACTGATGCACAATCTGACATACTTCACGGATGGTTTCTTCATACACACCATGAGTAGACGGATACGTCACCATAATGCAGGCAAGATGATCATCCGCCAGCTGGGCTTTTTCCCGTAGATCGTGCAGATCGATATTGCCCTGTTTGTCACAGGCCACCACCACCACGTCCATTCCCGCCATATGTGCAGAAGCCGGGTTGGTGCCGTGGGCTGAACTGGGGATTAAACAGATAGTACGCGCCGCGTCGTTACGACTTTCATGATAGCGACGAATCGCCAGCATACCGGCATATTCACCCTGCGCCCCGGAGTTCGGCTGCATGCAAATGGCGTCATAGCCAGTCAACTGTACCAACCAGCCGGAAAGCTGTTCGATCAACTGACGATATCCCAGCGCCTGCTCTGGTGGGCAGAATGGATGCAGCTCGGCAAATTCCGGCCAGGTAATCGGCAGCATTTCTGCTACCGCATTAAGTTTCATGGTGCAGGAACCCAACGGGATCATCGCCTGATTCAGCGCCAGATCCTTGCTCTCCAGACGATGCAGATAACGCATCATTTCGGTTTCGCTGTGGTAACGGTTGAAAACCGGATGGGTCAGGATGGCGTCATTCCGCCATAACGCTGCGGGAATAGACGCTGACTGAGCGCTGACGGCGGCATCGAGCGTATCAATGTTCAACCCGTGATTATCACCCAACAGAACGGCAAACAGCGTTAATACGTCATCACGGCTGGTGGCTTCATCCAACGCGATACCCACCGCACCGTTCAGATCATTGCGTAAATTGATGCCAAAATGTTGCGCCCGACTCAACACCGCGGCTTTATCAACCACGTCAACGGTAATGGTGTCAAACCAGGTTTGATGACGCAGCGCCAAACCACGTTGTTGCAAGCCATAAGCCAGAATATCCGTCAGGCGATGAATACGTTGGGCAATCCGCGCCAACCCTTCAGGGCCATGATAAACCGCATACATTCCGGCGATGTTCGCCAGCAATACCTGCGATGTACAAATGTTGGAGTTGGCCTTTTCACGGCGGATATGCTGTTCCCGGGTCTGCATCGCCATGCGCAGCGCCGTGTTACCGGCGGCATCACGGGACACGCCAATGAGTCGCCCTGGCATGGCGCGTTTGTATTCGTCATTGCAGGCAAAAAATGCCGCATGCGGACCGCCGTATCCCATTGGTACGCCAAAACGCTGGGCCGAACCAAACACCATATCGGCGCCTTGTTTGCCTGGTGCGGCCAACAACACCAGCGCCATGATATCGGCAGCCATACAACTGATAACCTTTCGTTTTTTCAGATCGGCCATCAGCGCGCTGTAATCATGCAGTTCGCCGGTCGTCCCACACTGTTGTAACAGCACACCAAACACATCTTCATGTTCCAGCGCATCCTGCGCCTTGCCGGTGACAACTTCAAAACCCAATGTCCGGGCGCGGGTGCGCACCACATCCAACGTCTGCGGATGCACATCATCCGCTACAAAAAAGCAGTTTGCCTGCTTGAGTTTGCTGACGCGCTTAGCCATTGCCATCGCTTCTGCCGCCGCAGTCGCTTCATCCAGCAATGAGGCCGAGGCCAGATCCAGGCCAGTCAGGTCTTGAGTCACCTGTTGGAAATTCAGCAACGCTTCCAGTCGTCCTTGCGACACTTCCGGTTGATACGGCGTATAAGCGGTGTACCAACCTGGATTTTCCAGCACATTACGCAGAATCACCGGTGGCATCAGTACGGCGTGATAGCCCATTCCGATGTAGCTTTTGTAACGTTGATTGCGGCCAGCGATAGCTTTCAGCTCCGCCAGCGCCTGATGTTCCGTTACCGCCGCTCCCACCGCAGGCGGGCTGGGTAACTGAATATCAATAGGGACAATCTGCCGGGTAAGCGCATCCAGTGACTCGGCACCGATAGTCGCCAACATCTGTTGCTGCTGGCTGGCAGACGGGCCGATGTGACGTTCAACAAAAGCGCTGTCGTGTTCAAGTTGACTGAGAGTCTGGGTCATGACGGAAATTTCCTGCATCAAACAAAATCAAACGGGCACAATAAAACGCCCCGGTTCGTTTGACGCCCGGGGCGTTACGGTTATTCGTCTTCTTCCAACAGTGCCTGATATCCATTGGCATCAAGCAATTCGTTCAGATCAGACTCATCAGCAGCTTTGATGCGGAACAGCCAACCATCACTATAAGGTGCGCTGTTAACCAGTTCGGGAGTACTTTCCAACGCGTCGTTGATTGCCACAATCTCACCGCTGATCGGCGCATAAATATCCGATGCGGCTTTCACCGATTCCGCAACAGCACAATCCTCACCCACAGCGACGGTCGTTCCTATTTCAGGAAGATCGAGAAACACCATATCACCCAACAATTCCTGGGCGTGTTCCGTGATACCGACACTATAAATACCATCACCTTCCGCCATCACCCACTCGTGCGAAGTGGTATATTTTAACTCTGCCGGGACATTGCTCATTGCCACTCTCTCCTTCAATTCATCACAAAACGGTTAATACTGAACAATCGATTTTCCTGCGCGGACAAAATTCGGTTTGGTTACTCGCACGGAGACTTCTCGATTACGAATCTGAACAATCGCGTTTTCACCAATACCTGCGGGTACCCGCGCCAGCGCAATACTGACGCCCAACGTCGGCGAGAATGAACCACTGGTGATAACACCTTCCTGCATGACGCCGTGGGTATCGGTAAAGTGGACCGGCAGTTCATTACGCAGCACGCCTTTTTCCGTCATGACCAACCCGACCAACTGCTCAGTGCCGGTAGCTCGCTGGAGCTCCAGTGCTTCACGGCCGATGAACTGACGATCTTCCGGCTGCCAGGCAATAGTCCATCCCATATTAGCGGCCAGTGGTGAAATACTTTCATCCATATCCTGACCATAGAGATTCATACCAGCTTCCAGACGTAGTGTGTCGCGCGCCCCCAGTCCACAAGGTTTAACACCCACTGCCAACAACTGCTGCCAGGTGCTGACGACCTGTTCTTGTGGCAGGGCGATCTCATAGCCCGCTTCGCCAGTATAGCCCGTCGTGGCAATAAACCAGTCATCTGCCTGCACGCCAAAAAAGGGCTTCATGCCTGCCACCTGCTGACGCTGTTTTTCCGTCAGTAAACCTTGTACTTTTTCCTGTGCCTGCGGCCCCTGAATGGCGATCAACGCCAGATCGTCGCGCACCTGAATATCAACCCCGAAAGACGTAGCATGCTCGCTGATCCAGTCCAGATCTTTGTCACGGGTGGCGGAGTTCACTACCAGACGGAAATAGTCTTCTGTCAGGAAATAAACGATCAAATCGTCAATCACGCCGCCAGAAGGCAGCAGCATAGCGCTATACAGCGCTTTACCCGGCTGGGTGAGTTTGGCAACATCGTTCGCCAGCAGATAGCGTAGAAATTCACGCGTGCGTGCACCGCGTAAATCGACAATGGTCATATGCGACACATCAAACATCCCGGCACTGTTGCGCACCGTATGATGTTCTTCTAACTGGGAACCATAATGCAGCGGCATCATCCAGCCGTGAAAATCCACCATCTTGGCCCCATCGGCCACATGCTGTTCATATAACGGAGTTTGCTTTGCCATCTTTTCCCTCTGCTTAGCTGCGCCTTAAAGAGATAAAACCACGACGCAAACGTTATCTATGCACTGAACTTACCACCGAAATCGTTTCGCCACCACTGCCATTGTCATAAGTTAATTTATATAATAATGATGTTTTCCTATTAATTTTAGATTATCAATATCAGTTAATAGCACCACTAAAATAATAAAAATAAGTATTTTATACAGATAAAAAATAAATTAATCGATTTTTTATAGTGATTTTTATTAAAAACACGGAATTTAAATAAATCATATATATTGTTAACGCATTATTTAAAGTAATGCGAAAAACAGGCAAAATTAGATTATTTCAGGCAAGCGTACTTCATTGTGATCAGCGAAGGCAGCACCGTAATCCGTACCATGAAAACCAGACTGAAAAACCTGATCTGCTCGCAGCCACAGCCGCTCCGTCGTCTCCCGCTTTCTTCTTCTGACTGCCACCCACCTGCCGATAATGGCAATTGCCGGAAGGTAACCTCTGCGCGTAAATACCATACTATTTGTAGTAGTACCCATTGGCTAAATATCGACATAAACGGGTTGAGCACAGACATCATGCGCCCCTCCAGGTGCCTTCCCTGCCTATCCCGGTCTAGTTAACTGGACCATTCTGTATACCGGGATCACAGGTCTTTATCTTGCTGCCCTTAGGGTTTGATTTGCATCAATACCAAACAAACTTCCTGACTTGCCAAAACATTACAGGATTAGAGTCATTGGTAGATTACGTCCTTTTCACATATAGGCACGGGTCGGTGGAGACAACGACTTACCTCTGTCGGTATCGCCGACCCATCACAACCCGCTGACACTGCCGACCTGGTCTCCATACAGTGGGAAATCGAATTTTTGAGTCTGAAATTTTAAAAATCAAAACGTTAAGGAGATACACCATGACACATAGAATGATACTGAACGAGACATCGTACTTTGGTAGTGGCGCGATCGCTCACCTCGTCGAGGAAGTAACAAGGCGGGATTTCAAAAAAGCGTTAGTGGTTACCGACAAAGATCTGATCAAATACGGCGTAGTGGGTAAAGTAACCACACTGCTGGACAACGCATCGTTACCTTATGAAATATATGATGAAGTCGTGCCCAACCCTACCATCAGCGTGGTGCAGAATGGGGTTGCGCACTTTAAGGCCAGCAAAGCGGATTATCTGATTGCCATTGGTGGTGGTTCACCACAGGACACCTGCAAAGCCATTGGCATTATTATCAATAACCCGGAATTTGCCGATGTTCGCAGTCTGGAAGGCGTGGCGGCAACCAAACGGCCCAGTGTGCCGATCTTTGCTATCCCTACCACATCGGGTACGGCAGCAGAAGTTACCATCAACTACGTTATCACTGATGAAGAAAAGCGACGGAAATTCGTCTGTGTGGATCCACATGACATTCCCATCGTCGCCATTATTGACGCCGATATGATGACCAGCATGCCGGCCTCGCTGAAAGCAGCCACCGGTATTGACGCGTTAACCCACGCCATTGAGGGTTTTACCACCAAAGGTGCCTGGGAATTGACGGATATGATGCACATAAAGGCCATCGAAATTATCAGCCGTTCACTGCGTGATTCTGTGGCTGGCAAGGCTCAGGGGGTGGAAGAAATGGCGCTGGGGCAGTATATCGCCGGCATGGGTTTCTCCAACGTCGGTCTGGGGTTGGTACACGGAATGGCCCACCCGCTGGGGGCGTTCTATAACACACCGCATGGTGTCGCCAACGCGATTCTACTGCCGCATATCATGGCCTGGAACGCCGACTATACTGGTGAGAAATTCCGCGCTATCGCAGTGGCAATGGGAGTGAAAGATGTACAGAACATGTCGATATCCAAAGCCAGGGAAGCCGCTATTCAAGCCGTGAAGCAACTGTCGCAGGATGTGGATATTCCCGCCCGTCTGCGCCAGGTTGGCGTGAAAGAAGAAGATATTCCGGCATTGGCACAAGCCGCCTTTGATGATGTCTGCACCGGTGGCAACCCACGCTCCACCAGTGTGGAAGAAATCAAAGCGCTGTATCAGTCCATCTTCTGATATTGAGAAAAATGCGCGTCTTATATGAAGTAAGACGCGCCGTGCGATAAGTATTCTTGTTGATATAACGACAACCGGGAATGTCGCACTCAAAGGCTACAATAACGACAGCAGGTAGGTACTGAACGAAAAGGGCTCAGATAAGTTGACTGATATTCAGATTCTCCATCAGGTAATGGTTGTCGGAATAATCCACCGGAATCGCAATCACCGCAGGCCCTTGCACATCCATCGCCTGCCACAGCTTACTTACCAGCTCGTCAGCGGACTCTACTGCAAATCCTTTGGCGCCAAAGGCTTCGGCATAAGCCTTGAAGTCAATCGGGCCAAATTTCACGCCTGACGAACGGTGATATTTTTTCTCTTCCTGAATCTCAACCATGTTGTAGGCGTTATCAACCCAGATGATATGCAGAATATTGCTCTGCAAACGTACCGCGGTTTCCAGTTCCATACTGGATTGCATAAAGCCACCATCACCCGATACCGAAACCACCTTCTGATGCGGATTCACCAGCGATGCGCCAATTGCCCAAGGCAGCGCCACCCCCATCGTTTGCTGACCATTAGTCATCAGAATCTGGCGCGCCCGGAAGCTATACAGATAACGCGCCAGCCAGATATGAAAACTGCCCATATCCACACACAACGTGACATCCTTATTGACCAAATCCTGCATCGCCCGTACCAACCGTAACGGATGGATAGCAAAGCCGCTCATATCGATGCCGCGTGCAGCCAACTGTTGGCGCAGTTGGGTACGCTCTTCCAGAATGGCTATTGATGACGACGAAAGATGCAGAGGGGAGTGAATATATTCATTAAGCATATCGATGGTGATACAGATATCGCCCACCAGCTCAATATCCGGGCGATACGCGGTATCAATTTCGGCCGGTAAAACATCAATATGTATCAGCGTTGCGTTACCACTGTTCCACAGTGATGGCGCATATTCAATCGGACTGTACCCCACAGTAATGATCAGATCTGCCTGCTGTAACAGCTTGTCTCCCGCCTGATTATTGAACAAGCCAACTCGCCCGGCAAAATGGTCGAAATGTTGCTGGTCAATGACCCCAGCAGCCTGATAGGTACTGGTCACTGGCAACTGACTGTGGTGCAACAAACGGCGTAACGCCTGTGCATTTTCAGGCCGGCTCGCCATTAATCCCAGCAACAAAATCGGATTTTTCGCTTTTTCAATCATGCGAGCTACCCGTTCAACATTAACCGCGGGTGCGCTATTAAAAGTCGGCAAATGTGGATAAGCCAAAATCGGACCGGTCGCCGGGTCATTAATAATATCTTCCGGCAAACTGATAAACGCAGCACCGGGACGGCCAAATTCCGCCGCACGAAAAGCATTGGCGAGCACTTCAGAAATGGCAGACGATGCGGTGATTTCAGCGCTGAACTTGGTTACCGGATGGAACAGGCTAACCGTATCCAGACTCTGATGGGTGAGCTTCAGCCGATCCGCACGCTTAACCGCCCCGCCCATCGCCACTACCGGATCGCCTTCCGCCGTCGCCGTCGCCAATCCCGTCACCAGATTGGAGCAGCCGGGACCTGATGTTACCACTGTCACCCCGGCTTTCCCGGTCAAACGTCCTATTGCCGCCGCCATAAAAGCGCCATTCGCCTCATGACGTACCGGGATAGTCTGGATGGTTGAATCAACCAATGCATCATAAACACGATCTATTTTAGCGCCAGGAATACCAAACACATACTTAACCCCTTGCTTTTCCAGGTGTTTGACTATCAACTCCGCACCACTGGACCAGTGTTGCGGCTCTCCGTTTGCTGGTTGATCCTGTTTTCGGGGTTGATCAATACCCCTTTGTTGGCCAACATTCATTGTTCTATCAATGGGTTGTTCTCTATCAGCAACTAACTGCTGGCCGCCGGTGTATTCCATGATGTTATCCTCTGCGATTCATTGTGCTTACTTTTCAGTACCTTGCCAGCGGGTTAGCTTTCAACGGAATGAATAGCGCTATCGAGATCTTCCGGGGATAAGTTGGCGCGCAGGAAATCCTTGTTCTGGGGGAGGTCTAGCACCAATTTGGTGATAGTTCCGAAGGTAAGAACACCTTCCTCCAGTTGGTAATCAAGGATGTGTCCGCCGCCCTGACGGTCATCGGTAATAAAGTGTTCGTGATAACCGGCGACATTAATCCCCTGAACATAGGCAGGACTACGGAAACCGATCACGCTGCCCCGGCAACGCTCAAAATTGAACATGGGTTGCTGGGCAATCGCTTCTAACATCGGTTTATAAGGGCGTTCCTGGCGAGGTACTGTGCGGGTTACAACATGGCTAAAGCAGCCATCTATCCGCAGAGCACAAAACAGATTGTCAGTGTCGATAAAATCGTCAATACGACGATGAAGATCATCACGGCTGATTTTCTGATCAAAGTGCATTTTTTCTGTTGGTCTAAAAAAAGTCATTACTGCAAAGGGCGTCTTTTGATAAGGCGTGGCAGCACGGGCACTACCGTCTGAACGAAGCTGGAAAATATGACTATTGAAGGCCACCAGCTCACCATCCAGATGGTTAAATGTTCCTAATCCAAAATCACCCTGTTGCAGCAGCTCCTTCATGGTTTTACTTCCTTCATAAACCCCATTAATAAGTCCACTCATTAATGATGTTTGATAAACAACGCTCTCCGGGTGGAGACTATGCTGATGGGACACAAAACTGGTGAGCTCGTCCACACAAGGATCAGCCCAGTTGAAATCTTTCATATCCCTTTTCTCCCGATCACGTTAACTTAAATTTATTTAATGATTAACTTGAATATTGGCGCGATGGTCACCAAAGTTCCAATATAGAGATGTGGCTATTTGGAGATCGAAAAAATATGGAACTACGTTACCTGCGCTATTTTGTTGCCGTGGCTTCAACGCACCATTTCACCCGGGCAGCAGAAATACTGGGGATATCTCAGCCGCCGTTGAGCCAACAGATTCAAAAACTGGAACGGGAAATCGGGACACCGCTATTCAAACGGCTGACGCGAGGAGTAGAAATGACCGAAGCGGGTGAGGCGTTTTATCAGGATGCCAACCATATTCTGCAACTGACCGACTCAGCCATCGACCGGGTACGCAGTATCGCCCGGGGAGAAAGCGGCTCGATTAATGTCGGTTTTTCCTGCGCTGTGACTTTTCATCCGTTGATATTGATGCTACTGCGCCGCTACCGCCAACACTTTCCCAGTGTTAAGTTGCAACCGAGAGAAGAGCATATTCAGCAGATTCTTGAGAGTCTGAGGAACCGGAATACCGATATCGCTTTCGTTCGGCTTCCCTGTGACATTGGCGAAGAGTTTGATGGCGAGATACTGACTGATGAACCCATGCAGTTGGTGTTGCCTGATAACCATCCACTTAGTCAACAAACACAGATCCAACTGAGTGACCTCAATCAGGAACCACTGATTATTTTCCCACGGGAACTCAGCCCCGGCCTGTATGACATGATTATCCGTGCCTGCTATCTCGGTGGCTATGAACCCAAAATCAATCCGCTAGCGCCCCATATCACCGCGACTATCAGCATGGTTGCCAGCGGGTTTGGCGTGAGTTTCATTCCAAAATCGCTGTCATGCATTCAGACGGGTAATGTGTCATATCATGAGGTCGATACCCCACACCTGACCACACAAATTGCCGCTATATGGCGTGCTCATGAACGCTCAGCGGCCATCATGAATATGGTGCAGTTATTGCGCCAACTGGCACCACATCACTAACGACATCATCTGCCTACCCCCCTGCACGCGGAACATTTGCTCTCACAGGTGGGTTTATCGGCACGGGAAACCAGGCATGACTGAAATACTGTGAGTTATATAAATTAAAATCAGGTTGGTGAGTCATTGCCTTGAAAATAGGCAACAGGGCTGCGTGGCAACCCGCAGCTCTGTTGATGGAATCAGTGCTTAATCATGACATGGCGGATCGTGGTGTAATCTTCCAACCCGTACATCGACATGTCTTTGCCATAACCGGATTGTTTCTGCCCACCGTGTGGCATTTCGCTGACCAGCATGAAATGCGTATTCACCCATGTACAGCCATATTGCAAACGTGCGCTCAGACGGTGCGCGCGGCCGATGTTTTGTGTCCACACTGACGATGCCAGCCCGTAATTTGACGCATTCGCCCAGTCCAGCACCTGTTCTTCCGTGTCGAATTCGGTCACACTGACCACTGGCCCGAACACTTCGCGCTGCACGATCTCATCGTCCTGATGTGCGCCGGCCAACAACGTTGGCTGAAAGTAATACCCTTCACCAGAAACCCGTTCCCCACCCGTCACCACCTGAATATGCGGTAACTGTTTGGCCCGTTGCACAAAACCTTCGACACGTTCTAAATGCGCGGCCGACACCAGTGGTCCCATTTCGCTACTCTCGTCAGTGCCCAGTTTAATGGTCGAAACCGCGTCGCCGAGCGCCGATACCAGACGCTCATACACGCCTTTTTGTGCGTAGATACGGCACGCGGCGGTGCAATCCTGGCCGGCGTTATAGAAGCCGAAAGCCCGTATGCCTTCCACTACCTGCTCAATATCCGCATCGTCGAAAACAATGACTGGCGCTTTGCCGCCGAGCTCCATGTGCGTACGTTTGATGCCGCTGGTGGCTTGCGCCACAATCTTTTCGCCAGTCGCCACTGAGCCGGTCAGCGAAATCATCCGGACTTTATCGTGGTGCGTCAGCGTATTGCCAACTGTTTTTCCATCGCCGAACAGCACATTCAACACGCCCGCAGGAAACAGATCCTGCGCCAGTTCACCCAGTTTCAGCGCGGTCAGCGGCGTGATTTCAGAAGGTTTGATCACCACGCAATTCCCGGCCGCCAGCGCGGGTGCGATTTTCCATGCAACCATCATCAGCGGGTAATTCCACGGCGCGATAGACGCCACCACGCCCAACGGGTCACGGCGGATCATTGATGTGTGCCCGGCCAGATATTCACCGCTGGCTAAACCATTCAGACAACGGCTGGCACCGGCGAAGAAACGAAAAACATCCACTACCGCCGGAATTTCATCGTTTAACGCCAGATGATAAGGTTTCCCGCAGTTCAGAGACTCCAGTTTTGCCAGCGTTTCAGCGTTGGCTTCGAGGCGAGCAGCCAGCGCCAGCAGCAGCTCAGCACGGGTTTTCGGCGTGGTTTGCCCCCAGGCGGTAAACGCCGTATGCGCCTGATCGACCGCCTGTGTGGTTTGCTGTTCGCTAGCCTGCGCCAGACGCACAATCTCCTGCCCCGTATGCGGGTTGAAAACTGGCAATGACTCCCCTTCACCGGCAACCAGCTCACCATTAATCAACATGTTAGTTTGCATCGTTGTTTCCTTATTATTTTCCGTCACCGGCCACATCCGACCCGTTTCTTGTGAGATACCATGCCCCCAAAATCGGGAACATGGTCAGTACCATCAGGCACAGCGCCACTACGTTAGTGACCGGCACATCGCGCGGCCGCCCCAGCTGATTGAGCAGCCAGATAGGTAAGGTGCGTTCGTGACCGGCAGTGAACGTCGTGACAATGATTTCATCGAAAGACAGCGCAAACGCCAGCATCCCCCCCGCCAACAGCGCCGTGCTGAGATTGGGCAAAATGATGTAGCGGAAGGTCTGCCAACCGTCTGCCCCCAAATCCATCGAGGCTTCGATCAGGCTGTGGGTAATACGGCGGAAACGGGCGATGACGTTGTTGTACACAATCACCATGCAAAACGTAGCGTGGCCGATGACAATCGTCAGCATACCCGGCTCGATTTGCGCGGCGTGAAAGGCGTTGAGCAGTGCCAGCCCGGTAATAATTCCAGGCAGGGCAATCGGCAACATGAACAACAGCGTGATACTGTTCTTGCCGTAGAAATCACGACGGTACAGTGCCGCCGCCGCCAGCGTGCCCAGCACCATGGCAATAATTGTGGCGTAACAGGCGATTTGCACCGAAAGCCAGACCGCGTCGAGAATGTCATGGCGCCCGGCCGCCACGCTGAACCAGTGCAGCGTGAAGCCCTTGGGCGGGAAACTGAAAGCCGCATCTTCAGTATTAAAGGCATACACCGCGATGATAAACAGCGGGAAATGCAGGAATACCAGCCCGCCCCACGCGGACAATTTTAATAACCAGGGTGCGCGTTTAGAGTGCATCGAAAGCCCCCAATCGTTTAACCAGCGACAGATAGATGGCAATCAGCACGATGGGCACTAGCGTAAAGGCGGCCGCCATCGGCATATTGCCAATCGACCCCTGTTCCGAATAGACCATATTGCCGATGTAATACCCCGGCGGCCCCACCAGTTGCGGGATAATATAATCCCCCAGCGTCAGCGAAAAGGTGAAGATCGAACCGGCCGCAATACCCGGCACTGCCAGCGGGAAAATCACATAACGCAGCGTCTGCCACGGCCTCGCGCCTAAGTCTTCCGACGCCTGAATCATCGACGGCGGCAGGCGTTCCAGCGCTGCCTGAATTGGCAGGATCATAAACGGCAGCCAGATATAGACGAACACCCAGAAGCGGCCTATTCCGGACGTCGAGAGGGTATTACCGCCAATGCCCGGCAAACTCAGCATGGCTGTCAGCAACGGTTCCAGCCCCAGATGCTCGAGGAACCATTGCAGCACGCCGCCTTTCGACAACAATAAGGTCCACGCATAGGCTTTGATGATGTAGCTAGCCCACATCGGCATCATGATGGCGATATAGAAAAACGCTTTCTTTTTGCCGGTAATGTAGCGCGCCATGTAATAGGCAATGGGAAATGCCAGCACAGCGCTGAAAAATGACACCAGCAGCGCCATCGTCACCGTGCGAGAAATAATGTCGGCATTGACCGGGTCAAACAGCGCGCGGATATTGGCAAAGGTCAGCGTCGAAGACACCGTCATGGTGAAATCGTCGAAGGTATAAAACCCCTGCCACAACAGCGCGAACAGAGAGCCTAAATAGATTGCGCCGAACCATAACAGCGGCGGCACCAGTAGCAACGCCAGATAAAATCCGGGGCGATGATGCAGAAATGTCACCAGCGCCCGGCCGCGCCGCGATCGCTTCTCATAAGAAGTCATGCTGATATCCATCTTTTAGCCCTCTCGCAACGCCACCATTGCATCCCGATCCCAACGGGCAACCACCGGCTGCCCTTGCTGGAAAACGTATTGTGACGCCGTCGAAAGGTTATTGGGTTCGCTGACAAACAGCCGCTCGCCGCTTTCCAGCGCCAGTTCATAACGCGTCGCCGCCCCCTGAAAATGAATATCCCTCAGCACCGCGTTCACCTGCACGTCGCTACTGTCAGCGACGGATTGTGGCGCAAGACGGATATGTTCCGGACGGATGGAGCGACTGCCGGAAAGGCCGGTGAGTTTCAGCGAGAGATCGGACGTCAGCACATTCGCAGTACCAACAAACTGCGCGACAAACGCAGTGCGCGGGCAGAGATACAACTCACGCGGCGTATCGACCTGCTCGATGCGGCCATTGTTAAACACCGCCACACGGTCGGACATCGATAGCGCTTCACTCTGATCGTGGGTGACGAAAATAAACGTGATGCCCAGTTCGCGTTGCAGCTTTTTCAGTTCGCCCTGCATCTGTTCGCGCAGTTTGAGATCCAGTGCGCCGAGCGGTTCATCAAGCAATAACACGCTAGGCTGATTGACCAGTGCCCGCGCCAGCGCCACTCGCTGACGCTGGCCACCGGATAAAAACGCCGGTTTACGTGCGGCGACAAAACCCAGCGCCACCCGCTCCAGCGCTTCCATCGCACGCTGAATACGCTCTTTTTTCCCCACCCCTTTCACCATCAGCCCATACGCCACATTATCCAGTACGCTCATATGAGGAAACAGCGCGTAATCCTGAAAGACGGTGTTCACATCCCGCTCATACGGCGCGAGCTGCGAGGCTTCCTGGCCATGAATACGAATAGCCCCTGATGTCAGCGTTTCAAAACCAGCAATTAACCGCAGGCAGGTGGTTTTTCCCGAACCCGAAGGTCCAAGCATTGAAAAGAATTCGCCGTCCTGAATATCAATCGACACATTATCAACGGCTTTCACTTCCCCAAATGATCGGGAAACATTAATAAACTGTACGGCGGCCATCATATTCTCCCGGATTTTCATTTTAATAAAAAAACCAAACGCAAAATCATTTGAGTTACATCAAGGCGGCAACTGAGTGAATCCCCGGAAGCTTACTGAAGTAAGTGACCGGGGTTCGCGAATGCAGCCAACGCAGAAACGGCTCAAAGGATGAAGCGGATCACCGACCGCCCATGATGGCGATGTAGTCCTGCGTCCAGCGACTATAGGGGACGTATTTCCCACCTTCGGATCGCGGGGTTTTCCAGAATGAAATCGCGGTGAATTTATTGAATCCGTTGGTTTCGCACCCGTTGGCGCCCAACAACGTACTGGCTTTACAGCCAGCCGGAACGCTTGGCACAGAGCCAAACCACGCCGCAACGTCGCCCTGCACTTTCGGTTCAAGTGACCAGTTCATCCACTGGTAAGCACAATTAGGATGTTCGGCATCTGCCGCTAACATGGTGGTATCCGCCCAGCCGGTAACACCTTCTTTCGGGAATACAGTGGCAATCGGCTGCTTCTCGCTTTTCAGCGCGTTAGCCTGATACGGCCAGGAACTGCTGGCTACCACGCCTTCATTTTTGAAATCACTCATCTGAACCGACGCATCGTGCCAGTAACGGTGGATCAGCGGATGCTGGACGCGCAGCAATTTCAGCACCGCCTGATACTGCGTTTCATTAAGCTGATAAGGGTCTTCGATTTTAAGATCCGGCTGGGTACTTTTCAGATACAGCGCGGCGTCAGCAATGGCGATCGGGCCATCGTAGGCCTGAACGCGCCCCTGATTGCTTTTGCCGTCGGGCAGAATTTGTGGAACGAAGATAACTGACCAGCTGTCTGGTGCGGTCGGGAAGGTTTTGGTGTTATACATCAGCAGGTTTGGCCCCCACTGATACGGCGTGCCGTAGACTTTGCCACCAACATTAAACCATGCGCCTTTCATCAAACGCGGGTCGATATTCTTCCAGTTGGGGATCAGTGCCGGGTTGATTGGCTGAACACGTTTGCCGTAGATCAGACGCAATGACGCATCACCGGAAGCGGTCACCAGGTCATAACCGCCCTTCGCCATCAAGCTGACCATTTCATCAGACGTCGCGGCGGTTTTAACATTCACCTTACAGCTGGTTTGTTTTTCAAACGGAGTGACCCAGTCATAATTCTTGTCACTTTCGCCGCGCTCGATGTAACCCGGCCACGCAATAATATTTAATTGCCCCTCGCCTTTGCCAATGCTTGTTGGCATTTCAGCCGCCAACGCGGTACTTAGAAAACTTAGCAGGCCCAAACAAATAGCAGATAGGGTGTAATTACCGTTAATCTTGTTCATCGCTTACTCCTGTCGTCGTATTACCCGTTGTCCTTCGCGCTGTCTCCGCCTTACGGCAACGCCAATGACGTTAGGTAATTATTTTTTGTTTTTAGAATTGAGGTTTGAATTTCGCCATGATGTGTCTGACTACGCTGTAGTCCTGTAGTGAATAACTGGAAAGATCATTGCCATAGCCGGATCGTTTTAATCCACCGTGCGGCATTTCACTGACCAATGAAAAGTGGGTGTTAATCCACGTGGTGCCATATTGCATGTGACTGGAAATCTGCATCGCCAGATCGATGTTCTGTGTCCAGACCGACGACGCCAGCCCGTATTCTGATTCGTTCGCCCAGTTCACCACCTGTTCAATGGTGTCAAAACGCGTCACGCTAACCACCGGCCCGAAGACTTCACGCTGCACGATTTCATCGCTTTGCAAACAACCCGCCAGCAACGTCGGCTGGTAATAAAAACCGGGGCCGGAATGCGATGCCGCGCCGGTAATCCGCTCGATATGCGGCTGACTGAGCGCCCGTTCGACAAAGCTCGATACACGATCACGCTGCCGACTGCTGATCAGCGGCCCCATAACGTTTTCATTGTCGTTCTTTTTGGCGAAGGGCAATTGCGAAACCGCATCACCCAGCTTTTCCACCAGACGCTCATAAATACCGGCCTGTGCATAGACGCGGCAGGCGGAAGTACAATCCTGCCCGGCGTTGTAATAACCCCAGGCGCTGACCGCCTGAACCACATCATCAATATCGGCGTCGTTGCAGACAATCACCGGCGCTTTACCGCCAAGTTCAAGATGAGTACGCTTCACCGTTTTAACCGCCGCCTGCAAAATGCGTTGGCCGGTGATGATATCGCCGGTCAGCGATATCAGACGGACGTGAGAATGGCTGACCAGCGCACTACCGACGCCTTCACCGCTGCCAGTAATCACATTCAGCACCCCGGGCGGCAGGATTTCCTGCAAGGCCGGCAACAACGCCAGAATAGTCAATGGGGTATGTTCGGAAGGTTTGAAGACCACGGTATTCCCCGCCGCCAGCGCGGGGGCGATTTTCCACGCGGCCATCATCAGCGGGTAATTCCACGGCGCAATCGACGCTACCACGCCGAGCGGGTCACGACGCACCATAGAGGTATGGCCAGGAAGATATTCGCCTGAAAGCTGCCCCTGCTGGCAACGCACGGCACCAGCGAAGAACCGGAAAACGTCAATCGCGGCGGGCAGATCGTCATTCAGTGCCTGATGCAGTGGTTTGCCGCAGTTAATGGCTTCAAGCCGCGCCAAAGCGTGCGCCTGTTTTTCAATTGCATCGGCAATGCGCAAGAGTATCGTGGCACGTTCAGCGGGTGTAGTGCGTGACCAGCGGTAAAACGCATTATTGGCCGCACGAACCGCCTGATCGACCTGTGTCAGAGAGGTTTCTGCCACTTCGGCGATAATGTCACCCGTGGCGGGATTGAAAATGCTTTGCGTCGCGCCCTCGCCGTGCAGAAGGTCGCCATTGATCGCGTGTTTTTCAGAGAAACTGGCAACAAATTCTGCATCCGACATTGCACTACCCTCAAAGCAGAGAATTATCGTAAATTAACAAAAATGTTATATATCGGTAACAAATTGCCAATTCATATTAAGTAATTTCCCTGAGGGCAACAAATAGCAATTATTGAAGGCTACATTCGGTTTAACCGAATGCTCTGTTACAACGGCTTGCGCTTGGCACTGTTCTCCCGCGCAATGGTCAGGAATGGCGTCACCAGTTCCGGTCGCGCACTGCCGCGCCGCCACGCCAATCCAATATCCAGCGGTTCGATGGAATCCTCCAGTTTGCTGGCCTCAATCATATTACCTTCCAGCGACCAGGCACGGTATGCCATGTCCGGTTGCACTGAAACGCCAAGCCCGGCGGCCACCAGACTGCGCACGGCTTCAGTCGAAGCCGTTTTCATCGCTATATTCGGTTTCAGCCCCGCCCGTGCCCACAGGCGCTGCGCGTGTTTTTCCATTTCGTCGACATTGAGCTGGATCAGCGGCTCATTTGCGATATCTGCCAGCGAAATACTTTCGCGCTCCAGCAACGGATGCAGTGGCGGCAACCACAAGCGATAAGAGGAATGGGTCAACACTTCGGTTTGCAGCGCGTCGCGGTCTTCGAGGTTTGAGAGGATCAGCACGCCGATATCAATTTCACCGCTGACCAGTAAATGCTCAATGTACTGGCGCTCATCCTCGACGACTTTGACTTCCACTTTCGGATAGTAGGCGTTGAATTGCTTGAGTAAATCCACCAGAAAATAGCCAGCGACCAGACTGGTTACGCCCAGAGTGAGGTGCCCGGTGACACTTTCGGTGCCCATTTGCAGACTGCGTTTAGCATTGTCGACCGTCGCGAGGATCAGATACGACTGCCGTAAAAACTGATGCCCTTGATGCGTCAGCGTCATGCCCTTGGCGTGGCGGTCAAACAACCGCGCTTCGATTTCTGTCTCAAGCTGTTGAATTGCCTGCGTCAGGGAAGACTGAGAAACAAAAGAAGCCTGAGCTGCCGCGGAGATCGAACCGGTTTCAGCAACGGTAATAAAATGGCGAATCTGGCGTAACGTCAGCATAGCGGGAGCCCTACCTAGACATAAAACCGAATTCAGGTGGAAAGCATTCGGTTTAAGTGAATGATCAAATAATGGCAGGCAGCGGATTTTTGTCAAACAGGTGAACAACCAGATGTGAATGATTTGAAACAGAACACAAAAGTCATGCCAGTGATCATGACTTAAGGAAGGGAAATTGCTGTGTGGGGAGTCAAAAAATAACCAATAATGGAGAGTGGTGCGAAGAGAGGGACTTGAACCCTCACGCCCGTTAGGGCACTAACACCTGAAGCTAGCGCGTCTACCAATTCCGCCACCTTCGCACGGTTTACAGCATCAATTTGTATCGCCAGTGGTGCGAAGAGAGGGACTTGAACCCTCACGTCCGTTAAGACACTAACACCTGAAGCTAGCGCGTCTACCAATTCCGCCACCTTCGCAGGTACTGTGCAATACAAATCGGTGTGGTGATATTGGTGCGAAGAGAGGGACTTGAACCCTCACGCCCGTTAAGGCACTAACACCTGAAGCTAGCGCGTCTACCAATTCCGCCACCTTCGCTGACCTGCAACATTACGTCACATGATGTCACCACGGGGGCGAATTCTAGAGATTTTCCCGTTAAGGTCAATGATTATTTCCGTTGTATGCAGCGGTTTGATGCAAAAAAAGTGACATCAGTCAGTCAGTTGTTGATTAAAAAGCTCATGCAGCCATTCGATCACCACCCGGATGCGCGGTGCCAGAAAACGGCCCGGTTGATACATCACATAAAGTGGCATATCCGGCGGGGGTGTTTGCGGCAAAATTTCCACCAGTTCCCCGCTTTCCAGCAACGGCGTCAAACCGTAACGCGGAGCCTGAATGATCCCCAACCCCGCACAACAGGCGGCGATATACGCATCCGCGCCGCTGACATCCAGACGGGAGGGAAGCATCCGGGTCACGAGTTGCTCCGCTTGCATAAATTCCAGCGGATAGCGCTGTGACGTTTGCAGGGAAAAGTACCCTATCATCTGGTGAGCAGCCAGATCGGACAGGCTTTCGGGCACACCATGGATTGCACAATAGTCAGCCGAGGCACAAGTGAGCTGACGAAGTGAAGGAAAATGACGTGCCACCAGAGAATCATCATCTGTCTGCCAGGCGCGCAGGACACAATCAACACCTTCACGCATCATGTTAATGGTAGTGTCATTGGCGCTCAACACCAACGTAATCTGCGGATAACGTTGGTAAAATTCGGGTAAGGCAGGGATCACTATTTGTCGTGCCAGTGAATGCGGCATATCGATTCTCACCCGTCCACTGGGTTGCTGACGCTGGTGGGAGAACAGCGCATCAGTCTCATCAATTTCTGCCAGCAATTGTATACAACGTTGATAATAAATCCGGCCTTCATCCGTTATCTGCACTTGTCGGGTGGTACGCAGTAACAGACGCACCCCCAACCGCAGTTCAAGCCGCTTCAATGTCTGACTCACCGTTGCGCGCGGCAATCCCAGATTTTCCGCCGCACGGCTGAAACTTTCGGCCTCCACAATGCGGACAAACACCCGCATGGCCTGTATCTGATCCATCTTTCCACCACACATTGTTTGCTTTTTTCAAACAGTGTTGCACAAACAACGTGATTTATCTTTTATTTCCCAACAACCATACTGAACCTCTCATTCGTATGACAGGGGTAACATAATGCAGCAACGTAAACTGGGTCAGCAGGGCCCGCTCGTCTCCGCCATCGGTCTGGGATGCATGGGAATGAGCGATTTTTACTCTACAGCGATGGATGAGAAAGAGGCTATCGCCACACTGCACCGGGCACTGGAGCTGGGGGTCACATTACTGGATACCGCTGATATGTATGGTCCTCACACTAATGAACAGTTAGTGGGTAAAGCCATTAAAGGCAAACGTGACCAGGTCTTTCTGGCTACCAAGTTTGGTATTCTGCGCAATCCAGCGAATCTGCAAGAGCGTGGTGTGTGTGGCAAACCCGACTATATCCGCAAATCAGTGGAAGGCAGTCTGCAACGGCTGGGGGTAGACGTCATCGACCTCTATTATCAGCACCGCATTGATCCAGCCGTGCCGATTGAAGAGAGCGTAGGCGCCATGGCCGATCTGGTAAAAGAGGGAAAAATCCGCTATCTCGGACTAAGTGAAGCCTCAGCCAACACGCTGGAGCGCGCTCACAAGGTCCACCCGATTACCGCGTTACAAAGTGAATACTCATTGTGGACACGTGACGTTGAAGAAACCATTCTGCCCACCTGTAAACGACTGGGGATCGGTTTTGTCCCCTATAGCCCATTGGGTCGCGGTTTCCTGACCGGCGCCATTCGCAGCATCGATGATTTATCCGCCGATGATTTCCGCCGAGCCAATCCACGCTTCAGCGGCGAAAACTTTGCTAAAAACCTGCAATTGGTAGATAAGATCAAACAACTGGCGCAAGAAAAAGGCGTCACTCCCTCACAGTTGGCACTGGCCTGGGTGTTGGCGCAAGGCGAAAACATTGTGCCGATTCCCGGCACCAAACGCCGCCGTTATCTGGAAGAGAATGTCGCTGCGCTGGATGTGACGCTGACGGCAGCCGAACTGGCGGCTATCGAAGCCATATGTCCGTTCCAGGCGTTTGCCGGTGAACGTTATACCCAGGAAGGTATGGACACTATTAACGTGTAACGTGGAATAATCGTCACAATAAGGCCAGCAAGGGAAATTATCACACCATTGCTGGCCTGCTATTAACGCCTTGCTTTCGCTGCGCGCGACAATACCGAACGATATACCTTAAAGCGGCCGTTCTGGGCGATAACTTCATGATTGCCAAAGGTGTCACTCAGCAACGCGGGGTAAGGCAGGAAGGCATTGGCCACAATGCGTAGCTCACCACCGATGTTCAGATGTAACGCCGCACCGCGAATCAGCGTTTCTGCTGCATGCAGGCTGGTCTTCATACCCTCATGGAACGGTGGGTTAGAGATGATCATATCGAAGCGACCCACAATGTCGGAATACACATTGCTGGCAACCACATTGCCCTCCAGCTGATTCAGTGTCAGCGTAGCTTTACTGGATTCCAACGCCGCCGCGCTGACATCACTGAGTGTCAGACGTATCTTCGGCGAACGCTTGGCGAACACCGCCGCCAGCACACCCGCGCCGCTGGCAATATCCAGCACTTTGCCCTTCTGATGAGCCTCCAGTGTGGAAAGCAACAGCTGGCTACCCGAATCCAGGCCATCGCGACTGAAAACACCGGGTAACGTGCGAACAGGAACACCATCCACATCATAATCCAGCCACCAGTCATCCAAAGCAAACGAGGTATTCGCATCCAAACGACCGTGGTACAGCCCACAACGCCGGGCGCTATCAATTTTATTCAGGCTGGCGATACCCTCGAGAATATTCTCCGCGCTGCGCACGCCACTGCGGTTTTCTCCCACCACGAAAATTTCACATCCCACCGGCAACAGAGACAGCAGGTTGGCAAGCTGAAACTGCGCTTCCGATTTACTCTTCGGCCAGTAGTAAATCAGGGTGTCGCACCCCTCCACCACCCTGGCATCCGCCAACAGAGAAAAGTGAACGAGCTCTCCCAACATTGGGTGCAACTGCTGCCAGTGATGGTACTGAGTGGTATGCACGCGCACCTCTACCGCATCAAACTGGGCTGGCAGGCTATCCTGCAAATCGCCAGCAAACAGCACCCGGCGGGAGGTAAATTCATCACTATGGCGCAGTATCACTTCACTGGCGGGGGTAAAAGCGGACATCAGTCTCTGGCTCCTTAATTAACTAAGCGGCGATTATAGAGGTTTGTTGGCGCATGTACGATGGGTTTGCTAGCATAGCGCAGCATAATCACGCTCCAGACAGGGGATGGCATGACATCAAGACGGGACGAGCTGCTACAACAACTGGGGATCACGCAGTGGACGTTGCGGCGTCCGACGGTGTTGCAGGGGGAAATTGCCGTCAGCCTGCCACCTGGCACTCGACTGCTGATCGTGGCGAATCCGCTGCCCGCCAGTGATGATCCGCTGCTACAGGATGTAATACACAGCCTGAAACTTTCACCTGATGAAACCTATGGCCTGACACCGCAGCAAGTGGTGATGCTCCCCGAACACACTCGCTGTCACTGCTGGCGGCTGGGCATCGAATCACCACTGCATCTGGAAGGTATTCAACTCACCAGCCCGGCGTTAGCCGAGCTTTACCACAATGCCGGAGCCAAACGCGCTCTATGGCAGCAGATTTGTCAACATGAACACAATTTCTCCCCTGCTCCCGACTGATTTGGCGTCAGCCTTTCAGATTGAACATTTAAGCCACGCCTTTCCGTGGACGGAACAAACCTTTGTCAGTAATCAGGGTGAACGCTACCTCAACCTGAAGTTATGTCATGATCAGCAACTGGTCGCTTACACGATCACTCAGGTGATACTGGATGAGGCCACATTATTTAACATCGCCGTGCATCCGGCGCATCAGCGCCACGGCTATGGCCGCCAATTGCTGGAGTACCTGATTGATACGCTGGAAAAGAAAGGTATTCTGACGCTATGGTTGGAAGTCCGCGCTTCCAATCACCGAGCGATGGCCCTTTATCAAAGCCTGGGATTCAATGAGGTTTCTATCCGACGGGATTATTACCCCACGGTACAAGGCCGGGAAGACGCCATTATCATGGCGCTGCCGCTGGGATAAAAACACTGCCAGCAGCAGCGCTTGCCGGATTAATCCTTATCGCCCAACAGAACAGACGCCAGCGCTATCTCAATCATTTCGTTGAAGGTGGTCTGGCGTTCTGCCGCCGTAGTCTGTTCCTGAGTACGAATATGGTCAGACACCGTGCAGATCGCCAGCGCTTTGGCGCCGAACTCCGCCGCCACACCGTAAATCCCGGCGGCTTCCATTTCCACGCCGAGGATGCCATATTTTTCCATCACGTCGAACATGTGCGGATCTGGCGTGTAGAACAGATCGGCCGAGAACAGGTTACCGACGCGCACATTGGCGCCACGGGCGTTAGCGGCATCCACTGCATGGCGCAGCAAATCAAAATCAGCAATCGCAGCGAAATCATGATCTTTAAAACGCATACGATTGACCTTGGAATCGGTGCAGGCCCCCATGCCAATCACTACGTCACGTAGTTTCACGTCGTGGCGTACTGCGCCGCAGGAACCGACACGGATAATTTTTTTCACGCCGAATTCCGTGATCAGCTCTTTGGTATAGATAGAGCAGGAAGGGATCCCCATACCGTGGCCCATCACAGAAATACGGCGACCTTTATATGTCCCGGTAAACCCCAGCATGCCACGAACGTTATTGACTTCAATGGCATTTTCCAGAAAGGTTTCGGCGATATATTTGGCGCGCAACGGATCGCCAGGCATCAGCACGACATCCGCGAAATCACCTCTTTCTGCATTAATATGTGGCGTAGCCATCCTTCTCTTCCCTCTTCATCAACGTAAAAATAACATCGCGCATACTCCAACCTGGGTCAGAGCATCGATTTACCGTAATCCATCGGTGACAAGCCAAAATAACATGCGACCGTTTGTCCGATATCCGCAAACGTGGTGCGATGCCCCCGGAAACCCGGCAGTACCCGTGGACCGTACATCAGCACCGGCACATGCTCGCGGGTATGCTCAGTCCCCGGCCAGGTGGGGTCGCAACCGTGATCGGCGCTCAGGATCAAGATATCGTCCCCAGTGACTTTCGCCAGCATTTCCGGCAGGCGACGGTCAAATAACTCCAGCGCAGCCGCATAACCAGCCACATCGCGACGGTGACCATAGGAGGAATCAAAATCCACAAAATTAGTGAACACAATGGTGTTATCACCCGCCCGATCCATCTGTGCCAAAGTCGCGTCAAACAACGCATCAATACCGGTGGCCTTCACTTTTTGGGTAATCCCTACATTGGCATAAATATCAGCGATTTTACCCACCGAGACCACTTCCCCGCCTTTTTCTTCCACCAGTTTTTTCAGCACAGTCGGCGCTGGAGGCTCAACCGCCAGATCGTGACGGTTACCGGTTCGCTGGAAATTTCCCGCTTTGTCGCCGACAAATGGACGAGCAATCACGCGGCCAATATTGTAGTTGCCTGCATCCAATTCTTCGCGCGCTATCTCACACAGCGCATACAGTTTTTCCAGTCCAAAGGACTCTTCATGACAGGCGATTTGAAACACCGAATCTGCTGAAGTGTAGAAAATCGGCTTGCCGGTTTTCATGTGTTCTTCGCCAAGTTTATCCAGAATTACCGTACCGGAAGCATGGCAGTTACCGAGATAACCTGGCAGTTCGGCGCGTTGTACCAGCTTGTCCAGCAGTGCCGGTGGAAAGCTGTTCTGTTCATCACGAAAATAATCCCAGTCAAACAGCACCGGCACGCCAGCCATTTCCCAATGACCCGACGGTGTATCTTTACCAGAGGAGATTTCGCTGGCGTAAGCGTAAGCGCCGACGATTTCTGCTTGTGCATCCAGTCCTGCCGGGAAATGTCCGGTAGATTCTTCCGCCGCTTTACCCAATCCGAGACGGCTCAGATTTGGCAAATGCAACGGACCTTTACGGCCCTGATCGGCTTTGCCCGCCGCACAAACTTGCGCAATGTGGCCTAGTGTATCTGAGCCAGCATCACCAAACTTTGCGGCATCGGCAGCACTACCGATGCCAAATGAGTCGAGCACCATAATAAATGCACGTTTCATGTTGTTATCTCCTGTGTTCTTTATCGGCGATTTGCGCCGCTTTCAATCGGAAAGCGATACATCCTTTGCACTTAACCGACGATAAATTATCGGCATTGGCTTCGGCGCACAGTCACTGACAACAATTGCTGCCCGGACTTCCTGCTCTGCCTGTCGCCATTGCGCTTCTGTATTGGCATGAATAATCGCCAGCGGACGCTGCGAATCCACACGGTCTCCCAGACTGACCATGTCACTCAGCCCAACACGATGATCAATACTGGCACCGGCCTGACGGCGACCACCCCCCAGCGCCACCACCGCCATCCCCAGCGCACGGGTGTCCATCGTGCTGACGATCCCATCATGTTCGGCAAACACTGGTTTGCTCAACGTAGCGGAAGAGAGATAACGATCATGATGCTCGACGAAATCCACTGGTCCACGCTGTGCGGCCACCATGCGGCCAAATACCTCCGCCGCCTTACCATTATCCAGCACCGCCTGTAAACGCGACCGGGCATCCGAACTGTTGTTCGCCAGATATCCCGCCAGCAGCATATCTTCACACAGCGCCATAGTGACTTCATACAATCGCGGATTACGGTGTTCTCCCGTCAGAAAACGCACCGCCTCCCGGACCTCCAGCGCATTCCCCGCACTGGATGCCAACACCTGATTCATATCCGTTAGCAACGCACTGGTACGGCATCCAGCGTTATTGGCCACGCCGACAATCGCCAGCGCCAGTTGCTCAGACTGTTCATAGGTCGGCATAAACGCGCCCGACCCCACTTTTACATCCATTACCAGCGCATCCAGTCCTTCCGCCAGTTTTTTCGCCAGAATGGAGGCGGTAATCAGCGGGATGGAGTCCACCGTGGCAGTAATATCCCGCGTGGCATAGAACCGTTTATCCGCGGGTGCCAGTGAATTCGTCTGGCCGATAATCGCCACGCCCACCTGTTGGATAATCCGACGGAATTCGTCATTGTCGGGAAAAATGTCCAGACCAGGAATCGACTCCAGCTTATCCAATGTTCCTCCGGTATGTCCCAGACCTCGCCCGGAAATCATCGGCACATAGCCACCGCAGGCGGCTATCATCGGCCCCAGCATCAACGAGGTCACATCACCGACACCGCCAGTGGAGTGTTTATCCACCAGCGGTCCGTTAAGATTGAGGCTTTTCCAGTCAAGAACCGTACCGGAATCACGCATTGCCAGTGTCAGCGCGACACGCTCCTCCATGGTCATATCATGGAAATAAATGGTCATGGCCAGTGCCGCAATTTGCCCTTCCGATACTGTGTTGTCACAGATACCGTTAACGAAAAAGCGGATTTCTTCCGCACTAAGCGGCTGTCCATCACGCTTTTTACGAATGATCTCCTGAATCAGAAACAAGGTGTTTTCTCCAGCATAAGGGACGGTTAATCAATACCGTAGCATCGGGATTTACGGGATCTCCAATAACCACGATGCGCAGCGGCAGTTTAGTGTCCCAGCGTATTTAACAGGCTACCCAGTAAGCTGGAAGCGCCAAAACGGAAATGCCGCGCATCAGCCCAACCTGTACCCATAATCGTATCGGCAAGTTGCAAATACTGAGCCGCATCCTCAGCGGTACGCACACCGCCCGCCGCTTTAAAACCGACCCGTTCACCAACACCCTTATCACGGATGACGCTCAGTATCACCTCCGCGCTACGCAGGGTCGCGTTGACCGGCACTTTACCGGTGGAGGTTTTAATAAAATCGGCGCCAGCATCAATGGCTATCTCGCTGGCCTGGCGGATCAACACATCCTCTTTCAACTCGCCGGTTTCGATAATCACTTTCAGCAGCACACTGGCGGCATCACATACTTCTTTGCACGCCTGCACCAGTTTAAAACCCACTTGGGCATTTCCCGCTATCAACGCGCGATACGGGAACACCACATCCACTTCATCTGCGCCATAGGCAATAGCAGCGTTGGTTTCCACCACAGCAATGGCAATATCATCATTACCGTGTGGGAAGTTGGTCACCGTCGCAATGCGGATGTCCGGCGTGCCCTGTTCACGCAACGTCTTGCGGGCCAGCGGAATAAAGCGGGGATAAATGCAGATGGCGGCCGTCTTGCCGGCCGGGCTATTGGCCTGATGGCAAAGTGCGGTCACTTTTTCATCGGTATCGTCATCATTCAGGGTGGTTAAATCCATCAAACCCAATGCACGCTGCGCCGCAGCGGTTAACTCTGTCATACAATACTCCAACTCTTCAGCCAGTTTGATCGGTAAATACAAAAGCAGGGCCAGCGATATTTAAGTAATACTCGGCATTCTGGTTCACTGAGAATAGCACTCAGCAGGGGACTCGTGTCGAGTAGCCAAACCCACCGCATTACCATCATTCATCACTAACAGGAGCGTATTCACCCGTTCCCTGATATTTGAATCTACATCGACACGCTTATTTGTAATTTTATTCACATAAATAGGTAAATACAGGCAAATAAATCACATTAGATGTGATTATTATCACACCAAAACAAATAACAAACCATGCGCCGCTGATTTTACTGTTTGTATATTTCGCCTGTGGCGGCACGCATGGCGCTGAATCCCTGAATTTGCATCAATTCAATTCCAAGGTACACACGAGGTGAGTTCACAGTTGAAAGGGCAACGAATCGGCGTGATTATCAGCGGTGGTAACGTCGATATCAGCCGTTACGCGGCACTGTTAGCCGGTTAAACATCACTTATTGGGCCGCAAATCCCCGCGCGAGCGCGGGGATATCACCAAACGTTTACGTTACCCGTGCCATTGACGTCATACCCGAGAAATCAGGCATTCATCAGATGGCAGTGATGCATACAACCCGACATTCGGTCGGACAACTTCACAGGCCAGGCGCCTTCCAGAGCGAGGTCGTCAACCCACTGTCCACCAGCGTCAGTTGATCGGTATACACCGCTTGCCAGTTGGTTTTTGCTGCCTGATATAGCGCTTGATGCTCTGTGTTCGGGATAAATTCCCGCTCCCAACGCACCAGCCGCTCACCGGTTTTATCCAGGGCATCATACAGCCCGACGCCCACGCCGGCAGCAATGGCACAGCCTAACGCGGTGGCTTCTTTTACCACCGGCACTTGCACCGGGATACCGGTCACATCCGCCAGAATCTGGCTCCACAGCTTGCCTTTCGATCCCCCGCCGGCAAAGACGACAGACGAGGCTTTCACACCGGAGAATTTAGCGATTTCGGCCAGATTGCAAGCGGAGACGATAGCCGCATTCTCTTCCAGCGCACGGAATAACGTGGCTTTGTTGCATTTTTCAGGATCAATGGAGAGGTTGATAAAAGAAGGGGCGGCGTGATACCACGACTTAAACCGCATCACATCAGAGAAAATCGGCATGACCCCGTAAGCGCCAGCCGGCACTCTGGCCGCCATATCCTCCAACAAGCTGTAGGTATCCACCCCCAACCGCTGGGCCAGCAGTTTCTCTTCGGCACAAAACGCATCACGGAACCAACGCATGGTCAAACCGGTAAAGAAGCTGATGGATTCCGCTTGCACCATGCCGGGAATGACATGGGGGTTAATTCGGGTATTCATATTGGGATCGGTAATCGGCTTTGGCAAGTTAACGACCTGCTGCCAGAATGTCCCTCCCAATACCGCCGTCTGCCCCGGTTGTACCACCCCCAATCCCAGGCAACCCAGCTGTACATCACCACCGCCCATGACTACCGGCGTTCCCGCCAGCAAACCACAGGCTTCGGCAGCCTGTGCCGTGACATGCCCCAGCAAGGTTCCAGTCTCTTTTACCGGCGATAAAATATCAGCCCGCAGCCCGGCCATTTCCAGCAACGTCGGTTGCCAGTCGCGGGTGGACAAATCCAGCATGCCGGTAGTCCCGGCATTCGAAGGATCAACGGCCAGCTCGCCACTGAGCATATTAGCCAGCCAGTCACTTATCATCGTTAACGTACCCGCCTGGCGGTAAATATCCGAACGATGATGAGCCAACCATAACAACCGGGGCATCGCACTCAATGCCAGCGTCTGACCGGAACACTGATAGACTTCCAATTCAAACCCATCATTGTGCAACTCTTTTAGCTCACTGACTTCATGGCTGGCGCGCGCGTCCACATTGGCGCAAGCCCAGATCGGCGTGCCACTGCGATCATAGAGCACAATCCCTTCGCGCATTGAGCAGGCGGCTACCGCACGGATAGCACTGGACGGCAAATTAGCCAGATGCAGTGCCTGACGAATACACTGGCACGTCAATTGCCAGTTAGTCGTCAAATCAAACTCCATCGATCCTGGTACATCAGGCACCGGTAAATGTATCCACTCAGCCTGTCCGGCCGCTATCTGATTGCCGTTAAGATCAAATATTACGGCCCGGACACTGCCAGTACCGGCATCCAGCGCCATCAGGTAATCACCCGATGCGGTAGTTGTTGTACAGAGCTGACTCATTACGCGTTCCTCTGTTTTAAGTGATTTTTATATCAATTCGCGAATAATTCTGTCTCCCACGGGGAAATCCCCCACTACTCACATCAAAAGTTAAAACCATCTCAAGCTGACAAGAGAAATAGCCTGCAACTGACACTTAATTGGCGTTATTGTCGCCGTCAGATTGAGTGCGGACTGCGCGCAGGGACCGGAGCATACACGTAGTATGTGACGGTAACGAGCACAGCCCAATCTCAAGCTAACAAGAAAAATAGCCAATTAAATCAAATTGATTATTGACCGAGCCGTCACCTCATCCGTCACCAACGCATTCACATACTTCCCTTGCAATGCGGCGACAATGACGTCTGATTTTTCCACACCACCTGCCACGCCGATAACGGTCGGGATAGTGGTGAGATCTGTCAACGAAATACCAATCAATTCCTGATGAATCTGCATGTCCGGAACCAGGGAGCCATCGGCCTGCATAAAGTAGCCAAGGATATCTCCGACCGCGCCTTTACGGCTGAACATCAATTGCTCGCCTTCACTGATATAGCCGGAGCGCAAAATGGTGGCCTCTTTTTTCTGATTGACGGAACCAATGCCAACTACCGCCACATCGGCTGCACAGGCAGCCAGCATCACATCACGAACACTGTTTTCCTGACGGAATGTGTCGGCAACGCTGGCACTGGATGCTCGCAGCGGCGCAGGAATAATGCTGACCTGGCAGGCAGCATCCAACTGACCGATTCCCGTCATATAAGAACCAACACCGCCAGATAACGTTACCAGGCGAACTTGCTGCGATGCGATAAAACCGCTCAGGTGCTGTAGCGCAGACATGGTGGTTTCACCGAAACCAACAGCCAGTAGTTGTTGCGGCTGTACCAAAGCCATCAATAAATGCGCGGCACCGATACCCAGCCGGCTGCTGATGCCAGGATCAGCCAGAGAAGGCAAGATACGAATATGCTTAAGGCCAAAGCGCTGTTGCAGTATGTTTTCCAGTTCCAGACAGCCTTCGTAGCGTGAATTAATCTGTACCCGAATCACACCAGACTGCCGACCCTTTTCCAGTAACCTGGAAACTTTTAATCGGGCCAACCCCAGCAGTTCGCCAATATCCCCTTGTGTTAAGCCATCGTGATAATAAAACCACGCAATGCGAGCGAGCAGTTCCTCTTCACTCATGCTATTACCCGGATATTTGTATTCATCGTTGGACGACATGTTTTTTTCTTTGCTCACCGACTTTTCTTTCATGGTTGGTTTTTCTTTCATCATTACTGACTGTTTTCTTATTCCCAGACTGAAACTGTGCGTCATGGTCATATTCCACTGGATAGTCACGCTAACAGTTTACTCAACATATTTGAACACATTTTAATTTAAATATTTTTATTCACAAAAATGTGACATTGATTACGCCAATTAAGGGATTATCAAGCTATCTTTTTTTGAACATTTTTATTTTTAAATTATTTTTGTTCATTTCGATCACCAGGAGCCACTGATGCCATACACCGTCTCCCCTTCACCACCGCTGCTCCAGGCTCGAGGTATCAGCAAGCAGTTTTCTGGCGTAGTGGTATTGAAAAGTATCGATTTCACTTTACGGTCTGGTCAGGTCCATGCACTGCTCGGGGGGAATGGTGCGGGTAAATCCACACTGATGAAAATCATTGCCGGAGTCTTACCACCGGATAGTGGCATCATCGAGATTAATGGACAGCCATGCTCCGACCTCACGCCGGCGAAAGCGCATCAGTTGGGTATTTATCTGGTTCCGCAAGAACCGATGTTGTTTGCCAATCTTTCGGTGCAGGAAAATATCCTGTTCCGTTTGCCAAAACATCAAGCTGATAAAAAGAAAATGGCCCAGTTGCTGGAAAGCCTGGGTTGCCGCCTGGATCTGTCTGCCAGCGCCGGTTCGCTCAATGTTGCCGATCAACAGTTAGTGGAAATTATGCGCGGCCTGATGCGCGACTCGCGTATTTTAATCCTTGATGAACCAACCGCCTCATTAACGCCCGCCGAAGCCAATCGTTTATTCAGCCAGATCAAAATATTGCTGCAACAGGGCGTCGGTGTCGTCTTTATCTCTCATAAATTGCCTGAAATCCGCCAACTGGCTGACTGGGTCAGTGTCATGCGTGATGGTGGCATTGCGTTGAGCGGCGCCACCGCGGATTTTTCTACCGAAACCATTATTCAGGCCATTACGCCACAGAGTAAAAATGGAGCGTTAAGTGATACACAAAAATTATGGCTGGAGCTGCCGGGTAACCGCCGCACCCAATCACGCGCTCAATCCGATCAACCCGTAATGCAAGTGATAGACCTGAGCGGTGAAGGATTCATGCATATCTCCTTTGAAATCCGGGCCGGTGAAATTCTCGGATTAGCGGGCGTCGTTGGCGCAGGCAGAACGGAGCTGGCCGAGACATTGTATGGCTTACGTCCTGCCAGCAGTGGCCGTATTACACTGGAAGACGTTGATATCACTACGATGAAAACCGTCGATCGCTTAACGACCGGGTTGGTTTATCTGCCTGAAGACCGGCAGGCTTCTGGTCTCTACCTTGATGCCCCGCTGAGCTGGAATGTGTGTTCACTGACATATGACCGTCAGGGAGTGTGGACCCATCCGGCACAGGAAGCCGCGACGCTGGAGCGCTACCGCCGGGCACTCAACATTAAATTTAACCATCTCGAACAACCTGTTCGCACCTTGTCCGGCGGTAATCAACAAAAACTGCTGATTGCCAAATGCCTGGAGGCTAATCCCCTGCTGCTGATCATCGATGAACCCACCCGTGGTGTGGATGTATCAGCCCGCAGTGATATCTATCAATTGATTCGCAGTATTGCCGCACAGCATGTGGCGATTATTTTTATCTCTTCGGATTTGGAAGAAGTGGTGCAGATGGCTGACCGCGTGCTGGTCATGCATCAGGGGGAAATCAGTGGCGCACTGAGCGGCGATGAAATGACCGTCGATACGATTATGCATATCGCCTTTGGTGAACAGCATATCGACACCCATCAACCTACCGAAAATGAGGGTGTAGCATGTTGAAATTTATTCAGAATAACCGTGAAGGCACCGCATTGCTGGCTATCCTGGCCTTATTTGCGTTGCTGGCGGCCATCGACAGCAGCTATTTCAATCTGCAAACCTTCACTATGATTTTCAGTAGTGCCCATATCCTGATTTTACTGGCGATCGGCGCCACGATGGTGATGTTGACCCGCAACATAGATGTCTCTGTCGGCTCTATCACCGGCTTATGTGCCGTCACCATCGGTATGGCGCTCAATGCCGGTTTCAGTCTGGCGATCTCCTGCCTGTTGACCTTACTGGTTGGCATGGTGGCTGGTTGCTTTAACGGCATATTGGTGGCCTGGCTGCGCATCCCGGCAATTGTCGCCACACTGGGTACGTTGGGACTATATCGTGGCCTGATGCTGCTGTTGACGGGCGGGAAATGGATTGAAGGGTTACCGGAGGATCTAAAAAGTCTGTCAACGCCGATTCTGTTTTCCATCTCCCCCATTGGCTGGCTGATTATATTGCTTATCCTGGCCATGGCCTGGCTACTGGGTAAAACCGCTTTTGGCCGCAGTTTCTACGCAACGGGCGATAACTTACAAGGCGCCCGCCAGCTGGGCATTCGGACTGACAGTATTCGGATTTTTGCTTTTTCCATGAATGGCGTAATGGCGGCACTGGCCGGAATAGTCTTTGCCTCACAAATTGGTTTTATCCCCAATCAAACCGGTAGCGGGCTGGAAATGAAAGCTATTGCCGCCTGCGTATTGGGCGGCATCAGTCTGCTGGGCGGAACAGGGACGATTATTGGCGCCATTCTTGGAGCCTATCTACTGACACAGATCGACAGCGTGCTGGTGCTGTTACGTCTACCCGCCTGGTGGAATGATTTTATTGCCGGCCTGGTGCTGCTGGGCGTGCTGGTGTTCGATGGCCGCCTGCGTTGTGCTATTGAACGCAATATCCGCCAGCAGAAATATGCCCGATTCACCACCAACACGAATGCTACCGATAAAAAAAATCCACCGACAGAACACCCGTCAAAACCAGGTAACCATAAGCCATCGAACAGTAAATCTTTCGCCAGCCGTCCCGTGAATGACAACCAATCCTTCAGTGATGGCAAGCCTTTTAACCACCAGATTAAAAAAGAGGTAGTGCGATGAGTATCTATCGACGTTACGGATGGGAACTGTCTCTGGGCGCACTGCTGGTGTTGGAGATATTGCTGTTCGGTTTCTCAAATCCGCGCATGTTGGACATCAATGTGTTGCTGTTCAGCACCAGCGATTTTATCTGCATCGGGATTGTGGCCCTGCCACTGACAATGGTGATTGTCAGTGGCGGCATTGATATCTCATTCGGTTCCACCATCGGATTATGCGCCATATTCCTTGGCGTGATGTTTAAGGCTGGCGTGCCGATGGGTATGGCGATCCCGTTAACCCTGATCGTCGGCGCGCTATGCGGTTTAATTAATGCCGGTTTGATTCTGTATACCGGTGTCAACCCGTTGGTTATTACACTCGGAACAATGTATCTGTTTGGCGGCAGCGCATTATTGCTGTCCGGTTTTTCCGGCGCGACCGGTTATGAAGGTATTGGCGGTTTCCCGACGGCATTCACGGACTTCGCTAACCAAACACTGTTCGGCCTGCCAGTGCCACTGGTGATATTTATGGTGTGTGTGCTGCTGTTCTGGCTGCTGATGCACTGCACTCACAGTGGCCGCAACATTTTTCTTATCGGACAAAACAGCCGGGTAGCCCGTTACAGTGCGCTCCCCATCGCCCGCACCTTATACCTGTTGTATGCCTTGACTGGCATGGCCTCCGCCATTGCCGCCGTCCTGCTGGTGTCTTACTTCGGCTCCGCGCGCTCGGACCTGGGAGCCTCTTTTCTGATGCCAGCCATCACTGCCGTGGTGCTGGGCGGTGCCAACATCTACGGCGGTTCCGGCTCTATCCTCGGTACCGCACTGGCAGTACTACTGGTGGGTTACTTACAACAAGGTTTGCAGATGATTGGCACGCCAACCCAGATATCCAGCGCGCTGTCTGGCGCACTACTGATTCTGGTAGTGGTTGGACGTTCTATCAGTCTGCACAGACATTTGATTAATGAATGGTGGCAACGCCGCCGCGCCAGACGGTCGGTAATCTAACGACCTCTTTTTCGTATTGAAATCGCCAACACCTCTACCCCTAACAAGACAGTGATTCGGAGATAGCAATGAAACCACAAAGATTAAAAAAGCTGGCACTGGTTTGTACCCTCGGATTTGCCTGCATCACGACTGCACAAGCGACAGAACGCATCGCCTTTATCCCGAAACTGGTCGGGGTGGGTTTCTTCACCAGTGGCGGGAACGGTGCTATCGCGGCCGGTAAGTCGCTGGGGGTGGATGTCACCTACGATGGGCCGACGGAACCCAGCGTGTCCGGTCAGGTTCAATTGATCAATAACTTTGTTAATCAAGGTTATAACGCCATCGTGGTTTCGGCAGTATCACCCGATGGTTTATGCCCGGCACTAAAACGCGCCATGCAACGGGGCGTAAAAATTCTGACCTGGGATTCTGACACCAAGCCGGAATGCCGCTCCATTTATATTGATCAGGGAACACCTAATCAATTGGGGTCGATGCTGGTCGATATGGCCGCCCATCAGGTGAAGAAGGAGAAGGCGAAAGTGGCTTTCTTCTATTCCAGCCCGACAGTGACCGACCAGAATCAGTGGGTAAATGAAGCGAAGAAGAAAATTCAGCAAGAGCACCCCGGTTGGCAAGTGGTTACCACGCAGTTCGGTTATAACGACGCGACCAAATCGCTGCAAACCGCCGAGGGCATTTTAAAAGCCTACAGTGATTTGGATGCCATTATTGCCCCGGATGCAAACGCCCTGCCAGCGGCGGCACAGGCGGCAGAGAACCTGAAACGCACCAATGTGGCCATTGTCGGATTCAGTACCCCGAATGTGATGCGCCCGTATGTGGAGCGCGGCACAGTCAAGGAATTCGGCCTGTGGGATGTGGTTGATCAAGGCAAAATCTCAGTCTATGTCGCCAATGAAATGCTGAAAAAAGGCACGCTAAATGTCGGGGACAAGATTGATATCCCGAACGTTGGCACCGTTGAGGTCTCCGCGAACAGTATTCAGGGCTACACCTACGAGGCAAAAGGCAGCGGTATCGTCTTACTGCCACAGCGGGTCATTTTCACCAAAGACAATATCAATAAGTACGACTTTTAATCTCGGTAGCCCGCGGCTTCCGGTCGTGGGCTGAAATGATACTTTTCACCTCCGGTTGGAGTAATTCAAGATGGCTGATTTAGACGATATCAAAGACGGTAAAGATTTCGGTATTGGTGTACCACAGAAGAACCCTGAATTTGCGCTTAAAGGTTCGGGCTCGCTGGATTGGGGCATGCAATCCCGTCTGGCACGCATTTTTAATCCCAAAACCAACCGTACTGTGATGCTGGCATTCGATCATGGCTATTTTCAAGGGCCGACTACCGGTCTGGAACGTATTGATATCAATATCGCGCCACTGTTTGAGTATGCCGACGTATTAATGTGCACCCGCGGCATTTTACGCAGCATTGTTCCGGCAGCAGCCAATCGCCCGGTCGTATTGCGCGCCTCCGGCGCTAATTCAATTCTGACCGAGTTATCCAATGAAGCGGTTGCTGTCGCCACGGAAGATGCTTTACGTCTCAACGCCTGCGCGGCGGCCGCCCAGGTTTATATCGGTACAGAACACGAGCACCAGTCAATTAAAAACATCATCCAACTGGTTGATCAGGGAATGCGTTATGGCATGCCAACCATGGCGGTGACTGGCGTAGGCAAAGATATGGCTCGCGACCAACGCTACTTCTCGCTGGCAACCCGTATTGCTGCCGAAATGGGGGCGCAGATCATCAAGACGTATTATGTCGATAGTGGCTTTGAACGCATTGCCGCCGGTTGTCCAGTACCTATCGTGATTGCTGGCGGGAAAAAGCTGCCAGAACATGATGCGTTGGAAATGTGCTATCAGGCCATTGATCAAGGGGCTTCCGGGGTTGATATGGGTCGCAATATTTTCCAGTCAAAAGCCCCGATTGCCATGTTGAAGGCTGTTCATGCCATTGTGCATGAAAATGAAAATGCAGAAGCGGCTTACCAACTGTTCTTACATGAAAAAGGTTAACCGGGAACACTAAAACAACCGGTTGGTAAAGCGTGACAGTCTGGCAGCTGATGGCACGCTAACTACAAGGAGAAAAGCATGCACGTTACCCTCGTCGAGATTAATGTGAAAGAAGACAAAATTGATCAATTCATGACTGTTTTTACTGCCAATCATCAAGGCTCTATCAAAGAAGCCGGCAATTTACGCTTTGACGTGCTCAGGGATGAACATATCCCAACCCGCTTTTATATCTATGAAGCGTATGTCGATGAACAGGCCGTCGCCGCCCATAAGCAAACGCCGCACTACCTGAAATGTGTCGAGCAACTGGAGGAACTGATGACCGGCCCACGCAAGAAAACCGTATTTATTGGCCTGTTGCCTTAGCACAGGCAGTAACGCCGGTTCGGCTCTCGCCACCATTCAGGGAAAGCGCTTATTTCTATAAGCCTTTCCCTGCCCAGTGACTGACACGTTTTCTATGTCAGGGTGCTCTCTCCACGGCCCAGCACATATGCTGTTGCACGCCAGCGTATGTCATTATGCCAAGCTTGCTGGATATGGTCTGAAATTACCAGACGGCTTTTCGTTTACACACGTTGAACGGATCGGGAAACCGCCATAATGCTTATCATAACGTCCGCAGGCAGATACAGGCTTTTTCTCTCTAATTCATAGCGTAGCACTTAGACGTTGCCACGTTCTGATCGGAGCCGGTTCCCGCACCTTTGAGAATGCAAATAATATAGTGCTTGTTGTTCTTGATGGTAACAACCGGCCCATATTGACCAACATAAGAAGACACAACCTCTGCTCCTTTATTGAGCATTGTTTCCAGAGAGGAATTGACCGGCTCCAGCTTGGTCGGGAACTCCATTGCATTCCCAGGCACCTTCGCCCCGGTTACTGGTGGCCAGCCTGCCGCTGATACAGTAAAAGCACTCAAAAACAGCAGTAGATAAACGAACGTAAATGACTTTTTCACAGATATTCTCCACATTAGTAGCGCAACACCGTCTGACAGAGGCAAAAATCTTGCTTCATATCCCGTTCTGAACGCTGTTATTACCGATGCCTATCTTCTTCATATAGGTGACATTCAATATTGCAGGATTAGGTGACATTTTAACGTTGCATCAATCCCCTGATACTTTCAACGCAACGGAACCACAATGTCATAAAATTAAACATTTATGACTTTCACTTTTTATCCAGATAGCGGTATTTTCCTAACATCTGGAGATAAAAATGATCAAGCGCTTATGATTACTGTTTTTGTATTATTAAAAACCACCACAGAATGGCTACGACTGCCACGAAGCGAGAGAAACAGGATCGCTGATGGGGTAATACCTACCGTACTTTCTGGCGGGAAAGTATCGTTAAGAATGTTTGATGCTGAAGCATTCACAACGAAATGCACTGATGTGGCAATGTTCCACGCCGATGACATGGAATCATTCTATTTCGCTATCGAAAGGCTGAGAGATTCCACGCTGATAACCAAACCTTACTTCGAGATGATAGAAATCATCCCAACCATAGAAGATGGGTTTAAGAAATTCGAAGAAAAATCTCATATAGGCACTTAATTTCAATTTATCATCACATCAGTTACACGCCACTTCAGCATCTATTTGTCCTCGCCTCGATACCCCGGCCCCGATGTCACATCACGCAGGGAACTCTCGTCCCGGCCCATCGCCGCCTGTCGTGGCGGCCTGCGCCCAATAGATATTGACTGAATCGTCCGATTCGAGCCACCAGACTTACGCTAGTGTTGTGCTACACAGGGCAGCACCATAGGTCGGTTTGTCATCATAAGTACTATCTGCACTGATTTATGCAATTTCGGATTTTAAGCCCATTCTGTCTGTTTTTAAAAAAATTAAAAAATAGGGTCTCATATACAGGGAGTTAACGAATTTATAGGTGATGATTCAAAATGAGCGGCATATTGAATAAGCGATTCAGACGGAATGAATTATCCTTGATTATTTTTTCTCGTTTGTAAAATTTCAAACGAATCTGGTTATTATATCCGATAACTTATTCTGCTTGATATTTGTGTTAGCCGGAATACTACATTCATGACGGTTTACCCTCGCAGGTACGGAAACCATCTAAAACTATCTCACTGTTTAATAATAAATTTTAAGCACTCATAAAATCCGCCGACTTTCTCTATTTTATAATAACGGTACTTGTTAATAAATAAAGATTAAAAAACAGGTATTGGCAGAGTTTACATTCTGCCAATTTATACCAGAATTTTAGCTTATATCGTTGCTTCCCTCAGAAGCATAACACCGTAGAATAAGCACTCTTCTCTTTACTGCGCTGGTTGAGCATGTTGAATCAGGTGATAACTGAAAATCCCGTACCGTGCTGGTCTCTCTATATGCTGCGTACCGCCAGCGGACTACTCTATACCGGTATCACTACCGATGTGCCACGCCGTCTGACACAGCATCAAACCGGAAAAGGTGCCAAAGCGTTACGGGGAAAAGGCGAACTGGTGCTGGTTTATCAGTGTGTTGCAGGAGATCGATCTACCGCGCTGAAATGGGAATATCGCATCAAACAGCTCAGCAAAGCGCAAAAAGAAAGGCTGGTACATGACCAGCCCGAGACAGTAACCGCATTTCTTTCCGCATTCACAAATGGCTAAATGGCTCCGCATACTCCACCAAACCGCTGGTACCTTCAAAATGATTATCCGCCAGCGGATAAACCTGAAACGATTTCTCTGTACCTGGCCAACGGCAACGTAACTGTTGTTCAATTGCCAGAACAAAGCCAAAACGGGAATAGTAAGCCGGGTTACCTAATACCACCACTGCGGTATAACCAAATTCGTTGAGTGCGTCCAGCCCTTCATATACCAGTTGCTCCCCCAATCCCTGACACCGAAAGCGTTCATCGACTGCCAGCGGTGCCAACCCCACCCACTGCCGGTCTTCATTTTCAATCGTTACGGGACTGAACGCAGCATAGCCAATCACACCACCTTCATCATCAGTCGCTACGATGCCTAAGGTCAGTTGCCCATTTTCACGCAATTGACGCACCAACTCAGCCTCGGCACCGGTCGGAAATGCCTGCCGCAACAAACTGTCAATGCCGGGTGCATCAACCGGAATTTCAACCCGAACTAGCATGACGCCGATGCGTGTACCGTTGATTGATCCACGCCCTCCTGCAAGCCCGCAGCAATAAATTCAGCCAGCTGTAACAATGTGACGCGCAACGGCGCCGGCATATTTTCCAGTTCAACGGCATCCATGAGGTTCTTCACATACAACCCCAGCTCAGTATCACCTTCAATACGCAGGCGACGCTGGAAAAACAGAGTATCGGGATCTTCCTTTCGAGCAGCGATCAGGATCAAATCATTGGCATCGGCACTAAAACAAACATCAGCCATTTCGTTATGACTCACCACCAGGTGATTATCCTGCAGCGTCATAAACCAGTGTAAATCCACATCACGGACGTCTATTTTCAGCCAGCGGCCTTCCAGAAACGCCAGTTCACCATCCTCCAGCGCTTGCCGAAACTGCCACGTTAGCAGTTGTTCCAGTACCCGATGCTGCAAGGCAAAAGGCGTGAACTTCAGTGGTTTGCCCAATAACCTCGGCCCTTGACGCACAATTTGTGCCCGTAGTTTTTCCAACACTGGCGTACTCCTATAAAGCGATGCTGACCTACTTGATAATCTTGCCATCATTTTGCCACATCACACAAATGCAGCAGAGGCCTATGTCAATAATTTAACCTGTTATCGTGGAAATCACGACACATAGACGACATCAATCTTGTTTTCATCGCACATATGCTGGTTTAAATCAAAGTCCCGTGCCAGCGGGTTAACTAATATTCTGTTTCGTTAAAAACATTCATTGACTGATAACAACCTTCATCAGTCCGCCAACGTTATTGATCGCATCTGGGGGAATCCGATCGGGGAACCTTGATGTGTGAAGGAATTTGTATGGAACTGCTTTGCCCCGCTGGCAATCTGCCAGCATTGAAAGCTGCTATCGATAATGGTGCAGACGCGGTCTATATCGGGCTGAAAGACGATACGAATGCCCGACATTTTGCTGGCCTCAACTTTACCGATAAAAAACTTCAGGAAGCCTGCGAATATGTACGCCATCACCGGCGCAAGCTGCATATCGCCATTAACACCTTTGCTCATCCCGATGGGTATCAACGTTGGCAGCGAGCAGTAGATATGGCCGCGCAAACCGGTGCGGATGCGTTGATTCTGGCCGACCTGGCGATGCTGGAATATGCGGCAGAACGCTACCCCCACATTGAACGACACGTTTCCGTACAGGCATCAGCCACCAATGAAGAAGCCATCCGCTTTTATCAACGTCATTTCGACGTTTCCCGCGTGGTACTGCCGCGCGTGCTATCAATTCATCAAGTGAAGCAACTGGCACGTACCAGCCCGGTTCCGCTGGAAGTATTCGCTTTCGGTAGCCTGTGTATCATGGCCGAAGGACGCTGCTATTTGTCATCCTATCTGACCGGTGAGTCGCCCAATACCGTTGGTGCCTGCTCACCGGCACGTTTCGTGCGCTGGCAGCAAACCGATCACGGTATGGAATCCCGTCTCAATAACGTCTTGATTGACCGCTATCAGGATGATGAAAACGCCGGTTACCCTACCTTGTGCAAGGGTCGGTATCTGGTGGATGGCCAGCGCTATCACGCGCTGGAAGAGCCCACCAGCCTGAATACACTGGAACTGCTACCGGAACTGATGGCGTCCAATATTGCCTCGGTAAAAATTGAAGGCCGTCAGCGCAGCCCAGCTTATGTCAGCCAGATAACCCGCGTATGGCGAGAAGCGATTGATCGTTGTCAGGCTGCGCCGGAGAGTTTCGTACCGACGCAGGAATGGATGGATTCGCTGGGTGCGGTAGCCGAAGGGACACAAACCACTCTCGGTGCTTATCACCGTAAATGGCAGTAGGAGAAGATATGAAATACGCATTGGGACCCATTCTCTACTACTGGCCCAAAGCCGATATTGAGGCGTTCTATCAGGCAGCGATATCCAGCAGTGCGGATATTATCTACCTCGGCGAAACCGTGTGCAGTAAACGCCGTGGCATGAAAGTGAACGATTGGCTCGACCTGGCTCGTCAGGTTGCCACCCGTGGCAAACAGGTAGTGATTTCCACCCTGGCACTGTTACAGGCGCCCTCTGAACTGAACGAACTGAAGCGCTATGTCGAAAATGGTGATTTCTTGTTGGAAGCGAATGACCTTGGCGCAGTCAATATGGCGGCAGAACATCAGTTGCCTTTTGTCGCTGGTCATGCACTGAACTGCTACAACGCCTATACTCTGCGACTGCTGCACAAACAGGGAATGGTACGCTGGTGCATGCCGGTAGAATTATCCCGTGACTGGCTGCAACATCTGTTGAATCAGTGTGATGAACTGGGATTCCGTCATCAGTTCGAAGTGGAAGTCCTGAGCTACGGTCATCTCCCACTGGCCTACTCCGCTCGCTGTTTCACTGCTCGATCGGAAAATCGTGCCAAAGATGAGTGCGATACCTGCTGTATCAACTACCCGCAGGGTCGTGATGTATTATCGCAGGAAAACCAGCAGGTATTTGTGCTGAACGGCATCCAGACCCAAAGCGGTTACTGTTATAACCTTGGCAATGAGCTGACATCAATGCAAGGACTGGTGGATATCGTCCGCCTCTCACCACAAAGCACGGAAACGCTGATAATGCTGGATAAATTCCGCGCCAACGAACAAGGATTGCACCCACTCACGCTGGAAAACCAGGTGGAGTGCAACGGTTACTGGAAACGGGTAGCCGGGTTAGAATTGGTTCAATAATATCAATCACATTGCGGGGGATAGCCCTCTCCCGCACACTTCATCCTGCGTCATCTCCTGAATATTGAGTAATATTAATTACTCTCATTCATTGACTGATCGCTGTCAGGTCAGCACGTAATCAGGCGAGCCATGCTTATGCCATCACATACTGTTCCCTTTTCCGTTCTTGATTTGGCTCCCATTCCGCAGGGTGCTACGCCACGCGATGCTTTCCATCATTCGCTGGATCTGGCTCAACACGTGGAACAATGGGGCTACCATCGCTATTGGCTGGCTGAACACCATAACATGACGGGGATCGCCAGCGCCGCCACCTCGGTATTGATTGGCTACCTTGCTGGTGGAACGCACCGTATCCGGCTCGGTTCCGGTGGCGTAATGCTGCCCAATCACTCACCACTGGTGATTGCAGAACAGTTCGGTACGCTGGAATCCCTGTATCCCGGTCGTATCGATTTGGGGCTGGGACGGGCTCCCGGTACTGATCAGCGCACCATGCTGGCGTTGCGTCGTCACCTAAATGCCGAGATGGATGATTTTCCCCGTGACGTACAGGAACTTCAACGCTATTTCACCGCCACGCAACCCGATCAACCAGTACAGGCCGTTCCCGGCCAAGGATTAAATGTCCCCATCTGGTTGCTCGGTTCCAGTTTGTATAGCGCCCAGCTAGCTGCCTCAATGGGATTACCTTTTGCGTTCGCAGCGCATTTTGCACCCGATATGCTGTTGCAAGCCTTGCAAATCTATCGCAGCACTTTTCGTCCATCAGACCGTTTTCCCGAACCCTATGCGATGGTCTGCGTGAATGTGGTAGCCGCCAATAGCGATCGTGATGCCCGTTTCCTGTTTACGTCCATGCAGCAGCAGTTTATCAACCTGAGACGAGGTAACCCTGGCCCATTACCTGCACCAGTAGAGGATATGTCCGCACTCTGGACAGCAGCCGAACAGTTTATGGTAGAGCAGACATTGCGGCTGTCGATAGTGGGAGATCGCAGTAAAGTTCGTCATGGTTTGCAAACGTTGCTGAGGGAAACACAGGTCAATGAAATCATGATTAATGGCCAGATCTTTGATCATCAGGCTCGATTACATTCATTTGAAATGATCGCGGGATTGCGGGAAGAAGTCATTCAGGAAAACCAGATAAACTGACAATAAAAAACCAGCCCGAAGGCTGGTTTCAATTCACTGCATTATTGCATTATGCTTCGCTGCGACGCGGTGCGCGTTGACCATCACGGCCACCACCGCGACGTTCGCCACCACCTTCACGGCGTTCGCCACTAAAAGGACGGCCAGCGCCTGCGGGGCGATCACTGAAAGAACGACCACCGCGAGCCGGTGTTGCACCTGCACCACCACGTTCGCGACGTTCATGTGGCTGAGCATCACCCATCAGTTGCATATTCATTGGCTTGTTCAGGATGCGTGTACGGGTAAAGTGCGACAACAGGTCACCCGGCATTCCTTTCGGCAGCTCAATAGTGGAATGGGTAGCAAACAACTTGATGTTACCGATGTAGCGGCTACTGATATCGCCTTCATTAGCAATGGCACCCACGATGTGACGTACTTCAACACCATCATCACGACCCACTTCAATGCGGTACAACTCCATGTCACCCACATCACGGCGTTCACGACGCGGAGGACGTTCCCCGTCACGTGCTTCGCCACGGCCATCACGACGACGCTCACCACGTGGTGATTCATCACGATCACGAGATTCACGGCGTGGACGACGATCAATCACCGGATCCGGCGGCAGAATCAGCGGACGCTCACCTTGAGCCATTTTCAGTAACGCCGCAGCCAGCGTTTCCATATCAAACTCATCCTGTGGCTGCAACTTGGCCAACAGCGCACGGTACATATCCAGATCACTGCTTTCCAACTGCTGTTGCACTTTAGAAGCAAACTTGGCCAAACGACGCTGCCCCAGCAGCTCTGCATTCGGTAATTCCACTTCCGGGATAGTCAGCTTCATGGTGCGCTCAATATTGCGCAGCAGGCGACGTTCACGATTCTCTACAAACAACAGCGCACGACCCGCACGACCCGCACGACCCGTACGACCAATACGGTGGACATAAGATTCTTCATCCATCGGGATGTCGTAGTTGACGACTAGACTAATACGGTCCACATCAAGACCACGAGCCGCCACATCCGTTGCAATCAGAAGATTCAAGCGACCATCTTTAAGACGTTCCAGCGTTTGTTCACGCAATGCCTGATTCATGTCACCGTTCAGTGCGGCACTATTGTAACCGCTGCGCTCTAGCGCTTCTGCCACTTCCAACGTTGCGTTTTTGGTACGGACAAAAATAATCGCCGCATCAAAATCTTCTGCTTCCAGGAAACGGATCAATGCTTCGTTTTTGCGCGCACCATGCACCGTCCAGTAACTCTGGCTAATGTCTGGGCGAGTAGTAACGCTGGACTGAATACGGACTTCTTGTGGATCCTTCATGAACCGACGAGTAATGCGACGGATCGCTTCCGGCATCGTTGCAGAGAACAGCGCCGTCTGATGCTCAGCCGGGATCTGCGCCATGATGTTTTCTACATCTTCAATAAAGCCCATACGCAGCATTTCATCAGCTTCATCCAGTACCAATCCACTAAGATTGGACAGACTCAGCGTGCCGCGCTTCAGATGATCCAGCAGACGTCCGGGCGTACCCACGACAATCTGAGGCCCCTGACGCAACGCACGCAGCTGTACGTCATAGCGTTGACCGCCATATAACGCTACTACGTTGACGCCATGCATATGCTTGGCAAAATCACTACAGGCTTCAGCCACCTGCACCGCCAGCTCGCGGGTTGGGGCCAGCACCAGCATCTGCGGTGCTTTTAAATCTACGTTAATATTCTGTAATAACGGCAAAGCGAATGCCGCTGTTTTACCACTCCCGGTCTGTGCCATACCCAGCACATCACGGCCGTTGAGCAGATGAGGGATACATTCTGCCTGAATGGGTGATGGTTTTTCGTAACCCAGATCTGACAGGGCATTAATAATTGGAGCGGATAGCCCCAAGCTAGCAAAAGAAATTTCAAACTCAGCCATGTAAACGTGCCTCATTTCATAATGGCGGCCAGTCTACATAACTTGTCGAGAAAACATTCAATCATTTTCATTGAAAAGTGTGAACCGGCTCAAATTGGATTAAAAAGCGAACAAAAAAGCCTCGCCCATAAAGGCGATAGAAATCATCCTGATTTCAGGCTGATAGATGTTCGTCAGCTATTGCTGGTCCGATCCTGATAGGTCGTCTTGCTCTTGGCCTAACTGCGCCAATTCCAACAACGCATAGCGGTGCTCAACAAAGTTATGAACGTTGTTAGCAACCGTCAGCTTGAACAGCGCCAAAGCGGTGTTCTTGTCCCCCAGACTTAGGTAATGTTTACCTAAATAGAAGTCAGTTTCACTGAGATGCTCAGCGAGCGAAGTGTTATCCGTAGCTTCTTCCTGTACACGCTGCATCAGCGTTTTTTCGCTGATGTTGCCCAGGTAGAATTCGACAATATCCCATCCCCACACACCTTTCTTCGCTTCCTCATAGCGCGCTTTTAACGCTGCATTGGCCTTCTCGGGATTAATTTCTCTCTCCACAAGATACAGCCACAAGGAACGAAAAGGATCATTAGGATCGTCTCGATAAAACGCCAGCAGATCATCCTGCGCTAACAGGTAACGACCACCATAGTATAAGGCGATCCCCCGATTCAAACGCGCATAATTGTAAGTTGGATCAAGCTCTAATACAGAATCAAACGCTTCATAGGCAGCATCAAAATTGCCTGCCTGCGTTAAGTAAATACCCAAATAATTAAATACTTCAGGCATATCGGGACGGATAGAGAGCGCTTGTGAAAAATCATTTCGCGCCAATGCCCGTAACCCCAAGCTATCATACAGCACTCCGCGCTCATATAATAGCTGCGCTCGCTCGTCGGGGGTAAGAGCCCGACTCGCCAGGATCTGTTCCATGCGAGCCAGAATCACTTCCTGTTGCAAAGTGGGTTGTAATGGAACTGCCAATACTACATCTTTGCGCCAATCTGTGTTGCTGCATCCTGCCAGCATGATTGCTGTCGCAACATAACACCAGCGCAAGAAAGGCTTCATTTCCTACTCCCGAAGACAAACATTGTATGAACATCCTGTCCCCGACTGCTCAGTATAAGGATATCCTTTCCTTATAATACACGCAGCTCCTTCACACTGTAAGGAGCTGCAAACTGATTAGCTGTTATTCTTCTTCCCCGGAAACGGAAACCGATTCCTGAGGCTGGGCATTGGCTTCTTTAATGCTCAGACGAACTCGTCCCTGGCGATCAACTTCCAGTACTTTAACCGGAACTTCCTGACCCATTTGCAGATAATCAGTCACTTTCTCAACACGCTTATCAGCGATTTGAGAAATGTGTACCAAACCTTCTTTACCACCACCGATAGCTACGAAAGCACCAAAGTCTACAATACGGGTCACTTTACCTTGATAAATCCGACCGACTTCAATCTCAGCGGTAATCTCTTCGATACGGCGAATGGCATGTTTTGCCTTCTCGCTATCCGTTGACGCGATTTTCACTGTACCGTCATCTTCAATTTCGATGGTAGTGCCAGTCTCTTCGGTCAATGCACGGATAACAGAACCGCCTTTACCAATAACATCCTTGATCTTGTCAGTACTGATCTTGATCGTATGAATACGCGGTGCGAACTCAGAGATTTCACCACGCGGTATGCTGATTGCTTGCTCCATCACACCCAGAATATGCAAACGGGCACCTTTTGCCTGATTCAGCGCAACTTGCATGATTTCACGGGTAATGCCTTCAATCTTGATGTCCATCTGCAGCGCGGTTACACCATCACGGCTACCAGCCACTTTAAAGTCCATATCGCCCAAGTGGTCTTCGTCACCAAGAATATCGGACAAGACAACATAACTGTCGCCTTCTTTTACCAATCCCATAGCGATACCCGCTACAGCGGCTTTAATCGGCACACCAGCATCCATCAATGCCAAAGAGGCACCACAAACAGACGCCATAGAAGAGGAGCCATTAGATTCGGTAATTTCGGATACCACACGCACGGTATACGGGAATTCACTCGCTTTCGGCATAACAGCCAGAACACCACGTTTTGCCAGACGGCCATGACCGATCTCACGACGCTTCGGTGATCCGACCATACCAGTCTCACCTACGGAATACGGAGGGAAATTGTAGTGCAACATGAAACGATCAGTGCGTTCACCGGTCAGTTCATCAATATTCTGAGCATCACGCTCAGTACCCAATGTAGCGGTCACCAACGCTTGTGTCTCACCACGGGTAAACAGAGCAGAACCATGAGTACGCGGCAACACACCGGTACGCACATCCAGACCACGGATCATGTCTTTTTCACGACCATCAATACGCGGTTCACCACGTAACACTCGACTACGAACCACATTTTTCTCAATGCTGCCCAAAATGTCGCGGATTTCATCTTCATCCAGCGTAGCATCTTCTGCCAATAACACCGCAGTAACTTCAGCTTTGATAGCATCAACCTGTGCGTAACGCTCTTGCTTTTCAATAATGCGATAAGCATCACCTAAACGGGCTTCAGACAGCGCCTGTACACGACTCTGCAATGCAGCATTCACTTTCGGAGACGACCAGTCCCATTTCGGTTTACCTGCTTCAGCAACCAGCGCCTTGATGTTCTCAATAACTACCTGCTGCTGGTCATGACCAAAGACAACGGCACCCAACATCTGATCTTCACTTAATAAGTCAGCTTCGGATTCAACCATCAGTACAGCCCCCTGGGTACCGGCCACAACCAGATCCAGACGACTTTCTTTCAGTTCATCAATAGTCGGGTTCAGCACATACTGGTCGTTGATATAACCAACACGAGCGACACCGATAGGACCATTGAACGGAATACCAGACAGGCTCAACGCAGCAGAAGCACCGATCATGGCAACGATATCCGGGCTTACTTGCGGATTCACCGACACCACCGTGGCAATAACCTGAACTTCGTTCACAAAACCATCTGGGAACAGCGGACGAATAGGACGGTCAATCAGGCGGGAGATCAGGGTTTCGCCTTCACTCGGACGACCTTCTCGACGGAAAAAACCACCCGGGATACGGCCAGCAGCGTAAGTACGCTCCTGATAGTTGACAGTTAGCGGGAAAAAGTCCTGACCAGGTTTAGCGTGTTTAGCACCCACTACCGTCACAAATACTGCAGTGTCATCCATACTAACCATAACAGCAGCAGTAGCCTGACGCGCCATCATCCCTGTTTCCAGAGTGACAGTGTGTTGACCATATTGGAATTTACGTACGATCGGATTCAGCAAAATTATATCCTTCACCATATGCTATGTGCGTGATTAGGGGACGAATTCACGCCAAGTTAACACCCGATCCAGTCACTACATCCTCGCGACTAATGACAACCTTCAGTCTGCCTTTGCAGATAAAGCCTCTCATTAGCCGCGCGAATCGCTGTAATAACGGATCCTGTTTAAAACACAATACATTACTCTGTTTTACTAGACCTTCCTAGAAGAAAGGGGCCGCAAGAGGCCCCTTCCCACTGAAACTCGCCAGATTAGCGACGCAGGCCCAGACGTTCAATCAAGCTGGTATAACGCGCTACATCTTTACGCTTCAGATAGTCCAACAGCTTACGACGCTGCGAAACCATGCGCAGCAGACCGCGACGACTGTGGTGATCTTTTTTATGCTCAGCAAAATGGCCTTGCAGATGATTAATCTGCGCAGTCAACAAAGCAACCTGAACTTCAGTAGAACCACTGTCGTTAGTATCACGACCGAATTCCGAAACGATTTTAGCTTTAGCTTCAACGCTTAGAGACATAGTAAACTCCAGAACATTATAAATAAAAAAAACAAGGCGCCGATCTCTAATTCAGCCACCCAAGATTTAAGCCGGGTTATTCTACTCGTAGCGCCTTACGATAGCAAGATGCTCACTGGATAGCCGGCTCTGCGTGTTCGACCACCAAACGCCGTGGTGCCACACGGCCTTCAACGTCCATCTCACCCATACCGATAAATTTATGCTCTTCACCTTCAGTAATGCGCACCATACCCGACAGTGGCGCCCCGGCAGTTCTAACAGCCTGGCCCAGCTTCAAATATCCTGCCATCACTAGAGAAAGATTCACTTCAGGAAACGCTTGTACCGGACTATCCATAGGCAGTAACTGTGCATCCAGTGCCGACATTAGTGAAGATGCATCCACCTGATCCAGCAATCCGTTAAGCTGCTCCAGCGTTATCATTCGCTCGATAGGGTAATTTGCTACCTGTAAACGACGCAGGTAAATGACATGTGCACCACAACCAAGCTTTTCACCTAAATCGTCAATAATGGTACGAATATAAGTGCCTTTGGAGCAATGAATTTCCAGCTCCAGCTCATCCCCTTCCCAGCGGATAAACAACAACTCATAGACAGTGATTTCCCGTGCTTCACGCGGAACCACCAGCCCTTGACGGGCATACTCATATAACGGTCGACCCTGATACTTGAGTGCGGAATACATGGATGGAATCTGCTGGATAGTGCCGCGAAATCCATCTAGCGCATGTGCCAGCTCATCACCAGTGAACGTAACCGGGCGTTCTTCGATCACATTACCGTCAGCATCAGAAGTATCAGTGCGCTGCCCCAACCGGGCAATAACACGATAACGTTTATCTGAATCCAACAGATACTGGGAAAACTTGGTCGCTTCTCCCAGACAAATCGGCAGCATTCCTGTTGCCAGCGGATCCAACGCCCCCGTATGGCCTGCTCTGTTGGCATTGAAGATACGCTTTACTTTTTGTAGTACATCGTTAGACGATATATTCTGTGGCTTATCTAGCAATAACACACCGTTTATATCTCGGCCGCGACGACGAGGACGCCCCATTAATCCTCCTGATCATCGTCGGAAGAAGAGCGACGCTCAATATCCTTTCTAACAACATTGGTCACCAGATTGGACATACGCATCCCTTCCACCAGGGAATTGTCATAAGCAAAAGTCAATTCCGGAACCACACGTAAACGCATAGCCTTACCCAACAACATCCGGATAAAACCAGAAGCATCCTGTAATGCCTTCAGGCCTGTTTTAACCTGTTCCGGCTCATTATCATTTAAAAAAGTCACAAAAATCTTGGCATAGGCCAAATCACGCGAGACCTCGACACCAGAAACTGTGGCCATGCCCACACGCGGATCTTTTACTTCACGCTGAATGATAATGGCGATTTCTTTTTGCATTTCCTGCGCCACACGCTGCGTGCGACTGAATTCTTTTGCCATGATGAATCCTCAGGGAAAAATCAGGGGGCACTAAGCCCCCTGAACGGAAAAATGAAATTACGTTATCGGAAAAATTAAGCGATAGTGCGTTTAATTTCAATAGTTTCAAACACTTCGATCATGTCGCCTGGGCGAACGTCGTTATAGTTCTTAACACCGATACCACATTCCATACCGTTACGGACTTCGTTAACGTCATCTTTGAAGCGGCGCAGAGACTCCAGCTCACCTTCATAGATCACCACATTGTCACGCAGGACGCGGATCTTGTTGTGACGCTTAACAACACCCTCGGTCACCATACAGCCAGCAACCGCACCAAACTTCGGTGACTTGAAGACATCACGCACTTCGGCCATACCGATGATTTCTTGCTTGTACTCTGGCGCCAGCATACCGCTCATCGCCTGTTTCACTTCGTCGATCAAATCATAAATGACGGAGTAATAACGCAAATCCACGCTTTCTGACTCAACGACACGACGCGCAGAAGCATCAGCACGAACGTTAAAACCAAGAATAATCGCGTTCGACGCAGCAGCCAGTGTTGCGTCGGTTTCTGTGATACCGCCCACACCAGAGCCCACGATTTTGACTTTTACTTCATCAGTAGACAGTTTCAGCAAAGAATCAGAAATCGCTTCACAAGACCCTTGAACATCAGATTTCAGAACAATATTTAGCTCAGAAACCTCACCTTCGGTCATGTTAGCGAACATATTTTCCAATTTGGATTTCTGCTGACGAGCCAGTTTAACGTCACGGAATTTACCCTGACGATAGAGAGCCACTTCACGTGCTTTCTTCTCATCGCGCACGACCGTCGCTTCATCACCGGCCGCAGGTACACCTGACAGGCCGAGAATTTCAACTGGAATAGACGGACCAGCTTCTGTAATTTCATGCCCCAGTTCGTCACGCATTGCACGTACTCGGCCATATTCAAAGCCACACAGAACAATATCACCTTTATTCAGTGTACCTTCACGTACCAGAACAGTTGCAACCGGACCACGACCTTTATCCAGGAAGGACTCAATCACGACACCACTGGCCATACCGCTACGGATCGCCTTCAGTTCCAGAACTTCGGACTGTAACAGGATTGCATCCAACAACTCATCAATACCCGTACCGGCTTTTGCCGACACATGTACAAACTGAGACTCACCGCCCCACTCTTCCGGCATAACGCCGTACTGGGACAATTCATTTTTCACACGGTCTGGATCAGCTTCTGGTTTATCAATTTTGTTAACAGCAACAACGACCGGGACTTTAGCTGCTTTGGCATGCTGGATTGCTTCAATAGTCTGAGGCATAACGCCATCGTCAGCTGCAACCACGAGAACCACGATATCTGTTGCCTGAGCACCACGTGCACGCATAGCGGTAAACGCGGCATGCCCCGGAGTATCCAGGAAAGTAATCATCCCGTTTCCGGTTTCTACGTGATAAGCACCTATATGCTGAGTAATCCCACCCGCTTCGCCAGCTGCGACTTTAGTAGAGCGAATATAATCCAGCAGTGAAGTTTTACCGTGGTCAACATGTCCCATGATAGTCACTACCGGTGCACGAGATTCGGGTGCAACGCCAGTATCACGGTCACTCATTACCGCTTCTTCCAACTCGTTTTCACGGCGAAGAATCACTTTGTGACCCATTTCTTCCGCAACCAGTTGTGCTGTTTCCTGATCGATAACCTGGTTAATAGTCGCCATAGCGCCAAGTTTCATCATGGTTTTGATGACCTGAGAGCCTTTCACCGCCATTTTATTGGCCAATTCGGCAACCGTAACGGTTTCACCGATGACCACATCACGGTTGACAGCCTGCGCTGGTTTATTGAACCCCTGCTGCAGTGTGCTTGGCTTACGTTTGCCCTTACCACCACGGACGGCACGTGCCTCTTCACGATCAGCCTTGGACTCAGACAGACGATTACCTTTTTTCTGTTTGGTCACCTTACGGCTACGGCTACGACGTTCACCTTCAACCTTGCGGTCATTCTCATCTTCAGCTTCACGCGCATGATGAGATGTTGTTACGTGGTAGTCAGCATCCTCGGTAACAACTGGTGTGCTTTGTGCTTCCCAAAGTCCGGCGTTCTCTGTCGCCATGCGACGGGCTTCTTCAGCAATACGCTGGGCTTCTTCTTCAACTTTCATCTGTGCCGCTTCTTCTGCTTTGCGCTTGAGTTCAGCCGCTTCAGCTTCACGTCGAGCTTTCTCAGACTGGGCTGGTTTGGTCGTACTGTCATTCTGTTGATTGATCACTTTTTCTTTTTCCGCTACATCACGCTTAGCTTTTTCGGCGGCTTCACGTTTGGCTTGCTCTTCAGCAGCGCGTTTTGCCTTCTCAGCGGCTTCACGTTTAGCTTTTTCTTCAGCTTCACGTTTAGCTTGCTCTTCAGCAATGCGTTGTGCCTGTTCTTCCGCTTCACGCCGTGCCAGCTCTTCCTCTTCAGCCTGTTGGGCATCCAGTGGATCGCGTTTTACATAAGTGCGTTTCTTGCGGACTTCAATCTGCACCGATTTACTCTTACCGCCGGTGCTCGGAATATTTAATGTGCTACGTGTTTTACGTTGTAATGTCAATTTGCTTGATGCACTACCGCGTTCACGGTTCAGGTACGTCAGCAGTGCTTCTTTCTCGTGCTGCGCCACAGAGTCTGAAGCAGACTTGGTAATTCCCGCATCAGCAAATTGCTGTATCAGGCGGTCAACCGAAGTCTGAATCTCTGCGGCCAGCGATTTTATGGTTACATCTGTCATGCTGTTCCTTTCCTGCTACAGTTTGTTATTCGTTGTCGTCACCAAACCAACAGATATTACGTGCAGCCATAATTAGCTCACCGGCTCTTTTTTCATCAAGCCCTTCAACATCTGCCAGGTCGTCGACGCCCTGCTCAGCAAGATCTTCCAACGTACATACACCACATGCAGCCAGTTTGAATGCCATTTCACGGGACAAACCAGGCAAACTGAGCAAATCATCGGCCGGCTGAACATCACCACGGCTTTCTTCACGCGCCAGCGCCAACGTGGTCAATGCGGCTTTTGCACGCTCACGCAGAGATTCAACGATTTCTTCATCCAGATCGTCAATTTCTTGCAACTCTTTGATCGGTACATAAGCCAGCTCCTCCAGCGAAGAGAAACCCTCTTCCACTAAAAGTGTGGCGAAATTTTCATCAATATCCAGATATTTAGTGAAGATATCGATTGCTGCATGAGCTTCAGCCTGATGTTTCTCCTGAAGATCTTCTATGGTCATCACGTTCAATTCCCAGCCACTGAGCTGAGAAGCCAAACGCACGTTTTGTCCGTTACGGCCGATAGCCTGAGCCAGGTTGCCAGCTTCAACAGCGATATCCATGGTATGGTTGTCTTCATCTACCACGATAGATGCCACATCTGCCGGAGCCATTGCATTAATAACAAACTGTGCCGGATTATCATCCCATAGCACAATATCAACACGCTCACCACCCAGTTCACTAGAGACTGCCTGTACGCGCGCACCACGCATACCTACGCAGGCGCCTACCGGATCGATACGCTTATCATTGGTTTTAACTGCGATTTTCGCACGAGATCCTGGATCACGTGCCGCAGCTTTGATTTCAATGAGTTCCTCACCAATTTCCGGTACTTCAATGCGGAAAAGCTCAATCAGCATTTCCGGGCGAGAACGGCTAACAAACAACTGCGCTCCACGGGCTTCTGGACGAACGGAATAAAGCACGCCTCGCACACGGTCACCTGGACGAAAATTCTCACGGGGAAGCATATCTTCACGGCCAATAACCGCTTCGGCGTTATTCCCCAGATCCAGGGAAATATTATCACGACTCACTTTCTTGATTACACCGGTTACGATTTCACCTTCCTGTTCACGGAACTGTTCGACAACCATCGCCCGTTCAGCCTCACGAACCTTCTGAACAATAACCTGCTTGGCTGTTTGAGTAGTGATCCGATCGAAGGTGACAGATTCAATCTGGTCCTCAATATAACCACCCAGCCCGACGGTAGGATCATCAAACTGTGCCGCTTCCAGGGTGATCTCACGTGTTGGTAAAGTGACTTCATTCACTACCAGCCAGCGACGAAATGTATCAAAGTCCCCTGTTTTACGGTCAATACAGACACGGACTTCAATTTCCTGTTCATACTTTTTCTTAGTTGCTGTTGCTAATGCTGTTTCCAGCGCTTCAAAAATTTTCTCGCGCGGAACGGCTTTTTCGTTTGAAACCGCTTCAACAACAGCCAGAATCTCTTTATTCATCCTAGTTGCCTCATCCAAACTTTAAAAGTGGGGTACCAGATTCGCTTTCTGGATGTTGCTCAGTGCGAACACTTCGTCTTTGCCTTCCACTGTTACAGAGATCATCTCACCTTCTACGGATTTAATTACTCCCTGCCACTTACGGCGATTCTGGACTGCCATACGCAGCACGACTATCACTTCTTCACCAATAAAATGTACATAATGATCAGCAGTGAATAAAGGGCGATCCAGCCCTGGAGACGACACTTCCAGGTTATAGGCGACGGATATGGGGTCTTCAACATCCAACACTGCACTGACCTGATGGCTAACATCAGCACAATCATCAACAGTGATCCCATCGTCACTATCAATATAGATACGCAGCGTCGATTGGCGACCCCGAATGAATTCAATACCCACCAGTTCATAACCTAATGCTTCAACAGGTGCTGAAATCATCTCTGTTAATTTTTGCTCTAATGTGGACAAGTCCACCCCCAAGACATAAAAAAAGGGCTTAATAGCCCAGTAATTCTGCTGTCAAATAACAAAAAACCCCGATATATCGAGGCTTTTAGTAACTGGACCCTATATACCGCCTATACAGCGCGGTGTAGTTTTCCGTTAAGGATTTTTTCAAAACTTACTGTGGAAGTGATACAAAGACACGCTAGAACAGTTTATTTGTGAAAAAAAACTTTATTGGGAAAATCAAGTGGTTGCGGGGGCCGGATTTGAACCGACGACCTTCGGGTTATGAGCCCGACGAGCTACCAAGCTGCTCCACCCCGCGTCCGAAAACGTGGCAAATAATACGCTGACAACCGCAAAAATGCAAGTTATCTCTAGGATTGGTACAAGGACGAGACTTGAAGATTTGGCCTATCGTATTGAAACACAAGGAGACCTGTCAAGACCTTATCGTAATGAATCCTCATCCATATACTTATCCCTGATTGTGTCCTTCGTTATCTACTATTAATAAAGTCAATAACAGCGGCGATAAATTACAACTCAGGGTTTCTGATGCGGTGGGCATAATACCCACAACCTCACTCAATGTCTATGAAAGACAATAAGGAAAACAGGCAATCATCTCGCAGCCGACATTCACGGATAATGTTTGGGATAATATTGTTCATTGCCGCATTGATGGACAGTGACCGTCTGCATCTGCGGTGGAAACACGAGTGGGACCCATAGAGAAGGCTACCCGCCTGACCCAACGTGCAATTTCGAGGTGTAGACCTTCACCGCACAATCTTTCACCAGCCCACGATCCCACGCACCGATGCCCGATAAATAGACGCTGGTTCATGCAGCAATCCAATTATCTACAACGCATAAACCAATATGTAGAACACCGGTAAGCTCGTCAAAACCGAGGCAACCATCTGGCGGACAAAAAAAGCGATCACGACAGCGCAGATCGCTTCCCAAAGATAAGGGTTATCAGAAAATACCCTTACTACGTTGTTTTTCATAAGAATGATTGGGCTACAAATGCCGGTTAACCGGCATGGGGCGGAATACTGCAGAGCATCATGAAATATCTGCGGCATTCTCACGGGAACGTTTGGATCAAGAAAAACATACCGATTGACGAAGACAATTACGGCCAGGGTTAACAATAGAGCCCAGCTCATTTCTGCTCCCTTGCGATGCGTGATACAAAGACTGAGATCATCATGCCGAAGTAACCCATGCTCACAATTGCGCCTTCTACGTCAAAATATGTGAGCAGCATGGAAAGTAGCAGTGAGGAAACGACACCGGAGAGAGCACTAAGATGCTTAATCATCGGCACAACAATGGTGATAAACATCGCAATAATTGAGAAATCGAGGTGATATCTATTCAGATTGGGAAGAATGGGTGTCGCCATCCCCATGAGGCTGAATGCAACCCATCCAACATAGAAGGTAATTACAGCACCCAGCAAATAGCTGACCGAGAGAACATGTATCCGATCTTCCTTACTACTCAACGCAAATAACTCGTCGGTCAGCAGAAATCCTATCGGCAATCGATACTTTACATGCAGCGTTGAAACGAACCGCCGAAGTGTAAGGCCATAAATAAAGTGTTGCGATGTGATACAAGAACACCGAAATCAAAAAACATTGGACAGAAACACCGCACTATTTGTAGACATGGTGAATGATAAGGCCAATCAGGTCGGTATTGATGTGCAGTTATTCCATCAATCTTCAATCTTTCACATATTGATTGGCGCACAAAAGGCAGGGGTTGAGATTGCGCCCTCTGAAGATGCAATCTGGATGGCGCAAAAAAACGCGGCCATATATAGCGAGCTGAAAGCGATTCTTGCCCGCCAAGGTATTGATATGCACAAGTCCCATGGTTGGCTTAGTGCCTGCCATACGCATGACGTACTTGAAGATGCGGCAGGCAGGTTCCATACAGCGTTCACCATGTTATTAAACCAAAACAGTTCTACAGGTTTAGCGGACTAAGCGGAGGGAGCCATGATCGAGATCGTCAACTTCATCAACGGCAGGCATATTAGGGCAACGGGAGAAGGCAACCTGTTTTCGGTAAATCCGGCAACCGAAGAACGCATTGCCCACGTAAATATTTCATCACCAGTGGATGTTGATACCGCCGTGCAGGCAGCCAGAGCGGCATATACACAAGGGCCTTGGCCACGCATGGCGGTAGAGGAAAGGGCTGCTTACCTACATATGATCGCAGACGTACTGGAAGACAATCTGGTGTTATTTGCACAGCATGAATGTGAAGATACCGGTTTTTTATCGAAAATGTGTCTGCATGGACATCTTCCGCGAGCCATAGAGCACTTTCACTTTTTTGCGGAAGAGGGGAAACGTTTTTTTGGCGATGCCATCCCGGTTGGGGATGCCTACATCAACTTTACTCACCACGCACCTCTTGGCGTCGTTGCCATCATGACGCCGTGGAATGGTCCCCTTGCCGTTTCATCGATCAATCTGGCTGCAGCATTGATTGCGGGCAATACCGTGGTGTTGAAGCCTTCTGAACTGGCCCCGATCACGGTTTCTCTGTTGGGCCAAATCTTTGAGGAAGTCGGCCTACCAGAAGGCGTAGTCAATTTGGTACATGGCGCAGGGCAGCCAACTGGCCAGGCATTGATACAGCATCCCGGTATCGATCTGTTGTGTTTTATCGGCGGTACTCAGGTAGGTAAAGAGGTTTTAAGGTATTCGGCGAATACGGTGCGACGCTCGTTACTTGAATTGGGCGGAAAATCCCCGACTGTGGTACTGGCTGACGCAGATATTGATGCTGCACTGGACGGTGCATTGGTGTCTGCTTTCAGTAGCAACGGGCAGGTATGCACGGCGGGTTCGCGCATCATTGTCGAGCAACCCATTGCCGAGGCGTTTAGCCGCAGATTTATTGAACGAACTCAGCATATTCGCGTTGGTGATCCGTTTGATGAAACCAGCGAGATAGGCCCGATGATCAGTGCCGTGCATCGGGAAAGGATGCTGGAAGCCATTGCGCAAGCCCAGCAAGCAGGAGCAAGCCGGAGCAAGCCGGAGAACCGGTGGGCATATACCGGCAGAACACCAGCAGGGTTTTTACATTGAGCCTACCGTATTCACGGGGATTCATCCTCAGAGCGATTTGGCCACACAAGAAATATTCGGTCCCATTATCGGAATTTTTACTGCGGACAATGAAGTTCACGCCCTTGCTTTGGCCAATGATACCCGATTTGGGTTAGCAGGATCGGTATGGAGTGCGGATCAATCCAAAGCATTGTCTTTTGCCCGACAAATGCAGGCGGGAAATGTTGGAATAAATACGCCATACATTCGGGATATTCGTTGCCCATTTGGCGGTTTTAAAGAGAGTGGCATTGGTGCCGTTGGGGGACGCTGGAGTCTGGACCAGTATACCCAAACGCAAACCCTGTGTTTGCCCCTCAACAAATATACTCTGCCTAAATATGGCGCACTGAAATAACGCCACCTGCCGACCAAAATTTATATCAATCATTACTGTGAGCGTGAACATGAATGAAACAATTAATAATCACTTCAGCCTAACCGATTATGACGTGTCACAATTCAAGAAGAATGGCTTTGTTGTTTTACGATCATTTCTGTCAACTTCACTGATTTCATATATTAAGAACTCCATCACTGAACACCTGCGGTTGTTGGATGAAAACCAAACTGGTTTCAAGCGCGTCGGATACGATATTTTTGAAAACGATTTAGTTATCAAGGCGCTGCTGGCCCATGACTGCTTCTCCGGCACATTGACCACGCTGGCTAATCGCAGCCTGTTCTATACCCAGGGGCTGGGTTTCCAGATAGAAAAAGAAAAGCACACGGGTTTTCCTTGGCACATTGGGACACAAAGCTTTGGTTATCAACATGGTGAGGATTTTGGCTGTTCGATGTGGGTGCCGTTAGTAAAAATTGATACCGATAATCAGGGAGGCGGTATGAGCTATGTGCCGGAACATATTATTTCGGGCAAGTTTATGTATATGGATATCGATCCGTCTATCGATCAAATGATGCGTGAGCTTGCTGAGGTGGACAGAGATTCCCTTGAGTTGGGCAATTACATCGAGTTACGGCACAGTATTCTCAATTCACCCGCGCTCAGTACGTTACTAGAATATTACAAGCATACTGATTCGTTTAACCTCGGTGATGTATTGATTTTTAACAAAAATGTGATCCACGCCAGTGAACCGTTATTAGAAGGAGAGATCGCAACACGTACCGCTTTTGTGATGCGTTTTATCGACATCGATAGCCGCTACGATGAAACCCGTTCCCGCGGACTAGACTTCTCAATGATCTATTTTGGCCATCCCCCTTCCTCCGATTTTCACACTAAAGTCAGTGAGAACGATGGCGACCTGATCCGGGAAAGCAAGCTATTCAAGGATGGCAATAGCCGGATTTTGGCGAAGTCATAAGTAGAAATAGATGGAGGAGGAAACGTGGAAAAGGTGGAAGAATACTCTATATGGAAAAACAGCCAGTTCCGCATTCTGTTCTCTGGGGCGCTGTTTTGTAATCTGGGCGGCAAGGTTTATGAACTGGCACTTCCGCTGTTGATCTATGACATTACTCGTTCATCAGAAATTATGGGCTGGGTGCGTGCCGTCGAGTTTCTGCCTTATATTCTGCTGGCGTCGGTAATTGGGGCGTGGATCGACCGAGTGGATCGCAGAGTGTGGTCGCAATGGATGGTTGCTGGGCAGGTTGTGTGTCTACTGACGGGATGGTTGGCCATTCAGTTTTTACCCAACCCGCTGTGGGTGCTGTTCCCTTGTGCCTTCTTTATGATGGCGTTCAATTTTGGTTATCTTAATGCCAGAATGGGCATGTTGAAGCACATACTCCCCTTATCGTTGCAAAGTGCCGCGACTTCCAGCATGAGTTCGCTAAACAGCCTGTTTCAGGCCATGGGGCCATTGCTATCAGGCGTGGTGATTTTATTCTCCTCTGTGCATATTATTTTTCTGTGGATCGCCTTGTTCCTGTTTATCGCTTGGTGTTACCTGATAAAAATGCCGTATGAGAGAGAGGTATTCAGGACCACCGGATCAATAGGAAAAGCAATTATTGAAGGGTGGAGAATCCTGCGGGCCAACCCCCCTCTTTATCATATGGCATTGGCAATTACGGTGTTAAATACCAGCTCGGTAGTCTTTTCATTACAGTCAATCTATTACGCCAAAACCGTGTTGGCCATGAATGCCGTGGATATCGGTTATATGGCGTCTGCGGGCGGGATCGGTGGGATACTCGGATCGCTGTTGACGGTGCGTTTGCGCAACAGATTTGGTCTGGGAAAAGTGTTGATTACCACGACAATAACTCAGGCACTGGGCTATCTATTTATTTTGTTTTCTAACCATTCATTAGTACTAGTTTCTGCTTTCTTCTGGGTAAGTTTCTTCGAAGTCATTACGGCTATTCTCGTTTATACCTACCGGCAGGAAAGTATCAAAACCGAAAATCTGGGCAAGGTTATGGGGATCACTAGTACGCTGTTTAAAATGGGTTTGCCGTTTGGCCTCGCCATTTCTGGATACATTGTGTCGGGCTATGGCATTGGCACATTATTTACCGCCTGTGCTGTCGTTCAAATTTCCATGGGAATTTTATGCACGCTAAGCCCAATAGCGAAAGTGTCTTAGTCCTATAGAGATTAGAACTGACCACATATTGATTCTTGATTTAAAAGGATTTTCACCAGTTCGAAAATGTAGTTGCTCCCAAACATTTAGGGCTGGATTATTTACGGGTTAATCGCAGAAGACAATAGACTATACCCTGTTTTCTATCGGTGACTTATTGAGTCAAGAATAATGTTTTTATCCCCTTTATATTTCGAATAAATACTGTCTCTCAGAAAGTCTCTAACGCGTTCGACTTATTTATTTACCCAATTTTCTACTCGTAGTCCCGTCACTCGCTCAAACTCACGGACATTATTGGTTACCAGTATCAGTCCAGATGAGCGGGCATGGCTTGCCAGCAGGTATCATAGGAACCGATAGGCGTTCCTTTTCTTGTCAGTTCTGTGTGAATCTGACCGGTATGAACAGTGGTATCAAAGCCATATGTCAGCACTTCCATACGGGTGGCAAAACCTTCAATCACCGCCAGCTTCTTTTCAGGATTAATCGATTTTTCCGCACCGTAAATCAGCTCCATTAGCGTGACAGAACTGATGCCGAATTGGCCGTAATAGGCGATAAAAAGCCTCTCTGACTTCCTGTGGTTTATTTTTGATAGTGTAATACAAATATTAGTATCAAGCAGATATTTGAGCATCGAAAGTCTTCCCTGATTTGTTCATTGGGTTGTTCTCGGTTACTCATAAAATCAGACGTTACGTCTGATCCTTCAAACTCGTTTCGATGCCTTCAGGTAGATAAAGCCGCAATTTCAAATATTCCATGATCCAATCCGCCGACTGTTGTCACAGATCAATCGGTACATCAGCACGGATCTTCCATGTATCCAGGCAATGATGATTTGCCAGCAGCATAACCACTTGAACCATAAAACTGTAGGAATGACTATATGTCTGACATCGTTCGTAGTTTAAGGCTTGGCGCGAACGACATAGCAATTACGCTAACGTTGCAATTTATCTGAACCAATTGCGCCTTCTTGATGAATATTGCCAGGAGGCCTGTTGACGCCGTTTTCTATTATGAAAACGGAGGGTCACATACCACCAATATCAGGCATTACAAGCATGGCCGGAGGCGAAAATGAGTGATGGTTGTAACGGCGCTACGTTTGAAAACTGCTGACCACCAGAAAAAGGCGGCAGTCAACATCCTGTCACTAATATCTCCTGGTGGGACGCGGTCATTTTCACCAATACATTAAGTGCCCGGCCCAGCACAACTTACAACCCTGCAGTAAAACCATGGGGTTCAGATAAAAAAATAGACGCCTGTTGGCGTCTATTGATTCTGTATTGGTACCGAGGACGGGACTTGAACCCGTAAGCCCAATCGGGCACTACCACCTCAAGGTAGCGTGTCTACCAATTCCACCACCTCGGCATCAAAATCTTATTTTACAACCCGATAACATATTCACTTGTCATCGATAAACCTTATCCGGCTCGCCTCAAGCTATCCGCGATTATTTAGGGATATCGCTAGATGGTGCGGCAGGAGCCGTACTCTGCTCAACTTTGGCTGGAGCTGGCTGACTCAAGCTTTCCCACTCACTCCCTTTCTGGCTATGATTGGAGCTCATGTTACCTAAAAGCAAGCTGATAATGAAAAACAGCGTCGCCAATATAGCCGTCGTACGGGTCATGAAGTTACCAGAACCGCTCGAACCAAATAAAGTAGCGGAAGCACCTGCTCCGAACGACGCGCCCATATCAGCACCTTTACCTTGTTGCAGCATAATCAGCCCCACAAGGCTAATAGATACCAACAAGAAAATGACTAAAAGAGCTTCGTACATAATTGTACCTGTTACTGTTTCCCCACGAAGTGAGGATTGCTGAATTCTTGCGGTTAACCCGCCTGCTGTAGCCCGCAGTAGGATGTTGTTTCATCCCCTACAAAGCGGGTCTGAATACTAACCAAAGCATGCACCGTAAGCAAGGGTAATTTAGCGCTGCCTGGCCGATTGGGGAAAAAAACAGCGGACAACCAACCCCCATACCAAAGACTACATTATCCAATTGATTATTCAGTTTTAAATCAACAACGATATGCTTATGTCATCTCATCTGGGTAAGCGAGATAGTTGATCAATTATCAGCCAGACAGGTGGTGTCATATATATTATCCGACGGCTTTTACAGCCTCGGCGATACGGTCAGCCAAAAGTGTAACCATCTCGCCATCCTCTCCTTCAACCATGACCCTAATCAACGGTTCAGTACCGGACTTACGTAGTAACACTCTCCCGCGACCGGCCAGTTGATTTTCAACATCCTGAGTAACTTGCTTAACTGATTCATCTTCCAATGGATTATGTTCACCAGTGAAACAGACGTTAACCAGAATCTGGGGAAACAGCGTCATGCCACTACATAAATCATGCAGACTCATATGATTACGAACTATAGCTGTCAGGACTTGCAACCCCGCAATCACACCATCTCCGGTAGTCGTTTTATCAAGCAGAATAACGTGGCCAGAATTTTCTGCACCAATCCGCCATCCTTTCTCCTGCATCAACTCCAGTACATATCTGTCGCCCACTTTAGCCCGCGCAAAAGGGATGCCTAACTGCTTAAGTGCCAGTTCCAACCCCATGTTACTCATCAGGGTACCGACAGCCCCTCCGCGGAGTTGCCCTTGACGCAAGCCTTCACGGGCAATGATGTACAGGATCTGGTCACCGTCAACTTTGTTGCCCAGATGGTCAACCATTATCAAACGATCACCATCGCCATCAAAGGCAAGACCAACATCGGCTTTTTCAGCTAAAACCCGTGCCTGCAACTGGCTGACATCCGTAGCACCACAGTGTTCATTTATATTCATCCCATCAGGCTCGCAGCCAATGGTTATCACACTGGCACCCAGCTCACGCAGTACACTGGGAGCGATATGATATGTCGCGCCATTGGCACAATCCACAACGATCTTCAGGCCATTAAGGTTCAATTCGCTCGGGAAGGTTCCTTTGCAGAACTCTATATAGCGGCCCGCCGCATCTACTATCCGGTTGGCTTTACCCAACTCGGAAGATTCAACACAGGTAATCGGCTTTTCCATTTCTGCTTCAATAGCCTCCTCGACTTCATCCGGCAATTTAATGCCATCGATCGAGAAGAATTTAATGCCATTATCGTAGTAAGGATTGTGAGAAGCCGATATAACAATACCGGCTTCCGCTCTAAAAGTACGTGTCAGGTAAGCCACCGCGGGTGTCGGCATCGGGCCGGTAAAGGAAGCGGAAAGTCCCGCTGCAGCCAATCCGGCCTCAAGCGCAGATTCAAGCATGTAACCGGAAATACGGGTATCTTTACCAATGATGATCTTTTTAGAACCATGGCGAGCCAGAACCTTCCCTGCTGCCCAGCCAAGTTTTAATACGAAGTCAGGCGTAATCGGTGTATCTCCCACTTTGCCCCGAATACCGTCAGTTCCAAAATATTTACGGCCGCTCATAAATTTTTTTTATTCCTCAGCTGAAAGTGTGGCTTCTACAATGCGCATGGCATCAACCGTTTCTTTTACATCATGAACGCGAATAATGTGAGCGCCCTGCATAGCAGCTATAACCGCGCAGGCAACGCTGCCATGCACTCGGTCAAGAGGCGGAACATTAAGTACCTGACCAATCATGGATTTTCTCGACATACCAACCAGCAATGGCAAACCAAAGCGATGCATCTCCTTCAGATGAGCAAGTATCTGATAATTATGCGCTAGACTTTTGCCAAATCCGAACCCCGGATCCAACAAAAGCCTGTCTTTCTGGAGATCGGCATTCACACAACGTGCAATATGATGCTCAAAAAAAGCGAAAACTTCATCCAACAGATTGTCATAATGCGGGGCGTGTTGCATGGTTTCTGGTAATCCCTGCATATGCATCAGACATACTGGTAATCCGGTAGCTGAAGCGGCTTCCAGAGCGCCAGGCTCCTGTAATGACCTAATATCATTAATCAAATGAGCACCGGCCAATGCCGATGCAGTGATCACTTCTGGCTTTGACGTATCTACGGAAATCCAGGTATCAAAACGCTGGGATAGTGCCTCTACAACGGGGATTACTCGTGATAACTCTTCTTCCACACTTACTGCATTAGCTCCAGGTCTGGTTGACTCACCACCTACGTCGATCAATGTTGCTCCTGCCGCGATCATCTCCTGTGCATGGAACAGCGCGGCATCTAATGTGGCGTGCTTCCCTCCATCGGAGAAAGAATCCGGGGTAACATTTAAAATACCCATCACCTGTGGACAGGAGAGATCCAAAATCGCTCCTCTGGCAGTCAGCTTCATATTCATTCCTCAAAACCACGACCATTTTTATACTGCTAGAACCATTAAACTCCAGTAAAAAACCCCGGCAAGCCGGGGTTTACAAATCACAGAGATCAACAATACAGGTTGCTATACCATTATTTATCGTTTAGCTGTTCTGATACCGTATTACCCTGGTTGGGTGTACTTGGCTCATCGCCGCCTTGCGTTGGCATATTGGGAGCGCCGCCATTATCAGAATGACTATTCGATGCTGATTCCTCCCAATCCGCTGGAGGACGGACTTCTTTTCGTGCCATCAGATCGTCAATTTGCGGAGCATCAATGGTTTCATATTTCATCAATGCATCTTTCATTGAATGCAGGATATCCATATTTGCCATCAACAATTCACGGGCACGCTGATAATTACGCTCGATCAGTACCTTAACTTCCTGATCAATAATTCTGGCAGTTTCATCAGACATATGTTTCGTCTTGGCTACAGAACGACCCAGAAATACTTCTCCATCTTCTTCCGCGTACAACAAAGGACCCAGTTTTTCCGAAAACCCCCACTGAGTCACCATATTGCGGGCAATAGATGTAGCCACTTTAATATCGTTTGAAGCCCCTGTAGATACGTGCTCAGAACCGAAAATAATTTCCTCGGCTAAACGACCGCCATAAAGCGTAGAAATCTGGCTCTCCAGTTTTTGGCGACTGGCGCTGATAGCATCCCCCTCGGGCAGGAAGAACGTTACCCCTAATGCACGTCCACGCGGAATAATCGTCACTTTATGCACGGGGTCATGTTCTGGAACCAGGCGACCAATAATGGCATGGCCCGCTTCATGATACGCAGTGGATTCTTTCTGTGCCTCAGTCATGACCATAGAACGTCGCTCCGCTCCCATCATGATCTTATCTTTAGACTTTTCAAACTCAGCCATAGAAACAACACGTTTGTTGCCACGGGCCGCAAATAAGGCAGCCTCGTTAACCAAGTTAGCCAAATCAGCCCCAGAGAAACCCGGTGTACCACGTGCGATCACTGAAGCATCAACATCCGGAGATAAAGGAACGCGGCGCATATGAACCTTCAAAATCTGCTCACGGCCACGTACATCCGGTAATCCCACCACCACCTGTCGGTCGAAACGACCTGGTCGTAACAACGCGGGATCCAGTACATCAGGACGGTTGGTTGCCGCGATAACAATGATACCTTCGTTACCTTCAAAACCATCCATTTCGACCAGCATCTGATTCAGTGTTTGTTCACGTTCATCATGCCCGCCGCCCAGACCTGCCCCACGCTGACGCCCTACAGCGTCAATTTCATCAATAAAAATGATACAAGGAGCAGCTTTCTTGGCTTGTTCGAACATGTCACGCACACGAGACGCACCGACGCCAACAAACATCTCTACAAAATCGGACCCGGAAATAGTAAAGAAAGGCACTTTCGCTTCACCGGCAATTGCTTTAGCCAGCAGCGTCTTACCCGTCCCGGGAGGACCTACCATCAGAATACCTTTCGGGATTTTACCGCCAAGCTTCTGAAAACGGCTAGGTTCACGCAGGTACTCTACCAGTTCACTGACTTCTTCTTTAGCTTCATCGCAACCAGCAACATCAGCAAATGTCGTCTTGATCTGATCTTCAGTCAGCATCCGCGCCTTGCTTTTACCAAAGGACATGGCACCTTTGCCACCCCCTCCCTGCATTTGACGCATGAAGAAAATCCAAACGCCAATCAGCAACAGCATCGGGAACCAGGAAATGAAGATAGAAGCCAGCAGGCTCGGTTCTTCAGGTGGCTCACCAACAACTTTCACATTCTTAGTCAGAAGGTTATCCAACAGCTTGGGATCGTTGACAGGGATATAAGTCGTATATTGCGTGCTGTCTTTTTTGACGACACTGATCTTACGTCCATTAATGTGTACTTCACGAACCTGATCCTGATTCACTTCAGTTAAAAAGGTTGAATAATCCACCCTACGGCCATTCGACTCGCTGGGCCCAAAGCTCTGGAATACCGACATCAGCACAACCGCGATGACTAACCAGAGGATCAGGTTTTTCGCCATGTCACTCAAGGGATTAACCTCATATTACAACTGTGTTAAAAAATAACGTTAGGGTACTACACTTTGCGCCCTGTCGCTACGATGTACACCTCACGGGACCGGGCACGCGAGGCATCTGGCTTACGAATCTTTACCGTTGTAAACAGGGAGCGAATTTCTCGCAGATATTCATCAAACCCTTCTCCCTGAAATACTTTCACCAGGAAACTTCCGCCTGGCGCTAATATATCCCGGCACATATCCAATGCTAATTCCACAAGATACATCGCTTTGGGTATATCCACTGCCGGTGTACCACTCATGTTCGGGGCCATGTCAGACATCACCACCTGAACCTTATCACTGCCGACTCTTTCCAAAAGAGCCTTCAGAACTAATTCATCACAAAAATCCCCTTGAAGAAAATCGACTCCGACAATAGGATCCATAGACAGAATATCACAAGCGATAATACGCCCTTTTTCGCCGATTTGGCTGACAACATACTGTGACCATCCACCAGGCGCTGCCCCTAAATCCACAACAGTCATTCCCTGTCTGAATAGCTTATCGGTATGCTGTATTTCATCAAGTTTAAACCAAGCGCGCGAGCGGAGCCCTTTTTTCTGCGCCTGCAGCACATATTTATCGCTAAAGTGTTCCTGCAACCAGCGGCTGGAACTTGCAGAACGCTTTTTGTTAGCCATCAATTTTCCAACTATTATTAAAAAAGCGCGTTCGGTGAATAAAACGTCTCAATGACAACCAAATGACACAGTCCAATTGGTGATAATCATCAGATGGCGGTAGAATGGCCCGTTTTCAATCCCAACCTAAGTAAAAAAAGACAATGAATCTAAGTAATAAACAAAAACAGCACCTAAAAGGTCTGGCACATCCGTTAAAGCCAGTCGTAATGTTAGGCAATAATGGCCTTACTGAAGGTGTCCTGGCTGAGATCGAACAAGCTTTAGAACACCACGAACTGATCAAAGTAAAAATTGCTACGGAGGATCGTGAAACCAAAGGTTTGATCGTCGATGCCATCCTGAGAGAAACCCGCGCCAGTAATGTACAGGTTATTGGTCACACTTTAGTACTCTATCGTGCTGCAAAAGAACGCAGAATAGTGTTGCCACGATAACACTTTTAGGTTCAGGTCACCTTGTTTTCACAGCAAAGTGCCATGACCGTGGGTGCGAGAAAAGGCCGTAAACGGCCTTTTTCTTTTCTTTACAAACTTTGTCGATTTAACCATCAGATCTACAAGAATTAAATATATTTAACATTCAGAATTTCAAATTCCACATCCCCACCCGGGGTACGGATTGTGACAATATCGTCCTTTTCCTTACCAATGAGGCCTCGAGCAATAGGAGAATTCACAGAAATGAGGTTTTGTCTAAAATCGGCCTCATCATCACCCACAATGCGATAGGTCTGTTCCTCCTCACTGTCCAGGTTCATTACGCTCACTGTTGCACCAAAAATCACACGGCCATTATTGGCAGCCATTTTAGTGATATCAATCACCTGTGCGTTGGAAAGCTTGGCTTCAATTTCCTGAATACGACCTTCACAGAAACCTTGCTGTTCACGTGCCGCATGATATTCAGCGTTTTCCTTCAAATCACCGTGTGCACGAGCTTCCGCAATCGCTGAAATAATTTCAGGACGACGAACACTTTTCAAATATTCCAGTTCTTCGCGTAATTTTTCGGCACCACGCAACGTCATCGGAAATTGTTTCATATTGTCAATACCTCTAAAAAATCCGTACAAATCAAATAGCCATCATCCTGGCGCTATACAATCAACTGCGACGGAGTGTCTGTAGCCAGTGTTCCCTGACAATTAAGGCAAGCAAAAGCGCCCTAGCCCAGAACAAAACTTCCAGGTTAGACACCATGTTGCATTTTGATACGTATTTTACCCTAGAGTTCCACAAGGGTCATCGTTTACTTTAACCCTTATTGCGCCGTAGTATGACCACACGTTACCCTGTTCTTAGCTGAGATTATGCGTTTTTCATCGATTGTTGCTGGACTTACCTGTGCTTTTATTCTGCATGCCAACGCTGCTCCCATAGAGAATCATATACAATATTTGCCTAGTGGCGCCAATCTGGCGCTGATTGTGCAAAAAATCGGGGCATCGACACCAGTGATTAACTACCACAGTCAGCAGATGTCATTACCGGCCAGTACACAAAAAATCATTACCGCACTGGCGGCATTGCTTCAGTTAGGTCCCGATTATCGGTTTATTACCACGATGGAAAGTCACGGCGCAGTAACCAACGGTGTTCTAAGGGGTAATCTGATTATCCGTTTCAGTGGAGATCCTACGTTAACTCGCCAGGAAATACGCGATATGGTGCAAAATCTGAAAAAACGTGGAATCCACGAAATTTCTGGTGATGTGCTGATTGATACTTCCATTTTTGCCAGTCATGACAAAGCACCAGGTTGGCCCTGGAATGATATGACGCAATGCTTCAGTGCACCGCCTGGCGCTGCCATTGTTGATCGTAACTGTTTTTCTGTTTCGCTTTACAGTGCCCCCCGACCAGGTGACAACGCTTTTATTCGCGTAGCCTCATATTATCCGGTACACATGTTCAGTGAAGTCAGAACGCTGGCTAAAGGCTCTCCTGATGCGAAATATTGCGAACTGGATGTCGTGCCCGGTGAATTAAATCGTTTTACGCTGACCGGATGTCTGACACAGCGAGCGGAACCGCTGCCGCTGGCGTTTGCCATTCAGGATGGCGCAAGCTATGCAGGGGCCATTGTGAAAGATGAGTTGCTGCAGGCCGGCATTCGCATTAACGGTAACCTACGTCGCCAAACTCAGCCGAACCCCGCGGGAACCATTCTGGCCCAAACACAATCAGAGCCCCTACATGAATTACTGACAACTATGCTCAAGAAGTCAGACAATATGATCGCGGATACTGTCTTTCGGACTATTGGTCATGAGCGTTTTAAAGTACCGGGCACTTGGCGAGCAGGGGCTGACGCAGTACGTCAAGTCCTGCTGCAAAAAGCCGGAATCGATTTAAATAACAGTATTATTGTGGATGGTTCCGGATTATCACGACATGACCTAATAGCACCGGTCACGATGATGCAGGTACTGCAATATATCGCTCAGCATGATAGCGAACTGAATTATATCAAGATGCTGCCACTGGCGGGATACGATGGCACATTACGCTATCGCGCCGGTTTACATGAGGCTGGAGTTGACGGAAAAGTTTCCGCGAAAACCGGGTCATTACAAGGCGTCTATAATCTGGCTGGGTTTATTACTACCGCCAGCGGACAACACATGGCTTTTGTGCAATACATTTCCGGTTATGCAGTTCCGCCGAAAGATCAGAAATCCCGACGCATTCCTCTCGTTCGTTTTGAAAGCCATCTGTATAAAGATATCTATCAAAACAACTAACCATTTATCTTACTTAAAAAATTCCCTTATCTACCTGCGCAGATAAGGGAAAAATCAACAAATCACAAGCAAATTCATTAACGAGAATTTCATCGGTAATCATTTGTGATAAATGATTTCAACGCCTTCGTCGTCACCTTCATCCCAATCATCATCCCAATCATCTTCAGCTTCCGCTTTGGCAGCCTCAAGTTGTTCACGATGATAGTCATCCCACATGAACTCTACTTTTTCAGAAGTCGCTTCTTCTGTAGCAGCCAATGCCTTAGGCTGTGTATTGAGAAAATTCATCACATCCCAACACAGTGCATTAACACCTTCACGGCTAGCTGCAGAAATCAGATAATATTTCCCTTCCCAGCTCATAGATTCAGCAATTTCTTTAGCTAGCCTTTCAGCCTCAACCTTATCCAGAAGATCAACTTTATTAAAAACCAACCAACGCGGTTTTTCTGCCAGTGCAGCACTGTACTGCTGAAGTTCATTCACGATAATCCGGGCATTTTCAATCGGATCAGATTCATCTATCGGCGCCAGATCGATCAAATGCAGCAGAACGCGGCAACGCTCCAGATGCTTAAGGAAACGGATCCCCAAGCCAGCACCATCCGAAGCGCCTTCGATCAGACCCGGAATGTCCGCCACCACGAAACTTTGTTCGCTATCCATACGCACCACACCCAGACTCGGGACCAACGTAGTGAATGGATAATCAGCGACTTTAGGTTTCGCTGCAGAAACAGCACGGATAAATGTAGACTTACCGGCATTGGGTAGCCCCAACATACCAACATCCGCCAACAAAAGTAGTTCCAGCATCAATTCACGTTCTTCACCCAGAGTACCGCTGGTTTTTTGACGGGGCGCCCGATTAACTGATGATTTAAAACGAGTATTACCCAGCCCGTGCCACCCTCCCTTCGCTACCATCAGACGCTGCTGGTGACGGGTCATATCACCCAGCACCTCTCCCGTCCCTTTATCCTGGATACGAGTTCCGACAGGAACTTTCACGGTAATATCTTTGCCACGCTTGCCAGTACAATCCCGGCTCTGACCATTCTGTCCACGTTCAGCCCGAAATGATTTTTCAAAGCGATAGTCGATCAAAGTATTCAGATTTTCATCTGCAACCAGGTAAACGTCACCGCCGTCACCGCCGTCACCGCCGTCCGGTCCGCCATTAGGAATATATTTTTCTCGACGAAAGCTGACACAACCATTGCCACCATCGCCTGCCACAACCAGAATCGTGGCCTCATCTACAAACTTCATTTACTGTCTCCGCAAAAACCAATAGAAAAACACTCTATCTGCTTCAGCAATTATTGGTTCTATTTGGCGTAACCATCTTATTTATATATGTAAAACATACATCATTAAAAACCGACGCGTTAGAACCATTTCGGTAAAGGGTGCTGATTGTACCCGCTTACTTCAAGGATTTCATCTGTATTAAAAATAAACAGCAAGGATTCAATGTCAATAATAAATACCGACAGCGTCTTCAGCTCAGTTGCTTTTACACTACCGGGCCTGATGGTTTCCTTGATGAGATCATACGATGTCCAATGGCTGAGAACATGGCACCAGATACAACCACAAAAGCACCGATATAACCCAACAAATTAAGCACCGGCACATCAAATGTTGTCGGCCAGACCGATGACAATAGTTCAGAAAATAATAAGGTAAACAAAGGGGTTAATGTAATGATGGCACTCACCCGAGCAGCTTGCCAGCGTGCCATGGCCTCAGCCAACGCACCGTAACCAATCAACGTATTTGCACCACAGAACAACAGACAAATAAGCTGCCATCTACTCAATTGGAAAATCACCTCAGGCTTCGCCAACGGTGTAATAAATAAGACACAAAGCGCATAAAGCAAAAGCAGAATTTGCGGTGATGTCAGACGCTGTAGCAGGACCTTTTGCGCTACACCATAAGAAACCCATGCAGCAGCAGCGCCAACGCCAAGCAAGACACCTAAGGTATAATCAGTCAGGCGGGTAAAAATCTCAGTCAGACTGGTATTAAAAAACATCACCAACCCACAAAGTAAAATCGCTGCCCCAATTGTCTGCGTAAATCTCATTTTTTCTTTTAATATAAGTACACTGGCAAACATCATACCTACAGGAGAAAGCTGCCCTATCACCTGAGATGCCGTTGGACTTAAATACTGCAATGACGAACTAAACAAGACAAAATTACCCAGTAATCCACAACTGGCAATAAGCAACAAAATCCACCAACGCCGGTGGCGGAAAACTCGTCTCCTGGGTAGCATGCCCTTGGAGTAAAGCACAATCCCCAACCCCACCAAGGCAATAACAAACCGGTACCATACAATGGTGTAGGGTTCCATGACCGCCAGAACCTGTTTCATCGCAATTGGTAAGGCTCCCCAACATATCGCGGTGGTTAACGCCAAACAAAATCCGATGCCAGCATTCTGTTTCATAATTCAACCCATGCAGTGATACTGCTCTATCAGAATGTAAAAAGCCCTGCAACGAATTGCAGGGCTTAAGTCAATGGACCTGAACTGTATAATTATTCAGCAACGATGCTTATATATTTACGATTCTTCGGACCTTTAACTTCAAATTTCACTTTGCCGGTAGACTTAGCAAATAGGGTGTGGTCTCTGCCGCAACCTACATTACTTCCAGCATGAAATTTGGTACCACGCTGACGAACAATAATGCTGCCAGCCAGGACTGATTCACCACCAAAACGTTTTACGCCAAGACGTTTACTTTCTGAGTCACGGCCGTTACGAGTTGAACCGCCAGCTTTCTTATGTGCCATTAATCCGCTCTCCTAAAACTTAAGCGCTGATGCCGGTGATTTTCACGTCAGTAAACCACTGACGATGGCCCGCTTGCTTACGATAGTGTTTACGGCGACGAAATTTAACAATCTTAACTTTCTCACCACGACCATGAGCAACTACTTCAGCTTTGATCTTACCGCCATCGACGAAAGGAACGCCGATTTTGATTTCTTCACCATTGGCAACCATCAAAACCTGGTCAAACTCAACAGCTTCACCAGTTGCGATGTCCAGCTTTTCCAAGCGAACGGTTTGACCTTCGCTTACTCGGTGTTGTTTACCACCACTTTGGAAAACTGCGTACATATAAAACTCCGCTTTCCGCACACCCTATATTGATTTATTCAGAGCGCACTATAAATATTCATAATAGGGCGCGAATTCTACGCAAAAAACCCCCTCATGACAAGAGCAGAATCAACCAATATGAAGAAAAAGGATACAACCCACTAACTGCCATTTATCTACGTCATTTTTCAAGTACAATCATTTACACAGTCCCATTTAAATGCCGATAAACAGCAATCTTACGGCGATGTTGAAGAAACCAGCTGGCAGACTAATGAATCTAGAACAAATCACAGCATTAACCGCTCAGGATATGGCCGCCGTCAATAAGACCATACTTGAACAATTGAACTCGGATGTAATCCTTATCAACCAACTGGGTCACTACATTATTAGTGGTGGTGGTAAACGAATCCGGCCAATGATCGCTGTATTGGCTGCCAGAGCACTAAATTATCAAGGTGACAAACATACGACTGTGGCTGCCTTGATTGAGTTCATCCATACCGCGACTTTATTACATGATGATGTCGTCGATGAATCGGACATGCGCCGAGGAAAAGCTACCGCCAATGCTACATTTGGTAACGCCGCCAGCGTGCTGGTTGGTGACTTCATTTATACTCGCGCTTTCCAGATGATGACAAGCATCAACTCCTGGCGTGTTCTGGGCCTGATGTCAGATGCGGTTAATGTGATTGCTGAAGGTGAAGTCCTGCAACTGATGAACTGTAATGATCCAGATATCACCGAAGAGAGCTATATGCATGTGATTTACAGCAAAACGGCTCGCCTTTTTGAAGCCGCATCTCAATCGGCTGCCATTCTTGCTGACGCTACGGCCGAGCAGGAAAATGCATTACAGGATTATGGTCGCTATCTTGGAACAGCTTTCCAACTGATTGACGATCTACTGGATTACAGCGCCGACGGAAAAACCCTGGGAAAAAATACCGGTGACGACTTGAACGAAGGGAAACCCACTCTGCCTTTATTGCATGCCATGTATCATGGTAACCCAGAGCAGAGCGCCATGATTAGACTGGCAATCGAGCAAGGCAATGGACGTCATCTACTGGAAACAGTTCTTGCAACCATGCAACAGCATGGTTCTCTCATTTATACACGGCATCGAGCAGAAGAAGAAGCGGACAAGGCCATCAGTGCACTACAATGTCTGCCTGACACACCTTTTCGCTCTGCACTTGAAGGGTTGGCTCATATTGCCGTTCAACGGGAGTTTTAGTTTTCACAATCCCGGATTCTTAGCTATGTTGACTCATTCTTCGTTTTACCCTCAAGTTGGGACAGCATAGTTAACACCCCTTCACGCAAGATATAATTTATCAAATGCGAACGCTCTGTCTCTGAAAGTTGATGAAAAATTTGCACCCATGCAGCCCATAGTGTTGGTTGTTGTGGTGTCATATAGTCAGGCGGTGTTTCTTGAATCAAGGTCTTTTTTACGTCTTCTGGCAGACTCCAGATCGCATACTCGACCCCTTTTCCCTGAATGCCTATTCGCCGACGTCTCTCCCAACCGTTATCCCTCGCCTTTTTATTAAGCCCTTGACGAGATTTGGGTAATCCTGCGATCCCCAAAAGTTCATTAGTCGAAAACCACTCTTTATCCATCTCCATATTTTTGCCCTGTTCCATTAGTTATTTCCTCACACTCCTTGATGATGATCAGTTTCCATATTAAGTTTCCACATAATAGAATAATTTTACCAAAACATCTAACAGTATGGCGTTACAGAAATGGTTGAAATATTCGTAATGCAGGAAAAGGTATCGAACTTATTTTTCGATTAGACGGAGAAAATAGATTTGTCATTGATGGATGCCATTCCTTTGGTATAAGGAATGGCGAAAAACATTACTCGGAAAAATCTTTTGCTGATATTGATGACTCAGCATCCAACGTATGCAGGCCAAGATGCCTAAGCGTTGCCGAGACACCTTCACGCATAATATAACCAATCAGCTTTTCCCGCTCTGATGCTGAAAGCTGCTGGTATATCTGTATCCAAACAGCCAGCATGTCGGGCTGCTTCACCACGTACTCTCCTGATGACTCCTGTATTAATAATGAATGCTGCACAGGTTGCGGCAGGCTATGAATGAAATATTCCACTCCTCTTCCTTGAACACCTTTGCGGCGACGCTTTTCCCAACCATCTTCTCGGGCTCGTTTATTCAATCCTTGCCGTGATTTAGGGAGTCCGCCAATACCAACCAACTCGCTGGTCGCAAACCACTCTTTTTTCATGTCCTTTCATCCCGATAGTGCTATTCGTTACAAAAGCAGGTTCATTTGGAAATAAATTGGAAATAAATTGGAAATTGATGATATATTATTTCCAAATAATGACTTCTTATTAATGAAGTCATTCACCACGAACTGTTATTTATACCACTAATATGCTGTCGTCTTATAGCGATAAGGGAAGGATTATGAATTCAAGGAAACATGACTGGCATCCGGCTGATATCATAGCGGCGTTGAGAAAGAAGGGGACCACGCTCGCTGCGGTCTCCCGTGCAGCCGGATTAAGTTCATCGACACTCGCCAATGCCTTATCCCGTCCCTGGCCCAAGGGGGAATGGCTGATTGCTGATAAATTGGGTGTTCACCCCGCCGAAATTTGGCCGAGTCGCTATTATGATCCTAATACCAATGAATTGATCGACCGAAAGAAACTTATTCGCCCTCGATGATTAGCGAAACAAAAGCCGGAGATAACAACCTCCGGCTTTATTCACATAAATCATTTCAAGAATGAATTATTTATTAACGAAGGATTCACCCAGCGCAATATCATGATTCAGTGTATCCAGCATGCTACTCATTGATTGCTGCTCAAAAGCGCTCAGGGAACCGATAGTCTTGTATTCGGCAATACCGTCTTTACCCAGCAGTAATGGTTGCGCAAAGAAACGAGCGGATTTACCATCGCTTTCAACATAAGCACATTCAACCACACCGCTTTCCCCCGACATGGCTCGAACCAAAGACAAACCGAAGCGTGCAGCAGCCAGCCCCATCGACAAGGTCGCAGAGCCGCCACCAGCTTTCGCCTCAACAACCTCTGTACCTGCATTCTGAATGCGTTTGGTGAGATCAACAACTTCCTGCTCAGATAAGCTAATACCGGGGATTTGAGACAAAAGAGGAAGGATGGTTACACCAGAGTGGCCACCAATAACGGGCACATTAATCTCTTGTGGCTGCTTTCCTTTTAGTTCAGCGACGAAAGTGCTGGAACGAATAATATCCAGCGTAGTCACGCCAAACAGTTTGCGCTTATCGTAAACTCCTGCTTTTTTCAATACTTCAGCAGCAATAGCAACGGTCGTATTCACTGGGTTCGTAATAATACCGATACAGGCCTTAGGACAAGTACGTGCAATTTGCTCAACCAGATTACGAACGATACCCGCGTTCACATTAAACAGATCCGAACGATCCATACCAGGTTTACGTGCGACCCCTGCAGAGACCAAAACAATGTCAGCACCTGCTAAAGCCGGAGTGGCATCTTCACCACTAAACCCTTTGATTTTCACAGCAGTTGGAATATGGCTTAGATCAACAGCGACACCCGGCGTTACGGGGGCAATATCATAAAGGGATAATTCCGAACCTGAAGGAAGCTGGGTTTTGAGGAGAAGAGCAAGGGCTTGACCGATACCACCTGCGGCTCCGAGAACTGCAACTTTCATCCTGAACTCCTTATTATCGTTAAGTAATAAATGCCGTGGATTTGTTTAGTTTTATAAACTTCATGCTCGTGAGAAAAGTTAAAGCAATCAACCTACCATCAGTGGGCAATAACAATCGCTGCAAAAACAGCCATCTATTTAATAATAAATTAAAATCCACCTCGGATCTGAAAGGTAAGTAAAGTTATGGATAATTGCATTGATGACTCAGCATAAGTCCACGACTGATTAACTGGGCAGTTACATTACACCGACCATCAGCCTCCAAACAACATCATTCTGATAACATTTCCTTCACTTTTATGTGACGAGGAGCACATTTTTCTGACTGGCCAGGTAGCTAAAAATTTTTCAATTTTGGAGGGATAGGTGTCTGTAGATAATAGCGATTTTATACGCATTCACATTGCATAAAAATTCATTCTTATGCATAATATCGACATGGCCCACATGCTTTATCTGGTGCAGAATGCGTAACTCAACAAAACAAGATGATTTGGTTAAGGCGTTCAAAGCGCTGCTGAAAGAAGAGAAATTCAGTTCTCAAAGTGAGATAGTGCAAGCATTGCAGGATGATGGTTTTGAAAACATCAATCAATCTAAAGTATCCCGCATGCTGACTAAATTTGGTGCAGTCCGTACTCGCAATGCAAAAATGGAAATGGTGTATTGCCTGCCCGCCGAACTTGGCGTCCCTACCACAAGCAGCCCCTTGAAAAACCTGGTGCTGGATGTCGATCATAACGACGCGGTAGTTGTCATTCATACCAGTCCTGGTGCCGCTCAGCTTATTGCTCGTCTACTCGATTCACTGGGAAAATCAGAAGGGATTCTAGGCACCATTGCCGGTGATGATACCATTTTTACAACACCGGCCAGAAGCTTCAGCGTTAAACAGCTCTATGAAGCCATTTTAATGCTGTTTGAGCAGGAATTGTAATTCCGTTTTGCCGATAGCCCCTTCCTTTACATAAAGGGGCTAATTACTCACTCGTTTCACTCAATAGTAGGCAATTCTGCCAACGGCCAGCGAGGCCTAACTGACACACCTAGCGTTTGTGTTCCGCCACATTTCAAACGTATAGTGCCCACATAGGCAATCATGGCTCCATTATCGGTGCAAAATTCTGGACGTGCATAAAACACCGCACCACCACGTTTTGCCATAATATCTGATAAGCGCTGCCTTAGCGTATTATTGGCGCTGACCCCACCGGCCATGACCAACCGCGTAAACCCAGTTTCATCCAAAGCACGACGACATTTTATTGCCAGAGTATCCACGACTGCATCCTCAAAGGCCCGTGCGATATCTGCTTGAGTCTGAGCATCTTTTCCATACTCACGGATAGTGTTGGCCGCAAACGTTTTTAACCCGGAGAAACTGAAATCCAATCCTGGGCGATCGGTCATTGGGCGGGGGAATGTGAATCTGCCTGCCTGCCCATGCTGAGCCATTTTTGATAACAATGGCCCACCTGGATAATCCAACCCCAGCAATTTTGCAGTTTTATCAAATGCCTCCCCCGCCGCATCGTCAACGGATTCACCCAACAATCGGTACTCTCCAATACCCGTCACACTGATTAACTGGGTATGTCCACCAGAAACCAGTAAAGCAACAAACGGAAAGTCGGGAGGGCTGGCTTCTAGCATCGGTGCAAGTAAATGCCCTTCCATGTGATGAACAGGAATTGCAGGCACGTTCCATGCAAAAGCCAATGCGCGTCCAACTGTGGCACCGACCAAAAGCGCACCGACCAGCCCAGGACCCGCCGTATAGGCCACACCATCAATGTCACCTTGTTGCAAACCTGCTTCGTGCAAAGCCGCCTGAATCAAAGGCACCGTTTTACGAACATGATCTCGGGACGCCAGTTCTGGGACTACACCACCATAATCGGCATGTAACTTAATCTGGCTATACAACTGGTTAGCAAGCAGCCCTTTTTGCGTGTCATAAATTGCGACACCAGTTTCATCACAGGATGTTTCAATACCCAATACGCGCATTGCTGTTTTCACTCTCACTATTACGGTACACGCTGCCTTTGGATGATGCAGCTTGCTTCATGCGGCGGATAGTCTACCATAAGCGTTTCTATTTTAAGCGCATGCATAGCCTGCGTGTTTTATAATCACCACAGCGCTTTACAAAAGCACCATAGTTGCAGTAGAATTCCGCACCATTTTGAAAAGGCTGGCACAAGGCCAGCGGCAAACCGAATTTATTGAGGTGAGAGGCACATGCCGGTAATTAAAGTACGTGAAAACGAGCCGTTCGACGTAGCTCTGCGTCGCTTCAAGCGTTCCTGTGAAAAAGCAGGTGTTTTGGCTGAGGTTCGTCGCCGTGAGTTTTATGAAAAACCGACGACCGAACGTAAGCGCGCTAAAGCTTCTGCTGTGAAACGTCACGCGAAGAAGTTGGCTCGAGAAAACGCACGCCGCACTCGTCTGTATTAATTTTTGGGAGGATATTGCCTCCATCGCGTGATTAATCCGCAGACTTAGCAGTTGCATACGAAGGCCGTGCTTTCCGAAAGGAATGCGCGGCTTGTTGTCGTTTATAAGCTTATAGATAAGGGGCTTATGGCTGGACGCATTCCACGCGCATTTATTAATGACCTGCTGGCTCGCACGGATATCATCGACCTGATAGACGCACGCGTAAAACTAAAAAAGCAGGGCAAGAATTACCATGCGTGTTGCCCGTTCCACCATGAGAAGACCCCATCGTTCACAGTTAACGGTGACAAACAGTTCTATCACTGTTTTGGCTGTGGTGCGCATGGGAACGCCATCGATTTTTTAATGAATTATGATCGCCTTGAATTCATTGAATGTATTGAAGAATTGGCAACCATGTATGGTCTGGAAGTCCCCTACGAAACAGGAACTGGTCCTACACAATTTGAGCGCCATCAACGGCAAAGCCTGTATGGGCTGATGGAACAATTAAATACATTTTACCAACAGAACCTGAATCAACCCGCTGGCGCCTCTGCTATGCAGTATCTGACGAAACGAGGATTGAGTGCTGAGGTCATCCGGCATTTCGCTATTGGTTATGCCCTGCCAGGATGGGATAACGCACTAAAACGCTTTGGGCGTAGCAACGATGACAGAAGTACACTGAACGATGCAGGAATGCTGGTGACTAACGAGCAAGGCCGGACCTATGACCGTTTCCGTGAGCGAGTCATGTTTCCTATCCGCGATAAACGAGGCCGCGTCATTGCTTTCGGTGGTCGAGTTCTCGGCGATGGTCTACCCAAGTACTTGAACTCACCAGAGACAGAAATTTTTCATAAAGGTCGGCAGTTGTACGGCCTGTATGAGGCGCAACAGAAATACCCTGAATTGAAACGATTACTGGTGGTTGAAGGGTATATGGATGTTGTCGCTTTGGCGCAATTCGGCATTGATTACACCGTTGCTTCATTAGGAACCGCCACTACAGCAGATCATATTCAGTTACTATTTAGAGCTACCGATCAGGTTATCTGCTGTTATGACGGTGATAGAGCAGGACGAGAAGCTGCCTGGCGAGCGCTGGAAACCGCGCTACCCTATTTAAATGATGGTCGGCAGCTACGCTTCATGTTTTTACCTGATGGTGAAGATCCTGACACACTGGTTCGACAGGAAGGCAAAGATGCCTTTGAACTGCGGATTGAACAGGCAATGCCACTGTCGGTTTTTTTGTTTGAAACGCTACAGCACCAGGTGGACATGAGTACACCGGATGGACGTACAAAACTAAGTTCATTGGTACTACCCTTGATTAGTCAAGTGCCTGGTGAAACGTTGCGATTATACTTGCGTCAGCAATTGGGAACCAAACTGGGGATTCTGGATGACAGTCAGCTCGACCGATTGTTACCAAAGATGTCAGAACAGACATCCTACCAACCCCCACAGCTAAAAGTCACAACTATGCGTATACTGATAGGACTTTTAGTTCAGAATCCCGGTCTTTCCGCAGAAGTGCCAACGTTGGCACTGGAAGATATTGAAGAAAGCAAAGTGGCGGGACTGGAGCTATTTCTGGAGTTGGTAAAAACCTGTGATGACAGTCCAGGTCTGAATACCGGCCTGCTGCTAGAGAAGTATCGAGAGAGTAAATATCGAAAACAGCTTGAAACCATGGCTGCCTGGAACCATATGATCGTAGAGGAAGAGCTTGAAGAAAAATTCAGAATTAGTTTGGCTGAGCTCTACGACCAACTACTGCAACTGCGCCTGGATACGCTGATTGCCCGCGACAGAACACATGGGCTCAGTGTAAAAGAACGAAAAGAACTTTGGTCATTGCAACTGGCTTTAACGAGAAAAAACTGATTACTGAGGCTTAATTGCCGATAAATAGTAGGGACTATCCCTACAAAATGCCGTGACAGGGGCTGCGGCGACAAGAAAAAATACCCCTAATGTTATTGTTGGCGATTTCCGCCGACCGACACCAACCCAAATACTCTGAAGTGTGGATACCGTCTTATGGAGCAAAACCCGCAGTCACAGCTCAAGCTACTTGTCACCCGTGGTAAGGAGCAAGGCTACCTGACCTATGCTGAGGTCAATGACCATCTGCCGGAAGATATCATCGACTCCGACCAGATCGAAGACATCATCCAGATGATTAATGACATGGGCATCCAGGTGATGGAAGAAGCACCGGATGCAGATGATCTTATGTTAGCCGAAAACACTGCTGACGAAGATGCAGCGGAGGCTGCAGCACAAGTGTTATCCAGCGTTGAATCCGAGATTGGACGTACTACCGATCCGGTGCGTATGTACATGCGTGAAATGGGTACCGTTGAACTCTTGACACGTGAAGGTGAAATCGATATTGCCAAACGTATTGAAGACGGTATCAATCAGGTACAGTGCTCCGTTGCTGAGTACCCTGAAGCCATCAGCTATTTACTGGAGCAATACGATCGTGTTGAAGCAGGTGAAAGCCGTTTATCAGATTTGATCACTGGCTTTGTCGATCCAAACGCGGAAGAAAACCTGGCACCAACGGCAACACATGTTGGTTCTGAGCTTTCCAGCGATGAGATAGATGACGACGAAGACGAGGATGATGACGAAGAGGAGGACGATAACAGCATTGACCCTGAGCTGGCCCGTCAGAAATTCGCCGAACTGCGTGAGCAGCATGAGACGACCCGGAAGGCAATCAAAGCCCACGGACGCAGTCATCCAAGTGCTGGTGCGGAAATTCTGAATCTGTCTGAAGTTTTCAAACAATTTCGATTGGTACCAAAACAGTTTGACCTGCTGGTCAACAGCATGCGTTCAATGATGGATCGTGTGCGTACGCAAGAACGCTTGATCATGAAGCTGTGCGTTGAGCAAAGCAAAATGCCGAAGAAAAACTTCGTCACACTGTTCTCCGGCAATGAAACCAACAATAAATGGTTTGCAGCCGCGATGGCAATGGGTAAACCCTGGTCCGAAAAACTGCACGACGTGAAAGAAGATGTACAGCGCGGCTTGCAGAAACTTCATATGATTGAAGAAGAAACCGGGCTGACCATTGAACAAATGAAAGACATCAACCGCAGGATGTCCATTGGTGAAGCGAAAGCCCGTCGTGCAAAAAAAGAAATGGTGGAGGCAAACTTGCGTCTGGTTATTTCTATCGCCAAGAAATACACCAATCGTGGCCTACAGTTCCTTGACCTGATTCAGGAAGGAAATATCGGTCTGATGAAAGCCGTAGATAAGTTTGAATATCGTCGTGGTTATAAATTTTCAACTTATGCTACCTGGTGGATCCGTCAGGCGATCACTCGTTCTATTGCGGATCAAGCGCGGACTATCCGTATTCCGGTACATATGATTGAAACCATCAACAAACTCAATCGTATTTCACGCCAGATGCTGCAAGAAATGGGTCGTGAACCCACTCCGGAAGAACTGGCTGAACGTATGCTGATGCCGGAAGACAAGATCCGCAAAGTACTGAAAATCGCTAAAGAGCCAATTTCGATGGAAACACCGATTGGTGATGATGAAGATTCACATCTTGGGGATTTCATTGAGGATACCACGCTGGAATTGCCGCTGGATTCCGCAACCTCTGAAAGTCTGCGTTCAGCGACACATGATGTGCTGGCCGGCCTGACAGCCCGAGAAGCGAAAGTATTGCGCATGCGCTTTGGTATTGATATGAACACCGACCACACATTGGAAGAAGTGGGTAAACAGTTTGATGTTACGCGTGAACGTATTCGACAGATTGAAGCGAAAGCACTGCGTAAACTACGTCATCCCAGTCGTTCTGAAGTACTGCGCAGTTTTCTAGATGATTAATCATCTTCTGGTTAAAAAAACCCCGATTCGTCGGGGTTTTTTTTATTGCTGATGCAATTGCAACTCACAATACAATTCACGATAAGCCGCTGTCAGTGATTCCACTGTCGCACGATTGAGGCCACTGGGATTAGGTAACACCCACACATGTGTCTTCCCCAGCGAAAAATCCTGCTTGCCCCATGCCACCTTAGTGCAGTTGAAAGCCTGACTGAATGCCTGTTTTCCCAATACTGCCAACGCACGGGGCTGATAGTGCAATATTTTATCTATCAGGGCCTCTCCACCCTTCTTCAACTCATGACGCCCCAACTCCGACGCCTCAATCGTTGGGCGTTCCACCAACATCGTAATACCACAACCTGTATCCAACAGTCGCGTCTCTTCCTCTGGTCTCAGCAAGCATTGAGTAAATCCAGCCTGATAAACTACTCGCCAGAAACGATTACTGGGATTGGCAAAATGATAGCCATGATGTGCACTGGAAAGACCGGGGTTGATACCGCAAAATACGACATGCAGGTTGAAAGCCAGAATATCCGTAATCATTATTAGCCCTTTAACATCGTTTATAAGTGTTATGGCAAATTCTGGCAGCAATAACAATAGGCTAGTCTGGATAGAAAACAGCCATACGGTCTCTCAGCTATAGACCGCCCCTGCCGGATTACCGTATAATTAGCGGCCGTTGGCCCCTTAGCTCAGTGGTTAGAGCAGGCGACTCATAATCGCTTGGTCCCCCGTTCAAGCCGGGGAGGGGCCACCAAATTTTAGCTGTAAAATCAGCACATTAAGCCACTCTCAAGAGTGGCTTTTTTGTTGCCATTGAAAAAAGGTGGTCCCAGAATTTTACGCTTATTTTAAAGGCAACGTAAAATTCCGGGAACACTATTGTAGTGCACGGATCGTAAATTCGATAATAAGGAGTTATCCCTATGCCACAAGATAGTAAATGGGTATCTTTATGGGGCTGACATTCTTATGGTTGATATCGTTACTTTTTTTGCCAAGAGAACCTTTGCCATAGAACCTTGTTTGCGTGATTGACCGCGCAGGTAATACATCATTGTTCAGCATTTGAACACTAATGCATATCCTCGGAAGAAAAGTCAGAGTGAGTGAGGTTGAGGGGGTGGCTTTTACTTGTTCTATCTACGGTATAAAAATAATTGGCTTAGTAGTATTACTCTTAATATAAAGACAAGGATTTCATAATGATAGATTACAGTACAGCCACGAAAAATCAGTTAAAACAAGAATTTTTAAGCTTGATTAGAGTAGTCTCAGACATGCCTTTTGGTACGAAAAAAGAGTTTTTCCACCTGCCTAACATCCTTAATGTAGGTGAGCAACCTTTGGCCGTAGCCAGTGGAATGATGAATGGCAACACCTGGCTTGTCGATGAAAGAGAAGGGGAATTAGTCTAATTGGACTTGATGGAGCATCGCTCACAGACGGAGAAGAACCAGCTAATTCTCGAAGAATTACGTTAACAGCGTAACGCCTTCACTTTCTTCTAAATATACAGATTTAGCAATGACTAAGCATCACGCAAACGCCGCGCTATTTTCTTTAAATGGAACTAACGTATCGATTCCCGATATCAACACGTTAGTATCACATCAATGATTTGCAGCACTGTTTAAAATAATGGCAGTGATGACTCCCGTAGTAGCCGCAATCAACACATAATTTCCGTCGATGTAGCTCCAATAGTGGCCTGAAGGTGGCTGCTGAAGGCCCCGGGCGCGCCAATCATGAACACGATAACGTTGCCCTTGAAAATGACTGGGCATTGGTCGTCCTTTTCTGAAATCATGACCTTTCCATGCAAAATGATCACGTTCAATAGCGACAGGTCCGCTATGATGCTTTCTATCATTACCATTATTATGCCTGTCTGCCTCTGCCACATGAGCTCTGGGCTTATGATTAGGTCCAGCTTCATCATAAGGATAGTTCCCAGGCGACCGCATCTGTTCTCGATTATCCAACTGATCGGCCCAGGATATCGTGGAAAAAGCACTACTCCCTGCAAATACCATCATTACAAGTGCCAACATTTTTTTCTTCACTGTATGTTCCTCAATTTGCTAACAGCCACCTAATATCTCAGATAATAATATCTATTAAAAAGACTCAAAAATAATGAAGAAATATCCTAAAAATTAATCAATTAACGACAAAAAAACAAATCCATATTGATTATTCCCAGTTTTTTACATCATTATAAAATAATGGAAAGGATGCCCGCACGCGCGCAGATGAAAAATAGGGAATAGCGTTCACACCCTATGTTTTCAAACCAATTTTATCTATTAAAAAGCAAAAAAATACCGCTGGTATTAGTCTATCACTTATCCAGAAAATAGTGATGAATAAAACCAGCGGCTTCAGTTGACTTGGATTATTATTGCGCTTTAGGTGCCGGGGTTCCTTGGTTCAAACGGTTGTCAAAATTTGCATTGAACTGCTTTTTCTGCTCAGGAGTCAGAATATTATACATATGGTTTTGTTCTTCCAGACGCTGCATCATACGCGCTTTATTAGCTGATTCCATGCTATCCACGATGCTCTGCGCTTTCTGCTTATCGAAATTATCGCTAGCTATGATATTATGTAATTGACGACGCTCTTCAATTGAAGGCCATTGTCTATTATTTCTATAGCCTTGCATGAATTTCTGCATTTCTTGTTGTTGCTCATTAGTCAAATTCATTCCGTTAAACATCCTGTTATGTGGTGCCCATTGCCCACCACATGGGGATTGTCCCATCATGTTGCCAGAACCCTGTTGGCCATAAAAATTACCATGAGCATCAGCAATACCCACAGCACCTAATGCCAGAGCAGAGGCAACTACAATAGCGGTAAATTTAGACATAATATATTCCTCGCGTTTCAGTTTTAGTTATCAACACATCGTATTGACCTATGTGACTAAGTATAGCCCTCTGAGCTTAAGGTAATGAGAGAAACGGTAAATATGTGCAAGAATGATACTCACAATTACGTCAATTATGGAGAATATGGAAATACTGTGTAGACCATGGTTGGAATATACTGACAACGAAAAGAATGGGCCATAACGACCCATATATATCTTACCCTGTTTTTTAATTAGCCACCAAACGTCAGACTAGATGTCTGAACTCCAGCATAGTTACTGGCAAAAGTTTTTGCAGCAGAAACCGATTTCAGGCTGTAACTATAGTTGGATGATGGTGTCCATTTACTTTGTGATGAAGTCTGATTGGTAATAGACGGCGTACTTCCCGTATCAGTAAATGTTCCGGTTCCTTTATCATCTAACATACCATTTGTACTGCTGGTTGTGCCAAAATAGTTGTACTCAGAAACAATTTTGGCATCCTGAGCCAATGTAAAGCCCAGGTGATAATTTTCAATATAGTTATTGTAAGCATGAAAATAACCATACCGCATCAAACCTGGGGCACGAACATAAATATTATTGAAATAGCAATGACAAATGGTTAAATGAGGGTAGCCGTCATAAGTAGAGGAATAGCTGCTACCATCCGTCGGATAACCGAAAATAAGACCATATTCATGGTTTTTAAATACGCAATTACTAATAGTTACGTAATCAGCTTTCGCCCCGACATAAATCAGTTTATCAACTCCACCATCTGTCAGTGCATAACTATGTCCGGGAAAAGTCAGATGATCAAGCCAATATTTTTCACCATGTGTCAAATAAATCTGAATATCATCATTTTCATTAATAGTGCTTGTATGCTTGATGGTAAGGTTCTGAAAAATTATATTTTTTGAGCTTGATGTGGTTCTGAAATGAATATTAGTCAATGTATTACTGGAATAAGAGCCAATAATAGACTTATTGGCTCCCATTGTGACTTTTGTTAAAGAACTTGCGGAAATATTAGCATTAATGACCAATATTTTCGAGTCGGTACCAGCAATGTGTGTTTTTAATGCACTCAGGCTAGTAATTGAAACGACAGTACCACCAGTGCCACCCGTTGTGCTACCTGCTTTTGCAAAACCAACCATACCTGTAGTGCCGTTATTAGGATATGACATAACTATACTCCTGTACTAATTAATAAATGGTAGATAATAAAATGAAATAGAAGCTTTCATTTTCAGATATCTGATTTATCAGACAGGAGAACACTACAATAGTGTTTACGCATCCTCATTACTATATTATGCAGTTAATTACCACACAACAAATTCGATAATAAAAAAAAGAACATTGATAAAATAAAGAAAAGGATGTGTAAGGATAACGAATTTGAATCGTTAGTTTTTCACAAGCACGACAAATTAATAGCCAGTTAATATTATCTAATAGGCATAAATATGAATAATTAACAATGCAAATTATAATAGAAATAGAACGATTATCTAGACAAAGACATCATTGTTTTTAGATAAATATCACTGATGCCCACAATCAAGGTAGAGTACGGACAAAAGCAGACGCGTCCTTCGCCAACGCATCAATATGCATTCGAATTATATTAACCTTTTGCAGCAAAGGATTACGCTCGGGCGAGGCATCTATTGCATTCACTTGATTAACGAGAAGGCTAATTTGCGCACACAAATCAGCCTCCCGTTTCCTGGCCTGTATCAATTGCAAATGAAGATGCTGATTATCACGCTGCCAAACCTGCTGTTGCCTCTGGACACTGTATTCCAATGCTTCCAATGCACTTTCCAAGCGCGCGCCTAACTCTTCAATATAAGACATAGAGATTCCTTCATTTACTTATCCAGCGAATTATAATGGCTGTCTAGCATGACAACAAATGATCTCAACACGTCAGACTTCATCATGGAGTTTCCTCGCTGTAGTGGCGATAATTACCACAATTAGTAAACATAAATTTCACAATTAATCATCACATAGCTAGTGCTACCACGACTTTATCAGACCAGATATATTGGATATCGATATAGTCATGACCAACTATTCCCACTTTTTCTCGTCACTGAACCTGGGCTTTGCCATATTAAAAAATCGGATTGCAATAGGCTCAAGGCATACAGATCTGGAAGATCACCCCCTCTCAGTTAACTGCATTCTACTGTGAGCGGGCGCGAGGGGGTGCCGGATTGATTGTTACCGCCGATGTCGCACTGAATCCCAAAGAAGTAATCACCCAATGAGCAACCACGTTGTATGCAACGTTTTCAATTTCCTCATCATCAGGCAATCACTGTGACTGCCCGTCAAGTCGGAAGGAAAAGCTGCGTTGCAAATTCTGTATGTTGGATGCGGGCCACTGGGTGTACCTTCTTTTTGACGGTGCGGATATATCACAAGAACTGGATGCCCGCCAGGCGCTTCATCAGTCGACCCGACTGGCATTGAACATTTATTTAAGCTTAGCGATGTTTATCTGCTGTTTTCACTGCTCTTAACACCACAAATTTAGCGTTACTGGCGACGATCTCGCAGTTACCGAACAAGCGCTTCAGCTTGTGAAAATAATCAAGATGGCGGTTGCCGACAATGCGCAGTTCACCGCCGATGTCCAGACAACGCCGGGAATCACGGAACATCTGCCAGGCAACGCTATCAGTTACCGCCTGTTGTTGATGAAACGGAGGGTTACACAGTACGACCTGAAGGCTCTCGCGCCCAATCCCCGTCAACGCATGATTTACGGCGAAACCACATCGATCACGGTCCTGTGGCCGATTGATTTCCACATTCATACGACTGGAAGCGATCGCCATATAAGATTCGTCAAAAAAGCTGACATAAGCCTGCGGATTAAGCGCTAGCGCGCCAAGGCCGATTACGCCATTACCGCAGCCTAGATCCACCATTTTGCCTTCAACTTGCTGTGGCAAATGCTGCATAAAAAAACGGGCACCGATATCTAGATTATTACGAGCAAAAACATTGGCATGGTTATGGATGCAATACCCATACTCTTCTATCGGCCATGTTATTGTAAGTGACTGCTCACTCACTTCATGCATGTCTGGTTGGCAATGGATCAGGCGAGCTTTTTTCCACGCCAGAGAGGTGCGGGTCGGTCCCAGAATCTGCTCAAATAGTTGCAGTGTGGAAGTATGGATATCGCGTGCCTTGGCACTGGCAATAATCACCGTTTGTGGCACAACAACTTTTTGTAGCATTCGTAATTGATGCTCAAGCAATGCCAACGCTTTAGGAATCTTAATCACCACCAGCGCGGGAGCAGATGGCAATTCAGCCAGGCTATCCAGCAAGGTCACCGAATCCTCACTATAACCATTCAGTAATAGATTATGATGTGTCGCCAATTGGCTTAAATACGAATCGCTGATGCAATACGGTGACTGGGCCTGAAGTCCACAAGCCAGTGCGCCAAACGCATCATTAAAAATCAACTTTGGCCCAGGGCCAATGGACATGGAAGCAATCTCCCGCAGTAAAAATTCATCTGCGGCTTCCCATGCCTGCAACACCGTATCGTCCTCAATGTGAGGATAACGGGCCAGCGTCAGGTTATGTGTTTCCAGATTGAGTTGGCTCATCGCCTCTCCTATCATGCAAAATTTTGTGCCGTTTATCCCTTAAAACGATACAACAGTAAATGGTTTTCTCCGCCCTGCCCGGTATTGGCTTAAGAGAGAGCATCAGTATCGTAAAATTGCCTTGAGATTCCATCATGATAATCTAGATTTATACTTACCTGTCAGAACCGTATGGTGAACCATAGTGATACGTTTTGCTATTGTAGGAACTAGTTGGATAACCCGTCAGTTCATTGATGCCGCCCATGAAAGTGGGAAAATGAAATTGACCGCCATCTATTCACGTTCGCCAGAAAATGCCCGACAGTTTCAGACCGATTATCTGGTTGATGGCCTATACACATCACTGGAAACCCTGGCCGGCTCTGACATCATTGATGCAGTTTATATTGCCAGCCCCAATTCCTTGCACTGCGAACAGGCTCAATTATTCCTGCGTCATGGTAAACATGTCATCTGTGAAAAACCGCTGGCATCAAACCTCAATGAAGCGGAGCAGATGATTACCAGCGCCAGGCAGCATCATGTGGTGTTATTCGAGGCGTTTAAAACCGCCTATCTACCAAATTTCAGTGTAATTACTCAGGCCTTACAGCGTATCGGACGGTTGAGAAAAGTGGTTCTCAATTACTGTCAATACTCATCCCGTTACCAGCGATATCTGTCAGGCGAGAATCCCAATACGTTTAATCCGGCCTTTTCCAACGGCTCAATTATGGATATTGGTTACTACTGTCTGGCGTTTGCGGTTTCGCTGTGGGGCAAGCCACGTAGTGTACAGGCCAGCGCCACATTACTTGAAAGTGGTGTCGATGCCCATGGCAGCGTCATTCTCAACTATGGCGACTTTGATGTGAGTATTGTACATTCCAAAGTCAGTCAATCCGCTAGTCCAAGTGAAATTCAAGGTGAAGACGGAACACTGCTCATTGAAAAGCTATCGGAATGTCAGCAGGTACTGTTAGTTTCCCGTGATGGGAAACGGCTGGATCTGTCTCAACCGCAACATATTAATAGCATGCTGTATGAAGCCGAAGTCTTTAGCACGTTGGTCGCCAATAGTGAGGTTAACCATGTTGCACTGGCCCGTTCCCGTGCCGTAGCTGCGCTGCTGACGGAAATACGTCGGCAGACAAGGGTAGTATTCCCGGCCGATACCCTCACCTCCGGCAACGGAAAGTAATATCACTATCGCGATACTTCAGCAAAGTGAACAAATTTCACCCGCTGGAGGATAGTTACTGCATATCTCCAACGTCGGTTCTTCTTCTGATAACGCGCTGACTATCATGGCTATCGTCCTCCTGTAGCGGAGGCTCTTTACGTATTTTATTGTGCTTTCTGTCCAAAAAAACGCGACTTTCCTTTCCTCAAACTTATATTTTCATATACTGATACACGCAAACGCACTTGGTAACAGGTCATAAAGTCATCCAGTTCCGTCAGAGAAGGCAAGCCTGTTAATCACAATCATTTCTCACAAGCGGTACCACCGTTAATATTATGAAAACACAATCAAGATTTTTTAATTATCTGATTCAGGGAAGTCTGGTAAAGCAGATCCTGATAGGACTGGCACTTGGCATTATTTTGGCCTCGGTTTCCAAGCCAGCGGCCATTGCAGTAGGGTTACTGGGAACGTTGTTCGTTGGGGCACTTAAGGCTGTAGCACCGGTATTGGTATTGATGCTGGTTATGTCCTCTATCGCCAACCATAAGAAAGGCCAGAAGACCAATATCCGTCCAATTTTGGCGTTGTATATCATAGGTACGCTCTGTGCAGCATTGGTGGCAGTAGTTCTGAGCTTTCTTTTTCCGTCCGTACTGACACTCCACGCACAAGCGACCGATGTGGTTCCGCCATCAGGCATCGTCAGCGTCCTTAAAGGCTTGCTGATGAATGTGGTGGCGAACCCAATCAATGCGTTGCTGAATGCTAACTATATCGGCATTCTGGTATGGGCTGTAGGTCTGGGTGTCGCATTACGTCATGGTTCTCAAACCACCAAAACCGTTGTCACTGACATATCTCATGCGACGACATTTATCGTGCGCGTAGTTATCCGTTTTGCTCCGCTAGGGATATTTGGCTTGGTCTCATCCACACTGGCGGCAACCGGCTTCAGCGCTCTGTGGGGCTACGCCCATCTGTTGGCTGTTCTGATCGGCGGGATGTTGATGGTTGCATTGATTACCAATCCATTGATTGTTTACTGGAAAATCCGGCGTAATCCATATCCACTGGTCTGGACCTGTCTGCGTGAAAGTGGGGTAACCGCTTTTTTTACCCGCAGTTCTGCCGCTAACATTCCCGTCAATATGGAGCTGTGCCGTAAACTGAATCTGGATGAAGACACCTACTCTGTTGCCATTCCGCTGGGTGCCACTATCAACATGGCGGGCGCAGCGATTACCATCACGGTGCTAACGTTGGCAGCTGTTCATACACTGGGCATTCAGGCCGATATCCCTACGGCTTTGTTGTTAAGCGTAGTTGCATCCATTTGTGCCTGTGGTGCTTCGGGAGTCGCTGGCGGTTCTCTATTACTGATTCCGCTGGCATGCAGCATGTTCGGTATCTCCAACGATATCGCTATGCAAGTGGTGGCGGTGGGATTCATCATCGGTGTATTGCAGGATTCAGCAGAAACTGCCGTCAATTCATCCACCGACGTAATATTTATCGCGGCAGTTTGCCAGGCTGAAGACACTCACCAGACAGAGCAGGAGCGTTTGGACGTACTGTAATCTTTTCCAGGGTAAGGGACTTTTCCTTACCCTGTTCTACATGCTGATCAGGCATGTTTCGATACTTGTTTTTCCACTTTAAACGGATCGATACCTCTTCGTTGCATACGTCGGAAACGAATAATATTAAAGCCATTCATCAGCAGGAAACTGCTTTCAATCAATGATCCGCCAATCGATCCTAACCAGATATTGTGCATAACCCACATTGCTGTGGCACACCATATAATGCAGCGCGTGGTCAAGCCATGAGTACGAAACAATGCCCAGGTGCTGGCTACGGTAGCGATAATAGGCAGTAGTTCCATCGGATGCTTTAACTCAGACAAGCCAAACACCAGTGTCAGGACGATAAAGACAAACATCACCGCAATATTGTTAGTTTTCAGAGTAATGAGTGTGCGGATGGAATTCAGCGTGGCGCTGATGCCCGCAGAATTTGCCCCCATTAGAAAAAAATGACAACCAATAACCACACTGTAAAGCGAGAGCTGAATTTTGAATTTTTTATCGTCACGGTTGAAAAACATGGTGATACCGACAAAAAAAGCCAGTACCCCTACTGCCTGGGCAAACCAGTAGTATGTCATGATCCCTGCCTTGGAAAGTGTGACAAAAACGAACGGCGCTTTACAAAACGCCGTTTTATTTTATTCGGAATCGGATGAATTTACAACGTCACACCACTCTTGAATATTGCCAGTTCGCGGAAATCATTGACTTCGTTTCTGGTTTGTTTGCCGTTAGCGATCTCAACAATCAAATCCACAAACTGCGCCAACAACTCATCCATTGGCATGCCATGAATCAAGCGACCCGCATCAAAATCAATCCAGTGTGGTTTTTTCTTCGCCAACTCGCTATTGGTCGCCAATTTTACCGTTGGAACGAAACCACCATAAGGCGTACCCCGCCCCGTACTGAACAGTACCATATGGCACCCGGCTCCAGCCAGGGCGCTGGTCGCTACCGCATCATTCCCCGGAGCACTAAGCAGATTAAGACCCGGTGTATGTAACCGCTCACCATACTTGAGGACATCAACAACATTACTTTGCCCAGCTTTCTGCGTACAACCCAACGACTTCTCTTCCAGTGTAGTAATACCACCGGCTTTATTACCTGGTGAAGGGTTCTCGTAAATCGGCTGATCGTGGGCAATGAAATATTGCTTGAAATCGTTGACCATATTCACCGTTTTCTCAAACGTTGACTCATCACGACAGCGACTCATCAGGATACGCTCTGCACCAAACATTTCCGGCACTTCCGTCAATACGGTCGTCCCGCCATTGGCTATCAGGTAATCAGAAAAACGGCCTAGCAGCGGGTTAGCGGTAATCCCGGATAGCCCGTCAGATCCACCACATTCCAGACCAAACTTCAGCTCACTGAGTTTACCGGCTTCACGGCAATCGTTGCGCATAACCTGATAAAGCTGATGCAGACGTTCAACGCCGGCTTCCACCTCATCATCCTGTTGCTGACAAATCATAAAATTGACGCGCTCTGCATCATATTCACCCAACGTGGTACGAAAAGTATCAACTTGATTGTTTTCGCAACCCAGACCAACGACCAATACCGCACCAGCATTCGGATGACGTACCATGTTCTGCAACATAGTACGGGTGTTTTCATGATCCTGCCCCAATTGTGAACAGCCAAACGGATGGCTGAACAGATAGACACCATCAATCCCCTGAGCATCATTTGTTTCTTTCAGAAAACGCTGCTGGATCTGGCGGGCAATACCATTCACACACCCAACAGTAGGCAGGATCCACAATTCATTACGAATACCGACCCCCCCATTTTTGCGGCGATAAATCTGTACCTCACGGTCATCCATCTGTGCCGGCAGAGAGATAACCTCCGGTTGATACTGGTATTCATCCAGATCGCTCAGGTTAGTCTTGGCATTTTGCGAATGGATGTGTTCACCGGGAGCAATAGCGACCAATGCATGACCGATGGGCAACCCGTATTTAATAATCATCTCCCCCGGCATAATGGTGGCCAACGCGAACTTATGTCCGCGTGAAACGGGCTGTGCCAACGTTAAGGTGATATCATCAATCGTTACCGTTTCATCCTGCACCAAATCGCGCAAGGCTACGGCAACATTGTCCAAAGAGTGAATTTTAATGATGCTTTGCATGGATAAGCCTTTTGCGATTAGCAGTAACTCTCTAGCGCCGCACGCATACCGCGTTCAACGATAGATTGCAGTTGTTCAGTCACCTGCTCCAGCAGTCCCGGCACATTAGTCAGGTCCTGTTCCCAATGTTGAGCATTACCTAATACCGCAGTAACCACTTGTGCCAAGGTAGTAGTATTGTCTTTTACACCACCCCATAGCGCCTGATAATGTTCCAACCACTGCGCATCATCCTGTAATGGGTAACTCTCTCCGTTACGCTCGCCACGGTAAAAAGCGATCAACGCCGCCAGAGCAAAAGTAAGACGATGCGGCAACTCTCCGTTACGCTCACGGTAGGCCAGCAATTGCGGCAGGATACGGGTACGGAATTTTGTCATGCCGTTCAGTGCAATAGACAACAACTGATGCTGAATAAACGGGTTTCTGAATCGGCTTAATACCGCTTGGGCAAACGACATCAATTCGTCGTGCGGCAAGTCCAATACCGGAACAATTTCTTCGGCAATGGTTCTTTCCACAAATTTACCAATCTGGGCATCATTCATGGCCTCACCAACAGTATCCAGGCCCGCCAGAAACGCAACCGGTACCAGCGCCGTATGAGCACCATTGAGAATCGCCACCTTACGTTCTTTGTAGGGTTTGATGTCATCTACGATACGTACATTCAGGTTCAGTTTATTAAGGCGTAGTTCTTCCGCCAACCACTGTGGTCCCTGAATTACAAACAGATAAAAATATTCGGCAGTATCCAGGAATGTATCCTGATAACCCAGTTCCTGTTGCAGCGCCTCAACTTCGGCTCGCGGATAACCGGTGACGATACGGTCGACGAGTGTAGAGCAGAACGTATTATGTTCATTCAGCCAGACGGTGAACGCCGCTGGCAGTTCCCATTGCTTGGCATAACGCAATACCAGTTCTTTCAGTGCTACACCGTTGTAATCGATCAATTCACACGGCAGTAATATCCAGCCTTTGTCCGCTGCTCCGGCAAAATGGTTGAAGCGCTCATACAGCAACCGACTCAGTTTGGCCGGGAAGCTGGCAGGTGGCGTATCGGTAAGGCGGTCTTCAGCATGATAGCTGATACCTGCTTCTGTCGTATTGGAGAAAACAAAACGAATGTTAGCATCATGCGCCAACGCCAGATATTCATCGAATTGGCGGTAAACATTGATTTCACGATTAACAGAACGAATCAGTCGCGGTTCACGTACCGCGTCCCCTTGTTCGTTAAGCCCACGGATAATCGTGGTATACAGACCATCCTGAGTATCAAGAGCAGGTGGGAAATCAGTGTCTATCGGACGAACCACCACAACACCCGCATCCAAATCGGTATGTTCGTTTAACAAGTCCAGTTGCCAATCGATAAAAGCGCGAAGGAAATTGCCTTCGCCAAATTGAATGACGCGATCAGGGTGATGACGGCCAGGAAAATCACGGCGATTTAACGTTTGCATTAACAATGCTACCTCATGACATGAATAACAATCAGGGATAGGGTTGATACAAACCATCACTACCCCAGAACAGAAATCGTGGACAGGGCACCGTTAATGATGCCCGTTTTTACCCTTACAACTCGATGGCGAAATAACGCTTGGCGTTATCAAAACAGATGTTTTTTACCATTTCGCCCAGTAGCGGCAGGTCAGCTGGCGCTTCCCCGTTTTCTACCCAATGGCCAACCATCTGGCACAGAATGCGGCGGAAATACTCATGGCGGGTATAAGAAAGGAAGCTGCGGCTGTCTGTCAGCATACCAACGAAACGACTCAACAGGCCTAACTGAGCCAACTGCGTCATCTGACGTTGCATACCGTCTTTCTGGTCATTGAACCACCAGCCGGAACCGAACTGCATTTTCCCCGGCATACCCTCACCCTGGAAGTTACCAACCATCGTACCGATTACTTCGTTATCCCGCGGATTCAGGCAATATAGGATGGTTTTCGGCAGCAGGTTTTCTTCATTTTGTTTGCTAAGCAGACAGGACAGTTCCTGGGCTAACGGGCGATCGTTGATCGAATCAAACCCCACATCCGGCCCCAACAGCTTGAACTGACGTAGGTTGTTATTACGCAGTGCACCAATGTGATACTGCTGGACCCAACCGCGACGTGCGTATTCCGCGCCCAGCCATACCAGTACAGCTGTTTTGAACTGCGCCACTTCATGTTCATTCAGGATTGCACCGGACAGACGGCGCGCCAGAATGCTATCCAGCGTGGTTTCATCCGCTTCGGCGAACAACACAACATCCAGTGCATGATCAGATACTTTGCAGCCATGCGCAGCGAAGTGATCCAGCCGCTTGGTCAATGCTGCCTGCAAATCACTGAAACGACGGATATCGGTATCAGACACTTCACCAAGCTTCACCATATAATCGTTAAAGGTCGGTTGTTCGATATTGAACGCTTTGTCTGGTCTCCAGCTTGGCAAAACCTTAATAGAGAAACTGCTGTCTTGGGAAATCGTTTTGTGATGCTGCAAATCGTCAATCGGATCGTCGGTAGTACCGACCATTTTCACATTCATCTGCTGCATAATGCCGCGAGCTGTAAATTCATCTCGTTCCAGCAAGTCATTGCCACGCTGCCAGATAGCTTTGGCTGTCGCCGGTGACAACAGCGTACCGGTGATACCAAACGGACGACGTAATTCCAGATGTGTCCAGTGATATAGCGGATTACCAATGGTGTGAGGAACCGTTGCTGCCCAAGCCTCAAATTTTTCCCAGTCGCTGGCATCACCGGTACATAAACGTTCCGCTACACCGTTAGTGCGCATAGCACGCCATTTATAATGGTCACCCTTCAACCAGATGTCATACAGATTTTTAAAACGATAATTCTCAGCAATCTGCGCCGGCGGCAAATGACAGTGATAATCAAAGATAGGTTGATCAACCGCATATTCATGATACAGACGACGAGAAAACTCGGTGTCTAACAAAAAATCTTCACTCATAAACTGGGGCATATTTCGCTTCCTCACAATGCTTTTACCAACCAACGTGGTTGTTCTCACAAAGATATCACACCAATTATGTTCGATAACTTATCTCATTAGTGAGGTCATGATCGCAAAAAAAAGGCATTCTGCCGTAAAAAGCCGCATTCCTTATGCATAAACCCACTTTATGAGCACATCAGGACCCGTTTTTTTATTCCGTATGAAAATAATGGTTTTGTGATATCACTCAATTTTTAAATTGGTATGACAAATTATTGTAGCGCTGTATGACACAGGGATTCAATCTCAATATTGTCAACAAGGTTGGTTTTCCTACTAAGAAAACGATGACGTAGATAACAAGACAACTATGCAACCCGCCATTCGGACAAACAATCACCGCATGGTTTAACGCTCGGTAGCTGCCATGGTTTACATCTTTATGTCGGAAATGATGTTTTAGTGGAAAGTTATACCAGCGAGTCGACAAAAAAAACTATTCATCCCGTCACTTTCGGCGTGGTTTGTACAACATCGTGGCAGTACTTGTTCCGCTGCGATGATTTAACTCGGAGAGATTTTTGAAATGCGTAAAATTAAAGGGTTACGCTGGTACATGATCGGCCTGGTTACCATCGGTACCGTACTCGGATATCTGACGCGTAACGCAATTGCGGTCGCCGCACCAACGTTGCAGGAACAACTTCATATTACTACCCAGCAATACTCCTACATCATTGCTGCCTATTCTGCCTGTTATACCATCATGCAGCCCATCGCAGGCTATGTACTGGATATGCTTGGCACCAAAATAGGCTATGCCGTGTTTGCCATCTTATGGGCGCTCTTTTGTATAGGAACCGCGCTGGCAAACAGTTGGGGTGGGTTGGCTGTTGCTCGTGGCGCGGTCGGTATGGCTGAAGCAGCCATGATTCCAGCAGGTTTGAAAGCCAGCAGTGAATGGTTCCCGGCCAAAGAGCGTTCCGTCGCCGTAGGCTACTTCAATGTAGGTTCTTCTATCGGTGCAATGATCGCTCCACCACTGGTGGCCTGGGCCATTATCATGCATAGCTGGGAGCTGGCGTTTATCATTACCGGTGTATTAAGTCTGGTCTGGGCATTAAGCTGGCTCTATTTCTACAAACACCCTAAAGATCAGAAGAAACTGAGCGATGAAGAACGGGATTACATTCTGAGCGGTCAGGAAGCACAGCACCAAACCAACAACGCCAAGAAAATGTCTGCCTGGCAGATTATACACAACCGTCAGTTCTGGGGTATCGCCTTACCGCGTTTTCTGGCTGAACCGGCTTGGGGTACATTCAACGCCTGGATCCCATTGTTCATGTTCAAGGCCTATGGCTTTAACCTGAAAGAAATCGCCATGTTTGCCTGGATGCCGATGCTGTTTGCAGACCTGGGCTGTGTTATCGGCGGCTATCTGCCCATGCTGTTCCAGAAGTATTTCAAGGTTAACCTGATAGTCTCCCGTAAACTGGTCGTCACCATGGGTGCCGTGTTAATGATCGGCCCAGGGATGATCGGTTTGTTCGCCAGCCCTTATATCGCCATCGCACTTCTGTGTGTCGGTGGTTTTGCCCACCAATCACTTTCTGGCGCACTGATTACCTTGTCCTCAGATGTGTTTGGTCGTAATGAAGTTGCTACTGCTAACGGTTTAACCGGTATGGCTGCATGGACGGCAAGCACAATGTTTGCTCTGGTGGTGGGTGCGCTGGCGGATACGATGGGCTTCAGTCCACTATTTGCCGCACTGTCCGTGTTTGACTTGCTGGGTGCCATCGTTATCTGGACCGTACTGCAAAACCGCCCAGCAGACGAAGTTGCTGCAGAAAAAACCATATTACATGCTGCGCACTAACACTGATAAATTTTAGTTTCCTGCCCCTCATCCGGTATCATCTGATGCCGGATGAACCTTCCGCATATATTTCTACCACAATGAATAACTGTGACCCGTGATATTGGTTGCAACTGAGGATAAGTGGTATAACAAATTATTTCAGCGTTCAACAAAGATAGTATCCGTAGCACTAATAACCAATTAGAGCCCGTCATCTATCTAAAGGCAGGCATCATGGCACTCACAGAATCTCGACGGCTTTATCAACAATTAGCAGCAGAATTAAAACAGCGTATTGAAAACGGTGTTTATCCGGTTGGCGAAAAATTACCGGCTGAACGTTATATTGCTGAAGAAATGAATGTCAGCCGCACAGTAGTGCGTGAAGCAATTATCATGCTGGAAGTTGAGGGTTATGTTGAAGTCCGCAAAGGCTCGGGCATTCATGTCATGTCCAATCAACAACGCCACCTCTTGCCTTCCAGCAGTGAAACCGAGTTTATTACCGCAGGTCCGTTTGAGCTGCTTCAGGCCCGTCAATTGATCGAAAGCAATATTGCGGAATTTGCGGCGACACAGGTGACTCGGCAGGATATCTTACAATTGATGGAAATCCAGGAGTACGCCCGGCAGGAAGACCGCTTCCGCGATTCAGAGTGGGATCTGAAGTTCCACGTACAGGTTGCTCTGGCCACGCAAAACTCAGCAATGGCGACCATTGTGGAAAAAATGTGGAGTCAGCGTGTACATAACCCCTACTGGCGCAAGTTGCACGAACACATTGACGATCGATCCATTGAAAGCTGGTGTGAAGAACACGATCAAATTCTGAAAGCATTGATCCGTAAAGACCCTTATGCCGCTAAGCTCGCTATGTGGCAACACCTGGAAAACACTAAGCAGATGCTTTTTCGTGCCACTACCGATGACTTTGAGTTCAATGTTGATCGCTATATGTTCGCTGAAAATCCAGTAGTACATCTCGATCAAATGCCCCACAGTAAACCCTGATTTTTCCTGCTTTTGCTCCATCTTTGTGGAGCAAAACATTCATTAGTCATCTAGTTTTGTCAGTAAGTGTAAATATTACATGGTTCACCTCTCCTCCCCCAATAAACAGCGCCCCATAGACCTTCCAACGAAATATTCCCCTGTCTCATTTCCACCTATTTTGTTACAGTTAGAACTCCTTTTTTACGATTAATCGGCCGTGATGGCATAAAACCGCTGAAATAAGATGTCGCTTTCAATCAGGCAAGACTAAAACACCATGTATCAGCGACATTGAGCGTAAAAAATAAAACACCATCGGTTAATGAAACGGACAACAGAATTAATAAAACATGCCGAGACATGCGAAATACGCCACCCGATGAATAGAAGACTGATTACCCTAACGTGGTCCCATCAATGCCGCAGTACAGGAATACCGGATGGATATAATTAAAGAACTTTTGCACGCACTTTGGCACCAGAATTTCGAGGTACTTGCCAATCCAAAATTGATCGGCACAGTCTATCTATTGCTATTTTTGATCCTGTTTCTGGAAAACGGTCTACTACCTGCTGCTTTTTTACCAGGTGATAGCCTGCTGATTTTAGTTGGTGTGTTGATTGCTAAAGGCACGATGAATTATCCCTTTACTATCCTGTTACTGACTACCGCCGCCAGCCTCGGGTGCTGGGTCAGTTATATCCAGGGGAAATGGTTAGGGAATACGCGCATTGTTCAGGGCTGGCTGTCACATTTGCCTGCACATTATCATCAACGCGCACATCAACTTTTCCATCGTCACGGTCTTTCAGCACTACTTATTGGCCGCTTTTTGGCATTTGTGCGTACACTATTACCCACCATTGCAGGGCTGTCCGGCTTGAATAGCACCCGCTTTCAGCTGTTTAACTGGATCAGTGCATTACTGTGGGTATCCATTCTGGTTTCATTGGGTTTTGCGTTAGGGAAAACACCGATATTTCGGAAATATGAAGATGAGCTGATGTTCTGCCTGATGTTACTGCCACTGTTGTTACTCTGCATCGGGCTCGCTGGATCGTTAATCGTTCTTTGGCGTAGGAAACGAACCATCAATGCTGGAAAAGGAAATTGAGATGATCGCCCACTATCTAAAACACAAACATGTCTGGCGTATCCTGTTGGTCGTGTTACCCGCCATTATCCTGACACCTTCGTCACGACACCCACAGGATGATGCGATGTTACACATCACGCCACAGTATCAGGGCGCGACACTTCCTGATGGTTTTTATATCTACCAGCGGTTGAATGAGCGGGGAATCGGTATCAAAAGCATTACTCCTTCCAATGACAGCATTATTGTTCGTCTTTCTTCACCAGAACAAAGCAGTGCGGCACGTGAAATATTGAGTATGTCGCTCCCCCAGGTGAATGTGGTTACACAGGCACCAGATCCAACACCTTTCTGGCGACATAAACTCATTCAGCAACAATCCAAACTGGGTTGATTTTCTCAACCTTATACCTGTTTTTTCTCTTTAGACCATTCTTGGCGTCTTGTTCCCATCTTCCTGTTTTTTGCCCACAACATTGCCTGCTATCAGCACTATATTGACTGTCCGTTTTACTGCGTTCTATTGGAATTATCATGATGCGCGACCAGGCAAGTCGAGAAATTTTGAACTATAGTTAGGTTTTAAGATTCATCATATTAGGGAGTTCTCACATGACTCAAGAATCAAGCTCTGACCAATTACGCGCGGAATTGCGCTCATTGAGTGACACACTGGAAGAAGTGCTGCGAACTTCCAGTGACAAATCCAAAGCTGAAATGGAAAAACTACGCGGAAAAGCAGAAACAGCGCTCAAAGAATCACGTGAACGACTGAATAATGCCGGAGAACACATCGCCACCCAGACTCGTGAAGCAACTGCGCACGCGGAAGAATACATTCGTCAGAACCCCTGGACTGGCGTTGGGATCGGTGCAGCAGTCGGTATTGTACTGGGTATACTGTTGGCTCGCCGCTAGTACTATGACAGAACAACAACGACAAGGTCCTGCCAGTCGCGCCATCACCTCAGCCCAGCGTATCATTACGATTATAGTCGGAATGGTAGAAACCCGGGTCCGGTTAGCGGTCATTGAGTTGGAGCAGGAAAAAACAGCGCTGATCCAGTTACTGTTGGTGGTCGAGCTGACACTGCTATTTACTGTCTTTGGCTTAATCGGCTTAATTACACTGATAATATGGAGTGTAGAACCTCAATACCGTCTCATGACTCTTGGCTGGATTACTGGAAGTCTGTTTATTCTTGCGCTGATCGGTGGAATCTGGACGCTCAGGCATATTCGTAAATCGACACTGCTGAAAGCAACCCGCAAAACGCTGGAAACTGACCGATCATTGCTTGAAGGTAAATCAAAATGAACCGTCGTCTACAGTTAGAACAGGAAAAGGCACATTTGCTCCGCACCATTGAACAGCAACGTCTCGACCTGTCTGCTGAAAAGACACGTTGGCTGTATTCCACCCGCCACGCTGACCACTATTGGCGCATGATGATGGACGTACGTAAATACCTGATATTAGGATCTGGACTCGCGGTGCTGTTAGGCTTCAAACACCGTGGACGGTTAAACCGATGGTTACGCAAGGCGGTTCGTATTGGGGAAGCGGTAATGCTTATTCGGAACACCTTCACCAACCACTCGTGACACCTGCTTCATTGTTGCTGCATACTACCTATATCTCCCGGATATAGGTACTTTCTCTTATCGCCCGCATAAATAGTCAATTTTTCTGAAAAAAAACGACAGTTTTACTTACTGGCTTATCGTTTCTCCTACATCTAATATCATCATCGCCTGTTACAGGCATCCGCTTGATATACGCTATTGCTGGATGAATGACTTATAACATCGTACCGGCTTGCACAAAATAATTGGAGATAATGTTGATGAAAAAATTAGACAATAGCCTGCTGCTGATCGCCCGTATTTTAATGCCAATACTCTTTATTGTTGCTGGTTACGGCAAACTTGGTGCCTCGTACGCGGCAACTCAGCAATATATGCAAGCGATGGGTGTTCCCGGTACGCTGCTTCCATTAACCATCCTGCTGGAGTTGGGTGGTGGGCTGGCAGTATTGTTCGGTTTTCTAACCCGTACTACAGCACTATTCACCGTTATCTTCGCCTTGCTGACCGCTTTTCTCTTCCACAGTAATTTCGCTGTAAGCGTAAACCAAGTAATGTTCATGAAAAACCTGACCATTGCAGGTGGTTACCTACTGCTATTCGTGACTGGTCCGGGTGCTTTCAGCATTGACAACTTACTGAATAAAAAGTGGTAGAAACGGCATTACCCCGCCGGTATTGCCTTTATTTTACAAATGCCATGGTGGTAAACGGATGAACGTTGCTGTCATGGTTTCATGTATTTTCAGGAAGGTACTCAAAATGGGACAATTAGTTGATGGTGTATGGCATGACACATGGTATGAAACTCGGTCGACCGGTGGCCATTTCAAACGCCCGGAAACATTTTACCGCAACTGGGTTACACCTGATGGTAAACCAGGCCCCACAGGCAAAGGCGGTTTTAAGGCTGAGTCCAGACGTTACCATTTATACGTGTCGCTAGCCTGTCCCTGGGCACATCGCACACTGCTATTCAGAAAATTAAAAGCACTGGAAGAACACATTGAGGTCTCGGTAGTACATCCGTTAATGCTGGACCAGGGCTGGACATTTAATACTGACTTTCCCGACGTAACAGGGGACAAGCTTTATCAGCACGAATTCCTTTACCAGCTCTATCTCCATTCACTGGCTGATTACAGCGGACGCGTTACCGTTCCCTTACTGTGGGACACGCAACAACATACTATTGTCAGCAACGAGTCCGCTGATATCATCCGCATGTTTAACAGCGCTTTTGATGATGTTGGTGCTGCGCCTGGTGACTACTATTCGCCAGCACTGCGTCAGCAAATCAATGAGTTAAATGAATGGATTTATCATCAGGTAAATAATGGTGTCTATAAAGCAGGGTTTGCAACCAGCCAGACTGCTTATGATGATGCCGTAACCAACTTATTTTCTGCATTGGATAAACTGGAAAACAGGCTCAGTCATCAACGTTACCTGACAGGTGAACGGCTCACGGAAGCTGACCTTCGCTTGTGGACAACACTGATCCGTTTTGATCCTGTGTACCATACCCATTTCAAATGTGACAAACGCCGCATAACTGATTACTTCAACCTGTACGGTTTCGTAAGGGATATCTACCAACTACCTGGCATCGCCGAAACAGTAAACATGGATCATATCCGTCACCACTATTACCGCAGCCACCCCACCATCAACCCACACGGCATCATTTCCATTGGCCCCGAAAGATCATTTTCTGATCCACATGATCGATCCACCCGATTTTATGAATAATTTTTAGGATAACCGGGGGAATAGGAAAGTAAAAAACACCCGTACGGCCCCTTGAATCTACCGTGCAATGTAGATTCAAGAGGGTTATCTACAAGTAGTAAAAGGAGTACCCAATACTCCTTTTACTTAATGATGAATAACCATCACTTCTGAATAAGCAATTTTGGAATCTCACGTAAAAACCAGGACTTTGCCTCCCCCATACTATCCCGTCGCCACGCCATAATAATCTGACTTTCAAATGTGTTCTCCGGGCTGACAACTCGCAACCGTCCCTCAGCGATATCTTGAGCCACCATATCATAAGGCATAGTTGCCACACCTAACCCGGCCAGCAGTGCGCGGCGTTTATCATCCATAGAACTTACGGTAAGACGAGGTTGTTTATCCAACAGTTGTACTGTCAGTACCGGACGTTCACGCGCAGTATCCGCAATAGCAATCCCCCGGTATTTAACACGAGTAACCTCGGACAACGGCTCTGGTTCATCATGAATTGGATGGCCTGGACTTGCTACACAAACACTTTTCATCAAATACAGTTTACGTGTATTGATTTCAGATGATGCGCGGAAATGCATGTCGGGTGCGATGACAATATCGGCCCGACCTTGTTCCAGACGTTCCCAGGCACCGGCCAGCACCTCCTGAATTAGCGACACTTGGGTGTTGGCCTTCAAGGACAGCTTATTCAGTAACGGAAATAATCGTTCAATCGGAACCAGTGCTTCAATCACAATCGTTAAATGCGTTTCCCATCCACGCGCCAGTGCTTCTGCATCAGTAGTGAGCTTATCCGCCGCATCCAGCAAAATACGTCCGCGTTCCAGCAGCATCCGACCAACATTGGTGAATTTGGTACGATGTCCGGAACGGTCAAACAGAACCACATCCAGCTCATCCTCCAGTTTTTGCATGGTATAACTCAGGGCTGAAGGCACCCGCCCCAATTCGTCCGCTGCAGCGGCAAAGCTTCCCCGACGGTCTATGGCATCCATGACCCTTAAAGCTTCTAACGTTAATGCCCGCTCTTTTGCCATTTTATACTCATTCAGAATTTTTGAACGTACAGACCAGATTAACTGGCTAACAATCCAGCGTCCAGCCAATTACTATCTAATACATGGATAATTTTACAGGCCGAAGACCATGATCATTAGCAAAGCAGCAGAACATTGCGGTCAGGCTGACTATGGCTGGTTACAGGCACGTTATACATTCTCTTTTGGTCACTATTTTGACCCCGAACTACTAGGTTATGCTTCTTTGCGCGTGCTTAATCAGGAAGTCCTTGCCCCTGGCGCGGCTTTTCAACCTCGAACCTACCCACAAGTAGATATTCTCAATATTATATTGCAGGGGGAAGCCGAGTACCGCGATAGCAACGGTAACCATGCCAGAGCAAAAGCAGGCGATGCGCTATTATTGGCCACGCAGCCCAATGTCAGCTATAGCGAACATAATGCTTGCCATAAAACATCACTTACGCGCCTGCAATTATGGCTGAATGCCTGCCCCACACAAGAAAACCGCACCTTGCAACGGCTCTCGCTGGATAAAAAAGGCTGTCATTTGCTGGCGTCCCCCGAAGAAACTCAGGATCAGCATAGTCTGTACTTACGTCAGCAAGTATGGATCTATCATCTGGATCTCAATATCCATGAGCAAAACACCATTACACTAAACGGTAATCGCGCTTATTTACAGTCAATAAATGGAACAATGCGAATTAATGGCATCACGCCAGAAAATAGCAAAACGTTGCATTGTGGTGATGGTGCCTTTATCCAGCAGGAAGCAAAAGTAACCGTTCTGGCGGAAACGCCAATGCGAGCACTGCTCATCGATCTGGTAGTCTGATACTCGGACCAGGTTGTCTTTTCGGTGTTTTTGTCCAGGCATGATAAGATAAATCATAATGCTCTCAGACATGCTTCGGGGTTACTGCAATGGATTCAATCAATCCGGGAAAACTTCTTGCCTTGGCCGAACAGCTTTGTCAGCAGCGCTGTGTGCGCCTGACACCTCAGCGGCAGGAGGTTCTGCGTTTGATGGCGCAACAGCCTGGCGCTATCAGTGCTTACGATTTACTGGATCTGCTCCGTGTTTCTGAACCCCAGGCAAAACCACCTACGGTTTACCGTGCTCTCGATTTTCTACTGGAACAGGGATTTATTCATCGGGTCGAGTCCACTAACAGTTATGTGTTATGCCATCATTTCGAAGAGCATAATCACACATCCGCATTATTTATCTGTGACCGATGCGGCCAGGTAACGGAGCGGCAAACAGTCGGTGTCGAGGAAAACCTTCAGCAATTGGCTAAGCAGTCAGATTTCATTTTGCGTCACAGTGTGGTGGAAGCTCATGGATTATGCAGTGCATGCCAGCAAGTTGAATCATGCGACCACCGAGAAAATTGCAATCACGATCACAGTATCACCATTAAAAAACGATAGTTGCGGCTCAATTTTCCTATCCCTCGAGTATTCCGCTGTGAACCATATAATCAATGTCCGCTAAGTACCGGTGGATGATTTAAAATTTATATTTTTGGAGAACTCATTAGAAAGTAAAAACTGTAAGAGGAATTGCTGAAATAGATGGCTGGTAAAAGGAGGAGAATAAGTAAAATAACGGCATCTCACTTGAAGACGCACCCGCCCATATTAGAAGAGCGAGCGCTACATTTTAAAGGCCGAGATGAATAAAGGAAATGAAGGAATATATCAGTTCCAATCGCTGTTACGAATGACACCAACCGCCAGTCCTTCAATAGAAAAACTCTGTTCACGCAAGTCAACAACAATAGGTTTGAATTCTCTGTTTTCCGCCAGTAACTGTATGATGTTACCTTGTTTTTTCAGACGTTTAACGGTAACTTCGTCATCAATACGCGCCACAACAACCTGACCATTATATACATCTTGCGTTTTATGCACGGCCAGTAGATCACCATCCAGAATACCGATATCTTTCATCGACATTCCGCTGACTCTTAGCAAAAAATCCGCACTCGGTTTAAACATGGATGGATCAACCTGATAATGGCACTCAATATGCTGTTGAGCCAGCAAGGGCTCACCGGCCGCAACCCGGCCAATCAAAGGCAATCCAAGATCTTCTTCTTCCATCAACAAGCGGATACCACGGGACGCGCCGGTAACAATCTCGATCACACCCTTGCGTGCCAGTGCCTTTAAATGCTCTTCTGCGGCATTAGGGGAACGGAATCCCAACTGCTGCGCAATCTCTGCCCGTGTAGGCGGCATACCGGTTTGTGAGATATGATCACGGATAAGATCATAAACCTGCTGTTGTCTGGCTGTTAACTCTTTCATCCCGCCCCCTGGTTGTTTATACAGTTTAGCTGTGAGTATATACAGGGAAGGTGTCGATGGGAACCTTGATATTGCCATTCAGCGCTTTTTTCTCCGATTCTGGAAGCCGTCATGCAAAATGATTCCACAGTAGTGAGATCCAGACGACAGCAGCCAACAAACAGGCGACGAAAACAGCTGCCGAGCCAATATCTTTCGCCCGTCCCGATAATTCGTGATACTCCAGCCCCACTCTGTCGACTACCGCTTCGATAGCGCTATTGACCAATTCAAATAATACAATCAGTACAACTGACCCGATGAGTAATAGCCTTTCAATTGTTGAAACTGGCAGCCAACAAGCAATAATAATAGAGGCAAGAGTGAGTAATGACTCCTGACGAAATGCAGCTTCATGCCGCCAGGCCTGCTTCAACCCCTGGAGGGAATATCCCGTTGCTTTGATAATACGGGTTATTCCAGTTGCTTTATTCATACTTACTCCATTCCTTTATTCGTGATTGAACGCAATTTTAACGCGCTATCATCGTCTCATCACCACAGATCTCCAGTGAGGTTTCTGGTATCCTTGCGGCGAGTTGCTAACAAGAGGCTTCTGGTTGTTATGTCAGGTTGGCGTAGAATTTACTATAACTTACTGAATTTCCCCCTTAAACTCTTGGTAAAGAGTAAGATTATTCCTCATGATCCTGTCGCTGAATTGGATTTGGATCCTTCACGTCCGGTTTTCTATGTATTGCCCTATAACTCTAAAGCGGATCTACTAACGCTGCGGACTAAATGTCTGGCGCTGGGGCTACCAGACCCTTTACAACCATTGGTTATTGATGGTGAAGAGTTGCCCAGCTATGTATTTATTAATGATGGTCCACGAGTATTCCGCTACTACGTCCCCAAGCAGAAATCCATAAAACTGTTTCACGACTACCTGGATCTGCATAGCAGTAACCCGGCGTTAGATGTACAGATGGTGCCAGTTTCAGTGATGTTTGGTCGCTCGCCAGGTCGTGAAAATCAACATCAAGCCACACCACACTTGCGTTTGTTAAACGGCATTGAGAAATTTTTTGCTGTTTTATGGCTAGGACGTGATAGTTTTGTCCGTTTTTCCAGTCCAATATCGCTCCGTTATATGGCGACAGAGCATGGCACTGATAAAACCATCGCTCATAAGCTGGCCCGCGTCGCGCGAATACACTTTGCCCGCCAACGTTTGGCCGCTGTCGGGCCTCGGCTACCAGTAAGGCAAGACCTTTTCAACAAATTGTTGACGTCAAATGCCATCACCAAAGCAATTGATGATGAAGCTCGTGTAAAAAAAATCCCCCATGAGAAGGCGCAACAGAATGCCATAGCGTTGTTGGAAGAAATTGCCGCGAATTTCTCTTATGAAGTGGTACGATTGTCGGACCGGGTGCTGAGCTGGACCTGGAACCGCCTTTATCAAGGGATTAATGTTCACAATGCTGAACGGGTACGCCAACTGGCGCAAGACGGTCACGAAATTGTTTATGTCCCCTGCCACCGCAGCCATATGGATTATCTGCTGCTCTCCTATGTGCTTTATCATCAAGGGTTAGTACCACCCCATATTGCTGCTGGCGTTAATCTGAATTTCTGGCCAGCTGGCCCGATTTTCCGCCGCCTGGGCGCGTTTTTTATCCGCCGCACTTTCAACAACAAACTTTACTCTACCTTGTTCCGAGAATACCTGGGTGAACTATTCACGCGTGGTTATTCCGTAGAGTATTTTGTCGAAGGTGGACGTTCTCGTACCGGACGACTGCTGGAACCCAAAACCGGCACGCTATCGATGACAATTCAAGCTATGCTGCGTGGTGGTACCCGAGCAATCACCCTGGTGCCCGTCTACATCGGCTACGAACATGTGATGGAAGTGGCTACTTATGCCAGAGAACTTCGTGGCGCCACTAAAGAAAAAGAGGGTTTCATACAGATGGTACGTGGTTTGCGCAAACTACGTAATCTCGGACAAGGGTATGTGAATTTTGGCGAACCCCTGCCCTTAATGGCTTACCTAAATTCGCACGTACCACAATGGCAGGAAGCCATTGATCCTATCGAAGTCCAGCGCCCAAGTTGGTTGACACCCACAGTGCAGGACATTGCCATGAATATCATGGTTCGCATTAATAATTCGGCCGCGGCAAACGCCATGAACCTATGCTCTACGGCGCTGTTAGCTTCTCGTCAACGTGCTTTGACCCGCAAGCAGATGGAAGAACAGCTGGAGTGTTATCTGCAAATACTGCGCAATGTTCCTTATGCTACCGACATCACCGTTCCCAACAAAACAGCAGCCGAACTGCTCGACCATGCATTGAGCATGGATAAGTTTGAAGTCGAAAAAGATAATGTTGGTGACATTATCATTCTCCCGCGTGAACAAGCGGTATTGATGACCTACTACCGTAACAATATCCAACACTTGCTGGTATTGCCCTCGCTGATTGCCAGTATCATCATCCATCATCGAACGGTTACCCAGACAGAGCTGTTGCGTCAGGTCACATTGGTTTACCCACTCCTGCAAGCTGAACTTTTCTTGCACTACGAAAAATCCCAATTGAGTGATGTATTGACTGCACTAACAGAAGAACTGGCTAGTCAGCGCCTGATTTTGATAGAAGAAAAAGGGTTGGTACTGAATCCAGCGCGGATAAGAACACTTCAATTGCTATCGGCGGGTATTCGCGAAACCCTTCAACGTTACGCCATTACACTATCATTACTCAGCACAAATCCGAGTATCAGTCGCAGTATGCTGGAAAAAGAGAGTCGTAACATGGCTCAGCGCTTGTCAGTATTGCATGGAATAAACGCACCGGAGTTCTTTGATAAAGCTGTTTTTTCCACGCTGGTTAACACGCTGCGGACAGAAGGTTACATCAATGATACTGGCGATGCCATTCCGGAAAATACGTTGGAAATCTATAGCATCCTGGGGGACATGATCACACCAGATGTCAGACTGACAATAGAAAGCGCCAGCGCGTCAGAGAAATCGGCAACACCGGAAATTCCTCCATCAGTGGCATAAAGCCACATATGACTGCGGTAGTATCCCTACCGCAGTCATTCAATTACAAACCGAGCAAAATGCCGGCAAACAACACCATACCAACGTAATTGTTATTTCTGAAAGCACGGAAACAACTTTCACGCTCACGCCCGGCAATCAATCTCTGTTGGTAAGCAAACAATCCGGCCGCAATCAGCACTGACCAATAAAATATTTCACTTAATCCGGCCAGGTGCCCTAATGCCAGCATGGCCATCAGCGTGAACAACTGTAACAGCCCGACAATCAATGTATCATGACGTCCGAAAAGAATAGCGGTCGACTTGATGCCAATCTTCAGGTCATCGTCACGGTCCACCATGGCATATTGAGTATCGTAAGCGACAGTCCAGCAAATATAAGCCAGGAACATAACCCAGCAGGACACCGGTAATGACTCACTTACCGCCGCATAAGCCATCGGAATAGACCAGCCAAAAGCCATCCCCAGCACAAACTGGGGAAGATGACTGACGCGTTTCATGAAGGGATAAACCCATGCCAACGCCAACCCGGCCACGGAAAGCCAGATAGTCATATTATTCATGGTCAGCACCAGCCCAAAGGACAGCAATACCAACACGATAAACAGCACTTTGGCGGATTGCTCACTGACCGCGCCACTTGGCAATGGCCGCGAAGCAGTGCGTTTGACATGACCGTCAAAATGACGATCTGCATAATCATTAATCACACATCCTGCTGCACGCATCAGAAACACGCCGGCCACGAACACCCATAGTATCCAAGGTTGTGGTACTCCCCGCCCAGCCAGCCACAACGCCCATAGCGTTGGCCATAATAACAGCAGAGAACCTATCGGCTTATCAATGCGCATTAAACGACAATATGCAACCCAGCGTCCTGCCGTTAAACTTCTTTCCAACTCGGTATTCTCCTCTCTGCCGGTCAGAATGTTTTACTGACCATAGAATAAAGTGGGGCATCCGGTAAAAAAAGCTCGGTGATCAACAGCGGATTACCGGAAAGTACCAGGCATGAACGACGAACCCAAAGTGAACCACAACGCCCGAGATGGATAAAATTACGCTTCGGTGGGCCTTGCAAAAACAGATAGCGTCCTAGTGGCGTATTACCTATCTGTGTCAGATCTATCTCAGCCTCTTCCAACGTTTGCTGTGGTATCACCGTGCGACCGAATAACCAGGGTTTCCCATCCCCGAGCAGCGTCACTTCACGCAACCAATAACGGTTGCTTAATGGCAACAGTGGTTGTTCATTCTGCACATCAAGTGTGGAGATAAAATGCTCCGTACTCACGCGGACTGAAAGACGAAGGCAATGCCGTTCCAGACGACGCGTCATAGAATCATTATAGATTAACCAATCAGCAACCGTCGCGGGTACATCAGTAGGCTCACACCACTCCACTGAGCGTAGCTGTGCCAAAGCCTCATCAGACATTTTTCCCTGCTCCACCCGATATGTTTAGTAAATAAAATAAACGCGATCCATTGTAGCGCAGAATAACGGGCTGATAACACGGTCTGAACCAATTGTTAGTGATGTGAATAATATTTGTACAATATTTAACGTGTCAACCAGTGTGGATGACGTGGGTTCGAACATGGTCCTGTGATATCAACGATGAACCTGAACGCAAGAGGGGAAACGTAGCTAAAACAGACCAAATAAAAAACACTACCCGACCTACAGACCGGATAGTGTTTTAATTGTGGCCAAACAGAATGCAACGGATATACCGTGTCGCCATCAGTCAGTGGACGGCGACAGCAGTTATTACATCATACCGCCCATACCACCCATACCGCCCATGCCACCGGCTCCGCCTAAGTCAGCTTTGTCGTCTTTTGGCAACTCGGTCACCATACATTCAGTGGTAATCATCAGACCAGCAACAGATGCGGCATATTGCAGAGCAGAACGAGTTACCTTGGTCGGATCCAGGATACCCATTTCGATCATATCGCCATACGCTTCAGTGTAAGCGTTATAGCCATAGCTACCTTCACCCGCTTTCACCTTGTTCGCAATAACGGAGGCTTCTTCACCCGCATTAATCACGATCTGACGCAAAGGTGCTTCCATTGCACGCAGTGCAACTTTGATACCTACGTTCTGATCTTCGTTTTCACCTTTCAGGCCAGACGCCGTGACAGAAGATGCCGCACGAATCAATGCCACACCACCGCCAGCGACTACGCCTTCTTCAACTGCCGCACGAGTAGCATGCAACGCATCTTCAACACGTGCTTTTTTCTCTTTCATTTCGACTTCAGTCGCAGCGCCAACTTTGATAACTGCAACACCGCCAGCCAGTTTGGCCACACGTTCCTGTAGTTTTTCACGGTCATAATCAGAAGTGGCTTCTTCAATCTGCTGACGAATCTGGGTAACACGACCTTGAATAGTCGACTCATCACCCACGCCATCAATAATGATAGTGGTATCTTTGTTGATCACGACACGTTTAGCCTGACCCAGATCTTCCAGTGTTGCTTTTTCCAACTCCAGACCGATCTCTTCAGAAATTACAGTAGCGGCAGTCAGAGTAGCGATGTCCTGTAGCATGGCTTTACGACGATCGCCAAAGCCTGGAGCCTTAACGGCAGCCACTTTCACGATACCACGCATGGTGTTCACTACCAGAGTAGCCAGTGCTTCGCCTTCTACGTCTTCAGCGATAATCAACAGTGGCTTGCCGGCTTTTGCGACAGCTTCAAGTACCGGGAGCATTTCACGGATATTGGAGATTTTCTTGTCAGCCAACAGGATATATGGGCTTTCCAGTTCAACAGAACCGGTTTCTTGCTTATTGATGAAGTAAGGAGACAGATAACCGCGGTCAAATTGCATACCTTCAACCACATCCAGTTCGTCTTGCAGACCGGTACCTTCTTCAACGGTGATGACACCTTCTTTCCCCACTTTCTCCATGGCTTGAGCAATCAACTTGCCCACAGTTTCATCGGAGTTAGCGGAGATAGTACCTACCTGAGCAATAGCTTTGGAATCAGAGCAAGGCACAGACAGTTTTTTCAATTCTTCAACTGCAGCGATAACCGCTTTATCTATACCGCGTTTCAAATCCATCGGGTTCATACCCGCAGCAACGGCTTTCAGACCTTCATTAACGATGGACTGGGCCAAAACGGTAGCAGTCGTGGTACCGTCACCTGCTGCGTCATTCGCTTTAGAAGCGACTTCTTTCACCATCTGGGCGCCCATGTTCTCAAACTTGTCTTCCAGTTCGATTTCACGCGCAACGGATACACCGTCTTTAGTGATAGAAGGTGCGCCGAAGGATTTATCCAGAACGACATTGCGCCCTTTCGGACCCAGAGTAACTCTCACTGCATCAGCCAGTACATTCACGCCGCGTAACATTTTTACTCGTGCGTCATTACCGAATTTTACGTCTTTAGCTGCCATTGGTTATTTCCCTTAAATTCGTTCAGTTCAGATGATTACACGTGATTAAGCTTCAACAATTGCCAGAATGTCGCTTTCAGACATGATCAACACTTCATCGTTGTCGATCTTTTCTGCCTTAACGCCATAGCCATCATTGAAAATAACGATATCGCCTACTTTTACGTCCAGCGGTTTGACCTCACCGTTTTCCAAAATGCGGCCATGGCCGATAGCCAAGATTTCACCACGAGTGGATTTACCCGCTGCGGAACCGGTTAAAACGATACCGCCAGCAGACTTGGACTCGACTTCTTTGCGTTTAACGATTACGCGATCATGTAGTGGACGAATTTTCATTGATAGCTCTCCTTTGAGAAAGTCCATATCAGTTTAGGTAAACGCCGGATATGCCATCATACCCGGCCTTGTGGAGTTGTAAGTGGGGACGTTTCCATGCGCTTCAAGGGAGGAAATAAATTTTTTTTGCTTTAAACCTGTATTTTTCACGAAGAGCACAAAAAGCAAGCTAAATTCAACCAAATATCAGTGATTATCTCGATCATTATCGCGGGGTTCGATACGGTCATTATGTTCCTTATCCTTCCGCTGATATTCACCTTCAAAAGTATTTCCTTCAGAACCTGATGTGCCGGTTCCTGTTCCTGTTCCGGAACGAGCGCGCCAGATATACAGATGAGGCATCAGTTTCAGTGTCAGATGCTTTTGCACCGGTGGCAATAACAACATCAAACCAAGAAAATCGGTGAAAAAACCGGGAAGCAACAACAAGAAACCAGCCAGCACCAGTGATACACTTTTTACCATTTCCACGGCAGGACTTTCGCCCGCTTCCAGTTTCTGCTGCATCTGGAGAAAGGTTCTCATTCCCTGATTACGAACCAGGGATACCCCTACACAGGACGTAAACACGACCAACAGTAATGTCATCGCCACACCAAAGACTTCGGCGACCCGAATAAAAATGGAAACTTCGATGTAAGTAAAAAAGAAAATCAGTAATAACGGTAACCAGCGCACCCGTAACTCCTGTGGTTAAAATTCGATGCGCCAACAGGAAATACTCCTCCGAATGACATCGTCGTAATATTTTACACAACGCACCGTAACAAACGACTGGAGGAAAGATTCGATCAGTCGTTAAGATAACGAACCATATAATGAAAGAAATGGTAGCTCGGTAGCGGATTTTCAACCTGCATGCGACGAGTTTTTTTACTCTTATGTGATAAGTCGTGACTATTATCACAGTTCGTAGCGAAGGAGGAACGTGTATCTACAGATAGTGATCCATTCGACGAAATTTCTCACTCAGCCAGAATATCATCACGATAACAAAGGCAGTTATGGTCAAACATTCTGAAATTGTTATCCACGGTAACACAATAGGTGTGCATAAATGCTAACCGACAAAAGAATAAGAGAAGGCTTCTATGTCAGATAACATTCGTATTGAAGAAGACCTGTTAGGTACCCGAGAAGTCCCCGCCGATGCATATTACGGTGTTCACACCCTCCGAGCTATTGAAAACTTTTATATCAGCAACCAGAAAATCAGCGATGTTCCCGAGTTTGTGCGCGGTATGGTGATGGTTAAAAAAGCCGCAGCATTGGCAAACAAGGAGCTGAAGACCATTCCCCACCAGATTGCCGATATTATTGTCAAAGCCTGTGATGAGGTGCTGAACAATGGTAAATGCATGGACCAGTTCCCTGTTGATGTGTTCCAGGGCGGCGCGGGCACGTCTCTCAACATGAATACCAACGAAGTGCTGGCCAACATCGGTCTGGAACTAATGGGACACAAAAAAGGGGAATATCAATATCTTAACCCAAACGATCATCTCAACAAATGCCAATCTACCAATGATGCCTATCCCACTGGGTTCCGCATCTCGATATACAATGCCATTCTGAAGCTGGTTGATGCAGTCACGCAGCTGGGTGAAGGCTTTGAACATAAAGCCAAGGAATTTGAGAACATTCTGAAAATGGGCAGAACCCAGTTACAGGATGCCGTCCCGATGACATTGGGACAAGAGTTCCACGCATTTAACATATTGCTGAAAGAAGAAAACAAAAACCTGTTGCGTATCGCCGAATTATTACTGGAGGTTAACCTCGGGGCTACCGCTATCGGTACCCGGCTGAATACCCCGGATGGCTACCAGCATCTGGCGGTCCAAAAGCTGGCTGAAGTCAGCGGTTTGCCTTGTATCCCCGCAGAAGATCTGATCGAAGCCACCTCTGATTGTGGTGCTTATGTCATGGTCCACAGTTCACTGAAACGCCTGGCGGTGAAACTTTCCAAGATCTGTAATGACCTGCGTCTGCTCTCTTCAGGCCCCCGCGCAGGCCTGAATGAAATCAACCTGCCGCAATTGCAGGCGGGTTCATCCATCATGCCAGCCAAAGTCAACCCGGTGGTACCCGAAGTAGTCAACCAGGTGTGTTTCAAGGTCATAGGTAACGACACCTGCATCACTATGGCGGCAGAAGCCGGTCAATTACAGCTTAACGTAATGGAGCCAGTCATTGGCCAGGCCATGTTTGAATCTACCCATATCCTGACCAACGCTTGTTACAACCTGTTGGAAAAATGTGTGAGTGGTATCACCGCCAATAAATCGGTGTGTGAATCCTACGTGTTCAACTCTATCGGGATTGTGACGTACCTGAACCCATTCATTGGTCACCACAATGGTGACATTGTGGGAAAAATCTGTGCAGAAACCGGTAAGAGCGTGCGGGAGGTAGTACTGGAGCGTGGGTTGCTGACTGAAGCCGAACTGGATGACATCTTCTCGATACAGAACCTGATGCATCCGGCTTACAAAGCAAAACCTTACACAGATGAAAACGAACCGTCATAAGACCGCGCCATAAGCCATGTAAGGCACGACAGTCCTGCGCCGACTGCGTGCCTTTTCTATAAGGTAAATAGGCTGTGTGCCCGGCATTGTCCGTGGTGCCATCGCTGCCCCAATTGCTATCTATCAAAACAAAGGGGCTAGTCTAGATAACTATAAGCGGCAACAAACATTTTTGAATTTTCCCATCTTATTAAGGAGCATAATCATGCTTACCATGGAACTCATTGTTGTTCTGCTTGCCATTTATCTCGGCGCTCGTCTCGGGGGAATCGGGATCGGTTTCGCCGGCGGCATTGGCGTACTGGTTTTAACACTCGGTTTCCACATCAAACCCGGCGTCATTCCTTTTGACGTGATTGAAATCATCATGGCGGTTATCGCCGCTATTGCCGCCATGCAGGTTGCTGGAGGGATGGATTATCTGGTCAGCCTGGCGGAAAAACTGCTGCGCAAACAGCCCAAATATGTCACCTTTCTGGCACCGTTAGTAACCTATTTCATGACGCTGCTGGCAGGAACCGGTCACACAGCATTCTCCACGCTACCGGTCATTGCGGAAGTCGCTAAAGAACAAGGTATTCGCCCTTCCCGGCCGCTCTCTATCGCCGTCGTCGCATCGCAGATTGCCATTACCGCCTCCCCCATATCTGCTGCTGTGGTTTTCATGGCAAGCATTCTGGAACCTAAAGGCGTCAGTTATTTGGCGCTGCTAGGTATCTGCATCCCCACCACACTGACTGCCATCATGCTAACGGCCATCCTTACCAACTTTCTCGGTAAAGATCTAAAAGACGATGAAGTCTATCAGGAACGCCTTCGCAAAGACGAAGTGACGCTACGCGGCAGTAGTAAACTGGTGTTAAAACCTCGAGCAAAACTGTCTGTTCTCCTGTTTCTCATCGGTATTGTCGCCGTGGTGCTTTATGCCACAGCCATCAGTGATACTGTCGGCCTGATCAGCAACCCGGTACTGCCGCGGAATGAAGCCATCGTGGTATTTATGCTGACCGTTGCCACGCTAATTAGCTTGACTTGTAAAATCGACACCGCACAAGTTCTCTCGGCCAGTACCTTCAAATCCGGCATGAGTGCCTGCGTGTGCGTTATGGGTGTGGCCTGGCTGGGTGATACTTTCGTGAAAGCACATATCACCGATATCCAGAGCACAGCGGGTGCACTGTTGCAAAGTTATCCGTGGATGCTGGCAGTCGTTTTGTTTTTCGCCGCCACCCTGCTCTACTCTCAGGCGGCAACAACTAAAGCCCTGATGCCTGCGGCCTTATTGCTCGGCGTATCACCAGTGACGGCGGTAGCCTCTTTTGCTGCGGTGTCAGCGCTGTTTGTACTACCTACTTACCCAACCCTACTGGCGGCGGTCGAAATGGATGACACCGGCTCAACCCGTATCGGCAAGTTCGTGTTTAACCATTCATTCCTGATCCCAGGGGTTGTGGCAATTACACTCTCTGTCATCTTCGGATTTATCCTTGGCAATATTGTACTGTAATTGGTCTGCGGATCGGTATTGAGGTATCGATCCGCTCTTACGCTCATCATCCGGGCAAGGTATAGTGTCTGGTGTTCAAACTCCCATCGCCGAGGTCACCATGTCCGAACAGATTGTCTGTGATGCGGTTGTCGTACTCTGTACCGCCCCCGACGAAAACAGTGCACACGCATTGGCCACTTCTGCGTTGGAAGCCCATCTGACAGCCTGTGTCACGTTACTGCCAGGAGCGACATCGTTCTATCATTGGGAAGGGAGGCTGGAACGACAGCAGGAAATTCAGTTACTGCTTAAAACCGATGCTCAACATCAGCAGTTACTAATCGATCACCTAAAGCAACATCACCCTTACCAAACACCGGAACTTCTGGTGATACCGGTTACTGGTGGTGACAACGATTATCTCTCATGGCTCAACGCATCTTTACGCTGATTGTTCTGTTCTGCGCAGCAGTTTTCACCACTGACGCTGCGGCACAGAGCCCATTCGGGCAGAATACACAATCACAATTTTTGCCGGTGGATCAAGCATTCGCCTTCGACTTTCAACAACATGGCTCGCAACTCACACTGCAATGGCAGATTCACTCCGGCTACTACCTTTATCAGCAACAGATCAAGCTGGTCGCTAAAAATGCCACCTTGGGAAAGGTAGATTTACCCGCTGGGATTAGCCATCGGGACGAATTCTTTGGCGAGGTTGCCATTTATCGGCAACCATTGTCCTTGAATATTCCATTGACTGCCGCCCAGCAAGGCGCGCTGGTCAGAGTAACCTATCAGGGATGTGCCGATGCCGGATTTTGTTATCCACCGGAGACCCGTGAAGTACCACTCAGCGCAGTCAACGCAAGTAATACCAACCCACTGCCCAGCGCGGAAACAAAACCTGAAGCGCCATCCAGCACCACTGAGAAACCCGAACTGCCGTTTTCACCATTATGGGCTCTGCTGATTGGTATTGGTGTCGCATTTACACCGTGTGTACTGCCGATGTATCCGTTGATATCCAGTCTGTTACTCGGCAACCAGCAACGGCTCTCCACGAGACGGACATTTTTACTCGCCATGACCTACGTACAGGGTATGGCACTCACCTACACCATGCTTGGTCTGGTGGTGGCCGCCGCCGGGTTGCGCTTTCAGGCTGCACTGCAAAACCCGTATATGCTCATTGGCCTGTCATTGCTTTTTATTGCGCTGGCACTTTCCATGTTCGGGGTCTACAGCCTGCAATTGCCGTCTTCATTGCAAACCAAACTAGTGGAATGGAGCAACCGGCAGCAACAAGGCTCTCTGGCAGGTATTTTCTCCATGGGAGCGTTGGCTGGGTTGATCTGCTCGCCCTGTACCACTGCTCCGCTTAGCGCTCTGCTGTTGTATATTGCCCAAAGCGGTAATCTGCTGGCCGGGGGCGGCTCTCTCTACCTGTATGCATTGGGCATGGGGCTACCATTGATAGTGGTGACACTATTTGGGAATCGGTTACTGCCCAAAAACGGCCCCTGGATGGTGACGGTTAAAGAAGCATTCGGTTTCATTATTCTTGCGTTACCGGTGTTCCTACTGGAGCGGGTACTGGGAGACGACTGGGGATTACGCTTATGGAGTCTGCTGGGTGTTACGTTTTTCGGCTGGGCTTTTATCCTCAGCTTACGAAACCACACAGGCTGGATGCGGGGAATACAGATATTATTACTATTGGCTGCATTGGTAACTGTGCGCCCGTTGCAGGATTGGCTATTTGCTCCGGCCCAGACAGCGGACAACACATCGACAAAAAGTCTATTTATGCCAGTACGCAACCGAGCTGAATTACAGACGGCACTGGTACACTCTGGTCGGGCGACGATGCTCGATCTGTATGCAAACTGGTGTATCGCCTGCAAGGAATTCGAAAAATATACCTTCAGCGATAGTGCCGTCCGACAGCACCTGAAAACAATGCAGCGGCTACAAATTGATGTAACCGCTAACAGCAAAGAACAAAACGCGTTGTTGAAGCAATATCAGGTACTCGGCCTACCCACTATTTTGTTTTTTGACGCCAGTGGCAAAGAAATATCCGGTTCACGGGTAACCGGCTTTATGAATGCCAAACAATTTCAGTTACATTTGCGCAAACTGGGGCAATAAACAACAGCACGCGTTATCGGATACCCATCGTCAGAAGGAGGCGTTATGCAGCGAGAAGAAGTTTTGGAACACGCACTTATTTTGCTGGAACAGCACGGTTTAGCCGTCACAACGCTGGATATGCTGGCAGACAGACTGAATATGACGACCGATGAACTGCGTCCTTTCTGGCCAGACTGCGAAGCGTTACTGTACGACAGCCTGCGTTATCACAGCCAGCAAGTAGATATTTGGCGCCGCCAGGTGCTGTTGGACAGCACGCTCAATACTCAACAAAAATTACTGGCTCGATATCAGGTACTGCACAAATCGGTACAGCAACAGCGTTATCCTGGTTGCCTGTTTATTGCGGCATGCAGTTTCTTTCCTGATGTTGAACATCCTATTCACCAGATTGCGGAACAGCAGAAGAAAGCATCTTACCAGCACACTAAAACGCTACTGGAAACACTGGAAACCGACGATCCCGAGATGGTTGCCCAACAGTTGGAATTGATTTTGGAAGGCTGTCTTAGCAAATTGCTGGTAAAACGTCAGTTGTCCGACATTGCCATCGCAAAACGGCTGGCAGAAGACGTATTACGCCTGGCATTGTGCCGCAAGAATGGGGCGCTGACCTGAGTCACAGTGTGTGATGCAGAATAAAATCAACGCCTCTGGCTGAAAAGTCGGCAGTCAGTGTTATTTCCCCAAAACAGGCTCACAAAGCCGTTGACGCCACACCACCAATACGGTTTAATGCGCCCCGTTGCCCGGATAGCTCAGTCGGTAGAGCAGAGGATTGAAAATCCTCGTGTCCTTGGTTCGATTCCGAGTCCGGGCACCACCTTTCCTTTTTTATGCCTCCTTATCAATTCCTATGTGTATGTAATTCAATAAGTTGGCGTAAAAATCTTTTCCGATGCGTTTTGATTTATCCCTTCGTATCGGGGAATTTGTGGGTCAGATTGCGGGTCATTCAGTTCGATGAACGGGAGTGACCCTCATATGTTAACTGACAGCAAAGTCCGATCCGCGAAACCTCTCGCAAAATCTTACAAGCTCACTGACTCGCAAGGCCTGTACCTGACGGTATCCACCAGCGGCGCTAAGCTATGGTATTTCCGTTATCGCCTTGGCGGTAAAGAAAGCCGAACAGGCAGGAGCGAAGGAGGATGTATGCTGACTTTTGATTACCGTGAGCGTCGGGCGCATAGTCACGAAAAGATGCGAGTCCTGCTCACCTTTCTGAAAGAAGAAACCTACGGCGATTTTAAGACCCTGATGCAGCTTTTCGATTTTAAACACCATAAGCCGCTTTATCTGCTGCTGGCAAAGGCCATCAGCATGGGGTTGATCCAAAAGCATGACGTCAACACAAAAAGGCGATAAAAATTGCGCTGAGGGGGATCACCCGTGACGGGCTGGACGCTGTCATCACATCTGAGGATGGCGTTTTTCCTGCACGTTTTGAACCTGCCAAAATTACTGGCTGGATGCTGGAACATCACCTTAATAACCAGCTCGCCCGGCTTATTCTGGAGAAAAAGGCGCTTATGGGTGGCTGCACGGCGACCGAACCGCCTTTCGCCGCCGTTATCAGACCAAACACCGCCCGGATGGAGTGACAACGATCCCGAACGGTCATCGCGATTGAAGCTATTGGCACGCACCAGTAAGTGTAAGCACACCCATTTTAGTTCAACGTATTTTTTGAGGGGAGGTCAAAATAATCACAGTTTGAAACTAAAAACTCCCCACCAAATCCCCCAACGTCACCATCAACATCATCGGGTCAATCGGTGAAGGTTCAAACCCCACCCGCAGGTAAAATTCCCGCGCTTCATCAGACAGTGCATGAACCAACATCCCGCGAATGCCGATAGTTTCCGCCACCTGAATCACCCGCAGCCCGGCATCCCTTACCAGCGTTCGGCCAACGCCCTGAACGATTTATCGAGATCATGGGGAATCGAACCAAAGGAATAGCAGGTGAAAATTCTAGTGCAGTTGCCGGTATAGCGTATGTTTACCTCATGCTGGGGAGTACCCGCCACCAGGTTTACCGTTAACTAGCAAAAGGCTGACGGGTGGCAAAAGGTGCTGCCCGCTGGCGTACTATCTCCCCCAGCACCACACTGACCTGCTGGCATAAAGCCTGCTGTCGTTCTAGGTTGGCATTCATCAGCGCCGCCATATCAACAGTTTTCGCGGCATCATAATGATGACCGCTGCCAATCTGCTGTTCAAAATCATTAGCCCACTGGTGTACCCGGAGCAAGTCTACCGCCACCAACAACACCGCGTGTGCCAGCACGATGTGCCACCGTGGTTCGCCAGGTTCCTGTCCGGGCAATGACCGCCAGTATTGTGCGGTACCGGAGATTTTTCGCGCTGTAGCGTCAGTGCCACAGGCCAGGTTAAAGCGGCCGTCGCAAAAGGAGCCGCTCACTGACTGAAAGCGGCTGGCGATGCCAAAGGTTTGCAGCGTATCCCGCAATATTTCACACAGGTGAAGATAAACCGGCGTTGCCGCTTCCCCCAGACTTTGCTGTATCGGGTAAGCGAGGCTGAGGTTGATGATGCCCGGCCCCTGAGGCACCAGGCCACCGCCGGATTTGCGCAGGAAAACGGGGCAACCCTGTGCAGCAAAACGTTGGCGCACCTGCGCTAAGGGCGCATAGCGGGTGTAGGTACGCGGTACAACCAGCGCCTGCGGCGCCTGCCAGATTTTAGCCACCGCGGTGCCCGCCGCCGCATAGCCAAACAGCTCGTCCTCGGCGGCGGTGGGATCGTCACAGTGCTGTAATTGGTTGTGCAACCAGTGAAAAAGGCCGCAGCGTGCGGTTGCGGCCGATGAGTGCGGCATTCGTTCACCATCCAGTTGTCAAATAGCGCCCAGATGTTGCAGCAGTAGCTGGTTAACTTCCGCTGCCCTTTCCATCTGCGGCATATGGCCAGCAGCACTGAGGATCTCTACTCTGGCATACGCCTGCGCCTGTTCTGCGTGTTGTACAGGGATAATCTGATCTTCCGCGCCCCAAATCAACAGCAGTGGTATGCCGACATCATCCAACTTCAGGCCCGGTTGCGTGCTTTGCCTGCCATCGGCAAAGAGGCTGTTTTGCAAGGCAGTGAGTGCGTCGCCCACGCCGTCCAGCCGTTTGTACCTGAGCAGATCGTCCAACATTTGCCGGCTAACCAGCGCGGGATCGGAAAACAGCAGTTCAACCACCGGTTTCAGATCCCGGCGCACCTGTGCGTTGATAAAGCCTTCGGTATAACAGTGATTAATCTCCTGGCCGAAGCCGGCGCTGTCGATCAACGCCAGTGAACGCACGCGCCCAGGGTGACGAACCGCCAGTTCGGCGGCGATAGCGCCGCCCAGCGAATGGCCCACCTGGTGGGCGGCGGGCAGTGACAGCGCATCCATAAAAGCAGCGATAAAGTCAGCCAGATCGTTCAATTGAGCACCCGGTAATTGGGTGGCTGATTGCCCGTGTCCTGGCAGATCGAGCGCTATCACCCGGTAGTGCTCGGCCAGTGCGTCCAGGTTGAACAACCAGTTGTCCAGATCTCCGCCGAAGCCGTGGATAAACAGCACGGTTTCTTCGCCTGCGCCGCGGCTAGCATAGCGGATACGTAGGCCGTTCACTGTGAGAAAAGCAGCGACCGCCTGCTCGTCTTCACTCTCCTCCTCACTGTCGGGCGGGGTTTCCCAGGCGGCGATAAACGCGTTGATTTCCTCCTCGCTGATCTGCGATGGCGCCAGCACACCCAGTAGGGCTTTCACCGGTAGAACATCACCCGGTTCTGCCACTTTGCGTCGCAGAATACCGGCATCGGTGGCTTCAACCGCATTGGCGATTTTGTCGGTTTCCACATTGAGAATCGCCATACCCGGCGTGATCTCACTGCCTTCGTCAACCAGCCATTCATTGACTGTGCCTTCACGCATTGATAGCCCCCACTTAGGCATGACAACGGGAATAATGGTGTTATTGCTCATCTCAGCGTTCCCCCTTATGACTAAGCGTCCGCTGTACAGCACTGATAATGCTGTCTACGCCAGGCAGGTAGCGGTCCTCCAGAGCTGGAGAGAAAGGAACCGGGGTATGCGGGGCGCTAATCATCTGCGGCGGCGCTTTCAGTGCGCCGAACGCATGCTGCACCACCTGAGCGATAATGTCGGTGGCGATGTTACAGCGCGGGTGGGCTTCATCCACTACCACCAGTCGACCGGTGTTTTCTACCGTTTCGATAACGGTATCGAGATCCAGTGGCGAGAGCGAGCGCAAATCGACAATCTCGACGCTGACCCCCTGTTTCGCCAACTGTGCGGCGGCGTCGAGGGCACGGTGCACCATCAGCCCATAGGTGATAATAGAAACATCGCTACCGTCGCGCACGATACTGGCTTCGCCAAATGGGATTGCATACGGATGCTCGGGGACGTCGCCCTCCATACCGTACAGATTTTTATGTTCGCAGAAGATCACCGGATCATTATCGCGAATTGACTGGATCAGCAACCCCTTGGTGTCATACGGCGTACTGGGGCAGATGACCTTCAATCCGGGAATATGGGTAAACAGCGGCGTCAGCATCTGGGAATGCTGCGCGGCGGCGCGAAATCCGGCACCGACCATGGCGCGGATCACCACTGGTGTTTGCGCCTTGCCGCCGAACATATAGCGGAATTTGGCGGCCTGGTTGAAAATTTGATCGAAACACACCCCCATGAAGTCAATAAACATCAGTTCGGCGATCGGGCGCATACCGCAAGCGGCGGCACCGATGGCCGCGCCGACGTAGGCCGATTCTGACAGCGGGGTGTCCAGCAGGCGATCGCCATGCTTGGCGTATAGCCCTTTGGTAACGCCAAGCACACCACCCCAGGCATCTTTTTCCCCATCGGTTCCCATGCCGCCGACGATATCCTCACCGAGCATAATCACGCTGGGATCACGCGCCATTTCCTGGTCTATCGCTTCATTGATAGCGAGCTTCATACTAAGTTTACGAGCCATGTCCATTCTCCTTCGGGTGAAATTATCGTCAGTAGCTGACATAAACGTCGGTTAATAAATCGTCGGCGCTGGGATCGGGTGCAGCTTTGGCTTCTTGTACCGCCTGTTCGATTAGCGCGGCCACTTCACGATCGATGGCGTGTAACTCTCCAAGGCGGAGGATCCCGCTCTGTTGGACATGGTTGATAAAATGCTTCAGGCAGTCCTGGTGCTTGCGGATCGATTCCAGTTCGTCCGGTGCCCGGTAAGTTTGCGCATCCCCTTCAAAGTGACCGTAGAAGCGCACCATTTTGCACTCAAGCAGCGCAGGACCGCCGCCGGCGCGCGCATGGCGGATCAACTCACCGGCGGTTTCGTAGACGGCGAAAAAGTCTGTACCATCAACAGTGACGCCGGGGATGCCAAACCCGGCTGCACGATCGACATAACTATCTACCGCGGTGGCGTACTGGCGTGATGTAGCTTCGGCATAGCCATTATTCTCGATCACGAACAGCACTGGCAGGTTCCAAACCGCCGCCAGATTCAGGCTTTCGAGAAACGTCCCCTGATTGGCGGCACCATCGCCAGCGAAGCTGATGCCGATTTCACCCTTGCCGCGGAATTTGGCTGCCAGCGCCGCGCCGCACACCAGCGGTGCGCCCGCCCCTAAAATGCCATTGGCGCCCATCATTCCTTTGCTCAGGTCAGCAATGTGCATTGAGCCGCCCTTGCCGTTACAAGCGCCGCCAGTTTTACCGTAAATTTCTTTCATCATGGCGATAACGTCGACGCCTTTGGCAATGCAGTGCCCGTGGCCACGGTGGGTACTGGCGATGCGATCGCCATCGGTGAGGTGGGATAAAATGCCGACCGCCGTCGCCTCTTCGCCAGCATACAGATGGACAAAACCAGGAATGTCGCCACGTGAAAAATCGACGTGTAGCCGCTCTTCAAAATCTCGGATGGTACGCATGCGGCGATAGGCGCTCAACAAGGCTTCGCGAGTGAGCGGCAGGGAAGCAGAGTGTGGGTTATTATCGGTATTGTTCATAGCCATCTCCAGACAGTGAGTGGTGATTAAAGTAGGCCGCCGCTACAGCTGGCGGCGGCTCGTAATAATTTGTGTTCTGCGGCGTAATGCAGGCAGGCTTCGATGTTGAGGGCGCAGAAAGCGTGTTCGCGCAGCGTGATCTGTACAATGTCCTGTGGGCCGAACATCATTTCACGTTCGCCGTCCAGGGCAATGACACCCTGTCGCAAATGCGGGGTGCCTGCAACGCCGTGTTCGATGCGCTGCCAGTGAACGATGGGTACGCTACGCACCAGGCCAGGCGCCAGCGGGGCCAGCAGAGCTCCAGCGCCGGTGCCGAAAGTGACGCTAAGCCCGCCGGATGCATGGCGGCCAAGCGGCATCAATAAGCCGCCGATGGAAGACAGGCCCACGGTATGGGGCTCGGCAAAACACAGATAGAGCTGTGACAACTGTTCGGGGCGCCACACCGAACGGGCGCCAACGAACTGTTCGGCCAGAATTGCGACGTCGACAATGGCGATATCGTGGCGGGCATCGGGGCGACCAGCATTGATGGTGATATCCAGCCGTTTGTTCCATTGCAACACCTGTGCATTGGGAACTTTTCCGCTGGCATACAGCCCCACCGCCAGCCCGACGATAGTGGGTTCGCGCAGTTCCGGCCAGGCGTTATTGGTGCCAGTCGAGATACCGGCAATCGGTACGTTGCCGCACTCTTTCGCTACCGCCCGATGTGTACCGTCACCGCCGAGAACCACGATGGCACGGGCTCCTCCGGCGTACATCATGTGGGCTGCCTGTAGGCTATCATTGACCGTGGCGCTAACGGCAAGCGGCAACCAGCTTAGCTGGGGAAGAGAAATGTCGTGGCGCTGCGCCAACATGCGGGTGAGGATCGCCTGTAGGCCTTCCCGATCCGGCATCATACGTACATCACCGATGCCGGCAGCACCCAGTGCGGCCAGTAGCCGGAAGATTAGGTTGGCGCGTTCAGCCAGCGTCAGACTGCCAGCATGGCCTACCACGCGGCGGATATCACGGGCCGAAACCGGATTGGCGATAATGCCGACCCAAGCAGTGGATACGGAATGTGTACTGGCGGAGCCATTTACAGGATCAGACATAGGGGGACCTCTTGTCATCAACTGCAATCTCTATGGCAAATTTCGGGCCAAGTGTTATTATTGTTTTAAATCAGTATATTAGAGGTTATTCCCCGACAAGCATCGGCCGGAACAATACAGGTGTCACCGGCCAGTTGATACAGGTCAGTTGCGCGTGTCCGTTTGGTTTGGGGAGCGGATACCAAAGCGCTGCATGCGGCGGTAGAGCGTCATCCGGCTGATCCCCAACTGGCGGGCGACCGCGCTGTGGTTCCACTGTGCCGCACGCAGGTACTGTATCAACGCAAGTCCCTCGGGGCAGGTGGCAGGTGGTGATATGTTATTCTGAAGGGCTATTTTGCCCGTTTCGGTAGGTGGCAGTGGCCGGGTGGACAGGTGTAGCTCCTCGGGCAGATCTTCGGGGTGGATACAAGCGTTTTCGCAGATAGCACAGGCGTATTCCAATGCATTGCGCAGTTCGCGCAAGTTTCCCGGCCAACGGTGGCGGTGCAGATGCACCCTGGCTTTGGCGGTGAGCACACAACGCTTTCCTGCCAGCATGTTGTCAATCAGCCAGTCCAGATCGCTGCGCTCACGCAATGGCGGCAAAATTATGCGGGCACCGAGCAGCCGGTAGTAGAGATCCTCACGGAATGATCCTTCAGCGATCAGCCGTTCCAGCGCACGATGCGAAGCGGATATCACCCGGATATCAACCGGTATCGGGCGAGTGGCGCCCACCGGCAGCACTTCACGCTCGGACAACACGCGCAGCAGGCGCGTCTGCATTTCCAGCGGCATATCACCAATTTCATCCAGGAACAGAGTACCGCCATCAGCGTCCTGAATCAGCCCACGGCGCGGTTTATTACCCGCGCCGGAAAAGCTACCCGGCATGGCACCGAACAGTTCGCTTTCAATCAGGGTGGGAGGGATTGCCGCACAATTGACGGCGATAAACGGCCGCTGGCGACGGTTGCCCGACTGGTGCAATGCCCGGGCAAAAAACTCCTTACCGCAGCCGGTTTCGCCATGGATAAACAGATTAACCGGGGTATCCACCAGCTTCATCGCACGCTGTAACTGCAACTGTAACGTCGGATCACCGCCGCTGATGGCTCTTAACGGCGCGGGCAAGCTGGCTGATGCGCCGGCCACGCGCCAGCCGCGACGGTTGATCGGCGGTTGGGCGGTAAGAAACAGCGTGTTGTCACTGTTAACCAGATTGATGGTGCGTTGCCGCAGGCCCTCGGTATGCATATAGTCCGGCAGCTTATCGAAGCTGGCGTTGAAAACCTGTTCAAAGTGCAACCCCAATAGCGGGCTGGCCGCATGCTGTGCCGACACAGGCAAACCAAGCTCATTTTGCAACAGTCGCCAGGCGTCATGGTTATGCCCCACGATTTTGCCGCTGGCGTCAAAGGCGAGCAGATAGTCCGGGTTGACGTTAACCAACGAGTATGACGTGCTGAGCTTGAGCATCCAGTCGCCGCGGTGCAGGTGCTCAAAATAGGCGTTTTCAATCTGGCCGGCGTAAATGCGGGCGATTTGCAGCGCCAACTGCTGGCTGGTTTTGGGCTGCGGCGAGTTAAGCGCCGAGATATCCAGTACGGCATGCAGTTGCCCTTGCGGATCAAACAGAGGCACTGCGGTACAGGTCAGTGGGATGTGGGTAGCGTCGAAGTGATCGCCCTGGTGCACCGTCAACGCTTCGCCAGAGGCCAACGCAGTGCCAACGGCACAGGTGCCAGCGCTGGCCTCTGACCATTCAGCGCCCAGAAATAGCCCCGCGCGCCGCAGGCTGATTTCAGTATTGGCGTCGCCCAGATAATCAACGGTGATACCTTTGGCATTATTCAGCAGAACCACATAGCCGGCCGGTGCAATCTGCTGAAAAAGGCGCTCCATGCCCTGATGGGCGATACGGCGAAACTCTTCCAGATTTCTCTGGTGTTCCTGCAATTCGTGCCAGGTGAGAATGCGAGCATCCTGCATGCGGCTGGGATCGAGCCCATGATCGTTAACGCAGCGCAGCCAGGAATCGCGGATGAGCCTATCGCAGCACTGCAAGGTTGTTGAGACGGTGTTTCCGTTAATGGTTTCGACTACCGCGTCAATATGATCACGCTGGTGTTGATTCACGGTCGTGTACTCCTGAATTGCGTTTTGCCCACAGCGCCAAAACGGATATCAAGATGAGCAGTAATTGGCCACCGCTATTTATTCACTTTTTATTAACAATAAATTAACAATATGAGTATTACAGATAGCCGCCGTTTTTTCTGTGATCGAATGCAAAAGGCGGTTATTGTGCAGGGCATGACCGTTAAGCCAGGCATTTTTCTGATAGTTACAGGTAATGACTTTAAGGCTTTTAAATTCATGCCTCGCATGGATTTAAACATCGCCTCAATGCAATAAATCAGGCGTGCTTCAGATAATCTTTCAATATCCGTTACCTCATTTACTCCTGGTTCTCTTGCATATCTGTGGGTTATAGCCGAGATCAGCTATTCATCTCCAGGTAATTAAATCGAAGAAAGGAAATATTATGAGCAAGTACAATCTTGCCACCAAACGTACACAGCTTGTCTGTCCCGGCACACAGCAACAGAGGGTAAACCGGTAAATCAAGCCTACCCTGCTGCATTTACGCCGATATGGGCGATACCGGTAGCATGATGATTACGTGTTCAATGCGGCGACGTGCCCCACGATGATCAGGCACGGGCTACTGAGATCTTGTGCCAATCGAGCCAGCGCTTGCAGTGTCCCCCGAACCACCCGCTGCGATGGCAGCGTCCCCTGTTCAATCAACGCTACTGGCATATCACCCGGCACTCCCTGAACGTGCAACTGCGCCTGAATCGCCGCAGCCTGATGCAGCCCCATATAGAACACCACCGTCTGCTCGGGGTGGCCCAGCCCCTGCCAGTCTGGCAGTTCTTCACCCCGCGGATGACCGGTAACCAGCGTCAGCCGATGAGCACAATCCCGATGAGTCAGCGGGATCCCGGCCGCCGCCGCGCAACCCGCGGCGGCAGTAATTCCTGCCACCACATGGACCCGAATACCCTGCGCTGCCAGACTTTCCATTTCCTCACCGCCGCGCCCGAAAATAAAGGGATCACCACCTTTGAGCCGGACGACACGCCGTTTAAGAACTGCCTGTTCAACAAGCAACGCAATAATCTCACTCTGGGCAATACAGTGATGGCCAGCGTGTTTACCGGCAAAGATCCTCTCAGCCGATTCAGGAATCATCGCTAAAATCTCCGCCGAAACCAGTCGGTCATACACCACCACATCGGCGCTGTGTAAATACCGCAATGCCTTTAGCGTCAATAGTTCCGGGTCGCCTGGTCCGGCGCCAACCAAGGCGACCTCACCCGGCTGAAGTGGTGTTTGATTTAATCCACTCATCGGCCATTTAACCTGCATACGATTTGATGTGAATATTGCCGACTGTTTCATCCTCGGCCCAATACATCTGTTCTGCCACCATGGCGCCCGGATTAAGCTTAACGCCCTGTAGTACTCGTTCCTTAAAGCGCTTATAGCCGCCACGATCAATCAAGTGGCCCATATGCAGGTATACTGGCTTACCATCAAGCATCTCTTTTTCAAACTCAAAGATGTTTGGAATCATCTGGGTGATCACCTCTTCGGTGACCCAATTGAGGAATATTTTACCAACCCGCGGGGTTTTCTTACTGGTCCGTCCGCCAAGGCGTACCTGATAAAGCTGTTCCGGTTCGCGCTGCCAAGCCAGCGTCGGGCACGCCAGTACACATTCACCGCAACCGATACACTGAGATTCCTGTTTCACCGCCTTACCATTTTTGAGTGACAGGCATCCCACCGCATGGTGACCGCAACTGGCCACACAGGCCCCGCAACCAATGCAACGTTCGGCGTTAAAGCGCATCCGCGCTACCCCAAGTATCCCAACATCGCACATGGTGGCTTTGGCGCAGTCATTGGGGCAACCGGCCAATACAATTTTTAGGTGATAAGGGCTCGGATAGATCAGCTTCTCCAGCCGACGGGCCAGCCCAGTGGTATCGGTATTACCTTTCTGGCAGATTCGATTACCCTGACAGGCCACAATATTACGCCCGCCAATGGCCTGATAACCGGCCTTGGTATCGTCCACCGGAACCTCACACAGTTCCATCTCGATTTCGCGAATGAAGGGTTCCAGTGCCGCATTCACTTTATCCATATCCTCATAACGGATCCCCGGCATCGCCAGTTTTTGCCGTGTGGTCAGATGGATCTGCCCGTTGCCATAGGTTTCGGCGATATACTGGGCAACAGACAACAAATGTGCCGGCAATATCCCCCCGGGAATCCGGACGCTGATCATCGCCTCACCGCGGACTTTGGACAGTCGAAATTCGTTTTGTGCCCGGGCCTTAATAATATCTACATCAACACTCATGACGGCTCCCCCCTAGTCGATTAAGTGCCGTGCATCGGCATAGTTAAACACCGGCCCATCGACACACACATACACCTTACCGATCCGGCAGTGGCCACATTTTCCCGTGGCACAGGCCATTCGCCGCTCATAATCAACCCAGATCTGCGCCGACGCGATACCGCGTTCCAACAACATCCGGACGGTAAACTGAATCATAATTGGGGGCCCGACCACGATCGCCTGCATCTGCTCGATATCCGATAGCGGCAACGTCGCCAAAACATCCGTCACCCGACCAATCTGGAAGCGCTCATCCGCTTCCCCTTCATCAAGCGTCAGAATCAGATGGTCAACGTTGGACCAATTCGCCATCTCCTCACGATACAGCACGCTTTGGCGGTTCTTATATCCGAGGATCATATCCAGTTGGCTGACCAACCCCGGATGTTCATTGAAATGGCGCAATAACCCCTTGACCGGAGCGACCCCGGTTCCGCCAGCGACCACCAGCAGCGGACGGCCATAAAACCGCTCCATCGGATAGCCATTGCCATAACACCCGCGGATCCATACCGCATCGCCCACATCCAGTTGGAACAAGGCCGACGTTACCTTACCAACGTTGCGGATCAGCAGATCCATCCAACCCGGACCACAATCTGAAACTGAAATAGGGGCTTCGCCAACCCGTGGCAGAGAAACTTCAACAAACTGGCCAAACCGAGCCGGCAAATCCGTACTGATCCGAAAATTCCACTCCAGTTCCGTGTGCTTTTCAATGGCGAGAATAGTGCATGGCTGAGGCATCAGGCTGTCCTGAACGCGTTCGCACTGACATTGTTCACTCATGATTTGCCTCCCCGACCAGTGCCTGACGCACCGCGTCCGTCATTCGGTTGAGCACGGCTGAAAACTTAATATATTGAGGGCAGCGATCATCACAACGACCGCAGCCAACACACATATGCTCAATCCCAAAGCGGTCCTTGAAGTCGTTGACTTTATGCAGCGCCCGGTAGCGCAATCGCGTCCCGGTATTAGCTCTGAACCCATGACCACCGGCCATATCGCTAAAACCCGGCACCATGCAGCTGGCCCACTGCCGACGGCGCTCGCCGCGTTGTGGCTGCTCCTGATAGGCGACATCAAACACACTGTAGCACGTGCAGGTCGGGCATCCCGTCGTACAGCGGCCACAGCCAATACAGCGTGACTGATAGTCCGCCCAAAGCGGGTGATCTACCAGAATATCGCGGATCTGTTGCGGATCATCGCAAACACTGTCGGGTAACCGCACTTGTTGCAGGTTTTGTTCAACAAACTGAACCTGGTGTTCACAACGCTGCCCTAAGCCATCAAGATAGCCAGACAATCTCTCATCATTAAGTGTCAGCCGTGCGCCGGTCGCATCAAAATGTACGGCGGCCGCGTAGTCATCGGTGCGGTTGGTCCCCATAGATACACAAAAACAGTTCTCAAACGACTGCTCGCACTCCATGAGCACAAACTGGATCCGATCACGAATCGCCTGATAACGGTTATCCGCTGCCGGTCCGTTGTGCAGGTACATGGCATCCAACCGCGACATCGCATGGATGTCGCATGAACGGGCGAATATCAGTAATGGTCGCGTGTCCGTTTCAGCAATCTGAATAGTTTGTTGGTCGAAATAGAATAACGTTTCCGTTATTGGCGTGATCACCGTATTCGGCGACATATGTGATTTTTCCCGCCAGACTATCTCATCAAAGTGGCTGACGGGTTGGTAAATAATATTGTCGGTATCGGAAAACCGACCGCCTCGATATTCGGCTTTCGGCGCATAGACACGCCAGGATTCATTCAGCCGTTTTAATAATTGACTAAATTCATCAGCAGTAAGTTGTATCGCCATAACCTGCCTCATGTGTGGATGCAGAAATAAATAATCTGTATTTAAACTATTCCTGAATCACATGGCAGACTAATGGAAAAAAGCGATAAACAAACTCAGCATAATCGATAGATTAACAATCACTTAGAGATATTAACAATAGGTGCTGAATATACACGCCAGCGGTATCTAATCACTATTCTGGATAAATTAAAGCCCTGACTATTCGGTAATGGTGCAAATATTCAATATTGCGCCAGACTGAAACAGCGCAGCAAAGGCTGCGCTGCCAGTCATTATTTACTCGCCAGCTCCGTGGTACGTTTTACCGCTGCCAATACGCTGCGTTGTAAACCAGCGGCAAAGTCACTGTTATTAAGTTCGTACAGGCCATGCATACCGACGCCCGCAGGAGAATTATTGATATCCAGTAGCTGACGCGGATGGCGATTACTGATTTTCAGCATTTCAACCGCTCCCACCAGATTTTCATAGGCGACCTCGGTGGCCTGCACGCGAGGTAAGCCAGCCAGCACACCGGCATCCACCAGCGATTCAATAAAATAATACACATAGTTGGGTCCGGCGACGCCATAACCAGTAAAGACATCCAGCAGGCGTTCCTCCAGGAACATCACCTTGCCAAAACTTTCCAGAAACGCGCTGAGCGGTTCCACCTGCACATGGTCATTCAGTACCGCCCCGCTGTAACCATAACCAGTATCGGTCAGCGTATTCGGGATAACACGGGCAATAGCGCGTTTTTCACCCAACAGCTCGGTCAACCTTGCTAACGTGACACCCGCAATAATCGAAATAACCGTGGCATGCGACGCGGCATACTGACAAATTCGCTTCGTCACGGCCGGGATATCATCCTGCGGACGCACGCCCATCACAATATAGTCAGCATTGGCCAGCGCCTGTTCACCATCTGGTTGGGAGGAGAGCTGATAGCGGGTTTGCAATGTGGTAATACGTTCGGCATCAATATCTTCAAGGGTGACCTTTTCAGGAGAAAGGTTACCGCTATTGATAGCGGCACGAATAATAGCCTCTGCCATCTGCCCGGCACCGATAAAATGAATCTGACTCATCATATACTCCCGCAATCAGTGTTAAGTGAATGAACGGTCTTCAGTGATCTCTCCACCAACGAAACCCAGACCCGGATCCCATCAGCGATAATTCCGTCATTAAAATCGTAAAACGCATTGTGCAGTGATGCGGATGGCGATACGCCATCCGCTCCCAGCCAAAAGTAGGCACCGGGACAGGCCTGCAACATATAAGAGAAATCCTCAGCCGCCATTGACGGCGGATTACCCCAGTTCACCCGCGATTCCCCCAGTGCGGCGATTGCAGCATCCCGCAGCGTGAGTGCCGCCTCGGGATGATTCTCGGTGACCGGATAGCCATACTGCCAGTGCAACTCGCCGCTCACCCCGAACGATGCCGGTAAAGTGGTGACCAAATCAGCGAAGAGCGCCAATACTTTTTCCCGTGTGTCGGCTTGCAGGCAACGCACCGTACCGGAAAGAACCGCCGTATCCGGAATGATGTTCATCGCATCGCCGGAATGGATCTGTGTGACACTGACCACTGCGGTTTCCTGTGGTGAGATTCGTCGTGAAGTGATAGTTTGCAACGCCAGTATCAACTCCGCTGCCGCGATAATCGGATCGATCCCCCGATCCGGCATCGCCGCATGGCAGCTTTTCCCGGTCAGCGTGATACAAAAACTATCGTGCGACGCCATCATCGGACCAGGATTTACCGTAACGTTCCCGGCGGCCAACCCAGGCCAGTTATGCAGCGCATAAATTGCCTGCATTGGGAAGCGCAGAAACAGGCCCTCTTCCACCATCATCTGACCACCACCCGCGTTCTCTTCCGCAGGCTGAAACACAAAATGCACCGTACCGGAAAAACGCCGGGTTTCACTCAGATAACGAGCCGTCGCCAGCAGTATCGCCATATGCCCATCGTGACCACAGGCATGCATACAGTTAGCGGTAGCGGATTGATGATCAAACGTATTTTTTTCCTGAATGGGAAGTGCATCCATATCCGCACGTAAGCCGATGCTGGGGCCATCACCATTACGCAGCGTTCCCACCACACCGGTTTTCGCTATCCCGCGTTGTACTTCCAGGCCAAAAGATTCCAGTAATGTTGCTACTCGCTCTGCGGTGTCATGTTCATGCAGGCCAATTTCCGGCCAGGCGTGAAAAGCCCGCCGCCAGTCAATGGCCTGCGCAAGAATGTGCTGGGGAATGCCTATCATCACTGAACTTCCCGTTGGCTGACGTCAATAAACTCAAGAATGATATTGCCAGTGACTTCTGGCGCGACCAGTATTCGTCCCGGCGCACAGCAATGCGGTAACTGGTTGATCTCCAGGATATCGGCCAGCGCGCAAATATCCCGTGTACCGATAGTAATGGCGATGGCATGGGGTTTGGTATTGGTGGATTGCGGCAGGGCGATCCCGTCATACATATCCGCGGCCTTATCAGGATGCACAGCACGCAGCAGCCCGGAGCGGGTGTCGGCGATCAATATGTCCGCCTGCCAGGTAACACGATCGCCATAATCCTTGCGCCAGCGCGATTCCAGTACGGCCAGCTCTTCATCCTGTGCCGTATAGGTCACGGCTTCAATGCAAGTTGCGCCGTTGGGATGATGACGCCATTCCTCGACCCAAATCAAATCCGGACGATGCTGCTGACAAATAAAACCGGACGCTTCCGGATAGTCGGGATCAATCAGTAATCCGATGGAAACCACCACTTCATCTGTCTGGCCGTTATCCATAATGATTTTACGACGAAAATCCATCAGTCCTTGCTGGTGTGGATGCTGTTTTACCAGACGAGCATAATCACCGCAGGCATCCTTACTATGCAGGGCAATCAGCGAAACACCATCTTCCCCCCGATCAAGGAACGCCCCCATCTGGCGGCCAAAACAAAACCCATTTACCGCATTGGTACCGAATTTAGAGGCATCATTTACCCCTATCAGCTCAATAAAATTGTCACCAAACATCATAAAGCAGGTGACCGTACCCCACGGGTGATAACTGACCGGTGACGGGGAAAAACCCATTTTACGGTAGTTGTCTAATGCCTGCTCATAGTGGTTCACGGTAACCAGCACATGGTCAAGACTCAATGTCGCTTTCTGGCTAATATTCATGGTCATATTCCTTTCCCTGAAACAATTTCAGGATTTACGCATCAATGTATTTCGCCGGCCATTATTTCCCCTGACTGAAAATAATGTTTTTCACCGGTAACAACAGGCTCCCTGATGGGCGCAACCAATAACATTTCATCGTTTGCATTGATGAAATAATAATAAGATATACATACTCGTCATCTTTCCAATTGCAGGTACGTTGACTGCGCCTCAGCTCCGAATCACTTACTTGAGTGAGTTCATCGGGATTTCTTTGCTTGTCGCCGGCCTACCATCCGAATTATTGAGAGTATAAATACACGCCGCCTCATTTATTACCGGCGATAACATTCCTGACGGCAGATAAATATATCTGCCGGGTGTTTTATTTTTTAGATCATTCTCAGATTAATTTTCTAAAATAAATCCGCGCCAGTCCCTCTTTGGTAACTTCAACAGCATGCTCCGCACTGAGTGAAACGTGTGTCTCAATTAACGGTATCCCTGTTTCCACATCTCGCTGACGTAATGCCGCGATAATTTCCACGTGTTCGTCGTAAGCGTTGTTACGTCGACTCGGGGTTTCCAGATCGATCCGACGAAAGAAACGAATCAGAGAATTCAGGCCATCAAGCGTTTCATACAATCGGGAATTCTTGGCGATTCTGGCAATCGACATATGAAATGCCTCATCAGCCTCGGCGACTTTTGTCCAATCGGTGATAGTGTCAGGGTCTGGCAATTCACGGCAACTCTGTTCCCAGATAGCCACCGTCTGCGCAATGTCACTGTCGCTGGCTCGCTGGCAGGCAAAGCGGAACGCGGCCTGTTCAATCACCGCCCGCAGTTCATAAAGTTCGCGTACACCGTCGGGCGTGATATCCCGGGAATAAAACCCGCGGTTAGGAACAAAGTTCATGAAGCCATCTTGCGCCAAACGATTCAACGCCTCACGAACTGGCGTACGAGAAACCCCCAACCGACTAGCCAGCTCAACCTCATTGACCCGTTCACCGGGCTTGAAGTGATAATCAATCGCCAGCGCTTTCACCACCTCGTAGACTTTCTCAACACTGTCCGCGCTCCGCGCGGTTTTCTGGCTGACTGACACGTTATATCCTCTTTATGGTTCACCAACGGTTAATCACATTTTACGCTTAGGTCACCTTATTACCGTGGCAGAGAAATGGTTACATTGCCCTTTAATTCAATTCATAGCATGGCTGAATTCATAACACAATCACAATGTGAATACACTTCTATCTACACATTGAAATCCAATCCTGTCACTATAAAAAATCATTGCAAGAGAACAGGTTAAATCTATTATTTTCTTTTCTTATTACTCACCGGGTAATTAATCACATTGCACCATAATGAATCCCACCGCACCAAACAGAAGCAGATCGTCTTTCACTAAAAACCATATTCAGCCTTTTTTTTCTCTTTTTTCTGTCGCGAATAAAAAAATAATGATAGGTGAAAATCTGCGTCATGACATATTTATTCCTTGTTATTTCAAACAATCTTCTAGCGATATTTCACTTCTCTCAATGGCCGCTTAGCCAGAATTCCACCTGTTTTTTCTGAGATGGCATAACAATTGCTGTCTTTTGAATAGTCAAAGTGTATTCACTTCATCATTCACTTTGTTATTCACTTTAAGATAACAACCTGAAGTGGCTTGAATACAGCAAAGCACACCACGCGGGTGGTGATTGATGACAACACGGCAACGCCCCACATGATGACAGCCGCCATAAACGCTGCCTCATTTCATCCAGACAGGAGACGCAGTATGACAGTGCACATTCGTAACGCTTTCTTTGCTTCAGCGCTGATGAGCAGCGCACTTTTTGGCTTATCCAGACCCGCGATGGCCGATATCACTGTCGGTGCCATTCTGCCGTTGACCGGTACCAGCGCCAGCATTGGTGAAGATCAACGCCGTGGGGTGGAACTGGCGGTTGATCAGGTCAATGCCCAGGGTGGCGTCGACGGGCAAAAACTGGCGGTGATAGTCGAAGATTCTGCCGGCAACCCGGTTACAGCGTTAGATGCCGTGCGCAAACTAACACAAGTGGATCATGTACCACTGGTGGTCGGTGCCTTTTCTTCCAGTGTCACTATTCCGATCGGGCAGTATCTGGTGAAAAACCATTTAGTGCACATCAACATCTCTGGCACTAGCACAGATATCCGCAAAATAGGCAAGTTCTCCTACAGTGTTATCGGGCTCGATGATCTGTCCGCCCGCTTCTCCGCCAAAGATGTCTATGCCATGGGTTACCGTAAAGTCGCTTTCATCGCGCCGAACGGCGCTTATGGTCAGGGTATGGCGGAACAGTTCACCAAGTTCTTCCAGCAACTAGGGGGCAAGGTCGTAGCCAAAACACTGTATACCAGCGGCCAGTCATCATATCGGCGTGAGTTGGAGCAGTTATCTCGCTATAAGCCTGACGTCTATGTTTACACGACTTACGGCCAGGATGCGGTAGTCCTCAACCGCGAGTCTTACGAGCTGGGACTGAATAAAACCCCTTGGTATGGCATGTATCTGACCATGTGTACAGCCAATTCACCGGCACAATACACCCAGGGGAAAATGGGGATGGAAGTGGCCGGACTGAGTGACAAAGGCCAACGCTATACCGAACAGTACCGCAAGCGCTATAACGAAAACCCAAAATCCGCCTATGGCAGTTATGCCTATGACAGCATCATGCTCGCTGCTGCCGCGATCAACAAAGCAGGTAGTGCCGACCCCGCCGCATTGCAGACAGCGATGCTAGCAGTGGCGCCGCACTTTGTCGGTGTGACCGGACCACTGAATCTGGATGCTGATCATATGCGCCAGACACAACCATACGAAAAAGTGAAATCAGTAAACGGTGCCCTGGCACCTCGTTAAACGGCGAGTGAGCCTGCTCACTGCACGATAGCCCTGTACAGGAAAGCATTATGTTCCAGTTCATGCTTGATACATTAATACGTACCGCCGATCTATCCTTGATTGCGCTGGGATTAAGTCTGGTTTACGGCCTGGTCCGGTTCGCCAATATTGCGCATGTGCAATATGCCATGGTCGGCTCATTTCTGACCGCTGCGCTGTTGCGGATTGGAGTGCCGTTTCCACTGGCGGTGATCATCTCCAGTGGCTTATGCGGCGTCATCGCCATGTTATTACACCACTGGGTATTCCGGCGCCTGGTGAAAGCGGGTTCCGCCAATGCCATGATCGGCTCACTGGCGGTGTCGATGATCATGCTGGCCCTGGTTCTGGGCATTGCCGGTTCGTCACCGGTGGGCTACGGCCTACCGATAAGTCCGGCACTCTCGCTGGATGGCACCCGCGTATCGGGTGATCAACTGTGGACAATCGCCATCACCCTACTGCTGTTATCAGGCTTTAGTTGGTTATTGTTTCATTCCACTCTGGGCCGCGCTATCCGCGCACTAACCAGCAACCGCGATTTGGCGGCAGCTTCCGGACTTAATGCTAATGCTATCGTGCATGTGGTTAATCTCATTGCCGGTGCACTGGCCGGACTGGGCGGCTCTTTACTGGCTATGAACTCCAGCGCTTATCTCAATCAGGGTAATGATCTGCTGTTGCCCGTGCTGGCTTCCGCCATTTTGGGCGGATTGGGTAATCCAATGGGCGCGGTGCTGGGTGCCTTGTTGATCGCCGTGACGGAAACACTGGTGACCAACCTCAATTTTGGCTGGCTGACCGGTGGTGGTTTGGCATTTATTCCAGTGACTTACATCAATGCCGCCTCATTCATCATACTGTTGCTGGCACTGTTGTTGCGCCCGTACGGCTTATTTAACCGGGAGGTTCGCCGTGTTTGACTTTCTGCTGCATATCATCACGATTGCCGGTATCTATGCACTGGTCGCACTGTCTTTGAACATACAGGCGGGCTATGCCGGGTTACTGAATTTTGGTCACATTGCATTTGTGGGCATCGGGGCTTATGCCGCCGGGATAGGCGCACAACTGGGCATACCTTTTGTGCTATCCGGTGCCATAGGCATTGGTCTGGCGATGCTGTCAGGCGCTGGCATGGCCGTTCTCGGGCGTCAGCTGGCCGCCGATTATTGGGGGATCGCCACGCTGGCAGTGGCAGAAATCATTCGCATTGTGATCATTAATGAAAATGAACTCACTGGGGGTGCACAGGGTATTGGCAACATTGCCGCCCCCTGGTCCAGCGGATCGCAGCAAAGTGACAGTATCATTTTTGCCATTGTTATCCTGCTGGTGCTACTGCTGGTTACCCTGCTGTCACTACAGATAGGTAAAAGCCGATTCGGGCGCGCTCTACGTCTGATGCGAGAACAACCACAGCTCGCCACCTGTATGGGTTATCACCTGCAATGGCTGAAATGCCAAACACTGATGTGCAGTGCAGCAATCGGTGCTCTCGCCGGCATATTGCTGGCCTGGTACACCAGTTATGTCAGCCCGGATTACCTGCTCTCCTCCGAAACCTTTCTGATCTGGAGCATGGTGATGATCGGCGGTATCGGTAATGTTGCCGGGGTATTGATCGGCGTATTGGTGGTAGAAAGCCTGTACAACTTTATTCCTTTTGCCAAAGACATGTTTCACATCAGTTCTGATATCACCGGAGCGCTTCGACTAGGTATGGTTGGGGTTATTTTGCTGGGCTGTTTATTAGGACGGGCGGGCGGGTTACTGCCGGAACGACTGAGGATAATACCATGACGCCATTAATGCAGGTTGACGCCGTATGTAAAGCCTTCGGCGGCAACCGTGTACTGGAAGGGGTGACGTTTACCCTGAAACAGGGAGAAATTCTCGGCTTGCTAGGCCCCAACGGTTCGGGAAAAAGCACCCTGTTAAACGCTATTTCCGGTTTCACTCCCATTGACAGCGGCACCATTACTGTCAGCGGGCAGCGTATCGACCGACTGGCGACACACCATATTATCGAAACGGGTGTTGCCCGCACGTTCCAACTACCGGCAATGCCAGAAAAAATGACCGTGATGGAAGTGGTGATGGCTGCCGGGACACAACAGCACGGCTTTTGGGGCAGCCTGTTATCGTTACCGGCCACCCGGCGGGCAGAACGGGCCGGCAGAGAAAAAGCCGGGGCATTAATCGACGAGCTGTTACTGACACAGGTACGTGATCTCCCCGCTGCCGCCTTGTCTGGCGGACAGAAAAAACTGCTGGGGATCGCCTGCGCCCTGATGGGGAACCCCAAAGTTTTGATGCTGGATGAACCCATGGCGGGCGTTCACCCCAATCTTCGGCGTGATATTGTCGAGACACTGCTGCGACTGAACCGTGATGGCCTGTCGCTGGTGGTCATTGAACACGATATGCATTTTATCCGCGAACTTTGCCAGCGCTGCATCGTGCTGGACAGAGGAGATATCGTCGCCAGTTGCCGTCCGGAGGAACTAGCGGACAATCCACAGGTACTGGAAGCCTATCTGGGGCGCAACACGCAAATATTACAGGAGGCGGTATGATTACGCTGAACGAGGTGATCGCTGGTTATACGCCGGGTATCGATATTCTACAGGGCATTTCCCTGCACGTTGAACGGGCAGAGATCGTCACATTACTCGGCCCCAACGGTTGCGGTAAGTCCACCCTATTGAAATGCATTGCCGGTTATTTACGACCACGCTGTGGTCAGGTCATGCTCGATGGTCAGGATGTTAGTCAAATCCCGATTCACCGCAAAGTTCGTGAGTGCTCACTGGGGTTCGTACCACAAACAGACAATGTGTTTAACAATCTGACTATCAAGGAAAATCTGCAAACGGGCGGCCAGTTTTTATCGGATGCCGAACGCCAGCAACGCATGGAAGCGCTGTGCGAACGCTACCCATTACTGCGCAAAAAATGGCGAGCCACCGCATCAGCACTCTCCGGTGGAGAACGTCAGATTCTTGCCCTGACCCGTGCCCTGATGCCGAAACCCGCCACTTTGCTGCTGGATGAACCTTCTGCCGGGTTATCACCGAAAATGCTCAGCGATGTCTTTGCAGCGATTCAGGACATCCGGCGCCAGGAAGATGTAGCTATTCTGATGGTGGAGCAAAATGCGATGGAAGCATTGCATATCTCTGACCGTGCCTATGTCCTGGCGCTGGGCAAAGTCGCCCTGACTGGCAATGCTGATGAATTGTTATGCGACCCCCGCATGCGGGAATTGTATTTGGGAGGCCGGGCGGCATAACGGAAGCACATACGCAGTAAAGCTGGTCATCATAGTAAGTAAGCGCTTACACCAATGACAAACACCATGATACTTAAACGATAAGGCGGCTATGCCGCCCCAGACCGTTGACAAACCTACGTATAGCGTCAGAACGGTGATAATGAGAGAGAAGAGTAAAGCATCCGCGCCAGGGATGGCGCGGCTTGAGCTTACAGGGAGGGACTTGCAGCGTCTTTACGATCTTCTCATTATCGCCGCTATATAGACGTTGTCATCAAACTCAGGCGGCTATGCCGCCCCATCGTTTATGATGGGTTAAAATGTCTCCCAGCCATCCTGACTGGCTGGGGTTTTGATCACAGATAACGACGGTGTTTTCAGTAATACCCGCTTTAGGGTTGGCGATATGGAAACCTGCCCCTCGGTCGACAATTCGCTATCAAGGCGGAAAGCAGATACGGCCTGATTTAATCTTTCTGCCTGTTCAGTCAGAGATGCTGCGGCTGATGTCGCCTCTTCCACCAGCGCGGCATTTTGCTGCGTCACATTGTCGATGGAATGGATCGCCTGCCCGACTTGATCAATACCCTTGCTCTGCTCCTGCGAAGCAACAGAGATCTCCGCCATAATATCTGTCACGCTAGTGACCGCGTTCACAATCTCCTGCATGGTGTCACCCGCTTTACCTACCTGCTCAGAACCCGTTCTGACCAGAGAAACCGATTCGCTGATCAGGCCTTCAATCTCCTTTGCCGCCTCAGCACTGCGCTGCGCCAGTGTTCGAACCTCACCGGCAACCACGGCGAAACCACGCCCTTGTTCCCCTGCCCGAGCCGCCTCTACCGCCGCATTGAGCGCCAGAATATTGGTCTGGAAAGCGATACCATTGATAATGTTGGTGATTTCGGAGATTTTTTTCGAGCTGCGATCAATGTTTCCCATGGTTTGAACCACACCGGCGACAATATCACCGCCTTCGCGGGCTTTGCCGGACGCATTGCCTGACAATTGCGTGGCATGATTCGCGTTATCCGCATTATGTTTCACCGTAGACGTCAACTCCTCCATGCTGGCAGATGTCTGTTCCAATGCCGACGCTTGCTGTTCTGTCCGAGCGGACAGATCGGTATTCCCTGCCGAAATCTCGGTAATTCCCTGATAAATTGACTCAACCCCCTGGCGCACATTACTGACGGTTTTTACCAGCGATTGCTGCATATTTTGCAGATAATGCCCAAGTTGCCCTATCTCACCTCGTCCCCATTGCATCAGCGGCATTGTCAGGTCGCCAGAAGAAATATGCTCGATACGGGTCACCAAATCTTTCATCGGCTGGATCACGACACGACTCAGACACAGGAAAGTAAACAGTGAAACCAATACTGCGGCCACAAAACTCCCACCCATCACCATATAACCAAGCCGTGACTCACTCTGCGCTTTGCTATTCAGGATTTCTGCCCGTTGGGTACGGATAGCCACCACCTTCAACAACACCTCATTGTATGCAAGATCCAGCTTACGGGTCTTTTTCCATTCAATATCAATAACATCAGCATAGCGACCATTTTTTACCGCATCCAGCATGGGTTTAAGGCCAGTATTAACATAATCGTTATAACGTTGCTGCAACGCCTCATCCAGCGCGGCATCTGCCGGGGTTTTTACTGCCCGTCCCTGGTAGGCCGCAAAGCTCTCTGCCGACTTTTTCAGCCGTGTTTCGGCCTGGGCAATACTGCTATTGGCCGTTTCCATGTCGCTTTCACGTGCAGCCGCAGCCGCCTGAATCAACATTAGCCGGGCAGCACGCAAGTGATTAGAACTATTTGAAACACCCATCCGTACCTGTATTTCAGCAGTAACATCGTTAAGAGAATGGTTACTCAGCATCAGAAAGTGAACGGCAAAGCCGATCGACACAGCAAACAAGAGCAGGATGAGACCAATAATGGCGTTAAACAGAGGCATCAGTCGCCAGTTATGCCAAAAACTCATATCTGACGAACCCGATGAAATGGCTGAAGTATTCAATGTCTTTTCCTTTTCAAATAGAATAGCTGCCTGAATAAAATCAAAGTGGTCGAGCCGCCAGAGAACACAATCCATTGATTTAAAAGAGATTATAAAAAACAAGCATGACTGTATATAGATAAATGCCAGAATAATAAGGTCATTATTTTGGCAATATCACAATCACTAAGAGTAATACTTACAGCACCATATAATAGAGTAGCTATGTGGGTAATTGCCCACTAACTTAATAAATTTAAAAGTTCAGAAAAACGGAAAAAATAATGAGTTACGCGGAATTAACATAATTAAGTGATTCAAATTTATTCCAATCACTTCTTCACCATAAAATAATAAGGATGATAATATTAACCAGTACTGGCAGACAATACATATTCAAGCAATGGCTTGTCACAGATAAAAGCACCACACTTGGATAATAAAAAAAATAAAATACCGTAAAAGTCAAATAAACCGGAACCATGGTCCTTTTTAACCATGACCATAAGCATGGTATATCTTATTACCCCAAAACAGGCGTAAGATTAATAAAATGATAAAGCCGTTATATATCTATCAACATGATCACATATTTTATTTTGATCTTTGCTACAGCGATATCTGCATTAGCAACCGACATGCTAGTTCCGGCATTGAATATTATCAAGGAAGATCTCTCTGTCAGTTATTCTACCGTACAGGCCACAATCAGTCTCTTTCTGATATTTTTTGCTATCGGACAATTATTAGCGGGCTACTTATCTGATCGCGTAAAAAAACTGTATGTGCTTAATGGTGGAATGACTGTTTTTATCATCGGCAGCATTATTTGCAGTTATGCTGATAATGCCGCTGGATTATTGGCCGGACGGGCTCTACAGGCTATCGGTGCCAGTACGGGCCCGATTGTTGCACGGTCACTGGCGAAAGAGTGTTATGACGGCAAAAAACTTCAGCGTGTCATTGCTGATATTGCAACCGCCAGTGCAGTAATACCGCTTCTCGCGCCAGTATTGGGTGGTCAAATGGTGGAGCCGTGGGGATGGCGTTCATTGTTTTATTTTATGGCGCTATTTGGGGCAGTTACCATACTGCTGAGCTTATTCGCACCATTTAGACATCAAATAGCAGCGGCAACAGAACAAACATGTAATTACAACGATCTAATCCATAACCGTGCTTTCATTCATGGCACGTTGATTGTCACACTGACATTTTCCGGTTTGCTGTGTTTTATTTCTTTATCACCGGTGATCTATCACATCAGTATATTTTCATCACCCGCTTATTTCTCGTTTATTTTCTTTGGTGCGGTAGCCTGCTATATGCTGGGAACCCAATTAGCAAAAACAACAATCGCACATAACGTATCAATGGTTATCTCCGCACAAATCATCAGTGGTTTATTATTCCTTTTCAGTGGATTATTTTTCCCGGAAAGCCTGTCATTACTGATCATTGCTGGCATCGTTTTTAATATCGCTTCTGGTGCTATCTATCCGCAAGGCCATACCCAGGCGCTCAATGTCAATATAAAAATAGTTGGCACAGCCACTGCAATTACCGGGTTTACTCAAATGATCATCGCCGCTGTGCTCAGCTACCTTGCTGGTCTGGTTACTGACTATGTTCCACGAACAGATATTGTGCTGGGACTGTTTATTATTATTATTACTTCAGGTCAATTTTTATTTATTTTTAAATCAAGGGGAAAAACCGATGATGTAAATTGTCTTAATTAACAAAAGGAATAATTATGAACAATTGGCAAGCAAAAAAAATACAACAATCTAGAACCCATCAGAACCGGGTTTTCAATGAACATGTAAACGAATTGGAAGTTTCAGAACGACACGGTAAAGTAATTACGCTGAGCGATGGCCGACGTATGGTTGAATTTGTTTCCTGCTCTTATTTAGGATTGGAAACACATCCTGATCTTGTCGCAGCAATACATAAAGCGGTTGATAAATTTGGCGCTCAACTTTCCGTTGCCAGAACCCGAATCAAAGTCGATATTTTTAATCGCTTTGAATCATTGCTTTCGTCTATTATAGCAGGGGTGCCGGTATTATCATTTAATGCAGTAACCCCCTGCCATTTGGCTGTATTACCTTTATTGGGTTCAGGGGAATTACCTCACTTTACTTATAATAAAGGTCCGATATTTCTTTTAGATAAAACGGCCCATGCCACCATGCAAATCAATCGGGGATTATTATTGCAGTTCGGTGAAGTCCGTCGCTTTGATTTTCAGGATACTGACAGGCTGGAAAGCGAGTTTGCCGGAGCCGAGTCAAAAGGCCTGACGCCCGTATCCATTTCCGACAGTGTTGGTTCTATGGGTGGAGTGGCGCCGGTAAACCTTCTGCTGCATCTGGCTGAAAAACATAATGGCTATGTCTATCTGGATGATGCACACGGAACCAGCGTTTTCGGCAAAAACGGGGCAGGATATGTGATGGAATGTACCAATAATCACTTCCCCGAACGCCTTATTCTTGTGGGTTCTCTATCGAAAGCGTTCGGCTCTCATGGCGGTTTTGTCGCCTGCCAGAAAGAAGACACTCATCTATTTATCAAGCAATTTGGTACGACCTATGCCTTTGGCGGCCCACCGTCACTGCCAGGTATTGCCGCATGTGTTGCCGCTGCCGAGCTGCATTTAAATGGTGAAGTCACCAGGCGCCAACAATTATTGCAAAAAATGATCAACGTCTTTGATGAGGCGTTCAACGCACATCACGTCATTAATCACAACGCGTTGATGCCAATACGTGGGCTGTTTATCGGTAACGAAGATCGCGCCATTTCAGTTTGCGCGGCACTTCACGACAAGGGATTTGCAACGACAGTTGCCATGTTCCCAACCGTTGAACAGGGCAAGGCGATGTTGCGTTGCGCTATCTCAGCCAACCATAGTCCGGAACAAATCAACGCTTTCGCCTCCGCGTTTAAAGACGTGTTAGCGGTTCATTGATTCGTTCGTCCCACAGGACTGATGCGGCGTGTAATCAGCCCTGTGGTCGGTTCCGCACTAAACGTCAGTCAGGTTTCGTTGAACGCCCGGAATAATACTTCATAATTACCGTTTCGCTGGGCAAATCGGAAGGGTTGCGCCCGCTGCACCACAATTTCACCGGCAGTTGGCTGCGAAGATAATAACATCATGGTTTCACTGATAAATGCCTGTAATGGCATCGCCTGAGGATCGAACCCCCACTCGCCCTGTAAGCCGGTTTGTACCCAGGGAGGAATGATTTCAATCACCTGCACCGGGCTATTACGTAATTGGCAACGCAGTGATTGAGTGTAAGAGTGCAACGCCGCTTTGGTGGCACAATACGTCGGTGTGATAGCCTGCGGCAGAAAAGCCAGCTCAGAGGTCACGTTCAGAATTGCCGCCTGAGATTGCCGCATCAGTTGAGGCAATAAGGCGGTGGTCAGATAAATCGGTCCCAGCAAATTGGTGGCTACCGTGTCCTCCACCGCTGACAACTGTGGACGAATAAGGTCTTCCCGGCGCTGAATTCCGGCGTTATTGATCACTACATTCAACTGAGGATATCTGGCAGTGAGAGAGGCGACGAAAGCGCTCACGTCACTGGCGTTGCGCTGATCCAACACTTGATAACTCATACCCGGATTAGCTGCTGCCGCTTGTTGCAGCGGCGTTTCGTGGCGACCCGCAATAATCACCTGATTTCCTGCCACATGGAACGCTTCTGCCAACTCCCGGCCGATACCAGAACCACCGCCAGTAATCAGTATCGTATTACCCGTCATCCTCATTGGTCGCTCCGTACTCACCTGCCGCTTTTAAGCAGAATATTACGCCATGATCGCCTCTCGCTGCATATATCTGTCACAAAAAAAGCGTGATGGCGTTATCACCACGCAGGTTGGAATTCAACAACAAATAAACGTGGTCACATCCCGCTCACGCATTCGGTAAATACCACGAAAACAGCGCCCTGCCGGGTAATCAGGAGCCAGTGCAGTGCGCAATTCCAGCGTAAAAATCTGTTTAATGGTATCTAGTTCGACCATTCGGACATCCAGAAAATCAAAATAGCGCTTCACATGTGGATACAGCGCCTTATACAAGCTCTCCTTTGCCGAGAAATTCAGCGTCAACATCTCAGTAACGGTGATCTGATCCTGTGAACGCAGCCAGTTGTACTCAACCTCATCCACGATACCTGGCCACAGGCTATCCGCCCGTTCAGTAGTCATCACAGTTTCAACGTCCAGCCCGATACAAGAGAAGGTCTCACTGTGGAAATGGGCGGCACAAAATGCGCTGTCCACATTGTGACTCAGTGAACCTGACACCGTTGCTGGCCATTGCGGAGAACGATCACGCCCGTTTTGCAGGACAAAGTCACTAATACCGAGACGTTCCAGTACCTGTTTCGCCAGATAGCGCCCCGCCAGAAACTCTGCCCGTCGCTTGGGTACCGAACGCTCCATTTCCGCCGTGAGAGGAATGCCAGCGAGGAAGAACATATCGTCCCGATACGCTGGCAGGTAAAAATAACAGCGAGCACTAAACCCTGGATAAATGGTGTTGTTATCAGCCAGGTGGAATGTCATCCACTCTATTTCTTTAATAAAATCAGAAAGCATGTCACTAAACTCTCAACCGGTATGTCGAACCATCCGGTTATGTTGCTACACCACAGGGAAATGCAGGATGATAAAACTACACCTCACCCGAGGTTCGACTTACAAAGCCAGAAAAAAACCCGCAATACTGGCGCTCATTAAATTGGACAACGTACCTGCCGCTACCGCTTTCAGCCCTAGTCTGGCAATATCATGACGACGTTGAGGCGCCATACTGCCCAACCCGCCAATCAAAATAGCAATCGAGGACAGGTTGGCAAATCCGCACAACGCAAAAGAGATAATCGCCTTGGTATGCGCTGACAAAACCTGCAACCCGGAGGCAGTCACCACATTATCCGGTTTCAAGTAAGCACTAAAATTCATGTAAGCCACGAATTCATTGAGTATCAGTTTTTGTCCAATGAATGAACCCGCCACCATCGACTCATTCCACGGCACCCCAATCAGGAAAGCTATAGGCGAAAAAATCCAGCCGAGGATCATCTCCAGCGATAACTGCGGAAAATTGAACCAGCCGCCGACACCGCCAAGAATACCGTTAAGCAGCGCGATCAACGCAATAAACGCCAGCAACATAGCACCAACATTCAGTGCTAACTGCATACCGGAAGCCGCACCGCTGGCAGCAGCGTCAATGACGTTGCTCGGTTTTTCTTCATCCCCGACAAAACTGCCGATCACATCCCGGTCATGCGTTTTTTCAGTCTCCGGCATGATTAGCTTGGCAAACAGCAATCCACCCGGTGCCGCCATAAACGATGCGGCAATCAAGTATTCCAGCGGCACGCCCATCTGAGCATAACCAGCCAATACTGACCCAGCGACAGACGCCAACCCACCACACATCACGGCAAACAGCTCAGACTCAGTCATATTGGCAATATAAGGACGAACCACCAATGGTGCTTCGGTTTGACCAACAAAGATATTTGCGGTAGCAGAAAGCGACTCCGTACGCGATGTTCCGAGTACTTTCTGTAAACCACCGCCTAGAACACGAATCACCCATTGCATAATGCCCAGATAATAGAGCACCGCTATCAGTGAAGAGAAGAAGACGATAATGGGCAGAACCCGGAGGGCAAATACGAAACCGCCGCCACCAAAGACCTCAAACATTTTGCTCGATACCAGACCACCAAACATGAATGAGATTCCCTGGTTGCCGTAGGAGATCACATTGGCGACGCCTTCCGACATGCCGTTCAGGACTTCGCGTCCCAACGGAATATATAATACCAAGGCACCAATCCCGACCTGAATCAGAAACGCACCACTGACAGTACGACGGTTAATGGCCTTACGGTTGCCGGAAAGCATGACCGCAATCAATATCAGCACAGCCATACCCAACAGACTCATTAAGAGTTCCATGCGAAATTCCCTGTAGCGAGAGTGAACATAAAAATACCCGCCCAACAAAGCGGGAATACAGCCTGCCAATGGTAGCAGTTGATAACAAACACCCACGACGCAACATAGGCGAGTGGGATGCCACAAACTCATACAACATCAGGCAAAGAAAAACATCAGATAATGAGAGTCATCACCTTTTTTTGGCACAAAATTTCATTTTAGCAAAGATTTCCATACGAAACTCCCGCTCTACGGCCATTAGCCACAAAAGAAAAATAAGTTATAGTTATGAAAATAATACCGGGAAGCCGAGGAAAAACCAGAAAAGCGACAGATAGCACTCATTGGCAGGACACCGTCAACGGGAAAAGACGGTGAGTATTCTCATATAATACCGCCGCAAGCACCTCTGGCGATTCAGTACGCAGATCACATAACGACTGAAATACGGAACGGATACGTTCAGGTCGGTTAGGTTCCCCTTGATAACCACACACGGGCATATCTGGCGCATCAGTTTCCAGTAGCAAACGATCCAGCGGCAAACGGGCGATAGCCTGCCGTGTTTTATTGGCTCGCGGATAGGTAATGACACCGCCGACGCCAATATAATATCCCAATCGAATAAACGCCTGTGCCTGTTCAAAACTACCCGAAAATCCGTGTACCACCCCGGTACGTGGCAGTTGAGCCTGTTTCAATAATGCGGCCAACGGATTGTGACTCCGGCGTGAATGCAGAATAACGGGCAAATCGTATTGCTTGGCCAGTTCCAACTGAGCGTTAAGGAAGACGCATTGCCGTTCAAACTGCGGATCGTCCCGGTAAAGATCCAAGCCTATTTCACCAACCGCAACCAATCGGTGGTCACGATCATGAAGCCGAGATTCCAGCAGCGCCAAATCTGCCTCGTGATGACGCTCAATATAAAGCGGATGTAACCCAAGTGCCGCATACAACACCGGCCAGCTGTGGGCCAAATGCAGGATACGATCAAAATAATGGGACTCAACGGCAGGAATAATAATCCCTTCGACACCAGCTTGCGTCGCACGATGCAAACTTGCCACTTCGTCCGCCGCAAAAGGTGGAAAATCAAAATGACAGTGGGTATCAATAAACGCAACAGACGCGGACTGCGCAATGTTAATGGCAGTATCTGAACGGGTTTGCAATGTTTAAACCTTCAGGACAGTGCAGGATGAATCGAGGATACCTTTTTCAGTACGTCATCGTCATGCGCTTATAACACATCGGAAAGCAATTCGTGATCGTCCGCTAACCCGACTGCACAGCCGAATCGACGCTTCAGGACAATAACGGGCCACACGCCAGAAGCATACTGGTGTGAACATGACGGCACGGAAGACATGCCATCATTGGCCGCAATATTACGGACTCGCTATCCACGATAGGCAGCCCGCATCCGACCCGGCCTTAGGATTTTACTGTGAGATCGTTTTTAACACTCTTAACGCCATCAACCGATTTTGCTATTTTTTCAGCACGATCAGACTGCGCTTTGTTACCCACCTGCCCTGTTAACTGTACAACACCATCAACAGTTTCCACTCTGACATGGCGTGAAGGCACAATGTCATCCGCCAGCAATTTGGCCTTGATCGTACTGGTCGTCACTGCATCTCCGGCATAGGCCATCAATGATTGGGAGCTGGCATCCTTTACTTGAAGCTTGTCGCTGACCGACTTAACACCTTCCGTTTTAGTGGCAATTTCTACGGCGCTGATGGCCAATTTCTGACTGGTCACAAAACCGCTGAGTGTTACCACTCCCTGGGTTGTTTTAACAGAAATATCATCACTGTCGAGGGTTTTAGACGCCAATAATGCCGCTTTCACTTTCGCGGTAAGCGCGCTGTCATCAACATAACCAGATGCCGTCTGGACCGAGCTATCGATTTTATTCCCTGTGGTTTCTGCGATATTTTTTGCTTCTTGCCCGATAGTTTCCTCCGCTAGCACATAGCCACTACCGGCCAGAATCGTCACCAAAACAATCGCGATCCGCGATAGTGCAATCTTGTTAGTCTTTTTCATCAACATCGTCCTTACAGTTATCCTGTTTCATCAACAGGTTTCACTAACACCTTCCCGCCAGGATAGGCAGTCGTCATTAGCCTTGTCCCATCACAACAAACAGATTATAGAATTACAAAAAATAAAAAAATTAATATAAGAATCCACTCAAAGTCACATTGGCAGTCAAAAAAACCAGACCGCCCTACACGCAGTTAACTATAGACGACAAAAAACAAAAACCCAGGCCGTTTATGAGAAAAAAACGTTTAGAGAACGATTTAAGATTTGTCTGTGAATTAATTCGGTGGGAAAGGCCGGAAGGTAAATGCACTTAATATAATGATTATTAAAAGAAAATAATAACACAGGCTGATGACAGGAAAAGTCATCAGCCAGTCATTACCAAGCTTAGTGTTCGCGGGTCTTATGAAACTGGACCTCAGGATAACGTTCCTGAGTCAGGTTAAGGTTTACCATGGTGGGTGCGATGTACGTTAAATTATCACCGCCATCCAACGCCAGATGCTGTTCATTCTTGCGTTTGAATTCTTCAAACTTCTTAACATCACTACACTCCACCCAGCGCGCAGTGGAAACGTTGACCGATTCATACACGGCCTCTACGTTGTATTCAGTCTTCAGGCGCGCCACCACGACATCAAACTGTAGCACCCCAACCGCCCCGACAATCAGATCGTTATTGATTAACGGCCGGAATACCTGCACAGCCCCCTCTTCGGACAGCTGTACCAACCCTTTCAGTAACTGCTTCTGCTTTAACGGATCACGCAGCCGAATACGACGGAACAGTTCCGGCGCAAAGTTAGGAATACCGGTGAACTTCATATCTTCACCCTGGGTAAAAGTATCTCCAATCTGGATCGTACCGTGGTTATGTAACCCGATGATGTCGCCAGGATAAGCTTCTTCCACATGGGAACGGTCACCTGCCATGAACGTCAAGGCATCAGAGATAATAACGTCTTTGCCCGTACGCACCTGACGTAGCTTCATGCCTTTTTCATACTTACCGGACACTATCCGCATGAACGCCACACGGTCACGGTGTTTCGGGTCCATGTTAGCCTGAATTTTGAACACAAAACCGGTGAATTTTTCTTCACCAGCGTTCACCACACGAACGTCTGTTTTACGCGGCATCGGTGATGGCGCCCAGGACACAAGACCATCCAGCATATGATCCACGCCGAAATTGCCCAACGCAGTACCAAAGAATACTGGCGTTAATTCCCCGGACAAAAAGTCTTCTTCATCAAATTCATTGGAAGCGCCTTTTACCAGATCCAGCTCTTCACGCAATTGAGCCGCCAGGTCTTCCCCGACCGCCTTGTCCAGATCCGGGTTATTCAAACCTTTGACAATGCGTACTTCTTGAATGGTGTGCCCCATACCACTCTGATACAGATAGGTTTCATCTTTATAGAGATGATAAACACCTTTGAACAACTTACCGCAACCAATCGGCCAGGTAATCGGCGCGCACGCAATTTTCAATTCCCTTTCAACTTCGTCCAGCACTTCCATCGGATCACGGATATCGCGGTCCAGCTTGTTCATAAAAGTCAGGATCGGCGTATCGCGCAGACGCGTAACTTCCATCAACTTGCGAGTACGATCTTCAACCCCTTTTGCCGCATCGATCACCATCAGACAGCAATCCACTGCGGTCAGAGTACGATAGGTATCCTCCGAAAAATCCTCATGCCCTGGTGTATCCAGCAAATTGACCAGACACTCGTGATAAGGAAACTGCATTACAGAGGTAGTAATAGAAATACCGCGCTGCTTTTCCATCTCCATCCAGTCGGATTTGGCATGTTGACTGGATCCACGCCCTTTTACCGTGCCGGCGATCTGAATGGCCTGCCCGAGCAACAATACTTTTTCAGTAATCGTCGTTTTACCGGCATCGGGGTGAGAAATAATAGCAAAAGTCCTGCGGTGGGAAATCTCTTGCAAAAATGAAGGATTTGACATCTTTTTAAATCTTCTATTTTAAATAGCGAGTTATATAAAGTTCTAATGGAGTCTACTGCAAATCGCTCCAAACATGGCCTCGTTTTATGAGGCCCAATTGGCGCTTATTCTTACTGATCTTGGCACTATAAACAATCAAGGATGAGATAAATGCGCTCAAGGCTTAGTGTGGAAGAGAGTGTAGACAAGTCCAATAAGCAAGCTGATTACGTTGATTTGGTGTTATTGCATCGCTGATCACACGGAAGTAAAACCTCTTTTGGGTAAAGCGTGTTGACATCGACCACAGAGAATTACCGGTAGCACTGATAAAAATGGATACTATCCAACCACTGCCAGTATTACTCTTTCTTAATATGTTCTGACGGAGCCGCCTGCTCATCTGTATCTGCATCGGCATCTGTAGGCTCGTCCTGCACTGATGTATTGGCTGTGAGTAGATAAGGAGACTGCTGCCAGCGGGTACGTCGGTTTTGCAACAATGTTCGTGCCAGAATGATCCCTATCGCCAATGCCAGGAGAATCATTAAACGCAGAATATTGGTGGTGTTATCCACCTGCGTGGCTTCTGTCACCAATACATGAGTATCCAGCGTGATACGCAGGAAACCTATCGGTCCGTCTTTACCATTCACGGGTTCCACTAGTTGATGATTAAAGTAGCTGCCTACCCTATTTCCATCCAGCGCCAACCGATCCCGGACATCAATTTTTTCGCCGGCTCGCGCGACCAGCGTCCCATCCTGCTGATAAATTGCAGCGTCCAGAATACGGCTATGATCCGTTAAGTTCTTTAGCATGGCGTTGATTTTCTGGCTATTATCATCACTACTTTCCATCAAGGGCGTCAGTGTATAAGCCACCTGTTTTGCCAATGTGCGCGCCAGTTCTTCAACCTGCTCTGAACGTGCCATCTGATGGTTCAGGCTGAAGTAAGAAGCTCCCTGCATCAATATGACCAGCAGAGCCAAACAAATCAGAACGATGGCTGTGCGATGTAAACGAAATTTTATCCGGGTCCGAACCATGGGAATACCTACGCGATTTGGATACTTTAATGTTGCCAGAAGCGCCGACGATAGGATAGCTTGTTGCGTTGATTTATGATTGTCCTTTTTGTGACCATCCAACACACCATCAATTCATCGTTACCCGCTGGAAAGGATTTACCCATGTCGAACCATTTAACCTATCGAGATCTACCGACAGAAATCAACTGTTGGCCGAATCTGCCGCTCTCACTGAGTGGCGATGAAGTCATGCCTCTCGATTATCGGGCTGGCTACACTGGTTGGTTGCTGTATGGGGATGTGCTCGATAAATATCTACTTTCCCGGGTTCAGCAACACCTCGGCGATCCACTGGTCGTCGTCAGCGCCTGGAGTGTAGATGATTATCAGGTGGTGCGACTGGCCGGTATATTGACACCTCGCGCCACCCAAGTCGCCCATGACCTGGGGCTCGATGTCGCTGAAATGGACAATATGCCCAGCCTGCGCGCGCCAGGTTTACTGGTGATGGATATGGACTCGACGGCCATTCAGATTGAGTGTATTGATGAGATTGCCAAACTGGCCGGTACTGGCGAGATGGTAGCCGATGTTACCGAACGGGCCATGCGTGGTGAACTGGATTTTGCTGCTAGTCTGCGCCAGCGGGTAGCAACCTTAAAAGGTGCCGATGCCAACATACTGCGTCAGGTTCGGGATAGTCTGCCTTTGACACCCGGACTGAAAGTGATGGTGAAACAGCTACAGGACGCTGGCTGGTATATTGCTATTGCCTCTGGTGGTTTCACCTATTTTTCCGACTATTTGCGTGAAGAGCTCGATCTGGTCGCCGCCGTGGCAAATGAAATGGGTATGCGTGACGGTAAACTTACCGGTGAAGTGGTTGGCCCGATTATTGATGCCAGATATAAAGCGGATACGCTACGCCAGTTAGCAGAAAAGCTGGAAATACCGGTGAAACAAACGGTGGCTATCGGCGATGGCGCCAATGATCTGTTGATGATTCAAGCTGCCGGACTGGGCATTGCTTATCATGCCAAGCCCAAGGTTAACGCCCAGACATCAATCAGCATTCGTCATGCCGATCTGACCGGCGTATTGTGTATCCTGAGTGGTAGTCTTCGGCACGAAATCCGTTAATTTATCGAGGTAATCCGTGGCAAAAGCAGCCAAACGCGCATTTGTGTGCAATGAGTGTGGCGCCGATTATCCACGCTGGCAGGGGCAGTGCAGTGCCTGCCAGGCCTGGAACAGCATTACTGAAGTTCGCCTGGCCGCGGCCGTATCCTCATCGCGAAGCGACCGTTTCTCTGGCTACGCCGGAGAGAATGCCGGCATCAGCCGGGTACAAAAGCTTTCCGACATCAGTTTGGAAGACCTGCCGCGTTTCTCCACTGGATTCCTGGAGTTTGACCGCGTACTCGGTGGTGGTGTCGTTCCCGGCAGTGCCATTCTGATTGGCGGAAATCCGGGAGCCGGTAAAAGTACGCTGCTGCTGCAAACGCTGAGCAAACTGGCCGGACAGATGAAAACATTGTACGTCACGGGTGAAGAATCCCTGCAACAGGTGGCAATGCGTGCCCATCGTCTGGGATTACCGACTCAGAATATCAATATGCTGTCGGAAACCAGCATTGAGCAGATCTGTCTGATTGCCGAACAGGAACAACCCAGACTGATGGTGATCGACTCCATTCAGGTGATGCATCTTGCCGATATCCAGTCCTCCCCCGGCAGTGTGGCGCAAGTGCGAGAAACCGCAGCATACCTGACGCGCTTTGCCAAAACCCGTGGTGTCGCCATTATTATGGTCGGGCATGTGACCAAAGACGGTTCATTAGCCGGCCCGAAAGTACTGGAACACTGTATCGACTGTTCCGTCATGTTGGACGGCGATGCCGATTCTCGCTTCCGTACCCTGCGCAGCCATAAAAATCGCTTCGGTGCGGTTAATGAGCTGGGCGTATTTGCAATGACGGAACAAGGATTGCGGGAAATCAATAATCCATCGGCTATCTTCCTCAGCCGCGGCGATGAAGTGACTTCCGGCAGTTCGGTAATGGTGGTATGGGAAGGCACCAGGCCATTATTGGTGGAAATTCAGGCACTGGTAGATCACTCCATGATGGCTAACCCACGGCGAGTAGCGGTGGGTCTGGAACAAAACCGTTTGGCTATTCTGCTGGCGGTGTTGCACCGTCACGGTGGTTTACAGATGTCTGATCAGGACGTATTTGTGAACGTCGTTGGGGGTGTGAAAGTCACCGAAACCAGCGCTGACCTGGCGCTATTGCTCTCACTGGTCTCCAGCCTGCGTGATCGGCCACTGCCGCAAGATTTGGTGGTGTTTGGGGAAGTCGGCCTGGCGGGAGAAATTCGTCCGGTACCCAGTGGTCAGGAGCGTATCGCCGAAGCATCAAAGCATGGTTTCAAACGCGCGATTGTGCCTTTCGCCAACATGCCGAAAAAACCACCCACCACCATGCAGGTGTTTGGTGTAAAAAAACTGGCCGACGCGCTGGCGATACTCGACGAGCTGTAACGGTGCATTTGCTTTGGATTGTCGCGGGCACTCTGTGATATTTTGTTTAGTTAGCTAAACAGGAGTGTCGGACAATGTCACCATACGATTATCTTAAATCTGCTATCAGGCAAAAAGGATGCACCCTACAGCAGGTGGCTGATGCCACGGATATGACAAAAGGCTATCTCAGCCAGTTAATCAACGCCAAAATAAAAAGCCCCAGCGCCCAAAAACTCGAAGCACTACACCGTTTCCTCGGGCTTGAATTCCCTTATCATCAAAAAAGCATCGGCGTGGTGTTCGGTAAATTTTACCCGCTACATACCGGCCATATTTATCTGATTCAACGCGCTTGCAGTCAGGTGGATGAACTGCATGTGGTTTTAGGCTATGACGAACCGCGGGATCGTCTGTTGTTTGAACACAGTTCCATGTCTCAGCAACCTACCGTTAGTGATCGACTGCGCTGGCTGTTACAAACCTTTAAATATCAGAAAAATATTCATATTCATGCCTTCAATGAACAAGGTATGGAACCTTATCCGCATGGCTGGGATGTGTGGAGCCGGGGTATCAAGAATTTCATGGTCGAGAAGGGAATCGAGCCTAACTACGTCTACACCAGCGAAGAGCAGGATGCACCACAATACAACGAACATCTGGGCATCGATACTGTGTTGGTCGATCCTAAACGCTCATTCATGAACATCAGTGGCGCACAGATACGCCAGGACCCCTTCCGTTACTGGGAATATATTCCCACCGAAGTGAAACCGTTCTTTGTCCGCACGGTGGCGATTCTGGGTGGTGAATCCAGCGGAAAATCCACACTAGTGAACAAACTGGCGAATATTTTCAATACCAGTAGTGCCTGGGAGTACGGCCGTGACTATGTGTTCTCCCATCTTGGGGGGGATGAAATGGCACTGCAATATTCCGATTACGATAAAATCGCACTAGGTCAGGCACAATATATTGATTTTGCAATAAAATATGCTAATAAAGTTGCTTTTATCGATACGGATTTCATTACTACTCAGGCGTTTTGCAAAAAATACGAAGGCCGAGAGCACCCGTTCGTACAGGCGCTGGTTGAAGAGTACCGTTTCGATCTGGTGATCCTGCTGGAAAACAATACTCCATGGGTCGCGGATGGCTTACGCAGCCTCGGCAGCGCATCAGACCGGCAAGCGTTCCAGGATCTGTTGAAAGCCATGTTGATAGAAAACAAGGTGTCGTACGTTGATGTCAGCGACTCTGACTATGATGGCCGTTTCCTGCGTTGTGTTGAGCTGGTGCAGAACATGCTGGGACACCCACATAGAAATCAATAACCTAACCGTAGCATCCTCAGGATTTACCACTGCCAGCAATGAGAAGGTGTAATAATTTCCGGTAACGCAACATCCCAATTATCCACGGGTAATGCCTCTACCTGCTGGCAATCATGTGCCAGCCCGATGGGATAAGGTCCACGCTGCTGCCAGTGTTGTAACGTGCGATCATAGAAACCACCACCCATACCCAACCGTTGTCCCCGCGCATCGAACGCCACCAGCGGAGCTAGCAAGATGTCCAGGTGCGTTGGAGGCAATACCTTGCGGACATCCAGACGTGGTTCCATCACCTTCAAGCGGTTTTGCACCAACTCGGTTTCACTGTCATAGCGTAAAAAAAGCAAATGTCCCGGGCTGAATGGGTGCAGCACCGGCAGATAAACCTGTTTTTGCTGCTGCCAGAGCGCCTGAATCAATGGTTGAGTATTTAATTCGCCATCAAACGAAAGGAAGACTGCCACGCGCGTTGCATGTTGTAAACGGGGATGGCTCATCACCCGTTCTGTTGCCTGACGGGCAAATTCAGCCTGCTGTTCAGCACTGAGTTGACGGCGACGTTGTCGCACTTCCTGACGAAGAGACTGACGTAACAACTGGTTAGAAAGGGGATTAACTGAAGGAGCGATCACTGGCATAGAAATCAACTACCGTACTGAGTAATTCAGGAAACAAGAGAGGGAATGGAATCTCCGAGATGCCGCCGTAGGCTGTAACCCTTGAACCCATGGTTCAAGGTGAACGCAACGTCGCAATCTTAAGGCTTCTCGGCCGAACCGAGCGTGCTCACCAACCACGGATCGTTACATTCTATTGGTATAAATATCGGCTCAGGGGACTGGCCCACTGGCAAACATCTCAGAGAAATTTTGTTCTTTACTCGGGTTAACTTTAACACGTCTGGCAACGTAGTGTTACCACAAAATACCGGACTTTTGTCAAAACGCGATGTTACTCAAACTGTGGGCCTTGGCGTTCTGTAATTTGCCCTTGTTCCAACAACGCCTGTTCAATGGTTTGTTGCAACATACGAATCCGCTGTTCCATGTTGGTCGCATAATCACGAGTTTTTAATCGTTCCTGCGCCAGTTCATGACACACATTGAGTGCGGCAATAAACACCAATTGCTCAGTGTTCGTGACTCTAGTGCGAATTTTGAGGTCTTGCAACCGCTGGTTAAGATCTTCCGCCGCCTGATTCAACGCATCCTGTTGTTCTGGCGGGCAATTAACTCTTAACGAACGACCAAATATTTGAATATCTACCGGTTGTGCAGACATGTCACCTTCCTGCCTTGTTTCATCTCACGCCCACATAAGATTTTATCCTGTGCCGCCGGGTAAGGGCCGGTTAAAAGCGGACGCTACTATATATATCCCAAAATATAAGATACAAGCCCTTTCTGGTGTAGCAACGGAGCTTGGTGGTAGCATAACACGAACTCCTTCTGCCAACGACGACGAATGCGCATGTCTATAGTGAATACATTCCCAGGCTATGAAGCCATTGACCATTTGCTGCAACAACAACAAGTCGCCCTGACGGCCGCTGAAATGCACGGCCTAATCAGCGGTGTACTCTGTGCCGGTAACCAGGACGACAGCTGGAAAACGCTAGTTTCCGAATTAACCAATGAAGGGCTGGCTTTTCCGCAAACGCTGGCGCAACCACTGCAACAGCTCTATCAAGTAACCCGCGATACGCTGGAAGATGATGGATTTATGTTCCGGATGTTCCTGCCGGATGACACGCAAAATGATGTCAGCGTATTTGATCGCGCCGACGCGTTGGCCGGTTGGGTTAATCATTTTTTGTTGGGGCTGGGCGTTGTGCAGCCACGGTTGGACAAAGCCCAGGGTGACCTGAAGGAAGTGATTGACGATCTACGAAATATCGCTCAACTGGGCTATGACGAAGACGAAGACAAAGAAGAACTGGAACAGTCGCTGGAAGAAATCATCGAGTATGTGCGGGTCGCCGCCATCATGTGCCATAACGAATTTACACATCCGGCAGCCACGGCGCCGGAACAGAAAAAACCGACACTGCATTGATCACGGCATGCCGCACCACGAGATATGTTCGATGCTGACTATTCAGGAGCAGATGATGAACCAACAAGAATACCTCCGCCGCCGTCTGGCTCTGCTGGATAAAATGGTTCCCGCCAGTGCTGCGGTTATTTATGCCGCTCCAGAAGCCCAGCGCAACGCCGACAGTGATTACCCCTATCGGCAGAACAGTGATTTCTGGTATTTCACCGGTTTTAACGAACCTGAAGCGGTGCTCCTGCTGATTAAGAGTGATGAAAACCACCACCATAGTGTGCTGTTCAACCGCGTTCGCGACCTTACGGCGGAGATCTGGTTTGGCCGTCGTTTGGGCCAGGAAGGCGCTCTCGCTACGCTGGGAGTAGACCGTGCCTTACCGTTCGATGAAATCAAGGACCAACTGCACTTATTACTGAATGGACTCGATGTGGTCTATCACGCACAGGGACAGTACCACTACGCGGATCAGCAGGTGTTCCACGCGCTGGAGATATTGCGTAACGGCACCCGTCAGGGCCTCAGTGCACCACCGACCATAACTGACTGGCGCCCGTTGGTGCATGAAATGCGGCTGTTCAAGTCACCACAGGAAATCGACATCATGCGCAAGGCGGGGGAGATTACCGCACTGGCGCATACCCGCGCGATGGAGAAGTGTCGTCCAGGCATGTTTGAGTACCAGCTTGAGGGAGAAATCCACCATGAGTTTACGCGCCATGGTGCTCGTTATCCTTCTTACAACACCATTGTGGGTAGCGGTGAAAACGCCTGTATTTTGCACTACACCGAAAATGAATGTCAGATGCATGACGGTGATCTGGTATTGATCGACGCAGGTTGCGAGTATCAAGGCTACGCAGGCGATATTACCCGCACCTTTCCGGTCAATGGTAAATTTACCGCCCCACAGCGGGCTATTTACGACATCGTCCTGGCGTCTGAACGCCGGGCAATCGAACTGTTCGCGCCAGGTCGCAGTATCCGGGACGTGAACGAAGAAGTGGTGCGCATCATGCTGAACGGGTTGATGAAACTCGGCATTCTACAAGGTGAAATAGAGACACTGATTTCAGAGCAGGCCCATCGCCCGTTCTTTATGCATGGTCTGAGCCATTGGCTGGGACTCGATGTGCATGACGTTGGTGACTATGGTTCCACCGACCGCGGTCGCCTACTGGAACCAGGTATGGTACTGACGGTAGAACCGGGCTTGTATATATCCCCGAATGCCGATGTTCCATTGCAATACCGTGGTATTGGCATACGAATTGAAGACGATATCGTGATTACCGAACACGGTAACGACGTATTGACCGCCGGTGTAGTGAAAGACGCCGATGCCATTGAAGCGCTGATGGCAAACGCTATGGGTAAGATGCAATGACCATCATGATTGTCGGAGGAGGTATGGCGGGTGCCACGCTGGCGCTGGCGATATCCAACCTTTCCCAGGGGAAGATCCCGGTTGATCTGATTGAAGCCCGGTCGCCTTTCGAACACCAGCACCCTGGTTTTGATGCCAGAGCCATCGCGCTGGCGGAAGGAACTAGCCAACAGCTGGATGCCATTGGTATCTGGTCATCACTGATGGATGCCGCGACCCCGATTACCACTGTACATGTCAGTGATCGTGGTCATGCCGGATATGTTTACCTGAACGCCTCAGATTATCGGGTTCCGGCGCTGGGACATGTGGTGGAACTACACGATGTGGGCAAACGGTTATTCTCCCTACTGCAACAGGCTCCCGGTGTCCGACTGCATTGCCCGGCAACCGTGGTGGACGTCGCCCGCACAATAGATAACGCCACATTGACGCTAAATAACGGCATCCAACTCACCGGGCAGCTACTGGTGGCCGCCGACGGTTCCCGCTCTATGCTGGCGCAGGCGTCCGGTATCGGTTGGCAGCAGCATCCTTATCATCAGATTGCCGTTATCGCTAATGTCATGACCTCACAACCTCATCAAGGACGGGCGTTTGAACGCTTTACCCAGCACGGCCCACTGGCACTGCTGCCGATGAGCAAGAACCGCAGTTCGCTGGTATGGTGTCATGCACAGGAGCGTCAGGACGACGTCGACAACTGGAGCGAAGCCGAATTCCGTCATCAGCTACAGTTGGCCTTCGGCTGGCGGTTGGGTGCCTTTACCCACATCGGTGAGCGTCACAGTTATGCGCTAAATCTGCTTACCGCTACCCGCCACATCAGCCATCGTCTGGCGTTGGTGGGCAATGCGGCACAGACACTGCATCCCATCGCCGGTCAGGGTTTCAACCTCGGATTACGGGATGTGATGACGCTGGCAGAAACGCTGGTGGATGCGGTTCAACGTGGTGAAGATCCCGGCAGTTATGCAGTGTTGCACCGTTATCAGCAACGACGCCAATCTGATCAGGACACAACTGTCGCCATTACCGACGGTCTGGTGCGCATGTTCGCCAACCGCTATTTTGCGCTGGAAGTCGGTCGTAACCTGGGCTTAATGGCCATGAATAGCCTGCCAGTGCTACGGGATGCGCTTGCGCGCCGTACTCTGGGTTGGGTGGAACGATAAACCGCCACAGACGCGGACACACAGGAATTCACTCTTTATGCAATCATTTGACGTGGTAATCGCGGGCGGTGGCATGGTCGGTCTGGCGCTGGCCTGTGGTCTACAAGGCAGTGGACTGCGCGTTGCCGTGCTGGAAAAGCAGCCGATGGACGAACAACCGTCGGGACCCGACCACACCTTGCGCGTCTCGGCCATCAATACCGCCAGTGAGTATCTGCTGCGACAACTGGGCGTCTGGCAATCCATTACGGAACAACGTGTCAGCCCTTATAACGACATGTTCGTCTGGGACCAGGACAGTTTTGGTCATATCAGTTTCAGCGGTAAAGAATTTGGGTTTTCCCATTTGGGCCACATCATTGAAAATAATGTGATTCAACGCGCGTTATGGCAACGAGCATCCCATGCCAGCGACATCACGCTGATGGCGCCAGTCACGCTGAAACAGGTAGTCTGGGGCGATAACGAAGCGTTTATCACCCTGGAAGACGGCGGGATGTTAACCGCGCGGCTGGTGGTGGGTGCCGATGGCGCGCATTCCTGGCTACGCCAGCACGCTGATATTCCGTTGACATTCCGGGATTACGGTCATCACGCGCTGGTGGCGAATATCCGTACTGTCAACCCGCATCAGTCCGTCGCCAGACAAGTTTTTCATGGTGACGGGATGTTGGCGTTTCTACCATTAAGCGATCCTTACCTGAGCTCCATTGTCTGGTCATTACCTCCCACGCGAGCCCAGATGCTGATGGCTCTGCCTGCGGACGAATTCAACAAACAACTGGCAATGGAATTCGATATGCGTCTTGGGTTGTGCCAGGTAGAGAGTCAGCGCCAATCCTTCCCGCTGACCGCACGTTATGCCCGCAGTTTTGCTGCTCATCGGCTGGTGTTGATGGGAGATGCCGCCCATACCATTCACCCGCTGGCCGGTCAGGGTGTAAATCTGGGTTTTATGGACGTCGCCGAATTGATTGCCGAACTGAAACGACTGCAATCACAAGGTAAGGACATTGGGGAATATCTCTACTTACGTCGCTATGAACGCAAGCGCAAGCACAGCGCCGCGCTGATGCTGGCCAGCATGCAAAGTTTCCGCGATCTGTTCGCAGGCAACCATCCCGCCAAGAAATTACTGCGTGATATCGGTCTGAAACTGGCGGATACCCTGCCAGGTATAAAAACCACGCTGGTGCGCCAGGCCATGGGGTTAAACGACCTGCCGGCCTGGTTGGAAGAAAAACAGTAATCGGTTGCCATAGTGGGGCGCGATCCCCGCTATGGACACTCCCCCCACACACACCATCCGGATATTCGCCTCGCTTTCTCACTCGATTCGTCATTGTGTTGTAAATCTGTGACATTTCCCCGTCATTCCTTTCACCCACTGCCTGCTTGACGAAAGAAGTGGCACGCATCGGAAGGTCAGCTACATTCCCCGCTCCCTATACTGTGACTGCCTGATGTCACTGGCGCTATTCATACATTGCGCACCTGAGTTTATTAAATATAAAACAAGGGGTTATAGACAATGAGTTCATCTATTCTTCTCGGTATTTTCTGGCATTTTATCGGTGCGGCCAGTGCCGCCTGCTTTTATGCTCCCTTTAAGAAGGTAAGAAACTGGTCCTGGGAAACCATGTGGTCGCTGGGAGGATTTTTCTCCTGGGTTATTCTGCCCTGGGTCATCAGCGCGCTGCTGCTGCCAGACTTCTGGGCCTATTACCGGTCATTCAGTCTGACCACCCTACTGCCCGTGTTTCTTTTCGGCGCCATGTGGGGAGTGGGCAATATCAATTACGGCCTGACAATGCGCTACCTGGGGATGTCGATGGGTATCGGCATCGCCATTGGTATTACCCTCATCGTCGGTACGCTGATGACACCGTTACTACAGGGCAAATTTAGTCTGCTGTTCGGTTCAGTCGGTGGAAAAATGACACTACTCGGCGTGCTGATCGCCGTGATCGGCGTAGGCATCGTCAGCTATGCAGGCTTATTGCGCGAACGCGCCCTGAAAATTCAGGTGGAAGAGTTCAATCTCAGGAAAGGATTAATCCTGGCTATCCTGTGCGGTTTTTTTTCTGCCGGTATGTCATTCGCTATAGCCGCCGCCAAACCCATGCACGACCAGGCACTGGCGTTAGGTATCAATCCACTTTATGTCGCTTTACCCAGCTATGTGGTAATTATGGGTGGTGGTGCGATCATTAACCTTGGTTATTGCTTTATCCGGCTGGCAACCTGTAAGAACTTGTCCCTGAAAGCGGATCTCTCTCAGGCCAGGCCGCTGCTGATTGCCAACATCATCTTTTCCATCCTCGGCGGCACAATGTGGTACCTGCAATTTTTCTTCTACGCCTGGGGACAAGCCAACATTCCCGCCAACTTCGCCTATATCAGTTGGATGTTGCACATGAGCTTTTATGTGCTGTGTGGTGGAATTGTCGGACTGCTGCTGAAAGAATGGAACGGTGCAGGGAAACATCCCCGTCGAGTGCTGATCATTGGTTGTCTGGTGATTATTCTGGCTGCCAATGTGGTGGGTATCGGCATGGCATCCTGATAATAGGATTCTGAAGATTATTCACGGACACGACTGGAATAAGTTTGGCAATATCAGTACGCGGTATCCCGCCATTACCTGGGATACCGCGCTATCAGCTCACGGTCTGAAAGCGCTGTCGGTAGATGCTGGGAGAAACACCAAACGCCTGGTGGAATACTACCGAGAAGTAATTGCTGTCTTCAAAACCACACTGTGCCGCCACTTCACCGATTGTCCGCTGGTTATAGCGTAATAACTCCATCGCCCGACATAGACGCAGTTGACGCAGATAGTGCGACACACTCATGCTGGTCTGTTGTTTGAAACGCGCGCCTAAGCTGCGCATGCTAAACCCGTGCAATTGGCAAAATACGTCAAAACGGAAAGGCAGCGCGATACTGGCACGCAGTGCGTTCATCAGTAAATCCAACTGATGGGCATCCGCCAATTGTGGGCTATCCGGATCATGACGATAACGCAGCGCCAGCAGGGCTATCTGCAATAACAGCGCTTCGCTGAGTTGGAGTGACAGCGCATCTGACTTCATACATTCCTGCGCTAATATATCCACATTGCCCCGTATGATATCCATGCTTTGCAATCCAAGGCGCCAGTAGCGCTGATGTTGTGGGATATCGACGCCCGGAAGCAGGTTTTGCCAGTCGGCAAGCAGCGTCAGACGGTCGCGGATATACAGGATATTGTCCAGCTCCAGCTCGTGGACAGACTCGTAACTGTGACGATCACTGGACGTCACGTAGAACAAATCGCCACAAGTAATGCGATACGGTACATCATTCCAGATATGCAATCCGTTACCACGCCAGACGATCACCAACTCTTCAAAATCATGATGATGCATCGGAAACGCCGGTTGTGGACTACGTTCCGCTACCATGATCCGCATTTTATCGGTTAGAAAATAATCTTTCGTATGTAACATTAAGTCGCGTGAATTCACCTGACTCACCTATCGCCTGTAACTGAATCAATCCTCATTAAGCGCCTGATGGCGCAGCGATTTAGGTGCCAGAGAAAACGCTTTGCGAAACTGTGTCGAGAAATGGTTACTGTCGCCGAACCCACAAGCGTGAGCGATGGTCGTGATAGAGTCATCGCTTTGCTGCAAACGACGACGGGCCTCCAGCAATCGCAACCGGTTCAGATAACGTTGCGGCGTCATACCAGTATGCTGCTTTAGCTGCCTATGCAGCGTGCGCAGCGACAGAGAAAACCGATCAGCCAACACATCCCAGTTCACGTCTTCACTGAAATTGTTCTGCAACCATCCCAGCAACGCCTGAACGCCTTGTTGCTGGCTGCCATCACCCTGCATCTGAAAACATTTCTGCTTCAGCAGTACCAGGGTCTGCAAGAACAGGCTTTCACTGGCCGCGATATCCTCGGGCTGGGCGCTGTCGGCCAGAGTGGCCAGCCGGGAAATCAACTGTTTGAGCTGTTGCATCACCGGCGTATTCACCTGCCACTGTCCCAACCATTCCCCATTGGCACCATAGGGCAGAAACGGTGCAATATCAGAAAGGAAACGAAAACCACGCGGGGAACGATACAGCACATTGGTCAGATGTAGCTCCTCCACCTGTTCAAACAGGTGGCGATCGTTGTCTCGCACAAAAAACACCGCACCACTGCACAACGCGTAAGGTTGGTCATTAAACACGTGCACACCAACCCCCTGGTCTACCAGCACAATCTCCCAGAAATCATGATGATGTTCAGGGAAAGCGCACTGCGGCATCCTGGGTTCAACAGCGACGGTCGCTGCCTGTGAAGCAAAAAATTCATCGCCACAAAGTAATGTCATTTCCAGCCTCCTTCTTTTTACTGCGTGACACTGATAGTAGTCAGAAGCTGGGCACCTACGCCTTAAAATAGCGCCACACAGAAGCTATCTTGATGTCATTTTTTCAAGATCTGGCGTTTAAATCGCTGAAGTGTGGTTAGGATCACAGGCTATGGGCCGCCACAACCATTCAAACGTCATCGCCGGAATAATCAGTAATGTGAGCCGGTTCACAGTCAGCTTTGCCATTTTGCCAATCTCTCTCCTTCTGATGGCACTCACCGGAAGGTTGTTTCCCCTGCATATACCTACACTGCCGACATAAGTTCAGAAAGGGGAATGGCAATGGCGGTGAAAAATATTGTGGCGATCGATCTCGGCGCCTCCAGTGGACGAGTGATGCTGGCCGTCTTACAAACGACCACCCGACATCTGACACTCAAAGAAATCCACCGTTTCACCAATCAACTGGTTTATCAGAACGGCCATCATGTGTGGGATCTGGATGCGCTGGAACGCCATATCCTCATGGGTCTGAATCAGGTGGACATGATGGGGATTCGTCCCGACAGTATTGGTATCGACACCTGGGGCGTGGACTACGTCTTGCTGGATAAAAACGGTAACCGGGTGGGACAATCCTATTCCTATCGTGATCACCGTACCGACGGCATCATGGCACAGGTAACCACCGCACTCGGACAGCAACATATTTACCAGCGCACCGGTATTCAGTTCCTGCCGTTCAATACGCTTTATCAACTCAAGGCACTGCGTGAACAAAACGCCAGTGACTGTGAACGCGTAGAACATCTGTTGATGATGCCGGACTACTTTCACTACCGGCTGACGGGCAAAATCAATTGCGAATATACCGATGCCAGCACCACCCAATTGCTGAACCTTAGCAATGGCGACTGGGATAAAGGGTTGCTGGACTATCTGGGTATTCCGGCGCGCTGGCTAAGCCAGCCAGTACAACCGGGACACCGCATCGGCTACTGGACGGCACCCAGCGGTCGGCAAATCCCGGTGGTAGCCGTCGCCACACATGATACCGCCAGCGCCGTGGTCGCCACCCCGCTTGAGAGCGAAGACAGCGCCTATCTGAGTTCCGGTACCTGGTCGCTGATCGGTATTGAAAGCCCGGTTCCCTATAACCATGCTGCCGCGCTGTCTGCCAATATCACCAATGAAGGGGGTATCAACGGGACATTCCGCGTGTTGAAAAACATCATGGGACTTTGGTTATTACAACGCGTCTGTCAGGAGCAGAACATCAACGATCTACCCGCGTTAATCCGCCAGGCTGCGGCACTACCGGCCTTTATCAGCTTGATTAACCCGAATGATGATCGCTTCATTAATCCATCTTCGATGAGTGAGGAAATCCGCGCCTTCTGCCGTGAATATCAGCAACCAGAACCGCAGAGTCACGCCGAACTGGCACGCTGTATTTTCGACAGCCTGGCGATGTCTTACCGTCAGAGTCTGCTGATGCTGGGTAAACTGCGTCAGACGCCGATCAGTCGCCTACATGTGGTAGGTGGTGGTAGCCAGAATGAATTTCTCAATCAGCTTTGCGCCGATGTCTGCCAGCTACCGGTACTGTCCGGGCCGGTGGAAGCCTCCACTCTTGGCAATATTGGCTGTCAGCTCATAGCGCTGGAGGCCGTAGCCGATCTTGCCGAATTCCGTTGCCTGTTAACCCACAACTTTCCCCTGCACCGCTACAACCCTGGTCAGACTATTGATTTTGCTGGTCACTGGCGCCGTTTTCAGGCGTTGTGCCACTCCAAAGAGGAACTCACTGTATGAACACTGCTATTGAAACCGCCTGGCGTCTGGCGAAAGAACGCTACGCCAAACTGGATGTGGATGTGGATGCCGCGCTACAACAATTGGATCTGATACCGATCTCCATGCATTGCTGGCAAGGCGATGATGTCACTGGCTTTGAAAACACGGGCGGTACGCTGACCGGCGGTATTCAAGCCACCGGTAACTATCCGGGAAAAGCCCGTACTGCCGATGAACTGCGGGCCGATCTGGAACGGGCGTTTACCCTGATTCCCGGCCCCAAACGACTCAACTTGCACGCCATCTATCTCGAGTCTGACACACCGGTGGCGCGCAATGACATCGAGCCCAAACATTTCAGCAACTGGGTGGCGTGGGCCAAACAACACCAGTTGGGACTGGATTTCAACCCGACCTGCTTCTCTCATCCGCTCAGCAGTGACGGCTTTACGCTGTCTCACCCGGATGAAAAAGTACGCCGTTTCTGGATCGAGCACTGTCAGGCCAGTCGCCGTATTTCAGCCTATTTCGGTCGCGAACTGGGTACCCCCTCAGTCATGAATATCTGGGTGCCGGATGGTATGAAAGATCTGACGATTGACCGTCTGGCATTTCGTCAGCGCTTGATGAACGCGCTAGATGACGTGATCGCCGAACCGCTGGACGCCGCACATCATATCGATGCCGTCGAAAGCAAATTGTTCGGACTGGGTGCCGAAAGTTTCACCGTCGGTTCCAATGAATTCTACCTGGGTTACGCCAGCAGCCGCGGCACCGCGTTGTGCCTGGACGCCGGTCACTTCCATCCAACGGAAGTCATATCCGACAAGATCTCCAGCGCCATACTGTATGTCCCGCGATTGTTGCTACATGTCAGCCGCCCGGTGCGTTGGGACAGCGACCATGTCGTTCTGCTGGATGACGAAACCCAGGCTATCGCCCACGAAATCGTGCGCCATAAACTCTTCGATCGTGTACACCTCGGCCTGGATTTCTTTGATGCCTCCATCAACCGCATCGCCGCCTGGGTTATCGGCACTCGCAATATGAAAAAAGCCCTACTGCGTGCACTGCTGGAACCAACCGACGCCCTGCGTGAACTGGAACTGAAAGGCGATTACACCACTCGACTGGCGCTGTTGGAAGAACAGAAATCCCTGCCCTGGCAGGCGGTCTGGGAACACTACTGTCAACGGCATAATGTCGCGCCGGGCAGCGAATGGCTGCAAGACGTGCGTCAATATGAAGAAACCATCCTCAGTCAACGTTAAGGGTCACGTGATTATGCAATCGATACAGTCTTCCTGGTTCGTGCAGGGAATGATCAAAGCCACCAGTGATATGTGGCTCAAAGGCTGGGATGAACGCAACGGCGGTAACATCAGCCTGCGCCTGACGGCAGAAGATATAACCCCCTATGAAAGCGATTTTTGCCCACTGCCCCGCCATGAATCGTTATCACAACCAATGCCGGACCTGGCGAACTGCTGGTTTATCGTCACCGGATCCGGCAAATTTTTCCGCAATGTACAATTGGATCCCGCAGAAAATCTGGTGCTGCTACAAGTGGATCATGACGGCAAGGGTTATCAGATCTTCTGGGGACTGACGAGCGGTGGACTACCGACCTCCGAACTGGCTGCACATTTTCAGTCTCACATCGTGCGTATGGGCGTCAGCCGAGGACGCGACCGCGTGATCATGCATTGTCATGCCACCAATTTGATTGCACTGAGCTACGTATTGGAGCTAAACAACGCCACGTTTACCCGCGAACTTTGGGAAGGCAGTACCGAATGCCTGGTGGTGTTCCCGGACGGTCTGGGGATTGTGCCCTGGATGGTGCCGGGTACCGATGGTATTGGCACCGCCACGGCGGAGCAGATGCAGCGACATCCTCTGGTACTGTGGCCATTCCACGGTATCTTTGGCACGGGGCCGACATTGGATGATGCTTTCGGTCTGATTGACACTGCCGAGAAATCCGCAGAAGTCATGGTTAAAGTGCGTTCAATGGGGGGTAAAAAGCAGACCATTTCCACCGAAGAGCTGATTGCATTGGGACAACGTTTTGGCGTCACGCCGATGGAAGCAGCCCTGCGCGTATCAAGGTAAATACCGGGCCTGGGCGCGCGCGTCATCCCCACAAACACAGGGGGTGACACACGCGTTCGCATTAAATAACTGCCAGAAACCGATTACGCCCAGGGCTATTGTCCATGCCCCGCGGCGATACCGTGACCACAGAACAACAGGAGCCGCTATTATGTTACGAAAAGCGTTTGTGATGTCTGTTTTCCCAGAATGCCATGAAGAGTATCAACACCGTCACAACCCGATCTGGCCTGAACTGGAAGCCGAGCTGAAAGCACACGGAGCCCATCATTACAGCATCTTTCTGGATAAAGAACGCCATCTGCTATTCGGGTATGTGGAAATTGAATCAGAAGCACGCTGGAATGCCGTGGCACAAACCGAAGCTTGCCAGCGTTGGTGGAAATACATGAAAGACATGATGCCTGCCAATTCCGACAACAGCCCGGTCAGCACCGAACTACAACCAGTTTTTTATCTGGAATAACCCTGGTGCAGCCTTTCGGCTGCACTGAAATAACAGCATGATTGCCTGGTTATAATAAAAACCGGCGTATTATTTTATTACCAACAGTAAATCGTTCCGCGGTGATATTATTCGTTTAATTAATTATCAAGGGAAGCGGCTAACGACTAATAAGTCGTAAGAATAAAAGGTCCTTAAATAAAATATTTCCCGAACTCGCATCACAAAATAGGAAATAAAAATTCCCTGCATTTTTATTGATGTCGTCATTTTCATCCTGAGATAAAAAATAAAGTTACCACACCCTTCGCCGTTAATATTAATACCCTCTTTGACTAAAAAAGTGCTTATGAAAAAATTATCTCAACTCACTGTGCTCGCCAAACTCTTGTCTGGTTTTTCTGTGTTGGTCGCCATGATGCTGTTGCTGGGTGTGGGGTCCTTGTACCTGCTCAACACGAATAATGACCGTATTAAGGCATATAGCGACAGCAGCCTACCAGGGGTGCGTTATAGCCTGGAGATGCGAGGAGTGCTCTCAGAACTACGTTTACAGCAGATACAGTATATTGATTCAAAAACCCCTGAAGAGCGTGAAGGGCATCGCCGGGAACTGTTACAAAATCAGGATCTGTTCCTCGCCTCCCAGGCGAGTTATGAAAAACTGGACAAAAACCCGGAAAAACAAGCTCTTTTCCAACAGATCGCGGATAACTTCAAAAATTTCAGCGATGTTAACGTCAAGGTGATAGAGGCCGTCAACCGTGGTGATATAGCTGAAGCAGCCAAAATAAGCGGTGCCGTTTCGTCCAAGTATCGCAGCCAGATGATGAAGGACTTGGCTAAATTGGTAGAAGCGGAGGTTGGTACCGCCAAACAGGCCGTAGTCGAGGCTAACAAGACCTATAACACCGCCAAATATTCCATGTTGGGCCTGTTACTGCTGGCACTGATCGCCACCGGCGTCATCGCGACCATTATTGCCCGCAGTCTGTCGCATCAATTGGGGGGAGAACCTTATTACGCAATGGAAATCATGGCACAGATCGCCGCCGGTAATCTGAACACCGAGATAAAACTGCGTCCAGGTGACGAAAGCAGTCTGCTAGCGACCATGAAATACATGAACCAGCAGTTGGAGCACATCATTCATGGCATTGTACGCGGCAGTGAGTCCATTTCGCTGGCGGCCAATGAAATGGCCCAGGGGAACAGTGATCTATCCCAGCGTACCGAAGAACAGGCTGCGTCGTTGGTTCAAACCTCATCCAACATGCAACAAATCACCGAAACCGTGAAACGCAATGCTGACAACGCCAGTCAGGCCAGCGAATTGGCGCGTAGAACGTCAACAACCGCGACCAATGGCGGCTCTATCGTGGATGACATGCTGAAACGGATGCATGAAATTTCCGACAGTTCACAGAAGATTGTCGACATCATCTCCGTGATTGAAGGCATTGCTTTTCAGACCAATATCCTGGCACTGAATGCGGCCGTAGAAGCGGCTCGCGCCGGAAGCGAAGGTAAAGGTTTTGCGGTAGTTGCCAGTGAAGTGCGAACACTGGCGCAGAAAAGCGCCGACGCGGCCAAAGAGATCAAAGCGCTGATTGAAGGCACCGTAGACAAAATCACCGATGGCTCACGGCATGCCGACAACGCCAGTCATGCTATGGCGGATATCGTGGAATCCGTCAATAAAGTGACTGACATCGTGGCTGAAATTTCGATGGCGTCCAATGAACAACATGTCGGCATCAAAGAGATCAGTGTGGCGATTGATCAAATGGACCAGGTAACCCAACAGAACGCCGCGCTGGTGGAACAGGCAGCGACCGCGGCCCAATCGATGACCGAACAAAGTGAACAATTGCGGGACTCAGTGCGTTTCTTCCAGTTGGAACAAGATGACCTGTTACGCATCGGCTAACATGGTCCAGCCCGTCTGTCCATGCAGACGGGTTGTTTCAGACTGACAACCCCACCACCGCATCCAGCAACCGACAGGCCATAGGGTGACGAACCTGATGTAGTGCGTGAATATCGTCTACCTGCTCGACAATGCGCCCCTGCGCAAGAAAAAGTACCCGCTGGCACAAGTAGGTAATGGCGGCCACATCATGGCTGATGAACAGATAGGTCAAGCCGTGCCGTTGCTGCAATTCTGCCAGCAAATCCAGAATTTGTACCTGTATCGTCATGTCCAGCGCGCTGACGGCTTCATCCAGTACAATCAACTGTGGCGTACTGGCAAGCGCTCTGGCGATACAGACACGCTGCATTTGCCCGCCACTTAGCTGATGGGGAAACCGCTGACACAGTGACGCCGATAAACCGACTTGCTCCAGCAACCTATTCACCTGTGAGCGCATCACCACCCTATCAGGACACAACCGCTGTAATCGCAACGGTTCGGCGATGATGCGCTCAATAGTCATCACCGGATTGACGGATGAGGCGTAGTCCTGAAACACTGCACTGACGGGCAGTGGCAACGATACCGGACGCCCGTTGCGCCGTCCGGTGTACAATACCTGTCCGGCCAGTTTTACCTCGCCACGCCGTGGCGCTTCCAGCCCCAGTAAAATACGGCTCAGGGTGCTTTTTCCACTGCCGCTCTCACCCACTATCCCCACACATTCACCCGCCCTCACCTGAAAAGAGACATCATCAAGGATCAACGTCTTCCCATAGTGATGATGCAGTCCCGTGACTTCCATCAGCATTCGTGTTTCTCCTGTGCAGACGCGGTTAGCGCGGAATAGCGCTGTTGCAGCATCTGCCGGGACGCCACCAGCTGTCGGGTATGTGGATGGCAAGGCTGATGTAAAACAGATGCCGCCGAACCCTGCTCGACGGTTCGTCCGTACTGCATCACCATCACGTTATCGGCGATACGGCTGACCAGCCCCAAATCGTGCGAAACAAAAATCAGGCTGGTGCCCCACTGCTCACGGATAGCCATAAACTGCCGCATAATGTCCTGCTGTGTCACACTGTCCAGTGCCGTGGTGGGCTCATCCGCAATCAGTAGCGTCGGTTTCAGCGCCAGTGCGATGGCAATAGTAATACGCTGTAATATGCCGCCGCTGAGCTGGGCAGGGTAGCGGTGATAAATCTGCTGTGGTTGCCGCAATTGAACCTGCGCCAATGCCTCCAGCGCCAGATCGCGGGCGGCGCGCCTACCCAGCGGCAGATGCGCCCGCAGTGTCTCGACCATCTGCCCGCCGACCGATTGCAGTGGATCAAAAGCCGTCATCGGCTGCTGCGGAATCAGGCTGATCATGCGACCGCACAGACGGCGCATCGCGACGTCATTCAGCGATAGTAGTTCGGTGCCATCCAGCCAAATGTCGCCACGACGGATAAATTCCGGCCCCAGTACGCCCATCAATGCCTGACAGGCAAGGCTTTTGCCGCTACCGCTCTCTCCCACAATACCGACACAACCATGTCGAGACAGGGAAAAGCTGACCTGATGCAACAGACGCTGTCCATTGCCCGCCAACTCAAGCTGCAATTCATTGACCCGCAGTAAAGTCTCTGGCGGTGTATCAGTACAAAGAGGTGGGAATCGGCTGTCAGACATCAATAAGTTGCCCCAAATCATGGGAAATCGCTTCGGCGGTATGTTTTAACGCCACTAACAATGCCTGTTCACCCAACTGCTGCAATTTGACCGTAGGCAACGAGATGGATATCGCATAGTTGACGTGCTGATGAATATCGAAAACCGGTACCGCCAGACAGGAAACACCCAGTTCATTCTCTTCCCGATCCATTGCCATGCCAGTCGCCCGAATCGCTGCCAATTCACGGTACATATGCCCCAGGTCGGTAATGGTATTACACGTTAATGGCTTGATGTCGTTTTCATGCCGCAACCAGTAGGCGGGGACATCGTCCGGCGGACCATACGCCAGATAAATTTTCCCCATCGCCGAGCAGAACAGCGCCAAATGCTGACCGATATAGGCTCGGGTACGCAGCATTCCGGTTGTCGGTTCCAGCTTATAAATCAGAATGCCATGATCATTCTCTCGGGTAGAGAAATTGACCGTTTCACCGGTCATGACATTCAGTGCATCAAGATGTGGGGAGGCAAGGCGGATAACCTCTGGCGAAATAAGTGATTTCTGCCCGACAGTAATAAACTTGGTCGTCAGGCGATAGCTTCCCGCGGCAGGTGCCGTTGTTACATAACCACTGGCCTGTAATCCCTGCAATAGCCGATGTACCGTACTCTTATTCAGTTGAGCCAATTCGGCCAGATGTGCCAGTGGACACCCGTTAGGATAATTGCTCAAAATCTCGATCAACTGGAATCCACGAAACAGGCTTTGGCTCCCCGTTGGCTTTTCTTTGCTGGAATTGACACCTTTCATCAACCGCTCCCTTCTCACATATTCCGACACGCAAATAGGTTAGCGCAAAGTGTTCCGCGGCGCGACGCGCGGCGCATGATCTCCTCTTTTCATCCGCCAAACCATGACATCAAACATGCCGTTCTCTGGTCTTGTCCCTGTAAGCCGAATTTGTGGCCGCTATCACATTACTGAGATTAAATTGCTATTGCATTGATTTTACTTAATTTTAAAAACCAGTACGGCTTTGACTTGCGAAATGCAGGCTTGTATTATTTTTGAAATTACATATCACATAGTGAAATTTAAAGAATAAAAAACAGACTTTTTCATCAGCGGGGTAACGGGAGAGCCCAATGAAACTGACGTTTGAGCAATTAAAACTGGAATTTGAACGCGTACTGTTAGCAAGAGGTGTCGCAGCTGACACCGCCAATGAGTGTGCCACCATGTTCGCTCAGACCACCGAATCCGGCGTCTACTCCCACGGGGTTAATCGCTTCCCGCGCTTTATTCAGCAACTGGATAATGGCGACATTATTGCTGACGCCATACCGGAGCGGATACTGACGCTGGGTGCCATTGAACAGTGGGACGCTCAGCGATCTATCGGTAATATTACCGCCCGCCACATGATGGAACGGGCGACCACATTAGCCGATCAACACGGTATCGGACTGGTGGCGCTGCGCAATGCCAATCACTGGATGCGTGGTGGCAGCTATGGCTGGCAGGCTGCGGAAAAAGGCTACATCGGCCTGTGCTGGACCAACTCCATTGCCGTGATGCCGCCATGGGGAGCCAAAGAGTGCCGTATCGGTACCAACCCATTGATCATCGCCATTCCTGGCGATCCCATCACGATGGTAGACATGTCAATGTCAATGTTCTCCTACGGCATGTTGGAAGTAAACCGGCTGTCCGGGCGCCAATTGCCGGTCGATGGCGGATTCGACGATGATGGACAACTGACCCGGGAACCCGGCGTGATCGAGAAAAACCGTCGCATTCTGCCCATGGGATACTGGAAAGGCTCGGGACTCTCTATCGTGCTGGATATGATTGCCACCCTGCTATCGGATGGTGCCTCAGTGGCGGAAGTAACCCAGGAAAACAGTGATGAATATGGCGTTTCCCAGATTTTTATTGCTATCGAAGTTGACCGGCTGATTTCGGGTGAAAGACGCGACGCCAAACTTAAACGCATTATCGAGTATGTAAAAACAGCTGAACGAGCCGATTCGAATATCGCTATCCGCCTGCCAGGCCACGAGTTTACCCGATTACAGGCAGAAAACCGCCGCAACGGTATCGAAGTAAATGACAGTGTGTGGGCCAAAATTCAGGCACTGTAACGGTAACAGAGGAATGGAAAATGCTATTTGGTCATATTAGTCAATCATCACCGTTTCCATTGCCAACCGAGCTGGTGCGAGGTTTAACATTTCTACGCACCACGAACTTTCAGATATTACCCACCGGCCGCGTCGATATTGATGGCGACAAACTGTATGCCCGGATTATTGACCTGACAACACAACCTAAAGAACAGAATTTTCCGGAGGTTCATCGTCGTTACCTTGATATTCATTTTCTGGTCAGCGGTGAAGAAACAATGGGTTACGCACCCGACAGTGGAGAAAACACCATTGCGGAATCTCTTCTGGAGGAAAGAGATATTATTTTTTACAGACCGATGGAAAACGAATCATTATTGGTAATGCAACCGGGAAATTACGCCATTTTTTTCCCGCAGGATGTGCATCGCCCGGCCTGTATTTATCGTCAGGAACAAGAAATAAGAAAAGTAGTGGTAAAAATAGCCATGACAGAAATAAATGCCAGTGGATAAACCAATATTATTCACTGGCATTTATGGTCAAGGGAGCCTTGGGTGATATTCCAGTGTAATACCTTACTCTGCTTTATAAATATGCCCAATAGATTTCAAGATGCAGGGTATGGCGAGAAAAAGTCCCGAATAACTTACCGGAGTAAGTTACTCGGCTGAAAAATTGCCGGAAGTACATTTCCACGCTATTTACAGCGGTCCTAAAGGAGCGAGGTTCAGGAATGGTCTGAATAATTAAACGTTGCTAACACATCTGCAATTGGAAAGATGACGAGTATATACAGAATAAATTTCAATATAACGGGCATAGCTCACAGGTTCATTTGCCCTGCTTTATTTCCGGGCAGCTTCATAGCAGTTCATTTCCATCAGATGGGAATATAACGCATCTCCGTATTGATAAAAGAAAATAACATGGCATGGAGTAATATGAATATGAACGCAACAGCACTACAAAATACTATTCCTCACCATCGCTGGCTGAGGATTATTCCACCGATTCTGATTACCTGTATTATTTCCTATATGGACCGCGTGAATATCGCTTTCGCTATGCCGGGCGGTATGGACCAGGAATTAGGCATTACCGCGTCAATGGCTGGGCTGGCAGGCGGTATCTTTTTTATTGGTTATCTGTTTTTACAGGTTCCCGGCGGCAAAATCGCAGTACATGGCAGTGGCAAAAATTTTATCGGTTGGTCGCTGGTGGCCTGGGCAATTATTTCCATACTCACCGGACTGGTTACCCATGCCTGGCAACTCCTGACACTGCGCTTCGCACTCGGCGTAGCGGAAGGCGGCATGTTACCCGTGGTACTGACCATGATTAGCAACTGGTTCCCCGATAAAGAGCGGGGCCGGGCCAACGCCATTGTCATCATGTTCGTGCCGATTGCCGGTATGGTGACTTCCCCGCTTTCAGGCTGGATTATCGCCACACTGGACTGGCGCTGGTTATTCATTATTGAAGGCCTGCTCTCCATCGTGATACTGACACTGTGGATGCTCACTGTCAGCGACCGTCCGCAAGAAGCCCGTTGGATAACACCCGCCGAGAAAAACTGGCTTATCCGCGTACTGGGAGAAGAGCAGCACACCATCGCCAGCAACAACATCAAAAATGCCTCGCTGGGAACAGTACTGTCTGAACCCATCATCTGGCAATTGATTGTGCTGAACTTCTTCTACCAGACTGGAATTTACGGCTACACCTTGTGGCTACCCACCATCCTCAAAGGATTGACACACTCCGGCATGGAGAAAGTGGGAATGTTGGCGATTCTACCATTCGTCGGCGCCATGCTGGGAATGTACGCCATCTCGTTGCTCTCGGATCGTTCCGGCAAACGCAAGGTTTTCATCTTTCTACCCTTGCTGGGTTTTGCTCTGTGCATGCTCCTTTCCGTGGTTCTGAAACAGCACATCTGGTGGTCCTACGCCGCACTGGTGGGCTGTGGCGTATTCCTGCAAGCCGCTGCCGGGGTGTTCTGGACTATCCCGGCCCGGTTATTCAATGCCGAATTGGCCGGGGGAGCACGCGGTGTCATCAATGCGCTGGGAAATCTGGGCGGTTTCTGCGGCCCCTATGCTGTTGGCCTGCTGATTACCTACTACAGCAAAGATGCGGGTGTCTACTGCCTGGCGCTGTCACTGGCAGTTGCCGCGCTACTGGCGCTGCTGCTGCCGGCCCGCTGCGATCAGCCGCATACCGCCGCGTCATCTTCACGCACTGCTCCTGAACATATTGGCGAACCACACCCGCAGGGCGCCGAAACAAGGTAACGATCATGGACTACTGGTTAGGCATCGACTGCGGCGGCACTTACCTGAAAGCCGGGCTGTATGACAAACAAGGACAAGAACGCGGCATTAGCCGCCGCCCCTTGCCGGTCATCAGTAACCATCCCGGCTGGGCGGAACGTGATATGAACCAACTGTGGTCCATCTGCGCAGAAACCATCGCCGACGTACTGCAACACCATCAGGTAGCGGGAGATCAGATCCGCGCGATTGGGATCTCAGCGCAAGGCAAGGGATTATTTTTGCTGGATAAACAACAGCGACCACTGGGGAATGCCATCCTGTCGTCCGATCGTCGGGCCATCACCATTGTGCAGAACTGGCAGCGTGATGATATCCCCCGAAAACTTTATCCGCTGACCCGCCAGACACTGTGGACCGGCCATCCGGTTTCACTGCTGCGCTGGGTCAAGCTACATCAGCCGGAACGCTACCACCAGATTGGCGCCGTCATGATGGCCCATGACTATTTGCGGTTTTGCCTCACCGGTCAACAAGGTTGTGAAGAAACCAATATCTCCGAGTCCAATCTCTACCATATGGAGGAAGACCGTTATCACCCCACTCTTGCCCGTTGGCTAGGTATTGAGGAAATCAGCGATGTCCTGCCGCCGGTGGTCGGCTCGGCGGAAGTCTGTGGTGAAATCACCCGCGACGTGGCCGCCCGAACCGGACTCGTCGCCGGCACACCGGTGGTCGGCGGTCTGTTTGACGTGGTTTCCACCGCATTGTGCGCGGGTCTGAAAGATGAATCGGCGCTGAACGCCGTGATGGGTACCTGGGCGGTGACCAGCGGCCTGACCGACAGCATTCTCAGTAATGAACCCCATCCCTATGTTTATGGCCGTTATGTCACGCCGGGGCAATACATCGTGCATGAAGCCAGCCCCACCTCATCCGCCAATCTGGAGTGGCTGACGCACCAATGGGGTATCAGCGGTTTCGATGAAATCAATCGGACTGTTGCCAGCCTGCCCAAAGCGGGTAGTGACGTACTGTTTATTCCCTTTCTCTATGGCAGCAATGCCGGGCTGGAAATGACCGCCGGGTTTTACGGCCTGCAATCAATCCACCAACGAGAACATCTGTTACAGGCAGTCTACGAAGGGGTGATTTTCAGCCACATGACGCACCTGCAACGAATGCGCGAACGTTTTAACCGCGCCACCACACTACGAGTGACCGGCGGACCGGCACATTCCGACGTGTGGATGCAGATCTTCGCCGATGTCAGTGGTCTGCCAGTAGAACGGCCACAAGTGGAAGAAACCGGCTGTCTGGGTGCGGCGCTGGCCGCGCTGGTCGGTAGCGGCGCCTATCCGGATTTTGCTAGTGCGCAAGCACACCTGCGCCATCCGGTCAGTGTGATCGAGCCTGATCATCACGCCCAGAGCGCTTATCGGCACAAGCTGATGCACTACCAGTTTCTTATTGAGGCGCTACAGGATTACCACACTCGATGCGCCGTACTGACTACCCCAAGGAGTACACCATCATGAGTCGACCATTGCTGCAACTGGCCCTGGACCATACCAGCCTTGACGCCGCGTTACAGACCACCGAAACATTGAAGCCGCATGTCGACATTATCGAAGCGGGCACCATTCTCTGTATTTCTCAGGGCATTCGGGTGGTTCGCCATCTGCGCGAACGTTGTCCTGACCATATTATTGTGGCGGACCTGAAAGTGGCGGATGCCGGAGAAACGCTAGCCAAACAGGCATTTGACGCTGGGGCCAACTGGATGACCGTGATCTGCGCTGCGCCGCTGGCGACCGTGGAACGGGCGCATGACATCGCCCAGCAGTATCAGGGGGAAATCCAGATCGAACTGTTCGGGCGCTGGACACTCAACGACGCCGAAACCTGGCGGGATATCGGCGTGAAACAGGCGATCTACCATCGCGGGCGTGATGCTCAGGCCAGCGGGCAAACCTGGAGCAAAGACGATCTGAACGCCATGACGTCACTTGCTGAGCTGGGTATCGAGCTTTCTATTACCGGCGGTATTACACCGGCGGATCTGGCGCTGTTCAGGGATATTCCGGTGCGGGCGTTCATCGCTGGCCGGGCACTCTCCGATGCCGTTGATCCGCCCGCCGTGGCAGCCGATTTTCATCAGCACATTTGTTCTATCTGGGGTTAACCGCCATGAGACAGCATCCGTTAGGCATCTATGAGAAGGCTTTACCAAAAAACCTTACCTGGCCGGAGCGATTGGCACTGGCAAAAAGCTGCGGTTTTGACTTCGTGGAAATGTCGGTAGATGAAACCGACGAGCGATTGTCCCGCCTGAACTGGACGCGGGAACAGCGCGCCACACTGGTCAGCGCCATTCTGGAAAGCGGCGTCACCATTCCGTCCATGTGCTTGTCGGCACACCGTCGTTATCCGTTCGGCAGCCGAGATGAAGCCGTGCGTGAACGGGCGCGGGAGATCATGCTGCAAGCAATTCAACTGGCGCGGGATATCGGCATTCGCACTATTCAGCTGGCCGGCTATGATGTTTATTACGAACAGCAGGATGACGGCACCCAACAACGGTTCGCTGAAGGACTGGCCTGGGCGGTGGAAAAAGCGGCCGCCGCACAAGTGATGTTGGCGGTGGAAATCATGGATACCGAATTCATAAACTCGATTACCAAATGGAAAGAATGGGATCGGCGCTTATCTTCCCCGTGGTTCAGTGTTTACCCTGATATCGGCAATCTCACCGCCTGGGGCAACGACATCCCCCATGAGCTGACACTCGGTATCGACCGTATTGCTGCCATCCATCTGAAAGATACTTACCCGGTTACCGCCACCTCGCAAGGGCAATTCCGCGATGTACCTTTCGGGCAAGGCTGTGTCGATTTTGTCGGTTTGTTTCGCAACCTGAAAAAGCTCAATTACCGCGGTGCATTCCTGATTGAGATGTGGACGGAGAAATCCAGCGAGCCACTACTGGAAATCATCAATGCCCGCCGGTGGATTGAAACTCGCATGCAGGAAGGAGGTTTCACATGTTAGAGCAACTGAAACAGCAGGTATGGGAAGCCAACCTGATGTTACCCCGACATCATCTGGTCACCTTTACCTGGGGTAACGTCAGTGCCGTCGACCGGCATGCCGGGCGGATGATAATCAAACCTTCTGGTGTGGAATATGAACAGATGAACGCCGAAGACATGGTGGTGGTGGATCTGGACAGCGGGAAAGTGGTGGAAGGTGACAAAAAACCGTCATCCGATACCGCCACCCATCTGGCACTCTATCAACGGTTTCCCGGCATCGGTGGTATTGTGCACACCCACTCCCGCCATGCCACCATCTGGGCACAGGCCGGGCTGGATTTACCCGCCTGGGGAACCACTCACGCCGATTACTTTTACGGTGCGATCCCCTGTACCCGGCTGATGACCGATGACGAAATTCATGGCGACTACGAGCGAGCCACCGGCGATGTCATTATCGAAACGTTCGTCAATCGCGGTATCGACCCGTTACAGATTCCCGCGGTGCTGGTCAACGCCCACGGCCCTTTTGCCTGGGGAAGCAATGCCGCTAATGCAGTACACAATGCCGTCGTGCTGGAAGAGTGCGCTTATATGGGCATTTTTTCCCGCCAACTGACACCCGCAATCGGCCCGATGCAATCCAGCCTGCTGGATAAGCATTACCTGCGAAAACATGGCGCTAACGCCTATTACGGGCAAAAATAGAATTGACACTAAACCCGTTTCCCTGGAACAAATCAGGGGAACGGACGCGATCGGAACCGATCGCAACATCACCGTCAGGGATGCAATGAAAAGAGGCGTTCACGGACTTTAGCGTCCGATTCAAGCGGATCAGCGCCAAGCTCACCGGCCAGCTTGGCCAGAAAATCCACCAGATACGCCGCATTAACCCGGGCAATGCGTTTCCCTTCCACGGTATGCATGGTTTGCGGCAACCCCAGCAGTTTCACCCGGAAATGATCGAGCGTATAGGATTGATCATCCAGCGGACGATCAAACGCAAAGGGATCTTGCGGTTCAAACAACGGTCTTTCCATCAGCCCTGCCACATAGAACACCCGAGCCAGGCCCAATGCCCCAAGCGAATCCAACCTATCAGCATCCTGTACAATTTTCGCTTCCAGCGTTTCCGGTGTTATGCCAGCACTGTAGCTGTGCGCCGCCACCGCATGAGATACCGCACTGTAGAGCGTGGCTGGAAAATGGGGAAATTCGGTACGCAAAATCCGCAGGGTTTCTTCCGCCGCCATTCGCGATCCGTTTTTGCGTTCAGGATGATTCTTCGGCAGTGAAATAATATCGTGCAAATAACTGGCCGTGATAATCACCCGCAAGTCGCCACCTTCCGTTTGCTGAATACGTCGGGCATTGTTTACCACCCGCACCAGATGGCTATAATCGTGTGCGCCATCTTTTGAATCCGCCAACCGCTGCGCTATATAACGGCTTAAATCCTGTTCGAAGCTCAGAAAGTCCACACTTTTCTCCTATTACTGTAAATAAAGTATGACCTCAAAACATTTAGCCTGACACAGCTCTGTGACACTATGTGGAGTAAAAACATTATCTTTTATAGCACCTATTGTTATCCCTCAGATAACTCAAGTTGTAGGAAAGCAGCAACAAAGTGAATCCCCAGGAGCTTACTCAAGTAAGTGTTCAGATGCGTGAGTACAGCCAACGCGCATGCAACTGGAAGTATGATGAGGATAAAGGGCATATATTAATTCCAGACGAATTTCCTATGGCTATAGGCTAATTTTATAATAAGCAAGTAAATGGTTTTAATCCGCAACAGATAAATATGACCAACTCAATAAATTGATATTTACTTTCCACACCACAAGTCACTATATTAGGTATAATCTGTAAAGCCGACTTATTTCCCGCTTATCGCGCGTTTCACTTTTGCGCAATTCTGGATTAAGTTATTTTTTTAATTAAAAAAATTAACCTGATGAGAAATATCATTGGTAATTAAATCATGAATCGTGTTTTACTCTCTTTTTTATCTCTGGTTTTTATTGCCGATGGTTTAATGGTTTTTCTTATCCCGGTATTGGTTTATACCGAGACACAAAGTCTAACCTATTCCGGCCTCGCTTACGCTTTATGGTGGCTTCCCAGAATTATTCTGATTCCGACATTGGGATCATTTATCGATCGTTGGGGCGTCAGACCAATATCGATTGCTACCGATGCTATCAAATCACTGGGTTGTTTATTGCTCTGCCTGGTGTTGAACTTCGCGGACCAACCATTAACCATCGCCGTGACCGCTGGCCTGCTCGGCGCAGCTATATCCATTGGCAATGCTCAGACCATCGTCTCATTTGAAAAATTGATCGCCGCACTCAGCCATCATATCGAACGGGATTCAAACCGGCTGACACGGTTGGACTTACTCGGCATGGTCGTAGGCCCGTTATTGGGTATGCTGCTTTATGAATACGGTTTTATGACACTGCTGTTCATCGCAGCAACACTCTATTTATGTAACGCTTACTATTTTCTTACTTTCAAAATGACTCCCGCATCAAATGTCAGCGATTTCATTGCCCATCCATCTTTCATTTCCTTACTCACTATATTGAAAAAACCATTTATTCTTTTAATGGTGTTACTTGTTATGGGTAATAATATGTTTGATGGGTTAATTGAATCCGCTGGGTCAGCAGTAATAGAAACCAGCATGGTATTGCCGGTAAAATATTTTGGCCTGATTGACATGTGTGCTGGTGCGATTGGTTTCCTGGCAACATTTTTTTATAGCACACTAATAAATCGATTAAACAAAGAGAGTCTGTTATTTATTGGACTTTGTACCATTATTGTGTCTTCCCTACTGCTATCCCGAACGCTGAATAATTTGATCGCGTTTCTCATTTTCTACTCACTGAGTACCGCGGGCAAAGTATTCACCGGTAACATTATGCGTGTTATGCGTATTGCCATTATCCCCCATGAAAAACTGGCCAGTGTTTCTTCAATCATGGTATTGCTGAACCAATCCATTCTGCCGTTTATGTGGTTGTTTCTGTTTTTGTCAGAACACTATTCATTGCCCATAACGTTATTCCTGCATATCGCCATTACCATTTCCCTGCTGGCCGGTCTGGGAATGCTCTTTGCCTTGAGAAAAATAGATACCACGGCCCCCCATACCTTCGCCACAGACAAAGTAAAAACGGGTGATTTTTAGCACATGATAAACTTAGAAAAGCAATCATACTTTTTGTTACTTATTGGCTGGTTTGATTAATTGGGGATGTAACAATACAACGTTATTATCGCCTACCTGTTTTCTTTCTCTCACCACCCAGGAGCCAATATGTTACGGAAAATGTGCCTTTTAACCTGCCTCATCAGTACCAGTGTTTTTGCCAGTGCGACACCCGATTTGTCGTCGCTCATTGACCAGCGTCTGAGCTATATGAAAGACGTGGCAGGATATAAAGCCGAACACCATCTGGCGATAGAAGATTTACAACAAGAAGCCAAAGTCCTCGAAGCTGGCCGTCAACAAGCCACGCAATATGGGCTGGATGCCAACTCGATAGCGCCTTTCATCCAGACGCAAATGGATGCAGCCAAAGCCATTCAGTATCGCTACCGCGCCGACTGGCTGGCCGTGCCGGAACAAGGTTGGCAACCTCGACCACTGGCCGATATTCGGGTCCAGCTTGGCAAACTCAATGGCAGCATTCTGCAACAGATTGCCCAAACACTACGTAAAGACGGCAATATGAATAGCCTGACCTACAGCCACTTTATGCATGTCGTTTCCCAGAAAAACCTCAGTAAACACGACAAAGAGCGACTGCTTTCCGCACTGAAACAGGCGAAACTGAAGAAAGATTAAAAATATTCCCCCGGCAATCAGTGCCGGGGCTGATGCCCACCTATCCCCCTTTCACTTATGCCGTAACATGCTTTTTGGTGTTGTCATACCGGATGCGCGGAGAACATGCCATGCGACAATTTACCTTAATCGCATCAGACGTAAATTCTGAATTCAGGATAACGTGGCAAAGATGATTAGCCGAGCATACTGCCCACGGTCAGCGTCTCTTAATGCGTCAATGTACGCTTTCCGGTGCTGATCCGGTGAAACCAGGTCATTTCCAGCATTGCCCCATGTAAAAAATCCTGAGCCCAAAACAACGCGTAAGGCATCACAAAATATGCGTGAATGGCGTCCATTCCCATTGGGAAAAGGATGGACCCAAACAATATCCCGGTGCAATCGCAGGCAAATCTCATCGACCGGAAATGTTTCATTTTCAACCCAGAATCTGACGTTATCCAGAATATTCCGTACTTGCGTAGAAATCATATGTGGTGGAGTGTTGCCGATGTTCACCTCTTTCTGCCGTAAGTGGCCTGCCCATTCCCACGTTTTATTAAACATCTGAAAGTGCAACTGCAAGCAAAAATCTACTGTTAAAACATCCGTATAGGTCAATTTTTTGCCTGCGAAACCAAGTTAATGCTTGTTGTATGTTGGATTTTTCGAACTCATTCAGATCCTCTCGCGTTTCGATATAAGAAGGAATAAGGCCTACCAGATCATCTGGGCTGAGTTCAGTCGCACCATCAGGCAGATTATCGTTGATTCCTTCGCTCATTTTATATCCCAGAAATCACGTGGCCATTTTTTGAGAAGTTCTTCTTTAATCTTGTCTCTATTGGTGCTCTGGAAAGTTGGCGAAGTCGACTGCTTTTCCAGGGACATATGAATTTCAGTGTAGTTGTTAAGAAAATCGGCTTTTTTGAGAGCCTGTTTCTCTCTTAACCCTTCAAGCGTATCGCCCTCTTTTGGTACAAAATAATAAACCACATCACAATTCAGCCCCTCAGCGACCTTCTCAAGGGTGTTTAACGTAAGTGAACCCTCAACTTCGCCCTTCTCAATAAGCGAAACCCGAGACTGACTTAACCCAATTCGTTCTCCAAGGGCGCGGGTACTCATACCCAACGAGGTACGAATCAAGTTAATCCATCCCTTTTTAGGGAAGCGGATCTTTTTGCGGGAGTTCAGTTCAGTAATAATTTTATCTACCTGCTTGATTTGTAGATTTTTATCCCACATGCGCCATACCTTTTATATTAAATATGAAATGTATTATGCAGTAATTAATATTATATATACAATTAATAAATAAAATATCATTGTGTATATACAATAAAATAGGTTTAATCTGATGAGCAGACCACGACATTTTCTTACCGAAAGTGAAGACTAAGACCGCTCATTAGGCATCGCTGTAGCCTTAACATGCATTGTTAGCCCACACCATCCGTTCACCCGCTTTCTCCATAATTCGCTAAGTAAGCACTGCTGGCGCAGATCAAAGCCGAACGCGCCGTAGCCAACAAGCCTAAAGACACACCACTGCTGCATATTAGGGGAAACACAGGGGGAGGCTCCCGGCTGGACGCCTCACCCCTGTGGTCGACCCGTATATCTCGGACTGGCAGCTACGGGCTTTTACTTCGCTTTTGCGAACCGCATTACAAATCCGGCTACAGCACTGCTGTAAATCCATCCAACCACTTTCACCATTCACGCCGCCAGAATAAAGTGAACGTACTGCGGCAACACCCGCGGTCGGGCCTGGAACCCCGAACATCTAGAACTGAAAACGCTTTGTTTTTTCAGGGGCTACGTGCACACTCTTATTCGTGGCTCAGGCAGGGCAACCGCAAGGTTGGCCGGTCGCTAGATCCGGAGTTCCAAACCTGTCTGGGTCACACCTTTAGTTTGGAACCTGAAGGCGTGATGACATAAATATCTAGCAATGGAAGACACAATCATGACGGACACCCACGCCACAGCCTCCAACAACTCCATCACCTTTTTCCGCGACCTGATCGCCTCGCTCCCCTTTCACAGCTCGATCACGTCCAACTCTGCGACCTCGATGCCATTGCCGCCGAATCCGTCGAAGGCCTATGCCGCGGCCTCCACTACCTCGGCGACACGCTGGAAAACGACATCACCATTCCACCGGAAAGCCTCGCCCAACTCAGCGCCTGCCTCAACGCCACCGCACACCTCATCCCGGCTCTGCTGGAAATCCGTGAACAGGCCGAATGCCACATTCCCACCCTAACTTCAGATTAACTACACCTAGTTATAAGAAAAAATTAATCAGTGATATGTTCTGTGTTTTTTTTGAAATGAGCCTATTAAGCTGGCATCAGTTACCACATCTGCCAGCAGGACATTATGAGGTAAACTACCGGTTTACCTCAGTGCTTCAACAAGCATGAACCTTGCACCGCAGACAATACAAAAATGGTTAAACGAACAATGTCAGCCAATAAATCGATCGATATGTATGCCGTCCACGTCTTTGTGACGATGGCGGAAGCAGGCAGCATGACTGCGGCAGCGACTCGATTAGGCCTGACGCCGTCTGCCGTCTCGCAAACGATCAGACTACTGGAAGAGGATTTTGGCGTCATGTTGGTCAATCGGGCAAGACGCCCGGTGGTGTTAACGCCGTATGGCATTGCGTTGAAAAATCGGGGAGAAATACTGACCGAAGAGATCGCCAATCTGAAAGCACAGGTGCTGGAAGCTGGGAAAGGGATCAAACCCGACCTGCGCATCGGTCTGGTCGACTCCTTTGCCATCACTTGTGGCTCGGTGTTCACAAAACGCCTGATGAAGAGTTCATCCCAGTTGCTGATTCGTACCGGATTAAGCCCACAGCAGGGTGAAGCACTGATGCGGCGTGAACTGGATCTTATCGTCACCAGCGATCCATTGATAGATACCGACAGCGTGGTGCGTTATCGCCTGTTCTCTGAAGGTTACTTCATTATTACCCCCCCAGATTACCGCAAACGTATCAAGACAATAGAAGATATTCGTGAACTATCTGCCGCGTTACCGCTGGTAAGGTTTAACCGAAACTCACAGATCGGCATGCAGATTGAACGCTATCTACGCAGAATCGATATTCGTGTCCCCAATATGCTCGAATTTGATAATGCAGATACTTTAACGTCGATGGTGGCAGCAGGAATCGGCTGGGCTGTGACCAGCCCAATCAGTTTTCTGCAATCAGAAACCTATTCCCGACAGGTTTTGACGCATATGCCAGAGCAACTGAATATAAAACGGTCACTGTATATTGTCGGTCATCGTGATGAGTACAGCGCTTTCTTTGACGAAGCTTGTGATGTGACACATGAAATAATCAAAACCGTATTTATTCCAAAGCTGGAGAACCTTAATCGGGGAATAGAAAAACTGGTTTCCATGGATTCAGAGAACACGGAATAGAATATTTACTACATCTTCAATAATTAGGAGCACTACAACCAACACACCTACGAATTGAAAGATATA